>NZ_FZOF01000046.1 GCF_900188405.1 Actinacidiphila glaucinigra | reverse complement strand
GCCTTCGAAGCCGGTGGTGGCCATCGAGCCGCCCATGGCCTGCGCGACGACCTCGTAGGCCTTGAACGCGGTGTAGGGGCCGTCCCCGAAGCCCTTGATCGAGGCGTACACGATGCGGGGGTTGATCTCCTGGATGCGTTCCCAGGTGAAGCCCATCCGGTCGATCGCGCCGGGGCCGAAGTTCTCGACCATCACGTCGCTGCGGGCGATCAGGTCGGTCAGGATCTCCCGTCCGCGCGGGGTCTTGGTGTTCAGCGTGATGCTCCGCTTGTTCGCGTTGAGCATCGTGAAGTACAGGCTGTCCACCCCGGGCACGTCCCGCAGCTGACGCCGGGTGATGTCACCCCCGGGCGCCTCCAGCTTCACCACGTCCGCACCCAGCCACGCCAGCAACTGCGTCGCCGACGGACCCGACTGGACATGCGTCATGTCCAGAACACGAACACCCTCCAAAGCCTTCGTCACAACGGCCACCTCACATCCAACGCCGGGTCAGGAGTGGTACGTCGAGATCCCATACTGCAGATTGCATACCGTATGGAGTAACCATGGTTGCGGCAGACGCGGTGGATGTCCAGAGCGGTCGGGAAAAGAATTCGCCAGGGAGGCTGTGCGCGAGAGGCGAGCCGCGGCGCCGCGTACCGGCCGACCGGGTCCACGCGGAGTCCCGCGGGAGGGCCGAAGCGCCGGTGCACGAGCCTCGGCGCGGCACTTCCCGACGCCCGCCGACGCCCATCGGCGTCATGCTAAGTTAACACGAAGATTCGTTTTTTAAGCAGAGGATGGATCCATGCCGAAGGTCACGCCGGAGTACATGGAGGCCCGCCGCAGGCAGATCCTGGACGCGGCCCGCCGCTGCTTCCTGCGGGACGGATTCCATTCGACGTCCATGCAGGACCTCTTCGCGGAGGCGGGCCTCTCGGCGGGCGCGGTCTACCGGCACTTCCCCAGCAAGAACGAGATGATCACGGCGATCGTGGAGGAGAGCATGCGCGACGTCCTCGCGATGGTCCACAGCGTCGCCAAGGATCGGCCCAGCAGTTCCGTCGGGGACCTGATGGCCGATGTCTTCGACATCGTGAAGGCCAAGACCGCCGAGCAGAACATCGCGGGCCTCTCCGTGCTCGCCTGGTCCGAGTCCCTGCGGAACCCCTCGCTGGCCGCGCAGTTCAACGACCTGCTGGCCCAGATGCGCTCGGCTCTCACCGAGGTCATCCGCGAGCACCAGCAGAGCGGCACCCTCACCCGCGAGGCCTCCCCCGAGGCCATCGGTGCCGCGCTCATCTGCACCCTGCCCGGCTACATCCTCCAGTTGGCCATGGGCGACTCCAAGGCCCTGGAGGGGGTTCCCGGGGCCCTGCGAGCCCTGTGGCCCGAATCGGCCGCGTCCTGACACCGGCGTGCGTCCGCCGCGACCGCCCTCAGCGCTCCGCCGCGTGCCGGCCGTGCGGGTACGGGCGGGCCCCCGCCGGCGCCGGTGAAGGCGACGCGGGGTATCCGCCGGGGTCCGGCTCCAGGGCGGCGGTCGCGGTCCCGCCCGTCCCGGACGGGCCGTGCGCGACGGCGGGAGTCCGGCGGCCCAGGACGACGGCCGTCAGGCCTATGCCGAAGGCCGCCGACTCCACCGCGGCGCCCGCGCTGCTCCGCTCAGTGCGGCAACGGCCAGTCGGGCAGCACGCGGACCCGGCCCTCCAGATACACCTGGCAGCGCGTGCCCTCCGGCACGGCCAGGTTCCACAGACCCGCCCAGAACCGCACGTCGACACCGACGGTCACGGCATGGCCCGTTGACTGCCCCGCGCCCGGCCCCGCGCCCGGCGCCGACATTCCGGCGACATCCAGCCGGACCAGGGCGGCGACGTCGGTGACGCCGTTGAGTGTGAGCATCGCGATGAGGGCCCGCCGGATGCCGGTGTCGTCGCGGGGCCGGACCAGCCGCAGCTCCCCGCCGGATCCGCCGAGTTGGCGTCCCAGCTCGGTCCGGCGCCACGCGGAGCGCCGCGGGCGGCCGGGATCGTCGCCGCCGGACATCCGAAAGCGCACCACTCCCCCTGCCGGCCCTCCGGTGCCGCCGACGAGGAACGCTTGCGTGAGGTGCAGCGGCATACGTGAGGAGAGCCGGCCGCCGCGCCCGCTGCGCAGCCAGTTCCCGGCCCCGCGGGCGGCGTTCGCGCCGTCCGGAGGCGGCGGTGGGGCGTGCGAGACCATGGTGGACCACCTGGGGGAAGCGTCGTCCCGGGGCGCGGGTGGTCTGCCCGGGAAGGGCGTGGTGTTCCGGGCGCCGCTCACCGCCGGGCCGGGCCCGGCGCCCCGCCCGACGGCGCGCCGGCCCGGTCGCGGGCGGCCCCGGACTCAGCGGTGCGTGTGCAACGGCTTGCCCGCGAGGGCGAGGAACGCCTCCCCCAGAGCCTCGTTCTGGGTCGGGTGCGCGTGCACGAGCGGGGCGACATCGCCCGGATGGGCTTCCCAGGCGACCGCGAGCTGTGCCTCCGCGATGAGTTCGCCCACCCTCGCCCCGACCATGTGGACGCCCACCACCGGGCCGTCCTTCTCACGAACCAGCTTCACGAAGCCGGACGCACCGATGATCTGGCTCTTGCCGTTGCCGGCCAGGTTGTACTCGACGCACTCCACCCGGCCGGCACCGAGCCGCTCCTCGGCCTGCGCCTGCGTCAGACCGACCGACGCGACCTCCGGGTCGGAGTAGGTGACGCGGGGGATGTGGGCTTCGGGAACCGGTGCCGGGGCCAGACCGGCGATCTCCTCCGCGACGAAGATTCCCTGCTGGAAGCCGCGATGGGCGAGTTGGAGACCCTCGACGACGTCCCCGACGGCGTAGACACCGGGCACCCGGGTGCGCAGGGCGGCGTCGACCTCGACGAATCCGCGGTCCAGCGTCACACCGGCCTCCTCGAATCCCATGCCGGCCGTGCGGGGCCCCCGGCCGACGGCGACCAGCAGGACGTCGGCCTCCAGAGGCTCGCCCTCCGCGAGTGCGACCGAGACCCCCTTCGCGTCCTGCTCGACGGCGGCGACCCGGACGCCGGTGCGGACCGTGATCCCGCGTCGGCGGAAGGCGCGTTCCAGGGCCCTGCCGCAGGAGCGGTCCTCGTTCGGGACCAGGCCCGGGAGCGCCTCGACGATGGTGACGTCGACGCCGAACGAGCGCCACAGGCTCGCGAACTCGACACCGATGACGCCGCCGCCGAGGATGATCGCGCTGCGCGGAAGCTCCGGCAGGGAGAGCGCCTGCGTCGACGAGAGGACCCGTCCGCCGAAGTCGAGTCCGGGCAGGCTCCGGGCGACGGACCCGGTGGCCAGGACCACGGCCACCGCCGCGGAGTGGACGACCTCGCCGACCCGCACGGCCGACGGCGACACCAGGTGCCCGCGCCCCCGGACCAAGGTCACGTCATGGGCGGCGACCAGTCCCTGCAGCCCCTTGTACAGGCGGTCCACGACGCCGTCGCGATAGGCGTACACGCCGGGCAGGTCGATGCCCTCGAAGGAGGCACGGACGCCGATCGACGCGGCGTGCCGCGACAGTTCGGCGACCTCGGCGGCGTGCAGCAGGGCCTTGGTCGGGATGCAGCCGCTGTGCAGGCACGTTCCGCCGAGCCTGTCCTCCTCGACGAGGGCGACGCTGAACCCCAGTTCCGCGCCGCGGAGCGCGGCGGCGTAACCGCCCGACCCGCCGCCGAGGACCACGAGGTCGAAAGTGCTCTCGGTCATGCTGCGTTCTCCTTCGCCTCGCGTTCGCCGGTGTTCACAGCAGGATCCGGAGGGGGTGTTCGAGCACGTCCACGAACTCCCTCAGCCACTCGGCCGCGACGGCGCCGTCCACCGCCCTGTGGTCGACGGCCAGGGTCAGCCGCAGTACGGACGCGATGTCGACCGCGCCGTCCTCGACGACCGGCTCCTGCCGCACCGCGCCGACGGCCAGGATCGCCGCCTGCGGCGGGTTGATGATCGCCGCGAAGTCCTCGGTGCCGTACATGCCGAGGTTCGTGATCGTGATCGCGCCGCCCTCCAGTTCGTCCTGCCGGAGCCGGCGCTCCTTGGCGCGGGCGATGAGGTCCTTCGTCGCCGTGGCGACGCCGCTCGTCGACAGGGAGTCCACACCGCGGATCACCGGGGTGACCAGACCGCCGTCGGTGGCGACGGCCACGGCGATGTCGACGTCCGAGAAGTGCCGGATCGAGGTGTCGTTCCACTGGACGTTCATCGCGGGGACGCCCGTGTGCGCGGACGCGATCGCCTTGACCAGCAGGTCGTTGATCGACACCCGCACGCCCTGCCCGGCGTTGATCTGCTGCCGCAGAGTGAGCAGCGCGTCGACGCGTGCGCTGCCGCGCACGTAGAAGTGCGGCGTGTTCCGCTTGCTCTCCGTCAGCCGGCGGGCGATGGCGGCCCGCATCCGCGTAGTGGGCACGTCCACGAAGCGTGCGCCGGTTGCCGGAGCCGTACGTGTCCCGCCCTGCGCCCCGGCGTCCACCGGGGCCGCCACCTGCTCCTGCCGGGCCGGCCGGGCGGCGGCGGCCTCGACGTCGGAGCGCCGGATCCTTCCCCGCGGACCGCTCCCCGTCACGGAGTTCAGGTCGACGTCGAGCTCGCGTGCGCGACGTCGCGCCAGCGGGCTGGCGAAGAGGCGCCCGCCGCCGGCGCGTGCGGCCCCGCCCCGTGCGGCCCCGTCGGCGGCCTGCGCCGCGGGCTCTTCCGCCGCCGGCCCCGGGGACGCCGGCCCCGGGGAAGCCGGTACCGGGGCCGTTCCGGTACCCAGCGAAGCCACCAGGTCGTCCACCGCGGACACCGGCTCGTCCGGCGCCCCCCAGACCGCGATCGGCGTGCCCACCTCGACTTTCGTGCCGGCCTCCACCAGGAGGCGCAGGAGCACTCCCTCGCTCTCGGCCTCCACCTCGACGACGGCCTTCTCGGTCTCCACCGTGACGATCGGATCTCCGGCCGCGTAGGGGACGTTGACACCGACGTTCCAGGACTCCAGGATCGCCTCCTCGGTGTTGGCGGCGATCTCGGGCATGCGCAGCAGCTCAGCCATGGTTCTGCTCCTGGGCGATCCGGCGGAGCTTGGCGACGACTTCCTCCGTGGAGGCGAACGCGGCACGCTCCAGCACCTTGCTGATGCTGGGCGACGCCTCGCCGCCCGTCACGCGCTCGATCGGGGCGTCGAGCCAGTCGAACAGCCTTCGCTGGATCTCGTCCGCGAGCCAGCCGCCGTAGGAGGTGCCGAGGGCTCCCTGCTCGGCGATGAGCACGTTGTTGGTCTTCTGCACGGATCGCGTGATCGTGTCCCAGTCCAGGCTGGCACGGTCCAGCCAGCGCAGGTCGACGACCTCGGCGTCCACTCCGGTCTCCTCGACGGCGTCCAGGACGGCCGGCGTCATCGCGAGATAGGTGAGGATGGTCAGGGCCGAGCCCTCACGGCGTACGGCGGCCTTGCCGACCGGCAGGTGGTGGTCGAGGTTGTCCGGCAGTCCCGGGCCGGTCGAGTTGTACAGATCGACGTGCTCGAGGACCACGACCGGGTCGTCGCAGGCCAGGGCCGTGTTCATCAGGCCGACGTAGTCGAAGGGGGTCGACGGCGCGACGATCCGCCAGCCCGGCGCCGTGGCGAACACGCCGGCCGGGTCCATCGAGTGCTGCGATCCGTACCCGGTGCCGGTGGCGACCTTGCTGCGCAGGACGAACGGCACCTTGCCCTCACCGCCGAACATGTGGCGCGCCTTCCCGATCTGGTTGAACAGCTGGTCCGCAGCGACCCACATGAAGTCGGCGTACATGAACTCGACGATCGGGCGGTACCGGCCGTCCAGCGCCAGTCCGCCGCCGAGGCCGGCGAACGCGTTCTCCGAGATCGGCGTCCCGATCACACGGCCGGGAAACGCCTCGCTCAGTCCGCGGGTGGCGCCGTTGGTGCCGCCGTTGAGCCGGTGCACGTCCTCCCCCATCACCACCACCCGAGGGTCGGTCTCCAGCCGGCGCCCCATCACCGCGGCCACGGCGCCGATGAACTTGACGTCGGTCAGGTCGTCGGCGAAGTCCCCGGTGTCGGTGAACTCGATCGCGGCCAGCTCCGACAGATCCCCCCTGACGCCCTGGTCGACGAATGCCGGGTCCGGCCACTCCGAGGGCGCGATGCGGCGCTCACCGGGCTTGCCGCCCGGCCGCGGTTCCAGGATGACGTCGCCGAGTTCGGACATCAGCCCCTTGGCGCGCTGGATCGTCTCCGTGACCGCCTTCTTGGTGAGGATCCTGCGTCGCACCAGGTGCCGCACCACGGTGTCGATGGGGTCGCGGGAACGCCACTGCGCCTCCTCCTCCTTGGTCCGGTACCGGAACGCCGAACCGGCGAAGGGACCGTTCTGGTGGAAGTAGCGGTAGACGTCGGCCTCGATCATCGTCGGGCCGCCGCCGCCCCGCATGTGCGTGAGGGCCTGCTGCGTCACGAGGTACACGGCCAGCGGATCCATGCCGTCGACCTTCCAGCTCCGGATGCCGAAGCCCGGGCCGCGGCCGGACAGCCGTGGCTCTGCGGTGACTTCGGAGACGTGGGTGGAGACGGCGTACAGGTTGTTCTCGACGAAGAAGCACAGGGGCAGCGACCACGCAGCCGCGAGATTGAGGGTCTCCAGCGTGGATCCGATGTTGATCGCACCGTCGCCGAAGAACGTGAAGGTCACCGCCTCGGTTCCGGACTCCTTGTGGGCGTAGGCGGATCCGGCCGCGAGCGGTACCCCGCCGCCGACGATCGCGTTCGTCCCGATCGCGCCGGCCTCGTGCCACTGCAGGTGCATGCTCCCGCCCCGGCCGTGGCTGAACCCCCGGTCGAGTCCGCATATCTCGCGCAGACAACGCAGCAGCACGTCCTGCACGTCCTCGGGGAACGGCTTGGTCGGCTCGATGCCCTCGGGATGCAGATGGGCGAGCACCTTGGCGAGGAACTGGTGATGGCCGCGATGCGAGCCGTTCACGGTGTCCTGCGACGTCAGGGCGAAGCACGCGCCGACGGCGCCGCCCTCCTGGCCGATGCTGGAGTGCGCCGGGCCGTGGATGAGTCCGTCGGCGGCGAGCTCCAGGACGTACTCCTCGAAGGCCCGGATCAGCACCAGCTGGCTGAACATGCCCGTCAGGAGGTCCGGGGCCGCGGCGTCCCAGTCGTCCTGCGTGACGACGAACTCCGACCACGCGGCCTTCGCTTCGAGTGTGTTTTCCGCAGGCATCGAGTGCCCCCTTCGATCGACCGGAGTGCATCGACCCTGCCACACGGTTGGATCCAATTACAAGGTTCCACTCGACAGATTGCGGCATCGACGCGACCATGGAGCATCATTCGGATCCAAAGGAGGAAGATCATGACTCTGCCCGGCCTCACACGCCTGGATCACATCGGCTTCACGGTGCCGGACCTGGACCAGGCGCACGCATGGCTCGTGGACGTCCTGGGGTGCGAGTACCTGTACTCGATCGGCCCGCTCAGCGCGAGCGACGACTGGATGTCGGAGCACCTGAACGTGGACCCGCGCACGGTCATGCGCCGGCTGAGCTTCTACCGGTGCGGTGAGCAGGCGGTGTTCGAGGTCTTCGCGTACCAGGCGGACGCGCAGCGGCAGACCGTCCCGCGCAACAGCGACGTCGGCGGACACCATGTCGCGCTGTACGTCGAAGACCTCGACGAGGCCGTGTCGTTCCTGCGGGCGCGGGGCGTTCCCGTACTCGGCGATCCCACCTCCAGCGCCGGTCCTTCGGAAGGTCAGCGGTGGGTCTACTTCCTCTCACCATGGGGAATGCAGTTCGAGCTGGTGTCGTATCCTGAGGGGAAGGCCTTCCACCGCGACCCGTCACAGTTCAGAGGTGACCGCTCTTGACCCCCGCGCACGCTCGCGATCCGCGCGGGTCGGACAGCGTCAGGAGCCGGCACATCGCGGGCATCCTCCGTGAGGAGATCCTGGCCGGCGAACTGACACCCGGCACCTGGCTGCGGCAGGACGACATCGCGGCGCGCCTGGGCACGAGCCGGATCCCGGTCCGCGAAGCGCTGAGGATCCTGGAGTCCGACGGCCTCGCGGAGTCGTTCCCCAACCGGGGCTCGCGGGTTCCGATGCTCAGCCTCCAGGAGGTCAACACCTACTACCGGATGCGCGAGCGCCTCGAGCCGCTGACCCTGATCGAGAGCCTCCCCCATCTCGCCGATCAGCACATCGACCGCCTGGAGCAACTCCAGGACGAGATCGAGAGCCAGAGCGACGTCAACCGGTTCCTGCTCCTGGACCGCGAGTTCCACATGACCACCTACGCGGGGTGCCCCAGCGAGCACCTGCTGGCCATCACCGAGCGGCTCTGGAACTCCACCCAGCACTACCGCCGTGCGTTCATGGTGCTCACCGACCCCGACCGGGGCGCCATCGTCAACGCCGAACACCGGCTGATCCTCGACGCCGTGCGGCGCCGCGATCCCGAGGACGGCGAACGGTACCTGACCGGGCACATCCGTCGCACGCGGGTCGAACTCACGGCGCACCCGGAACTCTTCACCGACAAGCACTGACGCGCGCGGGACGCCGGAGCTCCCGGGGAGCGAAACGGCGTCCCGCCCCGCGCCGGGGCCCGCTCGGCCGCGCGTTCCCGACTCCGGGTCCCGCACAGGGATGCCCGTTGCGAATGTATCCAACTTGATGTGATGAAGCGCTCGCGCACCCCAACACCCCTGGCATGCCATCCCGACGAGGCCTACAGTGGATCCAATCCAGCTCTTGGATGCCCACACCACGAGGAGAGCACCGTGCCCATAGCCACCGTCAATCCCGCTACGGGTGAGCTCGTCGAGGAGTTCGCCCCCCTCACGGAGCAACAGGTCGAGCAGCGGCTGGTGCGAGCACACGCCGCGGCCGCGACGCTCCGGGCGACCGATTTCGACACGCGCGCCCGGTGGATGCGGGCGGCCGCGGACCTGGTCGAGGCCGAGGTGGACCTGGCGGCGCCCATGCTCACCATCGAGATGGGCAAGCCGATCACGCAGGCCCGTGCGGAAGTCCTCAAGTGCGCCCAGGCGATGCGATTCTACGCCGACAACGCCGAGACCCTGCTGGCCGACCAGCCGCTCGCCGACCCGGGAACGGTCAAGGCCTCGGCCGCCTACACCTCCTACGAGCCCCTCGGCGTCGTTCTCGCCGTGATGCCTTGGAACTACCCGATGTGGCAGGTGATCCGCTTCGCCGCGCCGGCGCTGATGGCCGGCAACGTGGGCCTGCTCAAGCACGCCTCGAACGTCCCGCAGTCCGCGCTGTACCTCGACACGCTCTTCGAACGCGCCGGCTTCCCCGTCGGGTCGTTCCAGGCGCTCCTGATCGGAGCGGCGGACGTCGAGGCCGTTCTCCGCGACCGGCGCGTCGCCGCCGTGACGCTGACCGGATCCGAGCCGGCCGGACGGTCCATCGCGGCAATCGCGGGCTCGGAGGTGAAGAAGGCCGTGCTGGAGCTGGGCGGGTCCGACCCGTTCATCGTGCTGCCCTCCGCCGATGTTCGCGCCGCGGCCCGGACCGCCGTGAGCGCCCGCACGATGAACAACGGTCAGTCGTGCATCGCGGCCAAGCGGTTCATCGTCCACTCCGAGGTGTACGAGGAGTTCGTCGAGGCCTTCGTCGCGGGCACGAAGGCCCTGACCGTCGGCGACCCGCTCGACGAGGACACCGAGATCGGGCCGATCGCCACGGAGTCGGGCCGGCGCGAGCTCGCCGAACTGGTCGACGACGCCGTCTCGAAGGGTGCCGTCCTGCGGTGCGGCGGGTCGGCGGTCGGTACCGGGGGGTGGTTCTTCGAGCCGACGGTGCTGGAGGAGGTCACCTGCGACATGCGGGTGTACGGGGAGGAGGCCTTCGGTCCGCTGGCCGTGGTGCACCGGGTCGACGACATCGAACAGGCCGCGGCACTCGCCAACGACACGGCCTTCGGCCTCAGCTCGTCGGTGTGGACCACCGACCCCGACGAGGAGCGGTTCCTGATCCCGCGGCTCGAGGCGGGCGCCGTCTTCGTCAACGGCATGAGCGTCTCCTACCCCGAGCTGCCGTTCGGCGGCGTGAAGGACTCGGGCATCGGGCGCGAGCTCGCCGCGGAGGGCATCCGGGAGTTCTGCAACCTCAAGACGGTCTGGAAGGGCTGACGGAAGCCGCTCCCGCGCACCACGGCCAGGGCGCACGCCGTTCGGCGTGCGCCCTGGCCGTGCGCGCTCAAAGTGTCGTCGCCGCCCAGCGGTTCAGCGTCCCGCTCTTGTCGTCCCAGGTGAGCCAGGTCCCGTCGCCGAGCGGACGCACATAGCCGTCGACGGGGCCCGTGGGATACGCGACCGCCCCGCGTATCTCCAGGGTGCGGGCGTGGAGCAGCCAGTGGCGGGCCTGTTCGGGTTCCTCGGCGGAGTCGGTCGTCGAGGCGATGACCGTGTCGGCGTCCACGAAGCCGCAGCCGTAGTCCCAGCGGGGCGGGTCCTCGTCGTCGGCCGACTCGGGCGACATCTCCGCGAGCACGGTGCCGTCCAGAGCGTGCACCTGAAGGTTCCATCCGCTGTGCTCGACGGTCAGGAAGCCCGGGTGCCCCTCATGGACGTCCATCAGGATGCGGTCCATGCCCTCGTTCAGGTCCCAGCCGGTCAGCTCGCCGCCGTCCTGGCGCGCCCAGTGCAGCAGAACGCCGTCCTGGCCCATGCCGATGCACAGACCCATGTGGACACCATCGGGGTGGGACAGCTGGTGCGAACCGGATGCCGCACTGTCCAGCGGCAGCCGGGCCAGCTCCCGTCCGTCCCGGGCGTCCAGGACGACCCAGCGCTCCTCCCACTCGTCGTCCGCCGGCTCGACCACGACGTGCGCCCAGACGAACCGGCCGTCCTCCGAGACCCGGCAGGAGCCGTGCTCGTTACCGGGGCACACCTCCTGCTCGTCCCCCGTGTGCGGGTGGCCGATCGCCGGCCCCCAGCAGGCGTGCCGGTACTCCCACAGCGTCTCGCCGCCCCTGCCCACGGCCCGTACCGCACGCTGGCCCGAGAACACCGCGAACGTGCCGTCGGGACTCACCGAGTGGACGCCGCGGTCCCAGCCCGGCCAGGGAAGGGGAAACACGGCGCTCGGCGCACGCTCACCCGCGAACAACTCGTCCAGGTCGTGGACCGCCAGCTCGCGCCCGTCGCCGAGGAGGACGCGGCACGCACCGCCCCCGCGGCTGTCCAGCGCGAAGCCGTGGACGAGGGCGCCCCCACCCGGCAGCCCCACCGAATCGCGCAGTTGTGCGGTGATCGACATGCCCCGAAGGTAACGGGTCCCACCGACAACGGGTCACAGGACCCGGAGGATGTCGTCGACGCGCTCCTTGGCGTCACCGAAGAGCATGGCGGAGTTGTCGCGGTAGAAGAGGGGGTTCTGAACGCCGGCGTAACCGGAGGCCATGGAGCGCTTGAAGACGATGACGTTCTCGGCGTTCCAGACCTGGAGGACCGGCATGCCGGCGATGGGCGAGCCCGGGTCCTCGGCCGCCGCGGGGTTGACGGTGTCGTTGGCGCCGATGACCAGGACGACGGAGGTCCCGTCGAAGTCGTCGTTGACCTCGTCCATCTCCAGGACGATGTCGTAGGGGACCTTGGCCTCGGCGAGCAGGACGTTCATGTGTCCGGGCAGCCGGCCCGCGACCGGGTGGATGCCGAAGCGGACCTTGACGCCCCGGTCCCTGAGCTTGCGGGTCAACTCGGCGACGCCGTACTGGGCCTGAGCCACGGCCATGCCGTAGCCGGGGGTGATGATCACCGAGTCGGCCGTTCCGAGGAGTTCGGCGACGCCCTCGGCGGTGATCTCGCGGTGTTCTCCGTAGTCCCTGTCGTCGGCCGGGCCGGCCTCGATACCGAACCCGCCGGCGATCACGGAGATGAAGGACCGGTTCATCGCCTTGCACATGACGGAGGACAGATAGGCACCGGAGGAGCCGACCAGGGCGCCGGTGATGATCAGGAGGTCGTTCTCCAGCAGGAATCCCGAAGCCGCGGCCGCCCAGCCGGAGTAGGAGTTCAGCATCGACACGACGACCGGCATGTCACCGCCGCCGATCGAGGCGACCAGGTGCCATCCCAGGGCCAGGGCTACGATCGTGACCGCCACCAGCAGCCACAGCGCCGGGTCGATCACGAACCATGTGGTGAGCACGGCGAACGCGCCGAGGGCCGCGAGGTTGAGCTGGTTCTTGCCGGGGAGCATCAGCGGCGCCGACCTGATCCGCGCCGAGAGCTTGAGGAACGCCACGACCGAGCCGGTGAAGGTGACCGCGCCGATGAAGACGCCGATGAACACCTCGGCGGAATGGATCCCGAGCAGGTCCTGGGCCCGCAGCGCCGCGGCCTCGGCACTGCCCGGGCCGTCCAGGGCGGCCTCCACGTGCAGGTAGCCGTTCCAGCCCACCAGTACCGCCGCCAGACCCACGAAGGAGTGCAGCAGGGCGATCAGTTCGGGCATCCCGGTCATCTCCACGACCCGGGCCCGCCACAGCCCGATCGCGGCACCGACCGCCACGGCGCCGATCATCAGCGCCAGACCGGCTCCGGAGATGCCGTGGTCGATCGCGAGCACGATCGTCGCGGTCAGGGCCACCGCCATGCCGCCGACGCCGAAGGTCTTGCCGGCCTTGGCGGACTCGTGGTGCGACAGCCCGGCCAGCGCCAGGATGAAGAGCAGCGCCGCGACGATGTAGGCGGCCGCCGCCCCTGTCCCGACAGTCATCAGATCAGACATGGCAGAGCCCCTCAGCTTCTCGAGAACATGGAGAGCATCCGGCGGGTCACCGCGAAGCCACCGAAGATGTTGACCGAGGCCAGCAGGATCGCGAGCGTCGCGAGTGCCGTGACCGCCCGGCCGTTGGGGGCCTCACCGTGACCGATCTGCATCAGGGCGCCGACCACGATGATTCCCGAGATCGCGTTGGTGACGCTCATCAGCGGTGTGTGCAGGGCGTGGTGCACCTGCCCGATCACGTAGTAGCCGATCACGATCGCCAGCGCGAACACCGTCAGGTGTCCCAGCAGCGCCGGCGGGGACAGGGCCGCGAGCAGGAACAGCGTGATCGCGCCGACCCCGACCGCGGCGAACCGGCGCCGCGTCGACACCGGCGGCGCTGACGGGGAGCCGGCGGGCTTCGCACCCGGGGACACGGAGGCGGGGGCGGCCGCCGGAGCGGCGGACACCTGGACCGGCGGTGGCGGCCAGGTCGACTCGCCGTCGCGGACCACGGTCATCGACCGCTGCACCACGTCGTCGAAGTCCAGCACCAGCCGGCCGTCCTTGGCCGGCGTCATCAGCTTCATCAGGTTGACCAGGTTGGTGCCGTACAGCTGGGACGCCTGCGCGGGCAGCCGCCCGGGCAGGTCGGTGTAGCCGATGATCGTCACACCGTTGTCCGTGACCACCGCCCGGTCCCTGACCGTGCCCTCGACGTTGCCGCCGTTCGCGGCGGCCAGGTCCACGATCACGCTGCCGGACCTCATCGACGCCACCATCTCCGCGGTGATCAGCGTCGGCGCCGGACGGCCCGGAATCAGGGCGGTCGTGATCACGATGTCCATCTCGGTGATCCGGTCCGTGTACAGCTGCGCCGCGCGGGCGTTGTAGTCCTGCGACATCTCCTTGGCGTATCCCGTCGCCGAGACCTCCACCTCGCCGGCGTCCTCGACCTCGACCGAGAGGTACTCGCCGCCCAGCGACCTGACCTGGTCGGCGACCTCGGGGCGCGGGTCGGTGGCGTACACGACGGCCCCCAGGCTTCCCGCGGCGCCGATCGCGGCCAGTCCCGCCACCCCCGCACCGCAGACCAGCACCTTCGCCGGCGGCACCTTGCCGGCCGCCGTCACCTGCCCGGTGAAGAAGCGGCCGAAGGCATGCGCGGCCTCCACCACCGCCCGGTAGCCGGCGATGTTCGCCATCGACGACAGCACGTCCAGCGACTGAGCCCGCGAGATACGGGGCACCGCGTCCATCGCCAGCGCCGTGATCGGCCGCCGCGCCAGGTCCTCCACCAGCGCGGGATCGAACGCCGGGCTCATGACGCCCACGACCGTCGCTCCCGGCTTCAGCCCGTCCAGCTGCTCCGTCGAGAGGGCGTTCACACCGAGCACGACGTCCGCCGCCAGCGGGTCACCCAGCCTGGCACCGGCACCGGTGTACGCCTCGTCCGGGAAACTCGACAGCGCCCCCGCACCCGGCTCCACCACGACCTCGTATCCCAGCTTGACCAGCTGGACCACCGTGGCGGGAGTCGCGGCAACGCGCGTCTCGCCACGGCGGGCTTCGCTCACGATTCCGATCAGCATTCCCCAACTCCAGGGTGTCGATGGTGCAGAGCACGCGGCGGGCAGCCGGGTGCGCCCGACAGGAACGCCATCCAAGGCGACGGAGGCCTTGGATGGCGTCTGCCCGGGGACCTGCGATCAGGCGACGGGCTTCGACAGCCCGCCGTCGACGCGCAGCACCTGGCCGGTCACGTAGGAGGCGTCGTCGGACGCCAGGAACGCCGCCGCGGCCCCGATCTCGGTGGGCTCGGCCCAGCGGTTGAGCCGGATGCCGAGCCCCTGCACCATGCCGGCCCGGACCTCTTCGGCGCTCTTGCCCTGCTGCGCGCCCATGGCCTCGGTCTTGGTGAGCCACCCCTCGGTCTTCGTCATCCCCGGGGAGATGGCGTTGACCCGGATGTTGCTCGACGCCGCCTCGGTCGCCAGGTAGCTCGTGAGGGCGACCACGCCCGCGTTCACGATGGCCGTGGGGCCGGTGTTCGGGATCACCGCGTGCGCGGTCGCGCCGACGACGTTGACGATGCTGCCGCTGCCGGTCCGGCTCAGGAACGGGAGGGCGGCCTGCGCGACACGGAGGAACCCGATCAGCTTCGTGTCGAAGGCGCCCGCGACGATCTGCTCGTCGGCCTTGTCCAGGGGGGAGGGGGCGAGCTGCGGACCCGCGTTGTTCACGACGATGTCGAGGCTGCCCTGCCACGCGTGAACCGTCGCCAGCGCGCTGTTGACGGACTCCGCGTCGGTGACGTCCGCGACGACGGGGAGCACGTCCTCCGCGCGGCCTCCGGCGGTGAGACGGCCTGCCGCCGCCTTGACGGCCGCTTCGTCCCTGGCTGCGATCGCCACCTTGGCACCGCGCTCGAGGAGCGCCTGTGCGATGGCGTAGCCCAGGCCTCGGCTACCACCGGTCACGAAAGCCGTGCGGCCCTCCAAGTTCCAACCTGCAGCCATGTTCGGTCCCTCCAGTCAGCGCTTCGTTGCTTCCGCGAAGAGTCGATCCGAGGCGCCGAGCCCGCGGCAAGCGCGGGTAACGCGGGGTTCACAGGCGGGCCGCCGGGCCGGCCGGCGGCTTCCGGCCGGATAACGGGGCGGGGTGCACCCTGAGCTGTGCGCAGCCTGCTCCGAGGCGAGGGACCGCCGGGTCCCCCACGGGTGCGCGCACCGAACCGTCACCGGTGGTGCGCATGTGTCTCCCCTACCCGCGACTTCCGCATGGCAAAGGACTTGTGATGGCGATTCCGACATTTGGACCGAACGCGGTCGACTGGGAAACCCGCATCGACATGGACAGGCTCCGCGACGAGCGGCTGGCACGTCTGCGCGCGTCGTTGGAGCAGTCCGACCTCGGCGCCGTCCTGGCCTTCGACTTCGCGAACATCCGCTACATGACCTCGACCCACATCGGCACCTGGGGCATCGACAAGATGATCCGGTTCTCCCTGCTGGTCAGGGGAGGCGAGCCGATCGTCTGGGACTTCGGCTCGGCCGCCAGGCACCACCAGCTGTACAACCCGTGGCTGGACTACTCGAAGGCCCACTCGGACGGCGATCCGCACGGAGCCCACCACGGAGCCGACGCCCGCAACCCGAGCGGCGCCCGCGCCGGCATCTCCACGTTGCGCGGCGCCATCAACCCCCTGGTCGGGATGGCCGACTCCGTCGCCCGGAAGATCAAGCACGAGCTCGAGCTCTACGGGCTCCTCGGTGAGCCGCTGGGCGTCGACGTGATCGAGCTCCCGGTTCTGAAGGCCCTGCAGGACGCGGGCGTCACGGTGGTGGACGGCCAGCAGGTGTTCCTGGAGGCCCGGCGCATCAAGACCCGCGACGAGATCCATCTGCTCACCCACGCCTGCTCGATGGTCGACGCCGCCTACGAGAACCTCTACGAGTTCCTCCGGCCGGGTGTGCGGGAGAACGAGTGCGTGGGCGTGGTGGCCAAGACCCTCTACGACCTCGGCTCGGAGTACGTCGAAGGCGTCAACGCGATCTCCGGGGAGCGGTGCGCGCCGCACCCCCATGTCTTCTCGGACCGCATCGTGCGGCCCGGGGACCCGGCGTTCTTCGACATCCTGCACAGCTACAACGGCTATCGCACCTGCTACTACCGCACGTTCGCGGTCGGCAGCGCCTCCTCCGCCCAGCGCGACGCCTACACCCGGTGCCGCGAGTACATGGACGAGGCGATCAGCCTCGTCCGGCCCGGAGCCACCACAGCGGACATCGTGTCGGTGTGGCCGACGGCGCAGGAGTTCGGGTTCGCCGACGAGGAGGCGGCGTTCGCCCTCCAGTACGGCCACGGTGTCGGGCTGTCGATCTGGGAGAAGCCGGTGTTCTCCCGGCTGGTGTCCCTGGAGCACCCCGAGGTGCTCGAGGAGGGCATGGTGTTCGCGCTCGAGACCTACTGGCCGTCGAAGGACGGCTGGGGCGCGGCCCGGATCGAGGAGGAACTCGTGGTGACCGCGGACGGCTGCGAGGTCATCACCAAGTTCCCCGCGGAGGAGCTTCTCGTCGCCGGGCAGCGCTACTTCACCGTCTCGGGGCCGCTGTCGACCGAGCGCGACTCGCAGTCCCACCTGAACACGCCCGCGGGGACCCGGGCCGGGCGCCGGGACGAGGCGGCCGGGCTCTGACCGGAGGGGCGGGGATGACCTCGCACGACCGGCCGGCGCCTTCCGCTCGCCCCCTGGGCGGTGGAAGGCGCCGGCCGTCGTATGGTCAGCCGGTCGCCTCAGGAGCGATGTTCTTGTTGAACCGCAGCAGGTTCTGCGGGTCCCAGGCGGCCTTGACCGCACGCAGCCGCCGGTGCTTGGCCTCGCTGCCGTGCACCCCGCGCCGCCACTCCTCGCCGAGGTCGTCGCTGAGGTTGGCGTAGCCGTTCGTCAGGGCGTGCGGCCGCATCGCCTCGGTGAGGGCGGTCGCCCAAGCGTCGTACTCCGCGTCGCGCCCGGGTACGTCCCACTTGCAGATGGCCTCCCACAGCCAGGCGGCACCCTCACGGGAGAAGGCCATGGAGTCCTCGTCGCGGTCCTCGGATATCGCGCCGCCCATGAACGACAGGTTGATCGAGTAGATGTCGCCGGGCTTCGACGGCAGGGTGGCGACGTACTCCAGGAGCACGTCGACGGCGTCGGCGGACAGCGCCGGCAGATATCCGCCCCGCAGGTTCATGCGCATGCCGTAGGGGGCGACGGCGTCGAGCATGCTGTTCGCCCGGACCCATGTCGTCGTCCCGACCAGGTCGGCGAGCGGCCGTCCGGCCGCGGCGAGCGGCCCGACGACCGCAGGGGCGGCGGCGGGCTCCCCGGTGTAGACGACGACGAGGATCAGCACCGGCTTCCCGTGCACCTCCCTGGGCAGCATCGGCAGAGGGGGAGCGGGGGCGATCGCGACCAGCAGTCCCAGTTCCCTCGGGGCTGTGGCCAGGTGTGCCGAGAGCTTGCCGAGGACGTCGGCGGCCTGGTCGAGCGGGAAGATCAGCTGTCCGGCGACGACCTCGGGGCCGACCGGGTGCGCCCGGTACTCCAGCGAGGTGACGACCCCGAAGTTGCCGCCCCCGCCGCGCAGCGCCCAGAACAGGTCGGGGTTCTCGGCCGGGTCGGCGCGGACCTTGCGGCCGTCCACGGTGATCACGTCGCAGCCCAGCAGATTGTCGACGGTGGCGCCGTAGCGGCGCATCAGGTAGCCGATGCCGCCGCCCAGGGTCAGTCCGGCGACGCCGGTGCTGCTGACCGTCCCGGCGGGTACGGCCAGGCCGTGCCGCTGTGCGGCCGCGTCCATCTCGCCGAGGGTGACGCCCGGTTGGGCCCGGACCACGCGGGTCTCCGGGTCGACGGTGACCGTCCGCATCGCCGACAGGTCGACGACCAGTGCGCCGCCGGGCATCGCATAGCCGTCGGATCCGTGCCCGCCGCTGCGCACGGCCACCGGGATGCCGTGGGCGCAGGCGTAGCGCATGGCGGTCGCGACGTCCTCCTCGTCGGCGCACCGTGCGATCAGCGCGGGGCCGTGGTCGGCGGCACGGCCCTGGTACAGCGCGCGCGCCGCGTCGTACCCGTCGTCGGTGGGGCGGAGCACCGCGCCGCGGAAGTCGCTGGGGAAGTCGGAGTGGGAGCGGGATTGTGTCGACACGCTCATGAGGCCTCCTGTGTCAGGGACGCACAGGTAACCGGAAATTCAATTTCCGCTTGCGTCGACAGGACAGTAACATCGGTGGCAAATGAGCCCGTTGACACCCCCTGGCGATCGGCCGCAGCGCGCCGACGCACGCGAGAACGTCCGCCTGATCCTGCAAGCCGCCAGGGAGGTCTTCGCCGACCGCGGTTACGAGGTGTCCATCGAGGCGGTCGCCCGCCGCTCGGGAGTGGGCATGGGCACCGTCTACCGTCACTTCCCGAGCAAGAACGCCCTGGTCGAACGGGTGGCGATCGACGTCATGACGGAGACGTCCGCCGAGATCGAACACCTCTCAAGGGCCGAGCCCGATCCCTGGACGGTCTTCACACGGGTGGTGCGGTACATCGCCCAGGCCCGCAGCAGCCAGCTGTTCCCCGTCAGCCGGCGGCGGACGACGGAGCCGGGGCCCGAACTCGTCGCGGCCCGGGAGGCCCTGCTGGCCGGCTTCGCGGACGTGGTGACGCGGGCCCAGGACGCCGGGAGCCTGCGCCGGGACGTGACCGTGTTCGACCTCGTCCTGATGCTGAACTCGATGCCGGCCCGCATCCCGGAGGAGAGCGGCGGCAACCCCTCGGCGGATCTGGCGGGCCGCCAGCTCGGGGTGTTCATCGACGGGCTGCGCTCCCCCGGCGGGGAGTCGCTGCCGTCACCGGGTGCCGACCGGCGCGACCTGGACCGGTTCTTCCGTACGCGCTTCGGTCTCTGAGCCAGCCGGGGCCGTTTCGGATCCATTCAGACCCTCAGGGGCCACGATTTGCCGTCAGGCGGTTGAATTTGGATCCATCTCCTGTCAGGGTGGAGAGTGAGCGATCCAGGAGAGCGCCGCCGTGACCGGGCGCCACAGATGTGACGTACAGGGCGCCTTGGGCCGAACCGCGCGCCCGGCGCGCGTGCCCGGCCGAGCGCCGGTCCCCGTCGGGACGTCGATGCGCCGCCTCCCCCCGCGGGCGGTCGGTGAGAGCCCCGCCCCGGGAACCCGCCGCGGTCCGCGACGTGACGTCCAGAGCACCTGAGGACACCATGAGCCAGCCCGAGCAGGACCCCCAAGCCGCAACTCCCCCTGTCGCGTGGAGCGCGGCGCTGCGCGGTGCCGTACGGGGCAGGGCCATGGCGCAGACGACCACCGCCGCCCTGGTCGTCGGCTCGACCCTGTTCATGGTGAACCTGTACTCGCAGGTCAGGGACGGCCCGTTCACCTGGGTACTCGCCGCTCGCACGGCACTGACCTTCCTCGTGCCGTGGCTCAACGCGACGATGGGGATCACGATCGGCCTGCGACGCGCCGGCACCCCGACCCCCCGCCCGGCCCCGCCCCTGGCCTGCGCCACTCCCCCGGAGCCCGCCTCACCCTCACCCCAAGCCGGCTGCCTCCAGCCGGGATTCCTCGAAAGGTAATGCGCATGTCACTGGTGCCACTGCTCACTTCCGCCGAGTTCTCCTCGGCCGACCAACCCGCGCTCGCCCAGGGGATGAGTGCGTACGGCGAAGTACTGAACACCTGGGCGGGCATCGGGAACAGCCCCGGCCTGCTCGCCGCCTACCTTCCCTTCCTGAGGCAGGTCAACGGACCGGGCGCGCTGGACGGGCGTGTGAAGGAACTGGTCGCCGTGCGCGTCTCCGTGCTCAACCACTGCCGCTACACGACGAGTCACCGCTGCGCGTCGGCGCTCGCCAAGGGGGTGTCGGCCGACGAGCTGGCGGCCGTCGCGGACGGCGAGCTCGGGGGCTTCACCGAACAGGAGCGGCTGGCGCTCCGGCTGGCCGAGGAGATGACGGTCGCCCTTCCGGGCGTCCCGGTGGAGAGCGGCCTCACCGGCGTCCCGGCGGATGTCCGCGACGAGGCGCAGCGGGTGTTCGACGCGGCGCAACTCGTGGAGCTCGTGATGTCCATCAGCCTGTGGAACGCCCTGTCGCGCTTCCACCGTGTCATGGCCTTCGAGCTCGACATGCCCGAGCCGCCCGCGGCCGTGGCGGCCCGACTCTGAGACCGCGCGGGATCCGAGGCCGGCCGGACGGGAGTCCGGCCGGCCTCACGCGCGGGGCGGCGGTGGGACGGTCAGCCGGGGATCTGCCCGGCCTCGCGCTGCAGCCGCACGAGGAGGGACATGAAGTCCCGTTCGCCCAGGCCGGTCGAGATGCACGCCTGGAGCAGCTGCTGCACGACGCCGGTGACCGGCAGCGGAACCCCGCCGGCCGCCGCGGCGTCGAGGGCCAGGTCCAGGTCCTTGCGCATGAGCCGCGAGCTGAACGTCGACGTGTAGTCGTCCGCCAGCAGCGGCCCGATCTTGTACTTCACCAGCGGCGACGCGACCGCCGAGGCACCGACGACCTCCAGGAGCCTGTCCCGTTGCACTCCATGGGCCTCGGCCAGCGCGACGCACTCGGCGAGGAGTTCGGCCGTCCCGGCGACCATGAGGTTGAGGGCCAGCTTGATGACGCGGGCGGCGTCCCCTTCGCCGCTGTGGAACACGTGGGGGCCGATGTCGCGCAGCAGGCCCTCCACGGACGAGAAGACGGCGTCCTCGCCCGACGCGATGACCGTCAGGTTCCCGGCACGCACGACACCGGGGTTCCCGCTCACCGGAGCGCGCAGGTAGCCGATGCCGGCGGCCTCGGCTCCGGCCGCCACGTCGCGGGACACCTCCACGGAGACGGTGCTCATGTCGACGAGGACCCGTCCCTTGCCGGACGCGGCGTGGACGAGCCCGCCATCGGGCGCGAGCGCGACGTCGGCCAGGGCGCGGGAGTCCGCGACCATCGTGATGCACACCTCCGACCGGTCCCACGCTTCGGCGGGGGCGTCGAGCTCGGTCGCGCCCAGTGCCACCAGGCCGTCCGCCCTGCCCTTCGAGCGGTTCCAGACACTCACCTCGTGGCCTGCGCCGATGAGTCGTTCGGCTATGGCGGATCCCATCTGACCGAGACCCAGCACGGATACGTTCACGTTCATCTCCTGAGACGGTGCGCGACATGCGCAGGGGGGTTGTCGAACTCACCCGGCGCCGGGTGAGGGCTCGCTATATCGACGCGGAGAGCTGCCAGTCGAAGGCGAGCTGCGCGTGGGAGCGGGGATCGCAGAGGCTGCCGAATCTCCCGGCGAAGTACACCAGCGGGTCGGAGTCGGCCTCGTAGCCGCAGCTGACCACCTTCCCGATGAAGATCGTGTGGTCTCCGCCCGCGACCTCCTCCTGCACCTCGCAGGCGAAGTAGGCGACCGCGCCGTCCACGACGGGGAGCTCGTGGTCGGCCCGCAGGCCCATGCCGGCGAACTTGTCGTCGCACCGGCTGGCGAACCGCAACGCGTGGTGCTCCTGTCCCCGTGCCAGGACACTGACCGCGAAGACCCCGGAGCCGGAGATCGCGTCCCGCGTCGCAAGGGTGTTCCCGACACACACCAGGAGCATGAGCGGATCAAGCGAGACGGACGCGACGGCGCTGGCCGTCATCCCCGCCGGGCCGTTCGGCGTCCTGGTCGTCACGATCGTGACGCCGGTCGAGAACCGCGACATTGCCCCGCGGTAGACGACGGACATGTCCTGCGCGGTCGACGTACCCATGGTGCCCTCCGTTGCGTGTGACGAGATGGCTTGAACACCGCCTGTGCCCAGGCGGCCCGGGTGTGGCTGACGAGGTGTTCACCGGCGCGCCTGTCCGCGCGGCCGCGCGGGCCTATCGCCGCAGTTGCGCGACCAGGCGGCGGACCTCGTCGGACGGCGGTACGCCGAGCTCCCGCATACGCACCGCGTACCGCTGGTAGAGGGCCAGCACGGCGTCGTCGCTGCCGCTGGCGTGCGCCAGCTGGATGGCCAGCCGCCAGGCCTGCTCGCGGTACGGGTCCTCGCGGAGCACGTAGTCGACCAGTCCCTTCGCCTGGCGGTAGCGGTTCATCCGGTAGGCGAGCTTGGCCGCGTCGACCCGCGCCGACAGGAAGGTCTCGGCGAGGAGCACGCGGCGCTCGGCGACCCACGCGCCGGAGACCGTCGCGAGGTACGGCCCCCTCTCGGCGCTGCTGAGGGCGTGCGCCAGCGTCTGGAGGCGGATCTCCCCGTCCTGCCTGCCGGCCTGGGCGATGAGGTCGGCCGCGCGTTGCGCCGAGCCCATGGCGACCGCGGGTCCGGGCATCCGGAAGACGTCGCCGTCCTGCCTCGGACCCAGGTCGTCGGGCAGGACCTCGCGAAGGCGGTAGAGGGCCTGCCTCAGGTAGTTGCGGCCGGCGGCGTCGTTGCGGCCGCCGAAGAGCGCCCCGAGGAGCTCCTCGCGCGTGGCCCTGCGGTCGGGTCTCCCGAGGAGGTAGCTGAGGAGCTCGACGCTCTTGGTCAGCCGCGGCTGGGCCGTGTTCCCGTCGACGGTGAGGACCGGCTCGCCGAACTCCTCGAGCACCAGACGCGGCGTGCTCACGTTCACACGTACCGGATGCGGGCCCGACAGGGCCGCCAGGACCTCGTACCAGGGTGACATGCGGCTGGACTTGGTGTCTGCCGCCCTGGCCGCGACCGACGGCATGTCGGTGAGGGCCGTCAGCAGCAGGTGCTGCGATCCGTGCGTCGAGGCCGAGGCCATCGCGAGGTCGGCGGTGGCGTCGGACTGGTCCTCGAGGCCGAGACGCCACTGCGCCTCGGCCAGGTAGACGGCGGCCGTCGGGAGGTCCAGGTGGCGGTCTCCCTTCTGCATGGACAGGACGCATTCCGCGAGGAGTTCGTAGGCCTCGGCGTCCTTTTCCTGCAGGAGCATCGACAGGCCGGACCAGATCTGCCAGGTCTCCCGCGTGAGGACGTACTCCGAGGCGCCGTTGGCCGCCGCTTCCGCCAGCACGCGGTCGGCGCGCCGTGTGTCGCCCTCCAGGCGCAGCCGCAGCTTGGCCTCGACCAGCAGGCTCATGTTCTTGTAGACCTTCGACCCGGTCGACGCGATGAGGCCCCTCCCGCGCTCGATGGACGCGCAGGCCTCCTCGCCGCGGCCGAGGTCCAGCATGAGGTCGACGGCGTCGACGGCGTGCAGCCAGACCGGCTGCGACGAACCGCTGCGCGGCTCGAACATCGACATCGCGGCGTCGAGTCGTCCGGTGGCCCGCAGCGCGGCGACGACCCAGGGGCCGCCCAGGATCGTCCGCCACGGGTCGAACGAACCCACGTCGTCGAGCCCTTCGAGGCGGCCCCTCATGAAGGCCAGCCGCATCAGCAGACCGTCGACCGGACCGGACGGCGTGGGCGAGTACTCGGGGAACGGCGGCGGCTCCTCGCCGGTGGCCAGCGCGATCAGCGTGTGCGCGATGAGCCAGTTGCGGCCCGGTGACAGCTGGTCGGCGACGGACCGCGCCTCCTCGATCCGACCGGAGTGCCAAAGACACCAGCAGGCCAGGACGTGGGCCTCCTCGAAGTCGGGGGCCCCCGGCTCCGGAAGCCACGCGTAGCCGTGACGGTCGACGAGGTCCACTCCGCGGTCGCACTGCTCGAGCGCGAAGGCGACGCGCAGGATGACCGAGCCGATCTCCGGGGTCGGGGTACGGGCCGACCCTCCCAGCGCGTCGAGCCAGCGTGCCGCCGGCTCGAAGTCCATCCGCGCCACGAGGCTGGGAAGGGCCACGGCGGCCAGCCGCCCGGCCGCGTCGAGGTCCCCGAGCCGCAGCAACTCGTCGACGGCCTCCTCGCGTTCACCCCGGGCGATCAGGAGCTCGGCGTGCCGGCGACGGACCGTGGCGAGCGTCCCGGCGTCCTGCCGGGCCAGGGCGACCCGCAGGAAGTCGCGGAACACCGGGTGCGGCGTCATACGGGAACCGTCCGGCGACCACGTCACCGGGAGATGCCGGACGCGCAGGTCCGCCATGACCTGCGCCGCGTTCTCCTGGCCCATGGCGCGGGCGCTCTCGACCGATGTCTCCGCCAGCAGGCTGGTGTGCAGGAGGAAGGTCCTCTCCACCGGGGACAGCGAGTTGAAGACGTTCGCCGCGACGTAGGACCTCAGCGAGTCGGGATCCAGCTCGCTGGAGCGCGCATGGCGCCATCCCTCGAACAGCACCCCGGTCACCCAGCCCCCCGTCGCCGCGACGGCCCGCGCCGGATGCACGTCGACGTGGCCCACGGTGCGCAGGGCGACGTCGGCTTCCTGGGCGTCGAACGCGAGGTCGCTCTCGATCAGTTCGCCCACCCGGTCCCGTTCGCTCGTCGGGCCCGGATCGAGGTGGACGTCGACACGCGAGATCAGTACGAGGTTCACACCGGACGGCAGATAGCGGGCGAAGGAGGAGAGCACGGCGACGCAGCTCTCGTCGGCGGCGATGCGTTCCACGTTGTCGCAGACGAGGATGAGGCCGCTGCCCTGGAGGCTCTCGGCCAGCAGCCCGGCCGCCTCACCGATGTGCAGGCTGCTGCTCAGGGCGTCGGAGGCCACGTCGGCGGCGTCGGCGACAACGCCCTCGAGCGCCGCTTCGAGGTAGACGAGCAGGCGCCCCGCCGCCCGCTCGGTGCCGTCGAGCGACAGCCAGGCGACGGGCCTGTCGAGGCCGCTCACGGCCAGGGCCACCGCCGTGGTCTTGCCGGCCCCGGCCGTCGCGAAGACGTTCACCACGGTGTGGCGGTCCAGCATGTCCCGCAGACGCCGGTTGAGCCTCTCGCGGACGACGACGCCCTTCGCCGGCTCCGGCGCCGCCAGTTTCCGCCGGATGATCGCGCGGTGCTGCCGGCCGGACGTGTTCGGGCCGCTCGGCCGGTCGGAATCAGAGTCACCCATCGGATGTCGCGCCTCCTGATCCTTGGTGCCGGTGGAGCCGGCGCCCGCCCGCCGGTCCACCGGGCCGTCTCGTCCCGTTCGCTGCCCAAACCACGTGTGTCGTCGGCGCCCTGCCCGCCCGCATGCGGGCCGGCTGTCCGCCGGTGCCGCCGGGTGCGGCGGTTCGCGACCGGCGGCGGCCGCGAACCTTGCCGCACCGTCGCCGGTTCAGCGGACCCGTGAGCCCTCCAGCCGTGCGCCGTCGAGGCGCCGGGCGTACTCGGCCTGCTCGGTGTAGGCAGTCACCTCGGGGGCCTCGGGCTCCGGAAGGCCGCAGACCTTCCGGGCGAGGTGGGTGAGCGGCCCCGAGGGCGACAGTTCCGAGCGCTTCATCGTGAGCATCCGGGTGCCCAGCATCGGCGTCCCGTTGAACTGCTCGAAGGTGCTGATCCGGTCGCCGAAGTCGGTGAGGAACAAGTCACGGATGACACGCGAGATGCGGATGCGGTCGTAGGGCTCGCCGACCGCGCCCGCCTGCAGGGGCGCGAGCCACTCGTGCAGCTCGGGGTTCTGCCACTGCTCCTCGGTCGGGAACAGGAGCGAGGCGCGACCGGCGAGGTCGATCACCTCGTTCCGCATCTCCGCGTACTTCTCCAGGTAGTACGAGCGGCCGAAGTCGAAGAGAAGGACGTTCGGCTTGTAGAGCCCCGCAGGGGAGATGAACCCCTCCGTCTCGGAGGCGATCACATGGGCCCGGATCGTCTGGTAGAACTCGACGAGTCGCGCCAGGCGCGCCTGGACCGGCGGGAGCTGGTACGTACCGAGGTGCTCGGTCATCAGCATCGCGAGCCCGGCCATGAGTTCGGCGCGGACCATCGTCCGGATGAGCGCCTCGTAGTGCACCCAGTCGAAGATGCGCTGCGGGTAGAGCGAGGCGTGCTCGGGGCTGCCGATGTGGAAGACGCGCTCCCACGGGATGAACACGTTGTCGAAGATGACGGTGCATTCCAGCTCGTCGCCGGCCGAGGACAGCGGGTGGTTCCCGGGATCGTCCCGTACCGTCGCCTCGCGGGAGACCATCGCGACGCCCGGCGCGTTGGCCGGACAGGCGGCGTAGATGACCTGTTCGCTCTCGATTCCCGGACGGAAGAAGACACCGATGTGGATGTAGTCGGCGAACGGCGTACCGGTGCTCACGGCCTTGACGCCGTTGACCACGATGCCGTCGTCCCGGGTCTCCACGACGCGCAGCGCGGTCTGGGCCGCGGCCTGCTTGGAACGGTCGACCTGGGGGTCGATGAAGGCGAAGGCGCAGTTGAGGTCGCCCTCCTTCACGAGTTCCAGGAAGTCCTTGATCCCCACGGTCAGATCACGCCCGCCGGTGCCCACCGACTGGTCGCTCCACGGCTGCGGGTCCTCCTCGTAGGTGACCAGGCCGTAGTTGTTCGCGCACGGGGTCCGCCCCGTCGATCCGCCGTCGAGTTCCCGGACCACGGTCTCCAGGTAGATGCGCTTGCGGCGCAGCCCCGCGGCGTCCGTGTGCGTGAACCACATCATCGAGCGGCGCACACCGTCGTCGTCGACGAAGGTCATGACGTCCTGCATCTCGGGCTCGTGGTGCAGGTCGTAGAACTGCGCTATCCGCCCGGCCTGCGCCCTGGTCTTCGGGTGCGTCGTGACGTCGTCGACCAGATCACCTCCGACCCAGACGACGCGCCCGTCCCTGAGGGACTCCAAGTACTGGTCGCCAGTTCGCATCAAATGCCACCTTCTGCCCTCGCCCAAGCACCGGCGTGCATGGACTGCTGTCTCTCGGGCCGTCATTCGAGTTCCACTCGACAGGACATCGCCGGGAAATTGCCGTGAATCCGTTGGTGAATCCGTCCTCAGCGCGCGGGAAAACGAAGAATCAGTATCGTGATCGACCGGCCATTCGAACCGCCCGATTCGGATGGAGGAAGTCCCGCCCTGCCGTGAAGTCGTAAGTGCCTCGGCCGTTGATGACCCGAGCCTAATCAGGAGTCGTTAGCCGGGCGTTAATCGCGAAGACGCTCCTTCGGCAATGTCATCGGGGAGCTCCGCGACGGGACATCGCGAGTTCCTCCGGCCTGCCGGTCGACGGGCCGGCGCCGCGGCAGCGGACGGCACCCAGACGTCTCCCGGAACCCGGAGCCGCGGCCTCGCAAGCCCCCAGGTGCGCACACCACCCATGCCCCCACCTTCGCGAACGAACATTCCGTTTTGCTGGCCCCATCCTGCGGTGCCGGCCGACGAGCCGTCAAGATGAATATTCGTTTTCCTTCCATTTCCTGCCGGATGCCGCAACTTCGGCGACGGTCCCCGGGTTCGGCGACAGACAACCGGGACCAAGCGAAAAAAACGTGAACAGCACACCGAAGATCGCAAAGTGGACCATTGGCCGCTGTACCGTGGAGGCCCGTCCGGCAACGACTGCCTCGCGATCGGCCAGGGAGAAAGCGCACATGGCAATTCGGTTCGACCTGAGGTCGCTGACTCCCGGCGACCGCGCGGACGCCATCCGTGAACTCTCCCGGTCGGTGAACGGCCGAATAGAGGTGGATCTCCCTCCGAACCCCACCCGCCTGAGGGCCGTTGCGAACATCAACACCGTGGGTTCGGTGGAAGTCACGGGAATCGACTGGAACGTGGCCGGACTCCGGCGGGCGACCGCACCGGTGAAAGAGGACATGGTGCCGCACGTTCTCGTCGCCCTCCAGGAAGCGGGGGTCACCCGGTTCGGCCAGGGGGGCAACCAGGGCGAGATCCGGGCGGGCGACATCACGGTGATCGAGAACGCGAAGCCCTATGAGATCTTCTTCCAGGGCCCCGTCCATGCGGTCGTCGTTCGCGTTCCCACGCACGTCCTGGGGCTGCAGTCCTCCCTTCTCGGCCAGGTCGCGGCCGTGCGGCTCGGCTCGGAACACCCGCTCGTGGGCGCCGCAGTGGCGTTCTTCGCCCGGCTGGCCCGCAGCCAGGGCGCTCTCGGCGAGACCGAGGCCGCCCTGTTCGCGCAGCCCAGCGTCGACCTGATCAGGGCCGTGGTCACCACGGGCCTCGGCCGTGACGACCTGGCCCGGGAGCCTTTGCACCACACACTTCTTCAGCGCGTCGAGGAATACGTCCGCGTCCATCTGGCAGAACCCGACCTGACTGCCGCACGTATCGCCGCCGCGCACCACGTTTCCGTACGCCAGCTCTACCTGACCCTGTCCCGAGCGGGTATCGCTCTCGGCGACTGGATCAGGACCCAGCGCCTCGAAGAGTGCAAGAGGGAACTGGCATCACCCGTGCACCAATTCATGACGGTCGAGGCGATCGCGCACCGGTGGGGATTCACCAGCGCGCCTCATTTCAGCCGCGTCTTCAAAGCCGAGTACGGCATGAACCCCCGCGAGTGGCGTCGGCGAAGCCGCACGCTCCCCGTCGAAACCGGACCCGCCCGGCTCTGAGCGCGACCTCGCCGGCACTCCCAAGGTAGGCGGCACGCGGGTCGCCGTCTTGCCTTCCCGTGCAGGGATCCGCCTGCCGACTTGCCTTCCCGTGCAAGGTTTCGGGTCCGATGCGCGGTGCCGGGGAGCCGGCCACCGGAGTACCGGACCCCTCGGCGGCGGGACGTACCGCCGACGCGGCGCGGCCCCCTCGAACGGTGAAACGGCAGCCGGCGACAGGCCCGCCGGCCGGTGTTACCGCCCCCGACGCGTTCCCGCGGCCCTCCCTCTCGTGCGGGCGACGGGCGGCCCACAGGTGCCCGACGGGCGCGGCCGGCCGTTCCACAACGGGCGACCACAGATGGGTATATCGGGCATCTCGCTCTGGTTGCCTTCCCGATTTACCCGCTCTACGGTCGCCACCGACGACGTCGGCACCGAGCCTGCGCCACTCGACCAGGGCGGACGCCCCCAGAGAAGCCACCTCGTGTGCACCCTCCCCGGTGGCCGAGCACGTTCGACCCCCGCGCCAGGCACCGCCTCCGCGCTCGACGTGCGCCGCACCCACGAAAGGCACGACATGACCAAGATCGCGATCATCCTCGGCAGCACCCGCCCGGGGCGCAACGGCGCCGCCGTGGCGGACTGGATACTCGACATCGCAAAGCAGCGTTCCGACGCCGAGTTCGAGCTCGTGGACCTGGCGGACCACCCGCTGCCGCTCCTCGACGAGGCGCTTCCCCCGTCGTTCGGGCAGTACCAGAACGACCACACCAAGGCGTGGGCGTCGAGGATCGCCGAGTTCGACGGCTATGTGTTCGTCACCCCGGAGTACAACCACTCGACCACGGCCGCCCTGAAGAACGCCATCGACTACCTGTACGCGGAGTGGAACAACAAGGCCGCGGGCTTCGTGGGATACGGCGCCGACGGTGGCGTCCGCGCCGTGGAGCACCTCCGCCTCATCGCCAGTGAGCTGCAGATCGTCACGGTGCGCGCGCAGGTCGCGCTGTCCCTCCTGGCCGACTTCGAGAACTACAGCGTCTTCAAGCCGGGCCCGCACCACCGGCCCACCGCGGAGGCCATGCTCGACCAGCTCGTCAGCTGGTCGAAGGCCATGCAGCCGCTGCGCGCCAACGCCTGATCAACCGCTGCCCGGTGAGACCGGCACCCGGCCGCGCTCCGGCGGCCGGGTGCCACGAGCCTGCCCGTCTCTTCGGTTTCGGCGTGGGCGCGCCGGAACAGGCCGGGTTCCTGACCGGCGAACTCGACGTGTTGACGGAAGCGATGGAGCCCTGGGCGGACAGCCGCGGGATGGTCAACTTCCTCTCCGTCCCAGGAGGCCACCGACCCCGAGCGGTTGAGCGAGGTCCACGGCGCGGAGCGCCACCGGCGGCTGACCGCGACGAAGAAGGCGTACGACCCGACCAACATGTTCCGGGTGAACCACAACATCCCGCCCGGCTGACGCGGCACGGCCTTCGGGACCGGGACCCGGATGCCGCCGTCGACGTCGACGCGCTCTGCGGGCTCGCCGACGCGATCGCGTAAGGACGGACCCGTGCAGTCGAGCACCGGGGCGAGCACGGCCCCGCTGAACCCCGACCGCTCCGAGCCGGGCCCGGTCGGGAAGCCCGCGGGCTCGACAGCCCGTGCCGCGCGTACTGTCGTCGGCCGGCCGCTTTCACGGTGGGCGTCACACAGCGCATCCTCTACGGGGCCCTGGGCAACACCATCGGTCACGCACATGGGAAGAGGACCCCGACCGCAAGGTCGAGGCCCTCGAATCCGTATCGTCAACAGTTGTGTCCGAGGGGGGACTTGAACCCCCACGCCCGATAAAGGGCACTAGCACCTCAAGCTAGCGCGTCTGCCATTCCGCCACCCGGACAGGTGATCCGCAGGGCTGGCCCCGCGGCGACAGGCACAACGATACCAAGGATTCGGGGTGGGTTTCACCTGCGTATCCGCTGGGTGCACGGGGTGCCGGGGCCGTGTGGGCCCCGGCACCGGCGGGGCTAGGCCGCCTCGGGCGGCATCAGGTGGTACCCGGGGAAGTTCCCCGGCGGGCGCTCGTCCGCGGGGCCCTGGGTGACGGCGCGGACCAGCAGGTCCCCGCCGACGAAGGCACCGCGCCAGGAGGCCCCGAGACCGCCGAAGTGCTCGGCTCGGTCGCCGCGGGACCGGGGCCGGTTGTGGCCGACCTTGAAGGCGCGGATCTCCGGGGCGAGGCGGGCGTAGGTGTCCTCGTCGTCGGTGGAGAGCGTGGCGACGAGGGCGCCGTCGCCGGCGTTCATCGCGGCCAGCAGTTCCGCCTCGGTGTCGGCCAGGACGATCGTGTCGACCGGGCCGAAGGGATCCGCCCGGTACAGCGGGGAGGTGGGGGGCGGATTCAGCAGGGCGACCGGCGCCAGGTAGGCGGAGGTGTCCTGGCCGGGCAGGAGGCGGGCGTCGGCGAGGCTGCCGCGGTGCAGCGGTGTCGCGCCGCGGTCGACGGCCTCGGAGACGAGGTCGCCGAGTTCCTTGGCCTTGGCCGCGTTGATCAGCGGCCCGAAGTCGAGCTCCGGGAGGTCGTCCCCGGGGTCGTCCACGGCGAGCGGGTGCCCGAGCCGTACGGACCGCACGGCGGGCAGGTAGACGGACAGGAAGTCGGCGAAGAGCTCGCGCCGCACGACGAAGCGGGGGTAGGCGGTGCAGCGCTGCTTGGCGTACTCGAAGGTGCCGCGGATGTGGCCGCCGAGGGACTCCCAGTCGCTGTAGTCCCACACGCCCCAGGCGTTCAGTCCCTCCTGCCCCATGACATGGCGTCTGCCCGGGTCGGCCACGGCGGTGGCGGCCCGGACGCCCGTGTCCCGGCCGCCGAGGGAGGAGACGCAGCCCAGCTCCGGGGCCCGCACCAGCTCCGCGGAGAACTCGTCGCCGCCGCTGACCAGGGTCACCGGTACGTCCTCGCGGGCGATGAGCGCGCAGGCGAGGGTGAGGCAGGCCAGGCCGCCGTCGGCGGGGGTCCTGGCGATGACGGCGTTGCCGGCCAGTGCCTGTACGAGCATGGCGTGCACCAGGACGCTCATCGGGTAGTTCCAGCCGGCGACGTTGCCGACCGGGCCGGGCAGCGGGCGGCGCCACTCGACCATGTCGTCGATCTCGCCGACGTACCAGCGGACGCCGTCGACGGCACGGTCGACGTCGGCCTGGGCGAGCCGCCAGGGCTTGCCGATCTCCCAGACCAGGAGGAGGGCGAGCAGCGTGCGGTGCTCGCTGAGGGCGTCCAGGGCGGCCGATACCCGCGCCCTGCGCTCGGAGACGGGGATCACCCGCCAGGCGCGGTGCTGGTCGAGCGCAGCGCGGACGGCCCGCCGGGCGGTGTCCGCGTCGAGCCGGGGCGCCCCGCCGACGGGGGTGCCGTCGACGGGGCTGGCGGCCGGCAGGATCCGGCCGTCGGCCTGCCACGCCCCGGCCCAGAGGTTGAGGACGCGGTCGTCGTGGAACGCTTCCGGGGCGGCCCGAAGACACCGCTGCCAGGCGTCCGTCCAGGCCGTCCCGGGTTTGAGGGCGAGGGTCACGGGTTCTCCGCTCGCTCGGGGTGGATCTCGCGCAGCGCACCGCCACGGGTGTAGAGGAATCCCCGTACCAGTTCGGTGCGGGGCAGTTCCGTGGTGTCGCGGACGCGGGCGATGCACCCGCGCAGGTCCTCGGCGGGGTCGCCCAGTGCCGCGCAGTCCTCGTGGTGCACCAGCACGATCTGGCGGGTGCCGCCTCGCAGCTGGCTCAGTCGCAGCGAGCGGAGCGTGTCAGGGGTGACGCAGCCGCCCGCGTTGCGGATGACGTCGGCGTCGCCCGCCCGCAGCCCGAACATCGCCTCGACACCGAGCCGGGAGTCCATGCACGCGACGATGGCGACTCCGGTGCGGGCCTCCTTCCTGTCGACGTCGAGGGGTGTGAGCGCCGCACCCACGTCGTATCTGCGGATGAGCAGCTGCTCGACGGCCGCTGCCCCTGCGGGGGCGGTCACCGCAGCAGTCCGCGGACGAGGCGTGCGGTCTCCGACGGGGTGCTGCCGACCTTGACGCCGGCGGCCTCCAGCGCCTCCTTCTTGGCCTGGGCGGTGCCGGAGGAGCCGGAGACGATGGCGCCGGCGTGGCCCATGGTCTTGCCCTCGGGCGCGGTGAAGCCGGCGACGTAGCCGACGACCGGCTTGGTGACCAGGCGGGAGATGTAGGAGGCGGCGCGTTCCTCGGCGTCGCCGCCGATCTCGCCGATCATGACGATGAGGTCGGTCTCGGGGTCGTCCTGGAAGGCGCGCAGGCAGTCGATGTGGGTGGTGCCGATGACGGGGTCGCCGCCGATGCCGACCGCGGTGGAGAAGCCGAGGTCGCGCAGCTCGTACATCAACTGGTAGGTCAGCGTGCCGGACTTGGACACCAGGCCGATCCGGCCGGAGGTGGTGATGTCGGCGGGGATGATGCCCGCGTTGGACTGTCCGGGGCTGATGAGGCCGGGGCAGTTGGGCCCGATGACGCGGGTGCCGGAGGCGACCGCGCGGGCCCGGAAGGCGACCGTGTCGTGGACGGGGACGCCCTCGGTGATGACGACGACGAGCCCGAGCCCGCCGTCGACGGCCTCGTCGACGGCGGCGCGCACGAAGGGCGGCGGCACGAAGACGACGCTGACGTCGGCGCCGGTCATGCCGACGGCCTCCTTGACCGAGCCGAAGACCGGGACGGTGCGCCCGTCGAACTCGACCCTCGTGCCGGCCTTGCGCGGGTTGACGCCGCCGACGACGTCCGTCCCCGAGGCGAGCATGCGGCGGGTGTGCTTCATGCCCTCCGAGCCGGTCATGCCTTGGACGATCACCTTGCTGTTGCGGTCGAGGAAGATGGCCATCGCGATCAGCTCCTTGCGGGCTCGGCGGCCCGCGCGGCCGCGCCGTCCATGGTGTCCAGCCGCTGTACGAGGGGGCCCAGCGACGCCGCGGCCTCGTCGAGCACGGCCCGGCCGCGCTCGGCGTTGTTGCCGTCGAGGCGGACGACGAGGGGCTTGGTGAGCTCGACCAGGCCGAGTGCCTGGACGATGCCGTCGGCGACCGCGTCGCAGGCGGTGATGCCGCCGAAGACGTTGACGAGGACGGAGGTGACGTCGGGGTCGGAGAGGATGACGCCGAGCCCGTCGGCCATGACCTGGGCGGAGGCGCCGCCGCCGATGTCGAGGAAGTTGGCGGGGGCACCGCCGTGGTGGGCGACCACGTCGAGGGTGCTCATCACCAGTCCCGCGCCGTTGCCGATGACGCCGACGGTGCCGTCGAGCTTGACGTAGTTGAGGCCCTTGGCGCGGGCGGCGGCCTCCAGGGGGTCGCCCTCACCGGGGGTCTCGTACGCCTCGTGGGCGGGGTGCCGGAAGCGGGCGTTGGTGTCGAGCGACACCTTGCCGTCCAGCGCGAGGACACGGCCGTCCGTGGTGCGGATCAGCGGGTTGACCTCGACCAGGAGGGCGTCCTCGGCGGTGAAGACCTCCCACAGCGCGGTCAGCACGGGCACGGTCTCCTCGGGAAGCCCGGCGGCTTCGGCGATCTGCCGGGCCTTCTCCTCGGTCACGCCCTCGGTGGCGTCGACGGGGACGCGGGCCAGGGCCTGCGGCCGGGTGGCGGCGACCTCCTCGATGTCCATGCCGCCCTCGGCGGACGCCATGGCGAGGAAGGTGCGCTCGGCACGGTCGAGGAGGAAGGAGACGTAGTACTCGTCCTGGATGTCGGCGGTCGGCGTCAGCATGACCTTGCCGACCGTGTGGCCCTTGATGTCCATGCCGAGGATGGCGCGGGCCTTGTCCTCCGCGTCCGCGGGGTCGGAGGCGAGCTTCACGCCGCCGGCCTTGCCACGGCCGCCGGTCTTCACCTGGGCCTTCACCACGACCTGTCCGCCGAGGCGTTCGGCCGCGGCGCGGACCTCGGCGGGGTCGTCCACCACATGGGCGTCGAGCACGGGGACGCCGTGCCGCGCGAAGAGCTCCCGTGCTTGGTACTCGAACAGATCCATCGTCAAACGCACCTGCCCTGACTCGGGGTCGAACGATAATCCGGTGCAGACCTCTGGACACCGGGTCGTCGATGCGGGATAAACGTCTGCATACAGTATTCGTCGGCTGTATGCAATGTACAGACTGCAGAACGGAATCTTGCGATCTGCCTGCTCACGGGCCCCCTGACCGGAAGGAACCTTGGTTGTGACGAAGGCTTTGGAGGGTGTTCGTGTTCTGGACATGACGCATGTCCAGTCGGGTCCGTCGGCGACGCAGTTGCTGGCGTGGCTGGGTGCGGACGTGGTGAAGCTGGAGGCGCCCGGGGGTGACATCACCCGGCGTCAGCTGCGGGACGTGCCCGGGGTGGACAGCCTGTACTTCACGATGCTCAACGCGAACAAGCGGAGCATCACGCTGAACACCAAGACCCCGCGTGGACGGGAGATCCTGACCGACCTGATCGCCCGCAGCGACGTGATGGTCGAGAACTTCGGCCCCGGCGCGATCGACCGGATGGGCTTCACCTGGGAACGCATCCAGGAGATCAACCCCCGCATCGTGTACGCCTCGATCAAGGGCTTCGGGGACGGCCCCTACACCGCGTTCAAGGCCTACGAGGTCGTCGCGCAGGCCATGGGCGGCTCGATGGCCACCACCGGCTTCGAAGGC
>NZ_FZOF01000050.1 GCF_900188405.1 Actinacidiphila glaucinigra | reverse complement strand
GTTGGTGGGCTGGTGGGCGGTGGAGAGGTCGATGAGTTCCTGGTAGGTGAAGACCTTGTTCCGTACCGATTCGAAGCCCGGGACGGTGTAGTAGAACATGTCGTTGGTGTAGTCCCACAGGCCGCTGCGGTGGGAGAGCAGGTGCCGCACGGTGATGCGGTCGTCGGGCAGCGGCTGGGGCAGGTAGGTGTTCGCCGGGGCGTCGAGGTCGATCCGGCCCTCCGCGACGAGCTGCATCAGCACCACGGTGGTGAAGCTCTTGCTGACGCTGCCGACCCGGAACCGCCGGTCCGCGTCCATCGCGGTACGCGCGACGGTGTCCGACTGCCCCATGGAGATGCGGTAGCTCGAACCGCCCGAGTCGATACGGGTCAGCGCGCCCGGGGCGCCGTTCGCCATCGCCTGCTTCTGGACGGCCAGGACGCCGGAGATGTCCGGGGCGGGCAGCGACGGGCTCGCGGCGACGGCCGGCGAGGCGGCCAGGGTGGTGATCACGGCAGTGCTCGCGAGCGTGATGCTCGCAATGGTGAAACGCATCCGGTTCTCTCTGTCGTCGGTCAAGGAGCGTGGGACGGAGTCGTGCGGGCCGAGCGCCCGCAGCGCTCACGGCTCCACATCAACTGGCCGGCCCCGCACCGGTTCTGTGACACGACCGTAGTGCCGGACACCACGACGGAGGGCGGGTACCCCCGTACCCGCCCTCCATCAACTCGCCTAATCCATAGGGCACTTGACCGCCGATAGACCCTGCCCGGCTGCTTTGGCCGATCCCGGCCTCACGTCGTCCGGCGGCGCTCCCGAGCCGATCGCAGGCGCAGACCCAGGCGGATGACGAGGGCGGCGAAGCCCGTCAGGACCGCGGCCTCCGCCCAGAGGCTCCCGGAGCCGTACGGGACGGAGGCCAGCAGGCCGTCGTGGTACAGCGGGACGACCGACGTCGCGGCGATCAGAGCCCCCGCGCAGACCGCTCCGTACCGCAGGCGAGCCAGACCCCAGGCCGCCGGGAAGGCCAGGACGAGCGGGGTGAAGAAGGCGAACAGGTGCATCGGGTCCGCGCGCCCGGGTTCGGTCACCCCGACGTCGGCGAGCGCCTGGAAGACGGTGAGCGACCCCGCGACCATCGGAACGCCGAGGGCGAGGGCGATCAGCGCGGCGGAGCGACGGCCGCGTGTGCCGACCGGTGGCAGGTCGGGCGGGGCTGCCAGCACGACCGCCGCGGCGAGCGCCAGCCCGAGCACGGTCGGCAGGTTCTGCGACAGCCCCGCCGGGCCGCCCGACCAGTGGGCCAGCGGTACCGAGACCACCGCGCCGAGGAGGGCCGCGCCCGCCGCGATGCGCGCCCATGCCCAGCGGCCCGCGAGAAGGCACCCCAGGGCGACCGGCCAGGGCGCGTAGGCGAGCGGGGTGTAGGTGCGCTCGCCGTCCCAGGGCAGCGGATCGAGCGGCCACACAACCAGCAGCGCCGCCGCCAACGAGGCCGCCACCGCGACGACGTACGGGACCAGCCCGGCCACCGCGCGTCCCGCCGGTCTGGCCGAGCCCAGGCCCGTGCGCATCCGCAGCGCGTGCCCCGCCACGGCCGCCGTCTCACGCAGCGCTTCCAGCCGGCCCGCACCGGCGCCGGCGTCCTCGAGGGTTGCCGCGATCTCCGCGCCGTGCCGGCGACGGTACGCGGCCGGGTACAGGGCGATCACGGGATGCCGCCCGCGCACGCCGCGCTCCCGCTCCTCGGCAGCATCGCCCCTCATGCGCCCGCTCCGCCCCGCGTCGGGCGCGCCACCGCGCCGGGGCGGGCCAGCCCGATCCGGCGCTCCGCCTCATGTGCCGTCGCGCGCAGCCGGTCCGCCTCGGCGGCGAGCAGCGCGTAGCCGGCGTCGGTGAGCGCGTAGGTCCGGCGCAGCCTGCCCTCGACGATCTCCTCACGCTCGACCCTGACGACCCCCTGCCCCAGCAGCCGGTCGAGCGCCCCGTACAGCGTGCCCGCCCGCAGGCGGACCCGCCCGCCGGATATCGCGGCGACCTCCTCGATCAGCGCGTAGCCGTGCCGGGGCGCATCGGCGAGTGCGGTGAGCAGGAGCAACGTCGGCTCCTGCAACGAACGTTCAGTCATGGCCGTCACCATATACCGATGAACTGTATATACAAGTGACCTGACTTTGAAGGCCGTTCACTGCGGGCCGGCAGGCAGGTCACCACGGGCCGGGCATTTCAGTTGCCCACAAATAACTTGTGCACGAGGCAATACGGCGCTAAGTTTCTCGGTGTCGGCAGCACCCCAGCGGCGCACCGGCGAAGGCAACGACCCGCAGCGTCCGAGGAGAAGAACCACCATGAACGACACCACCACCCGCCCGGCCCCGCACAAGCCCACCATCGTGCTGGTGCACGGCGCGTTCGCGGACTCCTCCAGCTGGAACGGCGTCATCCCGCACCTGCGGGAGGCCGGGTATCCGGTCGTCGCGGTCGCCAACCCGCTGCGCGGCCTGGCCGGTGACGCCGCCTACGTCGCGAGCGTGGTGAAGGGCGTGGAAGGCCCCGTCGTCCTCGCCGGGCACTCCTACGGCGGCGCCGTGATCAGCGAAGCCGCCGCCGACGAGGCGAAGGTCAAGGCCCTGGTCTACGTCGCCGCGTTCATCCCCGACAAGGGCGAGAGCGCCCTGGAGCTGTCGAACAAGTACCCCGGGAGCACCCTCGGCCCGAACCTCGACGCGCTGCCCTTCCCCGTGACCGACGCCGGGGCGCCCTTCCCGCTGACCGACACCGGGACCGGCACCGACCTCTACATCAAGACCGAGGCGTTCCACGACCAGTTCGCCGCCGACGTCCCGCACGAGGTCACCGAGCTGATGGCCGCCACCCAGCGCCCCATCGCCGCGGCCGCCCTGGAGGAGCCGGCCACCGCGGCCGCGTGGCGGGCGATCCCCTCCTGGAGCCTCGTCGCCACCGCCGACCGCAACATCCCCCCGGCCGCGCAGCGCTTCATGTCCGAGCGCGCGCAAGCCCGTACCGAGGAGGTCGACGCCTCCCACGCCGTCTCCGTCTCCCGGCCCGAGGCCGTCGCCCGCCTCATCCGGCAGGCCGCCGAGAGCACCGCCGCCTGACCCCGATGTTGCCCGCGCCCCCGGCAGTCACTAGATTCCATCAGGTGACTGCCGGGTCGGCCTTGAGCCAAGCACGAGCAGGGTCGCCGGCCTTGGCGTGAGCGCGAGGCGGGCAAGAGCCCCGCCCTCCTTCCGAGTCTCCCCGCGGTGCCCCCATGCGGCACCGGCCCCAGCGAACCCGAGACCCGGAGACCGATGTCACCGATGCCCAACGACCAGCAGAACCCCTCAGCCATCAAGCCGTCGCCGGCTCCCGCCCGGTTGGACCACACCGCCGTCTACGCCCGTGACCGGCGGTTGTCGGCCGAGTTCCTGGCCGTCGTACTCGGCCTGGAGGTCGGCGCACCCTTCGGGCCGTTCCTCCCCGTCGAGCTCGGCAACGGCGTGACCTTCGACTACTACGAGAAGCGTGACGAGCCGATCCAGTCGCAGCACTACGCGTTCCTGGTCACCGAGGAGCAGTTCGACCAGGTGATCGGCCGCCTGGAGGCGATCGGCGTCACTCACCACGCCGACCCCCGCCATACCGAGCCCGGTCGGATCAACCGCCTCTTCGGCGGTCGTGGCGCGTACTTCGCCGACCCGGACGGCCACAACATGGAGGTCCTGACCCGGCCCTACGTCCGCCCCTAGGCCGTGCCGTCAAACGCCCTCCCCCAGCCTTCGGCCGGGGGTGCCCCCACCCCGCGGCGCTCCCCCAGCTTCGCTGGGAGGTGCCCCCACGCTGCGTTGTCGAATCGTCCGAGTAGCCCACTACGAGGACGACTCTCCGCCTTGCGATGCACCGCACTGGGGGCACCTCCCAGCGCAAGCTGGGGGAACCGCGGTGCCCGCCCTTCGGGCGGTGGGGGCACCTCCCAGCGGTAGCCGGGGGAGCTCATGTGACGACACGACCTAGCCCGGCCGCCGGCCTCCGTCCCTTCCGGCCTCCGTCCCTTCCGGCCCCGGGCTCGCGGGCCCGGGGCCGGCGGTGGTCTAACCGGCCGGGATCCCGGCCTCCCGCGCCCACAGGGCGGCCAGGTCGAGCCTGGTGCTGCGGATGCCCCGGTGCCCGGCCGCCACCAGGTGGCCGCTGCCGGTGAGGGCCAGGGCCTGGACATCGTGCAGAGCGGGGACGACGGCCCTGCGTCCGCTGAGCAGGTGCCACAGGTGCAGTCGCCGGTCGGACCAGGCGACGGCGAGGACGGGTCCGGCGTCATCGGTGTCGGCCGCCGCCAGGGCCACGGGGACCGCCGCGCGGCGCTCGACCGGGTCCGGCGGGCTGTCGCCGCCCTCGGTGTCCCACAGCCTGACGGTGCCGTCGAGGCCGCCGGTGACCAGCAGCACGGCGGAATCGGAGATGTCGAGGCAGGCCACCGCCGTCACGCCGGTCCGGTGCGGCTCGACGTCGCGCGGGCCGGGGCCGATGTCGTACAGGGGCCACAGCCGCACGCGGCCCTGGCCGTCCGCCACGGCGACGTGGCGCGGGGTCGACGCGATGGCGGTGGGGCGCTCGGGAAGGGAGGCCAGCGAGGCGGAGTTGTGGTGCAGGGCCAGGTAGCCCAGGCCCATGGGCACCTGGGCCCCGGTGGCCAGCGGAAGCGGGTGGAGCGTCCCCGCTCCGTCGAGGGCCAGCAGGCAGTCGGCCGTCACCGCGGTGAGCGCCACGGGTTGCCACGGCGTGCCGCCCGACGACGGGCTCGCGACGACCTGACCGTCGGCGAGCGCGAGCCGGGCGAGCTGCCCCAGGCCGTTCGCCGAGACGAGGGTGCCGTCGGAACCGGTGGCACCCGGCAGGAGGGCGAGGGCCTCCGCGGGTCGTGACGGACGGGACCAGCGGGTGGTCCAGGGGCCCGACTCGGCCAGTGGCCTGAGGTACTCGGCCAGGCGGGGGTCGGTGCCGGCGGCCGCGGCGTGCAGGACGGCGGCCCGTTGGGCGTCGGGCAGGTCCGGGGCCGACAGTGCGGGGGCCGCGTCGGCCCACACGGCGCGCAGGCTCGAAGGCAGGGGGACGGCGGGGTCTTCCAGGGTGGCGGTGATGGCCGGGACCGATCCGTACACCAGGTAGCCGGGGTCCCTGAGCAGTTCGTGGGCCGCGCCCGTGGTCAGCGCGCGGTCGAGGGCGTGTTCGCGCTCGTCGGCCGAGGCGGTGCGCCAGTCCAGGCCCGGCGCCGGCGGGGCGGGGGTCACGGCGTCCTCCGGGCGAGGGCCGGGCAGCGGTGTCCCCACCGGGCGGGCGTCGTCGGCGGGTTCGAGCGTCAGGACGAGCGCGTCCGGTGTGCGGGCGAGTTCCGGTGCTTCCGTCTCGATGATCAGGCGGAGCTCCGGCAGCCCCAGAAGCGGGGCGAGGAGGTCGTCGACGACCGTGCCGGGGCGGCCGGACGGCAGGTGGGCCGGGCCCCGTCCGGCCTGGTGGAGATCGGTGACGGCGAGCAGCACCGGTCGCGGGTCCGCCCGGAGCCGTACCGGCAGTTCGTCCGGCTCGGTGGGGCCGTAGCCGAGTTGCCGGCCGAGCTGCCAGGCCAGTGTGCGGGCGGTCTGTCCGCGTGCGAATCCCACGGCGTGCACGGTGATCCGGGGGTCGGCGGCCGATCCCGCGACCAGCCAGGCGATCAGCCGGCTCTTGCCCGTACCGCGCGGCCCGGTGACCAGGGCGGCACGCGGCCGGTCACCGCCGGGGTCGGCGGCCCAGGCGAGGAGGTCGGCCGCCGGGCGGGCGGCCGGGCCCTCCGGGGGCGGCCATGCGGGGATGCCGGGCGTGGTCAGTGCGGGTCACCCCTTCTCGGACTGGCTTCGGACGAACGCCTGCAGTTCCCTGATGCCGGCGACCCGTTCCTCGGCGGTCTCGCCGTAGGAGACGTTGTGGGTGAGGGTGGCGTCGGGGAAGCTCATCTCGAGCCACATCGAGCAGTAGTGACCCGGCATGAAGCAGGGCTCGAGTTCGGTGTGGATGCGGGTGACCTGGTCGGGCTCGACACCGGCCGCGTACATCCGCGACCAGGTCCGTTCCTCCGCGTGCACGCAGATCGACCCCGGCTCGCTGACCAGGTGCCTGGTGCCGTCCGGGGCGGCGAACTCGAACGTCGCGAAGGACCGGACGCTGGCGGTGGTGCGGATGTCCTCCAGCACCAGCGGCCACCAGTGCTCCGGATCGGCGAAGGCCTCGGGGTCCGCGGACTCCAGCCGGCGGAGCGTGGCCTGGTAGGCGGCCGACGCCTGCTCGGGGTCCTCGCCGGTGGTGACGGCCTCCAGGAGGGTGTCCACCTCCAGCAGGCTCTCGGCGAACAGGGCCGGGCTGGAGCTGACGAATCTGTCCGGCTCGTCGTAGCCGAGGAGTACGCCCCACACCTTGCCGTCGGGAGCCACACAGAGGTCGAAGGCGCGGTCAGAGCCGAGGCGCGTCCAGGAGGCGTGGGGGTCCCCCTCCAGATCCCTGCCGATGCCCCGCGCGTACGCGCGCAGACCGACCGGCTCCTCCGGCAGCGTGTGGAAGTACGGGTTCACGCGCAGAGGCAGGACGAGGCCCGCGGTGTGCCCCCAGGCCGCGGCGTCCACGAGGTCGGGTACCGCGGGCCCGGTCTCCAGGAGCCGCACTCCCGATGCGCCGAACCGGTCGGTCAGGCGGTCGCCGGTGGGCGTCACGTCGTCGTTCTCCTCAAGGGGTGGGTACCGGTTCGCTAGTCCTGCATGAGGTTCCGCACGTACCGCAGAACGAGGTACCAGGCGGAGTCCTCGTTCTCCATCGCCGCGGCGTCGGTCCGGCGCATCAGCGCCAGCAGCCGGTCGTGCGCGCCCTCCGGGTCGACACCTTCGTCGGTGGCGGCCTCCGGATCGTAGTCGGGTCGCTCCTCCTCCAGCGCGTGGAGGAAGAACGCCAGCTCGTCCACGCCGCTGTTGAGGACGTGCGGGCTTCCGTCCTCCGGGATGCAGTACACGACCCCGGTCCTGGTGTCGACCATGACGTCGTCCATGCCGATCCCGCCCAGCGACAGCCAGGCCGACATGTCGAAGGGGCAGCTCGGGTACTTCCTGGAAACCGCCTGCCAGGCCTCGCCGCCGATGCGCAGGTCACCGTCGACGAGCAACTGATCGGCCTGGAACCAGCCCATCTGGTCCGGAAGGCCGACGTCCCTCAGAAAGACCCGGGTCGGCTCGTGGGCGATTCCGGCGAGAGCCGCGTCATCCGGAGTCACCAGTTCGTCGGGGCCGAAAACCGACTCCATGGCCACGCGGTCGATCAGGGGACTCATTTCGCAGCTTCCGGGCTTTCATTCGGGGGCGGCTGACGGGTGCAGATGGTACCAGTGGGGCATCTCAGTGGTGGTGGAGGCCCTTGAAGTTGGTCCAAGGGCTTCTCTTCTCCGGCCGCTCCCCCGGATACATCCGATTGAGCCGGTCCTCGACCTCCCGGTTTCCCTGTTCCATGGATTCGGCTGACGGCCCGTAGTCGATGCTGTGGGTGACGTTGACGTGCGGCATCCATTCCTGGATCCACGCCGCGCAGTCGCTGCTCTCGCTGCAGGGCGCCCGTTCGGTGTAGAGGTCCTTCACATGCTGCCCCGTCCCGTTCTCCAGAAAGGGTATGCCGATGACCTTTTCCGAGTGCACGGGGTTGTTGCTCCGTCCGACCAGGATGAAATCCCGGGTATTGCCGTCCTCGTGCTCGTATTCCACTCGTGCCGCGGCGTAGTTGTTGCTGCTGAACTTGGGCTCGCCGGTGTTCTTGTCCGGCGTGTAGTTGCCGTAGCTGCCCTGCTCGTGGCGTGCGAGCGCTGTCGCGCGGGACAGTTCGTCCTCGTAGAAGGGGACCTTCGTGGAGGCCTTGCGCGGCCGCGCGGCCCTGTCCTCCGGGGTGCTCTCCGGCCAGGCGTAGGGGTTGTCGGGATTCTTGGGACGGCGCGGGACGGTGTCCTTGTTCGCGCCCGTCAGCTTCAGCGGTACGCCCAGCAGGTCGCGGTCGGCGTCGGTCAGGTCGACGGGCCCGTTCCTGGTGAGCCGCTGGATCTTGCCGCGGTCGCCCAGGAGGTAGACCGGCCGCTCGCCGAGCTGGTCGCGCAGCTCGTCACGGTTCGGCTCCCGGCGGTGGATCCTGTGGAGGTCGTCGGCGATCTTGCCGTCGTTCTGGTGGTGGTTGTCGTGCATCAGCTTGACGCCTTGCTTCATGTCGTCGCCGATGTGTTTGGACGCCTTCTTGACCCCCTCGACGATGCCGGTCATCGCCTTGTCCATGGCACCGTTCACGGCGTTGGCGATGGCGTCCTTGCCCCGGGTGCGGCCCTGGTGGCTCTTCGCCTTGCCGATGTGCGACATGCTGTGGCCGTCGAAGTGGTCGCCGGCGCTCTTGAGCGAGTCCTGCAGGGAGCCGTACGACTGCAGATCGACGTTGATCTGCCCGGAGCCGCCGCCGCTGCCGCTGCCGCTGCCGCCCGAACCGCCTCCGCCCGGCCCGGCGGAGGCCAGTTGCATGGAGTCCTTGCCGGCCTTCGCGGTCCTGCCGAGGTCGACGCCGTTCTGCACACCCAGCGCGTTCGAGCCGACCTGGACCACCAGGTCGCCGACCATGGCCCCGATGGCCTCCTCGATGGGGGCGGTCACCCGGGACATGATCTCGTCGATGACGGCCTGCTGGACCTCCTTGAAGATCCGCTTCACGATCATCCGGCAGGCCTGCGTACCGGCGATCCCGCCGAGGGACGACAACCCCAGCGTGACGGGCGCGGCCGCCACAGCGGCGACGATCTCCGTGGCCAGGATGCCCAGTTGGACGATGGCCGCGAGCTTGGCGCCCTCGATCAGCACCGCGACCGCTTCCAGCCCGAAAGCTGCCGCCTCACCGATGTCGGTCAGCCCCGAGAGGTGCTTGCCGCGCACCATCTCCCAATGCGCGGCCAGGGCGTCCACCGCGGGGCCCTCGTTGGCCCCCACCATGTCCTGCATGGCCGCGTGCAGATCGAAGGTGCCGTTGCGCAGGCTCTCCGAGAAGTCGCGCATGGCCTGGGCCATCTCGCGGTAGTCGTCCTCGTCGACGTTGGGCCAGGACACGCCGATCAGGTCGAGAGCCTCATCCAGATAGCTCGGCAACACCACGCCCATGGAGCACCCCCGTGACATCGGCGCCGGTCGGTCGGCATCGTCTCGCCCTGTCCGACGCCGCGTCAACTGCGTTCGAGAACGGGCTGTTCGGAAAGGGCGCGCGGGATACACCGGCACGAACGAGGGCCAACTAGCCTTTTGTGTAGCCTCTTTGGGGACATCCGCGGGCGACGCTCCGCGCGGCCCGCGTCGTGACGGCCGGCGACCCCCAGGGGTACGGCCGTCGGGCGACGCGGGACGGCGCCTTCAGCGAACGGTGATCACCGTCTTGCCGCGGGCGTGCCCCAGCTCCACATGGCGCATCCCCTCGGCGGTCTCGGCCAGGGGATAGGTCCGGTCGACCACGGGGGTGAGCCGGCCGGCGTCGATGAGCGCGGTGACGGCGAGCAGGTCGTCCCGGGCGGGGCCGGCCGGGGTCGCCGGGAGGATCACCCGCAGTCGCTGCCGGGCGAAGGCGTTGGCGGCGACCAGGCGGAGCGTCGACCCCACGGCGCCGAACACGCGGCCGGGCGACCCGCCGCCGTTGGCCACCAGGGTGCCCGCCGGAGTGAGCACCCGGCGCAGCCGGCTGAGCGGGTGGTTGCCGACGTTGTCCAGGATCAGGTCGTAGCGGACGCCGGACCTGGTGAAGTCCTGCCGGGTGTAGTCGATGACGTGGCCGGCGCCCAAGGAGCGCACCAGTTCCGCGTTTCCCGGGCTGCACACCGCGGTGACCTCGGCGTCCAGGGCGGCGGCGATCTGCACCGCGAAGTGGCCCACGCCGCCGGCGGCGCCGTTGACCAGTACGCGGTGCCCGGCCTTCGCCCCGCCGACGGTCCGGATGCCGCGCAGCGCGGTCACCGCGCCCATCGGCACCGCGGCGGCCTGCTCGAACGTCAGGCCCGCGGGTTTGGGGACCACCAGGTCAGCGGTGGTGCGGGCGTACTCGGCGCAGGCCCCGGGGCAGAAGCCCAGCACCTCGTCACCGGGTTCGAGGCCCTGCACGCCCGGTCCGACGGCCTCCACGTGACCGGCGGCGTCGATCCCCGCCACGGCCGTCTTCGGCCGGGTCAGCCCCATGCCGCCCATGAGCCGCGCCACGTACGGGTCGCCGCGCATCATGTGCCAGTCGTACGGGTTGAGCGCGGCCGCGCGTACCCGCACCACCACCTCGCCGGCCCCCGGCTCCGGCCGGTCGACGTCCTCCAGCCGCAGAACCTCCGGCGGGCCGAAACTCTTCTGGACGATCGCTTCCATCGAACCCCCCAATGTCCGAACTCCCTTTCTGGGCACGGTAGGTGTACGGCGTACACCCGTCAAGAGCCGTGAGGGCGGGAGGTTTTGGCGTACGTGTTCTCAGCGGCTCAGGACGCGCGCCGCAGCCGCTCCAGGCCGTCCAGCATCAGATCCAGGGCGAACTCGAATTCCAGCTGGTCGTCGCAGCCGGCGCCGACGACGGACTCCGCGTCATGGGCCACCGCCATGGCCAGTTCGGTCACGTGCGGGTAGCGCGCGGCCATCTGCTCGGGCGGCAGCGCGTCCGGATCCGGCTCACCGCCCGGGGAGTCCTCGAACAACTCCTGGGAGAAGCCGAGCACACGGCTGCCCATGATGTGCATCGCGTGATGGACCAGGTCCAGCGTGAACCCGCCGGCCCGGAAGATCCCGATCATCGAGTCCAGGTACCCCAGCACCGCGGGGGTCGGGGCCGAACGTGCCTTCATCCGGGCCTCGATCACCCCCGGCGCCCACGGATGACGCAACAGCATCCGGCGCGCCGACAGCACCCGCCCTCGCACCGCCGGTTTCCAGTCCACCCCGGCGGCGGGCGGGTCGATCTCGCCGACCACGGCGTCGATCATGCCGTCCAGCAACTCGTCCTTGTTCGCCACGTGTTTGTACAGCGCCATCGGCACCACTCCGAGTGCCGCCGCGATCTTCCGCATGCTCAACGCGGCGACCCCGCCGTCATCGGCCAGCGCCACCGCGGCGGCCAGAATCCGCTTCCTGCTCAACGGCTTGCGCGTCCGCGCGGCGGCACCGGGCTGCATGGCGATCTCCACCGTCCTCCTCTTCCAGCTGCTCGACCAGGGCTGTTGGCACCGCCACGGGTGCGGACAGGCCCGCCCCATCCTCCCCCAGGCCCGGACGGGAGCGCAGAGGGTCAGCCCTCGCCGTGCCGGCGCGGATGCCGGACCACGGCCAGGGCGGTGCAGGCCGCGGCCGCCAGGAGGAGGAACGTCGCCCCCTCGCCGTAGTAGCCGGTCGTGTTCGCGATCACCGGGCCGGCGCACAGGATCGCACCGTAGGACAGGGCCTGGGCGGCGAGGCCCGACCGGTAGAACACCCCCGCGGCACACGCCACCACCAGCAGCGCGAGGACCACCGTGCCCGGCATGTCGTCGCGCACCGACAGCAAGGTGGCCGGTGCGACCGCCGCGAAGGCCCCCGCGAGACCGGGACGCAGAAACGTCAGCACCAGCGCGGTCAGCCACGAGGCGACCAGGGCCACGGTGGTGGTCGAGCCCGCGTACTCGTAGGAGTCCCACGCGGAGATCACCACGGGCAGCGACAGCAGCGTCGCCACGAACGGGGCGAGCCGTTCGCCCCGCCACAGGGCGCCGAACGTCACCCGGCCCGGCGCGGGCGTGGCGACCGGGGGCGGCGCGCCGAAGGCGCCCGTCACCGGCGGGACCGTCGGCGCCGACACCGGCTGCGGCGGCAACGGCGGTGCCGCCGCGGCGGCTTGCGCCCGCCCGGGCGCCCCGCCCGGCACCGCCGCCTGATCCTGGGCCCCGGCAAGACGGGTGCCGCCCGCCGTGCCCGCCAGGCTGCCGCCGCTGTGCAGACTCCCCAGGGCGTCGCGCAGCGCGCCCATGCCCAGGAACCGCTGGTCGGGCTGCTTGGCCAGTGCGCGCAGCACGACGGCGTCGACGTCGGCCGGCAGTTGCGGCCGCAGCGCCGAAGGCGGCACCGGGTCCTTGGCCAGGTGCTGGTTCATCACGGCGAACGGCGAGTCACCGGTGAACGGAGGCCGGCCGGTGAGCAGTTCGTAGAACAGGCAGCCCAGCGAGTACTGGTCGGTGCGCGCGTCCACCGCCGTGCCGTGGATCTGCTCCGGGGACAGGTAGGCCGGCGTGCCCACGGTCATTCCGGTCGCGGTCAGCCGCGTCGCGGTGTCCGCGACCACCTTCGCGATGCCGAAGTCGAGGATCTTGACCTGGCCGTCTGCGGTGATCATCACGTTCGACGGCTTCACGTCGCGGTGGACCAGTCCCTGCGCGTGGCTGTGCGCGAGGGCGTCGGCGACGTCCCGCATGATCGCCGTCGAGCGCTCCATGGTGAGCGGGCCGTCGCCGAGGACCTCGGCGAGCGTGCGGCCGTCGATGAACTCCATGACCAGATAGGGCACGGCCTCGTCCTCTCCGGTGTCCTCGCCGACGTCGTGCAGCACCGCGATCCCCCGGTGGGTGAGCGACGCGACCGTACGGGCCTCCCGCCGGAAGCGGGAGCGGAACTCCTCGTGCCGGGTCAGCTCCGGAGGCAGCACCTTCACCGCCACCGCACGGCCGAGCTCGCGGTCGACACCGCGCCACACCTCCCCCATGCCGCCCCGGCCGACGGTCTCCACCAGCTCGTACCGCCCCGACAACACGCGCATCGCGCACCCCCGCTCACACACCCCGCCCAGACACGTCACTGTCAGCCTATGGACAGACTTGTCACAAGTACGGTGCTTTCCATCGGCTTTGCAGGGGCGCACCAGCGCACACACCGGCGCCCGGAAGCCGAGTCGGCCCAGGACACGAGCGCTGCCGTCAACTCATGGCGCGGGATACGGTGCGGGAAGCGGTGCCGGCGGCGCACGGATTCCTGCTCACCGAAAGGGTGGGTGCGGTGCAGATCAGTACGCGAGTCGAGCGACGGATCCGGCGGGACTTTCCGGAACGCGGTGCTGCGCCGGAGATCATGCTGATGCTCGACGAACTCCCCGAGACTGCCGACTACGACCCGGAGGTGTTCGGAAGCGAGCGCTTGCAAGCGGCGATCGGCCTGCTCGCCCGGGGAAGCGTTCACCGGTTCCGGGAAGCCGTTCGACTCGCCCGGACGGACTGGCGTGACCTGCTGGTGGCGGCCGCGCTGGCCCACGAGGACTGGCCAGAGGCGTTGGACGCTGAACTGGGCCCCTGAGTGCGCGTCGACCCGTTTGCCGTTGCGCATGCGCGCCGTCCGGGAACGGTGTGCGCGATCTGCGCCTGTCCCGAGGTCGATCCCCGTTCGACCGCGGTGCGGATGTCGCGAGTCGGCGGGTGCATAGGATCGCCGGCATGGCGCTGCGACCCGTTCAGGTGAACATGAAGGCCCTTGACGCCTCGGCGGTCGGCCGGTTCTGGGCGGCGGCGCTCGGCTGGAGTGCCTACAGCCCGGGCGTGACCACCTACGCCGGACCCCCGGGCGGCCTCGTCTGGCCGGACCCGGTGGCCCTCGGCGTCGACGTCGTTCCCGTGCCGGAACCCAAGACGGCGACGAAGAACCGTGCGCACCTCGATCTCGCCACCAGCTCCGCGACCCATCAGGCGGAGTTGGTCGCGCGCCTCCGGGCTCTCGGTGCGACGTCCGTCCGGGTGGGCCAGGGCGACGTCCCGTGGACGGTCCTTGCCGACCCCGAGGGGAACGAGTTCTGCGTGCTGGAGCCCCGGGAGATCCACCGGGACACCGGCCCGATCGCCCGGGTGGTGGTCGACTGCGCGGATCCGCGGGCCATGGCCCGGTTCTGGGACTCGGCGATGGACTGGACCCTGCGGGAGGTGACCGACGATCGTGCGGTGTTGCGCTCCGCCGAGAATGCCGGCCCGTATCTCGAGTTCCTGCGCACGCCCGATGTGAAGACCGTGCCGGACCGCGTCCATCTCGACCTGCTGCCGTACCCCGGTGACGACAAGCCGGCGGAGGTGGCCAGGTTGCGGGCCCTCGGCGCCACCGACCTCGACCTCGGCCAGGGCGACGTCCCGTGGACGTGCCTGACGGACCCGGAGGGCCACGAGTTCTGCGTCCTCGCCCCGTCCTGACGCGGAACTCGTCCGTCGGATCACCCGGCCGCACGGGCGCCCGAGCGGCAGCCGTCAGGCCAGATTGCCGGCGGGGATCCGGGTCGGGGCGAACCACTGCTGGATCCAGTGCGGATAGAGCGCCGGGGGCCTGCTGGCCTCGTCGAGTTCGGCGAGGTCCTGCTCGGTCAGCGTCAGGGCGCCGGCGGCGACGTTGTCCGCGAGCTGCTCCACCGTGCGGACGCCGACGATCACGCTGGTGACGGCGCGCTGCGCGAGCAGCCAGGCCAGGGCCACCCGGGCCGGGCCGACCTCGTGCCGCGCCGCGACGGCCCGGACCGCGTCGAGCACCGCGAATCCCCGTTCCTCGTCGAACGGTACGAAGTCGAAGCCGTTGCGGGCACGGCGGGAGTCCGGTTCCGTGGTCGCCCCACCGCGGTCGAACTTGCCGGTGAGGAATCCGCCGGCCAGTGGCTGCCACACCGTCAGGCCCAGCCCCGCGTCCTCGGCCAGGGGCACCAGCTCGTGCTCGGCGTCGCGTGCCACCAGCGAGTAGTGGGTCTGGTTGGCGACGAACGCCGCCTGGTGGTGCAGCGCGGAGATGCCCAGCGCTTTGCTGATCTGCCAGGCGGCCAGGTTGGAACAGCCGATGTAGCGGACCTTGCCCTGGCGCACCGCGTCGTCGAGGGCGCTCAGCGTCTCCTCTACGGGCGTCAGGTGGTCGTGGTTGTGGATCTGGTAGAGGTCGATGTAGTCGGTCCCCAGCCGGCGCAGACTGTCCTCCAGGGCCCGCATCACGTGCAGCCGCGACAGCCCCTGGTCGTTGGGTCCCGGTCCGACCGGGGCGAGCAGCTTGGTGGCCAGCACCACGTCCCGCCGGCGCCGCCCGACCGCCCGGCCGAGCAGTTCCTCGCTCTCGCCGTCGGCGTAGACGTCCGCGGTGTCCAGGAAGTTGATCCCGGCGTCCAGCGCCGCGCCGACCACCCGGTCCACGTCCTCCTGCCCCAGCGCCCCATGGGTGCCGTACACCGGGTGGTCCTTGCCTCCGAACGTCATCGCGCCCAGGGAGATCTCGGAGACCCAGACCCCGGTACGTCCCAGCAGACGATATTTCACAGGTCACTCCTCGTACGCACACGTACTCGCTTGGTCGCGGCGGCGGCCGGGGCAGGGCGCCCCACACCTTTCCGTTCGCAACGTCCGGACATCGCGTCCGGAAATTACGCTACACGATGTCCGGACGCGGTGTAATGTGACGTTCCCCGCCGGCCCCGGCCCCGCGACGACCCAGGATCCGGACATGCCCTCGATCACCCGCCGACGCTCCGCGAAGCTCGGCCGCCCCACCTCGGCCGAGGCGGACGTCCTGGCCGCGACCCAGCGCCTGCTGGCAGGCGGCGCCACCTTCACGGAACTCGGCGTGCAGCAGATCTGCACCGAGGCCGGCGTGGCCCGCTCGACCTTCTACAGCCACTTCCGCGACAAGACCGACCTGCTGCTGCGCCTCGCCGGCCGGCTCATGGCCACGTCCTTCGACGTCACCTCGGCGTGGCAGCCCGCGGCCGGCGTCGAGGGCCTCGAGGAGGCCTTCCTGCAGGTGATCCAGGTCTACCGGCGGCACGCCGCGGTCCGGCGGGCGCTCGCCGAGGTCGCGACGTACGACAGCGCGGTGCGCGACTACTTCACGGCCGAGCTGCACCAGTTCACCGACTGGACGATCAAGATCCTCCGCGCCGAGCAGGAAGCCGGCCGCACCCCCGCCGGCCTCGACCCCGTCAGCGCCACCCGGATCATCGTCACCGGCGGTGAGCGCGCCCTGACGGACCAGGTCACCTCCGCCGACCCCGCGAGCGACCCCGCGTTCGCCCGCGAACTCGCGCACACCTGGTGGCACGGCGTCTACCGCCGCCCCGGCACCTGACCCCACGGGACGTCCGCGGCCCCTCGACGGTACTAGGGTGGACCGTGGGGGGAAGCAAGACGGCCCGGAACGGGTGACGGAGCAAGGCCCGCGGCGCGGTGACCGGTCCGCTGCAGGTCCGGCCGCCACAGGCGGCGACCGGAGCGGATCGCGCTGACGCCGCCGGGCACTGGGGATGGACCAGAGGCGGTTCAGAACCATGAGGGACACACATCGGCTTGAGCCCGACTCGGCGAACCTCGGCAGCGGCCCGGTGCTCGCGGCATGGGAACGGTTCGTGCAGGGCGAGGATCACGTCCCCGGCGTCCGGCCGCTGGTGGCGATCTCCTGGCACCGCTGCCGGGAGCAGTACCGGGTCGACCCCCACCTCACCAGGGCTCCGGTGGCCGTGGCCAGGCCCGACCACACCCCCGAGCACGACGTGGTCTTCGCCGAACTGGGCTTCCGCGCCGCCGCCGTGGCGCATGAGGTGGGCAGCCTCGGCGGCGTCGTCACCGTCGCCGACGCCACCGGCCGCATCCTCGCCGCGTGGGGTGACCATGCCACGCTCGTCCGGGCCGGAGACTGCAATCTGGCGCCCTGGTTCTGCTGGTCCGAGCGCGCGGTTGGCACGAACGGCATGGGCACGGCGCTCGAGGCACACGGCCCGGTGCCCATCAGGGGCGCCGAGCACTGGTGCCAGGCCTTCCACGACTGGGTGTGCGCGGGCATCGCGGTGCGTGACGTGGTCACCAGGGAACCGATCGCGGTTCTGAACGTCTCCTGCTGGCGCGGCGGGCTTCCCGCGGCCGTCGAAAGCTGGCTGGCGAGCGCCGTCACCATGACCCGCTACCCGCTCAAAAGCCGCGCCCGGGACAGCGGCGCGGAGTTGGTCGCGGCCTACACCGAGGCCAGGGCGACGACCGGTGCGGCGCTCGCCGCCGTGGACACCGCGGGCAAGGTGGTGATCGCCGACGACATGGCGGGCGTGCTCCTGGGCGTCCCCGCCCACACCCCGGCGATCGACCCCACTCTGCGGTGGAACCCCGGGCTGCCGGAATTCATCGCGGCCGCCCGGTACGCCGGCCGGCAGGCGGTCCACGATCGCGACTGGGTCGGCTCGACGCAGATCTTCGCCCACCTCGCCGACGAGCCGACGTCGATCAGCTTCCGGCCCGTCTTCTCCTCCGGCCACCTGATCGGGAACCTGGTGCTGTTCGGCGTTTCCGACGGGGCGCGGCTGCCGCCGACGGAGGGACCCGCGCGCCCCCGGGTGCCGCCGCGCCGGCTGGTCGCGCTGCGCGACAACCGGATGGTGCTGCTGCGGCTGCCGGAAGTCTCCTTCGCCGAGTCGCACGGAAGCGACGTGTGGCTCTCCACCGATCAGGGCCGGTTGCGGGCCGCCTCCCTGAGCCTGGACAGGCTCGACAGCGATCTGGCGGACGTCGGCTTCCTGCGGGTGCACCGCCGGTACGTCGTCAATCTCAGCCGCATCCGGGAGATCGAGCGCGGGCTCAAGGGCGAGCTGTCCCTGGTCATGGAGGGCCGGACGAACGAGATGGTGCCGGTCTCCCGGCGGAACGCGCCGGCCGTGCGTCGCGCGCTGAACCTCTGAACCACGACGCAACCTCCGGAAGGAGATCCCCGTGTCCGACTTTCCGGATGCCGCCGCCGACCGGACGGACGCCGGCAACGCGGGCGGCCTCGGCCTCTCCGTCCCCACCGGGCACCGCGGCCGCCCGATCGGCGCCGCGGACAATCGCGACTGGTGGCCGGGCCGGCTCGACCTGGGGATCCTGCGGAAACACCCCACCAGGTCAAACCCCATGGGCGCGGACTTCGACTACGCCGCGGAGTTCCGCACGCTCGACCTGGACGCACTGGCGCGCGACGTCGACGAGGCCCTGACCACGTCGCAGGACTGGTGGCCGGCCGACTTCGGCCACTACGGGCCGCTCGTGATCCGGATGGTGTGGCATTGCGCCGGCACCTACCGCGTCCACGACGGCCGGGGCGGCGCCGGTGCCGGGATGCAGCGTTTCGCACCGCTGAACAGCTGGCCGGACAATCGCAACCTCGACAAGGCCCGCAGGCTGCTGTGGCCGGTGAAGAAGAAGTACGGCCGCAAGATCTCCTGGGCCGATCTGATGGTCTTCGCCGGCAACCGCGCCCTGGAGACGATGGGTTTCACGACCTTCGGATTCGCGGGCGGCCGGGCGGACGTCTGGGAACCCGACGAGGACGTCTACTGGGGCCCCGAGCACGCCTGGCTCGGCGACGAACGCCATCGCGGCGTCCGGGAGCTGCAGAGTCCACTGGCCGCCGACCAGATGGGCCTCATCTACGTCAACCCCGAGGGACCGAACACCGTGCCGGACCCGCTCGCCTCCGCCCGGGACATCCGCGAGACGTTCCGCCGCATGGGGATGAACGACGAGGAGACGGTCGCCTTGATCGCGGGCGGCCACACGTTCGGCAGGACCCACGGCGCGGCCGACCCGGGCACCCACCTCGGCCCCGAGCCCGAGGGTGCTCCCCTCGAGGAACAGGGCCTGGGCTGGAAGAGCAGCTACGGCACCGGGAAGGGCGCGGACACCATCTCCAGCGGACTCCACGGCACGTGGACGCCGACCCCCACGACGTGGGACAACAGCTTCTTCGAGACGCTCTTCGGCTACGAGTGGGACCTGGAGCTCAGCCCCGCAGGCCTGTGGCAGTGGATCCCGCGGGACGGCGGCGGGGCCGGCACCGTCCCGGACGCCCACGACCCGGCGACGACGCACGCCCCGACCATGCTGACGACGGACCTGGCACTGCGCGCGGACCCGGCGTACGAGCCGATCTCACGGCGCTTCCTGGACCACCCGGACCAGCTCGCGAACGCGTTCGCCCGGGCCTGGTTCAAGCTGACGCACCTCGACATGGGCCCGGTCCACCGCTACCTCGGACCCCTGGTGCCGCGGGAGACCCTGCCCTGGCAGGACCCGGTCCCCGCCGTGGACCACGAGCTCGTCGGGGCGGCGGACATCGCCGCGCTCAAGAGCCGCGTCCTTGCCTCCGGGCTGTCGGTCGCCCAGCTCGTCTCGACCGCGTGGGCGTCGGCGTCGACGTTCCGCGCCAGCGACAGGCGCGGCGGGGCGAACGGCGCGCGCATCCGCCTCGAGCCGCAGCGGGGGTGGGAGGTCAACGACCCCGCCACACTGGCACACGTGCTGCGCACCCTGGAGGAGATCCAGGAGTCCTTCAACGGATCCCAGGCCGGGGACACGAGGATCTCGCTGGCCGACCTCATCGTGCTCGGCGGGGCCGCCGCCGTCGAGCGGGCCGCCGAAACGGCCGGCCACGCGGTCCGGGTCCCCTTCGTTCCCGGACGCACGGACGCCACGCAGGAGTGGACCGACGTGGAGTCCTTCGCGCCCCTCGAGCCGGCCGCGGACGGGTTCCGCAACTACTGCGGCGGCAACGGCCGGCTGCCTCCGGAGCACCTGCTGGTCGACCGCGCGAATCTGCTGGACCTGAGCGCCCCCGAGATGACCGTCCTGGTGGGTGGCCTGCGGGTGCTGGGCGCCAACCACCGCCGGTCGCAGCTGGGCGTGTTCACCTCGCAGCCCGGATCGCTGACCAACGACTTCTTCGTGAACCTGCTCGACACGGGCACGGCATGGGAGCCGGCGTCCACGGCCGCCGAGACCTTCGTGGGGCGCGACCGGGGCACCGGCGAGGTCAAGTGGACCGGCAGCCGCGTCGACCTCGTCTTCGGCTCGAACTCCGAGCTGCGTGCCGTCGCGGAGGTCTACGCCGGCGACGACGCCCGGGAGAAGTTCGTGAAGGACTTCGTCGCCGCGTGGCACAAGGTCATGAGCCTGGACCGGTACGACCTCGTTCGATCCTCCCGACGGGGGCATATGGGCGACGAACGGTAGCCGGTCGCCGACGAACGGCATGAGCCGGCCCGCACTCGCGCCCACCCTTGTCGGTGTGATCCGTCCGGCGTAGCGTTTTGATCAGGCGGCAAATCATCCGCTTTCCCGCGCGCTCAATTCGGCGCAGTGGATCTCCGATGCGATGAATCCGACGAAGTCAATTCGGAGAACATTCTCGAGGGAAGGTGTGCACCCGGCCGCGGCGTACCTCGGTCGGCGCGGCCGAAGCGAAGAACACGGCGATCTCTGTATGAGGAGAGTGACGCCCCGATGACGACCATGCAGGAGCGATCCGACCTGCTGGACAAGATCGGGTTGGCCGAACAGAACAAGGCGGCGCTGGGTCAGGTGCTGGGAACCGGGAGCATCGGATACGCCGCCGAGACATCGGATGGCACCATGCGGGCCACGATTCGGATCCACCCGGACGAGCTGACCTGGGATCCGTCCATTCTGGTCATGCCCCATGGAGGCGATATCGAGCTCGAACTCGTCAATGACGACCTGAACACGCACTGCGCGCTCCTGCCGAGCAATGGCGACCGGAAGTTCATCTGGCTGGTGAACCATTCGCGCGGACGGGCGACCCTCAACCTCGACGGACCGGGCTACTACTGGTACTGCTCGCCCACGGGCAACGACGAGGGCCGGGGGTTGACCGGGGCCATCGTCGTCCTGGGAGAGGCTCCGCCGGAGGCTCGCCTCGACCGCCCCGAGCAACCGCGGCCGTAGGAAGGAGGAGGAGATGTCCGTCGACTACGTGGACGCGGGCGAAGCCGTCGACCAGGGGCTGCTGAGCGGCAAGGTCGCGGGCGGGGAGGTCGCGCCGCCGGTGGTGGCCGGCCTCGACTACGAGCGCATACTCAACGCCCGCCGGGAGCCCCACAACTGGCTCACCTACTACGGCGCGTACAACGGGCAGCGGTACAGCCCGCTGGACCAGATCAACACGGACAGCGTCAAGCGCGTCGTCCCCGCGTGGGTCTTCCAGGCCGGCACGACCGGACTGATCGCAGGCGCGTCGACCTACTCGTTCGAGGCCGCCCCGATCGTCGTCGACGGGGTCATGTTCGTGTCCGGCTGGGACGGCTGGGTGTGGGCCCTCGACGCGAAGACCGGTGTGGAGATCTGGCGGTACAAACACGCCGTGCCCTTCGACGTGTCCCTGTGCTGCGGGAACGTCAACCGCGGGGTCGCCGTGGCCCAGGGGAAGGTCTTCACCGTCACGCCGAACGCCCGGCTGCTCGCACTCGACGCCACCACCGGAAAGCGGGTCTGGGACAAGACCTACGGTGACGTCCGGGCCGGGGAGAGCGCCACGCTCGCCCCGCTGGTCGTGAAGAACATGGTCGTCGTCGGCAGTTCCGGCGGCGAGTTCGGCGTACGCGGCCACCTCGACGCATTCGACCTGGCCTCCGGTGAGCACCAGTGGCGCTGCTACACGGTGCCCAAGCCCGGGGAGCCGGGCTCGGAGACCTGGCCCGCCGACGGCGAGGCCTGGGCACGTGGTGGGGCGAACTGCTGGGTGACCGGCACGTTCGACCCGGAGACCAACCTGCTGTACGTCGGCACCGGCAATCCGGCGCCCGACTTCGACGGAGGTGTCCGCGAGGGGGACAACCTCTTCACCGACTGCGTCATCGCCGTCGACGTCGACAGCGGCCAGATCCGCTGGCACTACCAGTGCACCCCGCACGACGTGTGGGACTACGACAGCATCGCCGAGTGCATCCTGTTCGAGCGGGACGGGCGCAAACTGCTCGGGCACTTCGACAAGAACGGCTACTTCTTCGTCCTCGACCGCACGAACGGGGCGAGGGTCGGGATCACCCCCTTCGTGGACCGCATCACGTGGGGGGCCATCACGAGGGACGGCCGGGTGACGGCCAAGGCGTACCCCGACAAGGAGGGGGAACCCGTCCACTTCTACCCGGGTCCGGCCGGCGCCAAGGAATGGACCCATGCGGCCTACAGCCCGAAGTCCGAGCTGTTCTACGTCCCCGTCCAGGACACGGGTGCCACGGCCACCCGGCGGCGCCGGGAGTTCAAGGAGAGCATCCCGTACTGGGGCGCGGGCGTTCAGGTGGACATCGAGGACATGGCGGGGTCCGTCAGCGCGTTCGACGCCGACGGCGATGAGAAGTGGCGCTGGCGCAACGAACTGCCGATGTGCGCCTCGGTGCTGGCCACCGGTGGTGACCTGGTGTTCGCAGGTGAACCGTCCGGCGAGTTCAACGCGCTCGACGCCCGCACCGGGCAGATGCTGTGGCAGTTCCAGTGCGGCAGCGGCCACCACAGCAGCCCGACCACCTACACGGTCGACGACAGGCAGTACGTCGCCGTACCGGTCGGCTGGGGCGGGTGGGCCGAGGGATTCCTCCCCGGCATGCTCGGTGCGGGGCACGGAAGCGCCCTGATCGTCTTCGCCCTCCCGGATTGGTCGTAGCGCGCGACCCGGACCTGCCGTATCCGGTCGGAAAGGAGGTGAGCCCATGGAATCCCAGCCCATGGAATCGCAGCTGGAATCCCAGCTCGCCGTGTGGGAGACGCCCGAGTTCGAGGAGATCGCGGTCGCGGCCGAGGTGACGGCCTACGTCGCCCGGCTCGAGGACTAGCGCACGTGGGGCACGCCGGACCGCGTTGTCCGGCGGCGCCCCCCACGGCTTGGGACGTCCACGGACGGCCGGGCCGACGATCGACCGGCCCGGAGGCGGACATCGGACGAAGGGAGTACCGGCGTGCTGCTGCGAGTGCTGGGGTCGGCGGCGGGAGGCGGCTCCCCGCAGTGGAACTGCGGTTGCGCGGTGTGCGCCGCGGTCCGCTCCGGGGCCGCACCGCCGCGCACCCAGTCCTCGATCGCCGTCAGCGCCGACCACCGCCGGTGGTTCCTCCTCAACGCCTCCCCCGACCTGCGCGCCCAGTTCGAGGCCTTCCCGGGCCTGCACCCGCGGGGCGACCGGACGACGCCGCTGGAGGCGGTGCTGCTCACCGACGCCGAACTGGACCACACACTGGGCCTGCTGCTGCTGCGCGAGGCCCGCGCCCTGCGGGTGTACGCCACACCGGCGACACACAAGACCCTGTGTGACGGCTCGGGAATCCTGACCACGCTGCGGCGCTACTGCACCGTCGAGTGGCGGGCCGTGGTCCCCGGCACCGACCTGACGCTGGCGAACGGGCTGTCCTGCCGTGCGTTCGACGTTCCCACCGCCAAACGCGCCCGGTTCGGGGGCGAGGCGGACCACGGCCGTGTCGTGGGCTACCGGCTGACCGACGAGCACACCGGGGGCACGCTGGTCTACCTGCCGGCGGCGCAATCGCTGACGGCAGCGCTGCGCACGGAGATCGAAGGCTGCGGATGCCTGCTGTTCGACGGCACCTGCTGGCGCGACGACGAACTCGTACGGCTCGGGTTGGCGGGCAAGACGGCCCGGGAGATGGGCCACCTGCCCATAGACGGCCCGGACGGCAGCCTGTCCCGGCTCCCGTCGCTGGCCGCGGGACGGACGATCCTCGTCCACATCAACAACACCAACCCCGTTCTCCTGGAGGACGCGCCCGAGCGGCGCGCACTGCGGGAGAGCGGCATAGAGGTGGCCACGGACGGCCTCGAGGTCCAGGTGTAGAACCGTGACGACAACTCCCGCGAGGACGATCAGGAGCAGCGGAACCGACGGCTTCGTCGAGACGTTGCGGGCCCACTCGCGGCGCTACCACGACCAGCACCCGTTCCACGTCGTGATGAACGCCGGCGGGCTGAGCCCTCGTCAGATCCGCGGCTGGGTCGCCAACCGCTTCTACTACCAGGAGAACATCCCCCGCAAGGACGCCGCGATCCTCTCCAACTGCCCCGACCTCGAGTTCCGCCGTCGCTGGCTCCGGCGGATCACCGACCACGACGGCACCGCCGCCGGCGAGGGCGGCATCGAGGCATGGCTGCGCCTCGGCGAGGCGGCGGGGCTGACCCGTGAGGAGGTCCGGGACCACCGGCACCTGGTACCCGGAGTGCGGTTCGCCGTGGACGCCTACGTGAACTTCGCCCGGACCCGCCCGTGGGTGGAGGCGGTGGCGTCCTCGCTCACCGAGCTGTTCGCTCCCGACCTGATGGCCGCACGCCTGGCCGCGTTCGAGCGCTGGTACCCGTGGATCGACCCCGAGGGCCTCGCCTACTTCCGCACCCGCCTGGAGCAGGCTCCCCGTGACTGCGAACACGCCCTCCAGGTGGTCACGTCGCACTGCGTCTCCGCCGAGTCCCAGGCCCGCGCCGTCGACGCGCTGTCGTTCAAGTGCGACGTCCTGTGGAGTCTGATGGACTCCATCGAGCAGGCCTACCCGAAGTGACCGCCATGGACGCGACTTCCACCGGAACGACCAGGGCCGGGACCAGGACCGGGCCCGGTGTCGAGGTGTGCGGCTCCGACCGGCCCCTGCTGGCACGCCATGTCCGGCTCACCTTCTGCCGGACCAGACAGCGCCGGATCCTGCTGCACCCCGAGACGGTGGTGGTCCTGAACGGCAGCGGCGCGGCGATCCTCGAACTGTGCGACGGGCGGCACACCGTGGCGGAGATCGTGACCGAGCTGGGCACCCGCTACCGGGCCGTCCCCGGGGACGAGGTGCGGCGGTTCCTGACCCGGCTCGTCGCCCGGCGCTGGATGGAGCTCACCGATGGATAGCCCGTTCGGCCTGCTCGCCGAGCTCACCTACCGCTGCCCGCTGGCCTGCCCGTACTGCTCCAACCCGCTGAACATGGCCGGCTACCGGGACGAGCTGGCCCTGGACGAGTGGCGGCGGGTGCTGGCCGAGGCCGGGGACCTGGGGGTGCTGCAGTGCCACCTGTCCGGCGGGGAACCACTGCTGCGGCGCGACCTGGTGGAGATCGCGGCGGCCGCTCACGACCTGGGCCTCTACACCAACCTCGTGACCAGCGCCGTGGGGCTCTCCCGTCCGAGGGCCGAGCGACTGCGGGCGGCCGGCCTGGACCACGTGCAGATCAGCATCCAGGCCGACGAGGCGGCCGTGTCCGACCGGATCGCCGGCATCCCCTCCTTCCGGCGCAAGATCGAGGCGATGCGACTGGTCAAGGAGCTGGGCTGGCCCCTGACCATGAACGTGGTGCTGCACCGGCACAACATCGACCGCGTCGCCGATGTGCTCACCCTGGCCGAGGAGGTGGGCGCGGACCGGCTGGAGCTGGCCAACACCCAGTACTACGGCTGGGCCTGGCGCAACCGCGCCGCGTTGCTGCCCAGCCGGGCCCAGCTCGACGCCGCCGAGGTCGTCGTGCGGGCCGCCCGTGAACGGTTGCGGGACCGCATGGACGTCATCTACGTCATCTCCGACTACTACAGCCGCTACCCGAAGCCCTGCATGGGCGGCTGGGCGTCCCGGCAGCTGACCGTGACGCCGAACGGCGACGTGCTGCCCTGCCCGGCCGCGCAGTCCCTGCCGTTGCCGCGGGCCAGCGTGCGGGAGGACTCGCTGGCGCGGATCTGGGCCGAGTCCCCGGTGATGAACGCCTTCCGGGGGACCGACTGGATGCCCGAGCCCTGCCGGAGCTGCTTCCGGCGGGAGGTGGACTTCGGCGGCTGCCGCTGCCAGGCGTTCCTGCTCACCGGCGACGCGGCCCGTACCGATCCGGTCTGTCACCTGTCGCCCGACCACCACCTCGTCGCCGGGGCGGTCGAGGCCGCCAACACGGGCTCGCGGGCGGGCGATCCCGCGCTGGTCCCCCGGCCGCACCGGGCCCGCCGGCCGGACCGGATCCCGCGCGGATCGGGCTAGGCACCGAACCACAACGGCAGCGCCACGGCGGCGATGATCAGGGTGACCCCGCTCAGCAGGTCCGAGCGGATCCGGATCAGTCGCGCCGTGACCCGCCCGAGCTGCAGCCCGACCAGCGACATCACCGCCGTCATGATGCCGAAGACGGCGGCCGAGAACCACGGCGAGAGCCCGAGGAGACCCAGGCTCGCCCCGGCGAGCAGGTTGTCCAGGCTCAGCGTCAACGGGATGCCGAACAACGCCCACGGGTGGTCCAACTCGTCCGGCTCGGGGTTGCGAAGGGCCGAGACGACGAGGTAGAGACCGTATCCACCGAGTGCGGCCGCGCCCACCAAGTCGGCGACGTCCCCGACGGACTCCCCGAGCCGGCGACCGATCAACAGCCCGACCAGGGGCATGACGGCGTCCCACAGTCCGAAGGTGAGCGCGACCTGCACCGCGCGCTTCAGACCGAACGGGACGGTACCGAGCGCGATCGACACCCGGAAGTTGTCGAGGCTGAGTACGAAGCCCAGGACCAGTATTTCCCAGATCATGACGATGTCGCCGCCCGGTGACGACGGACGGCGGCGGCGCCGGATCCACCGCGTGAACCATCCGTCAGGTGGGGAACGACGTCCCGGACGGGCCGCGAAATTCCCTCCGCAGAGCCGACTTCCGGCGCGTTTTCCACACTACTCGCCGCAGCGCAGGGGGCCAATCGACGCATGGAACAGCCCCGCGACGGCACCGCCTCCCCCGGCGCGCCACCGGGCGCACTGCATGTCCGAGGCGCGTGGGGAAGGCGGTGCCGTGCGGGCCGCACGCCGGCCGGTCAGACCAGCTTCGTCCGGAAGATCTGCTGCGTCTCGTCGCGCTGAGTACGGGTCGCGCCGCGGTCGCTGGTGAACACCACGACGCCGCGGTGCAGTGCGGGCCAGGTGTTGTTGCCCCGGTGACTCACCTGGGTGGCCTCGGACCAGCCCTTCGCTCCGTCGAGGGTGGCGGTGAAGATCTTCCACCGCCAGTCGGTCGAGCGGGAGTCGTACCAGACCGCGCGGACCGTACCGTCGGGGTCCACACCGAGCTTGGCCCGCTGGCTCATCGCGTCGGCGTCGAGGCCGACGTTCTCGAACGCCGTCCACGTGAGGCCGCCGTCGGTGGAGCGGCCGGCCCGGAGCTGGAGGTTGGCGCCGGAGCTCTGCAGCGCGCCGCTCTCCCAGATCGCGACGAAGGTGCCGTCCTCGTCGACGGTCAGGCCCGGGTGCCGGTCGGAGCGGTCGCCGACCTTGCTGACCTGGACCGGGTTGCCCCAGGCGCGGCCCGGTGCCTTGCGTACCGACGCCAGCACCTGCCAGTTGTCGGGGTCCGTGCCGCCGCCGGCCGGCTGGCCGGCGGGCGGGGTGTGGCCGGTCCACAGCGGGTCCGGGTCGTAGCGGTCGTCCTGCCAGCTGATCACGGCGTGCCGGCCGTCGTGGACGGCTACGGCCGGGAACAGCGAGGCGGGGTAGCGCGGGGAGCGCGCGTCCCCGGGAACGCCGGGACTGGTCACCTTGCCGGCCGCGGAGATGTTCACCGCGGCCTTGTCGACGCCGACGATCTGCGCGTACACGTCGAACGCGCCGCCGCTGTTGTCGGACCACGCGACCAGCGGGTGGCCGTCGCCGACCAGTGCCAGCGCCGGGTGGACGGCGCGCCCCTTGCCCTTGCTGATCTTGTCCGGGGCCTTGAAGGAGCTGCCGCCGTTCGCGCTGTGCGCCAGCAGGATCACCGGACGGTGCGGCTGCTCCTTGCCCTGCTCGTCCTGCCAGACCACCCACACGTCCTTGGCGGCGGCGGCTATGCGCGGGAAGCGCGCGGTGGCCGAACGGCCGGAAAGGGTGACGGACTTGGTGATCCGTCCCTTGCCGTCGAGCCGGCGGTAGACCACCTTGCTCGCGTGGTCCTCGTGCACCTCCGCCACGATGTGCGTGACGTCGCCGACGACCGCGACATCGGAGAATCCGGTGAACGTGCCCAGGTCGCCGGTGACGAGTTCCGCCTTGTCACCGGCGGTGTCGGCGGCCGGGAGCGGGATCTCGGGCCGTGGGACGGCGGGAGCGCCGACCGAGACGAAGATCGGCGAGGTGGCGCCCCGGAGCTGGTCCGGCAGGTTCGGGTCGGCGTCGGAGCCGGAGGGGCTGCCGGGGGAACGGGCCTCGACCCGGAACCAGCCGTGGTCCGTGCCCTTGAGGACGAGCGGCAGATCGTAGGTCTCGTTGGCCCGCTGGGGCCGGTAGCTCGCGATCGGACCCGCCGAGCGGCCGGGGGCGGCGTACACGTGGACGGTGGTTCCCTTGCCGCCCTTCACCTTCACCCGCAGTGTGGCCTTCTTGGGCAGCTTGCGGTCGGCCACGACCACCTCGTCGCCGCCGATCGCTTCGAACACACCGTCACCGTCGGCGTCCGCCTCGATCGTCAGGAACGGACCGGCGGTGTTCTGCGCGACCGTCGTACGGCCGCCGCGGAACCCGTCGAGGATGCCGAGGACGGAACGCTTCGCCGCGAAGACGTGGGTGGTGGGCGTGCCGGGGGCGTCGACGTCCCACAGCTCGCGGAAATGGCAGTCGCTCGCCGCCGCCACACCGAAGCGGAAACCGGCGTTCCACCGGTTCTCCGCGTACTCGACCTGCTCGTCCGGGCCGGTGGAGACGTTGAGCACCTCGGCGAGGTCCGCGCCCTGGACGCTGGCGTTGGCGTTCGGGCCCGTCGCCGGCGTGTACTCGCCGTCGTCGGGGTGGGCCTGCGACCACACGGCACCCTGTGCGTGGGCGTCCCAGACCGACTGCTGTACGTGGCGGAAGGCCGCGGAGCCGGGCGGGTTGGCACCGTCCACGATCACGTCCACATTGCCCAGCACGATGGCGTGGGGCGAGCCGTTCGCCTCCTCGCCCGGGAGCAGCAGCAGTTCGGACGACTTCCACTGGGGGTCCCAGACCTGGTCGTACGTCCGGTGGTCGGTCAGGGGCATGAAGTCGAGGCCGGCCTTCTCGCCCTGCGCGATCTGGTCGCCGACGGGAAGGTTTCCGGGCAGTGTCTGGTGGGACGTCTGGCGGGGTCCGCTGCCGTCCGAGGAGTGGTCGTCGTGGACGTGGGTGTCACCCGCGAGCCACTTGCCCGTGGGCGCCTTCGCCCGGTTGAGCGCGGACGTCCGGCCCGCCGCCTTGACCTTCCCGCCCTGCTCGGAAGCGGGCCCCGTGGCAGCCTGGGCGGTGCTCGCGCCGACGCTGACCGCCACGACGGCGGAACCCGCCATGACCACGAACCTCCGGCGGGTCAGTGCCTCGGACCCACGGTCCGGCCCGTCGGACCCTCTTGTCGTTTCCATGTACTGCGCCTTTCCTCGCACCGTTCCCCTGCGGATCGGTGTGCAGTCCCCCGAGACGCTATGGCGCCCCTTTTTCAGAGAAATGAACTGATAACGAACTGTTCGCGGTGCTTGCTTGGCATATCAGCGCCTGCGCCCCGGACGGCCGCCGCGCGGCAACGGGTCCCGTCAGGCCCGGTTCGTACGGGATGCGGGCCGGTCGGCCGCCCCCAGGGCAGCACTGTCGAGCCGGCCTCCACGACCGGCTTCGCAGAGGACCCGGCCGTCCCTTCCCGCCCCGCCACTGTGGCAGTGGGTGCATGCCCCACGCATGGGTCAAACACCCCTATGCGTGCGGCTGCCGTCCGGGTCAAACGACCCCCGGGCACGTCCCCCGGATCCCCCGCGGAACGACGGCAGGCCGGTGTTCCGCGGGCTGCACCCCCGCGGAACACCGGCCTCCTCCCCCGGCAGCGCGGCGCGTGGTCAGTCCTGCCGCCACTGCCCCGCGTCCTCGCGCCACGCCTCACCGGCCGGCCAGGTCAGCACGGGCGCGCCCGGTTCCTCCACGCGCGTCAGGGCCACCATCGCCAGGTCGTCGGTCGGGAGCGCGCCGGCGTGGTCGACGACATCCTCGAGGATCTCCCCCAGCACGTCCGGCAGGCACACCTGACTCGGCGCGCCCTGCCGGACCCATCGCCACGCGGTCGCCCGCTCCAGCAGCGGGTAGCAGCGTCCGGCGGCGTCGCGGGCCTCCATCAGCCCGTCGGTGTAGAGCAACAGCGTGTCCCCGGGGCACAGTTCGAAGCGTTCCTCGATGGCTCCGCACTCGCGCAGACCGTACAGGCCCAGCGGAGGAGCCGGGCATCCCGCCACCAGGGCCACACTCCCCCGGCGGGCGCGTATGGGAGGCGGATGGCCGTGGTTGACCATGCGGGCGAACCGCTCGCCGTCCCGCACCTCCAGCAGCAGCGCCGTGACGAATCGCTCTTCCTTGTCACGGGAGAGGTCGTCGCTCTCCGCCAGGTGGAACAGGAAGCTCTCCTCCAGACGCGCCGACAACTCGGCCAAGGTCGCCGCGCGCGGCGCCCATTCCCGGAAGGCGCCGAGCACGGCCGCGACGTCCTCGAAGGTGGGCAGGCCCTTGCCGCACACGTCGCCGATGATCAGCCGGGTCGCCCCGCCCGCGCGGGCGACCGCGTAGAGGTCGCCGCCGACCTGACCCCGGCCCCCGCAGGGCCGGTAGATGGAGGCGAGCCCCAGGGCGCCGATACGCCCGGGGAGCGGCCGCAGCAGCACCCGCCGCACGGTGTCCGAGACGGCGTGCGCCCGCGCCGCCCTGCAGCGGTAGCGGTCCTTCACGTTTCCGAGCACCATCGCCGCCGTCCCCGCGGTGACCAGCGGCGCCAGGCCGCACGCGAGGCTCGGATGGGAGTACAGCGGCAGGATCACGCACACCGCGCACACCGCCAGGATCCACGCCGCCACGCTGGCGGCGGCCAGGTACCGCACCGGGTTCCCCTCGTCCTGCCCCTCCTCGAACTGTTCGATGTCCGCCATCGGCGTCACTCCCTCGCGGTCCGCGCGGGGCCGGAGACCGACGGATCCCCGAGCGGTTCCCGGCCGGCGCATCGACGCCCCACTCGTGATGGGACACCTCGACCGTAGGGAGGGACACGACCCGGCACCTTGCCCGATCGTGCACAGCGCTTTGCCCGTGCCTGCACGGTGCACGGCCCGGCGCCGGCGCCACGGGGTGCTTGAGGGGCGGCGGGCGGCCCAGACCGCGCGTTCGGTGCGCACGCGCAGATCGGTGCGGCGCGGAATGCCGTCGGGGCTCTCGGCGTCCAGCAGGCGGTCGAGGGCCGTCAGGTCGTCCGGCGTCAGGGCGGTGGCGACGGCGACGGCGACGGCGACGGCGTCGCGCATACGGCGCAGGGTCGCGAGGGCGTAGCGGGTGACGGTCTCCGTGGGAGGCGGGGCGATGTCGACGGCCAGGGTGCGTTCGGCCTCGACGGCGAAGCCGGCCCCGGTCAGCTTGCCCGCCCAGTCGGCGCCGCGGTGGGGGACGTACTCGGCGTGGTGGTGGCCGAGTGCGGCGTGGCAGCGCTCCTCCAGGCCCGGGGCGTCGGCCGGGGCGTCCTCGGGCAGGAACCGGGGGAAGCCGACCGGCTCGACGACGGCGAGAAGGCCGCCCGGGGCCAGGAAGTCGTGGACCTCGCGCAGGGTTTTGTCGGGGTCGCCCATGTGGTGCAGGGAGGCCGAGGCCCACACCAGTTCCGGGGCGCCGAGGTCCGGCCAGGCCGGTGCGTCGAGGTCGGCTCGGACCAGGCGTACGCGGTCGGCCATTCCGGCCGCGGCCGCGTTCGCCCGCAGGCGGTGCAGGTGCGGGGCCGAGGAGTCGACGGCCGTCACCTGTGCCGCGGGGAAGCGCCGGAGCAGGGCGAGGGTTCCGGCTCCTGTGCCGCAGCCGAGGTCGACGATGCGGCGGGGGCGGTCCTCGAAGGGCAGCCATGCCGTGATGGACGCGGTGTGTTCGGCGAGCACTTCCGCGTCCAGGTCGAGGAGCTCCGCCTGGCCGGCGGTGTCGTGGTCGTGCTCGTGCCCGTTCTCCTGGCCGTGGACATGGACGTGGGGGGCGCCGTGGTGCGCGGCCTGCGGGCGGGGTGGCTCATGGCCGTCACGCTGACCGGGCCGTGGGCGGCCGGCCCCGAGGCTGCCGGAAAGCGCAAGGCGATGGCCGCTGAGCTGCGGCAGACGCAAACCGTCAGGGCGACACCTTCCCGGCGTCCTCGCCGCGCTGGTGGGCCTGGCGCTTCCGATGCGGGACCTGACGGGCGGGGCGGGCCGCTCCTTCGAGTCCGGCATCGCCGGCACCACCGCAGTGCCCGGGGTGTGGGTGGCCGGCAACGCCACCGATCCGACCGCCCAGGTCGGCGCCTCCGCGGCGGCCGGCGCGCTCGCCGGCGCCCACATCAACGCCGACCTGGCCACCGCCGACACCGAGACAGCGCTCACCGCGGCGCGCCACGACAGCGCCCTCACCTGACCGTTCACCGGTCGTCCGGGAACCGGCCGCGGGGCCGCGCTCCCTGGTCCCCGAACCGGGACGCGGCAGCCGCAAGAGGGTTGCGCGGCTGCCGCGTCTGCGTCCATCGTGGCCGTCGTCGTGTGAGTGCGGCGTGAGCACCCCGCCCCGGTCCCCGCCGGCCGACGACATCCGTCATCAGTGCGCCGGTTACTCCGTCACACCCTTCTGGATCTCCCAGAAGCGGAAGACGGTGGAGGGGTCGAGGGTCCACTCCAGGCCGTTGATGTTGTCCCTGGACACGACGTACTGCTTGCCCTGCCACAGCGGGATGATCGGCACGTCGTCGGCGACCGCGTTCTGCAGGTCCTCGAAGTCGGTGGAGGTGGCGGCGCGGCCGGCCTCGGCGGCGGTGCGCGGGAGGAGTTCGTCGGTGATCTTCTTGTTGACGTAGTTGTTGCCCAGGACGTTGCCGTCGCCGAAGAACGGGGCGGTGAAGTTGTCCGGGTCCGGGTAGTCCGGGACCCAGCCGCGTACGTAGACCGCATACTTGCCGGCCTCGATGTCCTTGGCGTACTGGTCGGCGTCGGTGGTCTTGACGTCCACGTCGAACAGGCCGCTGTCGTTGAGCTGCTTGGCGATCGCCTTCAGCTCGGCCACCGTGCCCGGGCCGAAACGCACCGGCGTCGCCCACAGCGTGAAGGAGACCTTGTCGGTGATCCCGGCCTGCGACAGCGCGGCCTGCGCCCCGGCCTTGTCCCCGCCCTCGCCGTAGCGGTCGAAGAACGCGGTGTTGTGACCGGTGATGCCCGCCGGCACGATCGAGTACAGCGGGCTCGCGGTGCGCTGGTAGACGTCGCGGATGAACGCCTTGCGGTCGATCAGATAGGCCACCGCGCGACGCACGGCCTTGTTGCCCACCACCGGATCCTCGACGTTGAACACCAGGTGCTGGACCTCGGCGCCGGTGCCCTCCACGACCTGGATCCCGGTGTCGCCGGCTATGGAACTGCTCTGCAGCGAGGCGATGTCGGCGGAGTCCAGACCACGGTAGGCCAGGTCCACCGACCCGTCCTCGACCGCCTTCTTCAGCGCCGGCTCGTCACCGAAGAACTTCATCGTCATACCGGAGTTGCGGATCTCCGCCGACCCCTGGTAGTCCCCGTTGACCGAGAACACCGCTTCCTTGCCGGCCTCGTAGGAGTCCAGCTTGTACGGGCCGGAACCCGTCGCCTTGCTGTCGTCGCGCAGCTTG
>NZ_FZOF01000043.1 GCF_900188405.1 Actinacidiphila glaucinigra | reverse complement strand
CAACCCCGATCTGGTGCTGGCCACCCTGAACGGCAAGGGCAAGCTGGAGATGGAGCTGACCGTCGAGCGCGGTCGCGGCTACGTCTCGGCCGTGCAGAACAAGCAGCAGGGGCAGGAGATCGGCCGTATCCCGGTCGACTCGATCTACAGCCCGGTGCTCAAGGTCAGCTACAAGGTCGAGGCGACCCGTGTCGAGCAGCGCACCGACTTCGACAAGCTGGTCGTCGACGTCGAGACCAAGCCCGCGATGCGTCCGCGTGACGCGGTGGCCTCGGCGGGCAAGACCCTGGTCGAGCTGTTCGGTCTCGCCCGTGAGCTGAACGTCGACGCCGAGGGCATCGACATGGGCCCGTCGCCGGTGGACGCCGCCCTGGCGGCGGACCTGGCGCTCCCGATCGAGGAGCTCGAGCTCACCGTCCGTTCCTACAACTGCCTCAAGCGCGAGGGCATCCACTCCGTGGGCGAGCTCGTTGCGCGCTCCGAGGCCGACCTGCTCGACATCCGCAACTTCGGTGCGAAGTCGATCGACGAGGTCAAGGCGAAGCTGGCCGGCATGGGCCTGGCCCTGAAGGACAGCCCGCCCGGATTCGACCCGACCTCCGCCGCCGACACCTTCGGTGCGGACGACGACGCCGACGCCGGCTTCGTCGAGACCGAGCAGTATTGATCAGACTGCCCCCGGGCGTCCGCCTGGGGGCCCTGACACCGGTACCTGACACGGCCGGTGCAGATTAGAGGAGAAACACCATGCCGAAGCCCGCCAAGGGTGCCCGTCTGGGCGGCAGCGCCGCGCACGAGCGTCTGCTTCTCGCGAACCTCGCGAAGTCGCTGTTCGAGCACGGCCGTATCACCACCACCGAGGCCAAGGCGCGCCGTCTGCGTCCGGTCGCGGAGCGCCTGATCACCAAGGCGAAGAAGGGCGACATCCACAACCGTCGCCTGGTGCTGCAGACGATCACGGACAAGAGCATCGTCCACACGCTCTTCACCGAGATCGCCCCGCGGTACGAGAACCGCCCGGGTGGTTACACCCGCATCACCAAGATCGGTAACCGTCGCGGCGACAACGCGCCGATGGCCGTCATCGAGTTGGTGGAGGCGCTGACCGTGGCCCAGCAGGCCACCGGCGAGGCGGAGGCCGCGACCAAGCGCGCGGTCAAGGAGGCCGAGACCAAGACCGAGGCCCCGGCCGAGGTCGAGGACAAGGCCGAGGCCACCGAGGCTCCGGCCGAGGAGTCCAAGGACGCCTGACGTCCCGACCGGACGGGCCCGCACCCAGATCGCTGGGGGCGGGCCCGTCCGCGTGTTTGAGAGGATCTGCGGGTGAGTGTGGCGAGCGATGACGTGGAGCCCGGGTACGTCCGGGTGCGGCTGGACCTGGCGTACGACGGGGCCGAGTTCTCCGGGTGGGCGAAGCAGCGCACCAGGCGGACCGTGCAGGGGGAGCTGGAGTCGGCCCTCCAGACGGTGCTGCGGCTGCCCGACCCGGTCGCCCTGACGGTCGCCGGGCGCACGGACGCCGGTGTGCACGCCCGGGGTCAGGTCGCGCACGTCGACCTGCCGGAGGAGGTCTGGGAGCTGGAGGGCGGCAAACTGCTGCGCCGGCTGGCCGGACGGCTGCCCTGGGACGTACGGGTGTGGAAGGTCTCGCGGGCCCCGGCCGGCTTCGACGCGCGCTTCTCCGCGATCTGGCGCCGCTACGCCTACCGGGTCGGCGACCAGCAGGGCGGGGTCGACCCCCTGCTGCGGGGGCACGTGCTGTGGCACGACCGGCCGGTGGACGTCGACCTGATGAACGAGGCGGCGCGCAGGCTCCTCGGCGAGCACGACTTCGCGGCCTACTGCAAGAAGCGGGAGGGCGCGACGACCATCCGCACCCTCCTGGAACTGCACTGGGAGCGGGACGCCTCGGGGCTGGCAGTGGCGACCGTCCGGGCGGACGCCTTCTGCCACAACATGGTGCGCGCCCTGGTCGGGTCGATGCTGCTGGTCGGCGACGGCCACCGGCCGGCCGGCTTCCCCGGCGAGGTCCTGGCGGGACGGGTGCGGCACTCGGCGGTCAACGTGGTGCGGCCGCACGGGCTGACCCTGGAGGAGGTCGGCTACCCGGCGGACGAACTGCTGGCCGCACGCAACCGCGAGGCCCGCAACATGCGTACGCTGCCGCTTCCCCGCGCCTGAGGGGCGGCCCCGCGGGCCCGCTTCCCCGCACCGCTCATCTGCGGCGGCGCAGTGCCGTGGCGACCTGGGTGAGGACGTAGCCCGAGCCCAGGGAGGTCAGCACCAGGGGGACCGGGCGGAGCCGGTCGTGGAAGGCGCCCCACCAGGAGAAGCAGGCGGCGGGGGCGAGCAGCAGCAGGTACAGCGCGCGGGTCGCCCACCAGCGGCCCGGCAGGCGCACCGCGGTGTCCCGCGGGGGGAGCGGCATCGCACCGTCCTCCGTGGTGAGGGTGTCCCTGACCCCGGAGAGGAAGCCGCGCGGGGCGAGCACCCGGGCGCCGGGCAGCCCGTCGAGCGCCGCGGGACGCTCCCCGAAGCCCTCCGGCAGCGCCGGCAGTCCGAGGGCCGTCACCGTGTCCGCGAGCCGCCGCCCGGGGGCGTCCATGCCGCGCAGCAGTGCGGTGAGGGGCCGTGTGTCGCGGACGCCGTAGGCCGTGGCGAGGGCGGCGGCGGTGGCACCGGCGGCCTCCAGGGACGGTACGGGCGCCCCCGGTGCCCATTCGTGCGCGGCGACCTTCCTGCCCTTGGCGTACAGCGTGATCCCGTAGCGGTCGCCCGAGCGCTGGAGGACGACCGCGGGCCACTTCTCGCCCGCGGTGAACAGGTCGACCGCTCCCGCCAGGCTGCCCTCCCCGGTCAGCTCGACATGGGTGAAGCCCGCCCCCGCCGGGGCCAGCCGCAGCCCGGTCCGGCACAGCAGCGCCGCCTGCGCGACGGCGGTCAGGGACGCGGACGCCACCGCCAGGGTGCGCGGCGCCCAGTCGGAGGCGCCGACGGGGACGGGGACGGCGGGCGGGGAGCCGAAGAACGGGGTGCGGGTGGCGACCTGCATGCGCACCGCGGTGCGGAAGTCCAGGAACTCCTGGCGGGGATCGGGGCCCAGGTAGGACCAGGGGAAGCCGGTGGCGTGCACGCCGATCTCACGGAGGACGCCCAGGGCCTCCCGCCAGCGGCCCGCGCGCGCCAGCATCAGCGCCAGGTGGTTGCGGAACCCCGCCGCCTCAGGGTCGCCGGGGTCGTACCAGCCGGACAGCTCCAGGGCGCGGTCGAGGGCGGCCGTGACGCGGGTCGGCGCGATCGCGTCCGCGCCGGAGGCGTCGTCGGCGGCGGGTCCGCCCGCGACGATCTCGTACTCGACGGCGGCGAGCAGCGGCAGCGCGTTGATCTTCGAACCGGGCAGGGCCTCCTCGGCGGCCTGCTCGGCGAAGTCGAACATCTCGTGGTGGGTGCCGTACCACTTGGCGCACAGGTACTGCAGGGCGGAGGCGTGGCAGCCGTAGTGGTGCGGGGCGCGTTCGACGGCCTCGGTCCAGTACGCGTCGAAGATCTCCCGCGAGGACTGCATGCCGCGCGCGTGGGTGAGCGCGACGCGCCACGGCACGGGGTCGGCGGGGTTGAGCTCGGCGGCGGCGCCGATCACCGGCACCGCGTCCTTGAGCAGGGTGAAGAAGGCCTTGAACTGCTCCGGCGAGACCTCCGAGGCGCGGGCGCCGCTGCGTATCTCCCAGGCCTGGTGGATGCACAGGTCGGCCTTGACCAGCGCCGCGTCCGGGTCGTCGGGCGCGGTGGCGAGCCAGGCGTCCAGCCAGCCGGGGTTGTGGAGGGCGAACTGCGCCAGCTCGGAGACGTAGGTGTCGCGCAGCTCCCACTGGCAGCCCAGCCGGGTCGCGGACAGCAGTTCCCGGGCGGGCCCGTGGTCGCCGCCGCCCGCCGCGGCGAGCGCGCCGCGCAGCGGGACGTCGGGTACGTCCAGGACGACGGCCTCGTCCGGTGGCAGGCCGACGCCGACGGCGGCGCCGTGGCGGAGCATGCGGGGCAGGGTCAGCAGCGTACGCAGGGAGGGCATGCCGTTCCGGTCCGGGTGGGGTGGGGTCAGTTGGCCGGTGAGGCGGCCTCGGAGGCCATCGCGGCGTCGGCCTGGTCCCTGCCGCGCTGGACGATGCGGTTGAAGGCGTAGTTGAAGCCGTCCTGGCCGGCCTGCCGGGAGGCGGTGTCGGAGCCGGTGGCGGCCTTGCCGCTCTTGGGGCCGGAGATGGTGAAGTACGCGTAGCGGCCCACGGCGCCGGACTTGGACCAGCACGCCACGGCGTGGCAGAAGTCGGCGACGCCGCCGCCGTTCAGCGGGCGCACGAACTTGTTGCTCTTGGCCAGCTTCTTCGCGGAGGCCGTGTCCTTGAAGACGGCCACGCCGACGGTGACCGCGGAGCCGCCGCGGGTGTACGTCACGCGCATCATGCGGGTGCAGCCGTTGCGGGTAAGGGCGGCGGCCAGCGAGCCGGTCGCGGCGTCGGCGCAGTCGCGGTTCTCCTTGGAGGCGCTCTTCACATAGGAGCGGCCGCCGGAGTAGTCCAGCTTCTTGCCGGGGAAGAGGGTTCCGGCGCCGAGCGGGGCGGTGTCCCTGGCGGCGGTGGAGAGGAAGTCGAGCGGGCCGTAGGTCGGGCCGGGGGAGACCTCGGAGAAGGAGGGCTCGGGGGGCAGGGCGACCTCGGAGGAGGGCGCCGAGGCGGTCACGGTGGGGGAGGGGCCGGGGCTGCCGCCGGAGCTGACCACGGCGACCGCGACGATCCCGGCGACGGCGGCGGCGGCGAGGACGCCGCCGCCTATGAGCAACAGCCGGCGGCGTCTGGCGCCGGCCTCCGCCTCGTCGGCGAGCGCCGACCAGTCCGGCTCCTCGGCGGCGCGCGGCGCGGACTGCGGCTGCGCGGGGCCCCGGGTGCCCTGACCGGGCTGCGGTGGCGCCCAGTCGGCCGGCGGGGTCCAGGCGGGCTGCTGGGGCTGGTGGTCGGGGCCCCCGACCACCTGGCCGCGGAGTACCTGGCGCTGTTCCCCGGGGGTGCCCGGGACGCCTTGCTGTCCCGGCGGTGCGGTCCATCCCTGGTTCGGGTTGTACGGCTGCTGCGGCCCGTCAGTCATGGCGCGGAGTCTATAGAGGAGAAAACCCGTTTGGCGGTGGGCGACCGCGCTACGAGAATCCACTCCATGGGACATGTGGACGTTGCGCATCTGGAGTACTACCTGCCGGACGGCCGGGTGTTGCTGGGCGACGTCTCGTTCCGGGTGGGCGAGGGCGCCGCGGTGGCCCTCGTCGGGGCGAACGGCGCCGGCAAGACGACCCTGCTGCGGCTGATCTCCGGCGAGTTGAAGCCGCACGGCGGCACGGTCACGGTGAGCGGCGGACTGGGTGTCATGCCGCAGTTCGTCGGCTCGGTGCGGGACGACCGCACCGTGCGGGACCTGCTGGTGTCCGTCGCGCCGCCGCGGATCCGCGAGGCCGCGGCGGCCGTCGACGCCGCCGAGCTGGAGATCATGGCGCAGGACGACGAGGCCGCCCAGCTGGCCTACGCGCAGGCGCTCAGCGACTGGGCCGAGGCCCGCGGCTACGAGGCCGAGACGGTCTGGGACATGTGCACCATGGCGGCGCTGGGCGTCCCGTACGAGCGGGCCCAGTGGCGCGAGGTGCGGACGCTGTCGGGCGGCGAGCAGAAGCGGCTGGTGCTGGAGGCGCTGCTGCGCGGCACCGACGAGGTGCTGCTGCTGGACGAGCCGGACAACTACCTCGACGTCCCCGGGAAGCGCTGGCTGGAGGAGCAGCTGCGGCAGACCAGGAAGACGGTGCTGTTCGTCTCCCACGACCGGGAGCTGCTGGCGCGCTCCGCCGAGAAGATCGTCAGCGTGGAGCCGGGGCCGGCCGGCTCGGACGTGTGGGTGCACGGCGGCGGCTTCGCCACGTACCACGAGGCGCGGCGCGAACGCTTCGCCCGCTTCGAGGAACTGCGGCGGCGCTGGGAGGAGGAGCACGCCCGGCTGAAGAAGCTCGTGCTGACCCTTCGTCAGCAGGCGGCGATCAGCCCCGACATGGCCTCCCGCTACCGGGCCGCGCAGACCCGGCTGCGGAAGTTCGAGGAGGCGGGGCCGCCGCAGGAGCCGCCGCGCGAGCAGGACATCCGCATGCGGCTGTCCGGCGGGCGGACCGGCATGCGCGCCGTCACCTGCGGCCGGCTCGAGCTGACCGGGCTGATGAAGCCGTTCGACCTGGAGGTCTTCTACGGGGAGCGGGTGGCCGTCCTCGGTTCGAACGGCTCGGGCAAGTCGCACTTCCTGCGGCTGCTGGCGGGTGATCCCGGCGTGCGGCACACGGGGGAGTGGAAGCTGGGCGCGCGGGTCGTGCCGGGGCACTTCGCGCAGACGCACGCGCATCCGGAGCTGATGGGGCGCACCCTCGTCGACATCCTGTGGACCGAGCACGCGCGCGACCGCGGCAAGGCGATGTCCGCCCTGCGGCGCTACGAGCTCGACCGGCAGGGCGACCAGCGCTTCGACCAGCTGTCGGGCGGGCAGCAGGCGCGCTTCCAGATCCTGCTGCTGGAGCTGGCGGGGGCGACGGCGCTGCTGCTGGACGAGCCCACCGACAACCTGGACCTGGAGTCGGCGGAGGCCCTGCAGGAGGGGCTGGAGGCGTACGACGGGACCGTGCTCGCGGTCACACACGACCGCTGGTTCGCCCGCAGCTTCGACCGCTATCTGGTCTTCGGCGCGGACGGTCTCGTCCGGGAGGTGCCGGAGCCGGTGTGGGAGGAGACGCGGGTCGTGCGGGAGCGGTGACCGGGGGCGCTCCCGCGGGCGGGGCAGGGCCGGGGACGGGGCCGCGGGCACGGCTCCGCGCCGGCTGTTTTGACCCGAACGGGCAGGCGCGGGTATTCTGCAGGTTCGTTATGCGTATTGGCTTGCTCGTTCTCACGTGAGAGGCCGCTACGCCGGTCCACCGGGCCGATGACCAGCGTTCGCCTCGCGGTTGCGTCACCGCAGGGCGACAGGGCTGTCGTGATCGTCCGGGTGGCCTTGTCAGTACCCACTCACTGAAGAAGCGAAGGCTACGACCGTGCGTACGTTCAGCCCCAAGCCCGGCGATGTCCAGCGCCAGTGGCACGTCATTGACGCGCAGGACGTCGTCCTGGGCCGTCTGGCGTCCCAGACCGCGTCCCTCCTCCGGGGCAAGCACAAGCCGATTTATGCGCCTCACGTCGACACCGGTGACTTCGTCATCATCATCAACGCCGACAAGGTGCACCTCTCCGGCAACAAGAAGCAGCAGAAGCTCGCCTACCGCCACTCGGGTTTCCCGGGCGGTCTGCGCTCCGTCCGCTACGACGAGCTGCTCGACAAGAACCCCGAGAAGGCCATCGAGAAGGCTGTCAAGGGCATGCTGCCCAAGAACAGCCTGGGCCGCCAGATGCTCTCGAAGCTGAAGGTGTACGCGGGTGCCGAGCACCCGCACGGCGCCCAGCAGCCCGTGCCGTTCGAGATCAGCCAGGTCGCGCAGGGCTAGTCCCGGCCACCATCACACAGAAAGCATCTGAGGAGAATCGTGGCCGAGACCACCGCTGAGACCCCTCTCGTCGAAGACGGCGAGATCGTGGAGACCATCGAGATCCCGGAGGAGTACACCTCCGAGTCCCTCGCGTCCCGCTTCGGCGAGCCCCAGCCGGCCGCCGGCACGGGCCGCCGCAAGGAGTCCATCGCCCGAGTCCGCATCATCCCGGGCTCCGGCAAGTGGACCATCAACGGTCGCACCCTGGAGGAGTACTTCCCCAACAAGGTGCACCAGCAGGAAGTCAACGAGCCGTTCAAGATCCTTGAGCTCGACGGCCGTTACGACGTCATCGCCCGCATCAACGGCGGCGGCATCTCCGGCCAGGCCGGTGCGCTGCGCCTGGGCGTCGCCCGTGCGCTGAACGAGGCGGACGTGGACAACAACCGCGGCCCGCTCAAGAAGGCCGGGTTCCTGACCCGCGACGCCCGTGAGATCGAGCGCAAGAAGGCCGGTCTGAAGAAGGCCCGCAAGGCGCCGCAGTACAGCAAGCGCTAAGCATCACGCGCGCTGCACTGCACGTACGCCCCGGAGGCACTTTGTGCGTCTCCGGGGCGTACGCATTCCGGGGGGTATAGACGTATAACCGGATGAACGCCCGACGGGTACGGGGCGGAGCACGGCAACATCTCGGAGGAAAACGTGGGACGACTCTTCGGTACGGACGGCGTGCGCGGTGTCGCGAACGCGGACCTGACGGCCGAGCTGGCGCTCGGACTGTCGGTCGCGGCGGCGCATGTGCTCGCCGAGGCGGGGACGTTCGAGGGCCACAAGCCGGTGGCCGTGGTGGGACGGGATCCGCGAGCGTCCGGAGAGTTCCTGGAGGCCGCGGTGGTGGCCGGGCTCGCCAGCGCCGGCGTGGACGTGCTGCGGGTGGGCGTGCTGCCGACCCCGGCCGTGGCCTACCTCACCGGCGCGCTCGGCGCGGACCTGGGCGTGATGCTCTCCGCGAGCCACAACCCGATGCCCGACAACGGCATCAAGTTCTTCGCCCGGGGCGGCCACAAGCTCGCGGACGAGCTCGAGGACCGCATCGAGTCCGTCTACGACGAGCACCGCACCGGTGCCCCCTGGGACCGCCCCACCGGCGCCGGCGTGGGCCGCGTGCGCGAGTACGACGAGGGCTTCGACCAGTACGTCGCCCACCTGATCGCCGTCCTGCCGAACCGCCTGGACGGACTGAAGATCGTCCTGGACGAGGCCCACGGCGCCGCGGCCCGTGTCTCGCCCGAGGCCTTCGCCCGGGCCGGCGCCGAGGTGATCACCATCGGCGCCCAGCCGGACGGCCTCAACATCAACGACGGCTGCGGCTCCACCCACCTGGACCTGATCAAGGCCGCCGTCCTCGACCACGGCGCGGACCTCGGCATCGCCCACGACGGCGACGCCGACCGCTGCCTGGCCGTGGACCACCAGGGGAACGAGGTCGACGGCGACCAGATCCTCGCCGTGCTGGCCCTGGCGCTGCGCGAGGCGGACCGGCTGCGGAAGAACACCGTCGTCGGCACCGTCATGTCGAACCTGGGCTTCAAGCTCGCCATGGAGCGCGAGGGCATCGACCTGGTCCAGACCGGCGTCGGCGACCGCTACGTGCTGGAGTCGATGAAGGAGCACGGCTACGCGCTCGGCGGCGAGCAGTCCGGCCACGTGATCATCCTCGACCACGCCACCACCGGCGACGGAACCCTCACCGGCCTCATGCTGGCCGCCCGGATCGCCGCCACCGGCCGTTCGCTGGCCGAGCTGTCCGCGGTCATGGAGCGGCTGCCGCAGGTCCTGATCAACGTGCGGGACGTCGACAGGAGCCGCGTCGAGTCCTCCACCGAGCTGTCCGCCGCCGTGGCCGAGGCGGAGGCCGAGCTCGGCACCACCGGCCGCGTGCTGCTGCGCCCCTCCGGCACCGAGCCGGTGGTCCGCGTCATGGTCGAGGCCGCCGACATCGACCACGCCCGCTCCGTCGCGAGCCGGCTCGCCGACGTCGTGAAGTCCGCACTCGGCTAGGCCGGTCGCGACACCGAACGCCGCCTGCGCTGCATCGCCCAGAAGCCCTTCTGGGCGAGCAGCGTCAGGACGCCCGCGATGACGATGCCCGCCAGGTTGACACCCAACTGCGCCGAGGAGCCCCACAGCTCGCGGTAGTCGCCGTAGGACAGCGCGAGAGCAGCGTTGGCTGCCGCCGGGACGGTCGTGACCGAGATCGCCACGCCGACCAAGGCGCCGGACTTGGCGGAGGTCAGTGAGAGGATCCCGGCGATCCCGGCGAGGAACGCCACTACGAAGGAGCTGGCGTCCGGCTGCCAGATGAACGCGGTCGACGGATGCGGCGCCGTGAAGTCGCTCACGCTGAAGACGCCGAGGACGTCCATCAGATAGTTGAAGCCGCCGGTGAGCACCATCGCCACCGGGAAGCCCACCAGCAGCGCGATCAGTGAGCGCCGGGCCAGCCGCGCGTGGCGCTGTACCAGGCCGGTGCACACGCCCGCCAGCGGTCCGAATTCGGGGCCCACGACCATCGCGCCGACGATCAGGATCGCGCTGTCCAGCATCACGCCGCAGGCCGCCAGCATGGTCGCCAGGGCCAGGAACGCCAGATAGGTGGCGGTGAGGGTGGACTCCTCGTGGGTCGCGTCGGTCAGCGACTCCCACAGCACGGCGTCCGCGCCCTCCCCGGGCGCCTCCTCCTCGGCCTTGTCGGCGCGGGCCGACAGCGACAGGTCGATGTGCTCCACCGCGATCGAGCCCGCGTCGGCGACGCCCATGCGCCGGAGGGCCCGCAGCAGTTCGTCACCCGCCTCACGTGCCACGTCGCACATGACGATGTCCCCGCGAGGGCTGCGGGCCGCTCCGGGCAGCACGGCGAGGTGGGTGGCGCCGACGGTCCCCTCGACGAGGGACACGACCTCGTCGGTGTCCCCCTGCGGGACGATCATCCGTAGATGCAGCATGCGGGGCAGGCTACCCGGAGGTCCGGGGACTACAGCTTGCGCAGGGAGAGCTTCTGCACCTTGTGGTCGGGGCCCTTGCGCAGGACCAGGGTGGCCCGGCCGCGGGTCGGGAGCACGTTCTCCAGCAGGTTGGGCTGGTTGATGGCGCGCCAGGTGTGGCGGCCGTACTCCATGGCCTCCTCCTCGGAGACCTCGGTGTAGCGGTGGAAGTACGACAGGGGGTTCTGGAAGGCGGTCTCGCGCAGCTGGCCGAAGCGCGCCAGGTACCACTGCTCGATGTCCTCGGTGCGCGCGTCCACGTACACGCTGAAGTCGAAGTAGTCGGCGAGCGCGACCCGGGTGCGGCCGTCCTTGCCCGGCAGGGCGGGCTGCAGGACGTTCAGGCCCTCGACGATGAGGATGTCCGGCCGCCGGACCACCAGCTCCTCGTCCGGCACGATGTCGTAGATCAGATGCGAGTAGACGGGCGCGCGCACCTCGTCCTTGCCGGCCTTCACGTCGGCCACGAAACGCGTCAGGGCGCGCCGGTCGTACGACTCGGGGAAGCCCTTGCGGGACATCAGCCCGCGGCGCTGCAGCTCGGCCTTGGGCAGCAGGAATCCGTCGGTGGTGACCAGTTCCACCCGCGGGTGCTCCGGCCAGCGGGCGAGCAGCGCCTGCAGGATGCGCGCGGTGGTCGACTTGCCGACCGCGACACTGCCGGCGACGCCGATGACGAAGGGCGTACCGGTCTGCGAGCCGTGGCCCTCGCCGGTGTCGTCGAGGAAGGTGTTGACCGCGCCGCGCAGGCCGTGGGTGGCGCCGACGTAGAGGTTGAGCAGCCGTGACAGCGGCAGGTAGACGTCGATCACCTCCTCCAGGTCGATGACGTCGCCGAGGCCCCGCAGCCGCTCGACCTCCTCGGCGGAGAGCGGCAGCGGCGTGCGGTCGCGCAGCGCGCTCCACTCGGCCCGCGTCAGGTCGACGTACGGCGTGGGCTCGGCGCGGCGGCGCGTCGGGTGGGGGGAAATGGTCGGCGGCACGGATTCATTGTTGCGCCGGGATGAACGGCGCTCACGCCGGGGTCGTCCGACCGCCGCCGGAACCCTCGTCAGCGGAATGTCAGCCCGTTGTCAGTGGCGTCCGGGACAGTGGTGCGCAACGGAACAACACCGAGCGAACCACGACGGGGAGGACATCGCGGATGAGTTACGCGATCCAGGCGGAGGGCCTGGTCAAAAGCTTCAAGGAGACCACGGCCCTGGCCGGCGTGGACCTGGCCGCGCGCAGCGGCACGGTGCTCGGCGTGCTCGGCCCCAACGGGGCGGGGAAGACCACGGCGGTGCGCGTCCTGGCCACCCTGCTGCGGCCGGACGCCGGACGGGCCCTCGTCGGCGGCCACGACGTGGTGCGGGAGGCGGGTGCCGTGCGCGCCCTGGTCGGGCTCACCGGGCAGTACGCGGCCGTGGACGAGATGCTCACCGGCCACGAGAACCTGCTGCTGATCGCCCGGCTGCTGGGCCTGCCGCGCCGCGAGGCCCGCGCCCGGGCGACGCGGCTGCTGGAGGAGTTCCGGCTCGCCGACGCCGGCGGCCGGGCCGCCAAGACCTACTCCGGTGGCATGCGGCGGCGCCTGGACCTGGCCGCCAGCCTGGTCGGCCGGCCGCGGGTGCTCTTCCTCGACGAGCCCACCACCGGCCTGGACCCGCACAGCCGCAACGAGCTGTGGGACATCGTCCGCGGCCTGGTGGGGGACGGCACGACGGTGCTGCTGACCACCCAGTACCTGGAGGAGGCCGACCAGCTCGCCGACGACATCGCGGTCATCGACCGCGGCCGGGTGATCGCGGAGGGCACCCCCGACGGGCTCAAGGAGCAGGTCGGCGGGCAGGTGCTGCAGGTGCGGCCGATGGCCGCGCAGCAGCTGGAGAAGGTCCACGCGATGGTCTCGGCGGTCGCCGGGCCCGCCACGAAGACCGAGTCCGGCCTGGTCACCGCTCCGGTCAACGACCCGGAGCTGATGCCCGCCGTCGTACGCCGGCTGGATGAGGCGGGGGTGCGGGTGAGCGAACTCACACTGCGCCGCTCCAGCCTCGACGAGGTGTTCCTGTCCCTGACCGGACACCGCGCGGTGGAGGAGACGACGACGGACGAGGACAAGACGGAGGCCCTGGTATGAGCACCGTGACCGTGACCGTGGACGTGACGCCGGCCGCCAAGATCCGGCCCTGGGACGGGCTGCAGCAGACCTGCACCCTCGCCTGGCGCAACCTGGTGCAGATCAAGCACAACCCGATGGAACTCATGGACCTCAGCGTCCAGCCCATCATGTTCGTGCTGCTCTTCACCTACGTCTTCGGCGGCCAGATGGCCGGCTCGCCGGACGCCTACCTGCAGTACGCGCTGCCCGGGATCATCGTGCAGAACGCCCTCTTCGCGACCATGAACACCGCGATGGGCCTCAACATCGACCTCACCAAGGGCGTGCTGGACCGGCTGCGCTCGCTGCCGATCGCCCGTTCCGCACCGCTGATGGGGCGGGTCGTCGCCGACCTCGGCAAGCAGCTGTGGTCGCTGCTGCTGATGCTGGGCCTGGGCATGCTCATGGGCTTCGACGTGGACGGCGGCGTGCCCGGTGTGCTGGGCGCGGCGGGCCTGCTGCTGGCCTTCGCGGTCGCCATGTCCTGGATGACGCTGCTGATCGGGATGCTGGTCTCCGAGCCCGAGAAGGTGATGACCTTCGGATTCGTGCTGGTCATGCCGCTCACCTTCACCTCCAGTGCCTTCGTGCGGGCCGACACCATGCCCGGCTGGCTCAGGGCGTGGGCGGACGTGAACCCGGTCACCCGCCTGGCCGACGCCGTACGGGGTCTGATGACGGGATCCGGCGCGGTCGCCGGGCCGGTGATGTGGTCGCTGCTGTGGGCCGCGGGGATCGCGGTGGTCTTCGTCCCGCTGGTCATGCGCGCCTACCGCGCGCGCAGTTGACCGCACGCCCGGGGTGCCCCGGACCGTCCCGGTCCGGGGTCCTGCGGCGTCCGCCGTCGGGTTCGACGTCCGCCGTTCGCCGCCTAGAGTTCTCCTCATGTGCGGAATCGTTGGATACGTGGGCGGCCAGTCCGCCCTCGACGTTGTCATCACGGGTCTGAAGCGGCTCGAGTACCGGGGATACGACTCGGCCGGTGTCGCCGTCCTCGCCGACGGCGGCCTGGCCTCGGCCAAGAAGGCGGGCAAGCTCGCCAACCTGGAGAAGCTGCTGGACGAGCGCCCGCTGCCGGCCGGCCTCGCCGGCCTCGGGCACACCCGCTGGGCCACCCACGGCGGCCCCACGGACGCCAACGCGCACCCCCACCTGGACAACGCGGGCCGGGTCGCCGTCGTCCACAACGGCATCATCGAGAACTTCGCCGCCCTGCGCGCCGAACTCGCCGAGCGCGGCCACGATCTGCTCTCCGAGACCGACACCGAGGTCGTCTCCCACCTCCTCGCCGAGGCCTACTCCTCCACCGGGGACCTCGCCGAGGCGATGCGCCAGGTCTGCGTCCGCCTCGAAGGCGCCTTCACCCTGGTGGCCGTGCACGCCGACGAGCCGGACGTCGTGGTCGGCGCCCGCCGCAACTCCCCGCTCGTCGTGGGTGTCGGCGACGGCGAGAACTTCCTCGCCTCCGACGTCGCGGCCTTCATCGCGTACACCCGCGACGCCATCGAACTCGGCCAGGACCAGGTCGTCGAGCTGCGCCGCGAGGGCGTCACCGTCACCGACTTCGAGGGTAAGCCCGCCGACGTCCGGCCGTACCACATCGACTGGGACGCCTCCGCCGCCGAGAAGGGCGGCTACGACTACTTCATGCTCAAGGAGATCGCCGAGCAGCCCAAGGCCGTCGCCGACACGCTGCTGGGCCGGATCGACGCGAGCGGCCTGCTGACCCTCGACGAGGTGCGCATCCCCGCCACCGTGCTGCGCGAGGTCGACAAGATCGTCATCGTCGCCTGCGGCACCGCCTTCCACGCGGGCATGATCGCCAAGTACGCGATCGAGCACTGGACCCGCATCCCCTGCGAGGTCGAGCTCGCCAGCGAGTTCCGCTACCGCGACCCGATCCTGGCCCCCCGCACGCTGGTCGTCGCCATCAGCCAGTCCGGCGAGACCATGGACACCCTCATGGCCCTGCGGCACGCCCGCGAGCAGGGCTCCAAGGTGCTGGCCATCTGCAACACCAACGGCTCCACCATCCCGCGCGAGTCCGACGCGGTGCTCTACACGCACGCCGGCCCCGAGGTCGCCGTCGCCTCCACCAAGGCGTTCCTCACCCAGGTCGTCGCCTGCTACCTCGTCGCCCTCTACCTGGGCCAGGTGCGCGGCACGAAGTGGGGCGACGAGATCCTCGCCGTCATCCGCGAGCTCTCCCAGATCTCCCGCCAGGTCGAGCAGGTCCTGGAGACCATGGAGCCGGTCCGCGAACTGGCCCGCTCCCTCAAGGACAAGAACACCGTCCTCTTCCTCGGCCGCCACGTGGGCTACCCCGTGGCCCTGGAGGGCGCGCTCAAGCTCAAGGAACTCGCCTACATGCACGCCGAGGGCTTCGCCGCCGGCGAGCTCAAGCACGGACCCATCGCGCTGATCGAGGAGGACCTCCCGGTCGTCGTGGTCGTCCCGTCGCCGCGCGGACGCTCGGTCCTGCACGACAAGATCGTGTCCAACATCCAGGAGATCCGGGCCCGCGGCGCGCGCACCATCGTCATCGCGGAGGAGGGCGACGAGTCCGTCGTCCCCTACGCCGACCACCTGGTGCGGGTCCCGCAGACCCCGACGCTGCTGCAGCCGCTGGTCGCGACCGTGCCGCTGCAGGTCTTCGCGTGCGAACTGGCCACGGCCCGCGGGAACGAGGTCGACCAGCCGCGGAACCTCGCGAAGTCCGTCACGGTCGAGTGATCACGCCGTGATTATCGGGGTGGGCATCGACGTCGCGGAGATCGACCGCTTCGAGCAGTCCCTGGAGCGCACGCCCGGCCTGGCCGAGCGGCTCTTCCTTCCCGGCGAGCTCCACCTCCCCAGTGGGGCCCGCCGGGGCAGCGCCTCCCTCGCGGCACGGTTCGCCGCGAAGGAGGCGGTCGCGAAGGCGCTGGGGGCGCCCGGGGGGCTTCACTGGTCGGACGCGGAGGTCGTCACGGAGGATTCGGGGCAGCCGCGGCTTGTCGTCCGGGGGACGGTGGCGGCACGGGCGGAGCAGTTGGGGGTACGGGTGTTCCACATCTCCCTCAGCCACGATGCGGGGGTCGCGTCGGCGGTGGTCATCGCAGAGGGGTGACCCTTCCGGGGTGCCCCGGGGTTGTGGTTGCGGTCCGTTGTCGTGTGCGGGTGCGTTGCGCCTGCGGCGGGCTGTCTCCCGCCCGCCCTCCCTCCCCCAGCCTTCGGCCGGGGGGACCCCCACCCGGATGGTTGGTGCGGGCCTCGCGCGGTTCGTGGTGGGCCGGGGTCGGGGCCCCCGGGGCTGGGCATTCTGTACCGCATATTTATGTGCATGGCGGGCACCCGCTCTTGCCGCCCCGGATGCCGCACAACAAATACACGTCAGCGTCCAGAACGCCCACCCTCCCCCAGCCTTCGGCCGGGGGTGCCCCCAACTCTCCCGCCCCCTCCGTATCGATGGGCGACAACGGCCGGAGGATGGTGATGGGAGGGCGCCCCTCTCAGCACAGTTGGCATCTGCCCCGCCAGAGGGGGTCCCCCGGCCGCAGGCCGAGACAGGGTGCGCGCACAGGTGGCCGGGGGCACGGCGAGCGCCGGGGTGGGGGCAGGATCGGCCCGAGCTCCCCGATAGCCCCTCTCGCCCACAGAGCGCCTGACGGCCGTTGGCGTTCGGTGAGGCGTGTGCGGCAAGCCCGGACCGCCTTCTCACCCCCCTCCGGTCGTCAGTCGCCCACACGACCGGAGGGGGTGTGGCGGGGTGCGCCCGGAAACGACGAGCGGCGGACCCGGCGCGGAATGATGTTGGGGTAAACCGCGAGCGTTCTGGGGGTCCCCCCGGCCGAAGGCTGGGGGAGTGCGCCGGCGCGGCCCCGACCCAGCCACACGGTGCGCGGCGGTCACTGACCGCGCCGGGCAATCGGGCGGGAGGGCGGGGACAGCCCGCCGCAGGCGCAAACAACCCGCACCCAACAACCGGCCGCAAGGGGCACCGGGACCGGAACCGCAAACGACCCGCACACACCCACCGGGCAGCCCGGCGCAGCCGCCCGCAGGCGCAAACAACCCGCACACGACAACCGGCTGCAACCACAACCGTGCCGCACACAGACGCCGCACCGCGCGCAACCGCGTGCCCGCGGTGGGAACATGGCCGCATGCGGGTGGCGTACAGCGTGGAGACCGTACGGGCGGCGGAGCGGGCGCTCATGGCGCGGGTTCCGGAGGGGGCCCTGATGCAGCGGGCGGCAGCCGGCCTCGCGGCGGCCTGCGCGAACGCGCTCGGCACCGGGGGCGGGGTCTACGCGGCCCGCGTCGTCGTGCTGACCGGGAGCGGGGACAACGGCGGCGACGCCCTGTACGCGGGCGCGCGCCTGGCGCGGCGGGGGGCGGGGGTGACCGCCGTCCTGCTGGCGCCGCAGAAGGCGCACCGCGGCGGCCTGGCGGCCCTGCGCGCCGCGGGCGGCCGTGCCGTCACCCCGGAGGACGTGGACGCGGTGGCCCTGGTCCACCGCGCCGACCTCGTGCTGGACGGCATCGTGGGCATCGGCGGCAAGGGCGGCCTGCGCCCCGGGGCGGTGCCGCTGGCGGAGGCCGCGCGCGCCTCCCGGGCGGTCGTGGTCGCCGTGGACCTGCCCAGCGGTGTGGACGCCGACACCGGCGAGGTCCGGGGCGCGGCGGTGCGTGCGGACATGACGGTGACCTTCGGCACCTACAAGCCGGGCCTGCTGGTGGACCCCGCCGCCGAACACGCGGGCGCCCTGCGCCTGGTCGACATCGGCCTCGGCCCCGACCTGGACGGCACGCCGCCCGCCCTGGAGGCGCTGCAGCACGCCGACGTCGCCGCCCTGCTGCCGGTCCCGGACGCGGAGAGCGACAAGTACCGGCGCGGGGTGGTCGGCGTCGTCGCGGGCTCGGAGCGCTACCCCGGGGCCGCGGTGCTCGCGGTGGCCGGGGCGCTGCGCGCGGGCGCGGGGGCGGTGCGTTACGTGGGCCCGGGGGCGCAGGCCGTGCTGGCCCGCTTCCCGGAGACGCTGGTGTCGGCGGGGCCGCCGCACAAGGCCGGCCGGGTGCAGGCCTGGGTGGTGGGCCCGGGGCTGGGCGACGGGCCGGAGGCGCGGCGCGCGGTGGACGACGTGCTCGCCTCGGACGTCCCCGTGCTCGTGGACGCGGACGGTCTGCGGCTGCTGGACCGGGACGTCGTGCGCTCCCGCACCGCGGGCACCGTGCTGACCCCGCACGCGGGGGAGGCGGCGGCGCTGCTCGGTGTGGCCCGTGAGGAGGTGGAGGCGGCGCGGCTGGACCATGTACGGCGCCTGGCCGGCGCCTTCGGGGCGACGGCGCTGCTGAAGGGCTCCACGACGCTCGTCGCGTCCCCGGAGCCGGGGGTGCCGGTCCGGGTCAACCCCACGGGGACGTCCTGGCTGGCCACGGCGGGCAGCGGTGACGTGCTCTCCGGGATCACCGGGTCCCTGCTGGCCGCCGGGCTCGCCCCGCGTGACGCGGCCTCGGTCGGCGCGTACCTGCACGGGCTGTCGGCGCGGGTCGCCGCGGGCCCGGTGGGCGCACCGGTCGCCGCGCACGACGTGGCCGCCGCCCTTCCCGGTGCCTGGCGCGACATCAGGTCCTGAGCCGCCGTCAACTGGGCGAAACGGGTGGAGTCCGGCGACGCGGCGTTCCGCCGGGCGCCCGCGGGTCAATTTGTGTGTTCATGGGAACGTATGCCAGAAGTAGGGTCCGGCTGCTCACCGCGGCGGTGATCGCCCTGGCGGCACTCGGTGCGCACACGACGGCCGTCGCGGACGACGGCGACCGGCCGGTGCCGGTCGACCGGCTCGTCCCCGGGGTCCCCTTCGGCCCGGTGGCCTCCCGGCAGGTCGACACCCCCGACCAGGGCGCCCCGCCCCGCCGGATCGGCATGCCGGCCGCCGAGCCCCAGCGCAGTGCCGCGCCCGCCGAGGACGAGGACGAGGACTGGGTGGACCCGCAACTGGTGGAGTTCGTGCCGGCCGAGGACGTCGAGCGGGCCCGGAAGTTCCAGGAGGAGCGGGCGGCAGCGGAGGAGAACCGGGACCCGTACTACGACGAGGAGGACGGGGAGAACCCGGAGGACGGCGAGTACTGCACGTCCTTCACCGGCCCCTACCAGCGCGAGGCGGAGAAGCGGCTGCGGCTGCCCGTGAACGGCGGTCAGTCCGCGGCCGACTGCGCGGAGATCCGGCACTTCCAGAAGTCCAAGGGCATCGTCCCCGCCACCGGCTTCGCGGGTCCCACCACCTGGGGCTACCTCCGCCTCGACGAGGCCACCAGGAAGGGCCCCAACGCCTCGCGCCGGTGCCCGGCCCCGGCACGGGGCAAGCGGATCGTCTGCATCGACCTCAACCGCCAGCTGCTGTGGGTGCAGAGCAGCAGCACCAAGGTCGTCTTCGGCCCGGTCGCCATCCGCAGCGGCCGCAAGGGCTACCTCACCCGCACCGGCCGCTTCTCCGTCTACTGGCGCCACAAGAACCACGTCTCGGACATCTACGACGCCCCGATGCCGTACAGCCAGTTCTTCAGCGGCGGCCAGGCGATGCACGCCACTCCCGGGAGCGTCTACAAGGCGCCCGGATCGCACGGCTGCATCAACCTCTCCAACCGCAACGCGCGCCTGCTGTGGAACGTCCTGAAGATCCAGGAGGCGGTGTACGTGTGGGGCGCCAAACCCGCCACGTGACGGTGGCACAGGGCCGGCCTGAGACACTGGGCGCGATGGATGAGACGAATCTGCGCGCCCAGGCCACGATCGACCTCGCCGCCCTGCGGTCCAACGTCGCGGCGCTGCGCGCCCGCGCGCCCCGCTCCGGGCTGATGGCCGTGGTCAAGGCGGACGCCTACGGCCACGGGATGGTGCCGTGCGCCCGGGCCGCCCTGGAGGCGGGCGCCGGCTGGCTCGGCGCGGCCACGCCCGAGGAGGCGCTGGCCCTGCGCGCGGCCGGGATCACGGCCCCCGTGCTGTGCTGGCTGTGGACGCCGGGCGGGCCCTGGCGGGCCGCCGTGGAGGCGGACCTCGACGTGACGGTCAGCGCGCTCTGGGCGCTGCGCGAGGTCTCGGAGGCCGCCGCGGCCGCGGGCCGTACCGCGCGCGTCCAGCTGAAGGCGGACACGGGCCTGGGCCGCAACGGCGCCCAGCCCGCGGAGTGGCCCGACCTGGTCGCCGCCGCCCGGGCCGCCGAGGCGGCGGGCCTGGTCAAGGTCACCGGGCTGTGGTCGCACTTCGCGTGCGCGGACGAGCCCGGTCACCCCTCCATCGCGGCGCAGCTCGCCGTCTTCCGCACCGCCCTGGAGACCGCCGAGCGCGCCGGACTGCGCCCCGAGGTCCGGCACATGGCGAACTCCCCGGCCACCCTGACCCTGCCCGAGGCGCACTTCGACCTGGTCAGGACCGGCGTGGCGATGTACGGGATCTCGCCGGTCCCGCAGGTCGGCGGCCCGGCCGAGTTCGGGCTGCGGCCGGTGATGACGCTGTCGGCGCGGCTGGCCTCGGCCAAGCGCGTCCCCGGCGGCCACGGGGTCTCCTACGGGCACCACTACACGACCCCCGGTGAGACCACCCTCGCGCTGGTGCCCGTCGGGTACGCCGACGGTGTCCCGCGGCACGCCTCGGGCACCGGCCCGGTGCTGGTGGCGGGCAAGTGGCGGACGGTCGCCGGGCGGGTGGCGATGGACCAGTTCGTGGTCGACCTCGGGGGCGACTCCGCCGACGCCGGCGACGAGGCGGTACTGTTCGGCCCCGGTGACCGCGGTGAGCCGACCGCCGAGGACTGGGCGCGGGCGGCGGGCACCATCGCGTACGAGATCGTCACTCGGATCGGGACCCGGGTGCCGCGCGTCTACGTGGGTACGTAAACGCGTAGCCGAGGGGAAGCAGCGGTACGACCATGACCGAGAGCGGTAAGGCAACGGGGGCGATCGAGGCGGTGGCCGAAGCGGCCGCCGCTTCCGGGCGCTGGCAGCGCGCCGGGATCGTCGGTGCGGCCATCGGCGTCGTGGCGGCGGGCGCCGCCGCCGGTGTGGCGCTGGAGCGGGCCACGGTCGGCCGGGGCATGCGCAAGCGCGCCCGGCTCGCCCTCGACCTGGCCGGGCCCTACGGCTCGCTGCGCGGGATGCCGGGCCGGGCCGTCGCCGAGGACGGCACCGAGCTCTACTACGAGGTCGAGGAGGCGGACCCGGCGGTGGTCGACGCGGCCGTGCCGCCGCGCCGCTGGCAGTTCTTCCGCCGCGGCGGTCAGGCGCCGCCGCTGACCGTGGTCTTCAGCCACGGCTACTGCCTCAACCAGGACTCCTGGCACTTCCAGCGCGCCGCGCTGCGCGGGGCGATACGCGCCGTCTACTGGGACCAGCGCAGCCACGGCCGCTCCGGCCGGGGCAACGACCAGGCGGACGGCGGGCCCGCCACGATCGACCAGCTCGGCCGCGACCTGAAGGCGGTCCTGGACGCCGCCGCGCCGGAGGGCCCGCTGGTGCTCGTCGGGCACTCCATGGGGGGCATGACGGTCATGGCCTTCGCCGACCAGTTCCCCGAGGTGGTCGCCGAGCGGGTGGCCGGCTTCGCCTTCGTCGGCACCTCCTCCGGCAAGCTGGCCAGCGTGACGCTGGGTCTCCCGGCGGCGGGCGCGCGGGCCCTGCGGGCGCTGGCGCCGGGGGTGCTGCGGATCCTGGGCACCCAGGTCGACCTGGTGGAGCGGGGGCGCCGGGCGACGGCCGACCTCTTCGCCGGGATCATCAAGCGCTACTCCTTCGGCTCCGACGTGGACCCGGGCGTAGCGCGCTTCGCCGAGCGGATGATCGAGTCGACCCCGATCGACGTCGTCGCCGAGTTCTACCCGGCCTTCACCGAGCACGAGAAGAGCGAGGCCCTGGACGTGCTGGACGGCCTGCCCGGGCTCGTACTGGCCGGGGACAAGGACCTGCTGACGCCCAGTGAGCACAGCCGGTCCATCGCCGAGCGCCTGCCGGACACCGAGCTGGTGGTGGTGCCCGGTGCCGGGCACCTGGTGATGCTGGAGCACCCCGAGCTGGTCAGCACGCACCTGGCCGCGCTGCTCGCCGAGGCGGCCGACGCCTCGCGCGCGCCGGTCCCGCAGGCGCTGCGCGAACTGGCGGTGCCGCCGCCCGCGGGGCCGGGCAGGGCGGACCGGGTGGCCTCCGGCGGCGCGTAGCATTCGGGCACATGGGCATGGAAGCCATCGGCATGGAAGCGATCCGGGTCACGGTCAAGACCCCTGAACAGATGCGCGAGCTGGGGCGCCGTCTCGCGCCGCTGCTGCGCGCCGGCGACCTCGTCGTCCTCAGCGGTGACCTGGGCGCGGGCAAGACCACGCTGACCCGTGGTCTCGGCGAGGGCATGGGCGTCCGGGGCGCGGTGACGTCGCCGACCTTCGTGATCGCGCGGGTGCACCCCTCGCTGTCCGGCGGCCCGGCCCTGGTGCACGTGGACGCGTACCGGCTGGCCGGCGGCCTCGACGAGATGGAGGACCTGGACCTCGACGTCTCGCTGCCGGAGTCGGTGGTCGTGGTCGAGTGGGGCGAGGGCAAGGTCGAGGAGCTCTCCGACGACCGGCTGCAGCTGGTGATCCACCGTGCGGTGGGGGAGGTCGCGGGGAACGGGCAGGAGGACCACGACGTGCGCGAGGTCGTCGTCACCGGTGTCGGCGCGCGCTGGGCCGGTAAGGACCTGGCGGGGCTCGGCGTCTGAGCGCGTAACCGTTCCGACAAGGTGTCGGGAAGATGTTGCGTGCGGCACGTCCCACGTGTTCTGCTGGAGTCCAGGAGCTGGTTAGGGCTGCCTAACCCGACCCCGTCGGACCCAGGAGGCATCCATGTCGGCCCACACGGCCCCGGAGCCGGAGCAGGGTTACTCGGTGCAGGCGCTGCTCGCGGCGTCCGCGGCGGCGAACGCGGTGTGCACCCCGCCGGGGGAGCACGAGGAGCCGGAACCGGACGCGACGCAGGACGAGCCCACGAAGCGGCCCCAGGCGGACGCGGCCTGAGCGGGAGCGATCCGCACCGCCCGGGCCGGACCGGCCGGGCAGTGGGACGCGGGGTGCCCGCCGCCCGTCGTACGGGCCCCGCGGGCGTTCACTCCTCCGGGGGAAATCAGCGGACGACGACGATCTTGCTGCCGATGGTCGCGAACTTCCACAGCGCCGCGCCGTCCTTCCGCTTCTCGCGGATGCCGCCGGTCTGCTGGCCCGGGGGCGGGGCGTCGGGCAGCGAGCCGTCCTTCGCCGCGCTGAAGCCGATCACCACGCTGTCCACGGTGGTGAACCGCACCACGTTCTCGACGGCCACGCCGTCGCCGCCGACCCCGGAGGCGCTGCGGGAGGCCACGGAGTAGGTGCCGGGGGCGGGGTCGACGGTGCCGGGGACGACCACGTAGGTGGTGCGCGCCTTCCCGTCCTCGCCGACCAGCCACACGCGGTCCGCGCGGAGCGAGTACACGACCCTGGTGCCGCTGCCGGAGGCCGCGGGGAGCTCGTTCTTCCGCTCCGGCGAGGGCGAGGCGGAGGCCGCCGCGGTGGGGCCGGTGTCGCCGGCGGCCGCGGGGCGGACGCCCTCGGGCATCTCGTCGGCGGAGCCGGAAGCCTGGACGGCGAGCACGCCGACGGCGGCCAGGGCGGCTGCGGTCAGTCCGGTCACGATCGTCCCTGAACCGATGCTTGCCACGGCTTTCCTCCGGAGGTGGGCGTCACGCTGGGTTGACGTTAGCAGCCGTGCCGCACGGCGACGGGAGCGCCGTCCCGGGCGTCGGCGGCGCCCCCGTCCTGGCGGGGCCACCCCGGTGAACGCCGTAGGCTGAACGCGTGCTGCTGCTTGCCTTCGATACCGCAACCCCCGCCGTGACGGTCGCCCTGCACGACGGCCGGCGCGTGCTCGCAGAGTCGACGGAGATCGACGCGCGACGGCACGGGGAACTGCTGATGCCCGCCGTGGACCGCGTACTGCGGGAGGCCGGGACCGTACTGGGCGACGTGACCGGGATCGTGGTCGGCGTCGGCCCCGGCCCTTACACGGGGCTGCGCGTCGGACTGGTGACCGCGGTCTCCTTCGCCGACGTCCTCGGCGTCCCCGTCCACGGGATCTGCACCCTCGACGGGCTGGCGTACGCCGCCGCGGTCGAGGGGCCGTTCGTCGTGGCGACGGACGCCCGCCGCAAGGAGGTCTACTGGGCCCGGTACGAGGGCCCCAGGGCCCGGGTGACCGACCCGGCCGTGGACCGGCCCGGCGACATCGCCGACGAGGTCGCCGGGGTGCCCGCGGTGGGCGCGGGCGCCGCCCTCTACCCCGAGGTCTTCACCGACGTCCGGCCGCCCGCCGACCAGTCCGCCGCCGCGCTGGCGGCGCTGGCCGCCGTGAAGCTGGCGGACGGCGAGGACTTCCTCCCCGCGCTGCCGCTCTATCTGCGCCGCCCGGACGCCCAGGTGCCCGCCGGCTACAAGGCGGTCCTGCCGAAGTGACCGCGGCGATGCGCGAGATGCGCTGGTGGGACCTGGACCCGGTGATGGAGCTGGAACACGGGCTCTTCCCGGACGACGCGTGGTCGCGCGGGATGTTCTGGTCCGAACTGGCCGACGCGCGGCACCCTTCGGCGACCCGGTACTACGTCGTGGCCGAGGACGGCACCGGACGGGTCGTCGGCTACGCGGGCCTGGCCGCCGTCGGCGGCACCGGGGACGTGCAGACCATCGCCGTCGCCACCGACCAGTGGGGCACCGGCCTCGGCGCCCGGCTGCTCGCCGAACTGCTGCGCCGGGCCACCGCCTTCGAGTGCCACGAGGTGCTGCTGGAGGTGCGCGTCGACAACGTCCGCGCCCAGCGGCTGTACGCGCGCTTCGGCTTCGAGCCGATCGGCTTCCGGCGCGGCTACTACCAGCCGGGCAACGTCGACGCGCTCGTGATGAGGCTCGGCGAGCTGCCCGCCTCCCCTGACGTACCGGGACTACAAGGAACAGAGACCACCCATGGCTGACGAGCCCCTTGTCCTCGGCATCGAGACGTCCTGCGACGAGACCGGTGTCGGCATCGTGCGCGGGCACACCCTGCTCGCCGACGCGGTCGCGTCCAGCGTCGACGAGCACGCCCGCTTCGGCGGCGTCGTGCCCGAGGTCGCCAGCCGTGCGCACCTGGAGGCGATGGTCCCCACCATCCAGCGCGCGCTGAAGGAGGCCGGCGTCGCCGCCTCCGACCTCGACGGGATCGCCGTCACCGCGGGCCCCGGGCTCGCGGGCGCCCTGCTGGTCGGCGTGTCCGCGGCGAAGGCGTACGCCTACGCGCTCGGCAAGCCGCTGTACGGGGTCAACCACCTCGCCTCGCACATCTGCGTGGACCAGCTGGAGCACGGGCCGCTGCCCGAGCCGACGATGGCGCTGTTGGTGTCCGGCGGCCACTCCTCGCTGCTGCTGGCCCCCGACATCACCGGCGACGTCCGCCCGCTGGGCTCCACCATCGACGACGCGGCGGGCGAGGCCTTCGACAAGGTCGCCCGCGTGCTGGGCCTCGGCTTCCCCGGCGGGCCCGCCATCGACCGCGCGGCCCGCGAGGGCGACCCGGCCGCGATCCGCTTCCCCCGCGGCCTGACCGGCTCCCGCGACCCGATCTACGACTTCTCCTTCTCCGGCCTGAAGACCGCGGTGGCCCGGTGGATCGAGTCCAAGCGCCGGGAGGGCGTGGAGGTGCCGGTCGCCGACGTGTCCGCGTCCTTCCAGGAGGCCGTCGTCGACGTCCTCACCCGCAAGGCGATCCGGGCCTGCAAGGACAACGGCGTCGACCATCTGATGATCGGCGGCGGCGTCGCGGCCAACACCCGGCTGCGCTCGCTGGCGCAGGAGCGCTGCGAGGACGCGGGGATCCTCCTGCGCGTGCCGCGGCCCAAGCTGTGCACCGACAACGGCGCCATGGTCGCGGCCCTCGGCGCGGAGATGGTGGCCCGCGGCCGGCCGTCGTCCACGTGGGACCTTCCGGCGGACTCCTCGCTGCAGGTCACGGACGTGTCCGTGCCCGGGCACACGCACGACCACGGCCACGGTCACGGTCATGACCACGTCCATGAGCTCAGCAAGGACAACCTCTACTCGTGACCGTCGCCCTGATGTGGGAGGCCCGCGCTGTCGAGGGGCGCGGGCCCGAGCTGCTGGCGTGGGCCCGCTCGCGGTTGCTCTCGCCGGCACCGCTGCGCCGGGAGACCTTCTCCGCCCCGCAGGACCGGGTCCTGGTCATCACCTGGTGGGATGCCCCGTACGACGCGCCGCTGCCCGAACTCCCCGAACCGGACGAGGGGCTGGCCCTGCGGGCCGTCCACCGCTGGCGCTTCGAGGCGGTGGGGGAGGGGGCGTAGGCCCTGGTCAGGGGAGGGCCGGTCGTATGATGAGTCCGGCGTCGATCGCAACCGGGTCTCTGTCTTGGCGTCCCCGAGCAGGCGTCCTGCCGGACGGCCGGTGTCCGGGAGGCGTTCCGGCAGGTGGCGAGAAGACCCGATGACCGACTCCGGCTGCGCCGTCCTCTTCGATCTCGACGGCGTCCTCCTCGACAGCCGGCGCGCGATGCGGCAGGCGATCCTCGACGTGGCCCGCGCGGCCCTCGGCGAGCACGTGGACGAGAGCCGGCTGCCGGCCGGACTCGACCACCTTCCCCATCACGAACACCTGGCACGGCTCGGCGTGACCGACGAGGAGACCGTCTTCGGGGCCGCCTGGGAGGACGCGCTCGCCCTCGCCACCTGGGGCGCGTCCCCGTTCCCGGGCGCGGCGGGCGTGCTGCGCGACCTCGCGGCCTCCGGCGCGGCGATCGGGGTGGTGACCATGCAGCCCGCGAGCCGGGTGGCGCGGCTCGTCCCCGCGGAGCTGTCCGCGCACTTCGGCGTGGTGGTCGGGTGGGGCGACGCGGCGCCGAAGCCCTCCGGGGAGGGCATCCTGCTCGCGCTCGACCGGCTCGGGGTGCCGCCGGGGCGCGCCTGCTTCGTGGGCGACAGCCCCTCCGACGTCGCCGCCGCGGCGGCCGCCGGGGTCCCTTCGATCGGCGCGGTCTGGGGGTACACCGGCCCCGCCCTGGGGAGCTGCGGACCCACCGTCCTCGCCGGTGCCCTCACCGACGTGCCGGGCGCCGTGGGGAGCCTTCTGGGGCCCGCGTAGCCGCCGTCAGGCGCGTGCGGGGCCGCTCGCCCCCGCCGGGCTGCCCAGCAGCATGCTCGGGGCGCCCGCGACACGGGTCAGGAAGACCGTGGCCGCGTGCGGGCCCTGGGGCTTGACCCGGCGGCGCACCTCCTCCGGTTCGACGGCCGAGCCGCGCTTCTTCACCGTCAGCACGCCGACCTCGCGTTCGCGCAGCAGTGCCTTGAGCCGCTTGAGGCCGAAGGGCAGCACGTCGGTGATCTCGTAGGCGGTCGCGTACGGCGTCGTGTGCCGCTCGTCAGAGGTGACGTAGGCGATGGTCGGGTCGATCAGCCCGCCGCCGACCCGCGCCGCCACGTCGGCCACCATGTGGGCCCGGATGACCGCGCCGTCCGGCTCGTACAGCCAGCGCCCCACGGGGCGCACCTGCGGGTCGGGGAGCCCGGCGGCGGGCAGCGTGGCACCCGACGGCAGGAGGGTCGCGCGGCGGGTGCCCGGGGCGGTGCCGAACCACAGCACGGCCTCCTTCACATCACCGTGGTCGGAGACCCACTCCGCCTCGGCGTCCTCCGGCACGGCCTCGTGCGGGATGCCCGGCGCCACCTTCAGGGCGGCCAGCGGTGCCTTGCGCGCCGCCGCGACCGCCCACGACAGGGGCGGGGAGTACGCCTCGGGGTCGAAGATCCTGCCCCGGCCGCCGCGCCGGGCCGGATCGACGAAGACGGCGTCGTAGCCGTCCGCCGCGATCTCCGTCACATCGGCGCAGCGCACCTCGATCAGACCGGCCAGTCCCAGCGCCTGCGCGTTCGCCCGCACCACCGCGCAGGTCAGCGGGGAGCGGTCGACCGCCAGCACCTCCACCCCGGCGCGGGCCAGCGGGACGGCGTCCCCGCCGATCCCGCAGCACAGGTCCGCCAGCCGCCGCACCCCGAGGGCGGCGAACCGCTCGGCGCGGTGCCGGGCGACGGAGGCCCGCGTCGACTGCTCGACCCCGTCGGGCGTGAAATACATCCGGTAGGCGTCCTCGCCGAACTTCACCGCCGCCCGCTGCCGCAGCCGCGCCTGCGTGAGCGCGGCCGCCACCAGCCCGGCGTCGTGCTCCCGCCGCAGCCGCGTCGCGGTCGCCAGTTCGGCGGCGGGGTCGTAGTCCCGCAGGGAGGCCAGCAGCGACTGCCCCTCGTCGGTCAGGAGAGCCGAGAACGCGTCAAGATCCACGCCGTCCATTGTCCCGCGGCACCGCCGCGCGCCGGACCGCCTGGGCGCACGTGCGGACGAGGGCGGACGGATGACGGCCGCGCCCCGCCCGGAACGGGACCGCGCACGGCCCCGGCCGGCGGCCCGGCGGTCCTTCGCGGCGACGGTGCCATCCGGTCCACTCCGGGTCGCTCGGCGGCTCGCGGCTCGCGGCCCCGCGCGTCGGCGGTGGCGCGACGCTGCCGGTCCGGCTCCACGCCCGCGCCGTGGACCCGGCCGGGCGGTGCCGGTGCGGTCCGCTCGGGTGGGGTGGCGACCGGCATCCCGCGTGCCGGGCCCGGTGCGTGGCGGGCCCGGAACCGTCCGTCCGGGCACACCGTTGCCCGGAGGGAGAGCGGCTCGTACGGCGCGGCGTTGGCACTCCGCTTGACCGAGTGCTAAGCGCGTCCTAGTCTCGGACCTGGCACTCAGCCATGCCGAGTGCCAGCACAAATGCGACGGGCAGGTCCGGCACCCGCGACGACGGGCCTACCAGGTCGCCACCCAGACAGACACTCCCGTGAGCCCTTTGAAGGGGGAGGTCGGATCGTGACGACCGCCAGCACCAAGGTTGCCATCAAGCCGCTCGAGGACCGCATCGTGGTCCAGCCGCTGGATGCCGAGCAGACCACCGCCTCCGGCCTGGTCATCCCGGACACCGCCAAGGAGAAGCCCCAGGAGGGCGTCGTCCTGGCCGTCGGCCCGGGTCGCTTCGAGGACGGCAACCGCATCCCGCTCGACGTCAAGGTCGGCGACATCGTGCTGTACAGCAAGTACGGCGGCACCGAGGTCAAGTACAGCGGCGAGGAGTACCTCGTCCTCTCGGCTCGCGACGTCCTCGCGATCGTCGAGAAGTAGAACCGGCGCCGCTCTTAACCGAGAAATGCCGTGACCACGCCCCGGGCACACCGAGTCCACGCACGGACCGGGGACCCGGGGCGCGGTCTTTGACGAGAACCCAAAGACGAGGAAATCCGCCGGTATGGCCAAGATCCTGAAGTTCGACGAGGACGCCCGTCGCGCCCTCGAGCGTGGCGTCAACAAGCTCGCCGACACCGTGAAGGTGACCATCGGTCCCAAGGGCCGCAATGTCGTCATCGACAAGAAGTTCGGCGCCCCGACCATCACCAACGACGGTGTGACCATCGCGCGTGAGGTCGAGATCGACGACCCGTACGAGAACCTCGGTGCGCAGCTGGTGAAGGAGGTGGCGACCAAGACCAACGACATCGCGGGTGACGGCACCACCACCGCCACCGTGCTGGCCCAGGCGCTGGTCCGCGAGGGTCTGCGCAACGTCGCCGCCGGCGCCTCCCCGGCCGCCCTGAAGAAGGGCATCGACGCCGCCGTCAAGGCCGTCTCGGACGAGCTGCTCGCCACCGCCCGCCCGATCGAGGGCAAGGAGGACGTCGCCGCCGTCGCCGCCCTGTCCGCCCAGGACAAGCAGGTCGGCGAGCTGATCGCCGAGGCGATCGACAAGGTCGGCAAGGACGGTGTCATCACCGTCGAGGAGTCCAACACCTTCGGGCTGGAGCTGGACTTCACCGAGGGCATGGCCTTCGACAAGGGCTACCTGTCGCCGTACTTCGTGACGGACCAGGAGCGCCAGGAGGCCGTCCTGGAGGACCCGTACATCCTCATCACCCAGGGCAAGATCTCCTCCATCCAGGACCTGCTCCCGCTGCTGGAGAAGATCCTGCAGGCCGGCGCCTCCAAGCCGCTGCTGATCATCGCCGAGGACGTCGAGGGCGAGGCCCTGTCGACCCTGGTGGTCAACAAGATCCGCGGCACCTTCAACGCGGTCGCGGTCAAGGCCCCCGGCTTCGGCGACCGCCGCAAGGCCATGCTGGGCGACATCGCCACCCTCACCGGCGGCACCGTCGTCGCCGAGGAGGTCGGCCTCAAGCTCGACCAGGTCGGCCTGGACGTGCTCGGCACCGCCCGCCGCGTGACCGTCACCAAGGACGACACCACCGTCGTCGACGGCGCCGGCGAGTCCGCGGAGATCAGCGGCCGGATCAACCAGATCAAGGCCGAGATCGCCGCGACCGACTCCGACTGGGACCGCGAGAAGCTCCAGGAGCGCCTCGCCAAGCTGGCCGGCGGCGTGTGCGTCATCCGCGTCGGCGCGGCCACCGAGGTCGAGCTCAAGGAGAAGAAGCACCGTCTGGAGGACGCCATCTCCGCGACCCGCGCCGCGGTCGAGGAGGGCATCGTCTCCGGTGGTGGCTCCGCGCTCGTCCACGCGGTCAAGGTGCTCGACGACAACCTCGGCAAGACCGGCGACGAGGCCACCGGTGTGGCGGTCGTCCGCCGCGCCGCGGTCGAGCCGCTGCGCTGGATCGCCGAGAACGCGGGCCTGGAGGGCTACGTCATCACCTCCAAGGTCTCCGAGCTGGAGAAGGGCCACGGCTTCAACGCCGCGACCGGCGAGTACGGCGACCTGGTGAAGTCCGGCGTCATCGACCCGGTCAAGGTCACCCGCTCCGCCCTGGAGAACGCCGCCTCCATCGCCTCCCTGCTCCTCACCACCGAGACCCTCGTGGTGGAGAAGAAGGAGGAGGAGCCCGCCGAGGCCGGTCACGGCCACGGCCACGGCCACTCCCACTGAGCTGGACCGCGAAGGCCCCCGTTCCCGCCCGGAACGGGGGCCTTCGGGCTGCCAGGGGCCGGTCTCAGTCGCGGGGATAGGCCGGCCCGAAGCGCCGCCCCGCCTTCGCCGAGAACCGGCCGAGCGCCCCGCTCGGTGCCAGCCTGGCCGCGGCCACCGCGGCCTTGTAGCGGGCGTCGGGCACGCTGAGGGAGCGGCCGCGGGCGAGGTCGCGCAGGGCCGCGGCGACCACCTTGTCGGCGTCCAGCCACGCCCAGGAGGGGATGCTGCCGGTGTCCATCCCGGCCCGCCGGTGGAACTCGGTACGGACGAAGCCCGGGCACAGCGCCATCAGCCGCACCCCGGTGCCCGCGAGCTCCCGGGCCACGCCCTGGGTGAAGCTGACGACCCACGCCTTGCTCGCCCCGTACGTGCCGCGCGGCACGAAGGCCGCCACCGAGGCCACGTTGATCACGAAGCCGCGCCCGCGCTCCCGCATGGCACCGGTCGCGGCGCAGGTCAGCCGCAGCACCGCCTCGCAGTGCACCTTGAGCATGGTCAGCTCGTCGGCCGTCGGCACGTCGCCGAAGCCGCCCCGGTTGCCGAAGCCCGCGTTGTTGACCAGCACGTCCACGGGGGACTCGCGGTCCCGCAGCCGCGCCTCGACCGCTTCGATGCCCTTGTCCTCCGACAGGTCGGCGGGCAGCACCTCCACGGTCACCCCGTACGTGTGCCGCAGCTCCCGCGCGCACTCCTCCAGCCGCTGCCCGTCGCGGGCGACCAGGACCAGGGCATGACCGTCCCCCGCCAGCCGGCGCGCGAACGCCGCGCCGATCCCCGCGGTGGCTCCCGTGATCAGTGAAGTCGTCATGCCCCGCAGGCTAGTGAGCCCCCGTGCGTCTGCGGGCCGCGGCGCGCACATCCTCCGGGAGCGCGTCCGCCGCCAGCAGCCGGGGGAGCAGCGCGGGCTCCAGGGTGACCGCGCGGAAGGTCAGCGCGACGGTGACCCCGTGGTCCGGGCGGTGGACGACCTCGACCGGGTCGCCGGCCCGGACCTCACCGTCCTTGGCGACCCGCAGGTAGGCGCCGGGCAGCGCGGCCCGCGTGAACGTCCTGATCCAGCCGCCCTGTTCCAGCCAGCCCTGGAAGGTGGCGCAGGGGATCCGCGGGCAGGACACCTCCAGGACGGCGCCGCCCGGCCCGCCGATCCGCCAGCGCTCGCCGATCAGGGCCTCGTTGACGTCCAGTCCCGAGGTGGTCAGGTTCTCCCCGAACACGCCGTTGCGCAGCGACAGGCCGAGCCGGCGTTCCCAGGAGTCGAGGTCCTCGCGGGCGTAGGCGTAGACCGCCTGGTCGGAGCCGCCGTGGTGCGCCAGGTCGTACACCCGGTCGCCGGCGAGACCGACCGCGCCGGTGCCCTTGGGACCCGGTGCGGTCACCGCCACCGGGCCCGGAACCGGGTGCTTGTCGATGCCGGTCGTCCCGGTCGTCTTCCACGGGTTCGGACGGGGCCGGCCCACGTTCACCGAGAGCAGCTTCATCCTGCGACGGTACGGCGCCCGCCCGGCGCCCGGCGAGGCGTTTTCCGGCTGCCGGGGCCCGTGGATCCTCAGCTCGCGAGCACGCGCAGCAGCCGGTCCACGTCCGCCTCGGTGTTGTACAGGTGGAAGGCCGCCCGCAGGTTCCCCGCGCGGGCCGAGACCCGGATGCCGGCGGCGGCCAGCCGCTCCGCCGCGTCGCCCAGCCCCGGGACGGCCACGATCGCCGAGGCGGCCGCGCCGGACGGCACGGGCTTGTGGCCGAGCCGCAGCAGACCGGCCCGGAAGCGCTCGGCCAGCGCGACGTCGTGGGCGCCGATGGCGTCGACGCCCAGCTCCTCGACCAGTGCCAGCGAGGCCGCCCCGGCCAGGTACGGCAGCAGCGGCGGCATCACGTCGAACCGCCGGGCGGACCGTGCGAGGTGCGCGACCGGCCCGTAGCAGTCGCCCCACGGGTCCTCGGCCGCGTACCAACCGGCGAACTGCGCCGACAGCCCGTCCTCGGCGCCCTCGCGCACGGTCAGGAAGGACACCCCGCGCGGGGCGAGCAGCCACTTGTAGCCGCCGCACACGACGTAGTCGAGGCCGTCCGCGCGCAGCGGCAGCCAGCCGACCGCCTGCGTGGCGTCGACGAGCACGCGCGCGCCGTGCCGGGCCGCGGCCTCGCGGACCGCCGCGAGGTCGGCGACCCGGCCGTCCGCGGACTGCACCGCGCTGACCGCGACGAGGTCGGTGGCGGGACGTACGGCGTCGGCGACGCCCTCCAGGGGCACGGTGCGCACTGTGACGTCGGCGCGGGAGGCGAAGGGGTTGACCAGCGAGCTGAAGTCACCGTCGGCCAGCACCACTTCGGCTCCGGCGGGGAGCGCCGCGGCGATCATGCCGACGTGTGTGGTGACCGAGGAGCCGACCGCGACGCGGTCGGCGGCGACCCCGGTGAGGCGGGCGTAGGCGGCGCGGGCGGCGTCCAGGGCGCGCTCGTCGCGCACCCAGTTGTCGGTGCCGTCGGACCAGGCGGCCACGGCGGTGCGCAGGGCCTCGACGGAGCGGAGCGGGCCGATGCCCGACGAGGCGGTGTTGAGGTAGCTGATCCCGGCGTCCAGCGCGAATTCCCCGGTGATGTCCATGGTTCCTCAGCCTGCGCCCAGGACTGCCCCAAGTCCACCATCGATCACCGAACGCGACCCCCAAGGAACCCTTATGCTCGGAGCGTGTTCGAGGCCCGCCACCTTCGTGTGCTGCGCGCCGTCGCCCGCACCGGCTCGCTGTCGGGCGCCGCGCGGGAGCTGGGCTGCACCCAGCCCGCGGTCAGCCAGCAGATGAAGGCGCTGGAACTCGCCGCGGGCACCCCGCTGCTGGTCCGCGGCGGGCGGACGACCCGGCTGACCGAGGCGGGCGAGGCATTGGCCCGGCACGCGAGCGGCATCCTCGCGGGGCTGGCCGCCGCCGAGGAGGAGGTCGCGGCCATCGGGGGCCTGCGGGCCGGGCGGGTGCGGATGGTGTCGTTCCCGAGCGCGGGCCCGTCCCTGGTGCCCACCGCGCTGGCCGCGATGCGCGCCGCGCACCCGGACGTAGGGATCACGCTGGCCGAGGCGCAGCCGCCGCGCGCGGTGGAGATGCTGCGCGCCGGGGAGTGCGAACTGGCGCTGGTCTACCGCTACGAGGACGACGCCGGCGGGGAGGACGCGGCCGCGTGGGAGGGGTTCCTGGTGCGGCCGTTGCTGGCCGACCGGCTCTTCGCGGTGCTCCCGGCCGGGCACGCGCTGGCGCGCGCCGGCGGGCCCGTGCGGCTGTCCGACCTCGCGGACGAGGCGTGGATCGCGGGCTGCACGTACTGCCGCCGGCACCTGGTCGAGCTGTGCGGGCGGGAGGGTTTCGAGCCGCGCATCGACTTCGCCACGGACGACTACCCGGCGGCCGTCGGCCTGGTGGCGTCGGGAATGGGTGTCTCGGCGCAGCCCGGCCTCGCGCTGGAGGCGGTGCGGCTGCGCGGGGTGGCCGTGCGCGAACTGCGCCCGTCCGTACGCCGCGAGGTGGCGGCGCTGACGCTGCCCGACCTGGCCCAGGTGCCGGCCGTGGACATGATGCTGGGCCGGCTGCGGCTGGCCGCTCTGCGCGACCCGTCGACGGTCTGAGTCCCCGGCACCGCGGGTACCCGGCCGCTTGTGGTGAAACGTTTCCTCGTCGGTTGACGTCCGGTGCGTCAGTGACCGCCGGTGGCGTGCGAGCTCATGACCCGGTTGCGGGACCGGCCCATCATCTCCTCGCGCTCGTCCTCGGTGAGTCCGCCCCAGACCCCGTAGGGCTCGCGGACCGTCAGAGCGTGCGTCGCGCACTCGGCGCGGACGGGGCAGCGCATGCACACCTCCTTGGCCGCCGCCTCACGCGCGCTCCGGGCGGCACCGCGCTCTCCCTCGGGGTGGAAGAACAGGGAGCTGTCGACGCCGCGGCAGGCGGCGACCAGCTGCCAGTCCCAGAGGTCGGCGTTCGGGCCCGGGAGGCGGGAGAAGTCTGCCATTGCTCATCTCCTCGAGAGGTGGGCTGCAGGGACACCGTCCAGGCGCGAAGCTCTGGGAAGGTGCTGTCGACGGTACATCTACTGTCGAAGTAGATGTAAATATGATTCATCACAAAATCGCCAACGAACTCCCGCCATGCGGGTAAAAAGCCTCCAAACAGGCAAAATCTGACATTGCCCCCCGGTCGGCGGCTGCCCTGTGCTGCAAGCGGGCGCCCGTTGTGCCGCTTTCTGGGGCTCGGTGAACGGCTGCGACCTGCGACGTTGCTGATCCGTGTCGGTCCGGGCACGGAGAGTGCGGGAGTCGCCCGCCAAACTCCGTAACTCTTTCGAGTGAGGGTCGTTGAAGGTGCGGAAGTGGTTGGCGGTCGAACTAATCGGGCAGGCGCCCGAGGCCGTCATCCCCACCGGTGAACGATTCGTACAGCCTGGAGGCTCAACGTGACGCGGATCAGCTGCGGAGGACGGTCATGACTTCCGTTCTCGTCTGCGACGACTCCCCGCTTGCCCGAGAGGCCCTGCGCCGCGCGGTTGCGACCGTGCCCGGCGTGGAGCGTGTGACGACCGCGGCCAACGGCGAGGAAGTCCTCCGCCGCTGGGGCGCCGACCGCTCGGACCTCATCCTCATGGACGTCCGGATGCCCGGCCTCGGCGGCGTCGAGACCGTACGGCGGCTGCTGTCCGCCGACCCCGGCGCCCGCATCATCATGCTCACCGTCGCCGAGGACCTGGACGGCGTGGCCCTCGCGGTCGCCGCCGGTGCCCGCGGATACCTGCACAAGGACGCCTCGCGCGCCGAGTTGCGGGCCACGGTCACCCAGGCGCTGGCCGACCCGACCTGGCGGCTCGCCCCGCGCCGGCTGCGCTCGGCCGAGATGGGCGCCGCCCCGACCCTGACCGCCCGCGAGATCCAGGTGCTGGAGGGCATGAGCCACGGCCGCTCCAACGCCGAGATCGGCCGCGAGCTCTTCCTCTCCGAGGACACCGTCAAGACGCACGCGCGACGCCTCTTCAAGAAGCTCGGCGCCTCGGACCGGGCCCACGCGGTGGCGCTCGGCTTCCGCTGGGGCCTGGTGCGCTGAGGCAGCGGCTTTGAGGGCTGAGGGGCCGATGAGCTGTGGGGCGGCTGTGCGGCTGCCCCGCTCGTACCGGTTTCCGCGCCGAGGGCGCATGCTTGAGGTATGGACTCTCGGGGAAACGGTCGGGCGGGGCGGCGGGTGCATGACATGACTACGGCCGGTGCGGCCCCTCGGAACGCTCCGCACGGCACTCCGCATAACGCTTCGGAGCACAACCACGGGTGTGAGCCCACGGAGCGGCCCGCGGCGATGCACTATGGACGGATGCGCGACGAGGCCACCGGCAATGAGACAGCCATAGGGGCACTCGTACGTCGAGCCGTGGAAGGCGACGAGCAGGCGACGCACGATCTGCTCGCCCATGTGCACCCACTCGCCCAGCGCTACTGCCGTACCAGGCTGTCGCGGCTGCCGGGTGACGCGCGCCACTTCGTGGAGGACCTCGCCCAGGAGGTCTGCCTCGCGGTGCTGTGCGCCCTGCCCCGCTACCGGGACCAGGGCCGGCCCTTCGAGGCCTTCGTCTTCGGCATCGCGGCACACAAGGTCGCCGACCTCCAGCGGGCCGCCATGCGCGGTCCGGGCTCGACGGCCGTGCCCTCCGACGAGATGCCCGAGCAGCCGGACGACTCGCTCGGGCCCGAGGAGCGGGCGCTGCTCAGCAGCGACGCGGAGTGGGCGAAGAAGCTGCTCGCCAACCTCCCGGAGCACCAGCGGGAGCTGGTGCTGCTCCGCGTCGCCGTGGGCCTCACCGCGGAGGAGACCGGTCAGGTGCTCGGCATGTCGCCGGGCGCCGTCCGGGTCGCCCAGCACCGCGCGCTGTCCCGGCTGCGGGCGCTGGCGGAGGAAGCGGCCGCGGGCGCCCCCGGGTTGAGCGCCTAGTCCACCCCTGCCCGGCCCCGCCCCGGGGGCGGAATTGGTTTCCCGCGGGAGCCATTAGCATTGAACATCTCGCCGGGCAAGACCATGGGGAAGGTGTCATGACGCTGAACGCCGACGGAGTAGCCGACAAGTTCGGGCTGCTCGGACTCACCTACGACGATGTGCTGCTGCTCCCAGGTGCGTCGGACGTCGTGCCGAACCAGGTCGACACCCGCTCGAAGGTCTCCCGGAACGTCAGCGTGAACATCCCGCTGCTGTCGGCGGCGATGGACAAGGTCACCGAGGCGCGGATGGCCATCGCGATGGCCCGCCAGGGCGGTGTGGGCGTGCTCCACCGCAACCTGTCCGTCGAGGACCAGGTCAACCAGGTCGACCTGGTGAAGCGGTCCGAGTCCGGCATGGTGACCGACCCGATCACCGTCCACCCCGACGCCACCCTCGCCGAGGCCGACGCCCTGTGCGGCAAGTTCCGCATCAGCGGCGTCCCCGTCACCGACGCCTCCGGCCGGCTGCTGGGCATCGTGACCAACCGCGACATGGCCTTCGAGAGCGACCGCTCCCAGCAGGTCCGCGAGGTCATGACGCCGATGCCGCTGGTCACCGGCAAGGTCGGCATCTCCGGCGTCGAGGCGATGGACCTGCTGCGCAAGCACAAGATCGAGAAGCTGCCGCTCGTCGACGACGAGGGCCGCCTCAAGGGCCTGATCACGGTCAAGGACTTCGTGAAGGCCGAGAAGTACCCCAACGCCGCCAAGGACGCCGAGGGCAGGCTGCTGGTCGGCGCCGCGGTGGGCGTCGGCGACGAGTCCTTCGTCCGCGCCCAGCGGCTGGTCGAGGCCGGTGCCGACTTCCTGGTCATCGACAGCGCGCACGGCCACAGCCGCGGCATCCTCGACATGGTCGCCAAGGTCAAGGCCAACATCAGGATCGACGTGGTGGCCGGCAACGTCGCCACCCGTGACGGCGCCCAGGCGCTGATCGACGCGGGCGCCGACGGCATCAAGGTCGGTGTCGGCCCCGGCTCCATCTGCACCACCCGCGTGGTCGCCGGCGTCGGCGCGCCCCAGGTGACGGCGATCTACGAGGCCTCCCTGGCGGCCGGCCCGGCCGGCGTCCCGCTCATCGGCGACGGCGGCCTGCAGTACTCCGGCGACATCGCCAAAGCCATCGCGGCCGGCGCGGACACCGTCATGCTGGGCAGCCTCCTCGCGGGCTGCGAGGAGTCGCCGGGCGAGCTGCTCTTCATCAACGGCAAGCAGTTCAAGTCGTACCGCGGCATGGGTTCGCTCGGCGCGATGCAGTCGCGCGGGCAGGCCCAGTCGTACTCCAAGGACCGCTACTTCCAGGACAACGTGCTCTCCGAGGACAAGCTCGTCCCCGAGGGCATCGAGGGCCAGGTGCCCTACCGCGGCCCGCTCTCCGCGGTGGCCCACCAGCTCATCGGCGGCCTGCGCTCCTCCATGGGCTACGTCGGCTCCGCGACGATCCCCGAGCTCAAGGAGAAGGGCCGCTTCGTGCGGATCACCGCGGCCGGTCTCAAGGAGAGCCACCCGCACGACATCCAGATGACCACCGAGGCGCCGAACTACCACGGGCGCTGACGGTACGAGCGGACGATCCGGAGCCCGCGGCCCGCACGGCCGCGGGCTTCCGGCTGCCCTGCCTGGGATACTGGACGGGCAGGCCACGAAGGAAAGGCATAGCGAAGTGACTGAGATCGAGATCGGGCGGGGCAAGCGCGGCCGCAGGGCATACGCATTCGACGACATCGCCGTCGTCCCGAGCCGCCGTACGCGGGACCCCAAGGAGGTCTCGATCGCCTGGCAGATCGACGCCTACCGCTTCGAGCTGCCCTTCCTCGCGGCCCCGATGGACTCCGTGGTATCCCCGGAGACCGCGATCCGCATCGGCAACCTCGGCGGCCTCGGCGTGCTCAACCTCGAGGGCCTGTGGACCCGCTACGAGGACCCCGAGCCGCTGCTCGCCGAGATCGCCGAGCTGGACGACGCCTCCGTCACCCGGCGCCTGCAGGAGCTCTACGCGGCGCCGATCAAGGAGGAGCTGATCGGGCAGCGCATCAAGGAGGTGCGCGACGCCGGTGTGGTCACGGCCGCCGCGCTCTCCCCGCAGCGCACCGCGCAGTTCTCCAAGGCCGTGGTCGACGCGGGCGTGGACATCTTCGTCATCCGCGGCACGACGGTCTCCGCCGAGCACGTGTCGGGCTCCCACGAGCCGCTCAACCTGAAGCAGTTCATCTACGAGCTCGACGTCCCGGTCATCGTCGGAGGCTGCGCCACCTACACCGCCGCGCTGCACCTGATGCGCACCGGCGCCGCGGGCGTCCTCGTCGGCTTCGGCGGCGGCGCCGCCCACACCACCCGCAACGTCCTCGGCATCCAGGTGCCGATGGCGACCGCGGTCGCCGACGTGGCCGCGGCCCGGCGCGACTACATGGACGAGTCCGGCGGCCGCTATGTGCACGTCATCGCCGACGGCGGCTTCGGCTCCAGCGGCGACCTGCCCAAGGCGATCGCCTGCGGCGCCGACTCGGTGATGATGGGCTCCCCGCTGGCCCGCGCCACCGACGCGCCCGGCCGCGGCTTCCACTGGGGCATGGAGGCCACCCACGAGGAGCTGCCGCGCGGCAAGCGCATGAACCTGGGCACCGCCGGCACGACCGAGCAGATCCTGCTCGGCCCCTCGCAGGCGCCCGACGGCTCCATGAACTTCTTCGGCGCGCTGCGGCGCGCGATGGCCACGACCGGCTACTCCGAGCTGAAGGAGTTCCAGCGGGTCGAGGTCACGGTGTCGCCGACGCACCACCGCTGACCGCGCGGCACGTGCCCGCAGCGTGAACAGTGGCGCCGGCGCGCGCCGAAAATCGAGCGGGCCGGCGCCTCGGTGACGGCCCCGCACTGCCTGGGGGACTTTTCCTGATGCGCAAGGGGTGGATTCGATACGCCCTGTTCGGCGTGGTACTGGGGGTACTGCTGCCACTGATCGGGCCGGACTCGGCGCAGATGGGCGCAGTCGCTGCGCGGCAGATCGTGACGGATGTGCGAGTCCGGGACCCCCAGGCGTCCTCGTCGGCTCGCGCGGTGTACACGATGCTCGCCGGGCTGGAGAACGACGCCCGCGCCGGCCGGCCCACCCACACCGTCATCGGCCAGCACGATGAGCTGCAGAACGAACGCTACAACGCCACCTACGGCGACTACCCGGGCCGCAAGCCGCCTGGCTACTACTACCGCAAACCCGCCGACATCACCGGGCGGTTCCCAGGTTTCCTGGAGGTGGACCTGGGGCCCGGATACCAGCAGTCGTCCTGGGGTGTCGGTGAGCCGCGCCCCTACTCGGCCGCGTGGCCGAGTTGCCGCCCGTACTGGGGCTACACCAACGACGCCGTGGACCTGGCCGCCGGCGTGTGGGAGGGGATGGGCTCCGCTTCCGCCCCCCGCCGGGACTGCTCCGACGGCGCCACGGTGACACTGCCGGGCAACGGTGGTGGCCCGGCGGGCATCGCCGGTATGTCGTTCCACGAGCCCTATCCGGGCAGCCCGGTGAAGGGCTTCACCCACACGTTGTGCCGCAACTCACCCGCAGCCCACGACCCGAAATGGTTTGCCCGGGTGGTGACGCCCGGCACGGCCGAGCAGCATGATCTGCTGGTCGACCTGTCCTTCCTCGCCGACCACCTGTCCTACCTCGCTGCTCGTGATGTACCGGTGCTGCTGCGGCCGTACCACGAGATGAACGCGCGTGACTGCGCCGGCGGATTCTGGTGGGCCGGCCAGCGCCCCGAGTTGTACAGGAAACTGTGGCAGACGATGTACGACTACCTCGTCGGCACCCGAGGCCTGCACAACCTGATCTTCGTCTGGGCGCCCAGTCCCTGGGATGGGAAGCACGGCACCGATCCCTGGGCGTACTACCCGGGCAGTGAATACGTCGACGTGGTGGGAGTCGACGACTACAGCGACACGCCGGAGCGGCCGTTCCGGGGGGAACCGTGGACGCAGATCTGGTACCGGGGGCTGGCGCGCTACGACAAACCGCGCATGATGGCGGAATCCTTCCACGTCCCGCTCTCCGCCGCGCAGCCCGCCACGCTCACGGCGGCGCCATGGGTGATCTGGAGCGTATGGGGCAGCGGACTGACGAAGCACAACTCGCCATCGGATGTGCAGCGGACCTACTACGCGTCGGCCATTCTCACCGGCGGCACTTCGGCACAAGGCGGACGTTTCGACTGGGGATCACTGCACAAGTCCTCGCTTGATCGCTGATCGAGCGCACGGCGCTCATGTGCGATGAGCCGTACAGCGACAACCTGAAAGGGTTGTACGGAGATGGCGTGAAAGTTCTCACGACCCGGGGAATTCGATCAGCGGAGGCCCAAAAGGCCAGGTCACCGAGCTCGCCTCTCGAGCGTCACGTGTATCGTACGGTTAACTTTTGAACACAAGTTCTCCATGGGATTCCCTTGCATGGTGCACGCGTGCGAGGATCGTGCTCCTGTTCGGTCAGTAGTTTCGATGCCTGGGGGGCATCTGACCGCCACTGGCTAAACGTCCGAAAGTCGTTTGAGGGGTGGGGGCTCGGGACGTTGTCGTGGTACGCCCAGCCGTGCCATGACCGGGGTTTTCGCTGCCTCAACGCATTGTCATCTTCAGGGGAGTTCAACAGTCGCCATGGCCGTCACACAGGTCGATGGGGTTGTGCCGCACTCGCGCCACAACGCCAAGTTGGCACAACGCACCGCCGCTTGGAAGCCGGGGATCCTGCCGTTCCTGATCCCCTTCACGCTGCTGCTGGCTTTCGGTCTGTGGTCGTACTCGCCCAGCCGGACCCCGCTCAGTTGGGCGCTGAGCATCGTCTGGTCGCTGCCCGTCGTGGGCGTGCTCGTGGGTATCCAGGGCGCGTGGCTCATCCGGCGGAGGATCAAGCGCAGCGTCAACATGGTGCCGCCCGCCCCTGTCGAGCAGGACTTCCTCATCGTGCTGGTGCCGACCATCGGGCGCCACGACACGTATCCGGCGCTTGAGCGCTCCGTGCTCTCGTACGTCGAGCACCTGCCGGAATGGTTCCCGTACATGCGCGTGGACGTCCTCACCGAAGAGGGCTGCGAGGCCGCGGCGGACATCGACCGGCTGGCCACCGTCCACCCGCTGATCCGTGTCGTCACGGTGCCCAAGGCGTACGCCACGGCCAACGGCACCCGCTTCAAGGCGCGTGCCAACCACTACGCGCACGAGCTGCGCATCGCCGAGGGTGAGGCACTCGACGATGTGTGGGTGCTGCACATGGACGATGACACCGGGGTCGGCCCCGACACCTCGGCGGCGCTCGCGCAGTTCATCAACCGCCAGCGGCGCGCCGGGCCCGACGAAGCCAAGCACATGGCCCAGGGAATCCTCACCTATCCGCGGGAAAGCGCGGTCAACATGTTCACCTGGCTTGCCGACGCCGTTCGGCCGGCCGACGACATCGCGCGGTTCCGGGCACTCACCGGAATGGGAACCCCGGTGGCCGGTGTGCACGGTGAACTCCTCGTTCTGCGGGCCTCGATCGAGGCCACGATCGGCTGGGACTTCGGCCCGAAGGCGATTGTCGAGGACGCGCAACTCGCCCTCACGTTCTGCCGCCTTTATCCGGGGCGTAGCGACTGGTTCAACGGCCGTTGTTATGGCGCATCTCCCGCCACCGCCAAGGATTTCGTGAAGCAGCGCGACCGGTGGGCCTGGGGTCTGGTCGCACTGTGCTTCAACCGGACGATTCCTCTCCGCTACCGGTGGTTTCTTGCCATCTGTGTGGCGACCTGGATCCTCGGCCCGCTCCAGCACATCGGAGCCGTGCTGCTTTTCGGCTGGCTCATCAATGACATGAACACCTCGCCCGTGACCCAGTCCGTGGTCATCCTCTGGGCCCTCAACTTCGCCTATGTCATCTGGACCTACTGGGAAGGTCTGCGGCTGAACGCGGTCGCGTCGACCAGCGGCCGGCGCAAGTGGTGGGAGCCGATCGTCGTGGTCGCTCTCATCCCGGTCTTCTCCGTGATGGAGGGACTCGGCGGCTTCAAGGGCTTCCTGAGGTTCGTCCGGCGCGAAGAGAACAAGTTCGTCGTCATCGCCAAGCCCGTCTGACCGCCCGGAAGACAACTGACATGCGCTCGCGCCTTCCCCTGCTCGCCATCTTTCCGGTGAGCGTCCTCAGCCTCGTGCTGGGCACCCCTTTCGTCCTCGGCGACCATCCGGTTCGCTGGGAGTCAGGCTCGGCGATCCCCAAGATCGCCGTAGGCGACGCCGGGGACTCCGACACTCCGAAGGGCGGCGCCGCCGATACACCGTCGGCGTCCTCTCCGTCTTCTCCCTCGGATTCTCCGGCTTCCCCCGCCGAGGCCCTCCAGGTCGCCAAGCCCTGGAAGAAGGGCATGGCGCAGTGGGGCGTGCAGATCTACTGGGAGGAGGAGAAGCAGAAACGATCCGGCACGTTCATCGAGGCACAGGCCGGCAAGCAGGCGAAGTACCTCATCGGCCTGGGCGCGAACTCGGTGTCGGTCTCGTTCCCGTTCTTCATCGAGAACGCCACGTCCAACAAGCTCTCGGCCGGCGCCAAGACCCCGTCCCCGGAACGTCTCGAGCGCGTGCTGAAGATCTTCAAGGACGCCGGGTTCCGCACCACCGTCCGCCCGATCCTGGACGAAGGCTCCCTGGAGCAGTCGAACGGCTGGCGCGGAAACATCGAGCCCGACTCGCGCTCCGCCTGGTTCGCCTCGTACAAGCAGTTCATCGCCCCGTACCTCAAGGTCGCCCAGGACACGAAGGCGGACACCTTCGTGATCGGTACCGAGCTGAACTCCCTGGAAGGCGACGTGGGCTGGGACAGCCTGGTCACCTACGCCGAGAAGGACTTCTCCGGTGAGGTCGCCTACGACGCCAACTGGGACAATTACGTCACCCGCCGGATCAACATGCCGGTCAGCCACCTCGGCGTCGACGCCTACTTCCCCATCAAGGTGCCGGACACCGCTCCGGTCCGGGACCTGGTCAAGGGCTGGAACGACTGGCTGGACAAGAAGGCCACCGGTCCGCTGCCGAACATCCTCGTCTCCGAGACCGGCATCGGCGCCATGGACGGCGCCTACCACGCCCCCGGCGACTTCTACGTCAAGCGAGCCGTCAACCCCCAGGTGCAGGCCAAATGGTACGACGCCGTCTGCCAGGTCGTGCAGGAACGGAAGATGCAAGGCATCTACTGGTGGTCGCTCTGGTTCGACGACGACCCGAACACCAAGCCCGACGACAAGGTCGCTTCCCGGCTCGACTTCGCCGGACGCCCCCTCTCCGAGAAGGCCATCAAGTCCTGCTTCACCTCTGACTACGCGGGACCCGGTACCGCCCCCACCAGCTGACCGAGCGGAGGCAGTGATGCAAGAAGCCATCATCCTGGTCGGCGGCAAGGGAACCCGCCTGCGCCCGCTGACGAACCACACCCCGAAGCCGCTGCTCAACGTGGCGGGCTCGTCCTTCATCCGGCACCAGATCGCCAAGCTGATGGACGCCGGGGTCGAGCACGTGGTCTTCGCCACCTCGTACCTCGCCAGCCTCTTCGAGGAGGAGTTCAAGGACTTCTCCCGCGATCTGCGGATCTCCTACGCCGTCGAGGACGTCCCGCTCGGCACCGGCGGGGCCATCCGCAACGCCGCGCGCCTGCTGTCGGGCGGCCCCGCCGACCCACCGGTCCTCATCCTCAACGGCGACATCCTGTCGGGCGTCGACCTGCGCGCCCTCCTGGCTCGGCACGAGGAGAAGGACGCGGACGTCACTCTGTACCTCACCCGCGTCGCCGACCCGCGCGCATTCGGCCTCGTCCCCACCGACGAGGACGGCCGGGTTCTGTCCTTCCTCGAGAAGCCGAAGACGGCCGAGGAGTGCGTCACCGACCAGATCAACGCCGGCTGCTATGTCTTCGGCCGGTCCGTGCTGGAAACCATTCCCGCCGATCGCGAGGTGTCGGTCGAGCAGGAGATCTTCCCGCAGCTGGTCGCGCAGGGACGGCGCGTGTTCGGCCACACCACGGATGACTACTGGCGCGACCTCGGTACGCCGCTGGCCTTCGTTCACGGCTCGGCCGACCTGGTCACCGGCAAGGCGACCTCCCCCCTCGTGGAGCGTCCCGCCGAGGCACTGATCCATCCGACGGCCTCCGTCGATCCGACCGCCCTCGTCACGGGCGGCTCGACGATCGGCCCGCACGCCGTCATCGGTCCGCACGTGGTCGTCGACCGCTCCATCATCGGCGCGAACGTGACCGTGTCCGAAGGCGCCCGCATCCGCGAGTCCGTGGTCGACCACGACTCCTCGATCGGCAGTGAATCGTTCCTGCACGAGGTCGTCGTGGGCTGCCACGCCCATATCGGCGCGCAGAACGAATTGCCCGCCCAACTGCGGCTGTCGTGCGGCATCCGCATTCCCGCCCAGGGGGTGCGCGTCAGCGGAACGGCTGCCGCCTGCCCGACGGTCCACTGAAGCAGCCGGTCGGCCCCCGCGGGCCCCACCGGGCATTTTCTGGAGAATCGTGACCACCCACGCCTCAACGGCCGTCAGCCCGCAGCTTCCGCCCCGGCACCGATCGGCGGAGCCCCAGCCGGAGAAGACGGACCGCCTGCGCAAGTACCGCCCGGACCTGCAGGGTCTGCGTGCCGTCGCCATCATGATGGTGGTCGCGATGCACTGCGGCATCATCGACATCCATGGCGGCGTCGACATCAGCTTCGTGCTGAGCGGCTTCCTCATCGGCAGTCAGCTCCTCAGCGAGATCAGCCGGACCGGCAAGGTCTCGATGGGCAAGTTCTGGGCGCGGCGCTTCCGCCGGCTCGCGCCCGGTGCCTCGCTCACCATCGTGGTCACCGCCGTCTTCGCCTGGTTCTTCGCCGGTCCGTTCTCCTTCCGCGACTACATGAAGGACGGCTTCGCCGCCTCCCTGAGCTTCATCAACTGGCGACTCGCCGAGAACGGCACCGACTACTTCGCCAACGACGGAAGCCAGTCCCCCTACCAGCACTTCTGGTCGCTCGGCATCGAGGAGCAGTTCTACGTCGTCGCGCCGATCGCGCTCGTCGTCGTCGCCTTTCTCAGCCGGGTGCTCACCCGCAGCCGCTTCCTGATAGGGCTCTTCCTCGCCGCCGCCATCGCCGGCTCTCTCTACCTGTCGGTCACCCAGACCAAGTCCGACCAGCCACTCGCCTACTTCGGTACCCAGACCCGTGTCTGGGAGCTGGCCCTCGGCGTCTTCGTCGCTCTCAACGCCAGGCTCCTCTCCCGTATGAACGTGTGGTTCGCGGGGTTCCTCTCCTGGGTCGGCATCCTCGGCGCCGTGGGGACCGCGCTGCTCATCAACGAGCACACCCCGCTGCCCGGCTACGCGGTGGCCGGACCGGTGGTGGGCGCCGCGCTGGTGATCGCCGGCGGCTGCGCCGCACCCCGCCTCGGTGCGGAAAAGCTCCTCGACAACCCGGTCTTCGACTTCATCGGCAACGCCAGCTACAGCTGGTACCTGCTGCACTGGCCGCTGCTCATCCTGTTCCCGGAGATCATCGACCGGGAGTTCGGCTACTCCGACCGCTGGCGGGTGGCGGTGATCTCCTTCCTCCTCGCCGTCTGCATGCACTACCTCATCGAGCGGCGCTTCAAGGCGAACGTCCGGATGGTCCAGATACCGTGGCGGGGCATCCTCATGGGGCTGTCCCTGACCGCCACCGCCGCCGTCGTCATGACGCTCGCCGTGCGTGTGGTGCCGCTCAACATCGGGGTGCAGACCACGGCCGGCGCCGTGGCGAAGGGCTACCAGGGCGCCGCGTCCGTCGAGCAGGCGGTGAAGGAACGCGATCATCCGGTGCTCAGCCAGGACACGCTGCTGAAGACGCCCACCGATCGCGGCGACCACGGATGCATCGACCAGTTGCTCGTCACCGAGTTCGTCATGCAGGAAGACTGCGTCACCGGCGACACCTCGGCCAAGAAGACGATGGTCCTGCTCGGCGACTCGCACGCCTTCCAGTGGGGCAACGCGTTCAACGAACTCGGCCTGAAGCTGCACGTCAAGGTCATCACCGTGACCAAGAGCGGCTGCACCCCCGAGGCGTACCAGATCACCCGCGAGGACCTCGGGCGGGAGTACACCGAATGCACCGCGTGGCGGAAGACGGCCCTGGACAAGATCGACGAACTCCACCCCGACGTCATCGTGGTCACCAACCGCGTCCAGTGGACCACCACCCGGGCCGGCGCCGACGAGACGTTCAAGCGGCTCCAGGCCAACGGCGCCAAACTCGTCTACATGACCGACAGCCCGCACCCGAACTTCGCCGTCCCGGACTGCCTCGCCCGGAACTCTGATGGCGTGGCCGCATGCTCTCCCAAATCCGCGGCCATGCTCGACTTTCCCGAGTTCCGCAAGGCGGAGCGCGAGGAGGCAGAGAAGTACGGGTTCGACGTCCTTGACACGGTCCCGGCGTTCTGCGCCGACGGCTACTGCCCGGCGGTGATCGGCGGCGAGGTCGTCTACTGGGACTACAGCCACATGTCCGGGGCCTACTCGACTTCCTTGGAGCCGTACCTGAGGCCCTATTTCAAGAAGTTCCTGGAGAGCTGACCCACTGCCCGTACCGATCGGGGGCCGCGAGGCTCACAGCCGCGCGGCCGCGCCGACCGGGGTGGCGCCGCGGGTGTCCAGCATGAGCTGGGCCTTCGCGGAAAGGCCCTGCATGTCGTACGTGCGGTGGTGCTGGAGGAGCACCGTGAGGTCGGCGTGCGCCGCGGCCTCCCACAGCGAGTCGGCGCGGGGGACCGGGCGGTCCAGGACGCGCCACTCCGGGGCGTAGGGGTCGTGGTAGCTCAGCTGCGCCCCGAGCTCCAGCAGGCGGCCGCCGATCTCCCCGGCCGGTGAGCGCTCCTGGTCCGGCAGGTCCGGCTTGTACGTCACGCCCAGCAGCAGCACCCGCGCCCCGCGCAGCGACTTGCCGTGCTCGTTCAGCAGGGCCGCGGCGCGCTGCACCACGTAGCGCGGCATGCGGGCGTTGACCTCCTGGGCGTACTCGACCAGACGCAGCGGATGGCCGGGCACCCGGCCCTGGTACGGCGGATGCCCGGGGTCCAGCGGCATGGTGTGCCCCCCGACCCCGGGGCCGGGGCGGAAGGCCTGGAAGCCGTGGGGGCGGGTCTCGGCGCACCGGATGACGTCCCAGACGTCCACGCCGATGTCGTGGCAGAACACGGCCATCTCGTTGGCCAGCGCGATGTTGACGTGCCGGTGGTTCGTCTCCAGCAACTGCACGGCCTCCGCCTCGCGCACGCCCCGCGCCCGGACGATCCGCTCGGTGAACCGGCTGTAGAAGACGGCGGCGGCCTCCGTGCACGCGGGGGTGAGCCCGCCGATCACCTTCGGGGTGCCGGGGTGCCGCGCCGGGGCGTACGCCAGGTGGAAGCCGTGGCCGGCCCGCAGTCCCGACCCCGCCTCCAGCAGCGGACGCAGGAAGTCCTCCGTCGTGCCCGGGTACACCGGCGACTCCAGGACCACCGTGCTGTGCGGCCGCAGTTGCCCGGCCAGCGCGCGGGCCGCCTCCGCCAGCGCCGTCAGGTCCGGCTCCCCGCGCTCCCCGAGCGGGGTCGGCGCGCACAGCACGGCCGCCCGCGCCCGGCCCAGGGCGGCGGTGTCCGCGGTCGCGCGGAAGCCCCCCGCGAGCATCCGCCGCACGTCGGCGGCGGCCAGCGCGCCGCAGGGCACCCGGCTGCCGGCGTTGATCGCCTCCACCACGTGCTCGTCCGGGTCGTACCCGATCACCCCGAGGCCGGCGGCGCTGGCCGCCTGCGCGAGGGGCAGGCCGGCGTGGCCGAGTCCGATGACTGCGAGGTCTGCGGGCATGGGGGTCCTCTCCTGCGACGGGGGGGCGTCCTGGTACCCAAATGGCGCGAAATCAGGCTAACCAGACAGGTAGCTGATATGACTGCACGCCACGCGGGGGGCCCTCCGAGGGCGGTTCCGTCGCCTCGGGCCGCGTTCTGTGGGGCCCGGGTCGTTGGTGCGGCGCCGTCGTGGTGGGGGTGCCCCTTGCGGCCCGGGTGCGGGTGCGGGTGCGTTGCGCCTGCGGGCGGCTGCGCCGGGCTGCCCGGTGGTTGTGTGCGGCTTGTTTGCGCCTGCGGCGGGCTGTCCCCGCCCGCCCTCCCGATTGCCCGGCGCGGTTGGTGCGGGCCTCGCGCGGTTCGTGGTGGGCCGGGGGCGGGGCCTCCGGGGCTGGGCATTCTGTACCGCATATTTATGTGCATGGCGGGCGGTACTTGTTGTGCCGTCTGTGCCGCACAACAAATACACGTCAGCGTCCAGAACGCCCACCCCTACGACCCCGCCCCCTCCGTTTCGCTGGGCGACAACGGCGGGAGAGGGGTGATGGGGGACGCCACTCCCCGCACCGCTGGAAGCTGCCCTCACCAGGGGGTCCCGCGGCCGAAGGCCGAGCGAGGGCGCGCGCTCCGGTGGCGCGGCCTACGTGCCGGCATTGAGCCGGATTGTGTGGGCGTTCGGTAAGGCGCGTCCGGCAACCCCGGACCGCCTTCTCACCCCCCTCCGGCCGTCATGCGCCCGAACCCACGGGAGGGGGTGTGGCGGGGTGCGCCCATGGGGGTCCCCCCGGCCGAAGGCTGGGGGAGTGCGCCGGCGCGGCACCGACCCAGGCACACGGTGCGAGGCCCGCACTGACCGCGCCGGATGGGGGTCCCCCCGGCCGAAGGTTGGGGGAGGGAGGGCGGGCGGGGAATCCCCCAACCGCAACCACGACGCACCCGCACACAACCACCGACCGGCACACAAGAACGCACCCCGCCCCGGCGAAAGCCGACGTGCCGCGCGCCACGACACGGGTAACGATCGTGGGGACGGGGAATGCGCTGAGGCGCGACCCCGCGTCACGACGGGAGGCCAGGATGCTGACGGCGACACTGGGACCGGCGGAGCGTTCCTCCGCGCTCGCCCGGATGGCGGAACAGGAACTCGACGTACTCGTGGTGGGCGCGGGCGTCGTGGGCGCCGGGACGGCGCTGGACGCCGCGACGCGCGGGCTGGCGACCGGCATCGTGGAGGCCCGCGACTGGGCGTCCGGGACGTCGAGCCGGTCGAGCAAGCTGATCCACGGCGGACTGCGCTACCTGGAGATGCTGGACTTCGCCCTGGTCCGGGAGGCCCTCAAGGAGCGCGGTCTGCTGCTCCAGCGCCTGGCGCCGCACCTGGTGAAGCCGGTGCCGTTCCTGTACCCGCTGCAGCACCGCCTCTGGGAGCGCTTCTACGCGGGCGCCGGTGTGACGCTGTACGACACGATGGCGCTGTCCTCCGGGCACGGCCGCGGTCTGCCGCACCACCGCCACCTGAGCCGCAAGAGCGCGCTGCGCGTGGCGCCGTGTCTGCGGAAGGAGGCCCTGGTGGGGGCGCTGCAGTACTACGACGCGCAGATGGACGACGCCCGGTACACGATGACCCTGGTCAGGACGGCCTCCGCCTACGGCGCGCTGGCCGCGAACCGGGCCCGGGTGATCGGGTTCCTGCGCGAGGGCGAGCGCGTGGTGGGCGCCCGGGTCGAGGACGTGGAGGCCGGGGGCGTCTACGAAGTGCGCGCCCGGCAGATCGTGAACGCCACCGGGGTGTGGACGGACGACACGCAGGCGCTGATCGGGGAGCGCGGGCAGTTCCACGTGCGGGCGTCCAAGGGGATACACCTGGTCGTGCCGAAGGACCGGATCCACTCCGCGACGGGGTTGATCCTGCGGACCGAGAAGAGCGTGCTCTTCGTGATCCCGTGGGGCCGCCACTGGATCGTCGGGACGACGGACACCGACTGGAGCCTGGACAAGTCGCACCCGGCGGCCTCCAGCGCCGACATCGACTACCTGCTGGAACACGTCAACTCGGTGCTCGCCGTACCGCTGACGCGGGACGACGTCGAAGGCGTGTACGCGGGACTGCGCCCGTTGCTGGCGGGGGAGTCGGAGGCCACCAGCCAGCTGTCGCGCGAGCACACCGTGGCGCACCCGGTGCCGGGCCTGGTGGTGGTGGCGGGCGGCAAGTACACCACGTACCGGGTGATGGCCAAGGACGCGGTGGACGCGGCCGTGCACGGTCTGGCGCACCGCGTCGCGGAGTGCGTCACCGAGGAGATCCCGCTGGCCGGCGCGGAGGGCTACCACGCCCTGTGGAACGCCCGGGCCCGGATCGCGGCGCGCACCGGTCTGCACGTGGCGCGGATCGAGCACCTGCTCAACCGCTACGGGTCGCTCTCCGAGGAACTGCTGCAGCTGATCGAGGACGACCCCTCGCTGGGCCGCCCGCTGGCCGGGGCCGACGACTACCTGCGCGCCGAGGTCGTCTACGCCGCCTCGCACGAGGGGGCGCGGCACCTGGACGACGTGCTCACCCGGCGCACCCGCATCTCCATCGAGACCTTCGACCGCGGCACGCTCAGCGCCCGTGAGGCCGCCGAGCTGATGGCGCCGGTCCTGGGCTGGGACAAGGAGCAGGTCGAGAAGGAGGTCGAGCACTACGAGAAGCGCGTCGAGGCCGAGCGGGAGTCCCAGCGCCAGCCCGACGACCAGACCGCGGACGCCGCCCGCCTGGGCGCCCCGGACATCGTCCCGCTGTAGCCGCCGACGGTACGCCGCGTGAGGCGTGGGCCACGGCTTTGACGGGTTCCGTGGCCCGGCCGGATATCGTTCCTTCTCGTACGTGGCAGGAAGGGGCGCGCGATGTCCGACCTCGGACGCCTGGTGGCCGGGAGGTACCGGCTGGTGGAGCGGATCGGCCGTGGTGGCATGGGCACGGTGTGGCGGGCCGAGGACGAGTTGCTGGGGCGTGCGGTGGCGGTCAAGCGGTTGCATCCGCCGCAGCCGCATCTGCAGGACGACGAGCTGGAGACGTTGTTCGAGCGGACCCGGCGGGAGGCGCGTTCTGCGGCGCGGATCAGTCATCCCAATGTGGTGGTGGTCCATGACGTGGTCGACGACGAGGGTCTGCCGGTGATCGTGATGGAGTACGTGCCGTCGACGACGCTGGGTGATCTGCTGAAGGAGCGGGGTCCGGTGGGGCCGGGGGAGGCGGCGCGGATCGGGCGGGCGATGGTGGCGGCGTTGCGGGCGGCGCACGCGGCGGGGGTGCTGCACCGGGATGTGAAGCCGGGCAATGTGCTGTTGTCGGAGTCGGGTCGGGTGGTGCTGACGGATTTCGGGATCGCGCAGGCTTCGGGGACGTCGACGTTGACGCGGACGGGTGAGTTGATCGGGTCGATCGACTTTCTGGCTCCGGAGCGGTTGACCGGTGGTGTGCCGGGGCCGGGGGCGGATCTGTGGGCGTTGGGGGCGACGTTGTTCCAGGCGGTGGAGGGGCGTTCGCCGTTTCGTCGGGACACGGCGATCGAGACGGCGTA
>NZ_FZOF01000027.1 GCF_900188405.1 Actinacidiphila glaucinigra | reverse complement strand
TGCGGGGCGTGCGTCACGCGTCCCAGCCCCTGCCTAGCAGGGGCTCAGATGCGGGAGAGCACACGACACCCAGTCGTGTACCTACCTGCAAGCCCGGTCCTTCACGGCCGGGTTAAGTTGACCAGTGCTGCAGTCATATGGGCATTCTCGACGTTGTGCAGGACGTCGTGAAACGACTTTTGCGGCGCAGCCGTCCTGGACAGCCCTTCAGCGGAGTCGGCCTGGCGCCGGCACTACGGCGCGGGTGGTTCGCCCGACAGCACGGCCGCGCCGAGCGGAGTGAGGGTGTGCAGGACCGCGGTGCCGATCCGGGTCGTGCGTATCAGTCCGGCGTTCCGCAGCACCCCGGCGTGCTGGCTGGCCGCCGCTAGCGAAACCTGGACCCGCTCGGCCAGCGCGGTGGTCGTGGCCGGCTCGCTCAGGGCCTGGAGCACCGCCGCCCGGGTGCGTCCGAGCAGCGGACCGAGGGCGGCGCCCGACGGGGCGGCCGGGGGACCGGCCGGCTCGGGCACGTGCATCGGGTAGGCGAGCACGGTCGGTTCGTCGGGCTGGTACCGGATCATCGGTCCCGTGGCGAACCAGGACGGCATGAGCAGCAGCCCGCGGCCGCACAGCGGGACGTCGTAGTCGTAGCGGGACGGCAGGTGCAGGATCGGGGGATCCCAGCGCCAGGTGGGGGCGAGCGTGGTCAGCAGAGCGTCGACGCCCCCGCGCAGCAGCATCTCCGCCCGCAGGGCGCGGTCCGCCACGCCGTCCGTGCGGACCCGGGGCCACAGCGGGGCGATCGACGAGGCGAAGTAGCCGCTCAGGTCGGCCGTCAGGACCCGTCGTGCGGCGGGCGACCCAGCGGCGAGCTCCAGCATCCAGCGGCTGGGCGGCTCCTGACCGCGGCCCGTCCCGCCGGGGCCCGGCAGGACGCGCAGGTCGGCGGCGAGGCGTTCGGCAGGGGTGCGTCCGGCCAGGTCGACGGCGGTCGCGAGGTCTCCGGCGGCGGGCTGGAGCAGGAAGTCGGGCAGGTAGCCGTCGCGGGGCACCAGGTCGAGCAGGACGCCGGCGCGGTCGGCCAGGCTGCCGTTCAACCGCCGCCGCCATTGTCCGGCTGCGGGGTGCGACCGGCCCGTTCCGGCGGTCGGCGCGCGCAGGCCGCGCACGCTGAGGACCGCCTCCCACAAGGCGTTGGGCGCCGGGGCGAGCGTGACCCGGCGCAGATCGGCGGTGTCGAAGTGTAAGCGGATCACGACGACCGATTATCGGCCCGGCGGAGCCTTTCGCCCAGACGTGAAAGGCGATGCGGCCGCTTCCGGGGCCCGGCAGGCTCTCGGGCGTCCCCGCACCGCGAGGACGCCCATCACGTTCCCCGGAGGTTGCGACGATGCCCGACAGCACCCGACTCCCGCGGCTGTGCGCCGCGGTCCTGCTGGCCGGCCTGGCGGCGATGCCCGTCCAGGCCGGCCCGGCCGCCGCGCACGAACTGCCGCACACCTACGTCGTCTCCCGGGCGCCCGGTGTGCTGCCGGAGGGAATCGCGATCGACCGCGACGGCACGATGTACGTGTCCTCCGACGGCACCGGCGCGCTGTACCGGGGCGACGTCCGCGACGCCCGCCTGCGGCCCTTCCGCGCGGAGGGCCTGGCGGACCGCCCGAGCACACTGGGCGTGCACACCGACGGCCGGGGACGGGTGTACTCGGTCGGGGGAGCGGAACTGACCGTCCACGACCGCCGCGGCCGGCTGCTCGCCACGCGTACGGCACAGGGCGGGCCGCTCGGCGCGTCCGACCTGAACGACCTCGTGATCACCGACGACGCCGTGTACGCCACGGACTGGGCCAACCCCGTGGTGTACCGGGCCGGCATCCGCCACGGGCGGCTGGGGCCGCTGGAGCCGTGGCTGGACGTCCGCTCCGCCTTCCCGCAGTTCCCCGCGCAGTACTGGCTGCTCAACGGCATCGTCGCGGACCGGTCGGGCCGTACGCTGCTGGTGGCGTCCAACGGGACCGAGGCGGTGTGGCGGGTGGACGTCGCCAACCGGGAGATCAGCCAGGTGGACCTGGGCGGAGCGTCCTTCGGGGCCGACGGGATGGTGCTGCGCGGACGGACGCTGTACGCGGTGCTCAACTACGGCGCGCCGAACGGTGTCTACATCGCCGACCTGGACCCGGACCTGCGCTCCGGCGCGGTGACGCACCGCGTTACCGGCGAGTCCTTCGACCTGCCCACGACGCTGGCCCGCCACGGCTGCCGGATCTACGTCGTCAACAGCCAGAACGACGAACCGCCGGGCCGGCCCCCGTACACCGTGAGCGCGATCGACGACCCGGTGTGCGCCCGCCCGTCTCGGTGACCGCGCCGGCGGTTCTCGGCGGCGGCGCCGGACTGCCGCGACCGTAACCCCCGCCCCGGGCAACGGGAGTCAACTCGCGCGTCGCCATGTGAGCAGGTCCTGGTACGACTTGGACTGGAGTTGCATGGGTGGAGCCAGGTCGCCAAAGGACCTGCCGAAGGCTTGCGGCGACCGAGCCAGTTCCATCAGCACCTGGTTCGCTGCGTCGTCGCCGGCAAGGTTGGGCGCCAGGGCCGCGCAGACCCGAACGCCTGTATGCGGGTCAGCCAGCCAGGGGCGCGTCTCGCCGTCGAGGTGGCCGATGGCGATCACAATCGTCGCCAAGTCGTACGAGGAACCGGTGGCCCGGGCCATCGACGTCAACTGTTCCAGCAACTCGGGACGTTGCGCGGAGGCTACGGGATGCCGCGCCAGGGACCCGACCGCTGCGGCGGCGCATGTCCTGCGCCTGGCGCGTTCCGACGCGAGGTGAGGCAGTGTTCGCCGCAGGAGTGCGGGAACCAGGTCGAAGCAGGCAAGCGCCGCCTGATCGAGGACGAGTTCACCCAGACCCGTGCCGTCCCGCCACATCCGGGCCCGGCCATCCGTATCGGTCGACACGTACTCGGCGGTCCAGGCCCGCACCTCCGGTGCGCGGTCCTTGACCCGGGCACGGATCTCCGCGGCCCGGTCTCCGAGGTCGGCGGCGACGCCGACCTCGTACAGATAGGCGAGCATGGCATCGGGCAACGAGGGATCATCCGGCCCCAGCAGCGGGTCGTCCAGGAGCTCGGCGACAAACAGCGCGGTGGGCGCCGTCGCAGGCCAGGCCTTGCCTTCGCGACGAAGCGTCGCCGACCACAGGTGCGAGTACCCGTCGACGAACGCCTTCGCATCGTCGCCGAGGAGAGCAGCCAGATACCGCGGCGTGTCACCGGCGGGGCCCGAGGCATGGAAGAGGCCGGACCAATCCACCTCATGCGTACGGTCATCCACAACGGGGATGGTGCCATAACACCTCGACGGGCTCACATTGCCCAGGCTCACTCCGGATCGGCGGACCCGTTCACCCAGCCCGCTCTCCGACGCCGGACGCGGACACGCGGCCCGCCGACCTCGCTCAACCCGCAATCACGAACCGGACGTCAACTTGCGTACCATCCTCTGGTTTGTCACCGCTTGTCGCGCAGCAGCTTGGCTATCATCACCAGCGCGACCATCATCACGATGACGGTGACCAGAACCCCCAGGGGAGACCCGTCGGGCCATCCTGTGTAAGCCATCTCTATTCGATCTTGCATGTTCGCCTCGCAGCGTGGTTGCGGAGGGGAGCCGGGGTCGGCCCTCGACCTCCGAGTGGGCCCAGGGGATGAAGCGTTGCTCCAACTGAGCGCCTACCCCTGAACCCTTCACCCAGGCACGCCCGCTGTGTTGACGGTTTCCCTGGGCAGACCCGCGGAATGACGGAGGGCGGCGTCCCCCTCTTGCGGTGCGGCCGATCATCCGGCGGTTCAGTGCCGGGTGTTGGGTTGGTGGGGGCGCCTCCTGGGAGCTCGGCGCGGTAGATCTGGTCCACGCCGCCCCCCACGGCAGCCCGCCTCAGCGCGGACGATGGGCTCCGTGGGCCGGGCCACCCGGCCCGGCCGCTACCACGTGGGCGGTGGCCCGGCGACTTAAACCGATTCAACCAACTCCCGAATCGGTTCCATCAAATCTGTCCAGCTCGTTGCCAGAGAGGTGTGATCGGCTTCAGAGTGTCATTGAAGCGTTTCAGTACCCCTCTTGAGGAGTGCCAGTGCGTCAGCAGATCGCCGCCGTGGTCGCTGCATCAGTCCTCGTCGTGGTGGCAACCACGACGTCGACGGCAGCGAGCCCACCCGCCGCCCCAGCCCCCGCTGCAACGAGCGTCGGAGACTTGACGGTCAACGCCCTCGACGACCCGCTCGGTGTCCCGTTGACCGCCCCCACTCTCGGCTGGCAGCTCGCCTCCGAGCGCCGCGGCGTCACGCAGCGAGCCTATGAGATACACGTCGCCTCCTCGGCGAACCGCCTTGACCACCCCGACGTCTGGGACAGCGGCAAGGTCTCCTCCCGCCAGTCGGTCGACGTCCGCTACGGCGGCCCCGCGCTGAAGCCGCATACCGACTACGTCTGGTCCGTCCGCATCTGGGACGACCGGGGCGTCGCCTCCCAGTGGAGCGCGCCCGCCACATTCGGCACCGCTCTGGGAGCCCAGCCCTGGAACGCCGCGTGGATCGGTGCGGACACCCCGGCACTGGGCGCCAAGTGGACCGACTACACGATCAAGTTCACCGCCTCCGACATCAACGGGGCACTCGGCGTCTACTTCCGTGGCCAGGACACGGAGAACGCCTACATGTGGCAGATCAGCGACACCGACGACGCGCTGCGCCCGCACGTGAAACGCAACAGCGGCTACTCGGTCCTCAAGGCGACACCGTTCCCGGCCGGCTTCGACTTCACCGCCGAGCACGACTACGCGATCGCCGTCGACGGCGGCACGATCACCACCACCGTCGACGGCAAGCAGCTGGACCAGCGCACCGACGCGACGTTCGGCGGCCCCGGCACGATGGGCTTCCGCACCAGCGGCGCGGAGCGCGGTCTGGTCCGCGACGTCACGGTCACCAGCGCCGACGGCACCGTCCTCGTCGACACCGCTTTCCCGACGGGCGACCGCACCTTCGCGTCCGGCACCGTGACCGGCGGCGGCCTGCGCGTCGACAGCGCGGGCGGGGAGGCCTGGCTGCGCCGCGACAAGCCTGTCCCGCTGCTGCGCAAGGAGTTCGACCTCGGCGCCAAGAAGGTCGCCCGGGCACGCGTGTACGCGTCGGCGCGCGGCGTGTACGAACTGCGGCTGAACGGGGCGCGTGTGGGCAACGCCGAACTCGCACCCGGCTGGACGGCGTACGACAAACGCATCGACTACCAGACCTACGACGTGACGCGGCAGGTCCGCGGCGGCGCCAACGTCCTCGGCGCCGAGGTCGCACCGGGCTGGTACAGCGGCAAGGTCGCCATGTTCGGTACCGACGTCTACGGCAAGGACAACTCGCTGATCGCCGAGATGCTGGTCGAGTTCACCGACGGCACCAGCACCACCGTCCGCACCGACGGCACTTGGACCACCACCGGCGGCCCGACCCGCGAGGCAGACCTGCTCGACGGCGAGTCCTACGACGCACGGGTGGCCAAGCAGGTCGCCGGCTGGGACAAGCCCGGCTTCGACGACGCGAACTGGGCCGCGGCTGACGTCCGCGACGAGCCGGTGAACGTACTCGAACCGCAGACCGCGGTCGACGTACGGGTCACCCAGGAGCTCAGGACCGCGAAGCGGATCGACTCGCCGACCGACGGTACCTACCTCTACGACCTCGGGCAGAACATGGTCGGCCACGTACGCCTCACCCTCAAGGGCGAGCCGGGCCGGACGGTGAAGATCCGGCACGGCGAGGTGCTCAACCCCGACGGCACGCTCTACACCGCGAACCTGCGCAGCGCGAAGGCGACCGACTACTACACCTTCGCCTCCGACCAGCCGGAGACGTTCGAGCCGTCGTTCACCTTCCACGGCTTCCGGTACGTCGAGATATCCGGCGTCGACGAGGCCCCCGCGGCCAAGGACCTGGTCGGCGTCGTCGTCGGCACCGACGGGGACCTCACCAGCAGCCTCGACACCAGCTCCGACCTGGTCAACCAGCTGCACAGCAACATCGTCTGGGGCATGCGCGGCAACTTCCTGTCGATCCCCACGGACACCCCGGCGCGCGACGAGCGCATGGGCTGGACCGGCGACATCAACGTCTTCGCCCGCACCGCCGTCTACAACATGGACGCACAGTCCTTCCTGACCAAGTGGCTGCAGGACCTGAGAGACACCCAGCGGCCCAACGGTTCGCTGCCCGGCGTCGCCCCCGTGGTCCCCGGCCGCTTCGACGGCGGCTACGAGTCCGCCGGCTGGATGGACGCCGGCGTGCACGTGCCGTGGACGCTGTGGCAGGCGTACGGCGACACCGACGTCATCCGCGACAACTACGACATGATGAAGAAGTACGTCGACTTCCTCGACGCCGACTCCACCGGCCACATCCGCTCCGCCGGCGGCTATCTCGACTGGCTCAACCTCGACGACGCCACCCCGGCCGACGTGCTCGACACCGCGTTCGTCGCCAAGAGCACACGTGAGTTCGCGCAGATGGCGGCCGCCATCGGCCGGGACGGCGACGCGGCGGCCTACCAGCAGCGCTACGAGGCGATCAGGTCGGCGTACCAGGCGGCGTTCATCGGCGCCGACGGCACCGTCAAGGGCGACAGCCAGACCTCGTACATCCTGACGCTGACCAACGACCTCGCCCCCGCCGACCGGCGCGACAAGGTCGTCGCCAACTTCGTCGAGACCCTCGAGCGCCGCGACTACCACCTGTCGACCGGCTTCCTCGGCGTCGACGGACTGCTGCCGGCACTCACCGAGGCGGGCCGCTCCGACATCGCCTACCGGCTGCTGCAGCACGAGGACTACCCGTCCTGGGGCTACGAGATCGGGAAGGGCGCGACCACGGTCTGGGAACGGTGGAACTCCATCAACCCCGACGGAACCTTCAACGACGTGGGGATGAACTCGTTCAACCACTACGCGTACGGCGCGGTCGGCGAGTGGATGTACCGCACCATGGCGGGCGTCTCGGCTGCCGAGCCGGGCTACCGCAAGGTGCTCATCGCCCCGGAGCCCGGTAAGGGCGTCGACCACGTCGACTTCCGTCACGAGACGCCGTACGGCACAGTGCGCAGCGCGTGGAACACGACCTCCGGGACGATGAAGCTCGACGTCACCGTGCCGGCGAACACCACAGCCGAGGTGCGCATCCCGGCGGCGAACCGCTGGGCGGTCACCGAGGGCGGCAAGCCGATCAGCGAGGTCGACGACGTGACATACGTCGAGCAGGCCGACGGGGACGTGGTGCTGGAGGTCGGCTCGGGGCGCTACGCGTTCGCGGTCGACCAGGTGCTCGGGGACCTGGGGGCGGCCCGGGCGCAGGCAGCGTCGTTCTCCGACGATGTCGACGCGCTGCAGGCGCGGGGTCTGGGCAAGATCGCCAAGGGTCACCTGCAGGTGCGCACCGCCCTGATGCGCAGTGAGCTCGCTGCTGCGTGGCGCCTGCAGAGCGAAGGCGCGGACGAGCGGCTGACCGCCGCCGCGGTGCACCGTGCGCTCGCCGGCGTGGCCGACCTCGACCGGTGGACGCAGACGTACTCCGAGCAGGGCGCGATCGACAAGACGGCGGCCAAGGCGCTGCGTGATGCGCTGACCGGCATCGAGCAGACCCTCTCGCGGGCGTCGTCGCGCCTTGTCGGCGCGGTGGCCACGCTGGAGGTACCGGCCGGCGAGATCCTCCCGGGCGATGTCGTCCGCGTGAAGGTGGCGTTGAAGAACACCGGCAAGCAGCCGCTGACCGGCGTGGATTCGTCTCTGCAGGCGCCTAGCGGCTGGACGGTGAAGTCCGTGGGCCGGCACGCGTCGACCACGGGTGCGGGCAGTACGCTCGAGCACGCCTACGACGTCACGGTTGCGGCGGACGCGCAGGCGTCCGTGGCCGACCTCACGGGCTCGGTGTCCTATCAGTACGCGGGAGGAACGGCGACGCTGCCGGTGTCGGCGGGCCTGGTGGTCGCCCCCGGCGTCGCCATCGACGGCGTGTCCACCACGCCTGACCCGGCCGCCCCGGGTGAGAAGGCCACCGTCAGAACCGTGCTGACCAACCGCACCGATGTGGCGCAGTCCGGCAAACTCACGCTCGCCCTCCCCGACGGCTGGCCGACGCCGAACCCGGTCGGATACCGCCTGGATCCGGGGCAGGAGGCAACGGTTGAAGCCGTTGTGACGGTGCCGCTCACCGTCGTCGAGCGGGCGGCCACGGTCACCGTGGCGACCGGTACGACGGCGGCGGAGCAGGCGACCGGCACGATCGCGGTCTCGCTGCCCACCCCACCCGTGGCGTCGAGCGACCACGTCGACCTCGGTGACGGACCGTCGGAGTCCGCCCACCGGCTGACGGCGTCGGAGCACTCGGGGACGAACACCGAGGCCGGGCTGACACGGCGCTACACCCACTCCTCCTACCCGGGAGGCTGGATGGAGTTCGATGCCGCCGTACCCTCCAGTGGCCGCTTCGTGGTCCGCGTCGTCGAGACCTTCGACGGTGCCCGGCGCAAGACGTATGACGTCCAGGTCGACGGCGAGGTGGTGCACAGCGTGGACCTGAGGCGCAGCGAGGGCGGCCAGGGCACCATCACGCACCAGTTCGTGGTGGACCCCTCGGCCGGCACGTCGGACGGCACCGTGCGCATCCGCTTCCAGGACACTGGCGCCGACTACGACCCGTCGATCGCCGACGTGTGGGTGATGCCGGTCGACTGAGACCACTGGCGACTGCCGTGTGCCTGAGCACCCCCGGAGACGGGGTGCTCAGGCACACGGCCCGCGGCAGAGGTGATCTCCGGACCCGGTCGCTCGCAGGTGGCGCGGGTATGCACATGTCGGTGCCGGCGACGCATCAGGCAGGGTGCGACCTGTCGTGTCGCGCGCGCTGAGTCCCTTCGGTGCCAGCGTCATCGGCGTGTGCGGGGGTCTCGGATAGGCTCAAGCATGCGATCTCGAACGGGCGGCATGTGGTGGGGGACGACGATCGAAGCGCCGGACCCCGGAGGTTTGGCGAGGTTCTATGCCGAACTCCTTGATTGGCACATCGGGCACGAAGAGCCGGGAACAGCCATCGTGGCCGCCTCCCCTCAGGGACCGTTCTTCGTGTTCCAGCAGGCGGAGGGCTATCGTGCTCCGGTGTGGCCACCGGCCGACGGCGACCAGCGCCCGATGATGCACTTCGACTTCCAGGTCGGCGACCTGGACTCGGCGGTCGCCGAGGCGGTTGCCCTGGGCGCCACCATCGCGGAGTTCCAGCCGCAGGAGAACGTCCGGGTGCTCTTCGACCCGGCCGGCCATCCTTTCTGCCTGTGTCGTGACGACGAGTAGGTCAGGCAACGTCCGCCCTGGGTTACGACTTCGCTTACAGGAGTACGTCCGCCTCACGTCAGCGGTCCAGCGGAAACCGGGGCCAGAAAACGTCGTTGGCAACCAGCCCTGGCACGGTTCAACGCGTGGTTTTCCCTGGGTGGGTGGGCGAGCTGTCAGTGCGCGCGCCTACTGTGTCGGTCATGGAGACGATCTACCAGACATGGGCGGAGACGGTCGCTCTGTTCGAGCGTCGCGGCTTCCCGGAGGAGTCCTACGGCAACCTGGACGAGGAGGAGTACATCCTGCACCCGGGGCCGGCGGCACTGCCCGGCTCGCTCTGGCTGGACGATCACCAGTACCGGCATCAGAACCCCTGGATCAATGCCGGCGGCCGACCCGAATACGAGGGAATCGACGGCGCGGTCACCGGATACGTCATCGACGGCGACCTCCACGTCGACGGCAACGTTCTCAACCTGGACTACGGCAGCCCGTCGCTGATAGTCCTCGGCGATCTGAAGGTCGCCAACCTCGTGCTCACCGGCACCTCACGTCTCCTGGTCCAGGGCAACATCGAGGTCGAGACCTTCCTCGGCAACTCCATCGAGCAACACGTCGAGGTCCTCGGCGACTTGCGTGCCCGGCTGGCGATCATGTGGGACGAGTTCCTCCCCGAGGTCGGCGGACGTCTGCGCGGGCGGGCCCTGGTGCCCGACTACGTCGACCTCGACGGCTGCGGCCTTGCCGTCGAGGATCCGGCGCCCCACGCCGCTCTGTCCGACCTGCTGGTGCCGGAAGTCCTCCTCGCCGACGGCGACACCCCCGGTGAGGACCTCGACCTGGCCGACGCGGGCCTGCTCTACGAGCACATGATCGACCGGATGGTCCGAGGGCTGCCCGTGGTGCGCGGTGGGCGCACAGTCGCTCCGTTGGAAGAGCTGCCGCAGAAGCAGTAAGAGGGCGACGAGGTCGCCCTGGTCGGGTGGGAGGGAGCAGGCGGGCCGGTTCGGGTTGCGTCGCCGGTCAGGGCGTGGGTGACGACGTTGATGGGTGCGGGATGACCTGGTTGCCGATGGTGTACCCGACCCTCTGCGGGGCGATCGGCCCGGGCGCCGTGCCCGCCGTCGTGCCTGCCGCCTCACCCGCTGGGCCGACTCCGGCGACGCGCGCTTTGGCCCTACTTGGCGGAGTACCTGGTCCGTGTCGCTCGGTAGCGCGACGGCGAGATCCCGTATCGGTTGGTGAAAGCCTGGCGCAGCGTCTCGGTCGAGCCGAACCCGCACCGCGTGGCCACGCCTGCCAGCGGAAGCGCGGTGGACGCCGGCAGTTGAGCGGCCGCCTCGGTGCGTGCCTGGCGTACGAACCGGGCGGCCGGCTGCCCGAGGTGTTCCTGGAACAGCCGGGTGAGGTGGCGCGGGGTCACGCCCGCGCGGTCCGCCAACGCGGCCGCGGTCAAGTCATGGGCCAGATGGGCAGTGATGTGTTCGATGAGCTGTCGGACCGGTGGGTGTCGAACACCCTTTCGCGCGGTAGGCATCCCGTCACCGTCCACGGCGCCGCCGCGGGCCGGAACCTCAAGTCCCTGAGCGTGTGGGCCTCCTACGACAAGGGAGCCACCTGGCACAAGCTCAGCGTGAGCGACGGCCGGGTCCAGGTCAGCAACCCCAAGGCCGGCGGCAGCGTGTCGTTCAAGGCCCAGGCCGTGGACAAGCAGGGCAACACCGTCGACGAGACCATCGTCGACGCCTACCTGACGAAGTAGCACGGCGCCGGGCCGGAACCGCGCTCCAGGGCTCGCGCCCTACGCGGTTCCGGCCTGGGGACGTCTGCAGGTTCTGCGGGTGTCAGTACACCGACAGGGCCCCCGCCCCCGGCGGGAGCCCTTCCCATCCAGGGCCGACACGTGGCCCGCCAGGGCCACTGCAGCGAAAGTGGGGGTGCTGCACGATCGGGTGACATTTTGACCTGTCCTGTAGGGCGGGTGGGAAGAATGTCGCTGGGCCAAGCCTCATCCCGAGTAGTTCCGCGAGGGGGTGCGAGCTGTGGCTGGGTTACCTTGTCTGCTCCCCGCGTGCCGCAACGCAGAGGATGCGGCCTCAGTCACGATGCGGCCCGCTCGTCCGTCGGGCGGCGGCGGAGCGTGGTGTCCGTCAGGGCTGGTGGCTGCCAGACGCCGTCGGGGCGGTAGAGATTGATGCCCGGCGGAACGATTTCGTCGATGCGATCGAGAGCCGAATCGTCCAGGACCACCCGTGCCCCCTTCAGCAGGGCCTCCCACTGTTCCGCCGTGCGAGGGCCGATGATGACCGAGGTGACGGCAGGATGGGCGAGCGGGAAGGCGACTGCCAACTCCGGCAGAGTGCAGCCGATGTCCGCAGCCAGTTCGGCGAGCCGATCGGCGGCCGCCAGCTTGGTGATGTTCTCCGGGATCGACGGGTCGAAGCGGGCGGGGTTCAGCCGCGCACGCCCGGTGGTGAGATCGACTGCCTGCCCCGCCCGGTAGCGGCCGCTGAGGAAGCCGGAGGCGAGCGGGCTCCACGTCAGCACTCCCATGCCGTACCGCTGAGCTGTCGGCAGCACCGCGGCCTCCACGCCTCGCGCGAGGATCGAGTACGGGGGTTGCTCGGTCCGGAAGCGCTGGAGGCCGCGTCGCTCCGCCACATGCTGCGCTTCCGCGATCTCCTCGGCCGGGAACGTCGACGACCCGAACGCCCGGATCTTTCCCGCTTGCACAAGGTCGCCGAGAACCCCGAGCGTCTCCTCGATGTCTGTGGTGTGATCCGGACGGTGCACCTGGTAGAGGTCGATCCATTCGGTGTCGAGCCGCCGCAGGCTCGCCTCCACAGCCTGGGTGATCCAGCGGCGGGAGTTCCCGCTCCGGTTTCTTCCCTCGCCCATCTGGAAGTGGACCTTCGTCGCGAGCACGACCTCGTCCCGCCGCCCGGATGCTCGTAGTGCCTTTCCGACGATGACCTCGGACTCACCGGCCGAGTACATGTCCGCCGTGTCGATGAAGTTGACGCCCGCGTCCATGGCGGCGTGGATGATCCGGGCGCTGTCCTCGTGGTCGGGGTTGCCGACCGATCCGAACATCATCGTGCCCAGGCAGTACGTGCTCACTTCGATGCCGGTGCGGCCGAGTGTGCGGTATCGCATGGTGTCTTCCTCACTGTCGGGCCAACCTGGCGCATCCTAGGAGTTGAAGTCCACTCCATGGCAAACGAGTTGGGGCATGCCGTGATCCTGGCGGGGCGGGCTTTTCGTGAACTCGGGAGCGGGCTCGCGCAGCGGCGTGAGGTTCCGCGACGCTCAGGGCGAGCGCCGGCCGGCCACGTCACTCCGTCTTCCCCGACTGGCCGTGTCGCTTGCTGATGGGTTCCGACGTCGCCGACCGGTCGTCGGACAGCGGCCTGCTGACGTACGCGGTCTGTCGGCTCCGCTGCCCACAGCAGGACAGTGGACCAGTGGAGACGCCTGGTCACCGGCGCAGGCCGGCAGTGCCCGGAGGCCTCCATCGTTCGCCCGCGAAGCGTACGAGCGCGTCATGCAATTCGGGTGGGGTCGTCGCGTCGGCCGGGTCTCCGGTGGGGCTGTCGAGCGGCCACAGGGCCACCCATCCCGTGCTGTTGACGCGGATCCGCGACCCCGGAGCGGCCTCGGGCGTGAGCTCCAGGTGGAGCATGACGGTGCCGTCGTCGTTCTTGCCGAGCGGCGGTTCGAACAGGCGCGGTGCGACCGTCGCGACGTCCCGCCACTCGAAGCGAAGTGTCCGTTTGCCCAGCGCGAACTCGACCCCTTCCTCGTCCAGGCGCAACTCGGCCCGACGCCAGGTGAGGGGTGGGATCAGCAGGTCGATGACGAGGGGAAGCACCGCGAAGAAGCCCACGGTCTGCAAGGCGCCGGGATCGTGCCAGCCGTCCTCGAAGGTGATGATGCCGGTCCACAGCAGCGCTAACGTCCACATGATCACGTAGATGGGCGGATGCCCTCTGCGGCGCCGCAGCCCGACGTAGCCGGGGACGCGCCCTTCCTGTGGGGTGCTGCTCGCCGCAGGAAGCGGGCGAACCGGCCAGGGTGCGCGGGTGCCGCTGCGCCGTCGACGGCGCAGCGGGCCGCTGCCGCGCCGATGGGCCGCGAGGCGTGCTTGGAGCTGGGCGTGGCGGAACTGGTAGACGCCGCCGATCTGTCGCAGCAGCCCCACCCGGCGCGCGTCCTCGAGGAACGCCATGGTCGACCACGGCAGCGTCCCCAGGCTCGCGAGTGTCACCTTCGCGAGCAGCCACTGCGTCCAGGGACTGAGTGCAAGGATCACCGCAGCCACGCCCGCCGTTCCCGAGAGCCAGCTGCCGAGCAACACGGTGCGGTCGGGGACCTGGGCGACGGCCAGGCTGCCGATGGCCCCGATGACGGGTGCGACTCCCAGCAGCATGAGCATGGTGCTGGCCCGTTCGCCACTGAGCAATGCCCGCGGTCCGACGGACTGCGCGGTGTCGGCCGGCGCGCCGACGACCATCATGAGCAGAGGCGGAACGATGAAGCCCAGCGCCAGGAGCGGTTCGTCCCGGGTCAGGAGGAGGGCGATGGGCGCCAGGAACACAAGAAGCCAGAACAGGCCCGGGATGCGGGAGCGGTGCCTGCCGAACGCGGCGAGGCGGCGGGGAAGAGGGCCCTTCCACAGTTGCGAGAGCAGCAGGAGCATGCCTCCGGAGACGCCGCAGATCAGGGCGATCGTGGTTCCTGCGGCCACCTGGAAGGCTTGGAGGGGATCGCCTCCGGTGATCCAGTCCTGGAACCTCGAGGAGCCCGCCATGACCAGGAGGTAGCAGGCCACCAGTACCGGCGCTTTGAGGACAGTCGGTGGCTTCGCCCGGTGCAACTCCCACCAGGCGAACTCCTTCGTCTTCGTGGCTGTGAGATGGGCTGCGAGGAAGCCGAGGGCACGCTGCGCCTGCGCGTGCCCCCACTCGCGTACCGGACGGGGCTGATGGGGCGAGGCCGGCCCGGAGGGGAAGGCCGCGGGAATGATGGAGTCCAGCAGGTGCCGCTCGATGTCCACGACGTCGGGGAAGACGGACTCGTCGGCGAGCACGCCGGGGTTGGCACCCGCTCGGGCGTACACCGTGCGGGCCAGCCAGAGCATGAGGGGGGACGAGAGGGCTCTGGCCGCCGCGGCTTCCGGGTGGGATGTGAGGTGGTCGAGGAGTACCTGCCACTGCTGGGTGCGCTGCGGATGGGAGGAGTCGCGCAGGTACTTCGCCGCCGCGGCCCCGTCCACGGGCTGTGCCGTGATCACGGCCGCCGCCTGCAGCACATCCTCTTCCTCGACGAGTTCGGTGTACTCGGCTGTGCGGGACGTGAGGATGAGCGGCGCGCCATCGGTACCCGCCTTGTTGAGCCCGGCCAGCGCCGCGGACCGGAGCAGGGGCGGTAGCTCGTCGAGGCCGTCGAGAACCGGCAGTACCCGCCGGTCGCGTACCAGTTCGCGGATCCGGGCCCGGTTGAGGTCCGTGGTCAGGCCGTTGTATTCCTCGTGGATACGGCGCGCGAGCCAGACGTCGAAGTGTTCCTTGTTCGCGTCCCAGGACGAGACCAGCAGAGGTATGGGGACGGGTTGCGTCGCATCGTGCAGGCTGAGCAACTGCAGGGTGAGCAGGATCGCCAGGGACGTCTTGCCCGTACCGGGGCCGCCGATGATCACCAGGCGCTGGGCGGGCAGAGCCCGGAATCCGGCGGCGAGGTCGGCGAGGCCGGCGGTGCTGCCGGCCACGTCTGCGCCGATGTGCTCACGGTGGTCGGCGACCGTCCAGTCGGCCCGCCAGCCCACCGCGAGCCTGGCGTTTCCGGCCAGGCCCAGGGCCCCCGCCTCGTCACGCCACTGGGCGAGCACCACGCGTGCCAGTTCGACGGCGGCGCGGTCCGGCGAGGTCGGCGGCGTCGGCAGATGCAGGTGCACGTCGCCGAAGTCCCGGCCCTGGATCACATATGTCGCACTTCCACCGGAGAACACATTGTGCACGTCGCCCTGTGCCTGCTCCGACATGCCGCTCAACCGGACCGTCTCTGCGGCCTGCGGGAAAGCTCCACCTCGTACACCCCCGTCGTGCCCGTGCGGCGGTTCCCCCCACCCGCTACCGGGCGGCCGGCCCGGGGCATGCGACCACATGGAAGCGGGTTGGTGGAGCCGTAGCAGGATGTCACAGTGCGACAGGGCAGGCGCCGCGTCATGGCTGGTTGAATGTGATGGGGCCGTGGAAGTCCCGCCCCATGATGACGGTGCCCTGGCGGCCGCCCGTGACGCTGTTGTCGACGTTGCCCCCACCGGGGCGCGCCACAGTGTCCTGCGCGGCGCTCCGCCAGGCCGCGAAGTGCTCCCGGAAGGCGTCGTCGTATGTGGCTCGCAGCGCCAGCGCGCGGGCGAGCGCCTGCGCGCGTTCCGCGCTTTCGGCCTCCTCGTCGAGGGCAGCGAATTCTTCTTCGCCTGACGGGATTTCCCCGGGCCCTTCGGGACCGGTGTCCGGTGCGGTGGGGCGCCGCACGAGGTCGCGCAGTGACATCCATGCCTGCTGCCCCGCCGCGCCTGCCGTGCCACCGGCCAGCGCCATGAGAAGTTCGCCCGCGATCGCTTCCATTGTGTCCTCCGTTCCCCGTCCTTCCCTTCGGGATGGCCTCGCATGCGTCGGAGTTGAACCAGCTGCCGGATGGTGCGGGGGCTGCCCGTGGTCCGCGGTGGGCGCACGGTCTCGGCGCTCGAAGAGTTGCCGCAGAAGGAGTAGGCCGTCGTTCGGACCCGTCGGCGCGTGGCGGTACCGAGATTCCCATCGAGGGTGGCTACGAGCAGGAAGGGCCGGCTTCCGGGGTGCCCGCATGCCGGCGGAGGGCTGTGCTCCAAGTGCTGCCGCCATGAAGTAGCCGTTCTTCATCCTGGGTCGTTGTCGGCACGGTCGCAGTGTCTCAGTCGGCAGAGCTGGGCGGAGAGTCTCTGGTCAGGGGGACTGCTTGCCGGAGCGGCCGCCTCACGACCGAGAGAGTGGCCCCGCCGTCGCCCGAGGATCTACCTGTTGTCGTCGTCCATCTCGTAGTCGACGGTTCCGCCCCCTTCTTCGATGTTCGCAGGCAACCCGTGGGGCTCCGCCTGCCCTGACAGAAGGCGGGCGAGGTACTCCGTCAGGCCGCAGTGAAGGTCGGCCCAGTGGCCGTTGCGGGATCCGACCACCACGGTCCACTCATCGGGAGTACCTCCTGCCGTGCGCCAGTAGAAGCCGTCTCCTTCGTCGGAGCCGCCCCAGCGGAGGAGACCACCCGGCGTCGGAAAGACCTCATGGCCACCGGTCCAGCCCTCGTCCCGGAAACCTCGCAGGTCCTCGAGTTCCTCCCGCTGGGAGTCCACGAAGCGTTCTTCACGACCTGGCCCAGGTCGGGTGATGGCGATGAAGTCCGAGATGATCAAATCGGGGTACCAGTCGATCAGCTCTGTGTAGTCGCTCGGCAGGGTCGTCCCCAGCAACTGACTCACCAACTCCCAGTTGATGCCGCGAGGCTGAGCACGTCGATGCTGACGAAGGTCGGATACCGCGCCCTCCAGCCGCTGAATGCTCAACGATTCCCCCTCGGACGCCGCAGCCTCTCCCTACCAATGGCGAGCAGCGGCACGGCACAGCCCGGCGCACGGAGTGATCGCATCGCCCTATCGTCTCAGTGCGACGCGGAGCGGGTTGGCTCAGCCTTCGGAATGCGCCGGCTGCAGGGCCCTGTCGCTGTCGTGCTGATGGACGGCGGGTTCCGGCAGTGTGCGGAACATCAGCCAGCTGAGTGCGGGCATGACGATCAGCGGGGCCAGGGCGGTCTGCAGGGACGTCGCGTCGGCGAGGGCGCCGATCGCGGGACCGGCCAGACCCCCGATGCTGACCGCCAGGCCGAGCGTGATCCCGCTCGCGGTGCCCACCCGTGACGGGAGGTAGTCCTGGCCGAGCGTGACCTGGAGGGAGAACGGGACGTACAGACCCACCGCGGTCAGCGCGACGAACACATACAGAGCCGGTCCCGGCACGAACACCACGCCCGCCACCGCGGCCACACTCACGAGGTAGGACCAGGCGGAGATCGTCACCCGGTCCCACCGGTGCGCCCAGCTCCCTCCCAGCACCGAACCGACCACGCCGCCGGCATACAGCACGAACAACGCCGCGGAGCCCGCCAGGGAGCTGCCGCCCATGCGCTGCGCGGCGTAGAGGGAGACGAACGCGCTCAGGCCGACGAACGCGATCGAACGGAACACCACCGCCAGCGACAGCCTCACGAACGACGCCGCGTCATCGCTTCCCACCGGCGCCGCCTTGATCGTCCCGTCGGCGTGCATACGCCGCAGCGCCCGCAGCGCGGGGAGACACAGCACGCTGCCCGCGAGCGCCGGCAGCACCAGCAGAGGTGTCCAACGCAGCCCCCCGGTGGCCACGACCGCCGCAACCAGCAGCGGAGCCAGGGCGAAGCCGACGTTGCCACCGGTGGAGAACCAGCCCATGGCCCGGTGACTGCCCAGGCTGGCAAGCCGGGCGACCCGCGCGGACTCTGGGTGGTAGGCGGCCACCCCGATCCCGGAGACCGCCACGAACACCAGGGTCAACGCGTAGGAATGGCTGAGCCCGCTCAGGGCCACACCGACCCCGCCCAGCACCGTGGCGATCGGCAGCAGCCAGGGCATGGCCCACCGGTCGGTCAGTGCGCCGAACAGGGGCTGCGCGATCGACGACAGCAGCGAGGCGGCGAGGATGAGACCAGACGCCGCCGCGTAGGTGTAGGCACGTTCGGAGACGAAGAACGGCACCAAGGCCGCCACGGCTCCCTGGTAGACATCGACACAGGCGTGGCCGACGGACAGCAGATTGATGGATGTGTTCCTTCGCATGCAGCCATGCTGCGAGCCGCCCTACGTGTCGCGCTTTCGATAAGTTGCCACATGATGAGGAAAACCCGCCACTCTGTCGACACGCCGACGTACACCCAGCAGCTGCCCTCGGGCAGCGGGATCGACGCCCACCGTCACGACGATCACCAGGTGGTCTACGCGGCCCGGGGCGTCCTGTCGGTGACGACCGAGGCCGGCACATGGATCGCCCCGAGCACGCGCGCCATCTGGGTGCCGGCCGGCACCCTCCACGAGCACTACGCCCACGGTGACACCCAGCTCCACCTCCTGGGAATCGCGGTGGGCTACAACCCGCTGGAGCTGGACACGCCCGCGGTACTGGCCGTCGGCCCCCTGCTACGCGAACTGATCATCGCCTACACCCGCACCCCCGAGGACCGCAGCCCCGAGCGCGACCGCCTGCACGCGGTGCTCCTCGACCAACTGCGGACCTCCCCCGAGACACCGCTCTATCTGCCGACGCCCGCCTCCGCACTGCTGCGCGCCCTGTACGACCTGCTGCGCGACGACCCTGCCGACAACCGCACCCTCAACCAACTCGGCCAGCAGATCGGAGCCAGTGACCGAACCCTCTCCCGGCTCTTCCGCAGCGACCTCGGCATGACCTTCCCTCAATGGCGTACCCAGTTGCGCCTCCATCGCGCCCTGATCCTCCTGGCCGACGGAGCACCCGTGACGACCGTCGCCCACCAGTGCGGATGGTCGTCGGCCAGTACTTTCATCGACGTCTTCCGCCGCACCTTCGGCCACACCCCTGGGACCCACCTCGCAACCTGACGACTGACCCAGCCACGAGGCGGTCGGTCTCGCAACTGCCCTCCGCTGCTGGCAGAGGCTCGTCCCCCCCCGGCCTGCAGGACACGGTTCAAGAGGCTGTCTCACGTGGCAAGTTCCGCGAGCTTCTTCAGTGGCTCGGGAGAGTGGCCATGGCCGGGCTTCAGCACTGCCCGTCGTTGCGGTCCACGTACGGGATCTTGAGGCCACGAGTAGCCCATGGCAGGCTCATGCCGCATGATCGATGAATTCGCGAAGGGCACCCTGCACGGGCGACTGCGGCGGGACCGCAAGGCGCTGCTCTGGAAGCTCGACGGCCTGTCCGAATACGACGCCCGCCGACCTTTGACAGTGACCGGGACCAACCTCCTCGGCCTGGTCAAACACGTGGCCGGCGTCGAGGCCAGGTACTTGGGCGAGGTCTTTGACCGGCCGTCCCCAGAACCGCTGCCCCGGTGGCAGGACCACGACGGCAGCGATCTGTGGGCGGCTGAGGACGAGACGCGCGATCAGATCATCGAGTCCTACCGGCGCACGTGGGAACACTCAGATGCGACGATCGACGAGCTTGCCCTCGATGCCCCGGGCCACGTGCCGTGGTGGCCGGAGCCTTTTCACAACACGAACCTGTTCGCCATCCTGGTCCACGTCCTCGGCGAGACCAACCGGCATGCCGGGCACGCCGACATCCTGCGCGAAGGCGTGGACGGCCGAACCGGGATGCGACCCGAACAAGAGATGCAGATCGATGAGGACGCCCGCACCGCCTACTGCGCGAAGATCGAGCAGGCCGCCAGATCGGCCGCATCAGTCGAGGCATAGAAGGCTGTCCCCCGTGACTTGTCGCTTGATGTTCGAGCGGCATGATGCCGGCCGCGAGTGCTGATCTGTCGAAGCGTCTGTTTCCTGATGAGCTCTGGAGGCTGGTCGCCCCGTTCCTGCCGTCGTTCGCGGCTCGACCGCAAGGTGGCGGCACCGCTCCCCGCGACCAGCGGGCCGTGTTCACCGCAGTGGTGTACGTGCTGACCAGTGGCTGTGCCCGGCGGCATCTGCCGCCGACGTTCGGCACGTCCTCCGCCACCGCGCATCGCCGCTTCATGGTCTGGACCGAGGTCGGCCTGTGGCGTCGGCTGCATCGGGCGGTGCTGGACGAACTCGGGGTTCGGGGCGAAGTGGACTGGACCTCGGCGATCGTCGACGCGGCCTCCGTGCGCCGAAAGGGGGGATCGCCGACAGGGCCGAACCCGGTCGATCGCGGCAAGAAGGGCAGCAAGCTGCACGTGCTGTCCGATGCTCAGGGCATCCCGCTCGCCGTCGCCGTGTCAGGTGCGAACATGCACGACAGTCTTGCCCTCAAGCCGCTCATCCTCGGCATCCCCGCCGTCCGGTCCCGCCGGGGACCCCGGCGGCGCCGGCCCGCCAAACCCCGTGCGGACAAGGCGTACTTCTCCGCCGAACACCTCATCTGGCTGCGCGAGCGTGGGCTCGTCACGCGCATCGCGCGGCCAGGCATCGAGTCCGGCGAACGCCTCGGTCGGCACCGCTGGAAGATCGAGCGGTCGATCGCTTGGCTTTTCGGCTACCGCCGCCTGACCGTCTGATACGAACGAAAGAGCTCGCACTTCCTCGCCTTCCTCGGCCTGGCCGCTGCCCTGACCTGCTACAAGAAGCTCGCGAAACGTGCCGCGTGAGACGTCCTCTAAGCTACTTTCAGTAACTTGCTCGGGAGGGAGCCGAAGTCATGGCCGAGCGCCGTATGTCGTACGCGGATCGCCACGTCCAGTTGCTCGACACCGCGGCCGCGATCGTGCGCGCGGAGGGCGCCGACGCTCTGACTCTCGCCCGCGTCGCCGAGGGGGCCGGCGTTTCGAAGCCTGTCGCGTACGAGCACTTCGAAACGCGCACGAACTTGCTGGCCATGCTCTACGCACGGATCGACGACGAACAGGCAGAGGCGGCGCGGGCAGCACTCGACTCCCGGGCGACCACCCTGGAGGAAGCGGTACAGGTTGCTGCCGAGGCCTATGTCGACTGCACGCTCGGCACCGGCAAGGAGTTCGGCACGGTCACTGCCGCGCTTGGTTCCATTGCCGGTGCGGAGAGTGTGCTGCTGGCCGGCCGGCGACGTTACGCGAGAATTCTTCGCGAAGCGGTGGAGCGTTTCACGGCGATGCCGGCGGACGCCGACGTCCTCGTACTGGGGGTGATCGGTGCGACCGAGGCGCTCGCCCGTGAGGCCGCCTCGGGACGGCTGGAGCGCGACACGGCTGTCCGGGGCATCAGCCGCATCATGCTGAACACCCTGAACGGCTGACCGATGCGGGACGGGCGCGCTCCTCCCGGCTCTGGGCCACTGGGATCACACCGGCGATCGCCATGACGGAAGCGACTCCGTCGTCACGGTGACCCCGAATTGCCGGAGCCGGTCGACGGCGTGCGACGGGTCGATGACCCTTTCCGGCATGGTCAGTCCTGCCGGGAGTTGCTCGCCGCCGTCCAGGCCCAGGACACGCTCGACGCCGATCAGCGCACCGAGGGCCGTGAGGTGTGCCTGCCCACGCCCGTCGCTGATCGTGGTGCGTCGTGCGAGCGGTCGGCCGTGGACGTCCTGACCCCACATGTCGACGTAGATCTCGTGGGAGGCCGCCCCGCCAGCGGTCGTACCAGCCGATTCGCCGAGGCCGATGTCGAAGCGCACATGAGTGGCGCCCGTCGCCGCAACCACGGCAGGCACGTCCAACACGCCCATCGGCTGGGCGTCGAAGGGATCCCTGCCTGCTCTCCGGACCGTACGGACACTGTCGCCCGGCGCGACCCACCTCCAGTGGCCGTCGGCGCGCATCAGAGCCCGGGTGAAGAACGAGGCGCTGTCCGCCGCCGACATCTGGCCGGCAGGGTCTGCCGAGTCGAACAGAGCGGACAACTCCACGCGTTCCACGCGGCCGAACTCCCGCGCGGTCGCCAGGGCGGCGAAGGTCGCGGCTCCCGCCTGCCAGTGGCCCATGACCATGGCGGGCCTTCGCGCCAGATCGGCTGCGAGGATGGCCGTGGGGCCCAGGTTGTCCGCCTTGCGGACCAGGCCGATGTGTGCGATCCCCGCCCGTAGTACGGCCCGCAGGAGATCGTCGTCCGGGTCCTGCACCGCCGCCACGACCAGGTCGACGGGGCCGAGCGATGCCAGCCCTGTCTCCGCATCGGTGGTGTCGATGTGCGCGACGGTCGCGCCGCATTCCTCGGCCAGTGTCTCGCCCTCTTCCGGGCGACGGCCACCGATCACCACCTCCACGTCATCCCAGGTGGAGCAGAGGAGGCGGACCACCCATCCTCCGACGAGCCCATAGCCCCCGACCACGAGCACCCGCTTCACGACGCGGCTCCACGGCCGACGTACGAGAGATCCATCGTTCTCGCTCCTCTGCAACTGTCGCAGTAACCTACGTATCGTAGGTTACTGCGAGTAGGTTAGGTGCGTCGGGAGCGCAGGCGACCAGACCGGCCTGCGTGGTGGGCCGGGCCCCCGGGGGCGGTCGTACACGCCATGGGAAGGCGGGGGCGGCGACCGAGGTGCAGCAATTCACCGATGCGGAACGTCGCGTGTTGGGGCAAGGTGGAACGACGGGGCCGGAAGGGCTTCGAAAGGCATCCGCTGCAGGGTTTGTCATCGCGTCAGGAGCGCCAGGTGGAAATCAATAACACCGACACGGCGGTTGTGTTCATCGACCCGCAGAACGACGTGCTGAGCGAGAGTGGAGCGGCCTGGGACGCGGTGGGGGTGAGCGTCACGGAGAACAGGACCGTCGAGAACATGGAGAGAATCTTCGAGGCCGCGAAGGCGGGCGGATATGAGGTCTTCATTTCGCCTCATTACTTCTACCCTACCGACAGCGGATGGCGAATGAACGGGCCCCTCGAGACGAGCGAGCTCGAGAGCCACACGTTCGCGCGGGCGGGACAGCTCGATCTGACAGGCTTCCGAAACTCCGGGGCGGACTGGCTGGACCGGTTCAAGCCCTATATCGAGGACGGCAGAACGGTGGTCGCCAGCCCGCACAAGGTATTCGGGCCGCAAACCAACGACTTGGTACTGCAGCTGCGCAAGCGGGGAATGCAAAGGATTGTTCTCGGCGGGATGCTGGCAAACATGTGCGTCGAATCCCATTTGCGTCACCTCGTCGAGGAGGGGTTCGAGGTCGCCGTGGTCAGGGATGCGACAGCAGGACCACGGCACCCGGTCTGGGGCGACGGATATCAGGCGGCGATCATCAATTACGGTTTCTTCGCCCATGCGCTGCTGTCGACTGACGAAGTGCTCGACAGTATGCGCTGAAGAGCTCGCAGCCGGAGGTGAACAGGAGCCTTGGGCGGGGAGTCAGTCCGAGGTGCCGCTGCGCCGCGCGTAGGCACGGGCGGCGCGGACGCGGTCGCCGCAGCGGGTGGAGCACCAGTGGCGCCGGCCGTGGGTGCGCATGAGGAATCGGTCGCAGGGGGCGGAGCCGCAGGCGGCGAGGATGTCGGCGTCGGGACCGGTGAGCAGGTCGGCGGCGTCGGCGGCGAGGGTCGCCAGAGCGTGGTTGACGGCCCGGTCGATGGGGTGTGCCTGGACGCGGCGCAGTCCCTGGGCCGCGTCCCAGGCGAGGAGCGGTGCGGTGGGTACAGCCGTCAGTGCGTCGTTCACGGCGCGCAGGGAGTCTTCGGGCGGTGTGGCGCTGCCGACGCGGGCGGCGAACAGGGTGCGGATGTGGGCGCGAAGCGTCCGCATCCGTTGTGCACACACCTCGTACAGCTGCACGTCCGCGGTGGTCAGGTCGTGGGCGGCGAGCCAGCGCATGGCGGATCCGGGCGTGGCGAGCAGGTCGTAGCTCTGGCCGGCGGGCAGGGTCGCGGCGGTGTTGGCGAAGTCCAGGGAGCGGTACTGGTCGGCACCCGGAGCTGGGGGCAGGGCGGTCCGCGCTGCGTCGGTGGCCAGGGTGTCGTCCATGCGCCTCATGGTAGCGATTGCATTTTTCCGTGATGGTCGCCTAGCCTGGTGTCACGTTAAAAGCTGAGTTTTTTCGTGAGAAGTGGGGGAGACGTGATGTCCCAGCCCAGTACCGATCCGTTCCCGGTCCGCACCTACGGCGGCCCGACCGCCTCGTTCGAGTACGGCGGCCTGCGGTTTCTGACCGACCCGACGTTCGACGGCCCCGGCGACTACGGCCGGCCCGGCCGCCCGATCCTGACCAAGACCGCCCCCTCCACCGGCAGCCCCGCCGACATCGGCCCCATCGACGTGGTCCTGCTCTCCCACGACGAGCACGCCGACAATCTCGACACCTCCGGCCGCGCCCTGCTCGCCGACGTCCCGCTCACCCTGACCACCCCGAGCGGCGGCGAGCGCCTCGGGCAGAAAGCCAAGGGCCTGGCCGACTGGGAGACGGTCGAGTTGCAGCGCCCGGGCGGCGGCACTGTCACCGTCACCGCTGTTCCCGCCATCCACGGCCCCGGCTCGCGCGAAGAGGTCGAGCCCTTCACCGGACAGGTCGTCGGCTTCGTCCTGACCGGAGAGGGCCTGCCGACGGTCTACGTCAGCGGCGACAACGCCTCCCTCGACGCCGTCAAGGAGATCGCCGGGCGCTTCGCCCCGGTGGACACCGCCATCCTGTTCGCCGGCGCACCTCGTTTCCCCATGCTCTTCGACGGCAACCTGATCGTCCTGGACAGCGCGCAGGCCGCCGAGGCCGCCCGGATCCTCGACGCCGGCCGTGTCGTCCCGGTCCACCACGGCAGCTGGGCCCACTTCACCGAGGGCCGGGAGGACCTGGAGGCCGCCTTCACCGCCGCGGGCCTGGCCGACCGCCTGGACCAGGACTGGAGGCAGGGCTCCTCGGCCTGAACCGCCGGCTCCCCACCCCACCGTTCCCGCCCACTTGGCCGAACCCGGTGCAGGCGATGAGGCGTCCTGCACCGGTGGCCGCCCAGTCAGAAGGCAACTGGCGGACGGCCCGTCCGGCGGCGGTGCTCAATACGCTGCTGCCGGCCGTCAGCGATAAACTCAGCCGGGCGACCACCGAGATCCCTCGAGGTGTCGCCGCCCGTCGCCCGGTTCCGCACGCGCATGGTGCCGTGACTGCGATACGGACGCTCTTCGAAGGTCCGCGGTCACCGGTCCGGCGAAGCCCATGGACGGCATGGCGCAGAAAAGGCTGGGCGGCGCTGCCGCCGCGATGAACTCAACCGGACGGATCCAAGTGAACCCACAGAAGACCGGCGCGTCCCAGACGGCGACCAGCCGCTGGTTCCGGACCATCAGGCCCGCTCCGGCTCCCAGGCTGCGACTCGTGTGCTTTCCGCACGCGGGAGGCAACGCCGGGTTCTTCCGCGCGTGGAAGGATCTCGTACCGGAAGGCGTGGAACTGCTCGCCGCCCAGTACCCGGCACGCGAGAGCCGCTTCCTGGACGCTCCGGCCGAGACGATGGATGAACTGGTCGCGGATCTCGCCGATGCGTCCCGTGATCTTTTCGACGTTCCCGTCGCGTTCTTCGGACACAGCATGGGGGCGTCCGTCGCCTACGAACTCGCCACTCGTCTGGGGGAAGAACACGGACGGACCCCGACCGCACTGTTCGTGTCAGGACGCGGCGGACCGGGGACGGAGAGGAGGCCGGGGCTGGCGGATGCAGGCGAAGAGGAGCTGATCGCGGAGCTGTCCGAGATGGGCGGCACCCAGGCCGAGGTGTTCCTCGACGTCGAACTGCGCGAGCTCGTGCTACCCGCGATCCGCGCGGACTACCGCCTGCTGGAACGCTACGACGCTCGCATCCCGGACGCGGACTCCCTCCTCGATGTTCCCGTGGTCGCGTACTACGGAGACGGTGAAGCGGACCTCGATCACGACTCCGTCATGGCCTGGTCGGCCATCACGCGGTCAGGCTTTCATCACCGCTCCTTTGACGGCGGTCATTTCTACCTCGTGGACGAGGCCGACAGCCTCGTGCAGGACCTGCTCTCACGACTCCCGATCTCGAACTGATTCGCGTCGCCCCCGTCACATCGAGATCCCGCGCCTGCCGCCCTGGTGACTGTCGGGGCCCACGCGCGATCTCGCGCGTGGGCCCCGATGTCACCGCGAACGCCTCGCCAAGACGCCGGCCAGCACTGTCCCCACCTGACGCAGGGGCTCGGGCTGGGTCATGTCGTTATGCGCGGAGGCGACGGGATGGCTGTGCAGGCGCCCGGTGAAGTACGGTGCCCACCGCTGGACGACCTCCTCGCGTGAGAACCCGCTCTCGGTCGCCGGGAAATGGAGGATGTCGCCGGTGAAGTGTCCCGGCGTCGTACGCCGGACCATCCGCCAGTTGTCCCGGGTGTTCTGGATGACCCCTCGGAGGTGGTCCTCGGTCAACTCCGGCAGGTCGGTGATCTCCTCCTTGATGATCTTCAGCGTCTCGGGCACGGTGAGCGGGTGGTCCGGGATGGCCACCGTGCGCCCGAGGGCACGCAGGAGCTGAACCATGACGGTGTGGTCGTCGGCCTCCGCATGCGGGGCTTCGGTGTCCGGCGGGTAGGCGTCCATCATGGCCAGCAGAGCCACCTCCTGTCCGGCCTGCTGGAGCTGTACGGCGACGGCGTGCGCGAGGTTGCCGCCCATGGACCAGCCGAGCAGGTGGTAGGGGCCGCTCCGCTGGACGCTCGTGATGTGGTCGACGTACCAGGTGACCAGCGCGTCGAGGTCGGACGGGGCCGTCTGCGCGCGGGTGACGCCCGGAGCCTGCAGTCCGTACACGGGCTGGTCGGCGTCCAGGTGCCGCACCAGACCGATGTAGGACAGGCCGAAACCGCTGGCGGGGGGCAGGCAGAACAGCGGCGGCCGGTCTCCGTGCCTACGTAGCGCGACCACCGGCTGGAAGAGATCCTCCTCGGTGCCGTCGCCGGTGCCGAGCAGCGATGCCAGGCCCGCCACGGTCGGGTTCTGGAACACGCTCATGAGTGAGAGTTGCGTACCGGTGGCGTTGCGGATCTCACCCAGCAGCCGCACGGCGAGCAGCGAGTGCCCACCGAGTTCGAAGAAGTTGTCGTTCCCTCCGACCGCAGGAAGGCCGAGGACGCCGGCGAATATCTCGCGGAGCAGGTGTTCGTCGGTGGTGCGCGGTTGCCAGCTTGTGGGTCCGGTGGCGTAATCGGGCGCCGGGAGGGCGGAACGGTTCAGCTTGCCGTTGACCGTCAACGGCAGTCCGTCGAGCACCACGATCGCGGCCGGGATCATGTATTCCGGCAAGACGGCTGACAGGCCGGCACGGATCTCCGCGATGTCCACACCGCCGTCCGGTCCGTTCGCCGGGACGAGGTAGGCGGTGAGGCGCTGGTCGCCGGGCTGGTCTTCCCGGACGACAACGGCTGTCTGTGCGACGGAGGGGTGGGTGAGGAGGGCGGTTTCGATTTCGCCGAGTTCGATGCGGAAGCCTCGGATTTTGACCTGGTGGTCGGTGCGGCCGAGGTATTCGAGTTGTCCGTCGGTGGTCCAGCGGGCGAGGTCGCCGGTGCGGTACATGCGTTCGCCGGTCGTGCTGTGGGGGTTGGCGACGAACCGTTCGGCGGTCAGCGCGGGTCGGTCGAGGTAGCCGCGGGCCAGCTGGACACCGGCGAGGTACAGCTCGCCTGCCACGCCGGGGGGTACGGGTCGCAGGGCGGCGTCGAGTACGAACGCCTGGGTGTTCCAGATCGGGCGTCCGATGGGTACCGCGCCGGTGGTGTCGGCTCCTGGCTCGCAGGTGAAGGCGGTGACGTCGATGGAGGCTTCGGTCGGTCCGTAGAGGTTGTGCAGCGGGATGGGCAGCAGCGTGTGGAACTGGTCGCGCAAGGAGGCCGGCAAGGCCTCGCCGCTGCAGACAACGGCCCGCAGGGACGTACAGTCCCGGGCGGTGGGCTCGGTGACGAAGACCTGCAGCATCGACGGGACGAAGTGCGCGACGGTGACCTGCTCGCGCCGGATCAGCTCTGCCAGGTATGCGGGGTCGCGGTGACCGCCCGGGCGGGCCATGACGAGGGTGGCGCCTTCGATCAGCGGCCAGAAGAACTCCCACACCGACACGTCGAACCCGAACGGTGTCTTCTGCACCACCCGGTCGTCCGACGACAGCCGGTAGGCGTCCTGCATCCACGCCAGCCGGTTCACCACACCCGCATGCGGGACCGCCACGCCCTTGGGACGTCCGGTGGAGCCGGACGTGTAGATGACGTACGCGGGGTGGGCCGGAAGCAGCGCCCTGCTGCGGTCGGTGTCCGACAGGTCCCCGCCGGCCAACGTCCCCAGTTCGGTCATGGTCGTGGGGTCGTCGAGCACCACCCGCGCCACCCCCTCGGGCAGTACGCCCCCGACCCCACTGGTGGTCACGACCAGCGCCGGCTTGGCGTCCTGCAGCACGTAGGCCACGCGCTCCGCCGGGTACTCCGGGTCGATCGGCACGTACGCCGCGCCGGCCTTGAGCACGGCCAGCAGAGTGACGACGAGATCGGCCGAGCGGTCCATCATGACCGCCACCCGGCGTTCGGGACCCGCACCACGGGCAACGAGCAACCGTGCCAGCCGGTTGGCACGCGCGTTCAGTTCCGCGTAGGTGAGCGGGAGGTCCTCGAACACCACGGCGGACGCGTCCGGGGTCCGGGCCACCTGCGACTGGAACAGCTCGGGAAGCGTCGCGGGAGCAACATCGCGGGCGGTGTCGTTCCACTCGACCAGGATCCGCTTCCGCTCGGCGCCTTCGAGCACCTCGACCTGGCCGAGCGCGGTCGACGGAGCCGTCTCCAGCGTCGACACCACGGCCTCGGCCGCCGTGGTCACCATCGCGGCAAGGGCGCGCGGGTCGATCGGGGACACCGTCTGAGCCTTCACGGCAAAGCCCTCACCGGTGTCGTCGACGCTGACGGCGACCGGGAAGTTGGTGCGCTCGTGCGCCCGGAGAAGGTCGACACCGTCAAGCCCGGCGCCGGCAGCGGCAGCCTCGCTGTGGCGGTAGTTGAACAGCGAGGTGAACAGCGGGGTCTGAGTGGAGACCCCACTGGCCTGCTGCGCCACCGCCAACGGAGCGTGCTCGTGCACCAGCAGCTCCGCGAGCTGCGTCTGCATCCCTCGCACCGCCTCCAGCACACCCCCGGCACTCGCGTTCACTCGGACGGGAAGGGTGTTCATGAACAGTCCCGGCACCCGGTCCGCACCGGTTCCGGCGTTCATCCGGCCGAACAGCACGGTGCCGAACACCACGTCGTCACGGCCCGAGGTGACCGATACGACGCGCGCCCAGGCGACGTGGAACAGCGTCGCCGGGCTGACACCCAGGCGCCGGGCCTGCTCCCGCAGCCGCGCCGCGAGGTCCGCGTCCAGTGGCGTCCGTGCCTCGGACACGTCACGGCCGTCTCCGAACACGTCGAGCAGGCCGTACGGCGCGGTCGGCTCGCTCACATCGCCGAGCAGAGCCGCGAAGAACGCCTCGTGTTCCTGGGAGGACACTCCCAACCTGGCCTGACCGACGAACTCCCGGAACGGCAGCGGCTCCGGCAGGGTGTCCTGCCGCCCGTCGAGGAAGGCGGCCACCTCACCCATGACCACGTCCAACGCGGTGTGGTCCTGGATCAGGTGATGGACCTGCAGGACCACCATCCAGTGGTTCCCGCCCGGCCGCCGGGCCACATGGGCGCGCAGCAACGGTCCCCGGGAGAGGTCCATGCGCGGCGGGCATGCCGCAAGGAGCCGGTCCGCCATGTCCGAGCCGTCATGGTCCGTCCCTGCGGCGAGATCCACCTCCCGCACGGCAAGCGTTGCCTGGCGCGCCACCACCTGGACCGGTTCGCGCAGACCCTCCCAGGCGAAGGAGGTGCGCAGGATGTCATGCCGGTCGACGACCCGCTGCACGGCGGCGAGGAACGCATCCACCCGTGCCCGGGAATCGAAGCGCAGCGCGATCGGCAGGACGTAGGGGTCGCTGTCGTTGTCGCTCTCCATCAGGGAGTGGAAGAAGATGCCCTCCTGCAGCGGGGCCAGCGGGTAGATGTCGGTGATGTTGGCCGCCCCTCCAGGAACGGCGGCGACGATCCGAGCGATCTCCTCGCCTGTGAGGTCGACCAGCGTCACCATCTCCGGCGTGATCGCCGTGGCGTCGGCCGGGATGCCATTGGGCGGGACGGCGACCCGTCCGGCCGTCTGTTCGACGGCCGCGGCCAACTTCGCCACCGTCGGGCTGACGAACAGCGAGCGGACATCCACGGCGATGCCCCGCTCGCGCGCCCGCTCCACCAGCGTCACCGCGAGGAGGGAGTGGCCGCCGAGTTCGAAGAAGTTGTCGTCGACCCCGACCGACGGCAGATCGAGCACCTCGGCGAACACTGCGCACAGGATCTCCTCCTGGGCGTTCGCCGGAGCCCGGCCGGTGACACGGGCACCGTAGTCGGGGGCGGGGAGGGCTTTGCGGTCGAGTTTGCGGTTCGCCGTGAGCGGGAGCGCGTCCAGTGCGACGATGGCTGCCGGGACCATGTAGTCCGGCAGCAGGCCGGCGACGTGGGCGCGCAGTTCGGGGCCGTCCGCGTTGCCGCTCGGGACGACGTAGCCGACCAGGCGCTTGTCGCCGGGCTGGTCCTCGCGGACGATGACGGCGGCCTGGGCGACGGCCGGGTGCGAGGCCAGGGCGGCTTCCACCTCGCCGAGTTCGATGCGGAAGCCGCGGATCTTGACCTGGTCGTCGGTGCGGCCCAGATACTCCAACTGCCCGCCGATGTTCCACCGGGCCAGGTCACCCGTGCGGTACATGCGCTCACCCGCCCCGCCGTAGGGGTTGGCGACGAACCGCTCCGCGGTCAGCGCGGGCCGGTTGACGTACCCCCGGGCCAACTGCACGCCGGCCAGGTACAACTCGCCGGCGACGCCCGGGGGTACCGGCCGCATCGCGGCGTCCAGCACGTAGGCGCGCATGTTCCACAGGGGTGCGCCGATGGGCGGAACGCCGGCGCCGGACAAGGGAGTGCTGGCCAGGGAGGCGACCGTCGCTTCCGTCGGCCCGTAGATGTTCAGCATGAGCCGGCCGCGCGACCACCGCTCCGCGGTCTCCGGCGGGCACACGTCACCGGCGACCACCAGGGTCATCCCCTCCGGGAGACCGCCCGCGGAGGCGAGCAGCGGCAGCGTCGCGGGGGGCAGGGTCGCGTGTGTGACGCGCTGCCGGGCGGCCAGCCGTGCCAACGGCGCGCCGGGGGACGTCTCGTCCGCCGAAGCCAGCACCACGGCCGCACCTGCCAGCCACGCCGGCCACATGTCGGCCACCGAGGCGTCGAAACTGGGCGAGGCGAACTGGAGCAGCCGGCTCTCCGGTCCGATCCGGAGTCGGTCGATGTGGTCGGCGGCCAGGTTCGGCACACCTCGATGGGTGACCAGGACACCCTTGGGAGTGCCGGTGGAGCCTGAGGTGTAGATGACGTAGGCGGGGTGGCCGAGCAGCAGCGGACCACGGCGTTCGGCGTCGGTCACGTCATGGCCGGGTCGGCCCGCCAGGTCTTCCCGCAGCCCTGCGTCCTCCAGCGACAGGTGCACCACATCGGTGGGCGGCAGTTCGTCTTGTGCCGCCTGGCCGGTGATGAGAACCGCGGGTCTGGCGTCGGTGAGCATGTAGGCGATCCGATCCGCGGGATAGCGAGGATCGATCGGCAGGTAGGCGCCCCCGGCCTTCATCACCGCCAGGATGGCGACCACGAGGTCGATCGACCGAGGCAGTGCCAGAGCGACGACGTCTTCAGGCCGTACGCCGCGGTCGATGAGAACGCGGGCCAGCCGGTTGGCCCGGGTGTTGAGTTCGGCGTAGGACAGTTCGGTGTCCTCGAACACCACCGCGGTCGCGTCCGGGGTGCGGGCGACCTGGGACTGGAACAGCTCGGGAAGCGTCGCGAGGGGAACGTCGCGCGCGGTGTCGTTCCAACGGACCAGGATCCGGTCCCGCTCGGTGGCGTCCAGGACCTCCGTACGGCTGACCGGTACCGACGGATCCGCGGTGACGGTTTGCAGGACCCGTGTGAAGCGTTCGGCGATGGCGGCGGCGGTGTGGTGGTCGAAGAGGTCGGTGGCATAGGTGATGACACCGCGGAGGCCGGCGGGCCTGCCGTCGTCGGTGAGGTGTTCGTTGAGCTGGACGTCGAGGTCGAACTTGGCGGGGCTGCCGCCGGTGGGCAGGGCTTCGATGGTCAGGCCGGGCAGTTCCAGCGTGGCTTGTGTGATGTTCTGCAGGGTGAGCATCACCTGGAACAGGGGGTGGCGGGCCATCGACCGGGTGGGCGTGAGCTCTTCCACCAGGCGTTCGAAGGGCACGTCCTGGTGGGCGTACGCGTTGAGTGCCCGTTCACGAACACGTTCGAGGAGCTGGGTGAAGTCGGGGTTGCCCGACAGGTCCGAGCGCAGGACGAGGGTGTTGACGAAGAATCCGACGAGGTCGTCGAGCGCCTGGTCGGTCCGTCCGGCGATGGGGGTGCCGATCGGGATGTCGTCGCCGGCGCCGAGGCGGTGCAGGAGGGTGGCCAGTGCTGCCTGGACGACCATGAAGACGGTCACACCGTGTGCGCGTGCCAGGTCCACGACGGCCTGGTGGACGTCGGCGTCGATGTGCAGGTCGACGGTGGCGCCGCGGTGGGAGGCCACGGGGGGACGGGGCCGGTCGGCCGGCAACGGCAGTTCCTCGGGCGCTCCGTCGAGTGCGTGGCGCCAGTAGGCGAGTTGCTCGGTCAGGAGGCTGCCGGCGTCGGAGGCGTCGCCCAGCAACTCCCGCTGCCAGAGGCCGTAGTCGGCGTACTGGACGGGTAGCGGTGCCCAGGTGGGGGCGGTGCCGGTGGTGCGGGCGGTGTAGGCGGTCGACACGTCGTGTGCCAGCGGGCCCAGGGACCAGCCGTCACCGGCGATGTGGTGGAGGACCACGACCAGCACATGCTCATCCGGACTGACCTTGGCCAGCGACATGCGAACGGGGATCTCGGTGGCCATGTCGAAGCGGTGCGCTGCGGCATCACTCACCCACGCCCGCAGCCCGTCTTCCGTCACCGGGATCGCCGTGAGCAGGTCAGCGACGTCGTCGGTGTCGATGATGCGCTGGTAGGGCCGGCCGTCGACCGTGGTGATCACGGTGCGCAGGACTTCGTGCCGGGCCACGACGTCGTGGAGCGCGGCGTGCAGGGCGTCGGTGTCGAGCGCGCCGCTCAGCCGCAGGGCCATGGGGATGTTGTAGGTGGGAGAGGGCCCTTCGAGTTCGCCGAGGAACCACAGGCGCTGCTGGGCGAAGGACAGCGGCACGAGTTCCGGCCGCTGCGCCGGGACCAGGGCAGGCCGGGACGCGGTGGTGGTGGTCAGGTGGTCTGCGAGTTCGCGGAGGGTGGGTGCCTCGAACAGGGTCCGGATCGGCATCTCGACTGCGAATGCCGATCGGATGCGGCTGATCAGGCGTGTCGCGAGGAGGGAGTGGCCGCCGAGTTCGAAGAAGTTGTCGTCGATTCCGACGGACGGCAGGCCGAGTGTCTCTGCGGCCAGGGCGCACAGGATTTCTTCCTGGGCGTTCGCCGGAGCCCGGCCGGTGACACGGGCACCGTAGTCGGGGGCGGGGAGGGCCTTGCGGTCGAGTTTGCGGTTCGCCGTGAGCGGGAGCGCGTCCAGTGCGACGATCGCCGCCGGGACCATGTAGTCCGGCAGCAGGCCGGCGACGTGGGCGCGCAGTTCGGGGCCGTCCGCGTTGCCGCTCGGGACGACGTAGCCGATGAGGCGTTTGTCGCCGGGGTGGTCCTCGCGGACGATGACGGCGGCCTGGGCGACGGCCGGGTGGGAGGCCAGGGCGGCTTCGATCTCGCCGAGTTCGATGCGGAAGCCGCGGATCTTGACCTGGTCGTCGGTGCGGCCCAGGTACTCCAGCTGACCCTCGGCGTTCCAGCGGACCAGGTCCCCGGTGCGGTACATGCGCTCGCCCGCCCCGTCGTAGGGGTTGGCGACGAAGCGCTCGGCGGTGAGGCCGGGTCGGTCGAGATAGCCGCGGGCGAGGCCGGCTCCGCAGACGTACAGCTCGCCGGCGATCCCGATCGGCACCGGTCGCAGCGCCGCGTCCAGGACGAACACCCGGGTGCTGGCGATCGGTTCCCCGATGTACGGCACCGCGCTGTCACCGGTCAACACCGCCATCGTCGTGCAGACCGTCGACTCCGTCGGGCCGTAGGCGTTGACCAGGCGCCGCCCCGCCGCCCACGGGCCGACCAGATCGGGCCGCAGCGACTCACCGGCGGTCACCAGCGTCGTCACCGTGGGCAGGCTGTCCGCATGGAGCCCGGCCAACAGGACGGGCGGCAGGGTCACATGAGTCACCCTGCCGGCGGTGAGGAGAAGGGGCAGCGCCGCTCCGTCCACCAGGTCCTCCTGAGCCGCCAGGACAAGGCATGCCCCGGTGCACAGCGTCACGGCGATCTCTGCGATGGCGGCGTCGAAGCTGGGTGAGGCGAACTGCAGGATTCGGCTCGTGGTTGTGATTGCGAACTTTTCCGCCTGTGCGGTGACGAGGCTGGACAGGCCGTGGTGGGTGACGGTGACGCCCTTGGGGCGGCCGGTGGAGCCGGAGGTGTAGATGACGTAGGCGGGGTGGGCGGTCAGCAGGGGGCCGTGTCGTTCGGTGTCCTGCAGTTCGTTGTCGGGGAGGACCGTCAGGGCCTGACCCAACTCCACGTCGTTCAGGTTCAGTTGTGTCGCGTCGGCTGCGGGCAGCGTGTCCTTTGTTGCTTCGTTGGTGATGAGGAGTGCGGGCCGGGCGTCGGTGAGCAGGTAGGTGATCCGGTCGGTGGGGTAGGCGGGGTCGACGGGCAGGTAGGCGCCGCCGGCTTTCATGACGGCGAGGATGGCGACGATGAGGTCGGCCGAGCGGGGCAGTGCCACGGCTACCAGGTGTTCGGGTCCGATGCCGTGCTCGACCAGGTGGCGGGCGAGACGGTTGGCGCGTGCGTTGAGTTCGGCGTAGGTCAGTTCGGTGTCGCCGAACACGACCGCGGTCGCGTCGGGGGTGCGGGCGGCCTGGGCCTGGAACAGCTCGGGCAGCGTCATCACCGGCACGTCCCGCGCCGTGTCGTTCCACTCCACCAGGACACGCCGGCGCTCATCGGCACCCAGCACCTCGATGCGGCCCACCGGAAGGTCCGGATCGGCCGTCACCGCCTCCAGCACCTGGACCAGTCGCTCGACGAGCCCGTCGACGGTCGCGTGGTCGAACAGATCGGCGGCGAACGTGACGATTCCGTTCACACCGGCGGCACCGCCCCCGGCGTCGAATGCCTCCGCGACGACGAAGGACAGGTCGAAGACCGGATTGTCGCCGACGTCGATCCTCTCTATGCCCAGTCCGGGCACATCGAGGGTGGCAGGCGCGACGTTCTGCAGCACCAGCATGGTCTGGAAGAGGGGATGGCGGGCCGTGGACCGGGCGGGGGAGAGGTCTTCCACCAGCCGTTCGAACGGCAGGTCCTGGTGGGCGAGGGCGCCCAGGCTCTCGTCGCGGACGCGATGGAGCATGTCGCGGAAGGTGGGGTCGCCGGACAGGTCGGTGCGGATGACGAGGGTGTTGATGAAGAAGCCGACGAGCTGGTCGAGGTTCTCGTCGGTGCGCCCCGCGATGGGGGTGCCGATGGGGATGTCGGTGCCCGCGCCGAGGCGGGAGAACAACGTCGCCAGTGCGGCGTTGAGCACCATGAACATGGTGACGCCTTCGGCCTGGGCCAGAGCGTTCAGCCGCTGGTGCAGGGCGGCGTCGATGTGCACGCCGGAGGTGCCGCCTCGGTGGGTGGCCGTCCGGGGCCGGGGGCGGTCGGCGGGCAGGGCGAGTTCTTCCGGTAGCCCGGCCAGCCTCTCCCGCCAGTAGGTCAATTGGGTGCTGTGCAGGCTGGCGGGGTCGTCGGGGTCGCCGAGGAGGTCACGCTGCCAGAGGGTGTAGTCGGCGTACTGGACCGGAAGGGCTTCCCAGAGGGGAGGCCGGCCGTTGGACCGGGCGCTGTAGGCGTCCGACACGTCACGCGCCAGTGGGCCCAGCGACCATGCGTCGGCGGCGATGTGGTGCACCACGATCACCAGCACGTGCTCCTGCGGGCTCAGCCTGAAGAGCCGGGCTCGCAGCGGGATGTCGGTGCGCAGCTCGAACGCGGCGCGCGAGGCCCGCTCTATCTCCTCGCGCAGGTCTGCCTCGGCGACGTCGATCAGCGGCACGTCGAAGGACACGGACTCCGACGGGAGGACCAATTGCTGCGGTGTGCCGTCGGTGGCCGGGAAGACGGTCCGCAGTGCTTCGTGCCGTACGAGGACGTCGCGCAGGGCGGCACCCATGGCCTCGGCGTCCAGGGCGCCCGTCAGGCGCAGGGCCACCGGGATGTTGTAGTTGGCGTTTCCGCCTTCCAGTTGGCGCAGGAACCACAGCCGTGTCTGGGCGAAGGACAGCGGCAGGACCTCCGGCCGCGGCCTGGGCTTGATCTGAGGCCGTGCTTCGTTGTCCATGTCCCCCAGCCGAGTCGCGAGTCCGGCGACCGTGGGGCTTTCGAACAGGGCCCGGATCGGGACCTCCACCCCGAGCACCGTGCGGATGCGGCTGACCAGGCGTACGGCGAGCAGGGAGTGGCCGCCGAGGTCGAAGAAGTCGTCGTCCACCCCGACGTGCGGCAGGCCGAGAATGCCGGCGAACACCTGGCACAGCAGCTGTTCCTGGAGGGTTCGCGGCTCCCGGCTCCCCTCGGTCGTCTCGTACGCGGGTGCGGGGAGGGCGCGGCGGTCGAGCTTCCCGTTGGCGGTGAGCGGGAGCGCGTCCAGGACCACCACTGCCGCCGGCACCATGTAGTCGGGCAGCAGACCGGCGACGTGGGCGCGGACGGTGGCGCCGTCCACGTCCGTTGCCGGGACGATGTAGCCGATGAGGCGTTTGTCTCCGGGGTGGTCCTCGCGGACGACCACGGTCGCCTGGGCGACGGCGGGGTGGGAGGTGAGGGCGGCTTCGGTCTCGCCGGGTTCGATGCGGAAGCCGCGGATCTTGACCTGGTCGTCGGCCCGGCCGAGGTATTCGAGCCGGCCGTCGCCGGTCCAGCGGGCGAGGTCGCCGGTCCGGTACATCCGCTCGCCGAGCCCGCTGTAGGGGTTGGCGACGAACCGCTCGGCGGTGAGAGCGGGGCGGTTCAGGTAGCCGCGGGCGAGCTGGGCGCCGGCGACATACAGCTCGCCGGGGGTGCCGGGGGGAACCGGCCGCAGGGCCGGGTCGAGCACGTAGGTCTGGGTGTTCCACATCGGGCGGCCGATGGGAGTGATCCCCCGGCCGGTGTCGCCGGCGGCGTTCACGGGGTGGTCGGTGCAGCCGACGGTGGTCTCGGTCGGTCCGTAGTGGTTGACGACGGGCACGTCCGGGTGGTCACGGTGCCACTGCTGGAGTTGCGCCGTGCGCAGGGGTTCTCCGCCGAGCATGAGCCGGCCGGTGGGTGCCCAGTTGCCGGGGAGGGTCTGGAGGAACGCCAGGTGGCTGGGTGTGGCCTTGAGGAAGGTGATCTCGTGGCCGGCCAGGGTGGCGGGGAGCGTTTCGTCCCAGGTGGCGATGTGGAGGCGTCCGCCGCTGGTGAGCGCGCCGTACAGCGCCGTGACGCCGAGGTCGAAGGCTATGGACGCGTGGAGCAGGGTGCTTCCGCTGAGGTCGGGATAGGCGTGCCAGGTACGGGCGATGTAGTTGACCACGCCCTGGTGGGTGACGGCCACGCCCTTCGGCTGTCCGGTGGAGCCGGAGGTGTAGATGACGTACGCCGGGTGCGCGGGCAGCAGCGGGCCGTGCCGCTCGGCGTCGTCGAGGTCGCCGCCGGGCAGGCCGTCGAGGGCGCGTGCCGTGTCCGGGGCGTCGAGGAGGAGCCGGCCGACGTTCCCCTCCGGGCCGACGGCTTCCGTGGTGACCAGGAGCGCGGGCTGTGCGTCGGTGAGCAGGTGGGCGATCCGGTCGGCCGGGTGGTCGGGGTCGATGGGGAGGTAGGCGGCGCCTGTTTTCAGTACGGCCAGGAGGGCGACGATGAGGTCGGCCGAGCGGGGGAGCGCCAGGGCGACGATTTGTTCGGGGCCGGCGCCGTGCGCGAGCAGGAGGCGGGCGAGCCGGTTGGCGCGCGCGTTGAGGTCGGCGTATGACACCTCGCTGTCCTCGAACACGAGGGCGGTGGCGTCCGGCGTGCGGGCCGCCTGCGCCTGGAACAGCTCCGGGAGCGTCGACGCCGGCACCTCGTGTGCCGTGTCGTTCCACTCCACGAGGACCTGGCGGCGCTCGGCCGGGCTGAGCAGGTCGATGCCGGTCACGGGCCGTGCGGAGTCGCCGGCCACGGCCTCGAGGAGCCGCACGAGCCGTTCGACGAGCGTGACGACCGTGGCGTGGTCGAACAGATCGGCCGCGTAGGTGATGACGCCGGTCAGGCCGCTCGGCCGGCCGTGGGGAGCGAAGATCTCCTGGAGCTGGACGTCGAGGTCGAACTTGGCCGGCTGCTCGCCGGCCGGCAGCGGGGCGGCGGCAAGCCCCGGCAGGTCGAGGACGGGCGTGGTGGTGTTCTGCAGGCCCAGCATCACCTGGAACAGCGGATGGCGGGCCAGGGACCGGGCGGGGGCGAGGTCCTCCACCAGCCGTTCGAACGGCACGTCCTGGTGGGCGAGGGCGCCCAGGCTCTGCTCACGGACGCGGCGCAGCACCTCCCGGAAGGACGGGTCGCCCGACACATCGGTGCGGATCACCAGGGAGTTCACGAAGAACCCCACGAGCTCGTCCAGGTTCTCGTCGGTGCGGCCGGCCACCGACGTGCCGATGGGGATGTCGGTTCCCGAGCCGAGGCGGGACAGCAGCGTCGCCACCGCGGCGTTGAGCACCATGAACATGGTGACGCCCTCTGCGCGGGCCAGGGCGCTGAGCCGCTGGTGCAGGTCGGCGTCGATGTGCAGGCGCGCGGTGCCGCCGCGGTGGGTGGCCACGGAGGGCCGGGGGCGGTCGCCGGGCAGGGCGAGCTCCTCCGGCAGGCCGGCGAGTGCCTGCCGCCAGTAGGCGAGCTGCGCGTTGTGCAGGCTTGCGGGGTCGTCGGGGTCGCCGAGGAGGTCACGCTGCCAGAGGGCGTAGTCGGCGTACTGGACAGGGAGAGGTTCCCAGGTGGGGGCGTGGCCGTCCGAGCGGGCGGCGTACGCGGTGGAGATGTCGCGCGCCAGGGGGGCGAGTGACCAGCCGTCGCCGGCGACGTGGTGGAGGACCAGGACCAGGACGTGCTCCTGCGGCGTCACCGCGAACAGCCGTGCGCGCAGGGGGATGTCGCGGGCGAGGTCGAAGGGGCGGTGGGACTCGTCGGCCACCGCCTGCTCGAGCCCGCCTCCCGGCACCTCGGTCATGGGCAGCCGGAGGTCGATCGCGTCGGGGCCGAGGATGTGCTGTTCCGGCGTGCCGTCGGCGACGGCGAAGACGGTGCGGAGAGCTTCGTGCCGGGCGACGACGTCGGTGAGGGCGGTCCGGAGGGCGTCGTGGTCGAGGTCGCCGGTGAGGCGGAGGGCGATGGGGATGTTGTAGAGCCCGGAGGGTCCTTCGAGTTCGCCGAGGAACCACAGGCGTTGCTGGGCGAAGGACAGCGGCACCGGCGCGGGGCGCGGCCCGGCGTTCAGCCTCTGGCGTGCCGGCCCGGAATCCGTCAGGCGCCGGGCGAGCCCGGCGACGGTGGGGGTCTCGAACAGGGCCCGGATCGGGATCTCGGCCCCGAGGGTGGTGCGGATGCGGCTGACCAGGCGGGTGGCCAGCAGGGAGTGGCCGCCGAGGTCGAAGAAGTCGTCGTCGACCCCGACCTGGGGGAGGCCGAGGACGTCGGCGAACGCCTGGCTGAGGAGGTGTTCCTGGAGGGTCCGTGGTTCCCGGCCCGGGCTCGTGGCGGTGTAGTCGGGGGCGGGCAGCGCCTTGCGGTCCAGCTTGCCGTTGACCGTGAGGGGGAGCGCGTCCAGGACCACCACGGCAGAGGGCAGCATGTACTCGGGCAGCAGCCGGGACACGTACTCCCGGACCGCCACGCCGTCGAGGGCCGCGTCGTCCGCGTTGCCGCCCGGGACGACGTAGCCGACGAGGCGCTTGTCTCCGGGGTGGTCCTCGCGGACCACCACGGCGGCATGGGCGACGGACGGGTGGGCGAGCAGGGCCGCCTCGATCTCGCCGGGTTCGATGCGGAAGCCGCGGATCTTGACCTGGTGGTCGGTGCGGGCGAGGTATTCGAGTTGTCCGTCGGCGGTCCAGCGGACCAGGTCTCCCGTGCGGTACATCCGTTCGCCCGGCCCGTCGAAGGGGTTGGCGACGAACCGCTCCGCGGTCAGCGCGGGCCGGTCGACGTATCCATGGGCCAGTCCGGCCCCGGACACGTACAGCTCCCCGGCCACCCCCGGCGGCACCGGCCGCAAGGCGCGGTCCAGGACGTACAGCCGGTTGCCGGAGACCGCTCTGCCGATCGGCACGGAACCGCCCTCGACCCGCTCCACCAGCTGCCAGGTCGCGAACGTCGTCGTCTCCGTCGGCCCGTACACGTGCAGCAGGTGCTTCGGCGCGGCGACCTCCAGGACCCGCCGGACGCTCGCGGGGTCGACCGCCTCGCCGCCGAACAGCAGGTTCCGCAGGCGTCCGAGCCCCTCGGGCGACTCCGCCGCCAGGCGGTTGAACAGCGCGGTGGTGACGAACATCGTGGTGATCCCGCTGCGTTCGATCTGCGCGGTGAGCCGTTCGGGCGCCAGCAGCACGTCCCGGTCGACGCCCACCAGCGTCGCGCCGTTGACCAGCGCACCCCAGATCTCGAAGGTGGCCGCGTCGAACGACACCGACGACGCCTGAGCGACGACGTCGTCCGCGCCCAACGCGACGTAGTTCGCCTGCCGAACGAGGCGGACGACCGCCTGCTGCGGTACGACCACGCCCTTGGGACGCCCCGTCGACCCGGAGGTGTAGATCACGTACGCCGGGTGGACGGCGAGCGACCTTCCGAGCCGGTCCGCGTCCGACAGGTCCAGCCCGCCGAGATCCGCCAACTCGGCGGCCACGGAGGGATCGTCGACCACCACGCGCTCCCCAGCGACGTCCGCACGGACCTGGGCCCGCTGCGTGACCAGCAGGGCCGGCCGGGCGTCCGCCAGCATGAAGGCGATCCGGTCCGCCGGATAGGCCGGGTCGATCGGCATGTACGCCGCCCCCGCCTTGACCGTGGCCAGCAGCGCGACCACCAGATCGGCCGAGCGGTCCATCATCACCGCCACCCGGTCCTGCGGCCTCACGCCGCGGGAGACCAGGAGCCGCGCCAGACGGTTCGCCCGCGCGTTCAGCTCCGCGTAGGACAACGCGACGCCGTCGAACTCGACCGCCGTGGCGTCCTGCCGTCGGGCCACCTGGGCCTCGAACAACTCCGCCAGCGTGGCTGGCGGCACCTCCCGGCCGGTGTCGTTCCACTCGACGAGCACCTGGCGGCGTTCGGTCTCGCTGAGGAGGTCGACGGCGGTGACCGGGAGCGCCGGGTCCGCGGTCACGGTGTCGAGCACGCGGATGAGCCGCTGGACGAGAGTGTCCACGGTGGTGCGGTCGTACAGGTCGGTCGCGTAGGTGATGGTGCCGGTCAGGCCCGCGGGCCGGCCGTCGGTGTGGGTCTCGCGGAGCTGGAGGTCGAGGTCGAACTTGGCGGGCTGGTCCCCGTTGGGCAGGAGGCGGCTGTCCAGGCCGGGCAGGTCGAGTGCCGGGTCGGTGGTGTTCTGCAGGGCGAGCAGGACCTGGAACAGGGGGTGGCGGGCCAGGGACCGGGCGGGGGCGAGGTCCTCCACGAGCCGTTCGAACGGCACGTCCTGGTGGGCGAGGGCGCCCAGGCTCTGCTCGCGGACGCGGCGCAGCACCTCCCGGAAGGAAGGGGTGCCCGACACGTCGGTGCGGATCACCAGGGTGTTGACGAAGAACCCGACGAGGTCGTTCAGATTCTCGTCGGTACGTCCGGCGACCGGAGTGCCGACGGGGATGTCGGTGCCTGCCCCCAGGCGGGAGAGCAGCGTCGCCAGTGCGGCGTTGAGCACCATGAACATGGTGACGCCTTCGGCGCGGGCCAGGGCGGTCAGCCGTGTGTGCAGGTCCGCGTCGATGCGGATGCCGGCCGTGGCGCCGCGGTGGGAGGCCACCGGCGGACGGGGGCGGTCGGCGGGCAGGGTGAGTTCCTCCGGCAGGCCGGCGAGGGTCTCACGCCAGTAGGCCAGCTGCGTGCCGTGCAGGCTCGCGGGGTCGTCCTCGTCCCCGAGGAGCTCACGCTGCCAGAGCGTGTAGTCGGCGTACTGGACCGGGAGGGGCTCCCAGGCAGGGATCTGGTTGCCGACCCGGGCGGCGTACGCGGTGGAGATGTCCCGCGCCAGCGGTGCGAGTGACCACCCGTCACCGGCGATGTGGTGGAGGACCACGACCAGGACGTGGTCCTGCGGCGTCACCGCGAACAGCCGTGCCCGCAGCGGAATCTCGCGGCCGAGGTCGAAGGCGCGTACGGCTTCCTCCCCGACGGCCCGGGCCATGTCACCTTCGGCGACGTCGATCACGGGCAGGCGGAGGTCGGTCGCATCCGGGCCGAGGACGCGCTGGCTGGGCGAGCCGTCGGCGCTCGGGAAGACGGTGCGGAGGACTTCGTGCCGGGTGACGACGTCGTGGATGGCGGCGTGAAGGGCCTCGGGGTGGAGGTCGCCGGTGAGCCGGAGGGCGATGGGGATGTTGTAGAGCCCCGAAGATCCCGCGAGTTCGCCGAGGAACCACAGCCGCTGCTGGGCGAAGGACAGGGGGACGACCTCGGGACGCGACCCGGTGGTCAGCCTCCGGCGCGCCGTCCCGGCATCGGTCAGGCGGCCGGCGAGCCCGGCGACGGTGGGGGTCTCGAACAGGGCCCGGATCGGGAGTTCCACCCCGAGGGTGGTGCGGATGCGGCTGACCAGACGTGTCGCCAGGAGCGAGTGGCCGCCGAGGTCGAAGAAGTTCTCGTCCACCCCGACCGTCGGCACGCCGAGGACGTCGGCGAACAACTGGCACAGGAGTTGCTCCTGCGGGGTTCGCGGCTCCCGGCTCTCCTCGGTTGTCCCGTACGCGGGCGCGGGAAGGGCCTTGCGGTCGAGCTTGCCGTTCACGCTCAGCGGGAGCGCGTCCAGGACGACCACGGCCGAGGGCACCATGTGGTCGGGCAGCACCCCGGCGACGTGGGCGCGGACCGCGGCGCTGTCCACGTCCGCGGTGGTGGGGACGACGTAGGCGGTGAGGCGGTGGTCGCCGGGCTGGTCCTCGCGGACGACGGCAGCGGCCTGGGCGACGGCCGGGTTGGAGGCCAGGGCCGCCTCGACTTCGCCGAGTTCGATGCGGAAGCCGCGGATCTTGACCTGGTCGTCGGTGCGGCCGAGGTATTCCAGCTGTCCGTCGGTGGTCCAGCGGGCCAGGTCGCCGGTGCGGTACATGCGCTCGATGGGCGTGCCGTAGGGGTTGGCGACGAACCGCTCGGCGGTGAGGCCCGGGCGGTTCAGGTAGCCGCGGGCGAGGCCGGCCCCGGACACGTACAGCTCCCCGGCCACGCCGATCGGCACCGGCCGCAGCGCAGCGTCCAGCACGAACACCCGGGTGTTGGTGATGGGGGCGCCGATGTGGACGTCGGTGGTCGGGGTGAGCTCGGCGGTGGTGGCGCAGACGGTGGTTTCGGTCGGTCCGTAGGCGTTGACGAGGCTGCGGTCGGCCGCCCAGGGGGTGACCTGGTGGGCGGGGAGGGCTTCGCCCGCGGTGATGAGGGTGGTGAGGTGGGGCAGGTCGTGGGGGTCGAGGTGGGGGAGGACGGCCGGGGGGAGGGTGGCGTGGGTGACGTTCTGGTGGGCGATCAGGCGGGTCAGCGCCGTGCCGGGGACGAGGTCGTCGCGGGTGGCGGTGACGAGCGTGGCGCCGGTGCACAGCGTCACGGCGATCTCTGCGATGGCGGCGTCGAAGCTGGGTGAGGCGAACTGCAGTATTCGGCTCGCGGTTGTGATCGCGAACTTCTCCGCCTGTGCGGTGATGAGGCTCGCCAGGCCGTGGTGGGTGACGGTGACGCCCTTGGGGCGGCCGGTGGAGCCGGAGGTGTAGATGACGTAGGCGGGGTGGGCGGTCAGCAGGGGGCCGTGTCGGTCGGTGCCCTGCAGGTCGTTGTCGGAGAGGGCCGTCAGGGCGTGTCGGAGCCGGGGGTCGTCCAGGGACAGCTGTGTGACGTCGCCCGCGCTCAGCTGTTCTTGGGTTGCTTCGTTGGTGATGAGGAGTGCGGGCCGGGCGTCGGTGAGCAGGTAGGTGATCCGGTCGGCGGGGTAGGCGGGGTCGACGGGCAGGTAGGCGCCGCCGGCCTTCATGACGGCGAGGATGGCGACGATGAGGTCTGCGGATCGGGGCAGTGCCACGGCGACCAGGTGTTCGGGTCCGATGCCGTGCTCGACCAGGTGGCGGGCGAGCCGGTTGGCGCGTGTGTTGAGTTCGGCGTAGGTCAGCTCGGTGTCGCCGAACACCACCGCGGGCGCATCCGGGGTGCGGGCTGCCTGGGCCTGGAACAGCTCGGGCAGCGTCATCGCCGGCACGTCCCGCGCCGTGTCGTTCCACTCCACCAGGACACGCCGGCGCTCATCGGCACCCAGCACCTCGATGTCGCCGAGGGGTACGTCCGGTGCCGCTTCCAGCGCGGCGACCACCCCTTCGCCGACCGTCTCCATCATGGCGCACAGGACGTCGGGCGACCCGGGCGCGACCACCTGGGCCGTGAGGACGAAATCGTCGCCGGTGTCGTCGACGATCATGCCGACGGGGTAATTCGTCCGCTCCTGCATGAACAGCACGTCCACGCCCGGGAGCCCGGCACGCGCCTGCTCGGAATCCGTCCCGCTGTGACGGTAGTTCAGGAGCGAGGTGAACAGCGGGGCGTCCCCGCGTATCCCGCTCATCCGCTGCGCCAGCGCGAGAGGCGCGTGCTCGTGCAGCAGCAACTCGGCCAGCTGGGCCTGGACGGCACGTACGACGTCGCGCGTGCCGGAGCCGCGGGTGCTGACGCGGACCGGAAGGGTGTTGATGAACAGACCCACGACCCGTTCGGCCCCCGTGCCCATCCGGCCGAACAGGATCGTGCCGAAGACCACGTCGTCGCGGCCCGAGGTCGCGGCCAGCACCCGGGACCATATGACGTGGAACAACGTCGCCGGGCTCACGCCGAGGCGCCGTGCCTGCTCACGGAGCCTTTCGGCCAGCCGCGGATCCATACGGGCGGTGGACTCGGTGGCCCCCCTGCCGTCTCCATGGACGTCCACCAGCCCGAACGGGGCGGTCGGCTCGACGACGTCGCCGAGCAGGCGACCGAAGTACGCCTCGTGTTCCTGCCGGGACACCTGGCCCCGTGCCTGGGCGACGACGTCGCGGTACGGCGCGGGCGCGGGCAGCTCGTCGTCGCTTCCGTCGACGAACGCCTGCACCTCGCCCAGGATGACGTCCAGCGCGGTGTGGTCCTGGATCAGGTGGTGGACCTGCACCAGTGCCAGCCACTGTGCGCCGCCCGGCTGCGCGGCCACGTGCATACGGATCAGAGGAGCACTGCTCACGGTCATGGACGCGGGGCACGCGGCCAGCAGCCGGGCGACCAGTTCCTGGTCGTCCGCCGGAGCATCGGCGTCGCCGGTCAGCACGACTTCCCGCACCGGCAGCGCGGCGTGCCGGAGCACCACCTGCACCGGCTCGGGCAGCCCTTCCCAGAGCACCGCCGTCCTCAAGTTGTCGTGCCGGTCCACCACCTTCTGCAAGGCGGTCACGAACTCGTCGAGCCTGCCGCGGGAATCGAAGCGGAGAACGGTGGGCAGCACATAGACGTCCTCGTCCGTGGTCTCGCCGCCCATGAGGTGGTGGAAGAGGATGCCCTCCTGCAACGGGGCGAGCGGGTACACGTCCGCCACGTTCGCGGCGCCGCCGGGGACGCGAGCGGTGATCTCCGCGATGTGCCCGGCGTCCAGGTCGACCAGGGGAAGCATGTCCGGCGTGATGACCTGCGCACCGGCCGGGATGCGGTTCGCGGGAACCTGTACCTCGGCCCGACCGGTGGTCGCCGCGAGACCGGCCACGGTGGGCGTGGTGAACAGGGACCGTACGTCGACCGACAGGCCACGGGCGCGCAGCCGTTCCACCAGCGTCACCGCCAGCAGCGAGTGCCCGCCGAGGTCGAAGAAGTTGTCGTCGACCCCGACGTGCGGCCGGCCGAGGATCTCGGCGAAGGCCTCGCACAGCAGCTCCTCGCGGGGGGTGCGCGCCCCCCGGCCGGTGTGTCCCGTGGCGTAGTCGGGCGCGGGCAGGGCCGCCCGGTCGAGCTTGCCGTTCACCGTGACGGGGAGGGTGTCCAGGACGACCACGGCCGAGGGCACCATGTAGTCGGGCAGCAGGCCGGCGACGTGGGCGCGTACGTCGGCGGCGTCGATGCCGGTCTTGGGGACGACGTAGCCGATGAGGCGCTTGTCGCCGGGGTGGTCCTCGCGGACGACGACGGCGGCCTGGGCGGCAGCCGGGTGGGAGGCCAGGGCGGCTTCGATCTCGCCGAGTTCGATGCGGAAGCCGCGGATCTTGACCTGGTCGTCGGTGCGGCCCAGGTACTCCAGCTGACCGTCGGTGGTCCAGCGGACGAGGTCGCCCGTGCGGTACACCCGCTCGCCGGGCCGGCCGTGGGGGTTGGCGACGAAGCGCTCGGCGGTCAGACCGGGGCGCTCGACGTAGCCGCGGGCGAGCTGGGCGCCGGCGAGGTAGAGCTCGCCTGGGACGCCGGGGGGAACGGGCCGCAAGGAGGCGTCGAGGACGTAGGTGCGGGTGTTCCACACCGGCCGGCCGATGGGGACCGTCGGGTCGTCACCAGCGAGATGCGAGGCGTGGGTGACGTCGATGGAGGCTTCGGTGGGGCCGTAGAGGTTGTGCAGGGGAGTGCTCAGCGTGCGCAGGAACCTGTCGCGGAGCTCGGGGCTGAGGGCTTCGCCGCTGCAGAGGACGGCGCGCAGGGTGGTGCAGTGCGAGGCCGAGGGCTCGATGAGGAAGGCCTTCAGCATGGAGGGCACGAAGTGGCTGACGGTGACGTGCCGGGTCTGGATGAGGTCGGCCAGGTAGGCGGGGTCGCGGTGCCCGCCGGGGCGGGCCACGACCAGGACGGCCCCCTGGAGGAGGGGCCAGAAGAACTCCCAGACGGACACGTCGAATCCGAACGGGGTCTTCTGCAGTACCCGGTCCGAGGCTCCGATCGGGTACTGGTGCTGCATCCATTCCAGCCGGTTGACCACGCCCTGGTGCGGTACGGCGACACCCTTGGGCCGTCCGGTCGAGCCGGAGGTGTAGATGACGTACGCCGGGTGCGCGGGCAGCAGCACCCCGCGGCGGTCACTGTCGCCGAGGTCGGCCGGGGACAGGCCGGCGAGGGCGAGCGCCGTGTCCGGGTCGTCGAGGACGAGGTGCCGCGTCTTCCCGCTAGCGGGGAGACGCGGGTGGAGAGCGCCCGTGGTGACGACGACGGCGGGCCGGGCGTCGGAGAGCAGGTGGGCGATCCGGTCGGCGGGGTGGTCGGGGTCGACCGGGAGGTAGGCGCCGCCGGCCTTCAGCACCGCCAGGAGGGTGACGACCAGATCGGCGGAGCGTTCGAGATGCACCCCGACGAGGGATTCCGGGCCGACGCCGTGGCCGACGAGGTGGCGGGCGAGCCGGTTGGCGCGGGCGTTCAGCTCGGAGTAGGACACCTCGGTGTCCTCGAACATCACCGCCGCCGCGTCGGGGGTGCGAACCACCTGCGCCTGGAAGAGTCCGGGCAGCGTCGCCGCCGGGACGTCGTGCGCGGTGTCGTTCCACCCGGCCAGGACCTGCCGGCGTTCGGCCGGGCTGAGCAGGTCGATGTCGTCGACGGGCTGTGCCGGGTCGGCGGTCACCGCGTCCAGTACCCGGACGAACCGCTCGATCAGCGTCCGCACAGTGCCGTGATCGAACAGATCCGCGGCGTAGCCGATGCCGCCCATGAGGCCCGCCGGGACGCCGCCGGGGCCGAAGGTCTCCCTGACGGAGACGGCAAGGTCGGCCCTGGCCGGCGCCTCCCTGCTCGCCAGCACGGTCACGTCGAGGCCGGGCAGCGCGAGGGCCGGTTCGACGTTGTCCTGCAACGCCAGCATGACCTGGAACAACGGCTGACGGGCCAGCGACCGGGCGGGCGCGAGGTCCTCCACCAGCCGCTCGAAGGGCAGTTCCTGGTGGGTGAGCGCGTCCAGATTCCGTTCGTGTACCCGGGCCAGCACATCACGGAAGGAGGGGCGTCCCGACAGGTCACCGCGGATCACCAGGGTATTCACGAAGAAGCCGACGAGGTCGTTCAGATCGACCTCGGTACGCCCGGCCACCGGAGTGCCGATGGGGATGTCCGTGCCGGAGCCGAGACGGGAGAGGGTGGTGGCGAGCGCGGCGTGGAGCACCGCGAACATGGTGACGCCCTCGGCCCGGGCAAGGGCGGCGATCCGCCGATGCAGGTCGGCGGGGACGTCGAGGTCCGCGCTGCCGTTGCGGTGGCTCGGCACGGACGGGCGCGGACGGTCGAACGGCAGGGGCAGTTCCTCCGGCAGGTCGGCCAGGGCCGCCCGCCAGTAGGACAGTTCCCCATTCAGGAAGCTCGTCGGGTCGTCCTCGCCCTCGAGGAGTTCACGCTGCCAGAGGGCGTAGTCGGCGTACTGGATCGGGAGTGGTTCCCAGGTGGGGGCCTGGCCGCCGCACCGGGCGGTGTACGCGGTGGAGACGTCCCGCGCCAGAGGCGCCAGGGACCATCCGTCGCTGGCGATGTGATGAGCCACCAGGAGCAGCACGTGGTCCCGCGGTCCCACCGCGAGAAGACACGCCCGCAAGGGGATCTCGCGGGAGAGGTCGAACGGGCGGACGGACTCCTCGGCCACCACCCGCGCGATCTCGTCTTCCGTCACCTTGATCACCGGCAGCCGCAGGCCGGCGTCGTCGGAGGTGAGGATCCGCTGCTCGGGGACGCCGTCAACGGTCGCGATCACCGTGCGCAGCGCCTCGTGTCGCTCGATCAGGTCCACCAGTGCCGTGTGCAGGGCGTCGTGGTTCAGGTCACCGGCCAGCCGCAGAGTGATCGGGATGTTGTACATCCCGTTGGGTCCTTGCAGTTCGCCGAGGAACCACAAACGCTGCTGGGCAAAGGACAGAGGAATCATTGGAGCTCTCTACGACAAATGACGGACTGAACAGGTGGAACTGCGTGGGATCGAGCGCGGGCGCGGCGGCCCTAGCGCTGCCGGGGACGCAGGACGGGCCGGCTGTGCTTCTCCGGTCCCAGCCGCTTCGCCAGTCCGGCGGGGGTGGGCGTTTCGAAGATCGCGCGGATCGGGACTTCTCTGTTGAGGGCGGCGCGGATGTGACCGGCGAGCTGGGTCGCGAGGAGGGAATGCCCGCCGAGGTCGAAGAAGTTGTCGTCCACTCCGAAGTCGGGGAGGCCCAGCACCTTCGCGAAGATGCCGCAGAGAGCCGCCTCTTCGGCTGTGGCGGGTTCCCTGCTCTCGCCCTGGCCGGCGTAATCGGGTGCGGGGAGGGCGGAACGGTTCAGCTTGCCGTTCACCGTGACCGGCAGCTCGTCCAGGACGACGATCGCGGAGGGGACCATGTAGTCCGGCAGGAGGGTGGCGACATGGGTTCGGAGCGCACCGCCCGCCGCCCGGAAGGCGTTGACGTCCTCGGCGGACAACTCACCGGCGGGCACGATGTAGCCGGTGAGGCGGCGGTCGCCGGGCTGGTCTTCCCGGACGATCACCGCGGCTTGGCCGACTGCCGGGTGGGTGAGGAGGGCGGTTTCGATTTCGCCGAGTTCGATGCGGAAGCCTCGGATTTTGACCTGGTGGTCGGTGCGGCCGAGGTATTCGAGTTGTCCGTCGGTGGTCCAGCGGGCGAGGTCGCCGGTGCGGTACATGCGTTCGCCGGACGAGCTGTGGGGGTTGGCGATGAAGCGTTCGGCGGTCAGGGCGGGCCGGTCGAGGTAGCCCCGGGCGAGTTGGGCTCCGGCGAGGTACAGCTCGCCCGCTACGCCGGGGGGTACGGGTCGAAGCGCGGCGTCGAGTACGAACGTCTGCGTGTTCCAGATCGGGCGTCCGATGGGTACCCCGCCGGTGGTGTCGGCGCCTGGCTCGCAGGTGAAGGCGGTGACGTCGATGGAGGCTTCGGTCGGCCCGTACAGGTTGTGCAGCGGGATACCGAACGACTCCAGGAACCGGTCCCGCAGTTCGGACGGCATGGCTTCACCGCTGGCCACGACGGCGCGCAGCGATGGCAGGGCCCATTGCGACGTCTCGGCCGCCGCCAGGAAGACCTGCAGCATGGAAGGGACGAAGTGGGCGATGGTGACGTGTTCACGCCGGATGAGGTCGGCGAGGTATTCGGGGTCGCGGTGTCCGCCCGGGCGGGCCATGACGAGGGTGGCGCCCTCGAGTAGCGGCCAGAAGAACTCCCAGACCGACACGTCGAACCCGAACGGGGTCTTCTGCACGATGCGGTCGTGCGCGGTGAGCCGGTAGGCGTCCTGCATCCATGCCAGCCGGTTCACGACACCCGCGTGCGGGACCGCCACGCCCTTGGGTCGTCCGGTGGACCCGGAGGTGTAGATGACGTAGGCGGGGTGGGCGGGCAGCAGCGCCGCGCCGCGGTCGGTGTCCGACAGGTCCCCGCCGGCCAACGTCCCCAATTCGGTCATGGTCGTGGGGTCGTCGAGCACCACCCGTGCCACCCCTTCGGGCAGTACGCCCCCGACCTCACGTGTGGTCACGACCAGCGCCGGCTTGGCGTCCCGCAGCACGTAGGACACTCGCTCTGCCGGGTACTCCGGGTCGATCGGCACGTACGCGGCGCCGGCCTTGAGCACGGCGAGCAGGGTGATGACGAGTTCCGGCGAGCGGTCCATCATGACCGCCACCCGGTGTTCCGGACCCGCGCCACGCGCGACCAGCGACCGTGCCAGCTGGTTGGCGTGCGCGTCCAGTTCCGCGTACGTGAGCCGGAGGTCCTCGAACACCACGGCGGACGCGTCCGGGGTCCGGGCCACCTGCGACTGGAACAGCTCGGGAAGCGTCGCGGGAGAAACATCGCGGGCGGTGTCGTTCCAGTCGACCAGAAGACGGCGCTCCTTGTCGTCCAGAACGTCGACCGTGCGCAACGGCCGCCCGGGATCCTCCTCCAGCGCCGTGACGAGATCCTCGACCGCGGTGTGCATGAAGGCGCCCACCGACCGCGGATCGACCGGGGCCACGGACTGGATGGTGAAGGTGAACAGGGGGTCCTGGTCGTTGACCGCGAATTCCAGCGGATAGTTGGTGCGCTCGTGCCCGTGCAGCAGTTCGACCCCGTCGGGCGTCGGTGCGGCGGTGTCCTCGCTGTGGCGGAAGTTGAACAGCGAGGTGAACAGCGGTGTCCGCGCGGGAAGGGCGCTGGCCCGCTGGGCCAGGATGAGAGGCGCGTGCTCGTGCACCAGCAGGTCCGCGAGCTGCCCACGCATCGCGTACACGGCGTCGCGCACGCTGACGGAGCCGACGTCGAGGCGGGCGGGCAGCGTGTTGACGAACAGGCCGGGCACCCGGTCCGCGCCGGTTCCGGCGTTCATCCGGCCGAACAGCACGGTGCCGAACACCACGTCGTCACGGCCCGAGGTGACTGACACGACGCGTGCCCAGGCGACGTGGAACAGTGTCGCCGGGCTGACACTCATGCGTCGCGCCTGCTCCCTCAATCGCCGCGCCACATCCGCGTCGACGGGCATGCGCACCTCGGACACGCCTCGTCCGTCGCCATGCACGTCAAGCAGCCCGTACGGCGCGGTCGGCTCGCTCACGTCACCCAGAAGTCCCGCGAAGAACCGCTCGTGCTCCTGCGCCGAGATCGAGAGCCGTGCCCGCGCCACGAACTCACGGAACGGCAGCGGCGCCGGCAGGGTGTCCCCGCCTCCGGAGAGGATCGCGCGGATCTCCTCGAAGACCAGGGCGAGGGACGTGCGGTCCTGCACGAGGTGATGCACTTCGAGCAGGACGTACCACCGCCCGTCGTCAGGGTCCTGCGCGACCCCGGCCTGCAGGAGGGGGGCCCGCCGGACGTCCATCGGCGCGGTGCGCGTGGCCAGCAGGCGGCCCACGACATCTTCCGCGCCCACCAGTTGGAGGGTCCTGACCGAAACGGGGGCGGTGCGCAGGACGACCTGGACGGGCTCCCGGAGTCCTTCCCACAGGAAGGCCGTACGCAGGATGTCGTGCCGGTCGACCACCTCCTGCACTGCGGCGAGAACGGCGTCCACCCGCTGCCGGGAGTCGAAGCGGAGGACGTACGGCAGCGTGTACAGGTCGGTGCCGTTCTCGCCTTCCAGCAGGTGGTGGAAGAGGATGCCTTCCTGGAGCGGGGCCAGCGGGTAGATGTCGGCGATGTTGGCCGCGCCGCCGGGCACCTCCGCGGTGATTCCGGCGATCTCCTCCGCCGTGAGGTCGGCCAGCGTCACCATCTCCGGAGTGATCACCGTGGCACCGGCGGGGATGCCGTTGGCCGGCAGCACCACCTGCGGAGTGCCCTGCAGCGCCGCCAGGCCGGCCACGGTCGGGCTGGTGAACAGCGTCCGCACATCAACGGCGACGCCCGCCGCCCGGGCTCGCTCCACCAGCGTCACCGCCAGCAGTGAGTGCCCGCCCAGCTCGAAGAAGTCGTCATCGACACCGACGGAGGGCAGGCCGAGCACCTCGGCGAACAGCGCGCACAGGATTTCTTCCTGCACCGTCGACGGCCCACGCCCGATAACGCCGGCACCGTAATCGGGAGCAGGCAGGGCCCCGCGGTCGAGCTTGCCGTTGACCGTCAACGGCAGTTCGTCGAGCACCACGATCACGGCCGGGACCATGTACTCGGGCAGCACCCTAGCCAAGTGTGCGCGGATCTCGGCGACGTCCGTGACACCGGCTGCCACCACGTAACCGGCCAGGCGCTTGTCGCCGGGCTGGTCTTCCCGGACGACCACGGCTGTCTGTGCGACGGAGGGGTGGGTGAGGAGGGCGGTTTCGATTTCGCCGAGTTCGATGCGGAAGCCTCGGATTTTGACTTGGTGGTCGGTGCGGCCGAGGTATTCGAGTTGTCCGTCGGTGGTCCAGCGGGCGAGGTCTCCGGTGCGGTACATGCGTTCGCCGGACGTGCTGTGGGGGTTGGCGATGAAGCGTTCGGCGGTCAGGCCGGGTCGGTTGAGGTAGCCGCGGGCCAGTTGTACGCCGGCGAGGTACAGCTCGCCTGCCACGCCGGGGGGTACGGGTCGCAGGGCGGCGTCGAGTACGAACTCCTGGGTGTTCCAGATCGGGCGTCCGATGGGTACCCCGCCGGTGGTGTCGGCGTCAGGTTCGCAGGTGAAGGCCGTGACGTCGATGGAGGCTTCGGTCGGCCCGTAGAGGTTGTGCAGCGGGATGGGCAGCACCGTGTGGAACTGGTCGCGCAGGGAGGCCGGCAGCGCTTCGCCGCTGCAGACCACGGCCCGTAGCGATGTGCAGTCCTGGGCGGTGGGTTCGGTGACGAAGACCTGCAGCATCGAGGGGACGAAGTGGGCGATGGTGACCTGTTCGCGCCGGATGAGGTCGGCGAGGTATCCCGGGTCGCGGTGTCCGCCCGGGCGGGCGGCTACCAGCGTCGCACCTTCGATGAGCGGCCAGAAGAACTCCCAGACGGACACGTCGAATCCGAACGGGGTCTTCTGCACGATGCGGTCGTGCGCGGTGAGCCGGTAGGCGTCCTGCATCCACGCCAGCCGGTTCACGACACCCGCGTGCGGGACCGCCACGCCCTTGGGTCGTCCGGTGGATCCCGAGGTGTAGATGACATACGCCGCGTGGGCGGGCAGCAGTGCCCCGCCCCGGTCGGTGTCCGACAGTTCCCCGTGGGCCAACGTCCCCAGTTCGGTCATGGTCGCGGGGTCGTTGAGCACCACCCGCGCCACCCCTTCGGGCAGCGCGTCCCGGAGCTGGTGCGTGGTCACGACCAGCGTCGGCTTGGCGTCCTGCAGCACGTAGGCCACGCGCTCCGCCGGGTACTCCGGGTCGATCGGCACGTACGCCGCGCCGGCCTTGAGCACGGCCAGCAGAGTGACGACGAGATCGGCCGAGCGGTCCATCATGACCGCCACCCGGCGTTCGGGACGCGCACCACGGGCCACGAGCAACCGTGCCAGCCGGTTGGCGCGCGCGTTCAGTTCCGCGTAGGTGAGGCGGAGGTCCTCGAAGACCACGGCGGTGGCGTCGGGGGTGCGCGCGACCTGTTCCTGGAAGAGGTCGGGAAGCGTCGCCGCCGGCACGTCATGCGCGGTGTCGTTCCACTTCGCGAGCACGCGGTGACGCTCGTCCGGGCTGAGCAGCTCGATGTCCGTGACGGGGCGTGCGGGGTCGGCGGTCACGGTGTCGAGCACGCGGACGAACCGCTCGGCCAGGGCTTCCACCGTGCCGTGATCGAACAGGTCGGCGGCGTAGGTGATGGAGCCGATCAGGCCGCCGGTGTCGGTCTCGCGGAGCTGGAAGTCGAGGTCGAACTTGGCGGGCTGATCACCCGTGTCCAGGAGGTGGGCTTCGACGCCGGGTATGGCGAGGCTCGCGGGAGCGGCGTTCTGCAGGGCGAGCATGACCTGGAAGAGGGGGTGGCGGGCCATGGACCGAGTGGGGGCCAGGTCTTCCACCAGCCGTTCGAACGGCACGTCCTGGTGGGCGAAGGCGTCCAGACCCCGATCGCGCACGCGGTGCGTCAGTTCGCGGAAGGACGGTTCGCCCGACACGTCGGTGCGGATGACCAGGGTGTTCACGAAGAAGCCGACCAGCTCGTCCAGGCTCTCGTCGGTGCGGCCCGCCAGCGAGGTCCCGATGGGGATGTCGGCACCCGCGCCGAGGCGGGAGAGCAGGGTGGCGAGGGCGGCCTGGAGCACCATGAACACGGTGACGCCTTCGGCGCGGGCCAGGCCGGCGATCCGCTGGTGGAGTTCGCCGTCGATGCGCACGCCGACGGTGCCGCCGCGGTGGGTGGCCACCGGCGGCCGGGGCCGGTCGGTGGGCAGGGTGAGTTCCTCCGGCAGACCTGCGAGGGCCTCGCGCCAGTGGTCCAGCTGGTGGCTGAGGATGCTCGCCGCGTCGTGGTCCTCGCCCAGGAGGTCGCGCTGCCAGAGGGTGTAGTCCGTGTACTGGACCGGGAGCGGTTCCCAGTCCGGCGTCCGGCCGTCGGCTCGGGCGGTGTAGGCGGCGGAGACGTCGCGGGCGAGTGGTGCCAGGGACCAGCCGTCGCCGGCGATGTGGTGCAGCACCAGGACCAGAACGTGTTCCTGTGGTGCCACAGTGAACAGCCGTGCCCGGAGCGGGATTTCATTGGTGAGGTCGAAGGGGCGACGTGCTTCCTCGGCCACTGCCTGCGCCAACTCCCCTTCCGGCATCGCTTCCGGGAGGAGCGGCGGGTCGATCACCTGATGGGCGAGGACGCGCTGCTCGGGTGCGCCGTCGACATGCCCGAAGACGGTGCGGAGGACCTCGTGGCGGGTGACGACGTCGTTGAGAGCGGTGCGGAGGACCTCGGGGTCGAGGTCGCCGGTGAGGCGGAGGGCGATGGGGATGCTGTAGAGCGCGGACGGTCCTTCCAGCCGTTCCAGGAACCACAGGCGCTGCTGCGCGTACGACAGCGGCACAGTTTCGGGCCTCGGCCGGACGGTCAGCGGCAGGCGTGCGACGTCGGCGCCGGTCTTGGCGAGACGGAGGGCGAGTCCGGCGACGGTGGGGGTTTCGAACAGGGCCCGGATCGGGATCTCGGCCCCGAGGGTGGTGCGGATGCGGCTGACCAGGCGGGTGGCCAGGAGGGAGTGGCCGCCGAGGTCGAAGAAGTCGTCGTCGACCCCGACGCTGGGGAGGCCGAGGACGTCGGTGAACGCCTGCCTGAGGAGGTGTTCCTGGAGGGTCCGTGGTTCCCGGCCCGGGCTCGTGGCGGTGTAGTCGGGGGCGGGCAGCGCCTTGCGGTCGAGTTTGCGGTTCACCGTGAGCGGGAGCGCGTCCAACTCGACGATCGCGGACGGCAGCATGTAGTCCGGCAGTACGGCTGACAGGCCGGCACGGACGTCCACGACGTCCACACCGTCCGTAGCGTTCGCCGGGACGAGGTATCCGACCAGGCGCTTGTCGCCGGGCCGGTCCTCCCGCACCACCACCGCCGCTTGGGCGACGGACGGGTGGGCGAGCAGGGCCGCCTCGATCTCGCCGAGTTCGATGCGGAAGCCGCGGATCTTCACCTGGTCGTCGGTACGGCCCAGGAACTCGAGTCGACCCTCGGCGTTCCACCGGACCAGGTCACCGGTCCGGTACATCCGCTCGCCCGGTGCCCCGAACGGGTTCGCCGTGAACCGCTCCGCCGTCAGCCCGGGACGGTCCAGGTATCCCCGCGCCAGCTGAACACCCGCCAGGTACAACTCCCCGGCCACGCCTGGAGGTACCGGACGCAACGACCGGTCCAGCACGAAGGCCCGGGTGTTCGCCAGCGGACGGCCGATCGGCGGCGTGCGGCCCGACGACGGCGCGGCACACCGCATCAGCGTGGCCCCGATGGTCGTCTCCGTCGGCCCGTAACTGTTGTAGAACTCCCGATCGGCGGTGACCCACCGGTCGACGAGACCCGAGTCCGGCGCTTCACCCCCCACCACGAGCATCCGCAGCTCCGGCAACCGCGCGGGGTCCAGCTGCCGTGCGACCCCCGGTGTCACATGCGCCACCGACACGCCCTGCGCACGCATCAAAGCCTGCAGGCGCTCGAGGTCGACGCGATCCTCATCGGCGGCCAGAACGAAGACCGCACCGGAGGTCAGGGTGACGAAAAGGTCCTGAACCGACACATCGAAGCTGAACGCCGTCGCCCCCAGCACCCGCGAACGCTCGTCGATCCCGTACTCCGGCGCGGCGGCGGTGATGTTGTTCGCGAGCGAACGATGCGTGACCACCACGCCCTTGGGACGTCCCGTGGAACCGGAGGTGTAGACGACGTACGCGCGGTGGTCGAGCAGCAGCGGGCTGCGCCGTTCCACGTCGGACAGATCATGAGCGGCCCGGGCCGACAGGTCCTGCCGCACCAGGGGATCGTCGAGTGACAAGCGAGCCACGTCGACGCCCCGCAGACCCTCCCACATCGCATCGTCGGCGATGAGGACCGAGGGCTGTGCCTCGGAGAGCAGATACGCGATGCGATCGACCGGGTGACCGGGATCGATCGGGAGGTAGGCAGCCCCTGCCTTGTGTACGGCGAGGATGGCGACGATGAGGTCGACGGAGCGGGGGAGTGCCAGGGCGACCAGCTGCTCGGGCTGCGCCCCGTGCTCGACCAGCAGCCGGGCGAGCCGGTTGGCGCGGGCGTTGAGTTCCGCGTAGGACACCTCGGCGCCGTCGAACACCACGGCCGGCGCCGAAGGGGTACGCGTGACCTGGGTCTCGAACAGCTCCGTGACCGTGGTCTGCGGCAGCTGCCGGGTGGTGTCGTTCCACTCCACCAGGACGCGGTGGTGTTCCGCCGGACTGAGGATGTCGATTCGGCTCACAAGGACAGACGGATGCGCGGTGACCGCTTGCAGGACCCGGAGGAATCGTTCGCCGATGCCGGAGGCGGTGTGGTGGTCGAAGAGGTCGGTGGCGTAGGTGATCGCACCGTGCAGGCCGGCGGGGGTCCCGCTGTCGGTGAGGTGTTCGTTGAGCTCGACGTCCAGGTCGAATTTGGCGGGACCGTCGCCGGTGGGCAGGGTCTCGATGGCCAGGCCGGGCAGTTCCACTCGGGCCTGGGTGTTGTTCTGCAGGGTGAGCATGACCTGGAAGAGGGGGTGGCGGGCCATCGACCGGGTGGGGGCGAGCTCTTCCACCAGGCGTTCGAACGGCACGTCCTGGTGCGCGTACGCGCCCAGGGCCTTTTCTCGCGCCTGACTGAGCATGTCCAGGAAGGTGGGATCGCCGGTCAGGTCCGAGCGCAGGACGAGGGTGTTGACGAAGAATCCGACCAGCTCGTCGAGTGCTTCGTCGGTTCGTCCGGCAATGGGGGTGCCGATGGGGATGTCCTCCCCGGCGCCGAGGCGGTTCAGAAGGACGGCCAGTGCCGACTGCATCACCATGAACACGGTCACACCGTGAGTGCGTGCCAGGTCCACGACGGCCTGGTGGACGTCGGCGTCGATGTGCAGGTCGACGGTGCCACCGCGGTGGGAGGCGACCGGTGGACGCGGCCGGTCGACGGGGAGCACCAACTCCTCGGGTGCCCCCTCCAGTGCGTGGCGCCAGTAGGCGAGCTGCTCGGTCAGAAGGCCGCTGGGGTCGGTCTCGCTGCCGAGGAGGTCACGCTGCCACACGCCGTAGTCGGCGTACTGCACGGGCAACGGCTCCCATGCGGGGATCTCGCCGGTGGAGCGGGCGGCGTACGCGGCCGACACGTCACGTGCCAGCGGGCCCAGCGACCAGCCGTCACCCGCGATGTGATGCACCACCACGACCAGCACATGCTCATCCGGCCCGACCTCGGCCAGCGACATGCGCACGGGGATGTCGGTGGCCATGTCGAACCGGTAGCCCGCGGCCTCGGTCACCCACGACTCCAGGGCGCCCTCCGTCACCGGGACGACCGGCAGTGCGACGCCGGCCTCCTCGACCGAGAGGATCCGCTGGTAGGGCTGGCCGTCGACGGCGGTGATCACCGTGCGCAGCACCTCGTGCCGGCCCACGACGTCGCGGAGCGCGGCCCGCAGGGCGTCGGTGTCCAGTTTGCCGGTCAGTCGCAGCGCCATCGGGATGTTGTAGGTGGCCGACGGGCCTTCCAACTCGCCGAGGAACCACAGCCGCTGCTGGGCGAACGACAACGGCACCAGCTGCGGTCGTTGCGCCGGTAGCAGCGCGGGCCGGGACGCGCTGGAGGTGGTCAGCCGGGCGGCCAGTTCACGGAGCGTGGGCGCCTCGAACAGCGTCCGGATCGGGACCTCCACGCCGAATACCGACCGGATCCGGCTGATCAGGCGTGTGGCGAGCAGGGAGTGCCCGCCGACTTCGAAGAAGTTGTCGTCGACTCCGACGGACGGCAGGCCGAGTACCTCGGCGGCCAAGGCGCACAGGATTTCCTCCTGGGCGTTCGCCGGACCCCGGCTGGTGACGCCGGTGCTGTAGTCGGGGGCGGGGAGGGCCTTGCGGTCGAGTTTGCGGTTCGCCGTGAGCGGGAGTGCGTCCAGCGACATCACCGCCGCCGGGACCATGTAGTCCGGCAGCAAGCCGGCGACATGTGCGCGCAGTGCGGCGCCGTCAGTCTGAGGGACGGAGCCCCCGGTGGGGACGACGTAGCCGATCAGGCGCTTGTCGCCGGGCTGGTCCTCGCGGACGACGACGGCGGCCTGGGCGACGGCCGGGTGCGAGGCGAGGGCCGATTCGACCTCGCCGAGTTCGATGCGGAAGCCGCGGATCTTGACCTGGTCGTCGGTGCGGCCCAGATACTCCAACTGCCCGCCGGCGTTCCACCGGACCAGGTCCCCGGTCCGGTACATGCGCTCGCCTGCCCCGCGGTAGGGGTTGGCGACAAACCGCTCCGCGGTCAGCGCGGGCCGGTCGAGATATCCCCGGGCCAGGCCGGCTCCGGAGACGTACAGCTCCCCGGGCATGCCGATCGCCACCGGCCGAAGTGCGGCGTCCAGGACGTATACCCGGGTGTTCCAGATGGGTTGTCCGATCGGTACACGACTGGCGTGTCCGGGACGCAGGGTCGCCAGCGTCGACCACACGGTGGTTTCCGTGGGGCCGTACAGGTTGGTCACCGACACTGCCGTCGCCGTCAACTGCCGGGCGAGCGACGGGGGCAGCGCCTCACCGCCGACCAGTGCCCGCAGCCCGCTGATCGCGTCCGGGGCCTCTGCCGTCAGGGCCTGCCATACCGCGGGCGTCGCCTGCAGCGCCGTGGCCGCCGACTGGCGGATCAGTTCGGCCAGCGCGCGCGGGTCCCGAGTGGTGTCACGGTCGGCGAGCACCACGCGGGCGCCCGACACGAGCGGTACGTACAGCTCGAGGGTGTGGATGTCGAATGCCACCGTGGTCACCGCGACGAGGGCGTCGTCGGCGTCCAGCGTCAGGTGATCGCGCATGGCAGCGACGAAGTTGCCGAGCGCGTGGTGAGAGACCACCGTGCCCTTGGGCCGTCCGGTGGAGCCCGAGGTGTAGATGACGTAGGCGGGGTGGGCGGGCAGCAGCGCCGCGCCGCGTTCGGTGTCGGTCAGGTCCCCGCCCTGGAGGCGTGAGATCGCTTCGACGGTCTCCGGGGCGTCCACGACAAGCCGCGCGGTACCTTCGGGCAGCAGCGACGCCACCGCACGGGTGGTGACCACCAGCGCGGGCCGGGCGTCGGCCATCACGTAGGCGATCCGATCGACCGGATGACCGGGATCGACCGGCACATATGCCGCGCCCGCCTTCGCCACCGCCAGCAGGGCGACCACGAGGTCGGCCGAGCGGTCCATCAGCACGGCCACTCGGCGCTCCGGCCCCGCACCCCTGGTGACCAGCAGCCGCGCCAGACGGTTCGCCCGGGCGTTCAGCTCCGCATACGTCAACCGGGTGTCCTCGAACGCCACCGCGGTCGCGTCCGGCGTGCGCGCGGCCTGCGCTTCGAAGAGCTCGGGAAGCGTCGCCGCCGGCACCTCGTGCGCGGTGTCGTTCCACTCCGCCAGCAACATGTGACGCTCGTCCGGGCCGAGCAGGTCGATGTCCGTGACGTGCCGTGCGGGGTCGGCGCTCACCGTGTCGAGGACGCGGACGAACCGCTCCGCCAGTGACTCCACCGTGCTGTGATCGAACAGGTCGGCGGCGTAGACGATGGAGCCGATCAGGCCGCCGGTGTCGCTCTCGTGGAGCTGGAAGTCGAGGTCGAACTTGGCCGGTACCTCGCCGGTGGCCAGCACGTCGACGTTCAGGTCAGGCAGCTCGAGATCCGGCGTGGTGTTGTTCTGCAGGGTGAGCATGACCTGGAAGAGGGGGTGGCGGGCCATCGACCGGGTGGGGGCGAGCTCTTCCACCAGGCGTTCGAACGGCACGTCCTGGTGCGCGTACGCGCCCAGGGCCTTCTCACGCGCCTGACCCAGCATGTCCAGGAACGTGGGATCGCCGGTCAGGTCCGAGCGCAGGACGAGGGTGTTGACGAAGAATCCGACCAGGTCCTCCACCGCCTCGTCGGTTCGCCCGGCGATCGGGGTGCCGATGGGGATGTCATCGCCGGCGCCAAGGCGGTTCAACAGGACGGCCAGTGCGGCCTGGGCCACCATGAACACGGTCGCGTCGTGCGCTCGGGCCAGCTCGACCAGCGCCCGGTGCACCTCCGCGTCGATGCGCAGGTCGACGGTGCCGCCGCGGTGGGAGGCGACGGGCGGACGCAGCCGGTCTGTCGGGAGCGCCAGTTCCTCGGGTGCCCCGTCCAGTGCGCGGCGCCAGTAGGCGAGCTGTTCGGTGAGGAGGCTGCTGGGGTCGGTCTCGTCGCCGAGGAGGTCGCGCTGCCACAGGCTGTAGTCGGCGTACTGCACGGGCAATGGCTCCCACGCGCGGATCTCGCCGGTGGAGCGGGCGGTGTAGGCGGCCGACACGTCGCGCGCCAGTGGGGCCAGTGACCAGCCGTCACCGGCGATGTGGTGCAGCACCATGACCAGGACGTGTTCATCCGGCTCCACCTCGGCCAGCGACATGCGCACGGGGATATCGCTGGTCAGGTCGAACCGGTGGCCTGCGGTCTCGGTCACCCACGACTCCAGAGCGTCTTGGGTTACGGGGACGGCCGGCAATGCGATGTGGACTTCTTCGGTCGGAAGGACTCGCTGGTGCGGCTGGCCGTCCACGGTGGTGATCACCGTGCGCAGGACTTCGTGCCGGCCCACGACATCGTGCAGCGCGGCCCGCAGGGCGTCGGTGTCCAGTTTGCCGGTCAGCCGCAGTGCCATCGGGATGTTGTAGGTGGCCGACGGGCCTTCCAGCTCGCCGAGGAACCACAGTCGCTGCTGGGCGAACGACAACGGCACCAGTTCCGGTCGCTGGGCCGGCGCCAGCCGGGGCCGGGACGCAACGGAAGCGGTCAGCCGGCCCGCGAGGGCGGCCGGGGCGGGGGTCTCGAACAGCGTCCGGATCGGCAGCTCCACCCCGAACGCCGAGCGGATGCGGCTGACCAGACGGGTCGCGAGCAGAGAGTGGCCGCCGAGGTGGAAGAAGTTGTCATCGACACCCACGGAGGGCAGCCCGAGCACCTCGGCGAACAGCGCGCACAGGATCTCCTCCTGCACCGTCGACGGCCCACGCCCGGTGGCTCCCGCAGCGAATTCCGGAGCAGGCAATGCCTTCCGGTCGAGCTTGCCGTTGACCGTCAGCGGCAGTTCGTCGAGCACCATGATCGCGGCCGGGACCATGTACTCCGGCAAGACGGCTGACAGGCCGGCGCGGACGTCCGCGATGTCCGCACCGCCGTCTGGTTCGCTCGCTGGCACGATGTAGGCGGTGAGGCGCTTGTCGCCGGGCTGGTCTTCGCGCACTACCGCAACCGCCTGACCCACCGTCGGGTGGGTGAGGAGGGCGGTTTCGATTTCGCCGAGTTCGATGCGGAAGCCGCGGATTTTGACCTGGTGGTCGGTGCGGCCGAGGTATTCGAGGTGTCCGTCGGTGGTCCATCGGGCGAGGTCGCCTGTGCGGTACATGCGTTCGCCGGACGTGCTGTAGGGGTTGGCGACGAACCGCTCGGCGGTCAGGCCCGGTCGGTCGAGGTAGCCGCGGGCCAACTGGACACCAGCCAAGTACAGCTCGCCCGCCACGCCGGGGGGCACGGGTCGCAGCGCTGCGTCCAGTACGAAGGTCCGGGTGTTCCAGATCGGGCGTCCGATGGGCACCACACCGGTGGTGTCGGCGCCTGGTTCGCAGGTGAAGGCGGCGACGTCGATGGAGGCTTCGGTCGGTCCGTAAAGGTTGTGCAGCGGGATGGGCAGCACCGTGTGGAACTGGTCGCGCAAGGAGGCCGGCAGCGCTTCGCCGCTGCAGACCACGGCCCGCAGGGATGTGCAGTCCTGGGCGGTGGGTTCGGTGACGAAGACCTGCAGCATCGACGGGACGAAGTGGGCGATGGTGACGTGTTCGCGCTGGATCAGCTCGGCGAGGTATTCGGGGTCGCGGTGCCCGCCCGGGCGGGCCATGACGAGGGTGGCGCCCTCGAGTAGCGGCCAGAAGAACTCCCACACCGACACGTCGAACCCGAACGGGGTCTTCTGTACCACCCGGTCGTCCGGGGTGAGCCGGTACGCGTCCTGCATCCACGCCAGCCGGTTCACGACACCCGCGTGCGGGACCGCCACGCCCTTGGGCCGTCCGGTGGAGCCCGAGGTGTAGATGACGTAGGCGGGGTGGGCGGGCAACAGCGCCGCGCCGCGTTCGGTGTCGGTCAGGTCTCCGCCCTGGAGGCGTGAGATCGCCTCGACGGTCCCCGGGTCGTCCACGATCAGCTGTGCCGTGCCCTCGGGCAGCACCGGCGCCACCGCACCGGTGGTCATCACCAGCGCCGGCTTGGCGTCCTGCAGCACATAGGCCACCCGCTCCGCCGGATACTCCGGGTCGATCGGCACGTACGCCGCGCCCGTCTTGGCCACCGCCAGCAGGGCGACCACGAGGTCAGCCGAGCGGTCCATCAGCACGGCCACCCGGCGCTCCGGCCCCGCACCCCTGGTGACCAGCAGCCGCGCCAGACGGTTCGCCCGCCCGTTCAGCTCCGCATAGGTCAACCGGGTGTCCTCGAACACGACCGCGGTCGCGTCCGGGATACGCGCGGCCTGCGCCTGGAACAGCTCGGGAAGCGTCGCGAGGGGAACGTCCCGGGTGGTGTCGTTCCAGTCCACCAGCATGCGGTGGTGTTCGACCGGGGTGGCCAGATCCAGCCGGGCGATCGGCGCATCGGGCTCCAGGCGGGCCAGGGCCGCGAGCATGTGAATGAAGCGCGCCTGGTGGGCGGCATTCTCCTCTACGGTGTAGAGCGCGGGGTTGGCCAGGAAGTCCAGCCGCAGACCTGCGTCGCGCTCGTAGATGAGGATCGTCAGGTCGTCCACCGCGCCGTTCGCCAGGTAGGTGCGCGCGGTGGTCTCGCATCGCCCGAACCGGGGGAGTGTCCGGTCGTCGGGAAGGAAGTTGATCTCGGGGCCGAACATGTGGCTGTCCGTACCGGCGAGTTTCAGGTCGCGGTACAGGTCCGCGTACCGGTAGCGCTGGTGCTGGAGAACCCCCCGGCTTCCCGCGGACGCCTCCCGAGCGAGCTCACGGAGGCTCATGCCCGCCGCGATGCGCAGGCGCAGCGGCAGCGCTTGGGCCATGCTCGCCACGGACCCCCGCACACGTGACCCCTTGCGTGCCGTGACAGTCAGTCCCAGGACGACGTCCTGTGCCTGCGCCATCCGATGCACGTACAGCCCGGCGGCCCCGATCAGCAGGGCGGGCAGGGCGACGCCCGACGCACGGGCCACCTGCCGGAGGGACTGCGCGACCTCAGCCGAAACCACGGCGGTCCGGCGGTGAGCATGATGGGACGCCGACGCCGTCCGTGAGGCCAGGTTTACGGCTTGGGGAGCGTCCCCCATCCGCTCCGCCCAGTACGCCCGGTCCTGTGTGAACTGCTCGCTCCCGCGGTACGCCTCATCGTCGGCCACGATCTCCTCGAGGGTCGCGAACGGCGTGAACGGGCAGTCCCGCCCCTCCTCGAGGGCGGTGTAGATCTCCGTCGCCCGGTTCAGCCACACCCCGTACCCGACGGCGTCCACCGCGATGTGGTGGGCCCGCAGATACACCACGGTCCTGTCCTCGCCCACCGGGAGCGCGGTGAAGGTGATGATTCGGCCGCGTTCGAGATCGGCGGGGCGGGCCGCGTCGGCACGCATCCATGCCTCAGCGGCCGCCACCGGCTCCGGCTCCTCCCGCAAGTCGATCACGGGCAACCGGTACTCAAGCAGCGGTTCGGCCACCTGCCACGGCCCGTCGTCGCCCTGCCCGAACCGCCGATGCGACAGCTCGGCCTCGGCCAGTGCCTGGCCGAACGCCTGCTGCAGCAATGCGAGTTGCAGAGGTCCGGCGATGTCCAGATACTCCACCATGTTCTGGGCCGGGCTCTCCGGATCGAGTGCCTGTGCGTACCAGATGCCTTTTTGGGCCGCGGTCAGGGCCATTTTGGCGTGGTTCGGCATATTGAACATCCCGTGTACTTGATATTCGGCGAGAAATCAGCGCAAAATCCTGCGCCACGCAGACCCGGATTCTTTCGATTTTCGGAGTCCGGCCGCGGGCGCGGTGCAATGGTGGACCGCCCGGGTGACGGCCGGGGGAGTCCTTTAACCTTCTTTGAAGATGTGGTGCGTTCTCGCTGATATCAGAAGAACGAGTGGCCGCATTGAATCCGACCCGGGTGAACGGTGCGGCGCCTGTCGGGTTACCTGTGGTCCATGTTCAGTCCTCGGTCGGCGGACCGAGGGGCCGTATCGGAGTTCGGGGAGCGGCGAAGACGTGAAGCGCGCGCGACGGCCTCCGCTCGCGACTGCTCGACCCCGAGTGCGGTCCGCCGCGATTCAACGGACCGCAGACGTCGGTGCGTTCAGTTGCCACTCATTGCATCGACCAGGCTCTTGGGCCGCATGTCGGTCCATGTACGTTCAACGTAGTCCAGGCAGTCCTGTCGCGAAGCCTCGCCGAATGCGATTTCCCAGCCCTCGGGGACGTCGACAAAGGTCGGCCAAAGCGAGTGCTGCTTTTCTGCGTTGATCAGCACCAGGTATGTGGCTTCCTGGTCCTCGAAAGGGTTCGTCATGTTGGGCGCCTTCTGATATTTGCGCAGATTGCCTGTGCTTTACCGAGCTTTACTTCAGCGGAATGTAGAGATCGCAAGCAAACGCGGAGTTACTTCTGGTCTGCACCGGGATGATCTTGTGGTGGCCGGTGACGGTGGATCCGCTTCGTCGCCCGGGCGAGGCAGGCCCTGACTGAGCTGCTGCACCGGATCGCGGAACGGAGAGTTCCGGCGCAGGCCGCTGGGACTCACGCCGAGGGCGACACCGGGGCGCGCGTGGTTGCTGGGCACGAGGGTTGTCGCGGGGCTTGGGCTCTTCGACCGCGTGTTGTCCGTCTACGTTCCGGCCGAGGGTCACTTCCCGTTGCTGCGGTGGGGCAGGCTCACGGTGCGCGGGGCGTAGGTGTTTCGCGTGCTGGGGCTGTGTCGGCGGTGCTGCGTCGGCGGGTGGTTGGGCGGCCGGTGATGAACGGATCGGGGCGGGGGAATGACCGGCGGGAGCCGATGTCCCATGGTCGTCACGGAAGGGCAACCGCTTGCCCGCGGGGATGGAGCGGCGGGCGGCCGAGACGCATCATGGCGCTGGCGGGGAACGACAAGGGGGTCGGGGACCAGTGGAATTCACGGTAGAGCGGACGTTGAGAAGACGCGGAAGGCGATGGGTGGGCTGGGGCATCGTCCTGGTGACGGGCGCGCTCGTGTGGCTGTCCGCCTCCCGTAGCGCCGAACCCGGTCAGGCGCTGCTGGGAGTTCTGTCCGTCCCGGTGGCTGGGTACGGGTGGACTCAACTGCGCAGGGTGCGGCGGCCGTTCCGGTTGCGTATCGACGCTCACGGGCTCACGTTGCACGACGCCATGCTGTCCTGGGAGCAGATCCGCGCGGTCTCCCTGTGGCACGAGAAGGCGGCGGACAGCGACACCACGCCACCGCCGCCGCGCCTGCTGCTGTGGACGGTCCCGGGGGTGACTCTGCCCCGCCGACAGGACCGGAGCCTGGACGCCTGGAACCGCTACACCCTGGTGAACTGCGCGGACCTGGACCAGAGTGTCGGCCGGCTCACCGCTGCCCTCGCCGAGTACGCCGGCGACCGCTTCGAGACGGCACCGCGCGCCGTACGACCGCCGATCCCGGTGACCGTCGCGGGGCCCGAACTGAGCGTCCCCGGTGGGGAACGGAGCTTCACAGCCGACCTGGGCGACGGCCGGCGTACGCGTGTCCGGACGGTGTGGGCGCTGTCATTCAGCGCATTGTTCGTGTCGGTCTACCTGTACGTGATCTTCAACCACGACCGGTTGGACGGCGAATCCGGAATCGGGATCCCCATCACGGTGTCGATGCTCGGCACTCTCATCTGCTGGATCCAGGTGCGCTTCGCGTACGTCCGCTGGCGCAAGCCGATGGAACTGCGGATCGGTGCCACCGGCATCGGCATGCGCGAGGTGGCCGGCGAGGAGAGGTTCTTCCGGTGGGCTCAGATCGCCACCGTCACGGTCGGACGGCAGCCGCGCGGTCTCGACCCCCACCCCTCACTGACGGTGTGGGTGCTGCCGGGCGCGCATGCCTCCGCCCATCCCGAGCACTTGATGGATGGTCATCGGGCCTACGTCCTGGACCGGATCGACCGGCTGCCGGGGGGCGCGGAGGCGGTCGTGCCGGTGCTGCGGGCGTATGCGGGGGAGCGGTACGTCGAGACGGCCTGATCTCCATGGCCAACCGACAGGACCGGCAGTGCCCGCAGTGCCCTCACCGGCGAGGTCCGCTGCGACCAGTGTCGTGAGCTGTCCCGTCAGTCCTGTACGCCGACCTCGTTGTCTGCCGTGAGGGCGTTCAGGATGAAGCTGATGACCATGGCGCGTCGCTCGTCGGCTTCCTTGGATCCGTACAGCATCAATGTCCCGTGCTCTTCGCCGTCGATCGCGACGAGGCGCTTGTGGGTTGCCGCGGACGCCGCGTAGAGCTCCCGGATCTGCCGCTCGTGCCCTCCCTGCATGTCGTCGTGCGCGACCATGAACAGCGAGGGCTTCTGGATCTTCTTCACGGCCGCCACAGCGTCGCCGTCGCACCGTGCCGGTGAGGAAAGCAGGGTCAGGCCGACGATGGGTATGCCGCTTTCCACGCCCTGCACGGCCGCGGTGGTTCCGCCGCAGGAGGCTCCCGCCAGGAAGACCCGCTTCGTCCCGAGGTCCTTCAGCTTGTCGAACGCGGCCTTCGCATCGAGGGAGCTGGAGGCGGCGGCCTTCTCAGAGGCCACATGGTTGCGGAACTCCGGAAGCATCACCCGGTAGCCGCGCCCGGCGATCTCCTCCGCAAGATCAAGGAAGTTGCAGATCTGGCCTCCGTACTGGTGGCCGAAGTAGACGACGTTCGGCCCCTTGCCCAAGATCAGCGTGGAGAGGTGCTTGCCGTCCTCCGTGGTCAGTGTTGTGACGTACTGGTGCAGTCGCCGGGGAACGCAGTCGTTGACAAGATGCCCTGACGGCGTCCGCACCGTGTACTTGGGGTCCGCCGGCACGTAGGACACCGGCTTCTCGGTGACGACGGCCCTCGTTTCCCGCGGGTGGGCAGCCGGCGACTGCAGCGGAGACGGGCTCCCGTCCACCGTCACCGGGGCGGTCGAGGCGCATCCGCTGAGTAGCACAGCCGCGGCGGCCAGGGACAGTGCTGCCGTGCGGTGACGGGCTCGGCGATTCCAGAACAAGGAGTTCCTCCTGAGCGTGCGATGCCGGTTTGGTGGACGTGCTGTCCGCGGGGGTCGGTGCCCCGCCCATACCTAGAGACGCCCCGGCCACCGTGAGGTTGGAAAATGTGACGGAGGACACGGCGCGTGGCCGCGGCGCTGCGGTGGTAGCCGCATCCGGGCGGACCCGGCACCGGCGCCCCGTGCCCGGGAGCGCGACGTCACCGGTGGTGAGCGCTTCCCTGCGCACGCGCAGTAGATTCCCAACTGTCTGCTGTCCAGCCTTCGAGTCCGCGTCACGGTCGGAGCGGCAGCCAGAGACCGTCGATCCCTGGATAAGCCGACTCTGCCTTCCGGATCCGATCGGCGAAACGCTGGTCACCGGTGGCCGGCAGGCGCGTAACGCGTCCGTGCACAGCGACGAAAGGCGTGCTCTTCGGCAGCCTGGTCCTCCTATGGCGGGATGGACCGGGTCCCCGGGTCGTGCCTCATGTCGTCGACGCCTCCGCCGCTGCGCCGGAACGGCCAGGCGACGGCTGTCCGATCGGGGCGCCGTTGTCTTGTCCCTTCTGTGAAAGGCATTGACATGTCACTCATCACCACGCCGTTCGGGCCGAGGGCCACCGCTACGGAGGTGATAGCGGGCGTCGACCTGACGGGGCGGCGTGCGATCGTCACGGGCGGTGCTTCCGGGCTCGGCGCGGAAACGGTCCGGGCCCTGGCCGCGGCGGGCGCCCGTGTCACGATCGCGACGCGTGACCCGGGCATGGCGAAGGAGATCCTCGAGGAGTTCCCCCAGGTTGACGCGCTGCCCATCGATCTCGCCGACCTGGCGTCGGTGCGGGCGTTCTGCCGTGCCTGGGAGGACCCCTTGGACATGCTCGTCGCCAACGCCGGGATCATGATGCTCCCCACGCTCGAGCGCAGCGATCAGGGCTGGGAGATGCAGCTGGCCACCAACTACCTCGGCCACTTCGCGCTGGCCCTCGGACTGCGGCCCGCGCTGTCGGCGAAGGGTCGGTCGCGTGTCGTCGTCGTCAGTTCCGGCGCGCAGCTCCGGGCCGGTGTCGACTTCGACGATCCCCAGTTCGAGAGCCGGCCTTACGATCCGTTCCTCGCGTACGCGCAGTCCAAGACCGCCGATGTGCTCCTGGCGGTGGGCATTGCCCGTCACTGGGGCGATGCGGGCATCGCGGCGACCTCCTGCGCGCCCGGCGCCATCCCCTACACGAACCTCGGGCGCCACATTTCCCCCGAAGTCCTGAAGGCCATCGGTGTGATGGACGCGGACGGCAACCTGATCATCCCCGACTACGCCAAGACCCCGGAACAGGGAGCGGCGACCATCGTCCTGCTGGCCGCATCCCCTCTCTTGGACGGCGTGACGGGAGGCTACTTCGAGGACAACCAGGAGCAGTCGGTGGTCCAGGGCGGCCCGGAGCCCGCCACGGGAGTTGCCGAGTGGTCCGCCGACCCCGAGGCGGCGGACCGCCTGTGGGATCTCGCGCTCCCCGTCGTGGAGAGCGCACTGCGCTGAGACGGCGCTCAGTACCGGCCTGGAAAGTACGGCGTCGACGGAAGAAGACCGTTCCGGTGTCTTTTGCCGGTGGCGCTCTCGGATCAGGCGGCCGCGTTCAGCGGGAGCCCTGGGGTCTCAGGGCTCCCGCGTGAGCGGTTGTGCCGGGCGTCATCGTGCGAACTTCTCGATCGCCGCCGGGGTGACGGGGGTGAAGAAGTTGACGAGGTTGCCGTCGGGGTCGCGGAACAGCAGCGACCGATTTCCCCAGGGCATCGTGGTGGGTTCCGTGACGAAGTCGGTGACGAAGCCGCTCAGGTTCTGGTGAACGCGGTCCACGTCGTCGACGAGGAACTCGGTGATCACGCTGTGGTTGTCCGCCGGACGGGCAGAGCCCGGGGCGAACAGCGGAACGGTGCGGGTGCTCGCGATGGCGAGCGTGGCGCCCGGGGTCCTGAGTTCGGCGAAGTCCGCGGTGGCCCACGTCGCCCGTGCCCCTGTGGCTCGCTCGTAGAACTCGACGAGGCGCGTCATGTCGCTGGTGATGATGCGGACAGAGACGAAGTCCATGGGATCTCCTTGGCTGTGCTGGAGGCGTACAGCCCGCAGACTAGGAGAAATAGTGGACAGAATCGGTCCTCTATAGTCGTTAGACTGCGAACATGCCTCGCCCCACCGGCCGCGTGCTGACACTCCTGGAGCTGCTGCAGTCGGGCGGCACCCGGACGGTGGCCGAACTCGCCGACCGGCTCGGTGTCGAAGGGCGCACCGTGCGGCGATACGTGGGCCAGCTGATCGACCTGGACGTGCCCGTGGAATCGGTGCGCGGCCGCTACGGCGGATACCGGCTCGCCCCCGGATACCGCTTGCCCCCGCTCATGCTCAGCGACGACGAGGCGCTGGCCGTCTTGCTCGGCCTGGTCGCCGGTCGCCGGGCAGGGTTGACGACGACGGAGCGCACGGCAAGCGAGACGGCATCGGCGAAGATCCGCAGGGTGCTGCCCAAGCACCTCGCCCGTCGGCTCGACCTCCTCCTGGAGACTCTCGCCTTCACGGATCAGCCCGGCGAGTTCGACACCCCGGACGCCGAGGTGCTGCTCGCCATTGCCGATGCGGTGCGCCACCGCCGACCACTGTCGATCCGCTACACCGACCGCGACGGACGACGCAGCGAACGCACGCTGCACGCGTACGGCATCGTCGCCCACGCGGGCCGGTGGTACGTCACGGGCGAGGACGCCCAGATCGGTGAGGACCGGACCTTCCGGCTCGACCGCATCGCAGACGCGAGGACCCTGCCCGGCTCATTCGAAGAGCCCATGGGCCCGGATCCGGCGCAGCGCGTGCTGTCAGGATTCGCCACGGCCGAGTACCGGCACGAGGTGACCTTGCGGGTCCACGGGACAGTCGCGCAGATCCGCGCTCACCTTCCCGCTGGTGTCGCGAGCCTGGAGGAGTGCGAGCCCGCGGCAGACCAGGACGAGGCGGCCGAGCGCTGGGTGCGCGTCGAACTACGGGTGGAGCGGCTCGACTGGTTGCCTCGAGTACTCGCCGCCCTCGACCGGCCGTTCGTCATCGAGCGCCCCGATGAACTGCGCGACCTCGTCATCGCGCTCGCCGATCGCCTCACGTCCAACGCCCGCCGAGCCTGACAGACTTGCTTCGCCCCCGGCCGCTGCTGCGTCAGCCGCACTGCGGCCGCCACCGGCAATTCCACGACTCCTGCGATGCCTGCCAGACTGGCCCCGGCGTACACGGCCGCCCATCGTGTGCGCGGCGAGACCACGCCTACCGTGTCCAGCACACCATCGCGGGCCCCCCTTGGCCTGGCCCGCTCCTGGCAGACGCTGCGCTGCGGGCTTCACGGTCTCCCTGACGACAGAGGACGCGCTACATCCGCGTTCGCCAATCTTTGTTACCTCATATGTGTCCTGCCCCGAAAGGGAAAATTGAACAAGCTGGGCCCGGAGCCCGCCGACGGTGGGCGACCCCCACGGGCTGTGGGTTGTGCGGCAGCTCGGCGCCGACACGCGCCCCCACCGCCGGCGAACGGGAAACGGTGGGGGTCCGACTCGGGCGGTCTTCGGCGTCGGACGTTGATCGCCTCGCACGCGCTCGGCTACGCACTGCTGTGTTGCCCATAGCCGACGTCGCGTTCTGCTGCTTCGACCACGTTGACGAGCAGTTGGGCACGGGTCATTGGGCCCACACCACCCGGGTTCGGTGAGATCCAGCCGGCGACCTGTGCAACGTCCGGGTGGACGTCACCGATGATTGTGCCCTTGGCGCTGCGTGAGACGCCGACGTCGAGGACGGCGGCACCGGGCTTCACGTCTTCGGGCCGGATCAGGTGCGCGGAGCCCGCTGCGGCGACGATGATGTCCGCCTGCCTCAGGTGGGCAGAGAGGTCGCGAGTGCTGGTGTGGCACTGGGTGACCGTGGCGTTCTCCCGCCGCCGAGTCAGCAGCAGCGGTATCAGGCGCCCGATTGTCACGCCCCGGCCGACCACCACGACCTCGGCGCCCTTGATCTCCACGCCGTAGTGGCGCAGCAGGGTGAGCACACCGTTTGGAGTGCAGGGCAGCGGTGCCGGCTCGTTGAGGACCAGACGGCCGAGGTTCATCGGGTGCAGGCCGTCCGCGTCCTTCTCCGGATTCATCAGTTCCAGGATCCGGTTCTCGTCGATGCCCGTGGGCAGCGGCAACTGCACGATGTAACCGGTGCAGGCCGGGTCGTCGTTCAGCTCGCGGACGAGCGCCTCGATCTCCTCCTGCGTCGCCGTCACGGGCAGTTCGCGTCGGATCGAGGCGATGCCGACCTCGGCGCAGTCGCGGTGCTTGCCTGCCACGTATTTGCGGCTGCCGGTGTCGTCCCCCACCAGGATCGTGCCCAGCCCGGGTGTGACGCCCTTTTCCTTCAGCGCCGCAACACGGGTCGTCAGCCTGGATTTGATCTCGGCTGCGACGGCCTTGCCATCGAGGATCTCGGCAGTCATGGTCCTCATCCGCGCTCAGACGGCGGCGTCCACCGCGGACGGCGGCTCACCGAGGTCGAGGTCGAGGTCCATCACCCGGTGGAAGCGGGTGAGGGCGTTCCACAGTCCGACAGACATGACGAACTCGACGAGTTCCCGCGGCTTGAAGCTGTCCCGCACCTGCGCCAGCACCTCGGGGTCGATGCCGGTCACGCTGTCGTCGCGGCTGGTCACCGCATGGTCGACCGTGAGGGCACGGGTGAAGCGCAGAGCCAGCTGCTCTCTGCTGCTGAACGAGGAGAAGTCGCCGGCGGCCAGTCGCTCCAGGTCTGCCTCGCTCACGCCCTTGGCCAGCGCCGAGTAGCAGCGGTGGCTGGTGGTGTACCGGCAGTGGTTCAGCAACGACACATAGACCGCGGTGAGCTCTTGGATGCGCCCGTCGAGCTCACCCGGGCCCGTGACTGCACGGACGAACGGCAGGTAGGTGGCGAACATACCCGGACTGTTGGCGATGGCGAGCCAAGTGTTCAGCAGCTTGCCGAACGACTGCTCCCCAGCTTGGATCAGTGGCAGGTCGACTGCGTCGATCTGGTCCCTCGCCACCAAGGGCACAAGCGTCATGACAACACCCTCCTCGGGTTGGACTGTGATGGATGTGTTCATCGTTCAGGCTCTTCGCAGCACTTCTGCAATCGACGCCCAGTCGTGATCGGCCTTGCCCAGGTCGATCGCGGTCAGGAAGGTCTGGCGCAGGGCGGACATGGCGGGCAGCTCCAGTCCGACCGATTCGGCGGCCGCCTGGGCCAGACCGAGATCCTTGTTCCCCAGGGCGGTGCGGAATCCGGCCGGCAGGTACTCGCGGTCCGCCATCGCTTTGCCGTAGCCCTGGTACACGGGTCCCGGCATCAAGGTCCCCGTGATCAGATTGTGCAGCTCGCGTGCGTCGACGCCGTGTCGTTCTGCCAGCGTGAAGCCCTCCGCCATCGCCTCCAGCGCGTGGATGATCAGCAGGTTCATGGTGATCTTGACGACGTTGGCTTGCCATGGGTGCTCGCCGACCCACCAGGTTCGTCGCCCGAGCACCGAGAACACCGGTTCCAGGGAGTCGATCAACGCCCCGTCACCGGCGGCGAGCAGGTTGAGCTGCCCCGCCTCGGCAACGGCCGGGCGCCCCAGTACGGGGACCGCCAGGTACCCCACGCCGGCGGTCTGGTGCCTCTCCGCCAGGGCGCGCCCGGCGGCCACCGAGATCGTTGACATGCCGACGTGGACGGCCTCTGGCCCGACCTCGGCGAGGACCGCTTCGTCGAAGACCGTGGTGACTGCGGCGTCGTCGGCCAGCACTGACAGCACCGGCCCGGCGGCAAACAGTTCGGCGACGGATCCGGCGCGCTTGGCACCCAGCGCGACGAGCTCGTCGACGGCTGCGGGCGAGCGATTCCAGACCGTCACCCCGATTCCCGTCGCGAGTAGGCGGTGGACCATGCTTTTGCCCATGTTGCCAAGGCCGGCGACGGACACGTGGGTCATGTGAATCTTCCTCACTGACGGTCAGATGACCGACTTGCCGAGCCCGCCGTCGACCTGGAGGACCTGACCGGTCACGTACGAGGCGAGGTCGGAGGCGAGGAACAGTGCCGCGGCCGCGATCTCCTCCGGGCGTGCCCAGCGGCCGAGACGGATTCCGAGGTTTGCCACCATGCCGTCGCGTACCTGCTCGGGGGTGATGTTCTTCGCTTCGGCGGTGGCCGCGTGGCGGTCCAGCCAGACCTGTGTCAGCGTCATGCCAGGCGAGATGCCGTTGACCAGCACGCCCTGCGGGGCCGCTTCGGCGGCCAGATAGCTGGTCAGGGCGACCACGGCGGCGTTCACCGCGGCGGCCACGCCGATGTTCGGGACCAGCACATGTGCCGCCATGCCCGCGACGTTGATGATGCGCCCTGTGCCTCCCTTTTCGATGAGGGGCAGCGCGGCGCGCGCAACCCGCAGGTAGCCGACGGCCTTGGCGTTCAGGGCGTCGCTCATGACCGTCTCGTCGGCCTCCGCCAGCGGGCTTACGGCCAGCAGGGGCGCCGCGCAGTTGACGAGGATGTCGAGCCGGCCTTGCCACTCGTGTACCTGGCGCAGCGCATCCGCCACCGCGTCGTCGTCGTTGACGTCTGCCACCAATGTCAGGACGCGGCCGTCGCCGGCTGCGGCGATCTGCTTTTCGGCGGCCTCCAGTTTGGCCTTGGTGCGGCCCAGGATGGCCACGGCGGCGCCCTGTGCGTACAGCGCCTCAGCGGTCGCGAGGCCGAGTCCGCTGCCTCCTCCGGTGATGAGCGCTGTCCGTCCGTCAAGCCGAATATCCAACGTCATTGCTGATTCCTCCAAAATTCCCGGCGTGAATATCGCTGTCGGCAAGCATGTGCCGCGGACGTCCCGGCGGCAAGAGTGAGTAATGGCCGGATAATTGCAGGGGAGCTCATCTAATGAATGATTAATGGGCGTTACTGTAAGGTCCTCGGCAGTTTCTGGGCTTCACGCAGAGATATCGGCTCGGCGCCATCATCGTTTGCCGAACTGGCCTCGATCTCCGGAGGCTTGGCCGGCGGTTTTCTACTCCCAGTTGGATGTCGCCGCCGACTGCGCCTCAGGACCTGGGTGATAGCCCTCGCATTCTTGCCGCCGGCTTCCGCTCGGACGGCACACCGGACAGGTCGTATTGTCTGATTCACTCCAGCTCGGAGAAGGTGTAAAACTTCAATGACGCAATCCGCTGACCGGACGATTACGGTCGACGACATAGTCCGCAACGCGAGTGTCGAGATCATTCCCCTCAAGGGCGCGGAGGAGAAGGCGGCCGTAGTGCCGGCCGACACGACGGTGACCGTGACCTGCTCGCCAAAATTTGGACTTTTGCGGACGCTCAACCACGTCGCGGCGGCACGCCGATCGGGCCACCGGGTCGTGCCGCACCTGGCGGCCCGCATGGTCGAGGAACGGCAAGATCTGCGAAATTTTGTACGGAGAATCAATGATCTCGGTGTCGACGAACTGTTCGTCATCGGCGGCGACGGAGAGGAACCCGTCGGCAGGTTCAGCGAGGCCGCGGAAATCCTCCAGGAACTGGGCGAGTTCGACCACGGACTCTCCAAGATAGGGATCGGTTGCTACCCGGAGGGTCACCCAAAGATCTCAGACGACGTACTGTTCGACGCCCTGGTGCGCAAACAGCAGTACGCCGACTACATGGTCAGCCAACTCTGCTTCGACGCTTCAGCCATGGCCGGCTGGTTGCAATCGGCTCGCGACCGGGGCGTCACCCTGCCGCTTCGCATCGGCGTCGCGGCTCCCCTGCAGGTCCGGAAGCTGATCGAACTTTCGGTCAAGATCGGAGTCGGACGGTCCGTAAGGTTTCTGTCCAAACAGCACGGAATGGTTGGCAATTTGCTGCTGGGACGGGCCTATGAGCCCATGGACCTGCTCATCGCCATCCACAAGAAGATCTCCTTCGCCGACCTCTCGATCGAAGGCCTGCATCTGTTCTCCTTCAACCAGGTCGACACCACAGTCGACTGGCTGTCCCGCGCCAGTGGTGTGGAAGAAACCGGATGATTCCAGCGACCCAGAGTCCTGACCCCAGCCACCGCCAGTAGACAGAAAGCCGAGCGTGAGTTTCATGAATCTCGAAGAGAAGATCCACAAGGCCGGCAACGTTGCGCATATGCTGCGCAACGCACCCCAGGGCCCGTACGTGTACCCCATGCGTGCGGAGTACACCAACTGGCGGGACGAACAGCGGGCCTGGAAGGAGACCGCAGTGCTGTTCGATCAGTCCAACCACATGACGGACATCTACTTCAAGGGTCCGGACGCGTTGCGGCTGATGTCCGATCTCGGTGTGAACGGATTCAAGAATTTCGGCAGGAACAAAGCAAAGCAGTTCATCGCATGCAATTACGACGGCTATTTCGTCGGTGATGCCATTCTGTTCGCCTTCGAGGACGACGAGTTCAGCCTGGTGGGCCGGCCGGTCGCACCCAACTGGGCCGCCTTCCACGCGGAAACCGGAGATTACCGGGTCACCGTGACCCGTGACGAGCGTTCCATCGCCAACGACGGCAGGCGACTCACCTTCCGGTTCCAGCTCAACGGCCCTGCCACTCACAAGATCGTCGAAAGGGCGGCGGGCGCGCCTCTCCCGCGGATCAAATTCTTCGCCATGGGCGAGTTCAAGATCGCGGGTGTCCCGATCCGTGCGCTCAACCACACCATGGTCGGGGTGCCGGGAGACGAGTTCACCGGTCTCGAACTGGTCGGACCACAGGAACACAGCGAGACAGTCCGGGAGGCCCTGCTGGCGGCCGGGGAAGAGTTCGGGCTGCGTCAGGGCGGCGCACGGGCCTACCCGGCCACCGCGATCGAGTCCGGTTGGCTCCCTGCGCCGGTGCCCGCCATCTACACCGGTGAGACGATGAAGCCCTTCCGGCAGTGGCTGTCCGCGGAGGGCTTCGAGGCGAACAAGTCCATCGGCGGCAGTTTCGTGTCCGACAACATCGAGGACTACTACGTCACGCCGTGGGACCTCGGCTACGGCCGCGTCATCAGGTTCGACCATGACTTCATCGGGCGGGAGGCCCTGGAGCTGATGGCGGACCAGCCGCACCGCAGGAAGGTGTGGTTGCGCTGGAACGACCGGGATACCGCGGAGCTCATCACCGACAGCCTGTTCGGCAGCGGGCCGCACACGAAGTACCTGGAGATGCCGGTCTCCAATTACGCCACCGGGTCCTACGACAAGGTGCTCGTCGACGGACGGCTGGTGGGCATCTCCGCGAACGCCGGCTACACCGTCAACGTGGGCGGTTGGTCCTCACTGGCCATGGTGGACGACAGTGAGGCGATCGACGGCCGCGAGGTGACGATCGTCATCGGCGAGGAAAACGGCGGATCGGCCAAGCCCACCGTCGAACGCCACGTCCAGCGCCACATCCGCGCCACACTCCGTACCCGCCCCCTGGTGTGACGGAGCCACCCCAGAACGTCCACGGAGACTCCGACTCACAGTGGAGGACGTAATTCAGCATGACTGCATCGCGCTTTGTTCTCACCCTGACCTGCCCTGACCGGCCGGGGATAGTACACGCGGTCTCGGCCTTCCTCCTCGGGAACGGTTGCACCATCGTGGAGAGCCAGCAGTTCAGCGAACGCGGCGCCGGGAAATTCTTCATGCGGGTGGAGTTCGAATCCTCAGACCCGCTGACCACGATCGACACGCTGCGCGCGGGCTTCCGGAGAGTGCCGGAGCAGTTCCCCATGGAATGGCGACTGCTCGATGCCACCAGACCGCAACGCATCATGATCATGGTCAGCCGATTCGGGCACTGCCTCAACGACCTGTTGTTCCGCGCCTTCAACGGCGGGCTGAACGTCGAGGTCGCCGCCGTGGTGTCGAACCACACGGACTTGACCCACCTGGCCGAGGCCTACGGCGTCGCCTACCACCACATGCCGGTCATGCCGCAGACCAAGCCGGCCGCAGAGAAGAAACTCATGGACCTGGTCGAGGATCTTGACGTCGACCTCGTCGTACTGGCCCGCTACATGCAGATCCTCTCCCCGGCGCTCTGCAAGAGGTTGGAGGGGCGCGCTATCAACATCCACCACTCCATGCTCCCCAGCTTCAAGGGCGCCCGACCGTACTACCAGGCCCATGCCAGAGGTGTGAAGTTCGTGGGTGCCACCGCGCACTACGTGACATCGGATCTCGACGAGGGGCCCATCATCGAGCAAGAAGTGGCACGCGTAGACCATTCCATGACCGCCGCCGAGGTGACCACCTTCGGCCGGGACGTCGAATGCCTGGCATTGTCCCGAGCGGTTCGCTGGCACACCGAGAACCGCGTACTGCTCGACGGAAGCCGAACCGTGGTCTTCCCCTGATCATCACATTGCGTAAATCGACAGGACTCTCAACGGAGGTTCGATGCCCATTCCCGGTCTCACTCGTGTCGACCATTTCGGGATCACCGTTCCCGACTTGGACCAGGCGCGTGAATTCTTCGAAGACGTACTTGGATTCGAGTACCTGTACAGGCTCGGACCGCTGCGCGACGACGAGGGCCACTGGATGAGTGAGCACCTCAACGTGCACGACAGGGCGGTGTCGCCACGCATCTATTTCTTCAGGATCGGCGGCCAAGCGGTCCTGGAGGTCTTCGAGTACCAGGCGCCCGACCAGCGCCTGGATCCTCCTCGCAACAGCGACGTCGGTGGCCATCATCTCGCCCTCTACGTGGACGACATGGACACCGCGGTGGCCGACCTGCGCCGACGCGGCCTCCGCGTACTCGGGGAGCCGACGGACAGCAAGGGTCCGCACGAGGGCCAACGCTGGGTCTACTTCCTGTCACCATGGGGACTGCAGTGCGAACTGGTGTCCTACCCTCATGGCAAGGCATTCTTCCGCAACACCGAGGCCTTCAAGTAGCCGTTTGCATCGGATCCGCCGGCGCCGCCGGGACCAGCCGATGAGTTCCGGCTTCCCGTCAGCGCTGCGGCCCGTCGGACACCGGAAGTCCGGTCGATCGGCCTGGATCACCCATGACTGATCGACCGGGTTTTCCCAGCGGCAACCGCACCTCAGCTGCACACGAACAACGATGGCCAGTGTCGTGCGTCACAATCCCCCGTGTGCCCGCCTGCAGGTAGGCTGCCGATCACCCTCATGAACTTCGGTGAAACCAAGCTTGACCCAGCGACATCGAGCCATCGAATGTTGACGTCATGGCTCCAGAGCGCCACGCGGCTTTGAGCGCCAGAAAAGGACTCTTTGCCCCGTTGGCGGCAGGGTGTACTGACTCCGAGTTAGGCGGGTCGCGGTGGACGGCAATCGCAGTCGTGGGGCGGGTAGCAGCGCATGATGATCCGGCGGAAGCTAGCGACGCCTGAACCCGGCGACAACATCGTGCGGCGAGACCGACTGTCGCAGCGCATACGGTTCCTCATCGACCACCACCCCGTGGTGACGGTGTGCGCGTCCGCCGGCGGGGGAAAGACCACAGCCGTCGCTCTGGCCCTGCGCAATCTCGATCGTCCTGTCGCCTGGCTTTCGCTCGACGGCACCGAACAGGCTCCCGGTCGGTTGCTGGTGTATCTCGAAGCGGCGGTCGAGCCGCATGTCCATGACGCCCCCCGGGCGGCAACCGACGCCTTGCACAACGGCATCCAGGTCGGCGAGGCCGCTGGGCTGCTTGCAGAGAGCCTGCAGGGCAGTCGACTGATACTGGTGTGTGACAACGTCGAACGGATCACGGACGACGAGGAATCGATCGTGGTCTTGTCGGCATTGGCCCGGTACCTACCTGCCGCAGTGAACCTCGTGTTGATCTCCCGCGCCGGCATTCCGCTGGACATCGGATCGATGAGTGACATCTCCCGTGTGGGCGAGTTGGGCGAGGAGGATCTCGCGTTCGACGCCGGCGAGACGGCGGCGGCCCTGCGGCTGATCGGCCGGTCCGATGTCGATGTTCAGGGCGTCGTCGACAACACCAGCGGTTGGGTCGCCGGAGTGCTGTTCGAGGGGTGGCGAACAGTCGAGGTGGCCGGTCGCAAGCCCAACGCCCTGCGTGAATATCTCTCGGCCAACACCCTCCGTACCCTCTCCGCCACCGAGCGCGCGTTCCTGCTGCGCACCAGTGCGCTGGCGGAAATCTCGGTCGCCGACGCAGTGGCACTCGGCCAGACCGACGCGGCCCGGCTGATGGCCCGACTGCAGTCCAAGCGACTACCCGTGACCTGGTCGAAAGACGGCACCCGGCTTACCCCACACCCCCAGTTCAGGGAACTCCTTGCCGAGGAACTGATCAGGACGGAAGATCCGGAGACGGTGCGCCGACTGCACCAGCTGCACGCGGAACTGCTGGTACAGCAAGGCGAGTGGGAGGAAGCCGTCGACTCGCTCCTGCGCCTGGGTGACGCAGAGGCCGCGTGGCGGCACGCCGCGGTCGCCCTCCCTGATGTGGTCGCCCGGATGAACTTCAGCTCGGCGGCCCGGTGGCTGGACTCACTGGATGCCACCAGTAGGACACCGACGCCCGGGGTCGGCATCGCTGTCCTGCGCGTGTCGTTCGCCCTCGAACAGTGCCAGCGCGGAATCGAGCTACTCGAGCGGCACGGCTACGGCTGGTTGCCAGGACCCGATTCACCTCATTTCGAGGAAGCATTGTTGCTGGCGACGTGGTGTCTGTGGCACTCCGGCCGGCTCGAAGAAGCACACACGTTGGCTGAACGCTTGCCTACAGGCTGCGCCAGAGAGGCGGCCGACAACCTTCTGGCGCTGGCGGACGGCACATCACCTCCCTTCCCCGGCTATTCACCCACACCGTCAGCCACGGTCGACGGGATGCTGATGCGGATCGGATACCTCCGAGGTCGGCTGAACGGGCTCGACCGGCCCACCGGCCCGGATCCGCGGCGGACCGTGCTGGGCGCGCCATGGGTCATCGCCGGGCTGCGCGCGACGGGTCGCCTGGAGGAGGCCATGCAGATGTACGAGGTACGTCGGGAGGCGTGGCAGCCGCCCTGGTTGCACGCGTTCGACGCCGTCGATCTCATGATCGACCTCGGTCGGGGCAACGATGCGCGGGCCGCGTTGGAACGCGGCTGCCGACTGATCGCAGAGACCGGGTCCCGGCTGTACCGCTTCTTCGGTCATCTGAGCGAGGCGAAGCTGTACCTGCGCCTGCATCAGGACACGGAGGCGGCCGATCGCGCGCTTGCCGAGGCGGAAGCCGGCGGAGCGGCCGAATACGCTTTCAGCCGGGAGCTTTGCCAGCTGTGGCGCGGATATTCCTTGCTCTTGCGGAATCACAACGTCGAGGCGTGCGCGGAGCTGGAGGCCTGCGTCGACGGAATGCGGCGCGGCGACCGGCGGCTTGAACTGGCCACGGCGGCGGCCTATCTGGCGGAGGCGTACTGGCGAGTCGGCCGGGAGGATTCGTCTGATGCGGCTGCCGAACTCGCTTTGAGCGAGGCCACAGCACAGGGGTCCCAGCATCTGCTGCTCAGCGCGCTGACCGACGTCCCCGCCGTGGCAGTCAGGGAAGCGGATGCGTCCCCGACCCGGATGTCGCGCTGGCACGAGCTCACCGCCACGCTCTCCAGCCAGGCCCCATTGCGCGTCGCCGCGAGGGCGCCACGTCTGGTGCTGGAGGAGTTCGGTGAACCAATCCTGACCGTCGACGGACAACAGTCGACGCTACGGCTGAGCAAGAGCATGGAGCTACTCAGCTATCTACTCGGCGCCGGACAGGAGGTCTCCCGGCAAGAACTCCTGAGCAGCCTTTTCGACAACCGAAACGAAGCCGCCGGCCGCAACTACTTGCGCGTGTCGCTGCACCGACTTCGCGAGGTGCTCCCCGAAGACCTCGTGCCACAGCAGGACGGCGACCGGCTCTACTTCGGACGCCCCGACCTGGTCTGCGGCACGGCGCAGGTCGTACTCGACTCGCTGGTGCAAGCCGACCACCAGGACGGAGAGATCCGCCTGCGCAGCATTACCGAGGCGCTGGCCCGTGCCGACCGAGGACCGTACCTCGCGCCCCTGTCGAGCGACTGGGTCGAACAACGCCGTTCGGAGATCAGCGAACGCGTCACCAGTGGCCGAATCGAAGCAGCCAAACTGGCGTTCCAGCTCAGTCGGTATCGCGAGGCCCGGCAACTCGTGAACGACGCGCTCAAGGTCAACCCGTACCGTGAGCAGGCCTGGCAATTGGCGATATCCCTGGCCCATGCCAGTGGCGGTGACGACTCTGTCCTGGCGGTGTACCAGCGGTACACCGCCAGGATGCGTGAGTTTGGCGTCGCGCCGTCTGCCGAGGTACGCCGACTTGTCGCGCAACTGCGCCGCTGAATGGCCGTTTCGATTATGAAGGGATTAATGCCCTCCCGGCCACACTCGATCCCGACACAACTTGCCACAAGGTGAAGGGGTTCTCATGGCCTACCACATTTCACGTGCCTCCGAACGCGAGTGGATCGACGTCAAGGACGTGCCGGGGCTGCGCCAGGCGCTGATGGTCGGCGAGATCCATGGGTCGCATCACATGGAGATCGCCCTGTACGAACTCGCCCCTGGCGCGACGCTCGGCTGGAACCGCTGTCCGTTCGAGGAATCATGGTTCGTGACGGCGGGCAACGGCCGTGCGGCCCTCGCGGGGCTGGAGTACGACCTCGGCGTCGGTGACTACGGTGTGGCTCCCGTCGGGCTGGCGCACTCGCTGTCGGCTGGCGACCAGGGGTTGAGCTGGTTCTCGGTCCGGGCTCCGAAGCCGCCCAGCTTCGACGGTGCGCGCAGCAGCATCTCGACCCAGCCGCATTCCGGCGAGTACATGGGCCGGCCGTCGGAAACCGACCCCCGGCACCGCTTTGTCGGCCACTTCAGCGAGTCGGACGTGGCACCCTTCGGTGATCTGGCAATGCCGGGATACCACGGGCCCAACATCAAGAACATCAGCATTCGGATGATGGTGGACCAGTTGCTGGGCGCCCAGCACCACACCACCTTCATCGCCAGTATCGCCCCGCGCTCCGGCCCCGGAAAGGCTGCGAAGGTGCACTACCACCCCTTCGAGGAGATTTACTACTTCGTCGGTGGTGGGATGCGTGGCTGGATCGACGGCAACGAGGAGGTCACCGAGACCGGCGATCTCGTCTGGGTCAGCACGGACGGCACCCACGGGTTCGTCAACGAGCGCGACGAGCCCGCCCGCTGGATCGAGGTCCAGTCACCTGTCCCGCCGACATCGGACGCCTTCTTCTTCCCGGACGACTGGCGCGCCCTGCCCGAGGACGGACAGGCGCGATGACGCTCGCGGCGACCTCCGCGTTCGGCCTGAACACGGTCGACTGGGAGCAGCGAGTCGATGTCGACCGGCTGCGCGGCGACCGACTGCAGCGGCTGCGTGCGCAACTGGAGGCATCCGAGCTGGGTGCCGTCCTCGCCTTCGACTTCACCAACATCCGCTACATGACCGCCACCCACATCGGCACCTGGGCGGTCGACAAGCTGATCCGCTTCGCCCTTCTGGTGCGCGGCGGCGAACCCATAGTGTGGGACTTCGGCTCCGCGGCGCGGCACCACCAGTTGTATGCGCCGTGGCTGGACCACCCGTCCGACGAGCGCAATCCGTCAGGCGCGCGGGCCGGGATCTCCACACTGCGCGGCGCGTTCAACCCCGACGCGAACATCGCAGAGGAGGTGGCCCGCAAGGTACGCCGTGAACTGGACCTGTACGGTCTGGCCGGCGAACCGGTCGGCGTGGATGTCATCGAGATGCCCGTGCTGGCCGCGCTGCGGGACGCGGGTGTGACGGTGACCGACGGTCAGCAGGTTTTCCTGGAGGCGCGCCGGATCAAGACGGACACGGAGATCACCCTGCTTAGCCAGGCGGCCGCCATGGTGGACGCCGCGTACGACTCGCTGTACTCCTTCCTGCGGCCCGGTGTGCGCGAGAACGAGTGCGTAGGCCTGGTCAGCAAGACGCTTTACGACATGGGGTCCGAGTTCGTCGAGGGTGTCAACGCCATCTCCGGCGAGCGGTGTTCGCCGCACCCGCACGTCTACTCGGACCGCATCATCCGGCCGGGTGACCCTGCGTTCTTCGACATCCTGCATAGCCACATGGGCTACCGCACCTGCTACTACCGAACATTCGCGGTCGGCAGTGCCACGCCGGCGCAGCGGGACGCCTACACCCGGTGCCGCGATTACATGGACCGGGCCATCGACCTCGTACGGCCGGGTGCCACCACGGCGGACATCGTCTCCGTATGGCCGACGGCGCAGGAGTTCGGCTTCCCGGACGAGGAGGCGGCCTTCGCCTTGCAGTACGGCCATGGGGTCGGACTGTCGATCTGGGAGAAGCCGATCTTCTCCCGGCTGGTCTCGCTGGACCATCCCGAGGTCCTCGAGGCGGGCATGGTGTTCGCGCTGGAGACCTACTGGCCGTCAGCCGACGGCCTTGGCGCGGCCCGTATCGAGGAGGAACTGGTCGTCACCGAGGACGGTTGCGAGGTGATCACCAAGTTCCCAGCCGAGGACCTGCTGGTCGCCGGACAGCGCTACTTCGCGGTCGGCGGCCCACTGCCCACCCTCCGCGAACCCCAGTCGCATCGCAACCGTCCCCGCGGCTGACCCGCTCAACCCGGTTGATCGCTTTGACGGATCAGAACACGTCCGGCGCTCTCAAGGCCGACGTCGCAGCAGCCCCGTCAAGGTACTCGCACAACTGCTGCCCGGGGGTGTCCGGCCAGCCCCGACACGGGCGCCCCTGGGCAGCGTAGTCGCGCCCGGTACACCGTGCAGCCCATCAGGCGGCCGGGCCGCGCGACATCACCCCCGGCGAACGACCCACTCGATACATCACCGCGCCGTGCCTGGCCTGCGCACCGTCAGGCCAGAGTGAATCCTCCGTCCGAAAGCGAGCAACGATGACGCAGTCAACTCGCAACAACACCGTTCCACCCGTCCCGCAGAACGCGGTTGGCCCCAAGGTGCCACCTTGCGGGTACCTGGTCCAGGAGGTAGACGACGGCGTTTACTGGGTCACGGACGGCGGCTACCAGTGTGCGTTCGTGGTGTGCGACGACGAGGTGATCGCCATCGACGCACCACCCTCGCTCGGCGGCCTTGTCACCCGTGCCATCCGCGACGTCACGAGCAAGACCATCACCCACGTGGTGTACACGCACTTCCACGGCGACCACATCGGAAGGGTCGACCAGTTCCCCGACGACGCCACACGGATCGCACAGCAGGAAACCCATACGATGCTGCGCGAGACCCGTGATCCTCTGCGCCGACTGCCGGATGTGACCTTCAAGGACTCCTACCGAATGGAGGTGGGCGGCCAGGTCCTCGAAATGCACTACAAGGGAAACAACCACGCCCCGGGCAACAGCTTCGTCTATCTGCCCCGGCAGAAGATCCTGATGCTGGTTGACGTGATCTATCCGGGGTGGGTGCCGTTCACCAACATCGCCCAGTCCAAGCACATCCCCGGGTTCATGGCGCACCATGACCACACGCTCGCGTTCGACTTCGACACGATGATCACTGGTCACCTCACCCGCCTTGGCACACGCCAGGACGTCGAAATGCAGCGCGAGTACATGCACGACATCCGCGACGCCGCGCAGCACGCGCTGGAACTCACCCCGGTCAAGCGCGCCCGTGCGCGCGACACGGTCGGAACAGAACACATCTACGAGTACTTCAAAACCATGTACGAGGGGGCGGCCGCGGAGGCCGCGAAGCCGGTCATCGACAAGTGGTCCGGACGGCTCGGCGGTGTGGAGACCCTTGGGGTGAACCACACGCTCACGATGTACCACAGCCTTCGCCTTGACGGCAATGTCGAGCCACACGTGGTGTTCTTCCCGCCGGCCGACAGCAGCGCCTGCCACGATCACGAGTGCTGAGAAAGAGCCAGTCGTGTAGGGGACCCGGACAGGCTCCGGCGGGGACAGCGCTTCTGCAGCGGGTGGTGGCCCACCGTGACGTCGGGCACGGGCCGCTCCTGTTCCGGTCTGGGTTCACCGCGGTGGGCCTCGTCCTGGTCGGCTGGTCCGGCCTCGTGCTGCACCGTGCCGCCGCTCGGCGGGGAGGTGCCAGCAGGTAGTGAGGTGTGGGCGCTCTGACGGCAAACCGCCCCGGTTCCGACCCCAAGCACGAGCACGAGCGCCGATACGAGGGCTGAGCTCATTCACCTGCACGCCAGCCCATGCGCGCTTCCAGTTCCCCGTGATCATCTTGCTGCTCCGAGGAGCAGCAAGATGATCACGGAATCGGTGGAGGTGTGTCACCCGTATGCGGAACCCACCGCCGGATCGAACCAGGCGACACCCGTACACCTACGTCTGCCGACGCCGTACGGAGTTCGACGACCAACGCCCTCCGCCTGATGATCCAGCCTCTTGAACAGCGTGGACGGTCAGGCGCTCAGCAGGGCGACCAGGTCGGTTGCCACTTGGCGGTCGATCGGGGCCGGCACCGCCTGTACTCCCGGGACGAGCCGACTCTCCGCTGCGGAGGTGAGAGCCGCCAGGCTCCTGGCCTGGAGAGTGAGTCCGAGGTCCATGGCCTGGATGGGGTTTCCCTTGGCGGCCGTCAGGTTGATCATCTTGGTGTCGGCCAGGACGATGACCTCTCTGCCGTCCTTCAGACGGTGCACGGCGCGTTCCTGGCCGCTGGTTCCCGCGCGCTCGACGGTCGACGTACGCCCGGACAGGGCCTCGGCGTCCAGTTCCCAGGGCATGTGCCCGACGCCGGCGATCACCGCGCCGTCCGCGAGAACGTCCAGCTCCGCTGCGCCGATGACACCAGGGTGCCCGGTGGCAAGGAACAGCAGCTGGGTCTCGGGCAGGAGATCGCGCAGCGCTCCCACTGCATGCCCTGCCATGACGGCTTCGAGCGCGCGGTACGGATCGACGTCGGCCACCGAGACGCGGGCGCCGAGTTTGGCGAGGGTGTCGGCCACCCCCTTGCCGCACGGCCCGTAGCCGACGACGGTCGCCCGCGCTCCGGGGAGCATGAGGTTGGTGGCGTTCATGAAGCCTTGCACGACACTCTGCCCGACACCGTACTCGTTCTCGACCAGCAGCTTGAGGCGGCTGTCGTTGATGACGATCACCGGAAAGCCCGGCTGGGTGTCCCAGGAGCGGATGCGCAGTCCGCCGGTGGTGGTCTCCTCGGTGGCCCCCATGAGGGAAGGCAGACCGCCCCGTGCGAGCACGCCTTCGATCAGGTCGCCGCCATTGTCGAGGATCAGGTCGGGCTCCGAGTCCAGCACACCGGCGATGTTGTCGCGGTGCTGCTCCAGGCTGTCCGAGCGGTGGCCGATGACGTGCACGCCCGCGTCGCGCAGGGCAGCGGCGGTGGCTTCCTGAGTCGTGCCCGGGGAACCGGTGAGCGTGACATGAGCGCCTGCCTGGGCCAGGTGGGACACGAGCACGGCGGTCTTGGGTTCGATGTGGAGGCAGATGCCGATCCGCCGGCCGGCGAAGGCGCTGGAGTGGGTCTGCATGGTTGCCGCAAGCAGAGGCATGTGACGGGCGGCCCACTGGGTGTCGTCGTGGGAGATCGCGAAGGGCGCAGCGGAGAACTGGGACATGACAGGTTCCTTGGCTGTGATGGGAGCGTTGGTGCGTGCACTCGGTGCACGAAATGGCACGGATGCGAACCAGCGCTTCAGCCGTAGAACTCACTGCGGTAGGAGTGGTCGCCGAAGATGCACAGGCGGCGGCTTCTTCCGATCATGCTCATCGGGGCCTCCCTCCTGTGGAAACGGTCGCTGCAGCTCTCGGGCGACGAAACCACATCGTAAGTTACACGTATAACTAGACGCAACAGCTGCTCGCGTACTGACCTGCCGCCTCGCCTTGGTCGGGGGTCCGGACGTACCGATCTCCGGCAGCGCCGTGGACTTCCACTGGTACAGGGTGAGGGCGTGATCAGGCACCTTGGTCCGCTTCCGGATCCTGTCTGAGGGAGCGGTCGGCGGCCCGGGTACGACAACCCGCAGTTCACCCCACCGCCGTAGCCCGTGACCATCACGGGCGGGGAGGGCGCCTGAATGCGCCCCGCCCGCACGCCGAACCCGTCGACGGGCACCCCGTCAGCCTGAGCGTCTTCGTGAGCCATGTCCGTGCCCGGCAGCCCACTCTGCCCCGGCGGTGGGCTGCCGTGCTCGACGAACTCGGCATGGACTCCACATAGTTGACGGTGCCTGACGCGTGTTTGCACACGTTGGGCACCGTTCTGCGCTCGGGCCTGTGGGCCCAGCCTGCTGGCTACCCTCCTTCGATGAAGGTTGCCGTGGCGAAACCGATCACGACAGCGGTGGCCGTCGCGGCGGCACCGGCTGAGGTGGCGGAGTAGGCACCGAGTTCGCCGACCGCGCCGGCGAAGGTGCCAACGGCGAACCCGACGTTCGCTGAGGCCGAGGCGATGATCGCAATCACCATCCCCCTCGGCGTGCGGTGGCGGTTTGTATGAGCTGGCGTACCGTCCAAAGGGAACTCCTGGGTTCAAGGCGCGGCCAAGTTCGTACAGGGCCTACCGGTCAAACGTGAGGGGCAGTCGGCGGGCCCTTCACGTGTTAAGGCTAGGAAGGCGGGTTTCCCGGACGCGCTCGCAGTCGAAGGACGACCGGCTCAATCCTGGCGCGGGGGGTGATCCGGTGGCATTGCTGTGGATCTACCGGAGGGGGCCACGGCTGGGGGAGTTTTCGCTCCACACCCGGCCGGCGCAGCGCCAACGCGGCCATGGTCGGATCGGCAGGCGGCGAGCATGACGGCCCCGCCGTACCTGCCGCAGGTACCGCGTGGTTGGTGAACACATCGTTCAAGCCCGTTGGTGCGAGGCCTGCCGGCAGCCGATGCCCGGGAGCGCCGGCGCAGCGTCGCGCATCTTCTGCCAGTCCTCGACGGCCTCCCGGACGTCCGACAGGACCCGGCGCGGGTCCGTGGTGATCTGCTTCAGGTCCTCTCGGTCGTTCTCCACGTGGATCCAGGACTCGACCAGCACGTCGTCCGACACGTCGCCGAGCGTGCGGCGTCCAGCACCTCCAGCTGCTTCCCGGTCACGTCACGGCGCACCAGCATCTGCGGGTGGACGACGACGTGGATCGCGCGGTCCTGCCGGGACAGCTCGTTGGTGACGGAGTCGACCGGGAACAGCATGTCGTCGGTGACCACCTCGACGACGGTGCGGCTCACGTCCAGCCGTTCTCCTCCACCGAGGAGTGGGAAGGCGCGTTGCGGCCGCGGAGGCTCGCCGCCAGCAGGTTGCCGAAGGCGCCCGGGTCAGGCTCTTCGCTGACCGGGGAGTGGGACGACGTCCGCCATTTCAGCCGCGAGTTCCAGACGGAGTGCTCCTTGAGCGTCGACCTCTGGCCAGGCCGTGGGAACCACGGCCGATGTGGGGCCGACCGTCGTCCCGCTTCCCTGTGCCTACCTGCGCATCGCGCGATACAACGGGCTTGAGTTCCCGGACGCATTTGAGCCAATGGCCTGAGCGGCAGCCAGGTGGGCGTAGCTGCACCCGAGCACGACCAGGCCGGACGGGCCTCCTACCCGTGTGCCCTGGCCTGCACCGATACAGGGTTGCCCGCTGGGAGCTGTGACGTGAAAGGCGCCATCGGCATATCCAACTCGGGGTCTGCCAACCATACTTACCCGCGAGCAAGTCGCCATGTACGCGACATGGAGGGGGATCGGTTCTGATGCGCAGCACGCCCAGACGGCGGATGACCAAGGGTGCGGCACTTCTGGCAGCGGCAGCTGGATTGGTTGTCTTGGCGCCGGCACCGCAGGCAAACGCAGGGACCTGCACTCTCGGGTTCATCTGCGGCTACGTCGGAAACCGGCTGCCAAGCTCGTACACGGTCAAGGTTGCGGAGCTCGGCGTTGGTTCGGAGACATGCCGGACCGAAGAGGGCACGTTCACCTGCAAGACCTACTGGCTGCCCAGCGGTAAGCAGAGCAAGGACATCGGCGTCAAGGACGTGGATGCACTGACCGTCGAGAACGCGGCGTGGACCACGAACAACAACTCCACCTGGTTCGCCGCCGGTGCCTGGGAGAAGATATCGGACATCCAGGGGCGCTGGTGTTATGTGGAGGACGGACACCCGGCCTGCTACCAGAACTGACGGCCCCGGATTCAGGCCCGGGCGTCGTTTGCCGTCGCCCGGGCGCGGGCCGTGACACATCGGACGAGCACCCGCATCTGGATACCCGGTGTACGTGTCACCGAGCGCTCGGGCCGTCATGGCGGGGTGACGCGCGGTGCGAGCGTTGCCGTGTCGGCGCCGGAGAGTTCCTCGAGTGAGCGGCCGCGGGGCTCGATGCGGAAGACCCACGTCACGATGAACGCCAGTGCGCTGGTGGCGGCAACGGCGTACAGCAGTGCCGGGGTCCCGACGGCGTCCAGCGCCACCGGGAAGAGGAAGGTGCCGAGCGCCGCGCCGAGTTTGCCGCAGGCGGCCGCGAAGCCGTGGCCCGCGGACCGCACCTCGGAGGGGAACACCTCGGCGGGGAGGGCGAAGGTGGTGGCGTTCGGGCCCAGGTTCATGAAGGTGTTGAAGAGGGCGAAGCCGACAAAGATCAGGGGCAGATGGCCATCGCCGCCGCCGGGCAGTGATTCGGCGACGGCCAGCAGGCACAGCGCCACGGCCATCACGGCGAAGCCGGCGAGCTGCAGCGGTACTCGCCCGACCCGTTCCACCAGCAGGATCGCCAGCACGAAACCGAGCACCAGGAAGACGTCGAGCAGCGCCGTGCCCTCGGTCGAGGCGATGTCCTCGGCGATGAACGTGGCGTTAGCGCCGCCCAGTGCGAGCCCTGCGAGCAGCGTCGGGGTGAAGATCCCCACCCCGTATGTCGCGATGTCCATGAGGAACCAGGGGATCGCGGTGAACACCGTGCGCCGCCGCAGCTGCCTGGAGAACAACCGGGGCTGCGCGAAGGCCTTCAGGCCTTCCGGCGGCGCCTCGCCCCGTGCACGATCCGCCTCCGTCACCTGGCAGCGCCGCCCCGTCATGGCCTCCGCGATCTCGCGGGCCTCGCGTTCGCGCCCGTTCTGCGCGAGCCACCGGGGGCTCTCGGGTACGTTCCGCCGCAGCACGATGATCAGCAGCGCCGGCAGGACCCCGAAGCCCAGCATGAGCCGCCATGACCCTGTCTCCGGCAGCAGCAGGAGGATCACCACCCCCGCCACCGCCCCCAGCACGATCCCCGCCGCCTGCAGGCTGAACGCGCCGACAAGCCACCGCCCCCGGTTCCGCGAAGGCAGGATCTCCGCCACGTAACTCGCCGCGATCGGGTAGTCCAGCCCCACCGCGACCCCGAGCAGCAACCGGAACACGATCAGCGACCAGATGTCCCACGCGAACGCGCACGCCGCCGAGAAGACCACGAACAGCCACAGGTCGACCTTGAAGATCCGGCTCCGCCCGATCCGGTCGCCCAACGGTCCCAGCAGCGCCGCACCGAATACGGCCCCCACGATCGCCGCCGCCGACAGCAGTCCTCGCTCGGCCGCACTGCCCCCGAAGTCTTTCGCGATCAGCGGGTTCGCCACCGCGATGATGAAGAAGTCGAACCCGTCGAGCAGGATCCCCAGCCCTGCCAGCAGCCAGAACCTCATGTGCAGCCGCGACATCGCCGCACCGTCCAGGACCGCTCCCAAAGGCTGCGGCATCCGGGAAGAACCGTTGGTCACCACGTGGACGGAGTCAAAGCAACGGTTCGCAGTGGATCAACCTGCCGCGCCAAGCGGCCCCTGATCGCCATCTGCAGCCACCCGGTTGGGTGCTCACCGGTCGAGCGCGCACCTGCGGTATGTCGGTGGCGCCTTCACCGGCACAGCGTGCCGCCCGTCCTGGTACCGGATCCTGTGCCAGGCCGCATCGGCGGGTCATCGCCGGCCACGCGGACCCGTACCGGGTGGGAAGCACTACCGATCATGGCTAGCGACAGCTAGCATCGCTGCATGGCCAAGACACAGCTGAACGTCCGGCTGGACGAGGACACGGTGGAGGCGGCCCGCCAGGCGGCGGGCAACCGGCACATGTCCCTCCAGGAGTACATCGAGCACCTGGTGAAGTCCGACACCGATCCCGTTCGCAAGGCGTTCCTCGCGTCCGCGGCGAACGTGATCGAGGAGTTCGGGGACCTCATCGAGGAGCGCGTGCGTGAACCTCGCGGTTGACCTCGGCTGGATCCTGAGCGTTGCGAGCCAGGCGGGGGAGGACGATCCGGCCCCGGACGACTTCGGCGTGCCCCTGTCCGCTGTGGAGCGCCACAAGGCCCAACTGTTCGACCGGGATGTCTACGACGGGCCGGTGGCGCGGGCGGCCGCGCTGGCCCACTCGCTCGGGCGCCTGCGGTGGCTGGAGCGGTCGAACATGACCGTCGCCGTGGCGGTGACGGTGGCGTACCTGCAAGCCGCCGGCCGCCAGGTGAAACCGACCTGGGACGAGGTGCGGGCCCTCGTCGACGAGCTGCGCGACGAGGCGTGCACGGTGCAGAGCGTGGCGGCGTTGCTGCGGGAGTGGCCCGCCTGACGCAGTGCCGAAGAGGACCCCGGCCCCGAGAGGGCCGGGGTCCTCTGGCTTTCGTCGGCCGCTTGGTCCGGTGGCGGAACTCTGAAATACCTCACCGACCAACGGGACTGCCCGGCCGAAGAGTTGAGAGGTAAGACATTTCGTTCGACCAACGAGGAGCCTCGTCCTCCGGGCGTGGGTCACCGACCGGCAGGCCGTTACCCGATCGGTGGCCCCGCTGAAAAGGAACAGTGCCTCCGAGGCGTATTGGACGACCTGCGGTGTGAGATCTCCGTCAAGGTACTGTGCCGGACCTATGGGTGGCTTCACCGTACTCACGCGACTAGTGTGGAACAACGAGATAGCGACTCCAAGCAGGTGCATCAATGAGCATCGGAATGGCAAACTCGCCGTCGACTTACCCGCAATCTCAACCACCCGCTGGTTTTCGGTCCAAGTATGCGGAAGTAAATGGATTCCGTATGCATTACATGGAGGGCGGTCAAGGCTCGCCCGTGGTGATGATCCACGGGTTCCCTCAGACGTGGGCCGAGTGGCGACAGCAGATGGGTCCGCTCTCCAGGACTCACACCGTGATCGCCGTCGACCTGCGTGGCACGGGCAACTCGCAGGTCACGGAGAGCGGTTACCAGGCCGCTCAACTGGCTGAAGATGTGCATGAGCTGCTGAAGCAGCTGGGACTCAACAACGACATCCAGGTGGTCGCCCACGATGTCGGCGTGTGGGTCGCCTACGCCTACGCGGCGCAGTGGCCGTCGGAGGTGCGCCGCATGGCCGTGATGGAAGCCCCCATTGCGGATGGCAGCGCCTACAGCTACCCGGCTCTGAACGCCGACCCGGAGAAGCCCTCGCCATGGCACTGGGGCATGTTCCAGATGCCTCTCGCTGAACACCTCATCGCCGGTCACGAGCGAGTCTTCATCCAGGAGATGATCACTGCGTACCTGGTAGGCAACAAGTCACCGTTCACGCCGTCGGACTACGACTACTACGCCCACTTCCTGAAGGAGCCCGGCCGCACGACGGCCTGGATGAATGTATACCGCCAGTTCCGCACGAACGTTCAGCAGAACAAGGAGTTCCTGGCCCGGGGCAAACTGAAGATGCCCATTCTCGCCATCGGCGCACAGGATTCCTTTGGTGGAATAGTCGTCGACCAATGGCGTGATTACGCCGTGAACGTCGACGGACGAGTCCTGAAAAATTCGGGGCACTTCGTCACGGAGGAGAAGCCGCAGGAAGTGACAGCCATGCTGCAATCCTTCCTGCAGGAGTAGCTTTCACAGCCAAAAGGCCTTTTCCAACTTTCGTCTGTACTGGTCAGAGCGTTACCCGGGATGACCTGCTGGCGGGACGGAAGTCGAGATGGCGGACCCCGGCCGAGCCGCGCACCCCCCCTAGGCGCGCCGGATGACCAGCACGGCCACGTCGTCCAGGTGGTCCACGGCGGCCACAGCGTCGAGGATCAGGTCTGCCATCGCCTCGGCATCGAGCTGGTCGTGGAGGGCTTGGCCGGCCAGCGTGCCCGCTCGTTCCAATCCCGCTTCCAGTGTCAGGCCCGGCCCTTCGACCACGCCGTCGGTGACCATGACCAGCGCGGTGCCCTCCTCCAAAGTGAAGGTCTCCTCGGCGTAGTCGATATCGGGCAGGACTCCCAGGACCGGCCCGCCGGGAAGTGTGCGGATGCAGTGGGTGCCGTCGTCGCGTGCGTGGAGAAGCGGAACGTGGCCTGCGCTGGTGCCGATGACCTGACCGTCGCGCGGATTCACGTGCAGCATGGTGCAGCTGGCGAAGCGCGGTGCGTCCATCGTGGTGAGCAACTCGTTGGTGCGTGTCAGCACCGTTCCCGGCTCGGGCTCGTGGGCGGCGATCGCGCGCATGGACGAGCGCACCTGACCCATGAAAACCGCGGCATCGACGTCGTGCCCTTGGGCGTCGCCGATCTCGAGTGCGACCGCGCCATCGGGCAGGAAGAACGCGTCGTACCAGTCTCCGCCGATATCCAGCCCGTCCCGGCTGGGCTGATAGCGAGCGGCGACCTCCAGGCCCGGCAGGTGCTCGGGCAGTGTCGGGAGCATGCTCTGCTGTACCGCGGTGGACAGCTCGACGTGGGCCTGCTGCAGCCTGATCCGCTTCAGGGCCTGGCCTGCGAGATCGGCCAGAGTAGTCATGAAGGCGAGCTTCTCCAGGGACGGAGGGCGCTGACTGTCGTACGTCACTGCCCAGGCCCCGAGGGGCTGGTCGCCCGGCGGGCTGAGAGGAGTGATCGACACGGCGACATCGGGGCCTGGCGGTGTCTGGGCCCCACTGGTATCACTCAGGCGACACCGCGCGAGTTCCTCCTGGTTGGCGACGAACTGCGGCTGTCCGGTACGGATCGCACAGGGCAACGGTCGGTCCTCGTCAAGCGACTGACCGAGCAGGGCGTCGGTCTGCCATGTGGGGATCCCGGCGTCCGAGGAGACCCGCAGACGACCGTCGTCGACGAGCGCGAAGAGGGCGCCGAAACCGCCGAAGGCCGCGGCGAGCCGCGTCAGGACAACCTGCTGCAGCTCCTGCTCGGTGGCCGCAGTGAACAGGGCTGAGGAGAACGCGGCGATCTCATCGGCGCGCTGCCGCTCAGCACTCACCGCAGCCAGCAAGTCCTTTCGGCGTGCCTCCATCTTGGACTCGTCGCGGATCACCCCGAAGACCCGTTCGGAACCGCCGTATCCCAGCGTGATGTGCCGGGCTTGGCTGGCCAGCATGCGCCAGCCGTCGTGCTCGGTATGGAACCGCGACCTGATCCAGGGGGACTGGGCGGCGGACGAGCGCACAAGCCGCTGCACGTCCTTTCGGTCATCCGGGTGTACTCGCCGGATCACCATGGACAGGGACATCGACGCCTGCGGGAACAGCGCGGCCAGGGCGGGCTCGCCACCCAGCCACTCGATCTGGTGCTCATCGGGTGAACACATGAAGAGGCCGAGGTTGGCCGCCTTGGCTGCAAGGTCAAATGGGATCAGCAGGGCGCCGAGGTCATGTCGCGCGTCCAACGAGTGCAGCCACACGAGCCGCTCGCCACTTGCGGGGTCCGTTACGGGCCGTGCCTCGACAAGGCAGAGCACAGACGCTGCGCCCGCTCCCGGGAATTCCAGCACCCGCATCGCGAGTCTTTTCGTCGTGGCCCCGTGCGCCACCAGGCTCGTAGCCGAGATCCGCTGATCCTCGGACAGCAGATCAGCGAAGCCGCGGCCGATGCACTGTTCCTCGGGCCTGCCCAGCGCTGAGGCCATTGCGGCGTTGAGGGAGCGGATGACCCCGTCCAGGGTCAGAACAGCCGACGGTGTAGCCCTCCGCAGGAGTTCGTCCCAGGCGTCCATCTGCCGCTTCCTGACCATCGTCGAGCGATATGCCCTGATAGACGTAACAATCCTATCTGTCGCAGAGCAGGTCGCGCGTCCACTGGGGGCGGCGCGCGAACCCGAGCGGTGGCCCAGTCGGCGGCAGGTCTGCCTGTAGGGGGCTCGCCGCTGAGGTGGAATCCGTGACCTGCGAGCCCTGGGGCGTCGTCGAGAAGCACGTGACCGCAGTGTGCGTATCCGCCATGGCCTGTGAGTCGTAAGGCGGCTTCTGTACGCCATGGATGGGGCCGTCCGGCGTTGCCCCGTGCAGGATGCGGAGGGGCGAACCTTCCCCCGAACGGTGCGGAGTGCGGCTGTTGAGGGGCACCGCATGCGAGTGGGGGCGCAGCCTCGCCCACGGGTTGCGGTATGCGCCGGCGGGATGCCGGTCCAGGGACACGGACTGGACTGTTTCGTCCACTTAATCTAGGCTGTAGCGCGCCGAGTCGAAGCCAGGGCAGGCGGCTTTCACGTTGATTCGATCAGAGGTTTGAACCTCTTCATGGCGGCCGCCGATCGACTTTTGGCAACTTACCCACTATGAGGCTTTCTGATGCGCTGGAGGACCGAGATGCCCGACGTGCTGTTTTCGGACGCGGAATCGTCCGTGGTGGTGAGCAACAACGAGAAGGAGCATCGATACGAGATCTCCGTAGCCGGTGAGACGGCCGGCCATATGGGTTATCGAGTGATCGGCAATCGACGAGTGCTGATGCACACGGTCATCTACGACGCATTCCGCGGACAAGGTCTCTCCAACGTCCTCATCAAGAGCACCTTGGACTTTTTGCGCATCCACGGAAACACCATCTCAAATTACTGCCCGGTCGTCGACGGGTTCATACGCAAGAATCCCGAATACGTCAGCCTGGTCGACGTGAAACATTCAGGCACCTGGGTCTCGCCTTCATCGATCTGAGGGTTCGACTCAGTCCACGACGTAGGAACGTACGTAGTTCAACGCCATCTGCATGGAGATGCGCATCGGCTCGACGTCCTGGGCGGTCTGGGCCAGCAAGTAGCCGCCCTGCAAGGCGGCCATGACAGCGGTGGCGAGCTGCTCCGGGTCTGCCCCTTCACGCAGCGAGCCGTTCTCCTGCATGCGCTTCAAGCCTGCCGAGATGAGCTGCTGCCACTCGGCGAACGTCTCGGCGAGCTTGTTCCTCGACGTCGGGTCCTGCGCCGCCCGGGCGCTGACGAGCGAGCCCAACGCGCACCCGTAGGCACCGTCCTGCAAAGAGTTGAGATGGATGAGCTTGTCACTCCACCGTTCGAGCGCGCGAATGGAATTCATCCGCTCCAGCATCTGGCGATCGCGGTTCAGGACTTGATCGGTCCGCAGCTCGATGACACTGTGGACAAGCTGGTCTTTGTCCGCGAAGTGGCGATAGAGCTGAGATTTACTCGTCCCGCTTGTCGCTCGTACGTCGTCGAGTGAGACCGCGTTGACGCCCCTCACGTAGAAAAGGTCGGCAGCGGCCTGAACAATGCGGTCGCGGGTGACAGCCCCACGCGAGGTCAGGCGCCGCTCTTGCCTTGGAGCATCATCTACGGACATGTGCCCGATATTACTACGCGCGATCACCGGGTCTGCGGGAGAGCCCGAGAGCGGTGCCGACCCGCGCTCGGGGGTATCGGTCGGCCGCTCCCTGCCCAACTGGGCGTCGAGCGCATGAGGTGCAGCCTTCGCAGATGCGCGTGACTTCTCTGTCACCTGGACCACCTCCGCCTCCAGCTGGATGCGAACCGTGGGAACGCGCGGATCCGGGCCCGGCTTCCCCGCACGATGACTTTCGGCCGGCGGCCCGCGCCGGCACGCATCAGGTCCCACATGAGCACGGTGAGGATCCCGACGGTCGTGACATTCACAGGCGCCCACCTCATGGACTACATGGTCCTCTCTTTTGCGTTATAACGGAAGAGGACCGCGGGCTCCACGTCTTATGGAGCTGATACCCGACGATTATCGGTGGCGTTCGGTTCGTTCGACGAGTGCGTGTCCTGACGGCTCGGCCGCAGTGAACGACTCTGTTCCGTAATCGACGCCGGCGTCCGTGGCCACTGGAGAGGGGTGCGGGCGAAGCAGTGCGCCTCGGCTCGACATGGAAGGCAACAAGTCCGGCGGCAGCAGTATCCGCTCCGTGGCCGGCTGATACGCACCACCACTCCCTCGGGCACCACCTGGAAAAGGAGTATCACTGATGCGCGCTTCTCTCATGTACGGCGCTGGGGACGTCCGCGTCGAGAACGTACCCGATTCCGTCATCAAGTACCCGACGGACGCCCTGGTGCGGATCACCGCATCCTGCGTCTGCGGCACCGACCTGTGGCCGTACGCCTCACTGAAGCCCGAGGACGGTCCCGCACGGATGGGCCACGAGTTCATCGGCATCGTCGAAGACACCGGCTCGGAGGTGACCACCGTCTCGCGCGGCGACCTGGTTGTCTCACCCTGGAGCATCTCCGACAACACCTGCGAGTTCTGCCGTCAGGGCCTGCCCAGCTCCTGTATCCACCCCCAGGCGAACTTCTGGGACGGCGAGACGGACGAGGGTGCCCAGGCCGAAGCCATCCGCGTTCCTCTGGCCGACGGCACCCTCGTCAAGCTCCCCGTCGAAGCGGACTCGGCGCTCATCCCCTCCCTGCTGACGCTCTCCGACGTCTTCTGCACCGGCTACCACGCTGCCGTGTCAGGCGGAGTCGACGAGCGCACCCGCGTCACCGTGATCGGCGACGGGGCCGTCGGCCTGATGGCGGTCCTGTCTGCCAAACGGCTGGGTGCCGAGCAGATCGTCCTCATGGGCCGCCATCAGGCGCGCACCGACCTTGGCCTCGAGTTCGGCGCGACCGATGTCGTCTCCGCCCGCGGTGAAGAAGGGGTGGAAGCGGTCCGCGAACTCACCGGCGGATACGGCTCGCACGTGGTCCTGGAGGCCGTCGGCACCAGGCCCGCCTACGATCAGGCCCTTGGCATCGTCCGGCCAGGCGGGGTCATCAGCCGGGTCGGTGCCCCTCAGTACGAGGAAGCACCCATTGGCATCGGCAGCCTGTTCCGCCACAACATCCGCCTGGCCGGCGGCCCCTCACCGGCCCGCGCCTACATCGAAGGACTTCTGCCCGACGTCCTGAGCGGCACGATTGAGCCCGGGAAGGTCTTCGACGCCATCACCGACCTCGACGGCGTCCCGACGGGTTACCAGGACATGGCAGACCGCAAGAGCCTGAAGGTGCTCATCAAGCCCTGACCTCGGGCGATGGCAGGGTGTGGCGCAGTCCGCACCCACCTGCTGCGCGTCGGCCCCGCACGGTTCCCATGGTCGTGGGGCCGCGGTGACCAGCCGGCCGCTCGTTCGCCAGCCCGCTGTCCGTCGTCGCCGTCGCCCGGAGCCCGGACCGCAGGCGCCAGCGGGGCTGTCCCGGGTCCTGGGATGAAGCACGGGGCGCCTAAGAGTGGACCATCCAGACCAGTTTATGAATTGAGTATGCTGTTAGAGTCCAGGTTGGAGCGATGTTGTGGACCTTTTGGTTCACTTTTGGGGCCTGTAGCTGTCCGCGGGCGGCGCGCGGACGACTACGGGTTGCAGGGAGGTACTCGATGAAGGCGATAGTTGTGGCCGACCAGGCCGCGGGAACGGCCGGGATGAGGCTGGCGGAGCGTCCCAAGCCCGAGGCGGCCGGGAACGATGTGCTTGTTGAGGTTCACGCGTCCGGATTCACCCCGGGGGAGCTGACGTGGCCCTCGAACTGGACGGACCGCCTTGGCCGCGACCGAACACCTTCGATCCCCGGACATGAGCTCGCCGGAGTGGTCAGTGCCCTCGGCTATGGCACGACGGGGCTGTCCGTGGGACAGCGAGTCTTCGGCCTCACGGACTGGACTCGCGGCGGCACACTGGCGGAGTACGCGGCCGTCGAAGCACGTAACCTCGCGCCACTGCCCGGCGATGTCGCCTTCACGGTAGGCGCAAGCCTGCCGATCTCGGGCCTGACGGCATGGCAGGGGCTTTTCGAGCACGGGCGACTTCAGCCGGGACAGAGCGTCCTCGTGCACGGCGCGGCCGGCGGAGTCGGATCGATGGTGACGCAGCTCGCGCGCGAGGCGGGTGCTCACATCATCGGCACCGGTCGGGCCGCCGATCGTCAGACGGCGCTCGACTTCGGCGCGGCGGAGTTCGTCGACCTGGACAACGACACGCTCGAAGACGTCGGCGCAGTTGATCTGGTGTTCGACGTCATCGGTGGCGACATAGGGAAGCGATCCACGAGCCTGATTCGAGCAGGAGGAACGCTGGTGACCATCGCCGGCCCGCCGGAGGCGCGACCTGTGGACGGTCTGGCCATCGACTTTGTCGTCGAGTCCGACCGCGTCCAGTTGCGTGAGGTGGTCCAGCGGGTGCGGGACGGACGGTTGCGCACGGTCATCGGCAACGTCGCGACCCTCGATGAGGCCGTCGCGGCTTTCAATCCGACCGGGCGGGTCAGGGGAAAGACCATCATCCGCGTTCGTCCATGAAGACTCATCACCCCTCCAAGCGGACGATCTAGTCCACTCGGTGGTCGATAGGATTGCCCCGTCGTCCAGGCGGAGCCGGCACGGATACAGGAACTGGCGATGACCAAGGTGCTGTGGACTGACGCGAGCGGCTCGATCAGAGTCGTCAAGGACGAAGACAACAGGTTCTACGAGGTTCAAGAGGCCGGCGATTATGCGGGGCTGCTCGCCTACGAGCGCAAGGGCACTCGGTACAGCCTGACGCACACGTACGTCCAGGAGGGTTACCGAGGACGCGGCTTGGGGACCGCGTTGATCCGCGAGGCGCTGTGCGATCTGGTGAAGGAACGCGCGACAGTCACCAACCGGTGCCCCGTCGTGGATCGCTTCATAGACAAGCACCCCCAGTTCCGCGAGATCCTCGATCTCGGATCGCCGGCCGTCGACGACAGCCACAACTGAGGCGCCCGCCTACGGCGGAACGAGGCGCGGCCGCAGTCTGGCGGCCGGCAAGTGCGCACGTCGCGGCAGGGTGGGATTGACGAAATCCGTCTGCCTCGATTCCAAAGCTCTCAGAAGGGGCAGAGAATGGCGATCGCCAGCGGAGCTACAGCACGTGTTCGCATAATCCAGGCCGCTGCAGACCTCTTCTACGTCAAGGGTGTCAACTCGGTGACCTTGGATGACGTGCGAGCGGTCAGCGGGACCAGCAGGTCCCAGTTCAACCGCTGTTTTGCGGACAAAGACGAGCTTGTGCACAGTGTGATCGAGTTGCGTGCCGAGCAGATTCTCCACCGCGACCAACAGCACTTGGAACGGATGAGCTCCTTCCGGGCCCTGGAAGACTGGAACGATTCGATCATCCGCCTCAACTCTCTCCAGGACGGAGCCTACGGCTGCGCTCTGGGTGCGCTCGTCGGATCCCGTGCGCCTCAGGATCCCGCGGCCCGGAACCTGCTCGCTGAGAAGTTCGCCGAATGGCAAGAGCTGATTGCGGCCGGCCTGGGCCGAATGCAGGAGAACGGCTCGCTCAAGGAGGGGGTCGATCCTGCAAAGCTCGCTTTGTCCGTGATGGCCGCACTGCAGGGAAGCTACTTGCTCGCCCAGATGGCACGCGACGTCGAACCGATGCGCATCGCCATGGATATGGCGCTGGCCCACGTGAAGACGTACACCGTGGGCTGATGCGCGGCGAACGAGGCAGCACGAGGGGTCTCTCTGCGTCAGCTGTCCCGGAGCGGCAGCAGGCCGGACGGCCCCTCCGCTTCATGGCCGACGCCATCGTCAGGGCCGGAGGGTGCTCGGCGACTTCACCTGCGTTTTCCTCCCTACATGGACTGTTCAGTCCTTTGGGGTGGAGAGCCACAGTATAGGTGCCGCCGCAACCGGGGGCGGCGCCGACCGGGGAGAACGCCCGGCAGATCGCAAAGGAGCAATGACATGAGCGACAACGAAAAGCCATACGACATGGTCGTTTTCGGGGCCGGCAGCGCCGGGTACGCGGCCGCATTGCGCGGAGCCCAACTCGGGCTCAGCGTCGCCCTGGTCGAACGCCACAAGCTCGGGGGCACATGCCTCCACAACGGCTGCATCCCGACCAAAGCCATGCTGCATGCGGCGGAACTGGCCGATCAGGCACGCCAGGCCGGCGATGTGGGGGTGCGCTCGTCTTTTCAAGGCATCGACATGGACGCCCTGCACGCCTACAAGAACAGCGTTGTCTCAGGCCTCTGCAATGGGCTCACCGGCCTTGTCGACGCACGTGGCATCACCTACGTGGAAGGAGAGGGCCGACTGTCCTCGGCGACCTCCGTCGATGTCGGAGGCCGCCGACTCACGGGCCGCCACGTCGTACTCGCCACCGGGTCCGTTCCGAGAACCCTGCCCGGACTCGAGATCGACGGACGGCGAGTGATCTCGTCGGACCACGCTCTCACCCTCGACTACGTCCCCAAGTCCGTGATCGTGCTCGGCGGCGGAGTGATCGGCGTCGAGTTCGCCTCCGCGTGGTCGTCGTTCGGAGCCCGGGTCACCGTTGTCGAAGCCCTGCCGCACCTTGTCCCGGCGGAGGACGAGAGCGTCTCCAGCCGGTTGGAGACGGAGTTCCTCAAGCGGGGTGTCACCCTCCACCTCGGGGTCCCCTTCGTCGGCAGCGAGTACACGCAGGACGGCATCCGCGTCCGTCTGGCGGACGGCAAGGTGCTGGAAGCGGACCTCCTGCTCGTGGCCGTCGGACGAGGCCCTGTTTCCCAAGGCCTGGGTTTCGAAGAGGCGGGCGTCGTCATGGACAAGGGGCACGTGCTGGTCGACGAGTACATGCGCACCAGCGTCCCCACCATCTCAGCTGTCGGAGACCTGGTCCCCACTCCGCAGCTTGCACACGTCGGCTTCGCCGAGGGCATCCTCGTCGCCGACCGAGTGGCCGGGAAGACTGCTGTGCCGATCGACTACGACGGTGTCCCGCGGGTCACCTTCTCCCGCCCTGAGATCGCGTCGGTCGGCCTGACGGAGGCCAAGGCCAAGCAGGCGTACGGGGCCGGGAACGTCGACTTCGTCGTCTACGACCTCGCGACCAACGCTCGTAGCCGGACGTTGAGAACGGAAGGGCATGTCAAGGTCGTCCGGAGGAAGGACGGGGCAGTCGTCGGTGTTCACATGATCGGTGACCGGATCAGTGAGCAGATCGGGGAAGCGCAGCTCATCTACAACTGGGAAGCGTGGCCTCAGGACGTCGCCGGCCACGTCCACGCCTACCCGACACAGGGTGAGGCGCTCGGTGAGGCGACTCTCGCGCTGACAGGCAAACCGCTGCACTTGCACGTCTGACCCCGCGAAAGCACCGCTCGGCGACCGCGATGCGCGGCAGCCATGCCCGTCGCCAGCCTCCGTTCAGTCGTAGTTCCGGCACTGTACAGGCGCCCGGGACGGCCTCTGGCCGCCAGACTCCGCCGCCCACGATCGTCCCTTTTACGAAGAGCTACACAGTCCATACTCCACGGCTTCAGTTCTGGACATGATTGCCTCTGACCTGTGGGTTTCCTGAGGCGATGTTCAGGGATCCCCGAGATAAAGAGGACTTGACAGTCCCGTTTTTTCTTTGAGAAGCTGGATGCGAGTTCGTCGTAACCAGTGGCCTTCGCTCGGAGCAGGAGCTGCCCGACTCACATCCAAGGCCCGGGCTCCCGAAAGGTCGCGGCGCGCGAAAGCCGTCTGTCTCTTCCCCCGGATTGCGACGGCCGCATTCCCTAGCGAACGCGAGGCAGTCCCATTTGCGGGGGTCTCCCTGATGGCCTCGTTCGCCGCGTCGACCGGCACCTGATCGACAGACCACCTGCAGCGACGCCGCAACACGCAGGGAAGGAACAAGAAAGTGAACGACACCAAGACCAAGCAGTCCACCGAAGATCTGGCGATCCTCGAGCAGCTCAACAACGACTATGTCCACTCCGACCAGTTCAACGATGTCCAGCGCTTCAGCGAGCTGCTCGCCGAGGACTTCGTCGTGCAGACTCCGGGTGTCACGCGCAACCGTGCCGAGTTCCTCGAATACATCGCCAAGCCGCGGCCCTTCAAGGATCTTGCTGTGCACGACGTCAAGATCCGCATTCTCAGTGACGTCGCCCTGATCCACGCCCGCGCCACGTACACCATGCTCGCGGACGGAGCGGCTCAGGAAGCCCTGTACACGGACACCTACCAGAAGCGTGACGGTGGCTGGGTCTGTGTCTCGGCCTGCGCGATCGCCCCGGGCACCTGAACTCTCCCGAGGACCTCGGCGGGGAAGCGAGGCGGTGCATCACGTAGCGCGTCGCGCTCGTGCAGGCCGGCGCGTCCACGACCGACATCGGGTCTGACTTACCGACTCATGGAAAGGCACTGCTCGATGCAGGACGTGGCGCCAGTGATCAACCTGACTCGCCGGGGCAGACCGCTCCAGTTGGCGTTCTTCTCTGCGGTGGTCTCCCTGGTGGCCGCGTTCGCCGCGTCTGCCGCTCCGATCCCGTTGTTCAACACCTACCGGGCCGAGGACGGGTTCACCAACGCCGGCATCTCACTGGCCGTCGTCAGCAACTCCGTCGGCACCATCGCCGGACTGCTGGTGCTGGGACGACTGTCCGGTCATCTGGGCCGACGGCCCACCGCGATCGCCAGTCTCGGCCTGCTCCTGCTGGGCTGTCTGCTGCTGCTGAACGTGCACGACATCGGGACCCTGCTGGCTGGTCGGCTACTGATGGGGGTCGGCACCGGGGTGGCCAGCAGCAGCCTCACCTCGTACATCGTCGACGCCGCACCCACCAGGCCGGAATGGCTGGCTGCCGTCGCCTCCAGCCAGGGACCCATGCTCGGCCTCACCCTCGGCGCCGTCGCCTCCGGCGCCCTGGTCCAGTTCGGCCCCTGGCCACGCCACCTCATCTACCTGGTATGCGCCGGCCTCCTCGTACTCGGTGCCACGCTCATCGTCACCAGCCCGGAAACCGCGAAGCCGATACCCGGCGCCTGGCGATCACTGCAACCCCGGGTCCGCATACCGGCCCGGGTCAGGCATCTGCTCCCCGTCGCCGCCGCGGTGTTCCTGGCGACCTGGGCGACCGGGGCCTTCTACCAGGCCTTCATGCCCGCACTGGTCGCAGATCAGTTCCACACCCACAGCCCGCTCACCCTCGGACTGTTGTTCGCCTTCTACATGGCCCCCAGCGTTCTCGGCGCTCCCATCGGCGGCCGGTTCACATCCGCGGCGGGCCAGCGAATCGGCATGACCATCTTCCTGGCCGGATGGATCGGCATCATCGCAGCGATCGCCATGGGCACACTGGCGTTGTTCATCGCCGCAACCATCATCGCCGGCACCGGTCAAGGCATCGCCATCAGCTCCGCCACCCGCGGCCTGCTGCACGACAGCTCCCTCGCCGACCGGGCGCCGATCTTCAGCGCCATCTACCTCCTCTGCTACAGCGGAGCCGCCTTCCCCAGCCTCGTCTCCGGCCAGCTCTCGAACGTCTTCCCACTACCGCGGATCGCCGTCGGCTACGCCGTACTTGCCATCGTCGCCACCCTCTTCACCGTTCTCGCCGCGCGCGACCCGCACAGCGACATCGACGGGGAACGGGCGAAGCGGTGAGTGATCACGCTGAGGTCCTCCCGCCCGACGAGCCGGGCCGGATCACCCCGGCCGCCCTCCTGGTGTGGGCTGCGGTCGCACGGTCGGTTGGCCGGGCCAAGACGGACACTGCTGTGGTCTCCTCCGGGTGACCGTCCACAGCAGGTGGTCGATCCCCGCCGTGGAGAACAACCGGGACTACGCCACCCTCATCGAAGGTGACCCCAGAACCCATGAGTGCCCGCAGGCCACACCCGTTCGTCCGAACCCACCTGCCGGGTTCCCCAACAGAAGGCTGACAATGACGTTCAATTTCGGGGCCGAGGCGTCTGCCCGTGAAGAGAACAACGCTGCGCTCATCGCTGCTTTGGACGAGGAGAATCTCAGCGAGACGGAGTCCATCTGGGTGCTCGACGTCGTCCACGACGCGGAGCACGGTCGCTGGATCGCCGCTCTCGGTGATGTAGGGATCGCCGAGCTCTCGTACCGGTTCGTGGGCGGCCGCGTCGTGCTGTTGACGACCTGGGTCGACCCCGCCTACCGGAAGAATCGGGTGGCCACGGAGCTCATCTCCCGCGTGCTGGACGAAATCCGCGAGATCGGGAAGAAGATCACCATCATCTGTCCTGTGGTGGGTGAGTTCATCGACCGCAACCCCAAGTACGCCGACCTCATCGATACGGTCCATCCCGGCGCCGGCGCCTTCCCCAAGCGCGAGCCCGCGGAAGGCCGCCACGAAGATGAGCCGAGGACTTCGGTGAGGAAGCGTGACGGGGACGTCGTAACGTCCACGCCACGCTCGAACGGGCCAGAGCGGCCGTGACCGGCATCGTCCAAAGCCGTCTTGGGCGAGGCCGCGCCGAGAAGGCCCGGTACCGCGTCATGCGGGGATTCATCGCGGTCTCCGTGCGGGACTGGACTTCCCCGGGGGGCGAAGGCGGCCCGGCAGGGTGCGTGACCACAGGAGGACTCTTTCGTCCGCTGTCTCCTGTGCTTCGGCCATCATGGATGTGGACTGGCTGCATGGAAACCGTACGTCTGCAGAGCATGAGAGGACTATTCAGTCCGAAAAAGTGGCCGACCTGCGGTACCTTGGAGGAAGGCGGTTCCCTGCGGACAACCAAGTGGCGAAGCCCCACAAGGACCTCCAGGGCGGTAGGCGCCATGCATGCAGGCGTCCAGTTCCCAGCGCTCGGCCCAGTTCGGCCAGCACAAAGAGGGGGTCGAGGTCGGAGCCGGTCAGCCGAGGCACTGCGACGTTCCTGCCGTAGCTCGGCCGCTGCACCCGGCTGATCGCGGGGACCTCCGTCGAGGCTGCGCACACAGCCGGTACACCCTCACCGCACAAAAACGATCATTCGGGAAAGGTTCGTTATGCCGGGCTCCGAGCTCTATGAGAAATTCATGGCCCTGCACACCCGCGACGGCGGCCTCGTCATGCCGAACGCATGGGACGGCCTCTCGGCGCTGATGCTGGCCGATGCCGGCTTCGAGGCGATCGCGACGTCATCGGCGGCACTCGCCACCACACTCGGCCGGTCCGACGGGCGTCACGAAGTCACCCGTGATGAGCACCTTGAGCATGCGCGGCTGCTCGGCCGCCTCACCGGGCTGCCCGTCAACGGGGACTTCGAGGACGGTTACGGCGACACGCCCGAAGGTGTCGCCGCGACCGTGGAAGCCGCCGTCGAGTCCGGCCTGGCCGGTATCGGGATCGAAGACACCTCGGGCAATCCCGATCAACCGATCCGTGACTTCGACGAGGCGGTCAACCGCATACGCAGCGCCGTCGAGGCTGCCAAGGGGCGCATCGTCGTCACCGGCCGCACCGACAACTTCATCCAGGGGCGGCCCGATCTCGACGACACCATCCGGCGTCTGACGGCCTTCGCGGAGGCCGGCGCGGATGTGCTCTACGCCCCTTACCCACCCGACCTCGACGCACTCGTCGCGATCGTCACCGCCGTCGCGCCGACACCGGTCAACGTCCTCATCTCGCCGGCGGACAAGGTGCTGACCGTCGCTGAACTGCAGAAGGCCGGAGTCAAGCGCATCAGCGTGGGTCCAGCGCTCTACACCCACGCGATGGAGGCACTCGACCAGGCCATCAAGGCTCTCGTCGCGGGTGACCTCACCACCGCGACGACAGGAACCAGCTTCGAGCGCATCGGCGAACTACTTGCCCGCGGATCGAACTAGCCCCAACCCTGCGAATCACCGCTGCTCACCCGCTCATCGTAAGAAAAGGGAAGATTCACATGAATCTCGATAAGCTCATGAACAAGCATCTCACCAGGTATTTCGATCCCAGCAAGACCATTCCGGCGGAAACCCTTCAGCAGCTGCTGCGGTTCCTGCGCTCCACGCCGTCATCGGTGAACGTACAGCCCAACCACTATTACGTCCTCGCCACGCCCGAAGGCAAGGAGCGGCTCGCCGGCAACCTGGGCGAACGATTCCGGGACAACGCCGAGAAGATCCTGAACGCGTCGCACACCATCATCCTCACCACCCGGGCGGATCTGCCCGACACCCACCTCGAGGCGGTGTTCGCGAAGGAGAGGGCCGATGGCCGGTTCCCTGATCCGTCCAAGCAGGAGCTGTGGGAATCCATGACCCGGGACTTCCTCGACCTTCGCAACTATGGCTACAAGGACCTGAACCACTGGATGGAGAAGCAGACCTACATGGCGGTGGGCCTGACCATGATGGCGGCCGCCGAGCTCGGCGTCGAGGCCACCCCGCTGGAGGGGTTCGACCCGACCAGTGTCGACAAGGCCTTCAAGATCCGCGAGAGCGGGCACACCACGACGGTGCTGCTGGCCCTCGGCTACCCCGACCCGGAGAAGGTGTACACCACCCCGGTCTCGCGCTTCGACGCGGACCAGCTGTTCACCTTCATCTAAAAACGTACCCGGAAACTAAAACGCACCACACATGACCAAGAAGGGCTATTTCGATGAAAGCCATTGTGGTCAGCGACCCGGCTGCGGGAACGGCCGGAATGACGCTGACGGAGCGGCCTGAGCCGCTCGCGGCGATCAACGACGTCATCGTCCGGATCCATGCGTCGGGCTTCGTCCCCACGGAGATGGAGTGGCCGTCCACCTGGGCCGATCGCGCGGGCCGTGACAAGACACCGTCGATCCCCGGCCACGAGCTGGCCGGAGTGGTCACCGCTCTGGGCTACGGCACGACGGGGCTGTCGGTCGGGCAGCGGGTGTTCGGTCTCGCCGACTGGCATCGCGACGGCACCCTCGCGGAGTACGTGGCGATCGAAGCCCGCAACCTCGCACCGCTGCCGGGCGACGTCGACTTCACGGTGGGCGCGTCCCTGCCGATCTCGGGTCTGACTGCGTGGCAGGGCCTGTTCCAGCACGGCCGCCTCCAGGCCGGCCAGACGGTTCTTGCGCATGGCGCGGCCGGGGCGGTCGGGACGATGGTGACTCAGCTGGCACGTGAAGCCGGCGCCTACGTCGTCGGCACCGGACGCGCCGCCGACCGCGAGAAGGCGCTCGACTTCGGCGCGCACGAGTTCGTCGACCTCGACAACGACACGCTGAAGGACGTCGGCGGCGTCGACCTGGTCTTCGATGTCATCGGTGGCGACGTTCAGAAGCAGTCCGCCGCCCTGATCAGGGCCGGAGGAACACTGGTGTCGATCGTCGGCCCGGTCGAAGCTCGGCCTGCTGACGGCCTGGCCGTGGACTTCGTCGTCGAAGCCGATCGCGCCGAACTCGGCGAGATCGTGCAGCGGGTACGGGACGGGCGGCTGCGGACCAACATCGGTGACGTCGCGAGCCTCGACGATGCCATCAGCGCCCTCAACCCGACCACGCGACGCCTCGGGAAGACAGTCATCCGCGTCCTCCCGTAGGCCGTGGACGGCCACCGTCCGAGCGGCAGGTTCGTCGTCCTGATCCACGCCACGGCCATCGGCCGCCGACCGGCGCAAGGAACCGAACCGGCATGCGCCAGGCACTCGAACCGACAGAGGAGGTTGATCACCTTGGACGGACAGGAACTGCAGAAGATCGCGCGCGACTACACCGCGGAACTGCCCGGCACCGACCGGGAGGATCGCTTCGACCCCGACTGGGAGCTCCACAAGGTGGGCGGCAAGGTCTTCATGCTCATGACCGACATGCCTGGACGCCCCGTCCTGATCCTCAAAGCCGATCCGGACGACGCCACAGCCCTGCGTGAGCAGCACGCGGCCATCACCCCCGGCTACCACATGAACAAAAGGCACTGGATCACGGTGGAAGGCGGAGACACCATCGACGACACGCTGGTCAAGGAACTCGTGGCCGACTCCTACCGCCTCGTGGTCGGCGGGCTTCCCAAGTCCAGGCAACCCGTGGATCCACACACCTACAACCGACACGCCTGACCCTCGCCACGCCCATCCTGCGGCGCAGCGTCACAGCAGTAATCTGGAGCCTCCCATGCGCGTTTTCGTCACTGGCGCCAGCGGCAGCATCGGCTCGGCTGTCGTTCCCGAACTCATCGCCGCCGGTCACGAGGTCCTCGGCCTCGTCCGCTCCGATGCCGCGGCTGCCGCCGTCGCCGCCGGCGGCGGGACGCCGCTTCGCGGCGACCTCACCGACCTCGACAGCCTCCGCGCCGGCGCCGCGCAGGCCGACGGTGTCATCAACCTGGCCTTCAGCAACGACTGGAGCAACATCGAGCAAGGCATCGACGAGGAGGCGCGCGCCGTCAAGACCCTCGCGGCCGCACTCGAAGGCAGCGGGAGGCCATTCGTGCACGCCGGCCTCACACCGATGCAACCGGGCCACACCACCACCGAGGAGGACCCCGACACCACCAACGGTCCGGTCGGCGGCCGCGGCCACACCTCTGACGCGGTGCTGAACCTGGCCGCCCAGGGCATCCGGTCCTCCGTCGTGCGGCTGCCTCGCTCCGTGCACCAACGCGGGACCACATACGGCTTCTGCTCGGTGCTCATCGCCGCCGCGCAGGAGACGGGCGTGTCCGCGTACGTCGGCGACGGCACACAGCGATGGCCGGCGGTCAACCTGCTTGACGCCGCACAGCTGTTCCGCATCGCACTCGAGGACGCCGCGCCGGGCACGGTCCTGCACGCGGTAGCCGACGAGGGCGACACCATGAGGTCGCTGGCCGAGACCATCGGCAGCGTTCTCGCGGTGCCGGTCGAGTCGGCGCCGCCCGAGCGCTTCGGCGTCATCGGCCGCGTGTTCGCCCTTGACATGCCGTCGTCGAGTGCACTGACCCGGGAACGGTTCGACTGGGAGCCCACCCACCCGCGCCTGATCGACGACCTCGCTGCCGGCGACTACCCTGCCCTGGGCTGAAATCCCCGGGATACCGCCGGGACCGGGCGGGGAGCGGCTACTGACCACCTTGATAGTGGACGCCCGGTCGCCGAGGCCCCTGCGCCAGCGATCATGGCGCAGCTATCTCTGACAGTGCGAAGACCTCTTTGCTGCGTGCTCGACAGTGATGGATGGGGTGCGGGCGTTGGCGATCCAGTAGCGTCTTTTTCGCTGTCAGTGATGGGGGCGAGATGTCAGGGGAATACTACGTAAGGGGCCCGGACGGGTTATTCCGGCGAATCGACCCTGAGTCGGGCGAGGAGTCAGGGCCTCCGTTCATGGGACCTGATCTTCAGATGCGGGTCGAAGCAGATCTCTGGCGAGCGCGTCAACGGATGGCCTGGGGGGTCGCTGTAGCGGTCACATCTGCCGCATTGGCGGTGTGGTTCTCGGGCCGCGAAGCAGCAGTGGCCATCTTCCTCTGTGGCTGGATCGTTTTGGGTGTCGCTGTGTCACTGATCGGGTTGACCCGGGAAAGACACATACGGAAGCATCTGCGCAGGCTTGGCATCCCGATTGAGGCCGTAACCATCCGGCGCCGCTGATCAAAGCGGTTCTCGGTTCTCAGGTCGTATGTGTGGGTCATTCTGTGGTGGGTTGACGGCCTGGGAAGGTGGGGCGGTCGCCTGCGAGGGCGGGCATGATGCCGTTCATAGGACGCTCAGGTCGAGGTTGTGCCGCTCTTCGCAGTACTTGCGCTCGGCCCAGTGGGCGGTAACCCCCGTGGTGGTGCGGGTGATCCGCACGACGCAGTCGGGCAGGCGCGATACCTGCGAGCCAGGCGTAGGTGTAGCCGGTTGCCGCGGGGTCGGATCCGTCCTGCGCGACCCGGCCCTCGCGGAATCCGCGCTCCGGCAGGATGGGTGCATGCATCTCGATGTCCTGCGAATCCGTGACGACTTCCCCGCGCTGAGGGAAAAGGTGGCCCACTTCGACGGGCCGGGTGGCTCACAGGTGCCCCGCCAGGTCGCCGAGGCGATGGCTGCGGTGATGTGCTCGGGCATCTCCAACAGGGGCTCGGTGACAGCCGCCGAGCGCCGTGCCGAGCACGTCGTCGCGGAGGCGCGGCGGGCCATTGCGGACCTACTCGGCTGTGAGCCGCGCGGCGTCGTCTTCTCCCGGTCGGCGACGCAGGCGGCGTACGACGTCTCCCGTACGCTGGCGCGGCAGTGGACAGCCGGTGACGAGGTGGTCGTCACCCGTCTGGACCACGATGCCAACATCCGGCCGTGGATCCAGGCCGCGGAATCCGCCGGGGCGGCGGTGCGGTGGGCCGCGTTCGATCCCGGGAGCGGTGAGTTGAGCGTCGACGCCCTGCGGGAACAGCTGTCCGGCCGGACCCGATTGGTGGCGGTCACCGGGGCGTCGAACGTGCTGGGCACACGCCCCGACATCGCGGCGATCGCCGCGGCCGTCCACGAGGTCGGAGCCCTGCTGTACGTGGACGGGGTGCACCTGACGCCGCACGCGCCGGTCGACCTGGCCGCCCTGGGCGCCGATTTCTTCTCGTGTTCGCCCTACAAGTTCTTCGGCCCCCATCATGGTGTCGTGGTCGCCGATCCGGGACTGTGGGAGGAATTGCGACCGGACAAGCTGCTGCCTTCCACCGACGACGTGCCGGAACGGTTCGAGCTGGGCACTCTGCCGTACGAGATGCTCGCAGGTACCACCGCGGCCGTGGACTACATCGCCTCACTGGCGTCCTCCGCGGGCGACCGGCGCAGCCGGGTGCTGGAGTCGATGCGAGCGGTCGAAACATACGAGCAGGAGCTGCTGGGGCGGCTGCTGGAGGGGCTGTCGGGCATCGACAGGGTGCGGCTGTACGGCGCGCCGGCACTTCGTACGCCGACGGTGTTCTTCTCCGTGGAGGGAGTGCCCGGCCGGGAGGTCTACGAGCGGCTGGCGCAGCGCGGCGTGAACGTCCCCGCGGGGAACTTCTACGCGCTCGAGGCGTCGCGGCTGCTGGGGCTCGGCGACACCGGCGCAGTGCGTGCCGGGCTCGCCCCGTACGTCGACGCCGAGGACGTGCAGCGGCTGATCGACGGTCTCGCGGAGGTGGCCAGGTGAACCGCGCAGTGCGGGTCACGGGCGCGTCCCGGGGCATCGGCCGGGCTGTCGCCGCGGCGTTCGCGCGGTCCCGCGACCAGGTCGCGGTGCACGGCAACAGGTCCGTACGGGAGGCCGAGCAGGTGGCTGCGTCCGAGACATGACCCTCTCGGTCATCGGCGGCCCGGACGGGGCGAACGCGGCGGCCCCCCTTCTGGACCTCGATGAGGCACACCTTCGCCTTCGGAGGGCGGCCCGGCCTTCCCTGAACGGTGCCGGGACCGTGCATCCGTCTCCCGCGGGCAGGCGCGCGGTCACAGCGGCGCGCGGTACACGTCGCCGGGTTAGACTCGCGCCCCGGACGCGGGAAGGAGCGGACACGTGAGCGCAGCACCCATACGGTTCGGCATCGTGGGCAGTGGCTGGCGGGCCGAGTTCTTCGCCCGGCTGGCGAGGGCGCTGCCCGAACGGCTCGCGGTGGTCGGCGTGGTGACGCGCTCGGCCGAACGAGCCGCGCAGGTGGAGGCGGAGTGGGGGGTGCCCGCCTTCCGGACGGTCGGTGAACTATGCGGCAGTGAACCGGAGTTCGTGATCCCGTCGGTGCCGTGGGAGGTTACGCCCCAGGTCGTGCGGGAACTCGTCGAGCACGAGGTGCCGGTCCTCGCGGAGACACCGCCGGCGCCCGACGTGACCGGGCTTCGGAATTTGTGGGATGCCGTGGGAGGCGCGACGCGCGCCGGGGGCGGAGGACTCGTCCAGGTCGCGGAGCAGTACACACTGATGCCCGGCCACGCCGCTCGTATCGCCCTCGTACAAGAGGGGCTGATCGGCGAGGTGACGTCCGTCCAGGTGTCCTCGACCCACATGTATCACGCGATGTCGCTGATCCGGCACACGCTGGGGGTCGGTTGCGGGCCCGTGACGGTGACGGCTCGGGCCTTCACCGCCCCGCTCGCCGATCCGCTGTCCCCCGGCGGCTGGTCGGACGACCTCACGCCCAAGGACGCCGTCACCACCCTCGCTCTCCTGGACTTCGGCGGGGCCCGCACGGGCCTGTACGACTTCACGGACAACCAGTGGTGGAATCCGCTGCGCGCCCGCCGGATTGTGGTGCGCGGCTCGCTCGGCGAGATCGTGGACGACACGGTGGTGCGGATGGCCGATCCGCGCACGCCGGTGGAGTCCCCGCTGGTGCGTCGCCGCACCGGCACCGACCTCAACCTCGAAGGGGCGGAGGTGCACCACATCTCGTTCGACGGACGGATTGTGTGGCGCAACGAATATCTGGGCGCGAGCCTGTCCGAGGACGACCTCGCCGTGGTGGACCTGCTGTGCCGCACCGGCGCATGGGTCCGGGACGCCGGCCCGGAACCGTATCCGCTGGCCGAGGGGTGCCAGGACCATCTGCTGGCGTTGGCCATCGATGAGTCCGTGCTTACGGGGGCGCCGGTGACGACCGCGGTGGAGGCGTGGGCGGCCCGCTGATCCCGCTGGCGGCGCACTGGCCGATGCCTCAGTCCGGCCGCCATCGACGACGTCCACAGGACCCGAGCTCGTGGAACGAGCCGGGTCACGTCGTTGCGGTTGCCGCCAGTCAAGGTGACAGCGACCGGGATGCCGGCGGCATCGGTGATCAAGTGAGCAATAGTCAAGACCTGTGGATCAGGCTGCGTAAGCCCCGGGGCGTTCGACGAGCCGGCCAAGGCTCAGGTCCCGAGGCACCGGACACGGCCCTCGGTGGCACGCACCGGTCTTGCTTGTCTTCAGGACTCGCCCCAGGCGTCATTCCGGAAGGTACGCCCTCCCCGGATGCGCGCCTTCATCGAGAGTCAGGACTGGCTCACCGCCCACTACCTGCCGCCCTACGCATCCGACCTGAACCCGGTTGTGGGGATCTGGTCACTGCTGAGACGCAGTTGCCAGGCCAACACCGCTTTTGCTGACCCCGATCACCTCATCCGCGCACTCCGCCGCAGTCTCCGCAAGATCCAGTACCGCAGCGACCTCATCGACGGATGCCTCACCGAAGCCGGACTCACCCCAACGACGCCACGCCTACAACCTCAGTAGCGGCGACCCCCGGCTCTGCGCGGCGGATCACCGGTCCCGGCGTGTGCGCTTGGTCATCCGTCCCAGGAATCCGCGGCGGGCGGGCCCGGTGAACGGCGGGAGCTCCGCGAAGCCGGGTTCGGCGCCCAGGGTCCCGGCGAGGTGGGCGAGCGCCGTCCGTACCCGGGTGAGCGGGTGGCCGGGGAAGCGCGCGTCGTACTCTTGGGCGTCGGCGCGGTGGAAGGGGAGCCCGCCGCGCAGCCCGGGCGCGTAGGGATGCTCCAGGAAGTACTGCTCGGGTCCGAGTTCGGCGAGCACCATGGTCTCGCGCATCCCTGTGACGCCGTCTTCGAAAGCCTGCACCTTGACCACCGCGCTGCAGGTCGCGCGCGGCAGGGTGTAAGTGCCCAGGAACGCCTGGCCTCTCGGCTGGTCCGGCAGCGGCACTTTGAGTACCTGGCGCAGCGCCGGCAGTCCGGCGACCCGGACGACGTCGGCCTCGATGAGACCGCCGCCCGCGTCGGCCGTGAAGCGGGCGAGTGCCTGCCGCAGCCGGTCCGGCTCCTCCAGGGGCGCCGGTATGTCCGGAGGCAGGTCGAAGAAGTGCAGGCTGATCACATCGCCGTGGTCGTCGGTCCAGGCGTGCTCGGCGACCTGCCGGTAGCCCGGCAGGTCCGCACCGTCGAGTGGTCCCATGGGAAACGATCATGCCGTAAGGGCGAGTTCGTTGTCACGATGCGCACCAGGGCCGCATACCTGCCGTCGAGGGCGAGCAGTTGGTCGTGCGTGCCGTGTTCGGTGATCCGCCGTGGTCCAGCACTCCGAAAGATCCAGCACCGCAGCGACATCATCGGCGGCTGCCTCATCGAGACCGGACTCACGCCGACGACGCCACGCCCACAAACTCAGTAGAGGTTCCTGGAGGGCTCACCCTGCAGGGCACGTGCCGGGAGTTTGAGTGACGGTACGGGGCTGTGCCCGTCGCCTTCCCGCTGACGTGCCAGCCCACGATGCACAGCATGGGACGGAGCCGCTTGCGCACGGGAGCATCGGGGGCTCGGCAGAGGGTGGCGGCGCGGACGCACTCGCCCTGTTCGTCAGAGATGGTTCCCGAAGTCGAGTTCGCTGGCCAGCAGTGCCGCTCCGGCCACTCCGGCGCGCGGGCCGAGTTCCGACAGCACGATCTGCAGGTTTCCGGTGGCGAGCGGCAGCGAGCCCTTGTAGACGACGCTGCGGATCTCGGCGAGCAGCAGATGGCCGAGCCCGGAGACGCCGCCGCCGATCACGATCATCGACGGGTTGATGAAGCTGACCAGAGTGGCCAGGACCTGCCCCACGCGGTGGCCGCCGTCCCGGATCAGGTTGACGCACGTGACGTCCCCGCCGGCTGCGCACTCTCCCACGTCCACCGCGGTGAGGGCGCCCTCCGCGGCGAGGCGTTCGGCCAGCGCCGGTGACTGTCCCGAGCGGGCGGCGGCGGTGGCGTCGCGGGCCAGGGCCACACCGCCGAAGAAGGCCTCCAGGCAGCCGGTCCTGCCGCATGAGCAGGCCGGTCCCTCAGGCTCGACCTGTATGTGGCCGATGTCGCCCGCGGATCCCTCCGACCCGCGGTAGATCTGGCCGTGGACCTGGACACCGCAGCCTATGCCACTGCCGATCTTGACGAACAGCAGATTGTCGACGGCCTTGGCGACCCCTGCGTACCGTTCGCCGAGGGCCATCACGTTGACGTCGTTGTCCACCACGACCGGGCAGCCGTGCGCGCGGGTGAGGGTGTTCCGGACGGGGAAGCGGTCCCAGCCCGGCATGATCGGCGGGGAGACCGAGATTCCCTCCTTGAAGCTGACCGGCCCCGGCAGTCCGATGCCTATGGAGTTGAATCGCGTGCACCCGGCCTGGTTCGCCATGGTGTTCAGGAGTTCGTTGACCCTGTCCAGGACCGCACGCGGACCTTTGCGGATATCGGCGGCCTCGGCGTAGGAGGCGATCGGGTTCAGCCCTCCGTCGGTGATCTCGATGTCGATCGAACTGGCCCCGAGGTCCACCGCCGCGAAGCGGATGTCGGGATCGAGCTGGACGAGAGTGGAAGGGCGGCCGCCGCGAGAGGTGGCCCGCCCTGCCTCGAGTACCTTCCCGGCGGCGATCAGTGCCTCGAGTTCAGCCAGTAGCCTCGGCCTCGCCACTTCCAGCTCGTCGGACAGCTGCGCGCGCGACAGCGGTCCGAGGTCGCGCAACAGGCTCAGCACGCGGTACTGGATGCTCACGGGCTCACTTCCTGGGTATCGGCCGAATGTGTGACAAAACGTTAGGGGCGTTACTTAATAGGCGTCAATGGCTTTCACGTGAATCGTCGAAAGTTAAATCCGAAACGATAAAAGCGCCGGTGTGCCGGGAAGCGGCCCGACGGGCATCGCAGCTCGGGACTGCCGGGCATGCGGACGGCTCCAGGGCGGTCGGCCGCCGTCCCCCGGCGGCCACTGGAGAGCCCTGGAGCCATGGGCAGGATGCTGCCCGGCCCCGTGACGGCCGGGCAGCACCCCTCACGTCAGTCGGCCAGACCTCCCTTCACGGCGAGGGCATCGCGGGCAAGGGCGGTCCGCGCGGTCGCGTCGGTCACCAGCTTGGTGTCCGCGGCCAGTTGCGCGACCTGGTCCAGGACCGCGGCCGCCTGGTTGATGCGCCCTGCGTCGGCGTGTGCCCGGGCCTGGTCGAGCCGGACCGTCAGCCGCTGCCGGCCCTGCTCGGTCAGCCGGTTCTCCGCACGCAGCTGGGTGATCAGAGTGTCCAGCTCGTCGAAGGAGGTGCTGGTGGTGAAGTGCACCGTGCGAGTGGTGGTGTTGCCCGCCGCGTCACGACCTGTGACCACCAGGTCGTGACCGCCCAGCGGCAACCGCCACAGCAGCAGTGGCTGCCCCGGGGTGACGGGACTACCGTCCAGCGTCGCGGTCGCGGTCGGGCCTCCGGAGACGGCGTCCGTGACCGTGACCACCGGCGTCGGGCGCTGGGAGTCACCGTAGGCCGTGTCGGCCGTGACACCGGCGACCGTCACCGCGGGTCCGGTCTTGTCGATCCGGACGGCGATGGTGCCCACGGCGGAGACGTTGTTGGCCGTGTCCGTCGCCCGGTACCGGATGGAGCTCATCCCCTCCGTGGAGAGGGTGACCGTGCTGTTCGCGCTCAGCCAGGTCGTTCCGCCGTTGAGCGAGTACTCCCGGCTCCTGACTGCCCCGTTGTCGGTGGCGCTGACGGTCAGCGACACATTGCCGGTGTACCAGCCGTTGCTGCCGTTGGGCTGCGCCGGGTTGAGGGTGGCCGTCACCGTCGGCGGGGTCCTGTCGGCGATGCCGGACCCCTGGAAGGTGAAGGAGTCCACATCGACGCCGCCGGAGGACGTGACGTAGAGCTGCCCGGTGCCGGTGGGAGCCTCACTCAGCGCCGTGGTGATCGTCTGCCAGCCGTCGCCCGCCGGGACCGTGATCGTGGCGAACGGGTCGGACCTGGGTGTGCCCCAGCGCAGCGACAGGGTTCCGGCGCCGGTGGCACGGGTCTGCACGCCGGTGATGCCGGCGAAGGACACCGGGTCGTAGCCGATCCAGTCGCCGGCGTCGAAGGCGGTCAGCTTGCGTTGTCCGGAGGCGGTGGCGTCATCGGTGATCACGACGCCCTGGGACGAGTCGTAGTGTTCGCCCTGCATGAGGGCGGGGTTGAGGACGACCTGGGCGTCGCTGGTCGCGGGGGGCACCGTGCCGGCGCCCCGGTCGGTGTAGGTGAGACCGAGGACGCCGAAGACGTTCTCCGTGTCACCGTGGCCCGCGTCCGCCGGGGTGGTGATCGCCCCCGAGCAGCCGGTTCCGCTGGTCACCGGGTGGCCGTGCTGGTTGTGGCCGAGGCCGAGGGTCCAGGCGGCCTTGGTGCAGTCGACGTTGCTGCCGTCCTCCGGGTCGTCGATCCGGGTGGCGTACGGCACCACGTCGCCCCAGGTGAAGAAGCCGCCGTTGGGCGGGGAGGTGAACGCCACCGTCGGAGCGGTGTTGCCCACGGTGATCTGCTTGCTGGTCAGGCCGGTCTTGCCCTCGGGGTCGGTGACCTTGAGCCGGGCCTGGAGCTGGCCGTTGTCGGGATAGGTGCGGGTGGCCGTGGGACCGGTGGTCTCGAACGTGCCGTTGCCGTCGAGGTCCCATTGGTAGGTGAGGGCGGAGCCTTCCGGGTCGCTGGAGCCGGTGGCGCTGAAGGAGACGGTGAGCGGCGCCTGGCCCGAGGAGGGGCTGGCGCTGATCACCGCGGTGGGGGCCTTGTTGCCCTCCGCGTAGTCGATCCGGTAGAGGCCCGCGTCGGGGTTCTGCCGGAAGAAGCCGTCGCCGTAGTCGAGGACGTAGAGCGCGCCGTCGGGGCCGAACTCCAGGTCCATCGGGTTGTCCCACGGCGGGATGCCGTTCCCGGAACGCTGGCTGTTGGGCAGGACGTTCTCCAGCTTGGTGACCGGTCCTTCCGGTCCTGCCAGGGTCAGGGCGGCGACGTAGTCCTGGGAGAACTCCCCGAAGAAGGCCTTGCCGTCCCAGTAGGCGGGGAACTTGCCAGGGGCGGGATTCGACGCGTCGTAGTGGTAGATGGGGCCGCCCATCGGGGCCTGGCCGCCGGGGCCGCCGGGACCGCGGAAGGCGGTCAGTTCCGGCCAGGGCTGGTCGGTGTCGCGGTCGCCGTACCACAAGGTGGCCGCCCTGGACGGGGGCAGCTCGGTGAGGCCGGTGTTCCAGCGGGAGTCGTTGACCGGGGTGGCGCAGTCGAAGGCGGGGCCGGGGGTGAGGGTGGCGAAGTCGAAGTCCCGGTAGGGGCGGGTGTTGTCACCGGTGCAGAACGGCCAGCCGCTGTTCATGGCTGTGGTGGTGGTGTCCCACTCGACGTAGCCCATCGGTCCGCGGTTGGGGTCGGCGTTGCCGGCGTCGGGGCCGTAGTCGCCCCACATCACGGCGCCCGTGGCCTTGTCCACCGTCATCCGGTATGGGTTGCGCAGGCCCATCACGAAGATCTCGGGACGGGTCTTGGCCGTGCCGACGGGGAACAGGTTGCCCGGCGGGATCGTGTAGGTCCCGTCCTCCTGGACGTGGATGCGCAGGATCTTGCCGCGCAGGTCGTTGGTGTTGCCGGAGCCGCGGCGCTCGTCGAGGCCGGGGTTGTAGGTGGCCGCGTCGTTGATCGGGGTGTAGCCGTTCACATTGGGCCCGGACGCGGGCGTGTTGCCGCCGGTGGACAGGTAGAGGTTGCCCTGCGCGTCGAAGTCGACGTCGCCGGCGACGTGGCAGCACTGACCGCGGTTGGTGGTGACGCGGATGATCTCCTGGGCGGTGGACAGGTCGAGCTTGTCTCCCGTCCACTTGAAGCGGGTGAGGGTGTCATAGCCCTCCCACTGCTTCCAGTACGCGTCGGTCTGCCCGGCCGGCAGCCGCTCGGGGGCCGCGCCGGCGGGAGTGCTCAGCGGCGGCGAGTAGTAGAGGTAGACCCAGTGGTTCGTGGCGAAGTCCGGGTCGAGGGTGACGGTCTGCAGACCCATCTCTGAGTTCTGGTAGACGTCGAGGTGGTTGACGACCTTGGTGATTCCGGTGCCGGGGTCGGTCATCCGCAGATCGCCGTTGCGGGCGGTGTGCAGGACGCGCAGATCGGGCAGCACGGCGAGGTCGATCGGCTCGCCGGTGTCCTTGCTGAGCGTGGCCTTCTCGTAGTTCGACCAGTCCACGGCGGGGTCCGCGGCCGCGCTCGCGTGCGCGGCGAGCGCGTCGTCCGGGCGCGCCTGCGCGGCCGGTGCCAACGCGAGACCGCTCAGCATGGGCAGCGATGCGAGGAGCACCCCGGCCATGAGGCCTCTCAGGGTACGGTACACAGTGATGCCTCTCCTTGGTCTGTGCCGGTCAGGAGGTGCGCAGCCGGGCCGGCCCGCCGGTTGCGCCGTGGCAGCGGTACGCAAACGGCGGGCCGGGCCCGGTGGGGTGCCTGCGATCAGGCCAGCAGCCCCTTGAGGGCCGTGAAGCTGCGCTGCGCGGCGCCGAACGAACCCGGCGGGTTGGGCTGGGTGTTGGGGGCGGTGTCCTGCTCCCAGATGCCGACGTGGCTGCCGCGGGCTCCGATGTCCCGGATGAACTGCTGGTACGGCAGGACGCCGGCGCCGAACTCGACGATGGAGTAACCGTCCGCACTCGAGTTGGCGGCGCCGTCCTTCATGTGGAACAGGGGGTAACGGTAGGGCTGGTTGCGCACGTAGGCCGCGGGGTCGAAGCCCGGCCAGCGGTGCTGGCCCACGTAGGCCCAGTACACGTCCAGCTCCAGATAGACGTAGCGCGGGTCGGTGTTGCGCAGGAAGACGTCGTACAGCCGGACCGACGGCTGGTCGGTGGCGAAGGCGAACTCGCCTGCGTGGTTGTGCTGGTACAGCTTCAGACCGCGGGCGGCGGCCGCCTGCCCCCAGGCGTTGAACTCGTCCGCGGCGGCGAGGTAGCCCGAGACCGTGTTGGAGTTCGTCGGTGCGTTGGCGGTGCCGACGTGCGGCATGCCCAGGATCTGCGCCGCGTCCAGCTGGGCCTGGAGGTTGGAGCGGAAGTCCCCGATGCCGACGTGGCTGCCGATCGCCTTCAGGCCGTTGTCGTCGAGCAGCTGCCGGATCTCCTGGAGCGTGATCTGCCGGCCGAGGATCGAGGTGTTCTGGGTGTAGCCCGCGAACTCGACCTCCTTGTAGCCGATGCGTGCCATCTCCTCCAGGACGACCCGGAAGCCGAGCGAGGAGACCTTGTCGCGGACGCTGTAGAGCTGCAGGGAGATGCGGTCCTTCGGGATGGACAGGATGCTGGGCGCGGCGGAGGCGGACGGAGCCGTCGCGGCGCCGACGACGGAGGCGGCGGCGACCGCCACGGTGGCGCCGGCGGTGGCCCGCAGGAAGTCTCTGCGGTCGAAGGATTTGTCCAGGTGGCCCACGGTCACTCCTTGGTGGATGCGGCGAAGAAGAGTGGGGTGTGAGATGTGCGGTGGTGACGGTGCGGAACGCTTCTCGCCCGTGGACGGGCTGGGATCACAGCCCGGTGCCCGCGGCGGCCGCTTCGGCCTCCGCCTGCGCGGTACGCTCCGCCACCTTCGAGGCGAGGTCGTCGCCGCGGTCCTGCGGGGCCGCCTTGGCGGCCCGGGCGAGCGACGCCGAGGGGGCGGTGGTGGTCGCGGCGATGCCGCCGCGAACGCGGGCCAGTGGGCCCACCTGGAGTGTGGGGCTGTTGTCGCTGGCGGTGAGCTTGCCGCGGACGATGGTGTTGTCCAGGACCGCGTTCGCGTTGTTGCCGGTGACCGCGAGGTCGCCGCCGAGGTAGGTGGCCTGCGCGCAGGAACTGAGCGGGCCGTCGCCGCCGAGCTGGAGGGTGTCGGAGTTGTTCTTGTACGCCGTGTCGCCCTCGACCTCGCTGGCGCACAGGACACCGCCGAGCGTGTTGGCGCTCACGGTGAGCGTCTTGGTGATCGTGCTGTCGTATACGTCGGTGTAGAGGTTCGCGTCGCCGGAGACCGCGCCGGAGACGGTGGTGCCGGAGATGTACAGCTCGCCCGAGGAGGATCTGATGTCTCCCTTGACCGTGGCGTCGACGCTGTACAGGAAGCCGTCGACGGCCGAAATGCCGCCGCTCGCCGTGGTGTTCTGCACGTGCGCGCCGAAGGCTCCCTGCTGGGTCACCGCGCCCTTGACGCTGCTGTCGGTGATGTCCAGGTAGGCGTTGTTCCCGACGGCGACGGTGCTGCTGAAGGTGACGCCCTTCGCCACGAGGTCGGCGCCGGCCTCGATCGTCACCGTGCCCTTGACCTTCGTACCGGTCAGCGTGCAGGACGCGCCGGCCGGCACCACGAGGGCGCCGCTCACGGTGACGGCCCCGCCTTCTCCCACACAGGTGGTCGTGAGCGCCGCCTGCGCGGGAGCCGCAATCGTGACCAGCCCGCCCGAGGCCGCGACCAACGAGGCTGCAACAAGGTATGAACGGATCTTCATGGGGCTTTCCCTTCAGCTGCGGTTACGGCCGCGGCGACATGCCGCGGCCTGGAACCCCCGCCAGGGCGGGGTGCTGCGGAGTGCGGGACATCTGTGACGAGGGAAAGCCGCCGCTCGCGGCGGGTGGGAGGTCGGCTTCTCGTCGGCGGTGAGGACGCGTCACATACGGCCCCGGCATGCGGGGCGGGTGGGTTGCAAGGCCGTACTGGCGTTACATCGACGCAACATCGTGTCGATCGGCTGGAACGCTAATCCTGGTCCCCAGTGGTGTCCAGAACTTTGGACCGAGTCATCAAAATCTTTTTGGCGAACCGTCAAAAGATCGCCGCTCTACGCGAATTGATTCCACGGAATGTTGGATAGCGCCTTGACAGGGGTGACGCTCTGCCGCACGCTCGTGACGGTGCGCCACCCACTCAGCGGTTCCACGCACCATCGTCATCCCTGACAGGAGCGCTGATGTCGGCCGGATTGTCGATGATCGGCGCCCGTGGCTCCGTCGCCACCACGGCAACTCTCGGTCTGCCCGGTGTGCGGGCCGGACCGCGCGCCCACCGCAGTCGGCACCAAGCCTCCCCCTTCGCCGATGCCGGCGTTCCGGGGTGGTCCGACCTGGTCGCGGGCCGCCACGACGTAGCCGCTCCGCGCCCCGCGGCCTCCCTAGGGTGCGACCGGACCCGGCGAGGCACCTGTCGTCGCGGCCTGTGGCTTCCGTGCGGGGGGTGGGGTGGGGTGACGGCCAGGACCTCGTCCACGGCCCGCAGTGCGAGGCGTGCAACGAGACACTCGCACAGCTCCTTGGTTCTGGTTCCATTCCGCGGTCGGGGCACCACGGCCGGCGGGTCGCCGGCCTCGTACCGGTATCCGGTCGCGGACGGGACCACGTCCTGCCCGGGCAGGTCCACATCGACCCTCGGGGACCTGCCGGGCTCCCCGGCGAGCGACATGACGCCCGTCAGGACGTGCTGCTCGTTCGTCGAAGCATGTCAGCAGATGAAGGACGGGTTGCGTGTCAGGGCCGTCATTGGACGGGCGGTTAACGGGCGCCGAGGATGTGAACAGCGCGGCTGAACCGCAACGGCTGATCAGCGGCCGAGGTCCAGCTCCAGCACCCGAGATAGCCGTATAAAGACCCACCAACTCGCGGTGTGGTCATGTCATTTGGCCGTCCCCATCGCAGGGCGGGAAGTTCACCTGCGGCCGCGAGCATCTGCCGCCATGAGCAACCTCAGTCGCCGCATCTTCATCCTAGGCGGGCTCACCACCGCGAGCGTCGCAGCGCTCCAACTCGGGGCGACGGCACAGCCGTCGGCCGCCGCCTCCGTCCCCTTCCCCTTCACGCTCGGTGTCGCCTCCGGCGAACCGGACGACAACAGCGTGGTCCTCTGGACGCGTCTGGCTCCCACACCGACCAACGCGGACGGTCAGGGCGGCATGCCCAACGCCGACGTCACCGTCGACTGGCAGGTATCGACCAACCAGAACTTCACGACCCTCGTCAGCTCCGGCACGTTCACCGCCCGCTACGCACAGGCCCACGCGGTCCACGTGCTGGCCGGTGGACTCGCCCCGGACTCGGAGTACTACTACCGGTTCCGGGCCCAGGGATTCATCTCCCCGGTGGGCAGGACCCGCACCGCGCCGGCTCCGAACACGGTCGGGCGAGACTTCACGATGGCCTTCGCCTCGTGCGCCCACTACGAGCAGGGCTACTACACCGCCTACCGACGCATGGCCGACGACCGCCCCGACCTGATCCTGCACCTGGGCGACTACATCTACGAGGGCGGCGCCACCGCCGGCGCCGTGCGCCAGCACCTCGGCAGCGAGATCGTGTCGCTGGCCGACTACCGCCGCCGCTACGCGCTCTACCGCAGCGACCCCGACCTGCAGGCCGCGCACGCGATCGCGCCGTGGCTGGTCGTGCCCGACGACCACGAGGTGGAGAACAACTACGCCAACACGGTCCGCGCCGACAGCAGCCCCGCGCTGACGGCCGCCCAGTGGACCGCGCGTCGCACCGCCGCATACCAGGCCTACTTCGAGAACATGCCACTGCGGGCCGCCGCGACCCCCTCCGGCAACAGCATCCAGCTCTACCGCCGGGTCCGCTGGGGCACCCTCGCCACATTCCACATGCTCGACACCCGCCAGTTCCGCGACGACCAGGCCTGCGGCGACGGGATGAAGGTCTGCGCCGACGCCGATCTGCCGGCCCGCTCGATCACCGGCGCGGCTCAGGAGGCATGGCTGCTCGACGGACTCGGCCAGCACCTGAGCACCTGGGACCTCATAGGCCAGCAGGTCTTCTTCGCCCGCAACGTGAACTCGGCCGGCGCAATGAACATGGATGCCTGGGACGGCTACCGGGGCAGCCGGGCCCGGATCCAGAAGGGCATCATCGACCGCGGCGTACGCAACCCGGTCGTCCTCACCGGTGACGTGCACGCCTCGTGGGGCAACGACCTCAAGGCCGACTACGCCAATCCGTCGTCGGCGACGATCGGCTCCGAGCTCGTCTGCACCTCCATCACCAGCACCGGCAACGGAAGCGCCACCACGGCGATCCCCAACGGATCGCTCAACCCGCACCTGCGCTTCTACTCCAACCGGCGCGGCTACGTCCGCACGCACATCACGCCCTCGCAGCTCACAGCCGACTTCCGGTCGGTGGCGACCGTGACCGAACACGGCGCGCCGGCGACCACCGCCCGTACCTTTGTCATCCACGACGGAACCCCGGGGTTGGCCGATGCGTAAGCTCTCCGTACTCGGCGCAGCCGTCGCCGGCCTGCTCGCCGCCCTCGCCATGACCGCCCCGGCCTCGGCGGCAGGTCCCTCGTCCTGGACGACCGCGAACAGCGACTCCGCCGGTGACCAGGACACCGCCTCGATCGCGGCCAACCGCCTCGGCGACGTCGCGGCGGTGTGGGAGGACGACCGCGACTCCACCAACCCGGGCGACAACGCGCACAGCGACGTGTGGGTCCGGATGTACCGCAACGGCGTCTCGGCCTACGAGAAGAAGCTCTCGGCCGGCGGCACCGCCGGCGTGACCTGGCGGCATCTCCAACCCGACGTGGGACTCGACGACCGGGGCAACGCCGTCGTCGTGTGGGCGGAGGACCCGGACGGCAACGGGTTCTACAACATCACCTACCGCGTCCTGTCCCCGGCCGGGACGCTCCTCGGCTCCGGCCAGGCCAACGCGAGCGCCGACGGCCAGCAGATCCATCCGCGCGTCGCGGTCGATCCGGACGGCGCGCCCAACAGCACCACGGCGGTCGCGTTCTCCGTGGTGTGGGAGGACATCCAGGGCACAGCGGCGGCGACGGTGAAGGCAGCCGGGTTCACCGGGACCACGACCAAAGCCTACGAGGTCACGGTCAACGCGGCCGGCGGCGCGCACCACAACCCCGACGTCGCGACCTCCGCCTCGGGCGACGCCGTCGTCGTCTGGGACGAGGACACCGACAACAACGGCGCCTACCAGATCGGCCTGGTGAAGCTGGCCAAGGCGAACGGCGCGGTCACACTCAGCCGCCGCAGCGCCAACAGCCTCGCCGACGGGCAGCAGCAGCGCCCGGCCGTGGCCGCCGACTTCAACGGCGACTTCGCCGTGGCCTGGGAATCCGATCACACCGGGACCCGTGGCGTCTGGGCCCGATCGTTCACCGCGACCGGCACCGCCGGCTCGGCCGAGGTCGAGGTCTCCAGCGGAGCCGGAGCGGGCAACCCCACCGTTGGCATCGACGACCAGCGCGACGCCGTGGTCGGCTGGAGCGTCGCCGGCACCGATCCAGCGGTCTGGGCCCGGGGCCTCAACCCCGACGGCACCTTCGCCGGCCGGTTGCCGGCCCAGTCCGTCAGCCAGGTCACGACCGGTCGGCAGGAGCAGCTTTCGCTGGCTTCCTCCCCGTTCGGCACACTCTCCATGGCGTACACGGATGACAACGACGGGAACACCTTCGACCAGGTCCTGCTGAGTCTGGGGGCGACCAACTCGGACTGGTGACGTCCACCGGGCGACCCGGGTGGGGTGATCCGGCAGTCGGTGCCGGAGGACCGCGTAGGAATACGGTCCTCCGGCACCGTTGTCGGATCACCGCGTGGTGAAGTGTGGGCCTCTGACAACTCCGAGAGTCCGAGAGCAAGGAGCGTTCCTTCCGATGACCACACTGCCCGCACGTCGCCTTGAGCGCAGCGGACTCGAGACCGCCTCGATGACGGATGTCTCGCCGTTCAAGCCATCGCTCGTCAAAGCGGTCTTCAGAGACGCCACCCCGATGCATGTCTCCAGGTCGGCCGCGTGGGCCGCCGCGTCGGTGACGAGGACAGTGCTGACGGAGATCATCGACTGCGCGAGGAGAGCGGCGGCGGCGGAGGCCCGGAAGAAGCTGATTCCCCGGGACCTTCTCTCGGCGATCGACCGGAACGTCGAGCTCGAGGTGGGGACCAGATGGTACGACCACAGCCCGACGTTTCGAGGCCTGACCGGTGTCCTGTACGACGCCGAGGGCGTCATCGTGTCTTCTCGTAAGCGCAGCAGGTCGCGCAAGCCGAGTGCAGTGGTCGGCGCCCACAGGTTCGAGGCCGGGGTCAAGAAGCTGCTGCGGAGCCAGAGGGCGACGGCTGTCCCGGCGATGGTCCGCGACCTTGACGGCATCGCGAGCGTGTTCCTGACGGACCTCGCCCGGGATGCGGCCATGGTCGTTCGCGAGCGCGGGGCCAAACGTTTCGGTACTGTCACCCCAGTGATGTCGGGCCAACCGGCCCCACCCCCGTTCCTCAACGACTCCCACCGGGACCTGTCAACCGGCAGCGGGGACGGGCGGACGATCGGCAGGGACGACATCCTGGCCGCCACCACGATTCAGTTGTTCGGCGGAAACCTCAGGCAGCGAGCCCTCACCGAAGCACGCAAGGCGACACCGAACGCTTCGGTCGGCTGAAGCCGGCGCCGTGGATGTCAGTGGTCCCTTGGAGACTGTCGTCCATGATCCATACACATGGTGTCGACTGGACGACCGGCCACCTGCCCGGTCAGGTATGTGGAGTCCCGGGCCATCTCCAGAACATGCTCTCTCCGGACCCCGCGGTACGGACCGAGGCGTTTGCGGAGTCTGTGCGGAGGCCCATGACCAAGGAGCCGTCGACCCGTGCACCGCATTGAGCTTGCCGTTCCTGTTCGACATGGCCGATGACCGGGCTACTCCCGACCGGGCAGGGATCGTCGAGCTGCGTCTCAGCATTGGGCGCGAAGCTCTGGGCCGTGACCCTGAGGGCATCTATTTCACCGTGTTCTGCCGAGGAAGCTTGGGGTTTCAGCCCCGGGAGGAATCGGCTCCTGAACGC
>NZ_FZOF01000045.1 GCF_900188405.1 Actinacidiphila glaucinigra | reverse complement strand
GTCCACTCGGTCACCGACGTGCGCGAGGTGTTCCGCTCCTGGCAGGAGGGCACCGTCATCCGCTCCTGGCTGCTGGACCTGGCCGTCAACGCCCTCGACGAGGACGAGCACCTCGACAAGCTCAAGGGCTACGCGGAGGACTCGGGCGAGGGCCGCTGGACCGTCGAGGCCGCCATCGACCACGCCGTGCCGCTCCCCGCGATCACCGCGTCCCTCTTCGCCCGCTTCGCGTCCCGCCAGGACGACTCCCCGCAGATGAAGATGATCGCCGCGCTCCGCAACCAGTTCGGCGGCCACGCCGTCGAGAAGCACTAGTCACACCCACGGGAAGGAGGCGGCGCGCAGCCATGCACGTCGCGCATCTGTCGCTCGCCGACTTCCGCTCCTACGCCCGGGTCGAGGTCCCGCTCGACCCGGGCGTCACCGCCTTCGTCGGCCCCAACGGCCAGGGCAAGACCAATCTGGTCGAGGCCATCGGCTATCTGGCGACCCTCGGCAGCCACCGCGTCGCGAACGACGCCCCGCTGGTGCGGATGGGCGCGGACCGGGCGATCGTGCGGGCGTCCGTCGTGCAGGGCGAACGGCAGCAGCTGATCGAGCTGGAGATCAACCCGGGCCGCTCCAACCGGGCCCGGCTCAACCGCTCCTCCCAGGTCCGCCCGCGCGACCTGCTGGGGATAGTCAGGACGGTGCTCTTCGCCCCCGAGGACCTGGCCCTGGTCAAGGGCGACCCCGGGGAGCGCCGGCGCTTCCTCGACGAACTGCTCACCGCCCGGGCACCCCGGCTGGCGGGCGTCCGCAGCGACTACGAGCGGGTCCTCAAGCAGCGCAACACCCTGCTGAAGTCCGCCGCCGTGGCCCGCCGCCACGGCGGCCGCGGGGGCGACCTGTCCACGCTCGACATCTGGGACCAGCACCTGGCCAGGGCCGGCGCCGAGCTGCTGGCTCAGCGTCTGGACCTCACCCACGCCCTGCAGCCGCTGGCGGACAAGGCGTACGAGCAGCTGGCACCGGGCGGCGGCCCGGTCGTCCTGGAGTACCGCAGTTCGATCGGCGAACGGATCGCCGGGGCGTCGGGCCGCGAGGAGCTGTACGGACTGCTGCTGGAGGCCCTGGGCGAGGCACGCAGGCAGGAGATCGAGCGGGGGGTGACCCTGGTCGGCCCGCACCGCGACGACCTCTCCCTCAAGCTGGGCCAGCTTCCCGCCAAGGGGTACGCGAGCCACGGAGAGTCCTGGTCGTACGCGCTGGCGCTGCGCCTCGCCTCGTACGACCTGCTGCGTGCCGACGGCGGCGAGCCGGTGCTGGTGCTGGACGACGTCTTCGCCGAGCTCGACGCCCGCCGTCGCGCCCGGCTGGCGGAGCTGGTGGCCCCCGGTGAGCAGGTCCTGGTGACGGCGGCGGTGGACGACGACGTGCCGGACGTGCTGATCGGCGCCCGTTACGCGGTGGAGGACGGCGGCGTGGAGCGGGCATGACGGATCAGCAGCAGCCGGGACAGGGGACGGGCGCCGGGGAGAAGCCGGTGACCGGCGTCGACCTGGCCAGGGTCGCGCTGCGCGCGGCCAAGGAACAGGCCCGCGCCAGGGGCGCGGCCGCGCAGCAGAAGAAGCAGGCCCGGCGCGGAGGGCTGCGCAGTGGCGCGCGGGCGGACGGGCGCGATCCGCTGCCCCTGGGCGCCGCGATCAGCCGGCTGATCACCGAGCGCGGCTGGGAGGCCCCGGCGGCGGTGGGCGGCGTGATGGGCCGCTGGCCGGAGCTGGTGGGTGACGACGTGGCCCTGCACTGCCAGCCCCAGCGGTACGACGAGGAGGAGCGGGTCCTCACGGTGCAGTGCGACTCCACGGCCTGGGCGACGCAGCTGCGGCTGCTCGCCCCGACGCTGGTGGCCAGGCTGAACGCCGATCTCGGGCACGGCACCGTGAAACTGATCAAGGTCCTGGGGCCGGGGGGACCGGTGCGTTCGTACGGGCGGTTGCGTGCTCCCGGGAGCCGCGGGCCGGGCGATACGTACGGATAGGCCGGAAACCTGCTGTGCGTAATCGGGTCGAAGCCCTGTGCGCCCGCGTGAGCCGTTTTGAGACCCGGTCCGCGTGTGGGGAGTCGGCAGGAGGTACTTCAGTCGGGCACACGGGAACTCAGGTACCGCCAAAGCCCCATCTATGTCGGCGCTACCGGTAGACTGGTGGCTGTACCGCCCGCCCCTGGCCTCCGGCACCGGGGGACCCCAGCGGGACCAGTCGAAGATGTCGAGTGATGAAGCCGGTTCCGCCCCGCGGGACCCGGCTCATGCTGTGCCAGAAAGGGCGCTTCGTGGCCGATTCCGGCAACCCCAACGAGATCAATACGTCCGCAGCTGACGGCTCCGCCGCGCCCTCCTCAGGCGCGGCGTACGACGCCAGCGCGATCACCGTCCTGGAGGGCCTGGACGCGGTTCGCAAGCGCCCGGGCATGTACATCGGCTCGACGGGCGAGCGCGGCCTGCACCACCTGGTGTACGAGGTCGTCGACAACTCCGTCGACGAGGCGCTGGCCGGTCATGCGGACACCATCAACGTCACGATCCTCCCCGACGGCGGCGTGCGCGTCGTCGACAACGGCCGCGGCATCCCCGTGGACATCGTGCCGTCCGAGGGCAAGCCCGCCGTCGAGGTCGTGCTGACCGTCCTCCACGCCGGCGGCAAGTTCGGCGGCGGCGGTTACGCCGTCTCCGGCGGTCTGCACGGCGTCGGCGTCTCCGTGGTGAACGCCCTGTCGACGAAGGTCGCGGTCGAGGTCAAGCGTGAGGGATTCCGCTGGACCCAGGACTACAAGATGGGCGTCCCGACCGCCCCGCTGCAGAAGAACGAGGAGGTCTCGGAGAACGGCACCTCGGTGACCTTCTGGGCCGACGGGGACATCTTCGAGACCCTCGAGTACTCATTCGAGACGCTTTCGCGCCGCTTCCAGGAGATGGCCTTCCTCAACAAGGGCCTGACCATCTCGCTGACCGACGAGCGCCCCGAGCACGCGGACGTGGAGAACGAGGGCCAGCCGCGCTCGGTCTCGTACCACTACGAGGGCGGCATCGTCGACTTCGTGAAGTACCTGAACTCGCGCAAGGGCGAGACGGTCCACCCGTCGGTGATCGACATCGACGCGGAGGACAAGGAGCGGATGCTCTCCGTCGAGGTCGCGATGCAGTGGAACACCCAGTACAGCGAGGGTGTCTACAGCTTCGCCAACACCATCCACACCCATGAGGGCGGCACCCACGAAGAGGGTTTCCGCGCCGCGCTGACCACGCTGGTCAACAAGTACGCGCGCGAGAAGAAGCTGCTCCGCGAGAAGGACGACAACCTCACCGGCGAGGACATCCGCGAGGGTCTGACCGCGATCATCTCGGTCAAGCTGGGCGAGCCGCAGTTCGAGGGCCAGACGAAGACCAAGCTCGGCAACACCGAGGCGAAGACCTTCGTCCAGAAGGTCGTGCACGAGCACCTGACGGACTGGCTGGACCGCAACCCCAACGAGGCCGCGGACATCATCCGCAAGTCGATCCAGGCGGCCACCGCCCGTGTCGCCGCCCGCAAGGCGCGCGATCTGACGCGCCGCAAGGGCCTGCTGGAGACGGCGTCGCTGCCGGGCAAGCTGAGCGACTGCCAGTCCAACGACCCCGCCAAGTGCGAGATCTTCATCGTCGAGGGCGACTCCGCCGGCGGCTCGGCCAAGTCCGGCCGCAACCCGCAGTACCAGGCGATCCTCCCGATCCGCGGCAAGATCCTGAACGTGGAGAAGGCGCGGATCGACAAGATCCTGCAGAACACGGAGATCCAGGCGCTGATCTCGGCCTTCGGCACCGGTGTGCACGAGGACTTCGACATCTCGAAGCTGCGCTATCACAAGATCATCCTGATGGCCGACGCCGATGTGGACGGCCAGCACATCAACACCCTGCTGCTGACCTTCCTGTTCCGCTTCATGCGGCCGCTGGTCGAGGCGGGCCACGTGTACCTCTCCCGTCCCCCGCTCTACAAGATCAAGTGGGGCCGGGACGACTTCGAGTACGCGTACTCGGACTCCGAGCGCGACGCCCTGATCGAGCTGGGCCGCCAGAACGGCAAGCGCGTGCGCGAGGACTCGATCCAGCGCTTCAAGGGCCTCGGCGAGATGAACGCCGAGGAACTGCGGGTCACCACGATGGACGTCGACCACCGCGTGCTCGGCCAGGTCACCCTGGACGACGCGGCCCTCGCCGACGACCTGTTCTCGGTGCTGATGGGCGAGGACGTCGAGGCCCGGCGCTCCTTCATCCAGCGCAACGCCAAGGATGTCCGCTTCCTCGACATCTGAGTCGGCCCCCATCAGCCGCCGCCCGAAAGGACTTTGACCAGCAATGGCCGACGAGAACCCCCCCGTCTCCGGCGGGGAGAACCCCACCCCTGCCACGCCCGAGGGCCCCGAAGGCGCCGCGGTGACGGACACCATGCGTATCGAGCCCGTGGGCCTCGAGACGGAGATGCAGCGCAGCTACCTGGACTACGCGATGTCCGTCATCGTGTCCCGCGCGCTGCCCGACGTCCGGGACGGCCTCAAGCCCGTCCACCGCCGTGTGCTCTACGCGATGTACGACGGCGGCTACCGCCCGGAGCGCGGCTTCTACAAGTGCGCCCGCGTCGTCGGTGACGTGATGGGTACGTACCACCCGCACGGCGACTCCTCGATCTACGACGCGCTGGTGCGCCTGGCCCAGCCGTGGTCGATGCGCATGCCGCTGGTCGACAGCAACGGCAACTTCGGTTCCCCGGGCAACGACCCGGCCGCCGCCATGCGGTACACCGAGTGCAAGATGGCCCCGCTCTCCATGGAGATGGTCCGGGACATCGACGAGGACACCGTCGACTTCCAGGACAACTACGACGGCCGCAACCAGGAGCCGACGGTCCTGCCGTCGCGCTTCCCCAACCTGCTGATCAACGGTTCCGCCGGCATCGCGGTCGGCATGGCGACCAACATCCCGCCGCACAACCTGCGCGAGGTCGCCGAGGGCGCCCAGTGGTACCTGGCCAACCCCGAGGCGTCCAACGAGGACCTGCTGGAAGCGCTCATCGAGCGCATCAAGGGCCCCGACTTCCCGACCGGCGCCCTGGTGGTGGGCCGCAAGGGCATCGAGGAGGCGTACCGCACCGGCCGCGGCTCGATCACGATGCGCGCGGTGGTCGAGGTCGAGGAGATCCAGGGCCGGCAGTGCCTGGTCGTCACGGAGCTGCCCTACCAGGTCAACCCCGACAACCTGGCGCAGAAGATCGCCGACCTGGTGAAGGACGGCCGGGTCGGCGGCATCGCCGACGTCCGGGACGAGACCTCCTCCCGGACCGGGCAGCGTCTGGTGATCGTGCTCAAGCGCGACGCCGTCGCCAAGGTCGTGCTGAACAACCTGTACAAGCACACCGACCTGCAGACGAACTTCGGCGCCAACATGCTGGCGCTGGTCGACGGGGTGCCGCGCACGCTGTCGCTGGACCAGTTCATCAAGCAGTGGGTGACCCACCAGATCGAGGTCATCGTCCGCCGGACGCGCTTCCGGCTGCGCAAGGCCGAGGAGCGCGCCCACATCCTGCGCGGTCTGCTGAAGGCCCTGGACGCGATCGACGAGGTCATCGCCCTCATCCGGCGCAGCGCGACCGTCGACGTGGCCCGTGAGGGCCTGATGGGCCTGCTGGAGATCGACGAGATCCAGGCCAACGCGATCCTGGAGATGCAGCTCCGCCGCCTGGCGGCCCTGGAGCGGCAGAAGATCGTCCAGGAGCACGACGAGCTCCAGGCGAAGATCAACGAGTACAACCGGATCCTGGCCTCGCCCGAGCTCCAGCGCGGCATCATCAGCACCGAGCTGTCGGCGATCGTGGACAAGTTCGGCGACGACCGGCGCTCGGCGCTCGTGCCCTTCGACGGTGACATGTCCATCGAGGACCTGATCGCCGAGGAGGACATCGTCGTCACGATCACCCGTGGCGGCTACGTGAAGCGCACCAAGACGGACGACTACCGCTCGCAGAAGCGCGGCGGCAAGGGCGTGCGCGGCACGAAGCTGCGGGAAGACGACATCGTCGACCACTTCTTCGTCACCACCACGCACCACTGGCTGCTGTTCTTCACCAACAAGGGCCGGGTCTACCGTGCCAAGGCGTACGAGCTGCCGGACGTCGGCCGTGACGCCCGCGGGCAGCACGTGGCGAACCTGCTGGCCTTCCAGCCGGACGAGCAGATCGCCCAGGTGCTGGCCATCCGCGACTACAACGCGGCGCCCTACCTGGTGCTCGCCACCCGGTCGGGCCTGGTGAAGAAGACCTCGCTGAAGGACTACGACTCCCCCCGCTCCGGCGGTGTCATCGCGATCAACCTGCGGGAGACCGAGGACGGCAGCGAGGACCTGCTGATCGGCGCCGAGCTGGTCGGTCCGGCCGATGACCTGCTGCTGGTCAGCCGCAAGGCGCAGTCCATCCGGTTCACCGCGACGGACGAGTCGCTGCGCCCGATGGGCCGTGCCACATCGGGTGTGAAGGGCATGAGCTTCCGTGAAGGGGACGAACTGCTCTCGATGAATGTCGTGCGACCGGGTACGTTCGTCTTCACCGCCACCGACGGCGGGTACGCCAAGCGCACCAGTGTGGACGAGTACCGGGTCCAGGGGCGCGGCGGACTCGGCATCAAGGCGGCCAAGATCGTCGAGGACCGGGGCTCCCTGGTCGGGGCGCTGGTGGTGGAGGAGACCGACGAGATCCTCGCCATCACCCTCGGCGGCGGTGTGATTCGCACCCGTGTCAACGAGATCAGGGAAACCGGGCGTGACACCATGGGCGTCCAACTGATCAACCTCGGTAAAAAGGATGCAGTTGTGGGCGTCGCCCGCAATGCCGAGGCGGGGGCGGAGGCCGAAGAGGTCGTCGCCGCCGAAGAGGCCGAGGGCGAGCAGCCCGTGGCCGCCGAGTCGGAGGAGTAGAAGACCGTGAGTGGAGCCGAGGGCGCCGCGGGTGGGACGGGCGCGGACGGAGGGCAGCCGATGCCGGCCGCCCTTCCGGACGCGATCGGCGGTGCCCCTGGCCCACGTACGGACAACGGCCCGCACCAGGGGGGAATCACCGTGACTGACACCCGTCCATCGCAGCACCAGCACGCCGTGCACCAGCAGACCTACGGGGGCGCGCCCGGCGCCGCCCCGGTCGCCGAGCAGCCGCAGCAGCCCCAGCAGCCGCCGGAGGGCCCGCACCAGCCGCCTCAGGCGTACGCGCCCCCGGCCGGGGGCCCCGCGACCGCGGGCGTCCGCCAGCCGCGTCCGGCGGCCCGTACCGTCCCGCGTACGCGCAAGGCGCGGCTGCGGGTGGCGAAGGCCGACCCGTGGTCGGTGATGAAGGTCAGCTTCCTGCTCTCCATCGCGCTGGGCATCTGCACGGTCATCGCGGTCGCGGTGCTGTGGATGGTGATGGACGCCATCGGCGTCTTCACGACGGTCGGCGGCACGCTCAGCGAGGCCACCTCGTCCGGCTCGGACGGCGGCTTCGACCTGGTGTCGTTCCTGTCGATGTCGCGCGTGCTGACCTTCACGGCGGTGATCGCGGTCATCGACGTCGTGCTGGCCACGGCGCTGGCCACGCTCGGCGCCTTCATCTACAACATGTCGGCCGGCATGGTGGGCGGCGTCGAGCTGACGCTGGCGGAGGACGAGTAACCGATTTTGGGCCACGGCCCCGTGTGCGCTAATCTTTCAACGCAACGCAGCGCGGGGCTATAGCTCAGACGGTTAGAGCGCTTCCCTGATAAGGAAGAGGCCACAGGTTCAAGTCCTGTTAGCCCCACCGCGTGAACGGCCCGTACGGATCATCCGTACGGGCCGTTTCTTTGCCCGCGTCGGCGGAGTTGGATCCGGTAGCAGGTCACCGTTCGATATCGACCGGTGTGTATAGTCGGGCCCGTCGGAGGACCCCCAACGCAAGAAGGACGAGGTCGCGCGGTGAAGAAGTTTCTCCTGGTCGCACTGGCCGCCATCGGCGGTCTCCTCGTGTACCGCCAGATCCAGGCGGACCGCGCCGAGCAGGACCTGTGGACGGAGGCCACGGACTCCGTTCCGGCGGGTTCCGGCGCGAGCGTCTGAGACGGCACAGCCCGGACGAAGGATTCCCGAGGCCCCGATCACGATGTGATCGGGGCCTCGTCATGTCCGCGTCGTTGTTGCCCGACCGTGACGCGATCCACTTGTATTTGCTGTCGCAAATCAATAGCTTCGCTGAGGCCGGAGATGTGCGAGGGGGAACAGCACATGCGACGAGGAAATGCGCCGCCACGCGGACTCGTGGGGCCGCTGGGGCCGCTGGGGCCGCTGGGAGCGGCCGTGTGCGGGTTCGCGGTGCTGGGCGCACTGCTGGGCCCGGCGGGGACGGCGCAAGCCGCCGGCGCCGCGGGCGGTGCCGCCGACGAGGGCGACCGCGACGGGCTGGTCATGGTGCTGGACTCCTCCGGTTCCATGGCGGGCGCCCGCATGGCGGCGGCCAGGCAGGCCGTCGGAGCCGTCGTGGACGCGCTGCCGGACGGCTATCCCACCGGACTGCGGGTCTACGGCGCGGGCAAGGAGCACGGCTGCGACGACACCCGGCTGCTGGAGCCCGTACGGCCCCTGGACCGGGACGCCCTGAAGCAGGCCGTGGCAGGCGTGCGGCCCAAGGGGGACACCCCCATCGGGCTGTCGCTGCAGCAGGCGGCCGCCGATCTGCCCGAGAGCGGGCGGCGGACGATCGTGCTGGTCTCCGACGGCGAGGACACCTGCGGGGCCCCCGAACCCTGCGAGGCGGCGGCGCGGCTCGCCGGGGAGGGCGTGGACCTGCGGATCGACACCATCGGCTTCCAGGTGCGGGGCGGCGCCCGCGAGCAGCTGGAGTGCATCGCGGGGGCGGGTCACGGCAGCTACCACGACGCCCCCGACGCCGCCTCGCTCGTGCGGCAGTTGACGCGGGCCTCCCGGCTGAGCGCGGACGCGTACCGCCTCCGGGGCCGGCGGGTGACGGGCGGGACGGGTGCCACCGGTGCTCCGCCCCTGTCCCCCGGCCAGTACGTCGACGACATCGGACCCGGTGAGACCCGCTGGTACGCGGTGACCCTGGACGCGGCCTCCACGGCCGACCTGGCGGTGACCGCGGTGCCGCGGCCGGGGGTGAGGGCCGCGTACGGGGACGGCGTCGAGCTGCGGCTGGCCGGCACCGGCAGATACCCCCTCACCTGCGGCTCGGACGCGGCGCACTTCGGGCAGGACGAGGGCGCGATGGTGATCGGCGGTGCCGTGAGCCGGATCCCCAGTGACGACCGGGACGGCGCCTGCGACAAGGCCGGGCGCTATGTGCTCGCCGTGCACCGCACCAGTGCCGCCGGCTCCGACCGGGCCCGCTGGCCCCTGGAGCTGCGGTACGGCACCGAGCGGCCGTTCGAGGCGGGCGCCACCCCGGCACCGGCCGCCACCCGCTACGGCGACCCTCCGGCGGCCCTGACGGGCGCACCCCGCGACGTCGAGGGCGGCACGGGGTTCAACGACGCGCGCGGGCTCGGCACGGGCATCTGGCGCGACACGCTGCTGCCCGGGCAGACGCGCTTCTACAAGGTGCGGGTGGGCTGGGGACAGCGTCTGACCTACTCCGCCGACTTCGCCAACGAACCCCTCCTGGAAGGGGGTTCCACGGCCTCCTCCTTCGTGGCGACGGCCGCGTACGGGCCGGGACGGCAGCCGCTCGGCGACGCCTCCGGGGCCTCGCAGCGCCGCGGCTACCACGGGCGGCCGCTGTCCGTGGGGCTCGGGACCGTGCCGGTGACGTGGACCAACCGCTGGGTCGCGGACGGCGGTGCCCGGGGCGCCCGTACGGCGGGTGAGCACTACGTCGCCGTGTCCCTGGGGCCGGGCGCGGCGGGGCTGGCGCGGAACGCGGCGGTGCGGGTCGTCCTGCGCGTGGACGTGACGGGTGCCGAGCTGGCCGGGCCGGAGTACGGGGCATCCGCGCGCGGTGGCGGATCGGCCGCCGGGGACACGGACACCACCGCGGCCGTCGCCCCCGCGGACGGAGGAGCCTTCATGACGGCGGGCGACGCGGTCGCGGCGGCCGCGGGCGGCGCGATGGCGCTCGCCGGAGTCGGGACGGTGGTCCTGCTGGGCCGCAGACGGAGGGACGGGGCATGATCCGCAGGGCACTCACATCGGCGGCGGCGCTCGCGCTGCTGGCGGGAGCGGCGGGAGCGGCGTCCGCCGACCCGGCGTTCCCCTCCTGGCAGCCGCAGGGCGAGCGGATAGAGGGCCGGGCGAGCACCGCGGACGCCCCGCGGCTCGAACCGGGCGTCCTGTACCGGGACACCCTGGCGGCGGACGAGGGCGGCAGGAACTACGCCGTCGACCTGGACGCCGTGCACTCGTCCTACCTCGCCGTCTTCGCGCTGCCCCGTCCGGGCAGCGAGGTCGCGTACGGGGACGGCATCGAGCTGACGCTGACCAGCACCGACGGCACCCGCTGCGACAGCGGCCGCCGGACGTTCTCCGGCGACGGGGCGGCGCGGCCGATCGGCACCTGGGTCAAGCGCACCATCGGCAAGGACGGGCCGTGCCAGGAGGCGCACGCGTACGTCCTGGAGGTGACCCGCACGTCGAAGGGCACCTCGGACGCCGCGCCCTGGCCGCTGCAGATCCGCCTCACCGACGAGCCGGGGCTCACCGGCGGGGCCACACCAGGACCCGCGCTCAGCCCCGGTACGCGTACGCCGGTGCCCGAGAGCGGCACCGCCCGCCGCGCCACCGGCGGAGCGGACCTCGCCCATGCCGGGGCGCTGGGCGCCGGGGTCTGGAGGGACGAGGTGCTGCCCGGCCAGACGCGTTTCTACCGGGTGCCGGTCGGCTGGGGACAACAGGCCTGGGTCGCTGCGGACTTCGCCAACGCGGACGTGACGAAGCCGGGCGGCTACAGCGGCTCCGGTGTGCGCGTGGAGGTCTACAACCCCCGCTGGGCCTTCATCGGCACCGACACCGCCTCTTACTCGGGCGAGCAGACCTCCGTCACCGCCACGACCGGCAGGGTCGCCTACGCCAACCGCTATGAGAGCGGCGACGCCGTGACGGCGGCCCGATTCGACGGCTCCTACTACCTGGCGGTCTCGGTGCACCCGGAGGTCGCGGGCTTCGTCGACGGCGCCGTCCCGGTCACCCTGCGGGTCAACGTCGAGGGCACCGCGCAGGCCGGGCCGTCGTACGACGGCGACCCCGACGAGGACCTGGGTCTGCCCGGGAAGCCCGGTTCGGGGAACCCGCTGCTGCGCGCCCTCGGCTTCGCGGCGCTGGGCGCCGGCACCGTGCTGCTGCTGTCGCTCGCGGTCTGGACGGTGGCCGCGCGGCGCGGTGCCGCCGCGGTCTCAGGAGGACGCTGACAGCGCCCAGAAACCGAACGTGAGGCAGAGGGCCGCGACCATCAGCATCGGCACGACGACCCTGGCGGGAGGGCCGGGGCGGGGCGCGCGTGCCGGGGCGACGGCCGGAGGCGGCGGCACCGGTGGAGCGAGGGGACCGGGGGCGGTGTGGGCGGCGGGGGCGGTCACCGCGGCGCCGGCACCCGTCGCGGTGGCCGTGTACGGACGGGTGGGCGCCGGGGTGACCGGCGCCTGCGTGGGCGGCGTCGGGGCCGTCTCGGCCGGCCGGGCCGGCGCGGGCGCGGGCGGCGGCAGGCGGAAGCTCCCGGTCTCCTCCGCGGACGGTGCCGGATCGACCGGGCCGTCGGGCGAGAAGCCCGCGGGGAGCGGCCCGATCTGGTCGAAGACCTCGACGGCCTCCTCGTCCGGCTCGGGGTCCGGCAGCAGCTCGACCGCCGCCGCCAAGGCCTTGCGGGCGCCCGCGGCGGTGCGGAAGCGGGCCTCCGGGTCCGGCTGCAGCAGGGTGCCGATCACCTCCCACAGCGGTCCGGGGACGCCCCGCGGGGCCCGGGGCATGCCGTGGGCGTACTGGGTGACGACCGCCTCCGCGTCGGGTTTGCTGCCGCTGAGCAGGTAGAGGGCGACCAGCCCGGTCGCGTACAGGTCGGCGGGGAAGTCCGGCTCGGCGCCGAGCAGCTGCTCCGGGGCGAAGTAGCCCGGGGTGCCCACCACGTGGTCGGCCGCGGTGAGCCGGGGCTCACCCTTGCGCATCGCGATGCCGAAGTCGGACAGGCGCAGGTGCGGGCGGCCGGTGCCGGTCGCCTCCATCAGCAGGTTCGCGGGCTTGATGTCCCGGTGCACCACGCCCTCGGCGTGCACGGCCGTCAGGCCGGACAGCAACTGGTCGAGCAGACCGCTGACATAGCGCGCCGGGAGCGGGCCGTAGTCGCCGATGAGGTGCGACAGCGAGCCGCCGCGCACCAGGTCCATGGTGAACAGCACCTTGTCGTCGTCGGCCGCCCAGCTCGTGGGGGCGAGGACGTAAGGGTGGTCGATGCGCAGCGCCTGCTCCCGGACGAAGCGCAGCAGGGCGTGGGCGTCCCTCTGCAGCAGCACCTTGGCCGCCACGTAGCGCCCGCGCCGCCGGTCCCAGGCGCGCCAGACCGCGCCCACCCCGCCGCGGCCGATCGGATCGACCAGTTCGTACCGGCCCGCGAAGACCTCACCCATGGTGTGCGTCCGCCCCCTGCTTCCGCGCCTCGTAGTCCCGGACCGCCGCGTCGGACGGCCCGGCACCGTACACCCGGAGGAACTCTGCCAGTTGGGGGTGGCGGTGGGCGAGGGAGCCGGCCGCCTCGGCGATCTCGGCGGGCGAGGCGATCTCGTGCAGCAGCGCGCGGACCTCGTGGACGACCCGGCGCGCGGGCGGCAGCGGCGTCCCGGTCGCGCTCTGGGTGGTGCCGAGCAGCGGGGAGCCCGCGGATCCCCGGATCTCCTCCATCCGCGGTACGGCGTCCGCCGGGGACACCGCTCCGCCGGACACCTCAGAGGCGAGCTCCTGCAGCGCCTGGAGCCGCTGCACCACCGCAGGGTTGCCGATCTTCGCGCGCTGTCCGCTCATCAGCTGGGACAGCATCGGCGCCGACAGCCCCAGCACCCCCGCCAGCCGTGCCTGGTTCAGCCCCAGGGACTCCGTGAGCCGGCGGAACAGCACGCCGAGCGGCTCGCCGTACCAGGTGCGCTGCATGTCCTGGACGCGGGTGGTGGCGTCCGGCTGCGAGGTGTCCATTGCGGGCTCCTGACGGGGGACCTTTGCGGCCGCGAACTTGCCCGTCATCCTACGGACCCCCGATACTCGGTCGGTGATCCTCTCCGCAGCCGGTACGCTGGTCTGCGGCACGGGGCCTTAGCTCAGTTGGTAGAGCGCCGTCTTTGCATGGCGGATGTCAGGGGTTCGACTCCCCTAGGCTCCACACCGTCCGACCGGGCCGGGAACCTCATCGAGGTCCCGGCCTGTCGTGTGTCCGGACCCGGGCGCGGGGTCGTCCTCCGGATCCTTCCGGGAGCGCCGACGCGTGCGTGCGGCAGAATCGGCGGCGTGCGTTTCGGCATTCTGGGGGAGACGAGAGCGCTGCGGGACGACGGGGGCACCGCCACCGTCGGAGGCCCGGGACGGCGGGCGCTGCTGGCGATGCTGCTGCTGGAGGCGGGCCGGATCGTCAGCACCGAGCGGCTGATCGACGGGCTGTACGGGGACGAGCCGCCGGCCGGGGTCGGCAACGCGCTGCAGTCCCAGGTCTCGCGGCTGCGCGCGGCCGTCGGCGTGCCCATCGAGCGCCCTCCCGGGGGCTACCGGCTGGTGGTCGCCCGGGACGAGGTGGACGTGCACCGCTTTGAACGCCTCGCGGCCGAGGGCCGGGAGGCGCTGGCCGCGGGTGAGCCCGGGAAGGCCGCGGGCCTGCTGCGCGGTGCGCTGGACCTGTGGCGGGGTTCCGCCCTGGCGGACGTGGGCGAAGCACCCTTCGCGCGGGCGCAGGTGACGCGGCTGGAGGAGCTGCGGATCGCGGCGGTGGAGGACCGGATCGCGGCCGAGCTGGTGCTGGACGCCCGGCACCACCGGGAACTCGTCGCCGAGTTGCAGGAGCTGGTCGCCCGCTATCCGCTGCGGGAGCGGCTGCGGGCCCAGTTGATGCGCGCGCTGTACAGCTGCGGCCGCCAGTCCGAGGCGCTGCGGGTCTACGAGGACGCGCGGCGCGAACTCGCCGAGTCCCTCGGCGCGGACCCCGGCCCGGAGCTGGCGGAGGCGCATCTGGCGGTGCTGCGCGGCGAGCCGGGTCCGGCCCGTCCCGCGCCGGCTGCCGTCCCCGGGGGCACCGGAGGTGCGCCGGATGCCCGGGCTTCGGTTGTTTCACGTGAAACACCGTCCGCGGGTGACCCGGCCGCGTCTCCCCTCCGGCACGGTCTGCCCGCCCAGCTGACCAGCTTCATCGGCCGAGAGGAGGAGCTGGCACGGATCGGCGCGCGGCTTGCCGAGGCCCGGCTGGTCACCCTGATCGGCCCGGGCGGCGCGGGCAAGACGCGTGTCGCCGTGGAGGCGGCCGGACGGCACACGGGGGAGGTCTGCTTCGTGGACCTCTCCGGGCTGACGCATGGCTCCGAGGTGCCGCAGGCGATCGCGGGGGCCCTGGGTCTGCGGGAGGCGGGTCCGCTTCCCGGGGCCGCGGGACGTGAGGCCGCGGGCCCGGAGGGCGCTCCGCTCGCCCGCCTGACGGCCGCGCTGACCGACCGGGACCTGCTGCTCGTGCTGGACAACTGCGAGCACCTGATCGCCGACGTCGCCCGGATCACCGCGGAGCTGCTGGCCGCCTGCCCGCGGGCAAGGGTGCTGGCGACCACCCGGGAGGCGCTCGGCGTGAACGGCGAGACGCTCTGCCCCCTGGAACCGCTGCCCCTGCCGGTGCCCGGCGCGCCGGAGGAGGACGTGCTCGGCTCCCCCGCCGTCCGGCTGTTCCTGGAGCGGGCCGCCGCCGTGAGCCCGTCCGGCCGGCTGCCCGACTCCGAGGCCGCCGCCCGGATCTGCCGGGCCCTGGACGGCGTCCCGCTCGCCATCGAGCTGGCCGCCGCCCGCCTGCGGTCGCTGTCGGCCGCCGACATCGCCGCCCGGCTCGGCGACGTGCTCGCCGGGCCGGGTGACCGCTTCCGGCTGCTCTCCCGGGGCAGCCGCACCGCCCAGCCGCGCCAGCGGACCCTGCGCGGCGTCGTGGACTGGAGCTGGGAGCTGCTGCCCGAGGACGAGCGCACCGTGCTGCGCCGCGCCTCCGTCTTCGCCGGGGGCTGGACCCTGCCGGCCGCCGAGGCGATCTGCGCGGGACGCCCGGCCGGCCCGGCGGGCGACACCATCGAGGCCGAGGACATGCTCGACCTGCTCGCCTCCCTCGCCGACAAGTCGCTGCTGGTGGTGGACCGTCCGGACGGGGACGGGGACGGAGAAGGTGAGGGCGGTGTCCGCTACCGGCTGCTCCAGACCATCAGGGCGTACGCCGCCGAACGCCTCACGGAGACGGGCGAGTCGGAGGCGCTGCGCGGAGCGCACGCCGCGTACTTCCTCGACCTGGCGCTCACCGCCGACCCGTGGCTGCGCCGCGCCGAGCAACTGCGGTGGCTGCGCCGGCTCACCGCCGACCACGACAACCTGCACGCCGCGCTGCGCGGTGCGGTGGCCGCGGGCGACACCGCCCTGGCGCTGCGGCTGCTCGCCGCGCTGTGCACGTACTGGATGCTGCGCGGCATACGGTACGAGGGCGCCCAGCCCGCCCGTGAGCTGCTGGCGGCGACCGGGCCCGGCGGGCTGCCGGGGCTGGCGGAGGAGTACGCGCTGTGCGTGATCACCGCCGCCTCCGTCACCGCGGACCAGGCCGAACTCGCCGTCCACCTTGCGGCCGCCACGGACGTCGTCGCCGGGCTCGGGGGCATGGCCCGCCGCTACCCCGTGCTGAACCTGCTCTGGGCGCCCTTCGCCGGAGTACCGGACGACGAGACGTTCGCCCGGTACGCGGCGAGCGCGACGGGCCTGGTCGAGCCCTGGCAGCAGGCACTGGTCCACGTCGGATCGGGATTCCACGCGTGGATGGTCGGCGGGGACATCGCCGCCGCCGACACGGAGTTCGGCCGGGCCCTCGCCGGGTTCCGCGCCCTGGGCGACCGCTGGGGGGCCACGATGGCCCTCACCCAGCGTGCCTGGCTGTCCGGCGCCCGCGGTGACGTGGCGCGGGCCGTGGGGCTGATCGACGAGGCCCTCGGCCACGCCGCCGAACTGGGCGCCATCGAGAGCGTCGCCGAACTGCTCGGGGAGCGCGGCAGATGCGGTCTGCGGGCCGGACGGTACGAGGAGGCCCGGGCCGACTTCACGCGCGGCCTGGAGCTCGCCCGCGGCTGCGGCGCCCGGGAGATGTTCGCCGGGGCCCACCTGGGCCTCGGCGAGTGCGCCCGGCTGACCGGCGACCTCGCCGAGGCGCGGCGGCTGTCGGGGCTGGCCCTGTCCGAGTCGCTGGACGGCTGGTACACCGGCGAGAGCGCCCGCGCCGAGGCGCACATCGCCCTCGGCAGGATCGCCCTCGAGGAGGGCGGCACGGCCGCCGCCCGCGGGCACTTGCGTGAGGCGGCCGACGTGGAGCACGGGGCCCGCGACCTGCCGCTCGCGGCGAACCTCGCCGATGCCTTCGCCGGGCTCGCGCTCGCCGAGGGGGACCCCGCGCGGGCCGCCGAACTCCTGGGCCTGGGCCGTGCGCTGCGCGGTCCGCAGGTGCCGGCCGGTCCCGACGCCGCCCGCACCGAGGACGCCGTGCGGGTCGCCCTCGGCGAACCGGCCCACGACGAGGCGTCGGCACGCGGTGCACGGCTCCACGCCGACCGGGCGCTGCGGGCGCTGACCGCGCTGACCGGGAATCCGTAGCCGCCGGTCAGCGCGCGGTGCGCGGCCGGTCAGCGCCCGCGCGCACCGTGTCGGCCATGACGAATCCCGCAAGCACACACGACACCGCGGCCACGGCCCCCGCGGCTCCCGCCCGCCACCGGTGGGCCGCACTCGCCGTCTGCTGCCTGGCCGCCATGCTCCTCGGCATCGACAACAGCGTGCTCAACTACGCCATCCCCTCGCTGCTGAGGGACATGGGCCCCACCGGCACCGAGATCCTGTGGATCTCCGACGTCTACGGCTTCGCCATGGGCGGCCTGCTGGTCGTCATGGGCAACCTCGGGGACCGGCTCGGCCGCAAGCGGATGATGCTGCTGGGCGCCGCCGCTTTCGGCGTGGCCTCGCTGCTCACCGCCTACGCCCCCACCCCCGGGGCGCTGATCGCCGGCCGCGCGCTGCTCGGCGTCGCCGGTGCGGCGATGGTCCCCTCCACGCTCTCCGTCGTGCGGCACGCCTTCACCGACCCCAGGGAGCGCACCACGGCGATCGGGATCAGCAGCGGCATCGGCGCCGCGAGTTTCGCGCTCGGCCCGGTGGTCGGCGGTCTGCTGCTGGACCACTTCTGGTGGGGCTCGGTCTTCCTGATCAACGTCCCGCTCATGGCCGTCGTCCTGGTGGCCGGTGTGCTGGTGCTGCCGGAGTCCCGCAACCCGCGGCCGGGCCGGCTCGACTGGATCGGCGTGCCCCTGTCGGTCGTCGGGGTCGTGGGAGCCGTCTACGCGATCAAGGAGGGCTTCCGGGACGGCGCGGACCACGCGCCCGTGTGGATCGCCGCGGCGGTCGGCGCGGCGGCCCTGGCGCTGTTCGCCCGCCGCCAGGTGCGCGTCGAGGAACCCCTGATCGACCTGCGGCTGTTCCGCAACCCGGCCTTCAGCGGCGCGGTCGGCTCCAACCTGGTCATGATCTTCGCCTCGTCCACGCTGTCGCTCGCCTTCTCCCTGTACTTCCAGGTCGTCCGCGGCTGGTCGCCCTTCACCGCGGGGCTGGCGCTGCTCCCCGGCCCGCTGGCCGCGGCCTTCGCCGCTCCGCTGGCCACCGCGCTGATCCCGCGGCTGGGCCGGGCGCGGGTGGTGGCCCTCGGGCTGGTGGTGCTGTCCGCGAGCACCGCGGTGCTGGGCTCGCTGTCCTCGCCGGGGATGCCGTACTGGGGGCTGCTGGCGCCGCTGGTCGTCAACGGCGCGGGCATCATCCTGATCGTCTCCGTCACCAACGACACGATTCTGGCGAGCGCCCCCAAGGAGCGGGCCGGTGCGGCCGCCGCCGTCTCGGAGACCGCCATGGAGATGGGCGGCTCGCTGGGCATCGCGATCCTCGGCTCGCTGCTCGGCGCGGTCTACCGCGACGCCCTCGTCCTGCCCCCGGGGCTGCCCGCGGGCACCGCGGACGCCGCCCGGGAGTCGGTGGGCGGGGCCTTCGAGGCGGCCGCGCGGGTGCCCGCGGCGGACGGGATCGCGCTGCTGACGGCCGCGAAGGACGCCTTCTGCCACAGCGTGCAGATCACCGCCGTGGTGGGGGCGGTGCTGCTCGCCGCGGGCGCCGTCGCGGCGCTGTACACCCTGCGCGGGGTGCCGGCGGAGATCCCCGACCCGGAGGCCGAGAAGGAGGTCCTGCCGTCGGCCGCGCCGTCCGGACGGTGACGGGGGTGTGTACGGCAGGAGGGCGGCGGACCCGTCACGGGTCCGTCGCCCTCCTGCCTGCCGTGTCACACCGCTGCCGGTGCCCGGGCCGTCACGTCACGGGCGGGTGTCCCCGCGGTCGCGACGGTCGTCGGCGTCCGACTCCGCCTGCTTGGCCTGTACCTCCGGGTCGAGGGCGTCCACCGGCGAGCCGTCGACCTTGCCGAACGAGGCGTCGGCCCCGACGCCGCCGTTGAGGGAGGCGCGGTCGGCGACCTCGGTGGCGGGCGCGGGCTCCACCAGCCAGTCGGGGTTGGTCTGCTTGCTCCACCACTTCCACGCCGCGAAGCCCGCCCCGGCGACGAGGCCCGCCAGCAGCAGGCCCTTGGCGAACCGCCCGTTGCGGGCCCGGCGCTCGCGGCGGCGCTCCAGCCTGCGGATGTCGTCCGCCGTGACGTGGCTGCGCAGCACGGCGACGGCGGCGGCGCTGCGGGCGGCCGCCTCCTCGGCGGCCGGGGCCGCGACGCTGCGCACGGTGGTCACCGCCTGGCCCATCCGCGGCGCCGTGAACTCCGCCGCCAGACGGGCGGTGTCACGGGTGCGCCGGGCGGCGGTCCCCACCTTCTGCTGGACGCCCGGCGGCACCGCCGCCAGGGCCTGGTCGAGACGCGCCGCCAGGTGCGCGTCGTACTGCGTCCGGGCCGCCGTGCGGGCCTGCCGCCCGGCCGCCGACACCCGCGGTGCCAGGTAGATCCTGGCCTCGTCCGCGTAGTGCACGGCGTTGACCTTCGCTGTGTCGGCGTACGGCGCCACCACGTCCGCGGCGTGCCGCACGCTGTCCCTCGTCCTCTCGGCTGCGTCGCGCACGCTGTCGATGCGGGTCACGAGAACCTCCTCCTCGGTGGCGTTCGGTTTTCGCCTTTCCACCCGGTTTGAAATCATGCCCGCCGCCGCTGGGTACGGCATGTGCGTACGGGCATCCGGGTCAAGGGGAGCCTTCACCGACGATGCCACCGGATGACCTGCGGCGCGACAGTTGCGTTCGGGATGCCGCGGCATGCGAGGATTTGCCCCTGTCAGTGAGGACTATGGAAGGCAAGATCGTGGCCGAGCAGCTCTACGCCACCCTGAAGACCAACCACGGGGACATCACCGTCCGGCTGCTGCCGAACCACGCGCCGAAGACGGTCAAGAACTTCGTGGAGCTCGCCGAGGGCGGCCGGGAGTGGACGGACCCCCACACCGGTCGGGCCTCCCACGACCCCCTCTACGACGGCACGGTCTTCCACCGGGTCATCTCCGGCTTCATGATCCAGGGCGGCGACCCGCTGGGCAACGGCACCGGCGGTCCCGGCTACCAGTTCCCCGACGAGTTCCACCCGGACCTCGGCTTCACCAAGCCCTACCTCCTGGCCATGGCGAACGCCGGCCCGGGCACCAACGGCTCGCAGTTCTTCATCACGGTCGCCCCGACCGCGTGGCTCACCCGCAAGCACACCATCTTCGGCGAGGTCACCGACCCCGCCAGCCAGAAGGTCGTGGACTCCATCGCGACCACCCCCACCAACCCGCGCACCGAGCGTCCGCTGGAGGACGTCGTGATCCAGAGCGTCGTGATCGAGCGTCGCTAGGGTCCCGGGAACCCGAACGCCCCGCCCGTGCGTATGACGGGCGGGGCGATTCCGCTGCGAAGGGCTGAGACATGACCGACCAGGCCGTCCGCTGCTACCGGCACCCGGACCGGGAGACCGGGATCCGCTGCTCCCGCTGTGAGCGGCCGATCTGTCCGGAGTGCATGATCAACGCGTCGGTCGGCTTCCACTGCCCGGAGTGCGTGCGGGAGGGCCGTCGCGCGGCCCAGGCCGCCGAACCCCGTACGGTGGCGGGCGGCTCGGTGGCCGGGGACCCCCGGCTGGTCACCAAGATCCTGATCGGGCTGAACCTGCTGGTCTTCCTGCTCGCCAGGGTCGAGGGCAGGCCTTTCGTCACCGCGCTGGGGCTCTTCACCCCGTGCTACGTCCCCGACAGCGTGCAGTGCGGCGTGGCCGGCGGACCCGGCGAGTGGTACCGGCTGGTGAGCTCGATGTTCCTCCACCAGGAGTTCGCGCACATCGCGTTCAACATGCTCTCGCTGTGGTGGATCGGCGGTCCGCTGGAGACGCTGCTCGGCCGGGCCCGCTACACCGCGCTCTATCTGATCGCGGGGCTGGGGGGCAGCGCGCTTGTGGTGCTGCTGGCCCCGGAGACACTGACCCTCGGCGCGTCGGGCGCGATCTACGGGCTTTTCGGCGCGACGGCCGTCTTCGTGAAGCGGCTGCGGATGGACATGCGGCCGGTGCTGATCCTGCTCGGGCTGAACCTGCTGTTCACCTTCACCTGGGGAGGCATCAGCTGGGAGGCGCACATCGGCGGTCTCGTCGTCGGCGTGATCATCGCCGTCGCGATGGCATACGCGCCGCGCTCGCGCCGGGCGCTGGTCCAGTGGGGGACGTGTGCGGCGATGCTGCTCGCCGTGGCGGTCACGGTGTGGGCCGGAGTCGCGAATATCTCCGCGTAGGCCGTAACGCGCACCGTTGATCAGACGTTATCCACAGAGAGGCGGAGGCCTCCTGTGCATCCTGTGGGCAAGCCGTGGGCGAGCCCGTGTGCACCGTGTCTGACCTGCAAGATCAACGAAAGACCGGTGGTCCGTACATCGGACCACCGGTCACACCGGTGTCAACCGGCTGGCGGTTATCCACAGATCATGCGACCTTTTCAACACTGTGGATGACGCCTGTGGATAACTGTGCGAGCTGCTACTTCCACTGCGTGGACACGACGAACCCGCCCGCGATGAAGCCGAAGCCGACGGCGATGTTCCAGTTGCCCAGTTGCTCGATCGGGAAGCTGCCCTGCGTCACGTAGAAGACCACGATCCACGCCAGGCCGACGAGGAACAGTGCCAGCATGAGCGGAGCCACCCAGCCGCGGCCGGACTTCAGCTTTATGGGGGTGGTCTTCTCCGGGGGCGGAGTGAAGTCGGCCTTCTTGCGGATCCGTGACTTCGGCACGAGGGACTCTCCTGTCGATGCGCTGCGTAACCGCGCGTGTGACGTCTTGTGTGAGCGGCCGGACGACTGGAGGGACCATGTCACCGGGCGTCCGTTAGCGTAGTGCTTCCTCGGGTTGGAAGGAGATAAGGCTACGGTGAGCAATCCGGTTGACGTCTCCCCGGCCCGCCGATCCGCCCGGTCTGTGGTGCTTCGTGTGCTCAGCGCCGGGGTGTTCGCCATGGCGGGTCTGCTGTTCTGGATGAGTTTCGACACAGCCAAGGGCCTGGACATCCGCACCGACGACCCGCTGCTGCGCCTGTCGGACCGCGTGCAGGAGAAGAGCCGCCAGAACGAGCAGCTGGACAACGAGCTCGCCGGGGTCCGCAGGGACGTCGACGGACTCGCCCACACGGACAGCGGCGTCAGCGACGCCGCCCGGAAGCAGCTGGCGCGGCTCGGCGCCGAGGCCGGCACCGTCAAGCTCACCGGTCCCGCCGTCTCGGTCACCCTGAACGACGCGCCGCCGGACGCGACCCCGCTCGTCCCGGGCGTGCCGGACCCGCAGCCGAACGACCTCGTCATCCACCAGCAGGACCTGCAGGCCGTGGTCAACGCGCTGTGGGCGGGCGGCGCCTCCGGCATCAAGGTGATGGACCAGCGGCTGATCTCCACCAGCGCGGTGCGCTGCGTCGGCAACACCCTCATCCTGCAGGGCCGCGTCTACTCCCCGCCGTACACCATCACGGCCGTCGGCGACCAGGAGAAGCTGCACAAGGCGCTGGACGCCAGCCCCGCGATCCAGAACTACCTGCAGTACGTCCAGGCTTACGGGCTCGGCTGGAAAGTCGAGGACGACCGACGGGTGACTCTTCCCGGCTACTCCGGCACAGTGGATCTGCGGTACGCCAAGCCTGTGGGGTGAGCATGCGCCTGGTGGTGCGGACGCTGAGCGAGTTGTGCATCACCGTGGGCGCGCTGATCGTGCTCTTCGTCTGCTACGTGCTGTTCTGGACCGGCGTGCGGGCGGACCGGGCGATGGACGGGGAGATCGACCGGCTGGAGGACCGCTGGGCGACAGGTCCGGTCTCCGTGACCGACCCGCCCCCCGGGGGCACGGACGGCCCCTCCCCCTCGGCCTCCGCCACCGGTTCCCCCGCGCCGTCAGCGGCGCCGTACCGGGACGGCAGGGCCTTCGCGGTGATGTACGTCCCGCGGCTGGGCCGCTCCTGGCACAAACCCGTGCTGGAGGGGACGGGCACCGGCACCCTGAAGAAGGGCCTCGGCCACTACGCGAACACCGCCCGGCTCGGCGCCGTGGGCAACTTCGCCGTCGCTGGCCACCGCCGCACCTACGGCGACCCGTTCAAGGACTTCCCCAGGCTGCGCAAGGGCGACGAGGTGGTCCTGACCGACGGGCACACCTGGTACACCTACGAGATCGACCGCGCACCCTACCGCACGGTCCCCACCGACGTCGCTGTGATCGATCCCGTCCCGGAGAAGTCCGGATACACCGTTCCGGGCCGCTATCTGACCCTGACCACCTGCGATCCCGAGTGGGGCCACAGCCACCGGCTCATCACCTGGGGGCACCTGGAATCCACACAGCCCGTGGAGGACGGTATGCCGGAGGGCTTGTCGGGCTAATCTTGGGCGAGGCACGGGCACGGAACGCAGGAAGGCGGCGCATGTACGGCTGGATCTGGCGGCATCTGCCGGGCAACGTGTGGGTGAAGGCACTCCTTTCGCTGGTACTGGTCGTCGCCGCCGTCTACATGCTGTTCCAGTACGTCTTCCCGTGGGCGGAGCCGCTGCTGCCGTTCGGGGACGTCACCGTCGACGAGGGGATGCCGGCCGGCCGATGAGCGCGCGCATCCTCGTCGTGGACAACTACGACAGCTTCGTCTTCAACCTGGTCCAGTACCTGTACCAGCTGGGCGCCGAGTGCGAGGTGCTCCGCAACGACCAGGTGGAGCTCGCCCACGCCCAGGACGGCTTCGACGGCGTCCTGCTCTCGCCCGGCCCCGGCACCCCCGAGGAGGCCGGGGTCTGCGTCGACATGGTGCGCCACTGCGCCGCCACCGACGTCCCGGTCTTCGGTGTCTGCCTCGGACTGCAGTCCCTGGCGGTCGCGTACGGCGGCGTGGTGGACCGGGCGCCGGAACTGCTGCACGGCAAGACCTCCCTGGTGACCCACGAGGGCCGCGGGGTCTTCGCCGGGCTGCCGACGCCGTTCACCGCGACCCGCTACCACTCGCTGGCGGTCGAACGGGACACGGTGCCGGAGGAGTTGGAGATCACCTCCTGGACGGAGAACGGCATCATCATGGGACTGCGCCACCGCAGCGCCCGGGTGGAGGGCGTCCAGTTCCACCCCGAGTCGGTGCTCACCGAATGGGGGCACCGGATGCTCGCCAACTGGCTGGTGGAATGCGGCGACAAGGGAGCCGTCGAGCGTTCCGCGGGCCTCGCGCCTGTGGTCGGAACCAGGGCGTGACTGCGTGACCGCGCATCGGCACTTCGGTGACACCGCCGAATTCGCCGCCGCGGTGGAGCAGTTGGCCGATCCGCTCAGCGACCCGCTGCCCAACACCGCGCGGCACGCGGCCCGGCCCGCGCAGGAAGCCGCCACGGAGCCCGCCACGGAGCCCGCTGCGGAGTCGCCCACGGAGCCCGCGGCGGAGCCCACCGAGCCCACCACGACGCCGCCCGCGACCGCGCAGCCGGTCGCACCCCAGGCCTCGGTCCCGGGCCGGCGGTCGTACGAGCCGGGCTTCCAGGGGTCCGTGCGGCCCGCCTACGAGGCGCCGCCGGCCGACCCGTGGCCGGTCCCGTCGCCCGCGTCCGTACCCGCGCCGGGTCCCGAGGAGCCGCCCGAGCCGCGCTCCCGGCACAGAGGGCCGGCCGAGCAGCCGTACGCCGAGGGGGCCAGGCCCGTCCGGCGTCCCCTCACCGACGAGGAGCGGGCGGCCGCGCGACGACGGGTGGCGGGCGCGCCCGGCGACACCATGGCGATGCCCGCGGTGACCGGGCCGGAGGCCGAACGGGTGCGGGAGGCCGAGCGGGAGCGCGACCGGGACCCGGAGCGGGAGGAGACCCCGCAGCCGTCCCCCGATGCCCCGGCACCCGAGGGCGGCGGCCGCGCCGCCCGCCGGAAAGCGGCCCAGGAGGCCGCACGGCGCGGTGGCAGGGGACGGAGGCGTTCCGGTCCCGCCGCGGCCTCCCAGGCCGCCACAGAGGCCGCCACGGCCCCCACGGCGTCGACCCCGGCCGCCCCGAGGTCCCGCATGGAGGCCCGGCGCGCCGCGCGGGCGGCCAAGGAGAGCCCCGCGGTGATCGCCAGCAGGGTCGCCGGCGAGGTGTTCATCACCCTGGGCGTGCTGATGCTGCTCTTCGTCACCTACCAGCTGTGGTGGACCAACGTCCTGGCCCACCAGCAGGCCGGCGGCGCCGCGAACAACCTGCAGAAGCAGTGGGAGGGCGAGAAGGGGCCGAACCGCGACCCGGGCGCCTTCACCCCCGGGCAGGGCTTCGCGATCATGTACATCCCCAAGCTGGACGTGAAGGCGCCGATCGCCGAGGGCATCGACAAGCACAAGGTGCTCGACAAGGGCATGATCGGCCACTACTCCGGTGAGCTGGAGACAGCCATGCCCTGGGACAAGAAGGGCAACTTCTCCCTCGCCGCGCACCGCAACACCCACGGCGAACCGTTCCGCTACGTCAACAAGCTGGTGGCGGGGGACAAGGTCGTGGTCGAGACCGAGAGCACGTACTACACGTACGAGGTCACGAGCATGCTGCCCTCCACCCCGCCCTCCAACATCTCGGTGATCAAGCCGATCCCCGTCGGATCGGGCTTCACCAAGCCCGGCCGCTACATCACACTGACCACGTGCACACCGGAGTTCACCAGTAAGTTCCGGTTGATCGTCTGGGGCAAGATGGTCGAGGAACGGCCGCGCAGCAAGGGCAAGCCGGACGCCCTGGTCGAGTAGGCCAGGTACGGACGCACATAGATCGGGGCAAGTGGTGACGACCACGCAGCATGACCGCGCCCGGGAGGCCGTGCCGACCCGGCGCCGCCTCTCGTGGTTCGCCGCCACCGTCAGCCTGATCGGTGAACTCCTCATCACCGCGGGCGTGATCCTGGGGCTCTTCGTCGTCTACTCCCTGTGGTGGACGAACGTCCTGGCCGACCGCGCCGCCAAGCAGGACGGCGACGCCGTGCGGCGCCAGTGGGCCGACAGCGCCCCGGGCAAGCTCGACACCAAGGGCGGCATCGGCTTCCTCCACGTCCCCGCCATGGGCAAGAACTTCGAGGTCCTGGTGACGAAGGGCACCACCACGAAGGTGCTCAACGAGGGCGTCGCCGGCTACTACACCGACCCCGTCGAGTCGGCCATGCCGTGGGACAAGAAGGGCAACTTCTCCCTCGCCGCGCACCGCGACGGCCACGGCGCCAAGTTCCACAACATCCACAAGATCAAGGACGGCGACCCGGTCGTCTTCGAGGACCGCGACACCTGGTACGTCTACAAGGTCTACAAGGTGCTCCCCGAGACCTCGAAGTTCAACGTCGAGGTCATCGACCAGATCCCCAGGGAGAGCGGCAAGAAGAAGGCCGGCCGCTACCTCACGCTCACCACCTGCACCCCGGTCTACACCTCGCGCGACCGCTACATCGTGTGGGCCGAACTCGTCCGCACCCAGAAGGTGGACGCCAAGCGGACGCCTCCGGCGGAGCTGGGCTGACGCGGTACGGCGAAGGGCGGACCGCTCCGGGCGGCGACGCGAAGCAGACGGAAGGGGCCGCGGACTCGAAGTCCGCGGCCCCTTCCGTGTCCGGCCCGGCGTGGGCAATGAAGCGGGGAGGCGGTCACCGTGGTGACCGCCTCCCCGCTTCGTCAGGCGTGGTGAGCGACAGCGTCAGCCGCCGCCGCCTCCGTTGATGAAGCCGCCGCCTCCGTTGTTCCCGCCGTTCTGGTCCGGGGCGAAGACGATCAGCACGTCACCCGGCTTCACCTGGGTGCCCGGCCGCGGGCTCTGCTGCCGGACGACGGCGTTCGGGTCCTGCGACGAGCCGGGGGCCAACTGCAGCGTCATGCCGAGTTCCTGCGCGATGCCGTTGACCTCCGCGACCGTCTTGCCCTCCACGGGGGGCATCGCGTTGGTGGACGGCGGCTTGGCGACGAACAGGGTCACCGAACTGCCGGCCGTGAGCTTGCTGCCGCCCCGCGGATTCTGGTCGACGATCTTGCCCTGCTGCTGGTCCGCCGACTCGCGGTCCTCCGTGGTGACCTTCAGGCCCTGGTCCTCAAGGGTCTTCTTGGCCTGCGCCACGTCCTGGCCGATCACGTCGAGGACCACGACCTCCTCGGGCGCCACGGCCACGGTCAGCGTGATCGTCGTGCCCTTGGCGCGCTTCGCACCGCCCTTGGGGTCCTGCTTGAGGACCGTGCCCTCGTCCTCGTTGGAGGTCTGGGACTGCTTGTCGACCTCGAAGCCCGCGTCCTTCAGCTCGCTCTCGGCGTCGTCGAAGGAGTCACCGGTGACGTCCGGGACGTCCACCTTCTCGGTGCCCTTGGAGAGCAGCAGGGTGACGGTCTGGTCCTTGGGGATCTTGCTGTTGACCACGGCCGACTGCTCGCAGACGTGGTCCTTGGGCTGGTCGGCGCAGAACTTCGGCTCGCCGAACGCGATGGTGACCTCGCCGTTCGCCGCCTTGGTCTCGGCCTCGGACTTGGTGTCGCCGACGAACTGCGGGACGGACACCGTGCTGTCACCGCCGTTGCCGCCGCCGAACATCGCCTTGCCCATGAAGATCGCGCCGATCAGGACCAGGACGGCCGCGACGACCAGCAGGATCGTGGACGTGTTGCTCTTCTTCGGCTTGCGCCGGCCGCTGCCGCCCTGGGGCTGGTCGTAGCCAAAGCCGCCGTCGTCGTCGCGCATGGGCGGCAGCATCGACGTGCCGGCGTCCTGCTGGGGCGGGAGGGCCGTGGTGGGGGCGTCGTTGCCGTAGCCGCCGTAACCGCCGCCGTTGTAACCGACGGAGCCGAGGGCGACCGTGGCGGCGACGGGCTGGCCGTCGAGGCAGGCCTCGATGTCGGCGCGCATCTCGTCGGCGGACTGGTAGCGGTAGTCCGGGTCCTTGGTCAGCGCCTTGAGGACGATGGCGTCCATCGCGGGCGAGACCTCGGGGTCGTAGATGCTCGGCGGCTGCGGCTCCTCGCGCACGTGCTGGTACGCCACCGCCACCGGGGAGTCGCCGACGAAGGGCGGTCGCACGGTGAGCAGCTCGTACAGCAGGCAGCCGGTGGAGTACAGGTCGGAGCGGGCGTCGACGCTCTCGCCCTTGGCCTGCTCCGGGGAGAGGTACTGGGCGGTGCCGATCACGGCCGCGGTCTGCGTCATGGTCATGCCGGAGTCGCCCATGGCGCGGGCGATGCCGAAGTCCATGACCTTGACCTGACCGTTCCGGGTCAGCATCACGTTCGCGGGCTTGATGTCGCGGTGCACGATGCCGGACCGGTGGCTGTACTCCAGGGCCTGGAGGATGCCGATGGTCATCTCCAGGGACCGCTCCGGCAGCAGCTTGCGGCCGGAGTGGAGCAGCTCGCGCAGGGTGGACCCGTCCACGTACTCCATGACGATGTACGGGATGGAGACCCCGTCGACGTAGTCCTCACCGGTGTCGTACACGGCGACGATCGACGGGTGGTTCAGCGAGGCGGCCGACTGGGCCTCACGGCGGAACCGGGCCTGGAAGGACGGATCGCGGGCGAGGTCCACCCGGAGCGTCTTCACGGCGACGGTGCGGCCGAGCCGGGTGTCATGGGCGATGTACACCTCGGCCATGCCACCGCGGCCGAGCACCGAGCCCAGCTCGTACCGGCCGCCGAGGCGACGCGGCTCTTCCATAGCGCTTGCCCTTCCTAAACCGTCCGTGTGGCTGCTCGGGCTTACCGTACCCGTCGCCGCGTGCCGATCCCGGTCCTCGCCGGTAGCCGATATACGACCGGTATCGCGACGTGCGACTTAGCGCACATTCATGGATACGGTGTGACCGGCATCACTTGTTCAGCACGGCCTCCATGACGCTCTTGGCGATCGGCGCGGCGAAGCCGCCACCGGAGATGTCGCCGCGGTTCGCGCTCGCGTCCTCGACCACGACGGCGACGGCGACCGGGGAGCCCTTGTCGGTCTTCGCGTATGAGATGAACCACGCGTAAGGCTTCTCACTGTTGTCCACGCCGTGCTGCGCGGTACCCGTCTTGCCGCCGACGGTCACGCCGGGGATCTGGGCGTTCTTGCCGGTGCCCTCGGTGACGACGGTCTCCATCATCGCCTGCAGCTTCTGCGCGTTGTCGGCGCTGAGCGGCTGCGAGAGCTCCGAGACCTTGGTGTGCTCGACCACCGTGTTGTTGGGGGCCTGCAGCTTGTCGACCATGTACGGCTGCATCAGCTTGCCGTCGTTGGCGATCGCCGAAGCCACCATCGCCATCTGCAGCGGGGTGGCGGCGGTCTCGAACTGGCCGATGGCGGACAGGGCCGTCTGCGGCTTGTCCATCTTGGTGGAGAAGTTGCTCGCCGCGACGCGGACCGGGATGAACTGCTCCTTGTTGAAGCCGAACTTCTCGGCCTCCTCGACCATCTTGTCGCGGCCGAGCGTCGCGCCGAGCTTGCCGAAGACGGAGTTGCACGAGACCCGCAGGGCCTCCCTCAGGGAGACGTTCTTGCAGGCGATGCCGCCCTCGTTCTCCAGTTCCTGGTTGGTGTCCGGGAGGATGTACGGCACCTCGGAGTCGGTCGGCTCGTCGATGTCGTCGTACAGCCCGTCCTGCAGCGCCGCGGCCGCCGTGACGACCTTGAAGGTCGAGCCCGGCGGGTAGGTCTGGCGCAGCGCCCGGTTGAGCATCGGCTCGTCGGGGTCGTTCTCCTTCTGCAGGGCGTTCCAGGCCTTGCTGTCCTTCACCGAGTTGCCGGCGAAGGAGGAGGGGTCATACGAGGGCGTGCTGGCCAGGGCCAGGATGGCGCCGGTCCGCGGGTCGATCGCGGCGACCGCGCCCTTCTTGTTGCCCAGGCCCTCGAAGGCGGCGCGCTGCGCAGCCCCGTTCAGGGTCGTGACGACGTCGCCGCCCTGCTTCTCCTTGCCGGACAGGATGTCGACGGTGCGCTTGAAGAAGAGCCGGTCGTCGTCGCCGGTGAGGATCGAGTCGTAGATCGACTCGAGCTGGGTGGAGCCGAAGGCCTGGGAGGCGTAGCCGGTGACCGGCGCCCACAGCGGGCCGTCCTTGAAGGTGGCCTTGTACTTGAAGTCGCTGCCGTTGGTCTCGGTGTGGCCGGTGATCGCCTTGCCGTCGACGAGTATGTCGCCGCGCGGGGTGGCGTACTGGTTGATCGCGACGCGGCGGTTGTGGGTGTTGGTCTTGAGCTCGTCGGCCTGTACGAACTGGAGGTAGTTCGCGCGGATGAGCATGGCGAGGACGAGCAGGCCGCAGAAGATGGCCACCCGCCGCAGGGGCTTGTTCACTGGACGCGCACCACCTGGGTCGGTTCGGCATCGGGGGACGTGGGGGCCGGGGCGGGTCTGCGCGCGGTGTCGCTGATCCGCAGCAGGATGCCGACGAGGGCCCAGTTGGCGATCACCGACGAGCCGCCGGCCGCGACGAACGGCATCGTCATACCGGTCAGCGGGATGAGGCCCATGACGCCGCCGGCGACGACGAAGACCTGGAGCGCGAAGGCGCCGGACAGGCCGATCGCCAGCAGCTTCCCGAAGGGGTCGCGGGCGGCGAGCGCGGTGCGGACACCCCGCTCCACGATCAGCCCGTAGACCAGCAGGAAGGCCATCAGGCCGGCCAGTCCCAGCTCCTCGCCGACGGTGGCGAGGATGAAGTCGGAGTTGGCGGCGAAGCCGATCAGGTCGGAGTTGCCCTGGCCGAGGCCGGTGCCGAGGATCCCGCCGGAGCCGAAGGACATCAGGGCCTGGGCGACCTGGTCGCTCGTGCCGTCCTTGAAGGCCGCGAACGGGTCCAGCCAGGCGTCGACGCGCTCCTGGACGTGGGGTTCGAAGGTGGCCACGCCGACGGCGCCGACGGCGGACATCAGCAGACCGAAGACGATCCAGCTGGTGCGCTCGGTGGCGACGTACAGCATCACGACGAAGAGGCCGAAGAAGAGCAGCGAGGTACCGAGGTCGGTCTCGAAGACCAGGATCAGGATGCTCAGGCCCCAGATCACCAGGATCGGGCCGAGGTCGCGGCCGCGCGGCAGGTACAGGCCCATGAAGCGGCGGCTGGCGAGGGCCAGCGCGTCCCGCTTCACCATCAGGTAGCCGGAGAAGAAGACCGCGATGATGATTTTCGCGAACTCACCGGGCTGGATCGTGCCGACGCCGGGGATGCTGATCCAGATCTTCGCGCCGTTCACCGCCGGGAAGAACATCGGCAGGATCAGCAGTATCAGCGCCACCACCATCGAGATGTAGGTGTAGCGCTGCAGGATCCGGTGGTCCTTGAGGAAGACCAGCACCGCGACGAACAGGGCGACGCCCACGGCCGAGTACAGCAGCTGCTTCGGGGTGTCGGGGCTGAAGGACCCGAACAGGGCCTCGGCGCGCTGGTGGAGCCGGGGGGACTGGTCGAGCCGCCAGATGAAGACGAGGCCCATGCCGTTGAGCAGGGTCACCAGCGGAAGCAGCAGGGGGTCCGCGTACGGCGCGAACTTGCGCACCGTCAGGTGCGCCACTCCGGCCAGCGCGGCGAGCCCGAGACCGTAGCCGAGCATGCCCGAGGGCAGCTCGTCGGTCGTCGCCAGCCCGACGTTCGCGTACGCGAAGACCGGGATCAGGACCGCGAAGAGCAGGAGCGCGAGCTCCGTGTTGCGGCGGCTCGGTGCGCCGACGGATGTGATGGTCGTGGTGTTCGTGACAACGCTCATGCTGGACTGACGCCCCTCCTGCTCACTAGCTGCCGCTGGGGCACTGTTGGGCCAGCGACTGGTCCTCGTCGGAGAGGGTGGGGCTGGTCGACGGGCTGGTGGAGGGGGTCGTGCTGGGCTTGGGGGAGCCGGACGCGTTCGAGGACGGGCTGCCGGTGGTCTTGCCGGTGGCGGTGTCGGCGCCCTTCTGCTCGTCCTTCTTGGCCTTCTCCGCCGCGGCTGCCTTGGACTTGTCGATGGATTCCTTGGTCTGGCAGACCTTCGCCTGGTGCTCGAGCTCGTCCGCGGTCCTGCGCGCGTCGGCGAGGTCGCTGGCGGCGATCGTGGCCGTGACGTACTTGCGCTGGTTCTGCGGCAGGTACTTGAGTTCGATACCGGGGCGGTCCTCGTGGACCTTCGACAGGTTGACCCAGGCCAACTTCTGCTCGATGCCCTGGTAGATCGCCGCGTGGTCGCCCTTGACGCCCACGTAGTACTGCGTCTGGGTCCAGCGGTACGCGCCGTACAGGCCGCCGCCGACGACACCGAGGGCGACCAGCAGGATCAGCGAGCGCTTGAGCCAGCGGCCGCGCTTGCGGGGCTTGCTCAGCTCCTCGTCCTCGAACGCGCCGAAGCCGCCCGCGGGCGTGCCGACCTGCGGGTCGCCGCTGCCGGGCGGGCCGAAGGCACCCTCGGGGGCCGGGGGACGGCCGAGCTCGGAGGCGCGGCCGGCCGGGGTCTGCAGGTGCCGCGGGTCGGACAGCGGCAGGTGGTGCCGGCTGTCGGCGACGGCGCCCACGACGACGGGCGTGTCGTGCAGCTGCGCGGCCAGGGTGTCGCCGTCGTCGATGTCCAGGACGTCGGCGACGATGCACGTGATGTTGTCGGGGCCGCCGCCGCGCAGGGCGAGCTGGATCAGCTCCTGCACGGTCTCGGCGGGCGCCTGGTACCCGGCGAGGGTGTCCTCGAGGGTCTGGTGGCTGACGACGCCGGACAGGCCGTCGGAGCAGATCAGGTAGCGGTCGCCGGCCCGGACCTCGCGGATCGACAGGTCGGGCTCGACCTGGCCGCGGCCGTCCAGGGCGCGCATCAGCAGCGAGCGCTGCGGGTGCGTGCCGGCCTCCTCCTCGGTGATCCGCCCCTCGTCGACGAGCCGCTGCACCCAGGTGTGGTCCTGGGTGATCTGGGTGAGCACGCCGTCGCGCAGCAGGTACGCACGGGAGTCGCCGACATGCACCAGACCGAGCCGCTGGCCGGTCCAGAGCAGGGCGGTGAGCGTGGTGCCCATGCCCTCCAGCTGCGGGTCCTCCTCGACCATGACGCGCAGTTGGTCGTTGGCCCGCTGCACGGCGGTGGCGAGCGAGGTGAGGATGTCCGAGCCGGGGATGTCGTCGTCGAGGGGCACGAGGGTGGAGATCACCTCGGAGGAGGCGACCTCACCGGCGGCCTGGCCGCCCATGCCGTCGGCGATGGCGAGCAGCCGCGGGCCGGCGTAGCCGGAGTCCTCGTTGCCCTCCCGGATCATTCCCTTGTGCGAACCGGCGGCGAAGCGCAGCGACAGAGTCATGCGCACCTCGCCCGTCGGCTCCGGGTACATCCGCACGCTGCCCACCCTCTCGCTCGCGCTCGCTGGCTGTGCTCGCCCATTGTGCGACTACTTCCGCAGCTCGATGACGGTCTTGCCGATGCGGATCGGCGCACCGAGCGGGATCGGGGTCGGCGTGGTGAGCCGGTTCCGGTCCATGAAGGTGCCGTTGGTGGATCCCAGGTCCTCGACGATCCAGTTGCCGTCGCGGTCCGGGTAGATCCTGGCATGACGGCTGGACGCGTAGTCGTCGTCGAGCACGATCGTGGAATCGTGCGCCCGGCCCAAGGTGATCGTCTGGCCCTGGAGCGCGACCGTGGTGCCCGCGAGCGAGCCCTCGGAGACCACCAGTTTGGTGGGGGCGCCGCGCCGGGCCCGGTTGTTGTTGTTCTGCTGCTGACGGCCCTGCGCAGCCTGCGCCGCCTGCTGGCGCTGCTGCGGAGGACGCGTCTGGGCCTCGCGGCGCCCGGCCGCGCGCTGGGTCACCCGGGTCCCGAACAGGTCGCTGCGGATGACCTGCACGGCCACGATGACGAACAGCCACAGTACGGCGAGGAAACCCAACCGCATGACCGTGAGGGTCAGCTCTGACATTGCCCCCGCTTCACCCTTCGGCTTGCCGGTACACGATGGTGGTACTGCCCACGACGATCCGTGAACCGTCGCGGAGCGTAGCGCGCTGGGTGTGCTGTCCGTCCACCACGATGCCGTTCGTGGACCCGAGGTCCACGACCGTGGAGGGCGATCCCGCCCTGATCTCGCAGTGGCGGCGGGACACACCGGGGTCGTCGACCCGGACGTCGGCCTCGGTGCTGCGGCCGAGGACCAGGGTCGGACGCGAGATCTGGTGGCGTGTGCCGTTGATCTCGACCCAGCGGCGTACGTTCATGCCCGCGCCACCGGGGGCCGTGGGGCCTCCTCCGGGGAGCCGGGTGACCGGGGCGCCGCCGGCGGGCGGACCGGCCGGCATCGGCGGCGGCCCTGCGGGGCGCTGCGGGGCCTGCGGCGGGTAGCCGTAGCCACCGCGGCCGGCAGGGGGCTGCTGCTGTTGCTGGTACTGCTGCTGCTGGGACTCGCTGGAGGCGAGGGTGCGACTGCGCACCCGGTACAGGCCGGTGTCGAGGTCGTCGGCCTTCTCCAGGTTCACCTTGATGTTGCCCATGAAGGTGTAGCGCTGCTGCTTGGCGTAGTCGCGCACCATGCCGGCGAGCTCCTCGCCGAGCTGGACGGCGTACGGGCTCAGGCGCTCGTAGTCGGAGGTGCTGAGCTCGACGATGAAGTCGTTGGGGACCACGGTGCGGTCCCGGTTCCAGATCGTCGCGTTGTTGTCGCACTCACGCTGCAGGGCACCCGCGATCTCCACGGGCTGGACCTCGGACTTGAACACCTTGGCGAAGGTGCCGTTCACGAAGCCCTCGAGACGCTGCTCGAACTTCTTGAGTACTCCCACGGTGCACCTCCCTCCTCGAGGTCCTGCGGTCGCACACGGCGGTCCGCCGTGATCTTCCGGTCCGATCCTTCCGGTACTGCTTACTGATCGTATCCACGCACTGGGAAAACCGCTGGTTCCCCGGATGGTCCAGGGGACCGGTGTCAACAGTGCCACGGTCCGCGGCCGCTCCCCCACAGGGATGGTAGAGGCGGCCCCTGCCAGTGTCCCGCAACAGAGGGCGGTTCCCCTCGCTCGGGGGTGCCCGGAAACGGATGTGATTCCACCCTGAGCAGCGTGCTAATGTTCTCGATGTCGGAAGGCGCCGACGCACCGGACGGGGAAGACCCCAAGGTGTGAAGGACACCAGAAGACAACACCCATGCGCGGGTGGCGGAATAGGCAGACGCGCTGGATTCAGGTTCCAGTGCCCGAAAGGGCGTGGGGGTTCAACTCCCCCCTCGCGCACAGCGGAGTACCGAGACGGGCTCCCGACAGTGACGAAAGTCGCAGTCGGGGGCCCGTTTTGCGTGCGCGGCGGCCGGTTGCCGGCGGGCGCGTAACCGTGACTTCATCTCGGGGACGGCCGGGCGTTGCCGATCCGCACGGCTCCGGCGGTGCGGGCGGGCAGAAGAGTTGTCGAAGAGTGATCTTGGGCACCCGGTCAGCCGGCTTGAGATGTCCGATCCAGGTCCTCTGCCCGCGGGCGCGGGCCGTGGGCGGCCGTGAACCCGGCGGGCTTCGGTCCCTGCTCGGGACTGTGCGGCGGGGTCGACACGTATCATGAGCTTTGCTCTTTTTTGCGACGCGATCGGGCAAAGCGCCCGTGGCGGCGGGCGTCGTGATGGCACAGCGGAGCTGCTCCTTGCCCCGCTTGGGGCGTGAAGCGGACGCCGTCCGGTGCATCGAGGCTGGCCGGCCTGACCTGTGAGGTCGGGCTCTGCTGTGCCGCGGGGCGACCGACGTCGTGACGTGGGTCACATCACGCGTGGCGGCTATGCCGTCGGGAGTGTCCACCGGGTTCAGGACATCGACGGAGTGCACAGCAGCGTGTGATCCCTTAGATCGAAGTGATGGAAAGACATGGCTCACATACGCATCGCGCGCGCTTTCTGGCCGGCGGCGGCCGTAGCCGGTGCGCTTGCGCTCGCCGGATGCTCCCAGGGCGACGGCGGCTCCGCCGCGCCCGCCGGCTCCGGCGACCGCGCGCCGTCCTCGAAGGCCGGGGAGCCCGCGAAGGGCGAGGTGGCGATCCCCGAGGGAGTCGATGAGGGGACCCGGCAGATCTACGTGTCGGAGAACGCCACTGCCGCATGCATGCGGAAGAAGGGCTTCACCTACACCCCGCGCGTGGCGGGCCTGGCGGCCGCCGCCAGTCCGGTCGACGGGCAGGACTACGAGCTGGCGAAGAAGTACCGGGAGAAGTTCGGCTTCGGCTTCTTCGCGCCGGCCGTCTACCCGGACGACCCGACCGTTTCCGGCAGCATGGCCCACGAGGCTCTGGAGGCCAACCCGGACAGGGCCTACCTCGACGCGTTGTCCCCGGCGCAGCGCAAGGCCTACGACAAGGCGATGGGCACGGCGAAGCAACTCGCCAGCGGGAAGAAGGTGATGCTTCCGGGGTGTGTGAAGGAGGGGATCGAGAAGGGCTACGGGCCGGAGAAGTCCCAGGTCCAGCTCGATCGTGAGCATACCGAGAACGAGGAGCAGGACCGTGCCGCGAAGCAGGCGCTGAACGGGGATCCCAAGTTGATCTCCTTGGCGCAGCAATTCGCGTCCTGCCTGCGTGACGAGGGCATGGCCGTGACGACGACCCAGCCGACCGCCATCGGGGACATGGTGAAGTTCGCGACGGCCAAGCTGACCCCGTCGAGCGGTGTCCAGAACATGGACAAGGACGACGCCCGGGCCAAGCTCACCCAGGAGATAGGGATCGCCCGCAAGGACCTGGAGTGCGGCAAGAAGTTCCGCGCCGCGTACTTCCCCAAGCTGGCCAAGCACCCCTTCTCCGGGATGACCGGATGAGCCGGGGTCTGGCGAGGGGTCCCAAGGGGCGCGGCAAGCAGGTCGGGACGATCGTGGGCGTGGTCGCGCTCGTCGGTGCCGGCGGCTGGTTCGCCGGTACGCAGATGCAGTCGCCGGCCGACGCCGCCGCCTCACGCCGGCCGCCGGAGGTGCGTCCGGTCACCGTCGCCGTGGAGCACCGGAAACTGACCGCGACCGTGATCGCGCAGGGCGGCGTGGAGTTCGGGGCACCCCAAGGGGTATCGCTGTCCGGGTCCGTCGGGTCCGCGGGCGGTTCCGGGGAAGCCGAGGCGACCCAGCGGGTCACCAAACTTCCGCAGGCCGGTGCCACGCTGCGCGAGGGCAGCGTGCTGATGCAGGTGAACGGCCGTCCGGTGTTCGTGCTGCGCGGCTCGGTCCCGATGTACCGGTCCCTCGGCCCGAGCAGTTCGGGAGACGACGTCCGCCAGTTGCAGAGTGCGCTGCGCAGGCTGGGGCATGATCCGGGGGCCGTCAGCGGGGACTACCGGCAGGGCACCGCGTCGGCGGTGGGCCGCTGGTATCAGGGCAAGGGGTTCCAGGCTCATCAGCCCGGGGTCGCCGACCAGCAGCAGCTGGGCGACCTGGAGGCCGCCGTCACCGACGCGCAGCGCGCGGTCCTCGCGGCGCGGGGCGGCGGGGCCGAGGCAGGGAGCGACGGCGGGGGCAAGGGCGGTTCCGGAGCGTCGGGCCCGCCGGTCTCCGGGGAGGCGTCCGCCCTCGAACTGCGCGCCGCGCGGCAGCAACTGGACCGGGCCAACGCGGCTCTGAGCGCGTTCACCGCCACCTACGGCACCAAGGTCCCGGCGGGCGAGGTCGTCTTCCTGCCCGAACTGCCGGTCCGGGTCGACAAGGTCAAGGTGCGCCTCGGCGGCACCCCGGACGGCGAGGTCGCCACCGTGACCAGCTCCGACGTGGTGGTGCGGGCCGTCGTCCCCGGGGCCGACGGCTCCCTGCTGCGCGAGGGCATGGCGGCGCGGGTTGAGACGGCGGACGGCACCCGTGTACGCGGCGTCGTGGCGCAAGTCGGCGGCACCGGACCGCAGGCGGATGCCGGAAAGGACGCGGACGGCACCGGAGAAGAGGAGAAGGAGGAGGACGAGGCCGGGTCCGAGCCCGATGTCGGTGCCGACCCGTCTGCTCCGGTGCAACTGGTGATCTCGGTTCCCGACCCCGGCACCTTGAAGAACCAGTCCGGCGGCACCGCCAAGGTGACCATCGAGGTGGGCGCCTCAAAGGGTGCGGTCCTGGTGGTGCCCGTCGCGGCGGTCCACACCAGCGCCGACGGAAAGGCCCGAGTACAGGTGCAGCGCGACGGCCAGGTGGTGAACGTACCCGTCACCGTGGGGTTGTCGGCCGCCGGACAGGTCGAGGTGAAGGCGGACGGCGGCTCGCTGGACGAGGGCGACCAAGTGGTGGTCGGACGGTGAGGATCAGATCTGCACCGCACCGCCCCGCCCCTGAGCAGGCACCGGACCCGGACATCGTGATCCGGCTCAGCGGCCTTGGCCGGGTCTTTGACACCGACCCGCCGGTGCACGCGTTGCGCGATGTGCACCTGGACGTCAGGAGGGGGGAGCATCTGTCGATCGTCGGCCCCTCCGGGTCGGGGAAATCGACGCTGCTCAACACGCTGGGTCTGCTGGACCGGCCCACCTCGGGCAGCTACTGGCTCGACGGTGTCCTCACCAACACCCTCGGCGACGCCGAACGCACGGCGTTGCGCGGCAGCCGCATCGGGTTCGTCTTCCAGTCCTTCCACCTGCTGCCCTATCGGACCGTGGACGAGAACGTCATGCTCGCCGAGACCTACCGGACCCCGCGCCCGGGCCGCGGGCGCCGCACCCGGGCCGAGCGGGCCCGGGCCGCGCTCACCAGGGTGGGCCTGGCGCACCGCTTCGGCTTCCTGCCGGGACGGCTGTCCGGCGGTGAACGGCAGCGTGTGGCCATCGCCCGCGCCCTGATGGGCGAGCCGGCCATGCTGCTGTGCGACGAGCCGACCGGCAACCTCGACAGCGAGAACACCGAGTCCGTGCTGG
>NZ_FZOF01000001.1 GCF_900188405.1 Actinacidiphila glaucinigra | reverse complement strand
CATGTGTTAAGCACGCCGCCAGCGTTCGTCCTGAGCCAGGATCAAACTCTCCGTGAATGTCTTCACGAGAGCGGCACCATCGGGAGGAATAATCCCGACGTGCCCAGCGTCCTCGCTGTGTTTTTCTTCAAAGGAACCTCGACCATCCGAACGGATGGACGGGGTATCAACATATCTGGCGTTGACTTTTGGCACGCTGTTGAGTTCTCAAGGAACGGAAGCTTCCTTCGAGACCGTTTCACCGGCCCCTCCGGGCTTTCCCTTCGTTGTCTCCAGCTTAGCAGATCCGATTTCCTTCTCTGCCACCCTCTGGAGGGGGGTTTCGCTTTCGGCGTTTCCGCCTCGGCGACATTCACTACGTTAGCGGATTCCTTCGCGTCTTGCGAATTCGTCCCCCACTCGCCGTTCGATTCCACGCCAAGGGAATTCGAGGGCACGGAAGTGCACCCGAATCTTCGGGGTGGTGTCGTTGTGGTGAGTGACCGCCGATCGGAGGATCCGGACGAACCGGGCGCACCGTCTCAAGCGGCTCGGGCTACGTTACGCATGAGCGGCGGCGGAGTCAAGCTCCGCCGCCGCTCAAACGTGGATAACCAGCCGACGTCAGCCGCCGGCGACCTCGACGGCCGCCAGGCTCTTCTTGCCGCGCCGCAGCACGAGCCAGCGGCCGTGCAGCAGGTCGGCGGCCTCGGGGGCCGCGTCCTCGTCGCCGATCTTGACGTTGTTCACGTACGCGCCGCCCTCCTTGATGGTGCGGCGGGCCGCGGACTTGCTGGCCACGAGCCCCACTTCGGCGAAGAGGTCCGCGACGGAGGCCAGCTCGGCCACCTTGGCGTGCGGCAGTTCGCCGAGGGCGGCCGCGAGGGTCCGCTCGTCGAGCTCGGCGAGTTCGCCCTGGCCGAAAAGCGCCTTGGACGCGGCGATGACCGCGGCGCACTGCTCGGCGCCGTGGACGAGGGTGGTGAGCTCCTCCGCGAGGGCGCGCTGGGCCGCGCGGGCCTGCGGACGCTCCTCGGTGAGCCGCTCCAGTTCCTCGATCTCGCTCTGCGACCTGAAGCTGAAGATGCGCAGGAACTTGGACACGTCACGGTCGTCGGCGTTCAGCCAGAACTGGTAGAAGGCGTACGGCGTGGTCATCTCCGGATCGAGCCAGACCGTGCCGGACTCCGTCTTGCCGAACTTCGTGCCGTCGGCCTTGGTGATGAGCGGGGTGGCGAGGGCGTGCACGGAGGTGCCCTCGACCCGTCCGATCAGGTCGATGCCGGCGGTCAGGTTGCCCCACTGGTCGCTGCCGCCGGTCTGCATGGTGCAGCCGTAGCGGCGGTGGAGCTCCAGGAAGTCCATGCCCTGGAGGATCTGGTAGCTGAACTCGGTGTAGCTGATGCCGGCCTCGGAGTTGAGCCGCCGGGCGACGGCCTCCTTGGCGATCATCTTGTTGACCCGGAAGTACTTGCCCACGTCGCGCAGGAACTCGATGGCCGACAGGCCCGAGGTCCAGTCGAGGTTGTTGACCATCACCGCGGCGTTCGGGCCCTCGAAGGAGAGGAAAGGCTCGATCTGGGCGCGGATCCGCTCCACCCAGCCGGCGACGACGTCGGCGTCGTTCAGCGTCCGCTCGGCGGTCGGCTTGGGGTCGCCGATCAGACCGGTGGCGCCGCCGACGAGGGCGAGCGGCCGGTTGCCGGCCAGCTGGAGCCGGCGGATGGTGAGGATCTGCACCAGGTTGCCGAGGTGGAGGCTGGGCGCGGTGGGGTCGAAGCCGCAATAGACCGTGACCAGGCCGTCCGCGAACGCCTTGCGCAGTGCGTCCTCGTCGGTGGAAACGGCGATCAGCCCTCGCCACCGCAGCTCGTCGACGATGTCCGTCACGGTTCTCGTGCCTCCTGGTGTTGTTCGATGCCTCGTACCCGTTCGTACGGAGTCTTTCCGAGACTACGCGTTCCGCTCGACTCCTTTTGCGCGCCCCGTGGCCCGGCGGCGCGGTGCGTGTGCGCGGTAAGGGCTGACGGTGGGGTCGCCGTCGATCCAGAAGCGCCAGGGGTGGGCGGCGCCGTCGCCGCCGACGCCGGTGCGCGGCCCGGTGCGGACGGCGGCGGGGTCGGGCGGGGTGCCGGCCAGGACGCGGAAGGGGGAGCCGGCGGGGTCGTCGGGGCAGACGTCGGCGCCGTTGAGGGCGCGGTCGATGTCGAGGGCGGTGGCGAGGCGGGCCGGGCCCTGGGCGAGGTCGTGGGGGCGTCGTGAGGTGACCCGGCGCTCGCGGGCGAGGTCTGCGCCCTCGATGACGTCGCCGCCGCGCAGCAGGATCCCGCTGGGGTTGCCCTCGGGACCGCAGACGATGTTCATGCAGTGCCACATGCCATAGGTGAAGTAGACGTACGCGTGGCCGGGCGGGCCGAACATGACCGCGTTGCGGTCGGTGCGTCCGCGGTAGGCGTGCGAGCCGGGGTCGAGGGGACCGGCGTAGGCCTCGACCTCGGTCAGCCTGAGCGCCATGGGGCCGTCGTCCGTCCTGCGTACAAGGGTTCGCCCCAGGAGGTCGGGCGCCACCTCCAGCACCGGCCGGTCGAAGAAGGACCTGGGGAGCGGGGTGCTTTCAGGAGGGGGGATCATGCGGTACGAGAGTAATGGAACCGTTCGGGGTGGGGCCGCGTTCGTAATGACCGAGGCAACCGCCAGTAAAGGGAGAGGGACATCGTGGGCTTCAAGAAGCTGCTTGCGAGCTTGGGCGCCGGTGGCGCGTCGGTCGAGACGGTGCTCAACGAGCCGAACGTCGTCCCGGGCGGGGTCGTCCAGGGCGAGGTGCGGATCCAGGGCGGCTCGGTGCCGCAGCAGATCGAGGGGCTGTCGGTGGGCCTGCAGGCCCGTGTCGAGGTCGAGGGCCAGGACGCGGAGTACAAGCAGGACATCGAGTTCCACCGGCAGCAGTTGGGCGGGGCGTTCGAGGTGCAGCCGGGTGCGGTGCACGTGGTGCCGTTCGGGCTGGAAATCCCGTGGGAGACCCCGATCACGACGTTCCTGGGGCGTCACCTGACCGGGATGAACGTCGGCGTCACCACGGAGCTGGCCATCGCCCGTGCGGTGGACTCCGGTGACCTCGACCCGATCAACGTGCACCCGGTGCCGGCGCAGCAGGCGATCCTCGACGCGTTCGGCCAGCTGGGCTTCGGCTTCAAGAACGCGGACCTGGAGCGCGGCCACATCCGCAACACGCGGCAGCGGCTGCCGTTCTACCAGGAGATCGAGTTCTTCGCGCCGCAGCAGTACCGCGGGCTGAACCAGGTGGAGCTGAGCTTCGTCTCGGACGGCCACGAGATGGACGTCATCCTGGAGATGGACAAGAAGCCGGGGCTGTTCAGCGAGGGCAGCGACGCCTTCCGCTCGTTCACCGTGGACCTGAACAACTTCCACACGACCGACTGGGCGGGGTACCTCAACCAGTGGCTGGCCGAGGTCGGCGGCAAGCGCAACTGGTTCTAGGATCGGCGGGCGGAAGGGCGTTTCGCGATCAGCAGGAGGTACCGAGGTGACCGAGCAGAAGCGGCGGCCGCTCCCCCACGATTTCCACCCGCCGGTGGCGTCGTTCACGGTGGTGAGCGACGACATCGAGCCGGGTGGCACGCTGAAGGACTCCCAGGTCTACGCCGAGGGGAATGTCTCTCCGCACCTGCGGTGGGAGGGCTTCCCCGAGGGGACCGGGAGCTTCGCCGTCACGTGTTACGACCCCGACGCGCCCACCGGCAGCGGTTTCTGGCACTGGGTGCTCTTCGACATCCCGGTGTCGGTGACGGAGCTGCCCGCGGGGGCCGGCAGTGAGGGCTTCAAGGGGCTGCCCGAGGGTGCGGTGCACGTGCGCAACGACTACGGCAGCAAGGACTTCGGCGGTGCCGCGCCGCCGCCCGGGGACGGGCCGCACCGGTACGTGTTCACCGTGTACGCCGTGGACCAGGAGAAGCTGGGGCCGGACGGGGACGTGTCGCCCGCCGTCGTCGGCTTCAACCTGCGGTTCCACGCGATCGCACGGGCCAACCTGATCGGCGAGTACGAGAACCCTCAGTAGGCGTGGCGCCCCCGGCCGCGGCCGGGGGTCCCGAAATCCCCTTGCGCCCCGGCGCTCCCGCATCGCACTGTGGTGTCTGCCTGGTGACCTGACCGTCACCGGGGGTCGGCACCGCAGTGGCGGGGGCGGCGGGGCGTTGCGCTGTGCGGCTCTCGCCGCGCGACCTGCCTGCCGTCCGCCGGAACCCGGTCATGCGCCCGGGCGTCCACGCCGATCGCCGCGCTCCGGGCGCCCCTGACCCCACGGGGGTGGGCGCCCGGGGTGGCCGGCCCCATGGTCCGCTGTTTCGTTCCCTGTTTCCTCCTGTTCGCTTCTACGTGCGGAAATTGCGTTGTCCGCACGGGTATCGCCCGGTCAGAGTGGAGCCACCTCGCCGCCGGGGCGGGGATGGACCCGAGGGGTGGGCGACGTGCGTGAGACGCTGGTGCTGAACGCGACCTTCGAGCCGCTGTCGACTGTGTCGCTGCGGCGTGCGGTGGTGCTGGTCATGCAGGACAAGGCCGTGGTCGAGCAGGCTCATCCCGGGCTGCGGATCCGTGCGGCGGCGGTGGAGGTACCGGTGCCGCAGGTGATCAGGCTCTGCAGGTACGTGAGGGTGCCCTTCCGACAACGGGCGGCGTGGTCGCGGCGGGGTGTGCTGGTCAGGGACCGGCACCGGTGCGCGTACTGCGGCCGGAGGGCGACGACGGTGGACCACGTGATGCCGCGTTCGCGCGGTGGCGGGGACACGTGGTTGAACACGGTGGCGTCGTGCGCGGAGGACAACCACCGCAAAGCGGACCGTACGCCGGAGCAGGCGGGGATGCGGCTGCTGACCCAGCCGTTCGAGCCGACGCCGGCGGACGCGCTGCTGCTGGCACTGGGGCTGAAGGACCGTGAGGGCGTTCCGGGCTGGCTCGCGCTGCCGGCCTGAGTCCTGAGTCCGCGGGGCGGTCGCCCGGCTACTTGAGCAGTAGCTGGGTGATCGCCACGAGGCCCACGACGACGATGACGCCGCGCAGCGCGGCGGGTGGCATGCGGCGGCCGATGCGGGCGCCGAGCACACCGCCGAGGGCCGCCCCGGCGGCGATGAGCGCGACGGCGATCCAGTCGAAGTCGGCGACGAAGAGGAAGAAGACCGCGGCGACACCGTTGACGATCAGTGCGAGGACGTTCTTCGTCGCGTTGATCCGCTGCCAGGACTCCTCGAGGAGGACGCCCATCAGGGAGAGGTAGATGACTCCCTGGGCGGCGCCGAAGTAGCCGCCGTACATGCTGGCGAGGAGGAGTCCGGCCGGCAGGACCGGGCCGCCGTGCTCGGGGACGCGGGTGCCGTTGCCGGAGCGGCGGGCCTGGAGGGCGCGGGAGAGCCGGGGCTGGACGACGACGAGGACGAGGGCGACGGCGATGAGGACCGGCACGATCGTGTCGAAGGCCTGGGAGGGCAGCGTCAGCAGCAGTACCGCCCCGGTGAGTCCGCCGACGAGGGCGGCGGCGCCCAGTCGCAGCAGGCGGGGGCCCTGTCCGGCGAGTTCGCGCCGGTAGCCGATGGCGCCGCTGATGGAGCCGGGGACGAGGCCGAGGGTGTTGGACACGTTGGCGGTGACGGGTGGCAGCCCCACGGCGAGCAGGACGGGGAAGGTGATGAGCGTGCCGGAGCCGACGACGGTGTTGATGGTGCCGGCCCCGATTCCGGCCGCGAAGACGGCCAGGGCTTCCCAGTAGGTCATAGGCGTCTCCATGGTCGGTGCGGCTCTTCTCCCCCCGACGGGACCGGGGGGAGGCATGAGCGCACGGATCATGTCATACGCGTTCGCGGCGGCGGCCGCGCTGCTCAGTCCTTGTCGAGCCGGGGGGTCTCGCGGCGGGTGCCGCCGTCGCCGGGGCCGCCGCCGGGGGCTCCGGGGAGGTTGACGATGCCGCCGAGGCCCTTGAGGGCGTCGTTGAGTTCGCTGGGGATGATCCAGAGCTTGTTGGAGTCGCCCTCGGCGATCTTGGGGAGCATCTGCAGGTACTGGTAGGCGAGCAGCTTCTGGTCGGGGTCGCCCGCGTGGATGGACTCGAAGACCGTGCGGATGGCCTGGGCCTCGCCCTCGGCCTTGAGGGCGGCGGCCTTGGCCTCGCCCTCGGCGCGCAGGATCGCGGACTGCTTCTCGCCCTCGGCGGTGAGGATCTGCGACTGCCGGATGCCCTCGGCGGTGAGGATGGCGGCGCGCTTGTCGCGGTCGGCGCGCATCTGCTTCTCCATCGAGTCCTGGATGGAGGTGGGCGGTTCGATGGCCTTGAGTTCGACGCGGTTGACGCGGATGCCCCACTTGCCGGTGGCCTCGTCGAGGACGCCGCGCAGGGCCGCGTTGATCTCCTCGCGGGAGGTCAGGGTCCGCTCCAGGTCCATGCCGCCGATGATGTTGCGGAGGGTGGTGACGGTGAGCTGCTCGATCGCCTGGATGTAGCTGGCGACCTCGTAGGTGGCGGCCCGGGCGTCGGTGACCTGGTAGTAGATCACCGTGTCGATGTTGACGACCAGGTTGTCCTGGGTGATCACCGGCTGCGGCGGGAACGGCACGACCTGCTCGCGCAGGTCGATGCGGTTGCGGATGGTGTCGATGAACGGCACCACGATGTTGAGGCCCGCGCTGAGGGTCCTGGTGTAGCGGCCGAAGCGCTCGACGATCGCCGCGCTGGCCTGCGGGATGACCTGGACCGTCTTGATGAGTGCGATGAAGACGAGCACCACCAGGATGATCAGGACGATGATGATCGGCTGCACGTCCACTCCCACGCCGATTGCCTGTGGCTACCTGTACTAAGACATGATCAAGTCTGGCAGACCCCGCGGGGAGGCGGGCCGGGTTCGGCGAATTCCCGTGCCGTCTCCGGGTGCGGGGGCGCGCCGGATCACATCACGACCGCCGTCGCGCCCTCGATCTCGACGACGTCCACGCTCTCGCCGGGTTCGAAGGCCCGTCCGGTGTCGAGGGCGCGGGCCGACCAGACCTCGCCGTTGAGCTTGATGCGGCCGCCGTGCCCGTCGACCCGTTCCAGGACGACGGCCTGGCGGCCTTTGAGCGCGTCGATGCCGCTGCGCAGCTCCGGGCGCTGCGCGCGGCTCCGGTTGGCCAGCGGGCGTACGACGGCGATGCCCGCGACCGAGACGATGACGAAGATCAGCACCTGCCCGGTGATGCCGAGGCCGAGGCCGGCCGCGATCGCGGCGGCGACGGCTCCGACCGCGAACATCCCGAACTCGGGCATCGCGGTCACCACAAGCGGAATACCCAGCCCTACGGCGGCGATCAGCCACCACAACCAGTCGTCCACAGGCCCATGGTAGGGGTCCGCAGTGGATCTGTGACAGGGTGCGACGGCTCTGCCCGACGCTTTCGGCGCGGGGCTGTGTGCGCGGGTGCGTCAGCGGGTCACTTCAGGGGCAGCCCGTTGGCGGTCCAGCGGTCGCCGCGGCGCTCGACGACGAGCGGGAGGCCGAAGCACAGGGAGAGGTTGCGGGAGCTGAGTTCGGTCTCCATGGGGCCGGCGGCGACGACCTTGCCCTGGCGGATCATCAGGACGTGGGTGAAGCCCGGGGCGATCTCCTCGACGTGGTGGGTGACCATCACCATGGAGGGGGCGATCGGGTCGCGGGCGAGCCGGCCGAGGCGGCGGACGAGGTCCTCACGGCCGCCGAGGTCGAGGCCGGCGGCGGGCTCGTCGAGCAGGAGCAGCTCGGGGTCGGTCATCATGGCGCGCGCGATGAGGGTGCGCTTGCGCTCGCCCTCGGAGAGCGTGCCGAACCTGCGGTCGAGGTAGTCGCTCATGCCGAGGCGGTCGAGGAAGGCGCGGGCGCGGTCCTCGTCGACCTGCTCGTAGCTCTCCTGCCAGTGCGCGGTCATGCCGTACGCGGCGGTGAGCACGGTCTCCAGGACGGTCTGGCTGCGCGGCAGCTTCTCGGCCAGGGCGACGCCCGCGATGCCGATGCGGGGGCGCAGTTCGAAGACGTCGACGCCGCCCATCTTCTCGCCGAGGATCTGGACGGTGCCGGAGGTCGGGAAGAGGTAGCTCGAGGCGATGTTCAGCAAGGTCGTCTTGCCGGCGCCGTTGGGACCGAGGATGACCCAGCGCTCGCCCTCGGCGACCGACCAGGAGACCTGGTCCACCAGAGCCCGGCCGTCTCGGACCACGGATACGTCCACCAGCTCCAGAACATCGCTCATGAGCGTGTTGTCTCCCACTTCCCGATCGCACGTCTGCCGTCGCGAGCACCTGTAGGCGCTGCCCCATGGAAATCTACGCCACGCCCGGGCCGCCCCAGTCCTTAGGCTGGGGGGATGCTCGACGAACCTCGCTCAGGACGGTTGGCGGCCTGGGGAAATGCCCTGATTGCCGGACTTGCCGCGCCGGATGACGCCGCTCAGGAAGTACTCGCCGACGATTCGGTCCACCGGATCTCCGGACTCCCCGGGGAGGACGGCCCGGTGGGCCTGACGCTGGGGCTGGGGCGGTTGCGCGCGCTCGGCGTCCGCGGCCTGCGGATCGCGCTCCCGGTGCCCGGGCACCCGCTCGGGCTCAGCGGGCCGCCGGAGTTCAACGCGCGGGCGCTGGCGGCGGGCGAGGCGGTCATCGCGGTGGGCGGACCGGCCGTCGGCCTGGTGCCGGAGGTCACGGAGGCCGGGCCCCGGGGGGACGTTCACGTGTCGGTGGAGTGGCGGTGCCTGGAGGTGCGGGACGCGCCGCCGGCGGACGTGCCCTCGCTGGGCGAGGCGGAGCGGGAGCTCGCGGAGGCACTTCGGGACGCCACGGAGGCGCTGGCGCGGCTGGACGTGGCCGGCGCGGGCCCGACGGCCCAGGCGGCTCTGGAGGCGTACCGGGCGCGGGCGGCGCGCGGGCGCGAGGTGCTGGCCCCGGGGTATCCGCCGAGGGCGGTGCGGGTGCTGGAACTGGCCCAGCGGGTGGCCGCGCTGGTCGGGATCGCGACCGGTGCCCAGGCCGGGCACGGGGCGGCGGTCAGCGCCTCGGAGATCGCCGCCCGGGCCGAGTTGCTGCGGCCGGTGGAGCGCACGGCGCGGCGGGCGCAGGTGGCGGCGTACAACGCGTACGTCGAGGAGGTCGAGCGGCGCCGGGGCTGAGCCGGCCGGGAACGGGGAAGGCCCCGCGGACGACGCTGTCCGCGGGGCCTTCCCTGCGACGTCAGTGGTTGAAGCAGACGTTGCCGATCGCCGGGTTCAGGATGCCGACCGCGTCGATGGTGTTGCCGCAGAGGTTGACCGGGATGTTCACCGGAACCTGGATCACGTTGCCGGAGAGCACACCGGGCGAGCCGGCGGCCACGGCACCCGCGTGGGACTCGGCGAGCGCGGTACCGGCCGAACCGGCGGCGGCCGCACCGGCGGCGGCGATGATCAGGGCGGCCTTCTTGGCGCTGTTCATGAAACTGTTCCTCCTGTGATGACACGGCCCGGTTCGAGGAGCCGCACTGTGAGGAACGCGGAGCCCGGGGCGTTGACACGGGGAGGGCGCCGGAAACCTCCGTACGGCGGAATCTGCGGGAGGCACCGGGGCGTGCCGGGTGCCGTGCGGAAGGGCGCCGTGGTCAGCACGAACGGACCGGCCCCGGGGCGGCGAGGCGCTCCGGGGCCGGTGGTCACGGCCATGCCGTGGGGGGTGACGTTCTGGGTCAGCGGTTGACGCAGACGTTCCCGATGGCCGGGTTGAGCAGGCCGATGACGCTGATGGTGTTGCCGCAGACGTTCACCGGGACGTGCACCGGCACCTGGATCACGTTGCCCGAGACCACACCGGGGCTGTTCTTCGCGCCACCGTGGGCCTGCGCGCCACCGCTGTGGGCGGAGGCGGCACCCGCGCCGACCATGGCGAGGCTCCCGGCGACCATGGCGACGGCTGCGGCCTTGTGCAGGTTCTTCACGTTCTTGACCCTCCTTGCATGGGTGCCGCGGCAGTCGCCGCAGCACGCCATGGAAAACGGCCCACGCCCGCCCAGGTTGCGCCATCCGGGCGACATACACCCGACGGTATGAATCTCACTCCGGACCGAGACGATCCGCTTGTCCTACCGCTAAGTGCCCCGGCTTCGGCGCCGTCGGGTGCCGCTCACCTGCGTCGCGGGATCAGCCGCCGATGCCGTGCCGCACCGCCCACAGGGCCGCCTGGGTGCGGTCGGAGAGATCCAGCTTCATCAGGATGTTCGACACATGGGTCTTCACGGTCTTCTCCGAGAGCACCAGGGCGCGGGCGATCTCCCGGTTGGAACGGCCCTCGGCGATCAGCGACAGCACCTCGCGCTCCCGTTCCGTGAGGGTGCCCCCGCGGCCCTGGCCCGGGGTCGTCTCCTCCTGGGAGAGCAGGGCGTCGGCGACCTCCGGCTGCAGCAGCACGTGTCCGGCGTGCACCGAGCGGATCGCGCCGGCCAGCGCGTCCGGGTCCACGTCCTTGTAGACATAGCCGGCCGCGCCCGCGCGCAGGGCCGGGACGACCGTGCGCTGCTCGGTGAAGCTGGTGACGATCAGCACGCGGGCCTTGCTGCCGTTGTCGCGCAGCCGTCGCAGGGCCTCGATCCCGTCGACGCCGGGCATGCGGACGTCCATCAGGATCACGTCGGGCGCGAGTTCCCCCGCGCGGTCCACGCACTCCTCGCCGTCCCCGGCCTCGCCCACCACCTCGATGTCCGGCTGCACCTCCAGGAAGGTCCGCAGACCTCGGCGGACCACTTGGTGGTCGTCGACCAGCAGGACGCGAATGGGGCCGTCAGCCACCGGGCACCTCCATCTCGATCACGGTGCCCCTGCCGGGCGCCGAATCCACCGTCAGCCCGCCGCCCACCCCGTCGGCCCGGTCCCGCATCGAGACCAGTCCCAGGTGGCGGCCGGCACGGCGCACCGCGGACGGGTCGAAGCCCCGCCCGTCGTCGCGCACCGTGAGCACCGCTCCCCTGCCCCGGCCCTCCAGGCGCACCGTCACCGAGCTGGCGTCCGCGTGGCGCAGCGCGTTGTGCAGGGCTTCCTGGGCGACCCGCAGCAGCGCCTCCTCCTGGGCGGCGGGCAAGGCCCGCACGTGGCGGTGGCCGAAGGAGACGCGCGCCGAGTGCGCCCGGTCCAGGACGCCGACCTGGGTACGCAGGGTGGCCAGCAGGCCGTCCTCGTCCAGCGCGGCGGGTCGCAGCTCGACCACGACCGCGCGCAGTTCGTCGGCGGCCTCGGCGGCGAGGGCGGCGACCTGCCGCAGCTCTTCGCGGGCGCGTTCCGGATCGCGGGCCACCAGGGCGGAGGCCGCCTGGGCGGTCAGCCGCAGCGAGAACAGCTTCTGCGAGACGGCGTCGTGCAGCTCGTGGGCGATCCGCGCCCGTTCCCCGGCGAGGGTCAGCTCGCGGCTGCGCTCGTACAGGCGGGCGTTGGTGAGGGCGATGGCGGCGTGCGCGGCCAGGGTGCGCAGCAGTTCCTCGTCCTCCTCGGTGAAACCGCCGCGGTCCTCCGGGGGACCGGCGGCGCAGCGCTTGTTGGCGAGGAAGAGGGCACCGAGGATCTCGTCGCCGTCGACCACCGGCATGCCGAGGAAGTCGGCCATGTCGGGGTGGGCGGACGGCCAGCCGCCGAAGCGGGGGTCGCTCTTGACGTCGCGCAGGCGCTGCGGGGTGGCCTCGTGGAGCATCGCGGCGAGGATGCCGTGCTGCCGGGGCAGCGGGCCGATGGCCTTCCACTGCTCGTCGCTGACGCCGTCGACGACGAACTGGGCGAAGCCGCCGTGGTCGTCCGGCACGCCCAGGGCCGCGTACTGGGCCTCGAGCAGTTCGCGGGCGGACGAGACGATCGTCTGCAGGACCTCGCGCACTTCCAGGTGGCGGCTCATCGCGAGGACGGCCGCACTCACCGCCTCGATGCCGCGTCGGGACGATCGGCTGGACATGATCTCACCGTACCGGCGGGTCGGGGCCTGCGGGATCGGCCTCGTGACCGACCTCCCCCCGTCCGTGGACCTAGGGCGAAGTTCCTCCCGCCCGTGCTGCGGGCGGCCGAGGTGTCCGGGGCGGGGCCGTTCCTACGGTGGGGGCAGCCGCCGGGCGACGGGCCGGGCGGCCGGCGGGAGGACACGTCATGCCGGTGGCAATCATCACGGGAGCGTCGCGGGGACTGGGTCGGGCCCTCGCCGGGGCGCTCGCGGAGCGGGGCTGGGACCTGGTGATCGACGCGCGGTCGGCCGGGGCGCTGAAGCAGGCGGAGGGGGAACTGGCGGACCGCACCCGGGTGGCCGCGCTGCCGGGTGACGTCGCCGATCCACGGCACCGGGTGGACCTGGTCGCGGCGGCCTGGGAGTTCGGCGGGCTGGACCTGCTGGTGAACAACGCGAGCGCGCTGGGCGCCGAGCCGCTGCGACCGCTGTCCGGACATCCGCTGGAGGGGCTGCGGGCGGCGCTGGAGACCAATGTGGTGGCCGCGCTGGGCCTGGTCCAGGAGGCTCTGCCGCTGCTGCAGCGGCGGCGGGGGGCGGTGCTCAACATCAGCTCGGACGCCGCCGTCGAGGCGTACCCCACGTGGGGAGGGTACGGCGCGAGCAAGGCGGCGCTGGAACAGCTGTCGGCGGTGCTGGCGGCGGAGGAGCCGGAACTGCGGGTGTGGTGGCTGGACCCGGGCGACATGGGGACCGAGCTGTACGCGGCGGCGGTGCCCGACGATCCGGACGCGGACGGGCGTCCGGATCCCGCGACCGTGGTGCCGGCCGTGCTCGGGCTGCTCGACGGCGGCGCGGCCAGTGGCCGCTACGTGGCCCGGGCGCTGCTGGAGGCCGGGCGGTGACCGCTCTGGACGCGCTGAGGGTGCCGGAGGAACTGGCGGCGCGGGTGCCGGTGGAGCAACGCGCCGGCGGGGCGGCGGGCCGTGACGGGGTGCGGTTGCTGGTGGGGCGGCGGGCCGGGGGCGAGGTCGCACACCACGCCTTCGGTGACCTGCCGGAGCTGCTGCGGGCGGGGGACGTGCTCGTGGTGAACACCTCGCGGACGCTGCCGGCGGCGGTGGACGCCACGCTCGGGGAGTCGCCGGTGGTGGTGCACTTCTCGGGGCTGCTGGACGACGGGCGCTGGGTGGTGGAGCTGCGGACGCCCGACGGGCGGGGCACGACCCGGCCGCGCACGGGAGGCCCGGCGGGGGTGGCGGTGGCGCTGCCCGGTGGTGAGCGGCTGGTCCCGCAGGAGCCGCTGAGCCCCTGCGGGGAGAGGCTGTGGGTGGCGCGGGCGTCGGTGGCGGACGCGATGGCGTTCCTGCACCGGCACGGGCGGCCGATCCGGTACGCGTACACCGAGCGGGACCAGCCGGCGGCGGCGTACCGGACGGTGTTCTCGCTGCCGTCGGCCGACGGCCTCGGCTCGGCCGAGATGCCGAGCGCGGCCCGCCCCTTCACGACCGGGCTGGTCACGGCGCTGGTGAGCCGGGGGGTGCAGATCGCTCCGGTGGTGCTGCACACCGGGGTGTCCTCGGGCGAGGCGCACGAGCCGCCGTATCCGGAGCGGTTCTCGGTGCCGGAGAGCACCGCGTGGCTGGTGAACGCCGCCCGGGCGGGCGGCGGGCGGGTGGTGGCGGTGGGCACCACCGCGGTGCGCGCCCTGGAGACGGCGGCCGACGCACGGGGGCGGGTCGCGGCGGCGGGCGGCTGGACGGACCTGGTGGTCACCCCCGAGCGGGGAGTACGGACGGTGGACGGCCTCCTGACCGGGCTGCACGACCCGGCGGCGTCGCATGTGCTGATGCTGGAGGCGGTGGCCGGGCGGGAGCTGCTGGAGCGGGTCTACGACGCCGCGGTGGGGGCGGGTTACCTCTGGCACGAGTTCGGGGACGTGAACCTGCTGCTGCCCTGACCGCCCCGCCGGGCGCCACGCGGCGTCGCGGCGCGGTCGCGGTATGCGACGCGCCTGTGAGGCGGGGCACAGGACGTACATCACGTACGAAGGCGCGTAGTAGTGGGCGGGGTGGCCGGATCGGCCGGAGGCAGGGCGTGTGCCGTACCCGGCCGGTCCGGCGGCTACGACTTCGGGTAGTAATGGGTGGGTTTGGCTGGGGAATTTCCCGGGGCTAAGAATGCTCGGGTCGCTCCGCGCCGTGTTCGACATGCGGCGCTTCTCCTTGCCCCCGAGGGCGGAGTGGAGCGCAGCCGAATGGAAGAGGTCACTCCCCCATGCAGCTCCCGACGATCCCGAAGTTCGACCGTCTGACCAAGGCCCACAAGTTCTCCGCCGCAGGCATCGCCGCGGCCGGTGTGGGCGTCCTGGCCATCACCGGTGTGACCGGGACCAGCGGGACGGCGCAGGCCTCCGGCAAGGCGGCGGAGTCGGTCGCGGAGCGGGCGCGCGCCGCCGCGGCCGAGCAGCACGCCGCGCACGCCGCCCACGTCGCGCACCGCAAGGTGCTCGCGAAGCAGCACGCCGCCCATGTCGCCCACCAGGCCGTGGTGCGCGAGCGCCAGGCGCAGGAGCGGGCGCGCAAGGCCGCTGACGAGGCGCGCCGGCAGGAGCGGCAGGCGGCGAACCGCAGCCATGAGCGCAAGGCCCTCGTCCCGCAGCAGCGGCAGGAGAACTCGCGTTCCGCTCCGCGCGCGGCCGCCCCGCAGGCGCCCGCCGCGCCGTCCGGCACCCCGCAGCAGATGGCGCAGCAGATCATCGGCGACGCGGCCCAGTTCCAGTGCTTCTCCAGCATCGTGATGCACGAGAGCACCTGGAACCCCTACGCGGTCAACCCGTCCTCCGGCGCGTACGGCCTGGTCCAGGCGCTGCCGGGCGCCAAGATGGCCTCCGCGGGCGCCGACTGGCGCACCAATCCGGCCACGCAGATCAAGTGGGGTCTGGACTACATGAACGAGCGCTACGGCAGCCCCTGCGGCGCCTGGTCGTTCTGGCAGGCCAACCACTGGTACTGAGCCGGCGCGCGCAGGGCGCACGGCATACGGAAGGCGGCGGTTCCCCACCCCGGGGGAGCCGCCGCCTTCCGTATGCGTACGCGGGGGCCGCTACTTGCGCATGACCTCCGGCTCGTGGCGGCGCAGCAGCCGCAGCACGAGGATGCCGCAGACGAGGGCGATGCCGAGCAGGATCGCCATGTCGAAGCCCCACTGGCTCGCCGAGTGCTCCCACAGCGGGTCGAGGTTGTCGGGCTTGGCCGGGTCCCACGGCGGCATGATGTGCCCGAGGTCCAGGGTGGCGCCGGCGGCGCCGACGGCCCAGCGGGACGGCATCAGCCAGGCCACCTGCTCCAGGCCGACGGTGCCGAAGATCTGGAACAGGACACCGGTGAAGACGACCTGGACGATCGCGAACATCACCAGCAGGGGCATGGTCTTCTCGGCGGTCTTCACGAGGGAGGAGATGACCAGGCCGAACATCATGGAGGTGAAGCCCAGCGCGATGACCACCAGGGTGATCTCCGCGGCCGGGAAGCCCTTGACGATCAGGCCCTCTTCGGGGAGCTTGCGCACCGACAGCCCGATGGCGCAGATGATGACGCCCTGCAGGGCGCTGATCAGGCCGAGCACGAAGACCTTGGAGAGCAGGTACGCGGAGCGGGACAGGCCGGTGGCGCGTTCCCGTTCGTAGATCACCCGTTCCTTGATCAGCTCGCGCACCGAGTTGGCGGCGCCCGAGAAGCAGGCGCCGACCGCGATGATCAGCATGATGGTGCCGGCGTCGGTGTTGAACTTGCCCGCCTCGCCGGACGGCGCCAGTCCGAACTTCGCCGGGATGACCACGCTCACCAGGCCGAGGACGGCCGGGAGGATCACCATCAGCGCCATGAAGCCCCGGTCGGAGGCGATCACCGACAGATAGCGGCGGACGAGGGTGACGAACTGCGCCGGCCAGCTCTGCGGCTTGGGCGGCTTGGCCCGCTGCGGGGCCGCGCCTACGGACTGCGGGGCGACCGCGTCCAGGTCCGCGGCGTAGATCTGGTAGTGCTGGGAGCCGCGCCAGCGGCCGGACCAGTCGTAGTCGCGGTAGTTCTCGAAGGCGGAGAAGACGTCGGCCCAGGTTTCGTAGCCGAAGAAGTTCAGCGCCTCCTCGGGCGGGCCGAAGTACGCCACGGCGCCGCCCGGCGCCATCACCAGCAGCTTGTCGCACAGGGCGAGTTCGGCCACCGAGTGGGTCACGACGAGCACGGTGCGGCCGTCGTCGGCGAGTCCGCGCAGCAGCTTCATGACGTCGCGGTCCATGCCCGGGTCGAGGCCGGAGGTGGGCTCGTCCAGGAAGATCAGCGAGGGCTTGGTGAGCAGCTCCAGGGCGACGGAGACCCGCTTGCGCTGGCCACCGGAGAGCGAGGTGACGCGCTTGTCGGCGTGGACGTCCAGCTTGAGTTCGCGCAGCACCTCGTCGATGCGGGCCTCGCGCTCGGCGGCCTTGGTGTCGCCGGGGAAGCGGAGCTTGGCCGCGTAGCGCAGGGCTCTGCGGATCGTCAGCTCCTTGTGCAGGATGTCGTCCTGCGGGACGAGGCCGATGCGCTGCCGCAGCTCGGCGAACTGCTTGTAGAGGTTGCGGCTGTCGTACAGCACCTCGCCCTCTTCGGCCGGGCGGTAGCCGGTCAGGGCGCGCAGCAGCGTCGACTTGCCGGAGCCGGACGGGCCGATGACGGCGACCAGCGACTTCTCGGGGACGCCGAAGGAGACGTCGTTGAGGATGGTCTTGGTGGTGCTGCCCTGCGGCACGCGGACGGTGAGCCGGCGGGCGGAGAAGGAGATCTCGCCGGTGTCGACGAACTCCTCGAGCTGGTCGCCCACGAGCCGGAAGGTGGAGTGGCCGACGCCCACGATGTCTTCGGGGCCCAGCAGATGACGCTGTATCGGCTGGCCGTTGACGTATGTGCCGTTGTGGCTGCCGAGGTCGACGATCTCGTAGCGGCCGTCGGGGTGCGCCCTGAACTCCGCGTGGAAGCGGGAGACCTGCAGGTCGGAGACGACCAGGTCGTTCTCCAGGGCACGGCCGATCTTCATGACGCGGCCGAGCACCAGGTGGTGGAAGGTGGTGGGGCTGCGGTCGCCGTACACGGGCGGCGCGGCGCCGGCGCCCGACGGCCCGTGCGGCGACGGGATGTGGGCCTGCGGCTTCCGCTGGTCCGGACGCGGGGCCGGCGAGGGCTGCGGCACGTGGGCGGCGGGCGACCCGTTCCCCCAGCCGCCCTGCCGCGGCGGGGTGCCGGAGTTCGGTGTCGCGGGCGCGGCGGGCCCGGACCGGCGGCCCTGCTGCGGTTTCGCCAGCGCGGTCTCGGCGCTGTAGAGGTCACCGCCGGCCGCGGCGCCACCGCTGAAGCTCAGCCGCGGGCCGTCGGTGGCGTTGCCGAGGTTGACGGTGGCTCCCGCGGCGACGTCGTAGGCGTGGACGCGCTGGCCCTGAACGTAGGTCCCGTTCGTGCTGCCGAGGTCCTCGACGACCCAACCGCGCTCGCCGCGACGGATGGTGGCGTGCCGCCAGGAGACCCGCGCGTCGTCGAGGACGACGTCCGACTGCGGATCGCGGCCGAGGCTGTACGACCTGGCCGGATCGAGCGCCCAGGTCCGTCCGTTCAGTTCGAGTACGAGTTCAGGCACCCCAAGCCCCACAAAGTTGTCCCCCGAGTTCCCCATGAGGGGAGTCTAGGGATTGCGAACATCGGGCGGAACTATTCCAGGCACGCGCACCCGTCAGGAAGCCATGCCGCGGCGGTGATGTGAACCCTCTTCCCAGAAGCCGTTGACGGCGCCGAAACACCACCGGAGAGTGGTAACCGCCCATGAACCGTGCGGATCATGACGGATCGGGGCACCATGCAGCGCAGGCGGTTCGGACGCGAGACCTCGGGGGCGGGCATGACCGCGTACACCTCCACACCTTCGAACGCGCCCGCGCGCCCGGGGCGACCGGTCCCGTGGGGCGGTGTGCTGCTCTCCGCGGTCGCCGCGGTGAGCTGGGCGTACCTGGGGATGGTGGGGGCCGCGGCGCTGGGTCTGCACCTGCTCGGCGCTGACACCGCGGGCTCGCTGGGGCCGATGACGGCGGCCGTGGTCGCCATGACGGTGGGCGGCAAGGTCGTCCCCTCCGGTGACGTCGCGGTGTTCGGTCTGGGCGGCGCGGGCGGCGAGGGCCGGCTGGAGCTCATGCCGCTGGGCGTCGGCCTGATCGGTGCCCTTCTGCTGGCCTGGGTGTTCCTGCGGTCGCTGCGCGGGGCGGGGCTGACCGTGCCCGGGGGCGAACTGGCCGCGCGGGCCGGGGCGGTGGTGGTGCTGTTCGTGACCCTGCTGGGCGCGCTGGCGTGGGCCGGGGAGGACACCATCGCCCTCGACGGGGCCGCGCTGGGCGGGGACAAGGGCGGCGGCCTGACGGACGGGTTGCCGGGCATCGGTGACATCGGCGGCGGGCTCGGGGACGGGCTGCAGGACCTGATCGACGCCAAGGCCTCGGTGAGCTTCCACGTCGCGACCGGCCGCACCCTGCTGGGCGGTCTGCTGTGGGTCCTGGTCGTCCTCCTGGTGGCACTGCTCAGCTCACGCCGTACGCCGCTGCCACCCGCCCTGGAGGGGCTGCACCGGGTCGTCCGGCCCGCGGCGTCGGCGCTGCGCTGGGTACTGCTGCTGGCGGTCGTCGCGGGCTGCGCCGCCGCGGGGTACGCGGCCGTGACGGGTGACGAGCCGGGCCGGATCGCCGGGGCTGCGCTGCTGGGGGCGCCCAACGGGGTGTGGCTGGCGGTGCCCCTCGGTCTATTCGTGTCCTGGCGGGGCACGGCCACCGGCGAGCTGGCGAAGGTGCTGCCGGATCCGCTGGACCGGCTGCTGTCGACCAGCGTCGAGGAGCCGGTGACGCCCGCCCGGCTGGCGGAGTACGACCAGCGGGTGTGGCTGCTGACCGCCGCCGCGGCGCTGATGATGCTGGCCGCGGGAGCGCTGGCGGCGGCCCGCACCCCGCGGTGGGGGTCGACGCGGGCCGGGTTCGCGGGACGCTGCGCGGTACGGCTCGGACTGGTCACGGCGGTCGCCTTCCCGCTGCTGGTGTGGGTGACGGGCGTCTCGGTGAACGCGGGCGTCTCGGTCTTCGGCTTCGACGCGGTGGGCGCCGGCATCGACCTGCACGGCAGCCTTCCCCTGGCGTTCCTGCTGGGTGCCGCGTGGGGGGCGGCGGCGGGCGGCGCGGGGGCTGTGCTGGCGCTGGCGACGGGCACCGCCGGACGCCGGGTGTCGCCGTACGCGCTGCGCCGTGCGGCCGAGGCGGCGGCCGGGGAGAGCAGCTCGCGCACCTATCCGGGCATCGCCTACCAGCCCGGCCCGTACGTCCCGAGCCCCGGCTACGGCCCGCCGGACACCGGGCCCAACCCCTACCGGCAGCCCTCGCAGGGCCCGGCGCCGCGGGGTCGGGCGCCGTACGACCCGCCGCCACAGGGTCAGCCGCCGCATTCCGCGCGGACCGTCACCGGGGCGCCGCTGCCCCCGCCGCCCGGCCCGCCCCCGGGGCCGCCCCCGGGGCCGCCCGGCCCGCCGCGCGAGGGCCCTCCGCCGCCCGGCGCGCCCGGGGGCCGCCGCTGACCACGGACGGTGTCCGCCAGGCGGAACACATGTCCGTCCCGGGCACGGTGCCCGATACGGTGGAGACACCATGAACGACGCATCGCAGGCGACCGCTGCCACCGCCGCCAATGTGCCGACGCTGCTGGTCAAGATCTTCGGCAAGGACCGGCCGGGAATCACCGCCGGGCTCTTCGAGACGCTGGCCCGCTTCCAGGTGAACGTCATCGACATCGAGCAGGTCGTCACCCGGGGGCGCATCGTGCTCTGCGCCCTGGTGCCGGCCCCCGCGGGCCGTTCGGTGGAGGGCGAGCTGCGCGCGACGGTGCACGCGTGGGCGGAGTCGATGCGCCTGCAGGCCGAGATCATCTCCGGTATCGGCGACAACCGGCCGCGTGGCGAGGGCCGCTCCCATGTGACGGTGCTGGGGCACCCGCTGACGGCGGAGTCCACCGCCGCCATAGCGGCCAGGATCACCGGCGCGGGCGGCAACATCGACCGCATCTTCCGGCTCGCGAAGTACCCGGTGACCGCGGTGGAGTTCGCCGTCTCCGGTGTCGCCACCGACCTGCTGCGCCCGGCACTGGCCCTGGAGGCCCACGAGCGCGGGGTCGACGTGGCCGTGGTGTCGGCGGGCCTGCACCGCAGGGCGCAGCGCCTGGTGGTCATGGACGTGGACTCCACCGTCATCCAGGACGAGGTGATCGAGCTCTTCGCGGCGCACGCGGGCTGCGAAAACCAGGTCGCCGAGGTGACGGCCGCGGCGATGCGCGGGGAGCTGGACTTCGAGCAGTCCCTGCACGCGCGGGTCGCCCTGCTCGAGGGGCTGGACGACTCCGTGATCGACAAGGTCCGCCAGGAGGTGCGGCTGACGGCCGGGGCGCGCACGCTGATCCGCACGCTCAAGCGGATGGGCTACCAGGTGGGCGTGGTCTCCGGGGGCTTCACGCAGGTCACCGACGACCTCAAGGAGCGGCTGGGGCTGGACTTCGCGGCCGCCAACACCCTGGAGATCGTGGACGGCAAGCTCACCGGCCGGGTGACCGGCGAGATCGTGGACCGGGCGGGCAAGGCCCGGCTGCTGCGGCGCTTCGCGGCGGAGGCCGGGGTGCCGCTGAGCCAGACCGTCGCCATCGGCGACGGCGCCAACGACCTGGACATGCTCAACGCGGCGGGCCTCGGGGTCGCCTTCAACGCCAAGCCGGTGGTGCGGCGGGCCGCGGACGCCGCGGTCAACGTGCCGTTCCTGGACACCGTGCTCTACCTGCTGGGCATCACCCGCGAGGAGGTCGAGGCGGCCGACGCCGGTGACGGCGGCAACGCCCGGGCCTGACCGGCGCGGATCCACGGGCTCGGCGAGGGCCCCGGCGGCAGGCGCGCCGGGGCCCTTGCCATGCCGTCCCCGGCGGCTCACCGGGCCGCGGCCGGGCGCGGCTCAGTCGTGCGGCGACCAGAAGTCGACGAGGCGGCCGACGCCGTGCTCGACCGTCTTCCAGGGCCCGGAGAAGGTGATCACCGCGATGGCCGCCGTCGGGAAGCCGGTGCGGTTCATCCGCGCGCGGGCGTCCCCGTCGCTCTCCCCCGCGAGGGCGTCCGCGAGCGCGTGGATGGCCGGGTTGTGGCCCACCAGCAGCACGTCGTCGACGTCCTCGGGGGTCTCGTTGAGCAGGGCGATCAGATCACCGAGGGTGGCGTCGTAGAGACGCTCCTCGTAGACGGTGCGGGGGCGGTGCGGGAGTTCGTGGGCGGCCAGCTTCCACGTCTCGCGGGTGCGCGTGGCCGAGGAGCAGAGGGTGAGTTCGAACGGGATCCCCAGTTCGGCGAGCCTGCGGCCGGCGACGGGGGCCTCCTTGCGTCCCCGTTCCGCCAGCGGTCGCTCGTGGTCGGGGACGTCGGGCCAGTCGGCTTTGGCGTGCCGGAGCAGGACGATCCGGCGGGGCGATGCAGCTGCGCTCATGACCCTCAGCTTTCCAGAAATCCGGCCGCCAGGCGCGGGCTGCGGGACGGATCACGGTTCGCCGCGGGAGGGTCACAGCAGGTGCTGCAGGAGTCCCGGGAGCCCTTCGCCGACCGCGTGCAGGAGCTGTCCGACGGGCTCCGCGGCGGAGGCCTCCGCGGCCCCCGGGCCCACGACCAGGGCGAGCAGCGCCGCGAAGGCGAGGGCAGGCAGGGCGAGCGCCCACCACGGCAGGCGCGTCTGCGTGCCGCCCCCGACCGCCGGGCGGGCGGCGCGGGTTCGCGGGGTACGCGAGGGAACAGCCTGCGTGGACACGGGGCGCCTCCGTGGGTCGGCCGGGGTGCCGGAACGTCGTCCGACCTTGCACCACGACGCTACGGAAACGCGGCCGCCGGTCCCATCGGGTGGCCCACCCACTTGACCCTGACCCTGGCCCCCTAGGGGAGGTGGGGTTGTCCCTACCCCGGGTCTCGGGGTGGCGGGTCAGCCGAACTTGGCGCCGATGACGGCGATCACCGCGACGAAGGCGGGCACGGCCATCATCAGGCCGAAGATGATCAGGAGCTTCTTCTGCGGCTGCGGGGGATCGGGCTCGAGCACGGGCATACCGCCCAGTCTCGCATCCGCCGGCGCCACCCGCGCACGCGGGTGGTCAGAGCTCGTCCTCCACTGCGCGGTCGCGGCCGGCGACCACACCCGCGGCGATCTGCGGCACCAGCAGGGCCAGCATGAAGGCCACCGGCAGGTCCCAGCCGCCGGTGTGCTGGTAGAGGGTGCCGACGAGGATCGGACCGGGGATGGAGATCAGGTACCCGGTGCACTGCGCGAAGGCGGACAGCCGCACGACGCCGCCGCCGGTGCGCGAGCGCATCCCGATCATGGTGAGCGCGAGGGGGAACGAGCAGTTGGAGATGCCCAGCAGCAGGGCCCACACCCAGGGCGCGGCGGCCGGGGCCGCCCACAGGCCGCCGTAGCCGGCGATCCCGAACAGGCCGAGGCCGACGGCGAGTCCGCCCTGGTGCCGCATCCGGCCGGCGAGCGCGGGCAGCACGAAGGAGAGCGGTACGCCCATCACCATGGTGACGGCGAGCAGCACGCCCGCGGTGGAGGCGGAGACCCCGGCGTCGCGGAAGATCTGCGGGAGCCACCCCATGGTGATGTACGCGCCCGTGGCCTGGAGCCCGAAGTAGACGGCGAGCGCCCAGGCGGTACGGCTGCGGGCGATGCTGCCGGCCCGTGCCCGCTCCGGGGCGGGGGCGTGCGGGGACGCGGCGGGGACCGCAGGAACGGGGCCGCGGTCGCGGACGAGGGCGAGCCAGGGCAGTACGGCGACGGCGGCGATCACGCCCCAGGCCGCGAGGCCGAGCCGCCAGTCGCCGCCGAAGGCGCGGGTCGCCGGGACGGTCGCCGCGGCGGCGAGGGCGGTGCCCAGGGACAGGGCCATCGAGTAGAGCCCGGTTATGGTGCCCACGCGGTCCGGGAACCAGCGCTTGACGACGACGGGCATCAGGACGTTGCCGACGGCTATGCCGCCCAGCGCGAGGGCGCTGGCGGCGAGGAAGAGCGCCGTGCCGCCGGCGAACGGACGAAGGAAGAGCCCGAGGGTGATCGCGACCAGGCCCGCGCAGACCACGGCACCGGGGCCGCGGCGGCGGGCCAGCCGGGGCGCGGTCACCCCGAACACGGCGAAGCACAGCGCGGGGACGGAGGTGAGCAGGCCCGCGACGGTGCCGCTCATGCCGAGGCCGTCGCGGACCTCCTCCAGGAGCGCGCCGAGACTGGTGATCGCGGGCCGCAGATTGAGTGCGGCCAGCACCAATGCGACGGCCACCAGGATCCGGGTGCGCCGTACGCCTTGCGCGGCGGTGGGGAGGTGTGCGGGCATGGTGGCCCGTTCCGTGGCAGGGTCGAGCGTCGCTTCGTCGTCACGCATGCCGACCATCATAGAATGATGGGATGAATGTTGAGGAGAGTCCATGCCCCTGACCTCGCCCCGGCGCTCCGCCCTGGCCGACCAGGTGATCGCGCAGCTGCGCGCCCAGATCACCTCCGGTGAGTGGCCGGTGGGGTCGCGGATCCCCACCGAGACCCAGTTGGTCGAGCAGCTCGGGGTGGCCCGCAACACCGTCCGTGAGGCGGTCCGGGCGCTCGCGCACAACGGGCTGCTCGACATCCGGCAGGGCTCCGGCACCTATGTGCTGGCCACCAGCGAGCTGGCCGGGGTCATGCACCGCCGCTTCGCCGACTCCGATCCGCAGCACGTGGCCGAGCTGCGCAGCGCCCTGGAGGCGTCCGCCGCCGCGCTCGCCGCGCGGCGGCGCACGGACCGCGACCTGAGGCAGCTGGACGCGGCCCTGGCCCGGCGGGAACGCGCCTGGGAGTCCGGCCGCGCCGAGGCCTTCGTCGACGCCGACGCGGCCCTGCACCTGTCCGTCGTGGCGGCCTCGCACAACGAGGTCGTCGTCGAGCTCTACGCCGACCTGGGCGAGGTGCTGCGCGCGTTCCTGCGCGCGGACGTCGGCGAGGAGCTGCGCCCCGAGCAGTACGTGGACCACGCCCGGCTGGTCGAGGCGATCCGGGCCGGCGATCCGGAGGCGGCCTCCGCCGAAGCGTCGGCGCACGCCTTCAGCTGCCGCTTCAGCCCAGCATCCCGGTGACCCAGATCTCCTGGATCTCCTTCCAGCAGCGGTCGCTGAGGGTGACGGTCTCGGCAGGCCCGACCGGGACGGAGGCTCCGTCGACGTCCGGGTCCCACCACTGGCGGCACTCGATGTGCAGCTGCACACGGTCCAGGTCGGGATCGGGGTTGAAGCACACGGCGACGCCCTCGCTGCCCTGCACCGAGGTCCGGCACTCCGCGACGTCCGGCAGCCGTGCCGCGGCCCCCGCCGCAGCGGCCGCCGGGCCCAGGCCCGCGGCGAACGCCGCGACCACTGCCGCGGCGCACACGTAGGCACGCACGATGCACACCCTCCCTCCGCTGACCCCCGGCTCTCCCCCCGCACAGCCATCCTCCCGGCCCGCGGTGCCCGGCCACCCGGTCTGCTGGGCCGAACGGGGGAAAAAGCGCCGAACGCGCGTACGGCCCCGGCGCCGCCCGAAGGCGGCACCGGGGCCGTACGCGAAGGGGCCGTGACGGCCGTGCGATCAGGCGCCGACCGCGTGCAGACCGCCGTCGACGTGGATGATCTCGCCCGTCGACCCTTCCTTTCCGCCGCCGTCAGCGGCGCCGCGTCCAGCGGTCCGAGCGGCGCGAGCCGCTACGCGCCGACCGCGTGCAGACCGCCGTCGACGTGGATGATCTCGCCCGTCGTCTTCGGGAACCAGTCGCTCAGCAGCGCGACGACACCGCGGCCGGCCGGCTCGGGGTCGGCGAGGTTCCACTCGAGCGGGGAGCGGTGGTTCCAGACGTCGGCCAGGTCGCTGAAGCCCGGGATGGACTTGGCGGCCATGGAGCCGATCGGGCCCGCCGAGATCAGGTTGCAGCGGATGTTCTGCTTGCCCAGGTCCCGGGCCATGTAGCGGGACGTGGCCTCCAGCGCCGCCTTGGCCGGGCCCATCCAGTCGTACTGGGGCCAGGCGAACTGCGCGTCGAAGGTGAGGCCGACGACCGAGCCGCCCTCCTGCATCAGCGGCAGGCAGGCCATGGTGAGCGACTTCAGCGAGTACGCGGAGACGTGCATCGCGGTGGCGACGGACTCGAACGGCGTGTTCAGGAAGTTGCCGCCGAGCGCGTCCTGCGGCGCGAAGCCGATGGAGTGCACGACGCCGTCGAGGCCGCCCAGCTCCTCACCGACGACGTCGGCGAGCGAGGCCAGGTGCTCGTCGTTGGTGACGTCGAGCTCGATGACCTTGACCGGCTTGGGCAGCTTCTTGGCGATGCGCTCGGTCAGCGTGGGCCGCGGGAACGCCGTGAGGATGATCTCGGCGCCCTGCTCCTGGGCGAGCTTCGCGGTGTGGAAGGCGATGGAGGACTCCATCAGCACGCCGGTGATGAGGACGCGCTTTCCAGCGAGAATTCCACTCATGATGCTCAGTGACCCATGCCCAATCCGCCGTCTACGGGAATGACGGCTCCGGTGATGTATGCGGCTTCCTCGGAGGCGAGGAAACGGACCGAGGCGGCGATCTCCTCGGGCTGCGCGTAACGGGCCAGCGGGACCTGGCCGACGATGTTCTGGCGCTGCTCGTCGGTGAGCACCCGGGTCATGTCGGTGTCGACGAAGCCGGGGGCGACCACGTTGACCGTGATGTTGCGCGAGCCGAGCTCACGGGCCAGCGAGCGCGCGAAGCCGACCAGGCCGGCCTTGGACGCGGCGTAGTTCGCCTGTCCCGCCTGGCCCGTCAGGCCCACCACGGAGGAGATCAGCACGACGCGGCCCTTGCGCGCGCGCAGCATCTTCCGCACCGCGGCCTTGACCACGCGGAAGGTGCCGGTGAGGTTGGTGTCCAGGACCGACGTGAAGTCGTCGTCGGACATCCGCAGCAGCAGCTGGTCGCGGGTGACGCCGGCGTTGGCCACCAGCACTTCGACCGCGCCCTGCTGGGCCTCGATCTCCTTGAACGCCTGCTCGACCTGCTCACCGTCTGTGATGTCGCACTTGACGGCGAAGAACCCCTCCGGCGGCTCGCCCGAGCGGTAGGTGACGGCGACCTTGTCGCCCGCGTCGGCGAACGCTCGGGCGATGGCGAGGCCGATGCCCCGGTTTCCTCCGGTGACGAGAACCGAGCGGCTCAACGGATCACCCTTTCCCTAGAGGTCTGGTACTCCAGAAAACTATCTGCCTACCTCGCGGTACGTGGAATCGACCCCCGACAGGGGCATGTGCGAGTCGCTGTCGAGTCCCTACAGAAAACCGCAGGCGGGCGGATTGTCGGAGCGGCATGATTCACTGCGGAGACGTCGACGACTGGACAGAAGGGGAGGCCGACGTGCCCCACGAGGTCGATCAGTCATTCCTGGCGCTGCCGCTCAGGGCGCTCGCCGACGCGGCGCTGGCACGCGCCCGCGCGCTGGGCTCCGAGCACGCCGACTTCCGCTTCGAGCGGGTGCGCAGCGCCTCGTGGCGGCTGCGCGACGGGAGGGCGTCCGGCTCGTCCGACACCACGGACGTCGGCTACGCGGTGCGCGTGGTGCACGGCGGGGCGTGGGGATTCGCGTCCGGGGTCGACCTGACCATGGACGCCGCGGCGCGCGTGGCCGGGCAGGCGGTGGCGATGGCGAAGCTGTCGGCCAAGGTGATCGCGGCGGCGGGCTCCGACGAGCGGGTGGAGCTGGCGGCGGAGCCGGTCCACTCCGACCGGGTGTGGGTCTCCTCGTACGAGGTCGACCCCTTCGAGGTGCCCGATGCCGACAAGACGGGTCTGCTGTCCGAGTGGAGCGGGCGGCTGCTGGCCGCCGACGGCGTGTCGCACGTCGACGCCTCCCTGATGACCGTCCACGAGAACAAGTTCTACGCGGACACCGCGGGGACGACCACGACCCAGCAGCGGGTGCGGGTCCACCCCGAGCTGACCGCCGTCGCGGTGGATCCGAAGTCCGGCGGCTTCGACTCGATGCGGACCCTCGCGCCGCCGGCCGGTCGCGGCTGGGAGTACCTGACCGGCACCGGCTGGGACTGGGACGCGGAGCTCGCGGAGATCCCCGGGCTGCTCGCCGAGAAGATGGCGGCGCCGACGGTCGAGGCGGGCTCGTACGACCTGGTGGTCGACCCGTCGAACCTGTGGCTGACCATCCACGAGTCGATCGGCCACGCCACCGAGCTGGACCGCGCACTGGGCTACGAGGCCGCCTACGCGGGCACCTCGTTCGCCACCTTCGACCAGCTGGGCAAGCTGCGGTACGGCTCCGCGCACATGAACGTCACCGGCGACCGCACCGCCGAGCACGGCCTGGCGACCGTCGGCTACGACGACGAGGGCGTCGCCGGGCAGTCCTGGGACCTGGTCAAGGACGGCGTCCTGGTCGGCTACCAGCTCGACCGCAGGATCGCCCGGCTCACCGGCTTCGAGCGCTCCAACGGCTGCGCGTACGCGGACTCCCCCGGCCATGTGCCGGTGCAGCGGATGGCGAACGTGTCGCTGCGGCCCGCGCCGGACGGGCCGTCGACGCAGGAGCTGATCGGCGGCGTCGAGCGCGGCATCTACGTCGTGGGCGACCGCTCGTGGTCGATCGACATGCAGCGCTACAACTTCCAGTTCACCGGTCAGCGCTTCTTCAGGATCGAGAACGGCCGGCTGGCCGGGCAGTTGCGCGACGTCGCCTACCAGGCCACCACCACCGACTTCTGGGGCTCCATGGAGGCCGTCGGCGGGCCGCAGACCTATGTCCTGGGCGGTGCCTTCAACTGCGGCAAGGCCCAGCCGGGACAGGTCGCCGCCGTCTCGCACGGCTGCCCCTCCGCGCTCTTCCGAGGCGTCAACATCCTCAACACCACGCAGGAGGCCGGTCGATGAGCTCCGTTTCGAAGCCCCACGAGATCGTCGAGCGCGCCCTGGAGCTGTCCCGGGCGGACGGCTGCGTGGTCATCGCCGACGAGGAGTCCTCGGCCAACCTGCGCTGGGCGGGCAACGCCCTGACCACCAACGGTGTGACGCGGGGCCGCACCCTGACCGTGGTCGCCACGGTGGACGGCTCCCAGGGCACCGCCTCGGGCGTGGTGTCCCGCGCCGCGGTCACCGCGGACGAACTGGAGCCGCTGGTACGGGCCGCCGAGGCGGCCGCCCGCGCCGCCGGGCCCGCCGAGGACGCCCAGCCGCTGGTCGAGGGGGTGCCGGCGAGCACCTCCTTCACCGAGCCTCCCGCCGAGACCTCCTCCGGGGTGTTCGCCGCCTTCGCGCCCGCCCTGGGCGAGTCCTTCGCCGCGGCGCGGGCCGGCGGCCGGAGGCTGTACGGCTTCGCGTACCACTCCGTCACCTCCACCTACCTGGGCACGTCCTCGGGGCTGCGGCTCCGTCACGACCAGCCCAGCGGCACCCTGGAGCTCAACGCCAAGTCCGAGGACATGTCCCGCTCGGCGTGGGCCGGTGCCGCCACCCGGGACTTCACCGACGTCGACCCGGCGGCCCTCGACGCCGACCTGGCGCAGCGCCTGGCCTGGGCCGAGCGCCGGATCGACCTGCCCGCCGGGCGGTACGAGACGCTGCTGCCGCCGTCCGCCGTGGCGGACCTGGTGATCTACCAGCAGTGGAGCGCGGCGGCCCGGGACGCGGCGGAGGGCCGTACGGTCTTCAGCCGGCCGGGCGGCGGCACCCGGGTCGGCGAGCAGCTCTCGGAACTGCCGCTGACGCTGCGCAGCGACCCGAACGAACCGGGGCTGGAGTCGGCGCCGTTCGTGATCGCGCACGCCTCGGGTGACGTCGCGTCGGTCTTCGACAACGGGCTGCCCGTCGAGGCCACCGACTGGGTGCGCGAGGGCGTGCTCAACCGGCTGTCCACCACCCGGCACAGCGCCGGTCTGACCGGGCTGCCGTTCGCGCCGTCCGGGGGCAACCTGATCCTGGACGGCGGCGGCAAGCGGTCGCTGGAGGAGATGGTGGCGGACACCGAGCGCGGCCTGCTGCTGACCTGCCTGTGGTACATCCGCGAGGTGGATCCGGCCACCCTGCTGCTGACCGGACTGACCCGGGACGGGGTCTACCTGGTGGAGGGCGGCGAGGTGACCGGCGTGGTGAACAACTTCCGGTTCAACGAGTCGCCGGTGGACCTGCTGGGCCGGGCCACCGAGGTAGGCCGCACCGAGCGGACGCTGCCGCGCGAGTGGAGCGACTGGTTCACCCGGGCCGCGTTCCCGGCGATGCGGATCCCGGACTTCAACATGAGCTCGGTCAGCCAGGGGGTCTGACCAGGACGATGGGTGGGGCGATGGACGAGAAGCAGACGGTCAAGGTCTCGAAGTTCCTGGCACGGGTGCTGCGGCACGACCCGGCCTCGATCGGGATCACCCTCGACGAGGCCGGCTGGGTGGACGTGGACGAGCTGATCGCCGCGTCCCGCCGGGCCGGCCGGCGTTTCTCGCGCGCCGATCTCGACCACGTCGTGGCCGACAACAACAAGAAGCGGTACGCCTTCTCGGAGGACGGGCGGCGGATCAGGGCCAGCCAGGGACACTCGGTCGAGGTCGACCTCGGGCTGTCCCCGGCGGATCCGCCGGCCGTCCTCTTCCACGGCACGGCGAGCACCACGCTGCCGATCGTGCTGCGCGAGGGGCTCAAGCCGATGTCCCGGCAGGACGTCCACCTCTCCGCGGACGTGGAGACGGCCGTGCGCGTCGGTTCGCGGCACGGCCGTCCGGTGGTGCTGGCGGTGGACGCGGCGGGGCTGGCCGCCACGGGCCACGTGTTCCGGGTGAGCGCCAACGGAGTGTGGCTCACCGACCTGGTGCCGCCGACCCATCTGCGGCAGCACGCCCACTGAGCGGGGCGCCCTGCCCGGCGCGGTACGTCCCGTCAGGTGGCCGTCCGCCGCCGACGGCCGCGGACCGAGGCCCACAGCGGGGTGATCACGGCGACCACGAGGATGGCGCCCAGGATCTGCAGCACGTGGCGGATCCAGTCGACACCGCTGGTGTGCCGTACGCCGACCCATCCGGCGACCGCGTTGCCCAGGAAGGCGCCGAGGATGCCGCAGATGATGGTGAGCCACCAGGGGATGTCCTGCTTCCCCGGCAGGAGCAGCTTGGCCAGGAAGCCGAGCACGATGCCGACGATGATCGCCCAGAACCAGTTCATGCGGTCAGTCTCGGCGTGGCCCGGGTACGTCGCATGCGGAAGGCGGCCATACGCCGTACGGCGGGTGCTGTCACACCCCGACGGCCTCCCCGGTCTCCACTGCGACGGACCCACGGCGTAACGTGGGCCGTGCCGGAACCGGGTGGCTTCCGGCGTTTCGAGCAGGTGGTGGAACGTGATGCGGAAGCGGAGCGGTACCGAGGTCTTCCGGATCACCGGGACCGCGGCGGGGCTCACCGATGACGTCCGCGGAAGGCAGCGGCGCTACATCATCTCGATGTCGGTCCGCACCCTGTCGTTCATCCTGGCGGTCGTGCTGTGGAACGTCTCGGCGCCCCTGGCCTGGATCGCGCTGGTGCTCGGTCTGGTGCTGCCGTACATCGCGGTCGTCATCGCCAACGCGGGCCGGGAGAACGCCCCGGGGCTGCCGTCGGCCCGGATCGCTCCGCGGGTCCCGCCGGCGCTCGGCCCCGGTGAACCGCGGCTGCCGGCGGAGCGGACCCCGGAAGAGGACGGACGGCCTCGTTCCGGTCAGGCCTGAACCTTTCGCCCGTTCGCGCACCGCTCCGAAGCTCAAGAAAACCTCAGATCAATCATGGGGATCCACTGCACTGCGGCCCTTGCCGCGTGACATACTGCGTACGCGCTCCGCATCCCCCGTCGGAGCGACGGACCGACGCCGGGCGGCTCCCCCCGTGGCTGCCCGGCGTCGCCATGTTTGGATGGGGTTCGTGACCGACGAATCTCCGATCTGCTCCGCCAAGGGTTGCCGCGCCCCCGCCGTGTGGGTGCTCGCCTGGAACAACCCGAAGATCCACACGCCCGAGCGCCGCAAGACCTGGCTGGCGTGCGAGGAACACCGCGAGCACCTGTCCTCGTTCCTGGGCGTCCGCGGCTTCCTGAAGGACGTCGTGCCCTTCGAGGAGTGGGAGACGAGCTCAGCCGCCGATGGCTGACATGGGCCGCTCGGGCTGCAGGAACGTGGGGTCGTCCAGGCCGGAGCCGGCCTTCTTGCCCCACATCGCGGTGCGCCAGAGCTCGGCGATCTCCTCGTCGGAGCCGCCGGAGCGCAGCGCGGCGCGCAGATCGCTCTCCTCGCGCGCGAACAGGCAGTTGCGCACCTGACCGTCCGCGGTGAGCCGGGTGCGGTCGCAGGCCCGGCAGAAGGGCCGCGTGACCGAGGCGATCACGCCGACCCGGGCGGGGCCGCCGTCCACCAGCCAGCGTTCGGCGGGGGCGTGGCCGCGGGCCTCGTCGGTCTCGGCGGTCAGGGTGAAGCGGGTCCGCAGGCTCTCCAGGATCTCCTGGGCGGTGACCATGTCGCTGCGCTGCCAGCCGTGCTGGGCGTCGAGCGGCATCTGCTCGATGAAGCGCAGCTCGTAGTCGTGTTCCAGGGCCCAGGCCAGCAGCTCGGGGGCCTCGTCGTCGTTGATGCCGCGCATCAGCACGGTGTTGACCTTGACCGGGGTCAGTCCCGCGGCGTGGGCGGCCTCCAGGCCGCGGACGACGTCATCGTGCCGCTTGCGGCGGGTGAGGGTCTGGAAGACGTCGGGCCGCAGGGTGTCCAGGGAGACGTTCACCCGGTCCAGCCCGGCCCCGCGCAGAGCGGCCGCGGTGCGGGCGAGGCCTATGCCGTTGGTGGTGAGGGAGAGCTTCGGGCGGGGCTCCAGCTCCGCGCAGCGCTCGACGATGCCGACGAGACCGGGGCGGAGCAGGGGCTCGCCGCCGGTGAAGCGGACGTCCTTGACGCCGAGCGTGGTGACGGCGATCCGCACCAGCCGGACGATCTCGTCGTCGCTGAGCAGCTCGGGCTTGCCGAGCCACTGCAGGCCCTCCTCCGGCATGCAGTAGGTGCACCGCAGATTGCACCGGTCGGTCAGCGAGACCCTGAGGTCGGTCGCGATCCGGCCGTAGGTGTCGATCAGCACGGCGCGCCTCCCTTTGAGGGTCCGGTCGGTGGGACGGCAGTGCCGTCCCGTTACTTCGCAGCCTACGGGACGGCACTGACGTTCAACAGTTTGTTTAATGCGCTCCGGCTCCCGTGAGGGAGCGGACCTCCAGCTCAGCGTACTTGCGGTCGGCGTCCTCTTCCGGCTTGGACAGGAGCGTGCCCACCACACCGAGCAGGAAACCGACGGGGATGGAGATGATCCCCGGGTTCTCCAGCGGGAACCAGTGGAAGTCCACACCGGGGAACATCGCGGTCTCCTTGCCCGAGACGACGGGCGAGAAGACCACCAGGAACACGGAGGTGATCAGGCCGCCGTAGATGCTCCACAGCGCCCCGGTGGTGTTGAAGCGCTTCCAGAACAGGCTGTAGAGGAGCGTCGGCAGGTTCGCGGAGGCCGCTACGGCGAAGGCCAGGGCGACCAGGAAGGCGATGTTGAGCTTGCCCGCGAAGATGCCGAGCAGGATCGCCACGGCCCCGATGGCCACCGCGGCGATCTTCGCCGCCGCGACCTCCTCCTTCTCGCTCGCCGTGCCCTTGCGGATGACGTTGGCGTACAGGTCGTGCGCGAAGGACGACGAGGAGGCGAGGGTGAGGCCCGCGACCACGGCCAGGATGGTGGCGAAGGCGACCGCGGAGATCACCGCCAGCAGGATCGCGCCGCCCGTGGAGTCCGCGCCGCCGCCGATCTCCTGGGCGAGCAGCGGTGCCGCGGTGTTGCCGGCGGCGTTGGAGGTGGTGATCGTCTCCGGGGTGAGCAGCGCGGCGGCCCCGAAGCCCAGCGCGATCGTCATCAGGTAGAAGCAGCCGATGATGCCGATCGCCCAGTTCACCGAGGTGCGGGCGGCCCGGGCGGTGGGCACGGTGTAGAAGCGGATCAGGATGTGCGGCAGACCCGCCGTGCCGAGGACCAGGGCCAGGCCCAGCGAGATGAAGTCGATCTTCGAGGTCGCGGTGACGCCGTACTTCAGGCCGGGCTCCAGGAACGCCGCCCCCTTGCCGCTCTTCTCAGCGGCCGCGCCGAGCAGCGAGGACAGGTTCCAGTTGAACTTGGCGAAGACCAGGAACGTGATCAGCAGGGTCCCGCCGATCAGCAGCACCGCCTTGACCATCTGCACCCAGGTGGTGCCCTTCATGCCGCCGATGGTCACGTACAGCACCATGACGACGCCGACGAGGATGACGATCAGACGGCGCGGCCCCTCACCGGTGATGCCGAGCAGCAGTGCCACCAGGGCGCCCGCGCCGACCATCTGGGCCAGCAGGTAGAAGATGCTGACAACGATGGTCGAGATGCCCGCGGCCGTGCGCACCGGGCGCTGCCGCAGCCGGAAGGCGAGGGCGTCGGCCATGGTGAACCGGCCGGAGTTGCGCAGCGGTTCGGCGACCAGCAGCAGCGCCACCAGCCAGGCGACGAGGAAGCCGATCGAGTAGAGGAAGCCGTCGTAGCCGACGAGGGCGATGGAGCCGGCGATGCCCAGGAAGGACGCGGCCGACATGTAGTCGCCGGAGATCGCCAGGCCGTTCTGGAAGCCGCTGAAGGAACGGCCGCCGGCGTAGAAGTCGGTGGCGTCCTTGGTCTGGCGGCCCGCCCAGACGGTGATGCCGAGCGTCGCGACGACGAAGACCGAGAACAGGGTGATGATCAGCGGCCGGTGTTCGCTCGCGCCGACCGCGACCACCTGGACTCCCGTGGTGTGCAGCGCGGTCATGCGGTGGCCTCCGTGCTCTCGGTGTCGTCGGTGTCGTCGGCGCCCCGGGTGCCGGGGCCTTCCAGGCGCGCCTTGATGGCGTCCGCGCGGGAGTCGAGCTTGGCGTTCGCGTGCCGGGAGTACCAGACGGCGATGCCGAAGGTGGTGGCGAACTGAGCGAGCCCGAAGACGAGGGCGACGTTGATGTGGCCCACGACCTTGGTGTCCATGAAGCCGCCGGCGTAGTTCGACAGCAGGACGTACAGCAGGTACCAGGTGATGAACGCGACCGTGAGCGGGAACGCGAACGATCGGTATGAGCGGCGCAGTTGGGCGAACTCCGCGCTCGCCTGCACCTCGGCGTACGAGTCGGCAGACGGCGGACCGGAGCTTGCCGAAGGTCGTGCGGGGTCCACGATGCCTCCTGTGGGGGCGGAGCTTGAGGGGACATGAGCAGGCGACGCGACCCGCGCGGGCGCACGGGGCGCCGACGTGAGCTACGTCACGTAAAGATCGGACCCGCGCATGGTAGATGCGCAACCACGGCCTTCGACAGGGGGCGGTAGTTGAAAACTGGTTCTTCTTCGGCAACCGGAACTTGAGCTTTCTTTACCAATCCATTGATAGCGCGTGGACGGCGGCGATAGCTTCCAGCGTCATGTACCCGTCCAAGGGCAACCCGGCCCGCCAGGACGGGTGTTTGGACGATTGGAGATCCCATGGCTCCACTGCCCGGACGGCGTCGCGCCTTCGCGATACCCATCGGATTCGCGGTGGCGAGTGCTCTCGCCTTCCTGCCGAACGCCGCCTCGGCCGCCACCGCCGGTTCCGCCTCGAACGGCGGCGGTGCCGCGTACGACGGCCCGACGCTGTCGTACGTGGTCAACACCAAGACCGACCGGGGAACCATCAAGTCCGTCGAGCGGGCCGTGTCCCGCAGCGGTGGTGACATCGTCACCACCTACGACCGGATCGGCGTGATCGTCGTCCACTCCGCGAATCCCGCGTTCGCCTCCGAGATACGCAAGGTGCGCGGTGTGCAGACGGCCGGGGCGACCCGTACGGCCGCGCTGTCCACGGCGTCGACCACGGATCTGGGCGCGGTGCAGGAGATCACCGCTGCCGGCGCGGCCCGGGCGAAGGCCGCGGCCACCGCCGGGCAGGAGCCGATGGAGCCGGACCAGTGGGACCTGCCGGCCATCCGGGCCGACAAGGCCGCCCGGATCAACCCGGGCAGCCGCAAGGTCACGGTCGCCGTCATCGACACCGGCGTCGACGACACGCACCCGGACCTCACCGCCAACTTCTCGGCCTCGCAGTCCGCCAACTGCGTGGGCGGCAAGGCCGACACGAGCCCGGGCGCCTGGCGTCCCTACGTCCCGGAGGCCTACCACGGCACGCACGTCGCCGGTGAGATCGCCGCGGCGCGCAACGGGATCGGCGTGGCGGGTGTCGCCCCGGGCGTGAAGGTCGCCTCCATCAAGGTGGCCGACCCCGACACCCAGCTGTTCTTCCCGGAGAGCGTGGTCTGCGCCTTCGTCTTCGCCGCCGACCACGGCGTCGAGATCACCAACAACAGCTACTACATCGACCCGTGGCTCTACAACTGCTTCGGCGACCCCGACCAGCGGGCCATCGTCGACGCCGTCAACCGGGCCGCGCAGTACTCCCACAAGAAGGGCGTGCTGAACGTCGCCTCGGCGGGCAACTCCAACCACGACCTCGACTCGGACGCCATCGAGGACGCGACGAGCCCCGACGACACCACCCCGGTCACCCGGACGATCGACCCGCACGTCTGCTGGGACCTTCCGACCCAGCTGCCGGGCGTCGTCACCGTCTCCGCGACCGGTGTGCAGAAGCTGAAGTCGTACTACTCCAGCTACGGTCTGGGCGTCGTGGACGTCGCGGGCCCGGGCGGCGACCGCTACCAGATCCCCGCCACCCCCTCGGCGAACGGGCGCATCCTGTCCACCCTGCCCGGCAACACCTACGGCTACCTGCAGGGCACGTCGATGGCCAGCCCGCACGTGGCCGGCGTCGCCGCGCTCATCAAGAGCCGCCACCCGCACGCCTCCCCGGAGCAGTTGCAGTGGCTGCTCAAGGCCCAGGCCGACGACCCGCGTTGCCCGACGGGTCTGTACGACCCGGACGGCAACGGCGTGCAGGACGCCACCTGCACCACGGGACGGCACGTGACCAGCTTCTACGGCCACGGCATCGTCGACGCCCTGGACGCCGTCACCAAGTGACGCGCCCCGCGTGACAGCGGGAACGCCCGGCGGGGATTCCGCCGGGCGTTCCCGCTGTCCGGGCCCCTGTCGGGCCCCAGTCGGGCCCCTGTCCGGCTCGCTGTCCGGGAGCCGGGTCAGGCCTTGACGAGGACCTTCAGCGCGATGCGCTCGTCCATCGCCTTGTAGCCGCCCGGGACGCCGTCCAGGCCGACGGTGAGGTCGAAGACCGGGGACGGGTCGATCGTCCCGTCGAGGATGTCCGGGAGCAGTTCGGGGATGTAGGTGCGGACCGGGGCGACGCCGCCGCGCAGGGAGACGTTGCGGTCGAACATGTCGCTCAGGTCGAGGCCGGTGCCGCTGCCGTGCGGGACGCCGACGTAGCCGACGGTGCCGCCGTCGCGGGTGACGGCGACCGCGGTGCGCATCGACTGCTCGGTGCCGACGGCCTCGATGACCGCGTGGGCGCCGTGGCCGCCGGTCAGTTGGCGGACCGCCTCGACGGCCGCCTCACCGCGCTCGGCGACGACGTCGGTGGCTCCGAAGGTACGGGCGATGGCGGTGCGGGCCTCGTGCCGGCCGAGCGCGATGATCCGCTCCGCGCCGAGCCGCCGCGCGGCGAGCACCCCGCACAGGCCGACCGCGCCGTCCCCCACGACCGCGACGGTGGCCCCGGGCCGCACACCGGCGCCGACGGCGGCGTGGTGACCGGTGCCCAGCACGTCGGAGAGGGTGAGCAGACCCGCCAGCAGGCGGTCGTCGGACAGCGCCTCGGCGGGCAGCCGCACCAGGGTGGCGTCCGCGAACGGCACCCGTACGGCCTCGCCCTGGCCGCCGTCGGAGCCGACCTGGCCCCAGAAGCCGCCGGCCGGGCAGGAGGTCGTCAGGCCCTCCGCGCAGTAGTCGCACGTGCCGTCGGACCACACGAAGGGGGAGACGACCAGGTCGCCGGGCCTGAGCCCGGACACCTCGGAACCGGTCTCCTCGACGACGCCGAGGAACTCGTGCCCGATGCGCTGCCCCGGCTTCCGGGCCGACTCGCCGCGGTACGCCCACAGGTCGCTGCCGCAGATGCAGGCCAGCACCACGCGCACGACCGCGTCTGTGGGCTGCCGGACCGCCGGGTCCGGCACCTCCTCCACCCGGATGTCGTGGGGGGCGTGGATCACGGTGGCGCGCATACGGAAGTCGTCCTCGATGGTTGTTCGAACGGGGTCGTACCACCGTACCGGCCGGTGGAGAGCAGGAACTGCGCGGCGAGGTAGCCGAACATGATCCAGAAGTCGGCCGCCGGGAGCTGCGGGAGGTCGGCGAGCCGGGTCGCGAGCAGGGTGTCGGAGAGCAGGAAGAGCGCCCCGCCCAGCGCCGTCGCCCGCGGGCCGAGCGCGGCCGCGCCGGCCGCCATCGCCGTCAGCAGCAGGCTGTACGCGGCGACCGGGAGCCGCAGCCCGGAGGGCAGGCCCGGCCACAGCACGACGAGCGCGGCGAGCCACACGACCGCGTAGCCGGCCGCCGTCAGGGCCGCGCGCCGCCGGTCGGCGAAGGCCCCGCGGGAGGTGAAGAGTGTGAGGTAACAGACGTGCCCGGCGGCGAACGCGCCCATCCCGAGGAGGAAGGACGTGTCCCCGTCGAGCTGCAGCAGCACGTCCCCCGCCCAGCCGCACAGCAGCGCGGCCACCAGCAGCCGGGGTCCACCGCGCAGCACCGCGCAGACCGCGAGCAGCGGCACCAGGACGGGCTTGGTGAGGTGGTCCGCCGTCGCGGAGCCCGCGAGCTGCGCCGCCAGGTGGACCACGGCCACCACCGCGAAGGCCGCCGTCGCCGCGCGGGCGGCGCGCTCACGCGTCACGCCGCCGGCTCCTCGCCCCGCGGCCGCCAGCCGGGACCGCGCAGGACGTGGCCCGCGCGGTCGCTCCAGGTACGGGCCGCGGCGACGTCACGGGCGATGGCGGCGTACTCGTGGGTGGCCACCCGCAGCGGGTTGAACGTGGTGATGTTCTTGGTGAGCCCGAACACCGGACGCTCGCCCTCCGCCGCGAAGGAACCGAACAGCCGGTCCCAGACGATCAGGATGCCGCCGAAGTTGCGGTCCAGGTAGCCGCCCTGCGAGGCGTGGTGCACGCGGTGGTGCGAGGGCGTGTTGAGGACGAACTCGACCGGGCGGGGCAGCTTCTCGATGCGCTCGGTGTGGATCCAGAACTGGTAGACGAGGCTGAGCGAGGAGCAGAACGCCAGTGCCGCCGGGTGCACCCCGCAGGCGATCACCGGCAGGTAGAACACCCATGACGTCATGCCGGTCCAGGGCTGGCGCAGCGCGGTGGAGAGGTTGAACTTCCGGCTGGAGTGGTGCACCACGTGGCTCGCCCACAGGATGCGGATCACGTGGTGACCGCGGTGCTGCCAGTAGTAGAAGAAGTCCTGCGCGAGCAGCATCAGCGGGATCGTCCACCAGTCCACGGGCACCCGGAGCGGGGTGAACTCGTACACGGCGGTGTAGACCACGACGATCGGGATCTTCCAGAGGAAGTCGAAGAACAGGCTGCCGAGTCCCATCGACAGGCTCGTCGCGGTGTCCTTGGCGGCGTACCCGGCGGCGTCCTCGTCCGGATGGATCCGGTAACTGATCAGCTCCACGACGGTGAGCAGCACGAACGCGGGTATGGACCACATCACGGCATCGGGCAGTTGCGGCATGCGCGCACCTTAAGGGCGCGTGGCGGCCCCGGCTAGAGGTCGTTACCGATCGGTTCTACCCGGGGGTATCCGAGGGAGTCCGCCGCACCGGCCGCCGCGGCGGGGCGTGCGCCCAACCGGAGCCAGAGGGCGGGCGGTTGACCGACCGGACCGCTCCGTCGCACACCCGGCGCGCCGCCCCCGGACGGACCGCCCGCGGGGGCATCCGACGGTGCGCCAGAGGCGGGTGGCGGCGGGCACTGTCGGTGGCCGCCCGTATTGTGTTCCTCCATGCACGCGCCCCAGCTTCCGCAACCGTCGTGGCCAGAGGCCTACCCCGACGGATACGCCGTCGTGGACGTCGAGACCACCGGCCTCGGCCGCGACGACCGGATAGTGTCCGCGGCCGTCTACCGGCTGGACGCGCACGGCGAGGTGCAGGACCACTGGTACACCCCCGTCAACCCGCAGCGGGACCCGGGCCCGGTGTGGATCCACGGCCTCACCTCGGACATGCTGGCCGACGCCCCGCTCTTCGGCGAGGTCGCCACCGAACTGGCGGACCGGCTGTCGGGCCGGGTGTTCGTCGCCCACAACGCGGTCTTCGACTGGTCCATGCTCGCCCGGGAGTTCGCGCGGGCCGGCACCGTGGCGCCCGTGGAGCACAGGCTGTGCACCATCGTGCTCTCCAAGGCGCTGGCGCTGCCGCTGGCCAACCACAAGCTGGAGTCCCTGGCCGCGCACTTCGGCGTCGTCCAGCAGCGCGCCCACCACGCCCTGGACGACGCCCGCGTGCTGGCCGAGGTGTTCCGCCCCAGCCTGCGGCAGGCCGCGGCGGGCGGTCTCCGGCTGCCGCTGCACGCCTGCCGTCCGCTGACGGAGTGGATCGACACGGCCGTCCCCGGGCAGTCGGCCTCCGCGGGATACCGCAGCACCTACCGGCCGATGAGCTGGCGGCCCGCGCGGAAGCGGCCGGCCTGCCCCTACCCCAACCCGGGGCGGCTGGAGTCCGGGGGACCACTGGTCCAGGGAATGCGGGTCGCCTTTTCGGGCGACACGAGCATCGACCGCGAACTGCTGGAGGACCGCGCCACCGAGGCGGGTCTGCACGTGTCGTCCTCGGTGAGCCGGCTGACCAGCCTGCTGGTGACCAACGACCCGGACTCGCTCACCACGAAGACGGTTCGGGCCCGGCAGCTCGGCACCCCGGTGGTCGGCGAGCGGCGCTTCGCCGATCTGCTGGGCGACGTCGCCCCCGCGCCGGACGTGCACGGCTGACACCGCCGTTCGAGTGGTGCGCCCGCGACGCACCCGGTCACCGATTGCCGCGCCGGGGCCCGGCCCGCACCCTGGGCCTCATGGCCCGATGCGAAGTATGCGGAAACGACTATGTGATGAGCTTCGAAGTGCACGCCCAGGGGGCCGTGCACGTCTTCGACAGCTTCGAGTGCGCCATCCACCGGATGGCGCCGATCTGCGAGCACTGCCGGGTGCGGATCGTCGGCCACGGGGTCGAGGTCGACGGCCACTGGTACTGCGGCGGACACTGCTCGAAGGCCGAGGGCCGCAGCGGCATCATCGACCGGGTCGGCTCGCTGCCCGGTGGCGGCTGATCCCGGCGGGCGCTGATCCCGGCGGCCACGCCGCGGCGCCGTCCGACCCCTCCGCAGAGCGCCCCGCGACCGAGTTGTACGGTCGTGGGGTGTACCGCTTCCTCTTGTCCCGGCAGTGGGTGATCCTCACCCTCATCGCACTGCTGCTGATGCCCGCCATGGTCGAGCTGGGCTTCTGGCAGATGCACCGGCACGAGCGCCGCGTGGCCAGCAACCACCTGATCGCGGACAACCTCAGGGCGAAGCCCGCCCCGGTGGAGTCACTGACCGCCCCCGGCGCGGCCGTGCCGAAGCGGGAGGTCTACCGCACGGTCACCGCGACCGGGCACTACGACACCGCCCACGAGGTCGTCGCCCGCCAGCGCACCGCCGCCGACGGGGACAGCATCGGCTACCACGTCATCACCCCGCTGGTCCTGGCCGACGGCCGGTCGGTGCTGGTCAACCGCGGCTGGATCCCGGCCGGTACCGACCTGACGAAGGTCCCGAAGGTCCCCGCGGCCCCGTCCGGCGAGATCACCGTCACCGGCCGGCTGCGCCCGGACGAGACCACGGCGGCGACCGGCATCCGGAACAAGGGCGGACTGCCCGACCGCATGATCATGCTGATCAACAGCGCCCTGGTGGCCGAGGAGCTGCCGGCGGCGGAGCGGCCGGTCGGCGGCTACATCGAGCTGGAGACGACCTCCCCCAAGCCCTCCGGACGGCAGCCCGAGCTGATCCCGGACCCCGACCACAGCAGCATCGGCATGCATATGGGGTACGCGATCCAGTGGTGGCTGTTCACCGCCATGGTGCCGGTCGGCTGGGTCATCCTCGTCCGCCGGGAGCGGCGGGAGCGGCTCGCCGCCCGCGACGCGGCGGCGCAGGAGGCGGACGGTACGGCCGAGCCGGTCGCCGCTGCGGTCGCGTCGCCCTAGCGCCGGGGGCACCCTCGTAGAGCGGGGACCCTCGTAAGAGGGAGAGACGGAGGCCGACCGTGGCGGCACTGATCGAGGACTACGCGATCATCGGCGACCTGCAGACCGTCGCGCTGGTCTCCAAGAGCGGCTCCATCGACTGGCTCTGCCTGCCGCGCTTCGACTCCTCCGCCTGCTTCGCGGCGCTGCTGGGCGACGAGGACAACGGCAACTGGCGAATCGCCCCGGCCTCGGCCTGGCACGGGGAGCCCTGCACGCACCGTTCGTACCGCGACGGCACCCTGGTGCTGGAGAGCGTGTGGGAGACCCGCGACGGCACCGCCAAGGTGATCGACTTCATGCCGCAGCGCGATCGCGCCCCGGACGTCATGCGCGTCGTCGAGGGCGTACGCGGGCGGGTGGCGATGGCCAGCGAACTGCGGCTGCGCTTCGACTACGGGCGGGTCGTCCCCTGGATGCGCCGCACCGACGGCCACCGCGTCGCAATCGCCGGGCCGGACTCGGTGTGGCTTCGCTCCGTACCCCAGGTGCCCATGTACGGCAAGGGTTTCGCGACCCACGCCGACTTCACCGTCGCCGAGGGCGAGCGGATCGCCTTCGCCCTGACCTGGCACCCCTCCCACGAGAGCCGGCCACGTCTGATCGACCCCTTCCGGGCGCTGGATCAGAGCTGCGCGGACTGGGAGTCCTGGTCGGCCAAGTGCCGCTACGACGGTCCCTGGCGGAACGCGGTGCTGCGCTCGCTGATCACCCTCAAGGCGCTCACCTACTCGCCCAGCGGCGGCATCGTCGCGGCGGCCACCTCCTCGCTGCCGGAGGAGATCCGCGGGGTGCGGAACTGGGACTACCGGTTCTGCTGGCTCCGCGACGCGACGCTCACCCTGAACGTGCTGGTCGAGACCGGCTACCTCAAGGAGGCCTACCACTGGCGCGACTGGCTGCTGCGTGCCGTCGCCGGCGACCCGGCCGACCTGCAGATCATGTACGGGCTGGCGGGCGAGCGCCGGCTGCCCGAGGAGGAGCTGGACTGGCTGACCGGGTACGAGGCGTCCCTGCCGGTGCGGACCGGCAACGCCGCCGCAAAACAGCTCCAGCTCGACGTCTACGGCGAGGTCCTCGACTCGCTGTTCCTGGCCCGCAGCTTCGGGCTGCGCGACGAACCGCACGCCTGGGCGGTGCAGCGCACGCTGATGGACTTCCTGGAGACCAAGTGGCACGAGCCCGACGAGGGCCTGTGGGAGGTGCGCGGCGACCGGCAGCACTTCGTGCACTCCAAGGTGATGGCCTGGGCGGCCGCCGACCGGGCGGTGCGCACCCTGGAGGGCCTGCCGCACCTGTCCGGCGACGCGGACTCCTGGCGGGCGATGCGCAGCGAGGTGCACCGCGAGGTGTGCCGCAAGGGCTTCGACCGGGAGCGCAACACCTTCACGCAGTACTACGGCTCCAAGGAACTGGACGCGGCGACCCTGCTCATCCCGCAGGTGGGCTTCCTGCCCGTCACCGACAGCCGGGTGGTCGGCACGGTGGAGGCGGTGCGCCGCGAACTGGACCACGGCGGCTTCGTCCGCCGCTACACCCTGGAGGACAGCAGCGTGGACGGGCTGCCCGGCGGCGAAGGCGCCTTCCTGGCCTGCTCGTTCTGGCTCGCCGACGCGCTGCACCGTATCGGCCGCACCGACGAGGCACGCGGCCTGTTCGAACGGCTGCTGGGCCTGCGCAACGACGTCGGTCTGCTGGCGGAGGAGTGGGACCCGGTCGAGCGGCGCCAGCTCGGCAACTTCCCGCAGGCCTTCAGCCACATCGGGCTGGTCAACACCGCGCTCACGCTCTCCGGCCGCGACGGGGCACGGTGACACCATGGATCTCGGGCTGAGGGACAGGGTGTACGTCGTCACGGGCGCGACCCGCGGGCTGGGCTTCGCCGCCGCGCGGGAACTGGTGGCCGACGGCGCGCGGGTGGTCGTCGGCGGCCGCCGCGAGGAGTCGGTCGCCGCCGCCGTCGCGGCGCTGGGCGGCGCCGAGCGGGCGACCGGCGTCGTCGCCGACAACGCAGAACCGCAGGCTCCGGAGCGGCTGATCGCCGCCGCCCGCCGGGCGTTCGGCAGGCTCGACGGCTTCCTCGTCAGCGTGGGCGGCCCGCCGGCGGGCGGCACCGACGTCATCGGCGACGACCAGTGGCGGGACGCGTTCGAGTCCGTCTTCCTCGGGGCCGTACGGCTGTCCCGGGCGGCGGCCGACGAACTCGGCGAGGGCGGTGTCATCGGCTTCGTGCTCTCCGGCTCGGTGCACGAACCGATCCCGGGACTCGTGGTCTCCAACGGCCTGCGACCGGGCCTGGCGGGCTACGCCAAGAGCCTGGCCAACGAGTTGGGGCCGCGCGGCATCCGCGTGGTGGGGCTGCTGCCCGCCCGGATCGACACCGACCGCGTCCGCGAGCTCGACGCCCTCACCGGCGACGCGGAGGCCGCCCGCGCCCGCCTCAGCGAACGCATCCCGCTGCGTCGCTACGGCACCCCGGAGGAGTTCGGGCGTGCCGCCGCCTTCCTGATGTCACCTGCGGCCTCGTATCTGACGGGAATCATGCTCCCGGTGGACGGCGGGGCGCGCAGCGGCTTCTAGGCCCGTGTCCGAAGTACCGCACCGGCGCGGTCAGCTGACGCGGGCCGCGCGGTGGCTGACGGCGCGCAGCCGGGCCTCGGCGGGGAGCAGGGGGAGGCCGGCGCTGACGCGGGCGCGGTCGAGCACGGCGGAGTCGAGTTCGGCGAGGACGTCACCGGGGACGGCGTTCGGGGACAGGGCGAGCTGCAGCCGGGCACGGGGCGCGGTGGGCGTGCCCATGAGCGCGGTGGTGGCGTGGTCGACGCCGTGCAGCTGCTCGGCGTCGGCGGCGATGATCTCCTCCAGGGCGCGGCCGCGCAGCAGCGCCATGCCGTCGTCGTCGGCGTCCACCGCCAGCCGGCGCAGCCTGCGGTCGCGCACCTGGGCGAGCAGCCACCACAGGGCGCACAGCACGATCAGGGCCAGCACGCCGATCACGACGGGCCACCACCAGGAGGTGCCCTCGTAACGGGTCCGGTCGCCCTCGCTCAGCAGCACGTCGTCCCGGCCGGTGTACGGACGGTGCAGCAGACCCGTCGCGGAGCACAGCACGACGGCACCGGACAGCACCAGGGCCAGCCCGGTGAGCACGAGGACGACGCGATTGACGGTGGCGCGCACCGCGCCTCACCCCTCTCCCATACGGCGGACGTGCAGCGCGAGCCCCAGCGGCCGGGCCAGGCTCAGCTGTTCCATGGCCTCGGCCAGGACGGCGGCCAGATCGGCGCGGACCTCCTCCGTCTCCCGGAAGGAGACCACGGCGCGCACCGTCGCGGTGCGGCGGGTGACCGTGACGCGCGCCGACCGCACCCCCGATACCTCCACCGCGCGGTCGCGCAGGGTGAGTTCGGCGGCGTGGCGGTCGAGTCCGGCCCGTACGGGGGCCGTTCCCGCGCGCATGGCGAGCACGTCGCGGAGCCCCGGGGTGACGGCGAGGACGACAAGCCACAGCCCGAGCACGACCGCCACGCAGGCCACGGCGAGGATCCACGGGTCGTCCAGCGGGCGGGTGGCCAGTTCGTCCGCGAGACTCCGGCGCCAGGCCATCCCCGGCCGCCCGGCGCGTACCGCGGCGATGTCGTAGAGCAGCAGCCCGGCCACGACGGCCAGCAGGGCGGCGGTGATCGCGGCGGGGAGGCGGCGCGGGGACCAGAAGCGCCGCCGGCGGGAACGGTGCCGCGGCGGGAGGGGCGAGGGACCGAGTTCGCTCACCGGACCCTCGCCTCCTCCACGATGTGGCTGGCCCGCGAGTGCAGGCGTTCGACCTCCACGGTCACCCCGAGGACCGCGAACCCGGTCGACTCCTCGACGCGCGAGGCGACATGGCGGCGCACCGACCTGCACACCTCGGCGATGTCCACCGGGTAGCCGAGTTCGACGGAGAGCCTCACGTACACCTGCTCGCGGACGACGGAGACGCTCGCCTGGGGACGCGCGCCGCGCGGCACGTACTCCCGGCCGGGGGCGTCGGCGAGGGACTCGCGGGCCGCCTGGGAGGCGATCTTCGCCAGCACGCGGTCGGCGAGGCGGAGCGAGCCGCGCTCTTTGGGGGCGAGGGGCTGCGCGGGGGAGTCCGGAGCCGCGGCCGTCATCTGCGTGGCTCACCGCCTCCGGTCACGACTGCGGAAGAACTCCCCGGGCTCCAGGTCGCCGTCGAGGAACCGGCCGACCACGAACCCCACGGCGCCGAGCGCCGCCACCAGCAGAAAGGCCGCGAACCCGCCGAAGTACCCGGCGAATCCGAGTGCCATCCCGACGATCAAGCCGAGCACGGCCATGCTCATCGTCCGCTCCCTGTTTCCCTCCCGGGGCCCGTCACTGGACCCGCTGCTCCTGGTCGTCCTCGTCCGTGTCGTCGGGGAGCTTGACGTCGCCCACCGCGATGTTGACCTCGATGACCTCAAGCCCGGTCATCCGCTCCACTGCCGCGATGACGTTCTCGCGCACCCCGTGCGCGACGGCCACGATCGACACCCCGTAGTCCACGACGATGTCCAGGTCGAGGGCCGCCTGCACCTCGCCCACCTCGGCCCGCACCCCCCGGGTCACGGACCTGCCGCCGGGCACCCGGTCGCGGACCGCGCCGAAGCCGCGCGAGACACCGGAGCCGAGGGCGTGCACCCCCTCGACGTCGCGGGCCGCGAGCCCGGCGATCTTCTCGACGACGCCGTCCGCGATGGTGGTCCGCCCGCGCGTCGCGGGATCGCCCAGGGGCGCCCGCCGCCCTGACGTGCCGTTGCCGGCCGGGCTGGTCCCCTTCTCCAGGGTCCGGCCCCGCTCCTCCGGCTGCTGAGCGGTCTCGGTCATCGCACCTCGTCCCTTCGGGTTTCCGACGGCGGGAGCGGTACGGGCTGCTCCGTGCACCACACTATGTGGGCATGCCCCGTCGCGCCGTGAGGATGCGGCGATCAGGGACAGGATGGCGGCGCGCGCGGACGCGCGCGCCGGAGGGAGGCGACGGCCGATGACCGCTGACCGGCTGGCTCGAGCGGTGCGCCGGCAACTCGGGCTGGGCCGTGTGCTCCCCCTCGGCGGGCCCGGGGACACGGTGTGGGTCACCGAGCGGGCGGCGGCCGGGGTACTGCGCGCGGCAGCCGACGCGGTGCCCGGGATCCGCCTGGGCACGCTGCGCATCGGCACGGCGGACGGGCCCGGCGGACCGGACGGCTCAGGCGGACCGGACGGCCCGGGCGGGGAGCCGGGTGACGCGGCCGGCGCGCTGCCGGAGTCGACGCCGTCCGGGGCGCTGCCGAGGCGGCCGCTGCGCGTGGAGGCGGGCTTCGAGGCCACCCCGGAGCGCCCGTTGCCCGAGTCGGCCGGACGGCTGCGCGACGCGCTGTGGCGGGCCGCCGCCGAGGGCGTCGGCCTGGAGACGGAGGCGGTCGACCTGACCGTCACCGGACTGCTGGAGGAGGGCCCTCGGGTGGCGCTCCCCACGGAACCCGTCGACCCGCCGGAGGGCGGGCGGAGCGCAACGACCGCGGGCCGCGCCGCGGCGGCGGTGCCCGGGGTCGCCGGGCTGACCTCGCGGCTCGGCGGACAGCGCCATCCGTCGCAGGTGCAGATCGCCGTGGACGCGGGGCACCGCCCACTGGACGTCGGACGGGCCGTGGCCATGGCGGTGACGGCCGTGACGCAGGACGTCACGACCGTCGTGGTCACCGACATCGCCGGGCACTGAGGCCTCACGCCACGGGCCCGGCGCTGCCGTTACTCCCCCACGCCCGCCAGGTCCCGCAGCCGGCGGCCCTGCGCGGCGCGCTCGGCCACGCGCTGCTCCTCGTACGTACGGCCCGAGGCCGCGCGCAGCAGGGCCTTGGTCTCGATCACCGCGTCGCGCGGCGCGGCCAGCAGGGCACCCGCCAGGTCCTTGACGGTGGCGTCCAGTTCGGCCGCGGGGACGGCGACGTTGGCCAGGCCGACGGCGCAGGCCTCCTCGGCGTCGACGGAGCGGCCCGTGGCGCAGATCTCCAGCGCCCGTGCGTAGCCGACCAGTTCGGTCAGCGGCTTGGTGCCGGCGAGGTCGGGGACCAGGCCCAGACTGGTCTCGCGCATGGCGAACTGCACGTCGTCGGCGACGACGCGCAGGTCGCAGGCGAGGGCCAACTGGAAGCCCGCCCCGATGGCGTGCCCCTGCACGGCGGCGATGGTGACGAGGTCGTTCCGCCGCCACCAGGTGAACGCCGCCTGGTACTCGGCGATCGTCGCGTCGAGTTCGCCCTCGGGAGCGCGCGCGAGGTCGTCGAAGGACGGCTCGCCCTCGAATCCCTCGGGCGTGAAGGCCCGTCGGTCCAGCCCGGCGGAGAAGGACACACCCTCCGCGCGCAGCACGACGACCCGTACGCTGCCCGGGAGCAGCCGGCCGGCCTCGACCAGCGCCCGCCACAGGGCGGGCGACTGGGCGTTGCGCTTGGCCGCGTTGCACAGCGTGACGGTGGCGACGGAATCCTCCGTCACGAGTCGTACGCCGTCGCGTTCCAGCAGCACAGTGGGGTCGGACATCGGGCACCTCCTGGCGATCCGCAGTCTGGATTACCGAAGAGTAACCACCCGGTCGGCCGTTCCCGCGACCGGGTGGTACCGCCACGACTCCGAGCCGCCGCGCAAGGCGCCCGGCCGTGTGTCAGGCCGTGGAAACCTTCTTGCCCCGTGTCGCTCCGCCGCGACCGCGCAGGGTCACGCCGGACTCACTGAGCATCCGGTGGACGAAGCCGTACGAGCGGCCGGTCTCCTCGGCCAGCGCCCGGATGCTTGCTCCACCGTCGTACTTCTTCTTGAGGTCTGCCGCGAGCTTCTCGCGCGCGGCGCCGGTCACCCGGCTGCCCTTCTTCAGAGTCTCGGCCACCCGTGCCTCCTCTAGGGAAGTGCGCTCTGTGACTCTCATGATCACCCCTAGGAGACTTCCTGGCCACCCATTCGGCAAGGTCCGTGCGACAACATTTGGCGCCCTGTTGACGCGGACACCCGGCTCCGGACGGGTGGAATCCGGCATTCCGCACAGCCTTCCCCGGCTCCCTCCGCAGCGCGGCGGAGAAAGGGCAGGTCACCTGGGCCGGTAAGGAGTTTCCCCATGTGACGCGGCTGATCCATCCGTACGTCCGGTATTTCGCACGTTCCCGCGCCGGAGTACGAGCCGGTCTCACACAGATGAAGGATCACCCGTCGGCCGAATGATCCAGTGGAGTGATCCACACGGATGATCGGCCGCGGGCCCCGGAGGGATCAGGCGAGGGCGACGAGGTCGGCGTAGTCCTGGCCCCACAGGTCCTCGACGCCGTCGGGCAGCAGGATGATCCGCTCGGGCTGCAGCGCCTCCACCGCGCCCTCGTCGTGGGTGACGAGGACGACCGCGCCCGAGAAGGTGCGCAGCGCGCCGAGGATCTCCTCGCGGCTGGCCGGGTCGAGGTTGTTGGTGGGCTCGTCGAGCAGCAGCACATTGGCGCTGGAGACGACCAGGGTGGCCAGCGCGAGCCGGGTCTTCTCACCGCCGGACAGCACGCCGGCGGGCTTGTCGACGTCGTCGCCGGAGAAGAGGAACGAGCCGAGGATCTTGCGGATGGCGACCAGGTCCATGTCCGGCGCCGCGGAGCGCATGTTCTCCAGGACCGTCCGGTCGGCGTCCAGGGTCTCGTGCTCCTGGGCGTAGTAGCCGAGCTTGAGGCCGTGGCCGGGGACGACCTCGCCGGTGTCCGGCTGCTCCACGCCCGCCAGCAGCCGCAGCAGGGTGGTCTTGCCGGCGCCGTTGAGGCCCAGGATGACGACCCTGGAGCCCCTGTCGATGGCCAGGTCGACGTCGGTGAAGATCTCCAGCGACCCGTACGACTTGGACAGCCCCTCGGCCGTCAGCGGGGTCTTGCCGCAGGGCGCGGGGTCCGGGAAGCGCAGCTTGGCGACCTTGTCGGACTGGCGCACCGCCTCCAGCCCGGACAGCAGCTTGTCGGCGCGGCGCGCCATGTTCTGGGCGGCGACGGTCTTGGTGGCCTTGGCGCGCATCTTGTCGGCCTGGGCGTTGAGGGTCGCGGCCTTCTTCTCGGCGTTGGCGCGCTCGCGCTTGCGGCGCTTCTCGTCGGCCTCGCGCTGGGTGAGGTACTGCTTCCAGCCCATGTTGTAGACGTCGATCTGGGAGCGGTTGGCGTCCAGGTAGAAGACCTTGTTGACGACCGTCTCGACCAGGTTGATGTCGTGGGAGATGACGATGAAGCCGCCGCGGTAGGTCCTGAGGAAGTCCCGCAGCCACAGGATGGAGTCGGCGTCGAGGTGGTTGGTCGGCTCGTCGAGCAGCAGGGTGTCGGCGTCCGAGAAGAGGATGCGCGCCAGCTCGACGCGGCGGCGCTGACCGCCGGAGAGGGTGTGCAGCGGCTGGGCGAGGACCCGGTCGGGCAGACCCAGGGCGGCGGCGATGGTGGCGGCCTCGGCCTCGGCGGCGTATCCGCCCTTGGTGAGGAACTCGGTCTCCAGGCGGGCGTACTTCTTCATCGCGTTCTCGCGGGTGGCGCCCTTGCCGTTGGCCATCCGGTCCTCGTTCTCGCGCATCTTGCGCAGGACGGTGTCCAGGCCGCGGGCGGACAGGATGCGGTCGCGGGCCAGGACGTCGAGGTCGCCGGTACGCGGATCCTGGGGCAGATAACCGACCTCGCCGGAACGCGTCACGGTGCCGGCGGCGGGCAGGCCCTCGCCCGCGAGCACCTTGGTGAGGGTGGTCTTGCCGGCGCCGTTGCGGCCGACCAGGCCGACGCGGTCGCCGCGGGCGATGCGGAAGGAGGCGGACTCGATGAGGACGCGGGCTCCGGCGCGCAGCTCGATGCCGGTGGCAGTAATCACGGGAAGAAGCTCCTGGGCGTGTCGGACGGCAGTCGGACGTGGATACGCGGTGGTCGCGGTCGGACGCCGTCTAATGCGTGAGGATCACTGCCATGTCTCCAGTCTACCGGGGGCGGCACGGGTGCCCGGCAAGCGGTTTTCGGGCGGGCGCCGGGGCGGGCCCGCCCGGCCGGTCACGACGGCGGTCGCGACGGGCCGGGAGGGACGAATCAGCTGATAATCGGAGGTATGCAGTTCGACGACGACGCATCGCTCGACACATCCCAGGTGGAGGACCGGCGAAGCGGCGGACGGTTCGGCGGCAGGCCGCGGGGCAAGATGGTGGGCGGTGGTCTCGCCGGGCTGATCGTCCTGGTGATCGGGCTGATCTTCGGCATCAGCCCCGACCAGCTCGGACTCTCCTCCGATCCGCGGGGCCAGGCCCCGGGCACCACCTCGGGCTCGGACCTCGCCGCCGGCTGCCGCACCGGAGCGGACGCCAACGCCCGCCAGGAGTGCCGCATGGTCGCGGTGATCAACAACGTGCAGGCGTACTGGGCGTCGGAGTTCCGCAAGCGGGGCATGACCTACGAGCCGGCTCCGACCGTCTTCTTCGACCAGCCCATCCGCACCGGGTGCGGGGTCGCGGACCCCGCGTCGGGGCCCTTCTACTGCCCCGTGGACCGCAAGGTCTATCTGGACCTGGACTTCTTCTCGACCCTGAGCAGCCGTTTCGGTGCCGAGGGCGGCCCGTTCGCCGAGAGCTACGTCGTCGCCCACGAGTACGGGCACCACGTGCAGGACCTGGTGGGGACGCTGGGCAAGGCGCAGGACCGGCTCACGGGCCCGAGCAGCAACTCGGTGCGCGTGGAACTGCAGGCCGACTGCTACGCGGGCGTGTGGGCGCACAACGCCACGCGGACCCTGGACGAGGACACGGGAAGCCCCATGATCAGCGCGCTCGACGAGGAGGACATCCGCCGGGGGCTGGACGCGGCCGCGGCGGTGGGCGACGACGCGATCCAGTCCCGGGTGCAGGGCAGGGTGACCCCGGAGTCCTGGACGCACGGCTCCTCCGCGCAGCGCCAGCAGTGGTTCACCACCGGGCTGGACTCCGGCGACCCCGGCCACTGCGACACCTTCGGGCGCTGACCGGGTGGAATGTCCGTGCGCGGGGCCATTGTCGGACCCCCCTGCCAGACTGGGATCCACGTCACACAGGACGTCAGATCCCGGAAGGGGAGAGTGATCGTCATGGCCGCCGAGGCAACCGCGCCCACCGTCTGTCCGACGCTGCGCTACAAGGACGCGAAGGCCGCCGTCGCCTTCCTGAAGGAGGCTTTCGGCTTCACCGAGGTCGCGGTGTACGAGGGCGAGGACGGCACGGTGGAGCACGCGGAACTGGCGTACGGCAACGGCGTGGTGATGCTCGGCAGCGAGCGGTCGGGCACCGCGTTCAGCCGGATCGCCTCGGACCTGGGCGCCGCGTCGGTGTACGTGGCCGTGGAGGACACCGACGCCCACCACGAGCGCGCCGTCGTCGCCGGGGCCGAGGTCGTGCTGCCGCTCACCGACCAGGACTACGGGTCGCGGGACTACACGGCCCGCGACCCGGAGGGCAACCTCTGGTCCTTCGGCACCTATGTGCCGCGGATACCGGAGTAGCCCTGGAGCGGCTCCCCCGTCACTCTCCCCCGGTGTGCACCTGGAAGGCGGCCCGGCGGATCATCTTGGACAGGGCGGGGTCGGGGTGCGCGGCGGCGAGGGCGACCAGCACCTGGACGGTGCGGGGGTGCCCGGCGTGACGCAACTCCTCCAGGAGGCGGGTGACCGAGCCCTGGACGGCCGTCTCGAGATGGCTCACCAGCAGGTGGCTCTCGCCGTGGTCGGCAACGGCCGCGGCGGTGTCCACCCAAAGCCAGGTGGACTCCTCGCGGGTGAGCAGCGCGGCGACGTCCTCGGGGTCCGCTCCCTCGTGCTCGGCGAGCCAGAGCAGCGCATAGGGGCGCAGACCGGCCTCGTCGACCACATGGCGGACGGACGGCTCCGCGGGGCCGCCGACGACGCGCAGCGCCTCGAAGGCCAGGGCGCGCAGCAGGGCGTCGTCGCCGCGCGCCACGTCCAGGAACTCGCCCACCGCCTGGGCCACCGGGCGGGCCGCCAGCCAGGCCTTGTACTCGTCGCGGGCGGCGCCGGGCCCCATCCCGATGCACGCCTTGAGCATCTCCTCGGCGGAGTGTTCGAAGTGCCCGGCGGGGCCCTGCGCGGCCACGCAGATCTGCTCCAGCTTCACCCACACCGCCCAGCTGCCGAGCGCGGTGATGGTGACCTCGCCGGGGCGGGCCGGGTCGCGGGGCCTGAGGGCGCCGACACGGGCGAGCGCGGCCAGCGTCCAGTTCAGCAGCGCGGGCAGTTCGTCGCGGCCGCCGCCGGCCGGGGGCTCGTGGCGCTCCGCGCGTAGCTCGGCCACACGCTGCCGCAACAGGTCCAGCAGCACGGCCACGGCGACCGGACCGGAGGAGAGGTGGAGCAGGGAGAGCAGTTGCGGTGCGGCCTCGACGACCTCGGCGACGAGCGACGGGTCGGCTTCGGCGCACTCCGGCTCGAGCGCCGCGGGGTGCGCCAGCGACCACGCGTCGAAGAGCGCGACCCAGCCGCGCAGCACGGCGGTGTCGTCGCGGTCCCAGGCGCGCAGGCGCCAGCCGGGTCGGGCGGCACCTCCTTTGTGCAGCTCGATCAGGCCGGTCAGCCGGGCCCGGTCCCAGGCGGTGCGCACCTGCCGCTCCGTCAGGCCCATGGCGGCGACGGCCCGCAGCACGTCGGGGTCCCGCAGTATCCCGGCGGTCCCGGGGGCGGCGGCGCCGGTCTCCGCGTCGGCCCAGCGGGCCAGCCGTACAGCGTCCGAGAGTTCGGTGCGCGCCCTGCGGGCGAGCTCGGGCAGTGCCGGGATTCCCTCCGGCGGCCGCGGCGGGCGGCTTCGCCGCGTGGTGGCGGCACGGCGCGCGGTGGCGAGTGGCCTGCGCGGGACAAGACGCAGCGGAGTGTCTCGCGGGATACGGGACGTCACGGGAGCAGTCTTGCGGGTGAGCACCCGGAAACCCAAACGAGCGTCCCCGTACCGTGATTGACGCCGCCCGAATTGAAGGGAGAGATGCACTTTTGTACGGACATAAAGACCACGTAGGGAGGGGCTCAGAGGAGGGGCGTCAGGAAGCGCCGGAGGGCTTCCTCGTATGTTGAGGGGTTGGCGTTCCACATGGCCGCGTGCGACGCCCCGCCGACGGCGTGCAGCGTGACCAGGTCCGGACGCTGCCGGGCGAGTTGGCGGGACGGCCCCCACGGGGCGAGTGTGTCGTCGGGCCCGTGGAAGACAAGCGCCGGGACGTCCAGCCGCTCCGGGTGGGCGGCCTCCGCGATCCGCTCCGCGTGCAGGCCGGTGCGGCCCTCGGTGGCGCGCACGCCCAGCGGCAGCAGCGCACGCGGCGCGCCCCGGGCGGCGGCCGCGGCGCGGACCGTGTCCTGCCAGTCGAGCACCGGGGAGTCCAGGACCATCCCGGACACCAGGGCGCGCAGCGGGGAGTGGCTGGTCGCCCGGAGCGCCATCGTCGCGCCCGTGGACCAGCCGTGCAGCACCAGCCGGCGCGCGCCGTGCCGGACCGCGTAGCGCATGGCCGCGTCGAGGTCGCGCCATTCGGAGTCGCCGAGGTGGCCGATGCCGTCCCACGAGGGGGGCGCCCCGGCGTCGTTGCGGTAGGAGAACGCAAGGACGGGCAGCCGCAGTTTGGCCAGGAACGCCATGAGGTTCATGCCGAGCTCGCGGGAGGTGCCGAGGCCGTGTGCGAGCACGACCCAGGTGTCACGGGCGCCGGGCACGAACCAGGCGGGCAGCAGGCCGAGTTCGGCGGGGATCTCGGCGTCCCGGTACTCCAGGCCGAGGGCCGAGCCCGGGGTGCCTATGTGCACCTGCGGGGTGAGCCGCAGCGTGTCGCCCGGCGCGACGGCGCCGCGGTTGATCCGCACGAGGCGGCGGGTCACCGAGTCCGGGGCCGTCGAGAGCACCTCGCCGACCGTGACGTGCACCCCGGCGGCGATCAGGCCGTGCACTCCCCGCCGGGCGGTGCCCAGGGTCCGGGTGAGGGTGATGTCCTGCCCGGTCACGGCGTGGACGGTGAGCGGGTCCGGGTCGACGCCGCTCGCGCTCGGCCTGAGGGCAAGCTCGGAGACGTGCCGCCCGGCCGCCACCGCGGCCGCACCGGCACCGAACGCTGTCGTGGCGGCGAGGGCCGCCGCCGTGGTGAGGCGCATCGCTTCCAGTGTCCGCGCGCTCACCCCGGGCGGCCAGTGGGCGGAGCCGTCCGGGCTCAGCCGCGCTCGTCCTCGTGGGCCTCGCGGGGCCGGGGGACGTCGGCGCGGGCGGGCGCGTGCTCCCCGCGGGCCTCGGGGCCGTCGTGGACCTCGTGCCCCTCGTGCTCCCCCTCCGTCTCGTCCCCGGGCTGGCCGTACTGGCGCAGTCGCTCGGCGACGCGGGCGAGTTCGCGCTTGGAGAGCAGCGAGGGCGAGAATCCGGCCACCGAGCGGGCGGCGAGCCAGACCTGGCACATCCACTCCAGCTGGGCGGTGCGGTCGTAGGCCTGCTCGAGGTCGTCGCCGTAGACGATGGTCCCGTGGTTGCGCAGCAGGCAGCCCGTGCGGTCGCGGAGCGCGCGCAGGACGTTGGCGGCCAGTTCCTCGCTGCCGTAGGTCGCGTAGTCGGCGACGCGTATCCGGCCGCCCAGGGCCGCGGCCATGTAGTGGATGGCGGGCAGTTCGTAGAGGAGCGTGGAGACGGCGGTGGCGTGCACGGCGTGGGTGTGGACGACGGCACCCGCGTCGGTGTTCCGGTAGATCGCCAGGTGCATCGCCAGCTCGCTCGTCGGGCGCAGCGCGCCGAGCACCTGCTTGCCGTCCAGGTCGACCCCGACCGTGTCCTCCGGGGCGAGGCGGTGGTAGGGCACCCCGCTGGGGGTGACGAGCACCAGGTCGTCGCCCACCCGCACCGACACGTTGCCGGACGTGCCGACCACGAGACCGTCGTCGACGGAGCGGCGGGCCGTGTCCACCAGCTCCGTCCAGGCCCGCGCCACCGTGTTCCGCACCGACATCCGTGCCACCTCCGAGCGCTGATCCTGACAGGTTGGCCGTTGCCGCCCGCTCTCGGGGCACAGTAACGTCCCGGCACACCTTCCGGACCGAGCACGCATACGAATTGCAGGGGCACCATGACCACCGTCAACGGCGGCATCTCCTTCTGGTACGCGAAGTCAGGCCTCCCGGTGCCGCGTGAGCCGCTGCCCGGGGACACCACCGCGGACGTGTGCATCGTCGGCGGCGGCTACACCGGACTGTGGACCGCCTACTACCTGAAGAAGGCCGTGCCCTTCCTGCGGATCGTCGTCCTGGAGCAGCGCTTCTGCGGCTACGGCGCCTCCGGCCGCAACGGCGGCTGGCTGTACAACGGCATCGCCGGCCGCGACCGCTACGCCGCGCTGCACGGCCGCGAGGCCGCCGTCGCGCTGCAGCGCGCGATGAACGGGACGGTGGACGAGGTGATCCGGGTCGCCGCCGAGGAGGGCATCGACGCGGACATCCACAAGGGCGGAGTGCTGGAGGTCGCCCACTCCCCCGCGCAACTGGCCCGGCTCAGGGCGTTCCACGAGACGGAGGTCGCGTTCGGCGAGAAGGACCGCCTGCTGCTGGGCGCGGCCGAGTCCGCCGCACGGATCCGGGTCGCCGGGACGGCCGGCGGCACCTGGACGCCGCACGGGGCGCGCATCCACCCCGTGAAGCTGGTGCAGGGGCTGGCCCGCACGGTGGAGGCGCTCGGGGTCGTCGTCCACGAGTCGACCCCGGTGACGGAGATCCGGCCGAAGCACGCGGTCACGCCGTTCGGCAGCGTGCGTGCCCCCTACGTCCTGCGCTGCACGGAGGGCTTCACCGCCTCGCTCAAGGGCCAGAAGCGGTCGTGGCTGCCGATGAACTCCTCGATGGTCGTGACAGAGCCGCTGCCGCGGGAGGTCTGGGACACCATCGGCTGGGAGGGCCGGGAGGCGCTCGGCGACATGGCGCACGCCTACATGTACGCGCAGCGCACCGCCGACGACCGGATCGCCATCGGCGGCCGCGGGGTGCCCTACCGCTTCGGCTCGCGTACGGACAACGACGGCCGCACGCAGGCGGCGACGGTCGAGGCGCTCCGCGAGATCCTGGTGCGCTTCTTCCCGGCGACGGGGCGGGTGGCGATCGACCACGCCTGGTCCGGGGTGCTCGGCGTGCCGCGCGACTGGTGCGCGACCGTCGAGCTGGACCGCTCCACCGGCCTGGGCTGGGCGGGCGGCTACGTCGGCAGCGGTGTCGCCACGGCGAACCTCGCGGCGCGGACGCTGCGGGACCTCGTCCAGATGGACTCCGGCCAGGCGCACGGCACGGAGCTGACGGCCCTGCCGTGGGTGCACCACCGCGTGCGCCGCTGGGAGCCCGAGCCCTTCCGGTGGATCGGGGTGCACGGGCTGTACGCGGCCTACCGCGGTGCCGACCGGCGCGAGCAGGCCGGACGCAGCGTGGAGACCGACCGGGTGGCCCGCATCGCGGACCGCATCTCGGGCCGCCACTAAGGGGATTCGGCCGGTGGGTGCGGCGCCGGTGGGTGGTGCGCCGGTTCTTCGGCTGTCGCGCCGTCTCGCGCCCTTCGGGCGCACAGCGCCGGCTGCGGAGGGGAGGGTGGGGAGCCGGGGCTCGTCGGCGGGGTGCGGCCCGGTGGGCGGCCGGCGTTCAGGCGCCGGAGCGGGGCCGGTTGTTCGTACGGTCCCGGTCTCGTTGCCGTCCGCGGGTGCAGATGGCCGGTGACCACGCCCACCGTTCGTGCGTGGCGCGCCCGCCGTAACCCGCGTCTGCGAGTGCTTCCCCGATCCGACATCGGGCCCTGTTCCGCCGACATAGTCGGCGAAAGCGAGCCCGATCTCACCCGGCCCAAAGATCGGGCTCTGTTCCACCGAACATGTCGGCGAAAGAGGGGCCCGATCTCCCGCCGACCCCCGACAGCACCCGGAAATATCCGCAGACGCGGGTTACGGCGGGCGCGCCCACCACCGGCAGTAGGCGTGGAAGCGGCCATCTATACCCGCGGACGGCAACGAGACCCCAGGCCGGCGGAAAGGCAACCCGCTCCGGCGCCTGAACGCCCGCCACCCACGCGCCCGCACACCGCCGACCGACCCCGGACCGCCACCCTCCCCTCCGCAGCCAGCCGCTGTGCGCCCGAAGGGCGCGAGACGAACCCGCGCGGACCCACCGCGTCCGACCCTCGTGACCAGGATCTCTTCCGCCCCACCGGGAACGCGCGGCAAAACGGCACAGAAGTAACGATTGCCGGGCGAAGCACAGCCCGCCCCACACCCCCCGCACCCACCGGCACCGCCGCGCCTCCCCTCGTTCACCTTCCGTTCATCCAGACTCCGTACGGTCGCCACCGCCACTGTCCGATCGAACGAATGCCTGGGTCAATGGAACACATCACGCTCCTGATCGGAATCGTGATCATTACCGCACTCGTGTTCGACTTCACGAACGGTTTCCACGACACCGCCAATGCGATGGCGACCACCATCTCCACTGGCGCACTCAAGCCCAAGACGGCGGTGGCCATGTCCGCCGTGCTCAACCTCGTCGGCGCCTTCCTCTCCGTCGAGGTGGCGAAGACGATCTCCGGCGGCATCCTCGACGAGAGCGCGGGCATCAAGCCCGAGGTGATCTTCGCGGGTCTCGTCGGCGCGATCGTCTGGAACCTGCTGACCTGGCTGGCGGGCCTCCCCTCCAGCTCCTCCCACGCCCTCTTCGGCGGCCTCATCGGAGCCTCCGTCGCCTCGGCCGGATTCGGCTCGATCAACGGTGACGCGGTCGTCATGAAGGTCCTGATCCCGGCCGTCTGCGCCCCGCTGGTCGCCGGGGTCGGCGCGATGCTGGCGACCCGGCTGACCTACCGCATCGGCCGCAACACCGATCCGGCCGCCACCGCCAAGGGGTACCGGGCCGGGCAGATCGCCTCGGCCGGCCTCGTCTCCCTCGCCCACGGCACCAACGACGCACAGAAGACCATGGGTGTCATCACCCTCGCCCTGATCGCCGGCAACGTCGTCGCGCCCGACTCCGACCCGCCGCTGTGGGTCATCGTCTCGGCGGGCATGGCGATCGCCCTCGGCACCTTCATCGGTGGCTGGCGGATCATCCGCACCATGGGCAAGGGCATCACCGACATCCAGCCGCCGCAGGGCTTCGCCGCCCAGACCGGCGCCGCGACCGTCATCCTGGCCTCCTCGCACCTCGGCTTCTCGCTCTCCACCACGCAGGTCTGCTCCGGCTCCGTCATGGGCGCCGGCGTCGGCCGCAAGGGCGGCGTCGTCCGCTGGAGCACCGCGGGGCGGATGTTCGCCGCGTGGGGGCTCACCCTCCCGGCCGCCGGCCTGGTCGCGGCGGGCGCCGCGCTCCTGGCCGACCAGGGCGACTGGGGTGTCACGACGGTCGCCGTCCTGGCGCTCGCCGCGTGCACCGCGATCTGGATGGCCTCCCGCCGCAAGCCCGTCGACCACACCAACGTCAACGAGGGCCACGACGCCGAGGAGCCGGGCGTCATCACCACGGCCATCGCCGCCGTGATCCCGCCGCCCGCGGGCCTGACCACGACCGCCGCCGACACCGACCCCGCCAAGGCCTCCGCCTGACGGCGGCAGCCGCACCGGCCCCGGAAGGAACCAGCACCATGCACATCGACTGGGCTGCCCTCGGCTCCGTCTTCGGCGTCAGCCTCGCCGTGACCGTCGGACTCGTCGGCCTGTTCACCCTCGGCATCGTCGGCCTGTCCAAGCAGGGCACCGCCGGCGGCGAGGCGGGCACCTCCGCCGCGGGTGGCACCACCGCCCTGGCCCGCACCGGCGCCTACCTGTGCTTCGCGCTGTGCGCGGCGGCGGTGGCGTACGGGATCTACCTGATCGTCGCCTGACCCGCACATCCCCGCGCACCGCGGTGTGAAGTTGACCTCAGCTCCCGGCCTTCCGGCCGTGAGCTGGGGTTTCTTCTTTTCCACAGGCTGTCGCGATGAGTTGACGGGCCGGAGCGGGGCGTGGTGGTATCGGAACCGCCAAACGGCGGCAGGAGAGGAAGTCCGGTGCGAATCCGGCGCGGTCCCGCCACTGTCACCGGGGAGCGGACCCCCGCCCATGGCCACGGCCCCGACTCGGGGCTGGAAGGCCGGGGGTGCCGCCGATCCGGGAGCCAGGAGACTCTCGTCGCCGGTCACGTCGAACCAGGGCGCGGACCCTGAGTGAGGACTCCTGTGATGCGCGGCTCCGGCCGTCCACCCGGCAACGGCGCTGCGGCGCCGTGCGCGTTCGCCACCGGCGCCGCCCTCGGCTGGCTCGCCGACCTCGCCCTGGCCGACCCGCGCCGCGGTCACCCCGTGGCGGTGTTCGGGAGCGCCGCCGCCGGCCTGGAGCGGGCGTTGTGGCGCGACCACCGCGGTCGCGGCGCCCTCCACACGGCCCTGTGCGCGGGCGGCGCGGTGGCGGCCGCGGCCGGGCTCCAGCGTGCCGTGCGCCGTTCCGGCGCGGCGTCCGTCGCTCTGACGGCGGCCGCGACCTGGGCCGTGCTCGGCGGGACCTCCCTGGTACGCGAGGCGCGGGCCGTCGGCGCCGCCCTGTCCGCCGGTGACACGGAGGCGGCGCGCGAGCGGCTGCCCCACCTGTGCGGCCGCGACCCGCAGGCGCTGGACCGGGCGCAGTTGGCGCGGGCGGTCGTGGAGTCCGTCGCGGAGAACACCTCGGACGCCGTCGTGGGTGCCCTGGTGTGGGGCGCGCTGGGCGGTGTGCCCGGGCTGGTGGGCTTCCGAGCGGTCAACACCCTCGACGCGATGGTGGGTCACAAGTCGCCGCGGCACCGGCGGTTCGGCTGGGCCGCGGCCCGGCTGGACGACGTGGCCGGCTACCCCGGCGCCCGGCTGACCGCCGCGCTCGCGGTGCTGGCCGGCCCCGACCCCCGGGGGGCGTGGCGGGCCTGGCGCAGGGACGGCTCCCGGCATCCCAGCCCGAACGCGGGGCCCGTCGAGGCATCGTTCGCGGGGGCGTTGGGCGTACGCCTCGGGGGGACGCTTGCCTATGGCGGGCGGGTGGAGCACCGGCCCGTGCTGGGGGCGGGGAACCGGCCGGTGGAGGTACGGGACATCGAACGGGCGGCGCGGTTGTCGCGGCGGGTCGGCGCGCTGGCGCTGGCGGTCGCGGTGGGCGGGCGCCTGGCGTGGGGCGCGGTCGCCCGGAGGAGGGACTCATGAGGGGCGGGGGCCTGCTGGTCGCGGGGACCACGTCGGACGCCGGCAAGAGCGTCGTCACGGCGGGGATCTGCCGGTGGCTGACGCGGCAGGGTGTGTCCGTGGCGCCGTTCAAGGCGCAGAACATGTCGCTGAACTCGTACGTGACCCGCGAGGGCGCCGAGATCGGCCGCGCCCAGGCGATGCAGGCCCAGGCGGCGCGCGTGGAGCCCTCGGCCCTGATGAACCCGGTGCTGCTCAAGCCCGGCGGGGACCGCACGAGCCAGGTCGTCCTGATGGGGCGCCCGGTGGGCGAGATGAGTGCGCGCGGCTACCACAACGGGAGCCGCGCGGAGCTGCTGGAGACCGTCACCGGCTGCCTGGAGGAGCTGCGCGGGCGGTACGACGCGGTGATCTGCGAGGGCGCCGGCAGCCCGGCCGAGATCAACCTGCGGCGGGGCGACATCGTCAACATGGGCCTGGCGCGGGCCGCCCGGCTCCCGGTCGTCGTGGTCGGCGACATCGACCGGGGCGGGGTCTTCGCCTCGTTCTTCGGGACGACGGCGCTGCTCGCCCCCGAGGACCAGGAACTGGTCTGCGGCTACCTGGTCAACAAGTTCCGCGGCGACGTGTCCCTGCTGGAGCCGGGGCTGGAGATGCTGCGCGGGCTGACCGGACGCCGCTTCTACGGGGTGCTGCCGTTCCGGCACGGCCTCGGCATCGACGAGGAGGACGGGCTGCGGATGTCGCTGCGCGGCAGCGTCCGGGAGTCGGACACCGCGCCGCCGCACGGCGAGGACGTCCTGCGGGTCGCCGTCGCGGCGGTCCCCCTGATGTCGAACTTCACCGACGTGGACGCGCTCGCCGCCGAGCCCGGTGTCCTCGTCCGCTTCGTGGACCGGCCGGAGGAACTCGCCGACGCCGACCTCGTGGTGCTGCCCGGCACCCGCGGCACGGTCAAGGCACTGGAGTGGCTGCACCGGCGCGGGCTGGCCGACGCGGTCGTCCGCCGGGCCGCCGAGGGACGCCCGGTGCTGGGGATCTGCGGCGGCTTCCAGATGCTCGCCGAGACGATCGAGGACGACGTCGAGTCGCGGGCCGGTACGGTCCCCGGGCTCGGGCTGCTGCCGGCGCGCGTCCGCTTCGCCACGGAGAAGACCCTGGCCCGGCCCTCCGGGAAGGCGTACGGCGAACCGGTCGAGGGGTACGAGATCCACCACGGCGTCGCCGACGTCCGCGGCGGCGACGAGCCCTTCCTGGACGGCTGCCGCAGCGGCGCGGTCTGGGGCACCCACTGGCACGGCTCCCTGGAGAGCGACGGCTTCCGCCGCGCCTTCCTGCGCCGCGTCGCACAGGCCGCTGGGCGGCGCTTCGTCCCCGCCCCCGGCACCGCCTTCGGCGCGCTCCGCGAGGAGCAGCTGGACCGGCTGGGCGATCTGATCGAGGAGCACGCCGACACGGGCGCCCTGCTCCGCCTGATCGAGCACGGCCCCCCTGCGGGGCTGCCCTTCGTCCCTCCGGGGGCACCGTGAGCACCCCGTCGCGGCCCCTCGGCCGGGCCGTCCGTGAGCACCGCCGCAACGACCGTTCGACCCAGGAGGCCGCGTGAGCACCCCTTACCCCTTCACCGCGATCGTCGGGATGGCGGACCTGCGGCTGGCACTGCTGCTGAACGCGGTCAGCCCCGCGGTCGGCGGTGTGCTGGTGCGGGGCGAGAAGGGCACCGCCAAGTCCACCGCCGTACGGGCCCTGTCGGCGCTGCTGCCGCCCGTGGAGGTCGTGCCCGGCTGCCGCTTCGGCTGCGACCCGGCGGTACCGGACCCGGCGTGCCCCGACGGGCCGCACGGCCCCGACGCCGGCGCGGAGAGCCGTCCGGCGCGCATGGTGGAGCTGCCGGTCGGCGCGTCCGAGGACCGCCTCGTCGGCGCCCTGGACATCGAACGGGCCCTGGCGGAGGGCGTGAAGGCCTTCGAGCCGGGGCTGCTGGCGGACGCGCACCGCGGCGTGCTCTACGTGGACGAGGTCAACCTGCTCCACGACCACCTGGTGGACCTGCTGCTGGACGCGGCCGCCATGGGGGCCTCCTACGTCGAGCGGGAGGGCGTCTCCGTGCGGCACGCCGCGCGCTTCCTGCTCGTCGGCACGATGAACCCCGAAGAGGGCGAGCTGCGGCCGCAGTTGCTGGACCGCTTCGGCCTCACGGTGGAGGTCGCGGCGTCGCGGGAGACCGAGGAGCGGGTGCAGGTCGTCCGGCGGCGCCTCGCCTACGACGCGGACCCGGCGGGGTTCGCCGCCGCCTGGCAGGCGGAGGAGCGGGAACTGCGGGAGCGCATCGCGGCGGCGCGGGCGCTGCTGCCGTCGGTCTCGCTCGGTGACGGAGCGCTCCGCCAGATCGCCGCGACCTGCGCGGCCTTCGAGGTGGACGGGATGCGGGCGGACATCGTCATGGCCCGCACCGCGACCGCCCTCGCGGCCTGGGACGGGCGCACCGACGTGACCGGCGCCGACGTGCGGCAGGCCGCGCTGCTCGCGCTGCCGCACCGGCGCCGCCGCAACCCCTTCGACGCGCCCGGCCTCGACGAGGACAAGCTCGACGAGACCCTGGAACGCAACCGCGGCGAGGACGACGACCCGGACCCCGGCCCGGACGGCGGCGGCCCCGACGGCGGCGGCCGCCCGCCCCAGGGCGACGACGGCACCCCGGACACCGCGCCCGACATCGCCCCGCCCAGGGAGCCGGCGGACTCCGCTGCCCAGCCCGAGGGTGCCCAGCCCGAGCCCGCGCAGGCACCGCAGGGTGGCGTGGGCGAACGGGCCGCGGTGCCCGCCGCGGAGCCGTTCAAGGCCCGCGCGCTGACCGTTCCCGGCCTCGGCGAGGGCGCCGCGGGCCGCCGCTCCCGGGCCCGTACCGCGCACGGCAGGACGACCGGCGCCCGGCGGCCCCAGGGCGCCCTGTCCAAACTGCACCTGGCCGCCACCGTGCACGCCGCCGCCCCGCACCAGCGGGCGCGCGGGCGCGGCGGACCGGGCCTGGTGATCCGCCGGGACGACCTGCGCGAGGCGGTCCGCGAGGGCCGCGAGGGCAACCTGGTGCTCTTCGTCGTCGACGCCTCGGGTTCGATGGCCGCCCGGCAGCGCATGAGCGCGGTCAAGGGCGCGGTGCTGTCGCTGCTGCTCGACGCCTACCAGCGGCGCGACAAGGTCGGGCTGATCACCTTCCGCGGCGCGACGGCGGAGCTGGCGCTGCCGCCGACCTCGTCGGTCGAGGCGGGCGCGGCACGCCTGGACAGGCTGCCCACCGGCGGCCGCACCCCGCTGGCCGCCGGGCTGCTGAAGGCCCACGACGTGCTGCGCGTGGAGCGGCTGCGGGACGCCTCCCGCCGCCCGCTGCTGGTCGTGGTCACCGACGGCCGGGCGACGGGCGGCCCCGAGCCGGTGCGCACGGCCGGGCGCGCGGCGCGGCTGCTGGCGGCCGAGGGCACCGCCTCGGTGGTCGTCGACTGCGAGTCCGGGCCGGTGCGGCTGGGCCTCGCGGGCGAGCTGGCGCGTGAACTGCACGGCACCGCCGTGACGTTGGACGAGCTGCGCGCGGACAGCGTCGCGGCACTGGTACGGGATGTACGGAGGGCCGCGTAATGCCACAGGGACAGCCGAGCGTCGTGCCGCAGGACGGCCTGACGACCCGTCAGCGTCGTAACCGGCCGCTGGTGATGGTGCACACCGGCACCGGCAAGGGGAAGTCCACCGCCGCCTTCGGGCTGGCGCTGCGGGCGTGGAACCAGGGCTGGCCGGTCGGGGTGTTCCAGTTCGTCAAGTCCGCCAAGTGGAAGGTCGGGGAGGAGCGGGCGCTGCGCGTGCTCGGCGCCTCCGGCGAGGGCGGCAGTGTCGCCTGGCACAAGATGGGCGAGGGCTGGTCCTGGGTGCAGCGGGACATCGCCGAGAGCGAGGACGCCGCCCGCGAGGGCTGGGAGCAGGTCAAGCGCGACCTGTCCGCCGAGACCTACCGGCTGTACGTGCTGGACGAGTTCGCCTACCCCCTGCACTGGGGCTGGATCGACACCGACGAGGTGGTCTCGGTCCTGCGCGAACGGCCCGGCACTCAGCACGTCGTCATCACCGGGCGCAACGCCCCGCAGCCGCTGCTGGACTTCGCGGACCTGGTCACCGAGATGGGCAAGGTCAAGCATCCGATGGACGCCGGCCAGAAGGGCCAGAAGGGCATCGAGTGGTAGCCAGGCTCGTCGTCGCGGCCCCCGCCTCGGGGAGCGGCAAGACCACCGTCGCCACGGGGCTGATGGCCGCCTTCGCGGAGGCCGGGCTCGCGGTCTCCCCGCACAAGGTGGGCCCCGACTACATCGACCCCGGCTACCACGCCCTGGCCACCGGCCGCCCGGGCCGCAACCTGGACGCGTACATGTGCGGCCCGGAGCGGATCGCGCCGCTGTTCCTGCACGGCGCCCGGGGGGCCGACCTGGCGGTCGTGGAGGGCGTGATGGGGCTCTTCGACGGCGCCTCCGGGATGGGCGAGCTGGCCTCCACCGCGCATGTGGCGAAGCTGCTGCGGGCGCCGGTGGTGCTGGTCGTGGACGCCTCCTCGCAGTCCCGTTCGGTGGCGGCGCTGGTGCACGGCTTCGCCTCGTGGGACCCGCGGGTGCGGGTCGCCGGCGTCATCCTCAACAAGGTCGGCTCCGACCGGCACGAGGAACTGCTGCGCGACGCCCTCGACGGCGCGGGCGTACCCGTGCTGGGCGCGCTGCGGCGCGACACCTCGGTCGGCACGCCCTCCCGGCACCTGGGGCTGGTCCCGGTCGCAGAACGGCGCGCGGACGCCGTCGACGCCGTGCGGGCGCTGGCCGCACGGGTGCGGGCGGGCTGCGACATGGAGGCGCTGCTGGCCCTGGCACGCAGCGCTCCCCCGCTCGCCGACGAGCCCTGGGACCCGGCGGAGGCGGCCGCCGGCCCGGCGGCGCCGGGCGCCCGGCCGGTGGTCGCGGTGGCGGGCGGGGCGGCGTTCACCTTCTCGTACGCCGAGCACCTCGAACTGCTCGCCGCGGCGGGGGCGGAGGTCGTCACCTTCGACCCGCTGCGGGACGAGCGGCTGCCGCCCGGTGCCACGGGGCTGGTCATCGGCGGCGGCTTCCCCGAGATGTACGCCCACGAGCTGTCCGCCAACGAGCCGCTGCGCGAGGCCGTCGCCGCCTTCGCAGGGCCCGTGACCGCGGAGTGCGCGGGCCTGCTCTACCTCGGGCGGGAACTGGACGGACGTCCCATGTGCGGGGTGCTGGACACGACGGCCCGTATGTCGGAGCGGCTCACGCTGGGCTACCGCGAGGCGGTCGCGATCGCCGACAACGCGCTGGCGGCCGCCGGGACCCGGGTGCGCGGCCACGAGTTCCACCGCACCGTCGTGGAGCCCGCCGCCGGTGCCACCCCCGCCTGGGGCCTGATCCGCCCGGAGCGGCGCGTGGAGGGCTTCGTGCAGGGCGGAGTCCACGCGTCGTATCTGCACGTCCACTGGGCGGCGGAGCCGTCGCTGGCGCGGCGGTTCGTCGCCTCCTGCGCGGGCGGGGCGGGCGCGCCCGCGTGAGCGTCGTCGTCGGTGTGGGTGCGGCCCGCGGTGTGGCGGCGGCCGAAGTGCTCGCACTCGTAACGTCCGTGCTCGCCGAGGCCGGCGTGCCGGAGGCGTCCGTCACGGCGCTGGCGACCGTCGACGGCAAGGCCGGGGAGCCGGGCCTCGTCACGGCGGCCGAGCGGCTGGGCGTCCCCCTGGTGGCGTACGACGCGCGTACGCTGGCCGCGGTCGACGTGCCGAGCCCCTCGGGCGCGGCGCTGGCCGCGGTCGGCACGCCCTCCGTTGCGGAGGCGGCGGCGCTGGCCGCCGCGCCCGGCGGCGAACTGCTGGTACCGAAGAGGAAGTCCGCCCCCGGGAGCGGTGCGGCCAGGGCGACCGCGGCGGTGGCGCGGCACCGTGCACCGGGGCACGGCACGCAGGGCACGCACAGCACGACGGAGGAGACGGCACCGTGATCAACCGGCCCGAGGACGTGCTGGAGCGGCGTGTCGACGCCGCGCTCGGCGGCGGCCGCCGTACACCCCTGGACCGGGCGGCGACCATGGTGCTGCTGGTCGGCGCCGGCTCCCCCGAGGCCGCGGACAACGCCGAGGTCTCCCGCACCGCGCGGCTGCTGTGGGAGGGCCGGGGCTACGCGGGCGTGGAGACCGCCTTCCTGACGACGGCGGCGCCGGACGTCCCCGCGGGCCTGGAACGCTGCGCGCGGCTCGGTGCCCGGCGGATCGTCGTGCTGACCGGCTTCCCGGCGGACGCGGCCCTGGAGGAGCGGGTCGCGCAGCAGGCGGAGGGCTGGGCGGAGGCGCGCCCCGAGGTCGAGGTGCGGCACGCGCCGGCGCACGACGGCGGCGGGCGGCCGGAGCCCGGCGACGGTGACGGCGAGCACGATCTGCGGCACCACGGCGACGCCGAGGTCCGCGACGGCGGCGACGACCTCACCGATCTGGCCGTCAACGTACGCGCCGGGACGCCCCCGCCATGGCTCAGGGAACGCCTCGCGGCCACCCTCGACGGGCTGGCCGGCTACCCGGACGACCGCGCCGCACACCGGGCGGTCGCCGCCCGCCACGGCCGCCCCGCCGAGGAGGTGCTGCTCACGGCCGGTGCCGCGGAGGCGTTCGTCCTGCTGGCCCGCACCACCCGGGCCCGTCACGCGGTCGTCGTCCACCCGCAGTTCACGGAGCCGGAGGCGGCCCTGCGCGACGCCGGGCACCCTGTGCACCGCGTCGTGCTGCGGGCGGCGGACGGCTTCCGCCTCGACCCGTGGGCGGTGCCCGAATCCGCCGACCTGGTGGTCGTCGGCAACCCGACCAACCCCACCTCCGTGCTGCACCCCGCGGCGGAGCTCGCCCGCCTGGCCCGGCCGGGCCGCACCCTCGTCGTCGACGAGGCGTTCATGGACGCGGTGCCCGGCGAGCCCGAGAGCCTCGCCGCCCGCCGCGACCTGCCCGGCCTGGTGGTGCTGCGCAGCCTCACCAAGACCTGGGGCCTGGCGGGCCTGCGGGTCGGCTACGTCCTCGGCGACCCCGAGCGCGTGGCGGCGCTGCGCCGCGCCCAGCCTCTGTGGGCGGTCTCGGCGCCCGGCCTCACCGCCGCCGAGGCCTGCTGCGCCCCCGCGGCCCTCGCGGAGGCCGAGGAGGCGGCCCGCCGGACCACCGCCGACCGCGAGCATCTGCTGCGCCGGCTCGCCGAGTTCGACGACGTCGAGGTCGCCGGCCCGGCCCACGGCCCCTTCGTCCTGCTGCGCCTGCCCGACGCGGCCTCCGTCCGCGCCCGCCTGCGCGACCTCGGCTTCGCCGTCCGCCGCGCCGACACCTTCCCCGGCCTCTCCCCGGACTGGCTCCGTCTCGCCGTCCGCGACCCCGCCACGACCGACCGCTTGGCGGCCGCCCTGTCGAAGGCGCTCGACGGCTGACGCCGCAAGAACCGGGCGCCCCGATCACCACTGGCCCGACCACGCCAAAGCCGCCCGCCCGCACCGCCCTCTCCCCCACTGCACCCCCGGCATCAACCGCCCACGAACGACCTCACAGCCTCGGCATCGCCACCCGCCACACCCGCCACACCACACCCGCCACGCCCGCCACAAACGACCGCGCACCTACTCCGCCCGACGCCCCGAAAGCCCGGCGTCCTGATCACCCGCGGGCCCGACCACGCCAAAGCCGCCGACCCCGTACACGACTCCTCCGGCAACCGCCCACGTACGACCGCGCACCCACTCCGGCCCCCCGCCGCACGAACCGGGCGGCGGGGCCGCCCAAGGGGGGAGCTATAGTCCTTGATCACCCGGTCGCCGTCCGCGCCGGCCGCTCGGCGCACCACCGGGGTCCTACCCGGCGCGTGCGTACGCTCGTTGCCACGTGATCCTGTGGGGGGACTCCATCGTGCGACGCATCACCCTGCTCTCCGCCGCCACCGCCACCGCGCTGGCCGCCTCGATGCTCACCGGCTCGGCGGTCGCCACGGCCGACGGCACCGCGGACTCCGGACCCGTCCTGGACACCGCGGCGACCACGTACGACCACCCCGGCACGGTCTCCGTCACCGCGCACTCCGACCACCCGATCACCCGCATCACCGCGCACTTCACCCGGGTCGACGCCCAGGACGGCGCGCCGGAGGCAGGATCGACCGCCGACTTCACCCAGCAGTACGGCGAGGACGGCCGGTCAGGTGTGTGGCGGGCGCCGGTGCACCTCGCGGAACTGGGCGACTACCGCGTCACCGTCGACCTCGAGGACTCCTCCCGTGCCACGGTCACCGGCGCCGTGTCGCCCCTGAAGCTGGAGTACCGGACCGTCCTCGCCGTCTCGGAGTTCACCGTCACCCCGGCCGCGCCCGACTACCTCCACCAGCGGGTCACCCTGAGCGGCACCGTGCTCGCCGAGGACCCGCGGACCCCCGACACCGCCGTCCCGGCGGGCGACGTCCCGGTGTCGGTCGACGGCCGGCACGGACGGCGCGTCGCGACGACCGGCGCGGACGGCCGCTTCACCACCTCCTTCGTCCCCACCTGGTCCTCCGACGACCTCACGGCATGGCCGGTCGCCACCGCGGCCCATCCCGGTGCCGTCACCCTGGGGACCCGCGAGGCCCGCCAGGTGACCGCCGTGGCGGCCCCGACCCGGTTCACGGCGAGCACGCACGCCCTCGACCTGCGGCAGGGGGCGACCGGCACGGTCACCGGCCGTGCCGAGATCCAGACCGCCGGCGGCTGGCAGCCCCTGGCCGGCGCACCCCTGTCGCTCCTCGGCCTCGACGCCGACGGCCGGACGACGTTCCTCGCGGCCCAGACCACCACGGACGAACAGGGCCTCTACACGCTCCGCGTCCCCACGGACAATCCCGCGCCCACCGGCGAACTCCTCCTCGGGGGCACCCCGTTCCTGCGATCCGCCACCCAGCCGTTCAGCCTCCACGTGGCCTACACCACCCACCTCGACCTGTGGGCCGCGCTCGGTGACGACTCCCGGCTGAGCGTCTCGGGGCAGATCTACTACGGCGACCCCCGCGCCCACTGGCCCGCGAAGCCCACGGTCACCATCGAGTACTCCAAGGACGGCAAGGCCGGCTGGAAGAGCGCGGCCACCCTCCCCCTGCGGATCCGCCACAACAAGGCGAACATCCAGGAGGAGTTCGCCACGAAGTTCACCGCGCCGCCCGACGCGTACTGGCGGGCCCGCTTCGCCGGGAACCCCGACCTCGCGGGCAGCACCACCAAGCCGGTCCACCTCCGTCGCTACGCCACGCGGATCACCGGGTTCAACGTCTCCCCGGAACCGGTCCGCAAGAACGGCCGCCTCCATTTCAGCGGCACCCTTCAGTACAAGCCGGGCGGCGTCTGGAAGCCGCTCGCCGGCGAGTCCCCCGCGCTGTACTTCCGGGCGCGGGGGGCATCCTCGTACCGCTTCGTCACCGACCTGAGCACCGACTCGCACGGCCGGATCCGCGACGTCGTGCTGAACGCCGTCAAGGACGGCACCTGGGCGGTCGCGTTCGACCGGCAGACCGGACCCCGCTTCCTGAGGAGTGCCAGGGTCACGGACTACGTCGACGTGCGCTGACGGACTCCCCCGGGCAGCGGCGCCGGGCTCAGCCCTTGACGCCCAGGGCCTGGATGTCGAGGCCGCCCAGGGCCGGGTGGACGTAGGCGTTGGTCAGGCGGTCGGAGCGGTAGTTGAGGCGGCGGTCGTAGAGGAAGGGCAGCAGTGTGCCGCGGTCCTGGGCGGTGGAGTCGACGGTGCGCCAGAGGTTGTCGGCGGCGTTGCGGGCGGTCTCGGAGTCGGCCTCGTTCATCAGGGAGTTGATCTCCCGGTCGTCCAGGCCCGCGTAGTTGCTGGGGCTGTCCGGCAGCAGCAGCGGGCGCAGGAATCCGGCCGGGGAGGGCCAGTCGGACTGCCAGGTGGTCAGGACGATGCCCCAGCCCTTGTCCTTGATCTGCTGCTGGTCGGTGAGGGCGGCGTAGAAGTCGGCCGCGTCGGGGGTCTGCACGGTCGCCTTGATGCCCACTTCGGCGAGCTGGCCGGCCAGGGACTGCGCGACCTTGCGGGCGGCCGGGTCACTGCCGGAGACGGCGACGACCGTGCTGAACCCCTTGGCGCGACCGCATTCGCCGAGGAAGCGCCGCGCCTGTTCGGGGTAGGAGCCGCCGCTCACCGTGCCGTAGGTGTCGAGGTGCCGGTCGTGGCCGCCGATGGTCGGCGGGAGCATGCCGCCGGCGACGTCGCCCGCGTCCTCGCCGCCCAGGGCGTTGCGCAGCAGGCTGCGGTCGGTGGCGTACTGGACGGCCCAGCGGCAGCGGTAGTCGTCCAGGGGCGCGACGGCGGTCTGCAGGGAGAAGTAGCGGACGGCGCCGGTCTGCACCAGGTCCACGCGGGACTTGAGCGAGTCGTCGGCGAGGACCCGGGTCCGGGTGGCCTCCTGGAGACCGGTCTGGGCGAGGTCGAGGTCGGCGGTGCCGTTCGTCAGGGCGGTGTCCACGGCGGCCGCGTCCGCGGCGAAGGTGAGCTCCACCTCGTCGGGCAGGGCGGTGCGTATCGCGTCGGTCGCCGGGTCCCACTTGTCGTTGCGCACCAGGCGCAGCCCGGCGGCGGCGTCGTAGGAGGCGATGCGGTACGGGCCGCTGGCGACCGGCTGGTCCTGGTAGCGCTCCTTGGTGTCCTTCGCCTTCGGGACGGGCGAGGACATGGGCAGCGCCAGGACGTGTGGGAAGTCCGCGAAGGGTGCGTCGAGGTGGAAGACGATCGTGCGGGCGTCGGGGGTCTCGACGCTCTTCAGGCCGAGCCCGTCGGGGTCGGTGTCCTTGTAGGGGCCGGGGTAGTCCTGCCCCTGGTCGAGCAGGTCGCGCAGGTGGGTGGGGCCGCCGGGGTAGAGGTCCCTGGCGAAGGTGCGCTCGATGCCGTACTTGACGTCCCGGGAGGTGATCGGCGCGCCGTCCTCGAAGGTGACGCCCTCCTTGAGGGTGTACGTGTAGGTGCGGCCGCCGTCGGAGATGCTGCCGGTGCTGGTGGCGAGGTCGGGCGCGAGGCGGGTGCCCGCGGCGCCGGGCTGCGGGGCGAAGTCGACGAGTTTGCGCAGGTAGAGGCGGCCGAGGTTCCACACGATCGGGGAGTAGGTGCGGGCCGGGTCGAGGGAGTCGGGGGTGTAGGCGGAGATGAGCCTGAGGGTGCCGCCCCTGGCGGTCGACGGGTTGACGGCGCCGGTGAGGGCGCCGTTGTAGCCGCCGGTGGGCCTGCGGGCGGCGATCAGGTCCTGGGCGGTGCGGGTGACGGGCTTCTTCGGGTCGTCGCCGAAGGGGTCCACGAGGACCGTCACGGTGACCAGGAGGGCCACGACGGCCGCGGTCACCGCGGCCACCACGCCCCGGCGGCGCCGCCGGGGCCCCGGGACGGGGGTGTCCCAGGCGGGCCGGGTGGGGTAGGACGGCGGGCCGAACGAGGGCGGGTTGTACGCGGGGTGGGGTACGGCGGGGGGTCGCGCGGGCGGCGGGGGCAGGGCGGGCGGGCCCGTGGGAGGGGTCCGCGAGGCCAGCCAGCCGCTGAGGGCGTTCCGCATCTCCGCCGCGCTGCGTGGGCGCAGCGCCGGGTTCTTCGACAGCGCGCCGAGCACGATCGCGTCGAGTTCGGGCGGCACCAGCGGATTGCGCGCGGAGGGCGCCACCGGCGTCTGGTGGACGTGGGCGTACATCACCGACAGCGGGGTGGCCCCGGCGAAGGGGACGGTGCCGGTGAGGAGTTCGGTGAGCATGCAGGCGACCGCGTACACGTCGCTGCGGGCGTCGACTGAGTCACCGGCGCACTGCTCGGGGGCCATGTAGCCGGGGGTGCCGATGGCGGAGCCGGTGCCGGTGATGCGGGACAGCGAGTGGACGACCCGGGCGATGCCGAAGTCGGCGACCTTGACCGCGCCCCCGGTGGTGATCAGGACGTTGGAGGGCTTCACGTCGCGGTGGACGAGGCCGCGGGCGTGGGCGTGGGCGAGTGCGTCCAGGATCTCGCAGGTGGTGCGGACGGCCCGCTCGATCTCCATCGGGGCCTGTTCGCGGGCGAGTTCGGCGAGGGTGCGACCCTCGATGTGCTCCATCACCAGGTACGGCACGACCGCGTCGTCCGTGGTCACCTCGTCCTGGTCGTGGACGGTGACGATGCCGGGGTGGTTCAGCGCGGCCGCGGCCCGGGCCTCGCGGGCGAAGCGGCGCCGCGCCTCGGGGTCGCGGGCCAGCTCGGGCAGGAGCGTCTTGACGGCCACGGTCCGGCCGAGCCGGGTGTCGTACGCGAGGTGGACCCGCGCCATGCCGCCGGAGCCGAGCAGCGCCCGCAACTCGTACCGTCCCCCGAACATGCGACCCCCCGGCCCTGTCCGCGACGGGCACGCGAACACTCCCAACAGGGTAGTGGAAAGTACCCTTTTCAGACGCCTGCGGACAGGCGCGAGGGGCGGGAGCGGAGAACACGTGGAGGGCGGCTCCGGACACTCAGCCGCCCTCCACATCCCCCCTCACCCCTGGTCCGCCCCCCGGGGTCGACCCGGGGTCGTCAGTCCCGGGCGCTCTCGGCCGCCGGCTTGCGGCGGGTCTTGCGGATCACGAGGAATCCGGCGGCGAACAGCAGCACCGAACCGCCCGCGAGGTACGGGGTCATGGAGCTGCTGCCGGTCTCGGCGAGGTCGCCGGTCGCCGCGGGCGCGGCCTGCGGGGACTGGTCGGCGCGCGCGGACTCGGAGGGCCCGGCCGACGGCGTGGGCTCCGCGGACTGCGAGGGCTGCTCGGACCCGCCTCCGGTCTGCGGCTCCTCGCCGCCGCCGGACTCCTCGCCGCCGTCGCCACCGTTGTCACCACCGCCGTTGCCACCGCCACCGTGGTGTCCGCCACCGCCGCCGTGCCCGCCGCGGCGGGGCGTCTCACAGGTGGCCCCGGCCAGGGTGACGGTGCCGCTCACCTCGGCGACGCCGAGCTTGAGCGGGTTCACCTCGACCGACAGTTCCAGTGCGGTGGCGGCGGCGCTGCGCGAGGTGACGGTCTTCTTGGCGAGGTCGAGGCGGACCTCGCCCACGCCGGGCACCTTCACCAGGGTCGTGCCGCCGGCCGAGACGGCGACGCGCTTGCCGAGGACGACGACATGGCCGGGCATCTCGACGTCGGCGACCGGCTTGCGGCCGGCCACGCACGTGGCGCGCGCGGAGATCAGGTCGGCCTTGACGAGCCCGAGGAACGGCAGTCCGGGCAGGTTGACGCGCGCCTTGACGAGCTTGGCGTAGCCCTCCGCCTTGCGGCGGTCGGCGGTGGCCCGGGCGGTGGCGACTTCGGCACGCAGGACGCTGAACGGCCTGCCGCGGTCGACCCCGTCGAGGGTGGCGGTCAGCGCGGTCTCGTCGGCGCTCGCCGGTGCGTGGACCTCGTTGAGCGTCAGGTTCAGCGGCACGTCGACGGACTTGCGGAGCAACGAGACGTCCAGGCCGGTCCGCAGGACGACCGCGCCGGCCTTGCCGGACGAGCCGTGGGTCCCCCCGGTCGCGGCGGCCGGGGTCGCGGGCCCCAGCGCGAGGGCGCCCGCCGCCAGCGCGACGGCGGCCCCCAGCGCGGCGGCGGGACGGCGCGCGGGCATGCTGAAGGGAGAGCTGGACACAGTGGAAAACCCCCAAATGGTCATGGAGTCGCCGCGGCGCCGCTGAAGGGGACAGCGCGCTCGCCGGGGCGACCTCGACCCCGTAATGATTTACGTACGGAGAGTGAACCGGCACCCGCCTGGGCCCGGTTCACTCCAAAGGGTGGTTTTCGTCCCCGTATTCGAAACCTGCGGCACACGCGTTCCCGTGCGTCACACCTGCGATCGTGCGTATTCGAGCAGCTTGGCGAAGTCGAGCGCCCCGGGGTCCCCGTGGGAGTTGTGGCACAGCAGCCCGCGGGCCACGTAGGTACGGGTCGAGGTCGACAGCGAGGCGATCGGCTGCTCCCCCAGGGGCTCGACGGCGAGCACCTCCGCCTCGCCGGTGACCTCGGCGACGACGGCGCCCTCCCAGGCGCCCGCGGGGGCGCCCTGCCGGTCGGCGAGGGCGACGATCCGGTGCTTGAACGGGGTCAGTTCACGGCTGGCGACCCACACGTCGCCGTGCGGCAGCCGCACCAGCCACGGATGGTCGGCCGTCGCGACGACCTCGCCCCGAGCCGTCGTCACCCGGTACGCGTCCTTGCGCGCGGGGTCGTTGCGGGTGACCACCCCGCGGCACAGCCGGCGTCGCCCCCGCCCGGCCCCGGCACCCTCGGCGGCCTCGGCGTCCTCCTCGTCGAAGCAGGCGATCTCGTCCCCGACGGCCAGTTCGGCCGCCCGCGCCCAGCTCAGGTCGGCGCGGAGCACCGGGGTGTCGGGGTGCACGCAGTTCTCGGGCACGTGCTGGTGGCCGCAGACCCCGCGGAAGGCGTTCCACTCCCGTCCGGTCATCCGCTGGCCGCCCGCGTTCCCGTACGAGCGGGGGTAGGGCAGCCAGAGCTTCGGCCCCTTCAGGGGCACGCCGTGGTGGGTGTGCATCCAGGCGAGGAACTCGGCGAGTTCGCGCAGCGCCCACTGGGGGGCCTTGGGCCAGTAGATGTGCCGGTTGGCGGCGCCCCAGTCCTCGTGCCGCTCGGGATCGCAGGTGCCCACCAGCTCCACCTGGCACACGTTGAGGGTGTTGGTCTCCACCCCGCCGGGCCGGTTGACCAGGGCGCGCGAGGAGATGTCGATGTCGAAGTGCTGGTACCAGACCAGCTTCTCGTCCTCGAAGTCCGGTTTCGCCGTCAGGTTGGGCGCGCTGCCGCCGCCCCCGTACGTCGGCACGCTGCGGCCCTCGGTGGTGTGCAGGACGAGGGCGTTGACCTCCATCGCGTCGCCGCCGTAGTCGTCCTGGTACCAGTACCTTCGCGAGGCGCCCGGGTACTTCTGCGGTCCCTGCCTGGTCATGGTGCTCCCCGTCCCGTTGCGGTGTCGGCCGGCTGCACCGATCGCAGCACGAAGGAAAGGGACGGATCGACTGTTCCCGTACAGGATCACCCGAATCGGTGCTCCGGGATCATTCCGGGCGCACCGCCGGCGGCGCACCGCTACCGTGGCTCCGCGGTGTCCGCCGGGTCACCCCACCACGCGGCCGCGCAGCACGATGCGCCGGGGCGCGGTCAGGACGCGGACGTCGGCCCGGGGGTCCTCCGGATAGACGACCAGATCGGCGGAGGCCCCCTCGGTGAGGCCGTCGCGGCCGAGCCACTCGCGGGCCGACCAGGTGGCGGCGGAGAGCGCGTCGAGGGCGGGCAGACCGGCGGTGACCAGTTCGGCGACCTCCGCGGCGACGAGCCCGTGGGCGAGGGAGCCGCCGGCGTCGGTGCCGGTGAAGATCCGGATGCCGGCGTCGTGGGCCGCGCGGACGGTGTCGTAGCGGCGGGCGTGGAGCCGGCGCATGTGGTCCGCCCAGCGCGGGAACCTGGCCTGGCCGCCGTCCGCGAGTTCCGGGAAGGTCGCGATGTTGACCAGGGTGGGGACGATGGCCACCCCGTGCGCGGCGAAGAGCGGGATGGTGTCCTCGGTGAGCCCGGTGGCGTGCTCGACGCAGTCGATGCCCGCCTCGACCAGGTCCCGCAGGGAGTCCTCGGCGAAGCAGTGGGCGGTGACGCGGGCGCCCTCCTCGTGGGCGGCGGCGATGGCGGCCTCGACGGCACCGCGCGGCCAGCAGGCGGTGAGGTCGCCGGCGTCGCGGTCGATCCAGTCCCCGACCAGCTTGACCCAGCCGTCCCCGCGCCGGGCCTCCCGCCGGACGTAGGCGACCAGGTCCTCGGGCTCGATCTCCCAGGCGTAGTTGCGGATGTAGCGGCGGGTACGGGCGATGTGCCGGCCGGCCCGGATGATCCGCGGCAGGTCCTCGCGGTCGTCGATCCAGCGGGTGTCGGAGGGGGAACCGGCGTCGCGCAGCAGCAGGGTGCCCGCGTCGCGGTCGGTGAGCGCCTGCTTCTCGGAGGTGTCCGCGTCGACGGGGCCGTGGTGGTCGAGGCCGACGTGGCAGTGGGCGTCGACCAGGCCCGGCAGGACCCAGCCCTCGACGGTGGTGAGGTCTCGCGGACCGGCGGGGCGCTCGTAGGTGACGCGCCCGCCGACCACCCAGAGCTCGTCCCGTACGTCCTGCGGCCCGGCCAGGATGCGGCCCTTGACGTGCAGTGCCTGCGGCGCCTCGCGATCAGCCATGTCTGCACTCTACGAGCCGCCGGATACCCTCGGGCCGTACACCCCCCGACGAAGGAAGCAGCGCCGCCGTGTCCCACCCCCTGCTCGACCTGCCCCCGCTGACCGCCGAGCGCTTCGCCGCGATCGAGCGGAGAGTCGCCGCGCTGCTGCACACGGAGCAGGACGTCGTGATCACGCAGGGCGAGGCCCTGCTGCCGCTGGAGGGCTGCATCCGCGGCGGGGCGCGGCCGGGTTCGACGGCGCTGAACGTGGTGACCGGACCGTACGGCCAGACCTTCGGCAACTGGCTGCGGGACGCGGGCGCCACCGTGGTCGACCTGGAGGTGCCCTTCCACGCCGCCGTGAGCGCGCAGGACGTCGCGCGGGCGTTGTCCGGCCACCCGGAGATCGACTTCGTGTCGCTGGTGCACGCGGAGGCGGCGACCGGCAACACCAACCCGGTGGCGGAGATCGGCGAGGTGGTCCGGTCGCACGGCGCGCTGTTCATGGTCGACGCGGTCGCGTCGGTGGCGGCCGAGCCGCTGCTGGTGGACGCGTGGGGCGTGGACCTGTGTGTGATCGGCGCCCAGAAGGCGATGGGCGGGCCCGCCGGGGTGTCGGCGGTGTCGGTGAGCGAGCGCGCGTGGCGGCGCCTGGCGGACAACCCGGCGGCGCCGCGCCGTTCGTACCTGTCGCTGCTGGACTGGAAGGAGCGCTGGATCGACGCTGGGCGCAAGGCGCTGCCGCACGCTCCCGCGCAGTTGGAGATGCTGGCGCTGGAGGCCTGCCTGGAGCGGATCGAGGAGGCCGGGCTCGACGCGGTGATCGCCCGGCACCGTGCCGCCGCGGCGGCGACCCGGGCCGGTGCGGCGGCGCTGGCCGCCGTCGAGCCGTACGTGTACCGGGACGAGGACGCCGCGCCGGTCGCGACGACGCTGCGCACCCTGGACGGCGTCGCCGCCGACGGGTTGGTCGCCCGCGCCCTGGCCCTGGAACCGGGGCTCCCGCTGGTCGCCGGCGGCGGGGCACTGGCCAAGGAGATGATCCGGGTCAACCACTACGGCCGGGACGCCGACCCCGCCGTGGTCGTCCGTACGCTGCGCACGCTGGCCGGCGTCCTGGAGGCGGACCCCGAGCCGGCCGTGGCGGCGGCCGATGCCGCATGGCAGGTCTGAGAGAACCGCATTCCCCCAGGGGCCGCCCCGGCCGTCGCGAACGGCTGGGGCGGCCCTTGTGTTTCGGCGCGCCGAATTCCATGCCGACTTGACGGCGGGGAAATTCCGAGTAATTATCCGGGGCATCCCGGAAGGTATTCCGCATTCAACTCCTGCCCCGGGATCACGGCTTCAAACGCCAAGATTTCATCGACACCAGGTGATGATTTCGAGGATGTGATCGAGGCCACAATGCCACCCTTCTGCCCCGAAATATACGGGTAAACAAACCCATCTCCGCGGCCTCCGCGCGCCTGATATCAGCGGCATCCACCCACCACAAGGGCCGCGCGGCATGCGATTCGGAATTCCGCCCGCTACGTTGTCTCCGCATGACCGTCGCTAGGGAATTGCTGCTCGACACCCCGGGAATCGAGGACGGCGCCGCACTGTGGCGCATCGCCCGTGATTCACGGACCCTGGACCTGAACTCCCCGTACAGCTATCTCCTGTGGTGCCGGGACTTCGCCGGCACCTCCGTGGTGGCGCGTACGGCGCACGGCGAACCGATCGGCTTCGTGACCGGCTACGTCCGCCCCGAACGCCCCCGCACCCTCGTCGTCTGGCAGGTCGCCGTGGACGAGGCGCACCGCGGCCGGGGGCTCGCGGCCGCGATGCTCGACGACCTCGCACAACGGGCCGCCGCGTCCGGCGTCCGCGAGGTCGAGACCACGATCACCCCGGACAACGAGGCCTCGCACCGCCTGTTCACGTCCTTCGCCGCCCGCCACGGAGCACGGACCGAGCGCGGGGTGCTCTTCGACACGGCGCTGTTCCCCGACGGCCACGGACCCGAAGTCCTGTACCGCATCGGGCCCCTCGTCTGACCCGGCCGTCCCCGCCCGACTCCTCCTCCCCCACAGAAGGAATGCACGGTGACCATCACCCCGCCCGCCACGTCCGTCTTCGAGACCCTCGAGTCCGAGGTCCGCAGCTACTGCCGCGGCTGGCCCGCCGTCTTCGACCGCGCGCAGGGCAGCCGCGTCTTCAACGAGGACGGCCACGAGTACCTCGACTTCTTCTCCGGCGCCGGCGCCCTCAACTACGGGCACAACAACCCCGTGCTCAAACGCGCCCTGCTCGACTACCTGGAGCGCGACGGCATCACGCACAGCCTGGACATGAGCACCACCGCCAAGCGCGCCTTCCTGGAACGCTTCCAGGACGTCGTGCTGCGCCCGCGCGGCATGGACCACAAGGTGATGTTCCCGGGACCGACCGGCACCAACGCCGTCGAGGCGGCGCTGAAGCTGGCCCGCAAGGTCAAGGGCCGTGAGTCGGTGGTGTCCTTCACCAACGCCTTCCACGGCATGTCGCTGGGCGCGCTCGCCGTCACCGGCAACTCGATGAAGCGGGCCGGCGCCGGCGTCCCCCTGGTGCACGGCACCCCGATGCCCTTCGACAACTACCTCGACGGCCGCGTCCCGGACTTCCTGTGGTTCGAGCGGCTGCTGGAGGACCAGGGGTCCGGTCTCAACCAGCCCGCCGCGGTGATCGTCGAGACGATCCAGGGAGAGGGCGGCATCAACGTCGCCCGCCCCGAGTGGCTGCGCGGTCTGGCCGACCTGTGCCGGCGCCGCGACATGCTGCTGATCGTCGACGACATCCAGATGGGCTGCGGCCGCACCGGCCCGTTCTTCTCCTTCGAGGAGGCGGGCATCGTGCCGGACATCGTGACCCTCTCCAAGTCGATCGGCGGCTACGGCATGCCGATGTCGCTGACCCTCTTCCGTCCCGAACTGGACATCTGGGAGCCGGGCGAGCACAACGGCACCTTCCGCGGCCACAACCCCGCCTTCGTCACCGCCACCGCCGCGCTCGACACCTACTGGGCGGACGGCGCGAGCATGGAGAAGCAGACACTCAAGCGCGGAGAGCAGGCCGAGGCCGTCCTGCGCGAGATCTGCGCCGAGCATCCGCGCTCCGGCGCCCGGTACCGGGGCCGCGGCCTGGTGTGGGGCCTGGAGTTCACCGACCCCGGCCGGGCCTCCCGGGTCTGCGCCCGCGCCTTCGAACTGGGCCTGCTGCTGGAGACCTCCGGCCCCCGCGGCGAGGTCGTCAAACTGCTGCCCGCCCTGACCATCACCCCCGAGGAGCTCGACGAGGGGCTGCGCACCCTCGCCCGCTCCGTCCGCGAGACCGCCTGACGAAAGGAACCGTCCCACCGTGATCGTGCGATCCCTGAAGGACATCGAGGGCACCGACCGCGATGTCACCGCCGAGACCGGCACCTGGCGCAGCAAGCGCATCATCCTCGCCGACGACCGCGTGGGCTTCTCACTGCACGAGACCGTGATGTACGCGGGGACCGAGACCTCCATGTGGTACGCCAACCACGTCGAGGCGGTGCTGTGCGTCGAGGGCGAGGGCGAGCTGACCGACGACGAGACCGGCGAGAGGCACCGGATCTCCCCCGGCACGCTCTACCTGCTCGACGGCCACGAACGGCACACCATGCGCCCCCAGACCGACCTGCGCTTCGTCTGCGTCTTCAACCCGCCCGTCACCGGGCGCGAGGTGCACGACGAGAACGGCGTCTACCCCCTGCTCACCGAGGGAGCGTGACCAGCGATGACCACCGCGACGACGACCGACCTCTACCCCACCCGCGGCACCGCCGAGGTGCTGACCCCGCGCCAGGACCCGGTCGTCTGGGGCGCACCCGGCACGACCGGCCCGCTCCGGCCGTCCGAACTCGGCGACTTCGACCGCGACGGCTTCCTGCCCGTCGACGCGCTCATCGGGCCCGAGGACGTGGCCCGCTACCACGCCGAGCTGGAGCGGCTGTGCGCCGACCCGGCCGTGCGCGCGGACGAGCGGTCCATCGTGGAGGCGAAATCCCGGGACATCCGCTCGGTCTTCGAGGTCCACAAGATCAGCCCGGTCTTCGCCGAACTGGTCCGCGACCCCCGCGTCGTCGACCGTGCCCGGCAGATCCTCGGCTCCGACGTCTACGTCCACCAGAGCCGGATCAACGTCAAGCCGGGCTTCGGCGCCTCCGGCTTCTACTGGCACTCCGACTTCGAGACCTGGCACGCCGAGGACGGGCTGCCCCGCATGCGCGCGGTCTCGGTCTCCATCGCGCTGACCGAGAACCACGACACCAACGGCGGCCTGATGATCATGCCGGGCTCGCACCGGACGTTCCTGGGCTGCGCGGGCGCGACGCCGGAGGACAACTACAAGAAGTCCCTCCAGATGCAGGACGCGGGCACGCCCTCCCACACGGCCCTCACGGAACTGGCGGGCCGGCACGGGATCCGGCTCTTCACCGGGCAGCCAGGGTCCGCGGTCTGGTTCGACTGCAACTGCATGCACGGCTCGGGGGACAACATCACGCCGTACCCGCGCAGCAACGTCTTCATCGTCTTCAACAGCGTGGAGAACGCGGCCGTCGAGCCGTTCGCGGCGCCTGTGCGGCGGCCCGAGTTCATCGGCGCGCGCGACTTCACGCCCGTGCGGTAACCCTCCGGGGGGCGCCGGCTCTGTGTCCGGTGCGTTGTTGTGTGCGAGTGCGTCGTGGTTGCGGTTGGGGGTTCGCCCGCCCGCCCGCCCGATTGCCCCGGATGATTGGTGCGGGCCTCGCGCGGTTCGTGGCGGGCCGGGGGCGGGGCCTCCGGGGCTGGGCATTCTGTACCGCATATTTATGTGCATGGCGGGCGGTCCAGGTCGGTGCCGTCTGTGCCGCACAACAAATACACGTCAGCGTCCAGAACGCCCACCCCTACGACCCCGCCCCCTCCGTATCGATGAGCGACCAACGGCCGGAGGGGGGTGATGGGAGGGCGCCCCTCCCCACACCACTGGATGCTGCCCCAGCGGGAGGTCCCCCGGCCGCAGGCCGAAACAGGGTGCGCGCACTGGTGGCCGCTGGCGGCCGATGGGGGTTCAGCAAGACGCGTGCGGCAACCCCGGACCGCCCCTACCCCCCTCCGGCCGTCAGTCGCCCACACGACCGGAGGGGGTGTGGCGGGGTGCGCCCGGAAACGACGAGCGGCGGACCCGGTGCCGAACGATGTGGGCGTAAACCGCGAGCGTTGAGGACGTGCGCCGGCGCGGCACCGACCCAGGCACACGGTGCGAGGCCCGCACTGACCGCGCCGGGCAATCGGGCGGGAGGGCGGGAGAACCGCCCGCCGCAGGCGCAAACAACCCGCACACACCCACCGGGCAGCCCGGCGCAGCCGCCCGCAGGCGCAAACAACCCGCACACAACCACCGGCCGCAACCACAACCCACCCGGCGCAGAAGGCGCAAGCCTCAGACTTCGCGGCGCCCGTTGAACCGGCGCGGCAACCCCAAGGGGTTGCCGTCACGCAGCTCCGCCGGCAGCAACCCCTCCGGCGCGTCCTGGTACACGACAGGCCGCAGCCACCGCTCGATCGCCGTGCCGCCGACCGACGTGGACGTCGAGGTCGTGGCCGGGTACGGCCCCCCGTGGTGCATGGCCGGGGCCACCGCGACGCCCGTGGGCCAGCCGTTCACCACGACGCGCCCCGCCAGCGTGGTGAGCCGGCGCAGCAGTTCCGCGCCGGAGGCGTCCCCGTCGCCGCCGGACGCCTCGGCCTCGCTCAGGTGCGCCGTCGCCGTGAGATTCCCGGGGAGCCGTCCGAGCACCCCCTCGACCTCCTCCGCGGTGCCGTACCGCGCGACGACCGTGACGGGCCCGAAGTGCTCCTCCAGCAGCGCGTCGTGCTCGCCGCCCTCCGCGAGCCGGGCGGCCGGGACGGAGACGAAGCCGGCGCGCACCAGGTGCTCGCCGCCGTCGCCGGGCTCGACCGGCGCCTCCACCTCGGGCAGCGTGGTCAGTTCGCGCACACCCGCGATGAAGTTGTCCCGCATGCGGGCGTCGAGCAGGGTGCCGGGGGCGACGTCGCCCACCGCGGCCGCCAGGGACTTGAGGAGGCGGTCGCCCGCCTCCCCCGCCGGGGCCAGTACCAGGCCGGGCTTGACGCAGAACTGGCCGACGCCGAGCGTCATCGACCCGGCGAGCCCCGCGCCGATCTGCTCGGCGCGCTCCTCGGCCGCGGCCTGCGTGATGACGACCGGGTTGAGGCTGCCGAGTTCGCCGTGGAACGGGATCGGCACGGGTCGTGCCGCCGCCGCGTCGAAGAGGGCGCGCCCGCCCCGTACGGAGCCGGTGAACCCGGCGGCGGAGACCAGCGGGTGCTTGACGAGGTCGATGCCGGCCTGGAAGCCGTGGACGACCGAGACGACGTCGGCGGGCAGGCCGACCTCGACGGCGGCGCGGCGCAGCGCGTCGGCGCAGAGCTCGCTCGTCGCCGGGTGGTCGGGGTGGGCCTTGACGACGACGGGGCAGCCCGCCGCGAGCGCGCTGGCGGTGTCGCCGCCCGGCACGGAGAACGCGAGCGGGAAGTTGCTGGCGGAGTAGACGGCCACGACGCCGAGCGGGATCTTGTAGCGCCGCAGGTCGGGCCGGGGCGGGGCGAGCGTCGCGTCGGCGTGGTCGATGATGACGTCGAGGAAGGCGCCCTCCTCGACGATCTCGGCGAAGGCCCTCAGCTGGTAGGTGGTGCGCCCGAGTTCGCCGGTGAGGCGGGCGGGACCGAGGGCGGTCTCCGCGTCGGCGGCCTCCAGGATGCGGGGGCCGGCCTCCTCGAGGAAGTCGGCCGCGGTGCGCAGCAGCCGGGCCCGCACCTCGCGGTCGGCGAGCGCCGGGAAGGCCGCGGCGGCGGCGCGTACGGCGGCGTCGACCTCCTCGGCGGTGGCTTCGACGGCGACCTGCTCCCGCTGCTTCCCGGTTCGGGGATCGACGCTCCACACTGGTACGGCCACCGCGGGTACCTCCAGGCCTTTCGTTCGATATGCTGAACAGCATCCGCAACTGTGAATCTGTTCGGGAGCCTACTTGCGCGGGTCCCGGCCGAACAAGAGGGGTCCACTCCAGATGGCTGCAGGTGAGGGCGGGGCCCAGGTCAAATCCGCGGTGCGGACGGTGGAGCTGCTGGAGTTCTTCGCCGGGCAGCCCGGCATGCACAGCCTGGCCGCCGTGCAGGAGGCCGTCGGCTACCCCAAGTCCAGCCTGTACATGCTGCTGCGCACGCTCGTGGAGCTGGGCTGGATCGAGACCGACGCCACCGGCACACGTTACGGGATCGGCGTGCGCGCCCTGCTGGTCGGCACCTCGTACATCGACGGCGACGAGGTGGTGGCCGCGGCCCGCCCGACCCTGGACCGGCTCTCGGACGACACCAGCGAGACCATCCACCTCGCCCGCCTCGACGGCACCAGCGTCGTGTACCTGGCGACCCGTCAGTCCTCGCACTACCTGCGGCCGTTCACCCGCGTCGGCCGCCGGCTGCCGGCCCACTCCACCTCGCTCGGCAAGGCGCTGCTCGCCACGTACACCGACGAGCAGGTCCGCAAGCTGCTGCCGGAGACGCTGGAGCCGCTCACTGAGCACACACACACCGACCGCGAGAAGCTGATCGCCGAGCTGCACCAGATCCGCGAGCAGGGTTACGCCGTGGACCGCGAGGAGAACACGCTCGGCCTGCGCTGCTTCGGCGTGGCCGTCCCGTACCGCACGCCCGCCCGGGACGCGATCAGCTGCTCGGTGCCGGTGGCCCGGCTGACCCCGGCGCACGAGCAGCTGATCAAGGACGCCCTCTTCGACGCGCGCGACCGCCTCACGCTGGCGACCCGCCGCCTCTGATCCGCCTGCTCAGGACTCCTCCCGGAGCACCCGGACCGCGCCCGGCGGCACGCTGAGCCGGCCGATGGCCCGCTCCCCGGTGAGCAGTTCCGTGCCCGGCACGTCGAGCGGCACCTTTGCCTCGGCCCCGCTGTGGTTGATCACGAAGAGGTACGCGCCCTGCTCCCCGGCGCGGCGGACGACCTCGACGTCATGCGGCAGTTCCGCCCGGTCCGGCAGGCCCGTGTCCTGCGCCGCGGCGGCCAGGACCGCGCCGAGCTCCGCGGGGCCGAGACGGGTGGAGACGTACCAGGCCGTGCCGGCCCCCAGGGCGTGCCGGGTGACGGCGGGGCGGCCTGCGGCGGGGCCGTCGGCGTACGTCCACACCGGCTCGGCGCCGCGCGGTACGACGACCTCCGTCCACAGGTCGCCGGTGAGCGCGGGAGCCTCGGGGCCGTCGAGCCGGACCCGTTCGCCGTCGAGCAGCGGCGCGAACTCCTCGACGGTCAGCCCGAGAACGTCCCGCAGCGCGCCGGGCACGGGGCCCGGATGGACGGTGTCGTGCTCGTCGACGACGCCTGAGAAGTACGAGACCAGCAGCGTGCCGCCGGCCTCGACGTAGGCGCGCAGATTCCGTCCGGCGGCCTCGGTGGTGAGGTAGAGGGCGGGGACGACGACAAGGGGATAGGCCGACAGATCGGCTTCCGGGCGGGCGAAGTCGACGGTCAGGTGGCGGTCGAACAGGGCCTCGTACCAGCTGTCCGCGCGTTCGCGCGCGTCGTGGTCCTGGCTGGGCCGCCACTCCAGCTTCTGCGCCCACCAGGACTGCCAGTCCCACAGCACGGCGGCGTCCGCGACGGTCCGGGTGCCGGCGACCTCGGCGAGGGCGGCGATGTCGGCGCCCAGCCCGACGACCTCGCGCCAGACGCGGCTGTCGGTTCCGGCGTGCGGCAGCATCGCGGAGTGGAACTTCTCGGCGCCGTAGCGGGACTGCCGCCACTGGAAGAACAGGGCGCCCTCCGAACCGCGGGCCACGTGCGCGAGGCTGTTGCGGGCCATCTGGCCGGGCGCCTTGGCGGGGTTGCGCCGCTGCCAGTTGACGCCGCTGGTGGAGTGCTCCAGCAGCAGCCAGGGGGCGCCGCCGGCGACGGAGCGGGTCAGGTCGGCGGCCATGGCCAGGTTGACGTGGGTGCGGCGCCCGTCGGTGATCAGGTAGTGGTCGTTGGTGACGAGGTCGACCTCGCGTCCCCAGGCCCAGTAGTCCATGGAGTCGCACTGGCTGAGCGCGGTCATGAAGTTGGTGGTGACCGGGACACCGGGTGACAGCCGGTGCAGGATGTCGCGTTCGGCGGTGAAGTTGCCGCGGACGGTCTCGTCCGTGAAGCGGGCGTAGTCGAGTTGCTGGGCCGGGTTGGCGACGGTGGGGGTCAGCCGCGGGGCGTCGACGTGCGCCCAGTCGCCGTAGGTCTGGCCCCAGAAGGCCGTGCCCCAGGCCGCGTTGAGGGCGTCGAGGGTGCCGTGGCGGGCCCGCAGCCAGTCCCGGAACTCCTCGGCGGACGCCTCGCAGTAGCAGGCGCCGACCGGTACGCCGTACTCGTTGTGGACGTGCCACAGGGCGAGGGCGGGGTGGCGGCCGTAGCGCTCGGCCAGCCGCTCGGTGATCCGGGCGGCGGCCGCGCGGTAGGCGGCGGAGCTGTGGCAGATGGCACCGCGCGAGCCGAAGCCGTAGCGGACGCCCTCGCGGCTGACCGGGAGCGCCTCGGGGTGGGCCGCGTAGAACCAGGCGGGCGGTACGACGGTGGGGGTGCCGAGGTCGGCACGGATGCCGTGCTCGTGCAGCAGGTCCAGCAGCCGGTCGAGCCAGCCGAAGTCGTAGCGGCCGGGCTCGGGCTCCAGCTTCGACCAGGCGAAGATGCCGACGCTGACCATGGTCACACCGGCCTCGCGCATCAGCCGGACGTCCTCCTGCCAGACCTCCTCGGGCCACTGCTCGGGGTTGTAGTCGCCGCCGTAGGCAAGGCGCGCCATGGGATCTCCTGGGTCAACTCTGGGAACGTGCACAGCCTCCTGAGGGGCGGCTCGGCCAAGGTAACCGCAGGGCCACAGGCATTGACAAGTGTCGGAGATGTTTCTCTACTGTGAACGCTCACAGCGCCCCCGCGCACCCTCGTCAGGGGAGGAACCCATGAACAAGCGCCTCGTCGCCGCATTCGCAGCGGCCGCGCTCTCCACCACGCTGCTGGCCGGCTGCGGTTCGTCGGACGACGGCGGAGACGGAGACAAGGCGGAGTCCGGCCCGGTCAGCCTCACCTACTGGGCCTGGGCTCCCGGCCTGGACAAGGTCGCGGCGATCTGGAACGCCGGCCCCGGCAAGGAGGCCGGCATCACGGTCACGGTGAAGAAGCAGGCGTCCGGCGACGACCTCGTCACCAAGATCATCACGGCGTCGAAGGCGCACAAGGCGCCCGACCTGGTGCAGGCCGAGTTCCAGGCCCTCCCCACCCTGGTGAGCAACGACGTCCTGGCCGACATATCCGGGCAGGCGGGCGACACGAAGAAGGACTTCGCCGAGGGCGTGTGGCAGCAGGTGACCCTCGGCTCCGACGCGGTGTACGCGATCCCGCAGGACACCGGGCCGCTGATGTTCTACTACCGCCAGGACCTGTTCACGAAGTACGGCCTGAGCGTGCCCACGACGTGGGACGAGTTCGCCGCCACCGCCCGGGCCCTGAAGAAGAAGGACCCGAAGAAGGCGCTGACCACCTTCTCCGCCACCGACCCCGGCCTGTTCGCGGGCCTGTCCCAGCAGGCGGGCGCGAAGTGGTGGACGACCGGCGGGGACAAGTGGAACGTCGCGATCGACGACGCCGCCTCCACCAAGGTCGCCGACTTCTGGGGCGGCCTGGTCGAGGAGGGCGCCATCGACAACCAGCCGATGTACACCCCCGCGTGGAACAAGGCGCTCAACACCGGCACCCAGATCGCCTGGGTCAGCGCCGTGTGGGCGCCGGGCGTGCTGACGACCGCGGCCCCCGACACCAAGGGCAAGTGGGCCATGGCCCCGCTTCCGCAGTGGACCGCGGGTGACCAGGTCACGGGCAGCTGGGGCGGCTCCACGACCGGCGTCTCCAACGACTCGACGCACAAGGACGCGGCGGTGGAGTTCGCGACCTGGCTCAACACCGACCCGGAGGCCGTGGCGGCCCTGGTGAAGAACGGCGGCATCTACCCGGCGGCGACGGCCGCCCAGACCGGGGACGCGCTCGCCCAGGCGCCGGAGTTCTTCGCCAACCAGCCCGACTTCTACACCAAGGCCGCCGAGATCGCGAAGACCACCGCCCCGGGCGCGTGGGGCCCGAACGTGAACGTCGCCTACAGCGCGTTCAAGGACGCCTTCGGCAAGGCGGCGCAGGACAAGGCGGGCTTCGGCCCGGCGCTGGGCACGGTGCAGTCGACGACGGTCGCCGACATGAAGAAGCAGGGCTTCCCGGTCGCGGAGTAGCGCGGCACCCCCAGGTCGACCGGGGGCACCACGCGCCCCCGGTCCCCGCCCATCCGTCCCCCGTCCGAAACGAGCCGCCCATGCCGCCCTCGCCGACCGCCGCCCGGCGCACCCGACGCCTCGCCCCCTACGGATTCCTCGTCCCCGCCGTCGTCCTGTTCGCCGCGACCTTCGCGCTCCCCATCGGCTACGCCCTCTACCTGAGCTTCCGCAAGATCGAGGTCAAGGGGCTGGGCCTGGGCCGGGGCGCCCGCGGCGAGACCTGGGCGGGGCTGTCCAACTACGCCTCCGTCCTGTCCGACACCGAGCTCCTGCACGGCGCCGCCCGCATCCTCGGCTACGGCGCGATCGTGGTGCCGGTGATGCTGGGCCTCGCCCTGCTGTTCGCCCTGATGCTGGACGCCCGGCGGACCCGCCTGCGCGGCTTCTCGCGCCTGGCGATCTTCCTTCCGTACGCCGTACCCGGGGTGGTCGCGGCGCTGCTGTGGGGCTTCCTCTACCTGCCCTCGCTCAGCCCGGTCCACTACGCGCTGGGCGCGCTGGGCCTGCCGGAGCCGGACCTGCTGAACGGCGGCGCGCTGTTCGGCGCGCTGGCGAACGTCGCCGTGTGGGGCGGCACCGGCTTCAACATGATCGTGATCTACACCTCGCTGCGGGCGGTGCCCGCCGAGATCTACGAGGCCGCGCGGATCGACGGCTGCTCGGAGCTGCAGATCGCGCTGCGGGTCAAGATCCCCACGGTGGCGCCGGCGCTCGTGCTGACCTTCTTCTTCTCGATGATCGCCACCTTCCAGGTCTTCGGTGAGCCGATGACCCTCAAGGGGATGACCAACTCGATCTCCACGACCTGGAGTCCGCTGATGAAGGTCTACCAGGACGCCTTCGTCCGGGGCGACCTCCACTCGGCGGCGGCGACGTCCGTGGTCATCGCCGTCGTCACCCTCGTGCTGTCCTTCGGCTTCCTGCGGGCGGCCAACTCCCGTACCCGGCAGGAAGCCTCCTGATGAGCGTCACCGCAACCCCCCTCGACCGGCGGCCCGGCGCCACCGCGGCGGTCCGCGCCTCCGCGCCGCGGCGCCGCCGCCGTGCCGGCCTGGTCCCGACCGCCGTCCTGCTGCTCGGCGCCGCGTACTGCCTGCTCCCGGTGGCGTGGGTGCTGGTGGCGTCGACGAAGAGCAGCCGCGAGCTCTTCTCGACGTTCACCTTCCTGCCCGGCACGGGTCTGGCGGACAACCTCTCGGCGCTGTCCGCGTACCGCGACGGCGTCTACTGGCGGTGGATGCTCAACTCCCTGTTCTACGCGGGCTTCGGGGCGCTGCTGTCGACGGCGGTGTCCGCGATCAGCGGCTACGCGCTGGCGAAGTACCGCTTCCGCGGCCGGGAGGCGATCTTCAACGTCCTGCTGACGGGGGTGCTGATGCCGCCCGTCATCCTGGCGATCCCGCAGTACCTGCTGATGGCCAAGGCGGGTCTGGCCGACAGCTACCTGTCGGTGCTGCTGCCGAGCGTGCTGGCGCCGTACGGGATCTACCTGGCGCGGATCTACGCCGCCGCCGCCGTGCCGGACGAGGTGGTGGAGGCGGCCCGGGTGGACGGGGCGCGGGAGTGGCGGATCTTCCGCACGGTCGCGCTGCCGGTGATGCTGCCGGGGCTGGTGACGGTCTTCCTCTTCCAGTTCGTGGCGATCTGGAACAATTTCCTGCTGCCGTTCATCATGCTCGGCGACGACGAGAAGTTCCCGGTGACGCTCGGCCTGTTCACCCTGCTCCAGCAGGGCGCCTCGGCGCCCGCCCTCTACACGCTGGTGATCACCGGAGCGATGCTGGCGATAATGCCGCTGATCGCGCTGTTCCTGGTCATCCAGAGGTTCTGGAGCCTGGACCTGCTCTCCGGGGCCGTAAAGTCCTGAGGAGCCCCCGAAGGAAGAACGGTATGAGCCGCACAGAACGACGCCGTCCCCCGACGATCCACGACGTGGCCCGCGAGGCGGGCGTGTCACGGGGCACGGTGTCGCGCGTCCTCAACGGCGGGCACAACGTGAGCCCGGCCGCGCTGGAGGCGGTCAACGCCGCCATCCGCCGCACCGGCTACGTGGTGAACCGGCACGCCCGCAGCCTGATCACCGGCCGGTCGGACTCGGTGGGCTTCCTGCTCACCGAGCCGCAGGAGCGCTTCTTCGAGGACCCGAACTTCAACGTACTGCTCAGCGGCTGCACCCAGGCGCTGGCCGCGCACGACATACCGCTGCTGCTGATGATCGCCGGCGACGAGTCCGAGCGGCGGCGGATAACCCGCTACATCACCGCCGGGCACGTCGACGGCGTGCTGCTGGTCTCCAGCCACTCGGGGAACCCGGTCGCCGAGCGGCTGGAGGAGGCCGGGGTCCCGGTCGTCGCGTGCGGGGAGCCGCTGGGGCAGGGCGGCCGGGTCGCGTATGTGGCGGCCGACGAGCGCGGCGGCGCGCACCGGATGGTGCGGCACCTGGTGGCCACCGGGCGGCGCAGGGTCGCCATGATCACCGGGCCGCTGGACACCCCCGGCGGTGTCCAGCGGCTGGCGGGCTACCGGGAGGAGCTGGCGGCCTCGGGGCTGCCCGCCGACGAGTCGCTGGTCGCCGAGGGTGACTACAGCCGGTCCAGCGGCGAGGCCGCGATGACCGCGCTGCTGGAGCGGGCCCCGGGCCTGGACGCGGTCTTCGTCGCGTCCGACCTGATGGCGCAGGGCGCGCTGGCGGCGCTGGAACGGGCCGGGCGGCGGGTGCCGGAGGACGTCGCGGTCGGCGGCTTCGACGACTCCCCCGCGGCGCTGGCCACGCTGCCGCCGCTGACCACGATCCGCCAGCCGTGGGACCGGATCAGCGCCGAGATGGTGCGGCTGCTGCTCGCCCGGATCGCCGGTGACGAGCCCGCCGGGGTGATCCTCCCGACGGAGCTGGTGCGGCGGGAGTCGGCCTGAACATCCCCTAGGATCATGGGAGTTGGGGCGCCGAAGCCGTCGCCCCCAAACTTGGAGGACCGGTGCGTCTCCCCCGCTCCCTTTCCGGCTGGACCATGGCCGTCTTCGGTCTGCTCGCCGCCGCGCTCGGCATCGTCGGGATCGTCTCGCCGGCCGTACAGCTGTCCCTGCTCGGCTTCCACCGGCCGGAGCACCGCGCGGCGGGCGACCACACCTTGGTCTTCCTCACGGCTTCCTCGATGGCGGCGCTCAACATGGGCGTCTACTACGTCCTGGCGGCCCTCGCCGACTGGCGCGCCTTCTTCCGCTGGACGGTCCCGTTCCGGCTGCTGACCTTCACCGTCTTCACCACCGCCGTGGTGATCGGCCGGGCGCCGTCCGGCTTCCTCGGGGTCGGTGTGTGGGAGGGCGTGGGCGCGCTGCTGACGGGCGCGGCCCTCTGGTACGAGGGGCGCAAGCCCCGCGGCGCGGTCCCCGAGGGCGCCGCGGCGATCTGACGTCCGCCGGCCGGGGACGGTCGGCCGACGGGGTGCCGCGGGGGCGGGGCGGCGGCCGGTCAGAGCCTTCCGCTGCCCGCCCGGCGGTCGACGACGTGCGGTACGGCGGCGGCCCGGTCGACCCGGGTGCGCAGGGCCGGGGTCCATCCCGCGTCGTCGCCCAGCTGCTCCCCGGGGACACCCGCGTTGTGGACGGCCAGCAGGTCGACGGGGCGGCCGTTGACGAGGTTGCCCGCCTCGGTGAGGGCGGTGCCCTTCCACTTCTTGATGACGGTGGCGCGGTCGACGCCCGCGGGCAGGGTGAAGGCGTTGGCCTCCGCCACCAGCTGCGACTGGACGCCGACACCGAGGCTGTAGCCGTAGGCGTAACCGGAGTCCGGGGTCACCACGTAGTGGTTGTTGTAGACGTCGACCTGGCCGAAGCGGACGCGTGGGGCGCGCTCGGTGACGTTCCGGTAGAGGTTGTGGTGGAGGGTGACGCGCAGTCTGCCCGCGTCGGTGGCGGCGGCGCTGTCGCTGTTGCCGATGAGCGAGGTCTTGCCGTGGTCCCGGAAGACGTTCCACGAGGCGGTGACGAGGTCGGAGCCCTTGATGACGTCGAAGAGGCCGTCGTGCTTCTGGAAGACGCGGCCGAAGTACTCGGGCAGGGCGCTGTCGGGCTCGTCGCCGTCGGAGAAGGTGTTGTGGTCCACCCACACGTGCGTGGAGTCGACGACGCTGAGGTTGTCGTACTCGGAGTTCCAGTTGCCGGTGTCGCCGTCGGTGGGGTCCCAGGCGGGGAAGCAGTCCGCGGCGTTCTCGAAGGACAGGTTCCGGATGATGACGTCGTCCGCGTCCTGGACCATCAGGTCGGCGCCGCGGAGGGTGGCGCCGCGGCCGAGGCCGACGATGGTGGTGCGGGAGCCGACCCGCACCTGGACGCGTTCCGCCTGGACCTTCTGCGAGGCCGCGCGGGCGTCCTCGAGCGGGCCGGACGGCTCGCGGTCGGTGCCCCACACCGCGGGGTCGTAGGCGGCGAGGTAGCCGTCGAGCGTGTAGCCGCCGGTGGCGTAGTCGGCGCAGTCCAGGGGGGTGCCGTCGTCGGCGGTGTTGGCGTCGATGACGCCCTTGACCTGGACGATCCGGGGGGTGCCGTCGCCGTTGCCGAGGGCGGCGACCAGTTCGGCGCGGTTGCGCACGGTGAAGACGTGGGCGGCGTCGGCGGCCGAGCCGCCCCGGGTGCCGCCGCCGGCCGAGGCCCAGCCGTCCCCGGCGGGCAGCACCGCACGGCCGAGGGCGGCCCCGTGCGGGACGGCCTGGGCCGCGGCGGGTGCGGTGAGGGCGAGGGTCAGCGTCGAGCAGCCCAGCAGGGCAAGCATGGCGCGTGCATGACACACAGTTCTGCGCATTGCGGCTCCTTGCGAGGAGGTCGGGAGGGATGGGGAACGGGGGGTGGAGGGGACGGCCGGCGGCGCACCGCACGGCGTGGGCGCCGCCGGCCGCCCCCTTCCCTGGCGCGTGGATCAGGAGTTGTGCTTCTTCCAGTCCGCCTGCGCGGCGTTGAGCTTCCCGGCGAAGGCGTCCAGGAAGTCCTTGGCGCTCAGCCGGCCGAGGACGACCTTCTGGAACTCCGGTTCGCTGTCGGCCTTGCTGAGGGTGTTCCAGTCCGGCAGGTAGTACGGCAGCTGGACGATCCTGGTCCTGGAGTCGGTGAGCGCGTCGATGGCGATCTTGGTGGCCCCCGCCGAGGCGATCCAGTCGTCGTCCTGCGCCTGGGTGTTGGACGGGATGGCCCCGGCCGACTCGTTCCACAGGCTGTTCGCCTCCGCCGAGGCGGCGAACTCGATGAACTTCCAGGCCGCCTCCTTGTTCCCGGAGCTCTTGAACAGGCCGAGCCCGTCCACCGGGTTGGAGACCGTCGTACGCACCCCCGCCGCGTCGACCGGCATGGCCACGCCCGCGAACTTGTCCTGGCCGAGGGCGTCCAGGTGGTTCTGGAAGGAGCCCAGGTTGTGCTGGAGGATGCCGATCCTGCCGTTGTCGAACTCGGCGACCATCTTGGTGAAGTCGTTGTTGAGGTCGGCTTCCGGCGTGGTCTTCTTGTACAGCGCGACGTACTTCTCCAGCGCCGCCACGTTCTTCGGGTCGTTGACGGTGGTCGAGTCGCCGTTCCAGAAGCTGTCGATGCCGGACTGCCCGTACATCATGTCCAGGGCCTGGGCGATCGAGCCGGCGCCGCCGCGGAAGGTGAAGCCGAACTCGTTGTTCTTCCGGTCGGTCAGCTTCTCCGTCGCCGTGAAGAAGGCGTCCCAGGTGGTGGGCGCGGGCACCCCGGCGGCCTCGAAGAGGTCGGTGCGGTACCACAGGACGCCCATGTTCGCGGAGGTCGGCACCGAGAACAGCTCGTCGCCGCCGCCCGCCACCTGCACGCTCTCGACCAGGTCGGGGTCGAACCCGCCCTTCAGGGAGCTGTCCTCGATGCGGTCGGTCACCGGGTCCAGGGCGTCCTGCGCGACCAGGCTCGCGAGCATCGCGGTGCCCACGCCGCCCACGTCGGGCAGGCCCTTGCCGCCCGCGATGGCGGTGTCGTACTTGGACTGCACGTCGGCTGCGGCGACCCCGACGTACTTCACCTTGATGTCCGGGTTCTTCTTCTCGAAGCGGGAGATGATCTCCTTCCACACCTCGGTGCGGACACCGCCGTTGTTGTCCCAGAAGGTGACGGTGCCCTTGCCGCTGCCCTCGCTGCCCGAGCTGCCCTTGCCGTCCGTGCCGCAGGCGGACGCGGTCAGCGCCAGTGCGGAGACGGCCGCGACGGCGGCGGCGAGGCGCGCTCCGCGACCCTTCGGTGCTCTCATGGTGACTCTCCTGTCGGGGTGTGTGCGGGTGGTGGGGACGTACGGGACCTACGGGGCGGCCGGGGGTCCGGCGCGGGTTCCGGGGCGGGCGGGCCGGCCGTGCCCGCCGTGATCCGGAAGTGGGTGAAGTCCGCGGTCCCGGCGGGGCCGCCGGGGCCGGTGGGCGCGCTGGGCGCCGTGGCGAAGAGCCCGAGCTGGGCGCCGACCCACCGCCACGGCGTCGCGGCGAACACCGGGCCCGAGGGGCGCGGGCCGTCCCCGGTGTCCGCGGCGAAGCGGCAGCGGGCGCCCGGGGTCACCTCCACGCGCAGCGAGGCGGGCCTGCGCCGCGTCGCGTTCGGCCGCGGCGTCGGACTCGGCGAAGCGGTGCACCAGGTGGACGCCGTCCGCGGAGCGCTCCAGGCCGATCCAGCCATAGGCGTCGCCGACCACGGCCAGCCCGGCCCTGGCGCCGTCGGCCGCGGCGTCCAGCGCGAGGTCGACGGTGACGGTGAAGGACTCGGCGGGCAGCCGCTGCAGCAGGACGTTGGGCAGCCGCCGCAGGTCGTGGGCGTCGGCGGTGCGCACGCAGGTCAGGCGCAGCGCGTCGGCGCCGTGCGCGGTGGTCCAGCCGGGCCGCGGCGAGGCGGCCCACGACCACTGCCGGCCGAACCGTCCGCCGGGGAAGTCGTCGTCGGTGGCCGGGGCCTCGGGCGGCTGCGGCTCGGCGGTCGCCGGCTTGGCGTGGCGGGCGACGGGTTCGCCCGCGTCACCCGCCAGGGGCCAGCCGTCCGCCGTCCAGCGCAGCGGCTGCAGGTGCACCACACGCCCGTACGCGCCGCGCTGCTGGAAGTGCAGGAACCAGTCCTCGCCCCGCGCGGTGCGCACCCAGGCGCCCTGGTGCGGCCCGTTGACCGCGGTGCGCCCCTGTGCGAGCACGACGGCCTCCTCGTAGGGGCCGAAGAAGTCGCGTGCGCGGAACGCGCCCTGCCAGCCCGTCCCCACCCCGCCGGCCGGCGCGAGGATCCAGTACCAGCCGTCGTGCCGGTGGAGCTTGGGGCCCTCCAGGGTGAACCAGCCCGGGATCGTGTCGCCGTCCACGACCACCCGGCCCTCGTCCCGCAGTTCCCGGCCGTCCGGGCTCATCCGGTGCCCGGTGAGCCGGTTCTTCACCCCGGCGCGGGACCTGGCCCAGGCGTGCACCAGGTAGGCGGTGCCGTCCTCGTCCCACAGCGGGCAGGGGTCGATCAGGCCCTTGCCGGCCTTCAGCAGGTGCGGACGGGTCCACGGGCCGCGCGGATCGGGCGCGTTGACCTGGAACAGCCCGGTGTCGGGGTCGCCCCAGAAGATCCAGAAGCGGCCGTCGTGGTGCCGCAGCGACGGCGCCCACACCCCGCAGTCGTGCCGGGGCACGGCGGACGCCCGTACGGGACGGTCCAGCGCGTGCCCGATGATCCGCCAGTTGACGAGGTCGCGGGAGTGCAGGACCGGCAGCCCTGGGACGCGGCCGAAGCTGGAGGCGGTCAGGTAGTGGTCGTCGCCGACGCGGATGACGTCGGGGTCGGACCAGTCGGCGTGGAGCACCGGGTTGCGGTAGGTGCCGTCGCCGAGGTCGGCCGTCCAGGGGCGCATCGTCAGCCGCTCCCCTCGACGAGGCGGCGGGCCAGTGCGCCGGCCTCCGCGGGGCCGAGCCGCCCGTCGGCGACCGCGGTGGCGATCCGCCGGGTGACGGTGCCTCCCGCCGGGACGGGCAGCCGCCGAGCCCAGGCGAGGGAGGAGCCGACGCCCGGGTACTCGGCGGTGCGCACGAACCACGGGTCGCGGCGGCTCGCGCCGGTCGCCCCGGCGAACACCAGGGTCCAGCCCTCGCCGGACAGGGCCAGCCAGTCGGCCGCCCGGCCGTGCACCGCCTCCTCGCCCTCCGCGTCGGCGGTGAACACCCGTGCCCGCTCGGGCTCGGCGGGCGCCCGCCAGAAGAAGCCGCCGTAACCGGCTCCGGGGCGACCGTTGGTGGCGGGGCTGCCGATGGTCAGTTCCCGGTCGCCGGGGTTGGCCAGCGCGAAGGTGACGTCGAGCGCCCAGCGGTCCGGGCCGAGTGCCCGGGCCGTGACCGTCCGGCGCTCGCGGAGCAGTTCGAGGTCCCCGAAGCGCCAGGACAGCTCCTCGGTGAAGCCGTCCGGGCCGCCGCGGAGCAGGCCCAGGTGCTCCTGGACGCCGTGGTCGTCCAGTTCGGTGGGGCCGCGGTCGCGGACGTAGGTGCGGCCGCCCCAGAAGTTGCGCCCGCCGACGTCCGGGACGGCGACGCTCACCCCGAGGTGGTGGAGGTGGTCGCCGGGCATGAACTCGGTGACGGGCACCCCGGCCAGGGTCGTCAGCGGGTGCAGGTAAGGGCGCGGGGAGAGCCGTCCGGGCAGATCGGGGCGGTGGACGTACCGTCCCACCGTGCGTCCGGCGACGCGCAGGGCCGTGGCCGTCATCGCGGGACCACCCCGCCGGCGGCGGCCCAGGGGGCGCCCATTTCGGAGAGGAGGGCCAGGCGCTCGGCGCCCGCGGTGACCATGGCGTCGACCCCGGTGACGACGCGCCTGACGGAGCGTTCACCGGGTTCGGTGCGCCAGGCGTCCGGGGGGAGCGGCACCGGGTCCGGCGCGGTGCGCACGGCCTCGACGACCTTCATGAAGGCGCCGGTCGCGCGGGGCGGCACGAGCAGGTCCTCGCCGTGCCGGACGTGCGCGACCAGGTTCTCCAGCAGGTCGGTGCGCCCGTACCGCCGCTCCTGCGGCCCGTGCCCGGCGCGTTGCAGCAGGACGCGGTCCTGCTTGTACCAGAACGTCACCCGGCCGCGGTCGCCGTGGACGACCACGTACGGTTCGGTGTTCCGCTCGGCGCACAGGGTGGCGGTGACCGTGACGATCGTGCCCCGCGCGGTGCGCAGCCGCAGCGCGGAGGTGTCGTCGGCCTCGATGGCGTTGGCCCGGAAGAGCTCCAGCTCGATCGCCCCGACGTCCTCGGCGCGTTCGCTGCCGTCCAGGGCGAGCGCGGTGGCGACGGCGTGGGCGAGCGGGTTGGTGAGCACCCCGTCGACGACGTCCGTCGTGCCGACCCTGCGCCGCCCCGACCATGCGGCCCGGCGGAAGTAGTGCTCCTCGCGCACCCAGTTGCCCGCCGCGCCGATGCCGCGCACGGCGCCGATCGCGCCGTCGGCGACGAGCGCCCGCACGGCGGCCAGGGCGTGCGAGCCGAGCGACTGGAAGCCGATCTGGCAGGCCCGCCCGCTCGCCTCGACCCCGGCGACCAGCCGCTCGTACGCGGCGTAGGAGGGCGCGGGCGGCTTCTCCAGCAGCACGTGGGCGCCCTGCGCGGCCGCGGCCAGCGCCAGGTCGGTGTGCGTGTGGATGGGGGTGCAGACGATGACGATCCCGGCGCCGGTCCGCGCGGTCAGCTCGCCCAGATCGGTGCCGCGGGCGGGTTCGGGGAACCCGGCCGGCTCGCCCGGCGCGAGCGCGGCAGTGTCGCAGATCCCGGCAAGGCGCACCAGCCCGGTGGCCGAGAGCCTGCGCAGGTTCTCCAGGTGCCAGGCGCCGTGGCCGCGGGCCCCGGCCAGGACGACCGGCACGGGCGCGGCGCCGGACGGCGCCACGGGCGGGCCGCCGCCGGCGGGCCGTGGGGATGCATCACGCACGGTTCGGACCTCCTCGTCCGTGGGGGATCTGCGCTGCCGGTACGGGCGTCAGCCCTTCACCGCGCCCGCGCTGAAGCCCGTGACCAGCCACTTCTGGATGAAGGCGAAGACGATGACGACGGGCACGGCGGCCACGACGCCGCCCGCGGCGAGCGTCCCGAGCTCGACGCTCTCGCCGGAGCCGATGGTGTAGCTGAGGCCGACGGGGATCGTGTACTTCTCCTGCGTGCTGAGGAACATCAGCGAGAAGAGGAAGTGGTTCCAGCTGTGCACGAAGGCGAAGGAGCCCACCGCGATCAGCCCCGGGCGCAGCAGCGGCAGCACCACCGCGCAGAAGGCACGGATCCGGCCGCAGCCGTCGACCCAGGCGGCCTCCTCGAGCGACACCGGCACGTTCTTGATGAAGCCGCTGATGAGGATGATCGACAGGGGCAGCTGGAAGACCGTCTCGGCGACGATGACGCTCCACAGGGAGTCGATCATGCGCAGTTCGCTGAAGATCTGGAAGAGCGGCACCAGCATCAGCGCGCCCGGGATGAACTGCGAGCACAGCAGGGCCAGCAGGAAGGCCCGCTTGGCACGGAAGTCGAAGCGGGCCAGCGCATAGCCGCCGAGCAGCGCGACCACGGTGGTCATCACGAGCGTGGCCACACCGATGAGCAGGCTGTTCTTGAAGAACACCGCGAAGCCGAGGTCGTTCCACACCTTCGAGAAGTGCGCGGTGGTGGCCGGCCACGGCACCAGCGAGGTGGACCCCGAGGGGCGCAGCGCGAACAGCAGCATCCAGTAGAAGGGGACGAGCGTGAACAGCAGGTACAGGCCGAGGGGCAGGTAGATCTGCCAGCGGGGCGCGCCCGCGGTGAGCGCCCGGCGCCCGCGGCGCGGCCCGGTGCCGCCGCGGTCGGGGCGCGTCGCGGGCGCCACGTGCGGCAGGGGGACGCCGTTCGTCTCCGGCACGGTGGTGGTCATGTGCGGTCGCTCCCGAACTTGCTGAGACGCAGGTAGACGATGGAGCAGAAGAGGAGGATCACGAAGGCGACGGTGGTGAGCGCGGACGCGTAGCCGAAGTCGTGGCCGTCGATGCCGGTGTTGGCGACGTACAGCGGCAGGGTCGTCGTCGACCCGGCGGGACCGCCGCCGGTGAGCGTGTAGAGCAGGTCGACGTTGTTGAACTCCCACACCGCGCGCAGCAGCGTGGACAGCACGATGGCGTCCCGCAGGTGGGGCAGCGTGATGTGGAAGAACCGCCGGAAGCGGCCCGCGCCGTCGACCGAGGCCGCCTCGTACAGCTCGTTCGGGATGGACTGCAGGTCGGCGAGGATGAGGATGGCGAAGAACGGGACCCCGCGCCACAGCTCGGCCAGGACGGCGGCGGGGAAGACGGTGTCGGGGTCGGACAGCACCGAGGTGCCGTACTCGCCGATGCCGGCGTCCGCGAGGTAGCGGCTGATGCCGGTCGCGGGGTTGTACAGCAGCATCCAGATCGTGGTGGTCAGCACGCCGGAGACGGCCCACGGCGAGAAGACCAGGGCGCGCGACAGGCCGCGGCCGACGAAGGTCTGGTTGACGATCAGGGCCAGCGCCAGCCCGAGGGCGAGCTGCAGTCCCACCTCCGCGACGACCCACTTGAGGCTGAAGAGCAGGCTCTGCCAGAACAGCGGGTCGTCGAAGAGGATCCGCCGGAAGTTGCCGAGGCCGGCGAAGCCGTTCCGCCAGGGCTTGGTGACGTTGTAGTCCTGCAGGCTGTAGTAGAGGACGCTGAGCATCGGGTAGGCGATGAAGCCCAGCATCAGCAGGACGGCCGGGGCGATCAGGACGTACGGGGTGCGCCGGGCCGCGCCGGACGGCCGGCGCCGCGGGGGCCGGGGTGGTTTCGCCACGGCTGTGGCCATGACCGGTACTCCTTCGTACGGGTACGGGGAAAGCGCTTGCCGATTGGTGCGGGGCCGCCACGGGCGCGGTGGCGGTACGGGCGGTGCGGGGTGGTGCGCGGCGGGGCGTCAGCCCGCGTAGGGCTCCGGCACTTCTCCGGGCCGGGCCAGGAAGCGGAAGTCGCAGCCGGTGTCGGCCTGGGTGATCTGGTCCTGGTACAGCGCGCCGTAGCCGCGTCCGTAGCGGGGCGGCGGTGCCTGCCACTGCGCGCGCCGGCGTTCCAGTTCCGCGTCGTCGACCTCCAGGCGCAGGGTGCGCGCCCGGACGTCCAGGGTGATCAGGTCCCCGGTGCGGACGAGGGCGAGCGGTCCGCCCACGTGCGACTCGGGCGCCACGTGCAGCACGCACGCGCCGTAACTCGTGCCGCTCATCCGGGCGTCGGAGATCCGCACCATGTCCCGCACCCCCTTCTTCAGGAGGTGGTCGGGCAGCGGCAGCATCCCGTACTCGGGCATGCCCGGCCCGCCGAGCGGGCCGGAACCGCGCAGCACCAGGACGCTGTCCTCGGTGATCCCGAGGCCCGGGTCGTCGATGGTGCGCTGCAGGGTCCGGTAGTCGTCGAACACGACCGCGGGACCGGTGTGTTCGAGCAGGTGCGGCTCGGCCGCTATGTGCTTGACGACCGCGCCGTCCGGGCACAGGTTGCCGCGCAGGACGGCGACGCCGCCCTCGGCCGCGAGCGGCCTGTCCAGCGGGCGGATCACGTCGTCGTCGTGGACGAGCGCCCCGGTCAGCTGCTCGCCCAGGGTCTTGTGCGCGACGGTCGGCCGGTCGAGGTGCAGGACGCCGGCGTCCCGCAGCCGGGTCAGGAACCCGGGGAGGCCGCCCGCGAAGTGGAAGTCCTCCATCAGGTACCGGCCGCCGGGGCGGAGGTTGGCCAGCACCGGCACCGTACGGGCGATGCGGTCGAAGTCGTCCAGCGTGAGCGGGACGCCGCTGCGCCCCGCCATCGCGATCAGGTGGATCACGGCGTTGGTCGAACCGCCGAGCGCGAGCACCGTGGCCACCGCGTCCTCGTACGCCTCGCGGGTGAGGATCGCCGACGGCCGCAGGTCCTCCCGCACGAGGTCGACGATCCGCATCCCGGAGGCCGCCGCCATGCGGTCGTGACCGGAGTCGACGGCGGGGATCGACGACGCGCCCGGCACCGTCATCCCCAGCGCCTCCGCCGCCGCGGTCAGCGTGGAGGCGGTGCCCATGGTCATGCAGTGACCGGGCGAACGGGCCAGCCCGCTCTCCAGTTCGGCCATCTCGCAGTCGCCGATGAGCCCGGCCCGCTTGTCGTCCCAGTACTTCCACATGTCGGTGCCGGAGCCCAGCACCTCGGTGCGCCAGTGCCCGGGCAGCATGGGTCCGGCCGGCACGAACACCGCCGGCAGGTCGGCGCTCGCGGCCCCCATCAGCAGCGCCGGCGTGGACTTGTCGCAACCGCCCATCAGGACCGCCCCGTCCACCGGGTAGGAGCGCAGCAGCTCCTCGGTCTCCATGGCGAGCAGGTTGCGGTAGAGCATCGGCGTCGGCTTCTGGTACGTCTCCGACAGCGTCGCGACGGGGAACTCCAGGGGGAAGCCGCCCGCCTGCCAGACCCCGCGCTTGACCGCCTGGGCCCGCTCGCGGAGGTGGACGTGGCAGGGGTTGATGTCGCTCCATGTGTTGAGGACCGCGATCACCGGCTTGCCCAGATGCTCCTCGGGCAGGTAGCCCAGCTGCCGGGTACGGGCCCGGTGGCTGAACGAGCGCAGGCCGTCGGTCCCGTACCACTGGTGGCTGCGGAGCTCTTCCGGCTTCTTCATGGCGGACCCTCCGTCCCCTCCCGGCTCACAGGTCCCAGCCGGCGAGCAGGGCGGCCACCCGCTCGCGCCGGTCCCCGGTCAGCAGGCGGCTGGGCGGGCGCACCTCGCGGCGGCACAGGCCCAGCACCGCCAGCGCCTCCTTCACCACGGACACGTTGTTGGCGGAACCCTGCTCGGCCCGCAGGTCCTCGAACTCCCTGATCTGCTCCCACACCTTCATCGCCGCCGCGTAGTCGCCGTCGCGCAGTGCGCGCAGCATCTCCAGTGACACCCGGGGCGCGACGTTGACCAGGCCCGAGGTGAAACCGGTCGCGCCCATCGCCCAGTACGCGGGCGCGTACAGCTCGGCGAGACCGGCGACCCAGGTGAAGCGGTCCAGCCCCGCGTCCCGCGCCACCGCCGCGAAGCGGGCGGCGTCGGGCACCGCGTACTTCACCCCGACGACGTTCGGGCACAACGCGCCGAGCCGCGCGATCAGTCCGCCGTCCAGCAGCGGGTTGCGGACGTACGGGACGACCGCGGTCTCCGGGACGGCCTCCGCGATGGCGCGGTGGTAGTCCACCCAGCCCTCCGGCGACACGTACGGGTGGATCGGCTGGTGCACCATCACCATCTGCGCGCCGGCGTCGCGCGCGTGCCGCGCGGCGGCCACCGCCGTCGGCACGTCGTGGCCGACGCCCACCACGACCTGGGTGTCCGGGTCCGCCTCCGCCATCGTCAGCTCGACGACCAGCCGCCGCTCGGCCGGGTCGAGGGCGTAGAACTCCCCGGTGTTGCCGTTCGGCGTGACCGTCCGCACCCCGCTGTCGAGCAGTCTGCGCAGCAGCGCCCGGTACGCGGCGCGCTCCACGCCCCCGTCCGCGTCGAACGGGGTCACCGGGATCGCCACGACGTCGGCGAGCGCGGACGACTGCTCTGCGAATGACATTCGGTAGCCCTTCAACTCGGGTGCGGTGGGGGTGGCACGCAACGGAAGCGGGCGCGCGGGGGGCCGTCCCCTCACCCCCGCGCGCCCGCGGCTCAGCGGGGCGGCCCGTCGCCGCCGTCCGGGCCCTCGGGGAACGCCCGGGCCACGAAGCTCGCGATGTGGTCGTGGAGCAGCCGCGCCGCGCCGTCCGCGTCCCCGTCCAGCGCACGCGCCAGGATCTCCCGGTGCTCGCGGGCCTCCTGCTCCCACGACGGCGTCTCCTGCCAGACCACGGCCGAGACCAGGGCCGCCTGGTCCCGCACGTCGTCCAGCATCCGGGCCAGCAGGGGGTTGCCGCACGGCGTGTACAGCGCCCGGTGGAACTCCCGGTTGGCGAGCGACCGGTCGGCCCGGTCCCCCGCCTCGTCGGCCCGCGACAGCGCCTCCCGCGCGGCGTCCAGCGGGGCGCGGTGCGTGACGGTACGACGCAGGGCCTCCGGCTCCAGCAGCAGGCGGACGTCGTACACCTGACGGGCCATCTCCGCGTCCACGGTCCGCACGGTCACGCCCTTGTACTGGCTCATCACGACCAGCCCGGTGCCGGCGAGCGTCTTGAGCGCCTCCCGCACGGGCGTCTTGGACACCCCGAACTGCGCTGCCAGCTCGGCCTCGACGAGTGCCTGACCGGGCTTCAGCCGGCCGGTGAGTATCCCGTGCTTGATCGTTTCCAGCACGACCTGGGTACGGGACGGAATCGGCGTCGGCGCGGTGCCGGCGAGCAGGTCCATGGGGGCTCTTTCGGATCTCGCGTATGGCGTCTCATATATGACGTACGAAGTACGACGCGATGAAAGTAGGGCGGGGGGCGGGGTACGTCAATGGGTCCAACACGGCTTTGTGTGCGGCGCGGTTGTCGTGTGCGGGTCGTTTGCGCCTGCGGCGGGCGTCCACCCGCCCTCCCGCCCGATTGCCCGGCGCGGTCAGTGCGGGCCTGCGCTCCGTTGGCGTGGGGTCGGTGCCGCGCCGGCGCACGTCCTCAGCGCTCGCGGCGCTGCCTCACATCGTTCGGCGCCGCGGCCACCGCTCGTCGCTTCCGGGCGCACCCCGCCACACCCCCTCCAGTCGTGTGGGCGACTGACGGCCGGAGGGGGGTAATGGGGGGCGCCCCTCCCGGCACCGCTAAGAACTGCCCCCGGCAGGGGTCCCCCGGCCGCAGGCCGAGATCGGCACCTCCCCGGAACGGCTGGCGCAGCTCGCCCGCTTGCGCTCGCAGGGTTTGCCTATGTCACGGCGACGCCGAAGGTCGCCAGGCGGCAGATCATGACGATTGCCGGTGTGGGGACGCACCCTGGCCTCCGGCGAGTCGCCGACCCGCAACCAGGTTCAGTCCTGAGACCACACCGACCGCACCGCATGAGGCCGCCCCTGGTCGAAGACCGAGGGAGGGCAAGAACGCGCACACGACAACAGGCCGCTCAGCAGAGTGATCGACACCTGTGCGCCCTACCGCCGGCACCGGCCCCAGCACCCCGAAAGAGCTCCCGGTCCAATCGACCCCATGATCATCACGCGAACCCGGCGCGGGCCTCAGCCGCCACCCCCAGCTACCGCTGGAAGGTGCCCCCATAGAACAGCCGGTGGGGTTCACAAAGCGCGTGCGGCAACCCCGGACTGCCCTCTCACCCCCTCCGGCCGTCATGCGCTCTCACGACGGGAGGGGGTGTGGCGGGGTGCGCCCGGAAACGACGAGCGGCGGACCCGGCGCCGAATGATGTTGGGGTAAACCGCGAGCGTTGAGGACGTGCGCCGGCGCGGCACCGACCCCACGCCAACGGAGCGCAGGCCCGCACTGACCGCGCCGGGCAATCGGGAGGGAGGGCGGGAGACAGCCCGCCGCAGGCGCACACAACCCGCACACAACAACCGGGCAGCCCGGCGCAGCCGCCCGCAGGCGCAACGCACCCGCACACACCCACCGGCCACAACCACAACCCACCCGGCGCACAAGGCGCAAGCCTCAGCGGCCCCCTGCCCCCGCCAAAAACGCCTGCACCGCCGCCAGATCCCCCGCGGACGCGAGCCCCGCGTGGTAAAGCCGCAACTCCGTCGCCCCGGCAGCCGCCGCCCGGGCCGCGTCCGCGGCCAGCGTGGCGGGGCTGCCCCCCATCCCGGCGACCACGGGGAAGTTGGCGGCCAGCACGGTTCCAGGCCGCGCGTGCGGCGCGCAGGCCGCGACCAGGTCCGCCCCGGGCAGCACGAGCCCGTCCGCGTGGCCCAGGACCCACCCCGGGTCGACCCCGGCGTTGGCCCCGCAGCGGTGCGCGTGCGGGTCCGCGTGGAGCAGCACCCGGAACCCCGGTGCCGCGGCGGCCCGTACCGCCTCCACCGCGCCCCGCTGCAGGTCCCGCGCGACGGAACCGCGCCACACCATGGTCAGCCCCGCGAGGTCCGCCCCGAGCAGCTTCTCGACGTCGGCCCACTCGTCGGACCCGGGGACCCACTCCCCCGCCCACACCGGCGCGAGGGCCCCCCGTACGGCCCCCCGCAGTTCCTCCGGGTCCGCGCCCAGCCCGGCGTACCCCGCCTCGCACGCGGGGCAGAAGCACAGGGACATCAGGAACTGCGCGGCCCCGGGCAGCGGCACGCCGCCCGTCTTGTCGTGGGCGTGCAGGTGCGCGAGGCCGTACCAGCCGCAGGACTCCAGTTCCGTGCCCCCCGTGTCCGTCCCCGGCCGCACCGCGGCCTCCGCCGCCAGCGTGACCAGGTACGCGCGCACCTCCGGCTGGGCGATGCACGGCGCCCAGGGGTAGCGGTCGCCGTAGGCGTTGCGCACGTTCACGCGGGGGTGCTCGTCCCCGAGGCGGGAGTTGTGGGCGAGCACGACCCAGGAGTGCACGTCCAGTCCGGCCGCCCGCAGGGCCCGGGCGGCCTCGCCGTAGGCGTCCTCGGCTCCCGCCCAGTCCTGGGTGTAGGGCCGCAGGGCGCGCCCCGCCCAGCGGCGCTCGTCGGGCGGGTAGAGCACGGCGGCGTGGCGGGCGGTGACGACGCGGTGTCCGGGGTGGCGGGGGGTCAGCGCCCGGGTGGAGTGGTACGCGGAGGCGAGTGTGACCTGCTGGACGCCGAGGCCGGCCATGCGGTCCGCCGCCTCCGGGTCGCCGATGACGTCCCACGGGTAGACGAAGGTGGAGGCTCTCAACACGGCTCCTGGTGATCGGGGTTGACGCGGGCCACCGTACGTCAGTCCTCGCCGAGCAGGGCGAGTCCGCGGTCGATGAGTTCGGCGAGTTCCTTGACGTGCGCCGGCGCGGGCTCGGACAGCGGCGGGCGCACCTCGCCGACGTCGAGCCCGCGCAGCCGGACGCCGGCCTTGACGAGGGAGACGGCGTAGCCGCGGCCCTGGTGGCGCAGTTCCACCAGCGGCCGGTAGAAGCCGTCGAGGAGGGCGTTGACGGTGGCGTCGTCGCCGGCGGTCAGGGCGCGGTGGAAGGCGAGGGCGATCTCGGGCGCGAAGCAGAAGACGGCGGAGGAGTAGAGGGTGACGCCGATGCCGCGGTAGGCGAGGCCGGTGAGTTCGGCGGTGGGGAGGCCGTTGAAGTAGCGGAAGTCCCGGTCGGGGACGGTGCTGCGGACGGCACTGATGATGCGCTGCATCAGGTCGAGGTCGCCGACGCCGTCCTTGAGGCCGATGATGCGCGGGATGCGGGCGAGTTCGGCGACGGTCGCGGGGGTGAGGACGGCGTTGTCGCGCTGGTAGACGATGACGTCGAGCGAGGTGCCCTCGGCGAGCGCCGCGTAGTGGCGCAGCAGTCCGGCCTGGTCGGCGACGACGAGATAGGGGGGCATGGCGAGCAGCCCGTCGGCGCCCGCCTCCTCGGCGAGGCGCGCGAACTGCAGGGCCAGTGCGGTGCCGTAGCCGGCGCCGGCGACGACCGGGACCCGGCCCGCGGACTCCTCGACGGCCGCCGCCACACAGGCGCGGTACTCCTCGGGCGTCAGCGCGTGGAACTCGCCGGTGCCGCAGCACGCGAACACCGCCCCGGCCCCGGCCTCGATCCCGCGGCGCACGTGCGCGCGGAAGACCTCCAGGTCGACGGCGCCGTCCGGGCCGAAGGGCGTCACGGGGAAGAACAGCAGGCCGTCGAGGCGCGCGGAGAGTGAGGCGGCATCGGTCATCGGCTTCTCCCTGAAGACTGGCGTCTGTACGCTCATCTGATCGATGTCTATATTCATGAACGCGTTCACGCTAGGGCAGCACAGAGGACGGGTCAAGGAAGACAGCCGCAGGTGGTGGAGTCTTGACGCTTCGACAAGCGCTCTTTAGCGTGTCCATGAATATGAATGACGTCCATGAGCATGGACGTCCGATCGAGGAGACCCGCGCATGCCCGCTCCCCGCACCATCCTGCTCACCGGCGCCGCAGGCGGCCTGGGCACCCTGATGCGCGAGCTGCTGCCGGCGCACGGCTACGAGCTGCGCCTCCTCGACATGCTGCCCGTCGAGGGCGCGCCCGACGCGATCACCGCGGATCTGGCGGACCGCGCCGCCCTGCGCGAGGCCGTGCGCGGGGTCGACGCGATCATCCACCTCGCGGGCATCTCCCTGGAAGCCCCCTTCGAGAAGATCCTGCGCGCCAACATCGAGGGCACGTACAACCTCTACGAGGCCGCCCGCGAGGAGGGCGTGCCGCGGATCGTCTTCGCCTCCAGCAACCATGCGGTGGGCTTCACCCCGCGCCCGGTCGGGGACGACCCGCTCATCCCGGTCGACACCCCGCGCCGCCCCGACACCTTCTACGGCCTGTCCAAGTGCTTCGGCGAGGACCTGGCCCAGCTCTACTGGGACCTCCACGGCCTGGAGACCGTCTCGATCCGCATCGGCTCCTGCTTCCGCGAGCCGACGTCGGTGCGCATGCTGTCGGTCTGGCTGAGCCCGGAGGACGGCGCGCGGCTGCTGCACGCCGCCCTCACCGCCGAGGACGTCGGGCACACCGTGGTCTACGGCAGCTCCGCCAACACCCGGCTGTGGTGGGACCTGTCCTCCGCGCGGGCGCTCGGCTACGAACCGCGCGACGACTCCGAGCCCTTCGCGGCCGGGCTCGTGGACGCGCAGGGCGAACTCGACCCGGCCAACCCGGACCACGCCCACCTCGGCGGCCACTTCACCACGCACCCGCCCATCTGGCCCCACTGACCCCGGGGCGGCCCTCAGCGACCGCGCTCCGCACCGCCGTTCACCTGGTGGATCTGCGCGGTGATGTGCGCGGCGCCCGGGGAGGCGAGCCAGTGCGCGAGCGAGGCGACGTCCTCGGGGACGCCGACCCGGCCGGTGAGGGTCTGGCCGACGAGGAACGCGCGCCGCTCCCGCGTCATGCGCCCGCCGAAGAACTCGGTGTCGTCGATGAAGCCGGGCGCGATGACGTTGACGGTGATCCCGCGCGCGCCCAGGTCCGCCGCCAGGTCGTAGGCGTACGGGTGCAGGGCGGCCTTGGCGGCGCCGTACGAGCCGGAGCCGCCGCCGCGCACGGCGGCGATGGAGCTGAGCAGCAGCACCCGGCCGCCGTCGGCCAGCAGGTCGCGCAGCGCCTCGGTGAGCAGCACGGCGGTCAGCACGTTGGACCGGAAGTTGCCCGTCCACAGTTCGGTGAGCGACGGTTCGCCGGCGCCGAGGGCGACGTTCCCGCCCGCGTTGTTGACCAGGACGTCCACCCGGCCGAAGCGCTCGGCCACCAGGTCGCGGACCCCGGCCGCCTCCGTCTCGTCGGTCAGGTCCGCCGGGACGGCCAGGGCGGATCCGGAACCCAGCCGGGCGACCGCCTCCTCCAGGACGTCCGCCCGCCGTCCGACCAGCACGACCTGGTCCCCGTCGCGGACAAAGGCCTCCGCGACGGCCAGGCCGATCCCCGTACCGCCGCCGCTGACGACCACGATGCGTGACACGTGAAAACTCCGTTCGGTAATGGAACCGTAAACCCGGAACGATCGTTAAGCGGAACATGACCGCAATGACACCCGGCTCGAACATCCCGCTCTCCGCGGCGCGCGTGGCAGTGGAGGTATCCGCGCCCGTGCGGCTGGATGTTTCGGGCCTCCTGATCGCCGGCGACGGCAAGGTGCGCTCCGACGACGACTTCGTCTTCTACAACCAGCCCGCGGGGCCGGGTGTCACCTACCGGTCCGGTGGCGGCACCTCCCCCGACGCGATCACGGTCGACACCTCTGCCGTGCCCGCCGACATCGAGAAGATCGTGGTGACGGCGAGTCCCGACGCGCCCGGGGCCACCTTCGCCGGCACCGAGCCGACGGCCACCGTGCGGGACGCCGACAGCGGCACCGTCCTCGCGACCTTCACCCCCTCCGGGCTGAGCACCGAGACCGCGCTCGTGGTGGTCGAGGTCTACCGCCGCGCCGGCGCCTGGAAGGCCCGCGCGGTCGGCCAGGGGTACGCGAACGGGCTGGCGGGCATCGCCACCGACTTCGGCGTCTCCGTCGACGAGCCCGCGGCCGCCGCTCCGCAGGCACCGCCCCAGGCGCCGCCCGTGGCTCCCCCGCCGCCGCCCGCTCCCCCGGCCGCCGCCATGACCCCGCCCCCCGCGCCCCCGGCCGCACCGCCGGCCCCTCCCGCCCCGCCGGTCGGCACCGGCAAGATCAACCTGGACAAGGGCCGGGTCAACCTCCAGAAGCACCAGACGGTCTCCCTGGTCAAGGGCGGCAAGCCGCTGATGACCTCGGTCCGCATGGGCCTCGGCTGGGAGCCCGCCTACCGCGGCAAGGACATCGACCTGGACGCCTCGGTCATCGCGTACGGACCGCAGCGCAACCACATCGAGTCCTGCTACTTCGGCCGCCTCACCATCCTGAACGGCGCGATCCAGCACTCCGGCGACAACCTCACCGGCGAGGGCGCGGGCGACGACGAGGTCATCACCGTCCACCTCGGCGGCCTGCCGCCCGAGGTCACCGGGCTGGTCTTCACGGTGAACTCCTTCTCCGGCCAGAAGTTCAACCAGGTGGCCAAGGCCTACTGCCGTCTGATGGACGGCGCGACGGGCGAGGAGTTGGTGCGCTTCGACCTCACCGGCGCCGAGCCCCGCACGGGCGTGATGATGGCCAAGTTCATCCGCCAGTTCTCCGGTGAGTGGGAGATGACGGCGATGGGCGACTTCGTCGACTCCCGCACGGTGAAGGGCATGGTCAAGCCCGCCGCGCAGGCGCTCTGAGCGACACGCGTGCGCCCGGTGGCCCGTGCGGGGCACGGACCACCGGGCGCGGTTGACGCGGTCGGGGCTCAGCAGGCGCCGCCGTGGCCCTGGCGGCGCCAGGGGCCGGTGATGGCCAGCATGATGCCCGGGTCCTGGATGTTGGCGAACAGCGTCTTGCCGTCGGGCGAGAAGGTCACACCGGTGAACTCGCTGTACTCCGGCTCCTCCGCGGTGCCGATGTTCAGCTCGTTGCGGGCGATCGGGTAGGTACGGCCGTCGCCGAGCGCGCCGAACAGGTGCTGCACGCCCTCGCCGTCCTCGGCGATGACCAGGCCGCCGTAGGGCGAGACGGTGATGTTGTCCGGACCGTCGAAGGCACCGTCGGCCGACGGGTCGGGGTTGACGCCCAGGAGGACCTTGAGGGTCAGGGTGCGGCGCTTGGGGTCGTAGAACCACACGGCACCGTCGTGGGACGCGCCCGGGCTCTCCTCGCGGGCGTAGGAGGAGACGACGTACACGCCGCCGTCGCCCCACCACATGCCCTCCAGCTTGCGGGCGCGGGTGACCTCGCCGGCCGCGAACTGCTTGCGGACGGAGGTCGCCTTCGCGTCGCGGTCCGGGACGTCCACCCAGTCCACGCCGTAGACCGTGCCGATCTTCGTGGCGCGGGACAGGTCGTCGACGAACTTGCCGCCGGAGTCGAAGCACTTGAAGGCCTGCAGCACACCCGCGCCGTCGGGCAGGGCGCGCAGCTTGCCGCGGCCGTGGTGGAAGCCGGCCGGCGGGGTCCAGCGGAAGAACAGGCCGTTGGGGTTGGAGGCGTCCTCGGTGAGGAAGAGGTGGCCGCGCTTGGGGTCGACGACGACCGCCTCGTGCGCGTAGCGGCCCAGCGCCTTGATCGGCTTGGGGTCGCGGTTGGCCCTGCGGTCGTACGGGTCGACCTCGAAGACGTAGCCGTGGTCCTTCAGGAAGCCGTTCTTGCCGGCCTTGTCCTCGGTCTCCTCGCAGGTCAGCCAGGTGCCCCAGGGGGTGCGGCCGCCGGCGCAGTTGGTGGCGGTGCCGGCCACGCCGACCCACTCCACGACGTGGCCGCCGTGCTTGGCGACCTCGACGATGGTCACGCCGCCGGCCGCGCCGGAGTCGTAGACCAGGCCCTCGGTCAGCGGGACCGGGTGCGGCCAGTCGGCGCGGGCACCGGCCAACTCGTGGTTGGTGGCGAGCAGCGTGGCGCCGCGCAGGCCCTCGAAGGTGGCGGTGCCGTCGTGGTTGGAGGGGGTCGACTCGCCGGACTCCAGCTTGGTGACGCCGGTCCGGGTGATGACGCGGTACGAGAAGCCCTTGGGCAGCGCCAGGATGCCCTTGGGGTCGGGGAGCAGCTCGCCGTAGCCGAGCCCTCCGTGGTGCCGGGACGCGCCGGCCGCCGCGGCGGTCGCCGGAGGCTCGGCGGCGAGGGCGCCGGGTGCGGTCGCGAGGACGTCGACGGTTCCGGCCAGCGCGACTCCGGCGCCGGTGATCGCCGTGCGCTTGGCGAAGTCTCTGCGGGTGAGAGGCATCGTTCTCTCCTGGGGCCACAAGGTCACTGCTCTGCCGCAGTCACGCTCCCGTCCCACGGCGAACGGGAGTTGAACTGAGCGGGACATTCCGACGCCCATTCCCCGAGACGTTCGGGCCTCCGCCGCGCCCCTCCCCGCGGGGCCGGCGGGCGGTTCAGGGCGCCGCGGTTCCCGCCGAACGGGCCTTGAACGCGGCCTTGCGCGCCTCCTTGGCCAGTCGCTTGTCGGGGTGGATGCGGCCCATGGCCTCCAGGACGTCGGCGGTCGCCGGGTGGTCCACCCGCCAGGCGGCGGTGAAGAACCCGTCGTGCCGGGCGACGAGGTCGGTGACCAGCTCGCGCAGCAACTCGGGGTCGTCGTCGGCGTCGAGCTGGGCGGCGATGGTGTCGACGGTGAGCCAGAAGATCATGTCCTCGTCGGGGGCGGGGACGTCCGCCGCCTCGCGTTCCGTCAGCCAGACCCGGGCCAGTCCGCCGAGCTGGCGGTCCGCCAGGACCTCGCGCAGGGCCGGCTCGGCCTCGTCGCCGAGCAGGCTCAGGGTCTGCTGGGCGACCAGGCGGCGGCCGGGCGCGTTGCGGTCCTCGCCGCGCGCCGCCTCCAGCAGCTCGCGGGCCGCGTCGTACGGCTTGCGGTTGCCGAGCCACGCGTCGGCCTCGCGGCGGGCGATCTGGTCGGGGTACTGGAACAGCGCCTCCAGGAGGACGGCGGCCGGCTCACCCGCCAGGTCGCCGGCGACCGGGGCGTGCATGCCGGCGTCGGCCATCCGGGAACGTACGCCGTACACGCCCAGCGGGGTCAGCCGCACCAGGCCGTAGCGCGAGACCTCCTCGGGCCCGATCTCCTCCGGGAAGACCGCCGCGGTCTCGGCGGGCCCGTCGTCCTCGGACTCGGCCTCCTCGATCAGGGCCTCGTCCAGCGGCTGGTACTCCAGCAGCCCGATGGTCGTGAGCAGCCGGAAGTGCTCGTCGAGGCGCATCATCACCTCGGTGACGTCCTCCAGCAGGGCGTCGCTCGGCTCCTCCACGTCCTCGGGGACGACGAGGGAGGCGGCCAGGACCGGCAGCGGCACGGCGTCCTTGGCGTCGCCGCCGGAGTCCTCCATGGCCGTGAAGAGGTAGAGGTTGGCGAGCGCGCCGTCGAGGAACTCGGCCTCCTCCTCCGGGTCCCAGTCCAGGCTGCCCAGGTCGACCTCGCCGTCCGGGCCCAGCTCCTCCAACAGGCCGTCGAGGTCGGGGGTCGCGGCCTCGGCCAGCGCCGTGTCGAGTGCGGCCAGCCACACCTCCAGCACCTCGCGCGGCCCGCCCGCGTCCAGCCGCCCCAGCGCCGCGCCGGGCACGGCGCGCCCCGCGGGCTCGTCCAGGGCCACGCTCCCGGCGGCGGCCTCTTCGTCGTCCTCGTCCTCGTCCTCGATGTCGAGGTCGACGAGTCCGGCGTCCACGGCCACGCCCCAGGCCTGAGCCGCGTCCGCCGGGCCGTCCGGCTGCTCCTCCAGGCCCAGCTCGCGGACGGCGCGCGGGACGTCCTGCGCGGTCAGCTCCCCCATGGCGTCCACGGTCACGTGCGGCGCGCACCAGCGCGCCAGTCGTACCGCGCGGTCGAGGAGCGGCACGGCGAGTGCGAGCCGCGCCAGCTCCTCCTCGGGCAGCAGCCTCACCGGCGGCAATTCGAGGCGGTCAGCGGCCATGGCGGGGTCTCCAATGCAGCGGTGTCCGGGGGGCGCCTGAACGCGCAGCACCAGCCTAGACGTGTGGGCGCCCGGCGGGCGTGCTTCGGCTTTCCGTCACCCGCCATTACCGCGACGGACGCACGAGTTGTCGGCATTGCCGGGAGTGGGCGGGCCCGCGGAACGCGCACCGCGGTTCCATCCGTCAGCGGTGTCACTTCCGCCCCACCGCCGGAGCCGGCGGCCGGTGCGCACGCCGCGGCGGCCCACGCCCCGCGGATGCACCGGTGCGCGACAGGGCGCACGGCTTCCCCCACGCGCCGCCCCGCGCGGCGCCTGCCATGATCCTCGCCATGACGACGAGCGAGGCGCACCAGGCGCTCGACCGGCACGTGCGGGAGTTCTTCGCGGGACACCCGGTGGGCACGGCCGCCCACGACCTGGGCGACGGACGCCGCGGCACGGTTCCCGACCTGCGTGTCATCGAGGTGGGTCCGGGTCCCCGCGGCGACCACTGGACCTATGTGACGGCCGGCTGCTGGTCCCGGGGCGCCCGCGACGGCCACGGGGTGGAGTTCGTCCTGACCGCCCCGGTCCCCGACCCCCGCTTCGCGGACCTGATCGCCATGACCGCCCACTACCACTGCGGTCCCCGGCCGCACCCGCTCGACGTGGGCCACAGCCTCCCCGTCGGCGAACCCTGGGTACCGGGTTCGGCCTGCGACCACATCCTGGTCAGCCTCCCGTACCTGCACGGCCCCGACCTGGAGGTCTGCCACCTGCCGGACGGCCACGCCCGTCTGCTGTGGCTGCTGCCGGTGACCTCGTCCGAGATCGCCTTCCGCCGCGAGCACGGCACCGAGGCGCTGGAGCGGCGCTTCGACGAGGCGGGGATCCGTCCGCTGGACCTGCACCGGGCACCGGTCGTCTGAGCGCGGCCGGCACGACGCCCGCCGCGGGGCCCCTCAAACACGGGTGCCGGTATGACAATCCGACAACGTCCCTAGGATGTGCGGGTGACGACGGACACCGCTACGCCGGACCGCACCGACGACGACGCCGGCGACCCCCGGGCGGCGACCGCCGCCGACTGGCCGCTGCGACTGCGCCGGTTCGGCCACAGCCCACGCCCCCGGACCGACACCCGCGAGCGGCTGGTCCCGCCCTTCCCCGAGCCGGGCACCCGCACGTGGCAGGCCCTGGGCCTAGGCCCGGCGCGGGCGTACCGTGCCGCACGGGCCATGGGCTGGCTCGGCCCCGTCCTGGTCGCCGTCTTCGCCGGCGTACTGCGCTTCGTGAGCCTCGGCAGCCCGCACGCGATCGTCTTCGACGAGACGTTCTACGCCAAGGACGCCTGGTCCCTGCTCCGGCTCGGCTACGAGGGCGGCTGGCCCGACCGCAAGGTCTCGGACCCGCAGATCCTGGGAGACCCCCAGGTCATCCCCCTCTCCGAGACCGGCCACTTCATGGCGCACCCGCCGATGGGCAAGTGGGTGATCGCGCTCGGCGAGTGGATGTTCGGCCTGAACCCGCTCGGCTGGCGCTTCATGGCGGCGGTGCTCGGCACCCTGTCGGTGCTGATGCTGTGCCGCATCGGCCGCCGCCTGTTCCGCTCCACGGCGCTCGGCTGCCTGGCCGGCGGGCTGATGGCGGTCGACGGCCTGCACTTCGTGATGAGCCGCGTCGCCCTCCTCGACGTGGTCGTCATGTTCTTCGTGCTGGCCGCCTTCGGCTGCCTGCTGATCGACCGCGACCGCGCGCGGGCCCGGCTCGCCGCGGCCCTCCCGGTGGGCATCGACGGCTTCGCCGGTCCCGACCAGGACACCGGCGCCCGCGCGGGAACCGGCCCCCGGCCCTGGCGGCTCGCGGCCGGCGTGCTCCTCGGCCTCGCCTCCGCCGTCAAGTGGAACGGCCTGTACTACCTGGCGTTCTTCGTGCTGCTGACCGTGCTCTGGGACGTCGGCGCCCGGCGTCTGGCCGGAGCCCGCCGCCCCTACCGCGCGGTGCTCCGCCGCGACCTCGGCTGGTCCTTCCTGTCCCTCGTCCCGGTCGCCGTGGTGGCATACCTCGTGACCTGGACCGGCTGGTTCCTCAGCGACGACGGCTACGGCCGGCACTGGGCCGACGGCCGCGGCGGCACGTGGTCGTGGATCCCGGCACCGCTGCGCAGCCTGTGGCACTACGAGTACGGGGTCTACCAGTTCAACGTCGGCCTGTCGGACCCGCACCCCTACCAGTCCAACCCGTGGAGCTGGCTGGTCCTCGGCCGTCCCGTGTCCTTCTTCTACGAGTCCCCCAAGCAGGGGCAGGACGGCTGCGGCGTCGCCAACTGCTCGCGGGAGATCCTCGCCCTCGGCACGCCCCTGCTGTGGTGGGCCGCCTGCTTCGCCCTCGCCTACCTGCTGTACCGCTGGGCGCTGCGCCGCGACTGGCGCGCCGGGGCCGTCCTGTGCGCGGTCGTGGCGGGCTACCTGCCGTGGTTCCACTACCAGAACCGCACCATCTTCTCCTTCTACGCCGTCGTCTTCCTCCCCTACCTCTGCCTCGCCGTCGCCATGGCGCTCGGCGCGCTCATCGGCCGGCCCGGCGCGACCGAACGCCGGCGCACCTACGGGGTGGTGGCCGCGGGCGTGCTCGTCCTGCTGATCGTCTGGAACTTCATCTACTTCTTCCCGATCTACACCGGGCGGACGATCCCCTACGACGACTGGCACGCCCGGATGTGGCTGAGCACCTGGATCTGAGCCGGCCCGTACGGGCCGGCGGGGGCCTAGAGCAGCCCCAGGTCGCCCAGTTCCTTGTGCAGATCGGCCCGCGGGTTGTCGGCGGGGAGCGGGGCGTCGCCGCGCGTCACGGCGGGCCCGCCGCCGCCCCGGCGGGCCGGGCGGTCGCCGCGAACGCGCCGGTCACGGAAGAGCCAGGCCCCCACCAGGCCGCCGACCAGTCCCCCGAGGTGACCCAGCCAGCTCACACCCGGCGTCCCCGGCACGGCCACCGTGAGCATGTAGGCGAAGGACGCCGCCATCACGATGCCGATGAGGGTGTCGATCAGGTGCCGGTCGAAGAGCCCGCGCACCACGACGTAGCCGAAGTAGCCGAAGATCAGGCCGCTGGCGCCGACCGTGTCGGCGTTGCCCTGCTCGAAGAACCACACCGCCAGGCCGCTGGTCACCGCGACGAGCAGGCTCAGCGCGAGGAAGCGGCCCACCCCGCGGTACGCGGCGAGGAAGGCGAAGACGAACAGCGGACCGGAGTTGCTCTCGATGTGCGCCCAGCTCCAGTGCAGGAAGGGCGCGGTCAGGACGTTCGGCAGCGTGCCGACGTCGCTGGAGACCACCCCGTAGTCCCGCGAGAGCGCGTAGTGGCCCGTGTAGTTGGCCACCTGCAGCAGCCAGACGACCGCCAGGAAGCCGAACACCACGAAGAACGCCTTCCGCGCCTCCGCGATCATCTCCTCCGGACGTACGGCCCCCGGGCCCGAACCGTCCCGCTCCGCCCCACCCATGACGCGCTCCCTCCCCTGCGGCCCCCGGCCGCCCCACACCACGAACCCCGCGGGTCACATGGTGCCCCAGGCAACCAGCCCCACCCAAGCCCTCGCCTTCGCCCCGGCGGTACGACACCGCGCTGACCACGTCCTCCGCATGGGGGCCGACGCCCTGCGGCATCAGACCGGAGATCCGCATGAGGTCCACGACCGCCGCCGCACGCGGGCGACCCGGCGCCCGGCGTGCCAGAGCCGCCCCGACCCGCCCGGGCCGCTTACGCTGCGAGGACGTCCGGCCTGGCGTCCTCGGCGAGGCGTACGCACGGGGAGATCGCCGGATGCGGGAAAGGGTGTGGCATGACGTCCCCAGGTGTGCACCTCCGGGAGATCACCGACGACAACCGGGAGGCCGTCCGCGCCCTCCGCGTCCGGCACAGGCAGAAGCAGTTCGTCGCCTCCGTGTCCCTGTCGCTGAAGCAGGCGGCGAAGATGCCGGACGCCAGTCCCTGGTACCGCGCCGTGTACCGCGGCGACGAACCGGTCGGCTTCGTGATGCTGTCGTGGAAGCCGCCGTCCGGCCCGTACCGGGGGCGGCACTTCATCTGGCGGCTCCTGATCGACAAGCGGTACCAGGGGCACGGCATCGGCCGCGAGGTGCTCACGCTGATCGCCGACCTGGTCCGCGCGGACGGCGCCACGGAACTGCTGACCAGCTACGAGCCCGGCGACGGCGAGCCGTGGCCCTTCTACCGGAAGTTCGGCTTCGAACCCACCGGGGACATCGACGACGGCGAGATCGTCCTGCGGCTCCCCCTCCCGCCCGCCCCCTCTGCGACGTGACCGACGCCGGTGTCCCGGTCACCGCGTCTTCTCGGGGAGCCGTTCACATGGCGCACCGCCCTGCCGCCGTGCCGACCGTCCCAGTGACGTGCGACGGCCCTGCGCTACTCGGCCAGGTAGGCAAGACCGGCCTCAGTGGGCCGGGTCGTCACCGATCCGCCCCGCACCTGCCACTCGACCTGCCCGGCCACCTCGCCACTGGCCACGAAGAGCCCACGGACCCGGTCCCCGTCCTCGTCGGACGCGGGGATCGCGGCCATCGCCCGCAGTTGGTCCATGAACCAGTCCACGGCCGACACACGGACGTCGCCGCCGTAGAAGACGTACGAGGTCCAGTTGAAGTGTCGGGCCGGAAAGCCCCAGCCGTCGCTGTAGTGCCCGTCGGAATGGTCCGCGATCACTTGGCGGACGGCGGCGAGCTGCTGCTCGTCGCACTCCAGCCACCCCCTGACGGAGACGTACACGCCCACCTTGCCCTCCCCTTGAACCGGCGTCATCCGAGCTCGGGGGTAGCATCGCGCGGATGCCCGTGCGCCAGTACGTCTACTTCGCCTTGTTCAGCCGCCACACCCCGGCACAAGAGATCACCGAGCAGCTTGGCATCAGCCCTGACAAGGTGTCGGTCCGGGGCAGCCGCCTCGCCGGGCCGACGGTCGTCCCGGTCGACCACTCCTGGGAGGTCGCCTGCGCGGACCCGGGGTTGTGCGTGGACGAGCAGATCGCCCGGGTTCTCGAAAGGCTGCGGCCCCACACCGACCGCATAGCCGAACTCGCCGGCCGCCTGGCTGCCGAAGGCGGCGGAGCAGTGCTTCAGGTCGTGCGCTACTTCGACGACGCAACTCAGAACCTCCCGGAAGCCCCGCAGAGCCCGAATCTCTTCGGCTGGCACCTTGACCGCGAGGTCATGGACTTCCTCGCCGCCGTCGGCGCCGAGCTCGATGTCGACGAGTACGACACGGCCTCCGGCCCGGACGGGCGCTGAACGCACGAGCGCCCTCCCGGGCCACCGGCCATGGGAGGGCGCTCGTCGGACGGCCGACACGGCCGCAGGCTCACGGCCGCGTGCCGCGCACGGCACCCGGCACGCCGCGCGCGGTCAGTTGTGGCTGTGCAGGATCTCGTTCAGCCCGCCCCACGAGCCCGTGCGCTGGAGGACCTCGACCGTGCCGGTGATGGAGTTGCGGCGGAAGAGGAGGTTGTCGGCGCCGGAGAGCTCCTTGGCCTTGACGATGGTCTCGTCGGGCAGGCAGACCCGGGTGCCCGCCGTGACGTAGAGGCCGGCCTCGACGACGCAGTCGTCGCCCAGGGAGATGCCGATGCCGGCCTCGGCGCCGAGGAGGCAGCGCTCGCCGATGGAGATGACGGACTTGCCGCCGCCGGAGAGGGTGCCCATGATCGAGGCGCCGCCGCCGATGTCGGAGCCGTCGCCGACGATGACGCCCTGGCTGATGCGCCCCTCGACCATGGAGGTGCCCAGCGTGCCGGCGTTGAAGTTGCAGAAGCCCTCGTGCATCACGGTCGTGCCGGAGGCGAGGTGGGCGCCGAGGCGGACGCGGTCGGCGTCGGCGATGCGGACGCCGGCGGGCACGACGTAGTCCGTCATGCGCGGGAACTTGTCGACGCCGTAGACCGACAGGTGCAGGCCCTCGGCTCGGGCGGCGAGGCGGGCGCGCTCGATGTTCCCGGCGGGTACCGGGCCGATGGAGGTCCAGGCGACGTTGGCCAGGAGGCCGAAGATGCCTTCCAGGTTCTGGCCGTTGGGCTTGACCAGGCGGTGGCTCAGCAGGTGCAGGCGCAGGTAGGCGTCGTGCGCGTCGAGCGGCTTGTCGTCGGTCGAGGCGATGACCGTGCGTACGGCGACGACCTCGACGCCGCGGCGCGGGTCCGCTCCCAGCGCCTTGGGGGCGGCGTCGCCCAGCAGTTCGGCGGCCTGGTCCGCGGTGAGCCGTTCGGTCCCGGCGGGGCCGGGGGCCGCCACGAGCTCGGGCGCGGGGAACCAGGTGTCGAGGACGGTGCCGTCGTCGGCGATCGTGGCGAGGCCTGCGGCAACGGCACCGGTGGCGCGAGAGGTGGCGGTCGTTTCAGTCATGTGTCGAACGCTAGTCGCTGCGTCCCGCGCTTGCCCAACCGGCCCGCCATCCGGAACGCCGCCGCGTCGCACCCGCCCCGCCCGGCACGCCTGCGGCGGACACCGCCTCCCCGTCCCCCTCCCCCGCACCGCGCCGCCACCACGCGGCCGCTGCCAGCAGCACCGCCCCGCTGAGCGCGGCCAGCACCGCGCAGACCGGCCACAGCGCGCCCGGCGCCGCCTCGTACAGGGCGCCGCCGAGGGGCGGGGCGAGGACGGTGCCGCTGACGGAGGCTCCCGCGTACAGGGACTGGAAGCGGCCCTGCAGGTGGTCCGGGGCGCTGTCGGCGACGTAGGCGGTGGCGGTGGTCTTGTAGAGGATCTCCCCCGCCGTGAGGAACACCATCATGGTCACCGCCGTGGCGATGTACGGCCCCCCGGTCAGGGCGGCGTAGCCCGCGCCGACGAGGACGAGGCCGGTGCCGGTGATCGGCAGCGGCGGCCGGCGGCGCAGTGCGACGGTGGCCGGGATCTCCAGGCAGAGGATGACGCCGCCGTTGACGGCGATCAGCCAGCCGTACGCGCCGGTGCCGATGCCGTGGTCGGCGAGCCAGACGGGCAGGGTGGAGTACTGCTGCCGGTAGACGGTGTCGGTGACGAGGACCGTCGCCAGCAGCAGCATCACTGCGGGCCGCGCGCGCAGTGCCGTCCACAGTCCGGGGGCGTCCGCGGGGCGCGCGGCGCGGGCCCGGCGGGCGCCCTCGGCGGGCAGCGCGCGGGCGGCGTAGCCCGCGAAGAGCAGTGTGCCGACGCCGTCGGCGACGAAAAGCCAGGTGTACGAGGTGTGGGCGGCCAGCAGCGCGCCGAGCGGCGGCCCCACGGTGAAGCCCGCGTTGGAGGCGAAGCGCAGCACGGCGAAGCCCTGGCGGCGCGCGCCCTCGGGCACGGAGACGGCGACGAGCGCGGAGTTGGCGGCGCGCACGGTGCCGGCCGCGTACTGCGCGAGCAGCAGGACGGGCAGCAGCACAGCGGTGGGCAGGGCGGGCAGCAGGACGAGTCCGGCGCCGGAGACGGCGGATCCGGCGAGCAGGACGCGGCGGTGGCCGAGGTGGTCGCCGAACCATCCGCCGGTGAAGTTGCCGGCGACCAGGCCCACCCCGCCCGTGCCGGCGATCAGCCCGGCCTGCGCGACGGGCAGGTCCCGTACCGCGGTCAGCCAGACGAAGAGGTAGACGAAGGTGAAGCTCACGACCGCGTTCGTGAAGACCCCCGCCGCCAGCGACCAGACGACCCTGGGCACCTCGCGCATACCCGAACCCCCTTCTCCGCCCCAGTGAGTTCCTTTTGGGAACTCACTCTCGGCTGGCAGGATAGCGGCATGGCCCGCCGCACACACCTCGGTGACGCGAACTGCTCCATCGCCCAGGCGCTCGACGTGGTCGGCGACTGGTGGACGCTGCTGATCGTGCGGGACGCCGCCCGCGGCGTCGACCGCTTCGACGACCTGCAGCGCGAACTCGGCGTCTCCCGCAAGGTGCTGGCCGAACGGCTGCGCCTGCTGGTCGACGCGGACGTGCTGGCCCGCGAGCCCTACCAGGAGCGCCCGGTGCGGTACGCGTACCGGCTCACCCCGCGCGGCCGGGCGCTGCTGCCGGTGCTGATCGCCCTCCAGGACTGGGGCGACCAGTGGGTGCTGGGCGACGGCACGACCACCGGCACCGCGGCGGACGGCTCGCCGGAGGCCGAGCGCGTGCACGCGCTGACGGGGACCCGGGTGCCCGCGCTGCTGCTGCCCGCGGGCCCGGACGGCGAACCGCTCGACCCGGTGGCCCCGGACCGCCCGTTCACGGTCCTCTACTGCTTCCCCGGCGCCTTCGCGCGGCCGGCGTCCTATCCCCCGGGCTGGGGCGACATCCCGGGGGCGGCGGGCTGCACGCTGGAGTCCTGCACCTACCGCGACCGGTCGGCGGAGTTCACCGCGGCGGGCGCGGCCGTGCACGGGGTGAGCGCCCAGCGCCCGGACGAGCAGGCCGAGTTCGCCGAGCGGGAGCGGCTGCCCTTCCCGCTGCTGTCGGACGCGGAGCTGACCCTGTCCGCGGCGCTGCGGCTGCCGACCTTCCGCGCGGGCGGCGCGGTGCGGCTGAAGCGGCTGACCCTGGTGGTCGGCGCGGACCGGGTGATCCGGCGGGTCTTCTACCCGGTCACGGACGTCACGGCGAGCGTGGCGGAGGCGCTCGAGGCGGTCAGGACTGCGTCGCGGCCTTGACCGTGTCCGGCTCGACGGCCGCTTCCCGTACGCCCGGCAGCCGCTGGGCACCGAGCACGGCCGCGCCGGCGACGACACCGAGGACGGCGCACAGCGGCCACAGCGCGCCCGGCGCGGTCTCGTAGAGCACACCGCCGAGCGGGGCGGCCAGCACGACGCCGCTGATGGAGGCGCCGGCGTACATGCTCTGGAAGCGGCCCTGCAGATGGTCGGGGGCGTTGTCGGCGACGTAGGCCGTGGACGGCGACTTGTAGAGGATGTCGCCCACGGTCAGCAGGATCATCATCACGACGGCGGCCGCGATGTACCAGTGGCCGGTGGCCAGCGCGGCGAAGCCGAGCCCGACCAGCATCACGCCGAGGCCGATGATCGGCAGCGGGGCGCGCCGGCGCAGGGCGACGGTGACCGGGAGTTCGAGGAGGATGACCAGGGCGCCGCTGACGGCGATGAGGGCGCCGTAGACGCCGGTGCCGATGCCGTGGTCCTTCAGGTACACGGGCAGGGTGGAGTACTGCTGGCGGTAGATGGTGTCGGCGACCAGGATCGCGGCGAGCAGCACCAGCACGGCGGGCCTGGCGCGCAGCGCGGTCCACAGGCCGGGCGCGTCCGGCGAGGCGTCGCCCTTGGGCCGGTGGTTGCCGTTCGCCGGCAGGATGAAATGCGCGTAGACGCCGAAGAGGAGCATGCCGAGGCCGTCGGCGACGAACAGCCAGTCGTACGAGATCGTGGTGGCGATCAGCGCGCCGAGCGGCGGGCCCACGGTGACGCCGAGGTTCGCCATGAAGCGCAGCAGGGCGAAGCCCTGGCGGCGGGAGCCCTCGGGCACGGAGAAGGCGATGAGCGCCGAGTTGGAGGCCCGGGTGACGCCCGTGGCGTACTGGGCGACCGGGAAGACCACCGCGAGGGCGGCGGTCGGCGTCAGCGGCAGGGCCGCGAGGCCGAGACCGGACACGACCATGCCGGTGATGAGGGTGCGGCGGTGCCCGAAGCGGTCGCCGAACCACCCGCCGCTGAAGTTGCCGGCGACCATGCCCACACCGCCGACGCCGGCGATGAGTCCTGCCTGGGAGGTGCTGAGCCCACGGGGTCCGGTCAGGTAGACGAAGAGGTAGACGAAGGTGAAGCTCACCGCCGCCACGAAGAACATGCCGGTGGCAAGGAGCCACACCACCTTCGGTATGTCCTTCATCGCCTGTTTCATTTACTGGCCTCCGATCGACGCTCTACAAGAATCGATCACGTGAAGGCATGAATGCGGCGCGTGAGGATGCCGGATCAGGTCGCGGCCGGTATAGGTCAGCAGTCTCGCCCGGGTTTGCCGATGATCCGCGCGAAGACCTCGCGGGCCTCCTCCCGGTCGATGTCGCGGCCGGTCAGCAGCGCCTGCAGGCACATCCCGTCGGTGAGGGCGGCCAGCGCGCGGGCGGTGACCGGATCGGTCCACCGGGTGAGGAGCGCGGCCATGTTGTCCACCCACTCCGCGGCTACCGGGCGTACGGCCTCGTGACGGAGGGCGGCCAGGTAGAGCTCGTACTCCAGCTGCGCACGGGGGCGGTCCCGGGAGACCGTCTCCTCGACGAACCGGGCCAGTTCGGCGGCGAGGTCGGCCCCGGGCGCGCCGAGCAGGGCGCGTTCCCCGACCTCCCGGAAGAAGGCCTCGTTGCACTGCCGCAGGGCGGCCACGAGCAGGTCGTCGAGGGTGGCGAAGTGGTACGTGGTGGAGCCCAGCGGGACGTCGGCGGCCGCGGCCACCGCCCGGTGGCTGAGCCCGGCGATGCCGCGCTCGCCGACCACGCGGATCGCGGCGTCGATGAGGCGCTGCCGCCGCTCGGGGTCGTACCGGCGGGCCATCAGTGGGAGCCGCCCAGGTTGAGGACGACCACCCCGGCGATGACCAGGAGTATCCCCGTCAGCTTGGCCGCGGTGGCCGCCTCGCCGAGGAAGACCATGCCGATGGCGGCGATCGCGGCGGTGCCGACCCCGGCCCAGATCGCGTAGGCGGTGCCCACGGACATCGACTTGAGCGTCTGCGCGAGCAGCGCGAAGGCGATCAGGTAGCCGGCGGCGGTGCCGAGGGAGGGCCACAGCCTGGTGAAGCCGTCGCTGTACTTCATGGATGTCGTACCGAGCACTTCGGCGAGTATCGCCCCGCCCAGCAATGCGTATGCCATGCGTACAAGCGTACACATCGATGTGTACACCCGTACACATCGCGGGCCGCAACACAACTGCGGGACGCGGCTCCCGATCGGAGCGGCGTCCCGCGGTCGTGGTCTCCGGGACCCCTGGGGCCCCGCGAGGGTCAGACGTTGAAGCCGAGTGCGCGCAGCTGGTCGCGGCCCTCGTCAGTGATCTTGTCGGGGCCCCACGGCGGCATCCAGACCCAGTTGATCTTCAGGTCGTTGACGATGCCGTCGGTGGCCGACTTCGCCTGGTCCTCGATGACGTCGGTCAGCGGACAGGCCGCCGACGTGAGCGTCATGTCGAGGGTCGCGACGTTGCTGTCGTCGATGTGGATGCCGTAGATCAGGCCGAGGTTGACGACGTCGATGCCCAGTTCGGGGTCGACGACGTCGTAGAGGGCCTCGCGGATCTCCTCCTCGCTCGCCGGCTTCGTCGTCGTCACTTCTGCGTTCTCGCTCATGCGGACTCCCTGACCGCGCCATCGCCCAGAGCCTGGGCGGTGGCGTCCTTCCACGCCATCCAGCTCAGCAACGCGCACTTGACGCGCGCCGGGTACTTGGAGACGCCGGCGAACGCGACCGCGTCCTCCAGCACGTCCTCCATCGCGTCGTCGGGCTCCAGCTTGCCCTTGGACTGCATCAGCTCCAGGAAGACCTCCTGGACCTTCACGGCCTCGTCGACCTGGCGGCCGACGAGCAGTTCGTTGAGCACGGAGGCACTGGCCTGGCTGATGGAACAGCCCTGACCCTCGTAGCTGATGTCCTGGATGGACGTGCCGTCGAGCTTGACGCGCAGGGTGATCTCGTCGCCGCACGTCGGGTTGACGTGGTGCACCTCGACATCGCCGTCGCGCAGGCCGCGGCCGTGCGGGTTCTTGTAGTGGTCCAGGATGACTTCCTGGTACATCGAATCCAGCTTCACAGGCTTCGCCGTCCGTCCCTCAGCCGAAGAAGTTCCGTACGTGCTCCAGGCCCTCGACCAAGGCGTCGACCTCGGCCGGAGTGGAGTACAGATAGAACGACGCTCGCGTGGTCGCGGGAATTCCGTACCGCAGGCACACCGGCCGCGCGCAGTGGTGCCCGACCCGCACGGCGATGCCCTGCTCGTCGAGGACCTGGCCCACGTCGTGCGGGTGGATGTCGCCGAGGGTGAAGGAGATCGCGGAGCCGCGGCCCTCGGGGGTGTCCGGTCCGATGATCTTCAGCCCGGGCACCTCCTTCAGCCGGCGCAGCGCGTACTCGGTGATCGCGTGCTCGTGCGCGGCGATCCGGTCCATGCCGATGGCGCTCAGGTAGTCCACGGCCGCGCCGAGGCCGACGGCCTGGGCGATCGGGGGCGTACCCGCCTCGAACTTGTGCGGCGCGGGCGCGTAGGTCGACTCGTGCATCGAGACGGTCTCGATCATCTCGCCGCCGCCCAGGAACGGCGGGAGATCCTCCAGCAGCTCCTGGCGGCCCCACAGCACGCCGATGCCGGTCGGGCCGAGCATCTTGTGGCCGGTGAAGGCCACGAAGTCGGCCTGCAGCGCCTGCACGTCCAGCACCATGTGCGGAGCGGCCTGCGAGGCGTCGATCAGCACCAGGGCGCCGACCTCCTGGGCGCGGCGCACGAGCGCCTCGACCGGGTTGACCGTGCCCAGGATGTTGGAGACGAGCGTGAAGGAGACGATCTTCGTCTTCTCGGTGATGACCTGCTCGATGTCGCTCAGGTCGAGCCGGCCGTCGTCGGTCAGGCCGAACCACTTCAGCTTCGCGCCGGTGCGCTGCGAGAGCAGCTGCCACGGGACGATGTTGGAGTGGTGCTCCATCTCCGTGATGACGATCTCGGTGTCGCTGTCCACGCGGTAGGGCTCGTCGGCCCAGCCCAGCATGTTGGCGACCAGGTTCAGCGACTCCGAGGCGTTCTTGGTGAATATCACCTCGTCGCGGCTCGGCGCGTTGATGAAGGCCGCGATCTTGTCACGGGCGCCCTCGTACAGCGCCGTGGCCTCCTCGGCGAGCGTGTGCACACCGCGGTGGACGTTGGCGTTGTAGCGCTCGTAGTACTCGCTGAGGGCGTCGAGGACCTGGCGCGGCTTCTGCGAGGTCGCCGCGTTGTCCAGGTAGACGAGCTTCTTGCCGTCATGGACCAGGCGGTCCAGCACCGGGAAGTCCTTGCGGATCGCCTCGGCGTCCAGCAGGCCCGGCAGCTGCGGTGTCACGCGGACGCGCCTCCCTTCACATAGGCCTCGTAGCCCTCGGCCTCCAGCTTGTCCGCCAGCTCCGGACCGCCGGACTCGGCGATCCGGCCCGCGGCGAAGACGTGGACGTGGTCGGGCTTGATGTAGCGCAGGATCCGGGTGTAGTGGGTGATCAGCAGCGTGCCGACCTCACCGCTCTCGCGTACCCGGTTGACGCCCTCGGAGACGATGCGCAGCGCGTCGACGTCCAGGCCGGAGTCGGTCTCGTCGAGGATCGCGATCTTGGGCTTGAGCAGTTCGAGCTGGAGGATCTCGTGGCGCTTCTTCTCACCGCCGGAGAAGCCCTCGTTGACGTTGCGCTCGGCGAAGGAGGGGTCCATGTGCAGGCGCTCCATGGCCTCCTTGACCTCCTTCACCCAGGTGCGCAGCTTCGGGGCCTCGCCGCGGATGGCGGTGGCCGAGGTCCGCAGGAAGTTGGAGACCGAGACGCCGGGGACCTCGACGGGGTACTGCATGGCCAGGAAGACGCCCGCCCGGGCCCGCTCGTCGACGGACATGGCCAGCACGTCCTCGCCGTCCAGGGTCACGGTGCCACCGGTGACGGTGTACTTCGGGTGCCCGGCCAGCGAGTAGGCCAGGGTCGACTTGCCGGAGCCGTTCGGACCCATGATGGCGTGGGTCTCGCCCTGCTTCACGGTCAGGTCGACGCCGCGGAGGATCTCCCGCGGACCGTTCTCGGCCTCGACGGAGACGTGCAGGTCGTGGATCTCAAGCGTTGCCATGGGTGTCTCAGGACTCCTGGGTGACGGAGACGAGCACATCGTCCCCTTGGATCTGAACGGGGTACACGGGGACGGGCCGCGTCGCGGGCAGCCCGGACGGCTTGCCGGTCCTCAGGTCGAAGGAGGAGCCGTGCAGCCAGCACTCGATCTGGCAGTCCTCCACCTCGCCCTCGGACAGCGAGACGTTCGCGTGCGAGCAGATGTCGTTGATCGCGAACACCTCGCCCTCGGTGAGCACGACCGACACCGGCACGCCGCCGAGCTCGACACGCTTGGGCGTGTCCTCCTCGAGCTCGCTCAGCGCGCAGGCGCGGACGAAGCCTTCGGCAGTGGTCATACGACGGACGCCTCCAGCTCCGCGTCGATCTTCTCCAGCAGGCGCTCCTGCAGGTCGGCGACACCGATCTGCTGGATCAGCTCGGCGAAGAAACCGCGCACGACCAGCCGGCGGGCCTCGTCGGCCGGGATGCCGCGGGCCATCAGGTAGAACAGCTGCTCGTCCTCGAAACGGCCGGTGGCCGAGGCGTGGCCGGCGCCGACGATCTCGCCGGTCTCGATCTCCAGGTTCGGCACCGAGTCGACCCGGGCGCCGTCGGTGAGCACCAGGTTGCGGTTGAGCTCGTAGGTGTCGGTGCCCTCGGCCTCGGCGCGGATGAGCACGTCGCCGATCCACACCGCGTGCGCGTCCCGGCCCTGCAGCGCGCCCTTGTACGCCACGTTCGACCGGCAGTGCGGGGTGTCGTGGTCGATGAAGAGGCGGTGCTCCTGGTGCTGGCCCTCGTCGGTGAAGTAGAGGCCGTAGAGCTCGGCCTCGCCGCCCGGGGCGCCGTAGAGGACCCGCGGGTGCAGCCGCACCACGTCGCCGCCGAAGGTGACGACGACGGACTTGAAGGTCGCGTCGCGGCCGATCAGCGCGGTGTGCTGGGCGGCGTGCACGGCGGTGTCGTCCCAGTCCTGGATGGAGACGACGGTCAGCTTGGCGCCGTCGCCGATCAGGTACTCGACGTTGGCGGCGACGGTGGCGTCACCGGTGTGGTCGATCACCACGACCGCCTCGGCGAAGGCCCCGACCTCGACCACCTGGTGGCCGAAGGCCACGCCGCCCTGGCCGTGCACGGAGATCCGCACCGGCTCGGAGAGCACCGCGTCCTTGGGGATGGAGACGACACCGGCCTTCTCGAAGGCGCTGTACGCCTGGGCGGCGACCCGGTCGACCGGCTTGCCGGCCTTGCCGACCCGGGCGTCGTCCCGGCCGACGGTCTCGACGATGACGCCGGCGGGGGCGCTCACCTCGACCTTGACGCCGCCACCGGTGGCGACGGCGGTGCCGTCGTGCAGACCGCGCAGCCGCTCCAGCGGGGTGAAGCGCCACTCCTCCTCGCGGCCGTTCGGCACGGGGAAGTCGGCCACGTCGTAGGACGCGGGCGCGCTGACCCGGGCGTCCCGGGGCTGGCCGACCTGGATGGCGCCTTCGGTGGTGGCACCGGCGGCCGGGATGGTTTCAGCCATGGCTGTCTTACTGCCTCTTTCTGCCTATTTGTGCTCGCTCGCCTCCGGGCGCTCGAACCCTCCCCCAGCTACCGCTGGGAGGGGCCCCCAGCCGACGCTCCTCGACACTGCGCTCCCTCGTTCCCAGGTCGCTTGGTCTCGTCGCTCTTCGGCTCGTCGCGCCCTTCGGCTCGCTCACGGCCCTGCAGGGGCATCGGTTCGTGGTGGACGGAGCGGCCGGGCGTCAGCCGACCGAACCCTCCATCTGCAGCTCGATCAGCCGGTTGAGCTCCAGCGCGTACTCCATGGGCAGCTCGCGCGCGATCGGCTCCACGAAGCCGCGGACGATGGTGGCCATCGCCTCGGTCTCCTCCAGGCCGCGGCTCATCAGGTAGAAGAGCTGGTCCTCGCTGACCTTGGAGACGGTCGCCTCGTGGCCCATCGACACGTCGTCCTCGCGGACGTCCACGTACGGGTAGGTGTCCGAGCGGGAGATCGTGTCCACCAGCAGCGCGTCGCACAGCACGTTGGACTTGGAGCCGGCGGCGCCCTCGCCGATCTCGATCAGACCGCGGTAGGAGGTGCGGCCACCGCCGCGGGCCACCGACTTGGAGACGATCGAGGAGGAGGTGTTCGGCGCCATGTGCACCATCTTGGCGCCGGCGTCCTGGTGCTGGCCCTCGCCCGCGAAGGCGATCGACAGGGTCTCGCCCTTGGCGTGCTCGCCCATCAGGTAGACGGCCGGGTACTTCATGGTCACCTTGGAGCCGATGTTGCCGTCGACCCACTCCATGGTCGCGCCCTCGTACGCCACGGCGCGCTTGGTGACCAGGTTGTACACGTTGTTCGACCAGTTCTGGATCGTCGTGTAGCGGCAGCGGCCGCCCTTCTTCACGATGATCTCGACCACGGCGCTGTGCAGCGAGTCCGACTTGTAGATCGGCGCGGTGCAGCCCTCGACGTAGTGGACGTAGGCGTCCTCGTCGACGATGATCAGCGTCCGCTCGAACTGGCCCATGTTCTCGGTGTTGATCCGGAAGTAGGCCTGCAGCGGGATCTCGACGTGCACGCCCTTCGGCACGTAGATGAACGAGCCGCCGGACCACACCGCGGTGTTCAGGGAGGCGAACTTGTTGTCACCCGCGGGGATGACCGTGCCGAAGTACTCCTGGAACAGCTCCGGGTGCTCCTTCAGCGCCGTGTCGGTGTCCAGGAAGATGACGCCCTGCTCCTCCAGGTCCTCGCGGATCTGGTGGTAGACGACCTCCGACTCGTACTGCGCGGCCACGCCCGCGACCAGCCGCTGCTTCTCCGCCTCGGGGATGCCCAGCTTGTCGTAGGTGTTCTTGATGTCCTCGGGCAGGTCCTCCCAGGACTCCGCCTGCTTCTCCGTGGACCGTACGAAGTACTTGATGTTGTCGAAGTCGATGCCGGACAGGTCCGAGCCCCAGGTGGGCATGGGCTTCTTCCCGAAGAGCTTGAGGCCCTTGAGGCGGAGCTTGAGCATCCACTCGGGCTCGTTCTTCTTCGCGGAGATGTCGCGGACGACGTCCTCGTTCAGGCCACGACGGGCGGCGGCACCGGCTACGTCCGAGTCGGCCCAGCCGTACTCGTAGTTGCCCAGACCCTCGAGTTCAGGGTGAGCCGTCTCCAGGGGGGCAGTCATGCGGGGTTCCTCCCGGCGTTGCTTGCGGTGTTTGTCGGTGCGGTGGTTCCGGACGGCGACGCGGCCTTCGGCACGAAGGTGGTGCAGACACCGTCTCCGTGGGCGATGGTCGCCAGCCGTTGTACATGGGTGCCGAGCAGGCGGGAGAAGACCTCGGCCTCCGCCTCGCACAGCTGCGGGAACTGCTCGGCGATGTGGGCCACCGGGCAGTGGTGCTGGCAGAGCTGCTCGCCGGCGGAGGCGGGCGCGTTGCGCGTCGTGGCAGCGTACCCGTCCTGGCTGAGCGCCTCGGCCAGCGCCTGCGTGCGCTCCTCGGGGCCGGCCGCCTCGACGACCGACCGGTAGCGTTCGGCCTGCGCGGCGACCCGGGCGCGGGCGAAGGCGGACACCGCGGCGTCCCCCTGCTCCCCGCCGCCGGCGGACTCGGCGATCCAGCGCAGGGCGTCGGCGGCGAGCTGGTCGTAGGCCTGGTCGAAGGCGTCACGGCCGCAGTCGGTCAGCGCGAACACCTTGGCGGGGCGGCCTCGGCCGCGGTTCCCGTAGACCCGCTTCTCGCGCGGCTCGACGATGTCCTCGGCGACGAGCGCGTCCAGGTGGCGGCGCACGGCCGCCTGCGTCAGCCCGAGCCGTTCCGCCAGGTCGGCGGCGGTGGACGGCCCGTGGACCAGGACGGACCTGGCGACCCGGTTGCGGGTGCTCCGCTCCCCGGTCGTCTGCTCCTCCTGAGCCTCGGACGCGTTTTTCACAAGGCCAGTGTTGCGTAATTCAGCTCGCAGAGGCAAGCGGCGGTCCACGGGGTGGATGTCTGCTGCGTCACTTAGGGAAACCTAACCTGACCTGCGAAAACGATCTTCCCCACTGCCGGGATCCGGCCGCCGCGCACCCCGCGCGACCGGCGGTGACGGCGCGCGGCACCGCCCTCCCGGCGGAACGCCCCCCGGAGGTTCGTAGACTTCCGTTCATGCGAATGGACCCCGCGGTCGAGATGACGGGACTGGTCAAGCGATATGGCGCCAAGACCGCGGTGGACGGGCTCGACCTGAGCGTCGCCCGGGGCACCGTGACCGCCGTGCTCGGACCCAACGGAGCCGGGAAGACCACCACCGTCGAGACCTGCGAGGGCTACCGCCGTCCGGATGGCGGCCGGGTGCGGGTGCTGGGGCTCGACCCCGTACGCGAGGCCGCCGCGCTGCGGCCCCGGATCGGCGTGATGCTGCAGTCCGGCGGCGTGTACGCCGGCGCCCGTGCCGAGGAGATGCTGCGGCACACCGCGAAGCTGCACGCCGACCCCGTCGACCCCGCCCTGCTGATCGAACGGCTCGGCCTGGAGTCCTGCGGCCGCACCCCGTACCGCCGGCTCTCGGGCGGCCAGCAGCAGCGTCTGGCGCTGGCGATGGCCGTCGTGGGCCGCCCGGAGCTGGTCTTCCTGGACGAGCCGACGGCCGGCCTGGACCCGCAGGCCCGCCGCACCACCTGGGAGCTGATCCGCGAGCTGCGTGCCGACGGCGTCACCGTCGTCCTGACCACGCACTTCATGGACGAGGCCGAGCAGCTCGCGGACGACGTCGCGATCATCGACAAGGGCCGCGTGATAGCGAGCGGCACCCCCGAGGAGCTGTGCCGCGGCGGCGCCGAGAACACCCTGCGCTTCTCCGGCCGCCCGGGCCTCGACCTGGCCTCCCTGCTCAAGGCGCTGCCCGCCGACTCCGCGGCCGTGGAGCTCACCCCGGGCAGCTACCGGATCGAGGGCAAGGTCGATCCGCAGATGCTGGCCACCGTCACCTCCTGGTGCGCCCAGCACGGCGTGATGCCCGACCGCCTCGCGGTCGAGCGGCGCACCCTGGAGGACGTCTTTCTGGAGCTCACCGGCAAGGAGCTGCGTTCGTGACCGCCACCGGCACCTTCATCCCGGCCCCCGGAGCGGCCTCGCTGCCCCGGATGATCGGCGCGCAGACCGCGCTGGAGACCCGGATGCTGCTGCGCAACGGCGAGCAGCTGCTGCTGACCGTCGTCATCCCCACACTGCTGCTGGTCCTCTTCAGCGCCGTCGACATCGTCGACACCGGCGCCGGCAAGGCCGTCGACTTCCTCACCCCCGGCGTCCTCGCGCTGGCCGTGATGTCGACCGCCTTCACCGGCCAGGCGATCGCCACCGGCTTCGAGCGGCGCTACGGCGTGCTGAAGCGGCTCGGCGCGTCCCCGCTGCCGCGCTGGGCGCTGATGACCGCCAAGACCGGCTCCGTGCTGGTCACCGAGGTCCTGCAGATCGCCCTGCTCACCGTGATCGCCTTCGCCCTGGGCTGGTCTCCGAGCGGCAACCCGCTGGCGGTGCTCCTGCTGCTCGCCCTGGGCACGGCGGCCTTCTCCGGCCTCGGTCTGCTGATGGCCGGCACACTGCGCGCCGAGGCCACGCTCGCCGCCGCGAACCTGGTCTTCCTGCTGCTGCTCGTCGGCGGCGGGGTGATCGTGCCGCTGGACAGGTTCCCGGACACGGCCCGCTCCGTCCTGGAACTGCTGCCGATCTCGGCCCTGTCGGACGGCCTGCGCGACGTCCTCCGGCACGGCGCGGGCATGCCGTGGGGCGACCTCGGGATCCTCGCCGTCTGGGCGGTGCTGGGCCTCGGCGCCGCGGCGCGCTGGTTCAGGTGGGAGTGACGCAGTCCACGAAGCGGGCGAAGCCGGTGCCCTGGCCCTCGTCGAGGGCGAGGAAGCCGCTCTCCGGGGCGTGGCTGGCCAGCAGGCACATGTCGTAGCGCACGGTCGTGGGCAGCTCCGCGGAGCCGTCGGTGCGGTAGCGGTGGGCGCCGGTGAGCTGGCAGGAGTCGTAGCGCACCAGCGGACCGCGCGGGCCCAGTGTGTAGCGGTGGGCCCGCAGTTGCGGGGCGAAGGACTTGAAGGCGTTGGCGGTGTCGTCGCAGTCGTTGAAGTGGACGGTGCCGCCGCCCCACTCGCAGTCGATCACGACCGTGTCGGCGTTGCGCAGCTCGAAGCGGATGTCCTCGGCGTGGAAGCGCTGCACCGAACTGAAGTGCTGCTTGCGGGGGAAGCGGAAGAAGGCGCTCTCGTAGCCGTAGTCGGGGTGGGGCGCCGGGCGGCGCCCGGTCACGATGTAGCTCCCGGCGCGGCAGGTGACCGAGCCGCCGTAGGGGAACTCCAGGAAGTTGCCCCACTCGTAGGTGACGTTCATGTCGGTGAACCAGTAGTTGAGGAACTGGTCCTGCTGCTCCGGGTTCTCCGAGCGCTTGGACAGGCCCGAGTAGAGGAACGCCCTGCGGTAGGCGCCGCCCACCCGGCAGGCCTCCCAGCGCATCTCGGAGTTGGTGTTGGTGCCGTCGAGGGCGATGCCGTACTCCCACTCCCCCATCCACTCGCAGTCGCTGAAGCGGTAGTTCGCCGCCCCGCCGGTGGAGTAGGAGGAGAAGAAGGAGGCGCCCGGGGTGCCGGAGGTGAAGCGCAGGCCCTCGAAGGCGATGTTCTGCCACATGTCGTCGTTGCGGCAGAGGAAGGCGCCGGCGGGCTCCCGCGGCGCGAAGACGATCTCGCTGATGCGCAGGCCCGCGCCCCGGAAGCGCAGGCCGTTGGCGGCGTTGGACGGGTCGTCGCCGTCCAGCAGCGCGCCCGGCTCGGTGATCAGGTACTTGCCGGGCGGGACGTCGATAACGGTGCGGCCGGTGTGGTCGTCCAGTCGCGACTCGGCGTAGCGGTAGGCGTCCGCGAAGGCCTTGCTGTCGTCGGTGGTGCCGTCGCCCTTGGCGCCGAAGTCGGCGACGACGTCGACCACACCGGGGTGCGTGGTGCTCCTGGGCTGCCGCACGGCCTCGGCGGCGGGGGTGTCCGCGGCGGTGTACGCGGCCGCGCCGATCCCCGTGAGCGCCGCGGCGGCGCCTCCGTAGAGCAGTTTCCGCCGGTCGACGTCGCTCATGTCCCCCAACCCCTCCCCTGGGCGTCCCCCTCGTGAAGGATTGCACAAGGAGGCGCCTACGATGGTGGCCGTGCCCAATCTCAGCCAAGCAGGCCAAGCCGCTCGAAACCCCCTGGCCTTCATCGCCCGGCGCTGGACCCCGTCCCCCGAGACGGTCCGGCGGGCCGCGCTGGCCGCGCTGGTCATGAGCGTCGTCATCGTGGTGACCGGCGGTGCCGTCCGGCTGACCGGCTCGGGCCTCGGCTGCCCGACCTGGCCCAAGTGCACCGACGACAGCCTCACCGCGACCCGGGCGATGGGCGTGCACGGCGTGATCGAGTTCGGCAACCGCATGCTGACGTACGTGCTGTGCGCCGCCGTGGGCTGGGCGATCATCGCCGCGCGGGCCGCGAAGCCGTGGCGGCGCGGGCTGACCCGGCTCGGCTGGGCCCAGTTCTGGGTCGTCATGGGCAACGCCGTGCTCGGCGGCTTCACCGTCCTGACCGGTCTCAACCCCTACACGGTCGCCGCGCACTTCCTGCTCTCCAGCGCGCTGATCGCCGTCGCGCTGGTGATGTGGCAGCGGGCCGGAGAGGGCGACGCGGAAGCGCGTCCCCTGGTCGGCAAGCCGGTCAGGCAGCTGACGTGGGTGCTGATCGCCGCCTCCGGGGCGCTGATCGCGGTCGGCACGCTCGTGACGGGGGCCGGACCGCACGCCGGCGACAGCAGCGACGTTCCGCGCGTCCCGGTGAAGTGGGAGACCATCGCGCAACTCCACGCCGACCTCGCGTGGGTGGTGTGCGGGCTGACGATCGCGCTGTGGTTCGTACTGCGCGCGGTCGACGCCCCCGCGGGGCCGCGGGCCCGGGTACGGGACCTGCTGGTCGTGCTGCTCGCACAGGGCGTCATCGGCTACGTCCAGTACTTCACGAAGCTGCCCGAGGTCCTGGTGGCGCTTCACATGCTCGGCTCGACGCTGGTGTGGATCGCGGTGCTGCGGGTGCTGCTGTCGATGCGCGAGCGTCCGGAGAGCGAGCGCGGCGAGGAGCCCGTGCCCGCGGCTGTCGCGTCCGCCCCGGAGCCCGCGCCGGCCGCGTAGCGGCCTGCCCCCGCAGCACGCGGGGCGCGCGCCCTTCGGGCGCAAAGACTCGGGCTGCGGATGGGGAGGGTGGGGGCGGGGCCGGTCGGCGGTGTGCGGGTGGGTTCGTGGCGGGGGTTCAGGCTCCGGAGCGGTTCGCCTGTCCAGTGGTGCGGGTCTCGTTGCCGTCCGCGGGGAGAGATGGCCGGTGGCCACGCCCACCGTTCGTGGGTGGCGCGCCCGCCGTGACCGGCGTCTGCGGGTGCTTCCCCGACATCGGGCCCTGTTCCGCCGACAGAGTCGGCGAAAGCGAGCCCGATCTACCCCGGCCCAAAGACCGGGCCCTGTTCCACCGAACATGTCGGCGAAAGCGGGCCCGATGTCCCGCCGACCCCTCGACAGCACCTCGAATCAGCCGCGGACGCCGGTCACGGCGGGCGCGCCCACCACACAGCGAAGGCGTGGAAGCGGCCATCTGCACCCGCGGACGGAAACGAGACCCCCGCCAACGGAAACCCCACCCGCTCCGCAGCCTGAACCCCCGCCACGAACCCACCCGCACAGCGCCGCCAAGGCACCGCCCCCACCCTCCCGTCCGCAGCCCGCCGCTTTGCGCCCGAAGGGCGCGAGACGAACCCGCACCCGCCCACCGGCCGCGGCACGGACACGCCGCCCACGCCCCCGCCAAGGGGGCCCTCACGGGAGCCGGTACAGCCGCCGCGCGTTGTCCGCGGCCAGCATGGCCGCGACGCGCCGGGCGTCGGCCGCCGACCATGCGCCGTCCGCGACCCAGCCGCCCAGCACCTCGCGCACCGCGCCGCGGAAGGCCTCGGCGCCGGTCACATACAGCTCGGGCAGCCCGTAGGCGTCCGTCGAGAACAGCAGCTTCCCGAACGGCGCCAGCTCCAGGAACTCCGCGAGGACCGCGCCCGCCCGCGCCCCCACATGGGTGAGGGCGAGGCCGACGTCCGCGTGCACGTGCGGGAAGACGTTCGCCAGGTAGGCCGCCTGTCGGTGGTACGGGTAGCAGTGCAGCAGCACCAAATCTGTCCCGGTCCCCGCGGTCGACCGGACGAAGTCCGTCAGCAGCGCCGGGTCCGCGTGGTCGAGCCGCAGGTCCGGGTCGCCGAAGCCGGTGTGCAGCTGCAGCGGCAGCCCGGTCGCGACGGCCGTCCACAGCAGGTGCCGCAGCATTACGGGGTCGTCGAGCCGGACGCGCCCGGCGCCGCGGGCCTCCAGCCACGCCCCCGCGGCGTGCCGGACCTCGCCGGGCGCGGGCGGCTCCGGGGCGAGCGCCAGGCCATGGCGGTAGGCGGCGATCGACTTGAAACCGGCGGCGGTGCGCGCGGCGGTGTGGACGGCCTCGGCGATGCCCTCGACCAGGGCACCGGCCGAGTCGCAGGCCCCGGCGACGTCCTCGGCGAGCCGCTCCAGCCGGACGATCTCCCGCTCCGCTCCCCCGCCGGCCGCGGCCAGCTCCGCCGGCGTCGTCAGGTGCCCGGGCAGCCCGGTGTCGACGAGGTACGTGCCGATGCCGCTGCCCCGCAGCAGCCGGCGCGTGGTCTCGTACGCCCCGAGTTCGCGGCGCCGGGCGAGGTAGCTTGCCTGCGGGCAGTGCGCTTCGAGTCCGAGCAGCGGCGGGCACCAGCGGCGGACGGCGAAGCCGGTCTGGGTGTCGAAGAAGGTGGTGCCGGGCGCCGCGGGGGCGTCGGACTCGGTGAGATACGTCTCGAAGGCCGCGATGCCGAGCTCGCCCCGGACGACGCCGTGGCAGTGGTGGTCGACCAGCGGCGGCAGCTCGATCACCACCGCCACCGGGTGGCCTCCGCGAGCTCGTCGGGACCGTACTCGGCCAGCGCCTCGGACTCGGCGCGCCGCACCGCGACCACGGCGCCGAACAGCGCCTCGCCCAGTGCCTCCTTCAGCGTCCCGCTGCGCACGAGGTGCGAGACGGCCTCGCTGAGCGAGCTGGGCAGCCGCTTCTGGTCGCCCTGCCCGACCGGGTCCCCGCTGACCGGCGGCGGCAGCGTCCCCCCGCCGTCGCGCAGACCGGCCAGGCCCGCCGCGATGACGGCGCCGACCAGCAAATAGGGGTTGGCGGCGGCGTCGAAGGGCTTGAGCTCGGCGTGGCCGCCGTCGGGGTCGTCGGCCTCGCCCGGCACCAGGCGCAGCGCCGCCTCGCGGTTCTCCACGCCCCAGCAGCGGTACACCCCGGCCCAGTGGGAGGGGACGAGCCGCAGGTAGCTGGCCGGGGACGGGGCGCCGATGGCGCACAGGGCGGGCAGCGCGTCGAGCACGCCCGCCAGGAAGGTGTTCGCGGCGGGTGCCAGGCCGTACGGGGCGGTGGGGTCGCGGTGCAGGTTGTGCCCGTGCTCGCGCAGGCTCAGGTGCAGGTGGCAGCCGTTGCCGACCTGCCCGGCGACGACGGCCGGGGCGAAGGAGGCGCGCAGGCCGTGGGCGGCGCTGACCGCCCGCACGGTCTCGCGGACGAGGACGACCTCGTCGGCGGCGCGGACCGGGTCGGCGGGCGCGGTGGACACCTCGAACTGGCCGGGCGCGTACTCGGGGTGCACCTGCAGGACCTCGATGCGCTGGGCGGCGAGGGCGTCGTGGAGGTCGAGCAGGTAGTCCGAGAGTTCGGTCACCCGCGTCAGGCCGTAGGCCGGGCCGCGGGAGGCCCAGTCGCCGCTGCCGTCGTCCTTCGCCACGACCCATTCGGTCTCGAAGCCCATCCGCAGTTCCAGGCCGCGCTCGGCGGCGCGCTCCGCCATACGCCGGGCGAACAGCCGCTGGCAGGCGGGGTGGGGGCGGCCGTCCTGGTCGTATCGGTCGGCCGGGGCCCAGGCCCAGCCGGGCCGGGCAGCCAGCACGGTGAGCCGGTCCAGGTCGGGGAAGAGCCGCAGGTCGCCGTCAGGGCCGGCGATCAGCGGGGAGGAGGTGACGGCGTCGTCGGAGGTGAAGACGTCGAAGACCGGCGACATGCCCACCCCGCGGTGCGCGGCGTGCGCCAGCCGGGCGGTCGGCACGGTCTTGGCCCTGCTGATGCCCGCGTTGTCCACCCAGCTGACGGCGACGGCGCGCACGCCCTCCGCGGACAGCCGCGCCGCTTCCCGGCGGGCCGTCAGCCGCCTCTCGTCGCGTTCCTCGGTATCCACCGGCGCCTCCTCGTTGCCACCCGTCGACCGGACCACTCCCATGGTCCTAACGGGCGGGCCCGGCGTCAGGTGTTGGCGGGGCCGCCGATCTGGATCCCGGCCATCCGCGACCACTCGTAGCGGCCGGTGCGCACCTTGGCCGCCAGGTCTCCGTCGAAGGTCTCGTGCACGGTGATCCCGGAGCGCTCCACGGCGCTGCGCGCGATGTCGTACGTGGGGGCCACCAGGTCGCCCCACTCGCCGTTCTCACCGACGAGGACGATGCGGGTGCCGACCTCGCCGATGTACGCGATCTGGCCCTCGGCGCCGCCGCCGTGGCTCCTGGCGAACGCGGTGATCTGCTTCGCCAGGCGGGCGGCGCGGCGCTCGGCACGGGCCGCGGCCCGGCGGTCCGCGGCCTGGGTGACTGCTTCCTCGGTCTCTGCCATGAAAGGAATGCTACCCGCCGGTAATCAGCGCAGGAAGGGGTCCACGGCGACGGCGACGAACAGCAGCGTCGCGTAGGTGATGGACCAGTGGAACAGCCGCATCTCCTTGAGCTTGGCGCCGACCACACCGGCCTTCGCCCGCCCGTACAGGGCGTGCGCCTCGACCAGCCAGAAGGCGCCCAGCAGCACGGCGGCGACCGCGTAGAACCAGCTCGCCGCACCGAGCGGCCACCACAGCGTGAGCGAGACCAGCACCATCACCCAGCTGTAGATGACGATCTGCCGCCCCACCACGACGTTGCCCGCCACGACCGGCAGCATGGGCACGCCCACGCGCTCGTAGTCGTCCTTCACCTTCATCGACAGCGGCCAGTAGTGCGGCGGCGTCCAGAAGAAGAGGACGAGGAAGAGGACGAACGGCGCCCAGGCCAGCTCGTTCCGCACCGCCGACCAGCCGATGAGCACCTGCATGCAGCCGGCGATGCCGCCCCAGACGATGTTCTGGGCCGTACGGCGCTTGAGGCCGAGGGTGTAGACGAAGACGTAGTAGAGGATCGCCGCCAGGGACAGCGCCGCCGACAGGGGGTTGACGAGCACCCAGAACCAGGCGGTGGAAACCACCGAAAGCGTGATGCCGAAGACCAGGCACTCCCACGGCGCGACCATGCCGGTGACCAGCGGGCGCTGCTCCGTACGGTGCATGAGCGCGTCGATGTCGCGGTCGATGTACATGTTGAGGGCGTTCGCGCCGCCCGCCGACATGTAACCGCCGATCATGGTCGCCGCGACCAGCCAGAGGTCGGGGACACCGCCCGCCGCAAGGAACATCACCGGAACCGTCGTGATGAGCAGCAGCTCGATGATGCGCGGCTTGGTCAGCGCCACGAACGCCATCACACGGGCACCGAACGGCCGGTGGCGGTGGCTCGACCCGATGGCTCCGGCGGGCCGGGATTCGACGGCCGTCACGAACACCCCTGAGGAAAAGTCCAGCAAGCGGCTCCGCTTGCGCGTACCACGCCACTTTAGACGTAGCGGATACTCCGCCCGCGCTCGGGGGTGCCACGTGTTGTCCTCCATAGCGCAAGAGAAGGGCAACCTGAAGGTGTTCTGCGTTCAACAGGCGAAGAAACGCTGACCGGGGCACGCTGGTGAAACCACCGGTGCCGGGGAGGGAATGCCGCTGCCCGGGGATCGGTTGCCGCAGCCGTCGAGCCCACACTCGAAAAGGTGCACGCACGTGCAGGGGTAGGCTCGGCAACGCCCGGTGTGCACATCGTCACCGGCGTAATACATGTGGAGAGGAGCCCTCTCAGGTGAGCACCGAGCCGACCACCTCCGAGCTGGAGTGGAGCGAGCTGGACAGGCGTGCGGTTGACACCGCCCGGGTTCTGGCGATGGATGCCGTACAGAAGGTCGGCAACGGCCATCCGGGTACGGCGATGAGCCTCGCCCCCGCGGCCTACCTGCTGTTCCAGAAGCTGATGCGGCACGACCCCTCGGACGCCGCGTGGACCGGTCGCGACCGCTTCGTCCTCTCGCCGGGACACACGTCGCTGACGCTGTACACGCAGCTCTTCCTTTCGGGTTACGGGCTGGAGCTGGAGGACCTCAAGGCCTTCCGCACCTGGGGCTCGCGCACCCCCGGCCACCCGGAGCACGGTCACACGACGGGTGTGGAGACCACCACCGGCCCGCTGGGCCAGGGCATCGCCAACGCGGTGGGCATGGCGATGGCCGCCCGCTACGAGCGCGGCCTGTTCGACCCGGACGCGGCGCCGGGCGAGTCGGTCTTCGACCACACCGTCTGGGCGATCGTCTCCGACGGCGACCTGGAGGAGGGCATCTCCGCCGAGGCGTCCTCGCTGGCCGGGCACCAGAAGCTGGGCAATCTGATCGCCCTGTACGACGACAACCACATCTCGATCGAGGGCGACACCGCGACCGCCTTCTCCGAGGACGTGCTGAAGCGCTACGAGGCCTACGGCTGGCACGTGCAGCGCATCGAGCAGGACCCCTCGGGCGACTTCGACGTCCGGGCCCTGTACGCCGCCTTCGACAAGGCGCGGGCCGTCACCGACCGCCCCTCGATCATCGCGGCCCGCACGATCATCGCCTGGCCCGCCCCGAACGCCCAGAACACCGAGGCCGCCCACGGCTCGGCGCTGGGCGACACGGAGGTCGCGGCCACCAAGAAGGTGCTGGGCTTCGACCCCGAGCAGAGCTTCGAGGTCGCCTCCGAGGTGCTGGCGCACGCGCGCAAGGTCGCCGACCGCGGCCGCGAGGCCCACGCGGAGTGGACCAAGCGGTTCGAGGAGTGGCGCTCCGCCAACCCGGAGCGGGCCCGTACCTTCGACCGCATCCACGCCGGCGAGCTCCCGGCCGGCTGGGAGGACGTCGTCCCGGAGTTCCCCGCGGGCAAGGACGTCGCCACCCGCAAGGCCTCCGGTGAGGTGCTGAAGGCGCTGGGCGGCGTGATCCCCGAGCTGTGGGGCGGCTCCGCCGACCTGGCCGGCTCGAACAACACCACCATCGACGCCTCGTCCTCGTTCCTCCCGGCGGACAACCCGCTGCCGGAGGCGAGCCCGTACGGCCGCACCGTGCACTACGGCATCCGCGAGCACGCCATGGGCTCGACGATGAACGGCATCGCGCTGCACGGCAACACCCGTATCTACGGCGGCACCTTCCTGGTGTTCTCCGACTACATGCGCCCGGCCGTGCGCCTGGCCGCGCTGATGAAGCTGCCCGTCTCCTACGTGTGGACGCACGACTCCATCGGCCTCGGCGAGGACGGCCCGACCCACCAGCCGGTCGAGCACCTGTCCGCGCTGCGCGCCATCCCCGGCCTGAACGTGGTCCGGCCGGCCGACGCCAACGAGACGGCGATCGCCTGGGCGGAGATCCTGCGCCGCCACACCGCCAAGCCCGCCCCGCACGGCGTGGCGCTGACCCGGCAGAACGTGCCGACCTACCCGGCGAACGAGAACGCGGCCAAGGGCGGCTACGTGCTGTTCGACGCCGAGGGCGGTCAGCCGCAGGTCGTCCTGATCGGGACCGGCTCCGAGGTTCAGCTGGCCGTCGAGGCCCGCGAGCAGCTGCAGGCCGACGGCATCCCGACGCGCGTGGTCTCCATGCCGTCCGTGGAGTGGTTCGAGGAGCAGGACCAGGCGTACCGCGACAGCGTCATCCCGCCGAACGTACGGGCGAGGGTCGCCGTCGAGGCCGGCATCGGCCTGACCTGGCACCGCTTCGTCGGCGACGCGGGCCGGATTGTGTCCCTGGAGCACTTCGGGGCAAGCGCCGACTACAAGGTCCTCTACCGCGAGTTCGGTCTGACCGCAGAGGCCGTGGCCGCCGCCGCACGCGACTCCATCGCCGCAGCCGCACGCTGACGCACAGACGCATACGACGTACAGAGGAGATGCAGAACCCATGACAGACGCACTCAAGCGCCTCTCCGACGAGGGCGTGGCGATCTGGCTCGACGACCTGTCCCGTAAGCGGATCACCTCCGGCAACCTGGCCGAGCTCATGGACCAGAGCCACGTGGTCGGCGTCACCACCAACCCGTCGATCTTCCAGAAGGCGATCGCCGGCGGTGACGGCTACGAGCAGCAGCTCACCGACCTCGCCGCGCGCAAGCTGACGGTGGACGAGGCACTGCGGATGATCACGACCGCGGACGTACGGGACGCCGCCGACGTGCTGCGCCCGCTGTACGAGGCCAGCGGCGGCCAGGACGGCCGGGTGTCGATCGAGGTCGACCCGCGTCTGGCCCACAACACCGCCGCCACCATCGCCGAGGCCAAGCAGCTGGCCTGGCTGGTGGACCGGCCCAACACCCTGATCAAGATCCCGGCGACCAAGGCGGGCCTGCCGGCCATCACCGAGGTGATCGGCCGGGGCATCAGCGTCAACGTCACGCTGATCTTCTCGCTGGAGCGCTACCGCGAGGTCATGGACGCCTACCTGGCGGGCCTGGAGAAGGCCCGGGCCGCGGGCCTGGACCTCTCCCTGATCCGCTCGGTGGCCTCCTTCTTCGTGTCGCGCGTGGACACCGAGATCGACAAGCGCCTGGAGAAGCTGGGCAGCGACGAGGCCAAGGCCCTCAAGGGCAAGGCCGCCGTCGCCAACGCCCGGCTGGCCTACCAGGCGTACGAGGAGGTCTTCTCCTCCGACCGCTGGCAGGCGCTGGAGCGTGAGGGCGCGCACAAGCAGCGTCCGCTGTGGGCCTCCACCGGCGTGAAGGACCCGGCCTACCCGGACACCCTGTACGTGACCGAGCTGGTCGCCCCTGGCATCGTCAACACCATGCCCGAGGCCACGCTGGACGCGGTCGCCGACCACGGTGAGGTGACCGGGGACACCATCCGCGGCACGTACGAGCAGTCCCAGGGCGAGCTGGACGCGATCGGCGCGCTCGGCATCTCGTACGACGACGTCGTCCAGCTGCTGGAGGACGAGGGCGTCGAGAAGTTCGCGGTGTCCTGGAACGAGCTGCTGGGCTCGACCGAGGCCGAGCTCAAGCGCCTGGCGCCGAAGGAGGCGTAAGCACGTTGAGCAGCGCCAACCCGCTGCGTGACGCATCGGACCGACGGCTCCCGCGCATCGCGGGGCCGTCGGGCCTGGTGATCTTCGGCGTCACGGGCGATTTGTCACGTAAAAAGCTGATGCCCGCCGTGTACGACCTCGCCAACCGCGGGCTGCTGCCGCCGGGCTTCTCGCTCGTCGGCTTCGCCCGCCGCGACTGGGCGGACGAGGACTTCGCGCAGGTCGTCCACGACTCCGTCAAGGAACACGCGCGCACCCCCTTCCGCGAGGAGGTCTGGCAGCAGCTCTCCGAGGGGATGCGGTTCGTCCCCGGCGACTTCGGCGACGACCAGGCCTTCGAGAAGCTGCGCGCCACGGTCGACGAACTGGACAAGGCCCGCGGTACGGGCGGCAACTTCGCCTTCTACCTCTCGGTGCCGCCCAAGTTCTTCCCGAGCGTGGTCCAGCAGCTGAAGAAGCACGGGCTGTCCGATCCTCCCGAGGGATCCTGGCGCCGGGCGGTCATCGAGAAGCCCTTCGGGCACGACCTGGCCAGTGCCCAGGAGCTCAACCGGGTGGTCCACCAGGTCTTCCGGTCCGCGGAGGTCTTCCGGATCGACCACTACCTGGGCAAGGAGACGGTCCAGAACATCCTGGCGCTGCGCTTCGCCAACACGATGTTCGAGCCGCTGTGGAACCGCTCCTACGTCGACCACGTGCAGATCACGATGGCCGAGGACATCGGCATCGGCGGCCGCGCCGGCTACTACGACGGCATCGGCGCCGCACGCGACGTCATCCAGAACCACCTCCTCCAACTCCTCGCGCTGACCGCCATGGAGGAGCCGTCGTGCTTCGAGGCCACGTCGCTGGTGCAGGAGAAGCTGAAGGTGCTGCAGGCGGTCCGGCTGCCGGGTGACCTGGGCGGGCACACGGTGCGCGGCCAGTACGCGCACGGCTGGCAGGGCGGGGAGGAGGTGCTCGGCTACCTGGAGGAGGAGGGCATCGACGCCAAGTCCAGGACCGACACCTACGCCGCGATCAAGCTGGGGATCGACAACCGCCGCTGGGCGGGGGTCCCGTTCTACCTGCGCGCCGGCAAGCGCCTGGGCCGCCGCGTCACCGAGATCGCGGTCGTCTTCCAGCGCGCCCCGCACTCCCCGTTCGACAACACCGCGACCGAGGAGCTGGGGCAGAACGCCCTGGTCATCCGCGTCCAGCCGGACGAGGGCGTGACGATCAGGTTCGGTTCCAAGGTTCCGGGCACCTCGATGGAGATCCGGGACGTGACGATGGACTTCGCCTACGGCGAGTCCTTCACCGAGTCCAGCCCGGAGGCCTACGAACGGCTGATCCTGGACGTCCTGCTCGGCGACGCCAACCTCTTCCCGCGGCCGCAGGAGGTGGAGGAGTCCTGGCGGATCCTGGATCCGATCGAGGAGTACTGGGACCGGCACGGCAAGCCCGAGCAGTACACCGCGGGTACCTGGGGTCCGAAGGCGGCGGACGAGATGCTCGCACGAGACGGCAGGAGCTGGCGCCGGCCATGAACATCGATCTGACCGAGACCACCTCAAGCAAGATCAACTCGGCGCTGATCAAGGCGCGGAGGTCGATCGGCAGCCCGGCGGTCGGCATGGTGCTCACCCTGGTGATCGTCACCGACGAGGGCAACCACTACGACGCCCTCAAGGCCGCCTCCGACGCCTCGCGCGAGCACCCCTCGCGCATCCTGGTCGTCATCAAGCGGCCCGGCCGCTCCCCCCGCGACCGGCGCAGCGCCCGCCTCGACGCCGAGGTGCGCGTCGGCGGCGAGTCCGGCACCGGCGAGATCGTCCTGCTCCGCCTGCACGGCGAACTCGCCGACCACGCCGAGAGCGTCGTGCTGCCGCTGCTGCTGCCCGACGCCCCCGTGGTCGTCTGGTGGCCCGAGGACGCCCCGGCGAACCCCGCCGAGGACCTGCTGGGCCAGCTCGCGGCGCGCCGGATCACCGACGCGGCGGCCACCGAGGACCCGGTCGCCGCACTGGGGCTGCGTGCCGCGACGTACGCCCCCGGCGACACCGACCTCGCCTGGACCCGGATCACCCCGTGGCGCAGCGTGCTGGCCGCGGCCCTGGACCAGAAGCAGGCCGCGGTCAAGGGCGCCGTCGTCGAGGGCGAGGCGTACAACCCGAGCACGGAACTGCTCGGGCTGTGGCTCGCCCGGCGACTCGGCGTGCCCGTCAGGCGGAAGGTCTCCGACGGCCCCGGCATCACCGCCGTACGGCTGGCGACCGCGGACGGCGAGATCTGCCTTGACCGGCCCACCGGCTCACTGGCCGAGCTCGCCATCCCGGGCCAGCCGGACCGGCACGTGGCGCTGCAGCGGCGGGCGACCTCGGATCTGATCGCCGAGGAGCTGCGCCGGCTCGACCCCGACGAGGCGTACGCGGCGGCGGTGAAGTTCGGCGTGGACCGGCTCGCGCACGCCGAGGAGACGGCCGAACCGGCCGCCGCGGCGGCGGGAACCGGCCAGGACGGCGGCTCCGGCAAGAAGGCGGCCGCCCGGTGACCGCGCCCCAGGTGGTGGTCCACCGGGACAAGGAGCTGATGGCGCAGGCCGCGGCGGCCCGGTTGATCACGAAGATCGTGGACGCCCAGGCCGCGCGCGGCTCCGCCTCGGTGGTGCTCACCGGCGGACGCAACGGCAACGCCCTGCTCGCAGCCCTGGCCGCCTCGCCGGCCCGGGACGCGGTGGACTGGGCGCGGCTGGATCTGTGGTGGGGCGACGAGCGGTTCCTGCCCTCGGGCGACCCGGAGCGCAACGAGACCCAGGCCCGTGAGGCCCTGCTCGACGCGGTTCCGGTCGACCCGGCGCGGGTGCACGCAATGCCGCCCTCGGACGGCCCGCTCGGCAACGACGCGGACGCCGCCGCGGAGGCCTACGCGCGGGAACTGGCGGAGGCGGCCGGTCCCGAGGACCACGGGCCGGTGCCCTCCTTCGACGTACTGATGCTCGGTGTGGGTCCTGACACGCACGTGGCCTCGCTGTTCCCCGGGCATCCGGGGGTCCGCGAGACCGAGCGCACCGTCGTGGGCGTGCACGGCTCCCCCAAGCCGCCGCCGACCCGGATCTCGCTCACCCTGCCCGCCATCCGTGCCGCCCGCGAGGTCTGGCTGCTGGCGGCGGGCGAGGACAAGGCGGGCGCCGTGGCCATCGCCCTGTCCGGGCCCGGTGAGATCCAGGCCCCGGCGGCGGGTGCCCACGGGCGGGCCCGCACGCTGTGGCTGCTCGACCGTACGGCCGCAGCGAAGTTGCCCCCGCAGCTGTACCCGCCGTCCTCCCCGTGAGGCGGTGACCGGCGCGGGACGACGCGCAAACGAAAGACGCCGGGCGGGCTCCGAGGAGTCCGCCCGGCGTCTTTCGTTTGTGCGTCGTCCGCCTCAGCGGCCGCGCAGCGACCGGTAGGTGGCCACGAGGGCCTTCGAGGAAGCGTCCAGGCCGGCGACCTCGGCGCCCTCGGTCAGCGCGGGCTCCACGCGCTTGGCGAGGACCTTGCCCAGCTCGACGCCCCACTGGTCGAAGGAGTCGATGTTCCAGACCGCGCCCTGGACGAAGACCTTGTGCTCGTACAGCGCCACCAGCTGGCCCAGCACGGACGGGGTCAGCTCCTTGGCGAGGATGGTCGTCGTCGGGTGGTTGCCGCGGAAGGTGCGGTGCGGGACCTGCTCCTCCGGGACGCCCTCGGCGCGGACCTCCTCGCTGGTCTTGCCGAAGGCCAGCGCCTGCGTCTGGGCGAAGAAGTTGGCCATGAGCAGGTCGTGCTGGGCGGCGAAGGCCGGCTCGAGCTCGCCGACCGGGTTGGCGAAGCCGATGAAGTCCGCGGGGATGAACTTCGTGCCCTGGTGCAGCAACTGGTAGTAGGCGTGCTGCCCGTTGGTGCCGGGCGTGCCCCACACGACCGGGCCGGTCTGCCAGTCGACGGGCCGTCCCTCGCGGTCCACGTACTTGCCGTTGGACTCCATGTCGAGCTGCTGGAGGTAGGCCGTGAACCTCGACAGGTAGTGGCTGTACGGCAGGACCGCGTGCGCCTGGGCGTCGAAGAACTGGCCGTACCAGACGCCCAGCAGGCCCATCAGCAGCGGCGCGTTGGCCTCTGGAGGGGCGGTGCGGAAGTGCTCGTCGACCAGGTGGAAGCCGGCCAGCATCTCCCGGAACTGCTCCTCGCCGAGGGCGATCATCAGCGAGAGCCCGATCGCGGACGGGTACGAGTAGCGGCCGCCGACCCAGTCCCAGAACTCGAACATGTTGTCGGTGTCGATGCCGAACTTGGAGACCTCCGCCGCGTTCGTGGACACCGCCACGAAGTGGAAGCGCACCGCGTTCTCGTCGCCGCCGAGCCCGTCGAGCAGCCATTCGCGCGCCGAGGTGGCGTTGGTGATGGTCTCGATGGTGGTGAACGTCTTCGACGCGACGATGAACAGCGTCTCGGCGGGGTCCAGGCCGTGCAGCGCCTCGTGGAGGTCGGAGCCGTCCACGTTGGAGACGAAGCGGAAGGTGAGCTCGCGGTCGGTGTACGGCCGCAGCACCTCGTAGGCCATCGCCGGTCCCAGGTCGGAACCGCCGATGCCGATGTTCACCACGTTCTTGATGCGGCGTCCGGTCGAGCCGACCCACTTGCCCGTGCGGACGGAGTGGGCGAAACTCCCCATCCTGGTGAGCACATGGTGGACCCCGGGCACCACGTTGACCCCGTCGACCGTGATCTCGGTCGACAGGGGGGCGCGCAGCGCCGTGTGCAGCACGGCGCGGTCCTCGGTGACGTTGATCTTCTCGCCGCGGAACATGGCCTCCCGCAGCTCGGCGACTCCGGTGGCCGCCGCGAGGTCGCGCAGCAGACGCAGCGTCTCGTCGGTCACAAGGTGCTTGGAGTAGTCCAGATGGAGATCGCCGACCTGCACGGTGTAGCGCCGGGCGCGGTCCGGGTCGGTGTCGAACAGCTCCCGCAGGTGGGTCGCGCCCAGCTCCTCGCGGTGCTCGGCGAGCGCGTGCCACTCGGGCCGCTGGTCGAGACGGGTTCGGCCCTGCGTGTTGGTATCGGACATCAGTCCACTTCTCCTCGTCCTCCTGCTGCAGGTCCAAACTAGTTGATTACTTGCGCGTCGTTCTTTCACGTCCGCCGTCGGGCGTGGTGACGATCGGACGAAGAGCCGGCAACGCGCAGCCCACCAGAGCGGCCGCGAGCAGCAGCGGGGTGTTCGGACCGAGGATCTGCGCCGTGGCGCCGCCCAGCAGGGCTCCCAGCGGTGCCCCCGCGACTCCCAGGGTGCGCATGGCCGCGCTCACCCGGCCCAGCAACTTCTCGGGCGTGCGCTGCTGCATCAGGGTGGTCTCGTTGACGTTCCACACCATGCCGAGGGCGCCGAAGACGGCCAGGGCGGCCGCGGTCACCGCCAGGGAGCGCACAGTGCCGGCCAGGACCAGGCAGCCGGCCTGCAGGGCCAGGCCCGGCGCGAGGCTCCTGACACGGCCGCCCAGCAGCGCCGAGAGCCGCCCGGCGGCCGCTCCCCCGGCCACGCTGCCCGCTCCGTAGGCGACCAGGACGACGGCGTATCCCGTGTGCCCGGCGTGGAGCCAGCCGGTGACCTGGAGGACGAGGGTCGCCACCAGGGCGCCGATGCCCACGTTGACCACGGTGTTGGCCGTGCACAGCGCCCGCAGCACTCGGTCCCGCCGCAGCACGCGTATCCCCTCGGCGATGTCCTGCCGCAGTGTGCGGCCGGCCGCCCGTACGGCCCGCTCGGGCGCGGGCAGTCGCAGCGATGCCACCAGCAGGGCCGCGACCGCGTAGCTGAGGGCGTCCACCCCGAACGGCAGCGCGGCCGTGAGACCGAACAGCACCGGGCCCAGGGGCGCGGCGAGGAAGGTCGCGGCCGTGGTCTGAGCCGTCATCAACCGGGCGTTGGCACGGCCGAGTGCGCGGGAGGGCACGACAGCCGGCAGCAGGGAGGTCGTGGCGTTGTCGAAGAGGGTCTGCAGCGTGGTGAGGGCGAACGCCAGCACGAGCAGCAGCGCGATGCCCGCCCCGTCCAGCCACACCGCGAGCGCGAAGGCGGCCGTGAGCGCGCCCCGTACGGCGTCCACGGCCCACATGGCACGCCGCTGGTCCACCCGGTCGGCCACGGCCCCGCCGAGCAGCCCGAAGAAAAGCCAGGGCACATAGCCCGCGGCGGTGACGAGCGAGACCAGCAGCGGGGAGTCGGTCAGGCCCACGGCGAGCAGCGGCAGCGCCGCAGCCCGCAGCCCGTCCCCCAACCGCGAGACCGCGGCGGCCGTCCACAGCCGCCCGAACCCGCCCCGCCACGCGGGCGCGTGCTCGGTGCCGTACGCGATGCCGACGCTCATGGAAACCCCCGCTCACCGGTCCTCGACTTTCGTCACAGACCGTAGCGGGGGCCACTGACAACGCCGCGTACGCCCAGGTCAGAACCCTCCGCGGTGCAGCCGCTCCCCGTAGTGGCGCTCCAGGACGAGGTTGCGCTCGAAGCCGCCGGGGACGTTGGCCGAGACGTACACCGGTGCCTGGTGGCCCTCGGCGGTCATCAGGCCGACGGCCTCGGCCACGGTCATCTGGACGAGCATGGCCGAGGTGATCGTGGAGATCCCGCACAGCGACCCGCCGTCGGGCAGCGGGAGCAGCGCGTCACCCATCGGCGCCCCGTTGTCCAGGACGACGTCGGCGACGTCGGCCAGGTGCTTGCCGCTGGCGTGCAGCGCCGGGACGGAACGGGTGTGCTGCAGCGAGGTGAGGGCGATCAGCGGGTGGCCCGCCTCCTTCACGTGCAGGGCGAAGTCGACGATCGAGTTGTTGACGCCGGAGTTGGAGATCACCACGAAGACGTCCCGCGGATGCGGGGCGGCCAGCTCGTAGAGCCGCTTGCCGAGCCCCGGCGACCGCTCCAGCAGCGGGTCGGAGAGCACGGAGAGGTCCTCGCCGCCGCGGGCCACCAGGTCCGACAGCCCGATGCGGTTGGTGGGGATCAGCCCGCCGGCGCGTCCGGCGATCTCCAGCGCCGTGGCCTGCGAGTGGCCGGTCCCGAAGGCCTGGACGATGCCGTCCGCGGCGACGCAGTCGGCCAGCAGCCGGGCGGCGGCGGCCACGGAGTCCTTGTTGGCGGCGACCACGCGGTCGATCACCGTCCTCGCCTCGTCGGCGAACCGTGCAGCGGTGGTCGTCACGTCGTCGGCCATGGCCGATTCCCCCTGAGTCCAGTGATCCGGTGGGTGCTCCTCCGAAACGATGGACGAGAGGTCTAGTCCACGTCAATCCCCAGGCGGGGGTGTCCTGTCGGGACCGTCCGAACCGTCCGGTTCGCTCCCGCTCAGTCCCCGTTCACCCGCAGCCGGGCCAGCGCAAGCGCGCCCGCGCCGCCGTCGCGCACCGGCAGCACGTCCAGGTCCATCTCCTCGGCACGGGCCACGATCCGGCCGAGCAGCGGCCCCGTCGGCCCCAGCAGCCCGCCCGTGACGACCAGGGGTTCGCCCGCCCGCGGGTCCAGCGCGGCGACGGTGGCGGCCAGTTCGTCGGCGGCGTCGTCCAGCAGGGCTCCGGCGACCTCGTCGCCGTCCCGGTCGGCGGCGACGGCGAGCGGACTCAACCTGGCCAGCCTGACCGGGGATTCGGCGTACACCAGCGGCACCAGACGGTTGCGCAGCACATGGCACTCGTGGCCGCCGGGGCGTTCCTGCGCGAGGTACGGCCCCCCGGGGGAGCCCATGTAGTGGGAGAGCACGGCCTCGACCAGGATCGTCCACGGCCCGCGCCCGTCCAGCGCGCGCAGGGCGGCCCGCATGACCTCGCGGCCCAGCCAGAAGCCGCTGCCCTCGTCACCGACCAGCCAGCCGTTGCCGTCCGCGACGAGGGTCTGGTTGCGCTTCTCGATCCGCGCGGCCACGGCTCCGGTCCCGGCGACCAGCGCCAGTCCGTCCGCCGGCGTGCCCGGCGCGGAGGCGAAGGCGACCTCGATGTCACCGCAGACCGTCACCTCGGGCGCACCGACGCCGTGGCTGTCGAGCGCCGCCCGCAGACAGGAGATGGCCAGCTCGTGCCCCGTCTCGGGGCCGGTGCCGAGCGCCGCGCCGGCGAAGCCGCCCACGACGGTCGCGACCTCGCCCCTGCGGTCCTCCGGGACCGCGCCGCGGATGGCGTCCGCGAGGTGCTGCGTCAGCGCCACGCGTTCGACGGTCATCGCGTTGCCGGGGCCGCCCTCACCCTCGCCGAGCACCACGCCGTCGGGCGCCGCCTCGGCCAGGTAGGCGCGCGTCCGGGTTCCGCCCGCATCGATGCCGATCACCAGAGACACGACACGGAGTATACGTTCCGGTTACGCACTGAAGGGACGCGACGGGCCCGGTCCGCGAAAGAAGGGTCTTCCTTGCGGGTCGGGCCCGTGGAGCATCAGCCGGTACGGCTCAGATCTCGCCGCGCAGCTTGGCCAGCGCCTCGGCGAGGATCGCCTCGCCGTCGGCCGCGCTGCGCCGCTCCCGCACGTACGCCAGGTGCGTCTTGTACGGCTCGGTGCGCGGGGGCGCAGGCGGGTTCTCCTCGTCCTGTCCCGCCGGGAAGCCGCAGCGCGGGCAGTCCCAGTGCTCGGGGATCTGCGCGTCGCTCGCGAAACTCGGCCGGGTCTCGTGCCCGTTGGAGCACCAGAAGGAGATGCGGAGGCGCGGCGCGGACTCGCCCCGCTCAGCCTCTCCCATCGGCCCCGCCCCGACCCGACTACCACGGATCGCGTTGCCACTTGCCACGGTCGTAACTCCCTGCGTGATGGTGCTGCGAGGTCGCCCAGTGTACGGAGACCGGTTCGCCCCGCGCCTGCGGGGAAAGGGCACCGTATCCCATGGGGCCCTCCCATGATAAGTCGCGCCGACGACGAGGCGTCAGTTCTCCCCGGAAGCCGGGGACTCGGTCACTTCTGGAACTTCAGCAGAAGCCCGAGAGCGACAATGCAGGCAAACCACAACAGACCGATGACAACCGTGATCCGGTCGAGGTTGCGCTCGGCCACCGAGGAACCGCCGACGGACGACTGCATGCCGCCACCGAACATGTCGGACAGACCGCCGCCCTTGCCCTTGTGCATCAGCACGAGCAGCAACAGCAGCAGGCTGAAGATGATGAGGGCGATGGAGAACCCGATGACCACAGCTGGACCAACTCTCTCGGTGACCTAGGACGACGCGGGGGCCGGGCCGCTGCCTCGCAGCGCTCCGACCCCCGACAGAGTACTTCGGGCAGGGCCCGACAGCCTACTGCCGCAGAACTTACTGGTCGCGGAAGCGGATGATCTTGACGAACTCCTCCGAGTCCAGCGCGGCACCGCCGACCAGGGCGCCGTCCACGTCGGGCTGCGCCATGATCGCCGCGATGTTGCCGGCCTTGACCGAGCCGCCGTACTGGATGCGGATCACGTCGGCCACCGCCTGGCCGTACAGCTCTGCCAGCCGGCCGCGGATCGCCCCGCAGACCTCCTGGGCGTCCTCGGGGGTGGCGACCTCGCCGGTGCCGATGGCCCATACCGGCTCGTAGGCGACGACCAGCGTCTCGGCCTGCTCGGCCGGGACGTCCTTGAGGGCGCCGTCGACCTGGGCGAGGGTGAAGGCCACCTGCTCGCCGGCCTTGCGGACGTCCAGGCCCTCGCCGACGCAGACGATCGGCGTCAGGTCGTGCCGGAACGCCGCCTTGACCTTGGCGTTCACCTGCTCGTCGGTCTCGTGGTGGTACTGGCGGCGCTCCGAGTGGCCGATGACCACGTACGAGCACTTCAGCTTGGCCAGCATCGGGCCGGAGATCTCGCCGGTGTAGGCGCCGGAGTCGTGCGCCGACAGGTCCTGGGCACCGTACTTGATCTTCAGCTTGTCGGCCTCGATCAGGGTCTGCACACCCCGGAGGTCGGTGAAGGGCGGCAGCACGACGGCCTCGACGGCGTCGAAGTCCTTGTCGTTGAGCGCGAAGGCGAGCTTCTGGACGTGGGCGATGGCCTCGAGGTGGTTGAGGTTCATCTTCCAGTTGCCCGCCATGATCGGCGTGCGCGAGGTCATCGGGTCAGTCCTCCAGTGCGGCGAGGCCGGGGAGCGTCTTGCCCTCGAGGTATTCGAGGCTCGCGCCACCACCGGTCGAGATGTGGCCGAATGCGTTCTCGTCGAAGCCCAGGATGCGGACGGCCGCGGCCGAGTCGCCGCCTCCGACCACGGTGAACGCTGGGGGTCCCCCCGCCGGAGGCAGGGGGCTGTCGATCAGCGCCTGGGCGATGGCGCGGGTGCCCTCGGCGTAGTCGGGGTGCTCGAAGACGCCCATCGGGCCGTTCCAGAAGACGGTGGCCGCGTCGGCGAGCTTCGAGGCGAAGAGCTTGCGGGACTCCGGACCGATGTCCAGGCCCAGCACGTCGGCGGGGATGGCGTCGACGCCGACGACCAGCGGGTTGGTGTCGACCGGGTTCTTCAGGTCCGGGAAGGACGGGGCGGCGACGACGTCCACGGGCAGCACGAACTCCACGCCCTTGGCCTTCGCGCGCTCCAGGTACTCGGTGACCGCGGGGATCTGGTCCTCCTGCAGCAGGCTGTTGCCCACCTCGTGGCCCTGGGCCTTGAGGAAGGTGTAGACCATGCCGCCGCCGATCAGGATCCGGTCGGCGCGCTCGAGCAGGTGGTCGATGACCCCCAGCTTGTCGGAGACCTTGGCGCCGCCCAGCACCACCGCGTACGGACGGGACACCTCGTCGGTGAGCTTCCTCAGCACCGCGACCTCGGTGGCGATCAGCAGGCCCGCGGCGTGCGGCAGCCGGGCCGGGAGGTCGTAGACGGAGGCGTGCTTGCGGTGCACCGCGCCGAAGCCGTCGCCGACGTACAGCTCGGCCAGCGCGGCCAGCTGGTCCGCGAAGGCGCCGCGCTCGGCGTCGTCCTTGCTGGTCTCGCCCGGGTTGAAGCGCAGGTTCTCCAGCAGCGCCACCGAGCCGTCGGTGAGCGAGTCCACCGTCGCGCGGGCGCTCTCGCCGACCGTGTCGGTCGCGAAGGCCACCTGCGTGCCGAGGAGTTCGCCCAGACGCGCCGCGATAGGGGCGAGCGAGAACTGCGGGTCGGGCGCGCCCTTGGGACGGCCCAGGTGGGAGGCGACGATCACCTTGGCGCCGGCCTCGGCCAGCTTGGCGATGGTCGGCACGACGGCGCGGATGCGGCCGTCGTCGGTGATGGTGGTGCCGGACAGCGGCACGTTGAGGTCGGCGCGCACGAACACGCGCTTGCCGCCGACCCCCTCGTCGACGAGTTCGTCGATCGTCTTCATGGTGAAGGCTCCCCTGCCTTGGTCCTGACTGGGTCGGATCGCTCGGACCGCCGTCTCATGGGACAGGGTCCGGACGACGGCACGTCGTTCGGACCCTGTCCTCATCGCATGACGGGAGGTCGAGCGGGTGTCAGAGCTGGTCGCCGACGAACACGGTCAGGTCGACGAGACGGTTGGAGTAGCCCCACTCGTTGTCGTACCAGCCGATGACCTTGACCTGCTTGCCCTGCGCCATGGTCAGCGAGGAGTCGAAGGTGCAGGAGGCCGGCCAGTTGACGATGTCCGAGGAGACGATCGGGTCCTCGGTGTACTCCAGGATGCCCTTGAGCTGGCCCTCGGCGGCCTTCTGGAAGGCGGCGTTGACCTCGTCCTTGGTGACCTCGCGCTCCAGCTCGATGACCAGGTCGGTCACGGAGCCGGTCGGGACCGGGACGCGCATCGCGATGCCGTCGAGCTTGCCCTTGAGCTGCGGCAGGACCAGGGCGGTGGCCTTCGCGGCGCCCGTCGAGGTCGGGATGATGTTCTCGGCGGCGGCGCGGGCGCGACGCAGGTCCTTGTGCGGGAAGTCAAGGATGCGCTGGTCGTTGGTGTACGCGTGCACGGTCGTCATCAGACCCTTGACGATGCCGAAGTTCTCGTCGAGGACCTTGGCCATCGGCGCCACACAGTTGGTCGTGCAGGACGCGTTGGAGATGATGTTGTGCTTCGCCGGGTCGTACTTCTCGTTGTTGACGCCCATCACGATGGTGATGTCCTCGTCGGAGGCCGGCGCCGAGATGATGACCTTCTTGGCGCCGCCGTCGAGGTGCTTCTTGGCGTCGGCGGCCTTGGTGAAGATGCCGGTGGACTCGATCACGATGTCGACGCCGAGCTCGCCCCACGGGATGTCGGCGGGGTTGCGCTCGGACAGCACCTTGATGGTGTGGCCGTCGACGGTGATGGAGTCCGCCGTGTGGGACACCTCGGCCTTGAGGCGGCCGAGGATCGTGTCGTACTTGAGCAGGTGCGCGGTGGTGGCCGTGTCACCCAGGTCGTTGACAGCCACGATCTCGATGTCCGCACCCTGCTCCAGGGCGGCACGGAAGAAGTTTCGACCGATGCGACCAAAGCCGTTGATGCCTACGCGGATCGTCACGAACCGATCTCCTCGCTGGTGTGCCGGAGGCCATTTCGCTCCGGCTGCGACGTATTGGGATGTCCCCGACCAAGGACGACCCTACCTCCCCGGGCACCCGCCGGTGACATCGGCGCCACGGGTGCCCGCCGTACGGACCGGTAACCGGACGGGGCGGCCGGGCCGCGCCGGGCTCAGCCGACCATCTCCTCGGTCAGGTTGGACTCGGTGCCCGGGACGCCGAGGTCCGAGGCGCGCTTGTCCGCCATCGCCAGCAGCCGGCGGATCCGGCCCGCCACCGCGTCCTTGGTGAGCGGCGGTTCGGCGAGCGAGCCCAGCTCCTCCAGGGACGCCTGCTTGTGGTCCATGCGCAGCCGGCCGGCCGCCGCGAGGTGCTCGGGCACGTCGTCGCCGAGGATCTCCAGCGCCCGCTGCACGCGCGCGCCCGCCGCGACCGCGGCGCGGGCCGAGCGGCGCAGGTTGGCGTCGTCGAAGTTGGCGAGCCGGTTGGCGGTGGCGCGCACCTCGCGCCGCATCCGCCGCTCCTCCCACGCCAGCACCGACTCGTGCGCGCCGAGCCGCGTCAACAGCGCGCCGATGGCATCACCGTCACGGACGACCACGCGGTCGACGTTGCGCACCTCGCGCGCCTTGGCCGCGATCTGCAGCCGGCGGGCGGCACCGACCAGGGCGAGGGCTGCCTCGGGACCGGGGCAGGTGACCTCCAGGGACGAGGAACGGCCCGGCTCGGTCAGCGAGCCGTGGGCCAGGAACGCACCGCGCCAGGCGGCCTCCGCGTCGCAGGTGGCCCCGGACACGACCTGCGGGGGCAGACCGCGGATGGGGCGGCCTCGGCCGTCCACCAGGCCCGTCTGGCGGGCCAGCTGGTCACCGCCGGCGACCACTCGCACGACGTAGCGGCTGCCGCGGCGCAGCCCGCCGGGCGCCATGACCACCAGGTCGGAGGAGTGCCCGAAGATCTCCAGGATGTCCTTGCGCAGCCTGCGCGCGGCGATGCCGGTGTCCAGCTCCGCCTCGATCACGATGCGTCCGCTGACCAGGTGCAGTCCGCCCGCGAACCTCAGGATCGCCGAGACCTCCGCCTTGCGGCAGCAGGTCCGGGTGACGGGGAGCCGGGAGATCTCGTCCTTCACCGCTGCCGTCATCGCCATGGGCCGATCCTTCCATGCATACGAAAAATCCGGTCGAACGCGGCGGCCAGCAGTTCCGGATCGTGCCGCGGCCCGTCGGGGGCGGCGACCCGGGCCAGTTCCACCGTGCCCGACAAACGCTCGGCTGCCTGTATGAGGCTGTCGCGGTCGAGTACGGCGGCCTCGTCGGCCAGCACCACGTCGATGGTGAGTTTAGGGGCGTGTCGGGCCAAAACCTCCAAGTGACGCTGCGGAGAAAAGCCCTCGGTCTCACCCGGTTGCGGTGCGAGGTTGAGCGCGAGCACCTTGCGGGCCCTGGTCTCCATGAGCGCGGACACCAGATCGGGCACCAGCAGGTGGGGCATCACGGAGGAGAACCAGGAACCGGGACCGAGCACCACCCAGTCCGCGTCGAGCACGGACTGCACCGCCTCGGGGACGGCCGGCGGGTCGTGCGGCACCAGTTGCACCTCCTGCACCTCACCGGGGGTGAGGGCGACGGTGGCCTGGCCGTGCACGGTCGTGACCTCGTCCGGCTCCGCCGGGTCGTGGCCGCGGACCGTGGCGGTGAGCTCCAGCGGGACCGCCGACATGGGCAGCACCCTGCCGTGCGCGCCGAGCAGCCGGCCCACCCACTCCAGTGCCGCCACGGGGTCGCCGAGCTGTTCCCACAGCGCGACGATCAGCAGGTTCCCCACGGCGTGGCCGTGCAGTTCACCCTCGCTGACGAAGCGGTGCTGGACGACCTGGGACCACGTCCGGCCCCACTCGTCGTCGCCGCACAGCGCGGCCAGCGCCTTGCGCAGGTCGCCGGGCGGCAGCACCCCCATCTCCTCGCGCAGACGGCCGCTGGAGCCGCCGTCGTCGGCGACCGTGACCACGGCGGTCAGGTCCTGGGTGATGCGGCGCAGGGCGGAGAGGGAGGCGGACAGTCCGTGCCCGCCTCCCAGTGCCACGACTTTGGGGGTGACCCCACTGCGCCCTGCCGACCGGCGCAAGCGCCGAGTCGTCCTGATCACTCGCGCCCCATGTCCCGGTGGACGACCACCGTCTCCACTCCGTCGGCGGACAGCCGCGCGGCGAGTCGCTCGGACATGGCGACGCTGCGGTGCTTGCCACCGGTGCAGCCGACCGCGATGGTCACGTAGCGCTTGCCCTCGCGGCGGTAGCCGGCGTTCACGATGTGCAGCAACTCGGCGTAGCGGTCGAGGAACTCCTTGGCGCCGGGCTGGTTGAACACATAGGTGGCGACCTCGTCGTTGAGACCGGTGTACGGCCGCAGCTCCGGCACCCAGTGCGGGTTGGGCAGGAAGCGGCAGTCCGCGACCAGGTCGGCGTCGACGGGGAGGCCGTACTTGAAGCCGAAGGACATGACGGTGGCCCGCAGCTCCGGCTCCTCCTCGCCGGCGAACTGGGCGTCCATCTTGGCCCGCAGTTCGTGGACGTTGAGGCTGGAGGTGTCGATCACCAGGTCGGCGTCGCCGCGCAGCTCGCTCAGCAGCTCGCGTTCCTTGGCGATGCCGTCGACGATCCGGCCGTCGCCCTGCAGCGGGTGCGGGCGGCGCACCGACTCGAAGCGGCGCACCAAGGTGTCGTCGGATGCCTCGAGGAAGAGCACCCGGCGCTTGACTCCCTTGGAGTCCAGGTCCGCCAGGGACTCCCGGAGGTTGTCGAAGAAGCGCCGGCCGCGGACGTCCACGACCACCGCGATCCGTGCCACGTTGCCCTGGGAGCGGGCGCCGAGGTCGACCATGGTGGGGATGAGGGCGGGCGGCAGGTTGTCCACGACGAACCAGCCGAGGTCCTCCAGGCATTTGGCCGCATGGCTGCGCCCGGCACCCGACATGCCTGAGATGATCACGAGTTCGGGGATGGCCTCGGCGGCCTCGCCCGCTCCTCCTGTCGTCACCTGTGCTCCGCCTCCGTCGTTCGCGTTCATGAGCTGTTTCCCCGTTCCGTGGGGACGGTCACCGGACCGGCCGTCCCCTCTTCCTCAATGATCTCTCCTGTGGCGGTGTTCACCGCCGGTCCGGCCGGGGCGGCCCCGGCCAGCGCGGCGAGCACGGCCTCGGCGGTGCGCCGGCCGACGCCGGGGACCTCGCAGATCTGCTCGACCGTCGCCGCCCGCAGCCGCTTGAGCGAGCCGAAGTGCTTGAGCAGCGCCTGGCGGCGGCTCTCGCCGAGGCCCGGCACCGAGTCCAGGGCGCCGGCCCTCATCGACTTGGAACGCTTGTTGCGCTGGTAGGCGATGGCGAAGCGGTGTGCCTCGTCACGCACCCGCTGCAGCAGGTACAGGCCCTCGCTGGTGCGCGGCAGGATGACCGGGTCGTCCTCGCCGGGCAGCCAGACCTCCTCCAGGCGCTTGGCCAGGCCGCACACGGCCACGTCCTCGACGCCGAGCTCCTGCAGGGCCCGCTGGGCGGCGGCGACCTGCGGCTGCCCGCCGTCGACGACGACGAGCTGCGGCGGGTAGGCGAACCTGCGCGGCCTGCCCGTGTCCGGGTCGATGGGCCCGCCGGCGACCTCGCCGCCGCTCCCCGGGCCGCCGCCCTCGCCGTGGCCGTCGCCGTCGCCGTCGCCGTCGACCCACTCGCCGGTCTTCTGCTTCTCCAGCAGATAGCGGCGGAAACGCCGGGAGACCACCTCGTGCATCGACCGGACGTCGTCCTGGCCGGCGAAGCTCTTGATCTGGAAGCGGCGGTACTCGCTCTTGCGGGCCAGCCCGTCCTCGAAGACCACCATCGAGGCGACGACGTCGTCACCCTGCAGGTGGGAGATGTCGAAGCACTCGATGCGCAGCGGTGCCGAGTCCAGGTCCAGCGCCTCGGCGATCTCCTCCAGCGCCCGGGAGCGCGTGGTGAGGTCGGAGGCGCGCCGGGTCTTGTGCAGCACCAGCGCCTGCTGGGCGTTGCGCTGCACGGTGGCCATCAGGTCCTTCTTGTCGCCGCGCTGCGGTATCCGCAGGCTCACCTGGGAGCCGCGGCGCTCGGTGAGCCACTGCTGCACCGGCTCGCACGGGTCGGGCAGCGCGGGTACCAGCACCTCCTTGGGCACCCCTTCGCCGCGCTCCTCGCCGTAGAGCTGCTGCAGGGCGTGCTCGACCAGCTCGGCGGTACCGACCTCCTCGACCCGGTCGGTGACCCAGCCGCGCTGACCGCGCACCCGGCCGTCGCGGACGTGGAAGATCTGGACGGCGGCCTCCAACTCGTCCTCGGCGACGGCGATCAGATCGGCATCGGTGGCGTCGGCGAGGACGACCGCGTTCTTCTCCATGGCGCGCTTGAGCGCCTCGATGTCGTCACGGAGCCGGGCGGCCTTCTCGTACTCCATCGCCGCGGCCGCGTCCCTCATCTGCTGCTCGAGGCGACGCAGATAGGTACCGGTGCGGCCGGCCATGAAGTCGCAGAACTCCTCGGCCAGTTCGCGGTGCTCCTCGGCGCTGACCCGGCCGACGCAGGGTGCCGAGCACTTGCCGATGTAGCCCAGCAGGCAGGGCCGGCCGATCTGCGCGGAGCGCTTGAACACCCCGGCGGAACAGGTGCGCACGGGGAAGACCCGCAGCAGCAGGTCCACGGTCTCGCGGATCGCCCAGGCGTGCGCGTAGGGGCCGAAGTAGCGCACGCCCTTGCGCTTGGGGCCGCGCATCACCTGGACGCGGGGGAACTCCTCGTTCATGGTGACGGCGAGCGAGGGGTAGCTCTTGTCGTCCCGGTACTTCACGTTGAAGCGCGGGTCGAACTCCTTGATCCAGGAGTACTCCAGCTGCAGCGCCTCGACCTCGGTGGTCACCACCGTCCATTCCACGGAGGCGGCGGTGGTGACCATCGTGCGGGTGCGCTGGTGCAGGTTCGCGAGGTCCTGGAAGTACGAGGAGAGCCGCTGGCGCAGGCTCTTCGCCTTCCCGACGTAGATCACCCGGCCGTGCTGGTCCCGGAACTTGTACACCCCGGGCGAGTCCGGAATCTGTCCCGGCTTGGGGCGGTAGCTGGAGGGATCGGCCATGCCCCCACCCTACTGATTGACGGTGACATTCCCGCCGTCTCAGCCGCCTGTCACGGCGACGAGCTTGCCGTCCTCGACCTGGACGTCGACCTTGGTCAGCGGCTTGGTCGCGGGGCCGGTGCGCACGGCGCCGGTGGCGGCGTCGAAGACGCTTCCGTGGCACGGGCAGGACAGTGCGGTGCCCTCCACCTTGTCGCAGGTGCAGCCCTGGTGGGTGCACACGGCGCTGAAGGCCTGGTAGGTGCCCTGCGTGGGCTGCGCGACGACGATCCTGGCCTCGCGGTAGAGCTTGGCGCCGCCGACCGGGACCTCGGTGGCCGCGCCCAGCTCGATCGGGCCGTCGGAGACCGTCGTGCCGGAACCACCGCAGGCGGTGAGACCGACCCCGGCGACTCCGGCGAGCGCCGCGCCCTTCAGGACGGTACGGCGGCAGGGGGGCAGGGCGGTGGTGTCAGCCATGGGGACTCCGCTTCGGCACGTAAGGAAAGAGCTTGAAAGCTGTACCTTACGTGCCGAAACTCTGAGCCGGCTGTCAGGCCTTCGCCGCCGCCCGCTTCCGAGGGGCGGCCCGCTTCTTGGCCGGTACCGGCGGGGCGTCGGAGATCCGCTCGGCTCCCAGGATGTCCCTGAGGAACTTGCCGGTGTGGCTGGCGCCCACCCCCGCGACCTGCTCGGGGGTGCCCTCGGCGATCACCAGACCGCCGCCGCTGCCGCCCTCGGGACCCATGTCGATGACCCAGTCGGCCGTCTTGATCACATCGAGGTTGTGCTCGATGACGATCACGGTGTTGCCCTTCTCGACCAGCCCGGAGAGCACCTTGATCAGCTTGCTGATGTCCTCGAAGTGCAGACCCGTGGTGGGCTCGTCCAGCACATAGACCGTGCGGCCGGTGGAGCGCTTCTGCAGCTCGGAGGCGAGCTTCACACGCTGCGCCTCACCACCGGACAGGGTCGTGGCGGACTGGCCCAGCCGGACGTAGCCCAGCCCGACCTCGGTGAGGGTGCGCAGGTGCCGGGCGATCGTCGGGACCGCCTCGAAGAAGTCCAGCGCCTCGGAGATCGGCATGTCCAGGACCTCGGCGATGGACTTGCCCTTGTAGTGGACCTCCAGGGTCTCCCGGTTGTACCGGGCACCGTGGCAGACCTCGCACGGCACATACACGTCCGGGAGGAAGTTCATCTCGATCTTGATGGTGCCGTCGCCGGAGCAGTTCTCACAGCGGCCGCCCTTGACGTTGAAGGAGAAGCGGCCCGGCAGATAGCCGCGCACCTTCGCCTCCATGGTCTCCGCGAAGAGCCTGCGGACATGGTCGAAGACACCCGTGTACGTGGCCGGGTTGGACCGCGGGGTGCGGCCGATCGGCGACTGGTCGACGTGGACCACCTTGTCGACCAGGTCGTCCCCGTCGACCCGGGTGTGCCGGCCCGGGACGCCCCGGGCACCGTTCAGCTCACGGGCCAGGTGTGTGTAGAGGATGTCGTTGACCAGGGTGGACTTGCCGGAGCCGGAGACCCCGGTGACCGCGGAGAAGACACCCAGCGGGAAGGACACGTCGATGTCCCGCAGGTTGTTCTCCCGGGCGCCGTGCACGGTCAGCCGGCGCTCCCCATTGACCGGGCGGCGCGTGTCCGGGATCGGGATCTGGCGCTTGCCCGCAAGGTACTGGCCGGTCAGCGACTCCTTGTTGCGCAGCAGCTCCTTGAGCGAGCCGCTGTGCACCACCTTGCCGCCGTGCTCACCCGCGCCCGGGCCGATGTCCACGACCCAGTCGGAGGTCTTGATGGTGTCCTCGTCGTGCTCCACCACGATCAGGGTGTTGCCGAGGTCGCGCAGCCGCACCAGGGTCTCGATGAGCCGGTGGTTGTCCCGCTGGTGGAGGCCGATCGACGGCTCGTCCAGCACATAGAGCACGCCCACCAGACCCGAGCCGATCTGCGTCGCCAGCCGGATGCGCTGGGCCTCGCCGCCGGAGAGCGTGCCGGCCGCGCGGTTGAGCGACAGATAGTCCAGGCCGACGTCGACCAGGAAGCGCAGCCGCTCGTTGACCTCCTTGAGCACCCGCTCGGCGATGGTCTTCTCGCGTGCGCTCAGCTTCATGCCGCGCAGGAACTCCGCGCAGTCGCTGATGGACATCGCGGCGACCTCGGCGATGGACTTCCCCTGGACGGTGACCGCCAGCACGATCGGCTTGAGGCGGGTGCCCTCGCAGGTGGGGCAGGGCACCTCGCGCATGTACCCCTCGAAGCGCTCACGGCTGGAGTCGCTCTCGGACTCCGCGTGCCGGCGCCGGACGAAGGGGATCGCGCCCTCGAAGGAGGTGGTGTAGGAGCGCTCGCGCCCGTAGCGGTTGCGGTAGCGCACCGCGATCTGCGTCTTGTGGCCGTTGAGCAGGGCCTTCTTCGCGCGCTGCGGCAGCCCCGCCCAGGGGATGTCGGTGCGGAAGCCCAGTTCGTCGGCGAGCGCGCCGATCAGGCGCTGGAAGTAGTCCCGGGTGTGACCGAGCGACCAGGGGGCGATGGCGCCCTCGTCGAGGGACTTCTCCTCGTCGGGGATGATCAGCTCCGGGTCGACCTCCATGCGGGTGCCGATGCCGGTGCACTCCGGGCAGGCGCCGAAGGGCGAGTTGAAGGAGAAGGAGCGGGGCTCCAGCTCCTCGAACGACAGGTCGTCGTACGGGCAGTAGAGGTGCTCGGAGAACATCCGCTCGCGCTGCGGGTCGCCCTCGGGGAGGTCGACGAAGTCCAGGATCACCATGCCGCCGGAGAGGCCCAGGGCGGTCTCGATCGAGTCCGTCAGCCGGCGCTTGGCGCTCTCCTTGACGGTGAGGCGGTCGACGACCACCTCGATGGTGTGCTTCTCCTGCTTCTTCAGCTTCGGCGGATCGGTCAGCTGGACGGTCGCGCCGTCCACCCGGGCCCGGCTGTAGCCCTTGGTCTGCAGGTCGGAGAAGAGGTCGACGAACTCGCCCTTGCGCTCGCGCACCAGCGGCGAGAGCACCTGGAAGCGGGAGCCCTCCTCCAGCTCCAGCACCCGGTCCACGATCGCCTGGGGCGACTGCCGGGAGATGGGCCGGCCGCACTCGGGGCAGTGCGGCTTGCCGATGCGGGCGAAGAGCAGGCGGAGGTAGTCGTAGACCTCGGTGATCGTGCCGACCGTCGAGCGCGGGTTGCGCGAGGTGGACTTCTGATCGATCGAGACCGCGGGCGACAGCCCCTCGATGAAGTCGACGTCCGGCTTGTCCATCTGGCCCAGGAACTGCCGAGCGTACGAGGAGAGCGACTCCACGTAGCGTCGCTGGCCCTCGGCGAAGATCGTGTCGAACGCCAGGGACGACTTGCCCGACCCCGAGAGGCCGGTGAACACGATGAGCGAGTCCCGTGGCAGGTCGAGCGAGACGTTCTTCAGATTGTGCTCGCGAGCGCCACGGACGGTGAGACGATCGGCCACGCCAGTGCGCACCTTTCAAAAGACAGACAAGGGGACAGCACCCCCAGACAGCCTAAACGGGGCGCCGACGAGTTTTCTTCCGGTTATGACGAGAGCGAGCCTATAGCACGCACATTCGATTTCCGGCATCGGTGCGGCAGCTTCACCCGAACGAGTGTCCCGCGCTAGCGTCTCCGTGGAGACGTCGATCAGGTCCGACCAGGAGGCCCCGTGTCTGTCCAACGACCCGACCCCGACCACGATGCGGCCGAACTCCACGAAGCCACCGAACGACTGATCGAGACCATCGCCGCCATGCCCCCCGCTTCCGTCGCGGAGCCGTCGCGGCTGCCGGGCTGGACCCGCGGCCATGTGCTGGCCCACCTGGCGCGCAACGCCGACTCCCTGGTCAACCTGATGATCTGGGCCCGCACCGGCGAGGAGACCCCGCAGTACGAGAGCGGCGACCGCCGGAACAAGGACATCGAGGAGGGCGCGGGCCGCGCTCTCGCCGAGCACCTCGACGACCTGCGCATCTCCGCGGACCGGCTGGCCCTGGCCATCGAGGAGCTCCCGCCGCAGAACTGGGCCGCACAGGTCGTCATGCGCTCCGGCCGGGTGATCGCGGCGGCGGAGATCCCGTACGTCCGGCTCATGGAGATCTACTTCCACCACGTCGACCTCGGCCTGGAGTACACCTGCGCGCACCTCCCCGAGGACTTCGCGACCCGGGAGCTCGGCGCCATCATCGACGACCTGTCGGGCCACGAGGGCGTCGCCGCCGTCCGCATCCACGACACCGGCAGCGGCGAGAAGTGGGTGATCGGCGCCGCCAACGAGCCCGAACTCACCGTCGGCGGGCCCCGGCACGCGCTGCTCGCCTGGGTCAGCGGCCGCTCCGGCGGCGAGGACTTGACCGCCCATCCGGACGTGCCGCTGCCGGTGCTGCCGCCACTAGGCTGACGTCATGACGTACAGCGGCGAGGTCACGGTCGGGGGCGCGCCCGACGTGCACGAACTCAAGGACCTCATCATCACCAAGGTCGCGGTCGGCCCCATGGACAACAACGCGTATGTGCTGCGCTGCCGCGCCACCGACGAGCAGTTGCTCGTCGACGCGGCCAACGACGCGCACACGCTCCTGGAGGTCGCCGGAAACGACGGTCTCGCGTCCGTCGTCACCACGCACCGGCACGCCGACCACTGGCAGGCGCTGCAGGCGGTGGTCGACGGGACCGGCGCCCGCACCTACGCGGGCCGCCACGACGCCGAGGGGATCCCCGTCCCCACCGACGTGCCCCTGGAGGACGGCGACCGGATCCAGGTCGGCCGGGTCGAGCTCACCGCCCGGCACCTGGTCGGCCACACACCCGGCAGCATCGTCCTGATCTACGACGACCCCCACGGGCACCCGCACATCTTCACCGGGGACTGCCTCTTCCCGGGCGGCGTGGGCAACACGCACAGCAACCCGGACCACTTCACGAGCCTCTTCGAGGGGGTCAAGGCCAAGCTCTTCGACCGCCTCCCGGACGAGACCTGGGTCTACCCCGGCCACGGCAAGGACACCACGCTCGGCGACGAGCGCCCGCACCTCGACGAATGGCGCGAACGGGGCTGGTAGCGACTCCGCGGCGGTGCCCACCGCGGCGCCGCCACCCCCGCGCACGTGGGTCGTTGGACCCACGTGCGCACCTCCCCCTCCGCCTCCCCCTCCGCCTCCCCCTCGATGGCCCGGATCGCCGCCGCGTCGGCGGCCGGGACCGCGATCGAGTTCTACGACTTCTTCGCCTACGGCACCGCGGCCGCCCTCGTCCTCGGACCGCTGTTCTTCCCCGACGCCTCGGCGCTCGCCGGCACTCTGGCCGCGTTCGGCACCTTCGCGGTGGGCTTCGTCGCCCGCCCGCTCGGCTCGGTCCTCTTCGGCCACATCGGCGACCGCGTCGGACGCCGCCCCGTACTGGTCGGCTCCCTGCTGCTGACCGGGCTGGCGACCACCGCCGTCGGCTGCGTCCCCGGATACGCCGCGATCGGCCCGGCCGCGCCCGTGCTGCTGGTGACCCTGCGCTTCCTGCAGGGGCTGGGGCTGGGCGGCGAGTGGGGCGGCGCGGTGCTGCTCGTCGCGGAGCACGCGCCGGAGCGGCGCCGCGGGCTGTGGACGAGCCTGCCGCAGACCGGTCCCGCGGTGGGCTTCCTGCTGGCGAACGGGATCGTGCTCGCCCTGTCCGCGGGGCTGAGCGACGCCGCCTTCCGCTCCTGGGGCTGGCGGGTGCCGTTCTGGGTGGCGGGCGCGCTCGCGCTGGCCGGCCTGGCGCTGCGGGCAGCGCTGCCGGAGACCCCCGCGTTCGCGGCGGCCGCGGGGCGCGGCGACCTGGCCCGGGTGCCCGTCTCGGAGCTGCTGCGCGAGCACGGGCGCCTGGTGCTGCTCACGGCGGGCGCCATGGCGTGCGGCTACGCCGTCTTCTACACGGTGACCACCTGGTCGCTGGCGTACACCACGGAGCACCTCGGCATGGACCGCACGGTCGTGCTGGGCTGCGTCCTGGTGGCCGTCCTGCTCAAGGGGGCGCTCACGCCGCTCGTGGGGCTGCTGGGCGACCGCTTCGGGCGGCGGCGGATGGCGCTGGTGGGTACCGCCGCGATGGGCGTGGTGGTCTTCCCGTACGCCGGACTGCTCGCGAGCGGCTCGCCGGTGGCGATCGCCGTGGGGTCCGCCGCGGAGCTGATCGCCTTCATCACGGTCTTCGCCGTGGTGGGCGCGTACCTCCCGGAGCTGTACGCGCCCCGGGTGCGCTGCACCGGTGCCGCGCTGGGCTACAACCTCGGCGGCGTCCTGGGCGGCGCCCTGACGCCGCTCGTGGCGACCCGGCTGGTGGCGGGCACCGGCACTCCGTGGCCGGTGGCGGTCTACGTCGCGGCCGTGGCGCTGCTCAGCCTCGGGTGCTTCGCAGCGCTGCCGGAGACGCGGGGCGCGGCCGCGGCGGACGCGACGGCGGGGTGCGCGGCGGACCGCCGCGCACCCCGCCCGGGCTGAGGAGCCGTGGGTCAGGCGTCGATGTGCTCCTCGTCGCGCTTCTCCGCGGCCGCCTGCTTCTTCGACGCCCTAAGGCTGGTGACCGTGGTGACGGCGAGGACCACGACGATGAAGCCGAGGGAGAACGGGATGCTGATCTCCGGGACGTGGACCCCCACCTCGTGCAGGGCGTGGAGCACGAGCTTCACGCCGATGAAGCCGAGGATGATCGACAGCCCGTAGGAGAGGTGGACCAGCTTCTTCAGCAGACCGCCGATGAGGAAGTACAGCTGCCGCAGGCCCATCAGGGCGAAGGCGTTGGCGGTGAAGACGATGTACGGGTCCTGGGTCAGGCCGAAGATCGCCGGGATGGAGTCCAGCGCGAACAGGACGTCGGTGGTGCCGATCGCCAGCATGACCACGAGCATCGGGGTCATGATCCGCTTGCCGTTCTGCTGGATGAACAGCTTGGTGCCGTGGTAGCGGTCGGCGACGCCGAAGCGGCGTTCGGCGGCCTTCAGCAGCCTGTTCTCCTCGAACTCCTCGTCGTGCTCCTCGGCCCGGGCCTCCTGGACCAGCTTCCACGCGGTCCAGATGAGGAAAGCGCCGAAGATGAAGAACACCCAGGAGAAGCTGGCGATGATGGCGGCGCCCGCGGCGATGAAGATCGCGCGCAGGACCAGTGCGATGAGCACGCCGAAGAGCAGGACGCGCTGCTGGTACTGGGACGGCACCGCGAACTTCGCCATGATCAGCACGAAGACGAAGAGGTTGTCGACGCTGAGCGACTTCTCGGTGATGTAGCCCGCGAAGAACTCGCCGGCGGGCTGGCCCCCGGCGAAGAACAGCAGGCCGAGCCCGAAGAGGGCGGCCAGGACGATCCAGACGATGGTCCAGATCCCGGCTTCCTTGACCGACACGTCATGGGGTTTTCGCCCGATGAAGAAGTCGGCGGCGATGAGGGCGCACAGACCGGCGATGGTCAGCACCCAGAGGGTCAGGGATACATCCACGCGATGCCTCCGGCAGATGGGCTGGCAATTGTCAGCGTTGTCGCTGCCGGAGGTCTCTTCCACCCGGGCCCGAGGGCCGGGGCCGGTGTCCCGGGGCCGTTCAGGCCCGTGATGACGGGATGCACCGCAAGCAGGGAGTACTCCCCTCCGCGTAAAGAAGAGTACATGAAATCCCAAGGAAAGGTAAAGAGAGTAAAGTGATGGTCAATCAGGACGGCGGGCCGGGGCCCCGCCGTACCGGCCGGACAGGTCAGTGGCGGCCCGGGTCGTAGGTGCGGCGCGCGGCGGCCACCTGGCGCAGCACCTGGGACAGGACCGCGCTGCCGGGCGGGGCGAGCAGCGGTTCGTACGTCCAGGCGTGGCCGACCCAGGGGTCGGCGAGGTGGTCGTCGGGCTGCGGCGTCAGACGCATCATCGAGCGCCACAGCGGGTCGAGGAGCGGACCGTACTCGCGGGCGTCCTCACGGGCGGCGACCAGGATCAGGTGGACGCCGACCTGCGGGCCCTCGTCGGCGAGGTAGCGCAGCTGGTTGATCGTCCGGTCGTCGAAGCCGTACGGGAAGTCGTTGACGACCAGCACCTGGCGGGCCGGGTCGACGCCCGGGGGCAGCTCGAAGGGCACGTCGGCGCGCAGCGCCATCTGCACCAGGTCGACCCGCTCGGTGAGCCGGGCGAGCAGCGCCGCCACCCCGGCGGCGCCCGTGGCGGGCGGCTCGCGCAGCGCGCCGGAGTCCGTGAAGGGGGCCAGCGCCGTCGCGGCGGAGCCCGCGGGGTCGATGACGTGGGCGGCGCACTCCCCCGCCGGGTGGGCGGCGAGCAGCCGGGCGGCGAGCGCCACTGCCACGTCCACGGCGCGGCGGCGGTCCTGGGCGCTGTCCACCCACAGCCCGCGTTCCAGCGGGAGCCGTACCAGCAGGGGGATCCGCAGCTCCGGGCGCTCGGGCAGGTGGAGGTCGCCGAGCCGGACCGCCATCGGGGGTTCGGCGGGGACGCGGTAGCCGTGCCAGACCGGGCTCTCCCAGCCCGCGTAGGGCGGTGGCAGGGCGGGCTCGACCACCTCGACCTCGGCGGTCAGCTGGGCCAGGTCGCGGTCGAGCACGGCACGGGCCCGGTCCACCAGCTCCGCCTGGCGCGCCCTGGCCTGGTCGCGGGCGGCCTCGGCGGCGGGGCCGACGCGGGTGCGCGGGTCGGCGAGGAGCGTGTCCAGCTCCTGGTCGAGCCGGGACTCGGCGAAGTCGACGGCGCTGCGGTACGCCGCGATGGTGCGGGCCAGGTCCTCGAACATGCCCCAGACCTGGTTGTGGAGCCGTTCCTCCATGCTCCAGCCGGAGGCGTCGCCCGCGACGGGCGCCGGGGTCGGGGGCACCGTGTCGGCTGGGGACGCGGCGGGAGGGACGGGGGGCGGGGGCGGCGTGACAGGCGGGGGCGGCGTGACGGGCGGGGGCGGCGTGGTGGACGGCACTGCGGGCGCCGGCCGCACCGCGTCCGCCACGCGGGCGGCCACGGCGTCCGCCTCGGGGCGGCCCAGCCCCTGGTCGCGCAGCAGCTCGGCCAGCCCGCCCGCGTAGCCCTGGCCGAGCGCGCGTACCTTCCACGCGCCCTGGCGGCGGTAGAGCTCCAGGGCGACGATCGCCGCCTCGCTGCTCAGTCCGGTCACGGTGAAGCTCGCGACCGGCGCCCCGTCGGATCCGGAGACGGTCAGGTGGGGCGCGGGGCAGGCCCCGAAGCGGGTCGGCGCCCCCGCGACCGGCGGCAGCGCCAGCAGGACGTGGACGCGGTCCACGTCCGCGGGGACGGCGGCCAGGTCGGCGGTGACGCGCTGCTCGGCGGCGAGGTGCGCGGGCACCTCGATACCGGGCAGCCGCGGCGCCCCCGGGTGGGCGACGGACCCGGGGCCGCTCACGCGTCCCTGCCCGTCGCCCAGGGAGACGCCGGCCACCACCGGCGTGCCGGCCGACACCCGGACCTCCAGCGAGGTGCCGGGTAGCGGATGGTTCTGCCCGTGGACCAGCTCGGTGGTCATGACCGCGCCCCCCCCTGTGCCCGATCAGAGCGCCGGCAGGATCGCCGGCATGAGGTCCTGGAAGGTACGGCCGTTGGCCGGGGTGCCGATCGCGGTCATCGACCAGCCGGCATCACCACCGCGCTGCACCTTCGCCATGATCTGCGCGGTGTAGGCGCCACCGCCAGTCAGGGTGTAGCGGGCGAGCTCCTGGCCGTTGCTCTCGTCGACCAGGCGGCAGAAGGCGTTCTGCACCTCCTGGAAGGACTGCCCGGTGAAGGAGTTGACCGTGAAGACGATCTGGTCGATGTGCACCGGCACGCGCTGCAGGTCGACCAGGATCGCCTCGTCGTCCCCGCCCTGCCCGGCGCCGCCGACCAGGTTGTCGCCGGTGTGCCGCACCGAGCCGTCGTCGCTGACGAGGTGCCGGAAGAACACCACGTCCACGGGCTGCTTGTCGGCGAAGAGGACCGCGGAGGCGTCGAGGTCGATCTCCCGGGTGCGGCTGCCGAAGAGCCCACGGCGCGGGGCGGCCTGCCAGCCGAGCCCCATGCGGACCGACGAAAGCGTCCCCCCGTCCGACTTCTGCAGGCTGATCTTCTGACCCTTGGTCATGTTGACCGTCACGCGCTGTCCCCTCTCAACCGTTTTGCCGACGTGCGGTTGCTCCGCACCCTATGGGTAGACGCCCCGGTAGGGCACCGTGGTTCGGCAAGAGATTCGACAGCGGCAGCGGTCAGGCCACGCCCGCCTCCCTCATCTGCCGCAGCTCCTTCTTCAACTCGCCCACCTCGTCGCGCAGCCGGGCGGCGACCTCGAACTGCAGATCCGCGGCGGCGGTGTGCATCTGGTCGGTCAGCTCGCCGATGAGCTCGGCGAGTTCGGCGGCGGGCAGGCTCTTGGCGGCCCGCTTCTCCCCCGCCTTCGCCGACAGGCCCGGCACCGGCGCCTTGCCGCGCGAGCGCTGGCGGCCCGAGCCCAGCAACTCCTCGGTGTCGGCGTCCTCGCGGGCGAAGGAGTCCAGGATCCCGGCGATCTTCTTCCGCAGCGGCTGCGGGTCGATGCCCCGCTCCTCGTTGTAGGCGATCTGCTTGGCCCGGCGCCGGTTGGTCTCCTCGATGGCCTTCTCCATCGCCGGGGTGATCTTGTCGGCGTACATGTGGACCTGGCCGGAGACGTTGCGCGCCGCACGGCCGATGGTCTGGATCAGGGAGGTGCCGGAGCGCAGGAAGCCCTCCTTGTCGGCGTCGAGGATGGCCACCAGCGACACCTCGGGCAGGTCCAGGCCCTCGCGGAGCAGGTTGATGCCGACCAGCACGTCGAACTCGCCGGCCCGCAGCTCGCGCAGCAGCTCCACGCGGCGCAGGGTGTCGATGTCGCTGTGCAGGTACCGCACCTGGATGCCGAGTTCGAGCATGTAGTCGGTGAGGTCCTCGGACATCTTCTTGGTGAGCGTGGTGACCAGGACGCGCTCGTCGCGCTCGGCGCGCAGCCGGATCTCGTGCACGAGGTCGTCGATCTGTCCCTTGGTGGGCTTGACGATCACCTCGGGGTCGACCAGGCCGGTCGGGCGGATGATCTGCTCGACGACACCGTCGCCCCGGGAGAGCTCGTACTTGCCGGGGGTGGCCGACAGGTAGACCGTCTGACCGACCCGCTCCAGGAACTCCTCCCACTTCAGCGGGCGGTTGTCGAGGGCGGAGGGCAGCCGGAAGCCGTGGTCGACCAGGGTGCGCTTGCGGGAGGCGTCGCCCTCGTACATGGCGCCGATCTGGGGCACGGTGACGTGCGACTCGTCGATGACGAGGACGAAGTCCTCGGGGAAGTAGTCGATGAGCGTGGACGGGGCCGAGCCCGCCTCGCGGCCGTCGATGTGCCGCGAGTAGTTCTCGATGCCGGAGCAGGTGCCGATCTGCCGCATCATCTCGATGTCGTACGTGGTGCGCATCCGCAGCCGCTGCGCCTCCAGCAGCTTGCCCTGCTTCTCCATGACCGCGAGCTGCTCGCCCAGCTCCTTCTCGATGCCGGCGATGGCCCGCTCCATGCGCTCCGGACCGGCCACGTAGTGGGTGGCGGGAAAGACGTAGAGCTGCTGGTCGTCGGTGATGATCTCGCCGGTGAGCGGGTGCAGCGTGTAGAGGGCCTCGATCTCGTCACCGAACATCTCGATGCGGACGGCGAGCTCCTCGTAGACCGGGAAGATCTCGATGGTGTCGCCGCGCACCCGGAAGGTGCCCCGGGTGAACGCCACGTCGTTGCGCGCGTACTGGATGTCGACGAACTTGCGCAGCAGGGCGTCCCGGTCGATCTCCTCGCCGACCCTGAGCCGGACCATGCGGTCGACGTACTCCTGGGGCGTGCCGAGGCCGTAGATGCAGGACACCGAGGCGACCACGACCACGTCGCGGCGGGTCAGCAGCGAGTTGGTGGTGGAGTGGCGCAGCCGCTCGACCTCCTCGTTGATCGAGGAGTCCTTCTCGATGTAGGTGTCCGTCTGCGGGACGTACGCCTCGGGCTGGTAGTAGTCGTAGTACGAGACGAAGTACTCGACCGCGTTGTTGGGAAGCAGCTCGCGGAACTCGTTCGCCAGCTGGGCGGCCAGGGTCTTGTTGGGCGCCATGACCAGGGTCGGGCGCTGCAGCCGTTCGATCATCCAGGCGGTGGTCGCCGACTTTCCGGTACCCGTCGCGCCGAGCAGGACGACGTCGTTCTCGCCCGCGCGGATGCGCCGCTCGAGGTCGTCGATGGCGGCCGGCTGGTCGCCGCTGGGCTGGTAGGGGCTGACGACCTCGAAGGGCGCCACACTGCGTTCGATGTCTGATACGGGCCGCATGGGTCAACGGTACGACCCCCCACCGACAACCGGCTCCGACCTGCCCGGATCAGGGCAGTAGGCGGGGCCTGCGCCCCGCTGCGAGGTCCTCCACCAGGCCCGGGAGCGGCACCGCCACCGCGATCAGCACCCAGGCCACCGCGAACTGGAACCAGGTGCTGTCCAGGGGCAGCGACAGCTCGAAGGCCCTGACCCGCCACATCAGGTCGATCAGCGGGACGCTGAGCATGAGCGCGACCTCGTGCCACAGGTAGACGGTCACGGCCCGCGCGCTCACGATCCGCACCAGCCGGTCCAGCGGCGGGATCCGCCCGGCCGGGCCGGCGCACGGCCGGAAGCGCAGCAGAAGCAGGACGAAACCGGCCGACCACAGCGCCTGGGCGAGGGGGATCTCGTTGAGGTCGTACGAGCCGTCCACGCGGTGGGACGAGGTCCACCAGCCGCCGGCCGCCATGGCGGCCGCCGCCAGGACCGCCACCAGGCCGGCCGGCGTGCGGTCGAGCAGCCCGTCGCGGTGGGCGAAGCCGAGCAGCCAGCAGGTCAGGTAGGTCGCCAGGTCGGTGACGGCGGCGCCGGCCGCGCCCTGCGGCGGGATCCAGACCGTCTGCAGGAGCACGACGGGGGCGAGGGAGACGACGAGCACGGCGGAGGGCGACCGCCGGAAGACCCGCAGCAGCAGCGGCGAGAGCAGGACGAACCACAGGTAGGCGCGCACGTACCACAGGACCCCCGTGGCCTGCTCGGCCCAGGCGCTGCCCGGCGGGTCGGCCACCGGCACCACCCACAGGAGCAGCCGCGCCCACCAGCGGCCCGCGTGGTGCTCGCCGGGCGCCCAGCCGTGGATCAGCATCGCCGGCACCAGGACGGCGCCGAGGCACCACAGCGGCGGCAGGAGCCTGCGCAGCCGCCGACGCACGACCGGCCGCGCGGGCCGCTCCAGGGATCGCGCCATGAACGATCCCGCGAGGGCGAACATCACACCGAGGGAGGGGAAGGCCAGGCTCAGCCACGCCCAGCCGAACGTGTGGTACGTCACGACGCGGACGAGCGCCAGGGCGCGCAGGAGGTCCAGATAGTGGTCGCGGCCACCGCCCGGCGCGATGCGGGCGCCCGGCGCGGCACGGCGGGCGGCGTGCCGGCCGGATGTCCTGGGCCGGGGCAGCGGCAGGGAGGAGGTGTCGGGCGCGGTCATCGGGCGGCTTCCGCGGACGCCTGCGGGGAGCCGACCTCTCCGGTGCGCTCGAGCTTCTGCCAGCGCAGCCGGCCTCCGGTCATGGCCGTGACGCAGGAGTGGATCAGGACGAGGTACATCAACTGCCGGTAGACGATCTGCTGCAGCGGCAGCATCAGCAGATGGCGGTAGCGCTCGCGGTCCAGGCGGAAGGCGTACGCCGCGCACAGCACTTGGACCGACATCAGCGCGGCCCAGGCGAGGAGCGACCTGGCGGGGTCGACGAAGACGGCGCCGTAGACGGTCAGGAGGTCGATCAGCGGCGCGAAGAGGGGCGTGACGATCTGGAAGAGCACGACCAGCGGCATGCCCACGCGGCCGAAGCGTCCCGAGGGCCCGCGGTCCACCAGGGAGCGCCGGTGCTTCCACAGCGCCTGCATGGTGCCGTAGCTCCAGCGATAGCGCTGCCGCCACAGCTGGCCGATGGTGCCCGGTGCCTCGGTCCAGGCGCGGGCCTGCTCGGCGTACACCACACGCCAGCCCGCCCGGTGCAGCGCGATGGTGACGTCGGTGTCCTCGGCGAGGGTGTCGCCGCTCATGCCCCCGGCCTCCAGGAGCGCGGCGCGGCGGAAGCCGCCGACGGCACCCGGCACGGTGGGCATACAGCCGAGCAGGTCGTACATGCGGCGGTCGAGGTTGAAGCCCATCACGTACTCGATGTGCTGCCAGGCGCCGATCACCGTGGAGCGGTTGCCGACCTTCGCGTTGCCCGCGACGGCGCCGACCCTTGGGTCGGCGAAGGGCTGGACGAGCCGGTGGACGGTGTCGGGCTCGAAGACGGTGTCGCCGTCCATCATCACGACGAGTGCATGACGGGCGTGCTCCAGGCCGCGGTTGAGCGCGGCGGGCTTGCCCGCGTTCTCCTGGCGTACGACGCGCACCCGCGGCAGGCCCATCGCCTCGACGATGCCCGCGGTGCCGTCGGTCGAGCCGTCGTCCACGACGATGATCTCCACCGGGTGGGTGCTCGCCGCGAGCGAACCGACCGTGTTGGCGATGCACTCCTTCTCGTTGTAGGCGGGCACGACGACGCTGACGGGTTCGGTGACCGCCGGCCCCCAGCTGAAGCGGCGTCGGCCGCGGATCCTGGCGTGCCGGCGGGCGAGGACGAGCATCAGGGCGAAGCGGGCCAGGACGGCGGCGCCGACCACGACGAGCAGCCAGAACAGGACGGGCATGGTGAACTCGGCCAGGGCCACGACGCCGATGAGAGCGCGTCCCTGCCACAACTCGGCCCCGCTCGCCCGGTGGTTGGCGGTCGTGGCGCCCAGGCTCGCGGTCAGCGTGGTGAAGGTGTAGCCCTTCGCCTTCATGGTGTCGATGTACGTGCCGAGCGCCTCCACGGTCTGGGAGCGGTCGCCGCCGGCGTCGTGGAAGAGCACGGAGGCGCCCTTCCCGTTCCCCGGGGTGGCGTCGCGGACGATGTGCGCGACGCCGGGGCGCCGCCAGTCCTCGCTGTCGGTGTCGACGAAGGCGCTGATGTAACCCTTGGTGCCGAGGTAGCGGTAGACGGGCCACATGGTGTCGTCGACGGCGTCGGGCTCGGAGGAGTACGGGGCGCGGAAGAGCGAGGTCGTGATGCCCGCGGCGCCGGCGAGCGCCAGTTGGGTCTGGGCGAGTTCGCGGTCGATCCTGGCCCTGTCCTGGTACGCCAGGTCGACGTGGGAGAAGGTGTGGACGCCGATCTCGCCGCCGGAGTCGACGATGTCGCGGATGAGCGCGGGGTACCGGGCGGCCATCTGGCCCACGACGAAGAAGGTGCCCGGCACGTCGTGTTCGCGCAGTACGGCGAGTACCTTCGCGGTCCACCGGGGATCGGGGCCGTCGTCGAAGGTGAGCGCGATCGTCCGGGGCGGCAGGGTGTGGCTGACGGGCTCGCCGTCGGCGCCGAAGGTCAGCACGGGGCCGCCCTCGAGGACGGAGGCGGGCACCCGGTCCGAACTCCCGGACTCGTGGACGCGGCTGTCGTTGCCGATCTCCGAGTGCAGGTAGCCGTCCAGCAGCATCACGCACACCAGCGCGAACAGTCCCAGCACGGCCATGACGAGACGGGGTCTGGGCACGGCCTGCCGGCCGGCCGACGCCACCTTGGTGATCGCACCGGGTGCCGCGTGCCGGGCCGTCCGTGCCATGGCCGCTCAGTCGTCCCAGCCGTCGCCGGGCACGGGATCGCCGCCGGCGTCGCCCGGAGGGAACGCGGGGGTGTCCGGTCCGGGTGTGACGGGGACGGAGGCGGACGGCGTGGCGGAGGCCGCCGGGGTGCGCGGGGGCGTGGGCCTCGGGGAGGCGCTCGCCGTCGGGGTGGCACCGGTCCTGCCGGGTGCGGGGGCGGGCGTCGCGGAGGCCGTCGCGCGGCCCTTGGTGGCGGAGGGGGTCACCTCCGCGGCCGTGACGGCGGTGGGCGCGGCGACGGGACGGGCCGCCGGCGCGGGGGCGTGAGCGGCGCCCGGGGCGCCCGCGGCACGTTCGTGGGCACGCCCGGTCCGTCCGCCCGCCCCGGCCTGCGCCGAAGCGCCCCCGGGGACGTCGGCACCCGGAATCAGGGTCTGGGGCGCGAAAGGGGTGCCTCCCGCCAAAGCCACCGCCAGCAGCACGGCATATCCCGCGCAGGCGACCCCGGCGGCCAGTCCGGCGCGCCGGATAATGCGCGCCCGGCGGCCCGACGCGTCGACGAACACGGGCCCTTCCTCCGTGGACCGCCCACGGGGACACGCCCGCCGGGAGAGGGAATGCATGGGCGGAATGCTAGCAGTAATTTCCCTCCACGAATTCCCTGGATTCGCCCGGGAATTAATCCCACGAATGGACCGGGACGCCTTTTCGGCAATTCCCTGAAAGTGAGATCCGAAATTCCCGGGGCAGATAGTCTCTCCGTCATGAAGAGCCGCACGGCACAGTTGATCACCGGCCTCGTGGCGGTCGCCGTCGCCGCCACGACCGCCTCCCTCCTCACCGGCCGGGAGCCCGCCGGCGCCCCGGCGACCCGCGCGCCCCAGGGAAGGCAACCGGCGGCCGAGGTGGTCTTCACCCCGTATGTGGACGCCTCGCGCTCCACCCCGTACGACATGGCGGGCGCGGCCCGCCGCACCGGGGCCGACGGCTTCACCCTCGGGTTCGTCACCGCGCGCGGCGGCTGCGCGCCGACCTGGGACGGGCGCGAGGGCATCGCCCACGGCGACCTGGCGGACCGGATCGCCGCGTTGCGCGCCACCGGCCGCGACGTGCGGGTCTCGTTCGGCGGCGCCGACGGCACGGAACTGGCGGGAGCCTGCGGCGACGTGGACGAACTCGCCTCCGCCTACTCCGATGTGATCGGCCGTTACCGGCTGACCGGGGTCGACTTCGACGTCGAGGGCGACGACCTGGCGGACACGGCCGCCAACACCCGCCGTGCGCGTGCCGTCGCCCGCCTCCAGAGGGAGGCGGAGCGCGAGGGGCGGACGCTGTCGGTCTCCTTCACGCTGCCGGCGATGCCGTCGGGACTGACCGCCGAGGCATCGGCGCTGCTCGCGGACGCCCGGCACCAAGGGGTGCGCGTCGACGGCGTCAACATCATGGCGATGGAGTACGGGGAGACGTACACCGGCGACATGGGCCGGTACGCGATCCAGGCGGCCACCGCGGCCCACCGGCAACTCAAGGCGCTGCTGGACCTGCCGGACGCGGCGGCCTGGCGGACCCTCACCGTGACACCGATGGTCGGGGTGAACGACATCGAGGGCGAGGTCTTCACCTTGGGGGACGCGGCACAACTGGCCGCCTTCGCCCGTGACAAGGGGCTGGGCGGACTGTCGATGTGGTCGGCCGACCGGGACAGGGCCTGCGAGGACGACCCGGGGAGCGCGGCCCCGACCCGGTGCAGCGGGGTCGACCAGCCGTCACTGGCGTTCGCGCGGGCCCTCGCGGAAGCGTGAGGCGTGGACGGCCCGTGAGGAGCGGTCGGCCCGTGAGGAGCGCCGGCCGCGGGCGGGCGCGGGCTCCGGTGCGACCTCGCCGACGGGCGGGTCGAGCGCCACGACGACACCGGAGAGGAAGAGGAAGACGACAGGGCCGATCAGCACGGGGGCCAGGGACGCGGCCGGGCCCGCCCCGGCCGCCCCCTCCCGGGCGTCGCTGTGCAGGTGGACCGTCAGCGCGGCCATGCCGATGTAGTGCATGGCGGTGACGGCGAAGCCCAGGACGAGGCCGGCGAGCACACCGGCGTACATGCGCCGGACGGAGACCGCCGCCCACAGGGCGACGGTGGCGGCCAGCACGGCGACACCGACCGACAGCACCACCGTGGACAGCGTGTACTCCAGGTCGCCGCGCAGCCGCATGCCCCGCATGCCCAGGTAGTGCATGGCGGCGATACCGAGTCCCGTGACGCAGCCGCCGGCCAGGACGGCGGGCGGCGTGCGGCCCGCGAAGCCGACGAGGAACACCCCGAGCGCGACGACCGCGATGGCGACCAGCAGGCTCTCGAAGGTGACGAGCATGTCGTAGCTGATCCGCACCTCGCCGACGGTGAAGCCCATCATGGCGATGAAGTGCATGGTCCAGATGCCCGATCCGATGGCCGCGGAGCCCAGCGCGAGCCAGCCTGCCCGTCGCGAAGGGGGCATGGCGAGCGCCCGGGTCGTGCAGCGCAGCCCGAGGGCGGCGCCTAAGCAGGCCATGACGAACCCCGCGAGAGGGGTCGCCCATCCGTAGGTGAATCCGTTGACCGTTCCGTATGTGCCGCTCACGGCACCCTCCCCTGACCGCGCCGGTTTCCCGGTCCCTTTCGTCCCCCGCGCTGACACACGCTAGGGTCGCGGGCCCGTGCTGCGCGGCATCCCTACGACGGCTTCATCGCGCGGACACCCCCGCGTCATCTCGTTCCGGGCAGTGCCGTGATCCGCTCCAGCGGTCCGTACGGACCCTCCGCCAGGGCGCTGCGCAGGGCGGCGACGACCTCGGCGGGGCTGCGGGTGAACGCGGCGGGCGCGACCCGCAGCACCCGCAGTCCCAGCGACTCCAGCCGGCCGCGCCTCGTCCCCGGGCCGAGGTCCAGGACGAGGCCGTCGCGCACCCAGTAGGCGTCGGGCGAGCCCAGGAAGGCGCCGTCGAACTCGAGCGTGGGGCGCCACAGCGGTTGCCGCAGCCCGGACCGCGCCACCAGGGCGCGGGCCATCGGCTCGGCGGAGGCCGCGCGCCGGTTGGAGTCCATGGTGTCCAGCAGGGCCGCCACGGCGGGGCGCCGGGCGAGCACCGCGCCGCCCAGTTCCGCGGCGAGCGCGGCGGCGGGCACACCGAGCGCGGTGACCAGTTCGCGGACCACCTCCAGGGCCCACTCGGGGTCGATGGACTCCCGTACGCCGTCGGCCGCCGCCCGGACGACCGGCGCCACGGGCACCCCGTTCACGGCGTCCGGCACGGGGAGCCCGCGGCCGTGGTGGACCCGAACCCAGGTGTGGGTGCGGATGCGGCGCTCACTCGGGACGAGCACGTCCACCACCGGGAGCCCGCACGGCGGCGCGGCGACGGCGACGCCGTGCAGGGCGAGCCCCGCCACACCGGTGATCATGGCCGGGACCTGCGGGTACCCGGCGAAGGCCAGCGCCGCCCTGGACCGCTGCGCGGCGGTGAGCGGACCGGGCTGGAGAACGACCACCCGGGGCAGCGGCCGCTGCCACCGGCCACCGGGGCGGCACCATTCGCGCAGCCTGCTCTGCGGTACGCCCACCTCGGCGAGCTGGGCGACGGTGGCGACCCGGTCCTGTTCGCGGGCGAGCCGGCGGACGGCGTGGGTGAAGTCGTTTCGCGTCATGCGCGCCCCATCCCCCCTCGTAACCGATCAACTACCGCTTGTGACACACCTGTCGAGAACGGCCACCCTCCCGGGTGGCGGGGCGTGCGGCCGGTTGCCGCCACCGTCCGGGGACTTCACGGGACCCCGGCCGGCACCGGTTGTCGGTGCCCCGCCCTAGGGTGGGATCCGTGACGCAACCCCAGACCCCTGCCACCGAGGTCGCCTGGACGGTGCTGGAGGCACCGATCGGGCCGCTGCTGCTCGCCGCGACCGGGCAGGGCCTTGTCCACGTGGCCTTCCGCACCGGGGAGGAGGAGGCCCCCGCCGTGCTGGAGCGGATCTGCTCCCGGCTGGGCGCCGTACCCGTGCGCAGTCCCGGGCCCGCGAGCGCCGCGGGGGCCCGGCTGGACGAGGCGATACCGCAGGTGGAGGCGTACTTCGCCGGGACGCGGCACACCTTCGACCTCGACTTCGACTGGTCGCTGACGACCGGCTTCAACCGCCGTGTGCTGCGCGAGCTGTCGGCCGGTGTCCCGTTCGGCAGCGTGGTCGGCTACCAGGACCTGGCGAACCGGGTCGGCGAACCGGGCGCGGCCCGGGCCGTGGGGACGGCCATGGGCTCCAACCCGCTGCCCGTCGTCGTCCCGTGCCACCGGGTCCTGGAGAGCGACGGCGGCATCGGCGGCTTCGGCGGAGGCGCGCGCATGCTCGACATCAAGCGCTCGCTGCTGGCCCTGGAGGGTGTCCTCCCGGAGCCGCTGTTCTGACGTGCCGCCGGACACCGGCATGGCCGGGGAGGGGTGGGGAAATGGACGAATCGACTTTCCGCGTCGCCGAGGGCGCACCGGACTCACCGGTGCTCCTCCATGTGCCGCACAGTGCCCGCGCCGTGCCCGGGCACGTCCGCGAGCGCATCCTCCTGGACGACGACGCGCTGACGGCCGAGCTCGACCACATGACGGACGCGTACACCGACCTGATCGCCGATCGCGCCGCCGCGCGTACCGGGGCCTGGCGGTTCACCAACCTCCTGTCGCGGCTGGTGGTCGACCCCGAGCGGTTCCCGGACGAGCGGGAGGAGATGCGCGCCGTCGGCATGGGCGCCGTCTACACCCGCACCTCGCACGGGGCCCCGCTGCGCGAGGACGACCCCCGCCACGAACGGGACCTGCTGGACGCGTACTTCGAACCGTACGCGGCCGCCATGACGGCTGCCGTCCAGGACCGGCTGGCGGCCACCGGGCGGGCGGTCGTCATCGACGTGCACTCCTATCCCGGCGCGCCGCTCCCCTACGAGCTGCACGGCGGCGGGCCCCGCCCCGCGGTGTGCCTGGGCACCGACCCCTTCCACACCCCGGCCTGGCTGCTGGACGCGGCCCGCGAGGCCTTCGCGCCGTGCGGCGAGGTCGGTCTCGACTCGCCGTTCGCCGGCACCTATGTGCCGTTGAAGCACTACGGCGAGGTCCGCGAGGTGTCGGCGCTGATGGTCGAGATCCGCCGGGACGGATACATGACGGAGCCCGGGGGTGCCCCCGGCGCGGGAGTGGACCGGCTGGGTGACGCCCTGGCCGCCCTCGTCGCCGCCGTCGGCGCGGCTGACGGCACCGGCTGAAGGCACCGGCTGACGGCACCGGTCGGAGGCATTCGGTCGGCGGCGAGGCGGCCGCCGGGCTCAGCCGATGCGGAAGCCGGTGAACTCCACCAGGCCGCGGTCACCCGTGCCGCCGTTCCCCGCGGTCATGAAGAGCCCCACGTCCTGCGCCGGGGCCGCGGCCGGGACGGTCACGGTCGCGACCTTCCGCCATGTCGAGCCGTCGTCGGTGCTGCACTCCCCCGTATACGCGCGGCCCCGGCGGTGCAGCCTCAGCAGCACCGGGGCCCGCACTCCGGCGAGCCGCCGGTAGCGGTTGAGCAGGCCGCCGCCGTCGGAGTCGTACGACAGCGTCACCCCGTGCCCGGGGCTCACCGCCAGGTTCAGGAAGCCCGGGGCGACCGGATCGTCGAGGTCGTCGCGGACGACGATGCCCGCCCGTGCCCATGCGGCGGTCCTCGCCTGGCTGTCGACCCGGGTGGTGACCGTCCCGCCGTCCCGCAGCGCGCCGCGCCGCAGCAGCGCCGCGAACTCGGCGGTGCCCTTCCACAGGTCGCGCCCGGCGCCGTCGATGGCGAAGCGGTCGCCGAGCTGCCCGAAGACGGCGCCGGTGCCGTTGACGGTGCGGTACGCGTGGTCGAGCGGGCCCGCGACGTACAGGTCCCCCGCGGCGACCGCGGGCACCCGCGCGCCGCCCGGCACCGGCTCGTACGCGGCCCGCGCCTCGTACCGCAGCGGCGACAGCGGCCGTTCGGGACGTGCCTCGGGCGCGGTGACGTGCCAGGTGGCGCGGCCGGTGCCGCCGGCCGCCACGCGCGGCAGCGACAGCGCCCCGCGAGGTGCTGCCCGCACCCCGTCCGCGGTGAGGGAGAAACCGACCGTGCCCGTGGGGGCGAGCCCGTTGGTGTTGGTGAACTCGGCCGTCACCAGGGCCCGGCCGCCCGGTGCCAGCGTCGCCGGCTGCGCGGTCACGGCCAGCGTGCCCTGGTAGGGGGCCGCGGCGAGGGTCTCGTAGGCCCGCCGGGCGAGCGTGTGCGCGTCGCCGGTGGGCCGGGTGGGGTAGCTCCCGGCGCGCTTCGTCCAGGGCTCCTCGGCGCGGTACCAGTCGGTCTCCCGTGGTGTGCGGCGGGTGCCGAGGGCCGCCGCGCAGTCGTCCAGGAAGGTCCGCCAGCGCGGCAGGTAGAAGTCCGCGACCAGGCCGTTCCAGTCCCGGTTGGCGTACTCGTGCAGTGACACCGAGGTCGCGCGCCCGCCCCAGGTGGTGGTCAGCACCCGGGCGGTGCGCTCGAGTCCGGCGCGCTGCGCGTCCGCCCCGCCCCAGGCCCGGGCCTCCGCGAGCCAGGGGCCGAGCAGGAACGCCCGGTGACCGCCCGCGACCTCGTCGGCCAGCCGCATCAGCCGCAGCCACAGCTCGGACAGCTGGCGGAAGACCGCCGCGTCGCCGCGCTCGAACGCGGCGCGCAGTTGCGGCAGGAGTTGCCGGCTGCGGTTGGCGACGGCCTGCCGGGCGACGTCGGTCAGGTCGTAGCGGTAGGCGTCGCGTCGGTGTGCCCCGGCGGACACGGCCAGCAGTGCGGCGAACGCCGTGTCGAAGGCGGCGGGATCGTAGGTGAGGGCGTTCGGTGCGTACACGCTGGCGGAGTCCGCGGTCAGCGAGGGGCGGGCGGCGAACAGGCTGTCGTGGGCGTCGGCGCGCTCCAGCGCGTCGTGCCGGTAGGCGGTGCGGCGCAGTGCCTGCCAGGCGACGCGGGCCTGGCCGTCCGCGGTGCCGTAGCGGGTCCGCGCGTAGGTGTCGAACCAGGTGGGCAGGTCCACCCGCCGCTCGTGCCAGGGCAGTTCGCAGAAGAGCTCGAAGGCGGCGGGGTCGCGTTCGGCTGCCTCCGGCAGATAACAGGTGCCGGACAGGGCGCTGCCGGGCTTGTCCCGCCAGCTGAAGAAGCGGTCCGCCCAGACGTGGGTCTTGGCGCCGATCGTCGTCCGGCCGCCGAAGTTGGGGATGGAGCCGAAGGCGTACGGAGTGCCCGCCCAGTCCCGTTCGCGGTCGGTGACCGAGGCGAAGCGGTCGGAGACGCCGTCCACGACGAGCATCCGCTCCTTGTCGACGGCTCCCAGCAGATCGGCCCGCGGGTTCTTCTCCCAGCCGAGGATCACCCAGGTCGCACGGGGGTGCGCCGCGCTCAGCGCCTCCTGGACGCCGCGGGCGGCCGCGGGCACGGGCACGTCGCCCGCGGTGCCGCCCTCGTGGAGCAGGTCCATCTTGAAGTAGGCGGCCTCGCCGAACAGCTTCTTCTGGTGGCGGTAGAAGGACGCGGCCACGGCGGCGAACGCGCCGCTGCGCGGGTCGAGCCAGTCCGGGCGGGCGAAACCGTGCCAGGTGCCCTGCGGAACGACGCGCGCCCCCGCGTTGCGCCCGGCGAAGCCGTCCGGGACGGTGCCGAAGTAGCCCGGCAGCACCGGGGCCATGCCCAGTTCCCGCAGCCGCGCGGTGATCCTGCGGCCCAGCGCGGCGCGCGCGTCGACGATCCCCGGGGTCAGCGGGCCGCCGTACCCGGAAAGGTTCTGCAGCAGCCACCACGGCTGGTGGGACGGGGCCGGCAGCCAGGCCAGCGCCTCCCGGTCGGAGTAGCCGAACTCGCGCAGCACACGCCGGTACACGGCCTCGGCACCGGCCACCACCAGCACCTCGTTGCAGCCGTGCAGTGCCAGGACGTCGATGAAGCGCTCCCAGCGCGACCAGTCGGCGTAGGGGGCGGTGTAGCCGTCGTTGGTGTCGTTGAGGACGAAGCGGTGGGGCACGGTGGCGCGCCGGGCGATGCCGTCCGGGGGCGGGGCGGGAAGCGTCGCGGGCAGGGCGTCCAGACTGTCACCCACCCACGAGACGCCCACGCCGCACACGTGCTTGAGGTACCAGCGCACACCGCACAGCAGTGTGGCCGGCGACGTCCCGGCCACCTCGACCCGGCCCCGCGCGCCCGCGATCCGGAAGCGGTCGGACCGTTCGCCGTCCTTGCCGCCGTTCCCCCGGCCCAGCGCGACCAGCCGGAACTGCCCCGCGTGCCTCGGCAGCAGCCGGCCCAGGGCGGCCTGCGCGGGAGCGGTGTCGAAGGAGGCCGCCATGGCCGCGCCCGCCGCGCCCGTCGGGAACACCGCACCCGCCGCGGTCGCGGCGGCGGAACCCAGCAGCATCCGCCTGGTCACTCGAGTCACGGCCGGCTCCCGACAGTTGAGGCTGCGTCAGAACGCGTGCCCCGGAACCGTAACGGGAGTGACGATACGGATCAATGTGACGCGAGGGGTGTTCGTCCTAAAACCGGGCGAACTCCCCGGCCTGGCTCACGCCGGGTCGGGGAAGCGGGCCGCCTGCAGGTAGTCGGGCTTGGGGTCGAGGGCCGCCGCCAGCCGGAAGTGCCGCAGCGCCTCGGCGGACCGGCCGGAACGCTCCAGGGTGCGGCCGAGGGCGAAGTGCGCGTAAGCGTTGTCCGGCTCGCGCTCCAGGACGACCTGGAACTCCAGCTCGGCCGGGCGCAGCTGCGCCGACAGGAAGAAGGCCCGCGCCCGCAGCAGCCGCGCGGCCGTGTTCTCCGGGTGCGCGGCGATCACCGAGTCGAGCAGCTTCACCGCCCCACGGGCGTCGCGGGCCGCCAGCAGATGCTCCGCCGCGCGGAAGTCGATGACGTGGTTCTCGGGGCTCTGCTCGGGCACAGCCGCCTCCTTCCCCGGGCACTCAACAGCTCACAACTACCCAACATCACCATCCGCATATGCATTCCCCAGGGGACCACCGCGGCGGGCGTTCGCTCAGGCCTCCTCGTCCACCGGGCTCCGTTCCGCCGGCACCGCGGGCCCCGGCCGGTCCCTCGGCGCCTCCAGGGCCGAGGGCGCAGCGGCGGGGGCCGGGCCGGGGGCGGGCGCGGGAACGGGGGCAGGGGCGGGGGCCGGTTCGGCGGCCGGGCGTTCGCTCCCGGCCGCCCGCTCGAAGAAGCGCAGCATCTCCACCGGGAACGGCATGACCAGCGTCGAGTTCTTCTCCGCGGCCACCTCCACGACCGTCTGCAGCAGGCGAAGCTGCATCGCGGCCGGGGTGGCGTCCATCGCGGACGCGGCCTGCGCGAGCTTCTGCGAGGCCTGCAGCTCGCCGTCGGCGGTGATGATGCGTGCCCGGCGCTCGCGGTCGGCCTCGGCCTGCCGCGCCATCGACCGCTTCATCGACTCCGGCAGGGCCACGTCCTTGATCTCCACCCGGTCGATGTGGATGCCCCACTCGACGGCCGGCGTGGCCAGCATCAGCTCCAGGCCCTCGTTCATGGCCTCGCGCCCCGACAGCAGGTCGTCCAGCTCGCTCTTGCCGATCACCGAGCGCAGCGAGGTCTGGGCCACCTGCACCATCGCGAACTGGTAGTTCTGCACGTCCACCGTGGCCTTGATCGGGTCGATGACCCGGAAGTACAGCACGGCGTCCACCCGCACCGAGACGTTGTCCCGGGTGATGCCCTCCTGCGAGGGCACCGGCATGGTCACGACCTGCATGTTGACCTTGGTCATCCGGTCCACCAAGGGCACCAGCAGACGCGGCCCGGGCTGCTTGGCCTGCGGCCGCACCCGTCCCAGGCGGTAGACCACACCCCGCTCGTACTGCCTGATCACCCGGAGACTGCTCTTGAGGCCCAGCCCCAGCACCACGACGGCGATCCCGATCGCGGCCGACACGGCTTCCATCCCCATCCCCCTCCTGTCCACGGCGCAGCGACGCCACTGCCCCATGGACGTCCGCGAAGAGGGTTCCGGATCAGCTCTTGGCAATCTTTTGACGCAACTGCTCCCACACCTGCCGGACCTGGGGCTCCAGCGCCTCCAACGGCCCGTCGTTGTCGATCACGACGTCGGCGACCGCCAGCCGCTGCTCCCGGCCGGCCTGCACCGCCATCCGCGCCCGGGCGTCCTCCTCGGCCATCCCGCGCAGCCGCACCAGCCGGTCCAACTGGGTCTCCGGGGCGGCGTCCACCACCACGACCACGTCGTACAGCGGCGCCAGACCGTTCTCCGCCAGCAGCGGCACGTCGTGCACGACGACGGCGTCCGGGCCCGCGGCCCGCTCCAGCTCGGCCGAGCGGTCCCGTACCAGGGGGTGGACGATCGCGTTCAGCGCCCGCAGCCGCTCGGGGTCGGAGAAGACGATCGCGCCCAGCTTCGGCCGGTCCAGGGATCCGTCGGCGGCCAGCACCTCCGTGCCGAACTCGGCGGTCACCGACGCCAGCCCGGGTGTGCCGGGCTCCACCACTTCGCGCGCGATCCGGTCGGCGTCGACCAGCACCGCCCCGTACGAGACCAGCAGCCGCGACACCGCGCTCTTGCCCGCCCCGATCCCGCCCGTCAGCCCCACTTTGACCATGGCGCGAGACTACCGGTGCCCCCGCACACCCACGAGCCCGGTCAGGCGCCGTCGTCCTCGCGGTCGGCCAGGAAACGCTCGAACTCCGCCGCCAGGTCGTCCGCCGACGGCAGTTCGACCGGCTCGGCGATCAGGTTCTGCCGGCTGCTGCCGCCCGCCATCGCGTCGTACTGGTTCTCCAGGCCCTGCACCACCGCGACGAGCTCCACGTCGCCGTCGGCGACCTGCCGGTCGATCTCGGCGCGCACCGTGTGCGCCTCCATCCGCAGCGCGTGCGCCACCTGCGGCAGCACCAGCCCGGTGGCGGCCGTCAGCGCCTCCACCACGGCCAGCGCCGAATCCGGGTAGCCCGAACGCGCCAGGTAGTGCGGCACATGCGCGGCCACACCCAGCACGTCGCGGCCCGCCTCGGCCAGCCGGTACTCGATCAGCGACTCGGCGCTGCCCGGCACCTGCGCCTCGTCGAACCAGGTGCGGTGTCCCGGCACCAGGTCGAGCCGGTTGCCGTGCGGGGTCAGCCCCACCGGCCGGGTGTGCGGCACACCCATGGGGATGCCGTGGAAGTTCAACGCCAGCCGCACACCCAGGCGCTCCACGATCTGCACCACCGCCGCAGCGAAACGCTCCCACTCGATGTCCGGCTCGTGACCGGACAGCAGCAGGAACGGCGAGCCCGTGCTGTCACGGACCAGCCGCAGCGCGATCTCCGGCGCCTCGTACCCCGTCCAGCGGTCCCGCTTGAAGGTCATCAGCGGACGGCGCGCCCGGTAGTCCACCAGGCGGTCCGCGTCGAAACGCGCCACCAGCCGGTGCTCCTGCCGTTCCAGCAGTTCCTCGACGACCTGCGCCCCGGTCTCACCGGCGTCGATGTACCCCTCGAAGTGGTACAGCAGCACGGGCCCGGTCTCACCGAACGCCTCGTCGACCGCCTCTGCCCCGCCCGGCTCGTATGCGTACAGCCCCTGCGGATCCAGCACCGCGCACCCTTCCCTCGGTCTACGTCAACTCTCGGTGCAACGGACCGTACAGCCCGCGCATTCCCACCCGGACGCCGCGAACGCGGAAGGACCCGCCCTCCAGGGGAGAGCGGGTCCTTCCGTGATGCGTGGGCGTGGGCCCTGCGATCAGCTCTGGCCGCCGGCCAGCTTCTCGCGGAGCGCCGCCAGCGCCTCGTCCGAGGCGAGGGCGCCGGACTGGTCACCGGACTCCGAGGAGTACGAGCCACCGGTCGGGCCGGCCGGAGCCGCCTCGCCGGCCTGGGCCGCAGCCTCGGCGTCCGCCTCGCGGGACTTGATGACCTGGGCCTGGTGCTGCTCGAAGCGCGTCTGCGCCTCGGCGTACTGGTGCTCCCAAGCCTCGCGCTGGGTCTCGTAGCCCTCGAGCCAGTCGTTGGCCTCGGGGTCGAAGCCCTCGGGGTAGATGTAGTTGCCCTGGTCGTCGTAGGACGCGGCCATGCCGTACAGGGTCGGGTCGAACTCGACCGAGGCCGGGTCGGCACCGAAGGACTCGTTGGCCTGCTTCAGCGAGAGGCTGATGCGACGACGCTCGAGGTCGATGTCGATGACCTTGACGAAGATCTCGTCGTTGACCTGGACGACCTGCTCCGGGATCTCCACGTGGCGCTCGGCCAGCTCGGAGATGTGGACCAGACCCTCGATGCCCTCGTCCACGCGGACGAACGCACCGAACGGCACCAGCTTGGTGACCTTGCCGGGGACGACCTGGCCGATCTGGTGCGTACGGGCGAACTGCTGCCACGGGTCTTCCTGGGTCGCCTTCAGCGACAGGGAGACACGCTCGCGGTCCATGTCGACGTCCAGGACCTCGACCGTGACCTCCTGGCCGACCTCGACGACCTCGGAGGGGTGGTCGATGTGCTTCCAGGACAGCTCGGACACGTGCACGAGGCCGTCCACGCCACCCAGGTCCACGAAGGCACCGAAGTTGACGATGGAGGAGACGACGCCGGAGCGCACCTGGCCCTTCTGGAGGGTGGTGAGGAAGGTCTGGCGGACCTCGCTCTGGGTCTGCTCCAGCCAGGCACGACGGGACAGGACCACGTTGTTGCGGTTCTTGTCCAGCTCGATGATCTTGGCCTCGAGCTCCTTGCCGACGTACGGCTGGAGGTCGCGGACACGGCGCATCTCGACCAGGGAGGCGGGGAGGAAGCCGCGGAGGCCGATGTCGAGGATGAGACCACCCTTGACGACCTCGATGACGGTACCGGTGACGATCCCGTCCTCTTCCTTGATCTTCTCGATCGTGCCCCAGGCGCGCTCGTACTGGGCGCGCTTCTTGGACAGGATCAGACGACCCTCCTTGTCCTCCTTCTGGAGAACCAGGGCCTCGATCTCGTCGCCCACGGCGACGACCTCGTTGGGGTCGACGTCGTGCTTGATCGAAAGCTCGCGCGAGGGGATGACACCCTCGGTCTTGTAACCGATGTCGAGCAGGACCTCGTCCCGGTCGACCTTCACGATGACGCCGTCGACGATGTCGCCGTCGTTGAAGTACTTGATCGTCTCGTCGATCGCGGCGAGGAAGGCTTCCTCGGAACCGATGTCGTTGACCGCCACCTGCGGGGTGGTACGAGGGGCCTGGGCCTCGGTGCTGCTCGTCATTAGGAAAAGGGCTCCGGTACGGACATGAAGTCGTAGGTACTGCTACGCCGTAAGCCCGTTTCGCTCCTGCCGATTCCGGACAGCCCACAAGGCCGAGAGGTACAACAGATGTGAGCGCAGCCTGCTCCGTCCGAGGCGCGCAGGCTCGCAGCGCAACTTGTAGCATACGGGGGCAGCCGGGCACGGTCAATGCACGAAGAGCACACCACGGGCGTAACACCCCGTACCGGGCACTGGCACATAGACGTGCTGCGGTGACACCGCAGCCACAGGTCACCACAGAGGGTACGACGACCAGCGCGATGATCCAAGCACCGGCCCCCCGGCCAGCCCCCGAAGAACCCGAGGCCACGCGCCGTGTCGCCGACGACACGGAGAGCAGCCGAGCCAACCGCGGATGGTGGGACCGCAACGCGGACGAGTACCAGAGCGACCACGGGGAGTTCCTCGGCGACTCCGAATTCGTCTGGGGCCCGGAAGGAGCAACCGAGGACGAACTCCAGCTCCTCGGACCCGCCGCCGGCCTCCACGGCGCCCGCATCCTCGAGATCGGCGCCGGCGCGGCCCAGTGCTCGCGCTGGCTCGCCGCGCACGGCGCCCGGCCCGTCGCCCTGGACCTCTCCCACCGCCAGCTCCAGCACGCCCGCCGCATCGACGACGGCCGCAGCCCCTTCCCGCTCGTGCAGGCCGACGCCGGCGTCCTCCCCTTCGCCGACGCCTCCTTCGACCACGCCTGCTCCGCGTACGGCGCCCTCCCCTTCATCGCCGACACCGCGCGCGTCATGCGCGAGGTCCGGCGCGTCCTGCGCCCCGGCGGCCGCTGGGTCTTCTCCGTCACCCACCCCGTCCGCTGGGCCTTCCCCGACGAACCCGGCCCCGAGGGACTCGCCGCCTCCGCCTCCTACTTCGACCGCACCCCCTACGTCGAACAGGACGAGAACGGGCACGCCGTCTACGTCGAACACCACCGCACCCTCGGCGACCGCGTCCGCGAACTCAGCGCCGCCGGCTTCCGGCTCGTCGACCTCGTCGAACCCGAATGGCCCGACTGGAACACCGCGGAGTGGGGCGGCTGGTCCCCGCAGCGCGGCCGCGTCATCCCCGGCACCGCGATCTTCGTCTGCGTCGCCCCGTGACTCCCCGCCCCGCGCGACCGCGGGAGGACGCCCTCGCCGCCCTCCCGGTGCGCACCGCCCTGCCCGCCCTCCACGGCGCCCTCGACGGCCACGGCTGCGCCGTCCTCGCCGCACCGCCCGGCACCGGCAAGACCACCCTCGTCCCGCTCGCCCTCGCCGGCCTCCTCGACGACCGGCCCACCCGGAGCGTCGTGGTCGCGGAACCGCGCCGCATGGCCGCCAAGGCCGCCGCCCGCCGCATGGCCTGGCTGCTCGGCGAGGAGCCGGGCGGCCTCGTCGGCCACACCGTCCGCGGCGACCGCAAGGTCTCCCCCCGCACCGTCGTCGAGGTCGTCACCACCGGAGTCCTCCTGCAGCGGCTCCAGCGCGACCAGGAACTCCCCGGCACCACCACCGTCCTTCTCGACGAGTGCCACGAACGCCACCTCGACGCCGACACCGCCATGGCCTTCCTGCTCGACGTACGCGCCGCCCTCCGCCCCGACCTGCGCCTCGTCGCCGCTTCCGCCACCACCGACGCCGACGCATGGTCACGGCTGCTCGGCGACGCACCCGTCGTCCACGCCCAGGGACACATGCACCCCGTGGCCGTCACCCACGCACCCCCGCCGCACGGCATCCGGCCGCCCCACGGCATGCGCGTCGACCCCGCGTTCCTCGACCACGTCGCCGCCACCGTCCGCACCGCGCTGCGCGCCGCCGACGGCGACGTCCTGTGCTTCCTCCCCGGCACCGGCGAGATCGCCCGCGTCGCCGGCCTGCTCGGCGACATCGGCGCCGAGGTCCTCCAACTCCACGGCCAGGCACCCGCCTCCGTCCAGGACGCCGTGCTCCGCGGCGGCGACGGCATCCGGCGACGCGTCGTCCTCGCCACCTCCGTCGCCGAATCCAGCCTCACCGTCCCCGGCGTCCGCGTCGTCGTCGACTCCGGCCTCGCCCGCGAACCCCGCACCGACCACGCCCGCGGACTCGGCTCCCTCACCACCGTCCGGGCCTCCCTCGCCACCGCCGCCCAGCGCGCCGGACGCGCCGGACGGGAAGCCCCCGGCACCGCCTACCGCTGCTGGAACGAGGCCGAGGACACCGGCCGGCCCCGCTACCCCTCCCCCGAGATCGCCGTCGCCGACCTCACCCCCTTCGCCCTCCAGGCCGCCGCGTGGGGCGACCCCGACGCCTCCGGGCTCGCGCTCCTCGACCCGCCGCCAACCGGCGCCCTCGCCGCCGCCCACGACGTCCTCACCGCCATCGGCGCCCTCCGCCCCGACGGCCGCACCACCGACCGCGGCGACCGCATGGCCCGCATCGGGCTCCACCCCCGCCTCGCCCGCGCCCTCATGGACGGCGCGCCCCGCACCGGCACCCGCCGCGCCGCCGACATCGTCGCCCTCCTCTCCGAGCAACCCCCGCGCGACCACGGCGACGACCTCGCCACCGCCTGGCGCACCGCCCGCCGCGCCCACGACGCCCACGCCGACCGCTGGCGCCGCGAAGCCCGCCGCCTCGCCGCCGCGGCCCCCGACCACCCCGCCACCGCGCTCACCGACGACACCGCCGCCGGCCTCGTCACCGCGCTGGCCTTCCCCGAACGCGTCGCCCGCCGCCGCGGCACCGGCAGTGGCACCGGCACCGGCTACCTGATGGCCTCCGGCACCGCAGCCGAACTCGCCGACGGCACACGCCTCGGCACCCCCCAGTGGCTCGCCGTCGCCGTCGCCGACCGCCCCGCGGGCTCCCCCTCCGCCCGCGTACGCCTCGCCGCCGTCATCGACGAGGACACCGCCCGCACCGCCGCCGAGCCCCTGCTCACCGAGACCGACGAGGTCACCTGGACCGACGGCGACGTCACCGCCCACCACGCCGCCCGGCTCGGCGCGATCACCCTCACCACCCGCCCCCTCGCCCGCCCCGACCCCGCACAACTGCGCACCGCCCTCCTCGACGGCCTCCGCCGCGAAGGACCCCGCCTGCTGAGGTGGACCCGCGACGCCGACACCCTGCGGCTGCGGCTCGCCTTCCTCCACCGCGAGATCGGCGCCCCCTGGCCCGACGTCTCCGACGAGGCCCTGCTCTCCCGCGCGGACGAGTGGCTCGCCCCCGAACTCGCCACCGCCCGCCGCCGGGCCGACCTCGCCCGCACCGACGCCGCCACCGCCCTGGGCCGCCTCCTGCCCTGGGCCACCGGCGAAGCCGCCCGCCTCGACGAACTCGCCCCGGAACGCCTGGAGATCCCCTCCGGCTCCAAGGTCCGCGTCTCCTACGACGACGACCGCCCCGTCCTCGCCGCCAAGCTCCAGGAACTCTTCGGCTGGACCGCCACCCCCCGCATCGCCGGCGGCCGCGTCCCCCTCCTCGTCCACCTGCTCTCCCCCGCCGGCCGTCCCGCCGCCGTCACCGCCGACCTCGCCTCCTTCTGGCGCGACGGCTACCGCGCGGTGCGCGCGGAACTCCGCGGCCGCTACCCCAAGCACCCCTGGCCCGAGGACCCCACGACGGCGGTGGCCACCCGGCACACAAGCGCCCGGCTCAAAGCTTCGGACCGATGAAGCGGTCCATGAGCGCGACGGCCTCCCGGCGGGCGACGGAGACGTTGTACGGATCGTTGCCGCGCCGGGTGACCCGCCACTCCACCCCGACCTTGTCGAGGGTGTCCGTGAGGAGCCGCCTGATGTCGTCGGATTTGTTGGTGAAGAAGTAGCGGGGATATTCGTAGCGCTTGCGTTCCCCCGCGACGATCCGAGTCGTCCAGTTGGTGGTCCGGCAGCCATCGGAATGGATGAGTCCGCGGATGAACCCCCACGGGTACCTGTCCACGATCGCTTGCTGCCACGGCTCGAGGGCAATGTGGCGTTCGTGTTTCCGGCCTTCGCCATGCTGCGGGAACAGACACCACAGGTGCTTCGAGTAGACCTTGACATTGAGTGCCCCGGTCTTGCGGACGCGGCACGTCCTGTTCTGCGGGAAGACCGCGCGCATGGCTCGTTCCGCCTCGTCGATGAGCCCGGGCCACTTCTCCGAGCACGTGATCATCAGACTGGGCACGCGGTGCCGCGAGTGCTGGATGATGTGGCCGTCGCCGAGGTAGAGCCCGAGGAGATAGGCGTACGCCGCCTCGTCGAGCGGAGTGTCGTCGCACCGGGGGCAGGGTGGCGGAGGCCGCCGTCCTGGACATTCACCACGTCTTGAGCGATCCAGGTGCAGCCAATAGCTCACGGTTCCCGGCGGAACGCCGAGCTGGCGGGCGACCTCGGCGTTCCGCATGCCCGAGCGGCAGAGGGCCGTCGCTTGGTGACGCAAATCGTTCCCTTGTGCGACCATGCGCCCACTTTGAGTGGAAGCCGAAGATCAACGAGGGAGAAAGGGGAACATTCACTCGAAAGGGATGTTCATGAAAAAGTGCCGGGTGCGGGATTCGAACCCGCAAGCCCTCACGGGCAGATGTGTTTGAGACATCCGTGTATGCCGTTCCACCAACCCGGCGGGTTGCGGATCACAGCGTACCGTGTGGGTACGCGACACCGCAGCTAGGTAGGCTCTACTCGCAGCACCTGCCCTGGAACGAGGAGTCCCGTGAGCGCCGCCGAGCCCGTTGACGAGCAGTCGCACGTACCGCCGCAGACCACCCGCGTGGTGATCGCCGAGGACGAGGCTCTGATCAGGCTCGACCTGAAAGAGATGCTCGAGGAGGAGGGCTACTCCGTCGTCGGTGAGGCGGGGGACGGCGAGACCGCCGTGAAGCTCGCCGAGGAGCTGCGGCCGGACCTGGTGATCCTGGACGTGAAGATGCCCGTGCTGGACGGGATCTCGGCCGCGGAGCGGATCGCCAAGGAGAAGATCGCGCCGGTGCTGATGCTGACCGCCTTCTCGCAGCGCGAGCTGGTGGAGCGGGCCCGGGACGCGGGCGCCATGGCCTACCTGGTGAAGCCCTTCAGCAAGAGCGACGTCGTGCCGGCGATCGAGATGGCGGTGTCGCGGTTCACGGAGCTGCGGGCGCTGGAGGCGGAGGTCGCGGACCTGAGCCTGCGACTGGAGACGCGCAAGCTGGTGGACCGGGCGAAGAGCGTCCTGCAGACGAAGTACGGGCTGTCGGAGCCGGCCGCGTTCCGGTGGATCCAGAAGACGTCGATGGACCGCCGCATGACGATGCAGGCGGTGGCGCAGGCCGTGCTGGACGAGGTGGACGGCGCCGCCAAGTAGCGTCGGCCGGGGAGCGGTTCAGGCCGAGTGGTCGGGCCAGTCAAGCGATGGCAGAGGGATGTCCGATGCGGGCATCCCTTTGTCGTTGGTGACGGCGAGGTGGTCGACGGCGGCGTCGCGGGGGATGTCGAACCACAGGTCGTACTGGGCGCTGTCGTGGGCGCCGATGCCGATGGTGAGGGGCTGGCGCTTGATCTGCATGGCCTCCCAGTCCATGGAGTGCCCGCTGCCGTCGGCGAGGACGAGCCGGTGGAGGTCGTTGTCGAGGCGCGCGCTGACGGAGTCGTCGACGGTGACGCCGATGCGGACGCGGCAGAGGCGGCCTTTCGCGGGGTGTTCGGCGTGGGTGCCGACGATGACGGCGATGCCGCAGCGCAGCGCGAGGGCGCGGAATTCGAGGTTCCCCGCCTTGACGGCGGGTGCGTCGAGGGGGATTTCGAGCTGACGGAGGGGTTGCCCGGTCGCGGGCGGGGAAGGGTGGGGCCATGTCGCCGCGGCGACGAGGGCCGCTACCGTGGCTCCGGCGAGCGCTCCGGCCAGCGCGGTCACGAGCGGCCGGTGGGCCGCCCGTCGCACAAGGCCGCCAAATCGGACCTTTGCCTGCATCTCTCCCCCACGGGTCGTCCGGTTACCGGTAAGGACCGTTCTGTTTCCGGCACATGACCCAGGTCACCGTCCGATCACATATCTTCCTACGACCTATCTGAGTGCCTGATCAGCGGATTACATTCCCGCCAACCCGCGTGATGTTCACGCGGTCGCAATCCGGAGGGCCTACGGCCCGCCGACTCGTAATCTCATTGGGCGGCTCCAGGGGGTCGTAGTGCTCAACAACAAGTTCGTCAAGTTTGCTATCCCGGTGGCAGTTGGCGCTCTCGCGCTCACCGCATGCGGTGGCGGCAAGGACGACAGCGGCAAGAGCGGCGGCAAGCCGACGTTCTCCATCGGCTTCCAGGGTCCGCTGTCCGGCGACAACAGCGCGCTGGGCATCAACGAGAACAACGGTCTGAAGCTGGCCGTCGAAGAGGCCAACAAGAAGGGCGACCTGCCCTTCACGCTGAAGGTCGTGGACGGTGACGACCAGGGTCTGCCGGACCAGGCGCCCGCCGCCGCCCAGAAGCTGATCGGTGACACCAGTGTCGTCGCCGTCGTCGGCCCGGCGTTCTCCGGCCCGACCAAGGCCTCGGGTGGCCTGTACGCCCAGGCGCAGCTCGCCGCGGTGTCGCCGTCGGCGACCAACCCGGACCTGACGAGCCAGGGCTTCACCTCGTTCCTGCGCGGTGCTCCGAACGACAACGAGCAGGGTGCCGGCATGGCCGAGTACCTGTCGAAGAAGGAGAAGGCCAAGAAGGTCTTCGTCATCGACGACAAGAGCGAGTACGGCGTCGGTCTGGCCAAGGTCGCGATCGACAACCTGAAGGCCGCGGGCGTCACGGTGGAGACGGACTCCGTCCCGGCCAAGACCCCGGACTACACCGCCGCCGCGACGAAGGTCGTCAACTCGAAGGCCGACGCGCTGATCTACGCGGGTTACTACGCGGACCTGGCGCCCTTCGCCAAGAAGCTGACGGACGGCGGCTTCAAGGGCATCGGCATCTCGGGTGACGGTTCCAACGACGCGAAGTTCGTGGAGCTGGCCGGCGCCGCGGCCGACAAGTGGTTCCTGACCTGCCCGTGCACCGACGCCACGAAGAACGAGAGCACCAAGGCGTTCACCGAGGCGTACACCGCGAAGTTCAACACGCCGCCGGGCACCTACTCGGCCGAGTCGTACGACATCGCGAACCTGGTCATCTCCGAGATGAAGAAGCTCGGCAAGGACGTCACCCGCGACAAGCTGCTGGCGGCCCTGAAGGGTGTCAACTACAAGGGTCTGACCAAGGACTTCGCCTTCGACGACAAGGGCGAGCTGAAGATCAAGAACGTGTACCTGTACCAGGTCGCCGACGGCAAGATCGGCTACCTGGGTGACGTGGCCACCCTCAGCAACGGCTGATCCGGCAACCGGCATCTGAGGTGGGGGGCGCGGGACGCGGCACGGACTCCGGCCGCCGCCCCGCGCTCCCCATCGCTGTACCGGATGCGTTCTCGCCGCCCTTCACCGGCTTCAGCAAGGATTCCCACGCACCATGAATCTCTTCCACAACTTCTGGGACTACTTCATCCCAGGCCTGACGACGGGCTCCATGTACGCCGTCATCGCGATCGGGTACACACTGGTCTACGGCGTGCTCCAGCTCATCAACTTCGCGCACAGCGAGGTCTTCATGATGGGCGGCTTCGGTTCGCTCGTCGTGCTCTCCGAGCTCGCCCCGCAGTCCCCGCACGGGTTCACGTCCGTGGTCTGGGTGATCGTCGGCATGATCGCCGGCGCTCTGGTCGGAGCGCTGACCGCGTTCGGGCTGGAGAAGGCGGCGTACAAGCCGCTGCGCAAGCGCAACGCCCCGAAGCTGGTCTTCCTGATCAGCGCGATCGGCGCGTCGTTCTTCCTGTACAACCTGGCGGGCAAGCTGTGGGGCCGCAACCCCGTGCCGATGCCGGAGCTGTACACCAACGGTGAGGTCTTCAGCGTCTTCGGCACCCCGGTGAAGATCACGCAGCTGATCATCATCGGTTCGGCGGTCGCGATGATGATCGGCCTGGACCTGGTGGTCAACCGTACAAAGATGGGTGCGGGTATCCGGGCCGTGGCGCAGGACGCCGAGACGGCGGGTCTGATGGGTGTCGACATCGACAAGATCATCTCCCGTACGTTCATCATCGGCGGTCTGCTGGGTGGTGCGGCCGGCTTCCTGTACGGCTTCGGCATCTCCGGCCAGGTCTGGTTCACGGTGGGCTTCCTGCCGGGCATCAAGGCCTTCGCGGCGGCGGTGCTGGGCGGTATCGGCAACATCCGCGGTGCGATGCTGGGCGGTCTGCTGCTGGGCATCGTCGAGAACCTGAGCTCCCCGCTCTTCGGCACCCAGTGGATCGACGTGACCGCGTTCGTGGTCCTGATCCTGGTGCTGATGTTCCGTCCGACGGGCATCATGGGCGAGCGTCTGGGGAGGTCGGCATGAGCGACACGACCGCTGCCAAGTCCTTCTCGGTGGACGTGGCGAAACTGCGCCGCAAGGCCTGGTACCAGCAGCCCCGTTGGACGCGGCTGCTCGGCATGGTGGTGCTGGGCTTCATCCTGGCGCTGATGACGGGCGAGGACGGCAACCCGGCGGAGAGGCTGTCGGCGTTCACCGGCGCCTTCGAGTCGGCGCGGCTGTGGATCTGCCTGGCCATCCTGGTGGGTGTGTGGGCGCTGGTGGAGTTCGGCGCTCCGGTGCGCAACGTGGCCCGGCAGGGTAGGCAGAGCGTCGGCAAGTCGCTGGAGCCGACGCGGGCGATGTTCCGGTCCAACGGCTGGCTGCGGCTGGGCGGACTGGTGCTCGTCCTGGTGCTGGCGATCGTCATCCCGGCCAACACCAGCCTGTTCTGGCAGGAGGTCCTCGTCACGCAGATGGGGATCTTCATGATCATCGCGGTCGGTCTGAACGTGGTGGTCGGCTGGGCCGGTCTGCTGGACCTGGGCTTCATCGCCTTCTACGCCATCGGCGCGTACTCCTGCGCCTTCTGGACCGGTCACATGCCGGTGAAGCCGCCGTTCACGGTGGGCGCGCTGGAGTCGATCCCGTTCGCCATCGTCACCTGTCTGATCGCCGGTGTGCTGCTGGGCGCCCCGACGCTGCGGCTGCGCGGTGACTACCTGGCGATCGTGACGCTGGGCTTCCACGAGATCGTCTACCTGGTCGCGAAGAACTCGGACGGTTTCACGAACGGTTCGCGCGGTGTCATCGGCATCCCGCACCCGTCGATCCACATCGGTCCGATCAACTACGACTGGACGCTGGACCCGCTGCCGTACTGGTACCTGCTGCTGTTCTTCCTGGTGGTGCTGATCTTCCTGTACAACCGCCTGGAGCACTCGCGGATCGGCCGCACCTGGACGGCGATCCGGGAGGACGAGGTGGCCGCCTCCGCGACGGGCATCAACACCGTCCGGTACAAGCTGCTGGCGTTCGCGATCGGCGCGTCGACCTCGGGTCTGGCGGGCGTGGTGTACTCCAGCAAGGTCGGCTTCATCAACCCGGAGAACTTCACCATCGTGCTGTCGGTGCTCGCGCTGGCGTACGTGGTGTTCGGTGGCATGGGCTCCATCGCGGGCGTGCTGTTCGGTGCCGCGCTGCTGGTGTGGCTGCCGAACGCACTGCGTGACATCGTGCCGGAGCAGGACCGCTTCATCTACCTCGGTGCGCTGCTCGTCATCATGATGATCTTCCGTCCGCAGGGTGTGATCCCCTCACGTCGCAGGCAGCGCGAGCTGCACATGGCGGAGGCGGGCCTCGGTGACGCCGATGCGATGACCGAGCCGACGGGAGGCGTGAAGTCGTGAACGCGGTGCAGGAAGCGGGCGTGGAGCCCGCGCAGACCGGTGGGCCGGTGCTGCAGGCCCGCGGCGTGACGCTGCGGTTCGGTGGTCTGACCAGCCTCTCGGACGTCAACCTGACGATGCGGCGGGGCGAGATCCTCGCGGTGATCGGCCCGAACGGCGCGGGCAAGACCTCGCTGTTCAACTCCCTGACGGGCGTCTACGTCCCGCAGGAGGGCGCGATCACCTTCCACGAGGAGGGCGGTGCGGAGCACAAGCTGCTCGGTGCCAAGCCCTACCTGGTGAACCGTTATGGCGTGGCCCGCACTTACCAGAACATCCGGCTCTTCGCTGCCCTGACGGCACTGGAGAACGTCAAGATCGCGGCGGAGTCGCGGCAGAAGTCGGGAGCGATCTCGATCATGCTGGGCCTGCCGTGGGCGCGCCGGGACGAGAAGGCCAGCGACAAGCGGGCGCAGGAGCTGCTGTCGTACGTGGGCCTGGCGGGCAAGCACAACGAGCTCGCCGCGAGCCTCTCCTACGGTGACCAGCGGCGTCTGGAGATCGCCCGGGCGCTGGCGACCGACCCGAAGGTGCTGCTGCTGGACGAGCCGGCGGCCGGTACGAACCCGACGGAGAAGCTGGAGCTGGAGCAGCTGATCCGCCGGATCAACCAGGACCTGGGCATCAGCGTGCTGCTGATCGAGCACGACATGAAGCTCGTGATGTCGGTCGCGGACCGCGTCATGGTGCTGAACTTCGGCAAGGTGATCGCCGAGGGTCTGCCCGAGGAGGTGCAGCGCGATCCGGCGGTGATCGAGGCGTACCTGGGTTCGGCCGACGAGGAGGCCGTGGAGGCCGTCGCGGAGATGGTGGAGATCGTCGAGTCGCACCACGCGGACGATGTTCCCGAAGTCCCCGCGCCGCGTGAGTCCGAGGAGGAGGGCCGATGACCGAGGCCGCCAACTTCGAGAAGGAGACGGCTGGTTCCGTCACCGAGGCCCCGGCGATGCTGGAGCTGGTCGACCTTCAGGTGTTCTACGGCGCGATCCAGGCGCTGAAGGGCATCAATGTGACGGTCCGGCAGGGCGAGGTCGTGGCCCTGCTCGGTGCGAACGGTGCCGGCAAGACCACCACCCTGCGCACGATCTCCGGTCTGCTGCAGCCCCGCCACGGCGAGGTGCGGCTGGGCGGCGAGCGGATCGACGGCGTTCCCTCGCACAAGGTCGTGGAGCTCGGCATCGGCCAGTCCCCCGAGGGCCGCCGGGTCTTCCCGGTGATGACGGTGCTGGAGAACCTGGAGATGGGCGCGTACCGGTTCAAGGGCGTCCCCAAGGACGACCTGGAGCGGGTGCTGGACCTCTTCCCGCGCCTGGCGGAACGGCGTACGCAGCTGGCGGGTACCTTGTCCGGCGGTGAGCAGCAGATGCTGGCCATCGGCCGGGCGCTGATGGGCCGCCCGAACCTGCTGCTGCTCGACGAGCCGTCGATGGGTCTGGCGCCGCTGATCGTCCAGCAGATCTTCGAGATCATCAAGGAGATCAACGACCAGGGCACCACGGTGCTGCTGGTGGAGCAGAACGCCTCCCAGGCGCTGCAGCTGGCCGACCGCGGCTATGTGCTGGAGACGGGCGCGATCGTCATGGAGGACGACGCCTCGGCCCTGCTGTCCGACCCGCGCGTGCGTGCCGCCTACCTCGGTGAGGGCGCGGCGTAACGTCCGGCGTCGCACGGCGCGTCATACGGCGAGGAGAACGGCCCCCGGAGCATTCCGGGGGCCGTTCTCCTTGTGCGGGCCGTACGGGCCGATCGGGCCGCCTCCCGCGCCGTACGGGCGGTCGTCAGGGGGCGACGGTGCCCGGGGTGGCCGGGCGCAGCATGCAGGTGAGGCGGGCGGAACAGACCCGGCGGTCCTGCTCGTCGCTGATGACGATCTCGTAGGTCGCGGAGGAGCGGCCGCGGTGGACGGGGGTGGCGACCCCGGTCACCTTGCCGGAGCGCAGGCCGCGGTGGTGGGTGCAGTTGAGGTCGACCCCGACGGCGATCTTGCCGGGGCCGCCGTGCAGCATGGCGCCGATGGAGCCGATGGTCTCCGCCAGGACGGCGGAGGCGCCGCCGTGGAGGAGCCCGTAGGGCTGGGTGTTCCCCTCGACGGGCATGGTGCCCACGACGCGCTCCGCGGTCGCCTCGACGATCTCGACGCCCATGCGGGAGCCGAGGTCGCCGGCGGAGAAGAGCGCCACCAGGTCGACGCCGAGTCCGGCGTACTGCTCGATGACCTCCGGGGAGAAAAGGCTGGTGGTGGTCTGCTCGCCCATGGACGGTGGCTCCGATCGTCGTCGTTCGGTGTACTGGCCCGTTTTCTACCGGACGGTCAGTGGTGACCGCCGACCGGGGTGGTCCGTTCCAGCCGGACGACGACGGACTTGGAGGCCGGGGTGTTGCTGGTGTCGGCGGTGTGGTCGAGCGGGACCAGCACATTGGTCTCCGGGTAGTAGGCGGCGGCGCAGCCGCGGGCCGTCGGGTAGTGGACCACCCGGAAGCCCTCGGCGCGGCGTTCGGTGCCGTCCGTCCACTCGCTGACGAGGTCGGTGTAGGCGCCGTCGGCGAAGCCGAGGGCGGCGGCGTCGTCGGGGTGGACCAGGACGACGCGGCGGCCGCCCTTGATGCCGCGGTAGCGGTCGTCGAGGCCGTAGATGGTGGTGTTGTACTGGTCGTGCGAGCGCAGCGTCTGCAGCAGCAGCCGGCCCTCGGGCACGTGCGGGTACTCCAGGGGGGCGGCGGTGAAGTTGGCCAGCCCGGTGGCGGTGGGGAAGCTGCGGGAGTCGCGCGGCGCGTGCGGGAGGGTGAAGCCGCCGGGGCGGCGCACCTTGACGTTGAAGTCGTCGAAGCCGGGGACCACCCGGGAGATGCGGTCGCGGATCCGGTCGTAGTCGACCTCGAGTTCCTCCCAGGGCACCCGGCTGTCCGGGCCGAGGACGGCACGGGCGAGGCGGCAGATGATGGCCGGCTCGGAGAGCAGCAGGGGGCCCGCGGGCTCCAGGCCGCCGCGTGAGGCGTGCACCATGCCCATGGAGTCCTCGACGGTGACGAACTGCTCGCCGGCCGCCTGGACGTCCTTCTCGGTGCGGCCCAGCGCGGGCAGGATCAGGGCGCGGGCGCCGGTGACCACGTGGGAGCGGTTGAGCTTGGTGGACACGTGAACGGTGAGGCGGGCGCGGCGCATGGCGGCCTCTGTGACGTCCGTGTCGGGTGAGGCGGCGACGAAGTTGCCGCCCATGGCGAAGAAGACCTTGGCGTCGCCGTCGCGCAGGGCGCGGATGGCGGCGACGGTGTCCAGGCCGTGCTCGCGGGGCGGGGCGAAGCCGAACTCCTTCTCCAGGGCGTCGAGGAAGGCGGGTGCGGGCTTCTCGTAGATGCCCATGGTGCGGTCGCCCTGGACGTTGCTGTGGCCGCGCACGGGGCACACGCCGGCGCCGGGGCGGCCGATGTTGCCGCGCAGCAGGAGGAAGTTGACGACCTCCTTGATGGTGGGCACGGAGTGCTTGTGCTGGGTGAGGCCCATCGCCCAGCAGACGATGACGCTCTTGGCGTCGAGCACCATGGCGAGGAGTTCGTCGATCTCGGACTGCGGCAGCCCGGTGGCGCGCAGCACCTCTTCGGCGCCGGTGGCGCGGGCGGCGGCGGCGCACTCCTCGAAGCCGTGGGTGTGACCGGCGATGAAGGCCTGGTCGAGCACGGTGCCGGGCGCCTGGTCCTCGGCCTCCAGGAGCGCCTTGTTGAGGGCGCGGAAGAGGGCCTGGTCGCCGCCGAGCCGGATCTGCAGGAAGAGGTCGGCGAGCTGGGTGCCGCCGCCGGCCAGGCCCTTGGGGGTCTGCGGGTTCTTGAAGCGCTGCAGGCCGGCCTCGGGCAGCGGGTTGATCGTGACGATCCTGGCGCCGCTCGCCTTGGCCTTCTCCAGGGCGGAGAGCATGCGCGGGTGGTTGGTGCCGGGGTTCTGCCCGGCGACGATGATCAGGTCGGCGCGGTAGAGGTCCTCCAGCAGGACGCTGCCCTTGCCGACGCCTATGGTCTCGGCGAGCGCGGAGCCGGACGACTCGTGGCACATGTTGGAGCAGTCGGGCAGGTTGTTGGTGCCGAACTCGCGGGCGAAGAGCTGGTAGAGGAAGGCGGCCTCGTTGCTGGTGCGGCCGGAGGTGTAGAACACGGCCTCGTCGGGGCCCGCCAGGCGGTTCAGCTCGTCCGCGACGATCTCGAAGGCGCGCTCCCAGGGGACGGGCTCGTAGTGGTCGGCGCCGTCGGGCAGGTACATGGGCTGCGTGAGGCGGCCCTGCTGGCCCAGCCAGTAGCCGCTGCGCCGGGCGAGGTCGGCGACGGGGTGCGCGGCGAAGAAGTCCGGGGTGACCCGGCGCAGGGTCGCCTCCTCGGCGACGGCCTTGGCGCCGTTCTCGCAGAACTCGGCGGTGTGCCGGTGCTCCGGCTCGGGCCAGGCGCAGCCGGGACAGTCGAACCCGTCCTTCTGGTTGACCTTGAGGAGGGTGAGCGCGGTGCGGCGCACCCCCATCTGCTGCTGCGCGATGCGGAGGGTGTGCCCGATGGCCGGGAGCCCGGCAGCGGCATGCTGCGGGGCGCTGACCTCGGGTGCGTCCTGGACGGGGTCGCCTGCGGGTGCTTTGCCTGCCATGACTTCGATCCTGCCACGACGAGGCCGCGGACCGGCAGTGTCAGTCGGGCGTGGGAGGATCGGGAACGTGGCAGCAAAGGCAGAGAAGACGAGCGCAGCGACCGGCACCGCACCCCAGGGGGGTGAGCGGCCCCGGTTGCTCCTGCTGGACGGGCATTCGCTGGCGTACCGGGCCTTCTACGCGCTGCCCGTGGAGAACTTCAACACCACCACCGGCCAGCCGACGAACGCGGTGTACGGCTTCGCCTCGATGCTGGCGAACACGTTGCGTGACGAGCAGCCGACGCATCTCGCGGTCGCGTTCGACGTCTCGCGGCGCACCTGGCGCCTGGAGGAGTTCCCCGAGTACAAGGCGACCCGGTCCGCGACGCCGGACGAGTTCCGCAGCCAGGTGGCGCTGATCGGCGAGCTGCTGGACACGATGCACGTGCAGCGCTTCGCCACGGAGGGCTACGAGGCGGACGACGTGATCGCCACGCTGGCCACGCAGGCGCAGGCGCTGGGGTACGAGGTGCTGATCGTCACCGGGGACCGCGACTCCTTCCAGCTCGTCTCGGACCACGTCACGGTGCTGTACCCGACCAAGGGCGTCTCCGAGCTGACCCGGTTCACGCCGGGCAAGGTCGAGGAGAAGTACGGGCTGACCCCCGCGCAGTACCCGGATTTCGCGGCGCTGCGCGGCGACCCGTCGGACAATCTGCCCGGTATCCCGGGTGTCGGCGAGAAGACCGCCGCCAAGTGGATCAACCAGTTCGGGTCGTTCGCGGAGCTCGCGGAGCGCGCGGACGAGGTGAAGGGCAAGGCGGGCGAGAACCTGCGCGCGCACCTGGAGTCGGTGAAGCTCAACCGCCGGCTGACGGAGCTGGTGCGGGACGTGGAGCTGCCGTGCGGGCCGGAGGAGCTGGCGCGGCAGCCGTACGACCGGGACGCGCTCGACAACGTGCTGGACACGCTGGAGTTCCGCCACCCCAACTTCCGGGAGCGGCTGTACGCGGCCGACCCGAGCGCCGAGGAGCAGGGCACGCAGGAGGTCGCCGGCGGCGTCGCCGTCGAGGGCCGGGTGCTGGCCGCGGGCGAGCTGGCCGACTGGCTGGCGGAGCACGCCGGCGGGCCGCTGGGCGTGGCGACGGTCGACGCGTGGGCGCTGGGCGCGGGCAGCGTGTCCGAGGTGGCGCTGGCGACGGCGCAGGGCCCGGCGGCGTGGTTCGACCCGGCGGCGCTGGACGAGAAGGACGAGCGGGCCTTCGCGGCGTGGCTTGCGGACGGCGCGCGGCCGAAGGCGCTGCACAACGCCAAGAACGTGACGCGGGTCCTGGCCGAGCACGGCTGGAGCGTGGACGGGGTCTCGATGTGCACGGCGCTGGCCGCGTATCTGGTGAAGCCCGGCCGCCGCTCGTTCGCGCTGGACGACCTGTCGGTGGAGTACCTGGGGCGGGAGCTGGCCCCCGCGGGCGGCGAGGACGGGCAGTTGGCCTTCGGCGCCGACGACGAGGCCGAGTCCGAGGCGCTGATGGTGCAGGCGCGCACCGTGCTGGACCTCGCTGACGCGTTCGCCGCGCGCCTGGAGCAGGACGGCGCGCTGCGGCTGCTGCGCGAGGTGGAGTTGCCGACCTCGGCGCTGCTGGCGCGGATGGAGCGGGCGGGCATCGCAGCCGACCGCGAGCATCTGGAGCGCCTGGAGCAGCGGTTCGCGGGCGAGGTGCAGCTCGCCGTGAAGGAGGCGCACGCCGCGGTCGGGCACGAGTTCAACCTGGGCTCGCCCAAGCAGCTCCAGGAGGTGCTCTTCGGCGAGCTGGGGCTGCCCAAGACGAAGAAGACCAAGACGGGTTACACCACCGACGCGGACGCTCTCGCGTGGCTGGCCGCGCAGACCGAGCACGAGCTGCCGGTGATCATGCTCCGTCACCGGGAGCAGGCGAAGCTGCGGGTGACGGTCGAGGGGCTGGTCAAGACGATCGCTCCCGACGGGCGGATCCACACCACGTTCAGCCAGATCGTGGCCGCCACGGGCCGGCTGTCCTCGACCGACCCCAATCTGCAGAACGTGCCGGTGCGCACCGACGAGGGCCGGGCGATCCGCCGCGGCTTCGTGGTCGGCGAGGGCTACGAGTCGCTGCTGACCGCCGACTACAGCCAGATCGAACTGCGGGTGATGGCCCACCTGTCGGAGGACGAGGGCCTGATCGCGGCCTTCGACTCCGGCGAGGACCTGCACACCACCGTCGGCAGCTATGTCTTCTCGGTGCCGCCCGAGCAGGTGGACGCCGAGATGCGCCGCAAGATCAAGGCGATGTCGTACGGCCTGGCGTACGGGCTGTCGGCCTTCGGCCTGTCGCAGCAGCTGGGCATCGAGGCGGCCGAGGCGCGCGGCCTGATGGAGACGTACTTCCAGCGGTTCGGCGGCGTGCGGGACTATCTGCAGCGGGTGGTGGAGGAGGCCCGGGTCACCGGCTACACCGAGACGCTGATGGGCCGCCGCCGCTACCTCCCGGACCTCACCAGTGACAACCGGCAGCGCCGCGAGATGGCCGAGCGGATGGCGCTCAACGCGCCGATCCAGGGCTCGGCCGCCGACATCGTCAAGGTCGCGATGCTGAAGGTGGACGCGGCTCTCGCGCAAGAGGGGCTGCGGTCGCGGCTGCTGCTCCAGGTGCACGACGAAATCGTGGTCGAGGTCGCCCCCGGGGAGCGGGCGGCGGTGGAGGAGCTGGTCCGCCGCGAGATGGCGGCCGCCTACCCGTTGCGGGCGCCGCTGGACGTCTCCGTGGGCGTCGGCCCGGACTGGGAGTCGGCGGCCCACTGACCGGCCGCCGCCGGGCCGTCGCGGCGGGCGGCGCGGTGCGTGAGGTGCACCGCGCCGGCGCAGGTCGCGGCGGCCAGGGCGAGTCCCGCTCCGGCGCCGAACAGTCCGGCCGGGATCATCCCGGCGGCGTCGCCGGTCGCCTCATACCACTGCTCCGCGCGTACGGCGGCCCCGGCGGCCGTGGTGGCGCCGAGGACGGCCAGGGCGAGCCGCCGGGCCCGGCGTGAGAGCCGGGGCACGAGGGAGGGGCGCTTTTCGGCCGGATCGGGCGCGGCCCTCAGGGCGCGCAGCCCGTACCAGCCCAGCACCGCCAGCGCCACGGCCGAGCTCCCGTACTGCACGTACTTGTGCAGGGCCGTGCCGTGCACCTCGTGGTCGAGCACGGGCAGCAGGCGCACGCCCCACCGCCCGGGGTGGGTGAAGGCGTCCCAGACCACGTGGGTCGTCGATCCGGCCACCGCCGACAGCCAGAAGGCCGCGACCGAGCGGGCCGAGGGCCGCACCGGGTCGCCGACACCCACCAGGGCGGCGATCCTCGGCTGCCGGCGCTCGGGCAGCAGGGCCACCATCGGGCCGCGCAGCACCACCCAGCCGCCCACCAGGGCGGCGGCGATGACCGGGTCCACGAGGGCGACGCCGAGCGGGGCGTGGGTGAACTGTCCGTAGCCGAACAGGCCCCGCACCAGCGAGTCGGCGAAGAAGGGCACGTCGGGGGCGAAGGAGCCGGCGACGAGGGCCGCCGCGACGAGCGGGCCGCGACCTCGTACGGTGCCGGCGCGGTCCTGCCGCAGACCCGGCAGCACTGCCAACGCATGACTCATCGTGAACGGCATGCAACCTCTTCCGGAACACATCTGTCCGATCAGTATGCGACGTCCGGGACGGTGGCTCCGTTCAGGAAGTTGCCGTAGGGTCACCAGGGTTGCCACGCAGGGAGACGGGCAATACGGCTTTCGGGAGGGGCACCGGGTATGCGAGCGCGGTACGGACGGCGGATCCGCAGGGGAGTCGCGGGCACCGCGGTGGCCGCCGCGGCCATGGCGGCGCTGACGGGTTCCCAGGCTCCCGGACTACTGCAGGGCGTCCTCAACACCGGCGTCGGCGCCCCGATCGTGCCCCCGCCGGGCGACCCCATCGACGGCGGTTCGTCGGACTACTTCACCGAGCTGCCGCCGCTCAACACGCCCATACCGAGCGGCTCCGCCACCCCGGGCACCGGCACCGGCACCGTGACGACCGACGGCACCGGCCTGCCGGCGTCCGTGCTGGAGGCCTACCGCAGGGCCGAGACAGCGCTCGCCGCCAGCGACCCGGGCTGCAACATGCGCTGGGAGCTGCTGGCCGCGATCGGCCAGGTCGAGTCCAACCAGGCGCGCGGCGGCAACGTCGACTCCGCCGGCACCACGCTCTCCCCCATACTTGGCCCGGTCCTCAACGGCGACGGCTTCGCGAACATCACGGACACCGACGGCGGCAAGTGGGACGGGGACACCGTCCACGACCGGGCGATCGGCCCGATGCAGTTCATCCCGTCGACCTGGCAGACCTGGGGCGCCGACGGCAACGACGACGGCGTCAGCGACCCGAACAACATATTCGACGCGGCACTCGCCGCCGGCCGCTACCTCTGCGCGGGCAACCGCGACCTGTCGATCGAGAGCAACCTGCACCAGGCGATCCTCGGCTACAACCACTCGACCGCGTACCTGAACACCGTCCTGTCCTGGTACGAGCACTTCCGCAAGGGCGGCGTCGTCTCCGTCCCCGACATCGGCGACGCGGGCAGCGACCTCCCCGACAGCCCGCCGTCCTCCACGACGCCCTCCACCTCGCCGTCGCCGACGTGGTCCCCGACCATGAGCGCCTCGCCGACGAAGAAGCCCACCCCGACCGCGTCCGCCAGCGGCACGATCGGCACCCCGTCGGGCCACCCCTCGCCCACCGACTCCCCGACGACGGGCCCCAGCACGGACCCGACGCATCCGACCACGGACCCGACCGAGCCGTCCGGCCCGACGGACCCGCCGACCTGCCCGACGGACTCGGGCTCGCCCACGGCGACCCCCACCGACACGACGTCCCCGTCGCAGACCGGTACGCCCGACCCGTGCGCGACGGCCTCCCCCGGGGACAGCCCGTCGCCGACGGAGACCGAGGGCGGCACCGCCACCGGCCCGGTCAACTGACGCCGTAGAACCTGTTCTCATTTCACCTCCCGGTTGCTACGGTGCACCGGCCCAGCCGACGTAGCCGTACGACCGGGAGGTACGGCCATGCGCGCAGTCATCGCCGCGGCCATCGGACTCGTCGCCGCGTTCGCGATCGTCCTCCTCGTGACCGCGGTCGGTCCGCCGGACGGCAGCACCTCCCCCGAGCCGTTGCTCACCACCGTCCCCGCGCACCCGTAGGAGGGCGGTCCCATGCGCCGCAGGTCGAGCCTGGTCCTCCTGTCCCTCGCGGTGTTCTTCACCGCGCTGTCACCGCTCGTCCGCTGGTACGCGTTCCCCCGGCTGGCGAAGATCCCCGCGGGCCAGTACCAGGCGGTCGTCCTGGAGGCGCGGGACGCCACGCTGCTCGACTACGGCACGATGCGGCCGAAGAAGGTCGCCAAGGTCAGCATCGTGCAGACCCTGAAGGGCGATGTGGAGGAGGCCCGCAGGATCGACCGGGCCACCGGCCGCGACGTCGTCGTGTGGGACGGGCTCGCCTACGTGGTCGGCCCGGACGGCGCGATGGTCTCCCAGGTCCCGGAGCGGTACGTCTTCGACGCGCACACGCAGGAGCCCGTGCACGCGGGGGGCGAGAGCGTCGACGGCGACCCCGTCGAACGCCGGGGCGTCGAGTTCAAGTTCCCCTTCCTCACGCAGAAGCGGGACTACTACTACTTCGACGCGCAGGCGCGGAGCTCCGCGCCCATCCACTACCGGGGCACGCAGGAGTTCCGCGGCCTGGAGGTCTACTACTTCGAGCAGACCGTGCCCTGGACCAAGGTGCCGCTGCCGAAGAGGATGCCGGTCGAGGGCGTCACCCCGCAGACCGTCGCGGCGATGGGCATGGAGCGCTGGTACACCACCAAGCGCATGTTCTGGGTGGACCCGGTCACCGGGGCCCCGGTCAACGGGGAGGAGGTCCACCGCGAGGAGATGCGCTTCACCGACGGGAAGCAGCGGCCGATCACCGCGTTCGCCGGGCACGTGAAGATGCGCGAGGACTACGTCCGGCACACCGTCGACCTGGTGAGCTCCCAGCGGCAGGCGGTGCTGCTGATGACCTCCTACCTGCCGTGGGGCTCCCTCCTGCTCGGTGTCGCGCTGCTGTCGCTCGCGCTCCTGCTGGAGGCGCGCGGCCGCCGCCCGGCCGCGGGCGGCACCGGCGGCGTCAGCGGTGCGAAGGGGAGTCGTCCTCCCCGATGTGGTGCACGCGCACGAGGTTGGTCGTCCCCGAAACACCGGGCGGCGAGCCCGCCGTGATGACGACCACGTCGCCCTCCTGGCAGCGGCCGATGCGCAGCAGCTGCTCGTCGACCTGGTCGACCATCTCGTCGGTCGTCTGCACCATCGGGCCGAGGAAGGTCTCCACGCCCCAGGTGAGGCTGAGCTGGGAGCGGGTGGCCGGCTCGGGGCTGAAGGCGAGCACGGGGATCGGCGAGCGGTAGCGGGAGAGCCGCCGGGCGGTGTCGCCGGACTGGGTGAAGGCCACCAGGTACTTGGCGTCGAGGAAGTCGCCCATCTCCGCGGCCGCGCGCGCGACGGCGCCGCCCTGGGTGCGGGGCTTGTTCTGCTCGGTCAGCGGCGGCAGGCCGGCCGCGAGCATGTCCTCCTCGGCGGCGGCGACGATCCGGCCCATGGTCCTGACCGTCTCGACGGGGTGCTTGCCGACGCTGGTCTCGCCGGAGAGCATGACCGCGTCGGCACCGTCCATGACGGCGTTGGCGACGTCGGAGGCCTCGGCGCGGGTGGGGCGCGAGGAGGCGATCATCGACTCCAGCATCTGCGTCGCCACGATCACCGGCTTGGCGTTGCGCCGGGCGAGGGAGACGGCGCGCTTCTGCACCATGGGCACGGCCTCCAGCGGCATCTCGACGCCGAGGTCGCCGCGGGCCACCATGATCCCGTCGAACGCGGCGACGATCTCCTCGAGGTTCTCGACCGCCTGCGGCTTCTCGATCTTGGCGATGACGGGGACCCGGCGGTCCTCCTCGCGCATGATGCGCAGCACGTCCTCGACGTCCCGGCCGCTGCGGACGAAGGACAGCGCGACGATGTCGGCACCGGTGCGCAGCGCCCAGCGCAGGTCCTCGACGTCCTTCTGGGACAGCGCGGGCACGGAGACGGCGACGCCGGGGAGGTTGAGCCCCTTGTTGTCGGAGATCAGACCGCCCTCGATGCACAGGGTGCGGACCCGGGGGCCGTCGACGCCGGTGACCTCCAGGGTGACGCGGCCGTCGTCGACGAGGATCCGCTCACCGCGCGTGACGTCGGCGGCGAGACCCTTGTACGTGGTGCCGCAGACCAGGCGGTCGCCCTCGATCTCCTCGGTGGTGATCGTGAACTCGTCACCGCGTTCAAGGAGTACGGGGCCCTCCGCGAAGCGTCCCAGCCGGATCTTCGGGCCTTGAAGGTCCGCGAGGATCCCGACACTGCGGCCGCTCTCGTCGGCGGCCTTGCGCACGCGCCGGTAACGCTCCTCGTGATCGGCGTGGCAACCATGGCTCATGTTCAGGCGGGCGACGTCCATACCGGCCTCGACCAGGCCCTTGATCTGGTCGTAGGAGTCGGTGGCGGGCCCGAGGGTGCAGACGATTTTTGCTCGGCGCATGGAGCGAGCCTATGACCTACTTCACAGTAGGGACCGCGTGGAATACGACTGTCCAACGTCAGCCTGATTAACGGTTGTTGACAAGTGGTGAAGTGAGCCGCTGTCCGCTCCGATGAGCACACCGCAGGTGCGGCGGGCCTCAGGCCGACAGGTCGGGCGCCGTCATGGTGAAGTGCGCGGTGACCTGCGCGTACACGCTCTGTCGCTCCGGCTCCATGTCAAGGGCGGGTGCCGTCTCCTGCGCGCCGCCGGGCGCCGCAAAGGCGGCGGTCCGCATCGCCGGACGGGCACGGAAGGGCGCCGACTGCTGCACACCCTCGTCGGCGAGCTCGACCAGCGCGACCAGCCGGGCGCCGAGTGCCTCCGCGTACTCGCGGGCGCGCTGCACCGCGTCGCGCACGGCCTGCCGGCGGGCCTCGCCGTAGGCCGGTGAGTCCGGGCGCAGCGACCACCAGGGGCCGTCGACACGGGTGAGCTCCAGATCGGCCAGCCGGGTGGTCAGCTCCCCCAGAACGGTGAAGTCGGTGAGGGCGGCGCCCACGCGCACGCTGCCGTGGTAGGCCCGTACGCGTTCGCCGCGGCCCCGCTCCCGCAGCTCGGGGGTGATCACGAAGGCACCGGTCTCCAGCTTCTCGACGGCGTCGGCACAGCCCTTGACGAGGTCGAGCACCTGCGCGTTGCGCCGGGTGAGGTCCTCCAGCGTGGCGCGGCGGTCGGTGCCCCGGGCGCTGACGGTGACGGCGATCCGGGCGAGCTCGGGCTCGACCTCGAGGGTCGCCTCGCCCCGTACCCCCACGTGCGGGGTCTCGGGCGTCGGGTACGTCCTGGCCGGTTCTGTGGTCATGCGTCCCACCCTGCCAGGCCGCCGCGGCCGTGACGAGTCATCTGTTCGCAACCTGGCGGGGGTGTTGCCGGGAGCACCCTTGCGCCAGAATCTACGCGCGTTAACACCACAAAAAGACGATCATCCCGCCCCTGACGACCACCGGGGCGCCACCGGACACCAGGAGCCGACGCATGCCGCTGAACCGCAGGGACTTCCTCAACCGCTCCGCCGCCACCGGCGCGGGACTCGCGCTCGCCGGCACGGCCGGCGCGGTGGCCGGTGCGGCCCCGGCCCAGGCCACCGGCCGCCACGGGAACGGGCACGGACACGGACACGCGCCGAAGAAGTACTCGTTCAGCGTCCTCGGCACCACCGACCTGCACGGCAACGTCTTCAACTGGGACTACTTCACCGACGCCGAGTACGACGACAAGGCGCACAACGACGTCGGCCTGGCCAAGATCTCCACCCTGGTCACCCAGCAGCGCGCGGCCAAGGGCCGCGGCAACACCCTGCTCATCGACGCGGGCGACACCATCCAGGGCACCCAGCTGTCCTACTACTACGCCAAGATCGACCCGATCACCGCCAAGCACGGTCCGGTGCACCCGATGGCGCAGGCCATGAACGCCATCGGCTACGACGCGGCGGCACTGGGCAACCACGAGTTCAACTACGGCATCCCCGTGCTGCGCAAGTTCGAGGAGCAGTGCGACTTCCCGCTGCTCGGCGCCAACGCGCTCGACGCGCGCACCGGCCGGCCGGCCTTCCCGCCGTACTCCTTCCACCGGCTGAGCGTGAAGGGCGCGCCCGACGTGAAGGTGGCGGTCCTGGGCCTGACCAACCCCGGCATCGCGATCTGGGACAAGGCCAACGTGCAGGGCAAGATGACCTTCCCGGGCCTGGAGGAGCAGGCCGCGAAGTACGTGCCGCGGCTGCGCGCCATGGGCGCCGACGTGGTCGTCGTCTCGGCCCACAGCGGCTCCTCCGGCACCTCCTCCTACGGTGACCAGCTGCCGTACGTCGAGAACGCGGCGGCGCTCGTGGCCGAGCAGGTGCCGGGCATCGACGCGATCCTGGTCGGCCACGCCCACTCCGAGATCCCCGAGTACGTGGTGGCCAACAAGCAGACCGGCCAGGGCGTGGTGCTCTCCGAGCCGCTGAAGTGGGGCCAGCGGCTGACCGTCTTCGACTTCGGCCTGGAGCTGGTCCGGGGCAAGTGGGAGGTCGTCACCGTGGGCGCGTCCGTCCTCAACTCCAACACGGTCGAGGAGGACCCGCGGATCGTCCGGCTGCTCGCGGACGAGCACAAGGAGGTCGTGGGTTACGTCAACCAGGTGATCGGCACCTCGGCCGCCGCGATGTCGGCGGAGGAGGCGCCCTACAAGGACACGCCGATCATCGACTTCATCAACTTCGTCCAGGCCGAGACGGTCAAGACGGCGCTGGCCGGGACGGAGTACGCCTCCCTGCCCGTGCTGTCGCAGGCGGCCTGCTTCTCGCGCACCGCGGCCATCCCGGCGGGCCAGGTCACCATCCGCGACGTCGCGGGGCTGTACGTCTTCGAGAACACCCTGGAGGCCCGGGTCCTGACCGGCGCCCAGATCAAGGCGTACATCGAGTTCTCCGCGAACTACTTCGTGCAGACCGCGCCCGACGCGCCCGTCGACGTCGCGAAGCTGACGAACGCGAACGGCACGCCGGACTACAACTACGACGTGGTCGGCGGCGTCACCTACGACATCGACATCTCCCGGCCCGCCGGTTCCCGCGTGTCGAACGTGCTCTTCCAGGGCGCGCCGATCGACGAGTCGGCCCGCTTCGTGCTGGCCGTCAACAACTACCGGGCCAATGGCGGCGGCAACTTCCCGGGCGTCGCCACGGCGCAGCAGGTGTGGGCGAACTCCGAGGAGATCCGCAACACCATCATCACCTGGGTGCAGGCCAACGGCGCCATCGACCCGGCGCGGTTCGGCTCGCAGGACTGGAAGCTGACCCGCGGCGGCGTGGCGGTCTTCTAGACCCGAACCAATTCGCCGCAGCGGAAAACCGGGGGGCATGTGCGCGGCGCGCACATGCCCCCCGGGCTCTCGAAAGCGGCCGGCCTCAGGCCGGTACGTGTTCCAGGAGCACACGGCGCAGTTCCCGGGCGGCGCGCGGGGGCTCGGCGTCCTTGCGGTGCGCCAGGGCGACGGTGCGCTGCAGCCCGGGGGCCTCGAAGGGCGTCGTACGCAGCCTGGGCCGGCGCCCGGCGACCATGCTGGGCACGACGGCGGGCCCGAGTCCCGCCTCCACGAAGCCCAGCACGGCGTCCATCTCGCCGCCCTCGATCGCGAAGCGCGGCTCGAAGCCCGCCGCCCGGCACGCGGTGACGGTGAGCTCCCGCAGGTCGTAGCCGTTGCGGAACATGACCAGCGGCCGGTCCCTGAGGTCGCTGACGCTGATGGTGGGGCCCGCGGAGGGCGGCGGAGCGTCGGCGGCGGTGACCACCACCAGGTCCTCGTGGAGCAGCGGCGTGGCGTCCAGGGCGGGGTCGTGGCTCTGCAGCGGCAGCACGATCAGGGCGAGGTCGAGGCTGCCGGAGGCCAGCTCGCGCACCAGGTCGCGTGAGCCGCCCTCCTCGACGACCAGCCGGATGCCCGGGTAGCGGTCGTGGAAGTCGCGGAGCACGTCCGGCAGCAGGCCGGTGGCGAGGCTGGGGGTCGCGCCGAGGCGCACCCGGCCGCGGCGCAGCTGCACCAGCTCCTGGACCTCCTGGGTGGCGGTCTCGGTGTCGGCGATGATGCGGCGGGCCAGCGGCAGCAGGGCCTCACCTGCGTCGGTCAGCGCGATGTTGCCGCGGGCCCGGCTGAACAGGTTCGCGCCCAGCTCCCGCTCCAGGGCCTTGATCTGCTGCGACAGCGAGGGCTGCGCGACGTGGACGCGCTCGGCGGCGCGGGTGAAGTGCAGGGTGTCGGAGACCGCCAGGAAGTACACGAGCTGCTGCAACTGCATGACCGCACGATAACCCACGATAGGCGCGACCTATCGAAACGAGCCGGAACATGTCTTGGACCTGTCGTAGCAGGCAGACCTAGCGTCGGGCCCATGGCTTTGGCGACGACGAGGACGAGGGCGACGACGGGCACCGGCCGCCGCCCGTCGCTCCTACGGGCACTGTGGGGCTCGACCGTGGGCAAGAAGGCGGTCATGGCCGGGACCGGCGTGATCATGCTGCTGTTCCTGGTCGCGCACATGCTGGGCAATCTGAAGATCTTCTTCGGCGCGGAGGAGTTCAACGGGTACGCGGCGTGGCTGCGCACCATCGGCGAGCCCGCCCTGCACAACAGCTGGTACCTGTACATCCAGCGCACCGGCCTGGTCGTCGCGGTGGTGCTGCACGGCGTCGCCGCCTACCAGCTCAGCAAGCGCGACATCAGGGCGCGCCCGGCGAAGTACGAGCACAAGCGGCAGCGGGCCAGCTACGCGACCCGGACGATGCGCTGGGGCGGGGTGATCCTCGGCCTCTACATCGTCTGGCACATCCTCGACCTGACCACGCTCACCGTGAACCCGCTGGGCAAGGAGCACCACCCCTACGAGAACATCGTGGCCGACTTCCGGATCTGGTGGGTCAACGTCGTCTACATCGTCGCGATGCTCGCCCTCGGCCTGCACATCAGGCACGGCTTCTGGAGCGCCGCGCAGACCCTGGGAGCGGTGAACAAGCGCCGCGACCGCGCGCTGAAGATCACGGCGAACGTGCTGGCGGCCTCGCTGACCGCCGGCTTCCTCGTCGTACCCGTCGCCGTGATGACCGGATTGGTGGACTGACCATGGATTACCGACTGGGCGAACCGATCGCCGACACCAAGGCGCCGGACGTACCGATCGCCGAGCGCTGGGACCGCCGCCGGTTCGAGGCGAAACTGGTCAACCCGGCCAACCGCCGCAAGCACACGGTCATCGTGGTCGGCACGGGCCTGGCCGGCGGCGCCGCGGGCGCCACCCTGGCCGAGCAGGGCTACCACGTCGTGCAGTTCTGCTACCAGGACTCCCCGCGCCGGGCGCACTCCATCGCCGCCCAGGGCGGCATCAACGCCGCGAAGAACTACCGCAACGACGGCGACAGCGTGCACCGCCTGTTCTACGACACCGTCAAGGGCGGCGACTTCCGCGCCCGCGAGTCCAACGTGCACCGCCTCGCCGAGGTCTCGGTGCAGATCATCGACCAGTGCGTGGCGCAGGGCGTGCCCTTCGCCCGCGAGTACGGCGGCCTGCTGGACACCCGCTCCTTCGGCGGCGTCCAGGTCTCCCGCACCTTCTACGCCCGCGGCCAGACGGGCCAGCAGTTGCTGCTGGGCGCCTACCAGGCGCTGTCCCGGCAGATCGACGCGGGCAACGTGGAACTGCACGCGCGCACCGAGATGCTCGACCTGATCGTGGTGGACGGCAAGGCCCGCGGCATCGTCGCCCGCGACCTGGTGACGGGCGAGGTGTCGGTGCACATGGGCGACGCCGTGGTGCTGGCCAGCGGCGGCTACGGGAACGTCTTCTATCTGTCGACCAACGCCAAGGGCTCCAACGCCACCGCCATCTGGCGGGCCCACCGGCGCGGCGCGTACTTCGCCAACCCCTGCTTCACGCAGATCCACCCGACCTGCATCCCGCGTTCCGGCGACCACCAGTCCAAGCTCACGCTGATGAGCGAGTCGCTGCGCAACGACGGCCGCATCTGGGTGCCGAAGGCCAAGGGCGACACGCGCCCGCCGAACGAGATCCCCGAGGACGAGCGCGACTACTACCTGGAGCGGATCTACCCCTCCTTCGGCAACCTGGTGCCGCGGGACATCGCCTCCCGCGCCGCCAAGAACGTCTGCGACGAGGGCCGCGGCGTCGGACCTGGCGGCCAGGGCGTCTACCTGGACTTCGCCGACGCGATCGCCCGCATGGGCCGCGCCAAGGTGGAGGAGAAGTACGGCAACCTCTTCGAGATGTACGAGCGGATCACCGCGGAGGACCCGTACACCCGGCCCATGCGGATCTACCCCGCCGTGCACTACACGATGGGCGGCCTGTGGGTGGACTACGACCTGCAGACCACCGTCCCGGGCCTGTTCGCCATCGGCGAGGCCAACTTCTCCGACCACGGCGCGAACCGGCTCGGCGCCAGCGCCCTGATGCAGGGCCTGGGCGACGGCTACTTCGTCCTGCCCGCCACCATCAACGACTACCTGGCGCGCGGCCCCCACGACACCGTGGCCCCCGACCACCCGGCGGTCGCCGAGGCCGTCGCCGAGGTCGAGGACCGGCTGAACCTGCTGCTCGCCGTGGACGGCGACCGCACCCCGGACTCCTTCCACCGCGAGCTCGGCGAGCTGCTGTGGGACGAGTGCGGCATGGCCCGCACCGAGGCCGGGCTGCGCAAGGCACTGGAGCGGATCCCGGCGCTGCGCGAGGAGTTCTGGCGCCGGGTGAAGGTGCCCGGCAGCGGCGTGGAGCTCAACCAGTCGCTGGAGAAGGCCAACCGGGTCGCCGACTTCCTGGAGCTGGCCGAGCTGATGTGCCTGGACGCCCTGCACCGCGCCGAGTCCTGCGGCGGCCACTTCCGCGAGGAGAGCCAGACCCCGGACGGTGAGGCCATGCGCGACGACGAGAACTTCTCGTACGCCGCGGCCTGGGAGTTCACCGGTTCCGGCGAGGACCCGGTGCTCCACAAGGAGGCCCTCGACTTCGAGTACGTACACCCCACCCAGCGGAGCTACGCGTGAACCTCACCCTGCGCATCTGGCGCCAGCAGTCCTCCGAGGAGGAGGGCGCCATGGTCACCTACCGCGTCGAGGACATCAGCCCCGACATGTCCTTCCTGGAGATGCTCGACGTCCTCAACGAGGAGCTGATCCTCGCGGGCGACGAGCCCGTGGCCTTCGACCACGACTGCCGGGAGGGCATCTGCGGCGCGTGCGGCATGGTCATCAACGGCCAGGCCCACGGCCCGGAGCGGACGACCACCTGCCAGCTGCACATGCGGCACTTCAAGGACGGCGACACGGTCGACGTCGAGCCGTGGCGGGCCGCCGCCTTCCCGGTCGTCAAGGACCTGGTGGTGGACCGCACGGCCTTCGACCGGGTGATCCAGGCGGGCGGCTACATCAGCGTGCCCACGGGCAGCGCGCCCGAGGCGCACGCGACGGCCGTGCCGAAGGAGGCCGCCGACTTCGCCTTCGAGCACGCGGAGTGCATCGGCTGCGGCGCGTGCGTGGCGGCCTGCCCCAACGGCTCGGCGATGCTGTTCACCTCGGCCAAGGTCAACCACCTCAACGTGCTGCCCCAGGGGCAGCCGGAGCGCGAGACCCGGGTGCTGGACATGGTCGCGGCCATGGACGACCAGGGCTTCGGCGGCTGCACCAACACCGGCGAGTGTGCGACGGCCTGCCCCAAGGGCATCCCGCTGCCGTCGATCGCCGCTATGAACCGCGAGTACCTGCGGGCCTTGCGCAAGGAGAAGTCGCGGTCCAAGGGCTGACGGGCTCGGTGGCCGCGCCGAGCCCGAAGGTCGTGAAGGCCGTCCGGGAGGGCAGCGGGTAGGGCTCCTTGCCGGTCACCGCGTTGAGGACGACCGCCGAGCGCCACGCGGCGAGCCCCAGGTCGGGGGCGCCGACACCGTGGGTGTGGCGCTCGGCGTTCTGCACGTGGACGGCCGCGCCGGTGCCCGCGACGACCGGGTCCAGTTCCAGCCGGTGGAACTCGTCGATCCGGGGCCGGCCGGACGCGTCCCGGCGGATGTACGGGTGGATCGGGGCGAGCAGCGCGTCCAGGGAGCGCTCCCGGTAGCCGGTGGCGAGGACGACCGCGTTGGTGACCAGCCGGCTGCGGGTGCCCTGCTGCTCGTGCTCCAGGTGGAGTTCGACGGCCCCCACGCCCATCCGGCCGGCCGTACGGACCGTCACGCCGGGGGTGAGGACGGCGTCCGGCCAGCCGCCGCCCAGGGTGCGGCGGTACAGCTCGTCGTGGACGGCGCCGATCGTCCCGTGGTCGATGGCCCGGTGCAGCTGCCACTGGCGGGGCAGGAGGTTGTCGCGGACCGGCTCGGCCAGCCCGTGGAAGAAGCGCGTGTAGTCGGGGGTGAACTGCTCCAGGCCGAGCTTGCTGTACTCCATCGGGGCGAACGAGGGGCTGCGGGCGATCCACGTCAGCCGTTCACGCCCGGCGGGCCGGGCGCGCAGCAGGTCCAGGAAGACCTCGGCGCCCGACTGCCCTGAGCCCACGACGGTGACGTGCTCGGCGGCCAGCAGCCGGTCCCGGTGCTCCAGGTAGTGCGCCGAGTGCACGACGGGGACGGCGGGCGACTCGGCCAGCGGCCGCAGCGGTTCCGGCACGTACGGCGCGCTGCCGACGCCGAGCACCAGGTTGCGGGCGTACGTACGGCCGAGGGCCTCGGCCTGGCCTTCGGCGTCGAGCCGGGTGTGGTCCACCTCGAACACGGCGCGCCCGGGGTTCCAGCGGACGGTGTCGACCTGGTGGCCGAAGCAGGTGCTGGGCAGCGACTCGGCGACCCACCGGCAGTAGGCGTCGTACTCGGCGCGGTGCGTGTGGAAGCGCTCGGCGAAGTAGAACGGGAAGAGCCGCTCGCGGGTCCTGAGGTAGTTCAGATAGCTCCACCGGCTCGTCGGGTCGACCAGGCTCACCAGGTCCGCGAGGAAGGGCACTTGAAGGGTGGCGTCGTCCAGCAGCAGCCCCGGGTGCCAGCGGAAGGAGCGCTCCTGCTCGTAGAAGGCCGCGCTGAGGTACGGGACGCCGTCGGCGAGCGCGGCCAGGGACAGGTTGCACGGGCCGATGCCGATGCCGAGCAGGTCGAAGGGCTGGTCCCGGTGGGGGTCGTGGGCGTCGGTGGGGGTCATCGGGGGGTGCTGCCTTCCTGGTGGGTCGCGCATACAAGCGTGAGCAGTGCCTCGAGGTCGGTGGGCGTGGTGGCCGGGTTGAGCAGGGTGGCCTTGAGCCAGAGCCGCCCGTCGGCGCGGGCCCGGCCGAGGACGGCGCGGCCGTCGAGCATGAGCCGGCGGCGGATCGCGGCGACCTCCTCGTCGGCGTCGCCGGTGGGGCGGAAGAGCACGGTGCTGACCGCCGGGCGGGCGCGCAGGGTCAGTGCGGGATGCCGGTCCACCAGGTCCGCGAGGTGGCGGGCCCGGTCGCAGACGGTCTCGACGAGCCCGCCCAGTCCGCGGCGGCCCAGGGCGCGCAGCGTGACGGCGATCTTCAGCACGTCGGGGCGGCGGGAGGTGCGCAGCGAGCGGCCGAGGAGGTCGGGGAAGCCGGCCTCGGTGTCGTCGGCGGCATTCAGGTAGTCGGCGCGGTGGTCGAGGGGGCGCAGCAGCGCGGCCTCCCGGACCGCGAGCACCCCGGCCGCCACGGGCTGCCAGCCCAGCTTGTGCAGGTCGAGGGTGACGGTGTCGGCCTCCCGCAGCCCGGTGAGCCTCGCCGCCTCCCGGTCGCTGAACAGCAGCGACCCGCCGTACGCCGCGTCGACGTGCAGGCGGGCGCCGTACTCCCGGGCGGCGCGGGCGAGTTCGGGGAGCGGGTCGATGTCGCCCGAGTCCGTGCTGCCCGCGGTGGCGACCAGCAGGGCCGGGCCCCCGTCCGCGGCGAGCGCGTCCCGCACCCGCTCCGGGTCGAGCACCCCGCCGGGGGTGTCCACGACGACGGGGGCGGGCATCCCGAGCAGCCAGGCGGAACGCGGCACGCTGTGGTGCCCGTTGGCCCCGGCGACGACCCGCACACCGGGGGCGGTCTCCCGGGCCAGCAGCAGGGCGAGCTGGTTGGACTCCGTACCGCCGGTCGTGATCAGCGCGTCCGGCTCGGCCGCGTCCGGGTGGACCAGGCGGGCCAGCGCGCGGGTGACCTCCGCCTCCAGCGCGGTCGCGGCCGGCGCCTGGTCCCAGGAGTCCATGGAGGGGTTGAGCGCGCTCGCGGCCAGGTCGGCCGCCACGGCCGCGGCCAGCGGCGGGCAGTGCAGGTGGGCGGCGCACAACGGGTCCGCCGGATCGGCCGCGCCCTCGGCGACGACCCCGACCAGCGCGCGCAGCGCCTCCGCGGCCCCGGTGCCGTCCTCGGGCAGGGCCTCCCCCAGCACCTCCCGTACCCGCCGCGCCACCGCCCCCGGGCCACCCGCGGGAAGCGGGCCCTTGCGGGCGGCCGCCCCCGCCGCGAGCGCGCCGAGCACGTCCTCGACCAACGGGCGCAACCGGTCCGGCCCTTCACTTCCGCCGGCGAGATGGGGTGGCATGGAGTCGGCGCCTCCGTTGTCGCGGATCACCGGCGCGTGCGCGCTGGGCGACCTGCGTAACGACGCTCCCCCGCCCCGGGTGTTGCCACCGCACCCCGAACGGTCGCCGCCCCGGCGCACCCGCGGAGGCGTTCGCCCAGCTGTCATGTGCGGCGCCGTCGTGGTTGCGGGGGGTGCCCCTTGCGGCCCGTTGTTGTGTGCGGGTTGTTTTGCGCCTGCGGCGGGCATCCCCCGCCCTCCCGCCCGATTGCCCGGCGCGGTCAGTGACCGCCTCGCGCGTGCGTGGTGGGCCGGGTGCGGGGCCTCCGGGGCTGCACGTCCTGGACTGGGTTATTTACGTGCATGGCGGGCGATATTTGTTGTGCCCCGGATGCCGCACACAAATATCCCGCAGCGTCCAGAACATCCACCCCTACGACCCCGCCCCCTCCGTATCCGTGGGCGGCTGACGGCCGGTGGGGGGGGGTGATGGGGTGCGCCCCTCCCCGCACCGCCGGGAGCTGCCCCCGCAGGGAGGTCCCCGGCCGCAGGCCGAGCAAGGGTGTCCGCACCCGTGGCCCGGGGCTTCTCCCACGGGACGGCTGACGCACCTCACCCACAGGTGCTCGCAGGGCTTGCCTGTGTCACGGCGACGCCGAAGGTCGCCCGGCGGCAGATCACGACGAGCGCCGATGTGGGGACGCACCCTGGCACCGTGCGTTCCTGGGCGACGGCCGCCGTCGCGCAGCAGACCGCCGACAGCAGGGCCGCCGCCAGGGACAGCCGGCGGGCTGTCGACCCGCAACCAGGTTCAGCCTTGGAACCACGCCGACCGCACCGACCCAGCCCGCCCCTGACCGAAGGCCGAAAAGGGCAGGACGCGCACACGACAACGGGCCGCTCAGCAGGGCGACATACCTCCGGCATCGGCCCAAGCACCCCCTTCCGGTCCGATCGCGCCGGAGCCTGCGCGGGCCTCAGCCACCACCCCCAAACGACCATGGGCGTTCAGTGAGACGGGTGCGGCAACCCCGGACCGCCCTCAACCACCCACCGGCCGTTGGTCGCCCCACGATACGGAGGGGGCGGGGTCGTAGGGGTGGATGTTCTGGACGCTGCGGGATATTTGTGTGCGGCATCGGGGGCTCGGACCTGGACCGCCCGCCATGCACGTAAATAACCCAGTCCAGGACGTGCAGCCCCGGAGGCCCCGCCCCCGGCCCACCACGCACGCGCGCAGGCCCGCACCAACCGCGCCGGGCAATCGGGCGGGAGGGCGGGGGATGCCCGCCGCAGGCGCAAACAACCCGCACACAACCACCCGGCCAGCCCGGCGCAGCCGCCCGCACCCGCTACGCGGAACCCGTGCGGACGCGCAGGGCGCGGCGCAGGTCGTCGAGCTGGTCGGCGAGCCGGCGGCGCAGCGCCGGGGTGGGGGCGGGATCGCCGGTGCGGAGGCACTCCTCGCCGAGGTCTAGCACGGAGGACTCGACGACGGGGACGGGGAAGGCCCAGCGGCCCGCGGCCTCGGCGAGTGCGGGGCCCCGGCGGGCGGCGACCGCCACCGCGGCGGGGAAGAAGCGGGGCACGTACTCCCCGACGAGGTCGAACTGCTCGGGCTGCCAGAAGCCCTGGGCGGTGGCGGTGAAGAGGTAGTTCGACAGGGTGTCGCCGTCGAACATCCGCGCCCAGGCGTCCCGCTTCGCCTCCGGGTCGGGCAGCGCGGCCCGGCAGCGGGCGGCGCCCTCCTGGCCGGTGGCGCTGGGGTCGGAGGCCAGTTCGGCCGCGATGTCCTCGGCCGACGCCGCGCCCAGGACGCTGAGCCGGGTGAGGATCTGCCAGCGCAGTTCGGGGTCGAGCGCGGGCCCGCCGGGCAGCGCGTCCTCGGTGAGCCAGCCGCGCAGGGCACCGGTGTCGGCGGTGGCGGCGATGAGCTCGCGGGCCGCGGCCAGCCGCAGCCCGGGGTCCTCGCGGGTGAGCAGGTCGCGGGCGAGCGCCTCCAGCGTGGCGAGCGCGCCCGGGCGCTCGTCGGCGGGGAGGTAGCGGTCGGCGATCTGCCCGCGGGCGAACCCGAGCACGCCCTGCACGACGGCGATGTCGGTCTCGTACGGCAGATGGGTACGGGCGACGTCGAGGTAGGCGGCGGGGCGGAGTTCGCCCTCCCGGACGAGGTCGCGGGCGGCGTTCCAGACCAGGGCGCGGCTGAGCGGGTCGGGCAGGCCGCGCAGCGCGGCGACCAGGGTGTCCCAGGACCGGGCGTCGAAGCGGATCTTGGCGTACGTCAGGTCCTGGTCGTTGAGGAGCACCAGGTCGGGGCGGGTTCCCGGACGCGTGCCGGGCGTCTCGCCGTCCGCGGGCACGTCGGTCTCGAAGCGCTCGCGCAGCACCAGTTGCGCCGGGTCGGCTCCGGCGCGGTCGTACGCGGCGACGGAGATGCGGTGCGGGCGGCCGCCCTGCTGCGTGACGTCGAGCCGCCAGCCGCCGTCGGCGTCCACGGGGACGGGGGTGAGCGTGTCGACCCCGGTCGTGCGCAGCCAGCGGTCGGCCCAGGCGTGCACGTCGCGGTCGGTGGCGCCGGCGAGGGAGTCGATGAAGTCCGCGAGGGCGGCGTTGCCGAAGCGGTGCCGCGCGAAGTGCTCGTTGATGCCGGCGAGGAAGTCCTTGCGGCCGAGCCAGGTGACGAGCTGGCGCAGCGCGGAGGCGCCCTTGGCGTAGGAGATGCCGTCGAAGTTCAGCAGGGCCGAGGCGGTGTCGGGGACGGCCTCCGGCGCGGGGGCGACGGGGTGGGTGGAGGGGCGCTGGTCGGCGTCGTAGCCCCAGCCCTTGCGGGCGACGGCGAAGTCGGTCCACGTGCCGGTGAACCGCGTGGCCTCGGAGAGCACCTGGTAGCCCATGTACTCGGCGAAGGACTCGTTGAGCCAGATGTCGTCCCACCAGCGCAGGGTGACGAGGTCGCCGAACCACATGTGCGCCATCTCGTGGGCGATGACCATGCCGCGGGTCTGCCGCTCGGTGTCGGTGACGGCGGAACGGAAGACCATCTCGTCGCGGAAGGTGACCAGGCCGGGGTTCTCCATCGCGCCCGCGTTGAACTCGGGGACGAAGGCCTGGTCGTAGGAGTCGAAGGGGTACGGCTCCTCGAACAGCTCGTGGTAGCGGTCGAAGCAGCGCCGGGTGATGTCGAAGAGCTCCTCGACGTCGGCGTCCAGGTACGGGGCGAGCGAGCGGCGGCAGTGCAGTCCGAAGGGCAGGCCCGCGTGCTCGGTGCGCACCGAGTGCCAGGGTCCGGCCGCGACGGCGAGCAGGTAGGTGCTGATCGGCGGGGTCGCCGCGACGCGCCAGCGGCCCTCCGCCTCGCCGGTGCGCTCGGCGACGCCGTTGCCGAGGACGGTCCACGCGGGGGGCGCGGTCACGGCGACCTCGAAGACGGCCTTGAGGTCGGGCTGGTCGAAGGCGGCGACGACGCGCTGCACGTCGTCCAGGAAGAGCTGGGTGTACAGGTACGTCTCGCCGTCGGACGGGTCCGTGAAGCGGTGCATGCCCTCACCGGTGCGGGAGTACCGCATGTCCGCCTCGACCCGCAGTTCGTGGGGTCCGGCGGCGAGGCCGGTGAGCGGCAGCCGGTTGTCGTCCAGGGCCGCGGGGTCCAGCGGCCGCCCGTCCAGGACGGCGCCGTGCAGCACGGCCGGCTTCAGCTCGACGAAGGTGTCGCCGTCGGCGAGGGCGGTGAAGCGGATGACGGTGGTCGATCCGAACACCTCGTCACCGCGGGTGAGGTCCAGGTCGACGGTGTAGTGCTGGACGGCGATCAGCCGGGCGCGGGTCTCGGCCTCGGCACGTGTGAGAGCAGGCATGCGGCCATGCTCCCCCATGCCCGGCTCGCGGCGCACGGGGGTTCCCCGCGGCCCGCCGTCGCACGGGCCGGGCGTCCGTACGCCGGGGCGTCCGCACGTCCGCCCCGGGCCTGCCGTCAGGTGAAGATGCCGCGCGGAAGGGTCATCGACACCAGCCACGACGGCAGGTCGACGGTCTCGTTGATCTTCAGGTCGCCCGCCACGCTGCAGAGCGTGTAGGCCTCGTGCAGGCTCAGCCCCTGGTCGCCGGCGAGCCAGTCGATCATGTCCCGGACCGCGTTCTTGGCGTTCTCCATCAGATCCGGTCCGGTGCCGGTCGTCTGGTAGTAGCCCTGCGCGAGCATCTCCTCGGACATGGCCAGCTGGGTCGGGTCCGCGGCGGGCACGACGGCCCGGGGACCGGCGATCACCGTGTCCGGGACGATGCCGAAGCGCAGGGTGACCGCCATGAGCGTCTCGACGGCCGTCCCGGTCACCTCTCCGTCGCCTTGCGCCATGTGCCCGTCCCCGGCGGAGAACAGCGCGCCCTCGGCGTAGACCGGGATCTGGATCCGTGTTCCCCTGACGAGCTGCCGGATGTCGGTGTTGCCGCCCATTCCGCCGCTGACATCGGGCGGGAAGGTGCGGTACATGCCCTTGCGCAGGGGCGCGACGCCCATGATCCCCATGAAGGGCGCGACGGGGATGCGGGCCTGCCGGCCGGTGTCGGCGCCGGTGAACGTGGCGAAGCCGGTGTTCTGGCCGCGCTCGAAGTGGAACAGCTGGATGAACGGAGCGCCGCTGTTGTGGGGTTGGTCCTCCGGCAGGGCGCCGGCGGCCGGTCCGGGAGTGGGGTCGCTCAGCTGGGAGGCCTCGCTCCAGGGGGCGAGCGGGGCGAGCGGTTCGGGGCGCAGGGATCCGAACAGGCCCAGGGCGGGGCTGACGACGACGTAGCCGAAGTCCACGAGGGGGGCGACGTCCAGGACCTCGACCTCGAGGATGTCGCCCGGCTTCGCGCCCTCCACCTCGATGGCGCCGGTGAGCGGATGGACCTTGCCCAGGTCGATGGTCAGGGTCGCCTCGGGGGTCATCGTCCGGGCCGCGGCGCCGATGTCCAGGGCGTCGCGGCACAGCAGTTGGACGACCTCGCCCGGCCGCACCGTGGTGACCGGACGCAGGTCCCGGTTCCACCGGTTGTGCAGCACGTGGCCGAACCCGTCCACAACCTTGTCGCCGTCCGGTCCCGTGGTCACGTCCGGAGTGCCGGCGCCGGCGACGTCCATGCCGCCGACCGTTCCGCCACCCGCGGCCAGCGCCGACAGCGCGGCCGCGGCCGGTCCCGCGGAGGCCTGCTGGACCAGGCCGCGGGCGCCTGCGGTACCGGAATGGACGAAGCACATCGCGGCCTCCCGTGGCCCTGCGTCCCGGGTGCCCGAGGCGACCCGGCTGACGGGGCACGGCCCGGTGTCCGCCGGGCGGCGCCCGAGGCGGCGGGGAACCGGAGGGCGCGCCGCGGCGAGGGCGCTCGACTCCGCCATCCGATGCGGGGGCAGCCCCGCTCCTCACGATCCTCCGCCGAAAATGCCGTGGCAACCGGGGCAGGTGAAGGGCGGGGGCGCGCCTCAGGAGGCGCGGACGGCGGTCGCCCGCACGACCAGCGTCCCGGCGGGCCGGCCGCCGCCGTGCCCGTCGCCCGCGCAGGTGACGAGCCGAAGGGTGGACGCGTCGCCGTCGGCGCGCCGGACCTCGGTGACGAGGGCGTGCCGCGGCAGGTGCTCGACCTGTGTCACGGTGAAGCGGACCTGGCTGCCGTCACGCCGGGTGACGGCGACGGTGTCGGCGAGGCGCACATCGTGGAGGTCGTGGAAGACCGCGCGTCCGCGCCTGCCGTCGTCGCGGCCGACGATCACGGAGGTTCCGGTGTCGCCGGGGGCGGCGCTGCGGTCGTACCAGCCGGCGTAGCGGCCCTGCTCGGTGGCGGGGGTCTGGAGGGTGCCGTCGTCGGTGACCCCGAGGTCGACGACCCTGGCGTGCACGCCCGCGCTGGGGATGTCGATGCGTACGGGGGTGTGCCCGTCGGGGTCGGAGGCGCGGGCGGGTGTGCTGCCGTGGACGACGGCGGCCGCCCGGCCCTGCCCCGCGTGGGTGACGGCCCAGCCGGTCGCGGCGGCGGCGACGGCGAGGAGGGCGAGGGCGAGGACGTTGATGCGACGGTGCGTCATCCGCATCGCGCGCTCACCTCGGGCGGACGGCGTAGAGGACGCCGCAGACGCCGGTCGCCAGCAGCAGCACGCCGGTCAGGGCCGGTCCGGGAACGCCCAGGGCGCCGGCCACCCCGGCCGCGCACACCGTGAGGACCGCGAGCACGGCGAGCGCCGCACCCCGGGCAGCGGTGGTCCGGACGGATGCGGCGGAGGTGGCGCAGACGGCGGACATGGCTCGGGGTCCTTCGGGCGGCGACGGCACGGATGTCGTGGCCGGCCGCCGGGCGACGGGCGGACGGCCACGGGTCCCACCGTACTGAGGCCGGGGGTGCCGGGGCCTCCACCGCCGGACCGGTTCCGTATCAGCCGAAAGTATGGTCCCGGGGGCGGGTCTTGCGTCCGGAGGAGGACGCCGGGCAGGCTCGGCGGATGATCGCCACCTTGCAGTGCACCGTGATCGACTGCCCGGACCCGACCGCGCTGGGCACCTTCTACCAGGGCGTCCTGGGCTGGGCGCTGGACACCGCAGACCCCTCGTGGGTGACCCTGACGTCCCCGCACGGTGCCCGGATCGCCTTCCAGGAAGTGCCCTTCCACCGGCCGCCGCGCTGGCCCGACCCGGAGCACCCCCAGCAGTTCCACCTGGACTTCGACGTCCCGACCCGCGCCGACGTGGAGCGGGCCCACGAGGAGGTCGTGGCGCTGGGCGCCGTCTTCCTGCACGACAGCGGCGGCGAGCGCAGCGGCTTCCGGGTCTTCGCCGACCCGGCCGGGCACCCGTTCTGCCTCTGCTACGGGCAGGCTCCGGGGCCGGCCGTCACGGGATGAGCGGCCGCCGGCCCGGTGCCGGTGTCGGTGCCCACTTGTACGGTGTCCACATGCCGCCGCCGGGTGCGCGCGGCAGCGCGGCCGGCCCGGTCGGCGGGCCGGGGTGGACGCATGCGGCCGAGGGGGACGGCATGGACGACGCGGGACGGACGGCGTACGAGCCGCTCGGGCAGGACCCGGAACCGGCGTCGGTGCGCCGGGTCACCTTCGTGCCGTTCTTCCCGGGCGGCCTGGCGGGCGCGGTACGCGGCGGCGACGGGATGGTGCGGCTGCCGTCCGGCGAGGTGCTCCCCGGGGAGGACTGGATCCTCGACACCGCCGCCCGGGTGCCGCTGGAGACCGCCGGCTACTACCGGCAGCGTGTGCACCCCTTCGCCTGGGACGCCGGGCAACAGCGGCTCTACGCCTGGCTGGACGGCGACCGCTACCGGGGCCGGCGGCCGCACGCCGCCGACGCGGACCTGGTCGTGGCCGACGCCGGCACGATCGCGGGCATGCTCCCCCAGGGCCCCGAGCGCCGTGCCGTGCTGGACGCGGCGCGTTCCTTCCGGGAACAGGACGACGCCTCGTACTTCGCGGACAACCTGCGCCTGCTGGAGCCCGCCTACCTGCGGGCGACCACGCCCGAGGGCGGTTCCGGCTTCGGGCGGGAGCCGGAGCAGTGGCGGGCGCGGCGCTCCATGGTGGTCGAGGCGCTGCACAAGGACGGCACGTTCCTGGACGTCGGCTGCGCCAACGGGCTGCTGATGGATTCGGTGCGGCGGTGGGCGGCGGAGCGGGGCCGGGTGATCGAGCCCTACGGTGTGGACTTCGCCCCGCGCCTGGTGGAGCTGGCCCTGCGCCGGCTGCCGCGGTGGGCCGGGCGGCTGGCCGTGGGCAACGCGCTGGACTGGCGGCCGGCGGACGGCGGGCGGTTCACGTTCGTGCACACCCTCGCCGACTGCGTGCCCGAGCGCCGGCTGGGCGACCTGGTGCGCAGACTGCTGGCGGAGCTCGTGGAGCCGGGCGGCCGGCTGCTGGTCAGCGTGTACCAGGCGGAGGGCGGCACCGCGCCGACCGCCGCCGAGCGGCTGGCCGCGCTGGGGGTGCCGGTGGGTGGTTCGGCGAGCGGCACGGGACCGGAACGCACGGCGACAACGGCCTGGGTCGACGCGTAGGCTCGAAGTGTCGTACCCGCTTGGGGAGGCGCCGTGACCGAGCCGTCGTCCAGCCCGATCGTGCACGGCTTTCCGCACCTGGAGCAGGTGCGGGCCGCCATGACCGCGCTCTACCGGCGGCTGTCGTACGACACGGTGAGCCGCTTCCCGGCGAGCGTGCGCCCGGAGGCGGTGGCCTTCCCCGCGGACGAGGACCTCCATCTGGGCGCCCAGCGGGTGGCCCGGGCCATCGTGCAGCACTTCCGCCTGCCGGAGGCCCGCATGGTGGTCAGCTTCCGGGACATGGTGCACGCGGGCAACGTGGAACTGGCCGCCGGGCCCGAGTACTTCGTGGAGCTGCACGGCCGCTTCCGGGACGACCGGCGCGACGTCGGCGCGGTGCTGGCGCACGAGGTCATGCACGTCTACCTGCACCGGCTGGGCCTGGAGTTCCCCGGGGTGCGGGAGAACGAGATCCTGACCGACACCGCCACGACCTATCTGGGCGCGGGATGGCTGCTGCTGGACTCCTACCGCGAGGAGCCGGCGCTGCTCGGGGAGCGGCTGACGACGGCCGCGTCCAAGCTGGGCTACCTCACCCCGGAGGAGTTCGGCTACGTCCTGGCCAAGCGGGCGCAGGCGTTCGGCGACGACGTCGAACCGTGGCTCACCAGCCCGAGGGCCCGGGAGGCCTACCGGGCCGGGCTGCGGGTCGCCGAGGACGATCTGCGGCATCCGCCGATGGTCGGCTGCGGCTGGGCGGGCCGCCGCCGGTACTCCCACGACCGGCGGCGCGGCCTCGCGTACCCGGCCGCCGGCTACGCCTTCGAGGGCGGCGACCCCCAGCGGGTCTCCTTTCCCTGCCCCATGTGCCACCAGCGGATCCGGGTACCCGTGCGGGGCCGCGTGAAGGCCCGGTGCGGGCTGTGCCGGACCGTGCTGGAGTGCGACACCTGACCGCGCGCGTGCTCAGCCGGTGGGCGGGGCGGCCTCCCGCAGGAAGTCCAGCAGCGCGGCGTTGACCTCCGCCGGGCGCTCCTGCTGGGTCCAGTGGCCGCACCCGGGCAGCACCACCGGTTCGCGCAGCGTGGGGTGGAGCTGCCGCAGCACCGGGATCAGCTCGGACATCCCCGGGAAGCCGTGGACGAGGTCGCGGTCGCCGGTGACGAAGAGGGCGGGCATCTGGAGGGCGGCGCCGGTCCAGGGCGCGGTCAGCCGCCAGTTGCGGTCGAGGTTGCGGTACCAGTTGAGCCCGCCGGTGAAGCCCGACTCGGCGTACTCGGCGGTGAAGGCGTCGAGGTCCTCGTCGGTGAGCCAGTCCGGCAGTTCCCCGGGCTCCGCGACGATGTCGAGGAAGCCGCCGCCGGGCGGTACGAGGGGCTGCGCCGGGACCGGGTCGTTGGCGGGGTTGTCGCCGCAGGCGCCGTACAGGAAGCGCCGGAAGGTGGTCCGCGGGTCGGCGGCGAACTCGGCGTCGGCGACACCGGGCCGCTCGAAGTAGTTCCAGTAGAAGTGCCCGCCGTACAGCTCGCGCATGGCCCGCAACGGCGGTGTGCCGCCGCTGCGCGGGTTCGGCGGGACGCTGAGGCCGGCGACGGCGCGGACGACGTCGGGCCGCATCAGCGCGGTGTGCCAGGCGACGGGGGCACCCCAGTCGTGGCCGACCACGACGGCGCGGCTCTCGCCGAGGGCGTGCACGAGGCCGACGACGTCGCCGACGAGGTCGAGCACGGTGTACTCCTCGACGGCGCCGGGCCGTTCGCTGCGGCCGTAGCCTCGCTGATCGGGGGCGACCACCCGGTAGCCGGCGGCGGCGAACGGCCCGAACTGGTGGCGCCAGGAGTACCAGCACTCGGGGAACCCGTGCAGCAGCAGGACGAGTGGGCCCTCGCCCTCCTCCGCGATGTGCAGCCGGATTCCGTTCGCTTCGACGGTGCGGTGCCGCACCGTGGCGCGCGGCGCGCTCCGGGGGAGCTTCACGGTGTGACGATCGGGAAGTCCTGGTCGGCGGCGTCCAGCAGCCCGACGAGGGTCGCGACCACCTTCAGGTCCCCCTCGTGCTCCACGCCCTCGAAGCGGCCGCCGGCGAGGAGCCGGTGCAGTTCGGGCCGGGTGAGGGTGAGGGTGAGGTCGGCGTGCCGTACGGCGGGGCGCCCGTCCTGGGTGGAGAAGTAGGTGAGGGCGCCGTTGGAGAGGGTCAGATGCCAGCTGCGGTGCTCGTCGGTGAGGCGCCAGTCGATGGTCAGGTGGACGTCCCACGCCTTGGGGCCGTTGACGCGGATGGCGAGGGAGTCGATGAGCTGGTCGACGGTGAGGGCGGCCATCACGTCCGGGTTGGCGATGACGACCGGGGTCCGGGTGACGCCCTGCCGCAGTTCCCGGGCGCCCATCAGGTAGAAGTTGCGCCAGGGCCCGTTCTCGCAGCCGTGCCCCAGGCGCTCGTAGAGCAGGGCCAGTTCCTCCGCCGCGCGGGCGTGCCCGGGGTCGGCGAAGACGGCGTGGCCCAGCAGGGTGACGGCGAAGCGCAGATCTCCCGCGTCGGCGTACTCCCCGGCCTTGGCGACGGTGGCGTCGGTGCCGCCGAGGCAGTCCACGTAGCGGCGCGCCTCCGCCACCGGGGGGTGCTGCCACAGGTGGGCCGGGTTGCCGTCGAACCAGCCCATGTAGCGCTGGTAGACGGCCTTCACGTTGTGGCTGAGGGAGCCGTAGTAGCCGCGGTTGGAGCCCAGCCGTTCCAGGGCGGGGGGCAGGGTCAGTTCCTCGGCGATCTCGCTGCCGGTGAGGCCCCGGTTGATCAGCCGCAGGGTCTGGTCGTGGAGGTAGGCGTACAGGTCGCGCTGGTGGGACAGCAGCCGGTGGATGCCCTCGCGGCTCCAGGTCGGCCAGTGGTGGGAGGCGATGACGACGTCGGAGGCGTTGCCGAAGAGGACGAGGGCCTCGTTGAGGTAGTGCGCCCACAGCCGCGCGTCGCGGACCTGCGCGCCGCGCAGGGTGAGGACGTTGTGCATGGTGTGGGTGGCGTTCTCCGCCATGCACAGCACCCGCTTGGCGGGGAAGTGGAAGTTCATCTCGGCGGGCGCCTCGGCCCCCGGGGTCAGCTGGAAGATCATCCGGACCCCGTCGATCGTCTCGTCCTGGCCGGTGCGGGTGACGTGCACGGTGGGCGGGATCAGGGTGACGGTGCCGGTGGAGGCGGTCTGGCCGAGGCCGCAGCCGATCTGCCCGGCCGGGCCCTTGGGCAGTTCGGAGCCGTACATGTAGACGGCGCGGCGGGTCATCGCGACCCCGGCGTCCACGCTCTCGCCGGCGGCGTGCTCCAGGAAGCCGGAGGGGGCGAGGACGGGCACCGGGTCGTGACCGAGCGGCAGGACGCCGCGGGCGCCGCCGAAGTGGTCGACGTGCGAGTGGCTGTAGATGAGGGCGGTGACGGGCCGGTCCCCCCGGTGCTCGCGGTAGAGGGCGAGGGCGGCGGCGGCGCACTCGGCCGAGCGGAGGGGGTCGATGACGACGACCCCGCGGTCCCCCTCGACGAGGGTCATGTTCGACAGGTCTAGGCCGCGTACCTGGTAGATGCCTTCGACGACCTCGAACAGGCCCTGCCGGGAGGCGAGCCGGCTCTGCCGCCACAGGCCGGGGTGCGCGGTGTCGGGGCACGGGCCCTGCAGGAAGGAGTACGCGTCACCGTCCCAGACCACCCGGCCGCCGCCGTCGGTGACGCGGCCGGGGGTCAGGGCACCGAGGAATCCCCGGTCGGCGTCGGCGAAGTCCGTCGTGTCCTCGGTTGCGCCGGGTGCGAGAGCCGTCATGACGACACAATGTCAGCGTTTAGCCTGAATTGTCACGCTCATGTGCGCCACCAGCGGCGCAGTACCTCCTCCGCGGGTTTGCCGTGCGGGCTGTACGCGAGCCGGGCCGGGGTCTCCCCGCTGCCCGGCCAGTCGTCCCACATCCACCAGCACACCCCGGCCCACCAGCGCTCCCCGTCCAGGGCGGCGAGCAGCGCCTCGTAGGCGGCGGCCTGTTCGGCCTCCCCCGGCTGCCGGCTGACGGTCCAGGAGTACGGGGCCGTGGTCGCCCCGCGCTGGCTGACGTAGCCGGCCTCGGTGAACAGCACGCGGCGGTGGTGCCGCGCGGAGTAGCCGGCCAGCTCCCGGATGACGGGCCGCCAGGCGTCGCGCAGCCGACGGGCGTCGGTGGTGGGGCGGTCGGCCAGCGGCCAGTAGGCGTCGACGCCGATCAGGTCGAGGGCGCCCCAGAAGGGGACGTGCTCGTACTCGTCGTAGTTGGCGGCGTAGACCAGCGGACCGTCGTAGGCCTCCCGGACGGCGCGGATCACCGCCGCCCAGCGCCCGCCGTCCCGCGAGGTGCCGGCCAGTTCGGTGCCGATGGAGAACCGCTCGACGCCGAGCGAGCCCGCCAGTTCCGCGTAGTGGGTGATGAAGCGGGTGTACGAGGCGAACCACGCGTCGGGGTCGTCGGGCGTGATGCCGGCCCGGTCGCCGCCGCCGGTGAGGTCGACGTGCGGCTTCAGCAGCACCTTCAGGCCGGCGGCGTGCGCTTCGCGGACGATCCGCCGCAGGCTCGCGTCGCTCGCGGTCTCCCCGGTGGTGCGCATCGAGGAGTCGTGGACCCCGGACTGGTACCAGGTGGGGGTGAAGGACACCCACCGCGCGCCGGTGGCGGCGATGCCGCGCAGATAGCGCCCGGCCGCGGGGCTGTCGTAGTCGTCCGCGGCCCAGGAGGGCAGCGCGATGCCGCGGACGCGGTCGTCCGCGGCATCCCCGGGGCGCTCGAGCGGCCGGCCGTCGGAACGGTCCGCGGGCCTGGCGCCGACGGTGGTGCAGCCGGCGGTGAGGGCGAGGACCGCCGCCGCGACGGTCGCGGCGGCGGTCCTCCTGAACAGGGTCATCCGGCGGTCGCGGGGCTGACGAAGGTGTAGCCCAGGGCGCGGATGCCCTCGACCGTCTCCTTGAGCGGCTGGACCGGGTAGTAGGGGTGATAGAAGAAGCTGGCGTAGCCGTCGCGGACGGCGAGGTTCGCCTTGGCCGAGGCGATCAGGTCGGCCGGCAGGCGCGCCGGGTGGTTGTTGTAGGCCTCCGGCTCGTAGTTGCCGATGTTCTCGGGCAGCACCTTGGTGCCGTACACGTCCTTGACGACGTACGGGAAGAACTGCCCGATAAAGCGGTTGGGCTCGGCCGTGCTGCCGCCGAGGGTGCCGGAGAAGTACAGCGAACGCTCAAGGCGCGCGGTGTAGTTCTGGGCGAAGACCTTGTAGTCGGTGGCGGAGGCCGCGTAGTGCGGGGTGGTCCACAGCCTGGGCACCGGCAGGCCCGCCAGGGCGAACTGGGTCAGGCCCAGGGTGACCCGGGTCTGCGCCCACAGGGCGGAGTCCCCGGTGACCGGGCCGTCGTAGACCACGTTGTCGGAGGCGTCGACGTGGGCCCGGTAGAACTCGAAGTCGTCACCGGTGACGCCGTTGTAGGGGTTGGCGGTGTTCCCGTGCTGGTGGGTGTAGCCGTGGTTCATCAGCACGGCGCCGTGCTGGAGCATGTACTTGAGGGTGGCGACCAGTTGCGGACGCTGCACCAGGGTGACGGTCTGCGGCCGACCGTTGTTGTACGTGCCCTTGGGGTCGGTGTAGACGGGGATGACGTTGATGCCGTAGGGGATCTGCTCCGCGGCGAGGTAGTCGGCGATGGCCCGCAGCTCCGCGGGGTCGGAGTTGGGGCTGATGTCCTCCAGCCGCATCATGGCCCGGTGCCGCTCGGCGGTGCCGGGGGCGAGGGAGTCGAAGAGCAGATCCTGGAAGGCGATGATCCGGTCGCTCTCGGAGACGTAGGCGAAGGGGATCTCACCGACGTAGGTGAGGTTGCCCGAGCGCACCGCCCACGGGAAGTCGGTGCCCGTGCTGGTGTCGCGGGCGGTGGCCAGCTGTGTCACCGCCGGGTAGCCGGGCCCCGTCATGACGGCGGGCCGCAGCACGCCGCCGTCCTGGCCGGCCGGGACCTTCCGGGTGAGGGTCTGGTCCTTGTACGTCACCTGCGTGACGGTGCCGACGCTGCCGTTCGCCTCGAAGTACGACGCGGTGGGGTCCCAGCCGTACTTGTTCTGGAACTGGGCGACGCCCGTCGCGTTCGCCAGCGACCAGATGTTGTCGGCGAGCCAGGTCACCGGGCGCGTGGTGGCGACCACGTCCTGGTAGAAGGCGGCGGGGACGGCGTCCGGGATGCTCCCGCCGTAGTAGGTGGAGCCGATGTAGTAGGTGGCCGTGTACTGGTCGACCATGCCCGCGGTGTACTGCGAGACGGGCTTGGCGGTCACGTTCCCGAAGTGGCCGGCGAGGTTGGCGGTGGCCATGGCGTACAGCTCGCCGAGGTGCCCGTAGGGGCCGGCGGTGTCGTACAGGACGAGCGCGGCGGTGCCCGCGTCGGCGGCCGCCGCGGCCCGCGCGGACCCGGCTGCCAGCGGGGCGCGCGCGCCGGCCAGGTCGCGGCCGGCCCGTGGCGGCTGTCCTCCGCCGCGGACCGGGGTCTTGGCGCGCCGGTCGCGGTCGGCGGCGCGCTGGGCCTTGGCCCAGCCGGAGAAGTCGACCTTGCCGAGGCCCGCGCGGCCGCCCGGGAGCTCGCCGCGGTGGCGGTGGTCGCCCTTGCCGGCCGGGCCGCGCTCGGCGGCGCCGCCCGCCGGGGCGGACAGGAATACGGCCCCCAGCAGGGCCGCGATGAGCATGACGATGACGGAGACCCGGGACTTCCCGGACCTCCCGATGCGGGATTGCATGTTTCCCCCCAATGCACCAGTACGGAACAGGTCGCCGATTGTTCAGAGCGGCAATGCCCGCTGTCAACACGATCATCGGATTCGCATCTCGTTCGATTATCCATTCCATGATGGAAACCGAAGCCCTCGGAAGGGTGAATTTCTCTTTCGGCGCACGCCCCCGAGCTGCGGCGATACGGCGCACGCCCCGCAGGCCACCCCACGCTCCACGCGGGGAACGATGATCATCAAAAAGTATCTGCTAACTTCCTGCCCTGGAGTTCCGGACGGCCTTTCGCACCGGAACACATTGGGGGGACTCACTCATGTACGGAAGGCCCGCACTGGGCACAATGCTGCCGCTGGCCGGCATGGCCACGGCTTCGAGAACTGTCCCTGGCATTCCGTTCGCCAGGGGTTTACAAATAGCGGCAGGAATGGGCTTCCTGCTGTATTGCTTGATCGCATTCGGTCTGATAGCGGCGAGACTCTGGCTCCGCCGGCCCTCGGCCCGTGCGGCGGCGGCCGGCCGCCCCACCGGGGGCGGGTCATGACCGGCCAGTTCGCGTTGTGGGCCGCGACCGCCCTGATCGTGCTGGCCGGGACCTACAACACCACGCTGTTCCTGCTCTCCCGGCGGCACATCCGCCGGGTCCGCCGGCCGGGACGGCAGCGCTTCTACGTCTTCCTGCTCGCCTGCCTCAACGAGGAGAAGGTCCTCGCCGAGAGCCTGGCCCGGATCACCTCGCTGCCCGCCGACAGCTTCGTGGCACTGGTCATCGACGACGCCTCCGACGACCGTACGGCCGAGGTCGCCCGGGCCGCCGACAGTTCACGGGTCTGGCTCTACCAGCGCCGCCTCCCCGACGCCCGGCGCGGCAAGGGCGCGGCGCTCAACGCGGGTGTGCGCCATCTGCGGGCCGCCGGGCTGCTCGGCCACCGCGCCCCCGAGGACGTCGTCATCTGCGTCGTCGACGCCGACGGCCGGCTCGACCCGCACACCATCCAGGCCGTCGACCCCTGCTTCGACGACCCGTCGACCGGCGCCGTCCAGATCGGCGTCCGCATGTACAACCGTCACCTGGGACTGCTGGCCCGGCTGCAGGACATGGAGTTCGTCGTCTACGGCGACGTCTTCCAGAGCGCCCGGCGCTTCCTGGGCAGCGTCGGGATGGGCGGCAACGGGCAGTTCATGCGGCTGTCCGCGCTCGACACCCTCGGCGGCGACGGCCCCTGGAGCGACAGCCTGACCGAGGACCTCGACCTCGGGGTCCGGCTCATCGCCCGCGGCTGGCGCAACCAGTACTGCACCACCGCCGCCGTGTCCCAGCAGGCCGTGCTCGACGTACGGCGCCTGGTGCGGCAGCGCTCCCGCTGGTTCCAGGGGCACCTGCAGTCGGCCAACCTGGTCCCGCTGATCCTGCGCGAGGTCGCCACCCGCCCGGCCCTGGACCTGCTCTACCACCTGTCCAGCCCGGTGCTGATCCTGCTCACCTCGCTGCTGCCGCTCTCCTTCCTGGTCGCCGTCGCGGGCACCGTCCTCGCCTCGTTCCAGCAGGGCCGGCCGCTCGTGTCGCCGATGTGGCTGCTCGGCCCGTACCTGCTCTCCTTCACCGCGGCCTACGTCTACGGCTTCGTCTACGCCAAGCGCGAGCGCACGCTCGGGCTGGTGCGCTCCGTCCTGGTGGCGCACGCCTTCATCCTCTACGGCTACATCTGGTTCGCCGCCGGCTGGTGGGGTCTGTGGCGGATGGCCACCGGCAAGCGCACCTGGCTGAAGACCGGGCGCACCTGACGGCCCACACTTCTCTCACCGCACACCAGCACCACCGTCCCAGGGGGGAACCATGTCCGCTTACCCAGTCGAACTGCCCGAAGTGCCGGGAACCATCCGTGCGATGCTCGTCCTCGGCACCCGGCCCGAAGTGATCAAACTGGCCCCCGTGGCGCGTGCCATGGCGGCCTCGCGGCTGTTCGAGCCGGTCGTGGTCACCACCGGGCAGCACCGCGAGATGCTCCACCAGATGCTGGAGCTGCTCCAGGTTCCCGCCAAGGCCGGGCTCGACGTGATGCGCGAGCGCCAGCAGCTCTCGGAGCTGACCGCGCGTCTGGTGGAGGGACTCGGAGAGGTCATCCGGAACGACCGCCCGGACCTGGTGATCGTCCAGGGCGACACCACGACCGCGCTGACCGGGGCGCTGGCGGCCTTCTACGAACGGGTCCCGGTCGCCCACGTCGAGGCGGGCCTGCGCACCGGCGTCCTCGACAACCCCTTCCCCGAGGAGCTCAACCGCCGGCTGATCGGGCGGATCGCCCGCTGGCACTTCGCGCCCACCCCGCGGGCCGCCACCCACCTGCGCGCCGAGGGCACCCCCGACACCCAGGTGTTCACCACCGGCAACACGGTCGTCGACAATCTGCTGTGGGTGCTCGGGGAGGGCGTCGGCCGCAGCGCGTTCCCCGGCAGCGGCCGCCGCCGGGTGCTGCTCACCCTGCACCGCCGGGAGAACCAGGGCGAGCGGATGCGCGCCATGGGCCGCGCGCTGCGCCGGCTCGGCCAGCGCGGGGACGTGGAGATCCTGCTGCCGCTGCACAAGAGCCCCGCCGTGCGCGACGCGCTGCTGCCCGAACTGACCGGCCACCACGCCGTCCACGTCGTCGAGCCGCTGGGCTACCCCGACTTCGCCGCCACCCTCGCCGACTGCGACCTCGTCCTCACCGACTCCGGCGGCATCCAGGAGGAGGCGCCCAGCCTCGGCAAGCCCACGCTGGTGCTGCGTACGACCACCGAGCGGCCGGAGGCCGTGGAAGCGGGCGCCGCCCGGCTGATCGGCACCGATCCCGAGGCGATCCTGGCGGCCGCGGGCCGGCTGCTGGACGACCCCGCCGAGTACCACCGGATGGCGACCGCGGGCAATCCCTTCGGCGACGGACGGGCTGCCGAACGCGTGCTCGCCCAGCTCGCCGAGGACTTCGGGGAGGACGTGCCCACGGGCCTCTCCTCCGCGGTCCGGCCGCCGCGCGCCCCGGAGCCCTCCCCCGCGGCATGACCACCGCCCTGAGCCCCTCCGCGCCCAGGCCCCTGCGCCCCCCGCGGCGGAGGGGCCCGCGGTCCGCCGGGCTGGTGCTCGCCCTGCTGCTGGTGCTGGGCGCGGTGGTGTACGCCTGCCAGGACCGCGCGAGCGCCGGGCCCGGCTGGACGGACGGCACGGTGCACGGACCCTGGCTCTCGGTGTACGACGGCTACGGCGACAACCGCGGGGACGCCACGTCGCTGCTGCTCACTCCGGGCGCGGCGGACCGGCCGGACGTCACCCACGCGGGCCTGGTGGTCTCCACCGAGGAGTACGGGGACATGGCGTACGCGGCGCGCACCCGGACGCTCCGCCAGCTGCGCACCCCGCGCCCCAACCCCTGGGAGGTGCCGTGGCTGGTCTGGGCGTACCGCGACCCGGAGCACTTCTACTACCTCGCCCTCAAGCCCAACGGCTGGGAGCTGGGCAAGCGCGATCCGGCCTACCCGGGCGGCCAGCGCTTCCTGGCCACCGGTCCGGCGCCGTTCCCCACCGGGCACCGGTACCGGATCGAGGTGGAGCAGCGTGGCGGCACGCTCACGATCACGGTCGACGGACGCTTCCTGACCGCGTACACGGACGCCGAACGCCCCTACACACGGGGCGCCGTGGGCGCCTACACCGAGGACGCCCGGGTGGAGTTCGACGACATCGCAGTGCGGCGCCTGCCCCCGGTCGGGTGAGGGCAGGCGCCGCGTTCCGTTCCGTACGCCCTTGTACGGGACGTCTCAGGTGTGACGGGTGGTCAGACCGTCAGCGGGCGATCCGTCGGGCGGATCGGGGCAGGCAGGATGCTCGCGCCGGTGAGGTAGTGGTCCACCGCGCGGGCCGCGGAACGGCCCTCGGCGATGGCCCACACGATCAACGACTGGCCGCGGCCCGCGTCACCTGCGACGAAGACCCCGTCCACATTGGTGGTGAAGTCCTTGTCGCGGGCGATGTTGCCGCGGGCGTCGAGCTCCAGGCCGAGCTGCTCGACCAGGCCGTTGCGCTGGTCGGTGCCGGTGAAGCCCATGGCGAGGGTGACCAGTTCGGCCGGGATGACCTTCTCGGTGCCGGGCTGCGGGACGAACTTCCCGTCCTGGAACTCGACCTCGACGAGGTGCAGCGCCTTGACGTTGCCGTCCTCGTCGCCCTCGAACCGCATGGTGTTGACGGCGTAGACCCGCTCGCCGCCCTCCTCGTGGGCGGAGGTGACCTTGTACGTCATCGGCATGGTCGGCCACGGCTGGTGCGACGGGCGGTCGTCCGACGGCCGCGGCATGATCTCCAGCTGGGTGACCGAGCGCGCGCCCTGGCGGTGCGCGGTGCCGACGCAGTCGGCGCCGGTGTCGCCGCCGCCGATGACGACGACGTGCTTGCCCTCGGCGGAGACCGGCGGGGCGACGAAGTCGCCCTCCTGCACCTTGTTCGCCAGCGGGAGGTACTCCATGGCCTGGTAGACGCCGCCCAGTTCGCGTCCCTCGACGGGGAGGTCGCGCGCCGCGGTGGCACCCGCGGCGATGACCACGGCGTCGTAGCGCTTGCGCAGCTTGGCGCCGTCCATGTCGCGGCCGATCTCGACACCGGTGCGGAACTTGGTGCCCTCCGCGCGCATCTGCTCGATGCGGCGGTTGATGTGCCGCTTCTCCATCTTGAACTCGGGGATGCCGTAGCGCAGCAGACCGCCGATGCGGTCGGCCCGCTCGTACACCGCGACCGTGTGGCCCGCCCGGGTCAGCTGCTGGGCGGCGGCCAGACCCGCCGGGCCGGAGCCGATGACGGCGACGGTCTTGCCGGAGAGCCGGTCCGGGGGCTGCGGGGTGACGTCCCCGCTGTCCCAGGCCCTGTCGATGATGGTGACCTCGACGTTCTTGATGGTCACCGCCGGCTGGTTGATGCCGAGCACACAGGCGGACTCGCAGGGGGCCGGGCAGAGGCGACCGGTGAACTCCGGGAAGTTGTTGGTCGCGTGCAGGCGCTCGCTGGCGGCCTTCCAGTCCTCGCGGTAGGCGTAGTCGTTCCACTCGGGGATCAGGTTCCCCAGCGGACAGCCGTTGTGGCAGAAGGGGATGCCGCAGTCCATGCAGCGTCCGGCCTGCTTGGAGATGATCGGCAGCAGGCCGCCGGGAACGTAGACCTCGTTCCAGTCCTGCTTGCGCTGCTCGACCGGGCGGGTCGGAGCGGTCTCGCGGGGCGTGGTGAGGAAGCCCTTCGGGTCAGCCATTTGCCGCCTCCATCATCTTCGCGACGGTCTCGGACTCGGAGAGCCCGGCTTGCTCGGCGGCGTTCTTGGCGGCGAGCACTGCCTTGTAGTCCCTCGGCATGACCTTGCCGAAGCGGGTGAGGGTGTGGCCCCAGTCGGCGAGGAGCTTCTCGGCGACGGTGGAGCCCGTCTCCTCCTGGTGGCGGCGCACCACGTCGTGCAGCCACTTGATGTCGTCGGCGTCCAGGTCCTCGACGTTCACCATGCCGGGGTTGACGTTGTCCGGGTCGAGGTCGAGGACGTACGCGATGCCGCCGGACATGCCCGCCGCGAAGTTGCGGCCCGTCGGGCCGAGGACGAGCGCGCGGCCGCCGGTCATGTACTCGCAGCCGTGGTCGCCCACGCCCTCGGACACGACGGTGGCACCGGAGTTGCGCACGCAGAAGCGCTCGCCGGTGGTGCCCCGCAGGAAGAGCTCGCCGCCCGTGGCGCCGTAGGCGATGGTGTTGCCGGCGATGGTCGAGTACTCGGCCAGGTGGTCGGCGCCGCGGTCGGGACGGATGATCACCCGGCCGCCGGACAGGCCCTTGCCGACGTAGTCGTTGGCGTCGCCCTCCAGGCGGAGCGTGATGCCCTTGGGGAGGAAGGCGCCGAAGGACTGGCCCGCGGAGCCGGTCAGGGTGATGTCGACGGTGTCGTCGGGGAGCCCGGCGCCACCGTACTTCTTGGTCACCTCGTGGCCGAGCATGGTGCCGACCGTGCGGTTGACGTTGCGGATCGCGACCTGGGCGCGGACCGGGTCGCCGTTGTCGAGGGCGTCCGCGGCGAGCGCGATCAGCTCGTTGTCGAGCGCCTTCGCCAGGCCGTGGTCCTGGTCGGTGGTGCGGTGCCTGGCCGCGCCCTCGGGCAGGTCGGGCACGTGGAAGAGCGGGGCCAGGTCCAGGCCCTGCGCCTTCCAGTGGTCGACCGCCGCGGTGGCGTCGATCAGCTCGGCGTGGCCGACGGCCTCCTCGATCGAGCGGAAGCCCAGCTCGGCGAGGAGCTCGCGGACCTCCTGCGCGATGAACTCGAAGAAGTTCACCACGTACTCGGCCTTGCCGGAGAAGCGGTCGCGCAGCACCGGGTTCTGGGTGGCGATGCCGACCGGGCAGGTGTCCAGGTGGCACACCCGCATCATCACGCAGCCGGAGACCACCAGCGGCGCGGTCGCGAAACCGAACTCCTCGGCGCCCAGCAGGGCGGCGATGACGACGTCGCGGCCGGTCTTGAGCTGACCGTCGGTCTGCACCACGATGCGGTCGCGCAGGCCGTTGAGCAGCAGCGTCTGCTGGGTCTCGGCCAGGCCCAGCTCCCAGGGGCCGCCCGCGTGCTTCAGCGAGGTCAGCGGGGAGGCGCCGGTGCCGCCGTCGTGGCCGGAGATCAGCACGACGTCCGCGTGGGCCTTGGAGACGCCCGCCGCGACCGTGCCCACGCCGACCTCGGAGACCAGCTTCACGTGGATGCGGGCCTGCGGGTTGGCGTTCTTCAGGTCGTGGATGAGCTGCGCCAGGTCCTCGATGGAGTAGATGTCGTGGTGCGGCGGGGGCGAGATCAGGCCGACGCCGGGGGTGCTGTGCCGGGTCCTGGCCACCCACGGGTAGACCTTGTGGCCGGGCAGCTGGCCGCCCTCGCCGGGCTTGGCGCCCTGGGCCATCTTGATCTGGATGTCGTCCGCGTTGACCAGGTACTCCGAGGTGACGCCGAAGCGGCCGGAGGCGACCTGCTTGATCGCGGAGCGGCGCGCCGGGTCGTACAGGCGGTCCGGGTCCTCGCCGCCCTCGCCGGTGTTGGACTTGCCGCCCAGCTGGTTCATGGCGATGGCCAGCGTCTCGTGCGCCTCGCGCGAGATGGAGCCGTACGACATGGCACCGGTGGAGAAGCGCCGGACGATCTCGGAGACCGGCTCGACCTCGTCGACCGGGATCGGGGCGTGCTCGCCGTCCTTGAACCGGAACAGTCCGCGCAGCGTCATCAGGCGCTCGGACTGCTCGTTCACCCGCTCCGTGTACTGCTTGAAGATGTCGTAGCGGCGGGAGCGGGTGGCGTGCTGCAGCCGGAAGACCGTCTCCGGGTCGAACAGGTGCGGCTCGCCCTCACGGCGCCACTGGTACTCGCCGCCGATCTCCAGCCGGCGGTGCGCCGGGGCGATGCCGGAGGCCGGGTAGGCCTTGGCGTGGCGGGCCGCGACCTCCTTGGCGACCACGTCGAGACCGGCGCCGCCGATCTTGGTCGTGGTGCCGTGGAAGTAGGTGTCGACGAAGTCGGTGTCCAGACCGATGGCCTCGAAGACCTGCGCGCCGCGGTAGGAGGCGACGGTGGAGATGCCCATCTTGGACATCACCTTCAGCACGCCCTTGCCCAGCGCCTTGATCAGGTTCCTGATGGCCGCCTCGGGCTCGACGTCCGAGATGAAGGTGCCCGCGCGCAGCAGGTCCTCGACCGACTCCATCGCCAGGTACGGGTTGACCGCCGCGGCGCCGTAGCCGATGAGCAGCGCGACGTGGTGCACCTCGCGGACGTCGCCGGCCTCGACCAGCAGGCCCACCTGGGTGCGCTGCTTGGTGCGGATGAGGTGGTGGTGGACGGCCGAGGTGAGCAGCAGCGACGGGATCGGCGCGTGCTCGGCGTCCGAGTGCCGGTCGGAGAGCACGATCAGGCGGGCGCCGTCCTCGATGGCGGCGTCCGCCTCCGCGCAGATCTCGGTGAGCCGCGCGGCCAGGGCCTCGCCGCCGCCGGAGACCCGGTACAGACCCGACAGTGTCGCGGCCTTGAGGCCCGGCAGGTCGCCGTCGGCGTTGATGTGGATGAGCTTGGCCAGCTCGTCGTTGTCGATCACCGGGAACGGCAGGGTGATGTTGCGACAGGAGGCCGGGGAGGGCTCCAGCAGGTTGCCGGACGGTCCGACGGCGCTGATCAGCGAGGTGACCAGCTCCTCGCGGATGGCGTCCAGCGGCGGGTTGGTGACCTGCGCGAACAGCTGGGTGAAGTAGTCGAAGAGCAGCCGGGGCCGCTCGGACAGCGCCGCGATCGGCGAGTCGGTGCCCATGGAGCCGAGCGGCTCGCCGCCGGTCTTGGCCATCGGCGCCAGGAGGATCCGCAGCTCCTCCTCGGTGTACCCGAAGGTCTGCTGGCGGCGGGTGACCGAGGCGTGGGTGTGCACGATGTGCTCGCGCTCGGGCAGGTCGTCGAGGTGGATCAGGCCGGCGTCCAGCCACTCCCCGTAGGGGTGCTCGGCGGCGAGCTGGGCCTTGATCTCGTCGTCCTCGATGATCCGGTGCCGGACCGTGTCGACCAGGAACATCTTGCCGGGCTGCAGCCGGCCCTTGCGGACCACCTTGTCCGGGGCGATGTCGTCCAGCACGCCGGACTCGGAGGCGAGCACGACCAGGCCGTCGTCGGTGACCCAGTAGCGGCCGGGGCGCAGGCCGTTGCGGTCCAGGACGGCGCCGACGACGGAACCGTCGGTGAAGGTGACGCAGGCCGGGCCGTCCCAGGGCTCCATCAGGGTGGAGTGGTACCGGTAGAAGGCACGCCGGGCCGGGTCCATGGAGTCGTGGTTCTCCCACGCCTCGGGGATCATCATCAGCACGCTGTGCGGCAGCGAGCGGCCGCCGAGGTGGAGCAGCTCCAGCACCTCGTCGAAGGTCGCCGTGTCGGAGGCGTCCGGGGTGCAGACCGGGAAGATCCGCTCCAGGTCCCCGCCGAAGAGGCCCGAGGCGAGCTGCGACTCGCGGGCGCGCATCCAGTTGCGGTTGCCCTTGACGGTGTTGATCTCACCGTTGTGGGCGACGAAGCGGTACGGGTGCGCCAGCGGCCAGCTGGGGAAGGTGTTGGTGGAGAAACGGGAGTGCACCAGGGCGATCGCCGTGGCGATGCGCTCGTCGGACAGGTCCGGGAAGAAGGGCTCCAGCTGGCCGGTGGTCAGCATGCCCTTGTAGACGAGCGTGCGCGCCGACAGCGACGGGAAGTAGACGTCCGCCTCGCGCTCGGCGCGCTTGCGCAGCACGAAGGCCGGGCGGTCGAGGTCGATCCCGGTCCGGGTGCCCCCGGCGTCCGCGACGAAGAGCTGGGAGAAGTACGGCATCGTCGAGCGCGCCGTGGCACCGAGGGTGTCGGGGCCGATCGGCACCTCACGCCAGCCGAGGACGGCGAGGCCCTCCTCGGCGGCCAGCCGCTCGATGGACTCGACGGCCTTGCGGCGGTCCTCGTCCTCGACGGGCAGGAAGGCCGTGCCGACCGCGTACCGGCCGGCGGCGGGCAGCTCGAAGCCGGCGACCGCCCTCAGGAACGCGTCCGGGACCTGCATCAGGATGCCCGCGCCGTCGCCGGAGTCCGGCTCGGAGCCGGTGGCCCCGCGGTGCTCCAGGTTGCGCAGCACGGTCAGTGCCTGCTCCACGAGCGCGTGGTCCGCCTCACCGGTGAGGGTGGCCACGAAACCGACGCCGCAGGCGTCGTGCTCGTTGCGGGGGTCGTACATCCCCTGGGGGGCGGGACGCCCGTCCATGTGGGCCCGGCCGGAACCGGCGCCGGCGGCCTGGGGGTGCGTGGACGCGGAACGCATCGGCTCTCCCGTCGTCGTCATCTGGCATATGACATGCGCACTAGGGACGACGTTGGCCCTCTGCGATTTCGTGCAGGTTACATGATGGCCGGATGGCCGAAAAGTGGATAGCCAGTTCCATCATGTGGACTGAGCAGCGCTACGAGCAGGCAGTTTTGGGCCAGCATCGCTCACGTGAGACGCAGGCGACACTGCCCACGGCGCCACAGACTGATGCCCTCTGTCGGTCGCGCTGAAACGAGCGGGTAACAAGTCGCTTGTGGCCGTCACCCGGCTCAACCGACGGCGGTGCCGAACAGCGCGCCCAGAACGAAGGTAACCCCGGCGGCGGCTCCGCCCAAGACGAGCTGCCGAAGTCCGCTGAACCACCAGCTGCGCGCCGTCACACGCGCCACAGCCGCCCCGCAGAGGAAGAGACCGATCAGCGCCACGATCACCGCGGGCCAGACCACCGTTGCGCCGAACAGGTACGGGAGCACGGGCAGCAGGGCGCCGACACCGAAGGACAGGAACGAGGAACCGGCCGCGACCAGGGGCGAGGGCAGATCGGTCGGGTCGACGCCCAGCTCCTCGCGGGCGTGTATCTCCAGGGCCATCTCCGGGTCCCTGGACATCTGCCGGGCGACCTCCTCGGCCAGCTCCGGCTCGACGCCCCGAGCGACGTACAGCGCGGCCAGTTCGCGCAGCTCGTCCTTGGGATTGCGGCGCAGTTCCAGCCGCTCGACGTCCAGCTCCGCCTGGACCAGCTCCCGCTGCGAGGCCACCGAGGTGTACTCGCCCGCGGCCATCGAGAAAGCGCCCGCCGCGAGTCCCGCCAATCCGGTGATCACGATGGTGGAGGGGGCCACATTGCCGCCGGCGACGCCGGTCATGAGCGCCAGGTTCGACACCAGGCCGTCCATCGCCCCGAACACCGCCGGACGCAGCCAGCCGCCGCTCACGTCCCGGTGGGTGTGGTGCGCCACGTGGTACGGCGCCGCCTGCCCGTCCTCCCCCGGCGTCCGCTCGGGGGCCGTGCCCAGTGCGCTGCGCTCCACGGCTGACGACATGGTCAAGGTGCTCCTTCCCCCGGGGCGGCGGTCCCCGCGTCCCTCCCTCGAACGCCTCGACCGTACGCTCGAATTCCCTGCGTTTCCAGCAAGGAAAGCCTGCCTTACCTGCGAAAACTCGCCGGGAGGGAAAACGCCGCGGCCGCCGTCACCGGGTGGTGAACGGCGGCCGCGGGCTGCGCGACGTACGCGTCAGAGGTTCTTGGCGGGCTTGGCCTCGGCCTCGACGGGGACGGGGGCGCCGTCCTCCTCGTCCCGGTCCGGGCCGGGCTCCGCCTCGTCGGCGGATGCGGTCTTCTCGCCGTCCCCGTCCGCCGCCTTCTCGTCGGCCGGCTTCGCGTCCGCGTCCTTCGCGTCGGCGTCCTTCGCGTCCGCGTCCTTCGCGTCGGCGTCCTTCGCGTCCGCGTCCTTCGCGTCGGGGTCCGTGTCCTCAGCGGAGGCCTCGGCCGCGGCGAGGGCCGCCGGCTCGACGACCTCCTCACGGCCCGGCCGCAGCCTCGCCGAGACCACCATGTAGGCCACCGCGGCGGCGAAGACCAGGATCGAGGTCCAGTCGTTGAGCCGCAGGCCCAGGACGTGGTGGGCGTCGTCGACGCGCAGGTACTCGATCCAGAAGCGCCCGACGGTGTACGCCGCGACGTAGAGCGCGAAGGCGCGGCCGTGGCCGAGCTTGAAGCGCCGGTCGGCCCAGATGACCAGCACGGCCACACCGACGCACCACAGCGACTCGTACAGGAAGGTCGGGTGGTACGTCGCGGCGTCCAGGCTGTCCGCGGGCCGGTGGGCGCTGTCGATCTTCAGCGCCCAGGGCAGATCGGTGGCGCGCCCGTAGAGCTCCTGGTTGAACCAGTTGCCCCAGCGGCCGATGGCTTGGGCGAAGGCGATGCCGGGCGCCACGGCGTCGGCGTACGCGGGCAGCGGGATGCCGCGGCGCCGGCAGGCGATCCAGGCACCGAGGGCGCCCAGGGCGATGGCGCCCCAGATGCCGAGGCCGCCCTCCCAGATCTTGAACGCGTTGACCCAGTCCTTGCCCTCACCGAAGTAGAGCTCGTAACTGGTGATCACGTGGTAGAGGCGACCGCCGACCAGGCCGAACGGCACCGCCCAGACGGCGATGTCCGCGACCGTGGTCTTCTGTCCGCCGCGGGCGACCCATCGCCTGCTGCCGAGCCACACGGCCACGAAGACGCCGATGATGATGCAGAAGGCATAGCCGCGCAGTGGGATGGGGCCGAGGTGGATGACCCCGCGCGACGGGCTGGGAATGAATGCGAGTTCGAGTTCCATGGCACTCCCGACGCTACCGTGCCGGGCGGCTACGACGGGCACCCGCCCGGCAACGGCTGGATAACGGGAGCGGGGCTCAGCCGCTCTGCGGGGCCGCGGGAGAGCCTCCCGCGGGTGCCGAGCCGCTCGCCGTTCCCGGCGACCCGGACGCGCTCGGCGGGGTGGCGCCCTGCGTCGCGGTACCGGGCTTCTTGCCCTTGTTGGCCTCGGTGACCAGCTGCTTCAGCCGGTCCGCGGTCAAGTTGGGCTGCCCCTTCGCCAGCAGGTTCTCGCCGCCGTTGAGCAGGATGGTGGGCGTGGAGTTGAAGCCGGCGGCGCCGAAGGCCTTGTTGTTGGCATTCACCCAGTCGTCGTACGTACCGTCCTTCACGCAGCTGGTGAAAGCGGGGGTCTTCAGCCCCGGAACCTTGGCCGCCAGCTCCAGCAGGTGGTTCTTGTCGGCGAAGCGGTCGTCGTTCTCCTGCGGCTGGTTCTGGTACAGCACGTCGTGGTACGCGCGGAACTTGCCCTCGTCCTGCGCGCAGGCCGCGGCGTTGGCGGCGTCGAGCGAGCCGGTGCCGCCCAGGTTCCCGTCGATCAGCCGGACGAGGTGGTACTCGACCTTGAGCTGGCCCTCGTCCTGGAGGCCGTGGATGGTGTCGCGGAGCTCGTTCTCGTAGGCCGCGCAGGCCGGGCACCGGAAGTCCTCGTACACGGTCAGGGTGGACGGGGCGTCGCTCGCGCCGTTGGGGAGGGCCAGCTTGTCCTTGCCCGTAGCGCCCGCCGGGGCGACGGCCGGGGCGACGGAGCCGCCACCGCTGTTGGACACCACGACCCCGATGACCGCGCCGACGACCAGGACCCCCACCACGGAGCCCGCGACGATCGCCGTCCTCTTGCGCTTCTGCCGGCGCTGGTCGTCCGCCCGCTGCTCCTGCAGCCGGTCCCGGGCGTTGCGCTTTCCTTCACGGTTCTTCTCGCTCACACCCCGGCACAACGAACCGGGGGCACGCTCGCGCGTGCCCCCGGCCCATGTTTCGCCCGGAAGAGTGAGGCGCCGCTACCGGCGGACGCCCCGGGCCAGGTCCGCGGCGAGCTCGCGCACGCCGGCGAGGCCCCGCTCCAGGTCCGGCGCGTCGAGCAGCCGCTTGACGAACGCGGAGCCGACGATCACCCCGTCCGCGAAGCCCGCCACCTCGGCCGCCTGGGCGGCGTCGGAGACGCCCAGGCCGACGCAGACCGGCAGCTCGGTCTGGGCGCGGGTACGCCGCACCAGGTCCGCCGCCTCGGCGCCGACGCTCTCACGGGTGCCGGTGACGCCCATCAGCGAGGCCGCGTAGACGAAGCCGGAGCCCGCCGCCGTGATCTTCGCCAGCCGCTCGTCCCGGCTGCTCGGGGCGACCACGAACACCGTGGCCAGTCCGTGCTGCTCGGCGGCCTTCCGCCACACCTCGGACTCCTCCACCGGCAGGTCCGGCAGGATGCAGCCGGCGCCGCCGGCCTCCGCCAGTTCTGCGGCGAACCGCTCGGCCCCGTAGCGGTCGACCGGGTTCCAGTACGTCATGACCAGGATCGGCTTCCCGGTCGCGGCATGCGCCTCGCGGACCGTGCGCAGCACGTCCTTGATCCGCACGCCGCCGCGGAGCGCGATGTCGTCCGCGGTCTGGATGACCGGGCCGTCCAGCACGGGGTCGCTGTGCGGAAGGCCGATCTCGACGACGTCGGCGCCGCCCTCCAGGGCGGCCTTCGCCGCCTCGATGCCGCCCTCGACGGTCGGGAAGCCCGCCGGGAGGTAGGCCACCAGGGCGGCGCGGCCCTCGGTCCTGGCGCCGGCCAGGGTCCGGTCCAGCAGCTCGATCTGCCCGCTCACCGCTGTGCTCCTTCAGCCTCGTCGTACAGCCCGAAGTAGCGGGCGGCCGTGTCCATGTCCTTGTCGCCGCGCCCGGAGAGGTTGACCAGGACCAGGCCCTCCTCGCCGAGTTCCCGGCCGATCTGCAGCGCACCCGCGAGGGCGTGGGCGCTCTCGATGGCCGGGATGATGCCCTCGGTGCGGGACAGCAGGCGCAGCGACTGCATCGCCTCGTCGTCGGTGACCGGGCGGTACTCGGCGCGGCCGGTCTCCTTGAGGTAGGCGTGCTCGGGGCCGATGCCGGGGTAGTCCAGGCCTGCCGAGATCGAGTACGGCTCGGTGATCTGGCCCTCGTCGTCCTGCAGGACGTAACTGCGGGAGCCGTGCAGGATGCCGGGCTCGCCGACGGTCAGCGTCGCCGCGTGCTCGCCGGAGTCCACGCCGTGGCCGGCCGCCTCCAGGCCCAGCAGGCGTACGCCCTCGTCCGGGATGAAGGCGTGGAACAGACCGATCGCGTTGGACCCGCCGCCCACGCAGGCGGCGACCACGTCCGGCAGCCGGCCGGCGCGCTCCAGGATCTGGCGGCGCGCCTCGACGCCGATGACGCGGTGGAAGTCGCGCACCATCGCCGGGAAGGGGTGCGGGCCCGCGACCGTGCCGAACAGGTAGTGGGTGCGGTCCACGTTGGCGACCCAGTCGCGGAACGCCTCGTTGATCGCGTCCTTCAGGGTCCGGCTGCCCGACTTCACGGGGATGACCTCGGCGCCGAGGATGCGCATGCGGGCCACGTTGAGCGCCTGGCGCTCGGTGTCGACCTCGCCCATGTAGATGGTGCACTCCAGGCCGAACAGGGCGCAGGCGGTGGCCGTGGCCACGCCGTGCTGCCCTGCGCCGGTCTCGGCGATGACCCGGGTCTTGCCCATGCGCTTGGTGAGCAGCGCCTGGCCCAGCACATTGTTGATCTTGTGCGAGCCGGTGTGGTTGAGGTCCTCCCGCTTGAGGAAGACCCGTGCCCCGCCGGCGTGCCGCGCGAACCGCGGCACCTCGGTGAGCGGGCTGGGGCGACCGGTGTAGTGCACCAGCAGCTCGTTCAGCTCCGCGGCGAAGGCGGGGTCGGACTTCGCCTTGTCGTACTCGACGGCGACCTCGTCCACGGCGGCGACCAGCGCCTCCGGGATGAACTTGCCGCCGAACCGGCCGAAGTAGCCCTCGGCGCTGGGGACCCGGCCCTCGGGGTCGGGGATGAAGAAGTCTTCGGACATGACGTTCTCGGCTCCTTCGGGGGCGCGCGTCGGCGGCCCCCAGGGTTTCGCGTACCAATGGTCACGTTACGGCGCCGGCGGCGCATGGGGCGCCGCCCGCGGCATGGGCGCGCGCCCGCGGCCGGGGAGCACGCAGGGGCGGTCACCGGCGGGACGCCGGTGGGCACGCCCGTGCCCCGGTCTTCAGGCGGACGGCGCCACCGTCAGCGCCATCGGCGCCCGTTGATCTGACCCGGCTCGCAGCCGATGTGGTAGCGCACGCGGCGGCCGAGGACGCGCCGCGCGGGCGCGCGGCAGCCACGGGGACGGCAGCCCCGGGCCAGTCGCGCGTAGCTCGTCATGGTGCCGGTCAGCCCCGCCCGTGGCGCAGCGCGGGGTGCGCGCCGGCGGCGACGAGGTCGGCCACGGCGGCCTTGGGGTCGCGGCCGGTCACCAGGGACTCGCCGACGAGGACGGCGTCGGCGCCGTCGTTGGCGTAGGCGATGAGGTCGTGCGGGCCGCGGACGCCGGACTCGGCCACCTTCACGATGTGGTCCGGGATCTCCGGGGCGACACGGGCGAAGGTGCCTCGGTCGACCTCGAGGGTCTTGAGGTTGCGCGCGTTGACGCCGATGATGCGGGCGCCCGCGTCGACCGCCCGATCGACCTCCTCCTCGTCGTGCACCTCGACCAGCGGGGTGAGCCCGATGGACTCGGCCCGCTCGATCAGGGAGACCAGCGCGTCCTGCTCCAGCGCCGCGACGATCAGCAGCGCGAGGTCCGCACCGTAGGCGCGGGCCTCCCAGAGCTGGTAGGCGGTGACGATGAAGTCCTTGCGCAGGACCGGGATGTCGACCTTGCCGCGGACGGCCTCGAGGTCGGCCAGCGAACCGCCGAACCGGCGCTGCTCGGTGAGGACCGAGATGACGGCGGCGCCGCCCGCCTCGTAGTCCGCGGCGAGGCCCGCGGGGTCGGCGATGGCGGCGAGGGCCCCCTTGGAGGGGCTGGACCGCTTGACCTCGCAGATGACCTTGACGCTGTCCCCCCGCAGGGCCGCCACGCCGTCCTTGGCGTCGCGCGCCTTCGCCGCCCGATCCTTGAGCTCGTCGAGGGAGACCCGGGCCTGCCGCTCGGCAAGGTCCTCGCGGACGCCTTCGATGATCTCGTCGAGCACACTCACGCGAGAGGACCCCTTCCGAAAGCGAAACGATCAAGCCAGTGAGATGTTCCACCGGCACTGCGATGGTAACCGCCGGGCGGCGGAGGACCCGCATCCGGCGGAGCGAGGGCCCGCCGACCGGACGGTCCGGGCGCCGCCCCGGCGCAGGTCAGGGCGCCAGTGCGGCCCCGAACGGAAGGTTCCGGACGACGGTGAAGAGCAGCACGACGCCCGCGATCGTCCACCAGTGGACGGCCCGCAGGGGGAGCGAGAAGGACCTGCCGCGCAGCGTCCGGGTGAGCCAGACCGTCCACAGCACGGCGAAGAGCGCATAACCGGCCACGGCCAGCGCGTTGAGGCCGAGCGCCGCGCCGAAGTCGCCGTGCACGACCGCGTACGCGCTCCGCAGCCCGCCGCAGCCCGGGCAGTACACGCCCCCGTAGCGCAGCAGGGGGCAGACGGGGTAGTGCCCGGCCTCGTTCGGGTCGAAGGTGCCGACGTAGGCGAAGGCGGCGGCGACACCGCCGAGGACGCCCAGGGGGGCGAGGAGGTCACTCGGCTTCGGCCTTGCGGCAGTCTCGGTCACCCGGTGATTGTCCCGCCTCGTGGCCGCCCCGAACAGCCGGGGTGGCCGGAAAGCGCGGAGCCGCCGCCGGCGGTGTGCCGGCGGCGGCTCCGCGCGCCCGTTGCCCGGGTCAGCCGCGCTGCCGCTCCGGCATCGGCTTGCCGAGGCCCGCGGCGCGCATGCCGAGACCGACCAGCCCGCCCAGGGCGGCGACCGCCAGGCCGGCGAACATCCCGATCGGCTCCGCCAGGACGACGAAGGCAGCCGCGACGCAGAAGCCGATGAAGGCGATGGTCACGCCGGTCCAGGCGGCAGGGGTGTGTCCGTGGCTGTTGCCCGCCATGAGTGCTCCCAAGTCGTTCTTCGAGAAAGGGTCGTCAGTTCGTCCGCCCGCGCGATGGCGCGCGTCAGGGGCCATTGTCCCCCGTTGCGCTCACGCTCCGCGCGCGGGGGGTGGCCCGGCGCGTCAGGGCGACTCGGTGGGGTCCTCGCCCCGGTCCAGCGCCTTCCACAGGTCCTCGGGGCGCTCCTCCCCACCCGCGGCGGTGCGGGCGGGGGGCGCCGCCTTGGGGGTGTCGCGGTCGTAGCGGTCCGACATGCCGGGCCAGGTCCGCGCGCGGAGCAGGGCGACCGTGCCGGCCAGCAGCAGAAGCACGCCGCCGGCCGCCGACACACCCGGCCAGGCGCTGGTGGAGGACCCGTTGACGGTCGTACGGGACAGGCCGCTGGCGGTCGCCGCGGCCGCGTCCAGGGCCGCGGTGTCGCCGAACGCGAGCAGCGCCGCCGCGAGGGCCCCGGCCCCGCACAGCGCGAGCAGCCCGCCCACGAGCAGCCGGCCCGCTCCCCGTACGGCGAAGACCGCCACGAGGGCGGCGAGGCCCACCAGCGCGAGCGCTCCCGGCACCCCGGTCACCTGGTGGCCGGAGACCCTGACCGGCATCCCGCCGTCGGCGAACGGCGCGCTGCCCTCCTGCCAGGTCTTGCTCGAGGCCAGGAGTACGACCGCGGCGCCGAGCACGCCGCTCGCCAGGGCGAGGACGAGGCTGCCGCGGCCGCCCGCCCGGCGGGCTGCGGGCTCGGCTGCCGGTTCTGCGACGGTGCTGGGCTGAGGTGCGGGGCTGCTCACCCGACCACTATCCCCCGTCGCCGCGCCGCCCCGGCACGCGGGGCCCGGCCGCGCCGGTCACGCCCCGGCACGCATCCGGCCGGCCGTGGCGACGGCGCGGAGCACCGCGGCAGCCTTGTTCCGGCACTCGGTGTCCTCGCTGACCGGGTCGGAGTCGGCGACGATGCCGGCGCCGGCCTGCACGTACGCGGTCCCGTCGCGCAGCACCGCGGTGCGGATGGCGATGGCGGTGTCGGAGTCGCCGGCGAAGTCCAGGTAGCCCACGGCGCCGCCGTACAGGCCGCGCCGGGTGGGCTCCAGCTCGTCGATGATCTGCATCGCGCGCGGCTTGGGAGCGCCGGAGAGGGTGCCCGCGGGGAAGCAGGCGGTGAGGACGTCGAAGGCCGTGCGGCCGGCGCCGACGCTGCCCGTGACGGTGGAGACGATGTGCATGACGTGGCTGTAGCGCTCGATCGACATGAAGTCGACGACCTCGACGCTGCCGGGTTCGCAGACCCTGCCGAGGTCGTTGCGGCCCAGGTCGACCAGCATCAGGTGCTCGGCACGCTCCTTGGGGTCGGCGAGCAGTTCGTCGGCGAGCGCCTGGTCCTCCCGCGGCGTCGCGCCGCGCGGCCGGGTGCCCGCGATGGGGTGCACCATGGCCCGGCCGTCCTCGACCTTGACCAGCGCCTCGGGGCTGGAGCCGACGACGTCGAAGCCGTCGAAGCGCAGCAGGTACATGTACGGGGAGGGGTTGGTCGCCCGCAGCACGCGGTAGACGTCCAGGGCGCTCGCCGGGCAGGGCGTCTCGAACCGCTGCGAGGGCACGACCTGGAAGGCGTCGCCGGCCCGGATGTACTCCTTGGCCGTCTCCACCGCCGCCTGGTACGCCGCGCCGCCGAAGCGGGAGGTGACCTCCTCCGGGAGCCGGGAGGGCGGCAGTTCGGCGGGCGCGGAGTCCACGGGGCGGGCCAGGTCGGCGGTCATGGCGTCGAGCCGCCGCACGGCGTCGGCGTACGCCTCGTCGACGCCGGTGTCGAGGTCGTTGTGGTTGATCGCGTTGGCGATCAGCAGCACCGAGCCGTCCCAGTGGTCGAGCACCGCCAGGTCGGAGGTGAGCAGCATGGTGAGCTCGGGCAGCTCCAGGTCGTCGCGGGCGTGGTCGCCGATGCGCTCCAGGCGGCGTACGACGTCGTAGCCGAGGTAGCCGACCATGCCCCCGGTGAACGGCGGCAGTCCGGCGTCGTCGTGCAGGTCGCGCGGGGTGTGCAGGGCCTCGATCGTGGCCCGCAGCGCCTCCAGCGGGTCGCCGCCGGCCGGCACGCCCACCGGGGGCGTGCCCAGCCAGTGGGCGCGGCCGTCGCGCTCGGTCAGGGTGGCGGCGCTGCGGACGCCGACGAAGGAGTAGCGGGACCACGAGCGGCCGTTCTCCGCGGACTCCAGCAGGAAGGTGCCGGGGCGCTCGGCCGCGAGCTTCCGGTACAGGCCGACCGGGGTGTCCCCGTCGGCCAGCAGCTTCCTGCTGACCGGGATGACACGGCGGTCCTGCGCCAGCTTGCGGAAGGTGTCGGGATCGGGGGTGACGGTGCCCGTGGTCATGGTCCGCAGCCTAGTGCCCGGGCGCGGCCGCTTCAGGACAGCGGCAGTTCGCCCGCGTCGAAGCAGGTGCGGTCGCCGGTGTGGCAGGCCGCGCCGACCTGGTCGACCTTGACCAGGATCGTGTCGCCGTCGCAGTCCAGGGCCACGGACTTCACGTGCTGGACGTGCCCGGAGGTGTCGCCCTTGACCCAGTACTCCCGGCGGCTGCGGCTCCAGTAGGTGCAGCGGCCGGTGGTGAGGGTGCGGTGCAGCGCCTCGTCGTCCATCCATCCGAGCATGAGGACTTCGCCGGTGTCGTACTGCTGCGCGACGGCGGGCACGAGGCCGTCGGCGGTGCGCTTGAGACGGGCGGCGACGGCTGGGTCGAGCGGGGATTCCATACCTCCATTCTGCCCGCTCCCAGCGGCACGACTTCGGCTCCTGCCCGCACTTCGCTCACCCGCATGGGGCATGCTTCGTCCATGAGTTTTCCTCCGCCGTCGCCGCCCGACGACCCGCGCTCCGGACAGGGCGGCGGTTTTGGGCCGCCCCCCGGGGGGTTCGGCCCGCCGCAGTACCAGCCTCAGCCGCAGTACCAGCCGCAGCCGTCGCCGCCGTACCAGAACCAGCCGCAGTTCCCCGGACCGCCGCAGCAGGGCGGGGGTTACGGCTACCCGCCCCCGCCGCAGCCGCCGCGCGGCGGTGGCGGTGCGAAGGTGGCCGCGATAGCCATCGGCGCGGTCGTCCTCATAGCCGTCGTCGTCGGCGGTCTGGCGATCGCGCTGAACGGCGGCGAGGACGACAAGGGCGCCACCGGGTCCACCGGCAGCAGCCCCACGGCCTCGGCCCCCACCACCCAGGACACGGCGACGGCGTCCACGGAGCCGGACCCCTCGGAGACCTTCCGCAAGTACGTCGTGCTCAGCCCCGGCCAGTGCTTCGACGACCCGGGACTGGACACCGGCGTCACCGAGGTCACCACGGTCTCCTGCAACGGCCCGCACGACGCCGAGGTCATCGCCAACGAGACCATCACGGGCACCTTCGCCACCGAGGCCGCGCTCAAGGCCAAGGTCCTGAAGCTGTGCGAGGCGGACGCCGCCAAGCACCTGAAGGACGTCAAGGACAACCCCGGGTACTTCTACTACGCGCTGTACCCGAAGCTCACGGGCTACCAGTTGCAGGGGAAGAACACCGTCTCCTGCTCCCTGACCCTCAGCAACCGGCCGGACGGCAAGAAGCTGACCAAACCGCTGCCGTAGCTGCTGCCCACCGGCGGGGGCCGGACGTAGGCTGACGGCATGTCGACTCATGCCCAGCGTGAACGTCTGCTCCTCGCCGACCTGCTGGAGAGTGCCGGACCCGAGGCGCCAACCCTCTGCGAGGGCTGGACCACCCGTGACCTCGCCGCCCACATCGTGGTGCGGGAGCGCCGCGGTGACGCCTCGGCCGGCCTGGTCATCCCCTTCCTCGCGGACCGGTCGGAGCGCGTGCGCAAGGAGTTCGCGGAACGGCCCTACCAGGAACTGATCCGGCTGATCCGCACCGGGCCGCCGCGGCTGTCGCCGTTCGCCCTCAAACAGATCGACGAGGCGGCCAACACCGTCGAGTTCTTCGTCCACGCCGAGGACGTGCGCCGGGCCCAGCCGGACTGGTCGCCGCGCGAACCGGACCCCGTCTTCGCCGACCTGCTCTGGTCCCGGCTGGAGCGCTCCGCCCGTCTGCTGGGCCGCAAGTCCCCGGTCGGAGTGGTGCTGCGCCGTCCGGACGGCCAGACCGCGGTGGCGCACCGCGGCGCACCGGTCGTCACGGTCACCGGGGAGCCCGGCGAGCTCCTGCTGTTCGCCTTCGGCCGGCAGGACTCCGCCCGGGTGGAGACGGAGGGCGACAAGGACGCGGTGACCCGGCTGTACGACGCCAGGCTCGGGATCACCGCCTGAGCCCGGCTATCCGGGGCGGCGGGCGAGTTCCGCCCGCCGCAGCGCCGGCGCGGCGACTCCCACGACGGCTCCCGCGGCCGCGACCGCCGCGCTCGCCACGAACACCGGCTGCGGGCCCCAGGCCCCGATGGCGGCACCGGTGAGCGGATAGCTCATCGGCGCGAGGCCGAGCGAGAACAGCGCGGCCACCGAACTGACCCGGCCGAGGTAGGCCGGTTCGGTGAGGGTCTGCAGCAGGGCCCCGCACAGCGCGCCGCTCAGCCCTGCCACCAGGCCGACCACGACCGCGAGGGCGACCGCCCCCGGCAGTGCGGGGACGAAGGCGAAGGCGGCCATCGCGACCGCCGCCAGCCCCAGGCAGCAGGCCTGGGCCAGTCCGGCGCGGGGCAGCCGGCCGCGTACCGTCAGCAGCAGCGAGGCGGCGCCCGCGCCGGCGCCGAAGCCGCTGACGATCCAGCCGAGCCCGGCCGCGCCCCAGCCCCGCTCGGCGGCGACCAGCGCGAGGCCGATGTTGAACGGCCCGGCGAAGCCGAGCTCGCCGACCGCGATGACGACCATGAGCGCGGTGAGCACGCGCCGTCCGCGGAGGTAGCGCAGGCCCTCCACCAGGTCCCGCCAGGCGGTGCCGTCCGCCGGTGCGGACCGGTCGTCGGGCGGCAGCGGGGCGACGCGTACGGCGACCAGCAGCACGAGCGAGACCGAGAACAGCACGCCCGCGGCGGCGAACGCGACGGGGGCGCCGCCGGTGGCGACCGCCGTGCCGCCGAGCGAGGCGCCGGCCACGTTGCCGACCCGCATCGCGATGCCCTTCATCCCGTGCAGCCTGCCCAGTTGGTCCGGGCCGGTGATCCGGGCCGGCAGGGCGCCGACCGCGGGCAGGAACACCGCGTCGACGGCGCCGAAGAGCAGCGCGACCACGGCCAGCGCCCACAGCCCGGGGGTGGTGAGGGCGAGCAGCGCGGCCGCCGCGAACATCACCGCGCACCGGGTCAGATCGCTGCCGATGACGATGCGGCGCGGTCCGAACCGGTCGGCCAGCACTCCCCCGCCGAGCATCAGCACCGCGCGCGGCACGGCGCCGGCCGCGAGCACCAGGCCGGCCCGCCCGGGGTCGCCGGCGCGGGTGGCGGCCCAGGACAGGGCGAGGAACCACACGGCGTCGCCGACGATCGAGGCGGTGAACGCGGCCAGCCAGCGCAGGACGTTGGGGTCGCGGTGGGCGGGGGCGCGGGAGGGGGTCAGGGCGGTTGCGGCGATGGCGGGCGCCGTCATGAGGTCGCGGCTCCTTCGGGGTTCACGGCCGGTAGGGGAATCCGTACAGGTGCACCGCGACGTGCTCGCGGCCCTCGGTGTCGCCCTCCTCCTCGGCGGCGCGCCCGCAGTCGGTCCAGCGCTTCATCAGCTCGCCCAGCTCCTCGCCGAACCGGTGCATCTCCTCGGCGGTGAGCCGGGGCAGGTACTCGGAGCTGAAGGAGGCGTCGGTCCACTCCTTGCCCCAGGCGAGCTGCTGGTCGAGATAGGCGGAGTAGCGCGCGTACCGGGTGGCGAGGAGCTGCCGGGTCACCTCGCCCATGACGGCGGCGCCCTCGGGGCGGTCGGCGAAGTCCGAGGTGCGGAAGGTGAATCCGCGCTCGGAGCTGACCTTCCACCAGCGCTCGCGGCCGTCCGAGCTCTGCCCGGCGGCCTCGGTGATGAAGCCGTGCGCGGCGAGCTTGCGCAGGTGGTAACTGACGAGTGAGACCGCCTCGTCGACCTGGTCGGCCAGTTGGGAGGCGGTGGCGGTGCGGGCGGTGAACAGGGCGCGGTAGAGCTCGATGCGCAGCGGGTGCGTGAAGACCTTGAGCGCGTCGAGGTCGGTGATCCTGCGGGGGTCCGCGCCGGTCTCTTCCGGCTCTTCCTCGGGCATATCCAGGAGGCTAGACAGGAAAGAAAATTTGCGCAACAGAAATTGCGCAACTGATCCTGCACATCGGGCTGCGCTCCGCGGCCATGGACGCGAACCAGGATGAGACGGCTACGGATCTCGAGGTGCCGGGACAGGCCGGCGGCTGCGCGCGGTACGGCGGCGGATCGGGCTGTCCACCGGGGAGGGCGACGACGGCCAAGGCCTGCGCCATGAGGCGGACTTCGTGGTCGACGTGGACGGCGACCCCACGCGTCCGCGCCTGGAGCCGGGCAAGCACACGGCGTACGGCTGGTTCGGCCCGGAAGATTACGAACGGCTGAAGGAGAACCCGGCGTCCGGTGAGACCCTGGTGCACGACGTGATCGCCGCAGCGCTCGACCTCCGTGGGTGACGTGTGCCGTATCTGAAGCTGCTCCGCCGGCCCCATGTGGGCCGGTTGCTGTCCGGTTCGCTCGTCGGACGGCTGCCGACCGCCATGGCGGCCCTGGCCATCGCGCTGGCGCTGCGCGCGGCGGGTGCCGACTACCGGCTGGTCGGCGCCGCCGGGGGCGTCTACGCGCTGTCCGGTGCGATCGGCGGGCCGCTCCTGGGACGGTGGGTGGACCGGCTGGGCCAGCCGCGCGTGCTCGTCCTCTCGTCCCTGGTCTCGGCCGCCGGCTTCGCGGCGCTGGCCGCGGCACCGGGCAGCACGGCGGTGGCCGTGCTGGGGCCGGCCGTCGCCGGGGCGGCTTCGCCTCCGCTGGAACCGTGTCTGCGGGCGCTGTGGCCCGATCTGGTCGAGCCGGACGAACTGGAATCGGCCTACGCCGTGGACGCGGGCGCGCAGGAACTGGTCTTCATCGGCGGCCCGCTGCTGGTCGGCGGCCTGGCCGTGGCGGGCCCGGCCCAGCTGGCGCTGGTGGCCGCGGCCGTCCTCGGGGTGGTGGGCGCGGTCTCCGTCGCGACCTCCGCGCCCTCCCGTGCCTGGGCCTCCGCCGCCCGTTCCGTCCACTGGCTCGGGCCGCTGCGCAGCCGGGCCCTGGTCGTTCTGCTGTGCGCGCTGACCGGCTGCGGGTGGGCGCTGGGCACGTTCAACGTCTTCGCCGTCGCCTATGCCGAGCGCCACCCGCTGCCCGGCGGCGCCGGCACCCTGCTGGCGCTGAACTCCACCGGGGCCCTGATCGGCGCCCTGCTGATCGCCGCCCTGCCCTGGCGGGCGGACGCGGCCACCAAGGCGGCCGTCACCGGCGCCGGGATGGCCCTCGCCTTCTGGCCCTTCACCCTGGTCCCCGGCCCGCTGCCGATGGCGCTGGTCGCCCTGTTCAGCGGGGTGTTCTTCGCGCCGCTGCTCACCGTGGTCTTCCGGCTCACCGGCGAACTGGCCCCGGCGGGCACGGTGACCGAGGCCTTCGCCTGGCTGGTCACCCTCGTCACCACGGGCATCGCGGGCGGCTCCGCCGTCAGCGGACTGATCCTCGCCGACGGCTCCCTCTCCACGGCCGCCGTCAGCGCCGCCGGCGGCGTCACCCTCTCGGCCCTCACCCTCGCCGCCGCGCGCCCCTTCCTGGCCCGCGGCCGCATCGCCGTACAGGCGGCCGGCCAGGCCTAGAACGGATCGCCGACCCGGCACGACCGGGCCCGCCCCCTGACGGGTGCCGCGGGTGCCGCCCGGAGGCGGCCGGGCCCTGTCGTCGAAGTCCCTCCCCCAGCCCTCGGCCCGGGGAAATCGCCGAACCGTCCGAGCAACCCCCTACGAGGACGACTCTCCGCCCTGCGATGCGCCGCACCGGGGACACCTCCCAGCGCAAGCCGGGGGAACCGCGGGGCCCGCCCGGGGGCGGCTAGCGCACCGGGTGGCCCGCGTCCCGCAGCGTCTGCTTGACCTCGCCGATGCGCAGGTCGCCGAAGTGGAAGACGGAGGCGGCCAGGACGGCGTCTGCACCGGCGGCGACGGCCGGGGGGAAGTCGGTGAGGCGGCCCGCCCCGCCGGAGGCGATCACGGGAACGGTGACGTGCTTGCGGACGGCGGCGATCATCTCGGTGTCGTAGCCGTCCTTCGTGCCGTCGGCGTCCATCGAGTTGAGCAGGATCTCGCCGGCGCCGAGCTCGGCCGCGCGGTGCGCCCACTCCACCGCGTCGATGCCGGTGCCCTGGCGGCCGCCGTGCGTGGTCACCTCGAAGCCGGACGGGGTCCCGGCCTCGGTGCGGCGGGCGTCCACGGAGAGCACCAGCACCTGCCGGCCGAACCGCTCGGCGATCTCGCGCAGGAGATCGGGCCGGGCGATCGCTGCGGTGTTGACGCCGACCTTGTCGGCCCCGGCGCGCAGCAGCTTGTCGACGTCGTCGGCCGAGCGCACTCCGCCGCCGACGGTGAGCGGGATGAAGACCTGCTCGGCGGTGCGCCGCACCACGTCGTAGGTCGTCTCGCGGTTGCCGGAGGACGCGGTGATGTCGAGGAAGGTCAGCTCGTCGGCGCCCTCGGCGTCGTAGAGCTTGGCCATCTCGACGGGGTCTCCCGCGTCCCGCAGGTTCCGGAAGTTGACGCCCTTGACGACCCGGCCGTTGTCCACGTCCAGGCAGGGGATGACTCGGACCGCCACGGTCATTGTGCTCAGGCTCCTCGGGATGCTCGGAATGCTTCGAGTTCCACTTCGACCAGGACCCGCGGGTCCACGAACCCGGAGACCACGACCATCGTGGTGGCCGGGCGGGCCGCGTCGAAGAACTCCTTGTGCGCCCGGCCCACCTCGTCCACGTCGCGGGTGTGCGTGAGGTAGATCCGGACGCGGACGACGGACCCGGCGTCCAGGCCGAACTCCCCCAGTGCGGCCAGGGCGTTGGTGAAGGCGACCTTGGCCTGTTCGTACGGGTCGCCCTCGCCGTAGAGCACGGTGCCGACGAACGGCATGGTGCCCGCGACGTGGACACGGTCCCCCGCCCCCACGGCACGTGCGAATCCGAACTGCTCCTCCCAGGGGCTGTCGCTCTGCACTCGCCGCACCTCGGGGGTCTCCGTCATCGGGACACTGCCTCCAGGGCCTCTTCCAGGGTGAACGCCTTGGCGTAGAGGGCCTTTCCGACGATGGCGCCTTCGACCCCCTCGGGAACCAGGGTGGCGATCGCCCGCAGATCGTCAAGAGAGGAGACGCCGCCGGAGGCGACTACCGGCCGGTCGGTGGCGGCGCAGACGTTCTTCAGCAGCTCCAGGTTGGGGCCCTGGAGGGTGCCGTCCTTGGCGATGTCGGTGACGACGTAGCGGGCGCAGCCCTCGGAGTCGAGGCGGGCCAGCGTCTCGTAGAGGTCGCCGCCGTCGCGGGTCCAGCCGCGGCCGCGCAGGGTGGTGCCGCGCACGTCCAGGCCGACCGCGATCCGGTCGCCGTGCTCCGCGATGACCTTGGCGACCCACTCCGGGGTCTCCAGGGCGGCGGTGCCCAGGTTGACCCGGGTGCAGCCGGTGGCCAGGGCCGCGGCCAGCGTGTCGTCGTCGCGGATGCCGCCGGACAGCTCGACCTTGACGTCCATGGAGCGGGCGACCTCGGCGATCTGCGCGCGGTTGTCCCCGGTGCCGAAGGCGGCGTCGAGGTCGACCAGGTGCAGCCACTCGGCACCCGCCTGCTGCCAGGCCAGCGCGGCGGCCATCGGGTCGCCGTAGGACGTCTCGGAACCGGACTCGCCGTGGACGAGGCGGACGGCCTGGCCGTCGCGGACGTCGACGGCGGGAAGGAGTTCGAGGCGGTGCGTCGTGCTCATGGCGGCGTACGTCCTAGTCCTTGAAGGTGTCGAGCCAGTTGGTCAGCAGCTGGGCGCCGGCGTCGCCGGACTTCTCGGGGTGGAACTGGGTGGCCCACAGCGGGCCGTTCTCCACCGCGGCGACGAAGGGCTCGCCGTGCGTGGCCCAGGTGACCTTCGGGGCCCGGATGGTGGGATTGGCGGTCTCCAGCTCCCAGCTGCGCACCGCGTAGGAGTGCACGAAGTAGAAGCGGGCGTCGGCGTCCAGGCCGGCGAACAGCCGTGAGTCCTCCGGTGCCTTGACGGTGTTCCAGCCCATGTGCGGCACGACCGGCGCGCGCAGCGGCTCGACGGTGCCGGGCCACTCGTCGCAGCCCTCGGTCGTGACGCCGTGCTCGACGCCCTTCTCGAAGAGGATCTGCATGCCGACGCAGATCCCCATCACGGGCCTGCCGCCCGACAGCCGGCGCCCGATGATCCACTCACCGCGCACCGCCTTCAGCCCGGCCATGCAGGCCGCGAAGGCCCCGACGCCGGGGACGAGCAGCCCGTCGGCGTTCATGGCCTCGTCGAAGTCGGCGGTGATCTCCACGTCCGCGCCGACCCGGGCGAGCGCGCGCTCGGCGGAACGGACGTTGCCGAAGCCGTAGTCGAGGACCACGACCTTCCTGGCGGCCTTGCTCATCTGCCGGAACCCCCCTACAGCCGCAGCAGGCCGGCCGCCAGCGACATGGCGGATCCGATGCCGAGCAGCACGATGACGCCCTTGGGCAGCTTCTGCTTCCAGAAGGAGTACACCCCGCCGGCCAGGAAGAGGCCGAGCAGGATGAACAGGATGGCCGGCTTGGTCACAGCGCGCCCTTCGTCGACGGGAGGATGCCCGCGGCGCGCGGGTCGCGCTCGGAGGCGTAGCGCAGGGCCCGGGCCAGCGCCTTGAACTGGCACTCCACGATGTGGTGGGCGTTGCGCCCGTACGGCACGTGGACGTGCAGCGCGATCTGCGCCTGGGCGACGAAGGACTCCAGGATGTGCCGGGTCATCGTCGTGTCGTAGGAGCCGATCATCGGCGCCATGTTCTCGGGTTCGGTGTGCTCCAGGTACGGGCGGCCCGACAGGTCGACGGTGACCTGGGCGAGGGACTCGTCCAGGGGCACGGTGCAGTTGCCGAAGCGGTAGATGCCCACCTTGTCGCCGAGCGCCTGCTTGAAGGCGGCGCCCAGCGCGAGGGCGGTGTCCTCGATGGTGTGGTGGGTGTCGATGTGCAGGTCGCCCTCGGTCTTGACCGTGAGGTCGAACAGGCCGTGGCGGCCGAGCTGGTCGAGCATGTGGTCGTAGAAGCCGACTCCGGTGGAGATCTCCGTCCTGCCGGTGCCGTCGAGGTCGAGCTCGACGACGACGGACGTCTCCTTGGTCGTGCGCTCCACGCGGCCGACGCGGGTCATGTGGTTACTGCTCCTTCTTGAGCTCGCGTACCGCTTCGAGGAACGCGTCGTTCTCGGCCGGGGTGCCCGCGGTGACCCGCAGCCAGCCCGGTACGCCGTTGTCGCGGACGAGCACGCCGCGGTCGAGGATGGCCTGCCAGGCGCGGTGGCTGTCCTCGAAGCGGCCGAACTGGACGAAGTTGGCGTCGGAGTCGGTGACCTCGCAGCCGATCGCCCTCAGCTCGCCGACCAGGCGGTCCCGCTCGGTCTTCAGCTGCTCGACGTACCCCAGCAGCGTATCGGTGTGCTCCAGGGCGGCCAGCGCGGTGGCCTGGGTGACGGCGGACAGGTGGTACGGAAGCCGCACCAGCTGGACGGCGTCGACGACCGCGGGGTCGGCGGCGAGGTAGCCCAGCCGCAGGCCGGCGGCGCCGAAGGCCTTCGACATGGTGCGGCTGACCACCATGTTGGGGCGGCCCTCGATCAGCGGCAGCAGGGACGGGCGGTGGCTGAACTCGCCGTACGCCTCGTCGACCACCACCAGGGAGGGCCGGGCGGCCTGGGCCGCCTCGTACAGCGCCACGACGGTGTCGGCGGCGACGGCGGTGCCGGTGGGGTTGTTGGGCGAGGTGACGAACACCACGTTCGGCCGCCGCTCGGCGATGATCCGCTCGGCGGCGGCCACGTCGATGGTGAAGTCCTCGCGGCGCGGGCCGGCGATCCAGCCGGTGCCGGTGCCGCGGGAGATCAGGCCGTGCATGGAGTACGAGGGCTCGAAGCCGATCGCGGTGCGCCCGGGGCCGCCGAAGGTCTGCAGCAGCTGCTGGATGACCTCGTTGGAGCCGTTGGCGGCCCACACGTTGGCGAGGCCCACCTCGTGACCGGCGGTGCGGGTCAGGTACTTCGCGAGTTCGGTGCGGAGCTCCACCGCGTCCCGGTCGGGGTAGCGGTTGAGGTCGCGGGCGGCCTCGCGGACCCGCTCGGTGATCCGGTCGACCAGCTCCGCGGGCAGCGGGTACGGGTTCTCGTTGGTGTTCAGGCGTACGGGCACGTCGAGTTGCGGGGCGCCGTAGGGGGACTTGCCGCGCAGTTCGTCCCGGATGGGCAGGTCGTCGATGCCGGTCACGAACCCGGTACCGTCCAATCGAATCGGGCGCGGACCGCCGCGCCGTGCGCGGGAAGGTCCTCGGCGTCGGCCAGGGTCACCACGTGCGGGGCGATCTCGGCGAGCGCCTCGCGGGTGTAGTCCACGACGTGGATGCCGCGCAGGAAGGACTGCACGGACAGGCCCGAGGAGTGGCAGGCGCAGCCGCCGGTGGGCAGCACGTGGTTGGAGCCCGCGGCGTAGTCGCCGAGCGAGACCGGGGCGTACGCGCCGACGAAGACCGCGCCGGCGTTGCGCACCCGGGCGGCGACGGCGGCGGCGTCGACGGTCTGGATCTCCAGGTGCTCGGCCGCGTACGCGTCCACCACCTGCAGGCCCTGCTCGATCCCGTCGACCAGGACGATGCCCGACTGGCGGCCGGACAGCGCGGGCGCGATCCGGTCCTCGACGTGCTTGGTGGCGGCGATCTGCCGCTCCAGCTCCTTCTCCACCGCCTCGGCGAGGTCCACGGAGTCGGTGACCAGGACGGCGGCGGCCAGCGGGTCGTGCTCGGCCTGGCTGATCAGGTCGGCGGCGACGTGCACCGGGTCGGCGGTGGCGTCGGCGAGGACGGCGATCTCGGTGGGGCCGGCCTCCGCGTCGATGCCGATGCGGCCCTTGAGCAGGCGCTTGGCCGCGGCGACCCAGATGTTGCCGGGGCCGGTGACCATGCTCACCGGACGGCACTCCTCGGTGCCGTAGGCGAACATGGCGACGGCCTGGGCGCCGCCGGCGGCGTACACCTCGTCGACGCCGAGCAGCGCGCACGCGGCGAGGATCGTCGGGTGCGGGAGCCCGCCGAACTCCTTCTGCGGCGGCGAGGCCACGGCCATCGAGCCGACCTTGGCCTCCTGCGCGGGCACCACGTTCATCACCACGGAGGACGGGTAGACCGAGCGGCCGCCGGGCACGTACAGGCCGACCCGGTCCACCGGCACCCAGCGCTCGGTCACCGTGCCGCCCGGCACGACCTGCGTGGTGTGGTCGGTGCGGCGCTGCTCGCCGTGGACGAGCCGGGCGCGGCGGATCGACTCCTCCAGCGCGGCCCGCACCTTCGGGTCCAGCTCCGCGAGGGCCCGGGTCAGCGCCTCGACCGGGACGCGCACCCGGTCGATGGTGACGCCGTCGAACTTCTCCGCGTAGTCGATCAGTGCCGCGGTGCCACGATGCTTCACGTCCTCGCAGATCGGGCGCACCGTCTCCAGTGCGGCCTCGACGTCGAGCTCGGCTCGGGGCAGCAGATCGCGGTCGACGCCGTCCGCCGGGAAGGCGTCGCCGCGCAGATCGATTCGGGAGATCACCCTCCCAAGTGTAGAGAACCGCCCCTGCGGGCTCGGCCGGGTATCAGTCCGTGATACGCCCACCGCCCCGAGGCCGGAGATCGCCCCCGCTTGTCGCCCGCGGGCGTGCCCACCGATAGCGTTTCGGTCGTCGCTGTGAGCCACGGGAGGGAAACCGGTGACCGAGCCGTCGGACGTCGCGCCGCCGCACGACTGGACCGCCGTGGAACAGGGCCTGTGGAAGGCCTTCCGCCGCGGGGAGCTGTACGACCTGCGCACCGGCATCCCGGAGCGGGACGACCCGGCCGCCGACCGCTTCTGGGGCCCGGACCGCACGGTACGGGCCGAGGTGATCGCCAAGCTGCTGCTCGACGGGCCGCAGGCCGCCTCGGGCCGCGTGTCGTGCGTGAAGCTGTCCGGGGCCCAGATCAGCGGGCAGCTCAACCTGTCGGGCGGCACGGTGGTGCCGTACGTGGAGCTGCACGACTGCCGTTTCGAGCAGCAGGTGCTGCTCGCGGAGTGCAACTTCACGACCCTGCGCATGGTGCGCTGCGCCATACCGCGGCTGGAGGCGGCCCGGCTGCACACCTCGGGCGACCTGCACCTGCCGCAGTGCACGATCGAGGGCGGGATACGGCTCACCGACGCCCACATCGGCACGGACCTGCTGCTCAACCAGATCACCCTGCGCAAGGACCGGCACGGCCGGGCGCTGGCGGCCGACGGGCTCAGCGTCGCCCAGGACGTCGAGGCCGAACTGATCGAGGCCACCGGCGAGGTCAGCCTGCGCAGCGCCCGCATCGGCGGCCGCCTCAGCCTGCGCGGCAGCCGGCTGCACAACCCGTACGGGCGTTACGCGCTCAACGCGGCCCGGGTGACCGTCGAGCACACCCTCTACCTCAGCGCGGGCTACGTCGGCACCGGCGGCTCCGGCGGCGGCACCCCGCCGCTGGGCGTGCGCACCCGGCGCTTCAGCTCGGACGGCGGGGTGCGGCTGGACGACGGCCGGTTCGGCAACGCGGTGATCATCCACCAGGCGCGGTTCCGGCTCACCGGCGGGCAGCAGCTCTCGCTGCGCCGGATCCAGACGCCCGAGCTGCGGCTCACCCTGGATCAGCCGCCGACCGGGACGATCTCGCTCGCCGGCGCGCGCGTGGGCAACCTCACGGACAGCCGCACCTGCTGGCCCGAGGCCGGCGGACTCGACCTGACCGGATTCGCCTACGGCTCCCTCAGCCCCGAGGGCGCCTTCCCGCTGCGCGCCCGGATCGCCTGGCTGGCCGCGGCCACCCCGGAGTACAGCCCCGAGCCGTACGAGCACCTGTCGGCCGCCCTGCGCGCGAGCGGCGAGGACGCCGACGCCCGCGAGGTGCTGCTGGCCAAGCACCGCCGGCGCCGCGAGACCCTCCCGCTCGCGGGCAAACTCTGGGGCTACCTGCAGGACGTGACCGTCGGCTACGGCTACCGCCCGGGCCGGGCCGCCATCTGGATGGCGCTGCTCTGGGCCTTCGGCGCGGTCTTCTTCAACGTCCACGGCGAGCCCGATCCCGTCGACGGCGGCGCCTTCCCCCACTGGAGCCCCTCCCTCTTCGCTCTCGACCTGCTCCTCCCGGTCATCAATCTCGGCCAGGACAACGCCTGGCGCCTCGGTGGCAGCGCCCAGTGGGCCGCCGCGGTCCTGACCATGCTCGGCTGGATCCTCGCCACGACGGTCGCCGCCGGCGCCTCCCGCCTCCTGCGCCGCGGCTGAGGCCCCGGCCGAGGTCCCGGAGGGGGCGCGCACAGGGCGCGGCCGGCCCGTTCGGGGCGAAAGCGGACGGGGCGGGACGAGGGCGACGATGGGGGTGGGCGTCGCAGGCCCTAGGCTTGCTGACCGTGACCGCTCGTCTTCCGCTCTTCCCGCTCGGCTCCGTCCTCTTCCCGGGGCTCGTGCTGCCGCTGAACGTCTTCGAGGAGCGCTACCGCGCGCTCTTCCGCGACCTGCTGGCCCTGCCGGAGGACGCACCGCGCCGCTTCGGCGTCGTGGCGATCCGCGACGGCCACGAGGTCGCCCCCGCCGGGGCCGAGGAGGCGGCGGCAGGGTACGCGGCGGACCTGTCCGGGGCGCTGTACGCGCTGGGCTGCACCGCGGACGCGGCGACCGTCGGGGAGCGCGAGGACGGCGGCTTCGACGTCGTGGCGACCGGCACGACGCGCTTCCGGCTGCTGTCGGTGGACGCCTCGGGGCCCTACCTGACCGGTGAGGTCGAGGAGGTCGCGGAGGAGCCCGGCACCGGCTCGGGGGCGCTGGCGGCCGACGTGGCGCGGGCGTTCCGCACCTACCAGAAGCGGCTGGCCGGCGCGCGGGAGCGGAGCCTGGCGGGGAGCCAGGAGCTGCCGGACGACCCGACCGTGCTGTCGTACCTGGTGGCGGCCGCGACCGTTGCCGGGACCCCGGCGAAGCAGGCCCTGCTGGAGGCACCGGACACGGCGGCCCGGCTGGAGGAGGAACTGCGGCTGCTGCGCCGCGAGGCGGCCGTGATCGACAAGCTGGGCGCCCTGCCCGCCGTGGACCTGACCCGCCAGGTGCCGAGCCCGAACTGACGTATCCTCGCAGCGCCATGGCCAAGAAGAAGCAGTCATCCTCCGGCGGCACGCCCGCCACCGTCGCCCTGGAGAAGGCGAACGCCGCCTTCACCGTGCACGCGTACGCCCACGACCCCGCCTCGGAGCTCGGCTACGGGGAGGAGGCCGCACAGGCGCTGGGCACCTCCCCCGACCGGGTGTTCAAGACCCTCGTCGCCGACGTGGACGGGGCGCTGACCGTCGCCGTCGTCCCCGTCGCGGGCTCACTCGACCTGAAGGCGCTGGCCTCCGCGGCCGGCGGGAAGCGCGCCGGCATGGCGGACCCGGCAGCCGCCGAGCGGACCACCGGCTACGTCAGGGGCGGCATCTCCCCGCTGGGGCAGCGCAAGCGGCTGCGCACGGTGGTGGACGCGTCCGCGCTGGAGCACGCCACGGTCTTCGTCTCGGCCGGCAAGCGCGGCCTGGAGGTCGAACTGGCACCGCAGGACCTGGTGCGGCTCACGGACGCGGTCGTCGCGCCGATCGGACGCGCCTGACCCCTGGACGCCGGGGCCGTACGGGCGCACTCTGCCCGCAAGCGCACCCGGCTCAGGGGAGGCCCGATGTCCAAGCGCACCCGCAAGCGCAAGTGGCGGATCAAGAAGCGCAAGGCCAACCACGGCAGGCGCCCGGCGTGACCTGCGGGCCCCGGGTCAGATGCCCGGGGGCGGCGGCTTCCAGTGCACGGCGGGGGGCTGCTCGTCACGCGGGCCGAAACCCGTGGTGAGCACCAGATGGGTGAGGACGGCCCCTATGGGCCAGGCCAGGAGCGCGCCCTTGGCCTGCAGCTCGAGGGGGCCGTCGAACACCTTCTTCGCGCCGACCGCCCTGGCGTGCGCGATCAGGTCGCTGGTGGGGCCGAGCCAGGTGCCCAGCCGCCAGGCCAGCACGGAGCCCAGTACGGCGCCCGCGGCCATGCCGAGGACGACTCCGACGCCGCCGCGCCGGTTCCGCCAGAAGACGACGGCCCCGGTCAGCACCCCGATGCCGAGCCCGAGCAGCACGAAGGTGCCGTCGGCGCCGATCGCCTGCTCCCCCTCGGTGTCCTTGAGGTAGACCGCCTTGCCGTCGGAGACCAGCGGGATCCGCGGCGCCAGCCACAGCCACAGCAGGCCGAGGACCACACCCGCCACGGCCACGAGCACCGCGGTCAGCGCACCGCTCTTGAGCTCCCGGACAGGGTCCATGCGGCTCTCCTGCTCCGGGAACGGCGGCAGCGGCGCGGGCGGCCATTGGTCGTGGGGGGTCAGGGGTGCGGTCACCCTGCCATCGTGCCAGGTCCGTCCGTGGCCCGCGTCACCGGCACCTCACCGCCACACACCCCCACCACACCCGGGGGTCACCGGCAGGCGGCACGGCGGTAGGCCCAGGTTGCCGCCGCCAGCGACACCAGGCCCACGGCCGCGCACACCGACAGGTCGGCGGTGACCGCCAGCCAGTCGGGGTGGTCGTCGAAGCTGCGGATGAGGGCCTCGACACCGTAGGTGGAGGGCAGCAGGTCCCGTACGTAGCGGATGGGCTCGGGGAGGTTGCCGGCCGGCAGCACGCCCAGCAGCAGCGCCGCGGACATGCCGAGCTGGCCGGCCAGGGTGGCCAGCTCCTGGCGCGGCGCGAGCAGCCCGAGCGCCGCGCCCAGCCCGGACAGCGCGGCCCCCGCCAGCGGGATGACCGCGACGAGGATCCACAGGTTCGCGAAGGGCAGCTGGAACAGCGCGCAGCCGATGCCCGCCGTCACGAGCGTCCCGGGCACGGTGAAGGAGGCGTACGCGCCGGCCGCGCCCAGCACGACGGCGGCCGGGGGCACCGGCAGGGTCGCGTAGTGGTCGAGCCCCCCGGAGGCGCGCAGCTGCCCGAAGTACTGGGCCAGCAGGTTGAGCGCCACGAAGGCGACGACCAGCACGCTCGATCCGGCCACCACCGCGCGCGCGGCCGGGCCACCGTCGACGACGCCCCGCATCATGATCATGATGCCGACCGACTGGAAGGTCGCCACGAACAGCAGCGGGATCCGGGCGACCTTCGCCCGGGACATCTGCGCCCGGTACACCGCGGCCATCGCCGGCAGCAGCCGGGCGCGCGGGGCGAGCGTCGCGGCCTCCGCCCCCAGGGGGGTTGCGGGAGCCGCAGGTGCCGCTGTCCGGGTGTCCGCGTCCGCGGAGATGATCGTCACTCCGCGCCGCCCCGCCGCACCGTGCCGTGCGCCTCATCCGGATTCACGTTCCGGTCCACGCTCCGGTCCGGGTCCGGGGTCGGGTCTCCGCCGTTGCCACCGTTCACGCCTTGACCAGTCCCTTCCTCCGACCGCCGAGCGCCAGGTAGACATCCTCCAGGCTCGGCGCCGTCAGGGTGAAATCGTCGAGCGCGGTGAAGGCCGGCCCGCCGGTCAGCTCCGCGACCACGGCGCGGGCCCGCTGCTGCGGCAGCCGCAGCGTCCAGCGGCGTCCGGTGACGCGGGCGGTCTCGCGCAGGGCCGCCACGCCGGGCACGTCCAGCGGGGGCTCGTCCCGCCACACCAGGTCCAGCCGTACCTCGTCGGCGACGAGCGCCTTGAGCCCGGCCGGGGTGTCGCAGGCGATGACCCGGCCCTCGTCGATGACCGCGACGCGGTCGAGCACGGTCTCCGCCTCAATCACGTTGTGGGTGACCAGCAGCACCGTGGTGCCGCGTTCGGCGCGCCGCCGGTCGACCGCCGCCCAGACCGCGCGCCTTGCGACCGGGTCCATGGCGGTGGTCGGCTCGTCCAGCACGAGCACGGGCCGCTCGCCCACCAGGGCGGCGGCGAAGCAGGCCAGCCGCCGCTCCCCGCCCGACAGCCGCTTCAGCGGCCGCGAGGCGAGGGCGGTCAGTTCCAGTTCCTCCAGCACGGCGTCCCGCTCGGCGCGCGCGGCCCTGATGTCGAGACCGCGCAGCCGTCCGGTGGTCTCGGCGGCGAGGGCGACGGTCAGTTCGTCCAGCGCGCTCGACTCCTGGCCGAGGTAGCCCACCAGCCGCGCCGCGCGCTCCGGATGCCGGACGATGTCGTGGCCGAGCAGTTCGACGCTGCCCGCGTCGGGGCGCAGCAGCCCCGTCAACTGCCGTACGAGGGTGGTCTTCCCGGCGCCGTTGGGGCCGAGCAGCCCGAAGATCTCACCGCCCCGGACGTCCAGGTCGATGCCGTCGTTGGCGCGTACCGGGGGGCTCGCGGCGCCGCGCCGGCCCCGCCCGGCCGGGTAGCTCTTCACCAGCCCGCGCACGGTCACCACCACCGCCGTCCGCGCGGTGGCGCCCTGTTCCGTGCCCGTACTCACGAGGACCGAGCCTACGCTGCATCCCGGCCGGGACATGCCGCAGGGTCGGATCCGGGTGCGCTCACTCGCCCGGAGAGGCCCTCGCGACGACGGCGCGGGCGTCGATCTCGCGCCAGAAGCCCGCCCGGATGGCGTAGCGGTCGTGCTCGTCGATCTGGTCGTCCTTGTGGGCCAGCAGTCCGAACCGGGCGGCGTAGCGCAGCAGCTCGCCGTCGATGCGGTGCGGGACGCGCGGGTACTCGGCGGAGAGCACCTGGAGGTGGGAGGTGTCGGCGAGCCGGCCGATCCAGCGGCGGGCGAAGACCTGGCCGACCTCGTACGGGTCGCCGCTGACCGCCGTGATGTCCTCCTCGCGGTCCGCCCAGCGCTGTTCGGCGCTGGTGAGCTGGGCCAGCGTGGGCAGGGTCGCGTCGGCGCCCTCGGCGGCGCCGACCAGCCCGCGGTCGGAGGACCAGCGCAGGGTGGCGCCGGTGGCGGCCGGGGAGGCGGGGTGCGGGGAGGAGTGCCCGCGGTGGACGATGCCGGCGACGTCCTTGGGGGTGGGCACCAGGCCCCTGCCGGCGGTGGCGGCGGGCGCCTCGGGACTCGGGCGGGTGCCGTTGCGCTCGGCGGTGACGACCTGGGGCGCGGCGGCGGCCGGCTCCGCGGGCTGGTCGGCCGCGGGCTGCGACTCGGCCCCCTGGGCGGTCTCGGGCAGCGGTGCGGAGAGGATCGCCGCGATCTCGGGGCGCGGGGTGAGCGGTGCGCACACCCCGGCGGGCTCCCGTACGTGGATGGCCCGGGTGATCCACTCCCGGTCCAGGACGCGCCGCTCGTCGGCCTCGGCGACCAGGTCCTCGGACTGGTTGAAGTCGCCGTCCGCGGCCTGCACGGCCCACAGGTGGACGGCGACGCCGTGCTCCTTCGCCGACATCATTCCGGGCAGGAGGTCGCCGTCGCCGGTGACCAGGACGACGTCGGAGCAGGCGCGGTTGCGAGCCAGCTCGGACAGCTCGGCGTGCATGGCCGCGTCGACGCCCTTCTGCGCCCAGCGTCCGTCGGTGCGGGTCAGCGCGCCGAGCCGGACCGTCACGCGGGGCATCACGCGCAGCCTGCGGTGCTCGGGCTGCGGTACGCGGTCGGGGGCGCCGTCGAACCAGTAGATCCGCAGCAGGGGCTGGCCGGTCTCCTTCTCGGCGCGCTCGCGCAGACCCGCGACGATCTCGGAGTGGTCGACGGTGATCCGGGACCGGGAGGGCTCTCCGGCGAGGAGGCTCGCGGCGGCTCCGAGCAGGTAGCCGGCGTCCACGAGGACGACGCAGCGGTCCATCGGTCTCACCCTCTTCTCCGAAAGTCCTGCCGTCCGACCCCCCGGTAACACTGTTGCCCCGAGTCTGCCCGAACACGGGGGCGTTGTGACCGGTTACGCGATCACCGGCGCGCCACACTCTGCAACTGCCCGAAATGCGACCTTCGTACTCCCGTGCAAGCCTGAGTGCGGCCCATCATCCGAGATTTCCCCCAAGGAGGAATCGTGGGCAAGAACAAGAACCGGGGCGAACGTACCGGCCAGCAGCACGACCGCGGCGCCGCGACCACCGAAGAGCACGCGAAGAGCGCAGGCGGACGCGAGCCGGCGATGACGGTCCCGGGCGCCGAACCGCACGTGTCGCAGAAGCGGCAGAAGAAGTTCGGCCACAACTAGCGCGCGGGCGCCGGTCGCTCATGATCGAGGGTGGCACCCCTTCCGGAAGGGGTGCCACCCTCGGCGCGTCCGTCCGCTCGCGCGGCGCGTGATCAGCCCGCCTGCTGCTGGGCGGTGGCGAGACAGGAGGGGCCCAGGAGGGCCTTGAGGTCGCCGAAGAGCGCCGGGTCGGCAGTGACACGGTGGCGGTCGAGCCTCAGCACCGTCGTCTTGCGGGCGCCCTGCAGCCGCACCCGGACCTCGGTGCTCCCCTTGTGGCTGGCGAGGACCTCGCCGAGGCGGGCGACCAGCGGCGGGGTCACCTTCACCGTCGGGATGGAGATCGTCACCGGGGCGTTGGTCCCGGCGTCCGTGAGGTCGGGGACCATCAGCTCCATGGCCACCAGGCGCGGGATGTCCTCGCGCTTGTCGAGCCGGCCCTTGACGAAGACGACGGCGTCCTCGACGAGCTGGGTCGAGATCAACTGGTAGGTGGCCGGGAAGAACATGCAGTCGATGGAGCCGCCGAGGTCCTCGACGGTGGCGATGGCCCAGGCGTTGCCCTGCTTGGTCATCTTGCGCTGCAGACCGGAGATGATGCCGCCGATGGTGACGATCGAGCCGTCGGAGTAGTCGCCGGCCAGCGCCGAGACGGAGGCGTCCGCCTTGTCGTTGAGGACGTGCTCGATGCCGAAGAGCGGGTGGTCGGAGACGTACAGGCCGAGCATCTCGCGCTCCTGCGCGAGCAGGTACGTCTTGTCCCACTCGACGTCGGAGAAGGTGACGTCGAGGCCGAAGCCCGGTTCGTCGCCCGCGGTCTCGTCGCCCATGCCGCCGAAGAGGTCGAACTGCCCCTCGGCCTCCTTGCGCTTCACCGCGACCACGTTGTCGATCATCGGCTCGTAGTGCTCGGTGAGGCCCTTGCGGGTGTGGCCCATCTCGTCGTACGCGCCGGCCTTGATCAGCGATTCCACGGTGCGCTTGTTGCAGACCACGGCCTCGACCTTGTCGAGGAAGTCGGGGAAGGAGGTGTACTTCCCCTTGGACTTACGGCAGCGGATGATCGAGTCCACCACGTTCTGGCCGACGTTGCGGACGGCGGTGAGGCCGAACAGGATCACGTCGTCGCCCTGCGCGGTGAAGTTGGCGTCCGACTCGTTCACGTTCGGCGGGAGCACCCTGATGCCCATGCGGCGGCACTCGTTGAGGTAGATCGCCGACTTGTCCTTGTCGTCGCGCACCGAGGTGAGCAGCGCCGCCATGTACTCGGCCGGGTAGTTGGCCTTGAGGTAGGCCGTCCAGTAGGAGACCAGTCCGTACGCGGCGGAGTGCGCCTTGTTGAAGGCGTAGCCGGCGAACGGCACCAGGACGTCCCACAGCGCCTGGATGGACTCGTCGCTGTAGCCGTTCTTCCGGGCGCCCTCCTGGAAGATGGTGAAGTTCTTCGCCAGCTCCTCGGGCTTCTTCTTGCCCATGACGCGGCGGAGGATGTCGGCCTCGCCGAGGGAGTACCCGGCGATGATCTGGGCGGCCTTCTGCACCTGCTCCTGGTAGACGATCAGGCCGTAGGTGACGTCGAGGACCTCCTTGAGGGGGGCCTCGAGCGCCGGGTGGATCGGGGTGATCTCCTGCTGCTTGTTCTTCCGCAGCGCGTAGTTGATGTGCGAGTTCATGCCCATCGGGCCCGGCCGGTAGAGGGCCGAGACGGCGGAGATGTCCTCGAAGTTGTCGGGCTTCATCATGCGCAGCAGGGAGCGCATGGGGCCGCCGTCGAACTGGAAGACGCCGAGGGTGTCGCCCCGGCCCAGCAGTTCGAAGGTCTTGGGGTCGTCGAAGGGCAGGGCCAGCAGCTCGATGTCGACGCCCTTGTTGGCCTTCACCAGCTTGACGGCGTCGTCCATGATCGTGAGGTTGCGCAGGCCCAGGAAGTCCATCTTCAGCAGGCCGAGCGACTCGCAGCTCGGGTAGTCCCACTGCGTGATGGTGACGCCGTCGGAGTGCCGCACCCAGACCGGGGCGTGGTCGACGATCGGCTCGCTGGACATGATCACGCCGGCGGCGTGCACGCCCATCTGCCGCACCAGGCCCTCCACGCCGCGGGCGAGGTCGATGACCTTCTTGGCGTCCGGCTCGTTCTCGTACATCGAGCGGATCTCGCCGGCCTCGCTGTAGCGGGGGTGCGCGGAGTCGGTGATGCCGGAGAGCGGGATGCCCTTGCCGAGGACGTCGGCGGGCATCGCCTTGGTGAGGCGGTCGCCGACGGCGTACGGGTAGCCCAGGACGCGGGCGGAGTCCTTGATCGCGTTCTTGGCCTTGATGGTGCCGTAGGTGCCGATCATGGCGACCTTGTCGGCGCCGTACTTCTCCGTGACGTACCGGATCACCTCGGCGCGCCGGCGCTCGTCGAAGTCGATGTCGACATCGGGCATGGAGATGCGCTCGGGGTTGAGGAAGCGCTCGAAGATCAGGCCGTGGTCGATCGGGTCGAGGTCGGTGATGCCCATGGCGTACGCGACGATCGAGCCGGCCGCGGAGCCTCGGCCGGGGCCGACCGCGATGCCGTTGTTCTTGGCCCACATGATGAAGTCGGCGACGACGAGGAAGTAGCCCGGGAACCCCATCTGGATGATGGTGTCCATCTCGTACTCGACCTGCTTCATCCGGTCGTCCGGGATGCCTGCGGGGTAGCGGCGCCGCATGCCGCTCATGGTCTCCTCGCGGAACCAGGTGACCTCGGTGTAGCCCTCGGGGACTTCGAAGCGGGGCATCAGGTTCCGCGCCTGGAACATGCCGTCGGTGTCCACCTGCTGCGCGACGAGCAGCGTGGTGTTGCGGCAGCCCTCCTGCCAGGCGTCGGAGGAGTCGATGCCGAGCATCTCGTCCGTCGTCTTCAGGTAGTAGCCGGTGCCGTCGAAGCGGAAGCGGTCCGGGTCGGAGACGTTCTTGCCGGTCTGGATGCACAGCAGCGCGTCGTGGGCGTCGGCCTCGCTGGCATAGGTGTAGTGCGAGTCGTTGGTGACGACCGGCGGGATGCCGAGCTTCTTGCCGATCTCCAGCAGTCCGTCGCGGACCCGGCGCTCGATCTCGATGCCGTGGTCCATCAGCTCCAGGAAGTACCGCTCCTTGCCGAAGATGTCCTGGTACTCGGCGGCGGCCTTCACCGCCTCGTCGAACTGGCCGAGGCGGAGCCTGGTCTGCACCTCGCCCGAGGGGCAGCCGGTGGAGGCCATCAGGCCCTCCGACCACTGGGCGATGGTCTCCTTGTCCATGCGCGGGTACTTGGTCAGCCAGCCCTCGGCGTAGGCGTCCGAGGAGAGCCGGAAGAGGTTGTGCAGACCCGTCGCGTTCGCCGCCCAGATGGTCTTGTGCAGGTAGGAACCGGAGGCCGAGACGTCGTCGCGCTTCTGGTGCGGCTGGCCCCAGGTGACCTTGCGCTTGTTCCGCCGGGACTCCGGCGCCACGTACGCCTCGATGCCGATGATCGGCGTGATCCCGGCGCCCTTGGCCTGGTGGAAGAAGTCGTACGCCCCGTGCAGGTTGCCGTGGTCGGTCATGGCGATGTGCGTCATGCCCATCTCACCGCAGGCCTTGAACATGTCCTTGAGTCGCGCCGCCCCGTCGAGCAGGGAGTACTGGGTGTGGACATGCAGGTGGGTGAACGGCGTGGTCACGGGAAGCGACACCTCCGGCATCGGTCGTCATCTGGCGGCGATGGAATCCTACGCCGGGGGTCCGACAGCCGATGCCATTCCCGCGCGTCCCGCCGCGCCCGGCCGGCCCCGTGACCGGCCGGACGCGGACGGTGGCGTCAGCTCGCCCGGTAGGCGGTCCAGGAGCTCTTCATACGGCTCACCTGGCCCGCGGTGAACTGGTACATGCAGGAGTCGTAGGTGTAGTCCATGAAGTTGTGGATCGGGTCCGCGCCACTGGCCGTGCAGGTGTCGCGGCCGGTCGGGCAGGCGCCGGCGGCGGTCTTCTCGGCGGGCGTGTCGGAGACGTAGTCGCCGCTGGCGCCGCAGCCGCCCTGGAAGGTGTGGTAGAGGCCCATCCAGTGGCCGACCTCGTGGGTGGCGGTGTCGCCCTGGTTATAGTTGGTGGCGGAACCGCCCGGCACGGACGCGTCGAGGATCACGACGCCGTCGTCCTTGGGGTCGCCGGCGTACCAGCTCGGGAAGGTGGCCCAGCCGAGCAGGTCCTCCTGGAGGTTGGCCGAGTAGATGTTGAGCGCGCTCGCCCCGCCCTTGCGGAGGCCGGTCTTCATCGCGGTCTCGGCCGAGGAGCCCTCGGTCAGGTTGTACCAGGCGGCCTTGTCGGTGTAGTCCGTCGCGACCAGCGAGAACCGGAAGCCGGAGTCGACGTTGCCGGTGCCCTGGCCCGCGTAGGCGGCGTTGAGCACCGCTATCTGGCCGGAGATGGCGGAGGCGCTGAGCTTGCCGGTGCTGCCGCTGTGGATGACGTGCCAGTACACCGGGATGGTCGTCGCCGCGGCGGCGGCGACCCGGGAGCCCTTGCCCTCGGCCCTGGCCGTGGCGACGCGCTTCCTCAGGTCCGCGTCCATCGCCCGGGCGGTGGCGTCGCTGACGGCGTTGGGCTCGTGGGCCGTGGAGCCCTTCATCTTGCGGGCCGCGGCGTCGCCGCTGTCCGCGCACTGCTCGGCGGGGGTTCTCGCGTGCGCCGAGGCGCTGCTCACGGTGGCCGTGGCACCGGTGAGGGGAAGCAGGACCAGGGTTCCGGCCACGGCGGCGAGACCGACGAGACGGCGGGAACGGGGGGTGCGTGACATGTGGGGGCACTCCTCGTGGGACGTACGGGAGGAATTTCCTCCTCGCCGCCCGGAGGTTATGTGTCCATGCCAGAACCGGTGCAGCCCTCTTCCGGCCCATTGGCGGACAGAGGGTAATCCCTAGACAACGAAGGTCCCTTGAGGGTCCGCGCCGGACGGTGCGTCGCCCCCGGAGCGCGGGGCGGGCGGTGTGTCCTGATTCGGACCCGGGGGCTCCCCGCCACTCGCCCCGCGACGGCCGGTCCCCGCACGACGCGGGGACCGGCCGGAAATCGACGTTCGGCGGCTCAGCGTACCGGCGAGTAGACCCGCTCGACCTTCTGTGTGCCCGACAGGGTGCGGTACGAACGTTCCCAGGTGGAGGAGGCGTTCGGGTCGGTGCGGTCGGAGAGCGCGTAGTAGTCCATCTGCGCCCGCTCACCCGTGATGTCCAGCACGCCGTAGCCGTGGGAGTCCATGTCCAGCCACTTCACATGGCGGTTGGCGGCCTTCACGGCGGCCTCGGCGACCGTGGAGACGGTGCCCGGGGCCACCTTGAGGATGTCGTCCAGGTTGTCGGAGGTGACCGAGGTGACCACGAACTCGGTCGCGGCCGAGGCCGACAGCGGGTAGGTCGCCGCCTTCACCGGGACGTCGTTCGCCCACGCCATGTGGATGTCGCCGGTCAGGAAGACCGTGTTGCGGATGCCGTTGTCCCGCAGGTGGGCCAGGAGTTCGCGGCGGTCGTCGGTGTAGCCGTCCCACTGGTCGACGTTGACCGCCAGGCCCTCGGCGGGCAGCCCGAGCAGCTTCGCCAGCGGCGCCAGCAGATAGCCCGGCAGGGCGCCGAAGGCGACCGGCGAGATCATCACCGAGTTGCCGATCAGGCGCCAGGTGGTGTCCGAGGTCTTCAGGCCGGCCTTCAGCCAGTCCAGCTGGGCCCGGCCGGTGATCGTCCGGTCCGGGTCGTCCACCGAGCCGCTGCCGATCGAGGCCTGCTGGGAGCGGAAGGAGCGCAGGTCGAGCAGGGACAGGTCGGCGAGCCTGCCGAAGCGCAGCCGCCGGTAGGTGGTGCCGGCGATCGAGGCACGCACCGGCATCCACTCGAAGTAGGCCTGCTTGGCCGCCGCCACCCGGGCCGCCCAGGCGCCCTCCGCGCCCTCGGTGTGGTTCTCGGCGCCGCCGGACCAGGCGTCGTTGGCGAACTCGTGGTCGTCCCAGATCGCCACCACCGGTGCCGCCGCGTGCAGCGCCTGCAGGTCGGCGTCGGTCTTGTAGCGGCCGTGCCGGGTGCGGTAGTCGGCCAGGGTGACGATCTCGTGGGCGGGCGCGTGCGGACGGACGACGGTGCCGCGGGCGGCGTAGCCCCCGGTGCCGTACTCGTAGAGGTAGTCGCCCAGGTGCAGCCAGGCGTCCAGGTCGCCGCGGGCGGCCAGGTGCCGGTACGAGGAGAAGTACCCGGCCTCCCAGTTGGCGCAGGAGACCACGCCGAAGCGCAGCCGGTCCGCGGTGGCGTTCTCGGCGGGCGCGGTCCGGGTGCGGCCGGCCGGCGAGGTCACGCCGCCGGCGGTGAAGCGGAACCAGTAGTCCGTGGCGGGCTGCAGGCCGCGCACGTCGGCCTTGACGGTGTGGTCGGAGGCGGCCGTCGCGGTGGCCGTACCGGTCGCCACGACGGAGGTGAACGCCCTGTCCCGGGCGACGGTCCAGCCCACCTCGGCCGCCGGGCCGAGCCCGGAGCCCGGGACCGCCTCGGGGACGGGGGTCACCCGCGTCCACAGCAGCACGCCGTCGGGCAGCGGGTCGCCGGAGGCCACGCCGTGCAGGAAGGCGGGCTCCGCGGCGGCGGACGCGGGGCCGGCGCCGGCCGTCAGCGGTATCAGCGCGGCACCGGTCACGACGGCGCCGGCCTTGACGACCGAACGGCGGCTGGGTGTTCTCGATGAGGTCTGTGAGGGTGCAGAGGTCTCGGTCACGGCCGGTCAGATTACGCGTCAGTAACCCCTTTCCGGCACCCCGTGCGCAAGAGTTCGGAAGGACTTCGCCCTCCGGCCCCCGGCGCGATGCCGGGGGCCGGAGGGCGAAGCGGCCCTCGGGCCGGTGCTATCCCTTGCCGATGATCTGGTCGACCGCGGCCGTGAACTGGTCGGCGGTCATCGCCTGCGGACTCTCGATGGGCTTGTCGTCCAGCTTCACGGTGGGCGTGCCCTGGATGCCGTCGTCGGTGAACTGCTGGTCCATGGTCAGCGCCCACTTGTCGTAGGTGCCGTTGCGGACCGCGCTGTCGAAGGTCTTGTTGCCCTTGAGCGCGTCGACCTTCTGCGCCAGTTCGATCAGCTTGTCGGCGCTGCCGAAGTCGTCCTTGGTCTCCTCGGGGTGGACGTCCTTGGAGTACAGCAGCGCGTGGTACTGGACGAACGCGTCCTTGCTGACGTTCAGGGCGGCGCCCAGCGCGCTCAGCGCCTTCTTCGAGCCCTGCCCCTGGGCGAGGCGGTCGTCGAGGAAGGCACCCATGGTGTACGAGATCTTGTACTTGCCGTCCTTGGCGTCCTTCTGGACGGTCTCGCCCGAGGTCTGCTCGAACTGCGCGCACACCGGGCAGCGCAGGTCCTCGTACACCTTCAGCGTGTGCTTGGCGCTCTCGTCGCCGATGACGATCGACGTGCCGTTCTTGCCCGAGGAGTTGGCCGGCTTGACCAGCGGCTTGTCCGCGGCCTTCTCCCAGTAGGTGGGCGCGTTCATCTTGACGACGGCCACGGCTATGCCGGCACCGAGCGCCAGCACGCCCAGGACGCTGCCGCCGACGACGAGCTGCCGCCGCAGCTTGTCCCGCTTCGCCTGCCGCTCGCGCTCGACGCGCAGCCGCTCACGGGCGGCGGTCTTGGCGGCCTGGCTGTTTCGCTTGCTCATGGTGGTGTGATCTCCGACTCGTACGTACGTAGGTGAGGGGTGGGGCGCCGTGCTCAGCGGAAGCCGAGGCGGGCCGGCGGCCCTCGCCGTACGACGGAGTGCAGGAGCAGGGGCAGCGCCGGGGCGGCGGCAGCGGGCCCGGCCGCGCCGGGGCGGGTCGTGCCGCGCGGCCCGGGCGTCCGGAAGACGGCCACCGCGACGAGCAGCGGCCTGAAGGCGGCGCGCAGCAGGCGGTGCAGGGCGTCCTCACCGGCCCGCAGCCACCCGGCGGCGACCAGGCCGATGCAGACGTGCGCCAGGAGCAGCAGCCACGGCGAGGTGCCGGTGCCGGACGCCCCCGGCGCGGTGGTGAGTGAGCCGCCGACGTCGCCGTGGCAGACCAGCGCCTCGTTGATCGAGCGCCACGAACCGGTGACGGGACCGCCGCCGGGGCCGTAACAGGTGTTCTGGCCGGCCGTGAACAGGGTGTCGACGGCCAGTTCCAGCGGAACGAGCAGGCCGGTGATCGGCCAGTAGCCGCGCTCGCGGCGGCCGAGCGCGTACGCGACCGCGAAGACGCCCGCGAAGGCCCCCGCCGTGGTCGTCATCGGCAGGGGCTCCCGCGAGAGCATGATGTGGGCGGTCGCGGACAGCGTCACGCACAGCGCGGCGAAGCATCCCGCGCGCAGTGCCCTCAGCCGGGGTCCGGTCCCTTCCATGGCGCAGAGTGTGTCATGCCGGTGTGTAAGCAGTGCCTAAACCCCGGAACAAGGCCCCTGGGCAGGGCCAGGATCAGAGCCCCGGGATGCGGCCGTTGCGGAACAGGTCCACGAAGATCTGGTGGTCGGCGCGGGCCCGCGCGCCGTAGGAGTGGGCGAACTCCACCAGCGACTCGGTGAAGCCCTCCTCGTCCCGCGCTATGGCCGCGTCGATGGCGTCCTCCGTGGAGAACGGCACCAGGGAGTGCCCGCTCTCGTCGTCCGCCGCCGCGTGCATGCCGGCGGTGGCCCGGCCGAGGTCCGCGACGACGGCCTCGATCTGCTCGGGGTCGTCGATGTCCGACCAGTCCAGGTCCACCGCGTACGGCGACACCTCCGCGACCAGTTGGCCGACGCCGTCCAGCTCGGTCCAGCCCAGGTACGGGTCGGCGTGCGCCTGCAGCGCGCGCTGCGAGATCACGGCGCGGTGGCCCTCGTGGCGGAAGTAGTCGCGCACCGCCGCGTCGGTGACGTGCCGGGAGACCGCCGGGGTCTGCCCCTGCTTCATGTAGATGACGACGTCGTTCTCCAGGGCGTCGGTGTGGCCCTCCAGGAGGATGTTGTACGAGGGCAGGCCCGCGCTGCCGATGCCCACGCCGCGACGGCCCACGACGTCCTTGACCCGGTGGCTCTCCGGGTTGATCCGGCTGGTCTCCGGCAGCGTGTCCAGGTACGCCTCGAAGGCGCGCAGCACCTTCTCGCGGGTGCCGCCGTCCAGGTCCACCGCGCCGCCGCCCTCGGTGAAACGGCGGTCCCAGGCGCGGATCTCCGTCATCGAGTCCAGCAGTGCCACCCGGGTCTGCGAGCGGGCGTGGCGCAGCGCTTCAAGCAGCGGGCCCTGGGCGGAGTCCAGCGCCAGGGAGGGGACCGCCTCACCCTGGGCGAGGGCCCGGATGCGCTCGCGGTAGGCGGTGGCGTAGCTGCGCACCAGACCGGAGATCACGTCGTCGGCCAGCGCCTTGCTGTAGCCGATCAGGGCTATCGAGGCGGCGAAGCGCTGCAGGTCCCAGGTGAACGGGCCGACGTAGGCCTCGTCGAAGTCGTTGACGTTGAAGATCAGGCGGCCGTTGGCGTCCAGGTACGTACCGAAGTTCTCGGCGTGCAGGTCGCCGTGGATCCACACCCGGGACGTGCGCTCGTCCAGGAACGGGCCGCTGTCCTTGGCGTCGGCGAGGTCGGCGTAGTAAAGGCACGCGGTGCCCCGGTAGAAGGCGAACGCCGACGCCGCCATCTTGCGGAACTTGACCCGGAACGCGGCCGGATCGGCCGCCAGCAGCTCCCCGAACGCGGTGCCGAAGACCTCGAGGATCCGCTCGCCGCGCTCTTCGTCCGTCGTCATGCCTGTGGCCATCGGTGCAGTGCCTCCTGGGCTGGTCCGTGTCTGCCGGGTCAACGCAGGAGCGTACGCTCGCGTGCCCGGCGACGAACCCCGGCGGGGCGTAATTCGCGTCACCGTCGACCGGCGTTCAACCGGGCACTTCCGGCCAGGGTCGAGCGTTCTGGCTTGCGATGAACACCACCAGGGGGCGGGACACCGCGCGCCGCGGCAAGCGGCGCACCATATTCGGGCTGCTGCTGATCGGCGGCCTCGTACTGGCCGCAATAGCGTGGCCCACACTCTCCGCGCAGGTCCGCGCGGCCAACTGGCCGAAGGAGCAACCCCGCGGGCCCCGGCACATCACCGCGCGCATGGAGGCGGTCCGCGAGGCCGTCGTCAAGGAGTTCGGCCCCCGCGGCCTCGAGGGCGCCCCCGGCTGCTACCGCGAGGAAGGCGGCATCGCCGGCGGCGGCGAACACCCCCTCGGCCGCGCCTGCGACTTCATGCTGATGCCCGCCGGCGAGAAGGCCACGGGCAAACCCGACGCCCTGGGCGAGGCCATCGTGGCCTGGGTGCGGGAGCACGCGGGCGAATACGGCATCTGGTACGTCATCTACGAGCAGCACATCTGGTCCAGCCGGCTCCCGCAGCAGGGGTGGAAGCTGATGGAGGACCGCGGGTCCATCACGCAGAACCACTTCGACCATGTGCACATATCGGTCTACTGAGCCGCCGCCCGGCTGCGCTGCAGCTCCGGACGGAACGGCCCGCTGACCAGCGTTGACGCTGTCACTGGTTGTCAACCTTGGTCAGCGCTGGTCCACCTTCCACGGCCCAGGGACGACCCCGCGACGGCATTCAACTTGCAGGGTGACACTCGCTTTAGGAGCGAGGTGGGGCCGTCCTGAGTTCAACCTGGGTTTCCTTGCCCGGGCGGGGTCCGGCGGCACGCGCCCTGGGTGAAGACTGGTCAGGCTGCCGGCCGCATCGATACACCACTCCAGCGGACGTGACCCGAGTCCGGCTCTGGTGCCACTTGAGTGCGGTTCCGGAGAAGGCTGGGGCGAGTAGGGCGAGGCTGGGGTGAACCGTCGGCCGGATCACGTTCCAGGCCACAAACGCGAGTTGCGCCCAAAAGATCAGCCACAGCCACCAGGGCATGATGCCTGGCACCTTGCTCTTTCGCCCCACTACCTCACCCCCGCGATGGCACGGACGGTAGCGCAGGCGAGAGCCGGCGCACCAGGTGCCCTGATCGCCGGTCTGAGCAGCAGCCTGCGCGGCGGCCAGCGACCCCCCGGCAGCGACGCATCCACAACATCGTCGACGCACGCTGGCCATCACCTTGCGACACCGCTTCAGAAGCGAGGTGGGACCACCACGAGCCTGACCTCTGGGTTCCCAGCCTCGGCTGGATCGGGCCACACGTCCCTCTGCATACCGCGATTCCCCCTGGCTCCCCGCCCGTTCTGGCGAGAGTGGCACGCGCGGTCAGCGTGCGTCTGGTCCTGACTCGGGTCCTATGTAGATCTCAGTTCCTTCGTAGTCCCAAGCCCTGGTGCAGCCGCCGCTCGGCGCGTGTACAACGAAGTCCTCAGCCTCAAAGGAGACCATGCCGTCATCGCCGCCATTGAACCACTCCACGACGACGTGCTTCCCTGGCTCCATCACGTACTCAGCCGCGGTCGGCTCGAAGACCACCACCATGCGCCGGTCGGCATTGATTAGGAAGCGCATCCCTACCTCCCAAGGCTGTTCGGATCAGTTCGTCTGGAAGTTGTGAGCGAGCCCCTCAGCTGCTCACTTCCACCTCCCTGGCTCGTTGACCTGCGTAGACGTGCTCGTTGGCTGTCATCGCTGGTCAACGTCGCTTCACCTCGGACGGCCCAGGAACGGCCCTGACGACGTCTCCGACAGGGAGATCACCAAGGGACGGGCGTCGGGTCGCCCGTAGGTCAGGATGCGCGCAAGAACTTCTAGCATGCGAGCCACCTCCGGAGCCGGCGCTCGTAGGACAGCTTCGACTATCGGGGCCTCCAGCCCCAGCGCATCCACGGACTCAGGGTCCAAGGTGATCCGCAAGACATCGGCGTCCAGTTCGACCTGGCGCACACACCCGTACGCGGTGTTCTGGTCGGGTGTGACAACGCAGTGCGAGTCGAAGCCGAGACGCACGTCCTGTTCGTCGGGCTCATCAAAGTTACACATGAACGTAAGCGAGAAGTCCTCCTCGTCGTCCGACTCGGCAATCCCAGCGATCATGGTGCCGTCCTGCTCGGGATCGTCGAACCCGCACGCGATGAGTGCTTCAAATCTGAACGTCATGGGCGTGTTCTACCAGCGGCTGCTGGCACCGGGGGAAACTCGTGCGTGAGGTCGGTGGAACGGCTCTGGGCTGGAGTTGCCTTGGCGAGAGATCGGGGCCCATACGCCAGCCGCGAATCGGGCCGGCTCCTTGCCTGCTTGTGGGCCCTCTAATCGGTCTACCGAGCCGCCGCCCGCTGAGCGGCGACTCCGGAGCTCACGCCCCGCCGACCGGCGTTGACGCCGCCCGCGCTCGACGCCGACGGGTTCCGCGACGGTGGTGGACTCGCGGGGTGACACAAGCTCGAGGATTCGATCGCGGTCAGCGGCGGCACAAGCGCTGATGGACACCCGGCCTTCCGGTCCGCTGATGCCACCCCGTGCGGCCCGCACGCCAAAGGCAACGGTGCTGTCCGCTTGCGGCTTTGGGCGCGTGTCAGTGGGTGCGGCTATGTTGCGTCCGCCACCATGGGCCCAACACTCCAGGGAGGGGTTTTGGGAGCCAAGACAGGGCTGCTGGTGTACGCAGACGGCGATGCACCGGGGTTGTTGCGACAAGTAGGGCCGGCGGACCTGGATCGGACGGCCGCCATGATGCGTCGGCTCTACCCAGGCCGGGAGATCGAGGAGTGCGAGGGCTCGACCCTCTCGGACGGCGTGTACCCCCCGAGTGGCACGGCGTACGCCGCCAGTTGGCCGGGCGTGGAGGTCATCGCGGATCAGAGGGTGATGATCGACGCCCCTTCCCAGCTCACCGAAGACCTCGTGGCGGCGAGCGCCGGCCGACGGCTTGTTCTGCACGCCATGCACAGCGTCGTCGACTGGCTCGCGTTCGCGGTGTGGGAAGACGGACACCTTGTCCGCTCCCTGAGTCTGTCGCCGGACAACGGCATCATCGAGAACATCGGCGAACCGCTCCCCTTTGAGCTGCCCTACTGGGCAGGAGACCGCCCGGCCGACGTCCTCCCGTGGCCTGGGGAGGAGGCAGAGCCGTACGTCCTGCCCTTTCACCCCCTGGATCTGGGCGAAGACGCCCTACGCGCGCTTTGCGGCTTCATCCAGGAGGGCCGTACCGAGCCCGATGACGTCGACGCGGACGCCATCGAGCTGTACGGATTCCATGTGCGGAACCCGCGGGAACCCGATCCCTCGGAATCGGAGGCGGAGCTGCGCAGAGCCGTGGAAGCCATGCCTCCGCCACGCTTCTTCACACTCGGCTCCGACGGCTCACTGATCGAGCGCGAAGGCCTTTAGCTCACGACTTCTTCGTCCCGAAGCGGGGCGGGCGACTGCGTGACCTCCGGTCGGGCCATCGGTGACCTGCACAGGCCACAGCGTCGGCTCCGGGCATGGGCCGAGGCGCGCCCCGGCCGCGGTGACCGGCACCGTCGGAAGGCCGGCCGGCGGTTCAGGAATCCCCCGCTACCGGCCTCCAGGCACGGGCGCCCCGCCGGTCGGCGGTGACGTCCGCGTAGGCCCGCTCGATCTCGCCCAGGTACTGCTCCAGGCGGAAGCGCACCTCCTCGACGGCCCCGCCGTCGTCACCGGGGTACAGCAGACCGGACCAGATGACCGTTCCGCCCCGGAGCCGGACCCGGATGCTCAGCCTGTCCGGCCCCGGCTCGGGCCGCTCCTCGGCCGCCACCTCGACCTCACGCGGCATGTCCGCCGGGTGGAGCGGCCCGCCCGGCCGGAGCAGCCGTCGCGGATCGAGGCCCGCCATCCTGCTGTCGCTGCGCGCGACCACGTCGAGACCGTCGACGAAAAGGTAGGTGTGAACGGCAACGCACACCGGCTGCCCCGGACATGTGCCGATGAGCAGCGAGCTCACCGCACCATGGCCCGGCTCAGCGGACCCGGCGGCCCGCACCTCGCGCGGCGACCTACGCGGCATCCGCCTGATGTGACGTCATACGCCGATCCTAGCGGCTCCGCCGGACGAGCGTCCGGCGACGTCGCCCCGCCGTGAAGACGCCCCGGGTCACGCCTCCAAGTCGCGCTCGTACGGGGCGTTCGCCCGCACCACCCGTTCAGGTGCCGGGTGCCGTGTGCCCCGCGGATGCGGCGTCACCGTCGTCACCCCCACTCCCCCGGCCGGGCCTCGCACGGACGTGCATTCGTTCGCCCTGGCTGCCGAAGAGGCTGAGGATCTCGACGGATCGGTCGTCGGCGCTGCCGAACCAGTGGGGCAGCCGGGTGTCGAACTCGGCGGCCTCGCCGACGCCGAGGACGGCCTCGCGGTCGCCCAGCAGGAGGCGCAGGCGTCCGGAGAGCACGTACAGCCACTCGTAGCCCTCGTGCACGCGGAGGTCGGGCTCGCACTGGCCCGCCGGGATGACGACCTTCCACGCCTGCGGGGAGCCCGGCTGCCGGGTCAGTGGCAGGACGGTACGGCCGTTCACACGGCGGGGCCTGAGGCGGACCCGGGGGTCGCCGACCTCGGGGGCGCCGACGAGTTCGTCCAGCGGCACGCGGTGGGCCTGGGCGATCGGGAGGAGGAGTTCGAGGCTGGGACGGCGCCGGCCGGTCTCCAGGCGGGACAGCGTGCTCGTGGAGATGCCCGTGGCCTCGGACAGCGCGGCCAGCGTGACACCCCGCTGCGTGCGCAGGCGCTTGAGACGGGGGCCGACCTCGGCCAGGGCGGCGGCGATCGAGGTCAGGTCTTCCATGCGCCCATTGCACCCCGGCCGTCCCGGGAACGGCAACAGCCGTCGCCACGTTCGGTCGCCGGCACGGAGCCGGGCCGCGATCCGCTAGGTTGAACGCGTTCAAAGCGGTGTTCGCCACGGGGGAAGGGGCGGTCATGGGGGCTGGGGCGGGGAGGCCGGACGCGCGGCCGGCAACGCGGCCGGACGCACGGTCGGGGATCGGGCGCCGTCAGTGGGCGCTCGCGGTGGGGGCGCCGGCCGCGGCGGTGCCCGGGCTGCTCCACGGACTGGACGGCTACTACGGCGGCTTCTTCGTGCTGACCGTCGTGCCGTTGGTGCTGCCGCCGCTCCTGGGGCGGTTCCCCAAGGCCTTCGCCCAGGCCTGCGTCGTCATCGCGCTGGCGCTGGTCTCCTGGTCGGTCATCGGCGCGGTGATCGCGATGTACGTGTTCCTGCCCTCGGCCGCCCTCCTGCTGCTCGCCGCGGCCGCCGGGCCGCGCAGCGCGGCCCTCGCTCAGGGGCGTATCCAGCAGTAGAGGCGCCGGCCGTCCGCCGACGCGCGGCCGGCCAGCCCGGCGAGCTCCTTGAGGAACAGCCCGAGGACGTCGGGGCCGTGGACGCCGTGGAGGCCTCCGGAGCTGCGGGACCACCCCATGGCGACGTCGTCGAGCAGATCCGCGTCGAAGGCGGCGAGCGCGTCGCGGAAGCTGTCGGTGAGCGAGACCGCGACGACCCTGCCCTCACCGGCCACCCCCACCAGGGCGCCGCGGCGCGGGTCGGAACGTACGTCCTCGGGGGCGCGGCCGGTGATGAGGACCTCCGCGGGGAGCAACTCCACCACCGGGTCGATGCCCTGGGTCACGTGCTGGTCCCGGCCGCCGGACTCGGCCCGGCGGAACTCGCGGACCACGGCGCGGGCGGCGTCCTTGTCGTCGGTGGCGGAGTAGTACCCGTAGAGAACACCCATGTCCCGGATGATCTCAGCGGGCACTGACAACGGCCCTCGCGCGCAACGGGGTTACCCCTCCCCGGCCTCCGCCGCGAGGTCCGCGAGGAAGTCCAGGGCGACCGCCCAGGCCTGCTCGGCCGCCTCCTCGTCGTAGTCGTCGAGGTCGGGGTCGGTGAAGAGGTGGCCGGCGCCGCGGTAGCGGTGGATCTCCACGTCGGCGCCCGCCTTGCGCATGCGCAGGTACCAGGCGTTCAGCCAGTCGTCGGGCTCGAAGGGGTCGGGCTCGGCGACGTGCAGCTGGACGGGGAGCTCGGTGGCCGCGTCGTCGGCGATGTCGGAGGTGCCGTGCAGAAGCAGGAGGCCGCGGGCCCTCTCGTCGGCGAGGGCGAGGTTCTGCGCGATGGAACCGCCCAGCGAGAACCCGGCGTAGACCAGGCCGCGGTCGGAGAGCGGTCCGGAGACGGTGACGGCGCGCATCAGCAGTTCGTCGCGGCCGATCTCGTCCTTGATCGCCATGCCCTCCTCGACGGTGTCCGCTGTGCGGCCCTCGTAGAGGTCGGGCACGTGCACCTCGTGGCCGGCCGCCCGCAGCCGGTCCGCGGCGGCGTGCACGGCGGGACGGAGTCCGTAGGCCGAGTGGAACAGCACGATGGTCATGCCGGAGCTCACAATTTCACTTCCCATGATCGGCGCACGGTCGGGTACGGGCTCCATCATGCCCGTTACCGTCGAAGACATGGATTCCGTCATACGACCGCTCGGCGTGGTGGGCGGCTCCCTCGTCGTCACGCTCGCCGTGGGCTGGGCCGTGGACCACGCTCTGCGCCGGGCGGACGCCCGGCACCCGGAGACCCCGCTGTGGAACCTGCTGCGGCGCGCGCGGCTGCCGCTCCAGCTGGTGATCTGCGGTTCGCTGCTGCGCGGCTCGTACGAGCAGGCGCACCTGGCACGCGGCCACACCCGCGGGATCGGGCAGGTACTGACGCTGGTGCTGATCGGGGCCTGTGCCTGGCTGATCGTCAGGGTCGCGGCCGCCGTGGTGGAGGCGTCCTACTCGCGGTACGCGTCCGCCGCCCAGGACGCGGCGCGGGTGCGGCGGGTGCGGACGCAGGTGACGCTGATCCAGCGGGTGGTCACCGCGGCCGTCGGCGTCGTCGCGGTCGCGGCCATGCTGCTGACCTTCCCCGCGATGCGCGGCTTCGGCGCCTCCATGCTGGCCTCCGCCGGGGTGATCGGCATCGTCGCCGGCATCGCCGCCCAGTCGACGCTGGGCAACCTCTTCGCGGGGCTGCAGATCGCCTTCGGGGACATGGTCCGGATCGGCGACGCGGTGGTCGTGGAGGGCGAATGGGGGACGGTGGAGGAGATCACCCTCACCTACCTCGTGGTGCGCACCTGGGACGAGCGGCGGATCACCATGCCGGTCTCGTACTTCACCAGCAAGCCCTTCGAGAACTGGTCCCGCGGCAACGCCCGGATGACCGGCACCGTCTACTTCCACCTGGACCACGCCACACCCGTCGACCTGATGCGCGAACACCTGCACGACGTCCTCAAGGGGTGCGAGCAGTGGGACGGCCGGGCCTGGGGCCTGGTGGTGACGGACAGCACGCCGTCCACGATCGAGGTGCGGGCCCTGGCCACGGCGAAGGACGCGGACGACATCTGGACGGTGCGCTGCGTGGTGCGGGAGCACATGATCGACTGGCTGCGCCGCGAGCACCCGTACGCCCTGCCGCGCATCAACACCGCCACCGCCCCCGGCCTTGCCGAGGCCCCGGACCGGGAGCAGGCCACCCCCGGGGCCGAGGACATCGGTCCCGGTCCCGGGGCCCGGTAGGGGACGGGCCGCACCGCCTACCGGGACACGCGCAGGCTGCGCACATCGAGCTGGCGCAGCACCCGGTCGACGATCTCGGGGTCGTAGCCGGGCTCGCTGCGCGCGGCGAGGACCTCGTGCCGGGCGGCGGAGAGCATGTCGCGCTGGACACGCTCGACCGTCTTGATGCGCCGCACGCGGGCGGTGTGCCGGTCGCGCTTCTCGTCGTCGACGATGTCGGGGCAGATGCGGGCCCCGACGTCGAAGGCGCGGCGGTGCAGGAGTTCGGAGACCTCCTCGGAGAAGTCCTCGGTCGCCTCGACCTCCTTCAGCCGCTGCTTGGCGGCGGCCATGGCGCGCAGCGCGAGCAGCATCTCCATGTCGTGCTCCACCTGGGTGTCGCTGCTCACCCCGAGCCGCTTGACGACCTGCGGAAGGGTGAGCCCCTGCAGCACCAGGGTGGTGAGGACGACGGAGAAGGCGATGAAGAGGATCTCGTCCCGAGCCGGGAAGGGCGCGCCGCTCTCCGTGGTGTGCGGGATGGCCAGCGCCAGGGCGACGGACGCCACGCCGCGCATGCCGGCCCACCACATGACGACGGTCTCGCGCCACGACATGGGGATGTCCTCGTCCAGGTCGCGCCGTTTGTGCAGTCGCCTGGTCACGGCCGAGGCCGGCATCAGATAGGCCAGCCGTACGAGGACGACCGCGCCGACGACGATCGCCGCGTGGCTCAGCATGGTGCCCCAGCGGCCGGCGCCGACACCGAAGACGTTGTGCAGCTCCAGGCCGATCAGGCCGAAGGCGACGCCGGTGACGAGTGTGTCGACGACCTCCCAGAAGGTGGCGCCGACCAGTCGGCCGGTCACGTCGTCGGCGTCGCGGGCGTGTTCGGCGAGGAACAGCGCGGTGGTGAGCACGGCGAGGACGCCGGAGCCGTGCGCCTCGTCGGCGATCGCGTAGGAGGCGAACGGGACGAGCAGCGAGAGCCCGATCTGCAGGGTCGGGTCGCCGACGACCCCCATCAGCTTGGAGGCCGTCCAGCCCAGCACGACGCCGACGGCGACCGCGACGACCGCCGACAGCAGCAGTTCGCCGAGCGCCTCCGGCCACGAGAAGGAGCCGGTCACGGCCGCGGCGACGGCCACGTTGTAGACGACGATCGCGGTGACGTCGTTGAAGAGGCCCTCGCCCTCCAGGGTCGACACCATGCGGCGCGGCAGTCCCAGCCGTCCGGCGACCGCGGTCGCGGCCACCGGGTCGGGCGGGGCGACCAGCGCGCCGAGCGCGAGGGCGGCGGCCAGCGAGATGCCGGGGACGACGACGGAGGCGATGGCGCCCACCGCCGCGGTGGTGATCAGCACCAGGGCGACGGCCAGCAGGAAGATGGCCTTCTTGTTGGCGGCGAACTGCCGCCAGGACGTGCGCTGTACGGAGGCGTAGAGCAGCGGCGGCAGCACGAGCGGCAGGATGAGCCCGGGGTTGATCTCGACGTTCGGCACGAACGGCAGGAGGGCCAGCACGACCCCGAGCAGCGTCATCAGAACGGGCGACGGCAGCCCCATCCGGTCGCCCAGCGGCACCATCACGATGGCCGCGAGCATCAGGGTGAAGAACAGCGCGAGTTGATCCACGCCCCTAGCGTGGCACGTCGGCCGCCCCGGCCCCGGTCAGAGCACGCGCCTCATCGAGAGGTGCGGAATGCCCGCCTCCTCGTACTCCGCGCCGAAGGAGGTGTAGCCAAGGCGCTCGTAGAAGCCGACGGCATGGGTCTGGGCGTGCAGTTCGACGGCGGACAGACCGTGCCGCCGCGCCTCGTCCTCGATGGCGCGCACCAGGGCCACGCCGATGCCCAGCCCGCGGGAGGCGCCGGTCACGGCGAGCCGGCCGAGGATGCCGGTGCCGTCCTCGCCGAGGAGCAGCCGGCCCGCGCCGAGTGCGCCGTGGGGGCCGGTCGCCAGGACGTGCACGGCGTCGGCGTCGTGGGCGTCGTACTCCAGGTCGGCGGGGACCTGCTGCTCGACGACGAAGACCTCGTGCCGGACCGCGTAGTACGCCTTCAGGTCGTCCGGGTCGGCGGCGACCCGGACCTCGTAGTCCTCAGGCACTGTCGGCCCGCACGGTGTCGAGGGCGTACTGCAGGTCGTCCGGGTAGGTGCTCTCGAACTCCACCCAGCGGCCGTCCTCGGGGTGGGAGAAGCCCAGGCGCACGGCGTGCAGCCACTGGCGCGTGAGTTTCAGCCGTTTGGCGAGGGTGGGGTCGGCCCCGTAGGTCAGGTCGCCGACGCAAGGGTGGCGGTGGGCGGCCATGTGCACCCGGATCTGGTGGGTGCGGCCGGTCTCCAGCTTGATGTCGAGCAGGGAGGCCGCGCGGAACGCCTCGACGAGGTCGTAGTGCGTGACGCTGGGCTTGCCCTCCGCGGTCACGGCCCACTTGTAGTCGTGCTGGGGGTGGCGGCCGATCGGGGCGTCGATGGTGCCGCTGAGCGGGTCGGGGTGGCCCTGGACCAGCGCGTGGTAGCGCTTGTCGACGGTGCGCTCCCGGAACTGCTGCTTGAGGTCGCTGTAGGCGATCTCCGACTTGGCGACGGCCATCAGGCCCGAGGTGCCGACGTCGAGCCGGTGGACGATGCCCTGGCGCTCGGCGGCCCCGGAGGTGGAGATCCGGTAGCCGGCGGCGGCCAGGCCGCCGATGACCGTGGTGCCGGTCCAGCCGGGGCTGGGGTGGGCGGCCACGCCCACGGGCTTGTCGATCACGACCACGTGCTCGTCGTCGTGCACGATGCGCATGCCCGGCACCGGCTCGGCGACGATCTCCACCGGGCGCGGCGGCGCGGGCATCTCGACCTCGAGCCAGGCACCGCCCGAGACCCGGTCGGACTTGCCCGCCGCGCTGCCGTCGATCGTCACCTTCCCGGCGGCGGCCAGCTCGGCCGCCTTGGTCCGCGAGAAACCGAACATACGGGCGATGGCGGCGTCGACGCGCTCGCCCTCGAGGCCATCGGGGACGGGGAGGGATCGAACTTCGGCAGGCATACTCACCTGATCGAGTATGCCGGATCCGCGGGGCGCCCCTCGCCGCCCTGCTCCCGGCTCAGTCCTTGTGCACGGTTCCGTCCGGGTCGAGACCGCGGAAGGAGAGCAGGACGATCAGGATGCCGCCGCAGACGATCGCCGAGTCGGCCAGGTTGAACACCGCGAAGTGGGTCGGCGCGATGAAGTCGACCACATGGCCCTGCAGGAAGCCCGGAGCGCGGAAGATCCGGTCGGTGAGGTTGCCGAAGGCGCCCCCGAGCAGGAGTCCCAGCGCGATCGCCCACGGCACGCTGTGCAGCTTGCGGGCGATCCTGGCGATCACCACGACCACCGTGACGGCGATCACCGTGAAGACGATGGTCATGCCCTGGCCGAAGCCGAAGGCCGCGCCGGCGTTGCGCACCGCCTCGAAGCGCAGGTAGCTGCCGATCACCTCGATGGGCTCGTGTCCCTCGAGGCTGGTCACCACCCAGATCTTCGTGAGGAGGTCGAGGACGTACGCGAGCGCCGCGACGCTCAGGAGCACGGCGATGCGCCGCGGCCCCTTGCCGGTGACCTCGTCCGTACCGCCGGTCGGCTCCTCGGCCGTGTCCGCCGCGGTCTCCTGTGCCTTCGCCATGTGAGTCCTTCAGCCCTGATCTGCGCCAGTCCGGATCCTGACGCAGACGAGGTTACGGCACATACGTCCGAACAGCGGGGCTGCGAGGGTTCGGGCCCCGCGATTCCCCGTTTCCGCGCTCAGTGGTCAGCGGTCGGCGGTCAGTGGCGTTCCTGGCGCTGCTTGCAGTCCACGCAGAGCGTCGCACGGGGGAAGGCCTGCATCCGCGCCTTGCCGATCGGCTTGCCGCAGGACTCGCAGAGCCCGTACGTGCCGGAGTCCAGCCGCTCCAGCGCGTGCCCGGTCTGCGCGAGCATCTCGCGGGCGTTGGCGGTCAGCGCCATCTCGTGCTCGCGCGTGATGTTCTTCGTGCCGGTGTCGGCCTGGTCGTCACCGGCCCCGTCGCCCGAGTCGCGCAGCAGCCCGGTGATGGCGTCCTCCGAGGTGGTGATCTCGGACCGCAGCCGGTCCATCTCGGCCAGCAGCTCGGTGCGCGCCGCCTCCACCTCCGCCTCGGACCACGGCTCCTCGTCAGGCCGTACGGCCAGGTCGCCCGCGGCGACGGCGCCCGCCGCCTCGGCGATGCGGGCCGTGGGAACCGCGGAGGCGGACGCCCCTGCCGCGGCCGTACCGGCCGCCGTCTTCTTCGCTGCCACCTTCTTGGCTCCCGTCTTCGTGGCCTTCGCGGCCTTCGTGGTCTTCGCGGGTGCCGCCGCAGCGGCCGTCCTGGCGGTGCTGGTGCCCCTGGTGCTGCCGGTGGTCCTGGCGGTGGCGGTCTTGGCCGTCTTCGCGGCCTTCTTCGCCGGTGCGGCCTTCTTGGCCGCGGCCGGCGCCTTCGCGGGCTTCTCCGCCGCCGTCACCGCCTTCTTGGCGGGAGGCGCGGTCTTGCTCGCCGTACGTCCCGTGGTCTTGCGCGTGGACGCCGCCTTCGTCGTCGTCTCCTCCGCCACGGCCGCCTTCTTTCCTGCGGCCTTGGCCGCGGTCTTCCCCGCGGCGGGCGCCGCGGCCTTCTTCGCGGCGGGTGCCGCCTTGCGTACGACAGCCTTCTTCGCGGGCGCCTTCTTCCCGGCCGCGGCCTTCTTCGCGGTGCCCCGCTTCCCCTCGGACGCCCCTCCGCCTGCCGCGGCGGCCTTCCTGCGAGCGGGGGAAGCGGCCGTGGCCGGGCGCTTGGCCGCCGCCTTCCGCGCGGGGGGCGCGGCATTCGTGCGGGCCGCGGAGGCGGCCGCCGGTGCCGTCTTCTTCGCCGTCGTCTTCTTCGTGACGGTGGTCTTCTTCCCCACCATGGCCGAGGCCCCTTCACATATTGCGATCTTGCTCGCGAATCGTGCCGGAACGATAAATCGGCTCCGGACCCGCGGCAACGGGGCACGCCGCCTGATCCGCCTGCCGTGCCGGGTCGGGAGGCAGGTCTGCATCCGTTGTGCCCAGCTCTCCGCGAGGTATTCCGGTACCAACGGGTAACAGGGTGCGGACCGGGCCATTCGGGTCACTCCTGCCCCCCGCGGAAACCCGGCCGACACCGCACCCCGCGGCCCCTTACACTGGGCGGAGCGAAAGGCGTGGAAGGGGACGAGTAGCGCCGTACGCAGCCCATAGCGACCCGGGGACGGTGGAAGCCCGGGGGTGTGCGCGACGTGAAGATCACCCCGGAGCCGCCGGAGGAAAGCCCGCGAGGGCGAGTAGAACCGGCAGCGCGACCCCAATGAGGGGGTTGCGGAGCGAGCCCGAAGGGGCCCGTCCGCGGCCAAGGAGGGTGGTACCGCGGGAGCACTCACAGCAGGCGCTCTCGTCCCTCCGACGGAATACGCACGCGAACGTGTCCGCCGGAGGCAGATCCGATGACGCAGTACCGCCAGGTCCCCGCCCAGGTCGACCTGCCCGCGCTGGAGCACGAGGTGCTCGCGTTCTGGCAGGAGAACAAGGTCTTCGCCCGCTCCCTGGAGCAGACCGAGGGCAAGCCGGAGTGGGTCTTCTACGAGGGCCCGCCGACCGCCAACGGCATGCCGGGCGCGCACCACATCGAGGCCCGCGTCTTCAAGGACGTCTTCCCGCGCTTCAAGACGATGCAGGGCCACCACGTGACCCGCAAGGCCGGCTGGGACTGCCATGGTCTTCCGGTCGAGCTCGCCGTAGAGAAGGAGCTGGGCTTCTCCGGCAAGAAGGACATCGAGGCGTACGGCATCGCCGAGTTCAACGCCATGTGCCGCGCGTCCGTGACCCGGCACACCGACGCCTTCGCCGAGCTCACGACCCGCATGGGGTACTGGGTCGACCTCGACGACGCCTACCGGACGATGGACCCGGAGTACATCGAGTCCGTCTGGTGGTCGCTCAAGCAGATCTTCGACAAGGGCCTGCTGGTCCAGGACCACCGCGTCGCGCCCTGGTGCCCGCGCTGCGGCACGGGTCTGTCCGACCACGAGCTGGCGCAGGGCTACGAGACCGTGGTCGACCCCTCGGTGTACGTGCGCTTCCCGCTCACCTCCGGCCCGCTCGCGGGCGAGGCCGCGCTCCTGGTGTGGACGACCACTCCCTGGACGCTCGTCTCCAACACCGCGGTCGCCGCCCACCCCGACGTCACCTATGTCGTCGCCACCGACGGCCGGGAGAAGCTGGTCGTCGCCGAGCCGCTGCTCGGCAAGTCGCTCGGCGAGGGCTATGAGGCCACCGGCCAGAGCTTCACCGGCCGGGAGATGGAGCGCTGGACGTACCAGCGCCCCTTCGACCTGGTCGAGTTGGAGGGCGCGCACTTCGTCGTCAACGCCGAGTACGTCACGACCGAGGACGGCACCGGCCTGGTCCACCAGGCGCCCGCCTTCGGCGAGGACGACCTCAGGACCTGCCGCGCCTACGGACTGCCCGTGGTCAACCCGGTGCGCCCCGACGGCACCTTCGAGGAGGACCTGGAGCTGGTCGGCGGCCAGTTCTTCAAGAAGGCCGACGAGGCCCTCGTCGACGACCTGCAGGCGCGCGGGCTGCTCTTCCGTCACCTGCCGTACGAGCACAGCTACCCGCACTGCTGGCGCTGCCACACCGCGCTGCTCTACTACGCGCAGCCGTCCTGGTACATCCGCACGACCGCGGTCAAGGACGCCCTGCTCCGCGAGAACGAGCGCACCAACTGGTACCCGGAGGCGGTCAAGCACGGCCGCTTCGGCGACTGGCTCAACAACAACATCGACTGGGCGCTGTCCCGCAACCGCTACTGGGGCACGCCGCTGCCCATCTGGCGCTGTGAGGAGGGCCACCTCACCTGCGTCGGCTCGCTGGCCGAGCTGTCGGAGCTGACCGGCGCCGACCAGACCGGCCTCGACCCGCACCGTCCGTTCATCGACGACGTGACCTTCGCCTGCCCGCAGTGCTCCGCCGCGGCCGTGCGCGTGCCCGAGGTCATCGACGCCTGGTACGACTCGGGCTCCATGCCGTTCGCGCAGTGGGGCTACCCGTACCGGAACAAGGAGCTCTTCGAGGGCACCTACCCGGCGCAGTTCATCTCCGAGGCGATCGACCAGACGCGCGGCTGGTTCTACACGCTGATGGCGGTCGGCACCCTCGTCTTCGACCGGAACGCCTACGAGAACGTGGTCTGCCTGGGCCACATCCTCGCCGAGGACGGCCGGAAGATGTCCAAGCACCTGGGCAACATCCTCCAGCCCATCCCGCTCATGGACCAGCACGGCGCCGACGCCGTGCGCTGGTTCATGGCGGCCGGCGGCTCGCCCTGGGCGGCCCGCCGGGTCGGCCACGGAACGATCCAGGAGGTCGTCCGCAAGACCCTCCTGACGTACTGGAACACGGTCGCCTTCCAGGCCCTGTACGCCCGCACCTCCGGCTGGGCCCCGAGCGAGGCCGACCCGGCCCCGGCCGACCGCCCGCTGCTGGACCGCTGGCTGCTGGGCGAGCTGGGCGCGCTCGTGCGCGACGTCACCGACGCGCTGGAGTCCTACGACACCCAGCGCGCGGGCAAGCTGCTCTCGTCCTTCGTCGACGACCTGTCCAACTGGTACGTGCGCCGCTCGCGGCGCCGCTTCTGGCAGGGCGACAAGGCTGCGCTGCGCACCCTGCACGACGTCGTCGAGACGGTGACCCGGCTGATGGCGCCGCTGGTGCCGTTCATCACCGAGCGCGTCTGGCAGGACCTGGTCGTCCCGGTCACCCCGGGCGCCCCCGGCTCGGTGCACCTGGCGAGCTGGCCCACGGTGGACGAGGCGCTGGTCGACCCCGTCCTGTCCGAGCAGATGGCCCTCGTACGCCGCCTGGTGGAGCTGGGCCGCGCCACGCGTGCCGAGTCCGGGGTCAAGACCCGCCAGCCCCTCTCGCGGGCCCTGGTGGCCGCCTCGGGCTTCGAGGCGCTGGGCGAGGAACTGCGGGCGCAGATCGCGGAGGAGCTCAACGTCGCCTCCCTGGCGTCCCTGAGCGAGGTCGGTGGCTCCCTGGTCGACACCACGGCCAAGGCCAACTTCCGCGCCCTCGGCAAGCGCTTCGGCAAGGGCGTCCAGGCCGTCGCCAAGGCCGTCGCCGAGTGCGACGCGGCGGCGCTGTCGATGGCTCTGCGCGAGGGCAACGCCTCCGTGGTCGTGGACGGCGAGCCGGTCGCCCTGTCCGCGGAGGAAGTGATCATCACGGAGACCCCGCGCGAGGGCTGGTCCGTCGCGTCCGACTCCGGCGCGACCGTGGCGCTCGACCTCGAGATCACCCCGGAGCTGCGCCGGGCGGGTCTGGCCCGCGACGTCATCCGGCTCGTCCAGGAGGCCCGCAAGAACAGCGGCCTGGACGTCGCCGACCGCATCGCGCTGCGCTGGGCCGCCGCCGACGCGGAACTGGCGGAGGCGCTCGCGGAGCACGCGCGGCTCGTCGCGGACGAGGTCCTCGCGACGGACTTCGCCTCCGGCGCCCCGGAGGAGGGTTACGGCCCCGCCTTCACGGACGAGGCCCTGGGGCTCACGTTCCACCTCCGCAAGCGCTGACCCCTCCGGGGTCGGTTACCGCACGACGCCCCCCGCCCACGTTTCCCGTGGGCGGGGGGCGTCGTTGTGTGCGGGTGCGTTGCGCCTGCGGGCGGCTGCGCCGGGCTGCCCGGTGGTTGTGTGCGGGTGCGTTGCGCCTGCGGCGGGCTGTTTCCCCGCCCGCCCGCCCGATTGCCCGGCGCGGTCAGTGCGGGCCTGCGCTCCGTTCGTCTGTGGGGCGGGGCCGCGCCGGCGCACGTCCTCAACGCTCGCGGTTTACCCCGACATCATTCCGCGCCGGGTCCGCCGCTCGTCGTTTCCGGGCGCACCCCGCCACACCCCCTCCGGTGGGTTGGGCGCATGACGGCCGGAGGGTGGTGAGGGGGCAGTCCGGGGTTGCCGCACGCGCCTCACCGAACGCCCACACAATCCGGCTCGATGCCGGTGAGTCGGCCGCGCTACCGGTGCGCGCACCCATCGCTCGGCCTGCGGCCGGGGGACCCCCTGGTGAGGGCAGCTTCCAGCGGTGCGGGGAGGGGCGCCCTCCCCTCACCATCCTCCGGCCGTTGTCGCCCATCGATACGGAGGGGGCGGGGTCGTAGGGGTGGGTGTTCTGGACGCTGACGTGTATTTGTTGTGCGGCATCCCGGGTCCGACCTGGACCGCCCGCCATGCACATAAATATGCGGTACAGAATGCCCAGCCCCGGAGGCCCCGACCCCGGCCCACCACGAACCGTGCGAGGCCCGCACTGACCGCGCCGGGCAATCGGGCGGGCGGGCGGGGGATGCCCGCCGTAGGCGCAACGCACCCGCACACAACCACCGGCCGCAACCACGGCACCCCCGCAGAAGCGGCACCGCGACCGCGGCGCGGGAAAGGGCCGGGCCCCCAAGGGAAGCGATTCCCTGGGGGCCCGGCCCTGTGGTGCCGCAGTCGCGCAAGCGACTAGTTGTCGTCCTCGTCGATCAGGAACCCACGCATCGGCGTCGGCGCCTGCTGCAGCGGTGCCGGCCCCTGGGGCCGCACCGGTGCCATCGGCTGCGTCATGGCCGGCGACATCTGCTGCTGGCCGCCGTACGTCGGGTTCTGCCCGCCGACGCCGCCCATGCCCTGGCCGCCGTAGCCCTGGTTGCCACCCATGGTGCCGGCACCGGCGGTGGCCATGCCGCCGCCCATCGTGCCGCCCATGCCGCCGCCACCCATGGTGCCGCCCATCCCTCCGGAACCGGAGGAGAGGGACGCGGCCGCGGGGGTGCGCGGCGGGGCGAGCGAGTCGTCGGCCTGGTTCTCCAGCTGGCGCAGCTGGCTCTCCAGGTACGACTTCAGGCGGGTGCGGTACTCGCGCTCGAAGCCGCGCAGGTCCTCGACCTTGCGCTCCAGCGTGGCGCGGGCGGACTCCAGGGAGCCCATGGCCACGCGGTGCTTCTCCTGCGCGTCCCGCTCAAGGGCGTCGGCCTTGGCGCGGGCGTCGCGCTCCAGGCCCTCGGCGCGGCTGCGGGCCTCGCCGACGATCTTGTTCGCCTCGGCACGCGCCTCGGCGATCGCCTGGTCGGCCGTCTGCTGGGCGAGCGAGAGCACACGGGCGGCGCTGTCGCCACCGGGGCCCTGCTGCTGCATCGGGTGACCACCCTGCATGGGGTGCTGCTGACCCATCGGGCCCTGACCCATGGGGCCGCCCTGCATGGGGTGCTGCTGCTGACCCATCGGGCCCTGACCCATGGGGCCGCCCTGCATGGGGTGCTGCTGACCCATCGGACCCTGACCCATGGGGCCCTGCCCCATCGGGCCCTGACCCATGGGACCGCCCTGCATCGGACCCTGGCCCATCGGACCGGGGCCCTGCTGTGCGCTGGGCCCGGCGGGCAGGGCGAGGCCACTGCCGGGTCCCTGGGGACCGGGGCCGCCCATCTGCTGGGGCGGCACCGGCTGCGGTCCGGATATGGCGGCGGGCACGGGAGCCCCGGGACCGCGGCCGTCCTGCGGCTCGGGCTTGCGCATGCCCTGCTGCTGGTTCTGGGCGGCGGCACGGGTCGCCGCGGCCAGCTTGGCGCGCAGGTCCTCGTTCTCGCGGAGCAGTCGCGTCAGTTCCGCCTCGACCTCGTCAAGGAAGGCGTCGACCTCGTCCTCGTCATAGCCTTCTCGGAGGCGGACGGTCGTGAACTGCTTGTTCCGCACGTCCTCGGGGGTCAGTGGCATCTCTTCACCTCAACGTGATCGTCGACATATCGGGAGCCCGCATCGGTCATCCTCGCAAGCCCCCTACGACGGTGAGCAGGATGTACACGATGATCATCAATACGAAGAAGGACAGGTCGAGCGCCACGCCCCCGAGGCGCAGCGGCGGGATGAACCGCCGCAGAAGCTTGAGTGGCGGATCGGTGACAGTGTAGGTGGCCTCCAGGACGACCACCATGGGCTTCCCAGGCTGCCACGATCGAGCGAACTGGAAAACATAGTCCATCACCAACCGGAAGATCAGGACAAGCAGGAAGCACATCAACGCGATCCACAGCACCTGGAGTGCGATGTCCATCGCGCTGCCCTCTCCCCTGCTTGTTCATGGGCCTCACGGCCGGTTTCGTACGGTTGCGTATCTCAGCTCTGATTGAAGAACCCGCCTTCGGCGATGCGGGCCTTGTCCTCCGCCGTGACATCGACGTTAGCAGGCGACAGCAGAAACACCTTCTGCGTCACCCGCTCGATGCTGCCGTGCAGCCCGAAGACCAGTCCGGCGGCAAAGTCGACAAGTCGCTTCGCGTCCGTGTCGTCCATCTCCGTCAGATTCATGATCACCGGAGTGCCTTCACGGAAGTGTTCCCCGATCGTACGGGCTTCGTTGTACGTCCGGGGGTGGAGTGTCGTGATCCGGTACGGCTCTCGTTCCGACACGACCTTGGGCATGATCACCGGCGCGTTCTTCTCCAGGCTATGGCGTTCTTGTGTGATGGATGCCACTGCGGCGATCCGGGGTTCCCGGGGGGCCGGGGCATGCACGATGCGTACCGGTTCCTCCGGTTGTGTCTGATGTGGTGGCTGGTGGGACTGGTGCGGTCGGCGGGAGCGCTCCGGCTCGGGTTCGGGTTCGAACTCGTCGTCGGGGTCGAATCCCGGGCCGTCGTACCCGTCGTCCTCCACGAGGCCGAGGTAGACCGCCATCTTGCGCATCGCGCCGGCCATGCTCTGCGTCCTCTCAGCGGGGAAAGACCATATTTTTTGTGTGGTCCGACTTGTTTGGTGACGTTACCCGAGCCCGGTCCGGACTCCGAGTACCGCGCTACCGATGCGTACGTGTGTCGCACCGGCGGCGATGGCCTCTTCGAGGTCCGCGCTCATCCCTGCCGAGACCATGTTTGCAGCCGGATGCGCGGCGCGCAGGCAGGATGCGATTTCCGCCAGCCGATCGAAGGCGGCGCGGGGTTGACCCGCGTACGGCCCCGCCAGCGGTGCGACCGTCATCAGTCCGTCGAGGCGGAGCCCGGGGGCAGCCGCGACGGCTTCGGCGATCCCTTCGACGGCATCGGGTGCGATTCCGCCGCGGGAGCCCTCCGCCCCGGACTCGGCGTCCAGCGCGACCTGGAGCAGGCAGCCGAGCTCGCGGTCGGCCCGCTCGGACTTCATGACGGCCGAGGAGAGCGCGTCGACCAGCCGGAGGCGGTCGACCGAGTGCACGAGGTCCGCGTAGCGCACCACCGAGCGCACCTTGTTCGTCTGCAGCTGTCCCACGAAGTGCCAGGTCAACGGCAGGTCGGCGCAGGCCTCCGCCTTGGGGGCGGCGTCCTGGTCGCGGTTCTCCGCCACCTCGCGCACACCGAGCTCCGACAGGATCCGCACGTCGCTCGCCGGGTAGGTCTTGGTGACCACGATCAAGGTCACCTCGTCCCGCGCCCGGCCGGCCGCCGCGCAGGCCGCCGCGATGCGCTCCTCGACCGCGGCCAGGTTCCCGGCCAGCTCGGCCCTTCGCTCTTGCGTACGGTCAGTCACTCGGTCCGTCCAGCCAGACATATCCCGCGAGCCGTCCGGTGGTCCGCTCGCGGCGGTACGAGAAGTGATCCCCGGACTCCATCGTACAAATATGGGATTTCTCACCCATCGGCACACCCAGCCGGGCGAGTTGGGCGTGCACTCCGGTGGCGATGTCCAGGGAGGGGGTGCCCCAGCTGGTGGTGGCGCGGGCCTCGGGGACGGCCGCGGCCACCTCGTCGCGCATCGCCTCGGGCACCTCGTAGCAGGAGCCGCAGACGGAGGGCCCGGTCATCGCGGTGATCCGCTCCGCGCGGGCGCCGAGGCCGACCATGGCCTCGACCGCGGCGGGGACGACTCCGGCCAGCAGACCCGGGCGGCCGGCGTGGGCCGCGGCCACCACCCCGGCGTGCGCGTCGGCCATCAGGACCGGGACGCAGTCGGCGGTCAGCACCGCGAGGGCGAGTCCGGGCCGGGTGGTGACGACGGCGTCCACGTCGGGGACGCGGCCGTCGGCCCAGGGGGCGGCGACGACGGCGACGTCGTTGCCGTGCACCTGGTTCATCCACACCACGCGGGCGGGGTCGAGGCCCAGACCGCGTGCGGCGGCTTCGCGATTGGCAAGGACGGCGGCCGGGTCGTCACCGACGGCGCCGCCGAGATTGAGACTGTCGTACGGAGCGGCGCTCACCCCGCCCCACCTGTCGGTAAAGGCGAAGTGGGCGCCGCCCGGACGTGCGTTGCTGAGCGTTATCACGTGTGGCTGTGCTTACTTCAGGAAGTCGGGTACGTCGAGTTCCTCGGCGGCGGTGTCCTGGTAGGGACGCGCCGGGGGAACCTGCGGGGCGATCGGCTGGGCGGGAACCTCGGCGACCGGTTCGGGCTTCGGCTCCTCCTCACGCTGCGTGACACTGCCCAGGCCGCTGAAGGCGGGGCGGGCCGGCTCGGCGGGCTGGGCGGCCGGACGGGCCGGGGCCGGGGAGGAGTTCTCCTCGCGGGAGGAGGAATACGAGCCGAGCACCTTGTCGCGGTTGCGGGTCGGCGGCTGCCCGCCGTCGAAGCCGGCCGCGATGACCGTGACCCGCACCTCGTCGCCCAGGGCGTCGTCGATGACCGCGCCGAAGATGATGTTGGCCTCGGGGTGGGCCGCCTCGCTGACCAGCTGGGCGGACTCGTTGATCTCGAACAGGCCGAGGTCCGAGCCGCCGGAGATGGAGAGCAGCACGCCCCGGGCGCCGTCGATGGACGCCTCCAGCAGCGGCGAGGAGATGGCCATCTCCGCGGCGGCGACCGCGCGGTCGTCCCCGCGGGCCGAGCCGATGCCCATCAGGGCCGAACCCGCCTCGGACATCACGGACTTCACGTCGGCGAAGTCGAGGTTGATCAGACCGGGGGTGGTGATCAGGTCGGTGATGCCCTGGACACCGGAGAGGAGTACTTGGTCCGCGGAACGGAAGGCGTCCAGGACGCTCACCTGGCGGTCGGAGATCGACAGGAGGCGGTCGTTGGGGATCACGATGAGGGTGTCGACCTCGTCGCGCAGCCCGGCGATGCCGTCCTCGGCCTGGTTGGCCCGGCGGCGGCCCTCGAAGGTGAACGGGCGGGTCACCACACCGATGGTGAGGGCACCCAGCGAACGGGCGATGTTGGCGACCACGGGCGCCCCGCCGGTGCCGGTGCCGCCGCCCTCGCCCGCGGTGACGAAGACCATGTCGGCGCCCTTGAGCACCTCTTCGATCTCCTCGCGGTGGTCCTCGGCGGCCTTGCGGCCGACATCGGGGTTGGCGCCGGCGCCGAGTCCACGAGTGAGCTCCCGGCCGACGTCCAGCTTGACGTCGGCGTCGCTCATGAGCAGGGCCTGTGCATCGGTGTTGATCGCGATGAACTCGACGCCCTTGAGACCGACCTCGATCATCCTGTTGATGGCGTTCACGCCACCGCCGCCGATGCCGACGACCTTGATGACTGCGAGGTAGTTCTGCGGTGCTGCCACGTCGAAGGCCTCTCGCCTCGAGTTACGTATACCTGTGGGGACGGTCGGGAAGGCCGGCCGATCCGAACCCTAACCCTGAGGTTTAGGGTTACCAGTATGTCTGTCCCGCACTGTCTTTGGGACAGGACACTAAATCGACAAGCGGTTCGCGTTCAACGAACACGCCGAACCTCCCGCTTTTCTTTTGACCCTATGTGATCACGCCAGAGCCGGACCAACCAGGGTGTCGAACAGAAGGCTGGGACGTCAACCGTCCGATGCCGCAGGGGATGTTGGGGCACTCACGTCGAAGAACTCGGCATGCCGCTCGACTTTCATCAGGGCGGCCAGAGCAACCGCTTTCTCCGCCCCTTGATCCGCGCTCCCCCACATCACCGCGCGCCCACCCGTCAGTTCGACCGTAATGTCGTCATATGAGCGCACCTCAATGAGCTGCGCGTCCCGGTATGCGACCTTCGGCAGGTCCGCCGCGACTCGAACAGCCGCTGCCAATAGTCGTTTTGTACCGAAAAGTCGATAGCTCGCGGAGTCGCGGTCGGGGCGCAATTCGATGATGGGTACACCCTTCAGGGGAGTGTCCCGTTCGTCGAACCGGAAGCCGTCCGCGTCCACTTCGGCGAAGTACCCGTCACCTTTCACCAGGGCGGCGGGAGTTCGCTCCGTCACTTTCAGTGTGATCGCGTGCGGCCACGAACGCTCCACTTCCACCGCGGAGATGCGCGGCAGCCGGGCCTTGAGCCGGCGGGCGATCACGTCGGTGTCCACGGAAACCAGCGGCCCGTTGAGCGGGACCTGCGCGGCGTCGCGGACCTCGTCGGGGTGGAGCACCTCGGTGCCCGTCACGCGGACCTGCGTCGCGCGCAGCCAGGCGGAGCCGTACAGCAGCCAGGTCCCGGTGCCGCCCAGCACGGTGGCTGCGGCGAGCGCCGTCAGGACGATGACGCGCCGGCTCCGGCGCGGCGGGAGTCCGGTCCCGCCGTCCTGGTCGCCGGCCGCCTCGACGGTCGTCGGTACGGCCACGTTCGCCTCCGGGGTCGTCGGAACTGCCTTCCGCTTCCGGGCAGGCTAGTCGTCGTGCTGGGTGGCCGGGCGGCCGCGCGCCGCCCGGCGGGCCGGGCCCCCTCCCCCGTGACCCCAACGGAGCACGGGGGCACCCCCGGCGCCGGGCGCGGGGGGTGCCGGAGGTGCCCGGCCGGCACCGGGGTTCAGCCGCGGCGGGCGGCGATCGCCTCGTGGACCATGCCGACGAGCAGCTCGTCGGCGTGGGGCCGGCCGAACTCGGCGGCCGCGCGCGACATTTCGTACAGGCGGTGCGGGTCGGTCAGGACCGGCAGCACATTGCCGAGCACCCAGTCCGCGCTCAGGTCGGCGTCGTCGACGATGACGCCGCCGCCCGCCTTGACGACCGGCTGCGCGTTCAGCCGCTGCTCGCCGTTGCCGATCGGCAGCGGGACGTACGCGGCCGGCAGGCCCACGGCAGAGAGCTCGGCGACGGTCATGGCGCCTGCCCGGCAGAGCATCATGTCGGCGGCGGCGTAGGCGAGGTCCATCCGGTCCAGATAGGGGACCGGGATGTACTGCGGCATGCCGGGCATGTTGTCCGCGTGCGGCAGCTCGTTCTTCGGGCCGACCGCGTGCAGGATCTGGACGCCGGACTGCTGCAGGCGCGGGGCGACGGAGGCGATCACCTCGTTGAGCCGCCGGGCGCCCTGCGAGCCGCCGGAGACCAGCAACGTCGGCAGGGTCGGGTCGAGGCCGAAGGCGGCACGCGCCTCGGCGCGGACCGCGGCGCGGTCGAGGGTCGCGATGGACCGGCGCAGCGGGATGCCGACGTAGCGCGAGTGCCGGAGCTTGCTGTCCGGGGTGCTCACGGCCACGAAGCTGGTGTAGCGGGAGCCGATCTTGTTGGCGAGGCCCGGACGCGCGTTGGCCTCGTGCACCACGATCGGCACGCCGAGCCGCTTGGCGGCCAGGTAGCCGGGCAGGGCGACGTAGCCGCCGAAGCCGACGAGCGCGTCGGCCTTGGTGCGCTCCAGGATCTGCTCCGCGGCCTTGATGGTGCCGCGCAGCCGCCCTGGGACGGTGATCAGCTCGGGGGTGGGCTTGCGCGGCAGCGGGACCGCGGGGATGAGCGCCAGATCGTAGCCGCGTTCGGGCACGAGGCGGGTCTCCAGACCCCGCTCGGTGCCGAGTGCCGTGATCCCCACGGTCGGGTCCTGCCTGCGCAGGGCGTCGGCGAGCGCGAGCGCGGGCTCGATGTGGCCGGCGGTCCCCCCACCGGCGAGTACGACATGCACCGAAATTCACCGCTCTCCGGACGGTCGCCGTCTGACGAACCGCCTCATCGTCCGTGTCATTGCCCCCGGCCAGTAGCCGGGCCCCCGCGCGTTGAGCGCCGCTCGCGCGCCGGGCTCGCTCCTCGCGAAGGAGATGAGCAGCCCGATCGCGAACATGGTCGGCAGGAGGGCCGAGCCCCCGTAGGAGAACAGCGGGAGCGGGACTCCGGCGATCGGCAGCAGGCCGAGCACCGCACCGATGTTGACCACGAACTGCGCCGTGATCCACGTCGTCACGCCTCCCGCGGCAAACCTGACGAAGGAGTCCTCCGTTCGACCGGCCACGCGGATACCCGCATAGCCTAGAGCCGCGAAGAGGACGAGCACCGACAGCGTGCCCGTCAGCCCCAGTTCCTCCCCGGTCACGGCGAAGATGAAGTCGGTGTGCGGTTCGGGCAGTTGGCCCCATTTCTCCACGCTCGCACCGAGTCCCGAACCGAACCATCCGCCCGAGGCGAGGGCGTAGATCCCGTGCACGGCCTGCCAGCACCCGCCACCGGGAGTGACATCGGTGGCGCCGATGCAGGCCAGCCGCTCCATGCGGTTGCCGCTGGTCTTGATCAGCAGGAAGCCGATGGCCCCCGCGACGCCCAGCACGCCCGCGAACAGCCGGGTGGGGGCGCCGGCGATCCACAGCAGGCCGAACAGGATCGCGGTGAGGATGATCGCGGTGCCCATGTCACCGCCGAGCATGATCAGGCCGAGCAGCAGGAAGGCCACCGGCACCAGCGGGATCAGCAGGTGCTTCCACTGGACGAGGAGCTTGAGGTCCTCCTTGCGGGCCAGCAGGTCCGCTCCCCACAGGACGAGCGCGAGCTTGCCGAACTCGCTGGGCTGCAGCTGGAACGGGCCGCCGAGGTAGAGCCAGTTCTGGTTGCCGTTGACGGACTGCCCTATCCCCGGCACCTGGACCAGGGCCATCAGGAACACCGAGCCGACGAGCAGCGGGTAGGACAGCGCGCGGTGCAGCCGTACCGGCACCCGCGAGGCCGCGACGAGCAGGCCGGTGCCGAGCACGGCGGCGAACAGCTGCTTGCGGAAGTAGTACGTGGACGGCAGCCCGTACTCCAGCGCCTTGATCTGCGAGGCGGAGAAGACCATCACCAGGCCGAGCACGGTGATCAGCAGACTGCTGCCGAGGATGACGTAGTACGCGGTCAGCGGGCGGTCCCACGCCCGCATGGCGCGGTCCAGGACGACCCTGGCGCCGCGCAGCACGCTGCCCCGCGGCGCCTTGCCGCCGGGCGTACGCGCCCCGCGGGCCGCGGCCCCGGGGCGGGGCGGCGCCGCCCGCGGGGAGCGGGCGGGCGCCTTCAGGGCGTTGCGGGAACGAGAACCGGAGGCGTCGCCGTGGTCGGCTGCCGTCATGTCCCCTCCTAGGTCGCGGTGCGGGCCGGAGCGGCTCCGGCTACTGCCCGGCGCCGGGCGCCCGCAGATCCCGTACGGCCTCCGCGAAGGCGTTTCCGCGAGCCTTGTAGTTCGCGAACATGTCCATCGAGGCGCAGGCCGGTGCCAGGAGCACCGTGTCCCCCGGGTGGGCGAGGTCCCGCGCGGCGTGGACGGCCGCCGCCATCGCCCCAGTGTCGGTGCGGTCGAGGTCGACGACCGGGACCTCGGGGGCGTGTCGCGCGAGCGCTTCACGGATGACGGCGCGGTCGGCGCCCATCAGCACCACGCCGCGCAGCCGCTTGGCCGCGGCCTTGACCATCTCGTCGAAGGCGGCGCCCTTGGCGAGGCCGCCGCCGATCCAGACGATGTGCTCGTACGCGGCGAGGGAGGCCTCGGCGGCGTGGGTGTTGGTGGCCTTGGAGTCGTCGACGTAGTCCACGTCGTCGATCCGGTCCACGTGGGCGATGCGGTGGGCGTCCGGCCGGAAGGCGCGCAGGCCGTCCCGGACGGCGGCCGGCGGGACGCCGAACGCGCGGGCGAGGGCGGCCGCCGCCAGGGCGTTGGCGATGTTGTGCGGCGCCGGCGGGTGCACGTCGGAGACCTCGGCCAGCTCCTGGGCGTTCTTGTGGCGCTCGGGCGCGAAGGCCCGGTCGACCAGGATGCCGTCGACGACGCCGAGCTCCGAGGGCCGCGGGCTGCCCAGGCCGAAGCCGATCGCGCGGCAGCCCTCCTCGACGTCGGCCTCGCGCACCAGCGCCTCGGTGGCCGGGTCGGCGAGGTTGTAGACGCAGGCGACCTGGTTGCCCTCGTAGATGCGGCCCTTGTCGGCGGCGTAGGCGGCCATGGAGCCGTGCCAGTCGAGATGGTCTGGGGCGAGGTTGAGGACCGCGGCCGAGTGCGGGCGGACCGAGGGGGCCCAGTGCAGCTGGTAGCTGGACAGCTCGACGGCGAGGACGTCGTACTCCTCGCCGGACAGGACGACGTCCAGGACGGGCGTGCCGATGTTGCCGACCGCGGCGGTGCGCAGGCCCGCGGCGGCCAGGATGGAGGCGAGCATCTGCACGGTCGTCGTCTTGCCGTTGGTGCCGGTGACGGCGAGCCAGGGCGCCGCCCCGGGGCCGCGCAGCCGCCAGGCCAGCTCCACGTCGCCCCAGACGGGCACACCCGCGGCCTCGGCGGCCCTGAAGAGCGGGGCGGCGGGCTGCCAGCCCGGCGAGGTGACGATCAGTTCGGTGCCCTCGGGCAGGGTCCGGCCGTCCCCGAGCCGCACGGTGACGCCCAGCGCCTCCAGTTCGGCGGCCTGGGCCCGCGCCGGCTCGTCGTCGCCGTCGTTGACGACCGTCACCCGGGCGCCGAGGGCGTGCAGCGCCTTGGCGGCGGGCACCCCCGAGACGCCCAGGCCGGCGACGGTGACCCGGCGGCCCGGCAGGCCGAGCCGCCCGGCCGCCTCGACGGCGGCCGGCGGAGGTCCGTCCTGACGGGGGCCGGGATCCTGCCCGGGGACCGGGGTCACTGTGCGGCCACCCAGCCCGCGTAGAAGAGACCGAGACCGACGGCCATGCACATGCCCTGGATGATCCAGAAGCGGACCACGACCAGGACCTCGCTCCAGCCCTTGAGCTCGAAGTGGTGCTGGAGCGGTGCCATGCGGAAGACGCGCTTGCCGGTCAGGCGGAAGGAGCCGACCTGGATGACCACGGAGAGGGTGATCAGGACGAAGAGGCCGCCCAGGATCGCCAGCAGCATCTCGGTGCGGGAGCAGATGGCCAGACCGGCCAGGGCTCCGCCGAGCGCGAGGGAGCCGGTGTCACCCATGAAGATCTTGGCCGGCGAGGTGTTCCACCACAGGAAGCCGAAGCAGGCCCCCATGAGCGCGGCGGCCACGACCGCCAGGTCGAGCGGGTGCGGTACGTCGTAGCAGCCTGGTCCCGCGGTGATGACGTTGGAGCAGGACTGGCCGTACTGCCACACGCCGATGACGGTGTAGGAGGCGAAGACCATCACCGAGGCGCCGGTGGCCAGGCCGTCGAGGCCGTCGGTGAGGTTCACGCCGTTCGACATCGCCAGGATCATGAACAGCGCCCAGATCACGAAGATCACCGGGCCTAGCGACCAGCCGAAGTCCTGGGTGAAGGACAGCCGGGTGGAGGCCGGGGTGACGCCGCGGGAGTCGGCGAACTGCAGCGACAGCACCGCGAAGGTGATGCCGACGATCAGCTGGCCCGCCATCTTCGCCTTGGCCCGCAGACCGAGGCTGCGCTGCTTGACGATCTTGATGTAGTCGTCGAGGAACCCGACCACGCCCAGGCCCGTGAACAGGAAGAGCACCAGCACGCCGGAGATCGTCGGGCGCTCCGAGGTGATGACCTTGGTGAGCGCGTACGCGACGAGCGTGGCCAGGATGAAGGCGATGCCGCCCATGGTGGGCGTACCGCGCTTGCTGTGGTGCTCCTTCGGGCCGTCGTCGCGGATGAACTGCCCGTAGCCCTTGCGGGCCAGCAGCTTGATCAGCATCGGAGTGCCGATGAGGGACAGGAACAGCCCGAGCACGCCCGAGACCAGGATCTGGTTCATTACTGAGCGCCCCCGCCCTCGACGCCGTCGAGCAGCGCGAGTGCGACCCGCTCCAGGCCGACCGCCCTCGATGCCTTCACCAGCACGACGTCCCCCGGACGCAGTTCACTGCGCAACAGGTCGATCGCCGCCTCAGCGTCGGACACGTGCACCGACTCCTCACCCCACGAACCCTCGTTGTAGGCGCCCATTTGCACCCAGGCGGCCGCCTGGCCGCCGACTGCCACGAGCTTGCTGACGTTGAGCCGGACGGCGAGCCGTCCGACAGCGTCGTGCTCCGCGAGGGCCTCCCCGCCGAGCTCCGCCATCTCGCCCAGCACCGCCCACGTGCGTCCCCCGCGTGCCTCGGCGGCACGCCCCATGGCCGCGAGCGCGCGCAGGGCGGCTCGCATGGACTCGGGGTTCGCGTTGTAGGCGTCGTTCACGACCGTTACGCCATCAGGCCGTTCGACGACCTCCATACGCCAGCGGGACAGCGTCCCCGCCTCGGAGAGCGCGGTGGCGATCTCGTCGACGGGCATGCCGAGTTCACGGGCAACGGCGGCCGCGGCAAGCGCGTTCGACACGTGGTGCTCACCGTACAGGCGCAAGGTCACTTCGCTGCACCCGGTAGGTGTTGTGAGCGTGAAGACGGCCTGACCTCGGTCGTTGAGGCGGACGTTCTCGGCGCGGACGTCGGCGTCGGCGGACTCGCCGAACAGCACGACGCGCGCCGCGGTGCGGGAGGACATGGCACGTACGAGGGGATCGTCCGCATTCAGTACGGCGACGCCGCCTTCGGCGGCCTCCGGCAGCGCCTCGACCAGCTCGCCCTTGGCCTGGGCGATCTGCTCGCGGCCGCCGAACTCGCCGATGTGGGCGGTGCCGACGTTGAGGACGACGCCGATGCGCGGCGGGGTCAGCTCGGTGAGGTAGCGGATGTGGCCGATGCCGCGGGCGCCCATCTCCAGCACCAGGTGCCGGGTGGAGGCGTCGGCGCTCAGCGCGGTCAGCGGCAGCCCGATCTCGTTGTTGAGCGAGCCGGGCGTCCAGACGGTCGGGGCCAGCCGCTTGAGGACCTGTGCGGTGAGGTCCTTGGTGCTGGTCTTGCCCGCCGATCCGGTCAGCGCCACGAGGGTCGCGCCGAGCCGTTCGATGACGTGCGCGGCCAGGGCGCCGAGGGCGAGCTGGACGTCGTCCACGACGATCGCGGGCACGCCGACCGGCCGGGCGGCCAGCACGGCCGCCGCTCCGGCCGCGACGGCCTGCTTCGCGTAGTCGTGGCCGTCCACGTGCTCGCCCTGGAAAGCGACGAACAGGCCGCCCGGCGTCACCTTGCGGGAGTCGATCTCGACGGACCCGGTGACGGGCAGCGTCGGGTCCGGTATGTCGTGCGTGCTCCCGCCGACCGCGTGTGCGACCTCGGCGAGGGTGAGTGGGATCACAGCTGGTCCTGGTCCTTCTCCTGCGCTGGTGTGGCGGCGGCCCGTTCGACGGCCGCGCGCAGCACTTGTCGGTCGTCGAAGGGGCGTACCACTCCGGCGATGTCCTGGCCCTGCTCATGGCCCTTGCCGGCCACCAGTACGGTGTCGTCCGGCCGGGCAAGGGCGACGGCGGTCGCGATGGCCGCCGCCCGGTCGGGTTCGACGACGACATGACCCCGCTCGTGCGCGGGCACCCCGGCCGCTCCCGCCAGCATCGCGGTGAGGATCGCGAGCGGGTCCTCGGAGCGGGGGTTGTCGGAGGTCAGCACGGCCGTGTCGGCCAGCCGTGCCGCGGCGGCGCCCATCGGGCCGCGTTTGGTCTCGTCGCGGTCTCCGCCGCAGCCGAGGACGATGTGCAGGCTGCCCTTGGTGACCTTGCGCAGGGCCCGCAGCACCGATTCCACGGCGTCGGTCTTGTGCGCGTAGTCGACGACCGCGAGGTACGGCTGTCCGGCGTCGACGCGTTCCAGCCGGCCCGGTACGCCCGGGACGGCGGCGACGCCCTGGGCGGCCGTCTGCGGGTCGATCCCGGCCGCCGCCAGGGCGGTGATCGCGGCGAGCGCGTTGGCGACGTTGAAGGGCCCGGGAAGGGGCGAGGCGGCCTCGATCCGCACGCCGCCGGGACCGGCCACGGTGAAGGTGGAGCGCAGCGGCCCGGTCACGACGTGCTCGGCGCGCCAGTCGGCGTCCGGGTGGCCCTCGGCGGAGAAGGTGGTGACCGGGACCTGGGACTCGCGGACCAGGCGGCGGCCGTACTCGTCGTCGATGTTGACCACCCCGGCCTTGCTGCGGCGCGGGGTGAACAGCTGCGCCTTGGCCTGGAAGTAGTCCTCCATGCCCGAGTGGAACTCCATGTGCTCGGGGCTGAGGTTGTTGAAGACGGCGACGTCGAAGACCGCGCCGTCCACCCGGCCCAGCACCAGGGCGTGGCTGGAGACCTCCATGACCAGCGCCTCGATACCGCGCTCGCGCATCACCGCGAAGAGCGCCTGCAGATCCGTGGCCTCGGGGGTGGTGCGCTCGCTCTTGAGCCGCTCGTCGCCGATCCGCGACTCGACCGTTCCGATCAGTCCCGTCCTGTCACCGTGCACGGCGCGCAGGCCGCCCTCGATGAGGTAGGCGGTGGTGGTCTTGCCGGAGGTGCCGGTGATCCCGATCTGCAGCAGGCCCTCACCCGGCCGGCCGTAGATCTCGGCGGCCAGGTCGCCCATCCGGGACCGGGGGTCCTCGACCGTCAGCACCGGCAGGCCGGTCGCGGCGGCGCGCTCGGCGCCGGCGGGGTCGGTGAGGATCGCCGCGGCCCCCAGTTCGGCCGCCTGCGGTGCGAAGTCGGCACCGTGGAAGCGGGCGCCGGGCAGCGCGGCGTACAGGTCGCCGGGGCGGACGGCCCGTGAGTCGTGCGTGATCCCGGTGACCGGGGCGGCACCGGGCGCGGGCGGTTCCACGCCCAGCCGCGCGGCCAGTTCCGCGGGCGGTACGGGGCGGACCTGGGCCGGGCGGGGTGCGCCCGGCTGCTTCTGTTCGGGGCCGGGGGACTGATCAGCGTGTGACACGGCCGTGAGAGTACCCGCCGGGCCCGGGTCCGGGCCAAAAGCTCCCCGCCGGGCTTCCGGCCTGCTGCTTCCTCCGGTACGGTCCGCGTGCGCGGGGCTACCGCCCGTACCCGGAGCTGTGGGGTCGTGTCCGTTCACGGCCGCCGTTCCTTCCTCCCCTGCTCGCCGGTCACGGCTTCGAGGGGTCCCACTCGACCGGCAGGTTCGGGGTCTTGGCTCCGCTCGGTGCCACCTGCAGGGACTTCAGGGCGAACTCCATGACCCGCTTGAACACCGGGCCGCAGATCTGACCACCGAAATAACTGCCGCGGGTCGGGTTCTGGATCACGCACGACACGGTCAGGCGCGGGTCGTCCGCGGGGGCGAACCCCATGAAGGAGGCCGTGTAGCCGCTGTAGGTGCCCGTTTCCGGGTCCACCCGGTTGGCCGTGCCGGTCTTGCCCGCCACGCGGTACCCGGCGATCCGGGCCTTGGTTCCGGTGCCCTGCTCGTCGCCGACCACGGACTCCAGCATGGTGGAGAGCGTCCTGGCGGTCTTGGTGCTGACCACCCGGGTCCTCGCCGGCTCCCGGGACGGGACGAAGCGGCCGTCCGGGCCGGTCGTGCCGCGCACCAGGCTGGGCTCGACCCGTACCCCGCCGTTGGCGATCGTCGAGTAGACCGAGGTGGCCTGCAGCGCGTTGAGCGACAGGCCCTGCCCGAAGGGGATGGTGTACTGCTGGGACGCGTTCCACTGGTCCGGCCTCGCCAGGATGCCGGGCGTCTCCCCGGGGAACCCGACCCCCGTGGGCCGCCCGATGCCGAATTTCCTCAGATAAGAGTAGAGGACGCGGTTGGCCTGCTTCTGGTTCTTGCCGAGCTGCTCGGCGGCCAGGATCGTGCCGATGTTGCTGGACTTGGCGAGCACGCCGTTCAGGGTGAGGTACCAGGTGCCGTGGTCCACGTCGTCGTGGAAGACCCGGTCGGCGCGCGGCAGGGTGCCGGGCACCGTGACGTGGGTGTCGGGGGTGGCCACGCCCTCGTCGAGAACCGCGGCCATGGACATCAGCTTGCTGACACTGCCGGGCTCGTACGCGTCCTGCAGGGAGGCGTTGCCGAGGGCGGTGGGGTCCGCCCGGGTCAGGTCGTTGGGGTCAAAACCGGGGGCGTTGGCCATGGCCAGCACCTGCCCGGTGCGGGTGTCCTGGACGATCACGTAGCCGCGGTCGGCGTCGGACGCCCGCACCTGCTGGGTGATCGCCCGCTGGGCCGCCCACTGGATGTCCCGGTCCAGCGTCAGCTCCACGTCGGTGCCGGGCTCGGCGGCACGCTCCTGCATGCTGGCCGTCGGCACCCGGCGGCCGCCGGACTGCGCGTAGGTGACGGTGCCGTCCTTGCCCGCGAGCGCCTTGTCCAGGCGGCTCTCCAGGCCGCCGCCGCCCGCGCCGGAGGCGTTCACCCAGCCGACCACGCCCGCCGCGAGGTCGCTCGCGGGGTAGACGCGCTTGGCGTGCCGGAGCCGGAAGACGCCGGCGAGGTAGTTGACGCCGTCGCCCTTGTCGGCCCGGTCGGCGAGCGCGCTCTGCAGGTCCTTGATCTGGTTCCAGACCTGCGGCGACTGCTGCCGGGCGATGATCTCGTTGCGCGACCCCGGGTAGTTGGCGAGCTGCTTCGCGATCTTCTTCTCGTCCCCGTCGACGATCGGCGCGAGCAGTTCGGCGGCGCGGGCCGGAGCGTCCTCGGCCTTGGCGTACTTGGGGGTGAAGAGCATCGGGTCGGCCGTGATGTCGTACGCGTCCACGGTGGTGGCCAGGTCGACCCCGTTGCGGTCGGTGATCGTCCCGCGCTCGGCGGCGAGGGTCACCTTGACGTTCCGGTTGACCTCGGCCTTGGCGGCGTACGTCGCGGCGTCCACGGCCTGCACCTGGAAGAGCCGGATGACGAAGGTCAGCATCACCAGGGTCAGCGCGAAGCTGACCAGCCGCAGACGCGGACGCGGCCGGCCCAGCCGCAGCAGTGGGGCACCGGCCGGTGTGACCGGGCGCGGGGGCCTGCGCCGCGGCGGTACGGCCGCGCGGCCGGCCCGGTCCCGGGCGGCGGCGTCGCGGTCACGCCCGCCGGCCGGCCTGCGGGCGCCGGGGGTGCGGCCGTGCGCCACGCCGGAGGTGCCCGGTCCCTCCTCGCCGGGGGTGGTCCTGCGGGCGCGCGGGTCGCGGCCCGCCCCCCGGGCGGCCCGGGCGGCGTCCTCGCGCGGCCGGGCGCCGCGTGCGGCGGGCCGCCGCGCCCCCTGCTGGCCGGGCGTCGTCCTGCGCCGGGGCTCCGCGGCCTCGCCGCCGCGTGCGGGGGCTCCGGCGTCGCCGTCGCGCCCTCGGGGCACCTGCCGGCGCCGGGGGGCGGCCCCGCCACCGTCACCGCGGTCACCGCGGCCCTGGGCATCGCGCCCCGGGCGTCCGGCGCCCTTCTCCCGGTCGGGCCGACCGGCCCGGTCACGCCGCTCGCCCCGTTCGCCCCGTTCGCGCGGCGGCTCCCCGTCGCGGGTCACCACGCCCCGGCACCTTCCCGGCCGGCCGGACGGGCGGATCGGGGCGGGCGGAGGGCACGGGGCCCCGGAGCTGTGGTCACGGGGTCTCCTGCGGGCTCGTGCTGGGCTTGGCTGACGGCGTCGGGCCCAGGGAGGCGGCCGCGGAGCCGCTGGGCGCGACGGTGGCGGGCGCCGTGCTCGGGCTGGGCGCCGGAACGTACGGCGCGGCGCCGGGCTTGCCGAGGACGGTGCCGTCGGGGGCGAGGAAGGCCGGGTTGCCGCCGGGGACCATGCCCAGCTCGCGGGCCTGCTCGTCCAGCGCGTCCGGCGCCGAGTACCGGTCGACCTCCTGCTGCAGCGCCTGCTCCTCGTCGGTGTACTGGGTGGTCTTCTTCTGCAGTTCGCTGAACTTGAAGGAGTCCCGGTTCACCGCCGAGTTGAGCAGCAGCAGGGTGATCAGGCCGCCGCCCAGCAGCAGCACGATCAGCAGCACGAAGGGTGAGCGCGCCGCCGAGCTGCGCCGCCTCATTTCAGTGCCTCGCGGATCCGCTGGGCGCCGCGCAGGCGGGCCGGGGCGGCCCGGCGGTTGGCGGCGATCTCGTCCTCCGTGGGCAGCTCGGCGCCGCGGGTGAGCAGCCTGAGCCGCGGCTGGTACTGCTCCGGCACCACGGGCAGCCCGGGCGGCGCCGTGGTGGCCGCGCCGGCCGCGAGGACGCCCTTGACGAGGCGGTCCTCCAGGGAGTGGTACGACAGCACGGCGATCCGGCCGCCCACCGCGAGCGCGGCGACGGCCGCCGGGATGGCCCGCTCCAGAACCGTCAGCTCTCCGTTGACCTCGATGCGCAGCGCCTGGAAGGTGCGCTTGGCCGGGTTGCCGCCGGTGCGCTTGGCGGCCTGCGGCAGCGCCTCGCGGATCAGCTCGACCAGCCGGGCGCTGTTGGTGAAGGGCTCGCGCTCCCGCTCGCGGACGACCGCCTCCACGATCTTGCGGGCGAACTTCTCCTCGCCGTATTCGCGCAGCACCCGCACCAGCTCGCCCGGCGGATAGGTGTTGAGGACCTCGGCGGCGCTGATGCCCGCCGTCTGGTTCATGCGCATGTCCAGCGGCGCGTCCTGGGCGTACGCGAAGCCCCGGTCGGCCTCGTCCAGTTGCATGGAGGAGACGCCGAGGTCGAACAGGACGCCCTGCACCTTGGGGACGCCCAGCCGTTCCAGCACCTCGGGGATCTCGTCGTAGACCGCGTGCACGAGGGTGGCCCGGTCCCCGTACGGCGCGAGCCGCTCACCGGCGAGCTTGAGCGCGGCGGGGTCGCGGTCGACGGCGATCAGCCGGACCTCGGGGAACCGCCTCAGCAGTGCCTCGCTGTGCCCGCCGAGGCCGAGGGTGGCGTCCACGACCACGGCGCCCGGCGCTTCGACGGCGGGGGCCAGCATGTCCAGGCAGCGGTCCAGCATGACCGGGACGTGGCGTGGCTCGGACGGGGTGGTGCTCATGAAGCCCTTCTCATCTGCTCGCGGGGACGTACCACTGGGTCCCCGCCCGCTCGTGGGCGGCCATCTGGCACCGGGGAAGGAGTGCCAGCGGACCGGGGAGCGGGAGGAGGCCGAGCGTCACGTACACGGACGTGAGTCATCAGGCTACGGGCGAGGTCACAGTAAGCCGGGAGGCACCTCCTGGGACAACGCCGAAAAGGCGTCTTCCTGACCCGCCAGATAGTCCTCCCAGGCCGCCGCGTCCCACACCTCGACCCGGGTGTTGGCGCCGATCACCGCGCATTCGCGGCGCAGTCCGGCGTAGTCGCGCAGGGGCTGCGGGAGGGTGACCCGGCCCTGCTTGTCGGGGACCTCGTCGTGGGCGCCGGCGAAGAGGACCCGCATGTAGTCGCGTGCCGCCTTGGAGGTGAGGGGGGCCCGGCGGAGCTCCTCGGTGAGGGCGCGGAAGCCCTCGACCGGCCATACGTACAGGCAGCGCTCCTGGCCCTTGGTGATGACCAGGCCGTCCGCGAACTGCTCGCGGAACTTCGCGGGGAGGACCAGCCGGCTCTTGTCGTCCAGCCGTGGCGCGTACGTCCCGAGGAACATCCGCACCTCCCGCGCTAGGCTGGCGACCCACTTCGCGCCACTTTACTCCACCGGTCCCCACGGTCAACGAGAAGCCCGCACTGGCGCAGGCGCCCTCGCGGGCCCGGGCGAGCGAATCACCCGCACGGGCGAGCGCGCGCGACGCCTGTGGGTTACCTCACAGTGCACCGGTTTGACCGAGATTTGCCGGACCCCACAGCAGGTCGGAAGAGACCGCGCGCTCTACGGTCGTGTCATGTCGATAAACGCGCATCAGTCCGCGGTTCCCGCCGGCACAGGCACGGCGTCCGTCACCAATCGGCTGGTCGAGGCGAACCGGCGCTACGCGGAGAAGTTCCGCGACCCCGGCATGGACGCCCGCCCCGTGCTCGAGGTGGCCGTGGTCGCCTGCATGGACGCCCGCCTCGACCTGCACAAGGCGCTGGGCCTGGAACTCGGCGACTGCCACACCATCCGCAACGCCGGCGGCGTGGTCACCGACGACACCATCCGCTCGCTCACCATCAGCCAGCGCGCGCTGGGCACCCGCTCGGTCGTGCTGATCCACCACACCGGCTGCGGCCTGGAGTCGCTGACCGAGGAGTTCCGCACGGAGCTGGAGGAGGAGGTGGGCCAGCGTCCCACCTGGGCGGTGGAGTCCTTCCGCGACGTCGACCAGGATGTGCGGCAGTCGATGCAGCGGGTCCGGACGTCCCCCTTCCTGGCCCACACGGACGATGTGCGGGGGTTTGTGTTCGACGTGCACACCGGCCTGCTGCGCGAAATCACAAACGAGTAACGGAAGCGGAGTGACGCGGAGCATAGTTGAAGGAGAGAATGCTTCGTGTGACGGGGAGGGCCGGTCCAGGGATGACCGCGACCCTAGGAACGGGCCGAGGAGAACCGGGTGACGACCTATGACGCACGAGCGAGCCTCAGCGATCTGACTGCCACGGCGGACCGCGTACGCCGGTCGGTGGAGAACGTGATCGAGGGCAAGCCCGAGGTCGTACGGACTGCGCTGACGGTCTTGCTCGCCGAGGGACATCTGCTGATCGAGGATGTCCCCGGCGTCGGCAAGACGATGCTTTCCAAGGCGCTGGCCCGGTCGATCGACTGCTCGGTCCGGCGCATCCAGTTCACGCCGGACCTGCTGCCGTCGGACATCACCGGCGTGAGCGTCTTCGACCAGCAGCGCCGCGACTTCGAGTTCAAACCGGGCGCGATCTTCGCGCAGATCGTGGTCGGCGACGAGATCAACCGCGCGTCGCCCAAGACGCAGTCGGCGCTGCTGGAGTCGATGGAGGAGCGGCAGGTAACCATCGACGGCAGCACCTACCCGCTGCCGAGCCCCTTCATGGTCATCGCCACCCAGAACCCGGTGGAGATGGAGGGAACGTATCCGCTGCCCGAGGCGCAGCGGGACCGCTTCATGGCCAGGGTCTCCATCGGCTACCCCAGCCTGGAGGCCGAACTGGAGATGCTCGACGTGCACGCGGGCGTCAGCCCGCTGGACGATCTGCAGCCGGTCGCCCACGCGCACGAGATCGTCAAACTGGTCGAAGCGGTACGGACGGTGCACGTGTCCGCGGCCGTGCGGCACTACGCGGTGAGCCTGGTGTCGGCCACCCGGGACCACCCGGACCTGAGGCTCGGCGCCTCCCCGCGCGCCACGCTGCACCTGGTGCGCGCGGCACGCGCGGCGGCGGCCCTGGACGGCCGGGACTACGTGCTCCCCGACGACGTCCAGACGCTGGCCTCGGCCGTACTGGCGCACCGTCTGCTGCCGACCGCGCAGGCCCAGTTGAACCGGCGCACCCCGGAGCAGGTCATCGCGGAGATCGTGCAGCGCACGCCGGTCCCCGACCCGTACGGCAACCGGTGACCCGGACGACGGGCGGGGGCGCTGGAGGTGCCGCGTGACCGAGCGTGAAAGCGGCTTCCGGGCCGCCCTGGGCGGCCTCACCACACGCGGCCGCTCCTTCCTCGCCGCGGGGATCGCGGCGGCCGTCTGCGCCTACGTCCTGGGGCAGCCGGACCTGCTGCGGGTCGGCCTGCTGCTGGCCGTGCTGCCGCTGGTCTGCGTCGCGGTCCTGTACCGCACGCGCTACCGCGTCGCCGGCAGCCGCAGGCTGTCGCCCTCGCGCGTGCCGGCGATGTCCGAGGCGCGGGTGCACCTGCGGGTGGACAACGTGTCGCGGCTGCCCACCGGGCTGCTGATGCTCCAGGACCGGGTGCCCTACGTGCTGGGGCCCCGGCCCCGCTTCATCCTGGACCGGGTGGAGCCCGGCGGGCACCGCGAGGTGTCCTACCGGGTCCGCTCCGACCTGCGCGGGCGCTACCCGCTGGGGCCGCTGCAGCTGCGGCTGACCGACCCCTTCGGCATGTGCGAGCTGACCCGCTCCTTCAGCGCGTACGACACCCTGACCGTGGTGCCCCGCGTGGAGCCGCTGCCGCCGGTCAAGCTCAAGGGCGACTCCTCCGGCTACGGGGAGAGCCGCACCCGGGCGCTGGCCCTGGCCGGTGAGGACGACGTGATCCCGCGCGGCTACCGCCACGGCGACGACCTGCGCCGGGTGCACTGGCGCTCCACCGCCAAGTACGGCGAGCTCATGGTGCGCCGGGAGGAGCAGCCGCACCGCGCCAGGTGCACGGTGCTGCTGGACACCCGTGCCGTGGGGTACTTCGGCGCCGGTCCCGACTCGGCCTTCGAGTGGGCGGTGTCCGGGGCGGCGTCGGTGGCGATGCACATGCTGGAGCGCGGGTACTCCGTCCGGCTGCTCACCGACACCGGCAGCACGGTGCCCGGGTCCGAGGGATTCGGCGGCACCGAATCCTCGGACGCGGCAGGCGCCATGCTGGACACCCTGGCCGTGGTCGACCACTCGGACGGCGCCGGGCTCTCCCGCGCGCTCGACGTGCTGCGCACGGGCAGCGAGGGCCTGCTGGTGGCCTTCTTCGGGGACCTCGACGAGGAGCAGGCCGCGATGGCGGGGCGGATGCGTCAGCGGGCGGGGGCGGCCGTCGCCTTCGTCCTGGACAGCGCAGCCTGGGGCGCCCTGGACGAGGACGGGACGGCACAGCCCGCGGCCCCGCGGCCGGACACCGGTGGGGACGCCCCCGAGGGCGCCGCGGCGCGGACCGTGCGGATGCTGCACGAGGCGGGCTGGACGGTGCTCCAGGCCTCCGCCGGCGACGGGCTGCCCGATCTGTGGCAGCGGGCCGACCGGCACCGGTCGCGCGAGGAGGCGGGGACGCGATGATGAGCGGACGGGGACGGCTCGCGGTCTGCGCGGCGGCGGCGACATTGATGACCGCCTGCTCGCTGCTGCCGCTGGCGACGCCGAACTCGTGGATCCTGCAGGCCGTCTTCCTGGTGCTGCTGCAGAGCGGGGTGGGTGCGCTGACCCGCCGGGCGCCACTGGCCCGGCCGCTGACCGTACTGGCACAGGCGGTGTTCTCGCTGCTGGTGCTGACCTTGATGTTCGCGAGCGAGCAGGCCCTGCTCGGGTTCCTGCCCGGGCCCGCCGCCTACACCCAGTTCGGCAACCTGCTGACGGCCGCGATGCAGGACGTGACCCAGTTCGCCATCCCGGCGCCGGTCACCCCCGGCATCCGGCTGCTGCTGCTCGGCGGGGTGCTGCTGATCGGGCTGGCCGTGGACGCGCTGGCGGTGACCTACGGCAGCGCGGCCCCGGCCGGGCTGCCGCTGCTCGCGCTGTACTCGATCGCGGCGGGACTGGCCGGGGGCGACGGCACCCGCTGGCCGTACTTCCTGCTGGCCGCCGTCGGCTACCTGATGCTCCTGCTGGCCGAGGGCCGCGACCGGATCTCCCGCTGGGGCCGGGTCTTCGGCGGCGTCGGATCCGGGGCGCGCGCCGGCTACGGAGGGCCGACCGGGGCGGTGGCCCCGGTGCGGACCGGGCGCCGTATCGGGGCGATGGCACTCGGCATCGCCCTGGTGGCGCCGGCCGTGCTGCCCTCCATGGGCGTGGGGCTGCTGCCGACCGGGGGCTCCGGCTCGGGCAACGGGCGCGGCGGCGGAACGATCTCCGCGGTCAACCCCGTGGTCGCGCTCCAGGACAACCTGAACCAGTCCGATGACCGGGTGGTGCTCCGCTACCGGACGAACGCCGTCTCCAACGCGGACATGTATCTGCGGATCGTGGCGCTCGACCGCTTCACCGGTGACAAGTGGGAGCCCGCCCAGCGTTCCCTCACCGGCGTGCCCAAGGTGCTGCCCAGCCCCCAGGGGCTCGGCCCCGAAGTCAAGGCCGCGGAGGTCGCCACCTCGGTCGCGGCGGACAAGAGCTACGTCCAGATGTGGCTGCCGCTGCCGTACCCGGCCACCCAGGTGCAGGTCGACGGGCGCTGGCGCTTCGAGACCACGGGCCGCACCATCATCGGCGACCGGGGCCAGACCACCTCCGGCACGCAGTACCAGGTCAGCAGCCTGGCCCTGGAGCCGACCGCGCAGCAGCTGGCCAGCGCGCCGCCGGCCGACGACCGGCTGCGGGCCGAGTACACGAAGGTGCCGGACTCGCTGCCGCAGGTGGTGGCGCAGACGGCCCTGGACGTCACCAAGGACGCCGGCAACGACTACGAGCGGGCCCTCGCCCTACAGCGGTGGTTCACCTCGGGCGCCTTCTCGTACGACACCTCGGTGCGCTCCGGCACCGGCGTGCAGGCGATCACCCGCTTCCTGCGCAACAAGGAAGGGTTCTGCATCCACTTCGCCTTCACCATGGCGGCGATGGCGCGGACCCTGGGCATCCCGGCGCGGGTGGCGGTCGGCTTCACGCCCGGCACCGCGGAGGCGGACGGCGCGTACGCGGTGGGGCTGAAGGACGCTCACGCCTGGCCCGAGCTGTACTTCGAGGGTGTCGGCTGGACGCGGTTCGAGCCCACGCCCACCCGTGGCACCCTGCCGGGCTACACCCAGGAGACGGCCACCTCCGACACGGGGCCCTCGGCACCCGACACGCCGGAGGAGTCCGCGGGGGCGGGCGCGAGCACCGGCCCGACCGTGGCCCCGACCTGCGTGGGCAAGGACGCCCAGCTCGGCAACTGCGACCCCCTGGCGCAGGCCTCGGGCATCGACGGGGATGACGAGGGGCTGTGGCCGCGGATCTTCGAGTGGACGCTGCGCGTCCTCGCCTGGGCCGTGGTGCCGCTGGTGGTGCTCGTCCTGCTGCTGCCGCTGTTCTGGCGGCGCAGGCAGCGTTTCCAGCGGCTGGGCGGCGGCCAGGACCCGGCCGCCCTGGCGGCGTGGCTGGAGCTCACCGGGCGCGCCCGGGGCACGGCGGCGGACGGCGGGGACGGGCAGGGCGGGGCCTCGAAGGCCCTCACCCCCGGCGAGCTGGACGCCATGGGCGCCCGCGACGGCGCCCGGACCCTGGCGGCCTGGCTGGAGCTGATCGACACCGCCTGGGACTACGGTCTGCGGCCCGACGAGTCCGAGACACCGCGCCGGGTCGCGGGGCGCCTCGTCGGCGACGGTGGCCTGGAAGGGGCCGCCGCGGAGGCGGCGCAGCGTCTGGCGACCGCGGTGGAGCAGGCCCTGTTCTCGCCGCGGCCGCCGACCGCCACGGGCTCGGCCAAGGACGTGCAGTTGGTCCGGGAGGGGCTGCGCAGGAACGCGGACGCCAAGACGCGGATCCGCGCCGTGCTGCTGCCGCGGTCCGCGGTCCGGGTCGTGTGGCGGTCCGCGGAGCGCTGGTCCGCGTTCTCGGCCCGCGTGTCGGCCCGGCTGCGCGGTGCGGGTGACGCCGTGAAGCGGCCGCTGCGGCAGCGCCGGACCTCCTGAGGGCTCCCGGGGGCGGCCGGATGGCCGCCCCCGGGAGCCCGCACGGCGCGCACGCCGTGTGTCGCACGCCGCGGCACCACGGGGCGACAGCAGAGCGGCATGGCGAAGGGGGCGGGGTTCCGACCGGAACCCCGCCCCCTTCGTCTTCGTCTGTGTGTCAGTGGCCCTGTTCGTCGCGGCGCCGCTGCCAGCGCTCCTCGATGCGGTCCATCATCTTGCGCCGCGGCTGGTTGCGACGGCCCCGTCCGGCGGCCCCCTGCTGGGGCTGCCCCGCGGGAGCGGCGGCCGCACCCGGTTTGGCGGCACGACGCCAGCCGGTGACGGCGAGAACGGCACAGCCGAGCATCACGAGGAAGCCCACGACGCTGATCCAGGGCTGCTGGGCGATCATGCCGCCCATCAGCAGCCCGATGCCCACCAGGAAGCCCGCCACAGCCAGGTAGACGCGCCGCCTGGTGTAGGTGCGCAGCCCGCTTCCCTCAAGCGCCGACGCGAACTTGGGATCTTCGGCGTACAGCGCTCGCTCCATCTGCTCGAGCATGCGCTGCTCGTGCTCCGAGAGCGGCACGGAGTCCTCCTCCTCGTCGGTCGCGGGGGAGCGACCGGTACGACCCTTCCAGGATAGGCAGGGAATCGCCCCCGTGAAACCCGCCCCACTACGCCAATCCGACGGGGGGTGTTTTCCCCGTCGAACGCCACGTCATGCCAGCATAAGGCCCTTGACCGGGAATCGGGGGGCGTGTGACGGACTCCTCCCGCTGGGTGACCGGAAGAGGCAACGCCGGCCGCCTCCCGTTCCGGCTCAGCCGCGCTCGGCAAGCACGTGCAGCTGGGTCGCCACGGCGTGGAAGGCGGGCTGCTCGGCGGCGGCCAGTTCCAGCCTCAGCAGGGCGTCCATCGCGCCCGGTTCGGTGTCCACCAGGACGCCGGGCACCAGGTCGGCGAAGACGCGGACGCCGTGCACCGATCCGACCCGCAGCCCGGCGTCGGCGACCAGGGCGGTGAGCTCGTCGGCGGTGAAGCGGCGGGGCATCGGATCGCCCTCGCCCCAGCGGCCGTCGGGGTCGTCCAGGGTGTGCCGGGCCTCGCCGAAGTGACCGGCGAGTGCCCGGGCGAGGACGGCACCGTGGCGGCCGGCGGCGAGCAGGCTGAGGGCGCCGGCGGCGCGCAGGGTGCCGGCGGCGTTCCGCACTCCCTCGGCGGGGTCGTCCACGTACTCCAGGACGCCGTGGCAGAGCACGACGTCGTGGCTGCCGGCCGGCACGACGTCGAGCAGCCCGTGGGCGTCGCCCTGGACCCCGCGGACACGTTCGGTGACGCCCGCCTCCGCCGCACGGCGTTCGAGGGCGAAGAGGGCGTCGGGGCTCGGGTCGACCACGGTGACCCGGTGGCCCAGACTGGCAACGGGCACCGCGAAGTTGCCGGTGCCGCCACCGGTGTCGAGCACGTCGAGGACGTCCCGTCCGGCGGCCTTGGCCTGCCGGTCCAGCGCATCGCGCAGGACCTCCCAGACCACGGCGGTACGCAGGGCTGCGCGGGGCCGCAGCGGTTCGGCCCCTCCTGGACGGGACATGCGGACGGCTCCTCGCGGACGGGCGGGGCTGGGGACCGGTCGGCCCAGCCTGGGACCCACTCTAGTGGGCTGCCGCCCGGCGGCCGATCAAGCGGGACGGCCGGTCTGCGGCCGGTCCAGCACGGGTTGCAGCGCCAGCATGCGCTCCACGAGCCGCAGGAACATCTCCGTCGCGCGGACGAGGTCGTCGGCCTCGCGGGCGCTGACCGCGCCCTGGATGCCGGCCTCGGCGCGGGCCCGCTGCTGGGCGCCCGCCTCGAACAGGGCGCTCCACTCCGCCAGTTCGGGCGCGACCTCGGGCAGCACCTCCCAGGCGCTGCGTATCCGCTGCCGGCGCCGCCTGGTGGGTTCGGGGCGGCCGCGCACGGCGAGGACGGCGGCCGCGGTACGCAGGGCGGCCAAGTGGGCGGTGGCGAAGCGGTCGTTGGGGATCTCCAGGACGGCGGCCTCGTCGAGCCCCCGCCGGGCCTGGACGAGCAGGTCGAGGGCGGCCGCGGGGGCGTTGGCCCTGCGCAGCACGGGGTGGACGTCGGCGGCACTGCCGCTGGCGACGGCGCCGCTGCGGACTGACGCGGTCATCACATACCTCCTGTCTTCGCATGACGTGTCCGACACTTCCCTGCCTTCACCACTCATCGTGAAGCACACCTCTGACAATCGCGCTGACCTGCGAAAACGGCGGCCGCGGGCCGGACGGCGGTCCCTCGTACGTCCTCGAACGTCCCGGGATTCGCGGCCCGGCGGCCCCGTGGGCTAGAGTTTTTGCACTGACCAGTCAGTTCAAAAGAAAGGAGTGACCGGGTGATCACCGCCGAGGGGTTCGGGCTCGAGGGGCCCCGGGGCCGGGTGTTCCGGGACGTCACCTTCACCGCGCCGGCGGGCAGTCTGATCGCCGTCGAGGGAGCTTCCGGCTCGGGCCGGACCTGCCTGCTGTTGTCGCTGACCGGGCGTATGCGCGCCACCGAGGGCCGGGCCGAGGTGGCCGGGCTCCGGCTGCCCAAGCAACTCGCCGCGGTCCGCCGCGTCGCCGCGCTCGGCTCCGTCACCGGGGTCTCGGAACTCGACCCCGCCCTCACCGTCGGCGAGCACCTGCGCGAACGCGCGCTGCTGCGGCGGCGGTTCGGTGGCTCGCTGCGCGAACTGCTGCGGCCCGGCGGGACCGAAGCGGCGCGCGTCGACGAGGCGCTCTCGGCCGCCGGGCTGGACCTGTCGGCACTGCCCAAGGCCGAACGCACCGCCGCCCGGGACCTGGAGCGGCTCGAGGCCCTGCGCCTGGGCACCGCCCTCGCGCTGCTGACCCGTCCCGAGGTGCTGGCGGTGGACGACACCGACCACAAGCTGGCGCCGGCCGAACGCGAGCGGGCCTGGGCGATGCTGCGCGGCATCGCCGCGAACGGCACGACCGTGCTGGCGGTGTGCACGCAGGCACCGGAGGACGCCGTGGTGGTACGCACCCGGGCACCCGCCGCGGACGGCCACGCGGACGGCCACGCGACCGAGCGCGACGCCGAGCACCGCGACGAGCACCACGACGACACCGACGAGGAAGGGGCGGCCGATGCGCACGCCGAGGCTGGCAGCGCTTGAGCTGAGGAAGTTCGGCAGGGGTCGGCTGCCACGCGCGGCCATGGTGTCGCTGCTGCTCCTGCCGCTGCTCTACGGCGCCCTGTACCTGTGGTCGTTCTGGGACCCCTACGGGCGGCTGGACAAGATCCCCGTCGCCCTGGTGAACGCCGACGAGGGCGCCACCGTGGACGGACGACGGCTCGCCGCGGGCGACTCCATCGTGGACGGCCTGCGGGAGAGCGGCACCTTCGACTGGCACGAGACCGGCGCCGCCGAGGCCGCCAGGGGCGTCCAGGACGGCGACTACTACCTGTCGCTCACCATCCCGCGGGACTTCAGCGCGCGCGTCGCGTCGAGCTCGGGCGACCACCCGCGCACCGGCGCGCTCCAGGTGCGCACCAACGACGCCAACAACTACATCGTGGGGCAGATCTCGCGAACGGTCTTCTCCGAAGTGCGGTCCGCCGCCTCCACCAAGGCGTCGAGGAACTTCTACGACCGGATCTTCGTGGCCTTCTCCGACCTCCACGACGAGACGGTCGAGGCCGCCGACGGCGCCGACGACGTCACCAAGGGCGCGGGCACGGCCCGTACGGGCTCCAAGAAGCTCGGCGACGGCATCTCCGGCGCCGAGGACGGCGCGCGGCGGCTGGCCGACGGCCTGCACACGGCGAAGCAGGGCAGCGGTTCCCTCGCCGGCGGGCTGGGAGCGCTCGACACCGGAGCGGGGCAGGTCGCCGCGGGGACGCAGTCACTGGCGGACAAGGTCAACGGCGCCTCGGACGAACTGACCTTCGTCAGAGAGCACGTCAAGGAGATCAACGCGGTGGCGCTGGTCGTCGCCCGCGGCTCGCAGGCCGCCCGCGACGGCATCGACGACCTGCCGGGGCAGGCGGCGCGGTCGGCCCAGGACGCCGAGGACGCCGCCGCGGGGATCCACGACGCCTATGACGAGCAGTGCCCCCTGGGCGCGGTCACCCCGCAGTGCCGGACGCTGCGGAAGGCCGTCGACGCCGCCGACGACGTGGCGGACGTCGCGCGCCGCCTCGACACCTATGTGCACGGGCACTCCGCGGACCTGGACGGGCTCCGCGACGACCTGGGCACGCTGCACTCGGCGGCCGTGGAGCTGTCCGACCCGGCGCTCGCCACGAAGCTCCAGAGCGCCGTCGACGGCGTCAACCGGCTCAACGACGGCGCCCACAAGGTGGCGAAGGGACTGCGGACCGCCTCCGCCGGCGCGGGCGCCCTGGACGCCGGGCTGCGGGACCTGGCCTCGGGCGCCGACACCCTGGCGGGCGGTATGTACCGGCTTTCGGACGGCAGCAACCGGCTGACGACCGGCCTGACCCGGCTCACCGACGGCAGCGGGCAGCTCGCCGACGGCCTGCACGACGGCGCGTCCCGGATCCCCGACTACGACGGCCCGGAGCGCGCCGGCCGCACCGAGGTGATGGCCGACCCGGTCCGGCTCGCCGCGCGGTCGGTGCACAGGGCGCCCAACTACGGCACGGGCTTCGCCCCCTACTTCATCCCGCTGTCGCTGTGGGTCGGCGCGATGGTCGCCTACATGCTGCTGCAGCCGCTCAGCAGGCGCGCCATGGCCGCGGGCGCCCCCGCCCGGCGGATCGCCGTGGCCGGGTGGCTGCCGGTGCTGGCCATAGGGGTGCTACAGACGCTGGCCCTGATGGCGGTGCTGCACTGGGCGATCGGCCTGCAGATGGTGCGGCCGGCCGGGACGATCGGCTTCCTCTTGCTGGTGACCGCCTGCTTCGCCGCCGTCGTGCAGTGGCTCAACGCCCGCTTCGGGCCGGCCGGCCGCGTGCTGGTGCTGGCGCTGCTCATGCTGCAGCTCACCTCGGCGGGCGGCACCTACCCGGTGCAGACCAGTCCGGACTTCTTCAACGCGATCCACCCCTTCCTGCCGATGACCTACGTCGTCGAGGGGCTGCGCCACCTCATCACGGGCGGTGGGCTCTGGCCGGTGTGGCGGGCCGTCCTGGTGCTGCTCGCCTTCACCGCGGGGGCGCTGGCGCTGACCGCGGTGTCGGCCCGCCGCAAGCAGGTGTGGACGGTGGACCGGCTGCATCCGGAGCTCTCCCTGTGAGGCCGCGCCGATACGACCGCCCGGAGCGTAGAGAATCGTCGTCATGAACAGTGCACGACGGCAGGCCACCCGGCAGAGGCTCTTCCAGGCCGCGGTCACGCTCATCGCCGAGCAGGGTTTCTCCGCGACGACGGTCGACGAGATCGCCGAGCGCGCCGGGGTGGCCAAGGGCACCGTCTACTACAACTTCGCCAGCAAGAACGAGCTCTTCGAGGAGCTGCTGAGGCACGGCGTGGGCCTGCTGACGGCCTCCCTGCGGGAGGCGGGCGCCGACGTCACCGCGCGCGGCGGCAGCCACGTGGACGCCATCGACGCGATGGTCAGGGCCGGGCTCGCCTTCATCGCGGAGTACCCGTCCTTCACGCAGCTGTACGTGGCCGAGCTGTGGCGGACCAACCGCGCCTGGCAGGACACGCTCATGGTGCTGCGCAAGGAGGCGGTCGCGGTCGTGGAGCAGACGCTGCGCGACGCGGTGGCGGCGGGCGAGCTGTCCGAGGAGATCGACGTGCCGCTCACGGCGGCCGCGCTCTTCGGGATGGTGCTCGTGGCGGCGCTGGACTGGCTGTCCTTCCAGCCCGAGCGTTCGATCGACGACGTGCACGCGGCCCTGTCGCGGCTCCTGCAGGGACGGGTCGCGGGGCACGCCCGCGCCTGAGCGCGCCCGGTGGCGCACCGCCCCGGCGCGGCCCGATCCCCCGTCGGGCCGTTCCGGGACGGCGCTCCCCCGTGCACCCCCGCTCCGGCCGGGCGTCGCAGCCGTTCCGCCGCCCCGTGTCGGCGGTGCCGGTGCCGTGCCCTTCCGTTGCCTCCACCTTGGCGTCCGGGCCGGTCCGCGCTCATCCGCGCAGGTACTCAAGTGGGGGTCTGAGTACAGGTACTCATCACCGGGTCGTATCGCTCAAAGGCGGCGGTGCCTTTCCGGGGGTTCGGTAGCATCACGGCCCATGTCGGTACTTCCGCTCGTGTTCACCAGCGGCTGGGCGAGCGGGATCAACGCCTACGCCGTGGTCTTCCTGCTGGGCCTGATGGGCGTCACAGGCGTCAGCGACGAGGTGCCGCCGGCGCTGGAGCGCACCGACGTGCTGGTCGTCGCGGGGATCCTGTTCCTCTGCGAGGCGGTCGCGGACAAGATCCCGTACGTGGACACCACGTGGGACGCCGTGCACACGGCGATCCGGCCGGTCGCCGGAGCTGTGGTGGCGGCCCTGCTGGCCGGACAGGACGGCTCGCTGCCGCAACTGGCGGCGGGCGCGGTCGGCGGGACGACGGCGCTGGTGAGCCATCTGGTGAAGGCCGGGCTCCGGTTGGGCGTCAACACCTCTCCGGAACCCGCGAGCAACATCGTTATCAGCCTGGCGGAGGACGCCGGCGTCGCCACGATCATCGTCTTCGCGCTCTTCCACCCGGTGGCCGCGGCCTGCGTCGCGGCGGTGCTGCTGGTGCTGGGCATCATTTTGGTGATCTTCATACTGTCGCGGATCCGCCGTGCCTGGCAGCGCTGGAAGGCCCGAAGAGAGCGCCGCAAGGCCGGTCGCGGCGTTGTCGGTGGCTGGGGCTAGAGTCCCCCTCATGGCACGGATTGCGGTGATCGGCGCGGGGATGGGCGCCATGGCTGCCGCCGCCCGGCTCGCGATCGGCGGGCACCGGGTGGCGGTGTACGAGCGCGCCGGCACCCACGGGGGCGCGGTGCGGCGGCTGGAGCGCGCGGGCTTCGGGTTCGACACGGGCCCCGGTCTGCTGCACCTGCCGGCGGTCTACCGCGACCTGTTCGTCAAGACCGGCAGGGAGAGTCTGGAGGACAGCGTCTCACTCGCCCAGGTCGACCCGGCGAGCCGCCACGTCTTCTCCGACGGCACGTCCGTGTCGCTGCCCAACGCGTCGCGCGGCGGCGTCGTCGCGGCCCTGGACGCGGCGCTCGGCACCGGCGCGGGCGAGCGCTGGAGCGAGCTGCTGGTGCGGGCCCGGGAGGTCTGGGACGCCACGCGCCGCCCCCTGCTGGAGGACGCGCTCGCGGGCGACCCGTCCGCGCTCGGCCGCGATCCGTATCCGGCGCCCGCCGTACGCCGTGGGCTGTTCCGGCGCGGCGCACCCACCCTGGCCGACGTCGCCCGGCGTGAACTGGACGATCCGCGGCTCGCCGCACTGCTCGGCTCCCACGCCCTGGCGTACGGCTTCGACCCGCGTACCGCGCCCGCGAGCGCCGCCGTGCTGCCGTACATGGAGCAGACCTTCGGCAGTTGGTACGTGCGCGGCGGCATGCGGGCACTGGCCGACGCCGTGCACGCGCGGTGCGTGGCGCGGCGGGTGGAGTTCCACTTCGGGACCGGGGTCGCGGGGATCGTGGAGAAGGACGGCCGCGCGGCCGGCCTCGAACTCGCCGACGGCACAAGGGTGGAGGCCGACACCGTGGTCGCCGGTGTCGCCCCGTGGCTGCTGCCCCCGCTGGTCTCGCACGGCGCCGCTGGCGCCTGGCCCGCCGACCGGGTGTGGGACGGGGTCGGTCCCGGCCCCCGCTGCGAGGGCCCAGGGCGCCTCACGGTCTGCCTGGCGCTGCGCGGGGCCCGGCCCTCGGACGCCGTGCACCGTACGGTGGTGCACACCGCGGACCTGCAGGCCGAGGCGGCGGCCGTGGCGCGCGGCGAGCTGTACGACAGCCCGACGGTCACGGTGCTGCGCCCCGACGACGACGCCCTGCGGCCCGACGGCGCCTCGGAGTCGGTCACGCTCGGCGTGACGGTCCCGCCCCACGGCCCCTCGGGGGTGGACTGGCGTGCGCCGGGCCTGGCCGAGCGCGCCGCGGACGCGGCGCAGGCGGCCGCGGCCGCCGTGCTGCCCGATCTGACGGACCGCCTGCTGTGGCGGGCCGTGCACACCCCCGCCGACACCGAGGAGGAGACCGGCACCCCGGGCGGCCGGCTCCCCCGCCCCGCCCTGGCGGGCGCGGACGGGACACATCTGCACCCCGGCAACCGGCTGCTCGTCCCGGGTCTGTACCTGGTGGGCGGCTGGTCCCACCCCGGCGGCGGCCTCGCCCACACCGGCATGTCCGGTGCCATCGCCGCCGACCTCGTCATGGGCGGCCCGGGCGGCAGCCGCTGAGTCGCGCGCGCCGCTGCCGCCGCCGGCCTGCCGACGGGCCCGCCGTCGGGCGCTAGTTGTAGCGGTAGGGGTCGTACTGGTCGTACTGCCCCTGGCCCTGGCCCTGCTGCTGCGCCTGCTGCTGGCCCTGCTGGTCGTAGGAGTTCTGCTGCTGCGGGGCGTAGGGCTGCTGCTCCCCGCCCTGCTGCGGCACCCACACGCCGCCCGCCGGGGTGTCGTAGCCGTACTGCTGCTGCTGTGGAGCGCCCTGCCCCTGGTACGGGTCCTGGTAGCCGCCCGCGTAGTTGCCGTAGGCCGTCTGCTGCTGCTCCCAGCCGCCGGTCTGCTGCTGCTGGCCGTAGCCGTCGTACGAGGCGGCGGCGGGCTGCTGTTGCTGCTGGCCGCCGTTCCAGTCGCCGTAGCCGGTGGTGGCGTCGTAGTTCTGGTAGCCGGCGCCGGCGCCCGCGTAGGGGTCCTGGGCGTAGTTCGGCTGCGGCTGCCCGTCGTACATCGGGTACTCGCCGCTCTCCTCGTGCATGGGCATGGGCTGGTAGACCTGCGTGGAGTCCGTCCCCGCGGGGGCCGCGGCGGCCTGGCCGGCGGTGGCGTAGCTGTCGTAGGACTGCCCGACGCCCGCACCGGCCGGGGCCTCGTTGCCGGGCTCCTCGTACGGCGTCGACAGGTCGTCGGCAGACGGCTCTTCGTACTGCGCGCCCCGGCCGCGGCGCCCGGCGCCACGGCGCGGCAGCGGCGGCGCGTCGTCGTCCTCGTCGTCGGCACCCTCCTTGGGGGAACGCAGCGCCCAGCCCTCGACGAAGCCTCGGCGGTAGGAGAGCGTGACGAAGGTCTGGCCGGCGCCGAAGGCGAGCGCACCCACCACGATGACGAGGACCGAGGGCAGGTAGACGCCCAGGACGACTCCGAGGAACCCCGCGAAGGCCAGCAGGCGCCACCTCAGCCGTGCCTTGTACTGCAGCAGCACTTCACCGAGCAGCCACAGCGCGACCACCCCGAAGGCGATGTAGAGCACTGTGTAGGCCATGAGCGCACTTCCTCACCGTTCACCGTCGTCGGCCAACAGGGGCGGCTGGTCCGCCCTCACGACCTCTGGTGCAGTCCCAGATTCTCGTAGATTTCCAACGACGCCGTGGAGTGATTAAGGGTAATGAAGTGCAGCCCCGGGATGTCCTCGGCCATCAGCCGCCGGCACATCTCCGTCGCGTACTCGACCCCGATCGCCCGCACCGCGGCCGGATCGTCCTTGACCGCGAGGATACGGTCCGCGAGCTCCTGCGGGAAAGGCGCGTTGCCGAGCTGGGCGAAGCGCTCGATCTGCCGCACGTTCGTGACCGGCATGATCTCGGGGATGATCGGGGTCTCGCAGCCCGCCTTCCCGACCCGGTCACGCAGGCGCAGGTAGTCCTCGGCGTTGAAGAACATCTGGGTGATGGCGTAGTCCGCGCCCGCCCGGCACTTCTCGACGAAGTGACGCGTATCACTTTCCCAGTCGGCCGAGCGGGGGTGCATCTCCGTGAAGGCGGCGACGCCCACGCAGAAGTCGCCCGACTCCTTGATGAGCCGCACCAGTTCGTAGGCGTAGTCGACGCCCTCCGGGTGCCGCAGCCACTCCCCCATGGGGTCGCCGGGCGGGTCCCCGCGCAGCGCGAGCATGTTGCGGATGCCCGCGTCCGCGTACTGGCCGATGATGTTGCGCAGCTCGGCGATGGAGTGGTCGACCGCGGTCAGGTGGGCGACCGGGGTCAGGGTGGTGTCGGAGGCGATCCGCTCGGTCGCCCGGACCGTGCCCTCCCGGGACTTGCCGCCCGCGCCGTAGGTGACGGAGACGAACGTCGGGCCCACCGCCTCGATGCGGCGGATCGCGTTCCACAGGGTCCGCTCGCCCTTCTCGGTCCTCGGCGCCATGAACTCGAAGGAGTACGAGCGCTCACCGGAGGCCAGCAGCTCACGAATGGTGACCGCATGATCGGTCCTGGTGGAGGCGGTTCCGAGGGCCATGCGCCTCAGGCTAGCGGCGAGAGCTGGGCCGTCCCAACAGGCGACGCCCAAATGTCCACCCCTTGGACATCCGGCGCTCGCGGCGCGAGACGGCCCCGCGGGGCGCCCGGCAGCCGTAAGCCACCCGGCCGGCGCGGGCCCCCGCCGGGACCTCGCTCACCCGTCGTACGCGCGCACCCGCTTGGCCAGCTCGGCCGCCGCGGCACCCGGGTCGTCCGCCTCCGTCACGGCCCGTACGACCACGATCCGGCGGGCCCCGGCGTCGAGCACCTGCTCCACGTTGGCCAGGTCGATCCCGCCGATCGCGAACCACGGCCGGTCCGTGCCCAGGCCCGCCGCGTAGCGGACCAGGCCGATTCCGGGCGCGGACCGGCCGGGCTTGGTCGGGGTGGGCCAGACCGGCCCGGTGCAGAAGTAGTCCGCACCGGGCTCCGCGGCGGCCGCGGCCGCCTCCGCCTCGGAGTGGCAGGACCGCCCGATGATCACCTCGTCGCCGAGGATCGCGCGGGCGGCCGGCACGGGCAGGTCGCCCTGGCCCAGGTGCAGGACGTCCGCCCCGGCGGCGTGCGCCACGTCGGCGCGGTCGTTCACCGCGAGCAGCCTGCCGTGGCGTCCGCACTCCTCCGAGAGGACCGCGAGGTACTCCAGCTCCTCACGGGCCTCCAGGCCCTTGTCGCGCAGCTGGATGACGTCCACCCCGGAGGCCAGCACGGCGTCCGCGAACGCCGCGAACTCCGCCAGGCCTCCGTGGCTCCTGCGCGCGTCCGTGCACAGGTAGAGCCGGGCATCGGCGAGCTGGGCGCGGGTACTGCTGCTCGGGCTGGTGCTCGTGCTGCTGCTCGTGCTGCTGCTCGTGCTCGTACGCGTGCTCATACGGGCGGGTCCCCCTCGGGTGGCTGCGTCGGTGGCGGGTCGTACGGTCAGACGGCGAGCGCCTGGGCGCGCCGCTTCACCTCGGTGCCGCGGTTGTCGCGCAGCGCTTGGACGGGGGTGCCGGGCAGGCTCTCGTCCGGGGTGAACAGCCACTCCAGGGCCTCTTCGTCGCTGAACCCGTCGTCCTTGAGGACGGTGAGGGTGCCCACGAGGCCCTTGACGATCTTCTCCTCGCCGATGAAGTCGGCGGGGATCATCAGCGCCCGGTTCTCACCGCGCCGCACGGCGATGAGCTGGCCCTCCTTGATGAACTGGCGGACCCGGGTCACCTCGACGCCGAGGCGTTCGGCGACGTCGGGTACGTACAGCCAGGAGGGGACGAGGGAGTCGGTCTTTGCGTCGATCTCGGTCACAGGACAAGCGTGCCATCCCGGACCGACACCATGGAACCGCTCACGCCCCCCGTTGCTCCGTCCTGACGGGTCCGCTACGCGCCGCCGACGCCGCAGCGCCCGTCCGGCCCGGCCCGCGGGTCAGACGAGCGCGGCCCGCAGCTGGACCGCCGGGTCGGCCGCCAGTGCCTCGTCGAGGTGGGCGCCGCGCGCGATGAGCTTGCGGGCCTGCGCCAGGTCGCGGGGCCGTCCCACGGCGAACAGGGCCACCAGTTGGCCGTCGCGCAGCCACAGCACCGACCAGGCGGTGCCGTCGGGGTCGCCGCGCAGCAGCATGTGGTCGGAGTCGACGTGGTATCCGGCGTACTGCACGAAACGCCCGAACTGCTCGGACCAGAAGTAGGGGACGGGGTCGTAGGGCTCGTCCCCGCCCAGGATGTTCGCGGCGGCCGTGCGCGGCCCCTGCACCGCGTTGTCCCAGTGGTGGATCAGCAGCCGTTCTCCGTACCGCGCCGACGGGAAGGAGGCGCAGTCCCCGACGGCGTACACCTCCGGCACCGAGGTGCGCAGCCGGTCGTCGGCGAGGACCGAGCGGTCCGGCCCCAGCTCCACGCCGGAACCGGCCAGCCACCCGGTGGCCGGCCGGGCGCCGATCCCGACGACGACCGCCTCGGCGGCGAGCACGCTGCCGTCGGCCAGCCGCACCGCGCCCGGCTCGACGGAGGCGACGACCGCGCCGGTGCGCAGCTCGACGCCCTCCTCCGCGTACCAGCCGCGCATCCGTTCGGCGATGTGCGCGGGCAGCACACCGGCGAGCGGGCGGTCGGCGGCCTCGACGACGGTCACCTCGCACCCCGCGTGACGTGCCGCGGTCGCGAACTCGGCGCCGATCCAGCCCGCGCCGACCACCACGACCCGGTGCCGGCCCTCCAGCACCGGGCGCAGCGCGGTGGCGTCGTCCAGGGTGCGCAGCACGTGCACGCCCGGCGTTCCCTCGCTGCCGGGGAGCATGACGGGCTCGGCGCCGCTGGCCAGCACGAGCTTGTCGTACGCGACCGGGCCGCCGTCGGTGAGGACCTCCCGCTCGCCGGTGCGCAGGGCGCTCGCGTGCCGCCCGAGCAGCAGCTCGACGCCGATGCCGGCGAAGTCGACGTCCAGCGCCGGGCCCTCCTCGGCGCCGAAGAGCACGCCCTTGGACAGCGGCGGCCGGTCGTAGGGGGCGTGCCGCTCCGCGCCGATCAGCGTGATCGTCCCGCCCCACCCCTGCTCGCGCAGGGACACGGCGGTCTGCACCCCGGCCATCCCGGCCCCTACGACGACGACGCGCTGTTCGCTGCTGCTGGTCACGCGATCACCGTAACGCCGCGGGGGCGCCGTCCGCCGGTACCGGTGCCCTACTCGCCGCGGATGGTGCGTACTAAGGTGGGTCGGGAGCACTCGCGGGAGCCCGGCGCACCGGGCTGAGAGGGCGGCTGGAGCGGCCGCCGACCGTACGAACCTGATCCGGGTCATGCCGGCGAAGGGAGGAGCGGGAACATCATGCACCGTCATGACGCCGTCGTGATCGGCGGCGGGATCATCGGACTGGTCACCGCGTGGCGGGCCGGTCAGCGCGGCCTGCGCACGGCGGTCGCGGACCCCGAACCGGGCGGCGGGGCAGCCCAGGTGGCCGCGGGGATGCTGGCCCCGGTCACCGAGGTGCAGTACGGCGAGCAGGCGCTGCTGGAGCTCAACCTGGCGGCGGCGCGGCGCTACCCGTCCTTCGTGGCCGAGCTGGAGGAGACCACGGGCCTCGACCTCGGATACCGCACGTGCGGCACCCTCGCCGTCGCCCTCGACGCCGACGACCGTGCGCAGCTGCGCGAACTCCACGCCTTCCAGCAGTCCTTGGGTCTGGCCTCGGAGTGGCTCGGCGGCCGCGAGTGCCGCCGCCTGGAGCCGATGCTCGCCCCCGGCGTGCACGGCGGCCTGCGGGTCGACGGCGACCACCAGATCGACCCGCGGCGGCTGGCGGCGGCGCTGGTGCGCGCCTGCGAGCTGTCGGGGGTGGAGTTCCGGCGCTCGCGGGTGGCGCGGGTGGAGGTCGCGGGCGACCGCGCGCACGGGGTCGTCCTGGAGGACGGCACCCGGATCGCCGCCGGGCAGGTGGTGCTGGCCGCCGGGAGCCTCAGCGCCCGGATCGAGGGGCTGCCCGCACGGGCGCTGCCGCCCGTACGGCCGGTGAAGGGGCAGGTGCTGCGGCTGCGGGTGCCGCCGGCGTATGCGCCGTTCCTGTCGCGGACGGTGCGGGCCGTGGTGCGCGGCGGGCACGTCTACCTGGTGCCGCGCGAGAACGGCGAACTGGTCGTCGGCGCCACCAGCGAGGAGATGGGCTGGGACACCACCGTCACCGCCGGCGGGGTGTACGAACTGCTCCGCGACGCCCACGAGTTGCTCCCCGGCATCACCGAACTCCCGCTGACCGCGACGCAGGCGGGGCTGCGTCCCGGCACCCCCGACAACGCGCCGCTGCTCGGCCGCGGCGCACTGGACGGCCTGGTGCTCGCCACCGGCCACCACCGCAACGGCGTGCTGCTGACCCCGCTGACCGGCGACGTGATGGCCGAGGTCCTCACCGGGTCGGCGGTCCCCGCGCAGGCCGAGCCCTTCTCCCCCGACCGTTTCGCCCTCCAGGAGCAGCAGGCATGACCGCGCCCGTCCTTGTGTCCGTCTCCGTCAACGGCGAGGCGCGGGAGGTGGCCGAGGGCGTGACCCTCGACCGCCTCGTCGCGTCCCTGGCCACCGCTCCGTCCGGGGTGGCGGCCGCGCTCAACGAGACCGTCGTCCCCCGCGCGCAGTGGCCGGCGACGCCGCTGCGCGACGGCGACCGCGTCGAGGTCCTCACCGCAGTCCAGGGAGGCTGACCCCCATGGCCGACGACCCGCTGACCATCGGCGGCACCACCTTCGACTCCCGGCTGATCATGGGCACGGGCGGCGCGCCCAGCCTGGAGATCATGGAGCAGGCACTGCTCGCCTCCGGCACCGAGCTGACCACGGTCGCCATGCGGCGGCTGGACCCGACGGTCAAGGGCTCCGTGCTGTCGGTGCTCGCCCGGCACGGCATCCGCGTGCTGCCGAACACCGCCGGCTGCTACACCGCGGGCGAGGCCGTGCTCACCGCCCGCCTGGCGCGGGAGGCGCTGGGCACGGACTGGGTGAAGCTGGAGGTGATCGCCGACGAGCGCACCCTGCTGCCCGACCCGGTGGAGCTGCTGGACGCGGCGGAGATCCTCGTGGACGACGGCTTCACGGTGCTGCCCTACACGAACGACGACCCGGTGCTCGCCCGGAAGCTGGAGGACGTGGGCTGCGCGGCGATCATGCCGCTGGGCTCGCCCATCGGATCGGGGCTCGGCATCCGCAACCCCCACAACTTCGAGCTGATCGTCGAGCGGGCGACGGTGCCGGTGGTCCTGGACGCGGGGGCGGGGACGGCCTCGGACGCGGCACTGGCGATGGAGCTGGGGTGTGCGGCCGTCATGCTGGCCTCCGCCGTCACCCGTGCGAGGGAACCGGTGCTCATGGCGGAGGCGATGCGGCACGCCGTCGAGGCCGGGCGCCTGGCGTACCGGGCGGGACGCATCCCCCGCCGCCACCACGCGACCGCGTCCTCCCCCGTTGTGGGCCTCGCCACGTTCGACCCGGAGCGTCCCGCCTTCGGCGCCCCCTGACCGGCGGCCCGGCGCGGGCCGCGACCTGCGCGGAACCCGCCCGGGCCGGGGCCGTGCCCGAGCGGGACGCCGCCGCCGCGCCGGGTCACGGGGCGGTTGCGGTACCGCACGGGTGGGGTACAACCTGGGCGCGTTAGCCCAGAAGGGTCATGTCGGCACCGTAAACTGCACCTTCGTGGACAGGACGACGCTTCGTGACCCGCTCGTCGGGCAGACGCTCGACGGCCGCTACCGGGTGGAGTCCCGGATCGCGGTCGGCGGCATGGCGACGGTCTACCGGGCGCTGGACACCCGCCTGGACCGGCTGCTCGCCCTGAAGGTCATGCACCCCGCCCTCTCCGCCGAGCCCGGCTTCGTGGAGCGCTTCATCCGCGAGGCGAAGACCGTCGCCCGCCTCGACCACCCCAATGTGGTGCAGGTCTACGACCAGGGCACCGACGGCACCTACGTCTACCTGGCCATGGAGTACATCGCCGGCTGCACCCTCCGCGACGTGCTGCGCGACCGCGGCGCGCTGCCGGCCCGCGCCGCGCTGGACATCCTGGAGCCCGTGCTGGCCGCGCTCGGCGCGGCGCACCGGGCGGGGCTGGTGCACCGCGACATGAAGCCCGAGAACGTCCTCATCGGGGACGACGGCCGCGTCAAGGTGGCGGACTTCGGCCTGGTCAGGATCGCGGGCACGCACACGGACACCTCGACCAGCGGGGTGCTGGGCACGGTCTCGTACATGGCACCCGAGCAGGTCGAGAACCTCACGACCGACGAGCGCACCGACGTGTACGCCTGCGGGGTGCTGCTCTACGAGATGCTCACCGGCCGCAAGCCGCACCGCGGCAGGACTCCGGTGCAGGTGATCCACCAGCTGGTGAACGAGGACGTGCCCGCCCCGTCCGCCGCCTCCCCCGGGCTGCCCCCGCAGCTGGACGCGCTGGTGGCCGAGGCGACCGCCCGCGTCGCCGCGCGGCGTCCGGCCGACGCCGCGGAGCTGCTGCGGCGGCTGCACTCGGTACGCCAGGGCATGACGCCCGAGCAGCTGGACCTGGTGCCGCCGGGCGCGCGCATTCCCGCCCCGGCCCCCTCCGCACCTGCCGGTTCCGAGGAACCGACGACGGTGGTGCACCGCACCGCGCGCCTGGAGCTGTCGCCCGAGCCGACCCGGCAGCAGCCCCGGGTGGCGTCCCGGCCGGGGTCGCGGTCCCGGCGGCGTCCCGGGGTGATCGCGGTCGTGACGACCCTGCTGCTGATCCTCGGGGTCGGCGCGGGCATCTGGTACATCAATGACGGCCAGTTCACCAGGACCCCCGCCGTCGTCGGGCTGCCGCAGGCGCAGGCGGAGCGCCAGCTGCGCGACGCAGGACTCCGGGTCGAGGTCGTCGAGGCGTTCGACCCCACCATGACCAGGGGAAAGGTGGCCTCCACCGACCCGGGCACCGGCGAGCGCATCCGGGACAACGGCACGGTGACGATCACCGTGTCCAAGGGCCCGGAGCGGGTGACGGTCCCCGGCGTCGTGGGCGATGAGCTGGCCGAGGCCAGGCGGCGGCTGAAGGCCGCGGGCCTGAGCCCGGGAACCGTGTCCCGGGAGTTCAGCGACGAGGTGCCGCAGGGCCGGGTGATCTCCACCGACCCCGGCTCGGGCGCCAGCCGGCGGCCGGACTCGGCCGTGTCGCTGGTGGTGAGCAAGGGCGTGCCGGTCGACGCCCCCGACCTGCTCGGGCAGCCGCTGGCGGACGCCCGCCGGCAATTGGAGGAAGCCGGCCTCCGGGTGAAGGTGGACCCGCGGCGGGTCTTCTCCGACCAGGCGGACGAGGGCGCGGTCGCCGGGCAGACACCCGGCGCGAACACGCGGCTGGCGGCCGGGGACACGGTCACGCTGACGGTCTCCAAGGGCCAGGAGATGATCGGGGTCCCGGACGTGGAAGGCTTGGACGTCGACGAGGCGAAGGCGAAACTGGAGGACGCGGGCTTCGACGTCCGCGTGATCCAGTTCTTCTTCACCGGCCAGGTCAACAACCAGTCGCCGGCCGGCGGCACCGAGGCACCGAAGGGCAGCACGATCACACTGTGGGTGCGATAGCCACGTCCAAGGGCGGCGCCGCCGCGCTCCGCAACCCCGTCGGCGGCCATGTCGCGGTGGCCGGCGGCCTGGCCGCCACAGGCCTGGCGGAGGCCGCGCGGATGGGTGCCGAGACCGTGCAGGTCTTCGTCGCCAACCCCCGCGGCTGGGCGACCCCGCCCGGCAGTCCGCGGCAGGACGAGGAGTTCCGCGAGCACTGTGCCGCGCAGGGCGTCCCCGCGTACGTCCACGCGCCGTACCTGATCAACTTCGGCTCGCACACCGCGGCGACCGTCGACCACTCGGTCGACTCGCTGCGCCACTCGCTGCGCCGGGGGCGGGCGATCGGCGCGCTGGGCACGGTCGTGCACACCGGGTCGGCGACCGGCGGCCGTTCCCGGGCCACGGCGCTGGCGCAGGTCCGGGAGCGGATGCTGCCGCTGCTGGAGGAGCTGACACACGAGGACGACCCGTGGCTGCTGCTGGAGCCGACCGCGGGTCAGGGGTTCTCGCTCTGCTCGCTCGTGGAGGACCTGGGCCCGTACTTCGACACCCTCGACCACCACCCGCGGCTGGGCGTCTGCCTGGACACCTGCCATGTGTTCGCGGCCGGGCACGACCTCGCGGCGGTCGGCGGGGTCAAGGCCACGCTGGACGAACTGGTGGCGACGGTCGGCGAGGGCCGCCTGAAGCTGATCCACGCCAACGACTCCAAGGATGTCGTCGGCGCCCACAAGGACCGCCACGAGAACATCGGCGCAGGTCACATCGGTGCCGCCGCCTTCGGGGAGCTGTTCCGGCACCCCGCCACGGAAGGCGTGCCGCTGATCGTGGAGACGCCGAACGGCGGCCCCAAGGGCACCGGGATGGCCACGGACGTCGCCGTCCTGAAGTCGCTGCGCCCGGCCTGACCGGACGGGGCAGGGAATACCCCCGGGGGGTATACCGTTGAGACCCGGGACAGCACACGGCGACACCCGCACCCATCCCTGGGGGACACAGGATGCAGCACGTCGAGCACTCCCACCACGAGCACCACGGCACCGCGCGTCATGACACCGCGCACACCGGCGCCGGGCACCACGGCGGCGGACACACCGCCGGCCCGGCCTCCTGGGGCACCGCCGTCCAGGCCACGCTGCACTGCCTCACCGGATGTGCGATCGGTGAGGTCCTCGGCATGCTGATCGGTACGGCCCTCGGCTGGCACAACGTCCCGACGATGGCCCTGGCGATCGTGCTGGCCTTCGTCTTCGGCTACTCGCTCACCATGCGCGGCGTCTTGCGCGCGGGCCTCGACCTGCGCAGCGCCGTTCGGGTGGCGCTCGCCGCCGACACCGTCTCGATCGTCTTCATGGAGATCGCGGACAACGGGACGATCCTGCTGTTCCCGGGCGCGATGGACGCGACGCTGTCGGACGCGCTGTTCTGGCTGAGCCTCGCACTGGCCTTCGTGGTCGCCTTCCTGGTGACCACGCCCGTCAACAAGTGGATGATCGGCCGCGGCAAGGGCCACGCGGTCGTGCACGGGTACCACTGATCCCGCGGCAGGGGCCCGGCGGCTACAACTCCGGCCCGTCGCCGGGCTCCTCCTGGTACGAGTAGCGCTGCTCGTTCCAGGGGTCGCCGATGTTGTGGTAGCCGCGCTCCTCCCAGAAGCCGCGGCGGTCGGAGGTCATGTACTCCACGCCGCGGACCCACTTGGGACCCTTCCAGGCGTAGAGGTGGGGCACGATCAGCCGGACCGGGAAGCCGTGTTCCGCGGTCAGCGGCTCTCCGCCGCGGTGGGTCGCGAATATCGACCGGGGGTCGGCGAAGTCCGCCAGCCGCAGGTTGGAGCTGAAGCCGTACTCGGCCCACACCATGACGTGCGTGACGTCGGGCGCGGGCGGTGCCAGCCGCAGGATCTCGGCGGTGGAGACGCCGCCCCACTCGACCCCGAGCATGCTGAACCTGGTCACGCAGTGGAAGTCGCCCATGACCGTCGCGTACGGCAGCGCGGCGAACTCCTCGTGGCCCCAGGCGCGCTTGCCGCCGTCCGCCGTGGCGCCGAAGACCTGGAACTCCCACCGTTCGGGCTTGAACCTGGGCACCGGACCGTAGTGGGTGACCGGCCAGCCCCGCTGGAGCCGCTGCCCGGGAGGAAGCTCCCCTTCGCGGCGTTCGGACTGACCCATGCGTCCATGGTGACAGACCGGATGCAGTGCTACCGACCAGCACCTGGGCAAAGTATGACAACCCGGGTCAGCGGAGTAAGTGTGAACTTACTGGATCGCTTCCACCGGCGGTGCGAAGATGCGCCCATCGTGTGGATTCCTCCCGAAAGGACGGGCTTGCCATGCAGGGCGACCCCGAGGTCATCGAGTTCCTGAACGAGCAGCTGACGGGCGAGCTGACGGCGATCAACCAGTACTTCCTGCACGCCAAGATGCAGGAGAACCTCGGCTGGACGAAGCTCGCCAAGTACACGCGGCACGAGTCCTTCGACGAGATGAAGCACGCCGAGGTGCTGACCGACCGCATCCTCTTCCTCGACGGACTGCCGAACTACCAGCGGCTCTTCCACGTCCGCGTGGGGCAGACCGTCACCGAGATGTTCCAGGCCGACCGGCAGGTCGAGGTCGAGGCGATCGACCGCCTCCGGCGCGGCATCGAGGTCATGCGGGCGAAGGGCGACATCACGTCGGCCAACATCTTCGAGGACATCCTCGCCGACGAGGAGCACCACATCGACTACCTCGACACCCAGCTCGAACTCATCGAGAAGCTCGGGGAGCCGCTGTACATCGCGCAGCTCATCGAGCAGCCCGACAGCTGAGCGGCTCGGCGGCTCGGTAGTAGCTCAGGCGGCGCTGGCGGCCGCGGGCAGCGGAGCCGTCACCGGCACCGGCAGCGCGGGCGGGACCGGCAGGGAGGCCGGCGCGGGGGCGGCGGGCGCCGCGGGCGTGCCGGGCTTCGCCGTGTCGAGCTTCGTACGGGTGGCACAGCCCTCGCCGCGGCCGAGAAGCGCCTGTATCCGGCGTACGCAGGAACCGCAGTCCGTACCCGCCTTGCAGGCGGAGGCGATCTGGCGAGGGGTGCAGCGGCCGGCGTCCGCATGCTGCTTGACTTGCTCTTCGGTGATGCCGAAGCACGAGCAGACGTACACGCGGTTCTCCCCTCTCTCGATCCCGGCCTGAGGTTAACCTAACCTTACCCGCCGGGCGAGTGGCTGAAAACCGACGAGGGGCGCGGATCGATGTGATCCGCGCCCCTCTCAGGGTCCGCGATGTCCGTGACGGGACGGCCGCCGCTACTGGCCGCGGTACATCTCCGCCACCAGGAACGCCAGGTCGAGGGACTGACTGCGGTTGAGCCGGGGGTCGCAGGCCGTCTCGTAGCGCTGGTGCAGGTCGTCGACGAAGATCTCGTCGCCGCCGCCCACGCATTCGGTCACGTCGTCGCCGGTGAGCTCCACGTGGATGCCGCCGGGGTGGGTGCCGAGGCCGTGGTGCACCTCGAAGAAGCCCTTGACCTCGTCGAGCACGTCGTCGAAGCGGCGCGTCTTGTGGCCCGAGGCCGCCTCGAAGGTGTTGCCGTGCATCGGGTCGCAGACCCAGGCGACCTGCGCGCCCGAGGCGGTGACCTTCTCCACCAGGTTCGGCAGCAGCTCGCGCACCTTGCCGGCGCCCATGCGCGTGATGAAGGTCAGCCGGCCGGGCTCGCGGTCCGGGTCCAGCCGGTCGATCAGCGCCAGCGCCTCCTCGGGCGTGGTCGTCGGGCCGAGCTTCACCCCGAGCGGGTTGCGGATCTTCGAGGCGAACTCGATGTGCGCGTGGTCGAGCTGACGGGTGCGCTCACCGATCCAGACCATGTGGCCGGACACGTCGTACAGCCGGCCGGTGCGCGAGTCCACGCGGGTCAGCGCCGACTCGTAGTCGAGCAGCAGCGCCTCGTGGGAGGCGTAGAACTCGACGGTCTTGAACTCCTCCGGGTCCGCGCCGCAGGCGTGCATGAAGTTCAGCGCGCCGTCGATCTCCCGGGCCAGGGCCTCGTAGCGCTGCCCGGACGGCGAGGACCGTACGAAGTCCTGGTTCCAGGCGTGCACCTGCCGCAGGTCGGCGTAACCGCCGGTGGTGAAGGCACGCACCAGGTTCAGCGTCGCGGCCGACGCGTTGTACAGGCGCTTCAGCCGCTCCGGGTCCGGCACCCGGGCCGCCTCGGTGAACTCGAAGCCGTTGACGGAGTCACCGCGGTAGGTGGGGAGGGTCACCCCGTCCCGGGTCTCCGTCGGCTTCGAACGCGGCTTGCTGTACTGGCCGGCGATCCGGCCCACCTTCACGACCGGCACGGACGCGGCGTAGGTGAGGACGGCGCCCATCTGCAGCAGCGTCTTCAGCTTGTTGCGGATCTGGTCGGCGGCGATCTGGTCGAAGGCCTCGGCGCAGTCACCGCCCTGCAGCAGGAACGCCTCACCACGGGCCACGGCCCCCAGGCGGTCGCGCAGCTGGTCGCACTCGCCTGCGAAGACGAGCGGCGGATACGACTCGAGGTCCGCGATCACTTCGCGCAGAGCCTCGGGGTCGGGGTACTCAGGCTGCTGCGCCGCGGGCAGTGAGCGCCAGGTCTGGCGCCCGGCGTGGGTTTCAGCGTTCACGGTCACGAAGCCCACATTACGGGGTCGTGTCCGTTCCTTTGCGCACCGGACCAGAGGATGAGACGACCGGGTGACCCCCGCGGAGCCCCCTCCGGCCCGCCCCGGGCGGGCCTCCGGGGCCCGGACGGCGTGCGCTCGCAGGGCCCTTGCGCCGGCGCCGCCCGGCGCGCGGCGACGGCGCGTCCGGCCTTTGTGCCTGCCGCGGGGTCCACCCAGTGAGACGCCCCCGCCGAGGGCATACGCTCGGCCCCGCACACCGCTGCCGCCATGGGAAGGGGGCCGCCGCCATGCCGGCGCCGTCCGAGCAGTTCACGTACGTCGGACCGGACGACATCCGCGCCGCCGTGGTGCGGCCCGGCACGACGGGCCGGGCGGTGCGGTCACCGGTGGGCCTACGGGAGTGGCTGGACGGGGCGGGCCCCGCCGACCGCGAGGAGCCGTTCACCTATGTCGTCGACCTGACCGGCACCCTCCTTCTGGCACCGCGCCGCAGCGAGCACGTGGCGTGCGCCGGAGGCGGACCCGTGCTGGCCGCCGGGGAGATCACGTTCGCCCCGCGCGAGGACGGCGGATGGGAGGTGACCGAGGTCAGCAACCAGTCGACCGGCTACTGCCCCGACCCCGAGACGTCCTGGCCGGCCCTGGCGGAGGCCCTCGACCGCGCGGGCCTCGCCCGCCCCCGGTGGTTCACCCAGGCGGTCGTCTTCCGGCACTGCCCGCGGTGCGGCGAGCGCAGCCTCGTCAAGGACGGCGACTTCACATGTGCCCTGTGCGAATCGCCGCTTCCGCCGCGGCCCGTCCGCTGAGGACGAGCGCCCGCCCCAGGCAGCCCAGCGCACCCGTGCACAGAAGGGTGCGCACCAGGTTCCAGCGGACCCAGGCCGCCTCGAACCGCTCGCGCACGGCGGCGACATCGGCGAGGGCGCCCGGGTCGCCCGCCGCGTCCAGCCGGTCGTTCAGCGGGATGCTGACGCCGAAGGTGACGGCGAGCACCGCCAGGTAGAGCACGGTCGCGGCGATCACCCACGGGAGCGGTCCGCGGCCCCCGTCACGCAGGCAGAGCGCCACGGCGGCGGCGCACAGCAGCAGCGAACCGCCGAAGACCAGGAGGAACCAGCCGTTCTGGATGGCGACGTTGATGCGCTGCATCGCGTCGACGAGCGTGCGGTCGGCCGCCTTGGCGAGACCCGGCATGACGGCGGTGGAGAAGGCGAAGAACAGCCCGGCCATGAGACCGACGGCGACGGTGGCCGCGACGAGGACGGCGTCTCGGGAAGTCATGCGACCAGTGAAGCCGCGCACCGTGAGACGGAACATGGCCCGAACGCTCCATCCCATACGCGAGCGTCCACGGACCGGCACGGAAAACCACGTGCGGAACCGAACGGGACCGGGATACCGTGCCGCACATGGGTTGCACCTACTGCATCAGGCTGCGCCGGGCATAGCCGCGGCGCTCTTCGCCGCGGCATCGGGTCCATCGTCGGAACCTCTTATGTCGCGGAGTGCACACCCATGCCTCACCACCGGTCCATGGTGGGTGGCCGACACGAGCTCGGCCAGAACTTCCTCACCGATCGCACGGTCATCGCCTCCATCGAGGCCCTCGTCGCCGCCACCAGCGGGCCCATCGTCGAGATCGGCCCGGGCGACGGCGCGCTGACCCTCCCTCTCAGCCGCACCGGCCGCCCCCTCACGGCCGTGGAGATCGACCCCCGGCGCGCACAGCGCCTCCAGCGGCGGCTCCCGCGCGGCGCGCACGTCGTCAACACCGACGTCCTGCGCTACCGCTTCCCGCGCGAGCCGCACGTGATCGTCGGCAACCTGCCCTTCCACCTGACGACCACCATCATGCGGCGCGTCCTGGCCGCCGACCGGTGGGAGTCCGCGGTGCTGCTCGTCCAGTGGGAGGTCGCCCGCCGCCGGGCGGGCGTCGGCGGCGCCACCCTCCTCACCGCCTCCTGGTGGCCCTGGTACGACTTCGCCCTCCACTCCCGCGTCCCGGCGCGCGCCTTCCGCCCGGCGCCCTCCGTCGACGGCGGCCTGCTCACCATGACCCGGCGCCCGGAGCCCCTCGTCCCCGGCGACCGCCACGCGTATCAGGCGTTCGTCCAGCGGGTGTTCACCGGCCCGGGCCGCGGCCTGCGCGAAGTCCTCACCCGCACCGGTCACTTCGACCGTGCGGCACTGCGCGACTGGCTCCGCGCCGAGCGAGTGCCGCCGTACGCCCTGCCCAAGGACCTCACGGCGGCGCAGTGGGCGTCCCTGTGGCGGCTGGTGCGGTGAGGTGAGCCGGCCGGGAAGCGGCCATGCTGTGCGCATGCTGCTTCCCGTCGCCGCCGCGCCGATCGAGTTCGTCGAGGCCGTACGCGTCACCGCCGATCTGTTCCCCCGGCCACGCACCGTGCCGGGGGACACGATCGACGTCTGGGTCGAGGACGAGGCGCGGCACGTCCTCGGCCTGCTCGGCGAGGTGCCGGAAGGCGAGCGGGCCCGGTGCTTCGTGCCGGGCTACGCGGTCCGCGCCCACAGCGCCCACGAGGTCCTCTTCGAGGTCGCCCTCTGCTTCCGCTGCAACGGCGCGCTGCTGCTCGGCCCGCTCGTGCCCGCGGAGTTGCGCGGCATACAGGCCTTCGACGCCGGCAGCGCACCCGGCCGGGAACTCCTGCGCCGCTTCCAGGAGGCGGCGGCTACAGCCGATCGATCCCGCTGAGATCGATGTCCACGGCGAACGGCACGGACACCTTGAGGCGGTCGTGGTGGATGCCGGTGGCGACGTAGGCGCCGGTGGCCGGCTCCCGTTCGAAGACGTAGACGACGGGGAGCCGGCCCTCGCCCTTCTCGACCCGCCAGAAGTGCGGGATCCCCGCCTCGGCGTACAGCTGCGGCTTGCGCTTGCGGTCCCGCTCCTCGGAGTCGGGCGATACGACCTCGACGACCAGCACGGCGTCGGGCGCCCGGTACCCGGTCTCGTCGGCCGCGTCGCTCGCGGCCTCCGCGCGCACCAGGACGAGGTCCGGCTCGGGCCGGTTGCGCGGGTTCAGCACGAGGCTCATTTCCCGGCGCACCCGCACTGTATCCGGGGCCGCCGCTCGCAGAGTCAGCACCAGCAGATCGACCACCAGCGAATGAAAGCTCTTCTGCGGGCTCACGAACACCAGACTCCCGTCGATCAACTCCGTGTGCGGCGGGAGGTCGGGAATGCGGTCCAGGTCGTCCGAGGTGAAGCCGCCGCGCGGCGGAATCGCCCAGGCCGGCAATGGTTCGGCGGTCATGGTTCCTCCCATGGACGGGATTCCGGACGCATCCCCGAGAGTACCGGGGCCGTACGTCCCCGCGGTGCCCCGAAAGCGTGAGACACGACCGTCGCGTCGTGGACGCATGCGTTAGGGTGCGGAACATGTACGCGCAGCAGACGCACCTGCAGTGGTGGTGGACCGCGGATCCGGCGGCCCACTAGCAGCGCGTACGCACAGTCAGACGCTCAGGCCGCCCGAAGGGCGGCCTTCGGTGTTTGCGCGGCCGTCCCTTCCCTCGCCGAAGACCGGAAGGAACCGCCGTGGAGAACCACGACCCCAGCACCGCGCCCTTTGCCGCCGCGCTCGTCGAACGGCTGCTGGACCCCGCGTGCCCACCGTTCGCGCTGCTCAGGCGCAGAGCGCCGGGATGCGCCGCGGACAGCGTCGAAGTGCTGCTCGGCCCGGTCGGGACGGCGGAGCGGCTGACCGACATCGCGCTGCCCACCGGCGCCCCCGAGGGGGCCCGGCCCGCGGTCGACGCGCTGGCGCTGGTGCCGTACCGGCAGATCAGGGAACGCGGCTTCGACGTGCGCGACGACGGGACGCCGCTGCTCGTGCTCCGCCCCCTGGAGACGTACGAGCTGCCGCTGCCCGAGCTCATGGCGGCCCTGCCCGCGCACGCGGTGCGCGTCGAGGGCGGGGCGTTCGACGTCGACGACGACACATACGCCGGGATCGTGGAGCGCGTCATCGAGGACGAGATCGGGCGCGGCGAGGGCGCGAACTTCGTCATCCGGCGCACCTTCCGCGGCGAGATCCCGGGGTTCGCGGCGGCGGACGCGCTCGCGCTGTTCCGCAGGCTGCTCGACGGCGAGCGCGGCGCCTACTGGACGTTCGTGGTGAGCACCCCCGAGCGGACCCTGGTCGGCGCGAGCCCCGAGGTGCACGTGCGGATGGCAGGCGGCACGGTCGTCATGAACCCCATCAGCGGCACCTACCGCTACCCCGCGCAGGGGCCGGACGCGGAGGGGCTGCTCGCCTTCCTGCGGGACGCGAAGGAGGTGGAGGAGCTGACGATGGTGGTCGACGAGGAACTCAAGATGATGTGCACCGTCGGCGACCTCGGCGGTGTCGTCGTCGGCCCGCGCCTGAAGGAGATGGCGCACCTGGCGCACACCGAGTACGAGCTGCGCGGCCGCAGCACCATGGACGTGCGGGACGTCCTGCGCGAGACGATGTTCGCCGCGACGGTCACCGGCTCGCCGGTGCAGAACGCCTGCCGGGTGATCGAGCGCCACGAGCCGGGCGGCCGCGGCTACTACGCGGGCGCCCTCGCGCTGATCGGGCGGGACGCGGGCGGCGCGCAGACCCTGGACTCCCCCATCCTGATCCGCACGGCCGACGTGGACGCCGCGGGCGGTCTGAAGGTCCCGGTGGGCGCGACGCTGGTCCGCAGGTCCGACCCGTACGCGGAGGTCGCCGAGACGCACGCCAAGGCGGCGGCCGTGCTGGCCGCGCTGGGCGTCCGGCCCGGACCGTCCCGGGGCCCGGCGGCGGACCGGCCGCGGCTCGGCGACGACATCCGGGTCCGGGCCGCGCTGGACGGACGCCGCAGGAACCTGGCGCCGTTCTGGCTGCGGATGCAGACCGCCGAGCAGCCCCGCACGCTGTCCGGGCACGCCCTCGTCGTGGACGGCGAGGACACCTTCACCGCGATGCTCGCGCACGTGCTGCGGTCGTCCGGGCTGGAGGTCACCGTGCGCCGCTTCGACGAGCCGGGGCTGCGCGGGGCCGCCCTCGCCCACCGGGGCCCGGTCGTCCTCGGCCCGGGCCCCGGCGACCCGTCCGACGCGGGCGACCCCAAGATGGCGCTCCTGCGGGGGCTCACCGCCGAACTCGTCCGCGGCCACCGGCACGGCCTGCTCGGGGTCTGCCTCGGCCACGAGCTGATCGCCGCCGAGCTCGGCCTCGACATCGTCCGCAAGGGCGTCCCCTTCCAGGGCGCGCAGACACCGATCGACCTGTTCGGGCGGGCCGAGACCGTGGGGTTCTACAACTCCTTCACCGCCCGCTGCGACGACGCGACGGCGGAGGAGCTGGCCATGCACCGCGTCGAGCTGAGCCGCGACCGGACCACCGGCGACGTCCACGCCATGCGCGGCCCGGGCTTCGCGGGCGTCCAGTTCCACCCCGAGTCCGTGCTCAGCCTGAACGGCACGGCGATCGTGGCGGAGCTCCTGGCGGGGGTGACGGTCGTGGGCTGACGCCCCTTGACCAGCACACGGGGCCGGCCCGGACAGGGCCGGCCCCGAACGCAGTGGCGCTGGCTCACCGGTGTCGCGCCCGCGCTGTGCCTGGCCTTCGCGCCCCTGCTGCTCTACGCCGTGGTCGCAGCCGCCGACGCCGCCGTCCGGTACGAGATGGCGCCGCACTCCATCGACTGCGCGGACACCGAGTCGTTCCTGGGCGGTCGGGTTCCCGTCGGGGCCACCGACATCGTCTGCACGGACCACAGCGCACCGCTGTCCCGGGAGCAGGACGTCCGCTTCCGCCTGCCTCGGGACCGCGTGGCGGCCGAACTGACCGGCGCCTTCCCACGGCTCCACGGCACCGACCCCTGCGAAGCCGACCTCTGCTTCACCGGCGGTCTGCGGGACGCGTGGCACGACCCGGCGCTGTCGGACCACATCAGCGCGACCGTGACGTACCGGCTCGACGGCACGGCGCTCGTCGAGATCGGCGCGTACAACGTGTGAAGGGGCCCCCGGCCGTCAGACCGCCGCCGCGGGAAGCTGGTGCGTCCGCGGGGTGACCGCGCGGGCACGGCGGGGGCGGGCGGCGGGGAGCGGATCGGGCAGGGGATCGGGGACGGCCGACAGGAGCGGGCCGATCAGGCCCAGCACCGCCGCCAGCATCTCCGGGCCCTCGTGGGTGCCGTCCACCACCAGGTCGGCCGCCGCCCGGGAGGGCGCGACGTGGGCGACGTGCCGGTCCCGGCCGCTCTGCAGATAGTTCAGCAGGGACAGCCGCGGGTCCTGCCGCTGGACCTCGATCTTGCGCAGGATCTTGCGGGCCAGCCGGACGTCGTCGGGGGCGTCCACGTACACCCGCCAGTCCGCGCGTTCCCGCACCGACGGCAGGGTCAGGGCGAAGAGTCCCTCGACCACCACCAGGCGGACGCCGGGCCGGGCCAGAGCCATGTCGATCGCGGCGCTGACGGCGGCCTCGTCGATGGAGCCGGGATGGTTCCAGTCGAGGATGGCGTGCCCGCCGGCGCTGACCGTCCACACGCCCCTGAGGGGATCGTGCGCGGGCACGTAGTAGTCGTCCAGATGGACCAGTGCGATGCTCTCGGGACACTGCAGCGACAGGGCCTCGGCAAGGGTGGACTTGCCGGATGCGGTGCCGCCTGCGACCGCCAGTACACCCGTCATTCCGGGCGCTCCTCATGTGCTCAAGGGGGATTGACGAAGCGGCCGGACAAGCCGGGTGCAGGGAATGTACGGCCGCGTGATCGCCCATGGCAAGCGGGGAAAGCGCAGACGGCGCCGAGGAAAACGCCGTGTCTAACCGAAGAAGACCCCGGCCTCCGTGTAGAGGCGCGGATCGACCGTCTTGAGCTGGGTCGTCGCGTCGCGGAGCGGGACACGGACGATCTCCGTGCCGCGCAGGGCGACCATCTTGCCCCAGTCCTGGTCGCGGACCGCGTCGATGGCGTGCAGGCCGAAGCGGGTGGCGAGCCACCGGTCGAAGGCACTGGGGGTGCCGCCGCGCTGGACGTGGCCGAGCACGGTGGTGCGGGCCTCCTTGCCGGTGCGCCGCTCGATCTCCTTGGCGAGCCATTCGCCGACGCCGGAGAGCCTCACGTGGCCGAAGGAGTCGAGGGTCTGGTCCTTGAGCACCATGTCGCCGTCCTTCGGCATGGCGCCCTCGGCGACCACGACGATGGGCGCGTAGCGGATCTTGAAGCGGCTCTCCACCCAGGCGCAGACCTGGTCGAGGTCGAAGCGCTGCTCGGGGATGAGGATGGCGTTGGCGCCGCCGGCAAGGCCGGAGTGCAGGGCGATCCAGCCCGCGTGGCGGCCCATCACCTCGACGACGAGGACGCGCATGTGCGACTCGGCGGTGGTGTGGAGGCGGTCGATCGCCTCGGTGGCGATGTTGACGGCGGTGTCGAAACCGAAGGTGTAGTCGGTGGCCGCCAGGTCGTTGTCGATGGTCTTGGGCACGCCGACGCAGGGGACGCCGTACTCGTCCGACAGGGCGGTGGCGACACCGAGGGTGTCCTCGCCGCCGATCGCGATGAGGGCGTCCACCTCGTACTTGGCGAGGTTGTCCTTGACGCGGCGCACGCCGTTCTCCGCCTTGAGCGGGTTCGTGCGGGACGAGCCGAGGATCGTGCCGCCGCGCGGGAGGATGCCGCGCACTGCGGGGATGTCCAGCGGCACGGTGTCGCCCTCGAGGGGGCCGTGCCACCCGTCCCTGAAACCGGTGAACTCGTATCCGTACTCCTGGACACCCTTGCGCACGATGGCACGGATGACCGCGTTGAGCCCGGGGCAGTCTCCGCCGCCGGTCAGCACGCCAACTCGCATGATCCATCCCTTCCCGTTCGCACCTTTTGCCTGCGCCCACGACGCTAGCGTGACCGGCGTCACAGGTGGGATGGGCCGTTCGATGAAATCCTTTGCGGCACGGGGATGTTGGGCCGCCGATTTCACCCTTCCGGGCGGCGTGCGGCGCGGGTGCGGGCGCGCCCCCGAGCCGGGGGCGGGGCTACTCCTCGTCCAGTCCTCGTTCGATGGCGTAGCGCACGAGTTCCACGCGGTTGTGGAGCTGGAGTTTGCCGAGGGTGTTCTGGACGTGGTTCTGGACGGTGCGGTGGGAGATGACCAGCCGCTCGGCGATCTGCTTGTAGCTGAGTCCCTTGGCGACGAGCCGCAGGACCTCGGTCTCGCGGTCGGTGAGGCGGGGCGCCTCGGGGGTGTCGGACGCCGCGGGGGCGGGGTCGGAGGCGAGGCGGCGGTACTCGCCGAGGACGAGGCCGGCGAGGCCGGGGGTGAACACGGGGTCGCCGACGGCGGTGCGGCGGACGGCGTCGAGGAGTTCCTCGCGGCCGGCCGACTTCAGCAGGTAGCCGGTGGCGCCGGACTTCACGGCCTCCAGGACGTCCGCGTGCTCACCGCTGGCGGAGAGCACCAGCACCCGCAGGGCCGGGTTGTCGGCGATGACGTCCTTGCAGACCTGGACACCGGACAGACCGGGCAGGTTGAGGTCGAGGACGAGCACCTCGGGCATGGCCGCCTTGGCCCGCCGGACCGCCTCCGGACCGTCACCGGCGGTGGCGACCACCACGTATCCGGCCTCGGTGAGGTCGCGGGCGACCGCGTCCCGCCACATCGGGTGGTCGTCGACCACCATCACCTTCACGGCCATGACCCCAATCTCCTCCCTCATTTGGCGAGCCTCAACTCGACTTCTGTCCCCTGCCCGGGCACCGACACCAGTTCCGCCGTGCCGCCGAGGTCCCGGAGCCGGCCGCGGATGGACTGGGCGACCCCGAGCCTGCCCTCGGCCTCGGCGGCGGCGAGGCGCCCCTCGGGGATGCCGGGGCCGTCGTCGCGGACGCTGACCAGGACGGCCTCGGGTTCGTCCTCGACCAGGATCCAGGCGTGCGCGTCCTCGCCGGCGTGCCGGCGGACGTTCTCCAGGGCGGCGCCCACGGCGGCGGCGAGTTCGCGGGCGGCGCGGCCGGGGACGACGACCGGGGTGCCGGGGGCGGAGACGGTGACGCGGGCGCTGCCGTACGGGGTGAGCAGCGCGCGCAGGTCTCGGGGCGCGTCCGCGTCCTGCCCGTCGTCGCCGTCGGTGCCGGCATCGGTGCCGGCGCGGGGGGACGGCAGGGCGGCGGCGCCGTCGGTGACCAGGGTGCGCAGGGCGGCCTCCTGCTCGCCCGCCATGCGGCCCAGGGCCTCGGCCTCACCGCCGATCTCGGCCCCGCGCCGCTGCACCATGGCGAGCACCTGCAGCACGTTGTCGTGGATGTCGCGGGCCAGCCGCTCCCGCTCACGGGTGGCGGCCTCGATCTGCAGGGCGCGGGCGAGGGTGCGCTCGCTGGCGCGGGCGACCTCGACGACGTACCCGATGGCGATGCTGGCGATGGCGACCAGCAGCACGTTGTGGAGGGTGTCGCGGGCCGGGGAGCCGCGTTCGACGATGTTGGCGCCGCCGACGAGGCAGGAGGCGGCGGCGGCCCAGCGCCAGCCGCCCTTGATGGCGAAGGCGAGCACGGAGCCCGCGGTCCAGATCGACGGCAGGGTGGGGCCGCCGTCGAGGATGCGCTGGTGCGACTCGACGAGCGGGGTGATGAGGATGCCGGTGAGGGCGACGCCGAGGTCGGCGATGAGGAAGGGGCGGGTGCAGCGCTGGGGCGAGCTCACCTTGCCGACGGTGGCCAGCGTCCACACGGCGAGCACCGCCATGTACGCGGCTCCCGCCAGGGGGTGTGCGTGCTCGTGGTAGGCGACGGCGTAGAGCCCGATGGCGTACGCGGCGGTCAGCACCCGGTAGCCGGTGAGGGCGCGCCACAGCGGCTGCTCGACCGACATGCGCGTGACGCGCGCCGACCGCGCCGCGGGCGGCCCGCCGGTTCTCCCCCCGGCCGCGCCGGTCCTCTCCCCGGCCATGGGCCGTCCCCCCGTTTCCCCCGGGCGTGTCCGGCTAGGACCCGCCGTGCTGCTGTTTCTTCGCCGCCTCGGCGATCTGCCGCTTGGCGGCGGTCGCGTAGATGTCCACGTACTCCTGGCCGGAGAGCTTCATGATCTCGTACATCACCTCGTCGGTGACCGAGCGCAGGATGAAGCGGTCGTGCTCCATGCCCGTGTAGCGGCTGAAGTCCAGCGGTTTGCCGATCCGGATGCCCGGGCGCATCAGCTTGGGCATGACCTGGCCGGGCGGCTGGATCTTCTCCGTGTCGATCATGGCGACCGGGATCACGGGCGCGCCGGTGGCGAGCGCGATGCGGGCCAGGCCGCCGGGCTTGCCGCGGTAGAGCCGGCCGTCGGGCGAGCGGGTGCCCTCGGGGTAGATGCCGAAGAGCTCGCCGGCCTCGATGACCTTTATCCCGCTGTTGATCGCCGCCTCACCGGCACCGCGGGCGCCGGATCGGTCCACGGGGAGCTGGCCGACGCCCTTGAAGAAGGCGGCGGTGAGCTTGCCCTTGATGCCGGGCGTGGTGAAGTACTCGGCCTTGGCGATGAACGTGACCTTGCGGTCGAGCACGGCGGGCAGGAAGAACGAGTCCGAGAAGGACAGGTGGTTGCTCGCCAGGATCGCCGGTCCCTGCTTGGGGATGTGCTCGAGGCCCTCCACCCACGGCCGGAACGCGGCTCGCAGGGGGTGGCCGATGGCGATCTTCATCACGCCGTACAACAACCGATGACCTCCTGTGTCTGACGGGAAGACCTTAACGCCAGATCCGCCGGTGCTCTCCCCCGGTGTCGGCCGTCCGCGTACTGTGAGGTATCGCTTTTCGCGCATTCCACCGAACAGGAGACGTACGGTGCCGCTGATGCCCGGAGCCGAGCCCTACCGCCAGGACGGCGGTGAGGTCGGCGTCCTGCTGTGCCACGGTTTCACCGGCACACCGCAGTCCATGCGGCCGTGGGCCGAGTACCTCGCCGAGCGGGGCCTGACCGTGTCCGTACCGCTGCTGCCGGGGCACGGCACGCGCTGGCAGGACATGCAGCTGACGGGCTGGGAGGACTGGTACGCGGAGGTGGACCGGGAATTCCGCGCGCTGTCCGAGCGCTGTGACCGCGTGTTTGTCTTCGGAATGTCGATGGGCGGGGCCCTGACCCTGCGGCTGGCCGCTCAGCACGGCGCCGCGGTCAGCGGCATCGCCCTGGTCAACCCCTCGGTCAAGGCCGACAGCCACCAGCTGAAGGCCGTCCCCCTGCTGCGCCACTTCGTCCCCTCGGTGCCGGGCATCGCCAGCGACATCGCCAAGGAGGGCTCGGAGGAGGTCGGCTACGACCGCACCCCGCTGCGGGCGGTGCACTCGCTGAGCCGTTTCTGGACGCTGGTACGGCACGATCTGCCGCAGGTGACGCAGCCGCTCCTGCTGCTGCACAGCCGGGTCGACCATGTGGTGCACCCGTCGAACTCGGCGGTCGTGCTGAGCCGGGTGTCGTCGACGGACGTCACGGAGACGGTGCTGGAGCGCAGTTACCACGTGGCGACGCTCGACCACGACGCGGAGACGGTCTTCGAGCAGTCGTACGCCTTCGTGGAGCGGCTCTCGGGTGCGGGAGAGCGAGCGGACAAGGAGGACGCGGCCAGTGGCTGAGCCCGAGGAGGAGGAGCGTCGGATGCCCGAGGGCGGCGAGCCGGAACGCGCGCCGCTGGACGAGGAGTCGGCGTGGGCCGAGCTCGTCGCGGCGTACGAGAAGGACCCCGAGCCGGGGACGGGTTCCTGGCCCGCGGCCGAGGACGTCCCGGCGGCGGAGCGGGACGGCGAACGCGAAGGGAACGAGACGGCGGCGGACCCGTCCGCGGTGCCCTCGGCGCCGGACGCGACGCGCATCATCCTTCACCCCGTGCTGTCCGGTCCCCGTGACTACGAACTGGACGAGGACGCGGACGAGGGCCACTACGAGCCGCCGGAGCCGCCGCCCCTCCCGGAGGCGGACGTGACGACGAAGTTCGCCTGGCTCGCCGCGGTGGGCGGGCCATTGCTGATCTTCGGGTTCGTCCTCTTCCAGGAACCGATGCCGTGGTGGGCGCTCACCGTCGGCATAGGCGGCTTCCTCGGCGGCTTCGCCACCCTGGTGACGCGCATGCGTCCGGGCGGCGACGAGGACGACGACCTGCCGGGCGGCGGCGCCGTCGTCTGACGGGCCCCGCCGTCAGGCGGAGGCGGGCACCTTGAGGGCGGCCAGGACCGGGAGGTGGTCCGTGGCCGCCCTCAGGTCGTGGGGGGTGATGCCGGGCAGGCCGTGCGGGACCCCGCAGCCGAGGACCTCGACGCCCGGGGTCGTGAAGATCGCGTCGATCCTCTGGTGCGGGTCGTGCGGGGTGGAGGTGTACTCACCGCCCCAGGGCCGGGCCACCCAGGCGTCCTGCAGCTCGTCGGCGAGCCGGCGGAACGTGCGGCCGTGGGGGCGGTCGTTGAGGTCGCCGCCGACGACCGCGTACGGCTCGCCCATCGCGGCGAGCCGGTCGAGCAGCATGCCGCCCTGGTCGTAGCGCTCGCGCGCCTGGAGCGAGAGGTGGCAGCTGACGACGGACAGGCGGGCGCCGCCGACGCGCACGACGGCGGTGGCGAAACCGCGCCGGTGCAGGCCGGGTGTGCGGGGCAGGAGGACGTCCTCGGCGCGTTCCACGTGCACCCGCAGGGAGGACAGCACGAGGGGACCGGTGGCGGTGGCCCCGCCGGTGACGGCGACCAGGCCCGAGGCGCGGGCGAGGCGGGCGACGGCCTTGCGCCAGCGGAAGAAGCGCGGCGCCTCCTGGATCAGCGCCAGGTCGGGGTCGCAGGCGCGGATCACCCGGGCGAGCGCGTCGGTGTCGTCGCGCATGGAGCGGATGTTGTAGCTCAGCACGCGGACGACGGCGGAGCCGTCCGGCTCCGTACGGGACGCCGGCAGCTCCGGCGATCGGCCCTCGCTCACGGGGTCACTGTAGCGGCGGCGCGTTCACGCGGGGCGGGCGTGGTCGTACGGGGCGGGCGTGCCCGGCCGGGAAAGACGGTGCCCCCGCCACTCCTGTGCGTGGAGTGACGGGGGCACCGGTGCCGTACGGGTGGCCGCCGGGCCGGGCCTAGCCCTGGCGGGCGAGGTCGGCCGCGCCGACGAGACCGGCCTTGCCGCCGAGCTGCGCGGCGAGGACCTGGGCGTGCGGCCGGTACTGACCGCCGACCAGCCAGCGGCGGAAGGACTTCCGGATGGGTTCGAGGACGAGTTCGCCCTCGTCGGAGACTCCGCCGCCGACGATGAACGCGGAGGGGTCGAAGAGCGAGGCCAGGTCGGCGAGGCCGGCTCCGGCCCAGCGGGCCAGCTCCCGGAAGGAGTCGACGGCGACCTTGTCCCCGTCGCGCGCGGCGCGGCTGATGTGCTGGCCCTGGATGCCCTCGGGCGTGCCGTCGCCGAGCGACAGCAGCAGGGCGGCGTTCTCCGGTTGGGCGACGGCCCGCTGCTTGGCGTAGCGCACCAGCGCCCGGCCGGAGGCGTACTGCTCCCAGCAGCCCTGGCTGCCGCAGCCGCACAGCAGACCGTCCGGCACCATGCGGATGTGGCCGAACTCCCCTGCCACGCCGAAGCGGCCGCGGCGCAGCTTGTTGCCGATGATGATGCCGCCGCCGAGCCCGGTGCCCAGGGTGATGCAGATGACGTCGTCGTGGCCCTGGCCCGCACCGAAGCGGTACTCGCCCCAGGCGGCGGCGTTGGCGTCGTTCTCGACGACGACGGGCAGTCCGACGCGCTGCTCGACCTTGTCCTTCAGCGGCTCGTGCCGCCAGCGGATGTTGGGCGCGAAGAGCACGGTGGCGCGCTTGTCGTCGACATAGCCGGCGGCACCGATGCCGACGGCCTCGACCGGGTGGCCGGCACTGACGTCGTGCACCGCTGTCGCGATGGCGTCGACGACGCCCTCGGAGGTCTGCGGGGTCGGCACCTTGACGATTTCGAGAATCGAGCCTTCCTCGTCGACCACGCCGGCCGCGATCTTCGTGCCGCCGATGTCGACGCCGATGGTGAGTCCCATGTATCCCTCAGTATTCGGTCGAGCCCCGCTGCGTCCAACCGTACCGGAGGGCGACCTGCGCCCTGTTCGGGCCCGATGCTCCGCACCGGGTCCGCGTCGCGCCGTTCAGTCCAGGTCGATGCGCTCGCTGGGCGGGGTGTCCCCGCCGGAGGTCCAGCGGCGTTCCTGCCCGCTCACCGCGGCGCGGTAGGCGGCCAGGAGTTCGGCGCCCGCGGCGGCGAGGTGGTCGAAGACCTCGGGGTTGCGCTCGACGATCGGCTCCACGGCCTGTTTGACCTGGGAGATCAGCCCCTGCGCCGCCATCTCGGCGGCGGGGGTGCGCAGCATCGACAGTCGGTCGGTGACGGCTTCCGCGAGACGTCGCAGCTCCTCGCCGGCGCTGCCCGGCGTCTGGCCGCTCTGCTGCCGCCTGCGGGCGTTCTCGGCGGCGATGTCCTCCGCGCTCGCCTTGGCCCAGGCGTCGGAATCGGCGTCGGGGCGGCCCGCGCGGTCCGTGGATTCGCTCATGGTGGCTCCGTAAGGCTCCGGCTTGGTACCAACGACGGTACCCGAACAGGGGCGGCGCTTTCAGCGCTCAGCGGGGCCAAAGACCGGGATCCGGGGCGAACCGGACCTGCAGCGCGCCGTCGCGCAGCGCCGCGCCGGCCACGGTGCAGCGGCGCAGCGCGGAGGGCAGCGGGAGGATGCGGCGGTATCCCTCGGCGTCGACGACGAGTTCGTCACCGCGGCGTACGAGGTCGACGGTGTCGCGTGTCGCGCCCGGCAGCGGCAGCCGCCAGAGGAAGTGGCCCTCGGCGGCGAGCCGGTCCTCGGTGGTCCACGGCGGCGCGGCGGGACCCTCGGGCGCGTCGGCGGGCGGCCGCGCGGCGAGCCGGGCGAGGTCCTCCGCGCCACGGGGTTCACGTCCGAGGTGGGGCAGTTCGTGGAGCGCGGTGGTGGTGCCGGCGAGTTCCGCGCGCAGGGCGCGCACTTCCTTGCGGCGCTGGCCCGCCAGTTCGGCCAGCCAGGGGTCGGGGGACCCGTCGGGCAGCAGCCGGTTGGCGACGACGGCTTCGAGGCGGTGGCCGTACAGGGCCAGTCCGGCGCGGGCCCGGCGCACCGCGTCGGCGGCGTGCGCGCCGGGGGCCACGACGAGCCGCACTGTCGTGGCGGCGTCCTCGATCACGGCCTGGGCGGCGGCCAGTTCCCGGTCGGCGCGGGCGGCGGCCTCGTAGGCCCAGGCGCCGGGCGCGGGCACGCCGGCGAGCTGGGCGAGGACGGGCCGCAGGGCGCGGGCGGCCTGCCGTTCCCGGGGGACCAGCCGGGCGATGTAGCGGCGCAGTTGCGCGGGCAGCGCGAGCGCGGCGAGGGCGTCGTGGACCGGCGGGAGGTCGACGACGACGAGGTCCCAGTCGGCGGCGGTGTCCCGCAGGGCGCGCAGCAGCGCGAAGGCGTCCGCGCCGGGGAGTTCGGTCAGTTCCTCGGGGTCCAGCGGGGCCGCGCCGAGCAGGTCGAGAAGGGAGCCCAGGCGCTGCTGGACGGCCGCGGCGTCGGCCCGGAAGGCGGCGGCCGCGTCGATGCGCGCGGCCCACAGGCCCGGTACGGACGGGACGGGGGCGCAGGGCGGCGCGGCCCCCTCGTCCGCCCGCGGACCGTCACCGCCGGCCGGGACGGGCACCGGGCCCAGCACCCTGTCGAGGGAGGCGTCGCGGTCGGCGGAGAGCAGCAGCACGCGCCGTCCGGGCGTGGCCGCGGCCACGGCCGTGGCGGCGGCGACCGTCGTGCGCCCGGCGCCGCCCGTCCCGGTGACCAGCAGCGTCCGCACGTCAGCCCTGGGACTCGACGCGCTTCTTCAGACCGGCGAGGGCGCGGTCGATGATGACCTTCTCGGCCTTGCGCTTGATCATGCCGAGCATGGGGATCTTGACGTCGACGGTCAGCTGGTAGGTGACCTCGGTGCGCTTGCCGTCCTCCAGCGGGACCAGGATGTAGGCGCCGTCCAGGGTGCGCAGCATCTGGGACTTGACCAGCGTCCAGCGGACCTCGTTGTCGCCGGCCCAAGTGTAGGCGAGGGTGTGGTCGTCCTTGATGGCGCCCGCGTCCAGCAGGAGCCGGACCTGCTCGGCACGGCCGTCGCCGCCGGCGGAGAGGATCTCGGCCTCCTTCACCTCGCCGGTCCACTCCGGGTACCGGGCGAAGTCCGCGATGACGCCCATGACATCGGCCGGGGCCGCGTCGATCGTGATGCTCGACCTGGTGTGTTCCGCCATCGCCGTGGCCCCTCCGGGACGTCGCGTCGTACCTGCTGTCGTATGCCTGCTGGTGAAGGCTACCGCCTGGTCGGGCGGCCGGAGACCGCCGGGGCGGTCACCACCGCAGCGCCCAGGGCGTTCGGGTGGAGTTGAAGTGGCCGACATTGACGCATTCGGTCGTCCCCAGGCGCATCCGCGGCACGAGCGGCTGGTGGACGTGGCCGAAGAGCGCGTACTTCGGGCGCACCCGGCGGATCGCGTCGAGCAGTGCCTCGCTGCCGCGTTCGAGCCGGCGGGCGACGGTGTCGTAGCAGAGCTCGGGGACGGCGGGCGGGATGTGTGAGCAGAGCACGTCGACCTCGCCGAGGGCCTCCACCTTGGCGGCGTACGTCTCGTCGTCGATCTCGTACGGGGTGCGGTAGGGGGTGCGCAGCCCGCCGCCGACGAAGCCGAAGACCAGGCCGCCGATCTCGGTGGTGGTGCCGTCGAGCACCGTGGTGCCGGGCCGGGCGTACTCCGGCCAGAGCGCGGGGATGTCGACGTTGCCGTAGGTGGCGTAGGTGGGGGTGGGGAAGGCGGCGAACAGCTCGGCGTACTGCCGGCGCACGGCGGACTCGATGGCGGTGCGCCGGTCGGTGCCGAGTCCCGACCACAGTTCGCGGTCGAGGGCGCGGGCCTCGTCCCAGCGCAGCGCGGTGCGCAGCCCGACCATGCGGGAGGCGTTCTCGGTGCCGAAGAGGTCGGGGAAGATGCCCCGCGAGTGGTCGGCGTAGTCGAGGAAGAGGATCAGGTCGCCGAGGCAGATCAGCGCGTCGGCGCCGTCGCCGGCCCTGGCGAGGGCTTCGGAGGCGCCGTGGACGTCGCTGACGACATGGACCCGCATGACGATCACTCTAGGACGCGGCCGACGGGGTCGGGGAGGCCACACCGGGGCTGCGGTTACCTGCGGGTCACAGGGGGGCTCGACTAGGCTTCCGACCAGTGGATCCGCACTGTGCCGCAGCGGGCATCCGGCGTGTGACGACGATGTGACACACAAAACATCTACACGGCACCCCCTACCGCAGAAGCTTTACCGGTGGGTAACGTCCAGGCCGTCCGTTCCACGCTCAACCATGCAGTGGACGCAGCCAGCACCGCCGCCGGCGCCGATGAGGAGCAGCAGTTTTGCGCGAGTTCAGCCTTCCGGCTCTCTATGAGGTCCCCGCGGACGGGAACCTGACGGATCTCATCCGCCGCAACGCCGCGCAGCATCCCGACGTTCCCGTCATCGCCCGGAAGACCGCGGCCGGAGACTGGGCGGACGTCACCGCCACCGCCTTCCTCGCCGAGGTCCGTGCCGCCGCCAGGGGCCTGATCGCCTCGGGCGTGCAGCCCGGCGACCGGGTGGCCCTGATCTCCCGCACCCGCTACGAGTGGACCCTCTTCGACTTCGCCGTCTGGACCGCGGGCGCGGTCACCGTGCCGGTCTACGAGACCTCCTCGGCCGAGCAGATCGAGTGGATCCTCGGTGACTCCGGCGCCGTCGCCGCCATCGTGGAGACCGAGGCCCACGAGAAGTCCGTCGAGTCGGTGCGCGACCGCCTGCCGCAGCTCAAGCACGTGTGGCGGATCGAGGCGGGCGCGGTCGAGACTCTCGGCGCGGCCGGCACGGACGTCGCCGAGGCGACGGTGGACGAGCGCAGCGCCTGGGCCAAGGCGGACTCCCCGGCAACCATCGTCTACACCTCGGGCACCACCGGCCGCCCCAAGGGCTGCACGCTCACGCACCGCGCGTTCTTCGCCGAGTGCGGCAACGTCGTGGAGCGCCTCAAGCCGCTCTTCCGCACCGGTGACTCCTCGATCCTGCTCTTCCTGCCGCTCGCGCACGTCTTCGGCCGGCTGGTCGAGGTCGCCGCCGTCATGGCGCCGATCAAGCTCGGGCACGTCAGCGACACCAAGAACCTCACCGACGAACTGGCCGCCTTCCGGCCGACGCTGCTGCTGGGCGTGCCGCGGGTCTTCGAGAAGGTCTACAACTCCGCGCGCGCCAAGGCCCAGGCCGGCGGCAAGGGGAAGATCTTCGACAAGGCCACCGACGTGGCGATCGAGTACAGCCGCGCGCTGGACTCGGCGAGCGGTCCCGCGCTCGGCCTGAAGTTCAAGCACAAGGTCTTCGACCGGCTGGTCTACAGCAAGCTGCGCGCCGTGCTCGGCGGCCGCGCCGAGTACTCGATCTCCGGCGGGGCTCCGCTGGGCGAACGGCTGGGCCACTTCTACCGCGGCATCGGCTTCACGGTCCTGGAGGGCTACGGCCTGACCGAGTCCTGTGCGGCCACCGCCTTCAACCCCTGGGACCGCACCAAGATCGGCACCGTCGGCCAGCCGCTGCCCGGCTCCACGGTCCGCATCGCCGACGACGGCGAGGTGCTGCTCCACGGCGAGCACCTGTTCTCGGGGTACTGGAACAACGAGGCGGCCACCGCCGAGGCCGTCACCGACGGCTGGTTCCACACCGGCGACATCGGGACGCTGGACGAGGACGGCTACATCACCATCACCGGCCGCAAGAAGGAGATCATCGTCACCGCGGGCGGCAAGAACGTCGCCCCGGCGGTGATCGAGGACCGGATCCGCGCCCACGCGCTGGTCGCCGAGTGCATGGTGGTCGGCGACGGCAAGCCCTTCATCGGCGCGCTGGTCACCCTGGACGAGGAGTTCCTGCCCCGCTGGGCCGAGCAGCACGGCAAGTCCGGCCGCGGCGTGGCGGAACTGCGCGAGGACCCCGAGTTGCTGGCCGAGGTGCAGTCGGCGGTCGACGACGGCAACGCCGCGGTGTCCAAGGCCGAGGCGGTGAAGAAGTTCCGCGTCCTGGCGACCCAGTTCACGGAGGAGTCCGGTCACGTGACGCCCTCGCTGAAGCTGAAGCGCAATGTGGTGCTGCGGGACTTCGCGGACGAGATCGCCGCGATCTACGGCGGATGAGCCCGCGCTGACGGGCCCCCACCCGCGTTGACGGTGGCCGCCGTACGCCTCGCGCGGACGGCGGCCGCCGGCGTTCCTAGGTGATGCCGTCCTGGGCCAGGACCCTGGCCATGGTGCGCTCGGCCAGGGCGGTGATGGTGACGAACGGGTTGACCCCGATGGAGCCGGGCACGAGCGAGCCGTCGACGACGTACAGGCCGTCGTAGCCGTTCGCGCGGCCGTAGGCGTCGGTGGCGCTGCCGAGGACGCAGCCGCCCAGCGGGTGGTAGCAGAAGTCGTCGGCGAAGACGCGGTTGCCGCCGAACAGGTCGTAGCGGTAGATGGTGGCGTTGGCCCGGTTGACGCGGTCGAAGAGGGACTTCGCGGCGGCGACCGAGGGCTGGTTCTGGGAGCGGCTCCAGTTGAGCACCGCCGCGTCGGTGGCCGGGTCGTAGACGAAGGTGCCCCGCTCGGGGTTCCTGGTGATCGCCAGATAGAGGCTGACCCAGGTCTCCAGGCCGATGGGGAGCGGGGCGATCTCGGCGAACACCGGGTTGGCGGCGTTGTTCCAGTCGTTGATGCCCATCACGGGGATGGTCGACTGCCGGGCGCCGGTGGGGTTCCACAGGTGGTTGGCGCGGCCGAGCATGATGTTGCCGTTGCCCGCCCAGCCCTTGCCGACGGCGGGGCTGAGATCGGGCAGGGCGCCCGTCTCCCGGGCGCGCAGCAGCAGTTCGGTGGTTCCGAGGCTGCCCGCGGCGAGGAACAGCGCGCCGCAGCCGACCTCGCGGGTGGCGACGACGGCGCCGGTGAGATCGGTCTGCGCGACCGTGAGCACATAGCTGCCGTCGGGGTCGCGGCGGATCGCCCTGACGCGGCTGAGCGTCTCGATGGTGACCTTGCCGGTGCCGAGCGCGGCGGCGAGATAGGTCCGGTCCAGGCTGCGCTTGCCGAAGTTGTTGCCGTAGATGACCTCCTGGGCCAGGGCCGACTTCGTGGCGGTCCCGGCCGCCTCGCGCTGCATGTGGCCGAAGTCGTAGACGTTGGGGACGAAGGTCGTGGCGAGCCCGGCCCTGGCGGCCTGGGCGCGGGAGACACGGGTGAACTGGTACCACTCGGTGCTCTCGAACCAGTCCGGCGCGACGGTGTTGACGCCGAGCATGCGGTTGGCCAGCGGGAACCACGTGCCGTACATGGCGTCCGCGTCGACCTGCGGCAGGACCTCCCGGAAGTAGGCGCGGTCCGGTGTGACGGCCATGCCGCCGTTGACGAGGGATCCGCCGCCGACGCCGCGGCCGACGTAGACGGACATGCCGGGGTGGTCGACGCGGTCCAGGACGCCGGGGTACGGGCTGATGTCCCTGTTGACCACGTCGAGCCAGAGGAAGGAGGCGAGGGGGGCCGCGGTGCGGGTGCGGAACCACATGGAGCGCCGGTCCGGCGAGGCGGTGCTGCAGAAGACCTTGCCGTCGGAGGACGGCGCGTCCCACGCCCGCCCCATCTCCAGTACGAGGGTGCTCACGCCCGCCTCGGCCAGGCGTAACGCCGCGACCGCGCCTCCGTATCCGGAGCCGACGACGACGGCCGGTACGTAGCCGGCCGGTTCCCGGTCCGCCGCGGCGGCCGGGGAGAGCCCGATGCGGGTGAGTCCCATCACGGTTGCCGTCTGCAGGGCGGCCATGCCCAGTATCTGACGGCGCGTCAGGTTTGCTGTCATGGGCGCATCATGGGCGGAACGACGGATTCCGCCCATACCGTGCGCACATGGTCTTTTACAAGAGGGCCGTTAGCCGCCCGGCGAGCAGATCCCACCGCCAGGCGTCCTCGACCCACTTGCGCCCGCGCTCGCCCATCCGGCGCCGCAGCTCCGCGTCGCCCAGCAGCGCCAGGATCCGCTCGGCGGCCTCCCCGGGCTCCCCGCCGCGCACCACCCAGCCGGTCTCGCCGTCCAGCACCGCGTCCGGCGCTCCGCCGGAGTCGCCCGCGACGACCGGCAGCCCGGTGGCCGAGGCCTCCAGGTAGACGATGCCGAGACCCTCGACGTCCAGTCCGCCGCGGCGCGTGCGGCACGGCATGGCGAAGACGTCGCCGGCGCCGAAGTGCGCGGGCAGCTCCTGCCAGGGCACGGCCCCGGTGAACCGCACCGACTCCGCCACCCCGGTCCGCTCGGCGAGCCGCTTCAGTTCGTCCGCGTAGGGGCCGCCGCCCACGACCAGCAGGACGGCGTCCGGCCGGTCGGCCAGGATCAGCGGCATCGCCTCGATGAGGGTGTCCTGGCCCTTGCGCGGCACCAGGCGGGAGACGCAGACGACCACCGGCCGGTCGCTGAGCCCCAGCCGGGCGCGCACCGCCTCGCCGCCGGAGGCCGGGTGGAAGGTCTTCTCGTCCACGCCCGGCGGGAGCTGCACCATGCGCCCGGCGGCCTCGGGGGTCAGCGCCCGGGCGATCCGGGACCGGGTGTACTCGCCCAGGTAGGTGATCGTGTCGGTGCCCTCGCCGATCCGCCGCAGCAGCGTGCGGCTCGCGGGCAGCTGCGCCCACCCCGCCTCGTGCCCGTGGGTCGTCGCCACCAGCCGGCGCGCCCCCGCCTTCCGCAGCGCGGGCGCCATCAGCCCGAGCGGGGCCGCCGCCCCGAACCACACCGACGTACAGCCGTGTTCGCGCAGGAGCGCGGCGGCCCGCCGGGTCACCCTCGGGGTCGGCAGCAACATCGTCGTACGATCACGTACGACCGGGAAGGGCTGCTCGGCGTCGAACGCGGCGACCTCGGAGCCGTCCCGCCAGGTCGACGCGTACACCACCACCCGGCCGGGATCGAGGCGCAGCGCCATGCTGTGCACGAACGCCTGGATGCCACCGGGACGTGGCGGGAAGTCGTTGGTGACGATCAGGGTCTTGTCCATACGTCGCCGAGGGTATCCGGTGCGGTCCGCGGCAACCGACCGCGGTCCGCGGCGCGTCTAAGCTCCACACGCCTGTCCACAGGTGAGACCGGCATCGTGCATCATCACTGCAGAACCGATTCGACGAGGTGGACATGGCAGGCGACAGCGGCAAGCGGCTCCCGGTCGGGCCGGTCCTCGCCTGGGTGGCCACCAGGGTCCTGCTGCTGCTCTACGTCTTCAAGGTGCTCAGCCTGTCCCCGCTGGACGTGACCACCGACGTCTCGGTGATCTACCACGGCTGGTACGAGGTCCTGAAGACCGGCGCCTTCCCCCACCACGACGTCACCTGGCAGTACCCGCCCGCCGCCGCGCTCGCGGTGCTCTCCCCCGCGATGCTGCCGTTCCTCGACTACGCGACCGCCTTCTTCTGGCTCGCCTGCGCCGCCGACCTCGTCGCCTTCGCGCTGCTGCTGCGCGGTTCGCGCGGCGAGGGGCGGCGGCAGGCCGGTGCGTACGTGTGGGTGCTGGGCGTGCCGCTCCTGGGGCCGACCGCATACGCGCGCTACGACGTCATGGTCACCGCCGTCGCCGTGGCCGCGCTGCTGGCGACGGTGCGCCGTCCCAGGGTCGCGGGCGCGCTGATCGCGTTCGGCGCGATGCTCAAGGTCTGGCCGGTGCTGCTGCTCACCGGGGTCCGCGACCGCCGGATCTGGGCGGCGGCCGTGGCCGGCGCGGGCGTCCTCGCCCTGGGCTTCTGGCTGTGGATGCCGGGGGCCTTCGCCTTCCTGCGCTTCCAGGGCGAGCGGGGCACCGAGGTGGAGTCCCTGGGCTCCCTGGTCTTCCACATCGCCCGGCACCACGGCTGGCAGGGACAGGTGCAGCTCAACTACGGCTCCATGGAGTTCCTCGGACCCCATGTGGGCCTGGTGAGCAACATCGCGCTCGGCCTGACCATCGCCGCCTTCTCCTGGCTGCTGCTGTGGCGGCTGCGGGCGCGGACGTACGGCCCTCAGACGCCCTTCGACGCCGCGTTCACCGCGGTGCTGCTGTTCACCACGACCAGCCGGGTGATCAGCCCCCAGTACATGATCTGGCTGATCGGCCTGGCGGCGGTCTGCCTCACGCTGCGGGCCAGCGTGATGGCGCTGCCCGCGGTGCTGGTGCTGGCGGCGACGGTGCTCACCCTGTACGAGTTCCCGGTGCGCTTCGCCGACGTCGTCGGCAGCACCGACCTCGGCATCACGCTGCTGCTGCTCCGCAACGGCCTGCTGGTGGCCGCCTCGGTCATCGCCTGCCGCCGGCTGTGGGTGGCCTCGGCCCGTCTGCCGTCGAGGCCGCGCACGGCGCCCGAGACGCGCCTGCCGGAGCGCGACCAGGACACCGAGAAGCTGCTGACCTGGTGAAGGCCGCCGGCGCGGCCGGGACGGCGAGCGCGTAGGCGAACGGCAGGGCCCGTTCACCCGGCCGCGAGGCGGAGGGCCGCCGGGTCCCGTGCCTGCCGAGCAGCAGGGCCCCCGGCTCCCGGCACAGGAATCCACCGACGGCGACCGCCGGGGTCCGCAGCGCGCACAGCGCCGCCCCCACCGCCGCCGGGTCCCGTGCCCCGCCGCGACGGCCGCCGCCCCGGGGACGAGAGCGCCTGCACGACCGGCGGGGCCCCGGTGCGGCGACCGCGACCGGCGCGGGCGCACCGCGTAAGCCACCGCCCGCCCGTTGCGCCCGCAGCCGCGCGGCCCCGGGCCACCCGCGGCACGTAGATGACCCTGGCGACGACGCCGGCGAGCGCTTCCAGGTGGACCGGGCCCGCCGGCGCGGCCGCTCGGGCGCGGTGCGTCGTGGTTCACCCGAACGTGGTACCTCGTTTCGAGATACCACGTTTAGAGGTAACATCATGGCACTGCACGGACAAGTCCGAACGCATGATCGGGAAAGGTGGCGAACAGTGCTGGAGCTCACCATCCTGGGCTTCCTCTACGAGGAATCCCTGCACGGCTACGAGCTCAAGGAGCGCATCGCCGCACTCAACGGCCACGTCCGCCCGGTCAGCGACGGCGCGCTCTACCCGGCCATCAACCGCCTCACCACGGCCGGGCTGGTCAGCCAGCACACCGAGCCCGGCGTCGGCGCCGCCCCGCGCCGCGTGCTCTCGCTCACCGACGCCGGGCGCACGCGGCTGCTCGCCCGGCTGCGCGACCCCAAGCCGATCGAGATCACCGACGCCACCCGCTTCTTCGCCGTGCTGGCCTTCCTGAGACACCTCCCCGACACCGCGGCCCAGGCCGGGGTGCTCCGGCGCCGCCTGGAGTTCCTGGAGACCCCGGCCGGCTTCTTCTACGACCGCGGCAAGCCCGTGCGCGCCGAGGACACGGGCGACCCCTTCCGCCAGGGCATGCTCCGCATCGCCCGCGCCACGGGTCGCGCGGAGCGCGAATGGCTCACGGAGGCCCTGGCCGCCCTCACGGCCTGAGGCCGGATCCGGGTGAGGCCCGCGCGCAGGCTGCGCGGACGGCCCGCGGGCGTCACGGCCCGGGCCCGGGGCGCCCGGAGGCGCATGGCGCTGCGACCCGCCGCGCCCGGCGGACGCAACCGACGTTCCCGGGGACACCCCCGACTACGTACGGCCCGCGGGACCGGGCCGCCCCGAGCTGGATGGCCGGCAGGCCGCGGGGCGCCCGCGAGAGCCAGGCGCACCCCGTACGGCCCAGGTGACCGCGCGCCGCGGACTAACCCGCGGCGAAGGCGCGGGCGGCGGCGATGCGCTGGACGGGGGTGGGGTGCGTGCCGAAGAGGACGTGCAGAAGGCGCGGGGGGTCGGGGTCGGAGACGTTGGTGACGGTGAGCCGGCGCTGCATGGCGATGAACCGCTCGGCGTCCCCGGTGAGTTCCAGCGCGTGCGTGTCCGCCCGCCGTTCGACGCGCCGGCTCAGCGCGCAGCCGAACGGCCCGGCGCACGCCGACAGCGCCGCGGCCACCGCCGCCAGCAGGAACAGCCCGCGCGGGTCGCCCGTGCCGTGGGAGGAGGCGGCCATGACCGCGGAGAGCACGCACACCCCCGCTCCCGCGCCGACGGCGCCGAGCAGGGTGCCGCGCAGCACGTCGCGGTGCTTGACGTGTCCCAGTTCGTGAGCGACGACGAGTTCGACCTCGGCCGCCGGGGCCGTGCCGAGCAGCGTGTCGTAGGCGACGATCCGCCGGGTGCGTCCAAAGCCGGAGACGTACGCGTTGAGCGCCGTCGTCCGCCGGGACGCGTCGGCGACCAGCACCGCCCCTACGGGGATCCGGTCCCGCCCGGCCAGCGCCAGCAGCGCGTCGCGCAGCGGCCCGTCCTCCATCGGCCGGAAGCGGTTGAAGAGCGGCTCCAGCACGACCGGGGCGAGCCAGGACAGCACGACGGCCGCGCAGACGGCACCCAGGGCCGCCCAGGCCCAGCCGAGGCCGTAGTAGCCGTACAGCGCGGCCAGCACCAGCGGAACGGAGACGAGCAGCCCGCGCAGGACGTCGACGGCCCAGCCGCCCCAGCCCTGCGTGACGAGCCCGTAGCGGCGCCGGATGACGCGGACCCGGGCGGAGAACGGCAGCGTGACCGCCTGCTGGAGCAGCACCAGCAGCAGACCGCCGGCCAGGACGCGCAGGGCCCGGGCGTCGCCGAACAGCCCGGTGAGGGCGGCGCCCGCGGGGGTCAGCCCGAGCACCAGCAGCAGTGCGAGCCCGGCGAGGCGGCCGCCGAGCAGGAAGGGCAGTTGCGCGCGGCGCAGCGCCCTGCCGCGGGCGGTCTCCTCCGGCGTGAAGTCCCCGTCCGTGCCGCTCATCGCAACTCCCCCTCGACGTAGGCCCGCCAGCGCTCGGTGAGGGCGTCCTCGTCGATGCCGAGCGTGCCGCGCAGATCCGCACCGGAACGGTACAGCGCGACCAGCCGGTCGGCGCCCCAGGTGTCGGCGATGAGCCGGCAGGCCAGCCAGGCGCCTTCGTACGCCTGGGCCTGCGCGGTCGCGCCGGGCGCGAAGTCGGCGTCCGCGGGAAGGTGCCCGGGCGGGCCGGAGGCCGTGACCTCGCGGCGCAGCTCGGGTGCCAGGCTCGCCGCCGTACGGCCGGAGTCGCGGTAGGCGACCCAGTCGGCGAAGCCCTCGGAGAGCCACATGGGGGTGTGGGAGGTCGTCGCGGCGCGCGTGGCGACGTGGGTGGTCTCGTGGGTGAGCACGACCTGGCGGCCGAAGGCCGACAGTCCGGCGAAGGCCTCGGGGTTGACGATGACGCGTCCGGCGGGGGCGGTGCCGTCGCCGCCGACCTCCCCGGTGGTGACGGCCGCGACGCCCGCGTACGTCTCCGCGGGGGCGTCCAGCAGTTCGCCCATGCGCCGCAGGGAGGAGGGCACCTCCAGCACCACCCGCCCGGTCCAGCCCTTAGCGCCCCAGGCCCGACGCACCTGCGGGACGGCCCGGTCCGCGTCGGTGGCGTACCCGGCCAGCTCCTCCCGGTCGCCGGTGCCGAGGACGAGGCTGTGGCTGCCGCGGACGACGTGCAGCGCCCCCTGCTCCCACAGCAGGCCGCCCGGGTCGCCGTCGCCGGCCACCCGCCAGCGTCCGCCGCCGTCGGTGCGCAGCAGCAGGGACTCGTCCGTGGTGACCGGGGCGCTGTCGTAGCCCTTGAGGCGGTAGCGCAGCTCGACGCGGGCCCTCACCGGGTCGGCGCCCTCCGTGGAGACCAGCCGGTACGACCAGGAGGCGAGCGGGAGCTCCCGGAGGTTGCGGAAGACCCGGCGCTCGGCGTCGCGCCGGGCGGGCGTCACATCGGCGAGGTACGCCTTCTCGTCGCGGTCCAGGACCGCGTCGGCCCGCCGTTCCAGCAGCTGCCGTACGACCGGGTCCCCGGGGCGCGCGTGCTCCGCCGCCCCTCCGCCCGAGGGTCCGCAGCCCGCGAGGAGCACCGCCGCGCCGCACAGCGCGGCGGCCGCGGCGCGGGTCGGCGAGCGGAAGAGGGCCACGCCGCCGATCGTACGGTCCCGGCGGCGACGGTCACGTGGGCCGGGTCACCGCGGAGATCGGCAGCATGGCGACGGGGTCGTAGCGGACCCGGGCGCCGGGGTAGGGGGCGTGGATGACCTGGCCGTCGCCGACGTACATGGCGACGTGGCTGGCGTCGCCGCGGTAGAGCACCAGATCGCCGGGGCGCGCCTGGCTGAGCGGTACGTGCCGCCCGGCGTTCAGCTGGGCCTGCGAGGTGCGGGGCAGGCCCACGCCGGCCTGGCGGTACGCCCAGACCATCAGGCCGGAGCAGTCGAAGGAGCCGGGGCCGGTGGCACCCCAGACGTAGGGGGAGCCGACGGCGGAGCGCGCGGCGGCGACGGCCGTCGCGGCGCGCAGCGACAGCGGACCGAGGTCCGGGATGTCGACCGTGCGGCCGGACCGGGAGGCGCGCGCCTCCAGGCGGCTGGCGAGCCGGGCACGCTCCTGCGGGGAGAGGGAGTTGACCAGGCGCGCGGCCGCCATCAGCTTGCGCTGCACGGCCTTCTTCCGGACGGTGAGGCTGGTGCGGGCCCGCTCCAGTTCGCCGAGCCGATCGGTGGCCCGGGAGCGTTCCTGGTCCAGGAAGCGCTGGGCGGAGCGGAGTTCGCCGAGTCGCGCGTTGCCGCGGCTGCTGATCCGGTCGAGGGTGGCGGCCCGGTCGAGATAGGTCGCCGGGTCGGGCGAGAGCAGCAGGGCGAGGGTGGGGTCCACTCCCCCGCCGCGGTACTGGGCCCCGGCGAGCGTGCCGAGGTCGTCGCGGAGCCGGTTGACCCGCTCCTGGCCGCGCGCGGCGCGGTCCTGGAGCACCTCCACCTCGCGCCGGAGCCGCTGGGTGTTCTCACGGGCGGCGTTGAACTGCTCGGTGGCCCGCTCCGCCTGGGTGTAGAGGTGGTCGATGCGGGCCGCGACGTCGCCCGCGGTGTCCGCCGGGTCGGCGGCGGCCGTCTGCGCGGTGGTGGCCGCGCCCGCCATCGCGGCGGCGGCGGTGGCCGCCGCCGTCAGGACCGTGGCCCTGGAGGTACGCGGGGCCCGGCCGGGCTGCGGAATGCGTCGATGGGATGGCACGTCGGCTGACAGTAGTCAGCCGGACACGGGGAGTTCAAAGACCGTGTACCGCCGGGCGGCCTGACGGCGCCCTGCTTGCGCAGGTCACCGCCGGGCCGTCACCGTACGAGATCACCCGATAGGTTCAACGGGCTCCGCCGCTTCGGCCCGGATCTCAGATGCGGACGCCGAACTGGAACGGCATGTTGTTGATGGACTCGTAGCGCACGACGGTGCCGGTGCGCGGCGCGTGCAGGACCATGTTGTTGCCCGCGTAGAGCCCCACGTGGTGCTGGTCGCCGTAGAAGATGACGAGGTCGCCGGGCGCCAGTTGGCTCATCGACAGGCGCGTGCCGGCGTTGGCCTGGGACTGGGAGGTGCGCGGTATGCCGGCGCCGGCCTGGGCGTAGGCCCAGGAGGTGAGGCCGGAGCAGTCGAAGGAGCTCGGGCCGGTGGCGCCGTAGACGTACGGCGAACCCAGCTTGGTCTTGGCGGCGGAGAGGGCCGCGGCGGCCAGCGAGGAGGCGGGCGGGACGTTGCCGAGGTCGACCCGCTCGTTGGAGCGGTTGGCGCGGTCCTCCGCGGCGGCCAGGGACGCCCGCTGGGCGGCGGTCAGCGAGTTGAGCAGCTTCTGCGCCTCGCCGAGCTTCGCCTGGACTTCCTTCTTCTTCTTGCCCAGCTCGGTGCGGGTCTCGTCGAGCTCGTCGAGCTTGCTCGCGGCCTCCGCCTTCTGCTGGTTAAGGGTGCGCTTCTTCTCCGCGATCTGCTGGAGGCCCTCGGCCTGCTTGGTGCTCAGCTGGTCGAGCGTGGACGCCTTGTCGAGGTAGCTGTCCGGGTCGGCGGAGAGGAAGAGCTGAAGCGACGGGTCGATGCCGCCACTGCGGTACTGCGCGCTGGCCAGGGTGCCGAGGTCGTCCTGCAGGTCGTTGAGCTCGGACTGCTGGCGGGCCACCTCGTCCTGGATGTCCTCGACCTGCTTCTGCAGCTTCTGCTGCTTCTCCTTGGCGCCGTTGAACTTCTCGGTCGCCTGCTCGGCCTGCTCGTAGAGGCCGTCGACCTTGGCCTTCACGCTCTTGACGGACGGCTTGGCCGGAGCGGCCTGGGCCGCCTGCGCGGACAGGGCGACGGCTGCGGCGGCGGTCGCGGTGAGCACGGTGACACGTGTGCGACTGGCCTGCTTGGGACGACGGTGGGACGCCACTCGGGCGAGCTCCTTCTTCCTCCAGCCGCCTGCCGCATGCATCGGGAACTGCGTTCCCCGGCCCTGAGCGTCGGCGTCCCCCGTCGTACGCACGGCACTTCAGATCGGCGGGACCTCCGCCGCCATCCTGAGTGGATGATCGACTGGGCAGAGGTTCGAGGCACGACCATAGTGACCATCTTGTGATCGGATCAAATCCCTGAAGAAAAAAAGTCGCTCGGCCGCGGTTTCTTTACACATATCGCACGTGCAGTGATGACGAGTTGACGCTGAGTCCACAAAAAGCGCCCCACACGCCCCACGGTGTGCTCCAGGTCACACCCGGGCAAGTCGCTTCAGCAGCAAGGTGGATGCGACCGGGCGGGCCCCGGCACGGGCCACACCGTCAGCAACTTCGCGATCGGAAGAAACCACCACAATCGGACGACCGGGAGGTTCCGCCCGAACCAGACGGCGGATCAACTCGTCGGCCGTCTCACCGGCCTTGCTGAACAGCACCCGCACCCCGCGCGGCGGTGCCAGCAGCACCGGGGCGTCCAGATCGGCCCCGTCGAAGACGCAGGTGACCTCGGCGCCGCTCTGCGCCGCCAGCACCGCCAGGCCGCCCAGCAGCCGCAGCCGCTGCTTCTCCAACGGCAGCGCCGGATAACCGGTCTTGGTCACGTTGTAGCCGTCGACCACCAGATGGGACTGCGGCAGCGCCAGCAACTGGTCCAGCAGTGCCGGATCGTCCTCGGACAGGGCGCGCCGCGCGATGTCCTTGGGGCTGATCGTCCCCGGCGTCACCGCGTCGACGGTGTCCGCGGGCCGGGCGCCCAGGGTGTCGCGCGGCGGCAGCGCCAGCTCCCGGCGCAGTCCCGAGGCGGCGTCGAGGACGGTGTCCAGCAGCAGCCGCAGTCGCATGTCCTCGGTGCTGCGGCCCTCCCGGGCCGCCCGGCGGGAGGCCTCCACGGCCTGCTCGGCCTCGGCGAGCCGGGCCCGCAGCCGGCGTGCCTCACCGTCCGCCGACGCCTTCTCCGCCGCCGCGGCCGCGCGCGTCTCGTCCAGTTCGGCCTCGACCTTGCGCAGCGCGGCCTCAGCCCGCTTCACGTCGCTCGCCGCGCTGCGCAGCTTGCGCTGCAGCGACTCGGCCTCCTTGCGGGCAGCCTCCAACTCGGTGCGGACCCGCACGGCCTCGGTACGGGACTGGGTCCGGACCTCGTCCAGTTCCGCCTTCAGCTGCCGCAGCTCGCGCTGCGTCTCCTCGCCCGCCCGTTCGGCGCTGACCCGCTGGGCCTCCTCGCCCGCCGCGGCCACCAGTTTGGCCCAGCCCGCGGGGCGCAGCAGGTACGCGGCGGCCGCCACGTCCAGCGGGTCGACCGCGGGGGGCGGGGTGCCGGCGTCCAGCGCCTCGCACAGCTCCGGCTCGGACTCGCGCAGCCGGGCGCCCACGCGCTGCCGGAAGGACGGGTCGCCCTCCAGCGCCGTGGCCAGCGCGGTGGCGGCGAACTTGGCGCGGCGGCTCGGGGTGAACCGGGCGTAGGGGCGCAGCACCGCGGGCAGCTCGGCCGGGGTCAGCCCGCCGAACGCCTCCGCCGCCAGCGCGACCACGCGGTGCCGAACGCCCTCGGGCAGCGGACGGTCCAGCGACTCGCCGTGGACGGACTCCTCCGGCGCAGCCCCGGTCTCGGGCGCGGCGGCTTCCTCGCCGCGGCCCGGGTTACCGCCGGTCCCGTCCACCCGTCACTCCCGTCCAGTCCGTGGGCGCCTCCCCGGCCTCCTTCAAGCTCTCTGGCCGCGCCGCATTCTTCTATTGTCCCCGGCCGCGCTCAGGCCTGCGTCGCCGCCGCCGTGTCGGGGCGGTCGACCAGTTCGACCTGGTCCACGGCGTTGCACCAGCGGCAGCGCACCGACTCCACGGTCTCGCTGAGCACCTCGCGCTCCTCGACCGAGGGCTCGCCCGCCAGGTCCAGGTGGACGTACTCCACGACCTTGCTGGAACGGGTGACGTCGAACCGGGTCAGATTGCCGCACAGGGTGCAACGCCAGCGGGTCGTGACGGTCGGCAGGGGCACCGGCATCGGTCGTCTCCTCGGTCGCGCGGATGCGTTCCGGTCACCCTACGGCCTCGGTGGTCCCGCGCGCTGCGGCGAGGCGCCCCACGCCCGTTACACCCGTTCCGTCATGATCGGTCCATGGTCATCCCGGTGTACGACAAGAACCCCGTCCACCGCACACCCGTGGTGACGTACGCGCTGATCGGGCTGTGCGGGTTGCTCTTCCTCATCAGCCCGTCCTCCGGGCTCAACTACATGTACGGCATGGGCCACGATCAGGTGTGCGCCCAGGCGACGTACTTCGCCCGCTGGGGTGTCGTTCCCACCCAGCTCTGGCACGGCCACATCCCCCTGGCGCAGGTGCCGATGCCGACCGGCTGCCCGCCGCTCGGGTCCTTCGCGACCTCGCCGTTCGTTTCCGTGCTCACCGCGCTGTTCGTGCACGGCGGTTGGTTCCACCTGCTCGGCAACATGCTCTTCCTCTGGGTCTTCGGCGACAACGTCGAGAACCGCATGGGCCGCTTCCGCTTCCTGCTCTTCTACATCGCCTCCGGCTACGTGGCGACGTACGGCTACGCGCTCGGGCACACCTCCTCCACCCAGACCCTGGTCGGCGCGTCCGGGGCGATCTCAGGGGTACTCGGCGCGTACCTCTACCTCTACCCCAAGGCCAGGGTGACCAGCGTCTTCCCCTTCCTCTTCTTCCTGCCGCTGCGCTTCCCGGCCTGGATGGTGCTGATCTTCTGGTTCGTCCTGCAGTGGCTCGCCGGCGAGGTCCAGCAGACGGGTCCCGGGGTGGCCTACCTCGCCCACATCACCGGCTTCGTCTGCGGCTTCCTGTGCGCGTGGGTGTGCTATCGCGCAACGCCTAAGCTTGAGCCCGCAGCCAGGGCGAGCCAAGGAGACCTACAGCCGTGATCACCGCGATCGTGCTCATCAAGACCAGCGTGGACCGAATCCCCGAGATCGCGGAGTCCATCGCCGCGCTCGACAGCGTCAGCGAGGTCTATTCCGTCACGGGGACGTACGACCTGGTCGCCATGGTGCGGGTGGCCCGGCACGACGAGCTCGCGGACGTCATCCCGGGCCGGATCAGCAAGATCCCCGGCGTCGAGGCCACCGACACCCACGTGGCGTTCCGCACCTACTCCCAGCACGACCTCGAGACGGCCTTCGCCATCGGCCTGGACGCCTGACCGGTTCGCCCGGCGCGGCCCGCCGGGGCCGGGCCGCTCAGGCCTGGTCCCGGTCCGGGACGCAGCGGCCGTCCTCGGTGCGGTAACGCCACTTGGCCCCGTCCGACACCAGCTCCCGCACCGCGTCGACGAAGCGCTCCACGTGCTCGTCCGGGGTGCCCGCGCCGAAGGAGACCCGGATGGCGTTGAGCGTGGGGGCACCCCCGGCGGAAGGATCCGGGAGCTCGCCCGGGGCGGCCTCGGGGGCACCGCACTCGCCCGGCTCCTGGTCGGCCGCGCCGAGCAGGGTGCGCAGCAGGGGGTGTGCGCAGAAGAGGCCGTCGCGGACGCCGATCCCGTACTCCGCGGAGAGCGCCGCCGCGAAGTGGGAGCTGTTCCAGCCCTCGACGACGAAGGAGACGACGCCGACCCGGGGGGCGTCGTCGCCGAACAGCGAGAGCACCCTGACCTCGGGCACCTCGGCCAGTCCGGCCCGCACGCGGGCCACCAGCGCCTGCTCCCGCTCGACCAGCAGGTCGAACCCGGCCTCCGTCAGCGCGCGGCAGGCCGAGGCGATCGCGTAGGCGCCGATGACGTTGGGCGAGCCGGCCTCGTGCCGGGCGGCCGTGGTGTGCCAGTCGACGTCCACCCCGCCGTCCGCGCTCCGGGCCACCCGCCGGGAGGCGCCACCGCCGGCCAGGTAGGGCTCGGCCGCGCGCAGCCAGTCGGCGCGGCCGGCGAGCACGCCGGAGCCGAAGGGCGCGTACAGCTTGTGCCCGGAGAAGGCCACCCAGTCCACGTCGAGTTCCGCGATGTCCACCGGGTGGTGCGGGGCGAGCTGCGCCGCGTCCAGCACGATCCGGGCGCCGTGGGCGTGGGCCGCCGCGGCCAGTTCCCGCACCGGCCAGAGCTCACCGGTCACATTGGACGCCCCGGTCACGCAGACCAGCGCCGGTCCGTCCGCGGCCCGGGCGGCCAGGGCCCGATCCAGCGTCGCCACGGCCTCCGCCGGGGTGCGGGGGGCGCCGAGGTAGGTCACATCGGCCTCCCGCCACGGCAGCAGGGACGCGTGGTGCTCGGTCTCGAAGACGAAGACGCTCGTGCCGGCCGGTACGGCGGCGGCCAGCAGGTTCAGCGAGTCGGTGGTCGAACGGGTGAAGACCACCTGGTCGCCGGGGCGACAGCCGAGGAACTCCGCGACCGTGGCCCGGCTCTGCTCGAACAGGTCGGTCGACAGCTGCGAGAGGTAGCCGGCCCCCCGGTGGACGCTGCCGTAGTACGGCGCGTACGCCGCCACGTCGTCCCAGACCCGCTGCAGCGCGGGCGCGCTGGCCGCGTAGTCGAGGGCGGCGTAGCCCACCTCGCCCCCGGTCACGAGCGGTACGAGGACCTCGCGTCCCAGGACGGGCAGCGGAGCGTGGACGGACGAGGGCAGGGCAGGGCGCGGCGACATGGCGAAGTCTCCTGGGAGCAGGCGTGGGTGAAGGAACGTCAGTGATGACGGAACAGCCCTCGTCACGACGGGCGGACGCCCGGGGAGGGGTGGAAAGGCGGCTGGGGGCCGGGAAAGGCCCTAGCGCATTCGCTTGCTCATGGAGGAACTCCTCTGACCGCGCTTGCCGCAGACCTCGCTGCCTGCGGCCTGGTCATCACCCGGGGCACCCCGCCACGGAAGGAGGGTTGCCGGACAGCGGGCCGGGGCCGTTTCGCTGTCACTCGTGACCTGCGCAGCATCATGCCACACGGGCACGTCGCCGCAAGCCGCGGTCCGCATCCCGGACGGCCCACCGGGGAGCGGGCAGCACGGGGTCGGACAGCACAGCGGCGGACAGCACGGAGGGCCGGGGCGACGGCCCCGGCCCTGCGTGGTGGTTCTCGTGGTCAGGCCTGCGTGGCCGCAGCCCATCGCTCGAGCGTCCGTGCGGCCGCCCCGGAGTCGACCGACTCGGCCGCCCGGGCGATCCCGGCCGCGATCCGGTCGGTCAGCGGACCGCCCGCGCCCTCCAGCGCCACCAGCGCGGCCGCCGAGTTGAGCAGCACCGCGTCACGGACCGGACCGGTCTCGCCGGCCAGCAGCCGGCGGGCGACGTCGGCGTTGTACGCGGCGTCCGCGCCCCGCAGCGCCTCGATCGGCACCAGTTCGATGCCGACGTCGCGCGGGTCGAAGGACTCCTGCTCGACCTTCCCGTCCCGCACCACCCACACCTGGGAGGTGGCCGTGACCGTGAGCTCGTCCAGCCCGTCGTCGCCCCGGAACACCAGCGCGGAGGAGCCGCGGCGGGCCAGCACGCCCGCGATCAGACCGGCCATCCGGGTGTCGAAGCACCCTACGGCGGAGGCGCCCACCCGGGCCGGGTTGGTCAGCGGGCCGAGGATGTTGAAGGAGGTCGGGATGCCCAGGTCGCGGCGGGCCGGGGCGGCGAACCGCATCGCGGGGTGGAACTTCGCGGCGAAGCAGAAGGTGATCCCGGTTTCCTCGGCGACCTCCGCCACCCGCCCCGCGGGCAGGTCGAGGTTGATGCCGAGCTTCTCCAGGACGTCGGAGGCACCGCTGGCGCTGCTGGCCGCCCGGTTGCCGTGCTTGACGACCTTCGCGCCCGTGCCGGCGATGACGATGGCGGACATCGTGGAGATGTTCACGGTCCTGGCCCGGTCGCCGCCGGTGCCGACGATGTCCACGGCGGGGCCGGGGATGTGCAGCGGCTCCGCGTGCGCGTACATCGACTCGACGAGGCCGGTGACCTCCTCGACCGTCTCCCCCTTGGCCCGCAGGGCCACCATGAAGCCGGCGACCTGGGCGTCCGAGGCCTCGCCGCTCATGATCCGGTCCATCGCCCACGTCGCTTCGGCCGCCGTCAGGTCCTTGCCGTTCAGCAGCGCGCCCAGGACGTCGGGCCAGGAGCCGCCCGCCACGGATGCGCCTCCGGCGGGGTTCACAACGCTCATGGTCCACTCCATGGGGTCTGACGTGCGGCGGGAAACCTTCGGCTCCAGCCTATCGGCGCGGGGGAACGGGAAAGGGCCCCGTCCATCGGATGGACGGGACCCTGCCCGGTGGCACAGCTTCAGTGATCAGTGGTGACCGTGGCCGCTCGTGATCTCCTCGTACTCCTCGACGGTGGGCTTGTCGATCTGCGTTCCCTCGCCGTAGTAGCCGCGGGACAGCTTCGCGCGCAGCTTCGCCGTGGGGCCGACCTTCTTCTCCACGCCGTTCTCGTCGACCTCGGGGCCGACCTCGAGCGGCTTGGGCTGCTCGTGCTGGGTGAGCTTGAACAGCGCGCCCTGCTCCAGCGGCTCGTGGATCTCGATGAACTCACCGTGCGGGAGCCGCTTGATGATGCCGGTCTCGCGACCGTGCAGCACCTTGTCCCGGTCGCGCCGCTGCAGACCCAGGCAGATCCGCTTGGTGATGAAGAAGACCAGCACCGGCAGCACGAAGAACGAGATCCGGACCACCCAGGTGATCGCGTTGATCGACAGATGGAAGCGGGTGGCGAAGAGGTCGTTGCCACCACCGACGAGCAGGATCAGGTAGAGGCTGATCCAGGCGGCGCCGATGCCCGTGCGGACGGGACGGTTGCGCGGCCGGTCGAGCAGGTGGTGCTCGCGCTTGTCACCGGTGACCCAGGACTCCAGGAACGGGTAGACGCCCATGAAGCCCAGGACCAGCGGGAAGATCACCAGCGGGATGAACACGCCCAGGACGAGCGTGTGGCCCGCGAAGTTGATCTCCCAGCCCGGCATGATCCGGATCAGGCCTTCGGAGAAGCCCATGTACCAGTCGGGCTGGGCGTCGGTCGACACCTGGTCCGGCCGGTAGGGGCCGTACGCCCACACCGGGTTGACGGAGACCAGCGCGGACATGGCCGCGATGACACCGAAGACCACGAAGAAGAAGCCGCCCGCCTTGGCCGTGTAGACCGGGAAGAACGGCATGCCCACGACGTTCTTCTCGGACTTGCCGGGGCCGGCCCACTGCGTGTGCTTGTGGTAGACGATCAGGATCAGGTGGGCCACCAGCAGGCCCGCCATGATGCCGGGGATCAGCAGCACGTGGATCGTGAAGAACCGCGGCACGACCTCGGCGCCGGGGAACTCACCGCCGAAGAGGAAGAACGAGAGGTACGTGCCGACGATCGGCACGGACAGGACCGCGCCCTCCATGAAGCGGATACCGGTGCCCGACAGCAGGTCGTCCGGCAGCGAGTAGCCCATGAAGCCGTCGAACATGCCGAGGAACAGCAGCAGGAAGCCGAAGACCCAGTTGATCTCGCGCGGCTTGCGGAACGCACCGGTGAAGAAGACGCGCATCATGTGCACGAGCATCGCGGCCACGAAGACGATGGCCGCCCAGTGGTGGATCTGCCGGACCAGCAGACCGCCGCGCACGTCGAAGCTGATGTGCAGGGTCGAGGCGTACGCCTCGGACATCTTGATGCCCTGCAGCGGCGCGTAGGAGCCGTCGTAGACGACCTCGTTCATCGCCGGGTGGAAGAACAGCGTCAGGTAGACACCCGTCAGGATGATGATGATGAAGCTGTAGAGGGCGATCTCGCCGAGCATGAAGGACCAGTGGTCCGGGAAGATCTTCCGGAGGTTGGCCTTGCCCAGGCTGTAGATGCCCAGCCGGCCGTCGGCCCAGTCGGCGACGCGTTCGCCGGCCGGGGCCTTTCCGCGCGGCTTCGCGCTCGCGCTCGTGTTGGTGCTCATCCACGCTCCCAAAACGCAGGGCCCACGGGCTCTTCGAAGTCGCCCAGAGCCTCGAGGTAACCCTCGCCGTTCACGCTGATGTGCAGCTGCGGCAGGGCGTGACCGGCGGGGCCGAAGATCACCCGGGCACCGTCGGACAGGTCGAACGTCGACTGGTGGCAGGGGCAGAGCACGTGGTGCGTCTGCTGCTCGTAGAGGCTGATCGGGCAGCCGACGTGGGTGCAGATCTTGGAGAACGCCAGGATGCCCTGGTGCGCCCAGTCGCGGGACTTCTTGTCCTTGATGTCGTTCGGCTGGATGCGCACGATCATCAGGGCCGCCTTGGCGAGCTGCTCCTGGTAGTCGTGCTGCTCCTCCTCCAGGCCCTCGGGCACGGCGAAGGTCAGCGAGCCGACGGCGACGTCCTCGGGACGCAGCGGCTTGTTGGTGTTCTGGTTGATCAGCAGCCTGCCCTTGGACCACAGCGTGTGGCGGAGCTTGTCCTCCGGCAGCGGGCCGAGGTCGCGCAGCAGGAACACCCCGGAGAGCGGCACCAGGGTCAGCGCGCCGAGCATCGTGTTGCGGATCAGCTTGCGGCGGCCGATCTGGCTCTCGCCGGTGCCCGTGGCGAACTCGGCCATGACCTTGGCCCGGACCTCGGGGCTCGCCGCGATCGCGTGGCGGTCGTCGGCGACCTCGACGTCGGACATCAGCGTGCGGGCCCAGTGGACCGCGCCGGCGCCGATGGCGAAGAGCGAGACGCCGAGGGTCATGCCCAGCGCGAAGTTCAGCGCGCTGATGTGGCCCAGCGGCCAGATGTAGACGATCTTGTCGATCGGGATGACCACGAAGCTGGCGATGAAGCCCAGCGTGGCCAGCATCGACACGGTGAACAGGAACGCCACCGTGCGCTCGGAAGACCTCGCGGCCTTCTCGTCGATGTCCTGGCGGCGCGGCTGGTGAGCCGGGAAGCCCGGGTCCGCGAACGGGTTCTCCGCCGTCGCGACCTGGCTGCCGCCCTCGTGTGCCGGCCTGTCCGGCAGGTTCTCTTCTGACATGTCCTGACTCATGACTTCTTCGCCTTGGTGGTGTGGGCCGCGAGCCAAATGGCGCAGGCGATCAGGGCCCCGAGGCCGAAGATCCAGCCGAAGAGACCCTCGGTGACCGGGCCGAGGCTGCCCAGCGACATGCCGCCGGGGCTCGGCGCGCCCTCGCCGTTGACGGCGTCGAGGTACGCGATGATCTCCCGCTTGTTCTCCTCCGGCATCGTCGCGTCGGGGAAGGACGGCATGTTCTGCGGGCCGGTCAGCATGGCCTCGTACAGGTGCTTGTTGCTCACGCCCTCGAGCGTGGGCGCGTACTTGCCGTTCGTCAGCGCGCCGCCCTTGCCCTGGTAGTTGTGGCACTGGGCGCAGTTGGTGCGGAACAGCTCCCCGCCGCGCGCGGCGTTGGCGCCGGCCGGGTCGTACTGCTCCTCGGTGGGCGTGACCGGGCCGGGGCCCAGCGAGGCGATGTACGCCGCGAGCTGGTCGATCTGCTTCTGCGTGTAGATGACCTTCTTGCGCGGCACCTGCGCGCCGGGCTGCTGCGCGGGCATGCGGCCGGTGCCGACCTGGAAGTCCACGGCCGCGGAGCCGACGCCGACGAGGCTGGGGCCGTCACTGCCGCCCTGCCCCGACGTACCGTGGCAGCTGGAGCAGCCGACGGTGTACAGCTTCTTGCCCTCTTCGATGGCGAGGGACTGGGAGCTGTCGTCCGCCTGAGCCTTGGGCGCCGGCGCGAGCGCGGCGTACAGCCCCCCGATGGCCGTGAGCGCGACAAGTAGGACGACAAGCGCCGCCAGCGGGTGGCGCCGTCGTGCGGAGAGCTTTTTCACGGATTACCCCGGTGTCAGGATCTCTTGCGTCGATGGGTCTGGATGTCGTGACCGTCAGCGCGACTCGCGCGCGGGTCCGACTACTTGATCAGGTAGATCGTGGCGAAGAGGCCGATCCAGACGACATCGACGAAGTGCCAGTAGTAGGACACGACGATGGCCGCGGTGGCCTGCTCGTGGGTGAACCGCCGTGCCGCGTAGGTCCGTCCCAGGACCAGCAGGAAGGCGATGAGACCACCTGTCACGTGCAGACCGTGGAAGCCGGTGGTCAGGTAGAACACCGAACCGTACGGGTCGGAGGAGAGCGAGAGGCCGTCCTCCTTGACCAGGTTGGTGTACTCGAAGATCTGACCGCCGATGAAGATCGCGCCCATGACGAAGGTCACGATGAACCACGAGCGCAGCTTCTTCACATCGCCGCGCTCGGCGGCGAACACACCCATCTGGCAGGTGAAGGAGGAGAGCACGAGGATCGTGGTGTTCGTCGCCGAGAACGGGATGTCCAGGACGTCGGCGTGCGCCTTCCAGTACTCGGCACCCGTGACCGAGCGAAGGGTGAAGTACATCGCGAAGAGGGCCGCGAAGAACATCAGCTCGGAACTCAGCCAGATGATGGTTCCGACGCTGGTGAGGTTCGGCCGGTTGACCGACGGGTGCGCGTGCCCGGTTTCTACTGCTGTTGCTGTCGCCACGACCGACATTATGTCGGTCCCTTATCTCGCGCTCACTCCGGGGGGTGCCATTCGGTGTGTCAAGGCCCTTGAGGTAGGGAAAGGCGTCGCCCGAAGGAGCTAACCCTCCTCGAAGCACCGTGCTCGGGAGTAAGGTTCGGCCACAGGCAGGCGACTCCACGAAGGCGAGGAGGCACGGATGCAGACGACCGCGACGGTGCTGGTCTACAGCGACAACAGGAACACCCGGGAACAGGTCCGTCTGGCCGTCGGCCGCCGCCCTGCGAGCGATCTGCCGCCGGTCGAGTACCTGGAGTGCGCGACCCTCCCGGCGGTCCTCAGCGCGCTGGAGAGCGGCGGCATCGACGCGTGCGTGTTCGACGGCGAGGCCGTCCCGGCCGGCGGCATGGGAGTGTGCCGCCAGGTGAAGGACGAGATCTTCCGCTGCCCGCCGGTGCTGGTGCTCATCGGGCGCCCCCAGGACGCCTGGCTGGCCAGTTGGAGCCGGGCCGACGCGGCGGTGAGCCACCCCGTCGACCCGGTCGCGCTCAACGAGGCCCTGGCGGGGCTGCTGAGGCAACGGCTGGCCGTCGGCGCCTAGCGTCACATCTCGGGCTGCAGACGGGCCCCAGGGGCGTCGGTACGGTCGGCAACGGCCGGGTCGGCGCCCTTGCGCGATCCCGTCGCACTGCCCTTGCGCCACTCGCTCCAGGACAGGTTCCAGTCGCCGAAGCCGTTGCCGAAGGCGGGCATGTCCTCGCCGAGGCTGTGGACGACCGAGACGACGTCGCCGACCCGCACGTTGTCGTAGAACCAGTGGGCGTTGGCGGTGCTCATACCGACGCAGCCGTGGCTGACGTTGGCGATCCCCTGCGAGCCCACCGACCAGGGCGCCGCGTGCACGTACTCCCCGCTCCACGTCACACGGGTGGCCCACTGGACGGGCAGGTCGTAGGAGTCGGAACTGCCCGAGGCGATGCCGACGGTCTCGCTGCGCATCCGTACGTTGGCCTCCTGCCCCAGCACCACCTTGATGCCGTTGCGGGTCGAGAAGCCGGGCTTGCCGGTGGTCACCGGGATGGTGCGGACGAGCTTGCCGTTGCGCTTGAAGGTCATGGTGTGCGTGGCCGCGTCGGTGACGGCCTCGACGCGGTCGCCGGTGCGCACCGTCAGCGGCTTGACGTCGCCTCCGTAGAGCGAGCCCTTGATGTGCACCTTGTCCAGGGTGCTGCGGACGTCGATACGGGCGTGTGCGGGCCAGTAGGTCTTGGGACGGTAGTGCAGGGTCTTGTCGTCGACCCAGTACCAGGCGCCCTCGTCGGCCGCGGGTGAGGCGTTGACGTGGAGGTTGCGCTCGACCACGCTCCGGCCGAGGGTGTCCTTCACGGCGGCGCTGAGCTCGGCGGTGATGGGCTGGCCGACGCCGTAGGTGCCGCTCTCCGGGCCGAAGGTGACCTTCAGGTGGCGCTTGGTGCCCGTGGTGTCGACGGAGAGCGTCTTGCGGCCCTGGCGGCCCTTCCCGTCCTCGGTGGTCACCTTGACGACGTAGTGCGCGGCGGCGGACAGCTTCGAGGTGCTGCGCCAGCGCTTGCCGTCGGCGGACAGCTTGCCGCTCACGTAGCGTCCCGAACCGTCGGAGGCCGTCACGTCGGTGATGCGGTTGCCTTCACCCTTGACGGTGATTTCCAGCGGCTTCTTGGGGTCGGCCTTCTTCGACCCGGCGACTCCCCCGGTCCACACGACCTGGCCGGCGGCGTCGTAGGGGGCGTTGGCAAGAGGATCGCCGCCGCCCGAACAGGAGGCCAGCGGCGCGGAGAGTGTCACTGCAGCGATCGCGGTCGCCATGCGGCGCGGAGAAAGGTGACCCATGGTCACCACGCTAAGCAGAGATGATCTCCGCCGCCCGTCGAGCGCGTACGAACGGGCGATGGCCCGGACCCCCTGCCGGGGATCCGGGCCATCGCCGTGCGGTACGTGGGCGCCGGGCGCTCACTGGGTGCGGTTCTCACCCCGGTAGTACTCGAAGACCCAGCCCCACAGGCCGACGAGGATGAACGGCGACGCGAAGTAGATCAGCCACCAGCCGAAGATGATGCCCAGGAAGGCCATGGCACCACCGAAGGCCAGCAGCAGCGGCTGCCAGCTGTGCGGGCTGAAGAAGCCCAGTTCGCCGGAGTCGTCCGCGACGTCCGCGTCCTCGCGGTCCTGCGCACCGGTGTCGGCGCGCCGGGCGGTGAAGGCCAGGTAGAAACCGACCATCACGGCGAGGCCGAAGGACAGGAAGAGCGCCGTGGTGCCGACCGGCTCCTTGGACCACAGGCCGTAGACGACGGCCATGCCCAGGAAGAAGACGGACAGCCACAGGAACAGCTTGCCCTGGAACTTCACTTGCCGCTCTCCTTCTCGTCGCCGCCGGAGACGGCCGGAGCCGCGCCGACGTTCTCCAGCTGGTCCAGAGCGGCCATCTCCGGGTGGTGGAGGTCGAAGGCCGGGGATTCGGACCGGATGCGCGGCAGCGTGAGGAAGTTGTGCCGCGGCGGCGGGCAGGAGGTCGCCCATTCCAGCGAGCGGCCGTAACCCCACGGGTCGTCGACCTCGACCGGCTTGCCGTACTTCGCCGTCTTCCACACGTTGTAGACGAACGGCAGCATCGACAGGCCCAGCAGGAAGGAGCTGATGGTCGAGATGGTGTTCAGCGTGGTGAAGCCGTCGGCGTTCAGGTAGTCCGCGTACCGGCGGGGCATGCCCTCGGCACCCAGCCAGTGCTGGACGAGGAAGGTGCCGTGGAAGCCGATGAACAGCGTCCAGAAGGTGATCTTGCCCAGACGCTCGTCGAGCATCTTGCCGGTGAACTTCGGCCACCAGAAGTGGAAGCCGGAGAACATCGCGAAGACGACCGTTCCGAAGACGACGTAGTGGAAGTGCGCCACCACGAAGTACGAGTCGGAGACGTGGAAGTCCAGCGGCGGCGAGGCCAGGATGACGCCGGTCAGACCACCGAAGGTGAAGGTGATCAGGAAGCCGATCGCCCAGAGCATCGGTGTCTCGAAACTCAGTGAGCCCTTCCACATGGTGCCGATCCAGTTGAAGAACTTCACACCGGTCGGTACCGCGATCAGGAAGGTCATGAAGGAGAAGAACGGCAGCAGCACACCACCGGTGACGTACATGTGGTGGGCCCACACCGTCGCCGAGAGGCCGGCGATGGAGATCGTCGCCGCGATGAGGCTGACGTAGCCGAACATCGGCTTCCGGGAGAAGACCGGGATGACCTCGGAGATGATGCCGAAGAACGGCAAGGCGATGATGTACACCTCTGGGTGCCCGAAGAACCAGAAGAGGTGTTGCCAGAGCAATGCGCCGCCGTTGGCGGCGTCGAACACATGCGCCCCGAACTTGCGGTCGGCCTCCAGGGCCAGCAGCGCGGCGGCCAGCACCGGGAAGGCGAAGAGCACCAGCACACCGGTGAGCAGCACGTTCCAGGTGAAGATCGGCATGCGGAACATCGTCATGCCGGGGGCGCGCATGCAGATGATCGTGGTGATGAAGTTGACCGAACCGAGGATCGTACCGAAGCCGGAGAACGCCAGACCCATGATCCACAGGTCGCTGCCGATGCCCGGCGAGCGGACGGCGTCCGTCAGCGGGGAGTAGGCGAACCAGCCGAAGTCGGCCGCGCCGTTCGGCGTGAGGAAGCCGGCGACGGCGATCAGCGAGCCGAACAGGTAGAGCCAGTAGGCGAACATGTTCAGCCGCGGGAACGCGACGTCGGGGGCGCCGATCTGCAGCGGCATGATCCAGTTCGCGAACCCGGCGAAGAGCGGGGTCGCGAACATCAGCAGCATCACGGTGCCGTGCATCGTGAAGAGCTGGTTGAACTGCTCGTTGGACACCACCTGGGTGCCCGGGCGGGCGAGTTCGGCGCGCATGACGAGCGCCATCACGCCACCGATGAGGAAGAAGAAGAACGACGTCGCCAGGTAGAGCGTGCCGATCGTCTTGTGGTCCGTGGTGGTCAGCCACTTGACGATGGCGTTGCCGGGCTGCTTCGTGCGGACCGGCATCTCGTCCGCGTACGCGTCGTGCGCGGCGGCCGCACCGTGGGGTTCGTTGAGAATGCTCACTGGGTCTTGGTCTCCGCGTTCTTGGCGTTGCCGGTGGTGGCAATGCCTGCCGGGACGTAACCGGTCTGGCCCTTCTTCGCCAGGTCCTGGAGGTGCTGCTTGTAGGCCTCCGGGGAGACGACCTTGACGTTGAAGAGCATCCGGGAGTGGTCCACGCCGCACAGCTCGGCGCACTTGCCCACGAAGGTGCCCTCCTTGGTGGGGGTCACCTGGAAGACGTTGGTGTGGCCGGGGATGACGTCCATCTTCATCAGGAAGGGGACCACCCAGAAGGAGTGGATGACGTCACGCGAGGTGAGGACGAACCGGACCGACTCGCCCTTGGGGAGCCACAGGGTCGGGCCCGGGTTGCCGGTGTCCTGGTTCCTGGAGGCGGGCGTCCCGAAGTCGTAGACGCCGTCGGCGCCCGCGGGCGCGTTCAGCTTCTTCGCGGAGATCGAGGAGAGCTCCGCGGGCACCGTGCCGGCCTTGGGCGTCGACGGGTTGCCGTCCACGTCCTCGACGTAGTTGAAGGCCCAGCTCCACTGGAAGCCGACCACGTTGACCACGTGGTCGGGGCGCGCCGAGGTCTCCAGGAGCTTGGACTCGTCCCGGGCGGTGAAGTAGAAGAGCACCGAGATGATGACCAGCGGGACCGTGGTGAAGAGCGCCTCGATCGGCATGTTGTAGCGGACCTGCGGCGGGATCTCCACCTTGGTGCGGCTGCGCCGGTGGAAGATGATGCTCCAGAGGATCAGTCCCCAGACGAGCACGCCGACCGCCAGCGCGGCGGCCCAGGAACCCTGCCAGAGCGACAGGATCCGGGGTGCCTGCTCCGTGACGGGGCTGGGCATGCCGAGGCGGGGGAAGTCCTCGTATGTGCAACCTGTGGCGGTCGCAAGGACCAGGCCCGCGGCCAGCGCCTGCGGCAGAATCCGCCGCATCGGGCGCCGCGACGAGCGGTCGGAGCCGTAGGGACTCACGTAGCGCCTTCCCGAGAGTCTCGCCCACGCGTCCGGATGCCCGGCCTGTGCTGGTCGGTCGCCCTGGCGCGGGCAGTGGTGTGGATGTTTATGCGGACCAAACCCTACTGGACTCGATTTTGGGGCGCGCGGGGAGGGGGGCCAACGCGCCGGGGCGGCCCCCGAAGGGGTGTCGGGCACCGCTCCGCACCTGCGGAGGGCCCCGTTTCGGGGGCTTTTGACTGGTCCCCAGACGCCCGGCGGGACGCCGGGGCGTAGCGTGCAGCACGTGCCCTACTTCGACGCCGCGTCCGCCGCACCACTGCATCCCGTCGCCCGGCAGGCCCTTCTCGCCGCGCTCGACGAGGGATGGGCCGACCCCTCCCGGCTCTACCGCGAGGGGCGCCGCGCCCGGCTGCTGCTCGACGCCGCCCGGGAGGCCGCGGCCGACGCCGTCGGCTGCCGTCCGGACGAACTCGTTTTCACTCCTTCGGGTACGCGTGCCGTACACGCGGGGGTGGCCGGGGCACTCGCCGGCCGACGCCGGGTCGGCCGGCACGTGGTCGTCTCGGCCGTCGAACACTCCTCCGTGCTGCACGCGGTGGAGGACGCCGACGTCACGGAGGTGGGGACCGACCGCACCGGCCTGGTCGACGCCGGCGCCTTCGGCGCCGCGCTCCGCGAGGACACCGCGCTGGCCTGCCTGCAGTCCGCCAACCACGAGGTCGGCACGGTGCAGCCGGTCGACGAGGCCGCCGAGCTGTGCCGGGCGGCGGGGGTGCCGCTGCTCGTCGACGCCGCCCAGTCACTGGGCTGGGGGGCCGTGGCGGGCGGCTGGTCGCTGCTGACGGCGAGCGCCCACAAATGGGGCGGGCCGTCCGGGGTGGGCCTGCTGGCGGTCCGCAAGGGCACCCGCTTCGCCGCCCAGGGACCCACGGACGAAAGGGAGTCGGGGCGCGCGCCCGGCTTCGAGGACCTCCCCGCGATCGTCGCCGCCGCGGCCTCCCTGCGGGCCGTGCGCGCCGAGGCCACCGCGGAGGCGGCGCGGCTGTCCGCCCTGGTCGACCGCATCCGTACCGCGGTGCCCGAACTCGTCCCGGACGTCGAGGTGGTGGGCCACCCCGAGCTGCGGCTGCCGAACGTGGTGACCTTCTCCTGCCTCTACGTGGACGGCGAGGCGCTGCTGCACGAACTGGACCGGGAGGGTTTCTCCGTCTCCTCCGGGTCGTCGTGCACGTCCAGCACGCTGACGCCCAGCCATGTGCTGAAGGCGATGGGCGTGCTGTCCGAGGGGAACGTGCGGGTCTCGCTGCCCGCGGGCACGGAGGCGGGCGACGTGGACCGCTTCCTGGAGGTGCTGCCGGGGGTGGTGCGTACGGTGCGGGCGCGGCTCGGCGCGCCGGCGTCCGGGCCCGCGGCGGGGGCGGGGCGGACGGCCGGGGCGCAGGACGAGGGCGAGGGCGAGCCGGACCTCGTCGTGGACTCGCTCGGCAAGCGGTGTCCGATCCCGGTCATCGAGCTGGCGAAGGTCATCGGGGACGTGCCGGTGGGCGGCGTCGTGTCGGTGCTCTCCGACGACGAGGCCGCCCGGCTCGACATCCCGGCGTGGTGCGACATGCGCGAGCAGGAGTACCTCGGTGCGCACGCCGCGCCCCGGGGTACCGCCTACTGGGTGCGACGCGTCTCCTGACGTCGCCCACCCGCACCGTCAGTGCAGGTGGGTGCGGACCTCCTCGGCGGCGTCGTCGCCGTAGGCCTTGGTGAAGCGGTCCATGAAGTGGGCCCGGCGCAGCTGGTACTCCTGCGTGCCGAGGGTCTCGATGACCAGCGTCGCCAGCATGCAGCCGACCTGCGCCGCGCGCTCCGGGCCGACGCCCCAGGCGAGGCCGGAGAGGAAGCCGGCGCGGAAGGCGTCGCCCACACCGGTGGGGTCGACCTTGGCGTCCTCCTCCGGGCAGCCCACGACGATCGGCTCCTCGCCGGCCCGCTCGATGCGGACGCCGCGCGAGCCCAGCGTGGTGACGCGGGTGCCGACCCGGCCGAGGATCTCCTCCTCCGTCCAGCCGGTCTTGGACTCGATCAGGCCCTTCTCGTACTCGTTGGAGAAGAGGTAGGCCGCGCCGTCCAGCAGTATCCGGATCTCGTCGCCGTTCATGCGGGCGATCTGCTGCGAGAAGTCGGCCGCCCACGGGATGCCGCGGGAACGGCACTCCTCGGTGTGGCGGAGCATCGCCTCGGGGTCGTCGGCGCCGATGAGCACCAGGTCGAGGCCGCCGACGCGGGCGGCGACCGAGTGCAGCTCGATGAGGCGGGCCTCGCTCATGGCACCGGTGTAGAAGGAGCCGATCTGGTTGTGGTCGGCGTCCGTGGTGCAGACGAAGCGCGCGGTGTGCAGCACCTCGGAGATGCGGACCGAGGCGGTGTCGACGCCGTGCCGGTCGAGCCAGGCGCGGTACTCGTCGAAGTCGGAGCCGGCGGCCCCGACGAGCACGGGCCGGACACCCAGCTGGCCCATCCCGAAACAGATGTTCGCACCGACGCCACCGCGGCGTACGTCGAGCGTGTCGACCAGGAAGGAGAGGGAGACCGTGTGCAGCTGATCGGCGACGAGCTGGTCGGCGAATCGGCCGGGGAAGGTCATCAGGTGGTCGGTGGCGATGGAGCCGGTGACTGCGATACGCACGGCTGGGATGCTCCTGCGGAGGCGGGCGGCGGACGGTACCTGTCCACGCTACCGGCTGGACCGGTGGGCGCCGACATGGCGAAACTACCTGATAGTAGGTCTTTCTCCCGTGACCCCACGTGCCTATGGTCGTGTCTATGACCACTCCTCTTCCCACCGCACCGCTCGACGACCCCGAGTCGCTCGCCGAGCTGATCGGCGACTGCCGCAAGATGGCCGCGCACTGGGAGGTCCCCGCGGAGAAGGAGTCCGCGCGGGTCAGCCCGGCGAGTCTGCACGGGATCACGGTGCCGGCCGCGTCGTCGCACGTCGTCGAGGGCATGGCCGACTACGCCGACTGATCGGAACCGCGAGGCGCTCCGGCCCGTCCAAGTGGCGTCCCCCGGTCGGATGACCGGGACGTCATCAGCTGTGCGCAGCTGAGCGGAGCCGAGGGAGCCATCGTGGAGAGCGAGCCGACGCGACCGCACCGCCGGCACAGGTCACCGTGGGTGACGTCGGCGGTCGCCGTCGCCGTGCTGGCCGCCGGGGGCGGCGGCGCCTACTGGGCCTCGTCGGACGCCGAGGGCGGTGCCCCGCGCGCCTCGGGCGGCAGCGGGGACGGTTCACCGGAGCCGCTGGACATCGACGGCGGCGCCGGTGGCACCGGTGGCACCGGCGCCGAACTCACGGTCCGCGGCGATCTGCCCGACGGCCCTTCGTCCGCGGCCGTGCAGCGCCCGGGCAGCGTGTCGCGTGCCGCGGTGGAGCGGCTGGCGCGGGCCCTCGGTGTGCCCGGCACGGTGAAGTCCGACCACGGCGTCTGGAAGGCCGGCGGTACGCCGGACGGGGGCGGGCCGGTGCTCCGGGTGAACAAGGAGGCTCCGGGCACCTGGTCGTACTCGTACTACGGCGGCAAGCCCCGCAAGAGCCGCGCCCCGGGCCAGGACGGCCTCGCGGTGCCGGCGGCGGAGGCGCTGCGCAGGGCGGCGCCGGTCTTCGCGGCGCTGGGGCTGAAGGGCGCGCGGACGGACGCGAGCGAGGTCTCGGGGGTGCTGCGCACGGTCACCGCGGACCCGCGGGTGGCGGGGCTGCCCACACACGGCTGGCGCTCGGCCGTGCAGGTCGCCTCGGACGGGCTGCTGGTCACCGGGTACGGCATGATGGCGCCGCTGACCAGGGGCGACACCTATCCGGTGAGGTCGGCGAAGGAGGCGCTGAAGCTGCTGGAGCGCCCCGGGACGGGCGGCGACCTGGGGATCGGCGACTGCCCCACCGTGGTGCCGAAGCCGTCCCGCGCGCCCGGCGACGACCCGACGCTGCCGCAGGTGCTGCCCTGTGTGCCGAGCGCGCACCGGCAGATGGAGGTGCGGAAGGCCGAGTTCGGCCTGTCGGCGCAGTTCGTGGCCGGGCGGCAGACGCTGGTGCCGTCCTGGCTCTTCGAGGTGGTGCAGGAGGGCGTGACGCGCCCCTCGGTGCTGGCCCAGCCCGCCGTGGACCCGGCGTACGTACGGGACGGGAGGGCCTCCCCCGCGCCCTCCGGAACGGCGGCGCCGGCCGCCGGGGCGGCGAAGGTCGAGTCGTACCGCGCCGAGGGCACGCAGTTGACGCTGCGCTTCTGGGGCGGGGTGTGCAGTGACTACACGGCCTCGGCCGACGAGTCGGGCACGGCGGTGAAGGTCAAGGTCACGGTGGTGCAGAAGGACCCGGGCAAGGCCTGCATCATGATCGCCGAACGGTTCACCCGCACGGTCCGGCTCGACACGCCGCTGGGCGACCGCAGGGTCGTCGACCTGTCCGACGGCAGCACGGTGCCGCGGAAGTAGCCGGCGGACGCGGCCCGGCGAGGGCCTCAGGACTGCGTCAGGACATGCCGAAGGCGGCGGGCACCCCGGGTGCCCGCCGCCTTCGCGCGGGGCTCAGTGGAACGAGTCGCCGCAGGCGCAGGAACCGGTGGCGTTCGGGTTGTCGATCGTGAAGCCCTGCTTCTCGATCGTGTCGACGAAGTCGATGGAGGCACCGCCCAGGTACGGGGCGCTCATGCGGTCGGTGACCACCTTGACGCCGCCGAAGTCCTTCACGACGTCGCCGTCGAGCGAACGCTCGTCGAAGAACAGCTGGTAGCGCAGGCCGGAGCAACCGCCCGGCTGGACGGCGACGCGCAGTGCGAGGTCGTCGCGGCCCTCCTGCTCGAGCAGGTTCTTGACCTTGGAGGCCGCCGCGTCGGACAGGAGGATGCCCTCGCTCTGGCTGGTCTCGTCCTGAACCGTCATCTGATCCACTCCCGGGTTGTACGGATGCTGCCACAACGGTGAACCGGTGGCCGCCCGGATTCATTCCTCCGGGTCCGATGGGTCTTCGCGCCCTCCATGCTCGCACACCGGGCCCCTCGCGGGTAATGCGTCACATTGACGCGAGGGGCATCGTCATGGTGACGCGAACGGGTTATGATAGATAGCGTCAAACAGACGAAAAGGTTTGCGTCGCAGTTCCGCAGAGAAAGGGCTCCGGGCCCGTGACCACCACATCCGAACCGCTGGACGTCCAGCCGACCCCGCTCGCCCTGCTCCTCCTGGGCCGCGAGTCCGACCCGCGCAGCGAACGCGGCGTCGACTGTCCCGGCGACCTGCCCGCCCCCTCGGACCCGGATCTGGTGGAGCGCGCCCGCGCCGCCAAGGCCAAGCTCGGCGAGAAGGTCTTCGTCCTGGGCCACCACTACCAGCGCGACGAGGTCATCCAGTTCGCCGACGTCACCGGCGACTCCTTCAAGCTGGCCCGTGACGCGGCCGCCCGCCCCGAGGCCGAGTACATCGTCTTCTGCGGTGTGCACTTCATGGCCGAGTCCGCGGACATCCTGACCTCCGACGCCCAGCAGGTCGTCCTCCCCGACCTGGCGGCCGGCTGCTCCATGGCCGACATGGCCACCGCCGAGCAGGTCGCCGAGTGCTGGGACGTGCTCACCGAGGCCGGCGTCGCCGACGTCACCGTGCCCGTCTCGTACATGAACTCCTCCGCCGACATCAAGGCATTCACGGGCCGGCACGGCGGCACCATCTGCACCTCCAGCAACGCCGAGCGCGCCCTGGAGTGGGCGTTCCAGCAGGGCGAGAAGGTGCTCTTCCTCCCCGACCAGCACCTCGGCCGCAACACCGCGGTCCGGGAGATGGGCTTCTCGCCGGAGGACTGCATCGTCTACAACCCGCACAAGCCGAACGGCGGGGTCACCGCCGAGCAGCTGCGCGACGCGAAGATGATCCTGTGGCGCGGCCACTGCTCGGTGCACGGCCGCTTCTCGCTGGAGTCGGTGGAGGACGTGCGGGCCCGCATTCCCGGCGTCAACGTCCTGGTGCACCCGGAGTGCAAGCACGAGGTCGTCAGCGCGGCCGACCACGTCGGTTCGACCGAGTACATCATCAAGGCCCTGGAGGCGGCCCCGGCCGGCTCGTCCTGGGCGATCGGCACCGAGCTCAACCTGGTGCGCCGGCTGGCCAAGGCGCACCCGGACAAGCAGATCGTCTTCCTCGACAAGACCGTCTGCTTCTGCTCGACCATGAACCGGATCGACCTGCCGCACCTGGTGTGGGCGCTGGAGTCGCTGGCCGACGGCAAGGTCGTCAACCGCATCCAAGTCGACCGGGAGACCGAGCACTTCGCCAAGCTGGCGCTGGAGCGGATGCTCGCCCTGCCGTAGGGGCAGGATGGGCGCATGATCCTGCGCCCGTTGCACGACACCGACGAGGACGCCGCGGCGGTCGCGCTGGTGGCCGCCGCCGCGTTCGGCGCCTCGCGCGCGCTGCGCGGCGGCGGCCCGCCCGAGGAGACGCCCCCGGAGCGGGCCGCACTGCTGCGTCGACGCAACCGGTACCTGGCACGCACCGACCCCGGTGGCTGCTGGCTGGCCGTCGACGAGAGTTCCGGCATGCCGCTGGGCGTCTCGATGTCGACGCGCCGCGAGGGTACGTGGGGGCTCTCCCTGTTCGCCGTCCTGCCCTCGGTGCAGCGGCAGGGGGTCGGCCGCGAACTGCTCGCCGCCGCCCTGGCGTACGGGCGCGGCTGTCTGCGCGGCATCATCTGCAGCTCCGCCGACCCGCGGGCGGCGGCGACCTACCGCCGGGCGGGCTTCGCTCTGCACCCCGCGATGCGCCTGGAGGGCGCGGTCCGCAAGGGCGACCTGCCGGCCCCGGACGGCGCCGTGCACGAGGGCTCGGCCAAGCACCGCGACCTGATGGACTCCGTGGACCGCCGCACCCGGGGCGGCGCGCACGGCCCCGACCACGACCAACTGCTCGCCGAGTGCCCCCTGCTGGTCGTGGACGACCTCGCCGGCAGCGGCTACTGCTACGTCGGCCCGGACGGCCACATACGGCTGCTGGCCGCGACCTCGCGGCGGCTGGCGTCCCGGCTGCTCACCGCCGCGCTGCTGAGCCTGCCCGAGGGCACCACGGCCCGGGTCCCCCATCTGACGGCGGAACAGCAGTGGGCGGTGGACGTGGGGTTGACTGCGGGGCTGGAGCCGAGCACGTCCGGCTGGGTCTGCCTGCGGGGGATGCGGCCGCCCGAGCCGTACATTCCCTCGGGGTTCTTCCTGTAGACGGGGCAGGGCCCGGGGCGTTCACGAACGCCCCGGGCCCTGCCGCCGGTCGGTCTGCGCCGGGTCTCAGACCCCGGCCAGCTCCGGCTCCTTGCGCGTCTCCCCGTCGCCCGGACCGCCGGCGCCGGACGCCCGCTTCAGCGCCTTGCGCTTGGCACGGCGCTCCTTGCGGATCTCGACCATCGTGTAGAGGGTCGGGACGAGCAGCAGGGTCAGCAGCGTCGAGGTGAGCAGACCGCCGATGACGACCACGGCGAGCGGCTGGGCGATGAAGCCGCCCTGGCCGGTCACCCCGAGAGCCATCGGGAGCAGGGCGAAGATGGTCGCCAGCGCGGTCATCAGGATCGGCCGCAGACGGTGCCGGCCACCCTCGATGACCGCCTCCACCACGCCGTACCCCTGGGCGCGGTACTGGTTGATGAGGTCCATCAGCACGATCGCGTTGGTCACGACGATGCCGATGAGCATCAGCATGCCGATCAGCGCCGGGACGCCCATCGGGGTGCCGGTGACCAGCAGCAGGCCGATCGCGCCGGTCGCCGCGAACGGGATGGACACCAGCAGGACCATCGGCTGGATCAGGCTGCGGAAGGTGCCGACCAGCAGCATGAAGACGATGGCGATCGCGGCGAGCATCGCGAGCCCGAGCGCCAGGAAGGCGTCGTCCTGGTCGGAGGAGACACCGCCGATCTCGGCGGTGGCGCCCTTGGGCAGCTTCAGCGACTTGATCTTCGACTGCAGCGCCGTGCTCACCGCGCCGGTGTTGTCACCGGTCGGCTTGGCCGTGATCGTCGCGGCGCGGGCCCCGTCGATCCGGGTCTTCTGCACCGGGCCGGGGGCCTCGACGACCTCCGCGACCTTGGCGAGCTTCACCGGTCCCGCGGGGGTGGCGATGGTGAGGGCCTTGAGCTCGGCGACCGTACCGGCCTTCTGCTCGGAGAGCACCCGCACGTCGCGCTCGGTGTCGCCCAGCACCGCGGTGCCGACGGTCGTACCGCGCACGGCCTGGGTGACGGCGGCACCGATGGTGGCGTCGTTGAGCCCGTACCGGGCGGCCTCGGCCTGCTTGGCGTGGACCTCGATGCGGGGCACGCTCTGCGCGAGGTCACTGGTGACGTCGGTGACGTCGTCCAGTCCGGCGACGGCGTCGCGGACCTGGGCGCTGGCCTTGGCCAGGGTGTCGGCGTCGGCGGCCTTGACCACGACCGACAGGTTCTGGCTGCCGAAGCCGCCGCCGGCGGAGACCGAGGTCGTGCCGGCGCCGTCGAGCGTCTTCAGGCCGGTGCGGATCTCGTCGAGGGCGCCGGCGCTGTCGTCGGCGTCCTTCAGCTTCACCTGGAAGCTGGCCTGGTTGGCGCCGGTGCCGCCGCCGAAGGCCGCCAGGAAGCCGGAGGAGCCGACGGTGACCTGGTAGTCCTGGACCTGGTCGATGCCCTCGAGGAGCTTCTCGACCTTGCGGGCCGCCGCGTCGGAGGCCGCGAGGCTGGTGCCCGGCGGGAGTTCCTGCTTGACGGTCAGGGTGTCCTGGTCGCCCTGGTCGAAGAAGTTGGTCTTGAGCATCGGGGCGAGGCCGAAGGTGCCCAGCAGGACCGCGACGGCGATCACGATGCTGGTGACGCGGCGCCGGGTGGCGAAGCGCAGCACCGGCACGTACAGCCGCTGCAGCAGGCTGCGGGCCTCCTCCTCCTCGGCCCTGCGGCGGATCTCGTCCGGATCCACGGTGCCCGCGTCGGCCGGGGGCTTGAGGAACCAGAACGAGAGCACCGGGACGACCGTCAGCGACACCAGCAGCGAGGCGAGCAGCGCCGCGGCGACGGTCAGCGAGAACGAGCCGAACAGAGCGCCCACCATGCCGCCGACCAGGCCGATCGGCACGAAGACGGCGACCGTGGTGAGGGTGGAGGCGGTGACCGCGCCGGCCACCTCGCGCACCGCGGCGACGATCGCGGACTGCTTCTCCTCGCCGTAGGCGAGGTGCCGCTTGATGTTCTCCAGCACCACGATCGAGTCGTCGACGACACGGCCGATGGCGATGGTCAGCGCGCCCAGGGTGAGCATGTTGAGCGACAGGCCGCGGGTCCACAGCACGATCAGCGTCAGCACGACGGAGAGCGGGATGGAGACCGCGGTCACCAGGGTCGAGCGCAGCGACGCCAGGAAGACCAGGATGATCACGACCGCGAAGAGCAGACCGAGCAGGCCCTCGGTGGTCAGTCCGTCGATGGACTTGGAGACCGCCGGGCCCTGGTCGCTGACGACGGTGAGTTCGGCGCCCTTGCCGAGGTCGCGCTCGAGGTCGGCGAGCTTGTCCTTGACCGCCGAGGAGATCGCGACGGCGCTGCCGTCCTGGTCCATGGTGACGGCGACACCCAGGCTGGGCTCGCCGTCGGTCCGGGTGATGGAGTCGGCGGCGTCGGGGCGCTCCGCGACGGTGGCGACGTCCCCGAGGCGCACGGGCTTGGGCGCTGCGGGGATCCGCAGGTCCTCGATCTCCCGCACCGAGGCGTACTCGCCGCCGACCTGGACGGTGCGGCTCTTGCCGCTGTCGTCGAAGGAGCCGGCCGGGACGGCGTAGCCGCCGGCCTGCAGCGCCTGCACGAGGGCGGCGCCGCCGAGCTTGCGGGCGGCGAGCTTCTTGTCGTCGGGGGTGACGGTGACGATCCGGTCCTGGACGCCGGTGACGGTCACCTGGCCGGCGCCGTCGATGTCCTGCAGCACCGGGACGACCGAGCGGTCGAGCGCGTCGGCGAGTGCCTGCTGGTCCATGCCGGTGGAGGTGGCGGCGAGGACGACGGTCGGGATGTCGTCCGTCGAGCCGGCCACGACCTGCGGGTCGGCGTCCTCCGGCAGCCGCGAGGAGACCCGGTTCACGGCCTGCTGGACGTTGGCCACCAGCTTGTCGCTGTCGATGCCGTAGTCGAACTGGGCCATGATCACGGCAGCGCCCTCGCTGGCCGTGGACGTGATGCCGGTGATGCCGTCGACGCCCTTGACGCCGTTTTCGATCGGCTCGACGACCTGCTTCTCGACGACGTCGGGGGACGCGCCCGGGTAGGCCGTGATCACCGACACCATGGGCAGGTCGATGGAGGGCAGCAGCTGCTGCTTGAGGGACGGTATCGCGATGGCGCCGAAGCCGATGGCGACCACCGCCATCAGCGCGACCAGGCTGCGCTGGGCGAGGCTGAATCGGGACAGCCAGGACATCGTGGTGCGGTCTCTTCTCTGTGCTCAGAGTGCTCGGATGGTCTCGGGTTGCGGACTTTTGTCAGCCCACGCCACTTTCTCCTGCCGGGAAGGGTGGTTTCCTCAGCCCGAGGTCGTGATTGCCCGCGGGTGCGTACTGCGGATGCGGTACGCGCCGGTCGTACTCAGCGCGGGGCGGCCCGCACCAGACCCGACTCGTACGCGGCGACGACCAGCTGCGCGCGGTCGCGGGCGCCGAGTTTGGCCATGGTGCGGTTGACGTGCGTCTTGACGGTGAGAGGGCTCACCCCGAGCCGTTCGGCGATCTCGTCGTTCGGCAGGCCCATCGCCACCTCGACCAGCACCTCGCGCTCGCGCGCGGTGAGCGCGTCCAGGTCGGGGGCCGCCGGTCCGCCCTCCGCGGTCAGCGGGCGCTGCCCGCCGCTCTGTGCCAGGAACTGGGCGATCAGGCTCTTGGTCGCCGACGGGGACAGCAGCGCGTCGCCCGCGGCGACGGTGCGGATCGCGGCCAGCAGCTCGTCCGGCTCGGCGCCCTTGCCGAGGAATCCGGCGGCGCCGGCCCGGATCGCCTGGGCGACGTACTCGTCGGCCTCGAAGGTCGTCAGGACGAGGACGGCCACGCGGGTCAGGTCCTCGGCGGCGGTGATCTCGCGGGTGGCGGCCAGGCCGTCCGTGCCCGGCATGCGGATGTCCATCAGGACGACGTCCGCGCGGGTGCTGCGGGCCAGGGCGACGGCCTCGGCGCCGTCGGAGGCCTCCCCGACGACCTCCATGTCCGGCTCGGACTCCACGAGGACGCGGAACGCGCCCCGCAGCAGCGCCTGGTCGTCCGCGAGCAGCACCCTGATCATGCGGGGATTCTCCCATCCCCCGCCGGGCCGGCCGGCCGGGCGGGGGATGCGAGCGGCAGGCGGGCGTGGACGCGGAAGCCGCCCTGGGTGCGGGGGCCGGCCTCGCAGGTGCCGCCGAGGGCCGCGGCGCGCTCGCGCATGCCGATCAGCCCGTGGCCGCCGCCCGCGGTACCCGGGGCCTGCGGGCTGCCGCCGCGGTCGACCACGGTGACCTCCAGTTCCGCGTCGCCGCGCGCGATGCGGATCTCGGCCCGGGCGCCCGGGCCGGCGTGCTTGTGGACGTTGGTGAGCGACTCCTGGATGACCCGGTACGCGGTGAGGTCCACGCCGGCGGGAAGCGTGCCGGGGTCCTCCTCGACGACCTCCACCGGCAGCCCGGCCCGGCGGAAGCCGTCGACGAGCTGGTCCAGCACGCCGAGGCCGGGCGCCGGTTCCATGGGGGCGGCGGGATCCCCGGACTGCCGCAGCAGGCCGACGGTCGCGCGGAGCTCGTCCAGCGCGGAACGGCTCGCCTCGCGGACGTGCGCGAGGGCCTGCTTCGCCTGGTCGGGGCGGCTGTCCATGATGTGGGCGGCGACACCCGCCTGCACGTTGACCAGGGCGATGTGGTGGGCGACCACATCGTGCAGCTCCCGGGCGATCCGCATCCGCTCCTCGGTGACGCGGCGCTTGGCCTCCTCCTCCCGGGTCCGCTCGGCCCGCTCGGCGCGCTCCTCGACGGCGGCGACGTACGCCCGGCGGTTGCGGGTGGCCTCACCGGCGGCCGCGGCCATGCCGCTCCACGCGAACAGGGCGATGTTCTCGGCGGAGTACCAGGGCCGGGATCCGAAGAGCATGGCGATCGCGGGCAGCAGGAGGCAGGTGGCCAGGCCCAGCCGGAAGGTGGTGGTGCGGTCGGTGTGCGTGGAGGCGGAGAAGAGCGCGACGACCACGGTGGCCGCCACCGGGGCGCGGCCCTCCCCGGTCGCGGTGAGCAGGTAGACCACGGTGACCGCGCCGGTGAAGGCGAGGACGCCCAGCGGGCTGCGGCGGCGCAGCAGCAGCGCCGCGGAGCCGATGACGGCCAGCAGGATGTCCGGGGCCGAGGCGTCGTACCGCTCGGTGTGCGGCCCGATGAACATGTTGCCGAGGATCACCGCGAGGACGGCGAGCGCCAGCCCGGCGTCGAGCGCGATGGGGTGGGCCTGCGGCCACAACCGGGCCCGGTCCCTCATGGATCGATGGTGCACGCTCATCAACGGTACGGGTCCCCACGGACGGCCGTGCCCCGGCCCGGTGCGGTACCGGGCCGGGGCACGTCGGCGAGTGCGCTGGTCGGCGAGGGTCAGCCGGGGATGAGCCCTTCGTCCCCGAGCAGTTCCCGGACCTCCTCCAAGGTGGCGTCCGAGGCCGGCAGGATCAGCTCGGACGGCTCCAGCGAGTCGTCCGGCAGAGGTGTGCCGAGCCGCCGGACGGCGTCGAGGAGCGCGGTGAGCGTGCGCCGGAACCCGGCCTCGTCACCGCTCTCCATCTCCGCCAGGAGCTCGTCGTCGAGCTTGTCGAGTTCGGCGAGGTGGCTCTTGTCCACCGTCACCTGGCCCTCGCCCATGATCCGTACGATCACGACGCCCTCCTCCGGGGTGTCTACTGCTTGTCGAACCGGGGCTGGTCCTGGGTCTGCTGCGGCTGGCCCTGCTGCTGCCCGCCCTCGATGGCCTGCTGGGGGGAGCCCCCGGCCAGCTCGGCCTTCATGCGCTGCAGCTCCAGCTCGACGTCGCTGCCGCCGGAGAGGCGGTCGAGCTCGGCCTGGATGTCGTCCTTGGCGATCCCCGTCGGGTCGTCGAGGGCGCCGGAGGCCAGCAGCTCGTCCAGGGCGCCGGCACGGGCGCGCAGCTGCTCGGTCTTGTCCTCGGCCCGCTGGATCGCCAGGCCGACGTCGCCCATCTCCTCGGAGATGCCGGAGAAGGCCTCGCCGATCTGGGTCTGGGCCTTGGCCGCGCTGTAGGTGGCCTTGATGGTCTCCTTCTTGGTGCGGAAGGCGTCCACCTTGGCCTGCAGCCGCTGGGCGGCGAGGGTGAGCTTCTCCTCCTCGCCCTGCAGCGTCTGGTGCTGCGTCTCCAGATCGGTGACCTGCTGCTGGAGGGCGGCGCGGCGCGACAGCGCCTCGCGGGCCAGGTCCTCCCGGCCCAGGGCGAGCGCCTTGCGGCCCTGGTCCTCGTACTTCGCGGACTGCTGCTGCAGCTGGTTCAGCTGCAGCTCCAGGCGCTTGCGCGAGGTGGCGACGTCCGCGACACCGCGCCGCACCTTCTGCAGCAGCTCCAGCTGTTTCTGGTACGAGTAGTCGAGGGTCTCGCGCGGATCCTCGGCCCGGTCAAGGGCCTTGTTGGCCTTCGCGCGGAAGATCATCCCCATCCGCTTCATGACACCGCTCATGGGCCTCGCGCGCCCCCTTCATTCAGCTCGCCAGCACACCATCTACAGACCCCACAGTACGGGCCCTGGTTCCATTACCCCACTGTTCTGTTGCGGATGCGCTCATCCTTAGGAACGATCACAGTTCGATGACCTCAGGCCCAGGGAGTAGGTGAGGGGCTGGGGGTCCGGTCGGCGAGCACGTAACCTTGGAGTCGTGTTCCGACGTCGTTCCCAAACCGAGCAGACCGTGTCCACCACTGTGGTGGAGGACCGGCAGCCCCGCGACCCGCAGGCTCCCAAGGGCCGCCCCACCCCCAAACGCAGCGATGCCCAGACGCAGCGCCGCAAGGCGGTGACCACACCCACCGACCGCAAGGCCGCCACCAAGCAGGCCCGTGAGGCCAGGCGCGCCGACCTCGCCAAGCAGCGCGAATCGCTGATGAACGGCGACGAGCGCTACCTGCCCGCCCGTGACAAGGGCCCGGTGCGCAAGTTCGCCCGCGACTACGTGGACTCGCGCTTCCGTGTGGCGGAGTTCTTCCTGCCGCTGGCCGTGGTCATCCTCGTGCTCAGCATGCTCAAGAACCCGGCGCTGCAGAACATCTCGCTGCTGCTGTGGCTCGTGGTGATCGTGCTGATCGTCGTCGACTCGGCCGTCAGCGGTCTGCTGCTCCGCCGCGAGCTGGCGAAGCGCTTCCCGGACAAGCCCACCAAGGGCGCCGTGGCCTACGCTCTCATGCGGACCCTCCAGATGCGCCGACTGCGCCTGCCGAAGCCGCAGGTCAAGCGCGGCACCAAGCTCTGAGCGGGAACGGCGGGTTCGCCGCCGCCGCGGGTCCGTGGCTGGAGCGGCTGGGCGGACTCCGGAACACCGTGCGCCAGGAGCTCGTCGCGCGCCAGCTCGACGAGCAGATCACCGCGCGCTTCCCCGTGGGGCGCCGGCTGAGGATCCTCGACGTGGGCCCCGGCCAGGGCACCCAGGCGCTGCGGCTGGCCCGCGCGGGCCATCTGGTCACCGGCCTGGAGGCGGACGCCGAGATGGCGGCCGTCCTGCGCGAGGCGGTGGCCGCCGAGCCGGAGGGCATACGCGAGCGGATCACCCTCGTCGAGGGCGACGGCCGGGAGACCGGCCGGCACTTCGGGCCCGGCAGCTTCGACGTGGTGCTCTGCCACGGCGTGCTGATGTACGTGCCCGAGCCGGACGCCATGGTCGCCGGACTCGCCCGTGTGCTGGCCCCCGGCGGGCTGCTGTCGCTGCTGGTGCGCAACGCCGACGCCCTGGCCATGCGGCCCGCGCTGCAGGGCGACTGGGCCGGCGCGCTGGCCGCCTTCGGGGGCGACACGTACACCAACCGGCTGGGGCTGCCCGCCCGCGCCGACCGGCGCGCGGACCTGACGACGACGCTCAGTGCCATCGGCGCGCCGCTGCACGCCTGGTACGGGGTGCGGGTCTTCACCGACACCGCGCCGGACGACGCCGTGGAGGTGCCGGAGGAGCTGCTGGCCGCCGAGGAGCTGGCCGGGCGCACCGATCCCTACCGCGGAGTCGCGGCACTGCTGCATCTGTGCGGAGTACGGAGCTGACCGGGGCGGGATACCCGGGACGGAGCGCCGCGAACGCGACACTTCGGTCATGCGCGATTCCAAGCCGAACCGATGGCGGCCGCCGGCGGCACTGCGGGTGGCGGCCCTGCTGCTGGCCGTCGCCTGCTGCGGGAGCCTTGCCGCCGGATGCACGGGGGGCTCCCCCTCCCCCAGCGCGGCGTCCTCCGCGCCGCCCGTCGCCGCCTCCGAGCTGGCCGGCGCCCGTGATCTGGAGCGCTCGTACCAGCAGGTGGTCAAGGCGGTGCTGCCGTCCGTCGTCCAGATCAACACATCCGAGGGACTGGGCTCCGGCATCGTCTACGACACCAAGGGCCACATCGTCACCAACGCCCATGTCGTCGGCAGCGCCGACACCTTCGAGGTCACCCTCGCCAACAGCGACACCCCCCACAAGGGCCGGCTCGTGGCCGCCTATCCCGAGCAGGACCTGGCCGTCATCGAACTCGAGGACCCGCCGAGCGGGCTGCGCGCGGCGACCTTCGGGCGGTCCCGCGACGTCCAGGTCGGGCAGATCGTGCTCGCCATGGGCAGCCCGCTGGGCCTGAACAGCAGCGTCACCCAGGGCATCGTCTCGGCCGTCGGCCGTACGGTCAGCGAGACCGGGGCCGAGGGCGGCACCGGCGCCACCCTGGCCGACATGGTGCAGACCTCGGCGCCCATCAACCCGGGCAACAGCGGGGGCGCGCTGGTCAACCTCTCCGGCCAGGTCATCGGCATCCCGACGCTCGCCGCGGTCAACACCTCCATGGGCGACTCCTCCGCGCCGGGCATCGGCTTCGCCATCCCCGCGGCGACCGTCACCCGCATCGCGGACCAGATCATCGAGCACGGCAAGGTCGTCGACTCCGGCCGCGCGGCGCTGGGCATCGCCGGGCGCACCGTCCTCGACGAGGACTTCCAGCCCGCCGGGGTGGGCGTCGTCGAGGTCACCAGGGGCGGGGCGGCGGAGAAGGCCGGCATCAGGCCCGGGGACGTCGTGATCCGGGTCGGGGGCGACGACATCACCACCCTGCAGTCGCTGTCCGAGGCCCTGGTCCAGCACGCGCCCGGCGACACCGTGGACGTCACCTTCCAGCGCGGCGGCGCCGAGAAGACCGTCAAGGTCACGCTGGGGCAGCTCCAGTAGGACGGGGCGCACGGCAGGGGGCGGGGTCATGGGACGTCACCCACGGCCCCGCCCCCGGGGGCGTCGCGGCGGCCGGTCCTCCCGTCCGCCGCGGCACGGGGTCTACTCGTCGGCGTGCAGGCTCATCGGGCCGTAGATCTTCGTGCTGTCCTCGAAGAGGTGGACCTGGTCGGCGCCGCCCTGGCGGAGGTCCTTCCAGACCTCGCCGATCCACGACTCGGCGTCACCTTGCGTGGTGAACTCCTCGGGCTCGACCGCGGGGGTGACCTCCGTGCCGTCGGTCTTCTCGAAACGCCACGTCCACGCCATGTCCGTCTCCTCGTCCCTGGGGGTGCCTGCCCGGCAGCGTAGCGTGCGCGGACGCGAGAGGATCGGCACGTGGAACTGACTCTCCTCGGCACCGGGGGCCCCGACGGCCTGCCCCTGCCCGGCTGCCCGTGCGCCGCGTGCGAGACGGCGGTGGGCGACGACGCTCGGGCGGCGACCTCGCTGCTCGTGGACGGGGTGCTGCTGCTCGACCTGACGCCCGGTCTCGCCTTCGCGGCGGCGCGGTCCGGTCACTCGCTCGCCGGGGTGCGCCAGGTGCTGCTGTCGCATCCGCACGACGGGCCTGCCGTGGAGATCCCGGCGGGGCTGCCCGCGCCGGGCCGGGTGGCGCCCGGGCAGGAGATCGCACTGCCGACCGGGCACCGGGTGCGGGCGGTCCCGGTCGACGCGCCCGGTTCCGGGTACGAGGTGACGGGACCCGAGGGCGAGCGGCTGCTGTACCTGCCGCCCGAGTGCGCCCCCGCGGGGCTGCCGGAGGCCGTGGAGCCGTACCGGGCGGTGCTGCTGGACGCGGTGGGGCGGCCCGACGCGCTGGCGCGGCTGCGCGCGGCCGGCGCGGTCGGGAGCACCACCGATGTGATCGCCGTCCACCTGGACCACCGCGTCCACCCGGGGCCGGAGCTGCGGCGCCGGCTGGCCGCGCTCGGCGTGCGGGCGGTGCCTGACGGCACGACGCTGACGGCCGGCGATCTCCACGACGTACCGGACGTGCCGCGGCGCACGCTCGTGCTGGGCGGCGCCCGGTCGGGCAAGTCGGTGGAGGCGGAGCGCAGGCTGTCGGCCTTCCCCGACGTCGTGTACGTGGCCACCGGCGGGATCCGGGACGGCGACCCGGAGTGGGGGGAGCGGGTGGCGCTGCACCGGGAGCGGCGCCCGCAGTCCTGGCAGACGGTGGAGACCTGCGACCTGCTGCCGCTGCTGGCCGAGGGGGACGGGCCGGCGCTGCTGATCGACTGCCTGTCGCTGTGGCTGACGCACACCATGGACGAGCTCGGCGCGTGGGACGACGCGAAGTGGGCGGAGGGCGCCGAGCGCGAACTGCGCCGCCGCGTCGGGGAACTGACCGCGGCGTGGCGCGCGACCCGCCGCACGGTCGTGGCGGTCAGCAACGAGGTGGGCTCCGGGGTCGTCCCGGCCACGGCCAGCGGGCGCAGATTCCGGGACGAGCTGGGGCGGTTGAACGTCGCGCTGGCCGACGAGTCCGAGCACGTGGTGCTGGTGGTCGCGGGACAGGCACTGCCGCTGCGGGGCTGACCTCGGCGCGCGGCCCCCCGGACCGGTAGTGTTCGACCCCGTGAGCGGCCTGAACCTTGATGACTTCGCGACCCTGGTGGAGCGTCCGGACGCCGGTGTGCGCCGTGACGCCCGCGACCGCTGGCAGCGGCTGGTGCGTCCGGCGAGCGCGCTGGGCGGGCTGGCCGAGCTCGCCGACTGGCTTTCGGCGGCCCAGGGTGTGGCGACCGTACGCCCGATCGAGCACCCCAAGGCGGTGCTCTTCGCCGCGGACCACGGGGTGGCGGCGCTGAAGGTGTCGGCCCGCACCGAGGGCACCGCGGTGGAGCTGGTGCGGCGGGTCCTGGACGGGGCCTCGCCGGTCAATGTGCTGGCCCGTCAGTACGGCGCGGGGGTCCGGGTGGTGGACGTGGGCGTGGACGCCCCGGCCGAGGACCTGCCCGCCGACGTGACGGCGCACCGGGTGCGGCGCGGCTCCGGCCGGATCGACGTGGAGGACGCGCTGACGGCCGAGGAGGCCGAGGCGGCGTTCCGGGCCGGTATGGCCGTCGCGGACGAGGAGGCGGACTCCGGCACGGACCTGGTGCTCCTCGGCGACCTGAGCGTGGGCGGCACCACGGTGGCCGGGGTGCTGGTCGCGGCGCTGTGCGGCACGGACGCCTCGGTGGTGACCGGCCGGGGTTCGGGCATCGACGACATCACCTGGATGCGCAAGTGCGCGGCGATCCGCGACGCGTTGCGCCGGGCCCGGCCCGTGCTGGGCGACCAGCTGGAGCTGCTGGCGGCGGTCGGCGGCGCGGACGTGGCGGCGATCACCGGCTTCCTGCTGCAGGCCTCGGTACGGAAGCTGCCGGTGGTCCTGGACGGCGTGGTATCGGCGGCGTGCGCGCTGGTCGCGCAGCGCATCGCCTTCCGGGCGCCGGACTGGTGGCTGGCCGGGCAGGCCAGCGGTGAGCCCGGCCAGGTCAAGGCGCTGGACCGGCTGTCCATCGAGCCCCTGCTGGACCAGAAGGTGACGGCGGGTGAGGGCACCGGGGCGCTGCTGGCGCTGCCGCTGCTGAGGGCGGCGGCGGCCCTGTCGGCGGAGCTGCCGGAACGTTTCTGACACATCACGAACCAGGCCGTTCCCGTAGGATCCGGGCTTATGGGAACGGCCTGTTCGGTCCGTCGTGAACGCTGCGCGGTGTTCACCGTCGGGTATCTGCGCGTGGTCGGCCTGGTCGACCTGCTGGGCGCGGTGTGGGTGTCCTTCGGCAACGACATCCGGCGGCACGACGTCGACGAGTACTTCACGCCGTACCTGCTGACCGCCGGCTACACCCCGGCCTTCCTCGCGCTCTTCCTGGCGGTCACGATGCGCCGCGGGAAACGCGCGGCCTGGCTGCTCAACCTCGTCCTCGCCGGGCTCTACCTGCTGTTCCTGGCCGCGGCGACGGCCGTCCCCGAGGTCCGGGGCCACCCGCAGAACTGGGTGTCGCTGGGGATCACCGCCGCCTTCTGCGCCGCGCTGCTCGCCGGGCGCCGCGCGTTCCGCGCCAAGGGCGACCCCGCCAACCCCCGGCTGGCCGCCGCGGTCGCCGTCGGCGGTGTCGCGGTCGGCGGGCTGCTCGCCGCCGGGCTGGTCACCGTCACCGACACCGGGCACGGCTCCACCTTCGGCGAGCGGTACGCGTACGCCATGCTCCGTGTGGTCTCGCTGGCGGACGCCGGGAAGTCCTTCCCCGGGATCTCGTCCCCGGGCTGGGTCGACGTCGTCATCAACGCCCTGAGCGCGGTGCTGTTCCTGCTGGTGCTGTACGCGGCGTTCCGCTCGCCGCGCGGCCGTGAACTGCTGGGCCCGCGGGACGAGATGCGGCTGCGGGCCCTGCTGGACCGGCACGGCGAGCGGGACTCGCTCGGCTACTTCGCGCTGCGCCGCGACAAGAGCGTGGTCTGGTCGCCCTCTGGCAAGTCGGCGATCGCCTACCGCGTCGTCGGCGGGGTGTCCCTCGCCTCCGGAGACCCGATCGGCGACCCCGAGGCCTGGCCCGGGGCGATCGGGGCCTGGCTCGCCGAGGCCCGGGAGCACGCCTGGGTCCCGGCGGTGGTGGGAGCCGGCGAGGAGGGCGGCACGGTGTACGCCCGGCACGGGCTGGACGCCCTCGAACTCGGCGACGAGGCGGTCGTCGAGGTCGCCGACTTCACCCTGGAGGGCCGCGCGATGCGCACCGTGCGACAGGCGCACCACCGGATCGGGCGCGCCGGGTACACCGTCCGCGTACGGCGGCACGAGGACATCCCGGAGCGGGAGATGGCGGCCCTGGTCGAGCGCGCGGACCGCTGGCGGTACGGGCGGACCGAACGGGGCTTCTCCATGGCGCTGGGACGGCTCGGCGACCCGGCGGACGGCCGCTGCGTCATGGTGGAGTGCGCGGACGAGGGGGGCGAACCGCGGGCGCTGCTCAGCTTCGTGCCGTGGGGGCGGCACGGGCTGTCGCTGGACCTGATGCGCCGCGACCGGGACTCCGACAACGGGCTGGTGGAGTTCATGGTGATCGAGCTGATCCGGCGCGCGGAGGAGTTCGGCCTCGAGCGGGTCTCGCTCAACTTCGCCGTGTTCCGGTCGGTCTTCGAGCGCGGGGCGAAGCTGGGCGCCGGACCGGTGCTGCGGATGTGGCGGGCGCTGCTGACCTTCTTCTCCCGGTGGTGGCAGATCGAGTCGCTGTACCGCGCCAACGCCAAGTACCGGCCCGTGTGGGAGCCGCGTTTCCTGCTCTTCGAGAAGGGCGGCGAACTCCCGCGCATCGGACTGGCGAGCGCACGTGCCGAGGGCTTCCTCGCCGCGCCCAGGATGCCCTCGCCGCGGCGGTAGGGGACCGGCCGGCCCGGATCGCCACGGCGGCACGGCGGCACGGAGACGGTCGAGCGCCTGGAGCGGCCGGCCGCCACCGCCGGGGCCGTTCGCCGAGGCGCCGATGCTCGGCCCGGTGGACGAGTCCGACCGCGCCCTCGCCCGGGCCTTCGGCGGGGCGCTCGCCTCGTTCGTGGCGACCGGCCGCCCGGACGGCGGGGAGGGCGGGGACGGGGGCAGCGAGGAGGGGCGCGGGCCGTGGCGGCCGTACGAGCCGGGGGCGGCCGCGTCGGTGAGGGGGTTCGGGCCGCCGGTTCATTGAAACCGGCGCCGGGGCCCGGCCGGGGCGCCGCGGCGGCCTGCACCCGGCACGCGGCCACCACACGCGACGGGCGTCCGACGGCCGAGGTGAAAGCCGCGGCCCGTCGGGGCGCGGACGCTCACCGACGCCGTCCGCGGGGACCGGCGTGAGCCGCCGGCGCCGCACACCCGGCGGACGCCCCGGGGCTCAGTGCTCCGTGAAGCCGCCGAGCCAGTCCTGCAGCCGCCTCAGCGGGCCCGACCACCGCGCGTCGTGGCGGGCGGCACGGGCCTCGGCCCGCTGGGCCGCCCGGGGCCTGCGGGAGTAGACCCGCTCGGCCCACAGCGAGTCGGGGCGCGCCAGCCGCAGCGCGGCGTACAGGGCGACGAAGGGCACGAAGACGCCGAGGACGGCGGAGCGCATCTTGCCCTTGACGAGGGCGACGAGGACGAACAGGAAGTTGACGGCGATGGTGAGGATCACCGAGACGCGGCTCTGCTGCTCGTCCGGGGTCACCGAGTCGACGCCGAAGGGGACCAGGCCGCAGAGCATCATCAGGACGACGGAGAAGGTGACGACGACGGCCTCGACGCTCTTGCGTCCGCGATCGCTCCAGTACACGTCGTCGAGGTAGAGCACGAGCGCGAACTCGTCGAGCACCAGGCCCGCTCCGGCGCCGAACAGGACCGCCGACAGGCCGGCGCCGAAGCCCCGTGAGGAACTGGCGACGCCCCCGAAGCCGCCGATCGTCATGAGGATGATCCCGGGCACCACGTGGTGGATGTGGGTGCCGCCGGAGGAGATGTTGCGGAAGGGGCCCCTTCCGGCCCGGATGAGGCGGGTGATCATCCGCGTGACCAGGAAGGTCAGCACGAACGCGCCGAGCGCGAGGAGCAGCGGCAGCTTTCCCGGCTCGATGATGTTGCGGTACCACCAGTCGCCCATGCCGATTGCTCCAGATTCGCCCCGTATGCGGCACTATACGGTTCCGCCCCGGCGGTTACCCTGCACGCCATGACCGCCGGCCCCGCCCCCGACCCCGCGCCCCTTCCCGCTCCCCCGGCCGCGACGGCGGCCGACGGACTGCGCTTCGCCTTCGGCACGCTGACGGTGCTGCGGGTCCACGTCGGCCGCTGGGACCGCCCGGCGGCCCGCGCGGGGATGCTCTGGGCGCCGCCCGTCGGGCTGGTCGTGGGGCTGTGCGCGGCGGCGGCCGGCGGACTGCTGCTGCTCCTCGGCTCGGGGCCGCTGCCCGCCGCGGTCGCGAGCGCCGCCGTTCCGGCCGCCCTGACGCGCGGGCTGCACCTGGACGGGCTGGCCGACACCGCCGACGGGCTGGGCAGCGGAAAGCCCGCCGAGGACGCGCTGCGGATCATGAAGCAGTCCGACATCGGGCCCTTCGGGGTGCTCACCCTGATCCTCGTCCTGCTGGCCCAGGTCGCCGCGCTCGCCGAGTTGTACGGCCAGTCCTGGACCCGGGGCGCGGTGGCCGCCGCCCTGGCGGGGCTCACCGCCCGCGCCGCGATGACGCTGGCCTGCCGCGACGGTGTGCCGCCGGCCCGGCCCGGCGGGCTCGGCGCGGCCGTGGCGGGCGCCGTCCCCGTCCGTACCGCCTGGGCGCTCGCCGCGCTGACGGTGGCGGTCTGCGCCGGCTGCGGGGCCGCCTTCGGCGCGCCGGACGCGGCGCGCTGCGCGGCGGCCGCGGTACTGGCGCTGGCCGCGGCCGAACTGCTGCTCCGGCGGTGCCGCCGGCGCCTGGGAGGCGTCACCGGTGACGTCTTCGGCGCGTTGTGCGAGACCGCGGCGACGACCGCGCTGCTGGTGCTGACCCTGGGCTGAGCGCCGCGCGACGACCGCGCCGCGGCGTCGGGGGATACCCCAACTCCCTCCGCAGGGCCGGGTGTCGGGGCCCTCGCAGGGGTGCCGTGCGGGCGCGTTCCCCTAGGGAAAACCCGCGCCTTCGCCGTCATGGGCGCAGGTCGTGGTCGCAAGTGACAGGAGTGAGCGTAAGGTCGGTCCTGCACCCCCGTTCCATGCCGCGAAGGACGCCCGGCATCGGGACACGAGGGGAGCCGGACGGAGTCCGGCGTCAAGTATTGGACCCCCGAAGGAACAGGATCCGCATCACCGTGACTGCACTGACTCTCAGCACCTCCTCCGCGGCAGCGCTGCGCGCTGACGCCGTCGTCGTCGGCGTGACCAAGGGCGCCAAGGGCCCCGAGGTCGCCGCCGGGGCGGAGGCGGTGGACCAGGCCTTCGCCGGGCGGCTCGCCGCGACGCTCGAGACGCTGGGCGCCTCGGGCGCTGAGGGTGAGGTGACCAAGCTCCCCGCTCCGGACGGCCTGAAGTCCCCGGTCGTGCTGGCGGTCGGGCTCGGCGAGGCCCCCGCCGACGGCGCCGCGTACGACAACGAGGCGCTGCGCAAGGCCGCCGGCGCCGCCGCCCGCGCGCTGTCCGGGTCGAAGAAGGCCGCCTACGCGCTCCCGGTGCAGGACGCGGACGCCGCGCAGGCCGTCGCCGAGGGCGCGCTGCTCGGCGCCTACGTGTACACCGCGTACCAGTCGTCCAACGGCAAGGCGCCGCTCGCGGAGATCGCCCTGCTCGGCGCGAAGCCGCGGGACAAGGCGTACAAGGCCGCCGCCGAGCGGGCCGCCGTCATCGCGGCCGAGGTCAACCGCGCGCGCGACCTGATCAACATGCCGCCGAACGACCTCCACCCGAAGTCCTTCGCCGCCCTCGCGCAGGAGGCCGCCAAGGAGCACGGCCTCAAGATCGAGGTCCTGGACGAGAAGGCGCTGGTCAAGGGCGGCTACGGCGGCATCATGGGCGTCGGCCAGGGCTCGGCGAACCCGCCCCGCCTGGTGAAGATCGCCTACACGGGCGCCAAGGGCCGGGGCGCCAAGCACCTGGCACTGGTCGGCAAGGGCATCACCTACGACTCGGGCGGCATCTCCCTTAAGCCGGCCGGTCACAACGAGACCATGAAGTGCGACATGAGCGGCGCCGCCGCCGTGCTGTCCACCGTGGTCGCCGCCGCGCGCCTGGGCCTGCCCGTCAACGTCACCGGCTGGCTGGCGCTCGCCGAGAACATGCCCTCGGGCAGCGCCGCCCGCCCCGGCGACGTGCTGAAGATGTACAGCGGCAAGACCGTCGAGGTGCTCAACACCGACGCCGAGGGCCGTCTGGTGATGGCCGACGCCCTCACCCGCGCCTCGGAGGAGAAGCCCGACGCGATCATCGACGTGGCGACCCTGACCGGCGCCATGGTGCTGGCGCTCGGCAACCGCACCTTCGGCGTCATGGCCAACGACGACGCCTTCCGCACCGCCCTGCACGAGACCGCGACCGAGGTCGGCGAGCAGTCCTGGCCGATGCCGCTCCCGGCCGACCTGCGCAAGGCGATGGACTCCCCCACCGCCGACATCTCGAACATGGGCGAGCGCATGGGCGGCGGCCTGGCGGCCGGCCTGTTCCTGAAGGAGTTCGTCGGCGAGGGCATCACCTGGGCCCACCTGGACATCGCGGGCCCCGCCTTCAACGAGTCCGGCCCCTTCGGCTACACCCCCAAGGGCGGCACCGGCTCCGCCATCCGCACCCTGGTGCGCGTGGCCGAGAAGGCCGGCGAGGGCGAACTGCTCTGACCGCGGTGTAAGACTCGGCACATTCCGTACGGCCCCGGGTATGGCATCCGGGGCCGTACGCGTTCGCCAAGAGCGAGCAAAGAGTGCAACCGCTCCGTATTCCGTGGGGGATACCGGCGAGTAGCACCGGCCGGGGACGTTCCGTACGTCTCAGACACCGGCCCGGTGCCTCGTCCGCCCCGAACAAGTGCGAAGATGTTGTCTCGGCACGACAGGGCCCCGTTTAACAGAAGCGGCCGAACAAAAGCCGCCGCCCGGTCACGACGGACCGGCTCCGGCGTATCCATGCATGGAGGACGTGACGTGGCGAACGACGCCAGCACCGTTTTCGACCTAGTGATCCTCGGTGGCGGTAGCGGCGGCTACGCCGCGGCCCTGCGCGCGGCGCAGCTCGGTCTGGACGTCGCCCTGATCGAGAAGGACAAGCTCGGCGGCACCTGCCTGCACCGCGGCTGCATCCCCACAAAGGCTCTGCTGCACGCCGGTGAGATCGCGGACCAGGCCCGCGAGGCCGAGCAGTTCGGTGTCAAGGCCACTTTCGAGGGCATCGACATCGCCGGGGTCCACAAGTACAAGGACGACGTGATCTCGGGCCTGTACAAGGGCCTGCAGGGCCTGGTGGCCTCGCGCAAGGTCACCTACGTGACCGGCGAGGGCCGGCTCTCCTCCGCCACCTCCGTGGACGTCAACGGCCAGCGCTACACCGGCCGGCACGTCCTGCTGGCGACCGGCTCCGTGCCGAAGTCGCTGCCGGGCCTGGCCATCGACGGCGACCGCATCATCTCCTCCGACCACGCGCTGGTCCTGGACCGCGTGCCGAAGTCGGCGATCATCCTCGGCGGCGGCGTCATCGGCGTCGAGTTCGCCTCGGCGTGGAAGTCCTTCGGCGCCGACGTCACCATCGTCGAGGGCCTGCCGCACCTCGTGCCGGCCGAGGACGAGAACAGCTCCAAGCTGCTGGAGCGCGCCTTCCGCAAGCGGGGCATCAAGTTCAACCTCGGCACCTTCTTCTCCAAGGCCGAGTACACCGCGGACGGCGTCAAGGTCACCCTGGCCGACGGCAAGGAGTTCGAGGCCGAGGTCCTGCTCGTGGCCGTCGGCCGCGGCCCGGTCTCCCAGGGCCTGGGCTACGAGGAGGCCGGGGTCGCCATGGACCGCGGCTACGTCCTCGCCGACGAGTACATGCGCACCAACGTGCCCACCATCTCCGCGGTCGGCGACCTCGTCCCGACCCTGCAGCTGGCCCACGTCGGCTTCGCCGAGGGCATCCTCGTCGCGGAGCGGCTGGCCGGCCTGAAGACCGTGCCGATCGACTACGACGGCGTGCCGCGCGTCACGTACTGCCACCCCGAGGTCGCCTCCGTGGGTATCTCCGAGGCCAAGGCCAAGGAGCTGTACGGCGCGGACAAGGTCGTCACCCTGAAGTACAACCTGGCCGGCAACGGCAAGAGCAAGATCCTCAAGACCGCGGGCGAGATCAAGCTCGTCCAGGTCCGCGACGGTGCGGTGGTCGGCGTCCACATGGTCGGTGACCGTATGGGCGAGCAGGTCGGCGAGGCCCAGCTGGTCTACAACTGGGAGGCCCTGCCCGCGGAGGTCGCGCAGCTCATCCACGCGCACCCGACGCAGAGCGAGGCCCTCGGCGAGGCCCACCTCGCGCTGGCCGGCAAGCCGCTGCACTCGCACGACTGACACACGGACACGCAGAACCATCCGCACAGATCGTTAGGAGCAACCGAAACCATGGCGGTTTCCGTAACCCTGCCGGCGCTCGGCGAGAGCGTGTCCGAGGGCACCGTCACCCGCTGGCTCAAGGCCGAGGGTGAGCGCGTCGAGGCCGACGAGCCGCTGCTCGAGGTGTCGACCGACAAGGTCGACACCGAGATCCCGGCGCCCGCCTCCGGCATCCTCTCCTCCATCAAGGTGGCCGAGGACGAGACGGTGGAGGTCGGCGCCGAGCTGGCCGTCATCGACGACGGCACGGGTGCCCCCGCTGCCGCCCCCGCCCCCGCCGCCGCGGCGGCGCCCGCGCCGGCTCCGGTGCAGGAGGCCCCCGCCCCCGCCCCGGCTCCCGTCGCCGAGGCCCCCGCTGCCGCCGTTCCCGCCCCGGCCGCGGCTCCGGCCGGCGGTGCCGAGGGCACCCCGGTGCTGCTGCCGGCACTGGGCGAGTCGGTGACCGAGGGCACCGTCACCCGCTGGCTGAAGTCGGTCGGCGAGAGCGTCGACGCCGACGAGCCGCTGCTCGAGGTCTCCACCGACAAGGTCGACACCGAGATCCCGTCGCCGGTCGCCGGCACCTTGCTGGAGATCCTCGTCGGTGAGGACGAGACCGCCGAGGTCGGCGCCAAGCTCGCCGTCATCGGTGCCGCCGGCGCTGCCCCCGCCGCCGCCCCGGCTCCGGCCGCCCCCGCGCCGGCCCCGGTCGCCGCGGCTCCGGCTCCGGCCCCGGTCGCTCCCCCGGCTCCGGCACCCGCCCCGGCCCCGGCTCCGGTCGCTCCGGCGCCCGCCCCGGTCGCCGCTCCGGCTCCGGCTCCCGTCACCCCTGCCCCGGCCGCCGCGGCCGCTCCCTCGGCGACGGCGCCGACCGACGAGGGCGCGTACGTGACCCCGCTGGTGCGCAAGCTCGCCGCCGAGAACGGCGTGGACCTGGCCGCGGTCAAGGGCACCGGTGTCGGTGGCCGTATCCGCAAGCAGGACGTCCTGGCCGCCGCCGAGGCCGCCAAGGCCGCCGCTGCCGCGCCGACCGCCCCGGCCCCGTCCGCGGGCGTCACGGTCCCGGCCGCCGCCGCCGCGCTGCGCGGTCAGACGGTCAAGATGACCCGCATCCGCAAGGTCATCGCCGAGAACATGATGAAGGCCCTGCACAGCCAGGCGCAGCTGTCGACCGTGGTCGAGGTGGACGTCACCAGGATCATGAAGCTGCGGGCCCGGGCCAAGGAGTCCTTCCTGGCCCGCGAGGGCGTCAAGCTCTCGCCGATGCCGTTCTTCGTGAAGGCCGCCGCCGAGGCGCTGAAGGCCCACCCGACCATCAACGCCAAGATCAATGACGACGGCACCGTCACCTACCACGACGTCGAGAACGTCGGCATCGCGGTGGACTCGGAGCAGGGCCTGATGGTCCCGGTCATCAAGGGCGCCGGCGACCTGAGCCTGGCCGGCATCGCCAAGAAGACCGCCGAGCTGGCCGGCAAGGTCCGCAACAAGAAGATCAGCCCGGACGACCTGTCCGGCGGCACGTTCACGATCAGCAACACCGGTTCGCGCGGTGCGCTGTTCGACACGATCATCGTGAACTACCCGCAGGTCGCCGAGCTCGGCATCGGTGCCACCGTGCGCCGCCCGATGGTCGTCAACCACCCGGACCTGGGTGAGACCATCGCGATCCGCGACATGGCGTACCTGACCCTGTCGTACGACCACCAGCTGGTCGACGGCGCGGACGCCGCCCGCTACCTGAACGACGTCAAGGCCCGTCTCGAGGCCGGCGAGTTCGAGGGCGACCTCGGTCTGTAACCGACCGGAGTCCTCGCGGGACCGTACGACGGCCGAGGCCCCAGCCCCTTCCCGGGCTGGGGCCTCGGCCGTTGTGCCCTCCGGCCGTGTCCCGGTGCCTCCGTCGCGGGGGATTCCCCGCCGGATTGAACGGGCCGGGCCCGGCGGACGTACTGGAGGGGGCAGGGCCGGGGAGCCGGACTCCGGTGAACCCGCCCCGCAGTGACGGCCGATCGCCGTCGCCGACTCCCGCCGGGGCGCCACCGCCCCCACCGGCCCGGTCGCCCTGGCGGGTTGCGCGCTGCGGAGTCCTTCCCCCCGCGCCGACGCGCACGCAGCGGGCTCCGGCGGGGCCGGTCCGGACCTCCCCGACCGGCCCCGTCCCGTCGCCCTGGGCGACCGCATAGCCTCGGGGTATGCGTGCGGCACGACTGATCCATCTCGTCCTCCTGCTCCAGTCCCGCGAGTCGATGACGGCGACCGAACTCGCCAAGGCCCTGGAGGTGTCCGAACGCACCGTCGGCCGGGACGTCCTGGCCCTGTCCGAGGCGGGGGTGCCGGTCTACGCCGAGCGGGGGCGCGCCGGCGGGTACCGCCTGGTCGACGGCTACCGCACCCGGCTGACCGGGCTGGCCCGCGCGGAGGCGGAGGCGCTCTTCCTGTCCGGGGTGCCCGCCGCGCTGCGGGCCATGGGCCTGCACGACGCGGGTTCCTCGGCCCGTCTGAAGGTCTCCGCCGCCCTGCTGCCCGAACTGCGGGACGCACCGCGCTCGGCGGCGCAGCGCTTCCACCTGGACGCGCCCGGCTGGTGGCAGGAGCCGGAGACACCGCGGCTGCTGCCGGCGCTCGCCGCGGCGGTGTGGGGGGACCGGCGGCTGCGCGCCCGGTACCGGCGGGGCGAGGAGGAGGTGGAGCGCGAGCTGAATCCGTACGGCCTCGTGCTCAAGGGGGGCGTCTGGTACGCGGTGGCGCGCTGCGGCGCGGACGTCCGGGTCTACCGGGTGGACCGGTTCACCGCGGCGGAGCCCACGGAGGATCGTTTCGGCAGAGACCCGGACTTCGATCTGCCCGCGTTCTGGGAGGCCCGCGCCGCCGAGTTCGCCCGCTCGATGCTCCGGGACGAGGTCGTCCTTCGCCTCACGCCCGACGGCGCCCGCCGCCTGCCGTACGTCACCGACCGCACCGCCGCGCGCGAGGCCCTCGCGGCCGCCGCACCCCCGGACGCGCGGGGGCGGGTGACCGTCACCCTCCCCGTCGAGGGCCAGGACGTCGCCTACGAACAGCTCCTGTCCCTCGGCCCCGACGCCGAGGTGCTCGGCCCGGACGCCCTGCGCGAGCGGCTGGCCGGTGCCGTAAGCGCCATGGCCGCGCTCTACTCCTGAGGGCCGCGTCTGCCGTGTTCCGCGTGCGTCGGAGGGCCGCAGCCAGGATGCTGGAGCGGTGATGGACGAGACGGAGTTCTGGGAGATCGTCGACAGCACGCGTGAGGCAGCGGGGGGCGACCCGGAGGAGCACGCCGACCTCCTGGTGGAACGGCTCACCCAGCTCGACCCGGAGTCCGTCGTCGACTTCGCGCGGCACTTCGAGAGCCGTTTCAACCGGGCCTACCGCTGGGACGTGTGGGGCGCCGCCGACCTGATGCTGGGGGGCGCCGGTGACGACGCGTTCGACTTCTTCCGGTGCTGGCTCATCGGCCAGGGCCGGCACGTCTTCGAGGGGGCCGTCCACGACCCCGACAGCCTCGCTCAGCTGACCGGCTCCTTCGACCCGGAGGTCGACGGCGACGCCGAGGACCTCGGCTACGCGGCGGACGAGGCGTACGAGCAGCTCACCGGGGTCCGGTTGCCGGACCTGGACCTGCCGGCGCAGCCCGCCGAGCCGGAGGGCGTCTACATCGACTTCGAGAACGCGGCCGCGGTGGCGGAGCGATTCCCCCGGCTCTGGGAGCGCTTCGGCTGAGCGGCTGAGCCGCGCCGCGGGGCCCTGCCGCCCGCTCCGGGTGACCCGTCAGACCCGGCGCCCCATGCACACGTCGTCCACGTAGACGCCGTCCAGCAGGAACTCCCCGGGCAGCACGCCCTCCACGGTGAACCCGGCCGCCTCGTACAGCCGCCGGGCCGGGGTGTTGTGGCCCAGCACCCGCAGCGTGACGCGTACCGCGCCCTGCCGGCGGGCCTCCACCACGGCCGCCAGGACGAGTTCCAGCCCCACCCCGCGGCCCCGCGCCCAGGTGTCGACCGCCAGGCCCTGGATCTGGCGCACATGGGCGTTGGAGGCCAGCGGCGTCGGGGGCACCAACCCGACGAAACCGGCCACCCGCCCGTCGGTCTCCGCCACCAGGAAGGTGTCCGGGCCGAAGCGCTCGCCGAAGAAGTCCTCGTTCTCCTCCCGCGGCGGCCGCACCGCGTGCAGGGTCGACCAGGTCGCCCGCTCCAGACGCACGAGTGCGGGGTCGTCGGAGAGCAGGGCCGGACGCACACGGATGTCGGACATGCGTGTCACCCTCCCACACCAGGAGGGGCGTTCCGCGCGACGATGTCCCCATGCGCATCGCCATCACCGGCTCGTCCGGCCTCATCGGCTCCGCCCTGGTCCGCTCCCTGCGCTCCGACCGGCACGATGTCGTACGCCTCGTCAGGCGCGAGCCCTCCGGGCCGGACGAGGCGCGCTGGGACCCGCAGGGGGGCACCGTCGACACCGCGCGGCTCGCGGGCGTGGACGCCGTCGTCCACCTCGCCGGCGCCGGGGTCGGCGACCACCGCTGGACGGACGACTACAAGCGGACCATCCGCGACAGCCGTGTGCGGGGCACCGCGACCCTCGCGCGGGCCCTCGCCTCCCTCGACACCCCGCCGCGGGTGCTCGTCAGCGGCTCCGGCATCACGGCGTACGGCGACACGGGCGACCGCCGGGTCGACGAGAGCGCACCGCTGGGCACCGGCTTCCTGCCCTCCGTCTGCCGCGACTGGGAGGCCGCCGCCGACCCGGCCCGCGAGGCTGGCGTCCGCACCGCGTTCGCCCGCACCGGGCTGGTCGTCTCCGGCGGGGGCGGGGCATGGGGCCGGCTCTTCCCGCTCTTCAAGGCGGGCCTGGGCGGCCGCCTCGGCGACGGACGCCAGTACTGGAGCTTCATCTCCCTGCACGACCACGTCGCGGCGCTGCGCCACATCATCGGCACCGAGTCCGTCTCCGGGCCGGTCAACCTGTGCGCGCCCGAGCCGCTGACCAACGCCGAGGTGACCCGGGCGATGGGACGGGTGCTGCGCCGGCCCACGGCCTTCGCCGTCCCCGGGCCCGTACTGCGCGCCGTCGTCGGGGAGTTCGCCACCGAGATCCTCGGCAGCACCCGCGCGGTGCCGCGGGTGCTGCTGGACTCCGGGTTCACCTACGCCCACCCCGGGATCGACGAGGCGATCCGCGCCGCGCTGGCCGAAGAAAGGCACTGAATGCCACCCACAGCCGTTTTCCGGCATCAGTTGGCGCGGGAGTGGGCATGACGGTTCCAGCACCAGCTGACGCGAGCGGGGAAACGTGCCGACCTCGGGGAGGGGCATCGTGCTCTCTACAGCACGCTCTACGGGTTCACATACGGACGTGTGCGTGATCGGGGCCGGCCTCGCCGGGCTCTCCGCGGCGCGCCATCTCACCAGTGCGGGGCTCACCGTCACCGTGCTGGAGGCCGAGGACCGGGTCGGCGGCCGCATGGCCACCGAGAAGGTCGACGGCTTCCTGCTCGACCGGGGTCCACAACTGCTCAACACCGCCTACCCGGAACTGCGCCGCACCCCGGAACTGCAGGGGCTGCAGCTGCGGCCGCTCTCGCCCGGCGTCCTGGTGCGCTCCGCCGGCCGCGGCTACCGGGTCGGCGACCCGCGCGCCGCGCTCGCCGCGGCCCGCGCGCCGATCGGCTCGCCCCTGGACAAGGCCCGGCTGCGGACGGCCCTCAACCGCCTCGCCGACGCGCCCGCCGAGCGCCTCCTGGAGCGCCCCGAGACCACGGCCGCGGCCGCCCTCGCCTCGCGCGGCTTCGCGCCGCGCACGGTCGACGGGTACCTGCGGCCGCTGCTGTCCGCGCTGCTCTGCGACCCGGACCTCACGACGTCCAGCCGGGTCGCCGACCTGGTCCTGCGCGGCTTCGCCCTCGGCCGTACGTGCCTGCCGGCGGGCGGCGCGGCTACGGTGCCGCAGGCGCTGGCGGCCGCGCTGCCGCCCGGTACCGTCCGCACCGGGGTGCGGGCCGTCGCCGCGGCCACGAACGGCGTGCGCACCGCGGGCGGGGACGAGATCCCGTGCCGGGCCGTGGTCGTCGCCACCGGGGCCCGCGCGGCGGCCGGTCTGCTGCCCGGGCTGCGGGTCCCCGCCTTCCACGGCGTCACCGTCCTGCACCACGCCTCGTCGGCGGCCCCGCTGAAGCAGCCCGCGCTCGTGCTCGACGCGGACCGGCGCGGACCCGTCTCCCACACGTTTCCGGCCAGCCTCGTCGACCCCTCCCGCGCCCCCGTGGGCCGGGCCCTCGTCACCTCCGTGCTGCTGGGCCCCGCGGCCGCCCCCGCACCGGACGACATCGCCGTCCGGGCGCACCTCGCGGAGCTCTACGGCACGTCCACCGCCGGCTGGGAACTGCTCGCCGTCCACCACGACGCCGAAGCGCTCCCCGCGATGACGGCCCCGCACGACCTGCGCCGCCCGGTGCGGATACTGCAGGGCCTCTACGTCTGCGGCGACCACCGCGACACCAGCACGGTCCAGGGCGCCCTCCTCTCCGGCCGCCGCGCCGCCCAGCACCTCCTGCGCGACGTCGGCCTCCGCCAGGGCCCCGACACGCAGCCGCTCGCGGCGTAGGGCCCACCGGTACGGCGCCTTCCGGGGCCGGCACTCCGCGGGGGCGCCCCGGCGCCCGCAGGGGTCGTCACCCCACGGGGACTCCCAGGGCCGTCGCGCGGTCGTGGAAGGCGCGGACGGGAGCGGCGTCGCGGTGGGTGTCGAGGCGGCGGCCGAAGTCGCGGACGTACTCGACGGCGCGCAGCGACCGCATCTCGACGGCGGCCTGCATGGCCTCCGCGCCGAGGGCGCAGGCGGCGTCGACCTCGCCGAGGCCGAGCCGCGCGGTGGCCAGCACCGTGCGGCAGAAGACGCGGCTGCGGGCGTACGCGTGGCCGCGCAGCTGCAGCGAGCGCTCCGCGTGCTGCGAGGCCGCGCGGTACTGCCCGAGGTCGCGGTGGCAGTGGCCGAACTCGTCCGCGAGCTGGGCCTCGTCGAAGAAGCGCGCCCAGGACGGGACGTCGTCGCCGTTCCTGACCGCCTCCAGGGCGCGTTCGGCCCGCACCAGTGCCGCCGTGCAGGCGCGGACCTCGCCGAGCAGCCCGTGGCCGCGTGCCTCGGCGGCGTGGAAGAGCGCCTGCACGACCGGCGGGGCCCCGCTGCCGACCCCCTGCTGGGCGACCCGCGCCAGCTGGACGGCCTCGCGGCCGTGCCCGAGGTAGACCGCCTGGCGGCTCATCGTGACGAGGACGTACCCCCCGTAGACCCGGTCCCCGGCGGCCTGCGCGAGCCGCAGGGCCTGCACGAAGTACCGCTGGGCGAGCCCGTGGGCGCCGATGTCGTACGAGGTCCACCCCGCGAGCCGGGTGAGGTCGGCGACCGCGGCGAAGAGGCGGCGCCCCATGGTCTCGCCGTAGCTGCCGCGCAGCATGGGTTCGGCCTCGTGCTCCAGGTAGCGGACGAGGGCCTGCCGCGCGTGGCCGCCGCCGTAGGCGTTGTCGAGGGTGCGGAAGAGCTCGCCGACGGAGCGCAGGGCGGCGATGTCCCCCATGCCGACCCGCTGGCCGGTGCCGCCGAACACCGCGGGCGCGGCGACCGCGACCGGCGCGGGCGCACCGCGGAGGCCGCCGCCCGCCCGTTGCGCCGGCAGCCGCGCGGCCCCGGGGCCGGCGCCGTGCCCAGGACCGCCCGCGCCGGCCGGGACGGTGCCCGGCTCGGGGGCGCGTCCCACCCGGTCGTCGGCCCGGCCGATCAGCCAGTCGCGGCTGGGGACGACGAGCCCCGCGGGGGTGAACGCGATCTTGCGGAGGTCGGCCTGGTTGCCGGTGTCCTTGCGCCACAGCCCGGAGATGATCTCGACGGCCTCCTCCGGGGAGGAGGCGTACTCCAGCCCCGCGTAGACGGGGGCGACGGCGTCGAGGCCGAGGTCGTGGGCGGACAGCCGGCGCCCGAGCCGCCGGGTGAAGACCTCGGCGATGAGCGCGGGCGTCGTGCCCCGGGGCTGCTGGCCGCGCAGCCACCGGGTGACGGAGGTCTTGTCGTACCGCAGGTCCAGACCGTGCTCGATGCCGAGCTGGTCCACCCGGCGGGCGAGCCCGGCGTTGGAGAACCCGGCCTCGGCGATCAGAGCGGCCAGTTGACGGTTCGGGTGGCGCTGCGAGGAACGGTCGGACATCAGTGGTGCGGTCCCCTGCCTTCCGGACGTGCGGGTGTGCGGGTGTGTGCGGGCGTGTGCGGCGTCGCGGGCGTCCGGGGCGGTGTGCACCGTCCGCGGCCCGCCGGGTCATCCGCAGAACGGCGCGAATGTAACGTTCTGTATCGACTCACTCACCACCCGAGCGCCTCCCATTCGCCGTATCGGGTGAATCTGCACCCACATATCGGCAGAACGCTTCCTTTGCCCTTTGCCGGGTGCTAAGCCCTCGGCCCCGTGCAGGACACCACCCCGCCGGACGTACAGTTGCTGAGGCGCTCTTGACGCGTGGAGGAGCGCCGCAAAGGACCACAAAGGGAGCGGCCGTGAGTGACCTGCGCTTCGTCCACCTGGGCTTCGGCGAGGACGCGGTGGAGTACCGGGAGGCGTGGGAGGAGCAGCGCCGGGTGCACGCCGCGCGCTTCGCCGACGAGATCCCCGACACGTGCCTGCTGCTCGAGCACCCGCCCGTCTACACCGCGGGCCGCCGCACCGAGGACAGCGAGCGCCCGCTGGACGGCACCCCGGTGGTGGACGTGGACCGCGGCGGCAAGATCACCTGGCACGGGCCGGGCCAGCTGGTCGGCTACCCGATCCTGAAGCTGCCGCGCCCGGTGGACGTCGTCGCGCACGTGCGCCGGCTGGAGGAGGCGCTGATCGACGCGTGCGCCGAGCTCGGCCTGGAGACCACCCGGGTGGAGGGCCGCAGCGGCGTGTGGGTGCTGGGCGACCCCATCGAGGACCGTCCGCCGGTCATCCCGGGGCTGACCCTGGACTTCGACCCGCGGCTGCAGGACGAGGAGTTCGACCCCCGCCTGTCGGGCCCGGAGTACGCCCCCTCCAACGCCGGCCAGCGCCGTGAGGACCGCAAGCTCGCCGCGATCGGCATCCGCGTCGCGAAGGGCGTGACGATGCACGGCTTCGCGCTGAACTGCAACCCCGACAACACCTGGTTCGACCGGATCGTGCCCTGCGGCATCCGGGACGCCGGCGTGGCCTCGCTGAGCAATGAACTCGGCCGCGAGGTCACCGTCTCCGAGGCCCTCCCGGTGGTGGAGAAGCACCTGCGGCGCGTCCTGGAGTCGGCGGAGCCGCTCCCCCGGGCCGTCCCGGAATCCACAGGCGTACGCTGATGTTCACCAAGGAAACGAAGCCTCGAGAGGGAGTCGGACGTGTCCGCTGTAGCGCCTGAAGGCCGCAAGATGCTGCGTCTGGAGGTCCGCAACAGCCAGACCCCCATCGAGCGCAAGCCCGAGTGGATCAAGACCCGGGCCAAGATGGGTCCCGAGTACACCGAGCTGCACAGCCTGGTGAAGCGCGAGGGTCTGCACACGGTGTGCCAGGAGGCGGGCTGCCCCAACATCTTCGAGTGCTGGGAGGACCGCGAGGCCACCTTCCTCATCGGCGGCGACCAGTGCACCCGGCGCTGCGACTTCTGCCAGATCGACACCGGCAAGCCGCAGGCCCTCGACCGTGACGAGCCGCGCCGCGTCGGCGAGTCCGTCGTCACCATGGACCTGAACTACGCCACCATCACCGGCGTCGCCCGCGACGACCTGGAGGACGGCGGCGCCTGGCTGTACGCCGAGACCGTGCGGCAGATCCACGCCATGACCGCCGACCGGGCCGCCGGCCGCACCAAGGTCGAGCTGCTGATCCCGGACTTCAACGCGGTCCCCGAGCAGCTCGCCGAGGTCTTCGGCGCCCGTCCCGAGGTGCTCGCCCACAACGTGGAGACGGTGCCGCGGATCTTCAAGCGCATCCGTCCGGGCTTCCGCTACGAGCGCTCGCTGGAGGTCATCACCAAGGCGCGCGAGGCGGGCCTGGTGACCAAGTCCAACCTCATCCTCGGCATGGGCGAGGAGCGCGAGGAGGTCAGCCAGGCGCTGCAGGACCTGCACGACGCCGGCTGCGAGCTGATCACCATCACCCAGTACCTGCGCCCGAGCCTGCGGCACCACCCGGTGGAGCGCTGGGTGAAGCCCCACGAGTTCGTGGAGCTGAAGGAGGAGGCCGAGGAGATCGGCTTCGCCGGCGTCATGTCGGGCCCGCTCGTGCGGTCCTCGTACCGGGCCGGCCGGCTCTTCCAGCAGGCCGTCGAGCGCCGCGGCGAGCGCGGCGAGGTCGTCGCCGTACAGGCCGTCTGATCACGCTGCGGTGACCTCCGGGTCACCGCCGGAACGTGCGGTTCGTCACGTCAGGGGTCCCCCCGGGGGCCCCTGACGCGTCCCTGACGTGCGGCACCTCGGCAGGGAACGGCGCGAAGGCACCGCCAGGGCTTCACGACGGTTTGACCGACCGGTCACGGACTGGTAACACAATGTGGTGACTCTGGATAAGCGGACCATCCCACCGCGTCTGAGCCGTCCTGAGGGGGACACCACCATGCAGGCCGCACACCTCCACCGCCAGAGCACCATCCCCGGCGCCGCCGCCGGCGCGCTGCGCGCCGTGGAGTACCTCCTGTTCCGCGGCGCCGAGGAGACGGCGCGCCGCAACGCCTGGTCCGCCGTCCTGGAGGACCGCAAGCGCGCCAAGGACCGCCGCGACGCCCAGCACGTGATGGACGCCCTGGTCTCCTCCCGGGCCTCGCACGGCGACGTCCTCTAGGGCCCCGGCGGGGCCGCCGGAAAAGGCGGACCCCCTCCGGTGGGGCCGGGGCCGCGCGGGCCACGTATCCTGTGCGGCATGGCGAGGGATACATCCGAGAGCAACCCTGGGCGCCTCAAGCAGATCGCCCAGACCTACAAGATGACCAGGCGGGTCGACTCCAAGGTCGGTCTCGTCCTTGCGGCTGTGGGAATCGTCACCTTCGGTGTCATCCTCGCCATCGGCTTCTTGATCGGTCACCCCATCTACGCGGGCATCCTGGGCTTCCTTCTGGCCCTGCTGGCGATGGCGATCATCTTCGGACGGCGTGCCGAGAAGGCCGCCTTCGGCCAGCTGGACGGGCAGCCCGGCGCAGCGGCGGCGGTGCTGGACAACGTCGGCCGCGGCTGGTCGGTGACGCCCGCGGTGGCGATGACCCGCAGCCAGGACGTCGTGCACCGCGCGGTCGGCAAGGCCGGCATCGTCCTGGTCGGCGAGGGCAACCCGAACCGGTTGAAGGGCCTGCTGGCCTCCGAGAAGAAGAAGATGGCGCGCATCGTCGTGGACGTCCCGGTCACCGACCTCATCGTGGGCAACGACGAGGGCCAGGTGCCGCTGAAGAAGATCCGCACCACCCTGCTGAAGCTGCCGCGGGTCCTGCCCGGCCCGAAGGTCACCGAGGTCAACGACCGGCTCCGGGCGCTCGGCGACCTGATGAGCAACATGCCGGTGCCGAAGGGTCCGCTCCCCAAGGGCATGCGGATGCCGAAGGGCCGCTGATCGCATACGAAACGGAACGCGAAGTGCCCCGGACGAGTCGACTCGTCCGGGGCACTTCGCGTCGTGCGCTCCGCGGTCACATCCGGATCTGGACCGCCTTCACGGCCCGGTCGTGCATGCCGCGGGTGTCGCGGTCCCAGACCACCGCCGGGACGACCAGCAGGAGCAGCAGCGTCCGCAGCACCGCCGCGCCGAGCCCGAGCGGCCCGCCGTCCTCCTTCACCACCCGCAGCCGCAGCAGGCGCTTGCCGGGAGTGGTGCCGATGGTGCCCAGCAGCAGCACGCTCATGAGGCCGAAGACCACGGTGGTCCACGGATTGGCCGCGGCCGCGTCACGGTGCGCGATCAGCCCGTAGGCGATCAGCGCGCACAGGCCCCAGTCGATGAAGAGGGCCGCGATGCGCCGCCCGACCGGGGCGATCGAGCCGGGGCCGTCCTGCGGCAGCCCGAGGCGCTGCCCGCGGTAGCCGAAGTCGACACCCATCCGCTCCGCGGCGGCCTTCGGGCCCTCGATCCACGATCCGATGACATCCCTGTTGTCCACGGCTCCACGGTAACCCCCCGCCCCGGGGCGCCCGCGTCCGACCCGGCACCCGTGCGGCGGCTCGGTTAACCTGCAAGAAACAAATGGGTCACGAGAGGGAAATGCCCGATCTCTATGGTCGGCACCAACGTGCGCCACCGCACTGGTCGCACCCATGAGCTGCAATCCGGCCTCCCGGGCCGGGCCAAGGAGGAGTTGGATGTCGTTCCAAAACGCCGACGAGGTGAAGAAGTTCATCTCGGACAACGACGTCAAGTTCGTGGACGTCCGGTTCTGCGACCTGCCCGGTGTGATGCAGCACTTCACGGTCCCGGTCGAGTCCTTCGACCCCGACGAGCAGCTGATGTTCGACGGGTCCTCGATCCGCGGCTTCCAGGCCATCCACGAGTCCGACATGGCTCTGGTGCCGGACCTCTCCACGGCCAAGCTGGACCCGTTCCGCCGGGACTCCACGCTCAACGTCAACTTCTTCATCCACGACCCGATCACCGGCGAGCAGTACAGCCGTGACCCGCGGAACGTGGCGAAGAAGGCCGAGGCCTACCTCGCCTCCTCCGGCATCGCCGACACCGCGTACTTCGGCCCCGAGGCGGAGTTCTACGTCTTCGACAGCGTCCGCTTCGAGACCAGCGCGAACCAGTCCTTCTACCACATCGACTCCGAGGCCGGCGCCTGGAACAGCGGTGCGGAGCAGGACAACCGCGGTTACAAGGTCAAGTACAAGGGCGGCTACTTCCCGGTCCCGCCGGTCGACCACTTCGCCGACCTGCGCGCCGAGATCACCCTCGAGCTGATGAAGTCCGGCCTCCAGGTCGAGCGCCAGCACCACGAGGTGGGCACCGCCGGCCAGGCCGAGATCAACTACAAGTTCAACACGCTGCTCGCCGCGGCCGACGACCTGATGCTCTTCAAGTACATCGTGAAGAACGTCGCCTGGCGTGCCGGCAAGACCGCGACCTTCATGCCCAAGCCGATCTTCGGTGACAACGGCTCCGGCATGCACGTCCACCAGTCGCTGTGGACCAACGGCGCCCCGCTGTTCTACGACGAGCAGGGCTACGCGGGCCTGTCCGACACCGCCCGCTACTACATCGGCGGCATCCTCAAGCACGCCCCGGCGCTGCTGGCCTTCACCAACCCCACGGTGAACTCCTACCACCGCCTGGTCCCCGGCTTCGAGGCCCCGGTCAACCTGGTCTACTCGCAGCGCAACCGCTCCGCGGCCATCCGCATCCCGATCACGGGTGCGAACCCCAAGGCCAAGCGCATCGAGTTCCGCGCCCCGGACTCCTCCGGCAACCCGTACCTGGCGTTCTCGGCGCTGCTGCTCGCGGGCCTCGACGGCATCAAGAACAAGATCGAGCCGGCCGAGCCCGTCGACAAGGACCTCTACGAGCTCGCCCCCGAGGAGCACGCGGGCGTCCCGCAGGTCCCGACCTCGCTCTCGGCGGTCCTGGAGTCCCTCGAGGACGACCACGAGTTCCTCCTCCAGGGCGGGGTCTTCACCTCCGACCTGATCGAGACGTGGATCGACTACAAGCGGGTCAACGAGATCGCCCCGATCGCGCTGCGGCCGCACCCGCACGAGTTCGAGCTCTACTTCGACATCTGATGCGGCCCCGGGCCGGAGCGGGGAACCGCCCGCCCGGACCGTGCGCCACCCGTCGGCCGGCTCTCCTCCTCCAGGAGAGCCGGCCGACGGCTTTCCCGTCCCGGAAGCCGGTGTGCGGCGCGCGCCGCGGTGGGAGGATCCCCGTGCCGGGTGCCGTGCCGAGGAGGGGTCCGCGATGCCGTCCACCGAACTGGAGCACACCTTCCGGGTGGCCGCGCCCCCGGAGGAGGTCTACGCGCACCTGGCCGAGCCGACGCACTACATCGGGCTGTCGCCGCTCCTCGTCGACGTGCGCGATGTGCACCTCAGCGGCGGGAGCGTGCACTACACGGCCGTGGAGCGGTTCCGGTTCCTGGGCCTGCTGCGGCACGACAACGTCATCGGCGTGACGCTCGTCGCCGTCCCGGACCGGCTGCCGCACTCCGCCGAGATCTCCGGCGAGGTCCGCAGCCCGGCCCGGGTCCGCATGGGCTACCGCTTCGCCATCGAGCGCGACGGCGCCGGCAGCATCGTCACCGACACCCTGCGCCTGCGTACGCCGCCCGGCCTGCTGCGCTTCGCCGCCTCCCAGGCGGGGGCGGTCCAGCGGGCCAGAGCGCGGGTCCTCAAGGCCCGGCTGGACCGGCCCGCCTGAAGAACGGGCGGGTCCCGCTAGCCGCGGCGGGCGACGCCGCCGTAGAAGCCGATCTCTCCGGAGCGCGGCGGGACGGGGGCCTCGGGGCGCCAGAAGGGGACCTGGACGAGGCCCGGCTCCTCCAGCTCGAAGCCGTCGAAGAGCCGCTCGACCTCGGAACGGGAGCGCAGGTTCAGGGTCGCGGTGGCGTTGTTGTAGACGGCCTGGGCGTCGCTGCGGTCGGCGAAGTCGCCGGTGGCGTGCGAGAGCACCACGTAGCTGCCCTTCGGCAGCGCGTCGCGCAGGGTGGCGACCACCTCCGCGGGCTTCTCCGCGTCGGTGAGGAAGTGGAGGACGGCGACGAGGAGCAGGGCGACCGGTTCGTCGAAGTCGATGACCCGCCGGACCTCGGGGTGGTCCAGGACGGCCCGGGGGTCGCGCAGGTCGGCGAGCACCACGCTGGTGGCGGCCGAGCGGCTGAGCAGGGCGTTGGCGTGGGTGTTCACGATCGGGTCGTTGTCGACGTACGCGATGCGGACGTCGGCCGACACCTCTTGGGCGATCTCGTGCACGTTGGGGGAGGTGGGCAGGCCGGTGCCGATGTCGAGGACCTGGCGGACGCCGCTCGCGACCACGTGCCGGACGGCGCGGCGCATGAAGGCCCGGTTGGCGCGGACGCCGATCCTCACCTCGGGCGCCGCGACGGCGAGGGCGTCGGCGGCCTTGCGGTCGACCTCGTAGTTGTCCTTGCCGCCCAGCAGGTAGTCGTAGATCCGCGCGGGGTGCGGCCTGCCGGTGTCGATCTCCTCGGCGCGGAAGCCGTTCTCCATCACGCTGCGCTCCTCTCGGCGGCCGGCCGGGCCCTGACCCGGCACCGCTGACGACAGCTTTCCACATCATCAACTTCTATGCCCACATGGATAGTTCCTGGTCACCGGGATTTCGACGGGGCGTCCGCCGACGGCCGGCCGGCCCTCAGCGCAGCGCGCAGTCCCCGCACAGTCCGCCGCCGGGCACGCGGTAGTACAGGCAGCAACTGCGGCGGACGTAGGCGGGTGCGCCCGGTCCGGTGCGGCGGAGGTCGCCGGCGTCGCGCAGCAGGGGGTCCGCCATCAGCTCCTCCGTCAGCGCGACGGCACGGGCCGCCGCGCCGGGCCGGGCGCCCTCCCCCAGGCACCAGGAGCGCAGCACCCTCAGGGTGCCGGCGAGGGCCGAGGCGGCGTTGCCCCACAGCAGTCCGGGCGCGACGCCCGACACCGCGTGCACGGACTCGCAGAGGGGCACCAGGTGGCCCAGGAGCACGTCCTCGCGCAGCCGGCCGGCGGGCACCTGCGGGGCGTCGTCCGGCAGCCACAGCTCGTCCGGGGTGGACCGGCCGGGGTGCCACCACAGGCGTCCGCCGGACAGGTCGGGCATACGGCCGGTCAGCGCCGCCGGGCCGAGCGCGACGGACCACAGCCGCGCGGCCAGCCCCTGCTGGGCCAGCGAGGCGGCGACGCGCCGCTCCGGTGTGCCGAGCCGCCGCCCGACCTCCGCCACCCGTCCGGTGAGCGCGGGCGACGGCCGCCCGGCGTACACCTCCGCCAGCGGCACGAACCCCTCCGCCCGCGGCTCCCCCGGCCCGGTGCGTACGGCGAAGAACGGCCCCGGGCCGCCTCCGCCGGTCAGCGCGCCCACAGGCCCCTGACGTGTCCGAGATGACGGGTCATGACGGCCTGTACGGCGGCGCCGTCGCGGGCCAGGAGGACGTCCAGCAGTTCCAGGTGCTCCTCCGCGGAGGCCCGGAGCAGGCCGCGCTCGGCGAGGGCCGTGAGGCCGTACAGCCGGGAGCGCTTGCGCAGGTCGCCGACGACCTCGACCAGGTGCTCGTTGCCGGCGAGCGCGAGCAGGCCGAGGTGGAACCGGCGGTCGGCCTCCACGTAGGCGATGAGGTCGCCGGCCGCGGCGGCGGTGACGATCTCCTCGGCGGCCGGGCGCAGCGCCTCCAGCGCCGTGGCGTCGGCGGTGGAGGCGAGGCCGGTGACGGTCGGGATCTCGATGAGGGAGCGGATGTGGGTGTACTCGTCGAGCTGCCGGTCGGAGACCGCGGTCACCCGGAAGCCCTTGTTGGGCACCGGGTCGAGCAGCCCCTCCTTGGCCAGGTCCAGCAGCGCCTCGCGGACGGGCGTGGCGGAGATGCCGAAGCGGCCCGCCAGCGCGGGCACCGAGTGCACCTCACCGGGGCGGAGCTCCCCCGCGACCAGCGCCGCGCGCAGGGCGTCCGCGACGAGCTCGCGGTAACTGCCGGTGCGCTGCCCGCCGAGGGCGGGCAGGGCGGGCCCGTCGTGCGCTGCCATGCGGTGGCTCCTCCTCGGCGACGTGGCATGTATGCGACCAGTATCGGTGTCCGGGGTGCTAGAGGACGAATCCGGCGGGGAACGGGTCCGACGGGTCCAGCAGGTACTGGGCCGTGCCGGTGATCCAGGCGCGGCCCGTGACGGACGGCAGCACGGCGGGCAGGCCGGCCACCTCGGTGGTGCCGGTGAGCCGCCCGGTGAAGTGCGTGCCGATGAAGGACTCGTTCACGAAGTCCTGCCGCAGGGGCAGTTCGCCGCGGGCGTGCAGCTGCGCCATGCGCGCGCTCGTGCCGGTGCCGCAGGGCGAGCGGTCGAACCAGCCGGGGTGGATGGCCATGGCGTGCCGCGAGCGGACCGCCGTGGAGCCGGGCGCCAGCAACTGGACGTGCTTGCAGCCGCGGATGGTGGGGTCCTCCGGGTGGACGGGCGGCCCCTCGGCGTTGATGGCGTCCATCAGCGCGAGGCCGGCGGCGAGGATGTCGTCCTTGCGGGACCGGTCGAAGGGCAGGCCGAAGGAGTCCAGGGGCAGGATCGCGTAGAAGTTGCCGCCGTAGGCGAGGTCGTAGGTGACGGTGCGGCCGTCGGCGAGGACGGCCTTGCGGTCCAGCGCGACGCTGAACGAGGGGACGTTGCGCAGGGTCACGGCGGTCGCCGCGCCGTCGCTGACGGCGACCTCCGCCACGACCAGGCCGGCCGGGGTGTCCAGGCGGACCGTGGTGACGGGCTCGGTCACCGGCACCATGCCGGTCTCGACGAGGACGGTCGCCACGCCGATCGTGCCGTGCCCGCACATCGGCAGGTAGCCGGAGACCTCGATGTAGATCACGCCGTAGTCGGCGTCCGGGCGGGTGGGCGGCTGCAGGATCGCCCCGCTCATCGCGGCGTGGCCGCGCGGTTCGTCCATGAGCAGGTGCCGGATGTGGTCGAGGTGGTCGCGGAAGTGGAGGCGGCGTTCGTTCATGGTGGCGCCGGGGACGGTGCCGATGCCGCCGGTGACGACGCGGGTGGGCATGCCCTCGGTGTGGGAGTCCACCGCGTGCAGGACGAGTTTGCTGCGCATGGGGGTGTGTCCTCCTCGTGGGTGGGGTGCCGGGGCCGCGGCCCGGGAGCCGCGGCCCGGGTGGCTACGCCAGGCCGGCGGCGATCGCGGCCTCGGTGGCGGCCCGGACGTCCTTCTCCTGCTCCGGAAGCAGCGGCACGCGCGGCGGGCGGCAGGGGCCCCCGTACCGTCCGGCGAGGTCCATCGACAGCTTGATGGCCTGGACGAACTCCGTCCTGGAGTCCCAGCGCAGCAGCGGGTGCAGCGACCGGTAGAGCGGCAGCGCGGTCCCGGTGTCCCCGGCGACCGCGGCGCGGAAGAGCTCGCCGCACGCCCGGGGCAGGGCGTTGGGGTAGCCCGCGACCCAGCCCTTGGCGCCCGCGGCGGCCAGTTCGAGCAGCACGTCGTCCGCGCCGATCACCAGGTCGAGTTCCGGGGCGAGCTCGGCCAGCTCCCAGGCGCGGCGCACGTCGCCGCTGAACTCCTTCACGGCCTTGATGTGGCCCGCCTCGTGCAGTTCCGCGAGCAGGCGCGGGGTCAGGTCGACCTTGGTGTCGTAGGGGTTGTTGTACGCGACGACCGGCAGCCCGGCCCGTGCGACCTCGGCGTAGTGGGCGTGCACGGAACGCTCGTCCGCGCGGTAGGCGTTGGGCGGCAGCAGCATCACGGCCGAGCATCCGGCGTCGGCGGCGTGCTCGGCCCAGCGGCGCGCCTCGCCGGAGCCGTACGCGGCGACGCCCGGTACGACGCGCTCGCCGCCGATCGCGGCGACGGCCGTCTCCACGACCCGCGCGCGCTCGGCGGGGGTCAGGACCTGGTACTCGCCGAGCGAGCCGTTGGGCACGACGCCGTCGCAGCCGTTCGCCACCAGCCAGGCGCAATGGGCGGCGTAGGCCTCGTAGTCGACGGACATGTCCTCGGCGCGCAGCGGCAGGGCGGTGGCGACGAGCACGCCGCGCCACGGACGGTCGGGGGTGCTGTTCATGGCTGTTCCCTCTCTTCCTCTTCGTCTGCCTGGCCGGCCAGCAGGCCGAGCGGCACGGGCCGGGCGAGGGGCCGCCCGGGGTCGGTGAAGGGGCATCCGGCGACGGCGGCGACGCCGGGGCCGCAGACACGGCCCTGGCACCAGCCCATCCCGGCGCGGGTGAGCAGCTTGACGGTGCGCAGGTCGCCAGCGCCGAGGTCGCGGACGGCCTCGCGGACGGCGGAGGCGGGCACCTCCTCGCAGCGGCACACCACGGTGTCGTCGGTGACGGCGGACTCCGCCCAGTCGCCGGGCAGGCGGTAGACGGCGTCGAGCACGGCGGCGAACCGCCGCAGCCGCTCGCGGCGGCGGGCGGCGGTCGCCCACGCCGCGGGGTCGGGCTCCCGGCCGCGCAGCCGGGCGGCGGCGGATCGTCCGGCGATCTCCCCCTCGGCGAGGGCGAGTTCGGCGCCGCCGACGCCGGTGACCTCGCCGGCGGCCCAGACGCCGGGGGTGGGGGTGCGCTGTTCCGCGTCCACCTCGAAGGAGCCGGCGAGGTCGGTGTGCGGCAGCAGTCCGTGGCCGACGGCGAGGGCGTCGCAGGCGACACGGCGCCGTGCGCCGTCGGGCCCGGCCAGGGTGACCGCCTCGACGCGGTCCACGCCGTGGGCGGCGACGACCGTGTGCCGCCAGCGCACGCGGATCCCGTGCCGGGCCAGGCGGGCGGCGTACACGGCGCCCTCCACGGCCTTGCCGAGGGGTACGGCGGTGGCGTGCCGCAGCAGGTCGCGCGGGTCGGCGGCCTCGGCGAGCGCCGCGACGCGCGCCCCGGCCGCCGCGAGGCCCGCCGCGACCGGCAGCAGCAGCGGCCCCGTCCCGGCGACGACGACCGTACGGCCGGGGAGCACCAGACCGCCCTTGAGCATCGCCTGCGCGCCGCCCGCCGTGACAACCCCGGGCAGCGTCCAGCCGGGGAACGGCAGCACCTTCTCGTATCCCCCGGTCGCCAGGACCACGCCGTCCGCGCCGATCGCGCCGGCCTCCAGCGTGTGCAGGGTGAACCCCGGCTCCAGGCACCAGACCTGGCACCCCGGGAGGTGCGTGACGCGGCCCGCCTCGATATGGGCCTCGAGGCGCCCGCGCAGCCTCCGCCAGGTACCCCACGCGTGGTGCAGGGCCCCAGGCCTGCGTGCCCGCAGGCCCGGTGCGGGCTGCCGGTAGAACTGCCCGCCCGCCTGGGGCGCGGCGTCCACCAGTGCGACGCGCAGGCCCGCGTCCCCGGCCTCCAGCGCGGCCGCGATCCCCGCCGGACCGGCACCCACGACGGCCAGCCCGTACCTCTCCCCGGTCACATCCGCCTCCAGCGACGGCACCCCGGCAGGCCCGGCAACGCGGGCTGCCGGCCGAACCGCCCGCCCGCCTGCGGCACGGCGTCCACCAGTGCGACGCGCAGGCCCGCGTCCGCGGCGTCCAGCGCGGCCGCGATCCCCGCCGGACCGGCACCCACGACGGCCGGCCCGTGCCCTTCCCCGCTCGTGCCCGCCTCCCCCGCGGGCCCGATGCGCGACGCCCACCGCGGACCACACCAGGGGACGCGGCCATGCCCCGGCCGTCCCCCGCACCCGATCCGGTGCCCCGGCCGAACGGGTCCCGGACGGCCGGCGCGGCCGTGGACGGCGACTCCTCCGCACGCACCTGCTGGTCGGCCAAGCCCCCGGGGCGGGCAACTCCCCGCGCCCGTCCCAGCCGCGACGTGCCGCCGTACCGCCGCCCGCGCCGCCGCCCCGCCGGGGGCGGTCACGGCAGCTCTCCCGTGCCGGCCTGCGGGGTGACGACGTCGCCGGGGTGCGCGGCGGTGACACAGGCGCGCTGCCCCGGGCGGCCGTTGACCGTGACGAGGCAGTCGAAGCAGACGCCGATGCCGCAGAAGACCCCGCGGGGGGCGCCGTCGACGCGGGTGGTGCGCCAGGACAGGACGCCGGCCGACCAGAGGGCGGCGGCGACGGACTGGCCCGGGTGCGCGGGGATGTCGCGCCCGTCGAAGCTGAAGGTGAAGCCCGGGCCCGGTGCGGCGCGGGCCAGGCGCAGGGGGCTGCGGCGGCTCACGGGGTGGCCTCCTCGGCGGTGAAGCGGTCGGGGCGGAAGGGGGTGAGGTCGAGGTCGGGGCGGACCCCGGTGAGGCACTGGGCGATCAAGTGGCCGGTCGCCGGGGCGAGTCCGATGCCGGCGCCCTCGTGGCCGCAGGCGTGGTGGAGCCCGGGGGCACGGGGGTCCGGGCCGATGGCGGGAAGGTGGTCCGGCAGGTAGGGCCGGAAGCCGGTGTACGCGCGCAGCGTCGCGACGTCCCGGAGCACCGGGAAGAGGGCGAGGGCCTGGGCGGCGAGACGGCGTACGACGGGCAGGGAGAAGGTGCGGTCGAAGCCGACGCGTTCACGGCTGGCGCCGATGAGGACGGGACCCGCCGCCGTGGCCTCGACGACGGCGGAGGTCTGCAGGTCCGCGGAGTCGCTGGCGACGTCGGCGACGTAGTCCGCCGCGTAGACCTTGTGCCGGACGGTGCGCGCCGGGAGGGGCTCGGTGACCAGGACGAAGCCGCGCCGCGGCAGTACGGGCAGCCGCACTCCGGCGAGCGCGGCCACCTCGCCGCCCCAGGTGCCCGCGGCGTTGACGACGGCCGGGGCGTGGATGTCGCCGCGGTCGGTGCGGACCCCGCGCACGGCGCCGTCCGGCGTGCGGAGCACCGCCGTCACCGTGGTGCCGAACCGCGCCTCGGCGCCCAGGTCGCGGGCGGCGCGGACGAGGCGGGCGGCCGCGAGCGCGGGCTGCACCTGGGCGTCCTGGGGGTAGTGGACGCCGCCGGCGAGGCCCTCCGCCAGACGGGGTTCGAGCTCGTGCAGCCCGTCCGCCGGTACAGGCACCGCCTCGACGCCGCTGCGCCGCTGGGCGGCGGCGAAGTCCAGCAGCGCCCGCAGGCCCTCCTCGCCGGAGGCCACGACGAGCCCGCCCTTGGCCTCGTACTCGGCGGTCGCGCCCAGTTTGTGACGCTCCGTCAACCCCTGCCACAACCGGGCGGAGAGCAGGGCGAGTCCGAGCTCCGGACCCGGTTCCTTGTCGGACACCAGCAGATTGCCCTCGCCGGCCCCGGTGGTGCCGCCGGCCACCGGTCCGCGGTCCACCAGGACGGTGCGGAGCCCGGCCGCCGCGGCGTGGAGGGCGCAGGCCGCGCCCACCATCCCGGCGCCGACGACCACGACATCGCAGCTCGTCGGCTTGCTCACGCCGGTAATATGTCACACAGCACTGCTCACAACCAGCCGTTGCGCCGGAATCCGCGGTGGATGACGAAGCAGGCGACGGCCATCACGCCCACGGCGAGCGGATAGCCGTACGTCCAGCGCAGTTCCGGCATGTGGTCGAAGTTCATGCCGTACAGGCCGCAGATCATGGTGGGGACGGCGAGGATGGCGACCCAGGCGCTGATCTTGCGCATGTCCTCGTTCTGGGCCATGGTCACCTGCGCGATGTTGGCCTGGAGGATCGAGTTGAGCAGTTCGTCGAAGGAGTTGACCTGCTCGGTGGCGCGGGCGAGGTGGTCGGCGGCGTCGCGGAAGTAGGTCCGCAGGTCGGCCTCGATGCCGGGCAGCGGGACCTCGGCGAGCCGCTCCAGAGGGCGGCCGAGCGGGGCCACGGCCCGCTTGAGCTCCAGCAGTTCCCGCTTGAGCTGGTAGATCCGGCCGGCGTCGGTGCCGCGGCCGTGGTGGTCGGAGAAGACGTCCGTCTCGACCTGCTCGATGTCCTCATGGACCGCGGAGGTGACGGCGAGGTACTGGTCGACGACATGGTCGGTTATCGCGTGCAGGACGGCGGCCGGCCCCTTGGAGAGCTGGTCGGGGACGGTCTCCAGGCCCTCCCGGAGCGGGCCGAGGGAGCCGTGGCCGCCGTGGCGCACCGTGATGACGAAGTCGGCGCCGGTGAAGACCATGATGTCGCCGGTCTCCACGACCTCGCTGGTGGCGGTGAGCTTGTCGTGCTCGACGTAACGGGCGGTCTTGAGGACGGTGAACAGGGTGTCGCCGTACTGCTCCAGCTTGGGCCGCTGCTGGGCGTGGACGGCGTCCTCGACGGCGAGCGGGTGGAGTCCGAACAGCTCGGCGACTCCGGCGAACTCCGCCTCCGTCGGCTCGTGGAGCCCGATCCACACGAAGCCCCGGCCGGACTTGCGGACCCGGGCGATCGCCTCGTACGCGGCGCAGTCGTCCTGCCGCAGTCCGTCCCTGTAGACCACGCAGTTCACCACCGAGCTGCCCAGCGGGGAACGCGCCGGGTGGCTGAGGTCCACACGCCGTTGGCGTATGTGGGTGAGGCGGACGGCTTTGCGGAGATTGCTGATCATCGACATGAAAGGCTCCTACGCAGGCATGCGGCCGCCAGTATTGCCCACACCCGGGCCTGTTCGAGCCCTGCGTCACACCGTCCTTGCACCATGGGGGACTTGGGGGCACCCCCGTCCATCCGGGCACGGAGGGGCCGGGGATGGGAGAGGCGGGCGGTACGACCGGCCTCCCTCGCCGCCGGGAGCCGGAGCGCACTGCGCGGCCGCACCGCGACGGCGCCACCGATGCGCCTTATGTGCCTTTTACCCGATGATGTGACATGCGCGACATGACGGCGGACCGCGCTCGGGCGCGTCCCCCCTGTTCGCGAGGCCGCCGCCCGCCGAAAAAGGCCTTCGGGGCGTGCGATCGGGGCGGACCTGGTTCGCGGGGGGCGCGGGACTTCTCTTACACTCCGTAGGGCTCCGGCCGGTGCAGGCCCGGGCACGCCACGTACTCCGCAGAGATGGGTCCCATGAGCGCCATCAGTATCGGTCAGGCAGCTGTGCTCGGCGTCGTGGAGGGGGTCACCGAGTTCCTCCCGATCTCGTCCACCGGCCACCTGAAGATCACCGAAGGCCTGATGGGCATCCCGGTGGACGACAAGGCCGTCGTCGCCTTCTCCGCGGTCATCCAGTCGGGCGCGATCGCGGCCGTGCTGGTCTACTTCTTCAAGGACATCGTCCGGATCTGCAAGGCGTGGTTCACCGGCATCGCCAACCGCGAGGAGCGGTACCACCACGACTACAAGTTCGGCTGGTGGGTGATCTTCGCGACGATCCCGATCGTCGTCGTCGGCCTGGCGGCCAAGCCGCTCATCGAGGGGCCGCTGGCCTCACTGTGGGTGGTCGCGGGATCGCTGATCGTCGGCAGCGGCGTGATGTGGGCGGCCGACCAGATGGGCCGCCACAAGCGCGGCGAGGACGACACCACGTTCAAGGACGCGATGCTCGTCGGCTCCTCGCAGATCCTCGCCCTGCTCTTCCCCGGCTTCTCCCGCTCCGGCGCGACGATGTCCACCGCGCTCATCCTCGACCTGGACCGGGTCGCCGCGACGCGCCTGTCCTTCTTCCTGGGCATCCCCGCGCTGACCGGCGCCGGCCTGTACGAGCTGAAGGACGCGCTCGGCGCCGGGGTGGACACCGCGCCGCTGATCGTCGGGACGGTCGTGTCCTTCGTCGTCGCGTACGGGTCGATCGCCTGGCTGCTGAAGTTCGTGGCCAAGCACTCGTTCAACGCGTTCATCGTCTACCGGCTCGTGATCGGCACCCTGCTCTTCGGCCTGCTGGGCGCGGGCGTCATCGGCGCGTAGGCCGTCGCCGGCGGGCCGCCGTCAGCGCGCGGGCGTGCGGCCGGACAGGGCCAGGGCCCGCTCGAAGGCCGTGGCCGCGGCGGGGTCCGGGAGCGTGACCGGCGCGGCGAAGCCCTCGTAGCGGCGGTAGACCTCGGCGTACCGGTCGACGACCTCCAGCACGAACGCGCCGAGCCCCGCGCCGCAGCGGTACTCCTGGCCGGTGGCGTGGGCCACGTCCCAGCCGTGGACGGCGAGCTCCTTGACGATCATCGAGGCGACCTCGGCGGCCGGCATCTTCTCGTGCCCCAGGTCGAGCTCGCCCTCCCACACCTCCGGCGCCGCCCACGCCGCGACGGCGCGGTCCAGTTGCTCCGCGTACGCCCCGGCCCAGTCCGGGGCGGCGGTGAAGTCGCGGGCGGTGAGCTCCTCGGGCAGCGGCGTGCGCAGCGCCCGGTGCTCCAGGCCGTGCGAGGTGTAGAGGATCCAGTGGTTGAGCAGCGTGCGGGTGTCCCACTCCCCGCACGGGGTGGGCGCGGAGAGGCGGGCGGGGTCGCCGCCCGCACCGCGGGCGACCCGGGCGGCCTCGGCGGCGGCTTCGATCATGAACGCGTGCAGTTCGGTCATGCGCCCATCCTGCGGAGGCGGGCGGCAGACGGTCTTGAACAAACGCGACAGCCGCACCGCCCGCCGCCCCTGCCTACACGTCCACGACGACCTTGCCGACGGCACCCTCCTCCACCGCCGCGTGGGCGTCTGCGGTGCGCTCCAGCGGGAAGCGGTGCAGCGGCAGCCCCGACTCCTCGCCGGACCGCAGGGCGCCGTCCCGCAGGGCCGCGGTGACGGCCGCGACCGCCTCGCGCTTCGCGGCGTCCGGCATGGTGTAGACGAGCACGCCGTGCCAGCGCAGATTGCGCGCGAAGGTCTCCCTGACGGGCAGCGTGAACTCGGCGCCGCCGGTGTCCGCGTAGTAGGCGACGACGCTGTTCGGCGCCAGCACCGCCAGGTCGAGCCCGCTGTTCACCGCCACGGCGACCTCCACGACGATGTCCACGCCCTCCGGGGCGGCACGGCGGATCTCCGCGGCCGGGTCGGGGGCCGTGTAGTCCACGACGTGGTGCGCCCCCGCGGCACGGGCGAGCTCCGCCTTGTAGGGGTTGCTGACCGTGGCCACGACGAACGCCCCCGCCCAGCGGGCGAGCTGGATCGCCGCGTGGCCGACCGCACCCGCCCCGCCCGCGACAAGGACGTTCCGGCCGCCGAGGACGCCCGGGGCGAGCCGGGTCGGGCCGCCTTCCGCGACGGTCAGCGCGCGGTGCGCGGTCATCGCCGGGATCCCGAGGCTCGCGCCGGTGTCGAGGGACGCGGTCGCGGGCAGCGGCACCGCGTGTGCCTCGGGGAGCGTCACGTACTCCTGGGCGGTGCCGTCCGCCCGCTGCCAGGCGGCCTCCCACAGCCACACCCGCTCACCGGTCCGCTCGGGGTCGACGCCCTCCCCGACCGCGTCGACCACCCCGGCGCCGTCCTGGTTCGGCACCTGCTCCGCGACCGTGGCGGGCGGCCCGCCGCGCCGCGACTTCCAGTCCGTCGGGTTGACCCCCGACACCTCGACCCGTACCCGCACCTCGCCCGGACCCGGCTGCGGAAGCGGCCGCTCGGTCAGGCGCAGCACCTCGGGGCCGCCGCCTTCCGTGTACACGATGGCCTTCATGATCCGTACAAGGCCGCACCGGCGCGCATTCTTCCCGCCGCGCGGATGTCCTGGTCCGGGTAGGCTCGGCGCGTGTCCGCCGCGCCCGCCGATCCGCCGCCCGTGGAGGCGGCGTTCCCCGCGGCGCTCGGCCCGGACGTGCGCGCCGTCACCGCCCTGCTCCCGCCCCCGTCCCACGGCCCCCACTGGGAGGCCCACGGCAGCGTGCTGCTCCCGGCGCGCCTGTACCACCCCGAGCCGGCCGCCGACGTGACGGCCGCCCTCACCTCCCGGCAGCGCCTCGTCCTGCACTGCCTGTTCGCCGCGCACCACGACGGGTACGTGCGGCAGCGGCACGCGGCGCACGTCGCCGGGGCGGCCGAGTCCTGGGCGGTGCCGTTCGTGGTGCGGCTCACCGGCGAGTACGTGCTGGAGATCGTCGCCGACATCCGCGCACGGCTCACCGAGGCCCTCGTCCCGGGGAGCGAGGCGCGCCGCGTGTACGGGCGCTTCGCCGGGGAGCACCCGGATTTCCTCTCCCTCACCGAACGCCGCGCGGTGAGCTACTGGAACGAGTACCAGCGGTGGCGCTTCCCCGAGTTCGCCGCCCATCCCGCAGCGGCCGTACTGGAGTTGCTGCGCGCCGCGGCCGTGGAGGCGACGGGCGGGGCGTGGCCGGGGCAGACGCGGGTACCGCGCGGCGCGCGCTGAGGGGTCAGACGGGCGCCGCCCGTTCGCGCAGGACGGCGGCGCCGGAGGGTTCCGGCGGCGGCTCGGGGAGGCCCACCGCGGCCGCGCCCGGCGAACCGTGCGGGGCGCGGGGGACGAACGCTCCGCTGGTGCCGCCGCGACCGCGGTGGACCAGGACGCCGGAGACGGGATCGGGGACGGCGTCGAGCGCCGCGCGAGTGCCGGGCAGGGCGCGCCAGCCGAGCCAGTGCTCCTCTTCGCGGAAGCACAACTCGAAGACGACACCCCACCCGTACGTGTGCCATTCCCACGCCAGTGCACGGTTGGTGACCGCCGACTCGACGAGCGTCGGCGCGTACGCGTCACGCCATGCCGCGGCGGGTGTGCTGGCGTTGAGGACTTCGATGGACCACCAGTCCGCTGCCATACCCAAAACGATAGGCACTTCGCAAGTCGCCCGCCAGGGTCCCGCCCCTGACGGCGCGTCACACCGGGTCGGCCGAGACCAGCAACTCCGTCACGCGCGCCGCGAAACGGGCGTCGCAGGGGTGGGGGACGCCGGTGCGCACGGCCGTGAGCAGGGCGTCGATGGCGTTGCCGAAGGCGGGCACGGGCCCGTCGGCGCGGTCGGGGAGCGAGGCGACGCCGGTGGTGCCGCGCAGCTCGACGGTCATGCCGGCGGCCGCCGGAGGGGCGGTGAGGCTCAGCGCCGCCGTGCTGGAGGCGCCGCTGTCGTGCCGCAGCACCAGGTGGACGGTGTCGCCGGGGCCCTGGACGGCGGTGAGCGCGGTGACGTCCCCGAGGACGGGCAGGAGCACGGACAGCGCGTGCGGTCCGACGTCCCACAGCGCGCCCTTCTCACGTCGCCAGGGGGAGTCGGCGAAGGGGCTGTCGCCGGAGGTGAACACCGAGCCGAGCCACTCCGCGCGGGCGGTGAACCAGCCGTCACGGGCGGCCTGCTCGTCGATCCAGGCGGAACTCGTGGCGTCGAAGCGGAGGGTGAAGAAGACCACCGAAGCGACCCCGGCGGCCTCGGCGGCGTCGGCGACGAGACGGGCGTCGGTCACGGTCGTCGCGACCGGCTTGTCGAGCAGCAGGTGCCGGCCGGCCGCGGCGGCACGCGCGGCCAGCGGGGCCTGCACGTCCGGGGGCAGGGCGATCGCCACGGCGTCCACGTCGCCGATGAGCTCGTCCACGTCGGCGTAGGCGCGGGTGCCGAGGGTCGCGGCGAGTGCGGCCGCCGCCTCGGGGCGGCGGCCCCAGATCCCGGTGAACTCGACGTCGGGGTGGGCGGCGAGGGCGGGGCCGTGGGCGATCTCCGCCCAGGGGCCGGTGCCGAGAAGTCCGATGCGCATGGTCACCGCTCCCCCGCCGGCTCGGTGTGGCTGCGGTACCAGGTGCGGTCGAGGTCGACGATGTCGACGGCGGTCTGCACGCTCAGCCCCGGGGTCGGCGCGAGGTGCTCCCGCAGCAGTTCCAGGACGCCCTCGCTCAGCCGCGTCTTGGCCTCGGGCGTCCGCCCGGACAGGACGGCGGCGCGGACGAGGACGAGCGCGTGCTCGGGACCGCCGTCGGCGAGGACGTACTCGTCGGACCGGAGGAAGCGGGTCTTGCACGCCTCCACGGTGGTGTCGATGGTCTTGGCGACCAGCGGGTGCAACGCGGTCGCGAAGCCGCGCCGGTCGAAGGCGTCCGCGAGGTTGCCTGTGTAGTCCACGGTGATGTGAGGCATGGCACACACCCTACGTCCCTGGTCACGGCGGTCCGCGAGGGCCCGGCGCCAGGCCTGCGGCAGGGCCGGCGCCCATCCGGCAGGAGTGTCCGGCAGGTGGGACGGCAGCGCGTTCACATCGGGTTAACACACGGGCAATGGATGCGAAATCGCAGGTTGTGACGCTGCAGCGGCAACACCACCCGCCCCGCAAGGCACACGCCAACAAGGATGACGCCCGTGAGCTACAAGGCCGAGTACATCTGGATCGACGGTACCGAGCCGACCGCCAAGCTGCGCTCGAAGACCAAGATCCTCGCCGACGGTGCGGAGCCCGGCGTGTGGGGCTTCGACGGCTCCAGCACCAACCAGGCCCAGGGCCACAGCTCGGACCGCGTGCTCAAGCCGGTCGCCACCTACCCGGACCCGATCCGCGGCGGCGCGAACCTGCTGGTGCTGTGCGAGGTCTTCGACATCGACGGCACGCCGCACTCCTCCAACACCCGTGCCCTGCTGCGCCCGGTCGCCGAGCGGTTCGAGGGCCAGGAGTCGCTGTTCGGCATCGAGCAGGAGTACACCTTCTTCCAGGGCTCGCGCCCGCTGGGCTTCCCCGAGGCCGGCTACCCGGCCCCGCAGGGCGGCTACTACTGCGGCGTCGGCGCCGACGAGATCTTCGGCCGCGAGATCGTCGAGAAGCACCTCGACAACTGCCTCGCCGCCGGTCTGGGCATCTCCGGCATCAACGCCGAGGTCATGCCCGGCCAGTGGGAGTTCCAGGTCGGCCCGCTGAGCCCGCTGGAGGTCGCCGACCAGCTGTGGGTGGCGCGGTGGCTGCTCTACCGCACCGCCGAGGAGTTCGGCGTCTCCGCCACCCTCGACCCCAAGCCGGCCAAGGGCGACTGGAACGGCGCGGGCGCGCACACCAACTTCTCCACCAAGGCCATGCGCGAGGGCTACGACGCGATCGTCGAGGCCTGCGAGGCCCTCGGCCGCGACGACAAGCCGATGGAGCACATCAAGAACTACGGCTCCGGCGTCGAGGCCCGCCTGACCGGCGCCCACGAGACCGCCCCCTGGAGCGAGTACAGCTACGGCGTCTCCGACCGCGGCGCCTCGGTCCGCATCCCGTGGCAGGTCGAGGTCGACAAGAAGGGCTACATCGAGGACCGCCGGCCCAACGCCAACGTCGACCCCTACGTCGTCACCCGCCTCATCGTCGGCACCTGCTGCTCGGCGCTGGAGAAGGCCGAGCTCGTCTGACGCTCCGCACCGTCCCCGAGGGCGCCCGGCCATCCGCCGGGCGCCCTCGGCGCGTTCACGGGGTGCGGACGGCCTCGAAGAGGAAGCAGCCGTACTCCACGGCCCGTACGTGCACCAGCGCCACCCGCGGGTCGGCGAACCGGGCCGCCAGCACCGCGTCGGCGGCGCCCGCGCCGACCTCGTCCGCGGTCAGCTGCACCAGGCGGCCGCCGAGGATGCGGCCCCGGGCGTCGTAGCAGCGGAAGACCCGCCGGTCGCCGTGGAGGGCGGCGGGGTAGCCGGGGACGTCCGGCGGTCCGGGGCAGTCCCCGGCGGCGGCGTGCACGAAGACCGGACCGGTCTCGGCGTACGGGCCGGGGTCGGCCCCGGTCGCGGCGGCCCAGCGCCGCAGCGGCGCGTAGCCGGCCAGGGCGATCCGCTCCCCCGGTGCGCTGCGCCGCAGGCAGCAGCGGAGCGGGGCGCCGCCCTCCGGGTCGGGCTCGGGGCGGGGGACGAGACCGGCGTCGTCGAGGCGCCGCAGCTCCTGTGCCACGGCCGGGTCGAGGGCCCGGATCTCGTACGTGGTGCGATGGGTGTCCATGCCCCCAGCGTCGCCGGGCCGGGTCAGGAGGTCCGGCGGGATTCGGACGTCGCGCTCAGGGCCCGCCACGCGGCGCGGTCGTCGGGCAGCCCGAGCGGGGCGAAGAGGGCGCCCCGGTTGCCGCCGCGCGGGTCCCACAGGGTCTCGTGCTCGGCCAGGGCGGCGGCGTAGGCGCGCTGTGCCGGGGTGGCGGCGTGGGGGGCGGGCCAGCCGTCGGGGAAGAGCAGCGGCAGGTAGGGGCCGAGGTCCGGGTTCGGGTACCGCCACTGGAGCAGCGGCAGGACGGCGAGGGCCGCCGGCAGCAGCCGCTCGGGGTCGGGGACCCGCCGGCACACCTCTGCGGAGACGGTGAAGCGGGGACGGCCGGGGAAGGCGGCCGGCGTGCGCCCGAACGCCGCGTCGAGCGCCGCGGGGTCGCGCAGGGCCTCCAGCAGCACCGTGTGCGCGTCCTCGTCGCCGTCGAGGGCGGGGGCGAGCGCGGCGCAGACGCGCACGGCCGGCTCGGGGTCGGCGAGCAGGGACCGCGGCGCCTCGCCCAGCTCCCCCAGGTGGAAGGCGAGGGCGGCGCGCTCGTCCGTCCCGGCGGTGCGCGAGGCCGTGGTGAGCACCCGGACGACCTCCTGCCGCCGGCCGGCGAGCGCCGGGTGCGCGGCCGTGATCGCCACGCAGGCGGCCGCGGCGGCCCGCACCTCCTCGTCGGGGTCGGTCAGATGGACGGCGGCGGCCGCGTGGACGGCGGGCAGGGCGTCGAACACCCCGACGGCCGCGCGCAGGACCGCGAGGTCGGCCGTCTCCCCGTCCCAGAGGTCCTCCTGCTCCTCCTCGTCCGCGTTCGCCCAGACCTCCTCCCAGGCGTCGATCGCCGCGCCGTCCGCCGGGAACGCCCGCGCCCGGCACTCCTCGGCCTCCGCCGGGCCGGGCGCCGCCTCCGCCGCGTACCGCAGGAAGCCCAGCAGCGCGCAGCGCGGCCCGGCCGGGTGCTCCCCGGCGAGCAGCTCCGCGACCTGCCGGACGGCCGGCGGTGTGGCGGGCCAGGGCGTGCCCTGGTGCACGATCGCCCCGTTGAGGTGCTCCAGGGCGGCCGACACCTCCGCCTCCCGGCCGCCGCGCAGGGCGGCCAGATGCCGCGGGGTGTCCGTCGCGGCACCGTAGGCGTGGAACAGCCGGGCCCAGTCCGTCTCGTGCATGCGGCCATCATGGCGGTGGGCACCGACAGCGCCTGCCCCGAGGGCACATGACGGCTCCCGTACCGGGGGCGGCGCGCGGGCGGCGGAGTGACCATCCCAGGATTCACTCGTTCAACGGAACGTGAACGCCCAGCACGCGACCGCCACCCGTCCCCGGCACGGCGCACCCGTCATCGTGGACGTCGAGGAGGCGGAGGCCGCACTCGTCGAGAACTACCCGCACCTGGTCCGGCTGGCCTATCTGACGCTGCCGCCGTCGCTCGGCCGGCACCGGAGGGTACTGACCGCCCACACCCTGACGCAGGGCGCGCTGCCGCGCTCGCCGTGCGAACCGGACCCCGCCGTGGCGGACGTCGCCGGGCCGCGGGGCACCATGGACCCGGCGTACGCCCTGGTGCGGCAGGAAGTGCTGGACACGGCGCTGGCGTTCGGGCGTGAGCGGGGCTGGCGGGGCCGGCTGCGCAGAACGCTGGTGGGCGGTCCGGCGCCGTACGTCCTGGGCCTGCGGCTGCACACCAAGGCGACCGGGACGGACGAGGCGGAGCTGGACCGGGCGCTGTCCGGGCTGAACGCGGCCGGACGGGCGGCGTACGCGCTGCTGGAACTGGAGCGGCCCCGGCACGCGGACGGCCGCGAGGTGCGCAGGCTGCTGGTGGCCTCCGGGGTGGCCGACCCGCGGGGCGCGCTGAAGGCCGCCAAGGCGGTTCCGGAGGGACTGCTGCTGGGCGGCAGCGGGTTCGACCCGTGCACGGTGCACGCCCGGCCGACGGATCTGCTGCGCAGGCGCCAGCACGTACGGGTGGGTCTCATCGCTGCGGGCGCGATCGCCGTCACCGCGACCCTGGTCGCGGTGCTGACGGGCGGGCAGGACCCGTACGCGGCGGGCGGGTCACCGGGCGCCTACGGGTCCGCGGGGCTGCTGGACCCGGCGAAGCTGGTGCGGGTGAAGGACACCGCGTGGACCCGCGCCTCCCGGGTGGACTTCACCGCCTGGCCGACCCGTGGCGGACGCGCCGGCGACCGGGCGCTGCTGGGCCGGGCGATGGCGGTGTGGGCGCAGCCCTCCGCGCGGGTCTCGGTGTCGGCCACCAAGGGCACCGCCGAGGGACTGCCCGCGCAGCAGCCGCAGTTGCTGTACGCGGGGGACGTGGACGCCGCCACGGTGGTGCTGATGTACGACGGCCTGCGGCTGGTGCGCTACGCCGAGCCGCGGGACGGCGGGGGCACGGCGGCCCTGGACTTCGCCCGGGTCGACGGCGCGGGCGCGACCACGGCGGCCGTGGTGCTCGGCCGGACGGACGGCAACACCCGGTTCCTGACCGCCCCCTGGGTCGCCGAGGCGGCCTCGCGCGACCTGCGGGACCCGGGGCGCGCCCCGGCGAAGCTGGACCGCACGGCGGACGGGGTGACCGAGCCGGTGCGGATGCCGGGTGCGGACAGCCGTCCCGGGGTGTGCGGGGACACCTGGCCCGCGCTCCAGTTCCGCGCCGCCGGCGGGCTCGGCGCGGACCGGCCGTTCCTCCTCACCGACCTCGGCGACCTCGTGCCGGCGCATCTGACGTACCAGCCGCCGGCGGGGGGCACGCCCCTGGAGGCGACCGGCCCCACGGCGCTGGCGTACATGGCCCGCACGGCCTGCAACCTGTCCTCCATGAGCGGCCTGGGCACCCGGTCGGTCAACGTCTGGCGGTACGCCACGCACGGGCTGCCGGAGAACAACGGTCAGGCCTCGTGGGTCTGCGCCCGCGCCGACACCTGGCGCGGCACCGACGGCCGGGCGCTGGCGCTGTTCCTGCCCCCGGTGTCCGAGCCGGGCACCCCGGGCGCGCCGGTGGGCCAGAGCGGCCGGGACGGCGGGGCATGCGGCCGGGGGGTGCCCCGGGTGCTGGCCGGGGCGCTGTGGAAGTCCACCGCCGGCCACTGGTACCTGCTGGCCGCGGGCAGCCGTGACGTGACGCGGATCAAGGCCACGGGCGGCGTGACCGGCACCTCGAAGGGCCCGACGATGGCGGTACGGGCCGAACAGGGCGCCCGGGCCGAGCTGTCGGCGGTGCTCGACTCGGGCGCGGCGCTCACGACGTTGCGCTGAGTCCGGCCCGGTCCGCCTCCGGGGCGTCGTGCGGGGAGCGGTCCCGGCGCGGTGCGGCCCCGTCCGGGTGCCAGCCGAAGGCGAGGCAGCTGCCGGCGACGCCGAGCAGCAGCCCGACGAAGAAGCCGCCCACGGTGGTGCTGCGCACCCTGCTGGGGAGCATCACCTGCGTCTACCGGGCGGCGAGCCTGACCGGCACGGCGGACAACGCCGACAGCAGCATCACCTTCGCCGCCCAGCAGTTCACCAAGGCCTCCGGCTCCTCGCTCTGCTTCGCCAACGGCTTCTTCACCGCGAAGTACGCCCCGGTCACCGACTCCGGCCAGGACGGCGGCCCCGCCGTCTTCGTGAACTGACCGGACCGCCGCGACACCCCCCACGCGGCGCCGCGAGCCGCCCGGACCCGGTCCCGCCCTCGGTGGCTCCCTCCTTCCGAAGGGTTCGGTTCCGGGCGGCGGACCGGCCGGGCGAAGGCCCGGAAACGGTTCACGGACAATGGCGGCATGAACGACCTCACCTTCCGTCTCGCGCTGCCCGGTGACGCGGCCCTCCTCGTCCGTCTCCGGGACGAGGCCGCCCGCTGGATGCAGGAGCACGGCATCGACCAGTGGAAGCCCGGCGAGATGGACGAGGAACACTTCCGCGCCCGCATGGCCTCGGGCGAGGTCTGGCTCACCGGGCACGAGGGCCGGGTCGTCGGGGCCTGGGAGCTGTGGTGGACCGACGAGCACGCCTGGGGAGTGCGCCCGCCGGACGCCGGCTACGTCCACCGCCTCATGGTGGACCGGACGGCCGCCCCGCGCGGTCTCGGCCGGGCCATGCTCGACCGGGCGGAGCGCCGCATCGCCGAGGAGGGCCGCCCCTACGCGCGGCTGGACTGCGTGGCGGGCAACCCGCGGCTGCGGGCGTACTACGAGGGCGCGGGTTACACCGTCGTCGGTGAGCAGCCCCGCAAGCAGGGCGGCAAGGGCAGCCCGTACGCGGTGACGCTGCTGGAGAAGGCGCTGTAGCGACGGCCGCGTACGTGCGGAGCGGCCCGCCCCGGATCCCGGGGCGGGCCGCTCCGCGTCGGCGGGCCGCAGGGGCCGGCCGCATCAGTTCCGCCGGCGCCGGGCCCGTTCATAGCTGTCATGGGCCGCCCGCCGGATCTCCTCCCGGTCGCGCAGGACCGCCTCCATCTCCTCGTCGGCCCCGGGGCCCGGGGCGGGGCCGGGGTCCGTGAGCCGGTCGTAGAGGTAGCGGCAGGCCGCGTCCTCGGTGTCGAAGCGCCGGTGCGGGTCGTGCACCCCGCGTTCGACGTTGCCGACCACCCACACGTCGCCCTCCTGCCGGAGGTACCTGAAGTCCGGGGGCCTCAGGTCGAACTCGTGGAAGCCCGGGATCTCGTACAGCCCGCCGGGCACCCCCGCGGAGGCGAGGGCGTCGCACAGCTCACGCCGGTCCATCGCCGCACCCGTCAGTTCAGCCGGATGAGGTCGCCGTTGGTGATGTGGTTGGCCACGCTGTCGCCGAGCGGCAGCACGTACTGGAGGCCGTTGCCGGGCTGACCGTAGAAGGGCGCCACGGGCCCCGCGGAGACCGCGAACGACCTGACGACCTTGTACAGGTGGTAGTTGAAGGGGTAGCCCGGGTCGAAGGTGTTGAGGTTCGACGGGGCGATGGAGCGCTGGGCGTACGGCGAGCCCGCCGGTGCGAGGAACCGTCCGCCCTCGCCGCCGAAGCGGTCGATCCGCTGCCCCACGGCGAGGTTGATCACCGCGACGGGGCCGCCGGGGAGGAAGCCGTCGTCGGGCGGGAACTTGTAGCTGTTCGCCGCGAAGTCGAACCAGGTGCGCAGGAAGCCGTTGGCGTTCTGCCCGTCGAGCCGCCGGTAGTCGGTCAGCATCGCGCCGAGCAGCCCCTTGGCGGGCAGCTGCCGCGGGCCGAGCCGGGGGTCGCCGCAGAAGAACTTGGGGTCGGTGAAGGTGGCACCGATGCAGATGCGCGGGTTCTCCGGACCGCCGGGAACGCGCCCGGGGGTATCGGCTTCCCGGCCCGGTCCGTGGCCCGCGGCCCCGGGGCCCGGTCCGTGGCCCGCGGCGGGGCGTCCGGGGGGAGCAGCGAGCTGCGCGCCCGGCCCCCAGTCCTCGGCGTGCGCCGAGGTGACCGTGCCCAGCAGGGTGCCGACGAGCAGGACGAGCAGGGCGGGAAGAGTGGAGAGCGATATTCGCTGGCGCCGCTTCAAGGGTCCTCCAGGGGACGACGGGAACGAGGCCACCCGGGGACGGCAATCACCGTGCGTCACCGGAGCCGCGCGGATACGTACCCCTGCCGGATCGCCCACCGGAGCCGACCCGCCGCCGATTCATCCGGATGGACACGCACTTCGCCCGTACGCAGCACCGCCCGGCCGGGGCCCGCGGGGAGCGGGTCGCCGGCCGGGCGGTGACGGAACGTGTCGCTACCTGCGGACGAACACCGCCACGGTGCGGCCCGGCACGGTGAAGGTGCCGGACGCGGTGTCGTAGGAGGACCGCTTCACCACGGCGTCGGAGCCGGCCGCCTGCACCGGGTGGAGGGCGTAGCCCTTCCCGGCGAGGGCGCCGACCCGCTGGTCCTGGGCCTTCGGGCTCGCGTTGAAGACCACGACCAGCCGCCCGGCGCGCAGGGTGATCACGCCCGGGGTCTCGTCCTCGCCCGAGAGCGGGAAGGACAGCTGCTCCTGGACCTGGGCCGCCGTGGTCAGCCCGAAGGCCGGCTCGGTGGAGCGGATCCGCAGCAGGTCCCGGTAGGCGGCCGAGGCCGCGGTGATCTCGGCGCAGCCGACCCGGAGCGTGTCCGCGGTCAGCAGCGGCCTGGCGAAGGACCACTTGGACTCGTTGTCCGCCCTGGGCGGCAGGCCGCGGCCGAAGCCGTTGCCCGCCGAGCAGTCCCAGTGGACGGCGTTGAACCAGTCGCCGGAGTCGTACGAGTTGCGGTCCAGGGACTTGGAGCGCAGCAGGTCCGAGCCCGCCTGGTAGAGCGCCGGCCCCTGGGAGAGGGCGGGGACGGCCTCGGCGAGGACCTGCATGCGCGCCCGGTCGGCGGGCGAGGTGCCCTTCGGCAGCTTGAAGGCGAGCGCGTCGAACAGGGACTCGTTGTCGTGTGCGTCGGCGTAGGCGAGGGCGTCGCCGGGGGCGTCCGCGTATCCGGCGGGCGAGCCGTTGTAGTCGACCTCGGCGCCGGTGACCTCCTTGCCGCCGCTGTCGGTGAAGGAGAAGGACTTCAGGTTGCCGGTGAGGCCGACCTTGATGAGGTCCTGGTAGTGCAGCAGGCGGGCCCGCTGCTCGGCCTCGCTGCCGTTGGCGGCGGAGCCGTTGGGCTCGTTGAACAGGCCGGAGGCGAAGCCCTGGACACCGGGGTCGGAGTCGAAGGGGCCGCCGCCGCGGACCGCGTCGCGGGCGCGGTCGGAGAAGGTGGCGACGCCGGTGCCGGCCATGTTCTTCTGGGTGGCCTGTTCAAAGCGGGCGTCGTCGGCGACCTCGCCGAAGTTCCAGCCCTCGCCGTAGAGGATGATCTTCTTTCCGTCGACGCCGTCCTTCGCCGGGGTCAGCGCGTCCAGCGCCTCGCGGACGGCGAGGATGTTCGCCTTCGGGTGGTGGCCCATCAGGTCGAAGCGGAAGCCGTCGACCTTGTACTCCCTGGCCCAGGTGACGATCGAGTCGACGACCAGCTTGCCCATCATCGCGTTCTCGGTCGCGGTGTTGGAGCAGCAGGTGGAGTCGGCGACGGTCCCGTCGTCCAGCAGGCGCTGGTAGTAGCCGGGCACGATCCGGTCGAGGACGGACTTGTCGTCCTGGCCGCTCGCCGCGGTGTGGTTGTAGACCACGTCCATGACGACGCGCAGGCCGGCCTTGTTGAGGCCCTGCACCATCTGCCGGAACTCGACGGTGCGCCGGGTGCCGTCCGGGTCGGTGGCGTAGGAGCCCTCGGGGACGGTGTAGTGGAAGGGGTCGTAGCCCCAGTTGTAGGCGTCCTTGGCGGCGACCGCGGCCACGCACTCCTGCTGCCTGTCGGAGTCGGCCGGGTAGGCGCCGAGGTCGCAGTCGACCGTGGCCTGGTCGGCGCTCTTCTCGGCGACGGTGGCGAAGTCGAAGGCCGGCAGCAGGTGGACGTAGGAGACCCCGGACTTCGCGAGCGCCCTCAGGTGCGTCATGCCCGCGGAGCCGGTGTCGGTGAAGGCGGTGTATCTGCCCTTGTCCTTGGCGGGCACGGTGGTGTCGGCCACCGAGAAGTCCCGGATGTGGAGTTCCTGGATCTGGGCGTTGTTCAGGCCCACCGCCTTGGGCTTGGCCAGTCCTGACCAGCCGCCCGGTGCGAGCTTCGCGTCGTCTAGGTCGACCACCAGGCTCTGCTTCGAGTCGGCGGTCAGGGCGACCGAGTAGGGGTCGGTGACCTTGTTGGTGACGACCTTCTGCACGCCGGGTGCCCACACCGTGACCACGTAGCGGTACGGCTTGCCGGTCCAGCTCCGCTCGCCGGTCACGCTCCAGACGCCGGTGGCGTCGTCGCGCCGCATCGGGACGGTGCGCCCGTCCAGGTCCAGGGCGACGGACTGCGCCGTCGGGGCCCACACCGACAGGGTGGGCCTGCCGTGGGTGAAGACCGGGCCCAGGGCCGCCTTGGTCGCCCTGGCCGCGTACAGGTCGTCGAGGACGCCCTGGATCTGGACGCCGGTGGCGGAAAGCAGCGCTCCGTTGGCAAGGTGCTGGGTCGCGATGACCTGCCCGGTGAGGGCGGTGCGGACGCGGTCGCGGTCGCGCGGGTCGATCGTGAAGGCCGCGTAGTCCTTCAGGTGCGGGAAGCGGGCCTTCTGGGCGTCGGTGAGGCCGCCCGTGACGCGCTGCAGGCGCAGCCAGTGGCCCTCGCCGGTCAGAGCGCCGTCCTTGATCGCCAGGCCGCCGTCCGGGGCGTAGACCAGCTGGTAACTCGCGGCGGTGTCGCCGGTCTTCCAGGCGACGGTGCCGGCGTCGATCCACTGGGCCTTGGCCGAGGAGAGGTCGAGGTCCGCGGAGGAGCCCGCGGTGGCGGGCAGCAGATATTTCTCGGTGCCGTTCAGCAGCCACACCTCGTGTCCGCTGGCGGTGAGGTCGAGCGACTGGTCGGCGGGCAGGTCCTTGGTGTCGCCCTTGTGGAGGATGTAGCTGAGCGACGTGGCGCCCGCGGCGAGCGGCACCTCGAAGACCGCGCCGTAGGCGTCGGTACGCACCGGCTGCAGCGGGGCGGTCCAGTCGGTGGGGTTCGCGGCGCCGGTCCAGGTGTGCAGGCCCCAGCCGCCGTAATCCCCATCGGCACGGTGGTAGTGCAGGACGGCCTTGGAGGTGTCCTGCCCCGGTTCGGTCCCCGAGGGTGCCTGGGTGGCGACGGCCTCCTTGCCCTGCTCCACCCAGATCTCACCGTTCTTGGTGACGTCGATGAACCGGTCGGCGGCGACGTCCTTGTTGCCGTCCTTGTCGATGACGAGGTAACCGACGCTTGAGGCGCCTGGCTTGAGCTTCACATAGGCGAAGGCGCCGTAGGCGTCGCGGCCGATGAAGTCGTGGCCGGCGGGCCAGGTGGTGCCCTCGCCGTCGGCGATGTCGCCCCAGGCGTACAGGCGCCAGTCGGTGTAGTTGTTGTCCGCCCGCTTGTAGTGGACGACGGCGTAGTCGCGGCTGCTCGCCACCGGGGTCTCCGGCACGGCCGGGGCGCCGCTGGTGGTCCGGGCGGTGGCGCTCGCGGTGCGGCCTGCGGAATCGATCACGACGGCCTTGTACCGCAGCGCGGTGCCGGGCGTCACGTCGTCGGCGACCGTCTGGGTGACCCGGTACGGCGCGTGGTCCGCGGAGCCGAGGACCTTCCACGGCCCGTTGCCGGTCTGCGCGGCGAAGACGACCCGGTTCAGCTGCCCGCCGTCGACGTCGGCGGAGAGCTCGACGGTGCCGGTGGCGCCCGCGGCGGGAGCCTTCAGGGTCAGCGCGGGCCGCGTGGCGGGGGCGCCGAGCGGCCTGCCCGCCTTGTAGACCACGGCGGACAGCGCCGGGACGGTCACGCCGATCCTCCGGTCGGCGCCGCTGGTCACGGAGCCCTCGGTGCCGTACAGGGCGGTGAAGGGGGTGTTCGCGGAGCCGGTGGGGATGTCGGCGGTCCGCGCCCCGGTGGCGTTGTTGACGGCGACGACGTACTCGGTGCGGGTCTTGGCGTCGGTGCGCGAGAAGGCGTAGATCCCGGCGCCGTCGGTGACGTGGCGCTCGGTCTGGACGCCGTCGGCGAGCGCCGGATGGGCCTTGCGGAGCGCGGAGAGCTTCGCGATCGCCCGGTAGAGGGGGGCGCCGGTGTCGTAGGCGTCGCTCGCGTGGGTGCGGTCGGTGCCCAGCTGGTCGTCGTCGAGGTAGTCGGCGACCTCGGAGGCGAACAGCGTCTGGCGGGCGTCCTTGTCGCCGCCGGCGCCGGTGAAGCCCTGCTCGTCGCCGTAGTAGACGACCGGGTTGCCGCGGGAGAGGAACATCAGCTCGTTGGCGAGCCGGTCCCGGCGCACGAGTTCGGCGTCGTCGGCCTCCGGATTGTCCTGCCGCAGGAAGGTGCCGATGCGGCCCATGTCGTGGTTGCCGAGGAAGGTGACCTGCTCGTACGCGTTGGCCTTGTCGGTCGTGTACTTGTAGTCGTCGCCGAAGACCGAGGCGAGCCTGCCCGCGGAGCCGCCCTGGGAGGCGTACTGGCGGGCCGCGTCCTGGAAGGGGAAGTCGAGCGTCGAGTCGAGGCGGCCCTGGGTGACGTAGGGGGAGGTGATGGAGGTGTCGGCGGAGTAGACCTCGCCGAACATGAAGAAGTCCTCGCGGCCGTGCTCGGCGGCGTAGGCGTCGAGGGCCGTGGCCCACTGGGTCCAGAACGGCAGGTCGACGTGTTTGACGGTGTCGATGCGGAAGCCGTCGACGGCGAAGTCGCGGACCCACTTCCGATAGATCTCCTCCATGCCCTTCACGACCTCGGGACGCTCGGTCCACAGGTCGTCCAGGCCGGAGAAGTCGCCCTGCTCGGAGCTCTCGCCGGCGAAGGTGGAGTCGCCCCGGTTGTGGTATATCGTCGGGTCGTTGAGCCAGGCCGGGACCTTGTTCCCCGCGGTGACGACGGGGGTGCGCGGGAAGGAGTCGCGGTCGACGGCGGGGAAGCCCTTTCCGCCCTTCGCGTAGTCGGCGTCGTCGAAGGGCACGCCGTCCTTCGTCAGATAGGGGAAGGCGCCCTTGGAGAGGTAGCCGTAGGACTTCTCGTCGTAGTCGACGACGTCGGCGGTGTGGTTGGTGATGACGTCGAAGAAGACCTTCAGGCCCTTGGCGTGGGCCTTGGATATCAGGGCCTTGAGGTCGGCGTTGGTGCCGAAGTGCGGGTCGACCTGGGTGAAGTCGGTGATCCAGTAGCCGTGGTAGCCGGCCGAGGCTCCCCCAGAGGCTTCGCCCTGGGAGGTACCCCCATCACCCGTCCCCTGTACGGGCCGGTTCTTGAAGATCGGCGCCATCCATATCGCGGTGGTGCCGAGGCCCTTGATGTAGTCGAGCCGGTCGGTGAGCCCCTTGAGGTCGCCGCCCTGGTAGAAGCCCTTGTCGGCGGGGTCGTAGCCGGTGCTGAGCCGGGTGCCGGTCAGGCCGCCCCTGTCGTTGGACCGGTCGCCGTTGGCGAAACGATCCGGCAGTACGAAGTAGAACTGCTCCCGCGTGAGGTCGTGACGTGCCGCCTGGGCGGCGAGCGCCGCATCGGAGGGCGGCGGGGGCGGGGCGGCCGCCTGGGCGGCGGGCACCGAGGCGGGGACGGCGAAGGCGGCGGCGAGGGCCGCCACCGCGACGGCTGCGGCTCCGCGTCTGCGCGCGCGTGGGCGCGTGGACGCGGGCAGCCCGGTGTGCTGGGCCACGGGGTGTTCTCCTTGCGGAATCCGTGTGCGGACGGTTGTACCTCTGGGAGCCCACGCGCCATGAGCCGTGGCCCGGCAGCGGTGCCGGACCGGTGACCGGGACCGTACTCCTTGCGAAGGGCTTACAGCAAGATGTCGCAAGGATTTCCAACGGACCCGCTCAGGCGGCGGCGCACACTCCATGACGCACCGTCAGCTGCGGTCCCGCGACCGCGGATCACCGAACACTATGAACGCAATGGCCACGGCTCTGGACCCCCGCCACCGCGTCCCGAAACATCGGGGCCCCCGCGCGACGACGCGCCGGGCGACCATGGGAGGACCAGACCATGTTCACCGGGCATTCCCCACAACGCACCGGTTCCGGAACCGCACGACGCCGCATCGCCCTGGCGGCCGGGGGCATCGCCGCCCTCCTCGCCACCGGGCTCGCCGGCCCCCCGCCCGCGGCGGCCGCCGGGACGGCGCCCGCCCCCACCGACTGCCCGGCCGAGGTGGCGGCGCAGACCACCTGCTACCGGGGCCAGGACGCGAACGGCGCCCACTACGCGATGGCGGTACCGCGCGACTGGAACGGCTCCCTGGTCGTCCACGCGCACGGCGGCCCCGACCTCGGCGACACCTCCGACCCGGAACGGAGCGTCGGAGACCTGGCGCGCTGGTCGGTCATGGTCAAGGAGGGCTACGCGTGGGCGGGTTCCTCCTACCGCCGCGGCGGCTACGGCACGCGGATGGCGGCCGAGGACACCGAGAACGTGCGGCGGCTGTTCGTGCAGCGCTTCGGCACGCCGCGCCGGACCTTCGTCCACGGCCAGTCCTGGGGCGGCGACGTGGCGGCAAAGGTCGCCGAGATCTACGCGGCCGGTCACCGATCGCCGTACGACGGCGCACTGCTGACCAGCGGCGTCCTGGGCGGGGGCTCGCGCGGCTACGACTACCGGGTGGACCTGCGCGTGGTCTACCAGTACTACTGCGGCAACCACCCCAGGCCCACCGAGCCCCAGTACCCGCTGTGGATGGGGCTGCGCGCCGACTCCACGATGACGGCCACCGGACTGCGCGCCCGCCTGCAGGAGTGCACCGGCTACTCCTCGCCCCCGCAGGAGCGCACCGCCCTGCAGCAGCGCAACCTCGACGACATCCTGGCCGTGACGAGGCTTCCCGAGCGGACGCTGGAGTCGCACCTGCGGTTCGCGACCTTCACCTTCCGCGACATCGTGCACAACCGGCTGGGCGGCCGTAACCCGTTCGGCAACACCACCGTCCGCTACACCGGTTCGCACGACGACGCGGCCCTCAACGCCGGCGTGGAGCGCTTCGCCGCCGACCCGGCGGCCCGGCGGGACCTGTCCTACGACAGCGACGTCACCGGCGCCGTGTCGATCCCCGTGCTCACCGTCCACGCCATCGACGACCCGACCGCCTTCGTCGAGCACGAGGCGGCCTACCGGGCCTCCCTGGAGGGCGCCCACCGCGAGAGGCTGCTGGTGCAGAACTTCACGCGGGAGAGCGAGCACAGCGAGCTGAGCTCCTCCGAGTACGCCGCCGCGATGCGGTCACTGGCGACCTGGGTGCGGACCGGCCACAGGCCCACGCCCCGCTCGGTGGCGGCCTCCTGCCCGGAGTTCGACGCCGTCTACGGCACCGGGTGCTTCTTCGAGCCGGGCTACGTCCCGCACCCCTACGACTCCCGCGTCTACCCGCGGCCGGGGGCGCGGCACTGGCCGGCGCTGTCCGCCGCCCAGGAGCGCGCGTGGAGCCGCCTGGACGGTGTGGGCATCGCGCCCTGAGCGGCCCGCGGCCGAGGGCCATGTGGCCTCCCACCTGCGGTCACGCCCTTGCGCAAGGCCCCTGCAGAATCTTGCAGAAAGTTTCTGCAGGGGCCTTCCGTCGCGGCCGGAGCGGCTGTTACGTTCCTCTTCAGCCCGGTTCGGCCGGCCGGGGGTCCGCCCCTGACGGCGGGTCCCACGCGCCCGGCCGGCCGGACCGGTCGCCACCGAAACGGGGGCGGGCCCAGGACCGACGAAGCCACCCCGCTGCGCCCCGCCCGGGGCAGGTCCAGGGCCCGCCTCGGCATCCGCACGCGGAACGCGCGATGCCCGGCGGGCCCCGCCGTCGGGAAGGCCGTCAGGAACGCCGGCCGGCGCCGGGCGCCTGGCCCGTGGAACCGCGCACGACCAGTTCCGTCTGGAAGACGAACTCCGAGCGCTGCACCGGGTTGCCGCCGATCTCCTCCAGCAGGGCGTTCACCGCGGCCGCGCCCATCGCCTCGACCGGCTGGCGGACCGTGGTCAGCGGCGGGTCGGTGAAGGCGATCAGCGGCGAGTCGTCGTAGCCGACGACCGAGACGTCCCCCGGGACCGTCAGCCCGCGCTCCCGCACCGCGCGCACCGCGCCCAGCGCCATCAGGTCGCTGCCGCAGACGATGCCCGTGCAGCCCCGGTCCAGCAGCGCCCCGGCGGCGGCGTGGCCGCCCTCCACGGAGAAGAGGGTGTGCCGGACGTACTCCGCGGCCTGCTCCTCGTCGAGCCCGAGCAGGCTGCCCAGCGCCTCGACGAAGCCCTCGACCTTGCGGTGCACGGGCACGAAGCGGTTGGGGCCGACGGCCAGGCCGATGCGCTGGTGGCCGAGCTCCACCAGGTGCTGGACGGCGATACGCGCCGAGGCGCGCTCGTCCGGCGAGATGTACGGCCCGGCGATCGCCGGGTTGAAGCCGTTGACCAGCACGTAGGGCACGCCCTGGCCGAGCAGGCGGGCGTAGCGCTCGGGGTCGGCGGTGACGTCGGCGTGCAGCCCTGACAGGAAGACGATGCCGCGCACCCCGCGCTCCACGAGCGCCTCCACCAGTTCGTCCTCGGTGGAGCCGCCGGGGTGCTGGGTGCACAGCACCGCGGTGTAGCCGTAGCCGGTCAGGTTCTGCTCGATGACCTGGGCGAAGGCGGGGAAGATCGGGTTGTTGAGCTCGGGGGTGATCAGCCCGATCTGGCCGGCGCTGCGCTGGCGCAGCCGCACCGGACGCTCGTAGCCGAGCACGTCCAGCGCGGCCAGCACCTTCTGCCGGGTGGCGGGGGCGACCCCCGCCTTCCCGTTCAGCACGCGGCTGGCGGTGGCCTCGCTGACCCCCGCCTGGGCCGCGATGTCGGCGAGTCGAGCTGTGGTGTTCACACCTACAGACCCTATGCGACCGCGACGCACGTCAAACGGCCCACCAGACGGTCGTGTCGGCCGGGACGACGACCCCGTCCGCCGTGACCTCCACCGGAGAGCTGGCCAGCAGGAGCTCGCCCGGTACGGGCAGTGTCACCGGCGCGGCCGTGGTGTTGACGGTGCACGCGAAGCCTGGCCGGCGGAAGGACAGCACGCCCCGCGGGGCGTCCTGCCACCGGACCGACTCGCCCGCGCCGAGGCCGTCCCGCTCGCGGCGCAGCCGCAGGGCGGAGCGGTACAGCTCCAGGGTGGAGGCCGGGTCGCCGGTCTGCGCGGCGACGCTGAGCCGCGCCCACCCCTCGGGCTGCGGCAGCCAGCTGCCGCCGCTGCCGAAGCCGTAGCTCGCGCCCTCGGCAGTCCACGGGATCGGCACGCGGCAGCCGTCGCGGAAGCCGTCCTGGCCCGCGGCGCGGAAGAACGCCGGGTCCTGACGGGCCTCGTCGGGCAGGTCGGTCACCTCGGGCAGGCCCAGTTCCTCGCCCTGGTAGACGTACGCCGAGCCGGGCAGCGCCAGCATCAGCAGCGAGGCGGCGCGGGCGCGGCGCAGGTCGTGGCTCTTCCCGTCGGAGGACAGCCGGGTGGCGTGGCGGACGACGTCGTGGTTGGACAGCACCCAGGTGGTGGGCGCGGCGACCGGGCGCATGGCGTCGAGCGAGCGGTCGATGACCTCGCGCAGCTCGGCGGCGTCCCACTTCGTGCCGAGGTACTGGAAGTTGAAGGCCTGGTGCAGTTCGTCGGGGCGGACGTAGTTGGCGGTGCGCTCGACGGTGGGCGTCCAGGCCTCGGCGACGGCGATGCGCTCGCCGTCATATTCGTCGAGGATGCGCCGCCACGAGCGGTAGATCTCGTGGACGCCGTCCTGGTCGAAGAAGGGCAGGACATCGTTGCCAAGGAGCTTGAGCTGCTCGTGGGCGCCGATGTCGGGCAGGCCGTCGGCCTTGACCAGGCCGTGCGCGACGTCGATGCGGAAGCCGTCGACGCCCATGTCCAGCCAGAAGCGCAGGATCGAGCGGAACTCGTCCTGCACGGCCGGGTGCTCCCAGTTGAAGTCCGGCTGCTCCGGGGCGAACAGGTGCAGGTACCACTCCTCCCCCTTGCCGTCCCGGCCGGTCGCGCGCGTCCAGGCGGGGCCGCCGAAGACGGACTCCCAGTCGTTGGGGGGCAGTTCGCCGTCCTCGCCCTTGCCGGGGCGGAAGTGGTAGCGCGCCCGCAGCGGGGAGCCGGGGCCCTCGCGCAGCGCCTGCTTGAACCACTCGTGCTGGTCGGAGGAGTGGTTGGGGACGAGGTCGACGATGATCCGCAGACCCAGCCGGTGGGCGTCGCGGATCAGGCCGTCCGCGTCGTGGAGGGTGCCGAACATCGGGTCGATGGCCCGGTAGTCGGCGACGTCGTAACCGGCGTCGGCCTGCGGGGAGGCGTAGAAGGGGCTCAGCCAGACGGCGTCGACGCCGAGGTCGCGCAGATACGGCAGGCGCTCGCGGATGCCGGGGATGTCGCCCATGCCGTCGCCGTTCCCGTCGGCGAAGCTGCGGGGGTACACCTGGTAGATGACCGCGTCTCTCCACCAGTCCGTGGTGGCCACGGGCCGGTCGGAGGTGTGGGGGTGACGGGTGGAGTCCGCCAGGTACTGGGTCATGGTGATCCCTTGGAGGATGGAAGGCTCGGTGCGGCGATGGGGCTGGGGCGGGGCACCCGGCCGGTCGGGCCGGGCGCCCCGGGGGATGCGGGTGGTACGGGTCAGGACTTGGCCGCGCCGGCGGTGAGGCCGGTGACCAGGTGCTTCTGCACGAGGTAGAAGACGACGCTGACGGGGATGGCGATCAGGACCGCGGTGGCGGCCATCAGGTTCCACTGCGCGTCGTGCTCGCTGACGAAGCTGCTCAGGCCGACGGCGAGGGTGTACTTGCCGTCGTCGAGCATGAAGGTGGTCGCGAAGGCGACCTCGCCCCAGGCGGTGAGGCAGGTGTAGAAGGCGGCGACCGCGAGTCCCGGCCGGGCCAGCGGCAGCACGAGCCGCCAGAAGGTGCCGAAGGGGCTGAGTCCGTCGACCCGGCCCGCCTCGTCGATCTCGAACGGGATGGTGTCGAAGTAGCCCTTGAGCATCCAGGCGCAGTAGGGCACGGCCGTGCTGCAGTAGACGAGGATCAGGCCGCCGTAGGTGTCGATCAGGCCCAGGTCCGAGAGGATCACGTACATCGGGACCATGAGCACGGCGACCGGGAACATCTGGGTGACCAGCAGCGCCCACATGAACTTCTTGTAGCCCGGGAAGCGCATCCGGGAGACCGCGTAGCCGGTGGTGGCGGCGATCAGCACACCGATGACGCAGGTGGCGCCCGCGATGATGGCGGTGTTGCCCATCCAGGTGAAGAAGCTGGTGTGCTCCAGGACGAAGGAGTAGTTGGCGAAGCCCGCCTTGTCCAGGATCCGGCCCGGGTGCAGGTAGTCGTCCTTGTCCGGGCCGAGGGACAGGAAGATCAGCCACGCGATGGGGAACAGCGCGATGAGGCTGGCGGTGATCAGCACGCCGTGCGACAGCACCGAGGCGGTGCGGCTGCGCTGCCCGCGGCCGCGGATCCGCTTCGGGCGCGGCGGCGCCGGGGGGTCGAGCGGGTCGCCGCCGAGGCCGGGGCCGGGGACCGTCGTCTTGGTGGTGGTACTCATGCTGCGATCCCCTCAGCCGGCGAGCTGCTCGTTGCGAGCGAGCCAGCGGCGGTAGAAGGCGGTGAAGACGACCAGGACGGACAGCAGCAGGACGCCGTAGGCGGCGGACTGCGCGTAGTCGCGCGGCTGCTGGCCGAAGCCGAGGTAGTACGCCCAGGTCACGAGGATCTGCGCGTCGGGGGCCCCGCTGCCGAACAGCAGGTAGATGATGGCGAACTGGTTGAACGTCCAGATGATGCCGAGCAGGACGACGGTGCTGCTGACCGAGCGCAGCCCGGGCAGGGTGACGTTGCGGAAGCGCTGCCAGGCGTTGGCGCCGTCCATCTCCGCGGCCTCGTACAGCTCCGAGGGGATCGACTGCAGGCCGCCGAGCAGGGAGACCATCATGAAGGGGACGCCGACCCAGGTGTTGACGCCGATCGCGGCGATCTGCTGGAAGGTGCTGTCCTCCAGCCACTGCGGCTGCGGCAGATGGAGCGCGCCGAGGAATGAGTTCACGACTCCGGAGTCGCTGAGCATGATCCGCCAGGAGAAGACGGTGACGAAGGTCGGCACCGCCCAGGGCAGGATCAGCATCATGCGGTAGAAGGTGCGGCCGCGCAGCTTCTGGTTGAGCAGCAGGGCCAGGCCCATGCCCACGCCGTAGTGGAGGGTCACACAGACCGCGGTCCAGATCACCGTCCAGATGAAGTGGGACCAGAAGCGGTCGTACGCCGTCGGGCCCCACAGGATGTCGGCGTAGTTGTGGAGGCCGATGAACTCGTAGGTGGCGTCGATGTGGTTGACGCCGATGGTGCGGGCCGAGTTCAGGCTGTTGGCGTCGGTGAGCGTGAGGTAGAAGCCCTGGGCCAGCGGATAGCCCACCAGCACGCCGAGCACGACGACCACCGGGGCGATCATCGCGTACGCGTACCAGTACTTCTGGTAGGAGCGCTTGAGGCGCTTGATCGGACCGGGGCGCGGCCCGCGGGAACCGCGGGACGTGGACACCGTGCCCTGGGCGGCGACTGTCATCGTTGGCCCTCTTCTACGGGGGTTTCTTACCGGGTGGAACAGCCGGTGGCCGCCAGCCCCGCCCGGTGAGGGGCAGGGCCGGCGGCCGCGGGGATCACTTGCTGTAGTCGGGCAGCAGCTTGGCCATCGCGGTGGCCGCGCTGTCCAGGCCCTTGTCCAGCGGCTCCTTGCCGCCGGCGACCTTGGTCAGCTCCTCGCCGAACGGGCCCCACAGGGAGCCGTACTCCGGCAGCTCCGGCCGCGGCTGGGCGACGGACAGGACCGACTGGAAGCCCTTGACGCCCGGGTCGGCGGTGACCTCGGCGGTGTAGGCGTCCGAGCGGGTCGGCAGGGTGGAGTTCTTGAGGGCGATCTGCGTCTGGCTCTTCGCCGAGGTCATGAACTTCACGAACTGGATCGCGGCGTCCTGGTGGGCCTTGTCCGAGCCCGCGTAGACCGAGAGGTTGTGGCCACCGGTGGGGGCGCCGGCCGCGCCGGAGGAGCCGGCCGGGACGGGGGCGATGCCGAGGTTGTTCTTGTCGGCGAACGCGGAGCCCTTGTAGAAGTTGGTGATCTCCCAGGGACCCTGGATGATCGCGGCGACCTTGCCGTTGACGAAGGCGTCCTGGATGTGCGCGTAGGAGTCGGCGGTGGTGTCGGCCTTGTGCAGGCCGGCGCCGGAGAACATGCCCTGCCAGGTCTTCAGGCCCTTGGCGGCGGCCTCGCCGTTGATGGTGATCTTCTTGGCGGCGGTGTCCACCATGTCGGTGCCCTCGCCGTACAGGAAGGGCTGGGCGTAGTACGAGGCGGTGTTCAGCCAGAAGCCGTCGACGCCGGCCTTCTTCTTGATCGTCCCCGCGGCGGCCTTCAGCTCGTCCCAGGTCTTGGGGGCCTCGGCGATGCCGGCCTCCTGGAACAGCTTCTTGTTGTAGACCAGGGCCAGGGTGTCCGTGGTGAACGGCACACCGTAGGTCTTGCCCTCGTACTGGGCCTGCTTCAGCAGGGAGGCCTGGAACTTGTCCTGGTCGGCGAGGGCGTCGGTGCCATCCAGCGCGACGAAGTAGCTCTTCTTGGCGAAGGCGGGCGTCCAGCCGACCTCGGAGCGGAGCACGTCCGGAGCGCCCTTGCTGCCCGCGGCGGTGTCGAACTTGTTCTGCGCCGCGTCGAAGGGGACGTTGACGTACTTGACCTTGATCTTCGGGTTCGCCTTCTCGAACTCCGCGACCAGGGCCTCGTAGGTCGGCGCCTCGTTCGTCGCGTTCGAGGTGTCCCACCAGGTGATGGTGACGGGACCGCCGGCCTTGTCACTGCCGCTGTCGCCGCCGCAAGCCGTCGCCGCGAGCCCGAGCGCCGCAACCAGCGCGGTGGCCGCTATGCCACGCCGCATGTGATCTCCTCCAGGATGAAAGCCCGTGATGGTGCGGGGCGCGTCACCGCGTCCCCCCTGCCGACTGCGCCTTTGCGGCGGCCGGGCTGTCGAGGAACGTAACAGGGAAGAAAGCCCGACGAAAGACCTTGCTGCAAAGACTTGCAAGATCTTCCGATCGTTACATCTGCGTGTCCTCACAGTTGCAGACGGGAGACGCACCGTGGGACGCTCACCGTCCTGGAAGCCGTTACGAGATCTTCCGCAAATTCCTGAAAGGCATTGCCGATCACGCGGCGGATCGGAATCATCGGCAGGGACCGGCGCCGACTCACGAGGGACCGACATGACCCAAGAGCTCGCCCCCGTCATCCACGACGCGACCGACGAGACCCCGGCCGCCCCCGAGGGGCGCGCTCCCGGCTGGTGGCGCAGCGCCGTCATCTACCAGGTGTACGTACGCTCCTTCGCCGACGGCGACGGCGACGGCGTGGGCGACCTGCCCGGCATCCGGGCCCGGCTGCCCTACCTGGCGGAACTGGGCGCCGACGCCGTATGGCTGACCCCCTTCTACGCCTCCCCCCAGGCGGACGGCGGCTACGACGTGGCCGACTACCGCAGCGTCGACCCCCTCTTCGGCTCCCTCGCGGACGCCGACGCGCTCATCCGCACCGCCCACGAGCTGGGCCTGCGGGTGATCGTCGACATCGTCCCGAACCACACCTCCGACCGGCACGCGTGGTTCCGGGCGGCGCTCACGGACCGGCGCGGGGGGCCGGCCCGTGAGCGCTACCACTTCCGCCCCGGCAAGGGCGAACACGGGGAACTGCCGCCCAACGACTGGGAGTCGGTCTTCGGCGGCCCCGCCTGGACCCGGGTCGCGGACGGCGACTGGTACCTCCACCTCTTCGCGCCCGAGCAGCCCGACCTCGACTGGGAGCACCCGGAGGTCCGCGAGGAGTTCGACGCCGTCCTCCGCTTCTGGCTGGACCTGGGCGTCGACGGCTTCCGCATCGACGTCGCGCACGGCATGGTCAAGGCGGCCGGCCTGCCCGACATCGGCCGCAAGGAGCAGGTCAAGATGATCGGCTCCCAGACACTCCCCTTCTTCGACCAGGACGGGGTCCACGAGATCCACCGCGCCTGGCGCCGGCTGCTCGACTCCTACTCCCCCGGTCCCCGGCCGGAGGCACTGCCGGCCGAGCGCATCGGCGTCGCCGAGGCCTGGGCGCCGAACGCCGGGCGCATGGCGCTGTACGTCCGCCCCGACGAGATGCACCAGGCCTTCAACTTCCACTTCCTGCAGTGCCCGTGGGAGGCCGGGGCGATGCGCACGGTGATCGAGGAGTCCCTCGCCGCCACCGTCTCCGTCGGCGCCCCCACCACCTGGGTGCTCTCCAACCACGACGTGGTCCGGCACGTCACCCGCTACGGCGACGGCCCGGCCGGGCTGCGCCGGGCCCGCGCCGCGGCCCTGCTGATGCTCGCGCTGCCCGGTTCGGTCTACGTCTACCAGGGCGAGGAACTGGGCCTGCCCGAGGTCACCGACCTGCCCGACGAGGTCCGCCAGGACCCCTCCTTCTTCCGGGACAACGGCCAGGACGGGCTGCGCGACGGCTGCCGGGTGCCCATCCCGTGGACCACCGAGGGCCCCAGCCACGGCTTCGGCCCGGCCGCCGGCTGGCTGCCGCAGCCCGCGGACTGGGCCGGGCTCAGCGTCCAGGCGCAGACCGGCGACCCCGACTCCACGCTGGAGCTGTACCGCTCGGCGCTGCGGCTGCGCCGTGAGCTGCCCGGGCTCGGCGACGGGCCGATGCGCTGGCTGGACGCCCCGGAGGGGGTGCTCGCGTTCTCCCGGCCCGGCCTGGTGTGCACCGTCAACACCCTTTCGGCGCCGGTCCAACTCCCCGTTCCGGGGCGTCCGGTGCTCTCCTCCGGGCCCGTCGCGTTCACCGGCGGATCCGTCCGTCTTCCGGCCGATTCATGCATCTGGTGGGCGATCTGAGATGCGACCGGTACAGTCCAATCCTGTGACCGCAAGGCTTGCCGACATCGCAGCCCAGGCGGGGGTGAGCGAAGCGACCGTCAGCCGTGTCCTCAACGGCAAGCCAGGTGTCTCCGCCGCCACCCGCCAGTCCGTGCTGGCCGCCCTCGACCTGCTGGGGTACGAACGGCCCGTGCGGCTGCGGCAGCGCAGCGCGGGCCTGGTCGGGCTCATCACGCCCGAGCTGGAGAACCCTATCTTCCCCGCGTTCGCCCAGGTCATCGGGCAGGCCCTGACGCGGCAGGGATACACCCCGGTGCTGGCCACCCAGACGCCGGGCGGCTCGACCGAGGACGAGCTCGTCGAGATGCTCGTCGAGCGCGGCGTCGCCGGGATCATCTTCGTCTCCGGGCTGCACGCCGACTCCACCGCCGACACGGCCCGCTACGACCGGCTCCACGGCCAGAGCGTGCCGTTCGTCCTGATCAACGGCTTCTCCGCCAGGATCAAGGCACCGTTCGTCTCGCCCGACGACCGCGGTGCCATGCGTCTGGCCGTCACCCACCTGGCCGCGCTCGGACACGAGCGGATCGGCCTCGCGGTCGGTCCCAAGCGGTTCGTCCCCGTGCAGCGCAAGATCGAGGGCTTCCTGCGCAGCATGGAGGAGGTGCTCGGGATAGCCGCCGACGAGGCGTCCGAACGTATCCAGCACTCGCTGTTCACCCTGGAGGGTGGTCAGGCGGCCGCCGCCGGTCTGCTCGACGCGGGCTGCACGGCCGTGGTGTGCGCCTCGGACATGATGGCGCTGGGCGCCGTCCGCGCGGCCCGGCAGCTGGGGCTGTCCGTCCCCGGGGACGTCTCCGTCGTCGGCTTCGACGACTCCCCGTTGATCGCCTTCACCGATCCGCCGCTCACCACCATCCGGCAGCCTGTCACGGCCATGGGCCAGGCCGCCGTGCGCGCGCTGCTGGAGGAGATCGGCGGTACCCCGGCCCCGCACAGCGAGTTCGTCTTCCTGCCCGAACTGGTCGTCCGCGGTTCGACGGCATCAGGCCCCCAGGCGGGGGCAGCCGTACCCGTACAGCAGTCGGCCGGGAGGCGTACACGGGATGCACGGAATCCCACCGGGGGTTGATCGGACGGCACCGGACCGCATGGCAGACTATCGCCCCATGGGGGAATCGACCGCGAAGATCATGGCCCACCGCAGTGGCGGCGTACCACCGCGCTCCATCGATTCCCGTGACGCCGATGGAGCGACGACGGGCAACGGACTGCTGGCACCACGCCGTCCCCGGCTGTGGTTCGAGATCCTGCTGATCGCCGTCAGCTACTGGATCTACTCACTGGTGCGCAACGCCGTACCGGAGCAGCAGGACGACGCCATGCGGAACGCGAGCCACGTCTGGGACCTCGAGCAGTCCCTCGGGCTCGCCTTCGAGCACGCGGTCAATCATGCCGTGAACTCCGTAACGTGGCTCATCGTCGGGATGAACTATTACTACGCGACGCTCCACTTCATCGTCACCCTGGCGGTGCTCGTGTGGCTCTTCCGCAGGCACCCCGGGCGTTACGCGCCGACCCGCCTGATCCTGTTCGTGACGACCGGCATCGCGCTGCTGGGCTACTACTTCTTCCCCCTCGCGCCGCCCCGGCTGATGGAGGGCGGCGGGTTCATCGACACCGTGAAGATCCACCACACCTGGGGATCGATGGCGTCGGGCGACCTGGCGCACGTCTCCAACCAGTACGCGGCCATGCCCTCGATGCACATCGGCTGGTCGCTGTGGTGCGGCATCACCGTCGCCATGCTCGCGCGGCGGGCCTGGGTGCGGGTGCTGGGCGTGCTCTACCCGGTCGTCACCCTGCTCGTCATCGTCTCCACCGCCAACCACTTCTGGCTGGACGCCGCCGGCGGCACCCTCTGCCTCGGCGTCGGCTTCGCCGCCTCCTGGGCCGTCTACGGGGGCCTCGCCTACCGGTTGCCGCGCCAGGTCCGCGTCGCCACGGCCTGACCGGGCGGCGGGCGCCGGCCGGGTGACGGCCTAGTCCGTGCCGTAGAAGAGGCGCTCCACCACCGCGCGGGCCCGCCGCGTGGCCCGGCGGTACTCCTCGACCATGTCGCCCACGTGGCCGGGCTCGTAGCCGAGGTACCGCCCCACCGCGGCGAGTTCCTTGCCGTCGCCGGGGAAGGTGTCGCCGGCGCGGGCCCGGACGAGCATGACGGCGTTGCGCATCCGGCTCGCCAGGATCCAGGCGGCGTCCAGCACCTCGGCGTCCTCGGCGGCGACGAGTCCCGCCGCCTCGGCCGCCGCGAGCGCCGGCCGGGTGCGGGTGGTCCGCAGCCCGGGGAACTCCGCGCCGTGCCGGAGCTGCAGCAGCTGCACCGTCCACTCCACGTCGCTGAGCCCGCCCCGCCCCAGCTTGGCGTGGGTCGTCGGGTCCGCGCCGCGCGGCAGCCGCTCGGACTCCATGCGGGCCTTGAGCCGGCGGATCTCGCGGACCGCCTCCTCCGGCAGCCCGTCGGCCGGATAGCGCAGCGGGTCGACGAGGCCGATGAAGCGGGCGCCCAGGTCCTCGTCGCCCGCGACCGGTTCGGCACGGAGCAGGGCGTGGCTCTCCCAGACCAGCGACCAGCGCCGGTAGTAGGCGGCGTACGAGCCGAGCGTGCGCACCAGCGGTCCGCTCTTGCCCTCGGGACGCAGGTCGGCGTCGATCAGCAGCGGCGGGTCGGTGGTGGGGATCTGCAGCAGCCGGCGCAGCTCGTTGGCGACCTTGAGCGCGGCGCGGGCGGCCAGGTGCTCGTCGACGCCCTCATAGGGCTCGTGGACGAACAGGACGTCCGCGTCGGAGCCGTAGCCCAGTTCGCGCCCGCCGAAGCGGCCCATCCCGATGACGGAGAACCGGGTCGGCAGGGGCTCGCCCTCGGCCGTCTCGACGGCGTTGACCGCGGCCTGCAGGGCCCCGGTGACGGCGGCGGCGTTGAGGTCGGTGAGGGCGGCGCCGATCGCGTCCGGGTCGTCGCGGTGGACTCCGACCAGGTCCGCGGCCGCGGTGCGGAACAGCTCGCGGCGGCGCACTCCGCGTACCGCGGCGACCGCCTGCTCGGCGGAGTCCGCGCGGTGGACCGCGGCCAGGACCTCCTGGTCCAGGGCTCCGCGCGTGCGCGGCTGGAGCCCCTCGTCGTCGGCGAGCAGGGCGACCGCCTCGGGGGCCCGCATCAGCAGGTCGGGGGCGAGCCGCCCGGAGGAGAGCACCCGCGCGAGGTTGACGGCGGCGGCGCCCTCGTCCCTCAGCAGCCGCAGATACCAGGGAGTACGGCCCAGGGCGTCGCTGACCTTGCGGAAGTTCAGCAGGCCCGCGTCGGGGTCCGCGGAGTCGGCGAACCAGCCGAGCAGCACCGGAAGCAGGGTCCGCTGGATGGCGGCCTTGCGGCTGACCCCCGAGGCCAGCGCCTCCAGGTGGCGCAGGGCGGCGGCCGGGTCGACGTAGCCGAGCGCCTCCAGGCGCTGCTTGGCCGCGTCCGTGGACAGGCCCACCTCTCCGGGGGCGAGCTGGGCGACCGCGTCGAGCAGCGGCCGGTAGAAGAGCTTCTCGTGGAGGCGGCGCACCTCCCGGGCGTGCCGCCGCCATTCGCGCTGCAGCTCCGTCACCGGGTCCGCGCGGAAGCCCAGGGAACGGCCGAGCCGCCGCAGGTCGGCGACGTCCTCCGGCACCAGGTGGGTGCGGCGCAGCTTGTGGAGCTGGATGCGGTGCTCCATCGTCCGCAGGAAGCGGTACGAGGTGTCGAGCGCCGCCGCGTCCGCACGCCCCACGTAACCGCCGGCGGCGAGCTGGGACAGCGCGGTCAGGGTGGTGCCGCTGCGCAGCGACGGGTCGGTGCGGCCGTGCACCAGCTGGAGCAGCTGCACCGCGAACTCCACGTCCCGCAGGCCGCCGGGGCCGAGCTTCAGCTCGCGGTCGAGGTGCGCCACCGGGATGTTCTCCACGACCCGGCGCCGCATCTCCTGCACGTCCTGGACGAAGTGGTCCCGCTCGGCGGCCTGCCACACCATGGGCGACAGCGCCTCGACGTACTCCCGGCCCAGCGCCGGGTCGCCGGCGACCGGGCGGGCCTTGAGCAGCGCCTGGAACTCCCAGGTCTTGGCCCAGCGCTTGTAGTAGGCCAGATGGCTGGAAAGGGTGCGCACCAGGGGGCCGCGCCGGCCCTCGGGGCGCAGGTTGGCGTCGACCTGCCAGATGCTGCCCTCGACGGTGGTGTCGGAGCAGATCCGCATCATGCGCGAGGCCAACCGGGTGGCGGCCTGCAGCGCCTTCGCCTCGTCGGCGTCGGGGCGGGCCTCGGCCACGAAGATGACGTCGACGTCGGAGATGTAGTTGAGCTCGTGGCCGCCGCACTTGCCCATGCCGATCACCGCCAGCCGGCACAGCGCGACGTCGGCCGGCGCCTCCGCCTCGGCCATGGCCAGGGCGGCGCGCAGCGTCGCGGTGGCGAGGTCGGCGAGTTCCGCGGCGGTCTGCACCAGGTCGCTGGTGCCGCACACGTCGCGGGCGGCGATGCCCAGCATGCAGCGCCGGTAGGCCACGCGCAGCGACTCGGGGTCGTCGGCCCCGGCCAGTCCCCGCTCGAACTCCGTGGTCCCCGGGTGCAGGTCGGCGTGCTCGTAGGTGACCAGGGCGTGCCAGTCGCGCGGATGCCGGGTCAGGTGGTCGGCGAGCGCGGCGGAGGCGCCCAGCACCCCGAGCAGCCGGTCGCGCAGCGGCTTGGCCGTGGTGAGGGTGTCGAGGAGGGTGCGCCGCTCCCCGGGGTCGAGGGCCTCGGCGAGCCGTACGAGGGAGGCGAGCGCCTGATCGGGGTCGGCGGTGGCGCCCAGCGCGTCGAGCAGGACCGGGTCGCTGCGCACCGGGGCGAGCTGCTCGCCGCCCAGCAGCGCCTCGGCGGCCACGGCGTCGCTGAAGCCGTGCCGCAGCAGCCGCCCGAATCTGGTGTCCCGTCGCCCTTCCAGCACGCCGCCTGCCTTTCCCGGTGCTCCCGGCTGGGCTGATCCGCCCTAGAGAGAGTATCCGCCCGGCCCCGGCTCTGTTACCTGGCGTTATGCCCGTTTTCGCGGTGATCGTCCAGCGGTGTGAGCGCGCTCCGGCCCTTCTGGTATAAAGCGCTTGCTGTTTCTGAGGTTTAAAAAATCAACCAATGGTTCCCACGGCTACCCAGGGGTGGGACGGGGCGGGGAAGAGAACATGCGGCGAATACGTCTGCGCGGGCGTGCCTGGCTCGCGATCGGGGCGGTCGTACTCGGAGGGGCCGGCGTCATCACCGCCGCGTCCGTGGCCAGCGGCCCGGAGGGGACCGCCTCGTCGGCGGCCTCGAAGGGGCCGGTCAAGACCCAGGTGGACGCTCTGGCACTGAAGGGCACCGGCGGAGAGCGGGAGCTGCCCCAGCAGCGCACGGATGCGTTCGGCACGCTCGGCGTGACCTGGGACGATCCGAAGGAGGAGCTGGACGGCACGGTCCAGCTGCGGGTCCGGACACAGAAGACCGGCAAGTGGTCCGACTGGTTCGGCATCGAGACGCACAACGATGACGCGCCGGACGCCGGCGCCGAGAGCGCGGGACGCGGTGGCACCCCTCCGCTGTGGGTGGGCTGGTCCGACGGCGTGCAGGCCCGCGTCCGCTCCGACAAGGGCGCGGCCGGCCTCCCGAAGGGGATGAAGCTCACCCTGGTCGGCGAGAGCGACAAGAAGAGCAGCGTCGACGTGGCGATGGCGCCCGCCGCCTTCGCCGTCGACGCCGAGGACACCGCGTCGCCGTCCGCGGATCCCACGGTGACGGCGTCGCCGTCCGAGACGACCGAACCGGCCACGACCGAGCCGTCGACCACCGAGCCGAGCGCGACGGAGAGCTCAGCCCCGGCCAGCAGCGCCCCGGCGAGCAGCAGCCCGCCCGCGACGAGCTCCCCGACGGCGTCCGCGTCCACGCCGCCCACCTCGACCGTGCCCCAGCCTCACATCCTCACCCGCAAGGAATGGGGTGCAGACGAGAGCATCCGCGAGCAGACGGAGCCGGACTACGCGCCCAACGGGGTGCAGGTGGTCTTCGTGCACCACGCGGCGACGTACGACCCCTATACCCACAGCGGCGACTACAGCTGCGCCGACTCGCCGAGCATCATTCGCGGCATCTACACGTACCACGTCACCAAGGAGGACGACCCCTACCGCGACATCGGCTACAACTTCCTCGTCGACAAGTGCGGCACGATCTTCGAGGGCCGTTACGGCGGTGTGGACCGCCCCGTCGTCGGTGCTCAGACCTACGGTTACAACACGGGATCGGCCGGCATCGCGGTCCTCGGCTACTACCAGACCGACGACACGGTCACCAAGGCCACGCCGATAACCTCGCAGATGCTGGGCTCGGTCTCCGCCCTCGCCACCTGGAAGCTGGGCCTCAAGAAGATCGACCCCAACCCCGGCACCAAAAGCCAGACCGTCAACGGCAAGGCGTTCTACCCCATCTCGGGTCACCGCGACGGATTCGCGACCGAGTGCCCCGGCCAGAACCTGTACGACAAGCTGGGCACGATCCGCACGTACGCCTCCGCCGTCGCCGCGCCGAAGCTGAGCAGCGTCAAGGGCGCCACGCTCTCCGGGACCTCGTACTACACCAAGGGCACGGCGACGGTCTCGTGGACGGAGAGCACCCCGACCGCCGTCATCAAGCGGTTCGAGGTGCTCGTGGACGGCAAGGTCGCGGCCACCGCCAAGGCCACCGCCACCTCCGCGCCGATCACGGTCGCCGCGGGCCGGCACACCGTGACCGTGCGGGCGGTGCACATGAGCAACAAGACGGCGACGTCGGCGAGTTCGTACAGCGTGGTCGGCGACACGACCAAGCCGACGTTCACCACGGCCCCCTCCGTGAAGATCCGCAACGCCACGGTGTCCAGCACCTCCGTGCCGGTCTCCGTGACCTGGAAGGCCGCCGACACCGGCGCCCTCAAGAGCGTCGCGGCGACCGCCCCCAGCACGGCCACCTTCGGCCCGACCACCACCTCGTGGAGCACCACGGGCAAGGTGAACACCGCGGTCACGTACGGCCTGAAGGCCACCGACGCGGCCGGGAACTACACCACCGCCTCGGTGAGCCGCACGGCGGCGATCCTGCAGGAGACCTCGGCGACGAAGTCCGGTACCTGGTCGACGAAGAGCAGCACCAGCTACCTCGGCGGGAAGTCCTACACCTCGTCCTCGAAGAACGCCAGCCTGACCTGGACGTTCACCGGCCGCTCGGTCGGCTGGGTGGTCTCCCGGGCCTCGACCTCCGGCCAGGCGTACGTCTACGTCGACGGGGTCAAGACGGCGACGGTGGACCTCAAGACCTCCACCACCGCCTACCGGCAGACGATCTGGTCCAAGTCCTGGAGCACCAGCGCCAAGCACACGCTGAAGATCGTCGTGGTCGGCACCTCCGGCCGGCCGGCGATCACCACGGACGGCATCACGTACGTCAAGTGATGTCCTGACAGCAAGGGCCCGGGGAGCGCGAATTCGCGCTCCCCGGGCCCTTTTACCTGTGCTTGACCTCAAGATCCAGAACGTACGCACCGTTCCCCCGACCTTCATTTCCGCGGCGCTTCGGACGTCCACGGCCCCCTCCTAACCTGGCGCGGCGCCACTCCCCTCCCCCACTTTCCGGAGGTCCGCCGTGTCCGGCTGGTCCCTGCCCCGTCCCCGTCGCTCCGTCACCGCCCTCGCTTCCGTCCTCGGCGTCGCCGCCGCCTCCCTCGGCCTGTGGGCCGGGCTCGGCGGCTCCGAGACCGCCCACGCGGCCGGCAGCGTGCCGAACCCCGACCACGTGGTCGTGGTGATGTTCGAGAACCACGCCTACAACCAGGTCATCGGCAGCTCCAGCGCCCCCTACATCAACAACACGCTCAAGGCCGGCGGCGCCAACCTGACGCAGTCGTACGGCGTCACGCACCCGAGCCAGCCCAACTACCTGCAGATCTTCTCCGGTGGCAACCAGGGCGTCACCGACGACGGCTGCTACACCCCCGGCTTCAGCTCCAAGCCCAACCTCGCCTCCGAGCTGATCGCCGCGGGCAAGAGCTGGGCCAGCTACAACGAGACGCTGCCGAGCCAGGGTTCGACCACCTGCAGCAGCGGCACCTACGCCCGCAAGCACAACCCGTGGTTCGCCTTCAGCAACGTCCCGACCTCGACGGCGAAGACCTTCGCGCAGTTCCCGACCGACTTCACCACCCTGCCCAAGGTCTCCTTCGTCACGCCGAACCTGTGCAGCGACATGCACGACTGCTCGGTCTCCACCGGTGACACCTGGCTGAAGAACAAGCTGGGCGCCTACGCGACCTGGGCGAAGACCCACAACAGCCTGCTCGTCGTCACCTTCGACGAGGACAACCGGCTGAGCGGCAACAAGATCGCGACCGTGCTGTACGGCCAGCCGGTCAAGGCCGGTTCGTCGTCCGCGACGACCTACAACCACTACAACGTGCTCCGCACGCTGGAGGACCTGGCGGGTCTGAGCACGCACGCGGGCAACGCCGCCTCCGCCTCGGACATCACCGGTATCTGGGCGAGCTGAGGCCGGTGTACGTCGCGGACAGCCGCGGCGGAGCCGGCACCGAGGTCCGGGACGCGTCGCGTCCCGGGCCCCGGGCCACCGCCGTCGCCCCCACCGTCCTCGTCCTGGGCACCGTCAGCCTGATCACCGACGTCTCGTCGGAGATGGTCACCGCGGTGCTCCCCCTCTACCTCGTCGCCGGGCTCGGGCTCTCCCCGCTCGGCTTCGGCCTGCTCGACGGCGTCTACAACGGCTTCAGCGCGCTGGTGCGGCTGGTCGGCGGCCATCTCGCCGACCGGGGCGGCGGCCGGCACAAGGCCGTGGCGGCCGTCGGCTACGGGCTGTCGGCGGTGTGCAAGCCCGCGCTGCTCCTGGTCCACAGCCTGCCCCTGATCGGTGCCGTCCTCGCGGTCGACCGGACCGGCAAGGGGCTGCGCACCGCACCGCGGGACGCGCTGATCTCGCTCTCCTCGGCGCCGGAGACGCGCGGGCGGGCCTTCGGCGTGCACCGCGCCATGGACACCGCCGGAGCGCTGCTGGGACCGCTGGTCGCGTTCCTCATCCTGCGGCAGGCCGCCGAGGGGTACGACGCCGTCTTCACGGTGAGCTCCTGCGTGGCCGCCCTGGGCGTGCTGGTGCTGCTGCTCTTCGTGCCGGGCGGCCGCGGCGGGGTTCCCGCCCCCGCCTCCGGCGTTCCCGCGTCCGCGGACCCGCCCAGGCCGACGCTGCGGGCCTCCCTGGCGCTGCTGCGCCGCCGGGACGTGCGGAGGCTGACGGTCTGCGCGACGCTGCTGGGCCTGTCGACGGTCAGCGACTCCTTCGTCTACCTGCTGCTCCAGCACCGTCTCGGCGTCCCCGACCGCTGGTTCGCGCTGCTCCCCCTGGGCACCGCGGCGGCCTTCCTGCTGCTCGCGATGCCGCTGGGGCGGCTGGCCGACCGCATGGGCCGCTGGCGGATGTTCCTGGCGGGGCACGTCGCCCTGCTCGCCGCGTACGGGCTGCTGCTCGCGCACGGCCCGGCGTACGCCGTCCTGCTGCTGCACGGCGCCTTCTACGCCGCCACGGACGGGGTGCTGATGGCCGCCGCGTCCACCGCCGTACCCGACGAGCTGCGCGGCGCCGGGCTCGCCCTCGTCCAGACCGGGCAGGCCACGGCCCGCTTCGCCGCCTCCCTGGCCTTCGGCGCGGCCTGGACGGCCTGGGGCGACCGCACGGCCCTGACCACCGCCGCGCTGGCGCTGACGGTGTGCGCGGTCTGCGCCGTGTACCTGCGTCCCGCGCCGAGCAAGTGACCCCCGAGGAAAGGCCCCCCATGAACACCCGCAGCCGTCTGTTCGTGCTGCTCGCCGCCGTGGCGGCGCTGGCCGCGGTCGCCGCCGTGTCCGTGCTGCGCGCCGCCGACCGCGCGGCGGAGAAGGACCGCCCGCAGGCGGGCGGCCCCGCGGTCACGGCGGGGGCGGTGACGCTGGCGCCGGACGCGCCCCGCATGGTGTTCCGCAACATGGCGTGGGGCCCGCACCGGGACGAGCTCGCCACCGTGCCGGCCGGCAGCCCCGAGGCGGCGCGCACCGCCTCCGACGTCAGGTGCCTGCGCTTCTACGCCGCCGCGGGCACCGGCATCTGCCTGCAGTCGGTCAAGGGCGCCGTCCAGGACACCTACCGCGCCGTCGTGCTGGACGCCCGGCTGCGCGAACTGCGCCACTTCCCCCTCGCGGGCATCCCCACCCGGGCCCGGGTATCGCCCAGCGGGCGCATGGTCGCCTGGACGGTGTTCGTCGGGGGCGACTCGTACGCGGGCACGAACTTCTCCACCCGTACCTCCGTCCTCGACACCCGAACGTGGGCCCTCGTGGCGAACCTGGAGGACTTCCGGATCACCCGGGAGGGCCGGCCCTACCACGCCGCCGACGTCAACTTCTGGGGCGTGACCTTCTCCGACGACACCCACTTCTACGCCACCCTGGGCACCGGCGGCCGCACCTATCTCGTCCGCGGCGACGTCGCGGCCCGCTCCGTCCGGACGCTGCGCAGCAACGTCGAGTGCCCCTCGCTCTCACCCGACGGCACCCGGCTGGTCTTCAAGAAGCGCGTCGAGGGCCTCTCCCCCGACGCGCCCTGGCGGCTGTACGTCCTGGACCTGGCCACCATGCGCGAGACCCCGCTCGCCGAGCGGCGCAGCGTCGACGACCAGGTCGTCTGGCGCGACGACCACACGGTCGTCTACGCCCTCGCCGGCGACTTCGGCGCGGACCTGTGGACGGTGCCCGCCGACGGCACCGGCTCGGCCCGCCGCATGATGACGGCGGCACTGGCTCCCGCCTACCTCGGGTAGGCCCCGGCCGGGACCCCGGTCCTCAGGTCGCCAGCGACACGTCGGTCGCCTTGACCAGCGCCACGACCTGGGCGCCCTCGGCGACGCCCAGCTCGTCGAGGGCCTCCCGGGTGATCACGGCGGTCAGCTCGCGGCCGCCCCCGAAGGCGACCCGCACGCTCGCCATGGCCTCGCCCGACGTCACTGCGGTGACGGTCCCGGGGATGCGGTTGCGGATGCTGATGCCCTGCGCCGGAGCCGTCGCCAGGGAGACCTCCGTCGCCTTGATCAGCACGGTCACCCCGCCGCCGGGGATGATGCCGAGCTCCCGCACGGCCTCGGCCGTCACGGCCGCCGTGAAGTCCGGTCCCCCGCCGTCGAGGCGGACCGTGACCACGGCCATCACCTCGCCGGGAACCACCGAGGCGACCTTGCCGTCGATCTGGTTGCGAATGCTCAGTGCCATGAGCGGCACCGTAAGCCCGTCCGCGGCGCGCCGCGCGGAACGACCCGCCGCCCGCCCCGGGCCCGGGCGGCGGTGCTGCCCCGCCGGCGGCGGCTCAGGCGGTGACCAGGTCCGCCCAGCGGGTGAACCCGGCGCAGTCGGCACGGATGCCGTGCCGTGTCGAGAGGGCGCCCACGATGCCGAGGCCCCGGCCGTGCTCGTCCGGGTCGGTGGATCCCCCCGGCATGCATGGTCGGGCCGACGGGCCCGAGTCGGTCACCTCGATGTGCAGGGCGCTGTGCCCGTCGACCTCCGTCCAGCAGATGCGCAGGGAGGCGGGGCCGTCGGCGTGCACGATCGCGTTCGTGGTCAGCTCGGATATGACCAGCAGCGCGTCCTCGGCGACCTCCGGGCACAGCTCCCACTCCGCCAGCACGCCCCGTACCCGCCGGCGCACCACGGACAGGGCGCCGGGGATGTGCGACAGCGCGCAAACGTGCACATCCTCGCGCTGCGGCATCGTCTCGGGCTCTGCCGCCATGGTGTCCTCCTCCCAGGGAATCCCGCCGGGTGGACTCCCGGGCCTGGACGAAAGCTTCCGAGACAGGACATCGCGGGTCAATGAATCGGGGTCGCCATTGTCGAACGCCGCCCTCGTAGGCCGAACGACCTGCGGAAACGCGCTGATGCCCATCGTGGTTGCCGGGGATAGCATCGACGTATGGCCGGCCCGCTGCAGTCCATCGAACGGGCGGCGGCGATCCTCAGGCTCCTGGCCGGCGGTCCCCGCCGGCTCGGGCTGGGCGAAGTGGCCGCCTCCCTCGGACTGGCGAAGGGCACGGCGCACGGCATCCTGCGCACCCTCCAGCACGTGGACTTCGTCGAGCAGGACCCGGCGACCGGGAAGTACCAGCTCGGGGCGGCCCTGCTGCACCTGGGCACCAGCTACCTCGACGTCAACGAGCTGCGGTCCCGGTCGATCAACTGGGCCGACGCGCTGGCCGCCCGCAGCGGCGAGGCGGTACGCCTCGGCACCCCGCTGGAGGGCCAGGTCCTCGTCGTCCACCACGTCTTCCGGCCCGACGACAGCCTCCAGACGCTCGACGTCGGCGCCCTGCTGCCGCTGCACGCCTCCTCGCTCGGCAAGATCCTGCTGGCGTACGGGGCGGCGCCGCTGGAGCCGCTGCTGAAGGAGGAGCTGGAGGCGTACACCCGGCACACCCTGGCGGTCCCGGAGGACCTGAGCCGCGCCCTCGCCGAGGTCCGCGAGCAGGGCTGGGCGGCGGAGGTCCAGGAGATGTCGATGGGCGAGGCCGGGGTCGCGGCGCCGATCCGCAGCTCGGGCGGCCTCGTCGTGGGCGCGATCGGCCTGTCCGGCCCGGTCGAGCGGATCTGCGACACCCGGGGCCGCCCGCAGGCGTCCCTGGTCACGCTGCTCCGGGAGGCCGCGCGGGCGATCTCCAGGGACCTCGGCGCCGCCCGCTGGTGAGGCCCGCCCGCACCCCCGGACACGAAGGGCACGCGGAACAGAGGGAACACGAGGGACACAGGAAGCACGAGAAGCGCGAAGGACACGAGGAACACGAGGAACCCGAGGAACCCGAGGGACGCAGCGAACGCGGCGAAGGCACCGGAAAGCATGGGAAAGCATCGGAAAGCAGGCCCCAACCATGGTTGAACGGTATGTGCTGTCCATCGACCAGGGCACCACCTCCACCCGATGCATCCTCTTCGACCACCGGGGCCGCCTGGTGTCGGTCGCCCAGCGCGAGCACCAGCAGCACTTCCCCCGGCCCGGCTGGGTCGAGCACGACGCCCTGGAGATCTGGCGGAACCTGGAGCGCATCGTGCCGCAGGCGCTGTCCTCCGCCGAGATCGCGGCGGACGAGGTCGCCGCGATCGGCATCGCCAACCAGCGGGAGACGACCGTGCTGTGGGACCCGAGCACGGGCGTACCGCTGGGCCGGGCCATCGTCTGGCAGGACACCCGTACCGCGCCGCTCGTCGAGCGGCTGCGCAAGGATCCCGGCGACGAGTTCTTCCTGGACCGCTGCTGCCTGCCGCCCTCCACCTACTTCTCCGCGCCGCGGATCCGCTGGCTCTTCGACGAGGTGCCCGGGCTGGAACAGCGCGCCCGCGACGGAGAGCTGCTCTTCGGGACGATGGAGACCTGGCTGATCTGGAACCTGACGGGCGGGGTCGACGGCGGCCTGCACATCACCGACGCCACCAACGCCAGCCGCACCATGCTGATGAACATCCACTCGCTGACCTGGGACCAGGACCTGCTGGACTTCTTCGGCGTCCCCCGCGCGATGCTCCCGGAGATCCACGCCTCGGCCGAGAACTACGGCGCGGCACGGACCATCCTGCCCGGGGTCCGCATCACCGCCGCCCTCGGGGATCAGCAGGCGGCGCTCTTCGGTCAGACCTGCTTCTCCCCCGGCGACGCGAAGTGCACCTACGGGACCGGCAGCTTCCTGCTGCTCAACACCGGTTCCAAGATGATCAGGTCACGGCACGGGCTGCTCTCCACGGTCGCGTACAAGATAGACGACCAGCCCGCGGTCTACGCCCTGGAGGGCTCGATCGCCGTCACCGGCTCGCTGGTGCAGTGGTTCCGCGACCGCCTCGGCCTGATCAGCAGCGCCCCGGAGATCGAGACCCTCGCCCTGACCGTCGAGGACAACGGCGGCTGCTACATCGTGCCCGCCTTCTCCGGTCTCTTCGCCCCGCACTGGCGCAGCGACGCCCGCGGCGTCATCGTCGGCCTCACCTCGTACATCACCAAGGGGCACCTGGCCAGGGCCGTCCTGGAGGCCACCGGCTGGCAGACCCGCGAGGTGGTCGACGCCATGAACGCCGACTCCTCGATCGGGCTGAAGGAGCTCAAGGTCGACGGCGGCATGACCGCCGACAATCTGCTGATGCAGTTCATCGCCGACGTCCTCGACGTCCCCGTGGTCCGCCCCATGGTCGCCGAGACGGTGTCCCTGGGCGCCGCCTACGCCGCCGGCCTGGCCTCCGGCTACTGGCCGGACCTGAAGGTGCTGCGGAACAACTGGCACCGCGCCGGGCAGTGGCTGCCCGACATGGACCCCGGGCGCCGCGAGGCCGAGTACGAGAACTGGCAGCGCGCCGTCGAGCGCTCCATCGGCTGGATCAGACAGCCCGGGGCCCCGTGACCGGGGGCGTGGCCAGGGCCACCGCCCTGCCGGTCACCCGCACCCGCGGGTCCCCCGGGTCGACGCCCACCAGCAGCTCGCTCGGGCGGCCCATGTCCTCGCCCTGCCGCACCACCACCCGGGCCGGCTCCGCCACCAGGCCGAGTTCCCGCAGGTAGCCGCCGAAGGCCGCCGCTGCCGCGCCGGTCGCCGGGTCCTCGACGACCCCGCCCACCGGGAAGGGGTCGCGGGCGTGGAAGCGGTCCGGGGCCTCCCGCCAGACCAGGTGCACGGTGGTCCACCCGTGGCGGCGCATGACGTCGGCGAGGGCCTCGAAGTCGTACGCGAGGTCCGCCAGCCGGTCCCGCGCGGCGGCGGCCAGCACCAGGTGGTGGACCCCTCCGAACGCCACGTGCGGCGGCAGCGCGGGGTCCAGCTCGCCGCGCTCCCAGCCGAGCGCGGCGAGCGCCGCGTCCAACTCGGCGTCCGCGGCCGGGCGGGACCGGGTCGGCACGCTGGTGAGCGTGGCCTGCAGCGCCCCCTCGCCGCCGGCGGCGGTCAGCACGGGAATCTCCCCCGCCGGGGTGTCGAAGACCAGCTCACCGGGCCCGATGCGCTCCGCCAGCGCGACGGCGGTCGCGACGGTCGCGTGACCGCAGAAGTCGACCTCGGCGAGCGGGCTGAAGTAGCGCAAGGTGAACCGCCGCCGGGCGGGGTCCGCTTCCGTGACGAACGCCGTCTCGGAGTAGCCGACCTCTGCGGCGAGGGCGAGCATGCGCGGCTCGTCGAGGCCCGAGGCGTCGAGGACGACGCCCGCCGGATTGCCCCCCGCGGGGTCGGAGCTGAAGGCGGTGTAGCGCAGCACGTCGGTACCGGTTCCGGATGTCATGCCGTCCACGCTGCCACAACCCGCGTTTCCGCGTCTCCGGACCGGCCGCGACCCTGCGGGCCGCACAGCGCCTCCCCCAGGCACGGTTGAATGTGCGGGTGACGAACCGGGACGACGCGTACGTGGCACAGGCCGCCGGGCTCGTCCCCGTACTCCTGGATCAAGTGGCGGCCGGGGCCGGGACCGAGAGCACCTGGGACGAGTTGTGGGACCTGCTGTGCGTCGGGGGCGAAACCCTTCGCCCCGGAAGTACCGGCGCGTTGCCGCGTCTGGTCGCACTGGCCCGGAGCGAACCGGAAGCGCTGGACCTGGCCGGGGCGATCGTGCGCCGCGCGATGGCAGAGGACGAGAGCGGGTGCGTGTTCGCCGGGAGCCCCCACGTCATCGAGGAGCTGCGCGAACTGATCGACCGGCATCTCCTCACCGATCCGGCCGACTTCAGCTGGGGCTTCCGCACCCTCCTCGCGATCGAGCGGCAGTTCCACTGGAGCGCCGTCCTCGACGACTTCGGCGACGATTTCTACGAGGTGGCCTGTCCACACTGCCATGTGACCGTCACCATCGCCATCGGCGCGTACGGCCGCTACTCCGCCTACCGGGACTGGGACGCCGGCGACATCGACAGGCGCGAATTGCGGCCGGCGTCCGCCGCGGAACTCGACGGCACCGGGCGGTGGATGTACGACCTCGCGGTCCGGTACGGCCGGGACCGACTGGCCGAGGGAATCACGTACCTCATGGGCCGCGCGGAGTGCCCCCGTTGCGCCTGCGTGTTCCGCGTGGCGGACGAGTACGCGGCCGCCAACCTCCCCCCGGCGGTTCCGGATTGCCCTCGGCGCGGTGAGAGCTGATCAGCCGCCGGGTATCGGCGCCAAGCCCTCGACGAACCGGGCGGTCTCCAGGAACTCCGGCGTCAGCCGGACCCCGGTGACGCGCTCGGCGAGAGCGAAGGCGGCCGCGGTGACCACGTCCAGGTCGTCCACGCCGTCCTCCTCCGTGGTGAAACCCACCTCGCGCATGGCAGTCACCAGGCTGTCCGGGTCGCTGCCGTCCCGGTGGTGGGCGAACAGCGGCTCGAAGTGCAGCCGCGACTGCCCGTTCTCGAACCAGTTGAAGTGGTCGACGGCGTTGACGTTCCGGAAGTGGGACACGACCGTGCGCCCGACGGACAGTGGCGTCAGCGCTCCGCCGAGCGTCCCGATGTAGCCGTTGGGCTCCAGCATCACCGACCAGCCGTCGAGGGCTGCGACTCCGATGTATCCGTGGCTGCCCTGGTGCACCAGGGCCGCTTCGTAGGCGTGGTCGTCGAGCGTCCCGGCCCCGGTGCAGTGCCCCCGCACCTCGGCCCTGAGCACCCTCAGCACCTCTGCCGGCGCGATCCCATGCACCAATGTGACGCAGTACCCCTCGGCAAGGCGGGCGAAGTCCGCTTCGAACCAGCGGTAATCCTCGGCAGTGGGACTCGTCATGGCGCAAGCGTCCCACCCGAACAGGCCGGATCTTGCCTTTCCAGCATTCTCTGACGACGGTCAGAGAATGGAACCAGGGCAGATCGATGTGGTGCGCAGGTTCAACCGCGCGGTCACCCGGCGGGTCGGCGCCTTGAGCGACGAGTACCTATCGCGGGACCGGTCGCTCGGGCTGTCGCGGCTGCTGTGGGAGGTCGAGCCGGACGGGTCCGAGGTACGCGTGCTCCGCTCGCGACTGGCTCTGGACTCGGGGTATCTGAGCCGGCAGCTGCGGCGGCTGGAGTCGGACGGCCTGGTGACCACGGACCCCGACTCGGACGACGGACGGGTGCGGAAGGTGCGCCTGACCGAGGCCGGCGTCGCGGAGCGGGCAACGCTGGACCTCGCGTCGGACGAACTGGCGGCGTCGATCCTCGATCCGCTGACCGACGGCCAGCGCGGGCACCTGGTGGCGGCGATGACGGAGGTCGAGCGGCTGCTGCTGGCCTCGCAGGTGCGGATCGAGATCACGGACCCACGCGCCCCTGACGCCCGGTACTGCCTGCGCTCCTACTTCGAGGAACTGCAACGGCGCTTCGACACCGGGTTCAACCCCACCCGCAGCATCTCCGCGAGCGACGACGAGATGACGCTGCCGAACGGGTTGCTGCTGGTGGCCACCGCGCAGGGCACTCCGGTGGGGTGCGGGGCGCTCAAGCTTCACGCCGAGACGCGGATCGCGGACGTGAAGCGGATGTGGACCTCGCCCGACACCCGCGGGCTGGGTCTGGGTCGCCGCATCCTCGAACGCCTCGCAGACGAGGCGACCACCCGCGGCATGCAGACGCTGCGACTGGAGACCAACCGCACGCTCACGGAGGCCAGGCACCTGTACGAGACCGCGGGATTCACACAGATCGAGGCCTTCAACGACGAGCAGTACGCGCACCACTGGTTCGAGCGGAACCTCGAACGCTGAGACAGACCACCCGCGCGCTCGCCACCGCGGCCGTCGACAGGCTCCATTAAGCCGCGGTCAGCCGTGACAGGCGACCCTGAGACGGCCCCACGATGCTGCTCGTCCTGCTGGGCGACTCCGGCGGCTGCACTAAGGCTTCGGTCAACTCGGAACCGCTGGCACCGATGACGCAGTTGTTGAAAAGGCTCACCCGCGGGTTCGCGATCAAATGGTGATTGTCGGCAGACGGCCGTTTCCCAACGCCCTTCTCAGACAAAGGCGATAGCGGCTCCGGTCGCGATCGAGAGTTTCGCGGCCTGGAGGAGTTGCAGGCAGACATACGATTCGACGCCGTAACGCTGCCATCTCTCGGTGGTCGGCTCTTCGGCATCGGCGACTTCGAAGACCTCTTCGGAGTGCGGATCGAGGTCTTCGGGAAGACCGAGGGCTTCAGCGAGCCGACGGGTTTCCGCCAGCAGTCGCACCGAGGAGCCGAGGTAGCCGCCCCGCGCCTTCTTGTCGACGATGACATGAGCGAAGTCGACGGGGACGTAGTAGCCCTCGCAGTCCGAATGATGGATCAGATGATCGAACGGTCCAGGAGGATCACCTGGGAGAGCCTTGTAGACCTTGCTCAGGAGCGGGTCGTCAGTCGCACGCTGGGCTTGATCCAACGGCTCGGGAAGACGCCCGTCCGTCGCAAGATGGACGGCAAGACGACGAACGGTGTGCAAGCCCGAGTAGCCCCACATCTCGAACTCTGCGTCATCTGCCACAACCAGATCAGGCTCGGTCCACTGTCGTGCTCCCGTACGTTCCAGTAGCTCGCCGATTGCAGCGAAGTCAGCGCGGATCATCTCGGTGTAGTCGTCCTCGGCATCAACGAGTACCCCGACCACCATGTTCAAACCCATGGCCCGATCTTGCCAGCGGCGATCGGACGACCGCACCCGACCCTGCTGCCTCCGCTGCCGACCGGTCGTTGCGGACGGTACCTCCCAGTCGGGACCCGGGGCCGGTGGATGTCTGTGGGGCCGAGACAGGCCGAGGCTGCTGCGTGCCAGTACGCCTCGGCCTGGACGACTCAGCTCTGGAACACCACGCTGTGACGACGGACCGCGAACAACTGATGTCGGCGTTGGAGCGGCTCGGAAGCCGCGCGGCCGAGAGCGCTCGTGCTGCTCTCCGCGAGGGGGCTGGCTTCTGGTTCTTTATCGGTTCAGGCGTTCCGGCCAACCACCATTTGAGAATCTTTCGGGTCCGGGAACAGATCTTGAGCAAGCGTGCCCCGGCAAGCGAGCGGCACAAGTGGGTCTCCGATGCTCTGCCTGCCTTCTCCGCTGCCGGCGACGCTGCCCTCCAACTGGGGGAGATTCGCCACGGCGACGGGCGTCACTTCTTCCTCTACATGACATCCGACCTCGGTCGGTGCGTGGCCTGTCTGTGACGCGGGCGACCAGCGCGGGCGTTGCCGTGATCTTTGGCCGGTGGCCTGCCTGAGCTGGGGTCGAGCATGATCCGGGGGCCATACGCCGGCCGCGAATCGGGCTGGCTCCTGCAGCCTCGGACGAGCGGCTCGTCGTCCCGGTGGTCCCGATGCCGGCGGAACGGTCGCCGCCTTCGTCCTCGGACGGCCCAGGTGAGTTGAAACGACGCCGGACCGGCAGCATCCCGCTGCCGGCCCGGATCGCATCGCATCGCCCTCAGAAAACCCCGCCGGCCTGCGGCTACAGGTTCGGGAGGTTCTTGCGGAGCTCGAAGGCCGTGACCTCGGAGCGGTACTCCTCCCACTCCTGCTTCTTGTTGCGCAGGAAGAAGTCGAAGACGTGCTCCCCCAGCGTCTCGGCGACCAGCTCGCTGCGCTCCATGAGGGAGATGGCCTCGCCCAGGTTCTGCGGGAGGGGCTGGATGCCGAGCGCGCGGCGCTCGCCGTCGGAGAGGGCCCAGACGTCGTCGTCGGCGCCGGGCGGGAGCTCGTAGCCCTCCTCGATGCCCTTGAGGCCCGCGGCCAGGAGGACGGCATAGGCGAGGTAGGGGTTGGCGCCCGAGTCGAGGGAGCGGACCTCGACGCGGGTGGAGCCGGTCTTGCCGGGCTTGTACATCGGGACGCGGATCAGCGCGGAGCGGTTGTTGTGGCCCCAGCAGATGTACGACGGTGCCTCGCCCCCGGCGCCCGCGGTGCGGTTGGCGCCGCCCCAGATGCGCTTGTACGAGTTGACCCACTGGTTGGTGACCGCGGAGATCTCGTCCGCGTGCCGCAGCAGGCCCGCGATGAAGGAGCGGCCGACCTTTGACAGCCGGTACTCGGCGCCGGACTCGTGGAAGGCGTTGCGGTCGCCCTCGAAGAGGGAGAGGTGGGTGTGCATGCCGGAGCCGGGGTGCTGGCTGAAGGGCTTGGGCATGAACGTGGCGTTCACGCCCTGCTCCAGCGCGACCTGCTTCATGACCAGCCGGAAGGTCATGATGTTGTCGGCGGTGGACAGCGCGTCCGCGTACCGCAGGTCGATCTCCTGCTGGCCGGGGGCGCCCTCGTGGTGGGAGAACTCCACCGAGATGCCCATCGACTCCAGCATCGTGATGGCCTGGCGGCGGAAGTCCTGGCCCACGTTCTGCGGGGTGTGGTCGAAGTAGCCGGAGTTGTCGGCGGGCACCGGCACGGTGCCGTCCAGCGGCAGGTTCTTCAGCAGGAAGAACTCGATCTCGGGGTGCGTGTAGAAGGTGAACCCGAGGTCGGAGGCCTTGGCCAGGGACCGCTTGAGGACGAAGCGGGGGTCGGCGTACGACGGGGAGCCGTCCGGCATGAGGATGTCGCAGAACATCCGGGCGGTGCCGGGGGCCTCGGCGCGCCACGGCAGGATCTGGAAGGTGCCGGGGTCCGGCTTGGCGATCATGTCCGACTCGTACACCCGGGCGAAGCCCTCGATCGCGGACCCGTCGAAGCCGATGCCCTCGTCGAAGGCCTGCTCCAGCTCGGCCGGCGCCACGGCGACCGACTTGAGATAACCCAGCACGTCGGTGAACCACAGCCGCACAAAACGGATGTCGCGCTCCTCGAGGGTGCGGAGCACGAACTCCTGCTGCTTATCCATAGCTATCCAACCTCACAGGTCATGGGGCCTGTTGTCCGTGCCGGCTCGAGCGAGGGCCAGACCAGTATCGCGCCACGGGATTACCGGACTGTTTCGGCGGCGGCCGGTACCGCCGGACACCCCTCGCCACCATTGTGATGCACCCTTGCGATCTTGACACAGGGGGACGACCCCGGAAAGGCCCGTCCGCCACGGCTTCCGGGGCCGAGTGCGCGACCCCACAGGCGTCGCCCACGACATCGCGTCGATTTGACGATTACACTGAGCGGCGTGCCTCAACTTCGCCTCGCCCTGAATCAGATCGACTCCACCGTCGGCGACCTCGCCGGGAACGCGGAGTCGGTAGTGCGCTGGACCCGGCACGCGGCCGAACAGGGAGCCCACCTCGTGGCCTTCCCGGAGATGGCGCTGACCGGGTACCCCGTGGAGGACCTCGCCCTGCGCTCCTCCTTCGTCGAAGCCAGCCGTGCCGCCCTGGAGGCCCTCGCCGAGCGCCTGGCGGCCGAGGGCTTCGGAGAGCTGCCGGTGGTCGTCGGCTACCTCGACCGCAGCGAGAAGGCCCAGCCCCGCTACGGCCAGCCCGCCGGCTCGCCGCGCAACGCCGCGGCCGTTCTGCACGGCGGGAAGGTCGTACTCAAGTTCGCCAAGCACCACCTGCCGAACTACGGCGTCTTCGACGAGTTCCGCTACTTCGTGCCCGGCGACACCCTCCCGGTGATCCGGGTGCACGGGGTCGACGTCGCCCTCGCCATCTGCGAGGACCTGTGGCAGGACGGCGGCCGCGTGCCCGCCGCCCGCACCGCCGGCGCCGGGCTGCTGCTCTCCGTCAACGCCTCCCCGTACGAGGTGGCCAAGGACGACACCCGCCTCGACCTGGTGCGCAAGCGCGCCCAGGAGGCCGGCTGCACCCTCGCCTACCTCGCCATGATCGGCGGACAGGACGAGCTCGTCTTCGACGGCGACTCGATCGTCGTCTCCGAGGACGGCGAGGTGATCGCCCGCGCCCCGCAGTTCGAGGAGGGCTGCGTCCTGGTCGATCTCGACCTGCCCGCCGCGGACACCACGAAGGTGCCGGGCGGCATCGCCGACGACGGCCTGGAGATCGAGCACGTCACCCTCTCCACCGAGCCGCTCCCCGCGTACGAGCCCGAGGTGCACGGCGGCGAGGCCCCGCGGCTGGGCGACGACGAGGAGGTCTACACCGCGCTGGTCGTCGGCCTGCGGGCGTACGTCGCCAAGAACGGCTTCCGCTCCGTGCTGATCGGCCTCTCCGGCGGCATCGACTCCGCCCTCGTCGCGGCCATCGCCTGCGACGCCGTCGGTGCGGCCAACGTGTACGGCGTCTCCATGCCGTCGCGGTACTCCTCCGACCACTCCAAGGACGACGCCGCCGAGCTGGCCCGGCGCACCGGCCTGAACTTCCGCACCGTGCCGATCGGCCCGATGTTCGACGCCTACATGGCCTCCCTGGGGCTGACCGGGCTGGCGGAGGAGAACCTCCAGTCCCGGCTGCGCGGCACGACGCTGATGGCCATCTCCAACCAGGAGGGGCACATCGTCCTGGCTCCGGGCAACAAGAGCGAGCTGGCGGTCGGCTACTCCACGCTGTACGGCGACTCGGTCGGCGCGTACGGGCCCATCAAGGACGTCTACAAGACGACCGTCTTCCGCCTCGCGCGGTGGCGCAACCAGGCCGCGGCGGAGCGGCGCCAGACCCCGCCGATCCCCGAGAACTCCATCTCCAAGCCCCCGAGCGCGGAGCTGCGCCCCGGCCAGGTCGACACGGACTCCCTGCCGGACTACGACGTCCTGGACCGGGTGCTGGCGATGTACGTCGACCAGGACAAGGGGCGCGACGCGATCGTCGCCGCAGGGTTCGAGGGGGAGCTGGTGGCGAAGGTGCTGCGGATGGTGGACACGGCGGAGTACAAGCGGAGGCAGTATCCGCCGGGTACGAAGATCTCGGCGAAGGGGTTCGGGAAGGACCGCAGGCTCCCCATCACGAATCGCTGGCGCGAGCACGCGTGACGCTGCGCCGGCGGTCCGGGGTGGCGTCCGGGTACCCCTTGCGGCCCGTCGCTGTGTGCCGCGCCGTTGCGGTTGCGGCTCCTCCCCCGCCCTTTCCCGCCCTCCGGCCGGGGGATCCCGTCCGGAAAGGTCGGTGCGGGCCTGCCCGAACCTGAGTCGGGCCCCGGTCCGGGGCGGCGCCGAATGATGACGCCCGCGGGCGGGTGCGGGTTCGTCTCACGCCCTTCGGGCGTAAAGCAGCCGGCTGCGGACGGGAAGGTGAGGGCGGGCCTGCCTCTGCGCGGTGCGGGTGGGCGGGTGGGCGGGTGATGGTGGTGAGGGTTCAGGCCCCGGATCGGGGCCGGTTGTCCGTACGGTTCCGCTCTCGTCGCCGTCCGCGGGTGCAGACGGCCGGCGGCCGCGCCCACGGTTTGTGGGTGGCGCGCCCGCCGTAACCGGCGTCTGCGGTTGCTTCCCCGGCGAGCGGCGGACTCGGCCGGCCTTCCCCGCCTCGAAGATCGGGCTCTGTTTCGCGGAACGGCTCAACAGCACCCAGAACCAGCCGCGGACGCCGGTTACGGCGGGCGAGCCCACCACACAGCGAGGGCGTGGAAGCGGCCATCTGCACCCGCGGACGGCGACGAGACCCCAGCCACCGGAGAGGGAACCCGCTCCGGAGCCTGAACCCCCGCCCCGCGCCCACCCGCACCGCGCCGACCCACCCCGGGCCCCCACTCGCCCTTCCGCAGCCCGCATCTTTGCGCCCGCAGGGCGCGAGACGGCGGATCAGCCGGCGACAGCGGAACCAGCCGGACCGGCGGACGGGCGGACCGGCGGACGGGCGGCCCGGCGGCCCGCCGGCGCCCGCCGTCAGCCCACCCGCTCCGCGGACCGCACCACGGCGTCGGACGCCACGACGACCCGGGACGAGGACGACGCCGCCCCCGACCCCCTCGCCGCGCGCCGCTCCCACAGCCCTCCGGCCGTGGCGATCCCCACCCCGATGACCGCCAGCCCCGCGCCCGCCACCGCCGGGGCGGTGTACCCGAGGCCGTGCGCGAGCACGACCCCGCCGAGCCAGGCACCGCCCGCGTTGGCCAGGTTGAACGCGGCCTGGTTCGCGGCGGAGGCCAGCGCCGGGGCGTGCCGGGCCTTCTCCATGACGAGCATCATCATGGGCGACCCCGCGGCGAACGCCGCGACCCCGAGCAGGACGACCGTGAGCGCCGCGCTCCAGCGGGCGTGCAGGGTGACCGTGAACAGCAGCAGGACGATCGCGAGCGCGCCGAGCCCGCCGAGGAGGGCGGGCCGCAGGGCGCGGTCGGCGAGGCGGCCGCCGAGGAGGTTGCCGATCGTCGCGCCGACGCCGAAGAGGGCGAGGACCAGGGTGACGCTGCCCTCCCCGAACCCGGCGACCTCCGTGAGCATGGGCGTGACGTAGCTGTAGACCGCGAAGACCGCGGCGAAGCCGAAGATCGTGGTGGACAGCGTCAGCCAGACCTGCCCGCTGCGGAAGGCCGACAGCTCCCGGCGCAGTCCGCCGCCCGGGGCGAGCGGGATGCGGGGGACGAGCAGGGCGATCCCGGCGATGGCGACGAGGCCGATGACGCCGACGGTGAGGAAGGTCGCGCGCCACCCGAGGTGCTGGCCGAGGAGGGTCGCGGCGGGGACGCCCACGATGTTCGCGACGGTGAGCCCGGCGATCATCAGGGAGACCGCACGGGCCTTGCGCGCGGGGTCGACCATGCCCGCGGCGACGACCGCGCCGACGCCGAAGAAGGCGCCGTGCGGGAGTCCGGACAGCACGCGGCCGGCGAGCAGCCAGCCGAAACCGGGGGCGAGCGCGGAGAGGGTGTTGCCGACGGTGAACAGGCCCATGAGGGAGAGCAGCAGGGCCTTGCGCGGCATCCGCGTGGTGATCGCGGCGAGGAGGGGGGCGCCTATGACGACGCCGAGGGCGTAGCCGGAGACGAGGTAACCGGCGGTCGGGATGGAGGTGTGCAGATCGTCCGCGACGTCGGGCAGCAGGCCCATCATCACGAACTCCGTCGTACCGATGCCGAATGCGCTGATCGCCAGTGCGAGCAGGGCGAGAGGCATGACAGGCCTTTCCGGGGCAGGGTTGTGTGCAGCTATAAGTTTAACTGCGGAACAAAGTCTGCCCGGCCCGTTCTTCCCGTGGGCGAAGAACTCGTTACGGGAGTGCTACCTTCGCGGCGACCGGCCGGTGGTCGCTGCCCGTCGCGGGCAGCACCCACGAGTCGGTCGGCTCCGCTCCCCTGACGAGGATCTGGTCGATGCGGGCGGTCGGGAAGCCGGCCGGCCAGCTGAAACCGAAGCCGTCGCCCGCGGCGCCCTGCGTGGAGCGCATCTGGGATGTGATGTTGGCGAGCGCGCGGTCGTTCATCGTGCCGTTGAGGTCGCCCATGAGGATCACCTCGGGCACCTTCTCGTCCGCCACGGCCTCGCCGAGCGCGTCGGCGCTGCGGTCGCGCTCGCCGGCGGTGAAGCCCGCGTTGAACTTGACCCGCACCGAGGGCAGATGGGCGACGTAGACCGCGACCTTCCCGTGCGGGGTGGCGGCGGTGGCACGCAGGGCGCGGACCCAGCCGAGCCGGATGTCCACCGGCCGCACCTGGCTGAGCGGGTACCTGCTCCACAGGCCGACGGTGCCCAGCCTGGCGTGGTAGGGGTAGCGGGCCTTCAGCCCCGACTCGTAGACGGCGACCTTCCCGGCGGGGATCTCCTCCAGTGCGACGAGGTCGGCCCCGGAGCCGACGAGTGCCTGGGCGGTGCGGGCGGGGTCGGGGTTGTCGGCGTTGACGTTGTGGGTCACCACGGTGAGGTCGCCGCCGCCGGTGTGCTTGTCCGTGAGGAGCCCGCCGAAGAAGTGCAGCCACACCACGGTCGGCAGCAGGACGGCGATCAGCGCGGTGGCCGAGCGCCTCAGCAGCCCGACGGCCAGCAGCACCGGGAGCCCGAGCCCGAGCCACGGCAGGAAGGTCTCCAGCAGGCTGCCCAGGTTGCCGACCCGGTTGGGCACCGCTCCGTGAAAGGCCATCACCACGGTGATCGCGACGGCCAGTACGGCCGTGACGATCCCCCGGCGCCACATGCCGTCGCCGAACGCCCAGTACCGCCGGAAGCGTCCGAAACGTCCGTTCGCACCCGAACCCTGCGGCTTGTCACCGCTGTCGGTGGTCACGTCCGAGTCGTACGCCTGAGCCATGGGGAGAGTCCTCACTGTCTTGCCAGGTGCTCAGTCGACCATAGGGGATCGACGCCCGGAGGACGGGACTCGCCGGGCGACGGGTTCCCCACCGGCCCGCCCACGGGGCGCCCTGTGACAGAACCAGGACATTCCCCCTTGCTCCCTGACGCGTTCAGTTCCCGGCGCGGACACCCTGCAGCACGGCGTCGACGATCAGCTCCGACAGCCCCTCCGGCAGCGCCGCGTCGGGGCGCAGCATCGAGCGGGACAGCATGGGGCCGAGGAAGAGGTCGCCGAGGAGTTCCGGGTCGATGTCCGCGCGGAGTTCGCCGGTGCGGACGCCGCGCCGCAGGACCTCGCCGACCTGCGCGCGCCGGGCCGCGATGACGGTGTCGTGGTAGGCGGCCCACAGTTCGGGCTCGTTCTGGGCCTGGGCGATGACGTTGCGCAGCAGGGCGGAGGAACGCTTGACCAGGGCTCTGCGCCGTATGAACTCGACGCAGGTGACCAGGTCGTCACGGACCGAGCGGCCGGCGAGCCGGGGCGTCTGCTCGTCGACGGACTTCATGACGTCCAGCATCAGCGCGTTCTTGCCCGCCCAGCGCCGGTAGACGGTGGCCTTGCCGACCCCGGCGGCGCGGGCGATGCGCTCCATCGACAGTTCGGCGATCGTGGCGCCCTCCTCCAGCAGGCTGAGGACGGCCTCGATGATCGCGGTGTCGGCGGCGGCGCTGCGCGGGCGGCCGCGTGCGACGCGCACGGAGGGCCCGGGCGGCGTCCCGTCGCCCGGTGCCGTCTCCGCACGGATGTCGGTCACCGCCGCGCCCCCACCGGGCTGGCCTCGCGTTCCTCCCCGCCCGCGGGGCGGGCCCCGGAGCTCCTGCCGGGCAGGAAGAACAGGACGACGAGCATGCCGAGCAGCGCGACACCGCTCGCGACGTAGGCGGTGACGTGCATGGCGTCGAGGAAGGCGTCCGTGGCCGGGGCGATCAGCGCCTTGCCCGCGGGACCCATGCCCTCGGCCACGGCGCGCGTGGCCTCGATGGACTCGCCGGCCCGGTGCTGCACCCCGGCGGGGAGGCCCGTCAGATGGTCCGCGATGCCGTCACGGTAGACCGTCGACATCAGCGAGCCCAGGACCGCAACGCCGAGCGCGCCGCCGACCTGCCGGAAGGTGTTGTTGACGGCGGAGCCGGAGCCGGCCTTCTCGCGCGGCAGGGAGGACATGATGGCGACGGTCGCGGGCGGCATCACGTGGGCCATGGCGGTGCCCATGAGGAAGAACAGCACTTCCAGCAGCCAGATCGGGCTGTCCGCGTCGAGCAGCCGGAAGCCGAGGAAGCTGAGCGCTATCAGCGCGAGCCCGGTGGCGCAGGTGGCGCGGGCGCCGACGCGGTCGACGACCAGCCGGGCGCGGGGGGCGAAGACGAGCTGGGCGAGGGCGAGCGGGAGCAGCAGGAGTCCGGACTCCAGGGCGGTGTAGCCGCGCACGCTCTGGGTGTAGAAGACCATGAAGAAGGTCACGCCCATGAGCGCGAAGAAGACCAGGCCGATCGCGGAGACCGAGGCGGAGAAGGTCGGGTTGCGGAAGTAGGAGACGTCGAACGCGGGGTGGCTGCTGCGGGCCTCGTGCCAGACGAAGGCGCCGAGCACCACGAGGCCGCCGACGATGGGCGCCAGGGCCGTGGGGGCGGTGAAGTCCGCGAGCTGACCGCCCTTGATGATGCCGTACACCAGCAGCACCAGGCCGACGATGGAGAGCAGCACACCGAAGGGGTCGAGCCGGCCCGGCCGCGGGTCGCGCGAGTCCGGGACGAGGAGCACCATCGCGACGAGCGCGACGGCGATGATCGGCACGTTCACCAGGAAGACCGAGCCCCACCAGAAGTGCTCGAGGAGCAGGCCGCCGGTGACCGGGCCGATGGCTATCGCGAGGCCCACCGCACCGGTCCATATGCCGATCGCCTTGGGCTGCTCCTCGCGCTCGAAGACGTTGATGATGATGGCGAGCGTGGCGGGCATCACGAAGGCGCCGCCGAAGCCCATGACCGCGCGGAAGGCGATCAGCTCGCCGGAGGAGCCGGCGAAGGCCGACAGCACCGAGCCGACGCCGAAGACGGCCATGCCGAAGAGCAGCACCTTCTTGCGGCCGAGGCGGTCGCCGAGCAGGCCGGCGGTGAACAGCAGGCCGGCGAAGACCAGCGTGTAGGAGTTGATCGCCCACTCCAGCTGGCTCTGGGTGGCGCCCAGGCCGGTCGGTGCGGGCTCGGCGATCGTCTTCATCGCGACGTTGAGGATCGAGTTGTCCAGGACCACCACGAGGAGGCTGAACAGCAGGACGGTCAGGATCCCCCAGCGGCGGCGGTGGACCGCCTCCGGGACTGCGGGGCTCGGCGGCTGCGCTGTGTCGGCGGGCATGCGGCCAACGTAGACCCGATTTCCGATACGGGACCGTTTCGTATTGTAAAACCTCGGCAAAAGGGGGAGCGGCGGGCGCCCCCTTTGCGCGAACGGCGGCGCGTGTCAGCATGGAAGCGGTCCGGGGACGCCGTGAGGGCGCCTCGAGATGACACAAGGAGCAGTTGCAATGACGCATGCCGTTCCGGCTGCCCAGACGCCCGCTCAGCCCGCTCCCGACAGCAGCAAGGCGCTGTACGGAGGCAAGGGGACACGGCGGATCACCGTCCGGGACATCGCCGCCGCCAAGGAGCGCGGCGAGAAGTGGCCCATGCTCACCGCCTACGACGCCATGACCGCCTCGGTCTTCGACGAGGCCGGCATCCCCGTGCTGCTGGTCGGCGACTCGATGGGCAACTGTCACCTCGGCTACGAGAGCACCGTCCCGGTCACGCTGGACGAGATGACGATGCTGTCCGCCGCCGTCGTGCGCGGCACCAAGCGCGCGATGGTCATCGGCGACCTGCCGTTCGGCTCGTACCAGGAGGGTCCGACGCAGGCGCTGCGCAGCGCGACCCGGCTGGTCAAGGAGGCCGGGGTGGGCGCCGTGAAGCTGGAGGGCGGCGAGCGCTCCGCCCAGCAGATCGAGCTGCTGGTCCAGGCCGGCATCCCCGTGATGGCCCACATCGGCCTCACCCCGCAGTCGGTCAACGCCTTCGGCGGCTACCCGGTCCAGGGCCGCGGCGAGGAGGCCGCCCAGCAGCTGCTGCGCGACGCGAAGGCCGTGCAGAACGCGGGCGCCTTCGCCGTCGTGCTGGAGCTGGTCCCCGCCGAGCTGGCCGCGGAGGTCACCCGCATCCTGCACATCCCGACGGTCGGCATCGGCGCGGGCGTGGAGTGCGACGCCCAGGTGCTGGTCTGGACGGACTTCGCGGGGATGACCGGCGGCCGGGTGCCGCGCTTCGTCAAGCAGTACGCGGCACTGCGCGAGACCCTCGGCGGCGCCGCGAAGGCCTTCGCCGAGGACGTGGTGGGCGGCGCCTACCCGGCCCCGGAGCACAGCTTCCACTGATCTCCCGACGACCTGTCGCGGCGCCACGCGCGACTTCCCCAAAGGCGGTGCGACCCACCGCCGGCTTCCGCCCCGGGAACCCCCTCCCCGGGGCGGAAGTTTTTTCTGAGGACGTTGAGTACACCGCCCCTCGCCTCCGTATGAGTTGGCAACCGCCCACCAGGGGCGGAGCACCGACGAGACAATTGCCGGGGGCCTTGGCATGAACGTTCCGAAGTTGCGCCGATCAGTGGGGGCGGGGGCCTTCGCCTCCGCCGCGCTGATCGTCGCCACCGCCTGCAACGCGGGCGTCGACAATGCCAGTCCCCCGGTGGGCGCGATCCAGGCGTCGCAGCCCGCAGCGGCCCCCGGTCTCCGGACCGTCGACAACGCCCAGCTCGGCAAGCTGGTCACCGACGAGAAGGGCTGGGTGCTGTACCGCTTCGAGCAGGACAAGCCCAACCCGCCGACCTCGACCTGCACCGGCGAGTGCGCGACGCAGTGGCAGCCGGCCGCCGCGGTCTCGGACACCCAGGTGCAGGGCGTGGACCAGAACCTGGTCGGCAGCGTGAAGCGTCCCGACGGCACGATGCAGCTCACGCTCAACGGAATGCCGCTCTACCACTTCGCGGGCGACAAGAACCCGGGCGACACCAAGGGCCAGGGCTCGAACCGCACCTGGTACGCGGCCACCCCGGACGGCGAGAAGGCCGGGGCATCCGCGCAGCCGAAGAGCGCCTCCACCGAGAACGGGTCAGACGGGTACTGATGGGACAGCAGGCATTGAGAGGACTCGACCCCCAGCGATCAGTAGGGCAGGATGCGCTAGTGGCCGACCATCGCTCAGGTGGGGTCCCCGAAGAGGACCTCATGCGGGCGCTCTACCGCGAACACGCGGGTGCGCTCTTCGCCTACGTTCTTCGGCTGGTCGGCGGTGACCGCTACCTGGCCGAGGACGTCGTGCAGGAGACCCTGCTGCGCGCGTGGAAGAGCGCGTCCCGGCTCGACCCGGGCGCCCGTTCCCTGCGGCCCTGGTTGGTGACGGTCGCCCGGCGGATCGTGATCGACGGCCATCGCAGCCGTCAGGCACGGCCACCGGAGGCCTCCCCGGCCGCCCTCGACCAGCTCCCGGCCGAGGACGAACTCGAACGCTCCCTGAGGCTGATGACGATCTCCGACGCACTGGATGATCTCACCGAGGCCCACCGCCAGGTGCTGATCGAAACGTACTTCAAGGGCCGGACGGTCAACGAGGCCGCGGCGGCGCTGGGGGTACCGCCCGGCACCGTGCGCTCCCGCGTCTTCTACGCCCTCCGCTCCCTGAAAATCGCTCTTGAGGAAAGGGGTGTGACCACCTCGTGACGGTCTACGGTTACGGCTCCGGGGCAGGTACCCCCCACGACCCGCACGTCGACGTCGGGGCCTACGTCCTCGGCGTGCTCGACGACGCCGACATGGCGCGCTTCGAGCAGCACCTCGCCATCTGCCACCAGTGCGGGCAGCAGCTCGACGAGTTGAGCGGCCTCGTGCCGGTGCTCGCCGAACTCGCCCCCGCCGGTGCCGGCGCACCTGTCCCGCCCAGCGGCGACAAGGTGCTCGGGCGTCTCCTCGGCAAGGTCTCCGACGAGCGCAAGACCCGCGCCCGGCGCAGGATGTTCGCGCTCGCCGCCTCGGTGGCGCTGATCGTGGCGGCCCCGACCGTCGCGGTGCTGGCCTCCGGCGGCTCGGACGACGCACAGGCCAGGGTGTACGCCGAGCAGTTCAAGGGCGCCGACAACTCCACGGGCGTCAAGGCGACGGTCGGCATCAACGAGAAGAAGTGGGGCAGCGAGGTCGGCCTCACCCTCGCCGGGGTCCAGGGCCCGCTGACCTGCCGCCTGGTCGTCGTCGGAAAGGACGGCTCCCAGCAGACGGTCGGCACCTGGAGTGTCCCGACGGCCGGCTACGGCACCTCCGACCAGCCCAACCCGCTCACGCTGGACGGGTCGGCGGGGATGCAGCCGGACGACATCTCCCGCTTCGACGTCGTCACGTCCCAGGGCCAGCGGCTGGTGTCGGTCACCACGTAGGCCCTGCGGGCCTGATGCCCGACGATGCCGGAGGGGGGACGCGCGCTGCGCGTCCCCCCTCCGGCGTTCTCCGGTGCGGCGCGCGGGCGGCCGGGGGCGTGTCGGTGGGGTGTCGGTGGGGCTGTCAGCGATATGTCGGCGCCGTGTCGGCGACACACGCGACCGTGGCGGCATGACACAACGAGATGCCAAGAGCGCGGACACCGCCGTCAGGGTGCGGGGGCTCGTGAAGCGCTACGGGGAGACGAAGGCCCTCGACGGGGTGGACCTGGACGTGCGGCAGGGGACCGTGCTCGGCGTGCTGGGGCCGAACGGCGCCGGGAAGACGACGCTGGTACGGATCCTGTCCACGCTGATCCGGCCGGACGCCGGCACGGCGACGGTGGCCGGGTACGACGTGCTGACGCAGCCCCGGCAGTTGCGCCGGGTGATCGGGTTGACCGGGCAGTACGCCTCGGTCGACGAGTCGCTGTCGGGCCGCGAGAACCTCTACATGATCGGCCGGCTGCTGGACCTGTCCCGGCGGGACGCCCGCGGCAGGGCGGACGAGCTGCTGGAGCGGTTCTCGCTGACGGACGCCGCCCGCAAGCCCGCCAAGGAGTACTCGGGAGGCATGCGCCGGCGCCTGGACCTGGCGGCGTCGATGATCGGCCGCCCGGCGGTGCTGTACCTGGACGAGCCGACCACCGGCCTGGACCCCCGCACCCGCAACGAGGTGTGGGAGGAAGTGCGGAACATGGTCGCGGACGGTTCGACCGTGCTGCTGACCACGCAGTACATGGAGGAGGCCGAGAAGCTCGCGCACGAGCTGACGGTCATCGACCGGGGCCGGGTGATCGCCGGGGGCCGGGTCGAGGAGCTGAAGGCGAAGGTCGGCGGCCGGACGCTGCAGGTGCGGCCGGTGGACCCCGGGGTGCTGGACGCGATGGCGGCGGCGCTCGGCAGGGGCGCGCAGGCCGTCGCGGACCACGCGGGCGGGGTCCTCAACGTGCCGATCCTCAGCGACGAGCAGCTGACGGAGGTCGTGGCCGCGCTCGGCGCACAGGGCTTCGCCATCGCCGGCATCGACACCCATCTGCCCAGTCTGGACGAGGTGTTCCTGGCCGTCACGCGCGGCAGCGGCACCCAGGAGCGAGAGGAGCTCGCGGCATGAGCGCCGTCACCGTCCCCGCGGGGAACACCAGGGCCGCGGCCGCCGATCCGCGGATCGGGCTGCGCGCCAACCTGCGGCACATCGGCGCCCTCGTGCGGCGCAACGTGCTGCAGATCCGGCAGGACCCGGAGTCGATGTTCGACGCGCTGCTGATGCCGATCGTCTTCACGCTGCTGTTCGTGTACGTCTTCGGCGGCGCGCTCGAGGGCAGCCAGGAGAAGTACGTCAACTACATGGTGCCCGGCCTGATGGCCATGATGGGCATGAACATCGCCATGGCCGTCGGCACGGGCGTCAACTCGGACTTCAAGACCGGGGTGATGGACCGCTTCCGCACGATGCCGATCGCCCGTTCCTCCGTGCTGATCGCGAAGATCGTGGTGGAGATCGGCCGGGCGCTGGTCGCCACCGTGATCCTCCTCCTGATGGGCTTCATCCTCGGACTGCACGTGGACAACGGGGTGTTCGGGCTGCTGGGCGCGGTGGTGCTGTCGCTCGCCTTCGGGGCCTCGCTGATGTGGGTCTTCATCCTCCTGGGTCTGGTCGCCCGGACCCCCCAGTCCGTCCAGGGACTCGCCATGATCGTCGTCCTGCCGCTGCAGTTCGGGAGCTCGATCTTCGCCAAGCCGACGACCATGCCGGGCTGGCTGGAGGCCTTCACCCGCTACAACCCGCTGTCCAACCTCGCGGACGCCTCCCGCAACCTGATCAACGGCGGCGCCGTCGCGCACTCGGCGATGATGACGGTGATGTGGGCCGTGGGCATCACGGCGATCAGCGCGCCGCTGGCGGTGGCGAGGTTCCGCAACAAGACCTGATCCTGGAGGCATGGACCCCGTAGCGGCGCTGGACCGGATCGCCTTCCTGCTGGAGCGGGACGGTGCCCCGACCTACCGGGTCCGTGCCTTCCGCGGCGCGTCCGCCGCGGTCGCCGCGATGCCGCCGGAGGAGCTCCGGCGGCGCGCGGAACGGGCGGGCGGCCTGGAGGAGGTCAAGGGGCTCGGCCCGAAGACCGCCGCGGTCGTCCGGGAGGCGCTGGCGGGCGATCGGCCCGCCTACCTCACCCGGCTGGCGGAGGGCGCCGCGGACGCGGTCCCCCGGCCGGAGGGCGGCGCGGGGCTGCGGATGCGGGCCGCGCTGCGCGGCGACTGCCATCTGCACTCCGACTGGTCCGACGGCGGCAGCCCGATCGAGACGATGGCCCGCACCGCGATGGAGCTGGGCCACGAGTGGGCGGCGCTCACCGACCACTCCCCCCGGCTGACCGTGGCCCGGGGGCTGACCGCCGAGCGGCTGCGCGCCCAGCTGGAGGTGGTGGCCGAGGTCGGCGCCCGCCTCGGCGGCTCCTTCCGGCTGCTCACCGGCATCGAGTGCGACATCCTCGCCGACGGCGCCCTCGACCAGAACGCGGAGCTGCTGGGCCGGCTGGACGTGGTCGTCGCCTCCGTCCACTCCAAACTGCGGATGGACCGGGACGAGATGACCCGGCGGATGATCTCCGCGATCAGCAACCCCCTGGTGGACGTGCTCGGCCACTGCACGGGCCGGCTGGTGTCCGGCAAGCTCCGCCCGGAGTCGGAGTTCGACGCGGACCTGGTCTTCGCCGCCTGTGAGCGCTTCGGGGTGGCCGTGGAGATCAACAGCCGCCCGGACCGCCTCGACCCGCCGCGCCGGCTGCTGCGCAAGGCCGTGGAGGCCGGGGTGCTCTTCAGCATCGACAGCGACGCCCACGCCCCCGGCCAGCTGGACTGGCAGATCAACGGCTGCGCCCGCGCAGAGGAGTGCGGCGTCCCCCCTGAGCGGGTCGTCAACACCTGGGACGCGGACACCCTGCTGCGCTGGACCCGCACCCGCGAGGTGCCGGCGGCGGCCGCTCAGGGCTGAGCCGGTGCCCGGTCCGCGGGCAGCCCGAGGAGGTCGCGCAGGCCCGAGGTGTCCGGTTCGGCTCCCTCCCCGGGGGACACGGCGGCGTCCATGGCCCGGTCCAGGGCGGCATGGACCCCCTCGTCGAACTCCAGGTGCCTGCCGCGTTCCCAGTCCAGCTCCCAGCGGGCCCGGCCGCCCTCGACCAGGGCCGTCAGCACCAGGGAGTACAGCGCGTCCACGGCGTCGGCGCGGGCGCGGGCCCGCAGCGAGTCGTCGAGCAGCATGTGGCCCCCGTGGCCGGGACGCGGCATGCAGTCGACGACCTCCGCCCACTGCCCGGCGTCGACCGCGTCCAGCAGCATCGCGAGGTCCGCGGTCCTGCGCAGGACCGCGCGGCCCGCCCGGAGCACCGGTGTCGCCTCGGTGCCGAGCTCCGCCGTCCCCACCTCGGCGGCCAGGTCCCGCCACGGCAGCTGCCGCAGCTCCGCGGCCCCGGGAAGCGCCAGCACGGTGCGGGCGCCGGTTCCCGCGAGGTCCCTGACGAGGCCGGTTCCCGCCGGCGACGGCTCGCCGGGGAACGTCCCGGCGGCGTCGGCGGGCAGTGCCTCGATCGCCGCGACCCGCTCGCGCATCGGGGGGTGGGAGTCGTAGGGCGAGGTCTTCTCCCGGGGCGGGTCGTCGATCAGCCGCCGCTCCTCCTCCTGCCAGGTGCCGCTGTCCAGGAACGCACGGAAGCCGGAGTGGACCTCCTGGGCCGGGGGGAGCAGACCGAGCGCGGTGCCGATGCCGGCGTACTCGCGAACGTAGCGGGTGTGCGCGGCGTCGAGCAGGGGGATACGGCGCAGGGCGGCGGCGGTGGTGTCCCGTCCGGCGATCCCCGCGGCGGCGCGGTCCGCGGCGAGTTCCCCGAGGCGTGCCTGGGCCTGCGTCGTCCGCAGGCAGAAGCGGGCGTAGCCGGCGAACATCGAGCCCATCGCGTGGCCGATGCCGTTGCCGTCCTCGGCGTACCGCTCCAGGACCCGCATCAGACCGACGCGGTTGCGGGCGGCCAGCCCCGCCAGGACGGTGTGACGCTGGGCGAAGTGGCCGAGTTCATGGGCGATGACCGCGTCGATCTGGCGTTCCGTCAGGCCGGTGAGGAACGGGATGCCCAGCACCATCCGCCGGGGCCCGGGGATCAGCCCGAGCACCCAGGAACTCTGCCAGACCGCCGCCACCGGCTCCGCCACGAGCCAGAGCTCGACGGGGGCCGAGGTCTCCATGGCCTCGGCCACCCGGCGCACACGCGCCCACAGCTCCGGCTGCTCCTGCGCGGTCACCCGAATCCCGTCGGGCCGATGGCGGTTGACGCCGCGGACGGAGGCGAACAGGCCCGACACCAGCGGTGAGGCGAAGGCGACACTGATGCCCAGGAACAGGAAGGTCACATAGCCCTGCCGCAGTGCGACGTCGGTGAGGACGACGTCGGCGGCCACGATCGCCGCGAGCAGGCCGAGGGTCATGACGTAGAAGCCGAGCAGCAGGACGAGCAGCAGGACGGCCTGGAGGAACGCGCGCATGCCGGAAGGAGTCTCCTGGGAACCGGGGAGTCGCACGCGACGGACCGGGCGGCGACGCGTCATGGTATTCCGGCGCCGACCGCCGCTCAACGGGCTTTCCTCGGCGGGGTGGTGAACTCCTCCGCCCGTGAACCCCTCCGCCCCTCACGCCTCGGGCCGGAGGCGGAGCACCGCGGTGAGGGCGTGGCGGCCCTCGCCCTGGAGGATCTCGACGGGGAGGGGGGCGGGCAGCGGGCGGTAGGGGGTGCCGTCGTCGAGGGCCGCGGCGGCCGTGGGCGTCGGGGGGACGAGGAGCGCGGCGAGCTGGGTGCGGAGGGGGGCGTCCAGGGGCGCGGAGGCGAAGGGGCCGTCGCCGAGGTCGAGGACGAGGGCACGCGGGGCGCGGGGGGTGCCGGTGAAGCCGATGGCCTCGGCGTCCTGCGGGACGGCGTGGCGGAGCTTGAGCCAGTCGCGGCGGTCGGGGCGGTAGCGCTGGCCGCGGCCCTTGACGACGAGGCCCTCGATGCCCGCCGGGGCGAGCGAGGTGTACCACTGGACGGCCTCGTCGCGGTCGGTCGTCATGGGTACGGCCTGCAACGGCGGCCCGAGCGGCGCCAGCAGGGCGACGAGGGCGGCCCGGCGTTCGTCGTACGGGCGGCCGCGCAGGTCGGTGCCGGCGGCCGCGAGCAGGTCGAAGGCCGCATAGTTGGCGGGGAGGACGGGGCCGCGGCGGGAGCCGCGCAGCGCGCGGCGCTGGAGGGCGCCGAAGTCGATGCGGCCGTCCCGCCAGATGACGACCTCGCCGTCGAGGACGACCCCCGGCGGCAGCGCCCCGGCGGCCTCGGCGATCTCGGGGAAGGTCGCCGTCACGAGCCGGCCGGAGCGGGTCTGCAGACGTACGGGGCCGGTGAGGACGACCATGCGGTGGCCGTCGAACTTGGGCTCGTAGGCGCACCCGCCGGGAAGGGCGTCGGCCGCGGGAACGGTGTCCACACGGCGGGCCAGGGCGACACGGACGGGGAGCGGGAGCGGATCGGTCACGTGGGGGCGCCCGTCACGGCAGGGTGCCGCGTCCGGCGGCGCCGTCGAGGGCGGCCAGCAGGTCGCCGTGGTCGGCGGCGCGCCGCAGGACCTCCTCGGGGGTGAAGGCGAGGTCCTCCGCCGTCCGGCAGGAGGCGACCTCGTCCCAGGTGACGGGGGCCGCGACGCCGGGGCGGTCGCGCAGCCGCAGGGTGTAGGGGCAGGCGGTGGTCTTCGCGGAGGCGTTCTGGGACCAGTCGATGAAGATCTTCCCGGCGCGCAGGCTGCGGGTCATGGAGAACACGACGAGTCCGGGGTGCTCGTCACGCATACGGGCGGCGAGCGCCTTGGCGTAGCCGGTGGCGGCGGCCTCGCTGGCGGGCCGCAGCGGCGCGTACAGGTGGAGCCCCTTGCTGCCGGAGGTGACGGGGAAGGCGGTGAGCCCGTCGTCCTCCATCATCTGCCGCAGGCGTTCGGCGACCCGGCAGCACAGGACGAGGTCGGCGCCCTCGCCGGGGTCGAGGTCGAGGACGAGCCGGTCGTGGGCGTCGCGGCCGCCCGCCGCGGTCCACTGCGGGACGTGGACCTCCCAGGCGCCGAGGTTGGCCATGGTGACCAGGGCGGGGGTGGAGTCGACGACGATGTGCGGTTCGCGGGCCTCCCCGGCGGTGGTCACCCAGTCGGGCGTGCCGGCGGGCGGGCGTTTGGCGAACCACCGCTGGGCGTGCGGGCCCTCGGGGGCTCGGACGAAGGAGGCGAGGCGCCCGGCGGCGTGCGGCACCAGCACCGGGGCGATGCTCGCGTAGTACTGCAGCAGCTGTGCCTTGGTGTGGCCGGTGACCGGGAAGACGACCTTGTCCAGGTGGGTGAGGACCACTCGGCGGCCGTCCACCTCGACCGTCTGCCGGTCGGGCGAGGCTGACGGGGCGGGCATAGTCTGGAAAGTCCCCGGAAAGGGACGAAAGTATGCGATCCATGTGGAAAGGTGCGATCGGCTTCGGGCTGGTCTCCATTCCCGTCAAGCTCTACGCGGCCACCGAGGAGCACGGCGTCTCCCTGCACCAGGTGCACGCCGAGGACGGCGGCCGCATCCGCATGAAGCGGTTCTGCGAGAAGGAGGGCAAGGAGGTCCCCTACGCGGAGATCGCCAAGGGGTACGAGGACGAGGCCGGCCGCACGGTGGTGCTCACCGACGAGGACCTGGCCGCCCTCCCCCTGCCCAGCAAGAAGCTGATCGACGTGCTCGCCTTCGTCGACGCCGACGACATCGACCCGCTGTCGCTGTCGCGTGCCTACTACGTCGGCGCCGAGACCGCCGCGGCCAAACCGTACGTCCTGCTCCGCGAGGCCCTGAGCAGCAGCGGCAAGGCCGCCGTCACCAAGATCGCACTGCGCACCCGCGAGTCGCTGGCGCTGCTGCGCGTCCACGAGGACGTGCTGGTCCTGCACACCATGTACTGGCCCGACGAGGTCCGCGCCGCGGAGGGGCTGGCGCCGCCGGAGAAGGTCACCGTGCGGCCGCAGGAGCTGAAGATGGCGCAGAGCCTGATGGACACCCTCTCCGAGGACTTCGACCTGGAGTCGATGCACGACGAGTACCAGCACGCGATGGACGAGCTGGTCGCCGCCCGGCTGGAGGGCGAGCCCGTCCCCGAGATGGCCGAGGTCACCGCCGCCCCCGACAACGTGGTGGACCTGATGGCCGCGCTGCAGGCCAGCATCGACGCCCGCGGCGGGGAGAAGACCGGCGCGAAGAAGACCGCCTCCGGCAAGGCCCCGGCGAAGAAGACGGCAGCCAAGAAGGCCCCCGCGAAGAAGACGGCCGCCAAGAAGACCGCGGCGAAGAAGGCGGCGCCCCGCAAGAAGGCCGGCTGAGGAAGGTTCAGACGGGCCGGCGCAGCAGCTCGACCGCCTCGGCGAAGACGAGCCCCTCGCCCTCGCGGTAGGCGTGCGCGAAGTCCTCCTCGCCCAGGTACCCGCGCAGCCGCACCGCGTCCTCGTCCAGGCTCGTCCGCTCCCACGGGGTGCAGGCGGTCTGCCGCAGCGCGTCATGGGCGCCCAGCACCACCGCGGCGCGGCGGGCGGGGCCGCGGACGTCGTCGCCGTCCCGCAGGCCGGCGATCCCGGTGAAGAGCGCGACACCCGGCGGGAAGAGGAGCACACCCAGGCGCGGCCCGATGATCGGGCTGAGCGGGTGCCCCTCCATGTAGGCGACGGACTCGGCGAGATGGGGCAGCCCGCCGTACGGGTCGCCGGCCATGCCGGTGAGCCAGCCGCGGATGGCGGCGAGGAGTCCGACGATGAACGAGGGCATCCCGCGCGGCGGGGCGGCCTGCAGGACGTCGAGCAGCGCGAAGGCCTCGTCCAGTTCGCCGCGCCGCGAGAGCAGGGCGATGAGGAGCACCTTGCCGTAGTAGCCCGCGTCGTCGCCCACCGGCCGGTAGGTCTCGGCCTCCGCCACCCCCTCGCGGATCAGCCGCTCCCCCTCCACGAGGTCGCCGGCGTTGGCGAGGGCGTCACCGAGGCGGACCTGCATGATCGGCACATGCTGGTACGCGCCGAGCTTGCGGGCGAGCTCGATGGCCTCGCGGCAGCTCTCCGCGGCGCGGACCCAGTCTCCGGCGTTGGCGGTCGCCTCGGCCTCCGCCGCCAGCACCTCGGCCATGCCCCAGTCGTCGCCGACCCTGCCGAACAGCTCCCGGGCCTCGCGGATGTCCTCCATGGAGGCCTCGAGCCGGTCCTCCACGTCGTTCATCACCTTGGCGCGGAACTGCAGCGCGAACGCAAGCTCCCACACCCGGCCGTGCAGCCGGCAGCTCGCCACCGTGTCGTCCATGAGCTCGGCCATGCGGTCGAAGCGCCCGGTCAGCATCGCGCCGAGCATGCGGAAGAGCCCCGGCCGCAGGCTGGACTGCGGCAGCTCCGGCGGGTAGGCCTCGATGATCGCCTCGCCCAGCCCGACCAGCCGCGGGTCGTTCCACACGTCGCGCTCGCCCATGTACGCGAACACCTCGGAGGTGCGCGCCCAGCGCCGCGCCTCGGTGAGCTGCTGCGGCGTCATCGGCAGCGGGTCCTCCAGCGGCCCTCGGTCCAGCGGCGGGAGCCGCAGCGGCTCGGCGAAGGCGTCCACCGGGCTCATCGCGGCCACCACGGCGGGCCAGTGGCCGCTCTCGCTGCGGTAGTTGCGCATCTCCCAGAACCAGCTGCAGGCCAGCACCAGGCAGAGCGCCTCCTGTTCGTCCCCGGTGTCCACCGCCCGGCGGATCGCGGCCCGCAGGTTCTCGTGCTCCCGCTCCAGGCGGTCCAGGCAGCGCAGTTGACCCGGTCCGCGCAGCTCGGGGTCGGCGGTGCGCACGTACTCGCGGAAGTACGTGGTGTGGCGGCGGCCCACGGTGTCGCGCTCGCCGGCCTCGACGAGGCGTTCGGCCGCGTACTCGCCGATGGTCTCCAGCATGCGGTAGCGGGCGCCGTCCTCGGCGAGGTCGGCGACGACCAGCGACTTGTCGACGAGCGAGGCCAGGACGGAGGCGACGTCACGGGCGTCCACGGCCCCGCCGTCCGCTCCGCACACCGCCTCGGCGGCGGCCAGGTCCCAGCCGCCGGCGAACACGGCGAAGCGGCGCAGCACGATCCGCTCGGCCTCGCTGAGCAGGCCCCAGCTCCAGTCGACCACCGCGCGCAGCGTCTGCTGGCGCGGCAGCACGGTGCGGCTGCCCGCGGTGAGGATGCGGAAGCGGTCGTCGAGCCGGTCGGCCAGCTGACGGGGCGTCATCATACGGAGCCGGGCCGCGGCGAGCTCGATGGCGAGCGGGAGTCCGTCGAGCCTGCGGCACAGCTCGGCGCAGGCCTCGGGGTCCTCGTCCGGCGTGAAGCCGGGGCGGGCCGCCGCACCGCGGTCGGCGAGCAGCCGCAGGGCCGGCGGCTGCGGCAGCGGGTCCAGCGGGCGGATCAACTCGCCCGGGACGCCCAGCGGTTCACGGCTCGTGGCCAGCACCGCCACGTCCGGGCAGTGCGCGAGCAGCCGCTCCGTGAGCTCGGCGGCGGCGCCGATCACATGCTCGCAGTTGTCCAGGACCAGCAGCATGCGGCGTTCCGCGCAGTACTCGGTGAGCTGCAGCAGCGGGTCCTTGGCCGCGACCCCCTTCGCCTCCGCGGCCAGCGCCGCCTCGGTCGCCGAGGCCGCGTGCAGCAGCGTCTCGCGCAGGCCGAGCGCGTTCACCACGGCGACGGCCACGGTGCGCGGGTCCTCCACGGGGGCCAGCTCCGCGAACCAGACGCCGTCCGGCCAGTGGTCGGCGACCAGGTCCCCGGCCTCCTGCGACAGGCGGGTCTTGCCGGTGCCGCCCGGGCCGGTGACGGTGACCAGCCGCGCGGCCGCGAGGTCCGCGGCGATCGCGGACAGGTCCGCCTCGCGGCCCACGAAACTGGTCAGCCGGGCACGCACGTTGCCGAGCCGAGCCGCCGCCGCGGGGGCGGGGGCGGGGGCGGGGGCGGAGGGATTCAGCAGCTCCGTGTGGAGGGCGCGCAGTTCCGGGCCCGGATCGGTGCCCAGCGTCTCGGCGAGCTCGCGCCGCACCTCCTCGTACGCCACCAGCGCGTCGGCGCCCCGGCCCGCCTCGCGCAGCGCACGCAGCCGCAGCACCTGAACCGCCTCGTTCAGCGGGTGCGCCGCGGCCAGTTCCACGGCCTCCGGCAGCACCTGCTCGGCCCGGCCCAGCGCCACTTCGGCGGTTATCCGCAGCCGCCGGGCGTCCAGCCGCAGCGCGTCGTAGCGGGGCGCGACGGACACGCGGTCCGGGAGGTCGGCCAGCACCGGGCCGCGCCACAGCGCGAGCGCGGAGTCCAGCGCCTCCGCGGCCTTGGCGGCGTCGCCGTCGGCGAGCGCCCGGCCGCCGTCGTCGACGAGCCGCTCGAAGCGGTGCAGGTCCACGGCGTCCGGCTCGGCCACGAGGCGGTAGCCGCCGTCCACCGAGCCGACGGCCTCGTGCCCGATCGCCCTCCGCAGCCGCGCGACCAGCGCCTGCAGGGCGCCGGTGGCGTCGGCGGGGGGCTCGCCCTCCCACACCTCGTCGATCAGCGCCTCGGTGGTGCGCACCCGACCGGCACGCAGCGCCAGCGCGGCGAGCAGCGACCTCAGCCGCGTACCGGCCAGGGGTACGGCTGTGCCGTCGTCGCGGTGAACCTGCGTCGTCCCGAGAATGCCGTAGCGCACGCACCCATTCTGTCCGAGGCGCGGGGTCCGGGTGCCGCCGGGTTGCGACCGGGACGCGTTCTGTGGGGCCCGGTTGTCGTGTGCGGCGCCGCGGTTGTTGCGGTGCGGGTGCGTCGTGGTTGCGGTCCGGGTGCGTCGTGGTTGCGGTCCGGGTGCGTCGTGGTTGCGGTCCGGGTGCGTCGTGGTTACGGTCCGGGTGCCCCATGCGGCCGGTGGTTGTGTGCGGGTGCGTTGCGCCTGCGGCGGGCGGTTCTCCCACCCGCCCTCCCGATTGCCCGGCGCGGTCAGCGCGGGCCTCGCACCGTGTGCCTGGGTCGGTGCCGCGTCGGCGCACTCCCCCAGCCTTCGGCCGGGGGGACCCCCAGAACGCTCGCGGTTTACCCCAACGTCATTCCGCACCGGGTCCGCCGCTCGTCTCCCCCAGCCTTCGGCCGGGGGGACCCCCATGGGCGCACCCCGCCACACCCCCTCCCGTGGGTTCGGGCGCATGACGGCCGGAGGGGGGTGAGAGGGCGGTCCGGGGTTACCGCACGCGTCTCACCGAACGCCCACACAATCCGGCTCGATACCAGCGGCACGGTGAGCGCCGGGCCGGCCGCGCCACCAGTACAGCGCACCCTCGCTCGGCCTCCGGCCGGGGGATCCCCGCTGGGGGCAGCATCCAGCGGTGTGGGGAGGGGTGCCCCCCATCACCACCCTCCGGCCGTTGGTCGCGACACACACGGAGGGGGCGGGGTCGTAGGGGTGGGCGTTCTGGACGCTGACGTGTATTTGTTGTGCGGCATCCGGGGCGCCGAGCGCGGGTGCCCGCCATGCACATAAATATGCGGTACAGAATGCCCAGCCCCGGAGGCCCCGCCCCCGGCCCACCACGCACGCGCGCAGGCGGTCACCAACCGCGCCGGGCAATCGGGCGGGAGGGCGGGGGATGCCCGCCGCAGGCGCAACGCACCCGCACACAACCACCGGCCGCAACCACGGCCCCCCGTCACAAACCACCGCACGCCTCCGCGCGAAACTCCCCCACCCCCGCCGTCGCGAACCCGCCCCGGTCCGCGCCCGGCATCCCCTCGCCCCTGAACCACCGGACCTGCCCGGGCCGCAGGCCCGCCAGTTGCGCGGCCGTGAAGTCCACGCCGCTGGTCGTCGACTCGGGGTCACCGGTCCACCCGTGCAGGGTGTAGCCGCGCCCCGGCTCCAGGGGCGGCATGGGCTTGTCCACGCTCCAGCCCCTTCCGCCGCTCTCCAGCGACCAGACGGAGAACCCCGTGGCCGGCCTCCCCCGGTTCCAGGCGGCCAGGCGGCTCTTCCTGCTCGGCCCCCGGTCGGCGTCGTGGAGCGTGACGCGCTCCACCTGGCCGTCGCAGACGAGCATCACCGCGAGCGGCTTCCCGTCCTCGGTCACGGCGATCCCCATGACTCCCGTGATCGCCGGCCCGCATCCGGACAGCAGACCCAGCCCTGCGGTGCCGAGCACCGCCAGGACGACGCGCCGAATCCGTCCCATCATTCCCCCCTCACCCCGGTGCGACTCAGCATGCGCCCGCGTTCCCGGGGCCGTGAGGGGGCCGGCGGCGATCGATGACGGATCGCAACGCGGGCGCCACCCGGACGGCCGGGCAGGGGCGGGGCGCCGTAGGAACGTCCGGCGGCGGCAGAGCGTTATCCCGCCGTGGCTGTGCCCGGCGGCGGCCGGATGGCATGATCGGGCGGCCAGCACCACGACCGATGACGTACCGCCTCCGCAGGAGCCCGCACGATGACGACCGCAGCAACCCGCAGTGAACGGCAGATCAGCCCGATCTTCCTGGGCCTGGTCGCGATCATGGCCGTCTCGGGCTGGGCGGTGTGGACGGACTTCTCGACCAGCACCGGCTTCGCCGTGTTCCTGTTCGTCGTGTCCGGCTGGGTCGTCTCCCTGTGCCTGCACGAGTACGCGCACGCCCGTACCGCGCTGCACGGCGGCGACATCTCGATCGGCGCCAAGGGCTATCTGACCCTGAACCCGCTGAAGTACACGCACGCGCTGCTGAGCATCGTGCTGCCGGTGATCTTCGTGATCCTGGGCGGCATCGGCCTGCCCGGCGGGGCGGTCTTCATCGAGCGGGGCAGGATCCGCGGCCGGTGGAAGCACAGCCTCATCTCGGCGGCGGGCCCGCTGACCAACGTGCTGTTCGCGATCGCCCTGATGCTGCCGTTCACCCTCGGCGTCATCACGCTGGACCGCACCAACGCGCCGTTCGCGTCCGCGCTGGCCTTCCTGGCGATGCTGCAGGTCACGGCGGCGATCCTGAACCTGCTGCCGGTGCCGGGCCTGGACGGCTACGGCGTGATCGAGCCCTGGCTGTCGTACCGGACGCGGCGCCAGCTGGAGCCCTTCGGGCAGTTCGGGCTGCTGGCCGTCTTCGGTGTGCTGTGGATCCCCGAGGTCAACGCCGCGTTCTTCGGCTTCATCGACTCCGTGACGGCGGCCTTCGGGATCCCGGACGGGCTGTCGGGCCTGGGCTACGCCTTCTTCCAGTTCTGGAAGGGCGACCCGCTCAGCTAGCGGTCCGCTGCTCCCCGGACTCCCGCTCGGCCTTCGCCTTGCGCAGGTAGTACCAGCACATGTTGCTGGTCAGGCCCGCGATCAGGATCCAGAGGACGCCCAGCCAGCTGCCCTCCACGAAGGAGACGACGGCGGCGGCCACGGCGAGCGCGCACAGGACGAGCGCGTAGAGGGCGAGGCGGGGCATGGGGGGCGGCTCCTGTCGGATCGGTCGCGAACCCGCCCATTGTCCCCCATGCCCCCGCGGCCCTACACGTCGGTCAGGCGCAGGCCGGCGTGGGCCTTGTAGCGGCGGTTGACCGAGATCAGGTTGGCGACCAGCGCCTCCACCTGGTGGGCGCCGCGCAGCCGGCCGGCGAAGACGCCGCGGATGCCGGGGATGCGCGCGGCCAGGGCCTGGACGAGGTCGGTGTCGGCGCGGCTGTCGCCGAGGACGAGGACGTCGGTGTCGATCGACTCGACCTCCGGGTCCTCGAGCGTCACCGCGGACAGGTGGTGGAAGGCGGCGGTGACGCGGGACTCCGGCAGCAGCGCGGCGGCCTGCTGGGCGGCGCTGCCCTCCTCCGGCTTCAGGGCGTAGGCGCCCTGCTTGTCGAAGCCCAGCGGGTTGACGCAGTCGACGACGAGCTTGCCGGCGAGTTCCTCGCGCAGGGCTTCCAGGGTCTCGCCGTGGCCCTCCCACGGGACGGCGACGATGACGACGTCGCTGCGGCGGGCGGTCTCCTTGTTGTCGGCGCCCTGCACCCCGAGGCCGAGCCGGTCGGCCGTGGCCCGGGCGCGGTCCGCGGCGCGCGAGCCGATGATCACCTGCTGGCCGGCCTTGGCGAGCCGGTACGCCAGCCCGCGGCCCTGCGGGCCGGTGCCGCCGAGGACGCCGACGACGAGGCCGGACACGTCGGGCAGCTCCCAGGGGTCCTTCGCGGGGGCCTTGGGGGCGGGGGTCTCATTGCCACTGTCAACAGTCATACCGCGATCCTGCCAGGTGGGGGCCGTGCGTGGCCGCGCGGACGCTGTGACGCGCCCCTCGCCGCCCGGCCCGTGCGCGACCCCGCGCGGTGCGGGAAAGCCCCCGTACGCACCGGTATTGGCTCGGGGGACGACGGATGTGAGGTATGACATCGGTGTTGCCTCCCGATGCGCGGCCGCCGGAGGGACGCAGGACGTCCCTCGCCCGGTGCGCGCCGCACGGGACAGCTGACGGAACGTCAAAAGCGCACGACAGCACAGGGAAAGGCGGCCACCCGTGACCAGAACCGCCGGCAGCAGCCGCGGCCCGACGCTCCAGGACCGCATCATCGAGCTGATCCACGAGCAGCGGCTCGCCCCGGGCGCGACCCTGCCGACCGAGCCGCAGCTGATGGACCTGCTCGGTGCCGGCCGCAACAGCGTGCGCGAGGCGGTGCGGGCTCTGCAGGCGCTCGGCATCGTCGAGATCCGGCACGGCACGGGCACGTTCGTCGGACAGGCGCCGCTGCGGATGCTGATGCCCTCGCTCACCTTCCACCTGCGGTCCCGGGTGCGGGCCCTCGCCGACCTCGTCGCGGTGCGCGAACTGCTCGAGGTCGGCCTGATAGGCGAGGTGGCCGGGACGCTGCCGCCGCAGCGGCTGGACGAACTCGACGAGCTCGCCGCGCGGATGATCGACGACCCGGACGCGGACCGGGCCTTCCACTCGCTGCTCTACTCCTCCTGCGGCAACGAGCTCGTGCTGCAGCTCGTCGACCTCTTCTGGGCCGCCTACCACGAGGTCGGCACCGCCCTGGCGCCCGCCGACGGCCCGGCCGAGCGGGCCGTCGCCAACCACCGCGCCGTCGTCGGCGCGCTGCGCACCGGGGACGCGGGCGCGGCCAGGGCCGCCATGCGGCGGCATTTCGCGGACGTGCGGGAACGGGTGTCCCGGGCCCTGCCCGCCGACGGCGCGGACTGACCCCGTTCGGGTGAGCGGGGCGCGAAGCGGGGCCGGGCGGGGGCGCGGTCCGCGAGGATGCGGGGCATGGATGCCGTACGGGTCGAGGTCGTCCGTGAACTGCTCGCCGGAAGCGAGTGGCCGGAGCTGACCCGGTCCTTCGCCGGCTCGCTGCGCGGGGCCGTCCGCCGGGGGCCCGCGGGCGGGCTGCTGCTCGTCGGCAGCGGGGGCTACGAGCCCTGGCACATGGCGGCCCATCTGGACGACGAGGCCGCGTGGAGCGGGCTGCCGGAGCTGTCGCCGACGCTGGTGCGGCACCGCGTGCCACAGGGCGCACCCCCTCACCTGGCGGTCGGGACGGCCCGTCTGGAGGCCGCGCGCAGGGGCGAGACGGTACTGGTCGTCACCCCCGAGCGGGCCGAGGCCGGGCTGCTGGAGCGGGTGGACGACGCGCGGCGCTCGGGCGCGACCGTGCTGGCGATGGACGCCGGCGACCCCGAGTTGCGCGGGCTGGCGCACGAGGCGCTCACCGTGCCGCCGGAGCCCTCCGAGGTCGGCATGGACGTGCTGCAGCACCTGGTCAGCGCGGCGGCCGGACGCCGGGTGCGGCTGCGGGACCGGCTGCCACGACTTTCCCGGCTCGCCGAGCACCTGGTGTCGCCGCCCCCGGCGAGCTGGTAGGAAGCCGTCCATGACCGCAACCGGGACCGATCCGCTCCGCCCGCTGCGCGGGGTCGTACCACCTCTGTGCACCCCGCTCACGGAGACGGGGGACGTCGACACCGCGGGCCTGCGCGCCCTGGTCGGGCACGTCCTGTCGGCCGGGGTCCACGGGGTCTTCGCCCTGGGGTCCAGCGGCGAGACGGCCTTCCTCACCGACGCGCAGCGGCACACCGCGCTCACGACGGTCGTGGAGGCCGTCGGGGGCCGGGTGCCCGTGCTGGCCGGTGTCGTCGACATGACCACCCCGCGTGTGCTGGAGCACGCGCGGGCCGCCGTCGCGGCGGGCGCCGACGCCCTGGTGGCGACCGCGCCCTTCTACGCGGCGACGCATCCGATGGAGATCGCCGACCACTTCCGCCGGGTGCGGGACGGGGCGGGCGGGGCGCCGCTGTTCGCGTACGACATCCCCTCCGCGGTGCACACCAAGCTGCCCGCGGCGACCGTGCTGGCCCTCGCCGAGGAGGGCACCCTGGCCGGCCTGAAGGACAGCAGCGGCGCCGACGGCCCCATGCGCCGGCTGCTGACCGAGCTGCGCCGCCGCGGCCTGGACTCCTCCTTCGCCGTGCTCACCGGTTCCGAACTCGCCGTGGACGGAGCCCTGCTGGCGGGCGCGCACGGCGTCGTCCCCGGTCTCGGCAACGTGGACCCGCACGGCTACGTACGGCTCCACGCGCACGCCGTCGCGGGACGCTGGCGGGAGGCCGCGGCGGAGCAGGACCGGCTCGCGCAGCTCTTCGCCATCGTCGACGCGGGCGCGGACTCCACGCCGATGGGCCCGAGTTCCTCCGCGCTGGGCGCGTTCAAGACGGCGCTGCGGCTGCGCGGCGTCATCGGCTGCGCGGCCACGGCGCCCCCGCAGGTCCCGCTGGACGACACCGCCGTCGCGGTGGTCCGGCAGCGGCTGGCGGCCGCGGGGCTGCTGCGCTGACGGCGATGCCCGCCACCAGGTCCCGCGCGGGGCCGCGGCGTGAGCGGCACCCGCAGGTGAGCCCGTCCGTGCCGTCGTCAGCGCGGACCCGCACTCGCGCGGAAGGCCGCCGGGCCACGAACGCCGCATGTGCCACCACTGGTCGCCGGTGACACCGGTCGAGGACAGGCGGGCCGCACCGGTGCCTCGCGGCCGCCGTCCGACCCGACCGCCCGACCCTCCCGGTCACGGGGCACGGGCGGGAAAATCCGGTTGCGCCGAGAGGTCCGTGCACGGAGCATGCGACCTCGTGTCCAGATTCCTTCCCGACCTCGCACCGTGGCGGACCTCGCGCGACTTCCGCCTGATGTGGTGCGCGGGCCTGATCACGAGCTTCGGCAGCTTCCTGACCTTCGTGGCCCTCCCGGTCCAGGTCAAGGAAATGACCGGCTCCACCCTCGCGGTCGGCGCCCTCGGCGCCGTCGAACTGGTGCCGCTGATCGTCTGCGGCCTCTACGGCGGGGCGCTCGCGGACGCCCTGGACCGCCGCAAGCTCATCCTGTGGACGGAGGCGGCCCTCGGGGTGCTGTCGGCCGTGCTGCTGCTCAACGCCCTGCTGCCGCGGCCGCTGCTGTGGCCGCTGTACGTGGTCGCCGCGCTGACCAGCGCGCTGGGCGGGCTCCAGCGGCCGGCGCTGGAGGCGATCGTGCAGCGCATCGTCCCGCACGGGCAACTGACCGCGGCCGCCTCGCTGAACGCGCTGCGCTGGCAGATCGGCGCGATCGCGGCGCCCTCACTGGCGGGTGTGCTGATCGCGTACGCGGGCCTGCGGTGGGCGTACGCCGTCGACACCCTCACCTTCGCCCTCTCGGTCGTCCTCGGCCTCGGGCTGCGGCCCTCACCGCCCTCGCACGACGCGAAGCGCCCGTCGCTGCGCTCGATCGCGGAGGGCGCGCGCTACGCCTGGAGCCGCAAGGAACTGCTGGGCACCTACGTGGTGGACATCGCCGCCACCGGACTGGCCTTCCCGATCGCCGTGTTCCCCTTCATCGCGGACGACCTGGGCGCGCCCTGGTCGCTGGGCCTGATGTACGCGGCCCTGCCGGCCGGTGCGCTGCTGATGAGCCTCACCGGCGGCTGGTCGTCGCGGGTGCACCGGCACGGTCGGGCGGTCGTGCTGGCCGCGGCGGGCTTCGGGCTGTGCATGGCGGCGGCCGGCTGGTCCGGCAACGTCTGGGCGGTGCTGGCCTTCCTGGCGCTGGCGGGCGCTTTCGACATGGTCAGCGGGGTGTTCCGGGCCACCATCTGGAACCAGACCATCCCCGACGCGCTGCGCGGCCGGCTGGCCGGCATCGAACTGCTCTCCTTCACCATCGGCCCGCAGTTCGGCCAGGTGCGGGCCGGCGGCTCGGCGGCGCTGCTGGGCCTGCGCACCTCGGTGTGGACCGGCGGGCTGGCGTGCGTGGCGGCGGTCGGGGCCCTGGCAGCCTGCCTGCCGACGCTGATGGCGTACGACGCCCGGACCAACGAGCACGCCGTGGGCATGCGCAAGGCGGCGGAGGACGCGGTGTCCTCCGCCGCCTGACCCGTGGGGGGCGGGGGTCCGATCAGCCGGTGAAGCCGGCGGTGATCGAGGTGAACTGCCAGGTGCTCTGGTTGATGCCGGAGCAGTTGCTGGTCACACCGCCGCCGGGGCACGGGCGGTCCCGGTTGACGGACCAGTAGGCGAGCCGGGCGATGTGGTGGGAGTTGGCCCAGTCCCGGATCTGGGTCCAGATGGCCGGGGTGGTGGTCTCCTGCTGGTCGCTCAGCCCGTTCATGCCGGAGATCCCGAGGTGGGCGTAGGCGGTGGCGTCGTCCCAGCCGAAGGTGGACTTCAGCTTGGCCTTGAGGCCCTCGGCGGCGTTCACGGTGTTGCCGTACATGTCGGCGCCGCCGCCGAAGTCGAACGGCATGATGGTGAAGACGTCGATGTTGGCGCCGAGTGCGTTGGCCCGCTCGACGAGGCGGTTGCCCCAGTAGCTGGGACCGGTCGTCGAGGTGCCGAAGGTGATGATCGTGCGGATGCCGGGGTTGTTCTGCTTGACGATCTTCAGCGCGTTCAGGACGCGGTCCTGGACGACCTCGCTCTCGAACTCGTCGGTGTTCTCGATGTCGACGTCGATCGCCTTGAGGCCGTAGGCGTCGATCACCTTCTGGTACGCGCCGGCGAGCGCCTCGGGCGTGGAGCAGTTGGGCCCGAGCTTGTTGCCGCTCCAGCCGCCGATGGACGGGACGATGTCGCCGCCGGCGGCGCGGATGGCGTTGATGGTGGACTGGTCGGTGCCGCCGGTCAGCGGACGGGAGCCGTCCCAGGCCGGGTTGCAGCCGCCGGAGGAGAGGATGAAGGCCATCGTGAACCACTTGATGCCGGTGGCGCTCATCACCGTGGACGGGCTCGGCGGGTCGCCCCAGCCGAGGTAGAGGTAGGGCGCGGCCTGTTTGAAGCCGGTGCCCCCGCCGCCGCCCGCGCTGGTGGTGACGCTCACCGCGTTGGAGGCGGCCGAGGTGTTGCCCGCGGCGTCGCGCGCCTTGACGGTGAAGGTGTACGCGGTGCTCGCGGCCAGCCCGGTGACGGTGGCGGAGGTGCCGGTCACCGTGGTGGCGAGGGTGCTGCCGCGGTAGACGTCGTAGCTGGTGACGCCGGTGTTGTCGGTGGCGGCGTTCCAGGACAGCGAGACGCTGGAGGAGGTCTTGCCGGTCGAGGTGAGGCCGCTGGGCGCGGTGGGCGCCTGGGTGTCCCCGCCGCCCCCGCCGCCGGGGCCGTCGAGGCTGATGTCGTCGGCGTTGTAGGTGCCCTGCGCGTACCAGCCGTGCACATAGATCTGGACGCTGGTCTGCGAGGCGCCGGTGGTGAAGGGGACGGTGAGCTGCGTGTAGGAGGCGGCGGACGGCGTCCAGGTGGACGCGCCGCCGGTGACCCCGAGGTAGACGTACGCGCCGCGCACCCAGCCGGACAGCGAGTACGCGGTGTTGGGCTGCACGGAGACGGTCTGGGTGCACTGGGCGGTGTCGCTGCTGCTGACCGCGCCGGCCAGTGCCTTGGTGCCGCCGTGCACGGGGCTGCTGACGACCGATCCGCCGGAGCAGGACCAGCCGGAGAGGCTGCCGCTCTCGAAGCCCGGGTTGGCGACGAGGTTGGCGGCGTGGGCGGTGCCGGGCAGGGCGATCAGGCTGCCCGCGGCGGCGAGGAAGGCGGCGGTGACGCCGGCGAGGAAGCGGGATCTGCGCGATCCGGTACGGGGGACATGACGACGGAAGAGCACGTGACCTCCCTGTGGGGGGCGGGGGGCTGCGCTGTGCGAGTGGTCTGGACCGTTGGTCTGGACCTGTCTCCGCGGATTGAAGCGGACTGTCGTGCTCCCGTCAAGAGGTCCGGACCACCGCCGCTTCCTGGTACGGCAGTGGCCCGGACCGGCCGAGGGGTCCCGGTCAGCCGACGCGCTCGATGCGCGCCTTCCTGATGAGGAACTTGCCGGGCTCCCGGACCTGCTCGAAGGCCGCGTTGTTCAGCAGCGCGCAGCTCCCGGAAGGCGAGGTCACCGTCACCGTCGTCGACTTGTTGTTGTCCAGGTTGGTCACCTTGAGCCTGGTGCCCAGCGGGAACTGGTTGCTGGAGGCGGCGGGCGCGCCGGCCTCGCCGGAAAGGGTGACCGTCGAGCCCGCGCAGACGACCTGACCGCCGGCGCCGCCCGCCGGCGGCGCGGCCTGGCCCTGGTTCTGGCCCTGGTTCTGACCCTGATTCTGGTTCTGACCCTGGTTCTGCCCCTGCTGGTTCTGGCCCTGACCCTGCCCGGCGGGGGCGGCGGGCGCCGCGGGCGCCGCCGGGGCGGCCCCGCAACCGGAGGCCTCCCGCTGCACGTTGATCTGCTTGATCACGGCCTCGCGGTTGGCGATCCGCGCCGCCGACTGGGCGTCGGGGTTGGCGCGTTGGCCCGCGATGAAGCTCTCGTTGTTGCGCAGCGCCTGGTCGAGCCCGTCGCACACCACCGAGGCGTGGCCCATGCTCATCGTCACCACGGCGAAACCGCCGGCCAGGGTCGCCGCCCCGGTCATGAGCGCGATCTTCTGCTTGGTGCTCATCGTGCGTTTCCTGGACATGGGGCCCCTTTCCTCCGACCGGCCGTCGGTCGGATCCGGTCCACGTGCCTTGGGAAACGGAGCGCCGCTGGTCTGGACCTCAATCCGTTCGGAATCTCGGACAGGAAGGGGGTGTCTGTGCTACGGGCGGGTAGCTTCCCCGTCCCAGCAGACCACGAGGCGGCCGCGCTCCTCCGTGACCTCGTGCCCGAACGCCGCGCAGGCGCGCCGGAACCGCCGCGCGATCCAGGCCCGTTCGGCGCGGTCGGCCAGGCGGGTGAAGCAGAAGTCGAGGGCGATCGGCACCGCCTCCAGCCGGACGGGGCGCCGGCCGGCGGGGTCGAAGGCGACGAGGAAGAGCAGACCGCGGTCGTTGCGCAGCCTCGGGTCGGTCGCGTAGTCGTCGACGAAGTCGCCGAGGTCGTAGAGCACCCCGTCCGTCACGCCGTGGAAGACGTGCGCGGACGTGCCCGCCACGAGGGCGGCGCCGGCCGTGCGCAGGGCGGCGGCCGCGGCACGGATGCGGCGGGCCGGGCCGGTGGTCATGTTGGGCCCCCAGTGCGGGGTGACGAGCACCGCCGGGGTCCGCGTGCGCAGGCTCGCGACGCCGTCGGTGAGCCAGCGCGGGACGCCCTCGCCCAGGTCAGCGTAGGCGACCCCGGGGCGGTCCGGTCCCGCCGCGTACTCCGCCGGATGGTCGGTGACGCCGACGACGCCCAGGCCCGGGGAGCCCGCGGGGCCGCCCCGGCCGGCCAGCACCGCCGGGGCGCGCGCGGCGGCCTCGTCCGGCCCGGCCCCGACGGCGGCGATCCCGGCGGCGGCCAGGTGCTCCAGGGTGTCCAGCAACGCCGTGCGGCCGTAGTCCAGGGCGTGGTTGTTGGCCAGGTTGACGCAGCTCACGCCCAGGTGCGTCAGGGCGCGCACGGCGACCGGCGGGGCACGGAAGAAGAAGGGCTTGAGGGGGTCGGGCCACGGCTCGCCGCGGTCGGAGATCGCGCACTCCAGGTTGAGGACGAAGAGGTCCGCCTCCCGCGCGACGGCCACGACCTCGTCGGAGAAGAGCGCCTCCGGCGGGGCCTCGGCCAGCCGCGCGGCGACCATGCGGCCGAGCATGGTGTCACCGGCCAGACCGAGTTTCACCCCTCCATCGTGCACCCGGCACAGGCGGCCGGGTCAGTCCTCCCCCTCCTCCCGCGCGCGGTCCTTCCACCGCGGGTCGTTCTCCCACTGCAGGTTCCGCTCGGCGGCCGTCTCCATCGCCCGCTCCGCGTCCGCGCGGCTCGGGTACGGCCCCATCCGGTCCTTGGCGGGGCACTCGGGCCCCTCCTCGACCTTGTGGTGCTCGATGCAGTAGAACCACTCGCCGGGCTTCCCCGCGGGCTTGCGGACTCGCCTGAACAGCGCCATCGTCCCTCCTCGTACGACGTCCTGCCGCCATGCTGCCCGACCGGCCGCCGATACACTCGCCGACATGTCTGTCCTGGTTCCCGGCAAGCTCTCCCCCACCCGTTCCGTGCCCGCCTCGATCCCGCGTCCGGAGTACGTGGGCAGGCCGGCCCCGCGGCCGTACGACGGCCCGGAGGTGCAGTCGGCGGAGACGATCGAGAAGATGCGGATCGCCTCGCGGATCGCCGCACAGGCCATGGAGGAGGCGGCGAAGGCCATCGCGCCCGGTGTCGCCACCGACGAGCTGGACCGGATCGCCCACGAGTACATGTGCGACCACCAGGCCTACCCCTCGGACCTCGGGTACCGGGGCTTCCCCAAGTCGCTGTGCTCCTCCGTCAACGAGGTCATCTGCCACGGCATCCCCGACTCCACCGAGCTGCGCGACGGCGACATCGTCAACCTGGATGTCACCGCCTACATCCACGGAGTGCACGGCGATACCAACGCCACCTACTTCGTCGGTGAAGTCGCAGAGGAATCAAGGCTGTTGGTGGAACGCACCCGGGAATCCCTGAATCGCGCCATCAAAGCGGTGAAGCCGGGACGGCAGATCAATGTGATCGGCCGGGTCATCGAGTCCTATGCCAAACGGTTCGACTACGGCGTCGTGCGCGACTTCACGGGCCACGGGATCAACACCGCCTTCCACTCCGGCCTGATCGTCCCGCATTACGACGACCCGCGCGCCACCACGATCATGAAGCCCGGGATGACCTTCACCATCGAGCCGATGCTGACCCTGGGCACGCACGAGTACGAGATCTGGGACGACGGCTGGACGGTCGTCACAAAGGACCGCAAGCGCACCGCGCAGTTCGAGCACACCCTTGTGGTGACGGACACAGGCGCGGAGGTGCTGACGCTCCCTTGACCTTTCCATTGCCTTTCCTTTGCGAAAAGGATGAATAGCCGCGGGGCGCCTCGGATAGGTTAGGCAAGCCTTTCACAGGAAAGGCTTGCCTAAGCCGCTGTCCCTGAGCCGCCTGGAGATCGCATGTCCGCCGTCCGCATGTCCGCAGTAGCCGCCGCCGGCATGGTGGTCGCCGTCACCGCCGTCACCGGGTGCGCGGAGAAGGCGGACGGCAAGGCCTCCGACGCGATCACGGTGACCGCGACGGACAGCACGTGCGAGGTCTCCAGGACCACCTTCCCGGCCGGTCACATCCGGTTGGCCGTGGAGAACAAGGGCTCGAAGGTCACCGAGGTCTACGTCTACACGCCCAGCGACCAGATCGTGACCGAGCGGGAGAACATCGGCCCCGGCACCAAGGCCACCATCACCGCTGAGATCAAGGCCGGTACGTACCAGATCGCCTGCAAGCCCGGCATGAAGGGCGACGGCATCCGCCAGAAGATAACCGTCACCGGCAAGGGCGCCGCCAAGGGCGACGCGCGTCTGGACGCCGCGGTGGCCGCGTACCGCACCTACGTCCAGGAGCAGGCCGACCAGACCGTCCCGGTGGTCCAGCAGTTCGCCGACGCCGTCAAGGCGGGCGACGTGGAGAAGGCCAAGTCGCTCTTCGCGCCCTCCCGAGTCGGCTGGGAGCGCACCGAGCCGGTGGCGGAGTCCTTCGGCGACATCGACCCGCTGACCGACACCCGCGAGGACGGCCTGGAGGACGGCCAGAAGTGGACCGGCTGGCACCGGCTGGAGAAGTCCCTGTGGCAGGACAAGAAGGCCGGGCCGGAGGAGGGCGCCCTCGCCGACCAGCTGGTCTCCGACCTGAAGGACTGGCAGACCCGCGTCGGCAAGGCCGACATCACGGCCACCAGCATGGCCAACGGCGCCAAGGAGCTGCTGGACGAGGTCGCCACCGGCAAGATCACCGGTGAGGAGGACCGCTACTCCCACACCGACCTGTCGGACTTCGACGCCAACGTCGAGGGCGCGCTGAAGGCGTACGAGCTGCTGAAGCCGGTCGCCGCCGAGAACGACGCCGCGCTCACCGCCGAGCTGGACAAGCAGTTCCCGGCCCTGACGACGCTGCTCGACAAGTACCGCAAGAGCGGCGGCTCGACGGAGTTCGTGTCCTACGACACCGTCGGCAAGGACCAGCGCAAGGAGCTCTCGGACGCGGTCAACGCGCTCGCCGAGCCGCTGTCGAAGCTCGCCGCGGCCGTCGCCAAGTAACCCGAGGGGGCATCGGACCATGTCCGAGGAGACCGTCACGTCGCGTCGCAAGGTGCTCGGCTGGACCGGTGCGGGCGTCGTCGTCGCGGCCACCGCCGCCGGCGGCGCCGTGGCCGCTGTCCGCTCCGGGGACGACGTGCAGCCCGCGGGCGCCGCGGGCGCCGCCGTCGCCTTCCACGGGGCGAACCAGGCCGGCATCACGACCCCGGTCCAGGACCGGCTCCACTTCGCGTCCTTCGACGTCAAGACCGAGGACCGCGAGGAGCTCGTCGCGCTCCTGAAGGAATGGACCGACGCCGCCCGGAAGATGACGCAGGGCCGGCCGGTCGGCGAGGGCGCGGTCGGCGGCCTCGCCGAGGCCCCGCCGGACGACACCGGCGAGGCGCTGGGCCTGCCGTCCTCGCGGCTCACCCTCACCATCGGCTTCGGCCCCTCGCTGTTCACCACGAAGGACGGCGGGGACCGCTTCGGCCTGAAGGCGCACCGGCCCGAGGCGCTGGTGGACCTGCCCAAGTTCCCCGGCGACGCCCTCGACCCGAACCGCAGCGGCGGCGACCTGTGCATCCAGGCCTGCGCGGACGACCCGCAGGTGGCGGTGCACGCCATCCGCAACCTGGCCCGGATCGGCTTCGGCAAGGTCGCGATGCGCTGGTCGCAGCTCGGCTTCGGCAAGACCTCCTCGACCACGCCCGAGGAGCAGACCCCGCGCAACCTGATGGGCTTCAAGGACGGCACGCACAACGTCGCGGGTTCCGACCGGGCCGCGCAGGACAAGCACGTGTGGGTGTCCGCGAAGGACGGCCCCTCCTGGATGGCCGGCGGCTCGTACCTGGTCGCCCGCCGCATCCGGATGCACATCGAGACCTGGGACCGCACCCCCCTGCGGGAGCAGGAGGAGATCTTCGGCCGGACGAAGGGCGAGGGCGCCCCGATCGGCAGGCAGCGCGAGCACGACGCCCCGGACTTCAAGGCGATGCTCCCGGACGCGCACGTCCGGCTGGCGCACCCGGACAACAGCGGTGTGACGATCCTGCGCCGCGGCTACTCCTTCACGGACGGCACCGACGGCCTGGGCCGCCTGGACGCCGGGCTGTTCTTCATCGCGTACCAGCGCGACGTCCGGGACGGCTTCGTGCCGCTGCAGATGCGGCTGGCGAAGCTCGACTCGCTCAACGAGTACATCCAGCACGTGGGTTCGGCCGTCTACGCCGTACCGCCGGGCGTCCGCGACGAGGACGACTGGTGGGGCCGCGAGCTCTTCCAGAACCACTGAGAGGAAGTGACCGGCGGTGTTCGCCAATTACCTGATCGGGCTCCGGGAGGGCCTGGAGGCCAGCCTGGTCGTCTGCATCCTGGTCGCGTACCTGGTGAAGACCGGTCGCAGGGACAAGCTGCCGCCGGTCTGGCTGGGCGTCGGCTCCGCGGTCCTGGTGAGCATGGCCTTCGGCGCCGCCCTGCAGTTCGGCTCCTCCGAGCTCACCTTCACGGCGCAGGAGGCGCTGGGCGGTTCGCTGTCGATCGTCGCGGTCGGCCTGGTGACGTGGATGGTCTTCTGGATGCGGCGCACCGCGCGGCACCTGAAGGCCGAGCTCCACGGAAAGCTGGACGCCGCGATCGCCATGGGCACCGGCGCGCTGGTCGTCACCTCCTTCCTCGCCGTGGGCCGTGAGGGGCTGGAGACCTCGCTGTTCATCTGGACCGCGGTGCAGGCCACCGACGACGGCGTGCGCCCGCTGGTCGGCGCGGTGCTGGGGCTGCTGACCTCGGCGGTGCTGGGCTGGCTGTTCTACCGGGGCGCGCTGCGCATCAACCTCGCCAAGTTCTTCACCTGGACCGGCGCGATGCTGGTCGTGGTCGCGGCGGGCGTGCTCGCGTACGGCTTCCACGACCTGCAGGAGGCCGCCTGGCTGCCGGGGCTGAAGCCACAGGCCTTCGACATCAGCGACGTGGTCCCGGCCGACTCCTGGTACGGGACGCTGCTGAAGGGCGTGTTCAACTTCCAGCCCGACCCGACCTGGCTGCAGGTCACGGTCTGGGCGCTGTATCTCGCGCCCACGATGTTCCTCTTCCTCCGCCCCGGTAGGGTTGCCGCGCCGGCCGTGAAGCCGTCCGCCGCAGCCCCGAAGGAGCCCACGTCCGATGACCCGCAGGCCGCGATTCCTGCCGGCGCTCGCGCTGTTGACGCTGACGGCGGCGCCACTGACCGGGTGCGTGACGGTGCACGGGGAACGGGCGCTCATCCCGTCGGTGACGAAGGCTGAGGCCGCCAAGGCGCTGGACCGCTTCACCGAGGTCAACAACGAGGCGAACAAGAACCTCGACGCGAAGCTGATCGCCACCGTCGAGTCCGGCCCCCTCGGCGCCGTCGACGGGGCCGGTCTGCGCGCCCGGAACACCGTCGCCCCCGGCGGCAACCCCGACTTCAAGGCGCTGGGCCTCGGCGACCCGCGCTTTCTGATACCCCGCCAGGTGGGCTGGCCCAAGTGGTTCGTGGCCGACGTCGCGCCGGAACTGGGCGAATCGGGCTCCGGCACGAACCGCTGGCTGATGGTCTTCGAGCGGGGCGGTGCCCGCGAGGCGTGGCGGGTGTCGTACGTCGCCTCCGTCCGGGCCTCCGCCGTCCCGGAGTTCACCCGTGACGCGCAGGGGTACGTGCAGCCGGTGGCGGCCGAGGGCTCCGGGCTGGTGGTGGACCCCGGCGAGCTGGGCGGCGCCTACACCGGATACCTGGCCGAGGGCGACGCGAAGGACGCGTCCGTGTTCGCCCCGGGGTCGTCCACCTCGGAGCTGGTCAGCAGCCGGGCGAAGACCGCCCGTACCGCCCAGTCGGCCACCCAGTACGCCGACCAGCCCGCCACGGAGGGGGACTTCGCGCCGCTCGGGCTGCGCACCAAGGACGGCGGAGCGCTGGTCTTCTTCGCCACGCACCACACGGCGAAGATCACCATGCTGCGGCCGGGCGTCACACCGCAGGTCGACACGTACACCAGGGCGCTGATGACCGGCACCCCGAAGAAGTCGGTCACGCTGGGCCGGATCGCCCGGCAGACCGTGCTCGTCCCGGCGAAGAAGGACGGCGGCGGTCAGGTCGTCTTCCTCACCCGCACCGTGGGCCTGGTCGCCGCGCGCGGGGAGTGACCCGCGGGGGCCGCCCGGCCCGAGCCGGTGCGGCGCGGGTCAGTGCAGCCAGCGCGGGTCAGTGCAGCCAGCCCACCGTCTCCGGCTCGGGCTCGACCTGGGCGCAGGCGTCGGTCAGCACCCCGAGCAGCGGCAGCGGATCGGGCAGCGCCCGGTCCGGGCCGTGACCGGGGAGCCATGCGACGACGGCGCCGGAGGGCAGGCGCGAGGGCGGGAGCAGCACGTAGCTGGCGCGGCAGTGCCAGCGCAGGCCAGGGTGCTCGTCGAGGGTCTCGGGATGGCAGTCCAGCTCGCACGGCCACCACTCGTCCTCGTCGGCCGTGGCGCGGGTGGCGGTGAAGAACAGCATCCGCCCGTCGGAGACCGCGACGGGCCCGCCCTCGGAGCCCTCAGCGGCCAGCCGCTCCAGGGCGATCCGGCCCGCCTCGGCGGGTACGTCCAGGACGTCGTGGGCGATGCCGGTGGCGGTGATGAAGTTGGCCAGCGGGTGCGTGCGCAGCCAGCGCCTGAGCTGTTCCGGGTCGGTGGTGGCCTGGGTCTGCCAGGCGAAGGAGACGGGGTGCGTGCCCGGGGTGGGACAGCCGATCCGGTCGCAGGAACATCGGTAGCCGGAGACGGGCGAGGGATGGGCGGCCGGCGCGAGGGGCAGGCCCGCGTCCGCGGCCTCCAGCAGGAGCTCGTCCCGGCGCAGGTCGTCCCCGTTCCGGCCACCGGCGGCCGCACGGACCGCGGCCCCGTCCACTCCGGCACCGCGCTCCCCCGTCTTGCGGCGCAGCCAGTCGGACAGCCTGCCCTTGGTGACCATCGAGCCCCTTTCCTCGCCCCGTGAACCCTTGCTCCACCCTACGTAACGAGGGAAAGGCCGTAAGCGGAATCCACGGATGGTTGAAACCATCCTGCTCCCCGTGCGCATTCCGCTCGTACGCGGGGTCCCCCTGGCGGAGGAACCCGTTGACGGTTGACGCGGCCTTCCATATCGGGGCAAAGAGCATCGAGCCTCCGATGAGGGACTTTGCGGATATCGGGGAATGTTTTTCTCGTCGCCACTGCTCGCGGCACCCGGGGCGGCGACCGGCGAGGGCCGCGGCCTGGTGACCACCGTCACCCGCGGCGCGACGCGCCGACCACCCCGGAAGGCGGATCCGCGCTAGCCTGGTTTCCGACAGGTTGTCGGCAACCCGTCGGCTCGGGGTCCCCGAGTCGCGACGATCCTGCAGGCCCGACGCAGGAGGCTCCCTTGACGCCAGCCCACCGCTCCGCGACCGCACCGTTCTCGGCCGTCATCCGTTCCGCCAGCCACGACCGGCACACCGAGGCGGAGACCTCGACGTTCATCGGCGACCTGCTCGGCGGCCGCCTGGGGGTCGCCGCGTACGCGCGTTACACCGAGCAGCTCTGGTTCGTCTACCGGGCGCTGGAGGACGCCGCCGCGGAACTCGCCGGCGACCCCGTGGCCGGCCCCTTCCTCCGTCCCGAACTGCTGCGCGTCGCCGCCCTGGAACGCGACCTGGACCACCTGCTCGCCCCCGGCTGGCGCGACCGCGCCGCCCCGCTGCCCGAGACCCTCGGCTACACCGGGCGCATCGCCGAGACCGCCCGCGCGTGGCCGGCGGGCTACGTCGCCCACCACTACACCCGCTACCTCGGCGATCTCTCGGGCGGCCAGGTCATCCGCGGCATCGCGGAGCGGACCTGGGGCTTCGCCCGCAAGGGCGACGGCGTGCGCTTCTACGTCTTCGACGCGATCGGCAACCCCGCGGCGTTCAAGCGCGAGTACCGGAGCCTGCTGGACGCCCTGCCGGTCGACGAGCTCGAGAAGCAGCGCGTCGTGGACGAGTGCCGGCGGGCCTTCGCCCACAACTCGGCCGTCTTCGCCGCGCTCGGCCGCGAGTTCCCCCTGACGGCCTGACGGATCGGTGCCGCGCGTCAGCCGAGGGGGACGGTCCAGCCGGAGGGGTCGACTCCGCCCGGGACGGGGGCCGCGGGGTCGTAGGGGGTGCGGGTGAGGACGAAGGAGCCGAGGTCGAGGTGGCTGACGGCGCCGTCGTCCGTACGGACGGCACGGAGGGTCTCGCCGTCGTAGTAGCCGTCCAGGCCGGTCCAGCCGCCGTCCGGCCGGGCGCGGAAGCGGGCGCCGCGGGCGGTGCCGGACAGGGCCGTCAGCTCCAGGTCGCGGCCGGTGCGCACGCGCAGCACGTACGGGGCGGTGCCCCAGTACCAGTGGCCGGTGAGGGCGAGCAGTTCCGGGTCGGGGTCGGAGACGGGCCGCCAGGGCTCGGGGATGCGGGGCTCGCGTTCGGCGACGAGGCCCAGCAGGTCGGCGGCGATCGAGGTGGTCGGGGCGCCGGTGGTGGAGTTGGCGAGGACGACCGCGCCGAGGCCCTCGTCGACGTCGCACCACAGCCCGGCCACGAAACCGGGCATGGAGCCTCCGTGGCCGACCAGCACCCGGTCGCCCGGGCCCTTCAGCAGCTGTACGCCGAGGCCCTGGTCGCCGCCCGGCGCGGCCGGCCGGCGCATCTCCTCCAGCGTCGCGGGCGCCAGCACGCGCTCGTCGCCCGCGGCGAGGAAGGCGGCCCAGCGGCACAGGTCGTCGGCGGTCGCCCACAGTTCGCCCGCGGGGGACATCAGCCCGGTGTCCTGCACGGCCTCGGCCATCATCAGCTCGGCGTACGGGTGGACGGCCCAGCCGCCGGCGTGCGGGGCGCGCGGGCGGCGCGTCGTACGGGTCATCCCCAGCGGTTCGAGGACCTCGGAGGTCAGCACCTCGTCCCAGGGCGCGCCGTCGTGGAGGGCCTCGACGACGGCGCCGAGCAGGGCGAACCCGGGGTTGGAGTAGTGGTGGCGTTCGCCGGCGGGGTGCAGCCTCGGCCTCTCGCCGAGGAGGTCGGCCGTCTCGGGGCGCAGCGCCCCGGGCGTGCGCTCCCACCAGGGGCCGGGAGTCTCGGCGGCCAGTCCCGCGGTGTGCGTGAGGAGTTGGCGCACGGTGACCCCGTCGGCGGGGGTGCCGCCGATGTGCTTCTCGACGGCGTCGTCCAGCCCGAGGCGCCCCGCGTCGCGCAGTCGCATCACCAGGACGGCCACGAAGGTCTTGGTGATGGAGCCGATCCGGTACTGGGTGTCCCCGTCCGGTGCGTGCCCGTCCACGCAGGAGCGCGCCCCGGTCCACACGGCCCGGCCGTCGCGGACGACGGCCGCCACGAGGGAGGGGGTGCGGCTGCGGGACTGGGCGACCGCGACGCGGTGCAGCAGGGCCCGGCGGGTGTCGGGGAGCAGGTCGTCGTCGGGCTCGGTCTGCGGTGTCGGCATGCGCTCACCCTAGAGGTCGCCCCGGACGGGGTGCGGGGCGCACGGCACCTGCCATCCCGTACCCGCGGTCGCCCTCGGCCCGGGCCGTGTCGTCGAACGAACTCCGCCGGCCACCGCTGGGAAGTGTCCCCACCGCCCGAACGGCGGGCCCGACGACTCCCCCGGCTTCGCTGGGAGGTGCCCCCCCGTGCGGTGCATCGCAAGGCCGAGAATCGTCCTCGCAGGGGGCCCTCGGACGATCCGACAACTCCCCCGGGCCGAAGGCTGGGCAAGGCATGTGACGACATCGCGTGGGCGCGGGCCTGGCGATACCGGCCGCGGTCGGGGAGGGGCGGGCGTCGGCCCCGAGCCCTCCGCCGCCCCGGCGCAGGAGGCGGACCTCGCCGCGGCCCGGTCGCGGGCGTCAGCCGGTGAGGAGCACGCCGGCGTAGGAGACGGTGGCGATGAGGGTCCAGGAGATGAGGCCGACGGCGGCCACGCGCGGCCCGGTCCGCGCCAGGGCGGGCAGGTGCACCATGCTCCCGAGCCCCACCATGGCCATGGCCAGCAGCAGTTGCTGCAGCTGCTGCGCGCCGTCGAGCACGCCGGCCGGCAGGACTCCGGTGCTGCGCACCGCGATCATGACGAGGAAGCCGACGACGAACAGCGGCAGCAGCGGGGTACGCCGGGCGGAGGCCGCGGCGTCCGGCCCCGCGGCTCCCGAGATCGCGCGCCGCCGGCGCACCGAGTAGGCGACCGCCGCGACCAGGGGCGCCAGGAGCGCGACGCGCATCAGCTTGACGAGCACCGCCTCGCCGAGCGCCGCGGGGCCCGCGGTCTGCGCCGTGGCGACGACCTGCCCGACGTCGTGCACGCCGGCCCCGGCCCAGCGGCCGAACTGGACGTCGTCCAGACCGAGCGGGTGGTGCAGCAGCGGCAGCACGCCGATGGCGAGGGTGCCGCAGAGCGTGACCAGGGCGACGGACGCGGCCACGTCCTCCTCGTCGCTGCCGGTGACCTGGCTCACCGCGCCGATGGCGGAGGCACCGCAGATGGAGTAGCCGGTGGCGATGAGCAGGGGCTGGTCGCCGCGCAGTCCCATGCGGCGGCCGAGCCAGACGGTGCCCCAGAAGGTGGCGGCCACGACGCAGACCACCATGCCGGCCGTGGCCCAGCCGAGGCCGAGCACGTCGTCCAGGCCGAGCTGCAGTCCCAGGACGACGATGCCGACCCGCATCAGCCGTTTCCCGGCGAAGGTCAGCCCGGGCCGGGCCCCGCCGCGCAGGACCGTGCGCAGGCCCGGCAGGTTGGCGGCGGCGATGCCGAGGACGACGGCGCCGGTGGGCACCGGCACGACGGGCAGCAGCAGGTGCAGCGCGGTCGCCAGGGCGGCACCGGCGGCGGCCACCAGCAGGCCGGGCAGGACGGCCGCCGCGGCCTGGCGGCGGCCCGCACCGGCTCCGGCGGGGGGCGCGGCGGGGCGGGCGTCCGGCGTCGCCCCGCGGGGGGCGGTCGCGGGGGTCCGCGTAGGGGTGCGGAGGTTCACCGTTCGCCGACCGGCAGCCGGTAGACACGCCGCACGCTGGACCCCAGGCGGGAGATGTCGGCCCCGTAGATGTGCAGCGATATCGCCTTGCCGGGGCCGCCGTTCCACACCTCGTGGATGTCACCGGGCGGCGCGAATCCGCAGACCTCGCCCTGGGCGTTGACGACGTCCTGGGTGGGGACGAGCCGGGAGCCGGCCCCGTCGGGGACCAGCCGGTAGCGGCGCTCGTGCTCCCGGCCCTGGTGCACGCCCGTGACGCACCACGAGACGTGGTCGTGGATGGACGTCCGCTGCCCCGGCAGCCAGACCAGGGCGACGACGGAGAAGCTGCCGTCCTCCTCGGCGTGCAGGACGTGCTGGCGGTAGCGGTCCGGGTCGCCCTCGGTGTGCCGCCCGGCCAGCAGGTCGGGGGCGCCGAGGTGCGGCGCGAGCCGTTCGCCCACCAGGTGGGCCGTGGGGCCGGGCGCCAGGCCGCGGCCGACCGCCTCCCGCACCTCGTCGACGAGGCGGGCCAGCCTGGCGGTGGGCGCGGAGAGCACCGGAACGGTCGCGGAGGTCATGCCCGCAGCGTCCGTGCGCGCGGGCCCGCGCGTCCACTGACAGTTCCTTCACCCCGCTGTGCCCCTCCTTATGGATGGGGTCCGGGTCAGCAGCCGCTGCGCCGCTCGGCGACCGTCCGGAGCGCGTCGAGCACCAGGGCCGCGGCCGGGATCCGCAGGTGGTCGCGCGGCACGTACGCCGCGACCCGGCGGCGGGAGACGGGGTCCAGCGGCCGGCCCGTGACCCGGTCCAGCCGCATGAAGGACAGCACCAGCCCGGGCATCATCGCGACCCCCAGCCCCTCGGCGACCAGCGACTGCACCACGAGGTTGTCGTCGGTGGCGAAGGCGATGTCGGGGGCGAAGCCCAGCTCGGCGCACTCGTGGAGGAAATTGACCCGGCAGCGCATGCAGCCGGCGATCCAGCGTTCGCCGGCCAGGTCGCCGAGCCGGACCGAACGGGACCTCGCCAGCCGGTGCCCGGCCGGCATCAGGACCATGAGCTGGTCCTCCAGCAGCGGGATCTCGACCAGGTCGTCCGGCACGGCCTCGTGCAGCCCCGGGTAGGTGAAGGCGAGGGTGATGTCGCACTCGCCGCGGGTGACCCGCTCCAGCGAGTCGGGAGGTTCGTCCCCCAGCAGCTCGACCCGTATGCCGGGGTGCTCGGCCGCGAGCAGGGCGAGCGCCTCGGGGATCAGGGTGGCGTTGGCGCTGGGGAAGGCGCACAGCCTCACCCGGCCGGTCTCCAGCCGGGTCACCGCGCCTATCTGCTCCCAGGCCACGGACATGCTGTCCAGGATGGTCTCGGCGTGCCGGGCCAGCGCCTCGCCCGCCTCGGTCAGCCGCATGCGCCGCCCGACGCGGACGAAGAGCGCGGTGCCCACCGAGCGCTCCAGCGCCTTCATCTGCTGGGTGACGGCGGGCTGCGTGTAGCCCAGCGCCACGGCCGCGGCCGAGTAGGAGCCGGCCGTCACCACGGTGTGGAACGTCTTGATGTGCCTGGAATCGAACACGCATGAATCATAAGAGGAACTTGGGGTGACCCGGCACAGGGCCTCCTGGTGCTTCTGGGACCACTGCGCCGGGGGGTGTTTGCGTCCGCAATCCGGTGCGCGGTGTCCGCTGTGGGTCCACCATGTCACTACGGCCTCAACCACACCGCGAGGAGCCTTCATTGAGCGCAGCGCGAACCGCCTCGTACCGCCGGTATCTGATGTGTCCTCCCACGTACTTCCGCGTCACGTACTCCATCAATCCCTGGATGGACCCCACGAAACCGGTCGACCCCGCGCTCGCCCTGCTGCAGTGGGAGGACCTGCGCGACCGCTACCGCTCGCTGGGGCACACCGTCGAGATCCTGCAGCCGCTCCCCGGCCTGCCGGACATGGTCTTCGCCGCCAACGGCGCCACGGTGGTCGACGGCCGGGTCTTCGGCGCCCGCTTCGCCAACCCCGAGCGGGCCGCGGAGGCTCCCGCGCACCGCGAGTGGTTCCTGAACCGCGGCTACGGCGAGGTGCACGACCCGCACCACGTCAACGAGGGCGAGGGGGACTTCGCCGTCACCGAGAGCTGGCTGCTGGCCGGGAAGGGCTTCCGCAGCAGCCCGCTGTCACACTCCGAGCTCCAGGAGTTCTTCGGCCGCCCCGTCATCGGCCTGGAGCTCACGGACCCGCACTTCTACCACCTCGACACCGCGCTGTGCGTGCTCTCCGGGGACGAGATCATGTACTACCCGGACGCCTTCTCCCCCGGCAGCCGCGCGGTGCTGCGCCGGCTCTTCCCCGACGCGCTGACCGCCACCCGTCAGGACGCCGCGGCCTTCGGGCTCAACTGCGTCAGCGACGGCCTGAACGTCCTGGTCCCCTCCGGGGCCACCGGGCTGCTGCGGCGGCTGCGCGAGCGCGGCTACGAGCCGGTGCCGGTGGACATGTCCGAACTGCACAAGGCCGGCGGCAGCGTGAAGTGCTGCACCATGGAGCTGCGCGACTGAGCGTGATACGAAGGGGCGCATGTCGCAGCAGCTGCCCCTCCGCACCTCGTACGACGTCGTGATCGTCGGCGGCGGCCACAACGGCCTGGTCGCCGCCGCGTACCTGGCCCGCGCGGGCCGCTCCGTGCTGCTGCTGGAGCGGCTGCCGGGCACCGGCGGCGCCGCCGTCTCCACGCGGGCGTTCACCGGTCTGGACGCACGGCTGTCCCGGTACTCGTACCTGGTGAGCCTGCTGCCCCGGAAGATCGTCGACGACCTGGGGCTGCGGTTCGCCGTGCGGCGGCGGCGCATCTCCTCGTACACCCCGCACGGCGACGGCGGGCTCCTCGTCGACGCCGAGTCGCCGTCCGCGACCCGCGAGAGCTTCGTCCGGCTGACCGGCTCCGACCGCGACTTCGAGGCCTGGCAGCGCTTCTACGGCATGACGCAGCGGGTCGCCGAGCGCGTCTTCCCGACGCTGACCGGGCCGCTGCCCTCCCGGGCCGAGCTGGAGCGGACGGTGGCCGATCCGGAGGCCTGGTCGGCGCTGTTCGAACGGCCGCTGGGCGAGACCGTCGAGTCCGTCTTCGAGGACGACGTGGTGCGCGGCGTGGTGCTGACCGACGCCCTGATCGGCACCTTCAGCCACGCCCACGACCCCTCCCTGCTGCAGAACCGCTGCTTCCTCTACCACGTCATCGGCGGCGGCACGGGTGACTGGGACGTGCCCGTCGGCGGCATGGGCGCCCTCACCGACGCCCTGGCGGACGCGGCGCGGTCGGCCGGGGCGGAGATCGTGACCGGCACCGAGGTCACGGCCGTCGAGACCGACGGCACCCGGGCCGAGGTGTCCTTCGAGGGCGGCCTGGTGGGCGCGGGCCACGTGCTGGTCAACGCCTCCCCGTACGCGCTGGCCGGGCTGCTGAGCGAACCCGCCCCGCGGAAACCGGAGGGCGCCCAGCTCAAGGTGAACATGCTGCTGCGGCGGCTGCCGCGGCTGCGCGACACCGCGGTGGACCCGCGCGACGCCTTCGCCGGCACCTTCCACATCGCCGAGTCGTACACCCAGCTGGACCGGGCCTACCGCGAGGCGGCCGAGGGCACGGTGCCCACGGCGCCGCCTTCCGAGATCTACTGCCACTCGCTGACCGACCCCTCGATCCTCTCCCCCGAGCTGGCCGCCCAGGGCGTGCACACCCTCACCCTCTTCGGCCTGCACGCCCCGGCGCGGCTCTTCGCGGACGACCCCGCGCAGGCGAAGGAGTCCCTGCTCAAGGCAACCCTGGCGCAGCTGGACGCGGTGCTCGCGGAGCCGCTGGCGGACTGCCTGGCGGTGGACGCGGACGGGCGGCCGTGCATCGAGGCGAAGTCCCCGCTCGACCTGGAGCGGGAGGTCGGCCTGCCCGGCGGGCACATCTTCCACCGGGACCTGGCGTTCCCGTACGCGGAGTCGGGCGGCGGCGCCTGGGGCGTGGGGACCGGGCACGCGAACGTGCTGCTGTGCGGGGCGGGCGCGGTGCGCGGCGGCGGGGTCAGCGGCGTCCCGGGCCACAACGCGGCCATGGCGGTGCTGGGCGCCTGACGCCGGGCGCTACTCCTGCTCGGCCTCGGGCGGCCAGGCGTCGCCCCACGCGACGTCGCGGGCCGCGCGGTACAGCGGCCCCTGCCGCTTGGTCACGGTGTCGCGGCGCAGGCCGTCCTCGACCGTGCACAGGTCGATGAGGACCTGCCCCTTGCGGATCTGCGGGTGCCGGACGACCCGGTCCGGTGCGCCGGCCCGTGCCGCGGGGAAGCGGGCGGCGGCGACGTAGCTGAACTTCTCGTCCTCGTACGGCAGCGAGCCCCCCTTGACCTGCCGGTGCAGCGAGGTCCGGGCGACCCGCGCCGCGAAGTGGCACCAGTCCGGGGCCTGCACCGGGCAGGTGCCGTCGTGCGGGCAGGGGGCGAGGACGTGGAAGCCGTCCGCGACGAGCCTCTCGCGCGCCGCGAGGACCCGCGCGTAGCCGTCGGGCGTGCCCGGCTCGACGACGAGCACGGCGCCGCGCGCCGCCCTGGCGGCCTCGGCGACGACCGCGTCGCGGTCGGGGCCCGTGAGCTCGCCGATGACGTACGACAGCGTGACCAGGTCCGCCTCGGGCAGCCGGGCGCCGCTGCCCAGCGGTGTCTTCTGCCAGCGCGCGTCCCGCACCGCCGCGTACTCGGAGTCCGCGGCCAGTTCGCGGCCGAGCGAGAGCGCCGCGTCCGACCAGTCGAGCACGGTGCTGGTGTGCGTCCCGTCCTCCCAGGCGTCGGCGACCGCCCAGGTCGCGGCGCCGGTCCCGCCGCCCACGTCCAGATGGCTCGCCGGCGCCCACTCCCCCGCCCGGGCCCGGAACTCAGCGAGCGCCGCGCCGACCGCGGCGTGCGTGGCCGGCATGCGGTACGCCGCGTAGGCGGCGACGTCGGAGCGGTCGCGCAGGATCGGGGTGCTGCTGGGCGTACGCCCGCGGTAGGTGGCGATCAGCCGGTCGACGGCCTGGGTGGCGCGGCCCGGCGGGAGCCCGTCGAGGAGTCCGGCGAGGGCGGATTGCAGAGAGTACACAAAGGTCAAGGGTAAGGCTCGCCGGGACGCGGACCGGGCCGCTCGGCGGCACCGCCTGCGCCTCCACGGCCGCGGCTGACGGGCCGAGCCCGGGCTTGGCGACCGTTCGGGCAGGCGGGACGGGGCTTCGAGCCGCGTTCGGCTGTCCCGCCGTCTCGCGCCCTGCGGGCGCACAGATGCGGGCTGCGGACGGGGAGGGTGCGCGCGGGCCTTCTCGGCGGTGTGCGGGTCGGTGGTCGGCGGGGGTTCAGGCGCCGGAGCGGGCGGGCTTTACGGCGGCCGGGGTCTCGTCGCCGTCCGCGGGTATGGATGGCCGGTTGCCACGCCCACCCTTGGTGGGTGGCGCGCCCGCCGCGACCCGCGTCTGCGGGTGCTTCCCCCGCGGGCCTTTCCGAGATCGGGCTCTGCTCCGCCGAACATGTCGGCGAAAGCGGGCCCGATCTTCCTCCGCTCCAAGATCGGGCTCTGTTTCGCCACCTATATCGGCGAAAGGGAGCCCGATGTCCCCTCGACAGCACCTCGAAGCAACCGCGGCCGCCGGTTACGGCGGGCGCGCCCACCACCACGAGTGGGCGTGGAAGCGGTTGTCTCTACCCGCGGACGGCGACGAGACCCCAGCCACCGTCAACGCACCCCGCTCCGGCGCCTGAACCCCGCCCCGCACCCACCCGCAGACCGCGGCGAAGGCCCGCGCGCACCCCTCCCCCTCCGCAGCCCGCCGCTGTGCGCCCGGAGGGCGCGAGACGGTGGGACAGCCGCACGACAAGGTGTGGCATCCGGCGCCCGGCGCCCGGGCACTCCGGAAGCCAGGCCCTAGGCTCAGCCGCCATGACCTCGTCGGATGATCAATCGGATGACGTGCGCCGTGACTTCGGCCGGTTGTGGGGCGCCTACACGGTGAGTGCGGCGGGGAGCGCGATCGGCGCCGGGGCCCTGCCGCTGGTCGCCGTCCTGGCGCTGGAGGTCACGACCTTCCAGGTCTCCCTCCTCGCGGCGCTGTCCGCGCTCGCGGCCGCCGCCATCACCCTCCCCCTGGGCGGCCGCGTGGAGCACCGCCGCAAGCGCCCCGTGATGATCGCCGCCGATCTGCTCCGCTGCCTCGCGCTGCTCAGCGTCCCGGTGGCGGCGGCGCTCGGCGTGCTCACCTTCGCCCAACTGTGCCTGGTGGGCATCGTCCAGGCGGCCGCGGCCATGATGTTCGGCGCGGCGAGCACCGCGCACCTCAAGGGCCTCGTCCCGCCGGGCGACCGCCTCCGGGCGGCCTCCCGGTTCGAGACCACGAACTGGCTCAGTCTGAGCGCGGGCCCGCCGCTCGGCGGGCTGCTGGTGACCGCCTTCGGGGCGACGGTCACGCTGGCCGTGGACGCGTTCTCCTTCCTGCTGTCCGCGCTGGGTGTCCGCCTGATCCGCCGGCCCGAGCCGGAACCCCCGGCGCGGGCCGGGTCGCCCGGCCGCGGCCGGGACCTCCTGGCCGGCTGGGCCTACGTCCTGGGGCACCGGGGCCTGCGGCCGCTCTTCTGGAACGCCATGCTCTTCGGCGGAGCCATCATGATGGGCAGTCCGCTGCTGACCGTCCTGATGCTCCGCGAACTGCACTTCACCCCCTGGCAGTACGGTCTGGCGCTCGGGCTGCCCTGCCTCGGCGGCGCCCTGGGTGCCCGGCTCACCGCCCCGCTCACCCGCCGGCTCGGCCCGCACCGGGTGCTGCTCCTGTTCGGGGTGCTGCGCACACCCTGGCTCCTGCTGCTCGCCTGGGCGCCGGCCGGCGCTCTCGGGCCCGTCGTCATGATCACCGCCGACACCTTCCTACTGCTGGCCGCCGGGGTCTTCAACCCGTCCTTCACCACGTACCGCATGGCCGCGACGGACGACGGCGTCATGACCCGGGTGGTCACCGCGTGGTCGGTGGGCTCCAAGACGGCCCAGCCCCTGTCCATGCTGGTCGGCGGAGCCGTCGCCGCCGTGGGGGGTGTCCGTGTGGCGATCCTCGTCGCGGGGGTGCTGTGCGTGGCCAGCGCTCTGCTCCTGCCCTGGCGTGCACTGCCGTCAGCGGCCGGCGGCGCCGGGCGGGCGGGGGCACGGGAGGAGAACGAGCCCACGGGAAAACCCGCCTCGGCGTGAGTGTCCTCGCTCCGCGGGCATGGCCCCGGGGCGGCGGTCCGTGCCAGGGTGGGGCGCATGCTTCCCATCACCGTGTGCAGGGAGGACGGGCGGCGGCACGTCCGGGTCTCCGTGGGCGAACTGGCGGAACTGGTGGGCGGGATCGGGGCCGGCGGTGATCTGTTCCTGGTCGTCCAGCGGATACCGGACCTGCCGAACCACTTCCTGCAGGTGTGGCACATGGCCGGGGACGACTACTACCAGCTGGAGCACCGCGACGGCGGGCACGACCGTCACCACGTGGTGTTCGTGGACACCCCGGATCCCGTGGCGGACGTCGTGGCCGCGATGGCCGGCTGGGCCCGCGGCGAGGAGGGGTGGGGTGACGGGCTCGCCTGGGAGCGCTTGAAACTCCGGGCCCCCAAACGGGTCCGCCCGCTGAAGCTCGACGACCACGAGCGGGCGCGCCTGGAGGGGCGGGTCCGCGAACTGCTGGTCGGCGGGTACGCCACCCGGGCTCAACTGGTGGAGGCCGCCGAGCGGTTCCCCGTCTCCGGGTGGCGGCGAAGGGTCTCCCCCGAGCAGGCGTGGGAACTCGTCGACCGGATGTGGCTGGAGCGCCTGGCGGAGCAGGCCCGCTGGGAGGGCGAGACCGACCCGGAGCGGCTCACCGGCGCGTTCGCGGCGCTGGAGCGGGCGGGCATCACGGCGCGGGAGGACTTCGCCGCCACCGGATCGCCCCGTGACTCCGGGATCCGCGCGGTGGGCGCGCCGGACGCCCGGGGATTCGTCTACTTCCACTCCGGGTGCACGGACTCGGCGGCCGCCGGACGCGGACTGCCCCTCTTCTACGGGGGCTTCGACGGCTCGTCCGGGACGACCACGGCGATCGGCCGGGAGGTCGTCGCCGCGCTCGCGGCGGCCGGGCTGCCGTCGGAGTGGGACGGGGACCCGGACGACGTCATCACGGTGACCCCTATGGACTGGCGCAAGCGGCTGGTCGGCTAGACCGGGCGGGCGCCCTGGGCCGAGGTCCGCGGGGCGTCCGCCGTACCGTGCCAGGAGCGCCACAGCGCGGCGTAGGCGCCGCCGGCGGCCACCAGGTCGTGGTGGGTGCCGAGTTCGGTGACCACCCCGCGGTCCATCACGGCCACGCGGTCCGCGTCGTGGGCGGTCTGCAGCCGGTGGGCGATGGCGATGACCGTGCGGCCGCGCAGCACGCCGGCGAGGGCGCGCTCGGTGCTGCGCGCCGTCGTCGGGTCGAGCAGGGCGGTGGCCTCGTCCAGGACCAGGGTGTGGGGATCGGCCAGGACGACCCGGGCCAGGGCGAGTTGCTGCGCCTGGGCGCCGCCGAGGGAGTGGGCGCCGGCGCCGAGTGCGGTGTCGAGACCGTCGGGCAGGTCGTCGGCCCAGGCCGCGTCGACGGCGGCGAGCGCCGCGCGCAGCTCGGTGTCGGCGGCGGCCGGCGCGGCGATGAGGAGGTTGTCGCGGAGCGTGCCGTGGAAGACGTGGTGCTCCTGGGTGACCAGGACGACCTGGCGGCGCAGTTCGTCCGGGGCGAGGTCGGCGACCGGCACGCCGCCGACGGTGACCGCCCCGCTGCGGGGGCGGTCGACGCCCGCGAGCAGCCGCCCCAGGGTGGACTTGCCGGCCCCGGACGGGCCGACCACGGCGAGCCGTTCCCCGGGCCGTACGTCCAGGTCGACGCCGTGCAGCACGTCGCCGCCGTGGCCGTACGCGTACCGGACGTCCGTGACCTCGATGCGGCCGCCGGCGGGCACGGCCGTGGTGGGCGGCCCGGCCGCGGGGACCATCGCCAGGCCCTCGACGCGTGCGTACGACGCGGCGCTGCCCTGCAGGTGCTCGACCCACAGCAGCAGGTTGTCCAGCGGCCCGGCCAGCTGCCGCAGGTAGATCGCCGAGGCGATCACGGTGCCGAGGGACACGGCGCCCCGCTGGTGCAGGGCGCCGCCGGCCAGCAGCACGCACACGACCGGCAGCGTGTAGGAGACGTCCACGGCCGGGAAGAGCACCGTGCGCAGCCGGAGCGTGCGCAGCCGGGTGCGGCGGGCCTCCTCGATGGCCGTCTCGGCCTTCGCGACGCGGCGTGCCTGCAGACCGAGCGCCTCGACGGTGCGGGCCCCTGCCGCCGTGGCCGACAGTTCCTCGGCGAGCGCCGAGTTGGCCCCGCCCTCGGCGAGGTAGGCGGCGCGGGCCCGGCGCAGGTACCAGCGCAGGGCGACCCCCATCACCGCCATGCCGGCCGACCCGCACAGCCCGAGCAGCGGGTCGAGCAGGACGACGGCGCCGACGACGAACAGCACCTGCACGCAGGAGACGAGGACCTCGGGCACCGCGTCGCGCAGCGTGACCGCGACGGCGGTGACGTCGGTGGTGCCGCGTGCGGCCAGGTCGCCGGTGGGGACCCGCTCGACGGTGGCGGCGGGCAGCGCGAGGGTGCGGTCGAGGAAGCGTTCGCGGATCCGGGCCGCGGTGCGCTCGCCGAAGCGGGCGCCCGCCCTGAGCGCCTGCCGGGACAGCAGGATCTGCAGCACCGTGCAGGCGGCGATGGCGAGCGCCAGCCGGTCCACGGAGGCGAGGGCGGCCCGGCCGGGCGCGTCCTTGACGGTGTCGACGATCGCGCCGAGCAGCCGCGGCCCGGCGAGGCCGGCGGCCGCGGCCAGCGCGTTGAGGACGAGCACGCCGATGAAAGCGCGGCGGTCGGCGCGGAGTTCGCCCAGGGCCGCACGGCGGACCCGCGCACGGTCGGCGACCGGCAGTACGTCCGCCATCACCCCGCCACCTCGCCCGCGCCCCGCGCCACCAGCGCCCGGTAGCCGGCCTCGTCGCGCAGCAGGTCGTGATGCGCGCCGGTGGCGGCCGCCTTGCCGTCGACGAGGAACACGACGACGTCGGCCTGTTCGAGCACGAGCGGGGACGTCGTGGTGACCAGGGTCGTGCGGCCCCGCCGTGCGGCGCGGAGCCCGGCGGCCATCGCGACCTCGGTGTGGGCGTCGACGGCGGAGGTGGGTTCGACGGCGAGCAGGGTGTCCGGGGCGGCGTGCAGGGCGCGGGCGAGCCGCAGGCGCTGGCGCTGGCCGCCGGAGAGGTCGCGGCCCTGCGCGGCGACGGCGGAACCGAGGCCGTCGGGCAGGGCGTCGACGACGTCGCCCGCCGCGGCGGCACGTACGGCCGCGCGGATCGCGTCGTCGGCGGGCTCGTGGCGTCCGGCGACGACCTCGCGGACGGTGCCGGCGAAGAGGTCGGCCTCGTTGTCCGCGACGAGGACCCGGTCGCGGAGCGGCCCGACGGGGAGGGCGTCCAGCCGGACGTCGCCCCAGGTCGCGTCGGAGGGGGCGAAGCGGCCGAGCCGGTCGACGACGGCGACGGCGTCCTCGGGGCGGGTGGCGGCGAGCGCGGTCAGCAGTCCGGGGCGGACCTCGACGCCGGAGCCGGGGTCGCGCAGGACGGCGGGTGCGCCGGGGACGGGGGCGGGGGCGGGGGCGGGGGCCCGTTCGGGGTCGTCGGCGTGCTCGGGCCGCAGGGCGAGGAAGCGGGTGACCCGCCGGGCGGCGACGGTGGCCCGGGCCAGGTCGGCGCCGCCCTCGATGAAGGACGCCACCGGGACGACCAGCACGGCGACGTAGCCGTAGACGGCGACGAGGTCGCCGACGCTGATCGTGCCCTCCGCGGCCATCCGCGCCGCCAGCCAGGTCACGACCGCGAGGAAGAGCGCGGGAAGCCCGTTGCCGAGGGCGCCGACCCAGCTGGTCACGGCGCCGACCCGGTAGCCCTGTTCGCGCAGCGCCGCGGAGTCGGCGCCGTAGCGCACGGCGTACGCCTCCTTGCCGCCGAGGCCGCCCAGTACCCGCAGTCCGGTCACCACGTCGACCAACCGAGCGGTCAGCGCGCCCTGTTGCTCGCGGTAGCCGGCGCCGACGCCCTGCAGCCGGCGCAGCAGCGGCCCGACGGTGCCGGCCAGCAGCGGCACTCCGGCCAGCACCACGGCGGCGAGCAGCGGGGATATGGACAGCAGGAGCACCGCGACCGCCACGTACGCGACGACGGCGCCGAGCCCGGGTCCGGTCACGGTGAGCGACTGGGCGATGGCCTGCACGTCGCTCATGCCGATGGCGACGACCTCGCCCGCGGTGACCCGGCGCGGCAGGGTGGCGCCGAGGCGCGTCGCGTGCGCCACGGTGACCCGGACGGTGCGGAAGGAGGCGTCCATCCGGACCTTGGTCATGGTCCGGTGCCGGGCGATGCCGAGCCACGCCGTGACCGCGCCGCCGGCGAGGAGCGCCGCGGACCACCCGGCGAGGGCGCCGCGGTCGTCGGCGCGCAGGCCGTCGTCGACGGCGCGTGAGAGCAGGTAGGGCGACAGGGCCAGGCTCGCCATCCATGTGCTGCCCAGCAGCGCGCCGAGGGCCACGCGGCGGCGCTGGCTGACGACCAGCCACCACAGGAACCGGACCGGACTGCCGATGTCCCTGGCGGTGGGAGCAGTGTGACTGCCTGGCATGGCCACACCATACTGACCCGGTCCGTCCGCTCTGTCACCCTCCCCCCACCCGTCCCGGAACGAGCGGTTCCGACAGCGCGCGCCCGTATACGAAAGGGCGGCGGGCACCGCCCTCGGGCGGGGGGCGCGCGAACCGCCCGCCGGAGCGTGTCAGGAGCGCGGACAGGGCGCCCTCAACCCCTTACGATCAGGAACGATCCCCAGACGGCGACGTACCGCATCACAGGACCCTCCAGCGGACAGATCAAGCCGAATGTGAACTTCAGGACAACTGGCCTCCGAAATTTCGTAAACCGCAGCGAACGCACAACTGTTTGGCATAGCGTTCCGGGTTACTACGGCGCACGGCTGCTTGGGGAAGTAGCGGGTGTGCCACTTTTGTCGCGTTGTGCCAGGGGGGTCCATGCGGCGTGTCGGTATACCCAATTCAGGCCCGATAGATACGTCTCCCGCGCGCGGCCGCACGGCCACCCCGCGCGGGCTGAGCGACAAGGCGCGCTGGTATCTGCCGGCGGCGCTCGTCACGGACGCGATGGGGATCGCGCTCCCGGTCGGGGCCGTCTTCGACGCAACGTTCCAGCCGCACCCGGTGCTGTGCGCCGTGACCGCCGCGGCGGCCTGGCTGATCGTCCAGACCGCCCGGCGCCGGTACACCCAGCGCGCACTCGGCGAGTCGCGCAGCGGACTGTCCGTGGTCTACGACTGGATGGTCCTGCTCGGCGTGCTCGCGGTCGTCCGCGCGCTGCTCGGCGAACAGTCCGAACCGTCCGTGGCCCTCCTCGCCCTCACCCCGGGTCTGCTGCTGACCACAGCCTGCCGCAAACTGACCTACCGTCACCTGCTGGCCTCCCGGCGTGAGGCGCACGCGGTGCGCCGCATCCTGGTGATCGGCGAGCCGAGCGCGGCCGACTACGTCGTCGACCAGCTGGCCGCGCGCACCGACCACGAGTACGTCGTGGTCGGCGCCATCCCCGTCGGGCTGGCCAATCTGGAGTGCGGCGCCCCCGTGGCCGCCCGGCTGGAGTCGCTGGCACCGGCGCGGCCGAGCGCCGACTCCGGCGCGGTGCTGACCGCGGCGCGGGAACTCGGCGCCGACCTGGTGCTGGTCGCACCCGGACCGCGGATGGCCGGTGAACGCCTGCGGCAGCTCTCGTGGGCCGTGCACGACGCGGGCATCCCGCTGGCCGTGCTCCCGGGCCTCACCGACGTCGCGGTGCGCAGGGTCGAACTCACCTCCGCCGCCGGGCTCACCCTGCTGCACATCAGCCCGCCACTGCGGCGCGGGGTCCAGGTGGGCCTGAAGGAGGTACTGGACCGCGCCGGCGCCGGCGTCGGACTGCTGCTGCTCTCCCCGCTGTTCGGCCTCATCGCGGCGGCCATCCGGCTCGGCTCCAAGGGGCCGGTGTTCTACCAGCAGATCCGCCACGGGGTGGACTGCGTGCCCTTCACCATGTGGAAGTTCCGCACGATGGTGACGGACGCGGACGACCGCAAGCCCGAACTGGCTTCCGCCAACGAGAGCGACGGCCTGATGTTCAAGATGCGCCGCGACCCGCGCGTGACACGGATCGGGCGGATCCTTCGCCGCTGCTCACTGGACGAACTGCCGCAGCTGATCAATGTGCTGCGGGGCGAGATGTCGCTCGTGGGCCCGCGCCCCCCGCTGCCGGAGGAGGTCGCCCGCTACGACGAGATCGCGCTGCGCCGGCTGTCGGTGAAGCCCGGCCTGACGGGCCTGTGGCAGGTCAGCGGGCGCTCGGACCTCTCCTGGGACGAAACGCTTCAGCTGGACCTCCGGTACGTCGACAACTGGACCTTCACCAGCGACGTCGACGTGATGGCCCGCACGTTCCGGGCCGTCGTGGACGGCCGCGGAGCGTACTGAATGTCAGACAGCGCAATCGTCCCTCCACCAGCGGTAGGTGGCGGCGATCCCGTCCCGCAGCGGGATCTGCGGCTTCCAGCCGAGGGAGGAGAGACGGGAGATGTCCAGCAGCTTGCGCGGGGTGCCGTCGGGCTTGGAGGTGTCCCAGGCGACGGCGCCCTCGTAGCCGGTGACCTCCCGTACGGTCTCGGCCAGTTCACGGATCGTCAGGTCGTCGCCGCAGCCGATGTTGACCGGCTCCTCGCCGTCGTACGCGCGCAGCAGCACCGCGCACGCGGCGGCGAGGTCGTCGACGTGCAGGAATTCGCGGCGCGGGCTGCCGGAGCCCCAGAGCACCACCTCGGGGGCGCCGTCGCGCCGCGCCTCGTGGAAGCGGCGGATGAGCGCGGGCAGCACGTGCGAGGTCTCGAGGTCGAAGTTGTCGCCGGGACCGTACAGGTTGGTCGGCATCGCGGAGACGAACGAGGCGCCGTACTGCCGCCGGTAGGACTGCACCTGGACGATGCCGGCGATCTTGGCGAGCGCGTACGCCTCGTTGGTCGGCTCCAGCGGGCCGGTCAGCAGGGCGTCCTCGCTGATCGGCTGCGGCGCGTGCTTGGGGTAGATGCACGAGGAGCCCAGGAAGAGCAGCCGGCCCACCCCGGCCGCGTGCGCCCCGGCGATCACGCTCAGCTGGATGCGCAGATTGTCCTCGAGGAACTGCACCGGGTAGGTGCTGTTGGCCATGATGCCGCCGACCTTGGCGGCCGCCAGCACCACCGCGTCGGGTCGCTGCTCCCTCAGGAACGCCTCGGTGCGCGCCGCGTCGCGCAGATCGAGTTCGCCGCGGCCGCGGGTGATCACCTCGTGCCCGTCGGCGGTCAGCCGCCGGGTCACCGCCGATCCGACCAGACCGCGGTGGCCCGCGACGAAGATCCGGGCGCGGTCGGGCAGGAGTGCGTTCGCTTCGCTCATGGAAGCGAATTCTGCCAGGAGGGTTCACCCCACCGGGGGTGATTCCAAACATCAGTACGCAAAAGAAACATAACCGACCCAAGGGGGGAGATCGCATGGGCAAGAGCGCCCTGATCACCGGCGTGACCGGCCAGGACGGCTCCTATCTGGCGGAGCTGCTGCTGGGCAAGGGGTACACCGTGCACGGCCTCGTCAGACGGTCGTCCAGCTTCAACACCGAGCGGATCGACCACATATACCAGGGGCCGCAGGAGGCCAACCGCTCCTTCGTGCTCCACCACGCCGACCTCTCCGACGGCGTGGCCCTGGTGAACCTCCTGCGCGACCTGCGGCCCGACGAGGTCTACAACCTGGGCGCCCAGTCCCATGTCCGCGTGTCCTTCGACGCCCCGCTCTACACCGGGGACGTCACCGGCCTCGGCTCGATGCGGCTGCTGGAGGCGGTGCGGGCCAGCGGCGTGGAGACCCGGATCTACCAGGCCTCCTCCTCCGAGATGTTCGGCGCCACCCCGCCGCCGCAGAACGAGCAGACGCCCTTCCACCCCCGCAGCCCGTACGGCTGCGCCAAGGTCTACGGCTACTGGGCGACGGTCAACTACCGCGAGGCGTACGACATGTTCGCGGTCAACGGCATCCTCTTCAACCACGAGTCCCCGCGCCGCGGAGAGACCTTCGTGACCCGCAAGATCACCCGCGCCGTCGCCCGCATCAAGGCCGGTCTGCAGGACCGGCTCTACCTGGGCAACCTCGACGCCGTCCGGGACTGGGGCTACGCCCCCGAGTACGTCGACGCGATGTGGCGGATGCTCCAGCGCGACCAGCCGGACGACTACGTGGTCGCCACCGGCGAGGCCGCCACCGTACGGCAGTTCGTGGAGACCGCCTTCGCGCACGTGGACCTCGACTGGGCGGAGTACGTCCGCTACGACCCCAAGTACGAGCGCCCCAGCGAGGTCGACGCCCTGATCGGCGACGCGAGCAAGGCGGAGGAACTGCTCGGCTGGAAGCCCTCCGTGCGGGTCGACGAGCTGGCCCGGATCATGGTCGACGCCGACCGCAAGCAGGTCGAGGACCAGCTCGCCGGCGTGACCGTGCGCATCGACCGCTGAACACGCGCCGGGGGATGCCGAGTTAAGCCCTGGCAACGACCGGTCGAGCCAAGAGTGAACACAATTTCGTCAAACTTTCACGTGAGGAGCTTCACATCCCCCTACGCTGCCGTCCACAGGCGGGCGAATGGGCCGCTTGTGCACGAGTGAGGCCTTGGGGGGCACATGCGAAGACTTGGGGCGATGACCGCCGCCGGGACACTGGTGGCGGGGGCTCTGGCGGGGATGGGGGTGGCCGCGGCTCCGGCCGCGACCGCGCTCACCCCGCCGGTGGCGATGACCGCGGACGAACTCCCGACCTGGCAGACCAACGGCATCGTCTGGGCGATGGCCCAGTCGGAGGGGGTCGTCTTCGCCGGCGGGACCTTCTCCACCGTCCGTCCGCCCGGCAGCGCCGCGGGCACCAACGAGCAGTCCGCGGTGAACTTCGCGGCGTTCGACGCCGCGACCGGCGCACCGACCGACTGCCACCTGTCGTTCACGATCGGCCCGGGCAGCACGGCAACCGTGCGCGCCCTGGCCGTCTCGCCGGACGGCGACACCCTCTACGCGGGTGGATACTTCAGCTCCGTCAACGGCGTCCAGGTCAACAGCCTGGCCGCCATCGACATCGCGACGTGCACGCCGGTCGCCTCCTTCCACCCGGGGATCTCCGCGACCGTACGGGCGCTGGACGTGACCGCGGACACCGTCTACATGGGCGGCGACTTCACCACCGTCGCCGGCCAGTCCCGGCGGTACTTCGCCGCGCTGACCACTGCGGGGGCGCTGAAGGCCTGGGACCCGCAGGGCGACGAGCCGGGGCGGGCCGTCCAGGCCGCCCGGGACGGCTCCCACGTGATGATCGGCGGTGACTTCGACACCATCGGCGGCGCCGACTCGCACGCCCTGGCGGTCGTCGACACCGGCACCGGCGCGCTGACGAAGGCGTACCCGGTGGGATTCTTCCCGGCCACCTCGGTCGTCAAGGACATCACGGACGACGCGACGGGCCTGTACGTGGCCAACGAGGGCACCGGCGGCGGTGTCTTCGACGGCCGCACCGCCTTCGACCTGAGCGACTTCGACCAGCGCTGGCGCGACACCTGCCTCGGCGCGACGCAGTCGCTCGCCGTCTACCAGACGGTGCTGTACAGCGGTTCGCACGCGCACGACTGCAGCAGCATGGGCGCCTTCCCGAACCAGCGGCGCAAGCACCTGCTGGCGCAGTCGGTGGACGACCCGAAGCTGCTCGGCTGGTTCCCGGACACCAACGACGGCCTCGGTGAGAGCATCGGCCCGCGGGTGATGTCCGTGTCGTCCGCGGGCGGCAAGGACTACCTCTGGGTGGGCGGCGAGTTCACCACCGTCCAGGGCGCCCCGCAGCAGGGCCTGACCCGCTTCTCCAACGGCCCCGACACCGGCAACCCGACCACTCCCGAGGCGAGCGCGGCGAGCCTGGCGGCCGGGCAGGTCAAGGTGAGCTGGCAGGCGAGCCTGGACGACGACGACAGCGCGCTGACGTACCGGGTCTACCGGGACGGCTCGTCCACCCCGGTGTACACCACCTCCGGCAACTCGCTGCCGTGGGTGCGGCCGCAGCTCAGCTTCACCGACACCGGACTGACCGTGGGCTCGACCCACAGCTACCGGGTCAGCGCGAGCGACGGCACCAACACCAGCCCGCTCTCCTCCACCGCCACGGCCACCGTGGCCTCCGGCAGCAACAGCTACGCCGCGGCGGTGCTCTCCGACGGCGCCAACCTCTACTGGCGCTACGACGAGAGCGGCGGCACCTTCGCCGCCGACGCCTCACCCGCGGACGACAACGGCGACTACGTCGGCGGCCCGTCCTACCGCCAGAGCCCGGGGGCGGTCAGCGGTTCCAGCACGGCGATCGGCTTCAACGGCTCCGACCAGTGGGTCTACAGCGACCGCAGCCACCCGCGTCCGGCCGCCTTCAGCGTGGAGTCGTGGTTCAGGACGACCACGACCTCGGGCGGCAAGATCGTCGGCTTCGGCAACACCACCAACGGCACCAGCAGCCAGTACGACAAGCACATCTACATGACCAACAACGGCCGGCTGGTCTTCGGCGTCTACACCGGCGCCACCAACACCGTCACGAGCAGCGCCGCCTACAACAACGGCGCCTGGCACCACGTGGTGGCCACCCAGGGCGCCGACGGCATGAAGATGTACGTCGACGGCACGCTCGTCGGCAGCAACCCGCAGACCTCCAACGAGAACTACACCGGTTACTGGCGGGCGGGCGGCGACAACCTCAACGGCTGGCCGGACCAGCCGTCCAGCGGCTACTTCAGCGGGCAGATCGACGAGACCGCCGTCTACCCGTCCGTGCTGACGGCCGCCCAGGTCGCCAACCACTTCACCCTGGCCAGCGCGCCGGCCGACACCGTCACCACGCTCACCCCGGGCGAGGACACCTACGTCAACGCCGGGGCCCCGTCGGCCAACTACGGCACCTCGGGCTCGCTGGCCGTCCGCGGCAGCTCGGCCTACCTGACGTACCTGCGCTTCAGCCTGCCGCCGGCCCCGGCCGGCCAGACGCTGAAGAGCGCCGTGCTGCGGGTCATGACCAGCAGCGACCCGACGGCGGGCACCAATGACACCGTCTCCGTCGTGCCCGTCACGGGCGCGTGGACGGAGACGGGGGTCGCGTACAACAGCCGGCCGGCGCTGTCCTCGACCGTGCTGGGCACGCTCAGCGGCGCGACGACGGTCTCGACCTCGTACACGGTGCCGCTGGACGTCTCCCAGCTCGGCGGCTCGCTGGGCGGCTCGTACGCCCTGGCGCTGACGAGTACCGGCACGGACGCGATGTGGCTTTGGTCACGTCAGGCCGCGTCCCAGGCGAACGGGCCGCGGCTGGTGCTCACCTTCGGCTCGTAGCGGCGTCCTGCCCGACACCTGCGGCCCCCGGCGGGGACAGATCACCATGATCGTGTCCGATCCGCCGGGGGCCGCACGTGCGTCGCGCCCGCACGCCGAACCGGAATTTCCGCTTCACAAGAATTGTGTGGAGAAAGTCACACCCGGCCGCCGAGGGCAGGTGCAACCTGCACCAATGGCGCAGATTCCCCTTTACCTCCCCTTTTACCTCCGCTTTCACCTCGGGGACAGCGGCTCCAGGGAAGGTCCTGACCTGGGATGTCACGGAGCCGTGACAAGCGGCACCGGGTTTACGGGCCGGATTCTCAATTATCCTGTCGTTCAGCTGCAATCCGACCCTTGTCCATCCGCCCGCGGATGACCGCATCGAGAACTGGGACCCTCCATGCCCGCTGCCCCTGCGCCCGCCCTCGCCAAGCGTCTCGTCCCCGCCCGTGTCCGTGACCGGCGGGCCGAGGCTCGCGCCCTCCGCAAGGAGGCCGCGGCGGAGGCCAAGCGCATGGCGCGGCGGCAGGCGATGCTCGCCGCCGATCCGGCCGTGCGCCCGCTGGAGGTCGAGGGCATCACCTACTACGGCCGTGTGGTGACCTCGTTCAACGCCGCGGAGGCCCGGGCCCGCAACCTGCACCTGGTCACCGACGCGCTGCAGGAAGCGGGCGTGGAGTACCTGCTGATCCCCAGCCGCTCCCCGATGAACCACGTGGTCGCCGTACGGCTGCACGACCGCAAGGCGTTCCTGTCCTCGATGCGCAAGCTGTACCCGGACACCCCGCTGTACGCCGCCAAGTTCAACAAGGACATGGACTGGCCCGTCGAGGCCGTCCCGTACATCGACGGCTCCCTGCCGACGTTCCTCAAGAAGCAGTGGGTGCTGCGGTTCGGGGAGATCCTGCTCGGCCCGGGCGGCCAGATCCTCTCCGACCTCACCCAGGGCTGCGACGTCGAGTTCTGGCTGGAGGGCGAGGAGCTGCTCGCCAGGATCGCCGACGAGGACCTCGAGAAGGCGGCCCGCGCCAAGTGGCGCCTGGGCACCCTGAAGACCCAGCTGCCCGAGTCCCGGATGCCCGGTGCGCTGATCGCCCCGCGCCCCAACGCCGTCGCGGACGCGATACCCGCCGACGGCCGCGTCCCCGCCACCCGCACCGTGGCCGGGCGCAGCCACCCCACCTACCGCGACCTCTTCCGGCGCGGTGTCCACGAGGTCGCCTTCCCGATCGACGTCGTCTACACCTGGGTCGACGGCGCGGACCCCGAGCTGGCGGCCAAGCGCGAACTGCACCGCCCCGGCGGCAACGTCCGCACCGTCAACGCCCTCGCGTCCGGCGCCTCGCGCTTCGCCAGCCACGACGAGCTGATGTACTCCCTGCGCTCGCTGGACATGTACGCGCCGTTCGTGCGCAACATCCACATCGTCACCGACGGCCAGACCCCCTCCTGGCTGGACACCTCGGCACCGGGCGTCCGGGTCGTGGACCACAAGGAGATCTTCGCCGATCCCAGCGTGCTCCCGGTCTTCAACTCCCACGCCATCGGCACGCAGCTCCACCACATCGACGGGCTGTCGGACCACTACCTGTACTTCAACGACGACGTCTTCCTCGGCCGCCCCGCCACCGCCGAACAGTTCTTCTACGCCAACGGCATCGCCAAGCTGCCCTTCTCCCCCTTCCAGTTCGGGCTGGGCGCCGGGCACGCCGACGAACCGGCACCGAACTCGGCCGGCAAGAACGTGCGCGCACTGCTCTGGGACGCCCACGAGCGCCTGATCACCAACAAGTTCATGCACACCCCGCACCCGCAACTGCGCTCCGTCATGCGGGACATCGAGGAGAACTTCGCCGAGCAGGTGCGTGCCACCAGCGGTTCCCGGTTCCGGGCGACGACGGACATCGCCATGGGCGCCAGCTTCCACCACCACCGCGCCCTGATGACCGGACGGGCCGTCCCGGGCGAGTACAAGCTGCGCTACGTGGACGTCGCCCGCCCCGACGCCGAGACCAGGCTGGACGACCTCCTGGCCACCCGCCGCTTCGACTTCTTCTGCCTCAACGAGTCCGACACCCCCGCCGACCTGCGCGAGACGGTCAGCTCCCGCGTGCGGACGTTCCTCGACAGCTACTTCCCCTTCCCGAGCCGCTGGGAGAAGGGCCGGGACGCGCACACCGCCTGAGGCCGAAAGTGCCCGCCGGGGTCTCCTCCGGGCCGCCCGTCACGGCGTACGCTGCCGTGGCAGGCGGTCCGTTCCCGCACCGCCGGGGGCGGCGAGGGCTGGGGGGCTCATGCGCACTTGGGGAAGACTGTCCGCTGCACTGGTTCTGACGGCGGCCTCACTGGCCGGCGCGGGAATGGCGGCGGCGCCGACCGCCGGGGCGCTCACACCGCCCGTGGCCATCACCGCGGATCCACTGCCGACCTGGCAGACCAACGGCGTGGTGTGGGCGATGGCCCACCAGGGGGGTACGGTCTTCGCGGGCGGGACCTTCTCCACCGTCAGGTCCTCCGGCTCCGGCGGCACCACGCAGTCCGCCGTCAACTTCGCGGCGTTCAACGCCGCCACCGGAGCCCCCGCCGGCTGCCGGCTCTCCTTCACCATCGGCTCGGGCACCGCGACCGTGCGCGCCCTGGAGGTCTCGCCGGACGGGCGGACGCTCTACGCGGGCGGCTGGTTCAACGCCGTCAACGGAGTGGCCGTCAGCAGCCTCGCCGCGATCGACATCGCGAGCTGCACGCCGAACGCCTCCTTCCGGCCCTCGTTCTCGGCGACCGTACGGGCGATCGACGTCAGCGACGACACCGTCTACGTCGGCGGTGACTTCACCTCGGTCGCGGGCCAGTCCCGGTCGCGGTTCGCGGCGCTGTCCACCGGTGGCGCGCTGCGCGCGTGGAACCCGAACGCCGACAAGCCGGGCCGGGCCGTCCAGCTGAGCCCGGACGGCGCGCACGCGGTGCTCGGCGGTGACTTCGACACCGTCGGCGGCACCGGCTCGCACGCCCTGGCCGTGGTCGACACCGACACCGGTGCCCTGACCAGGGCCTACCCGGTGGGCTTCATCCCGGCCACCTCGGTGACCAAGGACCTCACCGCGGACGCCACGGGGGTCTTCACCGCCAACGAGGGCACCGGCGGCGGTGTCTTCGACGGCCGCATCGCCCTGAACACCAGTGACTTCGGGCAGCGCTGGCGGGACAACTGCCTGGGCGCCACACAGTCCGTCGAGGTCTACAGGACCGTCCTGTACAGCGGTTCGCACGCCCACGACTGCAGCAGCATGGGCGCCTTCCCCAACCAGCGGCGCAAGCACCTGCTGGCGCAGTCGGTCGACGACCCGAAGCTGCTGCCGTGGTTCCCCGACACGAACGACGGCATCGGCGAGGGCCTCGGCCCGCGGGTGATGACCGTGGCCTCCTCCGGGGGCACCGACTACCTGTGGGTCGGCGGCGAGTTCACCACGGTCGCCGGGGCGGCCCAGCAGGGCCTGACCCGCTTCGCCTCCGGCCCGGACACCGGGGCGCCGAGCGTGCCCGAGGTGAACGTGGCGAGCATCCGGCCGGGCCAGGTCACCGTGCGCTGGCGGACCAGCCTCGACCTGGACGACGGCCCGCTGACCTACCGCGTCTACCGCAACGGCTCGGCCACGCCGATCCACACCGCCACCGGGTCCTCCCTGCCGTGGGCGCGCCCGCAGCTGGCCTTCACCGACACGTCCGTCACCGCCGGCACCACCTACTCGTACCGGGTCACCGCGAGCGACGGCACCAACACCAGCGCCCTGTCCCCCGCCCAGTCGGTGACCGCCGCGTCGGCGACCCAGGCCTACCCGGCCCGGGTGCTCGCCGACGGCGCCACCCTGTACTGGCGCTACGACGAGGCGTCCGGCCAGTTCGGCGCCGACTCCTCCCCCGGAAACGACAACGCGGTCTACCTCAACGGCCCGTCGTACCGGCAGACCCCGGGCGCCGTGGCCGGCAGCACCGCCATGGGCTTCAACGGCACCAACGACTACGCCTACAGCGACGCCCGCCACAGCCGTCCGGCCGCGTTCAGCGTCGAGACCTGGTTCCGGACCACGACCACGGCCGGCGGCAAGCTCGTCGGCTTCGGCGACCGCAACGTCGACGACAACCTGAGCGGCAGCTACGACAAGCACGTCTACATGACCAACAACGGGCGCCTGGCCTTCGGCGTCTACAACGGCGGGGCCCGCACCATCACCACCACGGGCACCTACAACGACGGCGGCTGGCACCACGTCGTCGCCACCCAGGGCAGCGGCGGCATGCGGCTGTACGTGGACGGCGCCCTCGCCGGCACCGACCCCACCACCACCAGCCAGAACTACTCGGGCTTCTGGAGGGTCGGCGGCGACAACCTCAGCAGCTGGCCCAACCGTCCCAGCAGCAACTACTTCGCCGGGCAGCTGGACGAGACGGCCGTGTACCCGTCGGCGCTGACCGCCGCCCAGGTCGCCGACCACCACTCGCTGGGCACCGGGGGCGGCGGCGCTCCCCCCGAGTCCGAGGTCACCGTCGAGGCCGCCGAGGACTCGTACGTCAACGCGGGGGCGCCGTCCGCCAACTACGGCACCTCGGGCTCGCTCGCGGTGCGCGGCAGCTCGGCGTACCTGACCTACCTGCGCTTCCCGCTGCCCGCCGCACCCTCCGGCACGGTGCTGAAGAGCGCGCGGCTGCGGGTGCACACCAGCTCCGAGGCCAGTGCCGGATCGGCCGACAGCCAGAGCGTCGTGCCGGTCACCGGGAGCTGGAGCGAGACCGGCGTGACGTACACGGGCCGGCCCGCGCTCTCCTCCACGGTGCTCGGCACCCTCACCGGGGCCACCGCGGCCCAGAGCGGCTACGAGACGGCGCTGGACGCCGGTGCGCTGGCGGGGGCCCTGGGCGGCTCCTACGACCTCGCGCTCACCAGCGCGGGTACCGACGCGCTGTGGCTGTGGTCGAGCGAGGCGGCGGGAGCGGGCAACCACCCCGTACTCGTACTGACATTCGGCGCACCTTAGTGCTCACATTTTCTTCAAACACCGTCCATCAGCCGTATGTCAACCCATACCCTGCGGTGCACGGGCGGCCAAGGGGCACGCTCGGGGGCATTGGGGCCTTGGGGGGCACATGCGCAAGCTCAGATCCATCTCCGCCGCCTTGACCATGGCGGCGGGGTCCCTGGCGGCAGGGGCGATGGCGCCGCAGCCGGCGGTGGCGCTGACGCCGCCGGTGGCGATGACGGCCGACAGCCTGCCGACCTGGCAGACCAACGGCATCGTCTTCGCCATGGCGCAGGCGAACGGCACCGTCTTCACCGGCGGCACCTTCTCCTCGGTCCGCCCGTCCGGAGAGGCGGCGGGCGGCCCGAACGAGCGGGAGGCGGTCAACTTCGCCGCCTTCGACGCGGCCACCGGCGCGCCCACGGACTGCAGGCTGTCCTTCACCGTCGGCTCCGGCACGGCCACCGTGCGGGCGCTCGCCGTGTCACCGGACGGGGCCACGCTGTACGCGGGCGGCTTCTTCGGCGCTGTCAACGGCACCCCGGTCAGCAGCCTCGCCGCGATCGACATCGCCACCTGCACCGTCAGGACGGACTTCGCGGTCGCGGTCAACGCCACCGTCCGCGCGCTGGCCGCCACCGCCGACACCGTCTACCTGGGCGGCGACTTCAGCTCCGTCGACGGCCAGCCGCACGACAACTTCGCCGCCGTCACCACCTCCGGCGACGCCACCTCCTTCACCGCCAACGGCGACGCGCCGGGCCGTGCCCTGGAGATCACCCCGGACGGGGCGAACGTCGTCATCGGCGGCGACTTCGACCGCGTCAACGGCACTTCCTCGCACGCCCTGGCCGTGGTCGACGCGACGACCGGCACCGTGGTGAAGGGCTACGGGTCCTCCTTCATCCCGTCGACGTCCGTCGTCAAGGACATCACGACCGACGCCACCGGGGTCTACACGGGCAACGAGGGCACCGGCGGCGGGGTCTTCGACGGCCGCATCGCGCTCAACCTCAGCGACTTCAACCAGCGCTGGCGCGACACCTGCCTCGGCGCCACCCAGTCCGTCGAGGTCTACAAGTCCGTGCTGTACAGCGGCTCCCACGCGCACGACTGCAGCACCATGAACGAGTACCCGAACCAGCGGCGCAAGCACCTGCTCGCGGAGTCCGTCGACAACCCCGCGAAGCTGGGCTGGTTCCCCGACACCAACGACGGCCTGGGCGAGGGCATCGGCCCGCGCGTCATGGCCGTCTCCTCGTCCGGCGGCACCGACTACATGTGGGTCGGCGGGGAGTTCACCACCGTCAACGGCGTGGCCCAGCAGGGCCTGACCCGCTTCTCCTCGGGGCCGGACACCGGAGTGCCGACCACTCCGAACGTCAACGCCTCCAGCGTCACCCCGGGCTCGGTCAAGGTCCGCATCCAGACCAGCCTGGACCTGGACGACAGCTCGCTGACCTACCGCGTGTACAAGAACGGCGCCGCCACGCCCGTGTACACCACCACGGCCTCCTCGCTGCCGTGGGTGCGGCCGCAGCTGACCTGGACCGACACCGACGTGACGGCCGGCGCCACCTACACCTACCGGGTCACGGCGAGCGACGGCACCAACACCACGGTCAAGTCGCCCACCCAGACCGTCACGGCGGCGACCACGCCCGAGGCGTACCCGACGCAGGTCCTCACGGACGGCGCGACGCTGTACTGGCGCTACAACGAGACCGCCAACACCTTCGTCGCCGACAACTCGCCCGCCGACGACGGCGGCAACCACGTCGGCGGCCCGACCCGCGGCGTCAGCCCCGGCGCGATCGCCGGCAACGGCAGCACCGCCGTCACCTACAACGGCACGACCCAGTGGTCGTACAGCGACGCCAAGCGCAACCGGCCGAACTCGTACAGCATCGAGACCTGGTTCCGGACGACGACCACCACCGGCGGCAAGATCGTCGGCTTCGGCGACCGGACCACCGAGGCGAGCGCCACCACCGACAAGCACGTCTACATGACCAACGCCGGCCGGCTGATCTTCGGCGTGCGCAGCGGCAGCAACCGCACCATCACCACCTCCGGGGCCTACAACGACGGCGAGTGGCACCACGTCGTCGCCACCCAGGGGTCCAACGGGATGCGGCTGTACGTCGACGGCTCGCTGCAGGCGTCGAACTTCCTGATCACCGGTGGCAACGACTACGTGGGCTACTGGCACGTCGGCGGCGACAACCTGTCGGGCTGGACCAGCCGCCCGACGAGCAACTACTTCGCCGGCTCCATCGACGAGACCGCGATCTACCCGAGCGTGCTGTCCGCCTCGCAGATCGCCCAGCACTACAACCTGGGGAAGAACGGATGACCCACCCGCCCCGCCGGGTCGCCACCGCCGCCGCCGTCCTCGTGACGGCGGCGGCGGTGCTGCTCACCGGCTGCTCCAGCGGTTCGGACGGCAAGAACACCGCGGCCGGGGCCACGCCCGCGCCGACCGCCGCCACCTCGGTGCCGGTCCCGGACGAGCCGGCCACGCCCACCGACCCCGCCTCGGACGCGGTCCCCAGCGGGCCCAAGGTCCCCAAGGGCGAACTGACCCCGGTCACCGGCTCCTTCACCAAGAAGCAGAAGGACTATCTGTCGGGGCGGGTACCCAAGGGCACCGATCCCGCGGCGGTCCTGCAACTGGGCCAGGAGACCTGCGACCGCATCGCACGCGTCGCCGAGGTCGACGAGGACGCCGCGATCGGCGGCATCATCACGGGGCAGATCGGCGGCGCCAAGGGCGCCGTCACCCATCTGTGCCCGGACCAGGAGGACGTCCTGGCGGCCGCCGAGACCGGCTTCGCCGACGGCTCCTACGCCGTGGGGGCCAGGGCGAAGGCCGGCAGCGTCGTCGTGCCCGGCACCTACCGCGCCCTGACCCCCACCAAGGAGTGCACGTGGACGGCCGGGACGAAGACCGGCACGGCCCACAAGGTCACCATCACCGCGGGCACGAAGACCTTCGACTCGCGCGGCTGCTTCGCCTGGGCACGGGAGGGCCGATGACGGAACTCGAGAGCAGGCTCCCGGTCGTGGTGGCGATCCCGACCAAGAACGAGGCGGAGAACATCGCCGCCACGGTCGGATCGGTCATCGGCCACTTCGAGGCGGTGGTGGTCGTCGACTCGGACAGCACCGACGACACCCGCGCCATCGCCGAGTCGCTGGGCGCCCAGGTCGTCCCGTACACCTGGGACGGCAAGTACCCCAAGAAGAAGCAGTGGTGCCTGGACAACGTCCATCCGGACATCCCCTGGCTGCTCTTCCTGGACGGGGACGAGGTGCCCACGCCGGAGCTGATCGACGAACTCCGCGAGGTCTTCGCCCGGCAGCCCGTCCTGCCCGCGGCCTTCGACATCCCGCTGCTGTACTGGTTCGCCGGGCGGCCGCTGCGGCGCGGCTACACCGTGGTCAAGCGGTCGCTGCTGGACCGCACCCGGGTGTCGTACCCGGAGGTCGACGACCTGGGCGCACCCGGCATGGGGGAGCAGGAGGGCCACTACCAGCCGCGCGCGGACGGGCCGGTGGGGCAGCTCAAGGCCCGGATCGAGCACCGCGACCTGGACCCGGTGCGCACCTGGTTCGAGCGGCACAACCGCTACTCGGACTGGGAGGCCTGGCTGGAGCACCACCCGGGCGCCAAGGAACAGGTGCGGGGGCTGAAGACCCGGCAGGGACGGATCTTCCAGAAGGTGCCCTTCAAGCCGCTGCTGTTCTTCGGCTACACCTACCTCGCCCGGCGCGGCTTCCTCGACGGCCGCGCCGGCTTCGACTACGCCCTCGCGCTCAGCTTCTACCGCTGGCAGATCGGGGTGAAGACGCGGGAGAACGTTCCCTCGTAGCCGTCCCGTACACGTCCTGGAGGACGTCGAGGACGGCGTCGAGCGACAGCTCGTCCCGGATGAGGCGCCAGGCGGCCTGCGAGGCCGCCTGGTTCGCCCCGTCGTCGAGGAGTTCCAGGACCGCCTTGCCGACGTCCTCGGGGCGCCGCACGACCCGGCCGGCGCCGGACCGCTCGATGTCGGGGGCGAGTCCGTTGGACTCCCGTACGACGACCGGCGTGCCCACCGACATCGACTCCAGCAGCGACATCGCGAACGGCTCGTCCACGGACGGCAGGACGTAGACGTCGGCGGCGCGGAAGGCCTCCAGCGCCTCGGCGTGGCTGAGCGGGCCGACGTGCCGCACGGACTTCTCGACACCCAGCGTGCGCACGGTCTCCAGGGTGCCGGCCAGTTCCCCGGAGTCCGGCCCGGCGAGGACGAAACGCGCGTCCGGGTAGTGCCGCAGCACCTCGGGGATCGCCTCGGCGAACGCCTTGGGGCGCTTGCGGGTCTGGAAGCGGGCCAGGTAGAGCACGGTGGGCGGGCCGCTGCGGACCCGGGGCTGGTGCAGTGCGGTGCCGTTGGGCAGCCGTACCGGCCGGGCCAGGTTGCCCTCGCCGACGACCGCCTCCAGGTCGGTGCGCTCCCACTCGGTCAGGTGCAGCACGGCGTCGGCGCGCCGCAGCAGCCGCTTGGTGGCGAGCGCGTCGAGCACCTTGGCCAGCGGCTTGTCGCTGGGGTCGACCATCCCGTGGGTCTGCAGCACCAGCGGCCGCCCGCACTGCAGCGCCGCCACGGCGACCGGCAGGGTGATCAGGTCGCGCATCAGGTGGACGTGGACGACGTCCGCCGAGCGCACCAGCCGCCGCGCGCCGGCGAGCAGGGACGGCGAGGTGATCCCGGAGACCTCGAAGCGGGGCAGCACGTGCCGGGCGCGGAAGATCCGTGCCGGCACGCCCTCCACCTCGTCCGGCAGCGCCCCTTCGGGGAACCCGTCGCCCAGGGTGACCAGTTCGGCGTCGACGCCGCGGCCGCGCAGCCCCCGGGCGAGGTTGAGGGCGACCCGGGTCGGGCCGCCGAAGGCGTTGGTGGGCGTGTGCAGGGTGACGACGTGCAGCACCTTCACGGCTGGGGCTCCTTCACTGCTGGGGCTCCTTGAGCGTCCGGGTGCCGTCGGCGGTGTGCAGGGTGAGTTCGGGCAGGTCCTTCGACAGGACGGTGCCGGCGCCGACGACGGCGTGGCGGCCGACGGTCACCCCGGCGAGCACGATGGCGCGGGCGGCGACCCAGGCGCCGTCCTCCACGGTGATCGGCGCGTTGCGGTAGCGGAAGTCGACGGTGCGGTGGTCGTGGCTGCCGGTGCACAGCAGCGCCTCCTGGGAGACGCAGACGTCGGCGCCGATGGTGACGGGCTCCAGGTTGAGCAGCCAGGCGCCCTCGCCGATCCAGGTCCGGTCGCCGACGGTCAGCTTCCAGGGCCACAGCACCCGGACGCGGTGCCGGATGAGCACCCCCTCGCCGATCGTGGCGCCGAAGGCCCGCAGGATCGCCACCCGCAGCCGGGCCGGGCAGAACCAGGCGGAGAACACGGTGTTCATCACCGCGAACCACAGCGCCTGGACGGCCTTGCTCCGCCCCTTGTCGTACCCGGCCAGTGTGAAGGCCGACAGATCACGTGCCGTCACGGACGCACCCCCAAGAACCCCCGTCCCGTGTGCCCTCCCCGGCACCGTTCGCACAGATTATCCGTGGACACGCTTCCGGGGAGGCAGGATCTATAGACTGCGCGAGGGGAATCGTTGGGGGGCTGTTGCATGGCCGTTCAGGCACACGAAATCCAGCCGCGCGGAATCCCGTCGCGGGGGCCGGGGGGCCCGGAGGGTCCGGCCGGTCCGGCGGCGGGGGACGTCGAGGTCCCGGCGGTCTCGCCGCGGGCGCTGCTCTCCCGCGCGCTGGCCGTACCGCTGATCCTGGGCCTGGGACTGTTCCTGCCCGCGGTGGTCGCGGTGCAGCCGGGTCCGGGCGTGCGCGACGGCGTCTTCTGGCTGCAGATGGTGCTCACCTGCTACTCCGGCACGCGGCTGGCGGTGATGGCGCTGACGGCCCACCGCAAGCTGATCCAGGGTTCGTTCTGGCTCTTCGTGTACGTGGCGATGGGTGTCGCCCCGCTCGTGCAGAACGTCCTCGACCAGACGCCGACGCCGGTCGTCGGGACCCGCGCCGACCTGCTGGTCGCGGTGGCGCTGGTGCTGATCGGCTGCGCGGCCTTCGACGTCGGCGCCCTGCTGTCGCGGCACCGGCCGATCCGCCGGGCCCGGCGCAAGGACCGCTCCGCCTCCTTCCACCGCAGGCGGGTGTTCCTGCTGGCGGCGATCGCGTTCGTCGGCAGCGCGCTGCTGGTGGTCAAACTGGGCGGTCCCGCGGTGTTCTTCAGCAGCCGTCAGGCCATCACCGACACGATCCGGGCCGACGGCGCCGCCTCCGCGGAGTCCAACGTCGGCTCCGCCTTCCTGCGCGGCTTCGGCACCGTCCCGGCGCTGCTGGCGCTGCTCGTCTTCACCCGCTGGCTGGTGACCTCGCGACGGGCCCGCCGGCGGCCGCTGGTGATCGCCACCTGGGGTGCGCTGCTGCTGCTCAACGGGGTGGTCAACAACCCGATCAGCAATCCGCGCTACTGGTTCCTGACGGTGCTGTTCTCGTTCCTGTTCACCGCCTTCCCCAAGAGCCCGACGATGTACCGGACGGCCCTGGCACTGGGCGTGCTGGCCGCCCTGGTCGTCTTCCCGTTCGCCGACCGCTTCCGCTACGACGACGGCGGCTACAAGCCGGTGCAGACCACGTCCGTCTTCGAGCCGCTGGCGATCAAGGACTACGACCAGGTCGGGATGTTCGCCAACACGATCACCTTCTCGGACACCGGCCCCGGCCACTTCTACGGCCGCCAGCTCGCGGGCTCCGTGTTCTTCTTCGTGCCGCGGTCTGTCTGGCAGGGCAAGCCCCGCGACACGGGCGTCATGATCGGCCAGTGGATGGGGATGAAGAACGTCAACCTCTCCTCCCCCATGTGGGCGGAGGTCTGGATCGACTTCGGCTCCGGCGGCGTCGTCGTGGGCTTCGTCGCCCTCGGCTACCTCGCCGCCCGGGGTGACCGCCGCTACGCCCTGCGCACCTCGGTGGACCCGCGTCCGGGCAATGTGATGGCGATCGTCATCCCGCTGGTCGCGGGCTACTCGTTCATCCTCCTGCGCGGGCCGCTGCTCCAGGCCTCGGGCCGCATCGGGGTCGCCCTGATCTGCTTCGCCCTCGTCACGACCCTGCGCTCCGACGAGGGCAAGCAACTGCGCTGAGCGGGCCGCGCCGGAGCGGGCCTGAGCGGGCCGGGCCGGGGTCAGCGCCCGGCCGCACCCGCCGCCGGGGCCGTCAGCGCGTCGAGCGCGCGGCGCAGTTGCGTACTGGAGGTGTGCACCGTGTAGGGGAAGTAGACGACCTCGACGCCGACCGTGGCGAAGTCCCGTTCGAGCCTGGCGCCCTTCTCGGTGCCGCGCCAGTCGTCGCCCTTGAAGATGACGTCGAACCGGACCTGCTCCCAGGTCTCCAGCTTGTCCGGGACGGTCTCGACGAACGCCGCGTCGACGAAGCGCACGCTGCGGACGATCTCCAGCCGTTCGATGAGCGGGACGACCGGCTTGCGCCCCTTGGCGAGGGCGGCCATCTCGTCGGAGACCACTCCGGCCACCAGGTAGTCGCACTGGCTGCGGGCGTGCCGCAGGATGTTCAGGTGGCCGACGTGGAACAGGTCGTAGACACCAGGTGCATACCCCACACGGTGCGCCATGTTGCGAATCCCCCCACAGGAATACAACCGTTCCGCGAGTTGCGGAGTCTCAGACATTAGCGTGAAGCCAGTGTGTTTCTCTGGTGAACGGATAAGGTGAGCATCTGGTCACTTCTGGGGGGAAGGGGTCCTTCCGTGCCCGAGTTCAAGGGCCGCACTCTGCTACTCGTCTCCACCAACTACGCGCCCGAGCACGCGGGCATCGGCCCGTACGCCACGCAGATCGCCGAGCACTGGGCGGCCGCGGACGGCGGCGGCGCCGAGGTGCACGTGCTCGCCGGGATGCCGCACTACCCGTCGTGGCGGCTCGACCCGGCGTACAAGGGCGTGTGGCGGATCGAGGAGCGGCGTGCCGGGGTGCGCGTGCACCGTCGGCGGCACACCGTGCCGCCACGTCAGACGGCGCTCAAGCGTGCCCTGTTCGAGGCCTCGATCCTCGCCCACGGGCTGGTCGCGGCGCCCCGCGTCCGGCCGGACGCGGTGGTGGCGCAGATGCCGAGCCTGGCCGGCGGCGTGATCGGCGCGCGCATCGCCGCCCGGCACAAGGTGCCGTACGTGCCGATCGTGCAGGACCTGATGGGCGCCGCCGCCGCGCAGAGCGGCATCCGCGGCGGCGACCGGGCGGCGGCGGCCGCGGGGGCCGTGGAGGCATACGCGCTGAAGCGGGCCACGCTGGTCGGGGTGATCCACGAGAGCTTCGTGGACAAGGTCGCCGCGATGGGCGTGGACCGCGGACGCATCCGGCTGGTCCCCAACTGGTCCCATGTGGCGAGCCCTTCGCGGCCGCGCGAGGAGACCAGGGCCCGGCTGGGCTGGGGCCGGGAGCAGACGGTCGTGCTGCACTCCGGCAACATGGGGCTCAAGCAGGGCCTGGAGGTGCTGGTCGAGGCGGCCCGTCTCGACCCCTCGGTGCGCATCGTCCTGATGGGCGACGGCAACCAGCGCGAACACCTGCGGGACCTCGCGGCGGACGTGCCGAACCTGGAGTTCGCCCCGCCCGCCGACGACGCCGACTTCCCCGACGTGCTGGCCGCCGCCGACGTCCTGGCGGTCACCCAGCGCGCCTCGGTGCTGGACATGAGCATCCCGTCCAAACTCACCTCCTACTTCGCCGCCGGGCGGCCGGTGGTCGCCTCCGTCGCCGCGGAGGGCGGCACCGCGCAGGAGGTGCTGCGCTCCGAGGCCGGGCTGCTGGTGGAACCGGAGGACCCGGGGGCGTTCCTGAAGGCCGTGCGCGCCCTCGCCCAGGACCCGGGGGCGGCCGCCGAACTCGGGGGCCGGGGGCCCGCGTACGTGGCGGCGCACCTGAGTCGTGAGGCCGGATTGTCACGGATCAGTGCGCTCCTCTCGGAGGCACTGGACACGGCCGCAGAAGCTGTCGATCCTGAGGGATCGGACGTATGGGGGGTTCCACGCACGTGAGTGATCAACCGCACGCATCGCAGATGTCCGAGGCCCACGACGAACCGGACCTCCTGCGGGACCAGTTCCGTCAGCTCGTCCGCTACCGCGCGCTGCTGGTGGCCGGTGTGCTGATCGGGCTGCTCGGCGGCGGATACCTGGCCGTCTCCGGCAAGGACACCTACGTGGCGACCAGTGAGGTCGTGCTGCGGGCGGCCACCGTCGACGAGTTCGCGGCCGGCGGCACGGCGCCCGACAAGGCGATCAACATAGGCACCGAGCGGCAGACGGCGATGAGCAACGAGATCGCCAAGCGCGCCGCCAAGAAGCTGCACCTGAGCGCACGTTCCGTCTCCGCGCTCCAGTCCGACCTCCAGGTCACCAACCCGCCCAACACGCTGGTGCTGCGCTTCGCGTACACCTACACCGACCCGGACCAGGCGGCCCGCCGCGCCAACGCGCTCGCCCAGGCGTTCATGGACGCGCGCCAGGAGGCCACCGAGAACACCATCAAGAACACCGTCCACAACCTGCGCAAGCAGCTCGACCCGGTGGTCAAGCAGCGCAAGGAACTCGACGAGCAGATCCTGCGGCTGGGCGAGGGCCCCACCCTCGACGCGGCCACCACCGTGCAGGCCACCCTCGTCGGCCGCATCTCCGAACTCAGCACCAACATCACCAGGTTGCAGACCCTCGACACCACGCCCGGCAAGTGGATCCGGGTCGCCTCCCCGCCGGCGGCGGCCTCCGGCCCCGGGCTGCCCATGATGCTCGGGCTCGGCGCGCTCGTCGGCGTCGCCATCGGCCTGCTGGCCGCCTGGGTGCGGCTGGTCTTCGACCCGACCGCGCGCTCCGAGGGCGACGTGGTGCGGGCGCTGCGCGCACCCGTGCTGGGCACCCTGCCGCGCAGCAAGGGCGGGCCGCTGCTCGCCGTCGACCACGCCGACCCCCGGCTGGCCGAGGAGTTCCGCTCGGTCGCCTTCCGGCTCGCGTACGACCAGCGGTTCGCCGAGCACCGCCGGCTGCTCGTGGTCGCCCCGCGCGGCGGCGGCGACACGGCGGCCTCGGTCGCCGTCAACCTGTCCGCGTCCTTCGCCGAGATGGGCATGGAGGTGCTGCTGATCGAGGCCGATCTGCGCACCCCCGGGCTGTCGGCGCGGCTGCGCGCGGCGGACGGCTCCCGGCCCGGCTGGGCCCGCTCCCCGCACCTCAGCGAGGGCGGCTGGCCGGCCGGTCTCCAGGTGCCCATCGACGCGGGCGAGTCCGGCTCCTTCGACCTCGTGCCGGGGCGCCGGGTGCGCAACGTGGCGCGGGCGCTCACCTCGTCGGCGGCGAGCCGGCTGTTCGCGGAGGCGGACGCCCCGGGAGCGGCGGTGATCGTGCTGGCCCCGGCGGTCCTCACGTACGCCGACGCGCTCGCGCTGGCCGACCGCATCGACGGCGTCCTGGTCGTCGCCGACCCGCACGCGGTCCACCGCGCCGACCTCGACCGGGTGCGCCAGCTGATCAGCGGCGCGGGCAGCACCGTGCTCGGCGCCGTCCTGCACACCTCGCCCGGCCGCGGCTGGTGGGCCCGGCGGTCCCGCAGGGCGGCGCGCAAGCGGAACGCCGCGGCGGCGCGGTCCGAGGCCGCGGCCCCGGCCGCCGCCCCGGCAGCCGGGACGGCGTCCGCCCCGGAGGGCGGCGTCACGGTCGCGACGGCCGCCACGGCCAGGACGTCCCTCCCCTCCGGTGACGACACCCCGGCGCCGACCACCGACACCATCCCGCTGCGCACGGTGACGCGGTGACGGTGCGCCCGGCGCCGGGCGCGAAGACCGCGATCGTCTGCTCCGTGCTCGACCAGGGCGTGGCGGCGCTCACGAACATCCTGGTGCTCGTGGTCGCCGCCCGGCTGTCCAGCGCCGCCGGGTTCTCGGTCTTCTCGATGGTCTACACGGTCTTCTCCGTGCTGCTGGGCGTGAGCGTGTCGTACGTCGGCCAGGCCCTGGTGCTGGAACGGGGCGAGGCGGCGTCGGTGGCCGCGGCCTGCCGCTCGGCGGCGTCCTTCGTGGCCGTGGCCTCCGCGGTGGCCGGGGGAGCCATGGCGGCGGTGCTCGCCTTCGTCCCCGGCGAGACGGCCTGGGCGCTGGCGGTGCTCGGCATGGTGCTGCCGCTGGTGCTCACCCAGGACGGGCTGCGCTACTGCTTCTCGACCCTGCGGCTGCCCCATCTCGCCCTCACCAGCGACGTGCTGCGGCTGGCCGTCGCGCTCCCCGCGCTCGCGCTGCAGCCGCACGGCACCGGCCCGGCGCGGCTGGTGGCGGTGTGGGGACTGTCCGCGGTGCCCGCGCTGCTCGTCGGCGCGGCCCTGCTGGCCCCCAGGCTGCGCGGCACCAGGGCCGACCTGCGGCGCTTCGTACGCCGCGGCCACCTCGGGCAGCGCTTCGTCGTCGAGTACGGCGTGGGCAACGCCTCCAGCCAGCTCGCGGTGGTCGGACTCGGCGTCTTCGCCAGCCAGTTGGCGGTGGGCGCGCTGCGCGGTACGACGACGCTCTTCGGCCCGATGAACGTGCTCTTCAACTCCGCCACCGCCTTCGGGCCCCCGCTGCTGGGCCGCGTCCCGAGCATGCGCGGCCAGGTCAGGGCCACCGCCGTCCTCGCCGCCGTCCTCGCGGGCGTCGCCGCCGGCTGGACGGCCGTCCTCATGGCCCTGCCGGACCGCGCCGGCCGTGAACTGCTCGGCGAGACCTGGTCGGCGGCGTCCCGCCTGCTGCCCGCCACGGGCACGCAGTACGCCGCGATCGCCGCCGGCACCAGCGCCCTGCTCACCCTGCGCGTCCTGCGCCCGAAGGCCACCCTGCCCATCCAGGTGGTCTTCTCCCTCGCCTCGGTCGGCTTCATGATCGGCGGCTACGCCCTCGGCGGCGTCCTCGGCGCCGCCTGGGGCCTCGCCCTCGGCTCGACCCTCAAGGCGCTGGTCCTCTGGGGCCGTGTGGCCGTCGTCCGCCGCGAGTCCGCCCCGGCGGACGACCCCGGAACCCGCACCGAACCCGCCCCCGCGTAGCGCACCGCGGGGGCGTGGGCGGGAGGGCGGGGTCCGGCGCTCCCGGAGGCGGTGCGGGCGGGTTGACGGCCGGGGTTCAGGCGCCGGAGCGGGTCACCTTTCCGGTGGCCTCGGGTCCCGTCGCCGTCCGCGGGTACGGACGGGCTTCCGAAGCGGAACAACCTGCGCCCAGTCGAGCTGCCGTGCAAGGGCCGCGAAAAAGGCTTTGGCGTACCCGCACACGCCGACGAGCCCCGGCCCGGACGGGCCCGCCCCGACCTCACGGGCCGGGTGTCGCGGCGGCCTCCCGGTGGGTGGAGTGCGGGAACAGCGGGGCGGGGGGCGGAAGCCGCTCGCCCGGGCCGGCGGCGCAGCGGCGGGCGATCAGGGCCGCGGCGTCGGGGAGGAAGGGTTCCAGCTCGCCGGCGAGGGTGCGGCAGGCATGTACGAGGGCGGCCAGCACCGCGTCGAGACGGCGTCCGGCGCCGACGCTGCGGTGGCGGCGCTCGGCGCGGGCCAGTTCCCAGGGCCGGGTCTCGTCGATGCAGCGGTTGGCCTCGTCGACGATCCGCCACACGGCGGCCGTGGCGCGCCGGAAGTCCACGTCGTGCAGCGCCGCCGCGACGGCGTCCGGCGCCTCCTGACAGGCCGCCAGCACGGCCTCCGTACCGGGCTCGCCGGGCCCCTCCGCCGCGGGGACCACCCCGTCGCGGAAGCGGTGGACCATGGTCACCACCCGGTGCACCAGGTTGCCGAGCCCCCCGGCCAGGTCCGCGTCGGCGCGGGCGACCAGCCGTTCGCGCGTGAAGTCGGCGTCGCCGACCCGCGGCACCTCGCGCAGCAGCCACCAGCGCACCGCGTCGGTGCCGTGCTCGGCGGCCAGTTCCTCCGGGTCGACCGTCGTTCCCGAAGACTTGCTGATCTTGCGCCCCTCCACCGTGAGGTAGTCGTGGACGAGGATGTCCGTCGGCAGCGGCAGCCCGGCCGACAGCAGCATCGCGGGCCAGTAGACGGCGTGGAAGCGCAGCACGCCCTTGCCCACCAGGTGCACGCGCCGCCCGTCGCCCGCCCACCACCGGTCGTACGCGGCTCCGCCGTCCCCGTCGGGGCCGCCGTAGCCGAGGCTGGTGACGTAGTTGCCGAGCGCGTCCCACCAGACGTAGATCACCTGCCCCGGATCGCCGGGCACCGGGATGCCCCAGCCGCGGGCTCGGGTCTGGGAGCGGGAGACGGAGAAGTCGCGCAGCCCGCGGGCGAGCAGGGCGAGCACCTCGTTGCGGCGCGCGGCCGGTTCGATCCGCAGCCGCCCGTCCTCGATCAGCGCGCGCAGCGCGTCGGTGTGACGGGACAGCCGGAAGAACCAGTTCTCCTCCGCGACCGTCTGCGGCTCGGTGCCGTGCTCGGCGCAGCGGCCGCCGACCAGGTCGTCCGGGGTGTAGAACTGCTCGCAGCCCACGCAGTACAGGCCCTCGTAGTGCTCGCGGTAGAGGTCGCCCGCGGCGGCGCAGCGGCGCCACAGCCGCTCCACGCCGGCGCGGTGGCGGGGGTCGCGGCTGGTGCGGATGAAGTCGTCCAGGGAGAGCGCGAGCGGGGCGTCCAGTGCGGCGAACGCGGCCGCGTTGCGGTCCACCAGGTCCTGGACGGGGATGCCCTCGGCCTCGGCGGCCAGCACGTTCTTCAGCGAGTTGTCGTCCGTGCCGCTGAGGAAGCGCACCGGTTCGCCGCGCCTGCGGTGGTGCCGGGCGAGTACGTCCGCCTGCACCAGTTCGAGAGCGAAGCCCAGGTGGGGGCGGGCGTTGACGTACGGGATGGTGGTGGTGACGTAGAAACGGGACGTCTGGGGTGCGGTCATCGGAACCTCCGGGAGGGACGGGGGCGGGGCTCCGAGCACAAAAGGAACGAGGCCCCGGAAGGGGGCCTCGGAAGACGCGGACGCGTCCGGTGTCAGCGGCCCCGGGTGGGGGCCGTCATTCGCCGGTGGTGCGGGTTCGCGATCATGCCTCGATGCCAGCAGCGGGCGCGCTCAGTTCGCGGAACCATTTCGCGAGGAAGGCGACGAGGAAGAGCGCGTGCACGGCGAACAGCGCGGCGTACGCGACGAGGAAGACCCGCGGCGCTCCGAGGGTGAGGAAGACCAGGCAGAACACCCCGTAGTCGACGGGCAGCAGCGCGACGGCGCGCAGCCGTGACGGCGCGGCGGCCGGGACCGCCTGCGCGGAGGCGGGGGGCTTCGGCTTGAGCTTGTCCGCCAGCAGGCCGCCGCTGAAGATCATCACGGCGACGAACTGGAAGCCGAGCGGCAGCAGGAGCCAGCCCTCGGAGGGCAGGTCGAAGAAGCGGTGGAAGGAGATCAGGACGGCCGCGTGGATCGCGGTGATCTTCCCGGCGTCGACCACGTGGTCCAGCCACTCCCCCGCCGGGCTGCCCCGCCCCAGCAGCCGGGCGAGCTGCCCGTCCGCGGAGTCGAAGGCGAAGCCGACGACGAGCCCGAGGTACACGGCCAGAGCCAGCGGCCAGGACGGCCGCGCCAGCGCCAGCGCCAGCACCGCGCCCAGGCTGAAGGCGGCACTGACCAGGGTGACCTGGTTGGGCGTCAGCCGTGCCCGGTAGGCGCCGGCGGCGAGCACCCGGCCGGCCGGGCGGTTGATGTGGCGCGAGTACAGCGACACGCCCTTGGCGGACTTCTGGGCCGTGCGCAGCTCGCGCAGCGCGCCACCGATGGTCAGCGTCACGTGATCCCCCAGCAATGCGACATTCGTGCGCATCACATCATGGCAGGACGCGGCCCCGCGTGGGGGGCCGGTCGGTCTCCTGAGGGGCCGTCACTCCGGCGGCCGGTTCGCCGGTCCCGTCACGTGGGTGAGCAGCAGGGCGATGTCGTCGTTGCGCGGGCCGGACCGCTGGGCGTGTCCGAGGAGGCTGTCGGCGAGGGCGTCCATCGAGGCGTCCGGCCCGGCCCGCGCGACCTGGGCCGCCAGGTCGGCGGCGGAGGCGTCGAGGTCGACGCCCGGGGTCTCCACCAGGCCGTCGGTGTACAGCGCGAGCACCGCTCCGGGCGGCAGCGCGATCTCCGTCGTCGGGTAGCGGGCGTCGCGGTCCACGCCCAGCAGCGGTCCTGGCGGCAGCGGCAGCACCTCGGTGCTGCCGTCGGGATGCCGCAGGACCGGCGGCGGGTGGCCGGCGGTCGCGATGCAGGCGGTGTGCCGTTCCAGGTCCAGCTGGGCGTAGAGACAGCTGGCGAGCAGGCCGGGGTCGAGGTCGACGAGCAGCCGGTTGGAGCGGGTCAGCACCTCGCTGGGGGAGGCGCCCGCGACGGCGCGCACGGCGGTGCGGACCTCCCCCATGAGCGCGGCGGCGTTGACGTTGTGACCCTGGACGTCGCCGATCGTCACGGCGCACGTGGTCGTGTCGAGCCGGATCACGTCGTAGAAGTCGCCGCCGATGTCGATGCCTCGGGTCGCCGGCATGTAGCGGGCGGCCACCTCCAGGCCGGGGACGTCCGGCAGGGCCCGGGGCAGCAGCCGTGCCTGCAGGCTGATGGTGAGGTTGTGCTCGGCGTCGTACAGCCGCGCCCGGTCCAGGGCCTGGGCGACCAGGCCGGCGATCGAGATGAGGACGCTGCGCTCGCCCGAGGAGAAGGGGTGGGGGCGGTCGTAGGCGAGGGCCATGGAGCCGACGGGCCGGCCCGAGGTGATCAGGGGCAGGAACGCCCAGGCGGCCTTGCGGTCCCGGACGACCGTCTCCGGGTAGATCCGCAGCAGTTCGTCGACGTTGGCGAAGAAGCCCGGGACGCCGGTCTTGAGGGTGCGCACGGCCGGGTTGTCGACGTCCATCGGCATGGCGTCGACGGACTCCATGAAGTCCTCGTGGTAGCCCCGGTGCCCGATGACCCGCAGCCGCCCCTCCTCGGCCGTCATCAGCGCCACGGCCTGCACGCCGAAGACCGACAGCATCTGCTCGACGACCAGGTCGATGACGTCCTGGGTGCCGACGGCCTCGGTGAGCGTGGCCGCCATGTGCAGCAGGTGGTACAGGGCGATGGCCCGGTCCGGCGTGGGGCCCGCGGGGAGTTGCGCCGCGGGCGTCTCCGCGGCCTCGGGCGTGGGGGCGGGGGTGACGCGGACGCTGACGCCCGTGCCGTCCGGGTAGAACTCGAAGGTGAGCCAGCGGTCCGGTGGGCGCAGCGCCGTGGCCGAGCCCGGACGGCGGCTGATCATCGCGCCGCGGAAGCGGTCCTCGAAGACCGGGTCGTCCAGCCAGGGCAGCAGCTCCCAGGGTTCGGTGCCCAGGAGGTCGGGCACCTGGGCCCCGAGCAGCGCGGCGGCGGTCTGCGTGACGAAGGTGATCCGGCCCTCCAGGTCCAGGGCGAAGGAGCCCTCCGGGAGCCGTTCGGCGAGGTCGGCCGCGGCCATCGCCTCGTTCGGGCCGTGGGTGCGGTTGCGGAGCACGGGCAGCACCCTCGGCTCGTCGGGGGGCAGCACGGGCCTGCCGTCCTCGGCGGCCCTGCGCAGCAGCCGCCCCATGCGGTCGCAGGCCCCGCGGTACGCGTCGCGGGTCCGCCGGGTGATCCGCCCGGGGTGCCCGTGGTGCCCGCCCGGCCACACCAGGCACAGTGCGCCCCAGATGGTGGAGCCGCTGGTGATCGGGGCCGCGGCGAGCGGGAAGTCGTACGGCAGGACCAGGGCGAGCCTCGGGTAGGCGCGCGCGGTGTCCTCGTGGCCGCCCAGCAGCACCATGCGCCGTTCCCGGACCGCGTCGGCGACCGGGCTCGAGGCGCTGGGCACGACCCGTCCCCAGATGGTGTCGATCTTGCGGGAGACGCCGACGACCACGGTCAGCCGCAGCATGTCCTGCTCGGGGGTCATCAGGTAGATCAGGCCCATGGAGGCGCCCGTGTCGCGCACCACCTGGCTCAGCGGGGAGTCCAGCAGCGCCGGACCGGGGTCCGCGGCGACGAGACCGGCGAGCTCCGGCGCCATGCCCTCACCGCCCTCCGGCCGTCGCCGGGCCCGGTCGCGTCCTGACCTGGGGGACCATCGCCTCCTGCGCCTCCGTTCCGCCGTGGGGGCCGGCCGGCCGACGCGGCTGCCGGGAAGGATCCCCACCCCACGTCAGCTGCCAAACTACCCGATGAACAGCATTGTTCACCTTTCGGGCGCCCGGCCCCGCCGCCCGCCGTGCACGCCGCGCCCCTGTGGCCCCACATGCCCCACACACCCCATGCGCCCCACCGGGCTCACGCCACGCCGAGGGCCCTGGCGAACCGGGTACCCGCCGCCGCCCGGGGCGCGCTCCCGTCGCGCCACGTACGGCAGGGGTGCACCGAGTTGGCGAGCAGCACCAGGAAGCCGCCGGTACCGGGGTCGATCACCAGGCTGGTGCCGGTGAACCCGGTGTGGCCGGCCGCGCCGCGCCCCGCGAGGGCGCCCATGAACCAGGGCCGGTCCACCTCGAAGCCCGGGTAGGGGCCGCCGCGGTCGAGCAGCGCCCGGCAGAACAGGGCGAGGTCCCAGGCGGTCGAGAACAGGCCCGCGTGACCGGCGACCCCGCCCATGACGTGGGCGTTCTCGTCGTGCACGGTCCCGCGGAGCGGGCCGCGGTCGAGCCGGGCCCAGGGCCTGCGCTGGTCCTCGGTGGCGGCGATCCGCGGGGTCCAGGAGGCGGGCGGGTTGTAGCGGGTGTCGTACATCCCGAACGGGTCGGTGACGTCCTCCCGCACGAGGGCGTCCAGGGCCTCGCCGGTGGTCCGCTCCAGGACGTGCTGGAGCGCGATGAGGTTGAGGTCGGAGTAGATCCGCTCGGTGCCGGGCGCCACGACCGGGGCCTCCTCCCAGAGCAGCTTCGCCCGGGACTCGGCGTCGGCGTGGTCGTGGAACGGCAGCTCGGGACGGAGCCCCGAGGTGTGGTCGAGCAGCTGCCCCACGGTGATGCGCCGCTTGCCCGCCGCGCCGAACTCGGGCACGTAGGCCGCGACCTCCCGGCCGAGTTCCAGCCGTCCCACCGCGACGACGGCCGTGAAGAGCTTGGTCAGCGACGCCAGGTCGAAGACGGTGTCCGGCCGCATCGGCACCCACCGCTCACGCGGCAGTTCGACACCGCGGTCGGTGTTCTCGTCGTAGGAGGCGTAGCGCTCCGCCCAGCCCACCGCCTCGTGGACGGCGACCGTGCCGCCGCGGCCCGCGAGGACCACCGCGCCCGCGCACCAGGGATGCACGGAGGGGGGCACGGGCTCCAGATATGGGGTGATGTCCGTGACGAGCCGGCTCAGCTCGTCGCCGCGCAGCTCCGCATCACGGGAGGTACCTCTCGACAGCTGCGGGGCCATGCTCCTCCAGCAACTTGCGGGCCTTCTCGATGAGGGCCGGCGTCGGCTCGCGGCCGGAGGCCATGACCAGGTCCTCCGGATCGATCATATGTTCGGACCCGGTGTGCAGGCAGCTGTCTGCGGTCTTCCAGGCCCACTTGCTCTCGTCGATCGGCTCGGACATCGCTGCCTCCTGAGTCGGCGCGGCAATGACGGCACGAATCACCGTGCATCCACACTACGTCGCCACGGTCGGCACAGCCCGGCGAAGCAGACCACCGCGGCCAGGGCGCTGCCCAGCTGCACCACGGCCATGGGCACCGCCGTGTGCTCGCCCGCGATGCCGACGAGCGGCGAGGCGACGGCGCCCACCAGGAAGGAGGTCGTGCCGAGCAGCGCGGAGGCCGATCCGGCGGCGTGCCGGGTGCGCATCAGCGCGAGCGCGTTGGTGTTGGGCAGCACCAGGCTCATCGCCGCCATCAGCACGAAGAGCCCCGCGGCGACCGGCAGCAGCCCCACCGGCCCGAACCATCCCGAGGTCAGCGCCAGCAGCACCGCCGCGGCCGCGGTGATCACCGCCAGGCCCACCCCGGTCACCTTGTCCATGCTGACCCGCCCGACCAGGATCTTGCCGTTGACCTGGCCCAGCGCGACCAGGCCCACGGAATTGAGGCCGAAGAGCAGGCTGTAGGTCTGCGGGGAGGCCCCGTAGATCTCCTGGACGACGAACGAGGACGCGGAGACGTACGCGAACAGCGCCGCGAAGGTGAAGCCGCCGGTGAGCATGTAGCCGGTGAACGCGCGGTCCGCGAGCAGGCCGCGCATCGCCCCCAGCGTCTCGCCCAGCCCGCCGCTGTGCCGCTCCCCGGGGTTCAGCGTCTCCGGCAGGCAGCGCCACACCACGAGGGTCAGGAGCACCCCGACCACGGTCAGCACGACGAAGACCCCGTGCCAGTCGGTGAGCCGCAGGACCTGGCCGCCGATGAGCGGCGCGACGATCGGCGCGACCCCGGAGATCAGCATCAGGGTGGAGAAGAAGCGCGCCATCGCGACGCCGTCGTAGAGGTCGCGGACGATCGCGCGGGCGATCACTATGCCCGCCGCGCCGCTGAGGCCCTGCAGCAGCCGGAAGCCGATCAGCAGTTCCGTGGTGGACGCGAGGGCGCAGACGGCGGTGGCCAGGACGTAGAGCACCATCCCCGCCAGCAGCGGGCGGCGGCGGCCCCAGCGGTCGCTCATCGGGCCGACGACCAGCTGGCCCAGGGCGAGTCCGGCCAGGCACGCGGTGAGCGTGAGCTGCACCGTGACGGCGGGGCTGCGCAGTTCCTCGGTGACCTGCGGCAGGGCCGGCAGATACATGTCCATGGAGAGTGCGGGGAGCGCGCTGAGTGCGCCGAGGAGGAACGTCACCATCAGGCTGGTGCGAGCTCCTGGGATCTCTCCGGCGCGTCGTACCGGGGTTGACGGCCCCGGTGTGGATATCTGGTCGGGCGGGGTCGCGCCGGCTTCCGGCATGGGTCTCTCTCCGTGGTGTGTGAATCGTTCTCTATGCTCTCAGCAATCACGAGGTGGTCGAGGCCAGGTGGGGGCAGATTCATGACGGAATCGGTCGGTTCCGGTAGGAAAGTGCGCTGGGGCATCCTGGCCACCGGTGGCATCGCCGCGTCCTTCGCCGAGGACCTGCGCGAGCTGAAGGACGAGGCCGAGATCGTCGCGGTCGGCTCGCGCCGGCTCGACTCCGCGCGTGCCTTCGCGGACCGCTTCGGCATCCCGCGCGCGTACGGCAGCTGGACCGAACTCGCCGACGACGAGGGCGTGGACGTGGTGTACGTCGCCACCCCGCACTCGGCGCACCGCGTCGCGGCCGGGCTGTGCCTGCGGGCCGGACGGTCGGTGCTGTGCGAGAAGCCCTTCACCGTCAACGCGGTCGAGGCGCGCGAGCTGGCCGACCTCGCCCGGGCCCACGGACGCTTCCTGATGGAGGCGATGTGGACCTACTGCAACCCCGTGGTGCGGCAGCTGACCGAGCTGGTCGCGGACGGGGCGATCGGCGAGGTGCGCAGCGTGCACGCGGACTTCGGCCTCGCCGGTCCCTTCGACCCCGGCCACCGGCTGCTCGACCCCGCACTCGGCGGCGGCGCCCTGCTGGACCTGGGCGTCTACCCGGTCTCCTTCGCCCACCTGCTGCTCGGCGAGCCCGACGAGGTCCAGGCCTGGGCCCACCTGACCGAGGACGGCGTGGACGACAACACCGGCATGCTGCTCGGCTACGACAGCGGGGCCATGGCGGTGCTCAGCTGCTCCCTCACCGCCGACACCGCCCAGACCGCGGTGGTCACCGGCTCCGCGGGACGGATCGAGGTTCCGGCGAGCTTCTTCCACCCGGACCGCTTCGTGCTGCACCGCGAGGGCCGCGAGCCCGAGGAGTTCGGCGCCCCGGACGACGGCCTGCGCGGGCTGCAGCACGAGGCGGCCGAGGTCATGCGCTGCCTGCGCGCGGGCGAGCGGGAGTCCCCGCTGGTGCCGCTGGAGGGCAGCCTCGCCGTCATGCGGACGCTCGACACGGTCCGGGACCGGATCGGCGTCCGCTACCCCGGCGAGCACTGACCCCCGTCAGGTCTCCCGCAGACCGGGGTCCCCGGCCTCGGTCACGAAGGACGCGGCGGTGGTCAGGGCGGCGCCGGGGGTGGTCACGGAGTCGACGGTCTTGAAGTCGGCCCGCGCCTCCTCGGCGTCCAGCCGGACGGTCACATAGCCGCGGCGGCCGTCGTAGAACCGCAGGTGCGGGTTGGCCGTCATGACCGCCGACCAGTCGGACGGGCGCGGGGAGCCGTCGCGGCCGCTGGTGACGGAGCTGGTGACCAGCTCGGTGCCGATGGTGCGCGAGGTGGGGTCGTCCCAGTCCGCCTTGATGTCCATCGCGTAGTGGACGTGCACGTCCCCGGTGAGCACCAGCAGGTTCTCGACGCCGGCGGCGCCCGCCCCGGCCAGCACGCGGTCCCGGGAGCCGGGGTAGCCGTCCCAGGCGTCCATGCTGAGCGGGGACGCGGCGGCGGTGCCGCTCCTCCGCCGGGACATTACGACCTGCTGCGGGATCACGTTCCAGGTGGCGTGCGAGTTGCGCAAGCCGTCCAGCAGCCAGCGCTCCTGGGTCGCCCCGGTGATGGTGCGCGCCGGGTCCTGCGACTCCGGTCCCGGGGGGTGCCAGCGGCCGCGGTACGCCTGGTCGGTGCGGTACTGACGGGTGTCGAGGATGTCGAACTGCGCGAGCCGTCCGTAGTGGAAGCGGCGGTAGAGCGTCATGTCCGGGCCCTGCGGGAGCTGCGGGAGGCGCAGCGGCTGGTTCTCCCAGTAGGCGCGGTAGGCGGCGGCGCGGCGGACGAGGAACTCGTCGCCGGGGCCGCCGCTCTCGTCGGAACCGCCCGCGTAGTTGTTCTCGGTCTCGTGGTCGTCCCAGGTGACGAACCAGGGGAAGGCCGCGTGGGCGGCCTGCAGGTCGGGGTCGGACTTGTAGAGGGCGTACCGCAGCCGGTAGTCCTCCAGCGTGACCGTCTCCTTGGCGAACCAGGGGGGCAAGGTGCGGTCGGTGTAGGCGCGGGCGCCGCCGGTGGCGCCGACGGCGTACTCGTAGAGGTAGTCGCCCAGATGGAAGACGGCGTCGACGTCCTCGTCCGCGAGGTGGCCGAGCGCGGTGAAGTACCCGTCGTGGTATGCCTGGCAGCTCACCGCGGCCAGGCGCATCTCGTACGGGAGGGAGCCCGGCGCGGGGGCGGTGCGGGTACGGCCGGGGGGGCTGATCCACGGGCCCGCGCGGAAGCGGTAGTAGTACACCCGGTCGGGTGCGAGGCCCTGGGCGTCGACGTGCACGGTGTGGTTGAACTCCGGGTGCGCCGTCGCGATGCCGCGCAGGACGACCCGCCTGAACCGGTCGTCCCGGGCGATCTCCCACTGGACGGGCACACGGGCCGCCTCGGGGAGTCCGTTGCCCGGCGCCGGCTCGTACGGGCGTGGCGCGAGCCGTGTCCACAGCACGACCCCCGAGGGTGTGGGGTCGCCCGAGGCGACGCCCAGCGTGAACGGGTACTCGGTGAGCGCCCCGGGCACCGCCTCGGCCGCCTGGGCGGCACCGGCGACGGGCAGGTTCGTGCTGAACGCGAGGGTCGCGGCGGCCCCCGTGACGGTCAGGAAGCGGCGGCGGTCGAGGAGCGCGGCGGCGGCGCGCAGGATGCGGTCGTGACGGCCGTGACCCTGCGGGTGCGTCATGTGCCCCTCCCCGGCGATCGGTTGCGCGGCCCCGGTCCGGTCGCCAGGGGGATGTTCACGTGCGCACGAGCTCCCGGAACCCCCCGTTCGGACCACGGCGCCCCTGCCACGCTGTTGACGCCGCGTCACCTCGGCGACCCGGAACGGCCACCCTAACCGCCGCGCTCCACCCCCGCGACGCGAAGCCCTCCGTCCGGGGAGCCCCCCACTTGGCACGTCGGGCGGGACGCCCCGGCCAAGATCACCCCGACCGGTGACAGCGGGCGCCGCAGGTCACCCCTGCGGGGGACTGGCATGACGGGTCGTCACCACGCGTGTGGCGCGGGATCGGATGCACGGGGCGGGCCCGCCCGCCCCCGGCCGCGGACCTCCGGCCCGGTCCTGACAGTGTCGGTGACGGTACGTCACGAATCGCGTGGCGACCGACGTCGAGGACGGCGAGTACGCGACGGCTCGCATACAGGGCGCAGGGTGCGGAAGGCGACGGTGGACCGGCGGTCCCGACCTCCCCTTGGGCGCGCATGGTGCGGCCGGACCGCGAGGGCGACCCCGCCGGTACACCCCTCGGGCGACCACGGCACGGCCACGCCGGAGCAAGGACCGCACCGCCGCCAAGGCACCGCACACCTCGCGCCCGGAAGAGGTGGACGACCGGAAGAACCCCCCGAGCCGCGGACTGCGCCGCTACGCGGCCCCGTGGGCCAGACCGAATCCCGCTGCGCGGACGCCGGCCGGCACAGCGGCGCGGGCGTCACCGGCCACCCCGTCCCTCGCCGGCGCGGAGGCCGGAAAGCCGGTACATCCCTCGGGCGACCACGGCATGGCCACGCCGGAGCAAGGACCGCACCGCCGCCAAGGCACCGCACACCTCGCGCCCGGAAGAGGTGGACGACCGGAAGAACCCCCAGGCCGCGGACAGCGCCGCTACGCGGCCCCGTGGGCCGGGGCGATGTCCTCGATGCGCCGGGCCAGGCCGAAGTCCCGCTCCGTGAGCCGGCCGCCCGCCGCGTGCGTGGTGACGGAGACGTCGACCGAGTTATAACCCAGCGTCAGGTCGCTGTGGTGGTTCAGCTCGTCCTGGATCTGCGCGATGTGCATCACGAGGACCGCAGCCGGGATGTGCGGCAGCCGGTACGTGCGCTGCAGGCTCATGCCGTCCTCGGTGAGGGACCAGCCGGGCAGCTCGGCGAGGCGGTCCTCGATCTCCTTGTGCGACAGGGGCTCGGCGTAGGGTGACATGGTTTCATCGTGGCACCGCATACCCTGCGGAGCCATGACTGAGATCGCGGGAAATGGAACGGGCGCGGCGCTCCGGGTCGCGGTGGTCACCGGGGCCGGGTCCGGCATCGGGCGGGCGGTGGCACGCGAACTGGCGGCCTCGGGCTGGGCCGTGGCCCTGGCAAGCCGGCGTGAGGCGGCGCTGCGCGGTACCGCCGAGGGGCTGCCGGACGAGGCGGTGGCGGTCATCCCGACGGACGTCACCCGCCCGGAGGCGGTGGCCGCGCTGTTCGCCGCCGTGGACGCCCGCTTCGGCCGCGTCGACCTGCTGTTCAACAACGCCGGTACGGGCGCGCCCGCCGTTCCGCTGGACGAGCTGACGTACGAGCAGTGGCGTGGCGTCGTCGACGTCAACCTCACCGGGGCGTTCCTGTGCGCGCAGGCCGCCTTCCGGGCGATGCGCGCGCAGCGGCCGCAGGGCGGCCGGATCATCAACAACGGGTCGATCTCCGCGCACGCGCCGCGGCCGCTGAGCGCGCCGTACACGGCGACCAAGCACGCCGTCACCGGGCTGACGCGGTCCCTGTCGCTGGACGGCCGCCCGTACCGGATCGCCTGCGGCCAGATCGACATCGGCAACGCGGCCACGGAGATGACGGAGCGGATGGCCGCCGGGACCCTTCAGGCGGACGGGCGGCTGACGACCGAGCCGCGGATGGACGTCGGCGACGTGGCCCGTACCGTCGCGCACATGGCCTCGCTCCCGCTGGAGGCGAACGTGCAGTTCGCGACCGTGATGGCGACGAACATGCCCTACATCGGCCGCGGTTGAGGACACGACCGAGGGGCGCGGCCGTGGGCAGGGCCCGGGGCAGGGGTCGGGCCACAGCCACCCGCGGCCGGATTCGACCACTTCACCCCCGAAAATGGTCAAGTCCGAAATACGTCCCATAGGACTGCTTGCGTCGCGTTACGTTGCGGCATGCTCTCCAAGCACCACCGCGACGTATGGTCAGAACCACCCGCAGACGAAGTCGGGTCCGAGGCCGGGGCCCCCGAGCCGGAGACCGAGCTGATAGCGCTGCCCGGTCCCGTGTTCGTCGATTCCAGCGGGAGACGGGCCCGCGCGGTACGCAGGGCCGGCTGGCTGGTCGCCGCGGCATGCTCCGTCTACACGGCGGCGCTGGGGCTCAGCCTCTCCGGCGCGACGCCGATCGCGCCGAAGACGCTGCTGCCGCTGCCGGGGGTGCCGAGCACAGCGCCGGACGACGCGGGCTCCTCGGGGACGGGAGAACTCGACGAACCGGCCGACCAGGCCGCACCCCCGGCGACGGCGGGCTTCATCCGGGCGGGGGCGGCGGCCGCGCCGTCCCCGTCCGGTGCGGTCCGCTCCGTGTCCTCCGCCAGCCCCAGCGCCTCCCCGACCAAGCGCCCGGCCAAGGGCGGCGGGGCCCCCGGCACCCCGCGGGCGACCGCGGGCAGCCCGGCCGCCCCGACCCCGACCACCGTCGCGACCGCGACCGAACCGGTGCCGTCCGGCTCCCCGTCGGGGCAGCCCAGCACCTCCGCGTCCCCCGCACCGGGTGTCTCCGACGCCCCGGTCGACCAGCAGCCGCAGGGCGGACAGTGACCGCCCTGCGCCCCCGCCTCGTCATACCCCTGCTCGCCCTCGTGGTGCTCGTGTGCGTCCTGCTGCTCGGCGGCTACGTACGCGGCGACTTCGAGGCCGACCACCGGGTCCACCCGCCGGTCTCGGCGGACAAGGTGCCGGAGGCGGTGCTGGAGGGCGGCCCGGTGGTCGACGCCACCGGCGACAAGCCCCGCTCGTACCGCACCCCGGACCGCACCATCGCCCTCACCTTCGACGACGGACCCGACCCGGTCTGGACGCCGGAGGTGCTCGACGTGCTCAAGCGGCAGCAGGTACGCGCCACCTTCTTCGTGACCGGCGGCATGGCCGCCCGGCACCCGGGGCTGATCCGGCGGATGGTCGCCGAGGGCCACGAGATCGGCGTGCACACCTTCTCCCACCCCGACCTGGTGTACCAGTCGCCGGGGCGGATCGACCGGGAGCTGTCCCAGACCCAGCTGGCGCTCGCGGGGGCCGCCGGCATCCACACCTCCCTGTTCCGTCCGCCGTACTCCTCGACCGCCGACGCGCTGGACGACCTGTCCTGGCCGGTCGTCCAGCGGGTCGGCAGGCAGGGCTACGTGACCGCCTTCATCGACCGCGACGCCGAGGACTGGCGGCGGCCCGGCGTGCAGGCGATCGTGGACGCCTCCGTGCCGGCGAAGCCGGGCCAGGGCGCGATCGTGCTCCTGCACGACGCCGGCGGCGACCGCTCGCAGACCGTGGCGGCGCTGGACCGGCTGATCCCGCTGCTCAAGGAGCGCGGCTACCGCTTCGACACCGTGGGCGGGGCGGTCGGCGCCACGTCCACCAACGGCAAGGTCACCGGCTCGGAACTGTGGAAGGGGCGGGTCTTCGTCGCCGCGGTGGAGCTCTCCGAGGCCGCCGTCCCCACGCTGGCCGTCGTGCTCGCCGGGGTGGGCCTGCTGGTCCTGGCCCGGTTCGCCGCCATGCTGGTGCTGGCGCGCCGGCACGCGCGGCGGCGACGGGCACCCGGCTTCACCTGGGGGCCGACGGTCACCGAACCGGTGAGCGTCATCGTGCCCGCGTACAACGAGAAGGAGTGCATCACCCACACCGTGCGCTCCCTCGCCGCGAGCGACCACCCCGTGGAGATCGTGGTCGTCGACGACGGCTCGACCGACGGCACCGCCGACATCGTCGAGGCCCTGGACCTGCCCGGCGTCACCGTCGTGCGGCAGCCCAACAGCGGCAAGCCCGCGGCCCTCAACAACGGGGTGGCGCACGCCAGGAACGACCTGATCGTCATGATGGACGGCGACACGGTCTTCGAGCCGGCCACCGTCCGCGAACTGGTGCAGCCCTTCGGCGACCCGCGGGTCGGCGCGGTCGCCGGCAACGCCAAGGTCGGCAACCGCACCCGGATGATCGGGCGTTGGCAGCACATCGAGTACGTGATGGGCTTCAACCTCGACCGCCGCATGTACGACCTGCTGCGCTGCATGCCCACCATCCCCGGCGCGTGCGGCGCCTTCCGGCGGGACGCGCTGCGCGACGTCGGCGGCATGAGCGACGAGACCCTCGCCGAGGACACGGACGTCACGATGGCGATGCACCGGGCCGGCTGGCACGTGGTGTACGCGGAGAACGCCCGCGCCTGGACCGAGGCTCCGTCCTCGGTGCGGCAGTTGTGGAAGCAGCGGTACCGCTGGAGCTACGGCACCATGCAGGCGATGTGGAAGCACCGCGGGGCGGTCCTGGACCGCGGCCACTCCGGGCGCTTCGGCCGGGTCGGGCTGCCGCTGGTCGTCCTCTTCCAGGTGCTCGCGCCGCTGCTGGCGCCGCTCATCGACGTGTTCGCGATCTACGGGCTGGTCTTCATGGACCCGTTTCGCACCGCGCTCGCGTGGGCGGGCGTGCTCGCTGTGCAGGCCGCCTGTGCGGCGTACGCCTTCCGGCTGGACGGCGAACCGCTGCGGGACCTGTGGCCGCTGCCCCTCCAGCAGGTGCTGTACCGGCAGTTGATGTACCTGGTGCTGCTGCAGTCCTGTGTGACGGCCGTCAACGGCGGTCGGCTGGGCTGGCACAAGCTGCGGCGCACCGGCGAGGTCGGCGCGCCGACCGTCGGCAGCGGCACCGCAGGCCGCGTCTGAACACCCGTACCCTCCCGAGGAGTCACCCCATGCCCGAAGCACGCGAGGCGGGAGCCCCGGCGGCCCCGCCCCGGCCCGCGGACGGCGCCGGGACGCACCTGCCGGGTCCACGGGGCGCCGCCCCGGCCGCCCCCGCCGCCGCCTCCTCCGGGAGCGGCGGCGGGGGCGGCGGCCGGGACCGCTACCTCGACCTGCTGCGCGCCCTCGCCCTGGTGCGAGTGGTCGTCTACCACACCTTCGGCTGGGCCTGGCTGACCCTGCTCTTCCCGTCCATCGGCATCATGTTCGCCCTGGCCGGGTCCCTGGCGGCGCACTCGCTGCAGCGGCCCGCGCTGTCCGTGGTACGCGGCCGGCTGCGGCGGCTGCTGGTGCCCTTCTGGCTGTTCGCCGCGGCCGTGACCGTCCTGATGCTGCTCCACGGCTGGCGGCCGCACTCCTGGCACCGGATGCTGCTGTGGATCCTGCCGCTGGCGGACCCGCCCGGCACCGCCTGGGCCGAGCAGATCATCGCCCCGCTCTGGTACATCCGCACCTACCTGTGGCTCGTGCTGCTCTCCCCGTGGCTGCTCAAGGCCTTCCGGGCGGCGCCGCGGTCGTGCCTGACGGCGTGCGGCGCACTCGTCGTCCTCGCCCAGTACGACCGGCTGCCGCTCGCCGAGCCGGCCCTCACGCCGGTGGTCGACCTCGTCACCTTCGCGGCCTGCTGGCTGCTCGGCTTCGCGCACCGCGACGGCCTGCTGGACGCCCTGCGGGCCCGCACGGTGGTCGCCGCCGCCGCGCTCTGCCTCGTCGCGGGCGGCTGGTTCGCGTACACCCACCCCACCGACGAGGGCATCGACCTCGGTGAGATCCCGCTGGCCCAGGCACTGTGGTCGGCCGGTTTCGTCCTTCTGCTGCTGCGCTTCCGGCCGCGCCGGATGCGCCGGGTGCCCGGCGCGGACGGAGCGGTGGGCCTGCTCAACGCCCGCGCCGTCACGGTCTACCTGTGGCACGAGGTCGCGCTCTTCGCCAGCGTCCCGCTGATCGACCTGATGTGGGACGTGCCCTTCTTCGAGGCCCATCTCCCGCTCGACGCGACCTGGTTCCAGTTCCTCGTCGTCTGGCCGCTCATCGGGGCGGCCGTCGTGCTGGTCGGCTGGACCGAGGACCTCGCCTCACGGCGCCGGCCGCGCCTGTGGCCGGCGGGCGGCAGGAAACGCGGCCGGCGGGCCCGCGGCCGGGCCGCCGGGGCCCGCTGAGTCAGCGCGGCGCCCGGACGTCGTCCGCGCCGGGACCGGACCCCGTCCCGTCCCGCCGGCCGGGCAGCAGGACGACGCCCGCGGCTCCGCCGAGCAGCCAGACCAGGAGCATCGGCGTCGTCCGGCCGAGCACGAGCAGGGCCGGGAAGGCGACGAGCACCCCCGTGAGCACGACCGCCGCCGCCCGCCGGAGGGTTCCGCCCTGCGCCCATTCGGGGCGGAGCACGCCGGAGCGCCGCCAGAAGGTCCACAGCCCCACCCCGGCACCGAGGACTGCGAACACGGCCAGGGGAAGGGGCGGCCGGGGCATCGGCTCCGGCGCCGCCGGGTCCCGGACGAGGTCGAGCAGGCCGGTGACCAGGACCACGGGTCCGGCGAGGGCGAACACCCCGGCGACGAAGCGGACGAACCCGACGCCCACGACCGGGGGCCGGTCTCCGCCGAAGGGCACCGACCGTGCGGACATCGCGTGGAAGCGACGTGCCGCGCCCCGGAAGTCCGTCACGAGGATCCAGCCGAAGCCGCTCGCCCCGAGCCCCCAGATCACCGAGAAGAACGCGCCGCCGTCACCGCCGCCTGCCATCTGGGCTCCTCCCCCTGCGCCGCCGCCACGGCGAGGGTGGCAGGTCCGCGTGCCCGCGGGCATTGCCCGTTCCCGGCAGTGTGCACGCGTGCCCGGCGCCGGATCGGCGGCGAACGGCGCCGGCCCCGGCCCCGGCCCCCGGACCGGCCTGCGCACGTCACCGACGGCGTCCACCGCCCGGTGACCGCCCGCCCCCGGCTTCCGGGCACCCACCGCGGAACCTGCGGCAGGGCCCCCGTGACCCCGCGCCTCACGGGCCGCCGCGCAGCCGGCGGCCCTTGTCGACGACCCGCTGCACCGCGTCCGCCATGAACTCCTCGGCCGCCCGCACCTCGTGCGCCGCGCCCAGCAGGCCGGCGGTCCTGGCGAGCAGGCGCTCGGTGTCCTCGTAGCCGCGGGCCCGCAGCCGCTCGAAGGCGGCCGGTGAGAAGTCCAGCAGCCCGCTGGGGGTGCCCAGGGTGCCCTCGGGGGTGAGCGGGCGGGACGGGCGGACGCGCAGCAGGGTCAGCCCCGGGTGCTCGATCTGCCGGACGGTCTCGCCCGGGGCGAGCTGGACGACGACGACGATGTCGCAGCGGTCGAGATCGGCCAGCGCCCGGATCGGCGTGTTGTCCCGGCCGAGCATGCCGTCGCGGTAGTACTCCCCCGCGACCTGGCGCGGCGCGAACAGGAACGGAAGCGCGGCGCTGCCCAGCACCGCCTCCTTGATCTGCGCGTGCTCCAGGCCGTTGAGGTGGAGGATCCGCGAGCGGCTGCCGAGGAGTCCGGCCAGCCACTCGGCGGCCATCTGGCCGGCCCGCAGGTGCGGCAGCGGGTGCGGGGCCAGGACGGGGTACGCCGCGACCCTCATGGTGACGGCCGCGGGGTGCCGCAGCGCGGCCGCGTCGATGGCGCGGTCGGCGAGCCGTTCCAGGTCGCCGTGCGCGCCGAGCAGGCGCGCCACCCGGGGCGCGAGGTTGCCGAACCGCTGCAGCAGCGACTCGGAGACGGCCCCGTCCGCTGCGGCCCGGCCTCCGAACGGGGCGTCGCCCATGCGGGAGGTGAAGTCGCGCCAGAGGTCCGCCAGCCGCGCCGCCCCCTCCCGCAGGTTGGGCGCGCCGGCCAGCGCGACCCCGTTGAGCGCCCCGATGCTGGTCCCGGCGATCGCGGTGATCCGCGCGCCGTGGTGGGCCAGGCACTCGACCGCGCCCACCTGGTAGGCGCCCTTGGCGGCGCCGCCCGCCAGTACCAGCCCGAACCGGTGCGAGGCCGTCCCCTGTGCGGTCTCCCACCGGTCCGGGGCCGGTACCGCCCCCGTGCCCGGGTCCGCGGCCGTGCCGTACTGCGGCAGCGGTGCGGACCCGATGCCCGCGGCGCGCCGCCGCAGGTCCCCGAAGCGGTCCGGCCGCGGACCGCTCCCGCCGTGGGGCCCGATGCCCGGACCGGGTCCGGCGGGCCCCACGGCCCCCGCCCCCCGGACCTCCCCCTGGTGCTCAGGCATCGGGCCCTCCCCCTTCCCCCGTCCCCCGTCGCTTCTCGGTCTCGGTGCGCAGCGCGGCCCGCGCCTGACGGGCGGCGTCGGCCTGTTCGTGGACGACGCCGCGGACGAACTCCTCCTGGGTCACGGCCGGTACGTGGCCGCAGTCGCGGCGGGCGTCCTCGACGGCCACGCGGGCCGGGTCCTCCGGACGGCGCGCGGGCGGCCGGGTGGACAGGTCCAGCGCGCGGGCGACGGCGTAGCCGATCGGCCGGTGCGGCGGCCGCAGCCGCGCGGACAGGCCGATGCCAGCGACCTCCGCGACCATCCGCCGCTCGTCGGCGTCCGGCATGTCGGCGATGATCCGCTCCAGCAGGGACCGCACCTGCCGGCGGTGCGGCACGGGGAGCGGATCGTCCGCCGGGGTGCGGCCGCCGGGCGCCGGGCGCGGGCCCCGCGCCCGGCGTACGGACTCCGCGACCTCGCGGTAGGACGGCGCCGCGGGCACCGCCGGTCCCGTCCCCGGCCCGGGATCCGCCGCCGGCCTGGCCGGCCAGTAGGCCTGCGCCGCCGCTGCCGCGCGCGGGTCGGCGAGGACGTCGTCGGCCAGGCGCTCCCGCCAGGCCTCGTCGCCCGTGACGAACTCGTGCAGCCCCTGCCGTCCGGTCGCGCACTCCCGGGCCAGCAGCAGCACCTGGCACGGCCAGGGCAGCCCGGCGTACGCGCCCTGGTGGCGCCAGCGCCGCACCGCCAGGTCCCCGTCGGCCCAGGCCGACTGCCACAGCTCGGTGGCGAGCACCCGCCGGTCCAGCTCCAGCAGGGCACGGGCGTGCGTGTCGAGGATCCGCTCGTGTCCGTCGAGGCGCTCGTCGATCTCGGCGAACCGGAGGTCCACGGCGTCGATGAACTCGGCGAGCACCGCGGCCAGTTCGCGGATCTCCCGGAACGCCTGGCGGTTGGCCTCGCGCAGTTCCAGCACGCTGTCCTGGAGCTGTTCGACCTCCATGGCGAGCAGCCCCACGGTGAGGTCGGTGAACGCGAGGTGCCGGGCGGTCTCCTGGGCCCAGGCCACCATCCGCCGCTGGGTGAGGGCGAGCGCGGCCTGCGACTCCAGGGCGCGCTGCCGGTCCTTGCGGTTCCAGCCCAGGATGACCCGGCTGAAGAAGCCGTGCTCCACCCGGGCGGCGGTCAGGTTCTCGGCCGTCTCCAGGCCGTCGACGATCTCGGCCAGCGCCCGGTTGCCGGCGATCGGGATGCGCCTGCGCAGTTCCCGCAGGTCGACGTCGCGCACGGCGGATCAGCCCTGCCCGCCGCGCAGGGCGAACACCGTGGGTTCCAGGACGCGCAGTCCCGCCGCCCGGTAGGCGGGGCACACCACGAACGCGACGGGCCGCCCCGGCTCGCAGGTGGGCCACAGGATGTGCCGGTCGGGGTCGGCCGTGGTGCCGGCGGGCAGGTCGAAGACGAACTCGGTGGGGTGGCCGGTGGCGGACATCGCCCGCATCAGGTCGGCGGCCTCCTGCCCGACCCGGTCCAGCAGCCTGCGGCCGCGCCGGTCCGGCTCGATCCGGCCGCCGTCGGTGACGATCCGGTTCAGTTCCGCCAGGTCCGGCTCTCCGGTGCCGGTGCCGAAGAGCGCGCCGCACATCTGCCGTACCAGTTCGGCCTCCCGCAGCACCACGTCGTCGCCGCCGTCGGCGGCGGTGCGCGGGCCGATCACCTCGGGGAGGCGCTGGGTGAACAGCGCCTTGAGCCGGTCGGCGAACGCGTAGTGGCTCAGGGCCCGTTCGTCGGTCAGGTCGGTGCGCTCGCTGACCTGGCCGGCCCGCATGAGGTCCAGCACCTCGTCGTGCTCCGCGAGCCTGCGCGCCGCGGCCTCGGCCGCCGCCTCGCCGGCCCCGATGCGTGCGGACAGGGATTCGTGCAGGCGCGACAGCCCGTCGATCCGGCTCAGTCCCGACTCCACGCGCGCGGCCAGCTCCTCCAGTGCGGCCTCGGCGCTCTCGGTGCGGGCGGGGAGCCCGGTCAGGGCGCCGATGCGGGCCCCGAGACGGGCCTCGCGGCGTGCGGCGTCCTGCTCCAGTGCGGTCAGCCGGCTCTCCAGCTTGTCCAGTTCGGCGATCCGGTCCAGCAGTGCGGACAGCCGCTCCCACTCGGCGCGCGGCACCGCCACCGTCCCGGGGGGCCTGGCGGCCGCCGTTCCGGTGCCCGCCCCGCTCCCCTGCCCCGTCCGCGGCGGTGTGCGCCGCTCCGCCGTCGCGTCACCGCCGTCACCGCCGTCACCGCCGCGACCACCTCGGCCGCCGCCCTCGTGTTCACCGGCGGGCGTCGCCGGCTCCGTCCTGCGGAACCAACCGAACATGCTGTCCCCCTCGTCCTCGGCGCGTTCTTCCCTGGGGTCCGCACCGCTCATCTGCGCTCGTCCCTACATGCGGTCGAAGTCGACACGGACCTTGTGGCTGCCGCCGCTCGCCGGGTCGAAGGCCTCCACCTCGATCTCCGAGCGGCCGAAGTAGAACAGCAGCCGGATCGGCCGCTCCCGCAGCGGCCGCCCCACGGTCTCCCCGATGTCGACGGTGAGCCGGCCGATCTCCTCGCAGCCGTCCTCGTCCACGTAGCGGGGTTCGGCCTTGACGGTGCGGTAGACCCGCAGCTCGATCTGGGTCTGGTCCTCGCGGGTGGGGAGGATGGTGAACGGGAACGCGTCCTTGACCCGCACGCTGTCCAGCCGCCGCACGGCCACCGCGAAGCGGCCGACGCAGAGGATGTCGCCGTCGTCGTCGCGGAACATCCGCATCGGCGAGTCGACGCTCTCCTCGAACAGCTTCGAGGTCTCGAAGCCGTAGGTGTACTTGGCCTGCCGCGACAGGAACACCCGCGGGTTGTACGCGAAGTGGGTGGCGCCCTCCAGCACCGCCAGCGCCGGGTCCGGCGGCACCAGGATGCGGTGCCGGGAGCCGAAGTGCCGGTGCATGCGCTCCCGCAGCCACTGGGACTTGGCGAACCCACCCACCAGGACCAGGGTCTCCGACCCCGTGGCACCCGCGCCCGCGGCCTCGCCGCTGGTGCGGCGGATGGCGGCGAGCTGCTCCTCGACCTTGTCCAGGATGCCCTCGACCACGCTGTCCAGGAGCACCTCCACCTCCTCGGGCGCCAGCACCAGCCGCTGCGGGCGGCCGCCCGCCTCCTCCGCCAGCCGGGCCCGGGTCCCCTCGTCCAGCAACTGCCATACGGTGACGGGCAGATCGATCCGGACGGTGTCCATGATGTGCGGGGTGCCGTCCTCGTCCCACTCCACCTCGGCGGTGGTCTTGGCCCGCTCCCACTGCTCGGACAGCTCCAGCAGGTCGCCCGAGTGCTCCCGCTCCAGCCGCTTGAGCAGCTCGGGCCCCAGCCGCTTGCCGAGTGCCTGCTCGCGGAAGGCCTGGTTGACGTACTCCGAACCGAGCCGGCCGCCGGTGGCCACGCCGATCTCGCGGAGCGCGATGAGCTCGGCCGCGTCGCTGGAGGTCTCGTACGCCGTGATGTCCACGGTGCCGCCGCCGCAGTCGACGACCATGAAGCGGAAGCCGTCCACGTTGAGCTGCAGCCGGTCCCGCATGCCGGTGCCGTCGGTGAGGTCGGCCATCCGCAGGTAGCAGTAGAGCGCCGCGGCCTCCGGCTCGATGGACGGCAGCAGCCGCTCCGGGTCGTCGGGGAAGCCGGCGTCCACCGCGGCGCGCCGCATCGCGGCCCGGTCCTCGTCGTCCCAGATCGCCGGGACGGTGATGCACCAGCGGATCTCCCGCTCGGTGTAGCCCGCGTCCTTGATCTGCGCCACGGCCAGTTCCCTGATCTCCCGCAGATAGGCGGTGATCAGTTCGCGCACCCGGCCGCGGTCGCCGAGGTCGACGATGCCGCCGGTGGTCGGCATGTCCGCCGGGCCCCCGTCGTCCTTGAGCGCCATCTTGAACGCGTAGGCGTAGCCCAGTCCGTCCGTCCGGCCGCCGTCGGAGGCGTCCGACCACTGCTTGCGCGCCTTGTGTCCCCAGGCCACCGTGGCGCCGTCCGCGTCGACCAGCAGCGCGGTCAGGTTCTTCGGGTAGTCCACGCGGTGCTCGGGGAACCGGCTGTAGAAGGTGATCCGCCGGGACTGCGGATCGTCGTTCAGCGGGGTCACCACCGACCAGGCGAAGCCCGTGCCGTGTGTGCCGAAGTCGACGGCGGCCACCACCTTCGGCCTGCCCGCCGCCCCCGACGTGTCGAAGCCGCTCATCGGTCAACTCCCCCCGGTCATGGGGCGTCCGTACCCGCCCCGCACCTGACAGGCTGTCCCAATTCCGCAGTTATCCGGAGGGCCCGGGTGTTGCCAGGGCATATTTGGCAACAGCGGCCGGGCGGGCACCGGCGGAGGAAGACGGAGGCGGCCCTTGGAGGCGCAGGAGAACGGCTTCGGGCAGGAGTTGCGCCGCAGGCGCCAGGAGGCGGGCAGGTCGCTGAGCGAACTGGCGGAGCGTGTGCCGTGCAGCCGCAGCTTCCTCAGCCGGGTCGAGAACGGCCGGCGCCGCCCGACGTACGAACTGGCCGAGAGGTGCGACGACTTCCTGGAGGCCGGGGGCGAACTCCTCAGCCTCGCCCCGCGACCGCGTCCCGCCCGCGAGCCCCGCGGCGGCAAGGAGCGGGACGGCATCCGCGGCCCGGCCCGTACCGCGTCCAAGCTGGTCGACCGCGCCGCGGCGGTGCCGCCCGACGCCCCCTCCCCGGCCTCCGGGCACGGCGAGGAGTTCGACCGGCTCGTCCGGCGCGGCGACCTGCGGCACGCCGCGGGCCGGATGCGCGAGGCGGACCGCTGCTACCGGGAGGCGCACCGGCTGGCCGAGGGGCGGCCGCGCGCCCAGGCCCTGGCCGTGGTGCGGATCTGCCGCCGCTGGTCGGACCCGGGCCAGGTCGACCGCGAGCTGCTGCACCTGATCGGCGACAGCCTGGCCGCCCTGCGCGACGACCCCGGCCCCGAGGCCGGGGCGCTGCGCCTGCAGCTCAACGCGCACCGGGCGAAGAAGCTCTCCATGGCGGTCAGCGCGGACACCGCCGTGGCCCGGGCCGGCCCGGACAGCGGCGCGGCCCTGGCCCGGCACACGCTGCACGGCCTGGAACGCGCGGACTCCGCGGGCGTCGCCGGCCTCGGCGAGGAGGTGCGCTGCGAGGTGCTGACCGAGTGCCGCTGGGGCCTGTACGACTTCGCGCCCGCCGCCGCCTCCCTGGCGCTGTCGGAACGGCTGCGCGACGCCGCCGTACGCCACGGCTCCGCGCACTTCCGGGGCGAGTCGCTGATGGCGCTGGCCGTCGACCAGCTGCGCATGGGAAGGGTCTACCCGGCGCTGTCCACGGCCCAGGAGCACCGCAGGCACGCCGCCGCCAGCCGCAGTGAACTGGCCCGTTGGCAGCAGCGCACCCTCGACACCACGCTCGACCTGTGGCACGGCCGGTTCGCGGCCGCGGCCGACTGGATCCTGCGGGAGTCCGCCGAGTACGCCGAGCGGCTCGCGGCCGACCTGGACGTGCCGGCCGGCAACTTCCGGCAGACCCGGATGGGCCAGGCGTACTGGCTGCTGCGCGAGCAGGGCCGGATGCGGGAGCTGTTCGCCGGCGGACTCGCGGACGACGTGCAGGAGCACGGCTACTTCCCGGTCTGGCGGGCGGGGCTCGTCCTCGCGCTGTGCGAGACCGGCGCCCGGGAGCAGGCCGCCGACCTGCTGCAGGCCTTCGCCGACGACACCGACGGCTTCCGCGCGCTGCCGCCGCACGGCTGGGCGGTGCCCACCCTCGCCCTGCTCGCCGAGGCCTGCGCCGCGATCGGCGACCGGGCCGAGCTGCGGCCCCTGGTGGCGCGGCTGCGCGAACGGCTGGCCCCGCACAACGGCACCGGCATCGCCCTCGCCGGCTGGCCCACGGTGCTGGTCGCGCCCACGGCCCAGGCGTGCGGTGTGCTCGCCCTGGCCGCCGGGGAACCGGACACCGCCCTCGCGCACTTCCGCCAGGCGGCCACTCCGGCCCGCACCTCCGCCCCGCAACTCGCCCGCCTGCGCCTCTGGCAGGCCCGCGCCCTGGGCGCCTCCGGCCGTCCGGGCGCCGCCGCCGAGGCCCCGCGCCTGCTGCGCCCGGCCCACGCTGTCGCGCAGGAGTACGGGATGGCACGGCTGGCCGCGGAGTGCGCCGCACTGCTGGCCGGGACCGGCGGAGCCGGCGGGGAGGAGTGAGGCAGACGAGTCGAGCTGTACGCCGGGTTCTGTTCCCGGTCGGCCTCGCGGCCGGCCGGGCGACGGCCATCCATCTAGGACCGGCGTTGCCGCCGGTCTCGTGCGGTCTACCCGCGGACTCGGGCTGGCAGCCCTCGATCGTCCGCGCAGGTCCGTCTCGCGACGGACCCTCTTGACCTTGCTCCGGGTGGGGTTTACCTAGCTGCCCAGGTCACCCTGGGCACTGGTGGTCTCTTACACCACCGTTTCACCCTTACCGGGAGCCTCGCGGCCCCGGCGGTCTGTTTTCTGTGGCACTGTCCCGCGGGTCACCCCGGGTGGGCGTTACCCACCACCCTGCCTTGTGGAGCCCGGACGTTCCTCGGCAGGACCAGGGTCCTGACGCGGCCGCCCGCTCGGCTCGTCTGCCGTGGCGACCATGCTACCGGCCGATCACGCCGGGGTGAAAAGCACGGTGTGGCGGCCGGGGTCGGCCTGCGTGAGGCGGACGGCGAGCGGCTCGCCGAGCGGGAGGGGGGCGGTGCCGCCGCGCACGCGGGCGACGACGGCCGGGTCGCGGAGGTGGACGGTGCCCGCGGTCGGGTCGGAGTCCTTCACGTCGATGACGTACGCGTCGAAGACCTCGCCGACGCGGTCCTTGAGCAGGGCGGCCTCGACGAGGTCGAGGGAGGCGCTCTCGATGGTGCCCGCGAAGTGCGAGCCGCCGCGCATGGCGCCCGGCAGGTCGCGGAAGGCCGCCTCGACCCACTCTGGCGGCTCCTGGCCGGCCACCGCGGCGAGGCAGAACTCGGCGGCGTAGCGGTCGACCAGGCGCCGCAGGGGCGCGGTGCAGTGCGTGTACGCCTCGGCGACGGCGGCGTGCACGGCCGGCTCGGCGGGGTGGCCGGGCCAGAAGGGCGTGTAGTCGGCGCCGCGGAACAGGCTGGTGGCCTCGTGCAGGAAGGCCGCGTGGGTGGTGCGCTCCGGGTCCAGGGTGCGGACGAGCTCGGCGTAGGAGGTCATGTGCGGCCAGTCGATGCGCAGCGCCGCGGCGACCCTGCGCAGCCTGGCCACCTCCCCGTGCGGGGCCAGCGGGAGCGTACGGAGGATGCCGGTGCCGGAGCGGAGCATGACGCCGGCCGCGACCATGCCCGTGAGCAGGGAGATCTGGGCGTTCCAGGCGTCGGCGGGGAGCGGCGCCCGGTACCGCAGCGCGTAGCCGCCGTCGAGCTCCACGACCTCCTGCTCGGGCACGTTGAGGGAGATGCCGCCGCGGGCCCGCTCCTGCGCCTCGCGCAGCCGGCCGACGGTACGCAGCAGGGCCACCGGGTCCTCGGCGGTACCGGCGTCGATCGCGTGCTGCACACCCGCGTAGTCGAGCCGCGCGCGGCTGCGGACGAGCGCACGGCGGACGTCGACGTCGGTGACCGCCCCGTCCGCGTCGAGGTCGATCCGCCACAGCACGGCGGGCCGGTCCTGCCCGGCCAGCAGGCTGGCCGCCCCCTCGCCCAGCACCGTCGGGTGCAGCGGCACCCGGACGTCGGGGAAGTACAGGGTCTGCACCCGCCGGTGCGCCTCGGCGTCCAGCGCGCCGCCGGGGGCGACGAAAGCCGCGGCGTCGGCGATCGCGTACGACACCCGGTAGCCGCGGCCCCCCTCGCGGACCGCGAGGTGCATCGCCTGGTCCAGGTCGAGCGACCCGGGCGGGTCGACGGTGAAGAACGGCACGTCGGTGGCGTCGTACCCCGGCAGCCGGGGGTCGCGCGCGGCCTCCTCGGCCTCGGCGAGCACACCCGCCGGGAAGTCCCGCCGTACATGCAGGTCCGCGCGGAGCGCGTCGAGCGCGGACCGCAACCGGACTCCGTCGGCGGTGGTGACGCGGAGGGGACGACGAGGCATGGAGCGAGCGTAAGTCGCACGGTCGTAGGCTGCACTGCACCGGGGAAACGCGAAGGAGAACAACTGTGCTCGTCCTGCTACCGCCGTCCGAGGGCAAGGCCACCGACGGCACGGGCCCCGCCGTCGACCTGGGCTCCCTCTCCCTGCCCGGGCTCACCACGGCCCGCGCGACGGTGCTGGACGAGCTCGTCGGGCTCTGCGCGGGCGGCGACGAGGACAAGGCCGCGGATGTGCTCGGGCTCAGCCCCGGGCTGCGCGGCGAGATCGCCCGCAACGCGGGGCTGCGCGACGCACGGACCCGGCCGGCCGGCGAGATCTATACCGGCGTGCTCTACGACGCCCTCGGCCTCGACACCCTGGACGCCGCCGCCCGGCGCCGCGCCGCCCGGTCGCTGCTGGTCTTCTCCGGGCTGTGGGGCGCGGTCGGCATCCGCGACGCGATCCCCGCGTACCGCTGCTCGATGGGCGTGAGACTGCCGGCGCTCGGGGCGCTCGCCACGTACTGGCGCACGCACCTTGCCGAGGCCCTCCCGGACGCGGCGGAGGCCGCGGGCGGCGGCCTGCTGCTCGACCTGCGGTCGTCGGCGTACGGGGCGGCGTGGAAGCCGGCGCCGCGCAGCGCGCTGGCGGGGCGGACGGCGACGGTGCGGGTGGTGCAGGCGGAGACGCGGAAGGTCGTCAGCCACTTCAACAAGGCGACGAAGGGGCGGATCGTGCGGGCCCTGCTGGAGTCCGGGGCGCGCCCCGAGAACCCCGACGCGCTCGTCGCGGCACTGCGGGATCTGGGCTTCACGGTGGAGGTGGCTGCGCCGGGGCGGCTCGACGTGTTGGTGACCGACGTCCACTGAGTTTTGTGCGGGTGGGTTGTGGTTGCGGCCCGTTGTTGTGTGCGGGTTGTCTGCGCCTGCGGCGGGCTGTCCCCCGCCCGCCCTCCCGATTGCCCGGCGCGGTCAGTGCGGGTCCCGCACCGTGTGCCTGGGTCGGTGCCGCGCCGGCGCACTCCCCCAGCCTTCGGCCGGGGGGACCCCCAGAACGCTCGCGGTTGAACCCCACATCATTCGGCGCCGGGTCCGCCGCTCGTCTCCCCCAGCCTTCGGCCGGGGGGACCCCCATGGGAGCACCCCGCCACACCCCCTCCGGTCGTATGAGCGCATGACGGCCGGAGGGGGGTGATGGGGGGCACCCCTCCCGGCACCGCCGGGAACTGCCCTCAGCGGGGGGTCTTTCGGCCGCAGGCCGGGCAAGGGTGCGTGCACCGGTGGCGTGGCCGACTTGCCGGCGTCGAGCCGGATGGTGTGGGCGTCGAGTGACGCGTGTGGCAACCACCGATGTCGTTCCGATCGCTCGACAGCACCTCGAAGCACTCGCGGACGCCGGTTACGGCGGGCGCGCCACGCACCCAAGGGTGGGCGTGGTCACCGGCCGTCTGCACCCGCGGACGGCAACGAGACCGGAACCAGACGAGCAACCAGACCCGCTCCGGCGCCTGAACCCGTGCCGCCCACGACCCGCACACGGCGGACAAGCCCCGCCCCCACCCTCCCCTCCGCAGCCGGCGCCTTTGCGCCCGCAGGGCGCGAGACGGCGCGACAGCCGGACAAGACCCGCGGCTCACGGTGACCGGCCGTGGCGAAGGCGCCGACGATCGCCTCGGCGGTCATCTCCGCCGCGGACTCCTCCACCAGCACCGATCGCCGAACCACCGAAGCCGCCGCCCGTCATGCGCGCGCCGAGGGCGCCCACCTCCACACCGGCCGACCCCGGACCGCCCTTCTCACCACCCTCCGGCCGTTGTCGCCCGGCGATACGGAGGGGGCGGGGGAGTTGGGGGCACCCCCGGCCGAAGGCTGGGGGAGGGTGGGCGTTCTGGACGCTGACGTGTATTTGTTGTGCGGCACAGACGGCACCGACCTGGACCGCCCGCCATGCACATAAATATGCGGTACAGAATGCCCAGCCCCGGAGGCCCCGCCCCCGGCCCACCACGCACGCGCGCAGACCCGCACCAACCGCGCCGGGCAATCGGGAGGGCGGGCGGGGGACAGCCCGCCGCAGGCGCAACGGACCCGCGCACAACAACCGGCCGCAAGGGGCACCCCGTTGCACCGGGTGCAACCCGCGTTGCGGGGGGCGTGCGGGGGCGGCACGATGCGGGGGTGCTGAGCCCCGGCCCCCGCGCCCCCGTCATCCCCGTGCTCACGCTGGACGACCCCGCCGACGCACCCCCGCTCGTCCGGGCCCTGGTCCGCGGGGGGTTGGCCGCGGTGGAGATCACGCTGCGGACGCCCGCCGCGCTGGAGGCGATCACCGCGGCGGCCCGCGAGGTGCCGGAGGCGGTCGTGGGGGCCGGGACCGTGGTGCGGGCGGAGCAGGTGGGGGCGGCGGCGCGGGCGGGGGCGCGGTTCCTGGTGAGCCCGGGGTGGACTGGCGGCCTGCTGGACGCGATGGCCGCGTCCGGGCTGCCGTTCCTGCCCGGGGTGTCGACCGCCTCCGAGGTGGTCGCCCTGGCCGAACGCGGCGTGCGGGAGCTGAAATTCTTCCCCGCCGAGGCGGCCGGCGGCACGGCGTACCTCAGGGCGCTGGCCGCCCCGCTGCCGGAGATCCGGTTCTGCCCGACCGGCGGCATCGACGCGGCCCGCGCGCCGGCCTACCTCGCCCTGCCGAACGTCGCCTGCGTGGGCGGCAGTTGGATGGTCCCGCAGGACGCCCTGCGGGACCGCGACTGGGACCGGGTGGAGCGGCTCGCCCGCGAGGCGGCCGCACTGGGTGCGCCGTCAGCGCAGGTGTGACGTGTCGTTGAGCAGCCGCAGCGACGCGTTCCCGTCCCCGTAGTACGCCACCGCCGACAGCGCCGCCGCCGACAGCTCCATCCGGAACAGCGACTCCGGCGGGGCCCCGAGGGCGAGCCGGACCAGGGTCTTGATCGGCGTGACGTGGGTGACCACCAGCACCGTGCGGCCGGCGTAGCGGGCGATGAGCTTGTCCCGGGTGAGGGAGACCCGGCGGGCGACGGCGGCGAAGCTCTCCCCGCCGGGCGGGGCGGTCTTCGCGGAACCGAGCCAGGCGTCGAGTTCGGCCGGGTGGCGTTCCTTCACCTCGGCGAAGGTCAGCCCCTCCCACGCGCCGAAGTCGGTCTCGCGCAGCCCTTCGTCGACGCGCAGGTCGAGGCCGAGCCGGTCCGCGACGGTCTGCGCGGTCTGCCGGCAGCGGGCCAGCGGCGAGGTGACGACGGCCTGGACGGTGCCGCGGGCGGCGAGGGCGTCGGCGACACGCTGGGCCTGCCAGCGGCCCTTCTCCGAGAGGTCCGGGTCGTCGCCGCCGCTGCCGGAGAAGCGCTTCTCCGCGGTGAGCGGGGTCTCCCCGTGCCGCAGCAGGACGAAGGTCGTCGGCGTGCCGAGGTCGGCCGCCTCGGCCCAGCCGACGGGCGGGGCCTTGGGGGCCTCGTCCACGGCCTCGTCCGCGGGTTGGCGCGCCGCGGTGACCAGCGCGGCGGAGGAGCGGCCGGGCTCCCACTGCTTGCCGCGCTTGCCGGCGTCCATCGCCTCGTTGGCGAGCCGGTCGGCGTGCTTGTTCTTCTCGCGCGGGATCCACTCGTAGCTGACCTGCTCCGCCGGCAGGACCGTCTTCGCCTCGGCGGCCAGCGGCCGCATGTCCGGGTGCTTGATCTTCCAGCGGCCGGACATCTGCTCGACGACCAGCTTGGAGTCCATCCGCACCCGTACCCGGGCCTGCGGGTCGATCGCGTGCGCGGCACGCAGCCCGGCGATCAGGCCCCGGTACTCGGCGACGTTGTTGGTGTGCGTGCCGATGAACTCGGCGGCCTCGGCGAGCACTTCGCCCGTGGCGCCGTCGCAGACGACGGCGCCGTACCCGGCCGGTCCCGGGTTGCCCCGGGACCCTCCGTCGGCCTCCACCACCAACGTACGGGCCATTACAGGCCCGACTCGGGGGTGCGGACGAGGATGCGGCGGCAGTTCTCGCAGCGCACGACCTCGTCGGCCGCGGCCGCCCGCACCTCGTTGAGCTCGGTGATGTTCAGCTCCAGCCGGCAGCCCTCGCAGCGCTTCTGGTAGAGCCGGGCGGCGCCGACGCCGCCGGACTGGCCGCGCAGCTTGTCGTAGAGCTTCAGCAGGTCGGCGGGGACCGAACCGGCGATGATCTCGCGCTCCTTGACAACCGTGGAGCCCTCGGCATCGATCCCCTGCAGCACGGTGCTGCGGCGCTCCTCGGACTCGCCTGCCTTGGCCTGCACGGACTCCAGGCGGCCGGTCAGCTCCTGGACCCGCTCCTGCAGGCCCTCGCGGCGTTCCATGACCTCCAGGACGACGTCCTCGAGGTCGCTCTGCCGCTTGGCGAGCGAGGCGATCTCGCGCTGCAGGTTCTCCAGGTCCTTCGGGGAGGAGACCGCTCCGGAGTCCAGCCGCTCCTGGTCGCGGACGGCGCGCTTGCGCACCTGGTCCACGTCCTGCTCGGCCTTGGTCTGCTCGCGGGCGGTGTCGCTCTCCTCGGTCTGGGCGGCGACCAGCAGGTCGCGCAGCTGGGTCACGTCGGAGCCGAGGCGCTCGATCTCCGCGTGCTCGGGAAGGGTCTTGCGCTTGTGCTCCAACTGCGCGAGGCGCGAGTCGAGGGCCTGGACCTCGAGCAGTCGGATCTGGTCTGCGGGCGCGGCTTTCAGCGGGGGGCTCCTGAGGTCGTGGGTTCGTCAAGGGGAAGTGCCTGGGCATGGGCCGTCCACGGGTCGGTGACGGCGCGTGACACAAAGGTGCGCAGCGCCCAGCCGTGCCGTTCGGAGACCTCGTCGAGCCGGCGCGCGGCCTGCTCGCACCAGGGCCACTCGGTGGCCCAGTGGGCGGCGTCGACGAGTGCCGGCGGACCCGCCTGCTGCGCCTCGGACGCCGGGTGGTGGCGCAGGTCGGCGGTGAGGTAGACGTCCACCCCGGCCCTGCGTACGTCGTCGAAGAGGCTGTCGCCGGAGCCGCCGCACACCGCGACGGTGCGGACCGGCCGCCCGGGGTCGCCCGCGACGCGCAGGCCGGTCGCGGTGGCCGGCAGGCCGGCCGCCGCCCGGCGGGCGAAGTCCGCCAGTGACATCGGCTCGGGCAGTTCGCCGATGCGGCCGAGGCCGCGGCGCCCGGCCGGGTCGGCGGGGTCGGGCACGAGGGGGCCGGTGACGCGCAGGCCGACGGCCTCGGCGAGGGCGTCGGAGACCCCGGGGTCGGCCCGGTCGGCGTTGGTGTGCGCCACGTGCAGCGCGATGTCGTTCCTGATCAGGGTGTGCACGACGCGGCCCTTGAAGCCGGTCGCCGCGACCGTCGTCGTACCGCGCAGGTAGAGCGGGTGGTGCGTGACCAGCAGGTCGGCGCCGGTGGCGATCGCCTCGTCGACGACCTCACGGACCGGGTCGACGGCGAACAGCACCCGTCCGACCTCGGCGTCCGGGTCCCCGCAGACGAGCCCGACGGCGTCCCACTGCTCGGCCCACGCCGGGGGCCAGAGGGCTTCGAGGGCGGCGATGACGTCGGACAGTTTCGGCACGGGTCGAGGTTACCGCGCCGGTGCCGGACGGCCGGAATCCCGGGCTGGTCATGAGCACACCGAGCATCCGAAGTCCGACGGAACGGGACGAGAGCCACCCTTACGTGTGAAGACCACCAACTCGTGTCGGACGCCCGGGCGTGCGAAAACTAGCGTCGTGGCCCGGAGGTGAGCCACACCATGACAGCCTGCGCCACCGAGACCACCACCGTGCGACGGGCCGGGTTCACGATCGCCGCGGACGGCTCCTACGCCGCCTGCCTGGCCCAGGGACCCGAAGGGGACGACGGCTGGTACCCCGAGCGCTGGACGCTCGGCGGGCCCGAGCCGTACACCGTGCCGCTGCCCGGCAACCAGCCCGAGGAACAGTGCTCCGAGGTCATGCCGCTGCCCGACGGCCGCGTGCTGATCCGCCGGCGGGTCGCCGACCGGTTCGACCTCGCCCTGCTCTACCCGACCGGTCCCGGCACCGGCGAACTGCTCGTCGGCTCGCTGCCGGGCGGTGAGGCGGAGGCGCGGCTGCTGCCTCCGATCGCCTCCGGCGAGGCGTACGCGCTCACCTACGACCCGGCGCGCGAGGTGTCGGCGGTGTGGCTCGTGCACGACGACCGGGACCTGCGGCCGCGCCGGCTCGCGGAGGTCCCGGGCCGCTGCGGGGGCGGCGCGTGGCTGGACCGTGCGGGACGTCTGCTCGCGCTGGACCGCGAGGCGGAGGGGACGGTCAAGACGGTCGCCGTCGACCTGGAGCGGGCCGGTGCGGTCAGCCCGCTGCTGCAGATCACCGAGGAGAGCAACGACCGGCTGCTGCTCGCGGAGCCCGACAGCGGGCTGCTGATAGTGCGCAGCGACGCCACCGGCGAGGACCGGATCGGCTGGGGCGTGCTGGGCAGCCGTCAGCCGATGCGGTTCGCCGAGTGCCTGCGCGTCCCGGACGCGGTGCTCACCCCCTTCGCGGCGCAGCCCGGCCAGGTGCTGATGCCCGAGGCGTGCGCCGTGGCGCTGCGCGCGGACGGACCGCACGGGACGTCGCTGGCGGTCTGGCGCCCCGGGGAACGCCGCGCCTCCTGGCTGTCGGCGCCGGAGGGATGGCTGGCCGGGGCGGGCCTGTGGTCGGCCCGGGGCGTGCTGCGCCTGCCGTACGCCTGCGCGCACTGCCCGTGCGGCACGGTGGAGTACGAGGCGCCGGCCGCGGTGTCCTCGCCGTCCCCGGCGGGGAGCGCGGCGGAGGGCGCTCCCCCGGCCTTCCCGGACGGCGGCAGGACCAGCCCCGTGCTCCCGTTGCAGAAGGCGCCGCTGGCCACAGGATCTTGAAACGGTAAACTCCTCCGGCGTTCCGCGCACCCTGCAAGCTAGTCGACGGAGAGTCTTCCCATGTCCGATGCCCGACACGACACCGCCGCCGAGGCCCGCCTCGAGGACGGTTCCGCCGAGGGCCCGCACGCCGGCCGCCACCGCGGTACGGCTTCCGCCCAAGACGACAACACCCAGGTGGTCGAGGCGCCGCACGGCCGCCACCGCCGCCCCTCCGGGCCGTCCGCCATGGAGGTCTGACGGGCCCCGGGCCCGTTTCAGCCCTCGTGGCGCAGGGCCAGGACGTCGGTGGCGGCGAAGGTGTCACCGGGGTCACGGCCCGCCCAGTACGGGGTGAGCAGGTCGTCCAGCTCGTCGTGGGTGAACGCCTCCTTGGCGGTGTCGAACTTCGCCGCGACGCGGGGGCGGTCCATCACCGCCACCATCCCGCCGTGCACGACGAACAGCTGGCCGGTGATCCGGTCGGCCGCCGGTGACGACAGGTAGCCGACGAGCGGGGCGACATGCTCCACCCCCAGCGGGTCCGGTCCGTCCTCGGGCCGGCCGAGGCCCGCGAAGACGTCCTCGGTCATCCGCGTGCGCGCCCGGGGGCAGATGGCGTTGACGCGTACGCCGTACCTGCCGAGGGCGGCGGCCGTCGACGAGGTGAGGCCGACGATGCCGCCCTTGGCGGCCGCGTAGTTGGGCTGGCCGGCCGAGCCGGCGAGGAACGCCTCGGACGAGGTGTTGACGATCCGGCCGTAGACCGGGGCGTCCGTGGTCTTGGCGCGCTCGCGCCAGTGGGCGGCGGCGAACCGGGTGGTGGCGAAGTGGCCCCGCAGGTGGACCCGGACGACGGAGTCCCACTCGTCCTCGGTCATCGAGAAGACCATCCGGTCCCGCAGGATGCCGGCGTTGTTGACCAGGACGTCGAGCGCCCCGTACGTGCCGACCGCCAGCCGCACCAGGTCCTGCGCCTGGTCGAAGTCGGCGACGTCCCCGTGGTGCGCCACCGCGTGGCCGCCGGCGGCGGTGATCTCGGCGACGACCTCGTCCGCGGGGCTCGCCGACGCCTCGCCGGAGCCGTCGCGGCCGGGCTGCCCGTAGTCGTTGACGACCACGTTGGCGCCCAGCCGCGCCAGTTCCAGCGCCTCGGCGCGGCCGAGGCCGCGTCCCGCCCCCGTGACGACGGCGGTCCTGCCGTCCAGCACGCCCATGGGTTGGTTCCCCCGTCCCGGTGTCAGACCGCGATGCAGGTGCGCAGGGCCTCGCCGCTGCGCATCTGGCCGACGGCCTCGTTGATCTGGTCGAGCCGTACGCGGTGGGTGATGAGCCCCTCCAGGTCCACGCGCCCGGCGCGCCAGAGGCGGATGACGCGGTCGTAGGACCGCAGGACGTCGCCGCCGCCGTACAGCGAGGGCAGGATGCGCTTCTCGTCGAAGAAGAGCTCGAACATGTTGATCTGCAGGAGGTCGTCCATCGCGCCGGCGCCGACGACGCAGAGCGTGCCGCCGCGGCGGGTGTTCTCGTAGGCCGTGCGGGCCGTGGCGCTGCGGCCGACGACCTCGAAGACGTAGTCGAAGCCCTCGCCGCCGGTGATCCGGGCCTTGGCGTCGGCCAGTTCCTCCGGGGCGACCGCGTCGGTGGCGCCGAAGCGCAGCGCCGCGTCGCGGCGGGACTCCACCGGGTCGACGGCGATGATCTCCGAGGCGCCGGAGGCGCGGGCGCCCTGGATGACGCTGATGCCGACGCCGCCGCAGCCGATGACGGCGACGGAGGAGCCGGGGGTGACCCGCGCGGTGTTCAGCGCGGCGCCGATGCCGGTCGTGACGCCGCAGCCGATGAGGGCGGCGATCTCGTACGGCAGGTCGTCGGGGATGGGTACGGCGCAGGAGGCGGAGACCACGACCTCCTCGGCGAAGGTCCCGGTGCCGGCGAAGCCGAAGACGTCCCCGGCGGGGCGGCGGAAGTTGGGCGTGCCGGCGTTCATGAAGCCGGCCAGGCACAGGTGGGACTGGCCGCGCCGGCAGGCCGGGCAGGCACCGCAGGCCGGCAGCCAGCAGACCAGGACGCGGTCGCCGGCCTTGAGGCCGGTGACGCCCTCGCCGGTCTCGGTGATCTCCCCGGCACCCTCGTGACCGGGGACGAAGGGCGCGGGCTGCGGCAGGACGCCGCTCATGGCGGACAGGTCGGAGTGGCACAGCCCGGTCGCCCGCAGCCGGATGCGCACCTTGCCGGGGCCGAAGCCCACCGTCTCGATGTCGTCGACGACCTCGAGCTTGTCCTGGCCGATCTCCTGCAGGAGTGCTGCGCGCATGGGTGTTCCCCTCTCCCCTCAAGGACTTACGAGTGCTCGACGACGGTGTCGGCGAGGACCGGCGCGTCGTCGCGTTCGACGGCGGTCGCCGATGCCAGGACGCGGCCCGGTTCGGACCACATCCGGATGCACAGGGTCTCGCCGGGGAAGAAGACCCCGGCGAAGCGGGTGGAGCAGGACCGTACGCGGCCCGCGTCGTCGCCGAGCAGCGTCTCGACGACGGCCTTGAGCGTGATGCCGTAGGAGCACAGGCCGTGCAGGATCGGCCGGTCGAAGCCGGCGTGCTTGGCGAACTCGGGGTCGGCGTGCAGGGGGTTCCAGTCGCCGGAGAGCCGGTAGAGCAGGGCCTGGTCCTCGCGGGTGGCACGCAGGACGGTGCGGTCGGGGGCCGTGCCGGGCGGCGTGGTGCGGGCAGAGGGGCCGCGGTCGCCGCCGAAGCCGCCCTCGCCCCGGACGAAGATCTGCGCGTCGGAGGTCCACAGCGGGCCCTGTTCGTCGGCGACCTCGCGGCGCAGCACGAGGACGGCGGCCTTGCCCTTGTCGTAGACGTCGGCGACGCGCGAGGTCTGCACGGCCCGGCCGCGGACGGGGACCGGGCGGTGCACCTCGATGCGCTGGGCGCCGTGCAGGACGGCGGCGAGGTCGACCTCGATGCCGGGCAGGGACAGCCCGCCGCGCGCCTCCCCGGCGGCCGCCGAGCCGCCGGCGACGGTGGCGAAGCTGGGCAGGACCTGCAGGCCGGGGCCTTCGAGGGCGTAGTTGAGGGTGTTCGCGCCGAGGCCCAGGTGGTAGAGGATGACGTCCCTGTGGTCCCAGACGAGTTCGGCGCTGCGGGGTTCGGCCGAGGTGGCGGCTGCGACGTCGATCGGCATGTCCGGCGGCTCCTTCGCTGCGCGGTGGGCCCTGGCGCGGCCGTCCGCACCGTCGGCCCCGCCAGGGCGTGCACTAGAACGCGTTCTAGCCAGCCCATGTATAACGCATCGCCCGGGCCCTGGGAATAGCTGACACACCGTCAGAATAGCGTTCCGCCAGTGACATTTGTCCTGCCCGGGTCCGTACATTCCCCACTGACCCCGCGGGGTTGCCCGGCCGTAGTGTCGGTGACATGACGACGACAGTGAGCTTCACCAGGGCCGTCAAGGCGTTCGGCGCGGTACGCGCGGTGGACGGCGTCGACCTGGAGATCCGGCGGGGGGAGTCCGTCGCCCTGCTCGGCCGCAACGGCGCGGGCAAGTCCACCGCGATCAGCCTGCTGCTCGGGCTCAACGAGCCCGACGACGGCGAGGTCCGGCTCTTCGGCGGCACCCCGCACACCGCGGTCCGCGCGGGCCGGGTCGGCGCGATGCTGCAGGACGGCCGGCCGATCCCCCGGGTGACCGTCCGGGAGCTGATCACCTTCGTGGCGCGCACCTACCCGTCCCCCCTGCCCGTGGCCGAGGCCCTGGAACTGGCCGGCCTCACCGAGGTCGCCGGCCGCCGCGCCGACCGGCTCTCGGGCGGCCAGGCGCAGCGGGTCCGCTTCGCCGTCGCCCTGGCCGGCAACCCCGAGCTGATCGTGCTGGACGAGCCCACCGCCGCCCTCGACGTCGAGGCCCGGCGCGCCTTCTGGGACTCGATGCGGGCCTACGCGGCCCGCGGCAACACGGTGCTGTTCTCCACCCACTACCTGGAGGAGGCGGACGAGAACGCCGACCGCATCGTCGTCATCGACCGCGGCCGGGTCGTCGCCGACGACAGCGGCGAGCGCATCAAGCGCGCGGTCGGCGGCAACCTCGTCTCCTTCGACCTGGCCGGAACCCCCACCGAGGGCCTGCGGCAGCTGCCCGGGGTGGTGTCCGTCGAGGTCCGCGGGGACCGCGCCCTGCTGCGCTCCGCGGACTCCGACGCCACCGTCCTCGCCCTCGCCGACCGCGGCATGGTCCGCGGCCTGACGGTCACCGCCGCCAGCCTGGAGGACGCGTTCCTCTCCCTCACCGCGCAGTCCTCAAGCGAGGACGCCGCCCCCGCCCCCGCGGCGGACACCACCGTCGAGAACACCACCGCCCTCGCCGAGGAGAAGGTCTGATGCTGCTCGCCTACGTCTCGCTGGAGATCCGCCGCACCCTGCGGGACGCCGGATTCGTGATCTTCGGCGTCGGCATGCCCGTCATGATGTACCTGCTCTTCACCAACCTCGGGGTCTCCGGCTCGGAGGAGGACAAGGCCGCCTCGCTGGCCGCCATGATCGGCATGGCCGCGTACGGCGCCCTGGGCTCGGCGGTGTCCACCGGGTCGAGCGTCGCCGAGGACAAGGGCCTCGGCTGGCTCCGCCAGCTGCGGATCACCCCGATGTCGCCGCTGCTGGTCGTCACCGGCCGCTGCATCAGCGGCTCCGTCACCGTGCTGCCCGCCATCCTGGCCGTCCTGCTGGCCGGCGGGCTCGTCAACGGCGTCGAACTGGAGCCCTGGCAGTGGGCCGCCGTCGGCGGGCTGCTGTGGATCGGCACCGCCCCCTTCACCCTGCTCGGCCTCGGCAACGGCTACCGGCTGTCCGGGCAGACCACCGGCGTGGTGAACATGGCCTGCAACCTGGGCCTGTCCGTCGTCGGCGGGCTGTGGATCCCCTCGGCCGTCTTCCCCGGCTGGCTGCGGGCGGTCTCCGAGTGGACCCCGTCCCACCGCTTCGGGCAGCTCGGCTGGAGCATCGCGGACGGCGCGGCCCCCCGGGCGGGTACCGTCGCCGTGCTCGCCGCGTGGACGGCCCTCTTCGGCGCGTACGCCGTGTACGCCTACCGCCGCTCGGCACGCACCCCGTGAGTCCCGCCCGCACCGCGGAAGAGGAGGAGACGACGGACATGGCGACCACGACGGAATCCCGGCCCCCGCTGCCGACACGCATCTGGCGCGAGTGGCGGCAGCTGCGGGTGACCCGGTCCTTCTCCGAGGAGATCGAGGACCTCAAGCCCCCGACCCGCTTCACCTTCCTGCCCTGGCTGCTGATGGGCGTGGGCGCCCTGTCGCACCTCCTGCAGGGCGAGGCCGCCAACCCCTGGCTCGGCGGCCTCGGCCTGCTGGCCTTCAACTCCCTCTACATCGGCGTGGTCTTCACCTCCTTCGACCCGCGCACCGCCCGCGGCAAGGTGCCCCGGCGCTACCTCCTCGCGCTGGCCGCCGTCACCTACGCCCTCGCCATCGGCTACGGCGGCAGCTGGCTGGTGTTCTTCCCGCTGCTGTCGCTGGCCGTCGGGATCGTGGTGCGCGGCCGGCGGATGGGTCCGGTACTCGTCGCCCTCGCGGTGTCCGCGGGGATCGTCTCCGGGCTGCGCAGCGGCGACATCTGGGAGGGCGTGTCCATCGGGTACGGCAGCCTCATCTCGGGCCTGGTGACCGCGGCCATGCTCACCCTCTTCGACGCGGTGACCCAGCTGCGCGCCACCCGCCAGGAGCTGGCCCGCAACGCCGTCGCCGAGGAGCGGCTGCGGTTCTCCCGCGACCTGCACGACCTGCTCGGGCACACCCTGTCCGTGGTCGTCGTCAAGGCGGAGGCCGCCCGCCGGCTCGCCCCGCGCGACCTGGACGCCGCCCTCGCCCAGGTCGCCGACATCGAGGCGGTCGGACGCCAGGCGCTCACCGAGATCCGCGAGGCCGTCACCGGATACCGCGAGGGGAGCCTGTCCACCGAGCTGGACCGCGCCCGCTCGGCCCTGGCGGCCGCCGGGATCGAGGCCGTCGTCAAGGAGTCCGGCCCGCCGCTGCCCTCGCAGACCGAGGCGCTCCTCGGCTGGGTGGTGCGGGAGGGGGTGACCAACGTCGTACGGCACAGCGGGGCGACCAGCTGCGCCATCGAGCTCGCCGGCACCGGCGGGCACGTACGCCTGCGGATCACCGACGACGGCCACGGCATAGGCTCGGCGCCCGGATCGGGCTCGGGCTCCGGTCTGAAGGGGCTCACCGAGCGGCTCGCCGCGGTCGGCGGCTCCCTCGGCACCGGCCCGGGACCCGGGGGCGGGTTCCGCGTGGTCGCCGAACTGCCGGTGGAGGAGGAGCAGACCGCATGAGCAGCGCCATCAAGGTCCTGCTGGCCGAGGACCAGGGCATGATGCGCGGGGCGCTCTCCCTGCTGCTGAACCTGGAGGACGACATCGAGGTCGTCGCACAGGTCGCGGCGGGCGACGAGATCGTCGCCGCGGCGCTGGCGGCCCGGCCCGACGTCGCGCTCCTCGACATCGAGCTCCCCGGGCGCAGCGGGCTCGACGCCGCGGCGGAACTGCGCGAGCGCCTCCCGGAGTGCAAGGTGCTCATCCTGACCACGTTCGGCCGCCCCGGCTATCTGCGCCGCGCCATGGAGGCCGGGGCCCGCGGCTTCCTGGTCAAGGACGGCCCCGTCGAGGACCTCGCCGCCGCGATCCGGCGGGTCCTCGACGGGCACCGCGTCATCGACCCCGCGCTGGCCGCCGCCGCCCTCAGCACCGGGCCCAGCCCGCTGACGCCGCGCGAGCAGGACGTGCTCAACGCGGCGGCGGACGGGGCGACGGTGGCGGACATCGCGGCGCGCGTGCACCTGTCGGAGTCGACGGTGCGCAACCACCTGTCGTCCGCCATCGGGAAGACCGGCACCCGCAACCGCACGGAGGCGGTCCGCACCGCCCGCCACAACGGCTGGCTCTGACCGCGCCGCCTACCCCGTCACTCGTGCCACACCCGGGTGACCCGCTCGTACAGCGGCTCGAAGCCGGCGCGCAGCATGTTGCGCAGGGAGGTGTTGCGGTCGCCCGGGCCCTCCGCTCCCGTCTCGGCGACGAGCCATCGGCAGCCGGCGTCGTGGGCCGCCCGGGCGCGGGCCGTGAGGAGCGCCGACTGGGCGCCGCGGCCGCGCCATTGCGGGAGCGTCGCCCCGCCGAACATGTCGGCGCAGTCGCCGTTCAGGAAGACGCTGCCGACGGCGACGATCCGCTCGCCCTCCCAGACGGCGTACTGCCGCCAGTCCGGCCTGCCCACGCACGCCGCCGCCATGTCGATCATGGCCGGCGCGGTGAAACCGAAGGTCGTCATCATCACGGTGGCCCACTCGTGCGCCTGGTGGCGCCCGACGAGGCCGACACGCAGGCCCGGGTCGAGCGCGGTGACACCGTCCGCGGCGGCCAGGACCGTCCCGGCCTCGCAGCCGAGCTTGGCGAGACGCCCGCCCTCGGCGAGATTCCACTTCTGTGCGATCGAGGCCCAGTCCGCGGGCAGCAGCGACGGCGCGATCGCGAACGAGCCGGCGGGCACACCCTGCTCGCGGTAGAAGCCGCACACCTGCTCCACGACGTCCGCGGTGACCGGTGCGTCGGGCCCGAAACCCCCGGCCCGGTTGAAGAAGCGGCTCGGGTCCTCGCGAACGGCGAGCGCCCGCACGGAGCCGATCCGCCGTGTGCCGATGCCCAGTGTCCTGCGGACGTCCTCCGGCGCACCGCTCACAAAATCGAAGTACGCCGCGATCTCGGTCTCTTCGGCGAGGCCGGTCGGCACCGTGGTGCTCATGCCGTGCTCCCCTTGTCCTCGGTGGTGACGAAGCCGTGGCCGCCGGCGGGCAGCGGGGCCGGCGCCGCACCGCTGCGGTACCGCGCCGGTGTGCGGGCCGGGCGTGCTGGAGAGGTGGCGGCACGTGTGCCGTGCTCCGCCTCGTGATGGATGACGTTCATACCCGCACGATGCGGTGAGGAGCGGAAAGGTTCGATCAGCCGCCATGATCTTTTGCGAGGCCGGTCCGACGGCGGCGCGGGTGGTACAGACGCAGCCTGTCGTCGCGGTCCCGGTCGAGGAAATGCACCCAGACCACGCCGGGCGGGCAGTGGAACGGGTCCTCCGGCGGATTGACGATGGCCGTCTCCCAGATGACGACCTCGCGGCTCGCCACCACGTTCAGCAGCCGCTGGCGGACGCCCTCGGAGACGTCGCGGCCGAAGGAGAATCCCAGGTAGCCGAGGTCGGAGCGCTTGCCGGTCGGCCAGGTCACCTCCAGCCGGGATGACCGCCACCCGGCCCAGGCCGAGGCGAGCTCGCCGCGATGGGCCGCGACCAAGGTCTGCTCGGCCAGAAGGCGGTGGTGCGCGGTGAGGGAGGCGGCGTCGTCGTGGACCCGGTCGCCCAGGTCCAGCAGCGCGGCGGCCAGCTTGGCCCGCGCCTGGTTGAGCCTGCTGCGCACGGTGCCGACGGCGATGCCGCACAGCAGCGCGATCTCCTCGTAGGAGGTGACGTCGGTGAAGTATCGCAGCATCGTCACCAGTCGCAGCCCGGGTGACAGCTGCTCCAGCGCACTCCAGATCCAGTCCCGCAGCACCTGCCCGTCGAGTACGTCCGCCGGGTCGGGCGGCCCGCCCGAGCGGTCCATGGCGACGAGTCCTTCGAGTTCGGCCACCGGGACCGCCGACGTCCTGCGCAGCTGGGCGCGGCAGACGTTGCGGACCACCATCCGCAGCCATGGGCCGGCCGCGTCCGGGTCGCGGAGGTCACCGATGCGCCGCAGCGCGATGAGCGCCGCCTCCTGCACGGCGTCCTCGGCGTCCGGGCCGTGGCCCAGCATGGCGAGGGCGACCCCGTACATGGCCGCCCGGTGCCTGGCGAGCAGCAGCCCGAGGGACGCCGCGTCGCCCGACTGCGCGGCCCGCACCAGATCGAGGTCCGACGGCACCCCGCCCGGCAGCAGATCAGTCATATGGTGACCATTCAACCAGAACGGCCCGCGCCCCGGACCGCCCGCCGCCAGGCGCACCCCGCGCGGAACGGCACCGCGGCCGTGCGGGACGATGGAGGGCATGAGCACGCCACCCCCCGCCGAGGTCCCCGCGGACGCACTGGCCGCGTTCGAGGCGGCCAAGGGCTTCATGCCCACCCACGAGGGCCTCGCCCTCCACACGGCAGCGGCCGGCGCCGCCGCGCGCCTCCCGGGCCTGCCCCTGCTGGAGGTCGGCACGTACTGCGGGCGCTCCACCATCCTGCTGGCCGCCGCCGCCCGCGAGGCCGGGACCGTCGCCGTCACCGTCGACCACCACCGCGGCAGCGAGGAGCAGCAGCCCGGCTGGGAGTACCACGACACGACGCTCGTCGACCCCGAGGTCGGCCTGATGGACACCCTCCCCGCCTTCCGGCGCACCCTGCACGCCGCCGGGCTGGAGGACCACGTCGTCGCGGTCGTCGGCCGTTCCCCGCAGGTGGCGGCGGTGTGGGGGAAGCCGCTCGCCCTGGTCTTCATCGACGGCGGGCACACCGACGAGCACGCCGGGAACGACTACGAGGGCTGGGTGCCGCACCTCGCGCAGGACGGCCTCCTGGTCATCCACGACGTCTTCGCGGACCCGGCCGACGGCGGCCAGGCGCCCTGGCGGATCTACCGGCGGGCACTGGACTCGGGCGCGTTCACGGAAGTGTCCGTGACCGGTTCGCTGCACGTCCTCCGGCGTACGGGCGCCGGGACCTGAGACGGCGGATAGCATCGCTGACGTGTTCAAGAGGAAAGGCCGCTCCACCGTGGTCGTCGTGGCCGCGCTGGTGCCGGCGTGCGCGGCCGCGTGGCTGGTGTGGGACGCCACGAGCGGACCGGACGACCCCGGACGGAACGGCGACCTCCCGCAGAACGTGCGCCCGCACCGCTCCGCGGCGGCCTCCGCGCCGTCCTCGGCCGCACCGTCCTCCGGCGCCGCGAAGCCGCTCGCGGGGAAGGTCGTCGTGCTGGACCCGGGGCACAACGCGCAGAACAGCCGGCACACCTCCGAGATCAACCGCCTGGTCGACATCGGCACCGCCCGCAAGGAGTGCGACACCACGGGCACGGCGACCAACGCGGGCTACGCCGAGGCCGTGTTCACCCTGGACGTCTCCCGGCGCGCCCGGGCGCTGCTCGAGGCCCGCGGGGCCACGGTGAGGCTCACGTACGACGGCGACCGCGCCTACGGCCCCTGCATCGACGAGCGGGCCCGGATCGGGAACAAGGCGAAGGCCGACGCGGTGGTGTCGGTGCACGGCGACGGCTCGGCGGCCGGCAACCGCGGCTTCCACGTGATCCTGCCCGCCCCGGTGCACCGCGGCATCGCGGACACCCGCACGATCAGCGGGCCGTCCAAGCTGCTGGGCACCGCCCTCAAGCGGCACTTCGCGGCGGAGACGGGCACGCGGCCGTCCAACTACATCGGCGGCGGCACCGGCCTGGACGTCCGCCGCGACCTGGGCGGGCTCAACCTCAGCACCAGGCCGAAGGTGTTGATCGAGTGCGGCAACATGCGCGACCCCAAGGACGCGGTACTGATGACCAGCCCGGCCTGGCGGCAGCGTGCCGCGGAGGGCATCGCGGACGGCATCAGCGCATTCCTGGAAGACCGCGAGTGATCGGCCGGTGAGCATTGGGTCCCGATCGTGTCACCGAGGGGCGTACCGGTCCCACCCGGCGACAACGGCCCTCATACGATGGGGAACCGCTCGGCGACAGCGACAACGAGACGACTGACAAGGACTCCTAGTGAATAACCGCTCCCTCACCCGAGGAGACGGCGCGGTGATCGGCGCGGCGCTGCTGCTGCTGATCGCCTCGTTCCTGAACTTCTACACGTTCAAGGGATGCAGCTCCGACGAGTGCGGAGCCAGCGCGTGGAAGAGCGAGCTGTTCCCGCTGCTGCCCTCGGTGCACCTCCTGGGCCTGATCGCCGCCGGCCTCTTCGTCGCCTCGCGCTTCCAGCCCGAGGGCCGCAAGCTGCTCGGCATCGGGCTCGCGCACTGGGGCGCGGTGCTCTCCGTCGCCGCCGCCTGGGACGCGCTGTGGTCGCTGTTCCACGGGAGCGAGGCCTTCGAGCTGGCCGCCGGCGCCTACCTCTCCTTCGTCGCCGCGGCCGCTCTCGCCGCGGCCATGCTGCTCACCCTGCAGGGCCTTCCCGTGCTGAAGGCGCCGCTGCTGCCCGCTCCCCGGCCGCAGCAGCCCCAGCAGGCGCAGCCGTACGGCGGCCAGCAGGGCCAGCCGTACCCGGGCGTGCAGCAGGGCGGCTACGGGTACCCGGGGCAGCAGACCGGTGGGCACGGCACGCCGGCCGACCAGTCGTTCGGCGGCGGCCAGTACGGCTACCCGCAGGGCCAGCAGCAGCCGCAGCAGCCGCAGGCCCAGCAGCCCCAGGCCCCGCAGCAGCCCTCGGCGGAGTTCGCGGCCTTCTGGTTCGCGGTGCCCGTGGCGCGGCCGCTGTACGCGGAGGACGGTTCGGCCCAGCAGATCGCCGAGCTGACCCCAGGCACCTGGTACCTGGCGGTGGAGCAGCGGGGCGGCGCCCTGGTCGCCCAGACCCAGGACGGCCGACGCGGCGTCCTGCAGGACGTCAGCGGCCTCCAGCGCGGCTGATCCCGGACACCCTTCGCCCCACCGGCTCGGCCGGTGGGGCGAAGTGCTGTCCAAAGCCCGGGTAAAGAATACGCACATACGTTCGTGCGGCCAGTAACGTGCGCGACTGCCCCCCGATCATGTGATCGCCACGTCTGCACACGGGAATGTCTGTGAACCTCGACTTCAGCGCCGAGCCGCTCTTCTCCTGGTACGTCGTACTCCTGATCATCAGCGGTATCGCGATGATCATCATTGGCGCGGTCAACTCCTCCGGCCTCAGCAACGGCTGGCGCGCCTTCAACGTGATCGCCGGCCTCGCCTTCACCGGCTACGGCATCTACCTCGGATTCATCTTCGAGGGCGGCGAGTACTTCATCTTCTTCAAGGCGTTCATCGTGCCCGGCCTGGTGGTGGTGAACTTCTTCCGCGCCATGGCCGCCCGGAGCAGCGCCCCCGCCGCCCCGCAGCAGATGGTTCCGGCGCCGCCCGCGTACGGCACTCCCGACATGCCGCCTCCGCCCGCCGCCCCCGTGGGGAACCCGGCGCAGAACGGCTGACGCGCGCGTTCCGCACGAGCCGTGCCCCGGACCGTACGGTCCGGGGCACGGCTGTTTCCCTTCCGGGGCGGGGTGCGGTTGCCGTACCGTACAACTGACGTACCGTCAGTTCCGGTGGGAGGCGTGCGCATGCGGCTCGGTCTGGCCCTCGGCTACTGGGGGCGCGGCCCCTCCCCCGGCCACCTGGCCCTGGCGCAGGAGGCCGAGCGGCTCGGCTACGACTCGGTGTGGACGGCCGAGGCCTGGGGCTCGGACGCCTTCACCCCGCTCACCTGGATCGCCGCGCACACCAGCCGGATCCGGCTCGGCACGGGCATCGCCCAGATGGCGGCCCGCTCCCCCACGGCCACCGCGATGCACGCGCTGACCCTCGACCACCTCTCCGGCGGCCGGCTCGCGCTGGGGCTGGGGCTGTCGGGGCCGCAGGTGGTGGAGGGCTGGTACGGCAGGCCGTTCCCGCGCAGTCCGCTGACCGCCACCCGCGAGTACGTGGACGTCGTACGGCAGGTGCTGCGCCGCGAGGGCCCGGTGGCACTGGACGGGCGCTTCCATCCGCTGCCGTACGCGGGGCCCGACGCGACCGGTCTCGGCAGGCCGCTCAAGCCGATCACCCATCCGCTGCGGGCCGGGCTGCCGATCCTGCTGGGCGCCGAGGGCCCGAAGAACATCGCGCAGACCACCCGCATCGCCGACGGCTGGCTGCCGCTGTACTGGTCGCCCTTCCGCACGGATGTGTACGAGGTGTCGCTGGCGGACGCCCCGAAGGATTTCATGATCGCCCCGATGGCGCGGGCCCAGCTCTGCGACGACCCGTCGGAAGGGCTGCTGCCGGTCAAGGCGATGCTCGGCTTCTACATCGGCGGAATGGGCGCCGCCTCCCGCAACTTCCACGCCGACCTGATGGCCAGGATGGGCTACGAGGAGGAGGCCCGGCGCATCCAGGAGCTGTTCCTCGCCGGGCGGCGCGAGGAGGCCGTGGCGGCGGTGCCGGACGCCTTCGCCGACGAGATCTCGCTCGTCGGCCCGAGGGAGCGGATCGCCGAGCGGCTGGAGATGTGGCGGTCGGGCCCGGTGACCGACCTGCTGGTCACCGCGCCCGACCCGGCCACCCTGCGGGTGCTGGCCGAGCTCATCCGCCGCTGAGCTGGGACAGCGAGGGCACCTTGTCGGTGACCTTGGCGCCGGCGCCCTCGCCGGCCGACTTGACGCCGCTGATGGTGTCCTGGAAGGTGCCCACGATGTCGTCCGTGCCCTGTCCGCTGCGCAGCTTGGCCGGCAGGTCCTTGAGCGAGTCGATGCCCGCGGTCAGCGGCGCCACCAGCTTGGAGAGGGTCGGGTCGCCCTTGGCGTTCTCCGCGGCCGCCTTGAGCCGGTTGTAGGCGAAGGCCCCGGCCAGGCCCGCCTTCACCAGCGTCAGCTTGCGGCCGTCGGCCTCCTTCTCGAACTTGCCCTCGCGGTAGGGCTTGACGATCCACTGGTAGGTCGCGCCGGCGGCCAGTCCGGCGTTGGCGACGAAGCGCGTCTTGGCGAGCTTCTGCTTCTGCACGGAGGAGGTGGGACTCGCGGTGCCGCCGCTCGCGGTGTCACCGGAGTCGCCGCCGCAGGCGGGGACGAGCAGCAGCACACCGGAGAGCAGGAGGGCGGTCAGGGCGCGGCGCAAGGGCATGACGGTCTCTCCCGGGAGGATGCGGTGGGTGATCGCATCCTCGCCCGGGGCCCCGGCACCGGCCACCGCACAGGGCCGTACGGGGCGTCAGGCGGTGTGACGCCGACGACGTTTCAGTCCGCCGATCGGGGCAAGACGGCAGGTATGTCCAGACGATATCGCGGCAATCTGGCGGCCACGATCATCATGGTGGCCGCGGACGTGGCGGCATTCATCCTGATCCTGTGGATCGTCCTGTGGATGCTCGACGCCAACCGGGCGAACGACCTCGTGGAGTGGATCCACGACATGGCGTCCTGGCTCGGTGGCTGGGCCCACAACATCTTCTCCACCCAGTCCGCATGGGCGCGCACCCTGCTGAACTACGGCCTGCCGGCGGCGGTCTACCTGATCGTCGGGCATGCCGTGGCGGGTCGCGTCAACCGGGCCTGACGCCCGTTCACCGGCCGGCGCAGCACCCCGCCGCCTCGGGCGCCAGCCCGAGCGGCAGCCGGTCGCCCCCGAAGACCGCCGTCGTCGCCTCGTCCCCTCCCAGGGCGGCGACGGCGAGCAGCAGGGCCCCGGCCGTCCACGTGGTGCGTTCCCGGGGCCACACCGAGGGTTCGGTGCCGGCCTGCGCGTCGGCCTCGAAGACGTACCCGGTCCAGTACATGCCGTCCTCGGCGCGCAGGTGCTGGATCTCGGCCAGGATGTCCACGGCGCGGTCGGACTCGCCCATCGCCCAGAGGGCGAGGGCGAGTTCCGCGCTCTCACCGCCGGTGACCCAGGGGTTGGGCACCACGCAGCGGACCCCGAGGCCGGGCACGACGAACTCGTCCCAGCGGGACAGCACGCGCTCCCGCGCGGCCTCGCCGCGCAGCACCCCGCCGAGGACCGGGTAGTACCAGTCCATCGAGTACCGGTCCTTGTCCAGGAACCGCTCGGGGTGGTGGGCGATGGCGTGCCCGAGGGCACCGGCGGCCAGCTCCCAGTCGGGCTGCGGGTCCTCGCGGTGCTCGGCGACGGCCAGCGCGCAGCGCAGCGCCTGGTACATCGAGGAGCAGCCGGTCAGCAGCGCCTCCTGCGGATACGTCCCGTCGTCCTCGCGCTTCCAGGCGATCTCGCCGCCGGGCAGCTGGAGTTCCAGGACGTACTCGACGGCCGCGTACAGCACCGGCCACATGCGCTCCAGGAAGGCGTCGTCACCGGTGGAGAGGTAGTGGTGCCACACGCCGACGGCGACATAGGCGCAGAAGTTGCTCTCCCGCCCCAGGTCGGTGGGCTCGCCCTCGGCGCCGTCGGCCCAGCCGTACGCGGCGTACCAGGAGCCGTCCGGGTTCTGCCGGCGGGCCAGCCAGGTGTAGGCCGCCTCGGCGTGCTCGTGCTCGCCCGCGGCGTCCAGCGCCATGGCGGCCTCGACGTGGTCCCAGGGGTCGAGGTGGCCGCCCTCGAACCACGGTATGGCGCCGTCCGGCCGCTGGACGGCGAGGATCCCGGCGACGGTCTGCGCGGCCTGCTCCGAGGTCAGGACGCCGGGCAGGACGAGGTGTTCGGTCCGCCTCACGCGTCGACGCCCGCCTTCGGGGTGTGCGGCTTGGTGGCGTAGGCGACGAAGCTCTTGCCGATCAGCGGGTTGAGCGCGTTCTCGGCGAGCCGGGTGGCCAGCGGTTTCTTCATGATGTCCCAGACCAGCAGCTTGTGGTAGAGCTTCACCGGCAGGGCCTTGTCGTTGTCCACGCCGACGGCGCACTTGATCCACCAGTACGGGGAGTGCAGCGCGTGCGCGTGGTGGCTGCCGTACGGGCGCAGGCCCGCCTCGCGGATCCTGCCCAGCAGTTCGTCGGCCCGGTAGATGCGGATGTGGCCGCCCTCGACCTCGTGGTAGGCGTCGGACAGCGCCCAGCAGATCTTCTCCGGCCCGTAGCGCGGCACGGTGACCGCGATCAGCCCGCCCGGCTTGAGGACGCGCACCATCTCGGCGAGCACGCCCTTGTCGTCCGGGATGTGCTCCATGACCTCGGAGATGATGACGCGGTCGAAGGTGTCGTCGGGGAACGGCAGGCTCAGCGCGTCGCCCTCCATGGCCGTGGCGGTCGCCCCGGCCGGGGCCTCCCCGGCCTCCTTCATCGCGGCGAACCACTTGGCGACCTCGCGGATCTCGTCGCCGTTCCGGTCCAGGGCCACCACGTTCGCGCCGCGCCGGTAGCACTCGAAGGCGTGGCGGCCGGCACCGCAGCCCAGGTCGAGCACGCGGTCGCCCGGGGCGAGCGGGAAGCGGGTGAAGTCGACGGTCAGCACGTGGAGTCTGCTTTCGTCCGGGACGGTGACTGGACAGTGGGCCGCGGCCCCGCGGCGGCCTCGATCGCCGCACGGTAGTGCTCGGCGGTGCCGATGGCGGCCCGCTCCCAGGTGAAGCGGGCCAGTACGCGTTGCCGGCCGGCCAGGCCGAGGCGGCGGCGCAGCTCCGGGTCGCGCAGCAGCCGGCCCAGCGCCGCGGCCAGCGCGCCCGGGTCCCCCGGCGGCACGGCGAGGCACGTCTCCCCGTCCGGCCCGGAGACCTCGGGGATGGCGCCGCCGGTGGTGGCGACCAGCGGCGTCCCGGTGGCCATGGCCTCGGCGGCCGGCAGCGAGAAGCCCTCGTACAGCGACGGCACGCACGCCACCTGGGCGCCGCGCACCAGGTCGACCAGTTCCTCGTCGCTGATGCCCTTGACGAAGTCGACGGCGCCGCCGAGCCCGTACCGCTCGATGGCGGCGGCCACCGGGCCGTCGTCGGCCCGCTTGCCGACGACGACGAGGTGCGCGTCGGGGTGCTCGGTGCGCAGCTTCGCGAGCGCCTCCACGAGGTGGACCAGGCCCTTGAGCGGCACGTCGGCGCTGGAGGTGGTCACGATCCGCCCCGGCACCTCGGGCACGGACGGGTCCGGCGAGAACAGCCCGGTGTCGGCGCCGATGTGCACCACGTGCACCCGGTCCTCGCGCACCCCGAGGTGGTCGACGATCTCCTGACGGGAACTGCCGGAGACGGTGAGCACGGACGGCAGCCGGCGCGAGACCCGCTTCTGCATCCGGGTGAAGCCGTACCAGCGGCGGACCGACGCCCGGCGCTTCCACCCCTGTGCGGCGTCGAGTTCGAGCTGCCGGTCGACGGTGATGGGGTGGTGGATCGTCGTCACGAGCGGCGCGCCGAGGGCGTCCGGGCCGCCGAGCAGGCCGTAGCCGAGGGTCTGGTTGTCATGGACGACGTCGAAGGCCCCCCGCCGGGCGGCCAGGTGGCGGCGGGCCCGCAGGCTGAACGTCAGCGGCTCCGGGAAACCCCCGGTCCACATCGTGCCGACCTCCAGCGCGTCCACCCAGTCGCGGTACTCGCCGCGCTTCGGGGTGCGGAACGGGTCCGGCTGGCGGTAGAGGTCCAGGCTGGGCAGCTCGGTGAGGCGTACCCCGTCACCGAGCTCGTCGAGCACGGGGTAGGGCTGGGCGCCGATCACCTCGACGCTGTGGCCGAGGCGGGCGAGTTCCCTGGACAGATGGCGCACGTAGACGCCCTGGCCCCCGCAGAACGGGTTCCCCTTGTAGGTGAGCAGCGCGATCCGGAGCGGCCTGGCCTCTGCGGTCACTCACGGCCCCCTTCTCACTGCACTTCAGCGGGAGCGTAGCCGCCCGTGCGTTGGTAGAACAAGTTTCAGAATCGGTTACTCGGGAGTTGGCCCGAGAGGCACGAAGATACCTGTAGCCGTGCGGGGGGTTCTGGCTGGTGCGGGTGATTCCCGCCACGCCGTCGTGGTTGCGGTTGGGGGGTTCGCCCACCCGCCCTCCCTCCCCCAGCCTTCGGCCGGGGGGACCCCCACCCGGATGGTTGGTGCGGGCCTCGCGCGGTTCGTGGTGGGCCGGGGTCGGGGCCTCCGGGGTGGGCATTCTGTACCGCATATTTATGTGCATGGCGGGCACCCGCGCTCGGTTCCCCGGATGCCGCACAACAAATACACGTCAGCGTCCAGAACGCCCACCCCTACGACCCCGCCCCCTCCGTATCGCCGGGCGACAACGGCCGGAGGGTGGTGAGAAGGCGGTCCGGGGGTGCCGCACACGCCTTGCTGAATCCCCATCGGCCGCCAGCGGCCACCGGTGCCGCGCGCACCCTTGCTCGGCCTCCCGCCGGGAGACCCCCTGCTGGAGGCAGCTCCCAACGGTGTGGGGAGGAGCGCCCCCCATCACCCCCCTCCGGCCGTCATGCGCCCCAACCCACGGGAGGGGGTGTGGCGGGGTGCGCCCGGAAACGACGAGCGGCGGACCCGGGCGCCGAATGATGTCGGGCCAAACCGCGAGCGTTGAGGACGTGCGCCGGCGCGGCCCCGACCCCAAACGTACGCAGCGAGGCGGTCACTGACCGCGCCGGGCAATCGGGCGGGAGGGCGGGGGATGCCCGCCGCAGGCGCAAACGACCCGCACACAACAACCGGCCGCAAGGGGCACCCCGCGGCACCCGGACCGCAGGCGCAAACAACCCGCACACAACAACCGACCGCAAGAGGCACCCCGGGGCACCCGGACCCGCACAGACGCACCCCCCGCAGAAAGGGCCGCAGTACGCTGGGGGACGGTTCCGCACGGCGCACAGATTCGGATTGGGACAGATGACCGCAGCTCCTCAGCCGACGCCGTCCCCCGTGCCGCTGACCGAACGTCAGGAAGCCCGGCGCCGCCGCATCCTGCGCACCAGCGCCGAGCTCGCCGTGCGGGGTGGCTTCGACGCCGTCCAGATGCGCGAGGTCGCCGAGCAGTCGAACGTCGCGCTCGGCACTCTCTACCGCTACTTCCCGTCCAAGATCCATCTGCTCGTCGCCACGATGCGCGACCAGCTGGAGCACCTCCACGAGGCGCTGCGCAAGCGTCCGCCCTCGGCCGCCGAGCCCGCGGACCGCGTGGCGGAGACGCTGATGCGCGCGTTCCGCGCGATGCAGCGCGAGCCGCATCTCGCGGACGCCATGGTGCGGGCGCTGACCTTCGCCGACCGTTCCGTCAGCCCGGAGGTGGACGCCGTGTCGCGGCTGACGACCGCGATCGTGCTGGACGCGATGCGGCTGGACGGGCCGCCCGGGCCCGAACTGCTCTCCGCGGTGCGCGTGATCGAGCACACCTGGCACTCGGCCCTGGTGACCTGGCTGTCCGGGCGCGCCTCGATCGCCCAGGTCAAAATCGACATCGAGACCGTCTGCCGCCTCATCGACCTCACCGATCCGCGCCGCGCGCAGCCCTGACCCCTCCTGCCCGGTCACTCCTCGGGCGGGAAGACGGCCTCGCCGGAGTCGGCCAGCGTGATGCTGATCGCCTCCACCGGGCAGCCCTCCGCCGCCGCCAGCAGCGCCTCCGCGGCGTCGGTGTCCGGGGCCGCGGGGTGGGACTGCCGGGCGGAGTCGAGGGTGAAGCCGCCCGGCGCGGAGCTCACGCACATGCCCGAGCCGATGCACACCCCCCGGTCGACCTCGATGTGCCAGCGGTCCCCCACGGGGTCAGCCCTCCCAGCCGGCGGGCAGGTGGACCATCTTGTGCTCCAGGTACTCGCCCAGCCCCTCGGGCCCGAACTCGCGCCCGAGCCCGGAGTTCTTGTAGCCGCCGAAGGGGCCGAGCATGTCGAGGCTGAAGGTGTTGACGTTGAAGGTGCCCGTGCGCACCCGGCGGGCGATGTCGATGCCGTGCTCGACGTCACCGGTCCACACGCTGCCGGACAGCCCGTACTCGGAGTCGTTGGCGATGCGGACGGCCTCGGCCTCGTCCTCGTAGGGCAGCAGGCAGATGACCGGGCCGAAGATCTCCTCGCGGGCGATCCGCATGGAGTTGGACACGTCGCCGAAGAGGGTGGGCTCGACGTACCAGCCGGTGGGCTGCGCCTGCGGGCGGCCGCCGCCGGTGAGGACCTTGGCGCCCTCCTGCTGGCCGAGGGCGATGTAGTCCAGGGAGCGCTGCTGCTGGCGGCGGGCGACGAGCGGCCCGACCTGGGTGGCGGGGTCGAGGGGGTCGCCGACGACGAGGGCCGAGGCCGCCGAGGCGAGCCGCTCGGCGGTCTCGTCGTAGCGGGAGCGGGGCGCGAGGATGCGGGTCTGGGCGACGCAGGCCTGGCCGTTGTTCATCCAGGCGGCCGAGACGATGCCGGGGACGGCGGTGTCCAGGTCGGCGTCCGGCAGGATCAGCGCGGCGGACTTGCCGCCGAGTTCCAGGGTCACGCGGGTGAGGTTGCGGGAGGCGACCTCCATGACGCGCCTGCCGGCCGCGACCGAGCCGGTGAAGGAGACCTTGTCGACGCCGGGGTGTCCGACCAGGTACTCGCTGACCTCCCGGTCGGCGGGCAGGATCGACAGCACGCCCTCGGGCAGCCCCGCCTCGGCGGCGATCTCGCCGAGCAGGTAGGCGTCGAGCGGTGACTCCGGCGACGGCTTGAGGATCACCGCGCACCCGGCGAGCAGCGCGGGGGCGAGCTTGGCGGCCGCGGTGAACTGCGGGACGTTCCACGGGACGACGGCGGCGACGACGCCGGCCGGCTCGCGGCGCACCAGGATCGGGCCGAGCACACCGGCCCGCCGTTCCTCCCAGGTGAAGCCGCGCGCGACGGTGATCGCGGTGTCCCAGACCATCATCGCGCCGAGCGCCTGGGCGAGCACGCTCCAGGAGTAGGGGGAGCCGTTCTGCGAGCTGATGACGCGGGCGATCTCCTCGTGCCGTACGGCGATCGCGTCCTTGATCCGGGTGACGACCTCGATGCGCTCGTCGAGGGTCGCCCGCGGCCACGGGCCCTCGTCGAAGGCCCTGCGGGCCGCGGCGACGGCCCGGTCGACGTCCTCCCTGGAGGCGTGCGGCACCCGCGCGAAGACCTGCTCGGTGTGGGGCGAGACGACCTCGATGGTGCCGGTGCCCAGCGGGTCCACCAACTGCCCGCCGATGAAGAGCTGTTCGTGTGCGACGATCCCGTTCCCGTCCATGCCTGTCCCGTCCCGCCTTTGGCTGATGCCTCGTCAGAAAGTGACTCTGCTTCAGAACTGATACCAGTTCTAGTTATGGTGGGCAATGCACGCGACCGGAGCTGAGAGGGGACCTCATGGAGCACGGCGACGGCATCTGGAGCATCCCGGTCCCGATCCCCGACAACCCCCTGGGCCACACGCTCGTCTACGTCGTCGACACCGACCGCGGCCCCGTCCTGGTCGACACCGGCTGGGACGACCCCGCCTCCTACGACGCCCTCGCCCACGGCCTCACCTCGCTCGGCACCTCTCTCGCCGACGTCCACGGCGTCCTCGTCACCCACCACCACCCCGACCACCACGGCCTGTCCGGCAAGGTCCGCGAGGCCTCCGGCGCCTGGATCGCCATGCACCCCGCCGACACCGCCGTCGTCCGCCGGGCCCGCGGCGCCCGGCCGGGCCTGTGGCTGGACTACCTCGCCACCAAACTCGCCGCCGCCGGCGCCCCCGAGGAGCACCTCGCCCCGCTGCGGGCGGTGCGCGCCGAGCGCCGCGCCGCCGACGTACCCGGCCTGCGGCCCGCCCTCCCCGACCGCGAGATCGTCCCCGGCGAGCGGGTGCCGCTGGCCGGCCGCGCCGTCCGCGCCATGTGGACCCCCGGCCACACCCCCGGCCACGTCTGCCTCTTCGAGGAGGACGGCCGCCGTCTCTTCTCCGGCGACCACCTGCTGCCCGGCATCTCCCCGCACATCGGCCTGTACGAGGACCCCGACGACGCGACCGCCGGCGACCCCCTGGGCGACTACCTCGACTCCCTCGAACGCGTCGCCCGGCTCGACCCCGCCGAGGTGCTGCCCGCCCACGAGCACGCCTTCACCGGCGCCGGCGCCCGGGTACGCGAGCTGCTGGACCACCACACCGCGCGCCTCGCCTCGCTCCGCGCCCTGATCGCCGAGGCCCCCCGCACCCCGTGGCAGCTCGCCGAGGCGATGCAGTGGAACCGCCCCTGGGAGCAGATCCCCTTCCCCTCCCGGAACATCGCGGTCGCCGAGGCCGAGGCCCACCTGCGCCGGCTGGTCAAGCTCGGGCACGCCGAACCGGTTCCCGGATCCGACCCGGTCGCGTACACCGCGGTGTGAGGCAGACCGCACAAGGCCGGGCACGGCGCGGCACGCGGGCCCGGCTAAGGTGTGCTCGACACAACCAAGTCCAATCACGTCCGAGCGGGGGAAGCCGGTGCGAATCCGGCGCTGACCCGCAACCGTGAGCCGTCCCCGCCCGGGGAGGGCCCAGCCGGAGCACCCGCGCGGACGGGAGCGGCTCTTCCGTCGAGGTACACGGAGCCGGAGCCCGGTGCCGTGACCGCGCGCCCGCATCCGTCTGCGCGACCGCTCACCCGAAAGGCACCACCCGATGCACCTGCGCCGCACCGCCGCGGCCGCCCTGGCCGCCTTCAGCACGCTCCTCATAGCCGCGTCGCCGTCACCCTCGCCCGCGGCGGCCCCCGCCGCGCTGTACGGGGACGCCGATCCCACGTACGACGGCGTGTGGCGCCAGTCGTACGCGCTGCTGGCGCTGCACGCGGCCGACACGGAACCGGCCGGTGACGCGGTGAAGTGGCTGGCCGGGCAGCAGTGCGCGGACGGCGGATTCGCCTCGTACCGTGCCGATCCGACGGCGCCCTGCGACCCGAAGACCGAGGACACCAACGCCACCGCCCTAGCCGTCCAGGCGCTCGCCGTCCACGGGCAGGACTTCCCCGTCAAGCGCGCCGCCGAGTGGCTCGCCAAGGTGCAGAACCGCGACGGCGGCTGGTCCTACAACCCCGGCGGAGCCTCCGACGCCGACTCCACCGGTGTCGTCATCGGCGGCCTCAAGGCCGCCGGCGCCGACGTCAAGTCCGTGACCACCGACGGCCTGTCGCCCTACGACGCGCTGCGCTCCCTCCAGCTGGCCTGCGGCAAGAAGGACGGCGGCGCGTTCGCCTACCAGCCCGACCCCACGTCGGGTGACCTCGCGGCCAACGCCAAGGCCACCGCCGACGCCGTGCGCGGCGCCGAGGGCGCGGGCCTCGTCGTGGAGGCCCCCGGCCGGGACGTCCCCGTGCGCGACGGGTGCGGCGGCGGCGCCTCCGACGCGGGCGCCGCCTGGCTCGCGGCCCGGCTCACCGCCGGCGGCGGCCACTTCGACGCCGTCACCCCGGGCTCCGACGAGAAGACCCCCGACTTCGGCACCACCGCCGACGCCGTCGTCGCCCTCTCCGCCGGCGGCCATCTCGACGCCGCCAAGGGCGCCTACAACTGGCTCGCCGCCAACTCCGGCGCCTGGGCGAAGGACAACCCCACCGCCCTCGCGCAGCTCTCCCTCGCCGCGTACGCCACCGGCAACCCGATGCGGGACCACATCACGCGGCTCAGCGCCCTCGGCCCGGTCGAACAGCAGAAGCCCGACTCCTCGGGCGGCGGTTCGGTGTGGTGGATCGTCGGCGCCTGCCTGGTCGCCGGCATCGGCATCGGGGTGCTGCTCGCCGGCCGGAAGCACCGGCTGTGAGGCGGCCGCCCCTCACGGCGGCGGCACTCCTCATGGCCCTGCTGGCCGCCCTCGTCGCGACGCCCGCGCAGGCGGCGAGCTACCGGTACTGGTCCTTCTGGCAGCGTGACGCCGCCACCGGCGCCTGGACGTACGCCACGACCGGGCCCGCACTCAGCCGCCCCGCCGACGGTGCCGTGGAGGGCTGGCGCTTCGGCGTCAGCCCGGACGCCGACTCGGCCGCCCGCCCCCGCGGCGCGGCCCGGTTCGCCGCCGTCTGCGAGGGCACCCCGGCCCGCCCGGGCACCAAGCGCGTCGCCCTGCTGCTCGACTTCGGCACCGCCGCCGACGCCCCGGCCGCCCGCACCGCCTGCGCCCGCGTCCCCGCCGACGCCACCTCCGCCGACGCCCTGGCCGCGGTCGCGCCCCCGCTCCGCTACAACTCCGCGGGCCTGGTCTGCGCCATCGCCGGCTACCCCGCCAAGGGCTGCGGCGAACAGGTCGCCGACGCCGCCGCACCCCCCGCCCCCACCTCCTCCCCCGGCCCCGCGCTCGGCACGTACGGCGCCGCCGGAGTCGTCCTCCTCGTCGCCGCGGCCGCCGCCTGGCAGGTCCGCCGCCGCCGGAGCGAACGCCCGTGACCGCCCCAACACCCCTGCCCCGCCCGCCCCGGTCCCTCACGCTGCCGGCTCGGCTGCGCCCGCGCGACCGCGACAACCTGACCGGCCCGGCCACCCGGCCCCGGCGGACGGACCTCCCCTCCGCCGGCACCCCCGCCGAACCACGCACGGGCGACGCAACCGCCGCGCAGGCCGAGGTATCGGGCGCCCTCGCCCGGCTGCATCCGCGCACCCGGGAGGACTCGGCAGGCCCGACGGCGCCGGAGCGACCGCCCGCGGCGCCCGCCGGTGAGGGCCGACGCCACCGCGCCGGCACCGGCGGACGCGCGGACGGGCCGGCCATCACGCCGGCCACCGCATCGCGGGCCCTCGCCCTGCTCGCCCGGCTGCGCGGGCGCGGAGACTCGCCCACCCCGGCCACCCATACTGCCGTCACGGCAAAGCGGACCCCACCCCAAGCGCGGGCCGCGGCACGTGCCTGCGGCCGGTCAGTCATACCGCCCGCCCCGGCGGAGGTCGCTGCCGCAAGCCGGTCACCCCACACCGGCACCCAGGCATCGATCCCGCGGGCCGCGGCGCGGAGCCACGGCGACTCGCCCACCCCGGCCACCCGCGCTGCCGTCACGGCGGCGCGGCTCCTGCCGGAGGCCATCGCCACGGGCAGCGCAACCGCCGTGCGGAGCGCGACGGTGCGGATCCGACGGATCCTCACGCCGCCTGCGGAGGCCGGCCATCACGCCGTCGCCCGCGGCGTGGACGGCGGCGGTTCCGCCCGCTTGCGCGCGCTGTCGCGGCTACGGCGGCCTGACCACGCAGGTGGTGCGGGCCCGGCAGGCGGACGGGGAGGCCGGGCGCGCGGGCCGCACGCCGGGGCGTGGTGGCTGTGGGCGCTGGGGCTCTCCACCGCCGCGTCGCGGACGACGAACCCCGCGCTGCTCGCGCTGCTCGCCGCCGTCGCCGGTTACGTCGTGGCCGTGTGCCGGGTGCCGGACACGCCCTGGTCGCGGTCGTACGCCGCGTTCCTGCGCCTGGGCCTGGTGGTCGTCGCCATCCGGCTCGTCTTCGCCGTCGTCCTGGGATCGCCGGTCCCCGGCACGCACACCGTGCTGACCCTCCCCGAAGTGCCGCTCCCCGACTGGGCGCAGGGCGTCCGTCTCGGCGGGCGGGTGACCGCCGAGGGGCTGTGGTTCGCCTTCCGCGAGGGCATGCGGCTGGCCACCCTCCTGGCGTGCCTCGGTGCCGCGAACGCCCTGGCCAACCCGGCCCGGCTGCTGAAGTCGCTGCCCGGCGTCCTGTACGAGGCGGGTGTCGCCGTGGTCGTCGCGATGACGTTCGCGCCCCATCTGGTCGCCGACGTGCGGCGGCTGCGGACGGCCCGCAGACTGCGGGGCCGCACGGAGAAGGGCGTCCGGGCGCTGTTCCAGGTCGGCCTGCCCGTGCTCGAGGGCGCTCTGGAGCGTTCCGTCGCCCTCGCGGCCGCCATGGACGCCCGCGGATACGGACGCACCGCCGCGGTGCCGACGGCCGTGCGCCGGGCGACCGCCGCGCTCACCCTCGGCGGGCTGCTCGGACTGTGCGCGGGCACGTACGCGCTGCTGGCCGCCACCGGGGCCGCGTACGGCCTGCCCCTGCTGCTGGCCGGACTGGCCGCCGCCGTCGCCGGGCTGCGGCTCGGCGGGCGCCGCTCCGTCCGCACCCGCTACCGCCCCGACCGCTGGGACGCGACGGCATGGCTGATCACCGCCTCGGGGGTGGCCGTCGCCGCGCTGACGATCTGGGCCGCCGCGGCCTCCCCCGCCGGCCTGGACCCGCCCGTGGTGCCGCTGACCGCGCCCTCGCTGCCGCTGTGGCCCGCGGCGGCCGTCCTGCTGGGGCTGCTGCCCGCGCACCTGAAGGGAGCCCGCCCGTGATCCGCTTCGAGCAGGTCTCCGTCACGTACGACGGCGCCTCCGGGCCCGCCGTCGCCGGTGTCGACCTGACCGTCCCCGAGGGGGAGCTGTGCCTGGTCGTCGGGCCCTCCGGCACGGGCAAGTCCACGCTGCTGGGCGCCGTCTCCGGCCTCGTGCCGCACTTCACCGGAGGCGTCCTCACCGGCCGGGTCACCGTCGCCGGGCACGACACCCGCACCCACCGGCCGCGCGAACTCGCCCATGTCGTCGGCACCGTGGGCCAGGACCCGCTGGCGCACTTCGTCACCGACACCGTCGAGGACGAACTCGCCTACGGCATGGAGTCGATCGGCCTCGCCCCCGACGTGATGCGCCGCCGCGTCGAGGAGACCCTCGACCTGCTCGGCCTCGCCGACCTGCGCGACCGCCCGATCGGCACGCTCTCCGGCGGGCAGCAGCAGCGCGTCGCCATCGGCTCCGTCCTCACCGTCCACCCGCGGGTGCTGGTGCTGGACGAGCCGACGTCCGCGCTGGACCCCGCCGCGGCCGAGGAGGTGCTCGCCGTCCTGCAGCGCCTTGTCCACGACCTGGGGACGACCGTGCTGATGGCCGAGCACCGCCTGGAGCGGGTCGTGCAGTACGCCGACCAGGTCGTCCTCCTCCCCGGCGGGGGCGCCGCCCCGGTGTCCGGACCGCCGGCCGAGGTGATGGCGCTCTCGCCGGTGCGTCCGCCGGTCGTCGCGCTCGGCCGCCTCGCGGGCTGGTCGCCGCTGCCGCTGTCGGTGCGCGACGCCCGCCGCGCCGCGGCCCCGCTGCGCGAGCGCCTCGCCGGCCGCACCCCGCCCGCGCCGCCGAAGCCCGCCACAGGCGAGCCCGTCGCGGCCGTCTCCGGGCTCACCGTCCGCCGCGGCCGCGTCGAGGCGCTGCGCGCCGTCGACCTGGCCGTACGGCCCGGCGAGACCGTGGCCCTCATGGGCCGCAACGGCGCGGGCAAGTCCACCCTGCTGTCCACCCTCGCCGGGATGCGGGCCCCCACCTCGGGCAGCGTGCGCGTCGGCGGCCTGGAGCCGTCGCGCGCCCGGCCCGCGGAGCTGATCCGCCGCGTGGGCCTCGTCCCGCAGGACCCCCGGGACCTGCTGTACGCCGACACCGTCGCCGCCGAGTGCGCCACCGCCGACGCCGACGCCCGCGCCACGCCCGGCACCTGCCGCGCCCTGGTCGGCGAACTGCTGCCCGGGGTCGCCGACGGTACCCACCCGCGCGACCTGTCGGAGGGGCAGCGCCTGGCGCTCGCCCTCGCCGTCGTACTGACCGCCCGGCCCCCGCTGATCCTGCTCGACGAGCCGACCCGCGGCCTGGACTACGCCGCCAAGGCCCGTCTCGCCGCGCACCTGCGCGCGCTCGCGGCGGACGGCCACGCCGTCGTCCTCGCCACCCACGACGTCGAACTCGCCGCCGAACTCGCGCACCGCGTCGTCGTCCTCGCCGACGGCGACCTCGTCGCGGACGGCCCCACCGCCGAGGTCGTCGTCTCCTCCCCCGCCTTCGCCCCGCAGGTGGCCAAGGTGCTCGGCCCGCTGCCCTGGCTGACGGTCGGCCAGGTCGGGGCGGCCCTGGCGGGTACGGCGTGACCGCGCGTCCGCCGCGCGCCGTCCGGCTGGGCGGACGGGCCGTAGCCGCGCTGGCGCTGGTCTCCGCCATCGGCGTCGCCGCGTTCGGCTGGCCGCTGCTCGCCGACCCGGGCTCCGGACTCGCCCACAGCGAGGACGCGCCCTGGCTGTTCGCGCTGCTGCTGCCGCTGCTGCTCGCCGTCGTCATGGCGACGATCGCCGACGACGGGGACGGCCTGAGCGCCAAGTCCGTCGCCATGCTGGGCGTGCTGGCCGCCGCGGGTGCGGCCCTGCGGCCGCTCGGCGGCGGCACGGCGGGCATCGAGCCGATGTTCTTCCTCGTCGTGCTGTCCGGCCGGGTGCTCGGCCCCGGCTTCGGCTTCTCGCTGGGGGCGCTGACGATGTTCGCCTCGGCCCTGCTCACGGGCGGGGTCGGGCCGTGGATGCCGTTCCAGATGCTCTCGATGGGCTGGGTGGCGCTCGGCGCGGGCCTGCTCCCCGGCTCCGCCCGGCTGCGCGGCCGGGGCGAACTCGCCCTCCTCGCCGGGTACGGGGCGGCGTCCTCGATCGCGTACGGCACGATCATGAACCTGCAGGGCTGGCCGTACCTCGGCGGCGCGTCCTCCGGGGTCTCGTTCGTGCCGGGCGACCCGCTCCCGGACAACCTCGCCCGCTTCGTCGCGTACTGCCTGGCCACCTCGCTGGGCTGGGACGTCCCGCGTGCGGTGCTGACGGCGGTCCTCGTCCTGACCCTGGGCCCGTTCGTGCTGCGCGCCCTGCGCCGGGCCACCCGGCGCGCCGCGTTCGGCGCGCCGGTGGCCTTCGGCGAGGGGGACGTGCCCGGTGCGCCGGGCGTGCCGCCGCGGTCGCGCTGACGGTTCTGCGGCAGGGACGGTTCGGCGGCGGGACGGTCCGGTGCCGGCCGGGAGGGGGCGGGCGGGAGGGCGGGGCGGGCGGGCCCCGCCGGGTCAGATCCGCTGGATGATGGTGCCTGTGGCGAGGGCCCCGCCCGCGCACATCACGATCAGCGCGAACTCCTTGTCGGCACGCTCCAGTTCGTGCAGCGCCGTGGCGATCAGCCGGGCCCCGGTGGCGCCCACGGGGTGGCCGAGGGCGATCGCGCCGCCGTTGACGTTGACCTTCTCCAGGTCCTGGTCGAAGACCTGCGCCCAGGACAGCACCACCGAGGCGAAGGCCTCGTTGACCTCGACGAGGTCGATGTCGTTCAGCGTCATGCCGGCCTTGCCGAGCACCGTGCGCGTCGCGTCGATCGGTCCGTCCAGGTGGTAGTGCGTGTCCGCGCCGACCAGCGCCTGCGCCACGATCCGGGCCCGCGGCCGCAGTTTCAGTGCCCGCGCCATCCGCTTGGACGCCCACATCACGGCCGCAGCGCCGTCCGAGATCTGCGAGGAGTTCCCCGCGGTGTGCACGGCCGTCGGCATGATCGCCTTCAGCCCGGCCAGCGCCTCCATGCTGGTGTCGCGCAGGCCCTCGTCATGGTCGACCAGCCGCCACATGCCCTGGCCGGCGAGCTGCTCCTCCTCCGTCGTGGGCACCTGCACGGCGAAGGTCTCCCGCTTGAAGCGCTCCTCGGCCCAGGCCCGTCCCGCCCGCTCCTGCGACAGCAGCCCGAGCCGGTCCACGTGCTCCCGGGTCAGCCCGCGGCGCCGGGCGATGCGCTCGGCGGCCTCGAACTGGTTGGGCAGGTCCACGTTCCACTCGTCCGGGAAGGGCTTGCCCGGCCCGTTCTTGGAGCCGCTGCCCAGCGGCACCCGCGACATCGCCTCGACGCCGCAGCCGATGCCGATGTCGATCACGCCGGCCGCAATCATGTTGGCGACCATGTGGTTGGCCTGCTGCGAGGAGCCGCACTGGCAGTCCACGGTCGTCGCGGCCGTCTCGTACGGCAGCCCGCAGGCCAGCCAGGCGCTGCGCGCCGGGTTCATCGACTGCTCCCCGGCATGGGTGACCGTACCGCCGACGATCTGCTCCACGGCGTCGGGCTGGATGCCGGTGCGGCCGAGCAGTTCGCGGTACGTCTCACCGAGCAGGTAGGCGGGGTGCAGATTGGCGAGCGCGCCGCCGCGCTTGCCGATGGGGGTGCGTACAGCTTCGACGATGACGGGTTCAGCGGCCATGTACCTCGTCCTCTCCTCGGCCGCGGGGCGTCCCGGCGCCCACGGCAGAACTAGTACGCGTTCTAGTTCCGCCCAGCAGTCTGATTACCGGCGGTACGCGGGCGCAAGGGTCGTGCACCAAACCGGCCGATCCGCACCGTCGCGGGCCTTGCGACTTGAAGGGGGCGGGGCTACCGTCCACAGGCACATCTGATGGGGCGTCAGGGAACGGTGTGCGGGGACGCTCGCGGACCGCCACCCGGGGAGACCCCGGAGACCACCACGGAGATCCGGGCCACCGGACCAGCCGGAGCACGACCAGGACCACGATTCGGACCACCCGGACCACCGGACCACCCGGACCAGGAGCCGCCGATGTCCGCCACGCCGCCGCCCCCCTCCTGCCCCGCCCTCCCCGACGGCTTCGACTTCACCGACCCGGACGTCAACCAGGAGCGCATACCGCTCCCGGAGTTCGCCGCGCTCCGGCACACCGCGCCCGTCTCCTGGATCCCCCAGCCCCACGGCATCGCGGGCTTCGGGGACGACGGCTACTGGGCCGTCACGCGCCACGCCGACGTCAAGACGGTCTCCACCACCCCCGAGACCTTCTCCTCCCGCACCAACACCGCGATCATCCGCTTCAACGAGCACATGCAGCGGGACCGGATCGACGCCCAGCAGCTGATCATCCTCAACATGGACCCGCCCGAGCACACCCGCCTGCGGCAGATCGTCCAGCGCGGCTTCACCCCCCGCGCCATCCGCGCCCTCGAGGACACCCTGCGCCGCCGCGCCGAACTCATCGTCGCCGGCGCCACCGCCCACGGCTCCGGCGACTTCGTCACCGACATCGCGTGCGAACTGCCCCTCCAGGCCATCGCCGAACTCATCGGCGTCCCGCAGGAGGACCGCAGCAAGATCTTCGAGTGGTCCAACAAGATGATCGGCTACGACGACCCGGAACTCGCCATCACCGAGGAGGTCGGCACCGAGTCCTCCATCGAGCTGATCTCCTACGCGATGAACATGGCGAGCGAGCGCAAGGCCTGCCCCGCGCACGACATCGTCACCAAGCTCGTCGCCGCCGAGGACGAGGGCAACCTCACCACCGACGAGTTCGGCTTCTTCGTCCTCGTCCTGGCCGTCGCCGGCAACGAGACCACGCGCAACGCCATCACCCACGGCATGCACGCCTTCCTCACCCACCCCGAGCAGTGGGACCTGTTCCGCGCCGAGCGCCCGCGCACGGCCGCGGACGAGATCGTCCGCTGGGCCACGCCTGTGACGTCCTTCCAGCGCACGGCCACCCAGGACACGGAGCTGGGCGGCGCGAAGATCCGCGAGGGCGACCGCGTCGGCATCTTCTACGCCTCGGCCAACCACGACCCCGAGGTCTTCACGGCCCCCGACACCTTCGACATCACCCGCGACCCCAACCCCCACCTGGGCTTCGGGGGCGGCGGCCCCCACTTCTGCCTCGGCGCCAGCCTCGCCCGCCTGGAGATCGACCTCATCTTCAACGCCATCGCCGACACCCTCCCCGCCATCCGCCTCGCGGCCGAGCCCCGCCGCCTCCGCTCCCCGTGGCTCAACGGCGTGAAGGAACTCCGTGTGACCTACACCTGACCCCGGGCGTGCGTTTACCGGTCACCGGGTATGGCAGGGTAGGGTGTGCTTTCGCATGTCCAGCGGGCGTGTAGCTCAGCGGTAGAGCGCTGCCCTTACAAGGCAGATGTCGGCGGTTCGAAACCGTCCACGCCCACCAGCCCCAGCGCATGGCAAAGGCCCAGGTCGTCCGGTGTGAGTCCGGATGCCTGGGCCTTGATCTTTTGCGTCGCGTGAGGGCCGCCGTGCCACTCACGTGCCAGATGGATCAGTGCCGGGCCCCTTCACCCGCCGGATCTGGTCGTCCACGTGCCCCGCGATCTCGTGGTCGCAGCCGTTGACGAGGTGCTGACAGATCAGCGCGGCCCGCACCGACGAGTGCCCCATGCGGTGCATCAGCTCCCGCGTGGAGGCCCCGCCCGTCGCGGCGAGGGTGTTGCCGGTGTGCCGCAGATCGTGGAAGTGGACGTCCCCGAGGCCGGCCGTAGCGATGGCCCGCAGCCAGATGCGCCGTGGCCGGAGCCGTAGTACGCGAGGACTGGCGATCCGCAGTGCCGACAACGGCACTTGGGAGCTCCCACGAGGAGTCCTCGAACTTGACGAGGCACCCGAGGACGGCGTCAAGCGCGAGGCCTGGGAAGAGACCGGCGTCCATATCGAGGTCGACCAACTCACCGGCGTCTACAAGAACACCACCCGCGGCATCGTCGCCCTGGTCTTCCGATGCAAGCCCTCCGGCGGCACCGAGCGCACCTCCGAGGAGTCCACAGCCGTCGACTGGCTCATGCCCGAAGAGGTAGCAGAGCGCATGTCCGAGGTCTTCGCGGTCCGACTGCTCGACGCCCTCGACGCTAACGCTCCGCACGTCAGGAGCCACGACGGTAAACGACTGAACCAGGTCTAGGGCCTCGATAGTCCACAGACGGTCACGGTCGGGATGCTTGAGACCGCTTGGACCATCCTTCGGAAGCAGAGCGGCCTACCACCCGAACTCAGGCGGTCCGACAACGCCGGCACCAACCTGCGCCGCCAGCCAAGCAGCCCGGTCGTCATCCCCAGGACGTGAATGGACGAAGACCGTGTGCTCGGCAGCCCAGTCAAAACAGTGAATGTCACTGCCGTGGCAAGCGATCTCCAATTCCGCGTACTTGTACTCCTCGCCCAGCCCAAGCTCGGGCACAGCAGGCCATTTCATATCGGACCAGAGGAGGTAGCACTGGGTGACGTCCGCCCAGGTACGCAGCGCTTCGCCGGCCTCTGCAAATGTCCTGGCATATCCCAGAAAGCTGACCGGCAGACCGACGCCACCCTTCCCGCGAGACTCAATCTCGGCTCCAGGCAGAGCTGCGGTAAGACGCAGCAGATCATCATCACTGCTCGCCGAGGCATGCAGGAAGCTGGTCGGATCGCGCCAGGACGCAACCGACAGCAGCCTTTCAGCGAGACTCAGCGCCTCTCCGAGGTTCGTGGTCCGCAACACGGGCCACGCACGTGTGTTCCCCATGACGGCATCCTGTCAGAGCCATCTCTCCTGCGACGACCGCGCAATCAACTGCGGCACCACCAGCGTCACGCGTCACGCGTCACGTGTCAGGACAAGGCTCCCTGCGCGTAGTGCGGTAAGACTTTCTCTACTTCATCAAGACACCCGGCGTCGCTCACGCTCCGCCGGGCGCGCGGCCCGCGTCCGGCCGCGCCCACGCTCCTGCCTCCGTCGCGCTCGGCACGGCCGTCCCCCGCCGCGCGCCCACATAGGTAGGCCCGGGCATGAGGTCAGAACCGCGGTGGCTGGGGCGGCCGGCGCTCCGATGCTTTACGCAGCCACCGTGGGGCGAGCCTCAAAGATCGGGGCCCACATCGGGCTATTGCGGGCAGGCAAGGAGCGAGCCCGATTCGCGGCCAGCGTACGGGCCCCGATCTCTCGCCCCACGCCAGCTCCAGCCCAAAGCCTCTCCGCACCAGCCGCACGGTAGTGTGCCGCCGAGAGGGGCCTTGCCGTCGACGAAGGCGTGGGGTGTGGCGAAGCGGAGCAACAAACCGTGACTGGGAAAAGGCGAAACAATGGCTGGGGCTGTGTGGCCGTCCTGGCGGTGCTGGCCTGTTGGGATGCGTTCCAGGGGGTCATGGGGGCTCTTGTACATGCACTCTGGGCCCATGACTCGCTTGACCTCGACGGTACGTTGCAGGACCTCGTGTTCTGGGCCGGCGTTCTGGTGATCGCGTCTCTCGTTGTATGGCTGTGCGGCCTCATCGCTCACGCGCGGCAAGCGAGGCGCAAGGCTGAGCAAGCACGACAGCAGCAGCTGCATACGCTCGCAGAACTGTTCCGCGATGTCGCCGCGCGGGGAGAATGATTTCATCTAAACGAGCAGCATGGCCAGCGCTGGCTGAGTGTCTAACTGCGCTACAACGGCCCCGCACGCAGGCGCACAACCACGGACACTCGCGTACAGTTCGCGCAGGTCACCGGCACTCCGGCCACAGGTCACACAGGCGCTCCCGTTACTTCGGGACGAAGAGGCCGCTCAGTTAGGGTGTCGACGTGACCAACGATGCCCTCGCCTGCCCCGAGTGCGGCCAGCTGATGAGTGGCTGTGGAAGTGCAGCAATCGGCGCGTGTGGTGGCGGCTTCACCGAGAGGCGGGGATATGAACCGTAATGAGGCGCGTACCAGGTGGGGTGGATGGCGCAGCCGGGAGATCGAGATCGCGGAGAACATGCTGGAAAGCCCGCTACCGGTGGAGATAAGAGGAGGGTGGACGAGTAACTTCCAGATATTTCCGGTACGAAAGGCGTCCCACGAGATCGTCACGGGAGGCGAATTGGGCTGGACCAGGGGTGCCCGGCCGATCCGAGCCGTCGTGCCCGCCGGCTTCAACTCCCTGCGGGTGGTGCGCCGGTGCCCGGGGCGCAGTGTCGGTGGGTTCGCCCGTTGGCGGCTGACGGTGCTCTCCGGGGCGGAATTGCCGCTTCTTTCAGGAACGGTGTCCGGCAACGGAGCCGCTGTGTTCCGCTACGAAGGCGGACCGGCCGGTGTGAGCTTCGACTTCCATTCCGAGATCACGGCCAATTCCCTGGTGTTCAACCGGGCCGCGGGCGGCGAGCCGATCCGCCTCTCCCAGCATTCGCAGATCAAGGGTGTGGGCCGCCTGCCCGGTGCCGGGCTCATGAGCGTCCCCGACTGTCGACAGTGGGTCGTCAAGGTCTCCTGATCGACGCACTCCTGATAGCTCCGACTGGAGCGGGGTGACGCCGCTTGCAGTGCCTTATCAGCGCCGACTCGGGTGGGAGCTGACATCACCAGATGACATCAACGCCGATGGACAGCCACGGAACGAGGCAGCCGAAGACCGGCCAGAGACCGCCCATGCAGGCGCCTTCTGGCAGTTCGTACGGCGCCCGGCCCGAACTTACAAGGCTGTGGTCACGGCGCAGGGGCAGATCAGCGCGGTCGATGGGCAGCGTCCTACAGGACCCACAGGGCTGTGTCGACGCCGACGAGCAGGCCCCCCAGCGTCAGGGCGATGAAGCCGTTTCGTCTCACGGTCTTCGCGGTCTCGAAGGCCCCTTCCGCCTTGTCGCGTCGCGCCGAGGCCAGGAGAAGGAGTGCCAACAGCAGACTGATGAGCCCGATCGCCCCGAGGAAAACCCCTACCAGTCTGCCGAGCATCAGCACGGTGCCTGCTTCCCTCGCAGCGATCACAAGAGTCCCCCCACGAACACGAGTTCTGACCTGGTCTCCGCCCATGGTCGAGCCGAGAGCTCCCCACCACAAGATCGATGCCGGTGAAATGTGAAGCTCACGCAGGTGATCTCGATGTTCTTGAGCGTGAATATGCGGGGCAGAGGCGCACCAGCGCGACTCCTTGCTCGCTGAGCCAGCCCCGAAGCCGAGCGGTCTTAGCAGGCGCACCCACTCTCACCGGCTTGGAGGCCGGCTCTCGACACCTGCGCGTGCCACAACCGTGCCACATCGAGCGGTCAGTCACGGTCACCAGCGGCTCGTAGCAGTCACGAAGACCGGCCGAGCTGGGGAGCCTTCAAGGCTGTCCTGACCTGCATACTCTCGACCACCCTGACCACCAGGCTTACAAGGCAGATGTCGGCCGTTCGAAACCGTCCACGCCCACCCATGAGAAGACCCCCAGCCGGTCATGGCTGGGGGTCTTCGACATCCGGATCCGACATCAACGGCCACGCTCACTCGCGGCCGGGATGCCTCCGGAGCAGCCGGTCCATGTGGCTCACGGCCTCACGCCGGGTGTCCTGCACCACGTGGGTGTGGACGTTCATCGTGACGGCGATCCGGGAGTGCCCGGGGATCTCCACCACTACGCGAGGCGCGACGCCTGGCGAGGTGGACGCGCCGCGTGCCGTGCTCGATCTCGATGGAGATCAAGGCGTACAGGCGCTTGAGTGAGACGGTGCCGAGGTTCAGGAAGTCGGCGGCGATGATGCCGCGGGCCTGGTCGGTGAGGAACTGGCGCCCGGTCGGGCCGGAGCGTTGCGGGGCAGGGTCGATTCAGGCTGCATGAAGGATTTCCCAGACTGTGGACGGGGCGATCGGGTAGCCGGGGCAGGCGGGTTCGCCTTGTGTTCGGCGGTGGCCCCGGCTGCTGTTTTCGCGGGCCGAGGGCAGGATGAACCGGACGGCCGGGGTGACGGATGGGCGGCCGGGGCGACGGTGCTGGACGAAGGTCCGTCTGCGTGCGGCGAGTTGCCCATGCCGGCGCAGCAGTGCGGTCGGGGTGACTGCGAAGGCCTCGCGTCATCGCCCGCGGGGGACCAACCGCGACAGCACGGCTTGTCGGATCCGCTCGCCACGGTGACGGAGGTGGGGTTGCCGTTCACGGTCGCGGTGAACGTACCGGCGGCGTACGTGTGGTTGGTCTGCCCGCTCCCGGTGGCGTCCAGGGCGACGGTGACCGTGGGGCTGCCGTCCCCGAAGTCCACCACCGCTGTCCCGCTCGGAGTGCCCCCGGAAATGCTGAACGTCACCGATTGCTCGCACTTCGGCGACGTGGTTGAGGTCGTCACCGTCAATGGCGAAATCGCCGTCACGTTCGCCGAATTGGCGTTGGTGACGTAGACGTTGCTGTTCTGCGCCGCCGCCACGTAGAACGGGAACGCGCCGGCGGGGACGGTGGTCACGACGGTGTTCGTGGCACTGTCGATCACCGTCACGTTGTTCGAATTTGAGTTGCCGACGTAGACCTTGCCGGTCGGCGCCACCGCTATCCCGAACGGGCCTCCGCCGGTGGGGACGGTGGCCAGGACGGTGTTCGTGGCACTGTCGATCACCGTCACGTTGTTCGAGACGGTGTTGGTGACGTAGACGTTGCCGTTCTGCGCCACCGCGACCACCCCCGGGACCGTGCCGGCGGGGACGGTGGCCAGGACGGTGTTCGTGGCACTGTCGATCACTGTCACGTTGTTCGAGGTCTGGTTGGCGATGTAGACGTTGCCGTTCTGCGCCACCGCCACCGCGCCGGGGAACCCGCCGGTGGGGAGGGTGGTCAGGACGGTGTTCGTGGCGCTGTCGATCACCGTCACGGTGCCCGCGTTTCGGTTGGCGACGTAGACGTTGCCGTTCTGCGCCACCGCCACCGCGTCCGGGACCGCGCCGACGGGGACGGTGGCCAGGACCGTGTTATTGGTACTGTCGATCACCGTCACGTTGTTCGACGTCGAGTTGGCGACGTAGACCCTGCCGTTGGGCGCCACCGCCAACGCGAACGGGCCCCCGCCGGTGGGAACAGTGGCCAGGACCGTGTTACTGGTGCTGTCGATCACTGTTACGTTGCTCGAGCTTTGGTTGGTGACGTAGACGTTGCCGTTCGCCGCCACCGCGATCATGGCCGGGTCTGAGCCGACGGGGACGGTGGCCAAGACGGTGTTCGTGGTGCTGCTGATCACCGTCACGTTGCCGGAATTGGCGTTGCCGACGTAGACGTTGCCGTTCTGCGCCACCGCCACCGGGATCGGGGTCGTGCCCGCCGGGATCGTCACTGTGGAGAACGCCGCGCTCAACGGCGCGGCCACACGCCCCTGTACAGCGGGCACCTCAGATCCACCCGCGGGGTTCAAGCGATTGCGGGGCAGGTCTTTCTGTGTTGCTGCGAAGGCGTGAGGAGCAGCGGTGGGCAGGAGGGCGAGGGAAAGGGCTGCCAGGATGACGCTCAACCGGGTGAGCCACTGGTGCCGTGCGCTACGGCGTAAGTCTGCGAAGACGCCGCCGGATATGAGCGCAGGGGAGATGAGGGACATTGTTTCTCCAGGCCGGTCGGCTCCTGGGAGCCGTCATGATGAATTGCGACGGCTGAGCAGAAATAAGTGCCCCGCCGTCCGTCAATGCACATCCTTTGGGCCGCCACGGTGCTCTGCCAGCCGGAATGCGCTGAACGTGACCGGTTCCCGGGACTTCTCTCATGAGCTCAGGAATGTTTCTGTTGCGCTTCACGCAGCGTCATCGTGGACGTCTCGTGGGCGCAGACAGCAGTCGACACGACCCGCTGAGCTGGGATGCCTGCAAACCTGGCTTGACCTGCGCACCCTCGGCGACCCTGACCGCCAGGCCTACAAGGCAACTGTCGGCGGTTCGAATCCGTCCACGCCCACCAGCCCCAGCGCGCGTGGCAAAGACCCAGGTGAACCGATATGGCTCGGGGTGCCTGGGCCGTGACCTTTTGCTTGGGTGAGGGCCGCCAGGCAAGGAGCCGGCCCGATTCGCTGGCAGCCTACGGGCCCCGGATCTCGCCGCCATCGCAGCTGCAGCCCAAAGCCGCTGACCAACTTCACGCGGCCCCTGCGTCCAGAGAGCCTGATGGAGCGGGACCTGGCCAGACCCTGACAAGGGGCGTGGGAACACACCCGAGTCTGTTTCAACCCCGCAGTCAGATCGCCGTGGGGGTGTGGGGCGATGCTGCGACCTGTGCCATCGTCCGAAGTTTCGTGAAGTAGGAGGCGCAGTACTCCTCGTTGATCAGGGGCACGATCTTGTCCAGGTCGGCGATACAGCGCCAGAGGGAGGCGATGCCCCTGTCGTCAAGTCCGCCGTTCAGTTCTCTGTGCACGAGGCCGGCGACGTCGGCGTCCAGGAGGACCAGGTCCACGCCGTCGAAGTCCACGCCGCGGAAGCCGTCGGGGAACAGAGCGCGCAGGTGGTCCTTCCACAGCCGCGCGAGTCCGCCGGCGGGCTGTGCTCCGCCCACCGGGGTGGCTGTCGCCTCTGCTGCGGACGGTGGGCGAAGGAGCAGGGCGACGGCATCGAAGACGGCACGCACCATTACGACCGCTTGGGCCTGGCCGATGGCGGCACTTGACACGGCGCCCTGCGTGAGCCGGTCGCGCAGTTGTCGGCTGCGGTCGAGTTCGGCGGCGAGTCCGGCCGTGATGAGCCCTGCGTTGGTGGCCCGCTGGATCAGGGCGTGGAGAGGGTCGTTCGAGCCCAGACGCTCGGCTAGGACGTGCTCCAGGGCGAACAGGGAGTGTGTGACGGCTACGGTGGCGAACTCGTACCGGTAGTAGGAGTGCCGGATGAGCTCACGGGACGTCTCCATCGCGCTCATGACATACATCGACGCCCCACGAGGCAAGACCAGGTCCGAGACCAGGGCGTGCATGCCGCTGTAGTCCGGAACCATGTCGCGGCCACGTGGGTCCGGCAGGGGTGTAGAGAGCGGGCCGGGCACCGGCGGCAGGGTGTTCACCGGGGCAGTCTTGTCGCCGGAACGCTGTCGGTGCCATCGGATTTGCTCGGGGCGGTTACCGACCCGTCCGCCGCATGTCGCCGCCGGCCCGGTCCGGCCGGCGGGTCACACGGAGCCTGACCCGAACCTACAAGACCGATGTCGGCGGTTCGAAGCCGTCCACGCCCACGCCCCAGCGCATGGCGAAGGCCCAGGTCAACCGGGATGATTCCGGAAGCCTGGGCCTCGTACCGCCAAGGCCGGGCTCCGGCCGCGTGGCGTGCGTGAGAAGCCGCGGCCGGCCCTCCCGCGGATTGGGATCAGATGACGGTCAGCGTCAGGACCGCCGTGTACGTACCGGGCGGCGTGGAGGTCGGTGCGTCGAGGTCGAGCCCGGCTCCGGCATCCGCGGTGCCGGGGCCGATGCCGGTGGCCAGCGTCCTCGGTTCCTTGAGCCCGTAGCCGTCGCCGCGTACGACCGGGGCGCCCGGCCTGAGGGACGGGACATTGCCGCGGTCGACGATCGTGGGGGCCCAGGTCAGGCTGCTCCCGTCGATGACGCTTCCGGCCGGGCCGGTGAAGTCGCCGACCTGGCCGGATGCCGTCCAGCCGATGTTGCCCGGGCGGGTGTCGGTGACGGTGACCGGGGTCATCTGCCCCGAGGTGTGCAGGAACTCGCCCGACGGGTCGAGCACCGGACTGGGCAACTCGACGTGCGGGTTGCCCTCGACGGAGATCAGCAGCGCCCCGGGCTCGAGGGTCGTCGTGATCGACTGCCTCCCGCCGCCGGGGGCGGTGCCGTCGCACACAGGACCGCCCACCCGGTCGCACGCGGACGGGTAAGGCGCCGTCGTGGCAAGCGTGTTGGATCCGTCGGTGGAGAAGGTGGGGTTGTGGCAGCTCTTTATGTCGATGTTCTGGACGTCTACGCCCGGGATCCTGCGGACCTGGTCCAGGCCCGCCTGCACGAGGTTGACGGGCAGCGGTGAGTAGCCGAGTCTGTCGACGTGCTGCTGCCCCTGGCAGAGGAAGTAGTACGCGAAGGCACCGAGGGTCTTGCCCTTCTGGGCGGTGAAGTTCGACTGCAGCCCGGTCGGGACGATCATGTAGCTGTAGCTGGAGAGCGGATAGGCGCGCGGGTCCGTGGTGTCGTAGACGTCGTCGAGGTTCTGCGTCAGATAACCGGGCGAGGAGCTGTCCTCGTTGATCCGCGCTTTCTGCAGCGCCACCGCCACGCTCCGGGCGGTGGGCTCGACGTAGTAGCCGGCCTTGTTGAGCACCTTGGCGACCGGGAAACGGGTCGTGTACACCGCGTACGAGTACTCGACGTACGTGATGGTGCCCACGTTGCGGGTCTGCGCCACATAGCCGGAGACGCCGTTCGAGCCGAACTGGCTGACAAAGGTGCCGCCCGGCACCTTCGGGTAGTTCGAGGTCGTCCCACAGGGGGTGCTGCGGCCGGCCCGGCCGCAGTAGTCGTCCCACAGCGACGGGTACTGCTTGCTCATCCAGGTGCTGAACTGCGCCGTGGTACCGGATCCGTCGGAACGCACCACCGGGACGACCGGACGGGCGGGCAGCACGGAGGCGAGCGCGGGGTTGTCGGCCTTGATGGCGGGGTCGTTCCAGACCTTGATCCGCCCGGTGAAGATCCTGGCGATGACCTCGCCGGACAGCCGCAGGTTGTCCACCCGCTTGCCGCCGATGGTGAGGTTGTACATGAACGAGGTACCACCGGCCACGTTCGGCACGTACGCGTACCTGCGGGACGGCGGCGAGTCGACGACGCTCGAGTCCTCGACACCGTAGGGGATCTCGGAGACGGCGTAGTCCACGGTGCCGTTGCGGAACTGGTCGCGGCCGTCCGACGAGCCCGTGCCGGCGTAGCTCACGGACATGCCGTACTGGCGGACGTTGGCCTGCCACTGGTCGAGAGCGTTCTGGCTCCAGGTCGACCCGACACCCGAGATCGGCACATATGTCGCGGCGACCGCCGGGGTGGCACCGAACAGAAGGGCGGCCAGAAGGGAGAGGGCACTGACGACTGTCAGGCGTGCGAAGGGTGCCGGAGGCGATCCGGGCATGGCTGGTGACTCCTGGTCAGTGGTGATGAGAGCGGGCCGTGGCGGTGGAGCGATTACACGGCGCCCGGGGCGGTGGTTTCGGACTTGAGGTGGGCTCGGCTACTCATGCGCTCGGCGTCCCGGCGCGGGGCCGGGACAGGCCGGTGCCGTTGATTGCCGACCGCTGCCAAGGCTTCATCGCTCCCCCCTGTCACGGAGCACGGTGTCCGTGCCCGGAGCGCGACCGAGGGCCCCCTGATCCTTGATCGCATCGCGCAACAATGCGCGCATCACCGCAAGCCGGGGCGACAGGCGGGTGAAGGACGAACAGCGAACGCACCAACGCCGGGCCCTCGGATGACCGGGGCTCCGACGACATGGCGCGAAGTCGGCATGGTGGGCGACCGGATCCGCCCAACGCGTGCGGCTGGGTGAGGGAGCGGAACGCCACGCCGTCGGCGACCTGGTCGGGCAAGGCCCCGTCCCGGAGGCCGGGGACAGGCACGGAGCCCGGCGGCGCTCAACGGTCACCGAGCGAGCGGGCTCCCGCGGCCCTTCCCGCCTCTCGCCGTCGCGCTCCCCCGGTACGGCCCGGCGAAGACCGGACCTGTACGCGCCGGGGCGGCGGACCCGGCGAGATGACCCGCCAAGTCCGCCGCCCCGAAAGGCCGTTCAAGCCACCAGCCGCCTGTCGGCCGCTCTACGAGAGTGCTCGGACGCCGTCAGCGAGCCGCTTCCCACGTGGGAATGCGATTACCTCCGGGTCGGCCGTGGAGCGGACGCCCCGGATCCTGGCTGCCCGGGGGCACGGTCCCTGCCGGCGGCGCGGGGTTCAGGTGGTCGCCGGGCTGGTTCACCGTGCCCGGGGACTGCACGGCTCCGGTGGCCCACATCTGGTCGACGCGCGAGCGCTCGGTGGCGTCCGGATAGCGGTTGGTGCAGGACGGGCCGGGGCCGCCGCCCGACATCAGCTCACTGCACGGCCCGCTGTAGTCGTCCGCCAGGCCCAGCACGTGCCCGGTCTCGTGGGTGACGACACGGAGCGAGTCGTCCTGCTGGTTCTGCGTGTAGTCAAGGAAGACGTAGCCGCTTCCGTGGCCGTCGGTGGAGGCGTACGACCCGCGCGAGTTGTTGCCCTCGTAGTAGGAGAAGTCGGCACCGCTCGACGCCTCTTGGAGCTTGACGTTGGACACGGAGCTGTTCCATATCGAGGCCGCGCTCGATATCTGCGAACGGAAGCTCGGTGCCCGGGAGTCGTCGTAGTAGATGGTCACGGCCTGCGCGTTGGGCTGGGCGGCGCGCTTGTCGGCGACCGACTTGAGCACAGCGTCGAAGAACGCCTTGTTGTTCGCGGCCTCCCCGACCGACCCGTCGTACCGGGCCACGGAGCCATCGGCGGAGGCGGACGGGGTGGCGGCCGTCTGGGCGCTCGCCACCGCACCCAGAGCGCTGGAGGCCAGACCCAGGCCGAGAGCGAGGGCGAGGAGCCTCGCGGACGTTCGTGACGACTTCATGTGAGGGCTCCTACTCACTCGGTGACATCGAGCGCCCGGTGCGCGGTCGACTCCGCGTGAACACCGGTTCCGAACTGCAGCGACGTCCTGTGGGTGGTCATTGTTAGGACGGCTCGACAGGGAGCGCAAAGGGTCCCGCCACTACGTCGCCTCGTAGGTCCCGGGACCTCGCCAGGGCAGTGCGCGGGCCGCCGGTGCGCGCGTCGGGGCGGGAGGAAAAAGCTGGCGTACCGTCAGAAGCCTTACGTCACCGGGGCGTGGACATGCGGGTCGGCCGGGTGGAGTTCCGGGATGCGCGGCAGGATCCGCATTCGGGCAAAGATGGACAAATACCTAGATCTCTGCCATGTCGTATCTACTAAGTGCACCGGTTGGTGGGCGGAGCGCTGTGACCGATGTCATAGAACGTGAGCTTCCGTCTCTTTCGTGCTCCACCGACCGCCGAGTCGCCGCCGCTCAGTCCTGATCACGATGGAAGCCGGGCCCCGCCGTGCCCCGCCGTGCCCCCGTCGACCGCCCGGTCCACCGACACGGACGGGTTCAGCACCTGCGATGCCACCACGCCAGATCCGGATCCGCCGAAGGCTCGTGGTGCGTTCGCCTGAGCAGGACCGCGTCCAGGCGCTCGACCTGCCCTCGGAGTTCGGTGGCGGCCCCCCGCGGAAGCAGAAGCAGAGCCTGTTGCAGCTTGTCCCGGGCCCAGCCCTCGCCACAGCAAGGGCACGTGAACTCCGCCTCCCAACACCTCCACCGGCGCTTGGTGCCGTGGACGCGCACGGACCACACACTCAGCGCCACGGACACGATCCCCGGAGCCAACCGCTCCCGTTCGAGCACACGGATGGCGGCATTCGCCGCCCCCGACAGACCCGGAACATCGCGATAACGGATCCAGGGCCCTCCCCGTCCGCGATCTCGCGACCGGAGCGAAGCCGGTCCTCTACGCGGCACGGCTCCTTCGTATGCGTGTCATGGGCAGCATCTTCCCCCTCAGCCCAGTTGCTCGGCCAGTCCGACGATGATGCCCTCCGGGCCGCGGACGTAGCAGAGCAGATAGCTGTCCTCGTACCGGGCGATCCCGCCGAGGAGTTCGGCGCCGTGAGGGCGCAGGCGGGCAACCGTGTCCTCGATGTCGTCGACGGCGAACATGACGCGGTGCGTGCCCAGGATGTTGTGCGGCCGGTCGCGCGGCCCGGCGCTGGTCGCCGCGGGGCTGCGGTACCTCGCCAGCTCGAGCCGGCTGTGACCGTCCGGGGTCCGGACCATCGCGATGTCGCAGTGGACGCCGTCGAGTCCGGTGCACCGGTCGGCGACGAGGCCCTCGACCTCCGCCCGGCCCTCCAGCTCCATACCGAGTTCCACGAAGAACGCGACCGCGGCGTCCAGGTCCTCGACGACGATGCCGACGTTGTCCATCCGCTGAATCGCCATGCTGGTCTCTCCTTCTTCCTCGTGCGGCCGGTGGTGGCCGCTGATGCCCCTGGGACGGAGCCGGTGTCACGTTCTCGACATCCGCGGACCGCCGGCTTCGAAGAATCCGGGTCACGCCTCAGGTGGGCCACGCTGCCGCAGAGAAGAGCATGGCGCAGAAGCTCACGTGCCCGCCGCGCCGGCGGCGCGCACGGAAGCCCGGCGGGCGTCGTCGCATCGCGGGCGGCGATGGGCCCGAATCCCTGGTCACCGGGGCGCGGGTGCGCTCCGCCCATACCGTGGGGTCGCGGTATTCCAGTCTTCAATTGTCACTCGCATGCCATACGCTGCCACTCCGGCGTCCGCGCACCTGTGTCGGTGCGAGGGGGGACGCGCGGCCTGTTCTTCTCCGCCCGGCGAGCACCGGGCTTCTTCTGTGGGGGTCACATCACTGTGCGCAGGCGCAGCATCTCGACCGCGACGGCACTCGCGCTCGTTCTCAGCTCCGCGGCCCTGGTAACGGGCCTGGCGGGGCCGGCCGCGGCCGACTCCGCGAAAACCCTTCCCGTGAAATCGATCGGCGCCATGGTCGTGGACGGCGCCCACCAGCGGGTGTATGTCTCCGATCCGACCGGCGGCAAGATCGTCGTCACGGACTACGCGGGCACCGTGAAGGCGACGCTGACCGGACTCTCCGGCGTGACCGGCCTCGCGCTGTCCGCCGACTCCGGCCAGGTGTACGCGGCCGTGAAGAACGCCAACCGGATCATCTCGGTGGAGACGGGCACCTACACCCAGACCGCGAGTTACCCGGTCGGCGCGGCTCCCCTCGACCTGGAGGTGGTGGACGGCCGGATCTGGTTCGCCTACGGCACCGACTTCGGCTCCCTCGACGTCTCCGGAGCGGAGCCCGTCGTCCACCTCGCCCAGCGGGGCGACATCGACTTCTCCGGCGCCTTCGGGATGTTCCTGGCGTCCGATCCGGCCGTCCCCGGCGTGCTGGCGGCGGGCAACGGCGGCGACCTCGCGGTGTACGACGTCTCCGCCGACGGGGCCACGCTGCGGGTCAAGGGCGAGATGGACACCGCCGTGCGGCAACTGGACCTGACACCCGACGGCAGCCAGGTCCTCACGTCGTGGGGAGACCCCGACATGGGGTACGCCATCGGCGCCTACTCGACCACGGACCTCACCGAGCAGGCCGGTTACCCCATCGACGCCTATCCGAACGCCGTGCGGGTCGCACCCGACGGCAGCGTCGCGGGCGGCAGCTTCTCCTGGTACGAACCCGACGTCCACATCCACCGGCCCGGTGACCCCACGCCGACGCGGGAGTACGACTTCCCCAACACCGGCAACAGCAGCGGCGCCGACACCCTCGTGGACGGGGCACTCGCCTGGGCGCCGGACGCGAGCCGGCTCTTCGCCGTCTCCGTGAACACCTATGGCACCTACACCCTTCGCGCCCTGACCGACCCCACCAAGGAGCTGCCCACCCTCAAGGTGTCGGCCCCCGGCAAGTCGGAGCGGGCCAAGAAGCTCACGGTCACGGGCAAGCTGACCTCGAAGACGCTCCTGGCGGCGGGCACCGTCCTGAAGGTGACCCGCACGGACATCGAGTCGCCGAACGGCAGGGCGCTGCCCACCGTGACGACGAAGGCGGACGGCAGCTTCTCCTTCACGGACACCCCCACCGCCGGCGGCAAGGTCACCTACAAGGTCTCCTACGCGGGCGACGCCACGCACACGGCCGCCTCCGGCTCGGACGCGGTGGAGGTCTCGCGCAAGGCCACCGCGCTCACCCTGAACAACAACGGCAAGCTGTACTCGTACGGCAAGGACGTCGTCTTCACCGCGCACCTCGGGACGACGTACAAGAGCCGCACCGTGGCGATCTACGCGGACCCCTTCGGGACGGACAAGCCGAAGAGGCTGCTGAAGAGCGCCAAGGTCAACTCCAAGGGCAATGTGTCGGTGACGGTCGACATGACCCGTGACACCAACGTCACCGCGGTCTTCGCCGGCGACGCCCGCTCGGCCTCCAAGACCGTGAAGTCGACGTCGTACGCCCGGGCCAAGGTCTCCACGGCCGTCTCCAAGCACTACAAGACGGGCAAAATTGGCTCCACGACGTACTACTGGTTCCACAAGAACACCGACCCGGTGTTCACCACGACGATGAACTACTACACCGGCCGGAAGCAGCGCTTCGAGCTCCAGGTGTACTACCAGGGCTCCTGGTACGGCGCGGGCTCCCAGTACTTCGCCCTGGCCAAGAACGGCAAGTCGGCCGTGCGCCTCGAGGCGGCGGGCGAGTCCGGCATCCGCGCCCGGATGCGCTCGTCGTACGTCAACGGCTCCTCCGGCGACAACGTCAACTCCACGACGCACGGCGCCTGGAAGTACTTCGTCTTCACCAAGTAGGCCCGTCCCGGCCCGGAATGCCGCGTCAGCGAACCCCGGGGACCGGGGAACGCCGGAGGCCCCACCGCACGCGGTGGGGCCTCCGGCGTTCACGCCCGGGTGGTGCGGGACGGGTGGGCCGTGCGGGGCGGGTGGTGCGGGGTCCGTCAGCCGTGTCGGTGGCGGTGCCATGCGGCGGCCGCCGTCCGCATCCGCGCTGTCCAGTCGTTGGGGGAATCGCCGGCGATCTCGTCCCAGAGCCGGTGCTGGGCTCGCGCGAGCGCGTCGAGTCCGCGTGCGGGGGCGTCGGCGAACGCGGCGTGTCCGGCGGCCGACCGCTCGGCCCCCTCGGGAGTGTGGCCGCAGGCGATGAGCCAGATCGCCCAGAGGGCGGGGTCGATCCATCCCGCGCCCTGTGCCGCCCAGGCCCAGTCGACGATCCGGGCCCGCCCCGCGATGAGGACGTTGTGCGGGTTCCAGTCGGTGTGGAGCAGCCGGTCCCCGTGGAACAGCGCGGCGTCATCGCCGGCGTAGGCCCGCATCCGGTCCGCCATGGTCCTGAGCGGCAGGCCGGGTAGCGGCAGCCCGGCGAGGGTCCCCATCGCCTCGGCGACCAGGGCCAGGTGGGGCGAGCCGGGGGCGTAGTCGGCGTGGGGGCCGGCGAGGTCCTCGAAGCCGAGGAGGTCCCAGCCGTCGCCCCGGGCGTGCCAGAGCAGGGCGGGGGCCGTCGGGGCGACGTACGGGGCGATGGCGGCTTCGCGCTGCTGCGTCCACACCCGCGGGTGCTCCAGCCGCAGGCCCTTGACGAAGACGGTGCCGGTCGCCGTGTGGACGCGGGCCGCGATCTCCGAGTTGAGGCCCGTCGGGACCGGCTGCGTCCTCCGCACGGGCCCGGTGTGCGTCTCGATGACGGCCAGGGCGTCGGCGGGGATCTCGGTGAAGCGGTGCGTCGGCATGACCGGAGGGTCCCAGAGTGCCGTCCCGGGGAGCCTCGGCGCCCGCGCGGGCGACCCGGCCCGGAAGCCGTTCCGCCGGGTGGGCTCACCCGTTTGCCGACGGGCGCTTCACCCACCTGGCCGCAGTGCTGGCGGTGCTGGGGTGTGTCCGCCGTTCGCCGTGCTTCCATCCCGTCAGGAGGCACACATGATGCGTGAGGACCGACAGCAGGACACCCACCCGCAGGCAGGTGCGTCACGGCGGCATCTGCTCGCCGCGGCCACTCTGGCGCCGTTGCTGGGCGGGGCGATCTCCGCGTGCGCGCCCACCGGGACGTCGAAGCAGCACAACCACCCGTCGGTCATGCCCGTGCGCACCGCCCTGACGGACTGGAAGGAGGTGGCCCTCGCGCTGGGACGGACGGGCGACATCAGGCGCGAGTTCATGTACCACACGGGCCTGCCGCGCCGGGACCTCAACGTGGTCTCGCAGGGCGTCACCGTCAAACCGGGGCTCGCGCTGGGCTCGCACGTGTCCTTCGTCCGGTACGCCGACGGGAACACGCTGCTGATGGGCGACGTGGTCGTCACCGAGAAGGAGATGCAGTCGTTCGCCGACGTGCTGCACGAACGCAAGATCGAGCAGACCGCGATCCACAAGCACCTGCTGTCCCAGACGCCCGAGATCTGGTGGGTCCACGTCCACGCGCACGGCAAGGACCCCGTGGCCATCGCCAAGGGCCTGCGCGCGGCGCTCGACCGTACCGGCGCCCCGCCCCCGGGACGGCCGGACCACAGCAAGCCGCGCGAGCTCGACATGGACGTGGCCGCCATCGACAAGGTGATGGGTGTCAAGGGCGGTATCGACGACGGGGTCTACAAGAACACCTTCGTGCGCCGGGAGACCATCACCGACGCCGGCATGGTGCTGCCGCCGGGCCTCGGATCCACGAGTGCGATCAACTACCAGCCGCTGGGCAACGGCCGGGCCGCGGTCAGCGGCGACTGCGCCATGATCGCCAGTGAGGTCCAGAACGTCCTGGCGGCCCTCAGGAAGGCCGGGTGCCAGCTCGTCGAGCTGCACAACCACGGGCTCGTGGACGAACCGAGGCTCTTCTTCGTGCACTTCTGGGCCGTGGGTGACGCGGTCAAGCTCGCCAAGGGGATCCGCAAGGCGCTGGACGCCACCAACGTCAAGGGCATGGCGGTGGAGATCGGCTGACCACCCGCCCGTCGGCGGGTTCGCGTGTCCCGACCGCCGCTCCACGCGGGATGCCCGCTGTGGACGCGGCGGTCGGCTGCCGTCTCCCCCGGTGTACCGTCTCGGCAGACGATCACGGGGGCGAGGGACATGGCGAGACGGTGGTACACCGCCCTGGGTGTGAACCTGCTGCTGGGGATCCCGGGCGTGGTCCCCTTCTGGATGCTCTGGTACATCGCCTCCAACTGGCCGCTCGCCGAGCTGGGGCTGACCCGGCGGGAGCCGACGGAGAACGACGGCATCATGCCCGCGCTGGTGCTCTTCGGGCCGGTCGTGCTCCTGTACGCCGTGCTCTGGTGGATGGCGAACCGGCCCCTCGCCGCACGGACGGCGCTCACCGCGCGCGGCTTCTGGCTGCTCAGCGCCCTGGCCACGCTCCTGCCGACGGCGGCGCTGATCGCCAACTCCTGATCCCCCTGGTGACGGTGGGTGGCCCGTGGGCCGGGTCAGGCCGGCGTACGGACGGCGGGTGCTGCCGCGGCGGGCCGGGGGGCGACGCGGCGGCGGCGGGTGGGGATGCCCATCGTCGGGTTGGCGACGCCCCAGGCGGCGCCCTTGCAGACGAGTTCCTTGTAGACGGCGGCGAACCGTCCGGTCATGGCCGCGCCGACGGCGCGGTCGTCGGCGGTGACGAACTGGATCAGGCCCTCCTTGCGGCCCAGCGAGATGCACTGGTTGAAGTACCGCAGCGGCATGTCGGGGAGCTTGCCGCCGGTCAGGCGGGCGGCGATGGCGTCGGCGGCCTGCCAGGCGGTGGGGATGCCCGAGGCGCACGACATCCGCAGCGGCTTGCCGCCGGCGCCCATCGCCAGGGCGGCGTCGCCGATGGCGTAGACGTCCGGGTGGGAGACCGAGCGCATGGTGCCGTCGACCACGATCTGCCCGGTCTCGCCGGTCTCCAGGGTGGTGGCTCCGGCGATGGGGTGGACGGCGAAGCCCGTCGTCCACACGGTGACCGCGGCCGGGAGCGAGGTGCCGTCGGCGGTGGTGACGCGATCGGCCTCGACGGCGGTGACGGTGGTGTGCTCGTGCACGGTGATGCCGAGGCGGTCGACGACCTTGCGCAGGTGCCGGGCGCCCTTCGGGGAGAGCCAGTCGCCGAGGCCGCCGTGGGCGGCGAGGGCGACGTCGAGGTCCGGGCGGGCCTCGGCGAGCTCGGTCGCCGCCTCCAGGCCGGTGAGGCCGCCGCCGACCACGAGGACGGGGCGTCCGGCCTCCAGGCCGGCCAGGCGCTCGCGTGCGCGCAGCGCCCCGGCGCGGCCGGCGATCTCGTGGGCGTGCTCGGCGGCGCCGGGGACGCCCTGGTCCTTCCAGCCGCTGCCGAGGGCGTAGACGAGGGTGTCGTACGCCAACTCCTCGGTGCCGTCGGCGCCGTGGACGGCGACGGTGCGGCGGTCGGCGTCGACACCGGTGACCTTCGCCGCCTTCAGTTCGACGCCGGTGCCCGCGAACATCTCGCCGAGGGGCCGGGGCGTGAGGTCCTGGCCGGCGGCGAGCTGGTGCATCCGGACGCGCTCGACGAAGTCGGGCTCGGCGTTGACAAGGGTGATGGCGACGTCCTCGCGGCGCAGCCGCCGGGCGAGGCGCCCGGCGGCGCTGGCTCCGGTGTACCCGGCTCCGAGGACGACGATGCGGTGCTGCATGGCCTGGCTCCTGTCTGCTCTCCAGCGGATTCGCCACTTGAACCGGGCGGCCCGCCGTTTCCTGACAGGAATGTGATGTGACACACGTCACACGGGGATCGGAACGGGATCAAAAGGGCATCAGAAGGCGTGGAGCAGGGGTTCCCCGTGGTCGCCGGCCGCCCATCGCCGGGTGGCGCGTTCGAGCTTGTCGGGGTTGACCTGGTTGCGGACGGCCGCGACGCCGTCGGCGGTGACCTCCAGGCACATGACGCCGACGACCCGGCCGTCGACGACCGCCACAACGGCCGGGGCGCCGTTGACGTCCGTCGCGTGGATCTCGGCCGTGCCGCCGACCAGGGTGCGCTTGGCCGTGCCGGGCTTGAACAGGCCCCGCAGGAACTTCGCCACGGCGAGGGCGCCTTCGAACGCCTTCGCGCGGGCCGGCACCTTCCCGCCGCCGTCGCCGACCGCGACGGCGTCCTGGGTGAGCAGCCGCACCAGCGGCTCGGTCCGGCCGCTGGTGGCGGCCGCCAGGAACTCCTCGACGACCCGCCGGGCCGCCGCCTCGTCGATCCCGGCGCCGGCCCCGCGGGCCCTGCCGTCCGCGACGTGCTTCTTGGCGCGGTGGTGGATCTGCTGGCTGGCGGCCTCGGTGATGTCGAGGATCTCGGCGATCTCGCGGTGCGGGTACGCGAAGGCCTCCCGCAGCACGTACACGGCGCGCTCGTTGGGGGTGAGGCGCTCCAGCAGGACGAGGACGGCGTACGAGACCGATTCGCGCTGCTCCGCGGTGTCGGCCGGGCCGAGCATCGGGTCCCCGGCGAGCAGCGGTTCGGGGAGCCACTCGCCGACGTAGGTCTCGCGCCGTGCCCGGGCCGAGGTGAGCTGGTTGAGGCACAGGTTGGTGAGCACCTTGGTCAGCCACGCCTCGGGGACGTCGACACGGTCGACGTCGGCGGCCTGCCAGCGCAGGAAGGTCTCCTGCACGGCGTCCTCGGCTTCGCTCGCGGAGCCGAGCAGACGGTAGGCGACGGCCTCCAGGCGGGGCCTGGACGCCTCGAACCGTTCCACGTCGTGCGGGGTCAGGGCCATGGCCCGGATCCTAGCCCGCGCGCGGGCGTGAGTCAGTGGTCGACGTCGAGGCGGACGGCGGCGCCGATCTCGACGTCGCCGCAGTACGCGGCGTGCAGGCGGGCGACGGTGCCGAAGTGGTCCCGCAGACCCCGTACCAGGACGGTGGTCTCGACGATCTGGTCGCGGCGGGCGCCGAAGTGCTCCAGCACGCGGTCGAGGTTGCCGAGGGTCGTCCTCATCCGCGGTTCGAAGTCACCGCTCCCGATGAGGGCGTCGGCGCTGTCGTGGGACAACTGCCCTGAGATGTGACGCGTTTCGCCGGCCCGGACGGCCTGGCTGTACCCGCGACGCGGGCGCGGCGCCGGCCGGAGGACCCGTGGCGTTCGTCACGGGGCTTCCGGCCGGGTGGGGCGTGCCGCGTTGGCCGCCAGGAGCGGCGAGCCCTTAGCGGAAGGGGAAGAACCCTCCGCCGAAGCCGCCGACGGGGACGACCACGGGGACGACGACGGCGGGGACGAAGCCGCCGTAGAAGTTGTTGCCGTAGAACCCGTTGCCGCGGAAGCCGCCGATGCCTCCGAAGCCGCCTCCGAAGCCACCGCCGCCCTGGACGTAGTTCGTCACGGCTGCCTGGGGGGCGACTGAGGTCACGGTCTGCGGTGCCGCTTCGGCGGTGCCCGCCGCGACAAAGGCGAGCATCGGTGCCGCGAGCGCCGCGGCGACAGTCCGGCGGACGGTGATGTTTGCGCGCATGTCAATCTCCTTCGTACGGGAAGATTGGTGGACAACGGCCGTGCCATTTCCGACCGTCGTCGAACCGGCTTCGTGTGCCTGGAGCCGGTAGGACGAGGGGCACGTGACCCACGCGTTCTCGCTCACCGGGCAGGGACGCCGTGATGCAAGGCGGCAAACGCCGAGGAAACGACCGTGACACGGGTGGGGCCCGGAGTCAAAAGAAAGCGCCGCGACGCAGCGTCATCGGGGCTGCTTTTCCGCAGGTCAGAGCCTGTGTGACCGGCTCGCCGGAAATCTTCGGGCCGCCCGGGAGGGCGGTCACGCACGAGCATCCCATGGCCATGGCAAGGGGTCCGGTGTCACCCTCCGTGGCCGCCGGCCGTACCCGTGCCGCCGTCGGCCGCGGCACGCGATCCACCGTGTCCGACGCCGGTGACGTGACGGCGCGTTCGTTCGTCCTTCATCCCCCCGTCGCGCCGGGTTGCGGCGCGACGCGCACTCTTGCGCGATGCGATCGAGGCCCGGGCCGGGGATCGCGCGGACGTGCGGGTGCGGACCGGAGCGCCGTGCCGCGGGAGGGGGACCGGACGTGGCACGAGTGAACCGGGCGGCGGTACGGGGTGGTTGCCCGCGGACGCGCCCACGCGGCCGGATGAGGGGGGCCGTCGTCTCGGCGGCGGCGCTGCTCCTGGTCGCCCTGGGCACCGCGCTCCCGGCGCGCGCGGCGGCGGGCACGCCCGTGGCCGGGGCCGGTTCCACATGGGCGCTGAACCCGATGGACGAGTGGCGGTACGCCATGGCGGCCTCCGGACACGGCATCGTCGCCTACAGCGGCCTCGGTTCGGCCGAGGGGCGGAAACAGTTCGGGTACGGCATCCTGGACTACGCGGTGTCGGAACTGCCGTACGGCCTGACCGAGGGCGGGGTGACCGAGAAGCCGCCCACCAGGCCCTTCGCCTATGTGCCGGTGGTGGCGGGCGCCCTCGGCCTCCACTACAACCTGCGGGTCGACGGCGAGCCCGTCACGGACCTGCGGCTGTCGTCCGCGACGGTCGCCGGGATCTTCACCCGGACCATCACCCGGTGGGACGACCCGGCGATCCGCGCGGACAACCCGGGGACCCGGCTGCCCGCCACCCCGGTCGTCCCGGTCGTCCGCGCCGACGCTAGCGGCACCACGGCCGCGCTGACCCAGTGGCTGGCCGACCGGCAGCCGGCGGTGTGGGGCGCCTACTGCGCGGCGGCCGGGCGCGGCGCCGGCTGCGGCACGACCTCGCTGTTCCCGACGGCCCCCGGGGACGTGGCCGTGGCGGGCTCCAACGGCGTGACCGGCTACGTCTCGCGGCCGGGGTCCGACGGCGCGATCACGTATGCCGAGTCCAGCTACGCGCAGTCCGGGCGCACGGTGATGGCCAGGGTGCTCAACCACGCGGGCTTCTACACCTCCCCCACGCAGGGCGGGGTGACGGCGGGGCTGGCGAGGGCGGCGACCGACCCGTCCGGCTTCGTCAGGACCGGCGACGCGTACACCGACCCGGATCCACGGACGTATCCCCTGCCGATCGTCGCCCATCTGATCGTCCCGACGGCGACGGGCACTTACTTCTCCACGGCCAAGGGGCGGACGCTCGCCTCGCTCGCCTCACTCGCGCTGTGCGACCAGGACACCTCGACGTACCTCGGCAACAGCCCCCTGCCGCCGAACCTGGTCGGGGACGGCCTGCGCACCACGGCGCGCATCCCCGGCGCCGTGCCCGGCGACGTGGACACGTCGGGCTGTGCCGCCTCGGCCGCCGCGGCGCTGCGCGGCGCTCCGCAGCCGCGGGCGTGCGACCGGGTGGGCGTCCCCGCGTGCGGGAGCACGGCCCCGGGCGGGCACGAGCAGTCGATCGTGACGACCGTGGAGCCCGGGGCGCTGGTGATCTCGATCGAGGGCAGCCCGCACGTCGTGCTGCCGGCTCCGGTGCCCGACCCGTCGGGCGAGCACCTGCACACCTCGGGGCCGATGACCCCGGTCACCGTCACCGACAGCCGTCCCGGCAACGTCGGCTGGACGGCCTCCGGCCAGGCCGGCGACTTCGCGGGCCCGGCCGGCGCCGGCATCCCCGCGAGCAGCCTGACCTGGGCTCCCGTGGTCGTGGATCCCGGGAACATCCGGGAGGTCACGGCGGGCCCCCCGGTCCCCGCCGGCGACGGCGACGGGCTGGGGCGGGCCCGGACCCTGGCCACCGGGTCCGGTCCCGGCACCGTGGACGTGGGGGCCAGGCTGGACCTCGACGCACCGACCGGCACACGGCCCGGCACCTACACGTCGGTCCTGACGCTCACCGTCATCTGACCGCGGCCGGGGACGGGCGGCGGCGGCCGTCCGTCCCCGGCCGCCCTCCTCGTCCTTGACGTGTCAAATAAATACCTCTAAGTTCGGTTGACGCGTCAAGCACAAATGGAGCAGGGCGGGCCCCGCACCGTCGCCCGGGGGCCCGCCCGTGCAGCCCGCGCACTCCGCGCAGTCCGCAGGATGAGGAGTCACGACCATGGCACAGCCGCACGGCGAGGAACTGCAGGCGATCCTGGAGCGTCAGGCGGAGCTGAGGGACCGCTACCTCCTCCCGGCCGGGGAACGCCCCGCGCCCACGACGCTCGGTGTCCACCACGCCGCGTTCATCGCCCGGGACGTCGAGGAGACCATCCTCTTCTACCGGGACGTCCTCGGACTCCCGCTGGTGGACCTGATCGAGAACCGGGACTACCGCGGGTCGACGCACTTCTTCTTCGACATGGGCGGCGAGAACATGCTCGCCTTCTTCGACTTCCCGGGCCACCCCCACCCGGACTACGCGGAGACGGTCGGCGGCGGCCACCACGTCGCGCTGTCCGTCACACCCGAGGTCTTCGCCACCGTGAAGGCACGCCTCGACGAGCAGGGCATCGCGTACGCGGTCTTCCCGACCGAGGTCGCGGACAGCATGTTCCTGGCCGACCCCAACGGGCTGAGGATCGAACTGATCACGGAGCCCAAGGGCTACGCCCTCGGCGAGTACATCCTCTGACACGAACGATGCGGGCGCCGGGCACCGGCCGGGGGCGGAGGACCGCCCGACGGCCGCGGGCCCGGCGCCCGCGTATCGCTCCAACCCCGCGGCGGGAACGCCGAGTTCGAACCGCCGGGGAGGCCGCGAACAACTCCCGTGCGCCATCGCGTCGGTGGAGAGCGCGCGGGGCGGAATCGCCGCGCGACGCCGCCGCGTTAATTCGGATGCGCCGGCGCGCCGGGCCCGGTAGCGTCCCGGTCCGACGCCTTCCGATGCGCCGTGCCCCGGTTACTTCCTGCGAAAAAAGTACCCACCGGTGCACACCCCTGATCTCGGGAGGCGGCGTTCTCGCGTGCGTCAGGCGATGCCCCTGATCGCGCGTGTTCCGTGCCGCGCGTGTGTTCCCGCCGCGCGCCCTCCGACCGCCACCCGCCAGGGGGACATCTGCATGACCCGGTTCAACCGTCAGCGGGCCAAGACCGAGGCCAGGGAGGAGATCCGGGCCGAGATGCCGGGCGTCACCGCGGGCGGTGCCACCTCCCCGCTCTCCACGCACGGCCGCTGGGTCGTGGCGCCTCCCCGGTCCGCACGGGCCGTGTTCCGGACGGTGTTCCCCCCGCCCGGCCTCAACCACGAGGCGGGCGCCGGGTACGCGCGGGAGCCGAAGGCAGAGCTGTTCCTGCTCGCCGTCTCCCACATGGCCGGTCAGAGCAGCTTCTACGAGGACGCCGGGTCCCGCGACGAGCGCTACGTCCGGCTGGTGCGGCAACTCGCCGTCGAGGACCCGCAGTGGACTCTCGGTCTGCTGCGCTGGCTCCGCACGCAGGCCCACATACGAACGGCGGCGGTGGTCGGCGCGGCCGAGTTCGTCCGCGGCCGGCTGGACGCCAAGGCCGCCGGCTCCTCCCGGCAGGCCGTCGAGGCCGTGCTGCAACGCCCCGACGAGCCGGGCGAGTTGCTGGCGTACTGGACCTCCCGGTACGGGCGGAAGCTGCCGCAGCCGCTCAAGCGCGGGGTCGCGGACGCGGTGCGCCGGCTCTACACCGGCCGCGCGCTGCTCAAGTTCGACACCGCCTCGCACGCCTTCCGCTTCGGTGACGTGCTGGAGCTCACCCACCCCGCCCCCGCGCCCGGCCGTCCGTGGCAGGGCGGGCTGTTCCGGTACGCGCTGGACCGGCGGCACCGTCCGGACCGCGCCGTACCGCCGGCCGGGGAACCGCTACTCGCCGCGCACCACGCGCTGCTCTCCGTACCGCTCGAGCGGCGGTACGCGCTGGTCACCGGGGCGGACGGGGCCGAGCGGCTGGCCGCGGCCGGGATGACCTGGGAGGCGCTGGCGGGCTGGCTGCAGGGGCCGCTGGACGCCGCGGTGTGGGAGGCCGTGATCCCCTCGATGGGGGCGATGGCGCTCGTCCGCAACCTGCGCAACTTCGATCTCGCCGGGATCGGCGACGAGGCGGCCGCCGAGGTGGCCCGCCGGATCTCGGACCCCGCCGAGGTGCTCCGCTCCCGGCAGTTCCCGTTCCGCTACCTGGCCGCGCACCGCAACGTTCCCTCGCGGCGGTGGGAGGAAGCCCTGGAGACGGCCCTCGGGCACTCGCTGGCGAACGTGCCCGCGCTGCCCGGCCGGACGCTGGTCCTGGTCGACCGGTCGGGCTCGATGTTCGACCGGCCGAGCGCGGACACCGAGCTCAACCGGGCCGACTCCGCCGCGATCTTCGGCACCGCGCTGGCGATGCGGGCCGAACGGGCCGACCTCGTCCAGTTCGGCACCGCCAGCCTGCGCGTCGAACCGGCGCGGGACGAGTCCGTCCTGCGGGCGCTGGACCGGTTCGGCGACCTCGGCGGCACGAACACCGCCGCCGCGGTCACCCGGCACTACGCCGGGCACGACCGGGTGGTCGTGGTCACCGACGAACAGGCCTTCTGGTCGCCGCTGGGCGACCCGCTGGCCGCCGTCCCGAGGCACGTCCCGGTCTACACGTGGAACCTGGCGGGGTACGCCATGGGCCACGGCGCGACCGGGCCGCACCGGCACACCTTCGGCGGCCTCGGCGACGCGGCGTTCCGGCTGGTCCCGCTCCTGGAGGCCGGGCGGGATGCCTCGTGGCCCTGGGACCCCGCCGTCGTCAGGGACTGACCGGCCTGGTCAGGCCTTCTGCTCCGGCTGCGTCGGCTTCTCCGGCTGCGTCGGCTGCGCGTCCTGCCCGCGGAGTGCCTTCTCCACGGCGTCCCGTACCCGGGTGTCCTCGCGCTGCTTGCGTCGTGCGCGGCCGCGGCGCCCGAGGACGATCGCGGCGGCGACGGCCGCGGCGAGGAGGACGAGCAGCAGGAGCAGGATCCAGGGCACGGCCCAGCCGTGGGCGGTGGCCTCGACCGGGTCCAGGGGGTTGATGGAGCCCGACGCGTCGGTGAGCAGCGGGGTGAGGGTGGCGGTGGCGGTCAGGCTGACCGCGGGTGCCACGCCGTGGACGGGCACCTTCACCTTCCAGCTCTCCCCGGGCAGCAGCTCCGGCGGAGCGGCGATGTCGCCGGCCTTCGCCCGCAGCCATCCGAACGGGCCCGCCACCGAGACGGACTGGCGTGCCGAAAGCATCGCGTTGCCGGTGTTGTGGATCGTGTAGGTGACGGTGGCGTCGCCCGTGCCGAAGGGGTTGGCCGGGCCGCTGTAGTCGACGTGGAGGTCCTCGACGGCGAGCTTCGGCTTGAGCGCGCCGCTGACGCGCAGCTTGACCCGGATGCCCAGGCGCCGGTCCACGTTGATGCCCTGGGCCTCGTCGGACTGCTTGAGCGAGGTCAGGATGCCGCCGACGTAGTCGCCGGGGGTGGCGTTGTCCGGGACGGTGACGGTGAAGGGGATCTCGGCGGTCTTGCCGGGCTTGATGACGACGCTGTCGCGGTCGGCGTGGACCCAGGCGCCGATCCCGACGGACTTCTTGTCCTTGGTGAGCAGGTCGAGCTGCCCGGTGTCGGTGGTGTAGCCGTCGGACGCGTAGAGCGCGAGCCGCAGCGGGGTGGTGCTGCGGTTGGCCACCACCATGGCGTCCTTGACCTGTCCGCCGGGGTTCGCGGAGTAGCTGTAGCTGGACCGGTCGCCGCCGAACCCGTTCGCGGCCGTCCTGACCGTCCAGGTGACGTCGCCGTCGGCCGCCCGGGCGGGGCCCGCGTGGAGGCCCACGAGGGCGAGGGCCGCGAGCAGGACCAGGACGGCGGTGCGGGCGAAGGGCGTCGTGCGGCGCGGTGCGGACGGGAGCATGTCGGGGTTCTCCTGGAGCGGGAGGCGGGGCAGGCACCGACGGTGCCTGCCCCGCCGTCAAACGGGTACGGTCAGCTGCTCAGCGCAGTGATCGTGAGGGTGGCGCGGTAGCCGCCCTTCTCGACGCTGTCCGGGATCTTCAGATCCAGGTCGGCGCCGAGCTTGGCGGAGCCCCGCGAGTGGCCCTGCTCGGCGGAACCGAGGCCGCGCGAGACGGACAGGCCCTGGCCGTGGTCGTCGTAGCCCGAGGTCACCGGGTCGCCGGCCTTGGCACCGGCGCCGCCGTCCAGGACGTACGGCGTCCAGCCGAGGTAGGAGCCGGAGAACGTCTTGTCGGCGTCCTTGAAGTCACCCACGTTGGCCGAGATCGACCACGGGGCGAGCGAACGGCGGCTGTCGGAGACGAGGATCGGGTTGATCTTGCCGCCCGCGACGAAGTGGTCGCCGTTCTCCTCCTTGGCCGTGCCGAGGTCCACCAGGCCGTTGTAGCCGTCGATGGTCCAGCCGAACTCGCCCGGAGCCGGGTTGGGGACGTCGACCTGCAGGTCCTGCTTGTCCCCGTGGTACGGGTGCACCGTGACGTCGTCGACGTGCGAACCGACCGGCTGGTCGGGGCCGTTGGCGGCGCTGCGGATGTTCTCGACCACGAGCTTGTCGTTGCGCACCTGGACCTTGACGTAGGTGCGGACGTGCTCCTGGTTCTGAACCGAGTTGTACCAGTAGCTGTCCGGGTTCAGCGGGTCGGCGCCGTTGCCCGCGCCGCTGGTGCCGCTGCTGTCCGGCTTGGTGATGTCGTAGTACTTCGAGCCCGAGGCGGAGTTGGCCGTCACGTAGAGGACGCCGCCGGGACCCGGGTACACGTCGGAGGCGCCGGGCTGCTCGGCCGGGTTCTCCTTCTCACCGTTCTTGATCAGGTAGCTGCGGGAGTAGCTGTGGTCGTGGCCCTGCAGGACCAGGTCCACCCCCAGCTTGGAGAAGGTCGTCGGGAAGTCCGTACGACGCAGCTTGTTGTCGCCGTCCTTGGCGTGCGAGGCCGGCGAGTAGATGGCGTGGTGGTAGACGAGGACCTTCCACTTGGCCTCGTTGCCGTGCTTGTTGATGACGTCGGTCACGTAGTTGACGTGCGCCGCGTCACCGCCGCCGTTGGCGGAGTTGTAGCTGTTGCTGTTCAGGTCGATGAACAGCACGTCCTTGTAGATGTACCAGTAGTCACCGCCCGACTTGGTGCCCGCGGGGTTCCCGTTGTCGTAGTACGGGGCCGAGCGGTCGGTGTTCGGGGTGGTGAAGTGCTGCTCGTAGGCCTTGCCGCCGACGTCGTGGTTGCCGATGGTGGCGGCCCACGGGTACTGGCGCAGTCCGTCGGGCGCGAGGAAGGAGTTCCACTGGGACTCGGTGTTGGCCGTCTCGACCTGGTCACCGCCCGACACCAGGATCTCGGCGTTCGGGTTGGCCCGCAGCGAGACGTCGACCGTGTCCTGCCAGCCGGCCTGGTCGCTCGCCAGGTTGCCCGACGAGCCGATCTGCGGGTCGCCGTAGAACAGGAAGTCGTACTCGCCCTCGAAGTCCTGCGTCTTGAAGGAGTACGCGGTGGACCAGTTGCCCTCGCTGCCGACGCGGTAGGAGTACTGGGTGTTCTCCTTCAGGCCGGTGATCGTCGCGTGGCGGTTGAAGCCGCCGCTGGTGGCGATGTTCGCGGCGCCGATGGCGTCGAAGGTGGCCGAGCCGGCCGGGAACTGGCCGTCGGTCACCTGCGCGGTCGGGGCGACCTGGATCTGCTGCGCCGTGTCGGCGGAGGAGTACCAGGTCACGGTGCGCTGGGTCTCGTTGGCGCCGACACCGAGGACGATGCCGCTGAGGGTGGCGGTGTCGGCGGCGGACGCCTGGGTCACCAGCCCGTTGCCGAGGGCAACCGTCAGGCCGAGGAACGCCGCGGTGGCCCCGGTGGCCACACGGCGCCGCGCGGACCCGGGGGTCCGCGAGGAGTTGCTCGATCTCATGTTTGTCTTTTCCTTCTGTGCACGAATCGTGTGCATCGAGTGGAGAACCCCACGCTCACCTCGGCAGGTAAAGCGAACATAAATGCGAGCTACGTGATAGTTGAACAACGCAGGAGCCCTGGACGGAGTCTCAGAATCCGGACACTCGTTGCACGAACCACACCAGCCCCATCACGGACACCCCTGCCGATATCCCGCCCGTGGCCCACAGCCCGGCCCGCGCCGAGCGGCGGCGCAGCACGATGAGCAGCGGGAAGACGAGGGCGATGATGGCCAGTTGGACCGCCTCGATGCCCACGTTGAACACCAGCAGGGACCACAGCAGCGTCCACGACCACGCCTCGTCGATCCCCAGCGCGCCCGCGAAGCCCAGGCCGTGCACGAGGCCGAAGCAGAACACGACGCCGAGGCGGGTCCAGCCGGCCCGGTCCAGGCTGAAGTGCCCCTGCCCGGGCGCCTCGAGCTCGGTCGCGTGGTCGCCGCGCCGCCAGATCCGCCACAGGTACCAGCCGGCGACCACGGCGATCGACAGCGCGATGACGGGCTCCACGATCCGCGCGGGCACGTCGACCGCGCCCAGCGCGGCGAGCATGAACGTCACCGAGTGCGCCAGGGTGAAGCTGGTGGCCGCCAGCACGATCTCGCGCGGCCGCCGCGAACCGGCGATCAGGGCGAGCAGGAACAGGATGTGGTCGATGCCGGTCAGCAGGTGCTCGGCGCCGAGCCGGAAGAACTCCCAGAACCGCTCGTACCAGGACTGGCCAAGGGAGAAGGACGGGTGCTCGGCGTCGAGCGCGGCACTGCCCGAGCCGCCGTCGAGCGCGTAGGTGACGATCGTCTTGGTGCCCTTGACGTAGCCCTCGGAGTCGGGGAACAGTCCGCTGCGCACCTCGCGGTCCTCGCCCTGCGGGCAGTTCCAGTCCAGCCGGAGGGTGGCGTACGGCACGCCCTCCCGGCTGCCCATCGTGAAGCCGCCGGCCGGGGTCGCGGTGCAGGCCTTGCCGTCCGAGGCCACCGTGAAGCGGTCCCTGGCGTACGCGACGGCGGACTTCGCGTGCGCCTCCAGCGCCGCGGCCTGCGCGGCGGAGTCGCCGGCGTCGAACGCGGCGGTCCCCTCACGGAAGAGGGCGTCGTCGTGCTGGTAGTCGGCGGCGGACACGACGAAGAGGTCGTACTCGAGCTCCAGGGTGGTCCGTATGCGGCCCCCGTCGGCCGGGGCGACGTCCGCGTACACCGTCGAGGTGAACCCGTGCGCGAACGCGGACTGCTGCCCGAGGCCGAGGAAGGCGATCACCGCCGCGGTGATCCCGACGAGGGTGCGGCGGAGGCGATGTGACATGTGGCTCCTTCAGGTTGCCACTGCACGGTGCACGTCATGGGTGAACCGGAACCGGCCGGTCGGCGAATCGTGCGAAAACAAGTTCGAGAACAGGCCCCCGCGGATGGAGTCGAAGCGGGACGGATTGCAGGATGGGGGCGGCACCACCCGTCACCACCCGGAGGTCGATCGCCTTGCGCCCCCCGCTTCGGGCCGCCGCCACCCTGGCCGCGGCCGCCGCGCTGCTCACCGGATGCGGCTCCGGCGACGACTGGTCGGAACCGCATCCCCGGCCCAGCGCCGTCGGAACGCCCGGCCCCGGCTTCGTCGACCGCGCCGCCCCGCCCGCCCCCGAGGCCACCGCCACCCCGCGGCCCGGATCCTGGTCGGGGGTCCACCCCTCGAAGGGCTACCGCGTCGTCCTGCTCACCTCGGGCGACGACCGCCCGACCAAGCGGCTCGTGGCCGCCGTGGAGGAGTGGGCCGAGGCCGAGCACGTCGACCTCAGGAAGGTCGTCGCCGACCACCCCGCCGACCTCCTGCCCACCGTCACCCGGGCCCTGGACATGCACGCGGACCTCATCGTCAGCGCGGGCAACACCCTGATCGACCCCCTCGCCACGGTCACCCCCAACCACCTCTCCCAGCAGTTCCTCGTGGTGGGCGCGGAGTTGGCCGAGCCCACCGCCAACGTCACCGCTGTCGACTGGTCCGGCGCGTCGTTCCGCGGCGAGGGCCTCGGCATGTCCTCGACGTACGACCCCGCCACCTTCACCCCCGCCCGCTGCGCCGCGGCGATCCGCGCGGGCGTCGCGGCCGTGCTGGGCGGCGTGACCGGGATCGTCCTCTGGCTGGACGAGCACGCGGGCTAGCATCCCCCGGTGTCCGTCCCCTGGCGATCCGCCGCCGATGCCCTGGCCGAAACCCTGCGCCGCCACGACGCCGCACCGGACGCCGTCCACGACGTCGGCGCGGCCTGGGATGCGTTCGCCGAATTCCTGGCCGTCGAGGTCGACGGAGTCATGGAGGCCGACGGCGACGGCTTCATCGTCGAATGGGGCCGGTGGGACTGGAACGACGACCTGCCCGCGCTCTCGTTCGGGCGGTTGCTCGCGGTCCGGGACACCGGCGGCGACGGCGACTCCGCCCACCGGCAACCGGAGTACTGGAAGGTGGAGCTGCAGCTCTGCTTCGCCGAGGATCCGGCCTGGGCCGAACTGGACGACCTGGGCCTCCAGGACACCGGATTCGACCACCACGCCATCGGTGCGCCCAGGACCGCCGCGCTCGCGGAGACGCTCCGCTTGATCCAGTCCTATCCGCAGTTGGCCGCCATGTGGCGGGCCACGCCCGTGCGCAGCGCCGTCGCCTCGGAGCGCGCGGGCTGATCGCGCGCCCGTGGTGGCGCCACATGGCAGCACGTGATGCCACTCGGTGCCATCTGGTGCCAGCTGGCGCCACATCGCACCACGGATGGCGTATCCGGCCCGCATGGCACCACGGTGACTCAGGCTGCCACCACTGCATATTCCCAGCTCAGAGCACCAAACAACCCACCCGCGCCCCACATGGCACCGCGGGGGCTTGCGCATGGCGCCATAGTGGTGCCATGATGGCGTCATGGACCTCACCCCGTATGTCGACACCCTCCGCCGCGAACTCGCGGTGGCCGCCGAAGCCGGCGGGGAGGAAGCCCGCGAGCTGGCCGAGCGGCTCACCGCTCCCCTGGAGTCGGCGACCCGCCTGACCATGCTCAACGTGCTCTCCGCGGCGATGGACGAGATCACCCGCGAACTCGCCCCCGGCTCGGTCGACGTACGGCTTCGCGGACTGGACCCCGACTTCGTGGTGACGCTGCCGCCCACCGGCGGCGGCCCCGCGGAGTCGGGCGCCGCGCCCGTCGAACCGCTCAGGACCCCCGCCCCGGCCGAGGGCGACGAGGGCGGCACCGCCCGCGTCAACCTGCGCCTGCCGGCGCACCTCAAGACCCGCGCCGAGGAGGCCGCGAGCCGCGAGGGCCTGTCGGTCAACGCGTGGCTGGTACGCGCCGTGTCGGCCGCGGTCGACGGCGCGCCCCAGCCGCGGGCGACGGAGAAGGCCCGCACCACCGGACAGAGCTTCCGGGGCTGGGTGCGCTAACCGCGCCCGCACCGCGCCCCACTTCACCCACACCACGTCCCACCAGCGGGGACGACCCAAGGACTCAGAAGGACGGGACAGCCATGCCTACTTTCGACACCCCCGGACCGATCTCGGTCACCGCCCACGTGGGCGCCGGTTCCATCCGGTTCGCCGCGGGCGACCGCGCCGACACCGTCGTCGAGGTGCGGCCGCGCGAGCCGAAACGGGACAAGGACGTACGGGCCGCCGAGCAGACCGAGGTCACCTACGCGAGCGGTGTCCTGACCGTCAGGACGAAGGAGCGCTTCCTCATCGGGCCCAGCGGCGTCGTCGACGTGACGGTCGAGCTGCCCACGGGCTCGGGCGTCGACGTGACCGGCTCCTGGACCCAGGTGCTCGGCGAGGGCCGGCTCGGCGAGGTCCGGGTGAAGACCTCGTCCAACGACGTGCGCTTCGACACCACCGGCCCGCTGCAGCTGACCGCCTCCCACGGCACGGTCACCGTGGATCGGGTCGAGGGTCCGGCCGAGATCACCACCAGCTCCGGCAGCCTGCGCGTCGGCACCATCGACGGCCCCGCCGACATGAAGAACTCGCACGGCACCACGACCGTCGGCGCCGCCCTCGGCGAGCTTCGGGTGCGCGGAGCGCACGGCAACGTCGACATCGCGCGCGCCGAGGGCTCGGTCACGGCCACCGTCGCCCACGGCAACCTGCGCGTCGCCGAGGTCGCCCGCGGCGCCGTCCGGCTGGAGACCTCGTACGGCGCCATCGAGATCGGCGTCCGCGACGGCACGGCCGCCTGGCTGGACGTCAGCTCCGAGCGCGGACAGGTGCGCAACACGCTCGCCGGCTCCGAACCCCCGCAGAAGACCGAGGACACCGTCGAGGTCCACGCCAGGACCCGCTGGGGCAACATCGAGATCCACCGCGCCCAGGTCTGAGCCGCACGACGCCGACCTCGCCCGTCCCCCACCCACTCCAGCCTTCGATCGGAGGGCCCCATGCCTTCATCTGTCATGCCCACGCCCAGGAAGCACGACGGCCACGCGTCGCCGGCCGCGGTCTCCGCCGTCGGACTGCGCAAGTCCTTCGGCGACAAGACCGTCCTCGACGGCATCGACCTGTACATCCCCGCCGGTTCCGTGTTCGCGCTGCTGGGTCCGAACGGTGCGGGCAAGACGACGGCCGTGAAGATCCTGTCCACGCTCGTCACCGCCGACGGCGGGCAGGCGCAGGTCGCCGGCCACGACCTGGCGACCGAACCGCAGGCCGTACGCGCGGCGATCGGTGTCACCGGCCAGTTCTCCGCCGTCGACGGGCTGATCACCGGCGAGGAGAACATGCTCCTCATGGCGGACCTGCACCACCTGTCCCGGAGCGAGGGCAGGCGGGTGACCGCCGAACTCCTGGCGCGCTTCGACCTCACCGACGCCGCCGGCAAGCCCGCCTCCACCTACTCCGGCGGCATGAAACGCCGCCTGGACATCGCCATGACCCTGGTCGGCAGGCCCCGCATCATCTTCCTCGACGAACCCACCACCGGCCTCGACCCCCGCTCCCGCCACACCATGTGGCAGATCATCCGCGAACTCGTCACCACCGGCGTGACCGTCCTCCTCACCACCCAGTACCTCGACGAGGCCGACGAACTCGCCGACCGCATCGCCGTGCTCGACAACGGCACCATCGCCGCCGAGGGCACCGCCGAAGAGCTCAAGCGCCTCATCCCCGGCGGACACGTCCGCCTCCGCTTCACCGACCCGGCCGCCTACCGCGACGCCGCCACCGCCCTGCCCACCGCGACCGGCGACGACGACGCGCTGACCCTGCACATCCCCAACGACGGCAGCCAGCACGCCCTGCGCGCCCTCCTGGACCGGCTCGACACCGCCGCCGTCCACGCCGACGAACTGACCGTCCACACCCCCGACCTCGACGACGTCTTCTTCGCCCTCACCGGCAACGACACCCGCGTCCCGCACCAGCCCACGGAGGCCCTGCGATGAGCACCCTGTCCCTCGCCCTGCGCGACTCCTCGACGATGCTGCGCCGCAACCTCCTGCACGCCCGCCGCTACCCCTCCCTCACCCTGAACCTCCTGCTCACCCCGATCATGCTGCTCCTGCTGTTCGTCTACGTCTTCGGCGACACCATGAGCGCCGGCATCGGCGGCGGCACCCCCGACCGCTCCGCCTACATCGCCTACCTCGTCCCCGGCCTGCTCCTGATGACCATCGGCAGCACCACCATCGGCACCGCCGTCTCCGTCTCCAACGACATGAGCGAGGGCATCATCGCCCGCTTCCGCACCATGGCCATCCACCGCGGCTCCGTGATCGTCGGACACGTCGTCGGCAGCGTCCTGCAGTCCGTCGTCAGCGTCGTCCTCGTCGGCGCCGTCGCCGTCGCCATCGGCTTCCGCTCCACCGGCGCCACGCCCCTGGAATGGCTCGCCGCCCTCGCCCTCCTGGTCCTGTTCGCCACCGCGCTGACCTGGATCGCCGTCGGCATGGGCCTGGTCAGCCCCAACGCCGAGGCCGCCAGCAACAACGCCACGCCCCTGATCCTCCTCCCGCTCCTCTCCAGCGCCTTCGTCCCCCTCGACGCCATGCCCGACTGGTTCCGGCCCGTCGCCGAGTACCAGCCCTTCACCCCCGCCATCGAGACCCTCCGCGGCCTCCTCCTCGGCACCCCGATCGGCGTCAACGGCTGGATCGCCACCGCCTGGTGTGTCGGCCTCACCGTCCTCGGGTACCTGTGGGCGACCGCGAAGTTCAACAGCACCAGCAGGTTCTGATCCCGTAAGCGCACCACGGCAGGAGGGCCCGCGTTCCCCGCGGGCCCTCCTGCCGTGGGTCAGTCCGTCGTGAGGTGCGTGTCCATCACCGTCACCAGCGCCGCCCGCTGCGAAGCCCCCTTCGGCGCACGGGTCTGGTCGAGCCGCAGCGCCGCGGCGCGGCCGCGCAGGGTCAGGGTCATGAGCTGGTTGCCGAACCAGGGGCCGTCCAGTTTGCGCCAGCTCAGCGCGGGGGCGTCGGCACGGCCGTGCCGGGTGAGGACGCGGCCGATGAGGCGCGCGGGGCCGGTCCAGGCGAAGCGGAAGGCGAGCCGCATGTAGCCGGGGATCGTGTTGTGGACGGGGGAACAGGTCAGTTGCAGCAGCCGCGAGCGCAGGGGCGTGCCGGAGCGGTGGGCCTCGGCGGTGTAGGCGTGGTGGACGTCGCCGGACAGGACACAGATCGTGGCGGGGGCCTCGGGACCGTCGGCGGCGTCGGTGAGGATCCCGGCGAGGTCGTCGAAGGAGTCGGGGAAGGCCGACCAGTGTTCGAGGTCTCCGGCCTGGCGCAGGCGTTCGCCGCGGTGGGTCCAGCGGTGGCCGCGGCTGCCTCGGCAGAGGGCGGAGCTCCAGGCCTCGGCGGCGTGGACGGCGTGCGGGAGGAGCCAGGGCAGGGAGGTGCCGACAAGCAGGTGGTCGAAGCTGCCGTCGGGGCGGGCGTTTTGGCGCAGCCAGTCGAGCTCCTCCGGGTCGAGCATGGCGCGTTCGTGCTCGTCCAGGACGCGGGCGGCACGCGAGTCGACCATCAGCAGGCGGGTGCGCCCGAGGTCGCGGCGGTAGCTCCAGCGGGTGTGCGCCGGGTCGGCCTCCACGCGGGCGGCGAAGGCGCGCAGGGTCTCGGTGCCGTCGTCGGCCGCGCGTACCGCCGCGAGCAGCTTGTCCGCGGCGAGTTCGGCGGGGGTGAGGTTGCCGAGGTGCTGGTGGACCCAGTACGAGGTCAGGCCGCTGGTGACGCGTTCGTGCCACCAGGCCGTCTCCCGCATGGTGTTGCGCCATGTGTGGGAGGTGTTCCAGTCGTCTATGACGTCGTGGTCGTCGAAGATCATGCAACTGGGCACGGTGGACAGCAGCCAGCGGATGTCCGGGTCGAGCCAGGACTCGTAGTAGAGGTGGGTGTATTCCTCGTAGTCGGCGACCTGGTCCCAGGGCGGCTCGTTCAGGTCGCGGCGCCGGGCGAGCCAGCGGCGGGTGGCCGCGGAGGTCTCGTCGGCGTAGATCTGGTCGCCGAGCAGCAGCAGGAGGTCGGGGCGGGGCGCGTCGCCGGAGGCGATGTGGTGGGCCAGGGTGTCCAGTGCGTCCGGGCCGAGGGGGTCGGGCTCGTCCGGGGGCGGTGCCGCCCAGCGGCAGGAGCCGAACGCGACGCGCAGCGGCCGTCCGTCCGCCTCTGCGTCCCCTTCGCCGTCGTGTGCCGCGGTGCGGATGGTGCTCGGCGGGTACGGGGAGTCGGGCAGCGGCCAGACTTGCTGCCCGTCCAGGAGGACGCGGTACGCCGTGGTGGTGCCGGGGCGCAGCCCGCCCACGGTGACGATCGCGTAGTGGTGGCCGGCGATCTGCCAGGTGTGCTCGGTGCCGTCGGCCCCGTCGTCGCACACGACGGTCACGGTGGCGGGGCGGTCGGCCTCGACCCACACGGTGGCCGTGTCCTCGTCCACGTACCTCAGCAGCGGGCCCAGGCGCAGTTGTGCCATGGCGGTCGGCCTTCCCTCCGTCGTCGTGAGTTGTGGACGTCGGAGGGAAGGCGTGAGTTCCCGACCGCGCCCCGGCCGTGGTCCCGGCGGCCGGGGCGGAGCCGGGACGCGGGATCAGCAGCCGCTGAGCACGCTGCTGAGCTTGCTCTTCTCGGCGGAGTCGACCGACAGGCCGTAGTAGTACTTGACCTGGACCCAGGCGCGGACGTAGGTGCAGGCGTAGGCGGTGCGCGACGGCATCCAGGTGGCCGGGTCCTGGTCGCCCTTGGCCTGGTTCACGTTGTCCGTGACGGCGATGAGCTGCGGGCGGGTCAGGTCGTTGGCGAACGACTGGCGCTTGGCGGTGGTCCAGGCGGAGGCGCCGGAGTCCCAGGCCTCGGCGAGCGGCACGAGGTGGTCGATGTCGAGGTCGGAGGCGGCGCTCCAGGTGGCGCCGTCGTAGACGGAGTACCAGGAGCCGCTGGTGGCGGCGCAGGCCGAGTCGGTGACCACACCGCTGCCGTCGCGCTTGAGCACGGTCTCACGGGTGTTGCAGGCGCCGCTGATGGTGATCCAGTGGGGGAAGAGGTCGCGGTTGTACCCGGTGCGGTTCTCGGTGGCCACCTTGAGCGAGGCCAGGTAGGTGCGGGCGGTGGCCGCGCTGACGGGGGTGGGGAGCGCCGCCTGGGCGGCGGAGCCGTTCAGGGTCGCGAAGCCGGCGAACAGGCTGGTGAGAGCCATGAGAAAGCCCAGGCGTCGACGCGCGTAGACACTGCGCCGCGCGAGAGCACTGCGTATCCGGGACATAGGGAACTCCCTTTGCTGTGGGGGTGTTTGGCCGCTGAAACCGCTGGCCATCCTTCTGCTGGGACGTTTCTGCGGGACAAGCGGCAGGTAACAGGTTGGCGACATGGACACGTCATGTCTAGAGGTCGGACCGCACCGGATCCGCCCCACGCGCGGGCCGATTCCCCTACGGACCGGACGCGGTGGGCGTATGTGCCGGAGCGTCAGAAGCCCGGCGAGCCGGGATACACTGCCCCGCTCCGCCCCGACTGGAGGTCACCCGGGTGTTCCCCGCACGGCTGCGTGCCGGAGTCACGTCGGCTCTGGTGATTCTCGCCCTGTCCGGCTGCTCTTTCCCCTGGGGCTGCACCGACACGACCGCGGAGCGCGGTGAGGCCGGAGTCAGGGTGCGGGTCGAGGACACGTACGGGCAGCCTCTCGGCGTCACCGCCGAGGTCGTCGGCTGGCGCCTCCAGCCCCACCCGCAGGTGCCCTCCGAAGGCGACCGGGTCCGCTTCCGCTACCGCTTCGACGGCGCCGACGGGGGATCCGACCCCGTGTTGGAAGCCTGCGCGGTCGACGAGGAGCGCGTGGCGCTGGGGTGTCAGACGGTCTCCGCGTCCCAGGCGTTCGGACCGAACGGCGACCCCACCGGCACCGACTGGCTCGCCGTCGGGCACCCCGAGCAGGTTGCCGGAGTGCTGTTGATACCCAACGACCGGTCCTACGACAGGCGAACCTGCGAGCAGGACATCAAGGACGGCGGCGGGCCGCACCCCCCGGCGCCGGTCCGCATCGGCGACCGGTTGTAAGCCGTCGTTCAGTCGGCGAGCCGGCCGTGCGGGGCGGCCTGCGCGGCACCGAACTCGGTCACCGCGTCACGGACGATGGCCTCGAGCCGGGCGTGGTGCGCGCCGCGCCAGTACGGGCGCTCGCACTCGGCGCACTGCGCGAACACGTCGTAGCTGCGCCGGGTGCCGTGCTCCAGCTTCTCCCAGACCGCCTCCCTGTCGGCCTCCCGCAACCGCCCGTTGCACGCCGTGCAGCGCGTCCAGGGCTCCAGGGCGGGCGCGAACCGGCCGAGCACGTCGCGCAGTTGCTCGTCGGGCTGGTCGCTGTAGACGTACGCGCCCGCCCACAGCTCCCGGCGGCGCAGCAGGCCGCGGTCGCGCGAGAGCATCACCCGGCGCTCGGCGGCCGACCGGGCGGCCAGCGCGGGGTCGCCGATGTCCTCGCTCTCGTACGCGGCGTCGACCCCCAGCAGGCGCAACCGCCGGGCGAGCGTGCCCAGATGGACGTCCAGCAGGAAGCGCAGGGGTGCGCCCGGCACCGACTGCGGCCGGGTGACGGGCTCGACCTCCACGTGGTCGCCGGCGGCCGGCACGTACGAGACGGGGACCTCGCGGCCGTCGGCCAGCAACCGGCCGACCTCGGTGAGCGGGACCCCGAGCGACTCCACGACGTGCCCGAGGGTGGACACCCCGTCGGTGACGACGGTCGTCCGCCCCTCCCGTCGTGGGGCCGCGGCGAAGAGCCGCAGCGCGGAGGCGAAGCTGATGCCGATCTCGGGTCCGTTCAAGACGCTCACCCCGCCAGGATGTCACCCTGGCGGGTTGGCCGGGGGGTTCCGTGGTTGCGGCCGGTGGTTGTGTGCGGGTTGCTTGCGCCTGCGGCGGGCTGTTTCCCCGCCCGCCCTCCCGATTGCCCGGGCGGTTGGTGCGGGCCTCGCGCGGTTCGTGGTGGGCCGGGGTCGGGGCCTCCGGGGCTGGGCATTCTGTACCGCATATTTATGTGCATGGCGGGCGGTCCAGGTCGGTGCCGTCTGTGCCGCACAACAAATACACGTCAGCGTCCAGAACGCCCACCCCTCCGACCCCGCCCCCTCCGTATCGTCGGGCGACCAACGGCCGGATGGGGTGAGAGCGGTCCGGGGTTGCCGCACGCGCCCTACTGGACGCCCACGGCCATCAGGCGCACTGCGGACCAGAAGGGCTCGGGGCACTCGGGCGGATGACGCCCCCGCCACGGCGCGCACCCCGTCTCGGCCTCCGGCCGGGGACCCCAGCTGAGGGCAGCTCCCAGCGATCCGGGGAGGGGCGCACCCCATCACCCCCCACCGGCCGTCATGCGCCCACACCACCGGAGGGGGTGTGGCGGGGTGCGCCCATGGGGGTCCCCCCGGCCGAAGGCTGGGGGAGACGAGCGGCGGACCCAGCGCCGAATGATGCAGGGGTAAACCGCGAGCGTTCTGGGGGTCCCCCCCGGCCGAAGGCTGGGGGAGCGCGCCGGCGCGGCCCCGACCCAGGCACACGTTGCGGGACCCGCACTGACCGCGCCGGATGGGGGTCCCCCCGGCCGAAGGCTGGGGGAGGGAGGGAGGGCGGGAGACAGCCCGCCGCAGGCGCAAACAACCCGCACACACCCACCGGGCAGCCCGGCGCAGCCGCCCGCAGGCGCAACGCACCCGCACACAACCACGGACCGGCACACAAGAACGCACCCCGGTCCGGGCGCCGAAGGCGCTACCCGACGTGCAGCAGCAGCGCCCCGTCCGCCGCGACCTCGACGCGGACCTCCGCAAGGGTGTCCACGTGAACCGTCGGCTCGTGGGCCGCCGCACGGGGGCCCACGCCGACCACGCGCATACCGGCCGCCTTGGCGGCCGCGATACCGACCTCGGAGTCCTCGAAGACCACGCAGTCCTCGGGGCCGAAGCCCAGTTCGGCGGCGCCCTTGAGGAAGCCCTCCGGGTCCGGCTTGCTGGCGCTGACGCTCTCCGCGGTGACCATGACGGCGGGCAGCGGGAGGCGGGCGGCACCCATGCGGGCCCGGGCGAGGGCGTCGTCCGCGGAGGTCACCAGGGCGTGCGGGCGGCCCTGCAGGGCGGCCATGAAGGCCGGGGCGCCCTCGACCGGGACCACGCCGTCGACGTCGGCGGTCTCCTCGGCGAGCATGCGGGCGTTGTCGGCGTGGTTCTCCGCCATCGGGCGGTCCGGGAGCAGAACTGCCATCGTGGCGTAGCCCTGGCGGCCGTGGACGACCTTCATCACCGCGTCGCCGTCGAGCCCGTGCGCCGCGGCCCACCGGCGCCAGCAGCGCTCGACCACGGCATCGGAGTTGACCAGCGTGCCGTCCATGTCCAGCAGCAGAGCGCGGGCGGGGACGACGGTGGACGGCGACAGCATGGAACTCCCTCGGACGTACAAGCAAGTGGCCCGCCCGCCGGTCAGGGGAAACGGGCGGAACCACTTTGTTCCTACACGATACAAAACCGTGCGGTGGTTCCGCCAGGGGGGGTGCCGTGACGCGGCCGGCGACGGGGCCCGCCCGCGCCCCGCCGGCCTCACGGCGCGGCGCCCGTCCCGTCCACGTACTGCAGCAGTCCGTAGGTGAAGCCGGCGCTCCGGCGGGCGGCCCCGGGCGGGGCCTGCGGGTCGGTGAACTCCAGCCGCCAGCGGGTGGGGGCGTCGCCCTCCAGCGGCCGGGCCGGCGGGAAGGCCCGGGCCACCTCGTCGACGGTGCAAGACCAAGGCGTGAGGTCGTCGAGGTCCGACAGCCGCGGCCCCTGCTCCCCCGGGGCGCGGACCAGCCACTCGTTCCAGACCGCCCCGCCGCCCGGAGCACACAGCACCTCGAAGCGCAGGGTCGGCCACAGCGGGACCGGCCACAGCAGCGCCGGGCACGTGAGATCCCCCACCGCCCGCCTGAGCACCGCCTCGGGCGGCCCCAGCACCGCACGGTAGCGGCGCTCGCCGCGCGGGAAGCCCCTGGCGTGCCCCCAGGCCTGCCAGCGGCGGTTCGCCTCCCGCATCTCGGTACGGCTCGCCCCGAGCGTGCGCAGCGCCTCCTCCACCAGTTCGGGCCGGTGGTCGGCCATGCGCCGCAGCAGTACGAGCTGGAAGCCCCTCGGCCCGAAGTCGTCGATCGCCACGCCCCCATCCTGCCGGAGCGCCCGGAAGGCCGGGCACGACAACGCCCGCCGCGGGACCGGGTCCCGGGCGGGCGCCGTGCGCGGGATGCGGCGGCCGGTCAGTCCCAGCCGTTTCCGTTGCCGTTGTTGTCGTCGTCGCCCGGCGTGGTGCCGGTCTTCGCCTCCAGGGCCGCACGGGTGTTGGGCCCGTAGACGCCCTGCGGGTCGCCCTTGACCCCGTTGAAGAACTGGAAGCGGGCGACGGCGTCGCTCACCTTCCGGCTGTAGTCGCCGTCCGAGGGGCCGTAGTAGAGCCGTACCGCCTTGAGGCGGTTCTGGAGGTCCACGACGGCGGGACCGGTGTCGCCGCGCTGCAGCGTCACGGGCGGGGCCGGCGGGGGCGGCGAACTGGGCGCCTGGGAGACCTGGCCGCTGGCGGAGGCCGTCGGCCGGGACGCGCTGACGCTGGGCGTCGGCGCGCCGGTCGTGGCCGACGCCGAGGCGCTCGCGGAGGCGAGCGTGGACGGGCTGACGCTGGGTGAGGCCGAGCGCGAGGCGGAGGCCGAGGCCGAGGGCCGCGCGGAGGAGGGCAGTTCCACCGCGGGCTCGGAGGCGCCCCGGTCGGGGGCCGCCTCGGTGCGGTCCGGTATGCCGGTCAGCTGGGCGGTCAGGAAGACCGCGCCGACGGCGAGTCCGACGGCCCCGATGCCCGCGCCCGCGACGAGCGCGCCGCGGCGGCGGCGATGGGCCCCCGCGCGGCGCCGGCCCTCGGCACGGGAGGGGTAGGGCACGAGGTCACGCGACGTGGCGGCCACCGGCACCGGCAGCAGCCGGTCCGAGGAGACCGTGCCGAGGTCGATGAGGTCGGTGTCCTCCTCCTGCCCCGCCGCCCCGCCGGCCCCCTCCGGCGGCATGGGAGGCACGGGCGCCATGGGCGCGGTCGGCGGATCATCCGCGGCCTGCGGCGGGAAGGCCTCCGCGGCCCCCGCCGACACGGCGGCCGGGACGGGCTCGTCCGCGTAGTCCTCGGGTCCCGGCACGTACGGCCGCACCCGGAGTGACTCGTACTCGTGCTCCTCCTGCGAAGCCGGTGACCCCGGCTTGTCAGACGCCACCGGCGCCCCCTCCCCATCCCCTGACAGACGCAGTGATTATGCAGACCGCGGCGGCCCGCTGCCCAGGCGCCTCCGGCCCCGACGGTCGTACAAACGGAGCCAATCTCGTGGAAAGGGTGTGAATATTTATAAAGAAGTGACGTGAACGCGGTATCGGAGCCCCCGGTACCCGAGCGGAACGAGTCCCTATGGCGCAGGACGACACCGCTGCCCCAGGGGGGCGGGCCACGGCGGACGGCCCGGCGGAGGTGACCGACAAGCGGGCCGTGTACGTCGCGATCGGCGCGCTCGCGCTCGGTCTGCTGCTCGCCGCCCTGGACCAGACGATCGTCTCCACCGCGCTGCCGACGATCGTCAGCGACCTGGGCGGCCTCAAGCACCTCTCCTGGGTGGTCACCGCCTATCTGCTGGCCTCCACCGCCGCCACCCCGCTGTGGGGCAAGCTCGGCGACATGTACGGGCGGAAGAAGCTCTTCCAGTCCGTCATCGTGATCTTCCTGATCGGCTCCGCGCTGTGCGGCCTCTCCCGGAGCATGGGCGAACTCATCGCCTTCCGCGCGCTGCAGGGCCTCGGCGGCGGCGGGCTGATCGTGCTGTCGATGGCGATCGTGGGCGACATCGTGCCGCCGCGCGACCGGGGGCGCTACCAGGGCGTGTTCGGGGCGGTGTTCGGCGCGAGCAGCGTGCTCGGTCCGCTGCTGGGCGGGCTGTTCGTGGACACCCTCAGCTGGCGCTGGGTGTTCTACGTCAACCTCCCCCTCGGCATCGTCGCGCTCGCCGTCATCGCCACCGTGCTCCACATCCCGGTCCGGCGGACCACGCACCGCATCGACTACCGGGGCATGGTGCTGGTGGCGGCCGCGGCGACCGCTCTGGTGCTGATGACGTCACTGGGCGGTACGACCTGGGCCTGGGGCTCCTGGCAGGTCGTCGGGCTCGCGGTGCTGGGCGCGCTGCTGGTCGGGCTCTTCGTCCTCGTCGAGCGGCGGGCCGAGGAACCCGTGCTGCCGCTGCGGCTGTTCCGCATCCGGACCTTCTGGCTGTGCTCGGTGATCTCGTTCGTCATCGGCTTCGCCATGTTCGGCTCGCTGACCTTCCTGCCGACCTTCCTGCAGGTCGTGCACGGCTACTCGCCGACCTGGTCCGGCGTGCACATGATCCCGATGGTGGTGGGCATGCTGGTGGCCTCCACCGCCTCCGGCCAGATCGTCTCCCGCACCGGCCGCTACAAGGTCTTCCCGATCGCCGGGACCGCCGTCACGATCCTCGGGCTGTTCCTGCTGCACCGGCTCGACGAGACCACCGAGGTCTGGGTGCTGAGCGTGTACCTGCTCGTCTTCGGCCTCGGGCTCGGCCTGGTCATGCAGGTGCTGATCCTCGCCGTGCAGAACGCCGTGGGCTACGCAGACCTGGGCGCGGCCACCTCCGGCGCCACCTTCTTCCGCTCCATCGGGGCGGCCTTCGGCGTCTCCATCTTCGGCGCGATCTTCGCGAGCAACCTCGCCCGCGGGATCACCGCCGCCCTCACCGGGCTCACCCTGCCGCCCGGCTTCGACCCGGCCATGGTCCAGTCCGATCCGCGCGGTGTGCGGCAGCTCCCGCCGTCCCTGCGCGACCCGGTGCTGCACGCCTACTCCACCGCCATCACCAGCGTCTTCCTGTGGGCGGTGCCGGTCTGCGCGCTGGCCTTCGTCCTGGCCTGGTTCCTGAAGGAGCAGCCGCTGCGGCGCACGGTCACCGTGCCCGACGCGAGCGAGACGATCGGCACCAACCCCGTCGACCGCTCCTCCCTCGACGAGATCGCCCGCGGCCTGAGCGTCCTCGGCAGCCGCGAGGCCCGCCGCGACTTGTACGCACGGATCACCGAGCTGACCGGCCTCGGCCTGCAGCCCGCCGCCGGCTGGCTGCTGCTGTACATCGCCCGCACCGGCTCCGCGGACCCCGTCGACCTCGCCGTGCAGACCACGGTGCCGTACAACGTCATCGAGGGCGCCGCCTTCGAGATCGAGGAACGCCGCTACGCCGTCCGCCGCGGCAACCCGCTGTACCTCACGGAACGCGGCCAGGAGGTCGTGGCGCTGCTCACCGAGGCCCGGCGCAAGGTGCTGGCCGAACTCCTCGGCGACTGGGACCCCGAACGCCACGCCGACCTGGCGGCCCTGCTCACCCGGTTGACCACCGAGCTGTGCGGCCAGGACCAGGACCGCCCCGGCCCCCGCCGCCCGGCGGCGTGAGCAGCCAGGACAGCCGGGAAGGTCACCGGGGTGACGCGGCGAAGGCGGCGAGCGCGGTGAAGTCGGCCTCGCGCAGCCCGACCCGCGGGTCGACGTGGTGCAGGAGCGCCGGGCCGGGGTGGTGAGCGGCGACCCAGTCCCTGTCGGCGGGGCTCTGCTCGTCGTCGACCCAGGCGAAGGGGCGGCCCGCGGCGTACGCCACGAGCGCCTCGGTCTTCCAGTGCACGAGGTCGGGGCGGTGGGCCGACAGCGCGGCGCCGAAGTCGACGTACGGCAGTTCGGGGAGGCCGACGACCGGCCCGATCCAGTGGTTGGCCTCCGCCATCCAGGTGGTGGCCCAGCACAGTTCGAAGCCCAGCCCGAGCAGGGCCTCGCCGTGGGCGGGGTTGAGCCACACCCGCAGCGGGCGGGAGGCGATGCCGGAAACCGGGACGCGCAGCGTGGTGTAGCCCTCGGGGCGCCGGCTTGGCTTGGCCGCGTACGGGTTGAGCGGCCCGTCGACGTCGAGGAAGAGCAGCGGCCTTTCCATGGCCACAGCCTGGCGTCCGGTGATCGCCGACGGCAAGGCGATTTCCGCGACCGGTGGGCGGCGCCCCGGGGACGGGGCGCCACGCGGGTTCAGGCCTGCTTCGGCGCGGCCTGCTGGACGACCTCGAAGGACCACACCGTGGATCCGGTGGCGGCCGGCCTGGGGCGCTCGCCGCCGCCCTCGCCGCCCTCGCGGTGCGCGGCCTGCATCGGGCCGGACATCCAGTTGCGGAAGTCCTCCTCGCTGCGCCACCGCGTGTACACGAGGTACTGGTCGGTGCCCTCGACCGGGCGCAGCAGCTCGAACCACTCGAAGCCGTCCGAGCTCTCGACGGCGCCCGCGCGCGAGGCGAACCGCTGCTCCAGGACCTCGCGCTGCTCGGCCGGGACGGTCAGTACGTTGATCTTTACCACGCTGGGCACATGACACCTCTCACCAAGAAGGGACCCGGTCGGGCGCCCGATCCGGACCATGTGCGTGCAGTCTCCTACATCCGGCGGCCCGGGAAGCGCGAGGGCGACGGCAAGTCGTCCGGCTGCGTCGGTCACGGCTGCGCGACGCGGGTGAGGACGACCGCGTAGCGGCATTCGGCATCTCCGGTGTTGGCGAAGACGTGCGGGACGGGTTCGTCGATCTCGATCGAGTCGCCCGCGTCGAGTTCGTGCACCGCATCGCCTTCGTGGAAGGTCAGCCGGCCGTCGAGCACCCAGACGGCCACCCGCTGGAAGGCCAGGGACGCCGCCGGGTACGGCACGCGGGCGCCGGGTGGCAGGTGGACCTCGGCGATGTCGGCGGGGAACCTCGGCCCGGTGATCTGGCGCCGGCGGTATCCGGTGGCCGGATCGTGCCATTCCGCGGCGTCGGCCGTCCGGTGCACCCCGGGGGCCTCGGCGGGGGTGAGCAGGGCGGAGAGGGGGATTTGGAAGGCGGCGGCCAGTTTGCCGAGGACGACGGCGGTGGGGCTGCTCTCGGCGCGCTCGATCCGGTTGATCATCGCGCGGGACACACCGGAGGCGTCCGCGACCTGGGCCAGGGTCCACCGGTGCCGCTCCCGTTCACTGCGGATGCGAGCTGCGATCTGCGCGACCAGCGGATCTACTATATTGGACACAGCTTCTACTATATAAGAAAGAAGGCGGCCGGGCACGGCCACCGTGCCCGGCCGGCAGAACCGGCCCGTCGGGACCGCCGATCTCCGACAACCCGATTCCACCTGCTGGAGGACCCATGGACATCGGTCTCGCACTGCCCACCGCCGGGCCGCAGACCTCGCCGGAGACCATCGTCAAGGTCGCCAGGGAGGCCGAACGGCTCGGTTACTCCTCCCTGTGGACGTTCGAGCGCCTGCTCCGCCCGCTCGAAAAGGTCGTGCTGTGGACGGGGGGCGAACCCGCGATGCTGCCGGAGTTCTACGGCTCGGTGTACGAGCCGCTGGAGACGCTGAGTCATGTCGCCGCCGTGACCGAGCGCATCAAGCTGGGCACCGCGATCCTGGTGGCGCCGCTGCACGTTCCCGTGATGCTCGCCCGCAGGCTCGCCACCCTGGACCGGTTCAGCGGCGGCCGGGTCGTCGCCGGCCTGGGGCAGGGCTGGCAGCACATCGAGTTCGAGACGGCGAACGTGCCGAGCGCCCGCAAGGGCGCCCGCACGGAGGAATTCATCGCGGCCATGCGGGCCGCGTGGGGCCCGGACCCGGTCCGGCACGAAGGCGAGTTCTACCGGATCGCGCCGTCGCAGGTGAACCCCAAGCCGGTCCAGGCCCGCGTTCCGGTACTGCTGGCCGCGAATGCGCCGGCCGCCGTCAAGCGGGCCGGCCGGATCGCGGACGGACTGATCCCGATCACCTCCTCGGCCGGGGAACTGCGCGGCATCGTGTCCACGTTGCACGACGCCGCCCAGGAGGCGGGCCGCGACCCCGGGGACCTCATGGTGGTCAACCAGGCGCCCTGGCCGACCCCCCTGACCCGTGAACCGATCGGGGAGGGCCGGCCCTTCCTCGGCGGATCGCCGCGGCAGGTCGCCGAGGACCTCATGGCCGCCCGCGAGAGCGGTGCGACCGAGGTGTACCTCGCCGGCGGCCAGGGCCTCGGGCTCGACGAGGGGCTCCAGGCCGCCGACGTCGACCGGTGGCTCGGGCTGCTCGGTGAGGTGATCGAGGCGGCCGACCGCCTCGGCGTCCGCGCGCCGTGAGCACCCGTGCCGGCGGAAAATCGGGTGCTCACGGCCGGCCCGCGTGTCACGCTGCCCGGCGGAGTCGTCGTCCCCGACCTGGAGGAGTGCGCTGTGCCCGAGAGCGGTTCGCATGCGGTGTCGGCCCTGTTCTCGCAGGGGCGGCTCACGGTCGTCCCGCGCCGGGCGGCGCGGCGCGAGCAGTTGCTGCGGCATCTGACCGAGACCCTGTTCCGGCCGGGACGGGACTACCACGAGCGCGAGGTCAACGAGGCGCTGCGGACGGTGCACGACGACTGCGCGGCCCTGCGCCGCTACCTGGTGGAGGGCGGCTGGCTGGAACGGTCGGCGGACGGGTCCGCGTACCGCCGGAAGCGCTGAGCCGAGGCCCGAGCGGACTCGGTCGGGGCCGGTCCGGCCGTCAGCGGGTGGCGCTGTCCCGCGGCCGGCCCGGGCCGTCGGGACCGGCGGCGCCGGGACCGCCCGGCGCGGGCTGCCGCTGCCCCGGCGCGAGCAGCAGGACGCACACGGCGATGACCCAGAGCCCGGCGAGCCCGAGGCCGATGAAGCCGGCGAACGGGATGAACATCAGCACGCCCAGGACGAAGGCCGCCCATCCCAGCCAGTGCGGCAGCGGACCGCCGTCGCTGCGGGAGACGGCCGGTCCCGCCCCGAGCAGCATGACGCCGATGCCCGCCAGGATGGGCATGAACAGGTCGCTGCCGAGGGCGTTGAGTGCCTGGAGCGCGCCCCCGCCGACCAGGGGGCGGTCGCTGGCCTCGACGAGGCTGAGGGTGAGCCCGGCGCTGATCCAGAAGCCGAGGGCGGCCAGGATGCCGCCGGCGAAGGCGACCTGGGGCAGCCAGCCGGTGCGGTCGGACGCGGCCAGGACGTGCCGCAGGTAGCCGGCGAAGAACGCCAGGAAGAGTCCGGCGACGAGCAGCAGGTAGAGGCCGACGCCCTGCCTGGTGTCGTGGGTGAGGTAGAACGCCCTGACCGCGACCCCGGAACTGCCGATCCCCGGGGTGTCCCCCTGGAGCGCGTAGGAGACGGCGGCGAGGATCACGGCCGCCAAGCCGGTGAGCGGTCCGAGTCGCATCGGGGGTCTCCGATCCGTCCGTTGGCCCCCCAGACCGGTGGATGTCCGTACCGATGCTGTCACGGCTCGTGTGGGGCCGCCCACCGGCGGCGCCCACCCGGGGCGGGTCCGGTACGGCTCAGAGGGCCTCGGCGACGGCGGCCCGCTCGGGCGTGGCCGCGGCCTGCGCGGGCAGCGTCACCTGGACGACCGTCTGGGCGCGGCGCTCCCGGCGGAAGACGTACGCGGCGAGGGAGCCGGAGCCGACCAGGGCGATGGCGGAGGTGGCGGTGCCGAGCCAGCCGGCGCCGAGCCACTGACCGCCCGCGTAACCCAGCCCGACGCTGTACGCGGCCCAGGCCAGGCCGGCCAGCGCCGACCAGGGCAGGAACTCGCGGATGCGGCGGTGCGCGGCGCCCGCGCTGAGGCTGACGACGGAGCGGCCGGCCGGGGCGAAGCGGGCGAGCACGACGAGCGCGCCGCCGCCGCGGGACAGGACCGCGCCGAGGATCTCCTGGGCGGTGGAGAGCCGGCGGGAGTGCGCCACGTGCTGGTCGATCCAGTCGCCGCCGCGCCAGGCGAGGCGGTACGCGGCCAGGTCGCCGAGGGTGGAGGCGACGGCAGCGCAGATCAGCAGGGCGAGCACATCGAGGAGGTCGTTGCCGCCGGCGGCGGTGCCCGCCGTGACGGCCGAGATCAGCAGGACGCCGCTCGGCATCACCGGCAGGAAGACGTCGAGCACGATGGATGCGGCTACCAGGGCGTAGATCCACGGTGAATCGAACAGGGAACCTGCTCCGATGAACACCGCGTCCTCCTCTCCCGGCGAGTGCGCGGCGCCTTCGGGGTGTGAGGCGGTGTCGCGCAGAAGCGGTTCTTCTGCGATCCGCTCTCAGCCGTACAGCGTACGCCAGCCATGCTCCTGTGATCCCCTCGGGGGCGCGTGACGTTTTCCTCATCTTCGATGGTGAGCATCGGGAATAGCACGCGATTAACCGGGAGGGAGGACAGAACGTCCCCGGAACGAGATGTTCCGCCCGGGTCCCGGTTCACATCATGGACATGCCACACATTCGGCGCCCCGCCGGCCCGCGCCCGGAAGTCGCACACGAGTACGCCTGCGGACCGGCCGGCCCGCTCCGGCGGCCCGGAAATCCACGCTCACCCGAATGAGTGAGTGCAGGGCACTCCGCCCGGTGGGTAGTTTCCGAGAGGAAAGCGGCCGAAGGCAGGGGGACCACCGCACAACAAACCTCGTTTCAGCGTGAATTGATTGTTCTAACCGCGCCTTTGTGGGCGTGGGCCATCAGGCCGCAAGGGAAGGACCATTCATGACGGTTGAGCCGGGTGTCGCGCCGGAGGCGGCGACGGAGAACGGCCAGTCGCAGCGGAGTCTGGGCACCGCTGCCGCGCGGAATTTGGCGACGACCACCAAATCCGCGCCGCAGATGCAGGGAATCACGTCGCGCTGGCTGCTGCGGGTGCTGCCGTGGGTCGAGGCCGCCGGCGGCGCCTACCGGGTCAACCGGAGGCTCAGCTACTCGGTGGGCGACGGGCGGGTGGACTTCATCCAGACCGGCTCCGAGGTCCGGGTGATCCCGGCGGAGCTCGGCGAACTGCCCCTGCTGCGCGGCTTCACCGAGGAGGCGGTACTGGCCTCGCTCGCCGGGCAGTTCGAGCAACGGGAGTACGCGGCCGGCGAGACGATCGTGGCCGCCGGGCAACCGGCCGACCACGTCTTCCTCGTCGCCCACGGAAAGATCAACAAGCTGGCCCCGGCCAAGTGGGACGGCCAGGGCGTGATCGGCAGCATCGCCGACGGCGACCACTTCGGCTCCGAGGGCCTGGCCGGCCCCGACAGCACCTGGGAGTACACCGCCAGGGCGGCCACCCCGGTCACCGCGCTCGCGCTGCCGCGCCAGGCCTTCCAGTCCGTCATGCAGCAGGCCGACGGGCTGCGCGAGCACGTCGCGGGCTTCGTCACCGGAACCCAGCAGGCACAGAACAAGTACGGCGAGAAGGCCATCGAACTGGCCTCGGGCCACGTCGGGGAGCCGGACCTGCCCGGCACCTTCGTGGACTACGACCTCTCCCCGCGCGAATACGAGCTGAGCGTCGCCCAGACCGTGCTGAAGGTCCACACCCGCGTCGCCGATTTGTACAACCAGCCCTACAACCAGGTCGAGCAGCAGGTGAAGCTGACCATCGAGGCACTGCGCGAACGGCAGGAGCACGAACTGGTCAACAACCGGGAGTTCGGGCTCCTGCACAACGCCGACTACCGGCAGCGCATCACCACGCACTCCGGCCCGCCCACCCCCGACGACCTCGACGAACTGATCAGCCGGCGCCGCAACGCCCAGTATCTGCTGGCCCATCCGCGGGCCATCGCGGCCATCGGAAGGGAATTCAACAGCCGCGGTCTCGTACCGCACAGCATCGATTTCCACGGCCAGCACGTTCCGTCGTGGCGTGGAATCCCGATCCTCCCCTGCAACAAGATCCCCATCTCCCGTGAGAACACCACCTCGATCCTGGTGATGCGTACCGGCCAGGACAACCAGGGTGTGATCGGCCTGCACCAGACGGGAATTCCGGACGAGTACGAGCCCGGGCTCTCGGTGCGTTTCATGGGGATCGACGAGAAGGCGATCATCTCCTATCTCGTCAGCACCTACTATTCCGCGGCCGTCCTCGTCCCCGACGCCCTCGGCGTCCTGGAGAACGTGGACATCGCACGTCCCGGAGCGTAGCCCCGGCCGGCACGCGGCCGGCGGGAGCGGCGGCCGCGTGCTCGCGGAACCCCCGGACGGGGCGGGGGTTTTCCCCACCCCGCTTCCGGTGGGCGGCCTGATTCCGGGCACAACGGGCGCTCCGTAGCGTCCTGGGTATGACGAAGAGCACCCGCACGTTGAGGACATTCGCCGCCGCCGCGGGCGTCGTGGCGCTGATCGGTACGGCGTCCGCCTGCGCGAACGCCTCCGACGACAGCGAGCCGGAGCGCAAGAGCTTCGCGCTCGACGGGAGCGAGCTGACCATCGACTCCTCCGACAGCAAGGTCGTGGTGCGGCCGGCCGACGTGGACGAGGTCCGGGTCACCCGGTGGTTCGACGGCTGGGCCGTGTTCGGCGACACCCCGAAGGCCACCTGGTCGATGCACGGCCACACCCTGACCTTCCGCACCAAGTGCCAGGGCGCGGTGCAGAACTGCTCGGTGCGCCACGAGGTGCTGGTGCCGCGCGGGGTCCGCCTGACGGTGGTCAACGGCGACGGCAGCGTGGAGGCGAGCGGTTTCAGCACCCCGCTGAAGCTCACCACCCGCGACGGCTCGGTCGTCGTCCGGGACGTGACCGGACCGCTCCGGCTCTCCAGCGGTGACGGCCGGATCGACGCGGGCGGCATCGGCTCCCGCGAGGTCAGCGCCCACACCTCGGACGGCTCGGTGAAGCTGGCCTTCGACAAGGTGCCCGACCTCGTCGAGGCGACGAGCGGCGACGGCCGGGTCAGCGTCGCGCTGCCCCACGAGAACTACAGGGTCTCCGCGCGCTCGGGCGACGGGCACGTCAGTGTCGACGTTCCCCGTGACGACACCAGCGGCCACGTCGTGACGGTCCGTACGGGCGACGGCTCGGTGAGCGTCACGGAAGCCGGCCGCTGACCGCAACCGCCCGGCCCGTGTATTCGTCCCAGCCAGGTGGGAGACTGGAGCGGACAACCACCGGCGGCGGACCTGCGGGAGAGGGCGACTGTGACGACGGCACGCTCGTGGTGGCGGCGTGGGGACAATCTGCGCGCCGACGCCCAGGCCGCGAAGGACGCCGCCGCCGAGGCGTTCTACGAGCTGGACACGGCCCAGCGCGACCTGGTCATCTCCATAGAGACCATCACCGCGGTCGACAGCTCCCCCGCCGCGCGGCGCGCGAGCGAGGACTTCCGGGCCCTCGGCGAACGCATCGACCAGGTCAGCGCCGCCTACATCGCGGCGGTCGACGCCTACGACCTGGACCGCGACGAGTTGGAGGCCGCCACCGCGGCCCGTGCCCGCACCGAGCTCACCAAGGCGAAGGACGACCTGGTCCGTGCCAGGAAGGACCTGGACGCCTTCGCCCGGGGGCTCGGCCCGCTGCTCGACAAGGCCGAGACCCAGCTCGCCCGTCTCGCCCCGGCCGTGGAACGGGCCCGGCAGGCCCTGCTCGCCGCGTCCAACGCACTGGACGCGGTACGGGCCTCGGGCCTTCGCGCGGACGACCTCGCGGCCCGGCTGGCCGCCCTAGGCCCGGAACTGACCAAACTCAACCAGGGCGCCGGAACGCACGGCGTCCAGGAGACCATCCGCCGCGGCGACGAGGTGCTGCGCACGGCCGAAGCCATCCGCGCCGAGGCCGAGCGGCTGCCCGAGCGGGCCCGTGAGATCGACAAGCGGATCGTGTCGCTGCGCACCCGGACCCAGGCCCTGGCCACCCGCACCGAGGGCGTCGATCCGGTCCTCAGCGAGCTGCGCCGCCGCTTCAGCATGGCGTGCTGGCAGGACCTGCAGCACGTGCCGGAGCGGGCGACGGAGGCCGTGGGCCGCGCGGAACAGAAGCTCCAGGAGGCCGCGAAGGCCCGGGACGAGCAGCGCTGGCCGGACGCGACGGCCCTGCTCGGCACGGTACGGGCGCTGCTCGACGACGCCGACGCGGCGGTGTCCGCGGCCGGGGACCGGCTGCGGCGGCTCAACGAGGTCAGCAAGGACCCGCAGGGCGAGATCGAGCGGACCCGGTTCGCCGTCCGGGACGCGCAGCGGCTGGCCATGCAGGGCCGTACGACACCGGAGCAGCGGCACGCGCGCCCCCTCGACGAGGCGGTCGCCCGGCTCGACCGCGCCGTCGAAGGCCTCCAGGGCCGGCACCCCGACTGGTGGCACTTCCTCACGGAGACGGCGGCGGTACGCGAGACGGCGGCCCGCGTCGTCACCGCGATCCGCGAGGACCGCGCCACGGGGCGGCCCTGACCGCGCCGGCCGTTCGGCTGTCCGCGCCATCTCGCGCCCTTCGGGTGCAAGGATGCGGGCTACGGAAGGGGAGAGTGGGGCGTTTGGCCGGCCGGCGGTACGCGGCACAGCGGCCCGGGTCGCCGCCGCCATCCGCGAGGACCGCGCCTCGAAACGCCCCTGACCGCCCCCGCCCGTTCGACTGTCCCGCCGTCCCGCGCCCTTCGGGCGCAAAGCAGCGGGCTGCGGGTGTGGCGCAGGTCCGGTCGCCTTTCCGTTGGCGGGGGTCTCGTTGCCGTCCGCGGGTGCAGTCGGTCGCTTCCACGCCCACCCCCGGTGGTGGGCGCGCCGCCGTGACCGGCGTCTGCGGGTGCTTCGGGGTGCTGTTGAGGGAGCTGAGGGACATCGGGCTCGCTTTCGCCGGCATACACGGCGGAACAGAACCCGATGTCGGGGAATCACCCGCAGACGCCGGTTGCGGCGGGCGAACCACCCACGAACGGTGGGCGTGGCAACCAGCCATCCGCACCCGCGGACGGCAACAAGACCGCACCGTACGAACAACCGGCCCCGCTCCGGCGCCTGGCCCCCGGCCGCCCACCGCCCGCACAGCGAAGGCCGGCCCCAGGCATCCACCCTCCCCGTCCGCAGCCGGCCGCTTTGCACCCGAAGGGCGCGAGACGGCGGGACAGCCGAACCACCACCGCCGGCAGCACTCCCGCCGGCGTCACCGCATCCCGCGGCCCCTCAGCCGCAGCAGCCGCCGCCGCAGCAGCCCCCGCCGCCCGCGGCCGGGCGAGGGGCCGTCGCCGCGGAGCCGGCGGCGGTGCCGCCGACCGCGACCGTCGACAGGAGCTTGACGGTGTCGTCGTGCCCGGCGGGGCACTCCGCGGGCGCGGAGGACTCGGCCATCGGCCGGCTCAGCTCGAACGTGGTGCCGCAGGAGCGGCAGCGGTACTCGTAACGGGGCATGGGCACAGATTAACCACGGCTCACAGCCTGCGCGCCAGGGTCAGCCCGTCCGCCACCGTCAGCAGCAGCGCCTCGACGCGCCCGTCGGACGCGACACGGTCGTTGAACGCCCGGATCCCCGCCGTGTCACCCGTGGGGCGCGGGTCCACGACCCGCCCGTGGAAGAGCGTGTTGTCGGCGGCGATGATCCCGCCGGGCCGCATCCGCGGCACCAGCTCCTCCCAGTAGTCGACGTAGCCGCCCTTGTCGGCGTCGAGGTAGACGAGGTCGATCCACGGCTCGCGCGGCAGCGCCCGCAGTGTGTCCAGCGCGGGCGCGATCCGCAGGTCCACACGGTCGGCGACACCGGCCTTGGCCCAGGCCTCACGTGCGACCGCGGTCCACTCCTCGGAGATGTCGCAGGCGATGAGCCGCCCGTCCGCGGGCAGCGCCTGCGCCATGGACAGCGCGGAGAATCCGGTGAAGGTGCCGACCTCGACGACCTGCCGCGCCCCGGTCAGCCGGACCAGGAAGGCCAGCAGCGGGCCCTGCTCGCGCGCCGACTGCATGGCCGCCGCGGTGCCGAAGCGGGCGCGCGTGATCTCCACCAGCTCCTCCTGGACCGGGTCCAGGGGCGGATTGTGGTCGAGGACATACGCGTACAGTTCGGGCGTGAGCTGCGGGTTCTTGGTCTCGGGCACGGCTGCTCCTTAAGGTGGCGGCATGTACGTGGATGACGTCCTCGCCCTGGTGCCCAGCATGCCAGGCAGGCGGGTGCTGCTGGGGCTGGCGGGCGCGCCCGCGGCGGGCAAGTCGACCCTGGCCCGGGCGATGGTGGAGGGGGTCGACGCGCGCCTCGGCGCGGGCACGGCGGCGTACGTGCCGATGGACGGCTTCCACCTCTCCAACGCCCAGTTGGACCGGCTGGGGCTGCGCGGCCGCAAGGGCGCGCCGGAGACCTTCGACGTGGACGGCTACGTCCATCTGCTGCGGCGGCTGCGCTCGTCACGTGACCGCACCGTCTACGCGCCGGACTTCGACCGTGCCCTGGACGAGCCGGTCGCGGCGGGGATCGCCGTGCCGCCGCAGGCCCGGCTGGTGGTGACGGAGGGGAACTACCTGGCCGACGACGCCGCCGGCTGGCACGAGGTCAGGGACCTGCTGGACGAGCTGTGGTTCGTCGAGGCCGATCCCGCGGTCCGCGAGGAGCGGCTGCTGGCACGGCATGTGACGGGCGGTCGCACGGATACGGAGGCCCGGGCCTTCATCGAGGCCAGCGAACGGCCGAACGCGCTGCGCGTCGAGGCGACGCGCAGCGCGTGCACGCGGGTGGTGCGGCCGGACGGGGTCAGCGGCGCGCCACGCTGAGCATCCGGCGCAGGATCTCCTCCCCCGCCGCGACGCCCGGCAGGGCCAGCGCGTCGACGTGCGGCGCGCCCCAGCCGGTGTCGGCGAGTTCGCCGTGGCCGGGACGCCAGGCGGTGTGGGCGGCGAGCAGCAGCTCCGCGTCCAGGAGGGAGTCGCCCGCGGCGAGCACGTGGTCGGCGCCGGTGCGGCGGACGACCTCGGCCAGGGCCGCGGACTTGGTGAGCGGCTTGGGCACGGCGTAGATCTTGCGGCCCTGCAGAGACACCGTCCAGCCGCGCTCGTCCGCCCATTCGGCGAGGTCCTTCACCCAGAGCTCGGGCAGCAGCGACCGCTCCACGACCAGGTAGACGAACAGCTCCTCGGCGACGCGCTCCTTGCGCAGCCAGGACTCGTCCGCGGTGCGGGCCATGTAGGCGCGGACCTCGTCCAGCGGCGCGCAGCCCTCGGCGAGGCGGCGGCGCATCTCGGCGTTCCACTCGTGGTCGGTGTGGCCCTTGACCAGGATGTGCCCGCCGTTGGCGCAGATCGCGTACCGCGGGACCGGGCCCGGCAGGTTGATGCGCCGGTACTGCTTGCGGGTGCGGGTCGTGGCCGGGACGAACTCGGCGGCTGCCGCGAGCCGCTGGATCAGCGCGGCGGCGGTCTCGGTCATGAAGGACAGCGGCCGGCCCTCGTGCACCTCGACGCACAGCAGCCGCGGCGCCTCTTCGTCGGCCATGGACAGGGCCAGGGCCGACGGCGAGTAGATGAGGGTGCGGTCCAGGTCGCTGGCGACGAGGGACTTCACGATCTCCGGGCGCTGCTTCACTTGGCCTCCACCGCCTTGCCGTCCGTGCCGGTCGCGCCCCGGGTGAAGCGCGGGTGGATCAGCCCGACGCACGAGTACGGCAGGTCGTCCACCTCCTCCACCGGGACGCCGCGCTGCTCGGCGAGCAGCCGGATGTGCGCCAGGTCGGCTCCCGCGCCGCGCCGGGCGAGCACCCGCCACGGCACGCGGCGCAGCATCACCCGGGTGGTCTCGCCGACGCCCGGCTTGACCAGGTTGACGTCCCCGATCCCGTACTCCTCGCTGATCCGCTCGACCGCGGCCCAGCCCTCCCAGGTGGGCGTGCGGTCGCCGGCCTGGAGTTCCTTGACGTCCTGGGCGACCTCGTCGGCCACGGCGCCGAAGCGGGCCGAGACCTCGTCCAGGAAGAGGCCGGAGACGTCCGAACCGGCCAGCTCGCGGTAGAACTTGGCGCCGTGGAACTCGTCGGGGCCGATGAGGTCGGCGCGCAGCACGGTGCGCGAGACCAGGCCGGAGACGGTGGAGTTCAGGCACGCGGACGGGATGAGGAAGTCGTCGCGGGTGCCGAAGGTGCGGACGCACGACCCGGGGTCGGCCAGCACCGCGATCTCCGGATCGAAGCCCCCGAACGGGGCCACGGCGTCGGCCAGTTCGCGGGTGATGGCGCCCTTGCCCGTCCAGCCGTCCACGAACACCGCCCGTGCGGGGTCGTGGTGTTCGGCCAGCCAGCGCAGGGCGGTGGTGTCGATGCCCCGGCCGCGGACGATGGACACGGCGTAGTGCGGCAGGTCCAGGCCGTGCGCGTGACGGGCCCAGCGGCGCATCAGCACACCGACGGGGGTGCCCGCGCGGGCCAGCGACACCAGGACGGCCTGCGGGCCGCGTTCGGCGAGCACCAGCTCGGTCACGGCGCCGACGGCGCGGGCGATCCGGCCGGCGGAGTCCGCCAGCGCGTTCCGGAACAGCTCCTGGTACTCCGCGCTGGGCTGGTACTCCACCGGCAGCGACTCCGCGTAGTGCGCCCCGCCGCTCTGGATGGCCTCCTCGCGCTCCTCGGTGGGCGCCTCCAGCTCGACGTCGGAGAGGTCCTTCAGCAGCCAGCCGACCTCGTCGGGCGCGTACGAGGAGAACGCGGGCCCGCGCAGCGGCTCCGGGAGCGTCGGGGCGGGCGGGCGGGGTTCGTACGAGGGCACCACGGCCAGCAGGAGCCTTTCGGTGTGGCCGGCGAGCTGCGCGAGCAGCCCTCCGGGAGCGTGCAGGGCGGGCGTGTCGCCCGCGCTGTCCACGACGGCGACGACGGCGTCGAAGCCCGCGCCCGCCACGTTGTACGCGTGGCGCTCACCGGGCCCGTCGGCCGGGTCGTCGTGGTCGGGGAAGGTGATCCGGGTACGTATCGCGTACCCCGGGTCGTCCACGGCCAGGACCGGCGAACGGGTCGTCGTGGAGAAGCGCACCTCCACGGCGGGCAGGGCGTCCTGGAGGGCCTGCGCCAGCCGCAGCGGGGCGTACATCAGCTCCTCGTTGCCGAGGACGAGGACGCGGGGTGCCGGGCCGTCGCCGACGACGCCCAGGCCCTCCGCCAGGCGGGCCGCCATCGCGGGCAGCGCCGCCTCCAGCCGCGCGCGGTGTACGGGCGTGAAGCCGTGCCGGCCGCCGTCGGGCAGCCCGGCGGGCCAGTCCAGGTGCACCCGGTGCGGCGCCGCGGCCGCGGCCGGGCGCGCGGGTGCCGCGGCGCCGTGCGCGGCCACCAGCGCCTGGCCCCGCTCCAGCACCCCGTCCGGCAGGCCGACCGTGCCCGAGGCCAGGGCGACGACGTCGACGCCCGCGCCGAGGTCCGCCGCGAAGCGGGCGAGCAGTGCGCGGTCGGCCTCCGAGCGCATGTCGACCAGGGCGACCACGACGTACCGGCGTCGCGGGTGGCGGGCGTGCAGCGCGCGCACCGTGTTGAGCACCGTCCGGCCGGTCGAGAACTCGTCGTCGACCAGCACCAGCGGCCCGTCCCCGGCCAGCAGGCCGCGGTCCTCGGGCAGCAGCAGGTGCGAGGTCGCGTGGCTGTGCTCCTCCTCGAAGCCGCCGACCGCCTCGACCCCGGGGACGGGGCGCCGCGTGGAGTGCAGGTACGGGGCGATGCCGACGCCGTCGGCCACGGCGTGCCCGAGGCCGGTCGCGGTCTCGGCGTAGCCGAGCACCACGGCCCGGGCCGCCTCCTCCTCGCCGAGCAGCTCTCGCACACGCACGCCGAGCCCGTACCCGGCGTCGTAGACGACCTGCGGGCGCTGCGGCACGTGCTTGCCCAGCACATTGGAGACCAGCAGGTGCGCCCGCTTGGGGTTGCGGCGCAGGGCGAGGCCGAGCAGTCCGCTCAGGCCCTCTCCCCGCAGGGTGACACCGAGCCGGTCGGCGACCCACTGCCCGGACCAGACGTCCTCTACTGCCATGCGCTCGGCACTCTCCCTCTCGTGGCCGGTCACGACGGCACGCACGCGGAGAGCAGCTCGACGAAGCCGATCTCCTCCCGTGCCACGCCGAAGACCTCGGCGCGCCGCACGGTGCGCTCGGCCCAGGCGCGGTGCGGCTTCACCTCGTTCATCTTGTTCGTGTAGGCCGAGCGCAGCACGCCCCCGCCGCTGCGGTCCTCGTGGAGTATGTCGGCCGCGTCGCTCCACTCCTCGTGGGAGACGACGCTGAGCGCGTGCACGGGCTGGACGTGCGAGGGGTGGATGCAGGTCTTGCCCTGCAGGCCGTTCGTCCGGTCCAGTTCGATCTCGCGGAGCAGCCCGTCCATGTCCCGCTGGATCAGGGCCTCGCGCAGGTCGACGGCCGCGGGGATGAAGGGGCTCTGCCGCAGCAGTGGCTTGAACATGCGCTCGGAGTGCTTGAAGTACTCCCAGACCGGTCCGGTGATGGTGAAGCCGGTGCCGTCGGCGCGCCCGAGGACGTTGACCACGTCGGCGATGATCGAGGCGACGATGCGGACGTCGTAGGCGGTCATGTCGGGCGAGCGGCGCAGCCCGTAGGCGGAGCAGAAGTCGGTGACGCCGAGCCGCAGCGCGAGGACGCGGTCGCGGTACTTGTCGACGGTGCGGGAGATGCCGTACAGCGTCTCGGTGCGGGTCTCCAGGTGGAGCAGCTGCGGGGACTCCAGGACCGGCATGGCGAACAGCCGCCGTCCGCAGTCCGCCTCGGCGGCGGCGAGGGCCTCCAGGAAGGGGACCCCGGACTCCTCGGTGAACTTGGGGAGCACGAACCCGGAGAGCAGGCGGACGTCGTCGCCGAGCCGGCGCACGAGGTCGGTGATCTGGCCGGGGGTGCGGACGCGGATGAAGAGCAGCGGGGGGTCGCCGTCGGGGATCCGGTGGGACAGTTCGCCGAACTGGCGGACCAGGTTCTCCTCCGCGGTCTCGACCTCGCGGTCGTCGATGGAGTCCTCCAGGCACAGCACCATCGAGACGACCCCGCGCGCGGCCTGCTTGAGCACGTCGTCGGCGAGCCGCGAGCGGGTGGCCGGGCAGTAGAGGGTGGCGCCGAGGGCGACGGCCAGCGTGCCGGCCGGTGAGGCCGCGGTGAACTCCGCGGGCTCCCGGTGGAAGAGCTCGTTCCGTACGTCCGGTGCGAGGTGCCCGAAGTGGCGCATGCGTTCCCCCGTGGCAGGTGGTGGTTGGAGAGGTGGGAAGCGTCCCCCGACGCCGTGTGGCCGATTATCGTACGTGCGAGCCCCCTGCGGACGTTCCCGGCGTACGTGAAAATCAGGTAACCCCCTCGGGTCCGGTACATGTCGGCCTGTCCGCATCTCTCCCCTCCGGCACACCCGTCACACGCCCCGCGTTGTGGACGCGGCCCCCGGGAGGGCAGGATTACGCGCATGACGCAGGCGATGGTGAAGGGCTCCAACATCCCGGTGACGGCCTCGGCGGTGCGGGCGGTGCTCCGCTGGAGCCCGGGGGCGGGTGTGCCGGACGTGGACGCCTCGGCGCTGCTGCTGGGCGCGGACGGCCGGGTGCGCTCGGACGAGGACTTCATCTTCTACAACCAGCCCCGGCACCCCGGGGGCGCCGCCCGGCACCTGCCCAAGCGCAGCGAGCCGGCCGGGCTGACGGACGCGGTCGAGGTGGACCTGACCGCGCTCGAGGCGGGCGTGGAGCGGGTGGTCGTCGCGGCCTCCTCGGACGGCGGCCCCTTCGCCCTCGTCTCCGACCTGACGGTGCTGCTCTACGACACGGCCGCGGGCTCCGACGCCGAGCCGCTGGCGCTCTTCGACGTCGTCCCGGACACCGGCGACGAGTCGGCGCTGATCTGCGGCGAGCTGTACCGCAGGGCGGGCGGCTGGAAGTTCCGTGCGCTGGGGCAGGGCTACGCCTCGGGGCTGGAGGCGCTGGCCACCGAGTTCGGCATCACCGTGGAGGAGGGCGACCTCGACGAGGCGCCGCCGCCGCGGCCCGAGGGCGAGGCCCCGGCGCCGCAGCCCGTGCCGCCGACCGTCGCGGTGACCGGCGAGCCGGACGCGTACACCCTGCAGGCCCCGGCGCCGGTGCCCCCGCAGCCCACCGCGCCGCCCGCCTACGGCTACCCGCAGGAGCCGCAGCCGACGGTGGCCGCCCCGGCGTACGGCTACCCCCAGGAGCCGCAGCCCACCGTGGCCGCACCCGCCCCCGGCTACGGCTACCCGCCGCAGCAGCCGGCCCCGACCGCCGCGGCCCCCGCTCCCGCGTACGGCTACCCGCAGCCGGTGCAGGGGTTCCGGCTGCCGCCGATGGGCCCGCAGTTCCAGGAACGCCGCTGAGCGTTCCCGGCAGGGGGCCGCGCGGTCAGACCTTGGTCTTGTAGCCGCGGCCCCACTGCAGGCCCCAGCCGTAGAGCCGGTCGAGCTCGGCCTGGAAGCCGTAGACGTACTTCACCTCGCGGCGCACGGTCAGGTCGCCCTTCTTGTTCTCGATGAGCACCACGGCGCAGGAGCGGGCCTGCGGCTCGCGCTCGTCGAGCAGGATCTCGATCCGCGGGCCCGAACTGGGGAAGATCTCCACCTTGGCGTGGGTGCGGTCGAAGGCCGGCGTGCCGTCGTAGATGTAGACGAAGACGAGCATGCGCTTGAACTCTTCGTGCTTGTCGAGGTTGATGTAGAGCGTCTCGCCGGACGAGCCGCCGAAGCGGTCGTCGCCGGTCATCTGGATGTACGGCGGGGCGTCGAGGTCGCCGAGGAAGTTGCCGAGCGGCTGCACGACGCCCTTGGTGCCGTCGGTCAGCTCGTACATGCACGCCAGGTCGAGGTCGACGTTGACCATGGCGGGGCCGGCGGCCTGCACGGGCTCCGGTTTGAACAGGTGCATCTGGCGGCTCAGCCAGGAGCCGCTGCGCTGGTTCCAACCGCCGGTGTCGGAGGTGCGCATCTGCCAGGACAGGTTGATGCGCAGATTGCCGACGGCCGCGCCCTGCTTGGACAGCGAGACGACCTGGTGCCGCCGGGTGAGTTCGATGGTGTGCGCGTTCGCCATGTCGAACTGCGTGTTGATGCCGCCGCTCGGCCGCAGGAAGTTCCACATGTCCGTCCCTCCCCAGGACGCAGGCCGCCCCCCGCCGGGTCGGCGAGGGGCGGCGTGAGCCGTTTGCCGTGACGAGACGGGGGTCAGACCCCGCTCGTCACCTCCGCTTTGTCGTCCCGCTGCTCGGAGCTTTCCCCGAGACGGCGGTTTCGCACCACCGACGACCAGTAGGAGGCGCCGATCAGGACGACGCCGATGAGGCCGGTGATGACCTCGTTGATCTCGAACCGGATGGTGACCAGGAGGATGACCGCCAGCGCGCCGATCGCGTAGTGCGCGCCGTGCTCCAGGTAGACGTAGTCGTCCAGGGTGCCCTTGCGGACCAGGAAGACGGTGAGCGACCGGATGTACATCGCACCGATGCCGAGGCCGAGGGCGATGATGAAGATGTCGTTGGAGATCGCGAACGCGCCGATGACGCCGTCGAAGGAGAACGACGCGTCGATGACCTCGAGGTAGAGGAAGAGGAAGAACGCCGCCTTGCCCGCCAGGCCCACGGCCGATGCGCCACTGCCGGCCGGCTTGCCGCCCGAGCTCATCTCCTCGAGCTCCTCGTCGGCCTCCTCGGCCTCGTCCTCCAGCTTGTCCTCGAAGTAGCTCGAGATGCCGCCGACGACGAGGTAGGTGATGAGGCCGCCGATGCCGGAGAGCAGCACCGTGGAGGACTTGTCGCCGCCGCCGTGCGGGACGGCGGTGGCGAGGGTGGTGGCGGTGATCAGCAGGGCGACCAGGGCGACGACCACGGAGAGCGTGTCGAGCTTGCCGAGCTTGGAGAGGGGCTTCTCCAGCCAGGCGAGCCACTTGTGCTCACGCTCCTCGAAGATGAAGTCGAGGAAGATCATCAACAGGAACATCCCGCCGAACGCGGCGATCGCCGGGTGCGCGGAGGTGACGAGGTGCTCGTACTGTTCCTTGTTGTTGATCGCCAGGTCGATGGCCTCGATGGGTCCCAGCTTGGCCGTGATCGACACGATGATGATCGGGAAGACAAGGCGCATGCCGAAGACGGCGATCAGAATGCCGATGGTGAGGAAGATCTTCTGCCAGAAGGCATTCATCTTCCGCAGGATGCCGGCGTTGATCACCGCGTTGTCGAAGGAGAGCGAGATCTCCAGCACCGACAGGATGGCGACGAGGGCAAGCCCCTCCGCACCCCACAGATAACCGGCGAGGGCGAGGCCGGCGGCGGTGACACCGAACGACCAGCCGAAAGTTCGGAGGAGCACTGGATATCCAATCCCTTTACGAAACGTTGACCCCAAAGTCTAGGGCGATGCCCCGGAGCCCTGATGCATACCCCTGGCCAACGGCTCGGAACTTCCATTCGCCGCCGTATCGGTACAGCTCGCCGAAGATCATCGCCGTTTCGCTCGAGGCGTCCTCGGAGAGGTCGTAGCGGGCCAGTTCGCTCTGGTCGGTCTGGTTGACCACCCGGATGAAGGCATTGCTGACCTGACCGAAGGTCTGGCCGCGGGCATCGGCTTCGTAGATGGAGACCGGGAAGACGATCTTGTCGACCCGCTCGGGTACGGCCGACAGGTCCACCAGCAGGACCTCGTCGTCGCCGTCGCCGTCACCGGTCAGGTTGTCGCCGGTGTGCTCGACCGAGCCCTCCGGGCTCTTGAGGTTGTTGTAGAAGACGAAGTACTCGTCGCCGAGCACCCGGCCCGAGGCGCACAGCAGGGCGCTGGCGTCCAGGTCGAAGGGCGCGCCGGTGGTGGAGCGCGCGTCCCAGCCGAGCCCGATCAGGACCTGGGTCAGATTGGGTGCGGCCTTGGTGAGGGAGACATTGCCCCCCTTGGCGAGCGTCACGCCCATGCTGTTCTCCTCCCCCGCGGGGGCTCGCGGTCCGCCGGACGCGGACCGCGCGACCCCGGCGAATCAGACGTTGACGCCGAAGTCCTGCGCGATGCCGCGCAGGCCGGACGCATAACCCTGGCCGATGGCCCGGAACTTCCATTCCGCACCGTGCCGGTACAGCTCTCCGAAGACCATCGCCGTCTCGGTCGAGGCGTCCTCGGTGAGGTCGTAACGGGCCAGTTCCCTGTCGTCGGCCTGGTTGACGACGCGGATGAACGCGTTGCGCACCTGGCCGAACGACTGCTGACGGGTCTCGGCGTCGTAGATCGACACCGGGAAGACGATCTTGGCGACCTCGGCCGGCACACCGGCCAGGTTCACCTTGATCTGCTCGTCGTCCCCCTCGCCCTCACCGGTGATGTTGTCACCGGTGTGCTCCACGGAGCCGTCGGGGCTCCTGAGGTTGTTGAAGAAGACGAAGTGCTGGTCGGAGAGGACCTTGCCCTCGGTGCCCGTGAGCAGGGCACTGGCGTCGAGGTCGAAGTCCGAGCCCGTGGTGGTGCGGGCGTCCCATCCGAGGCCGACGATGACGGCCGTGAGGTTGGGGGCCTCCTTCGTCAGCGATACGTTGCCACCCTTGCTGAGGCTGACTCCCACGGGTCCTCCCATGTCATCGCGTGCTGCTCGTATCAGGATCAACGCCCTGAGGTTAGTACCCGGTTCCCCGGGACTACAGGGCTTCGAGCGCCTTGACATAGTCGTTCAGGTCACGGGCGTCCGGCAGGCCGTTGACGACGGTCCAGCGGACCACGCCCTCCTTGTCGATGACGAAGGTGCCGCGCACCGCGCAGCCCTTGTCCTCGGCGAAGACGCCGTAGGCCCGGGAGACCTCGCCGTGCGGCCAGAAGTCGGACAGCAGCGGGTACTCCAGGCCCTCCTGGTCGGAGAAGACGCGCTGGGTGTGCATCGAGTCGTTGGAGACCGCGAGCAGCTGGACGTCGTCGTTCTGGAAGGCCGGCAGTTCGTCGCGGAGCGCGCACAGTTCGCCCGTGCAGACCCCGGTGAAGGCGAAGGGGAAGAAGAGCAGCACCACGTTCCTGGCGCCCTTGAAGTCGGACAGCCGCACGGTCCGGCCGTGCTGGTCCCGCAGCGCGAAGTCGGGGGCCTGGTCGCCTACGGCGAGCGCCATGGTGGACACACCTCTCCGGTGGACGGTGACGGGACCCGCGGCCGGGCCCCGCCGTCAGTCTCGCACCGCCACGGGCACACAACGCACCGCGCCCCCGCGACGCTCGGTCACGGGGGCGCGGTGCCGGTCGGCAGGGCTCAGCGCTTGCCGGCCTTCGCCGTCTTGGGAGTCACCAGACGACTGGCGGTCCAGTCCTTGGAGACGTTGACACTGCTGGTCTGAGCCAGGCCGGCGGTCTGCGCGGCCTCTCCGATGTCACTCGGCTCGACGTGCCCGTCACGGCCGGTCTTCGGGGTCATGAGCCAGATCTGGGCGCCCTCGTCGATGGCGGACGTGGCGTCGACCAGGGCGTCGGTCAGATCGCCGTCATCATCACGGAACCAGAGGATGACGCCGTCGGCGACGTCGTCGTACTCCTCGTCCGCGAGTTCCTCGCCCGTGATCCCCTCAATACCCTCACGGAGCTCGTGATCGACGTCGTCGTCGTAGCCGAGCTCCTGGACCACCTGTCCGGGCTCAAAACCAAGCCGGCTTGCCGGGTTGGTCTGCTCCTCCGCGTGGCCCGCGGTCGCGCTCACGCTCTGCCTCCTGTCATGGGGGTTGTCTTCCCGCTCCTGTGCGGGGTTATGGGCGGTAGTCCACACGGGCGCGGCGGTTCGCGCAAGTACCCAGCCGCCCATCCCGCCCAAACGTTGACGTGTCACCGCAACCCGAACCGTGAGGGGTGACGTGGCTCACTCCACTATGCCAGGGTTTCTCCCGAATCGGGGTTGCGGTCGGTCGTACGTCCGAGTGGGCGTAGAGTTGCGGTTTGGTCGAACGGCCACCGGACAGCCATGCGAGAGCCTCAAGAGGGTCTGTAAGAGGGGTCTGTCTCACTTAGTGATGGTTACCACTCAGTAGAGATGACGTATCCCGAACGCGCGGTACACGATGGAGGCGGCGCGACCCAGCAGAGCAAGACCCTAGAAGCGAAGGAATAGCGTGGCTTCCGGATCAGATCGCAACCCGATCATCATTGGCGGCCTTCCCAGCCAGGTCCCGGATTTCGATCCCGAGGAGACGGCGGAATGGCTCGACTCGCTTGACGCCGCCGTCGACGAACGCGGACGCGAGCGCGCCCGCTACCTCATGCTCCGCCTGATCGAGCGAGCCCGCGAGCGGCGGGTTGCCGTGCCCGAGATGCGCAGCACGGATTACGTCAACACCATCGCGACCAAGGACGAGCCGTTCTTCCCCGGCAACGAGGACATCGAGCGGCGCATCCTCAACGCGACCCGCTGGAACGCGGCGGTCATGGTGTCCCGGGCGCAGCGGCCGGGTATCGGCGTCGGCGGGCACATCGCCACCTTCGCTTCCTCTGCCTCCCTGTACGACGTGGGCTTCAACCACTTCTTCCGGGGCAAGGACGACGGCAAGGGAGGGGACCAGATCTTCTTCCAGGGCCACGCCTCCCCCGGCGTGTACGCCCGCGCCTTCCTGCTGGACCGGCTCTCCGAGACCCAGCTCGACGCCTTCCGCCAGGAGAGGTCCAAGGCGCCGTACGGCCTGTCGAGCTACCCGCACCCGCGGCTCATGCCGGACTTCTGGGAGTTCCCGACCGTCTCCATGGGCCTCGGCCCGCTGGGCGCGATCTACCAGGCCCGGATGAACCGCTACCTGCAGGCTCGCGGCATCGCCGACACCGAGCAGTCGCACGTGTGGGCGTTCCTCGGCGACGGCGAGATGGACGAGCCCGAGTCGCTCGGCCAGCTCTCCCTGGCCGCCCGCGAGGGCCTGGACAACCTCACCTTCGTCGTCAACTGCAACCTGCAGCGGCTCGACGGCCCGGTGCGCGGCAACGGCAAGATCATCCAGGAGCTGGAGTCGCAGTTCCGCGGCGCCGGCTGGAACGTCATCAAGCTGATCTGGGACCGGACCTGGGACCCGCTGCTCGCGCAGGACCGCGACGGCGTGCTGGTGAACAAGCTCAACACCACGCCCGACGGCCAGTTCCAGACCTACGCCACCGAGACCGGCGAGTACATCCGCGACCACTTCTTCGGTGACGACCACCGGCTGCGGAAGATGGTCGAGGGCCTCACCGCCGACCAGATCCTGCACCTGGGCCGCGGCGGCCACGACCACCGCAAGATCTACGCGGCGTACAAGGCGGCCCGTGAGCACAAGGGCCAGCCGACCGTGATCCTGGCCCAGACCGTCAAGGGCTGGACGCTCGGCCCGAACTTCGAGGGCCGCAACGCGACCCACCAGATGAAGAAGCTGACGGTCGACGACCTCAAGCGCTTCCGCGACCGGCTGCACCTGCCGATCTCCGACAAGGAGCTGGAGTCCGGCGCCCCGCCGTACTACCACCCGGGCCGGAACTCGGAGGAGATCCAGTACATGCACGACCGGCGCAAGGGCCTGGGCGGCTACGTCCCGACCCGCGTCGTGCGCGCGAAGCCGCTGGCGCTGCCGGACGACAAGGCCTACGCGGGCACCCGCAAGGGCTCCGGCAACCAGACGATCGCCACCACGATGGCCTTCGTCCGGCTGCTGAAGGACCTCATGCGGGACAAGGAGATCGGCAAGCGCTTCGTGCCGATCGCGCCGGACGAGTACCGCACCTTCGGCATGGACTCGCTCTTCCCGTCGGCCAAGATCTACAACCCGCTGGGCCAGACGTACGAGTCCGTCGACCGCGAGCTGCTGCTGGCGTACAAGGAGTCCCCGACCGGTCAGATGCTGCACGACGGCATCTCCGAGGCGGGTTGCACCGCCTCGCTGATCGCCGCCGGGTCGTCCTACGCGACCCACGGCGAGCCGCTGATCCCGGTCTACGTCTTCTACTCGATGTTCGGCTTCCAGCGGACCGGCGACCAGTTCTGGCAGATGGCCGACCAGCTGGCGCGCGGCTTCGTGCTGGGCGCCACGGCGGGCCGCACCACCCTCACCGGTGAGGGCCTGCAGCACGCCGACGGCCACTCGCACCTGCTGGCCTCGACCAACCCGGCCGTCGTCGCGTACGACCCCGCGTTCGGCTTCGAGATCGCGCACATCGTCAAGGACGGTCTGCGCCGCATGTACGGCGGGACCCCCGAGGCGAACGAGGACGTCTTCTACTACCTCACCGTCTACAACGAGCCGATCGTCCAGCCGGCCGAGCCGCAGGGCGTGGACGTCGAGGGCATCCTCAAGGGCCTGTACCGGTACCGGACGGGCGAGGCGGGCGCGATCCCGGCGCAGATCCTGGCGTCCGGCGTGGCCGTGCCGTGGGCCCTGGAGGCCCAGCGGATCCTCGCCGAGGAGTGGAACGTCCGGGCCGACGTGTGGTCCGCGACCTCCTGGAACGAGCTGCGGCGCGACGCCGTGGAGGCCGAGGCGCACAACCTGCTCCACCCGGAGGAGGAGCAGCGCGTCCCGTACGTGACGCAGAAGCTCAGCGGCTCCGAGGGCCCGTTCGTGGCCGTCTCGGACTGGATGCGGGCCGTCCCGGACCAGATCTCCCGCTGGGTGCCGGGCACCTGGCAGTCGCTCGGCGCCGACGGCTTCGGCTTCGCCGACACCCGTGGCGCGGCGCGCCGGTTCTTCCACATCGACGCCCAGTCGGTGGTCCTCGGCGTGCTCACCGAGCTCGCCAAGGAGGGGAAGATCGACCGCTCCGTGCTGAAGCAGGCGATCGACCGCTACCAGCTGCTCGACGTCGCCGCCGCCGACCCCGGTGCCGCGGGCGGCGACGCGTAACACCGTCGTCCCGACCGGGCCCCCGTCGCGCTTCCGCGCGGCGGGGGCCCCGGCCTTTCCCGGCTTCCCGCGGGCTCGTGTCACTGGTCGACGATCTGGAAGGCGCGGACGGTGTGCCGGGACTCCGGCACCCAGGTACCGGAGGGGAACGTCTCGAAGTCGCCCTCGGTGGAGCACTCGGCGCTCTGATAGGTCGTCACGAGCTTGCGGGTCCGGTTGACGAACGACTTCGCGGAGGCCCCCGGTGGCAGTGGCACGCAGGAGTTGACGTCGGTGTCGGCGAGCTCGTGCACCAGGCGTGCCCCGCGGTAGCCCGGCTTGCCCCACAGGCACAGCTCCCCGGGGTCGCAGCGCCCTGCGGGGCCGGCCGCCGCGGGAGCGGCCGCGACGGGCGGCGCCGGGGCGGCCAGGGCCGCGGCTGCCGCGGTCAGGGCAAGGGTCAGGGCGGTCAGGACGGCACTGCGCATGTGGATCACTCCCCCGTGGTGGTCGGAGCTCCACGGTGAACGCCGAGGCCCGGGGCCGCCAAGGGCCCCGGGCCTCGTTCACCCGGATAGGGAAACGTCCGGTGTCAGATGTGCACCCCGCCGCCGGCGGCGTCCGCGTTGACGCCGCGCTTGGTCAGGAACGCGATGCCCGCCGCGAAGGCGGCCACCACGCCGGCGACGGTGAAGGCCAGGCCCATCCCCGAGAGGAAGGTCTCGTTGGTGACCTTCGTGATCAGCGCGACGACCTCGGCCGGGGTGTCCTTGGCGACCGGCGGCACACCGACCACGACCGCGTCGGCGGCCTGCGCGGCCTGCTCGCCCTTCAGCGGGGGCAGGCCGGCGCCGGCCCACTTCTCGGGCAGCACGCTGTCGACCCGCGAGGCCATGATCGTGCCCAGCACGGCGGTGCCGAGGCTGCCGCCGACCTGCATCGCGGAGCCCTGGAGGCCGCCGGCCACGCCGGACAGCTCCAGCGGCGCGTTGCCGACGATGACGTCGGTGGCGCCGACCATCACGGGGGCCAGGCCGAGGCCCAGCAGCGCGAACCAGAGGGACATGACGGCGGTGCCGGAGTCGGCCTCCAGACCGGTCATGCCGAACATGGCGACCGCCGTGCACACCATGCCGCCGACCAGCGGCACCCGGGGGCCGAACCTGGTGATGAGCGCGCCGGCGACGGGCGAGCTGACGATCATCATCGCGGTGAGCGGCAGCAGGTGGACGCCGCACTCCACCGCCGACATGCCGTGGACGTTCTGCAGGTAGAAGGTGACGAAGAACAGGCCGCCCAGGAAGGCGAAGGCCATGAGCACCATCAGCGCGGTGCCCGCGGACAGCGGCACCGAACGGAACATCCGCAGCGGGATCAGCGGCTCGGAGGCCTTGGTCTCCCAGAACGCGAACAAGACGAACAGCAGGACCGAGCCGGCCAGGAAGCCGAGGGTCAGCGGGTCGCCCCAGCCCCACTCCGGAGCCTTGATCAGGCCCCACACCAGGCCGAACATCGCGCTGGAGAGCAGCAGGATGCCGGGGACGTCGAAGGACCGCGGCGCGTTCTCGGCGCGCACGTCCTTGAGGATGACCAGGCCCAGGACCAGCGCGACCAGACCCACGGGCACGTTGATGAAGAAGACCGACTCCCAGTTGACGTGCTCGACCAGCAGACCGCCCGCGATCGGCCCGGCGGCGGTGGAGGCACCGATGACCATGCCCCAGATGCCGATGGCCATGTTGAGCTTCTCGGCCGGGAACGTGGCGCGCAGCAGGCCGAGCGCGGCCGGCTGCAGCAGCGCGCCGAACACGCCCTGCAGCACACGGAGCCCGATCACCATGCCGACGCCGCTGGACACGCCGATCAGGCCGGAGGTGACGGCGAAGCCGGCGAGGCCGACGAGGAAGGTCTGGCGGTGGCCGAAGCGGTCGCCGAGCTTGCCCGCGGTGATCAGCGACACCGCCAGGGCCAGCATGTAGCCGGTGGTGATCCACTGGATCTGCTCACGGGAAGCACCCAGGTCGGCCTGGATGGCCGGGTTGGCGACGGCGACGATCGTGCCGTCCAGCGCCACCACCATGACGCCGATGGCGACCGAGAACAGGGTCAGCCAGGGGTGGCCGCGAAGGGGTTTCTTGGAAGGCGCCGGTATCGAGTCCGGGGCCTTGTCGGTGACGACGGAGCCTTGGGTCATGGGCAAGAGATTATGTCAGTGCCTGACATTTGACCAAAGCAGTCATCCGTCGGTAACTGTCAGGAAGCACGGAAGTATCGTGGGGCCCCCTGGAGGTGGACGGCAGATGAAGCACGCGATGCGCGCGACGCCCGTGTGCGGCCTGCGCGAACGCAAGAAGCAGCGCACGCGCGACGCGCTCATACGGGCCGCGATCGAGCTGTTCGTCGTCAAGGGCTACGAGCGCACGACCGTCGACGAGATCGCCGCCGAGGTCGAGGTCTCGCAGCGCACCTTCTTCCGCTACTTCGCGGGCAAGGAGGAGGTCGCGCTCGCGCTCGAGGACAGCGTCGAGGAGGCCTTCGTCACCGCGGTGGCCGAGCGCCCGGCCGGCGAACCGCCCTTCGAGGCGCTGCGCGCCGCGCTGGACGAGTCCTGGCACAGCATCAGCGCCGTCATCGCCGCCGTCGTACCGCTGTCCACGTACATGGCGATGTACCGGGTGATCGAGTCCACGCCCACGCTGCTGTCCGCCCAGATGCGCCATTCGGCGCTCGTCGAGGGACGGCTCGCCTCGGTCATCGCCGCCCGCGAGGGCCTCGACCCGGCCGACCCGCGGCCGCGGGTGCTCGTGGCGGCCGTCGGCGGGGTCATCCGGGTGGCCCAGCGCCTGTGGGGCGACGGCGACGAGACCAGCGTGGAGTCCATCCGCCGGATCACCGAGGAACACCTGGACATGCTGGTCCCGGTCCTCGCACAACCGTGGGACGAACACCAGGGTGTGTCCGGAATCTCCTTGTTCCAAACGTGACTTGGGTCACGGCGCGCCCAGGGCCTCTCCGGCGTCTCCTAGGGTGTCCCCCAGTGAACCTCGTCGACGAGCGCTTCAGCTCCCCCTCCCTGCGCGCCCTTCTGGCCTTGGCCGTGGTCTTCGTGATGCTGGCGACCACCGGCTGGACCGCGCTGCGCCACCACAAGGGGGGCGGCGACGCGCTGGCGGTGGCCACGGCCGCGTGGCGGCACGGCACGGTCGGCGGACGTCCGCTCCCGGACCCCCAGGCGGCCCCCGGCGTCATCGCGCGCTTCTTCGCCTCGGTCGGACCGGACGGGGCCAAACTGCTCGCCCGCCGCTACCCGCTCGTCGTCGGCAACCTCAACGGCGCCCCGGTCTCCCTGCGTTACCAGGCCAACCGGCGCTCGCTCGTCAAGGCCCGCGCCCAGGAGGCCGCCCGCTCGCGCAGCTCCCTGCTGACCACCGAGGGCCGCCAGGACGCCGCGCGACGCGCCGACCGCTACGCCTCCCTGCTCGACGGCGGACGGCAGATCCTCGCCTTCGACCCCACCGGCCGCGGCCGCGCCGCCGAGGTCTTCGGCGACCTCGGCACCGCCGAACGGGTGTCGCTCGTCGTGCCCGGGGTCGACACCGACGTGCTCTCCTTCGAACGCGAGGACGATCCGACCCGCGCCCCCGTCGGCATGGCCCGCTCGCTGTACGCGGCCGAGCACGCCGCCGCCCCGCGCACCCGCACGGCCGTCATCGCCTGGGCGGACTACACCACCCCGCAGGGCGTCGGCCTGGACGCCTCCACCGGCGAACTGGCCGAGCAGGGCGCCGTCCGGCTGGCCTCACTGGTGCGGTCCCTGCCGGCACACGGCGGCGTCTCGCTGTTCTGCCACTCCTACGGCTCGGTGCTGTGCGGCGTCGCCGCCCCGGACCTGCCCTCCGGGCGGGTCTCCGACATCGCCGTCTTCGGCAGCCCCGGCATGCGGGTGGACAAGGCGGCCGACCTGGGCACGGCCGCCCGGGTGTGGGCCACGCGGGACAGCACCGACTGGATCGGCGACGTGCCGCACATGGAGTTCGCCGGGCTCGGCCACGGCGCCGACCCGGTCTCCCGGTCCTTCGGCGCCCGCGTGGTGACCTCCGAGGCCGCCGAGGGGCACGCGGGCTACTTCCGCCCCGGCACCGACAGCCTCGCCAACTTCACCAGCATCGCCCTCGGCCGCTACCCGGACGTCCGGTGCGCCGACGGCAGCGACTGCACGGCGGGTGTGGCCTAGTCCGGCCGTGCCCGGCCGGTTCCCGAAACGGCGGCGCGGCCTACGATGACCCGTATGGGTGACGTATTGGCCGGATCCAACGCCGTATGGGAGTTCGATGCCGACGCGGTGCTCATCCGTTACGAGCGGGGGATGCGCAACTCGAAGCTGCTGCAGACCCTTGGGCGGCGGCGTGTGCCCTACGAGGCCCTGGCGGGCGTCGAGCTGGCCCCGGGTCGGCGCGGCACGGTCGTGCTGCGCGCGCTCCCGCGGCGGGGCGCCGATCCGCTGATGGAGGCCGCGAAGGGCCAGCTCAAGGAGGCCGCCGACCCCTACCGGCTGGTGCTGCCCGCCGAGCGGGAGCTGCTCGCCGAGTACTACGCCGAGGAGCTGCTGTCCGCGATCGGCGCGGCCGGGGGCGGCTCGGACGCCGAACCCGCACCGCGCCACCTGGTGGAGGTGCCGTCCGCGCCCCAGTCGTTCAAGGCGTACGACGGCAAAGCGTCCTTCGACGGCGAGACGGTGTCCTTCCGCTGGTTCTGGACGGGCGCCTCGACCGCCAAGTGGAAGGCGGGTGACCAGCACTTCCCGGTCGCCGAGCTGTCCGGGGTCGACTGGCGCTCCCCCGAGATGCTCGGCGGTCACCTGCGGCTGCTGCCGCGCGACGCCGACGGCCACCGCGCCGGCAACCCCGACGACGACCCGGCGACCGTGGTGTTCGGCCTGGGCTACGGCCTCGTCCACGAGTCGCTGCCGCTGGCGGCGGCGGTCGTGGCGGCGGTCCAGCGGGCCGCGCGGACGCGGCCCGCCCTGGACCGGGACGGCTACTCGCGCGCCGCCGACGTGGACGACATGTCCGGGTAGCGGTCACCCGCGACCTGCCCGGCGAGCGGTTCCAGCCACCCCAGTTCGGCCTCGTCGAGGACGATCCGGGTGGCGGCGGTGTTCTCCCGCAGGCGCTCGGCCCTGCGGGTGCCCGGGATCGGCACCACGGCCAGCCCGTGCGCCCGCGCCCGCTGCTGCACCCAGGCCAGGGCGATCTGGGCGGGCGTGGCGCCGTGCGCCTCGGCGACCCGGCGCAGCGGCTCCAGCAGGTCGAGGTTGCGCTTGGCGTTCTCCCCGGAGAAGCGGGGCTGGTTCTGGCGGAAGTCGTCCGCCGACAGCTGGGAGGCGTCCTGGAAGGAGCCGGTCAGGAAGCCGCGGCCCAGCGGGGAGTACGGCACGAGGGCCACCCCCAGCCCGACGGCGGCACCGGTCAGCGAGATCTCGACGTCCCGGCTGAACAGCGACCACTCCGACTGCACGGCCGCGATCGGGTGCACGGCGTGCGCCTCGCGCAGCTCGGCCCCGGTCACCTCCGACAGGCCCAGGTGCTTCACCTTGCCGGCCCGCACCAGCTCGGCCATCGCGCCGACGGACTCCGCCAGCGGCACGGCGGGGTCGCGGCGGTGCATGTAGTACAGGTCGATGACGTCCACGCCGAGGCGGCGCAGGCTGCCGTCGACGGCCCGGCGGATGTACTCCGGGTCGTTGCGCACACCGCGGTACCGCAGGTCGTCGGCCTTCCGCTCTATGCCGAACTTGGTGGCGAGGGTGATCTCGTCCCGGTGCTCGCGCACGAAGGGGGCGATGAACTCCTCGTTGGCGCCCAGGCCGTACACGTCGGCGGTGTCGAAGAGCGTGACCCCGAGGTCCAGCGCCGCGTCGAGGGTGGCGCGGGCGGCGGCCTCGTCGGTGGGGCCGTAGAACTCGCTCATGCCCATGCAGCCCAGGCCCTGCACGCCGACCAGGGGGCCGCCCGTGCCGAGCGTGACCTTGGCGATCGGCTCGTTGTTGTCGCTCATGCGCCTCATGCCCTCTCGGACGCCCGGCGGGCGTCGGCGTAGGTGTCGATCTTGTGGTCGAGGACCGCGAGGGTGTCCCGCAGCTCGCCGATCCGCCGCAGCACGTCGCGCCGGGTCGACTCCAGCAGCTCCTGGCGGTCGGAGAAGGTGTGCTCCCCCAGCCGCACCAGCTCGGCGTAGCGGACCATGTCCGCGACCGGCATCCCGGTCAGCCGCAGCTTGCCGACGAAGGCCAGCCAGTCGAGGTCCCGGTTGGTGAAGCGGCGCTGCCCGGTGTGGGAGCGGTCGACGTGCGGCATCAGCCCGATCCGCTCGTACCAGCGCAGCGTGTGCGCGCTCAGGCCGGTGAAGGCCGCCACCTCGCTGATCGTGTAGCGGTCCCGGCCGTCCGGGAGGGGTTGCCGCGCCTCGTCGGAGCAGTCGGGCACGCTTCCGGGCTTGCTCTTGGCCACCTGCGTCACGGTCATGGGTTCCACGCTAAAACCCTGGAGTGCACTCCAGGCAAGGCCATTCGTTAGGCTCACGGTCATGCGGAGCCTGAGCAGCCTGAGCGCGATCGAGAACTGGCCTGTCCCGACGGCCGCGGCGGCGGTCGTCCGCCGTGACGGCACGGTCCTGGGGACGTACGGCGAGACCGGGCGGCGCTTCCGGCTGGCCTCGGTGACCAAGCCGCTGTCCGCCTACGCGGCGCTGGTCGCGGTCGAGGAGGGCGCGGTGGAACTCGAGGAACCGGCCGGCCCCGAGGGCTCGACCGTACGGCACCTGCTGGCCCACACCTCCGGCCTCGCCTTCGACGAGCACCGGGTGATGGCGGCCCCCGGCACGCGGCGGATCTACTCCAACGCCGGCTTCGACGCACTGGCCGACCACATCGCCAAGGCCACCGGGATCCCCTTCGCCGAGTACCTGCGGCAGGGGGTACTGGAGCCGCTCGGCATGCACGCCACCGACTGCCCGGGCTCGGCGGGCGCCGGTGCGGTCTCCACCGTCGACGACCTGGTCCGCTTCGCCGTCGAGGTGCAGGCACCGCGGCTGCTGGCCCCGGAGACCGTCGCCGCGGCGACCTCCGTCGCCTTCCCCGGCCTCAAGGGCGTACTGCCCGGCTACGGCGGCCAGAACCCCAACGACTGGGGCCTGGGCTTCGAGATCCGGGACCACAAGTCCCCGCACTGGACGGGCGCCTCGTCCTCCCCGCGCACCTTCGGCCACTTCGGCCAGTCCGGCACCTTCCTGTGGATCGACCCGGACGCCGGGGCGGCCTGCGTCGTCCTGACGGACCGTGACTTCGGCGAGTGGGCCCTGCCGTTGTGGCCGGCGCTCACGGACGCGGTGCTGGCAGAGCTGTGACCAGCGTCAGCGGGATCGGTCCGCAGGACCGGCCGCTGACGCTGCGCAGGAGGGAACCGGCCAGGTGCCGGGGGTCGGTGGAGGCCGCGACCCGCCCGCGGGCGTTGACCAGGGCGGCCGGCGCGGGCAGCCGGCGCAGCAGGGGCAGCACGGCGGCCTCGAAGTGGCGCAGGTACACGTCGGCGGCGGCGACGCCGAGGAAGCGCCCGCCGTGCTGGACCGGCACCGACAGGGTGAGGCTGTACTCGTCGGAGCACAGGTAGTCCACGTACGGTCCGGCCACGGCGCGCTCGCCGGTGGCGCGGGGCAGGGCGAACCAGTCCCAGTGGGTGTAGTCGGAGTAGGCCGAGGTGCCCGGGTCGAGGTCGGGCAGGAGCGGCCGCAGACCGTCCTCCCCGTGGTTCTGCCACCACTCCAGCCAGGCCGGTACGTCGCCGAGCAGTCCGGGTTCCGCGATGAAGCCGATGCCGGAGATCAGGTCGTGCCGGCGCCGCAGCCGCTCGTGCAGCAGCGGGCGCAGGGCGGCGAGGTCGGCGGTGGTGGGGGCCCGGCCGGCGGCACGGACGGCGGCGATGGCGGTGGTGCGCTCGGCGACCTGGGCGACGGCGGCGAAGACGTCCTCCAGGGTGCCGCGGACCCGGTCCACGACGTCGGCGACGACCTCGTCGACGAGGGCGGTTGAGCTGACGGCCACGGCGGCTGCCTCCGGTGCGGGAGGACGGGAGGTGCGGACGCCCGGGTCAGCCGGCGACGGTCAGACGCAGTCCGATCAGGCGCTCCATCGCGTCCTGCACCCGCCGTTCGGCCAGGGACCGGGCCAGCTCCGCGTCGCCGTCGCGCACGGCGCGGAGCAGCGCGCGGTGCAGCTCGACGACCGCCGCGCGGGCGTCGTCCTCCCCGAGTGCGAGACAGATTAGCGCTCCGATCTCCGCCTGGATACGGATCTCCTCCTTGGTGAGACGGGCCGACTGGGCGGCGGCGGCGAGTTCCACATGCAGCCTGCCGTAGACGCGGCCGCGGGCGGCGGGGTCGCGGGCCGCCTCGAACTCCTCCAGGGAGCGCTGCAGCGGGACGAGGTCCTCCGGCTCGGTGCGGTGGGCGGCCAGCCGGGCGGCGGTGCCGGCGACGCCGGCCCAGTGGTCGGCGAGGTCGCGCAGTTCCTCGGTGCTCCAGTCGGCCAGCCGGTGGCCGAGCCGGGCGGTGCGCGGCTGGTCGGGGGCGGTGACGAAGCTGCCGCCGCCGCGGCCGCGGCGGGTGGTGACCAGCCCCTGCTGGCGCAGGGCCATGAGCGCCTCGCGCAGGGTCACGGTGGAGACCCCGAGGCGGGTGGCGAGCTCGCTCTCGCCCGGGAGTTGCTCGCCGTCGGCGAGCAGGCCCAGTTCGATGGCGTCCGCGAGACGCCGTACGACCGCGTCGACCCGGGCGAGGTTGCCGACCGGTGCGAAGACGGCGTGCAGTGCGCCATTCGAAAGTTTGCTCACCCGCACACCTTCTCACTTGGCGAAAGTTTTACCCCGGCGAGGCCTTGTCCTCTGAAATATAACTTCATAGGTTTCCGGTCAACGCTCCAGCCGAAGAGAAAGGTCCCCCGCCGATGGAGGGAACGGCCAAGGAAACCGACACCGGCGCACCCGCCATACGCCTGCGGGACCTGCGCAAGTCCTTCGGCCAGGTGCACGCGGTCGCCGGGGTGGACCTGGAGATCGCCGACGGCGAGTTCTTCTCGATGCTGGGCCCCTCCGGTTCCGGCAAGACCACGGTGCTGCGGATGATCGCGGGCTTCGAGGCCCCCACCGCCGGCACCGTGGAGCTGGCCGGCCGGGACGTCACCCGGCTCGCCCCCTTCGAGCGGGACGTCAACACCGTCTTCCAGGACTACGCGCTCTTCCCGCACATGACGGTGGAGCAGAACGTCGCCTACGGGCTGAAGGTCCGCAGGGTGCCGAAGGCGGAGCGGATCGAGCGCGCCCGCGCGGCGCTGGCCTCGGTCCGGCTGGAGGGATTCGGCGCGCGCCGCCCGGCGCAGCTCTCCGGCGGCCAGCGGCAGCGGGTCGCGCTGGCCCGCGCCCTGGTGGGCCGTCCCCGGGTGCTGCTGCTCGACGAACCGCTGGGGGCGCTCGACCTCAAGCTGCGCGAGCAGATGCAGGTCGAACTGAAGGCGATCCAGCGGGAGGTGGGCATCACCTTCGTCTTCGTCACCCACGACCAGGAGGAGGCGCTGACCCTCAGCGACCGGATCGCGGTCTACCACCAGGGCCGGATCGAGCAGGTCGGCACCCCCGCCGAGGTGTACGAGCGGCCGGCGACGCCCTTCGTCGCAGGCTTCGTCGGCACGTCCAACCTGCTCACCGACGGCACCGGTACCTACAGCGTCCGTCCGGAGAAGATCCGCCTGCTGGGTCCCGGCGGCCCCTCGGACCCCGGGGACGCCCCGGACGGCGAGCTGCGCACCGTCTCCGGCACCGTCGCCGAGGTCATCTACCTCGGCGACACCACGCGCTTTTTGGTCGACCTCGACGAGGGCGGCCGGCTGACCGCCCTCCAGCAGAACCAGGAGACCTCCTCGGCCGACGTCGCCGCCTACCGGGGAACCCGCGTGCGCCTCCAGTGGCACCGCAGGCACAACGTCACCGTCCAGTCCCCCCACCCGGAAACGGAGCCCACGTGCGCCTGACCCGTACCCTCGCAGCCTGTACCGTCCTCGCCCTGGCCACCGCCTGCGGCGGGTCGTCCTCCCCCGGCAAGGGCGGCGGCTCCTCCGGCGGCGCCTTCACCCCGCCCAAGCTCAGCGCGCCGAAGGCCCTGGGCGAGACCGAGGGCGCGGTCAACCTGATCGCCTGGGCCGGCTACGCCGAGGACGGCTCGAACGACAAGTCCGTCGACTGGGTCACCCCGTTCGAGAAGGAGACCGGCTGCCAGGTCAACACCAAGGTGGCGGGCACCTCCGACGAGATGGTCAGCCTGATGAAGACCGGCCAGTACGACGCCGTGTCGGCCTCCGGCGACGCCTCGCTGCGCCTCATCGCCTCGGGCGACGCGGCACCGGTCAACACCGGCCTCGTCCCCAACTACAAGGACGTCTTCGCCAGCCTGAAGATGCAGAAGTGGAACTCGGTGAACGGGGTCGCCTACGGCGTCCCGCACGGCCGCGGCGCCAACCTGCTGATGTACCGCACCGACAAGGTCTCCCCCGCCCCCACCTCCTGGTCGGCGGTCTTCGACAAGGCCTCCCCGTACAAGGGCCACGTCACGGCGTACGACTCCGCCATCTACCTCGCGGACGCCGCGCTCTACCTGATGAAGACCAAGCCGGAACTGGGCATCAAGGACCCGTACGCGCTGGACCAGAAGCAGTTCGACGCCTCCGTCGCCCTGCTGAAGGAGCAGAACGCCAACGTCGGCGAGTACTGGAGCGACTACCTGAAGGAGATCTCCTCCTTCAAGAGCGGCGACTCCGTCATCGGCACCAGCTGGCAGGTCATCGCCAACCTCGCCAAGGCCGAGAAGGCACCGGTCGAGGCGGTCCTGCCGAGCGAGGGCTCCACCGGCTGGTCCGACACCTGGATGGTCTCGGCCAAGGCCCAGCACCCCAACTGCGCCTACAAGTGGCTGGACTGGATCGTCTCGCCGAAGGTGAACGCCCAGGTCGCCGAGTGGTTCGGCGAGGCCCCGGCGAACGAGAAGTCCTGCGCCCTGACCTCGGACAAGAACCATTGCACCGTCTTCCACGCGGCCGACGAGCCCTACTGGAAGCAGGTCCACTTCTGGAACACCCCGATCCCGCAGTGCCTGGACGGCCGCACCGACGTCCGTTGCGTGCCCTACGCCAAGTGGGTCCAGGCCTGGACCGAGATCAAGGGCTGAGCCGTCCGTGACCACCACGTCCACCACGTCCACCGCGGCGGGCGGCATCCTCGGGCGGCGGCTGGCAGGTTCCCTGCACCGCCGCCCGCGGCTGCGGCTGTCGCTGCTGCTGTCCGCCCCGCTGCTCTGGCTGGTCCTGGCCTATCTGGGCTCGCTGGCCGCGCTCTTCCTCTCCGCGTTCTGGACGACCGACCCCTTCACCTCCGACGTGGTCAAGGTCTGGAGCACCGACACCTTCCGCACCGTCCTCACCACGGACGTCTACCGGGACGTCGCGCTGCGCAGCATCGGCGTCGCCGTCGCGGTGACCGTGATCGACATCGTCATCGCCTTCCCGATCGCCTTCTACACCGCCCGGGTGGCCGCCCCGCGGTACCGGCACCTGCTGGTCGTCGCCGTGCTCACCCCGCTGTGGGCGAGCTACCTGGTCAAGGCGTACGCCTGGCGGATCATGCTCTCCGAGGACGGGCCGCTGGACTGGGCGCTGAAGCCGCTCGGCCTGAGCGGTCCCGGCTACGGCCTGCCCGCGGCGATCATGGTGCTGGCCTACCTGTGGCTGCCCTACATGATCCTGCCGATCCACGCCGGGCTGGAGCAGCTGCCGGCCGGCCTGCTGGACGCCTCCGCCGACCTCGGGGCCCGCACCTGGCGCACCTTCCGGTCGGTGGTGCTGCCGATGGTGCTGCCCTCGGTCGCGGCCGGCTCGGTCTTCACCTTCTCGCTGAGCCTCGGCGACTACATCGCCGTGCAGATCGTCGGCGGCAAGACCCAGCTGATCGGCAACGTCGTCTACTCCAACATCACCCTCGACCTGCCGCTCGCCGCGGCGCTGGGCACCGTGCCGGTCGCGGTCATCGTCCTCTACCTGCTGGCCGTGCGGCGCACCGGCGCGCTCCGGAGTCTGTGAGGCCCCTGACCATGCGACTCTCCCGTCCCGCCCGCATCGCCCTGCGCGTCGCGGCCGCGCTGGGCTTCACCGTCATCTACGTGCCGCTGCTGCTCGTCCTGCTCAACTCCTTCAACGCCGCCCGCGGCTTCGGCTGGCCCCCCTCGGGCCTGACCCTGCACTGGTGGGCCGACGCCTGGCACAGCTCCGGCGCCCGCGCCGCGCTGTGGACCTCGGTGAAGGCGGGCCTGGGCGCGACGGCGGTCTCCCTGGTCCTGGGCACCCTCATCGCCTTCGCCGTCGCCCGGTACCGCTTCTTCGGGCGGGAGGCGCTCTCCTTCGTCGTCGTGCTGCCGATCGCGCTGCCCGGCATCGTCACGGGCATCGCCCTCAACACCGCGTTCCGCACGGTGCTGGAGCCGCTCGGCGTCGGGCTGGGCCTGTTCACGGTCGTCGTCGGGCACGCCACCTTCTGCGTCGTGGTCGTCTTCAACAACGTCGTGGCCCGGCTGCGGCGCACCTCCGGCTCGTACGAGGAGGCGGCGATGGACCTGGGGGCGAACACCTTCCAGGTCTTCCGCGACATCACCTTCCCGCTGGTGCGCACGGCGCTGCTGGCGGGCGGGCTGCTCGCCTTCGCCCTCTCCTTCGACGAGATCGTCGTCACCACCTTCACCGCGGGTCCCGGCATCCAGACCCTCCCCGTGTGGATCTTCAGCAACATGGCCAGGCCGCAGCAGGCGCCCGTCGTCAACGTGGTGGCCGCGGTGCTGATCATCGCGTCGGTGATCCCCGTCTACCTCGCGCAGCGGCTGTCCGCCGACTCCGCCTCGGGAGGCCGCCTCTGAAGCACGGGTGCACGGAGATGAGGGGTCCGTGCCATGCATCCGCCCGGATAAGGCAGGCTTGTACCCGTGCCAGAACCCGCGCTGAACGCATTCGACCCCGCCCGCGACCACTCCCACACCGCCACGCTGAAGAGGCTGGAGAAGTCCTCGGGACGCCTGGCGGCGGCCGCGATCGCGCGGATGGACGCGCAACTGCCCTGGTACCGGGCCATGCCGCCGGAGAACCGCTCGTGGATCGGGCTGGTGGCGCAGGCGGGCATCGCGGCCTTCACCGAGTGGTTCCGCCACCCGGAGACCCCGCAGGCCATCAGCACCGACGTCTTCGGCACCGCCCCGCGGGAACTGACCAGGGCGATCTCGCTGCGCCAGACGGTGGAGATGGTGCGCACCACCATCGAGGTCATGGAGTCGGCGATCGACGAGGTCGCGGCCCCCGGCGACGAGTCGGTGCTGCGCGAGGCGCTGCTGGTGTACGCGCGGGAGATCGCCTTCGCGACGGCCCAGGTGTACGCGCAGGCCGCCGAGGCGCGCGGCGCCTGGGACGCCCGGCTGGAGTCCCTGGTGGTCAACGCGGTGCTGTCCGGGGAGGCGGACGAGGGCGTGCTGTCGCGGGCGGCGGCGCTCGGCTGGAGCTCCCCCGACAAGATCGCGGTGGTGCTCGGCACGGCGCCCAACGGCGACAGCGAGCTCACCGTCGAGGCGATCCGGCGGGCGGCACGGCACGCCAAGCTGCAGGTGCTCACCGGAGTGCTGGGCGACCGGCTGATCGTGGTCGCGGGCGGCGACGGGGACCCACTGCGGGTGGCCAAGGCGCTGATCGGTCCGTTCGCGGCCGGGCCGGTGGTGGCCGGGCCCCTGGTGGGCGACCTGCTGGCGGCGTCGAAGTCCGCGCAGGCCGCCGCCGCGGGCCTGCGGGCCTGCGCGGCCTGGCCCGACGCGCCGCGCCCGGTGCTCGCCGACGACCTGCTCCCGGAGCGCGCGATGGCGGGCGACCGACACGCCCGCGATCAGCTGGTGGAGGAGATCTACAGGCCGTTGGAGGAAGCTGGTTCGGCACTGCTTGAGACTCTGTCCGTCTACCTCGAACAGGCCTCGTCACTGGAAGGGGCCGCCCGGATGTTGTTCGTTCACCCCAACACCGTTCGCTACCGGCTGCGACGTGTGACGGACGTCACCGGCTGGTCACCCTCGGACGTGCGCTCCGCATTCACCCTACGTATCGCGCTCATCCTGGGCCGACTCTCCGAGTCGGGGCACACACCGTAGATACACTGAGGGCTTTTGTGGGACACCAACAAATCGCCCGTCGGTTCTTGGTCCCTGTCCCCACGGGCGGGGATCACCTCGCTCAAGAGAGAGTTGAAAGCGTGCTCGTACTCGTCGCTCCCGGCCAGGGCGCCCAGGCCCCCGGCTTCCTGAATCCTTGGCTCGAACTACCCGGTGTCGCCGACCGTCTCGCCGGTCTGTCCTCGACCGCCGGGCTCGACCTCGCCCACTTCGGCACCAAGGCCGAGGCCGAGGAGATCCGTGACACCGCCGTCGCCCAGCCCCTGCTGGTCGCGGCCGGTCTGCTCGCGGCGGAGCAGCTGTTCGGCGACCCGGCCGCCGCGCGTTCCGCGCTGGGCGCCGTGGCCGGTCACAGCGTCGGCGAGATCACGGCGGCGGCCGTCGGCGGCGTGCTGAGCGCCGAGGCGGCGATGAGCTTCGTCCGCACCCGCAGCACCGCGATGGCCCAGGCCGCGGCCGTCGCCGAGACCGGCATGTCGGCCGTGCTCGGCGGCGACCCGGACGTCGTCGTCGCCCACCTGGAGAACCTCGGCCTCACCCCGGCGAACATCAACGGCGCCGGCCAGATCGTGGCGGCCGGCACGATGAAGCAGCTCGCCGAGCTGACCTCGGACAAGCCGGAGAAGGCGCGGGTCATCCCGCTGAAGGTGGCGGGCGCGTTCCACACCCACCACATGACCCCGGCCATGGCCGTCCTCGACGAGCTGGCGCAGACGCTGGCGGTCTCCGACCCCGCGCTGCCGTACGTGTCCAACACCGACGGCACGGTCGTCGCCTCCGGCGCCGAGATCGTCTCCCGCCTGGTGTCGCAGGTCTCCAACCCGGTCCGCTGGGACCTGTGCATGGAGACCTTCAAGGAGCTCGGCGTCACCGCGATCATCGAGCTGGTGCCGGGTGGCACCCTGGTGGGCCTGGCCAAGCGCGCGCTGCCCGGCGTCGCGACCCTGGCGCTGAAGACCCCGGACGACCTCGAGGCCGCCCGCGCGATCGTGGCCGAGCACGGCACCCAGGAATAGGAGTCCCCGCAGACATGGCGAAGATCAGGCCCAGCAAGGGGTCCCCGTACGCGCGCATCATGGGCGTCGGCGGCTACCGGCCGACCCGTGTGGTGCCCAACGAGGTGATCCTGGAGAACATCGACTCCAGCGACGAGTGGATCCGCTCCCGGTCCGGCATCGCCACCCGGCACTGGGCCGGCCCGGACGAGACGGTCGCCGAGATGTCGGTCACCGCGGCGGGCAAGGCCATCGCCGACGCGGGGATCTCGGCCGAGGACATCGGGGGCGTCATCGTCGCCACCGTCTCCCACTTCAAGCAGACCCCGGCCGTCGCGACCGAGATCGCCCACCGGATCGGCGCCGGCAAGCCGGCCGCCTTCGACATCTCGGCGGGCTGCGCGGGCTTCACGTACGCGGTGACCCTCGCCAAGGGCATGGTCACCGAGGGCAGCGCGAAGCACGTCCTGGTGATCGGCGTCGAGCGGCTGAGCGACCTGACGGACAAGACGGACCGTGCCACGGCCTTCCTCTTCGGCGACGGCGCCGGCGCGGTCATCATCGGCCCGGCCGACGAGCCCGAGATCGGCCCCACCGTCTGGGGCTCCGAGGGCGACAAGTCCAACACCATCACCCAAACCGTGGCGTGGGACCGCTTCCGCGTGGGCGACGTCTCGCAGCTGCCGGTGGGCGAGGACGGGGAGCTGAAGTTCCCCGCGATCACCCAGGAGGGCCAGACCGTCTTCCGCTGGGCGGTGTTCGAGATGGCCAAGGTGGCCCAGGAGGCGCTGGACGCCGCCGGGATCACCGCGGACGACCTGGACGTCTTCATCCCGCACCAGGCCAACATGCGCATCATCGACTCGATGATCAAGGCGCTCAAGCTGCCGGAGCACGTCGCGGTCGCCCGCGACATCGAGACCACGGGCAACACCTCCGCCGCGTCGATCCCGCTCGCGATGGAGCGTCTGCTCGCCACCGGACAGGCCAAGAGCGGCGACACGGCACTGATCATCGGTTTCGGGGCAGGGCTCGTCTACGCCGCGACTGTCGTTACCCTCCCCTAGGCAACACCTACGCGGCGCGCACTCCCGCCCGCCGCAGCCCGTAGTAACCAGCACGAAGAAGGAGAGCGCCGCCATGGCCACCCAGGAAGAGATCGTCGAGGGTCTCGCGGAGATCGTGAACGAGATCGCCGGCATCCCGACCGAGGACGTCCAGCTGGACAAGTCCTTCACCGACGACCTGGACGTCGACTCGCTGTCCATGGTCGAGGTCGTCGTCGCCGCCGAGGAGCGCTTCGAGGTCAAGATCCCGGACGACGACGTCAAGCAGCTGAAGACCGTCGGCGACGCCGTCGACTACATCCTCAAGGCTCAGGCCTGAGCCTGAACCACCCCTGGACGACGTGTCTGTCGCCCGCCCTTCTAGACGTGGAGAGACAATCCCTGTGAGCCCGACCAATCACACCGTGGTCGTCACCGGTATCGGCGCAACCACTCCGCTGGGCGGGGACAGCGCGTCGACCTGGGAAGGGCTGATCGCCGGGCGTTCCGGCGTCACCCCCCTGAAGCAGGACTGGGCCACCGAGCTGACGGTGCGCATCGCCGCGCAGATCGCCGTCGAGCCGCTGGAGGTCCTGCCCCGACCGCTCGCCCGCAAGCTGGACCGCTCGGCGCAGTTCGCGCTGATCGCCACCCGTGAGGCCTGGGCCGACGCGGGCTTCACCGCCAAGGCCGGCGAGGACAGCTCGGTCGACCCCGACCGCCTGGGCACGGTCATCGCCTCCGGAATCGGCGGCGTCACCACACTGCTCGACCAGTACGACAACCTCAAGAACTCCGGCCCGCGCAAGGTGTCCCCGCACACCGTGCCGATGCTGATGCCCAACAGCCCCTCCGCCAACGTCGGCCTGGAGGTCAACGCCCGCGCCGGTGTGCACACCCCGGTCAGCGCCTGCGCCTCCGGCGCCGAGGCCGTCGGCTACGCGTACGAGATGATCCGCTCCGGCCGTGCCGACGTGGTCGTCGCCGGCGGCACCGAGGCGGCCATCCACCCGCTGCCGATCGCGGCCTTCGCCAACATGATGGCGATGTCGAAGAACAACGACGACCCCGAGGGCGCCTCCCGCCCGTACGACAAGGGCCGTGACGGCTTCGTCCTCGGTGAGGGCGCGGGCGTCGTGATCCTGGAGTCGGCCGAGCACGCCGCCAAGCGCGGTGCCCGGGTCTACGCCGAGGTGCTGGGCCAGGGCCTGTCGTCCGACGCCCACCACATCGCGCAGCCGGAGCCCACCGGCCGCGGCATCGCCGCCGCGCTGGAGCAGCTGATCGCCGCGACCGGCCTGGACCTGGCGCAGATCGCGCACCTGAACGCGCACGCGACGTCCACCCCGCAGGGTGACGTCGCCGAGGTCAAGGCGCTCCGCAAGGTGCTCGGCGACCACCTCGACCACGTGGCCATCTCGGCCACCAAGTCGATGACCGGTCACCTGCTGGGCGGCGCCGGCGGCATCGAGACGGTCGCCACCGTCCTCGCCCTGCACCACCGGATCGCCCCGCCGACGATCAACATCGTCGAGCTGGACGACGAGATCGACCCCGGTCTGGTCTCCACCGAGGCGCGGAAGCTGCCCGAGGGCCCGATCGTGGCCGTCAACAACTCCTTCGGCTTCGGCGGCCACAACGTGGTCATGGCCTTCAAGGCCTGAGCCGTACGGCACCCCTGAGGGCCGGTCAGCCGCTCGCGCGGCCGGCCGGCCCTCCGCCGTTCCCGGATCAGGGGCAGCCGACGACCTGCCCGGCCCAGGACAGCCCGCCGCCGAAGCCGAGCAGCAGTACGGGAGCGCCCGGGGTGAGCTCGCCGCGCTCCACGAGCTTGGAGAAGGCCAGCGGCACGGAGGCCGCGGAGGTGTTCCCGGAGTCGACGACGTCATGGGCCACCACCGCCTGCGGGGCGCCCAGCCGGCGTACGACGCCCTCGATGATCCGCAGGTTGGCCTGATGCGTCACGATGCCGCCGAGGTCGCCGACGGCGACACCGGCGCGCCTGCAGGCCTCCTCGGCGATCGGGGCGAGGGTCGTGGTGGCCCAGCGGAAGACCGCCTGGCCGTCCTGGGCGAAGCGGGGCTGCCAGGCGCCGGCCAGCCGTACGGCGTCGGCGCGGGTGGGGTCCGAGCCCCAGACGACCGGGCCGATGCCGGGGAGCGTCCCCGGGGCGGTATCGGCGGCGCTGACGACGGCCGCGCCGGCCCCGTCGCCCAGCAGCACGCAGGTGCTGCGGTCGCTCCAGTCGGTGAGGTCGGACATCTTCTCGGCGCCGATGACCAGGGCGTGCCGGGCGGCGCCGGCCCGTACCGAGTGGTCGGCGGCGGCGAGCGCGGTGGTGAAGCCCGCGCAGGCGTTGTTGAGGTCGTAGGAGGCGGGCGCCGTCATGCCGAGCCTGGCCGCGACCTGGGCGGCGGTGCTGGGGCAGCGGTCGACGGCGCTGGAGGTGGCCACGACGACCAGGTCGACGTCGGAGGGATCGAGGCCCGCCGCGGCGAGCGCCTTGCCGGCGGCGGCGCTCGCCATGTCGGCGACCGTCTCGTCCTCGGCGGCGATGTGCCGGGTCGCGATGCCGGTGCGCTGCCGGATCCAGGCGTCGCTGGTGTCGACCATGGCGGCCAGATCGTCGTTGGTGAGGACACGTTGCGGCTGGTGGTGACCCAGGGCGGCGATGCGGGATGCAGTCATGGCGGCACTATAGCGACCGATCGGTCGGACTCTAAAGGGAGAGGGATGGCTACGATGGCCGCATGAGCCCACGCAAGTCCGCCGCCGAGGCGCGCCACACCCGCGAGCGGATCATCGAACGCAGCGTCGCGGTCGCCTCCGTGGAGGGCCTGGAGGGCCTCACGATCGGCCGGCTCGCGGCCGACCTCGGGATCAGCAAGTCCGGGCTGCTGGGGCACTTCGGTACCAAGGAGGCCCTGCAGATCGCCGCCCTGCGGCGGGCCTCGGAGATCTTCACGCGCGCCGTGTGGGTGCCCGCCGCGGGGGCCGCTCCCGGCCTCGCCCGGCTGACCGCGATCTGCGAGGCCTGGGTGACCTATCTGGACCGGGAACGCGAGGCCTTCCCCGGCGGCTGCCTGTTCACCGCCTCCGCCGTGGAGTTCGACGGCCGCGAGGGGCCGGTACGCGAGGCGGTCGCCCGGCTCTACACCGTCTGGCGGCGCCGGCTGACCCGCGACATCCGGGCCGCGGTCGAGCACGGCGAACTGCCCGCCGGCACCGACCCGGAACAGCTCGTCTTCGAGCTGAACGGGATCTACTTCTCCCTCAACCACGCCGTCCAGCTCTTCGGTGACGCATCCGCCCCCGACCGCGCCCGGCGTGCGCTGCGGCGCGTCCTGAGCTGACGAATCAGCCCTTCGGGGGGATTGGCCCGGTCCTCCGGATGGGCGCGCGCGGCACCGCGCAGGATCTCGTCCATGAGCATCTGGCTGAGGGGGGCCGGCCTCACGGCGGCCGCGGCGCTGACGGTGCTGGGCCCGTGGGCGGCCGGGGGGACGGCGTACGCGCACGATCCACCGGGGCCACCGGGCCCGCCCGTGGTCCGGTTCCTGCCCGACGGCACCGTACGTGTCGAGACCGGCGGCGGCGCCGTCCGGGTGGAGACCCGCGAGGGGGAGACACGGGCCCGGGTCACCCACGGCGGGGACACCGTGGACGCGCGCACGGGCAAGGGCGGCTCGTCCGCGACCGTCCGGCGGCGGCACTGCCCCGCGTACGAGTCGACGGTGAACGCCCGTACGGACAGCGGTGGTTCACGGGGTTCGGTGTCCTGGCGGCACCCCTGCGGACCGGCGCCGCGCCCCACCCCCGCCCGCCCCGTGCGCCGCGCACCGGCTCCCGCGCCCACACCCACGCCGACCCCGACCCCCACGCCGACGCCGACACCCACGCCCACGCCCACGCCCACGCCCACCCCGACACACCGCGCGGAACTCCCGCCGGTCGCCTACCGCAAGGCGAGCGCGCCGCCCCCGCCCGAGGGGCCGAGCATCGTCCACCTCATGCTGCTCGTCACCGCCCCGGCGGTCCTGTCCGCCGCGGCGCTCAAGCCCCGCTCCCAAGCCCGCTCACGGAGGTGATCGATGTCGGACTGGCTCGTCCTGGGCATCGCGATGGCCGCGGCCTGCGCCGTGGTGCTGACCATCGTGCTCATCAACCAACGCCGCATCGGCGATGACGACGACCCCTCGGAGACCCCCGACGTCATCGAGTACATGACGATGATGATCGGCGTGGTGTACGCCATCGTCCTCGGCCTCGCCATCGCCGGCGTGTGGGAGGCCCGCGGCGGCGCCGAGGACACCGTCCATCGCGAGACCCAGGCACTGCACGAGGTACGGCAGCGCGTCCAGGTCTATCCGGCGGCCGTCCGCGACCAGGTGCGCGCCGATGTGGACTCGTACGTCTCGTACGTCGCGCACACGGAGATCCCCTACATGCTCAAGCACGGGGAGAACACGCAGCGCGGCTCGGAACTCCTCGACAAGGTGCGCCGCGACGTCACCGACTTCGAACCGCGCACCCCGCTGGCCAACCAGGCGTACCAGCCGATCGTCGACCAGGTCGCGGCCGCCGACGACGCGCGCACCGGACGCGGCGAGAACGCCGGACCGACCATGCCGGGGGTGGTGTGGTTCGGCCTGATCGCCGGCGCCCTCGTCGCGGTGGGACTGATCTTCAGCCTGCAGATCCGGCGCTCCCGGCGCGAGCTGGTCCTCGCCGGGCTCTACAGCGCCCTGATCGCCTTCCTGCTCTTCCTCATCTGGGACCTGGACGCCCCGTTCGGCCGGGACGCCGCCGAGGCGGCGGCGTCCTTCACCAGCCTCTTCCCGCACATCGGATGATCACTTCTCGAAGCTCGCGAAGTACGAGGCCGCCATGTCCTCCTCCCCGTGGCCGAGTTCGGCGGCACGGCGGAAGCGCTCGGCACCGGCCGCGGCCACGTCGAGCCGCACCCCGACGGACTCCCCCGCCTCCACGATCAGCCGGGCGTCCTTCTCCGCGGTGTGCACGGCGAAGCTGGGAGTGAAGTCGCCCGCCAGGATCGACGCCGCCTTCGCCTGCAGGTAGCCCATGTCGAGGGCGCCGCCGGAGACGGCCTGGAGGAAGTCCGCGGCGTCCACGCCGAGGCCCTTCGCGAGCGCGAGGGCCTCGGCGGTGCCGTGGGTGACGGTGAGCACCCAGCTGTTGATCACCAGCTTCAGGCGGCTGGCCGTGCCTTCGGCCGCGTCCTCCCCCACCCACACGGTGCGGCTGCCGATCGCGTCGAAGGCCGGCGCCACCGCCTGCCGGGCCTCCTGCGGCCCGGCGGCCAGCACCAGGAGCTGCCCGTTCTCGGCGGGCTGCCGGGTGCCCAGCACGGGCGAGTCCAGGAAGACGACGCCGTGCTCGCGCGCGAACTGCGCGAACGCCCCGAGGGCGCCCACGCCCGCGGTGGTGCACTGCGCCCACACCGCGCCCTTCCGCAGCGCCGGCGCCGCCTGCCGCATGGTCGCGAGGGCGGAGTCCGCGTCGTGCAGGATGGTCAGCACCACGTCGGCGCCGTCCACCGCCTCCGCGGGGGTGCCGGCGACGCGTGCGCCGTCCTTGCCGAGCGGCTCGGCCTTCTCCTTCGTACGGTTCCACACACGGACGTCGAGGCCGGCCTTGACGAGGTTGCGGGCCATCGCGGCACCCATGATGCCGGTGCCGAGAACTGCTGCTGAGGTGGTGTCGGACATGACTGCCACGGTACGACGGACCAATCCGAAACGCTCGCGGCGCCGAATGCCGGACGCGAGACTTGTCCGCGACACACGGAATCGAACGCTGGAGGTGTGGTGAGGGAACCGCTGCGGTTCGGCAGGCCCGCACGGCAGGGCCCGGACCTCTCGGAGCTGCTGCTCGCCGTCGCGCGCGGCGACCAGGAGGCCTTCGCCCGGCTGTACGACGCCGTGAGCGGACCGGTGCTCGGGCTGGTGCGCGGAGTGCTCAGGGACCCCGCCCAGTCGGAGGAGGTGACACAGGAGGTGCTGGTGGAGGTGTGGCGCACCGCCGCCCGCTTCCGGCCGGAGAAGGGCAGCGCGATGACCTGGGTGATGACCCTGGCCCACCGAAGGGCCGTGGACCGCGTGCGGTCCGCCAGCGCGGCGGCGGACCGCGAGCAGAAGGCGGCGCTGCTGGAGCGCACCCCCGCCTACGACGAGGTCACCGAACAGGTCGAGGCCCGGCTGGAGGCCGAACAGGTGCGGCGCTGCATGCGCACCCTGACCGAGGTGCAGCACCAGTCGGTGACGCTCGCCTACTACCGGGGGCTGACCTACCGGGAGGTCGCCGAACTGCTGTCGCTGCCGCTGGGCACCGTCAAGACCCGGCTCCGGGACGGCCTGATCCGGCTGCGCGACTGCCTGGGGGTGACCGCGTGAGCACCGAGGCCGAACTGCACACCCTCACCGGCGCCTACGCCGTCGACGCGCTGGCCCGGCACGAGCGCGCGGAGTTCGAACGTCATCTCGCGGAGTGCGAGGCCTGCGCGCTGGAGGTGCGCGAGCTGGGCGCGACCGCCGCCCGCCTCGGGCTCGCGGCGGCCGAGCCCGTCCCGCCCCGCATGAAGGACGACGTCATGCGGCTCATCGCCAACGTGCGGCAGGAGCCGCCGTCGGTGCCCGAGCCGCCGCGCGCCGCCACACGCGCGGCGCGGCGCCGCGCCCCGCAGCCCGCTCGGCGCCGTGCCCGCTTCGCCCTGGCAGCCTGCCTCGCCGCAGCCGCGGCACTGGGCGGGGTGGCGGTCTGGCAGCAGCAACAGCTCGGCGACCTGCGCCAGGAGAACCGGCAGACCCAGGCCCAGGCGGAGCAGATCTCCCGGGTCCTGGCCGCCCCCGACGCCGTCACGACCTCCGCGAAGCTCGCGGGCGGCGCCAGCGGCACGGTCGTCGTCTCCCGCAGTCAGGACCGCGCGGTCTTCTTCGCCCACGGCATGCCCGCGCTGAGCGGGAACCGGGTCTACCAGCTCTGGTACGCCGACGGCGGCGCGATGCGCTCCGCGGGCCTCATGCCGAAGCCCGCCGGCCGCGACGCCACCCAGGCCGTGCTCCTCCAGGGCGCCGTCGACGGCGCCTCCGGCATGGGCATCACCGTCGAACCCCCCGGCGGCTCCGCCCGGCCCACGTCCGACCCGCTGGCCCTGATGGAGTTCCCGGCGTAGCCGCGCCGCGCACCGCACCGGACCGCCCCCGTCCGGTGCGGTGCGCGGCGGCCGGCCGCCCGGCCGAGGGCCGCTCCCGGAAGGGGCGGGCCGCGACGCGTGCGGCCTCGCCTGCCGAAGCGTGGGAGCCCCCTCGCGGGGGCGCCCGCTGCCGCCGCACACCGGCCGCCCCGGCCCAACGCAGGGCGCTACGGGGCCCCCGTGGGGGACGGCACGGCCACCCAGGGGCCCTGGTGGATTCCGTCCCTGAGGAAACCCGGAAACCCGGAAACCCGGCGAGAACACCTGAGGGAACAGCACACCGCGTCGCCGGCCGCTCCGTGGCAACACCGCGATGAGGCACCGGCTGAGGACCGGGAAAGCCCCCGCCACGGGCGGCACAGCCGTCCCCGACCGCCCGGGGTACACCCCGGACCGGCCGAAGGCCCGGAGCCCCAGGAGAGCCGGGGCCCACGGGAAAGCGTGGCTCCCCGGGTGACGTCCGGCGCTCGCGGGGCGCCTCACGCCGCGTCGGCGGGCGGCGCCATAGGCTCGCCGGGCGCGCATACCGGCCAGGAGGAGTGCACCGGACGTGACGATGACGTCGATCTGCCTGTTCACCGCCGATCTGCGGCTGCACGACAACCCCGTCCTGCGGGCCGCCCTCGACTCCGCGGAGCAGGTCGTCCCCCTGTTCGTGCTCGACGAGGCCATCGAGGCCGCGGGCTTCGCCGCTCCGAACCGTGCCGCGTTCCTCGCGGACTGCCTCGCCGACCTGGACGCGGGGCTGCGCGAGCGCGGCGGGCGGCTGGTGCTGCGCCGCGGGGACGTGGCGCGCGAGACGTGCCGGGTCGCGGAGGAGACCGGTGCCGGGCAGGTGCACATCGCCGCCGGGGTGAGCCGCTACGCCGCGCGGCGCGAGGAGCGGCTTCGGGAGGCGCTGGCCGGGGCGGGGCGCGAACTGCGGGTGCACGACGCCGTGCTGACCGCGGTGCCGCCCGGTGCGGTGACCCCGGCGGGCAAGGAGAGCTTCGGGGTGTTCACCCCGTACTTCCGGCGCTGGGAGCGCGCGGACCTGCGCGACCCGCTGGGCGCGCCGCGCGTGGTCCGTGTCCCGGACGGTGTGGCGTCCCGGCCGCTGCCCAGGGCCCCGAAGGGCACGTCGCCCGGGCTGCCCGCGGGCGGGGAGACCCGGGCCCGCGAACGCTGGCGCGCCTGGCGGGCGTCGGGGCTCGCCGCGTACGAGGAGCGCCACGACGACCTGGCGGGCGACGCCACCTCGCGCCTCTCGCCCCACCTGCACTTCGGGTGTCTGTCGGCCACCGAGCTGGTGCGGAGCGCCCGCGACGCCGGCGGGCCCGGCGCGGACGCGTTCGTACGGCAGTTGGCGTGGCGCGAGTTCCACCACCAGGTGCTCGCCGCCCGCCCCGACGCCGCCTCCCGGGACCTGCGGCCGCGCGGCGACCGCTGGCACGGCGAAGGCCCCGAGGCGGACGCGTGGCGCGCGGGCCGTACCGGATACCCGGTGATCGACGCGGCGATGCGGCAGTTGCGGCACGAGGGCTGGATGCACAACCGTGCGCGGCTGCTGGCCGCGAGCTTCCTGACGAAGACGCTGTACGTGGACTGGCGGATCGGCGCGGCGCACTTCCTGGAGCTGCTGGTGGACGGCGACGTCGCCAACAACCAGCTGAACTGGCAGTGGGTGGCCGGCACCGGCACCGACACGCGCCCGAACCGGGTGCTCAACCCCCTGGTGCAGGCCCGCCGTTTCGACCCGGACGGCGCCTACGTACGCCGCTGGGTGCCCGAGCTGGCCGGGGTGCGGGGCGGCGCCGTGCACCGCCCCTGGCGCCTTCCCGAGGCCGAGAGGGGGGCCCTGGACTACCCCGCCCCGCTCGTCGACCTCGACGAGGCCCTCGCCCGCTTCCGCGGTGCCCGCGGCAAGTAGCCGCCCCGCGGGTCTAGAGCCGCGGCGGCGGCCCGGCCGCGCCGGGCCCCGGGCCACCCGCCCCGAGACGGACACGGCTCCCGGCACGCGGGCAGTGCCGCCCGCCGGGAGCCACCCCCATCGCCCGCCTCGATGCCGGCGGTCGGCCCCGGCGTCCTGTGCGAGGCCTGCCGGAGAGATCCCGGGCTGCCGGCAACGCCCCACCCCTGCTCACCTCTCCGGCGCACCGCCCCGCTTCCGTGGGGGCCAGGGGAAGAAGCCGCTGGTGCGCGAGGCGTAGTCGGCCCAGCCGGGGCGGTCCGCCATGTGCCGTTCCAGCAGGGCCTTCCCGCTGCCCCGGGTCAGCAGGTACGACATCAGCAGCGGGGACACGACGGACACCGCCGCGGCCTGCCAGGCGTCGCAGGCCAGCGCGAACAGGCCCCACCACACGCAGAAGTCGCCGAAGTAGTTGGGATGCCGGGTCCAGCTCCACAGGCCGCGGTCCATCAGGCGGCCCCGGTTCGCCGGGTCGGCCCTGAAGCGGGCCAGCTGGTGGTCGCCGACGGCCTCGAAGAGCAGGCCGGTGAGCCAGAGCAGCCCGCCGACCACGGCCGCCGGGCCGACCGTCCCGGGGATGTACGAGGCGGCCTGGACGGGCAGCGAGACGACCAGGACGAGCGCACCCTGCAGCAGGTACACCGCGCGCAGGGCGTAGGCGGCCCGGCTGCCGCGGGCCTTGGCCAGGAAGGCCTCGTAGCGGGGGTCCTCGCCGTGGCCTCGCCCGCGGCGGGCGATGTGGACGGCGAGCCGCAGGCCCCACACGGCGGTCAGCGCGAGCACCAGCGCGCGCCGCACCGGGTCGCCGTGCCCGGCGGACATGCCGTACGCGGAGCCGGCGACCGCGGTGAAGGCCACGCCCCAGGCGACGTCGACGTAGCGGTGCCTGCCGCGGGACAGCGCGAAGGCGAAGGTGACGAGCATGACGGCGAGCGCGGCCCCGGCCGCCACCGCCACGCCCGCCCCGAACGCGCCCCAGGGGAAGCCGTCCATCGCCCTCACCACCCCGCGTACCAGGCGGCGGCCGTGCCGGCCGTGCCGCAGGTGCCGTCGGCGGTGGGCCGTACGGCGAGGATCTGGTCGACGCCCATGCGCCGTTCGGCGAAGGCCAGCGCGCCGCCGGCCAGGTACAGCCGCCACACGCGCGCGGTCTCCTCGCCGGCCAGGAGGACGACGTCGGACCAGCGCCGCTCCAGGGTGGCCAGCCAGGCCCGCACGGTGCGCACGTAGTGCTCGCGCAGCGATTCCACGGCCCGCACCTCCAGGCCCGCGTCCTCCAGCAGCGCCACGGTCCGGCCGAGCGGCCGCATGTGCATGTCGGGGGCGATGTAGGTCTCGATGAAGGCGCCGCCACCGGGGGCGGCACGGCCGCGGGACATCTGCTGCACCAGCGCCCTGCCCCGGGGCCGCAGCATGCGGTGGATCGCTCCGGCGAACTGCGGATAGTGCGCGTCGCCGACGTGCTCGCCCATCTCGATCGCGGTGACCGCCTCGTAGCCGCCGCTGCCCTCCAGGTCGCGGTAGTCGCGCAGTTCGACGGTGACGTACTCCTCCAGACCGCGTTCGCGGATCCGGTCCCGTACGAAGTCCCGCTGGGCGGCGGAGAGGGTGACCGCGTGGACCTGCGCGCGATGGGTCTGCGCGGCGTACAGGGCGAGCGCGCCCCAGCCGCAGCCGATGTCGAGCAGCCGCGTGCCTGGGCGCAGGTCCAGCTTGCGGCAGACGAGTTCGAGCTTGTCGCGCTGGGCGTCGGCGAGGCCGTACGAGGGGTCGCCGTCGCGTGTCCAGTAGCCGCAGGAGTAGGCCATGGAGGGGTCGAGGAGGAGTTCGTAGAAGTCGTTGGACAGGTCGTAGTGGTGGCTGACGGCGGCCCGGTCCCGGCTCCTGGTGTGCGGGGTGCCGTTGAGCCTGGCGCGGCCGCGCGGGGTGGGCGGCCGGGGGCCGACCGCGCCGAGCCGTACGGCGGCGCCGGCGGCGCGCAGCCGGTCGGCCGCGGTCAGCCGGGGAGGGCGCAGCCCGTCGTCGCGCACCGCGTGCCACAGGGCCCGCAGTCCTTCGGTGAGGTCACCGCGCACGTCGATGTCGCCGGTGATGTACGCCTCCGCGAGGCCGAGTTCGCCGGGCTGCCACAGGAGTCTTCGCAGCGCCCGCCGGGAGCGCAGGACGACCACGGGGGCGTCGCGCGGCCCGGCGGTGCTGCCGTCCCAGGCTCGCAGCCGTACGGGCAGCGGGCCGCCCGTGAACTGCTCCAGCAGCGGGGCGAGGGTGTCCGCGGCGCCCTTCACCCGGCGGCCTCCCCACGGGCCAGCCGCAGTTGGCACACGTCGAGGTAGCCGGAGCGGAAGCCGGCCTCGGAGTAGGCGAGGTAGAGGGTCCACATGCGGCGGAAGGTCTCGTCGAAGCCGAGGGCGGCGACGTCGGCGGCGCGTTCGGTGAAGCGCTCGCGCCACAGCCGCAGCGTCTCCGCGTAGTGCGGGCCGAAGCCGTCGCAGGAGGTGACACGCAGCGCGGTGTGCTCGTCGAGGGTCCGCTCGATCGCCTCCAGGGAGGGGATGAGCCCGCCGGGGAAGACGTACTTCTGCATCCAGGTGTGGGTGTGGCGGGTGGCGAGCATGCGCTCGTCGGCCATGGTGATCGCCTGGAGGGCGACCGTGCCGCCGGGGGCGAGCAGCCGGTCCAGGGCGGTGAAGTACACCGGCCAGTACTCGGCGCCGACGGCCTCGATCATCTCGACGCTGACGATGGCGTCGTAGCTCCCGGTCACCTGGCGGTAGTCGCGCAGCTGCACGGTGGCCCGGTCCTGCTGCCCCGCGGCGGCGATCCGGGCCGTGGCGAGCCGGCGTTGCTCCTCGGAGAGGGTGACGGAGACGACGCGGGCGCCGCGGCGGGCGGCCCGGACGGCGAGTTCGCCCCAGCCGGTGCCGATCTCCAGCAGCCGGGTGCCCTCGCCGACGCCCGCCAGGTCGAGCAGCCGGTCGATCTTCCGGTGCTGTGCGGCGGGCAGTTGGGCGCGCCGGGCGGGGAAGCCGCGGAAGACGGCGGAGGAGTAGGTCAGGGTCTCGTCGAGGAAGAGGGCGAAAAGGTCGTTGGACAGGTCGTAGTGGTCGTGGATGTTGCCGCGGGCGCCGTCGAGGGTGTTGCGCCGCTCGGTGGGCTGCCGGTGCGCCCACAGGGAGCGCAGCCTCTGCAGCGGCTGCGGGACGAGTTCGGTGACGTGCGAGGCGAGCACGGTGAGGACGGCCGTCAGGTCGGGCGCGTCCCATTCACCGGCCATGTAGGACTCGCCGAAGCCGATGAGGCCGTTGGTGCCGACCCGGCGGTGGAAGGCGTCGGGGTCGGCGATCAGCACGGCGGGGCCGCCGGTGCCGAGGACCGGGCCGCCTTCGCCGAGGCGGCAGCGCAGCGGGAGCCCGCTCAGGGCACGTCGCAGGACGGCGCCGGCGACGGCGGCGCGCAGGCGCGAGCAGCGCGGCCGGGCCGCGACGTCGGGCCAGCGGCGCGGGTCCACGCCGGCGGCGGGTGCGGAGGCGGAGAGGGGGACGGATGTGGTGGACATGGTCACTCGAAACCCTCCTGAGGCGCATGGACGGGACGGTGCCGCACGGGCAGTCCGCGCAGCAGCAGCCGGATGCCGTGCCGGCGGATGCCGGCCGACACCGCGGCCGTGGACCAGGGGTGCCGCGCGGCGGCGCGCAGCAGGCCCGGCGCGGTGGCCGGGCGCCGTTCGCCGCGCACGGTGGCGGTGAACGGGGTGCCGCCGCCGGGGCGTTCCAGGTGGACGGTGAGGTGGAGCCGGTCCTGCGGCTCGGGCAGCCGCATGCGGTAGCCGCCGTCGACGGGGAAGAACGGGGAGACGTAGAAGTCCTTGGCGACGCGGGCGGTGTCGCGTTCGTCGGTGTGCAGCAGGTAGGCGTGCCGCTCGCCGTAGGTGTTGTGGACCTCGGCGACGACGCAGACGAGGGTGCCAGCCGGGTCGTGGCACCAGTACAGGGTCAGCGGGTTGAAGACGTGGCCGAGGACCCGGGCGTGGCTGAGCATGCGGACCGGGCCGCCGTGCAGGTCGACGCCCTGCGCGGCGAGGTAGGCGTCGAGGGCGGCCCGTACGGTGGCGTGCCGGCCGCCGAAGTGGTCGCGGGGGTCGAAGCGGGCGAGCGGGCGCAGCGCAGCGGGGAACCGGGGCGGCCGGGCGGGGTCGGTCAGCCACATGTAGGTGCGGTGGGTGAAGGCGTACCGCCGCGGGCGGGTGCGGACGTGGGTGATCGTGCACTCGTACAGGGCGGGCACCTGCGGCGGCAGGCCTGCGGGGGTCACCATCGGACCCCCAGCCGGCGGGCGGCCTCGGCGCCGGAGCGGCAGCCGTCCTCGTGGAATCCCCAGCCGTGGTAGGCCCCGGCGTAGGCGGTGACGGGGGTGGTGAGGGCGGGCAGCCGCCGCCGCGCGGCCAGCGCCTTAGGGGTGTAGACGGGGTGCTCGTACACCATGCGGGCGAGCACGCGGGCCGGGTCGACGCGGTCGTCGTCGCCGAGGGTGACGAGGTAGTGCTCGGGGGTGTCCAGCCGCTGGAGGCGGTTCATGTCGTAGCTGACGCGCACCCCGCCGGGATCGGGCGCGCAGGTGGGCATGAGGTAGTTCCAGGAGGCGCGGGCGGCACGGCTGCGGGGCAGCACCGAGGTGTCGGTGTGCAGCAGCGTCGGGTTGCGGGAGTACGTGAGGGCGCCGAGCGTCCGGCGCTCGTCCGCGGTGGGGTCGGCGAGCAGCCGCAGCGCCTGGTCGGGGTGGGTGGCGACGACCACCGCGTCGTACGTCTCGGTCTCCCCGTCGCCGGTGACGACGTCGGCGCCGTCGGCGTGCCGCCGCAGGGCGCGTACGGGGGTGGCGGTGCGGATCGCGGTGAGCCGTTTGACGATGCGCTCGACGTAGACGCGTGATCCGCCGGTGACGGTCCGCCAGGTGGGGGCGCCGCCCACCGAGAGCATCCCGTGGTGGTCCAGGAACCGGAAGAGGTAGACCGCCGGGTAGTGGGCGGCGGTCCGCGGCGAGCAGGACCAGACGCAGGCGACCAGGGGGGTCATGAAATGGGCCGTGAAGTACGCCGAGAACTCCCCCGCGCCGAGGAACTCCCCCAGCGTGGTGGTGTCGTCGGTACCGCCCTCCGCGAGCAGCCGCCGGGCGAGGCGGTGGAATCGGGGCACTTCGGCCAGCATACGCAGATAGGCGGGGCGCAGCGCGTTGCGCGGCTGCGCGAAGATCCCCGACGGGCCGCGAGCGCCCGCGTACTCCAGTCCGCAGCCCTCGCAGCGGACGGACATGCTCATCTCGGATTCCTGCGTGGGGACGCCGAGTTCGGCGAAGATCCGCAGCAGGGTGGGGTAGGTGCGCTCGTTGTGGACGATGAAGCCGCTGTCGACGGCGGTGACCCGGCCGTCGGAGGAGGGTATGTCGTGCGTGTGGGCGTGCCCGCCGAGCCGGTCGTCGGCCTCGAACAGCGATACGTCGCAGTGCCGTTGCAGCAGGTAGGAGGCGGTGAGCCCGGCGACGCCGCTGCCCACGACGGCCACCCTTCGCCTTCTGTCGGTCACATCCCGTCCCTTCGTCGCGTTCCTCTCCCTGCCGGTGGTTCGGAGCCGGTCGCCGGACGGATTGGTCCGTACGGCAATCCGCCGGGCCGGCGGCGGCGAATCCATGGGTGGAGGTATGTGACGGGCGTGGCCGCGGGGGGCGGCGGATAATGACCGAGAGCACACGAGAGGGGCGAATCCGATGACGTACGGTGACGAAGCGGGCGGCGGGCGGCCGCGCCCGGCGCTGGTCCCGTACGTGCTGCCCCAGCGGCCGCACGCCGCCGTCCTGGTGCTGCACGGCGGCCGGGCGGAGGGCCTGGAACCGCCCCCGGCGCTGAACCTTCCGGGGGCCCGGATGCGTCCGTTCGTCCGTGCGATCGGCCGGGCCACCGCCGGGCACGGGGTGGCCCTGGCCGGGGTCCGCTACCGGCACCGCGGCTGGAACGGCGAGCGGGAGGACGCCGCGCGGGACGCCCTGCGGGCGCTGGAGGCGCTGCGGCAACGGGCCGGGGAGGTGCCCGTGGTGCTGGTGGGGCATTCGATGGGCGGCCGGGCGGCACTGCGCGCGGCCGGGCACCCGCTGGTGGGCGCGGTCGTGGGGCTGGCGCCGTGGTGCCCCGAGGGCGAGCCGGTGGGGCATCTGGCCGGGCGGCGTCTGGTGCTGCTGCACGGCGACCGGGACCGGGTCACCGATCCGGCCGGCTCGCTGACCCTGGCGGACCGGGCGCGGGCCGCGGGCGCCCAGGCCTGCCACCTGGTGGTACCGGGCGGCGACCACGCGATGCTGCGCGGCGCGGGCACCTGGCACGCCCTGACGGCGCGCCTGGTCGCCGGTCTGCTGCGGCTGGGCCCGCTGCCGCCGGAGGTGGCGGGGGCGCTGACCGCCCCGGGAACGGAGGGAGCGCGATGAACCCGTGCCCGCGCCCGAACGCGGGGAGCCCGCGATGAGCCTCACCTGCCTGGTGACGGGCGCCACCGGCTACATCGGCGGCCGGCTCGTCCCCGAGCTGCTGGAGGCCGGGCACCGGGTGCGCTGCCTGGCCCGTACGCCCGGCAAGCTGCGCGACCACCCGTGGGCGGGCGAGGTGGAGGTCGTCAAGGGCGACGTCACCGACCCGGACTCGGTGGCGGCGGCGATGGAGGGCGTGGACGTCGCCTACTACCTCGTCCACGCCCTGGGCAGCGGGCGGGACTTCGAACGGACGGACCGGGAGGCCGCGGAGGTCTTCGGGTCCCGCGCGAGGGCCGCGGGCGTCCGGCGGATCGTGTACCTGGGCGGGCTGACCCCCGCCGGGGTGCCCGAGCGGGAGCTGTCGCCGCACCTGCGCTCGCGCGCCGAGGTGGGCCGGGTGCTGCTCACCTCCGGCGTGCCGACGGCGGCGCTGCGGGCGGCGGTGATCATCGGCTCGGGTTCGGCCTCCTTCGAGATGCTGCGCTACCTCACCGAACGGCTGCCGGTGATGGTCACCCCGCGCTGGGTGGGCACCCGGATCCAGCCGATCGCCGTACGGGACGTGCTGCGCTACCTCGTGGGCTGCGCCACGCTGCCGCCCGAGGTGAGCCGCGCCTTCGACATCGGCGGCCCCGACGTGCTCACGTACCGCGCCATGATGCTGATGTACGCCGAGGTGGCGGGGCTGCCGCCGCGGCTGATCGTGCCGGTGCCGGTGCTGACGCCGCGCTTGTCGAGCCACTGGGTGGGGCTCGTGACCCCGGTGCCCGCGGGCATCGCGCGGCCCCTGACGGAGTCGCTGCGGTACGAGGTCGTCTGTCGCGACCACGACATCGCGCGCTGGGTGCCGGACCCGGCCGAGGGCATGATCGGCGTCGAGCCGGCGCTGCGGCTGGCGCTGCAGCGCATCCGGGAGGCGAACGTGGTCACCCGCTGGTCCTCGGCCTCCGTGCCCGGCGCGCCGAGTGACCCGCTGCCCACGGACCCGGACTGGGCGGGCGGCTCCCTCTACTGCGACCACCGGACGCGGATCGTGGACGCCTCGCCCGAGGCGCTGTGGCGGGTCATCGAGGGCATCGGCGGCGACAACGGCTGGTACTCCTTCCCGCCGGCCTGGGCCGTGCGCGGCTGGCTCGACCGCTTCGTGGGCGGGGTGGGGCTGCGCCGGGGGCGGCGGGACGCGGCGCACCTGCGGGCGGGCGACTCGCTGGACTTCTGGCGGGTGGAGGAGATCGAGCCCGGCCGGCTGCTGCGGCTGCGCGCCGAGATGCGGCTGCCGGGCCTGGCCTGGCTGGAGCTGTCGGCCGGACGGGACGGTGCCGGGCGCACCGTCTACGGGCAGCGGGCGCTGTTCCATCCGCGCGGGCTGGCCGGGCACGCGTACTGGTGGAGCGTGTCGCCGTTCCACTCGGTGGTCTTCGGCGGCATGGCGCGCAACATAGCCGCGGCCGCCCGGGAGGGCGCGGCGGGGCCGTGACGGCGGCCGCTCACTCCGGGGCGGGGGCGCGCAGGGCGGTCAGTTCGTCGTTCATCGCGCCCAGGAAGCGCATCACGACGGCGAGTTCGTCCTCGGTGAAGCGGGCGCGCGCCGCGTCGGTGCTCCGGGCGAGCGGACGGAAGAACTCCCGCGCCACCGCCACCCCCCGCGGGGCGTAGTGCAGATGGACCACGCGGCGGTCGGCGGCATCGCGGGTACGGCGGATGTGGCCGGCGCGCTCCAGCCGGTCCAGGCAGGCGGTGACGGCACCGGAGGTCAGGTTGAGGCGTTCGCGCAGCAGACCGGGGGTCATGGCCCCGCCCTGGTCGTCGCCGTCCAGGATCGCGACCAGCGCCTGCACGTCGGTGTGGTGCAGCTTCTGGCTCTGCGCGAAGTCCTGCGCGATGCGGTTGAACTCGCTGTTCATCCGGCGCAGCTGCACGGCGAAGGCGTGCAGCCCGGTCGGGGACTCGTCCTGGAGGTTGTCGGGCACCCCCCCATCGTAAATAATCTCGATTATTAAGATACTCAATCGCTGAGATATATCCTTCCTCACGGGGAGATCCCCCGGTTCCGCACCCCACGGGAGAGAGCGATGACATCCCTGCCGCGCGCCGTCCGATGGCTGCTGCCGGTAGTGCTGCTGGTCGCCTGGCTGGGCATCGGTGGCACCCTCGGCCCGTACGCCGGCAGGCTCGGCGAGGTCTCCACCAACGACCAGGCGGCCTTCCTGCCGCGCAGCGCCGAGTCCACGAAGGCCGTCACCGAACGGACCGCCTTCAGCCGGAACGGGACCGTGCCCGCGATCGTCGTCTGGACCGCCGGCGGCGGCCGGGTGACCGACGCCCAGCAGCAGGCCGCCACGGCCGCGCTGGCCTCGCTCACGGGCACCGAGGGGGTGAGCGGGCAACCCTCCCCCGCGCTGCGCTCCGACGACGGCCTGGCCCTGCAGGGCGTCGTACAGCTCCGCCCCGACCTCGGCCGGGACATCGGGGACGCCGTCGGCCGGATCCAGGACACCGCGGCCCGGGTCGCGGGGACCACCGCCCACGTCGCCGGACCCGCGGCCTCGCAGGCCGACCTGGGCGAGGCCTTCGCGGGCATCGACGGGCTGCTGCTGTTCACCGCGCTCGGCGTGGTGCTGGCGATCCTGCTGCTGGTCTACCGCGCGCTGCTGCTGCCCCTGGTCATCATCGTCGGCTCGGTCTTCTCGCTCGGCCTGGCCTGCGGGGTGGTCTACGTGCTGGCCGACCACGGCGTCGTCCGGGTCGACGGCCAGGTCCAGGGCATCCTGTCGATCCTCGTCATCGGCGCGGCCACCGACTACGCCCTGCTGCTCGCCGCCCGCTTCCGGGAGGAACTCGCGGCCCGCGGCGACCGGTTCACGGCGATGCGCGCCGCGCTGCGCCGCTCCGCCGGGGCGATCGTGGCGAGCGCGGCGACCGTGGCCCTCGGCCTGCTCGCCCTGCTGGCCAGCGACCTCACCAACAACCGCGCCCTCGGCCCGGTCGGCGCCGTCGGGATCGTCTGCGCGGTGGCGAGCAGCCTGACCTTCCTGCCCGCGGCGCTGCTGCTGCTCGGCCGGGCCGCCTACTGGCCCGCCAGGCCGCGGGAGAGGCGTCCGGAGGGGGAGGGCGTCTGGCGGCGGATCGCGGCCCTGGTGGACCGCGCGCCGCGCCGGGTCTGGGCCGCGAGCCTGGCCTTGCTGCTGGGCTGTGCGGCCTTCTCCCCCGTGCTGACCGCCCGGGGCGTGCCGCTGGACGAGATCTTCGTCCACCAGGCGCCCTCGGTGACCGCCCAGCGCGTCCTCGGCGAGCACTTCCCCGGCGGTTCGGGCAACCCCGCCGTGGTCATCGCGCGGGCGGACCGGCTCGACCCCGTCACCCGGGCCGCGTCCGGCACCGACGGCGTCGACTCCGTCGCCCCGCTCACCGCCTCGGGCCGGCCCGGCGGGGGCGAGCCGCTCGTCGCCGGCGGCCGGGTCCTGCTGGAGGTGACGCTGCGGGACGCCGCCGACAGCGACGCCGCCAAGGCCACGGTGCAGCGGCTGCGCACGGCCGTGCACGCGGTGCCCGGCGCCGACGCGGTGGTCGGCGGGTACACGGCCCAGCAGCTCGACACCCAGCGGACCGCGGAGCGCGACCGCACGCTCGTCGTCCCGGTCGTCCTCGCGATCATCCTGGTGATCCTGGCGGCGCTGCTGCGCAGCCTGCTGCTGCCGCTGCTCATGGTCGCCACGGTGGGCCTCAACTTCGCCGCCACGCTGGGGGTGTCGGCGCTGGTCTTCCACCATGTGTTCGGCTTCTCGGCCACGGACGCCTCGGTGCCGCTGTACGGCTTCGTCTTCCTGGTCGCCCTCGGCGTGGACTACAACATCTTCCTGATGACCCGGGTCCGCGAGGAGACGCTGCGCCACGGCACGCGGCAGGGCGTCCTGCGCGGACTGACCGCCACCGGAGGGGTGATCACCTCGGCGGGCGTGGTGCTCGCGGCGACCTTCGCGGCGCTCGGCGTGATCCCGCTGGCCTTCCTGGTGCAGATCGCCTTCATCGTGGCCTTCGGGGTGCTGCTGGACACCCTGCTGGTGCGCTCGTTCCTGCTGCCCGCACTGGTACGGGACATCGGCCCGAAGGTGTGGTGGCCGGGCGCCGCGGCACGCCGGGGCGACGGGCCGCCGGCGCCGGAAGGCGCCGCGGCACCGCCGCGGGTGGCGGAGCGTCAGACGACCTGATGCAGCCAGCGCACGGGGGCGCCCTCACCCGCGTAGCGGAAGGGCTCCAGTTCGTCGTCCCAGGGCTTGCCGAGCAGCTTGGCGACTTCCGTCTCCAGGTCGGCCTCGCCCTTGCGGGCGCGGGCGAGCGCGGCGCGCAACCGGTCCTCGGGGATGAGGATGTCCCCGTGGATGCCGGTGACGGCGTGGAAGATGCCGAGGTCGGGGGTGCTGCTGTAGCGCTCCCCCTCGGCGCCTGCGCACGGCTCCGCCGTGACCTCGAAGCGCAGCAGGTGCCAGCCGCGCAGTGCGGACGCCAGTTTGGAGGCGGTGCCGGGTTCCGCCTGCCAGGAGAACTCGGCCCGCCAGGTGCCCGGCGAGGCGGGCTGGCGGATCCAGTCCAGGTTCACGCGCACGCCGAGCACACCCGCGACGGCCCACTCGACGTGCGGGCACAGCGCGCGTGGCGCGGAGTGCACGTACAGAACTCCACGTGTCGTCACCGGAACCTCCAGTGTGGGACGAGGTACGCCTTCCCCAGCGGCCTCATGCCCATAACCGAGCCATCCGGGACTGCAGTGGACATTCTGCACTAATCATAACGAATGAGACAAGATCTGACCTTGGATCACCTCTTTCGCACCACCTGTCAGGGAAAAAGCTACCGCGCGGCGTCAGGCGAGGAGTGACGTACTGTCGGGATCAGCGAGAAGTCACCCACTCGTCCGAGGGAGAACGGATGCGCCTGTCGCTCTCGCGCGGGGTCAGCGGCGCCCTGATCGCGCTGGTCACCGTGCTCACGACGGCACTCGCGGCCGGCTGCTCGGCGAAGGACGGCCCGGGCAGCACCGAGGCCGGCGCCGCCGGGCGGGCAGACGCGGCGAAGCGCCCCGCGGCGGTGTGGGACACCACCCCCGCCTCACTGGCCGCGCTCGGGGACTCCATCACCCGCGCCTTCGACGCCTGCGGGATCCTGACGGACTGTCCGGACCTGTCCTGGGCGACCGGCAGCCGCCGCTCCGTGGAGAGCGTGGCCACCCGCCTGCTGGACAAGCCGGCCTCCAAGAGCTGGAACCTGGCGGCCAGCGGGGCCAAGATGCACGACCTGCCGGCACAGGCGAAGAAGGCCGTCGAACGACGGCCGCAGCAGGTGACGATCCTGATGGGGGCCAACGACGCGTGTGCGAAAAGCACCGACCGCATGACCCCGGTGGCCGAATACCGCCGGGATTTCTCCGCCGCCCTGAAGACTCTCGACCGCGAACTGCCCAAGGCCCAGGTCTTCGTCGCGAGCGTGCCCGACCTGATGCGCCTGTGGGACGTCGGCCGGCAGAACGCGCTGGGGCGGCAGATCTGGAAGCTCGGCCTGTGCCCGTCGATGCTCTCCGACGCGCAGTCGATGAGCACGGCCGCCCGCGAACGGCGGCTGACCGTACGCGAGAGGGTGATGGCGTACAACGACGTCCTGCGGCAGGAGTGCGCGCGCCTCCAGCGCTGCCGCTACGACGGCGGCACGGTCTTCGACTACCGGTTCACCCAAAAGGAGCTGAGCCCCTGGGACTGGTTCCACCCGAGCACCGAGGGTCAGGCCAAGCTGGCGGGACTGGTCTACGCGGCGGCCTTCGGGCCGGGCGCGGTCGGACGCTAGGACCCGCCGGCAGGAGCCGGCTCCTCGTTCGGGGTTTCGGACACGGCGCGGTACGCGCCACGGGCGGACGGACTCACTTCGGCAACATCGCCGTCACCTCCCCGGCACACCCATTGACACCGCCGGGAGCCCGTAACTACGTTCCCTTCAACATTTCGAACGTGTGACGAAATCTCGAACGACACCCTGTAAGGGGCGAACTTCCGTGCGCATCACCGGCATCAGCACCCATGTGGTCGGCACTCCCTGGCGGAACCTCACCTATGTGCTCGTCCACACCGACGAGGGACTCACGGGCGTCGGCGAGACCCGCATGCTCGGCCACACCGACGCGTTGCTCGGCTACCTCCACGAGGCGGAGGCCAACCACATAGCCGGCTCGGACCCCTTCGCGGTCGAGGACCTGGTCCGCCGGATGAAGTACGGCGACTACGGGCGTGCCGGGGAGATCGTCATGTCCGGCATCGCCGTCATCGAGATGGCCTGCTGGGACATCAAGGGCAAGGCCCTCGGCGTGCCCGTCTGGCAGCTGCTCGGCGGCAAGGTGAACGAGAAGGTCAAGGCGTACGCCAACGGCTGGTACACCACCGAGCGCACCCCGGAGGCCTACCACAAGGCCGCGGCCGCCGTGGTGGAGCGGGGCTACCGGGCGCTGAAGATCGACCCCTTCGGCACCGGCCACTTCGAGCTGGACCACGCGGCGACCGCCTACTCCGTCTCCCTCATCGAGGCCGTGCGCGACGCGATCGGCCCCGAGACCGAGCTGCTGGTGGAGATGCACGGCCGGTTCAGCCCGGCGACCGCGATCCGCGTCGCCAAGGACCTGGCGCCCTTCAAGCCCAGCTGGATCGAGGAGCCGGTGCCGCCGGAGAACCTCAAGGCCCTGGCGAAGGTGGCCGCCCACACGGACCTGCCGATCGCGACCGGCGAGCGCATCCACGACCGCTACGAGTTCCGCGAGCTGTTCGAGCTGCAGGCCGCCGACATCATCCAGCCCGACCTCGGGCACATCGGCGGCATCAACGAGGTCCGCAAGCTGGCCGCCACCGCGGAGACCCACTACGTGCTGGTCGCCCCGCACAACGTCGGCGGCTCCGTGCTCACCGCCGCGAGCCTCCAGCTCGCCGGGTGCACCCCCAACTTCAAGATCCTCGAGCACTTCAACGACTTCGCGGACTCCGAGATCAAGAAGGTCGTCAAGGGCGCCCCCGTGGTCGGCGAGGACGGGTACTTCACCCTCTCGGACGCACCGGGCCTCGGTGTCGAGCTCGACGTCGACGCCGCCGCCGAGTTCCCCCAGCAGCAGGCCCGTTTCGACCTGTGGGCCGAGGGCTGGGAGCGCCGGCAGCCGAAGGGCGCGAAGTGACCGTCCACACCCCCCGCGCCGTCGTCCTCGACGGGCCCGGCCGGCACCGGATCGCGCCGGCCGGACCGGTGCCGCCCGGTCCGGGCGAGGCGCTGGTCCGTGTGCACGCCGCGGGCATCTGCGGCAGCGACCGGGAGATGTACGCCGGCACCCGCCCCGAGGGGTACGTCCGCTACCCCGTCACCCCGGGCCACGAGTGGTCCGGCACGGTGGAGGCGGTCGGCGCCGGGGTGGCCGACGGGCTGGTGGGCCGCAAGGTCGTCGGCGAGGGCTTCCGCAACTGCCAGGTCTGCGAGCGCTGCCACGCCGGGGAGACCACGCTGTGCAGCGCCCCGTACGAGGAGACCGGCTTCACGCAGCCCGGCGCCATGGCGGACACCCTGACGCTGCCCGCCCGGCTGCTGCACGTCCTGGACGACGCCGCCGACCTGCGCACCGCCGCGCTCCTGGAGCCGGCGGCGTGCGTGGCGGCGGCGCTGCTGAAGGCCCCGGCGGCGCCGGGCGAGCGGGTGGCGGTCGTCGGCACCGGCACGCTCGGCATGCTGGCGGTGCAGTTCCTGGCCGCGGTGTCGCCGGCGGAGCTGCTGGTGGTGGGCACCGGCCGGGTCCGTGAGGAGCTGGCCGCCTCGTTCGGCGCCACGCGGTTCCGCACGTCCGCCGAACTGGCCGATGCCGAGGGGGAGTACGACCTGGTGGTCGAGGCCGCCGGGTCCGCCTCCGCGGCCCGTGTCTCGGCGGGGCTGCTGCGCCGCGGCGGCCGGATGGCGCTGACCGGCATCCCCGCGCCGGGGGCACTCGGCCTCGACCCCACCGACCTGGTGGTGCGCCAGCTGACCGTGCACACGGTCTTCGGGGCGCCGCCCGCCGCCTGGGCCCACACCGTACGGGCCTTCGACGCCGGGATCCTGGACCCGGCACCGCTGATCACGCACGACCTGCCCCTGGAGGAGTACGCCGACGCCCTGGAACTGCTGGGGAGCCGGGATCCCAAGGTGGGGAAGGTGCTGCTGCGTCCGTGACCGCTCCGTGCGCGGCGGACACCCGATGTCCCATCCGTGCCCACTCACACCCAATGAACCGAACGTCGTCCGAAATATCGAACGGCGAGAACGAAGGAGCACCGTGACCGACGCACCCACCCCGAGCCCCGGCACGGCCGGCACCGCCTCCGGTCCCCGCCACCCGGGACAGTACGCGCTCACACTCCTCGGTCACGGCGCGCCGGCGGACGACCCCGCCGACTCCTCCCCGCACTCCTTCCCCGACGGCGGCACCTGGCGCACCGAGATCCCCTCCGTGGAGGGCCCGGAGGCCCTGGCCACCGTGCTGGAGGAGAGCGAACGGCTGGAAGTGCCGGTGCACCGGATCAGCCAGGGCAGCGGCATCTGGATGCTGACGGACGCGGAGATCACCGAGATGGTCGCCGCGTGCGCCGAACGGGACGTCGAGCTCTGCCTGTTCACCGGTCCCCGCGGCACCTGGGACATCGGCGCCGCCACCCGCACCGACTCCCGCGGCGGGGGCCTGCGCGCCCGCGGCCACGACCAGGTGGCCGGCTGCGTCGAGGACGCGCTGCGGGCGGCCGCCCTGGGCGTGCGCTGCCTGCTCGTCGCCGACGAGGGCGTGCTGTGGCTGCTGCACCAGCTGCGGGAGCAGGGGCTGCTGCCGGCCGACACCACCTTCAAGGTCTCGGCGCTGGTCGGCCCGGTCAACCCGGCGGCCTACGCGGTGTGGGAGCGGCTGGGCGCCGACTCCATCAACATCCCCTCCGACCTGACCCTCCAGCAGATCACCGAGATCCGCCGGGTCAGCCGGGCGCCGATGGACTTCTACATCGAGGCCCCGGACGACCTCGGCGGCTTCGTACGCCTCTACGACGCGGCGGAGCTGATCCGCCGCGGCGCGCCGATCTACCTCAAGTTCGGGCTCAGCAAGGCCCCCGGCATCTACCCGTACGGACGCCAGCTGCGGGAGGTCGCCCTGTCGACCGCCCGCGAGCGGGTCCGGCGCGGCCGCCTTGTGCTCGACCTGCTCTCCCGGCTGGGCGCGGACGGCGGGCAGTCCCCGCTGGGCGCGCGGCTGCCGGGCCCGCTCCACCGCTTCCCCCTGGACATCGCGACCGACCCGGACCAGGCGACCGACCCCCGCCTGGCCGCCGAAAGGATCTGATCAGCCATGCGCATCGCCAGAGCCGCACGTCTGCGCACCGCCGCCGCGATGGTGGCCACCCTCGCCCTCGGCGCCACCGCGACCGCCTGCGGGCAGAGCGACAACACCGGAGGCGGCGGCAGCAAGGACGGGGACAAGGGCACCATCGGCATCGCCATGCCCACCAAGTCGTCGGAGCGCTGGATCGCCGACGGCGACAACATGGTCAAGCAGTTCAAGGAGCAGGGCTACAAGACCGACCTGCAGTACGGCGACGACAAGGTCGAGAACCAGGTCGCCCAGATCCAGAACATGATCACCAAGGGTGACAAGCTGCTGGTCATCGCCGCCATCGACGGCTCGGCCCTCAGCGACGTGCTGCAGCAGGCCCACGACGCCGGCATCAAGGTGATCTCCTACGACCGCCTCATCCTGGGCTCGGAGAACGTCGACTACTACGCGACCTTCGACAACTACAAGGTCGGCGAGCTCCAGGCCGGCTACATCATCGAGAAGCTGGGCCTGAAGGACGGCAGCAAGAAGGGCCCCTTCAACATCGAGCTCTTCGCCGGCTCGCCCGACGACAACAACACCAAGTACTTCTTCAACGGCGCGATGGACACCCTCAAGCCGTACATCGAGAAGAAGCAGCTGGTGGTCAAGAGCGGCCAGACCGAGCTCAACCAGGTCACCACCCTGCGCTGGGACGGCGCCACCGCCCAGGCCCGCATGGACGACCTGCTCAGCAAGTCGTACACGTCCGACGACGTGGACGCGGTGCTCTCCCCGTACGACGGCATCTCCCGCGGCATCATCTCGGCGCTCAAGAGCGTGAGCTACGGCACCGGCAAGAAGCCGCTGCCGATCGTCACGGGCCAGGACGCCGAGGTCGCCTCGATCAAGTCGATCATCGCGGGCGAGCAGGCCCAGACCGTCTACAAGGACACCCGCGAACTGGCCAAGGTCGCCGTCCAGATGGGCAACGCGGTGCTGACCGGCGGCAAGCCGGAGACCAACGACTCCAAGACCTACGACAACGGCACCAAGGTCGTCCCGACCTACCTGCTGCCGCCGGTCAGCGTCGACAAGTCGAACTACAAGGAGACCGTCGTCGACTCCGGCTACATCAAGGAGTCCGAGCTCCAGTAGTCCCGGAGCCGGCACACCACCGACGATCTTCCCCTTCCCACCACCCGAGGAGAACGGAAAGCAGGAATGGCCGGACCCGTCCTCGAAATGCGCTCCATCACCAAGACCTTCCCAGGGGTCAAGGCGCTCTCCGACGTCACCCTGACTGTCGCCGAGGGCGAGGTCCACGCCATCTGCGGTGAGAACGGTGCGGGCAAGTCGACCCTGATGAAGGTGCTCAGCGGGGTCTATCCGCACGGCAGTTACGAAGGGGAGATCCTCTTCCGCGGTGAGACATGCGAGTTCCGCGACATCCGCGCGAGCGAGCAGCGCGGCATCGTGATCATCCACCAGGAACTCGCCCTGGTGCCCTACCTGTCCATCGCCGAGAACATCTTCCTCGGCAACGAGCACTCCACACGCGGTGTCATCAGCTGGAACGAGACGCTGCGGCACGCGGGCTCGCTGCTCAAGCGGGTCGGGCTGACCGACCAGCCGAGCACCCGTGTGGCGGACATCGGCGTCGGCAAGCAGCAGCTCGTCGAGATCGCCAAGGCGCTGTCCAAGGAGGTCAAGCTCCTCATCCTGGACGAGCCGACGGCCGCCCTGAACGACGAGGACAGCCGCAAACTCCTGGACCTCATCCTGGAGTTCAAGGAGCACGGCATCTCCTGCATCATCATCTCGCACAAGCTCAACGAGATCGCCAGGGTCGCCGACTCCATCACCATCCTGCGGGACGGGCGGACCATCGAGACGCTCGACATGAAGGCCACCGACGAGGACGGCGGGAGCACCGTCACCGAGGAGCGGATCATCCGCGGCATGGTCGGCCGCGACCTCGACCACCGCTTCCCCGAGCGGGAACCGGAGATCGGCGAGGTGGCCTTCGCCGTCGAGGACTGGACCGTGCACCACCCCATCGACCAGCAGCGCAAGGTCGTCGACGGGGTCTCCCTCAACGTCCGGCGCGGCGAGATCGTGGGCATCGCCGGGCTGATGGGGGCCGGCCGCACCGAACTGGCCATGAGCGTCTTCGGCCGCTCCTACGGCCGGGGCATCAGCGGCCGGGTCTACCTGGACGGCAAGGAGATCCGCACCCGCACCGTCCCGGAGGCGGTCGGCCACGGCATCGCCTACGTCACCGAGGACCGCAAGCACTACGGGCTGAACCTCATCGACGACATCAGCCGCAACATCTCGCTCAGCGCCCTGTCCAAGGTCGCCAAGCGCGGCGTCGTCAACCAGCACGAGGAGGCCCGCGTCGCCGAGTCCTTCCGCTCGACGATGAACATCAAGACCCCGACCGTCTTCGAGACCACGGGCAAGCTGAGCGGCGGCAACCAGCAGAAGGTCGTCCTGAGCAAGTGGATCTTCGCCGGGCCGGAGGTCCTCATCCTCGACGAACCCACCCGGGGCATCGACGTCGGGGCCAAGTACGAGATCTACACGGTGATCAACGACCTGGCGGCCCAGGGCAAGGCCGTCGTCTTCATCTCCTCCGAGCTGCCGGAACTGCTCGGCATGTGCGACCGCATCTACACGATGTCGGCGGGCCGGCTGACCGGGGAGATCCCGCGCGAGAGCGCGACGCAGGAAGTGCTTATGCGCCACATGACCATGGACCGAGGTAACTGAGATGGGCAGCCCGGTGAAGACCGACAAGAATCCTCCGCCGCCCGCCGGGGGCGCGGCCGCGGCCGTCAAGGACGGCGGCGCGGCGGCCGGAGCCGCCGGCCTCCTGCTGCAGGCGGCACGGCGCAACATGCGCCAGTACGGCATGATCATCGCGCTGGTGCTGATCGCGGCGCTGTTCCAGATATGGTCCGGCGGCATCCTGCTCAAACCGCAGAACGTCACCAACCTCATCGGCCAGAACAGCTACATCCTGATCCTGGCGATCGGCATGATGGTCGTGATCATCGCCGGCCACATCGACCTGTCCGTCGGTTCGCTCGCGGCCTTCGTCAGCGCGGCCGCCGCCGTGATGATCATCCACCATCACGTCCCGTGGCCGCTCGCCCTGGTCGCCTGCCTGCTCATCGGCGCGATCGCCGGCGCCTGGCAGGGCTACTTCATCGCGTACGTCGGGATCCCGTCGTTCATCGTGACCCTGGCCGGCATGCTGCTCTTCCGCGGCGGCACCCAGATCTTCCTGGAGGGCCAGTCCATCTCGCCCTTCCCGCGCGGCTTCCAGAAGATCGGCAACGGCTTCCTGCCCGAGGTCGGACCGCACACGAACTACCACAACCTGACGCTGCTCATCGGTCTCGTGGTGATCGCCATCGCCGTCGTCCAGGAGATCCGCGACCGCCGCCAGCAGCTCGCGTACGACCTGGACGTGCTGCCGCGCAACTTCTTCCTGCTGAAGCTGCTCGCCATCGTCGCCTGCTGCGTCGCCTTCACCATGACCCTCGCCAGCTACCACGGCGTGCCGATCGTGCTGCTCATCCTCGCCGGGCTGCTCATCGTCTTCGGCTTCGTGATGCGCAACGCGGTGATCGGACGCCACGTGTACGCGCTCGGCGGCAACCAGGCGGCGGCCAAGCTCTCCGGCGTCAAGGACAAGCGGGTCGTCTTCCTGGTCTTCGTGAACATGGGCGTACTCGCCGCCCTCGCCGGACTGGTCTACGCGGCGCGGCTGAACGCCGGCGTCCCGCAGGCCGGCATCAACTTCGAGCTCGAGGCCATCGCGGCCGCCTTCATCGGCGGTGCCTCCGCGACCGGCGGCGTCGGCACGGTGCTGGGCGCCATCATCGGCGGCCTGGTGCTCGGGGTGCTCAACAACGGGATGTCGCTGGTCGGCATCGGCACGGACTACCAGCAGGTCATCAAGGGTCTGGTGCTCCTGGCGGCGGTCGGCTTCGACGTCTGGAACAAGCGCAAGGTCGGTTCGTAAAGCAGCTACCTACAGAAGGAGCCGCAAGTGAACAGACGTACATTGATCGCGGGCGCGGCACTCGGGGCGGTCGCGCCCGCGATCGGCGGGACGAACGCCTGGGCGGCCGGGGAGGCCGCCACGGCGCGGCAGACCGCCGACGCCAGGCACAGGCCCGCTGGCAGGAGCAAGGTGAGCAAGGAACACTTCGGGACCCTGGAGGACGGCACCAAGGTCGACATCTGGACGGTCAGCAACGGCGGGATCACCCTCAAGGTGCTCTCGTACGGCGGCATCGTCCAGACCTTGGAGCTGCCCGACCGGCGCGGCCGCCGCGTCAACGTGTCCCTCGGATTCGACGACCTGGCCGGCTACGTGGCGAGCAGCCCGTACTTCGGCGCGCTGATCGGGCGCTACGGCAACCGCATCGCGGGCGGGAAGTTCACCCTGGACGGCCGCACCCACCAGCTGCCCGTCAACGACGGCCCGAACAGCCTGCACGGCGGCGACCGGGGCTTCGACAAGCGGGTCTGGGCGGTCGAGGGCTTCAAGGCGGGCTCGGACGCCGGTCTGGTGCTGCGCTACACCAGCGCGGACGGCGAGATGGGCTACCCGGGCACGCTGAAGGTCAAGGTCGTCTACACCCTGACCGCCGACGCCCGGTGGCGGATCGACTACACCGCCACCACCGACAAGGCGACGGTCGTCAACCTCACCAACCACACGTACTTCAACCTGCGCGGCGAGGGCGACGGCGGCATCTACGACCACGAGGTCCAGATCGCCGCCCGGCGCTACACCCCGGTCGGCTCCACCCTGATCCCCACCGGTGAACTGGCGCCCGTCGCGGGCACCCCGTTTGACTTCCGCTCGGCGAAGACGATCGGCCGCGACATCCGCTCCGCGCACCAGCAGATCCTGTACGGCCAGGGCATCGACCACAACTTCGTGCTCGACAAGGGCCGCACGGCCGCGCCCGAGCACATCGTGACGGTCACCGAGCCCGTCTCCGGCCGGGTCATGCGGATCGCCACCACCGAGCCCGGTGTGCAGTTCTACACGGGCAACTTCCTGACCGGTGCGTTCGCCGGCTCCTCGGGCCGGGTCTACCGGCAGGGCGACGGCTTCTGCCTGGAGACCCAGCACTTCCCGGACTCCCCCAACCAGCCCTCGTTCCCGTCGACGGTCCTGCGGCCGGGGCAGACCTACCGCTCCACCACCGTGCACTCCTTCGGCACCCACTGAGCGGCGCCACCCTCCCCGCGGGCGGGGGCGGCCGGGATTCTCTCCCGGGCGCCCCCGCCTGTCGACTTGGGGGACGGCTCCGGGTGAACTTCCCCTGGGCCGTACGGGAATGTTCTGGGCCACCGGAATGACAGCGGCACACAGTCCGCGCGCCGGGGGGTACGCATCCCGTCGATCAGGCCCTGCGGCTTTCGCATTCGACGAGGAGTCCCCCATGAGTCCTGACGGCAGGCCGTCTTCGCCGCGCAGGTTCCGGCGGTACGGACGGCTGACCGGCGTGGTCGTGCCGCTCGCCGTCGCCGCGGCCGCGGTGTCGGCGCCCGTGCTCGCCACGACCCCCGGCACCGTGACCACGGCGGCCGGCACGAGGGCGGCCGTGAACGACCCCCGGCCGCCCGTCACGCGGAGCGTCGCCGCCGACGACGACGAGGAAGAGGCGGAGGAGGGCGAGGACGGCGGCCGCGAGCAGGAGGCCCGCGACGAGGACGGCGCGGACGGCGGGGACGGCGGGGACGGCGGGGAGCGCACGGACCAGCGGGGCGAGCGGGAGACCGACCGGGGCGACAACGGCCGGGACGAGGGCGGGAACGAGAGCGGGAACGAACGCGGCGACCAGGGCGGCGACCAGGGCCGTGACCAGGGCGGTGACCAGGGCCGGGACGAGCGCCCGCAGCAGCAGCACCGCGACGACCAGGGCGGGAACCGCGACGACGGACGCCGGGACGACCAGGGCGACGCACGTGGCGGCCGCGAGGGCGACTGCGTCAGCATCGACTCCACCCTCCGCAAGAACGACCAGGAGATCTCCGTCGCGGTGTTCGAGGGACGGATCTTCATCGGCGGCCGCACCCTTCCCCGCGGGCGCTTCGTGTGGCACTCCCTCAGCGGCAACCGGGGCTACCCGCGCGGCGTCTGCGGGGCCACGGTGACCTCCGTCGGCTCCGGCGTGTGGGTCAAGGCGATCACCCGGGACGGCCGGGTGGTGGAGACGCACTGCACCATCCACGAGACCCGCGGCAAGCAGAGCTCGTGCGGGGAGTGGAAGACCCTGGAGAGCCGCTCCTTCCGCTCGGCCAGGTGACCCCGCGCCCGCGCCGGCCGGTGAGCTGCCGGCCCGCGCGGGCGCGGTGCGTCAGGAGGCGTCCTGCCAGTACAGGGCCGGCCGCGGGGTGCCGGACGGTACCGCCGCGAAGGCCGGCGGGACCTCGGCGGCCAGCGCGGGGTACATGTCCGTGGCGGGCCCCTCGGCCCGCGGCTGGACCTGGGGCTGCACCTGGGGCTGAGGCTGCGGCTGGACCTGAGGCTGCGGCTCGCGTCTGACCTCGTAGACGGGCTGCGGCGGCGCCGGAGGCGGCGCGAAGGGCTGCTCGTACAGCGGCTGGGGCGGTGGGGCCTGCTGGATCTGCGGGAGCGGCTGCGGCGGCGGGGCGGGCTGGATCTGCGGCAGCTGCTGCGGCGCGGGCTGCGGGGGCGGCGGGGGCTGCTCCTGGACGGGCGCGGCAGCCGCGGGGGCGGGCGCGGGGGCGGCGTACCAGGTGCTGCCGTACAGCACCGTGCTCAGCCCGGTGAGCAGCCGCTGGACGTCGGCCTGGGGGCGGACCACCAGCCGCATGAAACGGCTGCTGCTGCCCAGCTTGTTGCCGCACTCGCGGACCAGCACCCCGTGCTCGGCCAGCAGCCGGTCGCGCAGCACGGCGCCGTCGACGCCGTCGGGGAGCTTGACGAAGACGAAGTTGCCCTGCGACGGGTAGACGGTGAGCCCCGGCAGCGCCGCGAGCTGCCAGGTCATCTCCTGGCGGTCGCGGGAGACCATGCGCAGGCTCTGCGCGTACTCCTCGCGGTGGTCCTTGAGCATGAAGACCACCGCCTCGGCGAAGGAGTTGAGGTTCCACTTCGGCAGCATGCGGCGGACCTTCCCGGCCAGCGCGGGATTGGCGACCAGGTAGCCGAAGCGGATGCCGTGCAGGCCGAAGTTCTTGCCGAGGCTGCGCAGGACGATCACGTTGGGCCGCAGGACGGCCTCGTCGGCGACGCTCGGCCAGGCCTCGGCGTCGCTGAAGTCGAGGAAGGACTCGTCGATCACGACGAGGTCGAGGTCGGACAGGGCGTCCATGAGCGCCACGACGGCGTGCTTGGGGAGGAAGCCGCCGTCGGGGTTGTTGGGGTTGCAGATCACGGCCGTACGGGAGCCGCGGGCGCGGACGAACGCGACGAAGGCCGCCGGGTCGAGGGCGAATCCGGCGGCCTCCGGGAGGAGGAACATGTCGACGCGCTTGCCGGTCTCCATCGGCTGGTCGGTCCAGCGGCCGAAGGTCGGTATGGGGATCGCCAGGCTCTCGCGGACCAGCAGGTGGTCGATCCAGGTGATCAGCTCGGTGGAGCCGTTGCCCATGGCCACGGTCTGCGGGTTGAGGCCGAGCAGCGAGCACAGCTCGTTGGTGATGACGTCCGTGCTGCTCGGGTAGTAGGTGAGGATGTCCCGCATCGACTCCTGGAGCTTGTCGTACATGGCCGGGCTCGGGAAGTACGGGTTGCACGGGATGCAGAAGTCGACGATGTCGCGCCCTCCGCCGGAGGGCGACAGGCCGCCGGCGGCGCGGCGCAGCGCGAAGTACGAGGGACTGTGCGCGGTGTTGGCGCGGAACAACTCGGTGGCATTACCGGTGACGCCGACAGCGACGGTCACGGCAGAACCTCCCTCGATCACGGGGGCCGCGCCGCGGCGGCCCGCTTCCCCTTGCCTGCACGACCTTGTCACACATTCCTCACATCTAGTACATGTGGGTCGATCGTGGGACAAGTGGTGCGCGGTTCGGCTATCTTGCGGCCTTCCCGCGTCTCATACGGGCCCGGGCGCGCTTCCGTTCAGTGACCGCCGCCCCTTCCCTCGGACGTCGACGGCGGGGCGGGGACGGGGACGGGGGCCGGCGTGCCCCTCTCAGCCGAGGGTGCCCGCTGCCGCGACGAGGAGGGCGCGGATCTGGGCCGTGACCGCGAGCCGTTGGGCGACGAAGACGGGGTCGGAGACCGTGCCGGTGGCCGGTTCGGTGTTGCCGGGGCCGAAGTGGAGCACCGGGGTGTGGACATGGCCGCCCGGGGCGGGCAGCGCGAGCCTGTCCCGGAGCAGGGTGGCCCGGTAGGCGATCTCGTTGGAGAGGTAGTCGCCGCCGCCCCCGGCGCGGGCGGCGGAGCCGGCCGTCGGGCCCCCTTCACGGGTGACGGGGGCGGTGGCCCCGGCGGGCACCTCGGTGACGGTGGTGCGGTCGTGCACCGGGAAGGCACCGGTCCCGGCGGCGGCGATCGCCGCGTACGGCAGGGTGGACGCCGTCCACTGCGGCTGCCGGCCGGGGGCGGCGACGGGGACCGGGCCGGTGACGGACAGGCCCGCGTTGTCGGGGTGGCCGCCGCGCCACGCGCCGTTGAAGCGTTCGAGGTCGAAGCGTCCGTCCCGGCCCTGGCTGACGGTGGCGAAGAGGTCGACACGGCGCGGGCCGGGCCGGAACCGGGGGCGCAGCACGCGTTCGACCGTGCCGTCGGTGAAGTCGCCCCAGCGCACCGGGAAGACGACGGTCTCGACGCGGGCCGGGCCCGCGGAGGTCTCCAGCGTGACGCCGTCCAGGGCGAGCGCCGCGGCCCCGGAGGGATTGCCGCGGCGTATGTCGGCGTCCAGCCGGAAGGGGTCGAAGCCGGTCAGCAGGACACGCCGCACGCCCTCGGCCACGGGAGGGCGGACGGCGTCCTGCCCCCGCGAGGCACGCTCCAGACGGGCCGCCAGCGCCGTGCGGACGGCGGCGGGCAGCGTGAACGCCGGCTCCCACCGCCGCAGTTCCCCGGCGAGGGCGAGCCGGGCCCAGTACAGCGGCCGGTCGTCGTCGTGCCCCAGGGCGCCCGCCACCGGCCCGCGGCCCTGCGCCCGGTCCACGGCGGCCCGCCACAGGGCGCGCCCGTGCCGTCGTACGGTCCTGGCGGCCTCGGCCGGGTCGCGGGCCTCCGCCAGCGCCCGGGCGAACCGGGGAGCCGCGGTGTGGAAGCCGCTGCGGCGCAGGATCTCCCGCGGCACCGCCCGTTCCAGGCGCAGTTCCTCGCCCGTCGGCGGCGGGACGTCGGCGGGCACGCCGGGGTGGAGCGGCAGCCGCATCGCGGGGGACCTCCGGTCGGTCGGGTAAGGGTCGGCCGCCCGGAGCATGCCGCACCGGAGCCCCGCTCCGCCAGCGGCCGGCTGCCGGGCCGAGCCCGACCGTGCCCGGGGCCTAGCCCGGCTTGCGGACGAGGAAGAAGATGCTCGGCCCGAACCCCACGCGGGCCAGCGGGGACTGCAGCGCGCCCTCGGCCCGTACCAGCGCCGAGTGCGGAACCACCCGCTTCAGCCGCGTGCTGCGCAGGTTGGACACCGACAGCCGCCGCTCGACGCGCAGCCCCGCGGCCTCCAGTTGCGCGGCGACCGTGCGCGGGTGGTGGTTGACGAACGGGATGCTGTCGCGCTCGCGGTTCTCCGCCGAGCGGATGTCCACCGGCGACAGCGGCACCCGCCGGCGGTGCGCCGCGTAGCGGAGCCGGTTGGCGGCGTGCGCGAGGTTGGCGGTCTCGACGACGGCGGTGCCGCCCGGGCGCAGCACCCGGGCGATCTCGGTCAGTGCGGCCCGCGGGTCGGGCAGATGGTGCATGACGCGGATCAGGGTGACCAGGTCCACGCTCGCGGAGTGCAGGCCGAGGCCGTCGGCACTCATCAGCCGCATGCTCACCCCGGCGAGCCCCTTGAGGTACACCTCCGCGTCGTTCAGCTGCTTGCGGCTGGCGTCCACCAGCGTGACCCGGTCGGCGAACTCCCGCAGCACGGGCACGAGCCGGCCGTAGCCGCCGCCGACGTCCGCCGCGTGGCCGAAGTGCCGCCCTTCGAGCAGCCTGCGCAACGCGGCCACCTCGGCGTCGTGTTCGTAGCCGCGGCTCACCCAGTAGGTGCGGTAGCTCTGCGGGTTGTCGTCGTACTGGTTGGTGCGCTGCGCCATGGCGCGCCTCCCCCTCGCGTGCTCGTCCCCGTACATAGGTCACACGACGGGTGCGGAATGGTTCCCTCCGGTTCGCCCCGGTGGCTACGGCTTGCGGAAGTCCAGCGGTTCCACGGGCGCACCGGACTCCGGCCGCGGCTCCGGGACTCCCTGCGGCGGCATCAGGGACCGCACCAGAAGCGTGGCGCCGGCCACCGCGCCGGGCATGAGCAGGACGGAGACCAGCGGCACCAGGAAGCACAGGATCAGCGGCACCCCGAACCCGAGCGTGAGCGCCATCCGGCCGCGCAGCATGCGCATCCGCTCCCGCAGCGGCACCTCCCGGCGCTGGAAGGCGACGCCGGTGAGTTCGAGGGCGAGGAAGTAGCCGGAGACGCAGAAGCCGATCGCGGGGACGACGGTCTGGCCGACGACGGGGATGAAGCCGGCCGCGAAGAGCAGGACGCCCCAGATCGCGACCCGGACCAGCACCCGCAGGCTGTCCCGGGCGGACTGCAGCAACTCCCGCCACAGCGGGAGGTCGGGCCCGTCCGGGGCGCCGCCCTCGGAGACGTCGACGCGCTCGGCCAGGGACTCGTAGAAGGGCTGGCCGACCAGCAGGGTCACCGCGGTGAAGGAGATCACCGCCAGCAGCAGACCGCCGCCGAAGGCGACCGCGGTGAGCAGCCCGCGGAACAGGCCGCGCCAGGGCGAGTCCCAGTCGTCGGCGAAGGGCGTGGCCCAGGCGGTCGCGTCGTCGGCCCAGAAGGCGAGGGCGACCAGTGCCCCCGCGTAGCCGACGAGGGTGATCAGCGCGGGCAGCAGTCCGAAGCCGAACCAGCGGCCGTGCCGGAGCACCCAGCGCTGGCCGTCCACGAAGAGCCGTATACCGGAGGCAAGATCTCGCATGCGCGACAGGGTATGCGAACCGCGGGCGGCCGGGGACGGCTCAGACCATGACCTCGCAGTCCCGGAGGCCCGAGGGGTCGGGGTCGAAGAGGCAGACGTCGGAGCCCGTGTCACCGGTCACGACGCCGGTGCCGGCGATGTCCTCGGCCCTCAGGAAGAGCACGTCGTCGCCCGGCCCGCCGCTGACGGTGCCGGAGTTGGCGTCGGCGTCGCCGATCAGGTCGACGAGGTCGCCCCCGTCGCCTCCCGTGACGATCCCGCTGTTCCCGCCGCTGATCTCGATCATGTCGGCCCCGCCGCCGCCGTCGACGGTCCCCGCGTTGCCGCCGTGGACGGTGATGACGTCCACACCTCCGCCTCCGGCGACCACCACGCCGGCGGGGACGCCGTGCAAGCAGTCGATCTCGTCGAAGCCCTCGGTGCCGGTGACGGCGGCGCCGGTGACCGGCCGGCCGTTGACCGAGCAGCCGGCGACGGCGGACGCGGGCGCTTCGCCGGCCAGCGCGGAGCCGGCCGGCAGCACGGACGCGCCGGCCAGGAGGAGTGCCGCGCCGGCCAGGACCGGACGGATGCGCGTTCGTGCCGTCATCGCTGCTCCTCGGGTGGACGCCTGGAGTGGGGCGCGGTTGGCACGAGCGTCACGTCACGGCACGCGGCCCGCAATCGGGCGGGGTCCGCCCGGGGGACCGTCCCGGCGCGGCGCCTGACGACCCGTCACCGAGTGGTGGCCGTCCCCGGAAGGGCCGCGGCACCTGCCGGACGCGGCGCACGACGGGCCCGGGGCCGCGCCCCGTCGGGGCACGGGCGGGTGTGCACAGCCCGGCACGCCCGGGAGGCGGAGCACGAACCGCCACGCCGACAGCACCGCACGCCCGCCCCGCGCCGGCACGCGGCGGGACCGCTCGACGACCCCGCACCCCGGGGAGGCTGTCAGGGACCTCCCCGGGGTGTGTGGTCAGCCGTTCACGGCCACCGGCACCGTGAGACGGCGGTCGGCGACGCTGCGCGCGACCTCGGCGGTGTACGTACCCGCAAGAGTGCGCCAGTCACCCTCCGAGGGGTCCCAAATCTGCGCGGCGCGCCGCGCGAGCGCGATACGGGCCTCCGTCACGGCGCCCGCGGCGAGCTCGACGGAGAGGAACCCGGCCAGGACCCGGACCGGACGGCCGACCGCCGGGTCCTCGCCGGCCGGCGCCGCCAGGTAGACCTGGACGACCTCGCGCCCCGCCCGGTCGCCGGTGTTGCGCAGACGTACGGTGAGCGTGCCCAGCGTGTCCGGCCCGCCGTCCGCGGTGCCCTCCGCGGGCGTGAAGGAGGCGTCCTCGTAGGCCCAGTCGGTGTAGCCGAGGCCGTGTCCGAAGGGGTACGCGGGCGCCGTACCGGCCCGTTCCCAGGCGCGGTAGCCGATGAGGACGCCTTCGTCGTAGCGCAGCGTCCCGTCCCGGGGCGCGACCTCGGCGACCGGGGCGTCGGCCAGCCGGGCCGGCCAGGTGGTGGGCAGCCGGCCGCCGGGCTCGGCCGCGCCGAGGAGCACGTCGGCGAGCGCCGCGCCGGCCTCCTGCCCGGGGAACCAGCCGATCAGCACCGCGGCGACCTCCTCGCGCCACGGCATCTCCACCGGCGAGCCGGTGTTGACCACGACCACCGTCCGGGGGTTCACCGCGGCCACCGCGTGCACGAGTTCGTCCTGCCGGCCCGGCAGTCGCAGGTCCGCGCGGTCGAAGCCCTCGCTCTCGACCCGCTCGGTGGTCGCGACGACGACCACCGCCACCTCGGCGTCCCGGGCCGCCGCGACCGCCTCCGCGATCGACTCGTCCCCGTCCCGCCGCGGTTCGGCGTGCACCAGCGAGAAGACGACCGCCCGGACCGGCCCCCTGCCGTCCCGGGGGACGACATGCGTCAGCGAGACGGCGACGGGGACCCCCGCGGTCAGCACGACCCGGCCCCGCTCGACGGGCGCGCCGAACATGCCCTCGAAGGGCCCGGACTCCGGGCCGGCGACCTGGGTCCCGTCGAAGACCGCCGCGCCGTCCACGACGAGCCGGAAGCCGCCCAGCCCGCGGGTGCCGAAGTGGTGGGCGCCGCTCTCGCGGGGCGTGAAGGTGCCGGTCACCTCGACGGAGCGCAGGGCGTCGTGGGTCACGCCGCCGGGCAGGTCGCCGCCCATCCACTGCACATGGCCACCGGGCAGCGTGCAGGTGCCCAGGACCTCTCCGGCGGCGTCCCGGCAGACCGCGCGCAGCGCGAACCCGGTCCCGGCGGGAGACAGTTCGCCGTTGGGGTCGGCACCGACGGCGTAGGTCAGGGCGGCGCCCTCCGGCAGCGCCGCGCGCAGACCGTCCAGCGGCGAGACGACGCGGCCGGGGAAGACCTGCGCGGACCCGCCCCCGAGCACCCGGGCGTCGCGGGCGGCCGCGCCGATGAGCGCGATCCGGCGCACCCCGGCGGGGTCGACGGGGAGGACGGGCCGCTCGCCGCGCGGCTCGTTGCGCAGCAGGACGAAGGAGCGGCAGGCGATCTCCCGGGCCAGCGCGGGCCCGTCGATCGCGGCGGGGATCCGCTCGGGGGGCACCGCCGCGGGGGTGCCCGCCAGCAGGCCCACCCGGGCGGCGAGCCGCAGCACGTTGCGTACCGCCGCGTCCACGGCGGACTCCTCGGCCCGCCCCTCGCGCACCGCGCGGGCCAGCGCCTCCCCGTAGACGGTGCGCGGTCCGGGCATGGCCACGTCGAGGCCGCCGGCCAGCGCCGCGACGGTGTCACGGGCGGCCGCCCAGTCGGAGACGACGAAGCCGTCGAAGCCCCACTCCCCGCGCAGCACCCCGTTCTGCAGACGGTGGTGCTCGGTCATGGTGGTGCCGTTGACGGAGTTGTAGGCGGCCATGACGCCCCAGGGGCGGGCGTTCCTGACGATGGCCTCGAAGGGGGCGAGGTAGAGCTCGCGCAGGGCGCGCTCGCCGATCACGTTGTCGACGGTGAAGCGCTCGGTCTCGGCGTCGTTGGCGACGAAGTGCTTGACGGTGGTGCCGACCCCGCCGTCCTGCACGCCCGCGACGTAGCCGGTGCCGATCTCGCCGATGAGGTACGGGTCCTCGGAGTACGCCTCGAAGTGCCGTCCGCCCAGCGGCGACCGGTGCAGGTTGACGGTCGGCGCGAGCAGCACGTGCACGCCCTTGCGGCGGGCCTCCTGGGCGAGCAGCCGCCCGGCGCGGCGGGCCAGGGCGGGGTCCCAGCCGGCGGCGAGCGCCGTGGGGCTGGGCAGCGCGATCGAGGGGTCGTCCGCGGTCCAGCGCACGCCGCGCACCCCGATGGGCCCGTCCGACATGACCAGCGAGCCCAGTCCGATCTCGGGCAGCGCGGGCAGCGACCACATGTCCTGCCCGGCCAGCAGCCGTGTCTTCGCGTCGAGGTCGAGCTTGCCCAGCGCGTGTTCGACCGCGTCGTCGAGCGGGGTTCCGGAGGTGTCGCTCATGGGGTGGACTCCTTCGTGAGGACGTGACAACCCGGTTGCTGCGTGCCTGGCCGGTCACCATCCTCCGGCCCGCGCCCTGTTGATCGGTAGGCGTCAGATCGGTAGGCGTCGTCACCCGTTCGTTGCCTTCGGTGGTCCGCGCGCCGCGCCCGGGCCCGGGCTCCCGCCTGTGACTGCCGACGACCGTGACGGTGACCGCGGCCGCGGCCGGGGACCGGGCCGTGCGGTCCGCAAGGCGGAGATCGTCCGGGCCGCCCTCGAAGTGATCGCCGTGCGCGGCTACCGGGGCGCCTCGCCGGCCGCCGTCGCGGAACGGGTCGGGCTCACCCAGCAGGGGCTGCTCCACTACTTCCCGACCAAGGAGGCCCTGCTCGTCGCGGTACTCGAGGTCCGCGACCGGTGGGACATGGCCTCGGCCGCGCTGCACGGCACGGCCTGGCCGATGGAGACGGTGGCCGACCTGGTCGAGTACAACGCCACCCGGCCGGGCGTCGTCCAGGTCTTCACCGTGCCGGCCGGCGACAGCGTCACCGGGGGCCATCCCGCCCGGGAGTACTTCAGGGACCGCTATACGCGGGTGCGCCGCCGGGCCGCCGACTCCCTGCGTGCCGGTACGGCGACACGCTGCCCGGCGGCCTCACCCCCGAGCAGGCCGCCCCGCTGCTGGTGGCCGCGACGGGGAGCCCGCCGGCACGTGAGGGGCGCGCCCGCCCGGGCGCGCCCCTCGTCCCCGTTGCCGTCCGCCGCTATTCGGGCAGGCGCACCAGCATCTTCCCGGTGTTGTCGCCGCGCAGGACGCCGAGGAAGGCCTCCAGGTTGTTCTCGATCCCGTCGACGACGGTCTCGCGGTAGTGCAGCCGGCCCTCGCGGATCCAGCCGCCGACCTCCTGGACGAACTGCGGCTGCAGGTCGTAGTGGTCGCCGACGAGGAAGCCCTCGATGCGCAGCCGGTTCTGGATGAGCCGGGACAGGTTGCGGGGGCCGGGGGCGGGCTCGGTGGCGTTGTAGAGGGCGATCATGCCGCAGACCGCCACCCGGCCGTGCAGGTTGAGGGCGCCGATGGCCGCCTCGAGGTGCTCGCCGCCCACGTTGTCGAAGTAGACGTCGATGCCGTCGGGCGCGGCCGCCGCCAACTGCTCGGCCACGGGGCCGTTCTTGTAGTTGAAGGCGGCGTCGAAGCCGTACTCCTCGACCAGGAGCTTGACCTTCTCGTCCGAGCCGGCGCTGCCGATCACCCGGGAGGCGCCCTTGAGCCGGGCGATCTGGCCGACCTGGCTGCCGACCGCCCCCGCCGCGCCGGAGACGAAGACCGCGTCGCCCTCCTTGAGGCCGGCGACGCGCAGCAGGCCCGCGTAGGCGGTGAGGCCGGTCATCCCGAGCACACCCAGGTAGGTGCTCAGCGGGGCGAGGCCGGGGTCGACCCTGACCACGTTCTCCGCCTTGACCAGGGCGTACTCGCGCCAGCCGAGGGGGTGCAGCACATGGTCGCCGGGGGCGAAGCCCTCCGCTCCAGAGGCGACGACCCGGCCGACCGCGCCGCCGTGCATCGGCTGGTCCAGTCGGTACGGCTCCGCGTACGACTTCGCGTCGTTCATGCGGCCGCGCATGTAGGGGTCGACCGACACGTAGAGGTTGCGCACGAGGATCTCACCGGGTCCGGGCTCGGGGACCTCGGTCTCGCGCAGCGCGAAGTCCTCGGGCTTCGGCCACCCGTGAGGGCGGGCTACCAGGTGCCATTCACGGCTCTTCGGCATGGGGGGAACGCCTCCAAAGCTTTAGGTTCTTAACTAACCATGAGCCTGGATGTTTGAGGAAGTCAAATAAATCGGCATGGGCGTGTCCCGTCGCACACCGGAGCGCCGGCCGGTGGAACCGGCCGGCGCGGTGAGCCGGTGGGACGGAGGCGGGGCGGATCTGCGGAGGAGCCGGGGAGGACGGGCCGGGTGCCCGTCAGGTGCACCACCACAGGAAACGGGTGCAGGAGGGTGTCGGCTTCGGCGTGTGCGTGGCGGGTTGCGAGGCCGGGGCGGACTGCGGCGGGGCCGAGGCCGTGGGGGCGCCGCCGGCGGGGGCCGTGGACCCGGAGCCGGCGGACGAGTGGCTGGCCGTGGCGGAGACGGAGACCTTGGGGGACGGCGACTTCTTGGCGCTCTCCGAGACGCTGGGCGACGCGGAGGTGCTCGCGCTCTCGGACGCCGAGGCGTCCGATGCGGGCGCCTTCGGGTCCCCGGAGGTCTTGCCGCCGGGCGAGGAGGTCGCGCTCGGGGAGGCGCCGTCGGTCCGCGTGTGGTCCGCGGCGGCCGAGTTCGCGCCCGTCACGTAGCCGGCGAGCGGGAGTTCCGCCACGCTCCAGCCGACGAGCACGATGGCGGCGCCCACCAGGGTGCCGACCACCAGCCGCGAGCGGCGGCGGGTACGGACGCGGCGGGTACGGGCCCGGCTGCCGGAGCGGCGCGGGGCGCCCTCCGAGGGGCCCCGCCCCGCCCCCTTGCGTCGTTCGGCGCGACCGCTCTCGGCGGCGGCGTTCTCGCCGTCGGTCGCGGATGCTTGCGCGGGCGCGTCGGCAGGCCCCTGCGCACCGAGTTGGTGGGCGGGCGTTCCGCACCCCGGGCAAGAAAGGGCGCCGTTGATGTGCCGTCGGCAGGCTGCGCAGTAGTCCATTGCCCCGGCAGCGTATGGGACGCACCGATACGACGTACATATGAGTTGCCCGTCGATCCCGTGAAACCTCTGTGAAACCCGGGACATGCGGGTTTAGGGCGCCGATCAGCCCCGAATCAACCCCGAACCACCACGGAATCAACCACCGAACGGCACATCGGGCATCCCCTGCCCGGCTCCCGGCACCACCAGCAGCGATCCCGACAGGGGCCGCTCCGCCAGCTCCCGGGCGTCAAGGCCCGTGCTCGCGGAGGTGATGTAGAGATCCGTCAGGGACGGGCCGCCGAAGGCGCAGGCCGTGGGCCGCCGTACCGGCACCTCCACGACCCGGTCCAGGTCGCCCCGCGGGGTGTAGCGGCGGACGGCCGCCCCGTCCCACAGGGCCACCCATACGCAGCCCTCGGCGTCCACGGTGAGCCCGTCCGGGAGACCCGCGGCCTCCTCGACGGCCGCGAACGGCCGCCGCCCGCTTACGAGTCCGGTGTCCTTGTCGACGTCGAACACGTCGACGCGCCGGGTCGGGCTGTCCACGTAGTACATGAGGGAGCCGTCGGGGCTCCAGTCGGTGCCGTTGCTGACGGTCACGTCGTCCAGCACCGGCACCACCGTCCCGTCCGGGCCGACCCGGCGCAGGGTCCCGCCGCCGGGCGCCTCGTCGTAGCGCATGGTGCCCGCCCACAGGGTGCCGGCGGCGTCCACGGCCGCGTCGTTGGCCCGCCGCCCGGGGACGGGGTCGTGGTGCAGCCAGCGGAAGGCGCCGTCCGCGTCGTACAGCCCCACGCCGTCTCGCAGGTTGACCACCACGCCGCCGGCCGCTCGCGGCTTGGCCGCGCCGACGTGCTGCCCGGTCGCCATCACGGACTGCCCGCCGCCGGCCGGGTCGTACCAGTGCACCCGGGAGGCGAGGATGTCCACCCACAGCAAGCGCGCGCCGACCGGGTCCCAGGTGGGCCCCTCGCCGAGCCGCGCCTCGGCCTTCAGGGCGAGTTCGACCCCGTTCACCGCGCACCGCCCCGGTGGCCGAGGCGCTCGGACAGCTCGGCGGCGCCCTTGACGGCCAGCTCCTCCAGCTCGGCCCGGCGCTCCTCGTTCCAGCGGATCATCGGCACCGAGATGCTGAGCGCGGCCACCACCCGCCCCACCGAGTCGCGGACCGGGGCGGCGACGCAGGAGACGTCGGGGTTGGACTCGCGCCGCTCGACGGCGACGCCCCGCTCGCGCACCGCGTCCAGCTGCTGCCGCAGTTCGCCGGCCGTGGTGATGCTGTGCTCGGTCATCGCGGGCAGTGGCCCGTCCCCGGGCAGGCGTTCGTCGAGGTCGTCGGGGGGCAGCGAGGCCAGCAGCATCTTGCCGACGGAGGTGCAGTGCGCGGGCAGCCGCCGCCCGGCCGCCGACACCATCCGCACCGCGTGGGTGCTGTCCACCTTCGCGATGTAGATGACGTCGGTCCCCTCCAGGACCGCCACGTGCACCGTCTCGTCGCAGGTCTCCGCGACCGAACGGGCCACCTGCTGGCCCTCGGCGGCGAGGTCCAGCTGCTCGGCGTAGCGGCTGCCGAGCTGGTACGTGCGCACGCCGAGCCGGTAGCGGCCGGCCTGACCGGGCTGCGGCACCAGGTAGTTGCGCGCCGCCAGGGTCGTCACCAGCTCGTGCACGGTGGTGCGCGGCAGCCCCAGCCTGCGGGTGATCTCGGGCGCGGACATCGAGCCGTCGCCTTCGAGGAAGAGCTCCAGGATGTCCAGGGCTCTGGTCACGGCGGGTACGAGACGTCCCATCTCTGCTCGCTCTCTCCGGCCTCTCCGGCGCCTGTTCGAAATTCCGTATAACGATCGGTATCGCGAACGCAGCGTAGCCGCGCCGGGTCGTAACGGGCAATGGGCGCGCATCCACGCCACGCCGATTGTCGTCTTGTCGGACAACTCTAGGGCCATTTGCTAGTTTCTCAGTGCCCATCAGGTGCTTTGCACTGTTTTCCAACCGTTCGGTGATTCCTTCACCTCTCTCCTCCTACGGGGTCGCCGTGACGATCACGCCCAGCAGCATGCGCAAGACACCCGCCCGGCCCGGCGGGCTCGTACCCTCCCCGGCAACCGGCGACGGCGACCGGCCGGGCACGGACCCGGGGGCCGCCCGCCGCCACGACTACGCGCGCCACGGCACGCTCGCCGGGCCCCTCAACGACCCGCCGCGACCGGGGGTGCTGTACCAGGTCAGGTACCGCAGCCTGATGTCCCGCGAAGGACACCGCGTCCGCACCTGGCTGCTGCTCACCGCCGCGCCCCTGGCCTCGCTGGGCGTCCTGGCCTGGCTCCTGCAGCCCCGCCACTGGGCGACCCGTGCGGCCGTGCCGCAGTGGGCGCACGTCGCGGACGTCACGGTGCTGGTCTGCCTCGGCCTCGTCGCACTCTTCCGGCTGGTCGCCGTCGTGTCCCACGCCCACGCCACGCTGGTCGCCCGCGACCCGGTCCCGGTCGCCCCGGCACCGGGCACGCGGGTCGCCCTGCTGACCTCCTCCGCCCCGGGTGAGGAGTCCCTGGTGCGGGTGCGGGCCGCCCTGGAGGGCGCGGTGCGCGTCCGGCACGACGGCCCCGTCGACGTGTGGCTGCTGGACGAGGACGACGACCCGGAGGTCCGGCGGCTCTGCGAGGCGATGGGCGTACGGCACTTCACCCGCAAGGGCGTCGAACGCTGGAACCAGCCCAAGGGCGCCTTCCGTGCCGGCGCCCGGCACGGCGGCCACAACGCCTGGCTCGACGCCCACGGCGACGACTACGAGTTCACGGCCTCCATCGGCACCGGCCGGGTGCCGCTCCCCAACTACCTGGAGCGGATGCTCGGTTACTTCCACGACCCGGACGTCGCCTTCGTCGTCGGCCCCCAGGTCCACGGCGGCCACGGCAGCCGCGGCACGGCCGTGACGAGGGCCGCCGAGAGCCACCGGTCCCTCGTCGACGCGTCCGCCCAGCGGGCTGCCAACCGCTACGGCTCCGCCCTGTTCAGCGGCACCACCAACGTCGTCCGCGTCTCGGCGCTGCGGCAGGCCGGCGGGCTGTACGACTCCGCCGCCGGCGACCTGGCCACCGGGCTGGAGATCCACGGCCGCCGCAACCCCGCCACCGGCCGCAAGTGGCGCTCGGTGCACACCCCGGACGTGGTCGCCGTCGGCGAGGGGCCGTCCTCCTGGTCCGGCTTCTTCGACCAGCAGCGGCGCCGGAGCCGCGGCACCTGCGAAGCGGTCCTGCGCCAGTTCTGGAAGGCCCCGTGGAAGCTGCGTCCGGGCAGCCTGCTCACCTACACGCTGGCGGCCGCCCACTACCCCCTGGCGGGCCTCGGCTGGCTCCTCACCGCGCTCGCCTGCGTCCTGTTCGCCGGACTCGGCGCCTCCGTGGCCCCCGTCGACCCCGCGGTGTGGCTGACCCTCCACGGCACCGCCGTCGCGTTCCGGGTCGCCCTCTGCCTGGGCAACCGCGGACGCAACGTCAGCCCCCACCGGCCCAGGGGCTCCTTCGGCGTCGCCGGGACGGTGATGTCCGCGGTGGCCTCCCCCCTCTATGTGCTCGCCCTCGTGACGACACCGCTGCGGCGCACGCCGGGCCCGGTCGCCGCGGGCGACCCGGCCCGCCCGGACCGGCTCGCCACCTTCCGCGTCCACCTGCTGTGGGCGGCCCTGTTCGCCGGTTCGCTGCTCGCCTCGCTCCGGCTGGGCCACACCCACGCGGCGATGCTCACCTGGGCGGCGATCGCGCTGCTGACGGCCCTCGTCCCGCTGCTGGTCTGGCGGTGCAGTGTGCTGCGGCGCCAGGTGGCGGGCGCCCTGTCCGCACGGCGGGCCCCGACGACCCGGGGCCGGCACCGCGCGCCCAGGCAGCGCGCGTCCACCCGGATCGCGGCGGTGAGGCGCCACTTGGCGCGGCGCTGAGGGACGCGCGAGAACCGAAGCAGCGAGGACGGCCGCCACCGGGCGGCCGTCCTCGCCTGTTCCCGGCCTCGCCCTCGCCGTCCCCCGCGGCCGCCGAAGCCGGGGCGGACACCTGAAGCGGGGCGGCCACCGGGGCCGGGGCATTCACCGAGGAGGTCCACGCGGGCGGCGCCGGGGCGGATCGCGACGCCGCCCGCGCCCCGGAGAACCGACGAATCGTCACGCGGTGTCAGAATCCGGTACGACTATTCGGGTGATCATGCGCATCCATGGACAAATTGGGTCGTTGATCAGATCACGACCTTTGGTCCCCTCCAGTCCGAAAGGAACACAAGTGAAGCGTTTCTCCAAGGCTGTCGCCCTGACTGTCGCCACCGGTGCCCTCGTCCTCGGTTCCGCCACCACCGCCCTCGCCAGCGGATACGACGGCGGCGGCAAGGGCGGCGGCCACGGCTACGGCAAGGGTTACGGCAAGAGCTACGGCAAGAGCTACGGCTTCGACGGCTACGGCTACGGCAACCGCCGCAGCGGTGCCAACGCCCGTGCCATCGCCGTCGGCTCCCCCGGCATCCTGAGCGGCAACGTCATCCAGGTGCCGATCAACGTCCCGATCAACGTCTGCGGCAACGGCCTGAACGCGATCGGCCTGCTCAACCCGACCGCGGGCAACGTCTGCATCAACGGCTGACGCTCCCGTCGCACCCCGGGGCCGCCGGAGGGCACCTCCTCCGGCGGCCCCGCCATGTCACAGGCCGTTCGTGTAGGCCGACAGCCGCGCGGTGCCGTAGCCGCCGTCGATGGGCACGTTGCGGACGGCGTGGCCGGTGAGCCACGCGCTGAGCGCCTCGAAGGACGCGTCCCCGTGGGTGTCCTTGTACAGGGCGGCGATCCCGGTGACGTGCGGGGCGGCCATCGACGTGCCGTCCATGTCGCGGAAACTCCCGTTGAGGTACGCCGACAGGATGCCCGTGCCCGGTGCGTGGATGTCCACGCAGGTGCCCCAGTTGCTGAACCAGGCGCGGCGGTCCTCCGGGTCGATCGCCCCGACCGTGAAGGCCGTCCGCGAGCTCGCCGGCGAGACGAAGCACGCGTTGAGGTTGTCGTTCCCGGCCGCGGCCACCGGGAACACCCCGGCCTTGGCCAGACCCTCGACGGCCCGATTGGCCGCCTGCGACCAGCGCCCGGCAAGCGACAGATTCGCCACGGCGGGCTTCTTCGCGTGCCCGGCGACCCAGTCGACGCCCGCGATCACCGCGGAGTTCGAGGTCCGCCCGACGCACGGGAAGACCCGCACCGACACCAGCGTCGTCTTGCGGGCGACACCGGTGTAGCCGCCGCCGACGACGCCCGCCACATGGGTGCCGTGGCCGTTGCAGTCCCCGCCGTCCAGGCCGTCGCCGATCGCGTCGTACCCCGGCACGGCGCGGCCGCCGAAGTCCGGGTGGGAGAACTCGATGCCGCTGTCGACGATGTACGAGGTGACCTTGGCGCCGGTGGCCCGCACCTGGAAGCCGGAGCCGCCGAGGGCCCGGTTGTTGATCCGGGTCAGGCCCCAGGGCGTGAACCCGCCCATGCCGCGCAGCCCCTTCGACCGGGGCCCGGAGGAGTCCGGCACCGGCGCCGAGGGCACGGCCGTACCGGGGACGGTCTGCGGGATCGGGGACGGGACCGGGACCGGCTTGGTGCCGGGCCTCGGGGCGACGGACTCCCCCGGCGCCGCGGGCGCCGCCTCCCCGGGCGCGGCCGGTTCCGGCTCCGCCAGGTACGGCACCGTCAGATCCGGCGCCGCCGGGCCGGACACCGCCGGGCCGGACACCGCCGGGTCCGATACCGCCGGACCCGGACCCGCCGGCATGGGTGCCCCGGGTGCCCCGGGTGCGGCGGTGTTCTGCGGGAAGTCGACGGGGCCGGTCGGCTCACCCGGGACGTCGCCGGGGTAGGGGGGTTCCAGGTCGCTGTCGGCCGGGGCGTCCTCGCCGAGCGGGATGGCGACCACCGCGTCCTGCTCCACCTCGTCGACGCCGGGCGCGGCACGCACCCGCTGCACCTGGGCCGGTGTGAGCCGGGCGGCGAAGCCCGCCAGCGCGTGCCGGTAGGTGAAGAGCGGCTGGACGCCCAGCCCGCCGAGGACGGTCTGCGGCGCGGTGCCGTGGTCCAGGGTCACGATGTACTGGTCCGGAATCGCCCCGGGAGGACCGGGCAGCGGTTCCGCCGCGCTCGGGAGGGGAGCCGCCAGGGCGACGGCGGGAAGGGCAGTCATCAGGGCGGCGGTGGCGGTCCGCCGCAGAGAGGTTCGCATCCGCGGAGCTCCTTGACCGGTAGGCAATCTGATGGCCCCCCAGGTTTCTGGTTATCAGCTCACCATCCCGGACGCCCGGTTCCGGCGGCTGTTCGGGTGACGCGCCGCATCCGCCCCGCCTTGAGTGTCGTTGTCCAGTCCGCACGTCAGTGACCCAAGGAAAGGAAGAGCTCGTGAAGCGTCTCTCGAAGGCCGCAGTTCTGACCGTCGCGGCCGGTGTCGCGGTGATGGGCAGCGCGGGTGGCGCCCTCGCAAGCGACGGCGGCAAGGACCGCCACCACGACCGCGGCGGTGCCTCGGCCGAGGCTGCGGCCGTCGGCTCCCCGGGCGTCCTCAGCGGCAACGTCATCCAGATCCCGGTCAACATCCCGGTCAACATCTGCGGCAACGGCATCAACGCCGGCGCGCTGCTGAACCCCACGGCCGGCAACGCCTGCTTCAACGTCTGACGGCGGCGCCCGCCCCGGGCGCCCCGCCATCCGTCCGCACCTCATTCTGGAGCTCCGCAACATGCTGAAGAAGGCATTCGCCTGCGCCACCCTCGCGGTGGCCGCGACCGGCAGCGCCGCGGCCCTCGCGCCGACCGCCCAGGCCTCCGACGTCCACGGCGGGAACTACTCGCAGAACGTCAACGTCCTGCCGCACCTCTGCCTGGACGTGAAGCGCGTCTACGCCCTCAACCCCGTCGCGCTCGACGCGCTGACCGAGACCAGCGGCCAGCAGTGCAACGAGAAGTCCAGCGTGGTGGACGGGCACAAGTCCGCGCTGTCCGACCTCGCCGACGTCGGCGCGTACCAGAACTGATTCCGGGCGGGATCCACGGCGGCCGCCCCCGGCGTACGGGGGCGGCCGCCGCTCGTTCCCGCCCGCACACAGAAGACACACAGGAGAAGGGCCCGGCCCCACGGAGTTCCGTGGGGCCGGGCCCTGTCGCCCGGTACGTCAGTTCTGGTAGGCGCCGGCGTCGATCAGGTCCGACAGCGCGGACTTGTGCCCGTCGACGACCTTCGACTTCTCGTTGCACTGCTGGCCGCTGGTCTCGGTCAGCAGGTCGATCGCCAGCGGGTTGAGGGCGTAGATGCGCTTCACGTCCAGGCAGGGGTGCGGGATCAGGTTGACGTTCTGCGAGTAGTTCCCGCCCGAGGTGTCGGAGGCCACGGCGGCGGGGGCGACGGCGCCGGCGGCCGCGACGGCGAGTGAAGCGCAGGCGAGAGCCTTCTTCAGCATGGGGAGTTTCTCCTCTGGGGGTTCAACGACGTCCTCCGGACGCCGACACCAGGAGCAACGCCCCCCACCGGGTGGACGTGACGGCCATTGCTCCAGGTTCCCCCTCTTTCACTCCCAGGCCGTAGGGCGCGCCGCTAATACGAGGAGTCCGCGTCCAACGACCCCAGGACGACGGCGCTGTTGAACCCGCCGGTCCCGCGGGCGAGGACCACGGCCGTCGTCAGGCGTTCCGGCCGCGTCCAGCGGGTGACGAGGCGGAGGCCGTACCGCTCGCGGGCGGCCCCCGCGTCGCCGCCGCGGGTGGGCGGGACGATCCCGGTGCGCAGGGCGAGGGCCGCGGTCACCGCGTCCAGGGCGCCCGCGCCGGAGGTCAGCCGGCCGACGCCGGCCTTGGGCACCGTCACCGGGACCTGCGCCAGCCGGTCGCCGAAGACCCGGCGGAGCGCCGCCGCCTCGGCCGCGTCCCCGGCCGGGTCGCCCGCGCCGTCGGCGAAGACCACGTCCACGTCCTCGGGGGCGCGGCCGGCCTGCTCCAGTGCCGTGGTGACGGCGCGGGCCAGCTGGACGCCGTCGGCTGCGGGCGCCGTGTGGTGGTGGGCGTCGTGCGTGGCGGCGTGGCCCAGCAGTTCGGCGTAGCCGCGTACCCCGCGCTCCGCGGCGTGCGCCTTCTCCTCCAGGACCACCAGGGCGCCGCCCTCCCCGGGGACGAAACCCGAGGCGTGCGGGCTGAAGGGCAGGTAGGCCCGTTCGGGGTCGGTGCCGCGGTGCACCGTGGGCAGGGTCGACTGGCAGGCGAGCGCGAAGGGCGACAGCGGCGCCTCGGTGCCGCCGACGATCACGGCCTTGCCGCCGCGCCGCAGCCGCCGCCAGGCGTGCTTGAGCGCGTCCAGGCCGCCCGCGCCGTCCGCGGCGACGACGCCGCAGCCGCCGGTCAGCCCGTGCCGGATGGAGATCTGGGCGGCGCCGGCCGCGTGGAACCAGGCGATGGACTGGTGGGCGCCGGCCTCGCCGGGCTGCCGCGCCCACAGGGCGTGGGTCTCCCGCTGGCCGGACTCGTTGCCGCCGGAGCCGCTGGAGGTCACCACCGACAGGTGGAACGGGGGGTGGTCGGCGGGCCGCAGCGCCGCGTCGGCCAGCGCCATCTCGGCCGCGGCCAGGGCGAACCAGGTCCAGCGGTCGGTCTCGGCGCGGAGTTCGTCGTCGATGAAGCGGGCGGCGTCGAACCCGGTGACCTCCCCGGCCAGCACGACCGGGGAGCGGCTCGCGTCGGGCCTGCCGATCGGCCGGATGCCGTTGCGCCCGGCGACGGTGGCCCGCCAGTAGGGGCGGGCGCCGACGCCGGTGGGGGCGACGACCCCGAGCCCGCTGATGACCGCGCGTGTGGTCATGCCTCCGCCTCCCGTTCCGGGTCCGGCTCCGGGGCCGAGAAGACCATCGCCGACTGGAAGCCGCCGAGGCCGCAGGCCACCGACAGCGCGTGCCGCACCCGCCGTTCGCGGGCGAGGACCGGGGTGTAGTCGAGGTCGCACCGCGGGTCGGGCCGCAGCAGGTTGGCGGTCGGCGGGATCACCCCGCGCCGCACGGCGAGGGCGCAGGCGGCCATCTCCAGGGCGCCCGCCGCGCCGAGGCAGTGGCCGATGACGGACTTGACGGAGCTCACCGGGACCTTGCGCGCGTACTCGCCGAGGGCGCGTTTGTACGCGGCGGTCTCGTAGCGGTCGCTCTGCACCGTGCCGGAGCCGTGGGCGCTGATCCAGTCGAGCTGCTCGGGAGCGATGCCGGCCTCCGACATGGCGGAGATGATCGCCTCGCTCAGCTCGTAGCCGTCGGGGCGCAGACCGGTCATGTGGTAGGCGCCGGTCCGGTTGTCCCAGCCGCGGACCTCGCAGTAGACGGACGCGCCCCGGGCGCGGGCGTGCTCCAGTTCCTCCAGCACGAGCACGGCGCCGCCCTCGCCGAGCACGAAGCCGTCGCGCCGGGCGTCGAAGGGTGCCGGCGTCAGCTCGGGATCGCCGGTGAAGGCGGTGGTGGCGCGGATCGCGTCGAAGCAGGCCACCGTGACCGGGGAGATGGGCGCCTCACTCGCGCCCGCCAGCATGACGTCGGCCTCGCCGTCGCTCAGCGTCCGGAAGGCGCAGCCGATCGCGTCGACGCCGGAGGTGCAGCCGGTGGAGACGACCGAGGACGGGCCGTGCAGGCCGTGCCGGAGCGAGAGTTCGGCGGCGGCCGAGGATGGGTGCATCGCCCGGTGCAGGAAGGGCATGCCGTGGTCGGGGCTGACCTCCCAGTGCCGGCCGCCGTCGCTGGCGACCACGTACTCGTCCTCCAGGGTGACGGTGGCGCCGACGGCGGTGCCGAGGCAGACCCCGAAGCGGTCGGTGTCCTCGGCTTCCGTGCGCAGTCCGCTGTCGGCGAGCGCCTCGGCCGCGGCGGCGAGCGCGAACTGGGCGAACCGTCCGTTGCGGCGTATCTCCCGCGGGGTGAGCCCGGCCGCGAGGGGGTCGAAGTCGGCCTCGGCGGCGATCCGCGAGCGGTACCGCGAGGGGTCGAAGCGGGTGATCCGGCGGATCGCCGGCCTGCCCCCGACGATCCGCTCCCAGAACGCCTCCCGCCCGACGCCGCCGGCGGCGACGGCTCCGACGCCCGTCACCACCACCCTGCGCGCGGTACGGCCCGCGGTCACCGGTCGACCAGTTCGCGGCCCGGCGGCGGGCCCTCCGTCGCCGGGCCCGCCGCGGTGGCGGCGCGTGCGACGGCGGCGGCCTGCTCACGGGTCTCGGTGTCGACGTGCCCCAGTTCGGGGCGCGGCGCCAGCGGGGCCAGGAAGAACACGGCGCGGGCCACGGCGTCGGAGGTGTTCACCAGCCGGTGGCGGACCCCGCGCGGCACGAGCAGGGCCTCGTTGGCGGCGACGCTGCGCGGCGAACCGTCGAGGTCGACCCGCACCTCGCCCTCGACGACGACCAGTTGCTCCTGCGAGTACGGGTGGTAGTGCTCGGCGACGGCCTCACCGGGGCCGACGGTGACCATGCCGCAGAAGCCGTCCGTCGTACCGACCGAGGCGGTGGTCAGCAGGGTGCGGATGTCGCCGCCGCGGCGGGTGTCCGCGTGGGTGTCCAGGGTGCCGACGGGACGGATCCGGCGGGACTCCAGGCGGTCCTTGACGAGCTGCATCTGGACGCGGGAGTTGCTGTTGATCCGCTGGCGCATGCCCTCGTCGTCGACGGGCGCGTCCACCTTCATCCGGAAGTCCTGCAGCCAGCGCATACGGGTGCTCTCGGGGCCGAGCTCCTCGTACTGCCAGTAGATGTTCATGAACTCGAAGGGGCCGGTCTCCAATCGCCGGGCCCGCACGGTGCGGGTCTCGGGGTCGGCGGTGCGCTCGGACACCCAGGACCAGACGCGGCCCTTCTCGTCGGGGTGCATGGTGAGGCGGAAGCGGGTGGTGTCGCCCTCCCGGGAGATGATCTCGGCCTCGGCGTACTCGCTGAAGAGGGTGGGCCAGCCGGCGACGTCGTTGGTCCGCAGCCACACGTACCGCAGGGGTGCGTCGATGACGATCTCGTTCTCGGTGTGCATCGTCATCGGGTCCGCACCTCCGCGGCGCGGTGGCCGGGCTGACGTTCCGTCACTGGTTTCATGGGGGTACTACCTCCAACAAGCGGGCCGAATAATCACACAATCGGTCCCCGCGGTGACGGAGCGTGTCACGCCCTCCCGTCCCGCTCCACCCGGACGGGGGCACACTTCGTGAGGGACCGTCAGCGGCCCTTTCCGGACCCCGTGCGCCGGCCGGACGTCCGCAGTCGGCGGGGCACGTTGCGGCCCGTCACCTGCACGTGTTCGAGGCGCCGCCCTCACGCGCGGTGGTGGGGCGCCTCCGTGCCGTCCACATGGGTGCCGGGCACCACCGGGGCGTGGGCCGGCGGGAGGTCCTCCGGGACGCGCTCACCGCCGCGGCCGTCCTCGCCCTGCGGGGCGGCGTGGCGGGCGGGGCCGCCGGTCCTGGCCTGGGAGCGGTGCGGCCAGAGCGAGGTCTTCCTGTGTTTTCCGGTCATAACGGGCGAATACCCGTCCCGGGCGCCCGTCACCCGTCAGCCGTCACGCGCTGCCCCTCACGCGGCCGTGAGCGCGACCGCCGCCTCCGCCGTGTGCACCAGGAAGGTGAGGGTCTCCTGGAAGTACAGCCGCACACTGGTGTCGTCGTGCGACAGGTAGCCGATGGACACGTCCTCGCCGATCCGCAGCTCGAAGTCGCCGCCCCGGGTGGAGAGCAGGAACGCCCCGTCGATGGCGGGCGCCCACACGATCTCCCCGTCGAGGAGCCGGGCGAGGTGCGCGTGGACCGGGTAGCCGTAGTGGGAGGTCTCGTTGACGGCGGTGTACGCGTCGGCGCTCAGCGCGAGCGTGTACGGGCCGCCGACGCCCGCGAGGCGCAGCGCCGAGATGGCCTGGCTGACGGCGTCGGGGTAGTCGCGCACGTCCCCAGGAAGGCCCAGCGGCGGGTTCGACGCGCTCGCGCGGATGCCGGCGATGCCGGCCGCCGCGTACCCCTCGAACACCGCCCGGTCCTCGGTGAACGCGATGCGCCGGGCGGCGTCCTTCACGGGCTGCCAGTCGGCGTCCTGGGCACCGCGCTCCACGAGGTCGACCTCACGGCGGTCGACCGTGAAGGGCACGCGCAGCTCGACGACCGGCTGCGCGCGGCGCACGCGGGCGAGGACGTCCTCGTGGGGCGCCTCGACCGGGTCCAGGTGGCCGGTGTTCACCCCGGCGAACGCGGGCCCGGCGGCCTCGGGCACGTCGACGATCCGGCGGGCGGCGACATGGCGCTCGAAGGTGCGCCGCGCCTCCTCCTCCAGGTCGGCCCAGGCGGCTTCGGAGATCGGGGCGAGTTCCCGGTGCAGGTTGTTCATGATGTGACGGTCTTCCTCAGGTCGCCGATCCCCAGCGACTTCGCGGCCGGGACGGCCGCGACGGCGGGGGGATCGGGAAGGTCGTCCAGGAAGTCGGCGGAGGGCACGAAGAACAGCGAGCCGGTCACGGCCCGGGAGAAGTCCAGGATCCGGTCGTGGCTCGCCTGCCCGTCGCCGAGGAACATGTTGCGCAGCATCCGCTCGGTGACCTCGGGGGTCCGGGCGTAGCCGATGAAGTACGTCCCGAACTCGGCGGTGCCCACGCGGCCGAAGGGCATGTTGTCGCGGAGGATCTGCCGTTCGGTGCCGTCCGGTTCGACGATCGTGGTCAGGGCGACGTGGGAGTCGGCCGGCTTCACCTCGTCGTCCATCTCGACGTTGCCCAGCTTGCTGCGGCCGATCACCCGTTCCTGCGCCTCCACGGGCAGGGCGTTCCAGGTGTCGAGGTCGTGCACGTACTTCTGCACGATCACATAGCTGCCGCCCGCGAAGTCCGGGTCCTCGTCGCCGGTCAGGACCGCCTCGGTCGCCTCGGGACCCACCGGGTTCTCGGTGCCGTCGACGAACCCCAGCAGGTCGCGGATGTCGAGGTACTTGAAGCCGTGCACCTCGTCACGGACCGTGACATGGCCGCGCAGCCGGTCCATCACGAGGGAGGCCAGCGCGAAGCACAGGTCCAGCCGGCCGGCGCGGATGTGAAAGAGCAGGTCGCCCGGGGTGGCGGGCGCCTGGTGGCGGGCCCCGGTCAGCTCGACGAAGGGGTGCAGCTCGGCGGGGCGCGGCCCGCCGAAGAGGCGGCCCCACACGTTCGACCCCACTCCCGCGACGCAGCTGAGCCGCCCGTCCGGGGTGCCGAAGCCGACCGAGCGCTGCAGTCCGGACAGGTCCTCCAGCAGATCGCGGACAACGGACTCCCCGCCGGGGTCGACCGTCACGACCAGGAAGATCGCGGACGTGGTGAGAGGGCTGAGCACCGGCTGCGGCAGCGGTTCCGCCATCACCACGCTCCTTCGTGTCGGGGCGCGCCCGGGTCCGGGCGGACACGCTCAAGTCTGCTCCGGGGCCCGGTCCGGTGCATCCTGACCAGGAGCGGCACCGAACCCCTGGGGAAGGCGGCTGGACATGAGCGGTTGCCCGGAAGGGGAACGGCGGCGCCTGCTGACCGTGCTGCTGCTGGTCCTCACCGTGCTCAGCGGGCTGGTCGACGCCGTGAGCATCCTCAGCCTCGGCCATGTCTTCGTGGCGAACATGACGGGCAACCTGGTCTTCGTCAGCCTGGGCCTCGCCGGGGCGCCCGAGTTCTCCGTCGTCACCTCGCTGGTGGCCCTCGGCGGCTTCGCGGTGGGCATCCTCTTCTGCCGGGCGGCGCTGTCCCGGCTGAGCCCCCCGGTCGCGCTGGTGAGCGCGGCCGCGCTGTGCGAGACCGCACTGCTCGCCTCGGCCACGGTGCTGCACGCGCTGGACGGGCCGCGGCGCGTGCTGGTGGTGGTCTGCGCGGCGGCGATGGGCATCCAGAACGCCATGGCCGGCCGCGTCGGCATCGCCGGCCTGACCACGACCGTGATGACCCGCACCCTGGTCGGGCTGCTCGGCGACACCGGCACCGCGGCGCACGACCGGCGGGTCGCCGTACGCCAGGCGCTGAGCGTCGCAGCCCTGGTGTGCGGCGCCCTCGCCGGGGGCCTCCTCGTGCTCCTGGTGACACCGCCCGCCGCACTCGCCGCGGCCACCGGGTGCGCGCTGGCGGTGGCCGCGGCGGCGACCGTCGCCGCCCGCCGGTGACCCGGCCCGTACCGCGCCTCAGAAGCGGACCGGGAGGGCGATCAGGCCGCGGGTGCGCATCGAGGCGCGCCACCGCAGCTCCGCGGGGTCGGCGTCGAGGGCGAGCCCGGGGAGGCGGGTGAGCAGCTCGTCGAGCGCGATCTCGGTCTCCAGCCGGGCCAGGGGCGCGCCGAGGCAGTAGTGGATGCCGTGTCCGAGGCCGAGGTGCGCGGTGTCGGAGCGGCCGAGGTCGAGCCGGTCGGGCTCGGGGAAGCGGGCGGGGTCGCGGTTGGCCGCGGCCAGCGACAGCAGCACCGTCTCCCCGGCGGGGACCGTGACGCCGCCGATGGTGACGTCCTCCAGGGGGAAGCGCCGGATGGCCAGCGGCGCCGGACCGTCCCAGCGGGTCAGCTCCTCGACCGCCGCCGCGGTCCTGCCCGGCTCGGCACGCAGCGCCGCCAGTTGCCCGGGGTGCGTCAGCAGCGCCAGGACGGCGTTGCCGATGAGCTGCACGGTGTTCTCGTACCCCGCGAACAGGACGAGGAAGGTCAGCGACATCAGCTCGTCCTCGCTGAGCCGGTCGCCGTCGTCGCGGGCGGCGATCATCGCCGAGAGCAGGTCGTCCTCGGGGTGGGCGCGCTTGCGCGCGATGAGCTGCCCGAAGTACGCGAGCATCGCGCCGACCGCCTCCTTCGCCGCGGAGGGGCGCTGCGGGTCCGGCGCGACCAGGGCGTCCGTCCAGCCCCGGAAGTCGCGGCGGTCGCCGGGGGCCACACCGAGCAGGTCGCAGATCACCCGGATGGGCAGCGGTGCGGCGTAGGCGGCGATCAGGTCCGCGCGGCCGTCGGGGGCGACGGCGTCCAGGAGTTCGGCGGCGGTACGGCGGACCGGCTCGCGCAGGTCCGCGACACGGCGCGGGGTGAAGGCCTGCGACACCAGGCGCCGGATGCGGGTGTGGTCCGGCGGGTCCATGTTCAGCAGGTTGGCGTCGAGGGCGGGGGGCAGCGCGAACCCGGAGTAGTTGCCGGGCAGGGCGTTGCGCTTGTCCAGGGACAGCAGCGGGTCGCCGAGCGCCTGGCGCACGTCCTCGTACCGCGTCACCACCCAGGCGGGACGCCCGTCGGTACCGGTGACGCGGTGGACGGGACCGGCCTCGCGGAGCCTGCCGTACGCCCCGTAGGGGTCGGCGATCAGCTCGGCGGGGTCAACGGGGCTCCGGCCGGGCGGCGTTGCGTCCGGTGCGGCGTTCGGTGCGGCGTTCGGTGGGGTCGAGGTGGCCATGACCCCACCCTAAGAGCCGGCTCGTGGCGCTTCGTCCCTTCGCCCCTGCGGCCGCTTCGGCGGGCCCTTCGACGGGCCCCTAGCCGAGCGCCGCGGAGAGGAGAGCGGCGGCCACGAGGTAGGCGATGGCGGCGGCGAGGACGACACCCACCATGGCGAGCGCCTGCATCGCGGAGGACAAGCCGGAACGGGCGATCTTCAGGTTGATCATGGTGGCCGCTCCGCCGGCGAGTCCGCCGAGGAGTCCGCCGACGACGATCAGCACCAGCGGAAGGACCGTGCCCCCGGCCTGCCACGGGGAAAGTCCCCGGAACTGGGCCCATCTGTCGGGCTTCACGGCGGAATCGGGCAGGAGATCGGGCAGCTGGGCCATGCGGGTTTCCTTGATCGCGTCGGAACGGAGGCGCAAGGATGACGCGGATGCCGGACGGGCGAGGGAACGCCCGGTGAACGGCCTGGCGGCAGCCGGTGTCCCACGGGTGAAACCGGCCCGGCGGCGGCCGCGCCACCGCCCCGAGGGCCCGGCGGCCCCGGGCTCCGCGCCGGCAGCGGCGGCGCATCGGCCGGCGCCACGCCCCCGCGCCATCGGCCCGCACGCCCAACTGCCGTCCCCCGCAAGGCTCCACGCCGGCCCGGCCGTCGACCGGTGCCACGCCGCGGTGGAGTGATCGGCTCCGTTCCGCTTGCCCCAGACCACATGTCGCGTCCCGGTGGTGTCCACCTCCGTGGCCCGGGACGTTCATCCGGCCTCCGCAGGCTCTCCTGACGCACGCCCCAATCAGCGCGGACCGGCGCCCTCCCGGAGGGCAAGGAGCGGATCATGGGCCACGGCCACCAGCACGGACACGACCACACCCACGGACACCACCACGGCGACGGCACGGAGTCCCTGCCGCCCGCGCTGGACCTCTCCGTCCCGGACGGGGAACTGACGCCGAGCCAGCTGTCCCGGCGTTCCATGCTGCGCCGCACCGGACTGCTCGGCGCCGGGCTGGCCGCGGGCAGCGTGCTCGCCGGTGCCGGCCAGGCCGCCGCCCACGGCTCCTCCTCGCACGGGCACCCGGGGCACGGCGGGACGAACTCGGGTCGCTACCTGTGGCTCGCCGGCGACCACCACATCCACACCCAGTTCAGCTCCGACGCCAAGTACCGCGTCATCGACCACGTCCGCCACGCGAACGCGAACGGCCTGGACTGGATGGTCATCACCGACCACGGCAGCGAGCAGCACGCCAAGATCGGTGTGGAGAAGGTCAACCCGCAGATCGTCGCGGCCCGCGACGAGATCTCCGACACCCTGGTCTTCCAGGGCCTGGAGTGGAACATCCCGGCCGCCGAGCACGGCACGGTCTTCGTCCACCCCGGCCGCAACGAGGTCGCCGTGCTCAAGGAGTTCGAGAACTCCTTCGACGGCTCGGTCAAGGGCGCCACCGCGCCCACCCCCGCCAACGAGGCGCTGGCCATCGCGGGTCTGGACTTCCTGGCCGACGCCGTCCGCCGCAAGAAGGTGCAGGACGCGCTGTTCCTGGCCAACCACCCGGCGCGCAAGGGCCTGGACTCCCCGCACGAGATCCGTGCCTGGCGCGACGCCCAGCCCGCCATCGCGGTCGGCATGGAGGGCGCGCCCGGCCACCAGGCGGCCGGCCTGCCCGCGCCGCAGGGCCCCGGTTCGGGCCGCGGCTTCTACGACAGCAGCCCGAGCGCCCAGTCGTGGCCCGGCTACCCGCTGGAGAGCTACCGCACCTGGGGCGGCTTCGACTGGATGACCGCGACCGTCGGCGGTCTGTGGGACAGCCTCCTCGCCGAGGGCAAGCCGTGGTGGATCACCGCCAACTCCGACGCGCACAACGTGTACGCCGACACCGCGGTCCGCGGCGGCGGCGACTTCGCCACCCAGGGCCACTACGACGACCCGGTCTACGGCGGCGGCCTCAGCCTGACCGACGGCGACTTCTGGCCCGGCCAGTACAGCCGCACCCACGTCGGGGCCGACGGCTTCTCGTACCACGCGGTCATGGACGCCATCCGCGAGGGACGCGTCTGGGTCGACCACGGCGGGCTGATCAGCGGCCTCGACGCCCGTCTGCGCTCCGGCGGCCGCGAGCAGACGCTCGGCGGCATGCTGCGGGTCCGCCGCGGCGACAAGGTCGACCTCGTCGTCGACATCGACCTGGCGAACGGCCCCAACTGGGCGCAGTTCGTGCCGAAGCTGGCCCGCTTGGACGTCATCCGCGGCGCTGTCACCGGCCGGGTCTCCGACAAGGACGCCTTCGCCACCCCGGACACCAAGGTCGTGAAGTCCTTCGAGGTGGGCCGCTCGACCGGGTCGGTACGGCTGACCTACTCCCTGGGCCGCGTCGACAAGCCGCTCTACGTCCGCCTGCGCGGTACGGACGGCAACCGCGGCGCCGTCGGCGTCAACGGTGCCGCCGTGGACCCGGCCGGTCCCGCGATCGACGTCCTGGGCGACGCCGACCCGTGGAAGGACCTGTGGTTCTACTCCAACCCGATCTGGGTGCTGCCCGCGTGACAACGCCCCCGGTCCTCGGCGTCGACGCCGGTTCCCCCGGTCTGAGGAAGGCCGACCACCTGGTCCACCACCTGGTGGGCCGGCTCGGCCTCCCCGCGGGCACCGTCGCGTGCACGCACTTCGTCCGCGGCGGCGATCCGCACACGGCGGTCTCCCTGACGGCGGCGGACCCCGCCGCCGCCGAGGCGGCGTGGCACGCGCTCACGCAGGCGCGGGGGGCCGGGGCGGAGGGCGCCGCACCGCTGGGTGTCTTCCTGGCCGGCCGCCGCCACGGCCCGGCCGCCCTGGCCGAGGCGGCGGCCGGTGCCGCCGCCGAGGCCGCGGCACGCACCGGGGGCCGGGCGGTGGTCTACCCGGGCGCCGACGGACTCACCGGCACGGTCACCGTCGCCGAACTCCTGGCCGGCACCCCGATCACCCGGCTGGTCGTGCTCGGCTCCCCCGCGGACGAGCCGCCCGGGCCGTCCGCGGAGATCCTCACCAGCGGCCATGTCCGCCCCGAGTGGCGCGCGGGCGAACTCGTCCTGCCGCTGGTCCCCGCGGCCGGCGGACGTCTCGCCCCGTTCGAGGTGCCCAACCCGACGCCCTGCTGCGCGGACCACTGACGGCTCCGGCGGCGGCGGGAGGTGTCAGCCGAAGACCTCCGGGTGCTCGCGGACCAACTCCGGTATGCCGGAGGCCGGTCTGCCCAGGATCTCCCCGATGTCGTCGGTCGCGCGGTCGTAGCGGTTCGCGGCGTGGAGGCGGGCCATGGTGGCGATGTGCTGCCGTACGTGGTCGGGGAGCCCCAGGGCGTCCAGCTCCCCCGTCCACTCCTCGTACGGCACGTCGACGTAGCGGACCTTCCGCCCCAGCGCCTCGGTGAACTCGGCGGCGATCGCGGTCATGTCGCGGGACTCCGCCCCGGTCAGCTCGTGGACCCGGCCGACGTGCGGCGCCGGGTCCGCCAGCACGGCCGTGACCACCTCGGCGACGTCGCGGGCCAGGACGGGCGAGGTCCGCCCGTCGCCGAACGGCAGGCGGATCGTGCCGTCCCGGGCGATCGAGCGGAAGCCGAGCCCGAGGAAGAGCGGGTTCTCCATGAAGACCGTCGGCCGGATGTGGCAGACCGGGACCCCGGACCAGTCCATGACCTGCTCCGCCAGCCACTGCTGCCACTGCTGCTTCGACTCGGTGGTGCTGGTGAGGTCCATCTGGGAGACCGTCATCTGCGACATGTTGACCAGGACGTCGAGGCCCCCGTGGGCGCGGGCCACGGCCGCCGTCGTCGCGGCGCCCTGCAGGTACTGCGCCGACACGCCCATCCCGAAGTACATCCGGCCGCAGCCCTCCGAGGCCCGCGCGACGTCAGCGGTCCTGGTCAGGTCGCCGGCGAAGACCTCCGCCCCGGTGGCCCGCAACTGCTCGGCCCGCTCGTCCTCCCGGTGGACGAAGGCGCGGACGGGGAGGCCGCGTTCCCTCAGCAACTCGACGGTGATGTGCCCGACCGCTCCCACGCTCCCGGCGGCGCCGGTCACGAGGATCATCGGGCTGTCGGACGTCATCGGGCCGCTCCGCCGGTTCCGTCAGGAGGGCGGCGTCACGCAGGACTCCGGTGCGCCGCCCGCCTCCAGGCAGGAGACGACCGGCCCCAGCGCCGCCGTCAACTGGTCGGCCGTCATCCCGGGATGCGCCTCCAGCCACTGCGTGGCGAGTGCGGCGAAGGCCTGCACATGGGGATCGGCGGCGATGTCCGGATGGGCCTGCAGGAAGGACTGCAGCGCCTCCTGGACGTCCGCCGCGGACCATTGCGATCCGCCGGGCAGGCAGTGCGACGGCGAACCGCCCTGGGCGTCCCCGCCGTGGCAGCCGTCGTCGGCGAGGGCCGTACCGGTGCCGCCGAAGGCCAGGGCACCCGCCGCGAGCGCGGCGGCCGTTCCTGCGGCGAGCTTCTTCGAGAGAGCCATGGGATCCGCCTCGGGTCGGGTGGTCGGATCGGCCGGTGCCGGCGCTCCCGAGGCACCGGGCACACGACGGTGCCTGCGAGGGAGCGCGGATCACCGGCCCCCTGGGGAGGGGCGGGATAGCCGGGGCCCGGGGCACCCGCGGGTGCCGGGCCGTCATCGACAGACCCAGCACATCACAGTCACCCGGATGGCGCATCCGGAGCGGAACCGGGCCCGGCCGTCCCTGTTCAGCCCGCGATGCCGTCCCGGTCACCGTGGTCGGAGGCGGCGCAGGCGTGGAGGTCCGGCTCGGGGTGGGGCCAGGGCGCGGCGCCGGTGGCGGCCGGCGGCCGGCGGCAGGAAGCCGACGGCCCGCCGCAGTGACGCGCCGTCCGGTCCCGTGTGGCGCCGCAGATCGACCCCGACGTCGTCGCCGACGGCGGCGGGCCGGGTGAAGGCCACCGGGTTGAAGGTGGAGCAATGCCGGCTGCGGGTCCGCGCGAGGTCCTGCAGCCGGCTGCCGTCGGCGGCGATCTGAGGGGCGATCAGCCGCCAGCCAGTCGTGGAAGCCGTTCTCCCGGGAGAAGTCGACGATGCCGATGGCCCTGCCGTAGTAACGGCACGGCATGGCCTGGGCGTTGCTCCGGTTCGGGTTCATCCGCGTCGCCGGGTCCACGAACCAGGTGCGCAGGATGCGGGCGGCGTGCTCGGCGCGTGGTTTGCGTACGTGAACAGAGCACGGCTCCAGGAACGCGTAATCGGAATCCAAGGGTGGTGCCGTTGGGGCGTCAAGAGCGTCTCTCCAGCCAAACGCACCGATGCCAGGGTTCACGTACAGGAATCGACGCTACATAGGTGTACAGAGATGTCATAGCCATGCCACGCTGACTGCGGCCTCCTCGTGCACCGCCCCCCACACCGAATGGCAGGCACCCATGGGCATCTCCCGGCGCCATCTGCTGACCACCGCCGCCGGCGCGGCCGCGGCGACCACCGCGCTCACACCCCCGGCACGAGCTGCGGCCGGCGGGACCGGCTCGTTCGCCACGTACGCCGACGACCCGGCCGAGACCACCCGCACGCTGCGCGAGGCGGCGGACTACGCCGTGGCGAAACTGCGCACGGTGGCACCGGGCGTGACCTCGTTCCCCGTCATCACGAAGTTCGAGAAGTGGACCTACTCCGCGGGCGGCGACTGGGTCGGCGGCTTCTGGCCCGGCACGCTCTGGATGGCCTGGCTGCACAGCGGCGACGCGCAGTTCCGCTCCCTGGCCCTCGCCGCCGCGGAACGGCTGGCGCCCCGGCGCACCGACACCGGCACGCACGACCTCGGCTTCCTCTTCTACCCGTCCTGGGTGACCGCTTGGCGTCTCACCGGAGACCCCAAGTGGCGCGACGGCGCACTGCAGGCGGCGTCCACCCTGCGCAAGCGGTACAACACGGCGGGCCGCTTCATCCGGGCCTGGGGCGCGCTCGGCAGCCCGGACAACGCGGGCCGGGTGATCATGGACACGATGATGAACCTCGACCTGCTGGCCTTCGCCGCCCGGCAGACCGGGGACACGGCCTACCTCGACATCGCCGTCGCGCACGCGCGGACCACCCAGCGCCACTTCCTGCGCCCCGACGGCTCCACCCCGCACGCCTTCGACTTCGACCCTGCCACCGGCGCCCCCGTGGGCCCGAACACCGTGCAGGGCTACAGCCCCGACTCCTGCTGGTCCCGCGGCCAGGCCTGGGGCGTCTACGGCTTCACCACGATGTTCCGCCGCACCGGCGACCCGCAGTTCCTCGCCACCGCCCGCAGGCTCGCCGACTTCGCGCTCGGGGCGCTGACGCCCGATCACGTACCGGTCTGGGACTACCTCGCCCCGCAGCAGCCGAACGACGTCAAGGACGCCTCGGCCGGCGCGGTCATGGCCTGCGGCCTGCTCGACCTCGCGGCGGCCACCGGCACGGCCCGCTACCGCGACAGCGCGCTGCGCCTGCTCCTCGCCCTGTCCCGCACCTGCCTGACGACCCGCTCCGCCCGCGCCCAGGCCGTCGTCGCCCGCTGCACCCGCAACCGCCCCGCCGAGGACGGCGTGGAGGTCTCGGTCCCCTACGCCGACTACTACCTCCTGGAGGGCATCCTCCGCGTCCTGCGCCCCGCGGACACCGACCGGGCGATCGACCTCTCCACGGTGTGACGCCCCGTCGCGCGGCGACATGAAGCGCCCCCTGTCCGGCACATGACGTGTCGGACAGGGGGCTCTCTCGTACGTTCAGGACCGACGGGCTCCGGCCCGCCACACTTCGGTGCAGACCGCCTGCGGGGCCCGCTTGCGGCCCATCAGGCTTCCGGCGCCGGCAGCTCCGCGACGAAGCTGCCCAGGCCGCGCACCGTGTAGATCGCGCCCTCTTCCCGCAGGTTCGCGAGAACCTTCTGCGCGGTGTCGACGGCGACTCCGGTGTCGGCGACGAGTTGCTGCACGGACGGCACGCGGGACCGCGGCGGGTAGGTGCCGTCAGCGATCCGCTGCCGGATCACGTCGGCGATCTGCTCCCACTTCGGCCGGTCCTCGGCCCATTCGTCGATCACGAGTGCACGGTAGGCATGCACCGTATGCACCGGCGATCGGTAGAATAAGGGGGTGTACTACCCAGCACTAGGGCTATTGTGGCAGGAGAAAGCCCGACCGGAAGGGGTCGACATGCCGCACGGCACCGACACGCGCGCCCGAGGGGCAGCCGCCGAGGCGACCGCCCTGTCGGAACACTGCGAACTGGCCGGGCGCCCGGGCTACGAGGACCTGCACCACGACTGCAGGCGCGACGCCGACTACACCCTGCCCGGCTCCCCCGGCATCGTCGTCACCCCGCGCTGCGGCTGCGGATGCCACCGGAAGGGCCCGCGATGAGCGCCGCCGACGACCGCGTCACGGGCACCTGCGCCCGCTGCCAGAGGTACACCGAGGACGCCGTCTCCCGCCTCGTCGAGACCGGCTCCGGCCCGGGCGGCATCCTGGTCCTCTGCGCCGACGCCGAGGCCTGCATCGCGCGGGCGCCCGCCCCGCTCCACACCGGCCCCCGCTGACGGCCGGGGCCCTCGCCCTCTCACCGCCCGACGGGGCCACCTCATGTCCGGCGAGAGCCTGCCGGGATGACGGCGCGTCGGGCGCGGCCCACCGGCAACTCCAAGCGACAGCGGCCCGCCTAACGACCAATGAAGCCCCTCCGGGTGACCCGGAGGGGCTTCGTTCGTTATCTCGCTGCGGGTCCCGAACCTGCGGGCCCGCGGCCCTCGGTGGGGCGGGTGGGACTCGAACCCACGACCGACGGATTATGAGTCCGCTGCTCTAACCGGCTGAGCTACCGCCCCGTACGGCGTGCCGTCACCATCCCGTGCACGCCGTCTGCCGCAGCATAGCTGCTCATACGATCTGTCGCCCTCGCGGGTCACAGACGCACCACCTGGTGGACTGCGATCACCGGGTGATCGGTTCCCCGGGGCACGAAAAAGGACCCCCGAGGGGGTCCTTGACCGCTGCTCCCCCGACTGGACTCGAACCAGTAACCTGCCGGTTAACAGCCGGCTGCTCTGCCAATTGAGCTACAGGGGATAGAGGAGCGCGAGCTCCCCCGACTGGACTCGAACCAGTAACCTGCCGGTTAACAGCCGGCTGCTCTGCCAATTGAGCTACAGGGGATCGCTCCGCTTGCACCGAATGCACCCGTTTCCGGCATCCCGGACGGCGTGCGCTCGCTGCGACACATACATTAGCGCAAGGTGGGGGGTGCTCCGCCAACCGGTATCTCCGTGGTTGTCCGCAGGCCACGGCGGGTAGGCGCGAAGCACAGCCCCGAGACGAGGAGAGGGTGGAGCCATGCGCTACCGGCTGACGTTCATCAGCGGGGTCGCCGTCGGGTACGTGCTCGGGGCGCGGGCCGGCCGCGAGCGGTACGAGCAGCTGCGCAAGAGCGCGCAGCGCATCGCGCAGAACCCGGCGGTACGGAACAGCGTGGAGTCGGCGGGACAGGCGGGGCGCGGGGCGGCCGTGAAGGCCGTGGACGTGGTGACCGCCAAGGTCGGGGACCGGCTGCCGCCGGCGGTCGCGGAGCGGCTGCGCCGGGTGCGCGGCAACGGCTCCGCCGGCGAGGACGACTGGGGCACCAGCAACACCTGACGCCGCGGCGCGGCGCGGACGAACGCGAGTGCGGGTGCGAGTGCCCGGTTTTCCGCCGTACGCGCCGGGTGCGGCATGATGCCCGCATGGGGATTGTGGCGGGGATCGACAGCTCGGGCACCGGCACGACGGTGGTCGTGTGCGACACCGGGAGCGGGGCCGTGCTCCGGCAGACGCACGCCCCGCACCCGCTGCCGGGCGGCGAGGGCGCCGGGACGCCGACCGAGGTCGACCCCGAGGCGTGGCTGCTGTCGCTGGGCGAGGCCGCCAAGGGCGGGATGCTCGAGGGCGTGGAGGCCATCGGGGTCTCCGGACAGCAGCACGGGATGCTGGCGCTGGACGCCGGCGGGGCGCTGGTGCGGCCCGCACTGCTGTGGAACGACAAGCGGGCGCAGATCCAGGCCGCCGACCTGACCGAGGAGCTGGGCGGTCCCGGTGCCTGGGCCGAGGCGGTCGGGGCGGTGCCGCAGGCCGCGTACCCGGTGGCGAAGCTGCGCTGGATGGCCCGGCACGAACCCGCCTCGGCGCAGCGCACGGCCCATGTACTGCTGCCGCACGACTGGCTGGTGTGGCAGCTGATGGGCCGCCCCCAGCGGCGTACGACGGACCGGGGCGACGCCTCGGGCACGGGCTACTGGTCGGCGGCGACCGGCCGGTGGCGTACGGACATCGTGGAGCTGGCCCTCGGCCATCCGGTGCAGCTGCCCGAGGTGCTGGCCCCCGCCGAGCCGGCCGGCCGGACCCCGGAGGGGCTGCTGATCTCGGCCGGCACCGGGGACAACATGGCGGCCGCGCTCGGCCTGGGCGTCGGCCCCGGGGACGCGGTGGTGTCGCTGGGCGCGGCGGGGACGGTCTTCGCGGTGCACCACCACGCGCTGAGCGACCCGTCGGGCATGATCACCTCCTTCGCCGACGCGACCGGCCGCCACCTGCCCGTGGTGCACACCCGCAACGCGGTACGGGTGCTGCGCGGCACCGCCGAGCTGCTCGGCACCGACCTGGCCGGCCTGTCCGAGCTGGCGATGCGCTCCACGCCCGGCTCGTACGGCCTGGTGCTGCTGCCCTACCTGGAGGGCGAGCGCACGCCGGACCTGCCGCACACCGCGGGGACGCTGCACGGGCTGCGGCGCGAGAGCATGAAGCCGGAGCACCTGGCGCGGGCCGCGTTCGAGGGGATGCTGTGCGGGCTGGCGGACGCGCTGGACGTGCTGCGGGCGCGCGGGGTGGAGGTGCGCCGGATCTTCCTGCTGGGCCCGGCGGGCGACCTGCCCGCCGTGCGGTCGATGGCCCCGGCGCTGCTGGGCGCGCAGCTCGTGGTTCCCCCGCCGGGCGAGTACGCGGCGCTGGGCGCGGCCCGGCAGGCGGCGTGGTCGCTGGGCGTGGTGAACGGCACGGACTCGCCGGAGCAGCCCCCGTACTGGCACCCCTCCGACTACGCCGTGGTCGAGCCGGGGGAGGACGACGGGCCGATCGGGCACTCGGTGCGGCAGCAGTACGTGTCGGTGCGTGAGCAGACGCATCCGGGGGCGTTCCCGGGTTGATCCCGATGTCGGCCATGAGCCGGTAAACCGTGTGCCTGCGGCAACCATCGGACTATAGGGTCATCCGTCGTGCTGATCCGTCTCCTGCGGTCCCATCTCCTGCCCTACAGGCGTGCCGTCTCCGTGCTCGTCGTACTGCAGCTCGTGGCGACCCTCGCCATGCTCTACCTGCCCACCCTGAACGCCGACATCATCGACGAAGGCGTCGTGAAGGGGGACACGGGCTACATCCTCAGGATCGGCGGCGTCATGCTCGCCGTGACCCTGGTCCAGCTCGCCTGCTCGGTGGGCGCCACCTACCACGGGGCCCGCACCTCGATGGCCGTCGGCCGGGACATCCGCGCCTCGGTCTTCGACCGGGTGCAGCGCTTCTCCTCGCGCGAGGTCGGGCAGTTCGGCGCCCCCTCGCTGATCACGCGTACGACCAACGACGTCCAGCAGGTCCAGATGCTGGTGCTGATGACCTTCACGCTGATGGTCTCGGCACCGATCATGTGCTTCGGCGGCATCATCATGGCCCTCGGCCAGGACGTGCCGCTGTCCTCGCTGCTGCTGGCGGTGGTGCCGGTGCTGGGCGTGCTGGTGCTGCTGCTGGTGCGCAGTCTGCGGCCGCTCTTCCGCTCCATGCAGGAGCGGCTCGACACGGTGAACCGGGTGCTGCGCGAGCAGATCACCGGCATCCGGGTCATCCGCGCCTTCGTCAAGGACGACTTCGAGCAGGACCGTTTCCGCAAGGCCAACGACGACCTGACGGACGTCGCGCTGCGCGCCGGGCGGATGATGACGCTGATGTTCCCGGTCGCGATGGCCGTCGTGAACGTCACGAGCGTGGCCGTGCTGTGGTTCGGCGCCCACCGGATCGACAGCGGCGGCATGCAGATCGGCGCGCTGACCGCCTTCATCAGCTACCTGATGCAGATCCTGATGTCGATCATGATGGCCACCTTCATGGTGATGATGGTGCCGCGCGCCGAGGTGTGCGCCGAGCGCATCGAGGAGGTGCTCGGCACCGACCCCAGCGTCGTCCCGCCCGCCGCGCCGGTGCGGCTGCCGGCACGGCGCGGCGAGCTGGAACTGCGCGCCGCGGACTTCGCGTACCCCGGGGCCGAGGCCGAGGTGCTGCGCGGTGTCGACCTGATCGCCCGGCCCGGTGAGACCACGGCGGTGATCGGCTCCACCGGCAGCGGCAAGACGACCCTGCTCGGGCTGGTGCCGCGGCTGTTCGACGCCACCGGAGGCCGGGTGCTGATCGACGGCACGGACGTCCGCGAACTGGACGCGGTGCAGCTGGCCGAGACGGTCGCCCTGGTCCCGCAGAAGCCGTACCTGTTCTCCGGGACGGTCGCCTCCAACCTGCGCTACGGCAACCCCGAGGCCACCGACGAGGACCTGTGGCACGCCCTGGAGATCGCGCAGGCCCGGGACTTCGTGGAACGGCTCGCGCAGGAGGACGGCGGCTCCGGGCTCGACGCCCCGATCGCGCAGGGCGGCACCAACGTCTCCGGCGGCCAGCGCCAGCGCCTCGCCATCGCGCGGGCCCTGGTGCGCAAGCCCGGCATCTACCTCTTCGACGACTCCTTCTCCGCGCTGGACTACGCCACCGACGCCGCGCTGCGCCGGGCGCTGGGCCGGGAGACGGCGGACGCGACGGTCGTGATCGTCGCGCAGCGGGTCAGCACCATCCGAGACGCCGACCGGATCGTGGTCCTCGACGAGGGCCGCGTGGTGGGCACCGGCACCCACCGCGAACTGATGGACGGCAATCCCACGTACCGGGAGATCGTGCTCTCCCAGCTCACCGAGCAGGAGGCGGCATGAGCGTCCCCGCGCCCCGCAGGGGGCCCGCACCCACGGCGGGGCCGATGCGGTTCATGGGCGGCCAGCCCACCGAGCGGTCCATGGACTTCAAGGGCTCCGGCAAGCGCCTGCTGGGGCTGATGCGTCCCGAACGCGCCCTGGTCGTCGCCATGCTGGCCTGCACGACGCTGGGCGTCACCCTCAACGTCATCGGCCCGAGGATCCTCGGCAAGGCCACCGACCTGATCTTCGCCGGGGTCCTCGGCCGTTCGCTGCCCGCGGGCACCGACAAGGCCGGAGCGATCGAGCACCTGCGGCAGCAGGGCAACGACACGCTCGCCGACCTGCTGCAGTCCGCCGACTTCACCCCCGGCGCCGGGATCGACTTCGACGCCGTGGGCCACGTGCTGCTGACCGCCCTCGCGATCTACGCGGGCGCCGCGGTCTTCGCGATCGTCCAGGGCCGGCTCGCCACGACGGTCATCCAGCGCACCGTGTTCCGGCTGCGCCAGGACGTCGAGGCGAAGCTGTCCCGGCTGCCGCTGTCGTACTTCGACCGGCAGGCGCGCGGCGAGGTGCTGAGCCGGGCCACCAACGACATCGACAACATCGGCCAGACGCTGCAGCAGACGATGGGGCAGATCATCTTCGCGCTGCTGTCGATCGTCGGCGTGCTGGTGATGATGTTCTCGATCTCCTGGCTGCTCGCGCTGGTGGCACTGGTGACCGTGCCGCTGTCGGTGTTCGTCGCCACGGCGGTGGGCAAGCGGGCCCAGCCGCAGTTCGTGCAGCAGTGGCGGACCACCGGCAAGCTCAACGCGCACATCGAGGAGATGTACACCGGGCACACCCTGGTGAAGGTCTTCGGCCGCCAGGAGGAGTCCGCGGAGGCCTTCCGCGAGCAGAACGAGGCGCTCTACCAGTCGGGCTTCCGGGCGCAGTTCATCTCAGGCGTCATCCAGCCCGCGATGATGTTCATCGGGAACATCAACTACATCCTGGTCGCCGTGGTGGGCGGCCTCCGGGTGGCGAGCGGCGCGCTGTCCATCGGCGACGTCCAGGCCTTCATCCAGTACAGCCGGCAGTTCAGCCAGCCGCTGACCCAGGTGGCGAGCATGTCCAACCTGGTGCAGTCCGGGGTCGCCTCCGCCGAGCGGGTCTTCGAACTGCTCGACGCACAGGAGCAGAGCCCGGAGCCGAAAACGCCGGGGCTGCGCAAGGTGCGGCGCGGCGAGGTCCGCTTCGAGGACGTGGCGTTCCGCTACGAGCCGGAGAAGCCCCTGATCGAGGACCTGTCGCTGACCGTCGAGCCGGGCCACACGGTGGCCATCGTCGGCCCCACGGGCGCGGGCAAGACCACCCTGGTCAACCTGCTCATGCGCTTCTACGAGGTCACCGGCGGCCGGATCACCCTCGACGGCACCGACATCGCGTCCATGCCGCGCGAGGAGCTGCGCTCCTGCATCGGCATGGTGCTGCAGGACACCTGGCTGTTCGGCGGCACGATCGCGGAGAACATCGCGTACGGCACCGAGGGAGCCACCCGCGAGCAGATCGAGGAGGCCGCGCGCGCCGCGCACGCGGACCGCTTCATCCGGACCCTGCCCGACGGGTACGACACCGTCATCGACGACGAGGGCACCGGCGTCAGCGCCGGCGAGAAGCAGCTGATCACCATCGCGCGGGCGTTCCTGTCCGACCCGGTGATCCTCGTCCTGGACGAGGCCACCAGCTCGGTCGACACCCGCACCGAGGTGCTGATCCAGCGGGCCATGGCGCAACTCAGCCACGGGCGGACCAGCTTCGTCATCGCGCACCGGCTGTCCACGATCCGCGACGCGGACGTCATCCTGGTGATGGAGAGCGGCGACATCGTCGAACAGGGCACCCACGAGGAGCTGCTGACCAAGGACGGTGCCTACGCCCGGCTGTACGCGGCGCAGTTCGCGCAGGCGGTGGCGGAGGTCGACTGACCGTCGGCGCCACCGCGACACGAGCCCCCGCCGGCCCGGCCGGCGGGGGCTCCCGCGTCCTCAGTCGAGGTAGCCGCGCAACTGGTCGGCGAAGGCGTGGTCGCGCAGCTTGTTGAGGGTCTTGGACTCGATCTGCCGGATGCGCTCACGGGTGACGCCGAAGATCCGGCCGATCTCCTCCAGGGTGCGCGGGCGCCCGTCGGCCAGGCCGTAGCGCAGCTGGACGACCTTGCGCTCGCGCTCGCCGAGGGTGGACAGCACCGCCTCCAGGTGCTCGCGCAGCAGCAGGAAGGACGCGGACTCCACGGGCGAGGCGGCGTCGCCGTCCTCGATGAGGTCGCCGAGGGCGACGTCCTCCTCCTCGCCCACCGGGGCGTGCAGGCTCACCGGTTCCTGCGCCAGGCGCAGCACCTCGCTCACCCGCTCCGGGGAGATCTCCAGGTGGGCGCCCACCTCCTCGGTGGTGGGCTCGTAACCGCGTTCCTGCAGCAGGCGGCGCTGGACTCGGACGACGCGGTTGATCAGCTCCACGACGTGCACCGGGACCCGGATCGTGCGGGCCTGGTCGGCCAGGGCGCGGCTCATGGCCTGGCGGATCCACCAGGTCGCGTAGGTCGAGAACTTGTAGCCCCGGGCGTAGTCGAACTTCTCCACGGCGCGGATCAGCCCGAGGTTGCCCTCCTGCACCAGGTCCAGCATCGTCAGACCGCGGCCCACGTAGCGCTTGGCGACGGAGACGACCAGGCGCAGATTGGCCTCGATCAGGCGGCGCTTGGCCATCCGGCCGAGCACGACCAGCCGGTCGAGGTCGACGGCGAGCCGTGAGTCGGGGTCCTGGGTGCCGTTCAGCTTCTCCTCGGCGAAGAGGCCCGCCTCGACGCGCCGGGCGAGCTCGACCTCCTCCTCGGCGGTGAGCAGCGGAATCCGGCCGATCTCGCGCAGGTACTGGCGGAACAGGTCGGCGGACGGGCCGGCGACCTCGTCGGCGGCCCGCCGTACCGGTCCCGGGTCGGGATCGGACTCGGGGTCGGGGTCGGAGCCCGCCTCGGCCGCGGCCTCGGCGCGCGCCTGCGCCTCCGCCTCGTCGGGTTCCCCGGCCGGTTCCTCGGGGTGCACGGCCGCGTGGTTCTGCTCCGGCACGCGCTCCAGCAGGTCGTCGGCAGGGGCCGCCGGGGGCCTCAGGGTCTGGATGTGCACGGGAGCGACCTCCACGGTGAGCGCAGCCACGGGCTCGGAGACGCGCGCCGCCGGAACGGTCACGGCGCCCTCGCCGCGGCCCGTCCGGGAGTTCGCCGTCAGCGGTACCGCGGTGGCGTCACCATCGACACCGCTCGGCAGTCCGCGCTCCGAGGACTCTTGCACCGCCCCCAGTGTGGCGTACGGCACACCGTGCCCACGAGGGTCGTGCGCCGCTTTTTTGTGACGGAGGGCAACCCCCTCGTCACGCCCGTGTTCCCGTCCGTTCCCGTCCGTTCCCGTCCGTCCACGGGCCGTACGGCCCCGCGCGGCCCGGCTCAGAGGGCGGCGGCGCCCTGTTCGCGCAGGCGCTGGCCGTACTGCTGCAGCGCCCACAGCTCGCCCTGGACGGCCGAGAGCTGGGCCTCGTCCGCGCGGGGGCCGAGGCGGGCGAGGGAGGCGCGGACCTCGGCGACGCGGCGGTCGACCGCGAGCAGGCGGACCCGGACGAGGACCTCGCCCGCGTAGATGTCGGGGGCCTTGTGCATCACGGCCTCGACGGCGAGTTCCGTCACCATGCTGCGGACGGTGTCGTCCGGCGCGACGTCCCGGACGCGGGCCAGGTACCCGGCGTCGGCGGACTCCGCGCCGCCCGCCTCGGTGATGGCGCGGCGCACGGCGACGTACGGCGGGGCGGTGAACTCGTCCTCCCCGTAGGCGTCGAAGACCGGGGAGACCAGCCCGGGGTGCTGCAGGGCCAGCTTGAGCAGCTCGCGCTCGACGCGGTGCGCCGGGCTGCGCAGGTCCAGCCGGGGGCCGCTCGGCACGGGAGGACCGGCGGGAGCCCCCTGGTGCCCCTGCGGCGGGCCGTTGCGGGGCCCCTGGCCCGGGCCCGACGGGCCGCCGGACTGGCGGCGTTCGCGCTGCCAGCGGGCGAGCTGGGCGACCCGGCGCACCACGAACTGCGAGTCGAGGATGCCGAGCATGCCGGCGAGCTGCACCGCGTACTCGTGCTGGATGGCGGCGTTCTTGATGCCGGCCACGATGGGCGCGCCGGCCTCCAGCGCGGAGGCCCGGCCCTCGGCGGTGTCGAGGTTGTAGCGGGCGACGACCGACCGCAGCGCGAAGGCGAACAGGGGCGTGCGGGTGTCCACCAGCCGCTGCACGGCCGCGTCGCCCTCCGCCAGGCGCAGATCGCACGGGTCCATGCCGCCGGGGGTGATGGCGATGGAGGTCTCGGCGGCGAACTTCTGGTCGTCCTCGAAGGCGCGCAGGGCGGCCTTCTGGCCGGCCGCGTCGCCGTCGAAGGTGAAGACGACCTCGGCGTTGGAGTTGTCCATCAGCAGCCGGCGCAGGATCTTGATGTGATCGCCGCCGAAGGCGGTGCCGCAGGTCGCGATGGCGGTGGTGACACCCGCGAGGTGGCACGCCATGACGTCGGTGTACCCCTCGACGACGACGGCCCGGCTGGTGCGGGCGATCTCCTTCTTCGCCAGGTCGATGCCGTACAGCACCTGCGACTTCTTGTAGATCGGCGTCTCGGGGGTGTTGAGGTACTTCGGGCCCTGGTCGTCCTCGCGCAGCTTGCGCGCGCCGAAGCCGATCACCTCGCCGGTGATGTCGCGGATCGGCCAGATCAGCCGGCCGCGGAAGCGGTCGATGGCACCGCCGCGGCGGCTCTCGCTGGCCAGCCCGGAGACGATCAGTTCGCGATCGGTGAAGCCCTTGCCGCGCAGGAAGCGGACCAGGTGGTCCCAGCCCGCCGGGGCGTAGCCGACGCCGAAGTGCTCGGCCGCGGCCTGGTCGAAGCCCCGCTCGGCGAGGAACTTCCGGCCGATCTCGGCCTCGGCGCCGCCCAGCTGCTCGACGTAGAACTGCGCGGCCACCTTGTGGGCCTCGATCAGCCGGATCCGCTCGCCCTGCTGGCGGCCCGGGGTGTAGCCGCCCTCCTCGTACCGCAGTGTGATGCCCGCCACGGCGGCGAGCCTCTCCACGGCCTCGGAGAAGGACAGGTGGTCGACCTTCATCACGAAGTCGAGGGTGTCGCCGCCCTCCTGGCAGCCGAAGCAGTGGTAGAGCCCCTTGCTCGGGCTGACGTGGAAGGAGGGGGACTTCTCGTCGTGGAAGGGGCACAGGCCCTTCAGATTGCCGCCGCCCGCGTTCCTGAGCTGAAGGTACTCGGACACGACGGCGTCGATCGGGACCGCGTCCCGCACCGTCTTGACGTCCTCGTCCCTGATCCGCCCAGCCACAAAAGGATTCTACGGCGCGGCCCGCGGAAGGTCAGACCAGCTTGGCGACGAAGAGGAAGTGCGGCCCGGCCGGCTCCAGCACGAACTCCTCCCCCACCACCATGAAGCCCTGCCCCTCCCAGAAGCCGCGGGCCGAGGTGCGGCCGTTGCACCACACCAGCTCGGCCCCGCGCTGCCGGGCCTGCTCCAGCGCCGCGTGCAGCAGCGCCGCCCCGTAGCCGCGGCCGCGGACCTCGGGGGCGGTGGCCATGCCGCGGATCCGGTACGCGATCGCGGTGTCGCCGGGCAGTTGCTCCGGGAAGAACGTGACGCACGCCACGACCTCTTCGCCGCCGTCGCCGCCGTCGCCGCCGTCGCCGTAGGCCGCCATGTGGAAGGCGAGCGGGTGACCGTCCTCCAGGAAGATCGCCGACTCCCGCGGGAGCCCTGGCCGCAGGACCCTCCAGCGCAGATCGAAGATGTCCTCGACGGGTACGACGGCGGTCCTGGGCTCCATGGCAGCCATGCTAGGTGGTCACCACCGCGCTCACTCCAGCAGGGAGGCCAGCGGCACCGTGGGGTCGGCCAGGGCGTCGGTGTCGACCCTGCGGCCCGAACGGATCAGCTTCTGGACGGTGTCGGTCACGTCCCACACGTTGACGTTCATCCCGGCCAGCACCCGGCCCTCGCGCAGCCAGAAGGCGATGAACTGCCGCTTGCCCATGTCGCCCCGGGCCAGCACCTGGTCGTAGGTGCCGGGGGCGGCGTGCCCGGAGAACTCCATGCCCAGGTCGTACTGGTCGGTGAAGAAGTACGGCACCCGGTCGTACAGGACGTCCTTGCCCAGCATGGCGCGCGCCGCCACGGGCCCGCTGTTGAGCGCGTTCGCCCAGTGCTCGACCCGCAACCGGCCGCCCAGCAGGGGGTGTTCGGCGTTGGCGACGTCGCCGGCGGCGAAGACGTCCGGGTCGGAGGTGCGCAGGGAGGCGTCCACCGCGATGCCGCCGCCGGCGGCCCGGTCGGCGAGGACGAGCCCGGCGGCCTCGGCGAGCGCGGTGCGCGGGGCGGCGCCGATCGCGGCGAGCACTTGGTGGGCGGGGTGCTCCTCGCCGTCGTCGGTGAGCACCGACATCACCATGCCGTCCTGGCCGGTGATCTCGGTGAGCCGCGCGCCGAAGTGGAAGCGCACACCGTGCTCGCGGTGCAGGTCGGCGAAGACCTCGCCGAGTTCCGGGCCGAGGACGGAGTGCAGCGGGCACGGCTGCGGCTCGACGACCGTGACCTCGACGCCGTAGCCGCGGGCGGCCGCCGCCACCTCCAGGCCGATCCAGCCCGCTCCCGCGATGACCAGGTGGCCGTTCTCGCGGCCGAGCGAGGTCAGCACGTTCTTCAGCCGCTCGGCGTGCGCGAGGCGGCGCAGGTGGTGCACCCCGACCAGGTCGGTGCCGGGGATGTCCAGCCGGCGCGGCTCGGCGCCGGTGGTCAGCAGCAGCCGGTCGTACGGGATGGAGGTGCCGTCGCCCAGGGTGATCCGCCGGGCGGCCCGGTCCAGGCCGGTGACCGGCTGGCCCAGGTGGAGTTCGACGTCGTGCTCGGCGTACCAGGCGGCGGGATGGACGAAGACCGAGTCGCGCTCCTCGTTGCCCAGCAGGAAGCCCTTGGAGAGCGCGGGTCGCTCGTAGGGGTGGTCGCGTTCGTCCCCGATCAGTATCACGCGGCCGGTGAAGCCCTCGGAGCGCAGCGTCTCCGCCGCTTTCGCCCCGGCGAGCCCCGCCCCGACGATGACGAATGTGTGGTCTGCGTCCACCACTGTGCGCCTCCCTGGTGTCCTCGGGTGCCCCGCGGCCCTCCCTCTGGCAATTGCCAGTCATGTGAGCGTCCCGCACCCCGGCGCCGACGTGAAGAGTGCCGCGCCGACCGGGAACGGGGGCGGCGCGGCGCACGGGGGCGGGCGGGAGCCCGCCGGGGGCTCACCGGGAGGCGCTGAGCCGGGCGTGCAGGGCGGTCGCGGCGGCGTCGGTCAGCGAGGCGATCTGGTCGACGACGGCCCGCTGCCGGGCCCGGTCGTCCTTGGCCGCGTCGAAGATGCCGCGGAACTGCGGGTCCAGCCCCTCCGGCGCCCGGGCCAGCAGGGCCTCGGCGAGCTCCCCGATGACCACCCGCTGCTGGGCGCGCCGCCGCTCCTGCGCCTCGCGCTGCATGACGTACCGGTCGGCGACCGCCTTCAGGACGGCGCACTCCAGCCGCTGGTCGCGCGGGACGACCAGCTGGGCGCGGTGGCGGGTGAGCCGGCCGGTGCCGTAGGCGTCCCGGGTGGCGCGCTCCGCGGCCAGGCAGAAACGGCCGATCAGCTGCGAGGTGGCGTCCTTCAGCCGGGCCTGGGCGATCGCGGAGCCGTCGTAGCCGTGCGGCCACCACTCCATGTCCAGCAGCCGGTCCAGTGCCTCGGCGAGCTCGTCCTCGGCCGCCCCGGGGGCGTAGCGTCCGGCGGCGACGGCGAAGATCTCGCGGCGCTCGGGCTCGGCGAGCAGCACCGCCGGGTCCAGGTGGCCGGCGTGCAGCCCGTCCTCCACGTCGTGGACGGAGTACGCCACGTCGTCGGCCCAGTCCATGACCTGCGCCTCGAAGCACTGCCCGTACGGGCGGTCGGCGGGGGCGGTGCGGCGCAGCCACTCGAAGACCGGCAGGTCGTCCTCGTACACGCCGAACTTCGGGCTGGCGGGGTCGGTGGGGTGGCCGCCGCGGGGCCACGGGTACTTCGTCGCCGCGTCCAGCGCCGCCCGGGTCAGGTTGAGGCCGACGCTGACCAGGGTGCCGTCGTCGGCGTGGGCGAACCGCTTCGGCTCCAGCCGGGTCAGGATGCGCAGGCTCTGGGCGTTGCCCTCGAAGCCGCCGCAGCCCGCCGCGACCTCGGCGAGCACCATCTCGCCGTTGTGGCCGAAGGGCGGATGGCCGATGTCGTGGGCCAGGCAGGCGGTCTCCACCAGGTCCGGGTCGCAGCCGAGGGCCGCCCCGAGCTCCCGGCCGACCTGGGCGCACTCCAGGCTGTGCGTCAGACGCGTCCGCGGGCTGCTGTTGATCGCCCGGGCGTCGTCGACCGGGTCCACCACCTGCGTCTTCCCGGCCAGCCTGCGCAGTCCCGCGGAGTGCAGCATGCGGGCCCGGTCCCGCTGGAAGGACGTGCGGCCGGGCCGCTTGTCGGGCTCGGGCACATAGCGTTCGGTGTCGGCTTCGCTGTAGGGGGCGTGGTCGGCCGCCGCGGGGTGGTTCGCGTCCATACCGCGACGTTAGCGGGCGCGACCGGATACCGGTGGCTACGCGGTGGCCGGCTGCGCCGCGGCGGCGGAACCGGCCGTGCCGGCCAGCGCCCGGTCGTAGCGGTGCAGCACCAGCGCCGCCATCGCCGGATGCGCGCCGAGCGGTGCGGCGGCGATCCACGGCGCCGCGGCGGCCGTCGCCGTCGCGAAGCGGCCCGGAGCGGCGAAGCAGGACGCCACCGCGACCCGGTCCCGGCCCTCGGCCGCCAGCCGGCGCACCGCCGTGGCGACGTCCGGCCCCGCCGACGCGTACCCGGGCACCACCGGGACGTCACCGCCCAGCCGCGCCCGCAGCAGGGCCGCCGTCGCCTGCGTGTCGCGGGCCGACCGCGGGTTCCGGGACCCGGCGGCGGCCAGTACGACCCCGGCGCTCCGGGCGGCCCGCCCGGAGCCGGTGCGCCAGCCCGCCTCGGCCAGCCGGTCGTACAGCGCCTCCGCGAGCAGCGGGTGCGGCCCGAGCGGTGCCGCGACCCGTCCGCGCAGGTGCGGGGCCCGGGCCAGCGCCCCGGGGACGTCCCGTGCGACGTGGTGGCCGCGGGTCAGCATCAGCGGCACCAGGACCACCTCGCCGGTCAGGGCGGCGAGGGCGTCGTCGAGCGGCGGCTTGTCGATCTCGATGTGGCCCAGCCGCACGGGCAGCCCCGGGCGCAGGTCCCTGATCCGGTCCAGCAGGGCGTGCGCGGTGCGCAGCGCCTCCGGGTCCCGGCTGCCGTGCGCGACGGCGACCAGCACCGGGGGGCGCGGGGGCACGGAGCGCAGCGTCACCCGGGAGAGCCGGGTGCTGAGCTGCGCGGTGATCCGGGACATGAGCTGTGCCGTGCTGTCGAAGTGGTCCGGTCCTGGCGCGCCGTGCGGCGCGGGCTGCTCGGCCGTCATGCACCGAGTGTCGCGAGCGTGGGTTGCCGGGCCGTTGCACCGGCGTCACGACTGGTTTCCGCCGCTTCACACGTCGTGCGCGCCGGTGTGAGGGCGTACCCGGGTCAGCGGTGCTTCCAGTCGCCCCCGGCGATGGGGCGGCCCTTCTCGCGCAGGTCCCGCTCGTGGTCGGCGGCCGCCAGGTACACCCAGGCGGGCAGCGTCTGCCCGGAGTAGGTGCGCACGTCGCGGACGACCCGCTCGTACAGGTTCCCGGGCGCCCCGGGGCTGTACTCCTCCAGGCGGTCGAGGTCGGAGAGCACCTCCTGGTACAGGTCCTCGGCCGGATGGATCACGTCGCCGTGGACGCGGCCGCGCTCGTCGGCCACGGCGTACGGGTAGCCCGGGCCGTCGAAGAGCAGCGCGCCGTGCAGCACCGCGGGCGTCTCGGACGTCGTCCGGCCCCGCAGCAGCCAGGAGTGGTTGATCTCGCCGGGCCGCAGGGTCCCGTACACGAAGAACGGGAGGCGGGAATGGTCGTCACGCATCAACTTCATGGAACCGCACGGACGTGCGGGACGTCGACTCGGACGTGGAACGAAGCCTGAACCGGAAGACGCCGGGATCGCGGGTGGCGGCCGTCGTACGGCGGCTGCCGGGTCTGCGGCGGCCGCCGCGGCTGCCGGGTCTGCCGCGGCTTCCGCGCTCCAGGCGGGGGTGGCGGCACCTGCTGTGGACCGCCGTGGCGCTGGGCGTGCTGGCGCTGCTGCCCGCGATGTGGCTCCAGGTCACGGCGGGCGACCGGGTCCGCACGGTCGCGGACGCCCCCGCGGAGCCCGTCGCCGTCGTCTTCGGCGCGGGCCTGTGGAACGGCGAGCCCTCCCCCTACCTGGCCCACCGCCTCGACGCGGCCGCCGAACTGTGGGCGGCGGGCAAGGTGCGGGCGGTCCTCGTCACGGGCGACAACAGCCGCACCGACTACGACGAGCCCACCGCGATGCGCGACTACCTGGCCGCGCACGGGGTGCCCCGGGACAAGGTCGTCCTCGACTACGCCGGCTTCGACACGTGGGACTCCTGCGCCCGGGCCCGACGCGTCTTCGGCGTCGACCGGGCGCTGCTGGTGAGCCAGGGCTTCCACATACGGCGGGCGCTGGCGCTGTGCGAGGCCGCCGGGATCGAGGCGTACGGGGTCGGGGTCGACGAGCGGCACGACGCCACCTGGTACTACGGCGGCACGCGAGAGGTTGCGGGAGCCGTGAAGGCCGCCTTCGACGCGGCGTTCACCCCCGACCCCCGTTTCCTCGGCCCGCGTGAGGGCGGGGTTCGGCGCGCCCTGGGGTGAGGTTCCTTCCCAGGGGGGGTACCGGTTCTGTGCGCGGTGCGGTGCCCCTTGCGGCCGGTGGTTGGGTGCGGGTGCGTTGCGCCTGCGGCGGGCTATCCCCCGCCCTCCCGCCCGATTACCCGGCGCGGTCAGTGCGGGTCCCGCACCGTGTGCCTGGGTCGTGGCCGCGCCGGCGCACTCCCCCAGCCTTCGGCCGGGGGGACCCCCAGAACGCTCGCGGTTTACCCCCACATCATTCCGCGCCGCACTTAACCGCTCGTCGTTTCCGGGCGCACCCCGCCACACCCCCTCCGGTTGTTGGGGCGCATGACGGCCGGTGGGGGGATGGAGGTGGTCCAGGGCGCCCCGAACCGCTTTCTGCCCCAACGGCCCCACGGCTTGAGCTCAGAGGCATCGGATACGCACCCATCATCGCGTGCACGTTCGCGACTGCCCACGTTTGCGGTATCGCCGGATCAGTAGGGTTTGGTTTCTCAACCTTCAAGGGCGCACATAACAACAACATCGCAGGTGACAATGCGTAGAGAACTGGGACCGCTAGAACACGCCGGAGCTTACTGGGTCATCGGAGATCCTTCGGGGGAACATCTGGAGCTGAAGCCAGAAGGGATAGCCCATTGGTCGGATGGCACCGAGCAGCAGCTCATCGCCTGGTCGCGGCTCATGAACTTCGGCCTGGAAACTCAACCTGGCAAAATAGCGAGCTCAAAGGGTCTCGAGCGGACAGCCAGAATTCTGGCACATCTGTCGGGGGTTCCATATGCGGCCAGCGGTGGCGCCCGGGTCGGCGCGACATTGCGAAACCCATACGAAGACTGGGGCGCCGATTTCGATCATCACTCCCGAAGGTATCCGCGTCACCACATCAAACTGGTGGACGAGTTCCTGAAGCAGGTCATCGCAAGAAACAAGGCAAATCATCTCGGCGATCCCGACTGGATGTCGGCAGCTGTCGACAAGTTGAGTCAAATTCCCAAATCTGCGGCTCGATCTCGAAAGTCTGCCATCGAAGAGATTCTCGATAGCCTTAGTTAGGCGCATCAAGGGAGTAGAGAACGCACCGGGTCCACCGCTCGTCGCCCCCGGCCTTCGGCCAGGGGGAGCAACCCGCCATGCACCTGCCCCTTGCGCGGGCGCGTGTTGTCCAGGGGGTGCGTCAGACGGGTACGGCGCCCCGGACTGCCTTCTGACACCCCACCGGCCGTTGGTCGCCCGACGATACGGAGGGGGCGGGGGAGTTGGGGGCACCCCCGGCCGAAGGCTGGGGGAGGGTGGGCGTTCTGGACGCTGACGTGTATTTGTTGTGCGGCATCGCGGGGCCGGACCTGGACCGCCCGCCATGCACATAAATATGCGGTACAGAATGCCCAGCCCCGGAGGCCCCGACCCCGGCCCACCACGCACGCGCGCAGCCCCGCACCAACCATCCGGGTGGGGGTCCCCCCGGCCGAAGGCTGGGGGAGGGAGGGCGGGTGGGCAACCCCCCACGCCAACCACGACGCACCCGCACCCACCCACCGGCGCATCGCCTCACACCCCGCACAGCCCCGCAGGGAGCGCACCGTGCGCCCGCCGTAACCCCCACGCGCGCGACGCGAAACACCGGCGCCGCATCGTGGACGGCATGAGCGCGAGCGCAGGCGGAACCGTCGACACCCACTGCCCCTACTGCGCCCTGCAGTGCGGAATGGGCCTCCGCCCCGCCGCCGGGGACGGGGGCGTCCCGGACGTTGTGGAGCGGGACTTCCCCGTGAACAAGGGCGCCCTGTGCGGCAAGGGACGTACCGCGCCCGCCGTGCTGTCCCCCCAGGCGCGCCTGACCGGGCCCCTGGTCAGGAACCGCGCCTCCGGGCTGCTGGAGCCGGCCCCCTGGGCGGACGCCCTGGACCGGGTCGCGGAGGGCCTGCTCCGGGTGCGGGCCGCCCACGGCCCCGACGCCGTCGGCGTCTTCGGCGGCGGGGGGCTGACGAACGAGAAGGCGTACGCCCTGGGCAAGTTCGCCCGCGTCGTGCTGCGGACCTCCCAGATCGACTACAACGGCCGCTTCTGCATGTCCTCCGCCGCGGCCGCGCACTCCAGGGCCTTCGGGCTGGACCGGGGCCTGCCGTTCCCGCTGGCGGACATCCCGCGGACCGGCTGCGTGATCCTGGTCGGCTCGAACCTCGCCGAGACGATGCCGCCCGCGCTGCGCTACTTCACGGAGCTGAAGGAGAACGGCGGCCGCCTGATCGTCGTGGACCCGCGCCGTACGCGCACCGCCGAGCACGCCGACCTGCACCTGCAGCCGCGCCCCGGCACCGACCTCGCCCTCGCCCTGGGCCTGCTGCACCTGGTGGTCGCGGAGGGCCGCGTGGACGAGGAGTTCGTCGCGGAGCGGACGACCGGCTGGCCGGAGGCGCGCGCCGCGGCGATGACGCTCTGGCCCGAGCTGGTCGAGCGGATCACGGGGGTGCCGGTGCCGATGCTCCGTGAGGCGGTGGAGATGTTCTGCGGCGTGCCGGAGGCGATGGTGCTGACCGCGCGGGGCCCGGAGCAGCAGTCGAAGGGCACGGACACCGTGAGCGCGTGGATCAACCTGTGCCTGGCGACGGGCCGCGCGGGGCGGCCGCTGTCGGGGTACGGCTGCCTCACGGGGCAGGGCAACGGCCAGGGCGGCCGGGAGCACGGCCAGAAGGCCGACCAGCTGCCGGGCTACCGCAGGCTCGACGACCCGGCGGCCCGCGCCCACGTGGCCGGGGTGTGGGGGGTCGACCCGGACGACCTGCCGGGACCGGGGCGCAGCGCGTACGAGCTGCTGGACGCGCTGGGCCGGGATGTGCGGGGCCTGCTGCTGATGGGCTCCAACCCGGTGGTCTCCGCGCCGCGGGCGGCGCACGTCACGGAGCGCATCGCGGCGCTGGACTTCCTCGCCGTGTGCGACGTGGTGCTGTCGGAGACGGCGGCGATGGCCGACGTGGTGCTGCCGGTGACGCAGTGGGCCGAGGAGACGGGCACCACGACGAACCTGGAGGGCAGGGTGCTGCTGCGGCGCAGGGCGGTGGACCCGCCGGAGGGCGTGCGCAGCGACCTGTACGTGCTGAACGGGCTGGCCGCGCGGCTGGGCCGGGAGAAGGGCTTCCCGGCAGACCCGGAGGAGGTCTTCGACGAGCTGCGCCGCGCGTCGGCGGGCGGGCCCGCGGACTACTCGGGGATCACCTACCGCCGGATCGAGGCGGAGGACGGCGTGTTCTGGCCGTGCCCGGAGCCGGCGGCCGGGCGGGCAGCCGCGCACCCGGGTACGCCCCGGCTGTTCCTCGACCGGTTCGCGACGCCGGACGGCCGGGCCAGGTTCGTGCCGGTGCTGCACCGCCCGGCGGCGGAGGAGCCGGACGGGGACTTCCCGCTGTACCTGACGACCGGCCGGGTGCTGGCGCAGTACCAGTCGGGCGCCCAGACGCGGCGGGTGGCGGAGCTGAACGCCGCCGCGCCCGGTCCCTTCGTGCAGCTCCACCCGCGTCTGGCCGAGCGCATCGGTGTCGCCGACGGCGACCCGGTCGCCGTCACGTCCCGCCGGGGCCGCGCGGTGGCGCCGGCCCGGGTGGACCGCGCCATCCGTCCGGACACGGTCTTCATGCCCTTCCACTGGGCGGGCGAGGGCCGGGCCAACACCCTCACCAATCCGGCGCTCGACCCGACGTCCCGCATGCCGGAGTTCAAGGTGTGCGCGGTCCGCGTCGAGCGGGCGGAACCACGGGCCGTCGACGTCTGATATCACTGTTGATATACTGGCATCCCACCTGATATCAACAGGGAGGCCGCCATGGCACGCACGGTCATCGATCTGGACGACGCGATGCTCGCCCTCGCCCAGCGGCAGCTCGGCACCAAGACGAAGCGCGAGACGATCAACCTGGCCCTGTCGATAGCGGCCGGGACGAGCGCCGACGACCGAGCCCGCGGTCTCGCATGGCTCCAGGAGCACGCCGAGGACGTCCTGGACTTCGACCACCTGGCGGAGCAGGAGCGCGGCGGCCGATGAGCTACCTCGCCGACACCTCCGCGGTGTGGCGCCTGTTGCGGCGGCAGATCCCCGAGCCGTGGCCCACGCATGTGGCCCGGGGTCTGGTCGCCATGTGCCCGCCGGTCGAAGCCGAGTTGATGACCGGTGTGCGCACCGATCGGGAGTACGAGCCCTTTCTCTCCGTACTGCGCCGGACCTTCGGCTGGTGCCCGGCTCTCGACGATCCCTGGCGCCGGATCCACGCCGTGCAGCGTGATCTGATCGCCATCGGGCACCACAGGGGACCGTCGCCCATCGACATCCTCATCGCGCTGACCGCCGAGGCCCACGGTCTGACCCTGATCCACGCCGATCAGGACTTCGCGTCGGTGGCCAAGGTCCGGCCCGGCATCCCCATGATCAGGGTCGACCGGCCGTGACCGGCGGCCGCTCCGGGCTCACAGCGGGGCCGGTCCGGCGCTGAGGGCACTGTTCCCCGGGGGAAACGGCGGGGATCCGGCCGGGTAACAGCGGCACCGCAGGCTCGTGCCATGAGGATGGTGGTGGTCGGCGGCGGAATGGCGGGGGCGCGCCTCGCGCAGCGTCTGGCGCCCTCCGGGGCGGACGTCACGGTGGTCGGCGAGGAGCGGCACGCCCCGTACAACCGGGTGCTGCTCGCGGAGGTGCTGGCGGGCCGGTATGCGCCGGAGGCGGTCGCCCTGCCGGGAGTGCCCGGCGCGGTGGTGCGCAGGGGTGTCCGGGTGGTGCGGATCGACCGCGGCGAGCGGGCCGTGGTCTGTGACGACGGCGGCGTGCTGCGGTACGACCGGCTGGTGCTGGCGACCGGCTCCAATCCGGTGCTTCCGCCGCTGCGCGGGCTGTTCGCGGAGGACGGCGGCTCCTTCCCCGAGGGGGTGCACGCCTTCCGGACGATGGACGACTGCCTGGCGCTCTCGGCGGCGGTGCGCCCCGGGGCCCGCGCGGTGGTCGTCGGCGGCGGGCTGCTCGGGGTGTCGGCGGCGCGGGCGCTGGCGGCGCGCGGGGCGCAGGTGGTGGTCGCCACCCAGGGCGAGCACCTGATGGAACGCCATCTCGACGATTCATCGGCCGAGTTGCTGCGCGCGCACCTGGAGGGGCTGGGGGTCGAGGTGCACACCCAGTGCCGGGTGCGCGGTCTGCTGACCCGCGACGCGGACGGCGGCGCGGAGCCCTCGCGGCAGCTGCGGCCGGCCCTGTCCCGCGGGGCGGGCGGCGAGGGCCGCACGGCACGTCCCGTCGTCACCGCGGTCGAACTCGCCGACGGCTACCGCCTGGACACCGACCTGGTCGTGCTGGCCTGCGGCGTCCGGCCGCGCGTCGGGCTCGCCCAGGCGGCGGGGCTGGCGGTCGCCAAGGGGGTGGTGGTGGACGACGCGCTGCGCACCTCGGACCCGTCGGTCCACGCCATCGGCGACTGCGCCCAGCACGCCGGTGTCGTCTACGGTCTCGCGGGCCCGGCCACCGAGCAGGCGGACGCGCTGGCGGACGTCCTGACGGCCGGCCCGGCGCCGCGGTACGGCGGCACCCGTTCACTGACCCGGCTCACCCTCAACGGCCCGGCGGCCCTGGACATCGCCTCCTTCGGCGAGACCACCCCCGCCCCGGGCGACGACGTGCTCCGGCTCGCCGACGCCACGCGCGGCGCGTACCGGAAGGTCGTGCTGCGCGGTGACCGCCTCGTCGGCGGCATCCTCCTCGGCGACCTCGGCACCGTGGGCACCCTCGCCCGCACCTGGGAGGGCGACGAGCCACTGCCCTCTCCCCCGCTCCACCTGCTCACCGACAACGGAGGGTCCTGACATGACCACGCCCACCATTGTGCTCGTCGGCCACGGGATGGTCGGACAGCGGTTCCTGGAGGCGCTGGCCGACCGGGGCCTGACCTCCCGCGCGCGGGTGGTGGTGCTCTGCGAGGAGCCCCGCCTGGCGTACGACCGCGTGCACCTCAGCTCGTACTTCGCCGGCACCGGCCCCGAGGCGCTCTCCCTGGTGGAGGCCGGCTTCATGGCGGAGCACGGCATCGAACTGCACCTGGGCGACCCGGCGGTGGCCGTCGACCGGGAGGCCAGGACCGTCACCGCCCGCTCCGGCCTCACCGTCGGCTACGACACCCTGGTGCTCGCCACCGGCTCGTACCCCTTCGTACCGCCGGTCCCCGGCAGGGACGCGGGCGGCTGCTTCGTCTACCGCACCATCGAGGACCTGCTGGCGATCGAGGAGTACGCGATGACCTCCCGCACCGGCGCGGTCGTCGGCGGCGGGCTCCTCGGGCTGGAGGCGGCCGGCGCCCTCAAGGGGCTCGGACTGGACACGCACGTCGTGGAGTTCGCCCCCCGGCTGATGCCGGTACAGGTCGACGAGGGCGGCGGCGAGGCGCTGCGGCGCACCGTCGAGGAGATGGGCGTGACCGTCCACACGGGAGTGGGCACGCAGGAGATCCTCACGGCCGGCGACGGCTCGGTCCGGGCCATGGCGCTGTCGGACGGCTCGTCCCTCGAGACCGACCTGGTGGTCTTCTCCGCGGGCGTACGGCCGCGCGACCAGCTCGCCCGTGAGTGCGGACTGCCGGTCGGCGAGCGCGGCGGCATCGTGGTCGACGCGGCCTGCCGCACCGAGGACCCGCACGTCTACGCGATCGGCGAGTGCGCCCTGGCCTCGGACGGCCGGGTGTACGGCCTGGTGGCGCCGGGCTACGAGATGGCGGAGACCGCGGCGAAGGCCATCGCCGGCCAGGAGGGCTCCTTCACCGGCGCCGACACCTCCACCAAGCTGAAGCTGCTCGGCGTGGACGTGGCCTCCTTCGGCGACGCGCACGGCGCGACCGCGGGCTGCCTCGACGTGGTCTACTCCGACTCCCGCTCCGGGGTCTACAAGAAGCTGGTCGTCTCACGGGACGGCGTGCTGCTGGGCGGCATCCTCGTCGGCGACGCGGAGCAGTACGGCATGCTGCGCCCGCTCACCGGCTCGGTGCCGCCGGTCCCCGCGGAGCATCTGGTGCTCCCGGCGGGCGCGGGCGCCCCCGTGGCGCTGGGCCCGTCCGCGCTGCCGGACGAGGCGGTGATCTGCTCCTGCCACAACGTCACCAAGGGCACGATCCGCGGCGCGGTCACCGAGCACGGCTGCGCGACCGTCCCCGAGGTGAAGAAGTGCACCAGGGCCGGGACCGGCTGCGGCAGTTGCGTGAAGGTGCTGGGCCAACTGGTCACCGCCGAGCTGGAGGCCTCCGGCGTCGAGGTCGACAAGGGGCTGTGCGGCTGCTTCGCCCACACCCGCCAGGAGCTCTTCGAGATCGTGCGGGCGCTGCGGATCACCGGTTTCCGCGAGCTGCTCGACCGGCACGGCCGCGAGGGCGCCCGCGGGGGCGACGGCTGCGAGGTCTGCAAGCCGGCCGTCGGCTCGATCATCGCCTCGCTCGCCCCGTCGATCGGCGCCTCCGGCTACGTGCTGGACGGCGAGCAGGCCGCGCTTCAGGACACCAACGACCACTTCCTGGCCAACCTGCAGCGCAACGGCTCGTACTCGATCGTGCCCCGCATCCCCGGCGGCGAGATCACCCCGGAGAAGCTGATCGTGATCGGCGAGGTGGCCCGCGACTTCGGCCTCTACACCAAGATCACCGGGGGGCAGCGGATCGACCTGTTCGGCGCCCGGGTCGACCAGCTCCCGGTGATCTGGGCCCGGCTGGTGGAGGCCGGCTTCGAGTCCGGGCACGCGTACGGCAAGGCGCTGCGCACCGTGAAGTCCTGCGTCGGGCAGACCTGGTGCCGCTACGGCGTGCAGGACAGCGTCCGCATGGCCATCGACCTGGAGCTGCGCTACCGGGGCCTGCGCTCCCCGCACAAGCTCAAGTCCGCCGTCTCCGGCTGCCAGCGCGAGTGCGCGGAGGCGCGGAGCAAGGACTTCGGCGTCATCGCCACCGTGGGCGGCTGGAACCTCTACGTCGGCGGCAACGGCGGCGCCACCCCGCGCCACGCGGACCTGCTCGCCCAGGACCTGAGCGACGCCGAACTGGTGCGGCTGATCGACCGCTTCCTGATGTTCTACATCCGCACCGCCGACCGCCTGGAGCGCACGTCCGCCTGGCTGGAGCGGATCGAGGGCGGGCTCGGCCACGTACGGGACGTCGTCGTCCACGACTCGCTCGGCATCTGCGAGGAGCTGGAGCGGCAGATGGCCGGCCATGTCGCCGGCTACCGCGACGAGTGGGCCGAGACGCTGGACGACCCGGAGCGGCTGCGGCGCTTCGTCTCCTTCGTCAACGCGCCCGGCGTGCCCGACCCCTCCGTGCGCTTCGTCCCCGAGCGGGACCAGGTCAAGCCCGACCTCGGCCTGCTCGCCGGCCCCGTGCTCGCCGTCCGCACCCTCGAAGGGACCACCACCGCATGAACGTCGAAGTCCTCCTCCCCGGCACCGCCGACTGGTTCGCCGTCTGCGACCACGACGCCCTCACCCCCGGCCGCGGCGTCGCCGCCCTCCTCCCCGACGGCCGGCAGGCGGCCCTGTTCACCGACCGGCACGGGCGCGCGTACGCCATCGACAACCGCGACCCCTTCACGGGCGCCTACGTCCTGTCCCGCGGCCTGATCGGCTCCACCGCCGAGGGCCGGGCCTTCGTCGCCTCCCCGCTGCTCAAGCAGCGCTTCGACCTCGAGAACGGCCGCTGCCTCGACGACGAGGCGGTCTCGGTCCCGGCCTTCCCCGTGCGGATGCGGTGACCGGCGCGGCGCCTGCTTGAATCGGTCCATGGCAGAAGTCGAGGTGCTGCGGGTGTTCGTCGGTCCCGACGGGCGGGGCGGGAACCTGCTCGGGGTGGTGCGGGACGGCGCGTCCGTGCCCGGGGCACAGGCGCGGCAGCGACTGGCCGCGGAGCTCGGCTACAGCGAGACCGTGTTCGTCGACGACACCGAACGCGGCGTCGTCGACATCTGGACGCCGAGCGTGCGGCTGCCCTTCGCGGGCCATCCGACGGTGGGGACGGCGTGGCTGCTCGGCGCCGAGGTGCTGCGACCGCCGGCCGGCGAGGTGAAGGCCTGGACGGAGGGCGACCTCACCTGGGTACGCGGGCGCGCGGAGTGGGCGTCGGGACGTCGCACCCAGCGGTTCGGCTCACCCGCGGAGGTGGACGCGCTCCCCGCGCCGCCGCCCGGTGAGGGCTGGCTCTACGCGTGGGCCTGGGCCGACGAGGCGGCCGGGCGCGTCCGCGCGCGGGCCTTCCCGCGACGCGGCGACGGGATCGTCGAGGACGAGGCGACCGGTGCCGCCGCGCTGGTGCTCACCGCCGAACTCGGACGCCCGCTGGACGTCCGCCAGGGCGCGGCCTCGCAGATCCTGACCCGCCCCCACCCCGACGGCACCGTCGACATCGGCGGCCGGGTCTCCCCCGCCCCCTGACCCGCCGTCGATCCGGCACCGCCCCGGCGCACGGCGTCGTGGCTGCTGCCGCGGCGGACTTCGTCCGGTGGCCACCGTGGCCGGCGTGCCACGGTCGGCTCGCGGCACCAGGCAGTCGCCGCCTTGCGTCGCCCCGGCCGACTCGGACCCGCCGGCCGTCCGCCCTCGCCCGGGACGGCACATCGCACCCCCTTCCCCCATGCCGATCGCCGACAGGTCGCGCCCTGGCGGCACCAAGCCACTGCGGCCGCATCGGAAGTAACCGGCCGATGGCAACCGCCGCACGACACCGGACCGGCCGGTGGTGCCCGTGCCCGGCGGCCCCGGCGCCACGGCGGGCGTGTGCGGCCGCGCCGCGCGGGGCGCCCCGGGATTCGCGTACACCGTCCGGCGGGCGGCCGCCACGGGGGCGGCCACCGCGATCGCGAGCTCTTACGGGCCCTCTGACCTGCGGATTCGTGACGCCGCGGGCTCCGGATGCGGATCTTCGTCGGGGCGGTGATGCTGAGAGAAGTGCCACTGACGGCGAGGAGGACAGCGATGTCCATGTTCGACAAGATCAAGGCCAAGCTGAAGGGCCACGAGAGCCAGGCCCAGAAGGGCATCGACAAGGGCGGCGACATGCTGGACGACAAGACCGGCGGGAAGTACCAGCGCCAGGTCGACACCGCTCAGGACAAGATGGGCGACGAGTTCGGCACCGGCGGCACCGGCGAGGACCGTCCCCCGCACTCCTGACGCCGAAGGGCCGTCGCGCACCCGTGTGAAGGGCGGCGCGGCGGCCCTACGCTGGCCCGCATGCTGTGGACCGCGCACGACATCCCCGACCAGAGCGGCCGCACGGCCGTCGTCACCGGAGCGAACAGCGGCATCGGCTACTGCACCGCCCGCGAACTCGCCCGCAGGGGCGCGAGGGTGCTGCTCGCCTGCCGCAGCGAGGCACGCGGCAAGGAGGCCGTCGACCGACTGAAGGCCGAAGTGCCCGACGCCCGCGCCGGATACCGCCATCTCGACCTCGGGGACCTGTCCTCGGTGCGCGCCTTCGCCAGCGGGTACGACGGCGACGCCCTCGACCTGCTGGTCAACAACGCCGGTGTGATGGCGCTGCCTTACGGCACCACCGCCGACGGCTTCGAGACCCAGATGGGCGTGAACCACCTCGGCCACTTCGCCCTCACCGGGCTGCTGCTGCCGCGCCTGCTGGCCACGCCGGGCGCCCGGATCGTCTCCGTCTCCAGCGGCATGCACGCGATCGCCACCATCGACCCGGGCGACCTCAACAGCGAGCGCCGCTACCGCCGTTGGATCGCCTACGCCCGGTCCAAGAGCGCCAACCTGCTCTTCGTCCACGAGTTGTCCCGGCGGCTGGCGGCCGCGGGCTCCGGGACCGTCGCCGCGGCGGCGCACCCCGGCTACGCGAGCACCGCACTGCAGACCCGCGCGGCGCGCATGGAGAACCGCCGGACCGTCGAGCGGGTGATCGACCTCGGGAACCGGGTGATCGCCCAGTCCGCGGACGCCGGCGCGCTCCCGCTGCTGTACGCCGCCACGGCGCCCGGTGTGCTCCCCGACTCCTTCACCGGCCCCCGCTTCCTGGGGTGGCGCGGCTCCCCCGTTCCTTCCTGGCGGGCCCCGTGGGCGCGCGACGACCGGTCGGGCGAGCTGTTGTGGGCGGCTTCCGAGCAGCTCACGGGCGTCCGCTACGAGCTGCCCGCGGCGGGATGAACCGAGCGTCCCCGCGGCGTCTGCCATGACGGTGAATCCGGCAGACCGTGGCGGAGGGTTCACGCTGCGTTGGTGCCCGCGTCAGGGGGCGCGCCCTAGCCTTCCGGTGCGCGACCCGCCCGCGGCGTTGGGTCCGGGTGGGCCACCCGTCGTCCCTGGAGTGATCGTGGAACGTCGAACCTTCTTGCGCGGAGCGGTGGTCGGCAGCTCGGCGGCCGCCTTCGGCGGCACCCTGATGCGCGGGGCGGTCTACGCCGCACCCGCCCAGCCCGGTACCGGCCCCTACGGCGCGCTGCTGGCGCCCGACGCCAACGGCATCGCCCTGCCCGGTGGTTTCACCAGCCGTGTGATCGCCCGCTCCGGCCAGACCGTCGCGGGCACCTCGTACACCTGGCACAGCGCGCCCGACGGCGGCGCGTGCTTCGCCGACGGCACCGGCTGGATCTACGTCTCCAACTCGGAGGTCAACCCGAACGGCGGCGCGAGCGCGGTGCGGTTCAACTCCTCGGGCAACGTCACGGGCGCCTACCGGATCCTCTCCGGCACCCGGCAGAACTGCGCCGGCGGCAGTACGCCCTGGAACAGCTGGCTGTCCTGCGAGGAGGTCAGCCTCGGCTACGTCTACGAGACCGACCCCCGCGGCGTGGAATCGGCCGTCCGCCGCGCCGCCATGGGCCGGTTCAAGCACGAGGCGGCCGCCGCCGACCCCGTGCGCAAGGTGGTCTACCTGACCGAGGACGAGACCAACGGCTGCTTCTACCGGTTCATCCCGGCCACCTGGGGCGACCTGTCCGCCGGGACCCTGCAGGTGCTGGTCGCCGGCACCGCCGCCTCGGGCTCCTTCACCTGGGCGAACGTGCCCGACCCCGACGGCTCCCCGACCACCACCCGCAGCCAGGTCTCCGGCGCGAAGAAGTTCAACGGCGGCGAGGGCTGCCACTACGCCGACGACACCGTCTGGTTCACCACCAAGGGCGACAACCGCGTCTGGCGCCTCGACCTGGCCGCCGGCACCTACGCGCTGGCCTACGACGACTCCCTCGTCTCCGGCAGCGCCCCTCTGACGGGCGTGGACAACATCACCGGCTCCTCCTCGGGCGACCTCTACGTCGCCGAGGACGGCGGCAACATGGAGATCTGCCTGATCACCCCGGCCGACGTCGTCTCGCCGTTCCTGCGCGTCAGCGGCCAGTCCGGCTCCGAGATCACCGGTCCCGCCTTCTCCCCCGACGGCACCCGGCTGTACTTCTCCTCCCAGCGCGGCACGAGCGGCAGTTCGTCCGGCGGCATCACCTACGAGGTGCGCGGCCCGTTCCGCTCGTAACCGGGCGGAACGGAAGCGGGGGCGGCACCTTCGCACAAAGGTGCCGCCCCCGGTGAGGGTTGGAGATGGTCTTCCGGGCCGGGGTTACCGGCTGTCGCTGCCCCTGCTCAACGCCGCGGCCCGGCCCGCCTCCAGGCGCGCGACGGGGATGCGGAACGGGGAGCAGGAGACGTAGTCCAGTCCCACCTCGTGGAAGAAGTGGACGGACTCGGGGTCGCCGCCGTGCTCGCCGCACACGCCGAGCTTGAGGTCGGGCCGGGTGGCGCGGCCGGCCTCGACGGCGGAGCGGACGAGGGAGCCGACGCCGTCCTTGTCGATGGTCTCGAACGGGGAGACGCCGAAGATGCCCTTCTCCAGGTAGGCGGTGAAGAAGCTCGCCTCGACGTCGTCGCGGCTGAAGCCCCAGACCGTCTGGGTCAGGTCGTTGGTGCCGAAGGAGAAGAACTGGGCGGCCTCGGCGATCTGGGCGGCGGTCAGGGCGGCGCGGGGCAGCTCGATCATCGTGCCGAGGGTGAGACTGAGCTCGGTGCCCGTGGCGGCCTCGACCTCGGCGATGACGGCCTCGGCCTCGTCGCGGACGATCTCCAGCTCCTGGACGGTGCCCACCAGCGGGATCATGATCTCCGCCCGCGGGTCGCCCTTGGCGTTCCGCCGCTCGGCCGCCGCCTCGGCGATGGCCCGCACCTGCATGGCGAACAGGCCGGGGATGACGAGCCCCAGGCGCACGCCGCGCAGGCCCAGCATCGGGTTCTGCTCGTGGAGCTTGTGGACGGCCTGCAGCAGCCGCAGGTCGTTCTCGTTGGAGTCCTTGCGCGCCTCGGCGAGCGCGACGCGCACCGACAGCTCGGTGATGTCGGGCAGGAACTCGTGCAGCGGCGGGTCCAGCAGGCGCACGGTCACCGGCAGCCCGTCCATCGCCTCGAGGAGCTCGACGAAGTCGGACCTCTGCAGCGGCAGCAGCGCGGAGAGCGCCTTGTCGCGCTCGGAGTCGGTGTCGGCGAGGATCAGCCGTTCCACCAGCTCGCGGCGCTCGCCGAGGAACATGTGCTCGGTGCGGCACAGGCCGATGCCCTGGGCGCCGAAGCGGCGGGCGCGGGAGGCGTCCTCGGCGTTGTCGGCGTTGGCGCGTACCCGCAGCCGGCGGACCCGGTCCGCGTACGCCATGATCCGGTGCACCGCCCGCACCAGCTCGTCGGCGTCGTCGGCGCCGGCGTGCATACGGCCCTCGAAGTACTCCACGACCGGGGAGGGCACGACCGGCACCTTGCCGAGGTAGACCTTGCCGGAGGAGCCGTCGATGGAGATGACGTCGCCCTCCTCGACCACGACCCCGCCGGGGGCCGTCATCCGGCGGCGCTTGGTGTCGACCTCGAGCTCCTCGGCGCCGCACACACAGGTCTTGCCCATGCCGCGGGCGACGACGGCGGCGTGCGAGGTCTTGCCGCCGCGCGAGGTGAGGATGCCCTCGGCGGCGATCATGCCGTTGAGGTCGTCGGGGTTGGTCTCGCGGCGGATGAGGATGACCTTCTCGCCGGAGCGCGACCACTTCACCGCGGTGTACGAGTCGAAGACGGCCTTGCCGACCGCGGCGCCCGGCGAGGCGGCGATGCCCCAGCCGATCCGCTCGGCCTTCGCCTTCTCGTCGAAGCGGGGGAACATCAGCTGCGCCAGCTGCGCGCCGTTGACCCGCTGCAGCGCCTCGGCCTCGTCGATCAGGCCCTGGTCGACCAGCTGGGTCGCGATGCGGAAGGCGGCGGCAGCGGTGCGCTTGCCGACACGGGTCTGCAGCATCCACAGCTTGCCGCGCTCGATGGTGAACTCGATGTCGCACAGGTCCTTGTAGTGCGTCTCGAGGGTCTCCATGATCTGCATCAGCTGGTCGTAGGACGTCTTGTCCAGCTGCTCCAGCTCGGCGAGCGGCACGGTGTTGCGGATGCCCGCCACGACGTCCTCGCCCTGCGCGTTGCACAGGTAGTCGCCGTAGACGCCCTGGTGGCCGGTGGCCGGGTCGCGGGTGAAGGCGACGCCGGTGCCGGAGTCGGAGCCGAGGTTGCCGAAGACCATCGAGCAGATGTTGACGGCGGTGCCGAGGTCGCCGGGGATGCGTTCCTGGCGGCGGTAGAGCTTGGCCCGCTCGCCGTTCCACGAGTCGAAGACGGCGCGCACGGCCAGGTCCATCTGCTCGCGCGGGTCCTGCGGGAAGTCCCGTCCGGTCTCCTTGGCGACGACGGCCTTGAACTGCTCGACCAGGCCCCGCAGGTCGGCCGCGTCCAGGTCGAGGTCGTCGTGGGTGCCCTTGGCGCGCTTGGCGTCCTCCAGCGCGTCCTCGAAGAGCTCGCCGTCGACGCCCAGCACGGTCTTGCCGAACATCTGGATCAGGCGCCGGTAGGAGTCCCAGGCGAAGCGCTCGTTGCCGGCCTGCGCGGCCAGGCCCACGACCGAGGCGTCGGAGAGGCCGATGTTGAGGACCGTGTCCATCATGCCCGGCATGCTGAACTTCGCCCCGGAGCGGACGGAGACCAGCAGCGGGTCGTCCGCCTGCCCGAGCTTCTTGCCCATCCGCTGCTCCAGCGCGTCGAGGTGCGCACTCACCTCGTCGCGCAGCGCCGCGGGTTCGGCGCCAGACTCCAGGTAGACCTTGCAGGCCTCGGTGGTGATCGTGAAGCCCGGGGGGACGGGCAGACCGAGGTTGGTCATCTCGGCGAGGTTCGCGCCCTTGCCGCCGAGCAGGTCCTTGAGGTCCTTGTTGCCCTCAGTGAAGTCGTAGACGAACTTCTGGATTACTTGTTCTTCCGACACGGGACTCGCTCCTCGCGGCCGGGATGCCCTGACGGCGGGGAGCGTACCCATCTCGAAGGCGCTGCAGTACGTCAATCACCAGGTCACACGGTCGTAACCACCCATCCGCCGAGAGATCGAAAGTCGTGGCGCCCCTACGGGTGAACGACCGATGCGTTCAATCGTCGAACACATGCTCTCGCCACGTGATCGCCACACTCGGAGTCGGTCACTCCACGTGTCGGATGGCTTGAGCATGTGTCCACGACAACGATGGCACCCAGTGCCACGCATTGGAGAGATGTGATGACACTCGGGCCGCTCATCTGAGCGATACCCCTATCAGGCGTGGCGAGAATCACTCGCCCCGCGCGCGCTTCGTCTTACGGTCCGGACGTCGCCCGGGTCCGCGAAACGTCCTCAGCCGCCCGAAGTGTCCAGCTCGGCGTCGGCGCCGACGACCACCGAGCAGTCGTACGGGTCCTCCAGCCAGCCGTCCGGGAGCACCACGCGCTTGCTCCCGGCCGTCCGGCCGCGCGGCCCCTCGGCGCCATCCGGCCATTCCTGGTCGAGGTCGAGGTCGGCGAGGTGGGCGTCGAGCTCGGCGAGGGAGGAGGTCATCGCCAGTTTGCGGCGCATCTCCGAGCCCACCGAGAAGCCCTTGGTGTACCAGGCGACGTGCTTGCGGAAGTCGATGACACCGCGCTCCTCGTCGCCCAGCCACTCCCCCAGCAGCCCGGCGTGGCGCCGCATGACGCCGGCGACCTCGCGCAGCGTCGGGGCGGCCGGGGCGCCGCCGCCCTCGAAGGCGGCCACGAGGTCGCCGAAGAGCCAGGGGCGGCCGAGGCAGCCGCGGCCGACGACGACGCCGTCGCAGCCGGTCTCCCGCATCATCCGGACCGCGTCCGCGGCGCTCCAGATGTCGCCGTTGCCCAGCACCGGGATCTCCGGGACGTGCTCCTTGAGGCGGGCGATCGCCTCCCAGTCGGCCGTGCCCCCGTAGTGCTCGGCGGCCGTCCTGCCGTGCAGCGCGACGGCGGTGACGCCCTCCTCGACGGCGATCCGGCCGGCGTCCAGATAGGTGGTGTGGTCGTCGTCGATGCCCTTGCGCATCTTGATCGTGACGGGCAGGTCGCCCGCGTTGCCGACCGCCTCGCGCAGGATCGAGCGGAGGAGGTTGCGCTTGTAGGGCAGGGCCGAGCCGCCGCCCTTGCGGGTCACCTTGGGGACCGGGCAGCCGAAGTTCAGGTCGATGTGGTCGGCGAGGTCCTCGTCGACGATCATCCGGACCGCCTTGCCGACGGTGACCGGGTCGACCCCGTACAACTGGATCGAGCGCGGCTTCTCGCTGCCGTCGAAGTGGATCAGCTGCATGGTCTTGTCGTTGCGCTCGACGAGGGCCCGGGTGGTGATCATCTCCGAGACGAAGAGCCCCTTGCCGCCGGAGAAGTCACGGCACAGCGTGCGGAACGGCGCATTGGTGATCCCCGCCATCGGTGCCAGCACGACCGGGGGCCACACGGTGTGCGGGCCGATGCGGAGTGCGGGAGCGGTGGCGTCTGCAGTCATGCGGACCATTCTCCCGTATCACCGGGGCGAGGTTGGGTGTAGCGTGAAATGGTTACACACGTACAATCAATCCGGATCAAGGAGACCGAACAGCCGATGCCCGAGCTGAGCCGGGGCAGGCGCCTTCTGGTGCTGGCCATCTGCTGCATGAGCCTGTTGATCGTCAGCCTCGACAACACGATCCTCAACGTCGCGCTGCCCGCCATGCGCCGGGACCTGCACACCTCCATCTCCGGACTGCAGTGGACCATCGACGCCTACACGCTCGTGCTGGCCTCGCTGCTGATGCTCTCCGGCTCGACCGCCGACCGGATCGGCCGGCGCCGGATCTTCCGCACCGGCCTGGTGATCTTCACGGTGGCGTCCGCCCTGTGCAGCATCGCCCCCAGCCTGGAGTGGCTGGTGGTCTTCCGCATGCTGCAGGCGATCGGCGGTTCGATGCTCAACCCCGTCGCGATGTCGATCATCACCAACGTCTTCACCGATCCGCGCGAACGCGCGCGGGCGATCGGGGCGTGGGGCGGCGTCGTCGGCATCAGCATGGCCGCCGGGCCGATCATCGGCGGCGCGCTCGTGGAGACGGTCGGCTGGCGCTCGGTGTTCTGGATCAACCTGCCGATCGGGCTGCTCGCCCTGGTGCTCACCGCGCTGTACGTGCCCGAGTCCCGTGCCCCCCGGCCGCGCCGGATCGACCCGGTCGGTCAGCTGCTGGTCATCGCGCTGCTCGGCTCGCTGACCTACGCCATCATCGAGGCGCCCGCGGCGGGCTGGGGCTCCCCGGTCATCGTCGGCTGCCTCGCACTCGCCCTGTTCTCCGCGGCGTCCCTGGTCCCCTACGAACGGCGGCGCAGGGAACCGCTGATCGACCCGCGCTTCTTCCGCAGCGCGCCCTTCAGCGGGGCGACGGTGATAGCGGTGAGCGCCTTCGCCGCGCTCGCCGGCTTCCTCTTCCTCAACACCCTGTACCTGCAGGACGTGCGCGGCCTGTCCGCCCTGGACGCCGGTCTGCACCTGCTGCCGATGGCGGCCATGGCCCTGGTCTGCGCCCCGCTGTCCGGACGCATGGTCGGCAGCCGCGGGCCGCGGCTGCCGCTGCTGCTGGCGGGTGTGGCCACCACGGCGAGCGGCGTGATGTTCGCCGCGCTGGACGCGACCGCCTCGGACCCGAAGCTGTTCACCGCGTACGTCCTGTTCGGCATCGGCTTCGGCTTCGTCAACGCGCCGATCACCAACACCGCCGTCTCCGGCATGCCGCGGACCCAGGCGGGGGTCGCCGCGGCGGTGGCCTCGACCAGCCGGCAGGTCGGTCAGTCCCTGGGCGTGGCCGTCATGGGCGCCGCGCTCGCCGCCGGCCTCGACCTCACGGCGTGGTGGATCATCACCGGCTGCGGTGTGGCGATCCTGACGCTGGGCTGGCTGACCTCGGGCCGCTGGGCGGCGGCCACCGCCGAACGCGCCGCCGAGCGGCTCAGCGCGGACACCGCCCGCGAGCCGGTGGGCGCCCGGTGAGCGAGGCCACGGCCACCCGGGTCTGGCGCGACCTGCGCACCCTCGTCCTCGAGCGCAACGAACGCCGCCGCGAGGTCGCCGACGCCCTCGGCATGAGCTTCTTCCGGGTCAAGGCGCTGCGCCGGATCGCGGCGGACCCCGTGACCCCGGGCGACCTCGCCGCGGACCTCATGACGGACCGCCCGTACGTCACGCTCGTCGTCGACGACCTCGCCCGGCGGGGGCTGGTGGAGCGCACGCCGCACCCGCGGGACCGGCGCCGCAAGCTCCTGAGCGTCACGCCGGCAGGCGCCTCAGCCGCGGAGGAGGCCGACCGCATCCTCGGCACTCCCCCGCCGGGCCTGGTGGCCCTGGACCCGGAGGAACTCGCGGCGCTGGACCGGGTGGTGACCAAGCTGCTGGGGCCCGCGCCGGGGTGAGCGGGGAAAACCGGGGGCCGTTGTCGGTGCCCGGCGGTACCGTCACGAGCATGACGACGCAGAGCACCGAGCCCCGCGACGCCCGTTCCCGGGCCGCCCTGACGGAGCTGACCGCGCGCGGCGTCCGGCCGAGGTACCTGTTCTTCTGGGGCCACCGGCCGCAGCGCGACGGCAGCGTGGGCGCGGGCTGCCTGAGCCAGTGGTGGCCCTCGGAGTTCACCGTCGACGGCATCGGCTACGCCACGGCGGAGCACTGGATGATGGCCGGCAAGGCCCGGCTCTTCGACGACGACCGGACCCTCGCCGCAATCCTCGCCGCCCCGCACCCGCACGCCGCGAAGAAGCTGGGCCGCCAGGTGCGCGGCTTCGACAACGCGACCTGGGAGCGGCACCGCGAGGAACTGGTCGTCGAGGGCAACGTCGCCAAGTTCGGTCAGGACCCGGCCCTGCGCGACTACCTGCTGGGCACCGGCTCGCGCGTGCTGGTGGAGGCCAGCCCGTTGGACCGCATATGGGGCATCGGCCTCGCGGCCGACGACGACAGGGCCGCCGACCCCGCGCAGTGGCGCGGGCTGAACCTGCTGGGCTTCGCCCTCATGGAGACACGTCAGCGGCTGCTCACACCGGCATCGGCATGACGCTCGGCGCGGACGCGGCGATCTCGTACAGCCGGTCCAGCCGTTCGCGGGTGGCGGCGTCCGCCGGGGAGTAGGTCACCAGCCGCGGGCCCTGGCTGGGGCCGAGCCACAGGTGCGTGAAGTGGAAGGTCAGCAGACCGACCCGGGGGTTGAGGAAGCGCTTGGTGCGGTTCTCCGGTTCCTGCACCTCATGCCGCTCCCACAGCTCGCAGAACTCGGGGGAGGCCTGCTCCAGCCGCTTGACCAGAGACTTCCACGCGGGCTCCGCGAGGTGCTCGGCCATCGCCGCACGGTACTTGGCGACCAGCTGCCGGCTGGTCTCGTGCCAGTCGGGCAGGCCCTCGCGCCAGGCGGGGTCGGTGAAGGCCAGCCACATGATGTTGCGGTCCTCGAAGGGCAGTCTGTCGAGGTCGTCGACCAGCCGCGCGTAGGTGCGGTTGTGGGCGATGACGTCGGTGCGGCTGTTGAGGACCGCGGCCGGCAGCGGCTCCAGCTTCGCCAGCATCTCCCGGATCTGGTCGGACATCCCCGGGCACTGGGCGCGCGGGTTGGGGTCCGGCACCCCGGCGAGCAGGAAGAGGTGGGTGCGCTCGTTGGGGTCCAGCATCAGGGCCCGGGCGATGGAGTCGGCCACCTGCGCGGAGATCTGGATCTCCCGGGCCTGCTCCAGCCACGTGTACCAGGTGACACCGACGGCGGCCAGCTGCGCCACCTCCTCGCGGCGCAGCCCGGGGGTGCGGCGCCGGCGGCCGGGCGGGAGTCCGACCTGCTCGGGGGAGATCCGTTCACGGCGGCTGCGGAGGAAGGAAGCGAGCTCGCTCCGCGCTGCGGCGCTGGGAGACGTCATACCTCCAGGGTGCCTCACGTCCCAAACCATTGCCAGGTGGTCGCGATACCTGGATAAACGCTCTCTGGTACCCCCCTTGGAACAAGGTCATCGTGGCATACGTGACCGATCACAACGAATCCTCCGCCTCCGCCGGCCTCCGTTCCCGGGCCCAGGTGCGGCCCCGCGTCATCCGGGTCGGCGCCACCGGAACGGCACCGGCCGCGAGAACCGCGCCACCGGCCGCCGAGGCGCCGCCCGGCCCCGCGGCACCGCTGCTCAGCCCGCTGGGCCTGTTCACCGTGCTGCTGGGCGCGGCACTGCCGCTGATCGACTTCTTCATCGTCAACGTCGCCCTGCCCGCCATCGAGACCGACCTGCACGCCGGGGCGGCGCTGCTGGAGCTGGTCGTGGCCGGCTACGGCGTGGCGTACGCCGTGCTGCTGGTGCTCGGCGGCCGGCTCGGCGACTCCTTCGGCCGCCGCCGGCTCTTCCTCGCCGGCATGGCGGCCTTCGGCCTCACCTCGCTCGCCTGCGGCCTGGCGCCCGACGCGTGGGTGCTGGTGGGCGCCCGCGTCGCACAGGGCGCTTCGGCCGCGCTGATGCTGCCCCAAGTGCTGGCCACCATCCACTCCACGACCGCCGGGCACCGCAGGGCCAAGGCGCTGAGCCTGTACGGCGCGACCGCGGGCCTGTCCATGGTCGCGGGCCAGATCCTGGGCGGCGTCCTGGTCGCGGCGGACATCGCCGGCACCGGCTGGCGCGCGGTGTTCCTGGTCAACGTGCCGGTCGCGGCGGCCGGTCTGCTGCTCGCGCTGCGCTCGGTGCCGGAGACCCGTTCCGAGCGGCCCGCGCCGGTCGACCGGCCGGGCACCCTGCTGCTGGCGGTGTCGCTGGTGACCCTGCTGGCGCCGCTGACGGAGGGCCGTGCGGCCGGCTGGCCGGTGTGGACGTGGGTGTCGCTGGCCGTCTTCCCGTTCGCGGCCGTGGCCTTCTTCGTGGTCGAGCGGCGGGCCGACCGGGCCGGGCGGATCCCGCTCGTACCGCCGAGCCTGTTCGCCCTCACCGGGATGCGGCGGGCGCTGCCCCTGCTGGTGCCGTTCTCCATCGGCTTCGGCGGCTTCATGTTCGTGATCGCGGTCGCGCTGCAGCAGGGCCTGCGGTACGGGCCGGTGGAGGCGGGCACCACGCTCGTGCCGATGGCCGTGGCGTTCTTCCTGGCCTCGCTGGCCGGGCCGCATCTGGTGGGCCGGTACGGCGGGCGCGTGGTCACCGCGGGCGGAGTCCTGCAGGGCGCCGGCGTCGCGGTGCTGGCGCTGACCGTGGCCCGCAGCTGGGAACCCGGGATGACGGCGTGGGCGCTGCTGCCCGGTGTGGCGTTGGCCGGACTCGGCCAGGGGCTGCAACTGCCGGTGCTGTTCCGGCTGGTGCTCGCGGACGTACCGGGCGAGCGGGCCGGGGTGGGCAGCGGGGTCATGGTGACCACCCAGCAGTCGGCGCTGGCCCTGGGCGTGGCCACCCTCGGCACCCTCTTCCTCGCCCTGGTCCCCTCGCACGGGACCCGCGAGGCGCTGGTCACGGTACTGATCGTGCAGCTGGCGGCGGTGGTCGTGACGGCGCTGGCCAGTCTGCGGCTGCCGCGCCAGGTGGCCTGAGGGGCCGCCGGGCCGGGTTCCGGGCCGCCGGTCCGGGTCTCCGGTCCCGGAGAGGGAGGCGGAGAGGGAGGCGGAGGGGAAGTGACAGTTGCGCTGACAGATATTGAAATCTGTCAGCGCATGTGTCACTGTTGTCAGCATCCCCGCACCACCTCCTGATCCGACCAAGGAGTCCCCCTTGCAGAACCGCACCCTCGGTTCCTCCGGCCCCGCCGTCTCCGCCCTCGGTCTCGGCGCCATGGGCATGTCCGCCCTCTACGGCGACGCCGACCGCGGCGAGTCGATCGCCACCGTCCACGCCGCCCTCGACGCGGGCGTCACGCTGATCGACACCGGCGACTTCTACGGCATGGGCCACAACGAGCTGCTCGTCGGCGAGGCCCTGCGCACGGCGTCCCCCGCCGACCGCGAGAAGGCGCTGATCAGCGTCAAGTTCGGCGCCCTGCGCGGGCCCGGCGGCGAGTGGCTGGGGCTCGACGGCCGCCCGGCCGCCGTGAAGAACTTCGCCGCGTACTCCCTGCAGCGCCTGGGCGCCGACCACATCGACGTCTACCGCATCGCCCGGGTCGACCCGGACGTCCCGATCGAGGAGACCGTCGGCGCCATCGCCGAACTGGTCGAGGCCGGCCACGTACGGCACATCGGCCTGTCCGAGGTCGGCGCCGCCACCCTGCGCCGGGCCGCCGCCGTGGCCCCGATCAGCGACCTGCAGATCGAGTACTCGCTGATCTCCCGCGGCATCGAGGCCGAGATCCTGCCCACCGCCCGCGAACTGGGCATCGGCGTCACGGCGTACGGCGTGCTGTCCCGCGGTCTGATCAGCGGGCACTTCACCCGTGACCGGCAGCTGGCCGGCAACGACTTCCGCGCGATGAGCCCCCGCTTCCAGGGCGAGAACCTGGAGCACAACCTGGGGCTGGTCGAGGCGCTGCGCAAGATCGCGGAGCAGAAGGGCGTCACGGTCGCCCAGACCGCCATCGCCTGGGTGCTGTCCCGGGGCGAGGACATCGTCCCGCTGGTCGGCGCCCGCACCCGCGAGCGGCTGGCCGAGGCGCTGGGCGCGCTGGACGTGACCCTGGACTCGGACGACCTGGCGGCGATCGAGACCGCCGTCCCGGCCGACGCGGCCGCCGGCGAGCGCTACCCGCAGTCGCAGATGGCGCACCTGGACAGTGAGCACCGGCACTGACGGGCACCCGCCCGGCCCTGGGAGAATGGCGCGCATGCCACCCGAGACGCTGACCGCCGAACGCATCCTCGAGACCACGGAAGAGGTGCTGCGCCGTTACGGCCCGGCCAAGGCCACCGTGGTCGACGTGGCCCGTGCCCTCGGGGTCAGCCACGGCAGCGTCTACCGGCACTTCCGCACCAAGGCCGCGCTGCGCGAGGCGGTCACCCAGCGGTGGCTGGACCAGGCCCACGCGGAGCTGTCGGCGCTGGCGGAGGACGGCGGGCGGCCGGCCCAGGCGCGGCTGCGCGCCTGGCTGGAGGCCCTGTTCGCGGCCAAGCGGCGCAAGGCTGGCGGCGACCCCGAGCTGTTCGCCACGTACATGGCGCTGACCGAGGAGCACAGCTCCGTGGTCGCCGAGCACGTCGCGGTCATGGTCGGGCTCCTCACCCGGATCATCCGGGACGGCGCGGCCGGCGGGGAGTTCGCCGCCGGCGACCCGGAGGCCGCCGCGCAGGCGGTGTGGGACGCCACCGTCCGCTTCCACGACCCGGCGTACGCCGCCGAGTGGTTCACCCCGGGCATCGACGCCGCGTTCTCCGCGGTCAACGACCTGATCCTGCGCGGCCTGCGGGCCTGAGCCCCGATCGCCCGGACGCCCGGGCCGGCGCAGGCACGAAGGCGCCCGGCCGCTCCCCTCTCGGGAGCGGCCGGGCGCCTTTCGCGTACGTCCGGGTCCGGACCTAGCAGCCGAGCAGGCGACCGCCGAGGTAGGCCTCGACCTGGTCCAGCGAGACGCGCTCCTGCTTCATGGTGTCGCGCTCGCGCACGGTGACCGCGTTGTCCTCGAGGGTGTCGAAGTCGACGGTCACGCAGAACGGGGTGCCGATCTCGTCCTGACGGCGGTAGCGGCGGCCGATGGCACCCGCGTCGTCGAACTCGATGTTCCAGTGGCGGCGCAGGTCGGCCGCGAGGCCCTTGGCCTTCGGCGAGAGCTCCGGGTTGCGCGACAGGGGCAGGACGGCGACCTTGACCGGGGCCAGGCGCGGGTCGAGCCGCATGACGGTGCGCTTCTCCATCACGCCCTTCGCGTTCGGCGCCTCGTCCTCGTTGTAGGCGTCGAGCATGAAGGCGAGCATGGCGCGGTTGAGACCGGCCGCGGGCTCGATGACGTACGGGAAGTAGCGCTCACCGGCCTCCTGGTCGAAGTACGACAGGTCCTGGCCGCTGGCCTGGCTGTGCGCCTTGAGGTCGTAGTCCGTGCGGTTGGCGATGCCCTCCAGCTCGGAGAACTCGGTGCCGCCGAAGTTGAAGCGGTACTCGATGTCGGTGGTGCGCTTCGAGTAGTGGGAGAGCTTCTCCTTGGCGTGCTCGAACCAGCGCATGTTCTCCTCGCGCAGGCCGAGGCCCCGGTACCAGTCCCAGCGCTGCTGCATCCAGTACTCGTGCCAGGTCTCGTCCTCGCCCGGCTTGACGAAGAACTCCATCTCCATCTGCTCGAACTCGCGGGTCCGGAAGATGAAGTTGCCGGGCGTGATCTCGTTGCGGAAGGACTTGCCGGTCTGGGCGATGCCGAACGGCGGCTTGCGGCGCGAGGTCTGCTGCACGAGGCCGAAGTTGGTGAAGATGCCCTGCGCGGTCTCCGGGCGCAGGTACGCGACCGCGCCGGAGTCCTGGGTCGGGCCCAGGTGCGTGGAGAGGAGGCCGGAGAACTGCTTGGGCTCGGTGAAGGTGCCCTTGTTGCCGCAGTTCGGGCAGTTGAGGTCGGACAGGCCGTTGGCCGGCAGGTGGCCGTGCTTGGCCTCGTACGCCTCCTCCAGGTGGTCCGCGCGGTAACGCTTGTGACAGGAGGTGCACTCGGTGAGCGGGTCGGTGAACGTGGCGACGTGACCCGAGGCCTCCCAGACCTCGCGGGCCAGGATCACCGAGGAGTCGAGGCCGACCACGTCCTCCCGGGAGGTGACCATCGCACGCCACCACTGGCGCTTGATGTTCTCCTTCAGTTCGACGCCCAGCGGTCCGTAGTCCCAGGCGGCCTTCTGACCGCCGTAGATCTCGCTGCAGGGGAAAACGAAGCCACGGCGCTTGCTCAGGCTGACGATGGTGTCGATCTTGTCGGCGGCCACGGTGCTCTCTTCAGACGACGAAGCGGTCGGTGGAGTCGCCGGCTCGCGTGCGGTCCGGCGAATACCTCAGATTACCGGCGCGTGCGGGGGCTGTATCAAATCGGTTCCGCACTCCGGGAGGGCCCGCGTCCGATCTCGGGGTCAATTGACAATCGTTTCCAGTTTTGTTGAAAATGGGTGTCATGAACATAGGTCGCGCTCTGGTCCCTCTCGCCGCCCTCGCCGGGCTGGCCGCCCTCTCCGCCTGCTCCACCGCGGGCGCGGGCGGCGAGGACGGCAGGCTGAAGGTCACCGCTTCCTTCTACCCGATGCAGTTCCTGGCCGAGCAGATCGGCGGCGGGCACGTCGACGTGACGGAGCTGACCAAGCCCGGGACCGAACCGCACGACCTGGAGCTCACCCCACGGCAGACCGGCGAGCTGGGCGAGTCCGACGTCGTCGTCTACCTCAAGGGCCTGCAGCCCGCCGTCGACGACGCGATAGCCCAGTCCGGCGTGGAGAACACCGTCGACGCCGCCGCGCTGACCCCGCTGGAGGACCACGGCACCGAGGTCGACGGCCACGACCACGGCAGCGAGGACGGCCACACCGGGCACGGGGACGAGGACGCCGGCGCCGACCCGCACATCTGGCTCGACCCGGTCCGCTACGCCGAGGTCGCCGAGGGCGTCGGCAAGGCCCTCGCCAAGGCGGACCCGGGCCACGAGGCGGTCTACGAGAAGAACACCGCGGCGCTGGTGAAGAAGCTCGGCGCGCTGAACACCGACTTCCAGGACGGGCTGAAGAACCGTTCCTCGGACACCTTCATCACCACCCACGCCGCCTTCGGCTACCTCGCCGAGCGCTACGGGCTGGTCGAGCAGGCGATCAGCGGCATCGACCCGGAGTCCGAGCCCAGCGCCGCCCGGATGAGGACGCTGCACACCCTCGCAGAGGACAAGGGCGTCAGCACCGTATTCTTCGAGACGCTGGCCAGCGACAGGACCGCCAGGACCCTCGCCGGCGACCTCGGCCTGAAGACCGCGGTGCTGGACCCGATCGAGGGCATCACCGACAAGTCCGCGGGCCGCGACTACTTCGAGGTCCAGCACAGCAACCTTCAGGCCCTGCGCGCGGCGCTCGGCGCGAAGTGAGGCGATGATGACGGAGCCCGGTACGGAGGCTGGAATGGACACGGTCATATCGATGCGGGGTGCGACCGCCACGCTCGGCTCACGGCCGGTACTGCGCGGCGTCGACCTGACCGTGCGGCGCGGCGAGGTCGTCGCGCTGCTCGGCGCCAACGGCTCGGGCAAGTCCACCGCGATCCGCGCCGTGGTCGGCCAGGTGCCGCTCACCTCGGGCGGGCTGGAGCTGTTCGGCACCCCGCTGAACCGCTTCCGCGACTGGGCCCGGATCGGCTACGTGCCGCAGCGCACCACGGCGGCCTCCGGCGTCCCCGCCACCGTCCGCGAGGTCGTCTCCGCCGGGCGGCTGGCCCGTACGAAGCTGGGCCTGCCCCGCAAGGCGGACCGCCGGGCCGTGGAGCACGCCCTGGAGCTGGTCGGGATGGCCGACCGGGCCGCCGACCCGGTCGAGGCGCTCTCCGGCGGCCAGCACCAGCGGGTGCTGATCGCCCGCGCGCTGTCCGTCGAGCCCGAACTGCTGATCATGGACGAGCCGATGGCGGGCGTCGACCTCGCCAGCCAGGAGGTGCTCGCCGGGACGCTGCGCGAACAGGTCTCGCTGGGCACCACCGTCCTGCTGGTGCTGCACGAACTCGGGCCGCTCGAGCCGCTGATCGACCGCGCGGTGGTGCTGCGCGACGGCTGCGTCGTCCACGACGGCCCCCCGCCGAAGGCCCAGGGACAGCACGCGCTGCCCGGCCACGACCATGTCCACCCGCACGCCGGTCACGCGGCCGAGCCGATCCGGACGGGGCTGTTCTGATGGAGCTGTTCTCCTACGCCTTCATGCAGCGGGCGCTGATCGCCGCCGTCCTCGTCGGCATCACCGCCCCCGCGATCGGCATCTACCTCGTCCAGCGCCGCCAGTCCCTCATGGGCGACGGCATCGGCCACGTCGCCCTCACCGGTGTCGGCCTCGGCTTCCTGCTCAGCGCCAATCCGGTGTGGATGGCGACGGCCGTGGCGGTCGCGGGCGCCGTCGTCATGGAACTCATCCGCTGGTACGGCAGGACGCGCGGCGACATCGCGCTCGCCATGCTCTTCTACGGCGGCATGGCGGCCGGTGTGCTGTTCACCTCGCTCGCGCCGAACGGCTCCAACGCCAACCTGCTCACCTATCTGTTCGGCTCCATCACCACCGTCTCCCCGCAGGACATCACCGCGATCTGCCTGCTGGCCGGCTTCGTGGTGCTGGTCACCGTGGGCCTGCGGCGGCAGCTGTTCGCGGTCTCCCAGGACGAGGAGTTCGCCCAGGTGACCGGACTGCCGGTGCGGCTGCTCAACCTGCTGGTCGCCGTCACCGCGGCGGTCACGGTCACGGTCGCCATGCGGGTTGTCGGGCTGCTGCTGGTCAGCGCGCTGATGGTGATCCCGGTCGCCGCCTCGCAGCAGATCGCCCGGAGCTTCGCCACGGCCTTCGCGCTGTCGGTCGTGATCGGCGTGGTGGTCGCCTTCTCCGGGACGGTGACCTCGTACTACGCCGACGTGCCCTCCGGGGCGACCATCGTGCTGCTGGCCATCGGCGTCTTCGTCACGCTGACGCTGCTGGCGGCGCCGCTGGCGAAAAAGCGTGCACGCCGTGCCGCAGGGGACGGAACACGGTGCACCCTGGAGGTACCCGCGGCGCGTCCCACCGAGGACGACGTCCGGGTATGAGCTCCAGGCCTGGCAGAATGACCGACCGAACCGACCGAGTAGGAGGCCACCGGTGACGACCGCCAAGCCCCCCGTCCGCGGACGATCGACACGGCAGCGTGCCGCCGTCGCCGCGGCCCTCGCCGAGGTCGACGAGTTCCGCAGCGCCCAGGAACTGCACGACCTCCTCAAGCACCGGGGTGACTCGGTCGGCCTCACCACGGTCTACCGCACGCTGCAGTCCCTCGCCGACGCCGGCGAGATCGACGTGCTCCGCACCGGGGAGGGCGAGTCCGTCTACCGCCGCTGCAGCAGCGGCCACCACCACCACCTGGTCTGCCGCGTCTGCGGCAAGGCGGTCGAGGTCGAGGGTCCCGCGGTCGAGAAGTGGGCCGACACCATCGCCGAGGAGCACGGCTTCGTCGACGTCGCCCACACGGTGGAGATCTTCGGCACCTGCGCCGACTGCGCCGGCTGCGGCGGACCCGTGCGGGCCTGATCCCGCGCCGGTCAGCGGTCGTAGCAGAGGTACGAACCGTCGTCGGCCCGGGAGACCGCGTCGTACGACCAGCAGTGCAGGACGGGCCCGACGGTGTACGTCCGCCACGCGAGGAGCGCGGCCAGGCACAGGGCCGCGCCGCGCGCCGCCCTTGAACGCCGGACCGCCACCGCGACCCCGCCCGCGGCGAGCAGGGCCGCGAGCGCGCATAGGTAGACGACCATGGGAGCGGTGTTGTCGCGCAGGCCCAGACCCGACTCCATGTCCATCGTGGCGAGGTAGCCGAGCATCACCAGGCGGGCGCCGGCCGCGAAGAGCACCGCCGCGGTGCAGCCGCGCGCGGCGGTGTCCCCGCCACACCGCGTCGCCGTCGCGCCCGCCCTGCGTACCGGCCGCGCTGTCGACGCCTTCCATGCCCGTCCCCCCGTGACCGCGGTCGCCCGGTGGGCGACCGCGGGGTGACTACTCGCCGTCCGCGCCGCTCTCCGTGCCCGGCGGCTGCTCGTTGGGGATCGCCCCGCCGAAGCGGCGGTCGCGGGAGGCGTACTCCAGGCACGCGCGCCACAGGTCGCGGCGGTCGAAGTCCGGCCAGAGCACGTCCTGGAAGACCATCTCGGCGTAGGCGGACTGCCAGATCAGGAAGTTGGAGGTCCGCTGCTCCCCGGAGGGCCGGACGAACAGGTCCACGTCCGGCATGTCCGGGTGGTACATGTACTTGGCGAGGGTCTTCTCGTCGACCTTGGAGGGGTCGAGGCGACCCGCCTTTATGTCCTCGCCCAGGCGCGCCGCCGCGTCGGCGATCTCGGCGCGGCCGCCGTAGTTGACGCACATGTACAGCGTCATCGCGTCGTTGTCGCGGGTCATCTCCTCCGCGACCTGGAGCTCCTTGACGACCGACTTCCACAGCCGGGGCATGCGCCCGGCCCAGCGGATGCGGATGCCCATCTCGTGCATCTCGTCGCGGCGGCGGTGGATGACGTCCCGGTTGAAGTTCATCAGGAAGCGGACCTCGTCGGGGGAGCGCTTCCAGTTCTCGGTCGAGAAGGCGTACAGGGAGAGGTTCTTGACCCCCAGCTCCAGGCAGCCCTTGAGGACGTCCAGCACGACCGACTCGCCGATCTTGTGCCCCTCGGTGCGGGGCAGACCGCGCTCCTTGGCCCAGCGGCCGTTGCCGTCCATCACGATGGCCACGTGCTGGGGGACCAGCTCCCCCGGGATCTTGGGGGGCTGCGCGCCGGACGGATGCGGGTCGGGAGCCCGGTACTCGCGCCGGGGACGGCTCAGAATCCCGCGTACTGCCATGACCTTGCTCTCCACTTCCTGTGCCTCACGACTTGGTGCTGCCGGGCCCGCCGGGTACCGCTACTTTTCGATGAAGCGCAGACTGCGCAAGCCGCGCTCCAGGTGCCACTGCAGATACGCGGCGACCAGTCCGCTGCCCTCCCGGCAGTGGCGCGGTTCGCACGCGTCGGCGGTCTCCCAGTCCCCTCCGAGCAACGCGCCGAGGAGTTCCAGTGACTCCAGTGAGGGTACGACGCTTCCGGCCGGGCGGCACTCGCCGCATACGACTCCTCCCGCCGCGACCGAAAAGAACCGATTGGGGCCGGGCATCCCGCACTTCGCGCAGTCCCCGAAGCTGGGGGCGTAGCCGTTGACCGCCAGCGAGCGCAGCAGGAAGGCGTCGAGCACCAGGCGCGGGTCGTGCTCACCGTCGGCGAGCGTGCGCAGGCCGCCGACCAGCAGCAGGTACTGCTGCACGGCCGGTTCGCCCTCGTGGTCGGTGAAGCGCTCGGCGGTCTCCAGCATCGCCGTGCCCGCGGTGTAGCGGGCGTAGTCGGTGACGATGCGGCTGCCGTAGGGGGCGATCGTCTCGCCCTGGGTGCACAGCGGCAGACCGCGGCCGATCAGCTCTCCCCCGCGCGCGAAGAGCTGCACGTCCACGTGGGAGAAGGGCTCCAGCCGCGCCCCGAACTTGGACTTCGTCCGCCGCACGCCGCGGGCCACCGCCCGCACCCGGCCGTGCCGGCGGGTGAGCAGGGTGATGATCCGGTCCGCCTCGCCCAGCTTCTGGGTGCGCAGCACGATGCCGTCGTCGCGGAACAGACTCATGCGCCCATTCTCCCGTACGGAGCGAGCGGTCCGGCCCGGGTCGTACGCTACGGCTCATGTCGATCACAGCGACCGTCGCCGTGCTGCTCATAGCGGCCCTCCACGTCTACATCCTGGTCCTGGAGATGTTCCTGTGGACCACCCCCCGTGCCAGGGGAGCCTTCGGGACCACCGCGGAGTTCGCGCAGGAGAGCAAGGCGCTCGCGGCCAACCAGGGGCTCTACAACGGTTTCCTCGCCGCCGGGCTGGTGTGGGGCGCCGTCGCCCCGGACCCGGTGGGCTTCCAGGCGAAGGTGTTCTTCCTGGTCTGCGTGGCGGTCGCCGGGCTGTACGGCGCCGCGACGGCGAGCCGGCGCATCCTCTTCGTGCAGACCGTGCCTGCGCTCGTCGCCCTGGCGCTGGTGCTGGCGGCCCGCTGACGGACTCCGTCACCCACCGCATCACGGCCGCCGGCCCCGACGGCACCGAACTGGAGGTGCTGCGGCTACGCGGACCGGCAGCGGCGGATGCCGGAGACCCGGCACTGCGCATGGCCCGAGCAGATCACCTGGGGCGGCGCCAGGGACAAAGGCGCCGGCCCATCTGTCGCAGGCCCACGGCGCCACCGGGGCGCCGGCGGTGGCCGCGGACGGACGGACGCCGGGCACGACGGTGTGGGCCGTGCTCGCCTGCTTCGCCGTCGCCGCCGCGATCCTCCTCTGGGCGGTCAGCCGCTGAGCCCCGCCGTCCCGCCGGGGGCGACCAGCCCCGACTCGTAGGCCGCGATCACCAGCTGGGCGCGGTCGCGGGCGCCGAGCTTGCCCATGATCCGGCTGACGTGCGTCTTGGCGGTGAGCGGGCTCAGGCCCAGCGCCTCGGCGATCTCGGTGTTGTTCAGGCCCCGCGCGACGAGGGTGAGCACCTGCCGCTCCCGTTCGGACAGCGCGGCCAGGCGTTCCGGCGCCGGGCCGCCCGGCGGCGGCCCCTCGGGCAGGCGCAGCACCCGGGCGATGAGCCGTGCCGTCGGTCCCGGCGAGAGCAGCGCCTCGCCCGCGGCGACCGTGCGGATGGCGTCGAGCAGGTCGGCGGGGCGGGTGTCCTTGACGAGGAAGCCGCTGGCCCCGGCGCGCAGCGCGGGCAGGACGTGTTCGTCGCTGTCGTACGTGGTGAGCACCAGCACCCGGACGCCGGCCAGGTCCTCGTCCGCGGCGATGAGCCGGGTGGCCTCGATGCCGTCGAGGTCCGGCATCCGGATGTCCATGATCACCACGTCGGCGCGGCCGGCACGTGCCGCCGCCACGGCCTCCCGCCCGGTCGCCGCGTGCCCGACGACCCGCATGTCGGGGGCGGACTCGACAAGCATCGCGAAGGCCTCGCGGACCAGGTTCTGGTCGTCGGCGAGCAGGACCCGGATCACGCGGGGCCTCCCGCGAACACGCCGCCCGCGCCGAGCGGGAGGACGGCGGCGACGGCGAAGCCGCCCTCCGCGGAGGGGCCGGCCGTCAGGGTGCCGCCGACGCTGCGGGCCCGCTCGCGCATGCCGATGAGGCCGTAGCCGGCCGGGGCGGGCTCCTCCTGCGGCGGTCCGGACGGCGCCACGGCCCGCCAGGGACGCCATCTGCCGTCCTGCTGCGGCGGGGCGGGCGCCTCCGCCTCTCCGCAGCGGGGGCCGTCGTCGGTGACGGCGATGCGCAGGGCCGCCGCCTCGGCGTCCAGGGACACGCCCACCCGGACCCGGGTGCCGCCGCCCGCGTGACGTACCGCGTTGGTCAGTGCCTCCTGCACGATCCGGTACGCCGCCGCGCCGATGGCCGGGGGGACCCCGTCGGCACCGGGCGCCACCGCCAGTTCCACGCGGGCCCCGGCGGCCTCCGCGGACCGGGCGAGGTCGGTGACCCCGGCCAGGCCCGGCAGCGGACCGCGTTCGTCGTCGCCGCGCAGCACCTGCAGGGTGGCCCGCAGTTCCGTGCGGGCGTCACGGCAGGTCTGCGCGATGTTGTCCAGGGCCCCGGCGACGGCCGTACGGTCCAGCCGGTCCGGGTCGGCGAGCAGCACATGGGCGGCGACCGAGGTCTGCACGCCGATGACGGTGATGCTGTGGGCCAGCAGGTCGTGCAGGTCCCGGGCGATCCGCAGCCGCTCCTCGGCGACCCGGCGGGCCGCCTCCTCCTCACGGGTGCGCATCGCCCGCTCGGCGCGCTCCACGACCGCCGCCACGTACTTGCGCTGGATCCGCACCGCCTCGCCGACCAGGGCCATCGCCAGCACCCAGCCGCCGCTGCGGAGCATGTCGCCGACCGCGTGCCGGTCCGGGGTCGCGGCCATCACCGACGCCATGATCCCGACGACCGCCGTCACCGTCGGGAAGGTCCGCAGCGGCGGCCCGGCCACGGCCAGCGAGTACACCGCGACCATGCTTGCCGGCACGACGGCCACGTGGAGGTTGTCCAGGGCGTGGTAGGGGCCGACGGTCAGGACGGTCGCGATCATCACGGCCATCGGCACCCGCCGCCGCGCCGTCAGCACCAGCGCGCTGACGACGAGCAGCGTCCAGCCCACCGCGTCCGGCCGGTGCCCGTTCCGCTCGGGGAAGAACACGGCGAGCGCGCACTGCGCCGCGAGCACGGCGACGGCGAGCAGGGCGTCGCCGTGGGAGGCGAGGACGATGCGTGGCTGCTTGGGCACGGCTCCATCTTCCGTTACGGGGTCGGGGAGTTCCCAGGGTGCTGTGCGGACCGGCCGAGCCGGCCCGGCCACCACACCCGCCGCCCCAGCAGCAGGCTCGCCGACGTGACGAGGCAGGTCCGCACCAGGAAGGTGTCCAGCAGCACGCCGACCGCGATGACGAAGCCGAGCTCGACCAGCGACACCAGGGGCATGGAGAGCAGCACCGAGAAGGTCGCCGCCAGCACCAGCCCGGCGGAGGCGATGACCCCGCCGGTGGTGCGGAGCGCGGTGAGGGCCGCGGCGGCGGGCGCGGCACCGGCGAGCGACTCCTCGCGCATCCGGTGCATCAGGAAGATGCCGTAGTCGACGCCGAGCGCGACGAGGAAGACGAAGGAGAGCAACGGCAGCGCCGGGTCGGTCCCGCCGAAGCCGAAGAGCGGGCCGAAGACCAGGCCGCCGATGCCCAGCGACGCTCCCCACACGGCGATCACCGCCGCGACGAGCAGCAGCGGCGCGACGATGCTGCGCAGCAGCGCGACGAGGACCAGCAGCACCGACAGCAGGACGAGCGGCACGACCAGCAGGCGGTCCCGCGCGCTGGTGTCCGCGAGGTCCAGTTGCTGGGCGCCGGGCCCGCCGACGTACGTCCCGTAGCGGCCGTCCAGTTCCGCGCGCAGCGCCTCGACGGTGGCGGCCTCGCCCGCCGAGTCCGGCACCGCCCGGGCGGTGACGGACAGTTCGGTCCAGCCGCCGCCGCTGCGGCCGCGTTCCACGGCGGTGACGCCCTCGGTCGTCCGGGCGGCCGCCGCGACCTCCGCGGCCCGGCCGGCGGGCGCCATGACGGTGATCGGCTGGGCGCCGCCGTCGCTGTCCGCGCGGGCGAGGGTGCGCATGGCCGCGACCGATTCGGGGGTGCTGGTGAAGGCGCCGTCGTTCTTCAGGCCGCCGGGCAGGTTGACCGCGCCGAGGGCCAGCGCGCCCAGCAGGACCGCACCGCCCGTGAGCACCGCGAGCGGCCGGCGGGCGACGGAACCGCCCATCGAGGTGAACAGTCCCCGCCGCGCGGGCGGTTCGCCGCCGTACACCGGGACCAGCGGCCAGAAGACCCGGCGGCCCAGCAGCACCAGCAGCGCGGGCAGCAGGGTCGTCATGGCGGCCAGCGCGCACAGCACCCCGACCGCGGCGATCGGCCCCATGCCGCGGCTGCTGTTGAGGTCGGCGGCGAGCAGGCAGAGCAGGCCCGCGGCCACCGTCGCGGAGGAGGCCAGCACCGCGGGTCCGCAACCGCGCAGCGCGGCGCGCATGGCGTCGTACGGGCGCGGCACCCGCCGGAGTTCCTCGCGGTAGCGGGAGACGAGCAGCAGGGCGTAGTCCGTCCCGGCGCCGAAGACGAGGATGGTCATCACGCCCTGGCTCTGGCCGGTGACGGTGATGTCGAAGGCGCGGTGGAGGCCGTGGACCGCGGCCATGGCCGTGGCGTCGGCGGCACCGGCGACCAGGAGCGGCAGCAGCCAGAGCAGCGGGCTGCGGTAGATGAGGATCAGCAGGACGGCGACGACGGCCACCGTGGTGTACAGCAGCGGCCCGTCGAGCGAGGAGTAGACCTCCTTCATGTCCGTGCCGACCGCCCCGGGACCCCCGACCTGGACGGTCAGCCCGTCGCCGCCGGCCGCCACGGCGCGCACGTCCTCGACGAAGGCCTCCACGGCCGCGTCGTCCTGGCCGGGCTCGGTGCTCTCCACCGGGTACATCAGCGTGCTGCCGTCCTCCGACCGGACGCCGCGCGGCTGCCCGGCGCCGGTGAGCCGGTGCGCCTTCGCCACGTCGGCCATCTGGCCCGCGGCCGTGGCCCGGTCGGCGGCGGTCAGCCCGCCGTCGCGGTGGTAGACGACCAGCAGCCCGGTCGCCTCGCCGCCCGGGAGCGCGTCCTGCAGCGCGGCCGCCCGCGTCGAACCGGCGCTCGCCGGGAGGTAGTCGACGGCGCGGTTCTGCTGGTCCCCGGCGAGGCTGCCCGCCATCGGGCCGGCGAGCGCGAGCACCGCGAGCCACAGGACGAGCACCCCCCAGGGCACCAGGCGCGCCGCGCGCCGTCCGTCCTTTTCGCGCCGCGGCGGCGCCTGCGCCGGCGCGTCCGCCGTGCTCTTCGTGCTGGTGGCCCCCATCGCGGGCCTCCCTCCGGGCCGGTGGTCTGGTGGCTTCCAGACTCCCGGCCGCGGAGCGCCGTTTCGTCGGGCCCGAGGGCGAACCGCGCGTTACTACCCGGGGTGCGGGACGGGTCCCGTTACTCCCCGGGGAGTACGCCCGGCGGTGGCGGGGTGGCGGGGGTTGGCGTGGGGGCGGCCGTCAGGACGGCGTGCGGGCCGCGGCCTCCAGGATGCGTTCGGTGTCCGCGCCGACGAGGCCGAGGCAGCGGCCGACGGCACCGAGGACCTCCCGCTCGGCGGGCAGGTAGGGGCCGTCGGCGAGGGCGATGAGGGCGCCCTGCAGCAGGACGTGCTCGCGGCCCTGGGGGGCCAGGTGCCGGGAGAGGGGCTCCAGGGCCTCGTGGAGTTCGATGGACAGCCAGCTACCGCAGCCGTCGAGGGCGTCCGCGAGCCCGTCGGCGTCCAGCGCGTCGGAGGCGCCGGGGAACCGGCCCTCGTCGGCGACGATCGCGGCGAGCAGGCCGAGCAGTTGGTCCTCGGTGCAGTCGGTGAACCCGGCCGAGCGGACCGCCCCGACGGCGGCCTCGCGGGCGCCGCGCCCCATCGCGCCGCCCGCGGTGAGCACGGCGAGGGCGACGGTGTGGACGGCGTCGCGGAGCATGGCGGAGAAGACCGTGGTGGTGGGCTGCTCCAGGACCTCCGGGCCGTGGTGCGTGCGGCACACCACGCACTCCACGACCGTGCCGGCCGAGCCGCGCGGCAGCAGGGGCAGGCCCAGCAGGGTCAGCCGGCGGGTGCCGGTGCGCCGCCGGTAGCCGCGGTCGCCGCCGCAGCCGGCGCAGAAGAACTCCCCGTCACCTTCGGTGTGCCAGACCGTCCGCACGCCCAAGATGCACAAGCCCTTGATCTGGAGCACTTCGCACCCTCCGGCCGCCATCCCGATTACACCGGTTCGTCCCATTACGCGCCGTACGCGTGGGTAACGCTCCGGCAACGGCGCCGTAATGACGTGATGTTAGCCACATGAGCAACGCGCAGTCAGTACCACGAGAGGGCCGAATACAAGAATCGGCCACGGCGCCCGGGCGGGCGCCGTGGCCGGTTCACCGTCCGCGGTGACTAACGGGCCGCGCGGTTGACGGCGGAGACGACCGCCTTCAGCGAGGCGCGGGTGGTGTTGGCGTCGATCCCGATGCCCCACAGGACCTTGCCGTCGATGGCGCACTCGATGTACGAGGCGGCCTGGGCGCTGGCGCCCTCGCTCATGGTGTGCTCGGTGTAGTCCAGCAGACGGGCGTCGACGCCGACCGAGGCCAGCGCGTCGAAGAACGCGGAGATCGGGCCGTTGCCGGTGCCGGTCAGGACCGTCTCCGCGCCGTCCACGACCGCCTCGACGGTCAGGGTGTCGGTGCCGTCGCTGCTGGTCGAGGTCTGCGCCGAGCGCAGGACGATGCGGCCCCAGTTGTTCTCCGGGGTGGGCAGGTACTCGTCCTCGAAGATCGCCCAGATCTCCTTCGGGGTGACCTCGCCGCCCTCGGCGTCCGTCTTCGCCTGGATGATCTTCGAGAACTCGATCTGCATGCGGCGCGGCAGGTCCAGCTTGTGGTCGTTCTTCAGGACGTACGCGACACCGCCCTTGCCGGACTGCGAGTTCACGCGGATCACGGCCTCGTAGGAGCGGCCGACGTCCTTGGGGTCGATCGGCAGGTACGGGACCGCCCACTCGATCTCGTCGACCGTCTTCCCCCGGGCGGCCGCGTCGGCCTCCATGGCGTCGAAGCCCTTCTTGATGGCGTCCTGGTGGGAGCCGGAGAAGGACGTGTAGACCAGGTCGCCCACGTACGGGTGGCGCGGGTGGACCTCCATCTGGTTGCAGTACTCGGCGGTGCGGCGGACCTCGTCGATCTGCGAGAAGTCGATCATCGGGTCGACACCCTGGCTGAACAGGTTCATGCCCAGGGTGACCAGGTCGACGTTGCCGGTGCGCTCGCCCTGGCCGAACAGGCAGCCCTCGATGCGGTCGGCGCCCGCCATCAGCGCCAGTTCCGCGGCGGCCACGGCCGTGCCGCGGTCGTTGTGCGGGTGGACCGACAGGCACACGAACTCGCGGCGCGACAGGTTCCGCGACATCCACTCGAAGCGGTCCGCGTGCGTGGAGGGCGTGGAGCGCTCCACGGTCGCCGGCAGGTTCAGGATGATCTCGCGGCCCTCCTCGGGCTGCCAGACGTCCATGACCGACTCGCAGACCTCCAGCGCGAAGTCCAGCTCGGTGTCGGTGAAGATCTCCGGGCTGTACTGGTAGCCGAAGACGGTCTCGTCGCCCAGGATCTTGTCCGCGTACTCCATGACCAGCCGTGTGCCGTCCACGGCGATCTGCCGGATCTGCTCCTTGGAACCGCGGAAGACCACCCGGCGGAAGGTCGGGGCGGTCGCGTTGTACAGGTGCACCGTCGCGCGCGCCGCGCCGCGCAGCGACTCCACGGTCCGCTCGATCAGCTCCTCGCGGGCCTGGGTCAGTACGGAGATCGTGACGTCATCGGGGATCGCGCCCTCCTCGATGATGGAGCGCACGAAGGCGAAGTCGGTCTCGCCCGAGGCCGGGAAGCCGACCTCGATCTCCTTGTAGCCCATCTTCACCAGCAGGTCGAACATCGCGCGCTTGCGGGCCGGCGACATGGGGTCGATCAGCGCCTGGTTGCCGTCCCGCAGGTCGGTCGACAGCCAGCGGGGGGCCTTGGTGACACGCCGGTCGGGCCAGGTGCGGTCCGGGATCTCCACGGCCTCGTACGGCGTGTACTTGTGGACCGGCATCGCGGTCGGGCGCTGACGCACGGTCGCGGCGGTGATGGGCGTGGGGCGGCCGACGGCGTTCGGGGTGGACATCTGCGGGGGTGCTCCTCGGTTGCGGCTGTGGAAGCGGCCGACCGGCGCTGGTGCAACGCCAAACCCCGCGGGGAGGGAGTCGACCTGGACTACAGGCCCTCGCCGCGGCAGCTAAGAAGAAGCAGCCCGAAACGCATGATGCTGTCGACCATAGCCGAGCCCCCGGGGACCCTGCAGCCGCTGCGGCGTTCTTCTCAGTATGCAAGACCGCCCGTGATGACATGAAAAACGCATATCTTCCCCCCTTTTCGTGGATCATGGTGACACCTAGTGACAGACAGTGAGCACCGTGCCACATTGCCCTGCATGGAGCAGACACCCGTTTTCTGCACGATCGTGCCGCCGCACGTCCTCGACAAGGTCGCCCGGAACGAGGACCGCGCACTCGCCGAACCCGCCCGCCGCACCCTGGAACGCGACGCCGCGGAGCGCACCCGCCGCCGGCTGACCACCGTCATCGGCGCCCTCCCAGTGCCCGGGGCGGAGCCGTCGGACCGGCCGCGCCGCACGATCAGCGACGCCGAGCACCGTACGGACCTGCCCGGGCGGGCCGTCCGCGGGGAGGGCGACCCCGCCCTCGCCGACGCCACCGTCAACCGGGCCTACGACGGGCTGGGGGCGACCTTCGAGCTCTACCTGACGGCGTACGGCCGCCACTCCATCGACGACTCCGGGCTGCCGCTGGACGCCACCGTCCACTACGACCGCGACTACAACAACGCCTTCTGGAACGGCGAGCAGATGGTCTTCGGGGACGGCGACGGGGAGATCTTCCTCGACTTCACGCTCCCCCTCGACGTCATCGGTCACGAACTCACCCACGGCGTCACCCAGTACACCGCCAACCTCGACTACTTCGGCCAGTCCGGCGCCCTCAACGAGTCGATGTCCGACGTCTTCGGCTCCCTCATCAAGCAGTACGCGCTCGGCCAGACCGCCGACGAGGCCGACTGGCTGATCGGCGCCGGACTCCTCGCCCCGCGCGTCACGGGAGTGGCGCTGCGCTCCATGAAGGCCCCCGGCACGGCGTACGACGACGACGTCCTCGGCAAGGACCCGCAGCCCGGCCACATGGACGCCTACGTCCGCACCTCACGCGACAACGGCGGCGTGCACATCAACTCCGGCATCCCCAACCGGGCGTTCCACCTGCTCGCCACCGCGCTGGGCGGCAACGCCTGGGAGCGGGCCGGGCTGGTCTGGTACGACGTGCTGACCGGTGGTGCGCTGCCGCCGAGGGCGACGTTCGCCGAGTTCGCCCAGGCGACGGTGGCCGCGGCCGCCGGGCGCTTCGGCGAGGGCGAGGAGCACGCGGCGGTGGTGAAGGCGTGGTCGGAGGTCGGCATCGCGACCGCCCTCGGCGGCACCGACGTGCCACGCCAGTCCCCCGCCCCGGAAGGTGCGCGACCGCCCGCCCAGGGGTAGACGTCCGCCATGCGCATACAGGTGATCCGCTCCGGCGGTTTCGCGGGGATCGAGCGCCGGGCCGTGCTGGACACCGCCGGCCGGCCCGACGCCTTCCGACTGCACACCCTGGCCCGCGACGTCCTCGCGGGGGACCAGGGCGGGCCCCCGCAGGGCGTTCCGGACGGCTTCCGGTACGAGATCGCGGTCGACGGCCGCACGGTGCACTGCGCCGACCCGTGGCTGACGGAGGAACAGCGCGAGCTGGTCCAACTGGTGCTGAAGGAGGGCGCCTGACGTCCCTCGCCGCCCGCGGTGCCGTCCGGTTCCCACGGCGCCGCCGGCCCGGGGCCGGGCCTCCGTCCCGGAGGGTCAGAAGCCGAGCTTGCGCAGCTGCTTGGGGTCGCGCTGCCAGTCCTTGGCGACCTTCACGTGCAGGTCGAGGAAGACCGGCGTCCCGAGCAGCGCCTCGATGTGGCGGCGGGACTTGGTGCCGACCTCCTTCAACCGGGCGCCCTTGGGGCCGATGATGATGCCCTTCTGGCTGGGGCGCTCGATGTAGATGTTGGCGTGCACGTCCAGCAGCGGCTTCTCCGCGGGGCGGCCCTCGCGCGGCAGCATCTCCTCCACCACGACCGCGATGGAGTGCGGCAGCTCGTCCCGTACGCCCTCGAGCGCGGCCTCCCGGATGAGCTCGGCGACCATGACCTGCTCGGGCTCGTCGGTCAGGTCGCCCTCCGGGTAGAGCGCGGGGCCCTCCGGCAGCAGCGGGACGATGAGGTCGGCGAGGAGGGAGACCTGCTTGTCGCCGACCGCGGAGACCGGGATGATCTCGGCCCACTCGATGCCCAGCTCGGCGCCGAGCTGGGCGACGGCCACCAGCTGCTCGGCGAGCCGCTTGGAGTCCACCAGGTCGGTCTTGGTGACGATGGCCACCTTGGGGGTCTTGCGGACCTCGCCCAGCTCCTTGGCGATGTAGCGGTCGCCGGGGCCGAGCTTCTGGTCGGCGGGCAGGCAGAAGCCGATCACGTCGACCTCGGCCCAGGTGGTGCGGACGACGTCGTTGAGGCGCTCGCCGAGCAGGGTGCGCGGCTTGTGCAGACCGGGGGTGTCGACGAGGACGAGCTGGGCCTCGGGGCGGTGCACGATGCCCCGCACCGTGTGCCGGGTGGTCTGTGGCCGGTTGGAGGTGATGGCCACCTTCGTGCCGACCAGAGCGTTGGTCAGGGTGGACTTGCCCGCGTTGGGGCGGCCCACGAAGCAGGCGAAGCCGGCCCGGTGGGCGGGGGCGGGGGTCGTCTCGGTGCGAACGCTCATGGCGACCATTGTCCCTGATCCACCGGGCCCGGCCGACGCCCTCGCCCGGCGGCCGGAACCGCCGGTGTCCGGCGCGGGGCGGCGCGCCGCGGGCGCGCGCGTCGGCCGGCGGTGCGTCCTCCCCGCTGACCTGTGCCTTCCGCGCGGGTCCGGGCGCTCGGGGTGCGTTTCCCGGGCCGTCGCCCAGCGTTCCGCCGGGAGCACGGAACCGTCCAGCAGGCACTGCTATGACCGATGGCTATGGACGTCAACCTGCGTGACCTCCGCTACTTCACCGAGGTCGCGGACGAGCTGCACTTCACCCGTGCCGCCGAGCGGCTCCACATCTCCCAGCCCGCGCTCTCCAAGCAGATCCGGGCTCTCGAAGGGCGGCTCGGCTTCAGCCTCTTCCACCGCGGGTCGCGCAGCGTCGCGCTCACCGCGCAGGGCGAGGCACTGCTGCCCGCGGCTCGCGCCCTGATCGGCGACTGGGAGCACGCCCTGCGCGCGGTCCGGGCGAAGGATCCCGCTCCGGGCTGACCGCCGGCCACCACCGGCGGGCCGGGACGGCTGAGGACCTCGCGGACTCAGCCGGCGGTGACCGTCGCCCTGACGGCGCCGTCGGGCCCGGCCAGCAGCACGGGGGTGTCGGCGCCGCCCAGGTCGCGCACGGCGGCGCGGTCCGCGTCGGGCACCGCGTCCGCCTCGGACACCACGGCCGCCGCCTCCAGTGACGTGGCTCCGCTCGCCACGGCCATGGCCACCGCGGTCTGCAGCGCGCTGAGCGACAGCGACTCCAGGGCGACGGTGCCCGCCACATAGGTGCGGCCCGTCTCGTCGCGGACCGCCGCGCCCTCGGGCACCCCGTTGCGGGCCCGGGTCGAGCGGGCCAGGGTGATGATCTTGCGGTCTTCCGGGGGCAGCTCGTCGCTCATGGCGGTCAGCGTAGTGCGCGACCGCGTCCCCTTCGAGGACGGGGCCTTGCCATGATCACGGCACGAAGGACGGCGCGGCACTACCCGCCGTGCATCGCCCCGTCCGGCTCGGGACCCGCGCCGTCCTCGTCCACGACGGCCGCGACCGGCTCGACGAGGACCGCGCCGATCCGGTTGCGACGGCCCGACGGGGCCTCCGCGGTGAGCCGCAGCGCGGCCGGCGCGTTCGGGGCCGAGGCGGTCTCGGGGAGCGTGACGACGGCGGAGGCACCGGGGATCGGCACCCGGCCCAGGGTCTTGGCGAGCAGGCCGCCGACGGTCTCGACGTCCTCGTCGTCCAGGTCCACCCCGTAGAGCTCGCCCAGGTCGCCGAGGTCGAGGCGGGAGGTGACGCGGTAGCGGCCCCCGCCGAGCTCCACGACCGGCGGCAGCTCGCGGTCGTACTCGTCGGTGATCTCGCCGACGATCTCCTCCAGGATGTCCTCGATGGTGACGATGCCGGCCGTGCCGCCGTACTCGTCGATGACGACGGCGACGTGGTTGCGCTCGCGCTGCATCTCGCGCAGCAGGTCGCCGGCGTTCTTGGTGTCGGGGACGAAGTAGGCCGGGCGCATCAGCGAGGAGACGGGGTCGGTCTCGGCGTCCCGGTTGATGTGCACCCGGCGGGCGAGGTCCTTGAGGTAGACGATGCCGACGATGTCGTCCTCGCTCTCGCCCGTGACCGGGATGCGCGAGAAACCGCTGCGCAGGGCGAGGGTCATGGCCTGGCGGATCGTCTTGAAGCGCTCGATGGCGACGAGCTCGGTCCGCGGCACCATCACCTCGCGGACCAGGGTGTCGCCGAGCTCGAAGACGGAGTGCACCATGCGGCGCTCCTCGTCCTCGATGAGCGACTCGCTCTCGGCGAGGTCCACCAGCGCGCGCAGCTCCGCCTCGGAGGCGAACGGGCCCTGGCGGAAGCCCTTGCCGGGGGTGAGGGCGTTGCCGAGGAGGATCAGCAGCGCCGGGACCGGGCCCATGACCCGGGCCAGCGGCAGCAGCACGTAGGCCGCCGCGGTGGCGGTGTTCAGCGGGTGCTGGCGGCCGATGGTGCGGGGCGAGACGCCCACCGCGACGTACGAGACCACGATCATGACGGCGACCGCCACCAGGACCGCCTGCCAGGTCCGCTCGAAGTGCCGGACGCACACGACGGTCACCAGCACCGCCGCCGCCATCTCGCAGGCCACCCGGACCAGCAGCGCGACGTTGAGGTAGCGGGTCGGGTCCGAGGAGACCGCCAGCAGCTTGTCCGCCCCGCGCCGGCCGGCACGCACCGCGGCCTCCGCCCGGAAGCGGGAGGTGCGGGCGATACCGGCCTCGGCGCAGGCGGCCAGCCAGGCGACGACGACCAGCAGGACGGCGAAGACCACCATCGCGATCAGTGGGTGGTCGTCGGGGCCGGCGAGGGCCCCTGGATGCCGCGCTCGGCGCGCCAGCCGTCGAGGATGGCCTTCTGCAGGCCGAACATCTCGGCCTTCTCGTCGGCCTCCTCGTGGTCGTAACCGAGCAGGTGCAGCACCCCGTGGACGGTGAGCAGCTGCAGCTCCTCGTCCATGGAGTGCTTGGTCACGGCCTCGTCGCCCTGCTTCTTGGCCACCTCGGGGCAGAGCACGATGTCCCCGAGCAGCCCCTGCGGGGGCTCCTCGTCGTCCTTCCCGGGACGCAGTTCGTCCATCGGGAAGGACATGACGTCGGTGGGGCCCGGTTCGTCCATCCACTGGATGTGCAGCTGCTCCATGGCGTCGGCGTCGATCGCGATGACCGAGAGCTCGGACAGCGGGTGGATGCGCATGTGCTGCAGGGCGTAGCGGCTGATGTCGAGCACCGCCGCCTCGTCGAAGTCCCAGCCGGATTCGTTGTTGACGTCGATCGCCATAGTGCTTCGGTGGCTACTTTCGGTTGCCGTTGAGGTCGTCGTAGCGCTCGTAGGCGTCCACGATGCGCCCGACCAGCTTATGGCGTACGACATCCGTGCTCGTCAGCCGCGAGAAGTGCACGTCCTCCAGGCCTTCGAGGATGTCCACGACCTGGCGCAGCCCGCTCTTCGTGCCACCGGGGAGGTCGACCTGCGTGACGTCTCCCGTGATGACGATCTTGGAGTCGAAGCCGAGGCGGGTGAGGAACATCTTCATCTGCTCGGCGCTGGTGTTCTGCGCCTCGTCGAGGATGATGAACGCGTCGTTGAGCGTGCGTCCGCGCATGTAGGCCAGAGGAGCGACCTCGATCGTGCCGCTCGCCATGAGGCGGGGGATCGAGTCGGGGTCGATCATGTCGTGCAGCGCGTCGTACAGCGGGCGCAGATACGGGTCGATCTTCTCGTAGAGCGTGCCCGGCAGGAAGCCGAGCCGCTCGCCCGCCTCGACGGCGGGGCGGGTCAGGATGATCCGGTTGACCTGCTTGGACTGCAGGGCCTGGACCGCCTTGGCCATGGCCAGGTAGGTCTTGCCGGTGCCGGCCGGCCCGATGCCGAACACGATCGTGTGCTTGTCGATCGCGTCGACGTAGCGCTTCTGGTTGAGGGTCTTGGGGCGGATCGTGCGCCCCCGGCTGGACAGGATGTTCTGGGTGAGCACCTGGGAGGGGGTCTCCTCCAGGCCGTCGGTTCCGCTGTCCTGGCGGAGCATGGCGATCGACCGCTCCACTGCGTCCTCCGTCATCGGCTGGCCTGTGCGCAGTACCAGCATCATCTCGTCGAAGAGGCGCTGGACCAGTGCGACGTCCGCGGGTTCGCCGCTCGCGCTGATCTCATTGCCTCGTACATGGATGTCGACCGCCGGGAACGCCTGCTCTATGACGCGCAACAGCGAGTCCCCCGACCCCAGGACGGTCACCATGGGGTGCTTGGCCGGTACGACGAAGTGGGCGCTCGCCTGCCGTTGCTGCGTTGTCCGTGTCTGAGTCATGGGCCAGGCTCGACGGCCTGTTCATCCCGCCTTCTGCTGTTCGGCATGCCACTGGGCTTGGGGTTCAAGGGTACGTCGGTGTGGCTGGGGTTCCGAGAGGTTTTACGCTCCGTCACGCGCCGGGTAGAACAGCGGAATGGAGATCCGTACCGGAGGACCCGGCGACCTGCCCGCCACTCTCGACCTGCTGGACGAGGCCATCGCGTGGCTGACCGCACGCGGCCACACCGGCCAGTGGGGCACCAGCCCCTGGTCCTCCCGGCCCCCGGCGGTGGAGCGCGTGACCCGCTACGCCGAGGAATACCTGCTCCGCGTCGCCGAGACCGGCGGCCGGGTGGTGGGCGTCTGCGTGCTGGCCGAGGAGAGGCCCGACTACGCCCCGCCCGTGGACGAGCGCGAGCTGTACCTGCGGCTGCTGGTCACCGACCGGTCGCTCTCCGGCAGCGGCATCGGCGCGGCCCTCGTGGAGGACGCCGTCGCCGAGACCCGGCGGCGCGGCATCCGGCTGCTGCGCGTCGACTGCTACGCGGGCGGCGAGGGCCGGCTCGTGCGGCAGTACGAGGCCCTGGGCTTCACCCGCGCCCAGCCCTTCGCCGTCAGCCGGGCGGAGGGCGACCACTGGCCGGGCCAGATCCTGGAGCGCCGGGTCTGACGGCGGCATGCGAAACGCATGCAAGCATGCGTTTCGCATGCTAACGTGACGACATGGCGAACATCCAGATCAAGGACGTCCCCGACGACGTGCACCGCACCCTCAAGCACCGCGCGATCGAGGCGCACCAGTCCCTGAACGAGTACCTGCGCCAGAGGCTGATCGAACAGGCGAGAACACCGACGGTCGACGACATACTGGCCAGCGCCCGGAAGTCGGCGACGGCCGACTACTCCGTGGCGGACCTGCTCGGACACATCGACGAGGGCCGCCGCGGGTGATCGTCGTCGACGCGTCCACACTCGTCCTCGCGCTCACCCACGCCGGCCCACTGGGCGATCTCGCGCGCAAACGGATGGCCGGCGAGACCCTGCACGCGCCGGCCCTCATCGAGTTCGAGGCCGCCCATGCGATCCGCGGCCTGTCGCTCGGAGGGAAGCTGGGCCAGGCCGCGGCGGAGACGGCGATCTCCCTGCTGTCCGCCCTGCCGATCCAGCGCATGCCGGGATACGCCCTGCTCGATCGGATCTGGGAGCTGCGCGCCGACCTCTCCGCGTACGACGCTTCGTACGTCGCGCTCGCCGAACACCTGGGGTGCGCCCTGGTCACGGGGGACGCCCGCATCGAGCGCGCGAACGCGGCCCGTTGCCCCATCGACGTGATCGCCTGACGCCGGCTCCGCCACCGCGTCAGCGGAAGGGTGGCGGGCGGAAGCCGATCGTCGGCACCGCGCGGCGCAGGGGCCAGCGGCGGGTGCCGGTGGGCAGCAGGTCGTCCAGGAAGGCGTAGCGGCGCAGCGCGGTGCGGTCCTGGTCGTCGTAGGCCTTGGCGTGCTGCCACCAGGCCGCGATCTCGATCCAGCCGGGCGCCGACAGCGAACCGCCGAACTCCTGCACCGACAGTGCCGCCGTGAGGCACGCGAAGGCCAGCCGGTCGGCGAGGGCCCAGCCGGCCAGGGTGCCGGTCAGGAAGCCCGCGACGAAGACATCCCCGGCGCCCGTCGGGTCCAGGGCCTCCACGGAGAGCGCCGGGACCTCGGCGGCCTCCCCGCCGGCGGAGTCCACCGCGTACGCGCCCTCGGGGCCCAGCGTGACCACCGCCAGGGGGACCAGCTCGGCCAGCTTGCGGGCGGCGGCGCGCGGGCAGTCGGTGCGGGTGTAGCGCATGGCCTCGGCGGCGTTCGGCAGAAAAGCCTCGCAGTGCGCCAGGTCGGCGAGGTCCGCGCGGTCCCAGCGGCCGCTGTCGTCCCAGCCGACGTCGGCGAAGATCCGGCTGCCCCGCCCGGCGGCGGTGCCGATCCACTCCTGCTGCGGGACCCCGGGCACCAGGGAGGCCACGCACGCCCGGCTCGGCGGCGGGCACGGCGGGGCGGGCTCCTCGGGCGGCGGGGCCTCGTGGCCGTGGCTGACCATGGTGCGCTCGCCCTCGTATGCCATGGAGACCGTGACCGGGGAGTGCCAGCCGGGGATCTTGCGGGACAGGGCCAGCTCGATGCCCTCCCCGCCGGCGAGGGAGTCCCAGCAGTAGTCCCCGTACACGTCGTCGCCGAAGGCGGCCGCGAGCGAGGTGCGCAGCCCCAGCCGGGCGAGGGCGGTCGCCATGTTCGCCACGCCGCCGGGGCTCGACCCCATGCCGCGCGCCCAGGACTCGGTGCCGCGGACGGGCGCGCTGTCGAGACCGGTGAAGATGATGTCCAGGAAGACCGTGCCGGTCAGGTACACATCGGTCTCCGGGTCGTCCGGCCCGCGTACCGCCGCGAGCGGGTCGAGGACGGGCTGGTCTTCCACCCGGGCTCCTCCCGGCCTGATGTCGTTCCGACCGATCGTACGCGCGCCCGGGGCCGTGACCAGCGTTTGTCCGCGCGGGGACGCGGACGGATGCTGAGGGAAAGCGGATGACCCCAGGGGCTGGAGATGCCCGGACACTCGGCCGCACCGCCGCAACTGATCGTGACCACGGGGCCGGACGCCGGACGGGCCTACGCCGTGCCGGCCGGCTACTGCGAGATCGGCAGGCTCGCCGGCAGCGCGATCCGGCTGGACGCGGAGGGCGTGAGCCGGCGGCACGCCGCGATGAACCGCGCCGGCAGCCACGTCGTGCTCAGCGACCTCGGCTCGACCAACGGCACCTACCTCAACGGGACCCTGCTCGACGCGCCCCGTCCCCTCCGCGACGGGGACCTGCTCCGCATCGGCCACGTCGAACTGCGGCTGTCGGTGGCGGCGGCCCGGCAGGGGCGGCCCGATCCGGAAGACCAGGGGGACGACCCCCTGGGAGAGCCCGGGGAGGATCCGGGCGGCACTCCCGCGCCCCCGGCCGTCCTCCACGACCTCGGGGACACCCGGGCCCCGTCCGGGCCCGGCGACACCCGCCGCTACCCCTCCGGGCGCGCGCAGTACCTCGCCGGGCGCCGGCGCTACGGGGACGGCGGTGACGGGCGCGAGGCGGACCCCGGGGCAGCCGGGGAGGCCTGCATCGGGCTGCTGCGGGTGCGGGGGCCCGGGCGGGTGCTCATGGCCGCCGGGGTGCTGGTGGCGCTCGCCGGGTTCGCCGTCTGGGCGTCCCTGATCCTCAGCCTGCTGGGCGGCGCGGGCAGCGCGCAGGCCCCGCCCGACCCCTTCGCGGAGTCCCTGTGGGGGCTGCCGAAGGCACCGCTGGGCTTCACCGCGTTCGCGGCGGGCGCCGTGCTCTGCGCGGGCGGCGCGGCCCTGTCGAGGCACACCCGCGCGAGGGACGCGGCGGCGGGGCGGCGTCGTCCCGGACGGCACCGCCACTGACCTCGGATACGGGCACACAGCGACCTGAACGGCGGTCACGCCGGCACGTCGTTCGAGCTCCCCGACCCGGTGTCCTACGTGCCCTGACCGGCGGCGGGCCGCCAGCCCGCGGTGCCCGTCCCGCCGCGCGGGGGGCGGGGGCCGCGGCGGCGGTCGCGGGCCAGCCACAGGCCCCGGCCCAGCGACCAGAGCACCAGCCCGGCGACCAGGGGCCCGCCGAGCAGCATCGCCAGCCCGGCGCCGATGTTGGCGCCGATCACCCCGGCCGTCACCGTCCGCCAGATCGCGCCGGTCAGCAGCCCGGCCGCGAGCAGCGGCCCGATGACCTCCCACCACCGGCCGTCGAAGCGGTCCGGCCCGGGACGGGAGGCCCGGCCCAGCAGCACCGCCGCGCCGGTGGCCAGCACGGCCGCGGCCGCGCCGATCGCGGTCTCCGCCCCCGCCGGGATGCCGAAGGGCCATACCAGGTAGTCCAGTTCGGAGGGGTCAAAGCCCGCGGCGTCCTGCCGGCCCATGAGCCCCCAGGTGGCGACGGGCGTGGTCACGATCAGCGTGACGGCCGCTGCGGGCCGTATCAGGTGCCTTCGCATGACTCCATGCTCCGCCCGCGCGGCACGGCCCCGCATGAGTGCGCGTACTCAGACGGCACGCGCGGCCGCACTCAGAACCTGTGGGCGTCCACCTCGGCGAGGTAGCGGGCGCGCAACTCCTCGTCGTCGTCGAGGAATGCGGCCAGGAAGGAGTTGCGGGCGAGCCTGCGCAGGTCGTCCTCGCCGAGCGGCAGCGCGCCGGCCACGGCGTCGAAGGTGTCGCCCGCGTAACCGCCGAAGTAGGCGGGGTCGTCGGAGTTCAGGGTGACCATCAGGCCCGCGTCGAGCATGGCGGGCAGCGGGTGGTCGGCGAGGGTGTCCACGCAGCGCAGGCGTACGTTGGACAGCGGGCAGACGGTCAGCGGCACCTGGTCGCGGACCAGCCGGGCCACCAGGTCCGGGTCCTCCATGCTGCGGATGCCGTGGTCGATCCGCTCGACGCCGAGCACGTCCAGCGCCTCCCGCACGTACGCCGGCGGACCCTCCTCGCCCGCGTGCGCGACCCGGCGCAGGCCCGCCGCCGCGGCGGCCTCGTACACCGCGCGGAACTTCGACGGCGGGTGGCCGACCTCGGCGGAGTCCAGGCCGACGGCACTGATCCGGTGCAGGTGGGGCCGGGCGGCCTCGAAGGTCTCCAGCGCGGACTCGGCGGACTCGTCCCGCAGGAAGCACATGATCAGCCGCGTGCTGACGCCGTGCCGCTCCGGGGCGCGGTCCAGGGCCCTCGCCAGGCCCTCCACCACCGTGCCGAGCGGGACGCCGCGCGCGGTGTGCGCCTGCGGGTCGAAGAAGACCTCGGCGTGCCGCACGCCCTGCGCGGCGGCGCGGGCGAGGTAGGCGTCGGCGAGGTCGGCGAAGTCCTGTTCCGTGCGGAGCACGGCCATGAGCGCGTAGTACAGGTCGAGGAACGACTGCAGGTCGCTGAAGGAGTAGGCCTGCCGCAGCTCCTCGGTCGAGGCGTACGGCAGGTCGACCCCGTTCCGCTCGGCGAGGGCGAAGGCGAGCTCGGGTTCGAGGGTGCCTTCGATGTGCAGATGGAGTTCGGCCTTGGGGATGCTCACCGGGCAACCGTACAGGTCAGGGGCGTTCGGCTAGGTCTGACGGCGCTTCGGCACGGTGACCCGGCCGAGGTCCTGGGCGACGGTCAGCTCGCCCTCGAAACCCGCGTCCCGCGCCTGGCGCTCGAAGTCCTCCGGTTCGGTGTAGCGCTGCGAGAAGTGCGTGAGCACCAGGTGCCGGACACCGGACTCGGCCGCCACGCGGGCCGCCTGACCGGCCGTCAGGTGCCCGTGCTCCTCGGCCAGCGCGGCGTCCTCGTCCAGGAAGGTCGACTCGATGACGAGCAGGTCGCAGCCGTCGGCGAGGGTGTACACCGCGTCGCAGAGCCGGGTGTCCATGACGAAGGCGAAGCGCTGCCCCGGGCGCGGCTCGCTCACGTCGGCGAGCGTCACCCCGTCCACCTCGCCCTCGCGCTGCAGCCGCCCCACCGCCGGGCCGGTGATGCCGTGCGCGGCCAGGCGCTCCGGCAGCATGCGGCGCCCGTCGGGCTCGACCAGCCGGTAGCCGTACGCCTCCACCGGGTGCGACAGCCGGCGCGCCTCCAGCAGGAAGGCGTCGGAGTCGACCAGCACCACCGCCTCGCCCTTCACCGGTTCCTCGCGCAGGGCCACCGTCTCGCGGTAGGCGGTCGCGTAGCGCAGCCGGTCGAAGAAGCGGCGGCCGGACTCGGGGTAGTGGGCGGTGACGGGGTGCGGCACCCGGTCGAGGTTGATCCGCTGGATCACCCCGGCGAGGCCCAGGCTGTGGTCCCCGTGGAAGTGGGTCACGCACAGCCTGGTCAGGTCGTGCGCCGCCACACCGGCCCGCAGCATCTGGCGCTGTGTGCCCTCGCCCGGGTCGAAGAGGATGCCCTCGGCGTCCCAGCGCAGGAAGTAGCCGTTGTGGTTGCGGTGCCGGGTGGGAACCTGGCTGGCCGTGCCGAGCACGACCAGTTCACGTGCGGACACCGGCGGTTATCCGGGCGGCCACTCGAGGCCGCGGCCGCCCAGCACGTGGGCGTGCGCGTGGAAGACGGTCTGGCCCGCCCCCGCGCCGGTGTTGAAGACGATCCGGTAGCCGCTGCCGTCCACCTTGTCCTCGGTCGCCACCTCGCCCGCCTCCCGCAGCACGTCCGCGGCGAGTTGGGGCGCCCGGGCGGCCAGCGTGGCGGCGTCCGGGTAGTGCGCCTTGGGGATGACCAGGACGTGCGTCGGCGCCTGGGGGTTTATGTCGCGGAACGCGACGGTCGTCTCGGTCTCCCGCACGACGGTCGCGGGGACGCTCCCCGCGACGATCTTGCAGAACAGGCAGTCCGCCTGCGGCTCTCCCGCCACCTGACGCCTCCGTCCAGGGGTTGATCAGTACGCCCCGCATGCTACCGGTGCCCCCCGCGGCAGCGCGCCGTCGCGGGGCCCGGGTCGCGCCGGGCCCCGCTCCCGCCGCTACGGCAACGGGGGCGCGGTGCGGGCCGGATGCGCCTCCAGCGCCTCCAGGGCGAGGCGGACGGCCTCGTCCAGCTGCGGGTCGCGCCCGGCGGCCGAGTCCTGCGGGGTGTGGACGACCTCGACGTCCGGGTCGACGCCGTGGTTCTCCACGTCCCAGCCCATGCCCTCCAGCCACGTGGCGTACTTCGGCTGGGTGACCAGCGTCCCGTCGACCAGGTGGTAGCGGGAGTCGATGCCGATGACGCCGCCCCAGGTCCTGGTGCCCACCACGGGCCCGATCCCCAGTGCCCTGATCGCCGCGTTGACGATGTCGCCGTCCGAGCCGGAGAACTCGTTGGCGACGGCCACGACGGGCCCGCGCGGCGCGTCCAGCGGGTAGCTGGAGGCCGGCAGCCCACGCGGCAGGTTCCAGCCCACGATCCGCCGCGCCAGCTTCTCCACGACCAGCTGCGAGGTGTGGCCGCCGCGGTTCTCCCGCACGTCCACGACCAGCCCCTCCCGGACGACCTCCACCCGCAGGTCGCGGTGGAGCTGCGCCCAGCCGGAGCCGACCATGTCGGGCACGTGCAGATACCCCAGCCGGCCGCCGGACAGCTCGTGCACGTACGCCCGGCGCCCGGCGACCCAGTCGTGGTAGCGCAGCGGCTCCTCGTCCGCGATGGGCACGACGACCACATGGCGCGCCGCACCGCCGTCGGCGGGGCCGACGGTGAGCTCGACGGGCTTGCGCACGGTGCCGATGAGCAGCGGGCCGGGGCCGGTCAGCGGGTCCACGGGCCGTCCGTCCACCGCGAGGATCGCGTCGCCCGCGCGGACCGCGGCGCCCGGCGCGGCGAGCGGGGAGCCGGCCATCGGGTCGGAGGTCTCCGAGGGCAGCACCCGCTCCACGCGCCACACGCCGTCCGCGTCCCGGGCGAGGTCCGCGCCCAGCAGGCCCTGGCGGTGCAGCCCGTCACCGCGGCCGCCGGACGGCACGACGTAGGCGTGCGAGGTGCCGAGCTCGCCCGCCACCTCCCAGAGCAGGTCGACGAGGTCGTCGTGGGTGGCGACCCGGTCCAGGACGTGCCGGTAGCGCTCGCGCACGCCGTCCCAGTCGACGCCGCCCATGTCGGCGCGCCAGAAGTGGTCCCGCATCAGGCGGTGCGACTCGTCGTACATCTGGCGCCACTCGGCCTGCGGGTCCACGGTGACGCGGACCCGGGACAGGTCGACGGTGACGTTGCTGTCGGTCTCGTCCTCGGACGGGGCCGACTTGTGGTCCGCCGCGGCGACCCGCAGCCGGTGACCGGACGTCACCAGCACCTTGTTGCCGTCGCCGCTGACGGCGTAGTCGTCGGCGTCGTCGGCGATGTCCTCCACGCGCAGCTGCTTGAGGTCGTAGCGCTCCAGCGCGGTGGACGGCGGCTCGGCCTCGGGTGAGGCCAGGCTGGCGCCCAGGACCCCGCGCACGGGGTGACGCAGCCACAGGACGCCGTCCTTGGCCGCGCGCAGCGTGGAGTAGCGGGCCGCCTCCACCGGGAAGGGCACGATGCGGTCGGCCAGGCCCTCGGCGTCCACCTTGGTGACGGGCGTGCGGGGCCGGTCCTCGCCGTCCTCCTTGCGGGAGTCCTTCTTGCCCTCGTCCTGGCCGCGGTCGTCGCCGTCCTTGTCCTCGGCGGAGGAGTCGACCGGCCGCCCGTGGCGCTGCGGGCCGAAGGGCGAGGGCGTGGTGGCGGCGAGGGTGATCAGGTGGGGGCGGCAGGCGCGGAGGAAGGCGAGGTCGAAGACGTGGTCGTCGTAGACCGGGTCGAAGGAGCGCTCGGACAGGAACGCCAGGTGCTTGCCGTCGGCGGTGAAGGCGGGCGAGAAGTCCCGGAAGCGCAGCGGGGTCGCGTCGACGACGGTGAGGTCGGCGGTCGAGGCCAGCTTGAGCTGGCGCAGCGGGTCGGGCCCGGCGTGCGACCAGGCGAGCCAGGCCGAGTCGGGCGAGAAGGCGAGGCCGGTGGCGTGGCCGTGCTCGCCCTCCACGACGGTGCGCACCTCGCCGGTCTGGGCCTCGACGAGCAGCACCCGGCCGTCGTGCGAGGCGACGGCGATCCGGTGGCCGTCCGGTGAGACGGTCATCGCCAGGACCCGGCCGAGCCGCCCCGCGGCCAGCCTGCGGGGCGCTGCCGGGCCGGTGGCCGCGGCGGGCGCGATCTCCAGCGCGTCCTCGCCCTCGGCGTCGGTGACCCAGACGACCTGCTGGTCGCCCTCGCCCCCGAACACCCGCGGCAGCCGCGTGCGCACCCCCGGCTCGGCCGACAACGCCCGTGCCGGGCCGCCGCGGTGGGTGACCCAGTGCGTGGTGCCGCGGATCTCGACCGCGCTGCCGCGGCCGGTGTGGTCGGGCCGCGCGTCGCCGAGGTGGTAGGCCGCGTGGATCGGGTGCGGCTGCAGGTCGGCGCGCTGGCCGCCGAGGCGCACCTCGACCGGGCGGGCCTCGGCACCGTCGAGGTCGTCCAGCAGGAACAGCCGGCCGGTGCTGGTGTAGACGACGCGGGAGCCGTCGGTGGCGGCCTGCCGCGCGTAGAAGGCGCCGTCCGCCACGGAGGTGTGGCGGCGCAGGTCCGCGCCGTCGGGGAGGCTGGAGTAGACCGCGCCGACGCCCTCGTGGTCGGAGAGGAAGGCGATCCTGTCCCCCACCCACATCGGGTACTCCAGGTTGCCGTCCAGGCCGGCGTGGATCCGCTCGAACTCCCCCTCGCCCGTGCGGTCGATCCACAACTTGCCCGCGGTGCCGCCCCGGTAGCGCTTCCAGGCCGCCGCCTCGCGGCCCATCGTGGCGGACAGCAGCAGCACGGCCCCGTCCGGCCCGTGGGCGACGGCCCCGACCGGCCCGTACGGCAGCGTCGAGGCGGGACCGCCGTCGACCGGGATCGCCCGCGCCCAACTGCGGCGCAGCGACGCCTGCCCGTAGGTGCTGATGGCCAGCACGTCGCCGCCGGGCGTCCAGCCCCGCACGGAGGTGCGCCCGCTGCCCCAGTGCGTCAGCCGCTTCGACGGCCCGCCGTCGGCTGCCGCGACGTGCACCTCGGGTGCGCCGTCCCGCGTGGAGGTCCACGCGATGAGCGTCCCGTCGGGCGAGAACCGCGGATGGCCCACCGGCATGTTGTCGGCGCTGACCCGCCAGGCCCGGCCGGTGCCGTCCAGCGGGGCGGCCCAGACGTCGTCCTCGGCGGTGAAGGTGATCAAGTCACCGTGCAGGTGCGGGAAGCGGAGGTACGCGGGATGCGAAGGCTGCGGCTGCGTCACGTCGTCACATTAACCACCCGGCGCCCGGCTGGTCAGGGGTTTTCGATCTCATTGCCCGCCGGGGGGACGCCACCTCGGCGGCCGCGTCAGCCCCAGCGTCCGGTACGGCCCAGCAGGAGGGCCGTGGCGGCGACACCGGCGGTGGAGGTGCGCAGCACGCTGGCGCCGAGGCGGTACGGCTTGGCGCCGGCCGCGGCGAAGGCGTCGAGCTCCTCCGGGGAGACCCCGCCCTCGGGGCCGACGACGAGCACGATGTCGCCCTCGGGCGGCAACGCGGCCGTGGCGAGCGGCTCCGAGCCCTCCTCGTGGAGGACCGCGGCAAACGCGGCGCCGGACAGCAGCCCCGCCAACTGACGGGTCGTCATCGGCTCGGCGACCTCCGGGAACCGCAGCCGCCGGGCCTGCTTGGCCGCCTCACGGGCGGTGGACCGCCACTTGGCGAGCGACTTGGCGCCGCGCTCGCCCTTCCACTGGGTGATGCAGCGCGCCGCGGCCCAGGGCACGACCGCGTCGACGCCGACCTCGGTCATGGTCTCGACGGCGAGTTCCCCCCGGTCGCCCTTGGGCAGCGCCTGGACGACGGTGATCCGCGGGCGGGGTTCGGCCTCCTCGCGGACCTCGGCGACGGCGACCTCCAGCGTGTCCTTGCCGTCGACGGCCGCCACCGTGCCGTACGCGCCGCGCCCCAGGCCGTCGGTGAGCACGATCTCCTCGCCGGCCCGCAGCCGGCGCACGGACACCGCGTGCCGCCCCTCGGGGCCGGAGAGCGTGATGCGGTCCGGGCCCAGCGCGCCGGGTTCGACGACGAAGACGGGTGCGGTCACGGCGCGGTCCTCGGGGAGCGGTGGTTCAGGGCGGCCATGCGCCCATCGTTTCACGGCACGCGACGGCCCGCGGTCCAGGGTGTGCGCACCCTCGGCCGCGGGCCGGTGAGCGAGGCCGTGCCGGCCTAGCGTCCGTTGAACGCGTCCTTGAGGCGGGAGAACAGCCCCTGCTGGCCCGGCTGGAACTGCCCCAGGGGCCGCTCCTCGCCGCGCAGCTTCGCCAGGCGGCGCAGCAGTTCCTCCTGCTCCGGGTCGAGCTTGCCCGGGGTCTGGACCTCGACGTGCACGATGAGGTCGCCCCGGCCGCCGCCCCGCAGGTGCGTGACGCCGCGCTGGTGGAGCGGGATCGACTGGCCGGACTGCGTCCCGGGCCGGATGTCGATCTCCTCCAGCCCGTCCAGGGTCTCCAGCGGGACCTTGGTGCCCAGCGCCGCCGCCGTCATCGGGATGGTGACGGTGCAGTGCAGGTCGTCACCGCGCCGCTGGAACATCTGGTGCGGGAGTTCGCGGATCTCGACGTAGAGGTCGCCGGCGGGGCCGCCGCCGGGGCCGACCTCGCCCTCGCCCGCGAGCTGGATGCGGGTGCCGTTGTCGACACCGGCCGGGATCTTGACCGTCAGCGTGCGCCGCGAGCGGATCCGGCCGTCGCCCGCGCACTCCGGGCACGGGTTGGGGACGACGGTGCCGAAGCCCTGGCACTGGGGGCACGGGCGGGAGGTCATGACCTGGCCGAGGAAGGACCGCGTGACCTGCGAGACCTCACCGCGGCCGCGACACATGTCACACGTCTGCGCGGTCGTGCCGGGAGCGGCGCCCTCGCCGTGGCAGGTGTTGCAGACGATGGCCGTGTCGACCTGGATGTCCTTGGTCGTGCCGAAGGCCGCCTCGTCCAGCTCGATCTCCAGCCGGATCATCGCGTCCTGGCCGCGCCGCGTACGCGAGCGCGGGCCGCGCTGGGACGCCGTGCCGAAGAAGGCGTCCATGATGTCGCTGAAGTTGCCGAAGCCCTGGCCGAAGCCCGCGCCCGCGCCCGCACCGCCGCCGTTGGCGGACAGCGGGTCGCCGCCGAGGTCGTAGACCTGCTTCTTCTGCGGGTCCGAGAGCACCTCGTAAGCGGCGTTGATCTCCTTGAACCGCTCCTGGGTCTTCGGGTCCGGATTGACGTCCGGGTGCAGCTCTCGCGCGAGACGGCGGAAGGCCTTCTTGATCTCGTCCGGTCCTGCGTCGCGGCGCACGCCGAGCACGGCGTAATAGTCCGTGGCCACTACGACTCCGCCAGGATCTGTCCGACGTAACGTGCCACTGCGCGTACCGCTCCCATCGTTCCGGGGTAGTCCATGCGGGTCGGTCCGACCACGCCGAGTTTCGCCACCGCCTCGTCGCCCGAACCGTAGCCGACGGAGACGACCGATGTGGAGTTCAGGCCCTCATGGAAGTTCTCGTGACCGATTCTCACCGTCACGCCCGAATCCTTGGCCTCGCCCAGCAGCTTGAGGAGCACCACCTGCTCCTCGAGCGCCTCCAGCACCGGGCGGATCGTCAGCGGGAAGTCGTGCCCGAAGCGGGTCAGGTTGGCCGTGCCGCCGAGCATGATCCGCTCCTCGGTCTCCTCGACCAGGGTCTCCAGAAGTGTGGCGAGCACCACCTGGACGGACGGCCGGTCGTCGGGCTCGAAGCCCTCGGGGAGCTCCTGCACCAGCGGCGGGACGTCGCTGAACCGGCGCCCCACCACCCGGCTGTTCAGCCGGGCGCGCAGGTCCGCCAGCACGGTCTCGCCGACCGGTGCCGGGGCGTCCACCAGCCGCTGCTCCACCCGTCCGGTGTCCGTGATCAGCACCAGCATGACCCGGGCCGGGGCGAGGGCGAGCAGCTCGACGTGGCGCACCGTGGAGCGGGTGAGCGACGGGTACTGGACGATCGCGACCTGCCGGGTCAGCTGCGCCAGCAGCCGGACCGTCCGGGCCACCACGTCGTCGAGGTCGACGGCGCCGTCCAGGAAGTTCCCGATGGCCCGGCGCTCGGCGCCGGACAGCGGCTTGACACTGGTGAGCCGGTCGACGAAGAGCCGGTAGCCCTTGTCGGTCGGCACGCGGCCGGCGCTGGTGTGGGGCTGCTGGATGTAGCCCTCGTCCTCCAGCACGGCCATGTCGTTGCGGACGGTGGCCGGGGACACGCCGAGGGCGTGCCGCTCGGTCAGCGCCTTGGAGCCGACGGGCTCCTCGGTGCCCACGTAGTCCTGGACGATGGCACGCAGCACCTCCAGCCGTCGTTCACTGAGCATCGCGCACCTCCAGTCGCTCGGTCACCGTGCGGGTCGTGTCGCCCCCCGTGGCCTGGCACTCCTCTCGGCTGAGTGCCAGTTTTCCCCAAGTCAGTGTACGGCGGGGTGGCAAGACCTCGGCAAGGGCCGTCCACGGGTCCGCTCCCGGGACGTCCTTGACCGGCCACCGTAGCGGGCGCGGGGCACGTCGCGGGGATACCGTCACGTTGTGGAGACCACACCGACCGCGCCGGGCTCCCCCGGCGGCTGGGAACAGCTCGCCCCGGGCGTCGCACGGCGGCGGCTGCCCTTCCTCGACGTGACCGTCGGGGTGGTCGTCGGCGACGACGGCGTGCTGCTGGTCGACACGGGCTCCTCCGTCCCCGAGGGCGCCGGACTCCGCCGGGAGGTCCGCGAACTGACCGGGCGGGACGTGACGCACATCGCACTCACCCACGGCCACTTCGACCACGTCTTCGGCACCGCCGCCTTCGAGGGCGTCCAGGTGTTCGGCGAGATGACCCTCGACACCTACCTCGGCCGCGAACGCTTCACCCTGGGCCTGGACGCGGTCGAGCACGGCGCCGGCGAGGCCGAGTCCGCGCAGGCGGCGGAGGCCCTCGTGCGCCCCGGCCACCTCGTGGACGGCTCCTACGAACTCGACCTCGGCGGCGACCGGCAGGTCCTGCTGGTCCACCCGGGTGAGGGACACACCACGCACGACCTGGTGGTGGTCGTGCCGGGCACGCCGGCCGTGGTCTTCTGCGGCGACCTCGTCGAGGAGTCCGGCGAGCCCCAGGCCGGACCCGACGCCGCCCCGCACGCCTGGCCCGCCGCCCTGGACCGGCTGCTCCTGCTGGGCGGCGAGACCGCGCTGTACGTGCCGGGCCACGGCGCCGTCGTCGACGCCCGCTTCGTCCGCGCCCAACGGGACGCGCTCGCCGCCCGGTTCGGATCCGCCTGAGCTGCGCGCCGCGCGGATACGATCCCAGGCATGCGCAGCCGCAGCTACGACCCCGACCTCACCCCGCCGTGGAAACGGCCCGCCACGCCCGCGCCCGAGGTCGCCGCCGAGCGGGACCTGGTGGTGGAGGAGGTCTCCACCGGCTTCTGCGGCGCGGTCGTCCGGTGCGAGAAGACCGCCGAGGGCCCCACGGTCACCCTCGAGGACCGCTTCGGCAAGCACCGCGTGTTCCCCATGGCGCCCCGCGGCTTCCTCCTGGAGGGCCGCGTGGTCACCCTCGTGCGCCCCTCCTCAGCCGCCCCCGCGGCCGGCCCCCGGCTGACCGCCTCCGGCTCCCTCGCCGTCCCCGGCGCCCGGGCCCGGATCGCCCGCGCCGGCCGGATCTACGTCGAGGGCCGCCACGACGCGGAACTGGTCGAGCGCGTCTGGGGCGACGACCTGCGGGTCGAGGGCGTCGTCGTCGAGTACCTGGACGGCGTCGACGACCTCCCCGCCATCGTCGCCTCCTTCGCCCCCGGCCCGGACGCCCGCCTCGGCGTGCTCGTCGACCACCTCGTGCCCGGCAGCAAGGAGTCCCGGATCGCCGCGGAGGTCACGGGCGAGCACGTCCTGGTCGCCGGCCACCCCTACATCGACGTCTGGGAGGCCGTGAAGCCCTCCTCCCTCGGCATCCCCGCCTGGCCGGCCGTCCCCCGCGGCCAGGACTGGAAGACCGGCGTGTGCCGCGCCCTGGGCTGGCCGGAGAACACCGGCGCCGCCTGGCAGCGCATCCTGGGCGCCGTCCACTCCTACAAGGACCTCCAGCCGGAACTGCTGGGGCGCGTGGAGGAGCTGATCGACTTCGTCACGGCCCCGGGCTGAGTCAGTCGACCAGGTCCCTGACGACGGCGTCGGCGAGCAGGCGGCCGCGCAGGGTGAGGACCGCGCGGCCCTCGCGGTAAGGACCGGTCTCCAGGAGGCCGTCCCTTACGGCGCGCTCCGCGGCCCCGGCGCCCGCCGTGGCGAGCACGTCCAGCGGGCAGCCGTCGGACAGCCTCAGCTCCAGCAGGACCCGCTCCACCCGGCGGTCCTCCGCCGCCAGCACCTCACGCCCCGCCCCGGGACTGCGGCCCTCGGCGAGCGCCGCCGCGTACGCCGCCGGGTGCTTCACGTTCCACCACCGCACCCCGCCCACGTGGCTGTGCGCGCCGGGCCCGGCGCCCCACCAGTCCGCGCCGGTCCAGTACAGCTCGTTGTGACGGCACCGGGCCGCCTGCGAGGTCGCCCAGTTCGACACCTCGTACCAGCCGAAGCCGGCCGCCGCCAGGCGCTCCTCCGCGATCAGGTAGCGGTCCGCGTGCACGTCGTCGTCCGTCATCGGCACCTCGCCGCGCCGGATCCTGCGCGCCAGCTGCGTGCCCTCCTCCACGATCAGCGCGTACGCCGACACATGGTCGGGCCCCGCGCCGATCGCGGCGTCCAGCGACGCCCGCCAGTCGTCGTCCGACTCCCCGGGCGTGCCGTAGATCAGGTCCAGGTTGACGTGCTCGAACCCCGCCGCCCGCGCCTCCGCCACACACTGCTCCGGGCGGCCCGGCGTGTGCCGCCGGTCCAGCACCTGCAGGACGTGCGGGCGGGCGCTCTGCATCCCGAACGAGAGCCGCGTGAACCCCCCGGCCCGCAGCTCCTCCAGGTACGCCGGGTCCACGGACTCCGGGTTCGCCTCCGTGGTGACCTCCGCGCCCTCCGCCAGGCCGAACTCGTCCCGGATGGCCCCCAGCATCCGGGCCAGGTCCGCGGCCGGCAGGAGGGTCGGCGTCCCGCCTCCGACGAACACGGTCTCCACGCGGCGGGGGTCGTCCCCCAGCACCTTGCGGGCAAGCCGGATCTCGTCGACCAGGGTGTCCGCGTAGTTCTCCCGGGAGGCGAGCACGCCCCCGGTGCCGCGCAGCTCGGCGGCGGTGTAGGTGTTGAAGTCGCAGTACCCGCAGCGGGTGGCGCAGTACGGGACGTGCAGGTAGAACCCCAGCGGGCGGGAGTCCGCGCCGTGCAGCGCGGTCGGCGGGAGCGCGCCGTCCTCCGGCATGGGCTCCCCGTCGGGCAGTACGGATGGCATGCGTCCCATTGTCCGCCATCCCCTCCGGGGGTTGCGCCGCGCCGCGGGGTGCCCCCGGTTGCCGTGTGCGGGTACGTTGCGCCTGCGGTCCGGGTGCCCCTTGCGGCCGGTGGTTGTGTGCGGGTTGTTTGCGCCTGCGGGCGGCTGCGCCGGGCTGCCCGGTGGGTA
>NZ_FZOF01000051.1 GCF_900188405.1 Actinacidiphila glaucinigra | reverse complement strand
AGCCGCCACAGATCCTCCGGGGTCTCCACCCCACCCGGATACCGGCAGCTCATCCCCACGATCGCGATCGGCTCGTCGTCCAGCACCCCGGCCCGCACCGGCACCAACGCCGCACCGGCCGGCTGCTCGACCAGACCCAGGACCTCGCCCAGCAAGAATTCCGCCAGCGCCCCTGCCGTCGGGTAGTCGAAGACCAGCGTCGCGGGCAGCCGTACACCCGCCACCGAACCCAACCGGTTCCGCAGCTCGACCGCGGTCAGCGAGTCGAAGCCCAGCTCCTTGAACGCACGATCCGCGGGGACCTGGTCGACCGAACCATGACCCAGAACACCCGCCACCTCACCCCGCACCACGTCCAGCATCGCGGCGAAGCGCTCGTTCTCGGCGAGCCCGGCCACCCGCTCACGCAGTGCGGACGCGCCGGCCGCGCCACCGTGTGCGGCCGCCCGGCGGGCCCGGACACGGACCAGCCCGCGCAGCAGCTCGGGAAGCATCCCGCTGCGCGCCTGAAGGCGCAGGGCGGGCATGTCCAGCGGCAGCGGGACGAGCAGCGGCTCGGTCGTGCGCCGCGAGGCGTCGAAGAGGGCGAGGCCGGTCTCAGGGGCCAGTACGGTGATGCCGCCGCGGTTGATCCGTCCGCGATCGGTCTCCCCCAGGTCCCCGCCCATGCCGCCGTCCCACAGACCCCAGGCCAGCGACGTCGCCGCGAGGCCCTGCGACCTGCGGTGCGCCGCCAGCGCGTCCAGGAAGACGTTGGCGGCGGCGTAGTTCGCCTGACCCGCACCACCGAAGACACCCGCGGCGGAGGAGAACAACACGAACGCCGACAGATCCAAGCCCTGCGTCAGCTCGTGGAGGTTCCACGCCGCGTCCACCTTCGGACGCAACACCGCCGACAGGCGCTCTGCGGTCAGCGAACCGACCACACCGTCGTCCAGCACACCCGCGGTGTGCACCACCGCCGACAACGGACGCTCCGCAGGAATCGCCTCCAGCACCGCGGCCAACGCCTCACGGTCGGCCACATCACACGCCGCCCACGACACCGAAGCACCCAGATCAGACAGCTCAGCGGTCAAATCCGCAGCACCAGGTGCGTCCCCACCCCGCCGGCTCACCAGCAGCAGATCCCGCACCCCGTACTCGGACACCAGATGACGCGCGAACAACCCACCCAGCGCGCCGCTCGCACCCGTCAACAGCACCGTGCCCTGTGCGTGCAGCGCGCGGACGGTGTCGTCGCCCGCCACGACCGCGGCCAGCCGCGGCACGCGGAGGGTGTCCCCGCGTACGGCGAGCTGGGCCTCACCGGTCGCCAGCGCCTTGGACAGTACGTCCCCGGAGAGCGAGTCGTTGTCCTCGTCCACGTCGATCAGGCCGAAACGGCCCGGGTTCTCCGACTGCGCCGACCGCACCAGGCCCCACAGCGAGGCGTGCGCGAGGTCCGCCACGTCCTCACCCGGCAGGGCCGCGACCGCGCCCCGCGTCAGGAACACCAGACGCGAGTCGCCGAAGCGCTCGTCGCCCAGCCACTCCTGCACGAGGTCCAGTGCCCGCTGCGCGGCGGCGTGCGCGGAATCCGGGACGTCCCTCGTCGGCTCGTCCGTCACGCACGGTACGACCAGCACGGCCGGGAGGGTCCCGCCCTCGGCCGCCACGCCGCGCAGCGCCGCCAGATCCGCGAACGCCTGGGATCCGGCGCGCAGCAGCATCCAGTCGTCGGCCACGGAGCCGGTGGCATCGGCGGTCCGGAGCTCGGGCCAGTCCACGCGGAACAGGGCGTCGCGAGTGGCGTCCCGGTCCGTGGCCAGCTGGTCGCGGCTCACGCCGCGGAGTGCGAGGCCGGCCACGGACGCCACCGGCGCACCGGTGGTGTCGGCGATCTCCAGGGCGACCTCGTCGCTGTGGACGGGGGTGAACCTCACGCGCAGCGCGGACGCGCCGACGGCGTGCAGCGTCACGCCGGACCAGGAGAACGGCAGCTTCGCCTCGCCGTCGGTGCCGCTCACGCCCAGCGCGTGCAACGCCGCGTCCAGCAGCGCCGGATGCAACCCGAACGCGCCCGCCTCAGACTCGGCCGACTCCGGCAGCCGTACTTCGGCGAACACGTCCTCACCACGACGCCACACCGACCGCAGCCCGCGGAACACCGGCCCATAACCGAACCCGGCCTCCGCCAGACCCTCGTACAGCCCGTCGATCGCGACCGGCTCGGCCCCGACCGGCGGCCACGCCACCAGCTCGAACCCCGGCACCACACCCCGCACGGCCAGCACGCCAGCGGCATGCCGCACCCACGACGCATCCTCCGCCGCACCTTCCAAGCGTGAATGCAGCACCAGCGCGCGCCGGCCCCCATCACCCGCAGCACCCACCGACAGCCGCAGCTGCACACCACCGTGCTCCGGCAGCACCAGCGGCGCCTCAAGCGTCAGATCCTCCAGGACCTCACAACTGACCAGCTCACCCGCACGAACCGCCAACTCCACAAACGCCGTACCCGGCAGCAGCACCGACCCCATGACCGCGTGATCCGCGAGCCACGGATGCGTGCTCAACGACAGACGCCCGGTGAACACCACCCCGTCCGAATCCGGCAGCTCGACCGCCGCACCCAACAGCGGATGATCCGCCGCACCGAGACCGGCCGACGCGACGTCGCCCTGCGAACGACCCGCGTCCAGCCAGTAGACGGAGCGCTGGAACGCGTAGGTCGGCAGGTCGACGCGCTGGGGGCGGTCGGGAACGAAGTACGTCTGCCAGTCGACGGGAACACCCCGCACGTGGGCGGTCGCGACCGCCGTGAGCAGCGTCTCGGCCTCCGGACGGCCGTTCCTCAGAGCCGGGGCGAAGGCGGCGCCGTCGCCGGTCAGGCAGTCCTGCGCCATGGCCGAGAGGATGCCGTCCGGGCCGAGTTCGAGGTATGTGGTGACGCCCGCGGTCTCCAACGCGCGGACGCCGTCCAGGAAGCGCACCGCCTCACGAACGTGCCGCACCCAGAAGTCGGGCGAGGCCATCTCGTCCGTGACGACGGCGCCGGTCAGGTTCGAGACGACCGCGATACGCGGGACCTCGAACGACAGCCCGGCTACGACCTCGCGGAAGGCGTCCAGCATGCCGTCCATGTGCGGCGAGTGGAACGCGTGACTGACCGACAGCCGCTTCGACTTCCGATCCGGGAAGGACTCCACGATCGCCGTTGCAGCGTCATCGTCGCCCGCGATCACCACAGCCTGGGGCCCGTTGACGGCGGCGATGCTCACGCGGTCGGTGAGCAGCGGGAGAACCTCGTCCTCCGACGCCTGCACCGCGATCATCACACCGCCCGTGGGCAACGCCTGCATCAGCCGGCCACGAGCCTCAACCAACGTGCAGGCGTCCTCCAGGGACAGCACCCCGGCGACGTGCGCGGCGGCGATCTCACCCACCGAATGCCCGGACACGAAGTCCGCCTTCACGCCCCAGCTCTCCAGCAGCCGGAACAGCGCCACCTCCACCGCGAACAACGCCGGCTGCGCGAACTCCGTACGATCCAGCAGCTCGGCGTCATCACCGAACAGCACATCCAGACCCAGCCGCTCACGCACCGCATCAAGCGCCCGCGCGAACACCGGATAGGCGTCATACAACTCACGCCCCATCCCCAGCCGCTGACTCCCCTGCCCCGTGAACAGGAACGCGAGCTTTCCGGCGCCGGTGACGCCCCGCGTCACCGATCCCGGCGTGGCGTCCGCGGCCAGAGCGGTCAGCCCGCGCAGCAGCTCGTCCCGGTCCGAGGCCACGACCGCCGCGCGGTGGTCGAACAGGGCGCGGCTGGTGACGAGGGAGTGGCCGATGTCGGCGGGGCGGACGTCGGGTTGGGCCTCGACATGGACGTGCAGCGCGCCGGCCTGGGCGCGGAGCGCTTCCGGCGTCCGGGCGGAGAGGAGCCACGGGAGCGTGCGCGCGGGGAGTGCGTCCCCAGCCGGGACCGGGGCGGTGTCGGGGGCCTGCTCGATGATGGCGTGCGCGTTGGTGCCGCTCATGCCGAACGAGGAGATGCCGGCGCGGCGCGGACGGCCGGTCTCGGGCCAGTCCATCTGCTCGGTCAGCAGCGAGACCGCGCCCTCGGACCAGTCCACGTGCGGGCTGGGCTCGTCCACGTGCAGCGTCTGCGGCAGCACGCCGTGGCGCATCGCCATGACCATCTTGATGATGCCCGCGACACCGGCGGCGGCCTGCGTGTGGCCGAAGTTGGACTTGATCGAGCCCAGCCACAGCGGCTGCTCGTCGGTCTTGTCGCGGCCGTAGGTGGCCAGCAGCGCCTGCGCCTCGATCGGGTCGCCCAGCGTCGTACCCGTGCCGTGGGCCTCCACCGCGTCGACGTCCGCGGCGGTGAGTCCGGCGTTCGTGAGCGCTGCACGGATCACCCGCTGCTGCGACGGGCCGTTCGGCGCCGTCAGGCCGTTGCTGGCGCCGTCCTGGTTCACCGCCGAGCCGCGCACCACCGCCAGCACCGGGTGGCCGTTGCGCCGTGCGTCCGACAGGCGCTCCACGAGGAGCATGCCGGCGCCCTCACCCCACGCGGTGCCGTCGGCGGCGGCCGCGAAGGGCTTGCAGCGGCCGTCGGGCGCCAGGCCGCGCTGGCGGCTGAACTCGGTGAAGACGTCGGGGGTGGTGATGATGGTGACGCCGCCCGCCAGGGCGAGCGTGCACTCGCCGTTGCGCAGGGCCTGTGCGGCGAGGTGCAGGGCGACGAGCGAGGACGAGCACGCGGTGTCGACGGTGACGGCCGGGCCCTCGAAGCCGAAGGTGTACGAGACGCGGCCGGAGGCGATGCTGCTGGAGCCGCCCGTGCCGAGGTAGCCCTCGACGCCTTCCGGGACGGTGTTCAGCCGGGAGACGTAGTCGTTGTGCATCTGGCCGACGAACACGCCGACCTGGCGGCCGCGGAGGTCGCCCGGGTCGATGCCGGCCCGTTCGAAGGCCTCCCAGGACGTCTCCAGCAGCAGGCGCTGCTGGGGGTCCATGGCCAGGGCCTCGCGCGGGTTGATCCCGAAGAAGGCGGGGTCGAAGTGGTGGGCGTCGTAGAAGAAGCCGCCTTCGCGGGCGTAGGAGGTGCCGGGGCTGTCGGGGTCGGGGTTGTAGAGGCCGTCGAGGTCCCAGCCGCGGTCGGTGGGGAGGTGGCCGATGCCGTCGCCGCCGTCGGCGAGCAGGCTCCAGAGGTCCTCGGGGGTGCGGACGTCGCCGGGGAAGCGGCAGCTCATGGCGACGATCGCGATGGGGTCGTCGGCCTCGGCGGCGTGCGCGGCCCGGCCGGGGACGGCGGCGGCTGCTGCGGCAACCGCCGCCTGCGAGCCGAGGAGTTCGTCCTTGAGGTAGCCGGCGAGCACCGTCGGCGTCGGGTAGTCGAAGACGAGGGTGGCGGGCAGGCGGATGCCGGCGGTCGCGCCGAGCCGGTTGCGGAACTCGACCGCCGTCAGCGAGTCGAAGCCGAGGTCCTTGAAGGCGCGGGTGGGTTCGACGGCGTCCGGGGTGGCGTGGCCGAGGACCGCGGCGACCTGGCCGCGTACGAGGTCGAGGAGGAGGGCGTCGCGTTCGCCGTCGGGGAGGCGGACGAGCCGGTCGACGAGCGGCGTCCCGCTGCCGGCCGCCGGTGCGCCGACGGCACGGCGGGTGGTCGTGCGGACCAGCCCGCGCAGGAGGTTGGGCACCATGCTCGCGTCGGCCCGGCGCAGCGGGGCGAGGTCGAGGTGCATGGGGACGAGGAGGGCGTCGCCGGTGCCGCGCACGGTGTCGAGGAGGGCCAGGCCCTCGTCGGAGGACAGGCCGAGGACCCCGGAGCGGGTCATGCGGTCCTTGTCGGCGGTGTCGAGTTCGCCGGTCATGCCGCTGGCCTCGGCCCACAGGCCCCACGCGAGGGAGGTTCCGGCGAGGCCGTGGGCCTGCCGGTGGCGGGCGAGGGCGTCGAGGAAGGCGTTGGCGGCGGCGTAGTTGGCCTGGCCGGCGCCGCCGAAGGTGCCGGCGGCGGAGGAGAACAGGACGAAGTCGGCGAGGTCGAGCCCGCGGGTGAGGTCGTGCAGGTGGAGGGCGGCGTCGGCCTTGGGGCGCAGGACGGTGTCGAGGCGCTCGGGGGTGAGGGAGTCGATGACACCGTCGTCGAGGACGCCCGCCGTGTGCACGACAGCCGTCAGGGGGTGCTCGGCCGGTACGGACTCCAGCAGGGCGGCCAGCGCGTCGCGGTCGGCGGTGTCGCAGGCGGCGATCGTCACCTCGGCGCCCAGGGCGCGCAGGTCGGCGGCGAGTTCGCGGGCCCCGGCGGCGGTCTCGCCGCGGCGGCTGGTCAGCAGCAGGTGACGGGCGCCGCGCGCGGTGACGGCGTGCCGGGCGACGAGGGCTCCGAGGGTGCCGGTGCCGCCGGTGATGAGGACGGTGCCTTCGGGGTCCCAGTCGGTGGGCAGGGTCAGCACGATCTTGCCGACGTGACGTGCCTGGCTGAGGTACCGGAACGCCTCGGGGGCCTGGCGCAGGTCCCAGGCGGAGACCGGGACGGGGTGCAGGGCGCCGGCGTCGAAGAGGGCCAGCAGTTCGGTGAGCATCTCCTGGATGCGATCGAGTCCGGCCTCGGTCAGGTCGAAGGCCTGGTAGGTGACTCCGGGGTGGGCGGCGGCGACGTCCTCGGGCGAGCGGACGTCGGTCTTGCCCATCTCGACGAAGCGTCCGCCGCGCGGCAGCAGCCGCAACGAAGCATCCACGAAGTCCCGCGCGAGGGAGTCGAGGACGACGTCGACGCCGCGTCCGCCGGTGGCGGTGCGGAAGGCGTCCTCGAAGTCGAGGGTGCGGGACGAGGCGATGCGGTCGTCGGTCAGGCCGAGCCCGCGCAGGGTGTCCCACTTGCCGGGGCTGGCGGTGGCGTACACCTCGGCGCCCCAGTGGCGGGCGAGCTGGACGGCGGCCATGCCGACGCCGCCCGCGGCCGCCTGGATGAGGACGGACTCGCCGCCGCGCAGTGCCGCGAGGTCGTGGAGCGCGTAGTACGCCGTCATGAAGACGATCGGCACCGACGCCGCCTCGGCGAAGGTCCAGCCCTCCGGCATCGGGGCGACCATGCGGCGGTCGACGACGGCCAGCGGGCCGAACGCGCCGGGCAGCATGCCCATCACACGGTCACCGGGGGCGAGATCGGTGACGCCGGGGCCGGTCTCCACGACGAGGCCGGCGCCCTCGCTTCCCATGAGGCCCGGGTCGCCCGGGTACATGCCGAGGGCGTTGAGGACGTCGCGGAAGTTGAGGCCGGCGGCGCGGACGGCGACGCGGACCTGGCCGGGCTCCAGCGGCGCCTCGGACTCGGGGCTGGGGAGCAGGACGAGGTTGTCCAGGGTGCCCTTGTCCTGGATGTCCATGCGCCAGGCGGTGGTGTCCGCGGGCGGGGTCAGCGGGGTCGTGGCGGGGACCCGGGCCAGGCGGGGCGCGTGGACGGTGCCGCGGCGGACGGCGAGTTGGGGTTCGCCGGTGGCGAGGGCCGCGGGCAGCGCCTGCGCGGAGGCGGGGTCGTCGTCGAGGTCGACGAGGACGAACCGGTCCGGGTTCTCGGACTGCGCGGTGCGGACCAGGCCCCACACGGCAGCGTGGGCGAGGTCGGCGACGTCCCAGTCGCTCTGGGTGGCGACGGCGCCCCGGGTGACCAGCACCAGGCGGGAGGCGGCGAGCCGGTCGTCGGTGAGCCAGTCCTTGACCAGGGCCAGCGCCTCGTGTGCGGACGTGTGCACGGAGTCCGCGAGGGCGGCGGCGTCGGGGGCCGTGTCGCGGGCGAGGTGGGCGAGGACGTACGGGGGCGCGGGCGCGTGCGCCGCTTCGAGGGCGGCGGTCAGCGCGTCGAGCCCGGTGTGGGCGGTGGTGCCGACGCCGGGGACGTCCAGGTTCGCGGGCCCGACGAGGGCCCAGGGCGCGGTGGCGGCGGGGGCGTCGGCGGGCAGGGTGGCCCAGTCGACGCGGTACAGCGACTCGTGGTGGGCGGGCGGTGCGCTGCCGATCCGGTCGGCGGAGACGGGCCGCACCATGAGGCTGCCGACGGTGGCGACGGGTGCGCCGGTGGTGTCGGCGAGGTGCAGGGAGAGGGTGTCCTCGCCGCTGCTGGTCAGGTGGACGCGCAGGGCGGAGGCGCCGTCGGCGTGCAGGGACACCTGCCGCCAGGAGAAGGGCAGCCGGCCAGGGCGTTCGCCGTCGGGGGCGGGCTGGACGAAGGTGCCGTGCAGAGCGGCGTCGAGCAGTGCCGGGTGGAGGCCGAAGCGGGCGGCCTCGCCCTGCTGGTCGTCGGGCAGTGCTACCTCGGCGTACACGTCGTCGCCGAGGAGCCAGGCGGCGCGCAGGCCCTGGAAGAGCGGGCCGTAGGCGAAGCCGCCCTGGCCGAGGTGGTCGTACAGCCCGTCCACGCCGACGGCTTCGGCGCCCGGTGGCGGCCAGGCGGTGAGGTCGAAGGCGGGGACGGGTGCTGCGGTGGTGAGCACGCCGGTGGCGTGCCGGGTCCAGGGCTCGTCGGCGTGGGCGTCCTGGTCGGTGGACCAGACGTCCAGGGCACGGCGGCCGCCCGCGTCGGGGGCTCCGACGGCGATCTGGATGCGGACGACGGCGCCGGGCGCGAGGACGAGGGGGGCTTCGAGGGTGAGTTCCTCCAGCAGGTCGCAGCCGGCCTGGTCGCCCGCGCGGACGGCGAGTTCGACGAAGGCGGTGCCGGGCAGGAGGACGGAGCCCATGACGGCGTGGTCGGCGAGCCAGGGGTGGGTGTCGAGCGAGAGCCGGCCCGTCAGCAGGAATCCCTCGCCGTCGGCGAGGGCGACGGCGGCGCCGAGCAGCGGGTGGTGGGCGGCGCCCAGGCCGGCGGACTCGACGTCGCCGACGAAGCCGGCCGGCGTCTCCAGCCAGAACCGTTCCCGCTGGAAGGCGTAGGTGGGCAGGTCGACGCGCTGCGCGGCGGTCCCAGCGAAGTACGCCTGCCAGTCGACCGCGATGCCCCGGGTGTGGGCGGCGGCCAGGGCCTCGGTCAGGGCCTCGGCCTCGTCGCGGTCGCGGCGCAGGGCGGGCAGGAAGACGGGGGCGTCGGCGGGGTCGGCGGTCTCGGGGAGGCAGTCGCGGCCGAGGCCGGACAGTACGCCCTGGGGGCCGACTTCGAGGTAGGTGGTGACGTGTTCGGCGTCCAGGGTGCGGATGCCGTCGAGGAAGCGGACGGCCTCGCGGACGTGGGCGACCCAGTGGTCCGCGGTGCGCAGTTCGTCGCCGGCGAGCCGCCCGGTGAGGTGCGTGACGACGGGGACGGTCGCCCGGTGGTAGGTGAGGGACTCGGCGACCTCGCGGAAGTCGTCGAGCATGCCGTCCATGAGCGGGGAGTGGAAGGCGTGGCTGACGGTGAGGCGCCGGGTGCGGCGGCCGCGGCGCTCGAACTCGGCGGCGATCTCCAAAGCGAGGGTCTCCTCGCCGGAGATGACGACGGCGTCGGCGGCGTTGACGGCGGCGATGCCGATCCGGTCCTCGTGTCCTGCCAGCAGCGGCAGCACCTCGTCCTCGGCGGCCGCCAGGGCGATCATGGCGCCGCCCTCGGGGAGGGCCTGCATGAGCCGGCCGCGGGCGGCGACGAGCCGGGCCGCGTCGGGGAGCGTGAGGACACCGGCTACGTGGGCCGCGGTGATCTCGCCGATGGAGTGGCCGGCGACGTAGTCGGGGCGGACGCCCCAGGACTCGACGAGCCGGTAGAGCGCGGTCTCCAGGGCGAACAGGGCGGGCTGGGTGTACGCGGTGCGGTCGAGTTCTTCGCCGTCGGACGCGAACAGCACGTCCTTCAGGGGGTGTTCGAGGTACGGGGCGAACTCCTCGCACACCGCGTCCAGCGCGGCGGCGAAGACGGGGTACGTGTCGTACAGCTCGCGTCCCATGCCTGGGCGCTGGCTGCCCTGCCCGGTGAACAGGATCGCGGTCCTGCCGTCGGCGACGGTGTGCCGGACGACGTGGGCGCCGTCCTGGTCCTCGGCGAGGGCGGCGAGGCCGGCGAGCAGCCCGTCGCGGTCGTGGGCGACGACGGCGGCCCGGCGGTCCAGGGCGGTACGGGTGGTGGCGAGCGACAGCGCCACGTCGGCGGGGGTGGCGTCGGGCCGCTCGGCGAGGTGGGCGGCCAGGCGGGCGGCCTGGGCGCGCAGTGCGGCGGGGGTGCGGCCGGACAGCACGAAGGGCAGCGGGGCGGTAGCGGGGACGGCCGTGTCGTCGCCTGCCGCCGGGGTGGGTCCGGTGACGTCGCCGGCGTCGGCGGGGGGCTCCTCGATGATGACGTGCGCGTTGGTGCCGCTGACGCCGAAGGAGGAGATGCCCGCGCGGCGGGGGCGGTCCGTCGCCGGCCACGGCTCGGCCTCCGTCAGCAGGGAGACGGCGCCCGCGGACCAGTCGATGTGCGGGGACGGCTCGCCGATGTGCAGGGACTGCGGCAGCACGCCGTGCCGCATGGCGAGGACCATCTTGATGATGCCGGCGGCGCCGGCGGCTGCCTGGGTGTGGCCGATGTTGGACTTGACGGAGCCCAGGCGCAGCGGCCGGTCCGCGGCGCGATCCTGGCCGTAGGTGGCGAGCAGGGCCTGCGCCTCGATGGGGTCGCCGAGCGTGGTGCCGGTGCCGTGCGCCTCGACGGCGTCGACGTCGGCGGTCGTCAGGCCCGCGCCGGCCAGGGCGGCGCGGATGACGCGCTGCTGGGAGGGGCCGTTGGGCGCGGTGAGGCCGTTGCTGGCGCCGTCCTGGTTGACGGCGGTGCCGCGGACGACGGCGAGGACGCGGTGGCCGTTGCGGCGGGCGTCGGAGAGCCGTTCGACGAGGATCATGCCGGCGCCCTCGGCCCAGCCGGTGCCGTCGGCGTCGGCGGAGAAGGACTTGCAGCGGCCGTTGGTGGACAGGCCGCGCTGGCGGCTGAAGTCGATGAAGGTGTCGGGGGTCGACATGACCGTGACGCCGCCGGCCAGCGCCATGTCGCACTCGCCGCTGCGCAGCGCCTGGACGGCCAGGTGCAGGGCGACCAGCGACGACGAACAGGCGGTGTCGACGGTGACGGCCGGGCCCTCCAGACCGAGGGTGTAGGAGACGCGGCCGGAGGCGACGCTGCCCGCGGTGCCGGTGCCGAGGTAGCCCTCCAGGCCCTCGGGAAGCGCGGCCAGCCGGGTCAGGTAGTCGTGGTACATGACGCCGGCGTAGACGCCGGTGCGGCTGCCGCGCATCGACGTGGGGTCGATGCCGGCGCGCTCGAAGGCCTCCCAGGACGTCTCCAGCAGCAGCCGCTGGTGCGGGTCCATGGCCAGGGCTTCGCGCGGGTTGATGCCGAAGAAGTCCGGGTCGAAGTCGGCGGCGTCGTGGAGGAAGCCGCCCTCGCGGGTGTAGCTGGTGCCCGCCCGTCCGGGGTCGGCGTCGTAGAGCGCGGCGAGGTTCCAGCCGCGGTCGGTGGGGAACGGGGTGATGGCGTCGACGGAGCCGGCGACGAGCTGCCACAGCTCGTCGGGGGTGGTGACGCCGCCCGGGTAGCGGCAGCTCATGCCGACGATGGCGATCGGCTCGTCGTCGGTGGCGGTGGCGGTGGTGACGGCCGCGACCGGGGCGGAGTCGGCGTCGGCGCCGAGGAGTTCGGTGCGCAGGAACGCCACGAGGGCGTTCGGGGTGGGGTAGTCGAAGACAAGGGTGGCGGGCAGGCGCACCCCCGTCGCCGAGCCGAGGCGGTTGCGCAGTTCAACGGCGGTCAGCGAGTCGAAGCCGAGCTCCTTGAAGGCGCGTGCCGGGTCGACGGCCTCGGGGCCGGGGAAGCCGAGCACGGCGGCGACCTGGACGCGGACGGTGTCCAGCAGGAGGCGGTCGCGTTCGGCGGGGGTCAGCGGCAGGAGCCGGCCGGCGAGCCCGCCGGCCGGGGCGGCCTCGGCGGTGTCGGCGGCACGCCGGGCCGCGGGGCGGACCAGTGCGCGGAGCAGGGCGGGCACCATGCTCGCGTCGGCCTGGCGCAGGGACGCCAGGTCCAGGTGCATGGGGACGGCGGTGGGCTCGCCGACGGCGCGGGCGGTGTCGAGCAGTGCCAGGCCTTGGTCGGAGGAGAGCGCGGCCACGCCGGCGCGGGAGATCCGGTCCAGGTCGGTGTCGGCGAGGTCGGCGGTCATGCCGCTGCGTTCGGCCCACAGGCCCCAGGCGAGCGCGGTGGCGGGCAGCCCCTCGGCGTGGCGGCGGTGGGCGAGCGCGTCGAGGAAGGCGTTGGCGGCGGCGTAGTTGGCCTGGCCGGGGCCGCCGAGGGTGCCGGCGGCGGCGGAGAACAGGACGAACGCGGCGAGGCTGCTGTCGCGGGTCAGCTCGTGCAGGTGCACGGCGGCGTCGACCTTGGCGGGCAGGACGCGGTCAACGCGCTCGGGGGTGAGCGCTTCAAGGATGCCGTCGTCGAGGACGCCCGCGGTGTGGACGACGGCGGTCAGCGGACGGTCGGCGGGCACGGTCGCGAGCAGCGCGGCGAGCGCGTCACGGTCGGCGGTGTCGCAGGCGGCGAGGGTGACCTCGGCGCCCAGCGCGCGCAGGTCGGCGAGGAGTGCGGCGGCGCCGGAGGCGGCCTCGCCGCGACGGCTGGTCAGCAGCAGGTGGCGTATGCCGTGCCGGGCCACGAGGTGGCGGGCGACGAGCCCGCCGAGGGTGCCGGTGGCGCCGGTCACGAGGGCGGTGCCGTCGGGGTCGAGGGCGGGCGCCTGCTGCTCCGGCGTGGCGGCGACCCGCGTCAGGCGGGGCACGAGGACCTTGCCGTCGCGGACGGCGAGTTGGGGTTCCGCGGTGGCGAGGGCGAGCGCGGCGGGCAGGGCCCGCAGGGACTCCTCGCGCCCGTCGAGGTCGGCCAGGACGAAGCGGTCGGGGTGCTCGGACTGGGCGGAGCGCAGCAGGCCCCACAGCGGGGCGTGGGCGAGGTCGGCGACGTCGGCGCCGGCCGCGGTGGCGACGGCGCCGCGGGTGACGAACACCAGGCGGGACGCGGCGAAGCGGTCGTCGGCGAGCCAGTCCTGGGCGAGCGCGAGGGCGTCGTGCAGGGCGGTGCGGACGGTGCCCGGCAGGTCGGCGTCGAGAAGGGTGGGCGCGCCGTCACCGAAGGGCACGACGACGGCCTGCGGGACGGGCCCGCCGGCCTCCAGTGCGGCGCCGAGCGCGTCGAGGCCGGTGTGGAGGGCCGCGGTGGGCAGGGCGGTGGTGAAGGCGCCGCCCGCCTCGCCCAGCACGGCCCACTGGCCGGCGGCGACGGTGATGGCGGCGGGGGCGGGCACTCCCGTCCACGCGACGCGGAACAGGGACTCGTGGAACGCGGTGCGCGCGGCGTGCACCTGCTCGGGCGAGACCGGCCGCAGTAGCAGCGCGTCGACGGAGGCGACGGGGGCGCCGGTCTCGTCGGCGAGGGTGACCGAGACGGTGTCGTTGCCGGCGGGGGCGAGGCGGACCCGCAGGGCGCGGGCGCCGACGGCGTGGACGGCGACGCCGCTCCAGGAGAACGGGAGCCTGCCGTGCTCGGTGTCCTCCAGGAGCGAGCCGATGCCGACGGCGTGCAGGGCCGCGTCGAGGAGCGCGGGGTGCACGCCGAACAGGCCGGCCTCGGCGTGCGCCTGCTGCGGCAGGCGGACCTCGGCGAACACCTCGTCGCCGCGCTGCCAGGCGGCGGTCAGGCCCTGGAAGACGGGACCGTAGGCGAAACCGGACTCGGTCAGGTAGTCGTAGAGGCCGTCGACAACGACCTCGGCGGCGCCCTCGGGCGGCCAGGCGGCGAGGTCGGCGGCGGGCGCGGTGGCACCCGGCGCGGCGGGGGTGAGGACACCGGTGGCGTGCCGGGTCCAGGCGCCCTCGCCCCACGTGTCGTCGGCGGCGTCCTCCGGACGCGAGTGCAGGGTCAGCGCGCGGCGCCCCTCGGGGTCGGGCGCGCCGACGGAGAGCTGGATCTGCACGCCGCCGTGCGGGGGAAGCACCAGCGGCGCCTCCAGGGTGAGTTCGTCCAGCAGGGGGCAGCCGGTGTGGTCGCCGGCCCGCAGGGCGAGTTCCACCATGGCGGTGCCGGGCAGCAGCACGGTGTCCATGACCGTGTGGTCGGCGAGCCAGGGGTGCGTGGCGAGCGACAGGCGGCCGGTGAAGAGGTGGCCGTCGCCGCCGGCCAGGGCGATGGCCGCGCCCAGCAGCGGGTGGTCGGCGGAGCCGATGCCGACGGCGGTGACGTCGCCCGTCCAGGCGGTGGGCTGGTCGGGCCAGAACAGCTCGCGCTGGAAGGCGTACGTGGGCAGGTCCACGCGGTTCGCCCCGCGCCCGGCGAACACGGCCCGCCAGTCGACGGCGACCCCGGCCACGTGGGCCTGCGCGAGGGCACCGGCCAAGGCGGCCGGTTCGGCGCGGTCGGCGCGCAGCACGGGGACGAAGATGGCGTCCGGGTCGTCGACGCATTCCTGGGCGAGCGCGGTCAGCACTCCCCCGGGGCCCACCTCGACGAAGGTGGTGACGCCCTGCGCGGCCAGCCGGCGCACGCCGTCGAGGAAGCGGACGGCCTCGCGGACGTGGCGGACCCAGTAGTCGGCGCTGCCGATCTCGTCGGCGGTGACGGAGGCGCCGGTGAGGTTGGAGACGATCGGGATGACGGGCGGCCGGTAGGCGACGGATCCGGCGACCTCGCGGAACGCCTGGAGCATGCCGTCCATCAGCGGGGAGTGGAAGGCGTGGCTCACCGCGAGGCGCTTGGTCCTGCGGCCCTGGGCGCGCAGTTCCGCGGCGACCGCTTCGGCGGCGTCCTCCTCGCCGGAGACGACGACGGAGCGCGGGCCGTTGACGGCGGCGATGCCCACCCGGCCGGTGAGCAGCGGCGTCACTTCCTCCTCCGCGGCTTCGACGGCGATCATCGCGCCGCCGGTGGGGAGCGCCTGCATCAGCCGGCCGCGGGCGGCGACCAGGCGGGCCGCGTCCGGCAGGGTGAGGACGCCGGAGACGTGGGCGGCGGTGAGTTCGCCGATGGAGTGGCCGATGAGGAAGTCGGGGGTGACGCCCCACTGCTCGAGCTGGCGGAAGAGGGCGGCCTCGACCGCGAACAGCGCGGTCTGGGCGTAGGCGGTCTGGTCCAGCAGGGTGGCCCTCGGGCTGTCCTCGGGCGCGAACAGGACGTCGTAGAGGGGGATTTCGAGGTGCGGGTCGAGTGCGTCGCGGACCTCGTCCAGGGCGCGGGCGAACCCCGGGTGGGTGTCGTACAGGCCGCGGCCCATGCCAATGCGCTGACTGCCCTGGCCGGTGAACAGGAACGCGGTCTTGCCCTCGCCCGCCGTGCCGAGGACGGCTTCCGCGGGCTGCTCGGCGCCGGCGGGGTCGGCGAGCCGGTCGAGGGCGGCGAGCAGGGTGTCGCGGTCGGTGCCGAACAGCACGGCCCGCCGGTCCAGGGCCGCGCGGCTCGTGGCGAGCGAGAAGCCGAGGTCGGTCAGGCCGGAAGGGTCCGCGGCGAGTTCGGGATGGGTGCGCAGGTGGGCGGCGAGCCGCTCCGCCTGGGCGCGCAGGGCGGGGTCGCCGTGGCCGGACAGAAGCAGCGGCACGGGACCGTCCGCGCCCTGGACGGCCTCGGCCGCCGGGGCGACGTCCTCGCCGGAGGGCTCCTGCGGCTCGTCGGCGCGCGGGGCCTCCTCGATGACGGTGTGCGCGTTGGTCCCGCTGACGCCGAAGGAGGAGACGCCGGCGCGGCGCGGCTGCCCGGTCTCCGGCCACGGCACCGTCTCGGTGAGCAGGGCGACGTCGCCGGAGGACCAGTCGACGTTGGTGGAGGGCTCGTCGACGTGGAGCGACTTGGGCAGGACGCCGTGCCGGATCGCCTGCACCATCTTGATGATGCCCGCGACGCCGGCGGCGGCCTGCGTGTGGCCGATGTTGGACTTGACGGAGCCCAGCCACAGAGGGCGGCCGTCGGGCCGGTTCTGGCCGTAGGTGGCGAGGATCGCCTGGGCCTCGATGGGGTCGCCGAGGGTGGTGCCGGTGCCGTGCGCCTCGACGACGTCGACCTGCGCGGGGCTGAGTCCGGCGTTGGTCAGTGCCTGGCGGATGACGCGCTGCTGGGACGGCCCGTTGGGGGCGGTCAGACCGTTGCTGGCGCCGTCCTGGTTGATGGCGGAACCGCGGACGACCGCCAGGACGGGGTGCCCGTTGCGGCGGGCGTCGGACAGCCGCTCCACCAGCAGCATGCCGACGCCCTCGCCCCAGCCTGTGCCGTCGGCACCGTCGGCGAACGGCTTGCAGCGGCCGTCGGGGGCGAGCCCGCGCTGCCGGCTGAACTGGATGAAGGCGCGCGGGCTCGACATGACGGTGACACCGCCCGCGAGGGCGATCGTGCACTCGCCCTCGCGCAGCGCCTGCACGGCCAGGTGCAGGGCGACCAGCGAGGCGGAGCAGGCGGTGTCGACGGTGACCGCGGGCCCCTCCAGGCCGAAGGTGTAGGACAGGCGGCCGGAGATGACGCTGGCGGCGTTGCCGGTCATGAGGTATCCCTCGACGCCCTTGGGGACGTCGTGCAGCATCTCGGGATAGTCCTGGCCGTTGGTGCCGATGAACACGCCGGCCTTGCTGCCGCGCAGCGTGCCCGGGTCGACTCCGGCCCGCTCGAAGGTCTCCCAGGCCGTTTCCAGCAGCAGGCGCTGCTGCGGGTCCATGCCGAGGGTCTCGCGCGGGCTGATCCCGAAGAACGCGGCGTCGAACTCCCCGACGCCGTCGAGGAATCCGCCCTCGCGGGTGTAGCTGGTGCCCTCCTGGTCGGGGTCCGCGTCGTACAGCGAGTCGATGTCCCAGCCGCGGTCGGACGGGAAGTCGGTGATGGCGTCGCGTCCCTGGGCGACCAGGTCCCACAGGTCCTCCGGCGACGTGACGCCGCCGGGGAACCTGCAGCCCATGCCGACGATCGCGATCGGCTCCGGCTCCGCCGACTCGACCTCGCGGAGCCGCTGCCGGGTCTGGTGCAGATCGGCCGTGACCCGCTTCAGATAGCCGAGGATCTTGTCCTGATCTGCCATTGGAACCTCACCCATGCTTCTCGTCACACCTTCGCGCTGCTGCTGCCTGCTGCCTGCTGCCTGCTGTCCGCGGACCGCTGTCCGCCGGCTAAATCCCGAGCTCCTTGTCGATGAAGGCGAAGAGCTCGTCGGGCGTGGCCTCCTGGAGCTGTTCGCTCACGGCCTCGCCACGGGAATCGGTGTGCGGTTCACCCCACTTCGCCAGGAGGGCCTGCAGACGCAGCGCGATGTCGGTACGTGTCGGGGCGTCCGCGCCGTCCGGGTCGAGCACGGACAGCGCGGATTCCAGCTTCTCGAGCTCCGCGATGCCGGAGGCGGCGCCGGGGCCGCCGTCCGGGACGATCTCGCCGAGCAGGAAGTCGGCCAGGGCGGCCGGGGTCGGGTGGTCGAAGACGAGGGTGGCCGGCAGCCGCAGTCCGGTCGCGGCGTTGAGCCGGTTGCGCAGTTCCAGCGCGATGAGCGAGTCGAAGCCGAGTTCCTTGAACGCGCGCTGCGCGCCGACCTCGTCGGTGGTGGGGTGACCGAGGGCCGCGGCCGCGTGGATACGGACCAGCTCGCCGACGGCCAGGCCCTGTTCGGCCCGGGGCATGACCTCCAGGCGGCGGCGCAGCGCCTCCGCCGGGGAGAGACCGGCACCGGCCGGATCGCCGTCCGCCCCACCGGAACGGGCCGCCTCCGCCAGCCGCCGCACCGCGGGCAGGTCGGACAGGAACGGGCTCGGCCGCACGGCGGTGTGGCCGGGCGCGAACCGCTCCCACTGGATGTCGGCGACCGCGACGGTCACGTCGCCCAGGTCGAGGGACTGCCGCAGAGCGCGGATCGCGGAACGCGGCGCCATCGCGGGCACGCCGCCCCGGTCGAGACGTTCGCCGATCGCGCCGCCGGCGGCGAGTCCGCTGTCGCCCCAGCGGCCCCATGCCACGGACGTCGCGGCCAGCCCCTCGGCGTGCCGCTGCTCCGCGAGCGCGTCCAGATAGGCGTTGGCCGCGGCATAGTTGCCCTGCCCCCCGTCGCCGAGCGTGCCGGCGACTCCGGAGAAGAGCACGAACGCGGACAGGTCCAGGTCGCGGGTGAGTTCGTGCAGGGCGAGCGCCGCCTCCGCCTTGGGGGCGAGCACGGTCGCGAACCGTTCGGGCGTGAGCGCGTCGATGACGCCGTCGTCGAGCACACCGGCGGTGTGGACGACCGCGGTCAGGGGCCGGTCGGCGGGGATCGCGTCGAGCAGCGCCGCGAGCGCGTCCCGGTCGGCGGCGTCGCAGGCGGCGACGCTCACCTCGGCGCCGAGCGCGGTCAGTTCGTCGCGGAGGTCGCCGGCGCCGGGGGCGTCGATGCCGCGGCGGCTGGTCAGCACCAGGTGCTCGGCGCCGTTGCCCGCGAGCCAGCGGGCGACGTGCCCGCCGAGCGCGCCCGTACCGCCGGTGACCAGCACCGTGCCGTGGGGGTTCCAGGCCTTTCCGGCGGGTGCGTCGGCGCCGGGCGCGTGGACCAGCCGGCGCACGAAGACTCCGGAGGTCCGGACCGCGACCTGGTCCTCCGCGCCGTCCCCGGCCAGCAGGCCCGCGAGGCGGGTGAGCGTACGGTCGTCGGCGGTGTCCGTGCCGGGCAGGTCGACTAGGCCGCCCCAGCGGTCGGGGTGCTCCAGGGCGGCCGTACGGCCGAAGCCCCAGATCAGCGCCTGCGCGGGATCGGTCACCGGCTCGGAGCGGCCGGTGGGGACGGCGCCGCGGGTGACGCACCACAGGGGCGCGGTCACCTCCGCGTCGCCGAGTGCCTGGACCAGGGCGGCCGTTGTGAGCAGTCCGCTGTGCCCGCGCAGCGGGGCCTGTGTGCCGCCGAGGGCGAGGAGGGACAGGACGCCGCTGGGTGTGGCGTCGTCGAGCGTGCTCTTGAGGGTTGCCGTCAGCTGTGCGCGGTCGGCCGTGCCGTGCTCGACCCGTACGGTACGCACCTGCGCCCCGCGCTCGGTGAGCGTGCGCTCGACGGCGGCCGCCCACTCCGCTTCCGTGCCGGTGAGCGTGTCGGGGACGGCGACCAACCACGTGCCGGTGAGGCGCGTCGTGGCGGGCTCGGGTACGGGCTTCCACGTCACCCGGTAGCGCCAGCCGTCGACGGTGGACTGCTCACGGCTCTGCCGGCGCCACGACGACAGCGCCGGAAGCAGCGCGGTCAGCGGCTGGTCGGCGTCGACAGCGAGTTCCGAGGTGATCGTCTCGAGGTCCTCGCGTTCGACGGCCTCCCAGAAGCGGGCGTCGATCTCGTTCTCCACCGGCACGTCGGCATCGGGGTTCGCGGTGATCTCGGGCCAGAACCTCTGCGGCTGGAAGGCGTAGGTGGGCAGGTCCACGCGCTGCGCACCCGTCCCGGCGAACACCGCCTGCCAGTCCACGGACGCACCGTGGACATAGGCTTCGCCCAACGACAGCCAGAACCGCTCCAGACCGCCCTCGTTACGGCGCAACGAACCCAGGACGGCCGCCTCACGACCTGCGTCCTCGACCGTCTCCTGCAGCCCGACCGTCAGCACGGGGTGCGGGCTGGACTCGACGAAGACCCCGAAGCCCTGCTCCAGCAGGGTTCGTACCGCCTGCTCCAACTCCACCGTCTGCCGCAGGTTGCGGAACCAGTAACCGCCGTCCAGCTCAGGGCCGGACACCCACTCACCCGTCACCGTCGACAGGAACGGCACCTCGGCCTCGCCAGGGGTGATCGGCGCCAACAGCTCAGCGAGTTCGTCGCGCAGCAGGTCGACCTGCGCGGAGTGCGAGGCGTAGTCCACCGCGATCCGGCGCGCCCGAACCCCATCCGCCTCACACGAGGCCAGCAGTTCGTCCAGCGCCTCGACCTCACCGGACACCACCACAGAGGAGGGCCCGTTCACCGCGGCGACGGAGATGCGCTCCTCACCCCAGGCAGCGATCCGCTCCCGCACCTGCTCGGCCGGCAGCGCCACCGACACCATGCCGCCCAGACCGGCCAGCACCCGGCCGATCGCCTGACTGCGCAGCGCGACAACGCGGGCGGCGTCCTCCAGCGAAAGGATCCCGGCAACGCACGCGGCCGCGATCTCGCCCTGCGAATGACCGATCACGGCAGCCGGACGCACGCCGGCCGCCTTCCACACCTCCGCCAGCGACACCATCACCGCGAACAACGCAGGCTGCACGACGTCGACGCGCTCCAACGACGGAGCGCCCTCGACACCACGCAGCACGTCCACCAGCGACCAGCCGGTCAGCGGCTCCAGCGCCTGCGCGCACTCCTCCACCCGGGCAGCGAACACCGCAGAAGCGTCCAACAGCCCCTCGGCCATGCCTACCCATTGCGACCCCTGTCCGGGGAACACGAACGCCGTCCTTCCCCCGATCGCGGACCCCTGCACCAGGTGCGGTGAGGTCTCCCCGGCAGCGAGGGCCGTCAGGGCCGTGACGACGTCGGCGCGCTCGCGACCGACGACGACAGCGCGCTCGGCCAGCGCGCCGCGGGTCGTGGCCAAAGAGCAGGCAGCGTCGACAAGCCGCAGGTCAGGATGGGTGGCGAGATGGGTCAGGAGGCGTTCCGCCTGGCCGCGCAGGGCCTTCGGCGTCCGCGCGGTGAGGGTCCACGGCAGGGCGGCCGACGGGCCCGACGGGGAACCGTCAGGGGTCACCCCGGCCAGTAGGGGTGTCGGCGCCGGTTCCGGGGTCGTCTCCTGCGCGGACCCCTGGGTGACGGCGGGTGCCTGCTCGATGATGGCATGCGCGTTGGTGCCGCTGAACCCGAACGACGAGACTCCGGCACGCCAGGGGCGGCCGGTCTCCGGCCACGGCCTGGCCTCCGTCAGCAGGTCGACCTCGCCCGCGGTCCAGTCGACGTGCGGGGTGGGCTCGGCGATGTGGAGACTGCGCGGCAGCTCGCCGTGCTCCATGGCGAGCACGATCTTCATGACGCCCGCGACGCCGGCGGCGGCCTGGGCGTGGCCGATGTTCGACTTGATCGAGCCGAGCAGCAGGGGACGGCCTTCGAGGCGGTCCTGGCCGTAGGTGGCGAGCAGGGCCTGCGCCTCGATGGGGTCGCCGAGCGTGGTGCCGGTGCCGTGGGCCTCGACGACGTCGACGTCCGACGCCGACAGATGCGCGTTGGCGAGGGCCTGCCGGATCACGCGCTGCTGGGACGGGCCGTTGGGGGCCGTGAGGCCGTTGCTCGCGCCGTCCTGGTTGATGGCCGAACCCCGCACCACCGCCAGCACCGGGTGACCGTTGCGCCGCGCGTCCGACAGCCGCTCCACGAGCAGCATGCCGACGCCCTCGGCGGGGCTGAAGCCGTCGGCGTCGGAGGAGAACGCCTTGCAGCGGCCGTCCGTGGACAGTCCCCGCTGGCGGCTGAACTCGATGAAGGTGCCGGGCGTCGACATGACCGTCACGCCGCCGGCCAGGGCCACCGAGCACTCCCCCGCCCGCAGCGCCTGGACGGCGAGGTGCAGGGCGACGAGCGAGGCGGAGCAGGCCGTGTCGACGGTGACCGCCGGGCCCTCCAGGCCGAAGGTGTACGAGATGCGGCCCGAGACGACGCTGCCGGCGCTGCCGGTGGCCAGATGGCCTTCGAGGCCTTCGGTCGCGGTGCGGGCGAGTTCCGCGTAGTCCGAGCCGTTGGTGCCGACGAAGACGCCGGCCTGGCTGCCGCGCAGGGTCTGCGGGTCGATGCCGGCGCGCTCGAAGGCCTCCCAGGAGGTCTCCAGCAGCAGACGCTGCTGCGGGTCCATGGCCAGCGCCTCACGCGGCGAGATCCCGAAGAACCCGGAGTCGAAGTCGGCCGCGCCGGACAGGAACCCGCCTTCACGGGTGTACGAGGTTCCCTGCGCGTCGGGGTCGGGGTCGTAGAGCGCCTCGACGTCCCAGCCACGGTCGGAGGGGAACCGGGACAGCGCGTCGCCGTCGGAGGCCAGCAGTTGCCACAGCTCCTCCGGGGTTCGCACACCGCCCGGGAAACGGCAGGCCATCGCGACGATCGCGACGGGCTCGGCGTCCAGGACCGCGGCCCCGGGCGTCGGGCCGGCGGACGCCCCTTCCCCGTCCCGCCCGAACATCTCCTCGCGCAGATGCCGGGCGAGGACGGTGGCCGACGGGTAGTCGAAGACGAGGGTGGGCGGGAGCTTGAGACCGCTGGCGGCGACGAGGCGGTTACGGAGTTCGACCGCGGTGAGCGAGTCGAAGCCGAGCTCCTTGAACGCACGGGCGGCCTCGACCGCTTCGGGCCCCGCATAGCCCAGCACCGCGGCGACGGCGGTGCGGACGAGGTCGAGGAGCAGCCGCTCCTGCTCGGCCGCGGGCTGTCCGGCGAGCCGCCGGGCGAGTTCGCCGGCGTCGCCGGCGCCCTCGGTCGCGTCGGCGCGGATCGTCTCGACGGCCGCGCGCGCCTCGGGCAGGTCGTGCAGCAGCGGCCGGGACCGGCCGGAGGTGAAGGCGAGGACGAAGCGCTTCCACTCCATGTCGGCGACGGTGAGCGTCGTCTCGTCCCGGTCCAGCGCGTGCTGGAGCGCGGAGACGGCGCGCTCCGGGTCCATCTCGATGACGCCGTGGCGGCGCATCCGGTCGCCGACCGCGCCCTCCGCCATACCGCCGTCGCCCCAGGGACCCCAAGCGATGGCGGTGGCGGGCCGGCCGGCCGCCCGGCGGTACTCGGCGAACGCGTCCAGGAAGGCATTGCCGGGTGCGTAGTTGCCCTGGCCGGGCGCGCCGAACGTCGCGGCGAAGGAGGAGAACAGCACGAACGCGGACAGGTCCAGGTCGCGGGTCAGTTCGTGCAGGTGCAGCGTCGCGTCGACCTTGACGCGCAGCACCGCCTCCACCTGCTCGGGGCTCAGTGCCTCGATCACGCCGTCGTCGAGGACGGCGGCGGTGTGCACGACGGCGGTCAGGGGCCGGTCGACGGGGACGGCGTCGAGGAGCGCGGCGAGGGCGTCCCGGTCGGCGACGTCGCAGGCGGCGACGGTCACCCCGGCGCCCAGCGCGGTCAGTTCGTCGCGCAGATCAGCGGCGCCGGGAGCGTCGATGCCCCGGCGGCTGGTCAGCACGAGGTGCTCGGCACCGTTGGACGCGAGCCAGCGGGCGACATGTGCGCCGAGCGCGCCCGTGCCGCCGGTGACCAGCACCGTGCCCCGCGGGCGCCACTCACGGACCACGTCGGTCTCGGCGAGCCGCGCACGGACCAGGCGGCGCGCGAACAGGCCGCCCGGGCGCACCGCGACCTGGTCCTCCGCCGCGTCGCCCGCCAGTACGCCGGCCAGCCGGGCCAGGGCCCGGTCGTCCACGTCGTCCGTGCCGGGCAGGTCCACCAGGCCGCCCCAGCGCTCGCCGTGCTCCAGCGCGGTCACCCGGCCCAGACCCCACACGGCGGCCTGCGCCGGGTTCTCCAGCCGCTCGGAGCGGCGGGCGTCGACGGCGCCGCGGGTCACGCACCACAGGGGCGCGGTCACCTCGGCGTCGCCCAGTGCCTGGACGACGGCGAGCACGGTGACGACACTGCCGGCCGCGGCGCCGGAGGGCGTCGACAGGCAGACGGCACCGGACACGGCGGGCTCGTCGGCGAGTGCTTCGCGAATGCGTACGGTGAGATCGGCGCGCATGTCGTCGCCGCTTTCGACGACGGCGACCCGCCGTATGTCGGCGCCGCGGTCGGTGAGCGTGCGCTCGACGGCGGCCGCCCACTGCGCGTCGGGGCCGGTGAGCGTGTCGGGGACGGCGAGCAGCCACGTGCCGGTGAGGCGGGCGGAGGCGGGGTCGGGCACCGGCTTCCACGTCACGCGGTAGCGCCAGCCGTCGACGGTCGACTGCTCACGGCTCTGCCGGCGCCACGAGGACAGCGCCGGGAGCAGCGCGGTCAGCGCCTGGTCGCCGTCCACGTCCAACTCGGCCGTGAGGGCGGCCACATCGTTGCGTTCGACGGCCTCCCAGAAGCGCGCCTCAACGCCGTCGGCAGGAGCGACAACACCGGCCGCCTCGGGGGTTCCGCTCTCCAGCCAGTAGTGCTCGCGCTGGAAGGCGTAGGTGGGCAGGTCGACGCGCTGCGCGCCGGTCCCGGCGAACACCGCCTGCCAGTCCACGGACGCACCGTGGACATAGGCTTCGCCCAACGACAGCCAGAACCGCTCCAGACCGCCCTCGTTACGGCGCAACGAACCCAGGACGGCCGCCTCACGGCCCGCGTCCTCGACGGTCTCCTGAAGACCGATGGTCAGCACGGGGTGCGGGCTGGACTCCACGAAGACCCCGAAGCCCTGCTCCAGCAGGGTGCGAACCGCCTGCTCCAACTCCACCGTCTGACGCAGGTTGCGGAACCAGTAACCGCCATCCAGCTCAGGCCCGGACGCCCATTCGCCGGTCACCGTCGACAGGAAAGGCACCTCGGCATCACGAGGGGTGATCGGCGCCAGCAACTCAGCGAGTTCGTCGCGCAGCAGGTCGACCTGGGCGGAGTGGGAGGCGTAGTCCACCGCGATCCGGCGCGCCCGCACCCCATCGGTCTCGCAGGAGGCCAGCAGTTCGTCCAGCGCCTCGACCTCACCGGACACCACCACAGAGGAGGGCCCGTTCACCGCGGCGACGGAGATGCGCTCCTCACCCCAGGCAGCGATCCGCTCCCGCACCTGCTCGGCCGGCAGCGCCACCGACACCATGCCGCCCAGACCGGCCAGCACCCGGCCGATCGCCTGACTGCGCAGCGCGACAACGCGGGCGGCGTCCTCCAGCGAAAGGACCCCGGCAACGCACGCGGCCGCGATCTCACCCTGCGAATGACCGATCACCGCCGCCGGACGCACGCCGGCCGCTTTCCAGACCTCCGCGAGGGAGACCATCACCGCGAACAACGCGGGCTGGACCACATCCACGCGCTGCAGCGACGGAGCACCCTCCACACCGCGCAGCACATCCACCAGCGACCAGCCGGTCAACGACTCCAGCGCCCGCGCACACTCCTCCACCCGCGCCGCGAACACCGGCGACGAGTCGTACAGCTCCGCCGCCATACCGACCCACTGCGAGCCCTGACCCGGGAACACGAACACCGTCTTGCCACCGACGACACGCCCGGTCACCACACCCGCCGCCGGCACACCCTGCGCCACCGCCGACAACCCCGCCGCATGGTCACCCAGCACCACCGCACGGTGCTCCAACGCCGCCCGCGACGACGCCAACGACCACCCCACATCGGCCACCGACGCCGAACCAGCCGCACCTTCAAACCAGCCGGACAACCGCTCCGCCTGACCCCGCAACGCCGCCGCACTCTTGCCCGACAGCACCCACGGCACCACCGCGAGGTCGCCCGCAGGAGACTCCGCCGCCTCAGGCTCGGCCTCGGCCTCCGGCGCCTGCTCCACGATCACGTGCGCGTTCGTCCCACTGAACCCGAACGACGACACACCCGCCCGCCGCACACGCCCCGACTCCGGCCACACCACCGCGTCCGACGCCAACGACACAGCACCCGACGCCCAATCCACATGCGGCGACGGCTCGTCCACGTGCAACGACTTCGGCACCACACCATGCCGCATCGCCAACACCATCTTGATGATGCTGGCGACACCGGCCGCGGCCTGCGTGTGACCGATGTTCGACTTGATCGAGCCGAGCAGCAGAGGCTGTTCGGGCGTGTGCTCCTGCCCGTACGTGGCGAGGAGGGCCTGCGCCTCGATGGGGTCGCCGAGCGTGGTGCCGGTGCCGTGCGCCTCGACGACGTCGACATCCGACGCCGACAGACGCGCGTTGGTGAGCGCCTGGTGGATGACCCGCTGCTGGGACGGGCCGTTGGGGGCCGTGAGGCCGTTGCTGGCACCGTCCTGGTTGATCGCCGAACCCCGCACCACCGCCAGCACCGGGTGACCGTTGCGCCGCGCGTCCGACAGCCGCTCCACCAGCAGCATGCCCACGCCCTCGCCCCAGCCCGTGCCGTCGGCCGCAGCCGCGAACGGCTTGCAGCGCCCGTCAGGTGCGAGACCCCGCTGCCGGCTGAACTCGGTGAACGTCGAAGGGGTGGCCATGACGGTCACGCCGCCGGCCAGGGCGAGCGAGCACTCCCCCGCACGCAGCGCCTGCACCGCGAGGTGCAGCGCGACCAGCGAGGACGAGCAGGCGGTGTCGATGGTGACGGCCGGGCCCTCGAGACCGAAGGTGTAGGCGACGCGGCCGGAGGCGATGCTGCCGGAGCTTCCGGTGCCCAGGAAACCCTCGACGCCCTCGGGGACGGAGTCGAGGCGAGCGGTGTAGTCGTGGTACATCACGCCCGCGAAGACGGCCGTCCGGCTGCCGCGCAGCGAGGACGGGTCGATGCCCGCCCGCTCGAACGCCTCCCACGACGTCTCCAGAAGCAACCGCTGCTGCGGATCCATCGCCAGCGCCTCACGCGGCGAGATCCCGAAGGGAGCCGGGTCGAAGCGGCCTGCGTCGTACAGGAAACCGCCCTCGCTGACGTAGCTGGATCCGGCGCTGTCGGGGTCGGCGTCGTACAGCGACTCGACGTCCCAGCCGCGGTCGACCGGGAAGGCGGAGATGGCGTCCTCGCCGTCGGCGACGAGCCGCCACAGGTCCTCCGGGCTGCGCACGCCTCCGGGGTAGCGGCAGCTCATCGCGACGATGGCGACGGGCTCCTCGTTCTTCTCCTCCACCTCGCGCAGCCGCCTGCGGGCCTGGCGCAGGTCGGCGGTCGCCCGCTTGAGGTAGTCGCGAAGCTTGTCCTCGTTCTCCATTGCGTGGGCTCCATGCCTCAGAGGCGGTCGTTCCGGTCGGTCGTCGTCCGGGCGGGGGCGGCGCGCCCGGCCGGGTCTCTCCGGTGGCGCGGGGGGGTGGGTCAGGAGGAGCCGAGTTCCTCGTCGAGCAGGTCGAAGAGCTCGTCGTCGGTTGCCGTTTCGAGGTCGCCGTCGTTGTCGGCACCGTCGGGGGTCGTGCCGCCGGTCTCGTGTGCGTCCTTCCACTTGGCCAGGAGGGCCTGCAGACGCATCGTGATCCGCGAGCTCGTGACGCTGTCCGTGTCGGACGCGCCCAAGGCCGCTTCCAGGCGGTCCAGTTCGCCGAGGACCGACGGCCCGTCGTCGTCGAGGGACAGCGCGGAGCGCAGGTGGCCGCTCAGCGCTTCGGGGGTCGGGTAGTCGAAGATCAGCGTCGCGGGCACCCTCAGCCCGGAAGCCGCTCCGAGCCGGTTGCGCAGCTCCACCGCGGTCAGCGAGTCGAAGCCCAGTTCCTTGAAGGCGCTGCCGGGTTCGATGGCGGCGGATCCGCTGTGGCCGAGGACCTGGGCCACCTGTGTGCAGACCAGGTCGAGGAGGACCCGGTCACGCTCGGCGGACGGCAGTTGGGCGAGCCGCTGCGCGAGCGAGTCCGGGTTCGGCGTCGCCGTGTCGCTCGCCCTGCGCCGCGCGGTGGTGCGGAGCAGGCCCCGCAGCAGCGGCGGTGTCCAGTCGCCGAGGGTCCTGCGGAGCTCGACCAGGTCAAGGCGGGCCGGCACCAGCAGGGACGCGGTCCCCTGCTCCCCGGCCGCGGCCGCGCCCGGCAGGGCGGCGTCGAACAGCACGAGGCCCTCCGCCGAGGAGAGCGGCAGCATGCTCCCCCGGCTCAGGCGCCTGCGTTCGGCGGCGTCGAGCGTCCCGGCCATGCCGGCCTCGTCGTCCCACAGGCCCCAGGCCAGCGAGACCGCCGGCAGGCCCCGCGCCCTGCGGTGCTGGGCGAGGGCGTCGAGGAAGGTGTTGCCCGCCGCGTAGTTGGCCTGTCCGGCGTTGCCGAAGACACCGGCGGCGGAGGAGAACAGCACGAACGCAGACAGGTCGAGGTCCCGGGTCAGATCGTGCAGGTGCCATGCGGCGTCGACCTTGGGCCGCAGGACGCGCCGCACCCGGTCGGGGGTCAGCGCCTCCACGGTTCCGTCGTCCAGGACGCCCGCGGCGTGCACGACCGCCGTCAGCGGACGCTCCGCGGGAACAGCGGCCAGTACGGCGGCGAGCGCGTCACGGTCGGCCACGTCGCACGCCGCCCATGCCACCTCGGCACCTGATGCGCGGAGTTGCGCGGTGAGCTCCGCGGCGTTCTCCGCCGCGCCGCCCCGCCGGCTCACCAGCAGCAGGCGCCGCACCCCGTGCACGTCCACCAGATGCCGGGCGAGGAGTCCGCCCAGGGTGCCGCCGGCGCCCGTGACCAGGACGGTGCCGTCCGGGTCGAAGGGGGCGTCGTCCGGCTGCGCGGGGGTGGTGACGGCACGTGCGAGCCGAGGTGCCCGTACGACACCGTCGCGGACGGCGAGTTGCGTCTCGTCGGTGCCGAGCGCCGCGGGCAGCGCCCGCAGCGACGCGTCCTCGGAGTCGACGTCGACCAGCACGAACCGGCCCGGGTGCTCGGCCTGCGCGGAACGGACCAGGCCCCAGACGGCGGCGTGCGCCAGGTCCTCGACGTCCTCGTCCCTGTCCACGGCGACCGCGCCGCGCGTGGCGAGGACCAGTCGGCAGGCGGCGAACCGCTCGTCGGCCAGCCACGACCGGATGAGCTCCAGTGCGGCGGTGACGGCGTCGTGCGCGGCAGACGTGAGACCACCGGCAGTGGCGAGGTCGGGGGCCAGGGTGACGAGGGCGGTGTCCGGGGCGGTGTCCGCCTCCTGGTCGAGCGCCTGCCGCAGCGACGCCAGGTCGGGGTGGACGTTGTGTGCGTCCAGGACGGCACCCAGCTTGAGCGGGTCCGCGCCCAGCAGGGCCCAGCGGCCACCGACGGGCGGCGGCACGTCCTCGGGCAGCGGCAGGACCGGCCAGTCCACCTGGAACAGACTGTCGCGGACGGCACCGCCCGGTCCGCTCGTGCCGCCCGTCCCGCCGGGAAGCCCGTCGAGGGCCAGTGGACGCAGGACGAGGGAGCCGACGGTGAGCACCGGCTGCCCCGTCTCGTCCGCGATCAGCAGGGAGACCGCGTCCTGGCCGGCCGGGGTCATGCGCACCCGCAAGGCGGAGGCGCCGACGGCGTGCAGCCGCACCGTGTCCCACGCGAACGGCAGGCGGGCGCCCGGCTCGGCGCCGGGGAAGAAGTCCCCGAGGCCGGCGGCGTGCAGTGCCGAGTCCAGCAGGGCCGGGTGGAGCCCGAACCGCGCGCCCTCCGCCCTGTCCTCGTCGGTGAGGGCGACCTCGGCGAAGACCTCGTCGCCGAGCCGCCAGGCGCGCCGGAGGTTGCGGAACGCCGGACCGTACCCGAACCCCATCGCGTCGAAGGACGCGTACAGCTCGTCCGTGTCGCAGGGCTCGGCCCCGGCCGGCGGCCATGCCACCAGTGCTTCCGCCCCGGCCGTCCCCTCGTTCGCGACGGTCAGGACTCCGCCGGCGTGACGGGTCCACGGCTCGTCCGACGCCGCCTCCTCCGGGCGGGAGTACACCTGGAAGGCACGCCGCCCCGCCGTGTCGGACTCTGCCACGGCGAGCCGCAGTTGCACGCCGCCGGTCTCGGGCAGCACCAGCGGCGCCTCGAGCGTCAGGTCCTCCAGCAGGTCGCAGCCCGCGTGGTCCCCGACCCGCACGGCCAGTTCGACGAGCGCGGAGCCGGGCAGCAGCGCGGCGCCCGCGACCCTGTGGTCGCCCAGCCAGGGGTGCGTGCGCAGGGAGATCCGGCCGGTGAAGAGGAACCCGTCGGAGTCGGGCAGCTCGACCGCCGCACCGAGCAGCGGGTGGTCCGCGCTGCCCAGGCCCGCGGACGTCACGTCCCCGCTCAGGGCGTGCGCGGGCGCCTCCAGCCAGTAGCGCTGCCGCTGGAAGGCGTAGGTGGGCAGGTCGACGCGGCGGGCGCCGGTCCCCGCGAAGTACGCCTGCCAGTCGACCGCCATACCCCGGGTGTGGGCGTGGCCGAGCGCGGTGGTGACGGTCTCGGCCTCGGGGCGGGCGGAGCGCATGACGGGGGCGAAGGCCGCCCCTTCGGTGGTCAGGCAGTCCTGGGCCATGGCGGAGAGCACGCCGTCGGGGCCGAGTTCGAGGTACGTGGTGACGCCGGCGGCCTCCAAGGCACGGACGCCGTCAAGGAAGCGGACGGCCTCGCGGACGTGCCGGACCCAGAAGTCCGCGGACCCCATCTCGTCGGTCACGACGGCACCGGTGAGGTTGGACACGACCGGGATCCGGGGGGCGGCGTAGGTCAGGCCCTCGGCGACCTCGCGGAACGCGTCGAGCATGCCGTCCATGTGCGGCGAGTGGAAGGCGTGGCTGACCGCCAGACGCTTCGACCTGCGGTCCGGGAACAGTTCCACGACGGCCGCGGCCGTGTCCTCGTCACCCGCGATGACCACGGCCTGGGGCCCGTTGACGGCCGCGACGTTCACGCGCTCGTCCAGCAGCGGCAGAACCTCGTCCTCGGCCGCCTCCAGCGCGATCATCACGCCGCCGGAAGGCAGCGCCTGCATCAGCCGCCCGCGAGCCTCGACCAGCGTGCAGGCATCCACCAGGGACAACACCCCGGCGACATGCGCGGCGGCGATCTCGCCGACGGAGTGGCCGGAGAGGAAGTCCGGCTTCACGCCCCAGCTCTCCAGCAGCCGGAACAGCGCGACCTCGACGGCGAACAGCGCCGGCTGGGTCCACTCCGTCCGGTCGAGGAGGTCCGCGTCGTCCCCGAACAGCACATCCTTCAACGGGATGTCGAGGTGCGCGCAGACCGCGTCCAGGGCGTCCGCGAACACGGGGTAGGTGGCGTACAGCTCGCGGCCCATGCCGAGGCGCTGGCTGCCCTGCCCGGTGAAGAGGAAGGCCGCCTTCCCCGCCACGGGCGAGCCCTGCGCCGACGCTGCGGCGGGCTCTCCCGCCGCCAGCGCTTCGAGCGCCGCAATAAATCCAGCCCGGTCCTCCGCGACGACCACCGCGCGGCGGTCCAGCGCGGTGCGTGTCGTGGCCAGGGACCAGCCGATGTCGGCCGGGGTCACGTCCGCGTTGTCGAGGGCGAACGCCCGCAGGCGTGCGGCCTGCTCGCGGAGGGCTTCGACGGACTTCCCGGAAAGCGTCCAGGGAAGCGGGCCGGTCGGCCGCTCCGGTTCCTGCGGCTGTGCGGGCGCGGGTGCGGGAGCGAGTTCGGGGGCCTGTTCGATGATGGCGTGTGCGTTGGTGCCGCTGAAGCCGAACGACGACACCGCGGCGCGACGCGGACGGCCGGTCTCCGGCCAGTCCATCTGGTCGGTCAGCAGGGAGACCGCGCCCTCCGACCAGTCCACGTGCGGGCTGGGCTCATCCACATGCAGCGTCCGAGGCAGCACCCCGTGCCGCATCGCCATGACCATCTTGATGATGCCCGCGACACCAGCCGCCGCCTGCGTGTGACCCATGTTCGACTTGATCGAACCCAGCCACAGCGGCTGCTCGTCACTGTGCTCCTGGCCATAGGTGGCCAGCAGCGCCTGCGCCTCGATCGGGTCACCCAGCGTCGTGCCCGTGCCGTGCGCCTCCACCGCGTCGATCTCGGCCGCGGTGAGCCGGGCATTGGCCAGCGCCTGCCGGATCACCCGCTGCTGCGACGGACCGTTCGGCGCCGTCAGACCATTGCTCGCACCATCCTGGTTCACCGCCGAACCGCGCACCACCGCCAGCACCTGGTGACCGTTGCGGCGGGCGTCC
>NZ_FZOF01000041.1 GCF_900188405.1 Actinacidiphila glaucinigra | reverse complement strand
GATACACGAGGAGCGGCTGTCGTGTCCAACAACAACACCATTCAGGACCGGTATGCGACGCGTCTCGCAGAGGACCTGGACAACAACGCCAACGAGCAGGAAAAGGTCCGCGTGCAGTTGGCGGACCTCCAGAACCGGCTCGCGCAGCTCGAACAAGAGCGGGCATGGCTGACCCAGCTTCAGGAATCCGTGGCCGGTGCGCAAAGCGCGGCTACGCCCGAGCAATCGGCAAGTGAAGCGCCTTCTGGCAACAGGGCCGACGAGCCGAAGGTGACGTCTTCGGCCCAGCCAGTACCCCGTCCCCGCGGGCGGAAGAAGTCGGCCGGTGAGCCGGCCCGCAAGGCCGGGAAGAAGACCATGGCTTCCAAGGACGGCCGGAAGCCCAAGCCCGCTACCTCACGATCCAGCACCGAGCCGACACTGCGCAGCCTGGTCATCGGCACACTGGCCGCGAGCAGCGAACCGCGCATGGTCAGCGACTTCGTCGATGCCCTGGCCAAGCAGCACCCCGATCGCACCACGCCGAGCGCGCCCGTGGTGCGCAACGCCTTGGAGTCGCTGGTAGCCAAGGGCCTCGCCGAACGTACCCGCCAGCAAGGCAGCGTCTTCTACACCCCCATCACCCCTTCGGACGGCGACACCAGCAATGCGGCGGAAGCAGCAGAGTCCGTCCCGGCAACGGTCTGACCTCAAGCGCCTGTGGCAGGAAGCGGCAGGTCTCCTGCCACAGGCGTAGGCGCGACCATTCCGGAACAGCTGTCGAGGAGCAGTGCACCCGGTCCCGAGGCCGTCCACATCGCCATAGAGCCCTCGATACCTGGTCCGTCAGCGGGTGTCGTTTGTGGCCCAGGATCCGGCGCGAGAAGGCATCCGCGTACGATGCGACATAGACCGTCCCGGCCCAGGTAGCCGCGTAGGTGAAGTCCGCAACTCCCACAACCGGTTCAGCCGCTCGGCGTCGAAGGGACGATCGACCAGGTCACCTGCCCGGCACGCATCGTTGCCCGGGCCGGGGGTCCGTATCCGTCGTCCGCGGAGCAGTCATGGGTTCAGGATGGCTGGTCAGCCACTGCTGAAGTTCGCGGTGCCGAAATTGGTAGGCAGGGCCGGCGTAGCGCAGCAGTCCCGCTTCAGACGCCCAGTCCAAGAACACCACCAGCCGAAACGGCAAGTGCCCTGTGGAACACAGCAAGAACGCCGTGTAACGACGCATCAGGAGACTCCCCACCCCCACCCCCGGCAACATCGTCAGCCCGATCACGGGGCCGCCTACCAGTCCTGCCAAGAGTCCGAACATCAACCCAAACAGCAGCCCGAACATCAGCCCGAGCGCTAGTCCGACCACCAGTTTCAGCACCAGGTCGTCTCGCAGGAGCGCCCACGGGCGCGCCTCCTTGGCCGGCGGTGCTACCGACCCCATGAACAACACATGGCTCAGCGCGAACACGAACCCGCCCAACAGCCCAAGCATCAGCCCGCGCGCCAGCCCGAACATCAGCCCGCCCCCCACCCCGAAAACCACCGCGCCAAGCAACGCGCCAAACAACGCGGTCGCCAAGACAGAGCCTGGGATGGCAGGTCTGGAGAACCCCAGCCGACCCGGTGACGTGTCACCCTCTCTCGCAAGATACGTCACAGCTAGGACGGCCGGCGGGAAGATCACTTCTACAGGTGCGGAACGGAAAAAGGTCGCCCAGGCCAGGAAGGCAACAAGGACCATTGCGCTGGCGGTAAGTGTGACTTCGACAATCCGGACGCGGGTGCGGCCGGCCAGCGGCCATAGCTCGTGCAGAACTAGGTCGGTTCGCACGCTGATCAGAACAGACGTACCGGTGAACCTTGCTGTGTGGGTGAGGGAGCGGGTGAGGTGGTGCAGCCATCGGTGGACCTGTTCGGGGCGGTAAGTCCGTTGCCAACCGAGCCTCGTACGGGGGTGGCGGTGGAGGCGGGTGGTCGCGGGGATGAAGCGGGCCAGCAAGTGCTGGTCGAGGTCTTGAGCGGTGGCGTGGGTGGTGAGTTCGTCGGGGTTGCCGTCGTCGTGGTAAACCGTGGCGGTCAGGCACAGCCGCCAGGGCGTGGACAGCAGCGTCGCCAGTTCGCCGCCGGGATGCGCATTCAAGTGATCGATCAGGGGCTGCCAGCGGGTCCGATCCTGGGCGCGAGTGGTCAGGTACCTCACAGCGTGGGCAGGACTGACAGGGGCGAGGGTGACCTGGACCGAGTCGCGCAGGGGCCCACGGGCGGTCAGGGCCTGCAGATGGGCGGTGCGGCAGGTCAGCACCAACGGCCCAGGCTCGCCCCGCACCCGGTAGCCGTCCAGCTTCTCCAGTACCGCCCGGGCACGAGGCGCGTCTGGGTCAGGGTTCCCGTCGAACAGGGTCGGGTCCATCTCGTCCAAGCCGTCCAGCACTGGCAGAACCATGCCGTGCTCCACCAGAGCCGCCGCCTGCGCCTTCGGCCAGCCGTAAGCCTCGATCAGGCGCTGGGTCAGGAAGGCTTCCAGAGGCGTGGTGCTGTCCCACAGTGAGACCGGGACCCGGACCGGGACCGGATCGGTGTCGGTGCGGTCCTTGAGCAACGCGAGGATCAGGGCGAGGGCGAAGACGGTCTTGCCGGCTCCGGCCGGCCCGGTGACCACCAAGCGTTGGGGCTGGACCTGACGCCAGTACGCGGCCACATCTGGCGTTCCTCCCGCCGGATGCGAGGGCGGAAGCACCAGTGATGAGGCAGGGGTAGGGGTGGACAGGAGACGGCCGTGCAAGGGTGCGGTGGCAGCGCGGCCGGGGACCGCCTGGAGGGTGTAGGCGAGGTCGATGGGAACAGTGTCGTCGCCCAGCAGCTGGTTGTAGATCCGGCCCTCACCTGAGACGACCAAGGCAGCAAGGGTAGCGGCCCATGTACGGACGAGGTCGGCGGTGTTGCCCTCCGACGGCTTGCGTAGGGCCAGGACAGCAACCAAGAGACCTGCGATGCCGAGGGGTGGTCCCCAGAGGCTGGCAGCGTCCTGCGGTTCAAAGTCCCCCCGAGACAACTGCCGCCAGGTAATGAGCACAAGCACCACCACCACGGCTCCGCCAACCCAGCCCACTGCCTGCCACACCCGCCGATGCCGACGGCCCTCGACCCTCATGCCTCCGATGATGGCCCGCCCCGCATCGCTCCGCACTCTCTTCCCGTACCTCCGCTCGCAGTGCCCAAGTCGGGCGCGCCCCCCGGCCCCGAGTGCGGCACCGAGAAGGTCCCGCTCCTCACCATCGCCTCCTGGGAATGGGTGGGCGGCAGCGAGACCCGGATCGCCGAGGAGGAACGGACGAACCCGGCCCCGCCTCCCCTGGGCGCCCAGGACGGCAACTTCACCTTGATCGACGTCATCGGCGACTACAGCCTCCAACTCCACGTCTGTCCGGCATCCCGGACCATCCGCACATCGAACTGCTCCCGTGAGCCCTGCGGAGGTCCTCCGCGCCGACGCATACGCCACTATCGGTGCCGCTATCGAGTCTCCAGTCAGCAGCCTTGGCCAACGATCAGATGATCCAAACGGCGGGCCCTAGGTGTGGCTCATTCGATCAGTGTTCTCAGCCTGCCAGCCAACTCCGCCCTCGACCGCGTCCGTAGTTTGCGGTAGACGCGTGTCAAATGCGCTTCCACGGTCTTCTGGGAGATAAACAAGCAGGCGGCCACCTCGGCATTGCTGAGACCACGGGCCACTGCGCGCGCGACCTGGAGTTCTTGACCTGTCAGGAGGCCTAACGCTTCGCTGGCCTGCCCTTCCGGCAGGTCCGGGCCGCGGTAACCGGCAGCCCTCAACTCCGCGCGGGTACGAGCTGCCCAGGGCTGCGCGCCCAGTGAGACGAACTTGGAAAGCGCCTCCAACAGCGGCTCCCTCGCTCGCACGGCCACGCGTTGCCTGCGGAGCGCCTCACCTCGACATAGGAGCGTGCGTGCCTCCTCGTAGGGGAGCCCTCGACGGGAGTGTGCCGCATGGGCGAGGAACCACCACTGGTCGACCTCTTTGGCGGACTGAGCGGCGAGCATCCTGCAGCGGGCATGCGCTGCCTGCATCCACGCCAGCCTGGTGGATTCCGCCGCTGCCTCCAGTCGCTCCAATAGGTAGGGAGCATCCACGGAGCCCGCACGTACATGCGCCTCGGCCAAGTCCGGAAGGTGTGGGGCGATCATGGGGTTACCGATCCCGGCGCGTTTTTCGTGCGCACTGGCCTGACTTAAGTGGTCGATCGCGCTGGCAAGTTCACCACTGGCTAGGCAGTCCAAGCCGAGCGCGGCGGCGAAGTGGGCCTCCAATGCCCACATGCCAGCCTCTCCTGCCAGTTGTCGCGCCTGCTCGATCCGCTGCGCGCAAGCGGCCCGGGAACCTCTCAGAGCGTCCAGCCTGGCGAGCGCACTCAAGGCGAACGCGGCAATGCCAGGCATCCCAAATTCGCGGGCCCAGCGCAGTGCCTCAAGTGCGTCCGCCGAGGCCACCGCCCACCGCCCCTCCCATATGTCCAGTTCGCTGTGGAGGGCAAGGGCATACGGCAGCACGGACAGCGATCCTGCTGTTCGCGCCGCTGCGATCACCGACTGCAGCAATCGCCGACCTTTCAGGGGACGGTCCAACCAGATGTATCCCTGGGAGACCAGGCAGAGCGACAGGCCGTCGCGCAGTGGATCGGACGCTTCGACCACGTCCTGATATTGCTCGAGTGCTCGCGCGCCTTCGATGACATGGCCGCGCAGCGCCAACACTGGGCCGAGGAGACTAGCCGTGGCGTCAACACGGCCGTCGTAGCCACTGGTTAGCCAGCTCTCAAGCGCTTCCAGCCCCTTCTCGGCGTTTCCGCTCATCACCATGGGCAGGATCGCTTCGCGCATCATGGTCTCCGCCACATCGGGCAGTTCTCGCCGGACAAGCGTCGCTGAACGGGTCAGGACGCTGAAGGCGAGCTCTGGGCGGCCGATCCATGTATAAGCGCGCCCAAGGGCGAGCTGCGCTGCTGTCTTGGTCCCGGTGTCGCCGGGGAGGTCGAGGGCGTCCCTGGCGAGCCGGCTTGCCCAGGCAGGATCTCCCGAGAGCAGAGCTGCTTCAGCACCTCTTGTCAGCCGAGTCGTCCGTGTGGCTTCAGCCTCACCGCGCTGCGCGGCCGCTTGCCACGCGCACGCGGCACTGTGATAGGCCCCCCTGCGGGATGCGTCCTCGGCTGTCTCGGCCAGGAGCTGGGCCAATTCCTCGTCCTGGCTTACTGCACCCGCCTCCCTGTACCAGACGGCTCGCGAGATCGTGGAGACGTCTGCAAGTCGGACAAGTGCTCGTTGCCGCCGGCCCGGTTCCATGGCGTGCAGCACAACGGTGCGGATCAGGGGATGCCGGAACGTGAAGGTGTTCCCTTCGGGCGCCGCGGTCACCAGAGCCTGCCTCACCGCTGGCTCCCACGCCTCCCAGTTCACGCCTGCGGACGCCAATGCCTGAAGCGTGTCAGCCCCCGAAGAGCGGTCCAACGCCAGCATGGCCAGGGCCCACTGGGTATCGGCCGGTAGGCGACGCAGTACGGCAGCCCATGTGACCTGGAGGTGTTCACCAGGTGAGAGTCCTTCCGAGAAGGATTGCGTTGACGCGTCCGCCGCTCGTGCCCCGGCTTCCACTACCGCTAGGGGGTTGCCGTCACACCACCGGACCAATGCGGTTAGGTCCCCTGGCGCTAGTTCTATCCCCCTCTGAGCCAGGAGTGTGCCGCATTCCTCACGTCCCAGGCCGTGCAGATCCAGGACTGCGCTGCCGCCACCTGTGGTTGCGGCCGGTTCTCGGGTGGCGGACAGCAAGGCGACCGGCTCATGCCCTAGGCGGCGGGACAGGAAGCGCAGCACCTGTGTCGACGCAGGGTCTGCCCAGTGGAGATCGTCGACGACGAGCACCACTGGTTGGCCAGCGGAGGCTTCCGTGACCATGGCCAACGTTGCCGAGCACACCGACAGCGGGGTGGGGACTGCCCCTTTGCCGCCCTCCAGAGCTGCCTCAAGAACCTCTTGCTGGAACACTGTCAGTGCTTTCGCGTGTTGACGCAAGGGCCTGAGGAGATCAGCCAGCAGGACGAACGGCATATCCATTTCGGTCTCGGCGCCGGCTGCGCGAAGTACCCGAATCCCCCGCCGGATGGCGAGGAAACAGGCTTGATCCAGCAGAACTGTCTTGCCGATCCCGGGGTCCCCGTGCAGAAACAGCGCTCCCCCGCGCCGCTGCCCCGCCAGAGCGTCGATGACCTTCTTCAGGGCGGTTGTCTCTGTGTCCCGGCCGATCGGTGGCTGGCCGCGGTCTCGGTCTCGGGGAGAGCCACGCCTGGTCGCGCCCGACGATCGCATGACTCCCCCGGTTCTCCTCGGACCGAACCGTGCACGACGTAGCCGCGTTGCTGCTAGCGCGGCAACCAGACAAGAAGGAAGATTTTCGCAGATTACCTGCCTCAGAGGAAGGCGGCGACGATCTTCCACACGGTCCCGACCTCGGTGACGAAGGCCTGGACCTTCTTGCCGACAGCCTGGATGTTCTTCTCGTCGAACGGCTTCGGGTCCCACCACTGGATGATGCTCAGACGCCCCTGGTTCAGCAGCGCGGGGTCGATCTTGTTGTTCCAGTGTTCCACTCGTTTGCTTGCCGCCCCGAAGGGGACCATGGTGCCATCGACGCCGTACTGGTGCTTCTCGGCGTTGATGTTCGTCGGCCAGAGGATTTTGTCCTGGCTGTCCAGGATGACGGGCACCGCGGAGCCATGGAAGCCGTAGAGCTCCGCCGTACTCCAGATGGTGGTGGTGCCGGTAATCAGGCCGTCGGGCGACACCGAGGCAGTGGTGTTCATCCACCGCCCCTCGGCTAGGCGCCTGTTGCCGGTCTCGGCCTTCGTGGGGGACCAGTCCTGGACGGTGCCGGCGGCCCACAACGCGTGCGGGCCAGCGTAGACGACGAGGTTGCCGTCGTCCTGGAGCACGACGTGCGCTCCGGAGTTACCGTCGGTGTCGGAGGCCCACTGGGGCTTGCCCTGGTTGTCGTAGCCGACGAAGTTTCCGTCGGTCTGCATCTTGACGATCGTGACCTTGCCCGGGGTACGCCCGCTCCCGTTGGGCCATTTCAGACTCATCGTGGCCCACAAGGGCTTCCCCGTGTCCACCCGGTACAGAACGAGGTTGCCGTCCTCCTGCAGGACCAGCCGGACCCTGCCGTTGTCGGACCGCAGTTCGCCCCCAGCCGGCAGTTCCCCACCCGCGCTCAGTGTCGACGTCATGAAAGGCCCCCTCAGGGTGCGTGTCGGAAGTAACTGTGTGCACCTTCCTCCACGCCCCAGCAGCCAGGCATCGGGAGAACCCCTGCAACCTGACCGCCGAGGGTGCCCGCCACTGCCCGCTCGACCCTAACTTCAGCATCACCAAGCGCCTCTGTCAGCCCGCGCCTTTGGTGGCCGTCCAATGCCCCCTACACACCTGGGTCGTCCCGCCAGTTTCGCCCGGCGTGTCCGTGCAGGTCACTCCAGCCAGCCTGGCTTTCCGCTGGGAATCCGGGGGTCACCCCCGGGAAAGTACAGTCCCCGCTCTGCGCAAGAGGCACCCATCCGGACCGTGACCCCCACACGGCCTTAACCCGCCGGGTCCACCGTCAACCGTGGACCCGGCGGACACCACTCCTAACCGGAAACCCCCAACCTCTACCGCCAGAGTCGCTGCCGGCGCTCCCCAGCAACTGACGGGACCGCCTCCGTGCTGGAACTAGATTCAGCCCGAACTGCACGCCGCTCCCGCCCCTGGGCGCCGAAGTCCTCCCGCGGAAGCCACCGACCTCACAGCCATCGGACCAGGTCCGGCTGGGACTTCAGCCTGCAACAGCGCGGCCAGATCGCCGGTTGACCAGGCGTATGACGCCAGAGAATTTCCGTCGGGATGGTCGTGAACCCATTCCAGGCCGCCGAGGTCGAGGTGGGTACGCGCGCGGGTGACGGGACGTAGGCGAGGCGTGCATCGACATCGTCGATGCGGCCAGGCAGGGGGTTTCCGTGCCCGTCGGTCTCGTCGCCGTCCTTGGGTGGGTGGAAGTCGTCGGCGATCTCGATCTGGAACCATTCGCGGCCTAGCTCCTCCAGCTCCGCCAGTAGCGCGGCATCCCTCCCTGCTCGAACCGCTCCCGAACCACCAAGGCACTTGCTCGAGCACCTCACAGCAGCCGAAATCTTCGGCTCGGGCTCCTCTGACCGCGCGTACCGCAGAGCTTCCGTGTACCTCTCGCCCGTACCGGCCTGGCGACGACGGGCCATGTGTCGAAGCATCGGGGTTCAGGCAGTCCACCCCGGCGCCGCATAGGCCGACCCGTGCCAGACCCAGCGGGCAGCGATTCCGAAGTGGCAACACAGACGTATCAAGCCTGCTTTCGAAGCCCGCCTAGCACCACGGCGCGGACGCTGTGCCGTTGGTCCTTGCTGAGACGGTCCATAAGTTTTGTGATTGCCGGTTGGACGTCGGGCCCTGAGTGAGTGGTCACTGCTTCGGCCAGGGTGCGGCGCACTCGGAAGCTCGGGTCTGCGGCCAGACGCGCCAAGGTGTCGGCGAAGCGTTGAGGGTGCTGCATACACAGCACTGCGCTGAGCTGTCGGGCAGAGATATGGCTGTGGTCGGCCAGAGCACGGGGATCGATGTCCGCTGTGGCTTCGCGTGGGAGGCGGTTGAGTGCCAGGGCTGCTTCCTGGACGTCTATGGCCTCGTCGCTGCGCAGGAGTTCAACTGCCTGGTCTTTGACCCATTCCTGCTCGTCGGCTGTTGTCGCTGAGGCAGCGGCAAGGCGTAGGCCATGGCCGCGCAGCGATGCGGATCCCAGGTTGATCTTTAGTGTGCTGAGCGGGTGGGGTTGGCCCGTGAACTCGTCGTCGAGTCGGCTTCCGTCGAGCTCGCCCAGGGCGAAGGGCTGACTCGCACGGAAGGTGGTGCACTTGGCCTCTGGTTCCTGGTCGACGACGAGATTGTGGGCGCCGATCAAAGCGTCCTGCCGGTTGGACGCCAGCTCTCGTCTATCACTTGCCACTGTAAGAAGCTTTTCCAGGCAGGCGTGCCGTTCATCGGAGGCGAGGTGACAGACCATGGCCGAATCAGGAACCATCGCGCTGTCCAGGGACATAGATTTGGGATCCGGCTCGGGCCGGGCCAGGAGGCGGTCGCGTGCCGTCCTGGCTCGCTCCTGCACATCGGGATGGTCAGGGTTGACTGCAGCCTGGATCACGTTGGACAGGTAGTGTCCCTGCCTTGCCAGCTCGTCGGCCCGTGTGCGCAGGGTATTCTGCTCGTCACCGCTCAGCGGGCTGCAGGGGACGGTGCCGGCAGCCACCCTGTCACTCTGCGGCCAAGCACCCAGCAGACGCAGCGTCTGGTCCCTGACGAGAACGTTCAGAGCCTTGTCGGTGTGGACGTCGGCAAGATCGAACAACCTGGTCAGGGCGCGCATGGCGAGCTCGGGGTGTGCTATGGCGATGGCTACGCAGGCAGCCGCGTGCTCGTCGTCGGTGTGGCGGTACTGATTGGGTTCGCGGGGGACGTCCGGGCCGAGCAGGTCCAGCAGGGCTGTGGCCTGCTCATGTGTGCTGCGCGAGGCAAGCGCGCAGGCGCTCTTCGCAGCCTGAATGGCCAGGGACCTCGTAGGTGAATCGACGAGTTCGCCGACCCTGCCGCGTACGGCTAGGTCCAGCATCTCGTCGAACAGCTCGCGTGCTGCCGCATCCTCGCCCAGGTCGGACTGTGCCGCAATCAGGACCGCACGTGAGCGCAGGGTCCACCACGGCTGGCGCGCGCCGGGCACCAGGGGAAGCAGCGCATCTCCCATGTTCTTGGCGAGCTGTTCGAGCTTCTCGGTACTTCCGGCACGCTGGTAGTAGGTCGCCGCCAAATCGGGTTCGTTGTTGTCGCGGTAGAGGTCGCCGAGGAACGTCACGGCTTCGTTCTCGTCCGCCCAGCTCCCGGTAACCACGCTGTCGGTCAGCCAGCGGCGGGCCGCCAGGACCGCCTCGGTGGGCTTGTCCCGGACCAGTGCGGACATCGCTTGTGCTCTCGGGTCCCGGATGCGGTCCAGCAAGCGGCCGGAGCCTGTCGTGCGCAGCGCCTGCGCGAGGCGGTGTTCGTCGTCGATCTCTATCGTCCACGGTCCGTACTGCGCGTTGGCCGCGCGGATGGCGTAGAGCCAGTCGGCGGCATCTTCGGCAAGTCCCGCGTGGATGCCGTCCTGGACGGCGTCCCTCCAGTTCTCCAGGGCTTCCTCCGCCCGGCCTTCGAGGGCGCAGCGTCGTGCCTCGCGCGCGCTGACGAGCGCTGCGTGCCGACCCTTCATCCGGTGCCGTCTGGCCTCGCGGAGCAGGTCCTGCCGTGGTGCGCTGTCGTATTCGGCTCGCAACAGGCGCAGGCGCACCAGGATGTCCTGCATCTGCTCCGTTACCGGCTGTTCTTTGGCCTGTGCGAGGGCGACCTTGATGAGGCCGTCGAGTTCCACGAGCGTGTGGGGCTCGGTCGCGAGCCGGTACTCGGCGAGCATGAGCACCAAAAGCGGCCGATAGTCAGGGGCATCTGCTGCGCCCACCTTTTCCAGGGCGGGTGCCAGGTGGCTCATGACCAGAGGGTGGGCGATGTCCTGGGCAGCCGCGTTAAGGAGGGCTGCGTGACGTGCCGTGGCCGACGCCTGTGGTGTGCGGGAGCCGGCCGCGTCGCGAGCGAACTGTTCGAGCTGGTGGGCCAGGATCCTTGCCTGGTCGCTGTCTCCGTGGTGCAGTGCGGCTGCCGCGAGTTCGGCCGCCAAGTCGGCTGCCTCGTCGAACAAACCGCCCTCTTGGAGAGCCTCGAGCTGTTTCTTCCGCAAGACAGTGGCATGCCCGCGGAACCCGGCATCGTGCAGCCGGTTCGCCAGAGCGCCGTAGAGTGTGGCTGATTCGGCCGGTGCCTCGGCCCTCCTGTTGTCCGCGGTACGCAGCATCGGTGCCACGTCGTCGGTGTTGAGAGGCCCGACGAGGATCCTCTCGGCCTGCTCCTGCCGGTCGGGCGGCGGTGCCGGCACTCCTGGCAGCGGGGCGCCCGTGCAGAAGTCGGCCGCTGTCTCGCGCGTCCAGAACTGGGCGACGATGTCGCCGCAGTAGCGCAGGTGCTGGTTGATCTGCTCGGACCCCCACAGATCCACGTCGAGATCAGGATATTGGAGCTGGAGCGCGGCCAGCTCGTCGGCCAGTTGCGTGGCCTCAGTGGAGGCAGAGGTCGCCACGATCAGGCGGCCGGCGTCGAAGGGACGCCGGCCGACCGCGAACTTCGCGACCGCCTTGCGCAAGTCCCCGGCGGTGAACGCTGCGTAGTCCTTGCACTGGACGACGGTGAAGTCACCCGTCGACTCCCGACCGGCCAGGTCGATGCCGTGCTGTGCTTGCCCCTGAACCCCGTAGCGCCGAAAGCGGATGTCCCGCAGGCCCAGAACACGGCGTGACAGGGCGAGCATCAGCTTTTCGAAGCGATCCCAACCGAGATGCAAGTCCAGGTCCTCCCCCGGCGGCGTACGACCCGGGGAACCGCCAGGAGGAGGAGTACGCAGGTTCGGATCTCCCGCACACGGCGCCCAGACGTCCGCGGCCGGGCGGTCGCCGCCAGCCGTCTCCGGCTGACGCGGCATGTCGGATTCGGAAGGGTTCGGCTGTGTCACAGCTGCATCATCACACCCCGCACCGACAAAGCCGGAAGCGGCTGGAGGTGAAGTGGTCGGAGACCAGGTTGCGGGCGATGGTCACCAGCCAGGCGCCGAAGTCGCGGCCCTGCCAGGTGAAGGTCCCGATCCGGCGCAGCGCACACAGGAAGGTTTCGCTGGTGAGGTCCTCGGCGGTCGCCTTGCCTCCGACCCGGTAGTACACCTTGCGGTAGACGGTGTCGCCGTAGTGGTCGTAGAGCGCGGCGAAGGCTTCGCGTTCGCCGGCCTGGGCTCGTTCCACCAGATCCATGGTGCTGTTCGCCTCCCGACCGGAGCCGCCCCCTCCCCCGCGGTGCGCACCGGAGGGACGGTTCAGTGCCCGCAGAACACTCACGCGGCGATGACCTCGCCGCCAGGTGTCCAGGACCTCGCCGGCACCCCGACTTACAGCAGGCCGCGCCCCACCGGCGCCGCCTTCGCGTGGCCCTCCTCACCCGATCACCGGCGGAAAGGCAGCCGGGCCCCCTACCACCCTCGCCGCCTGGTCCCCGCGCGAGGCGCTCACGCTGACCGACGGTCTCTGGTGAGGCATCTACCAGCCGACCGAGCTCGAAGTGGTCCGTCCAAAGCCGTCGCCGCAGGCCATCGCTCCGCCGACCACCAGCAGCCCCGCCACCCGCGATGCACCATTCGGGTGGCTACCCGTCGTGCCCGGCCACACGGATGACCCCATGCGCTACGCAGGAGAGCATGGAGGAATGGCGTGACGTCACGGGTACGCGTGTACAGCACACTGCGCCGGTAAGACGCGCCGATTGCGGGGCCGTGTGTATGCGGCCCCGCAATCGGCACCTCGCCCCGTCCCACCCAGCCCTATCCAGCAACGGCCCTGCCCGATCTGTGCCAGCAAGGGTCGTCCGCTCCGGTCTGGCATCCCATCCACGTCCTCTCAACGCCACCCCTGCGGGCTCGGGACAGGCGGGCAGCGGGGCTGAACGCCTACAGTGTCTGGAGCAGTGCCCGCACCTCCTCAGCGTCGGCGGCTCCCACGTCGATCATGACTGCCAGCGCGTGTTCCCAGTGCTCCGCTGCGGCAGATGCGTCCTGCCCAGTCAGCGCTCTACCGAGAAGCACCTGGGTCCGGGCAGCCGCAAGCCGGAACCCACGCTCCTGGAACTCCGCGAGGACCCGTTCAGCGAGGGCAATGGTGTCGCTGAGGGGAGCGGCGACCAGGTGGGCATGCACGATGGAGATCAGTGCCTGTTCGTCACCGGTGCGGGCAACGCCGTCCCGAATGAGCTCAAGCGCCTGCAGCGCATGGCCCAGAGCCTCCGTCGGTCGGTCAAGCTGAATACAGGCGGCTGCGACTTTGGCGAGCGCGTCAGCTTCAGTCGCCCGGTTTCCAATGCTGCGTCCGGCGTTCAGAACTGCCGTGGCATGGAGGTGAGCGCTTTCTGGGCGGCCGAGCCGGGTTTCGATGGAGGAGAGCACCGTGAGCGCGCACCGGTACGCCTCGTGGTCACCGATGGCCTCCGCGCTGGCTGCGGCACGTTCCGCCCAGGACAAAGCTTCGGACAGCCGTCCTATGTCCCGGTTCACCAGAGCCAGGTTCACCTGGGTGATCGGGTCATCGGCAAGCTGCACCGAGAGGTGGAAATGCCTGGCAGCGTCCTTGAGCTGGCCGAACTTGAGGTGACAGTTTCCCATGTTGTTCTCTGCTACCGAGTGACCCTGGACGTCTCCCAGTTCCGCGTAGATGTGGGCAGCGAGGGTGTACTCCTCCAGAGCACTGCGGTCATCGTCGATCGCTCCCAGCGCCGTGCCCAGACAGAGATGCATCGCCGCCTGCTCAATGCTGCGGCCGTCGTCGTGGGCGGCAGCCAGCGTGGAGCGGACGGCAACCACCCAGTCCGCATCGCGGCGGTGCAGCGTGAAATAGCCGCGCAGTGCGTCGGCAAGGTGGCAGGCTCTGCGATGGTGCGGCTTGTGGGCGGCCGCGTGGTTCACGGCGGCGACCAGGTTCGGGAGTTCTGTGCTCAGCCACACCAACGCCTCACGTTCGTTGCGGAACTGGAACGAGGCCTTCTCCCTGACAGGTTCGGATGCTTGCATGGTGAGCCGACGAAATGTCGGGTAAGCGACATCGGCTGCTACGTTGATGCGACTCACGTACCAGGCAAGAACCCGCTCCAGGGCGCAGTCTCTGTCTTCTGGTGTCTCTTCGGCCTGTACTCGCTGGTGAGCGTAGAGACTGAGCAGGTCATGGCGCCGATACCGGCTGGGCTCGTGCTCTTCGAGCAGATGTGCCGATGCGAGGCCTTGCAGGATCCGTGACGCTTCAAGGACTGGGATTCCGGCGAGGACGGCGGCCGCCTCCCGACTGATGTCGGGGCCCGACACCAGGGCCAGCAGGCGAAACATGTGCCGGGCGGCGGATGAGAGCGCCATGTACGAAAGATCGAAGGCAGCAGCGACTGCCATCTCAGGGTCACCCTCGACCTCGAGACCGGACAGCAGGTCGGACTCCTTGAGCTCCGACACGTAGTGGGCAATATCCCTACTGGGATGATTCGCCAGGTTTGCTCCGACGATCCGCAGGGCCAGTGGAAGGTGTACGCACAGTCGGCCCAGTTCCGCCACGCTGTCCTCTTCGGCGTCCGCCCGTTCGGCTCCGATGAGGTTGCGCAGTAGCACTGTGGCTTCCTGGGGTTCCAGGACGTCCAGGATGCACCTGCGTGCTCCTTCTCGTGCCACCAGGCCGGTGAGGGCGTCACGGCTGGTGATGACCACGTGGCAGCCTGGGCTGCTCGGCAGAAGCGGCCTGGCTTGCGCGACGTCGACGGCGTTGTCGAGGAGTACCAGCATCCTGCGTCCGGCCAGCAGCGACCGGTACATGCCCGCTTGCAATTCAGGATCGACGGGAATGCGCTCCGGCGGAACTCCGAGCGACTGCAGGAGCAAGGAGAGCGCCTGCGTGGCAGTCAGGGCAGGGTCCATCGAGTGGCCCCGGAGATTGACGTACAACTGCCCGTCGGGAAAGCGCTTAGCCACGGCGTGGGCCCAGTGAACCGCCAGAGCAGTCTTTCCCACCCCGGCAGAGCCGGTGACGATCGCGATGGGAATCGCGCTGAGGGCGGTCTGGCCGGCGTCCCGGAGGGTGGCGTCCAGCGCGCTGAGGGCTGCCGTACGCCCGTAGAAGCCGTTGGCGTCCGGGGGCAGCTGCCTGGGCAGGTACCCGCCCGTTTCCGACCATGCGGTCAGCGCGCTGTTCCGGACGGGCTCTCCTTCTGCTTCGAGGCGCCGGCCGTCGGTCTGCCGCAGGCCTCTCCACGCCTTTTCCCATCGCTCGAGGTCGGCGCCGGCAGCGCCGCAGGCGCTAGCCACGGACCGCACGGTATCCAGGGGCGGCAGCCGCCTGCGGCCCGGGTTTAAGGCATCAGCCAACGTACTGGTCGGAATCTTCGTACGGCGCGACAGGACTTGCAGCGAGGGGTCCCCGGCCCATACTTTCAGTGCTTTGAGCGCTTGCACGAACTCCGCGGTTGTGGCGACGCTCAGGGGATCGGGACGCTCCTTGTCCTGCCCACTCTTGACCTGGCTGGTGCTGTTGTTGCCGTCCAACGCCCCGTCCTCCACTGCCCCCGCGAACATCCTGACGCTGCGTCACTGTAGGCCACAGCATCACCCCGCCAGATCCCTTCCAGCCGTCCGGATCCATCCGAGAGCGTCCGGGGGCATCCGAAGCCGTAGCCGGACGACGACCAGAACGGCTTCGCTGATCACGTCGCCACGACGCAAGGGACTCGCCACCCGTGTATGCCTCCCGCTGAAGCCGCAGCGTTCGACTTCGCTCCTTCGAGTCACGCCGGCCCCGCGTCACCGACAAGAAGAGATCACATCACACCAAGGAGGACTTCCTATGTGCCAGCGATGCCGCGGAAACGGCAAGTGCACCACCTGCGACGGTTCCGGCAACCGCGGCGTATGGAACTGCAGCAGCTGCAAGGGCACCGGCGACTGCAAGGCCTGCAACGGCAAGGGCTGAACATAGCCACGTGACGGGAGGGCAGAGGCACATGCCCCGCCCTCCCCCACCCCGCGGGGACGAATCCCGAATCCGCACCGCCACCTGTCCCGTGCCTGGGGTCGCCTCGCGATGAGCACCCTGAACCGCTCCGGGGTCCGGTGCAGAGTGCTGAACCTTGGGAAGGATGCGCTCATGCCGGCGCAGAACTTGCTGCGCTGGGGCTGAGTAACGGCACATCACGGCGGTGTCGTAGCGGACACCTCACGGTCGCATTCCAGGGATGAGGCCCCCGACACAGCGCGGTCGTAGAGGCGCTGGTGCCTCTCGTTGGCGTCCGGCCCCAACACGAGTGCCTTGAAGTCTCCTGGCTCCGGAGTGCTTCGGGCTCTACTGCCACGGCAGCAGCTCTCCCGTTTCCGATCAACTCTGGTCGATTGAGAGCAGAAATGGAAAACGGTCAAGCGTTCGACCGACATCAGCTGGAATTAGTCCTCGCGGCAAGATTCGAACTTTGCGCGATCAACGGTTTATATGGCGCGCGGCGTGACGAACGCACTACTGTCCGTTGTCGGCGGAGGAACCCCGGCCGGCTCGCTACCAACACGGGGCTCCTCGTCACCGGAACCAAGGAAGGACGGAAAGTACCTGTGCTTGATCCCTACTTCGCCGCCAAGGTCAGCCCGGCGGCAACACGCAACGACGCTAGCATTCCGCGTCGTTCCCGTACTGAAACCCGCATCGCAAGTGCCTGGACTGTCACCGTGCAGGTGAGCGTGTTCCTCGCCCTGCTGGTGCTGCCCGTGATCCTGATCCGCGGCTGGTGGGCGGCGCCTGCCACCACTGCGCTGATCGCCGGTCTGACGGTGGCGACGCGTCAGTCACGATGCCACTACCAGCGTCTTCGTCTGGGCTGAGTCGTCTTCGGGTTTGGCGGCGCACCTGTGGGTGCGCCGCTCCCCGTCCTGCCGTCGGCGGTCAGGACAGTTTTGTGAATTACTCGTTCCTCTTCTGGGTGCGCAAGAACTCACACATCTGGGAGAGAGAAACGACAGCAGCACGTGGGAGGAACGATGGCGGGTGCCAGTCGCAGATTCGGGATCTGCGGGCACTGCAAGGGCCGGTTTGTTCAATCGGGCGGCCCGGGCCGAAAGAGGGAGTACTGCGACAAGGTCTGCCGGAGCAAGGCGCAGCGTAGCCGGGACGGTCGGCATGGGCAGCAGCAGGCGCGCAGCACGCTTCCGCTCGGCCGGAGGATCGCGGAGGATCTTCAGGCGCTGTCAACGGCGTTGCTTGAGGCCGAGTGTGACGGGCGTCCGTTGAAGGATCTGCTGCGGTGTGCGAATGATGTGATGACAGAGGTTGAGTCGTACAAGGCTGCGGCAGTGCACGATGCCCGGAACCGGGGGACCAGTTGGGATCAGGTGGCCGACGCAGCTCACTTGAGCGCAGCCACGGTGCGTACGCGATGGTCGGAGAGCAAGGTGCGCGATCGCTTGCAACGGCGGGCCACGAACCGCGCCGTGGTACGGCAGCCTCCCGCCTCCGTGGTGGATGCTCCGGATGCCGCGGAGGGCAGCCCTCCGCAACTGGCGACTGAGCGGGCGTCGGCGAAGCTGGCGTCGGCTCTGTCCCATCTGCATCGCTCGACCAGCCTGACGATCCGGGAGGTGGCCGAGGAGACCTCGCTGTCGGCGTCGTATGTATCGCGGATCTTGTCAGGCGAACGGACACCGACCTGGCCGGTGGTGTGCGCACTGGCCGAATTGTTCAACGGTGATCCGGCAGAGCTGAGCGCGCTGTTCGAAGGCGCTCATGGGCTGGTGCCGCCGGCTCGGCATGCCCTCACCGATGCGGTGGCGCGTCTGCAAGCGGCTTTGCGCGGATTGCATCTGGCGGTGGGGCGCCCGGAGCCCGACACGCTGGACAGGGCATCAAATGAAGTGCTGACCGGTCAGACGATCAGCGACATTCTGGAAGGCGTTGTGATCCCTGGCTGGGAGCAGACGTCGGCCTTGGTGACTGCCCTGGGGGGCTCGCCTGCCGATGTACGGCCTCTGTGGGAGGACGTCCACTACGTGTTCTTGCTCTGTCTCGATCCTCCCGAAGAATCTCCGGGGCCTGCAGATCCGTCCGTGTCCGATTGATGTTTGCCGTGTGCTCGGAAGGGGGTGCCATGTTCGCAACGTTGCGTCGCTGCGGTAACCGGCCGGTGCTGGTGTGTCCTGAGGCCGTCATTGAGGAAGCAGCCGCGCCAGCCGTCGAGCCCGTCCTGCCTGTGGAGTACAGGGCCTTTTGTCTGCTGCACCAGGAGCGCTACATGCGATACACCCGGGAGCGGGTGCAGGACATGAGGATGAGCCGGCAGGTGGTGGGAGAGGCTCTGGGCAATCTCGCCATGATCTGGCCGGCGGTCATCAGCAGCCCGCGGCCGGCGGCGGTGGCGTGGCGGCTGCTGAATACTCTGATCTCATCCGAGGTGCGCCACCTCGAGTCACAGGTGGAGGAGCCGGTGGATGCGGTTCACCAGGTGCTGCCGTCGGCGCAGGCTGATGCGGTAATCCTGCGTTGTCGCCTGCAGTTGGATGATCGGCAGGCAGCAGAGTTGATGGGAGTTGAAGCGTCGGCGGTGGCTTCCCAGTTGCTCATGGCGGAGCGGACGATGCCAGGCGTGTTGACGGCACCACCCAGCCGGAGTTTGTGAGGCGGCGCATTTAGCCGTTGACCGCGCACGCCGGTAGCAGCATTGGCCTGGAGCCTGTCTAGCGCACTTCGGTCGGCAGGGAGTAGTTCTGTCGAGAACTACTCCCTGCCGGTTGCGGCATTCCTAGCATGGGGGTCTGCGGCATAAGGCGTGCCGCGAGGGCTCGACGACGGGCGGGGTGCCACAGTGGAGCGCGGGCAGATGCCGCGGCTGGACGTCATTGACGTCGCCTGGCCGAATCTTGCCCGAGTGAACAACTTCCTGCTCGGTGGCAAGGACAATTACCGTGCTGACCGGGAGGCGGGCGAGCGGCTTCTGCAGATCGCGCCTGAGGCGTCGCAGGTGGCCCAAGCAGCGCACCGCTTCCTGCTGCGGGTGACGAGTCATCTGGTGCAGGAGTATCGGATGCGTCAGTTCGTGGTGTTCGGCTGCGGGCTGCCCACTCCGGTGGGGGTGCATCAGGTCGCTCAGGCCAACACGGATCTCCGGGTCGTCTACGTCGATGATGATCCCTTGGTGCTCGTGCACGGCCGTGCACTGTGGGAAGACCGCCGGCACACCTTGGTCGTGCGTGGCGATGCGATGCAGGCGAGCTCACTGCTGCTTCGTTCCGATGTGCGTCAGATGATCGATCTCGCGTCGCCAGTTGCCGTGATGTTCGTGTCCGTGCTGCACACCGTGCCGGAACTCGCCGACGCTGCAAGGGTGCTTGAGCAGATGGCCGGGGTGCTCGCTCCCGGGAGCTTCATCGTGGCCAGCCACTTGGTCAGTGAGGACGCCGAGGTGCGGCAGCGGGCGAACGTGCTGCTGCAGGAGGTGGCAACCGCTGGCCACTGGGGACGCGTACGGTCACGCTCGGAGATCGAGCCGTTGTTCGTCCCGCTGCGCTTGGTGGCACCAGGACTGGTCGACGTCCATCAGTGGCGACCTGGCAGCGAAGCCTGCGCCGGAGACGGCAGCCGAAAGTGGGCCGAGTACGGCGCGGTCGCCATGGTGGGCTGACGTTCCAACCTGTCTCTTTGCCTCAGTCGAGAAGGTCGTTGAGGAAATCCACGCTTTCCTTCGGGGTCAGGGAGGCATGGGCCAGGCCGTCCAGCACTCTGCGGTAGCGCTGGGTCTCCTCCTGCTTGTCCAGGTAATCGGCGTCCTGGAGCTGTTCAAGGTAGACCACGTCAGGCAGCTCGAGGCCTTCATCGAAACGCAGGTGTGTGATCGGGAAGCCGGCCGCGATGCTTCCCGGCCGGTTGAACGGAGCGATCTGAATAGTGACGTGGTCCAGTTGTGCCATCGTCACCAGATGGCGCAACTGCTCCCTCAGGATCTGTTCGCCCCCCATGGGCCGGTGCAGAACAGCCTCGTCCAACAGCGCCCACAACCGGGGCGCCTCCTCGCGGGCAAGAACGTTCTGGCGGAGCTTGCGCAGCACGACCCGATCGTCGACCTCCTCCTGGGAGGCTTGCGGGTATGCCTGCCGCACCAGGGCCTCGGTGTAGGCAGGTGTCTGCAGCAGACCGGGTACCAGCTGGACCTCGTAGGTGCGGATGACGGAGGCGGCTTCTTGCAGGCCGATCAGCTTGCCGCACCAGTCCGGCAGGACGCCTTCGAAACGGTGCCACCAGCCGGGCTGGCGGGATATGCGGACCATTTCGGCGAAGTGACCGCGGACCTTGTCGTCGAAGACGCCGTAGAGGGTGAGCAGACTCATCACGTCGTCGTGCTTGCAGGCGACCTGTGCGCGCTCCACACGGGAGATCTTCGCTTCCGAGCCATCGATGTAACGGCCGGCCGCCTCCGCATCGATCCCTGCAGCCTTACGCAAGGTGCGCAGCAGGTTCCCGAGGACCAGGCGCAGCGCGACAGGGCTTCGTGCGGAGGCGGCTAGGTAGTACTCGAGAGTGGGGACATCGATCTGGTGGGCGGACGCGGGCATGGGGTCTCCTGTGATGGCCAGACGACGAGCGTCAGTCTTCCAGGATGCGGCCCGCAAAGAGTCCCCAATTGGGGTGTTCCTGGCTGGCGTCAGGTGGCGATCGGGTCGAACTCGCCGTCCTTCACCCCCGCGATGAAGGCCGCGACCTCCCCGCGCGTGTAGATGAGTGCAGGACCGTGGGGGTCCCGGGAGTTCCGCACGGCCACCTCACCGCCGCTCAGTAAGGCCACCTCGACACAGTTGCCGTCCGGTGTGCTGTGGCGGCTTTTGATCCACATGACGCTCCTCAGCGGATCGGCGAGTGCACCGTTCGGAATGTCGACCATGTTCACCCTCTTTCGATCGTGTCCGAATGCCTCTCATCTCTGACTCGGACTGCGTGCCCTGCTGTGGAGATGAGTTCCCGCCCGTTCACCTTCGGATGCAAGTCACGGATGCAATTGCATCCGTGACGAAGTCGCAGGGATACTGGCGAGGTCGGGCGAGGGCTTGCAGCCCGTACGACTGGACGTCTGCCGGGGGGATGAACAGTGACAGCGCACGCGACAACAACACTGAACCGTGGCGGAGAGATCGACAACCCGCTCCCCCACCAGAGTCCGCCGCCCATCTCCCACGGCACTCTGACCCCGCCGACCGCACCGGACTGGGGCCTTGCCCTCGGGATCAGTACGACCGACTTCACCGCCCGGGCCTTCACCAGCGACCCAAGGAGTCTGAAAGAAGTCAGGCTCTTCGTTCAAAAAACCATCCACGCCTGGGGGCTCGAGGCCTTCATCGACGACCTCATCCTCGTGGTCAACGAGCTCACCACCAATGCCGTCCGCCATGCTCTGACCTCCGACGACGAGACGCACGTCAACGCCTGGCTCGGGATGACGCGCACCGCAGGCTCCGTCGTCTGCGCTGTGACCGATCCCAGCTCCCTCCCTCCCAGGCCTCAGCCCCGCCAGGATCTGGCGCAAAAGGGCCGAGGCCTCCTCATCGTCGACGCCCTGACCAGCCAATGGGGCTACGCCCACACCCAGCCCGCGGGCAAGACCGTCTGGGCGCGCATCACGGCCAAGGGCCTCTGAGCCGACGCCCGCCCCTGAGACGCAGTCGCCGTATCGCGTGCGCGTCCATCCGATCGGGGACGGTGACGGCTGATCAGGTCAATCGTGGTGCGGTGAGAGCGTCGATGAGGACGCGCAAGGTCAGCAGAGTCCCGTCGGTGGCGGCCTTCGGATTACGGGCCAGAACCTGCACAGCGAGGTCCACCACAACGCAGAGCCGGCGCTCGGCCGCAGTTCGCGGAACCCCACGCAGGCAGGCCCGCAGGAAGTGCTCGCTCCAGCAGGTCCGCGCCAGATCATCGGCGATATCGCGCTCGCGCATCGTCGGGAACCACTTCCCGGCCCGGTAATCGTGCATCAGGACTGCGGTGCTGTGCCTCAGAGCAGTCACGGCGGTGGTCGACATGCACGGTGTAACGAGCGCCGCCCTTGTCAATGCACTCATCCAGGGGTCGGCGTCCCCGTTACGACAGCCCGCCTGCTAGGCGGATCACCAGGCCGGGGTTGTTGGTCCTGCGGGGCGGGCATGGCTTTACATCAGGCGACACGACGGATCTGAGGGGGCGCCGTGGCCCACAAGAAATCCTTGACCGCTCAGCTGGTACAGGCCTACCAGGAGGCAAAGAAGGCGAAGGCCGCCGAGCAGAAACGCCTGCAGCAGGAAGACGCCCGCCGCGCCCGCGCCGCAGAACAGGAGCAGCTGCAAAAGGAGCGGGCAGCGGCCAAGGAGGAACGGGAGCAGGCGCAGCGGTGGGCGACGGCGCAGCGGGAGAAAAGGCGGCAGGACGCGGAGCGCAAGCGGAAGGCGGAGCAGGTCGAGCGGGACCGGGTCTGTCCATCGAACGGCTCTGTCTCACATCAGGTGGTAACGGAGAGTCATACCAGCGGAGAGCGCCCTGAAGTGCTCTCTTGCAGGCCTACGAGATGCTCCCGGGGGCTCGGGTGACATCTTCCATGAGGTTGCTCGGTGCGGCGCATGGGCGTCTGCCGAGGCCCAACCTGCGGCTATTACTCCAAGCATTCGACGTCACCAGGCGTTACCACCGGATGTGAGACAGAGCCGTTCTTTGTACAGTCCCCCAGTAGGCGTCAGGGAGTGTTGGCAGCCAAGAAGAGGCCGACCCGTCCCGTTAGTACGGGCTGCAGGTCCCTCGTGGAGTCCTGACCTTCGGGAACCACTCTGAACCCACGGGGGAGGAGGCAAAAGCGTCCTCCCCCGACGGGGGATCCTCTACTTGCCTCGTACGTTGATGATCGGCATCTCGGCCTGATGCGCCGCCTCAACACCTTCATTGCTGTAGTCCACGACGAGGCACTGGGTCGGCAGTACAGCCATCCTCTCGGCGGCCTTGAGGAAGAGCTCGGGCGACGGCTTACCGCGGCTGACGTCTTCCCGCGTGACGACGACGGGGAACAGATCGTCAATCCCAGCCGCCTTCATGGTCGTGCGGATCATCGTCTCCGAGGAGCCCGATGCCACAGCGATCGGAAGGTGACCCTTCAACGACTCAGCGAACGCCACGACCCAGGAGATGGGCCTAACCTGATCGAGATTGCGCAGGTAGGCCTCGGTGCAGCGGCCGTCGATCTCCTGCACCGACACCGTCACCCTTATCTCCTGCTCCGCGGCAAGGAGTGCAACTGCCTCGTCAAGGGACGCGCCGGCATGGGCGTCGTACCAGGGACGGTCAAGGACCAGTCCGAGTCCACCGAACGCTTCACGACGTGCGAGGAAGTGGGCCTCATGCGAGTCGACCAGGGTGCCGTCAAAACCAAAAATTACGGCAGACAGAGTCATGCACTTCTCCATTCAGGGGCGAGGCTTGTATCAATGAGGGCTGCTGTTGAAGCGTCATACAGCCGAAGGCATAGCAGTCAGGAAGCCTGGACGGTATCGAGCCATTCCCGGTCTTCGAGCAGCGCTTTGACCGCGCGACCGAACATCACGGCATCCCGGCCGTTCACAATCCGGTGGTCGTAAGCGACTCCGAGATAGAAGAGGTCCCGGTCCACGGGTCCTGCTTGCACCCGCGGCAAGGGCGCTTGGCGGCCGCCGATCGACAGCATGCAGACCTGGCCAGGGAAGACAATCGGCTGAGCGAAGACCACGTCTTGGTCGTCGTTGAGAGACAGGGTGATGTTGCCACCAGCCAGATCCTCGCCCCGCAGGGTGCCGTCGAGTGCCTGGAGGCGCAACTCCATGAGGAGGTCGGCCACCTCTTGACCGGTGCGGCTGTGGGCGTCCTTGATGACGGGGATGGACAGGCCGGTTCCAACGTCGACAGTCACACCCACGTTGGGGGCTGGCGCAAGGATGACGCGAGCCCCGTCCGCGGGAGATGAGAAGAAAAGAGGATGGTCGGCGTGCTGTGCGGCCATCGCCTTCACCGCGAACTCTGCCAGTCCGAGTCCCGAGCCGGCGTCCCTCCCCTGGACCTCGTCGAAGGCATCCAATCCGACCCTCAACACGGTGAAGGCAGCAGGGATCGTCCGGTGCGATTCAGCGACCACTCGACCGACACCCTGCTGGGACTTTGGCAAGTTCATCACGGTCTCATTGGCGGGGGCAAGCAGGGCGGTCAGGTCGGATGCCTTGATGACCTTCTTCCCGAGACTTCGAACAGCCTCCGAGTCGATTGCATACTTGTCGATGAGCTCTTGTGCAGCTTTCGTCATCACCAACTCAGTGCTGGACAGTGTCCCGGCAGGAGCGGACTGCTGATGTGCAAGAAAGTTCCGGTACTCCTCGATGCTCTCGAAAAGGACGCCAATCCTTGAGCCGAACGCCGCCTCTGCCCCAGACTCAACAACGTGATGCAGGATCCCCGAAACTGGAGCTTCCAGCTCATTTACTGCCTTCGAGGTCTCCACCTCGACCAGGGGTTCCCCAGACGCCGTTTTAGCGCCTTCGCCCATGAGCCAACGGTTTACGACGGCAGCGCTATCTGTGTTGTTGAGCTTCGGAAGCACGATGTCACGCATGAAGAGCACTCCTGACACTCCGGTATATATCAGCCGTCTGGACGACTACGTCCTTTTCAAGATGGGCTGCGGTCGGAATGATCGAATTCTTGGAGTGCACCAGCTCGATACGCCCCGGAAGCTCATCCCACATCCTCTCGTAGAGCGCATGCGCCACTTCACTTCCCCAAGTTCCCCCGGCGGTGCTCTCTTCCACGACACACACCAGACCCGCTGTACTCAAGATGGGCACCAACGGATCCGGATCGATCGGAAAAATACGGGACGCCACGATGATCTGACAGCTGATCTCGTGCTCGATGAACAGATCACGCGCTGCCTGTAGACAGCGTTCGACCATCCCGCCCGCAGCGATGAGAACGACGTCGGATTTCTGGTACCCATCGATTGATATTCGGGCAAAATTTTGCTCTTCGTCTATGTAGTCGAACCCGAAGATGTCGTCGATTTGACCATCGCGGTACATGCGGCGGGTGTATAGAGTCTTGTCTTCGAAGAAAATGCAAGGTTCACCGCGGGTGAGCATTTTCTCCAGCACATCATGGTTGTCGTGCAACGGGGACAGTTCGAACAGCGACAGGTGCGGAATTCCGATAAAATGCTTGTGCAGGCTCTGACTGTGGGTCGGGCCGTAGCCGCGGCCTCCTCCGGACGGCGCTCGGAGAACCATGTGCATGGGAAGCCTAACCCCGTACATCGCCACGGATTTACTGGCGAAATTGAGGATGGAATCGAAGGCGAGAGCAGCGAAGTCGGCAAACATCATCTCGACGATCGCCTTACCGCCGGACAGTGCGATGCCGCCGGCGACACCAGTGATCGACGCTTCACTGAGCGGTGTCGAAAGTACACGCTCAGGGTAGGAGGAGGAAAGCCCTCTGGTTACCTTGAACGCGCCTCCGTAGGGGTCGCAGACGTCCTCTCCCAGGAGGTAGAGCTGCTTGTCTGCGCCAATCGCCGAGTGGAGGGCGCGGTTGAGGTTTTCGGAAACACGTTCATGGATGCTCACGAGTTGTCCCATCGGGAAGCGGGGCGGGACTCGACGGAGCGCACAACGGTGTCGATGAGCTCGCGCTGTCGTTCGTCGGCGGCCCGGAACTGTGCAGGATGCTGCCGTTCGTAAGCCGAGTACCAGTCGTGCTCCCTGACACGAGCGAGCTCCGTTGCGTCCCGGGTGTCGTCGCCCTTGCTGTGTGGGCCGATCCGATTCGTGTCGAACTCGATCACAACAGGGCCGGCCCCATTCCGCACCCCGGCAAAAACAGAATCGAGCTGTTCTCGGATCTGGTTAATGTCGTTCCCGCGTACCAGATGGTGGGCGATGTCGAACGCGGAGGCCCTACCGGCAATCGATCCGGCCATCTGCTTCTCCGTGGCCGTCGACTGGGCAATATGGTTGTTCTCCACCACCACGACCAGCGGCAGACACCAGAGCCTGGCCATGTTCAAGGTCTCATAGACAGTTCCCTCGCCCCACGTCCCATCGCCGATGTAGACGGCAGCCAGAGCGCCCTCACCCGCGCTCTTCATCGTCAGGGCCACACCCGCAGCGACTGGCAGGCTCTCTCCTTGGACACCAGTGGAAAGATAGCCCTCTCGGCGGATGTGTTGGCTCCCCCCGACACCCGAACAGACTGCGCCCTCTCGGCCCATAATCTCGGCAAGAAGACTTTCTGGGTCTCGGAAGCGGCTCAGATAGTGCCCGTGGCCGCGGTGATTGCTAAACACGAAGTCACCGCGACCAAAGAACGGCTCCAATGCGACGGGGATGTACTCCTGACCTAGACAGGTGTGGGTCGTACCGTGCAGCTTTCCCTCACCGAACAGCTCAAGTAGAGCTGACTCGAAATGCCGGATCAGCAGCAGTAGTTCCAAGTCGTCGTCAACGAGACGCGAAAGTGTCATTTCGGCACCGTGAGTGTTGGGACAGGCCGTCGTTGCGGGAGTCCGGCTGATCATCGAGTACGGACGAGGCGGTCGGTGACGCTCCATGCCTCATTTGTGAGCGTCGATTTCACTACGGTCGAAAAATCGCGTGAGACTGTTCTCCACCTGCCGGCCCAGCTCCGTGATTACGTCCACGTCGTACCTTTCCGTGCTGTAGAACCAGACGAGCTCCAGATGACCGTCTCGTACTTCGGCCCACACCTTGATGGGGTACTGTTGCTCACCCTCAGGCGAAATGTAGGCCCCGGTGTCACCCTTGACATCGGACAGCGGAGCCTCCCATGGCGGTTCGAGTCCGTCCGCTCCTCGATAATTGATGTACAGCTCGGGAGTGGGGAGGGCACGTATCGCGTCCACCACCTCGGAGCGCGGCGACGTATAGCGCAGAGCACCCCAGGTATGCTCCAGCTCGCGAATACTGCGGACCTGCTCGATGAGCTCAGACCGAGGTTCGACACGGGCTGCAACATCGACCTGGAGGACGTACGGGGCGACGGTAAACATCCATCCGATGGTCCGGGTCACTTCGTGGTGGGGTACAACTGGACGACGGCCGTGACGGCAAAGTTCGAAGTGCACGGTACTCGAACCGGAAACTGCGGCAATCGCTTCAGCCATGGCAACCAGCAGTGCCTCTTCGGCGGAGATCCCCTGTGCCTTGGGCGCATTCAGGAAAGCCTGAGTGGTCCGCTCATCCAACAGCTGCTTGACCGTCCGCACATAGCGCCGATTCAGGCTTCCCTCCGCGTCCCGTTCGGGCAGTCGGCCAGTGTTCTTCCAGGGCAGGGCCAGCCACTGATTGCCGGCGGCAAGGATGCTGGGGCTCTCCGCCATCCGCTGCACGGCGACTGCGTGTTCGGTGTATTGGGTGGCTGCCGGCAGCAACCCACTTGAGGTGGCTCCCACGGCGATGTCACGGTAGAGAACACTCAGTTCCTCCGCCAGTACGGCCGCCGAAAGGCCATCGCAGAACATGTGGTGGATGATCACCATGAGCTGATCTGCTTCCGTGCTTCTGAACACGGCCGCGGCGAGGATGGGACCCGCAGATAGGTCCATACCGCTCTGCAGGCGCTCTGCCACCTCTGAGCGCAGAGCCAGGCTCTCCTTCGAGGAAAGGTCCCTCAGATCGTGCCACTCCAAGGGAAAAATATCTTCGGCTGCGGGTGCCAGAGTCTGGACGAACTCGCCGTTGCAGCGTGAGATGCGACACCGCAGGGCATCGTGGCGTGCCACGAGAGCCGACAAAGCGGCGCCCATGGAGTTTCGGTCGAGAGGCTCCTGCGACTGCGCCAACAGGGCCAGGTTGTAGTGGTTGTGGTCGCCCATAGGCCATTCCAGGAACCTGTGCTGGATCGGCAAAAGGGGGTACGTGCGATCGACGGCGGGGGTGTCTGCCGACTGCGCGGGCGGTTGCTCAGCGCGAACAGCGGACTGCCTGCCCTCGGCCGCCTGAGCCTGGCCGGCGATGGTCCGGTGGGTGCGCATGTCAGCAGGACTGAGCTTCAGTCCGTGCTTTCGTGCCGCAGAGAGCAGGCGCATTGTTCCGAGGCTGTCCCCACCGAGACCAAAGAAGTCGTCGTGAATTCCGATCCGGTCAACTTTGAGGATGGTGCTCCAGATGTCCCGGAGGATCTCCTGCGTGCCGGTCACCGGCTGACCGGTTTCATTGCTCATTCAGTGTTCGCCGTTTCGTAACGATTGATGGAATGGTCACAGGCCAGGGGCCTCCCTGACGGCGGAGGTCTGCCTTCAGTAAGATGCAAGGCGGTCCAGTTCAGCGAGGATCCGCGCGGCAAGAGCGCTTGCGAACTCGGCGGGTACCCAGCTGGGCTGATAGGCGATGGTCAGGTACGGACCGTTGACACGGTTCTCCCACACTTCGGTGAGCAGTTCGGTTGGTAGCCCGAAGGGAACGGGACGGAAGAACTCACTCCGCGCGCCTCGCAGATCCAGAGTTGGCGGAGGGGTGTTCTGCAGAGCAAACATATTCTGAAACAACGGAGGGCGTTCGTCGCGTGGCGGGTTCACCAGTCGTACGACCTCGTTCACGGCAATATCCCGTGAGGCAAAGGCACCGCGGACGATGGCCGAGACGTGTTGCAGATCATCGCTGAATGCAGCACCCACCACGCGCAGCCGCATGCAAAGGACGTCGATGAGACATGACACCGCTGTGTCCAGGAGGCTGTCGCCGCGCTGGGCAACTGGGGTGCCCACACCGAAGTCACGCTGACCGGAGACCTCCGCCAAAGCTCGACCGTAAGCCGTCAGAAGAACGATGTACGGGGTGACTCCGTGGGCTTCGGCATACCGTCCGACCTTGTCGAGAGTTCCGGTGGAAAGGTGATACTCCAGTACCTGCGGGCCTGACTTCGGGGGGATGCAGGGGGAGTTCGGATAGATCAGCTGCGGAATGCCGGCGAGCTCGACTTTCCAGTGAACCCGTTGGGCCTCCAACTCGGAAGCGTCCGTGCAGGTGCTGCGCGACCGAGCCACCTGATGTAGGGACGGCGCGGGTATCCCGGTTGGGGCAACGTCGACCAAGTGGGCGTTGTATGCCTGGCTGAGATCTTGGGAGAGGATTGCCTCGGACCATCCATCGACCGCGATGTGGTGTGCAGCAAGGCCGACGAGATGAAGCCCCTCTCCAGATACGGAGACCGTGACGAGCCGCCAGACTTCTGCTTTCTCGAGGCGAAAGGGTGCGGCTAGTGCGTCGCCGAGGAGGGTGTAGGCCTGTGCGATGGTACTCGCGGACAGTGGTGTCACGTGCGGTGCAGCAACTTCGACCACTTCCGCAAGGGGTTCCGCCTCAAGCCTGTACGAGGCGCGAAGCGACTCGTGGCGTTGATGGATGTACCGGACTGCACGCTCTAGAGCCAAGGGGTTCAGCTCACCTTCAACCTTCCAACTCATCGCGCAGTGCTGGCTGAGGTCATCAGGATCGAAGAGGTGCTGCAGGAGCATGTCCGTTTGGAGTGCCCCCAAAGGTACCGGCCCCTTCTCCGAGAGGTCGATAGGGGTCGTCGGAAGTTCCGTGTTCTCCTGCTCCAGCCAGTGGGCGAGTGCTCTTACCGTGGGCGTTCGGTGAATCACCGAAAGCGGCAGCCTCCGCTGTTGAGGCCCGCCAAACACATCACGGACTCGGGATGCCAGTTGCGTGGCCAGGAGGGAATGGCCACCGACGACGAAGAAATCGTCGTCGATACCGATCGGTCCGTAGCCGAGCACGTCGTTGAAGATCTTACAGAGGATGGTCTCGGTGGAGGAGCGGGGCTCGACCACCTCTTCTGCCAGGCGCTCAATGACGTTGGGCAGTGCCATTCTGTCGAGTTTTCCGTTGTTGGTGAGCGGCAGTGAATCCACTGTCCCGATTGCTGCGGGGACCATGTAGTGGGGAAGCACATCGACGAGGAATGCACGGATGCTTCGAGTGTCGAGTGTCGTTCCCGGCTCCGGGACAATGTGGGCAATCAGACTCGGCTCGGTGCAGGCGGAGGTCCGCACGGCGGCTGCCGCTTGGCGCACACCGGGGTACTTCATCAAGCCAGCTTCAACGTCACCGAGTTCGATCCGATATCCGCGGAGCTTCACCTGGCTGTCGGCGCGCCCCCTGTACTCTAGGCGTCCGCGGCTGTCCATCCTGGCGAGGTCGCCCGAAAGGTAGCCGCGTGTGGGGCGTCCATCGCGGTCGGCTAGCGTGACAAATCGTGCGGCAGTCAACTCAGGTTGTCCCAGGTAGCCCAGGCTCACACCGGGCCCCGTTACTACGATCTCCCCAGTCTCCCCGGACTTCACGTGATGGAGATCTGGGTCGACCACGAGCAGGTCTAGGTCAGGCAGCGGCCGGCCAATCAGGCTGATGTCGCCGTCGAGTTCCGTCTGGCTCACGCGGTGATATGAAGCATGCACGGTGGTCTCTGTGATGCCGTACATGTTGACGAGGGACGGTGAAGAGTCACCGTACTTCGCAGTCCAACCCTTAAGCTCGGAAAATCGCAGGGCTTCCCCGCCGAAGATGACATGCCTGAGCTGGAGTCGCTCGTGCGAACGCGCATCTTCGACGCTCAACTGGCTGAAGGCAGAGGGCGTCTGATTGAGGACGGTGACCCGTTCGCGGTGCAAGAGGTTCAGAAATTCCGCAGGATCCTTGGAGGTACTACCCGAGACAACAACAGCACAACCACCGAACAGGAGCGCCCCCCAGATCTCCCAGACCGAGAAATCGAACGCGAAGGAGTGGAACACCGTCCAGACGTCATCAGGTGAAAAGTTGAAGATAGATTCGGTTTCCGAAAATAGCCTCAGGACGTTCGAATGAGACACCTCGACGCCCTTGGGACGTCCAGTAGTTCCGGAGGTGAAGATGATGTAGGCGCAGTGCCCTGGGCCAGTCTTAGTCGGAATAAAGGATGAAGCCGAGTGTGCTTCCTGGTGGTTGTCCGCGATGACGCGCGTCATTCCCGGCGGAAGCTGCTCCGCCAACGCATGGGATGTCACAACGGAGGAAGGTGCGGCGTCCTCGAGGACCATTCTGTTCCTGACCGCAGGCGCCGCAGGGTCTAGTGGGACGTAGGGGGAGCCAGTCTTGAGGATGGCGACCATGGCCACCACCATCTCAGGGGACCGATCAAGAAGCACAGCCACGGGGCGACGGTCAGGCAGAGAGTGAGTGCGCAGCTCAGAAGCCATAAGAGAAGAGAGCCGGTCCAACTCACGGTAGGTGAGGGCCCTCCCTGCGTGCTTGACCGCGATCCGCTCCGGATGCTCGGCAACGACACTCGAAAAGGCCTCGACAAGTGACGTTGAGGCGTCCCAAGAGCGCAAGGTTCCCACTTCTCACTCGACTTCCATGAAGGAAAGGATGACCCACGTGGTGGGTGATAATAAACTAGATCCCTTGACGGAGCTGTGATTGCCTGCGTCGCATCAAGGGGGAAAGCACACTTCTAATTCCTGCTCTGGACGGGAGTCACGGACTCACGATGTAAGGCGTGACAAGTGGCGCATCGCGGCGCGCACGGAGTCACGCTTACGCAATGACGAGAACCGCGCTTTGCGCCAGCAAACACAAGACACCACGTGTACCCGAGGCTGATGGACTGGAAGGTTGCGTGCGACCCCTTCCAAAGCGGCCTGTACAGACCACCTGCGCCGGGCTTACAGGTAAGCAAGTACCCGGCCTGACCACTTAGCGGCCCAAAGCCAGCACAACGTATCAGCCTCCGCAGGGGTGTCAAGAAATCCTTTGGTGCCTTGGCGATAGCCAGCGTTGAGGTTTCCCAAACATCTACCGGACAGTAATTTTCGACTATCGGAAACCGATAAATGCGGAAATAATGGATATTAAGGTTGCCCCAAAATGAATATGCAGTGACATTTAGACCTCCCCGGATGTTTTGACATGTCTCTGACAACTTGTAGTGATCTTGCGGCCAACATTGGCGAGACAGGAACAATTCAGGCACCCCGCATCTTGCGCCTTGATCATGCGAGCAGGCAGACTGTCGGCGGCCGGTCACCGGTTCAAAATGCGACTTGCATTGCTGATTGCCGTTTTTTCTTGCAATCTATGGCTCAATTGGACGGTCTCTCAGGGGGGGGATTGCGTTCGGCCGGCTGGCGTTTCCGCGGTCTGTTCAAGAGCGTGCAGCAGAGGGGGCGGAGGGGGAGTCCGCCCAGCGGGTATCGCATACCTTTCGAGCCGTGCCGAGTCCGGAGCGCGCCCCAAATCAACTTGACGTGCACCGTGCCGGATCTGGCGACCCTCCCCCGCGTCTGGACCGACACGGTCCTTGAATTGCAACACTCAAGATTGGATACAATTCCATGCTCATCGACCGTCATGACCCGAGCAAGTACAAGCACGAGTACGACGTCCGCGTGAGGCGTCTCGCCGACTTCCTTTCGCACATGGCTCCTGTCAAGGAGGAGATGGGCTCCTCGCTGGTGGAGTTCGCCCCCGGTGAGAAGGTGCGAGAGCACGTCAACAGGGAGCGCGTGGAGGAGATCTTCCTCCTCCTTGACGGCACCGCCGAGTTCTATCTCAATGGAGAGACCGAGACGCTCTACGCCGGCGACTGCGCGTTCGCCCCGGTCGGCCAGCCGCACTCGTTTACCAACACGTCAGAGCACACCAGCCGACTGCTCTGTGTGTGGTGGAAGGTGCCTGTAGTCAGCCCAGAGCAGGTCTGACGGGGATGGCCGCCCCCCTGATCGTCGTTACGCCGCCACCCACCCCCAACGGCAGGCTGCACATAGGCCATGTGGCGGGTCCCTATCTGCGCGCGGACCTCTTCGTCCGCCTAGCTCGGTACCTCGGGCGAGAGTCTGTCGCCCACCTCTCCCACATCGATACCTACCAGAGCTACGTGCCCAGGAAGGCACGTCAGCTCGGACGCGACACACGTGAGTTCTTGGTAGAGACTAGGGAAGGCATCCGGAGCGACTTCGCCGCATTCGGCATCGTCCATGACCTGGTCGTGGACAACGAGTCTGCCAACTACCTGCGCTTCCTAGACTCGGCCATCTCCACGCTGACCCAGCAGATCGAGGTATCCGAGGGGACCAGCCGTGTCTGCGCGGACTGCAACTCGTCTCTGTTCGAGTCCAATGTCCGAGGTTTCTGCCCGCACTGCTTGCACGACGCGTACGAGAACGTCTGCGAGAACTGCTGCGCCCCGCAACTGTACGACAGCATGCTGTCCGCGTCGTGCGGGACCTGCGGAGCGAGGGGCCACGTCGACGAGAGCGACGGCCGCACACAACGACTTTCATTCGATGTCGGGGACATCGACGAGGTCTACCGCACCGTGGCGCGCGCCGTCGGTGGGAACCGCCGCATCAAGTCGATGTTCCAGAACCTCGGGGCACACAGCCTCGGTCTCAGCTACTCCACCGACTACGGCGTATTTCCCAAGGGGATCCCGGGGGCGCTCAACCCTTGGGTCGAGATCTACTTCAGTCACCTCTACGGGGTCCTGACCGCAGCCGGAATCGACACGAACCAGACATTCCCCGCGCTTGTCGAAGCTCTAACAGAGCTTCCCGAGCCCCCCGCTCTCGCCTACTTCTTCGGCGTGGACAACTCCTATTACTACTCCTTCCTGTTCCCCTACCTCTCCCTGCGCCTCGGTATCCCCAGCATGCTCCCAACGTCCCTCCAGGCGAGCTACTTCCTGCTGCTCAACAACTCCAAGGTCTCCTCCAGCCGTAACAATGCGACCTGGGCTGCCGACCTACGGGAGACCGGCCCGCTGCCCCGTCTTCGAACCGGACTCGCCTCAAGCTGCCCGGAGTACAGCAACCGGAACTACGACGTAGCTACCGAACTGGCTGCGACCGTCACCACAACGGCTAGCAACCAGAGCCAGGCAGCCCTCGCCCTGCAGTCCCGGCTCCTGGAGCTCACCACTCCGAGCCAGTTCAGTGTCGAGAGCATCCTCAACGTCTTTGCTAAGGGCCGCAATTATGCGGCGCACTCCCGCTCAGCCGGCAACGAACAAGAGGCAGACGCGATGGACAGCATGCTTTCGGAGCTGGCTGGACACCTCGTGCTCTCCTGACCACGCTGGGCGACCAAGCCCTGCTCGAATCGAAGGACTGACCAATGACATCTCCGCAGCTCACCGCACCCACCATGCCTCGACCCAAGCCGGGAACCGGCGCGGCCAAACTCCGGGCACTCTTCATGCGACCCGGGATCACCCGCATCGTGGGTGCGCACAACCCACTGGGTGCCCGACTGGCGGAGCGGGCGGGCTTCGACGGTGTGTGGTCCAGCGGGCTGGAGATCTCGGCGTCCCAGGGCCTACCCGACACCGACATCCTCACCATGACCGAACTTCACACCGTGGCGGCTTCACTGGCGGCAGCGGTCGACATCCCTGTAGTCGCCGATTGCGATGCTGGCTACGGCAATGCCTTTAACGTCATGCACATGATCCGCCGCTACGAAGCCTCTGGAATTGCGGCCGTATCCATCGAGGACAAGCTCTTCCCCAAGGTGAATAGTTTCATCCCTAGACGTCAGAAGCTCGCCTCGATCGAGGAGTTCTCTGGCAAACTGCGCGCTGCCAAGAGTGTCCAGGAAGACCCCGACTTCATGGTCATCGCCCGGATCGAAGCGCTCATTGCCGGCTGGGACATGGAGGAAGCGCTGCGTAGAGGAGAAGCCTATGCGGCTGCGGGTGCCGATGCCGTACTGATCCACGCCAAGGGGAGCGAAGCGGAGCCGGTACTCGAGTTCCTGAGCCGCTGGCAGCCGGACCTCCCGGTCGTTGTAGTTCCGACCACCTATCACACCGTCACCGCCGATGAGCTGTCAGCAGCTGGTGCCAAGATGGTGATCTACGCCAACCAAGGCCTGCGAGCCGGAATCAGCGCGGTCTCCGAAACATTCGACACCATTCTGCGTGACGGACGCACCACCGCTCTCGAGGACCGGATCGCGCCAATGAAGACGGTGTTCGACCTGCAGGGAATGCCGCAGGTAATGGCTGACGAAGCACGCTTCTTGCCGAACTCGGGCAAGACGGACGACCAGTGACGGCTCTGGATCCCGGAACCCTGGTTCGCGCCCTCCTGGACGCGGGCTACGGCCCGTTCACCGGTGTCCCCTGCTCATTCCTCGGACCGGTCATCAGCTGCCTCGAAGACGAACACCCGGACCTGTACTCGATCGTCAACAACGAGGGAGAGGCCGTCGCGCTCGCGGCCGGCGCACGCCTGGCCGGCCGACGACCAGTGGTCATAATGCAGAATTCCGGCCTGGGCAACGCCGTGAATCCACTCGCCACGCTGTGCCACACCCTGCGCCTGCCTGTCCTGCTGTTCGTGACCTGGCGAGGTGAGCCAGGTCGTCCAGACGAACCTCAGCACGAGCTGATGGGACGCATCACGCCTGGTCAACTCAGTGCGATGGAAATCCAGTATGCGACGCTTCCCCAAGAGGAGGAGGCGTTGCACCAGCAGCTCACAGCAGCCGGTCAGTACATGGATAGCACTGGGCTTCCGTTCGCCTTCGTAGTACCCAAGGGAGCCATTGCGCCGTACCGGGCAAGCACCACCACCGACGCCTCCGGATCGGTGGGCGAGTCGGGGCTCATGCTCAGAGCCGCCGCGATCGGCGCGATCGTCGGTGAGCTCGCTCCGCGGACCCTCCTGATCGCCACCACCGGGAAGACCGCCAGAGAACTTGAACGGGACTGGGATCGCCCTGAGAACCTATACGTAGTCGGCTCCATGGGCTGCGCTTCCAGCATCGCCCTCGGCGTCGCTCTGCACGCTCCGGACCGGGAAGTCGCTGTATTGGACGGCGACGGTGCTGCCCTGATGCGTCTAGAGGCGATGGCAACGATCGGCCGACTCTCACCGGCAAACCTCCTGCACTTCGTGCTCGACAACGCAGCCTATGAGTCCACGGGAAACCAGCCCACGGGATCGAGCCACCTGGACTTTCCCTCCCTCGCCAGCGCCTGCGGCTACCAGTTCACGACACAGGTGTCCGACGAACAGGGGTTGCACACAGCGGTGGCGGCCGCGCGCGCAGCCCACGGACCGTCCCTCATTCGCGTCCACATTGCGTCCGGGTCCGACCCGAACTTGGGCCGCCCCGCCCTGTCACCCCCCGTGTCCGCCCAGCGATTCCAGAAGGCTCTCGCCTCATGAGCTCCTCTCTCGATGTCACGGTTGCCGCAGACTTCAGCAGCCGACAGTTGATTCTCATGAACCCGGGTCCGGTCAACACCGACGATCGCGTCCGCGCTGCACTAGCGGGGCCTGATCTGTGCCACAGGGAGCCCGAGTTCAGTGACCTGATGACCCGGGTACGTCGCAAGGTCGTACAGATCTCTGGAGGCGGCCCCGAGTACACATCAGTGATCCTGACCGGTTCGGGCACCGCTGCGGTCGAGGCCATCGTGGCCTCGGCAGTCCCCGAGGCTGGCGGCCTCTTGATCCTCGACAACGGACACTACGGGGAGCGCTTCTGCGAGATAGCGGCGGGCTACAGCATCCGCTCCCACCGCTTGTCGTTCGGATGGGGCATTCCAATCGACCTGGAGCAGGTCGACGCGGCCCTGGCGGCCGACCCCGGCCTGACCCACGTGGCGGTGGTACACCATGAGACGAGCACCGGCATGCTCAACCCGGTCGCCCAGATCACCGCGATCGCGCACCGTCACCACCGCGAGGTGATCGTCGACGCCATCAGCAGCGTCGGTGCCGAGGACATCCTGATGGATCGAGACAACATCGACTGGCTTGCCGGGTCATCCAACAAGTGCATCGAAGGCCTGCCAGGGCTCGGATTCGTTTGTGCCAGGAAAACCTCCCTGGAGGCGCTCTCCTCTGGGCTCAGGCGCGGGTACTACCTGGACCTCCACCGCCACTACCGTGCGCAGGCCGGAGCCGCCGCACCCGCCTTCACTCCGGGGATCCCCGCCTACTACGCCTTCGACCAGGCCCTCGATCTGGCGCTTGAGGAGGGCACCGACCGACGCCACTCCCGCTACCGTGAACTCGCAGAACGGCTGCGGTCTGGACTGGCCTGCCTCGGCCTGCAATTCCTGCTGCCGGCCGAGCAGCGAGCGGTCGCGCTGACCGCGATACGCCTGCCTGCAGGAGTGCCCTACAACGACCTGCACGCCTGGCTCAAAGAGCAGGGGTTCGTCATCTACACCGCGCAAGAGCAGCTGGCACCTACATACTTCAGGCTCTCTACCATGGGCCGCATGACGGCTGACGACGTCGATCGCTTCCTCGCCGCGCTGGCCTCCTTCCTCGGCAAGAAAGCGCCGGAGCATCCGGGCAGCGCTTCATGAACCGGCCGTCCCACCGCACACACCGCCTAGCCATCATCGGTGGTGGGCCTCGCGCAACCTATGCCTTGGAACGCCTCTCCGCGACGATCGGGCGGCTGGAACCAGGTACCAAGCTGCACATCCAGGTCTATGAGCGGACCGGTGAGTTCGGGGCAGGCACCGCGCACAGTCCCTCACAGCCGAGGTCCAGCTACCTGAACCGGATTAGCTGCGAAGTGGGTTTCGCGGCCGACGAGAGCAGCATCGGGGCAGGACCGCTGCGCAATCCGGCGGATCGTCCAACCCTGTACGACTGGTGCCGGTCTCAGTTCGCCCTGACCGGCGAGACCGACTTTGACGTAAAGCCGAACAGCTGGCCCAAACGATACGTGCACGGGCTGGCACTCACCGACATGTGCGCCACCTACATCGCCGAGCTCCGTGCCCACCCCGACGTAGAGGTCAGCCTCGAGGCTCGTGACGTCGTAGGCATACGCGAGATCTCCGGTTCGGATGACGAACGACACGGGCCGCTCGAAGTGATCACCGCGGACGGCCAGAGTTCACAGGCCGACCACATCCTGATGATCACGGGCCACACCGCACACGACCCGCGCCGCTCGCCCGTACACGGACCCCTCTTCGACTCTGCCGCCCACAACGGCGGCACGTACATCCCGTACGTGTACCCGCTGGACAAGTCGCTCCCCCAAGCAACCACCGGCCCCGAAATGACGGTCGGCTGCGCCGGCACCGGTCTTACGGCCATTGACGCAATCCTGCATCTGACCGAGGGCCGCGGTGGCACATTCGTGACATCACCCATAGGGGACCTCGTCTACGAACCCAGCGGCGACGAACCCTCTTCAATCGTCGCGTTCAGCAACTCCGGATTGTTCACCTTCGCGCGACCCACGAACAACAAGGCCGTGGACCCTGCCCGCTTGGAACACCGCGGGGTCTTTCTCTCCCATGGGACCGTGGACGCACTGCGCACCATTCACGGGACACGGGGTGGCAGCTTGGGCGGTCCGGTCCGCCGACAGCTCGACTTCGAACGGCATCTGCTGCCCGTCATCGTCCTTGAGATGGCCTACCTGCACTATCGTGCACTGTTCGGGGCCGAGGCTGCCGAGTGGCTAGCCGGCCTCGCCATGCCTGACTTCCGACGTTTCCTGGCCGGGCACCACCACGGCGAAGGACCGGAAGCGCTGCTCGCACCCCTCCTGGCCGGTGCGGACCTGCTCGTCACAACTCTGGAAACGATGCTGGTACAGGGCCGAGCGGTGGATCACGTCGAGGCATCAATGCCCTCCCCGAAAGGCTTGGTGCGGCACTGGATCGGTGTGGTCTTCGGGCCGGAAGCCCAGGAGCAGGTCAGGCTGTTGGCCGAAAGCCCAGCAGCCCTGGTCAAGGCCTGTGCCTCATGGACATCACCCTGGGCACTCGACGAAACGCCGGCAGGAAACCGCTTCAGTTGGAAGCGTACCCTGACGCCACTCGGCATCAGCACCGCGATGAGTCCGGGCGACTATAGGGAAGCCGTCCTCGACATGATGCGACGCGACCATCTCTGGGCACTTCAAGGAAACATCGACAATCCGCACAAGGCCGCAGCCGACGGGGTCTGGCGGGACCTGCGCGAGGTCATCTGCTACGCGGTCGACGATGCCGGACTCACACCTCATGCACAGCGCACCTTCGCCGAGCGGTACGTGCGCCACCACAACCGGCTTGCCAATGGCGCCGGGCTAGAGGTGATGGAACGCATCCGCGCCTTGATACGACACGGACTGCTCGACATCTCGGTCGGTCCGGGAGCCACCGTACGAGGCGACGGCTCCGGCGGTTTCACGATCGAAGGCCCGCTCACTGGCACGAGCAGGCGGGTCGACGTCCTCGCCGACGCACGTCTACACACCTTCGATCCGTATCAAGATGCCTCACCGCTCTACCGGGACCTGCTTTCGGCAGGGATCTGCCGGCAATGGCGCAACGAAGATGCGGACGGCAACTACTACGTGCCAGGGGGACTGGAGCTGACGGCCGAGTTCCAGCCAGTACGCGCAGATGGAGGCTCAGAACCACGGATTACCGTGCTTGGCCCAGCAGCTAGAGGTCACAGGACCTTCTTGATGGACGCTCTCAAGCCAGGCCGCGATCACTACGTCATGCGTGACATCGGCACCTGGGCCCGAACTTTGTGGCATCACCTGGCTCACCCGCGCAAGCCGGATCAGCAGGGTTTGGACCGCATCGGGATTGGCGTCGGCTGAGCCCAGGGCGCGGTCCAGTCCGCACTCCTTACCCCCAACCGTGCCCTGTCACTCCGAGGGAATACCAGCCATGCCCCATACCCAGTCCACGTACCTTGCGATGCGCTATTCACGCGCCGTGGCCCTCCGTCACGAACGGCTCTACGGTCACGGGTACCAAGGCCCCTCGAGTGAGGAGACCTTCAACGACCTGACGGGCCGCCTCCGGCTCCGAGCGGATTTCAGAGTTCTCGACGTTGGCAGTGGCCTGGGCGGCGATGCCTTTCGCTTGGCTGTTCAATACGGAGTCTCCGTGCTCGGGCTGGACAGCTCGGCCGAGCTGACCGATGTGTGCCTGGAGCGGATCGAGGAGAGCGGGACCCTAGGTGTCACCTTTGCAACGGGCGACGTAAGGGATTCGGATCTGCTCACGGACGACTCCTTCGACATCGTGTGGAGCAGAGACTGCGTGGTCTTCGTCCCCCTTGCGGACAAGCTCGCACTCTGGCGACGGCTGCACAGAGTGCTCCGACCGGGTGGACAAGTCATGGTCACCGACTACTGTCTCGGACCACGCGGCGGCTCCTCGGAACACACCGCGCGGATGGCAGCCTGGGATCACTACATGATCTCTCCCGCCGCCTACCAAACGATGCTGACGGACGTGGGGTTCACCGAGGTCAAGATGGAAGACCTCAGCAGCCAGTTGAAGGCAAACATGCTCGAAGGGCATACACGACTGCTGTCCGAACGAGCGTGCTTCCTGGAGGAGATGGGGAAGGCTGAGTACGAGCGTCTCCTGAGCCGCTGGGAACGCAAGATCAATTCGTGTGACACGGGCGAAATCGTGTGGACAGTACTGACGGCCCGGCGCCCGGGTGAGGCGCGATGAGCCAGTTCCACGCAGGCGAGTCCTCCACGACTCGCCGATACGACCTCGCCGTGGTGGGGCTTGGGGTGATGGGCGCCATGGTCGCCTGGCGCGCGGCCGCCATGGGTGCCGACGTCATCGCCCTTGATCCCTACGTACCGGGGCATCGGCGGGGTGCATCCCACGGTGGATCCCGCATTTTCAGGACTCTCTGTCACGAGGGCGTCGACTACGGTGTATTTGCCCGCGCCTCACTGCAGATCTACCGGGAACTGGAGGCAGCGACCAGAACGGAGCTGCTGCTCCAATGCGGCGGTCTGACGATCGGTCCTCCCGGACATCCCTTGGTTTCGGCGGCCGCTGTCACAGCGGAAACCGTAGGCGTGGCCTATGAACGGCTCGACAGCGCTGAGCTCAGGGCAAGGTATCCCCAGCACGCTCCCATGGGGAAGGACATCGGACTCTTCGAGCCCACAGCCGGGGTCCTGCGACCGGAGGCCGCCGTGCGCGCGGCGGTTCAGGCTTCCCGAGCGGCAGGCGCATCCGTACTGAGTGGCGTGCGATGCCTTAAGCTCCGCCACGAAGCGGACGGACCAACCTTGTTCACCAATGCCGGCGTCATCCGTGCCCGCAAGACCGTTCTCGCGATCGGCGGCTGGACCAACGACCTGGTCCCCGACCTGGAGCTGCCCCTACAGGTGCGGCGCTCCGTCCTCTGCTGGTTTCGGGATGACACGGAGTGTCACGGTACTCAGAACTTCCCCGTCTTCATCCGTGTAGGGTCCGGGCTCGACGGTTGGGGGATCCCGGATGTCGACGGACGCGGGGTGAAGGTGGGCCTAGGCGGCCCGCACCCCTCCAAACGGCTGCTGTCCCATCCCGATGACAACTGGGGCATGCATCCCGTGTCCGTGGAGACGGCACCAGTCTCCGCCTACGTCACGAAGGCACTCCCCGGACTGCAGCCTATAACGGCCTCAGCAGAGGCATGCATGGACGTCCGGACCCCCGACGGACACTTCGTCCTTGGAAGTCACCCACGGTTGGCCGACGTCGTGCTATGCACCGGGTTTTCCGGACACGGATTCAAGCACGCTCCTGCGGTGGGTACAGCTGTCGCCCAGTATGCGCTGCACGGCCGAACTGATTTCCCAATCGACGCATTCGCCCCGGACCGCTTCGACCGATCGACCTAAGTGGCCGTCCCCATCACCAGGGAGTGACCTCCCCTCGACGGCCCAACTATCTGCGCATTACAGGAGACACAAGATGCAGACGCTTTCCACAACGACCCAGCCGCGGACCCTCGAGGCCCCGGCCGAAGCGTTCCACACGTTCTCGGACGCAGCCTGCGTGGAGATCCGTTCGTACGTGGCGGAGCTGGATCGGAGCCACGCCCAAGGCCGAGTCGACGACATCGATGTGGACCTTTCTCGCTGCCCGAATCTCTTGGCGGAAGTCGAAGCCACACGCGGGGTCATCGACAACACCGCACATTTCATCGTCTACGACAGCGTTGCCGGCATCGAGTCGCTCCGCGGCCAGGCTATTTACGCCTGGCTGCTGGGCACCGCACTGGGTACTCCCATGATCCAGAATACCGACGGTTGGAGAATGGTCGAGGTCTACGACCGAGGGTCCCGCCGGACGATCGAGGCAGGTGCCCGCTACCACCAGACCAAGCAGGGTGCCTACATGCACAACGACGCGGTCAACGACGTCGACTCAATCGACTATCTGCTGCTTTCCTGTGCTCAGCCTGCGTACATCGGGGGGGAAAGTATCCTGGTCGATGCGGATTCAGCGCACCAGATCCTGCTGCACCACCCCGAGGTCCTCGAGGTACTTATGGGGGAGTTTTGGTTCGAGAAGCGGGGGATGTCCAACACCGTAGAATTTTTCGCATCGCCGATCATCCGCTACTCCCACGACGGCAAGGCACTGGTCCGATACTTCCGCACCTACATTGAGGGAGCCCACGAGAAGATCGGCAAACCGCTGACGGGCCTACAGGTGGCGGCATTGGACTTCTTCGACGCCGTCCTCGATCAGTCCTCGGTACAGACCCGCGTCCTGCTCGGGCGTGGTCAGACACTCGTCTCGGCCGATGACCGGTTTCTACACACGCGCACCGCGTTCGTCGACCGCCACGCACCTCGGGAGATCGACATGGCGACAGACCGGCCGGACGAAGTGAATCGGTACATGCTGCGAATGTGGTCCCGCAAGCAAGGCTGTTGCTAGGCCGGGTATCAGGCATGAGCGTGCAGGTCACAGGAGATACCGAAGACATCGAGTGGGTGGTATACGGGGCGAGGGCGAGCTGCCGACGCACGTAAGGGAGGTCCAGGCCGGCGAAGCTCACCACGCCCCACCACGCGCGTATCGATGCAACCGTAAGCGCGTACTGTGGAGCGGAAGGCGACCCGCATGATTTGCCAGGATACTTTCCGGCACGCCTTCCGCAGGTCCAAGTGGTTGCGTTTAGCCGGGAAGGCATAGTGCGCGCCGAGCCACCAGCACCCTGGCGTGCTCGCACCTGGGTGTGCAACGCGTCCGCGACCACCACCGCGTCCTGAAGCTTAAGCACGGCCGACAGCGCAGTGAAACAGGTGATTTCGCCGCCCTTGTCCGCCATCTTCGACCATGCGAGACCAGCGCGCCGTCCTGCATCATCACCGCTTACATGACCGCGTTGACCACGCGGCGAATCGTGTCCGAGTTCGGCGTCTTCACCAAGCCCCAGACCCCGCGGCAGCGTAGTCCAGTCGTTCCAGCGTGGCCCAGGGACCTGCGACCGCCCACTGCCCCATCGCCAGGAAGGATCCAAAACAGCAGGCTGGCGCGTAAAACGCCCAGCGTTACTGCGCCGAGTTAGGCGCTGACACCCACGCGTCCCACGCAGGTCATGCAGGTTGTAGACCAGCGCGGACATCTCGACATCGAGGACACGCCTCAGCGCACCCCGGACGCCGTCAGGAGATGACAGACTCAGGAAATTCTTTGAGGGGCCCTGGATCGCAAAAGAACTTCGCCTGCCCCGGACATGGCCTGCTGACCAGCACGAACAAAACATCAACTAATCTTGTAACAGCCCTGGTCCCGCAAGTACGATTTCGGTGCTGGCGCCACGCCAGCACCCGACCACGCGGCTTGAAGGCCCATAAGGAAATGATTACCGATCAGGTACGGTCTCCAGTGATTAAAAAACCCGCTTCCAATAAATCTTACCCCGTCTACCATGATATCCCTCATGCCGCACTGGTCAGACTCACTCGGTCATTTACCAAAGCGGAACTTTACAGTGTCGACAATTATTTCCGAGAAGGACTGTGGACCTTCTCGGATGACCTAGACGATGTGCTGGGCGTAACCTTGGGCATCTTGAAACCCGAAGCTGCTCCAGGGCGGCGATATCACACGGCCCTGCAAGCGCTTATCGAGAACGGCTTCCTGCCGGTTGATGCCATGCGCTTCCGGCACGACCGTCTGACGATCAGGGAAACCTGGCGCTACCAGATGAACGTCGCCTCCCGCGAACGCATTGCGACGATGGATATCATGCTGCCGGCCGCCGACTCCATACTGATGGTGCTCAAGGACCTCCGATGGCGTCCCGGGCAGACTCCGGCTTCCGTTCGCCTCACCTCTCTCAAGGGCCCTTCGGATCCGGCACAGCGTGATGCGCACCACCTCAGACGCCGCTTGGGTGCGGTCAACAGGCAACTAAATTTCCTGCACACGTCTGACGAGCCGATCGACGTCATCCGTGAGCTCTCGGTGCTGTGCCCGGCGGAACGCAGGGAACTCGTGAAAGCCCGCATCCGGTCAGGGCATGATGCGAGCGCCGAGCTTCGGGAAACGTTCGCTGAGATCGAGCAGAGTGTCCCGGCCCACGACCTCGACCTCGAGAAGAGCTGGGAGCGGCTCGCGGAGTCTAAGGCACCCGCAGGTTTCTTGGCTCGAGAGCGATCACAGGGTCGGGACATCAAGGCAGAGGAAGTGATCACTGCGGCCCGGCACCCCTCGGCCGACCACCGCGACCTGTGGGATCTTATATCCATCATGACCCACACGGTGGAATGCAATACCCCCGGCGTGGGTCGAATCTTCCCCAATATCGAGCTCTCCGCATGGGAAAGCGGCCCGGCGGACGGAAACCCAGCGCTGACATGACCGAAGTAAATTCAGATGCTTTTCCCTCCGTCCCCCGCGAGCTGTCACAGAAAGATGAAAACGTGCTCCTCGGAGATGCACCGCCTGCCACTGCGTTGACCGATATCAGCCCCGACATCCTGCTTGATGTGACTTGGTCTACCCGGAAATCGGAGCTGTATGCGATTGACAGTTATTTCCGCGAGGGCTGCTGGATCTTTGCCGAAGACATACCAGGAATGCTCGGTGTGGCCCTCTGTATGCTCAAGCCCGAAGCGGTTGTGGGGCGGCGTCTTCGGCCGGCGCTTGACGCCCTCTCAGCGGCGGGGTTCAAGCCGCTGGACGTCATCCGTTTCAGGTATGATCGCCTGTCCATCAGGGAGGTCTACCGCTACCAGTTCAACAGAGCCTCACCGGATCTGATCGCTGCCATGGATTTGGTGCTCCCCTCGACCGACTCAGTGTGCCTGATTCTGAGGGACGAACACTGGGTTCCCGGGGCGCCTCCGGCATCGGTCCGGCTCAACTCGTTGAAGGGTCCATCCGACATGGCCTTGCGGCGCCCCCAGCACCTGAGGTATCAGCTTGGTGTCGTGAACGGCCTGCTCAATTTCATCCATGTCTCGGACGAGCTCATCGATGTCGTACGCGAGATCGCGGTGCTCTGCGATGTGGAGCGCCAGGTCTTGACGAGGGAACGAATCCGCAGTGACTTCGACGCGGTTTCCGAGACCCTTTCCGTGTTCGACGACCTCGAGCTGATGCATCCAGCGCATGACTTCGACCACGACGCGAGCTGGCTCCGGCTGGCTGGGACGGACGGACTAGTCGGCAGGCTGGCCAGACAACGGGCCGAGGGAATGCGCATCCCCCTAGGCCAGCTCATACCAGCCGCCCGGGAGGCTTCCCTTCAGGGGTCGCTAGACTGGGACCTGCTCACTGTCCTTACCTGTGCACTCGAAGTCATGACCATTCCGGGCATCACCCCCACGGTCCCCACCATCACCACTGACTGGGTGGACTCAGTCTGATGAGGTCCAGGCACGTCCAGAGCCGACCCCGGCCAGCTCGTCGATCTCGCCCGCAGCATCCTGCAGATCGCACTGACCGTGGTCAAACGCCAGCGACGACACACCCGGATTCACGGTGCTGCCCAAAGGTGGCTGACGGTGCGCACCGTTCGCATGGCTGATGCGCTCCCGCTGTCTGGCCCGGGATTACGAGACCCGCACCGACAGTTCGGAGGCGATGGTCTCTGGTCGATGAGCATGGTCAGTCATGAGCCGCCGTCTCGCGAAGTGGGACGCTGACCTTTCCGGGCTCTGTTCGGCCAACCAACCCGCGCAACCAGACGCTCGGCCTTCGCCGGTACCGGCTGGAGACCAGCGCCACCGCGAGCCGCCGGAAGTCCATCCCTCCACCACCCGGGTCGACCCATGCTCTCCACAGTCCGCCGCTAGGCCGGTGGACGCGCTACGGCCTCCAGGCCATCCCGCCACGCCAGCACCATCGAGCCGCACACTGCACCAGCCACCGTCACCGGCCGGTCACCGACCACCGCTACTGGCGTCTGTCGCCTCGGCCTCGCACAACTCCGCCTGCAGCACATACACCCGCTGCCGAGCAGCACAATCCCGCTCCTCCAACAGCCCCAACACCGACGGCATCCGGCGCCCCCACCGTAGACACGACACGACACGTCATCCCCGCTGACCAGCGGAAACACAGCCGGGGCAGGATGCGACAGCAGACGTGCACGGGGTCTCGACACGTATCACCCCGCCATCTGTGTCCTCGGCCACGAAATCGACGTCGGTGGCCGAAGGAAACAACCGCTCCTGCAGCCGGTACAGCACCTCGTTCACAGCCACCAAATCTCGGCCGTGGCACCCGAACCAAAGCGTCTTGCAGAAGACCGCGAACGGGACATTTCCCGTGTGCGTGTGAGGTGTTGAGGGCTGACCTGTTGCCGATGGAGACGTTCACGGGGCTGCGGATGAAGTACTTCGAGCGGTTGCTGAAGATGATGCGGGACCGGGTTGGCGACGGGCCGCACATCGGGCGGCCATAAAGTCTGGCGCTTACTGACCGGGCGCTGCTGGTGGCTGTCTACCACCGGACGGACCTCACCATGCGGCAGATGGCGCCGCTCTCCGGGGTCTCGCCGGCCGCGGCCAGCGGTTACTGCCTCTCCTCGCGCTGGAAACGGCCACACTTCCCGTCAATGCCGCGGACCGGATGTGGATCGTGGAGGGCACGCTGATCCCGGTCGGAGACCGCAAGGTCGGTGCCTCGAGAGCCGCAACTACCCGTTTTCCGCAAACGTGCAGGTCATCATCGATGGCGACACTCGCCTGGTCGTGACCGCCGCTCCCCCGGCGCCGGGCAACAGGGCCGGCGCCCACGTGTGGCGCGACTCCGGTATGCCGCAGCTGTGGAAGGGCGTTGCCGTGCTCGGCGACAGCGCCCCGACACCGGCCTGATCGCGTCCCGCACCGCAAACAACCCGGCCGATCCCTGCTGGCCAATGAGGAAGCCGATAACCATGTACAACCTCGCCCTGGCCGTGTGATCACAACAGCAATGACCGTGCCCTGACCTGCAAAATCACGGCCTTCTGCAACACGCTTTAGGGACGTTTCGAGGCGACCTCCGACCACCCGAAGGGAGCTCAACAACTACAACGCGTGGCTGGAGCACGGAACTTGTGCCAGACCCATTTCGGGTTCAGCCAAGATTTTCGTGAAGCGATGACGCTGCGTCATGCGAGGAGGACTCGTTTGCGGAGGAGCGGGAGGCTTGCGCGTCCATACATCTGTCGTTTGAGCATCTTGATCCGGTTCACGTGGCCTTCAACGGGGCCGCTGCTCCAGGGCAGGGTGAGGCCGGCCAGGACAGCGTCCCAGTCACGGTCGAGTCCGTCGGCGAAGGCGTGCAGCTGCGGTAGGTCGTCGGCGTGGACCGCGCGGATCCAGGCGGGGAGGTCGGTGCCGGTTCGGTCGCAGATCATGCGGGCGAAGGCATGAACGTGGGTGCTCAGTCTGGCCAGTTCGGGGCATCGGGACAGGACGTCTTCGAGTTGCTGTTCTTCTTCGGCTCGTAACCGTCCGGGGTGGCGGGTGATCCAGCGGGTGAGGTCCTGCGGTTTTGGCGGCGGTGCAGGTGCCGCCTTCGCAGTGTCACGCAAGGGACGCAGGAGGCGGCGCACGGCTTGCGGTGTGCGTCCTGGGTAGCCCTGGGCCTGGATCTCGCGGAAGAGGGCGGAGGCGTTGGTGCATCCCTGGTTCCAGCGGCTGATCAGGTAGGGCCGCCAGGTGTCCAGCCGGGTGGTGCGGATGGCCCGGTCGGCGAGGGCTTCGGGGTTCTCGCAGCGTGCGTAGCGGCGGGCGGTGTGGCGGGCCAGTCCGAGTTCGCGTCCGATGGCGCTGATCGTCCATCCCTGGGCAAGCAGGTCCTGGACGGCCCGGTATCGCTCTCGGGTGCGGGTGACCAGCCATTTCTCGGTGCCGGTGTCGGGGTTGAGAGCGGGGTCGGGAGGTTCCTTTGTGCGCGTGGGCTCGGATTGCGGGGGCGGCGGCGGTGTCAGACAGGAGCGATGGGTGATCACGGTGCGTTCGACCGTATGGGCCAGGTTGTCCCACAAGTGCCAGGCGTCGGCGACCTGACGGGCTTGGGGTGCTCCGACGTTTGCTGCCTCTGCGTAGGCTCCGGCTCGGTCCCGGCAGACCATTTCGATGCCGGGATGATCGGCCAGCCAGGAGACCAGGGGTGCTTTCCCGCGGCCAGGCAGGAGATCCACGACACGGTGCGAGTCCAGGTCCACGAGTACGGTCCCGTAGCGTCGGCCGCGACGGGTGGCGAAGTCATCGACGCCGAGTACCCGCAATGCGGGCCGGGGTGGATCGGGCATCGCCATCACCACATTGAGCAGGGTGGTCCGGCTGATCGGGATGTGCAGGACGTCCGCGAGCCGGGCGCCGGCTCGCCCGGCCAGTGCCAAGGCGATCGTTTGCACGATCTTGGTGAGGACGGCCGTGCGGCGGCCGTATCTCACAGTCAAACCTGCTGTCTGCTCGGCGAAGGTCCGGCGAGCGCAGTGAGCACTGTCGCAGAACAGGCGTCGGACGCGCAGGTCGATGACGACCCGGCGGCCGCCGAAGCCGGCGTCGGCCAGATGCCGCCGGTAGCGGCTGTGGACTCGCCAAGCCAGCCCACCGCAGTCAGGACAGGGCACGGCCGTGCCATCACGGGTCCGCGCGACGACCAGTACGGTTTCCTCTTCCACGCGCACCTGTTCCACCAGCACCGCGGACAGATGAGGGAAGAGCTGCTGCAGCATTACCTCACACGGTCACAGGGTCCCGTTGCCACGACCAGCGCGTCACCGGCGCAGCAAAGCACGAACCGTGCACACCCAACCCGGCATGACACTGCGTCATCGCTTCACGAAAATCTTGGCTGAACCTCTCGATGACGCCGCACACCGCCCGCACCTGGTCCCGCACAGGCGTCACCCCGGTGATCCAGGTCAACGGCGGCAGCAGACGTCACCTGTCAGCGGCCGCTCTGTGCTGCTACAAGCCCGGCGAGCGGCCGCGGTTGGTCTTCCGACACACCGGTGACCGGCGGCCCGACGGCCGCAAAGGATTCTCCTGGAAGGACTTACGAGACCTGCTCACCGCCGCCCACACCAAGCTCGGCGGACCGATCGTGCTGGTCTGGGACAACGTTGGCCTGCACCTCAGTCGTGCGATGCGCGCCTGGACCACGGCCCGGGACTGGCTCACCGTGTTTAGTTGCCAGCCTATGCACCCGACCTCAAACCCGTGGAAGGGATCTGGTCCAGCCTGCAACGCACCAGCCTGGCCAACATCGCCTTCACCGACTACACGCACCTGGTCACCGCAGTCCGCCGGGGCCACGCCAGATCCAGTACCGGCCCACCATCATCACCGGCTGCCTCATCGCCACCGGCCTCGCCACAAGCCCCGGCGACATCACGCATCAATCCTCAGTAAGGCGAAGGCGGCATCGGTCAGCTTCGTCCCGCCGTCAAGGTGGCACAGGATCGACAGTGCGGTCGGCTGATGTCTTAGGGCGACAAGTACCGCCGCCCCATCTGCCCATGCAGCACAAGGCCATTGATCGCGCGAGGAGGCTCCGGTCCGGCCAAACCTTGGCATCAACCCAATTGCCTAAGCAACGCAAGGCCGCTTTCGTCGAGCTGGTAGAAGACGCTCGCACCGATGCGCCGCTTCCACACGACTCCACTTCCAGACAGCACTGCCAAGTGCTGTGAGACAGTGCTCTTCGCCAAGCCCAGGGACTCCGCCACAGCAGTAGTCGTCATTGGCAGTTCCAGGGCTCGTACGACCTGTGCACGCCCCTTACCCAGCAGCAACGCGAGCCGGTCCTCGCTCCGCCCGCCATCGGCTCCGGCCGTCAATATCCGCAGGCGACCTGTGGCCCGCGCCTGGTACGACATGGCCACCCCGTCACGATCTTCGACTAGCAACCTCAGACCGCCGGAGAACACGGTGGGGACGAGGAGGAGCCGGGACCTCGTGATCGTCAGGTCCAGGTCTCGGTGGTAAGGAACGGTGAGACGGGGCCTGGTCCACAGCACCCGGCCACCCAGCTCTCCGAGCATCGCCTCGGGGCCCTCGACGGCGAGCGTGCGGCCTCGGAGCAAGATTTCCTCCTCCAGCGAGGAGCGGATCCGGTTCCAGTGGGGCGCAAGCGCAACATCCCAGTATCGCGCCAGCAATGAATAGAGGTGGCGCTCCTCCGGCGGGTTGCCCCTGATGCGGCGAAGGTGGTCGAATTCAGCCGCAAACGTGTTCCGCGCAGGGTCGGGCAGGGGCACGAACCCGGGAACGAGACGCGACAGGCCAGAGTCATGTAGCACCCCGGCCAAGTCCCGCGCCAGACCCACCGGCATTGTGAGACGCACCGCCCGCGCCCACTCCGTATACGGCGAAGGGGCCTCGCCCCGGTACCGTGCCAGGAGACCGATGCTGCCGAAGGTTTCCCACAGGGGGCTGAATGTCAAGCGGACGGTGCGGAGGGTGTCCTCGTCAACGTCAATCCTAATCACGACGCCGCGTACCGACCGCGAGTTCGTAGCGCCACTTCGTCATTCCCCTGTTCGTTACTCCGTAGAACATGTGCCCGGAACGCCGGCACCAGCCGCAGACCTCAGGAGACGTCCACCCGCATGGCGATGTCCTGACACAAGGCGAGCACCATCTTGATCCAGGGAAGAGGATCGGCATTGTCGTACGTCTGCAAAGTCTCAACCGCCCAGTACTCGTCGAAGGTGAGAACCCCAGGAGTAGCAGCCTTGAACCTGTTGGCACGCCATTTCGGCTGGTGACTGCCGAACTCCCCTTCGCCTTCGAGGAGGGCGTCGACGGCATGGCCGAAGGCCTGCCGGGCTGAGAGCACTGCGCTCTCCAAGTCACCCGCCTCCATCTGCCCCAGCGCGTCCTCGACGTACGTGTCTGCCGCCCCCAGGGAGCGAGCGATGGCGAACGAACGGAACGCCGTCCTGCCAAGCTGGCTACGTCGCTCTTCGACCCAGTCGGCGCCGATCAGGGGAAGGCAGTGCCCGAGACGGGCGAGCGTCAGTTCTTCGATGGATGCGAGGGCGTTCCCCGGAATGCTGCCTCGTTCGTACGCGTCCCAGGAGACCTTGGCCAGCATCTGGTCGATTTGCGAGTCACTCCAGTACTTCACCTCCCAGCGCTTCTCCTGCGCGTAGAAGACCTCGACAGTCACGAATGAGGGCTCCAGTGGCACCGGAATCGCCTCGCTCGTCTCGGCGGCGTAGAGCGAGTCTGAGACGACGTAGATGTCGTAGTCGCTGCGCGGGTTGTGCCAGCCGCGAGCGACAGAGCCGACGACGAACGCGGCTCTGATCCCTTCGGGAATCAGATGCCGCTCCCGCAGCGGAGCCAGCCAGTCTTCCGCGGTCCTATTCCCCATGCCGTACGCCTCTCTCCTGAACATGCCTCACCATTCGATGATCCCCTGGTCCGCCAGATCACCAAGGAACTCTACGACGTCCGCCAACGCCGTTCCCTCGTCGACCCCGTACTCCTGGGCTACGAGCTGTGCCACCTTAGTAGTGCTCCGGTGGCCGTCCAGCGAGGCGAAGATGAACGCGGCGATGTCCTCGATGAGTAGCGCCCGGTCCTCGTCCCCGATCAAGAAATCGTCCTTCATCCGGCGGATTCTGATCCCCAGAACCCGCCGGGGCACAGATTCGCTTCGATCGACGACGTGATTCATGGGGATTGATTTCTCCTTTTCGCAGTATTTCCACTAGGGTCCGACGTATGGGGTGTCAGACCCGCACCTCGCTCAGATCACGTAGCTTCCGCACGGTGCTCATCATGAGCACCGCCGGCGCCAGTAGGAAGCCCGCGCAGACCATCCACAGGGCCGTGCGCAGACCGAGCGAGTCAGCGAGTACACCGCTCAGGAAGGCCCCCACGGGAAGCGCTCCCCATGAGATGAACCGCACCGTTGCCATGACCCTCGATAGGAGCTCCGGCGGTGACTCTACCTGCCTGTGAGTCCTGGTGACGATGCTGCCGATCACCACGGCCATCGCGACTGTTGCGTTGCCGACAATGAAGTAGCCGATATTGCCAAGCGTGGTCGTCATCGGTATTACCAGCGCCGTGGCACCGCCGAGGGCCCCTGACACAATCATGGCGCGCGCTGTGCCGACCCATGCCGAGAGCCTGGTCGCCACCATCGAACCAATCAGTGATCCGGCTCCGTCGGCGGCGATCACGAGGCCCACCACGGTGGGCGAGGCCCCCACCTCCCGCACCAGGTAGAGCGGGGTCAGAGCCATCAGGGCCGCGGTGAAGAAGTTGCTCACCGTTGCCCAGATCACGCACGGCCTCATCACGGGATGCCGCATCACAAAAGCGCATCCCTCGCGTATGAGCGCCCGTACCGGCACCTGCGGCAGCGGTCTGGGCCTGCGCTCGGGAAGAGTCCATAGCGTTACGGCCGACATCAGGTAGCTGACACTGTCGATCACGAGAACGTCGACGGCTCCGACGATCTTGATGAGCAGTCCACTCACAGACGGCGCACCGGTCTGGGTGACCGCCTCAGTGGCCGAGATCAGGCTGTTGCGCGCAGTCAGTTCGTCCTTGGAGACCAACGCCGGTAGGAATGTGGAGTTGGCAATGTCGAAGAGCACAGTCGCCAGGCCCGTGATCAGGGCCGTCAGCAGCAAATGTCCAAACGTGAGTCGGTCCAGCCACCAGGCCACTGGTATGGATCCCATGGCCACCACGCGCACCAGGTCCATCGTTACCTGCAGGGCACGCAGCGGAACTTTCTGAACAATGACTCCGGCTGGCAGACCTAGCAGAAGCCAAGCGGCCTGGCTCGCAGCGGCCAGCAACGTCACCTGGAGAGTTGTGGCATGCAGGCTGCTCACTGCCACGAGCGGCAATGCCACCGCCGTTATATTCGATCCGGTGCGACTCACAGTGGAGGCAGACCAGAATCGCCAGAACGTCCGGGAGTCGGTGGCGGTGGCAGTGGCGGTTGGACTGTTCGTCATCCCACGAGCCTCTCGGGAACGTCGCCGGGCTCCTCGTGCCTCGAGCCCAGCAGCTTGGCCTCCTCGAATGCAACCAGGGTGCGCTTGTCCCGCAGTGCCCCGACCTCTCCGAGGTAGCGCGTCAGTTGTGAGGCCGCGGCGGCGACATCGCTCTGTACCTGGCCGGCGGGCCAGCTCTCCGTGATGGCCTGGTCGATCTGCTCAATGGTCAGGCCGACATCCCGCAGGTGACGCGCCGTCTGCGCATAGTCAGGCTCCAGGAAGGCGTAGACGACCCCGGGGAGAAGCGGACCGACAGCCTCCCGTTCGACCCGCGCGAGTGCCGGCCATAGGTGTGTGAGCAAGGACCTGAAGTAGACGTGGTGGCGGCCTTCGTCCTCCGCATGATCACGGATAATGTTGCGAACTGACATCGGCAATCTGTCATCGCGCGGAATTTGGGACAGCATCCCCGAGATCAGGGTCTCGCTCACTATGGCGAAGAGCAGGCCCTCAACGCCCCGCAGGTTCTGTGGCAGCCGTCCACGTATCTCATCGAGCCGCAGCAAGAAGGCGGGGGGGGTACGGGTTCCCCTCAACGTCCACGGCACGCTGGTTTCAGCCTCGATCTCACAGGTAAACTCGTGCGAGAACTGCGCGTGCCAGGTCTCGTCCGTGACGATCTTATACGCGTCCGACATCATGCGTTCGGGAAGGAAGAGCCCCGAACGCCCCCGGCTGATCTTCGTGGCAACAGGGATGACCGCAAGAGTCTCCAGCTCGGTCGTGAACTCCATGTAGTCATAGAGCCGTTGAAGGAGCAGCCGCCTCACGACTGCGCTCCCCTTCGCCGCGACCAAAGGATGCCTCACCACCGGGTACAGCTCGGGCGGAAAGTAGAGTTCCAGCTCTGCGGCAGCAAAGTGGCGACGAGGGCGGCGACGTACACTCGCCAGGTCGTCCCAGCGTTCGAAACGGCTAACATACTTCGGGCCGCGCGGGCGTTCGGTGGCGTCTCCGCGGAGCAGTTGCTCCTCGAATCGTTGGACATACATGCGCGCTCCCGTTATGCGACGAAGAGGACAAGCCGCTGGTCGACGAGCGCGTCCAGCTCCTCCTCCACGGCCTTGAGTTTGACGTCCGCCTCGCGGAGCACGGTGGCGAGGGTGGACGTCCCGTCGATCCGCTGCAGCACCCTGACGATCGGGCTCTCCGGTTCGAGCACAAACTCGATCTGCCCGTCGTTCGCGAGGTACCAGTCGCCGCTGGCATCGGACAGAAGTAGGAGTCCCTTGGCCGAGACGGGCACAGCCGTCAGGTCGTAGTTTCTTCCCGCTTCGAAGATTTTCTGGGTTTCGGCCAGCAGATCGCTGTGCACCCTGAGTTCTGTGCGTACCGTGCCTGTGTCCATCGATTCCAGCCGCGGCGCGGATGTCGCCATCTCGGCAAGGAGGCCCATGTTGACTATACGCATCAGCAATTCCACGGAGGGCGAGTCGCTCGTCCCTTCCCCGAAGTTGTTCAGCCCTTGCCGGATGCTGTCGGCGTCCAGGTAAGTGCTGGCGCCTGGGGCCGCCAGGGCGCGCTCGACCAGTTCGCGCCCATTGCTATTCATCAGCCGCACCAGCATGCCGTAGGCGTGGTGCGTGCCGTTCCCGTAAAAGAAGGGGACCTTGGGCCGTTCGGCTATGCGTCGCGGGACCCGCGATCCAACGGCCTCGCGGAGTATCCGCTTGTCCCACAAGAGTCGGGGACGGAGGTGTTCGGGAATGGATGAGGTGAGTTCCACAATCCGGTGGTCGAGGAACGGCACGCGAGCCTCGACACCGCTGCCGGCGGCAGTCCGGTCCTCGTGCCAGACGTTGTACTGCTGGACTTTACGGTACTCGGACAACACATACGATGCGTAGAGGTCAGTGTCTTGTTCGGCGCCCTGCGAGTTGAGGACGTTGTCGGACAGGAACGCCTCGCCCTCGCCCCACCAGTAGCGGAGCCCGGGCATCCCGTCAAGACGTGTCGTGCGGTTCATCCCACGCAGTCCGGAGAGGAAGCCCGCCCAGTCGTCACCCATGCCTTCGGAATAACCGCCGTTGAACTCGTCGCTGGCGGCGCCAAGCAGCATGCCACGTAGCTCCGGCCGCACCTGACGGGCGAACCGGTGAAGCTCGTGCTTGTAGTACACCTCCGGGCCGACCATGGGGCTCTCGGTGAGCCAAACCAGACGCAGCCACTGCTCGGGCGTGGGCGTAAGGCCAGGCTCGAAAAGCACCTGGTGGTTAGGGATCCCCCACTGGTCAGCCAGCCAACTGGAGTGCTCGGCGTCACCGTTGGCCCGTGTACCGCCGCTCAGGGCAGTGAACGTGTGGAGCTCCTCCACCTGCTTTCTTGCCAGGGCCAGGACGATCGACGAGTCGATCCCCCCGGACAGGAAGAGCCCCAGTTCGCTGTCGGCGGTCGCGCAGTCCCGGATCGACGACTCCAGCAAATCGCCGTACCGCTCGATGAAGCCCTCGGCGCTGGTCGACTCGTCAGCCGCGGTCGGCAGTTCCCAGTAGCGATGCTCCACCGTTTTGCCGTCACGCAGGTCCACGCGAAGCACCGAGGCGGCAGGCACGCTCTCCACGCCCTCGAACCAGGTGCACATCTGCTCCGCGCTGAACCGGGGGGCGGCGGCGACGGTGGGTACGGACAGGGCCCTCGCCCAGGCGAACCGACGAGGGGTCGCAGGGTCGGCGAAGAGACCCTTGATTTCGGATGACAGAACAATGCGCTGGTCGGTGCGGTGGTAGTACAGCGGCTTGATACCAAAACGGTCTCGCGCCAGAACGAGTTGTCCGCGGGCTCGGTCCCAAAGGATGATCGCGAACATGCCTCGCACGTCACGCAGGAAATCGAGGCCATGCTGGCGGTAAAGGTAGAGCAGAACCTCGCAGTCGGATCCGGTCTTCAACCGTACGTCCGAAGGAAGCCCGGCGGCCAGCTCCTTGTGGTTGTACACCTCGCCATTTGCAATCAGGACCAGATTGCCGTCGTCGCTGATGAGCGGCTGAGTGCCGTCCTGCGGGTTTACCAGAGACAGCCGGGTGAAGGCGAGACCCACCGGGCCGCTGCGCAGCAACTCGCGCTCGTCAGGGCCCCGGTGGTGCAGCAGTTCGGCGAAGTTGTTGAGGAGACCGTCGAACTCCGGCCCGAGGTCCTGTCCATCGAGCCGGGCATATCCTGCGAGTCCACACATGGGAAATCCTTCAGCGGCGCGTTAACCGTTTTTTCGAATTAGGGTGGTGAGTGCGCCCGATGAACAGGCGCGCTCACCGACGGCCATGATCAGGCCGTGCCACGCAGGACGGTGCCCTGGGTGACGGACTTGGCGGCGGGCTTCGCGTACTTACGCATGAAAGTGCC
>NZ_FZOF01000037.1:10566-63720 GCF_900188405.1 Actinacidiphila glaucinigra | reverse complement strand
GATGAGGACTCCCACCCCCTTGAGGGGTTAAGGCTCCCAGTAGACGACTGGGTTGATAGGCCGGATGTGGAAGCCCAGTAATGGGTGGAGCTGACCGGTACTAATAAGCCGAGGGCTTGTCCATAGGTTGCTCGCGTCCACTGTGTAGTTCTGAAACAACGAACCCCGGCCCCCTGCTGTTTGTGGGGTGGCTGGTGCCGGTTCGGTGGTTTCATAGTGTTTCGGTGGTCATAGCGTTAGGGAAACGCCCGGTTACATTCCGAACCCGGAAGCTAAGCCTTTCAGCGCCGATGGTACTGCAGGGGGGACCCTGTGGGAGAGTAGGACGCCGCCGAACAAATATTGAGCCTCGGCCCCTGAGTTTCGACTCGGGGGCTGAGGCTTTTCTGCGTTGGCCCACTATGCGTTGACCGCCAGGCACACAGGGCGGGCAGAGTGACCTCTGCCCGCCCTGTGTGCTTTCAGGATCCTCTTGCGTCGTTCCCTACAGCCGGCCGGCGGCCTTGAGGGCGAGGTAGGCATCCGCCAGTGCGGGGGCGATGTCGGCGGGCCGGGCATCGACGACGGTTATGTTGTGCCGGGAGAGGCGCTGGGCGACGCGGCGGCGTTCAACTCGTGCCTGCTCGGCGGCCGCGGCCGCGTACACCGCGTCCACGCTGCCGCGGCCCCTGGCCATCTCTTCGATGCGGGGATCCGCCACAGAGGCGATGAGGACCTCGTGGCGGTGGGTGAGCTGGGGGAGGACGGGAAGCAGGCCCTGTTCCATCGGCGCTGCGTCGAGCCCGGTGAGGAGGACGACGAGGGAGCGCTGCGTGGCCCGTTGGAGGACTGTGGCGACCAGACCGCGGGCGTCGGACTCGACGAGCTCGGCCTCGAGCGGAGCCATGGCGTTGACCAGTGCGGGGAGCATGTCGCGGGCTGACCGGCCCTGGACGGAGGTGCGTACGCGGCGGTCGTAGGCGAGGAGGTCGACGCGGTCGCCCGCACGGCCCGCGAGGACGGCCAGCAGCAGGGCTGCGTCCATGGCGGCGTCGAGGCGGGGTGCGTCGCCGACGCGGCCGGCGGCGGTGCGGCCGGTGTCGAGGACGATGAGGATGTGGCGGTCGCGTTCGGGGCGCCAGGTGCGGACGGCGACGGTGGCCCGGCGTGCGGTCGCCCGCCAGTCGATGGAGCGGGTGTCGTCTCCCGGGATGTACTCGCGGAGCGAGTCGAATTCGGTTCCCTGGCCCCTGATGAGCACGGACGTCCGTCCGTCGAGCTCGCGGAGACGTGCCAGGCGCGATGGCAGGTGTTTGCGGCTGTGGAAGGGCGGGAGGACCCGGAGCGTCCAGGGGACGCGGTGGGAGCCCTGCCGGGCCGCCAGGCCGAGGGGGCCGTAGGAGCGGACGGTGACGCGTTCGGCGTGCCGGTCGCCGCGGCGGGTGGGATGCAGCGTGGTGGTCATGCGGCGGCGCTCCGCTGGCGGGATGGCCAGCCGGTGACGCGACGCGGCGACCTCGGTACCCGGGTACCAGCTGCTGGGGGGCCAGGCGTCGCGGAGGTGGGCACGCAGCGGGCGCGGGCCGGGGTTGGTCACGGTGAGGACGACCTCCGCCGTCTCCCCGAGTCGAACTGATGTCTCACCGGATCGGGTGAAATGGAGCTTTCGTACTGGCGCGGCGAGTGCGAGGTCGCACAGAATTCCGAACAGAAGGATGCCTTCGACGAGCAGGATGCCGTTCCAGCCGGGGAGCAGCAGACCGACGGCGAGGGCGCCGAGAGCGGCCAGCAGGGCGGTACGTCCGGTGAGTGCCATGGTCGGTCGTCGCCCGTCTCAGCGCGGTACGGGGACGCGGGCGAGGACCGAGTTGATGACCGAGTCGGGTGTGGTGCCCTCCATCTCGGCTTCGGGCCGCAGCTGGATGCGGTGCCGGAGCGTGGGGAGGGCGAGGGCCTTGACGTCGTCGGGGATGACGTAGTCGCGGCCGGTCAGCCAGGCCCAGGCGCGCGCGGTGGCCAGAAGGGCGGTGGCTCCCCGGGGGGAGACACCGAGGGTGAGAGAGGGGGATTCACGGGTGGCTCGGCAGATATCGACGATGTAGGCCGTGATGTCGGCGGAGACCTGCGTCTTGGCGACGGCGGCCCGGGCGGCGTCGAGGTCGGCGGGGCCGGCGACCGGTCGCAGACCGGCGGAGTCCAGGTCCCGGGGGTTGAAGCCGTCGGCGTGGCGGGTGAGGACGTCGATCTCGGTCTCACGGGAGGGGAGCGGCAGGATGAGCTTCAGGAGGAAGCGGTCCAGCTGTGCCTCGGGGAGCGGGTAGGTGCCCTCGTATTCGACGGGGTTCTGGGTCGCCGCGACAAGGAACGGCTCGGGCAGTGGCCGCGGGATACCGTCGACGGACACCTGGCGCTCCTCCATGGCCTCCAGGAGGGATGCCTGGGTCTTGGGCGGGGTGCGGTTGATCTCGTCGGCGAGCAGCAGATTGGTGAAGACGGGTCCCGCCTGGAAGGAGAACTCGGCGGTGCGGGCGTCGTAGACGAGGGAACCGGTGATGTCGCCGGGCATCAGGTCAGGGGTGAACTGGACCCGCTTGGTCTCGAGCTGGAGGGATGCGGCCAGGGCGCGCACGAGAAGGGTTTTGGCGACTCCGGGGACGCCTTCGAGGAGGACGTGGCCCCGGCAGAGCAGGGCCACGACCAGGCCGGTGACGGCCGGGTCCTGGCCGACGACGGCCTTGGCGATTTCGGTGCGCAGGGCCTCCAAGGAGGCGCGGGCGCTGTCGGCGGTCGGGGCGGCGCTCACGGGGTGGCTTTCCTCTCGTTGAGAAGGACGCGGCGTTCCAGTGCGTCGAGGTCGTCGGCGAGACGCAGCAGGGCCGCGTCGTCGGGGGGAGGTGGACCGTGGAGCAGGCTGTGCGGGTCGACGGTGGGGTCGTCGAGCCGGGCGGCCACCGAGGCGGGCAGGACGTCCGGGTCGTGGGCCTGGGCCGGGGGGACGCCGAGCAGCGGGGCCAGTCGGTCGCGTGCGGCGGTGCGCAACACCTCCGCGGCGCGGCCTCGGGCCCGGCCGTGACGGTAGAGGCGGGCGCGTCCCTCGGTCGCCTCGGAGGCGCGGACGGTGGCGGGCAGCCGCTCGGCGACGACGGGGCCGAGGCGACGGGCGCGCCAGAGAGCCGCGAGGGCGGCGGCGATGAACAACTGGAGCACTGCCCAGTTCCAGCCGTCCGGGATGAGGTCGAGGAAGCTTTCCTGGCCGCCGCCGAAGGCGGAGGCGTCGCTGAGTGAAGGGAGGTACCAGACGAGTTTCGGGTGGGCGCCGAGGATCTGCAGCGCGAGCGAGGCATTGCCCTGCTCGGCGAGGTTCTCGTTCTGCAGAAGCGTGTGGGTGCCGAGGACGACGGTGTCGCCGCCGTTGGCTGCGGGGAGGCGCAGCAGGGTGAAGTCGCCCGGGGCGCCGGGGTAGCAGCGGTCGGCGTCCCGTGCGGATGTCGCGTAGCTGCCACCTCCCGTCTCGGCGGAGTCGGCGGTGCGGGCGGCGGTCAGGCCGCACCCGGGTTCGAGGACTCGGACGGGGACGGGCCCCGTGTAGTGGACGCCCGGAGCGAGGCGCCCGATGGAGGGCTCGCCGGGGGCGAGGAGGACGAAGCGGCCGCTTGAGCGCTCCATCGCCTGGTGCACCGCGTCCTGCTGACGCTTCGTCAACAGGTCGGGCGCAGTGACGAGGACGGTGGTGCCGGGGCCGGCGGCGGCCACGGCCGCGTCGGTCGTGGTGACGACCGTGGTGGTCACACCTTGGTTGTGGAGGAGTTGAGCGACGGCCCGGCTGCCGGAGGGGTCGGGAGAACGGGGGTCGAGTGCGTCATGGTTCTCACCGGTGCGCGCGGCGGCGTAGAGGACGCCGAAGACGATCAGGGTGAGGAGAGCCGCGAGCAGGGTGCGCGAGCGGGTCCACAGCTGGCCCGCGGTCGGGGAGACCGAGGTCGTGGCCGGGGCGGGCGCCTGCGCCGGGGACAGGGTGTCGGTCACGGGCGGGAACCTCCGGGGGCGGCCGTGCCGCTCTCGGTCAACCGGGGCTTGGCGCGCTGTACTTCGGTGTCGAGTTCGCGCAGGGCTGCGTAGGCCCCCGGGGTGCCCGGGCGGTCCCCGTAGGTGACGTCGTCGAAGGTGCGGGCGGCGTCCGCGAGGCGGGCGGCGAGGCCGGGGAGGGCGCGGCCCGCTTCGGCGGCGGCCTCGTCCGCGGTCCGGCCGGGGCGCGGGTCGAGCAGGGTCCGCTCCTCCAGGGAGCGCACGATCGCGCGCATCCGTTCCCGGACGGCCTCGCTCCACCGGCTGTGGCGCGCGTGTTCCTCGGCGGTGGCCCGGTGTTCGGCGGCGGTCCGTGGGGCGTCGGCGAACAGCCCCGTGCCCGTGGTGGGCTGGGCGCGCAGCTTGCCGAGCCGCAGTCGCAGGGCGATGACCAGCAGCACGACCACGACGACGATCGTCACCAGGCCGGCGGTGCCTCCGGGGGTGGCCCCGGAGGCGGTGTCCATCAGGTGGTCGAACTTCTCCCAGAGCCAGTTCAGGGCGCGTTCGAGCAGGCTCGGGTCGTCGCGGTGGTAGATCCCCTTGGACAGTTCGTCCTCGGCGGCCTCGCGGGCGGGGCCGCGGGGAATGGTGACCGGCACGTCCTCCCCCGACACCGGCATCAGCCGCCGGTGGCTGAGCTGTTGCCGGGTGCGCCGGCCCCGCCGAGGGCGTCGGAGTGGCCGGGGATGCCCGCGGCCCGCGCGAGTTCGATGTCCAGGGCCTCGCGGCGGATCCGCTGATCCATGTAGAGCAGGGCGGTAACGCCGGCCTGGATGGGGAAGGTGATGGTGGATCCGATGACGGCGCCGATTCCGACGACGATCAGATACGTCCAGCCGAGACCCGCCTGGTTGCCCGAGGCGAAGGCCGACAGGCCGTCGTTCCCGGCGGCCATTCCCACCACCGCGAAGGGAATCTGGATGATCGACGAGACGATGTAGACGAGGATCATGGTGAGCAACTGGATGCCCAGAATGCGCCACCACGAGCCCCGGACCAATTTGACCGAGCGGGCCATGGACTTGAGGACGCCCTGCTTCTCCAGCATGAGGGCGGGCGACGCGAGGCTGAGGCGGATCATCAGCCAGACGACCACGCCGAGGGCGACCGCGCCACCGAGGAACGCCAGGCCCGCACCCGCGGCCGTGGCGCCGCCGACCGCCACGAGAATGCCGGGGACGATGCCGATGGCGATGATCCCGCCGCCGATCAGGCTGAGCAGCAGCGTCAGCCCGAGCAGACGCGGCAACTGGTGGCGGGCGTCGGACCATGCCTCGGCCAGGGTCACCCGGTGGCCGAGCACGGCCCGGCTGATGACCATGGTGAGCATCGCCGTGGCGATCACCGACCCGAGCAGGGTGATGACGAGGGCGAGCCCCCCGGCGGCCAGCGTGCCGCCGACGGCGTTCATGACGTCGTCGAACGAGGGGGCGGCACCTTCGTCGAGGGAGTTGAGCGTCGCGCTGTCGTCGAGCATGAACCCCTGGACCAGCAGCATGGCGCCCTGGGTCAGCAGCGAGACCGCGAAGGAGATGGTGAGCACGGTGCGCCAGTGCGCGCGCATCGTGGAGACCGCGCCGTCGAGGATCTCACCCACGCCCAGCGGCCGCAGCGGGATGACCCCGGGCTTGGGCGACGGCGGGGCACCCCAGTGCGGCTGCTGCCAGCCGGAGGGCGCCGGGCCGCCCCAGACCGGGCCGGTGGGCGGGGGCGGGGCGCCCCAGCCGCCGGTGGCCTGCCACTGCCCGGCGGGCGGCTGCTGCTCGGACCAGTTCTGCGGCGCAGCGTCCTGCGGCGCGCCGGGACCGTCGGTGCGGCCCGGTTCGCCGGAGGGTGAGGATCCGGGCGAGGCCCAGCCCGGAGAGTCGTTCATCGTCGCTCCTTCGCTACTGCGCATACCTACTCGTCCAACGGCGGGACGGTGGCCATCGTGCCATGGGCGCAGTGGGCTTGTACCTGCGGATGCGGAGTACCGCAACCGTTCAAAACGTGCTGCCGTTCACGGCAGACTGAGCAGATGGGTGATCAGCACGTGGTAACTCTGGCCAACGATTCCAAGGGCAATCCCGACGAGCCCCTGCCGGCGCTGCGCTGGGAGGAGCCGCCGGAGGGCCCCGTCCTCGTCCTCCTCGACCAGACCAGGCTTCCCGGCGAGGAAGTGGAGCTGGTCTGCACCGACGTCCCCGCCCTCGTCGAGGCCATCCGCGGCCTCGCCGTGCGCGGCGCTCCGCTGCTCGGCATAGCGGGCGCCTACGGCGTCGCGCTCGCCGCCGTCCGCGGCTACGACGTGGACGAGGCCGCCGAATCCCTCGCCCACGCCCGGCCCACCGCCGTCAACCTCGCCTACGGCGTACGGCGGGCCCTCGCCGCCTACCGGGCCGCCCTCGCCGGCAGCGCCGGCGGCGACCCCGAACGCGCCGCGTCGGCGGCACTGGCCGAGGCCCGCAGCCTCCACGCCGAGGACAAGGAGGCCAGTGCCGCCATGGCCCGGCACGGCCTCCAGCTGCTCGCCGAGCTCCTCCCCGGCGGCGGCTACCAGATCCTCACCCACTGCAACACCGGTGCGCTCGTGTCCGGCGGCGAAGGCACCGCGTTCGCCGTCGCCCTCGCCGCCCACCGCCAGGGCCAGCTGCGCCGCCTGTGGGTCGACGAGACGCGCCCCCTGCTCCAGGGCGCCCGCCTCACCGCCTACGAGGCCGCCCGTTCCGGCATGGCGTACACCCTGCTCACCGACAACGCCGCCGGCTCACTCTTCGCCGCCGGCAACGTCCACGCCGTGATCATCGGCGCCGACCGCATCGCCGCGGACGGCTCCGTCGCCAACAAGGTCGGCAGCTATCCGCTCGCCGTGCTCGCCCGCTACCACAACGTGCCCTTCATCGTCGTCGCCCCCACCACCACCGTCGACCAGGGCACCGCCGACGGCTCGTCCATCGAGATCGAGCAGCGTCCCGGGCACGAAGTGACCGAATCGACCGGAAACCCTGTGGCGCCGCTCGGTACCCAGGCGTACAACCCTGCGTTCGACATCACACCCGCGGCTCTGATAACGGCAATAGTCACCGAAAACGGCGTGGTTTCGCCGGTCACCCCCGATGCCCTGGCAGCTTTGTGCCCGTCTCGTGCTCCAGGTCACGATCAGGTAATGGGATGATGGTCGCTATGAAGGGACGCGTCCTGGTCGTCGACGACGACACCGCACTGGCAGAGATGCTCGGCATCGTGCTGCGCGGAGAAGGTTTTGAGCCGTCGTTCGTGGCCGACGGTGACAAGGCCCTCGCCGCCTTCCGAGAGACCAAGCCTGATCTGGTTCTCCTTGACCTCATGCTCCCCGGACGGGACGGCATCGACGTATGCCGCCAGATCCGGGCCGAGTCCGGGGTCCCTATCGTCATGCTCACGGCGAAGAGCGACACGGTCGACGTCGTCGTGGGCCTGGAATCCGGCGCCGACGACTACGTCATCAAGCCGTTCAAGCCCAAGGAGCTCGTCGCCCGCGTGCGGGCCCGGCTGCGCCGGGCCGAAGAGCCCACCCCCGAGCAGCTCACCATCGGTGACCTGGTCATCGACGTGGCCGGCCACTCCGTCAAGCGGGACGGTCAGCCCATCGCGCTGACCCCCCTCGAGTTCGACCTGCTGGTCGCCCTCGCCCGCAAGCCCTGGCAGGTCTTCACCCGCGAGGTGCTGCTCGAGCAGGTCTGGGGTTACCGGCACGCGGCCGACACCCGCCTGGTCAACGTGCACGTCCAGCGCCTGCGCTCCAAGGTCGAGCGGGACCCCGAGCGCCCCGAGATCGTGGTGACCGTCCGCGGCGTCGGCTACAAGGCCGGGCCAGGCTGACGTGGCCACCGCGTACGAGCGTGAGCGGATGGAGAGCCGGCACGCGGACCCCCTGACGGGTCTGCTGCCGGTGCTCCGCTCGTTCGTGCGCTGGGCCCGGCGGCCCCTGCAGCCCGCCGTACGGCTCTGGCGCCGCAACATCCAGCTGCGCGTGGTCGCCACCACCCTGCTGATGTCCCTCGGTGTCGTCCTGCTCCTCGGTGTCGTCGTCATCGGGCAGGTCAAGAACGGACTGCTCGACGCCAAGCGGCAGACCGCCCAGAGCCAGGCCGTCGGCGGCTTCGCCGTCGCCAAGGAGAACGCCCGCAACGTCACCGGCAACAGCGACACCGACGCCGGTGCCGACGGGCACAGCCAGACCGACACCGCCACCTGGCTCAACAACCTCGTCGAGAACCTCGCCAGCAGCGGCCAGGGCGTCTACTCCGTCGTCGCCCTCAGCTCCGCGCAGGAGCAGCCCACCAGCGTCGGCGTCGACAGCCCCGGCACCCACGCGCCCCGCGGCTCCGGCGGCGTCCGGCCCGAGGAGAGCGTCCCCGCGGACCTGCGCAAGGCACTCGACGAGGAATCCGACGTCTTCGAGCGCTACACCTCGATGAAGAGCGACAGCGTCCCCGACGGAGAGCCCGCCCTCATCGTCGGCCAGCGCCTCAGCGACCCCAACGGCAAGCCCTTCCAGCTGTACTACCTCTTCCCCTTCGACCAGGAGGAGAAGACCCTCGGCCTGGTCAAGGGCACCCTGGCCACCGCCGGGATCTTCGTCGTCGTCCTGCTCGGCGCCATCGCCTGGCTCGTCGTCCGCCAGGTCGTCACACCCGTCCGCATGGCCGCCCGGATCTCCGAGCGCCTCGCCGCCGGACACCTCCAGGAACGCATGAAGGTCACCGGCGAGGACGACATCGCCCGCCTCGGCGAGTCCTTCAACAAGATGGCCCACACCCTCCAGGTCAAGATCCAGCAGCTGGAGGACCTGTCGCGGATGCAGCGCCGATTCGTCTCGGACGTCTCGCACGAGCTGCGCACCCCGCTGACCACCGTCCGCATGGCCGCCGACGTCATCCACGAGGCCCGCGAGGACTTCGACCCCGCGACGTCCCGCTCCGCCGAACTGCTGCAGAACCAGCTCGACCGCTTCGAGTCGATGCTCTCCGACCTCCTGGAGATCAGCCGCTTCGACGCGGGCGCCGCCGCCCTCGAAGCCGAGCCCATCGACCTGCGCGACGTCGTACGACGCGTCGTCGACGGCGCCGAGCCGATAGCGGAACGCAAGGGCAGCCGCATCGTCGTCCACGGCGACGAGCAGCCCGTCACCGTCGAGGCCGACGCCCGCCGCGTCGAACGCGTCCTGCGCAACCTCGTGGTCAACGCCGTCGAACACGGCGAGGGCCACGACGTCCACGTCCGCATGGCATCCGCCGGAGGCGCCGTCGCCGTCGCCGTACGCGACTACGGCGTCGGCCTCAAGCCCGGCGAGGCCACCCGCGTCTTCAACCGCTTCTGGCGCGCCGACCCCGCCCGCGCCCGCACCACCGGCGGCACCGGCCTCGGACTGTCCATCGCCCTGGAGGACGCCCGCCTACACGGCGGCTGGCTCCAGGCCTGGGGCGAACCCGGCGGCGGCTCCCAGTTCCGGCTGACCCTGCCCCGTACCGGCGCCGACAGCCTGCGCGGATCACCGATCGCCCTCGAACCCGAGGACTCCCGCCGCAACCGCGACCTCGCCACCGCGCTCTCCCACCGCGGCATGCCCGCGGGCGCCACCGCGCTCGACGCCGTCACGCCCCCGGCACCCGCGCACCACGGGTTCCCGGCGCCGCGCTTCGCCGCGCCCGCCATCCCCTCCATGCCGTTCACGCCGCCGCGGCCGCCTGCCGCCGACCCCGCCGCCCTGCCCGGCAACGGCGCACGGGTCGTCGGGCACCGCGCGGGCGGCGGCACGGTCACCCACCCCACGACAGAGGACGAAGCGCGGGAGGACGACGACTGATGCGCGCGAAGGGGGGCGGCCTCCGGAGGCCGGCCGTTACGGGCGTGCTCCTGAGCGGACTCGTGCTGCTCACGGGCTGCGCCTCCATGCCCAGCGGCGGCGAGGTGCACAAGGTCGGCGGTGAGAAGCACGCCGACACCGACCCCCAGGTCCGGGTCTTCGGCGTCAAACCGCAGGGCGGCGAGACCCCCAGCGAGATCGTCAGCGGCTTCCTCGAGGCCACCACCAGCGACGAGGCCGACTACGCCACCGCCAAGCTCTACCTGACCGAGGACCAGGGCAAGCGCTGGAAACCCGGATCGGGGATCACCGTCCTGTCCGGTGCACTCTCCCAGTTGCAGGAGCCGGGCACGACGGCCGACGGCAAGGACGGCGACAGCACCCAGATAACCCTCACCGGCGCCAAGGTCGCCACCGTCGACGACCGGCACGCCTACCACGCCGAGAACGGCACCTTCAGCAGCGGCATACGCCTCACCAAAGAGGACGGCGAATGGCGCATCGCCGGCGTCGCCGACGGCCTGGTGCTGAGCGAGGCCGACTTCCAGCGCTTCTACCGCTCCGTGGACACCTTCTACTTCGCCGCCCCCGGGCCGGGCGCCAAGGACGCGGCCGCCAGCCGTGACGCCCTCGTCGCCGACCCGATCTACCTGCGCAAGCGCATCAACGCGCTGAGCAACGCCGTCAACGCCCTGCTCGCCGGGCCCACCGACTGGCTGAAGCCCGTCGTCAGATCGGAGTTCCCGCCGGGCATCCGGGCCGAGGCCGTCGAACTCGACGACTCCCAGCGCGTGACGGTGAAGCTCAAGGGGATGCCCGGGAGCGCCGGCGCGCAATGCAAGCGGATGGCCGCCCAGCTGATCCAGACCATCCAGGGCATGTCGTCCACGCCCGTGCCCTCCGTCGAACTCCAGGGCTCCTCCGGCCGTACCCTGTGCACGCTGCAGCGGGACGACGCCCGTGACTACGCGCCGGACAAGCTCGTCGGGGAGAGCAACGGGCAGTACTTCATCGACGCGGAGCACCACCTCGTCAGCCTCCGGGGTACGGACAACACCGCCCAGCCCGCCGCGGTCGCGGGCCCGCTCGGGACGGGAACGTTCAAGGTGGGCTCGGCCGCCGTACGGCGCGACGAGCAGTACGCCGCCGCCCTCACCGAGGACGACGCGAGCCTCTACGTGACCGGCCTGAGCGCCGGCGCCCAACTCGGCCCCGTCATCCTGCGCAGCCAGGCCGCCGACCCGAAGAACCGCCTCACGACCCCCAGCTGGGACGGCTACGGCGACCTCTGGATCGCCGACCGCGACCCCAACCGGCCGCGGCTGCTGATGCTCCCCGACGGCGCCGGCAGCCCGGTGTCCGTCGACGTGCCGGATCTCGGTGACGGGCGCATCGAATCGCTGCGGGTCGCGGCCGACGGCGTGCGCATCGCCCTGCTGGTCCGCGACGGCGACCACACCACCCTGCGGCTCGGGCGGATCGAGCGCACCGGGACGGCCGCCGACCAGAAGATCACGGTGGCGGAGCTGCGGAGCGTCGCACCGCAACTCGAGGACGTCATAGCGGCGTCCTGGGCCGGGTTCAGCCGGCTGGCCGTGGTGGGACGCGAGGCCGGGGGAGTGCCGCAGATCCAGTACGTGGACGCGGACGGCTCCGGCACGTCCTCGTCGAGCCTGCCGGGCATCAGCGGCGTGGTGTCGGTGGCGGCCTCGGAGCGGCAGGACAAACCGCTGCTCGCGGAGCTCGACGGCGGCGTCTTCCGGCTGCCGTCCGACTCCAACTGGAAGGAAGTCGCGCCGAAGGCCGGCTCGCCCGTCTACCCGGGCTGACGGCCCCCCTTCGGTCCTTCACGCGCTTTCTCGTGGCGTGGGGCGATCGCGCGCCGAACCCGAGGACGATCGCGGGGGCGAGCGTGGCTGCGATCGTGGGGCGGGGAAAGTTATCCACAGGCTGGGGACGGGGCTGGTGGCGATCGCCCGCTCCCGGCATCGTTGAGTCATGCGGGGAGCACGGGGACAGCGGGGCCTACGGGGCGGCCGCGCAGTGCGGTCATGGTGGCGGGAGGTGTCGGGGCTGCTGCTGCCGGCCGAGTGCGCGGGGTGCGGAGCGCCGCGGACCGTGCTGTGCGAGGAGTGCGGCGCGGCGCTGCACGAGCCGGGGGCGCGCGAAGTCCGGCCGGACGCGCCGCCCGAAGGGCTGCCCGCCGTGTGGGCGGCGACCGTCTACGCGGACCAGCCGCGCGCGGTGCTCTTGGCGCACAAGGAGCGCGGCGCGCTGGGCCTGGCCCGGCCGCTGGGCGAGGCCCTGGCGGGCGCGGTCTACGCCGCGGTGCGGGGAGGGGGAGGGGGTGGGGCCCCCGAGACGCGGCCCCGGGAAGCCGGCCTCACCCTCACCCCGCCCACCCTCCCCCCGTTCCTCCTCGTCCCCGTCCCCTCCTCCCGGCGGGCGGTCGCCGCCCGCGGCCACGACGCGACCCGCCGCCTCGCCCTCGCCGCCGCCACGGACCTGCGGCGCGACGGGCTGACCGTCCGGGCGGCCGCGGTGCTGCGGCAGCGCCGCGTGGTGTCCGACCAGTCGGGCCTCGGCGCCCGCGACAGGCCCGCGAACCTCTCCGGCGCACTCACCGCCGTCCGCGGCGCCGATCGCCTCCTGAGCACCGCCCCAGTGGTGCTGGTGGACGACCTGATGACCACCGGCGCCTCGCTCGCCGCCGCGGCCCGCGCCGTCGAGGAAGCCGGAGGCCGGGTCCTGGCCGCGGCGGTCGTCGGCGGCCCGGCGCCGCTGCGCCACCCCACGGCGGACCGGGGCGGCCTGGGCGGCCTGGGCGTCCGGGGCGGCCGGAACACGCCGGACGGCCGACGAGGCCGGGCACCCGGGGCGGCGGCCCCGCCCCGGGTGAGCCGGGGAAGGGGAGGCCCGCACCCCGGACCCGAACGGACGCTCGAACGGGAAACGGAATCCGAAGGTCAGGAGCGATCTCGCAGGTGGCGCAACGGGCATTTCACCCGAAGGGAGGTATAGCGCTTCTGGGGGTGCCGACCCCGGGTCCGCGGGTCTATGTTCGGTGGTGAGGGGCGGCGGTGCCCGTTGTGGGCCGCCGTTTCACGGACCGCGAGACGTGGTTCACCCATGGTTCAGTGGGTGAAGTTCCGTCTTGCGGGGGAGGAGGAGGTGAGAGTCGCGGCTTCGCCGCCCGGGAGCCTCCGAGCGTGCGGAGCGGCAACGAACGTCGACGCCGGGCGGGACCTGGTGCCCGCCGGCCTCAGCGCAAGGGATCGCCCCGTGAGACCGCGGCGATCCGGGAACGGAGTTCTGCGTGGACATCGTCGTCAAGGGCCGCAAGACCGAGGTGCCCGAGCGGTTCCGGAAGCACGCGAACGAGAAGCTGGAGAAGATCCAGAAGCTCGACGGCAAGGTGATGAGCCTCGAGGTCGAGGTGTCCAAGGAACCGAACCCCCGGCAGGCAGACCGTTCCGACCGGGTGGAGATCACGCTGCGCACCCGTGGCCCGGTGATCCGGGCCGAGGCCGCCGCGACCGACCCGTACGCGGCGCTCGACGTCGCGGCGAACAAGCTCGAGGCGCGGCTGCGCAAGGCGGCCGACAAGCGCCGGGTGCATCGCGGCGGCAGCCGGACACCCATGAGCGTGGCGGAGGCGACGGCCGGACTGGCCACGACCGAGTTCAACGGCACCCCGACCGGCGGGGAGACCTCCACGGGCGTGCCCACCACCAAGATCGGCGGTCGTCTCGAGGTCCAGGGTGAAGGACCGCTGGTGGTTCGCGAGAAGACGCACGCGGCAGCACCGATGACGCTCGACCAGGCCCTCTACGAGATGGAACTGATCGGGCACGACTTCTATCTGTTCATCGACTCCGACACGGAACAACCGAGTGTCGTCTACCGGCGGCACGGCTACGACTACGGCGTCATCCACCTCAAGGAGGACCCCTCCGTCGAGGATGCGCCGGCCGGCGCGGGTGGAGCGCTCCGCCGGTGAACCAGCCGGTGAACTAGGGGTCAGTTGCGGCGCTCCCGGGCGGGAAACGACCATCGCCTGGGAGCGTCGCCGTGCTCGGGCATGAAATCATGGGCGGGCAGCCAATGTGCGGGCGGTACCGCCCGGTTGGACTGGCACGGAAAGTGTGACTACCACGGGCGCCGGCCCGAGGGGGAGGAACCGATGGCGGACAGCTTCGAGCCCGCGCCGGCCGGTGGCGCGGAGCCCGGTACGGGCGCCGCGGGGGACACGGGCGTCGCCGGCGCGCCGCGCAAGGAGCCGATCAGGGTGCTCGTGGTGGACGATCACGCCCTGTTCCGCCGGGGTCTGGAGATCGTGCTCGCGCAGGAGGAGGACATCCAGGTCGTCGGCGAGGCGGGGGACGGCGCGGAGGCGACGGAGAAGGCCGCGGACCTGCTGCCGGACATCGTGCTGATGGACGTGCGGATGCCGCGGCGGGGCGGTATCGAGGCGTGCACCTCCATCAAGGAGGTGGCTCCCAGCGCGAAGATCATCATGCTGACGATGAGCGACGAGGAGGCGGACCTCTACGAGGCCATCAAGGCCGGGGCGACCGGCTACCTCCTCAAGGAGATCTCCACGGACGAGGTGGCCACGGCGATCCGCGCGGTGGCGGACGGCCAGTCGCAGATCAGCCCGTCGATGGCGTCGAAGCTGCTCACCGAGTTCAAGTCGATGATCCAGCGCACGGACGAGCGCCGGCTCGTGCCCGCCCCCCGGCTGACGGACCGTGAGCTGGAGGTGCTGAAGCTGGTCGCCACGGGCATGAACAACCGGGACATCGCCAAGGAACTCTTCATCAGCGAGAACACGGTGAAGAACCACGTGCGGAACATCCTGGAGAAGCTGCAGCTGCACTCGCGGATGGAAGCCGTGGTGTACGCGATGCGGGAGAAGATCCTCGAGATCCGCTGAGCCGGGGCGTGAGCCGGGGCCGGCCGCTCAGGAGGCTGCGAGGGCTTCGGTCAGGGCTACGGCGAGCTTGCCGTCGTCGAGCCGTTCGACGCGGACCTCCTCGCAGCCGACCCATGCGGCGGCCTCGCGCAGCGCCTGCGCCATGGGCTCGACGGCGCGCGCGGACTCCAGTGAGACCTGACGGGCGATCAGAGTGGTTCCCTCGCGGGCCGGGTCGGCGCGGCCGACCAGCCGGCCGCCGGCCAGCAGCGGCATCGCGAAGTAGCCGTGTATGCGCTGGGGCTTGGGGACGTACGCCTCCAGGCGGTGGGTGAAGCCGAAGACGCGCTCGGTGCGGGGCCGGTCCCAGATCAGGGAGTCGAAGGGGGAGAGCAGGGTCGTGCGGTGCCGGCCGCCGCGGGAGGCGTCGGCCAGGGCGGTGGGGTCGGCCCAGGCGGGCTTGCCGCCCCAGCCCTCGACCTGGACGGGGACGAGGCCGGTGTCGGCGATGACCGAGTCGACCTGCTCGCCCTTGAGCCGGTGGTAGTCGGCGAGGTCGGCCCGGGTGGCGACGCCGAGTGCGGCGCCGGCCTGGGCGACCAGGCGGCGCAGGCATTCGGTGTCGTCGATGTCGTCGTGGAAGAGGGTGTCGGGTACGGCCCGCTCGGCGAGGTCGTAGACGCGCTTCCAGCCGCGCCGCCGGGTGCAGACGACCTCGCCGGTGTCGAGCAGCCACTCCACCGCGATCTTCGTCTCGGACCAGTCCCACCAGGGGCCGCCGTTCTTGGCGCCGCCGAGTTCGGTCGAGGTCAGGGGGCCGTCGGTCTTGAGCCGGTCCAGGACGGCGGCGGTGGAGCGGTCGGCGTCCTGCAGTACGTGCCAGCGGTGGCCGCGGGCCCGCCGGGCGCGGCGGCGGAAGGAGAAGTGCGGCCATTCCTCGATGGGGAGGATGCAGGCGGCGTGCGACCAGTACTCGAAGGCGTGGTTCTCCGTCCAGTACGCGTCCTCGACGGCGGCGCGGCCGACGGCGCCGAGGCGGGCGTACGGGATGAGCTCGTGGGAGCGGGCGAGCACGGAGATGGTGTCCAGTTGCACCGCGCCCAGCCGCCGCAGGACGCCGCGGACGCCGCCGCGGCGGTCGGGGGCGCCGAGGAAGCCCTGGGCGCGCAGGGCGGTCCGGCGGGCGTCGTCGGCGGAGAGGGCCACGGGCTTCGTCATGGGCCCACCCTAGAAGGCGCCACCGACAATCCGGTCCGGGCCGGGTTTGCGGGCCCCGTCCCGGGGGCCCGCGGACCCGGCACGGTCACTCGCCCTGGTACGGGAGGTAGGCGGCCCCGCCGGTCAGGCCGAGGTCGGAGGGGAGCAGGGAGCCGATCCACGCGTCGCGGCGGGTGCCCTGGTGGACGATCTTGCCGCGCATGGTGCCCTCCATCCGGAATCCGGTCTTGAGGGCGACGGCGCGGGAGCCGGCGTTGCCGGCCTCGGCGTACCACTCCAGGCGCTCCACGCCGAGTTCCTCGAAGGCCCAGTGGGCGACGGCGCGGGCGGCCTCGGCGGTGAGGCCGCGGCCGCGCTGTTCCTTGGCGGTCCAGTAGCCGAGTTCGGCCTGCCGTTCGGCGGTGTTCAGCTGGGCGAGCCGCACCAGCCCCATGGCGCCCACCAGGCGTCCCTCGTCACGTGTGGTGACGGCGAAGTTGTAGACGGTGTCGTCGCGCCAGCCGTCGGGGCAGGTCCGGGCGACAAACTCCTGCGCGTGTTCGTGGGTGTACGGGGAGGGCACGGGGGTCCAGCGGGGGATCTCCGGGTCCTGGCAGGCGACGCGGACGGCCTCGGCGTCGTCCGGCCCGAAGGGGCGCAGGACGAGGCGGTCGGTGGTGAGGGTTATCGGCTCCATGGGTCGGAGTATCCCCGAGCGGGGGGTGCGGTCTCGACCGGAAAAGACCGGATCGGGGCCGCGATCGACAGGGAGAACCGCCCGGCTTGGCGACGGACCTCCCGGCCCGCTGGGGTCCTCGCTTACGATGGCCGTTGCAGCGGGGTGTGACCTGCTGTGCCAGCGCGAGAAACCGTGCCAGGCCCGACCGGCAAGGAGCCAGCCTACGTGTCCGTCCTCAACAAGATCCTGCGTGCAGGCGAAGGCAAGATCCTGCGCAAGCTGCACCGCATCGCGGACCAGGTCAATTCCATTGAAGAGGACTTCGTCAATCTGACGGACGCCGAGCTGAGGGCCCTCACGGACGAGTACAAGGAGCGCTACGCCGACGGCGAGAGCCTGGACGACCTGCTCCCCGAGGCGTTCGCCACCGTCCGCGAGGCAGCCAAGCGCGTCCTGGGTCAGCGGCACTACGACGTCCAGATCATGGGTGGTGCGGCACTGCACCTCGGTTATGTCGCCGAGATGCGCACCGGCGAGGGCAAGACCCTGGTCGGTACGCTGCCGACCTATCTGAACGCGCTGTCCGGCAAGGGCGTGCACCTGATCACCACCAACGACTACCTCGCCGAGCGCGACTCGGAGTGGATGGGCCGGGTGCACCGCTTCCTGGGCCTGGACGTCGGTTGCATCCTGGCGAACATGACCCCGGCGCAGCGCCGCGAGCAGTACGCCTGCGACATCACCTACGGCACCAACAACGAGTTCGGCTTCGACTACCTGCGCGACAACATGGCGTGGTCGAAGGAAGAACTGGTGCAGCGCGGCCACAACTTCGCGGTTGTGGACGAGGTGGACTCGATCCTCATCGACGAGGCCCGCACCCCGCTGATCATCTCGGGACCGGCGGACCAGGCCACGAAGTGGTACTCGGACTTCGCCCGCCTGGTGACTCGCCTGAAGGCGGGCGAGGCCGGCAGCATGGGCAAGGCCGAGACCGGTGACTACGACTTCGACGAGAAGAAGCGCACCGTCGCCATCCACGAGGCCGGCGTGTCCAAGGTCGAGGACTGGCTGGGCATCGACAACCTCTACGAGTCGGTGAACACCCCGCTGGTGGGCTACCTGAACAACGCCATCAAGGCCAAGGAGCTCTACAAGAAGGACAAGGACTACGTCGTCATGGACGGCGAAGTCATGATCGTCGACGAGCACACCGGCCGTATCCTGGCCGGCCGCCGCTACAACGAGGGCATGCACCAGGCGATCGAGGCGAAGGAGGGGGTGGACATCAAGGACGAGAACCAGACGCTCGCCACGATCACCCTCCAGAACTTCTTCCGCCTGTACTCCAAGCTCTCGGGCATGACCGGTACGGCGATGACCGAGGCCGCGGAGTTCCACCAGATCTACAAGCTCGGCGTGGTCCCGATCCCGACCAACCGGTCCGTGCAGCGCAAGGACCGGGCGGACCTGATCTACCGCACCGAGGAGGCGAAGTTCGCCGCGGTCGTCGACGACATCGTCGAGAAGCACGAGAAGGGCCAGCCGGTCCTGGTCGGCACCACCTCGGTCGAGAAGTCCGAGTACCTGTCGCAGCAGCTGAACAAGCGCGGCGTCCCGCACGAGGTGCTGAACGCCAAGCAGCACGAGCGCGAGGCCTCGATCGTCGCGCAGGCCGGCCGCAAGGGCGCCGTCACGGTGGCCACCAACATGGCCGGCCGCGGTACGGACATCAAGCTGGGCGGCAACCCGGACGACCTGGCCGAGGCGGAGCTGCGGCAGCGCGGCCTGGACCCGGTGGAGCACGTCGAGGAGTGGGCGGCGGCCCTGCCGGCGGCGCTGGAGCGCGCCGAGGCGGCGGTCAAGGCCGAGTTCGAGGAGGTCAAGGAGCTCGGCGGCCTCTACGTGCTGGGCACCGAGCGTCACGAGTCGCGGCGCATCGACAACCAGCTGCGCGGCCGCAGCGGCCGTCAGGGCGACCCGGGCGAGTCCCGCTTCTACCTCTCCCTCGGGGACGACCTGATGCGCCTGTTCAAGGCGCAGATGGTGGAGCGCGTGATGGCGATGGCCAACGTGCCCGACGACGTGCCGATCGAGAACAAGATGGTGACCCGCGCCATCGCCTCCGCCCAGTCGCAGGTCGAGCAGCAGAACTTCGAGATCCGCAAGAACGTCCTGAAGTACGACGAGGTGCTCAACCGGCAGCGCGAGGTCATCTACGGCGAGCGCCGCCGCGTCCTGGAGGGCGAGGACCTGCACGAGCAGGTGCAGCACTTCATGGACGACACGATCGACGACTACATCGCGATCGAGACGGCCGAGGGCTTCGCCGAGGACTGGGACCTGGACCGGCTGTGGGGTGCCTTCAAGCAGCTCTACCCGGTCACGGTGACCGTGGAGGACCTGGAGGACGCCGCGGGCGACCGGGCGGGCATCACCGCGGACTTCATCGCGGAGATGGCCAAGGACGACATCCACGAGCAGTACGACGGGCGTGAGCAGCAGCTCGGCTCGGAGATCATGCGCGAGCTGGAGCGGCGCGTGGTGCTGTCGGTGCTGGACCGCAAGTGGCGTGAGCACCTGTACGAGATGGACTACCTGCAGGAGGGCATCGGCCTGCGGGCGATGGCGCAGCGCGACCCGCTGGTGGAGTACCAGCGCGAGGGCTACGACATGTTCAAGGCCATGATGGACGGCATCAAGGAGGAGTCCGTCGGCTACCTGTTCAACCTGGAGGTCCAGGTCGAGCAGCAGGTCGAGGAGGTGCCGGTGGACGCCGGCGGCCCGCAGGACGCGGCTCCGACGCTGGTCAAGCAGGACGCCCGTCCGGAGATCCGGGCCAAGGGCCTGGAGGCCCCGAAGCGGGCCGACCGGCTGCACTTCTCCGCCCCCACGGTGGACGGCGAGGGCGGTGTCGTCGAGGGCGACTTCGAGAGCGACGCGGGCGCGGAGTCGGACGGCTTGACGCGGGCGGAGCGCCGCCGCGCGGCCAAGGGCGGCCGGCGCCGCAAGAAGTAGCGTTCACGCGTTCCGGGGCCGGATTCCTGATGGGGTCCGGCCCCGACGCGTGTCCCGGCGCGTATTCCGCGCGCTTCCCGGCTCGGGTTGCGACGGGGTCAGTGTGCCTCGACGGCGGTGCAGCGCCAGCCGGTGCCGGTGCCGGCGCGTACCAGCCCCTCACGTCCCGGTGCCGGTGCCGGTGCCGGGGCCGTTGCCGGGGCTCCGCGGCTCGCGCGCTCCAGCCGGAAGGCGAGGGCCCGTGCGACGTGCGGGGTGAGCAGGACGACGGCGCTGACCTCGACGGCCGTGCCGTCGAGGACCGGGGAGACACGCGGCGGCCCCAGCAGCCGCGGCAGGTGGCCGCGGGAGACGTAGCGCCAGTCGGCGCGGGCTCCCGCCAGGTCCCAGAGCCGGTCGTAGGCCTCGGGCCGCATCCGTCCGGCGAGGCTGGTGATGGGCCGCCGTCCGGTGAGGACCTCCAGCAGCCGCCCGGCGAACCAGACGTGCGGTGGCAGGGCGGTGACGTGCCGCGCCGATGAGGGCGCCGGAGCGGACGCGGGCATGGTTGTGAGGACAGGCATGGTGTGGACCCCCGTGGTCTACCGACTGGTAACCGGGTTCTACGGGGACGGGTGCGGCCGGGGGAAGCCGGGCCCGCGATGTCCGGGAGGCGGTGCGGGATTCACCTATCAGGGGTGGTCCGCCCTTATGCTGACGCCATGCGCGTCTACATCCCCACGACCCTCCCAGGCCTGGCCGAGGCGCACAAGGCGGGTGAGCTGGGCCCCGCCCCGCTGGACGCCTTCGCCGTCACCCCGAGCCTGCGCGAGTGGTACGTCTCCGACGACATCGAGGAACTGGAGTACGCCGCGCTGACGCGCGCCGCCCAGGCCTCCCTGCGCCAGCTGGCCGCCACCCCGGACGCGCCCAGGCGCCGCGTGGTGGTCGCGGTGGACGTCGCCGACGGCGCCGTCGCCTTCGACCCCGACCGCGGCCTGGACCCCTCGGCGCTGGGCGCGGTGCGGCTGGCCGCACCCGTGCCGATGACGAGGGCGGCGGCCGTCCACGCCGACGCCGACGATGCCGAGCAGGACGTCACGGCGGCCGCCGACGCCCTTGGCGCGGCCGACGCGGGCGACGACGACGCCCGCTTCACCGTCGACGGAGCCGAGGACCACGAGCTGCTCTGGTACGCCACTCAGGAGATCACCTCGCTCATCGCGTGAGGTGACCGCGCGAACACGCCCCGAGCGGATTTGACCTGGGCACTTGCCTTGGGGACATGGGGTCTGGGTACGGTTTCGGGTGTGAACGCGCATCTCGTGTGGGACTGGAACGGCACGCTGCTCCATGACATCGACGCGGTGATCGAGGCGACCAACGCCTCCTTCGCCGAGATCGGGCTGCCGCGGATCACGCTGGAGCGCTACCGCGAGCTGTACTGCGTGCCGGTCCCCCTGTTCTACGAACGGCTCATGGGCCGGCTGCCCACCGAGGAGGAGTGGGAGGTGATGGACGACATCTTCCATCGCCACTACTGGACCCTCGCCGGTACGTGCGGTCTCGCCGAGGGGGCGGCGGAGATCCTGGCGCGGCGCCGCTACGAGGGGCTGACGCAGTCGCTGTGCTCCCTTGCGCCCCACGATCAGCTGATACCGATCCTGCGCACGCACGGCATCGAGAACCACTTCCTTCGGGTGGACGGCCGCACCCAGGGCAGCCACAGCGGCAAGTCCGAGCAGATGGCGCGGCACGTCGCGGCGATGGAGGGCATAGCGGCGGACCGCATGGTGGTCATCGGTGACGCCGTCGACGACGCCGTGGCCGCCCGCCACGTCGGGGCCATGGCGGTGCTCTACACCGGCGGCTCGCACAGCCGGGCCAGTCTGGAGACCGCGGGAGTGCCCGTGGTGGACACCCTGGAGCAGGCCGTGGAGACCGCCGAGGCCCTCGTCGCCGCCTGAGCCCGGCCCCACGGCCCACGGCCCCGGCTCCCCGCCCCGATCCCCGCCCCGATCCCCGGCGCGCGGCTGCCCGGGCCCCGGCGGGGGACCCGGGCGGAGGGCCGTTACGTCACCGGCGCCTTGGAGCGCAGCACGGTGAGGAACTCGCGCATCCACGCCGGGTGGTCCGGCCAGGCCCGCGCGGAGACCACGACGCCGTCGACGACGGCCTCGGAGTCCTGGAAGCTCGCGCCTGCCGCCTCCATGTCCATCTCCAGCGCCGGATAGGCGGTGACGCGGCGCCCGCTGAGGGCGCCTACGGCGGCCGTCAGCAGGGGGCCGTGGCAGATCTGCGCGACCGGCTTGTCGGCGTCGAAGAACGCCTTGAGGACCTTGCGCAGCTCCGGGTCGTTGCGCAGGTACTCCGGGGCGCGCCCGCCGGGGATGACCACGGCCGCGTACTCGCCCGGTTCGACGTCCGCGAAGGACAGGTCGGCCTGCCAGGTGTAGCCGGGCTTCTCGGTGTAGGTGTCGAAGCCCTCCTCGAAGTCGTGGACGACGAACCTGAGCTTCTTGCGGCTGGGGGCCGCGATGTGCACCTCGTACCCCTCTTCGAGGAGCCGTTGGTACGGGTACATGACTTCCAGCGATTCCGCCGCGTCGCCGGTCACGATCAGGATCTTGGTGGCCATGGCTGGGTGTCCCGCCTCTCGCCGTCTGCTGTCCGTCCGCTGCGTGCTGTGCTCTCCCGCTGCCCTGTGGTCTGCTGCCCTGCCGTCCCGCGCCGATGTCGTGTGAACGTCCCGGTACATCTCCGTGACGTTCCCCTCCTCAACCTGCACCCGCCCGGCCGGACTGTCCAGTTCGTCAAAGATTGGTTCGTGGTTTTGTACACAAAGAGCCCCTGACAGCCCCCCCGGCCGTAGCGATAGCCTTACAGCGTGATCAGCGCTGATCCATCGATCACCATCACCTACGTCACGCAATGGCGCGCGACAGGAGCATGAGGACATGCAGACCAAGCTGGACGAAGCAAAGGCCGAGCTGCTCGCACGGGCGGCCCGGGTAGCTGAGAACAGCCCGGCGGGGGGACAACCTGGCCAGGGCCTCGAGAAGGAGGCGCTGGGAGCCTTCCTTCAGCGCTACTACCTGCACAGCGCCCCGGAGGACCTGCTCGACCGCGACCCGGTGGACGTCTTCGGCGCCGCCGTGTCCCACCACCGTCTCGCCGAGGTGCGCCCGCAGGGGACGGCCAACGTCCGCGTGCACACCCCCTCGGTGGAGGAGAACGGCTGGACGTGCAGCCACACTGTCGTCGAGGTGGTCACCGACGACATGCCGTTCCTGGTCGACTCCGTCACCAACGAGCTGTCCCGGCAGGACCGCGCGATCCACGTCGTCGTCCACCCGCAGATGCTGGTGCGCCGTGACGTGACCGGGAAGCTGCTGGAGGTGCTGGACGCCGCGCCCGGCGACACCTCCGGTGTGCCGCACGACGTGCTCGTCGAGTCCTGGATCCACGTGGAGATCGACCGCGAGACCGACCGCGAGGACCTGAAGCAGATCACCACGGACCTGCGCCGGGTCCTGTCGGACGTCCGGGAGACCGTCGAGGACTGGCAGAAGATGCGCGACGCCGCGCTGCGCATCGCCGACGAGCTCGCCGCGACCCCGCCCGCGCTGCCCGAGCAGGAGGTCGGCGAGGCCTGGGAGCTGCTGCGCTGGCTCTCCGAGGACCACTTCACCTTCCTCGGCTACCGTGAGTACGCGCTGACCACGGAGACCACCCCCGAGGGCGAGGAGGACGTGCTCACCGCCGTCCCCGGCACCGGGCTCGGCATCCTGCGCTCCGACCCGCAGCACAATGTGGAGGAGTCCGAGAGCGGCCACGCGGTCTCGCCGTCCTTCAACCGGCTGCCCGCGGACGCCCGCAAGAAGGCCCGCGAGCACAAACTGCTGATCCTCACCAAGGCCAACAGCCGTGCCACCGTGCACCGCCCGTCCTACCTCGACTACATCGGGGTGAAGAAGTTCGACGCCGACGGCAACGTCGTCGGCGAGCGCCGCTTCCTGGGCCTGTTCTCCTCGGCCGCCTACACCGAGTCCGTGCGCCGCGTGCCGGTGATCCGCCGCAAGGTGCAGGAGGTGCTGGACGGCGCGGGCTTCTCGCCGGACAGCCACGACGGCCGCGACCTGCTGCAGATCCTGGAGACCTACCCGCGCGACGAGCTGTTCCAGACCGGGCCGGACGAGCTGCGCGAGATCGTCACCAGCGTGCTCTACCTGCAGGAGCGCCGCCGGCTGCGGCTGTTCCTGCGCCAGGACGAGTACGGCCGCTACTTCTCGGCGCTGGTCTACCTGCCCCGCGACCGCTACACCACGGGCGTGCGGCTGCGGCTGACGGACATCCTCAAGGAGGAGCTGAACGGCGTCACCGCCGACTTCACCGCCTGGAACACCGAGTCGGTGCTCTCCCGGCTGCACTTCGTGGTCCGCGTCGCGTCCGGCACCGCGCTGCCGCACCTGACCGAGCGCGACATCGAGCGGGTCGAGAACCGGCTCGCCGACGCCGCCCGCTCCTGGGCGGACGGCTTCGCCGAGGCGCTGACCTCCGAGTGCGGCGAGGAGCGCGCGGCCGAGCTGACCCGCCGCTACACGCACGCCTTCCCCGACGGCTACCGCGCCGACTTCACGCCCCGCGCGGCCGTCGCGGACCTGCAGCACCTGGAGCGGCTCAACGGCGAGGACTTCTGCCTCAGCCTGTACGAGCCGGTCGGCGCCGCCCCCGACGAGCGCCGCTTCAAGATCTACCGCACCGGCGCCCCCGTCTCGCTGTCCGCGGTGCTGCCCGTGCTGCAGCGCCTGGGTGTCGAGGTCATCGACGAGCGCCCGTACGAGATGCGCCGCGCCGACGGCACCCGCGCCTGGATCTACGACTTCGGGCTGCGCATCGACCCCTCGCTGGGCGACCTCGGCGACGACGCCCGTGAGCGCTTCCAGGACGCCTTCACCGCGACCTGGACCGGGCAGGCCGAGAACGACGGCTTCAACTCCCTGGTGCTGCGCGCCGGGCTGACCTGGCGCCAGGCGATGGTGCTGCGGGCGTACGCCAAGTACCTGCGGCAGGCCGGCACGGCCTTCTCCCAGGACTACATGGAGGACACCCTCCGCAACAACGTCCACACCACCCGGCTGCTGGTCAACCTCTTCCAGGCCCGGCTCTCCCCGGACCACCAGCGGGCCGGCAGCGAGCTGACCGACGCCCTGCTGGAGGAGGTGGACGCCGCCCTGGAGCAGGTGGCCAGCCTGGACGAGGACCGCATCCTGCGCTCCTTCCTGACCCTGATCAAGGCGACGCTGCGCACCAACTACTTCCAGCGCGCCGGCGGCGGCAAGCCGCACTCCTACGTGTCGATGAAGTTCGACCCGCAGGCGATCCCGGACCTGCCCGCGCCGCGCCCGGCGTACGAGATCTGGGTGTACTCGCCGCGCGTGGAGGGCGTGCACCTGCGCTTCGGCAAGGTCGCCCGCGGCGGGCTGCGCTGGTCCGACCGGCGCGAGGACTTCCGCACCGAGATCCTCGGCCTGGTCAAGGCGCAGATGGTGAAGAACACCGTCATCGTGCCGGTCGGCGCCAAGGGCGGCTTCGTCGCCAAGCAGCTGCCGGACCCGTCGGCCGACCGCGAGGCGTGGCTGGCGGAGGGCATCGCGTCCTACAAGACGTTCATCTCCGGGCTGCTCGACGTCACCGACAACCTGGTCGGCGGGCAGGTCGTGCCGCCGGCCGACGTGGTCCGCCACGACGGCGACGACACCTACCTGGTGGTCGCCGCGGACAAGGGCACCGCGTCCTTCTCGGACATCGCCAACGAGGTCGCCACCTCCTACGGCTTCTGGCTCGGCGACGCCTTCGCCTCCGGCGGCTCGGTCGGCTACGACCACAAGAAGATGGGGATCACCGCCCGCGGCGCGTGGGAGTCGGTCAAGCGGCACTTCCGCGAGATGGGCCACGACACCCAGAGCGAGGACTTCACCGTCGTCGGCGTCGGCGACATGTCCGGTGACGTCTTCGGCAACGGCATGCTGCTCAGCGAGCACATCCGGCTGGTGGCCGCCTTCGACCACCGGCACATCTTCATCGACCCCGTGCCGGACGCGGCGACCTCGTACGCCGAGCGCCGCCGGATGTTCGAGCTGCCGCGCTCCTCGTGGGCGGACTACGACACCAAGCTGATCTCGCACGGCGGCGGGGTCTTCCCGCGCAGCGCCAAGGCGATCGCGCTCACCCCGCAGATCCGCAAGGCGCTCGGCATCGATCAGCCGGTGGCGAAGATGACCCCGGCCGACCTGATGAAGGCGATCCTCAAGGCCCCGGTGGACCTGCTGTGGAACGGCGGCATCGGCACCTATGTGAAGGCCGCCACCGAGACCCACCCGGACGTCGGCGACAAGGCCAACGACGCGATCCGCGTGGACGGCGGCGAACTGCGCGCCAAGGTCGTCGGCGAGGGCGGCAACCTGGGCCTGACCCAGCTCGGCCGGATCGAGTTCGCCCAGTCCGGCGGCCGGGTCAACACCGACGCGATCGACAACAGCGCCGGTGTGGACGCCTCCGACCACGAGGTCAACATCAAGATCCTGGTCAACGCCGTCGTCGCCGAGGGCGACCTGACGGTCAAGCAGCGCAACTCGCTGCTGGCCGAGATGACCGACGAGGTCGGCTCCCTGGTGCTGCGCAACAACTACGCGCAGAACGTGGCCCTGGCCAACGGCATGGCCCAGTCCGCCAGCCTGCTCCACGCCCACCAGCGCTACCTGCGCAAGCTGGTCCGCGAGGGCAAGCTGGACCGGGCCCTGGAGTTCCTGCCCTCCGACCGGCAGATCCGCGAGCGGCTGAACGCCGGTCACGGCCTGACCCTGCCGGAGATGGCGGTCCTCCTCGCCTACACGAAGATCACCGTGGCGGAGGAGCTGCTCGGCACCGGCCTGCCCGACGACCCGTACCTGCGGCAGCTGCTCGACGCGTACTTCCCCAAGGCGCTGCACGAGCGGTTCCAGGGGCAGATCGACGGGCACGCGCTGCGGCGCGAGATCGTGACGACGGTGCTGGTCAACGACACCGTCAACACCGGCGGCACCACCTTCCTGCACCGCTTCAAGGAGGAGATCGGGGCCACCACCGAGGAGATCGTGCGGGCGCACACCGCGGCGCGCGCCATCTTCGCCCTGGGCGGCATCTGGGACGAGGTGGAGGCGCTGGACACGGTCGTCCCGGCCGACGTCCAGACCCGGATCCGGCTGCACTCGCGGCGGCTGGTCGAGCGGGGCACCCGCTGGCTGCTGAACAACCGGCCGCAGCCGCTGGCGATCGCCGAGACGATCGACTTCTTCCGCGAGGGCGTCGCCACGGTGTGGGCGGTGCTGCCGAAGCTGCTGCGCGGCGCGGATCTGGAGTGGTACGAGTCGATCCACGACGAGCTGACCGGCGCGGGCGTGCCGGAGGAGCTGGCGACGAGGGTCGCCGGGCTCTCCTCGGCCTTCCCGACGCTCGACATCGTCGACGTCGCCGACCGGACCGGCAAGGACCCGCTGTCGGTCGCCGAGGTCTACTACGACCTCGCCGACCGGCTGCAGATCACGCAGCTGCTCGACCGGATCATCGAGCTGCCGCGCGCCGACCGCTGGCACTCCATGGCCCGTGCGTCGATCCGCGAGGACCTGTTCGCGGCGCACGCGGCGCTCACCCAGGACGTGCTGTCCGTCGGCAACGGCTCCTCCACCCCGGAGCAGCGCTACCAGGCGTGGGAGGAGTCCAACAGCGCGCTGATCGGGCGTGCCAGGACGACCCTGGACGAGATCCAGGGCTCGGAGAGCTTCGACCTGGCGAACCTGTCGGTGGCGATGCGGACGATCCGCTCGCTGCTGCGCGCCCGCCGCTGACGCGTACGACCGCGGCAGGACGACGGCAGGGGCCGGGGAGCACCGCTCCCCGGCCCCTGCCGCGTGGAAGGGCTCAGCCGACCCGGTACAGCCGCTCACCGGTGCGCGGTCCCTGGGCGACCTGGACGCCCCCCGGCGGGGACGGCTCGCCGGGCTCGGTCATCACCCACTTCACGTGGTAGCGGCGGGCGATGTCCAGGCGCTGCTCCACGGGCGTCGCGGGGGCCAGGTAGGCGCGTACGTCGGCCTCGCGGCGCTCGCGGTCGGCGGCCGTGGTCGACGGGTCGGGCCAGGTCGGTGAGACGAGGAACGCGCCGTAGGCGGGCATGACGTGCTTGGGGTTGTACCCGTCGGTCAGGAGCACGTCGCCGACGGCGATGTGCTCCCGCGCCCACAGGTAGCCGGGCCAGTTGCTCAGCCGCTGCAGGTGCAGCGCGGGCGGCACGTAGCGCGCCGGGACGACCGCGCCCGCCTGCGCCAGCAGTCCCGCGCAGGCCGCGACCGCCGCCAGCGGCGCCAGTACGCGGCGCAGCCCGGTCCACGGCGGGGCCTCGGCCAGCTCGATCGCCAGCGCGAACTGCAGCGGCACCAGCAGCAGCCCGAAGATCCGCCCGAAGGAGTAGGAGCCGCTGAGCCAGCCGTACGCGGCGACGGCGCAGTCCGCGGCGAACATCAGCACCAGCGGGTCGAAGCGGTTCGCCCGCAGCCGGCACAGCAGTGCCGGCAGCCCGGCCAGGGCCAGGCCGTACCACTGCCACAGGTTGGCGTACAGCCGCCGGTGGACGTCGTCGACGGTGGGGTCGCCGAGCAGTGCGGAGAGGCTGAAGTAGGGCCACCAGGCGGCGACGGCGAAGGCGACCGCGCCGGTCAGCGCCCAGCGGCCGAGGACTCCGGCGGCGACCGGCATGCGCTGCATGCCGATGACGATGGCGAGCACGCCGATGACGGTGCCCATCGCCGTGAAGGGGTGCACCAGCAGCACGGTCCCGATGAGCAGCCCGAGCCAGGCGTGCAGCCAGGCCCCGGCGACGCCGCGCCGGGCCGCCCGCGCGGTGAGCGCCCACACCCAGAACGTCACGCCGACGGCGAAGGCGCTGGGGTAGGTCAGCCCCCTGATCATCGACTGCAGGCCGAGGAAGCCGCTCCACTCCTTGTGCTGCGGCCCCCACAGCAGGACGAACGCGGCCAGCGCCAGCACCGGCGCCCAGCGCCGGCGGCTCAGCACCCGGGTGAAGGCGCCGATGCCGGTGACGATCAGCGCCAGGTTGACCGGGCCGCACCCCTTGAGCAGCTGCCAGCCCGGTACGCCGGTCACCTTCGACAGCAGCCCCAGCACCACGGTGTACGGGGTGAAGTAGGGGCTGCCGGTGCCCGGCACGTCGAGCAGCGGGTTGGCCGGGTGCAGCCAGTCGGCGGCGATCCGCTCGATCGCGGCGGCGTGCTGCCCGAAGTCGGAGGCGAGGGGGGACTGCCAGGTGCGGTAGGCCACCACCGCCCAGAAGAGGGTGCCGAGGATCAGGTACGGCGTGGGCCGGCGCGCGTCCCGCAGCTCGTACGCTTGGGTCCGCCAGTCCCGCTGGGTCAGCACGCCGGTCACCGCAGCCCTCCCGGCCGTCGTCCGCTCGTCACTCGTCCCCTCGATGCTTGATCGTGAGGGGCGCCGCTGCATCCCGGCGGGGCCCGTACGGGGCGTCGCTACGGCTTGGCGGCGGCCTCCTGCGGCCCGGAGCGCGGCTCCTCCGGCACGGCGGCGGCCAGGAGCGCCGGCGCGGGTGCGGGGGTGCGGGCCTCCAGGGGAGCGAGGGGCAGCGGCTCGGTCTCGCCGAGGAAGACCCGCCGTACGACCCGCTCGGCGGCCCGGCCGTCGTCGAAGGCGCAGAAGCGGCGGCGGAACGCGGCCCGCAGCCGGGCCGCCTCCGGGCCGTTCCAGGCGCCGTCGCGGAAGGCCGCGATCAGTTCGTCGTCGCTGGTGGAGACCGCGCCGGGGGTCTCGCCGGGGGCGCCGGAGAGCAGGTCGAAGTAGACGCCGCGGCTGGCCCGGTAGACCGGCCAGTCGTCGGCGTGGACGACGATGGGACGGTCGAGGAGCGCGTAGTCGAACATGATCGACGAGTAGTCGGTGACGAGGGCGTCGGCGGCCAGGCACAGCTGCTCGACCGACGGGTGCCGGGACACGTCGACCAGCAGCCCCTCCTCGTGCAGCGCCTTCAGCCGGGCGTCCTCGCCGTGGAAGTAGTGGATGCGGGTCAGCAGGACGAAGTCCTCGCCGAGCGCCCGGCACACCCGCTCCACGTCCAGCCGCGGCACGAAGTTCCGCTGGTAGTCGCGGGTCGTCGGCGCGTACAGGACCGCGGTGCGGCCGGGGGCGATGCCCAGGGCCGCGCGGGCGTGGGCGACCTCGGCGGCGCCGGCCGTCAGGAAGACGTCGTTGCGCGGGTAGCCGGTCTCCAGGTGCTGCCAGGAGGAGGGGTAGACGCGTTCCCAGATCTCGCTGGAGTGCGGGTTGGAGGACAGGCTGTAGTCCCAGCGGTCCACCCGTTCCAGCAGCCGGCGGAAGCTCATGCCCTTGGCCGAGGCGGGGTAGCGCTGCTGGTCGATGCCCATCTTCTTCAGCGGGGTGCCGTGGTGGGTCTGCAGGTGGACGCTGCCGGGCCGCTTGCGGACGTCGTTGGGGAAGTTGACGTTGCTGATCAGGTACGTGGCCCGGGCCATCAGCCGCCAGTAGCGGCGGGTGCGCGGCACGACGTAGTCCACGCCCTTGGGCACCCGCGGTACGTCGGACTTGCGCACCAGCCACACCCCGTGGACGCCCGGGGCGATCTCCCGCGCCTTGTGGTAGATCGCGGCCGGGTTGCAGAACACCCCGCGGTCCCAGTACGCCGAGTACACCGCGAGGTTGGGGTCGAGCGGCCGCCGCAGGTGGTAGGCGTACAGGGCGGCCTTGGCCCGCTGCGCGACCTGCCGGCGCAGCCGCCGCCTGCGCCGGGTCAGTTCCTTGCGGGCCCAGCGCGGTACGTCTCCCAGCCGGGCCAGCAGCCAGCTGCCGCGGGCCAGCCGCGCGTAGCCGAGGGCCTTGTCGGCGGGCGGTGCGAAGCCCTCCGGGAGGTGGCGGGCGTACCAGCGGGCAGCGAGCCGGAAGAACTCGCCGCGCAGCCGCCGCGGGATCCGGTCGGGGTTGCCGAGGCAGAACAGGAAGTGGCTGACGGCCCGTTCGAACAGCATCGGCCGCAGCGGCGCGAGGTGCTCGCGGCCGGGCGCGTCGAGGAAGTCGAAGAGCCGGGTGTACTGGTCGAGGACGACGAAGTGGTTGCGGCCCGGGCTGCGCGTGCTGGCACCGCTGCGCCGCTGCCGGTACTCCAGGACGACCCGGGCCAGGCAGGAGATCCGCTCGGCGCTGAGCATCGTCTTGTAGGAGACGAGGGCGTCCTCGTAGATGCCGTCGCTGAAGGAGAAGCCGTGCTCCCCGTAGAAGGCGCGGCGGTAGACGCGGTTGGAGGTCATCGCGAACAGCCTCAGGAACTCGGGGCGTTCGGTGATCCGGAAGACGTCGGTGCCGGCGGAGGCGAGCAGTCCCCCGAAGACGCTCTTCTCGGCCGCCTCCCACCAGTAGGTGCGCACATGGTCGAAGTAGAGGATGTCCGGGTCGCCGTCCTGCTTCAGCCGCTCGGCGACCGCCTCCAGGGAGCCGGGGGCCAGGGTGTCGTCGCCGTCGAGGAAGAGCAGATAGTCGCCGGTGGCGCGCTCCGCGCCGGTGTTGCGGGCCCGCCCCACGCCCCGGTTCTCCTCGTGGTGCAGCGCGATCACCCGTGAGTCGCGGGCCGCGTACTCGTCGAGGATGCGGCCGCAGTGGTCCGGCGAGCGGTCGTCGACCGCGATCACCTCGAGGTCGGGCAGTGACTGCGACAGCACCGAGTCGAGGCAGGCACGCAGATAGCCCTGCACCTGGTGGACCGGGACGATGACGGAGAAGCGGGGCATGTGGATCCTGGGTTCCCTCAGGGTCGGTGACGGTCGGGTTCGAGCAGCCGGTCGACGGCGCGGGCCGCCGCATTGCCGTCGTCGAGGTGGCAGAAGGTCGCGCGGAAGTGGGCGTACGCGTCGGCGCTGTGCCGTGCCACCGTGCCGAGGTCGCGCAGTGCGCCCGCCAGTTCGGCGGTCGACTGCAGCAGCGGGCCGGGGGCCTGGGCCTCGAAGTCGGGGTAGAAGCCGCGCAGGGTGTCGCGGAAGTGCTCCAGGTCGGGGACGAGGAAGAGCATCGGGCGGCCGGTGTTGGCGAAGTCGGCCGCCGGTGACGCGTAGTCGGTGACCAGGACGTCGGCGGCCAGCAGCAGCTCCGCCACGTCCGGGTGGGAGGACACGTCGCGCACGAACCCGGAGCGCGGGGTGCTGACGCGGTCGGCGACCAGGGGGTGGGAGCGGAAGAGCAGCACATGGTCGGCGCCCAGGGCGCGTTCGGCCTCCGCCAGGTCCAGGTGCGGCGACATGCGGTAGTGCTCGGCGTCGTACGCCAGGTCGTCGCGGCGCGTCGGCGCGTACAGCACGACGGTGCGGTCACCGGGGATCCGCAGCCGGTCGCGCAGCGCGGCGGCGACCTTGTCGCGGTCGTCGGCGAAGAGCACGTCCGTGCGGGGCAGTCCCGTCTCGGCCACCGGGCCGTCGTAGCCGAGCGCGGCGCGCAGCAGCGGGGTGCTCTGGGCGTTCGGCGAGAGCAGCAGGCTCCACTGGGCGCCCGGGTCGCGGGGCGGTCGGGGCAGGTGCACCAGGTCCGCGCACAGGGTCCCGGCGAGGTCCCGGCCGGTCCGCTTGAGGGGGGTGCCGTGCCAGGTCTGCAGCACGGTCTGGTCCGGGCGGCGCACGAACCACGGCGGCAGGTGCGTGTTGGTGACGACGTAGCGGCTGCGGGCGAGCGCCTCGTACCAGGCGGCGCTGTGCAGCACGACGGGCCGCGCGGTCGCCGGCGGGGGAGCCTGCCCGTCCCTGACCACCCACAGGTGCTCCAGGCCGTCCGCCGCGCGGCGGCGCAGGAGTTCCTCGTGGACGGCGCGCGGCGAGTCCCCGTACGCCCGCCCGTCGAAGGCGCTGTACAGCACCGCCTCGCGGCGCGGCAGGCCGCGGGTGCGGGGGTGGTGGCTCTCGCGCAGCACCCGCTGCCGGTACGGGCCGCGCTGTGGCTCCGGCACGGTGGGGCGGGCGTCGAGGAACAGCCGGTCGTGGAAGCGGCGGTCGACGGAGAAGGACTTGCCGCCCGCCTCCGCCGCCATCGGCAGCGCCTCGAACACCCCGGGCGCGACCCGTACCGCCGCTTCCGTGCCGGCCCCGTCGCGCAGGAGCAGGTACCAGCGGCCGGCGGGCAGCGGGACGGTGCCGGCGAGGGACTCCAGCGCGCCGGGGCGCAGGGTGGCGGTGAACCGGCGTCCCTCGTTCGGGACCGGCCCCTCCCCGGGCGCATGCGGCAGCGGCGGGATGGCGCTGGACGGCGGCGGGAGGCCGGGCCGCCGTCCCGGTACGCCGTCGGCCTGGACGGGGACGGCGTGCTCCACGCGGTGGGTGCCGTGCCGCAGCACCAGTTCGGCCGGGCCGGGGGCCGAGCCGGGGGCGAGGCGGCCCGCCACGACCAGGGCGCCCTCGGCGGTCCAGCCGATGGCGTCGGCCACCGGCTGCGGGGTGCGGTCGCGCAGCACCAGCCTCCCCGACGCCTTCGCCTCGACGAGCAGCCGCCGCGGCGTCCCCCCGAGGCGGGGGTCGGTGCCCAGGTCGTAGTGGCCTGCAGGCAGCGCCCCGTCGAGGTGGACGGGGTCGGCGTGGCCGGGCCGCAGCAGTGCGACGTCCCAGCTGTCGGTGTCCTCGGGGCGGATCTCCTTGGGCCCGGCGTCCAGCGCGGGCCGGGCGGCCGCCAGGTCGGCGAGGGGCACGCGGGCCCGGCGGACGCCGTCGTCCGCCTCCCCGGAGGCCGGTGACTCCAGCGGGTACTCCAGCACGGCGGGTGTCGCGGAGTGCGTCAGCCGTACCGCCGTCGCCTGCGGCGCGCCCGTGAAGTCCAGCTCCACCGAGGTGCCGTTGGCGGACGGCCGGTGCGCGGTCAGCCGCCGCACCTCCGGCTCCACCGACAGGTGCAGCCGGCCCTGCCGGTAGTACGGCACGAGCCGCATGCCGCCGCCGGCCGCGTACGAGGGCGGGGACGCCCCCGAGCCCGCGTCCACGGCCCGCAGTCCCGCCCTGCGGATGACCCCTTTCGCCGCGACGACCACCCCGAGCCGCCAGCGGCCGGCCCGGGGTTCGCCCTGGCGGCGGCCGGTGGTCAGCCGCGCCGGGTCGATGGTGATCTCGAAGCCCGACCAGTCGTAGCAGTGTTCCTCCTGGCGCGAGTTGAGGGTCGCGGCGGGCTCCTGCCGGATCCTGACCGGCAGCAGCACCACCTTGGCCCGGCGGCCGTGGCCGTGGACGGCGACGGCGGTGATGTGCGCGGCACCCTTGCGGTCGGCGTCGATGTTGCGCAGGTAGGCGTAGCCGCGCAGGACGAGCCGGCCGTTCTCCCGCACGACCTCGCGCACCCGCGCCCGCACCGGGAAGTCCGCGCGCCGCAGCCGGGCCGCCGCGGCCGGCAGGGCGATCCGGCCGCCGTCCGCGCCGCGCAGCACCGCCCGCTTGCGCAGCGGCGGGCCGGCGACGCCGAAGCCGGCGGAGTTGCGCTGCTCGTGGTCGAGCACCGCCAGCAGGTCGTCGAGGCGGTCCTTGAGGATCAGGTGCCACTTGATGCGCAGCCCGGCGGGCAGTTCCGGGAAGAGGGCGGGGTCGACCCGGGTGAGCCAGTCCCGGCAGCGGTCCATGAAGACCCGCCGGTACTCGGGGCCGGCCATCGGCAGGGCGTCGATGAAGTAGAGCAGGTCGTCGGTGAGGACCGAGCGGTCGTAGGCCCGCTTGAAGGAGGTCCAGCGGGTGCGGGCCGGGTCGCCGAGGAAGCGGCTGACGTGGTCGACGGCGGCGATCCGGTCGCGTACGCCCTTGACGTCGGTGCGGCGCCGGGTGATGGAGCCCTCGCGGATCCGCCAGTAGTAGACGTGCTCGTGGGCGACGTCGACGGCGTCGGCCAGGAAGTGCGCGGGGATGGTGAGCGGGGTGTCCTCGTAGAGCACGCCCTCGGGGAAGGCGAGGCGGTGGCGCTCCCAGAAGGAGCGGCGGAAGACCTTGTTCCAGGCGACCCGGTCCGACAGCAGGCTCAGGTCCCGGGTGATGTGGGTGCCGGTGACGGTGCGGGTCATGTCCCGGTGCTGCCAGGCCTGGCTGCGGCCGTCGGCGGTCAGCCGCCACACGTTGCCCGTCGCGAAGTCCGAACCCGAGCCGTCCAGCAGCCCCACCAGGTTCTCGTAGGCGCGCGGCGGCACGATGTCGTCGCTGTCCAGGAAGCACAGGTACTCGGTGCGCGGATCGGCGTGCCGGGTGCCGGTGTTGCGGGCGTGGCCCAGTCCGCCGTTGTCCTGCCGGACGAGGCGGAAGCGGGGGTCCCGGTCGGCGAAGCCCTGGGCGATCTGCGGACCGGAGTCGGTGGAGCCGTCGTCGACCATGACCACGTCGAGCGCGTCGAAGGTCTGGGCGGCCACCGAGCGCAGGCACTCCTCCAGCCAGTTCTCGACGTTGTGGACCGGAACGACGACCGTGAGGCGGGGCGTGCGCGACACCATGGTGACGTGGCCCTTTCCGGACGAGGGCGACAGGGGACGAGGGGTTCAACTCGCGACCGCCTCCTCGGTCACCTCGCCTGCGCCTTTCGGGTGATCCACCGGGCGCGGGGGGCCGCTCCTGCTTACCCTCGGCCCTATGCCTCGGTTCAGCGTGATCGTCCCGGTATGGAAGGCGCAGGGCTACGTCCGTGCGTGTCTGGAGTCGGTGCTCGGGCAGCGGTACGCGGACCTGGAACTCATCGCGGTCGACGACTGCTCGCCCGACGGATCGGCCGCCGTCGTCGAGGAGGTCGCCGCCGCCGACCCCAGGGTGCTCCCGCTGCGGCAGCCCCGCAACGCCGGCGCGGGCCCGGCCCGGAACGCTGGCGCGGCCCGCGCCAGCGGCGACTACCTGCTCTTCCTCGACGCGGACGACCTCCTCGCACCCGGCGCCCTGGCCGCCCTTGACGCACGGCTGCGGTCCACCGGCGACCCGGAGGTCCTGCTCTTCGACCACGACCGGCTCGACGTGTGGGAGCACCGTACGGAGAGCGGGGACGGCCCCTTCCTGCACGCCGCCGCCCTCGCCGGGCACGCCGTCTTCCGGGCCACCGAGCGCCCCGAGTGCCTGACGGTCCTGCCCGCCGCCTGGAACCGGGTGGTGCGGCGCGACTACTGGGCCGGCTTCGGGTTCGGCGCCGGGCCGTACGAGGACGTCCCGGTGGCGTACGAGATGCTGCTCGCGGCCCCGCGCATCGCCTGCCTGGACCGGGTCTGCGTCACCTGGCGCAGACGCCGCCACGGCAGCTTCTCCAGTACGCCGGGCCCGCAGCACCTCGCCCTGGCCGACCGGTACGACACCCTGCTGGCCCGCCACGACCTGCCGGTGCTGCGCGCCGAGCGGGACCGGCGGCTCACGGCCGTCCTGGACGACCCCGGGCGGCTGCGCCCGCAGGACCGCGCCGCCTTCTTCCGCCGCGCCGGGCTGCCCGGCACCTTCGCCGCCCACCGCGCCGCGGAAATGCGCGCCCACGCCGCGCGGCGGCTGCGCGCCCGCCGCAACGCCGCCGCCCGCGAGGTGTACCGCCGCTGGTACGCCCTGGAGCGCCGCCGCCCGCTCGACGACGACCTGGTGGTGTACGCGGCGTACTGGAACCGGGGGGTGCTGTGCAGCCCCGCCGCGATCTACCGCAAGGCCCGCGAGCTGGCCCCGCATCTGCACGGCGTGTGGGTGGTCCGCCGGGGGGAGCGGGACGCGGTCCCCGAGGGCGTCGACCGGGTGGAGGTGAACTCCCGCCGCTACTGGGAGCTGCTGGCCCGCGCCCGCTTCCTGGTGAACAACGCCAACTTCACCGGGGAGGTCGTCAAGCGGCCCGGCCAGGTCTACCTGCAGACCCACCACGGCACCCCGCTCAAGCACATGGGCATGGACCTGCGCGCCCACCCGGCGGTGGCCAAGGGCATGAGTTTTCGCCGCCTGCTGGACCACGCCGACCAGTGGGACTACTCGCTGTCCGCCAACCCCCACTCCAGCGAGGTCTGGGAGCGGGTCTACCCCGGCGGCTATCTGACGCTGCCCACCGGATACCCCCGCAACGACGCCTACTTCACGGCCGGCGCCGAGGACGTGCGGCGGATCCGGGCCCGGCTGGGCATCCCGGACGGGGTCAGGGCGATCCTGTACGCCCCCACGCACCGCGACTACCAGCGGGAGTTCGTCCCGCAGCTGGACCTCGCCCGGCTGTGCCGGGCGCTGGGGCGGGAGTACCTGGTGCTGGTCCGCGCGCACTACTTCCACTCCGGGGCCGGCCCGGCGGCGCTGCCGGAGGGGGCGCTGGACGTCTCCGCGCACACCCCGCTGGAGGAGCTGTGCCTGGCCTCCGACGCCCTGCTCACCGACTACTCGTCACTGATGTTCGACTACGCGGGCCTGGACCGCCCGATCGTGGTGCACTCCGCCGACTGGGAGGTCTACCGGGCCGCCCGCGGGGTCTACTTCGACCTGGTCTCCGGCCGCCCCGGCGACACCCCGGGCGTCGTCGCCCGCGACGAGGCCGCCATCGCCACCGCCTTCCGCTCCGGCGCGTGGTCCTCGCCCGGGGCCGCCGAGCTGCGGGCGGCCTTCCGGGCCCGCTTCTGCCCCTGGGACGACGGCCGCGCGGCCGAACGCGTCGTGCGGCGGGTGCTGCTGGGCGAACCCGAGCTGCTGCCCGTCCTCAAGGCGGACGAGCGCACCCCCGCCCCGCCGCCGGGGTGAGGCCTCAGGGGCGGGCCGGCGGGGCCGGGGTGCGGCGCTCCGGGGGGAGGACGGCGGGTTCCCCTCCGTCCTCGCCGAGGAAGACGCGGCGTACGACCCGCTCGGCGGCGTGGCCGTCGTCGTACGGGCAGAAGTGGGCCCGGAACGCCGCCCGCAACTGGGCGGAGCGGGGGCCGCGCCAGGTGTCGGTGGTGAGGATGGACAGGAGCTCGTCCTCGCTGCGGGCGACCGGACCGGGGGCTTCGGTGGTGATGTCGAAGTAGGTGCCGCGGGCGGCCCGGTAGGCCGTCCAGTCCCCCGCGTGGACCACGATGGGGCGGTCGAGGCCGGCGTAGTCGAACATCAGGGGGGAGTAGTCGGTCACCAGGGCGTCCGCGGCCAGGCACAGCTCCTGCACCGAGGGGTGGGCGGAGACGTCCAGCACGGTGTCCGGCAGCCCCTCGGGCAGCGTGGCCGTGCCGGCGTGGCTGTCCGGCGCGCGGTACAGCACGACGTGGCCGGGGCCGAGTTCGCGGGCGAGGCGGACCAGGTCGACGGGCGGGTGGAAGCCGCGCCGGTAGTCGCGGTGGGCCGGGGCGTACAGGATCGCGGTGGACTCCGCCGGGATGCCGAGGCCGGCGCGGATCCGCCGTACGTCGTCGGCGTCGGCGCGCAGCAGGACGTCGTTGCCGGGCCGGCCGTGCTCCAGGGTGGTGTAGCCGGCCGGGTAGGCCCGTTCCCAGACCACCGTCGAGTGCCGGTTGGCGGACAGGCAGAAGTCCCAGCGGTCGGTGTGGGCGAGCATCCGGGCGAAGTCCCGGCCCGCCGAGGCGGCCGGGTGCCCCTGGAGGTCCAGACCCGTGCGGCCGAGCGGGGTGCCCTGGTGGGTGTGGAGGTTCACCTGGCCGCGCCGCTTGCGGTACGCGTGCGGGAAGTTGACGTCGTTGACCAGGTAGGCGGCGCGTGCCAGGGCCGTCCAGTAGGCGGGCGAGCCGGGCTGGAGCCGGCGTACGCCGCGCGGCAGGGTGTGCGCGTACGCCGGGGTCGTGATCCACGCGGTGCGCAGGTGCGGTGCCAGGTCGCGGACGGCGGCCTCCAGGGCGGCGGGGTCGCCTCCGTAGCCTCCGTAGCGGCAGGCCGCGAAGACCGCGAGGTCCGGGTCGAGGGGGCGGTGCCGCTGGATCCGGTAGTGCAGCCGCAGACCCGCCTCCCTCGCCGCCCGGGAGGTGTCCTTCACCAGTCGCCGCAGTCTCCTGCGCAGCGCGTTGGCGGCGCGCACGGCGTCGAAGACCTGCCGCGCGCCGAGCCGCACGAGCAGCCGCCGGGTGACGCCGGGGACGCCTTGCGGGCGGGGGCCGGGCTCCTGGGGCTGGTAGCGGCGGAAGTGGAGGCTGCAGCGCTGGAAGTACAGGCCGCGGGACGAGCGGGGCAGCCGGCCCGGTGTGTTGTAGACCGCCAGCAGGTGGTCGGTCATCCGGCCGAAGAGGGCGGGGCGCCAGCCGTCGAGGGAGGGGTTGCGGTCGAGGAAGGCGAAGACCCGGTCGTACTGGTCGAAGACGTCGAAGTGCCGGCTGCTGGTGGTGCGCAGGATGCTGCCCCGGCGGCGCTGCCGGTAGTGCACGCAGACCCGGTCGAGCACCGCGATGCTGCGGGCGGCGAGCAGCAGGGGGTAGGTCCAGGCGACGTCCTCGTACCAGCCGGGCGGGAAGGCGGCGTCACAGCGCTGGACGAACTCCCGCCGGTAGGCCTTGTTCCAGGCGACCGGCAGCAGCCGCAGCAGCTCGGGGCGGTCGTCGAGGGGCCCGGCGGGGCGGCCGTCCTGGGCGAGCAGCGCGGCGCGCTGGTTGCGTACGACGCGGCCGTCCCAGTAGGTGCGGGCGTAGTCGTAGACCAGCACGTCCGGCTCGGCGGTCTCCTTCAGGCGGTCGGCGAGGGCCTGCAGGGAGCCGGGGGCGAGGGTGTCGTCGCTGTCGAGGAAGAGCAGGTAGTCCCCGGTGGCCCGGGCCGTTCCGGCGTTGCGGGCCGGGCCGAGGCCCACGTTCTCCTTCAGGTGCAGGACGGTCACCCGGCGGTCCCGGGCAGCGAAGGCGTCGAGGATGGCGCCGCTGGCGTCGGGGGAGCGGTCGTCGACGGCGATGACCTCGAAGTCCGAGAAGCTCTGCCCGAGCACGGACTCCAGGCACTCGTGCAGGTAGGCCTGCACCTTGTGGGCGGGCACGATGACGCTGAACCGGGGCAAGGCAGCACATCCGTAATGTCGGCTTACGCGGCGTATGCCCGTTATATCCCGGGCATGCGCCGCGTACGGCGACCCGTCCGGCGACGGAGTGTTGCCCCCTGACCTGCGGTGCTGTGCGGGGCTACTTCACGGCGCCCGCCATGACGCCGGAGACGAACTGGCGCTGGAAGGCGAAGAAGACGACCAGCGGGACCACCATCGACACGAAGGCCCCCGGCGCCAGGACGTCGATGTTGTTGCCGAACTGCCGGACCTGCTGCTGCAGCGCGACCGTGACCGGCTGCGAGCCGGTGTTGGAGAAGATCAGCGCCACCAGCATGTCGTTCCACACCCACAGGAACTGGAAGATGCCCAGCGAGGCGATCGCCGGGCCGCCCAGGGGCATGATCACGCGGGCGAACAGCCGCAGCTCGCCCGCGCCGTCCAGCCGGGCCGCCTCCAGCAGCTCCCGCGGGATCTCCGCGAAGAAGTTGCGCAGCAGGAAGACGGCGAACGGCAGGCCGAAGCCGACGTGGAAGAGCACCACGCCGATGATGTCGCCGAAGATCCCGATCTCCCCGAACAGCTTGGCCACCGGGATGAGCGCGATCTGCACCGGCACCACCAGCAGCCCCACCACCAGGAGGAACAGCCAGTCCCGGCCCGGGAACTCCATCCAGGCGAAGGCGTAGCCCGCCAGCGCCCCGATCACCACCACCAGCAACGTGGCCGGCACCGTGATCAGCGCGGTGTTGACCAGCGAGGAGGTGACGGCGTCGTTGCCCAGCAGCTCCCGGTAGTTGGTGACGGTCAGCTGCGAGGGCGCGGTGAACACCTTCCACCAGCCGGAGTCGGCGATGTCCACCGGTCCCCGGAAGGAGGAGATCAGCAGCCCCACGGTCGGCATCAGCCAGAACAGGGCCACCAGCACGAGGAGGACCCTCAGCACCCCGCCGCCGGTACGGGCCACGACCCGCGAGGCGAGGGACTGCCGGGCGGCGGCGGCCGGGACGGCCCGCGCCTCGGCCGGGCCCGCCGGTTCCGCCGGTTCCGCTGTGCCTGCGACGGTCGTCATCGTCGGGCCTCCCTGCGCAGTCGGCGGATGTTGAAGACCATGACCGGGACGACCAGCAGCAGCAGGATCACACCGATCGCGCTGCCCACGCCCTGGTCGTTGCCGGCCCCGAAGGAGGACAGGTACAGCTGCAGGGCCAGTACGTTGGCCTCGTCCTTCGAGGTGTCGGGAGCGACGATGTAGACCAGGTCGAAGATCTTCATCACGTTGATCATCAGTGTCACGACGACCACGACCAGCACGGGAGCCAGCAGCGGCACGGTGATCCTGCGGAAGACCTGCCACTCGTTGGCGCCGTCGATGCGTGCCGCCTCCATCAGCTCCCGCGGCACCCCGGCCAGGCCCGCCGCGATGAGCACCATGGCGAAGCCCGCCCACATCCACAGATAGGCCCCGATGATGGCGGGCGTCACCAGGGTGGGGCCGAGCCAGTCGACACCGTTGTACGGCTCCGCGAAATTCGAGGCCGGCAAGCGCAGTTGGGCGCCGGCAGCCGAGGCGGGCAGCGAGAAGGTGCCGTCCGTGCCGGAGGTGGCGGAGGCCACCACCCGGCCGTCCCGCACGGCCTCGACCTTCACCCCCTCCAGCGCCTTCTCACCGGCGTCGATCACCCCGGGCTCGCCGCCCCCGCCCGGCTTGAAGTCCAGCCACACGGTGCCGGTCACCCCGGGCCCCGCAGTGGCCTGCCGGGCGTCCGCGGTGCCCGCGGGCAGCTTCGCGGCGGGGACGCCGATCAGCGGCAGCCCGACCGCCGTCCCCTCCCCGGCGGCGTCCCGGGTGGTGTACGAGCCGCCGCCCGAGGCCGCCAGCGAGCCGTTCGGCCGCGGCCGGGCCCCCGGGTACGCCGAGGACTCGGCGAAGGTGTCGTGCACGCCGACCACGACGGCGTTGGCCGCGCCGCGCGCCGGGTCCTGCTCGTACACCAGCCGGAAGATGATCCCGGCCGCCAGCATCGAGATCGCCATCGGCATGAAGACGACCAGCTTGAAGGCGGTGCCCCAGCTCACCCGCTCGGTCAGCACCGCGAAGACCAGCCCGAGGGCCGTGGCCAGCACCGGCGCCACGACCACCCAGACCGCGGTGTTCCGCAGCGCCGTCAGGGTGCTGTCGTCGCTGAAGACCGAGGCGTAGTTGTGCAGGCCCACGAAACCCGAGCCCGCCTTGTCGAACAGGCTGCGCCAGGTGGTGTACCCGATCGGGTACACCACCAGCGCGCCCAGCAGCACCAGCGCGGGCAGCAGGAACAGTCCCGCCACCCAGCGCCGGGTGCCCATGACGCTCCTGCGCCGGGCGGAGGGCGCGCCGCCGGAAGCGGCCGGCCCCTTCGCCGTGGCCGCCGTCGCCATCGCGGCCGCCGCCTAGCCGGCGTACGCCTTGGCGGCGTCCGCTTCCAGCTTGGCCTGCGCGCCGGCGACGTCGGAGGGGTTCCGCAGGAAGTCCTGCAGGTCCTTCCACTCGCCCTTGCCCGCGGTGCCGCCGAAGGCCGCCGGGGCCTGGTCGGACATGTCGAAGCGGAAGTCGTCGCCCGCCGCGACCAGGCCCTCCGCGATCGAGCGGGAGACCTCGTTCGGGTAGGCCGACAGGTCCAGCGACTTGTTCGGCGAGACGAAGCCGCCCGAGGAGGCCCACACCTTCGCCGCGTCGGTGGAGGCGAGGAAGGTCAGCAGCGCCTGCGCGCCCTTGGTGTCCTTCAGCGCCACGCCGACGTCACCGCCGCTGACCACCGGCGCCTTGCCGGAGCCCACCGCGGGGAAGGGGAAGACCTTGGCGTCCTCGCCGACCTTCGCCTTGGTGTTGTCGCCGATGAACGCGCCGACGAAGTCCCCCTCGTAGACCATGGCGGCCTTCGGCGGGTTGCCGGTGAAGGTCTGCGTCACGGACTTCGGGAAGTCGGTCTTGAGCGCGCCGCTCTGCCCGCCCGCGATCAGGTCCTTCTTGCCGAAGAGCTGGGCGAGGGTGGTGAGCGCGTCCTTCACCGAGGGGTCGGTCCACTTGATCTTGTGCGCGGCCAGCTGGTCGTACTTCTCCGGACCGGCCTGGGAGAGGTAGACGTTCTCGAACCAGTCGGTGAGGGTCCAGCCGTCCGCGCCGCCGACCGATACCGGGGGAGTGCCCGACTCGAAGAGCGTCTCGGCGGTCTGGAGGAAGTCCTCCCAGGTCCCCGGCGGTTCGGAGATCCCGGCGTTCTCGAAGGCCGCGGTGTTGTACCAGACCAGCGACTTGTTGGCGGCCTTGGCGTAGACGCCGTACTGCTTGCCCTCGTACGCGCCGAGGTCCTTCCAGCCCGTGCTGAAGTTCTTGTCGAGCTGCGCCTGGACGTCGGAGGAGAGCGGCTTCAGCCAGCCCTTCTGCGCGAACTGCCGCAACACGCCGACCTGCGGCAGGAACGCCACGTCCGGCGGCTGACCGCCCTCGATCTTCGTGCCGAGGAAGGTGGAGACGTTGTCGCCGGTGGGCACGAAGCCGACCTCGGCCCCGGTGCGCTGGGTGAACTCGTCCAGCACCTTCTGGAAGTTCTTCTGCTCCGGCCCGGTCCACACCGCCGCGACCTCGAGCTTCTGGCCCTTGAGGTCCGGCAGCGAGACGCTCCCGCTCCCGCCGGAACTGCTCCCGCCGCCGTCGGGGGTGCCCTTGTCGTCGTCGCCTCCGCCGCACCCGGCGGCCGTCAGCGCCAGGGCGGCCGTCGCCACGACGGCGATGACCGTCCGGCGTGTACCTCGCGTGCGCCTGCTGGATGTCCGCATCTGCCTGCCCATCCCCTCAGCGCGGACCCGCGCCGCGGTGGCAGCCCGCCGCATGGCCGTGGCAGCTGCGCCGGGCGTCCCGTCCCCGCGTCATCGGCTGTTCCGCTTTCAGTCCTACGCCCTGTCTGATAACCGCCGCAATAGCGCCTCAGCGCACGGCGGTTGGATCGTGACCGTCATGTGACCGGGCGTGCGAACGGGGTACCGGACCGGGGCGGGGCCGGGGCGGGTCAGAGCAGCGGCGGCGCCGGATCGGCCGCCGCGGACTCCGCGGCCCGCTGCAGGGCACTGGCCAGCAGGGCGAGGTCGGTGGGGCCGTTGCCCAGCTCGCGGACCGGGCGCCGGGTCGGCGGATCGCCCATGCGGTCCCACTCCAGCGGGACCACCGTGGGCCGCAGGGTCGCCGTCCGCGGGATCCGGCCACTGACCCGGCCTGCCTGGAAGGCGGTGACGGCACCGTCCGGCCGGCGCAGGTAACCGCGGCCCGGCAGGGCGTCGTCGACGGTCGCCGGCTCCTCGACGGCGACCAGCAGCGCGGCCGACTCCGGCTCCTCGGTGCGCAGCGCGATCCGCAGCCGCGCCGCGTCGTCGGTGTGGGTGCCCGCGGTGCGCTCGGGGCGGCCGGTCGCGGCGACCAGGTGGACGCCGAGCCGCTCGCCGTCGCGTGCCACGCTCTCCAGGGCACGGACCACCGAGCCCGCGGCGGGCCGTCCGGGACTGCCGAGGGCCGGGGCGACCAGCACGTCGAAGTCGTCCACCACGACGACCAGCCGGGGCAGCGGCTCGGTGGTGCGGGTCCGCACCCGCACCGCGCCGCGCACCTGGGGGTCCGCCGCGGCGGCCGGGGCGTGGCCCGGCTCCGCCTGGCGCGGCACCACGGGCAGCCGGCGGCGCTCGTGCCACTGCCCGAAGTCGGCGCCGTCCAGCAGCTCGTCACGGCGCTTCAGCTCCGCCGTGAGCGCCTGTGCGAACTCGCGCATCCGCACCGGGTCGCAGGCGGACAGGTAGGTGGAGACGTGCGGCAGGTCGGTGCAGCTGCGCAGCCCCTCGCCGCGCTCCGTCCCGGCGCCGTCGACGAGGACGAGGGCCAGCCGGTCCGGCCGCTCGCCGGCGGACAGGGCGGCGGCCACCGAACGCAGCAGCTCGGTCTTGCCGGAGCCCGCCGCGCCGCCGACCAGCAGATGCGGTCCCTCGGCGACCAGGTCGACCAGGACCCGGCCCTCCGGCCCGGCGCCCAGGACGGCCGCGGCGGAGCCGCCGGAGGGGGCGGGCCCGGCCCAGCGGGTGGTGATCTTCGCGGGGGTGGCGAGCGCCAGGTCCAGCTCGTCCAGGAGCCGGGCCGTGGGCGGCAGCGCGGAACGTGTCCGCCGCGGTGCGGCGTCGCCCTCGCGCAGCGGGGCGAGGGCCCGGGCGAAACGCTCGGCCCAGGCCGCCGACACCGCCTCCATCGTCATGTGCCCGGGGCCGTGCGGCTCCATCCGCAGCGTCGTCGCGACGTCGCCCTCCAGCACGGCGACGGCGCCGCAGCGGGCGGCCAGCCGCTCCGGGCTCTCGGCCAGGCACAGCAGGTGCACCCCGACCGACGGGCCGCCGGCCGCGATACGGCCGGCGGCCTCGCGCAGATAGGCCGAGCCCGGGTCGCCGTCGATCACCAGCAGTGTGTACGGGCCTTCGCGGCGCGCCGCGGCCTCGGCGACCTCCTCGGGAGTGGCCGTCGCCCAGCCCGAGCCGAGCGGGCCCTCCTCGATGCGCCGGACGACCTCGGCGACGCGGGCCTCGGCCTGCTCCCGGTCCGACGCCGTGAGCAGCCGGCAGTCCTGGCCGTGCGCCGGGCGCAGATGCGGCAGCCAGTACAGCCAGCCCCACTCCTCGGCCCGCTGTTCTGCGGGACGGGAGCGGTCGGCGCTGATCAGGACGACCTCCAGCGCGCCGGGCGGATGCAGGGCGCACAACTGGGCGATCACGGAGCGGGCCAGCCCGGACAGCCGGGGGCGCGGTCCGGCGAGGCCCAGCACATGGGTGTGCGGGTCGCGCAGGTCGACGGTGAACGGCACGGCGGGCAGCGTCCGGAAGCCGTCCTCGGCGGTCAGGTCCGCGGTGCCGAGCCGGACCGTGAGCAGGTCGGGATGGCCGAGGGCGCGCTCCCACAGCCGCGGTCCCGGCCCGAGCGCGGTGAGCAGCACGGCCGCCGGATCGGGCCAGCGCTCGCGCAGCGCCGCGGCGTCGGCCAGGTCGTACGTCGTCCCGCCGCCCTCGTGGCCGTCGGCGCCCGGGGCGCCGCGGCCGGCGGCCAGGCGCCTGGCCCAGCTCCCTATCGCCCCGGCCATCCGGCTGCCGGCCTCCGCGGCCCGCCCGCCGCCGCGGCGGTTCTGGGGCAGCTCGACGGCGCGGGTCTGCTCGGACAGCCCGCGCTGCGGGGTGTCCCGCCGGACCGGGCCGCCGGGCGCGGCCCCCGGCCGGTCCTCCCCGGGCGCGGTCGCGGCGGGGGCGTCCGCGCCGACGTTCCCGGACCCGGTGCCGGTGGTCGTCGGGCCGTCGGAGGGGCGGGCGGGCTGCCAGGTCGCCACGCGGCCGGTGTCCGGCCAGGAGGTCGGGGGGAGGGTCACCTGGAGGTGCCCCTCGGCGTCGGGGATGGCCGGGATGGAGGCGGGCGGCGGAGGGACGGTCGAGCCCGGGGGCGCCGGCTCCAGCCGGAGGGTCGACTCGCCGATACGCAGCAGCGCGCCGGCGGGGAAGGGGACCGCGCGCTCGCCCACGGGAGCGCCGTCCAGGGCGGTGCCGTTGGTGGAGCCGAGGTCGGCGACGGTGACCCGGCCCTCGCCGTCGACCGTGATGGCGCAGTGCAGCCGGGAGACGTCGGGGTCGTCCAGCGGCACGTCCGCGTCCACGGACCGGCCGACCCGGATCCGGCCGCCCTGCAGCAGGTGGACGCCGCCCGCGTCGGGCCCGCCGACGACGTGCAGCCGGGCGGCGGCCGTCGGGCGGCCGCCGTCGTGCCCGTCGGCGGGCGCGTGCAGCGACAGGACCGCGCCGTCGAGCAGCGGCGGCACCCCGAGGACGGCGGTCGCCGGGTCCAGTCGCTCGGCGCCCGCGTAGAGCGGGGGCGTGGACTTCCCGGCCCGCGCGGGCTGGCCGGAGCCACCCGAGCCGGACGCCAGGGCGCCCGCCACCGCACCGAGGGGTGTGCCCGCGGGTGCGGTGACCAGCACGTCGCAGGAGCGCGCCGCGCGGCCGCCGCGCGGCCCGAGAACGGTCAGCCGGATCTGCATCTCCGTCCACGGTCCCTTCTGCCCGGATACACCGCGGCGCGGGCCCCCGACCCCACCCCGCCCTGCCCGGGACGTCGACACGTACAAGAGCGGACCGGTGGGCTCCCCTTGCTCAGCTGGACCAGCTTGCTCGGCGATACGCGATCCGCGACACGCATCCTCCCACTCGCCGCCGACAGCTCGCCGCCGGTGCCCACCTTTGCGATCTTGAATGGTCAGCATTGGGCAGAAAAAGCAACCAAACGACCGTACCCCGCGTCCTAACCCCACACACGCCCCGTACCGGAACGCAGCCCCGCTCCCACGTGGCGGCACTACAGTGGGCGAAACAGGCCACGGACCAGGCCAAGATCCCAGGGAGCGCGAACGTGCGGCCGGTAGGCAGCAGATACGAACTGGTGGAGCCGCTCGGGCGCGGAGCCACGGGCACCGTGTGGCGGTCCCAGGTACGGGACACCGGCGAGACCGTCGCGATCAAGGTGCTCAAGGAAGAGCTGGCGAGCGACCCCGACATCGTCATGCGCTTCCTGCGGGAGCGCTCGGTCCTGCTGCGGCTGCGCCATCCGCACATCGTCCGGGTCCGCGACCTGGTCGTGGAGGGTGAACTGCTCGCCCTGGTGATGGACCTGATCGAGGGCCCCGACCTCTACCGCCATCTGCGCGAGAACGGCCCGTTCACGCCGGTCGGCGCCGCCCTGCTGACCGCCGCCGTGGCCGACGCGCTGGCCGCCAGCCACGCCGACGGCGTGGTGCACCGCGACCTGAAGCCCGCCAACGTCCTGCTGGCCACCGTCGCGGGCCCGGACGGCACCCAGCAGATGCACCCGATGCTGACCGACTTCGGCATCGCGCGGCTTGCGGACTCACCCGGCGTCACCCGCACCCACGAGTTCGTCGGCACGCCCGCCTACATAGCGCCGGAGTCGGCCCAGGGCCGTCCGCAGACCTCGGCCGTGGACATCTACGGCGCCGGCATCCTCCTGTACGAACTGGTCACCGGGCGCCCGCCGTTCAGGGGCGAGAGCGCGCTCGAGGTGCTGCACCAGCACCTGAGCGAGGAGCCGCGCCGGCCCTCCACCGTGCCCGAGCCGCTGTGGACGGTCATCGAGCGCTGCCTGCGCAAGGAGCCCGGGGAGCGGCCCAGCGCGGAGAACCTGGCGCGCGCCCTGCGCGTCGTCGCGGCGGGCGTCGGCGTGCACTCCTCCCCGGCGCAGTCCGAGGCGGCGCTCGGCGTCGCCGCGCTGCTCGCGCCGGACCCGTCCCCGGCCACCGTCCCGGACACCCCGCTCGTCCCGCCGGACGCCGCCGACCCCACGCAGGTGCTGCCCAACCGGTCGCCCGTCGGCGGGTACGACCCCTACGACCCCAACGCCGCCACCAGCGTCCTGCCCGCCTCCGCGGCGGGCGCGGCCGACGCGACCCGGGTGATCCCGGGCGGCTCGGCATCGGCCGGGGCCGGCGACGGCACCCGCGTGATGCCGCCCGTGCCGGGCGGGCCGCCGGACTCCGGTGCCCCGCAGGGCCCGCACCCGTGGGAGTCGCAGCTCAACCGCGCCCGTGCGCGCGCCGAGCAGACCGAGATCCAGTACCTGGACCCGGAGCAGGACCCGCTGCGCCGCAGGCCGCGCCGGCAGGCCTCCCAGCAGCCGCAGTCGCAGCAGCCGCCGCAGTCCCCGCAGGGGTACCAACAGCAGCGGCCGCAGCAGCCCCAGTACCGGCAGCCGGCGCAGCCCGGCTACGCGCCGCAGCCGCATCCGCAGCAGTACGCCCAGCGGCCCCCGCAGCCCCAGCCCCAGCAGTACGCGCCGCGGCCGCAGCAGCAGCCCGCGCCGCGCTACGAGCAGCCGCAGCACCAGCGGTACGAGCCCCAGCGCCCGTCCGCGCCGGAGCCCGCCCCGTATCGCGAGCCGCGGCAGCGCAGCGCGAACCCGATGAAGATCCCGGGCCTCGGGTGTCTCAAGGGCTGTTTCACGATGATCATCGTGCTGATCGTGATCGTCCTGCTCGTCTGGTACCTCACCCCCGTCCCGGAGTGGCTGGACACCGGCAAGAGCCTGTGGGGCACCGTGAGCGACGGCGTCGGCGACTTCTGGGACTGGGTCTCGGGCCTCGGCGGCTCCTCGGGCGGCTCGGGGACCTCCGGCGGCACTCCGTAGCACCGCCGCGCACCCCTTCGGGGCCGGGTACGGCGCCGGGCACCGCCCGCGCCGTACCGCCCCGCCGCGCCGGTTCCGTCAACGTCAACTGGCCCACCGTCACCTCCCCGTGGGGCCGGTGTTGGTGATTTGTCGACTTCTGGAGGGTGATTTCTCCCGGAGAAGCCGCACTCACCCCCGACAGGTTCCCCCAACCGGCTCGCATCCGCGTAGCTTTGTCGCCAACACGACGGCACGTCGGAGGAGTCGGAGCAGCCTTGGGACGGAAGATCGGCAGCCGGTACACCGCGCACCAGGTGCTGGGGCGGGGCTCCGCCGGCACCGTGTGGCTGGGCGAGGGCCCCGAGGGCCCGGTCGCCATCAAGCTGCTGCGCGAGGACCTCGCCTCCGACCAGGACCTCGTCGGCCGCTTCGTGCAGGAGCGCACGGCGCTGCTGGCGCTCCATCACCCGCACATCGTCGGCATCCGCGACCTGGTGGTCGACGGCTCCGACCTCGCGCTCGTCATGGACCTCGTCCGCGGCACCGACCTGCGCTCCCGGCTGGAGCGCGAACGCAGGCTCACCCCCGAGGCGGCCGTCTCCATCACCGCGGACGTCGCCGACGGCCTGGCCGCGGCCCACGCCGCGGGCGTCGTCCACCGCGACGTCAAGCCGGAGAACGTCCTGCTGGACTCCGCCGCCCCGCCCGGACCGGGCGGCGCGCCCCCGGCGCTCCTCACCGACTTCGGCATCGCGCGGCTGGTCGACTCCCCGCGCCGCACCCGGGCCACCCGCATCATCGGAACCCCCGACTATCTGGCCCCGGAGATCATCGAGGGCCTGCCGCCGCGCGCGTCCGTCGACATCTACGCCCTCGCCACCGTCCTGTACGAGCTGCTCGCCGGCTTCACACCGTTCGGCGGCGGCCACCCGGGCGCGGTGCTGCGCCGGCACGTCACCGAGTCGGTCGCGCCGCTGCCCGACCTGCCCGACGAGCTGTGGCAGCTGCTCTCCCAGTGCCTCGCCAAGGCCCCCGCCTCGCGGCTGAGGGCGGCCGAGGTCGGCACGCGGCTGCGCGAGCTGCTGCCCGCCCTCGCCGGGCTGCCCCCGCTGGAGGTGGACGCGCCCGGGGACCACCACGGCGAGGAGGTGTACGACCGGGAGTCCGGCTCCCTCGCCGAGCCCTACGACCCGCCGGCCGACCAGCCACGCGGTGCCGTGCCCCTGGTCCGCGGCTCCGCACCCGACTCGACGCGCGACACCCACACCAGCATCAAGCTGCCCACCGCGGAGGAACTGGCCGGCGGCCGGCCCGCCGCGGTGCCCGGCCAGCACGCCCGGCACCGCCACCGCGCCGTCCCCGACGCGCTGCAGCGCCGCCGCGTCAAGATCGGCGCCGCGGCGGCCGCCGCACTGGTCGTCGGGCTCGGCGGCTGGGCGATCGCGGCCTCCGGCTCCGATGACGACGGCGGCTCCAACAGCCGCGAGGACAAGCCGTCCGGACAGGCCTCGACCACCCCGACCGCGCCCACCGGCGCCGCCGCCTCCCCGCAGGGCGCCGTCAGCACCCCGGCGGGCACCGCCGCCGAGGAGGCCGCGCTGAGCTGGTCCGGCTACACGGCGCTGCCCCGCTTCCCGGACCGCGGCGTCCACCCGGTCGGCGGCCCCCGCGCGATCTCCGTGTCCGGGACGACGCACGTCTTCACCCGGGGCAGCGACAAGAACGTCTGGTACCTGGCCTCCGGCACCTGGCACCGGCTCACCGGGATAAGCGTCGCCGACGACCCCTCGGTCGTCTCCTCGCGCGCCGGGCAGCTGGACGTCTTCGCCCTCGGCACCGACCACCGGGTGTACCGGCGGACCCTGAGCGGCGGCGCCTGGGGCGACTGGTACCAGGTCGACCAGCCCGCCCGGTTCACCACGACCCCCGCCGCCGCGTCCTCCGCGCCCGGCCGGATCGACCTGGTCGGCTGCTCCGGCGGCGACCTCGTCACCTCCTCCTGGGCCGACGGCCGCTGGAACGCCTGGGCGCTGGTCCCCACGGCGGGCCGGGTCACCGCCGCCCCGGGCCTGGTCTCGGCGGCGCCCGGCACCCTCGACGCCTTCGCCGTCCGCAAGGCCGACGGCGCCGTGCTGCGCCTGCCGTACGTGAACGGCGCCTGGCGCCCCTCGGAGATCGTCACCGGGCTCGACGCCACGGGCCGCCCCGAACCCGCCGTCTCCGGCGGCCGGCTCTTCGTCCTCGCCCCCGCCGACGACGGGGCCCTGGCCGCCGCCGTCTCCGACGGCGGCACGTGGGCGGCGGTGCCGCTGTCCGCCAGCACCCCCTCCCACCCCGGGCTGACCACGGCGGACGACACCCTGACCCTCTACCTCCGGCGTGCCGACGGCACGCTCGCCCACGCCTCGGCCCCCGTTCCCGCCTGAACGCCGAGGGCTCACGCCCGCCGGCCGGCCCGCCCCGGCTCACCGGAGCGGCAACGCGCGGCGTGCCGGTACGCTGGGGGACGTGGCAGTCCTGGATGTATCCGAAGAGCTCAAGTCCCTCTCGTCGACCATGGCCTCGATCGAGGCCGTTCTGGACCTCGACAAGCTGAGGGCCGACATCGCCGTGCTCGAGGAGCAGGCGGCGGCGCCGTCGCTGTGGGACGACCCGGAGGCGGCGCAGAAGATCACCAGCAAGCTGTCGCACCTGCAGGCCGAGGTCCGCAAGGCCGAGGCGCTGCGCGGCCGCATCGACGACCTCGGGGTGCTCTTCGAGCTCGCCGAGGCCGAGGACGACGCGGACACCCGCGCCGAGGCCGAGGCCGAGCTGGAGTCGGTGCGCAAGGCGCTGGACGAGATGGAGGTCCGCACCCTCCTGTCCGGCGAGTACGACGCCCGTGAGGCGCTGGTCAACATCCGCGCCGAGGCGGGCGGCGTCGACGCCGCCGACTTCGCGGAGCAGCTGCAGCGGATGTACCTGCGCTGGTCCGAGCGGCACGGCTACCCGACCGAGATCTACGAGACCTCGTTCGCGGAAGAGGCCGGCATCAAGTCCACGACCTTCGTGGTGAAGGCGCCCTACGCCTACGGCACCCTCTCCGTCGAGCAGGGCACCCACCGCCTGGTGCGCATCTCGCCCTTCGACAACCAGGGCCGGCGCCAGACGTCCTTCGCGGGCGTCGAGGTGCTGCCGGTCGTCGAGCAGAGCGACCACGTCGAGATCGACGAGACCGAGCTGCGCATCGACGTCTACCGCGCCTCGGGCCCCGGCGGCCAGGGTGTCAACACCACCGACTCCGCGGTCCGGATCACGCACATCCCGACCGGCATCGTGGTCTCCTGCCAGAACGAGCGCTCCCAGATCCAGAACAAGGCGAGCGCGATGAACGTCCTGCAGGCCAAGCTGCTGGAGCGGCGCCGCCAGGAGGAGCAGGCCAAGATGGACGCCCTCAAGGGCGACGGCGGCAACTCCTGGGGCAACCAGATGCGTTCCTACGTGCTCCACCCGTACCAGATGGTCAAGGACCTGCGGACGGAATTCGAGGTCGGCAACCCCCAGGGCGTCCTCGACGGCGACATCGACGGCTTCCTCGAGGCGGGCATCCGCTGGCGCAAGCAGCAGGAGCAGGGCGCCGGCGTCTGACGCTTCCTCATCTCCTTCGGATCCTCACAACTGCCGCCCGATGGGTGGCAGTTGTGCGTTCTGGGTCACAGCCCCATAAGCAACCGGGTGGCATAGTCGGCCAATCCCGGCATTGCGCTTGGAACGCCCTTGACGACGCTGTGAAATCTGGGAATCGTGATGCGCGGCATGCGTATGACTGGGGCGCGAGCGAACGGGGGCGAGCGCGGCCGGTGGCTCAGGCCCCGGCCTTGAACGTGCACCGCCCCGCAGGACGCTCCCCCTGTGACGCTGCTCCATTGACGAGAAGCTACTGGGGGTAGTTGCCAGATGAGCAAGAAGAACACACGGCTGCGAGTGGCCCGTATAGCCGCCGCCGCGGTGATCGCGAGCGGTGCCTCGCTGACCGCCGCGGGCGCCGCCCAGGCCGTCGGCCTGGACATCGGCCTGAGTGCCGGCGAGGCCGAGGTCAGTGTCGGCGTCAACCTCGATGCCGAGGACACCGAGGGCGCCACGCTCGGTGTCACGGAGGGCCAGACGGAAGGCCAGACCGAGGGCGCCACGCTCGGTGTCACGGAGGGCCAGACGGAAGGCCAGACGGAAGGCCAGTCCGAGGGTCAGTCGGAGGGCCAGAGCGAGGGTCAGTCCGAGGGTCAGTCGGA
>NZ_FZOF01000037.1:0-10486 GCF_900188405.1 Actinacidiphila glaucinigra | reverse complement strand
GGTCAGTCCGAGGGTCAGTCGGAGGGCCAGAGCGAGGGTCAGTCCGAGGGCCAGTCGCAGGGGCAGTCCGAGGGCCAGTCGGAAGGTCAGTCGCAGGGCACCAGTGAGGGCAACGGGAACGGCGGCAACGGGAACGGTGGCGGCAACGGTGCCGGCGGTTCCGAGACCGGCGGTTCCGATGGTGACGGCACCACCTGCACCCTCGACGGGGACAGCGTGACCTGCGCCGACAACACCGACACCGACAACGCCGGCAGCAGCGAGGTCGTCACCCAGGGTGACACCACGGAGGAGCTGGCCGAGACCGGTGCCGGCGACAGCCTGTTCCTGCTGGTCGGTGCCGCCACGATGATCGCGGGCGGTGTCGGCTTCCGCCTGATGCCGCGCCTGGTCGGCGGCGGCCGCAACACCGCCGTCTGAGGTCCACGCCCGGACGTCGGCGCGCACCACGGGCCCGCACCGCATGCGCCGCATGCGGTGCGGGCCCGCGCCCGTCCACGGGAGGCCCGAGGAACGCCGCAGGGGCCCGTAGCGCCGAGCGCCGCGGGCCCCAGTGCTTGCCGTATGTGTGTGCCGCGCTACACGGCGGCCTCGTGCACCACCCACACCACCGCGAGCAGGGCGACCAGCAGGGCGATCAGGGCTGCCGGGGAGATGGCCGCGAAGGGGTTCTCCTGCTGCATGCGGGCACGGTTGGCGCGGCAGACCGCGCAGCGGCCCTCGCTGACGGGGCCGGCGCAGTTGGCGCACACCAGTCGGTCGACTGTCATGCCGTCGCCTCCTCCCAGGCGGCCTGGCGGCCGCTCGATGAACAACGCGCGACAGGGGCGGTACGTTCCCGAGCCCCCCGACCACTGTGCCAGTTCCCGGGACGCCCGGCGCGTCCCGCGCGATTCCCGCGACTCCGAAGAGTGACGCATGTGGCCAATGCCTGCTTTGTCCCCCGGTGGTCTGTGAATAAACCCGTCATCCCGGACCGCGGACTGCGCGGGCCGCGGCCATTCGCGTAAGGTCGCCTCCGATCCCCTGTATCCGGAGTGCGACCGTGATCCGATTCGACAACGTCACCAAGACTTACCCCAGGCAGAACCGTCCTGCACTTCGGGACGTGTCGCTGGAAATCGAGAAGGGTGAGTTCGTCTTCCTGGTGGGCTCCTCCGGCTCCGGGAAGTCGACCTTCCTGCGGCTGATCCTGCGCGAGGAGCGCACCGACACCGGCATGGTGCACGTGCTCGGCAAGGACCTGGCGCGGCTGTCCAACTGGAAGGTGCCGCAGATGCGCCGCCAACTGGGCACCGTCTTCCAGGACTTCCGACTGCTGCCCAACAAGACGGTTGCCGAGAACGTGGCCTTCGCCCTCGAGGTGATCGGCAAGCCGCGCGGCACCATCCGCAAGACGGTCCCCGAGGTGCTGGACCTCGTCGGCCTCGGCGGCAAGGAGGACCGCATGCCGGGCGAGCTGTCCGGCGGTGAGCAGCAGCGCGTGGCGATCGCCCGGGCGTTCGTCAACCGCCCGATGCTGCTGATCGCGGACGAGCCCACGGGAAACCTCGACCCGCAGACCTCCGTGGGCATCATGCGGCTGCTGGACCGCATCAACCGCACGGGCACCACCGTGGTGATGGCCACCCACGACCAGAACATCGTCGACCAGATGCGCAAGCGCGTCATCGAGCTCGAGAAGGGGCGACTGGTCCGCGACCAGTCCCGCGGCGTCTACGGCTACCAGCACTGAGCCCAGGCCCCGCCCTGCACACCGCAGCCTTCTGAAAGGACAACATGCGCGCCCAGTTCGTGCTCTCGGAGATCGGCGTCGGCCTCCGGCGCAACCTCACCATGACCTTCGCGGTCATCGTCTCCGTGGCCCTCTCGCTCGCGCTCGCCGGCGGCTCGTGGCTCGCCCGCGAGCAGGTCGACTCGATGAAGGGCTACTGGTACGACAAGGTCCAGGTGTCGATCTTCCTCTGCAACAAGAACGACGCCAAGACCGACCCCAACTGCACCAAGGGCGCCGTCACCGAGGAGCAGAAGAAGGACGTCGAGAAGCAGCTCAAGGCGCTGCCGCTGGTGGACAAGTACTTCCACGAGAGCGCGGAGGACGCCTACAAGCACTACAAGGAGCAGTTCTCCGACTCGCCGCTGGCCGACTCGCTCACCCCGGACCAGATGCAGGAGTCGTTCCGGGTCAAGCTCAAGGACCCGACGAAGTTCCAGGTCGTCGCGAGCGCCTTCCAGGGCCGTCCCGGCGTCCAGGAGGTGCAGGACCAGAAGGCCCTGCTGGACAACCTGTTCGGGCTGCTCAACGGTATGACGCTGGCCGCGCTGGTGGTGCTGGCGTTCATGCTCGCGGTGGCGATGATGCTGATCGTCAACACGGTGCGCGTGTCGGCCTTCAGCCGGCGCCGCGAGACCGGGATCATGCGGCTGGTCGGCGCGTCCAGCTTCTACATCCAGATGCCGTTCATCATGGAGGCCGCGTTCGCCGGTCTGGTCGGCGGTGGCCTGGCCTGTCTGATGCTCCTCGTCGGCCGCTACTTCCTGATCGACCACGGCCTGTCGCTGCAGACCAAGGTGCCGCTGATCAACTTCCTCGGCTGGGGCGAGGTGGCCCAGGTGCTGCCGCTGGTGCTGGTGGTGGGCATGCTGATGCCCGCGCTGGCGGCCCTGATCGCGCTGCGCAAATACCTCAAGGTCTGATGCGCGCCAAGGGCGCTGTACGGCCAACTTTCCGTACAGCGCCCGCTTCTCGCCTAGACTGCCCGTCGTGCTGAGCCACTGTCCGCCCGGGAGACCACGTCGCCTGTGCCGCGCCGCGGCGCTGACGCTGGTCTTCGGCGCGGTCCTGGCGACCGGCGCCGCGGCGGGCTCCTTCGGGGACCTCGGCGGGGAGCGGCGGACGCCGGCGCACTCGCGCATCCCGGCCGGCACGGTCGCGAACACCGACGAGATCGCCGAGGCGATCGCGGAGGGCAAGGTCGGCCCGCAGGCCGCGGAGGCCCTGGTCAGCCGGAGCGGCGACCGGTGGTCCTCTTTCTACACGGCCCAGGAGTACGAGGGCTTCCAGCAGTCCCTGGACGGCCGCTACGTGGGAGTCGGCCTGTGGGTGCGGCGCACCGAGGACGGCCGCATCGGGATCGACCGCGTCCAGTCCGGCAGCCCCGCCGCCCGGTCCGGTGTGCACGCCGGTGACCGGCTGACGAGCATCGACGGCACCGAGGTCACCGGCCGTCCCGTCACCGAGGTGGTCGCCCGGCTGCGCGGTTCCGACTCCGCCGGCACGCCCGTCTCGCTGGGCCTGCGGCGCGGCACACGCTCCTGGGAGGTCTCCCCGCGGCGCGCCCTGCTGCCGACGGAGTCCGTACGGGTCCGGCACGTCCCCGGCGGCGCCACCGTCGTCACGGTGGACGCCTTCACCAAGGGCGTCGCCGAGCAGGTCGGCCGTGCGCTGGCCGGCCGGCCCGGTCACGAGGGCATACTCCTGGACCTGCGCGGCAACTCCGGCGGTCTGGTCACCGAGGCCGTCGGTGTGGCCTCCGCGTTCCTGGACGGCGGCCTGGTCGCCACGTACGACGTCCACGGCAGGCAGCAGGCGCTGTACGCCGCCGACGGCGGCGACACCGACACCCCGCTCGTGGTGCTCGTCGACGGCGGCACGATGAGCGCGGCCGAACTCCTCGCCGGCGCCCTCCAGGACCGCGGGCGCGCCGTCGTCGTGGGCTCCCGCACCTTCGGCAAGGGCTCCGTGCAGATGCCCAGCCGGCTGTCGGACGGCTCGGTCGCCGAGCTCACCGTCGGCCACTACCGGCTGCCCGCGGGCCGCCGGGTGGACGGCCGCGGGGTCGAGCCCGACCTGTCGGTCACCGGCGGCGCGGACGCCGAGTCCGAGGCCCTCGAGGTACTGGACGGCCTGGGCACGCCGGCCCGCTGACCGGCGCGCAAACCGGTACCCCCCGCCCCGCCGAGGTGCGAGAATAGCCGCGCTATGGCAAAGGAAACGGGTCGCAAACTGATCGCGCAGAACAAGAAGGCGCGGCACGACTACCACATCCTCGACACCTACGAGGCGGGCCTGGTGCTCACCGGCACCGAGGTGAAGTCGCTGCGCCAGGGACGCGCCTCCCTGGTCGACGGCTTCGGCCAGCTCGACGGCGGCGAGGCGTGGCTGCACAACGTGCACATCCCCGAGTACACCCAGGGGACGTGGACGAACCACTCGGCGCGGCGCAAGCGCAAACTGCTGCTGCACCGGGCGGAGATCGAGAAGCTCTTCCAGAAGTCGCAGGAGACCGGCCACACGATCGTGCCGCTCTCCCTGTACTTCAAGGACGGCCGTGCGAAGGTCGAGATCGCGCTGGCCAAGGGCAAGAAGGACTACGACAAGCGGCAGACCCTGCGCGAGCAGCAGGACCGCCGCGAGGCCGACCGGGCCATCTCGGCGGTACGCCGCCGGCAGCGCGGGCAGTGAACCACGCCCGCGCCGCGGGCGCGGGAATGCGCTGGCCACCGTGCGCGTTGGTCACGTACGATGGCATCAGCACCACCGGACGGTGACCGCCCGGTGTGCAGCTTGAAAAATCAACATGGGGATGATCGGTTTCGACTGGGGATGTCGAAGCAGGGGAAGCGAGCCGAGGAAGCGGCAATGATCTCGTAAACCATATGCCGAAAACAATAATCGCCAATAACAAGAGCGATTCCTCCGCCTTCGCGCTCGCTGCCTAATTAGCAGCTAGCCGAAGACTCCGCGGAGTGTCAGCCCGGGGCTGTTCCCGACCCGGATCCTGGCATCAGCTAGGGGACTAAACCACTGAGTCCGGCCACGGGGCTCGGTGGGAAATCAAACAGTGGCTGGGCCCGTCGGCGGCTTGTCCGCGTGACTGCCGGGGCCGAGAAAAGCACAGCGGACTGCGCTCGGAGAAGCCCTGGTTCTGCACCACAGGACGCGGGTTCGATTCCCGCCATCTCCACTGACCCAACGGAAGGCGATGCCTGCCGCGCTCTGCGCGGGAGGCATCGCCTTCCGTCGTTTCCGGGGGGACCGATTGCGTCAGGCCCGGTGCCGGGCCGTACGCAGGGAGGCCGCCGCGACCGCCGCGGCGGTGGCCGCGGCGACCGCCGGTATGGCGTACGCGGTCACCGCGCCCCGGTGCTCCACGACGGACCCCGCGATGAAGGAGCCCGCGGCGATGCCGCCCAGGAGGGCCGTGACGGCCAGCGTCATCCCCTCGTTGAGGCGGCCGGGCGGGACCCGGTGCTGGATCAGGGCCATGCCGTTGATCATCGTGGGCGCGGTGGCCATGCCCGCCAGCAGCAGTGCGGGGGCCAGCAGCCACAGACCGCCGAGGGCCGCCGCGGGCAGCGGGCCGAGCATGAGGACGGCCATCAGGGCGACGCTCGCGGCGAAGCGGCCTCCCGCGCCGCCGCGGGGACGGCGCAGATCGTACAGCAGGCCCGCCGCGCAGGAGCCCGCCGCCTGCAGGGCGAGCACCGCCCCGGCTGCCCCGCGGTGCCCCTGGGCGTCGGCGAAGGCGATCGTCGTGACCTCCAGGGCCCCGAAGACGGCCCCCGTCGCCAGGAACGTCAGCAGCACGGCGGGCACCGCGGCCCGCCCCGCTCCGGAGTCCCGGCCGGCCGCGCAGCGCGGTACCGGCGGCGGCTCGGTGCCGCGCTGCGCGGCGAAGAGCAGGATGCCGCCGAAGAGCAGCAGCGCCCCCGTCAGCGTGCCGGCCTCGGGGAACAGCGCGGTGCACAGGAAGGCCGCGAGGACCGGGCCGAGCATGAAGCAGACCTCGTCCGCGGCCTGCTCGAAGGAGTTGGCGACGTGCCGGGCCCGCTCGTCGTCGCGGTACAGGTGCGCCCAGCGGGCCCGCGCCATGCCGCCGGTGTTCGGCGTCGTCGCGGTGGCGGCGTACGCGGCGAACAGGGTCCAGACCGGGGCGTGCAGCCGTACGCACACCACGAGCGCCAGCGAGCCCAGCGCGGCGAGCCCCGCGGCCGGCACGGCCACCCTGGCCTGCCCGAGCCGGTCGACAAGCCTGGCGGTCCAGGGGGCCACCACCGCCGTCGCGGCGAGCCCGGTGGCGGTGACCGCCCCGGCCAGCGCGTACGAGCCGTACCCCGCGGCGATCATGACGACCGCGCTGACGCCGAACATCCCCATCGGGAGCCGGGCCAGGAGGTTCCCGGCGGTGAAGGCCCGGGTGCCGGGCAGGGCGAAGAGCCGCCGGTAGGGGGCGGCGAGGGTGAGCGCGGTCATGCGATCACCCTCTCGGGCCTGCCCCGGCGCGGTCCAACACCTGATCAGCGTCCATTGACGCGTTCGGGTTGTGAATCCCGGACGTGTTCAATGGGCGGATGCCGCACGCCATCGACCCGCGCCTGCTGAGGGCCTTCACCGCTGTCGCGGAGGAACTGCACTTCACCCAGGCCGCCACTCGGCTCCACGTCGCCCAGCAGGCGCTGAGCCGGGACGTGCGGCGTCTGGAGCGCGAACTGCGGGTCGAGCTGTTCGTGCGTACGACCCGCTCGGTGCGGCTGACCGCCGAGGGGGAGCGGCTGCTGCCGTACGCCCGGCGCGTGCTCGCCGCCCACGACGAACTGGCCGCCGCGTTCGCCCCGGCCGGCCGGCCGCTGCTCGTCGACATCGGCGCGCCCGTGGGCACCGGCCACCGGGTGCTGGCCGCCGCCCGCGCCGCCGCGCCCGAACTCGAACTGACCGCGCGTTTCCACAGCGGGCTCACCGGCGCCGCCGCCGGGATCCTCGCGGGCCGCCTGGACGTCTCCTTCGGCCGCGCGGCGGGCCTGGCCCCCGAGGTGCTGGACCGGCTGGAGCACCGGCCGGTCCGCCACGAGCGGATGGCGGTGCTGCTGCCCGCGGGCCACCGGCTGGCCCCGCTCGCCGAGGTGCCGCTCGACGGGCTCGCCGGGGAGTCCCTCTACGCCGCCGCCGGGAACCCGGACACCGCCGAGTGGACGGACCTGGCCCGGCGCCTCTTCCATGGCCGGGGCATCTGCGTCGCCGCGCCCTTCCCCGCCATCGACGGCCCGGAGGAGTTCGTCCGCCTGGTGCGCAAGCACCGCTGGCCCGTCCTGGCCAGCACCGAGTTCATCGACCTGCCCGGCTTCGTCCTGCGCCCGCTCACCGGTCCCGTACCGCTCGCCCCGGTCTCCATGGTGTGGCGGCGCGGACTGCGCCACCCGGGACTGGACGCCCTGCTCGCCGCCGCGCGGCGGCTCGCCGCTGAGGAGGACTGGCTCACCCCGCCGGAGGGCGCCTGGCTGCCGGAGCCGGACGCCCGCGTCATGGCGCCCCCGGCGCTCACAGGGGGCCCGGGCACCGGGTGAGAGCAAGGTTGCGTGACGGTCACCTCGGGCCATCGGGCGGAAACGCGGTGTTCCTACCGTCGTGGCATCACCCGACGAGCGACATCAGGGCCTGGAGGCGTCATGACTGCCGCGAGCACCACAGCACGCAAGGGCGGCCGCTGGATCGAGCGGTGGGACCCGGAGGACGAGGAGTTCTGGGAGGCCGGCGGCCGCCGGGTCGCCCAGCGGAACCTGTTCTTCTCCGTGCTGTCCGAGCACGTCGGCTTCTCCATCTGGACGCTCTGGTCGGTCATGGTGCTCTTCATGGGCCCGGAGTACGGCATCGACCCCGCCGGGAAGTTCTTCCTGGTCGCCATGGCCACGGCGGTCGGCTCGGTGGTCCGCGTCCCGTACACCTTCGCCGTCGCGCGCTTCGGCGGCCGCAACTGGACCGTCATGAGCGCGCTCATGCTGCTGCTGCCGACGGTCGCCGCCGCCGTCGTCATGGAGCCCGGCACCTCCTACGGCACCTTCCTCGCCGTCGCCGCGCTGACCGGGGTCGGCGGGGGCAACTTCGCCTCCTCCATGACCAACATCAACTCCTTCTTCCCGCTCCGGAAGAAGGGCTGGGCGCTCGGCCTCAACGCGGGCGGCGGCAACATCGGGGTGCCCGTCGTCCAGCTGGTCGGCCTGCTGGTCATCGGCACCGCGGGCGCCGGCCACCCCAGGCTGCTGCTCGCCGTCTACATCCCGCTCATCGTGGTCGCCGCCACACTCGCCGCCCTGTACATGGACAACCTGGCGCCCGTGCGGAACGACACCGGGGCCGCCGCGCTGGCGATCAGGGACGGCCACACCTGGATCATGTCCTTCCTGTACATCGGCACCTTCGGGTCCTTCATCGGCTACAGCTTCGCCTTCGGGCTCGTCCTGCAGAACCAGTTCGCCCGCACGCCGCTGCAGGCCGCGTCCATCACCTTCGTCGGCCCCCTGCTCGGCTCGCTGGTCCGCCCGGTCGGCGGGCGGCTCGCGGACCGCTTCGGCGGCGCGCGGATCACGCTGTGGAACTTCCTGGCGATGGCCGTCGCCACCGCCGTGATCGTCCTCGCCTCGGCGCAGAGGTCCCTGGCGCTGTTCTCCGCCGCCTTCGTCGCCCTCTTCCTCCTGACGGGCCTCGGCAACGGCTCCACGTACAAGATGATCCCGGGCATCTACGCCGCGAAGGCGGCCGCCATGGGGCTGACCGGCGAGGCCGCGGCCTCGTACGGACGGCGGCTGTCCGGCGCCGCGATGGGCCTGATCGGCGCCGTCGGCGCGCTCGGCGGTCTCGGCATCAACCTCGCCTTCCGGCAGTCCTTCCTCACCGGGGGCACCGGCACCCCGGCCTTCGTCACCTTCCTGGCCGTGTACGCGGTCTGCTTCGTGGTCACCTGGGCCGTATACCTGCGCGGGCCCGCGCCCGCCCCCGCCCCGGCCGCCGGGGCCGAGCCGGAGCCGCGGCTCTCCTACGCGGAGGTGTAGCCCCGGCGAACCGCGTAACAACGGGGAAATACAGGCGAACCCGGACCGTCACCGGGGCTTGGAACCATGCGCGGAACGGGGCGCGCGACTCCGGGACCCGGGACGGTCCCCGGCCTCCGTTGCACGTGTACCTCCGGCGGAGCGAGGCAGAGCCATGCAAGTGCGACACCCAGACGTCCTCCCCCTGGCGGGCTTCACGGTCGGCGTCACCGCGGCCCGCCGCGCCGACGACCTCTGCGCCCTCCTCGAACGGCGCGGCGCCGTCGTCATGCGGGCCCCCGCGCTGCGGATCGTCCCGCTGCCGGACGACACCGAACTGCTCGCGGCGACCGAACGGCTGCTCGACCGCGGCCCCGACGTCGTGGTCGCCACCACGGCGATCGGCTTCCGCGGCTGGATCGAGGCCGCCGACGGCTGGGGGCTCGGCGAGGCCCTGCTGGAACGGCTGCGGCACGTCGAACTGCTCGCCCGCGGCCCCAAGGTGCGCGGCGCGATCCGCGCCGCCGGGCTCAGGGAGTCCTGGTCACCGGCGTCCGAGTCGATGGCGGAGGTCCTCGACCGCCTGCTGGACGAGGGCGTCGCCGGCCGGCGCGTCGCCGTCCAGCTGCACGGGGAGCCGGTGCCCGGATTCAGCGAGGCCCTGCGCGCGGCCGGAGCGGAGGTCGTCGGCGTGCCCGTCTACCGCTGGATGCCGCCGGAGGACATCGGACCCGTCGACCGGCTCATCGACGCGGCCCTCGCGCGCGGGCTGGACGCGGTCACGTTCACCAGCGCCCCCGCGGCGGCCTCCCTGCTGGACCGGGCCGAACGCCGGGGCCTGCGCGGCGAGCTCCTCGACGCCCTGCGCCACGACATCCTCCCGGCCTGCGTCGGCCCCGTCACGGCGCTCCCCCTGGAGGCCCACGACGTGCCCACCTCCCAGCCGGAGCGCTACCGCCTCGGACCCCTCGTCCAGCTGCTCGCCGCGGAGCTCCCGGCGCGGGCGCGCCCCCTGCCCGTCGCCGGACGGCGCCTGGAGATCCGCGGCCACGCGGTCCTCGTCGACGGGGAGCTGCGTGCCGTCCCCCCGGCCGGGATGGCCCTGCTCCGCACGCTCGCCCGCCGCCCCGGGTGGGTCGTCTCCCGGGGCGACCTGCTCCGGGTGCTGCCGGGGGCGGGGCGCGACGAGCACGCCGTCGAGACGGCGATGGCGCGGTTGAGGGCGGCGCTGGGGGCGCCGAAGCTTATCCAGACGGTGGTGAAGCGGGGGTATCGCTTGGCGCTTGATCCGGCGGAGTGCGCTTCGGCGTGACCGGGGGTCGTGGTTGCGGTCCGTTGTTGTGTGCGGGTTGTCTGCGCCTGCGGCGGGCGGTTCTCCCGCCCTCCCGCCCTCCCCCAGCCTTCGGCCGGGGGGACCCCCAGAACGCTCGCGGTTGAACTCCACATCATTCGGCGCCGGGTCCGCCGCTCGTCTCCCCCAGCCTTCGGCCCGGGGGAGCACCCCGCCACAGCCCCACCCGTGGGGTGGGGCGCATGACGGCCGGAGGGGGGTGATGGGGGGCATCCCTCCCGGCACCGCTGGGAACTGCCCTCAGCAGGGGGTCTTTCGGCCGCAGGCCGGGCAAGGGTGCGTGCACCGGTGGCGTGGCCGACTTGCCGGCGTCGAGCCGGATGGTGTGGG
>NZ_FZOF01000044.1 GCF_900188405.1 Actinacidiphila glaucinigra | reverse complement strand
GCGGAGTTCTTCGGGATCTCGCCGCGTGAGGCACTGGCGATGGATCCGCAGCAACGGCTGCTGTTGGAGACGTCGTGGGAGGCCTTTGAGCGGGCCGGCATCGATCCCGTGACCCTGCGCGGCAGCCAGACCGGTGTGTTCGTCGGCACCAATGGTCAGGACTATCTGTCGGTGTTGCTGGAGGATTCCGAGGGCCTGGAAGGCCATTTGGGGACAGGCAACGCGGCGAGTGTGGTGTCGGGTCGGCTGTCGTATGTGTTCGGCCTCGAAGGTCCGGCGGTGACGGTCGACACGGCTTGCTCCGCGTCTTTGGTGGCGTTGCACTGGGCGGTGCAGGCGCTGCGCAGCGGTGAGTGCTCGCTGGCGCTGGCCGGTGGTGTGACGGTGATGTCGACGCCGGGCACATTTGTGGAGTTCAGCCGGCAGCGGGGTCTCGCGGCCGACGGCCGTGTGAAGGCATTCGCCGCGGCTGCGGACGGTACGGGCTGGGGTGAGGGTGTCGGTCTGCTGCTGGTCGAGCGGCTGTCGGACGCCCGGCGTAATGGTCACCCGGTGCTGGCGCTCGTGCGGGGTTCGGCGATCAATCAGGACGGTGCGAGCAATGGTCTGACGGCGCCGAACGGACCTTCGCAGCAGCGCGTGATCAGGCAGGCCCTGGCCAGCGCGGGCCTGTCCGCCGGCGACGTGGACGCGGTGGAGGCGCATGGCACCGGTACGCGGCTGGGTGACCCGATCGAGGCGCAGGCGCTGCTGGCGACGTACGGGCAGAACAGGCCCGAGGACCGGCCGCTGCTGCTGGGGTCCATCAAGTCGAACATCGGGCACACGCAGGCCGCGGCCGGTGTCGCCGGTGTGATGAAGATGGTGCTGGCGATGGAGCATGGCGTGCTGCCGCAGACCCTGCACGTCGACGAGCCGACCCCGCAGGTGGACTGGTCGGCGGGTGACATCGCCCTGCTCACCGAGCAGCACGAGTGGCCCGACACCGGACGACCCCGCCGTGCCGGCATCTCGTCCTTCGGGTTCAGCGGCACCAACGCCCACGTGGTTATCGAACAGGCTCCGCCGAACGACGAGGTGCAGCAGGTCGCGCTGCAGGACGAAGAGACGGGATACGTCCCGCTGGTGCTGTCGACGAAGAGTGACATCGCTCTTCGTGAGCAGGCCGGGAATCTTCGTGCGCGGCTGGTTGCCGTTCCGGAGCTGCGGCTGTCGGACGTGGGGCGGACGCTGACGACGGGCCGTTCGGCTCTCGAACGGCGTGTGGTGGTGACGGCGCAGGGCCGTGAAGGTGTGCTGGCCGCGCTTGAGGCACTGGCCGAGGGAGACCTGGCGCCCGGTGTGGTGGCCGGTTCCCCGGTCGCGGGGAAGCTCGCGTTCCTGTTCACAGGCCAGGGCAGCCAGCGCCTGGAGATGGGCAGGGAGCTCTACGCCACCCATCCGGCATTCTCCGAAGCCCTGGATGCGGTCAGCGCTCACCTCGACACCCAGCTCGAACGGCCCCTGCAGCAAGTCCTGTTCGGGGACGACGCGGAGGCGCTGGACCGGACGGAGTTCGCCCAGCCGGCCCTGTTCGCCGTCGAGGTGGCACTGTTCCGGCTGCTGGAGTCGTGGGGTGTGCGTCCGGACTTCGTGTCCGGCCACTCCATCGGTGAGATCGCCGCAGCGCATGTGGCGGGGGTGCTGTCGCTCGAGGACGCGTGCACGCTCGTGGCCGCTCGCGGGCGGCTGATGCAGGCGCTGCCGACCGGCGGTGTGATGATCGCGCTGCAGGCCTCGGAGGACGAGGTCCTGCCCCTGCTGAACGACCGCGTGAGCATCGCAGCGGTCAACGGTCCGCAGGCCGTCGTCATCGCGGGCGACCGGGACGCGGCGCTGGAGATCGTGGCGCGGTTCCAGGATCGGAAGTCGAAGCGGCTGACGGTCAGCCACGCTTTCCACTCACCGCACATGGACGGGATGCTGGCGGACTTCCGTGACGTTGTGACGGGGCTGTCGTTCGAGGCCCCGCGTATCCCGGTGGTCTCCAACCTGAACGGTGCCGTGGTCTCCGACGAGATGGCCTCGGCGGACTTCTGGGTGCGGCATGTCCGGGAGGCCGTCCGCTTCCTGGACGGCGTTCGTGCCCTGGAGGCCGAAGGAGTCACGACCTACTTGGAGCTCGGCCCGGACGGCGTGCTGTCGGCGATGGCGCAGGAGTGCGTGACCGGCGAGAGCGCGGCCTTCGTGCCTATGCTGCGCAAGGGGCGTCCGGAGGCGGAGAGCGCGGTCACGGCGCTGGCGCAGGCACACGTGCGAGGCGTGGAGGTCGACTGGCGGAAGTTCTTCGCCGGGACCGGTGCACGACTCGCGGACCTGCCGACCTACGCCTTCCAGCGGAAGCGCTACTGGCCGGAGGCGGCACTGCCGGGCAACGTCACCGTCGGCGGAACCGTGGACGCCGTGGACGCCCGCTTCTGGGACGCCGTTGAGCGGGAGGATCTGGCGTCGCTGCTGGCCGAGTTGGATGTCTCCGGTGATGCGTCGCTGGTCGAGGTGCTTCCGGCCTTGTCGGCCTGGCGTCGGCAGGGTCGGGAGCGCTCGGAGGTGGACGGCTGGCGGTACCGGGCGGTGTGGAAGCCCCTGGCCGAGGCTTCGGGCGCGCGGTTGTCGGGCTCGTGGGTGGTGGTGGTGCCGGCCGAGGGCGTCGATGACGCATCGGTGGTGGGTGCGCTGTCGGGGCGTGGTGCGGAGGTGCGCCGGGTCGAGGTCGGTGCGGACACGGACCGTGCGGTGCTCGGCGAGCTTGTCGCGGGTGAGTACGCGGGTGTCGTGTCGATGCTCGGTCTCACCGGCACCGTTTCCTTGGTGCAGGCGTTGGGTGATGCCGGGAGCGATGCCCGGTTGTGGTGTGTGACGCGGGGCGCGGTGTCGGTCGGTCGTTCGGACCGGTTGGCGTCGCCGGTGCAGGCTCAGTTGTGGGGTCTGGGCCGGGTCGCCGCTCTGGAGCACCCTGACCGTTGGGGTGGTCTGATCGATCTGCCCGAGACGCTGGACGAGCGCGCACTGTCACGCCTGATCGATGTGCTGGCGGATTCCGGTGAGGATCAGGTGGCGGTACGTGCGTCCGGTGTGTTCGGGCGTCGTCTGGTGCGGGCCTCGATGCCGGGAGGCACAGGGGCGTGGACCGCGTCGGGCACCGTCCTGATCACCGGTGGCACGGGCGCACTCGGTCGTCATGTCGCCCGGTGGCTTGCCGGTGCGGGAGCCGAGCGGCTGGTGCTGACCAGCCGTCGCGGGATGGATGCCCCTGGTGCCGCGGAGCTGCTTGCGGAGCTGGGCGTCGAGGTGTCGGTCGTCGCGTGTGACGTCTCCGATCGTGACGCGCTGCGGGCGGTGCTCGCCGAGCACGCCGATTCCCTGACCGCTGTCGTCCACACGGCCGGCGTCCTTGACGACGGCGTGCTCGATGCCCTGACCCCCGACCGGTTGGAGACCGTCCTTCGGGCCAAGGCCGCGTCGGCTCGTAACCTGCACGAGCTCACGGTCGAACTCGGCATCATCCTCGACGCCTTCGTCCTCTTCTCCTCGACGAGCGGCGCGATCGGCGCCGCCGGCCAAGGCAATTACGCCGCCGCGAACGCCTTCCTGGACGCGCTCGCCGAGCAGCGCCGCGCCGACGGTCTCGCGGCGACGTCGATCGCGTGGGGGCCGTGGGCCGAGGGCGGAATGGCCGCCGACGAGGCGATGGCCGCCCGCATGCTCCGCGGCGGCATGCCGCCGATGGACGCGGGTCTCGCCATCTCGGCCCTGCACCGTGCGGTCGAGGCCGGGGACCCCGCCGTCACCGTCGCGGACGTCGACTGGGAGCGCTTCGCGCCCGGCTTCACCTCCGTCCGGGGCAGCAAGCTCCTCGCCGACCTGCCCGAAGCCCAGCGGGCCGTCGCCCCGCGTGCCGGCGAAGCGGGGGACGGTCCGGGCGACGGGGACGCGGCGCACGGTGCCCACTCGCTCGCGGAGCGGCTGGGGAAGCTGCCCGAGCCGGAGCGGGACCGGATGCTGCTCGATCTCGTACGGAAGGAGGTGGCGGCGGTCCTCGGCCACGCCGGAACCGAGAACGTCGGGGCGGACCGGGCGTTCAAGGAACTCGGCTTCGACTCGCTGACCGCCGTCGAGCTGCGCAACCACCTGGGTGTGGCGACCGGGATGCGGCTGCCGGCGACGTTGGTCTACGACTACCCGACGTCGGCGGCCCTCGCGGATTTCCTGCGAGGCGAGCTGTTCGGTATCCAGCCGCAGGCGCCGGGCCCGGTCCTCGCCTCGTCGCCGGTCGAAGACGACCCGATCGCGATCGTGGCGATGAGCTGCCGCTTCCCGGGCGGTGTGCGGACCCCGGAGGACCTCTGGCACCTGCTGGCGACGGGAACGGACGCGGTCGGGGCGTTCCCGGCCGACCGCGGCTGGGACGCGGAAGCGCTGTTCGGCTCGCAGGCGGGGGAGGAGGTGCCGCAGTACGCCCAGGAGGGCGGCTTCCTCTACGACGTCGCGGACTTCGATGCCGGCTTCTTCGGGATCTCCCCGCGCGAGGCGGTGGCGATGGATCCGCAGCAGCGGCTGCTGCTGGAGACGTCGTGGGAGGCATTCGAGCGGGCCGGCATCGATCCCTCCTCGCTGCGCGGCAGCCAGGCGGGCGTGTTCGTCGGCACCAACGGCCAGGACTACCTGTCGCTCGTGCTGAACTCCGCCGATCGCGACGGGGGTTTCCTGGGCACCGGCAACTCCGCGAGCGTGGTGTCGGGCCGTATCTCGTACGTCTTCGGCCTGGAAGGGCCGGCCGTGACGGTCGACACGGCGTGCTCCGCTTCTCTGGTGGCCCTGCACCTTGCCGCGCAGGCACTGCGCAGCGGCGAGTGCTCGCTGGCTCTGGCCGGTGGCGTGACGGTGATGTCGACGCCGGGGGCCTTCGTGGAGTTCAGCCGCCAGCGCGGTCTCGCGGCCGACGGCCGGGTGAAGGCGTTCGCGGCCGCCGCGGACGGTACGGGCTGGGCGGAGGGTGTGGGCATGCTGCTCGTGGAGCGGCTTTCCGACGCCCGTCGTAACGGTCACCCGGTCCTTGCTCTGGTGCGGGGTTCGGCGGTGAATCAGGACGGTGCGAGCAATGGTCTGACGGCGCCGAACGGCCCGTCGCAGCAGCGTGTGATCCGGCAGGCTCTGGCGAGTGCCGGGCTGTCCGCCACCGAGGTGGACGCGGTGGAGGCGCACGGCACCGGTACGCGACTGGGCGACCCGATCGAGGCGCAGGCGCTGCTGGCCACGTACGGGCAGGACCGTGCGCCGGAGCAGCCGCTGCTGCTCGGGTCGATCAAGTCCAACCTCGGGCACACGCAGGCCGCCGCCGGTGTCGCCGGTGTCATGAAGATGGTGCTGGCGATGGAGTACGGCGTGCTGCCGCAGACGCTGCACGTGGACGCTCCGACGCCGCACGTCGACTGGTCGGCGGGCGAGATCGCCCTGCTCACCGAGCAGCGGGAGTGGCCCGACACCGGCCGCCCGCGCCGCGCAGGCATCTCGTCCTTCGGCGTGAGCGGTACGAACGCGCACACCATCCTGGAGCAGGCACCGCCCGCCCCGCTGACGGCTGACACGGATGCCGACCGGACGGATGAGGGCGCTGTGGCGCCGTCGGTGTGGGTCCTGTCGGGCAGGACCGAGGGCGCGCTGCGTGACCAGGCGGAACGCCTGCGAACCCACGTGGACGCCCACGGTGAGCTTCGCCCGCTCGACGTCGCCCAGGCGCTGGCGACCGGTCGGGCGGCGTTCGACCACCGTGCCGCGATCGTGGCCGGGCACCGTGGGACGTTGGTGGAGGGCCTCGCCGCCGTGGCGGCAGGGGACTCGGTCGCACAGGTGGTGCGCGGCGTGGCGGGCACGGATCAGCGGGTGGCGTTCCTGTTCACGGGGCAGGGCAGCCAGCGACCGGGGGCGGGCCGTGAACTGTACGACGCGTACCCGGCGTTCGCCGAGGCGCTGGACTCGGTGTGCGCACACCTGGACCGCCATCTCGAAGTGCCGCTGCAGGATCTGCTGTTCGGTGACGACGCGGCTCTCCTCGACCGGACGGAGTTCACGCAGCCGGCGCTGTTCGCGGTGGAGGTGGCGCTGTTCCGGCTGCTGGAATCGTGGGGCGTGAGGCCGGACTTCGTGTCCGGGCATTCGATCGGTGAGATCGCCGCCGCCCATGTGGCAGGTGTCTTCTCGCTTGAGGACGCGTGCGCCCTGGTCGCGGCTCGCGGGCGGCTGATGCAGGCGCTGCCGGCCGGTGGCGTGATGATCGCGCTGCAGGCGTCGGAGGACGAGGTCCTGCCGCTGCTCACCGACCGTGTGAGCATCGCGGCGGTCAACGGTCCGGAGTCCGTAGTGATCGCCGGTGACGAGGATGCGGCCGGCGGAGTCGTGGCACATTTCGCGGACCGCAAGACCAAGCGCCTCACGGTCAGCCACGCGTTTCACTCCCCGCACATGGACGGGATGCTGGCGGACTTCCGGAAGGTCGTGGAGGGGCTGGCCTACGCCGCTCCTCGCATTCCTCTGATGTCCAACCTCACCGGGGCTCTGGTCACCGACGAGGTGACGTCGCCCGACTTCTGGGTCCGCCACGTCCGTGAGGCCGTGCGCTTCCTCGACGGCGTCCGCGCCCTGGAGGCCGCCGGCGTCACCACGTACCTGGAGCTCGGCCCCGACGGCGTGCTCTCCGCCATGGCGCAGGAGGGCGTGAGCGGGGACGCGGTCTTCGTCCCCGTCCTGCGCAAGGGCCGCTCGGAGCCGGAGACCGCCGTCACCGCCCTCGCCCAGGCCCACGCTCGCGGCGTGACCGTCGACTGGGCCCGGTTCTTCGCCGGGACCGGCGCCCGCCGCGTCGACCTGCCGACCTACGCCTTCCAGCGTGAGCGCTACTGGGCGGAGTACCTGCCCGAGTACGAGGACGTCGCGTCGGTCGGCATCGACGCGGCGGCCCACCCGCTGCTGGGGGCCGCGGTCGAGCTGCCCGGCTCGGGCGGCTTCGTCTTCACCGGGCGGCTCTCCACGCGGACGCACCCGTGGCTCGCCGACCACATGGCGGCCGACGCGGTCGTCCTGCCGGGCGCGGCGTTCGTCGAACTGGCACTGCGCGCCGGCGACGAGGCCGGGTGCGACGGTGTGGAGGAGCTGACGCTCGAAGCGCCGCTCGTACTCCCCGAGAAGGGGTCCGTGCAACTGCGCGTCACGGTGGGCGGCACGGACGAACAGGGGCGCCGCCCCGTGCAGGTGCACAGCAGGATCGACGCGGCGGCCGGCAAGGACGGACTCGCGGGCGGGGAGTGGACCCGGCACGCCGACGGTCTCCTCTCCGACGGCGCCCTCTCCGGCGGTACGGCCCTGCCGGCCGCGGCCGCCGCGAACGGGGAACCGGCCGCACAGTGGCCGCCCGCCGGAGCTGAGCGGGTCTCCCTTGACGTGGTCCGAGACCGGCTGACGGCCGCCGAGCTCTACCACGGCCCCGCCTTCCGGACCCTGACCGAGGCGTGGGTGCGCGGCGGGGAGGTCTTCGCGGAGGCCCGGCTGCAGGAGGAGCAGCAGGCTTCGGCCGGGCGGTTCGCGCTGCATCCGGCACTGCTCGACGCGGCCTCCCAGGCGCTGGCGGCCGGTCCATCCGGCACGGGCCGCATGCCGGTCGCATGGCGTGGTGTGACCCTGCGCGCCGTGGGCGCGGTCGCCGTGCGGCTGCATGCTGTACCGGTCGGCGAGGACACCGTCTCCGTCGTCGTGGCCGACGGGAAGGGCGAGCCGATCGCCACGGTCGACGCGCTGGTCACGGAGCAGCCCGACCCCGCCCGGTACGCGACGGCACCGGCGGAGGTCCGCGAGTCGCTGTTCCGGCTCGACTGGACCCCGGTACGGGCCTCAGGAGCGCAGGCAGCCACTGCCGCCCCCTTCGCGGTCGTGGGGGACTCCGCCGGCGCGGAGCCCTCCCTGCTCGGCGCGCTGGAAGGCGCTGGGGGCGTCACGGAGACGTACGCCGACCTCGCGGCGCTCGACGCGGCCGTCGCGGCGGGCGGGACGATGCCGCGTACGGTGTTCGTGCCGCTGGCCCGGGCGACCGGCGGGCAGGCCGTCATCGACACGGCCGACGACGTGGCGCGCCTCGCGGACGAAGTGCGCGACACGGCGCACCGCGCCCTTGCGCTGGTGCAGGAGTGGCTGGGCAACGGCAGGTTCGCCGGGGCGCGGCTGGTCGTCGTGACCCGCAACGCGGTGGCGACAAGCGCCGACGAGGCCGAGGATCTGGCGCAGGCCCCGGTGTGGGGTCTGCTGCGTACGGCGCAGACGGAGAATCCGGACCGCTTCGTGCTCCTCGACGTCGACGGGACCGATGCCTCCCGCCGGGTGCTGCCGGAAGCCCTCGACTCCACGGAACCCGAACTCGCCGTGCGCGGGGGAGCGGTGTTCGCGTCCCGCCTGGTCAGGACCGCGGCGACGGAGACCGGCGCTCGCTCCTTCGATCCCGAGGGCACCGTCCTGATCACCGGTGCCGGTGGTGGACTGGCCGGGCTCGTGGCCCGGCACGTGGTGGAGGCGCACGGGGTGCGGCGGCTGCTGCTGGTGAGCCGGCGCGGTGCGGGGGCGGAGCACGCGGCGGAACTCACCGCGCGGCTGCGGGCGTCGGGTGCGGAGGTGACGTGGGCGGCGTGCGACGTGGCCGACCGTGACGCGCTCGCCGCCGTGCTGGCGGGTGTTCCCGTGGAGCATCCGCTCACCGCGGTCGTGCACGCCGCGGGCGTCCTGGACGACGGGATCGTGGACCTGCTCACCCCCGAGCGGATGGACCGGGTGCTGCGGCCCAAGGCCGAAGCGGCGCTCCATCTGCACCAGTTGACCCGCGACCTCGGTCTGTCGGCGTTCGTGCTGTTCTCGGCCGCCGCGGGCACGCTCGGCGGCGCCGGGCAGGCGAACTACGCGGCCGCGAACGTGTTCCTCGACGCGCTCGCCCGGCACCGCACCCGCAACGGTCTCCCCGCGCTGTCCCTGGCGTGGGGCATGTGGGCCGAGGAACGCGGCATGGCGGGCCGGCTGACCGAGGCGGAGCGGGGCAGGGTCGCCCGCGGCGGGATCGCGCCGCTGTCGGCCGCGGACGGGCTGGCGCTCCTCGACGCGGCGCTCACGGCGGACGAGCCCGTGCTCGTACCGGTCGGGATCGACCTGCCGACGCTGCGGGCGAGGGCCGCGGACGGCGCGCTGCTGCCGATGTTCCGGGGCCTCGTACGCACCACCGTCCGCAGGTCCGTGCACGGCACGGGGAGCGCGGCGGAGTCCGCGGCCGTGGACGGCACGGGCGAGCGGACCCTCACCGAGCGCCTCACCGGGCTGCCGGCACCGGAGCGGGAGCGGACCGTCCTGGACCTGGTACGTGGCCAGGTGGCCTCCGTCCTCGGCTATCGGTCGGCCGAACTCGTCGGTGACGGCCAGGCGTTCAAGGAGCTCGGCTTCGACTCGCTGACGGCGGTGGAACTGCGCAACCGGCTCAGCGCAGCCAGCGGTCTCCGGCTGCCGGCCACCCTGGTCTACGACTACCCCAACCCGGCCGCACTGGCCGGGCACCTGCTGGCCGAGACGGCCCCGGAGCCCGCCGAGCGCGAGCTCTCGGTGCTGGACGAACTCGGACGGCTGGAGAGCACCTTCTCCTCGCTGACCCCGGAGGAGCTGTCCGAGGCGGCGGCCGACGACGCCGCGCACGCACGGGTGGCGGTACGCCTCCAGGCCCTGCTGGCGCAGTGGAACGACGCCCGCGGGACGGCCGGCGAGACCGGAGCCGGCGAGATCGAAGAGGCCAGCGACGACGAGCTGTTCGCGCTCATCGACAAGAAGTTCGGCAAGGCCTGAACCGACACGCCGCGGACGCACCGCCGCCCCCGGCGGTGCGTCCGCCCCGACTTCCGACCCCCCGAACCGAGACATCCCGAGATTCCGGGCCCGTGCGAGAAGACTCCACGGTCTCGACCACGCGAATAGGTGAAGCGCCAGTGGCGAACGAAGCGAAGCTCCGCGAGTACCTCAAGAAGGTCACGACCGATCTCGACGAGGCGTACGGACGCCTGCGGGACATCGAGAGCCAGGCTCACGAGCCCATCGCCGTCACGGCGATGAGCTGCCGCTTCCCGGGCGGCGTGCGCTCCCCGGAGGACCTGTGGGACCTGCTCGCGGCCGGTGGCGACGCGCTCACCGGATTCCCCACGGACCGGGGCTGGGAGCTGGAGGGCCTCTTCTCGGACGACCCCGACGACCCCGGCACGTCGATCACCAGGGAAGGCGGTTTCCTCGCCGACGCCCCCGCCTTCGACGCCGGATTCTTCGGTATCTCGCCGCGTGAGGCGCTCGCGATGGATCCGCAGCAGCGGTTGCTGCTGGAGACGTCGTGGGAGGCGTTCGAGCGGGCCGGCATCGACCCGTCCTCGCTGCGCGGCAGCCAGGCCGGCGTGTACGTGGGGGTCAACGGATCGGACTACCTCACCCCACTCCTGGAGGTCGCCCAGGACTACGCCGGGCACCTGGGCACCGGGAACGCCGCCAGCGTGATGTCCGGCCGCATCTCGTACGTCCTCGGCCTCGAGGGCCCGGCGGTCACGGTCGACACCGCGTGCTCGGCCTCGCTCGTGGCGCTGCACCTCGCGGTGCAGGCGCTGCGGGCGGGGGAGTGCTCGCTGGCCCTGGCCGGCGGCGTGCACGTGATGTCGACGCCGGGCCTGTTCATCGAGTTCTCGCGGCAGCGGGGCCTGGCACCGGACGGACGCTGCAAGGCCTTCTCGTCCGCCGCCGACGGCTTCGGACCGGCGGAGGGCGTGGGGATCCTCCTCCTGGAGCGGTTGTCGGACGCGCGGCGCAACGGCCGCCCGGTGCTGGCGGTGGTGCGGGGTTCCGCGATCAACCAGGACGGCGCGAGCAACGGCCTGACGGCGCCGAACGGACCGTCGCAGCAGCGGGTGGTCCGTGCGGCCCTTGCCAACGCGCGCCTTTCGGCCGCGGACGTCGACGTCGTCGAGGCGCACGGCACCGGCACGGCGCTGGGCGACCCGATCGAGGCGCAGGCGCTGCTGGCCACGTACGGCCAGGACCGACCCGAAGAGCGGCCGTTGCTCCTGGGCTCTGTGAAGTCGAACATCGGTCACACGCAGGCGGCGGCCGGTGTGGCGGGCGTGATGAAGATGGTGTTGGCGATGCGGCATGGGGTGGTGCCGAAGTCGTTGCACGTGGATGAGCCGTCGCCGCATGTGGACTGGGCGTCGGGTGCTGTGTCGTTGGCGTCGGACGCGGTGGTGTGGCCGGAGTCGGGGCGTGTGCGGCGGGCGGGTGTGTCGTCGTTCGGGTTCAGTGGGACGAACGCGCACGTGATCGTGGAGCAGGCGCCGGAGGCCGAGGCCGAGCCTGAGGCGGCGGAGTCGCCTGCGGGCGACCTCGCGGTGGTGCCGTGGGTGCTGTCGGGCAAGAGTGCGGCGGCGTTGCGGGGTCAGGCCGGGCGGTTGTCCGGCTGGTTTGAAGGTGCGGTTGGTTCGGCGTCGGTGGCCGATGTGGGGTGGTCGTTGGCGTCGTCTCGGGCGGCGTTGGAGCACCGTGCGGTGGTGCTGGGTGATCACGTTGCGGGGTTGTCGGCGGTGGCGCAGGGTGTGCCGGCGGCGGGTGTGGTGACCGGGCGGGTTGTCGGTGGGAAGACGGTGTTCGTGTTCCCGGGTCAGGGCTCGCAGTGGGTCGGTATGGCGGTGGAACTGCTGGATTCCTCGCCGGTGTTCGCGGAGCGGGTGGAGGAGTGCGCCAAGGCGCTGGAACCGTTCACCGGCTGGTCGCTGGTCGATGTGCTGCGCAGTGTCGAGGGCGCTCCGTCGCTGGAGCGTGTAGATGTCGTCCAGCCTGCCTTGTTCGCGGTCATGGTTTCCCTCGCAGAGGTCTGGAAGTCCGCGGGTGTGCGTCCGGCGGCGGTGGTCGGGCATTCGCAGGGTGAGATCGCGGCCGCGTGCGTGGCGGGGATTCTCTCGCTGGAGGACGCGGCGCGTGTGGTGGCTCTTCGCAGTCAGGCGATCGGCCGGGTGCTTGCCGGTCTCGGCGGGATGGTGTCCGTGGCGCTGCCCGCAGACGAGACGCGCGAGCGGATCGCTGCGTGGGGCGAGGAGCGGATCTCCGTCGCCGCGGTCAACGGCCCCTCCTCCGTGGTGGTGTCCGGTGAGGTCGAGGCCCTGGATGAGCTGCTTGCCTCCTGTGAAGCGGATGGCGTGCGGGCGCGGCGGATCGCGGTGGACTACGCCTCGCACTCGGCGCAGGTCGACCTCCTCGAAGAAGAACTCGGGAAGCTGCTGGCGCCGATCGCCCCTGGCGACGCTGAGGTGCCGTTCGTCTCGACGGTGACCGGCGAGTGGATGTCGGGTCCGGAGCTGGACGGCGGCTACTGGTTCCGCAACCTTCGCCAGACGGTGGAACTGGAGCAGGCTGTACGCACCCTGCTGGAGCAGGGCTTCGGGGTGTTCGTGGAGTCCAGCCCGCACCCCGTCCTGACCGTCGGGCTTCAGGAGACCGTCGAGGACGCGGGCCGTGAGGCGGCCGTCCTGGGTTCGTTGCGCCGTAACGAGGGCGGTCTGGAGCGGTTCTGGCTGTCGTTGGGCGAAGCCTATGTCCACGGTGCGTCCGTGGACTGGGAGGCGGTGTTCGCCGGGACGGGTGCGCAGCGCGTGGACCTGCCCACCTACGCCTTCCAGCCGCAGCGGTTCTGGCCCGAGATCACCGCGAACCCCGATGCCGACATGCCGGTGGAGAACGCGATCGACGCCCGCTTCTGGGAGGCCGTCGAACGCGAGGACCTCGAAGCCCTGGCGGACACCCTCGCTCTCGACACCCCTGAAGCGATGGGTTCGTTGGGCGATGTCCTGCCCGGCCTGTCCTCGTGGCGCCGGCAGAGCCGTGAGCAGTCCACCGTCGACGGCTGGCGCTACCGGGTCACGTGGAAGCCCGTACCCGAGCCCGCCACGACGCGCCTCACCGGCACGTGGCTGCTCGCTGTCCCCGACACGCTCACCGGCTCCGACGCGGAGTGGGCGGCCGCCGTCGAGCGCACGCTCACCGAGCGCGGGGCGCAGGTGCGTACCGTACGCGTCGAGCACGGCACGGCCGACCGTGAGCAGCTGACGGCAACCCTCAAGAGCACGCTCGACGGCGCCGCGGCGGGCGGCGTCCTGTCCCTCCTCGCCCTCGGCGGCGAGGGTGCGTTCGCCGGTGAGCTCACCTTCGTCCAGGCGCTCGGGGACGCCGAGGTGACCGCGCCCCTGTGGTGCGTCACGCGCGGCGCCGTCGCCACCGGTCGCTCCGAGTCGGTGACCGATCCCGCGCAGGCGCTGATCTGGGGTCTCGGGCGGGTCGCCTCCATGGAGCAGGGAGGTCGTTGGGGTGGTCTGATCGATCTGCCCGCCGCGCTCGACGACCGCACGCTGTCGCGCCTGGCGGGTGTCCTCGGCGGGGACGGCGCGGAGGACCAGGTGGCCCTGAGGGCGTCCGGAGTCCTCGGGCGTCGTCTGGTCCGGGCGCGGCTGGCGGAGTCCAAGGTGTTGCGGGAGTGGCGTCCGCGGGGCACGGTGCTGGTGACGGGCGGTACCGGCGCGCTCGGCGCGCACGTCGCCCGCTGGCTCGCGTCCGACGGCGCCGAGCACCTCGTGCTGACCAGCCGCCGGGGCATCGACGCCCCCGGCGCCGCTGACCTGCGCGACGAGCTGACCGCGCTGGGCGCCGAGGTGACCGTCGCCGCCTGCGACGTCGCCGACCGGGACGCCCTCGCCGAACTCCTCGACGCGATCCCCGCCGACCGGCCCCTGACCGCTGTCGTCCACGCGGCCGCGGCGGTGGACGACGGCGTGATCGAGACACTGAGCCCCGAGCAGGTGGAGGCGGTGCTGCGCGTCAAGGTCGACGCGACGCTGCACCTGCACGAGCTGACCCGCGACCTGGACCTGTCTGCGTTCGTGCTGTTCTCCTCCTTCGCCGCGACCTTCGGCGCGCCCGGCCAGGGCAACCAGGCACCGGGCAACGCCTTCCTGGACGCCTTCGCCGAGTACCGCCGGGCGGCCGGTCTGCCCGCCACCGCCATCGCCTGGGGCCCCTGGGGCAGTGGCGAGGGCGACGGCGGCGCGGTCGGCGACCGCATGCGCCGCCACGGCATCCTGACGATGGCGCCGCAGCGCACCCTGTCCGCTCTGCGGCACGCGCTGGACCGGGACGAGACGACCCTGACCGTCGCCGACATGGACTGGAAGCGGTTCACCCTCGCCTTCACCGCGGACCGCGACCGGCCGCTGCTGGGAGAACTCCCCGAGGCCCGGCGCGTGATCGAGTCCGCCGAGCGCGATTCCGCCGACGACCTGGCCGGCGGCGTGCCGCTCGCCCGGCAGCTCGCCGGACAGACCGCGGCCGAGCAGGAGCGGCTGCTCCTCGACCTCGTCCGCACCGCCGTCGCCGCCGTCCTCGGGCACCCGGACCTGTCGGCGGTGGAGGCGAACCGTGCGTTCAAGGAGCTCGGCTTCGACTCGCTCACATCCGTCGAACTCCGCAACCGGCTCGGCGCCGTGAGCGGGCTGAAACTGCCCGCCAGCCTGGTCTTCGACCACCCCACCCCGATCGCCGTCGCCGGTTACCTGCGCGCCGGGATCGTGCCCGACGCGGCGGCGGGCGGGGCGCCGCTGCTGGAGGAACTGGACAGGCTGGAGTCCGTGCTGCAGCAGGGGACCGGTGACAACGTCGTACGGGCCCGGGTGACGATGCGGCTCCAGTCGCTGCTGGCCAGGTGGAACGAGGGCGACCAGCCGGCGCCCGCAGCCTCGGCGGCGCCGGCGGCCGCGGAGGACGGTTCAGCGACGGGTTCGGCCGACACCGTGCTGGACGACGTGGCGCAGCTCCAGGACGCCAGCGACGAGGAGCTGTTCGCGTTCATCAACAGGGGGCTCGGCCGCGACTGAAACGCGGTCCCGGGTTCCGGCCGTCGTCCGCCGGCGGCCGGAACCCGGGACCCCCGAATTCCCGGGCCTACCCGGCCCGCCTGATCCCGGGAATTACGGAACGGATGGCTGCGCATTATTGACGGGGGAGTCTCCGGCCGGTCACCATGGTCGGCACCCCCGAATTGACGCACGGCGGCCACACCCCGGGCACCTGCGATGCAGGGGTGTGTAGGGGGCCGTTAGGGGTTGTCGGCGGAATCGCGAGCTGAATATCCTGACCGCTGGTCAGCCGATTTGATCACCAAAGAGGCGGCTGAATACCAGATGCGATTCCCGGCTTTCCGATAATTTTCTGACGGCGCCTGCTGCAAATAGGTGGTTGCGTTAAATGGCGAACGAAGAGACGCTGCGGGACTACCTGAAGCTGGTGACGGCGGATCTGCATCAGACGCGTCAGCGGCTGCGCGACGCCGAGGCGAAGAGCCAGGAACCGATCGCCATCGTGGGCATGGCGTGCCGCTACCCAGGTGGCGCGACCTCGCCCGAGGACCTCTGGCGGATCGCCGTCGAGGGCGTCGACGCGATCAGCGGCTTCCCTGGCGACCGCGGCTGGGACCTGGAGGCGGTGTTCCACCCGGACCCCGACCACCCCGGCACCAGCTACGCCGACCAGGGCGGCTTCGTCTCGGACATCGCGCGCTTCGACCCGTCGCTCTTCGGGATCTCGCCGCGTGAAGCCCTGGCCATGGACCCGCAGCAGCGGCTCCTGCTGGAGACGTCGTGGGAGGCGTTCGAGCGGGCCGGCATCGACCCGACGTCGATGCGCGGCAGGCAGGTCGGCGTCTTCGTCGGCACCAGCAACCACGACTACCTGGCGGCGCTGCTCAGTTCGTCCGAGAACATCGAGGGGTACATCGGCATCGGCAACGCGGCGAGCGTCGCGTCCGGGCGGCTCTCGTACACCTTCGGGCTGGAGGGGCCGGCGCTGACCGTCGACACCGCCTGCTCGTCGTCGCTCGTCGCCCTGCACCTGGCCGTCCAGGCCCTGCGCAACGGCGAGTGCACGCTCGCGCTCGCCGGCGGCGCCACGCTCATGTCCGCCCCCGGCACGTTCGTCGACTACAGCAAGCAGCGCGGTCTGGCCGACGACGGCCGCTGCAAGGCGTTCTCCCCGGAGGCCGACGGCTTCAGCCTCGCCGAGGGCGTCGGCGTCCTCCTGGTCGAGCGGCTGTCCGACGCCCGCCGCAAGGGCCACCCCGTCCTCGCCGTGGTCCGCGGCTCCGCCGTGAACCAGGACGGCGCCAGCAACGGCCTCACCGCCCCCAACGGGCCGTCCCAGCAGCGCGTCATCCTGCAGGCGCTCTCCAACGCCCGCCTCACCCCCGACGAGGTCGACGCCGTCGAGGCGCACGGCACCGGCACCAGCCTCGGCGACCCCATCGAGGCGCAGGCGCTGCTGGCCACCTACGGCCAGGACCGCCCCGACGGCAGGCCGCTGTGGGTCGGCTCGCTCAAGACGAACATCGGCCACGCCCAGGCCGCCGCCGGCGTCGCGGGCGTCATCAAGAGCGTGATGGCGATGCGGCACGGCGTCCTGCCGCGCCTCCTCCACCTCACCGAGCCGACGCCCCACGTCGACTGGGACGCGGGAGAGGTGTCGCTGCTCGCCGAGGCGCGCGCCTGGCCCGAGGCCGACCGGCCGCGCCGCATCGGCGTCTCGTCCTTCGGCATGAGCGGCACGAACGCCCACATCATCCTGGAGAGCGCCGAAACCGCGACCGAGACGGCGGCCCCGACCGAGACCGAGACCGAGACCGCGGCCACGCGGGCCACCCTGCCCGCCCTGCCGGTCGTCCTGTCCGGCCGGACCGAGGCCGCCCTGCGGGCACAGGCCGCCGCGCTCCACGCCCACCTCGTCACCCGCCCCGGCCTCCACGTCGCCGACGTCGCCTTCTCCCAGGCGCTCACCCGGGCCGCCCTCGACCGCCGCGCGGCGGTCGTCGCCGCCGACCGCGACGGCCTGCTCGCCGGGCTCGCGGCCCTGGCCGGGGCGGAAGCCTCCGCCGACGTCACCGAGGGGAGCGCAACGGAGGGCAAGCTCGCCTTCCTCTTCACGGGCCAGGGCAGCCAGCGGCTCGGCATGGGCCGGGAACTGTACGAGACCTACCCGGCGTTCACGCAGGCGCTGGACGCCGTGTGCGCGCACATGGACACGCACCTCGACCGGCCGCTGAAGGACGTGCTCTTCGGGGACGACGCGGACCTCCTCGACCGGACGGAGTGGACCCAGCCGGCGCTGTTCGCCGTCGAGGTGGCACTGTTCCGGCTGGTCGAGTCCTGGGGCCTGCAGCCGGACTTCCTGGCCGGGCACTCGATCGGCGAGATCGCCGCGGCACACGTCGCGGGGGTCTTCTCGCTCGAGGACGCGTGCACGCTCGTCGCCTCCCGCGGCCGGCTGATGCAGGCCCTGCCGGCCGGCGGGGCGATGATCGCGCTCGAGGCGTCGGAGGACGAGGTCCTGCCGTTGCTCACCGACCGGGTGGGCCTCGCCGCCGTCAACGGCCCCCGGTCGGTCGTCATCGCCGGTGACGAGGACGCCGCCACCCGGATCGCCGCCCGGTTCGAGGGCCGCAGGTCCAAGCGCCTGGCGGTCAGCCACGCCTTCCACTCGCCGCACATGGACGGCATGCTCGACGCCTTCCGCGAGGTGGTGGCCGGGCTGTCGTTCCGGGCGCCCCGCATCGCGGTCGTCTCCCACGTCACCGGCGAACCGGCCGGCGAGGAGATGGCCTCCGCCGACTACTGGGTGCGCCATGTACGTGAGGCCGTCCGCTTCCTGGACGGCATCCGCCTGCTGGAGAGCCGGGGCGTCACCACGTACCTCGAACTCGGCCCCGGAGGCGTCCTGTCGGGCCTCGGCCAGGAGTGCCTGACCGCGACCGGGCACCGGGCCGGCGACTTCCTGCCCGCGCTGCGCACCGGCCGCCCCGAGGCCCGGTCGCTGACGGCGGCCCTCGCCGGCGCCCACGTGCGCGGGCACTCCCCGGACTGGGCCGCGCTCTTCGCCGGAACCGGAGCCCGGCGCGTCGACCTGCCCACCTACGCCTTCCAGCGTGAGGCGTACTGGCCGCGCGACGCCTTCTCCGACATGGCGGCACTCCCCGAGGACGGCCGCCCCGGCGCCATGGACGCCAGGTTCTGGGAGGTCGTCGACAGCGAGGACCTGGCCGCCCTCGCCGACACCCTCGGCATCGAGGGCGACGAACCGCTCAGCGCCGTGCTGCCCGCCCTGTCCGCCTGGCACCGCCGCCACCGCGACCGGGACCGTGTCGACGCCTGGCGCTACCGCGTCCACTGGAAGCCACTGACCGACCTGCCGCCCGGACGGCCCACCGGCCAGTGGCTCCTGGTCCTGCCCGCCGCGCACGAGAACGACCCGTGGGCGCGGGCCGCCCGGGAGATCCTGACCGCGCGCGGCGCCACCGTGCGCGCCCTCGTGGTCGACCCGGCCGCCGACGACCGCACCGCCATCGCCCGGCGCATCGCCGACGCCGACGGGACCGGCGAGCTCGCCGGCGTCCTGTCCCTGCTCGCCCTCGACGAACGGCCCCACCCTGAGGACCCGGCGCTGCCCGCCGGGCTCGCCGCCACCGCCGCCCTCATCCAGGCACTCGGCGACGCCGGAGCGGAGGCACCGCTGTGGAACGTCACCCGGGGTGCGGTCTCCACCGGCCGCTCCGACCGCCTCACCAGCACCGTCCAGGCCCAGGTCTGGGGTTTCGGCCGCACCGCCGCGCTCGAACTGCCCGGCCGCTGGGGCGGCCTGGTCGACCTTCCGCAGACGCCCGACGACCGCGCCGCAGGCCGGCTCGCCGACATCCTCGGCGGCCCCGCCGGTGAGGACCACCTCGCCGTCCGCTCCACCGGCGTCCTCGTCCGCAGGCTGGCCCGGGCCACCCGCCAGGAGCGCCCCGCCGGCGAGTGGACCACCTCCGGCACCGCACTGGTCACCGGCGGCACCGGAGCTCTCGGCCGGCACGTCGCCCGGCTGCTCGCCCGCGCCGGCGCCGACCGCCTCCTGCTGGTCAGCCGGCGCGGCGCGGACGCCGAGGGCACCGGCGAACTCGCCGCGGAACTGGGCGCCCTGGGCGCCGAGGTCACCTTCGCCGCCTGCGACGTCGCCGACCGCGAGGCCGTCGCCGCGCTGCTCGCGGGCATCCCCGCCGAGCACCCCCTCACCACCGTCGTCCACGCCGCCGGCGTCATCGACGACGGAGTGCTGGACGCCATGACGCCGCGCCGCCTCGCGGACGTCCTGCGGCCCAAGGCCCACGCCGCGCAGGTCCTGCACGAGCTGACACGCGACCTCGAGCTGTCCGCGTTCGTGCTGTTCTCCTCCGTCGCCTCCACCTTCGGCGCCGCCGGCCAGGCCAACTACACCGCCGCCAACGCCCACCTGGACGCCCTCGCCGAGCAGCGGCGCGCCGACGGACTGCCCGCCACCGTGCTCGCCTGGGGCGCATGGGCGGAGGGCGGCATGGCCACCGGTGAACTCGTCACCGAGCGGCTGCGGCTGGCGGGCCTGCCCGCGCTGCCACCCGAACTCGCCCTCGCGGCAATGCACTCGGCGCTCACGCTCGACGAGACCTCGGCCGTCGTCGCCGACATCGACTGGGGGCTGCTCGCCCCCGGTCTCGCCTCCGTACGGCCCTGCCCGCTGATAGCCGACCTTCCCGAGGCCGCGCAGGCACTCGCCGCGGCGACCGGGACGGCCGCCGCCCCCGGCGCGGACACCGGCACCTTCGCCCGCCGGATGGCCGACGCCCCGGAAGGCGAACGCGACGCCCTCGCCCTGGAGTTCGTCCGCTCCCAGGTCGCCGCCGTCCTCGGCCACCCCGGAGCGGAGTCCGTCGACCCGGGTACCGCCTTCCGTGACCTCGGCTTCGACTCGCTCACCGCCGTGGAGATCCGCAACCGCCTCGTCGCCCGCACCGCACTGCGGCTGCCCGCCACGCTGATCTTCGACTACCCCAACTCCCACGCCCTGGCGGACTTCCTCCGCGGCGAGGTGGCCGGCGGCCACGGGACGGACGCCGCTCACCGCGTCCCCGTCACGACCGCGCCGGCCGCCGACGACGACCCGATCGCCATCGTCGCGATGAGCTGCCGCTTCCCCGGCGGCGTCCGCACCCCCGAAGACCTGTGGCAGCTCCTGGTCACCGGACGCGACGCGGTCTCCGGCTTCCCCGCCGACCGCGGCTGGGACCTCGAGGGGCTCTACGACTCCGAGGCCGCGGCCGAGAACACCAGCTACGTCCGCGAGGGCGGGTTCCTCCAGGACGCGGGCCACTTCGACCCCGCCTTTTTCGGGATCTCGCCGCGTGAGGCCCTGGCGATGGACCCGCAGCAGCGGCTGCTGCTCGAGACGTCCTGGGAGGCCTTCGAGCGCGCCGGGATCGACCCCGCGACCGTCCGCGGCGAGCAGATCGGCGTCTTCACCGGCACCAACGGCCAGGACTACCTCAACGTCATCCTGGCCGCCCCCGGCGGCGCCGAGGGCTTCATCGGCACCGGCAACACCGCGAGCGTCGTCTCCGGCCGCATCTCGTACGTCCTCGGTCTTGAGGGCCCGGCGGTGACGGTGGACACCGCCTGCTCGTCGTCGCTGGTCGCCCTCCACTGGGCGATGCAGGCGCTCCGGTCCGGCGAGTGCTCCATGGCCCTGGCGGGCGGCGTCACCGTGATGTCCACGCCCGCCTCCTTCATCGACTTCAGCCGCCAGCGCGGACTGGCCGAGGACGGCCGGATCAAGGCGTTCGCGGCCGCCGCGGACGGTACGGGCTGGGGCGAGGGCGTGGGCATGCTGCTCGTGGAGCGGCTGTCCGACGCGCGGCGCAACGGGCACCCGGTGCTGGCTCTCGTGCGGGGTTCGGCGGTGAACCAGGATGGCGCGAGCAACGGTCTGACGGCGCCGAACGGGCCGTCCCAGCAGCGTGTGATCCGGCAGGCTCTGGCGAGCGCCGGTCTGGCGGCCACCGACGTGGACGCCGTCGAGGCGCACGGCACCGGCACGACGCTCGGCGACCCCATCGAGGCCCAGGCCCTGCTGGCCACCTACGGCCAGGACCGCTTGCCCGAGCAGCCCCTGTTCCTGGGGTCCGTCAAGTCCAACCTCGGGCACACGCAGGCGGCGGCCGGTGTCGCGGGCATCATGAAGATGGTGCTCGCCATGGAGCACGGCGTGCTGCCCGCGACGCTGCACGTGGACGCGCCCACCCCGCACGTCGACTGGACGACGGGCGACATCACCCTGCTCACCGACGCCCGGCAGTGGCCCGAGACCGGGCGGCCCAAGCGGGCCGGCATCTCCTCCTTCGGCATCAGCGGCACCAACGCCCACACGATCGTCGAACAGGCCCCGGACACCGCCGAGTCCGCGACTCCCGCCGCGCACCGCGTCGGCCCCGTGCCGTGGGTGCTCTCCGCCAGGACCGACGACGCCCTGCGCGACCAGGCCCGTCACCTGCACTCCCGCGCCCAGGCAGACCCCGGTCTGCGCCCGGAGGACCTCGGACTCTCCCTCGCCACCGGCCGCACCGCCTTCGAGCGGCGCGGGGCGGTCGTCGCCACCGACGCCGCCGGACTGCTGGCCGGCCTTGCGGCACTGGCGGACGGCCGGTCGGCCGCTCAGGTGGTGACGGGCTCCCCGGCGGGCGGCAGGTCCGCGTTCCTGTTCACGGGCCAGGGCAGTCAGCGCCTCGGCATGGGCCGTGAGCTCCACGAGACCTGGCCGGTGTTCGCCGACGCCCTGGACGCGGTCTGCGCGCACACGGACCCGCACCTCGAAGTCCCCCTGAAGGACGTGCTGTTCGGCGACGACGGAGATCTGCTGAACGAGACCGCGTTCACGCAGCCCGCTCTGTTCGCGGTGGAGGTGGCGCTGTTCCGGCTGCTGGAGTCGTGGGGCCTGAAGCCCGACTTCGCGGCGGGGCATTCCATCGGTGAGATCGCCGCCGCGCATGTGGCGGGCGTGTTCTCGCTGGAGGACGCGTGCGCCCTGGTCGCCGCCCGCGGGCGGCTGATGCAGGCGCTGCCGGCCGGTGGCGTGATGATCGCGCTGCAGGCCGGCGAGGACGAGGTCCTGCCGTTGCTGAACGACCGCGTGAGCATCGCCGCGGTCAACGGGCCGGAGTCCGTGGTGATCGCCGGTGACGAGGACGCGGCGAGCGCGATCGTGCAGGCCTTCGCCGACCGGAAGTCGAAGCGCCTGGCGGTCAGCCACGCCTTCCACTCCCCGCACATGGACGGCATGCTCGACGCCTTCCGCGAGGTCGCCGAGGGCGTTGCGTACGCCGCCCCGCGCATCCCTGTCGTCTCCAACCTCACGGGCGCCGTCGTCACCGACGAGATGGGGTCAGCGGACTTCTGGGTGCGGCACGTCCGCGAGGCCGTCCGCTTCCTCGACGGTGTGCGTGCGCTGGAGGCCGCGGGGGTCACCACGTACCTCGAACTCGGCCCGGACGGCGTGCTGTCGGCGATGGCGCAGGAGTGCCTGACCGCCGAAGGCGCGGCCTTCGCCCCGGTCCTGCGCTCCTCGCGCCCCGAGGCCGAGACCGCCGTCGCGGCGCTGACGCAGGCATACGTGCGAGGTGTGGCGGTGGACTGGGCCGCGTACTTCGCCGGGACCGGCGCGCGCCGTGTCGACCTGCCCACCTACGCCTTCCAGCGGCAGCGCTACTGGCCGGCCCTGCCCTCCTTCTACCTCGGCGACGTCGAGGCGATCGGCCTCGACGACACCGCGCACCCGCTGCTGACCGCCGGGGTGGCCCTGCCGGAGTCCGACGGGATGGTGTTCGCCGGACGGCTCGCCCTGTCCACCCACCCCTGGCTGGCCGACCACGCCATCCTCGGCAGCGTCCTGCTGCCCGGTACGGCCTTCGTCGAGCTCGCGATCCGTGCCGGCGACCAGCTCGGCTGCGACCACCTGGAGGAACTGACCCTCGAAGCGCCGCTGGTGCTGCCCGCGACCGGCGGCGTCCAACTGCGGCTGTGGGTCGGCGCCCCCGACCAGGCCGGACGCCGTCCGCTCGCCTTGCACTCGCGCCCCGAGGACGCCGCCGCGGAGGAGTCGTGGACCCGGCACGCCGCCGGTGTGCTCCGCGAGGGGGGCCGGCCGCCGGCGGGCGCCGGTCTCGCCGAGTGGCCCCCGGCCGGGGCCCGCGCGCTGGAGTTGGACGGCCGGTACGACGGCCTCGCCGCCATCGGATTCGCCTACGGCCCCACCTTCCGCGGCCTGCGGTCCGCCTGGCAGCGCGGCCAGGAGATCTTCGCCGAAGTACGGCTGCCCGAGGGCGTCGAGGAGGAGGCCCGCCGCTTCGGGCTGCACCCGGCCCTGCTCGACGCCGCCCTGCACGCCATCGGCCTCGGCGGCGTCGGCGCCGACGACGGCCAGGGACGCCTGCCGTTCGCCTGGACCGGGGTGTCCCTGCACGCGGGCGGTGCCGCCGCCCTGCGCGTACGCCTGACCCCGGCCGGGGCCGAGGGCGTCCGGCTGGAGATCGCGGACGCCTCCGGCGCGCCCGTCGCGGCCGTCGAGTCCCTGGGACTGCGTCCGGTGACCGCCGACCAGCTGGCGGCGCGGCCCGCCCACCACGAGTCCGTCTTCCGCCCCCACTGGACCGAACTGCCGGGCCTGACCGTCCCCGTGGACGGCTCCCCGGTCCGGTGGGCCGCCCTCGGCGACGAGGCCCGCGCCCTGCTCGCCGGTACGGCCGCCGACGCCCACGACGACCTGGCGGCGCTGATCGCGGCCGTCGACGCCGGGGCGGCCGTACCCGACGAGGTTGTCACCGTCCTCGCCGCCCACCCGGGGACCGTTCCCGCGCAGGTCGTGCACGAGGCCGCGCACGACGCGCTCGAACTCGCCCGGACCTGGCTCGCGGACGTCCGCTTCGCCGCCTCCCGCCTGGTGGTCGTGACCCGGGGCGCGATGGCCGCCGGGGACGACCTCGCCGCGGCGACGGTGTGGGGCCTGCTGCGGTCCGCGCAGTCCGAGAACCCGGGCCGGATCGCCCTCGTCGACGTCGACGTCGACGTCGACGGCCACGACCGTACGGCCGACGCCCTGCGGGCGGCTCTCACCAGCGACGAGGAACGCTTCGCCCTGCGCGGCGGCACCGTCCTCGTACCGCGCCTGGCACGCGTCGGGAACCCGACGACCGCAGCGGACGAAGACGCCCGCGACCGCGGCCCCGCCTTCGGGCCCCACGGCACGGTGCTCGTCACCGGCGCCACCGGTGCGCTCGGCGGCCTGGTCGCACGGCACCTCGCCGACCGGTACGGGGTACGGCGGCTGCTGCTCGTCGGCAGGCGCGGCGCCGAGGCGCCGGGCGCCGCCGCGCTCGTCGCGGACCTCGCCGCGTCCGGCGCGGAGGCGACCTGGGCCGCGTGCGACGTCGCCGACCGCGACGCCCTCGCCGCCGTCCTGGCGCGCGTTCCCGCCGAGCACCCGCTGACCGGCGTCGTGCACACCGCGGGAGTCCTCGACGACGGCGTCGTCTCCTCCCTGACCCCGCAGCGGCTCTCCGCCGTCCTGCGCCCCAAGGTCGACGCCGCACTCAACCTGCACGAGCTGACCGAGGACGCGGACCTGACGGCGTTCGTGCTCTTCTCGTCCACCTCCGGCCTCTTCGGCGGCCCGGGGCAGGCCAACTACGCCGCCGCCAACTCCTTCCTCGACGCCCTCGCCGAGCACCGCCGCGCCCGCGGCCTCCCCGCGACCTCGACGGCCTGGGGCCTGTGGGACGTGGCCGCCGGCATGGCCGGGTCGCTGGACGCCACCGACGTCAACCGCATGCGCCGCGCCGGTCTGCCGCCGCTGACCGCCGCCGACGGCCTGGACCTGTTCGACACAGCACTCACCCTGCCCGAGGCGTCCGTCGCCCTCATGCGGGTGGACGCCGACGCCCTGCGCGCCCAGGCGGCGGCCGGAACCCTCGCCCCGCTGCTGCGCGGCCTGGTCCGCGGCGTGGCCCGGCGCACCGTCGACGCCTCCGCCGCCACCGGGGCGGCACAGTCCGAACTGCGGGCGCGGCTCTCCGCGCTCCCCCCGGCCGAGCGGGACCGTGCCGTGCTCGACCTCGTCCGCACCGAGGTCGCCGCGACACTGGGGCACACGGGCGCCGCCTCCGTCGAACCCGGCCGCGCCTTCAAGGAACTGGGCTTCGACTCGCTGACCGCGGTCGAGCTCCGCAACCGGCTCGCCGCCGCGACCGCGCTGCGGCTGCCCGCGACGCTGATCTTCGACTACCCCGACCCGAGCGTCCTCGCCCGCCACCTGCGCGCCGAACTGACCGGCGACACCGCCCCGGCGGACGCGGGGACCGCCCCGGCAGCCGTGGCCGCCGACGACGAGCCGATCGCCATCGTGGCCATGAGCTGCCGCTACCCCGGCGGCGTCCGCAGCCCCGAGGACCTGTGGGAGCTCCTGACGGCAGGCGAGGACGGCATCACGCCCCTGCCGCAGAACCGCGGCTGGGACACCGAGGCGCTGTACGACCCCGACCCCGAGAGCCGGGGCACCAGTTACGCCCGCGGAGGCGGCTTCCTCCACGACGCCGCCGAGTTCGACGCGCACTTCTTCGGCATCTCGCCGCGCGAGGCGCTGGCCATGGACCCGCAGCAGCGTCTGCTGCTGGAGACGACCTGGGAGGCCTTCGAACGGGCCGGCATCGCGCCGTCCTCCGTACGCGGCAGCAGCACCGGCGTCTTCGCCGGCGTGATGTACCACGACTACGGCGCGCGCCTGCACGCCGTGCCCGACGTCGTCGAGGGCTACCTCGGCACCGGCAGCTCCAGCAGTGTCGTCTCGGGACGCGTCGCGTACACCTTCGGCCTGGAGGGGCCGGCGGTCACCGTCGACACGGCGTGCTCCTCCTCGCTGGTCGCCCTCCACCTCGCCGCGCAGGCCCTGCGGCGCGGCGAGTGCTCGCTGGCGCTGGCGGGCGGCGTCACCGTGATGTTCACCCCCGGCACGTTCATCGAGTTCAGCCGCCAGCGGGGCCTGGCCGCCGACGGCCGCTGCAAGTCGTTCGCGGCCGCCGCCGACGGCACCGGCTGGGGCGAGGGCGCGGGCATGCTGCTGCTGGAACGCCTCTCCGACGCCCGCCGCAACGGCCACCCGGTCCTGGCGGTGGTGCGCGGCTCCGCCGTCAACCAGGACGGCGCCAGCAACGGGCTGACCGCGCCGAACGGGCCCTCGCAGCAGCGCGTCATCCGCGCCGCGCTCGCCGGCGCGGGTGTCTCCGCGAAGGACGTCGACGTCGTCGAGGCCCACGGCACCGGCACCACCCTGGGCGACCCCATCGAGGCGCAGGCCCTGCTCGCCACCTACGGCCGGGAGCACACCGGCGACCGCCCGCTGCTGCTCGGGTCGGTGAAGTCCAACCTCGGGCACACCCAGGCCGCCGCCGGTGTCGCCGGCGTCATCAAGATGGTGCTGGCGATGCGGCACGGCGTCGTGCCGAAGACCCTCCACGTCGACGAGCCCACCCCGCACGTCGACTGGTCGTCGGGCGCGGTCTCGCTGCTCACCGAGTCCGTCGCCTGGCCCGAGACCGGCCGTCCGCGCCGCGCCGGCGTCTCCTCCTTCGGCATCAGCGGCACCAACGCCCACGCCATCATCGAGCAGGCAGCCGAACCCGAGCCCCCGGCGGAGGCGCTCACGGAGTCCGGACCTGGCCCCGTCCCCGTGGTCGTCCCCGTTCCCGTGGTCGTGTCGGCGCGGGGCGAGGAGGCGCTGCGCGCCCAGGCCCGCCGCCTGCACGCGCACCTGCGCGACAACCCCGCCACGAGCACGACCGACCTCGCCCTCTCCCTGGCCACGACCCGCTCCGCGCTCGACCAGCGCGCCGCGATCGCCGCCGCCGGGCACGACGACCTCCTGAGCGGCCTGGACGCCCTCGCCCGCGGGGAGGACACCGCCGGCCTCCTGCGCGGCACCGCCCGCACCGGCGGCACGGCCCTCCTCTTCACCGGCCAGGGCAGCCAGCGCCCCGGCATGGGCCGTGAGCTGTACGCGACCCACCCCGCGTTCGCCGCGGCACTGGACGAGGTCTGCGCCGAACTCGACCGGCATCTGGACCGCCCCCTGAAGGACGTCCTGTTCGCCGCCGACGCGGACCTCCTCGACCGCACCGGCTGGACCCAGCCCGCGCTCTTCGCCGTCGAGGTCGCGCTGTTCCGCCTCGTCGAATCACTCGGCCTGAAGCCGGACTTCGTCACCGGCCACTCCGTCGGTGAGATCGTGGCCGCCCACGTCGCTGGTGTCCTGTCGCTCCAGGACGCCGCCGAACTGGTTGCTTCCCGGGCCCGGTTGATGGAGGCCCTGCCGGCCGGTGGCGTGATGATCGCGCTGCAGGCCTCGGAGGCCGAGGTTCTGCCGCTGCTGAACGACAGGGTCGGCATCGCCGCCGTCAACGGGCCGGAGTCCGTGGTGATCGCCGGCGACGAGGACGTCGCGACCGCGGTCGCGCGGTCCCTCGGCGACCGGAAGTCCAAGCGCCTGACGGTCAGCCACGCGTTCCACTCGCCCCACATGGACGGGATGCTCGCCGAATTCCGCAAGGTCGCCGAGGGCCTGGTCTACGCCGCCCCGCGCATCCCGGTGGTCTCGAACCTGACCGGTGCGGTGGTCATCGACGAGATGGGCACCGCGGACTTCTGGGTCCGGCACGTCCGCGAGTCCGTCCGCTTCCTCGACGGCGTCCGCGCCCTGGAGGCCGCGGGCGTCACCACCTACCTCGAACTCGGGCCCGGCGGCGTGCTGTCCGCGATGGCCCAGGAGTGCGTCACCGGCGACGCGGACGACGAAGCGGTCTTCGTCCCCGTCCTGCGCCACGACCGGCCCGAGGCCGAGACCCTCGTCGCGGCGGTCGCCCGGGCCCACGTCCACGGCGCCGCCGTCGACTGGGCGGCGTACTTCGCGGGCACGGGAGCCCGGCGCGTCGGCCTTCCCACCTACGCCTTCCAGCGCAAGCGCTACTGGCTCGACGTGGGCCTCGGCGTCGAGGACGTCCTGGCCGCCGGCCTCGACACCGCCGACCACCCGCTGCTCGGCGCCGCCGTCGACCTGCCCGCCTCCGACGGGCTCGTGCTCACCGGGCGCCTGGCTCTGTCCACGCATCCCTGGCTGGCCGAGCACACGGTCATGGACACCGTCCTGCTGCCCGGCTCCGCCTTCGTGGAACTCGCCCTGCGCGCAGGGGCCGAGTGCGGCTGCGGCACGCTGGAGGAGCTCACCGTCGAGGTGCCGCTCACCCTCCCCGAGCAGGGCGCCGTCCAGCTCCAGGTGGCGCTGGACGCCCCCGACGACGCGGGCCGGCGGAACCTGACCCTCCACGCCCGGCGCGCCGACGCCCCCGCCGGCACGCCCTGGACCCGGCACGCCGCCGGCGTTCTCGCACCCGCCACGGCCGCCGCGGACGCACCCGACCTGGCCGAATGGCCGCCGCCCGGCGCGGAGTCCGTCCCCACCGAGGAGTTCTACCCGGCCGCTGCCGCCGCCGGGCTCGGCTACGGCCCGGCGTTCCAGGGCCTGCGGGCGGCCTGGCGGCGCGGCGACGAGACGTTCGCCGAGATCGCCCTCTCCGAGGAGCACACCACCGACGCCGCCGCCTACGGCGTCCACCCCGCGCTGCTCGACGCGGCCCTGCACGCCATCGGCCTGCGGGAGCCCGACGGCGGCGGCACCGAAGGCGCCCGTCTGCCGTTCGCCTGGACGGGGGTCCGGCTGCACGCGGTCGGCGCCGCCACCGTCCGCGTCCGACTGACCTCCGCCGGGTCCGGGGGAGTGGCCCTGGATCTGGCGGACGCGACCGGCGCGCCGGTCGCCTCCGTGGAGTCCCTCGTCCTGCGGCCCGTCACCGCCGGGCAGATCGGCGACGACCGGGCCGCCCACCACGAGTCCCTGTTCGGCGTCGAATGGACCAGGCTGCCCCTCACGGCCGCCGCGATCCCCTCCGGCGAGCGCTGGGCAGTCCTCGGTGACGACGGCACCGCCGGTCCGCGCGTCGGCGGCGAGCCCCTGGAGACCCACCCCGGACTGCCCGCGCTGCGCGCCGCGCTCGCGGCGGGTACCCCGGCACCGGACGTCGTCCTCGTACCGCTGCCGGTCACGGACGACAGCGGGCAGGCTGCCGACGCCCGGACGGCAGCCCACCACGCCCTGGCCCTGGTCAAGGAATGGCTCGCCGAGGAGCGGCTGGACGACGCACGCCTCGTCCTCGTCACCAGTGGAGCCGTCGCGGCAACAGCGGGCGAGCACGTGACGGACCTCGCCCACGCACCGGTCTGGGGCCTGGTGCGTTCCGCGCAGTCCGAGAACCCCGGGCGTTTCGTGCTCGTCGACACCGACGGCACCGACGCCTCCCTCGCGGTGCTGCCCGCCGCGCTCGCCACCGACGAACCCCAGTTCGCCCTGCGGGCGGGCGAGGCACACGCCTTCCGGCTGCGCCGCATCGCCCGGGGTCCCGCCGACGCCGGGGCTCCCGCCTTCGACACCGAGGGGACGGTGCTGGTCACCGGAGCGACCGGCACTCTGGGCGGGCTGGTGGCCCGTCACCTTGTGGCGGAGCGCGGTGCGCGGCACCTGCTCCTGCTCAGCCGACGCGGCTCCGACGCGCCCGGCGCCGCCGAACTGACCGCCGACATAGTCGCGACGGGCGCCTCGGTGACGTGGGCGGCCTGCGACGCCGCGGATCGCGAGGCGCTGGCGGAGGTGCTCGCCGCGGTGCCCGCCGGGCGTCCGCTGACCGCCGTCATCCACACCGCCGGAGTCCTGGACGACGGCATCATCGACTCCCTCACCCCGCAGCGACTCGACACCGTCCTGCGCCCCAAGGCCGACGCCGCCTGGAACCTCCACGAACTGACCGAAGGCGGCGCGGTGACCGCCTTCGTCCTCTTCTCCTCCGTCGCCGGCTCCTTCGGCGCGCCCGGCCAGGGCAACTACGCCGCCGCCAACGCCTTCCTCGACGCCCTCGCCCAGCACCGCCGCGCCCGCGGACTGCCCGCCACCTCCCTCGCCTGGGGCCTGTGGGCCACCGACGGCGGCATGGCCGGAGCCCTCGACGACGCGGACCTCGGCAGGATGGCCCGCTCCGGCGTCCTCGGGCTCGCGCCCGACGAGGGGCTGTCCCTCTTCGACACCTCCGGCACGCTCGACGACGCGGTCCTCGTTCCCATGCGCGTCGACCTGGCTGCGCTGCGCTCCCAGGCCGCCGACGGCACGCTGCCGCCACTGCTGCGCTCCCTGGTCCGCGTTCCGGCCCGCCGCGCCGCCGACACCGGCGGCCAGGCCGGGACGCGCCCGGGGGCGGGCGCCGCGGGCTCGCTCGACGCACGCCTCGCCGGACTCCCGGCGGACGAACGAGCCCAGCTGCTGACCGACCTGGTCCGCACCCAGGTCGCCGCCGTCCTCGGCCACAACGCCGCGGACGACGTGGACGCCGCCCGCGGCTTCCTCGACCTGGGCTTCGACTCCCTCACGGCGGTCGACCTGCGCAACCGGCTCACCGCGCACTCCGGACTCCGCCTGCCGGTCACCCTCATCTTCGACTACCCGTCGCCCGCCGCCCTCGCCCGCTACCTCGGCGAACGGCTCGGCCACGGCGACCAGGCCCGCCCGCCCGTCCACGCGGAACTCGACCGGCTCGAGGCGGTCCTCGCGGCGGTCGGCCCCGACGACATCGAACGAGCCGGCATCACGTCCCGGCTGCGAGACCTGCTGGCGCAGTGGAACGGAACGCACAGTGCACAGGACAGCGCCGCGGAGGAGCGGCAGATCCAGTCCGCGACCGCCGAGGAGATCTTCGACCTCCTCGACGACGAACTGGGCCTGTCCTGAACGGCCCCGGGCCGGCCGGCGCCCCGACACGACCCGGCCCGGCCCGAGGCCCGGCCCGCGACCTGGCCCACGGCCTCCGATCCACCGGCTCCGCGCGAGCCTTCCGACTTCCAACCCGGGGATGGCGTAAATGGTGAACGAGGAGAAGTACCTCGATTACCTCAAGCGGGCGACGACCGACCTCCGCGAGGCCCGACGGCGGCTGCGCGAGATGGAGGAGAAGGACCAGGAGCCCATCGCCATCGTCGCGATGAGCTGCCGCTACCCGGGCGGCGTCGCCACCCCCGAACAGCTGTGGGACCTCGTCGCCCGCGGCGGCGACGCGGTCTCCCCGTACCCCACCGACCGCGGCTGGGACACCGACGTCCTGTTCGACCCCGACCCCGACAGCGGGATCGACGCCTACGAGAAGGTCGGCGGATTCCTCCACGACGCCGCCGACTTCGACCCCGGCTTCTTCGGCATCTCGCCGCGCGAGGCGCTGGCCATGGACCCGCAGCAGCGCCTGCTGCTGGAGATCTCGTGGGAAGCGCTGGAGCGGGCCGGGATCGACCCCGCGTCCCTGCGCGGCAGCCGCACCGGCGTCTTCGCCGGCCTGATGTACCACGACTATGCCGCCCGGCTGTTCAGCGTCCCCGAGGAGATCGAGGGCTTCCTCGGCAACGGCAGCTCCGGCAGCATCGCCTCCGGGCGCGTCGCCTACACCCTCGGGCTCGAGGGGCCGGCGGTCACCGTCGACACCGCGTGCTCCTCCTCGCTGGTCGCCCTCCACCTCGCGGCCCAGGCGCTGCGCGGCGGGGAGTGCACCCTGGCGCTGGCGGGCGGCGTCACCGTCATGTCGACGCCCGGCACGTTCACCGAGTTCAGCCGCCAGCGCGGACTGGCCGGCGACGGCCGCTGCAAGTCGTTCGCGGCCGCCGCCGACGGCACCGGCTGGGGCGAGGGCGCGGGCATGCTGCTGCTGGAACGCCTCTCCGACGCCCGCCGCAACGGCCACCCGGTGCTGGCCGTCGTACGGGGCTCCGCCGTCAACCAGGACGGCGCCAGCAGCGGCCTCACGGCGCCCAACGGCCCCTCCCAGCAGCGCGTCATCCGCGCCGCCCTCGCCGGCGCCCGTCTGTCCGCCGGCCAGATCGACGCCGTCGAGGCCCATGGCACGGGCACCACGCTGGGCGACCCCATCGAGGCGCAGGCCCTGCTCGCCACCTACGGGCAGGAGCACTCCGAGGAGCAGCCGCTGTGGCTCGGCTCCGTCAAGTCGAACATCGGGCACACCCAGGCCGCCGCCGGTGTCGCGGGCGTCATCAAGATGGTCATGGCGATGCGGCACGGGGTGCTCCCGCGGACGCTGCACGTCGACCAGCCGACACCCAACGTCGACTGGACCGAGGGCGCCGTCGCCCTGCTCACCGAGTCCGCCGCCTGGCCCGACACCGGTCACCCGCGCCGCGCCGGCGTCTCCTCCTTCGGCATCAGCGGCACCAACGCCCACGCGATCATCGAGCAGGCCCCCGAGCCGGCCGGACCGGAGAACGAAGGCGAGCCGCCCGCGGTGGCCCCCGTCGCCGTGCCGGCCCCGTGGAACCTCTCCGCCAAGACCCCGGCGGCCCTGCGCGCCCAGGCGGCCGGACTGCGCGACCACCTGACCGCCCACCCCCACCTGCGGGCCGAGGACGTCGCCTACTCCCTGGCCACCGGACGCACCGACTTCGAGCACCGCGCCGTCCTCACGGCGGACGACCCTTCTCGACTCCGCGATGCGCTGGCGTCCCTCGCGGCCCCAGGGCCCGACAGGGCGACGGCGCCGGTTCCCGGCCTCACGCTCGGACGCCCGGTCGCGGGCAGGACGGCCTTCCTGTTCACGGGGCAGGGCAGCCAGCGCCTCGGGATGGGTCGGGAGCTGCACGCGGCGTATCCGGTGTTCGCCGAGGCCCTGGACGCGGTGTGCGAGCGGCTCGGGTCGGATGTGCTGTTCGGCGACGACCCCGATGCGTTGGACCGTACGGAGTTCGCGCAGCCGGCGTTGTTCGCTGTGGAAGTGGCGCTGTTCAGGCTGCTGGAGTCGTGGGGCGTACGCCCGGACTTCGTGTCGGGCCACTCGGTCGGTGAGATCGCGGCCGCGCACGTGGCGGGGGTGCTGTCCCTGGAGGACGCGTGCACGCTGGTCGCGGAGCGTGGTCGGTTGATGCAGGCCCTGCCGGGCGGCGGCGTGATGATCGCGCTGCAGGCCTCGGAGGACGAGGTCCTGCCGCTGCTCACCGATCGCGTCGGCATCGCCGCGGTCAACGGCCCGCAGTCGGTCGTCATCGCGGGCGACGAGGACGCCGCGATGGAGATCGTCGCGCGGTTCGAGGGCCGCAAGTCGAAGCGGCTGCCGGTCAGCCACGCCTTCCACTCGCCCCACATGGACGGGATGCTGGAGGCGTTCCGCGAGGTGGTGGCGGGCCTGTCGTTCGAGGCCCCGCGCATCCCGGTCGTCTCCAATCTCACCGGCGCTGTCGTCACCGACGAGATGGCGTCGCCCGACTTCTGGGTCCGGCACGTCCGCGAGGCCGTCCGCTTCCTCGACGGCGTCCGCACCCTCGCCGAGCGCAACGTCGTGCACTTCGTGGAACTGGGACCCGACGCGGTGCTGTCCGCCATGGCCCAGGAGGGCCCGGTCGGGGACTCGGCCGCGTTCGTTCCCCTGCTCCGCGCCGGCCGGCCCGAGACCGAGACCGTCACCACCGCCCTCGCCCGGCTCCACGTACGCGGCGTGCCCGTCGCCTGGGACGCGTACTACGCGGGCAGCGGCGCCCGGCGCGTCGACCTGCCCACCTACGCCTTCCAGCGCGAGGCGTACTGGCTCGACGCCGGGCGGCCCGCCGGGGACGTTTCGGCGGCCGGCCTCGGCGCGGCGGACCACCCGCTGCTCGGTGCCGCCGTCGCGCTCGCGGGCCTCGACGGCTTCCTCTGCACCGGCCGGCTCTCCCTGGACACCCACCCGTGGCTGGCCGACCACGCCGTCCAGGGCAGTGTCCTGCTGCCCGGCACCGCGTTCGTCGAGCTCGCGATCCGCGCGGGCGACCAGGTCGGCTGCGGCCTGCTGGACGAACTCACTCTCCACGCACCGCTGGTACTGCCCGAGGACGGCGCCGTCCAGGTGCAGGTGTGGGTCGGCGCACCGGACGCCACGGGCCGCCGCACCCTCGGCGTGCACTCCCGGCCAGAACCGGCCGGGGACAACGCCCAGGACGCGGAGAACGACGCGCCGTGGACACTGCACGCCGACGGCGTCCTCGCCATCGGCGCCCCGGCCCCCGGCTTCGCCCCCGAGGCCTGGCCTCCCGCCGGTGCCACCGCCCTGCCCGTCACCGACCTCTACGCGGGGCTGGCCGGGGCCGGCCTGGAGTACGGTCCCGCCTTCCAGGGCGTACGCGCCGTGTGGCGCGGCGCCGACGGGGCGACGTACGCCGAGATCGCCCTCGCCGACGGTCAGCGCGCGGAAGCCGGGCGGTTCGGTCTGCACCCCGCGCTGCTCGACGCGGCTCTGCACACCATCGGCCTCGCCGGCCTGGTCGAGGACACCGGGCGCGGCCGGCTGCCGTTCTCCTGGAACGGCGTCGCCCTGCACGCCGTGGGCGCCGCCGTGCTGCGCGCACGGCTGTCCGCGACCGGCCCCGACGCCGTGTCGCTGGCGCTCGCCGACGAGCACGGCCGGCCCGTCGCCGACGTCGCCTCGCTCAGCCTGCGCCCCGTCTCGGCGGGGCAGTCCGGCACCGGGCCGCGCGGCCACCGCGACGCCCTGTTCGCCGTGGACTGGATCCCCCTCGACCCGCCCGTGACGACGGCGCCGCCCGCCGGCCGGCGGGACGCGCTCGCCGTCATCGCCGCAGGCGACGTCCCGGGCCTGCCGGCCACCCGCCACACCTCCACGGCCGCCCTGATCGCGGCCTGCGACGCCGGCGCCCCCGTGCCCGGGACCGTCCTGGTCCCGCACGTCGCCGCGTCCGCGCTCAGCCCCGAAGCCGTCCACGAGGCAGCGCACCGCACGCTCGCCCTGCTTCAGTCCTGGCCGGCGGACGACCGCTTCGGCGACACCCGCCTCGTTCTTCTGAGCGAGGGCGCACTCGCCGCCCGGGCCGGCGACCGCGTCCCGGATCCGGTCCACGCCGCCGTATGGGGGCTGGTGCGTTCCGCGCAGTCCGAGAACCCCGGGCGTTTCGTGCTCGTCGACACCGACGGCACCGACGCGTCGCTGGCGGCCCTGCCCGCCGCGCTCGCCACCGGCGAACCCCAACTCGCCCTGCGCGACGGCATCGCGTACGCCGCCCGCCTCACGCGGGTACCCGTCCCGTCCGATGCCGTGGCGCCCGCCTTCGACGGCGGCGGGACGGTGCTGGTCACCGGTGCCACGGGCACTCTGGGCGGGCTGGTGGCCCGCCACCTGGTGGCCGAGCGCGGCGTGCGGCACCTGCTGCTGCTCAGCCGACGCGGGGATGAGGCGCCCGGCGCCGCCGAACTGTCCGCCGAACTCGTCGAATCGGGCGCTTCGGTGACGTGGGCGGCGTGCGACGCCGCCGACCGCGACGCGCTGGCGGAAGCGCTGGCGGCCGTCCCCGCCGACCGTCCGCTGACCGCCGTCATCCACACCGCCGGAGTCCTGGACGACGGCGTCATCGACTCCCTCACCCCGCAGCGGCTCTCCGCCGTCCTGCGCCCCAAGGCCGACGCCGCCCTCAACCTGCACGAGCTGACCCGCGGCCTCGACCTGGCCGCCTTCGTCCTCTTCTCGTCGGCGGCCGGCGTCTTCGGCGCGCCCGGCCAGGGCAACTACGCCGCCGCCAACGCCTTCCTGGACGCCCTCGCCCAGCACCGCCGCGCCCACGGACTGCCCGCCACCTCCCTCGCCTGGGGTCTGTGGGAGGACACCGACGGCATGGCGGGCCGCCTCGACCAGGCCGACCTGGACCGCATGAGGCGCGGCGGCGTGCGGGGCCTCACGGCCGCCGAGGGCCTCGCACTCCTCGACCTCGCCGACGCCCTCGCTGACGGCCTCGGCTCCGCCGACGGCGACGAGCACGGTGGAAGCCTTCGCGGCCTGCTCGTCCCCATGCGGCTGGCCCTGCCCGGTGGCGCCCGGAGCACCGACGTCGCGCCCCTCCTGCGAGGCCTCGTCCGCGGCCCCGGCAGGCGCGTCGTGACGAACACCGGAGACCGTGCCACAGCCGGCTCCGCCCTGGAGCAGCGGCTCCTAGGACTCGACCCGGCCGAGCGGGAGCGACTGCTCCTCGACCTCGTGCGCACCCATGTGGCGGACGTCCTCGGCCACGGCTCCCCGGACGCCATCGACCCCGAACACGCCTTCAGCGAGCTGGGCTTCGACTCGCTCACCGCGGTCGAACTGCGCAACCGGCTCGGCGCCTCGGTCGGCAGCCGACTGCCCGCCACCCTGATCTTCGACTACCCCACCTCCCTCGCACTCGCCCGGCACCTGCTCCTCGCCCTCGCCGGGACGGACGCGGCCACGCGCTCGGCCCTTGCCTACGCACCCGTCACCCAGGGCGCCCTGGCGGACGACCCGATCGCCATCGTCGCGATGAGCTGCCGCTTCCCGGGCGGCGTCACGACCCCCGAGCAGTTGTGGCGGCTCCTGGAGAACGGCGAGGACGCCGTCTCCGGCTTCCCCGACGACCGCGGCTGGGACCTCGACGCCCTGTACGACCCGGACCCGGACCACCCCGGCACCTCGTACACCCGGCACGGCGGCTTCCTCCACGACGCCGCCGCGTTCGACCCCACCTTCTTCGGCATCAGCCCGCGAGAGGCAGTCGGGACCGACCCGCAGCAGCGGCTGCTGCTGGAGACCACCTGGGAGGCGTTCGAGCGGGCCGGCATCGACCCGGCGACGGTGCGCGGCAGCCGGACGGGCGTCTTCGCGGGCGTCATGTACCACGACTACGCCACGCTCCTCGAACGCAGCGCCGACGGCGCCGACGGCTCCCTCGGCTCGGGCAGCACCGGCAGCATCGCCTCCGGCCGCGTCGCGTACACCTTCGGCCTCGAGGGACCCGCCGTCACCATCGACACGGCGTGCTCGTCCTCGCTCGTCGCCCTGCACCTGGCCGTTCAGGCCCTGCGCAACGGCGAGTGCGACATGGCCCTCGCCGGCGGCGTCACCGTCATGGCCACCCCCGGCACCTTCGTCGGCTTCAGCCGGCAGCGCGGCCTCTCCGCCGACGGACGCTGCCGCGCCTTCTCCGCCGACGCCGACGGCACCGGCTGGGGCGAGGGCGCGGGCATGCTCCTCGTGGAGCGGCTGTCGGACGCGCGCGCCAAGGGCCACCCGGTGCTCGCGGTGGTGCGGGGCTCGGCGATCAACCAGGACGGCGCCAGCAACGGCATGACCGCCCCGAACGGGCCGTCCCAGCAGCGCGTCATCCGCGCCGCCCTGGCCAGTGCGGGACTGACCGCGGCGGACGTGGACGCGGTGGAGGCCCACGGCACGGGCACCACGCTGGGCGACCCGATCGAGGCGCAGGCGCTGCTGGCGACCTACGGCCAGGAGCGCGGTGACGGGCAGCCGCTGTGGCTGGGCTCGATCAAGTCCAACTTCGGCCACACGCAGGCCGCGGCCGGTGTCGCGGGCATCATCAAGATGGTCATGGCGATGCGGCACGGGGTGCTGCCCAAGACCCTGCACGCCGACCAGCCCTCCGCGCACGTCGACTGGTCGGCGGGCGCGGTGTCCCTGCTCAGCGAGGCCGTCGCCTGGCCCGAGACCGGCCGTCCGCGCCGGGCCGGCGTGTCGTCGTTCGGCATCAGCGGCACCAACGCCCACACGATCATCGAGCAGGCCCCTGCCGCCCCCACCGCCCCTGCCGTGCCTGAAGGCCCTGCCATGCACGGCTCCCTGCCGCTGCGGCTGTCCGGGCGCAGCACCGCCGCCCTGTCGGCCCAGGCGCGCGGCCTGCGGACGCACCTGGCCGCTCACCCCGGCACACCTCTGCGCGACCTCGCCTACTCCCTCGCCACCGGTCGGGCCGCCTTCGACCACCGTGCCGTTGTCGTGGCCTCGGACGACGCCTCGCTCGCCGCCGCCCTCGACGCCCTTGCCGACGGGCACCCCGCTCCCGGGGTCACGTCCGGCACGGTGAGCAAGGGCGGCCGTACGGCGTTCCTGTTCACGGGGCAGGGGAGTCAGCGGCTGGGGATGGGGCGGGAGTTGTATGACGCCTATCCGGTGTTCGCCAAGGCCTTGGATGCGGTGGGTGAGCGGCTTGGGCTGGGTGTGCTGTTCGGCGATGACGCGGAGGCGCTGGAGCGGACCGAGCACGCCCAGCCGGCGTTGTTTGCCGTGGAGGTGGCGCTGTTCCGGCTGCTGGAGAGCTGGGGCGTGAAGCCGGACTTCGTGTCCGGTCACTCCGTGGGTGAGATCGCGGCCGCTCATGTGGCAGGGGTGCTGTCCCTGGAGGACGCGTGCACGCTGGTTGCGGCGCGTGGTCGGTTGATGCAGGCGCTGCCGGCCGGTGGGGTGATGATCGCGCTGCAGGCGTCGGAGGACGAGGTTCTGCCGCTGCTGAACGACCGGGTGAGCGTCGCGGCTGTGAACGGTCCGGAGTCGGTCGTCATCGCGGGCGACGAGGATGCCGCGGTCGCGATCGTGGAGGCTTTCGCGGATCGGAAGTCGAAGCGGCTGTCGGTCAGCCACGCCTTCCACTCGCCGCACATGGACGGCATGTTGGAGGCGTTCGGGGAGGTCGTTGCCGGGCTGTCGTTCGAGGCCCCGCGCATCGCGGTGGTCTCCAACCTGACCGGTGGTGTGGTCGGCGACGAGATGGGCTCGCCCGACTTCTGGGTGCGTCATGTCCGTGAGGCGGTGCGCTTCCTGGACGGGGTGCGTGCTCTGGAGGCCGCAGGCGTCACGACGTTCATCGAACTCGGCCCGGACGGCGTGCTGTCGGCGATGGCACAGGACTGCGTGACTGGGGACGCCGCTTTCGCCCCGGCGCTGCGCAACGGTCGTCCGGAGCCCGAGACGCTTCTTACCGCGCTCGCCCAACTGCACGTCCGTGGCGGCACGCTGGATTGGGAGGCGTACTTCGCCGGTGCGGGGGCGCGGCGGGTGGATCTGCCCACCTATGCCTTCCAGCGGGTGCGGTACTGGCCGGACACCACCAACCCGCTCCCCGGTGACGCCGCCGGGCTCGGGCTGGCCACCGCGGGCCACCCTCTGCTGGGTGCGGCGGTCACCCTGGCCGACGGCGAGGGATGTGTGTTCACGGGGCGCCTGTCGTTGCGTTCGCATCCGTGGTTGGCGGATCACGCGGTGTTCGGCTCGGTGCTGCTGCCGGGCACGGCGTTCGTGGAGCTGGCTCTTCACGCGGGTGAGCAGGTTGGCAGTCGGGTTCTGGAGGAGTTGACGCTTCAGGCGCCTTTGGTGCTGGCGGGGTCCGGTGCGGTTCAGCTGCAGGTGGTCGTCGGGGAGCCGGATGGCGCGGGTGGTCGTTCGGTGGCGGTGTATTCACGGCCGGACGACGTGGACTCGGTGTGGGTGCGTCATGCGGTGGGTGTGCTGACGGACGACGTTGGCGGCAGCGCCGCCGACTTGTCCGTGTGGCCGCCTGCCGGGGCCTCCGCCGTGAGTGCGGTGAGCGTGTACGAGGCGTTGGGCGCGGCGGGCCTTGAATACGGTCCGCTGTTCCAGGGGTTGCGGGCGGCGTGGCGCCGCGGTGATGAGCTGTTCGCCGAGGTGGCTGTGCCGGCGGAAGCCGAGGCAGGGGCGTTCGGCGTGCATCCGGCGTTGCTGGATGCGGCACTGCACACGGTGGCCCTGGGTGGCGTGCTTGCGGACTCGGAGGGTGGTGCGCGGCTGCCGTTCTCGTGGAACGGTGTGAGGTTGCATGCCGCTGGTGCGTCGGTGGTTCGGGTACGGGTGGCGGCGGCCGGCGACGGCGCGGTGTCGCTGGACCTCGCGGACACGGCAGGTGCACCGGTCGCCACGGTGGAGTCGCTGGCACTGCGCGCGGTCTCGCCCGAGCAGATCGACGCGGCACACGGCACCCGGCAGGACTCCCTCTACCGGCTCGAATGGACCGGACTGCCCGCCGACCGCGGCCCGTCCTCGACAGCAGGGACGACCAGCTGGGCGGTGGTGGGCGCCGAGATTCCCGGTCTGGACGTCCCGCGCCACGCCGACCTCGCCGCCGTGGCTGATGGGTCCGCCGACGTGCCGGACCTCGTGTTCGTCACGCTCGGAGATGCCGAGGACGCAGTGCCGGACGCGGTGCACGCCCGTGCCTCCTGCGCGCTCGCGCTTGTTCACGCATGGCTGGCGGAGGACCGCTTCGCAGGCTCCCGTCTTGTGTTCGTCACCCGGGAGGCCATGGCCGCCGAGGACGCCGACCCCGTCCGTGACCTCGCCGGTGCGGCGGTCTGGGGCCTGGTCCGTTCCGCCGGGACCGAGCACCCCGGCCGGTTCGCCCTCGTCGACGCCGGCGAGCGGGCTCTGCCCACGGAGGCGGTCGCCGCCGCCCTTGTAGCCGGCGAGACCGAGATGCTCGCCCGTGAGGGCGCGGTACGCGTACCGCGTCTGGTGCGGGCGGTGGTGGAGCCGGAGGCCGGGGCGCCTGCGCTGGATGGCACGGTGTTGGTGACGGGTGCCAGTGGTGCGCTGGGTGGGTTGTTCGCGCGTCACCTGGTGTCCGAGTACGGGGTGCGGGATCTGCTGCTGGTAAGCCGTCGGGGTGAGGACGCGCCGGGAGCCTCGCAGCTGACGGCCGAGCTCGCGGATCTGGGCGCCTCGGTCTCCTGGGCGTCGTGTGATGTCGCTGACCGTGAGGCGCTGGCCGCGGTGCTGGACGCGATACCTGGCGAGCGTCCGTTGTCGGCGGTGGTGCACACCGCGGGCATCCTGGACGACGGTGTGGTCGGGTCGCTGACGGCGGAGCGGTTGTCGGCGGTGTTGCGTCCGAAGGTGGATGCTGCGTGGAACCTCCACGAACTCACGCAGGGCATGGATCTGTCGGCGTTCGTGCTGTTCTCCTCGGCCGCCGGTGTGTTCGGCGGTGCGGGGCAGGCGAATTACGCCGCCGCCAATGTCTTCCTCGACGCGCTGGCGGCGCACCGCAGGTCGCAGGGCCTGGCCGCGACATCGCTGGCCTGGGGTCTGTGGGCAGGCGGCATGGCCGGCGAGCTGGGCGCCGGCGAGGTGTCGCGCCTCGGACGCGGCGGAGTGAACGCCCTCTCCGAGGACGAGGGCCTGGCCCTGTTCGACGCGGCCTCAGCCGCTCAGAGCGCGGTGTTCGTACCGGTGAAACTGGACTTGGGCGCGCTGCGCACGCAGGCGGGCAGTGGCATGCTGCCGCCGCTGCTGAGCGGGCTCGTCCGCGTGCCGGCCCGCCGCGCCTCGAAAGCCGCTTCAGGCTCGGAGGCGGAACGCGTGTCCGCGCTCCCGGTGTCCGAACAGAGGGCGCACGTTCTGGAGCTCGTCCGCACTCAGGTCGCTTCGGTCCTCGGATACGCGGGTGCGGAGGCGGTGGAGTCGGACCGGTCGTTCCGTGAGCTGGGCTTCGACTCGCTGACCGCTGTCGAGCTGCGGAACCGGCTCGGCTCCGCGACTGGGCTGCGCCTGCCGGCGACGCTCGTTTTCGACTATCCGACGTCCGTGGTTCTGGCAGAGCACCTGCGGGGCGAACTCGTCGGAGCCGTCCCGGCAGCCGTGGCGCCGGTCGCCGTATTGGTCCGTGACGACGAGCCGATCGCGATCGTGGGGCTGGGGTGCCGGTATCCGGGTGGGGTGGAGAGCCCGGAGGATCTGTGGCGGCTTGTGGTTGAGGGCCGTGATGCGATCTCCGGTTTTCCTGAGGATCGCGGCTGGGATGTGGAGGCGTTGTTCGACGCCGATCCCGACCAGCAGGGGACGAGTTATGCGCGGGAGGGTGGCTTCGTTCGGGATGCGGGTCATTTCGACCCGGCGTTCTTCGGGATCTCGCCGCGTGAGGCGGTGGCGATGGATCCGCAGCAGCGGTTGCTGCTGGAGACGTCGTGGGAGGCGTTCGAGCGGGCTGGGATCGACCCTGTTTCGATGCGCGGTAGCCGGACGGGTGTCTTCGCGGGTGTGATGTATCACGACTACGCCTCCCGGCTGAGCGTGCTGCCGGAGGGTGTCGAAGGCTTCGTCGGTACTGGTAACGCGGCGAGTGTCATCTCGGGCCGGTTGTCATACGCGTTCGGGCTTGAGGGTCCGGCGGTGACGGTTGACACGGCGTGTTCGTCCTCGCTCGTCGCCCTGCATCTGGCGGTGCAGGCGCTGCGGAGTGGTGAGTGTGATCTGGCGCTGGCCGGTGGTGTGACGGTGATGGCGACGCCGGCGGCGTTTGTGGAGTTCAGTCGGCAGCGGGGTCTTGCGTCCGATGGCCGGTGCAAGGCGTTCTCGGCGGACGCGGACGGGACGGGCTGGGCCGAGGGTGCGGGTGTGGTGGTCGTGGAGCGGCTGTCGGACGCCCGCCGCAACGGTCACCAGGTGCTGGCGGTGGTGCGCGGTTCGGCGGTGAACCAGGATGGTGCGAGCAATGGTCTGACGGCGCCGAACGGTCCGTCGCAGCAGCGGGTGATCCGGCAGGCGCTGGCCAATGCCCGGCTCACCGCGGCCGAGATCGACGCGGTGGAGGCGCACGGCACGGGCACGACGCTGGGTGACCCGATCGAGGCGCAGGCGCTGCTGGCCACCTATGGCCAGGAGCACAGTGACGAGCAGCCGCTGTGGCTGGGTTCGATCAAGTCGAACATGGG
>NZ_FZOF01000036.1 GCF_900188405.1 Actinacidiphila glaucinigra | reverse complement strand
CGCTCCCGGCCGAGATCGCCACGAAGGTCCGCTCCACCGTGGACGCCCTGTCCTGACCCAGTCGGCCGGCCCCGCGACACACGTCGCGGGGCCGGCCGCACTTCCGGTGCACCGATCTTCCGGTTTTTCCCGCGGGCCGGCTCACGCCATGCTGCCCAGGGCTCGCTTCGAAGCCGAACTCCGGAACCGAGAAAGCCTGCGCGGCTGGTTCTCCCGCTGGTGGTGACGGCTTCGAGCCCACGGGCTTGTACGTCACCGGGTCATCGCCCCTCCCGTTCCCTCGACGGCCGCAAGATCCCCGCACGTTCGGCGAGGAGAGCGGCCTGGACGCGGCTGGTCACCTGCAGCTTGGCGAAGAGCGAGCTGACGTGGTCCTTGACCGTGCCGACGCTCAGGCAGAGGCGTACGGCGATGTCCCTGTTGGACAGGCTCTGTGCGACGAGGAGAAGGACGCTGCGCTCGCGGTCGGTCAGTCGCGCCACGCCCAGAGCGGCGACCTCGTGCGGTGCGGCGTCCAGATAGCCGTTCACGACCGTCCGGGCGATCTTGGACGCGAGCACGGTGCCGCCACTGGCCAGAGCGCGCACCAGGAAGGGGAGTTCTTCCGGGTCCGTGTCCTTCAGCAGGAAGCCCGCCGCGCCGGAGCGCAGGGCGGCCGCAACGTACTCGTCCATGCCGAAGGTGGTCAGCATCGCCACCACGGGAGGTCGTGGCAGGGGGCGCAGCTGGGCGAGGATCGTCAGTCCGTCGACGTCCGGCATCCGGATGTCCAGAAGCACCAGGTCAGGCTGGGCATCGTGCACCGCCTGGACCGCCTGCCCACCGGCCACGGTCGCGACGACCTCGATGTCGCCCGCCGCTTCGAGGATCCGCTGGAAACCCGTACGGATCAGGGCTTCGTCGTCGACCACCAACACCCGGATCACATGTGCTCCACTCGCAGCCGATCACCGCCGGATCCCTACCACGCCGCGAGCAACCCATTCATCACAATAACGGGCGAAATCAGGTGATTGCGCCAGCCAGTCGGCGGGGGAGAATCCGGACATCCGCCGGATGGCGTGCGAGTGGCCGCGTCACAAACCTGGGGGCATGACCAACGCATCGCCGGCCACGGCCCCCGCTCCCGCAGCACCCCCCGGGCCGGTGGAAGAGCACCGTCGTTCCCGTACGGCGGTGACGGGCCGACTGGTCGGCGTGGATCTGGCACGGGGTCTGGCGATCCTGGGGATGTTCGCGGCGCACGTCGGTCCCGACCCCTCGGTGGGCGGCCCACTCGGCTGGACGATGGAGCTGGCGCGGGGCAGGTCCTCCGCGTTGTTCGCCTTCCTCGCGGGCTTCTCCCTGATCCTGCTCACCGGTCGACCGGAGCCCCGCAGAGGGCGGGCGGGGAGGCAGGCGGTGGGGCGAGTACTGATCCGGGCGGGCGTCCTGATCGTCCTGGGGTATCTCCTGACGGCCCTGGACACCTCCATCGACGTGATCCTGTCCTTCTACGGCCTCGCCTTCGTGCTGCTCCTGCCCCTCTACCGGCTGCGGGCCCGGACACTGGCGGTGATCGCCGCGGCCACCGCGCTCGTCCTGCCGCAGGTCCTGTACGTACTGCGGGTCGCCGTCGACCGCGGGAGCTGGAGCGACGCGGTGATCGCCCATGACCCGCTGGCCCGGCTGACCGGTTCGGACGGATTCCTGGAACTGCTGATCACCGGCTCCTACCCGGTGCTGACCTGGGTGCCCTTCCTGATCGCCGGCATGGCCGTGGCCCGCCTCGATCTCAGCCGGGCCGGGGTCCGCGCCAAGATCGCCGTCTGCGGCAGCGCACTGGCCGTCGTCGGTTACGGCGGTTCGTGGCTGGCGCTGCACTTCGTCCCGGGGGCGGAGACGGCGATCAGGGCGGCCACGGACGGCGCGCCGACCGCTTCGGCCTGGTGGTCCGACACGCTCTCGCAGGCATACGGGGACCAGGTCGTCGACACACCGTCCTGGCTGCTGGTGGCTGCGCCGCACAGCCAGACCACGTTCTCGATCCTCGGCAACACCGGAGTCGCGATCTTTACGGTGGCGACCTGCCTGGCCGCGATGGAGTGCTCGAAGCGGCTGCGATGGCTGGCCACGCCCGTCACCGCGGTCGGCTCGATCTCCCTGACCGCCTATGTGGGCCACATCGTCGCCATCAAGGTCCTGGGAGTCGATGATCTGCCGGACTCGGCCGCCGTGCCGGTGCTGCTCTGCTTCGCCGCGGCGGCGATGGTGCTGGCCATGGCCTGGACGCGGATCTTCCGGCGCGGGCCGCTGGAGGTCATGCTGCACGCGATCACCACGCCTGCCCGGCTGATCACCTGACGGGCGCCAAGTCGCCTCACGCGTGAGGCGAACGCGGACGACACCGCGTACTACGCAGCCCCCGTCTCCGCCTCCGCGGAGGCCGTCCGCCCGGCCGCGGCCCCGGCCACGCTTCAGTCGTTGGCGAGAGCCGTGTGGACGGAGGAGACCGCACCGGCGCCATCGCCGACGGCCGTGGCCACTCTTTTCGTCGAGCCCGCACGGAGGTCGCCGACCACGAAGACCCGGGGTGCGCTTGTCTGGAACGGCAGGGAGGACGTACCGAACGCTTTCGCGGGCAGGCGGCTGTCCGTGAGGACGAAGCCGTCGTCGTCCTTGGCCACGCCGTCCAGCCAGCCCGAGACAGGGTCGGCGCCGATGAAGCAGAACAGGGCGCGGCAGGCCAGCCGGTCCCGCCGCCCGTCCGACCTCTCGGCCACGATCGACGCGAGGGTGTCGCCGCCGCCCAGTTCGCGGATCGTGCTGCTGGTGTGGACCTTGATCCGCGCGTGCGCGCCGATCCGGTCGGTCAGGTAGGACGACATCCGGGCTCCGAGATCGGCGCCGCGGACGATCAGATCCACCATGGCGCCGTGGGCGGCGAGGGACAGGGCCGCTTGCCCGGCCGAGTTGGCGCCGCCGACGACCGCCACCGGATGGTCCTCGTAGCCTCGGACGTCCAGCTCGGTCGCGGCGTACCGGACGCAACCGGACTTCTCGAAAGTCGTCCATTGCGGCAGGTCGAGGTGCCGGTAGTGCGCCCCGGTCGCGGCGATCACCGCGCGGCACTGTATGCGTGTGCCGTCCTCCAGCAGGACCGCCGGCCGTCGCTCCTCGGAGAGGTCCAGGCCGGCTACGGCGCAGGGCGCGTGGATCCGCACACCGAACTTGAGCGCCTGGACCATCGCCAGACGGGTCAGGCTTTCGCCGCTGACTCCGTGCGGGAAGCCCAGGTAGTTCTCGATGCGGGCGCTCTTGGCGGCCTGGCCGCCGAGCCCGGCGCGGTCCAGCAGTACGGTGACGAGACCCTCGGACGCCCCGTACACGGCCGCGGCCAGACCCGCCGGGCCGGCGCCCACCACGACGAGATCGACCGGACGCCCGTCGGCTCGATAGGTGAGACCGAGCGCCTCGGCAACAGCTCTGGGCGTCGCGCGCCTCAGCAGCGAACCGCCCGCCATCGCGGCAGGGAGGTCGTCCTCGCCGAGCCCCGCCAGTCCCATCAGCGAGCGTCCGGGGTGCGAGGCCGCGTCGAACCAGGAGTGCGGCAGGAGCATCTGTGTCACATAGGTGCGTAGTTCCAGCGTCTCCGCGGCGTCCGGCCGGCCGACGAGCTCCAGGGCGTTGCCCGCCGCGCCGCGGATCACCTCGCGCCGTTCCCGGAACGCCTCGATCAGGGTGTCGGCGATGTCGGCCTGCTCGGCGAGGGCCCGGCGCAGCATCGCCGCCCGGATCCGGACGACCGTCCCGGCGGACACCACCCGGGCGGTCAGGTAGACGTGCTGACCGGTCAGCAGGTTGAGCTCGCCGAGGAAGTCTCCGGGGCCGCCCCGGTAGATCAGACGCTCCGGCTCGATCGCCGTCGCGTCCCGGACGATGTCCACGGTCGCCGACGGGAGCAGGAAGAAGTCGTAGGTGTCGTCGCCGGACGTGTACAGATCCCGGCCGGACTCGGCGTGCTCCACCTCGCCGTACTCGGCGAGCCGGCGGAACTGCTCGTCGTCCAGGACCGGCCCGCGCTGTGCCGCACCGTCGTTCACGTGATTCCTCCGTCACCCCGGACCAGAAGGGCTCCGGGGTGCTGGTCGAGTCGGACTGTTCAGGCGCGAAGCGGTACGGGCACCGGCTTCACCCGGGCGACGGTCGTGACGTACAGGAACAGACCAGCGGTGGTGAGGACGAAGCCGGCCCACACGGTGGACAAGGTCCCCCAGCCGGCGTCGAGGGCGACCGCGCCGCCGATCGCGCCGAGGCAGTTGGCCAGGTTGAGGGCGGCCAGGTTGAGCGTTCCCATCAGGGTCGGGGCGTCCGGCGCGAAGCTGGTCAACCGCACCTGGATGGTGGGGATGGCGAACATCATGGTCGCGCCGACGCCGAACAGGCAGGGCAGCAGGATCACCAGGTTGCCGCCCGCCACACCGATCAGCACCAGGAACACCAGCACACCGCCGTAGCCCAGGACCAGACCGCGGTTCTCGTACCGGTCGGCGACACGTCCGCCGACGTGGTTGCCGACCGCCATGCCGACGCCGAAGACGGCGAGCGCGATCGGGATGAGCGAGGCGTCCCGCAGCGCCGCGTCGGTGACGAACGGGCCGATGAACGTGTAGACGGCGAAGATGCTGGAGATACCGAACGCCGCGACGGTGACCATCAGCCAGACACCCCGCCGCCGGAGGGCGCGCAGTTCGCCCGTGAGGGAGCTGCCTCGCAGGTCGTCGGTGCGCGGCAGCCAGGCCATCAGGGCGGCTCCGGCGAGCAGGCCGACGGCGACCACGGTCCCGTACATGACGCGCCAGCCGGCGTGCTGGCCGATGAAGGTGCCGAGTGGCGACCCTGCGATGGTGGCGACGGTGAGTCCTCCCATCACGGTGGCGAACGCCTTGCCGCCCTTGCCCGGCCCGTACACGTACGCGGCGACGACGGCCCCGGCGCCGAAGAACGCACCCTGCACGCTGCCCGCGACGAACCGGAAGACGACGAACAGCACGATGTCCGGCGCCAGGGCGGAAAGTCCGTTGCCGACCAGGAACAGCCCGATCAGGCCGAGCAGCAGAGTGCGCCGGTTGACCCGGGCGGCGAGCAGGGTGATCGCCGGAGAACCGATCATCACCCCGAAGGCATACGCGGTGATGGCGTATGTCGCGACCGGAACGGACACATCCAGATCGGACGCGAACAGCTGGATGATGCCGTTGCTGCCGAACTCGCCGGCGCCGATCGCGAAGGTGCCGAGCGCCAGTGCGAACAACGTCAGCTTCGGATTCCTGATGGGCGACTTCGCGGAGGTGTGCCGCGTCTCCTCGGCAGTGCACTGGCGGTCGTATGCGCGCTGATGCATCGTCTCGTCCTAGGTGGGAGGGTCAGTTGGACGGCGTAAGGGCCCATAAGGGCCGGTGCGGTCCGGAGATCAGGCGGAGAGGGCGGGTCGTCGCCCTCCCGGATGCCGTGGCGGGCGTAGAAGCGCCGCAGGGGCGTCGACGCCCATCAGTTCGCGTTTCCGAGCGGGCGCATCGTGGCTGGTACCGGCAGCGCCGTGCCCCAGTTGCCACCGAGCGCCAGGAAGGCCGCGGCCAGGCCGGTCACCCGTCACCGTCGGCTGACCATCGTCCGCCCCGGCCTCTCGAACAACACCGGCCCTTCCTGGCTTCGTCGGCTCGGTGGTGTCAGCGCGCGGCGCGCTTGATGAGGGCGGCCGTCGCAGCGGGCTGCGCGATCATCGCGACATGCGAGGTGTCGGCCTCGAAGGTGTGGGCTCCGGCCCGGCGTGCCATGAACCGCTGCGCCGCCGGGGGCAGCACCTGGTCGTCGCCGCCCACGAGGTACCAGGACGGAACGGTCTTCCAGGCCGGGGCGCCGGACGGCTCCCCGAGGGTGCGCACGTCCGCCGGCCGCTGGCCGGCCCACATCAGTTCGGCGGTCGACCTCGGCAGGTCCCCGGCGAACACGTCGTGGAAGAACTCCTTCTTGATGTAGCCGTCGACGAGGCCCTCACCGTAGGGACGGAAGTCCAGCGCCGCCTCGCTGAGTCTGCTTCCCGGGTACTTCGTCTGCAGGCCGAGCAGCGTCTCACCCTGATCGGGCATGAACGCGGCCACGTAGACCAGCGCCTTCACGTTCGGGTTGCCGGTCGCGGCGTTCGTGATGACGATCCCGCCGTAGGAGTGCGCGACGAGGACGATCGGGCCGCTGATGGTCGCGAGGATGCCGGACAGATAGGCGGAGTCGGAGGCCACGCTGCGCAGTGGGTTCGCCGGTGCGATGACCGGATAGCCGTCGCGGATGAGCCGGGAGGCGACCCCGTTCCAGCCGGAGGCGTCGGCGAACGCGCCGTGCACGAGTACCACCGTGGGCTTCCGCCCGCTGCCGCCCCCGGTGTGTGCCTGCGCGGCGGGCGCGTCGAGTGCGGCGCCCACTACGACCGCGGCGGATCCGGCCAGCAGTCCCCGGCGAGTTGTCGTCATCGATATGTACCCTTCGGTATCCGGTGTTCTCCGTGGTGATCGTGGGTGAGCGTAAAGCCGGTTACTTGACGATCACTGAACGGGAATCCGGGCACCCTCCGAGGCCGCTTCACCAGCAGTTCCGTTGTTGTCAAGCACGTCGGACCAGCCTGCGGACATGGAGCCGGCAACGAGCGGAGTCGCCTTCACACAAAGCCGGAATACGCGTCGGCGAAATACCAGTCGGCGAAATCGAGTGACAGGGCACTGAGGCTTCCCCTTGGTCGTGGACACCTGGGGACGGGGGTCCTTGAGCCCACAGAGGAAGTGGCACCGGGTGGGAAGCACGTGCACGAGGCGGTACACCGAGGCGTTCAAGCGCGGCCGGTACCGCCGAGGGTGTGTCGCCCGCGTTATGCGCGAGCGTGGCATCAGCGCTGCCACCCGGCGCAGGAGGCGTTCGCCTACCCGGCCACCCGCGAGATCGTCGGCTTGGCCATGGCGGCCGTCACCGCGCCGAACTCGTCGTCGACGATTGGGACATGGCCCATGGCCGGCAAACCCCGGAGCCCGGCTGCGTGATTCGCCGCGATCGCGGCAGCGAACACACGTCGGCCCGGTTCCGGCACCGCACAGGTGAGCTTGGGCCGCGGCGGACTTGCGGGCGTCCGCCGCCCCCTGCGCCGGCACAACGCCTTCGGCTACCTCGTCCCGGCCGGGACCGGCAATGTCACCTCAGCGCTTCTTCCCTGGCGTCGGCACTCGGCGCCGCCGTGTTGGCGCGCTTGTCCAAGGTGTACCGGCGTTGCAGCACGATGGCGATCGTCATGAGCACGGCCGGCACCAACGTGAAGCCGTAGCGAACGGCCGCCACCGCGCCGGAAGACTGCGTGGTGTGCTCGCCCGCGGTACTGGCCACGAACCCGCCCGCAGCCAGGCAGATCGAGTACACGTACGGCCCCACTGCGCCGCCCGTGGCCTCGGCGGCGGTCCACAGGCCGGTGTAACTGCCCGCACTCACGGTGCCGGCCGGCCCGGCGGCGGCGATGACGTCGGGCACCATCGACAGCGGCATCAGCTGCATCGCGGCGAACGCCACACCCAGCATCGCCACGGCTGCGATCAGCAGGGGCAGGCCGGCCTCGGCGCCCAGGGCCAGCACCAGCGAGCCGGCCACGAACACGGCCTGGGCGGCGAGCAGGCCGCGCTGCTTGCCGAAACGCCGGGCCACCAGTACCCACAGGGGCGTGGTCAGGACCGCCGGCGCCATGAACGCCGCGATGAGCACGCTCGTGAGCGCGGAGCGGCCCAGCACGTACTCTGCGAAGTACGGCATGGCGGCCAGTACCAGGTTCATCGTGATCGCGACGGTCAGATATGACGCGGTCAGCACACGGAACTGCCGGTCGCGCAGCGCCACCAGCAGCCCGCCCCGGTGCCCCGGCTCCGCCGCGGTGCCCGGCGCGGCCCGGTTGAGGCGGGCGACGCCGGTGATGCCGACCAGCATCGCCGCAAGCATGACCGCGCCGAGCAGCAGGGCCATCCTCGTGTAGTCGCCGACGCCCGGGTCGTCGCCGGCGACCGCCGGCGCGGCTACGCCGGCGAGCAGGACGCTCACGGTGATCACGACATTGCGGTAGCCCATGAGGCGTGTCCGCTCGTGGTAGCCGATGCCCAGGTCGGCCGGTGTGGCGAGGTAGGAGACCTGGTAGCACGAGTAGAGCAGGTTGCCGGCGACCAGCGCCACCGCGACCCATATCGCTGCGGTCGTCCCGTGCAGGTCCGACGGCACGGTGAACATGGCCACGAAGGCGAGCACCACGACGCAGCCGGCGAGCATCAGTCGCCGGCGGTGGCCGCGGCCGGCCAGGCCGGCATCGGAGATCCGGCCCACCCACGGGTGCACGACGATGTCGGCGACATTCGGCAGCAGCAGCGCGAGGCCGGCCACGTGCGGCGGCACGGCCAGGATGTCGGTCAGGAAGTACAGCAGGAAGATGCCGGGCACGGTGACCCAGATGCCCATGCCGACCGAACCGGCGGCGAACGGGACGAGTGCGCGCAGGGGGAGCCGAACGTTGCTCATGAGCCGCCTTCAGGGAAACCACTACAGGGGACTGTCGTTGCTCGCATACGTCCTCAGAAGGCCAGGGCCAGCCGGCGTACGGCCTCCCGGAGTTCTTCCGGAGTGCGGTCGCTGTAGGCGAACCGCAGGTGCCGGGCCGAAGACCGCCGCAGGGAGTCCGCCGCGAAGTACTCGCCCGGCTGGTAGATCACGCCGTGGGCGGCTGCCCGCTGGAACAGCGCTGCGGCGTCCACGGCGTCGTCGGTGAGCCGCGGCCAGAGGAACAGCCCGCCTTCGGGGGCCACGATGTCGAGGGCGCCCGGGAGTTGTTCCCGCAGAGCGTCGACCAGCACGCCGGCGCGTTCTCGGTACAGCGCGGTGGCGCTGCGCACGATCCGGTCAAACCATTGGGCGTCGTCGGTGAGCAGCCGTTCGATCATCGCCTGCGTCACCGAGGATGTGTGTACGTCGAGGCGGTTGCGCAGCCGGATCACCGGTTCCACGAGGTGGTCCGGCAGCACCAGCCAGCCCACGCGCCAGCCGGGGCCGAGGGTCTTGGTGAAGGTGTTGACGTGGATCGCCCGATCCGACTGGTTGAAGACCTCGACGCCCTGGTCCTGGCCGCCGAAGCGCAGTTCGCGGTACGGATTGTCGACGATCACGTAGAAGCCGTGCCGCTCGGCGAGCTCGATCAGTGCCTGTCGCTTCGGCGCCGAGAGACTGACCTGGGCGGGGTTGTGGAAGTCGGGCACGGTGTAGGCCGCGGCGATCCGCGCGCCGGTGGCGAGCCGCCGGGCGAGGTATTCGACATCGAGGCCGTCGGCCACCACCGGCACCGGCAGGGTCCGCGTCGTGGACACCTCCAGGGCCCACAGGAAACCCGGGAACACGGGATCGTCCACCGCGACGGTGGCACCGCGCTCGACGACGGTCAGCACCGCCAGTGCGAGGCCGTGCATGCCACCGTTCGTCACCACGATCCGGCTCGGGTCGACGCCCTCCCGTTTCGCGATCCAGTCACGCAGCGCGTCGGATCCGCGCGCCGGCGAATACTGCAGGCTCGCGATCGCGGCGTCGGGGTCCTGCCACAACTGCGCCGCTGCCCGGCCGATCGCCTCGGCCGGCAAGGCCTCGGGCGCGGGGATGCCGCCCAGCAGGCGAATCGTTCCCGGTGCGGGGGCGGCCAGGCTGGCGTCGACAAAGCCCTTCGGCGCCGAGAGCCCACGGGCCAGGGCCGTCAGCCCGCTCTGTTCCTCATCGGCGCCCGCGGTCATGCATTGCCTCCAGGTCCTGAGAGAGTCGTTCGGCGCGTCGCGCGAACAGGTGCGCCTCACGTGCCGTGGATTGCGTGCGGGCCCGTTCGGCGGCGGCCCGGACGGCGGTGAGGGGTGCACCGCGGGCCTGCAGCAGGCGCGCCTTCACCAGCAGGAGCAGCCCTTCGGCGTAACGCTGGCCGTAGTCCCAGATCGCCTGGTCGGCTCGGCCGAGAGCGGCCTCAGCCCGGTCGGGCAGGTCGGCTGCCAGCCACATCTCGGCAATCAGCGCGTAGTGGTGGGCGATGCCCCATTGCGGCGGATCGAGCAGGTGGGCGACCAGGAGTTCCTCGGCCTCGGCCGCGGCGCCGCCCGGATCCTCGCCGGTGAGGGCTCGTGCCCAGCACCAGAACTGCCGGATGTAGTGGTCGATCTGGGCGCCGAGACGGGCGAGACCGGCGGCGGCCCACCGCTCGCCGGCCCGCCGTGCCGTTTCGGCGTCCCCGGCCATGGAAGCGATCATGGTCGTGTAGTAGACCCAGACCGAGGCCGCGTACGGGTCCCCCGGGGTGTCCCAGGTGTCGACGAATGCCAGCGCCGCGTCGACATCACCGTGCAGCGCGGTCATGACCGCCCGCCAGCCGGGCCCTTCCCCGGGAATGCTGCCGTCCCGCCGGAGCGGTGTCTCTTCGTCCGGGGCCAAGGTGCCGGCGGCGACATCTGCCTTGGTGAAGGACCGGTACGCCTCGCCGATGTTGCCGGTGTCCCACTGATGCAGGCCCCAGGCCTGCCGGCCGTAGCGTCGGACGGCCGGATCGGAGGACACCTCACCGAGCTCGTGCATGCGGCGGGCCAACTGGCCGCGGCCCTGCTCGATGGAGGTGTAGGCACCCATCAGGCGGATGAAGAGGAAGTCGGCGGCCTCCGCCTCCCGGCCGAGGGTGCGGGCCAGGTATTCGGCCCGCTCCAGCAGATCGAAGGTCGAGGCGTCGTACCCCGACTGTCGTCGGACGACGATGGCTAGCAGCGTGAGGGCGGCGAACTCCAGCTCCATGAGTCCGGAGGCCCGGGTGACCTGTATCGCGGAGCGCAGCTGCCGACTGGCGGACTCGAACGCGAGCTTGGCTGCCGCGCGGCGCCCGGCGCGGATCAGCGCCTCCGCGGTGCGGACGGGCTCGGCGAGCGGGCCGGCGGCCCACAGGTGGTAGGCGAGGCGTTCGGCGACGTCCTCGTCATCGGCGTGGATCTCTTCGAGCGCGTCCGCGACGCGCAGATGCAGCTGGGTGACCTGCCCTTTCGTCACGGTCTCGGAGACCGATTCGCGCACCAGGTCGTGCGCGAAGCGGAGCGAGGACGGGTCCTGCGGCCCGGGTTCGAGCAGCCCGAGAGTATGCAGCGGTTCCAGTCGGTGGAGACAGTCCGCGACGTCCACACCGGTGGCGCGGGACAGCAGCCTGAGGTCGACGTCGCGGCCGATGAGCGCAGCCACCCGCAGCAGGTCGCGGGCGCGGTCGTCGAGACCGGCCATCCGGCCACGGACGACGTCATGGACGGTGGACGGGACCCCGGCCGATGCCGAGGTGTCGCCGTCGCCGATCCCGCCGACCCCGCCGAGGAGCCGGGACAGCTCGCGGACGAAGAACGGATTGCCCGAGGTCCGGGCATAAATGGCTCGGGCGACGCCTTCGTCGGGATCCTGGCCGGCTTCGCGGCGGACGAGTTCGGCCACGTCTGCCGGACCGAGCGGGCCGAGCCGGAACCTGCGGTGACCGGGCCGCCGGCTCGCAGCGGCCAGCACCCGGGACAGGTCCGGGCCGACTGTGGGTGCGCGGTCACGCAGCGCGCCGATGATCGCGGCGCCCCGGGGCAGCCGCCCCGCCAGATGCTGCAGCAACTGCAGGGAGGTGACGTCGGCCCATTGGAGATCGTCGAGTATCAGGAGGGTCGGCCGCCGCGCCGCGACCTGCCCGACGAGGGCGACGACCTGTTCGAACAGCCGGAACTGGGCGTTGCCGTCGGGCAGTTCCCGGGTTGCGTCGTCCCGCGCCGCAAGCAGTCTTCCCAGCCCGCCGGTGAGCCACCGTTCGCCCGCCGGAGCCGGCAGACTGCGGACGACCTGGCCAAGTGCCTGCTCCCACGGCCACATCGCCGGCGTGCCGTCGCCCTCCAGGCAGGAGCCCCAGACGGTGAGTGCGCCCAGCCTGCTCGCCCCGGCGGCGGCCTCCTCCAGCAACCGGGTCTTGCCCGCGCCCGGTTCACCCTCGACAACGCCGATCGCGGTGTCACCGGCGAGTGCGTGCTCCACGACGCGCCGCAGCGCGGCGAGTTCCTCGGTCCGGCCGATCAAGGTGGCCGCCGTGTTCCGCCCGACCTCCCCGTCCGCCTCCCGCACGATGGGCGACGCCTGGGGCTGCGAGAGAATCCGCCGCTGCGCGTCCTCCAGCGCCGGACCCGGATCGATACCGAGCTCCTCGACAAGCCGGTCGCGGGCCTGACGAAACACCGACAGCGCCTCCGCCTGACGTCCAGTGGCGCCAAGAACACCGACAAGAGACGCCAGCACGGGTTCGTTGAACGGCCCCATCGACGCCGCCAGTTGCAAAGCCGCAAGCACCCGCTCCGGTCGGCCCAGCGACACGGCGAGCCCCGCCGCCGCCGTACACGCGTCGTAGAACTCGTTGTCGAGTGCGGCGAAGACCGTCGTGCCGTTCGTCCCATCGGCGATGCCGTCGCCCGCCGAACCGTGCCAGAGCCCAAGCGCTCCGACGTAGTGATCGAGGGCCACCTCGCGATCGTGCTCAGCCAGCGCAGCCCTCGCGGCATCGACGAGTTCCCGGAAAGCGACCAGGTCAAGCTCGGCGGGACCAGCCGCGAACAAGTAGGAACTGCCACGACGATGAAGGAACGATCCGGCTTCACGGACAGGCAGCACAGGCTCGAACAACCGCCGCAAGGCACCAACGTACTTCTGGAGAATGTTCACAGCCGACGCCGGGACGTCCTCGGCCCAGATCAGGTCGACCAGCTCGCTCGTACTGATCGGCTTGCCCGCGCGGGCGAGCAGAACCGCGAGCAGGTACGACTGCTGCCGAGGCCCGGCGTCCAGTTCGACGCCGTCCCGCCAGATCCGCAACGGACCGAGAATCTGCAGACGCAGATGCCCGCCGGAGGAAGTCATGCCCACCCCTACCCCAACCCCCAGGCCGACCACGTTCGGCTGCAGCGTACACCTGCTTTATGGCTGGTCCGCGGCCTGAGTCCATCTGCCGGGGCGATCGCTGGGCGGTGCTGTCGTGGCGGAACCCGACTTCTGACAACGTTATCAGCCGCGAACAAATGCTCGATCGAGTGAGCACGGCGGCCGCAGGTTACCGATCGGCTGATCCCATGCGGCGGCGGCCGCGGCCGGTACACGTGCCGATCTGCGGAGCAGCGCAGTTCCAGAGGGAGTTCCGCCCCAGACCACACAGCGCGGAGACTGCTCCGGTCTCCATCACGCCGATTGCGTGCCGGCATTCGCCAGGGGCTTCGCCGCCTCGCGCGTTCCACGCCCGAACACCCATGAGCCGCTTCCTCCCGAGGCCGAAGCCCCGGGCCTCCTCGGCAGAACGCGGTGAAAGCCCGGAGCCCTGCTCGCGGAGCATGCGCGCCGAGACGGACTTTACGGACACCGGGGCACCGTCCACAGACGGTCAAGTCCACGTCAAGTGTCGGGTGCCAGCCTTTCGGTGCGCGGCGGCGTCCATGCCCGCCGGGCCGCTTGCCTCATTGACGTGATGACGGTGAATGTCCACATCGGCCGAAAAGAGCAGGACTTACCCCATGAGCAAACTGCAACCGTTCCGGAGAATCGTGACCGGGCATGACATCTCCGACCGTGCGGTGATCACGCAGGACGCGCCGCCGACTCGCGTGGTGGAGATCGGCGGGCCTGGTGGCCCGATCTTCTACGAGGTGTGGAACACACGCCAGACGCCGGCCGTCATCGACCGGCAGTCGGGTGAGCCGGCGGAGGACGGTCTGGTGCTCGGACCTCCCGAGCGCGGCACTCGTATCCGGGTGATCGACTTCCCTCCGGAGGACGACCGGATCCGGAACCTGACGGAGGCCGAGGCGGCCGCGAAGTTCGGGGAGATGGGCGGTGCCGACGCCGCACGGTCCGCTGCCGGCGCCCCGCATCCGTTGATGCACCGCACGCAGACGATCGACTACGGGATCGTCATTGAGGGCGAGCTCACGCTGGTCCTCGACGAGGGCGAGACCGTCGTCCGCACCGGAGACATCGTGATTCAGCGCGGCACCAACCACGCATGGGCAAACCGGTCGGCCGCGAACTGCCGGGTCGCCTTCGTACTCATCGACGGCCAGTACACCGACGGACTCTGAGAAGGAGCATCGTATGCGTATTCGACCCATCCCACCCGATGAGCTCGACCCCCGACTCCGCGAGGTACATGACGGCATCGCCGGCCTCGTCACCGAGGAGCAGGGCCGCGTCGTCATCCTCGACGACGACGGGGCGCTGGTCGGGCCGTTCGCGGCGATGCTGCGCTTCCCCACGTTCGGGGTTCCGGCTCTGTTTCTGCAGCGGGCGGTCGCGGCCGAGGCCCGCCTCGACCCCATCGTCCGCGAGGTGGCGATCCTCACCGTCGGCGCCGCCTACGGCGCCCGGTACATGCTGTACGCACACGAGCGGACGGCAGACGAGGTCGGCCTTGCGGCGGCACAGGTCGCGACCCTGGCGGCGGGCGGGCGGCCCTCCGGGCTGAGTGACGAACAGGCCGTCGCCCACGATGTCGCGATGGCGTTGACCTCCGGGCGCATACTGCCGGACTCCACATACGACCGGGCCACGCAGTTGCTGGGCCACGACGGGGTCGGCGAGCTCGTGTTCCTCATCGGCAGCTACTGCCTCATCGCGATGGTGCTGAACTGCTTCGACGTGCCGGTCCCCGGTCGGGCACAGCCAACTGCCCAGCCGTGACGACGACAAGGTGTCTGCCGGCGATTGCGGCGTTGCGGATCGTCGCTTCGTAGCGCTCGCACACCCGGCCGCCGGCCGCGGCATCCGGAGCACGCGTTCAGGCCGCCCGCCGGCGGTGGGCGGCCTGAACGCGGATGTCAGCGGGATGTGCCGTCCGCAAGCTCGGCCAGCAGCTCCTCGGCACGGCGGGCGAACAGGTAGGCCTCGCGCTCAACAGACAGTGCGTGCGCCCGCTCGGCAACGGCCCGAACGGTGGCGTCCGGCTCGCCGCGTGCCTGCAACACCCGTGCCCGCACCAGAAGCAGCAAGCTTTCGGCGTAGCGCTGGCCGTAGGTTTCGATGGCCGAGTCCGCCCGCTCGAGAGCGGCGTCGGCCTCGTCCAGCTTTCCGGCTGCCAGCCACATCTCGGCAAGGAGCCCGTACCAGGTGGCCAGGCCCGAGCGTGGCGGGTCGGAGAGCGACGCGACGATCAGATCCTGCGCCTCTGCGGCCGCGCCCGCCGCGGCCTCGCCGGTCACGGCGCGCGCCCAGCAGCGGGCCAGGCGTTGATAGCACCCGAGGAAGCCGAACGAGAACGCGGGGTCCACGGCGATCCCGCACTCGGCCGAGCGCAGCGCCCGCGCCGGGTCGCCGATCAAAGCGGCGACTCTTGCGGAGAACGCCGCCCAGACCGTGATCGCGTAGGGGTCGCTTCCCGCCGCGGTCTCCATCGTGGCGAGCTGAGCCGACGCCGCGTGGACGTCGCCGTGCAATGCGGTCATCATCGCGAGCATCCCGGCCGCGAGCAGTCGCAGATCGCGCCGGAGTGGGTTCTCCTCACGGTGGGCCAGGTCGTCCAGAACGGTCCAGTCGGTCCGACTGAGGTACCGGAACGCCTCTCCGATGTTGCCGACACCCCACTGGTGGATGCCCCAGGCGTACCAGCCGTAGGCATGCACGGCAGAGTCGTCGGACGCCTCCCCCTGCGCCAGCAACTGGGCGGCCAACCGGCCCGCGCGGTCCAGCTGTATGCCCTGGGCGTACGCGGCCCAGCGGGAGAACAGGAAGTCGGCGGCCTCCCGTTCACGGTGGAGGCCACGGGAGAGGTTTTCGGCCCGCTCCAGCAGATCGACCGCTGACCCCACGTATCCCGCCCGCATGCCGTCCACCGCGGTGAACAGCGACAGGCCGGCCAGCTCCAGCTCCGCCAGGCCCGCGGTCCGTGCCACCCGCGCGGCCGCGTGAAGCTGCCGCGCGGCCGCCTCGAGCGCCAGCTTGGCTGCGGCGCAGCGGCCGGCCCGGATGAGCGCGGTCGCGGTTCGGGCCGGATCCGCGAGCGGCCCGGCAGACCACAGGTGGTGGGCGAGGCGCTCGGCAACCAGTTCGATGTCCGCCACCTTGTGCTCCAGAGCGTCGGCAACCAGCAGATGCAGCCGGACCGCGCACGGCGGCGATATGCTCTCGACCACCGATTCGCGGACCAGGTCGTGCGGAAATCCGAACGAGTAAGGGTCGCCGTGCGAAGGTTCGAGCAGGCCCAGCCCCTCGCACGCCTCCAGGCGGTCCAGACACGTCTGGTGGTCCACACCGGCGGCGCGGGCAAGGAGAGCCAGGTCGACGGTACGGCCGATCAGCGCGGCGATCTGCAACAGGCTCCTGGCGTCGGCGCCCAGTCCGGTCATCCGGTCGCGAACGACGTCTCTGACAGTGGCCGGTACCGCGATCCGGGCCGCCGTGGCTTCCGTGAGCACATCGCCATCGGCGAGAAACCGGGACAGCTCGCGGACGAAGAAGGCGTTGCCACCGCTGCGGGTGTGGATGAGGCGGGTGGCACCCGGGCCCGGGTCCTGCCCGGTCTCACGGCGGACGAGTTCGGCCACCTCGGCCGGGCCGAGTGGGCCCAGCGGGATCCTGCGGTGACACGGCAGCCGACTCGCCGCGGCGAGCAGCCGTCCCAGTTCCGAACCCGGCACGGGCGCACGGTCGCGGAGCGCCCCGATCACGGCGATGCCCCCCGGCAGCCGAGCCATCAGGTGACCGAGCAGATCCAGCGAGGCGGCATCGGCCCACTGAAGGTCGTCGACGACGAGCACCACAGGTCGCCGCGCCGATACCTGACGGATGAGCGCGACAGCCTGCTCGAAGAAGCGGAACTGGACACCGCTGTCCGGCAGGGCTGACGCCGTGCGGCCGCTGCCGGGCGGCGTCACGAGACGACCGAGTTCGCCCGCCTGCCATTCCCCCCGCTCTGCGGCCGGCACGTCGTCCAGGAGCGCGCCGACGACCTGCGCCCACGGCCACATCGACGGCGTGCCGTCCCCTTCCGAACAGCGGCCCCAGACAACGAGCGCGCCATGCCGGTCTGCCTCGGCGCCGGCCGCCTCAAGCAGGCGGGTCTTGCCCACTCCGGGTTCTCCTTCGACGAGCACAAGCCCCGTCGATCCGGCGAGTGCCGATTCCACCGCATGTCGCACCAAAGCCAGTTCCTCGGCCCGGCCGACCAGGCAGTCGGCAGTCGACGCCCTGGTGGTGGGTGCCGCCACCTGGTCATAGGGCATTTCCTCAGCCGGTGCCCGTTCCAGCACCCGCAGGTGAGCGGCCACCAGCGCCGGGCCGGGGGCGACGCCCAATTCCTCGGCAAGCCGGGCGCGGACGGTCCGGAACACCGACAGCGCCTCGGCCGGCCGGCCGGCGGCAGCCAGGGCGGCGATGAGACTCGCCTGCACTCTCTCGTGCAACGGCGCCATCCGGGCGGCCATGTGCAAGGACTGGAGGACACGTTCGGGCCGGCCGAGCCGTGTCGCCAACTCGGCTGCGGCCACGCAGGCGTGGCGGAACTCGTCGTCCAGCCCGGCGAAGATCGCCATACCGGTCGAGCCGTAGGCGACCCCGTCGCCGGCCGAGCCCTGCCAGAGCCCCACCGCTTCCACGTACCCGTCAAGTGCCGCAGCGGGCCGCTGCTCTGCGAGGCCGCCCTCGGCCGCGTCGACCAGCTCACGGAACCTGACGACGTCCAGCGTCCCGGGAGCAGCCACGAACAGGTACGCACTACCGCGACGCTGCAGGTACGAGCCGGGTTCACGCGCAGCCAACGCCGGCTCCAGCAGCCGCCGCAGCGCACCGACGTACTTCTGGAGAATGTTGACCGCCGAGACCGGGACGTCCTCGGCCCAGATCAAGTCCACCAACTCGCTGATGCTGACCGGCTCGCCCGCACGGGCGAGGAGAACGGCGAGCAGATACGCCTGCTGTGGAGGACCGGCGTCCAATTCCACACCGTCTCGCCAGACCCGCAACGGACCGAGAACCTGCAGACACAGAGATGCGTCGGAGGTGGCCATTTTCTCTTCCATTCCCAGTCCCGGGTCGCCCTCGCTGCCGCCCGCCGCCCGTGATGACGGAAGTCACGCGGCAGGGAGAACGACTTCAGTCATCGCGGCAGGTTCTTCAGCCGGGCAACGCGCCGAACGCCACGAAACCGGACCGGCCGGAGTCAGAAGCCGTTGCCCGTCGCGCTGCCGACGGGACGGCCCGGACGGCAACCGCGGCCGGCCCGTCCTACTGGCCGATCACCAGGTCCTCGGTGGGCAGGGTCTGGCAGGCCAGCCGCCAGCCCGCCGCCAGTTCCTCGGCGGAGAACATCCCCCGGTCGTCGGTCTCGTAGCCACCCGAGAGCACCCGCACCCGACAGGTACCGCAAGCGCCTTCGCCGCACGACTGGGGCAACGCGACGCCGACGGCGTTGGCGGCGTCGAGGACCGACTGCCCGGGGCTGCACGGGAACACCGGGGCGCCGCCCACCGTCCCGATCATGAACTCGGTGACACCGGCCGCCGCGGCGGCCACGGCGATGGCGTGCGCCTTCTCCCGGCGGGTCTCCTTGCTCCGGCCCGACACGAACGCCTCGGTGCGGATGGCCTCTCGCGGCACCCCCAGTACTCTCAGGCTGCCGATCAGGTCCTGCATCATGGGCGCCGGCCCGCACAGGTGCACGCGGGTCGTCGGTCCTGCGTGGGGCAGCAACTCGTCGAGACCGATCCGCCGGTTCCGGCCTGTCGTGAAGATCGATACCTCCAGTCCCGGCAACCGGGACTGGACCGCCTCGATCTCCGGCCCGAACAGCATCTCCTCCTCGGTCCGGAAGCTCGCCAGCAGGACGATCCGCCCCGTGTGACCGGCGTCGGCGGCCGCGAGCAGGACACTCATCAGCGGGGTGATCCCGACGCCCCCCGCGATGAGCAGGAGTGTGTCCGCAGCGCCTTCCTCGGTGCCCGGCTCCCAGGTGAACTCGCCGTGCGGACCGCTCACCCGCAAGGCCGGCCCGACCTCCAGATCCTCGTGCAGGAATCCCGAACCCAGCCCGTCCGGCTCGTGCTTCACAGCGATCTCGACGAAGCCGCTCTCCCCGGGACCGCTGCAGATCGAGTACGACCGTTCGATCGGCTCGATGGCGACGGGCAGGTCGACCTTCACGTACTGCCCGGCGGCGAACGAGAACGGCATCGCGTCCCCGCCCAGGGGTTCGAAGCGGATCCTGCGGACGGTCGGGGTCAGCGCCTCGATGCCGGCCACGCGCAGATAGCCCTCCCAGGGCGTGGCCGGATCACGGGTCGTCCCGCCGGAACGGATGGCCTGCCACATCGTCCCGAGCTGCCGCGGTTTCAGGACCGCGTTCGCCGCCATCAGCCCGCCCGCCAGCGCCCCCACCACGCCGGACCCCCAGGCGTCCTGCCCGGCCACGAAGAGGCCCTTGACCGGAGTACGGCACCCCGCGCGCGCCGAGCGCAACCGCTGGGGAGTCGCCGCGAGTCCGTAGAAGGATCCCCGCACACTGTGCTGATAGGTCTCGAACGACAGCGGTGTCGCCAGTTCGGCGAATGCGATCGTCTCCCGGAAGCCGGGCCAGCGTTCCTCCAGGCGGGCGATCAGCCGGTCGGTCAGCTCGTCCTTGAACTTCCGGTAGCTGTCGGGCCGCTCGTCCTCCGGCGTGCCGCGCCACTGGTCGACCACCTTCGGATCGACGAGTTCCAGCAGCTCCACCGTGTGAAACCGGGCGGCCGGGTTGTTGAGCGAGGCGAACGAGACGTACAGCGTGCCTTCCCCCGGAGGGCGACGAATGCTGTCGTGCTCGTCGAGATCCGGCATGAACCAGTGGTTCTCGCCGCGCAGCCCGAACTCGGCCGGCGACCGGTCCAGGCCGAGGAACAGCATGACCGCCGACCGTTCCTCGGGCAGATCCGCCAGTTCGTGGCTCTTCCCGATCAGGGCGTACGTGTTGCGTACTCCGGCCGCTGAGACCACGGTGTCCGTCCGGACACGGTAGCGGCGGCCGGTGGCGGTGTCCTCGACGTCGACACCGGTCACCTTGCCGCCCTCGACGACGACCTCGTGAACCCTCTGCCGGGAGCGCAGCACCACGCCGTACCGCCGCAGGATCTCCAGAACGACCCGGTTGAGCTCCTGCGGGCCGCCCACGGGATGTGCGGTGCCCTCCATGAAGAAGGTCAGCGGGACCGCCGCGTGATAGCCGAACGCGCTCGACGCCGGCGGAGTGCCGTAGAGCCCCCAACGCGCGGCCAGAACGGCCCGCAGCTGCGGATCGCGGAAGCTGCGGGCAACCTGGTCCCGCAACGATCGGAACGTCGACGGGAAGAGCCGCTCGACGATGGGCGCACCCGCTTTTCGTACGCCGGCGGGGAACGACGCGAAGACGTTGCGCGCGGTCAGCCCGGCCATGGCCCAGCGCATGGTCCGGAAGAACCGGTCGATCGCGTCGGACTCGGCTGGGAACCGTTCCTTCAGATGCTCACGGAACCGTTCCTTCGTGGCGGGGACGGCGAAGTCGAACCCCGGGAAGTGCAGTGCGTCGTACTCGTCCGGCAGGGGCGAGAGCTGCGCCCTTCCGTCCGTCATGAACCCGAGAAACGGGCCGGCGCTCGCGCTCATGTAATGCAGTCCGGTACCGAACCGGTATCGCCCGGCGCGGGAGAACTCGTGTGTCATCCCACCGAGCGTGTAGTGCTGTTCGAGGACGAGAACACGCTTCCCGCCGAACTGCGCGATGGTGCGCGCCGCCGCGAGACCGCCCATTCCCGACCCGATCACCACCACATCGGCTTCCTCGTCCGACACCATCGGCCACCCCCAGTCCTCTGTCCTCCGAGGCGCTCAGATTGGCCGAACCGGCTTGACGTCGACTGAATGATCAGTGAAGGCCCCCCGGAACCAGGTGCCGGTCTCATTCCATTCCTGTCCAGTGCGACGCCATAGCTTGGCGTCGAGCGTGAGGGTGTGGAGCCGTGGCGTACTTCGCCGAGTTCGTCCGCGAACCCACCACGGTCGCCGCGGTCACGCCCCCGCGTTCGTCGACCGACGTGTCCGGATACTTCCGGCCGTCGACGTCGACGTCGCGCCGGCGGACGTTCCCGCAAGCGCGGTGTGAAGAAGTGGTCGTCAGCCGGACGGTGCGGGAGAACCCGACACCCGCTCCGGCCCCTGTCGGCCGTCATCCGAAAGAGAGGTTGGTCCATGGTGAGCGGAAATCCGACGATCGTGCTCGTGCACGGAGCCTTTGCCGACAGCAGCGGCTTCAACGGCATCGCCAAGCGGCTTGTCGCCGACGGCCATTCAGTGGTCGCCGCGCCGAATCCACTTCGAGGGCTCGCTTTTGACGCGGCTCAGGTCAAGGCGCTGCTGGACAGTATCGAGGGACCGATCGTGCTGGTCGGGCACTCGTACGGGGGTGCGGTCATCTCGACTGCCGCCGAGGGAAACGCGAACGTGAAGGCACTGGTCTACCTGGCGGCGTTCGTGCCGGAGACGGGCGAGAGCGCGCAGGCACTGGTGGAGAAGTTCCCCGGCAGCACCGTGGGCGAGTCCCTCAAGCCGGTGCCGCTGCCCGACGGTCAGGTCGACCTGTACATCGACCCGAGGGTCTTCCATCCTCATTTCGCGGCCGACGTGTCGGCGGAGGAAGCCACCCTCTACTCGATCACGCAACGCCCCGCCACCGGAGCCGCCCTGGGCGAGCCCGCCACCGGTCCGCAGGCGTGGCACACGATCCCGAGCTACAACCTGATCAGCGGTGCCGACAGGATCATCCCGCCGGCGACGCAGGAATTCATGGCCCAGCGCTCCGGCGCGAAGACCCAGGTGGTCGAGGGTGCCTCTCACATGGTCTTCGTCTCCCGGCCGGGTGCGACGGTGGCCCTCATCGAGACAGCCGTGCAGGAGCAGACGCTCCCGCAGTAGCACCGCTGGTCACCGCAAGTGCAGCGATCCGTTGATCCGTGGGAGAGAGAATGCAAAAGAGCGAGAAGGCCATGAAGTGGGGCCTGCGGGTCCACCTTCTCTGGTACATCGTCGCCAATGTGGCCCAGGTGGTGCTGTGGGGGATTCTCACACCCGACCACTTCTTCTGGCCCTTGTGGTCGATTCTCGGCTGGGGTATCGGGCTGGCGATCCACTTCTGGGCAGTTCGTTCGAAGTCCCGATCACTCGTCCGGCCATGACCTGAACCAACGCAACGTGAACCAGGGGAAGATCATGTCAGAGAAAGTGGTTCCGGGTCGCAACACCGCCGCCGCCGAAGGCGACGTCGTCGTCTTCCACATCGGGCTGCGGATCAACCGGATGCGAGCATTCTCCAGTTGGTTTCCGGCATTCATGTCGATGCCACGCATGCTGCGCGAGCTGTCACAGGAGAAGAGCAGCGGGCTCCTCGGCTACAAGGTGCTTTACGGCGGCCTCCGAGACTTCTACGTCGTCCAGTACTGGTCCGACAAGGAACGGCTCCTCGCCTACGCCCACCAGCAGGACCAGGAGCACCGGCCCGCGTGGACGGCGTTCAACCGACGCGCACGCGCCGGAAGGGGTCATGTGGGCATCTGGCACGAGACGTTCATCGTCCCGGCGGGCTCCTACGAATCGGTGTACGTCGACATGCCCGCGTACGGCCTCGCCGCCGCGACGGGTGTCGTGCCGGTCGGCCGGCGCGGCGACACGGCGGCCCAGCGGCTGAGAGCGGGACGGGGGTAGGCGTCCGTTCCGCGGGGATCACTCACGCTGAAGCGCCTTGGCCCGCCTGGACACCGACCGGCCACTTGGCACCCGTCACGTGAGTGACGCGCCCCACAGATGAACGTCACCCGTACGAAAGAGCCCCCTCGCTGACCGCAGACGCCAGTGAGGGGGCTCCGGCGCGTGCCCAACGCATGGCCGCAGTTCAGGACCGGGTCAGGCGACGGTCGGCCCACCGCAGCACAGCTCCAGGAGGGCGGCGCTGCATGCGTGCAAGGGGGCGGGGACGCCGGAGGTCATGACCGCGGCTCGACGCCGAGCTCGGTGAGCAGACCCATGACGCGCTGCTCGATCTCGTCGCGGATGGGGCGGACGGCGTCGACGCCCTGGCCGGCGGGGTCGTCGAGCTGCCAGTCGAGGTAGCGCTTGCCGGGGAAGTAGGGGCAGGCGTCGCCGCAGCCCATCGTGATGACCACGTCGGAGGACTGCACCGCCTCGGTGGTGAGGACCTTGGGGACCTCGGCGGCGATGTCGATCCCGGCTTCCCTCATGGCATCGACCACGGCGGGGTTGACCGCGTCGGCGGGGGCGGAGCCGGCCGAGCGCACCTCGACCCGGTCCCCCGCGAGGTGGGTGAGGAAGGCGGCGGCCATCTGGGACCGGCCGGCGTTGTGGACACAGACGAACAGCACGGACGGGACGGTGGGAGTGCTCACGGGGTTCTTCCTTGATCAGTGACTGGTGACGGCGAGTTCCGGCTCGCCGGGCGGGACGGCGACCACCGGCGTCGCGGCGGGAGCGGTACGGCCGAAGAGGACGGCGACGAGGGCCAGGCCGACGACGGCGCCGACGAGTTGGGCGGCGATGAACGGCGTCACGGAGGCGGGGGCGATGCCGGCGAAGGTGTCGGAGAAGGTGCGTCCGATGGTCACGGCGGGGTTGGCGAAGCTGGTGGAGGAGGTGAACCAGTACGCCGCCCCGATGTAGGAGGCGACGGCGACCGGTCCGATGCGCCGCTGTCCCGTGCGGCCGAGCCCGAGGATGAGCACGATCAGGCCCGCGGTGGCGACGACCTCGCCCAGCCACAGGTGCCCGGCGGATCGGTCGTGCGCGGACCAGGCCACCAGCGGTTCGGCGAACATCGCGTCGGCCAGGACGGCACCGCCGATGGCGCCGGCGACTTGGGCGGGCACGTAGACCGCGACCTCGCGCGGGGCCGGTCCGTCACCGGTGGCACGGCCGGTCCACCAGACGGCCAGGGTGACGACCGGGTTGAGGTGCGCGCCGGAGACCGGGCCGAGCAGGGCGATCAGCACGCCCAAGCCGAACACGGTGGCGAGGGAGTTGGCCAGCAGTTGTACGCCCACATCGCGGGACAGCTCCGTGGCCTGGATGCCCGAGCCCACCACGACCGCGACCAGGGCGGCGGTACCGACGCACTCGGCGGCGGCCCGGCGGCCGAGCGGAGATGGGGCGGTCATCCGCGGGCCCCGGCAGCAACCGGTTCGGCCGGGGCCTGGAGGAGGGAGGAGAGCCGGGCGAGCGCGGGCGGCAGGACCCAGTAGTAGACCCAGGTGCCGCGGCGTTCGGAGCCGACCAGACCCGCTTCGCGCAGCACCTTGAGGTGATGGGAGATCGTCGGCTGCGACACGTCGAACGGCCCGGTCAGATCGCACACGCACGCCTCGCCGCCCTCGTAGGAGGCGATCAGCGACAGCAGCCGGAGCCGCACCGGATCAGCCAGGGCCTTGAACATGCGCGCCAGGTCGACGGCATCCGCTTCGCCCAGCGGTTCGCGGACCATCGGCGAGCAGCACGCGACGTCCTGATCGTCCTGCCCGAGGACCCGCAGTTCTGATTTCGACATGTGTCTATGTTGACGCTCATCGATGCAGCTGGCAACCTCGACCCTGTCGAGCTGTATCGATGGATGTCGATACAGAAGCAGAAGAGGGAGTCCGTCATGTCCCGCGTTCAGCTCGCCCTGCGCGTCGCCGACCTCGAAGGGTCCATCGCGTTCTACTCCAGGCTCTTCGGCGTCGAGCCGGCCAAACTCCGCCCTGGCTACGCCAACTTCGCCATCGCCGAACCCCCGCTCAAGCTCGTCCTGATCGAGGGCGAGGACGGCCAGGACACCCGCTTGGACCACCTCGGTGTCGAGGTCGAGTCCACCGACCAGGTCACCGCGGCCACCGGGCGGCTCCGGGACGCGGGTCTGGCCACCTTCGAGGAGAACGACACCTCCTGCTGCTACGCCCTCCAGGACAAGGTCTGGGTCACCGGCCCCGGCAAGGAACCGTGGGAGGTCTACGTGGTCAAGGCCGACGCCGACACCCTCGGCAAGACCGCGGACGGCGCACCGGTCGCGTGCTGCACCTCCGAGGACCGGGCCGAGTCGGCCCAGGACGCCACGCCGGCCGGCATCGGCGGAGGATGCGCCTGCGGTCCCCGCTAGCCGGTGTTCCCGGCCGACCGCACGGCTGGTGCACCACGGCCATCGGAACCATCACCGCCGGTCGGGCCCGGCTGCGATTCGTTCGGCCTGGTCAACCTGCCCGTCCCGCTTCCTCCCGCCGGAATCGACGCCCATCCGCCCGCAGATCCGACCTGACACGGAACCGGGTCGGGCACGCCGCCGGCGTGGAAGTCGTTTTCCTCGGCGTCACCGGCCTCGTCGGCGCGGCACCGGCGCCGGCGTCGGCGGGGAGCGGTGGCGGAGATCGCGGGGGCTGCCGGCCGTCCGGGCCCGGCATGCCGACGACCGTCGTCCTCTCCAACCCCGGGCCCCACGTCTTCGCCGTCCCCGCCGGGGTCACGTCGCTCCTCGTCGAGGCCGGTCGTGCGGTGACGTGGCCCAGTGGATCTCGCGTCGCGATGAGTCCTGCGGTGTCCGGCGGTCGTACTGTCGAAACCACCGTTACCGAGGAGGCCTTCTGATGCGCAGCGTGACGTACTCGATGGGCGTCTCACTGGACGGCTACGTCGTCGGGCCGGACGGCGGCTTCGACTGGACGCCGCCCGACGAGGAGGTCTTTCGCTTCGCCACCGACGAGGTGCGAGAGGCCGGTGTCCACCTGTTGGGACGACGGCTGTACGAGACGATGCTGTACTGGGAGACCGTCGACCAGAATCCATCGCTCGACTTCTCTACGCTCGACTTCGCCACGGTGTGGAAGGCGCTCCCCAAGGTGGTGTTCTCCACCACGCTGTCGGCGGTGCAGGGCAATGCCCGCCTGGCCTCCGGCGGCCTGGCGGAGGAGATCGAGCGATTGCGAGCCGAGCCGGGGGACGGCAACATCGCGATCGGCGGTGCGACGCTCGCCGCCGAGGCGGCCGCGTCGGGTCTCATCGACGAGTACCGGGCCAGGGTCTACCCGGTGCTGGTGGGCGGCGGCATTCCGTTCTTCCCGCAGCACGAGCGCCGGGTGGATCTCGAACTGGTCGAGACCCGCACCTTCGGCTCAAGAGTCGTCTACCTCCGCTACCGCGTGGTGCGTTAGCCGACTGGTCCGCCGAACCCTGGGAGGAACGGGCTGCCAGTGATGTTCCCTCAGCGAAGTGACCTACGAGAAGCGGCGTAAGCCACCGTCTGGCGAGGGCAGGAGCCAGCTCGACTCGCGGCCGGCGTATGACCCCTCGCCATGCTCGACCCCAGCCCGGGCAGGCCACCGGTCAAAGATCGCGCCAACGCCCACGGGATACTGCGATCCGCCGCACCGCTTGTCGGACACCGCGATGAATGACGACGAGACGAGCTTGCCACTCCATCAATGAGCAAGGGGCGGCGGCGCGGTGAGGCGGTGCCGAGCGGGGACTCGCGGGGAACAGCGGTGGCAGGGGCGTGCTGCAGCAGTTGAGCGTTTGCCCGGGTGTGGAATGGTCCGTAGCCTCAGTCTTCCAAACTGGGGCGTGAGACCGTTGAACTCGGGCCGCACGACCCGGACTTCGCCGTACCGCACATGGTCGCCGCCGCACGGGTCACGACGACGCCGCCGTTCGCCGCTGCCTCGATCACCGGCACGAGATACTCGTTATCGGCTGAGGCACCCGGCGGTCGACCGACAACCTCGAAATCACCGCAGCAGGGGGAGAGACACATGAGTCGTCGCGGAGGGACCCGCAAGGTCGCCGCGGTCGTGACTGCGACCGTGCGGGAGTGGAGCGACGAGGAGGGTTGGGGTGTCCTCGACTCGCCCGAGACTCCCGGAGGGTGCTTCGGCCACTACTCCCACATCCAGGCACCCGGCTTTCGCACGCTGTCCCCAGGGCAACAGGTCGATCTCAGCTGGGAAGCGCCCGGCTTCAAGCAGGACGGGTACGACTACCGGGCGGTGAGCATCGTTCCCCGCGGTGCCTGACATCCACGGCCGGCATCAGCGGATCCGCACGCCGGCATACGTCAGCGCCCCCGCACGACCGCCGGATCTGCCGACGACGGCACCAGGGGCGGGCGTCGATCGAACTCCTCAAGCGGGTGTCGACCGCTTGTCCGCGTGAGGTTGAGCGGCGGTCCGGCGCTGACAGCCCGCACAATGACGGTGCCCGCAGCTTCCGTCGCACCGAGGGCACCGGCGGTGGGTCGCTACGTCATCGTCAGGTTTCCGAAAACGCCCGCGATGAGGAAGCCCGCACCGAAGATCGCAAAACTGACCAGGGTCATCACGGCGAGTCGGCTCCGGCTGACCCCCGGTTCCATGTGGTGCGCGCCGTTGGACGGCGCCATGGCACCGTGGTCACGGGCCGGCTCCGCGGAACCGTTCGCACCGTGGCCAGGCGTCGGAGCGTGGTGAGCGAGCGCGGGCGAGTGCGGCTCGCGGCCGCTGAGCGTGGCGCCGGCGAGGGCGAGTGCCGCGACCTGGGGGACGGGGCGGGCGTCGTCGCGGACGGTCATCATGCCGTGCTTGAGACCGTGGCCAACCAGCCACCAGTTCATCGGCAGCGCGACGATGAACCCCGCGCACAGCGCGATGGACATGACGAACCAGAGCTGTGGGCTCGTCGGCTCCGTGGCCGCCATGGCGTGGGACAGCCACGGAACCATGACCGCCGTCATCCCGCCCATGACGGCGTTCATGGACAACAGCTCCGCGATGAAGGTTTTGGACAAAGACCTGCGGTACGAGCCGAACATGCTCTTCATGAACAGCGCCTGGAACACGGTCCAGCCGAACAGGAATCCCAGGGCGTACTCGCACAGGACTTCGGCCCACATCGGCAGGCCTGCTCCCGACGTGAGGGCCTTCGCGGCGAGGATGCCTATGCCGTCGCCGGCCACGCAGTGCATCGTGGAGCCGACCACCTGCCGCCACTTCGCGGAGACGTACTGCTCATGGGTGCCCGGCAGCGGTTCCCGGCAGCTCAGCACGTACAGCAACGCTCCGAACAGTCCGCTGAACGCGGTGACGATCACGAAGCCCCACTTCATCACCGTGGACTCCGGTGTCGTCCGGATGTCGATGGCCACGAACAGCACACCGATCACGACCTGGATGAACCACAGGAGCATGACGCCCTCGATGAGCATCGTCGCCTCCTCCTGAGCTGTTCTCGGCGCTTCATCTCGCGGAACGCCGGCTGGCACTGGTCTTGGCGGGGCAGGTCACGTCCGATGCCTGCCCGGGCCGGGCCCGGCGCCTTCGGCAGCAGTTCCGGGTCGCCGGACAGCTCAAGCCTTTCCGAGTCCTCACCTGCACACTTGCACGCGTACACAGCCGGCGCCACGCGACATCCGAGCCGAAACCCCGGCCTCTTCATCCGGAAGGCGAGAAGCCGCCACAGCTTCCGTCGGCGGGGCCTCAGTCTGCGGGAACGGCCTCGGGCAGCGCGGCCGGGACGTCGCGTACGCCCAGCCGCAGGTGCTCGACGTGGTAGAGGGCCTGGTCGAGGAGCTCCGCGACGTGGTCGTCGTAGAGGGAGTAGATGATCGACCGCCCCTGCCTCTCGCCGGTGACCAGGCCGAGGTTGCGCAGCAGGCGGAGCTGGTGGGAGCAGGCGGAGGCTTCCATGCCGGCCGCTTCGGCGAGCTCGTTGACCGAGCAGGCGCCTTCCCGGAGCCGGGCCAGGATGTGGAGTCGGGACGGGGTTGCGAGGGCTTGAAGAGTCGCGGCGACGTCGGCGGTGCCGACGGCGTCCAGGCGCTCGCGAGTGGTGGCACTGCCGGTGGCGTCGCGTCCGTGACCCATGGCGTCATCATACCGATGACACCTGAAGACCTCTTCAGGTATTCCTGTATCGTGGAGGCGTCGCCCCCTCCGCCCGTGAAGGGTTGCTTTGTCATGCCTTCTGTCCTGGACCAGCGGCCCGCACCGGCCCCCGCCGAACCTCGGCGTACGACCCCTGTCCGCCGCCGCACAAAGGTCCTGGCGCTACCGGAGGCCCAATGGGCGCTCGCCGCGCTGGTCCTGTTCCTGATCGCCCTCCCCCTGCGCCTCCTGGGCGCGCCGGCGTGGCTGTCGGGAGCGCTGTTCGCCGCCACCTACATCACCGGCGGGTGGGAACCGGGCTGGGAGGGCCTCAAGGCCCTCAAGGACAAGACGCTGGACGTGGATCTGCTGATGGTGGTGGCGGCGCTCGGTGCCGCCGCGATCGGCCAGATCGTCGACGGCGCGCTGCTGATCGTCATCTTCGCCACCTCCGGCGCCCTGGAAGCCGTCGCCACCGCCCGGACCGCGGACTCCGTACGCGGGCTGCTCGACCTCGCGCCGTCCACGGCGACCAGAGTCCTGGCCGATGGCCGCGAGGAGACCGTCAATGCGCGACGCCTCGTGGTGGGGGACATCATCCTGGTCCGTCCGGGCGAGCGCGTCGGCGCGGACGGGCAGGTACTCGACGGAACCAGTGACGTCGACCAGGCCACCATCACTGGCGAACCGTTGCCGGTGGTCAAGCAGGCCGGTGACGAGGTGTTCGCCGGCACCGTCAACGGCACCGGTGCCCTGCGGGTACGGGTCGAACGGGACCCCGCCGACTCGGTGATCGCCCGGATCGTGAGGATGGTCGAGGAAGCCTCCGCGACCAAGGCCCCGACGCAGCTGTTCATCGAGAAGATCGAGCAGCGCTACTCGATCGGCATGGTCCTGGCGACCCTCGCCGTCTTCGCCGTGCCGCTCGCCTTCGGTGACCACCTGCAGTCGGCGCTGCTACGGGCCATGACGTTCATGATCGTCGCCTCGCCCTGCGCGGTCGTGCTCTCCACCATGCCGCCCCTGCTGTCCGCGATCGCCAACGCCGGCCGCCACGGCGTCCTCACCAAATCCGCCGTCGTCATGGAACGCCTGGGCCGGATCGACACCGTCGCCCTGGACAAGACCGGCACCCTCACCGAAGGCACCCCCCGCCTCACCGACATCCGCCCCCTGCCCGGCAGCGACCTGGATCAGGCCGCCCTGCTGCGCCTGGCGGCATCGGCCGAGCACCCCAGCGAGCATCCCCTCGCGCGTGCCGTCGTCGACGCAGCCCGCGAGCGCGATCTCCTGCCGGTGGCCGCCGAAAACTTCACCTCCGTACCCGGCGAGGGCGTCACCGCCGGCGTCGAGGGCTGCACTGTCCAGGTCGGCTCCCCCGCACGACTTCTCGTGCCCGACGGCCTTCACGCAGCGGTTGTGACCGAACTCGAGGACGCCGGGAAAACCGCGGTGGTCGTACTGCGCGACGGCCGGCCCGTGGGTGTCCTCGGCATCGCCGACCGGCTGCGCCCGGACGCCGCCGCCACCGTTGCCGCCCTCGCCCACCTCACGGGACGCACTCCGGTCCTGCTGACCGGCGACAACGAACGCGCCGCAAAACACCTGGCCGCACAAGTGGGCATCACCGACGTGCGCGCCGGACTGCTGCCCCAGGACAAGGTGTCCGCCGTCCGGGCGTGGGAGGCCGAAGGACAGCGGGTGCTGGTCGTGGGAGACGGGGTCAACGACGCCCCCGCGCTGGCGGCCGCCCACTCGGGTATCGCCATGGGCAAGGCCGGCTCGGATCTCGCGCTCGAAACCGCCGACGCCGTCGTCGTCCGCGACGAACTGGCCACCATCCCTGCCGTCATCGCCCTCTCACGCACCGCCCGCCGTCTGGTCGTCCAGAACCTCGCCATCGCGGGGCTGTTCATCACCGCGCTGGTCGCCTGGGACCTGTTCGGCAGCCTGTCGCTGCCCCTCGGCGTCGCCGGCCACGAGGGCTCGACCGTCATCGTCGGACTCAACGGTCTGCGCCTGCTCCGCGAGGCCGCCTGGCTCCGCCACACCGAGCGTCCCGGCACGTCCGCGCACACCGCAGGCCTCGAAAGGCAGGACGCCGCATGACCTCCGGACCGAGCCCCCCAGCCCGAACCGGCCGGCGTCCACATCGAGGCGTTGGGCCGGGCCCCGCAGCGTGGGCGCGTATCGAAAGTCGATCTTCGATGTGAGCGGAGTCCGTTGCGGGGGTGGCGCCCGGCGGCTGCCTTTCCCACACTGGTGACGTACAGGCGACGGGGGGCACAGGCATGGAGACGCGCACGGAACCGGCGCAGGCACCGTTACCGGAGCGGCGGCCGGAGCTGGACGCGATCCGGATGCTGGTCGTGATCGGGCTGGTCTTCTTCCACTCTGCGCTCGTATTCGCCGCCGACGACGACTACTACGTCAAGAACGCCGAGACCACCGAAGCCATCATGATCATCGCCGGGTTCGGCGTCGTCTGGGCGATGCCGCTGCTCTTCCTCATCTCCGGCCTCGGTGCCTGGCACTCGCTTCAGCGCCGCGGCGCGGGCGGCTTCGCCAGGGAGCGGCTGCTGCGGCTCGGCGTTCCGCTGGTCTTCGCGACCCTCGCGCTGAACCCGCTGCCGCAGTGGCTGCGGCTGCGCTCGGCCGACGCCGACTACCACGAGTCGTACCTCGGGTTCCTGCCCCGCTTCTACGACGTGCACCTGGAGCCCGGGGAGTTCCCCTTCATCGTCCAAGGCGAGCACTTCGAGACCGGCCATCTCTGGTTCGTCGTGCTCCTCCTGACGTTCTCCCTCATGCTGGCGCCGTTCCACCGGTGGTTGCCGCGCGAGCGCGTCCGCCGCATCGGCGACCGGGTGGCGGAGGCGACCCTGCAGCGGCGGGGCGTTGTGTTCCTGCCGGCCCTCGCCTTCGCGGCGATCTGCGCCTTCGCACGGCTGGAGGAGGACTACGCGGGCTGGCACCGATGGTCGTACCTGCTGTTCTTCGTCGCCGGCTTCGCGCTCGCCGGCGACGACCGCTTCCGCACCGCGATGCGGCGCGACGCCGGGACCGCGGCCTGGCTCGGTGCCCTGCTGTTCGCGGCGGCCGGCCCCGGCTTCGCCCTGGCCGACGAGCCCTTCACGGAGATGACCGCCCTCGCAACCGCCTCACGTGCGCTGTTCGGCGCGGCCGGATGGTGCCTGGTGGTAGCCATCCCAGGCCTCCTCGACCGTCGGCGGCTGGAGCGACCGCGTGCGGCGCCGAACCCGACGCCGACGACGCGTCGGCGCCTCTACGGCTATCTCGCCGCGGCCGTGCTGCCGCTGTACGTGCTGCACCAGCCGATCGTGGTCGCCGTCGCATACTTCGTGACCGGCTGGTCCGCGCCGATCCCCGTTGAGTACGCCGTGCTCGTGGTGATCGCCCTCGTCCTCACCCTCACCGCGTACGAGCTGCTGGTCCGCCGCACGCGGGCGACCCGCTTCCTGTTCGGGATGCGACCCTGGTCAGCCGAGTAGCCCTCGAATGACCACCTCGGCCAAGGAGTCCGTCTTCTGCCGCCACTCGTCGGTCGGCGGTTCCCCCACTTCATCCATGCGCCGCACGAGTTGCCTCTGTGTCATGACGACTGCGGGTCCGGTGAGCGCGCTGAACAGTACGTCCGTGCTCATGGCCGGCATCAGGCCCGAAGCGATGAGCCGCCGCGCAAGTGTGGGCTCCCACAAGCAGCCGTATGCCAGGAGCCCATGGGTCGGTGACTCCCGAATCAACGATGAACCCTTGGCAGCGGCTGCGCGCGGCCCAGCCGATCCCCCGGACGATTGCCCGCCGGTTTCTCGGATGAATTCGCGCAGGCGTGGCAGAAGCGTCTCCGGCTGTCCCCCGACGATCCGATGAAGCTTGCGGTTCCTCCCCGTCCGAGCACGGGCATCGTGAGCTTGCTCCTCTCGGACGTCCGCCACGAGGAGGCCACCGCCCGCGTCACGTCGACGACCACGCGGATCGATCGCGTCCGAGCACAGCGGGGGGCGGCCTCCGTCATTCACGTGGTGGCCGTGCGGCCGTTCACGTGTTGACCGAGTAGGAGTGGGCCCCGGTCCCGGCCAGTGCGCCTCCGTCCACGATCAGGTACTCGTCGCGGATGGGCCGGCCCGTGAACCAGGACTCCAGGATCTCCCGCGTTCCCGCCGCGTAGCGTGCCTGCGCGGACAGCGAGGAGCCGGAGATGTGCGGGGTCATGCCGTGGTGGGGCATGGTGCGCCAGGGGTGGTCGGCGGGGGCGGGCTGCGGGTACCAGACGTCGCCCGCGTAGCCCGCCAACTGCCCGCTGCGCAGGGCCCTGTCGACGGCGTCCGGGTCGACGATCAACGCCCGCGCCGTGTTGATGAGGTAGGCGCCGCGCTTCATCTTGCCGAGGAGGTCGTCGCCGAAGAGCCCCTCGGTCTCCGGGTGCAGCGGCGCGTTGATGGTCACGACGTCGCAGTGCGGCGCCATCTCCACCGCGCTCTCGTGCCAGGTCAGCCCCAGCTCCTCCTCGACGGATTCCGGCAGCCGGTGCCGGTCGGTGTAGTGCAGCTTCACGTCGAAGGGTGCCAGCCGGCGCAGCACCGCCAGGCCGATCCGGCCGGCGGCGACGGTGCCGACGTGCATGCCTTCCAGGTCGTAGGAGCGGGCCACGCAGTCGGCGATGTTCCAGCCGCCGTCCAGGACGACCTGGTGGGAGGGCAGGTAGTTCCGCACCAGGGAGAGCGTCATCATCACCACGTGCTCGGCGACGCTGATGCTGTTGCAGTAGGTGACCTCGGCGACGGTCACGCCGTGCGCGATCGCGGCGTCGAGGTCCACGTGGTCGGAGCCGATGCCGGCGGTGACCGCGAGCTTGAGGTTCTTGGCGGCGGCGATGCGCTCCGCGGTCAGGTACGCGGGCCAGAAGGGCTGGGAGATGACGATGTCCGCGTCCCGCAGCTCGCGGTCGAACGTCGATCCGTCGCCGTCCTTGTCCGAGGTGACCACGAGGGTGTGCCCGGCCTTCTCCAGGAAGCTCCGCAGGCCGAGTTCACCGGAGACGCTGCCCAGGAGGTGGCCCGGGGTGAAGTCGACCGCCTCGGGGGTGGGGGTTGTCTGGCCGCCCGGGTAGTGGTCGATGCGGGGCAGGTCGTCGCGGGCATACGTGGTCGGGTATCCGCCGGTCGGGTCGTCGTACAGGACGCAGAGCACCTTGGCCATGGTTGTGGCTCCTCAACTCCGGAGGCGGGAGATCGGCTCATCTCCCGGACGGGAAGGTTGACTTTGACGATCCTCCGGGTCGAATGCGCTGGTCAAAGCGTTCTTCGCTATGCCGGGATAGCCGGCGGCTATCAATCCTCGGCGTCGAGGTGCTTGCGCAGCACCGCGTCCAGCGCCTCCTGGACGCCCACTTCGCGAGCCACTGCCAGCAGTGCCTCGGCCAGGACGGACGGGGGGGTGTCCGGGCCGGTCACCAGGCCGACGCGCGGTCCGTGTGCGGGCCCCTCCAGCGGAACGACCCTCATCCCCTCGGGTACGCCGAACATGTGCAGCCAGGCATGGGAGATCACGCTGGACCAGGGACCCCCGGGCAGATGGGCGTACAGTGCGGCCACGCTGTCCGTCTCGATGGCGGGGGCGACCGTCGCACCGTCGGCCTCGAAACACGCGTCGATGATGCGGCGGTTGCGCATCCGCGGGCTCAGCAGGCACAGCGGCAAGGCCGCGGCCTGCGCCCACCGGGCCGTGTCCGCACCGGCGAGCGCGCCGTCGGCGGGGGTGAGCAGGACGTATCGCTCTTCATAGAGCGGGAAGCGGCGCAGGTGCCGCAGCGTCTCGTCGTCCAGGTAGGTCATCGCCGCGTCCAGCTCGAACTGGGCGAGTCCGTGGGTGATCTCGGCCGAGGACAGCGACTCGATGTTGACGCGGGCGTTCACATGGCGGTGGCAGAAGGGTGTCGTCAGCAGGGAAGCGGCAGGCAGCGCGGTGGGGACGACACCGAGCCGGAGCGTGCCGGTCAGGCCGTCGCGCAGGGCGGACAGTTCATGCTGGAGGGCGTCGCATTCGGCGAGGATGCGGTGCGCCCAGGCGAGCACCACCTCGCCCTCCGCGGTGAGCCCCTCGTAGCGCCTGCCGCGTCGCACGATCGGCACCTCCAGCTCGTGCTCGAGGCGGCGTATCGCGGCCGACAGCGAGGGCTGCGATACGTAGCAGACAGCGGCCGCGCGGGCGAAGTGCCGCTCCCGGGCGAGCGCGACCAGGTACTCCAACTGACGCAACAACATGCACGATCTCCGGTCTGGGTGGCATCTGCGGGGCTTGCGGTGGGGTGGGGTGGGGCTGGGTCACTACCTGTGGTGCGGGTCCCGCCGCCGCTCGACCGCGTGCGATCCACGTCGACGGGCGGGGGCGGGGCGCCGCCGGGGGGCTGTCACTGGGGCTTGCTCCGTGTGGCATCGGCAGGGACCGACCGATGGCAGCAGGGTGTTCTAGAGGATCATCCGTTGCGTACGGCTCGCGCCATGAAGTGGTGCGCCGCGTCCTCGTACCCGGCCGGGTCCCAGCCCGCCGCGCGCAGAGCTGGGCGCAGGTTCTCCTCCGCCAGCGGGTCGGCCGGGTCAAGGGAGCGGCCGTGGCGGGCGGCGCGTTCGGCGCGACCGGAGGGATGGAAGAGCAGCAGCACACCGCCGGTGACGGTCACGCGGGCCCACTCGTGCAGGGCCGCTGCGGGCTCGCGGACATGGTCGACCAGACCCGCGCTGAAAACCCCGTCCAGGGATCCGGCCGGCAGCGGCAGTCGGCAGGCGTCGGCCAGCAGCAGCCGGGCGACGGCGCCGCGTCCTTCCCGGACCGCGGCCGCGAGCATCGCGGGAGTGAGGTCCACTCCGAGCACGACTCCCTCGCCGCCGACCGCCGTGCGCAGGGCCGCCAGGGCCCGGCCGCTGCCGCAGCCCACGTCCAGGACACGTTGCCCCGGGCGCAGTTCCATGGCGGCGACGGCCGCCGCGTATCGGGGCCCGTCGGCGGCGAAACGCCGCTCCCAGTCCGCCGCACGGGATGTGAAGAAGGCACGGGTCGTGGTCTCGAACGCCCGGGCGGCCGCCAGGTCGGCGAACCGCTCGAGGATGCCCCCGCGGCAGGGCGTCGACACGGCTCGTCCGCCAGGAACCGGTGCCGTGCGGTCCGGCACGGTGGTCAGCCCGGCCCGGAGGGCCGCGGCGGCATCCGCCTCTGCCGCGTCTACATCCGGCTGGAACTGCAGCCCCCAGGCCCGAGCGCCGATCCGGAACGCCTGGACCGGGTGGCGGTCGCAGCCGGCCAGCAAGGCGGCACCGGCCGGAAGGTCCAGGGTGACGCCGTGGCCGTGCGGCACGCGGAAGCGTTCGGGGGCCCCGGCGAACAGCGGATCTTCAGACGCGGCCGTGGTCGTGCGTACCTCCTCGCAGCCGCCCGGCCCACCAGGGCCGGGGCGAGTGGCGCCGCCTGCCGCCAGGGCCAGCAACTGCCCGCCCAGGCCCACCCCGAGCACGGGGACCTCGGCCTCCAACGCGGCCCTCAACAGGGCCAGCTCGGCGGCCGAGGTGGGAAGCTCGTGGGATCGGGTCAGGTCCTCATGCGCGGCCGGCGGCCCACCCCACACCACCAGCGCCGCGAGTGCGGCCGGCGACCGCGGCACCGGGTCGCCCGCCCACACCCTGCAGACCCGCACAGCCAGCCCGGCGGCCTGCAGCGTCGTACCGATGGCATCCGGGCTCGCGTGCGGCAGGTGCTGGACGACCAGGACACCCGGCGGTTCCACCCAGCTCAACAGTCGTCCTCCGCCGTTCCCGCACAGGTTCGATGCATGTCACGCCCGCAGGCGGTAGCCGCCGTCCACGCGGATCGCGTTGATGCCGCTGATGTGCCGTGCCCCGCAACGGTCCTGAGGCAGGACCAGCTGAGGGCCGACGAGATCCAGCGAGGTGCCGTCGATGGTGACGGCGAGCAGGACCGGTGCGCGACCGAAGTCGGGGTCGATCTCCGCCCAGGACAGCAGGGCGCGGTGGCCGTCCGCGCCGTCCACGGCGATCAGGAACCGCAGGCGGTCCTTGCGCCGGGTCGGGTGGAATCCGGGACCGGCGGCCGTCAGCACGTCGTGCAGCAGCGGTCCGGTGAAGCGATGGCGCTGGATGCCGCTGGTGGCGCACTCGAAGCTGACGTCGGCCCGGTGCTGCCGCCACGTGAGCAGACCGGGCACCGTCAGCCGGGCCGGACGGGCCAGATCCCCGGTGAGGGCGAGTTCCGCCACCGGGCCGGCGGTCGCGAGGGACTGGCTCACGGGCTATCACCTCCCGCAGGACGGTACCCCAACGCATAACCCACGTAAACGCACATGCAACCCCTGTGAATCGCATGCCCGGCGAATACGAAGGGACAGTCAGGTTTGGCCTCGCACGTGCGGCAGTATCATCATCGTATGCACACCTACCGGATCGGCGACGCTGCCGTCCTGCTCGGCGTCAGCACCGACACCGTCAGGCGCTTGGTCGACGGCGGGAAACTCACCGCCGAGCGCGACGGGACGGGCCGCCGGATCATCCCCGGTCCGGCCCTCGCGGCCTACGCCCGGCGGATGCACCGGACGGAGCGGCAGCCCTCCGGCTCCTCGGCCCGCAACCGCTTCTCCGGCATCGTCACGGACGTGATCCTCGGAGACGTCTCGGCGCAGGTGGAGATCCAGGCCGGGCCGTTCCGGGTGGTGGCGATGGTCAGCCGTGAATCGGCTGAGGAGTTGAGGCTTGAACCCGGTGTTCCAGCGGTTGCCATGATCAAGTCAACCAACGTGGTCGTCGAGAGACCGTAGATGTGTCCGTCAGGACCAGAGGGAGTGGACCCGTGATCACCCGTTCCGCGCGTCGGACCCGCCGTACCCTGCGGGCGTCCGCCGCAGGCGTCGTCGCCCTGCTCGCCCTGAGCGCCTGCTCGTCGTCCGACGACGCCTCGCCGGCGAAGTCGGACTCCTCGGCCTCGGCCTCCGCCTCGGACAAGGTCTCCGGCACGGTGACCGTGTTCGCCGCCGCCTCCCTCAAGGAGAGCTTCACCGAACTGGGCCAGGAGTTCGAGGCGGCCCACCCGGGCACGAAGGTGACGTTCAACTTCGGCGGCAGCGACTCCCTCGCCGCGAGCATCACCGGCGGCGCCCCGGCGGACGTGTTCGCGGCCGCCAGCCCCAAGACGATGCAGATCGTCACGGACGCCGGTGACGCCGAAGGCACGCCTGCCACCTTCGTCCGCAACCAGCTGGAGATCGCCACCCTGCCGGGGAACCCCGACGGCATCTCCTCCCTGAAGGACCTCACCAAGTCCGGCCTCAAGGTCGTCCTGTGCGACAAGGAAGTGCCCTGCGGCGCCGCCGCCCAGAAGGCCCTGGACGCCAGCAAGCTCAAGCTCACCCCCGTCTCCTACGAGCAGGACGTCAAGAGCGCCCTGACCAAGGTCGAACTGAAGGAAGCCGACGCCGCGGTCGTCTACAAGACGGACGTGAAGGCCGCGGGTGACAAGGTGGAGGGCGTGGACTTCCCCGAGTCGGCCGGCGCCGTCAACGACTACCCCATCACCCTGCTCAAGGACGCGCCGAACGCCGAGGCCGCCAAGGCGTTCATCGCGCTGGTGCAGTCCGCCGAGGGCCAGAAGGTCCTGACCGAGGCCGGGTTCCTCAACCCGTGACCTCACCCGCCGACAAGCCCGGCGCCGCGGCCGAAGCCCTCCGGGGCCGGCCACGGCGCCGGCGCCTCGGGTCGGGCATGCGCCGGGGCGTGCCGCTTCCCCTGCTGGTCCCCGCGCTCCTCGGCCTGGCGTTCCTGATCGTGCCGCTGATCGCCCTGATCGTCCGCACGCCGTGGCACAGCCTGCCCGAGCAACTGGCCAGCCCCGAGGTATGGCAGGCGCTCCAGCTGTCCCTGCTCTGCGCCACCGCGGCAACAGCGGTCAGCCTGGTGCTGGGCGTGCCGTTGGCCTGGCTGCTCGCCCGCACGGACTTCCCCGGCCGCGGCCTGGTCCGGGCCCTGGTGACGCTGCCGCTGGTGCTGCCGCCGGTGGTGGGCGGTGTGGCCCTGCTCATGGCGCTGGGCCGCAACGGCATCGTCGGAAAGTGGCTGGACGCCTGGTTCGGCGTCACGTTGCCCTTCACCACGGCGGGCGTCGTCGTCGCGGAGGCCTTCGTCGCGATGCCGTTCCTGGTCATCAGCGTCGAGGGCACCCTGCGGGCCGCCGACCCGCGCTACGAGGAGGCCGCCACCACCCTCGGCGCCTCCCGCTTCACCGCCTTCCGCCGGGTGACGCTGCCGCTGATCGCCCCCGGCATCGCCGCCGGAGCCGTCCTCGCGTGGGCCCGGGCACTCGGCGAGTTCGGCGCCACCATCACCTTCGCCGGCAACTTCCCCGGCCGTACGCAGACGATGCCCCTCGCCGTCTACCTCGCCCTCCAGAGCGACCCGGAGGCCGCCATCGCCCTCAGCCTGGTCCTGCTGACCGTGTCGATCGCGGTGCTGGCAGCCCTTCGCGACCGCTGGATGACCGCGTCATGAGCCACCTCCGCAAGACCACGAACGATCCCACCGACGACGGCGACCGCACTCAGGGCCTCGACGCCCACCTCGTCGTCGACCACGGCACCTTCCGCCTCGACGTGACGCTCACCGCCGCCCCCGGCGACGTCGTCGCCCTGCTCGGCCCCAACGGCGCCGGCAAGACCACGGCACTGCGCGCACTCGCCGGACTCGTCCCGCTCACCACCGGGCACCTGCGGCTGGACGGCACCGCGCTGGACCGCACACCGCCGGAGTCCCGCCCCGTCGGCGTCGTCTTCCAGGACTACCTGCTCTTCCCCCACCTCACGGCCCTGGACAACGTCGCCTTCGGCCCCCGCTGCCACGGCGCGAGCAAGGCCGAGGCCCGCACCCAGGCCGCGGCATGGCTCGACCGCATGGGCCTCGCCGACCACGCGGGCGCCAAACCACGCCGCCTTTCCGGCGGCCAGGCCCAGCGCGTCGCCCTCGCCCGCGCACTCGCCACACGCCCACGGCTGCTCCTGCTCGACGAGCCCCTGGCCGCCCTGGACGCCCGCACCCGCCTGGAAGTGCGCTCTCAACTCCGTCGCCATCTCGCCGAGTTCGAGGCGGTCGCCATCCTGGTCACCCACGATCCGCTGGACGCCATGGTCCTGGCCGACCGCCTGGTCGTCATCGAGGACGGCCACATCGTCCAGGAAGGCACGCCCGCCGACATCGCCCGGCGCCCCCGAACGGCCTACATCGCGCAACTGGTCGGCCTCAACCTCTACCGGGGCCAGGCAGACGGGCACACGGTCCGTCTCGACGCCGGACCCGCGATCACCACGACGGAGGACCTCTCAGGGCCGGTCTTCGTGGCCTTCCCCCCGAGCGCCGTCACCCTCCACCGGGACCGCCCCACCGGCTCCAGCGCCCGGAACCTCTGGCACTGCGAGGTGTCAGGCCTGGAAACCCACGGCGACCAGATCCGCGCCGATCTCACCGGCGAACTCCCCCTCGCTGCGGACCTCACTGCCGTCGCCGCCGCCGAGCTCAACCTGCGCCCGGGCGCACCGATCTGGGCCACCGTCAAGGCGGCGCAGACCCACGCCTACCCGGCCTGACAGCGCTCGGGGACGGGGCGGGGGCATGAGAGCCATCCGGGGAGGGCAGGCAGCCGCTGAGGCGGGTTGCCCGCCCCTGGGTGCTACTCGAAGACGATGACCAGGCGACCGACGACGTCGCCGCGCCCCAGGGCCTCCAGGTTGTCGTTGACGTCCTCCAGTCCGACCTTGGTGACGTTGTGCTTGACGAGACCGGCTTCGGCGAGGGAGAGCACCTCGACGAGGTCCAGGTGGTTGCCCCAGAAGGAACCGAGGTAGGTCAGCTCCGTCCCCACGAAGGGGAACTGCTTGTGCTCGACGTGGTGGCTCATGAGGCCGACGGCCGCCAGCACTCCTTCGGGGCCCAGCAGGTCGAACCCCATGGAGACGGACGCGGTGCTGCCGACGCAGTCCAGGACGGCGTCGATCGTCCTGCGGCCGGTGAGCCGCTCCAGCTCGTCCTGGATGGCCTCGGTGGACTTGTCGCGGACGTTGATCCCGTGGTCGGCGCCGTTCTCCTTCGCCACGTCCAGCTTGTCGTCCTTGCGGGCGAGGGCGACCACGGTCGCTCCGCTGCCGAGGAGTTTCGCGTACTGGACGGCGTAGCTGCCCAGGCCTCCGATACCGGTGACGGCGACGGTGCGGCCGGGACCGAGCTTGCCGGTGTCCCGGAGCTTGCGCATCCCGCGGTACGGGGTCATGCCCGCGTCGGTCATCGGGGCGAGGACCTCGGGCGTCTTCGCCGCGTTCTCCGATACGGGTATCGCGTGCCGGCATTGCACGGCCATGTACTCGGCGAAGCCTCCGGGGGGTCCGAAGCCCACCCACCTGCCGTTGCCGCTGCACAGTTGCTCGTTGCCTTCCCGGCACTGGCGGCATGTGCCGTCGCCCCAGCTGGGGTTGACCACGACCATGTCGCCCTCGGAGTAGCCCACCGACTTCGGTACGGCGCCGCCCAGGCCGGCCACCCGGCCGGTGACCTCGTGGCCGGGGATGTAGGGGAGGTCCACGGGGAAGGGCACTTCGAAGTAACCGTTGAGGAGCTGATAGTCACTGCGGCACATGCCTGTCGCCGCGACCTTCAGCAGGATCTCGTCGGGCGCCGGGTCGGGCATGGGGACGTCTTCGATTCGAAGGGGCTCTTTGTAGCCATGCATACGGGCTGCTTGCATCTGCATAGGAGTGCCTCGCTTTCGTCGGCGAGCGGCAGCGCGACGTGCCGGCTCAGCGGGACGGTCTCGGGATGCTGCGCCGGTCGACGTTGCCGCCGCTCCGCTTCGGATGTCTCCAGCGTCCTGCGCCTGCCATCGGCGCGCATCCGGAGCCGCAGGCATGGTGGCACCATCCGCCGGCGTCCGGTCACCTTCCGTGACTCGATTGAGTGCGTGCCATGCCGGATGCGTGGCCGCCGCGAACTGAATTGCCGGTCCGAATGGCCGGTCCTAGCGTGGAAATGACCGTCTGGATCGGCGCCAACGCGGACGGCAGGTCGTAGCCGAGAGCGAGGGACCGTCATGATCAAGCCCTATGCCCCCTACGACTTCATGCCGCCGATCCCGGGTTTCACGCTGACCTCGCGGTCCCTGGCCAACGGCGGGCAACTGGCGCGCGAGCACGTGAGCGGCATCCTGGGCGCGGGCGGATCGGACGTCTCACCGCAGCTGAGCTGGTCCGGGTTCCCCGAGGGGACCCGCAGTTTCACGGTCGCGATGTTCGACCCCGACGTGCCCACCGCCTCGGGCTTCTGGCACTGGGCCGTGGCCAACCTCCCCGCCTCCGTGACCGGCCTGCCGGCCGGGGCGGGTGACGGAAGGGAGCTGCCGGGCGGAGCGGTGACGCTGCCCAACGACGCCGGCTACCGGAGGTACCTCGGTCCGGCGACACCCCCGGGCAACGGCCCGGACCGCTACTTCCTCGTGGTGCACGCCGTCGACGTGGAGAAGCTGGACGTGTCAGAGGCGACAGCCCCCGCGCTCATGGAGTTCCAGCTGTTCACGCACGCGATCGCGCGGGCGACCATGTACGGCACCTTCGAGCGGTGAGCATCACGGCGTGGACTGCGGGACGACAGCCGCAGGCGACGGCTCTCAAATGGCTCCGCCGTTGATGAAGAGGGTCTGGCCATTGATCCAGCGGCCGGGGCCGGCGAGGAAGGCGACCGTCCCGGAGACGTCGTCCGGCTCGCCGAGGCGCCCGAGCGGCGGCTCGGCGGAGATGCGGTCGATCACCTCCTGGCTCTTCCCCTCGAAGAACAGCGGGGTGGCGATGGGGCCGGGGGCCACCACGTTGACGGTGATGTCCCGCCCCCGCAGTTCGCGCGCGAGGATCAGGGCCATGGCCTGGACCGCGCCCTTGGTCGCCGCGTACGCGGTGTAGCCGGGCCGGCTGAACCTGGTGATGGAGCTGGAGAAGTTGATGATGGCGCCGCCGGAGCGGAGCCGTTTCGCGGCCTGCTGGTTCACCACGTAGGTGCCGCGGATGTTGACATTCAGCAGCCGGTCGAGCTGGGCGAGGTCGAAGTCGACCATCGGGCCGACCGGCATGACCCCTGCCGCGTGGACCACGACGTCGACTCCCCCGAACTCGGCCTCCACCTCGTCGAACATGGCCGAGACCGCGACCTCGTCCGCGACGTCCGCACGTTTCGCCACGACCGTCCCGCCGCCGGCGGTGATCTCCTCGACGGTCTCGTTCGCCTGCGCTTCGTTCCCGGCGTAGTTCACCACGACCCGGTAGCCGTTCCGCGCGAGATAGCCGGCCGTCTCACGGCCCATGCCCCGCGTACCACCGGTGACGATGACCACGCGGCCGGCCCCTTGCTCTGCCTCGCTCATGACGTGCTTGCCTCTCGTCCCTGTGCGAGGCTGCGGGCGGTCCCGTACGGTCAACAGTCGGTCACGCTTGCTGGGGAGCACCACCGCGCACATTGCCGATACCCCATCTACCGTCTCCTCATCCTGATGGCAGACGTACCGCGGCGCATCTTCACCGGCTGTCCGCCCTGCCGCGGCCACCACGGCGCCACAACCCGACGGGGCCCCGATCGACTTCTCACGCGTCCTGGACAGGTCGATACTTTGCCCAACGCCTGCTGGGTGCAACGCAGTAGGGACATCAAAGGGACCAGTGGAGGCCGAGATGCCGTTCAACGGGCTGCCGCAAGGAACCGTCCCCAAGCTGGAGCGCCCCGGGCCGTTGCGCGAGCAGGTGTACCAGGCGCTGCTGGAGCTGGTCAGTTCACGGACGCTGCGTCCAGGCCGGCATCTTGTGGAGAGCGAGCTCGCGGCCCGTCTTGGGGTCTCCCGGCAGCCCGTCCACGAGGCGCTGCAACGGCTCAACGCCGAGGGGTGGGTGGACCTCCGCCCGGCGCAGGGTGCCTTCGTCCACGAGCCGACCGGTGTGGAGACCGACCAGCTCTTCGTCGTCCGTGCCCTGCTGGAGACCGAGGGAGCACGCCTGGCCGCGGTCGGCGCGTCCGCCGATGGACTTGCGCGGCTCGACAGCCTGTGTGCGACGGGCGAGGCGGCTGTCGCCGCCGACGACGTGGAGGGAGCGGTCGCCGCGAATGCCACGTTCCACGCCTGCGTCATGGAACTGGCGGGGAACGCGGTCCTCGCAGACTTGGCAGCCCATGTCGAGAACAGGGTTCGCCGGTACTACACACCCGTGGTCCATCAAGCCTGGGTGGAGCATCGCGAACTGATCGCGGCCATCGCCGACCGCGACGACACTCGTGCCCAGCAGGTCATGCGCGCCCACACCCAGGACACCAGGGTCCGCTTCCCCCCGCGACCGGTCCGCTGACGAAAAGGGTCCCGCGCAGGAGCAGCGGAGCCGGCCCCTTCCAGCTCGACCGTGTCGGCCGCCCGTGCCCCACTCGCGCGGACGATTTCTGTTGCGATCGTTGGCGCTTTCGTCACTGACCTGCGCGTATTCCGCGTTCCAGAGGGCATCGGCCTCCGCGGACACGAGCGCGTCGGCGATCGCAACACCATGCAGGGTTGCACATGGCCGCACAGCGGGAATCCCGCAGCCTCCGCGCCACATATCCACGGATGTCCCGCACTCCCGCCCGGCAGGCCGCCCGAAACCGCGACCGGACTTTACGGTGGCAGCGTAAGGGGTCCCCAATGTCGCACCCCGCGCAGCTTCCAGGGGGCCCAATGCCTCCTGGCAACTCGCGAGGACATCGTGATCCAAGCATTCTGCACCGACAAAAAACCACCCGCCGAGCGGGCCGAGTACTGGACGGACGCCGTAGGCAAGGCCTTCATACGGCTGGAGGTCCACACACAGGCGGAAACCAAGATCCACGGCACCATACGACAGGCATGCGTCGCGGGCGTCCAGGTCGGGTCCCTGGAGGCCAGCCCGCAACGGATGGCGCGCACCGCGCCACTCATCGCCGCGGACGGCGACGACTCCCTGGTCGTCAGCCTCCAAAGGACCGGGTACGGCATCGCCACCCAAGACGGCCGGGAAACCCCGATCGCGGCCGGCCAGCTCGTCATCCTCGACACCCGCAGGCCCTACGTCCTGGACTTCACCTGCCCCGTACGGCAACACGTGGCCACCGTCCCCCGCCAGCTGGTGGAACTCCCCGACTCGGCACTGCTCCTGACCACCGGCCGGGCCTACTCCCCCGGCCAGGGAATCAGCGGAATCCTCGCGTCGTACGTCAACGGGCTCGTCACGATCACGGACCGCTGCATCCGCGCACCGGACCACTGCAACTTCGCACCGGCCTCCACGGAATTCCTCAGGCAGGGGATCGTCGACGTGCTCACGGCCCTGATCGCCCTGGAGGGAACCACCGGCGAACAGGCCGCGGTGGAACAGGCCCTCCTGCAACGCCTCCGCGCATACATCCGCGCCCACCTGGACGAGCCCACCCTCGCCCCGGCCACAGTCGCGGCCGTGCACCACATCTCCGTCCGCTACCTGTACCAGCTCTTCCAGAACGAGCCGATGACCGTCGGCCGCTGGATCCAGCGCCTCAGGCTGGAGGCCTGCCGCAGGGACCTCGTACGCCCCGAACTCGCGGGGCAGACGGTGGCGTCCATCGCGCACCGCTGGGGCTTCGCCAGCCACGCCCACTTCAGCCGCACCTTCCGTACGGTCTACGGCCTCTCCCCCGCGCAGTGGCGGCAGGCCGGCATCCCGCAGGCTGCACCCCTGCCGGCCACCGGCTCCCTCCCCCAGCGACCCGGCAAGTGACCCGGGGTCACCGCAGCGCCCAGCCGATGGCGGCGCCGGAGGCCGAACGCCGCCCCGATCGCGGCGGTCGCCGCGATCGGGGCGGCTGTGCATCCGCAGGCCACCGCCGTCAAGGAACGCCGCGGCCCGCCGGACGGCCCGGCCTCACTTCAGATGCCGGTCCAGGAAGCGGCACCCGTCCTCCAGCTCGAACCACGGGGTACCGGTGTGCCCTCCCAGATTGGCGTGCAGCGTCTTCTCCTTGCTGCCGAAGGCCTCGAACAGGTCCAGGGCCCGTTGCCGGGGGTTCCCTTCGTCGTCCCACTGCAGCAGCAGCAACAGCGGAATGGTGACCTGCCGGGCCTCCTCGCGCTGCGCACGAGGCACAAACCCCCCGGCGAAGAAGCCCGCGGCCGCGATCCGCGGCTCGGCCACCGCCAGTCGAATGCCGAGGGCGGTCCACCCCCCGGAGTACCCGACGGGGCCGCCGATCCCGGGCAGCTCAAGGAGGGCGTCCAAAGTGGCCCGCCATTCCGGGACCGCGTTCTCGACCAGCGGGCCGATGAAGGACTCGAAGATCTCGTCGACCGGCTCACCGGCCTGCATCGCCCGCCGGAGCTCGGCACGGGCCCGCTCGTCGGCGGCGGAACGCGGACGGTCGCCGCACCCGGCGGCGTCGATGCTGGCCACCGCGTAGCCGCGTGCCGCGGTGTACCGGGCCCGGGCCACCATACGGGGATCCGCCTTCGGCAGGCCGTTGTTGTGGGACATCAGAACCAGCGGGAGCGGTGCGGCGGATTCAGGCGTCCACAGGGTGCCGGGGATCTCGCCGAGGGTGAACTCGCGCTCGAGGACGCCGTCGTCGAGACGCTGTTCAGAAATGAAGTGCATGGTCGAGCCTTTCGGGAGTGCTCTTGAACGGCGCTCCCGGACGACCTACCGCCCGACCGTGACCCCGGAGGGGAGCACCCATGTCGAAACTGCGTTCACGGGTACCACCTCCTCGTTCACTCGCACGGCCTCCGGGAGAGTAGCAACGGCCGCCGTGGTCCACCAACGCATTTTGCAGGCGTGCGCTGTCCCTTCTCCCGGCAGGTCCGGGAGAAGGGACAGCCGCGCGACGTCAGGGCCGGTCGGCCGTCACGTCGACGGGGGCGATGTGTGCCGGCGGGTGGCGCCTTCCGGTCAGCATCGCGTCGAACCGCTTGTCGCCGGTGAGATACCGCCGGAAGAAGGCGTCGATGTAGGCGGCGCCGACCTGGCGTTGGCCGGCCTCGGTGAGTTGGGGCTCGTAGGCGGACCCACCGGGCTCGGTGCACGGGCCGGGACGGCTGTCGTCGTGGCCGGCGTCGTCCCAGGCGGCGACCTGTCGGCTGTCCGGTGACCATTGCGCGTTGAAGCAGTTGTGGTTCGCACCGTACGCACTCTCATGCGCGACATCGTGCGGTATCCGCGGCTGTTGATCACCGCGGCCACTTGGCAAATGATGAGCCCGGCACATGCGCCGATCGTGTTGAGCATGACGTCGTCGATGTCAACGACTCTGCCTGCGTTCATGAGCCATTGGAAGGATTCGATGCAGACGCTCGCTGCGAAGCTGCCCACAGCGATAGTCTTGCTGGTGGCAGCGGGGAAGGAGAACCTCAGCAGTACTGCCAGGACCGTGAACATCAAGGCGTTTGCCACTTGAAGTCTCAGGTACATGGCGAACTCGTCTGAGCTGATGTTCGTGCGATCGAAGATGATCCCTTGGCCTGGAATCAGCCATACGGAATTGTCACCGGAGCCGAGGTCCTGAGTGGGGGCCAGTACGGCGAATGCGATCAGGGGTACGTAAATTCCGAGCCCGAGCCGGGACAGCGCCCTGACGACGGTCGGCTTCTCCTGCCGGAGGCGTACGCCCAGTAAGGACAGAACGAACAGGAGCAGTGCTGCCATGACCGCACTGATGGGGCTGATGTAGAGGACCACTTGCCACATGCGATGACGCTCTTTCAGTAGGTGCGCCCGTGCTCCCGGCACCGTACTGCAGGGCCGGAAACAGGGCGCCCGACGGCGTCCGCATAGGCGCCACTCCAGGGCGGGCGATCACCGGTGCGCGGAACCTCGCCCCGATGGCGTCGGCGTGGGCGTGGCCGCCGGCCGCTCCGTCTGTCGTCCTCTACTCGGATGGCAGACCCACCCACCTCCGCACCTTCGGCTTCTCGGGCGATGAGCACGGTCACGCGCCCGCCGGTGCTCCAGTCGCCAGTCGTGCCGCCGGCGGGAGCGGTGCGTGGTGAGGGCAGGCTTCGAGTGCCTGGATCGCCAGTCCCGCGAAGCGTCGCGAGGCCATGACCTGCGCGTCGGTCGATCGCGTGTGGATGCCCTTGTTGGCCATCAGGATGAGGATGAGGTCGTCCAGGACGAAGTCGGAGCGCAGACGCCCCGCGTCCTTGGCTCGCCGGGCCAGGCCTGCGACCGCCTTCAGCGTGTACTCGCGTCCCGCGACATCGGGCGCACCGGGGAAGGCCGACAGGAAGGCTTCCGTAAAGCCCCGATCGCGTGCGTGCAGTTCACAGATCTTCTCGATCACCAGGCACAGCCCACGCCACGGATCGGCGTCCGCGCACCCCTCGTCGACGATGGCGCGGCATGCGTGCAACTGGTCGGCGAAGGCCTCGGCGACCAGTGTCTGCTTGGTGGGGAAGCGACGGTACAAGGTGGCCGGTCCCACCCCGGCACGGCGTGCGATCTCCCGCATCGGCACGTCCAGGCCGTCGGCCGAGAACAACGCCCGGGCCGCGTCGAGGATGCGGTCGCGGTTGTCCTTCGCGTCGGAACGCAGCTTCTGAGGCAAACGATCGGGCACGCTCTCACTTTACCCAAGTGGACGGGGGCGTCCGGTTACCGTCCACGACGTAAGAGCTCACCGAGACCATCAGGCGATCGGTGGCGAGCACGCGGCAGGGATCGCGCTGAGCGGTCCGTGAATGTGGAGACGGCATTGAAGGCAATCGCGATCAAGACGTTCGGGGGTCCTGAAGGCCTGGCTGTTGTCGACCTGCCGGAGCCCGCGCCTGCTGCCGGGCAGGTGCTGATCGCCACCGAGGCGGTGGGCGTCGGCGGTGTCGACACCGTGATCCGGAGCGGGGCCCTGGCCGCCTACGGCTTCGAGGAGGGCTTCGTCCCGGGCAGCGAGGTGGCCGGCACCGTGACGGCGGTGGGTGACGGCGTCGACACGTCATGGATCGGCCGACGGGTGTGGGCCTTCACCGGCACCGGCGGGGGCTACGTCGAGCAGGCCCTCGTGCCGCTCGGGCAGATCCTCCCCCTGCCCGGCAGCCTGTCCGCGGTCGACGCGGTGACGCTGGGCAGCGCCGGGGCGGTCGCGCACTTCGGGCTTCGTCACGGCCGGTTCGCTCCCGGGGAGACGGTCCTGGTGCGCGGCGCGAGCGGCAGCATCGGGATCATGGCGGTGCAGCTCGCGGCTCGGCGTGGCGCCGCCGCGGTGGCGGTCACGGCATCGTCGGCCCGGCGAGGCGAGCGGCTGCGCCGTCTCGGCGCGACCCACGTGCTGGACCGCTCCGGCGGCGGAGGGGATGACGCCCCGGCCGGCTACGACGTCATCATCGACGTCGTGGCGGGCAAGGACATGCCGTCGTTCTTCGACAGGCTCAACCCGAACGGCCGCATGGTGGCCGTGGGCGCCGTCGGGGGCCAGCCGCCCGCGGACTTCGGCACGAAGATCATGGCGTCGTTCCGGAAGTCGATGTCCTTCGCCACCTTCAGCACGGCCACCGTCCCCCCGGCCGACCTGGGTGCCGTGCGCGGCGAGCAGTTCGCGGCGGCCGGTCGCGGCGAGATCGAGACGGTGGTGCACGAGGTGCTACCGCTGGACGCGGCCGTGCTGGCGCACCGGAAGATGGCCGCGGGTGAGGTCTTCGGCAGGATCGTGCTGACGCCGTAGTCGAAGGTGATCACGCCACGAATGTCACGATCGCCCGCCCCGTACCGTGCCGTGCGCGCGGCGGACCGCCATGAGGGAGCGTCCTGGCACAAAGCATTACTCAATGCAACAATTTCTCTCGAAGGGATGTTGTCGCCTGCCGCTCAGGGAACCGCAGACGGAGGTCGTCTCACGTCCCGCTCCCGGTGGGGAGGTGTACTGCGTGCATCCGGTTCGACCGAGCAGGAGCTTCGTCCTGCTGCTTCTCAGCGTGGTGCTGATCTCGGTCCTGCGACTGGCACTGGCGGCCGCCGACGTGCACATCATGGGCATAGCCGAGTACGCCGTCCTGATTCCGGTCGTGGCCAGTGCGCTGCTTCCGGTGCGGCAGACCGTGATCGTCGGACTGTTCAACCTGGCCGCGGCCATCGCGCTCTACGGGGTCCTCCTCCGGGACATGGGGCGCGCCAACCAGGTCACGATCATCACGGCACTGGCGGTGGCCCTGGTCATCAGCGCGGTCGTCTGCCGGATCCGTGTCGCCGGCGAGACACGCTTCCGGCGGCTCGTGATCGCCCGCGAGCGGCTCGCGCTGCTCAGTGAGGCCAGCAGCCGGGTCGGAAGCACTCTCGACGCGACTCGGACCACCGAGGAGCTGGTCGAGGTCGCCGTGCACCGCTTCGCCGACCACGCCTACGTGGACCTCTTCGACACCGTCCTTCAGGGCGACGAACCCGTCCTGCGGCCCGGCACGGGTGACCTCACCCTGCGCCGTACCGCGGTGGCGGGACCGTCCGGGTCCTCGGAGGCGGTGCGGCCGGGCGATCCCGTCGTCTACCCGCAGGGCGCGGAACCGACCCTCGGGCTGTTCACGGGCAAGGCCGGAATGCTGGAGATCACCGACCCCGCCGCCTCCCTGCCGTCAGACAGCGGCGACGCCGGCACGAGCGGGGTACGCTCCGCGCTGGCGATCCCCCTTCGCGCCCGAGGGGTGACCCTGGGCGCGGCACTCTTCACACGCTTCCCGGGCAGGGATCCCTTCGACGCCGACGACCTGCTCCTGGCACAGGAGATCGGGGACCGGGCCGCGGTGTGCGTGGACAACGCCCGCCACTACACCCGTGAGCACAACACCTCCCTGACGTTGCAGCGCAGCCTCCTGCCGCCGAGCGCACCGCGGCAGCCGGCGGTGGCCGCGGCCACGCGCTACCTCCCCGCGGGTCCGTACGCGGGAGTGGGCGGCGACTGGTACGACGTCATCCCCCTGTCGGGGGCCCGGGTCGCCCTGGTCGTGGGCGACGTGGTCGGCCACGGCGTTCGCGCCTCGGCGACCATGGGCCGGCTGCGCGCCGCCGTACGGACACTCGCCGACATCGACCTGCCGCCCGACGAACTGCTCACCCACCTCGACGACGTCGTCACCCGGCACCGGGACTTCGGTGACCCACAGGACGCGTGCCGTGAGGTCGGACCGGCTGTCGGCGAGATCGTGGCGACCTGCCTGTACATGATCTACGACCCGGTCACCCGCCTCTGCACGGCCGCCCGGGCCGGCCACCCGCCGCCCGCCGTCATGCGACCGGGATCGGACGTCGAATACCTCGACATACCCGCCGGCCCTCCCCTGGGCGTGGGAGGACTCCCCTTCGAGGCGGCGGAACTGGAACTGCCCGAAGGCACACGCCTCGCCCTGTACACCGACGGCCTCATTGAATCCCCCGGACGCAGCCTCGACGAGGGACTCAAGCACCTGCGAACGGCGCTGTCCGATCCCATTCCCGCGCTGGAGGACATGTGCGACCACGTCCTGCACACGGTGGTCGGCCAGGGAGCCCGGGACGACGTCGCCCTCGTCATCGCCCGCACCCAGGAACTCGACGGAACCCACGCCGTCGCGTGGGACCTCACGGAGGACCTCGCGGAGGTCGCCCGGGCCCGTGACCTCGCCGCCTCCCGACTGGAGGGCTGGGAACTGGGAGAGCTGGCGTTCACCACGGAGCTGGTCATCAGCGAGCTGGTCACCAATGCCATCCGCTACGGCTCGGGTCCGGTACAGCTGCGTCTCATCCGTGAGGACACTCTGATCTGCGAGGTGTCCGACGCCAGCAACACCGCTCCCCACCTGCGGCGAGCCCGGATGTTCGACGAGGGCGGCCGCGGGTTGTTCATCGTGGCGCAGCTCTCCGAGCGCTGGGGCACCAGGCAACGGCCCGACGGCAAGACGATCTGGGCCGAGCTCGCCCTCCCTGACGCGGGCCCCCAGCGGATGCGGTGACAGGGCCGTCGCAGGCCGACGCCCGCGAGAGCGCACCCGCAGGACAAGCCGCCAGGTCCTTGCCTGATACGACGCACCAGACAGACTGGGCACCCGATGACGTACGTGAAGGAGCCATCATGCAGGTAGCAGTCGTCACCTTCGACGGGTTCAACGAGCTCGACAGTTTCATCGCCTCCGCCCTGATCAACCGGTGCCGCAAGGACGGCCTGGAGGCCTTCATCACGACACCGACACCCGTCGTCACCTCCATGAACGGCGTCGAGGTGACCGGGCAGCGCCCGATGGAGTTCGTGACTGAAGCCGACGTCGTACTGATCGGCAGCGGTGTGAAGACCCGCGACGTGGTCGCTGACGACCGGCTGATCTCGATGCTGCCGCTCGACCCCGCACGGCAGTTGATCGGTTCGCAGTGCTCCGGCGCCCTGGTGCTGGCGCGCCTCGGGCTGCTGGGCGGCATGCCTGTGTGCACGGACATGAAGACCCGTCCCTATGCCGAAGCCGACGGCGTCACCGTGCTGGACGTGCCGTTCCACGCCGAGGGGAACATCGCCACCGCGGGAGGCTGCCTGGCGTCCCAGTACCTCGCCACCTGGGTGATCACCCGGACCCTCGGGGAGGACGCCGCGCGCGGCGTCCTCGACTACGTGGCTCCGGTCGGCGAGAACCGGGAGACCGTCGAGCGCGCGATGCGTGCCGTCCACACGGGCGAAGCCGCACTGCGCTGACACCCGGTGGTCAACCGAAAGATCCACCGTCTATCCCACCGCCTGAGGACACATGAACGAACTGCTCACCGCGGCGATCGAAGCCCACGGCGGAAGCGCACGCTGGCGTGAACTGACCCGGGCGCGGGCCACCCTTGTCAGCGGAGGGCGCCTGTTCGCCGCCAAGGGCCTGCCGCAGGACCCCGAACCGCGTGAGATGACCGTCCTGCTCCACGAGGAGCATGCCTCGGTCAGACCCTTCGGCACCCCCGACCAGAAGACCGACTTCACACCCGGACGGGTGAGCATCGACAAGGTCGACGGACGCGTGGTCGCCACTCGCGAAAACCCCCGGTCGTCCTTCACCGGCCACACCCTCAGCACCCCCTGGGACCCTCTGGACCGCGCCTACTTCAACGGCTACGCGCTGTGGACCTACCTCACGACGCCGTTCCTGCTGGCCATGCCCGGCTTCACCGTCAGCGAGATCGAGCCGTGGCAGGAGGGGGACGAACTGTGGCGCGGCCTGCGCGCCGCCTTCCCGCCCGGGATCGCCAGCCACAGCACGCACCAGGACTTCTACTTCGGCCCGGATCATCTGCTTCGCCGACACGACTACCACGTCGACGTCGCGGGCGGATTCGCCGCGGCGCAGTATGTGTACGACTACGTGGAAGCGGACGGCATCGTCCTTCCCACCAAGCGCCGTGCACACAGCCGCGACGCCACCGGCCACCCCGTCCGAGATGACGTCATGGTGTCCATCGACCTCAGCGACATCCACTTCAGCTGACGCTCGACGGGGCGCCGGCGCGTATCGCGCCCGTCGGGCGTCTCGGGGCCGCGGTCCGTCGATGCCCGTGGAGGCACCCACTCACAGCGCGGTGGTGCCCGGGTAGTGGTGGCGAAGTTCGCTGAGCACGCGCTCGTCAGCCGCTCTGACCTCCCAAAGCGAACCGTCCACTTCGGTCAGAACGACAACCAGCACGCCCTCGGCGAACCCACACGCTTCGGCGTCGATCAGCTGGACAGCGGGTGTCGTCAGGGAGAGCAACGTCAGGGCGTCCATCCCCTCGCCCGCGGAATGGCGCTCCAACTCCGCCGGGAGGTCCCAGTGCTCGTCGCACTCAACGCGCCACCGCAGCCCCAGGCCGTATCTGCCAAGGCCGACCAGCAGTTCAGCCAGGGTCACATAGTGGGGTCCTCGCCAGGCGGGGAAGGTGATTCCCCTCATCCCTGCTGTCACTTCTGCTGTGTACCGCGACACTCGATCCCCCCGGGCGACATCTGTACGCCCACGGCAACAGTATGTCGACGTAGGCGCGGGGCTGCCGAGACCCTTGCGCCGCCGCTTCGACCCATGCGTCACCGCGGAGGTACCGACCTCAGACAGGCCGGCCGGAGCGCAGCGGGTCCCCGTCACGACGGCCATGCGACGACGCTGCCTTGACCTCGTCCCAGCGCGCGGCCTGCGCGTCGGTGAGGGTGCCGCGGATCTCGGCGAGTTTGAGGAGATTGGCCTCGGCGGCGCTGGTGAGGGTCTGGGCCTCGGCGCGGTAGTGGTCGTCGACGAGGGCGTCGAGTTCGGCGTCGTTCATGGCGGGGGAGATGCGCTCGGCCAGTCGGTTCATGTTCCGGTAGGAGCCCTGGAGCCGGAAGGGCGGTTCGGTGCGGGAGTTGTCGGACTGCGCGGCGGAGGCGATGTAGGCGCGGTTCACTGCCAGCACGGTGCGCTGGGCACGAAGGAGCAGGCGCAGGACGGAGAGGATCCGGTCGAGTTCCGTCGGAGGGAACACGCGCGTCAGGTGTTCGGCTGGGGCGGATCCGTCGACGCGGGCCATGCTCAGGAGGATGGCCAGGTCGGCGCGGTCGGCCTCGGCCAGCGGCGCCAGAACGGGGTTGGAGGTGAGGGCGTTCTCGGTGAAGCTCAGGGCGAAGAGTTCGTCCCGGCCGGTGAGGACGTCGCCGAGGTTCCAGACGTCGGCGCGGTTGGCGAGCATGTCGGGGATGCGGAAGCGGGCCCCCGACTCGGTGTAGGGGTTGCCGGACATCACGACGGCGAAGCGTTTGCCGCGCAGGTCGTAGGGGCCGAGACGACGCTGCGCGTCGGTCAGCGGGATGAACCGCTGCAGCAGCTCGGGTGAGGTGTGCTGGATGTCGTCGATGTAGAGCAGCACGTTGTTCGCGGCCGCGAGGGCGAAGTGGATCTTTGCGATCTCCGGGTGGTCGTCGTCCAGTGAGGTGACCGCGGAGCCGAGCGCGGGGCCGCTGACGGTGACGAGGAGCATCCCGAGGCGTTCGGCGACGTATTCGACGAGGGTGGTCTTGCCGTAGCCGGGCGGTGAGACCAGCAGCAGCAGTCCGGAGCTGTCGGTGCGCCGGGGGTCATCGGCGGCGCCGATCTGTTTGGCGAGGTTGTCACCGATGAGGGGCAGGTACACCTCGTCGAGGAGCCGGTTGCGGACGAAGGTGGTCGGCGGCTGCGGGCGGTGGTCGTCCAGGCGCAGGCGTGTGCGTTCGCGTGTCAGCAGGTCGGCACGCAGGCGCTGGTAGGCGCGGAATCCGGGTATCCGGTCGGTGCGGTGGGCGGTGGTGCGGCCGATGAATTCGTCCAGTCGCAGGTGGAGGGTGCCACGCAGGACACGGGGGTGCCGGCCGAGCAGGCCGTCGACGGTCGTGGTGAGCGCGGCGGTGCATTCGTGACGGGGCAGCTGGTCGCACAGCAACAGGACCACGGCCTCGGCCAGGTCTCCCGGGGTGGACTGGGCACCGCCTGCGGCCAGGAAGGAGCCGAGCCAGGCTTCCGCGAGCTGGTGGCGTGCGGGGAGTGAGGCGAAGTCGTCGGGCAGGGCGGCCAGGCCGGCTTCCGGTCCCTGCCCGTCCGCCGCGGCGCGGAACTTCTCGAGGAGGGTGCGGGCGGTCGCGCCGGAGACGAAGGAGACCTTGCCGTCGGCTGCGGCGGCGAGTTCCTCGAAGAGGTACTCGCCCGCCAGCTCGGTGCCGTTCAGGTCGAGTCCCGCAGCGTCCAGGAAGGTGGCGACCGACCGCCCCAGCTCCTGTCGAAGGGTGTCCACGGCCGGGGCGAGACCGAACGTGGCACGGGCCTGTGCCAGGGAGGACGCCCGGGCCGACCAGACGTCACGGGACGCGTCGTCGGTGCCGTACGCCCAGAACAGCTGCGCGGCGGCGCGGGCCGCGGCCGGGTAGCGCAGCAGCCCCGCCTCCGCCCGCAGCCGCAGCAGGGCGGTGAGGATCACCGCGCCGTCGTGGTCGTGGATGCCGCGCTCGTAGCCCTCGTCGTACCGGGATTCGGCGGCCTCGCGAACGAGGTCCAGGAGGCGCCCCGCCGTATCGGCCTCGTACAGCGTCTCCAGCGGATCGGTTTCCGCCAGGAGGCAGGCGGCCAGGTGCTCGGCGCGGTAGATCCCGGGTGTCTCGGACACGAGGTGCTGGTCCCAGTACGGGCGCGTGGCCTCGAACTCGGGGTCGTGGACGGGGAGGCGGTAGTCCGTTCCCGTCAGGGCGAAGGCCGTCGCGCCCTTGTACGGGACGAGGGTGAGCTCGGCCTGCTGGGTGGTGACGGCGAAACGGTGGCGGCCCAGCCGTACGGCCGAGCCCGCTTCTCCGCCGTCGTACAGGTCCGCGCGGTCGCGCAGCGCCCGCGCGGCCTGCTGACGTGCGGCCTTGACGCGGCCGATGAGTTCCTCGGCCCGCACCGGGTCGCCGAGTTCACGCAGCTCGCCGGCGACACCGCGGATCCTGCCGACCATGGGGTCGGAGCCGAAGTAGGTGTTGACCTCGTCCAGGGAGGCCAGGGTCGCGAGGCGGCGCGAGACGCTGCCCAGAATCCGTCCGGCGGACTCGGCCAGCCGGTCGGCGCGGCGGGCCCGCTCGTCGAGCAGGGCCTGCCGTCGCGTCGAGAAGGCGTCGTGGATCTCGGTGCGCCGGTTCTCCAGCGCCTCGGTGAAGTCCTCGTACTCCCCGAAGCGGGCTTCCAGGTCCTCGATCCGCAGCAGAAGCCTGCCCAGCTGCTCCTCGCAGGTCTCGGGGGTGTTCGCGGCTCCAAGGGCGGCGGTCACGGCGTGTGCGAGCAAGGCGGCCTCGGCGGCGAACTCCGCGCGCCCCTCCCGGCCGAGCAGTTCCCTGCGGCGTGCGTCGAGGGTGGCACGGGCCCGGTTGACGTCGGCGAGGACGGCGCCGATCCGTTCCAGAACCGAGGTACGGAGCACCGGGTCGGCGATGTCCAGTCCGGTCACCACCTCGGTGACGGTCTCCAACGCCCCGGTTTGTTCGGCCAGTCGTCCGGCCAGTGGCGCCGTCTCGGCGGTGGTGGCGACGGCGGCGGCCCGCGCCGCGAGTGCCGCGACGTCCTCGTGGTGGCCGGCGAAGGCGTCCTCCCGGACCAGGAAGGCCACCGCCCGCCGGGCCGCGGCGGCCAGGTCGTCGCCGAGCCCCCTGGAGAGTTCGTCGACGCGGTCGCCGTCGACGTACCGCAGCTCGCGCAGGGACGCCAAGTGTCCCTGCGACTGGCGGAGTTCGGTGAGGTGCCGGATCCAGGCGCTCGCGCTGCCCAGGGTCTCGCCGCGCCCGCGGCGTACGAGGGCGGTGATGCGGGTGGCTGCCTCGTCCAGGGCGTCGGCGGCCCGGGCGGTCAGGGCCGTGACCGCGGCGAACTCCCCCAGTACCTGTTCGGCGGTGCTCCGGACCTCGGCCAGCGGCTCGTGCAGGGCCCCGAGGCCGTCCTCGGCGAGCCAGTGGTGGCGATCGGCCGTCCGCACGCACGCCGCGGCGACGGCCTCGTACACGGCGGCGTTCGGGGCCATCTCCTCCACCATGCCGGCCACCGACAGGCAGTCCGCGATGCCGCGCACCAGATCGCCGTTGCCGACGCGGTCCAGCGGTCCGGCACCGCCCGGCCGGCCGAGGGCGTACGAGTCCGTGGTGTACGGGGAGTCCCACACCTGCACCGGGTGGACGCGGGCCGGCTCGGCGGACTCCACGCGCAGCAGCACCAGGGCGCCGTCGTCGAGCAGCGCGTAACCGTGGCAGGAGAGCGGGCTGCCGACCTCCTTGCGGATGAGGTTGTACGGGAGGAGCACGGCGCGGCCGTCGGCGCGGGAGTGGAAGACGTAGAGCACGTCCTCGCCGTTCGGCGACCGGACGATCCGCTCGAACTCCAGGCCGTCGGTGGGGATGTCGAAGGTCCGCACCACCCCCGTGTCGAGGCAGTAGCCGCCCGGGAAGATCACCCCTTGGTCGTCGGGCAGGGTGAGGCAGGCCTGCCCGAGACCGTCCAGCCGGGTCACCTGGTGCGTTCGGGTGTTGGCGATCAGGTACCGGGCTGCGTTCTCGTTGTACGGGCGGACGCGCAGCAGGATCAGCGCTCCGGCGCGGGCATGGGCGATGTCGGCGTCGGCGAGGGACTGCAGCGGCTCGTCCACCGGCTCGGAGTGGATGCCGTCCGGGGTACTGGTGTCGTTCTCGGCCTTGATCGTGAGGCGGCCGCCGGCGGTCGAGACGAAGACCTCGCCCTGGACGGACACGTGCGGGTGTCGTCCGAGGACGTGGTCGTCGCGGGTGGCCTCCTGCCAGGCCATGTCGTACGCGGGCGGCGGGACATGGTCCCGCTCGCCGCGTGAGTCGAGGTACGAGGCCGTGCCGTCGGCGGCCACCTGCCAGCGCAGCACCCGGACGTCGGTGAGGTCCGGACCGGTCCGGAAGACCGCGAGCAGCCGATCGCCGGCGGTCCGCAGTTGGAGCAGGCGGGCGTCGCGGTAGTAGCGGTACAGCTCGGCCAGGTCCTGCCGGAAGCGCGGGTCGTCCAGCAGTCCGGGAGCGGTGTCGGCGCCGACGGCCTCGAAGGCAGCCGGGTCGTGGAGCGAGAACACGTCCTCGGCCGAGCCGCCGCTTGCCGGTGTGTCGTGCCCGAGCAGCACTTGTCCGCCCACGCTCGCGACGCCGCGCGGGACACACGCATCCGCGGTGCGCAGGTGCCCGCTGCGGGCCGGCCGGAGACCTCCGCTTCCGAAGGTCTCCACCCGGCGGTCGTTCAGCGCCCGTGCCCTGTCGGCCAGTTGGCGCGCGGCGCCGGTGAGCCGGGTGCGCAGCACCTTGTACGTCCCGGCTTCCAGTCCGCCGTGCGGCTGCTCGGTGGCCATCGTGTCCCGCTCCCTCGTCCTCTGCGTGGCCGTCGTCAGACGTGCGCGGTGCCGTTGAGGCCGACGACCGGGGTCTCGGCGAGACCGAGCTCCCGTGCCGTGTCGAGCAGGCGCCGGAACTCCCCGCTCTGCTTGCCTCCCGCGCCGATCAGACGCATGAGCAGGGCGGAGACCGTCAGGTCGCGGACCCCGGCGGCATCGACGGAGCCGAGCACGCGTGCCAGGTCGTCGGCGAGGTTCGACTCGCCGTCCAGCCACGGCCGGGCGAGGGCCCGGGCCGTGTCGGAGTGCTCGACGAAGGCGTCCACGCTCCTGCCGTACGAGACGGACTTCACCAGCCGGTCGAAGAACACGCTGTCCCCACCGACGATGTCGATCTTCGCCTTCTCCAGACCGGCGCCGACCAGGGCCGCCTGCGCCTCGGCGATCTGCCGCTGGACGTCCAGTCCCGCCAGGCGGATGTCCTTCTCCGCGGCCAGCCGCAGCCGGTACTCCTCGTGCCCGCGCGACGCCTCGTCCAGGGCGGCCATCGCCGCCGCCTTCTCGGTGAGGCCGGCCGCCTCCGCCTTCAGCTTCTCGCCGATCTCGGTGGCGGCGGCGTGTGCCTTCTCCACGGCCACGGCGGCCTCGGCCCGTCCGGTCTTCTCGATCGCCTCGGCGTCCTTCTCGCGCACCTGCACCGCTGCCAGCCCCGCCGCGGCGGCCTCCGCCTGCACGCCCTCGGCGAGCCGGACCTTGGCCTGGGCGTCGAGTTCGGCCGCCTGCCTGCGGGCCTCGGCCAACGTCAGCGTCTCGCGGGCCTTGTGATGGGCCGCCGCCTCGGCCGCCTCCGCCGCCTTGATGTCCTTGACCAGCTTCTCCTGGGCCTCCGCCTCGGCGTGGATGACGACGGACTGACGGGCGCGCTCGGCCTCCTCGACCGTACGCAGCCGCTTGATGCTCTCCTCCTGCTCGGCCACGGTGCGGTCGACGGCCACGCGCTCACGGATGACCTCGGCGATCTCCCGCTTCTCGCCCTCGACCTCCTTGTCCTTCGCGATCCGGGTCAGCTCGGTCTCGCGCTCGCGGGCGATCACCTCCAGCAACCGGTCCTTCTCGATCCGCTCGTTCTCCACGGCGATCACCCGCTCGCGGTTCTTCTGGGCGACAGCGACCTCACGGGCCTGGTTCTCGCGCTGGATGCCCAGTTGCTCCTCGGTGCGCAGGAAGGCGCCCTGGGCGTTGAGCCGCTGCTCCTCCTGGACCTGGGCGGTGGTCGCCTCCTCCTTGGCGCGCAGGGTCTCCACCTCGCGCCGCTGCCGGATCTCGGCCTCGGCCTGACGGCGCTCCAGTTCCAGGATGGTCTCGCGGGCGTCGACGTTCTGCCGCGTGATCTCCTTCTCCTCCGTGCGCTGGAACTCGTTGGTCCGCACGTGCTCGATCGCCGTCAGCTCGGTGATCTTCCGGATGCCCTGGGCATCGAGGATGTTGGCGGCGTCCAGTTGGGTCATCGGGGTCTGCTCGAGGAAGTCGATGGCCGCGTCGTCGAGGTGGTAGCCGTTGAGGTCGGTGCCGATGACCGAGATGATGCGGTCCCGGAACTCCTCGCGCTTGGTGTAGAGGTCGACGAAGTCCAGTTGCTTGCCTACCGTCTTCAGCGCCTCGGAGAACTTGGCGGCGAAGAACTGCTGGATCGTCTCCTGGCTGCTGGCCCGTTCCGTGCCGATGGACTGGGCCACCTTGATGACGTCCTCGACGGTCTTGTTGACCCGCACGAAGAAGTTGATGTGGATGTCGGCGCGGATGTTGTCCCGGCAGATCAGGCCCTCGCGGCCGGTGCGGCGGATCTCGACGGTCTTCACCGAGATGTCCATGACCTCGGCCTTGTGCAGCACCGGGAGCACCACGGCACCGGTGAAGGTGACGTCGACCCTCTTGGCCTTGGAGATGATCAGGGCCTTGCTCTGCTCGACCTTGCGGAAGAGCCGACTGATGATCAGGAGCATGCCCAGGGCGACGAGCAGGACGACGGCGACGAGCACGCCGATCCCGATGGTGATGGCGTCCATCAGCGATCCTCGGGGTGAGAGAGGTGGAGAGGGGGTGGAAGAGCGGGAGACCGGGGCGCGGTGGCGGGCTCAGACGGCCGGGCGGCGATCCGGGTCGAGCGAGGCGTCGTACGGCGCGACCAGGAAGCACTCCCGGACGGCGTCGTAGTCGAAGATCAGAGCGGTGCTGCCGCCGACCAGTCCCTCGTCGGTTCCGGTGGTGCGCACCTGGACCACGGCGGTCGACCCGTCGTCGGCGGTGACCTCGGCCTGTCCGAACCCGGCGCTGACACGGCCGGTGCGGACGACGCAGACCTTGCCGACGAAGTCGGAGCGCGAGGGCGCGCGTTCTCGGGGCACCAGGCGGCGCAGCGGCAGGAGCAGCGCGCGCGTGCCGGCCCATGAGCACACCAGCGCTCCGGCCAGGGCCACGGTGCCGGAGAGCGGCCCGCCGCCGGTCAGGACCCGGCCGGCCAGCGCGGCGAACCACGCGATGCCGATCAGCAGCGACATCGTGACGGTGACCGGCACCCCGCCCAGCCCCAGACCGGCGAGAAAGCCGGCGAAGCCCGCCGTGTGCCCGTGGTCCCCGTGGTCTACGTGGTCTCCGTGGTGGGCGTCGACGCCCTCTCCCCCGTGTCCCCCGCCGAGGGCGTCGACGTCAAGGCCACCGAGCAGGACACTCCCCCAGTACCCGATGACCACCACGAGCGCGAAACTGAACAGGGCGGTGGGGTAACCGAGCGCGGCGTCGAGGAATTCGCTCATCTCCCGCCCTCCCCCGCTCCGAGCACTGGCTCCGTTGTCGGTGCCATGACGATGGTGGCAGGGCCGACACCCGGCGCACATTGCCGAAACCCGGCAGTCTTTACGCGACGTTCACACCTTGTTGACGGCGCAGGCACGCGTGCGGCGGAGGCCTGGGCGGATCGCGGACAGGCGGGAGGCAGCACCCCGGAGAGGACCCAGCGCGAGGTCGAACGTCGTCCTACGGGGTGAGTGCGACGTAGATGGACCCCTCGGTGGCGGACCATGAGAAGCCCTGGTGCACCGTGCGAGCGCCGTCGGTCAGCATGCGGGCGGCCATGGCGGTGACCGACTCGGCCAGGCCCGAGGTGTTGTCCGGCGCCCACTCCCGGGCTCGGTCGGCGAACATGTAGAGGATCTGCAGCGCCGCCTCGACGTCGAGCACCTGCTGGCCCGCGTAGGCGACGGGCTTGATCTCCCAGCACATCCGCATGGCATCGCTCCTCTGGAGGGAAGCGGCTACAGCGCCAGGATGCGGGTCCAAGGCCCGGCGCGCATGCCGGTGAGGTGGCTGAGGTGGCCCTGGCCGCGAGAGCGAGTGCCCTGGAGTACGCGTCCCTGGTCCGACCTGCGGAACCGCGTACGGCACTCGGGAACGGGCAGGTCCGCGACCCGGAAGAGGACTCCGCACATGCGCCGTCCCGGCGGCGCCCCGACATTGGTGGAGTGGGACTTCGGGCTTTCGTCGCGTTCTTCGATGTCGGGGCCTCTGCCGATCAGAGCGAGCCGGACGTCGACGAGGGCGCGCAGGACCTGCTGTGCGGTGCCGGACGCCTCCGGCGGTTCTACGACTCCGAGGCTTCCTGGCGGGTTCGGTGGGGCCGCCCCCCACCGCGTGCCCCTACGGCATCCCGGAGCGGCCGGAGCCCGGCTGAGCACACGGTGTTCGGGCCCGGGGCGCTCCTCCGCCCCGTGCCGGAACGCCGGCCGACAGCCGGTCGGCGCGTGCGTTCGGATGCCACCCCTGGGTGGCTTCCGTTGTCTCAGCGCACGCGTCGACCTCACACCGAGGAGCCCTCGCCGGTGGTTCCGGCGAGGGCTCCTCTGGACCGAGGGCTTGCGGAGCAGGTCGAAACTCTCGGACGCGACGGCACGATCGCGCCCTGTCGCGTGATCCGCAAGCTGGAAGGCGCATTCGAGTGACGCGGCCCGCCGCAGAGGGCGTGCGCGGACAGACGCGCCACGGTCGCCGGGTCGTTCACATGACGCGCGCTACAAGGAGGGCGATGTCGTCGGTACCGGTGGTGGTCGGCATGGCGTGCTCCAGCAGGGAGTCGGCGAGGTCGTCGACGTCTTGAGTGCCGCCGGCTCGGGTGAGGTGCTGTGCGAGGCGATCGGTGGCATGGTCGATGTCCGTGCCGGGAGCTTCGACGAGACCGTCGGTGTACAGGACGAGGACCGTGCCCGGCGGCACGGGGATGTCGAGGGTGGGGTAACCGGCGTCCGCGGTGACACCCAGCAGGATGCCGACAGGCACCGCGAGAGCCTCGGTGCGGCCGTCGGGGTGCCGGATCAGGGGAGCTGGGTGGCCGGCTGTGGCCAGCCGGGCGTTGTGTCGTGCCAGGTCGAGGTGGGCGTACAGGCAGCTGGTGAACAGGCCGGGGTTGAGGTCGGCGATCAGGCGGTTGGTCCGGGCGAGAACGGCGCCCGGTGCGGTGTGGGCGGCGGCGTGGGCGTGGACGGCGGTGCGGACCTGGCCCATGAGTGCGGCTGCCTGGACGTTGTGGCCCTGCACGTCGCCGATGGTGATGGCGGCGCATTGCGACCCGCAGCGGATGAGGTCGTAGAAGTCCCCGCCGATGTCCGTGCCGTGGCCGGCGGGCAGATAGCGGGCGGTGACCTGCAGTCCGGGGACGGAGGGCAGGGCTTGCGGGAGCAGACCGGCCTGCAGTGTGCGGGCCAGGTTGAGGTTGGCGTCGTACAGCCGAGCGCGGTCGAGGACTTGAGCGATCAGACCGGCAACCGAGGTCAGGATGGCGCGTTCGGCCGTGGGGAAGTCGCGTGGGTGGTCGTAGGACAGGACCACCAGGCCGATGGGGCGGCCGGAGGCTATCAGGGGCAGGAAGGCCCAGGCGTCCCGGTCTTTGAAGCGGGGAGCATGCGGGTAGGTGCGTTGAAATTCGGCGTAGCTGCCGAAGAAGCTTGGCGAACCGCTGGTCAGTGCCTGTGCGGGCGGTGTGGGATCGGTCAGGGGCTGGCCGTCGAAGCGGGCCAGGAACTCAGCGCTGTAGCCGCGAGAGCCCAGGATGCGCAGACGACCGCCTTCGGCCAGCCACAGGGCCAGGCCCTGGACCTCGAAGCCGGGCACCAGTTGATCGCCGACCAGGTCGACGACGTCTTTGACGCGTACCACCTCGCTGAGGGTCGCGGCCATGTGCATCAGTTGATACAGGGTGGCGGCGCCGACTGCCTCCGCCGCGCCTCGTGGTGCCTGGACGGCGGGTGCGATGGCGGCGCCGCACGATTCCTCCGGCAGTGCCGTGATGTGGACGCTGACGCCGGAGTCGTCGGGGTAGAGGTCGAAAGACAGCCGGAGACCCGGCGGTCGCACAGCCGTGAAGGTGGTGGGCCGACGGCTGATGACGGCAGCCCGGTAGCGCTCCTCGAAGTCCGGACGGTCCAGCCACAGCAGGACCTTCCAGGGCCTGGAGCCCATCAGCCGGGCAGTATCGACGTCCAGCAGATCGGCGGCCGCGGCATTGAGATAGGTCACCCGGCCGTCGAGGTCCAGCGAGCAACAGCCCACAGGGAGCCGCTCGGTGAAAGTGTGTGCGGCCACGGCCTCGGCCCGGTCCGGGGTCGGTTGCGGGAGCGGGGCCAGGGTCCGTGGTGTCGGCTCCGCGCGCACCGGCTTACCTTCGTCGGCTGCCCGCTGCATGACCAGACCCGCACGGCGGCAGAAGGCATCGATCGCGCCGCGCTCTCGCACGGTCGGCTTTGCCGGGTGCCGGACCGGCCACAGCAGGACCAGGCCGCCCCACACCGCGGACCCGCAGATGACGGGAAAAGCCGCCAGCACGAAGTCATAGGGCAGCACGAACCCGAGCCGCGGATAGCGGCGGGCCATCTCCTCCTGGCTGCCCACCCACACCGCGCACCGACGACGCACCGCATCCGCCAGCGGCAGCGGGTCGTCGGGCATCACCCGCGCCCATGGCGCCGCCATCTGCCAGGGGCCGCCGGACAGGACCGCGAGCTCCAGCGCCTTCCTTCCGGGTGGCAGCACGTACAGCATGCCGATGGACGCCCTGCAGTCCTGCAGCACTGGCCCGAACATCCGCTCAAGCTCTGCCAGGCTCCGCCCGGCGCTTGACGGCGATGCGTCCTGCACTCTCCGTCACCAACCTGCCGCTGTGTCACCGGCTCCCCTGAATGGCAGACGGGGATCCGAGCCACGGCGGCTACCGACGGTAGCGTCCAACGATCATCCCGTACCGCAGCCCGGACATTCGCCATTACGGTCGCCGCCTCATCACTGGTGCGCCTGCCCCAGCGTGCCTCGCACACACCCGCCGGGACATGCGACCTCCGCCGCGCGGCCTGACCGCTCGTACCGATCACGGGCGTCCGGCCGCACCGGGCACCTTGGGCAGCAGCGCCGCGGCGACGAGACCCAGCAGACCGATGACGGCGAGCACGATCATCGCGGCGCCGTAAGCGTGCGTTGCGGCCGGCGCTTCGCGAGGCGTTCGGCGGCCGGCGACGAGGCCGGCAGGACCGCTCCCCGGGTGTCGAACGGACGCTCCGGGTCCCCTCGATGCCGCGGCTGAGCAGCATGATGACCCCGATCCGCACCCAGGCAACAGGTCTGGCAGACAGCGCCGCCGGGCCTGGTCGACACGCGAACGCCGGTGCCGCTCCATCAACCCGTGCGGCCCTCTCCTGCTTGCGCCTCGGTGTCGCCCGCCACCTTCAGGGGCACGCCGTGCCGCAGCGCGGTCTGCGCCGTAGCCGGCGTTGGTGATCAGCGGGCTGCGGATCGGCAGTCGGGCTCAGGACAAAGGGGGAAGGATCTTCGACTTCGGAGGCTTGGCGATCCTGGGGCTGACGCCGTAGTCCGACCATGTCGTGGTGAAGCGTTTCTTCCCGTCATGGCCTACGGTCCGCAGCGGCACGGGCTCACCGGTGGTGGCGAGATATACGGTGCCCTCCGCGCTGCCTTGCTTGGTCTTCACCGCCAGGGCCGGCCGCCCGTTCACGCGGGTCTCGGCCCCCTTCGTGAAGACGACGTGCTGCCGCTTCACCATGGAGAAGCGCAGATGGCAGGCTGCGCTGCTGTACCGTGCCAGCTCTCCGGCGAATCCGGGGGAGTCGAGCTCCACCGGCAGGTACCGGCCCGGCTCCACGGGGGCGCCCGTGCGGTCGGCCAGCTTCGCGCCACGCCGCTCGGGGGTGATCCAGGTATGTTCGCCGAGGGTGGTGAAGTGCCAGGCGAAGCCCTGGTCGTCGGTGAACAGGCCCGTGCAGTCGTCGCCGCCGTGCAGCGCGCGGACGTCGCCGACCTGGCGGCCGTCCGCCACCTGCACGGTGTGCACCGACGCCGCGTCCAGTGCCTTGTCCACGCGGGCGAAGATGCGGTCCACCGACTGCCCCTCGATACCGTTGGGCTTACCGCCCGAGGTGTCGCCGGACGATGAGCAGCCAGCCGCCATCGCGAGGGCGGCCATGCCGACTCCGAGCTCGTACAACGCCCGTCTGCCGCGCCTCAACCCCGTCAAAGCCCCCACCATCCCCATGTGCCCCGTGCGACGTGCGCAGAGACTACTGGAGCCGCGGATTGGGAGGCGGACCGGTACGCCCACGGCAACCGGCACCTGAACCAGCGGCGACGGCCCGGTTTCCTCGTCAAAGCCGGATTCGGCTTCGGCCTCGACGCACGGCACGTCGTTCACTGCTCGTCGGCCACGCGCCGTACGCCGCAGCCGCGTTCGGCGTGGTTCAGCGCGTGCGTACCACCGCGCTGTGGGCGAGCCGGTCGTGCATCCCCTGCTGGTTCGCGTCCATGCTGATCGCGATGACGTTCTTGATGATGATCACCGGGACAAGGCCTATGCCCACGTTGACCACGTGACGTATCAGGGCCCGCCCGTAACCGATCCGGCTGTCGCTGCCGAGTCGGACCACCTTCAGTCCCATCACGCGCTTGCCGAGCGCGCGGCCCCAGCGGCAGGTACTGATCGGCGAGTACGTCAGCACGAAGGCCACAAGCCACAGGACGGCGACCAGTCGCCAGACGTCGGCGCCCCCATCTCCGACCGTGGCGTTGAGGATCCGGTCGAAGGCGATCAGCGGCACAAGGACGACGAGCACGGCGATCACGAGATCGATGCCGACGGCCACTTGGCGCTGCCAGATACCTGCGGGGGTCCCGGGGCCCGAAGGAGGAGGAGAAGGCGGGAGGAGATCATTGCCGCCGATCAGCTGTCCGAACATGCTCCTGCCGGCTCCCCTGCATATACGAAGAGTTCGTCGGTTCTCGACCCTCTGTTTGAATGCGCAATCTTAAGACGAGAGCGTCCGCCCCGCCTGTCCGGTGTACGACGGCGCGCACTTCGTCGATGGTGTCCTTGGCCGCCTCGCTGTCCGGGACGTCCTTGAGCACCACCGACAGCGTGGCGGACCCGCCGTCGGGGGGGGCGCTCGCCGTCCTCGACACGGTCGACGCCGGCGACCGCGGATGCCGCGGCTTCGACCTCGCTCACGGCCGCGGTACGCAGGACGATCCGTGCGGGGTCGAAGGCACCCGACGGATAGTGCGCGGAGATCCTCTCCTGGGCGACGACCGAGTCGGGCTCGTCCTGGAACAGCTCCGACAGCTGAAGTCCCATGCCGATGCCGGTGGCGCAGAGCGCGAGAACGCCGGTGGCGGCGAGGGAGATCGTCCACGCCCGGCGGGGGCGCCGTACGCCGGTACGAAGGGCCGACCTGCCGTGGCGCGCGGTGGTGCCGCCTGGGACGTGTTCTCCATGGGTACGGCCGGGAGTTCGCCCTCCCGGCCGTACCGTCAACCGTTCGTTTTGTGGGCCGCGCTAGTCGATGGAGCGCATCATCTTCTCCATCTGCGTGACCGAGGACCGCGTCTGCGCCAGTTCCTCCAGCGTGCGCCGGTGCAGTTCGACGTTGTCCTCCAGCAGTTCCGCGTACTTCGCGGCGAGCCGCTTGTACTGGTCCTCACGGGCCGCGAGCATCCGGGCCCGCCAGGTCGCGGCGATCTGCCACACGACCACGATGAGGAAGAGGAAGACACCGCCGGCGCCAACCACTCCCGCCATGTCTCCGTTCATTCCGCCGACTCCTTCACGGTTTCCTTCTCCTGATCGGTGATCGTCCGGGCCGCCTTGGCGACGAGGTCGGGGGTCAGTGCGAAGGAGAACGGCGTGACCTCGTAGTACTTCATGGCCTTGCCGCCCTCCGACAGTTCCAGCGTCCCGGTGACCAGCCCGGCCGCCTCCAGCCGCTGCAGATGCATGTGCAGCAGGGGACGGCCGATTCGCAGCTCGCGGGCGAGCCTGCTGACGTAGTTGCGGCCGCCCTCGGAGAGCGCCGCGACGATCCGCAGCCGATGCGGATTGCCGAGCGCCGCGAGGACCGCCAGCAGTTCGTCCCCGGTGGGATCCGGGACCGGATCTCGGGTCATCACGCCCCCTTCCGGGCCACCTGTCAGTCAAAGCTGACACCGGACAGAACACCTGTCAAAGAAAACTGACACATCTCAGGGTCGGCAGACACATATATCAGGGAGATCTCAGGGACGGCCGGGGTCGGACCTGGGCAGTGAACTCATGAGGGGCGGCGTCCGGGCCGACGGCCCACGGCCGTCCGGGCCGGCCGCCTCCGCTGCCCTCAACAGCCGCCTCGCCGCCCGCTGTCGATAGCCTGACCGAGTGACGACCGACCTGACCCTCCTGTCGCGCGTGGCCTACCGCGGCCATGAGATCACCGCGCCCCGGCTGCGCGGTCTGCTCGCGCTGCTCGCCGGCGAACTGCGCGCCGGCTGCAGCACCGCGCGGCTGGTGGAAGGGCTGTGGCAGGACGAGCCGCCGGCCAACCCGGCCAACGCGCTGCGGATCCTGGTCTCCAGGGCCCGCTCCCAGCTCGGGCCCGACGTCGTCGTCAGCACCCCGGCCGGCTACCGGCTGGCGCTGGGCGAGGAGCAGGTCGACAGTGCCGCGGTGGTGCGGTGTGCCGAGGCGAGCGCCCGGCACACCCGGGCCGGGGACCATGCCGCCGCCCTGGCCAGTGCGCAGGAAGGCCTCGCCTTCTGGGACACCACCCCGGACGCCGACGCCGCGCCGGGCGACCCGGTCGCGGAGCTGCGCGCCGAACGGGCGCCGCTCCACCACTCCCTCGTACGTTCCCGCGCCCTCGCGCTCGCCCGGCTGGGACGACGGGCCGAGGCGATGGCGCCCCTGACCGGGGTCTTCGCCCGCACCCCGCGCGACGAGGAGGTGCTGGCCGAACTGCTGCGCGCCGAGGCGGCCACGGCCGGACCGTCGGCGGCACTCGCCCGCTACGACGCGTACCGGCGCGAGCTCCGTGACGACCTCGGCACCGACCCCGGCGCCGGGCTCAAAGCCGTGCATCAGGAGCTGCTGCAGGCTGAGGCCCCCGTGGTCCGCTACGGGGTGCCGCACGACCCGAATCCGCTGCTCGGACGGGACGAGGATCTCGCGGCGGTGACCGCGCTGCTGCACTCCTCGCGGCTGGCCTCGATCGTCGGCCCCGGCGGGCTGGGCAAGACCCGGCTCGCGCACGCCGTCAGCCGGCAGGCGGAGCAGCGGGTGGTGCACTTCGTCTCGCTGGCCGGAGTCGGTACGGACGACGACGTGGCCGGCGAGGTGGCGTCGGCACTCGGCGGCGCGGAGGCGTCGCGCGGTGGCGGCGGGGGGTACGGCGGCGGTACGGATGTGGCCGCCGGCATCGTCGCCGCCCTCGGTGCCGGCCCGGCGCTGCTGGTGCTCGACAACTGCGAGCAGGTCGTCGGCGGCGCCGCCGGTCTGGTGCGGGAGCTGGTGGCGCTGTCGAGGGACCTGCGGGTGCTGGTCACCAGCAGGGCACCGCTGGGGCTGAGCTCCGAAGCGGTCTACCAGCTGCCGCAGTTGAGCCTCGCGACCTCGATCGAGCTCTTCGAGCAGCGGGCCCGGGCCGCACGCCACCATGTCGAGCTGCCGCCCGAGGCGGTGGCGGAGCTGTGCCGGCATCTGGACGGGCTGCCGCTCGCCGTCGAGCTGGCGGCGGCGCGGGTGAGGGTGCTGTCCGTTCCCGAGATCGCCCGCCGCCTCGGCGACCGCTTCGCGCTGCTGCGCGGCGGGACCCGGGACGCGCCCGAACGGCACCGCACCCTGCTCGCGGTCGTGGAGTGGAGCTGGAATCTGCTGGAGGACGACGCGCGGGCGGCGCTGCGGGCGCTGTCGGTCTTCCCCGGCGGCTTCACCGAAGACGCGGCCGAGCGGCTGCTCGACGACGGCGACGCGCCCTACCTGCTGGAGCAGTTGGTCGACCAGTCGCTGCTGAAGGCCGCCGACACCGCGGCCGGGATCCGCTTCCACATGCTGGAGACGGTGCGGGAGTTCAGTGCCGCCCGGCGGGCGGCCGCCGGGGAGGAGGAGGCGGTCACCGGCCGGTTCCTGGGCTGGGCACGGGACTTCGGACTCGCCAACCACGACGTGCTGTTCAGCGCCGAGCCGCTGCGGCACTGGGCGCGGCTGCGCGCGGAGCAGGACAACCTCGTCCTCGCCCTGCGGCTCGCCCTCACCCGCGCGGACCACGCCACCACCGCCGCGGCCGGCGCGGTGCTGGCCTGCGTCTGGCTCACCGACTCGGCGGGCTTCCACCGGCTTCTGACCCTGGCCGCCGACACCGCGGCGCCGCTGTCGCACTACCGCCCCGACGCTCGGCACACCGAGGTCACCCGCACCCTCAGCGCCGTCTGCACCGCCGCCCCGTTCATCGGGCACGGGCCCCTCCGGCCGCGCCACCTCGTCACCCTGCGCCGCCTGCCGCCCGCGGAACCGGACACGCTGCTGCGGGCGCTCTCCGTCGTGCTCTGCACCATGCCGGACATGCGCCCGCCCGGCTACGAGTCGCTGCGGGAACTGTGCGCCGACGACGCTCCCTTGCTCGCGGGCATCGCCGAGTGCGTGGCCAGCTACATCTGGGAGTACGCGCACGAACCGGAGCGTGCGCTCTCCTCCGCGCGCCGCATGCTCGCCCTGGTCGGCGTCGCGCCCAACCCGGCGCTCACCCTCCTCGGCCACTCCCGCTGCAGCGAGCTGTGCGCGGACGCCGGTCTCGGCGAGGACGCCTACCGGCACCTGCTGGCCGCGCTGGACGCCCTGACGTACCTGAGCGACCAGTCGCCGACGACGGGCCTGCGCCGGGGACTTGTGCTGGCCTGCCTGCAGCGCGGCGAGCCGGACGAGGCCGAGGAGTGGCTGCGGCGGGTGGAGCGGAGCCTGTCCGGGGAGCAGAGTTCCGTCTTCACCCCCGACCTGGCGGCCTCGGCCGAGATCGCGCTGACCCGCGGGCTGACCGAACTGGGCCTGAAGCGGTGGCGGACGGCCGCCGAGCAGATGCGCGCGAGCGACGCTCCGCCCGCCGACCCGTCCATGGACGCGTGGGCGCGTACGATCGACGACCACGTTGTGGCCGCGCACGCGTACGCCGGACGGCTGGAGCCGGTCGCCGGACTGGTGGCCGAGCTGGAGGGCCGGCTGCGTGCGCTGCTCGCCGACGGCTCGCTGCCGGCCGGGGAGATCCTGGGGTACGGCACCGGGGTGCTGGCCCTCGGTCTGGCCCGGCTCGCGGCGGGTGACGCTTCGGCGGTGCGCCTGGTGGCGCTCGCGGAACGGCTGCACGTGTCGCAGGTGTTCCATCCCACGATGTCCCTCGACCGTGCCCGGCGGACCGCCGGGGAGACGGACGGGGCGGCGTACACCGACGCGGTGTCGGAGTACGCCGCCCTGGGGCGGGACGGGCTGCGGGAGGCAGCCCGTGCGCTCATTTCGGGTCGCGGTTGAACTGCGCCGTCGACCACAGGTAGCCGAGCACGGTCAGTCCGGCGCACCAGGCGATCGTGATCCACCCGTAGTTGCCGATCTCGGTGCCGAGGAGCAGGCCGCGCAGGGTCTCGATGGCCGGTGTGAACGGCTGGTACTCGGCGATCGGCTGGAACCAGCCCGGCATCGTGTCGGCCGGGATGAAGGCGCTCGAGATGAGCGGGAGGAGGATCAGCGGCTGCGCGCTGTTCGCGGCCGCCTCGGCGTTCGGACTGGCCATGCCGATGCCGACCGCGATCCAGGTGAACGCCAAGGAGAACAGCACGAGCAGCCCGAACGCCGCCAGCCACTCCAGCGCCGTGGCGTCCGTGGACCGGAAGCCGATGGCCACGGCGACGGCACCGACGAGGACCACGCTGGCCACGCACTGCAGCACGCTGCCGACGACGTGCCCGATGATCACGGAGCCGCGGTGGATCGCCATCGTGCGGAAGCGGGCGATGAGGCCCTCGCTCATGTCCATGGAGATGTACACCGCGGCCCCGATCACGGTGCTGCCGATGGTCATCATCAGGATGCCCGGGACGATGTAGGCGATGTACTCGGAGCGGTCGGCGCCTCCGCCGCCGATGCCCGCGCTCATCACGTCGCCGAAGATGTAGACGAACAGGAGCAGCAGCATGATCGGCGCGAGCAGCAGGTTCAGGGTCGTGGACGGGTAGCGCCGCGCGTGCAGCAGATTGCGGCGCAGCATCGTGCCCGAGTCGCGGACCGCGAGGGAGAGGGTGCTCATCGGACGTTCTCCTTGGGCTGGTTGGGGACGCCCGCCGGACCGGTGAGGGCGAAGAACACGTCGTCGAGGTCGGGGGTGTGCACGGTCAGCTCGTCCGCCTCGATGCCGGCCGTGTCCAGCCAGTCGAGGATGGAGCGCAGCTCGCGCTGGCTGCCGCCGCTGGGGATCTGCAGGGTCAGTGCCTCGTCGTCCCGGGTCACCTCGCGCAGTTCGGCTGCGGCGGACCGGTACGCGGCCGGGTCGGTGAAGCGGAGCCGCACGTGGCCGCCGGGGATGAGCCGCTTCAGCTCCTCCGCGGTGCCCTCGGCGGCGATCCTGCCGTCGTTCAGCACGGCGATGCGGTCGGCGAGCTGGTCGGCCTCCTCCAGGTACTGGGTGGTGAGGAAGACGGTGACGCCTCCGGAGACCAGTTCGCGGATGATCTGCCACATGGTGTGGCGGCTGCGGGGGTCCAGGCCGGTGGTCGGCTCGTCGAGGAAGATGGTCCGCGGGCTGCCGACCAGGGTCATGGCGATGTCGAGGCGGCGCTTCATGCCGCCGGAGTAGGTGGAGGCCGGCTTCTTCGCGGCCTCCACCAGGTCGAAGCGCTCCAGCAGCTCGGCGGCGACCCGACGCCCCTCGCTCCTGGACAGGTGGTGCAGGTCCGCCATGAGGAGCATGTTCTCCTCGCCGGTGATCAGTCCGTCGACGGCGGAGAACTGCCCCGTGACGCCGATCCCGGCGCGTACCGCCTGCGGGTCGACGGCGATGTCGTGGCCGCCGACACGGATGTCGCCCGCGTCGGCGGTGACGAGGGTGGAGAGGATGTTGACGACGGTGGTCTTGCCGGCGCCGTTGGGGCCCAGGAGGGAGAAGACGGTGCCCGTCGGCACGTGCAGGTCGATGCCCTGGAGGACCGTCTTGTCCCCGAAGGACTTCCGCAGCCCCGTGGCCGCGATCGCTGATCCGTGGGTCGTTGTCATCATGCCCCGGAGTCTGCGGGGCGCCGCGTTCAACGGCCTTTCAGTGCGGTTTCATCAGCCGGCGATGGCGGACGACTCGGTGAAATGGCCTGGTCTGCGCGTCGATTGCGCCTGGTGAGGGTCTCGGTGAGGGTCTCGCGGGGCCTGCGCCGGCGTCGTCGCGAGGGTCGTCGGCCCGACGCGAACCTCGCTCGCGACGGTCGACATGGGAGACATGGCCTTGGGGGCGGCAGCCGTCGGCGTTTCACGCCGGAGCATCGTCCAGGCCCAGTCCCGCGTGGTCGCCCGGTACCGCGGCGGAACCGGCACCCGGGGCGAGTACCACGACGCCGCCCGGTCGTACGGATCCCTGCACTGCGCCGGCAAGGTGAGCTACCAGGTGCGTGCCGGGACGGTCGTCGGCTTCACGCTCCACGGCCGACACCTGTCCCACTTCGCCCACCCGGCCTCCTACGAGGACTTCCTCGCCGCGTTCGGCAGACCCGACCGGACGCGTGACGACGAGGCGTACGGCGACCTCATGGGCTACGACACCTACTACTGGGGCGCGCGGAAGCACGTGCGGTGGGACGCCTGGGACAGCCGGGTGAGCCTGATCAACCTCGGTGACTTCGAGGGGAACACAGGCCCGTGGCAAATGTGCGGGGAGAGGTCGTCCTGAAGGCGGGCGTCGCGGCACCTCCCCCGCCGGACCTCACGCCACCGCGTCGTACGACGCCCGTGACCGGACACCGCCGCCGGAGCGCGGCCGCGGGCCGCCCTCCGCGAACACGGTCAGACGCAGCACGAGATAGCGGCCGATCCCGACGAGTGCCGTGGCCGACAGGTACACGGTCTGCTGCAGGACGACTCCGGCGCCGGGGCGGAGCACCGCCAGTGCGCCGACAGCGGCCGAAGTGACCAGCCAGCCGGCGGCGACGGTGGCCGCGCTCTTCAGATGGCCCGCCAGACCGGGCCGGCCATGGCCGAACGAGACGCGGGCGTGCAGTTCGGTGGCGGCCACGGAGGAGGCGACGGTGGTCAGCACGTTCGCCGCCATCCACGGGATCCACTGCGAGAGCAGGACCAGGGCCGCCGAGGCCGCCAGGGTGACCCCGCTGCCCAGTCCGGCGAAGCGCACGAAGGCCGCAGCGTGCCGGCACATCAGTCGCAGCCTGTTCATGGTGGTCCCCTCCCGGGTCGCCGCCCCTCGCGGGGCCCTCGTCATCCCGGAGAGCGTGGCCGACCCCGCGTTCACCGCCGTTTCACGGCGTTTTCAGGAGCGCCCGCGGCGGTGAAACCGCTGCGGCTCCACGCGGCACACCGCGACGCGATCAGTCGCCCGGCGGGAGTGGGGTGGGTTCGCCTACCAGAGCGGGCCGGTGCACATGTACTGGATGGTGGACGCCAGCGCCCGCTTCAGTTCGTCGGCGTCCGCCCCGACGATCGCGTCGAACGCGAGCAGGTACTGCCCCACGTGCAGGCCCAGGAGGTGGCTGGCCACCAGGGAGGCCCGGAGCTCGGCCCGCTCGGGGGCGATGGCCGTGACGATCGGGGCCACCACGCAGGTGGTGAACAGCTCCCGCATCAGCGTGGCCGCCTCCGGACGCTCGCACGCCGCGTGCAGCAGGGTGAGCGCCGTGTTGGGCCGGCCGTCCTGCTCCCAGGTCGCCAGGAACACGTCGGCGAGGCGCTCGCCGATGTGGTCGGGGCCGGAGGCGAGGACCTGGCGCACGACGGTGTCGGGGTCGAAGGGCCATTCGACGGTGGCGGCCAGCAGGCCCGCCTTCGAACCGTAGAAGTGCACGACCAGTGAGGGCCTGACCCCCGCGTTCCTGGCGATCTCGCGCAGCGACGTCTGCGCGTAGCCCTTGCCGTCGAAGGCCGCACGGGCAGCCGTCAGGATCGTGGCGCGCGTCGCCTCGCCGTCCCGCGAACGCGTCGCACCGGGCGACCCGCCGCCCGGAGGCACGGCGTCGGGGGGCGGGGTCTTCGTCGCTGCCATGTCGGCAGTCTGGCACCCCCTACTGGACATGTACAGTAACTGTAGCCTACAACTGTACATGTACAGCACGATGCGGTTCCGGTGGACGTCTCCCGGATGACCCGCTCCCGCTTTCCGCTCGCCGATCGGCCCGGAGGTGCGCTTCACCGCGCCCCCGCCCGGCCCCCGCGCCGGAAGCATCCACGACCCCTGGGAGGTCAACATGACACACGGTCGGCACAGCGGCAGGGTCGCGCTCGTCACGGGCGCGAGCAGGGGAATCGGCGCGGCCTCGGCCCGGTTGCTGGCGTCCCGCGGCATGCGGGTGGTCGTCAACTACCTCAACAACGAGTCGGCCGCGAACGAGGTGGTCGCGTCCATCAGGTCCGCCGGGGGCGAGGCCATGGCCGTCCAGGCCGACGTCCGCGACGCGGGCGCGGTGGCCGGCATGGTCGAGCAGGTCCGCGCCGCCATGGGCGAGGTGGAGGTGCTGGTCCACAACGCCCTGGTCCCGTTCGCCGTGACGTCGTTCGAGCAGATGTCGTGGCAGGAACTGGGCACCAAACTGGAGGAGGAGATGCGGGCCGCGTTCGTCGTGACCAAGGCCGTTGCCCCCGGCATGACGGCAGGCGGCTACGGCCGGATCGTCTTCATGAGCACCGGGACGAGCCGGCAGCCCCGGGAGGGGATGATCGCGCTCGGCACCTCGAAGGCGGCCCTGAACCAGTTCGCCCGCTACGTCGCGCAGGAGATGGGGCCTCGCGGGATCACCGTCAACGTGGTGGCCGCGAGCCCGGTGGACGAGACCAGCATCGCGGATGTCCTCGGCGACCCGCACAGGAAGCGCCAGGCGGCACAGACCGTACTCGGCCGGATGGCCAAGCCCGACGACGTGGCCCGGGCCGTCGCCTTCTACGCCGGTGAGGACAGCGGTTTCATCACGGGCGCCATCGCGGGGGTCAACGGCGGCGGGGCCTGGGACTGACCCGCATCACGACGACAGGCAGGCACACCCGCCCCCGCGAGCACGAGGGCCGGAATCGAAAAGGAGTCACCATGGAAGCCAGGACCACCGCGCTGGTGGTGCGACCCGGTGAGGCGGCCGGGGCATCACTCACGGACGGCGCGTTCGAGCTGCTCGCCGACGGAGGCGCGGTCAGCGCCAGCCGGCTCACCCTCGCGACAGGCGCCGACGGAGCACCCCCGCACCACCACAAGCTCTCCCACGAGCTGTTCTACGTACTGGGCGGGACGATGCTCTTCCGTCTCGGCGACACGCTGACCACGGTGGGAAAGGGCGGGCTCGTCGTCGTCCCGCCCGGCCTGCCGCACGTCTTCGGCGCCGCGGACGGCGAGACGGCCGACGTGGTGGTGGTCCTCAGCCCGGGCATCGAGCGCTTCGGCTACTTCGAGCAGCTGGCCGCCATCAGCCGCGGCGAGGCCGAGTTCGCGTCGCTGCTCCCCGAACAGGACCGCTACGACGTGCACTTCGAGGACCTCCCCGACTGGCGGTCGGCCCCGTCACGGTGATCCCGGCGGCCCGGCGCGCCCCCACGGGAGCGCCGGGCCGCACTGGCGGACCACCACCGGATGACCGCGCATCCGTTGCCGCCGTCGAGCGCCGGCCTGCGCCCTCGTGCGTCCACGGCCCGCTCCTGCTCATCGGCCTCCTCGCGCGGTGAGGGCGACTGAGCGAACGGCGACAGCGTGCCCTACGGGATGCGTCCCGTATCGGGAGCGGATCCCGAGGGCGTCGGGCGGTACGGCCGGAATCTGGAGCCCGCCATCGCCGCGAACACGACGGCCCAGAACGCCGCGGCGACCCAGATCTCCCAGCGGCCCATGCTCGTCATCCACGAGGTTCCGGTCGCGCGTCCCAGCTCGTGCGTGGTGACGGCGTACATCCCGATCGGGAAGACGAGGTTCCACCAGCCGAGGTCGTAGCGCAGCGGAATGCGGCGCAGCGCGTGCCGCCATACGCCCAGGGCCAGCAGGAGCGGGATGAGCCAGCTGGAGAACGACCACAGGACGACGGACGACCCGACGAGGAGCTCCCTCGACAGCATCGCGCTGCCCGGTGGGAGGGCGATCAGCCGCACCGGGACGAGCACGCCGATCGCCGCCGCCCCCATGAAGATCCAGACCGACGTCATGAGGCCCTCCGGACTGACGGGCCGGGCCAGAAGCCTGGCCAGGACGATCGCGGAGGTCAGCAGGTACTGCATCAGGCCGACCGCCCAGCACACCACCGCCAGCACCGGCAGCACGTGTCCTGAGGTCACCCGGGCCAGCGAGGCCGCCGCGAGCGCCACCGACTGCGATCCCACCGCCCACAGGAACCAGGTGCCGTTCACCTGGTCGAACGAGGGGCCCCGCTTCAGGGTCGTGATGAGCGCGAGCGGAATGCCGTAGCCCAGCACCACCCACCCCAGCGCCCCGAACGCCAGGAACGCGGCGGCGGCTGCCCTGTGGCCGTCCGGCGCGAGGCGCGAGGCCAGCACGTTGGAGGAGATGGCCAGGGTGAGGAAGGCGAAGGCGCGCGGCCCGAGGAAGTCCGCGACGAACCGCTCACGCCTCCGCAGCAGCCGCCAGCCGTACGCGGGCACCAGTACCGCGAACCCGGCCAGGGCCACCCACAGCAGTACGGCGGACGCGGTGCGGGCGCCGTTGGCGTACAGGGCCGTGGAGACGATGCCGGTGCCCATGACGAACGCGAGCGCGCCGGGGTTGAGGTCCGCCACCGCGGCGGAGACGGCCGCGCGCTGTCCGGGCGCCCGGGGACCGGGCGGGCGGGAACCGGGGCCGGGCGTCCGCTCACCGATTCCGCGGCGGATGATCTTCGTCATGACGCGTCCTCCGGCCGCTCTCGCGGTAGCAGCATTTTACTGATGTGCGCACTTCATCACCTTTCGAACCCGGAGGCGGTCCGGGGACCGCCGGGCGACGCCGCGGCGGCTACCTGCGCCGCGGCCTGGATGACGGTGTCCGCGACGGCCCGAGCGGTCAGGCCCGCCTCCGTGAGGATCTCGGCGCGGGTCGCCTGCCGGGGGAAACCGTCGGCCACGCCCAGGACCCGTACCGGGGTGCGGACACCGGCCTCCTGCAGGGCCTGGACCACCGCCGTTCCCACTCCCCCGGTACGCAGGCCGTCCTCGACCGTGACGACCAGGGCGTGACCGGCGGCGAGAGCGGGCAGTTCACCGGGCAGCGGCTTGACCCACCGCGGGTCCACCACGGTGACCTCCACCCCGCGCCCGGCGCAGAGCCCCGCCGCTTCGAGGGCGACGGCGGCCGTCGTTCCGACGGCGATCAGCAGGACGGGGTCGGTGCCGGGGGCCGCCTCCCGCAGGACGTCGACCGCACCGGCGCGACCGGCCGCCGGGATCTCCGGGCCCACCGCCCCTCGCGGGTAGCGCAGGACCGTCGGCGCGTCGGTGACCGAGACGGCCTGCCGCAGCTGCTCCCGCAGCGTGCGCGCATCGCGGGGGGCCGCGATGCGCAGGCCGGGCACGGCCTGGAGCATCGCCAGGTCCCAGAGCCCGTTGTGGCTGGGTCCGTCGTCGCCGGTGACCCCGGACCGGTCGAGCACGAGGGTCGCACCGAGACGGTGCAGCGCGAGGTCCATCAGCACCTGGTCGAGTGCGCGGTTCAGGAAGGTGCCGTAGAGGGCGATCACCGGGTGCAGTCCCGCCATGGCCATCCCGGCGGCCGAGGCGACCGCGTGCTGCTCGGCGATCCCGACGTCGAAGAAGCGTGCCGGGTACCGTGCGGCGAAGTCGTTCAGACCGACCGAGCCGGGCATGGCCGCGGTGATCGCCACGACTTCGGGGTGGGTGTCCGCCAGTTCCACCAGTTCCCGGCCGAACGCCGCCGACCAGGTCAGACCGGCGGGCCGCAGCGGTCGCCCCGTCCGGGGGTCGATGGTGCCGATGCCGTGCAGGTGATCCTCCTCGTCCTGCTCGGCGGGCGCGTACCCGAGCCCTTTGCGCGTGATGCAGTGCACGACGGCGGGCGCGCCATGCGCCTTGGCACGCTCCAGGGCCGCTTCCAGGGCGGTGATGTCGTGGCCGTCGACGGGCCCGATGTACTGCAGTCCCAGCGCGCCGAAGAGCGAGTGCGGCGTCACGGCCTCGGCGTGGTCCTCTCCGAGGCCCGCCCTCAGCCCCTCCTTGATGCCCTCCTTGGCCGCGTGCAGGGTGCGGTGCAACGCGCGCCCCGGCGTCCCGGCACCGCCGAGGGCCTGCTTGCCCCAGCCGGCCAGACGCTCGTATCCGGCGTGGGCGCGCAGGGCCGCCAGGTGCCGCGCGAGTCCGCCCACGGTCGGCGCGTACGAACGGCCGTTGTCGTTGACGACGATCACCACGGGCCGGCCGGGTGCCTCCGCGATGTTGTTGAGTGCCTCCCAGGCCAGCCCGCCGGTGAGCGCTCCGTCGCCGACGACGGCGACGATGTGCCGGTCCGCCTCACCCGCGAACTGCGCGGCCTTGGCCATGCCGTCGGCGTACGACAGTGCCGCGGAGGCGTGCGAGTGCTCGATGTGGTCGTGCGCGGACTCCTCGCGGCTGGGGTATCCGGACAGCCCGCCGCGCTGCCGCAGGCCGGTGAACTCGCCGGCCCGCCCCGTCACGATCTTGTGGACGTACGCCTGGTGGCCGACGTCCCAGAGCAGACGGTCACGCGGGGAGTCGAAGACGCGGTGCAGTGCCAGGGTCAGTTCCACGACGCCGAGGTTGGGCCCCAGATGGCCGCCCGTCGCCGCGACGTGCCGGATCAGGAAATCGCGGATCTCCCCGGCGAGCCGGACCAGCTCCGGGTGGCTCAGTCCCCGCAGGTCCGCGGGCTGGTCGATCCGTGCCAGCAGGCTCATGCCGCCGCTCCTCCTCGATGCTGCCGTGCCCTCGGCGAATGCGCGGTACGCAGCCGAACGCGCGGCGCACGAGCCACCGCTCGCCCTGTGCGAGCCCTACGGTTCCGGCCCCGTGTCGCCGCGCTGACGACGCTAGATCCGGGAGAGCGCGGGGACGGACGGACCTCCGTGCCGCATCGGCCTCACATCAGGACATCGGACGGGCCGACGCCCGCACGCCGCCGATGCATCCGGGCGCGCGCGGGCGATGCGGTGTCCCGATCCGAGGGCTTCTTGGCCCGCCGCCCCGCCATCGGCCCCTCGGGGAAACCCGCTTGTGCCTTCGAGGCCGCGAGTTCGCGGCCGGTGGACCCGCCCCGGGGAGGAGACATGACCGACCGCGATCCCGTGGACGCCGCGCCGCAGCCACCATCCGCCCTGTACAACCTGGCGCTCCTGCAGGGCGAGTTGCTGGCACGGCATCGTCTGTCGCTGTACGACTGCCTCATCCTCGGTGCCCTCGACGCGGCCGACGGCCGGGCCGTGCCCCTCGTACGGCTGACGGCGTTCCTCCGGGAATCGGCGACGCGGATGGCCTCGCACCTGAAGAGCCTGGAGGCGGCCGGACTGATCGAACGCCACCGCCGGGACAGGGATCACCGGAGGGTCGAGGTGACCCTGACCGCGGCAGGGCGTGCCGCGTTCACCGACGCCGAGAAGGCCGCGCAGGACCGGCTGCGCCGAGGTCCCGTCCCCTGACCGGTCCACGCTCGGCGGCCGAACGGCCGCACCCGCACCGTGAAGGGGCGAACGCGGCCGTACGTGGGCCTGCTCCGGCTCGGACGTCGGCTCGCCGCCCGGGCCCTCGCCGGTTTCAGGCGGCCTGCCGCGGCGGGAGGAAGGCGCCGGCGGTCTCCGGGTCGGGCCACGGCGTGACCGTCTCGCCGGCGACGAGCCAGCCGTAGGCGCCGCCTCGCTTCAGGCGCAGCTCGTAGAGGAACGGGGCAGCGGTGTCGCTCATGCGGCGGTAGAGGAGCGCGGTCGCGTGCTCGCCCTGGTCCTCGGCGTGCAGGATCTTGTACTCGGTGGACAGCGGTGCCTCGCCTGCCTTGCCGCGGGCGGCGAACTCCGCGAAGACCTCCCTGCGGGGGGCTGCCGCGATGGCACCCTGGGCGGTCGGGAAGAGGATCGCCATGTCGTCCGTGTAGAGCTTCTCCATCGCGTCCATGCGGTAGTTGCTCCCGTCGTGCACGACCCGGGAGATGAACTCCTGCATTTCCGTGGTGATTGCGCTCATGGTTGTTCTCCTTCTGCTTGGATGCGCCGGCGGGGGCGGGGTGCGGCCTGATTCCGGACCGCGATCACACCGTTGGGCCCCGGATACGGCGGGAAATGAATGTTCGACGTACGCCGAACAAGCTAACACGACCCTCTTTTCCTGCGGTGATCGATGCGAGCGTGACGGTGCTCTCATCACCGGACGCACACGGTGTCACGCGAATTCCGGACAGTGGCGCGTGACCCATGCCACGCACACGAAGCTCTCGACCGGCGTGTGTGCGATGTATGGTCGCAAGCGAAGTTCGACAACTGCCGAACATACTTGTCCCCACGGCTGCCTACCGTGCGGCGAATCCCGGACCGCGCGCCGACCATCGGCCGAAGAACGCGGATCCGCAGCGGCCACCGAGTGAATCCGCCATGTTTCGCGGCTCACGAAGTGGCTCGATCAGGCGCGTATCGCGCATATCCCGGGTTCGCCGGAGATTCCCGCGGCACCGAAAGACGACGATCGGAGTGAATGACGCATGACGAGCCAAGCGAACAATCTCAGCCGTCGACGACTGCTGTACGCCATGGGTGCACTGGGCGCGGGAACGGCCGCGGCGGCGATGACATCCGGGGTCGCCGAGGCCGCCACGGGAACGGGCGCCCCGGCCGCGGGGCTGTCCATGCCGTCGGCGGGCCCCGGTGCGGTCGTGCCCATGAGGCTGCACGTGCCGGAACGCATGCTGCACGACCTCCGGCGACGGCTGGAGACGACACGGTGGCCCGCCCAGGAGCTCGTCGACGACTGGTCGCAGGGAGCACCGCTGTGGCGGGTCAAGCGACTCGTGGACCACTGGCAGCGGCACTACGACTGGCGCAGGGTGGAGGCGCTGCTCAACGGATTCGGCCAGTACCGCACCGTGATCGACGGCGTCGGCATCCATCTCCTGCACGCCCGATCGCCTCATCGCGACGCTATGCCCATCATGCTCACCCATGGCTGGCCCGGCTCGATCCTGGAATTCCGCAAGGTGATCCGCCGCTTGACGCACCCCACCGAATTCGGCGGGTCGCCGCGGGACGCGTTCCACGTGGTGACCCCGTCCCTGCCGGGGTTCGGTTTCTCGGATCAGCCGGACGAACTGGGCTGGGGCCGCGTACGGACGGCCAAGGCGTGGGCCAAGATCATGCCCCGCCTCGGATACGACCACTACCTCTCCCAGGGAGGGGACTGGGGTGCGGCGGTCAATGTCCAGCTGGGGGTGCTGCGACCCAAGGGGCTGCTGGGGATCCATCTGAATTTCCCGCAGATCGTTCCTCCCCATCTCGACATGAACCACCTGACTCCCGAGGAGCAGGTCGCGATGAGCCAGCTGAACGCCCAGCAGCAGAACGAGATCGGTTACCAGCTCGAGATGATGACCCGGCCCCAGACCGTGTCCTATTCGCTGGCCGACTCCCCTGTCGGCCAGGCCGCCTGGATCTACGAGAAATTCGGGGTCTGGACCGACAGTGACAGGAACCCGGAGTCGGTCCTCACCATGGACGAAATGCTGGACGACATCACCCTGTACTGGCTGACGAATACAGCGGAGTCCGCCGCACGCTTCTACTGGGAGAACTCGGACATCACCATGAACGCCGTCAAGATCGACGTGCCCATGGGCGTCACACTGTTTCCCAAGGAGTTCTACACGCCGCCTCGCGCCTGGGCGGAGAAGGCGTTCTCCAACCTCGTCTACTGGAACAAGGCCGCCAGGGGCGGCCACTTCGCGGCGTTCGAGCAGCCGAAGATCTTCGCAGAGGAAGTACGCAGGTTCGGCAGGCTGTTCCGCTGACGACTCGCGACTCCCCGGGGCGACCCACCACGGAATGCGGTGGGCCGCCCCGGGCGGCGAACGGGCCGAGCGCCACGCCCGGAGGACGCTGTGCCTCAGGCGCGCGGAAGGCTGTGCCACGTCTCACCATTCGGGGCACAACGTCCCCCTCATGTTATGTTCGAAGTTCGTAGAACATCAAACTTTGGAGAACAACCATGTCCAGCCCCTCGAACCTGCCCTTCTCCGGCCACGTCGCGATCGTCACGGGAGCCGGTTCCGGCATCGGCCGCGCGACGGCTCTCGCCCTGGCACAGGCGGGCGCGAACGTGCTCGGCGTAGGCCGCCGGAAGGACGCCCTCGACGAGACGGCCCGGGCGCACGCGAACATCGAGGTCCTGTCCGTCAACCTCGTCGACGACGGCGCCCCCGCCCAGGTCGTCGCCACCGCCGTCGAGCGCTGGGGACGACTGGACCTGCTGGTGAACAACGCCGGCGGCACGGCCGTCATGCCGCTGGCCGAGGCGGACAAGCAGGTGATCGCGGACCTCTTCCACCTCAATGTCGTGGTCCCGAGCATGCTCGCCCACGAAGCCCTGCCGCACCTGCGCACCTCGTCCGGCAGCATCGTCAACGTGTCCAGCACCTACGGGCACCGCCCCATGGCCGGCGGATCCCACTACTCGGCCACCAAGGCCGCGATCGAGCAGATGACCCGCAGCTGGGCCCTGGAACTCGCCGCCGAGGGCATCCGTGTCAACTGCGTCGCCCCCGGCCCCACCAGGACCGACGTCATGCTCGCCGCCGGCCTCACCCCCGAGGCGGTCAACGACATGTACGCCTACGAGCAGGCCCGCATCCCCACCCACCGCATCGCGGACGTCGACGACATCGCCCACTGGATCCTGCGCATGGCCGAGCCCGCCGGACGCCAGGCAACCGGCCAGGTCATCACCGTCGACGGCGGCCTCGAACTCATCTGACGCCGTCACCGTCACAGCTCGGGTGGAGCCCCGGGAGCGGCCCGAGGCTCTCCGACGGAACATCCCGGGGGAAAAGCTCGGGCGGTGATGTCGAGAAGCCGCGGCCGGCTCCGTCCCCGTGGTGAAGGCGGCCACAATGGGTCGCACCGGCACCAAGGAGAGCCACCATGGCCAAGTACCTGCTGCTCAAGCACTACCGCGGCGCACCGGCGGCGGTGAACGACGTACCCATGGACCAGTGGACACCCCAGGAGATCACCGACCACATCCAGTACATGCACGACTTCGCCGCCCGACTGGAGAAGACCGGCGAGTTCGTCGACGGCCAGGCCCTCGCCCCCGAAGGCACCTGGGTCCGCTACGACGGCGAAGACCGCCCACCCGTCACCGACGGCCCCTTCGCCGAGACCAAGGACCTCATCGCCGGCTGGATGGTCATCGACGTCGACACCCGCCAACGC
>NZ_FZOF01000039.1 GCF_900188405.1 Actinacidiphila glaucinigra | reverse complement strand
TCCGCGCCGCCCCACGTCTCCGCGCCGCCCCACGTCTCCGCGCCGCCCCACGTCTCCGCGCCGCCCCACGTCTCCGCGCCGCCCCACGTCTCCGCCCACTGGGCCGCCGCCTCCGCCCCCGGCCGGGCGTCCGCGCCCTGGGCCGCCGTGGGCCCCGCCGCCGGCGGCGAGCCCGAGGGCGGGCCGCCCCAGGAGCTGTACGGCACGGCCCCGGTGCCGGCGCCCCCGTACCCGCGTCCCGTGGGCGAGCGGGGCCCTGTCGGCGTCGCCTACCCGGCGGGCCCCGTACCGCCCCCGCCGCCCGCGCACCCCCCGGCCGCGGCCTGGTCCTCGCCCGTACCGCCCTCGGCGCAGCCGCCGTACCCTCCCCGGCCGCCGCACGCCCCAGCGCACGCCGCCCAGGCGCGGCCCCGTGCGGCCGCCGCCGCGCTGTGCCTGGTGCTGGGCCTCGGCCTGCTCGGCGGCGCCGGCGCTGGCGTGTGGATCAACCACGACCCGGCCGCTCCCACGCCCACGGCGGCGGAGGCCGGCAAGCGCGACTTCGCCCTCGCCCGCGGCCTGTGGCACAGCACGCCCGTCGACACGCTCTTCCCGTCCACCCTGCACGGCAAGGGCCTCGGTCCGGGCGGCGCCGAGCGCACCTGGACGCGGATCGGCGTGGCACCGGCCGGCGACTGCCGGGAGGCCTTCGACCCGCTGCTGGCGAAGGTGCTGCGCCCCGCCGGCTGCGTGAAACTGCTGCGCGCCACCTACGCCGACGCCACGTCGAGCGCCGTGACCACGGTCGGACTGCTCGTCACCAAGGCCGACCCCCCGACGATGCGCAAGCTGCACAACCGCTGGATCTCCGAACGACTGGGCTCCCGCAGGGATCTGATGCCCCGTCCGGTGGCCTTCCCGGGCACCGTCGCGGACGGCTTCGGCGACCGGCAGCGCGCCAGCTGGACCGTCACGGTCGCCGCCGACCTGCCGGTCGTCGTGTACGCGGTGAGCGGCTTCGCCGACGGCCGCGAGATCGCCGTCCCGCAGCCCGCCGCCTCGGCCGTCACCGCGGGTGCCACGGCCGCACCCGCACAGGCCGGACTGGGGCACGAGGCCGACGCGTTGGCCGACGCCGTCGCCGACCGGGCCCGCCGTGCCGCGGGTTCGCTGACCGCCACCCCGACGGGAGGTTCCGGATGAGGCGACTGGCCACCGCGATGACCGCCGCGGCCCTCGTCCTGCTGCCCGTCGTCCCGGCCCACGCCGACGCCGTACGCGACGCGGACTGGGCGCTGGACGCCCTGCACGCCCAGGATGCCTGGCAGCGGACGAAGGGCAAGGGCGTCACCGTCGCCGTCCTCGACACGGGCGTGGACGGCACCCACCCGGACCTGTCCGGCCAGGTCCTGGAGGGCAAGGACATGGTCGGCTTCGGGGCCCGCCGCGGCGACGCCGCCTGGGCCCGGCACGGCACCGGCATGGCCGGGATCATCGCCGGTCACGGCCACGGCCCCGGCGGCTCCGACGGCGTGCTGGGCATCGCCCCGCAGGCCAGGATCCTGCCGGTGCGGGTGATCCTCGAGGACAAGGACCCGCAGCGGAAGAAGGCCCGCACCACGCGCGGCAGCGCCCTCGCCGACGGCATCCGCTGGGCCGCCGACCACGGCGCCGACGTCATCAACCTCTCCCTCGGCGACGACAGCCGCACCGCCCACCCCGAGGCGCAGGAGGACGACGCGATCCAGTACGCCCTGCGCAAGGGGGTGGTCGTCGTCGCCTCCGCCGGAAACGGCGGCGAGCAGGGCAACCGGGCCTCCTACCCGGCGGCGTACCCGGGCGTCATCGCGGTGGCCGCCGTCGACCGCTACGGCTCCCGCGCCGCCTTCTCCACCCGCCGCTGGTACGCGACGGTCGCCGCGCCGGGCGTCGACGTCGTGATAGCCGATCCCAACCGCCGCTACTACGAGGGCTGGGGCACCAGCACCGCCTCCGCGTACGTGTCGGGCACGGCCGCGCTCGTCCGCTCCGCCTACCCCAGGCTCAGCCCCGCCCAGGTGAAGCGGCTGCTGGAGGACACCGCCCGCAGTTCCCCGGCGGGCGGCCGCGACGACGCCGTCGGCCACGGCCTGGTGGACCCGGCGGCCGCGCTGAAGGCGGCGGCGAAGGTCAAGCCCGAGGCCGTCGTGCCGAGCGCCGTCCCCTACACGCGCAAGTACTTCGGCGCCGGTCCCGACGCGGCGAAGGCGGCCGCGGCGGCCGACGGGGACGCCCTGGGCGACGGCATCGCCGTGGTCTTCGCGGTCGCGGGCACCGGACTGGTCGCCGCGGCGGCCCTGTTGTGGCTGCGGCCCCGGCTCACGAACTCCCGGAACGGCCGGCGGCGCGGCTGAAGGAGCCGACCGCCGCCCGCGCGGCCCGTTCCACCAGCGTGATGCCCGCGGCCTGCGTCGTGCTGCCGCGGGAGACCACGGCGACCAGGTACGTCCGCCCGCCGGCCCGGACCCGGCCGATGCTGTTGATGTCCCACAGCCCGGTCGTACTCCGCCGCAACCAGCCGTTCTTGACCTCGTAGGAGCCGTCGGCCGCGGTCGGCACGCCCCAGGCCTGCCCGGCCGCGACGCGTCCCATCAGCCGCCGGACATACGCGCGGGACGCCGCGTCGAGGGCGCCGTCGGCGCCGAAGACCCCTTGCAGCAGCGTGAGCTGGTCGGCCGCCGTGGTCTGGGTCAGCCCCCACAGCGGCCCGCTGCCCGCCGTGGTCGAGGTGAGCCCGAGGCGGTGGTTGGCGGCGTCCAGCCCGGCGCCCCGGCCTATCGCCCGCCACAGCGCGGTGGCCGCCGCGTTGTCGCTGTCCTCGATCATCACCTCGGCCCAGGCCTTCTCCTGCGCCGTCAGGTCCCGCCCTGCGTCCTGGGCCTGGAGCAGCAACGCCGCCAGGATGTCGACCTTGACGATGCTCGCCGTGTCGTACAGCCCGTCCCCGTGCACCGCACGGCCGCCCGTGGCGGTGTCCAGCACCGCCACCGAGTAGCGCGCCCGCGGGTCCCCGGACACGTCCCGCAGCGCCGTCGCCAGTACCTCGCTCCACACCATCCGGGGCTCCTCGCTCACCTTCACGATCGCCACGTTCGCCGCCCCGCCGGCCCCGGCCCCGGTCGTGATCACCGCCGCCGTGCGCGGCGGCGACGCCGCCCCGTACGTCGCCGTGCCGAGCACGGCGCACGCCAGCAGCGCGGTCGCCGTCACCGCGCGCACGGTGCCGCGAGGGGCGCGGGAGGCAGGGCCGGCGACGTCCGTGCCGCCGGGACGAAGTGCGGCGGGGTTCTCGTAAGCCATGCCCAGGGAAGCTAGGGACGGAAACTGCGCGGTCCGTGAGAGGCGGATGAAGGGGGCGTAAGAAATCGCGGCCCGGCAGCCCCGATACCCTCGGGAGGTGGCTCTCAAGAACATCCCCGACTCCGGCTTCTCCGACGACGACGGCACCGCCGACCCCCGGCTCGCGGCGGCGCTCGCCGCGTACGACGCCGATCCGTCGGCCGAACCCGAGGTGCTGGCGGCGCTCCCCGGCGCGCGCTTCCTGGTGCCGGTGGTGGCGCTGCTCGGGGAGGTCGAGGAGGGACCGGGAGGGCTGCGCCGCGAGAAGACCAGCGACATGGCGGTGCCGACCCTCCAGGCGGCCGACGGCCGCAAGGCGCTGCCGGCCTTCACCTCCACCGAGGCCCTCGCGCGCTGGCGGCCGGACGCGCGGCCGGTGGCGGTGCCGCTGGGCCAGGCGCTGCAGGCGCTGGCGCACGAGAAGGCCGACACCCTGCTGATCGACATGGCCGGGCCCGTGCCGTACGCGCTGACCGGCGGCGCGCTGCGCGCCGTCGCCTCGGGCCGCGCGGACGCGGACCCGCTGGCGGACCCCGCGGTCCGCGATGCCCTGCGGGCCGCGGTGGGGACGGCGCCGGAGGTGGTCCGTGCCCACCTCGTCCCCTCGGCGGACGCCGACGGCACGCTGGGGCTGGTCCTGGACGCGGGCGCCGACGTGCCGCAGGTCGCGCAGCGCGTCGCGGCGACGCTCGCGGCGGACGAGGTGCTGCGCGGCGCGCTGGTGCGCGGCATCGAGCTGGCGCTGCTCCCGGCGGACACCCGGCTGCCCGGCGAACCGCTCTTCACACGCTGACGGCGCCGCCCCACCGGGGGCGACGCCGTCTCGAACGTTCGGGAGGTGCGGCCGGCCTAGCCGTGGACGGGGCCGGTGAACTTCTCGCCGGGGCCCTCGCCCGGAGCGTCGGGGACGACGGACTCCTCACGGAAGGCGAGCTGCAGCGACTTCAGGCCGTCCCGCAGCGGGGCGGCGTGGTAGGAGCCGATCTCGGTCGCGCCGGCGGTGACCAGGCCGGCCAGGGCGGTGATCAGCTTGCGTGCCTCGTCGAGGTCCTTGTGCCGGTCGCCGTCCTCCGCGAGGCCGAGGTTCACCGCCGCCGCGCTCATCAGGTGCACCGCGACCGTGGTGATCACCTCGACCGCCGGGACGTCCGCGATGTCGCGGGTCATCGTGTCGAAGTCGGGGCGGTCCGCGGAGGGGGACTGGTGCTGGGGGCTGGCGTCACTCATGCCTCACACGATAGGGCCACGTCGGCCGATTACGGTCTGCGGTCGGACACTGGTATGCTTGACGATCGACCGGCTGGACACCCCGTGGACGTCACGGAAACGGAGCGCTTCAGCCCACAAGTGGAGGCTCCGATCTCCCACCTTGCCGGCCCCTCGAGGGCGGCGGGTCACCGGTCAGGTGCCGTGTCCCCGGAAGAGGACGCGGTGCCCGACGCGCCCCGCGGAATGCCGCGGCGGTGCTCCCGGTTGTGAGGAGCATCCGCCTGTGACCCGTATGGGGCGTTTTTCACGCCTCCTCACGGGCCGGACCAAGTTTTCAGACGTTACGCGCCTGTCAATCCAGTCAGTCGCGTGGTGCTACCGAGGAGGCCCCATCAGCGCCGAGCCCCGCATCAACGACCGGATTCGCGTCCCCGAGGTGCGACTCGTCGGTCCCAGTGGCGAGCAGGTCGGCATCGTGCCGCTTGCCAAGGCACTGGAGCTTGCGCAGGAGTACGACCTCGACCTGGTCGAGGTGGCGGCGACCGCACGCCCGCCGGTCTGCAAGCTCATGGACTACGGCAAGTTCAAGTACGAGTCGGCCATGAAGGCCCGTGAGGCGCGCAAGAACCAGGCGCACACGGTCATCAAGGAGATGAAGCTCCGGCCGAAGATCGACCCGCACGACTATGACACCAAGAAGGGTCACGTCGTCCGGTTCCTCAAGCAGGGCGACAAGGTCAAGATCACGATCATGTTCCGCGGTCGTGAGCAGTCGCGCCCGGAGCTGGGCTTCCGACTGCTGCAGCGGCTCGCCGACGACGTCCAGGACCTGGGCTTCGTGGAGTCCTCGCCGAAGCAGGACGGCCGCAACATGATCATGGTTCTCGGTCCGCACAAGAAGAAGACCGAGGCGATGGCCGAGGCCCGCGAGGCGCAGGCCGCCCGCAAGGCCGGTCGCCTGCCGAAGGACCCCGACGAGCCGGAGCAGGAGCAGGAGCTCGAGCTCGAGCACGAGCAGGACGCTCCCGCCGACGCCAGCTGACGCCGTCTGACGGCGTTGCCAGGACCCGGAGTTCGCTCCGGGTAACGCAATGAAGGACTGACGCTCTCCGTCCGCCCCCGGGCGGACGGGAGGGCCAGCGACGAGGAGACTACGGCGCATGCCGAAGAACAAGACCCACAGCGGTGCGAGCAAGCGATTCAAGATCACCGGCTCCGGCAAGGTGATCCGCGAGCGCGCCGGCAAGCGCCACCTGCTTGAGCACAAGCCGTCGACGAAGACCCGTGCCCTCACCGGCACTGTCGTCCTGGCCAAGCCCGACGCCAAGAAGATCAAGAAGCTTCTCGGCAAGTGACGGCACGCCCCCTTCGACCAGGGGGCGCGATGCTGGACCGGGACCCATTCGTTTTCGGGCCGTGTGAGCACCCCCACGGTCCCTTAGAAGGAGTTATCTAGTGGCACGCGTCAAGCGGGCAGTCAACGCCCAGAAGAAGCGCCGGGCGATCCTCGAGCAGGCCAGCGGTTACCGCGGCCAGCGGTCCCGCCTGTACCGCAAGGCGAAGGAGCAGGTCACCCACTCCCTCGTCTACAACTACAACGACCGCAAGAAGCGCAAGGGCGACTTCCGTCAGCTGTGGATCCAGCGCATCAACGCCGCTGCCCGCGCCAACGGCATCACCTACAACCGCTTCATCCAGGGTCTGAAGGCTGCCAACGTCGAGGTGGACCGCAAGATCCTCGCCGAGCTGGCCGTGAACGACGCCAACGCGTTCGCCGCGCTGGTCGAGGTGGCCCAGAAGGCCCTGCCGAGCGACGTCAACGCCCCCAAGGCGGCCTGACCCACGCTCTTCCGGACCCGCAGGCCCTGCGCCTGCGGGTCCGTGCTGCGTTCCGGAGCGCCGCGCCGCGCTTCCGGCCGGACACCGACGACCGAAGTGAGTGCACCGCCCATGCCCGGCCCCGAGCTGACCTCCCTGCGATCCCCCCGAGTCGTCGCCGCGCGGCGCCTCGCCAAGCGCAGCTTCCGCGGCAAGGAGCGGCGCTTCCTCGCCGAGGGACCGCAGGCCGTGCGCGAGGCCATGGCACACCTGGTCGAGGTCTACGTCACCCCCGAGGCCGCCGCCCGGCACGAAGGGATCGTCGCCGCGGCCCGCGCCGCCGGGGTGCCCGTGCTCACCGCGACCGACGAGGTCGTCGCCGAGATGTCGGACACCGTCACCCCGCAGGGGGTCATCGGGCTGTGCCGCTTCCTGGACACCCCGTTCGAGGAGGTGCTGCGCGCCCGGCCGAAGCTCGTCGCCGTCCTCGCCCATGTGCGCGACCCCGGCAACGCCGGCACCGTGCTGCGCTGCGCGGACGCCGCGGGCGCGGACGCGGTCGTCCTCACCGACGCCTCCGTCGACCTGTACAACCCCAAGGCCGTACGCGCGTCCGTCGGCAGCCTCTTCCACCTTCCGGTCGCCGTCGGCGTTCCCATGGAGACCGTCGTGGACGGCCTGCGCGGGGCCGGGGTACGGCTGCTCGCCGCCGACGGCGCGGGGGAACGCGACCTCGACGCCGAACTCGACGAGGGCACGATGGGCGGCCCCACCGCCTGGATCTTCGGAAACGAGGCCTGGGGCCTGCCGGAGGAGACCCGCGCACTCGCGGACGAGGTGGTGCGCGTCCCCATCCACGGCCGCGCCGAGAGCCTCAACCTCGCCACGGCCGCCGCCGTGTGCCTCTATGCCTCCGCTCGCGCGCAGCGTGCTCCCGGAGGGTGCCGCTCCGTAACGATGAGCTAGTAGTGTGACGCCCCGGGGACCGCCCTGGAGAGGGGGTTACGGGGATGGACGTCAGGATGAACGGCGGCACGCCGCCGAGCGCGCCGGAGGGCTGGCCGACCGTCCTGACCGAACTCGGCGTCACAGCCGACGAGCTCCCGGACGGCCTCGTCGTCGCCGACGAGCACGGGATCGTGCTCTGCTTCAACGCCGCCGCCGCCCGGATCACCGCGCTCGACCCCGCCGACGTCCTCGGCCGCCCGATCGAGCAGGCGCTGCCCCTGGAGGACCTGGACGGGCGCCGCTGGTGGCAGCTCACCGACCCGTACGCGGGCCTGGCCACCCGCACCGGGCAGCCCGAGCGCAACCTGCTGCTCCCCGGCGGCCGCGAGGTGCTGGTCTGCGCCCGGTACGTCCGCGACCACCCCACGGGACCGGTGCGCCGGCTGGTCGTCGCGCTGCGCGGCACCGAGGCGCGGCGGCGCACCGAGCGCAGCCACGCCGAGCTGATCGCCACCGTCGCGCACGAGCTGCGCTCCCCGCTCACCTCGGTCAAAGGCTTCACCGCCACGCTGCTGGCGAAGTGGGAACGCTTCACCGAGGACCAGAAGAAGCTCATGCTGGAGACCGTGCACGCCGACGCCAACCGCGTCACCCGGCTGATCGCCGAGCTGCTCGACATCTCCCGCATCGACTCCGGCCGCCTGGAGGTGCGCCGGCAGCCGGTCGACATCGCCGCGGCGGTGCGCCGCCACGTGGACGCCCTCGTCGCCGCCGGACAGCCCGCGGACCGCTTCGCCGTACGGGTCGCGCAGTCGCTGCCCTCGCTGTGGGCCGACCCCGACAAGGTGGACCAGATCCTGGGGAACCTGCTGGAAAACGCCGTGCGCCACGGCGAGGGAACTGTCACCATTGACGTAGCACCCTCGTCGTCTCCGCGCGAGCGCGGATGGTCCGGAACAGCGGTGACCGTGAGCGACGAGGGACCCGGCATCCCGGAGGAGTCCATGAACCGCGTCTTCACCCGCTTCTGGCGGGGCAGCAAACGCGGCGGCACGGGCCTGGGGCTGTACATCGTCAAGGGCATCGTCGAGGCCCACGGCGGCTCGATCACGGTGGGTCGCGCGCCCGGCAAGGGCGCCCAGTTCCGATTTACCCTGCCCGTCGGGGCGCCGGCCTTCGCGGCCTGAGCATCGCGTGGTGATCCACCGGCCCCGACGGGCGTGACCAGCCTCTCCCCGTGGCCCCGATAGACTCGACCCTTGGCATTCAGCGGTCGGGCGAGCAGGTCGGCCACGCCATCACCCACATCGGAACGGGAAGAAATGTCGGCACCGAACAAGTCGTACGACCCTGTCGAGGTCGAGGCACTGAAACCGGAAGAGATCGAGCGCCGGCGCGACGAGGCGCTCGCCGCCATCGCCGAGGCCGCCGACCTCGACGCACTGCGCGAGGTCAAGGTGGCCCACACCGGGGACCGCTCGCCGCTCGCCCTGGCCAACCGTGAGATCGGCGCACTGCCGCCGCACGCCAAGGCGGACGCGGGCAAGCGCGTCGGCCAGGCCCGCGGAGCGGTCAGCCAGGCACTCAAGGCCCGGCAGGAGGTGCTGGAGAGCGAGCGCGACGAGCGCGTGCTGGTCGAGGAGGCGGTGGACGTCACCCTGCCGTACGACCGCGTCCCGCGCGGCGCCCGCCACCCGCTGACCACGCTCTCCGAGCGCATCGAGGACGTCTTCGTGGCCATGGGCTACGAGGTGGCCGAGGGCCCCGAGGTCGAGGCCGAGTGGTTCAACTTCGACGCCCTGAACATCTGGGCGGACCACCCGGCCCGCACCATGCAGGACACGTTCTTCGTCGAGGGCGACAAGCCCGCCGGGACCGGTCCCGAGGAGAGCGGCGTCGTGCTGCGCACGCACACCTCCCCGGTGCAGATCCGCTCCCTGCTCGACCGCGAGCCCCCGGTCTACGTGATCTGCCCCGGCCGGGTCTACCGCTCGGACGAGCTGGACGCCACGCACACCCCGGTGTTCAACCAGGTCGAGCTGCTCGCCGTGGACGAGGGCCTGACCATGGCGGACCTCAAGGGCACCCTGGACCACATGGTCCAGTCCCTGTTCGGCGAGGACATCACCACCCGGCTCCGCCCGAACTACTTCCCCTTCACCGAGCCGTCCGCCGAGATGGACATGGTCTGCTACGTCTGCCGCGGCGAGTCCGTCGGCAACCCGGACCGTCCCTGCCGCACCTGCGGCAGCGAGGGCTGGATCGAGCTCGGCGGCTGCGGCATGGTCAACCCCCGGGTGCTCACCGCCTGCGGCGTCGACCCGGAGAAGTACAGCGGCTTCGCCTTCGGCTTCGGCATCGAGCGCATGCTGATGTTCCGTCACAACGTCGAGGACATGCGAGACATCGTCGAGGGTGACGTGCGCTTCACCCTTCCGTTCGGGATGGAGATCTGATGCGGGTCCCGCTTTCTTGGCTGCGGGAGTACGTCGACCTGCCGACCGGCGAGTCCGGCCGCGACGTCCAGGCCAAGCTCATTTCCGCCGGTCTCGAGGTCGAGACCGTCGAGCAGCTCGGCGCCGGCCTCAAGGGCCCGCTGGTGGTCGGCAAGGTGCTCACCATCGAGGAGCTGAGCGGCTTCAAGAAGCCGATCCGCTTCTGCACCGTCGACGTCGGCACCGCCAACGGCACCGGTGAGCCGCAGGAGATCGTCTGCGGCGCGAGCAACTTCGCCGTCGGCGACAAGGTCGTCGTCATCCTCCCCGGCGGCGTGCTGCCCGGGAACTTCGAGATCTCCGCGCGCAAGACCTACGGGCGCAACTCGCACGGCATGATCTGCTCCGCCCGCGAACTCGGCATGGGCGACGACCACGACGGCATCATCGTCCTGCCGCCGGAGCACGAGGCCGGCACCGACGCGATCGAGCTGCTGGAGCTCGTCGACGAGGTGCTGGACATCGCGGTCACCCCCGACCGCGGCTACTGCCTGTCGCTGCGCGGCGTCGCCCGCGAGGCCGCCATCGCCTACGGTCTGCCGCTGCGCGACCCGGCACTGCTCGACGTGCCCGGCCCGAACTCCTACGGCTACGAGGTGAAGGTCTCCGACCCGGCCGGCTGCGACCGCTTCACCGCGCGCACCGTCACCGGCCTGGACCCGGAGGCCGGCTCGCCGATCTGGCTGCAGCGCAGGCTGCAGAAGGCCGGCATGCGCCCGATCTCACTCGCCGTGGACGTCACCAACTACGTGATGCTGGAGCTGGGTCAGCCCCTGCACGCCTACGACCGGACCCGCATCGAGGGCGTCATCGGCGTCCGCCGGGCGCAGCCGGGCGAGAAGCTGACCACGCTCGACGGCCAGGTCCGCGTCCTCGACCCCGAGGACCTGGTGATCACCGACAACCGGGGGCCGATCGGCCTGGCCGGTGTCATGGGCGGCGCCAACACCGAGATCGACGACGCCGGCGCCTCGACGACCGACGTCGTCATCGAGGCCGCGCACTTCGACCCCGTCGCCATCGCCCGCACCGCGCGCCGCCACAAGCTGTCCTCCGAGGCGTCCAAGCGCTTCGAGCGCGGTGTCGACCCGCAGGCGGCGGCCGCCGCCGCCCAGCGCACCGTCGACCTGCTGGTGCTGCTCGCGGGCGGTACCGCCGAGGCGGGCGTCACCGAGGTCATCGCGCCCTCCGCGCCGCACACCATCACCATCCCCGCCGACCACCCGGACAAGGTGGCGGGCATGGCGTACGGCCGCGAGACCGTGGTGCGCCGCCTCCAGCAGGTCGGCTGCGACGTCTACGGCGCCGACGAGCTGATCGTCACCGTGCCGTCGTGGCGGCCCGACCTGCGCGACCCCAACGACCTCGCCGAGGAGGTCATCCGGCTGGAGGGCTACGAGAACCTGCCCTCCACCCTGCCGAACCTGCCCTCCGGCCGCGGTCTGACCGAGTCGCAGAAGCTGCGCCGCCGGGTCGGCCGTGCGCTCGCCGGGGCCGGCTACACCGAGGTGCAGAACTACCCGTTCCTCGGCGAGGCCGTCTTCGACCAGCTCGGCCTCGACGCGGACGACCCGCGCCGCATCACCGTCAAGCTGGCCAACCCGCTGTCGGACGAGGAGCCGGCGCTCCGCACGACCATGCTCCCCGGTCTGCTCCACGCCCTGCGCCGCAACGTGGGGCGCGGCGCGCACGACCTCGCGCTCTTCGAGACCGGCCTGGTCTTCCGCCCCAGCGGCGAGGAGCCCGCGCCGCCGCGGCTGCCGGTCGACCGGCGCCCGACCGACGCCGAGATCGCCGCGCTCGACGCCGCCCTCCCGCGGCAGCCGAGGCGCGTCGCGGTGGTCCTGGCCGGTGCCCGCGAGCAGGCCGGCTGGTGGGGCCAGGGCCGTCCCACGCAGTGGGCCGACGCCATCGAGGCCGGGCGGGTCGTCGCCGCCGAGGCCGGGGTCCAGCTGATCGTCCGCCAGGACCAGCAGGCACCCTTCCACCCGGGCCGCTGCGCCGCGCTCCTCGCGGTCGTCGACGGCGAGGAGGTGCTGGTCGGCAACGCCGGAGAGCTGCACCCCCGCGTGATCAAGGCACTCCACCTGCCGGAGCGGACCTCCGCCATGGAGGTCGACCTCGACCGTCTGGAGCGCGCCTCCGGCGGCCCCGTCGTCGCGCCCCGGGTGTCCACCTTCCCGGTGGCCACCCAGGACGTCGCCCTGGTGGTGGACGGCTCCGTCCCGGCCGCCGAGGTGGAGGGCGCCCTGCGCTCGGGCGCCGGCGAACTGCTCGAATCGCTGCGGCTGTTCGACATCTTCACCGGTGAGCAGATCGGCGCGGGCAAGAAGTCGCTGGCCTACAGCCTGCGCTTCCGCGCCCCGGACCGCACGCTCACCGCGGAGGAGGCCTCCGCCGCCCGTGACGCGGCCGTCGCCGCCGCGGCGGAACGCACGGGAGCGGCCCTGCGCGGCGCCTGACACCCGCGACGTCGCGTTCCAGTGGGGCGTTCCCGGTCCGCCGGGGGCGCCCCACCGGCGTTCCCGCCGGTCACGTAGCCCGATCGGGTGAAATGACTCCCCTGGGTACCCGGTTCGTCGCACCGAGTCGCCACAATCGTTCGGAACCAGGGCCCACTCGACGCGGGGGCTGTGTCGTCGCCGGCCGCGTCAACGGCTTCAGGGGGAGCCCCGAGGCATGATCCGACCCAGGGCGGTGAGCCGCCGGAGCGGCAGCAGGGCACGGGGGCTGGCGATCCTGTCGCTTCCCGGTCTGTGGGTGGCCGCGGTGCTGGGCCTGGTGTACGCGGTGCCCGGCGGAGTCCAGTGGGCGCCCGCCGCGGTCGCGGCCCCGGTGATCGCCTGCGCCGGCACCGGACGCCGCCGCTGCGTCCTGGTCAGCGGCGGGCTCGCCGTGGCGGCCGTCGCGGTGCCGGACACCGGACAACGGCTGGGTACCGAGGTCGCCGTCCTCGCCGTCCTGGCCGTCTGCTTCCGGCTCGCCGACCGCAGGGCCCGGCTCGCCGCCGAACTCGAGCGCACCCGGGAGATCGCCGCCGCCGCCCAGCAGGTGCTGCTGCCCCCGCTGCCGCGATGCGTGGGCGGCCTCGCGGTGGCCGGCGACCACCTCTCGGCCAGCCGCGGCGCCCGCGTCGGCGGCGACCTGTACGAGGTGCTCGCCACGCCCTACGGGGTGCGCGCGGTCATCGGCGACGTACGCGGCCACGGCCTCGAGGCCGTCGCAACCGTCGCTGCGCTGCTCGGCAGCTTCCGCGAGGCCGCCCACGACGAGCCGGAACTCGGGGGCGTACTCCACCGCCTGGACCGCGCGCTCCACCGGCACCTGCGGGGGCGTGCGCACGCCGCCGAGGAGTTCGTGACGCTGATGCTGCTCGAACTGGACGAGGACTGCGGCGTCCAGGTCATCAACTGCGGCCATCCGCAGCCGTACCGGCTCTGCCCCGGCCACCCCGGGCAGCCGGGCGCCCGCCCGCTGGAGACCGGCGAACCGTTCCCGCCGCTCGGCCTGTTCGAGCCCGGTCCCGACCCGAAGGCGGTCCCCTGCGGGGAACTCCAGCCCGGCCAGGCGCTCTTCCTGCACACCGACGGCGTGATGGACGCCCGGGACGCCGCCGGGGAGTTCTTCCCCCTGCTGCCGGTCCTGGAAGAGGCCGCCCAGGCGGCCGCCCACGACGGCGCGTTGTCCGCACCGGACCTGGTCGACGCGGTGCGGGCGTCGTTCCTGCGGCACACGCGGGGCCGGCTCACCGACGACATGGCGCTGCTCGTGCTCCACCGGGACGCCCCACGGGTGCCCGTGCAGGCGGGTGCGCAGGCAGGTTCCGCCCGTACCGCAACCGGGGTTCCCGGAGTGCCGCGCCCTTGATCCCGCCCAATCCTTGGTAAACCTGGGTCGATCCGCGAGCAAAACGCCCATTGCCCGCATACCGGCCAGAACGAGGAGAGGGGCAGGCATGGCGACCCCCACCGTCAACGGAGCCGATCTGTCCACGCCCACGGGAGAACTGATCGCCGTGGTCGGGCCGCCCGGGCCGCAGCGGTCCGCGCTGCAGCTCGCCCTCAACAACGCACCCTGGAGCCGGGGTCCCTCCGTCACGACGACCGTCATCAGCCGCGGCGCGTGGAGCGAGCTTCGGCGGGTGGCGGCGGCGGGGATCACGGTCGTCGCGGCGTGCGACAGCGTGGTGGCGGTGGATGCGGGGGCGCACCGGGTGGTGCTGCTGCCCGATCCCGATGGCGTCGCGTGACGTTGTGCGTTGCCCTGTGCGGCCGGTTGTTGTGTGCGGGTTGTTTGCGCCTGCGGGCGGCTGCGCCGGGCTGCCCGGGGGGTGCCCCCTGCGCCCGGTGGTTGTGTGCGGGTTGTTTGCGCCTGCGGCGGGCTGTCTCCCGCCCTCCCGCCCGTTTGCCCGGCGCGGTCAGTGACCGCCTCGCACCGTGTGCCTGGGTCGGTGCCGCGCCGGCGCACGTCCTCAACGCTCGCGGTTTACCCCCACATCATTCCGCGCCGCACTTAACCGCTCGTCTTTTCCGGGCGCACCCCGCCACACCCCCTCCGGCCGTGTGGGCGCATGACGGCCGGAGGGGGGTAGAGGGAGGGCGCCCCTCCCCGCACCGCTGGGACTGCCCCCAGCAGGGGCGTCCTCCGACTGGAGGCCGAGACAGGGTGCGCGCACCGGTGGCACGGCCAACCCGGCGCCCCCTCGCCCTTCCGTCGTGTCGGCGCATGACGGCCGGAGGGTGGTGAGGAGCGGTCCGGGTGGCCGCATGCGCCTTACTGAACGCCCGCGGCCGTCAGGCCTCCATGGGGAACGGAGCAGATCGGACCGGCCGGGTTATCGGAGCACGGATCGCACTGCCAAGCGGCCCGTTGTCGTGCGCGCGTTCCCGCCCTCCCTCAGTCTTCAGCCGACGGCCGCCTCAATCGCTGCGGGATGGCGTCCCGCCAAGTGATGTAGCCGATCATGCTGGCGGAATCCGCAGGTAGCGTCCCGAATCGTGCTCGCCGGAGGCCGTGTTGAGGCTCCCCGAGCCGGGACCAGCGGTGATCGCACGACGCCGCGCATGGGCACGTGCCGGACGGCGCCGAAGCGGGGGCGACGGACTACACCACGACGGGGGACACGACCCGCTGTGGCCGGTGTGGTTCCAAGACTGAACCTGGTTACGGGTCGGCCGCTCGCCGGAGGTCGGAGTGCGTCCCCAACCCGCCACTTGTCGTGCTCCGCGACAAGTCGGCCTCTGTTGCCTTGACGCAGGCAAACCCTGCGAGCGCCGGTGGGCGAGTTGCGCCAGCAGTCCCGTAGGACGTGCCCCCGGCCACCTGGGCGCGCACCCTTGTCTCGGCCTGCGGCCGGGGGACACCCTGCTGGGGGCAGCTTCCAGCGGTGTGGGGAGGGGTGCACCCCCTCACCACCCTCCGGCCGTTGGTCGCCGAACCGACCGAGGGGGCGGGGTCGTAGGGGTGGGCGTTCTGGACGCTGACGTGTATTTGTTGTGCGGCATCCGGGGCAGCAAGGGCGGGTGCCCGTCATGCACATAAATATGCGGTACAGAATGCCCACCCCGGAGGCCCCGTCCCCGGCCCACCACGCACGCGCGCAGGCCCGCACCAATCGCGCCGGGCAATCGGGAGGGCGGGCGGGCGAACCGCCCGCCGCAGGCGCAAACGACCCGCACACGACAACCGGCCGCAACAACCGACCCCCGCACCACCCCCCCCCGCGGACACGCCGACGTGACTGTGGTCATTGACAAGGGAGTTGAGCAAACGTTGTCATGAGCATATGCCGTCCCTGATCGGGCGTCGGGAGATCCTCGACCATGCCCGGACACAGCTGACCGCCGGTCCGGGCGTACTGCTCCACGGAGCGGCCGGGATCGGCAAGTCCGCCCTGCTCGCGGTGCTGACCGGCGAGGCCCCGCCGGAAGGCTTCGTGCTGCGGGCCGTGCCCGTCGAGGAGGACGCCAAGCTGCCCTTCGTGGCGTTGATGGACCTCTTCGCCCGGGTGCCCGAGGAGTACGTCGACGGGCTGAGCGCGGGCCCCCGGGCCGCCCTGCGGGCGGCGTTGCTGCGGGGGCGCGAGCCGGTGGCGACGCCGAGCCGGCTGGCCGTGCGCGACGCGGCCGTGGAACTGCTGCGTGCGCTCGCGGCGGCCGGCCCCGTGCTGATCGTCGTCGACGACCTCCAGTGGCTCGACACGCCGAGCGCGGAGGTCCTCTCGCTCGCGCTGCGCCGGCTCCCCGCGGGCGAGGACGTGCGGTTCCTGGCCGCCGAACGCGTCGTGGAGGGCGAGGAGCCGCTCGGGATGAGGTGCTGCCCGCCGGGGACCACGGCGCTGCTCGTGCCGCCGCTGTCCGACGGCGACGTGGCCGAGCTGCTGCTGGACGACACCGGGGCGGAGCTGCCGGAACCCGCCGTGCGCGCCGTCCAGGACACGGCCGCGGGCAATCCGCTGTACGCCCTCGAGCTCGGGCGGGTCCTGCTGCGGGACGGCATGCCCTTCGAGGCGGGGGACGCGCTGTCCGTACCGCCGCGGCTGCGCGACCTGTTGCTGGACCGGGTGCGGTTGCTGCCCGCCTCCGCCCGGCAGACGCTGCTCGTCGCGAGTGCCGCGGCCCGCCCCACGCTGCCGCTGCTCGGCGCCGCGGGCATCCCGGACCCGGAGGGCGACCTGGCCACCGCGGAGACCCTGGGGGTCGCCGCGGCCGACGCCGAGGGAACGATTCGCTTCCAGCACCCGCTGATCCGCGCCGCGGTCTACGCCGACGCCCCGGAGCACGGCCGGCGCACCGCGCACAAACTGCTGTCCCGTGTGGTGCCCGAGCCCGTGGAGCAGGCCCGGCACCTGGCCCTGGCCCACCCGCACGCCGACGAGACCACCGCGGCCACGCTGACGGCGGCCGCCGAATCCGCGCGCCGCCGCGGCGCCCCCGCCACCGCCGCAGAACTGGCCGCCCTGGCCGCCCGCCGTACCCCCGAGGACCGCCCCGCGGAGCGCGCCGACCGGCTGCTGGCCGCCGCAGAGTACGCCAGCGACGCCGGGCTGCGGGGCGACGCCGGCCGGGCCGCGGAGACCGTGCTCGCCGAGGCCGCCTCCGCACGGCAGCGCGTACTGGCCCGGCTGATCATGCTCGGCAACGCCGGGCAGGCGCTGGGCGCCACGGGCCGTCTCATCGCGGACGGACTGGTGGAGGCCGAAGGGCATCCGGAGCTCGAGGCCCGGCTGCACCAGTGGGCCGCCCTGCGGCACCTCATCGGCGGACGGCCCGCGCAGGCCTCCGCCCATGCCCGCCGCGCCGCCGACATGGCGGTTCAGGCGGACGCCGTCGACACCCGCGTGGCCGCCCTGGCGCTGCTCGCCCGGCTGCACGCGCTGCACGGAGAGGCGGAGTCCGCCGAGGCCGCGCTCGGTGAGGCGTTCGGCCTCCCCGTGCCTCCCGACGGGCCCGGCGCCCGCGAACTGGTGCGCACCCGCGCGATCCTGGCCGCCGACGCCGACCGCATCACCGAGGCGGAGCACGAGATGTCCGGCCTCCTCGGCAGGACCGGCGAGTACGCCTCCGTCGAGGAGACCGCCGCGACGCTGGTGGCGCTGATCCGCATACAGGTGCGGTCCGGACGGTGCCGCGAGGCCCTGGACAACGTCGCCCGCTGCGCCGTGCTCCCCGTCCGGACCGGCAACGACTCACCGCCCGTGCTGTACGCCGCCGCGCTCGCCGAGACCGCCGGGGGACGCCTGGAGCGCGCCCTGGAGCTCACCGACCGCACGATCAGGGCCTGCATGACCGACGGGGACCAACTCTTCCTGCTGCGGGCGCTGGGCGTCCGCGGCCGGGCCCAACTGCTCGCCGGGGGACGGGAGAACACCGCGGCGGCCGTCGAGACCCTGCGGCAGGTGCGCAGGATGGGGGAGACGATGGGCATCGCCGACCCGGTGATGCTGCGCTGGTACGGGGACCTCGCCGAGGCGACCGTCATCCTCGGCGACACGGACTCCGCCGCCGAGATCCTGCGCGCGGCCCGGCGCCGCGCCGGGGCACGGCCGTCCGTCAGCGTGCAGTCCGCCCTGGACCGCGCCGAGGGGCTGCGCGACTGTGTGCTGGGCCGTTCCAAGCGGGGGGTCATCCGCATCCAGGCCGCCGCGGACCGGCTGCGCGGCCGTTCGCTCCCCATCGACCTCGCCCGCACGCTGATCGTGCTGGGTGCCGCCGAGCGCCGTCCGCGGCGGGCGCCGGCGGCCCGCGGCGCCCTGGCCGAGGCCCTGGAGATCAGCTCCGCCGTCGGCGCCGCCCCGGTCGAGGCCCGGGCCAGGGCGGAACTGGCCCGGCTCGACGCGCGGCGGGAGACGACGGCGCGGACGCCGAACTACACGTAGTCGTAGAAGCCGTGGCCGCTCTTGCGGCCCAGCCGGCCCGCGTCGACCATGCGCTGGAGCAGCGGGGGAGCCGCGTACAGCGGCTCCTTGAACTCGTCGTACATCGACTCGGCGACCGAGGCCACGGTGTCCAGCCCGATCAGGTCGGAGAGCTTGAGCGGGCCCATCGGGTGGGCGCAGCCCATCTCCATGCCGTTGTCGATGTCCTCGCGGCTGGCGATGCCGGTCTCGAACATCCGGATCGACGACAGCAGATACGGGATGAGCAGCGCGTTGACCACGAAGCCCGCGCGGTCCTGGGCCCGGATCGGGTGCTTGCCCAGCACGTCGGTGACGAGCTTCTCGGCACGCACCAGCGTCTGGCCGTCCGTGGTGAGGGCGGGGATCAGCTCGACGAGCTTCTGCACCGGCGCCGGGTTGAAGAAGTGGATGCCGATCACCTGCTCCGGGCGGGAGGTCGCCACGGCGAGCTTCACCAGCGGGATGGAGGAGGTGTTCGAGGCCAGGATCGCGTCCCGGCGGGTGACCACCTGGTCGAGCACCTGGAAGATCTCGGTCTTTACCTGCTCGTTCTCGACGACGGCCTCGATGACGAGGTCGCGGTCGGCGAAGTCGCCCAGGTCGGTGGTGAAGGTGAGGCGCTCCAGCGTCGCGTCGCGCTCCTCCGCGGTGATCTTGCCGCGCTCCGCCGCCTTGTGGAGCGAGTTCGTCAGCCGGGTACGGCCCAGTTCCAGGGCCTCGCCGGTGGTCTCCGCCACCCGGACGTCCAGTCCGGCCCGGGCGCACACCTCGGCGATACCCGCGCCCATCTGGCCACAGCCCACCACACCGACAAAACGGATGTCGTCGTTCAACGCCCAGCCTCTCCCTGATCGCGAGATGGAGACCCGGACCGTCGTGAGGTCCGGACCAGCCCGCTCGACATTACACCCGGCCGGCGTACCGGTCCGGGTCCCCGCAGGGGCCGTTCCGCCCGGCCCCGGAGCCCCGGTGACCGGGCCCGACGGCGCGCGGCGGCACTCCTGCGCCGGAGGTGACGAGGGCGCCGCACGGGACGGACGGGGCCCCGGGGGAACGCCGGACCCGTCCGGCTCCCGGTAGGTTGCCGGTCGGACCGATTCGGCCCAGTATCAGCGAAATATGAATATGACGGGGAATCAGGGGACAGTCATGCGCCGACTCTCACGCAGGACCTTCGCTGCGGGCGCCGCCGGGGCGCTCGGCGCCGTCCTCGCCGGGGGTGAGGCCGCGAGGGCGGTGGACGGTGCGGGCAGTGCGGCCGGGGCCGCGCCCGCGGGGGCGGCGGCACCGTCCGGGGCGGTGGACGGCCCCGGCGCGCGGGGGCAGTTCCGCGGCATGTGGCTGGCGACGGTCGCCAACCGCGACTGGCCCTCCGCGCCAGGGCTGTCGGCCCGTCAGCAGCACGACGAACTCCTCGGCTACCTCGATGTGGCCGTCGAGCGGCGCCTCAACGCGGTCGTCATGCAGGTCCGGCCGACCGCCGACGCGCTGTGGCCGTCCCCCTACGAGCCCTGGTCGGCGTATCTGACCGGTGTCCAGGGGCGGGACCCGGGCTGGGACCCGCTCGGCACGGCCGTGGCGGAGGCCCACGCGCGGGGGCTGGAACTGCACGCCTGGTTCAACCCGTTCCGCGTCGCCACCCACAACGACCCGGGACGGCTCTCCCCGGACCACCCGGCCCGCGTCAATCCCGACTGGACCGTCGCGTACGGCGGCAAGCTCTACTACAACCCCGGGCTTCCCCAGGTCCGCGGCTTCGTCCAGGACGCCATGCTCGACGCCGTCCGCCGCTACCCCGTCGACGGGGTGCACTGGGACGACTACTTCTACCCCTATCCGGTCGCCGGTCGGTCCTTCGCCGACGACGACGCCTTCGCCCGGTACGGGGAGGGATTCGAGGACCTCGCCTCCTGGCGGCGCGACAACATCGACCTGCTCGTCAGTGAGACCGCCGCGCGCATCCGGGCGATGCGCCCCGGGACCCGCTTCGGCGTGAGCCCCTTCGCGGTCTGGCGCAACGGGGTCACGGACCCGCGCGGCTCCGCCACCCGCGGCGGGGTCCAGACGTACGACGACCTCTACGCCGACACACGCGGCTGGGTCCTCAAGGGCTGGATCGACTACATCGTGCCGCAGGTGTACTGGAACATCGGCTTCGACGTCGCCGACTACGCCGCGCTCGTGCCCTGGTGGGCCGACGTCGTCGACGGCACGGGCGTCCAGCTCTACATCGGCGAGGCGCTGTACCGCGCGGGCGCCGCGGGCGAGGCGGCTGCCTGGCAGGACCCGGCCGAACTCTCCCGCCACCTCGACCTCGCCCGCAACCACCCGCAGGTGCTCGGCAACGTCTTCTTCTCCGCCAAGGAGGTCGCGGCCGACCCCATCGGCGCGATGTCCCGGGTCGTCGCCGACCACTACCCGACGCGTGTCCGCACACCCCGCACCGGTCCGGGGGCGTAGGCGCGCACCATCGGGGCCGCGGCCGCGTGGTCCGCGGCCGCGGTCCGGCACGATGCCGTGCGGACGGCTCAGTGGGCGGGGGTCGCGCCCCGCCCGTGCTCCACCGTCGAGTCCGGTCCGGGGGACAGGATGCACTCGTGCCCGTCGTCGTACCGGACGCGGTACGGCGGCTCGCCGCCCTGCCCCATGACCTCGACGATCTCGGCCACCTTGTCGTGCTGGCCGACGACCCGCCCGTGCTGCCTGACCCGGTCACCCTTGTTCGCGTGCATCGGTAGACCTCCTGTGAACTCGGCGGTCCGCAGCCTTGCCCCTCCAGTCTAGGTTCGGGCGTCCGCTCCGCACCCCCGGGAAGGGGTCCGGGTCTCAGTCCGGCCGCAGCCCGAGTTCCGCGAGCATGCGCGGGTCCGGGGTGCGCCGGTAGCCCGCCCACAGCGGGCCGCCGCAGGTGTGCAGCACCGCGTCCACCGCGGCGGCGAACGGCTCGCGCGGGCCGCCGCGGACGAGGTCGCGGTAACCGCCCAGCAGGAGCCCCGCGAGTTCGGGGTCGGCCTCGCGCAGCCGTCGAGGCAGCCACTTGCCGCCACCGCGCCAGTGGCCGCGGGCGGCGAGCAGGAGCTCTGCCGCGCCCTCCAGCAGGGCGGCGGCCACGGCGAGGAGTTCCTCCTCGTCGCGCGCGCCGAGCAGGTCGTCGCGCAGGTCGGTGACGGAGTAGCGCCGGTGGTCGCGCGCCGCGTCCGTGACCGCGGGCGGTCCGGCGGCGAGGATCCGCTCCGCGGTGTCGCGCAGCCGCGCGGCGGTCCCGTCGCGGTCGAGCAGGACGACGCCCCGCGCGCACATGAACGCCATCGTGCCGCTGCCGCGGTCCCGGTCCCAGCCCATGAAGGCCCGCGCCGACTCGGGGGTGTGCACGAAGAGCTCGACCGGCCAGGAGCCCCAGGTCAGCGATTCCGCGTGGCACCCGGCGGGCGGGTCGAGGACGACGACCACGTCCAGGTCGGACGTCGCCGTCCCCTCCCCGCGGGCGGTGGACCCGCCCAGGAAGCCGGCGAGGGCGTCGGGGAAGCGTTCGGCGAGAAGGGCGCGGGCCGCGCCGAGTGGATCTTCCATGCGCGGACCCTATGCCCTTCGCCGCGGCTTCAGAACGGGTAGTGCGCCTGCTGGGTGGCCAGGGTGACCCAGCGGGTGTTGGAGAACGCCTCCAGGCCCCAGCGACCGCCGAAGCGGCCGTAGCCGGACGCCTTGAAGCCGCCGAAGGGCGCCTGCGGTTCGTCGGCCACCGACTGGTCGTTGACGTGCACGATGCCGGTGCGCAGCCGGCGGGCCACGGCGAGCCCGTGGGTGCCGTTCTCGGTGATGACGCCCGCGGTCAGGCCGTGGTCGGTGTCGTTGGCCAGGGCCACCGCCTCGTCGTCGTCGGCGAAGGGCGCCACGGTCACGACGGGACCGAAGGCCTCGCCGTAGTAGATCTCCGCGTCCTTGGGCACGCCCTGCAGCACGGTGGCCGGGTGCACCGCGCCGTCCGGCTCGCCGCCCCCGGCCAGCACGGTGGCGCCCTTGGCGACCGCGTCCCGCACGAGCGCGGCGACGCGCTGTGCGGAGGCCCCGCTCACCAGCGGCCCGATCACGGTGTGCGGGTGCGAGGGGTCGCCCGAGGGCAGCGTGCCGACCTTGGCGGCGAACTTGGCCGTGAACTCCTCGGCGAGGCTCTCGTGGACGAGGATCCGGTCACCGGACATGCAGATCTGCCCGGAGTTGAGGAAGACGCCGAAGACGGCGGCGTCGACGGCGTAGTCCACGTCCGCGTCGTCCAGCACGAGGATGGCGTTCTTGCCGCCGAGCTCCAGCACGGCCGGCTTGAGGTGGCGTGCGGCGTGGGTGCCGATGATCCGCCCGACCTCCGTCGACCCGGTGAAGTTGACCATGCGGACCCTCGGGTCGGCGATCAGCGCCTCCGCGACCTCGGCGGCGTCCTCACGGGCGTTGGTCACCACGTTCAGCACGCCGTCCGGCAGCCCGGCCTCGCGCAGCACGTCCGCGACGAACAGGCCGCAGGCCACCGGGGCGTCCTCGCTGGGCTTCACCACGACGGTGTTCCCGGCCGCCAGCGGCGCGGCGACCGCGCGGACGCCGAGGATGATCGGGGCGTTCCACGGCGCGAAGGCGCCCACGACGCCGACCGGTTCGCGCACCGCCATGCCGAGGACGCCCTCCTCCTGCGCGCTCAGCACCTCGCCGCGCGGCGCGGTGACGGCAGCGGCCACCTCGCGCAGGATGTTGGCGGCCAGCCCGACGTTGAAGTACGCCCAGGGGCGGGTCCCGCCGGCCTCGAGCGCCATGATCTCCGCGGCCTGCTCCGTGCGGGCCTCCAGCAGGTCGGCCGCGGTCAGGAAGATCCTGCGCCGCGCGAACGGGCTGAGCGCCGCCCACTGCGGGAACGTGGCCTCGGCGGCGTCCACCGCCCGGGTGACGTCCTCGACGCCCCCGGCGGCGACGGTCGCGTACACCTCGCCGGTGAAGGGGCTGACGTCCTCGGCCGTGCGTCCGGAGACGGCCGGGACGTCCTTGCCGCCGATCAGCAGTTCGCGGGAGATGGTCATGGCAGCCCCTGTTCTGGCGCGCGAACATCCTCGTTCGCACAGTGAACTATCGTTCATTGACCGTTCGGGCACTGAGTCTGCGACGCGCCCTCCGCGCTGTCAACGGACCGGGACGGGCTTTGTGGACGGGGCGGGAGGGTGCCGTGCCGGGCGGCCGGGCGGCCGGCACGGCAGCGGGGCGTGAACCGGAGCCGCCGCCGCCGGGTCGACGGCGGTTCCGGGCGCTGTCGCGGATCCCGCGGTTTCGGGAACGAGGGCGGAGAGCCGTCCGGAGTGGACATGGGGCGGACGACACCCCCCCCGCGGTATGCACCGCCCGGCAGCCCGTCAGGGTCGCCGCGGGGCGGCTCACCCGCCGCCCTGGAGCGGGGCCCTGCCACGCCGACGGGCGAACCGGGCGGCCGGCTCGCCGGCCCTGAGTCCGCTCCCACCTCTTGGGGCGCGTGCTGTCCAGGGGGCCCGGTGTGGGCGCCGTGGCCACCTCCCGGATCCGGGGCGGCCGGGCCGAAGGGCGGTGTGCTGTCTCCCCGCCGGTCGCATCGACGCCCGCGACGAGGCTGAGGGCTCGCGGCTTGCGGGAGGCGGCGCAAAAGACGACGCCGGCCGCCGTGAGGGGGCCGGCGTCGTCGCGGGGGTGTCAGGCGTCGGCGCGGCGGGCGCGCTCGGCGTCGCGCTCCTTGAGGCGCGCGGTCTCCTTGCGGACCTCGGCCTGGGTGGCGCGCTCCTTCTGCAGCCACTCGGGCTCGTCCTGCTTCAGTGCCTCGATCTGCTCCGTGGTGAGCGCCTCGGTGACTCCGCCGCGGGCGAGGCCGGAGATGGAGACGCCGAGCTTCGAGGCCACGACCGGGCGCGGGTGCGGACCGTCGCGGCGGAGCTGCCGGAGCCACTCGGGCGGGTCGGCCTGGAGCGCGTTGAGCTCGTCGCGCGACACGACGCCCTCCCGGAACTCGGCGGGGGTGGCCTCGAGGTACACACCCAGCTTCTTCGCCGCGGTGGCGGGCTTCATGGTCTGGGCGGAATGGTGCGACGTCATGCCCCCAGGATATCGATCGCGGGCGCGGCCCCCGACCGGTGCCGGGGTAGCCTGGCCGGATGACCGGCTCGGATGCTCCCCCCTCGTTCCGCCTCGCCTATGTCCCGGGTGTGATCCCCGCCAAGTGGGTGCGGATCTGGCAGGAGCGGTTGCCGGACATCCCGCTGGAGCTCGTCATGGCCACGGCCGCCGACGCCCCCGGGATGCTCCGCGCCCTGGACGCCGACGCGGGCTTCGTACGGCTGCCGATCGACCGCGCGGACCTCAGCGCCATCCCCCTCTACACGGAGACCACGGTCGTCGTCGTCCCGAAGGACCACTTGATGGCGGCCGCCGAGGAGGTGTCGGTCGGCGACCTCGCCGACGACGTGGTCTTCCACCCCCTCGACGACACCCTGGACTGGGAGGAGTTCCCCGGGCGGCCGGCGATCGAGCGCCCGGCCACGACCGCGGACGCCATCGAGCTCGTCGCGGCGGGCGTGGGCCTGCTGGTCGTCCCCCAGTCGCTGGCGCGCCTGCACCACCGCAAGGACCTCACCTACCGCGCGGTCGTCGACGCCCCGCAGTCGCGGGTGGCCCTGTCGTGGCGCGAGGACACCACGACGGACCGGGTCGAGGACTTCATCGGCATCGTGCGCGGCCGCACCGTCAACAGCACCCGGGGCCGTACCCAGCCCCAGGCGCAGCCGAAGAAGCAGCGCTCGGACGAGGGGACGGCGCGGCGCAAGCCCGCCGCCGCCAAATCCTCCGGCCGCGGGTCCGCGAAGACGCCCCGCCCCACCGCGAAGCGCGGCAAGCCCCGCCGGCGTTCGTAGCCGGCCGGGGCGGGCCCCCGCAGGGGAGTCGGTCCGCCTCCATGCGAGCGTGCGCGGGGCAGGGCAGCCCATCGCGCTGCGGGCGCCGCCGCCGCGGAGCCGAAACCGTCCACGGCGCCGGTCGGGCCCGGCCGCCCGTGCAGAGTTCGCCCGGTGTTCTCCGGGCGGCGCGCGCCCGCCACCGGGTGGAGGGGTGCGCGCCAACCGGGGCCCCGAGACTCGCCGCGCCCCCGTCGTGGCGGACCCGAAAAGCTTTGCATAAAAGTTCCGAGCCCCGTATAGTCATGCCATCGACGAGGAGGGTCCATGGCATTCCGGGCAGCGGTGGCGGGAGCGAGCGGGTACGCGGGCGGGGAGATCCTGCGCCTGCTGCTGAACCACCCCGAGATCGAGATCGGCGCGCTCACCGGGAACACCAACGCCGGGCAGCGCCTCGGCGGCCTGCAGCCGCACCTTCTGCCGCTGGCGGACCGCGTCCTGGAGGCCACGAGCGCGCAGGTGCTGGCCGGGCACGACGTCGTCTTCCTCGCGCTGCCGCACGGGCAGTCGGCCACCGTCGCCGAACAGCTCGGGGACACCGCGCTCGTCGTCGACTGCGGTGCCGACTTCCGACTGGAGGACGCCGCGGACTGGGAGCGGTTCTACGGCTCCCCGCACGCCGGCACCTGGCCGTACGGCCTTCCCGAGCTGCCGGGTGCCCGCGCCGCGCTGGAGGGGTCCAAGCGCATCGCGGTGCCGGGTTGCTACCCCACCGCGGTCTCGCTCGCGCTCTTCCCCGCGTACGCGGCGGGCCTGGTGGAGCCCGAGGCCGTCGTCGTCGCCGCGTCCGGCACCTCCGGCGCGGGCAAGGCGGCCAAACCGCACCTGCTGGGCAGCGAGGTCATGGGCAGCATGACCCCGTACGGCGTCGGCGGCACCCACCGGCACACCCCCGAGATGATCCAGAACCTGTCGGCCGTGGCCGGGGAGCGGGTCTCCGTCTCGTTCACCCCGACGCTGGCGCCGATGCCCCGCGGCATCCTCGCCACCTGCAGCGCCAAGGCCAGGCCCGGCACCACCGCCGAGGCCGTACGGGCCGCCTACGAGAAGGCGCTGGCCGACGAGCCGTTCGCGCACCTGCTGCCGGAGGGGCAGTGGCCCGCCACCGCCTCCGTGTACGGCTCGAACGCCGCGCTGATCCAGGTGGCATACGACGAGGCCGCCGGCCGGGTCGTCGTCGTCAGCGCCATCGACAACCTCACCAAGGGGACCGCCGGCGGCGCCGTGCAGAGCATGAACATCGCGCTCGGCCTGCCCGAGGGGCTGGGACTGAGCACCGCGGGGGTCGCGCCATGACCCCCCGCCCCGCCGCCCGCGCCCGCCGCGCGGTGGCCGAACTGCTCACCCGGGCCGCGCCCTGCGACGCGGGCGCCGACGCGTACGGCCCGGCCGCGGTGACCGGGCCGCACACCGACATCACGGCGAAGGCCGCGCCCCTGCGGTGCGTCGGCCCAGAAGCGGACAAGGAGACGACACAGTGAGCGTCACGGCAGCACAAGGGTTCACGGCGGCGGGCATCGCCGCCGGGATCAAGGAGAACGGCAACCCGGACCTCGCCCTCGTGGTGAACGAGGGTCCGCGGCTCGCCGCGGCCGGCGTCTTCACCTCCAACCGCGTCAAGGCCGCCCCCGTCCTGTGGTCGGAGCAGGTCCTGAGGGGCGGCCGGGTCTCCGCCGTCGTCCTCAACTCCGGTGGCGCCAACGCCTGTACGGGCCCCGCGGGCTTCCAGGACACCCACGCCACCGCCGAGGCGGTCGCCGGCGCCCTCGGGCAGAGCGCGGGGGAGGTCGCCGTCTGCTCCACCGGGCTGATCGGCGTCCGGCTGCCGATGGACAAGCTGCTGCCGGGCGTCGCCAAGGCGGCGGCAGAGCTCTCCGCCCACGGCGGCGAGAAGGCCGCCATCGCGATCAAGACCACCGACACCGTCCACAAGACCGCCGTGCACGAGGGCGAGGGCTGGACCGTCGGCGGGATGGCCAAGGGCGCCGGCATGCTCGCCCCGGGCCTGGCCACCATGCTGGTCGTCCTGACCACCGACGCCGACCTGGACTCCGCCGCCCTCGACGAGGCACTGCGCGCCGCCACCCGCACCACCTTCGACCGGGCCGACTCCGACGGCTGCATGTCGACCAACGACACGGTGCTGCTGCTCGCCTCCGGCGCGTCGGGCGTCACCCCCGCCGCGGAGTCCTTCACCGCCGCCGTCGAGGAGGTCTGCGCCGACCTCGCCCGGCAGCTGATCCGGGACGCCGAGGGCGCCTCCAAGGACATCAAGATCGAGGTGATCAACGCCGCGACCGAGGACGACGCCGTCGAGGTGGGCCGCTCCATCGCCCGCAACAACCTCCTCAAGTGCGCGATCCACGGCGAGGACCCCAACTGGGGCCGGGTGCTCTCGGCGATCGGCACCACCTCCGCGGCCTTCGAGCCGGACCGTCTCAACGTGGCGATCAACGGCGTGTGGGTGTGCAAGTCCGGCTCCGTCGGCGAGGACCGCGAACTGGTCGACATGCGCTACCGCGAGGTCCACATCACCGCCGACCTCGCCGCGGGCACCGAGACCGCCACCATCTGGACGAACGACCTCACCGCCGAGTACGTCCACGAGAACAGCGCCTACAGCTCATGAGCGCCCGCAAGCACACCGCCCTGCCGAAGGCGCAGATCCTGATCGAGGCGCTGCCCTGGCTCACCCGGCACCACGGCAAGACCGTCGTCGTGAAGTTCGGCGGCAACGCCATGGTCGACGAGGAGCTGAAGGCGGCCTTCGCCCAGGACGTCGTCTTCCTGCGGCACGCCGGCCTCAAGCCGGTCGTCGTGCACGGCGGCGGCCCGCAGATCAGCGCGCAGCTCGACAAGCACGGCCTGGTCAGCGAGTTCAAGGCGGGGCTGCGGGTCACCACCCCGGAGGCCATGGACGTCGTCCGCATGGTGCTCGCCGGGCAGGTGCAGCGCGAGCTGGTCAACCTGCTCAACCAGCACGGCCCGCTCGCCGTCGGCCTGACCGGCGAGGACGCCCACACCATCAGCGCGACCCGGCACCGCCCGGTGATCGATGGCGAGGCCGTCGACATCGGCAGGGTCGGGCAGATCACCGAGATCGACACCGGAGCCATCCGGGCCCTGCTGGACGACGGGCGCATCCCGGTCGTCTCCTCCATCGCCCGCAGCGCCGACACCGCCGACGGGACAGGGGTCTACAACGTCAACGCCGACACCGCCGCCGCGGCGCTCGCGGCCGCGCTCGGTGCCGAGACGCTGATGGTCCTCACCGACGTCGAGGGCCTGTACGAGGACTGGCCGCGCAGCGACGAGGTCATCAGCCGGCTCACGGCGAGCGAGCTGGAGAAGCTGCTGCCCGAGCTGTCCAGCGGCATGGTGCCCAAGATGGAGGGGTGCCTGTACGCGGTGCGCAACGGGGTCCACACCGCCCGGGTCATCGACGGCCGGGTCCAGCACTCGATCCTGCTGGAGATCTTCACCGACGAGGGAATCGGCACGATGGTGGTGCCCGACCCCGTCGACGCGGCGGGCGGCGACACATCGGAGAACGAAGGGGGACGGGCATGACCGGGACCGGCGGCCAGGGGAACGAGGCGCTCACACGGCGCTGGCAGGGCTCCCTGATGGACAACTACGGCACCCCGCGGCTGCCCCTGGTCCGCGGCGAGGGCGCGCGGTACTGGGACGCCGACGGCAAGGAGTACCTGGACTTCCTCGGCGGCATCGCCGTCAACGCCCTCGGCACCGCCCACCCCGCGGTCGTCCGCGCCGTCTCGGAGCAGATCGCGACCCTCGGCCACGTCTCCAACTTCTTCATCGCCGAGCCCACGGTCGCCCTCGCCGAGCGGCTGCTCCAGCTGTCCGGCCGCCCCGGCCGGGTGCTGTTCTGCAACTCCGGCGCCGAGGCCAACGAAGCCGCCTTCAAGATCGGCCGGCTGACGGGCCGTACGCACATGGTGGCCACCGACGGCGGCTTCCACGGCCGCACCATGGGCGCGCTCGCGCTCACCGGGCAGCCCAAGAAGCAGGAGTCCTTCCGCCCGCTGCCCGGTGACGTCACCCATGTGCCGTACGGGGACGCCGACGCGTTGCGCGCCGCCGTCACCGAGGAGACCGCGCTGGTGATGCTCGAGCCCGTCCAGGGCGAGAACGGCGTCATCGTGCCGCCCGCCGGATACCTGGCCGCAGCGCGGGAGATCACCCGCGCCACCGGCACCCTGCTCGTCATGGACGAGGTGCAGACCGGCATCGGCCGCACCGGCCACTGGTTCGAGCACCAGGCGCAGGGCGTCGAACCGGACGTCGTCACCCTCGCCAAGGCGCTCGGCGGCGGACTGCCCATCGGCGCCACCCTCGCCTTCGGCCCCGCCGCCGACCTGCTGACCCCCGGTCAGCACGGCACCACCTTCGGCGGCAACCCGGTGGCCTGCGCCGCGGCGCTCGCCGTCCTGGACACCATCGCCCAGGAGGGCGTGCTGGAGAACGTCAAGCGCCAGGGCGAGAAGCTGCGCCAGGGAGTCGAGGCGCTGGGCCACCCTCTGGTCGATCATGTGCGCGGTGCGGGCCTCCTGCTGGGTATCGTGCTCACCGAGCCGCTCTCCGCGCAGGTGCAGAAGGCGGCTCAGGACGCCGGACTCCTGGTGAACGCCGCCGTACCCGACACGGTGCGGCTCGCCCCGCCGCTGATCCTCGGTGACGCCGAGGTGGACGCGTTCCTGGGGGCGCTGCCGGGCGTCCTCGACGCCGTACACGCCGCAGAGGGACCGCGATCCGGGGAATGAGTCGACGATGAGCGAGGCGCAGCAACAGGCCGGCGGGGGAGCCGCCGCCGTACCGCAGACCCGGATGGCGCGCCACCGGCGGATCGTGGACATCCTGAACCGGCAGCCGGTGCGGTCCCAGAGCCAGCTCGCCAAGCTGCTCTCCGACGACGGGCTGAGCGTCACCCAGGCGACGCTCTCCCGCGACCTCGACGAACTGGGCGCGGTGAAGATCCGCACCAACAACGGCGAACTCATCTACGCCGTGCCCAGCGAGGGCGGTTTCCGCACCCCCATGGCACCGCTCGGGGAGTCGGTGAAGGAGGAGCGGATGCGCCGCCTCGCCAGTGAGCTGCTGATCTCCGCGGAGGCCTCGGCCAACCTCGTCGTCGTCCGCACCCCGCCGGGCGCGGCGCAGTTCTTCGCGTCCGCGATCGACCAGGCCGAGGTCTACGACATCCTCGGCACCATCGCGGGCGACGACACGGTCATGCTGATCAGCCGCGACCCGGCCGGCGGGCAGGCGGTCGCCGAGCACCTGCTGCGCCTGGCCGCGGGCGGCTAGAGCGGAGGGCCCGGGCCGAGCCCGGGCCCCTGTCCCTCTGCCTTCCCCCGTCCCCGTCAGACGACGGGGCTCAGGCCGCCGTCGAAGTTGATGCCGGTGCCGGTCACGTAGCCGGCCCGGTCGGACAGCAGGAACGCCACCAGGTCCGCGAACTCCTCGGCGCGGCCCACCCGGCCCAGCGGGATGCCGGAGTCGCGGCCCATCGTGGCGTACAGCTCCTCGACGGCGATCCCGCGCTGCTCGGCCTGCCGGGTCCACTGGCCGCTCTCGACGAGGCCGACGAGGACGGCGTTGACCCGGATGTTGTCGGGCCCGAGTTCCTTGGACAGCGCCTTGGTCAGGGCGAGGCCGGCCGCGCGGGAGACCGAGGTCGGGGTGCTGCCCGCGCCGGGGGCCTTGGCCGACACGGCGAGGGTGTTGACGACGCCGCCGCCCCCCGCGGCGCGCAGGTGGGGGAGGGCGAGCCGGGTCAGCCGTACCGCGGCGTGCAGCTTCAGCTGCAGGTCCTCCTCCCACACCGAGTCGTCCTGGCGCTCGAAGAACCCGGCCGCGCTGCGGCCGGCGTTGTTGACCAGGGCGTCGATCCGTCCCCATCGCCCGTCGGCGGCGGCGACGAAGCGCTCCAGGTCCTCGGGACGGGTGACGTCGGCGGGCACGCCCAGCACGTCGGCACCGGTGGCGCCCAGCTCCTTCACCACGTGCTCGATGCGCTCGGAGTCACGTCCGCACAGCGCCACCCTGGCGCCCTCGGCGGCCAGCCGCCGGACAAGGGCCGCGCCGAGTCCGTCGGACCCTCCGGTGACCAGCACGACCTTGCCGTTCAGTTGCAGATCCATGTGACGCATTCTTGCCACCTGGAACAGCTGATCGTCAAGCGCTCAACTTGGCGACGAAACGCCCGAATCCCGTGGTGTGCCAGGTCGTGCCGTCGGCGGCGACCGCGAAGGCCTCCACATCGGGGAGTGCTTCCAGCCACTCGCGGGCCCGGCCGCCCATGGCGTACCCGGCCGTCGCCCAGGTGTCCGCCTCCGTGAGGGAGGCGCACACCACGGTGAGCGACGCCGCCCCCTCGGCGGGCGGGGCCCCCGTGCGGGGGTCGAGGATGTGGCAGCCGCGTTCGGCGGGCCCGGAGGTGGCGACGGCCAGTTCGCCGTCGGCCTCGACGACGGTGGCGAGCCCTCCGGGCCGCAGCGGGTCGGCGATGCCGACCCGCCAGGGGCCGCCGGTCAGCTGGACGTCGCCGCCGCCGTTGAGGCAGACCTTGCCGGCGCCCGCCGCAGTGATCGTCCGGACGGCCCGCTCCACCGCCCACCCCTTGACCAGGCCGGTGGGGTCGAGCGCGGAGCCGGGGCCCTCGTAGCGCGCGGTGAACCAGCCGTCGGTGCGGCGCTCGGCGTCCTCGCACAGCCCCAGGACCTCCCGCACCTCGGGGGAGCACTCCGCGAGGGCGAGTTCACACCGGCCCAGCCGGCTGATCTCGCTGTCGGCGCGGAAGGTGGAGAACACCGCGTCGACCTCGTGCAGGCCCGCCACCGCCTCGTCCAGGGCGGCCCGGACACGGGGGTCGCGGGCGCCGCGCACGTCGAAGGAGAACACCGTCCCCATGCAGTGCTCCACGTGCCGCAGGCGCGGCGGGTTGTCGGACATCGTCAGGCACCGGCCTTGTCCAGGGCGCTCTGCAGCGACTTCCGGTAGCCCTCGCTGGTGAAGGAGGCACCGGAGACGGTGTCGATCTGGGCGCTCTGGGCGGTGACCGCGGCCTGGTTGAGCTCCGGGACGGCGGTGGCGGTGAGCTGGTCGCTGGTGGGGGTGCCGGCGGGGGCCTGGACGGCGGCCGCCGAAACGATCCGCCCGCCCTCGACCGTGATCTTGACCTGGACGGGGCCGTAGCTGGTCTGCGCCGCGTCCCCGGTGACGGTCTTCCGCGCGGGCGCGCCGCCCTGCTTTCCGGGATCCCGCGTACCGCCGGAACCACCGGAACCGCCGGAACCGCCGCCGCCCGCGGGGTCCGAGGCCACCGGCACCGACGGGTCCGGGCCGGCGGGCGAGGGGGCAGCGGAGACCGGCGGCACCTGCTGTGCCGGGCCCCCGGCCTGCGAGGTGAAGGGCGCCGTCGTCGGCTTCAGGGCCAGCAGCAGCACGACCCCGGAGACGGTCGTCACGCTGCTCAGGAGGATCCGGCGCAGCGGGTGCTTCTTCTTCACTCGGACCTCACATCTCGAAGGACTCGTGGTGGATACGTCGTTCCGGCACTCCGGCCTCGCGCAGCGCGGAGTACGACTCCTCGGCCAGCCCCGGGGGGCCGCACAGGTACACGTCGTGCCGGTCGATGTCCGGCAGCATCCGCCGCAGTCCCTGGGCGGTGATCTCCGGGCGGGCGCCGTCGGGTCCGTTCACCGCGTACACCAGGCGTGCGCCCCGCTCGGCCGCGATCTCCTCCAGTTCGGCCCACAGTGCGAGGTCCTGCCTGCTGCGGGCCCGGTAGAGCAGCGTGAGGTCGCCCGGCGCGGCCGGCAGCGTCTCGAACAGCGCCCGCAGCGGGGTGATCCCCGCGCCGCCGGCCAGCAGCAGCACCTTGCCGCCGCGGCGGCGGGAGGCCGTCATGGCGCCGTACGGGCCCTCGGCCCACACCCGCGTGCCGGGCGCGAGCGTGGCCAGCGCGGAGCTGTGGCCGCCCACCGCCTTGACGGTGATCCGCAGCAGGTCGGGCCGCGGCGGTGCCGACAGGGAGTAGGGGTTGGCGCTCCAGCGCATCCCCTCGGCGAGGAAGCGCCAGCGGAAGAACTGGCCGGGCTCGGCGCCGAGGCGGTGCAGCCTGCGTCCCGTGATCAGCACCGAGACCACGCCCGGCGCCTCCTCCACGGTCTCCGCGACCCGCATGCGGTGCCGCATGTTGAGCCGGACGGGCACCAGCACCCGGTACCAGAGGACCAGCGCCGTCACCGACCCGTAGAGCGCGTACCAGACGGCGCGCGCGGCGGCGCTGCCCGCGAACTCGGCACCGGTGGCGAGCTGGTGCCAGAAGGTCAGGTAGACCGCGGCGTAGGTCAGCAGGTGGACGTAGTACCAGGTCTCGTAGCGCAGCCGGCGGCGCAGCACGCCCGCCGAGACGAAGCCGACGACCAGCAGCAGCACGGTGCCGGCGGTCGCCTCGATCATCCGCGGGTAGTCCATGACCACGGCGACCGACTGCTGTACGACCGGCTGCCCGGACTGCTCGGAGTAGCCCCACAGGATCAGCGCGACGTGGGCGACGACGAGGGAGACGGCGTAGCGGCCGCTCATCGCGTGCCAGCGGGCCACCCGGTCGCTGCCCACGCGCCGTTCCAGCGCGGGGACGCGGGCCATCTGCAGGACGACCAGGGCGATGGCGTAGCCGCCGAGCAGGCCGGTGATCCGGCCCGCCGCGGTGAGCCTGCCGGCCGTGGTGGGCTGGACGTAGGGGGTGTTGCCCCACCACAGCCACACGACCCCGGCGGCGCCCGCCCAGGCCAGGAGGAGCAGCGGGATCGCGGGGGAACGGCGGGGCCGGATCCGGCGCATGGCCTGCCGCCTGCCCGCCCTGCTGTTGTGGATCATCGTGGTCGTGGCCGCCATGCGCATGGGTACGCACGGTCTCGCGCCGCTGCTCAAAGACCGGTTTCTCCCCACGTGGCGTGCGGCGTTGTGGTATGGCCGCGCACGCCGGTGAGCGGCCGTGCCGGCGCGGCCGGGGCGGCCTCGGCACGCATGGCGCGGGGAGTCGTCGACACGCGTGTGACCTGCGGCGACACGGCCGATTGACGAAGCATGCAGAGGAGTGCATACTTATACCCAACAGCGTATGCATCATCACCGCCGCCATACGCACTCGACCTCGCGCACCAAAGGAGAGACCCGTGACCGAGCGCGTCGTACTCGCCTACTCGGGCGGACTGGACACCTCCGTCGCCATCGGATGGATCGCCGAGGAGACCGGCGCCGAGGTCATCGCCGTGGCCGTGGACGTCGGCCAGGGCGGCGAGGACCTGGACGTCATCCGCAAGCGGGCGCTCGCCTGCGGCGCGGTGGAGGCCGAGGTCGCCGACGCCAGGGACGAGTTCGCCGACGAGTACTGCCTCCCGGCGATCAAGGCCAACGCCCTCTACATGGACCGCTACCCGCTGGTCTCCGCGCTCTCCCGGCCGACCATCGTCAAGCACCTCGTGGCCGCCGCCAAGAAGCACGGCGCCTCGATCGTCGCCCACGGCTGCACCGGCAAGGGCAACGACCAGGTCCGCTTCGAGGCCGGCATCTCCTCCCTCGCGCCCGAGCTGACCTGCATCGCTCCGGTCCGCGACTACGCGATGACCCGGGACAAGGCGATCGCGTTCTGCGAGGAGAAGAACCTCCCGATCGCCACCACCAAGAAGTCCCCGTACTCGATCGACCAGAACGTCTTCGGCCGTGCCGTCGAGACCGGCTTCCTCGAGGACATCTGGAACGCCCCGATCGAGGACGTCTACGAGTACACCCAGAACCCGGCCGCGGCCCGCGAGGCCGACGAGGTGGTCATCACCTTCAAGCAGGGCGTCCCGGTCGCCATCGACGGCAAGCCGGTCACCGTCCTGCAGGCCATCCAGCAGCTCAACGAGCGCGCGGGCGCCCAGGGCGTCGGCCGGATCGACATGGTCGAGGACCGCCTGGTCGGCATCAAGTCCCGCGAGGTGTACGAGGCTCCGGGCGCGATCGCCCTGATCACCGCCCACCAGGAGCTGGAGAACGTCACCGTCGAGCGCGAACTCGCCCGCTACAAGCGGCAGGTCGAGCAGCGCTGGGGCGAGCTGGTCTACGACGGCCTGTGGTTCTCCCCGCTCAAGCGGGCCCTGGACGGCTTCATCGAGGAGGCCAACCAGCACGTCACCGGCGACATCCGGATGACCCTGCACGGCGGCCGCGCCGTCGTCACCGGCCGCAAGTCCGCCGAGTCCCTGTACGACTTCAACCTGGCGACGTACGACACCGGCGACACGTTCGACCAGTCCCTCTCCAAGGGCTTCATCGAGATCTTCGGCATGTCGTCGAAGATCGCCGCCAAGCGCGACCTGGCCTAGTCAGTAGCCTCGACCACGGCAGCCCGCCTCCTCGCCCGCCCGGGCGGGGAGGCGGCCGCACATCCACCCCCGACGGAAGCGAGCAGAGCAGTGAGCACCAACAGCGGCGACGTCCGGCTCTGGGGCGGGCGTTTCGCCGACGGTCCCGCGGAGGCGCTGGCCAAACTCTCCGCGTCCGTCCACTTCGACTGGCGGCTCGCGCCGTACGACATCGCGGGCTCCCGCGCCCACGCGCGCGTGCTGCACAAGGCGGGGCTGCTCAGCGACGTCGAGCTGACCCGCATGCTCGCCGGGCTCGACCAGCTGGAGTCCGACGTCGCCGACGGCTCCTTCACCGGGACCATCGCCGACGAGGACGTCCACACCGCCCTCGAGCGCGGCCTGCTGGAGCGGCTCGGCCCCGACCTCGGCGGAAAGCTGCGCGCCGGCCGGTCCCGCAACGACCAGGTCGCCACGCTCTTCCGGATGTACCTGCGCGACCACGCCCGGATCATCGGCGGCCTGATCGCCGAGCTGCAGCACGCCCTGGTGCGGCTCGCCGAGACGCACATCGACGTCGCCATGCCCGGCCGCACCCATCTGCAGCACGCGCAGCCGGTGCTCTTCGCCCACCATGTGCTCGCCCACGTCCAGGCGCTGTCCCGGGACGCCGAGCGGCTGCGGCAGTGGGACGTGCGCACCGCCGTCTCGCCGTACGGTTCCGGCGCGCTGGCCGGTTCCTCGCTCGGGCTGGACCCGGAGGCGGTCGCCCAGGACCTCGGCTTCGAGCACGGCTCGGTGGCCAACTCCATCGACGGCACGGCCTCGCGGGACTTCGTCGCCGAGTTCGCCTTCATCACCGCGATGATCGGCGTCGACCTCTCGCGGATCGCGGAGGAGGTCATCATCTGGAACACGAAGGAGTTCTCCTTCGTCACCCTCCACGACGCCTTCTCCACCGGCTCGTCGATCATGCCGCAGAAGAAGAACCCGGACATCGCCGAACTCGCGCGCGGCAAGTCCGGGCGGCTCATCGGCAACCTGACCGGCCTGCTCGCCACGCTGAAGGCGCTGCCCCTGGCGTACAACCGGGACCTGCAGGAGGACAAGGAGCCGGTCTTCGACTCCTGCGACACCCTCGAGGTCCTGCTGCCCGCCTTCACGGGCATGATGGCCACGCTCACCGTCAACCGGGAGCGCATGGAGGAGCTGGCCCCGGCCGGCTTCTCGCTCGCCACGGACATCGCCGAGTGGCTGGTGAAGCAGGGCGTGCCCTTCCGTGTCGCGCACGAGGTCGCGGGGGAGTGCGTCAAGGTCTGCGAGGCCGAGGGCATCGAGCTGGACCAGCTGACCGACGAGCAGTTCGCGAAGATCTCGCCCCACCTCACGGCGGAGGTGCGCACCGTGCTCGACGTCCACGGCGCGCTGGCCGCCCGCGACGGCCGCGGCGGGACCGCGCCGTCGGCGGTGGTCGTCCAGCTCGCCGAGGTCAAGCGGGACCTCGCGGTCCAGCTGGCGTGGGCGCAGGCCAAGAGCTGATTCCGCAAGCGGGGAGCCCGGCCGGGTCCGTCCACCCGGCCGGGCTTCTTCGTCCTCTCGGGTGAGACGTCAATGTCTCATCCGGGTTAACCTTGTCTCATGAGCTTCGATCGTGAGCAGGTCCTGAGGGACGCGGCCGACCTGCTGTCGCGGCGCGCCACCGCCTCCATGGACGAGATCGCCAAGGCCGCCGGCGTCAGCCGGGCCACGCTCCACCGGCACTTCCCGGGCCGGGACGCGCTGGTGCGGGCCCTCGGCGTGCTCGGCATCGAGCAGACCGAGGAGCGCCTGGACGCGGCGCGCATCGAGGAGGGCGACCCGGTCGAGGCCGTCCGCCGGCTCATCGCCGAGGCCGTGCCCGTCTCCGGCTTCCTGGCCTTCCTCTACGGCGAGAACCAGCTCTACGACTTCGCCGAGATCAACGACGGCTGGGCGCGCATCGACGCCCGGGTCGCCGCCCTCTTCCGGCGCGGCCAGGAAGCCGGCGCCTTCCGCTACGACCTGACCCCCGCCTGGCTCGTCGAGGCGCTGTATGCGCTCATCGCCGCCTCGGCCTGGTCCGTCCAGGACGGCCGCATGGCCCGCCTCGACGCCGCCCGCATGGTCACCGACCTGCTGCTCGGCGGCATGCTGCGCACCCCCCGGAGCGACTCGTGACCACCGCCGCATCCGTCACGGCCACCCGCCACGACGACCGCGGCCACCCCGCCCGCTGGCTCGCCCTCGGCGTCCTCACCCTCGCGCTGCTGCTCATCGCCGTCGACGCCACCGTGCTCGGCCTCGCCGTGCCCTTCCTCAGCGCCGACCTGCGGCCCACCTCCACCCAGCTGCTGTGGATCGGCGACATCTACTCCTTCGTCATCGCCGGCCTGCTCGTCTCCATGGGCGGCCTCGGCGACCGCGTCGGCCGCAAGCGGCTGCTGCTCACCGGCACCGCCGCCTTCGGTGCGCTCTCCGTGCTCGCCGCTTACGCCACGAGCCCCGGCATGCTCATCACCGCCCGCGCCCTCATGGGCGTCGCGGGCGCCACCCTCATGCCGTCCACGCTCGCGCTGATCCGCACCCTCTTCCCCGACCCGCGCGAGCGGAGCTTCGCCATCGGCGTCTGGGGCGCCGTCTCGACCGCGGGCGCGGCCCTCGGACCGGTCGTCGGCGGGATACTCCTCGAGCACTTCTGGTGGGGCTCGGTCTTCCTCATCAACCTGCCCGTCATGGCCCTGCTGCTCGTCGTCGGCGCCCGGCTGCTGCCCGAGTCCCGCGACCCCGCGCCCGGGCCCTGGGACCCGCTGAGCGTCCTGCTCTCGCTGTTCGGCATGTTCGGCGTCGTCTACGCCGTCAAGCAGCTCGCCGTGCACGGCCCCGGCGCCGGAGCGGCCGGCGCGGGCCTCCTCGGCGCGGCCTGCCTGTACACCTTCGTGCGCAGGCAACTCGCCCTGCCCAAGCCGCTGCTGGACATGCGGCTCTTCCGGCACCGGGGCTTCTCCGGAGCCGTGCTGGCGGACCTGCTCACCGTGCTCGGGCTCGCCGGGAGCGTCTTCTTCCTCTCCCAGTTCCTCCAGCTCGTCCAGGGCCGCTCCCCGCTCCAGGCGGGCCTGTGCGAACTCCCCGCGACCCTCGGCGCCGCCGCCACCGGACTCGCCGCCGGCGCCGTCGCGCGCCGCTGGTCGGTCCGCGTCGCCGTCGCGGGCGGACTCGGCGCCACCGGACTCGCCCTGCTCGCGCTCCTGGCCCTGCGCCCCGGCACGGGCTACCTCTTCCTCGGCGCCGCCCTGCTGGTCGTCGGCGCCGGAGCCGGGCTGTCGTTCACCGTCACGGCCGACGTCATCCTCTCCAGCGTCCCGCCGCAGCAGGCCGGTGCCGCCTCCGGCGTCTCCGAGACCGCGTACGAACTCGGCGCCGCCCTCGGCATCGCCCTCCTGGGCTCCGTCGTCACCGGCATATCCGGCGGCCCCGCCTCGGCCGACCCCGCCGCCTTCACCGACGGCCTGCGCGCCGCGTCCGGCGCCGGCGGCGCCGTCCTCCTGCTGGCCGCCACCGCCGCCTGGCGGCTGCTGCGCGGCCAGCGGCTCGCGGAGAGCCGGGTCTCCGCGGTGGGCCACTGACCGTTTCGGCGGCGGGGCGAAGCGGCGTGTCCGCGCGGGGGCGTTCGGCGGGGGGTGTTCGGCGGGGGCCGCCTTCGCCGGGCGGGCGACGGACGCCTGGTGCGAGGAGGACGACCGGATCCCCCGCCATCCCGCCGGCGCCCACCACCGCGCACCGGTGCGTCCTGCTCCCGAGGGCCCGGCCGGGTTCCGGTGCCGCGCACCGGGTCAGGCGGCGCCGGGGTCGTCGAGGGAGAAGACCGTGAGCCACTGCGAGCCGGCCGGCCGGTAACCGAGGTCCATCAGCGCCGTCGTCACCGCGCGCATGTGCGCCGCGCCGTACAGGATCCCGGCGGTGAACGGCTCGGTACGGCCCGCCCGGGCGTGGTGCAGACGCGTCAGCGCGTCGATCAGCAGGCGGTCGCGCTGGTGCAGCACCAGGTCGTCCGTCCAGAGCTCCGTCTCCTCGTCGTCACCGGGCAGGTCCTCCAACTGCATGTACCGGGCGAGGAACCGGCGCGTGCCGAGCAGCCGCATGCCCGCGACGTAGGCGGGGACGAGCGCGGCCAGCGGCGCCCGCTCCCTGAGCGGCAGCCGCCGCCACCGGTCGTCGAACTCCGCGCCGCTCATGTCCGGGCAGATCACCGGCACGCCCAGCGTGTCGAAGTCGATGTCCTGGACGACCAGTCCCAGCCGCTCGTGGCCCCCGAGGCTGCGGTACGACCGCGTGAGTGCCCGCGTCGCCGTACTGCCCCGGACGCCCTCGGCGATCACCAGGTCGCAGGAGGCGCGCAGACGGGCCGTCACCTCCTCGTAGAACGCCGGCTCCGCCAGATGGATCATCGGGTACAACTCGAAGACCAGCGCCGTCCCGCGGCTGCGGAAGCGGATGATCGCCGACCGCACCCCCGCCAGCTCCGTCACCTCTATGTACTGCACAGGTCCCCCCGCCCCCGGTGGATCCGTCGATGGGGAGGACGCGCCATGCGGGTCCGCGGGTTGCGGCGGCCGCCGACCGACGACTCCGCCCGCACGGGCCCGATCGCACTCCGTATGCTGCCGGTACCCGCCGCGGGGGAGGGAGCGCCATGAGCACGGACGCACAGCCCGGTCAGGACACCGACGTCCTGGCGGTCCTGAGGGAGTACACCCTCGACTGCCGCCACGAGGAGACCGAGGGCCTCATCGGCGCGGAGCTCGCCCGCGCGGAGGGCGATCCGGAACGGACGGCCCGACTGCACGTCGCACGCGGCCGGTTGCGGCTGCGGCAGTACGAACACCGGGCGGCACTCGAAGAGTTCGCCACGGCCCTGCGCCACGACCCGGAGTGCGGCCCCGCGGCGGGGTGGCGCGTGGCGGCCCTCGACCGCATGGGCCGCCTCGACGAGGCCCTGGCCGAGGGCACGGCCGCCGCGGCACGGCACCCGCGGTCCGCGGACGTCCACACGGCGCTGGGCTGGCTGCACCACGACGCATGCCGCTGGGACGAGGCGCTGGCCGCCTTCGAACAGGCCGTCTCCGTCGGACCGCGCCAGGCGGAGGGCTGGATCGGCGCCGCGTGGACCCGCGTCGAACTGGGCGACACCGCCGCCGCACTGCGGGGCCTGGAGGACGCCGAGCGCGCGCTCGCCGACCCCGTCGAGGTCCGCTGCGCGGCCGTACGCATCGCGGCGAGCCGCGGCGGCGTCGAACTCGCCCACGCCAGGCTGCTCTCCGCCCGCTCCCTGGACCGGGACGACGTCGCCGTGCTGACGGCGGAGGTCCGCTACGAGAGCCGCCTGGGGGACGCCCGGGCCGCGCTGGAGGCCGCCGAGCGCCTCGCCGCCCGGTACGGGCGGCGGCCCGAGGCGCACGTCGAACACGCCCGCTGCCTCATCGACCTCGGACGCACGGACGAGGCGGTCGCGGCCTGCGACCGGGCGCTGGCGCTGGAACCGCACTGGGACCTCGCCTGGGAGTCCAGGGCCGAGGCCCAACGACGGGGCGGCGACCCGGCGGAAGCACTCGCCACGGGACGGCGGGCCGTCCGGGAGTGCCCGTACGCGCCCGGTGTCAGGCTGGAACTCGCCGCCGCCGAACTGGCCGGCGGAGCACTCGACCGCGCCCTGGCCCGTACCGAGGAGGCCCTTGCGCTCGACCCGTGCTCCGACTGGGGGCTGGGCGTCCGGGCCGACCTGCTCAGGCGCGGCGGCGACGTCGACGGGGCGATCGCGGCCGTCCGGCACGCCGCCTCGCTGCGACCCGCGGATCCTCAGGCGCTGCTGCGCCTCTCCGGGGCCCTGGGCGCCGCCGGCCGGTACGACGAGGCACTGGCCGTCGTGACGCGCGCCAGGGAGCTCCACCCCGGCGACACCGCCCTGATGGAGCGCGCGCTGGCCCTGCTGCGCAGCGCCCGCCGCTGGGACGACACGGCGGAGATGATCGCCTCACTGCGCGCGGCGGACCGCACGGGACGTCTGGAGGGCCTGCTCCTGGAGGAACAGGCCTGCCTGTCCTTCGCGCGGCAGAGGTACGCGCGGGCGGCCGAGGAGTGCGAGGCCGCACTCCGGGCGGAACCGGGCCGCGCCTTTGCGGCCCGCCTGCGCGTACAGGCCCTGCACAGCCTCGGCCGTCTCGCCGACGCCGAGGCCGCCGCCCGGCAGGGCGCCGAGGCCGCCGCCGACGACCCCGAGGCCCACGCCCTCCTGGCGACGGTCCTGTTCGCCGCGGAGCGCACCGACGAGGCCCTGGCGGCCGTGGACCGCGCCCTGCGCCTCGACGCCCACTCGGCGGACGCACACGTCGCCAGGCTCGGCGGTCTCCGTGCGGCGGAGCGGTGGAGCGAGGCCGAGACCGCCCTGGAGGAGGCCGTGCGCGGGGGCGTACCCGCCGACGTCGTGGCCGCCCAGCGCGCCAGGACGGCCCTGGGGCGGGAGGACCACGAAGGGGCCCGCTCCGCGGCCGAGGAATGCCTGCGCCTGCGTCCGGACGACGCGGAGGCGCTGGAACTGCTCGCCGCGGCGCACCTCGGCCGCGGTGACCTGCGGGCGGCCGAGGCGGCCGCCCGCCGGGCCGCCGTCGCGTCGCCGCATGCGGCGGCGGGCCCCTGCCTGCTCGCCGCGTGCTTCGGCGAGCAGGACCGCCGGGACGAGGAGTGCGAGGCGTACGAGGAGGCGCTGCGGCGCGAACCGGACCACCGCGACGCGCTGCTCGGCAGGCTCGCCGCCCTGCGGGCGCTCGGGCGCTGGGACGAGGCCGAGCGGGCCGCCGAGGACGCCGCCGGGCTCCGGCCCGACGACCCCGAGGTGCTGATCGCCGTCGGATGGCTGTACTCCGCGATGGAACGCCCCGGTGAGGGCCTGCCGTTCGCCCGCGGCGCCGCGGAACTCACCGACGACGCCTCCGACGCCGTGGACCTGCTGGGCTGGCTCCTGCGCCGTTCACGGCACTGGGACGAGGCCGAACAGGTGCTGCGGCGCGGCGTCGACCGCCGCCCCGCGGCACCGGACGCCCACATGGAGCTGGCCTACTGCCTCTGGGACCAGGACAAGGACACGGAGTGCCTGGAGAGCGTCGACCGCGCCCTCGCCCTGCGTCCCGACCGGGTCCGCACCCTCACCTTCAAGGTGGAGGTGCTGTGCTCGCTGCGGCGGTGGAACGAGGCGGAGGCCGTCGCCCGCCGGGCGCGCGGCAGCCATCCGGAGATCGCCGCCGCGCACGTCGCGACCGCGCAGGTGCTCGCCGACACCTACCGCCGGGAGGAGGCGCTGCCGCATCTGCGGCGGGCCCTGCAGCTCGACCCGGAGCACGAGTGGGCGTGCCGGCTGCTGGTCGACACCCTTGCCGGGCTGGGCCGCTGCGAGGAGGCGGAGCAGGCCGCGGAGGCGCTGCTCGGCAGGGTCCCGGACGCGGTGTCCGTGCGGTGCCGCCTCGCCGTCGTGCTCCGTGAGCGGCACCGGTACGACGAGGCCCTGGCCCAGTGCGAACGCGCCGTGGCCGACGCTCCGTACAGCGTGGCCGCCCACGACCAACTGGTCACCACGCTGCGCGAATGCGGCAGCCTCGACGAGGCCGAGCGTCGCGTCGAGGAGTTCACCCGCGTCCGACCGCATCTGGCGTCGCTCCGCTTCCAACTGGCCGCGGTGCACGCGGAACGCGGCGACCACACCCCGGCCGGGCAGGTCCTGGAGGAACTGCTGGAATCCGCCTCAGGACCCCTCGGGCGGGCGGAGGCCCGTGCCGCCACCGGCTGGGTCGCGCTGATGGACCAGCGCCCGCTGGACGCGGCCGACGCCTTCGCGGAGGTTCTGCGCGGCCGGCCGCACGACCACGACTTCCGGCTCGGCCGCGCCTGGTCGCTGGTGCGCCTGGCGGACCTCGGCCCCGGCGGCCCGCACGCCGAAGGACGCCTCGCCGAGGCGGCCGCCCACTGCCGGGCCGTCGGCCGCGAGGACCCGCGAAACGCCGCCGCCCACACCTGCCTCGGGCTGATCGCGCACCGGCGCGGGGAGCCGGCCGCCGCCGAGCGGCACTTCGCCCGCGCCGTGGAACTGGACCCGTACGGGCGCTCCCACACCGAACTGGGCGCGCTCTACGTGCAGCTCGGCCGGTACACGGAGGCCGAGGCCGTGCTGCGCCGGGCCGTGGAGCTTGACTGGTACGACGTACAGGCCCACGTCGAACTGGGAAGCCTCGCGCTGCACCGGGCCCGGGAGGGCGGGGGCGACGCCATGACGGCGGAGGCGGCCGGCGCGTTCCGCCGGGCGGTCGCCGTGGACCCCGACAGCGGCAGCGCGGCCCTCGGGCTCGCGGTGGCGCTGGCGGAGGGCGCGGGGGACCTCGGCGCCGCCGAGGAGGAACTACGGCGCGTGCTCGGCCGGCGCGGGGTGCGGGACCAGCCGCAGTGGCAGCTGCGGCTCGCGCTCGCGCGCCTGCTGGTGCAGGCCGGCGACGCCGAGCAGAACGCCGACCGCCACCGCGACGCGGGCCAGGAGGCGCGGGCCGCCATCCGGCTGGCCGAGCGCGAGGCCGAACCGCACTTCGTGGCAGGGGTCGTGGAGCAGCGCCTGGGCACGCAGACCGTCGACGTCCGGCTGAAACTGCTCCACCGGCGACGCGCCCAGCGCTTCCTCACCCGCTGCCGCCGCCTCGACCCGGCGCACCAGGACGCGGAGCGGGCGCTGCGGCTGCTGGAGGAGGACGCCCGCGCCGCCCGGGGGAGCCGGCTGAGCAGCGCGGTCCTGGTGCTGGTGGCCACCGCCGTGCTCGGCGCGGCCTGGGTGGACTTCCTGTGGAAGCACCATGTCACCGCCGTGATGCTCACGACGCTCACCCCGGTCCTGGCCGGGCTCATCGCGGTCGGGTTCCTGCTGCCGGTGCTGATCCGGCTCAAACTGCCCGGCGGGATGGAGGCCGACCTGTCGGCGAGCATCGGCCAGATCTCCCGGGGCCCGCGTGGCGAGGTCGCGCTCACCCCGGCGCGGACGCCCGCGGGCAACGGGCCGGTCGGCCGGATGCCGCGCCTGTGAGGGGGAGAGGGCGTGGGGGAGGGGGCTACGCCGCCGTCGCGTGGTCCGTGGCCTTGGACGCCTTCGCCTTGGTGGCGTAGATGTCGACGTACTCCTGGCCGGACAGCCGCATCACATGGCTCATCACCTCGTCGGTGACGGCGCGCAGCACGTAGCGGTCGCGGTCCATGCCCTCGTAGCGGGAGAACTCCAGCGGCTTGCCGAAGCGGACGGTGAAGCGGTGCACCCGCGGGACACCGGCGCCGCCCGGCTGGATCCGGTCGGTGTCGACCATCGCGAACGGGACGACCGGCGCGCCGGTCATCAGCGCCAGCCGCGACACGCCCGTGCGGCCGCGGTAGAGACGGCCGTCGGGGGAGCGGGTGCCCTCGGGGTAGATGCCGAAGACGCGGCCCTCGTCCAGGATGCGACGGCCGGTCATGAGCGCGGCGACGCCGCCGTGACCGCCGTCGCGGTCCACGGGGATCATGCCGACGGAGGTGAAGAAGGCCGCCATCAGCCGGCCCTTGACCCCGGGGGTGGTGACGTACTCGTCCTTGCCGATGAAGAAGACCTGACGCTTCACGACCAGTGACAGGAACATCGAGTCGATGAAGGTGACGTGGTTGCCGGCGAGGATCACGGGGCCGTCACCAGGGATGTGCTCCGCGCCCTCGACCCGGGGGCGGAACAGGACGCGCATCAGTACTCCGAGCAGTGCCTTGAGGATGATGCGGAACAACGGGTCCTCCGGTCGTGGTCGGCGGGAGTCCGGCCGGACGCCCGCGGGGTTCGCTCACCAGTGTGCGGCACCTCCGCCGAGGACGATACTTCCGCCACGGCGCGACACGCACACCGGGTTCACACGACCGGTACGCATTGTTGACGTGCGTTTCCGTCACGTTCCGTCGCTCGCCGCTCGAAGGAAACACGTGCCCGCCTACGATGCGCGCGTCGCTTGGCAGGATCCGGACGGACGTTCGGCCGACACGAGGGAGCGCACATGACGCACGAGCAGCAGGGCGGCCGGGAGCAGGGCAGGGGGCCCGGGCGCCGGGCACTGATCGGGGCCGCGGCGCTCGGCGCCGGCGTCACCGTGCTCGGCGGCGCGGGCACCGCCGTGGCCGGCGAGCGGGGCACCTCGCACGGCGGCTCGCACGGCTCCGTCCCCGTCCTCCCCCTGCCGGTCCCGACCGTCGTCGGCCACCGCGGCGCGAGCGGCTACCGCCCCGAGCACACCCTGGGCTCCTACCAGCTCGCCCTGGACCTCGGCGCCGACGTCATCGAGCAGGACGTCGTCCCCACCAAGGACGGGCACCTCGTCTGCCGCCACGAGCCGGAGATCGGGGGCACCACGGACGTCGCCGACCACCCCGAGTTCGCCTCCCGCCGGACCACCAAGACCCTCGACGGGGTCGCCACCACCGGCTGGTTCACCGAGGACTTCACCCTCGCCGAGCTGAAGACCCTGCGCGCGGTCGAGCGGCTGCCCGCACAGCGGCAGCACAACACCGTCTACAACGGCCACTGGGAGGTGCCCACCTTCGAGGAGGTGCTGCGCTGGGCCGACGAGCAGGGCCGCCGTCGCGGCAAGGCGGTGTGGCTGCACGTCGAGACCAAGCACCCCACCTACTTCCGCGGCATCGGCCTCGGCCTGGAGGAGCGGCTCGCCAAGCTGCTGCGCCGCTACGGCCGCGACAAGCGCAACTCCCCGCTGTTCCTGCAGTCCTTCGAGCCCGGCAGCATCCAGCGGCTCGGCGCGCTCGGCCTGCGCAACCCCAAGGTCGTCCTGCTGGACGCGGCCGGCACCCGCCCGTACGACTTCGTCGCCGCGGGCGACCCGCGCACCGTCGCCGACCTGGTCACCCCGGCCGGCCTGAAGTGGATCGCCGGTTTCGCGCAGGGCATCGGCCCCACCCTGAACCTGATCATCCCGCGCGACGCGGCCGGCAAGCTCGGCACGCCCACCACGCTGGTGCGCGACGCCCACAAGGCCGGGCTGATACTGCACCCCTACACGATGCGCAACGAGAACAGCTTCCTGCCCGCCGACTTCCGGGTCGGCACGGACCCGAACGCCTACGGCGACGCCTTCGGCGCCTTCAAGGTCTACTTCGAGCAGGGCATCGACGGCATCTTCTCGGACAACTGCGACACCGCGCTCCTGGCCCGCGCGGACTTCGTCGGCCGGAAGTGATCGTCAACACGAGGTGATCCCCTCCCGCGCACGGGTGGTTCCCCCGCCAGGGGGCAACCACCCGGCGCGTCGGGGATGTCCCGGCGGGCATGACCCCGCGCGTACGACACGAAGAGCTGACCGCCATCCGCCCGCTGCTCGCGGCCGAGGCGGCGGCCGAGTCCGTCCCCGCCTGCGTCGAGGCGGCAGACCTCGAACAGTCCGTGTGGCTGCGGCTGCTGGAGCTCCCCGAGCCGCCCCCCGACCCCGCCCGCTGGCTGCGCCGGGCGGTGCGGGCCGAGGTCCGCCTCGCCGTGCGCCGGGCCCGCCGGGAGACGCCGTACGGCCCCGGCCGCCATCTCGCCGCCGAGGCCCTGCCGAGCACCGAACAGCAGGTGCTCGCCGCCGAGCAGCGCCGCACCCTGCTGGCCGCCGCGCGCCGGCTGCCCGGGCGCTGCCCCGAGCTGGTATCCGCCCTGATCTCCCGTTCCGATCCCACTTACCGTGAAATCTCCCGGGAGTTGGGAATCTCACAGGGCAGCCTCGGGCCGATGCGTTCCCGGTGCCTGAGTTGCCTGCGTACGATCCTCGCAACCGGGGTTGCATCACCCGTACGACGGGGTAATGCACCGTAAACAGTCGGCGTATGGACGCTTGTGCACGGCCGCGCCGCCTTCCGGAAACGATTCAGGGCAACGTCCCGTGCCGCACCCTCACCCCCCGCGGCCCGGGCGGACTCGAAGGAGAGGCCAGCGCACATGGGCATGAGCGTGACCATCTCTGCGGCTACCGGCGACGACGCCGAGAAGATCCTCAAACTGCAGTACCTCTGCTACCAGGACGAAGCCGCACTGTACGGGGACTACGGCATAGAACCGCTGACCCAGACCCTCGAGGCGCTGCGCGCCGAACTCGCGGGCGGGATCGTGGTGGTGGCCCGGCTGGGCGAGGAGGTGGTGGGTTCGGTCCGCGGCTCCGTGGACGAGGACGGCACCGCGCGGCTCGCCAAGCTGATCGTCCACCCCCGCATGCAGCGGCACGGACTCGGCGGCCGTCTGCTGCGGGCCATCGAGGAGCGCCTGGCCGCCGAGAGCGAGGCCAAGCGCTACCGGCTCTTCACCGGGCACCGCAGCGAGGTCAACCTGCAGCTGTACCGCAAGCTGGGCTACGCGCAGATCGGCAGCGTCGAACCGGTCACGCGCCATCTGAGCCTGGTGCACATGGAGAAGCCGGCCGCCCGGCCCGAGACCTACGCCGCGAGCGCCTGAGCCCGCGTCAGGATCCCGGAGCCTGCTGTGGCCGCGCCGGCCGGCGCAGCCACAGCAGGCCGGTCACCGGCACGACGACGGGCAGGAACAGATAGCCCATGCCGTAGTCGGACCACACGGTCTGGTCGGGGAACGCCCCGGAGTCGACCAGCGTCAGCGTGCCCACGGTCAGCACGCCGGCCAGCTCCAGCGCGCAGCTGACCAGTGCCACCTTCCGCGCGCTCTCGCCGCCCCGCCACAGGGCCACCGTGATCACCGCGTAGACGACGCCCGCCAGCAGGGAGAGCAGGTACGCCAGCGGCGCCTGGTCGAACTGCATGCTGATCTGCACGATCGCGCGCGAGAGCGCGGCGACGGTGAAGACGCCGTACAGCGAGAGCAGCAGCCGGCCCGGCCCGCGGCCGATCCCGCGCCCGGCGGCGGCCGGCGCGGTGGCGTCCTTCGCGGTCTCAGGCACTGATGCCTCCCCAGATGTCGTGGAGCCGCACCTCCAGCACGGCCAGGATCACCCCGCCCGCGGCCACGATCGCCGAGCCCCAGCGGGTGCGCTCGGTCAGCGACATGAAGCCCGCCGCCGGGACGGTGCAGGCCGCGCCGATCAGGTACGCCACGAAGATCGTCGTGCCGTCCACCGGCTTCTCACCGCCGGTGAGCTTGACCACACCTATCACCAGCTGGACGAGCGCCAGCACGGCCACCAGGGCCATGCCGATGAAGTGCCAGTCCTTGGTGGGCTGGTCGCGGAAGGCCGCGAAACCGCACCAGGACGCCAGGAGCAGCGCCGTGGCCGAGACCGCGATCGTGAGCGCGTCGAGCATGGCGTGACTCTATTACGGGCGGGAAACGCCGGCTCCCGGCCCCCCGGCCTGTCCACATTCCGGACTCCGGGACCGGATATTGGTACGCCGCACGGGCGTCTGCTTTACTGGGGCACATGACCACGACGAACCGCCGCTGCCGCGCGACCGAGGCGATGACGCCCGGTGTTCGTCGTATGTGTCGAATGTGCGCACGCTGAGGGCCCACGCCATCTGAGTCTCGCGCCCCGAAGCGAGACCCGCCCCTCCTGCAACGGACCGCACACCCCCATGCACACGGAACTGCAGCAGACCTTCCGCCGCTGCCGGCTGGCGCACGACCCCCAGCCGCCCGGCACCCACTGCTGACCTTCTCCCGCGCTCCCCGAGGGGCGCAGCCATGCCCTGTCCGCGGTCCATACACCCCCGTGTGCGGCTTTCGTCCGCCGCGCACTCGACAGTGACGGAAACCCAGTGATCACCACAACGGGCCTGACCAAGGTCTACCGCTCCCGCGACCGGGAGACGGTGGCCCTCGACGGCGTCGACCTGCACGTCCGCGAGGGTGAGGTGTACGGCGTCGTCGGACGCAGCGGCGCGGGCAAGAGCACGCTCATCCGCTGCGTGAACCTGCTGGAACGACCCACCTCCGGCACCGTGGAGGTGGCCGGCCGCGACCTGACCGCGCTCGCCGGCCGCTCCGACCGCGCGGGCTCCGCCCTGCGGACCGCCCGCACCGGCATCGGCATGGTCTTCCAGCACTTCAACCTGCTGTCCTCGCGCACCGTCCGGGACAACGTCGAACTGCCCCTGGAGATCCTCGGCGTCTCCGGCCGCGAGCGCCGCCGCAAGGCCCTCGAACTGCTCGACCTGGTCGGCCTCGCCGACAAGGCCCGCGCCTACCCGGCGCAGCTGTCCGGCGGCCAGAAGCAGCGGGTCGGCATCGCCCGCTCCCTGGCCGGCGACCCCAAGGTGCTGCTCTCCGACGAGGCCACCTCGGCGCTCGACCCCGAGACCACCCGCTCGATCCTGCAGCTGCTGCGCGACCTCAACCAGCAGCTCGGCCTGACCATCCTGCTCATCACCCACGAGATGGACGTGGTCAAGGCCATCTGCGACTCCGCCGCTCTGATGAAGGGAGGCCGCATCGTGGAATCCGGCAAGGTCACCGACCTGCTCGCCACGCCCGGCTCCGAACTCGCCCACGAACTCTTCCCGGTCGGCGGCGAGCCGTCCGGCGAGGGCCGCACCGTGGTCGACCTGACCTTCCACGGCGAGGCCGCCACCGAGCCCGTCATCTCCCAGCTCTCCCGCACCTACAACATCGACATCTCGGTGCTCGGCGCCGCGCTGGAGACCATCGGCGGCCGCCAGGTCGGCCGGATGCGGATCGAACTGCCCGGCGCCTTCGAGGACAACGTCGTGCCGATCGGCTTCCTCCGGGAGAAGGGCCTCCAGGTCGACGTCGCCCCGGTCGCCGGCGACGAGCTGGTCAAGGAGGGCGCGAAGTGAGCTGGGCCGAGATGCAGCCGCTGCTGTCGCAGGCGTGTTGGGAAACCCTGATCATGGTCGGCTGGTCCACGCTGATCGCGGTGGCCGGGGGACTGCCGCTGGGCGTCCTGCTGGTGCTGACCGACCGCGGCGGACTGCTGCGCAACGCGACGGTCAACAAGGCCGTCGGCGTGGTCGTGAACCTCGGCCGCTCACTGCCCTTCCTCATCCTGATGATCTCGGTGCTGCCCTTCACCCGCTGGGTGATCGGCACCACCATCGGCGCCGAGGCCATGGTCGTCCCGCTCTCCATAGGCGCCATCCCGTTCCTCGCGCGGCTGGTGGAGACCGCCGTCCGCGAGGTCGACGGCGGACTCGTCGAGGCCGTCCAGGCCATGGGCGGCAGCACCTGGACCGTCGTCCGCAAGGCCCTGCTGCCCGAGTCGCTGCCCTCCCTGATCGCCGGGCTCACCACCACGGTGATCGCCCTCATCGGCTACTCCGCCATGGCCGGCACCATCGGCGGCGGCGGCCTCGGCGACCTCGCCATCCGCTACGGCTACCAGCGTTTCGAGACCTCCCTGATGCTCGTCACGATCGGCGTCCTGATCGTCATCGTGACCGCCGTCCAGCTCGCCGGCGACCTCGCCGCCCGCGGCGCCTCCCACCGCGGCCGCACCTCCACCACGCCCCGGCTGCGCCTGCTGCGCCCGGCCGCGGCCACCGAAGCCTCCTGACACCGCAAGGCAACACCGTTCCAGAAAGGCACTTTTCGTGCGTACCAGCATCAAGATCACGACCGCCGTCCTCGCCGCCGCCGGCCTCACCCTCGGCCTGACCGCCTGCGGCGGGGACTCCGGCACGAAGAAGGACAGCGCGAGCGACCCGCTCGTCGTCGCCGCGAGCCCCGTCCCGCACGCGGAGATCCTGAACTTCGTCAAGGACAACCTGGCGGCCAAGGCCGGGCTCAAGCTCGAGGTGAAGGAGTTCAGCGACTACGTGACGCCGAACACCGCCACCGAGGACGGCTCCGTCGACGCCAACTACTTCCAGAACCAGCCCTACCTGGACGACTTCAACAAGAAGAAGGGCACCCACATCGTGCCCGTCGTCACGGTGCACCTGGAGCCGCTGGGCCTGTACTCCGACAAGCTGAAGTCCGCCGACGCGATCAAGAACGGCGCCACGATAGCCGTCGCCAACGACGCGGTGAACGAGGCCCGCGGCCTCAAGCTGCTCGCCGCCAATGGCCTGATCACCCTCAAGGACGGCGTCGGCAACGAGGCCACCCCCGCCGACATCACCGGCAACCCGAAGAACCTCAAGTTCAAGGAGCTGGAGGCCGCCCAGCTGCCGCGCTCCCTGCAGGACGTCGACGCCGCCGTGATCAACGGCAACTACGCCATCTCCGCGGGCCTCAAGCCCGCCGACGACGCCCTGGTGCTGGAGTCCGCCGAGAACAACCCCTACGGCAACTTCCTCGCCGTCAAGGAGGGCAACGAGAAGGACCCGCGCGTGCTGAAGCTGAAGAAGCTGCTCACCACGCCCGAGGTGAAGAAGTTCATCGAGGACACGTACGCCGGTTCCGTCATCCCGTCCTTCTGACCCACCGGACCCGAACGGGGGTGGGCGCCGCGGTCACCGCGCGCCCCCCTCGGCGGTCCCCAGCCAGTCCAGCCGCAGCCGCTCGGCTCGCGGCAACCGGGCCACGATCAGGTCGTACGAGTCCTCGACCAGCTCGCGCACCATCGCGTCGGGCAGCGAACCGTCCAGCGTGACCGTGTTCCAGTGGCGCTTGTTCAGATGCCATCCGGGCGCGATCGCCGCATGCTCCGCACGCAGCCGCACCGCCAGGTCGGGGTCGCACTTCAGGCTCACCTTCAGCGGTTCGTCCCGCAGCGCGCTGATGGCGAAGATCTTCCCGCCGACCTTGAAGACGGTCACCTCCGTGTCCCGCGGGAAGGGGTTCTCCTCCGCCGCTCCGTTGAAGCCGAGGCAGAACCCCCTGAGCCGATCCGCGTCCATCCGCCCATTCAACAGGGCGTCACCGACAGACCCGCACGGACCCGCGAGGTCAGCGCCGCCGCACCCAGTACACGTCCGTGGTGTACGGCATCTCCACCGCCGCGTTGCCGCGCGTGGCGTCGTGCCCGGCCAGCACCGCCTCCACCTCGGCCCGCACCCGCTCCTGCTCCGCCGGGTCCATCACCGCGATGTGGCTGGAGGACGTCATCCGCTCCACCACGTCGGAGACCGTCGTCGAGTGCAGGTTCGGCCAGTGCCGCTCGTGCACCCGCGACCAGCCCGCGCGGTCGGTGAAGGCCTTGCGCCAGCCGTCGTCCAGCGGGCTCGGCAGGTCACGCGGCGCCAGCCGGAAGACGATGTCCTGGTAGTCCCGCACCCACGGGACCGAGGTGTCGTAGGTGTTCCACACCAGCGCCAGCGAACCGCCCGGCCGCAGCAGCCGCTCGACCTCCGCCAGGGCCTCCTCCTCCTGGAACCAGTGCCAGGACTGCGCCGCCACCACCGCGTCCGCGCACCCGTCCGGCAGGCCCGTCGCCTCGGCCGTCCCGGCGGTCACCCGTACCCCCGGCAGCAGCTCCGCGAGCCGCTCCCGCATCTCCGTCACCGGCTCGACCGCGATCACCTCCGCGCCCGTCAGGGCCAGCAGGCGGGTGAACTTGCCGGTGCCGGCGCCCAGGTCGACCACCGTACGGCCGGCCTCGAGGGGCAGCGCGTCCGCCAACTCGGCCAGGGCCGCCATGGGGTACGAGGGCCGCGACCGCTCGTACACACCCGCGGCCCGCTGATATCCGACTCCTGCTGCGTGGTGCACCGTCACGCGGGCAGACGCTAGCAGCACCCTGTGACCACGGGCGTAGCGGACCTGCGGAAAAGCCGGGGAACAGCACACCAACTGCTCCCGTCGTGCGGATGGTTGGACGTACCCTGGGGCGACGGCCGCGCAGGCCCCGCGGCGACCCGGTCCTGCGGGTGAACCGGTGGATGCTGCATGCTGTGCACTTCACACATGCCCTGGCTACGGAGCGTCGAATGACCAGCTTCCCGGAGATCTCCATCAGTACGGAGCGGCTGGTGCTGCGTCCGTACGAGGAGTCCGACATCCCCGCCATGGTGGAGATGATGAACGACGAGTCCGTGATCGCCTGGACCTCCGTGCCGTATCCCTACACCGAGGCGGACGCCCGCTCCTTCATCGCCGAGTTCGCCCCCGCCGAGCGCGCGGAGGGCCGCGGCATCGTGCTCGCCGTCACCGAGTTCCTCACCCAGCGGCTGGTCGGCACCGTCCACCTGCAGCGTACCGACTGGCGCATCCGCAGCAGCGAGGTCGGTTACATGATCGCCCCCTGGGCACGCGGCGAGGGCTACGCCGCCGAGGCCGTGCAGGCCACCGCCCAGTGGCTCTTCGACGACCAGAAGTTCGAGCGCCTGGAACTGCGCACCGCCGCCGACAACGCCGCCTCGCAGCAGGTCGCGCAGAAGATCGGCTGCATCAGCGAGGGCGTGCTGCGAGGCGCCGGCCTGGTCCGCATCCGGCCGGAGGGCGAGACCGACGGCCGCTGGGAGGAGATCCGCACCGATCTCATCGTGTGGAGCCTGCTCCCGGAGGACCTCGACGGCCTCGCGGAGGAGTCCGCCGACGGCTCCGACTACGCGGCGTACGCCGACTGGCAGTGAGCACCCGCTAGCGCAAGATCCTGGCCGGGGTACTGTGCACACCCCGGGATCACCTCACCCGGGCACCACACCGCGACGCGCCCAGGAGGCAGGACGACGATGGCCGACCGTGTCACGGTGATCGGGTGGGACGGCTCACCACCCGGCGAGGCGGCGCGCTCCGCCCTGTCGGCCGCCACGCTGGTGGCCGGGACCCGGCACCACCTGGCCCTGCCCTTCGTGCCGGAGGACGCCGAGCGGATCGTGCTGGGCAGCATCGACCTGGCCGCCCGCCGCATCGCGCGGCACCGCGGCACCGCGGTGGTCCTCGCCGACGGCGACCCCGGATTCTTCGGAGTCGTCCGCGCCCTGCGCACCCCCGAGTACGGGCTGGAGGTCGAGGTCGTCCCCGGCGTCACCTCGGTCGCCCAGGCCTTCGCGCGGGCCGGGATGCCCTGGGACGACGCCCGGGTGGTCGTCGCGCACACCCGCACCCTGCGGCGGGCCGTCAACGTCTGCCGCGCCCACCCCAAGGTCGCCGTGCTCACCGCCCCCGGCGCCGGACCGGCCGAACTCGCCCTGCTGCTCGGCGACGAGCACCGCACCTTCGTGATCTGCGAGGCCCTCGGCACCGAGCACGAGCAGGTCACCGTCCTCACCTCCGACAAGGTGGCCGACCACACCTGGCGCGACCCCAACGTCGTCCTCGTCGTCGGCGCCGCCCCGGCCGCCGCCCCCGCGCCGGTGCCCGTCCCGGTGTCCGCGCAGTCCGGCTGGCTCGCGGGCGGCGACCCCGCCACGGCCGACCGCGTACGGGGCTGGGCGCTGCCCGCCGAGCGGTACGTCCCCGGGGACGGCCCGGCGCACCTGCGCGCCCTGCAACTGGCCCGGCTCGGACCGCGGGCGGGCGACCTGCTGTGGGACATCGGCGCCGGCGGCGGCGCCGTCGCCGTGGAGGCGGCGCGCTTCGGCGCGGCCGTCATCGCGGTGGAGGACGACGCGGCGGCGTGCGAGCGGATCGAGGACACCGCACGGGACTTCGGGGTGCAGGTGCGGGTCGTCCACGGCCGGGCCCCGCACGTGCTGGAGGACCTTCCGGAACCGGACATCGTGCGCATCGGGGGCGGCGGACCGGAGGTCGTGGCCGCCTGCGCCGCGCGCCGTCCGGAGCGAATCGCCGCGAGCGCGGCGAACCGGGACGAGGCCGAAGCCGTCAGCCGCGCCCTCGACGAGGGCGGATACACCGTGGAATGCGCGTTGTTGCAGGCAGTCGAGCTGGACGACGAGTGGTCCGAGCGGGAGCGCACGGTGGTCTTCGCGCTCCTCGGACACCGCAGGTGAGCCAGTGGGTTGCGCCCGCATTGGCACCGGTTTGAGGTGAACCCCCCTGAGCACGCGCGGACACACGCACGGTAGGCTGACGGACCGCTGTGCCGTTGTCGCGCATTGACGTCGCGTGAGGGCTGATCAGTAATGGTCAGTACCGGTCAATCGCCGTCGTCGTGCCGGTTGCCGCCCACGCTCGTTCTCTCTGTGGGCAGTGTGCTCGGCGCAGCGATGGAAGGAGCGAAACCGATGGGCGAGGGGCACGCATGACTGACACCGGCCAGGTCCCGGGTGAGGGACTGCCGGAGAACGCAGGCGAAGAAGCGGTTCTGCAGCCGCACGCCGACCTTCCCGGCAGTGGCGCGCAGCAGCAGTCCGTCCCCTCGTGGGACGTCGATCCGCTCACCGCGCCGGTTCCTCCCGAGTACCACTACCTCGACCAGCCGTCCGGCCCCGCGCCGGTCGACGAGGAAGAGGAGATGCTGCTGATGCCGGGTCTGCAGGGGTCCTGGGCCGACCCGCAGCCCGTGCCGCCGCAGCCGGTCCCGGTCGCCGTACCCGTCCCGGCGCCCGCTCCCATGGCCCCGCCCGTGCAGGTCCCCGCGCAGGCCGCCGCCCCCACCCCCGTGCCGGTCGAGCACGCGGTGCCCGTGGCGCCCCAGGGCATCGAGCACGACGCCCACGAGAGCGGCGGCCGTGACTCCGTCTCCCTCGACTACTCCGCGGTCCGCACCGAGGTGCCGCTCGTACCGGGGGCCCCGGTCCCGGAGCAGCTGCCGGCGGAGCAGGCCGCGCCGTTCCTGGCGGAGCAGCCGGTGCCCGTGGCGGCGGAGCCCGTCGCGCAGCCCGCACCCGCCGAGGACGCGGTCCAGGTCCAGGCCCCGGAGGCCGAGCCGGCTCCGCAGCCCCAGGTGCCCGTGCAGGCGCAGGTGCAGGAGGCCGCCCCGGTCGCCCCCGTACCGCCGCGGCGCCCCCTCCACATGGGCCCGCCGATCCCGGACCCGTCCAACGGCGGCGGCATCGTGCGCTCCCTGGCCGACCGCGGTCCGGCCACCCCGCCGCCGGCGCCCGCACCGGCGCCTGCGCCGCAGCCGGTCCCGGCGCCCATGCGTCAGTCCGGGCCGCCCACCACGGGGCCCGAGTACCTGGACATCCCCCGCGACGAGGCCCCGGCGCCCGAGGTGGTCGTGGCGGAGCCCGAACCGGTCGCCGTCGTGGCGGAGGCCGAGCCGGTCGCCGTCGTGCCCGAGCCCGTGGCCGTCGTGCCCGCGCCCGAGCCGGTGGCCGCCCCCGTGCCGCCGCTGGAAGCCCCGGACGAGCCGCTGCCGTTCGGCATGGAGCCGGCCGCCGAGGCGCCCGTGGCACCGGTCGTCGTCCCGGAGGCGCCCGAGCCGGTCGTGGTACCGGAGCCGGTCGTGGTGTCCGAGCCCGAACCGGTCGTCGAGACCGTGGCGGAGCCTGTGCCCGCCCCCGTGCCCGTCGTGGAGCCGGAGCCGGAGCCCGAGCCCGAGCCGGAGGCGCCCGTCGTCGAGCCTGCGCCCGCCGCTGTCGTGCTGGAGGAGACCCCGCTCGCCGCCGCCGTGGAGCCGGAGCCCGAGGCCGTGCCCGCGGCCGAGGCGGAGCCGGCACCCGAGGAGCCCCAGGCCTCGGAGGCGCCCGAGGCGCCGGTGGCCGACGAGGAGGAGGACCCGGAGCTGCTGCTGCCCCCCGCCGAGGGCTACGACCCCGCAGTTCGGGACGCCGTCCACCGCGTCATCCGTGAGCGCCGGGACATCCGCAACGGCTTCCGCAAGGACCCGATCCCGCACGAGGTGCTGATCCGCGTGCTGGAGGCGGCGCACACCGCGCCGAGCGTCGGCCACTCCCAGCCGTGGGACTTCGTCGTCATCCGCTCCGCCAAGACCCGGGAGCGCATGCACGAACTCGCCATGCAGCAGCGCGACGCCTACGCCAAGTCCCTCCCCAAGGGCCGCGCCAAGCAGTTCCGCGAGCTGAAGATCGAGGCGATCGTCGACACCCCGGTCAACATCGTCGTCACCGCGGACCCGACCCGCGGCGGCCGCCACACGCTGGGCCGCTACACCCAGCCGCAGATGGCCCCGTACTCGTCGGCGCTCGCCGTGGAGAACCTCTGGCTCGCCGCCCGCGCCGAGGGCCTCGGCGTCGGCTGGGTCAGCTTCTTCGACGAGCGCGAGATGGTCCGCGAACTCGGTCTGCCCGAGCACCTCGAGGTCGTCGCGTACCTCTGTGTCGGCTACGTCGACGAGTTCCCCGAGGACCCGGAACTGGTGCAGTCCGGCTGGTCCAAGCGGCGCCCGCTGTCCTGGGTCGTCCACGAGGAGGAGTACGGCAACCGGGCCCTGCCCGGCGAGGAGCCGCACAACCTCCTGGAGGAGACGCTGCGAGGCATCCGCCCGCTGGACGCGAAGGCGCTCGGCGAGGCCTGGGAGCGGCAGAAGCGGATGACCAAGCCGGCCGGCGCGCTCGGCATGCTGGAGATCATCTCCGCGCAGCTCAGCGGACTGTCCCGGCAGTGCCCGCCGCCGATCCCCGAGCCCGCGGCCGTCGCGATCTTCGCCGGGGACCACGGGGTGCACGCCCAGGGCGTCACGGCCTGGCCCCAGGAGGTCACCGGCCAGATGGTCGCCAACTTCCTCGGTGGCGGGGCGGTGTGCAACGCCTTCGCCAACCAGGTGGGCGCCGAGGTCTGCGTGGTCGACGTCGGCGTCGCCTCCGACCTCCCCAGCACCCCCGGTCTGCTGCCCCGCAAGATCCGCCCCGGCACCGCCGACATGACGGCCGGGCCCGCGATGTCGCGCGAGGAGGCACTGCGCGCGATCGAGGTCGGCATCGAGACCGCCCGCGACCTCGTCGCCGCGGGCAACAAGGCGCTGCTCACCGGGGAGATGGGGGTCGCCAACACCACCGTCTCCGCCGCCCTGATCTCCGTCTACACCGGGGTCGACCCGGCGGAGGTCACGGGGCGCGGCACCGGCATCAACGACGAGATGCACGCCCGCAAGATCGACGTCGTACGGCGCGCCCTCGAACTCCACCAGCCCGACCCGTCCGACCCGATCGAGGTCCTCGCGGCGATCGGGGGCCTCGAACACGCGGCCATGGTGGGCCTGCTGCTCGGCGCGGCCTCCTTGCGGACCCCGGTCATCCTCGACGGCGTCAGCGCCGGCGCGGCCGCCCTGGTGGCCCGCGCCATCGCCCCGGAGGTCCTCGCGGCCTGCATCGCGGGCCACCGCAGCGCGGAGCCCGGCCACCGGGCGGCGCTGACGAAGCTGGGCCTGCGGCCGCTGGTCGAACTCGACCTGCGGCTCGGTGAGGGCACGGGTGCGCTGTTGGCGCTGCCGTTGGTGCAGAGCGCTGCGCGCGCGATGCATGAGGTGGCGACGTTCGACTCTGCGGGGGTCACGGAGAAGTCCTGACGCGGTCGGGGGTGCGGGGGGTTGTTGTGTGCGGGTTGTGTGCGCCTGCGGCCGGCTGTCTCCCGCCCTCCCGCCCGTTTGCCCGGCGCGGTCAGTGACCGCCTCGCACCGTGTGGCTGGGTCGGTGCCGCGCCGGCGCACGTCCTCAACGCTCGC
>NZ_FZOF01000035.1 GCF_900188405.1 Actinacidiphila glaucinigra | reverse complement strand
GGTGAAGGCAACCTCGGCAGCCCGGTCAGCGCCGGCGTTGCATGCGTGCAGCGTCGACCGCAACGCGACCGCCTGCTCGGCGGTCGGCAGCAGCTTGGCTTGCACGACAATCTTCACGCCCACGACCAGTACCGTATTCGGCCGGACTGACAATCACCGCCATTGACGGCCGACTTGAAGCGCAGCAAGGTCTGGGCGTCTCACGCCCAAGCGTTCAGGACCCGATTCCTCCCGAGGCTGAAACCCCGGGCTACCTCGGCAGAACACGGTGAAACCGGATTGCAAGATTCTTTCCGGGTCCGGTGAACGAGGTCCCGGAGCCGGTGGGGGCGTGCGCGTTTCTGCCCGGTCGGGAGCGGGGTTGTGGTGGGCTCTGTGACGGGCTGGTTCGTCTGCAGGTCGCGGTGGTATTCGAGCAACCTGACCTGGGATTACGCCGAAGTTCGGGTGTCTGTCGCGGTAAATCGGTAGGCTGCCGCGGTCGGACCTCGCCCACGCAGTTGTAGGGCTGGTCACGCATCTCAGCACCGGCGTCCGTGTACCAGACCGGACCAGGGCTCGATCTGCCGCCGTCAAAGGCCCTTCAAGACACGGTCAAGTGCCGATCGCCCTGCGGGGCCCCAGTTCGGCTTCCCGCCGGGCAGACCGCGGTCCCCGTTCTGGCCCATCAGCATCAGGAACAGACTCTTCATTGCGGCCAGCCCACGCGCCCGTCGGACCGCCGCCTCGTCCGCCTGCACATAGCTGTCGAAGAACCGCGAGGCGCCGCCCGCGGGAAGCAGCACCCAGGCGGCCGCAAGGTCCCAGGCCGGGTCGCCGGCAAAGAGAGCGCCAAAGTCGACGACGCCCGCCAGTGTCCCCTCGGCGACGACGACGTTCGCGGGGTGCAGGTCGCCGTGGACCCACACCCGCGGGCCCTCCCATCCGGGAGCCGCGGTCGCGTCGTCCCACACCGCCCGGATGTCGTCCTCGGCGAAGTGGCCGAGGTCCACGGCCCTCAGGAAGTGCTCGAAGCCCTCCATGCACTCCTTGGGGTGACCGCCGCGGTCCGAGGCGTGCGGCGCTTCGGCGGGCGCCTCGGCATGCAGTGCCTTCAGGAAGGCCGCCAGGGTGTCGGCCGCATGGTCGCTGCGGGTGATCGAGCCGTGGTCCAGCGGCGTGCCCTCAACCCATGTCATGACGGTCCAGACCTTGGGGAAGCGCTCGGACGGCGTACCGTCCCGCACGGGGACCGGGATGGGCAGCGGCAGACGCGAGGCCAGGGTCGGCAGCCACCGGCGCTCCTTGAGCTGCAGATCGGGGTTGGGGTCCATCCGCTGCATCCGGACCGCCAACTCGTCGCCGAGGCGCCACATCTGGTTGCCCCATCCGCCCGCCACCTCGCGGATGGGCAGTGCCGCCAAGTCCGGATGCTGGTCCCGCAGCAGGTCGCGGACCAGATCCTCGCTGATCTCCCTCTCGGCTTCGATCATGCGAAGTCACATTACGTGTCGCACGCGGAGTCGTGTTCGGGGGATCCAGCTCCCGTCCTGGGAGTCCAGCGGTTGGCGCCGTCGGGGGCGAGCGGGCCGTGACTTCGGCGATCGCCTCCGGCGACGGCTTGACGTACCGCTTCACGTGTCCCGGCTTGCGGTGCCGGGACTTGGCCGTGAGCGTCAGCAGCGAAGCGCCTTGTTCTCCGAGGTGGGTAAGGCCGGAGTGCCGCCACTCCTGCAGCTCCCAGCCGGTACCCGCGCCCCAGCGATGGCGGTGTGCCGGTCGAGTGGCGCGCGGGCCTGCCCGTACGACCGCCGGGCCGCGGGCGCGGCCGCGCAGCGGGTGGGCACCTGGATGAAGAACCAGCGGACCGCCGGACGGCTCGCGGACTCCGTCGCGCAGCGGCGGGAGGCGGGGCTGCCGGTCGGTTCCACCGCCAAGGCACGGTCGGGGGAACGCCGCTACGCACTGGAGACGATCGACGCGTCCTGGTGCCCGGCCTGGCCCATGGCCTGGCAGCGCAGCCACCACCTGTGCCGCAGGCTCAACGATGGCCGGGCAGGCGCTGGCCGCCGTGCAGTGCCAGAGCACGGTCCGGGGCGAGGATCTGGGCGCGTGGGTGCAGGCGCAGCGCCTGGGGTGCGATGGGCTGCTGTCGGCGCAGGTCTGGACGCTTCAGAACATGCTCCACCCTGAGTCGGCAGGGCCTGACGAGGCGCCTTCGGCGCCCCGTACGCGGGCGGACAAGTGGTCGGTGTTCCGGGCCGCCCGGCAGTGCCACGCCCGTGAGGGAAGCCTCCCAGGCGGGCGGGAAGCACATTGAGCGGCTCATCGAGCCCGACGGGACGGTCGTGGAGGTGCGGCCTCGAAAGTCAGTAAGGGGCCCAGCCGACGGCGGAGATCAAGGTGACGGCTGGCCCGACCAGGGCTCGCAAAAGGGTTGTGCTCCCCTGGTATGCGAAACCGAGGTCGGCGGCATGGTGCCGTCAGTCTTGTCCTAACCGGCCGGCTGTGCGTCGGCCAGGCGATTGAGCCAGTCGATCAACAGGGCCTTCTCTGGTGCGCTCAGGGCGGAGGTGCCGCGCCGTGCGAGTGCGGCGCGGAGTTCCATTGCCGTGGCCGCGGTGTCGTCGCGATCCTGCTGCTCGGTACGCGCAGGGTCCGCGGTGGCGGGTGCGGTGATCGCGGCGATCATCAAGTCGCGGGTGGCGTCTGCGGTTTCGAGGTTCCTCGACTCGTTCGGGGTGCTGATCATCGTAAGGATCGTCCCCACCCCCGCGGCGTGCAGGACGGCCGTGGCCCGCTCGACGCTCATGCGGAGCCTGCCCGCAGCGGCGATTCGCGCGACCATGCGCTGCAGCTCGGTCACCGCCCGCTGACCGGCGGGCGACAGATGACCGGGGCGGGCCCGTCCGTAGACCAGGGTGTAGTACGCCGGCTGCCCCAGCCCGAAGCGGATGTGCAGGTCCCATGCCGCCCGCAGGTCCTGGACCGGGTCACCGGTCTCGGGCAGCCGGCTCTTGTGCTGCAGGTACGTTGCGAATCCGTGCTCGCCGACCGCTTCGAGCAGGCCTTCCTTGTCGCCGAAGAGCCGGAAGATCGTGGGATGCGGGACCTCCGCGCGCAGGGCGATGGCGCGCGTCGACAGGGCGTCCAGGCCTTCCTCGTCCAAGAGCTCGGCAGCGGCCAGGACGATGCGATCCCGCAAGGCGGGCCGCGCCTGTTCAGTGCTGATGTCAGTGCCCATGAATCAAAGGTACCAAGTTTTACATATCATTGATTCGAACCAGTGGTACGCTCAAATGCGAACCATTGGTCCACGCAAGGGCGGAAGACATGGATCCTCGGAAGACGGCCTTCGACTTCATCGTCGTCGGCGGTGGCACGGCCGGCTGCGTACTGGCGGCGCGCCTGTCGGAGGACCCGGACATCCAGGTCCTGCTCCTGGAGGCCGGTACGTCGACGTCACGTCTGCCCGACGCCGTGGCGAACCCGTCGGCGTGGCCTTCACTGATGGCCACCGCCGCCAACTGGGGCGACAAGACCGTGGCCCAGGCCGCTTCGGGTGCGCCGGTCCCTCTCCCCCGCGGCCGCGGCCTGGGCGGTTCCTCGGCCATCAACGCCATGGTGTTCGCCCGCGGACACCGGTCCAGCTACGACAGCTGGGGGGACCACGGCGCCAAGGGCTGGGCCTTCGAGGACCTGCTGCCCTACTTCCAGCGCTCCGAGACCGCCACCAGCGGGGCGCCCAGCCGCGGTACCGACGGCCCCCTGACCGTCGGTCCGATGGCCGAGCCCAACGACATCCTGCTGGCCTGCCTGGCCGGCGCGGTGGAAACCGGCCATCGCCGGGCCCTGGACATCAGCGGCGGCCTGGAGGAGGGCTTCGCCCCCGTCGACTTGAACATCGTCGCCGGGCGCCGCCAGACCGCCGCCGACGCCTACCTCGCCCCTGCCCTTGACCGGCCCAACCTCCATGTCGTCACAGAGGCGGTCGCCCACCGGCTGCTGTTCAGCGGCGACCGCTGCACCGCGGTCGAGTACGGCGCCGACGGCCGCACCCACACCGCGACAGCCGAGCGCGAGGTCGTCCTCACCGCGGGAGCCATCGGGTCCGCCCAACTGCTCCTGCGCTCCGGCATCGGTCCCGCAAGCGACCTCGAGCAGGCGCGAATGGACGTCTTCCACTCGCTGCCCGGCGTGGGCCGCAACCTCCACGACCACCCGCGGGCCAACCTCGTCTACCGAGCGCGGCGCCCGGTGCCCACGCCGCAAGGCAACCACGGGGAAATCCTGGGTCTCCTGCGCACCATGCCGGACCTCGACGGGCCGGACCTGCAGCTGATCTTCATCGACATCCCCCTTCCCAATCCGGTCGCCCCCGTGGACAACGGCTTCACCATCGGCGTCTCGCCGATGCGGCCGCTCAGCCGTGGCAGCCTGCGGATCACCTCGGACGACCCGTACGCGGCGCCCGTGCTCGATCCCGACTACTTCGCCAAGGAACAGGACGTGCGGACCGTCCTGTCCGGGATCAGGACGGCACGCCGGATCGCCCGGTCAGCGTCCCTGGCGGAGTGGGGCATCGAGGAGGTGAGCCCGGGCCTCGACGTCGTGGACGACCAGTCGCTCGGCGACTTCGCCAAGAAGTACTTCGGTTCCTACTGCCATCCCGTCGGCACCTGCGCCATGGGTGAGGACGAGGCATCCGTGGTGGACTCCGAGCTCCGGGTCCGTGGACTACGGGGCTTGCGTGTGGCCGACGGTTCCGTCATCCCGTCGATCCCTTCGAACAACACCAACGCAACGGTCTACGCCATAGCCGAGCGAGCGGCCGACCTCATGCGCCGGCCCTGACCGCACGCCCTCTGCCAGCAGCGGCCCCCACCTGCCTGGCGAGGCGTCGCGTGCTCCGCGTGACGCCAACGCGGCCGCGGCGAAGCCGCGGTGGGCCGGTGTTCGCTTGAGGCCGGCTGCAGGTGCCGTTCGTGGTGGCCGAGTTTGGCGACAATCGCTCCCTCTGCGGCTGTGGTCTTCGTCGTCGCAGGTTTACGTCCACGGAGACGGCCTGGGGAGTCGGATCCTCCTGGGCGCGCAACTGCCGCACAGGAGAGTACCAATCGGCTCCAGGGCGGCCGGCTTGAGTCCCTGCAGATCTGCTGCCAGGCGTGCGGGGCCGGTCCCCGAGGCAACGGGAAGCCAAAGCGGGTGAACAGCGGCATGAGGCTTTGACGGGGCCTTGCGGCGCCGAGCCCGGCGACAGCCGGTCCTGGTACGGCGCGGCGTTCGCCCCCACCTCCGCAAAGACCTGGGCGTCCCACTTCCGCCGTCGCCACGTGCTGGTTCAGCACGAACGGACGGAGCTGCAGCGTCCGACGGAATCGGCCTGCGAGCCCTCCCTAGTCAAGTGCGACACCTACCGTCTTCCGCGTTGCCACACGGGTGAACGGTGCGACCTGCCGACAACAGGGAGCGGGGATGGCGTTGGGCGCAATGCGAACACGACATGGGCGTGGAACACCGGGGTGCCCCCCGCTCGCGTTCTGACAGTTGTCAGATGATAGTCTGACAACTGTCAGAACGCGGAGCCTGGCGGCTGCCTGGAGTTTCTTCGGCCAGGGGCTACCGCTCGATGCGCCTCGACGTGCGCCTGACGCAACAGGCGGATCTCTTGACTCACACCCCGGCGACCTCAATGACGAGGGGCTGAGTGCGACAGGCGACGCAGCGCTGCAGTCGCTGACGGCCGACCGCCGTGCGATGGGTCGTGATCACTTACCAGAACGAACGGAAGCTTCATGTCATCAGAACTCAGCAGGCGGAACATCCTGGGCATGGCGGGCGCCGGTGCCGCCGCCGTCGCAGTGGCAGGCACCGGAATCCTCAGGGGCGGGGTCTTCCAGAGCGAGGCCCAGGCGACCGAAGGGCTCGGAGGTGTCCAGGAGCCCACGTTCGCCACCTTGGAGCCGTTCCGGGACGCGCTGCGCGTCCCGCCGGCACTGCGCCCCAAGCGCCATGGGATCACGGAGATCGACATGGTCGAGTCCCAGGTCCGGCTGCACTCCCAGATGCCTCCCACACGCCTGTGGACCTACGCCGGCCACTTCCCCGGCCCGACCATCGAGGTCCGCAGCGGGGAGCGCGTCCGCATCGCCTGGAACAACAAGCTCAAGGGCAGGACGCCGCTCAAGGCGGTGTGGGTGAACCCCGAGGGCCCCGGCCCCGGAACGCTGCCCTACAACCGGCCCGGCGACGAGGGCGCGTCCCCCCGCCCCGAGGTCGAGCGGCTCACCGCCTGGACCACCGTCCATGTGCACGGCGGCCACCAGAACGCCCTGAACGACGGCGCCGCGGAGTTCGGAGTCGCCTCCGGCAACTCGCAGTTGGCTGAATACGCCAACGACCAGGCGGCGACGCACCTCTTCTACCACGACCACGCCATGTCGGTGACCTCGCTCAACGTCCTGTCCGGCCTGGTCGGCAACTACGTGCTGCGCGACGCGGAGGAGGACCGGCTCGGCCTGCCCCGCGGCGAGCACGAGATCCCGCTGACGATCCAGGACGTCAACTTCGACACAGACGACCAGGGCCGGCTGACCGGCCAGGTCCTCGCCAAGCGGATCCTGCTCGGCGGCTCGATGCCGATGCCGGGCACCATTCCGCCAGCCGGCGGGAGCCTGGGTCCGTTCACCATGGTCAACGGCGTGGTGTGGCCGTACCTGGACGTCCAGGCCCGCGCCTACCGCTTCCGCCTGGTCAACGTCTCCGGTGTCCGCGTCTACCGCCTGGTCGTCGTCGACGAGGAGACCGGCAAGGTCGTACGCGGCGCCATGAAGCTCATCGGCACCGACATGGGCCTGCTCGGCAAGCCCCAGACCATCGACGAGGCGATCTCGCTGTCGCCCGCCGAACGTGCCGACGTCGTCATCGACTTCGCGGCCCACCCCGGGCGGAAGCTCAAGCTCGTCAACACCATCCCCGGCCAGACCCCCGGAGCCGCGCTGCCCGACTTCATGATCCCCTTCCCGGAGGTGATGCAGTTCCGCGTCGAGAAGAAGCGCCGCGCACCCCAGGCGCTCCCGGCAACGTTGTCGAAGTCCTTCCGCAGACTCACTCTCGCCGATGTACCCAAGGACGCCACCGAGCGCTTCGTCCTGCTGAGCTTCGACAAGGCCGGCGTCATGCCGCAGATCTGGGAGATGGAGCAGGTCCCGTCCGGCACGGCACCGGGCACCGGCATCGTCACGGTCGACATGCCCGGCGGCACCCGGACACTGCGTCGCACGGGCAGCATGTTCGAGGACACGACCACGTTCTTCGCCGTCGCCGGCACCTGGGAGAAGTGGCACTTCATCAGCGCCGCCCCCGATGGCGTGCCCATCTACCACCCCATGCACATCCACCTGATGAACTTCCAGGTCGTCGACCGCCGGGCCGTCGACTCCTCTGGAATGGACTTCGCCACGGCACAGACGAAGAAGCCCATCACCCTCGGCGCACCTGTCCGGGTCGCCCCCGAGGAGTCCGGATGGAAGGACACCATCACCGTCAACGCCAACACCCTGGTCACCGTGGCGGGACGGCTCGCCGACCAGACCGGCAAGGTCATGTACCACTGCCACATCCTCGACCACGAGGACGAGGGCATGATGCGGCCCTTCGTCGTCATGCCGTCGCCGGTCCACGACATCCACCACATGATCATGGAGATGAACTCCGGCAGCGCAATGCGCCACCACATGGCGAAGTCTTGATCCTCACCTACGTCAGCGTGGAGCAACCTGACTAGGGATCACCACACGCCGGTCCGACCAGGGCCACCGCCCAGGCGCTCTGTTGTCTGGGCTTACGACCGCAGACGAACTCGGGTGAATCCCGGCAGCGGCACTACGCGTGCGCGCCCTGCCAACTGCCCACCCCCGCGGCGCTCACGCGCCCCTCCACGCCGCTGCGACGCGACCTACCGATCCCGATCCCGATCCTGATGGTCTCGGCGGGACATCAGTCGCAGTTGAAGGTGGCGATCCGGGGGGCATCACCCAAGGAATCGCAGCTCTGGCGTACGCCATGGCGCAGGTCACCGAGACCCGTACGACGTAGTAAGAGTGGGGCCCTGAACCATGGCTTCCGGGCCCCACTCGCGTCCGGAGCCCTGCCCGCCATACACCCCTCGCCCGCTCCGGCCCGGCGCGGGAGAACCCCCGGTGCGCTCCGACTCACCGACCGCACCACCTCTGGAGCCACAGGTGCGAAAAGCACTCCTGACCGCAGCACTCACCACCACCGTCCTCGGTATGTCCGCCGTCTCATGCGCGGACACGCACCCCGGACGCAAGGCCGTCGAGAAGACCGCACAGCAACTACGCATAGGAGCCGTCTGCTCTTCCCACTTCGCCGTCACCGCCGACGTCTCCTGCGGTCTGATGGGCCTCGGCGACGTCCGCTTCCACTGTGCGGGCGAACACGACGGGCCCTGTCCCAGAACCCATTCCGTGACCTTCGAAAACATCGGCAGGACCTCGGTGCGGCTCGTAACCGTCAGCGGCTCGGCGCCGGGGGAACGGCACGAGACCGACTCCCGCGTGCTGCCGACCGGGGCGCGGGTGACCGTGGCACCGCGCGCCGGCGACAAATACCTCTACGACATCCTCCTACGCGCCGAACCCGGTTCGGCGGCGGTGGGCGTCGTCGAGGTCTCCTGAAGACACCGCAAGGGGCAAGCACAAGGTGGCGGTGGATTAGCACATGACCACTGCCCAGGTGCAGTCATCACAACCGTTGCTGACGCTCGTGGGTCCTACGACCCGGTGCGTGACAGTGGTGGCGATGTGACTGGCCGGTCGGGGGGTGCTCGGTCAGGTGGTGGCGGTGCGGTCGGAGACGAGGCCGGCGACGGCGAGGTAGGTGGCGGGAAGGGTGCCGCGGCGGTGGGTCCAGCGGGCCAGGCACTTCCACCGTTTGTGGTCGGCGAGCGCGTGTTCGACGGGGATTCGCTGGGATGAATGCTGGTGGCGGGCCCGCTCACGGGCTTCGTGGACCTCGGGTGCGCTGATCTCGTTCGGCTTCCTCGGCGGTGTGACGGCCTTGCCAGGATGGTCTCTGCAGAGGCTCAAGTAGCGGTCGTCCAGTAAGACTTCGACTGCTGGTAACACCAGAAGAGGTCTTCGATGCCCTCGCCTCGTATCGCGGTGGCGTCGTGCATCCGTCCGGGCCGCAGATTGCCGGCCCACAGAGTCCGACCTTGCCCGTCAGCCACGACGGTCGCCTTCAAGGCGTTCTGCTTCCTCTTGCCGGCCACAAAGGGCCGCCGTCCGCCCCGGTGGGGGCCGGACGATCGACTCGGACCTCGGTGGCGTCCAGCCGCAGCTTCACGCCCTCGGCCTGCGCATAGGCGAAGACGTCCGCCAGCGTCCGCAGCCGTACTCCGGGACGGCGGGGCACCGCAATCCTGACGCCGCGCTCGGACGGCCCAGGTGATGTCCATCGCGACGCCGTCGCCGGGACCGCCCATGACCGGCTGGTATCCATGCTCGAGTGCAAGGCACACAGCTGCTAGAGCCAGTCGCCGTGGACGACGAAATGCTCGACCTGATCAAGCGCGAGGCCGAGCGAGGACGCGACGCAAGCCTGCGGGCAGCTACTCGGGTGGCCCTCCATATCCCCGCGGAGATCGTTTGCGTGACCTCTCGCACGCCGCCCCCGTTCCGGTCGACGTGCGCTGAACCGCTGTCGGGGGCCTTCAGCCTATCGAGGACCATCCCCGCATCCGCACGACAGGGGCTTCGGGCAGCGGGAGTCTTGGATGTCCGCCGTCAGTGGCGACCCTCTGCGCCACTGACGGCGGACGGTCTCCGCCCGGCAGCCGACGAGATCGGCTGCCGGGCGGAGACCGTGGTGGAGGGAGGTTGGGCGCTCTACCGGGGCTTGGACACCCCGGACTGGCCCCATTCGTGCTGCGGCTGACCGGGCTTCGACCTCACAGACTGGGGCCGTTCAAACGCGCCCGGCGAAGGAAGTCGACGACCAGATCCGTCGTAGCCTGCGGCTGCTCTTCCGTGATCCAGTGTCCGCAGTCAGGGATGACCGCATCTTCGACGTTGTCGGCGACACACCGCAGCACCTCGCCGATCCCAGGACCGAATGTGGCTTCGCCACCGAAGGCCAGGACCGGCATCTGAAGCTTGCCCTGCGCAAGGAAGGCCCTGTTGTCGACAGCGTCCTGGCTGAACGCCAGGAACTGGGCAAAGCTCGCGCGCATTGCGCCGGGCTGCGCGTACAGCGCCGCATAATGCTGGCGCTTCGCTTCGTCAAACCGCTCCGGGACCACGGAAAGCTCGTTCCAGAAGCGGTCGAGATAGATGCGCTCGCGGTCGGCGACCAGGCGTTCCATGTCGTGACCGCCGAAGCCGAAGTGCCACATGGCCGGATCCTGCGTGATCTGCTCCCAGGGTCCGATGCCGGGCAGTGGTGCATCGATGGCGACCCATCGCTTCACGCGCTCGGGGTGGGTGGCTGCGACCGCGAAGCCGACCATGATGCCGATGTCGTGCGTCACCAATTCGATCGTACGCACACCCAGGGCGTCCAGGACGCCCCACACGTCCGCTGCCTGGTTCTTCTTGTCATAGCCCCCGTCAGGCTTCGACGAGAGGCCAAGCCCACGCAGGTCGGGCGCGATCACCGTGTGGTCTTCGATGAGGGCGCTCGCCAGATGGCCCCACATGTCGCCGGTTGTGCCGAAGCCGTGCAGCATGACAACCGCTGGACCGTGGCCGCCGACACGTACGTGGATTTTGGCACCGTTGGTTTCGATCTCGCGGGACTGCATACCGTCCGGGAAGGGGTAGATGCCGTCCTGATGACCGTTGTCGTTCATCGCTTTACTCCGGGTTTGTAGGAAACATGGCTCCGACGGCGGGGACGGCCAGGGAGGTCGGCCGCATGAGCACAAAAGCTCCGCTGCAGCAGGGATCCCTGGCTGCGAACACTCGTGCAGCACGCCCCCGAGGAACATCCGGCTCACGAGTGGGCGCCGTCTGCGCCACACCAGAAAAACTAGCCGAACGGTCAACTAGCGTCCACCGCACGCCAGACGGCGTTCCCACGCGGGTACCCTGCTGACCTGCAGTGGAAGTTGAGGTCTCTCAGCAGAGAGGAAGCCGGTCGTTCTTTCGCTCCCGCAAGTGACACCTGGAGCGCCCCGCAAAGGGGATCCATGCGCCACCGCGTGGACCAACCCCCGTTGGCTCGCCCACCGAGAGCCCTCACTCACCTGCCACCAGCGCCATGTGTCCAACGTGGATGCCGGGCCCTCCGAACGAAGACGCGTCCGGCATGCTCAGCGTCCTGATGTCAGTGCAGATTTCACGACCCATCAGTTCGCGACGTGCGAGTCATCCCTGAGCCCGCTTGCACGTCCCATCGGCGCAGTGGGCGGGCATCGCGGCCGAGACGAACCCGATGGGCTGCCTGTTGCCGGACCCCGAGGCGAACGCGAGGGCGCCCTTCACAGTGCAAACCGTCAGTTGCACGCAGATGAGGAGGCGCAGCGGTCGAGCGGTCCCATGGCGGGATGCCGACACCGTCGCGGGGAGGGCACATCAGGTCGGCTGCCCGGGTGGGCAACGGCGATGAGCGCCGGGGCAATAGCGGCAGCGTGCGTCGCGGCGGCAAGCACGCCTTTGGGCCTGACAGCCGGCTGACCCGACTCAGCTCCACGACGCACATCCCGCGCGGGTTCGTCCAGCCCTTCACCATGACTCCGGGCCCAACTCCGGGACTACTAGGCCCAGCCTCTCAGGTAGGAGAAGCGAGGTCGTGGAAACAGCCCCCGAAATTATGCATGATGAACGTCATCCAGAAGCGACCGGTTCGGGGGTTCCAGCCAGGTCTTCTCTCAGGGCATTTCGATCGGAAAAGCATGCACCACGCTCAGCCGAGCAAGGTGCCCGCCACGACGGGACGCCGGAGGCCCCCTGGATTCATCAGTCACGGAATCGCATTCCGAGGCCCTCGCTTACCGCCTACCACCTCTCCTGATGCCGGCCTGCAACGCTGCCACCAAGCACACCGCCCGCACCGGCTTCTCTGATTCCTCCACACGACCGCGCACGAGCTTTGCCTTGGATCCGCACTCGTAACCGGCCGCCGTCGTCCGCAGGAACGGCAGATTGCTCGTGTCCACGGCAAGACGGCAGCCCAGTCACCACCGGAGCACATGATGACCACGTCCGATCCCTCCTCCCTCTCCGCGCCCCTCGGCCCACCTCCGCCGTTCGACCCGGCACTCGCACCGGCTTTGCATGAGATCAATAAGATCCTGCCGCCCGACGCCTTCACCGACTTCGCCTTCGTGGAGAGGACACGCCGAGGCGCCATCGGCAGCTCCACGCCGGCACCCGAGGAGGCCTTCACCAAGGGGGGCACCTATGCGGTCGAAGAGCGGACAGTGCCGGGTCCCCAAGGCGCCCCGGACATCTCTTTGCTGATCTGCCTCCCGACCGCGGCGTCTGCCCCGACCCCGGTGCTCTACCACATCCACGGCGGCGGGATGATGACCGGCAACATGCGCGACCAGGTGCCCGAATGGCTGGACCTGATGCAGGAGTTCAACGCGGCAGTGGTATCGGTGGAGTACCGGCTGGCACCCGAGACCAAGCACCCGGGCCCCGTCGAGGACTGTTATGCCGGCTTGCTGTGGACAGCCGAACACGCCGTGGAACTCGGCATCGACCCCGAACGAATCATCGTGGCCGGTACCAGTGCCGGCGGCGGCCTGGCCGCCGCCCTGGCTCTGATGGCCCGCGACCGCGGCGGCCCGGCCCTGTCCGCACAGATGCTGCTCTGCCCGATGCTCGACGACCGTAACAACACCCCCTCGGCCCGCCAGCTCACCGGCCTGGGCATATGGGACCAGGCTTCCAACCACAGTGCATGGACGGCACTGCTCGGCGATGCCCAGGGCGGCGACGACGTCTCCCCCTACGCGGCGCCGGCACGCGCCACGAACCTGTCCGCGCTGCCTCCCGCCTTCGTCGACGTCGGTTCCGCCGAGACGTTCCGCGACGAGGTCATCACCTATGCCACCCGCCTCTGGCATGCCGGGGGAAGCGCCGAGTTGCACGTCTGGCCCGGCGGCTTCCACGGCTTCGACACAGTGGTGCCCCAGGCGGCGCTCTCCCAGGACGCCGTCGCAGCCCGCATCCGCTGGCTCCGCAGGAGCCTGCCTGCGTCAACTTGACCCGGCCCTAAAAGACCGGGCTTGGAGGTAGTGCCCAACTGGCTGCTGGGTGGTCTCCTCCGTCCAGACACCCCTATGGGGTGGCAGGGACGCGTGACTCACGCCCCGCAGTCCACACAACGGCGCCGCGTGCGGCGATGTTGTGGGAAGCGTTCCGGTCTGCGTGGGCAACGACCCCGCGGTTCCGGCAGATGAACAGTCCTTGATCGACCCGGTTGCGCTTGTCGGTGTGACCGCACTCGCAGCACATCTGCGACGTGTACGCGGGATCGACGTAGACGAGCGGCACACCGGCGCGCCGGGCCTTGTAGACGATGAAGTCTGCGAGCTGGGCGAAGGCCCAGGAATGGAGTGTGACCCGTTGGGGCTTGCGAAGCCGTACCCTCTGCCGGATTCCCTTGAGTTCTTCCAGGGCGATACCGGCCGAGGTGCGTTCAGCCTCGGTCACGATCGTCTTCGCGATGACGTGGTTGGTGTTCTTCACGTGCCGCGCCTCTCGGCTGCGGCGTTCCTTCAACCGGCGCTCCGCACTCCTGGTGCGCTTCTTCTGGAGCTTGGACCGCAGGGCAAGCTGACGCTTGCGGTACCGGTTGAGCCGGCGTCCGGCGGCCTGGTAGCCGGTGGATGTGGTGGCGATGTTGACGATGCCGAGGTCGACGCCGATGATGCCGTCCGGCTCGTACGGGACGGCCTCGGGCACCTCGCACACGGCGACCAGGTAGAAGATGCCGTCACGTTCGATCAGGTCGGACTCGCCCTTGCGGTACTGCTGGAGCGTTTTGAGCGCCCCCGCCGAACATGCGAAGCGGACGTTCTTGATCCTCCCCGCGGTCGTCCAGATCGATACGGTCTGCTGGTCGTACTGCCAGGACAAGCACCGGTCGTCGTACGGCTGTGCCGCCTGGGGCCGGAAGGCGATCGGCTTGGACTCCGCCTTGATGCGGCGCTTCGATCCCGGCTTGCCGAGGTTCCCGCCGAGCAGGTTGGCGTGCAGCGTGGTGTAGGCGTCACGGACCTTCTTGATGACGTGCTGCGCCGCCTGCGCCCCAAGGCCCTGGGCCTTGAGGTGGGCGTACGTGTGCTTGCGCAGCTCGTACTCACGCGGCACGTCATGGGCGAACGCCACGTCGGCGACCCAGTTCGCCAGCTCGTTGACCGTGCGCAGGGTGGAGCGCAGTGCGGCGGCCTGCCCGGCCTCCGGCAACAGCTTCACCTGCGTCACGATCTTCACGGACGTGACCATAACAGCGATCTATGTCACCACGCTGGGAGCCAAACCCCCACATTCGCAGAGGCCGTACGGTCGTCTACACCCTCCACGCCCACTTGGTCTTCACCCCCAAGCACCGGCACGGCCCCTTCACCGACGAGATCCTTCGGCGCTGCGAAGAGATCATGCGCGCCGTCTGCGCCGACTTCGAAACCGAACTGGTCGACTTCAACGGCGAGACCGACCACGTCCATCTGCTCGTGCACTACCCACCGAAGGTCGCCCTGTCCCGGCTGGTCGGTTCCCTCAAGGGCGTATCCGCCCGCAGGCTCCGGCAGGAGTTCCCCGGCCACATCCGCAAGTACCTGTGGGGCGACCACTTCTGGTCGCCGTCCTACTTCGCGGCTTCCTGCGGGGGCGCACCCCTGTCGATCATCAAGGAGTACATCGAGAACCAGAAGCGCCCCGACTGAGGTCAACAGTGCAGACCCGTGCTCCGGAGCGGGTCACCCCTATCTTGAGAAGCGCTAGATCATGCTGAACCAGGCATGCGAACAGCTCCCGTCCGCCGACGGGCAAGGGTCGGCGGACGCCGACCGGCGACGTCCCGACCCAGCCCCGAAGCGAACCGTCTCCAGGACGGAGCACCAAGCCGCTGAAGGCTCTGCCGGACCGGGCAACCGTCCCCCGGACCGAGGTCGGCCGCCGACCATTGCCGGTCTGACGAGCTGGTCGGCGCCCGTCCCCTCACCACCCACCCGAACACAAGGGCCGCGCTGCCGAGCTTTGCGGATCAGCCAGTTCGTCCCCCATCTGCATCCCCCTCTTTTGAGGGCACCAGCGGCGTGCTGGCGGGGCACGGTTGATCATGCAGTCGACCGACACGGTCCACTGCGCGGTGCCCAGCGCCTCGTCGCGGACCTGAACATTCCAGGAGGTAACCGCGCGCGGCGAGCCCGGTCGGGCGGCCGCCGTACCGTCCTCGAAGCCAACGCGCCGAACCCCGACCAGCACATGGCGAGGGCTTCCAGCGCCGTGATGCGGTCGGCGGCCCGGTAGCCCGCGTGGCGCTGCTTCGCAATCCAGAGGCCGAGGGAGAAGCCTTCGGTGTCCGGGGCGTCCTGGACCGCGAGGTCGCCGTAGCTGCAGGAGACGCGCAGCGTGCCGCGGCCGTCGGAGTAGGGGACGGCTGGCTCAAGGCCTCTTCACCAGGACAACCGTATGGCCTGCAGGACGCGTAAGGAGACGAACCGGGCCAGCATGCCCGGATCGCGGGGTGCGGCGAACTGCAGGATGGAGGTCTCGGCCTGGTCGGGGGCCCAGTCCGCAGGGTTGGGGCTTTCCGCCTCCGGGCCGATGTTGTCGGAGGCGGTGGCGTCGCCGTGGGTTTCGCTGCTGCTGTGGGTCCGGTCGGGTACCAGGGCGAAGGCCGACGGTTCCGCGACAGCCCGGGTGTCGTGGGAGCGGAGCGCTTCCAGGGGCCAGCCCTTCGCGGCGGACTTCCGCGAAGGGCTCCCCCTACAGTCACCGGGCGACCAGGGATTACGCGGCCGCACGGACGCTAATCTGTACCCTGCCCGTACCGATCAAGGCGCGGCTGCCTGAACGGCCGGTTAGTCGGATACCGCAGTAATGTCCGACGTGTCGTCGGCCGGCCACCCCGGAGCAGCGGGCGAATTGACGATTCAAGGGCGAAGGGCGCGGTTTCAGTGGAAGAGAAGCGCAGCATCCGGCATTCTCAGCGGCAGCCTCGCCAGAAGCAGATCGACCTCACCGACGCCGAGATCCTCGACCGAGGACTGGAGGCGTTCGCCGAACTAAGCTATTCCGGGGCCTCGGTACGGGAGCTCGCAAAGCGTATGGCGGTGAGCCATAACTTCATCAACGACCGTTTCGGATCGAAGGCAAATTTCTGGCGCGCCGTCATGGACAACGCCATCGCTGAGCCCTACGGAGAGATGATGGCAATCTTCGGCAGCGATACGGACGATGTCGAGAAATTCACGTCTTTCGTCAAGGTGTTCTATCGACTCTCCACGAACCGGCCCTACATCAACCGAATCATCTCGGACGAGTCCGCAATGGATTCGGACCGATTGGATTACTTGTACAGCAATTACACGGGTCCGATTCTGACCGAGATCAAGATCCTTGCGCAGCGGCTGACGCATGCGGGACGAATCCCGGAAATCTCCATGGATGTGCTTTACAGCGCGTTGACGGGTCCCGCCATCATTCTCAGTCAGCAACAGATGGGACGCCGGATTCGCGGCATCGAGGATCTCTCCCCGACTGAATGGGAACGCACGACGGATACGCTCGCGGACGTGGTCATCCGAGGGCTTCTGATCTGAGGACAGCCCCACCGACCTCGCGACCCGTACCCCTGCTCGACCGGTACGCCGTCCGGCCGGGCCGGGGTACGCCCGCGCAGCCGGAGCCGACCCGGGGCTTCTGAGGAAAGTTCGCGTACGGTCTGTCGAATTCGCCTCGCCCGTACGACGTAGAGGCGTACCGACCAGACCCACAGCCAAGGAGAGCACTCATGGCCCAGTACGCGATCCTCATCTTTGACGACGCCGCGGCCGGCGACTACACCCCCGAGCAGCAGGCGGCGAGCAAGCGGCACGCTGACGACCTCATCGACTCCGGCGCCATGATCACGGCGTACGCACTGCAGTCCACCGACACCGCCACCTCGCTGCGCGGCGACGTGGTCACCGACGGCCCCTTCATCGACTCCAAGGAGGTCATCGCCGGCATCTGCGTCATCGAGGCCCCCGACCTGGATGCCGCCCTGGAGTTGGCGCGTCGTAACCCCGCCGTGCAGTGGGGTCGCGGTGGTGTCGAGGTGCGGCCCGTCGCGGGCGGCATCGCGCCCGTCGCCCGATGACGGCCACAGCGGACACGAGGCGGATGGTCGCGAGGCAGGCGGTCGCCGACGCGCACCGGCACGAGTGGGCCTTCGTGCTCGCCGCGACGGTGCGCGTCGCCCGCGACCTGGACCTTGCCGAGGAGTGCGTACAGGAGGCGTACGCCGCGGCGCTGTCCGCCTGGGAACGTGACGGGATCCCGGGCAACCCCGCGGCGTGGCTCACCACCACGGCCAAGCGCCGGGCGATGGACGCGATCCGCCGCGAGCGGACGTTCCGCTCGAGGCTGCCGCTGCTGGTGGAGCCCGAAGAGGCCGTCGACGAACTCGCCCCGGACACGCTGGACGAACACGATGAGGGCGAGGCCGTGGACCTGGAGGATGCCGTACCCGACGAACGATTGCGGCTCATCTTCACCTGTTGCCATCCCGCGCTCGCGCAGGAGGCACAACTGGCGCTCACGCTGCGGCTGGTGTGCGGGCTGCCCACGCCAGACGTCGCCCGGGCGCTGCTGGTGTCGGAGCAGACAATGGCTGCCCGGATCACCCGGGCGAAGAAGAAGATCTCCGCCGCCCGCATTCCCTACCGGATGCCGCGCCCCGCGGAGCTGCCGGACCGGCTGACATCCGTGCTCGGCGTGCTCCACCTGTTCTTCACCGCCGGGCACACGGCCCCCTCAGGCCCTGCGCTCATGCGCACCGACCTGGCCGACCGCGCACTGCACCTGGCCCGCACGCTGCACGCCCTCATGCCCGACGAGCCCGAAGTCCGCGGACTGCTCGCACTGCTCCTGGTCACCGACGCCCGGCGCGCCACCCGGACCGGCGCCGAGGGCCGACTTCTGCGACTTCAGGAACAGGACCGCTCGCGGTGGGACCGCACCGCACTCGCCGAGGCTCACGAGCTGATCGTGGCCGGGCTGCGCGGCGGCCGTGCGGGGCGCTACCTGCTCCAGGCAGCCATCGCCTCCCTGTACGCCCAGGCACCCACGTACCAGGAGACGGACTGGCCGCAGATCGTGGCACTCTACGACAGGCTGCTGGCGCTGTGGCCCTCACCGGTGGTCGCGCTGAACCGGACGGTACCGCTGTCGATGACCCAAGGACCGGCCGTCGCGCTGGCGCAGGTCGAGGCACTGGAGCAGGACAGCCGACTGTCCGGGTACCAGTACCTACCGGCGATCAAAGCCGACCTGCTGCACCGCCTCGGTCGTACGGACGAGGCGTCGGCCGCGTACCGGCAGGCACGGGAGCTGACCCGCAACGAGGCCGAGCGGGCATTCCTCACCGCGCGCCTCACCGATCGAGAAACCCCACCCGCGTAAGGGATCACGCACGACGCATCATCGGTGTTCAGCGCGAGGCTGCCGCGGCCGCGTCAAGGATGCGGTGCAGGACAGGGACCGGGATCGCCGGGTTGGCGGCCGCTGCGCTCGCTGTGTCGCGGTCGTGCAGCAAACCGGCCAGGATGCGGGCCGGCAGCCGCGGATTGCGTACCGCCGTGCCGCGGATGTGGACGTCCGGGTCGTTCAGCAGCCGCACCGCGTCCGCCGGTGACAGCCGGGGGTCCTGCGCCGCGCGGCGGCGCACCTCCGCTTCGGGATCCCGCGCCAGGCGCGCGACGTCGGCCGGTGTCGACTCCGGGTCGTCCAGGGCCAGGCGGCGCATCCGCCCGCTCGGGTCGTCGATGTAGCGCAGCAGTCCCGTACGGGGAAAGTTGGGGTGACTGCGGGGCCGGCCGGGGTGGCTGAAGCTGCCGTCCCACCAGCTCCACACCTCCAGCAGCATGTCGGCAGGCGCGTCCTCGCACGATTCGGCGAGGAACAGGCGGACCACCCGGTCCTCGTCCCGTGCCAGGCGCGCCACGACATCCGGCGGGAGGTGCCGGGCTCGGGCCACACTCCGGCGGACCAGCGGGTGGGACGACGCGGCGAGATCGCGCATTGCGTCGGCGTCACCGTGCAGGTCTTCGACCCAGGACAGGGTGCGCGACATGGACGTCGGGTCGAAGTCATGGCGTATCGTGGCGCGTTGCTCCTCGGTGAGGTCGGCGCGCACCGCCACCGTGGAACGGATGTCGCCCTGCGGGTCCTTTGCCAGCACGGCGACGCCGTGAGCGCCCAGGCCCGGATTGGCGGCCAGCGCCCGGCGTACGTCCGCGTCCTCGTCCACGACCAGCTCCGCCTCCAGCTCGGGCGCAAGACGGCACCGTTCGAGCGCCCGCCGCGGGTCGGGCAGGGCGGCGAAGACCTCGCGTGGCATGGGCACGCCCGCGTGGTGGGCGAGCAGCGCAGCCGTTCGCACCGCGTGGTCGGTGTCGGCCAGCAGCCGCTTCCGCAGCGGTTCAGTGAGGTCTTCCCACCGGGCGCAGGCCGCCGCCCGCACGCGGGGATCTGCGTCGGCCGTGAGGCCGGAAAGGTGCCGTGCGGGGAGCCTGGGGAGTTCGGCGGCTTGCGCGCGGGACGGGCCGGCGAGGAGGTCGTCGTACAGGTCCTCGGGGAGTTCGGCGCCCCAGGCGCAGGCGTGCTCCGCCCACAGCATGCGTCGATCCGGCGACGGCTCGGCGCGCACAAGGCGTACCCACTGATCGGACGTGAGCTTGGGCCGGAAGGTGTCGGCGGGCCTTGCCCGCACCCGCGGATCGGGGTGCGCCACGGCGGCGTCGAGGACGGCGGGCCGGTCGCATTCGTGCAGGAAGCCCTCCTCGACGTCCAGCAGCCGGATCAACAGCTCGTCCGTCGCGGCCGGATTGGACCCGATCCCCTCCGCCCAGTGCAACGGCCACGCACGTCGGCCGGGCACCTCCGCCCACACCTCGGCGCGCTCGGCCTGCTTCTCGAGCCCGGCGGCCGCAGCGGCCGCCTCCAGCCGCTCCGGAAGCCGGTCCAGGGCGGTCACCGAAGACCCGTCCTCATCGGGCACCTCTGCCAGCAGCACCTGCCCGTCGAGGGAGAGTGCCACGAACCCGGGGCTGCCGGTCAACTCCGGCACACCACCCCCGGCGTGCCGTACCCGGGTCCACAAGGCGTCATTGCCGCCGATCCGGTACCTGAGGACCGCCACCAGGAACTCACCGTCGACATCACACACACGACGCCACCACGAGGCATCGATTGCCTCGCGGGCCGCTGCGTCCGGCGCCGCGACCCCCCGGGCGATCCGCCAGCCCGCCTCCGGCGGGAACAGGCTGCCCGGGCGCACGTCCTCGACCACCGTCAGTCCGGCGCGAGCGAGTAGTTCGTGGAGTTCGACTTGGCGCTGCACACGGTCATGATCCTTACCGACACACGACCGGACAAGGCCCACAAGCACGCGAGTGCAGCGCGTTGCAGCGCACGGCAGCCGTACCTGCTTGGACTTGCCGACCTGCGTGCGCAGCACCAGCAGCCACCCGTCACTCGCCGGCTTCGCCCGGTTCGAAGCGCACTGTCAACGGGACGGCATCAGCCGCCTTCGGACGGGTCGCGGCCAGTGTGTTCGCGCACCGCAGACCGACTTCGTGCAGGCGCCGCATCCAAGCGCCGCCACACAGCGGTCGTCGGGGACCAGGCGAGGGACTATGCCGGAGTCGGCGTGGCCCCTCGCGCCGTGTCAGGCGCGGGCCCTGTTGCGATCACGCGGGAGGACAGGCCTGGAAGCACCGCCCCGGTGTCAGCGGCGAGCACGCTGCCCAGCGCTCCGCTGACGACGAATGCCCGCAAGGCGCACGGTAGGGCGCTGCGCGGCCATTGACGGCGGAATCGGTGGTTGACCTGCGCGTGCGCTGGTCACTGGCCCGGAGCAGCACCCCGCGCGGGAAACCGCCCCACGCCGCAGGCTGGCGGTATGCCCGCCGTCTTCGACCCGAGTCCGGCAGCCGCCGGCTCCCCATCGGAAAGGAGCGGTTCATGAGCTGGGAACCGTCCTGCGAAGGCATTGTCCAAAGCACTCCGGGCGTGGATGCGGTGTTCCTCGCCGACCTCAGCGGCAGCCTGTACGGCACCAGCGACGCCGCGCACTGGCACCCCTCGCCCCAGGAGACCAAGGAGATCGTGCAGACGGTCCGCGATCCCGAAGCCACGCCGCGCCTGGCGGTTCAGGGCGAGAACTACGCGCTCACAGCCCGACAGGACGACACCGTCATCGGCAAGAAGGACGACAAGGCAATCGTCGCGGTCGCCACCAACAAAATCGTCATCGTCGCCCGCGTCGACGAAAACGCCGCACCTCAAGCCCTGCGCAAGCTCCAGACCTACGCCGCCGAAAACGCCAGCTGACGATCAGCGGCAAGAAGCAGCCCACCGCGCCTCCGACCACCCCAGGTTGCCTGCCGTCGGTATACGCGCAATCCGGACCGGCTACGTCAGCTACGGCCCGGGGCAGCCTGCCCGTCCACCTCCACTCGCCGACCGAGAAACACCGCACGGGGTTCCATCCGGTCCATGCTCGCGACGGCACCAGGGCCAAGCACCGGAAGGCCGGGGCTGCGAGAGTGAAGACGTCGCCCGCAGTCGGAGAACGCGCGGGGTTGGAAGCGACCGGACGGCCGCACCCTGGTGATCCTCGACGAGGACCTGGCCGCACTCCCCCTCCCAACGAAAACGCACGGTAGAGATCCTCAGGTGCGTCGACGCCGGCGACAGCGACAGCGACAGCGACAGCGACCCGATGCTCTACGGGTGCCCGCACTCGCCGGTTCCCGATCCCACTCCGGTCACCGGCCCCCCGCCCGTCCCGCCCAACAAAGGCCGCCCAAGCAGAGCCGCAGCAGGTGAGGAATCGACCGTCGCGGCAGAAAGAACAGACGTACTGGGAAGCACAGCTTTGAGAGCACCAGGGGCCCGCAGAGCTGCCAGTGGCTGGCGGCTAGGGTCTTTGACGTGAGTGACCACTACGACCTGTTTTTGGCAGTGAACCTGCCGCCGGACCTGCCCGAACCAGTGCTTTCCGAACTGAGGTGGCTCCTGGGGCAGGCAGACATGCCGGCAGAGTTGAAGTCTGCCTCCTGGGAGGGCTCGTTGCACGAGCCCTGGCCGACGTTCGACGGTGGTTCGGCGAGCCTCATCTTCGACGGGGCCGATGTGTCCCTGCTTGTCCATGACGTAGATAGACCGGACCAACCGTGGGCCTTGACCGTCCGGACGTGCGTCCACGAGGACGACTTCGAAGTGACTATGGACATCGTCGGATGGCTTCTTCGACACGCGACAACGCGAGGATGGGTCGGGTTCGTCCGTGACAACGGTCTGGGCCAGGTACACCATGTCGTGCGCCACGAGGACGGCTTCGATCTTGTAGAGGTTTGTCCGGCCAGCCAGCCAAGTTTTTCCTGGTCATCGCACTAGCCCGCCCCAGGCGGTGCCGTGCGACTGGCGGTGTTCTCAATCCTGGCGAACAGCTACGGCGATCGTTCCATGGGGCGCTCGCGGCGCCGGGTCCATCGCACCTGGGGATTTCTAGTCGCCGTCGCTGCCCGACCGGCTCATGCTCCGACGCCGGCTCCTGTCCGATTGGCGAAGCAACTTGCCCGCAGCAAGGGTCACGGTCGCAACGACACGAACCCAGCGGGGCCCGCCGCGCTCGGCCCATACCACGCACACGCACCCACCGACGACAAACGCCAGCACCCCGAGCAACACCACAACGAACATGTTCTCCAGCTCCGCAAACACAGGGCCCTGCCGACCCGTCACCTTGCAGACGCACCTCACGAGCCGTCGGTTCCCAATCCCACTCCCGGCCACGAGCCCGCCACCCGTCCCAGCAGCCCCGGCAACAGCGGCGCAGGCAGCGCGGCAGAAGGTGAAGCATGCCATGAGCGACGATCCGGCCGGCACCTGAGGCCAGTGAATCTACGAACTCGGCCTGTCCGAGGCCGTCGAGCGGGGACCCTCGCCGGGCTCGAGATCGACGCCCCGAGATCCAGGAAAGGCGTCAGCAGCGAAGACCGCGGTGGCCACTCCGAGGAGGACCTGCCGCGTGGGCAGGGCGCGCAGTTCGCGGCGCAGGCTCTGCTGAGGTTCAGCGGGCTGGTAAAGGATGAACAGGGCGAGATCGATGGCCGCGGTGACGCAGGCGTACGCAGTGCAAGGTCCACGACGCTCATCAGGTGTCACTCGTAGCCGAGATCCTTTTCGGAGTGCAGGAGCCACCCGCCGTCCTCCTTGAACCAGGACGAAGGCGGTGCGCTCAAAAACGTCGTAGTACCCAGAACCCGGCTCGTGGCCGCAGGTGAACCACAGGGCCTCGATCCGCGCCGTCTGCGGGGTCTCGCTGACGACGGTCACCTCTTCCAGCGTGAACACGGCGCCCAATTCATCGGTTTTATCGCGGTTGTGCACTCTGGCGTACTCGGCGCAGAAGTCAGCAGGGCTCTGGAGAGCATCTGAACCCCTCGGGTGTAGGTCGCGGCCGGCTTGTATGAGCCCTCCGTAATAGGAAAGGCTCCGCCTGCCTCTGCTGACTCAGCTGCAGATGCCGAAGCAGATCTGCTGGTCGCCGCCGGTGATCGAATCGACAGAGACTGCCGCGGGCATGTCGATCACTTCGTGACACGCGTGGACCAACAGCCCTAGAGTGACGCGCGGTTGCCGCATGACGTGCAGTCCTGCACCGCTCGGCGTTCCTGCGGCCGGCATCCGGGGGGAATGAAGTGTTCGGTCTGGTGATTCTGGCGGCTGCGTCGATTCTTGTCCTGTGGCTCTCGTGGCGCATCTTCCAGGGAGGCCGTGCGTTGCGCAAGCGCGGGATCCGGACTCAGGCGAGGTGCGTGAACATCGCAGGAGGGCCGAACGGAAACAACACACTCACGATCGAGTTCACGACGGACGGCGGCCAGGGCATACGCACAACGGTTGCCCCGTTCGACATCCCGCCTGCCCGTGTAGGGGGCCTCCTTGCGGTGGTCTACGATCCGCGGGAACCCGTCAACGTGTCGACCCCCGACCGTGTGGGGAACGGCAGGGTGGCTCTCTGTTTCGTGGTCGTCTCGGCAACGACGCTTCTGCTGTCGTTCGGCCTGCTCGCACTCAGCGCGCTCGCGCTCGTGCTCGGCTAGGCGCGCCGATGGAACGGCCACCAGCCACGGTGGCCGCTCCAACGCCGACAAGACCCTGGTGGTTCCAACCGTCGACGCAGATCAAGCGCCTGCCGTCCCGCTGGCGGACAGGTGGGCCGGCGCGCTGGGACGGTTCCGGACCACGCCTCGCCTGGGCGGACGTTGACCAGTGGCCACGTGGTCTGGTCACCGCTGCTCCTTGTGGTTCCCCGTTCGGCACCGCCTTACCTGGCACGGCTGTGGCATGCCCAATCCCCTCGATGCGAACTATGGGCACGACGGTCGCGAGGCCTGTGGTGCTCGTCAACCGGTGGTCGAGGGTTTGCCTCGTTGGTCTATGGTCACCTCGGTTGCTGTATGTGTGTGCTACAGGGCGTCAAGTGGGAGGGGATCCGGGCATGCTGTTCGATGACTCTGCCAGCTTGAGCCGTGTATGCACCGAACGGCTCGGTGAAAAGGCTGGCCAGCAGTTTGCCGCCATGGCCCGCCGTGGCTTCCAGTTGGTCCGACCCACGGACAATGCGCCGGCCACTGGGCAATGCCGCCTCGGCGGGGTCGCGCTGCTCGAACCGGGCACCACCTGGCCCGAACAGAGCGGGGTGCCGCTGTCCCTGCACGCCGTGCTGGACACCGATGCCCTTGCTGCATGGCTGGGCGACGAACTGCCCGTACGGCCCGGGCTGCTCAATTTCTTCTACCTCGATCCCGACTTGCCGTACGAGGAGTACCGCAAACTGGATGCGATCGGGCCCGCGGCGTACTGCGTGATTCCCGCCGATCCGGCACGCGCGGTCGAGACGCAGGCACCTGTTCCGGCGAGAAGGTATCCGGCCGTACCTCTGCACGCAGCTGAGCTCACCATGCTTCCGGACTGCTGGGATGTCGAGGACGAAGACGTTGAGTTCGACAAGGAACAGCACTGGGGTGCGGCATCGCTCATTCTCAGCGAGATGGGAGATCTCGACGGGAACACCGCCGGCAGTCACTGTGCCTTCGGCTGGCCAGACACTTCATACACGCTCAAGGTGACCTCCCGCGAGGACGATGGCCCCGCAGTCCATCTGCTGCAGCTGGCGGAGGACGCGGACCTCGGATGGGGCTGGGGCGACGCCGGAACGTTGTACTTCACGATCCCGGTCAGGGCATTCACGACCGGGGACTTCCGCCAGGCCACAGCGAAGATCCACTGCTGTTGAACCGGGCTCCCGCCAGAAGGACTCGGAAGGGCGCGGCGCCCGCGGCCACGCGCATGCCCGAGTGATCGCGACTCCCGCTACGACAGGGGCTGTTGGGTCCTGATTCACTTCACTGCCGCCTGCCGGACACATCGGGACTCCGGTTCGGGCCGCGATCAAGAAACCGGATATATTCGCGCAGCCGTTCGCCCGACCTCCCATGAGGAGCGCTGTTCCGTGGACTCGCCGAACCCGCCGTCCTTCGCGCCGCCTTCCGCCCCGGCGCGGCCACCGCTGAACGGGCTCGCCGTCGCGGCGCTGGTGTCCGGGCTGCTGCTGGGTCTGCCGCTGCTCGGCGTCGTACTGGGCGCGATGGCGCTGACCCGGATCGACAAGCGTGGGGAGCGCGGCAAGGGCATGGCCACGACCGGCCTGGTCCTGTCGTCGCTGAGCACGCTGGTCTGCGCCGTCACCCTGGCTCTGGGCACTTACCAGCTCCCGAAGGGCCTGGGCGAGGAAGCAGCCGGGGCGGCGCCCTACAGCGACGACTACTTCTCCCTCCGCAAGGGCGACTGCATCGACACCGGCAACGACGAGTTGGCGTACGCGTTCCTGGAGTTCTCCTTCGTGTCGTGCGAGGGCCGGCACACCGCCGAGGTGTACGCAGTGTTCGAGATCGCCGACCGGTACGCCTTCCCGGGCGACGACGCTGTCAGCGAGAAGGCCGACACCCGGTGCTGGGACCTGAGCAACAGCTACGCCATGGACTCCTGGGCGCTGCCAACGGGGGTCGAGGTGACCTACTACGCGCCCAGCAAGGAGAGCTGGGCGGACGGCGACCGCCAGGTGACGTGCCTGTTCTACCGGGACCCCGCCGGTCCCCTCAAGGGATCGGTCCGCAGAGACGAGACCATGCTCGACGAGCACCAGGTCGCCTACCTCAAAGCCGCCAACGTCATCAACGACGCCAGATTCGGCCTCAAACCGGAAGCCGACTACGTCAAGGACGACTTCACGGGCTATCGCCAGTGGGCACACGACGTCGCAGTCGCCCTCGACGAGCAGGCGCGCATCCTGCGCGTCCACCAATGGCCCGCCGGAGCGCAGCCGCACGTAGCAGCGCTCCAAACAGAGATCGAGGCTGCCCGCCCTCACTGGGCGAACGCCGCCGACGCGAAGGACGTGGGAACGTTCTACGACCACTACGAGGCGGCCCTGCACAGGCCCGGCCACGAACAGGCGATCAAGGCACGTGAAGCACTGAAGCTCACCACCTCCGACGACATGCCGGAATCCGTCGTCTGAACCGATGGCCGGGGAGTCTTCCGCCGGCCGGACGCGTCCCAGCGGAGGCGGACTCACTGCCCCGAGAGTCCCCCGTGGTTACCTGCGCTCGCCGTCGGAGCTGCTACTGCGCCGGGCAAGGATCACCGATTGTGGGCTTCCTCCGCTCGCCCTCGGGGGTGAAGGTCGACGATCCGCTGAACGAGCCCCTGCCACAACGCACTGCGAGGAGCAACGGTTGCTGGTGCTCGGGCGGCCACGCTTCGGCTCCTGGTTCGCTGCCGTTCCACAGGTGGAAGACCACCATCGGGCGCTGCGGATCCTCCGTGAGGTAGGCAAGCGTCTTCCCGTACAGCGGGTTGTTCCCGCCGAACAGCACGGAGGGAGAGCCGAACTCCGCCGTCACCTCCGCCCACGTGCGGTCCACAGCCGCCCACTGCCGGACACGGCCCGCCAGGGCCTCGTACGCCTCCCCCGTGAGCACGTGGTCAGGCTTGAGCCAGCCGCGTCGATGCACGAACTCCGCGTACACCGAGGCGATCACGTGGTCGTCCGCCTGCCTGGGGAACAAGTCTCGGAAAGCTCCCGAGATGCCTGTGGAGGTCCACAGCCCGCGGTCTTCCCACTCCCGCTGAAGCTGAGCCCATGCCTCAGGCTGGCGCTCCACGAACAGCAGGTGATCAATCAGAATCCGAAGAGCTGTCGCGCCGCCGTACATCCCGGGCCGGCGAAGGGCGAGGTTGAGCTGATCCACCAGATGGGCGTGGATCTCTTCAGCAGCGGCGAACGCAGTGGGAACGGTCACCCGCACAGTCTTCCGCATGAGGACCGCTTCAGACCCCGCCCCGGATGGCTGCGCTCTCCAACGCGCCCTCACTGAGCAGCGGCTGGGTGTGTTCGATGGCAATGTCGCCCGACGGCAGCCGGCTCGCCCCCACGAGCGACGACGAGACGGTGCGGATCTGGCGGCGGGGGCGTCGGGGGGCTACTCCGTGGCCCCGCGTACACGGTCGCGGATGCCGAGCCGGTCGACCGGGCGGCCCTGAAAGTAGACGGATTCGATCCGGCGCGTGTTGGTGATGTCCTGCAGCGGATCCGCACTCAGGACGACGAAGTCGGCACGCTTGCCCACTTCGAGCGTGCCGCGGTCGGCAATCCCCAGCAGGGCCGCGGACTCCCTTGTGGCGCATCGGAGGGCCACGAGTGGTGGCAGTCCTGCCGCTACCAGGGCTTCCAGTTCACGGTGTTCGGCAAAGCCGGGGATCTGGGTGAGCAGTCCGGTGTCCGCCGAGAAGACCACCCGTACGCCGGCGTCGACGAAGGTCCGCAGTGTGCTTTCCATGCGCTGGTAGGCCTCGGTCGTGTCGAACAGTGGCTGGGGGGCGTTGCTCTTGATCCTGGTGCGCAGGTCGGCGATCGCCTCGGCCGGCATGAGATCGGCCAGAGCCGGGTCGTCGAGCCAGCCGTCGCCGTCCGGTCGTTGGATGCTCATCGACGTGAAGACCGCGACGTCGCGGGTGGTAACGAGGTCGAGGAGCTCCCGGTCGGGAGCAGGGGTCCGGGGAAGGTGCGCGAGGATGTCGGCGCCTGCGTGGATCGCCGCCTTGGCATCGTCCACGGTGTAGATGTGGGCGGCGGCCTTCAGGCCGTGCGTGTGCGCCTCGTCGATGATCGCCTGGTAGACGTCCGGTTGCAGCCTGGCCTTGGCGCCGTGCCGGTCGTCGAGCCAGAACTTGACGGCGTCGACGTTCTTGGCTGCCAGTGCGCGCACGTGTCGACGGGCGTCCTCCGCGCTTGTGGCTTCGTGGACCGCATCGGCGGCGAAGAAGGGACCGCCGTTGCCGGAGCCCGGCGTGGGGGCGACGATGCCAGCGCCCGCGGTGAAGAGGACGGCGAGGCCCTCCTCGAGGTCGCCTTTCCGCTGCCTGTCGCGGATGCGGACCTCGGTGTCGTCCCGATCGGTGCCGAGGGACTGGAACACGCCGACGCCGTAGTAGGCCAGACGGCGAAGATGGTCGAGGACGTTGTCGGTGGAGAAGTTCGCAGCGTCCGCTCCCGCCCCCTTCCAGTAGCCGATGTGCCCGTGCGGATTGACGAGGGCGGGAATCACGGTCTTCCCCGCCAGACAGACCGTCTGCCGCGCAGGGCCGGCGCCGAGGGCATCACGCGGGCCGATCACCTCGATCAGGCCACCGCGGACGACGATGCCGCAGTCGTCGATGACGCGTTCTCCGTCGCCCACGATCACCCGGGCCCCTTCGAAGAGGACCGCCGCGGGCGTCCGCTCACTCGGCGTCCGCCCGGAAGATGCTGCTGCCGTGACGCTCATGGCCCTTCCTTTCGTACAGGGCGGCGGGACCGTCTACGACGCGGTCGGCGCCTGGGTGTAACGCGCGCTGCGCCGTTCGAACTCGTCGTAACCCATGAGTCCTTCGAATGTGTGCTGCTGGGTCACCGACTCCTTGACCGCCGCGACGTCGTTGTGCGCCCGCAGCGCTTGGAGAACGTCGGTGACGTTCTTCGACGCGGCCCCGATCAGCGTGTACCACAGCAGGATGACGTCGGCGCCCGCTTCGCCGTATTCCGTGATCGTGTGTCCCGGGACGTCCGAGCCGGGTACGTCGAGCAGGTCGCCGGCGACCATGACGGGTGCGTCCAGGCGCTTGCGGGCCCGGGCCAGGGCGTCCGCGGGTACGGCCGGCGCGAAGACCATGTCGGCTCCCGCGGCGATGTAGCTCTCGAGCCGGTCCAGGCACTCGTCGACGTCATGGTTGACCCATGCCGCGTCGGAGCGGGCGATCACGAGGAAGTCCGGGTCGGTCCGGGCGTCGACCGCGGCGCGGACCTTCTGCGCCATCTGACGCTCGGGCATCAGCCCGGCGGGCGCGGCGGTGTGCTTACCACCCAGGTTGTCCTCGATGTGGACCCCGCAGACCCCCGCCGATTCGAAGGCCCGGATCGCCCGCCAGATGTTCGGGGCGTCGTAGAACCCGTTCTCCGCGTCGGCGAGGACGGGTACGGAGGTGGCTTCGACAACGCGCCGGGTCAGGTCCACCATGTCGTTCAGGGTGAGCAGTCCGACGTCCGGCATGCCGAACCCCGAGGCGGCCGCGGCGAAGCTTCCCAGGTAAGCCGCCTGGAAGCCGGCTCGCTCGATGAGTTGCGCGCTGAGAGCGTCGTACGCACCGGGCAGGATCAGAGGCTGGTCGGCGGCGAGGAGCACCTTCAGGGACTTCCTGCGCGCCGTAGCGGAATGGGACATAGGGGTGGGTTCTTTCTGCGAGGTCCTTCGGAGGGCGCGCACGTGCGGCCTTGCCGTCAGACGAGGAAGTCCCGGTAGCGGCTCAGCCGCTTGCGCGCGGTCTGCATGTTGTGTCGCTTGAGCTGCTCGGCGCCCTCGGCGTCGCCGCGTACCAGTGCGTCGATCACCATGCGGTGCTCGGCCAGGCTCTCCTGCATCCGCCCGGGCGTCATCAGGATGCGGCGCCGGAGCAGATGGGACTGGTCACGGACGCCGACCAGCATCTCGGCGAGAAAGCTCTGGTCGGCCAGTTCGATGACGGTGTCGCGGTACCGGTCGATCGCGGCAAGGAACACATCGATGTCACCGCCCTCCGCGGCCTCGTCCAGGCCGCCGCCCTCGGCGAACAGTTCCTGGAGTTCCGCCCAGTCAGCCGGCGTGGACTTCTGCGCGGCGAGCCGGGCCGCCAGGCCCTCGAGGAGTTCCAGGACGTCATAGATCTCCTGCAGACGGTCGTGGTCGAGCCTGGCGACCACCACGCCGGCGTTCGGGGTCCGCTCGACGAGCTTGCGGGCCTCCAATGCCTGCAGGGCGGACCTGACCGCGAACCGCGTGGTGCCCAGCTCCTCGGCTAGCTGCACCTCCGGCAGCCGATCACCCGGGGTGAGGTCTCCTCGCAGGATCCGCTCACGAAGTTCGGATTCAACGCTCTGACGCTTCACCACGGGTCCCGCTCCCTGTGCATGGCCTACCGCCTCACCACCGACGCTAGGCCCGCCGCACATGATTGTCAACAATATTGTCGCCAATCGCTTACCTGATTGGCGACAATCTTTTCCGGGATTGTCGCCAACCTACCCGGAGTAGCGCAGCGGCTACTCCGGCTAGAGCCCTCGGCGCGGGAAGGGAAGAGTTCGAGGCAGACCAGCTCCGTCCACCCGGCGCCGACCCGCTGACCTGCGCGAATACGACAGCACCCAAAGGGCCAGCACAGGGGAAGATGCAGGGGCCGGCGCAGGAAGCATCACAGAGGGCGACAGACACACCCGGGGGCACACCACACCGCGGACACCTCGCCGAGCTCGCTCGGCCGCGGCAAATCCACATGGCGGCCACACAACGCCGCGGCCCGCGCGTGCACCGTGCAGCGGCATACACCGCTGCACGGTCGGCGCGTGAGCCGGTTATACGCCTTCGTCGGAGACGGGCCGGTGCAGGTCGGGGCGGTCGCAGCACACATCGAATCCGCCGTGGCAGTCGGACTCGATGTCACCGGAGGCCGGGCAGAAGTACAGGCTGGCGCCGGGCTTGCACACGTGCGGCTCGTCGGCAGGTGGCATGGGGGTTCTCCTCGGTAGGGGGCTGCCTCAAGCATGGGAGAGGGCCCGTGGCAGGGGTGACGACGGGCCCTCTGCGCGCGTTCACGGCCTCCAGTAGTCCGGGGCGGCCGGGCCCCAGCCTCGCTCACCGCTTTGGTCGTCAAAGGACGTGCCGAGAGTGCGGGCGTTCCGGGCATCGAGGTACGGCAGGTCGGTTTCGCCGGGTTCCGGGATGCCCGCGTTGCGCAGCCGGGAGGTGGCGCAGCGGTCCATGGCCACCCCATAGTCGGGGCCCGCGGTGGGGTGGTCGGGGACGACGGAGGCGTTCGCGGGCCTGTCGTGGTGGGCGCCGATCGTACTGACGCCGAAGGCGAGAAGGCCGACGACACCGGCACCTATGACGACCGGGAGTACCGCATGAATCCCCCTCGGATCTGCCGAGAGGCGGTCAGGCTACGGCTTGCGCAGCAGGTCGGCCGGGAGGTGCACGGCTCCGTCTGCCGCTCCGGAGCAGGGCTCGTGGTCGCCACCTCCACCACCAGGAGCACCTGCGCACCCGGGCTGTCCGGCCGATACACGAGCACCCCGCGGAGTTGATCTTCGGGATCTCGACCGGCAAGTGCCGATGTCCCGCCCCAAGGAGGCCCTCGGAGATGACTTCCGCCACATGCCGCCCGGTGCGCTGGGCGCCTACGGCTTCGCGTAGATCCCGGACGTTCAGGACCGCGTATCAGTCGCCGTCATTGCCGGCGGCCGAGACCTTCGTGAGGTCCCGGTCCTCCCCCTGCGCTGTACCCCCGGGCGTCGCCCCAATTGGCCCGGCTCTGGTCGACCCGGGCCCGGACCCTAGCGGCCCACGCGTCCGACTCGGCAGGCGACATGCTGGCCAGTCGCAGCAGTTCGTCGACGGGCCTGCCTGATCCGTTCGGCACGTGCAAGCGACGTCCTTGCCGCCCAGCTCCGGCACGCTGACAAGGATCCGCTCAGGCCGCTGGTCGGCCGCATCGGTCGGGGCGTTGAGGTCGTTGCCCGGCCAGCCACATGCGGATTGGCAGCGGCGTACGGGGCGACGTATCGCATCTCCCGCATCACCGCGATGGTGCACGCGTTGCCGTACCGGCTGGGCTGGCCGACGATGACGGCGCCGTTCGGGTTGGTGATGGCGTCCGCCAGCCGCCAGCCCTTCGTGCGGCCGCGCTGGATCCGGGCGGGTGCCCCAGGGTCGTCGCCGTCACCGGACGGTCCATCCGCGCAGCGTCATGGCGATCTCCTCCACGGAGACCCGGCCGGCCTCCGCGTCGCGGACGAGAGCGGCCGCGACCTTGGGCTGGTAGTCAAGGCGGTAGCCCTGCAGCTTCATGAACCCGTAGGTGCTCACCCATGCGAACTGCAGATTCGAGTGCTCCAGGCAGGGAATCCGCGCGAGCTCGTGCAGGAGCGCGGCCGCCTTGAGGTGATCCGAGCCGTAGCAGTCGCGCGCCATGGCGCTCGAATGGACGCGGGCCACCGCTGCGTAGAGCACGCCCAGCTCGTGCACCTGCGGGTCACCGTCGACCTGCTCGGCAACGTGCAGCAGGAACGGCACGTCGATGCGATTGGTCACGCGGCGTTCCCGTGGCCGGCCTCGGCGCCGTCCAGTTCCTCAAGGCGGTGACGTGCGGCAAGAGCGGCGGCGCGCCGTTCGGTGTCGGGCACGTTGTCGCCGATCTCGGCGAAGGCCTCGCGGGTGTACTCCATGGCTTCGCGGGCGGCCTCGAGGAAGACCCGTTCGACGGCCGTGGCGCGCTCATAGGCGGCCGACAGCACGTACTCCTGCATGCTCATGTCGGCGGCCTTGGCGGCCGCGGCGATGGCGTCGTACTGCTCCGGGTCGGGGAACCGGAGGCTCATGGCCTTCTTCTCGGTCTTCTCAGATGCCTTCATGGTGGCAACGGTACCACTGGTGTCATCCATCTGGAGAGGGAATCCGGCGGACCGACTTGCCGGTCCCGTTTCGCGCCCCGGCCGCCACCGGGCCGCACCCGTCCGCCGGCACCCGCCGCCCAGTGCGGTTGATGTTCGTTAGTTGAAGTTCTTCTAGTTACTGCGCTACAGGTCAGTCGAGACTTGCGCTCTACCGCAAGTCGCCCTCGCTTCCGGGCGGCAAAACCGCAGGTAACAGGGCTTTCGTCAGGTCACCGGAAGACAAACGCGCGTCGGCCGACAGCTCGCGGGAGCCCGGCCTGTCCTCACCGCGGGACAAGCCCAGGCCGGCTGGCGATGCCCCGGCACAGGCCCCCACGGCGCGGCATGCCGCGGCTCCCACCCGTCTCGAGCAGTGCGAGTGGAGAGGCGCAGCCACCGCGGGTCGCCACCTCGCGGGCATAGCCAGTCCGGACACCAGACGCCGGAACAGCCAGCCGGACGGTCACCCCCAGGCCGACGAAAAGAACTGGGACCGGCTTCCCCGGCTGGCTGCCCGCGGCATGTCCCAGCCCAACGGGCCACTCCTCGGCCCGCGCGCCGCGAGCATCTTGCTGCTCGGAGTCCGGGCCGCACTCGGCGCCGGCATCCGGCGGCAACCCCGCCAGTGCCTTTCTGGCCGACGGTGCGGTCTTCGCCGGAGTCGTGGCCATCTTCAACTCCCTCATCAACTGACGAACCGGCCCAGGCCTGATGGCCGGCCGCCAAGCATCCCCATCCCGAAAGGTCGCTCTCCACGGCCGGACGGTGACGCCGTCCAGCCCGACGCGGGGTGGTCTCGCTCGTCTCGGCCCCCCACCTTGGCGCGGTCGACCGGCGCACTGCTGAGATTGCTGTTCTTGTGAGGCGGACATGGCTTCCCTGTAGGTGACACGACGGGGCTGAAGTGGCTGGCAGTGTCAGCAAAAGCGCGGCGCGCGCTATCGAACGTCCGTGGTAAATGCCTGCGCAGTCAGCCCAAGAGACGTAAGCTGACTGCACCGACGCGGGGTGGAGCAGCTCGGTAGCTCGCTGGGCTCATAACCCAGAGGTCGCGTGGTTCGAATCCCGCCCCCGCTACCAACATCCGGCTTCTGCCCGACGTCCCGTCAGGCAGGGGCCGGAGCCGTATGCATGAGGTATCCCCCTGTCCGACGACCTGAGCGCGGGGTTCCTCGCCTCACGAGCCCCAAAGATCACCAGGTGCTGCCACGGGCGGAGTGGGGACATCGATGAGGACGCGTACCTGCAGCAGGGGAATGTCAGTCGTGGCACCTGACGCCTGACACCTGCGCACGACCTGGACTACAAGTGCGAGCAGTGCGCATAGGCGGCGTGTGACCGGGCAGCAGTCCGTGCCGTTGGCGCTTTGGGAGGCGTCAGGCGCGCGTGGGCGCAGCGGGGGCGCGCGCGTGATCGTGTGCGCACGCCCGGTGAAATTGGTGGGGTTCGGCGTGCACACTTGCGGGTCTCGTTCGCTTGGCTGGGAGCAAGGCAAAAGCGCTCGGTGCCGAGCGGGGGCTGCATCGGCCGACGAAAGGACTCCAGCCAGTGGATCTCGATATGGCTGCTCATGTGATGACGGGGGCGGTCGCGCTCCGGGTCTTCGCGGGAGACATCCGCGCCCTGGGAACACGCCTGCTCAGTGCCGGCGTGCGGGTCGGCGCCGCCCAGCTGGCCTCGCAGCACCGGCGCGGGGAGACAGCTGCCCCGAGCAAGGGCACCGACGTGCTGCCGCTGGAGCGCGACTGATGAGCGGCCACCAACCGAATCCGTGGGCCGACCAGGCCGTGCGCGACGATCTGACCGCGGTACTGCCGGACACCTTCACCGCGTTCTACTGCCTGCACCACCAGGCCTACCTGCGCTACGCGCACCTGCAGCTGGACAGCCGACCCGCAGCCGAACAGGTCGTCGAGGACGTGTTCGTGCAGCTGGCCACGATGTGGCCGCACGTGCTGAAGCAGCCGAACGTGGACACTTACGCCTGGGCGGCACTGAAGGAAGAGGTCGCCCGGCGCCTGGAAATACAAGGGCGCGCCCCCGCCTTGGTGGAGACCGCCGCGTTCGAGCAGATCCGGCGCACGAGCCGCAAATCCTTCGCCGTGCTGGAGTCCAGCCTCGGGCTGTACACGGCGATCGCCCGGCTTCCGGAGCGCCAGTACGACGTGATCGTGCTGCGGTTCGTGCTCGGCTACCCGATGCGGCAGGTGGCCGAACTCATGGGCGTGTCCTATGGGACGGTCCGCAGCCACGTGCGCGGTGCCCGCCGGCGGCTGGCCCGGGATCTGGGGATCGAATGGGCCACCGAAGAGATGAACGAGGAGGATTGATGAACCGGGGGAACAAGCGCACCGATCGCATCGACCAGGTGCTGGCCGGCGCGGAAGTCCTAGCCGACGTGTACACCGACTTCGACGAACGAGCGGCACTGGACCGCATCGCCCGGCGGGTCGTGTGGCACAGGGCCGAGTCGATGGAAAGCCGCGCCCGGTGGATCCGCACCGCATCCGGCGCGTACACCCGCCCGGCCGACGCGCACGACGGCCTCCCGGCCGCCCTGCACGAGCAGGCCGCCACCGAACTGGGCCTGCTGTCCTCACAGGTGGTCCGGGACCCGCAGGCGATCGCGGCCATGGCGCTACTGGTCGACGACCGTGCCACCATCGAACCCACCGGCGCGCTCGCGTTCGCCTGCCTGCTGTACCTGGCAGACCGTCACGAAGCCGCCCAGTTCTGGTGGCAGTTCGCCGCCGGCGCCGACTCCCCCACCGCAGCCCACTGCCTGTCCCTCCACCACCTGCAGCACAGCGAACTACGCGACGCACAGCACTGGCGCAAGCAGGCCCTTCTGCTGCGGCAACTGGGCCAGGACCCCATGGCGCACACCGCGTGGTCGCAGGCGACAACCGATCGGGCCCTGACCCACTGGCTATGGGGACCGTCGGCGTCCCAGGCGGCGACAGTGCCCCAGGTGGTCACGGTCGATATCGTCCACCGGGCATGCCGGCCCGCCTCGTCCCTCCCGCTGTCGAAATCGATCACCAAGGCCGTCCAGCGCCTCGAGGCACAGCCCGACGAGGACTACGGCACCATCCCCAAGCCCGACCCCGAACTCGCGGCCGAGCTCGTGGACTGTGCGGCCTCATGATGATCGTGTACGTCCTCGTGGCAGAAGTGGCGGGAGCCGTTCGCCTCCGAGTCCGCTTGCGCTGAGCGGCGGGCCGGGCTCAAGGATCGCCCCGCGCGCCTTGCGCCGCCGGTGCCGCGCTGGCTCCGCAGGCCCGCACCAGGATTCGATGACCGGTCTCCCACTCCAGCGGCGGCCCCCGGTTGCGCGTCCTACAGGGGGCGACCAGCATGATTCGCGAGGTGGACCATGGTCGCCCGGGTATGCGCGCGCCCGGCGGTGACTACTGCGTCTCTATCTGCGCACACGTCGGATCGAGCGCCGCCCGGCAATGGGAGACGAGGCATGTCCGTAGAGGAAAGCCCTAGGGACGCCTTTCGAAGGTTTGTCCGAACAGTGCTGTCGCACTGGAACGGCAGAAGCGGTTCCCGTCACGACGCTGACCAGGCCAGGGAGGTCTACCAGAGCTCCACCATGGGTGCGCTCATCGACGGCGTGTACGAGGGGGACGTGTCGGTCGGTGAGCTACTCCGGCACGGCGACTTCGGACTCGGCACGTTCAACCAGCTCGACGGCGAGATGCTCGTCCTTGACGGCGTTTGCTATCACCTGCGTGCCGACGGCTCGGTTCAGATCGCCACCCCGGGTGATCTGTCGCCCTTCGCCGCCATGACGTGGTTCGGCCCCGACTCGGTGGATGCGTTGAAGGACGTGACGTCCCCGATGTCCCGGAGCGAAGTGACAACCGCCATCGATGACATGGGGCGCAGTCCCAACCTCCTGTACGCCATCAAGATCACCGGCCACTTCAGCGAGGTCCGGACACGAACCGTACGCAAGCAGGAACCGCCCTACCCGTCGTTGACCGAGGCAGCCGAAGGGCAGGCCGAGACAGCTTTCCACGACATCTCGGGCACGCTGGCGGGCTATCGCACCCCTGACTACGAGCAGGGGATCTCGGTGGCCGGCTATCACCTGCACTTCCTCGACGACACGCACCATCACGGGGGTCACTGTCTCGACTTCCGGCTCGATCACGGCACCATCTCCATCGGCGAGCGGTCCGAACTGCATCTCAGCCTGCCGACGACGCAGCAGTTCCTCAGTTCCGATCTGACCCCCTCCGGCCTTGGAGACCAAATCCGCCAGGCAGAGGGTGGCTGAACACGCTCCCTCCTTCCACAGCAATGAGGAGTTCGAATCCGCATGACCGAGTCAGGAGTGCGTGCCGCCCAGCGAGCGGTGGAGGTGCTGTCGGCGTACGGCGTCAGCCACATCTTCGGAGTCCCCGGCGCGAAGATCGACGCCATCTACGACGCGCTGGTGGACGGCGGCCCCCAACTGGTCGTATGCCGCCACGAGCAGAACGCCGCGTTCATGGCGGCCGCCGTCGGCCGACTGACCGGCGTCCCCGGCGCCATCGTGGTGACCTCGGGACCGGGCACGTCCAACAGCGCGACCGGGCTCCTCACAGCGAACACCGAGCAGGATCCCGTGGTCGCCCTGTGCGGCGCCGTGCCGCGCGCGGACCGCCTCAAGCGCAGCCACCAGTCCATGGACGCCACGGCCGCCCTCAAGCCGTTCACCAAGTACACCGGCGAGGTCAACGACGCCGACAACGTGCCCGAGGCCGTCGCCAATGCCCTTCGAGCGGCTGTCACAGAGCCGCGAGGCGCTGCCGCGGTCGTGCTGCCCTCCGACGTGCTCATGACCCCCACCAGCGCCGACATCTCCGAAGCCGTTCCCGTCCCCGAACAAGGTGCGGCGCCGGGTGACCGCGTGGAGCAGGCGGCCCGGCTCATCCGTGAGGCAAAGCGCCCGGTGCTCTTGGTCGGCCTTCGGGGGGCGGGTACGGAAGCATGTGCCGAACTCCGCGCCCTCCTCGAGGTCACGGACCTGCCGGTGGTGGAAACGTTCCAGGCCGCCGGTGTCGTCTCCCGGAAACTGGAAGACCACTACGTCGGCCGCATCGGCCTGTTCCGCAACCAGCCCGGCGACATCGCCATCTCCCACGCCGACCTGCTCGTGACCGTGGGATTCGACGCCGTCGAGTACGACCCGAAGCTATGGAACACCGATCCGGGCCGCACCGTCGTTCACATCGACGCCCTGCCCGCGGACATCGACAACCACTACCGACCCGCCATCGAACTGCGGGGGGACATCCCGGCAACCCTCCGGGCCCTGACGGGACACCTGTCCGGGCTGAAGCTGGAGACGGAAGTCCTCGCCGAGTTCGCCGAACAGCGACGCGCCCTGAAGGACGCCGACGACGCGGCACGGTCGGCGAACCACACCGAGACCGGCCTCAACCCCGTCGAAGTCATCCTCACGCTGCGCGACATGATCGACGACGACGCCACCGTCACCTGCGACATCGGCTCCCACTACATCTACATGGCGCGTCACTTCCGCGCCTACGAACCGCGGCACCTGCTGTTCTCCAACGGCCAGCAAACGCTCGGCGTGGCCCTGCCGTGGGCCATGGCCGCCTGCATCGTCCGTCCCGGCAAGCAGGTCGTGTCCGTCTCCGGCGACGGCGGCTTCTTGTTCAGCGCCCAGGAACTGGAGACGGCCACACGCCTCGGCCTGCACTTCACCCACGTGATCCTCAGGGACAACAGCTACGACATGGTCCGCTTCCAGGAGAAGCTGAAGTACGGGCGGACCTCCGGCGTCCTGCTCGGCGACTACGACATCGCCCAATACGCCGGCGCATTCGGCGCCCACGGCTACCGGGTCGAGACCGAAGAGCAGTTCGCAAAGGTCCTCGGCGAGGCCCTGTCGCGCGAGGCCCGGGTCCAGCCCGGCGTCACCATCATCGACGTCCCCGTCGACTACACCCGCAACACAGAACTCTTCGCCGAACTCCACGAAGGCGTCCTCGAATAACGCGCACGCCTTGGCGGGATCGCCTGCGCCTCGATGACGGCCAGCAGGTTGTCCGTGAAGCCGACGGGGGCCGGCCCGCAGGTCCAGGGCTCGTCCCCGCTCACCAACCGACGTTGAGGCGCTCATACGGCGACTGAAAGCATACGAATCGCAGACTGCTCGGGTCGGGGCCGGATATCGTCTCGCCGGGTCGTTGGTGTACTCAAGCGGCTGAGATCCTCGTAGAACATCGACGCATCAGACCACCATTGCGGCGGCTGCGGCCAGCGAGTTCCCTGCAACTGGCGGACCGGTGACTGCGGCACGTCGTCTTCACCCGCCTGCGGCAGGCGGATCGAGGAGAGCCGGTCGATGCTGCAGCAGGCCACCCCTTGGATCAGCAGGGGCATCCTCTGTCCCGGGTGCAGATGGACCTGGTGGACGAGGCGCGGCGCTACCTGGACCGCTTCCGGCCGACCAGGCAGGTCACTCGAGCAGGCAAGCGCAAGGGCCGGAGCGCCGCGTCGGGCCGGGAGGCAGGCGCCGCAGGGCGGCAGCGCGACCGCCAGCGGGGACGCGAGGCGTCGCCGCTCCGGCCGGGGGTCCGGCCGGAGCGGCGAGGGACGGCCAGTGCCGTCAGGAGCCGAATCGCGGTGTCACAGGCGGGCGCAGCCCAGCGTGGAACTGTAGTGCTTCATGCTGTCACGGGTGTTCGGGCCGTAGACGCCGTCCGCGCCGAGCCCATAGTCCTCCTGGAGCAACTCGACGGCGGTCATCGTCTCCAGGCCGTAGTAGCCATCGATGGTGAGGTAGCCGTAGCTCTCGCAATTCTTCAGGCTCCGCTGCAGCGCCGTCACGGCCGGGTTTTGTGTGCCCCTGTCGAATACCAGATTGCAGGTCAGGGTCTTGCCGCTGCCGCTGTTGTAGGCGGGAACTGTGACGGAGTGACCCGAGCTGATGGAAACAGCCTTGGTGGTGTTGCAGGTCGGGTATATACCGGCCGCGCTCGCGGAGGGGGAGACGGCGACACCGCAGGCGAGTACCGCTGCCAGGGTGCCCAGGGCAGCAAGGGCGCGCGGCTTGTTGCGGGGCGTGCGTGAAGACATCATGCTCCTCATGGGAAGTATCGGGCAGGCGTGCTTGATCACGCTGTGAGATCAGTAGGTCGGGTGACCTGCGAGGTTGAACGTCGCGCTCAGACGCAGTCGTACTTGGCGCCGGTTTCGTTGCTGTAGCGGGCCCACTTCATCTTGGTCAGGGTCTCCCGGCCGTAGACGCCGTCGACCGCCGCGCCGATCCTGCTCTGGACGTCACGCAGTGCATTCCTGGTGTCCGACCCGAAGATGCCGTCGAGTTCCAGCTTCTTGCCGTAACAGCTGTTCATGTTCTTCTGCAGGGCCCTGACTCCGGGACCAGTGTGCCCGGACTGCAGGTAGCAGTAGATGGTGTTGTTGGCGACGTTGATGGGGTACACGAAGTGCCGGCCCGTCGATCCGTTCGGCACCGAGGCCGCTCCCGTGCACACCCCGTCCGCCGCGTGGGCCGGGACGGCGGCGGACGCCACTCCCATCAGGGCCCCCAGCAAGGTCCCGGTCGCCAGAAGTGCCCTGTTCCTGCCTGTCCTGCGCATGCCTGTCGTTCCTCTCCGTGCGAGAAGCACTGTCGTTTCCGTGGCAGCCCGAGGACGGATCGCAGCGCTGTCCCGGGGCTCGGCCATGGACACTAATGGCGGCGTGGGACCCGGCCTTTGTCATATGTGCAGGGTTCTTTGTCCGTCGTGCACCGTCTCCGGAGAGGGTGTCGGAGGAGGGCGGTGATGCCTTTGTGCGCGCCTGTCGAATTGGCTGCACGTCGTATCACAAGTCCGTCAAACTGAGGTCCGGGGGATCGTGCGAAGGGTGACGCGTGGGGAAACGGGGCAGGCCGGCGTCAGGCCGGCCGGGTGACGGACGCGGGCAGAGGTGCGGCGTATGAGCCCGGTTCTCGACACCGCGTTCACGGCACCGCAGGACCGGGAGGAAGTTGTCCGGAACGCGGTGCGGGATTCCATCGTGGCGGTCGACATCGATCACGGTCCGCCGACCGACGGCATCTCCGTCCGCCTGGGTCTCGGCACGGTCGGCCCCCTCCGGATCTGTTCGGCGCGTGCGACCTCCGTCGCCATCCACCGGACGGAACGGCTGGCCCGGGAGGACAAGGAGCCGGCCGTCTTCCTCGGCGTGCAGATGACGGGGACCAGTCTGGTGGTGCAGAACGGCCGCGAGTGCGTGCTGCGACCGGGCGAGTGCGCCGTCTACGAGTCCGTCGCCCCGTACACACTTCTCTTCGACGAGGGAGTCGACCACCACTTCCTGCGTTTCCCCCGTGCCGCACTGGCGCTGCCCGAGCGGCTGTTGAGGGATGTGGCGGCGGTCGCCCTGGGGCCCGGCAATCCCGTCGCGCGGCTCGCCTTCACCTACTTCTCACAGTTGGCCGTCAGCGACGAGATCCATCAGGGTGATCGGGACGCCGAGTCCGTCGTCACCCCCAGCATCGAACTGCTCCGCGCCGTCCTGGCAACCCAGCACGGCGACTCCGGCCTGGCCAAGGCGCCGTTGGAGGCGACGCTCACCCAGCGGGTCACTCAGTACGTTCAGGCGCATCTGGCTGACCCCGATCTGTCGGCCGCACGGATCGCCGCCGTCCACGGCGTCTCCGTGCGACACCTCTACGCCGTGCTGGCCCGCTCGGGCATCACCCTCGGCGACTGGATCCGTACACGCCGGCTGGCCGAGTGCAAGCGGGATCTGGCCGGCCCGCACGGGCCCCTGCGCACCATCGCGGCGACCGGACGGCGCTGGGGTTTCGTGGACGCGTCCCACTTCAGCAAGGTGTTCAGGCAGACTTACGGAATGTCGCCCCGGGACTGGCGCGACCTGAACCACCCCCGCTCATCCATGTGACAGCCTGCCCGCGGCCGGGTCCCGCGTGGCCGGACGCGGCGAGATCGCGCGTCGGGTCGGCGTCACCGTGCAGCTCTTCTACCCAGGGCAGGGTGCGCGACATCGACGTCGGGTCGAAGTCGTGGCGCATCAAGGCACGTCGCTCCTCGGTGAGGTCGCAGCGCAGCGCCACCGCGAAGCGGATGCCGTCCCTGCGGGTCCGGCGCCAGCACGGCGACACCGTGAGCGCCCAAGCCCCCCGTCACCGGCGACGTCGCCCGCGGCGCTTTCACCGCATTCGGCGCCCGTACACCGTACCTACGCGGCGTCATCCGCGGCTGGCCTTCGGAGCGCTGGCCGCCCCCGTCATCGCGGTTCTGTCCCCATGCCCCCGTCCAGTTCCCATCGGCGCCCGGCGGCGGACGGGTTGCGTCCTGGCCCATGTCGCCGGGGCCGGACGCGGTTGGGCCACGAGGCGCGGCCGACCTCGTCGGCGTCGCACCGGGGGAACGGCGCAGTCCGCGACGCCCGATATTTGGCTCGCGAAGGAAGTGAGATTTAGTGCAACGCGCGATGAGGTATCTCACGTGATGGACGGGGTGTGGTTATCAACCGTGCACGGCCGATCGCGCCGTGCTACTCTCGAATAAGTTGCAGTTGTGGTTCCCAAGAAAATTGCCCCCACTGGCTCATGCCGATGGGAGTATTTCTTGATTCCGGTCATCCACTGGCGGGGTAATCATTGCGGCGACGCGGGGTCCGTACAGTACAGGCTCCGGGCTGTGCCCCGAAGGAGATGCAACACATGGCTACTGGCACCGTGAAGTGGTTCAACGCGGAAAAGGGCTTCGGCTTCATCGAGCAGGACGGTGGCGGCGCTGACGTGTTCGCCCACTACTCGAACATCGCCGCCCAGGGCTTTCGCGAACTGCTCGAGGGCCAAAAGGTGAGCTTCGACATCGCGCAGGGCCAGAAGGGCCCGACGGCCGAGAACATCGTTCCGGCCTGACGCGGACACGCATAGATCGCAGCTGGGGCCCGCACCTTGGGTGCGGGCCCCAGCTTGTGGTACATCAGTACGTACCCTGCCTGGTCACGCCGTGACAATTTCACGGGGCCAGGGTTTTGAGGGTGTCGCGATCCCCCACTGGCAGCAGATATCCGCCTCAGGCTCCGGATACACATCCGTCAGAGCTTCCGAACGTCCGTTAGACCCAGGCATTTGGGACGCGGACCGGATCGCCCCACCCCACCCGTTCAGCGACCCGGCCCACGGGCATCGCCCGCAGGCCCGGCTCGCCATCGCATTTGCGCGGCCCGTCATCGCGATTCCGTGTCCTGCCTCATCGGAGCAGGATCCCCTGATGTGGCCGTTTTGAGGAAGGTTCTGCATGAGCCGCACACCTACGAACGACGGATTCACACCTACTCGCAGCGGAAGTTCCCACGCCGGCAAGAACGGCAGCCACACGAAGACCAGTGACCCCAGCCGCTCCGGCGGCCAACGCCGTTGCCGCACAACACCACAGGGCGAGTTCACCCTGCCGGACACGATGACCCCGGCACTCCCCGCCGCCGAGACGTTCGCCGATCTAGCCATGCCCCGGTCACTGCTGTCGGCGCTCGCCGCGGAGGGCGTGACCGTGCCGTTCCCGATCCAGGCGGCGACCCTGCCCAACACCCTCGCGGGCCGAGACGTCCTGGGCCGCGGACGGATCGGATCCGGTAAGACCCTCGCCTTCGGCCTCGCCCTGCTGGCCCGTACCGCCGGACGGCGCGCCGAGCCCCGGCAACCGCTGGCGCTGGTGCTGGTACCCACCCGGGTGTTGGCCCAGCAGGTCACCTACGCTCTCGCCCCCTACGCCCGCTCGATGAGGCTGCGAATGGCCACCGCCGTCGATGGGATGCCGATCAGCCGTCAGGCCGGCGTGCTCCGCGCCGGCGCGGAAGTCCTCGTAGCGACGCCTGGCCGGTTGAGGGACCTCGTCGAGCGCGGCGACTGCCGACTCGGCCAAGTCGCCGTCACCGTCCTCGACGAGGCCGACCAGATGGCCGACATGGGCTTCATGCCACAGGTCACGGCGTTGCTGGACCAAGTGCACCCCGAAGGACAGCGAATGCTGTTCTCGGCCACCTTGGACCGCAACATCGACCTGCTGGTCCACCGCTACCTGAACGACCCGGTGGTCCACTCCGTGGATCCCTCCGCGGGCGCGGTGAGCACGATGGAGCACCACGTGCTGCACGTGCACGCCGCCGACAAGCGGCGGACGACGACCGAGATCGCGGCGCGGCAGGGCCAGGTGATCATGTTCCTGGACTCCAAGCACGCCGTCGACAGGCTCACCGAGCACCTGCTGAACAGCGGAGTCCGCGCCGCCGCGTTGCACGGCGGCAAGTCGCAGACGCATCGCACCCGGACCCTGGCCCAGTTCAAGGCAGGCCACGTGACGGTGCTGGTGGCAACCAACGTCGCCGCACGCGGGATCCACGTCGACGACCTCGACCTGGTCGTCCACGTAGACCCGCCCAGCGACCACAAGGACTACCTCCACAGGGGCGGCCGCACCGCCCGCGCCGGCCGATCCGGCACCGTGGTCACGCTGGTCACACCCGACCAGCGCCGCGACATGGCCCGCCTCATGCAGCACGCCGGAATCCACCCTCAAACCACGCAGGTTCACCCGGCCGGGGCCGACCTGATCCGCATCACCGGTGCGCAGGCCCCCTCAGGCACCCCGGTCGTCATCACCGCTCCGGAGGCCGGATACGAGGGCGCTGCCCCCGCCTCCCACGGCCGACGCGGCCGTGACACCACCCAGGAGCGCCGCACCATGCGGGCAGCACGCCGCTCGGCCCAGCGTCGGTCCGTCTACAACGCGGCGGCCTAGGACCTTCCCGGCAATGACGCCCATCCACTCCTCCAGGAGGCACTCTTGACCCTGCCACACGACCTGCCACGCCAGGCGGACTCCGCCCACGGCACCGTTGCTGAAGCCATGGACGCGCCCGGACCGCAGGTCTGGGACGACATGACCGTAGAGGTAGCCCTGTCGGTCATGGCCAGTGCACGCACCGGGCATCTGGTCGTCTGTGACGAGGACGGCCGGTGCACGAGTCTGGTCACCCTCGCCCAGCTCACCGCCTTTCGTGACGGCTACGCCTACACCGATCAGGTCCGCCTGCGGGAGGTCGCCGGCAGCGGCGGGCCGTTCGCCTCGCCGGTGACGCAGATGGCCGAGGCGCAGCACACCATGCGCCATCGACGTCTCACGGCCGTGCCCGTCATCGACGAGCACGGCTGCGCCGTAGGTGTTCTCACCCGCTCACACTGATCGTCGGCCACCGGTTCCCTTGCCTTCCCACCTGACTGTGAGGCACCATGCGCTGCGTCATCGCCCGTTTTGCGTTCGACCTGTCCAAGAGTGGGGTCGTGGCGTCGATGAAGGGCGTCACACCCGGGCCGGTCACCGGTGAGACCGTGATCATCGGCCGCCGTCACTACCCCGTCATGCAAGTGGGCGAGGTCATCACCCGGCAGGACCGTCGTGACTTCACCGCCGGCGAAGTCCTCCGGGCGATGATCCGCCTCGGCTTCACCTGCCGCGAACTCCCTGCCGCGGCATCGGCACTCGGGCTCACCCCGCTCCAGGAGGCGTCGGCTCTGCTCGGTGTCCCCACTGCCGGGTAGCCGACGGAAACGGGAGGGCCGGTGAGCTGGTTCGGCTTCGACGGACACCAATGGTGTGGTGGTCAGGCTGCGTGTGCTGTCTCGGCGAATTTCGGCAACGCCATGGGCTCGTCAGGGCTCGGATGTCTGGCTGTCAGCCCCGGCCCTTACGATCCTCGGTCATGACCGGTGTGTTCGACTACTCTCGGCCCGCGCCCTTCACGAGCCTGGATGCGGCACAACTCCCGCTCATCGAAGGGCTGCCAGACGATCCCGTGGGTTTCTGCGCCGCCGTGCAGAGCCTGGTCATCCAGCCCACGGACGCCGCCGCGTCGGGATTTCCTCAGAGCCGGATCGCTGAGAAGAACATCCGGCCGGTCACGAGTTGATCACCGTACTGACTGGCCTTGACCCCGCGCCGCTTCATCAGGCTCGAACGCCTGAGACGCGGGTGGTCGGCACCTGTCGTCACTTCGCCACCATGGCCTGTGCCTTCTTGCGAGCGCGAGGCATGGGCGCTCGTGCCCGGTGCGGTTTTGCCACCTATTTCGTTGAGGGACGCGGCCTCGATCACTGGATCACCGAGTACTGAGAGGCTGGCCGGGGTCGTTGGGTTCGTATCGACTCCGAGATCCTCGGCAACGGACACGTCGACCGCCCGGAGGATCTCGCTCCCGGCGAGTTCCTGACCGGGGGTGAGGCATGGACCCGATATCGCAATGGCTTGATCGACCCGGACACGTTCGGGGTAGCGGTCACCGATCACGCCTGGGGATGGGCCGAAATCAGCGGCAACGCTGTCCGAGACCTCGCCGCGCTCTGCAAGCACGAGATGCTGCCCTGGGACGAATGGGGCCGCATGGCAGCAGCATACGAGGACAAGACAGGACCCGAATACGACCAGCTGATCGACAAGGGTGCCGCTACCTGTGACAAAGACGACCCGCTTGCCTTGACTCGCCTGTTTGTCGGCAAGGACCTGGCAGTTCCCCAGCGCATCGTCGGATTGGAGGGGCAAGGGATCGGCGAGCGCCCCGACGCCAACAGCGCCGCACTCCTATCCCACATCCGCGCCCGGTGCACCGCAGACCGCCGCCGGCTTCCGACGGCTGAGCCCTCTTCGCACTCTGGCGGGCGGCACTTGAGATCGAGGCGTGAGGCGGCCCCTGGCGGCTGGGCATAGCGTGCGGGTCAGGCGAGGCGAGCGGTCCAGTCAATCATCCGTTCGGGATGATCACGGAAATAGTTGTAGCCGTCGAAGCCGCGGGTGGTTCCCTCGATCCATTGCAGTCCTTGTCAGCGGACCGAAGCAGGAGCGAGGGCCTTCGCTTGCGCAGTACTCCGCCATCAGCGCCAGCAGCGTACGTAGCCGCCGCCAACGCCCGCGCTTTGCGGGCTTCCTCCGCCATGGCCTCGACGCGGTGACCTCCGAGCTGACACTGCCCGGGAGCCCCGGCGTCGTGCCCGTCTGCCGCTTCTGCGGGCGGAGATCCGGAGAACGAAGGCGGCGAGGCAGAAGGTTTGGTCCCAGCCGGGTACATGCGCCAGATGAGCGGAGTAGAACTCTCGCGGATACTCGGCGTACGAGCTGTCCACGCCGACGCCTGCCGCCTGCCACCCGCCACCTGTTCCAGTCATCCAGCATTAGCTGGAGCTCCGGGCTCAGGTCCAGGTTGTTGGGGTAGTCGGTGAGCGCTTCGGGTGCCAGCCCGCACGGTTCTGGCACGTAACCCGGATAGTCCGCCTCGTACGGTTCGGGGGTGAGGCGAGGATGTCACCCACCTCGGCGGCAGACCGCCAGAACAGCGCGGTCGACGGCTTGTGGTCCGGATCGTGCTCGTACGGGCACCAGAGAATCTGCAACAGATCGGCCTGCCCGGGGGCCGCAACAGCGGTATGTCGCGCAGGAACAACTGCGCCACGGGCAACATCGGGACCGGACATGCGGCGGGCCGGGGAGGGCCGGCGTCGAACCGTTCAGCGAGCCAGGCCGCGTTGCGCTCCGACCTACGCCGCAGAGAACGCCAGTTGACGATCAGCGGGCAAGAGCAGCCCACCGCCTTCCGACCACCCCCGGTTGCACACTGTCAGCCCACACATCCCGACGGGGTTCAGGCCCGCCCGGCGCCGGTCCCGCGGAATGCCCGCGGGACCGGACGGGGGATCAGGAGACCGAGTTGTAGACCGAGATCTCGGTCAGCGTCGGCGTGTACTGCTCCGTGGCGATCTGGCCGGTGAGGGCCACTCGCAGCTTGGAGGTGGTCAGCGAACCGAAGCCGGTGACGGTCAGGTCGTGACCGATGCCGGTGTCGCGGCTCGCGAAGGTGACCCAGGTGCCGGTGGTGTCGTCCCAGCGCTGCAGGTCGAAGGACTGGACGCGGGGGTTGGTGCCCGAGTCGGTGTACTCGTCCAGGTAGACCTGGTCGAAGGTGGTCGCCGCGCCGAAGTCGACGTCGAGGGTGATCGGGTAGGCGGCGGCGTCGGCGGCGGCCCAGCGGGTGCTGAGGTCGCCATCGGTCAGCTTCTCCGCGCCGAGGGTGCCGTTCGCCCCCGGGTGGGTGGAGCTGGCGGTGACCGTCTTGCCGAGGGCGAGGTCGACGCGGTTGTCGGCCTCCTCCTCGATCGGGTCGTCGTCGACCGGGTGGGCGACCCGCTTGCCCTTGCGGGACTCGGCGATGCCGATGTCGGGCGCGTCACCGAAGTAGAGTTTGGTGCCGAGGAAGTCGGCGGTGCCCAGGTGGGTGTTGTAGCGCCCCGCGTCGATCAGCGGCGAGTTCTTGCTCAGCGAGAAATGCGCTGCCGCGGTACGGATCTTCGCGACGCCGGCGCCGGTCACATAGGTGTCCGCGCTGCCCTTGAACTGCGGGTCCGCGCGCAGGCCGTCGGGGTCGGCCGGCTCCTGAGTCGAGTGCCTTCCGCTCGCTTCGTAGTAGTCGTTGTTCGAGAACACGGCCTGGCGCAGCGCGCCGGTGCGGCGGTACCAGGTCGTCTCGTCGGTCTTCGAGGTGTTGTAGAAGATGTTGTTGAGGAAGTAGACGCGGCTCAGGAACGTCTCGTCGTGTACGTAGTCGAGCTGGGACCCGTCGTACACGAAGGTGTTGTTGACGAAGTACGAGGGCTCGTAGTTCGACGACAGCATGTTCTTCACCAGGACGCCGTTGTCGTTGACGCTCAGGTTGTAACGCGCCACCGAGTTCGAGCTGTTGCCCATGTAGGCCATCCAGCCCGCCGCGTTGTCGTGCGAGTAGTTGTACTGGTACGTGACGTTGAAGTTGGTGTACTCCAGGTCCCAGGGCGTGCCGTCGTACTCGTTGTCCGGGCCGCCGTACACCTCGTTGTACTGCATGGTCGAGTCGGCGCCCGCCCACAGGTACAGGCCGCAGGAGACCGCGTCGTAGCGCTCCAGGAAGCCGTTGACCTCGTTGTACTCGACCGTCATCCGCTCGGTGTCGGCGAGCTGGATGGCACCCTGGCCGATGCTCTCGGCGTAGTTGTGGCCGATGTAGACGTCACGGCTGTACAGGTCGCGGGTACGCACCCACAGCTGCTCCCAGCCCTCGTGGAACTTCCCGCTGTCGTCGTACTGACCCGCAGCGGTGCCGTCCGCGTTGAACCAGTTGAACCCGAACTGCACCGCGTGCAGCTCCACATTGACGAACGTGTTGTTCTCGATCCGGACGTCCTTGAAGTAATGGCCGCCGGTCGCGTAGTCCTTGTAGCTCTTGCTGCCGAAGACCTGGAAGTCCACCGCACCGTAGTGGATCTTCTGCCAGCTGCTCGGCCCGTCGAGGTCGTGGACGAAGATGTCCGAGATCCGGAAGTGGTCCATGATGCTGTCCTCGCCGGCCCCCAGCAGGTCGGCGTTGATCGACACCATGATTCCGTCGCGGACGTACCTGCCCTTGGTGATGTCGGTCGAGAAGTCGTCGTCGTTGGACAGCTCGACGTTGTTGATGTCCCAGTACTGCTGATTGCGCAGCACGATGGCACCGGTGAGACCTACGGTGTCGGGGTTCTTGGTGCCGTCCGCGTTGAAGGGGCTGGGGACGTTGCCATTGGTCGCGATGTACGGGCGGCCGTCGCTCTTGTCGCCGTAGGCCGAGATGGTGATCGGCTTGCCCGCGCTGCCGGAGCCCTTCGGCCACAGCTGCTCGTCCTGCCATTGCTCGCCGGCCTTCAGCAGGATGCGGTCGCCCGGCTTGAAGGTGGTCGCGTTCGCCTTGGCCAGGGTCTTCCAGGCGTGCTGCGCCGAGGTGCCGGACGCGGTGTCGTGACCGTGCGTGGCGTCGATGTAGTAGTCGGTACCGGCCGTCTTGTTGGGGGTGTTGCCCGGCCAGGACTTCGCGGTGGCCGCGGCCTTCGTCACGGAGTTCGCCGCGGCGCCCGGCTCCGCGGCGGCGTACGCGGACGGCGCGAGCGAGCCCACGAGCAGGGCCGCGAGCAAGGAGGTGAGGCCCGTGCGGAGGGTCCGCCCGGTGATTCTCGGGCGCCTCGCCTTCCTGTCCTCGGGTGGGCCGACGTCGGCAGGGCTCATTGGTGCACATCCTTCGCGTTGATGGCGGCCATCGCCGAGTGGTCGACGTGCATCGAGGCGTCGTTGGCCCGGCGCTGGAGGTATCGGTCGTACTTCCCCTCGACCAGCGACTGGCGGATCCGCGACTTGTAGTCGCCGAACGCCTTGTCGTCGTCGGTCTTCTTGCTGTCGAGCTGGTAGTAGGTGATCTGTCCGCCGCCCTTGGCGGGCTCGGAGATCTCGCCCGGCTTCAGGTCTCCGAGCACGGACATCAGGTCCTGGTCGTGGGTGTTCACGCTGGTGGTGCCGTCACCGCCATAGGTGTCGGTGGTGACCTCGGCACCGGCCACCCCGCTCACGTCCGAGAGGTCGCCCGCGGCCTTCACCCGCCGGGCGAGCTTCGCGTCGAAGTCCACGCCCGCCTTCCCCGGCACCTGCAGCACCAGCTGTGTGTACGTGTAGGTGGTGGCGTTGGCGTTCCAGGAGTCCGGGTTGTCGTCGTACGCCTTCCGGACCTCGGCGTCGGTGACGTGCAGCGGGTCGCCCGAGCCCTTGCTCAGCTTCTCCTTGAGGTCGGTGGCGAGCTCGGTCAGCCGGTGGCCGTAGTACTCGTCCAGTGAGTAGTCCGTGACGCCGTACACGGTCTGGCCGGCGGCGACGGCCTCGGCTCGGGACGTGTTCTCGGCGGTGCGCTCGGCTTGAAGGTCCGCGAAGTCGACGGAGTCGACGAGGCCCTGCTGCCGCGCGAGCAGCAATGTGGTCTTGTCTTCGCGGATCTCGGCGAGCGCCCGCGTCTGAAGACGCTGCAGCGCGGTCCGGTTCCCGGCCTTGGCGTTCCAGGAGAACGATGCCTTCAGGCCGGCGTACTTGTTGCGCAGCTCGTTCTGCACGGTCGGCGCGAGGCGGTCCATGTGGAAGAGGAGCTCCTCCCGGGTGACGGGGTGGCCGTCCAGCGAGGCGACCTCGTCGCCGTGGTCCTGCCCTCCGAACGCGGTGACCGTGCCGGCGACCAGCGCGGCGACCGCCAGGCAGGCGGCGCCGGACACGGCGGCCACCCGCCGCGACAGCCATCCGCGGCCCGCCGCCGTGGGCGGGGGCGCAACCGGCCGCCGGGCGGCGGAGGCCTTGCGCGCGCCAGGTTTGCGCGAACCGGCCTGCTGGCGGCCGCCCGCGCTCATGAAGACGCCCCGATCGCCGCCACGCGGGCGAGGACCGGGGTGTCCCGGGCCGCGGTGATCTGGAAGGCGATGGTGTCCACCTCGGTGGGCGGGAAGGTGAGGATGCGCTGGTAGCCGACGGCGCCGGTCTCGGCGAGCGTCGTCCAGACGCCGTCCAGGGCTCCCCGGACGACGACGTGTTCGACGCGCTGGCCCTGGGTGATGTCCTCGCCGACGACGACCGCCTCGACCGGGCTGGGGCGGCCGAAGGCGAGCGTCACGCAGGGGTGTGTGTCGTCCTCGCCGGCACGCCAGGAGGACTTGGCCCGGCCGGGCCAGACGGTGGCGATGTCGCCCGGGGTGCCGGAGCTGACCGTGGCGGTGGCGTCGATCCGGCGGGCGCGGAAGTCCGTGATCCGCCGGCCCAGTCCCGCCAAGGCGTCCACGTCCGCCTGGTGGAGCCGGCCGTCGGCGGCCGGTGGCACGTTGAGCAGGAAGCAGGAGTTGCCGCCGACCGAGCGGAGGTAGAGCGTGAACAGCTCATCCACCGACCGGACCTGGGAGTCCTCGGCCTCATGGTGGAACCAGCCGGGCCGGATCGAGGTGTTGACCTCGGCCGGGAACCAGACCAGGTCGTCCTCGTGCCCGGTGAGCGCCGCCCGGCTGCCGAGGTCCTGGTCGTCGCTGCGCACCAGCCGGGCGAAGGTGCCGTTGTCGGCCTGCTGCGAGCGGGACGCGGTCCGCTCGGCGTCCTGGAGGGCGCGCGGTACGACGCTCCACTCGTCGGGCCGGGTCTCGCCGGCCTCGTTGCCGCACCAGCGGACGTCGGGGCCGCAGACGTTGATGACCGCGTCCGGCTGGAGTTCGCGGACCACCGCGTAGTACCGCTCCCAGTCGTAGGTCTGGCGCTTGCCGTTGGGGCCCTCGCCGTTGGCGCCGTCGAGCCACACCGAGAACACCGGACCGTAGCGGGTGAGGAGTTCGGTGAGCTGGGCGACGTAGAAGTCGTCGTAGCCGGTGCCGGAGCCGTAGGAGGCCTCGGTGCGGTCCCAGGGGGAGAGGTAGACGCCGAACTTCAGGCCGTGCCGGCGGGCGGCGTCGGCCACCTCGGCGACCACGTCGCCCTTGCCGTCCTTCCACGGGGACGCCGCCACCGAGTATGCGGTGGCGTCGCTCGGCCACATGCAGAAGCCGTCGTGGTGCTTGCAGGTGAGGATGACACCGCTCATCCCGGCCGCCTTCAGCGCCCGCACCCACTGGTCGGCGTCCAGGTCGCGCGGGTCGAACAGGGCCGGGTCGTCGTGTCCCTCGCCCCATTCACGGCCGGTCATGGTGTTCATACCGAAGTGGATGAAGCCGTAGAACTCCATCTCCTGCCAGATCAGTTGCCGCTCGCTCGGCCGGACGGCGGCCAGCGCGGACGCCGCGGCGGTCACCGGAACGTCCGGTTGTACGAGGCGAGAAGGGCGAGCAGTCCGCCCAGCGCGACAAGCATCACCGCGAGGTGGCCCCAGCCGACCGTCGTCCGCTCCACCACCACGAGCGCCACCAGGGCAGCCGCGATCAGGGTGCGCACGACGACGAGCAGGCCGGCACGCGTCGAGTCCTTCATCTCGATTTGGGTCCTTCCGACTTGGGTCCATGTGGGGGGACGTCAGCCCTTGACGCCGCCGGACGCCATCCCCTCGATGAGCCGCTTCTGAATGAGCGCGTAGACGAGCAGCACGGGCACGATGACGATGACCATGCCGGCGTACAGACGGCCGTAGTCGGCCGCCGCCTTCTGTGCGGTGAACAGGTTGAGCAGGCCGACCTGGACGGTCTTGCCCTCGCCGGGCAGCAGGGTCAGCGAGATGATGAAGTCGTTCCAGTAGGCGAGGAAGTTGAAGAGGATCACGGTGGTCACCGCCGGGCGGGCCATCGGCAGCATGATCGTGGTCATGATCCGGAAGCGGGACGCCCCGTCCAGAGCCGCCGCATCCTCGTACTCGACCGGGATGGACCGGAAGTACGCGGTCAGCAGGTAAATCGTGAACGGGATCGAGGTGGCCGCGTACACCAGCGACAGCACGGTGGGGTTGTCGAGGAAGAAGCCGTCCGGGAAGGCGTCGACCAGCGCCTTGTCCCAGTCGACCAGCATCAGGAAAATCGGGACGACGATGTAGTTGACGTTCACGAACAGTCCGGCGAGCAGGGCTGTCTCGACGGCGCCCTTGCCCGGGAAGTCGTAGCGGGCGATGACGTAGGCGGCCGGCACCGACACCGCGAGCACGAAGACCAGACCGAGGACGGTGACGAGGACCGAGGTCAGGAAGTACGAGCCGAGGTGGGCGTCGGTGAACGCGTCGACGTAGTTCTCCCAGCGCAGGGCCTCCGGGAGGGTCCAGGGGCTGCCGAAGAACTCGCTCTTCGCCTTCAGTGAGGCCGTCAGTACCCAGGCGACCGGTACGGCGATCGCCAGCGCGAGGGCGGTGACCAGGGTGTAGGTGACCGCGCGGCCAGCGCGGGCGCGGCGGCCGCCGGGACGGGCGGAGCCGGTGGAGGGCGCGCCGAGGCTGGGTGAGTCGATCATGGTCATGGTGTTGGGTTCCACCTCAGAACTGGAGGGGCTCGCGCCGCGTCGCGCGGCTCACCAGCAGCGACACGAGGAACGAGAACGCGAAGATGACGACACCGATGGCCATGCCGTAGCCGTACGACGAGTTGGTGTACGCCTGCTTGTACATGTAGCTGAGCAGCACCTCGGAGGAGCCGTCCGGTCCGCCGCCGGTCATCGCGCGGACCAGTACGAAGCTGAGGTTGACCGCGCTCATCACGAAGAAGGTCAGCGAGGTCCGCAGGTTCTGCCAGATCAGCGGCAGGGTGAGCGAGAAGAACTGACGTACGGCGGAGGCCCCGTCGAGGGAGCTCGCCTCGTACAGTTCCTCGGGGATGCTCGCCATGGACGACATGTACAGGACCATGTAGTAGCCCAGCGACTGCCAGACCATGGCCATCCCGACCGAGTAGAGCACCAGCTTCTGGTCGCCCAGCCAGACCTGCTGCCAGGTGTCCAGGGACACCGCTCGCAGGCTGCCGTTCAGCAGGCCGTTGTTCTGGTCGTAGACGGCGGAGAAGATCGCCGCGATCACGACCACGGAGAGGATGTTGGGGATGTAGAGGACGAACCGGAGGAGGTTGCCGCCCCGCAGCTTCTGCCGGGTCATGATCGCGGCGAGGAACAGGGCCATGCCCATGGTGGCCACGGTCACCACGACCAGCAGGGCGACGGTGTTCTGGAAGGCCCGCACGAACTGCCGGTCGTCCAGCAGATGCCGGAAGTTGTCCAGCCCCACGAACTTCATGTCCGGGGAGAAGCCGCTCCAGGTGTAGAGCGACATCCGGAACACGTTGACGGTCGGGTACACCATGAAGACCGCGAACAGGACCAGCGCGGGAAGCAGGCAGGCCAGCACGAAGCGGGTATCGCCCCGCTTGCGGGTCCGGTCGGGGGCGCCCGGCCGGGTGCGGCGGAAGGTCGCACCGGTCTTCTTCACGGGGCGTGCCGCCGGTTGTCGGGGTGGGGTGGAGAGGGTCGTCACCGTGCCGGTCCTCCGGTCGTACGAAGTGGTGCTGGCAAACCCGCAGGTTCACCGGATGGGGAAGGCTCCGGCGGCGGCCCGGCCGGACCACGCCGCCGCCGGGCCGGTCAGTTGCCCGCCTGGCGCAGTTTCTCGCTGGCCTCGTCCAGCGCCGCCTGCCACTTGGCCTCGGTGGTGTCGCCGCTGATGATGCTGTTGGCGGTGTCGAACAGGGTCGACTTGATGTCGACACCCTCGACCGGGTTCGTCGAGGCGAAGCCGCCGACCAGCGCGGAGACAGACGTGTCGTCATAGAGCGAGTAGAACTCGGTGCTCTCACCGGTCAGGCTGTCCGAGAGGCCCTTGACGGGCTGGATCGCGTTCGACGTGGCGAAGATCTTCGCGGCCTCGTCCGAGTACAGGAAGGCGATGAACTTCTGCGCCTCGTCCTTGTTCTTGGCGGCACTGGGCACCCAGACCGACTCGACCGAGGTGGTCAGGTAGCGGGTGCCGCCCTCGTTCACCGAGGGCAGCGGGGTCAGGCCCCACTCGAAGCCGTCCGAACGGGGCGCGTCGGCCATCTCGCCGGTGATCCAGGTGCCGTTCGGCATGAACAGCGCCTTGTTGTCGAGGATCGACTGCTGGTTCTTGGTGAAGTCCTGCTCGTTGGCGTAGCCGACGGTGGACTTCTCGGCGTAGCCGAGCAGCTTGGTGGTGATGTCGAGGACCTTCTTGGCGTTCGCCGTCTTCCAGACGCCCTGCTTGTACGTCATAACGTCCTGGTAGAACTGCTCCCCGCCGACGTCGGCGAGCAGGGCGTAGAAGTACGAGTCGAGGTAGCCGGCGGTCGGATAGGTGAAGAGGGCGATGCCCTCCTTCTTCGCCTTGTCGCCCAGCTCGAACATCTCGTCCCAGGTGGCCGGGACGTCCCAGCCCTTCTCCTTGAACAGGCCCTTGTTGTAGAAGAGGCCGGTCGGGGAGTAGTACATCGGCATCAGGTACGTCTTGTCCGTGCCGTACGGGTTGGTATTGAGGTTGCCGACGATGCCGTCGGTCAGCTTCTCGCCCACCGTCTGCTTGCCGCCGGGGACCTTGGCGTCCAGGACCGGGGTGAGGTCCTCCAGCGCCTTGTCCTTGATCAGGGTCTCGGTGAGACCAGCCTCGCGCCCTTGGCCGAGCACGACGACGTCCGGGTACTTGCCGGCCTTCATGTTCGGCGTGATCTCGTCCTCGATGCTCTTCGAGATCTGGAGCTGGACGTCGACCTCCGGGTGCGAGGACTCGTAGGCCTCGATGACCTTGTTGTACATGTCCTTGCCGTAGCCGCCCTCGAGAGCGGCAACCTTGAGGGTCGTCCTGCCCGAGCCGGAGTCCGAGTCACCGGCGGACGAGCAGCCGACGAGCAGCGAGAGCGCCATGACCGTGGTGCCGGCGAAGGCGAACGATCTCCTCATTTGGGGTCCTTCCCATGGACGTACGCCCACCTGACTTGAGCGGCGGTGCGGGCCCGCCACGGACGCCCTCCGGGCTCCTCCGCGTCGCGGGCACCACGCCACCGCACCCCGGGTCCGGTGGACGTACGACCCGGCGTTGTTACGGTGGCACCGATAACATGTTGGGTACCATGGCACCGATCACATGACGGGCGCAAGGGGTTGGATGCCGTCGGATCAGCTCACAGCCGAAACAGGGCTCTTGAGCGCCCCGTGGGCGCCCCTCAGACGACGCGCGGCGGCGCCGTGGAGTCCCGCACGGAGAGCGCGGGGGTACCCACGACCTCCTCCGGACCCGCGTCCGCGTCCAGCAGCAGCCGTACGGCCGCGGCGCCGTAGCCGAAGAAGTCCTGCCGTACGGCGGTCAGCGGCGGCGCGCAGAACGCGGCCAGGGCGATGTCGTCGACGCTCACGATGGACACGTCCTCCGGCACCGAACGGCCCCGCTCGCGCAGCGCCTTGATCACCCCGAAGGCCATCTCGTCGCTGGCCACGAACACCGCCGTGACCTCGGGGATCATGGCGATGATCTGCCCCTGCCGGTAACCGGAGACGGGCGACCAGTCGCCCTCGAGCGGCGGCGGAGCCTCGATCCCGGCCTGCTCCAGGCACTCCCGCCAGCCCTCGCGGCGCTGCCGGGCCTCGATCCACTCGTCCGGCCCGGAGACATGCCAGACCTGACGGTGCCCGAGGTCGAGGAGGTGCTGGGTGGCGATCCGGCCGGCCTCGCGCTGGTCGATGCCGAGCACCCGGGCACCGGCGGTCCGCGACCCGTCCAGGGTGACGGTCGGAATGTCCCGGGTGATCTCCTCCATCTTGCGGGTCACCGAGATCAGCGGCACCGCGATCACAAAGCCGTCGACGTTCTGGTCGGCGAGCTTGGACAGGGAACGCTCCATCAGGCCCACGTCCAGCGCGGAGATGGTCGCGATGCTCACCGCGTACCCGGCCTCGCCGGCCGCCGACTCCACACCGGCGGTCACCGCCGAACGCGAGTAGTAGCCGCCGGAGGCCAGCAGGACCAGGCCGATGGTGTGGCTGCGGCCCGAGGACAGGGCCCGCGCGGCACTGTTGAAGCGGTAGCCGATCTGCTCCACGGCGGCCAGTACCCGCCGGGACGTCTCAGGACTGACGTTCGGTGAGCCGCGCAGGACTCGGGAGACGGTCTGGGCCGACACTCCGGCGATCCCGGCCACGTCGGCCATGCTCGGCTGCCGCGGCCGCGAGGCGTCCTCGTTCATGGTGATCCCTCCCCCGATTGGTTGGAGGACCTTAGCAGGCTTGTTACTGATGTCATCGATAACATACGCTCCCCTGGTGAACGAGTCGCCCACGACGAACATCGACCCGCCGCGGCGCCCGGCCGAAGCCGCGGAGACCGCCCTCGCCGCGCCCTCGGGCGCAGCGGCGACGGCCGCCTCCCCCGCACTTCTCTCCTGGCGAGACGGCCGCCTCTACCGCGACGGGATCCCCCACCGCATCCTGTCCGGGGCACTGCACTACTTCCGGGTCCACCCCGATCTCTGGCGCGACCGCGTCCGCCGGATCGCCGACCTCGGCCTGAACACCGTCGACACCTATGTGGCCTGGAATTTCCACCAGCCCCGGGAGGACCGTGCACCGCGCTTCGACGGCTGGCGAGACCTGGAGCGGTTCATTCGCACCGTGGGAGCGGAAGGCTTGGACGTCGTGGTCCGGCCCGGTCCCTACATCTGCGCCGAGTGGTCCAACGGCGGCCTGCCCAGCTGGCTGACCGGCCGGGACCTCGCGATCCGCAGCTCCGACCCGGAGTTCACCTCGGCCGTCGACGGCTGGTTCACAGAACTGGTCCCGCGCCTGGCCGCGTTGCAGGCGTCCCAGGGCGGACCGGTCGTCGCCGTCCAAGTGGAGAACGAGTTCGGCTCCTACGGCGACGACCACGCCTACCTGCGCTGGAACCGCCAGGCCCTCATCGAACGGGGCATCACGGAACTGCTGTTCACCGCCGACGGCCCCACCGAGCTGATGCTGGACGGCGGCACGCTGCCCGGCACCCTCACCGCCGCCACCCTGGGCTCCAAGCCGATGGCGGCCCGCGAGCTGCTGACCAGCCGCCGGCCACAGGAGCCCTTCGTCGTCGCCGAGTTCTGGAACGGCTGGTTCGACCACTGGGGCAAGCGGCATCACGTCCGGAGTGTCGACAGCGCCGTCCACACCCTGAGCGGCATCCTCGACGCCCACGGCAGCGTCAGCATTTATATGGCGCACGGCGGCACCAACTTCGGTCTGTGGGCCGGTGCCAACGAGACCGAGGGCCGGCTCGAGCCCGTCGTCACCAGTTACGACTCCGACGCGCCGATCGCCGAGGACGGTCGCTTCACGCCGAAGTTCCACGCGATGCGCGAGGTGCTGGGCGCGACCGGGCCGCTGCGTTCCCCCGAGCGGCTTCCCGTCCTCCCGCCGGCCCGGGTCGCGCTGGTCCGCCGGGCCGGCCTGCTCGACGGCCTCGACGCCGCGCTCCGAACCGCGCCGGTGGACACCTCGGCCGCGCCGCGGCCCGCCACCTTCGAACGGCTCGGCCTGGACGCGGGCCTGGTGCGCTGCACCGCCCGCCCGCGCATCCCCGCCGGCGAACACCGGCTGGTCTTCACGGACGTCCGCGACCGCGCCCTGGTCTTCGCCGACGGCGTCTACCTCGGCGTCGCCGACGCGGACTCCCCCGAGCTGAAGATCACTGGCACCGGGGAGACCGTCCGTCTGGACGTCCTCGTCGAAAGCCTCGGCAGAATCAACTACGGTCCGAACGTGGGCCGTCCGAAGGGGCTACTCGGTCCCGTCCTGGTCGACCGGCGCATGGTCCAGGGCTGGGAGAGCACGCCGGTGGCACTGCCCGAGTGGTCCGAGCGGGAGCTGTCCGCGGCGCTCGACGCGGGCGCCGCCTCGGTCACCGGTACGGGTGCCGGGTTCGCCGTCGCCGAGTTCCACGCCGACGAACCCGCCGACACGTTCCTGGCGCTGCCGGGATCGGTGCACGGACTGGTCTGGGTGAACGGCTTCCTGCTCGGCCGCCACTGGGACATCGGCCCCCAGGTCACCCTGTACTGCCCGGCGCCGCTGCTGCACGCGGGCGTCAACACCGTCACCGTCCTCGAACTCGAGGGCCTCGGGGACACCCTGGAACTCCGGGACGAGCCCGAACTGGGCCCGACCGAGGAGTACGTCGAAGAGTTCGACTGACCGGGCCGGGGCGCCCCCTTCCGCTCACCCGGCCGCGCCCCGCCTCCACATGCCCCGGCCCGGGTCGGTGCACGGGCCGGGAGAGGAAGGGAGCGCCAGGCAGGGGCAGCCGGGGCCCTCGGGAGCGACGCCGGTGTCCTTGGCGAGGGTGCATTCGAGGAGGACGGCGTCGGGATCCGATGGCTCCAGATCTTCAGCAAGCACCTGGGGGCGGCGAACAGGGCCGGTGACGGCGGTTACAAAGGCGTGCGCGGTGCAGCGTCAAAGACGCTGATCAAGTGTCACTCGTAGCCGAGATCTTCTTCGGAGTGCAGGTGCCACCCGCCGTCCTGCTTGACCAGGACGAAGGCAGTGCGCTCAAAAACGTCGTAGTACCCGGAATACCGGTCGTGGCCATATGAGAACCACAGCGCCTCGATCCGTGCCGTCTGCGTGGTCTCGCTGACGACGGTCACCTCTTGTAGCGTGGTCACGGCGCCGGATCCATCGGTTTTGTCGCGGTTGTGCGCTCTGGCGTACTTGGCGCAGAAGTCGGCGGGGCTCTGATAGAGCATCTGAACCTCTTGGGTGCAGGTCGCGGCCGGATCGTATGAGCAAACTGTAAGGGGAGAGTCTCCGCCTGGTCCTGCTGACTCGGTTGCAGGTGCCGAGGCCGTTCGGCTGGCAGGGTGTCCAGGGCCTTGTCGGCTTGCTCGTGCGGCTGGGTGAGCCAGACATACGAGAAGCCGAGCGGATTGCCGTCGTGCTCGCTGATCGCGAAGCTGAAGCCTCTCAGCCGGAACAGAACAATGTCGAGGTCATCCAGCCCGTCCCAAGACCGTTCCACGTGCAGACGTAGCCGCTGAGCCACGGGCTGCACCGGCAGCTTCAACACTCCGATCATCCGGAAGAGCGGAGCGTGGTGGTCCCAGGCGCTGTACTGGTAGGCGGGGTTCTTGCCGGTGTAATAGGGCAGTTGCGTAGCCGGCTGTCAGTCGGGGTCAGGCCCCGGAACCTCTATCTCTGTCACAGCCGCTCCTCCCGCCGGCCTCCAGCCAACTGGTGATCAATCTACCTTCACCGGGTTGGGCGCCTTGTCCTGTGGCTCGCTTCCGGCGGCGTCTGGCGAGGAAGGCGCGCTCAGGAAGCAGAGCGCAAGCGCATCCGGTAGGTGAGGATGGCGGCCTGCCCTGCCGGCCTTGCGGATATAGCCGTGAGTCCAGGTGTATGCAACGGCGGTTGCCACTGATGCCCGTGCTCAGCCTTCCGTTTGTTCGCCGACGCGGAATCCTTCGGCCCAGTAGGTCTGACCCACGGTGTACTCGTGCACGTGGAAGCCGTCGGGATGGTCCTTGAATCCGGGCACGGTGCGCGCCTGCTCGATGCGTTCTTCAGCCCGTCGCCGGCTGGAGTACAGGCCGACGAACGTGAAGCTGTCCTCGCTGTCGTCCCAGAAGAGCGGTTCGCCGTCCTCCATGAAGTCGACGGTGGTGGGAGCGCCCGGCTCGTCCGCGAAGTGATGCCTGTGCACGAGAAAGTAGAGAGTCCGGTTCATCAGTCTCGCCTCCGCCCTTCGGGGTACACCGTGACGAACCCCTCGTTCCACAAATCCTCGTCCACCGTCACGGGTACGATCTCGAAACAGTCAGGTTCGTCCCGGAACCCTGGAAGCTTCCTGGAGATCTCCCGCTGCTCCTCCGCGGCCGCCTGGTCCGGATAGATGCCGATGATCCTCCACTCCTCCTCGTCCAGGTGGACGGTGCCGTCCGCGTCAAGGTGGATGATCCGGTCGTCGTCCTCCACAGCGAGATGGCGCGCGTGCCACAGCGCGTAGAGATCGCTGCCAGGTTCGTGTTCCTCTGTCATCGCGGGAGTCTTCCCTTGCTGGAGTGACGCTCGGGCGGGCCGTGAGAGTTCACGCCCCGTACTAAATCTGCGTGCCGCTGACTTTCGTTCTGTGCGATCGATGCCCACACGCCCCTGCATCCGCTGACCGTTGGTGCGTCTGACATGCGGGCCTTCATCACTGCGCCGTCACATATCCTTCTGTCCACTGATTGCGCTGCCGCACGCGAGGTGCCAGACGGCTATCAGGCCGATCGCAGGCTTCGCGGTCAGCGACTTGAGCCGACGGCTTCCGGTCGGTGCAGGCCCTACGCTCCACTTCCGTCCCGAATTCCCCCAGAGGATCGGTACAGCGCGTTTTCGGCAACGGATATACCTAGAGCGGGGATATGCCTGCTTTATGGTGATCTGAAGTCGTGTGCACAAGCCGTGACGCACACCGGAAGCTCTGGAGGTGCAAGCGGTGAGGCGATGGCGGGCTCTGATCATCCTCGGTACCGCCCAGTTTTTGATGGTGCTCGACACCTCGGTCATGAACGTCTCGATCAGCCAGTTGGTAGAGGACTTCGACACCGAGGTCACCTCGATTCAGGCCGTCATCACCCTCTACACCCTGGTCATGGCAGCCCTCATGATCACGGGTGGGAAACTCGGGGACATGCTCGGACGCCGCAAGGTGTTCGGCATCGGACTGATCGTGTACGCCACGGGCTCCGCCCTCACCGCTGTGGCCCCGGTCCTATGGGTGCTCACCGTCGGCTGGTCCGTGATCGAAGGACTCGGCGCGGCGCTGGTCCTCCCCGCGCTTGCCGCCCTCGTGGCCGGAACCTACCAGGGCCGGGACCGGGCCGTCGCCTACGGGGTCATCGGCGGCCTGGCCGGAGCCGGCATCGCAGTCGGCCCCTTGGTCGGTGGCTGGGTCACCACCTACCTGACCTGGCGTCTGGTCTTCGCTGCCGAGGTCGTACTGGTGGCGGCCATCCTCTTGGGCATGCGCTGGATCGAGGAACAGCCCCATCGCGGCTCCAGACCGCATCTCGACAAAGTCGGGGCCGTGCTGTCCGCCGTCGGCCTGGCCTTGGTGGTGCTGGGTGTCCTGCAGAGCAGCAACTGGGGCTGGCTGCGGCCCCGCAACTCCCCCGTGACCGTCTTCGGCTTCTCCCTCACCCTCTTCGTCATCGCTGCCGGCGCCGTCGTGCTGTGGTTGTTCCGGTTGTGGGAGCGACGGCAGGAGGCTCGGAAGCGTGAGCCCCTCGTACGCTTCTCGTTGTTCGGCGTGCCCGCTCTGCGGGCCGGCCTTGCCACGCTGCTCAGTCAGAACCTCATCCTGCTGGGCCTGTTCTTCGTCATCCCTCTGTACCTCCAGGTCGTGCAGGGCCTCAGTGCCTTCGAGACCGGGCTGCGGCTGCTACCGGTGTCGATCAGCATGCTCGTGGTCTCCATGAGCGGCCCCCTTCTCGGCCGGTTCGCCTCGCCCCGCACAGTGGTCCGTACAGCCCTGCTGATTCTCATCGCGTCGATTCTCTGGCTGCTGGCCACCATCACTCCGTCCCTCAACGATCTTTCGTTCGCCTGGGCTATGGCCCTGCTGGGAACAGGCATGGGCCTGCTCGCCTCCCAGCTCGGCAACGTCGTCCAATCCAGCGTCGGCGAGTCGGAACGCAGCGAGGTCGGCGGTCTCCAGTACACCGCGCAAAACCTGGGATCCTCCCTGGGAACCGCCCTCATCGGCTCGCTTCTCATCGGAGCACTCGTGCACGTGTTCACGACCCAGATCGAAGACAACCCGCAGATCTCCAGCGCAGCGCGTCAACAGGTCGGCATCACCATCGAGGCGGGCGTCAGCTTCGTCGGCACCGAGCAGGTACGAGCCGCGGCAGAGCGCACCGGCCTGCCCAAGCCCGAGGCCGACGCCCTCGTGACCGAATACGCCGACGCACAGCTCGGCAGCCTCAAAGCCGCCGTCCTCGCCACCGCCGGCATCGCGCTCGCCAGTTTCCCGTCTACCCGTCACCTGCCGACAGCCCGGCTCCGCAAGCCCTCGCCCAGCTGAGGGCTTCGATCCATGACGGGTCACAACAAGGACCCCGGCCAGGCCACGCCCGCTCGATCCTCGCTGATGGCCTCGTGTCGTTGGATGATCCCGCACGGCTGGCCCTGCTTCACCCTGCTGCGCACGGTACTCGTCAGCGGCCCTGGAAGCGATGCCGGAGCACGTCGTACAGGAGCCAGTGGTACGGCGAGCTCTCGTCCGAGCCGGTCAGGGTGGTAGACCGTCGCCGTGTGGGTCGTCGCGCAGGGCGCGGCTTGGCGGGAGGGCGCGTGGCATCTGCGTTGTCCATCGGCCCCGTACCCAAGCCGACGGGTACGGGGCCGGCATGTTGGCGCCCAGTCCGGTTATGCAGGGCCGACTGACCGTCCTCTGATGCTTGTGTTGCACAGGCGTCAGGGAAGGAGCCCGCGCAGGGCGGCACCAATGGTGGCGATGCCCTGCTCGATGTCGTGAGCGGGTCCCGCCGCGTAGCCGAGTACCAGGCCGGGCGGCCCGGGGCCGATGCGGTGCCAGGAGAGCGGATGTACCTTCACACCCCGGTCGAGGGCTGCCGCGGCGAGGGCACCGTCGCACAGGCCGCGGTCGTGGGCGCCGTCGGGCGGGTCGCCGAAGGTGACCATGAGGTGCAGGCCGGCGGCTGCCCCGTGCACACGGGCACCGGGAAGGTGCTCCTCGATGGCCTTCAGCATCACGTCACGGCGCCGGCGGTGGCGCCTCCGGACATGGCGCAGATGCCGCTCCAGCTCACCGGAGTCCATCAGCCGGGCGAGGACCAGCTGAGTGAGGACGCCGTTGCCCAGGTCGGCGTACCGCTTGGCCCTGACGACGGCGTCCAGCCGGTCCGGCGGTACGAGGAGCCATCCGATGCGGAGTGCGGGCGCGAGCAGTTTGGAGACGCTGCCCGCGTAGCAGACCCCCTCGGGCATCAGCGAGCGCAGCGCCGGCACGGGCGGCCGGTCGTAGCGGTGCTCGGCGTCGTAGTCGTCCTCGATCACCACCCCGCCCTCGGCGGCCCAGCCCAGCAGCTCTCGGCGGCGTTCCCCGTCGAGGACAACACCGGTCGGGAACTGGTGGGCCGGGGTCAGCAGCACCGCCCGGGCGCCACTGGCACGCAGCGCACCAACGTCGAGGCCACCCGCGTCCACACGGATGGGCACGATCGAGTGGCCCCCGTACTCCAACTGCTGGCGCGCCCCGAGGGACCCGGGATCCTCGACGGCGACACGGCGGATACCGTCCTCCAGCAGAAGCCGCGCGAGCAGGCTCAGAGCCTGCGCCACACCCGCGACCACCACGACCTCGTCGGGGTCGGCGAGGATGCCCCGGTTGCGCGCAAGCCAGCCCACGACCGCTCGCCGCAGAGCGGGCGCGCCCCTCGGATCGCCGTAGCCGAAGTCGGCCGGGGCGGCGGCCGCGAGAATGGCACGCTCGGCGCGCAGCCACGCGGCGCGCGGGAAGGCGGCCAAGTCGGGGACACCCGGTGACAGGTCGATCCGGCAGGGCATGGCCCGCAGCACGTCGACGACTCCATCGCGGTCACCCGCGCTGAAGATCGCGGCCCTGGATCCGGCTCCGGTCCCCGGCATGTCGTATGCGTGTCCGGGCGGAGCGGCGGGAGCCGCCACAACCACCGTCCCGAGTCGGCCGCGACCGGCGATCTGTCCCGACTCGGCGAGCCGCCGGTAAGCCTCGGTGACCACGCCCCTGGTGACGTGCAGCTCCTCCGCCAGGGCCCGGCTGGCGGGCAGCCTCGCTCCGACATGCAGCCGGCCGTCGGCGATGGCGGACCGCAGTTGCTCCGTGAGCCAGGCGGTGCGCCCGCCTGCGGGCACCTGCCCGATCTCCAGCTGCAGGAAGTCCGAGCCCAGAGACGTACCGCGGTCCGGCACCTTGTCCGTTGGACCCTCCGTGTGTTTGGACCCCTCCAACGACGCCTTCGTGGACCTGTCCATGACGTCCATTGTCCCGGCAGCGTGAGCGGTATGCACACACCTTCCGCTCCCCTCGCCCCACTCGTGCCCGGCATGCTCGGGATGGCGCTGGTCGGCAGCAGCGTCACCGTTTCGCACACCCTCGTAGGGGCCTCGCTGTTCACCCCGCAGGCGATTCGCTATGCGATCGCCACGGTGATCCTGCTGGTCGTCGCCCGGCTCGCCGGAACACGGCTGGTGTGGCCACGAGGGCGGGAGTGGCTGTGGCTCGCCGGGATCGCCGTCACCGGTCTGCTGCTGTTCAACGTGGCCGTGATCCGGGCCGTCGAACATGCCGAGCCCGCGGCGGTTGCCGTCGCGGTCGCGTGCGTACCAGTGGTCCTCGCGGTGGTGGGTCCGGCACTGGAACGGCGCCGGCCCAGCCGGCAACTGCTCTTGGCGGCCCCGGTGGTCGTGACGGGAGCGGTACTGGTGGAGGGAACCGGTCGCACCGACGCCGTCGGGGTGGCTTGGGCGGCGCTGGCCCTCGCCTGCGAGGCCGCCTTCACCCTGCTCGCGGTACCGGTCCTGCGGCGGCACTCCCCGTGGGGGGTGTCCTTGCACGCGATGTGGATGGCAGCTGCGCTACTGGCCGTTCTCGCTGCGACCGTCGAAGGCCCCACAGCGGCATGGGAGTTGTCTGGAATCGAGTGGGCCGCCATCGGCTACCTGGCGTTGATGGTGACGGCGGTCGCCTTCGTCCTGTGGTACTCGACGGTTCGCGCCGTCGGATCCGGGCGGGCCGGACTGCTCACCGGCATCGCGCCGCTCGCCGCGGCGGCCGTCGGCAGCGTCTCGGGCAGCGGCGCGCCCAGCCCGTCGGTATGGCTGGGTATCACCGTGCTGATCCTGGGCCTTGTCCTGGGTCTGCGCCCGCACCACGTCTCTGCCGCGGAGGTCGTACGAGCGGACCCGCCCACCTCCGCGCGCTCCAAGTAACGGCTGACAACGGCCTGTCGGGAGCGCCTCGCAGCCTGGAGGCCGAGGCGTCATTCCCATCGGACTGCGAGGCGCTTGACCTGGTGCAGTAGGGCGAAGGTCCGCTCTACGCCGAATCGCTCGGTATCGTCAAGCAGTACATCGAGCAGCAGAACCGGCCGCTCCGACTCCGGCCGAGGCCAACCGAGCGGACCCCTGCCCACAGCCGAGGTCCGAGCAGGCCAAAGATTCGCTTCACCACCGGGCCGAAGCCCGGTGCACTGCGAATAGACCCGGAAGCGACTCAGACGGTGCGCGCAGTCGTCCGGAGTCCGGTTCAGGCGCGGAGGCCCGCCTTCGAATCCCCGTCAGTCGGTTGCGCCGCCTACGGATTCCCGTCGGGGTGTTCGTTGGTCCATTCCACTCAGCAGACGTTGCCTCCCCCGCCCCGTTCCCCCACCTCGCCCCCGGTTTCCCGGTCCGGCAGCAGGTGGGCAACGGGAAACCCGTCGACCCCGGCCGGGCGGCGCCACAAGTCTGTGTCCCGTCGGTACACGGCACGACCGTGGCCGGCGGCAACCGAAGGGGGCCGCCCTCCGCGGTGCCGCACGGGGGACCGGGCGGCACCGGGGATCCAGGGCCATGAGGCGGCAGGGGGAATCGGGGTCCATGAGACGTGCGCTCATGTCGTTGTGTGCGGTGACCGCGCTCGTCACCGCCGTGGTGACCGGTTGCGGTGACGGCGGTGACGGCGCCGGCGACGCCCAGGGACGGACCCGCCAGGACACCGGCGTGCGCACACCGGCGCTGACCTGGCGGCAGGAGGTCCGCGTCAACGACGCCCTCCAGCGGCTGACCAGCCGGTGCATGGGGCGCCAGGGCTTCATCTACCAGGAGGAGCGCGAGTTGACGCTCCAGGAGAGCCGGCCCGTGCGCTTCGTCCAGGACGACCTGGCCTGGGCGAGGACCTACGGCTACGGCAGCCGCGTCGAGGCGAAGAGCGCGCGGCTGCGCGAGCGCAACGCCAACGGGACCTACCGCCAGGACCTGCCCGCCACGCGCCGCGCCCTGTTCGACGAGGCCCTGGACGGCGGCGACGGCGCCCGCATGCTCGCCGCCCCGATGCCGAACGGCGGCGAGATCCGCAAGCGCATCGGCGGCTGCACCGAGGAGGCCGAGCGCACGCTCTACGGCGATCCCGCCGAGTGGTTCCGCACCAGCAAGATCGCGCTGAGCGCCAACTCCCTCTACGCCGGGCCGCTGATGAAGGACCCGCAGCTCACCGCGGCCGTCCGGGCCTGGTCGGCGTGCATGCGCGAGGAGGGCGAACCCTACCCCGACCCCCGGGCCGCCCAGAACGGCGTGCGGGCCGCGGCCGTGCGGCTGGGCGCGGCACGCGCCGACGAGGCCTTCGCCGCCGAGCGCAGGACCGCCGTCGCGGACGCCGACTGCGCGCGCCGCACCTCCCTGCGGGCCGTGGCCACGGCCCGGGAGAAGCACTACCTGGACCGCCTGCCCGACCGGTACGTCAAGGACATCGACACCTACCGCAGTCTCGGCCGGCAGGCCTACGACCGGGCGGTGCGCATCGTTCCGGAGCGTGACTGACCATCTCGCGCACGGAAGCGCCCCGTCCACCGGCGCGGGCACACCACGGGCACCCGACGCCCCGCCCCGCCGGCGCACCACCACCGGGCACCATCGAGAAACGAGGGAAACCATCATGCGCAAGCTCACCGTCTCCGCAGCGCTCATCGGGCTCACCGCCCTGGGCGTGGCCGTCCCGGCCGCCACCTCGCAGGCCGCTGAGAGCAGCGCCGCCGGCGCCGTGTGCGACAGCAAGTGGGGGGCGCGCAACGGCAACATGTACGCCTGGGACGGCTACGACTGCAACGGCAGCCCGATCATGGTCGCCTCCGGCGACAGCTCCAACTGGGGAGCCGCGAACGACCGGGCGTCCTCAGTGATGAACCGGGGCTTCACGGGCAACCTGTCCATCGTGAAGTTCTTCTACTGGCAGGACCACCAGCTCGGCCACACCTGCCTGTACCCGGGCGAGCTGTACGCCGACAACCTGTCGGACAACTACTTCACCGACGGCAACGTCGTGGACAACAACATCCGGTCGCACCAGTGGGTCAACGGCGGCTGTGGGGCAACCCTGACCTGATCCGCCCGGCCGACGCGCGGGCCCACCGCCCTCGCCTGAGGGCACGCCCCGCCCGGGCACCGTAGGACGCACGTCCGGAGCCATCGGCTCGGCTTCGGACGTGCGTCTTTGCGTCACAGCGAAGAAACGCCGGGCAGTTCGCGGGTGCGGAGGGGCCAGCCGCCGCGCCCGACGCATTCGTTCCAGCCCGGCTGATCGCCCTCGCCCGCGACACCGTAGAGATCACGCACGAAGCGCTGCTGCACGCCTGGCCGCCTGCGCGACTGCATCCACACCGACCGCGCCGGACTGCTGCCGCACCAGCACACCGGCCCACGCCGCCGCCCCGTGGGAGAGCGAGGGCCGCGACCCTCCGCGCCGTACGGCGCGACCCGGCTGGACGTCGTGCAACCTGGTCCGACGAACTGGACGGATGGAGCCGCCTGAATCCGGGCGAGGAGGAGTCCCTGCGGGCGAGCCAGGCCACCGAGGACGGCCACCGCCCGCAGCTCCGGCGCCAGGCCCGACTGCGGCAGTACCTACCAGCCACTCTCGCCGTCCTGCTCGGGCTCACGGTCACCCGGAGGGCTCGGCTACCAGGAACGCGTCGCGCACCCCCAGGCCCTCGCCGACGGCCGCCCGGAGGCGTCGATGCTGCCGGCGGAGCAGGCCTTCCGCGCCCACGACACCCCCGAGGCGCGCGGCGCCCCGCTGAGCACCCAGTCCGAGCCGTTCGCCGCCCGGCTCGACGAACACCGCGCCCCCGTCCACACGGTGGCCTTCGCCCCGGGCGACAGCAAGCTGCTGGCGACGGGGAGTGCGGACGGCGCGGTGATCCTGCGCAGCATGCCCGGACACCGCACGGTCGCCGTGTTCCCGGTGCGCGGGCTGGTGCGGTCCATCGCTTTCAGCCTCGACGGTCGCACCCGCACGGTGGCGCTCGCCCCCCCACGGGCGCGAGGTGGCCGTCGCCACCGCGGGCGGCACGATCGAGGTACGCGAGAGCACGGGCGCGCACCGCGTCATCGCCGCGCTGACCGGTCACCGGGGGCCGTGCACGCGCTCGCCTACGCCCCGACGGCCGCACCCTCGCCTCCGCCGTGGCCGACCGCACCGTACGCCTGTGGGACCCGACCCGCAGGTCCGGCTGGCTGCGATCTGCCGGCTGCGGGCGGGCCTGGACGCCCCCCAGCTCGCCGCCCTGCTGCCCGGCGTCCGCACGTCCGAGCTGCCGCGGGCGGCCGCCTGCGCCCGCCGGGGGTGACGGCCGCGCTCCCGGGTGGGCGCGGGTTTCCCGAGGGTTTCCCGTTGCCCACCGCAGCGGGGCGACGCCCCGCACCTCGACGGGCCGGGGGCGCGGCCCCCAGGCTGCTGTCCGACCAGTTCCGCACACCACCAGAAAACGGGGGTCCCTGGCATGACCTGCCGGACCAGAGTCGTCCACACACTGATCGCTTTACTCGCCCTTCTCCTCGCCGCGCCGGCCGCGACAGCCGCCGCGGCCCCGCCGCACGCTCCGCTACGGGACGCCGCCGCGTGCGGCGCTCTCGCCCCGGGGGCCTCCGCGGCCGCCGAAGCCGCCATCGCCGCCGCCTGCGCCGAGGTGACGGCCGGCACCTGGTACACCTGGGGCGGCGGCCACGGCGCCCAACCCGGCGCCACCTACGGCCAGATCGACCCGACCGACCCCGACAGCGCGCACGACCCCGAGCGGCTCGGCTTCGACTGCTCCGGCCTCGTCCGCCACGCCTACGCCCGTGCCGCCGGCTCGGACATCCTCAACGGCACCGCCAGCACGCAGTACTACACCCACCGGGCGGCGAACCGCTTCACCGCCGCCCAGGGCCTGGCGCCGCTGCTCCCCGGCGACCTGCTGGCCTGGGGCCGCTCCGACGACCTGCACCACATCGCCATCTACCTCGGCGCGGGCAAGATGGTGGAGGCCAAGGAGTCCGGCACCCGCCTCATGGTCAGCGACGTCCGCCTGGGCGGCGACTACTACGGCGCCGTCCGCGTCAACACCGGTGCGGTGACCGGCAACATCCACCGCACCTGGGGCAGCGGCGTGTGGACCAAGCAAGCGCCCTCGCTCGGCGCCGGCCGCGTCTACGCCTTCCCCGGCCCGACCACCATCCGCGTGCAGTGCCAGAAGCACGCCGAACTCGTGGAGGCCGAGGGCTACTCCAACGACGTCTGGGCCTACCTGCCCGACTACAAGGCCTGGATGACCAACATCTACATCCAGGGACCCGCCTGGCTCGACGGGGTCCCCGACTGCAACACCGTGCCGCCCAAGCCGTGACGCACCGGGGCGCCGGTCGCCGCCGCGCGCGGCCACCGGCGCCCACACCGTCGTGCGCCCTGTCGTGCGCCCGTTCGTGGTCTCAGCGACGCAGCGCCTCGAGCTCGTGCGTCGTCAGCGTGCCGCGCTCGTCGAATCGTGGAAACCGCACCGCTTCTCCCCCACCCCGGGTCCGGATCCCTGCCCGGCACGCTGAACCGCCGTCCGCGACGGCGACGCACACGTCCCTCACCAGCCACAAAACCTACGTCGGCAACTCCCCCATCGCCCACGTACGCGGCGTCATCGCCCGCACCGGCCACGCCGATGAGCTGTGGGACCTCTTCAGTGCCTGATCAGGCGGCCGGCGCCACGTTGTGGTTGATCCGGAACATGTTGGCCGGGTCGTAGGTCTTCTTGACGGCCGCCAGGCGCTCGTAGCGCTCCTGTCCGTAGATCGCCGCGGCGTCGGCAGCCTCGTCCGCCGCGAGATTGTTCACCATCCGCCGGTCGCCCTGCCAGGTCTCCATGCCGTCAAGCAGCGTCGAGACGGACTCCTTGAGTCGCTGCTCCTGGGAGACCGGACCGCCGGCGACGCCCAGCAGGACGTACGGCAGGCCCCTGGTCGCGACGGCGTTGGGCACGGCCGGTTCCCGGTCCCACGCCCCGCCCAGGGCGCGCAGTTCGACCATCGTCAGGTGCTTGCGGAGTCCGGGCCGGCGAGGTCGACGACCTTGTCCTGAGCCTGGGAGGGGAACTCCTTGAGCATGACGCTGCGTTCGTAGTAGGGCACTGGTTCGGCCGGCTCATTGTGGATCGTCGCAATCTTCGTGTACGGCATGTCCGCAACCGTGTCCAGGACTGCCGGGGCTGCCGCCCGCAGCGGCGCCACCATCCGCTCGCCGTCCGAGGCCGTGCCGCTGTAGGCGATCCGGACGGACACCAGGAACTCGTTGTGCAGGGGTATGGGCAGTTCGGCTTGCCCTGCCAGTCGCAGTACGGCGAACGACGAGATCATGGTCTCGGGTGTGCCCGGATGCCATCCGGTCCAGACTCGCAACACGTCGGCCATCCGCTCGCCGGGGAAGTAGATGGCACCGCCGTACAGGCGGGTTACCGGGAACAGGTCGAATTCCAGGGCGGTGACGACTCCGAAGTTGCCCTTGCCGCCGCGCAGTGCCCAGAAGAGGTCGGGTTCGGACTGCGCGTCGGCATGACGCAGTTCGCCGTCGGCGGTCACCACGTCGAGTGAGCGGACGTGGTCGGCAGCGTAGCCGTGGGACCGGCCGAGGGTCGGGCTGAGTCCGCCGCCCAGGGTGTAACCGGAGACGCCCACGGTGGGGTTGGACCCGTTGAGCGGGGCCAGTCCGGCCGCAGCGGTCTCCTTGACGACCTCGGACCACACCGCACCGGCTCCGACTCGGGCTGTGCGGCCGGCCGCGTCGATGGTCACGTCGTTCATCCGGTGGGTGGCGATCACGACGGCGCCGTGAGCCGGGCCGACCATCTGGTGGCCGGTGGTCCTCACCACAACCGGCCGGTGCTGTGACGCCGCGAACATGACGGCTGCCTGGACATCGACCGCGCTCTCCGCCACCACGATCACCGCGGGAAGCAACTCGTGATTCAGGTTGAACACAGCGCGTTCGTCGTCGTATCCGCAATCGCCGGGCAGCAGAACCGAACCTGTCACCGCGGCCGTGAGGACTGCGGCGTCCTTTGGCAGGACCGGCGGAAGGAATGAATCGCCGAAGATCATGACATACATCCCGTTTCTCGCGTGTACATTCCGCATCCTGGACAGTTGGACATGCCCGTAAGATTCATATTTGCTCCAGCCTGACTTAACTTGCCACGTCAATTAAGACCAGAACCACTTCAATCGGGACATAAGGCAACTCGTCTTCCGCAATCGAGTCGGCACCCTGTTCAAGGTGTGCGCGAAGACGCTTCGGGCGGAGCGATGGCGTGCACCCGGTCATCGGTCGCATCGAGACGGACCAGTGGCACATCGTGCGGCAGCTCAGGCCTGAAGCTCAGGCGGTCCGAGAATGAACGAACCCGAGCGAGTCGTGGACGATCAACGGCTGCGGCCATCCTTCGTGGTTCCCATGAACGGGACGACCGTCACGGTGACTCGGACCTGCCTCACGCGGTCGCGCCAAGCACCTTGCCCCGCCGCGGGCCGCTGAGGATCAGCGCTTGGTCGCACGAACACCGGTGGTCGATCTGGGGCACAGAGCAGGTCCAGGGCCGGCCCGCTCCTCATCAAGTGCGGGACAGAGGATCTGGCGGACGTTGCCCGTGACCTGGGCCCCTGCAGCGGCCGCCGCCGCACAGGCGAAGGCGGTGATCGGCGGGGTGAACCAGGGCCTGTTTCAAGGCCGCTTCGCGTGCGCAGTCAGGGGGTGGCGAGGATGTCGGCGAGACTCACAGCGGGGCGGCCAAGCAGCTCCGTCAGCGTACGCTGCTGTCGCTCGGTCAAGGTGCCGATGAAGATCACCACGTCGGCGTTGGCCTGGTCGCAGGCCTGAGCTACCTCACGGACTTTGCCGTGGCTCAGCAGAGTCCGCGAGGAGTAGGGCTGGCTCATCTTCTGGACCCCGCCATCCGAGACGCCTCGTCGTTGCACGATCTGCACGATGACCCGAGCCCCGCGGGCTGCCAGTTCTGTCGCTGCCGAGGCCATCAGCGTTTCGAAGTTCTTCTGCTTGGCAGAGAAGTAGCCGACCAGGACAACATCAACGCCCACGCCCGTGAGGCGGAACGGCTGGCGCCCGGCCGGCCTGGATGGCGCGCGACGAGCCGGGCGCCGGTCCCGCCTTCGTGGCTGATGCATGCGTCACAGGCTAAGCGCCTGGCTACCTGCAGCGATACCGAGTTTCTCGCGGACCGAAGCTGGTGGGCAAGAGACGGCGAGCTTGTCATGTCTCGTGGCCACGGCCCGGTGGCGCTTGAGGCGGTTGATCCCGCACTCGGCCGCGTGGCGCTCGCGGTAGTCGGCCTCGTCGAACTTTTGAGGACGGCCACCGCGGGCACCGAGCTTCTTGCGGTTGCGCACCTGGTCGGCATTCCCCGGAATCGTGCGGCGGATCCCGCGTCTGCGCAGGTAATACCCGCACCTACGGCTGCCACCACCACGCCTCGAGGTCCTGGTCGTCGGCGAAATCCACGGGGACCGCGTAGGGGAACCGTTGTGCGATGGCCAGGGCGCCCGTGCGGCGGACGACGGCGCGCAAGTCCCGCACAGCCGGCATCTCCGCGAGCTCGTCGATGTCGTAGGGGCAGCCCGCGGGGCCGCCGAGGAGGGCACTGCAGCCGAACGCGTACCACAGGCCGATGAGTTCGCGGTCCTGCTCCTTCTCGGCAGCGACAGCGACCTCGCGGAGCACCTCGATCAGGGGAGTACGACGAGGCGCAGCGGTGTCGTCGGGACCGTGAAGTTCACCGACCGCGACCATGCGCCGCCACAATGCGCCTCCGGCCTCGCAGTACAGGAACGGCGGATCGACGTATCCGTCCTCAAGCCAGGACTCGTAGCCGTCGAAGTCCGGAGCGTCCTCGTCCAACGTGCGCAGAGCCGTGAACTCCGTGAGCGCGTCGAAGTACGCGGACCGCTCCCCGTAGTCGGGATGCCGGTCCACCGGGAATCGGTACGCGTACCCGCGGCGCAGCAGGATGTCCATGACGCGAAACCGCGTGAACGAGCAGTCGAAACCGCTCTCGAAGCCGTACAGGGCCGCGAACCAGTCCCGGACCCGCCGGTCACCCGCCTCAGTGTGCGCGTCCAGAACACGAACCGAGTCCGCGACCAGGTCCTCGATCATGTGCTCGGACATCAGCTTCCCCCTCTCTGCGCACCCACAACGCGTCACCACGTGCCCGCCACGATGGGTGTCGAGCCACCGTAGCCCCTCCTCGCGTACTCCACGCCGGCACCGGCACCCGTTCGCCGCAGGCCGACGGAAGACCGGGACGTCCCTGGTCACCCGGAACGCGGGCCAGGCCACAGGCGACGTGATCTGCCCCCTCACCGGGGCCACGCTCGGCCTGACAACCTCGGCCGTCCTGGGCCGGCTGTACTTGGGCAATCAGTCAGGTCAGCCCATTGACACCAACCGCGGCGGGTTCAGGCCGACGGCTCCAGTTCCGCAGCCGCCACGAGCCCGCGCCGCTCCCCTTCTCTTCGCTCACCAACCTCCACGTCGTGGCCAACTGCCCTTAACGGGCCGTGCAGAGACCCGCACCGCACCTTTGATTCGATGGGCATGGCAATGGGGCCGTCCATTGCGGCAAGCGGATGGATGTCCGCAGCTCAGGGCGTCTTCCGAATCGTGCGGGGCAAGGCCCGCACGGCGCACGGCGTGGCAACTTTGCGTTCCGCAGGCACAGTTGACGCGCGTAGCACAGGGGCGACACCCTGGGTGCGCCCGCGATTCGCGCGGGGGCGACACCCACCATTCGAGTCCGACGGTCGGGAGGCCGAAATGCTCAGACGCACGGTACGAACACTGCTCACGCTTGTCATGATCATGGCTGGTGCCATCGTCGGAGTGGGCGCCACCTCGGGAACCGCGCATGCCGACGAGTGCTACACCTGGAGCCGCACCCTCACCCAGGGCTCCTCCGGCGCCGATGTGACACAGCTGCAGATCCGCGTCGCCGGCTGGGTGACCTCGGGCGAGCGGCTGTCGTACGACGGCGTCTACGGCGCGCGGACCACCGCAGCGGTCAAGAAGTTCCAGTCCGCGTACGGCCTGCCGGCCGACGGCGTCGCAGGCTCACAGACCTTCAGCAAGATCTACGCGCTCCAGGACGCGGACTGCACGCCGGTCCACTTCGCCTACTCCGAGCTGAACAAGTGCAACTCCGACTGGTCCGGCGGTGCGGTCTCGGCTGCCACGGCCAAGGCGAACGCCCTCAAAACGATGTGGAAGCTGGAAGCGATGCGGCACGCCCTCGGTGACGTACCCATCACCATCTCCAGCGGCTTCCGCTCCTACGCCTGCAACAGCGCGGTGGGCGGCGCGTCCACCAGCCGCCACCTGTACGGCGACGCCGCCGACCTGACCGGCTCACCGAGCCTGTGCACGCTCGCCAAGCAGGCACGGGTCCACGGCTTCTCGGAGATCCTCGGTCCGGGTTATCCCGACCACAACGACCACGCCCACGTAGCCCTCGACCCGTCTCCGTACTGGTCCGCCCCCAACTGCGGGATCTGACACCCGCAACCGGCCGGTACAACCTGCCGTACCCGGCGCCCCGTCAACGAACCGCGCCACGTGGGGTGGGGGGAAAGCGCGTACTGATGCATGTCAGGACGCGCTCCTCCCCCACCCGCTTGAGGTGCGCCGCGGCGGCGGTGTGGCAGTTCCTGCCGCTGCCGGCCGTCCGCAACCTGCTGTCCTGCCCGGGGCTCCTCACCGAGCGTTGCATCACGGATGGAGCCGCCACCGGCCTTCCGAAACGACATCCACCTTGCCGTCCCTCACGCGAACGGCCGTATCGTCATCGATGAAGTAGATCGGGAAGTCCGCCCGCGCAGCGATGTCGTCAGCCCAAGCGTCGTCCCGCTCGGGAAAATCCGGCGAGTACAGGTGGGGCTTGAGATACCAGTCGAAGAGACCGAACGGCGGCTCCACGGTCGTCGCGCCGAGTACGTGGAGGTCCGTGGCATCCCCGATGACGTCGGCGGAGTGCCCGGTGAGATTCCGGCTGAAGATCATCGATCCGGCGCTCATCCCCACATAGACCCGGCTTTCCAGCGCCTCCTGGAAGCCGTCGGCCAGGTCGTTGCCCGTGATGCTGCGCGCGAGGTGGTAGTGATTGCCGCCCGCGACATAGATGACGTCGGCGTGGAGCAGCCGGTCGAGCACCATCTGCCGGGGCAGGCCGTTCAGCTCCAGGACATCGAACTCACGCCAGCCGAGTCCGTGCAGTCGGTTCATGTCCGCGACGAACCACCCGTGGTCCCCGGGCTCGGCTACTGACGCCGTGGGAACGTACACGAGGTTCGCCGATCCGAAAGGCTTTGCCAGCATGTCCCGCAGTGCATCCCGCAGTGTCTCGTTGCGCAGGCCAGCTGCCGTCAACAGAAGCTCCATCGGGCGAGCCAATCACGGCTGTCGGACGCACGCAACGAACCCGGGATCACCACCGTCATCATGTCTGGCTACTGGCAGGTTGCGGGAGCGGCAGACCCATTGCCGGCTGGATACCGACCCAAGGCGGCGATCCCGGCCACACGCTGCAGCGACACGCCACCTTCCCACAGGCCTTCACCACGGCAGCGGTTTCACCGTGCGGCATAGGCTGCGGCGTGTTCCGTTCGATGCATCACAAGAATCGTCACCGCGGCCTGGTAGCACCCGGCTGCGCAACTCACCGGCACCGGTGATGAGGAAGGTCAACCGATGAGCGCGCGTTTCGAGGAGATCGACTGGCGCCCGACGCCCATGGGCGACATCAGCCTGCGCCGTCGGAGGGACCCGGAGACCGGCGACGACGTGTACGAAGTGAAACTCGGTGACGAGTTCTTGATGTCCAGCCTCTTCACCGCAGGCGAGATCGCGCTCACCCGACTCGGCCTGGCCAAAGCGCCGGGTACCGAACTGGACGTCGCCGTGGGCGGGCTCGGCCTCGGCTACACGGCAAAGGCGGCGCTGGACGACCCGCAGGTACGGTCGCTGATCGTGGTCGAGGCACTCGCCGAGGTCATCCAATGGCATCAACGCGGCATGGTGCCCCTCGGCGCCCAGTTGGCCTCGGACCCCCGCTGCCGACTGGTCCAGGGCGACTTCTTCGCGATGGCGGGCGACCCGCACGGCCTGGACCCCCAGACACCGGGCCGTCTCTTCCACGCCATCCTGCTCGACATCGACCACTCGCCACGTCACGTACTCCACCCCCGCCACGCCGCGCTCTACCAGCCCACGGGACTGCGCGCACTCGCCGAACACCTCCACGCGGGCGGAATCTTCGCCCTGTGGTCCAACGACGCACCGGACAACGACTTCACGGCCGTACTCGCACAGGTCTTCGCGGAACCGGAAGCCCACGTCGTCGAATTCGACAACCCACTCCAATCAGGAACAGCGGCCAACACCATCTACGTGGCGAAGAAGGCAGCGGGAGCACACCTCACCTGAGGCAGGCTGCCACCAGCAATCCCTGACCTGCCTGTCCTCTCGAAGGCACGACGCAGTAGCCGACAGGCGGCGTCACGATGCGGCGTCGGCGCTGTGTCAGGTAACGCCCGCGCTGTTGATCAGGGCGCGCAGTGCCGGGCAACGCCCGCACCCCAACGCCCAAACCCGGATCCGACAGCGGCGAAGGCAGTCCTCGCCTCGCGGGGGAAGCGTGCGCACCACCACCCTGCACCAACCGCTGAAAGCCGGGCTGTACCTCCTGGCCTCGCCCACCAGGTCCGCCCTGTTCCCCGCGCCGGACCACCCACCGCACCGGCGACCCTCCCCTCCGGTCGCCCTCCACTCGGCAGGCAGCATCCCCTCCTGACCGGTCCCAGAACCTCCGCTGCCCCGCCCGGCCGCCCTGCCACCGCGTCGCCTCCTGCGAGCCCGGTCGGCCGCCAGCGGTAGCGAACAGACCCCACGGCATGCCCAATTGACCTGTCTCTCTTGATCTGCGCCAAGCATCGCCGACACGAACATACCTGGTATACATACTCGGTATGTCGATCCGTCACGGGCTGCTCGCCCTGCTTGAACACGGACCCCGGTACGGGGCTCGGCTGCGCTCAGAGCTCGAGAGCCGCACCGGCGCAACCTGGTCGCTCAACGTCGGGCAGGTCTACACGACCTTGAACCGGCTGGAGCGTGACGGGCTGGTCGTACAGGACGGGGAGGACAGCTCAGGGCACGCGCTCTACCGCATCACCGAGGAAGGGCGGTCCGAACTCGACTCCTGGTTCCGCAGCCCCGTCGACCGCAGCAACCCGCCGCGCGACGAACTCGCGATCAAACTCGCCATGGCGGTGAACGCGCCGGGGGTCGACGTACGAGACGTCATCCAGCTGCAGCGGCACCACACCCTGCGGGCGATGCAGGACTACACCCGGCTCAAGGCCGGGACCCCGGAGCCGCCGCCGGACCGGCCGGAGGAGATGGCCTGGGTGCTCGTCCTCGAACAGCTCATCTTCCAGACCGAGGCCGAGGTGCGCTGGCTCGACCACTGCGAGGCACGGCTGGTCAGGATGGCAGCCGCCGCCGGAACTCGGCAGGCGGAGGCCGGCACCCGGCAGGATCCCGCGGACGACGGCACGCCCCGGGGCCGGAGCCGCCGCGCATCGCGTTCCCGGTAGCGCCCCCGGCCGACCGCCCGGCCACACCTCCCCGGCCACCACACCCCCGTACGCCCCCACAGCCTTCCGAGGCCCGTACATCTTCCGAAGAGGACTGTCTTGTCCCCACTCACCACCGAACCCGTCCTGCGCATACGCGACCTGACACGGACACACGGCAACGGCGCCACCGAGGTGCACGCCCTGCGCGGCGTCGACCTCGACGTCCACGCGGGCGAACTCGTCGCCGTCATGGGGCCGTCCGGCTCCGGCAAATCCACGTTGCTCGCGATCGCCGGCGGTCTGGACACCCCGACGTCCGGCACTGTGACGGTCGAGGACACCGAACTCACCACCGCGAGCCGCAGAGAACTCGCGGCACTGCGCCGACGCCGCATCGGATACGTCTTCCAGGACTACAACCTCATCCCCGCCCTCACCGCCGCCGAGAACATAGCCCTCCCCCGCGAACTGGACGGCGTCCCGGTGCGCCGGGCGCGCAAGGAGGCCGTCGAGGCGCTGGGCGACGTCGGACTGGAGCACCTGGCGGATCGTTTCCCCGACGAGATGTCCGGCGGCCAGCAACAGCGCGTCGCCATCGCCAGGGCGCTCGTCGGCGAGCGCCGTCTGCTGCTCGCCGACGAGCCGACGGGCGCGCTCGACTCGGAGACCGGCGAGTCCGTGCTCGCGCTGCTGCGCAGGAGGTGCGAGGCCGGGGCCGCCGGCGTGCTGGTGACCCACGAACCGCGGCTCGCCGCCTGGGCGGACCGGATGGTCTTCCTGCGCGACGGCAGTGTCGTCGACGAGAGCCGGAGGACTCCCGTGGAGGCGCTGCTCACCGGGACGGCAGGCCGGTGACCGCCCGCTTCCACGCCTGGCGGGCGGCGCTGCGGATCGCCGGCCGGGACGCCCGGCGGGCCCCCGGCCGCACCCTGCTCGTCATCGGCATGCTCGCCCTGCCCGTGCTGGGGGCGTCGGCGGCCGATGTGACGCTGCGCAGCGCACAACTCTCCCCGGAGCAGCAACTGGAGCGCACCCTCGGACAGGCGGACGCAGAACTCGACTACCGCGGTTTCGGCCGCATCCTCCAAGAGCCGGACGCCTCGCAGGTCTACGTCGACCACACCCCCGCCGAGGGGCAGGCGGACAACACCGATGAGACGAACGGCCCACCGGCCCCGTCGTCCGCCGCGGCCGTCCTCGCGCAGGCGATGCCCCCGCACGCCCGGAAGCTCGAACGTCTCGCCGGCACGGCCGAAGTGCGGACCCGCCACGGCGCGCTCGACGCAGACGTCCTCGAACTCGCAACCGCCGACCCGATGGCCCGCGGCATCACCACGCTCAAGCAGGGCCGTCACCCGGTCCGCCGGGACGAAGTGGCCGTGACCACGCACTTCCTGACGGCGAGCGGCCTGCGGGTGGGATCACAGCTCACCGTGCGCGACCTCGACCGCTCCTACCGCATCGTCGGCACCTACGAGCGCCCCGGGGAGCTGACGGCGGACGAGGTCAACGCGCTGCCGGGCACGCTCCTTGCGCCCTACGGCCGGGCGCTCGCGGCCGCCGGCAGGACGCCGTCCGAGCCGGCGACCGAGACGTTCCTGGTGTCGGTGCCGGGCGGCTTCGGCTGGCTCATGGTGGTGGAGGCGAACACCCTGGGCGTGGCGGTCGTCTCGCGTGATGTGACGCTGCATCCGCCGGCCCGCTCCGACGTGCCGCTGTACCGGGAGCACCCGGACCTGCCCCTGCTCCGGCCGGTGTCCGCGCGGGCCACGACGGCGGTGACCGTCGTCGTCCTGGCGCTCGCGGAGGTCTGTCTGCTGGCGGGGCCCGCGTTCGCCGTCGGGGCCCAGCGCTCGCGCCGGCAGTTCGGCCTCATCGGCGCGGGCGGCGGCGAGGGCAGAGACATCAGGGCCGTCGTCCTCGCCGGAGGTCTGATCGCCGGGGCCGTCGCGGCCGCGGTGGGAACCGTCCTCGGCATCGGCCTGTCCGCGGCGCTGCGTCCGCTGTTCGAGGAGCGGAGCGGGGCGCGGTTCGGAGGTCTCGACCTTCACCCGGCGGACCTCCTCGGCATCGCGCTGCTGGCCGTGCTCGCGGGCCTCGCGGCCGCGGCCCTGCCCGCCGTCACCGCGGCCCGGCAGCCGGTCCTGGCCGCGCTCAACGGCCGCAAGGGAGTACGGCGCTCCGGACGGCGACTGACCGTCCTGGGCCTGGCCGCGTTCCTGCTGGGGACCGCGATCGCGGTGTACGGGGCAATGAAGACCGAATGGAAGGTCGTCGTCGCGGCCGGCAGCGTCATCGCCGAGATCGGCGTCGTCGCGATGACCCCGGCGTTCATGGGGATCGCCGGCCGCCTCGGGCGCCGGTGGGGCCTGTCGCCGCGCCTGGCCCTGCGGGACGCCGCGCGCAACCGCGCCCGTACCGCCCCCGCCGTGGCGGCCGTGCTCGCCGCCGTCGCCGGCACCGTGACCGTCGCGGCCTACACCGGCAGCACAGCCGCCCAGGAGCGCGAACGGTACGTGGCATCACTGCCCAATGGCGCCGTCTCCGTGGTGCTGGACGACGACCGCGGCCGCGACGCCCCCGCTGCCAGAACAGCCGTCGCCCGCAACCTGCCCGTCGGAGTCGAGGCGGACGTAGACCAGGTGTTCGCCAGCTACGCCGACTGCGACCTGAACACGATGTGCGGTTACGTGGAGGTCGTGCGGCCTCCCGCCAAGGCCTGCCCACTGGATGACACGGGTCCCTCGAACCCGCTGTCCTCGATGCCGCGTGCCGAGCTGAGGGCGCTGGCCCATGACTGGCGCTGCACATACGAGCGGGTGGGCGGGATGACGGCCCCCAGCGGTGTACTGGTCGGCGACGCGAAACTGCTGAAGGTGCTCGGCATCGACGACCCCGGGGCGGTGGCTGCCCTGGCGCACGGCCGGGCCGTCTCCCTCGACCGCCGCAACATGGACGCCCACGGCCGCGTCACCGTCCGGTTGATCTCCGGGGAGCCGCACGAGCCCTCCGACGTGGGACCGGGGAAGGAACTACCGGGCAGCAAGCTGGTCGGCTTCTCCGCCTACCAAGTTCCCGGCAGCCCGCGCCACTACGGCGTGGTCGTGGTCGTACCCCGGGCGGCGGTCAGATCGGCGCACGTCCAGACGGTGCCGCTCGGCGCGTACTTCACCACCACGCACCCGCCGACCGACGCGCAGCGGCAGAAGACGCAGCAGGCCCTCGACAACACCGGCGCCGACGTCCGCTTCCACCTGGAGGAGGGACCCCAGGACCCGGACGATGTCGTGCCGCTCGCACTGGCGATCTTCGCGGCGGTGGTCACACTCGGCGCCGCCGGGACCGCAACCGGTCTGGCACGCTCGGACGCCGAGACCGACCTCGCCACCCTCGCCGCGATCGGCGCGCCGCCCGGTACCCGCCGGCTGCTCAGCGCGTTCCAGTGCGCCGTGGTGGCCGCCACCGGCGTGGTGCTGGGTGCCGTGACCGGGATCATCCCCGCCATCGCGCTGCGTCTGGTCGACCGGCGCATCGCCGAGGCCTTCAACCAGCGGCAACTCGACGAGGGCAGTGCCGGCCGGATCATCGAGCACGTGCCGATCGTGCTGCCCTGGGGACTGCTGGCCGTCCTGCTGATCGCGGTGCCGGTGGGAGCCGCCTGCCTGGCGGCCCTGACCACCTCGTCGAGACCGACGACCACATATCGGGCCATGTGAGGCACCGCCTCCGACAGGGCCGGGGTCGCTTCGCGGGCGAACCCGGCCCACGGAGTAACCACAGCGAAAAGCCGCCCGTCCCGCGGCCTCTGCCCCGCGTTCGGCGCGGGTATCGGTGACCTCGACGCGTACCGTCCCGCCGTCCGGGGCCAGAGCGAGGCGTAAGTCAGGTCGGCGACTTGAGCCATCGGGCCACGTCACTCGTGCCAACCCCGTGTTCGTGCGGGGCGAGCATCCATGCGCTGCGCCCGACCGGGCGGTCAGCCGTGTGAGCTGCCCTGGATCAGGAGTCGGTGCGATTCCTGCAATCCCGGCGGCAGGTCGTTCGGCGATACCCACGTGGCCTCCAGGATCTCGAACGAGTCGATCTTCAGTGAGCCGCCGACGAGCTTGGCGGCGTACGCCACCTCGACGCGCAGCCTGTAGCCGCTCTTGAGGTGGACCAACTCGCCTGCCTCGACGTCAAGGCCGGTCTCCTCGCGTACCTCGCGGGCGACGGTGTCACGGAAGTCCTCGCCCGCCTTGGCATAGCCGGTAGGCAGGCCCCACGGGCGGTCTTCGGGCCACAACCGGTGGCGCAGCAGCAGCACGCGCCCCTCGCCGTCACGGACAACGCCCGTCACGCCCACCATGTATTTGCTGTTCGACAGCCACAGCACCCGCCACTGCAAGGGCCCCCGGATCATCCGCCACAGTCCAGCGATGATGCGCTTCATGCCATGCCCTTCGGGAAATGGGCCGCCCGTGCGTCCCGCGCAAGAGCCACAATCGCGCACCAGAGGGCAGCCTTACCAAACACGCTGAACGAACGAATCACGGCCGGTCGCCGGATGTGCCCCGGCCCGGCCTCGCCGATGCGCTTCATACGGGACGTCAGGTCTCCTGAATCCGGGTTGACGGCTCGTTCGATGGCGTCGCATGCGAATGCCCCGGCCGCACCGGGCCGGGGCATATCGGCGATGTCGGGGCTCACGGTCGCCCGCACGCCGGGGGCTCAGGTCGAGAAGGGGAAACCCTCTCCGGACAACCCGAGCCAGTCACCGTCCAGAACCTGCTCCTTCCACGTGTCGAACACCTTCTCGGGCACCTTGTACTTCTCGGCGACCTCTGCGCGGGTGGCATGGCCGGACGTGACGGTCAGAACGATCCGCACCTTGTCCACCGCCGACAGCTTCTCCTCGGGTTTGTCCGGCAGGTCTGCGAGCCGCAGGCACGCCGCCCCTCCCGGCTCGCCCGGACGGCCCGGTTGCCCCGGCTCGCCGGGCCGTCCGCCCTGGCCGCCTTCCCCGCCACGGGCGCAGCCCGCCAAGAGATCGGTGACGGAGTCGGTTCCGCGAGAACCGTCGGCGGCTCGGCTGCCGTCGTGGCGGGTCTGTGTGGCCGAGGCTCCTGCGGACGTGCAGGCGCCGCCAGCGGCGATCGCGGCCGCCATCACCACCAGGGCCAAAGGACGCTTCCAAACACGATGTGATTTCACTGGATTCTCCACATCCGCGGCCAGATCCGCGAGAAAGGGGTCCCGGGTCCCGCGCCGGCCTCAGGGGCCGGGACGGGACCTGGGGGTGGATGCCCGCACCTCACGGAGGGTGCGGGCCGGTGCTCAGAAGATGCTGATCCCGCCGGCACCACCGACACCGCCGGCGCCACCGGGGCCGAAGATGCTGCCGCCACCGCCTCCGGCCTTTCCGCCGTTGCCGCCATCGCCGAAGACGCTGTTCCCGCCGGAGCCTCCGTTGCCGCCGCCACCGCCGGCGCCGAAGACGCTGTCCCCGCCGGAACCCGCGCCGCCGCCGTTGCCGGCGTTGCCGAAGATGCTGCCGCCTCCGGAACCACCGTTGCCGCCCCTGCCTCCGTTGCCGAAGACGCTTTCCCCGCCCCCGCCACCGCCACCGCCGCCACCGGCGGGGCCGAAGACGCTGTCACCGCCCGCCCCACCGGACCCACCCGCCCCACCGTTGCCGAAGACGCTGCCGCCTCCGGAACCACCGGAACCACCGGAGCCGCCGGGACCGAAGACGCTGCTGCCCCCCGCGCCGCCCTCGCCGCCCTTTCCGCCGTCGGTCACCACACCTGCCGTGGCGGTGGTGCTCCTGCTCACCTCCACCGTCGCCGCCGAGGCCGGCAGGGCGATGGCTCCGGAGATCAAACCAGCCGACGCGAAGAGCACCACCGCTCGAAGCCCACGCCGCGGGGAACGAACCTGACCAGAAATCTGAGTGCTGTGAAACATGACCGAACTCCTCAGAAAGAGAATTTCAATGGGAATGCCGGATAAATGTCCGGACCAACGACGGGAACACCCGGGAGGGATTTCCTGCTGTTGGGGCCGGCCTCGTATTTCCTGTCCGTCGAGGCCTGCATCTCCATTAGGCCCGGCCACAGTGCCGGGGTCACGTTCCGACAACACGGGACTTGACGTGGGCGAAAAGAGCGTTCAAACTCCGCGCGGCGATGCGGCAGCGTCGTACCGCCCCGTCGTCACGGCGCGGGTTGCGGCAGATCTCCCTGGTCACGGGAAGCGAGGCAGGGCCCGGCCCGCAGCAGCGTGGCGACGGCGCACCGGAAAGCCCCACCGGCGAGGGGCCCGGCCGCGCTGCGGTCGGGCCCCTCGTGTTCGTCCGGCTCATTGTCCCGACAGAGGGTGTCTGCCGGCCGTGCCACCGTTCACGGTGTCGCACCGATGCCGGACGCCGATCACGTCACGACGCGTTCGAGCAGTGGGTGGGTCCTGCGTGCGCAGGCCGGCTGCCCTGTCTTCCGGCAGGGGTCCGCCGGGGACAGGCGCCCCCCGCAGGTGGAGAACGGGGGCGATACCCGGACCCCGGAGGGCATCCGTCCTCCAACCCCGGGGCCCGGCCCCGGGGTGGGACGCACCGGGCGGCGCGGCTGTACCGTCAGCGGTTGCTCGTGGTGCCGATGTCGACGATGTGGTCGTAGCGCTCCAGCAGCACGAAGAGCTTGATCTTCTGCGTCGTGTCCCCGCTGCCGAAGGTCAGCGTGACGATGACCTCATGGCCGTGCCCCACGGCGCCGTTGTCGGTCACCGTCCAGCGCGCCGGGACGTTCTGGGCACGCAGGACGCCGTCCACCCCGTTCTCCTCCTCCCAGGCCGCCAGCCGCAGGGCGAAGTCGGGCGTCAGGTAGTGCTTGCGAAGCGCCGTGGCCAGGGTGGCGTCCGGGTCCTCGTAGTCGCCCTTCGCGTCGATGTACGCGCCGTAGAAGTCGGCGACCCGGGTCATCGCTTGGCCCGGCGTGCCGCTGACCGACCGCGGCGCGACTGCGGACACCTTGGCGGGGGCAGGGGCGGACGCCTGCGCCGACGCGTTGAGCCCCAGCGGGAGAGCCACGGCGGCGACAACACCGGCGATCAAGGCGGTGCGGCGGAGGTGCTTGCGGGCGGTCGTGTTGCTTTTCATGAGTGTGCTTCCCCGATTCGATGGGTTGGGATGTGCGTCGCTGTTCGCGGGGCGGTCTCCTCGACCCAAGTGGTGCGGGGGCGGCTCCGGCGACACCACGAGCGTCGGCGGCGGCACGGGCCGGGCACAATGCACGGAGCCCCATCCGCAACGGTGGAACCGTCCCAGGCCTGTTGACCTCTCCTTATAGGGAGTGCCTGGGATGCCGTCCTGGGACGCGAGACAGGGGGAAGCGGTGCCGTCCGAGGACGAGGTGGAGGAATTCGCGGCGCTGCTGCGGCATCTGAAGGCCCGCACCGACCGCAGTTACGCGGCACTCGCGCGCCGCCTGAACATGAACGCCTCCACGCTGCACCGGTACTGCGCGGGGGACGCCGTGCCGCTCGGCTTCGCACCCGTCGAACGGTTCGCCGCGATGTGCCAGGCCAGTGCCGCCGAACGGACCGAGCTGCACCGGCGGTGGGTCCTGGCAGTGGCGGCACGGCAACGGGCGCGCACGGCAACCAAATCCGTGCCGCAAGACGCCGGAACCCGCCCGGACGACAACCAAAGCCCCTCGGCCGGCGAGGCGGACCAGCCCGCCCCAACGGCAGCCGCCGACCCTGTGCCCGCGGCGGCGTCCGGTCCCCCGCCCGGCCCCCGGCAGACCCCCGCACAGAGCCTTGCCGACTCGCCGCACGACCAAGACCCAGCGTCGCTCCCCGCCTCGCGACAGCCCCGGCGCAGGCGCCGCACGGCGGTCACCGCAGCTGTCGTGACCGCGCTGATCGCCACCCTGGGCAGCCTGGCCGCCCTGCCGTCCGGGCTCTCCTGGACCACCGGTGACAACCGAGCGTCCGATACGGCGACCGCGAAGACCGCGGGCGCCCGGCACAACTCCACGACACCGTCGCTACCCGCCTCCGCCACGCGCCGCCGACCGCCCGGCACGCCCTCGCCGAAGACACCCGCCGCGGGCAACCCATCGCCGGGCCCGTCCATGAACTCCTCCGCCACGGGCGTCCCCGCCGCCCCGCCCCTCACCTGGACCGCGAACTCCCAGCTCTGGGAACTCGGTTGCCAGCACGACTACGTCATCGACAAGACACCCCAGCAGGTGCCGCCACCCCCGGCCCCACAGGACGCCGCCCCATGGGCGCGTACGCAAGGCGCGGTGCACGGCGGCCACACACTCGTGGGCATCTCCGTACAGGGGCGCACCGAAGCAGCCGTCGTCCTGGAAGCGCTGCGGGTCCGCGTCGTGGGACGGGCCGCCCCGGTGAAGGGCACCGTCTACTCCACGGCCCAGGGCTGCGGCAGCGACATCAACCCCCGCTCGTTCACCGTGAATCTGGACATGAACCGACCGATCGCCCACCCGACCCAGGGCAGTGAGCACGCGACAAGCACCCCGGCACTGCGCATGCCCTACCGGGTGTCCTCAAAAGACCCCGAGGTACTGCTGGTCGACGCCCGAACGGCACACTGCGACTGCCGCTGGTACCTGGAACTCGACTGGTCCTCACAAGGCCGCACCGGCACCGAACGCATCGACGACCACGGACTCGCATTCCGCACCAGCAGCATCAAGGGCCTGCCGCGCTACTGGTACGCACGCGACGGCTGGACCCCCCTCACGAACTGAGCAGAACCGACCACACACGCCCCCGCCCCGAACCAAAGCCACGACGCCATCCAGCACAGGGCAATCGACGCCGAACGCCGCCAAGGCCAGCAGACTGGGCGTTGCCCCCGCCTGCCGTAGCGGGCCAGTACGAAAGCGTGCTCCGGGAGGTCGCGATGAGCTCCCGCGACCGCAGCCCAGCGCCGTGCCGAGATTGCGCGGCAACAAGCCTGCCCGCCGGCCGGCTCACCAACTGCTCGGCCGTGACGGTCAAGCCGAACCTGACCAGGTGGTAAATGCGCTGCTGCTCCGCCGCAACCGCACTCAACCGGTCCCGCTGACCACCGGTGAAGGTCGCCGGAACCAGATGGCGAGTGGAAGAAGCCTTACAAAGCGAGAAGGGGCCGGCCTCGACGAGCACCGCGCCCGCCGCTACCCCTCCTGGATCCGCCGGGTCACCCTTGCGATGCTCACCTACGCCTTCATGAGCGCGGTCCGCGCCGACGCACACGCCGGCGCCCGGACAGAACGACCTGATCCCGCTGTCCTGCGACGAGATCGTGCGCCTGTTCATCACGCTCGTCGTCCAGCCGATCCACGACGCAGCCCATGGGATCGGCAGGTCCGATAGGCGACGCCGCCACCTGGCGATCTGTGTCTGGAGTACTAGCCAGCCGCCGCTACCCCCGATCAGGAACGCCGGCTTCTCCCCCGCCATTGGGCGTTCCACCCTTCTCGTACGCCCTCTTTCCCATGCCGGCAAGGGTGACGGGACCGGGTTCAGAGGTGGATATCGTAACGTGGTCGAGCGATGCTTCGCCCGCCTCAAGCAGTTCCGCTCGATCGCCACACGCTTCGACAAACTCGCCGACCGCTACCGTGCCGGAGTCGTCCTGGCCTCCCTGATCCTCTGGCTCCGGGAACCAGCCGGGTGATTATCCGCTGAACCGGCCTGATCGGGTGCAGTTGGCCAGGTGTGCCCGGCACTCGCCAAGGACCTGCGCCACGGTCCCATGATCGTTCCCGGTCACTGGTTCGAGGAGTTCTCCAGCACTCACAAGGGCTTCCCAAAATTTTGCAGGCCGCCCCCGGGTGGGACGTGGACCGCTGCGCGCAAGTGAGCAGAACACGCGTACCAACTCGCCTACGACTAACCAGCGCGAGAGGCCCAGCGCGCGACCGCTTGCTACGCCACCCATGGCACCAATCGCGGTCCGCAGATGTTCCGCGATCAGCAGCTCGCGTTCGTCGAACTGCCTGGCAACGTCGAACACACCATGCATCTCCATAAGTTCGCCGTACAGCTCCTCCTCGCCTGGGTGCAACTCACCCTGCACCCGCTCTGGATCACTATGGAGACGGCGCAGCAACTCCGATTCTGGGATACCCAGCGCCTGCCCGACGGCCAGCACTGCGTCCCACCACCACCGCGTCCGCGCGGCAAGTTCGCTGCAGACCGCGGCCGGCGTTGCCCCCGCCCGCAGTCGTTCCCTAGCCGCCACGCTCAAGGCCTCGATGACATCGGTTCCGCCGCTCGACATTGCGCCACCCCCTCTGGCCCGCCAAGCCGACCGCCCGACCTGGTGGCAGTCATTCTTCCGCGCGGACCGGGAAAGGATTGAACCAGGGCAGCGAGAATTGTCAGACAGGGCCTAGCACCGAGGGTGGGGGTAGGAATCCGGGATGCCGAGCCATGTGATCAGGAACCACGTCAACTTGACCCGGCCCTGAGGGACCGGGCTTGCAGGTAGGTACACGACTGGGTGTCGTGTGCTCTCCCGCATCTGAGCCCCTGCTAGGCAGGGGCTGGGACGCGTGACGCACGCCCCGCAGTCCACGCAGCCTCGCCCTTACGGGCGATGTTGCGGGAAGCATTCAGGTCAGCGTGCGCAACGACGCCGCACGACCTGCACTCGAACCGGGCCTGTGAGGCCCGGTTCTTCTTGTCTGTGTACTGGCACTGTGAGCACTGCTGGCTGGTGTACGCGGGATCCACGTACACCAGGGGCACGCCGTGCCGGCGTGCCTTGTACTCCAGAAACTGCCCGAGCTGGGCGAACGCCCAGGAG
>NZ_FZOF01000015.1 GCF_900188405.1 Actinacidiphila glaucinigra | reverse complement strand
GACCGGGATACGGCCGATCTCCTGCCCCTGCTGCTTGTTCTGCACGGCCGAGACGTAGCCGCGACCGCGCTCGACGGTCAGCTCCATCTCCAGCTTGCCCTTGCCGTTCAGGGTGGCCAGCACCAGATCGGGGTTGTGCACCTCGACACCGGCCGGGGGCGCGATGTCGGCGGCGGTGACCACACCCGGACCCTGCTTGCGCAGGTACATCACGACCGGCTCGTCGTGCTCCGAGGAGACGACCAGCGACTTGATGTTCAGGATGAGGTCGGTGACGTCCTCCTTGACGCCCGGCACGGTCGTGAACTCGTGCAGGACACCGTCGATCCGGACCGAGGTGACAGCGGCACCCGGAATCGAGGAGAGGAGCGTGCGGCGGAGCGAATTGCCGAGGGTGTAGCCGAAGCCCGGCTCCAGCGGCTCGATCACGAACCGGGAACGGAACTCGTCGACGACCTCTTCGGTCAACGAGGGGCGCTGAGCGATCAGCATGAGGTATTGCCTCCAGTCTTCGGCACCCACTATTTGATGCCGAGGCTTCAAGGGTACGGGCGGTGCGGCACAGAGTGCGCCGCACCGCCCGGGACCGTGAGCCCTGCTACTTCGAGTAGAGCTCGACGATCAGCTGCTCCTGCACCTGGGTGTCGATCACCGGGCGCTCGGGCAGGTTGTGCACGAGGATCCGCAGACGTGAGGGGATCGCCTCCAGCCAGGCCGGGACGGTCCTCTCGCCGGCCTCCCCCTGAGCCACCTGGAAGGGGGTCAGGTTACGGGAGGACTCGCGGACCTCGACGATGTCGTTCGCGACGACACGGGCCGACGGGATGTCGGTCTTGACGCCGTTCACGAGGAAGTGGCCGTGACGGACCAGCTGTCGCGCATGATCACGCGACTTGGCGAAGCCCGCCCGGTAGACCACGTTGTCCAGCCGGGACTCGAGGATGCGGAGCAGGTTCTCACCGGTCTTGCCGGTCCTGCGGTTCGCCTCCACGTAGTACCCGCGGAACTGCTTCTCAAGGACACCGTAGATGCGCGCGCACTTCTGCTTCTCGCGCATCTGCAGGAGGTACTCGCTGTCCTTGGTGCGCCCGCGTCCGTGCTCACCCGGGGGGTAAGGACGGATCTCGATCGGGCACTTTGCGCTCTCGCACTTGCTCCCCTTGAGGAAGAGCTTCTGCTTCTCCCGACGGCAACGCTTGCAGTCGGCCCCGGTGTAACGCGCCATTCCTGTTTGTCTCCTACCTGCTCAGCGGATTGCTGATCAGACGCGCCGGCGCTTCGGCGGGCGGCATCCGTTGTGCGGGGTCGGAGTGACGTCCTGGATCGAGCCGACCTCGAGGCCGGTGGCCTGGAGGGAGCGGATCGCGGTCTCACGGCCGGAGCCGGGGCCCTTGACGAACACATCGACCTTGCGCATGCCGTGCTCCTGCGCGCGACGCGCGGCCGACTCGGCGGCCATCTGCGCGGCGAACGGGGTCGACTTGCGCGAGCCCTTGAAGCCCACGTGGCCGGCGGAGGCCCAGGAGATCACGTTGCCGGACGGGTCCGTGATCGAAACGATGGTGTTGTTGAACGTGCTCTTGATGTGGGCGTGCCCATGAGCGACGTTCTTCTTCTCCTTGCGGCGCACCTTCTTGGCGCCGGCCTGACGGCCCTTCGGAGGCATATGTGGTTACTCCCGGTGGAGGTGGTCGGTCCTACAGCGAAGACCGCTGACGAGCGTCCGCTGAGGACTACTTCTTGCCCGGCTTCTTCTTGCCGGCGATGGCGCGACGCGGGCCCTTGCGGGTGCGGGCGTTGGTGTGGGTCCGCTGGCCGTGGACCGGCAGGCCGCGACGGTGGCGCAGGCCCTGGTAGCAGCCGATCTCGACCTTGCGACGGATGTCCGCCTGGATCTCGCGACGGAGGTCACCCTCGGTCTTGATGTTGGCGTCCACGTACTCGCGGATCTTGACCAGGTCCTCTTCGTCCAGGTCGCGGACCCGGGTGTTCGGGTTCACGCCGGTGGCGGCGAGGGTCTCCTGGGCAAGGGTGCGGCCGATGCCGAAGACATAGGTGAGGGCGACCTCCACACGCTTCTCGCGCGGGATGTCGACACCTGAAACGCGTGCCATTCAATGGCTCCTGTGGTGTCCGGGGGTCTTCCGCAGCACCGTTCCTGACCGCCGTACGAGGTACGGATCAGGTCTCCGGCCCCCGCCGGAGGTGCCGTCAGCCGGAGAGTTGCTCCGACCGGACGGGCGCTGCGTATGTACATGTGTTGCTCGCGTGGCGCGAAGAACTGCGAGGTGCAGGTCGGCGTGCGTCAGCCCTGGCGCTGCTTGTGGCGCAGGTTGTCGCAGATGACCATGACCCGGCCGTGACGGCGGATCACCTTGCACTTGTCACAGATCTTCTTGACGCTCGGCTTGACCTTCATGGAATTCAGGTTCTCCGGGTCGTGAGATCTACTTGTAGCGGTAGACGATCCGTCCGCGCGTGAGGTCGTAGGGGGACAGCTCCACAACGACCCGGTCATCGGGAAGGATGCGGATGTAGTGCATGCGCATCTTGCCACTGATGTGCGCGAGGACCTTGTGACCGTTCTGGAGCTCCACCTTGAACATCGCGTTCGGCAGAGACTCGATCACGGTGCCCTCGATTTCGATGGCGCCTTGCTTCTTGGCCATGTCCTGCTTTCGGGATCGGCTACCTTGATCGGCTTTTGGCATGCCTGAAGGCATGCCTGGGCCGACGTGACAGTCTACGTCAGCCGTTCCTGAAAGACGAATCCGGGTTGTATGCCCGCGAAAGATGATCGATAAGCGGGATGGAGGGGGCGCTCAGGCGAGCGGGTCCGGCGCGGCCGTGATCCCGTACTCCGCCAGCTTGGCCTTGCCGCCGTCGCGGGCGGTCAGGACCAGCGGGCCCTCCTCGGTGAGCGCGACGGAGTGCTCCCAGTGGGAGGACCAGGTGCCGTCGTCGGTCTTGACCGTCCACTCGTCCTCGAGGACGTGGGTGAGCGGGGTGCCGAGGCTGACCATCGGCTCGATGGCCAGGCACATGCCGGGCACCAGGCGCGGACCCTTGCCGCGCTTGCGCGAGACGTAGTTCAGCAGATGGGGGTCCATGTGCATCTGCGAACCGATGCCGTGGCCGCCGTACTCCTCGATGATCCCGTACTTGCCGCCGCCGGGCTTCGGCTGCCGGCGGATGTACGTCTCGATGGCACGGGAGATGTCGACCAGCCGGTCGCCCTTGCGGAAGGCCGCGATGCCCGCCCACATGGACTCCTCGGTCACCCGGCTGAGCTCGACGAGCTCCGGGGCGTGACCGCTCCCCACGAAGGCGGTGTAGGCGGCGTCGCCGTGCCAGCCGTCGACGATGGCACCGCAGTCGATCGAGATGACGTCGCCGTCCTTGAGGACGGTCGCGGTGTCCGGGATGCCGTGGACGACGACGTCGTTCACGGAGGTGCAGATCGTGGCGGGGAACCCGCCGTACCCCAGGAAGTTCGGCTTCGCCCCGTGGTCGGCGAGGACCTTGCGGGCCACGTCGTCCAGGTCCTTGGTGCTGGCCCCGGGGACGGCCGCCTCACGGGTGGCCTCGTGGATCGCGGCGACGACCAGGCCCGCCGCGCGCATCTTCGCGATCTGCTCGGGGGTCTTGATCTCCACCATCGGTCCTGGCCTTCCTTCGTCCCACCGGATACCTCAACGGTACGGCCGCGGGGTCCTGGGGGACACCGCGGCCGCAACGGTCGTGCAGATGCTCAGGCGGCGCTGCCGCCCGCGTCCTTCTTGTCGTGCAGCGCGTCCATCGACCGCTTGGTCACCTCGGCGACCTTGCCCAGGGCCGAGATGGTGCGCACCAGGCCCTGCTGCTCGTAGTAGTCGATGATCGGCTCGGTCTTGCTGTGGTACTCCTCCAGCCGGACGCGCACCTTCTCCTCGGTGTCGTCCGACCGCTGGTAGAGCTCGCCACCGCACTCGTCGCAGACGCTGTCGTCCGCCGGAGGGTTGTACACCACGTGGAAGACGTGGCTGCCGTTCTTGCGGCACAGCCGGCGACCGGCGATCCGCTTGACGACCTCCTCCTCGGGCACTTCGAGGTCCAGGACAGCGTCCAGCGCTATCCCGTTCTCGGCGAGGATCTTGTCGAGCGCCTGGGCCTGGCCCACGTTCCGCGGGAAGCCGTCGAGCAGGAAGCCGTTCGAGGCGTCCGGCTGCAGCATGCGGTCCTTGGCCATGCCGATGGTGATCTCGTCGGGTACCAGCCGGCCGGCGTCCATGTACTCCTGGGCCTTGCGGCCCAGCTCCGTGCCCTGGCTGATGTTCGCCCGGAAGAGGTCGCCCGTGGAGATGTGCGGGATCGACAGGTTCCTGGCAAGGTACGCGGCCTGCGTACCCTTGCCGGCCCCGGGGGGCCCGACGAGGACGATGCGCATCAGCGGAGGAACCCTTCGTAGTTACGCTGCTGAAGCTGGCTCTCGATCTGCTTCACGGTCTCCAGGCCGACACCCACGATGATCAGGATGCTCGTCCCGCCGAACGGGAAGTTCTGGTTCGCGTTGAACAGCACCAGCGCCACTGTGGGCACCAGGGCGATCAGACCCAGATACATCGCGCCCGGCCACGTGATGCGGTTGAGCACGTAGCTGAGGTACTCCGCGGTGGGACGACCAGCCCGGATGCCCGGGATGAACCCACCATACTTCTTCATGTTGTCCGCGACTTCTTCGGGGTTGAAGGAGATGGCCACGTAGAAGAAGGCAAAGAAGACAATCAGCAGGAAATACGCGGTGATGTAGATCGGGTGGTCGCCCTTGACCAGGTTGTCCCTGACCCAGTTTGCCCAGGTAGAGGTGGATCCACTGAACTGGACGACCAGTGACGGGATGTACAGGAGCGATGACGCGAAGATGACGGGAATCACACCCGCCTGGTTCACCTTCAGCGGGATGTAGGTGGAGGTTCCACCGTACGAACGACGCCCGATCATGCGCTTCGCGTACTGCACGGGGATGCGGCGCTGCGCCTGCTCGACGAAGACGACGAGGGCGACCATCGCCAGACCCACCAGGATGACGGCGCCGAACTCGACCCAGCCGTCCGCGATGTTCCCGGACTTCTTGATCGCCCAGAGGGCGCCGGGGAAGCCGGCCGCGATCGACAGGAACATCAGGATCGACATGCCGTTGCCGATGCCGCGGTCGGTGATCAGCTCGCCCAGCCACATGATGAGGGCGGTGCCCGCCGTCATCGTGATGACCATCGTGATCGTGGTGAAGATCGACTGGTCGGGGACGATGTTGAAACGGTCGGGACACTGCTGGAAGAGGCTGCCGGAGCGGGCGGTGGCCACCAGGCCGGTGCCCTGCAGGACCGCGAGCGCCACGGTGAGATAACGCGTGTACTGCGTGATCTTCGTCTGGCCCGCCTGGCCCTCCTTCTTGAGGGCTTCCAGGCGCGGGATGACCACGGTGAGCAGCTGCAGAATGATGCTCGCGGTGATGTACGGCATGATGCCGAGCGCGAAGATCGTGAGCTGCAGAAGCGCGCCGCCGCTGAAGAGGTTCACCAGGCCGAACAGGCCCTGGTTCCCCCCGACCGCCTTGATGCAGGAGTTGACCACCTGGTAGTCGACCCCTGGGATCGGGATGTGGGCTCCCAGCCGGAACAGCACCATGATGGCCAGCGTGAACAGCAGCTTCTTGCGCAGGTCGGGCGTCTTGAACGCCCGGGCGAACGCGGTGAGCACGGTGCCTCCTGCGCCCCCCGCTTCTTGGGCGGGAGGTGACGGTGTTGAAAGCTACGAATGGTGGAACTGCAAAACGATTGGGCTGCCTGACCCGCGTCAGCGCACAGGCTCCGCAAGACTAGCCCGGCCCACCTTACCGGCGAGCATCCGTCCCCGGAATGACCAACCGGGGATGCCCCGCACGAAAGTGCGGAACATCCCCGGCTGGATGCGGCATCACTGTCAGACGAGCTCGGTGACCGAGCCGCCCGCGGCGGTGATCTTCTCCTTGGCGGAGCCGGAGACCGCGTCGACGGTCACCTGCAGCGCCACGGAGACCTCGCCGGTGCCGAGCACCTTGACGAGCTGGTTCTTCCGCACAGCACCCTTGGCGACCAGGTCGGCCACCGTGACCTCGCCACCCTCGGGGTAGAGCGCGGCCAGCTTGTCCAGGTTCACGACCTGGAACTCGGTGCGGAACGGGTTCTTGAAGCCCTTCAGCTTCGGGAGGCGCATGTGGAGGGGCATCTGCCCGCCCTCGAAGCGCTCCGGAACCTGGTAGCGGGCCTTCGTGCCCTTGGTACCACGACCGGCCGTCTTGCCCTTGGAGCCCTCACCACGACCGACACGGGTCTTGGCGGTCTTGGCGCCCGGGGCCGGACGGAGGTTGTGGACCTTCAGCGGAGACTGCTCTCCCATGTCAGTCGACCTCCTCGACCGTGACGAGGTGGCGGACGGTGTGGACCATGCCGCGGATCTCCGGGCGGTCCTCCTTGACCACGACGTCGTTCAGCCGCTTCAGGCCGAGCGAACGCAGGGTGTCACGGTGGTTCTGCTTGCTGCCGATGTAGGACTTGACCTGCGTGACCTTGAGGCGAGCCATCACGCACCCACCCCAGCACGCGCACGGAGCAGAGCAGCCGGAGCCACGTCCTCGAGCGGCAGACCACGACGGGCGGCGATCTCCTCGGGGCGCTGCAGGCCCTTCAGAGCCTCCACCGTGGCGTGCACGATGTTGATCGCGTTGTCGGAGCCGAGCGACTTCGACAGCACGTCGTGGATGCCGGCGCACTCCAGGACGGCGCGCACCGGACCACCGGCGATCACACCCGTACCGGGGGAAGCAGGCTTGAGCAGGACGACGCCCGCGGCCTTCTCGCCCTGGATCGGGTGGGGGATGGTGCCCTGGATACGGGGGACCTTGAAGAAGTGCTTCTTGGCCTCCTCAACGCCCTTGGCGATGGCGGCCGGCACCTCCTTGGCCTTGCCGTAACCGACACCCACGGTGCCGTCACCATCGCCCACCACGACCAGCGCGGTGAAGCTGAAGCGACGACCACCCTTCACAACCTTGGCGACGCGGTTGATCGCGACGACGCGCTCAACGTACGCGGTCTTCTCGGCGGCAGCTGCGCCGCCGTCACGGCCCTTCCGGTCCCGCCGCTCGCCGCCACCGGCACCGCCACCGCGGCGCTGGGGTCCAGCCATTGGATTTACCTCTCTCTGTTTCCGCTAGCTACGGAACCGGCTCAGAAACCGAGCCCGGCTTCGCGGGCGGCGTCGGCCAGGGCAGCGATGCGACCGGCGTACCGGTTGCCACCGCGGTCGAACACAACGGTCCCGACGCCGGCCGCCTTGGCCCGCTCGGCGACCAGCTGGCCGACCTTCTTCGCCTGCTCGGTCTTGTCGCCCTCGGCACCCCGGATCGAGGTGTCCAGGTGCGAGGCCGAGGCCAGGGTGTGGCCCTTCAGGTCGTCGATGACCTGCGCCGTGATGCCCCGGTTGGAACGGGTCACGACCAGGCGCGGACGCACCTCGGTGCCCGAGATCCGCTTGCGGACGCGGATGTGGCGACGCTTCTTGGCAGCGCCCTTGTAAGCGTCGCCCTTGGCGATCTTCACGCCGTATGCCATGGCTTACTTACCAGCCTTTCCGACCTTGCGGCGGATGACTTCGCCCTCGTACTTGACGCCCTTGGCCTTGTACGGGTCGGGCTTCCGCAGCTTGCGGATGTTCGCGGCGACCTCGCCGACCTTCTGCTTGTCGATGCCCTCGACCGAGAACTTGGTGGGGTTCTCGACCTTGAAGGAGATGCCCTCGGGGGCCTCGACGACGATCGGGTGGCTGTAGCCCAGGGCGAACTCCAGGTTGGAGCCCTTCGCCTGGACGCGGTAGCCGACACCGCTGATCTCGAGCTTCTTCACGTAGCCCACGGTCACGCCGGTGATCATGTTCGCCACCAGCGTGCGGGACAGGCCGTGCAGGGCCTTGTTCATACGCTCGTCGTTCGGACGCGACACCTGAAGGGTGCCGTCCTCGCTCTTGACGATGTCGATCGGCGCGGCAACGGTGTGGGTCAGGGAACCCTTGGGGCCCTTCACCGAGACCGTCCGGCCATCGATGGTGACGTCCACGCCGGCGGGAACCGGGATGGGCAGCCGTCCAATACGCGACATGGCTATACCTCCGTTTCCCGACTACCAGACGTAGGCGAGGACTTCCCCACCCACGCCCTTCTTGTTGGCCTGCTTGTCGGTGAGGAGACCGTGGGAGGTGGAGATGATCGCCACGCCCAGGCCGCCGAGCACCTTCGGCAGGTTGGTGGACTTTGCATAGACCCGCAGACCGGGCTTGCTGATGCGCTTGATGCCGGCGATCGAGCGCTCGCGGTTCGGACCGAACTTCAGGTCGATGGTGAGGTTCTTGCCGACCTCGGCGTCCTCGACCTTCCAGCCCTGGATGTAACCCTCCTGCTGGAGGATCTCCGCGATGTGCGACTTGATCTTGCTGAACGGCATGGTGACCTCGTCGTGGTACGCGGAGTTCGCGTTCCGCAGACGCGTCAGCATGTCTGCGATCGGGTCAGTCATGGTCATGTGATGGCCTTAGGCCTCTCTCGCCGGGGTTTCCTATATGCGCCATCCCTCTCCCCCATGAGACTGGGGACGGGTGCGGCGCGGGGACCTACGGCGTAGTAAGACGGTCATGGGCGGCGGGCGCCCAACCCTTCTACCCTACGGTATTCAGGGCTGGGCTCCCGCCACTCATCTGCTTACCGAGAGCCCTGGTTCTTTACCAGGAGCTCTTGGTCACGCCCGGCAGCTCACCGCGGTGCGCCATCTCACGAAGGCACACGCGGCAGAGGCCGAACTTGCGGTACACGGAGTGCGGACGGCCACAGCGCTGGCAGCGCGTGTAGCCACGCACGCCGAACTTGGGCTTGCGGGCGGCCTTCGCGATAAGAGCCTTCTTCGCCACGGCTCACGCCTCCTTGAACGGGAAGCCGAGGTGACGGAGGAGCGCGCGGCCCTCAGCGTCGTTGGTCGCCGTGGTCACCACGGTGATGTCCATACCCCGGGTGCGGTCGATCTTGTCCTGGTCGATCTCGTGGAACATGACCTGCTCCGTGAGACCGAAGGTGTAGTTGCCACGGCCGTCGAACTGCTTCGGCGACAGACCGCGGAAGTCGCGGATGCGCGGGAGCGCGAGCGACAGCAGACGGTCCAGGAACTCCCACATGCGGTCACCGCGGAGGGTGACGTGGGCGCCGATCGGCTGACCCTCACGCAGCTTGAACTGCGCGATGGACTTCCGGGCCTTGGTGACGGCCGGCTTCTGGCCGGTGATCGTGGTGAGGTCGCGGATCGCGCCCTCGATCAGCTTGGAGTCGCGGGCGGCGTCGCCCACACCCATGTTGACCACGATCTTGGTGAGACCGGGGATCTGCATGACGTTCTCGTACTGGAACTCGTCACGCATCTTGCCCGCGATCTCCTCGCGGTAGCGTGCCTTCAGACGAGGCGAAGTGGTGGCAGTCATCAGATGTCCTCACCCGTCCGCTTGGCAACGCGGATCTTGTTGCCCTCGTCGTCGAAGCGGTAGCCGACGCGAGTCACGACCTTGTTGCCGTCCTTCTCAACGACCAGCTGGACGTTGGAGACGTGGACGGGCGCCTCGGTCGTGATGATGCCGCCGGTCTTCGAACCGCGAGCGGTCTGGCCGGCCTTGGTGTGCTTCTTGACCCGGTTGACACCCTCGACCAGGACACGGTCCTCAGCGGGGTAGGCCGCGATGACCTTGCCCTGCTTTCCCTTGTCCTTACCGGTGATGACCTGGACCAGGTCGCCCTTCTTGATCTTCATCGGTTACAGCACCTCCGGCGCGAGCGAGACGATCTTCATGAACTTCTTCTCGCGCAGCTCCCGGCCCACGGGGCCGAAGATGCGGGTGCCGCGGGGGTCACCGTCGTTCTTGAGGATGACGGCCGCGTTCTCGTCGAAGCGGATGTACGAGCCGTCGGGACGCCGGCGCTCCTTGACGGTGCGCACGACGACCGCCTTGACGACGTCGCCCTTCTTCACGTTGCCACCGGGGATCGCGTCCTTGACGGTGGCGACGATGACGTCACCGATTCCCGCGTAGCGGCGACCGGAGCCACCGAGCACACGGATGCAAAGGATCTCCTTTGCGCCCGTGTTGTCGGCGACACGCAGTCGCGACTCCTGCTGGATCACGTCTATCTCCTGATCGTCTGCCGGTTCCCTCCGGGGCGGGCCCGGAGAGCCTGGCGGAACCGTCCTGCGGGGAACCCCCCGCAGGAATTACGTGCCGGCCGGGGCCGGGCCGCGCGAACGGGTCGCGCGGCCCGGCCGGCCGGGTGTTACTTGGCCTTCTCGAGGATCTCGACGACGCGCCAGCGCTTGCTCGCGGACAGCGGCCGGGTCTCCATGAGGAGGACACGGTCGCCGACGCCCGCGGCGTTCTGCTCGTCGTGCGCCTTGAGCTTGTTGGTACGGCGGATGACCTTGCCGTACAGGGCGTGCTTCACACGGTCCTCGACGGCGACCACAACGGTCTTGTCCATCTTGTCGCTGACCACGAGGCCCTCACGGGTCTTGCGGTCACCGCGCTGCTCGCTGCTCTCAGTCACATTCTTCTCGCTCATCAGGCGCTCTCCACCGTCTCGATGCCGAGCTCACGCTCACGCATGAGGGTGTAGATCCGGGCGATGTCCTTGCGGACAACCTTCAGCCGGGAGTTGTTCTCGAGCTGTCCGGTGGCCGCCTGGAAGCGGAGGTTGAACAGCTCCTCCTTGGCCTCACGCAGCTTGCCGACGAGTTCCTCGTCGCCCAGCTGGCGCAGCTCGGTCGCCTTGGTACCGGCCGCCATTACAGCTCACCTGCCTCGCGCCGGACGATCCGGCACTTCATCGGAAGCTTGTGGGCGGCTCGGGTGAGCGCCTCACGCGCAACCTTCTCGTTCGGGAAGGACAGCTCGAACATCACCCGACCGGGCTTGACGTTCGCGACCCACCACTCCGGGGAGCCCTTACCGGAACCCATGCGGGTTTCGGCCGGCTTCTTCGTGAGCGGACGGTCCGGGTAGATGTTGATCCAGACCTTGCCGCCACGGCGGATGTGACGGGTGATGGCGATACGAGCGGACTCGATCTGCCGGTTCGTCACGTACGCGGGGGTGACGGCCTGGATGCCGTACTCACCGAACGCCAGCTCGGTGCCACCCTTGGCCATGCCATCACGCTTCGGGTGGTGCTGCTTACGGTGCTTGACCCGACGGGGGATCAGCATGGGGGTCAGGCCTCCGTTCCGGTGGTCTCCGCAGCCGGAGCCTCAGCAGTGGTCGCCTCGGCCTTGGGGGCCTGGGCGTCACCCTGGGGACGACGGCCACGGCCGCCGCGCTCGCCACCGCGGCGCTGCGGACGGTCGTTGCCGCCACCACGGGCCGGGCGGTTGCCGGCACGGGCGGCGGCGTTGTCGGCGCGGACCTCGGCGATGTTCTTCACATTGCCCTTGTAGATCCACACCTTCACGCCGATGCGGCCGAAGGTCGTACGGGCCTCGAAGAAGCCGTAGTCGACGTTGGCGCGCAGGGTGTGCAGCGGGACGCGACCCTCGCGGTAGAACTCCGAGCGGGACATCTCGGCGCCGCCGAGACGGCCACCGCACTGGATCTTGATGCCCTTGGCGCCGGCCTTCATCGTGCTCTGCATCGACTTGCGCATGGCACGACGGAAGGAGACGCGCGAGGACAGCTGCTCGGCGACGGCCTGGGCCACCAGCTGAGCGTCCGTCTCCGGGTTCTTGACCTCGAGGATGTTCAGCTGGACCTGCTTGCCGGTCAGCTTCTCCAGGTCACCGCGGATGCGGTCGGCCTCCGCGCCGCGACGGCCGATGACGATGCCCGGCCGGGCGGTGTGGATGTCGACGCGGACGCGGTCACGGGTGCGCTCGATCTCGACCTTCGAGATGCCGGCCCGCTCCATGCCCTGCGTCATCATCCGGCGGATGGCGACGTCTTCCTTGACGTAGTCCTTGTACAGCTTGTCGGCGTACCAACGGGACTTGAAGTCCGTGGTGATGCCGAGGCGGAACCCGTACGGGTTAACCTTCTGGCCCATTACCGGGTTCCTTCCTTGCTGCTGACGACCACGGTGATGTGGCTGGTCCGCTTACGGATCCGGTAGGCACGACCCTGGGCACGCGGACGGAACCGCTTCAGGGTCGGGCCCTCGTCCACGAACGCCTCGCTGATGTACAGCGACTGGGCGTCGGTGTGGTCGTAGTTGTGCGCGGCGTTGGCAATGGCGCTGTCGAGCACCTTGCCCACCGGCACGCTCGCGGCCTGCGGGGCGAAACGCAGGACCGCCTGAGCCTCCGTGGCGCTCATGCCACGGATGAGGTCCACCACGCGGCGGGCCTTCATGGGCGTGACGCGGATGTACCGCGCCTGGGCCCTGGCTTCCATGGTTGTCCCTTCGGTGTCTGTCTGTGTCGTCACTGTTCCGCTCCGCAGGTCAGCGACGACGCGACTTGCGGTCGTCCTTCTCGTGGCCGCGGAAGGTGCGGGTCGGCGCGAACTCGCCGAGCTTGTGGCCGACCATCGACTCGGTGACAAACACCGGGACGTGCTTACGGCCGTCGTGCACCGCGATCGTGTGGCCCAGCATCGCCGGGATGATCATCGAGCGGCGGGACCAGGTCTTGATGACGTTGTGGGTACCGGCCTCGTTCTGAACGTCCACCTTCTTGATCAGGTGGTCGTCGACGAAGGGCCCCTTCTTGAGACTACGCGGCATCTAAACCCGCTCCTAGCGCTTCTTGTTCGTCTTGCGGCGGCGGACGATGTACTTGCTGCTGGCCTTCTTCGGCGAGCGAGTACGACCTTCCTTCTGACCCCACGGGCTGACCGGGTGGCGACCACCGGAGGTCTTGCCCTCACCACCACCGTGCGGGTGGTCGACGGGGTTCATGGCCACACCGCGGACGGTCGGGCGGACGCCCTTCCAGCGCATACGGCCGGCCTTGCCCCAGTTGATGTTCGACTGCTCGGCGTTGCCGACCTCGCCGATGGTGGCGCGGCAGCGCGCGTCGACCAGCCGGACTTCACCGGAGGGCATGCGAAGGGTGGCCATGGAGCCCTCCTTCGCCAGCAGCTGCACCGAAGAGCCCGCGGAACGGGAGATCTTCGCGCCGCCGCCGGGACGCAGCTCGATGGCGTGGACGGTCGTACCCACCGGGATGTAGCGCAGCGGCAGGTTGTTGCCCGGCTTGATGTCGGCGCCAGGGCCGTTCTCGATCCGGTCACCCTGGCTCAGCTTGGCCGGGGCCAGGATGTAGCGCTTCTCGCCGTCCGCGTAGTGGAGCAGCGCGATGCGCGCGGTGCGGTTGGGGTCGTACTCGATGTGCGCGACCTTGGCCGGCACGCCGTCCTTGTCGTGACGACGGAAGTCGATCACGCGGTAGGCGCGCTTGTGGCCACCACCCTGGTGGCGAACGGTCACACGACCGGCGTTGTTACGGCCGCCCTTGCTGTGCAGGGGGCGGACCAGCGACTTCTCCGGCGTGGACCGCGTGATCTCGACGAAGTCGGCGACGCTGGAGCCACGACGGCCCGGGGTCGTCGGCTTGTACTTGCGGATACCCATTTCTCAGTCCTCGGAAGATTCCGGACTTCTGAACGTTCCGGTCCCCGTTAGGAGACCGGGCCGCCGAAGATGTCGATGCGGTCGCCCTCAGCGAGGGTCACGATGGCGCGCTTGGTGTCCTTGCGCTTGCCGAAACCGGTCTTGGTGCGCTTGCGCTTACCCTGACGGTTGATCGTGTTGACCCCGGTGACCTTGACCGAGAAGACCGTCTCGACGGCCTGCTTGATCTGGGTCTTGTTGGCACGCGGGTCGACGATGAACGTGTACTTGTTCTCGTCCAGCAGCGCGTAGCTCTTCTCGGAGACCACCGGCTTGACCAGGATGTCACGGTGGTCCGTGAAGGTCTTGCTGGTGATCGCGGTCTGCTCGGCCATCAGGCGTCGCTCCCTTCGGTCTCGGCGGCGCCGTTACCGATGAAGCGGTCGAAGGCGGCCTTGGTGAAGACCACGTCGTCGGAGACGAGCACGTCGTACGTGTTCAGCTGGCCGGCCTCCAGGATGTGCACCTGGGGCAGGTTGCGCGCGGAGAGCCACGCGGCCTCTTCGGCGCGGTCGGCGACGAGCAGCACGTTCTTGCGGTCGCTGATCTTGCCCAGCAGCACCTTGGCGGCCTTCGTCGACGGGGACTCGCCCTCGATGACGCCGGTCACGACGTGGATGCGGTTGTGACGCGCCCGGTCGGTGAGGGCACCGCGCAGGGCGGCGGCCTTCATCTTCTTCGGGGTCCGCTGCGAGTAGTCACGCGGCACGGGACCGTGCACGACGCCACCACCGGCGAACTGCGGGGCGCGGGTCGAACCCTGACGGGCGCGGCCGGTGCCCTTCTGGCGGTACGGCTTCTTGCCACCACCGCGGACCTCGCCACGCGTCTTGACCTTGTGCGTGCCCTGACGGGCCGCGGCCAGCTGCGCCACGACGACCTGGTGGATCAGCGGGATGCTGACCTTCGCGTCGAAGATCTCGCCCGGGAGCTCAACGGTCCCGGTCTTGTCGCCGGCGGGCGACAGAATGTCAATGGTGCTCATATCCTCAGGCCCCCTTGGCCGCGGTGCGGACCAGGACGAGGCCGCCGTTCGGGCCGGGAACCGCGCCCTTGATGAGCAGCAGGCCCTTCTCCGCGTCAACAGCGTGGACGGTCAGGTTCTGGGTGGTGACCCGCTCGTTGCCCATGCGGCCCGCCATGCGCAGACCCTTGAACACACGGCCCGGGGTGGCGCAGCCACCGATGGAGCCGGGAGAGCGGTGCTTGCGCTGGGTGCCGTGACCGGCGCCGAGGCCCTTGAAGTTGTGACGCTTCATGACACCGGCGAAGCCCTTGCCCTTGCTCTTGCCGGTGACGTCAACCTTCACGCCGGCCTCGAACACCTCGGCGGTGATCTCCTGGCCGAGGGTGTACTCGGCGGCGTCCGCGGTGCGGAGCTCCACCAGGTGGCGGCGGGGGGTCACGTCGGCCTTGGCGAAGTGGCCCTTGAGGGGCTTGTTCACCTTGCGCGGGTCGATCTCGCCGAAGGCGATCTGGACCGACTCGTAACCGTCGACGTCGTTCGTGCGGACCTGGGTCACGACGTTCGGACCGGCCTTGACCACGGTCACCGGGACGACACGGTTGTTCTCGTCCCAGACCTGGGTCATGCCGAGCTTCTCGCCCAGGATGCCCTTGATCTGCTTAGCCATCTGTTCCGCGCCTCTCAGAGCTTGATCTCGATGTCGACGCCGGCCGGAAGGTCCAGGCGCATCAACGAGTCAACGGTCTTGGGCGTCGGGTCGAGGATGTCGATCAGGCGCTTGTGCGTGCGCATCTCGAAGTGCTCGCGCGAGTCCTTGTACTTGTGCGGCGACTTGATGACGCAGTACACGTTCTTCTCAGTGGGCAGCGGCACCGGGCCCGCGACCTGCGCACCAGTACGCGTCACCGTCTCGACGATCTTCTTCGCCGAGGAGTCGATGACCTCGTGGTCGTAGGCCTTGAGCCGGATGCGGATCTTCTGTCCCGCCATGGCTACTTCGTAGTCCTGTCTGCTAGTGAACGCTCTGGAACTCGGTGGTTCGACCGTCTTCTCCGACCCACGCGGTCGGGCGTGTCGCTTCCCTTCCCTTAAATCTCCGCATGGCGGAGACCCTCAGGGAGGGGATACGTGGGAGAAGACACCCACCGAGCGCCTGGCGAGCACCCCGCTGACGCTTCCCGGAAGATTCCCGTACGTCCGCCACCCCGCCTGGGGCGGAGAGTGACGACGAGTACTGTGGGACTCGCTTCCGGTCCTCCCGACGGGAGGCGCGCAGCATCGGCACTCGACCGAGCAACCCGGCTAGTCTGCCATACCGGACGGGCCGGACGCCAATCGGGGCGCAGTACCTTACCCCCCGGCCCCGCTCCCCCAAACCCGGGTCAGAGTCCGGATGTGTACACCAGCAGCCGCGGGGTGCCGGCCGGGGCGTCGACGGGCACGCCGGGCGTGGCGTTGGCGAGCAGCCAGGAGGCGAGGAAGGGCGAGTCGGCGTCCCCGTACGTGTCCTTGTAGAGCGCCGCCACTCCCGTGACGTGCGGGGCGGCCATCGAGGTGCCGCTCATGCGGACCAGGCCGCCGCCCATGGCCGCGGAGGTGATCCCCGTCCCCGGGGCGCTGATGTCCACGCAGCCGCCCCAGTTGCTGAAGGACGCCTTGCGGTCCGACTCGTCGATCGCGGCCACGGTGAACGCGCCCGGCGCTCCGGCCGGGGAGACCCCGCAGGCGTCCTCGTCGGAGTTGCCCGCGGCGACGACCGAAAAGACCCCCGCGGCCGCCAACCCCTCCACCGCGCGGTCGGCCGCGTCGCTGTGCGCGCCACCGGTCGACAGGTTGGCGACCGCGGGCTTCACCGCGTGGGCGGCCACCCAGTTCATCCCGGCGACCACCGTGGCCACCGACCCGCGGCCGTCGCAGCCCAGCACCCGCACCGAGACCAGCTTCGTGGCCCGGGCCACCCCGGTGGTGGCGCCGCCGACGGTACCGGCCACGTGCGTGCCGTGGCCGTTGCAGTCGGCGCCGTCCCGGCCGTCCTCCACCGCGTCGAACCCGGGCGCCGCCCGCCCGCCGAACTCGGCGTGCCCGAAGTCGATACCGGTGTCGATGACGTACGAGGTGACCTTGGCGCCCGTCGCCCGCACGCCGAAGGCCGCGCCCTCGCGGGCCCGGCTGCCGATGCGGGTCAGGCCCCAGGACGCCTCGGCGGCTGCCGCCGCCGTCTGCGAAGCCGGCCTCGGTGCCGCCACCTCGGCGTCCTGCTCCACGGCCTCCACCCCGGGCACCGCGCGCAGCCGCGTGACCTGTCCGTCGGTCAGCCGGGCGGCGAAGCCCACCAGCGCGCTGGTGTACGTGAACATCGGCCGCGCCTCGACGCTGCGCAGCACCGTGCCCGGGTCCGTACCCGGCCGCAGCATCACCAGGTACTGCCCGGTGATGCCGCCCTGCGCCGCCATCCGCAGCGGGGCTCCCGGCGGCTCCGGTGCCGCGACGGCGCCGCCGAGGGCGGGCAGGACGGCCGTCAGGACGGCGGCGGCGACCACTGCCCGGCGCTGGGACAGGCGCATGGCGGGCTCCTCGGGGGACTCGTACGGGTGTGCACCGAACGTCACAAGTCGTAACACCGAGTGGTCGCGCCCTGCTCGCGCAGTGCGCCGATCGGGCGAGGGGGCACGGCGGTCCGTCGACGCGGCAGCCGGGGCGGTCGCGTCCCGGTGACGTGTGCGCGTCGCCCGAGTGGCGCACACCGGGACGGTGCCCGGCAACCTCCCGGGCACAACGGCCCTCTAGCGTGACGTGAAGATCGCTCCCACCCGCCGGCGCCTCCTCGCCGCCCTCGCCGCCGGCACCGCGGCCGCCGCCGTGGGCGGCTGCTCCCGGCCGGGGGTCGCGGCCACCGGTCCGGACCCGGCGCCCGCTCCCCTGGCGTTCCGGACCACGGCCGGCGGAGCGCGGCTGCTCCAGGTGCTGGCGCACCCCGACGACGAGCTGTACTTCATGAACCCGGACACCGTGCATCTCGTCGAGGCGGGCGTCCCCGTGGTGTCGGTGTACGTCACCGCGGGCGAGGCGCACGGCGTCAACCGCCCGCCGGGACGGCCGCGTCCGGCACCCGACAAGGCCGCCTACTCCGCCGCCCGCCACCAGGGGCTGCGGCAGGCGTACGCGGCGATGCTCGGCACCGACGTCTTCACGCCCTGGCGGCGCGGCACCGTGCGCCTGGCGCACGGCATGTCCGCCGAGGTCGACGAGCTGCGCGTGGGCGACCGCGAGGCGGTGCTGGTCTTCCTCAACCTCGCCATGCACGGCACGACCGACCGGGTCGGGCTGCCGCAGCTGTGGCAGCTGCCCGGCATGACCCTGCCGACCTTCCCCTCAGCGGGCTCGCCCAACGCCACCAGGGACACTTACACCCACGAGGTCCTGGTGGACGTGCTCACCGGCCTGCTGGAGCGCTACCGGCCGACCGTCGTCCACACCCTCGACCCCGATCCGGACCTGGAGGCCAACGAGGCCACCCGGCGGCGGGACATCGAGCAATCGGGCTACAGCGACCACTGGGACCACACGGCGACCGCGCTCTTCGCCTGGAAGGCCGTCGCCCGCCACGCCGACGCCGTGGCCCGCGACGAGGGCGTCGCACCCGCCTTCCTGACGACGGCGTACCGCGGCTACTACAACCGCCACTGGCCCCACAACCTGCCGCCCGCGCTGCTGCGCCGCAAGGCCGGCTACCTCGCCCCGTACGGCGGCGCCCCCGACTGGCCGTGCGGCGACCCCTCCGGCTGCGGCGACTACCAGGTCGGCATGGGCAGACCGCTCACCAACCGCAAGGGCTGGGTGCGCAGCACCCATTACCGTCACCCCGGCACCCGCCTCGTGCCGGGGACCGACGCCCAGGGGCGGCTGGTGGCCCACGGTGTGCTCGGCACGCGTGCGGTGCGCTGGCGGGAGACGGCCCCCGGCAGCGGGCGCTGGGGCCCGCCGCGGGACCTGGGCGGCGGGCCCCTCGCCCCCGCGCTGAGCGTCGTGGCCGACCCGGCGGGCGGCGGGCCGCTGCTGTTCGCGCTGCGGTTCGCCTCCCTGGCGAGCGACCGGGCGGCGAACACCCGGGACGTGGTGGTGCTGGAGGAGGGCCGCGACTGGCAGGGGCTCGGCTCCCCCGAGGACGACCCGGACCGGGGCCGCAGGATCGGCGTGCCCGTCGCGGTGGCCGTCCCGGACGGCCGGGTGCACCTGTTCGTGCGCAACGCCGCCAAGGGCCTGAGCGCCCGCGTACGGGAGCCCGGCGGGATCTGGGGCGGCTGGCAGGACCTCGGCGGCGGCGAGGTCCAGGACGGGCTGAGCGCGGTCGTGGACCGCGACGGACGGGTCCATGTGTTCGCCGCCGGGCGGGCCGCCGTGCACCACTGGTCCCAGGACGCGCCGGGGCGGCCGCTCGCCTGCCGCGTACTGACCGCGCTGCCGGTCCCGGCCGATCCCCCGGCCGCCGCCGCGGAGCCCGACGGCTCGCTGTCGCTGGTCTACCGGCTGCCCGCGAGCGACGAACTCCTCGTCCACCGGCTCGGCGCCGTCCGGGCGGCGGCCGGTCCGGACCGGCCGCGGACCTTCGACGGCTACGGTCCGGTCGCCCGGGCCCAGGGGCTGCTCGCCGGCCGCGCCGCCGACGGCGCCGTCCACGTGGCCGCTCTCGCCCACCCGGCCCGCGCGCTGCGCCCGGGCGCCCCCGGGTACGGCTTCCCGGCCCTGCACACCCGCCCCGGCGCCCGGCCGGCCGTCGTGGGCTTCGGGACGGACGCGTCCCCCTGGATCTGGCGACCGGAGCTGCGCACCCCGGCCCAGGCCCCGGCCCGGTGACCACAGGGCCCCGGGACAACGGCGAGGGCCCCGGCCCACCGCGTGAGCGGTGGGCCGGGGCCCTCGTGCAACTCGCCTACGGCAAGCGGCAGATCGCCGGGATCCTTACTTCAGGATCTTGGTGACCTGGCCGGCGCCGACGGTCCGGCCACCCTCACGGATGGCGAACTTCAGGCCCTCCTCCATGGCGATCGGCTGGATCAGCGCGACCGTCATGGCGGTGTTGTCGCCCGGCATGACCATCTCGGTGCCCTCGGGGAGGGTCACGACGCCGGTCACGTCCGTGGTACGGAAGTAGAACTGCGGGCGGTAGTTGTTGAAGAACGGGGTGTGACGACCACCCTCGTCCTTCGACAGGATGTAGGCCTGGGCCTCGAAGTCGGTGTGCGGCGTGACCGTACCCGGCTTGATGATGACCTGGCCGCGCTCGACGTCCTCGCGCTTGATGCCGCGGAGCAGCAGACCGACGTTCTCACCGGCCTGGCCCTCGTCGAGCAGCTTGCGGAACATCTCGATACCGGTGACCGTGGTGGTGGTCTTCTCGGTCTTGATGCCGATGATGTCGACGGTCTCGTTGACCTTGAGGATGCCGCGCTCGATACGACCGGTGACGACGGTGCCACGACCGGTGATCGTGAAGACGTCCTCGATCGGCATCAGGAACGGCTTGTCGACGTCGCGCTCGGGGGTGGGGACGGCCTCGTCCACGGCCTTCATCAGACCGAGGAGCTTCTCGCCCCACTCCTTGTCGCCCTCCAGCGCCTTCAGCGCGGAGACGCGGACGACCGGCAGGTCGTCGCCCGGGAACTCGTACTCGGAGAGCAGCTCACGGACCTCGAGCTCGACGAGCTCCAGGATCTCCTCGTCGTCCACCATGTCGGCCTTGTTCAGCGCGACGACGATGTAGGGAACGCCGACCTGGCGGGCCAGGAGCACGTGCTCCTTGGTCTGCGGCATCGGACCGTCGGTGGCGGCGACCACGAGGATGGCGCCGTCCATCTGCGCGGCACCGGTGATCATGTTCTTGATGTAGTCCGCGTGACCCGGGCAGTCGACGTGCGCGTAGTGACGCGCGTCGGTCTGGTACTCGACGTGCGCGATGGAGATGGTGATACCGCGCTGCCGCTCCTCCGGCGCCTTGTCGATCTGGTCGAACGGCGTGAAGGGGTTCAGGTCCGGGTACGCGTCGTGCAGCACCTTGGTGATCGCAGCGGTAAGAGTGGTCTTACCGTGGTCGATGTGACCGATGGTGCCGATGTTGACGTGCGGCTTAGTCCGCTCGAACTTCGCCTTCGCCACTGGGGTCCTCCTGGGGAGTTGCTGTACGCCTTACTTCATCGGCGCCAGGGTGATCTTTGCTGGGTTACGGGCGGCCGGGGCATCCGACGCTCCCCTTGCGGTTCGCGGCGGAATGCCCCCAAGCCTCCCGGTCAAGCCTAGTGCGGGAACAACTGCTGTGTTACTCGCCCTTGGCCTTCGCGATGATCTCCTCGGCGACGTTCTTGGGAACCTCGGCGTAGGAGTCGAACTGCATCGAGTAGCTCGCGCGACCCGACGTCTTGCTGCGGAGGTCGCCGACGTAGCCGAACATCTCCGACAGCGGCACCAGGCCCTTGACGACCCGGGCGCCACTGCGCTCCTCCATGGCCTGGATCTGGCCACGGCGGGAGTTGAGGTCGCCGATGACGTCGCCCATGGACTCCTCGGGCGTGGTGACCTCGACGGCCATCATCGGCTCGAGGAGGACGGGGCTCGCCTTGCGGGCGCCCTCCTTGAAGGCCTGCGAACCGGCGATCTTGAACGCCAGCTCGGAGGAGTCGACCTCGTGGTAGCCACCGTCGAGAAGGATGACGCGAACGCCGACCATCTCGTAGCCGGCCAGGATGCCGAACTTCATGGCCTCCTGGGCGCCCGCGTCCACCGACGGGATGTACTCGCGGGGGATGCGGCCACCGGTGACCTTGTTGACGAACTCGTAGGAGGCGTCTCCGCCCTCCAGCGGCTCCAGCGCGATCTGCACCTTCGCGAACTGGCCGGTACCGCCGGTCTGCTTCTTGTGCGTGTAGTCGATCCGCTCGACCGTCTTGCGGATGGTCTCGCGGTAGGCGACCTGGGGCTTGCCCACGTTCGCCTCGACCTTGAACTCGCGCTTCATGCGGTCGACCAGCACCTCGAGGTGCAGCTCGCCCATGCCGCCGATGATCGTCTGACCGGTCTCCTCGTCCGAGTGGACCTGGAAGGAGGGGTCCTCCTCCGAGAGACGCTGGATGGCGACACCCAGCTTCTCCTGGTCGCCCTTGGACTTGGGCTCGATCGCGACCTGGATGACCGGAGCCGGGAAGTCCATGGACTCCAGGATCACCGGGTTCTTGTCGTCGGACAGCGTCTCACCGGTGGTGGTCTGCTTCAGGCCCATGACGGCGACGATGTCGCCGGCGCCCACCGACTCGATCTCCTCACGCTTGTTCGCGTGCATGCGGTAGATCTTGCCGATGCGCTCCTTCTTGCCCTTGACGGAGTTCAGCACGGAACTGCCGGACTCCAGGCGGCCCGAGTACACCCGGACGAAGGTGAGCTTGCCGAGGTGCGGGTCGCTCATGATCTTGAACGCGAGACCCGAGAAGGGCTCGTCGTCCGAGGGCTTGCGCTTGATGATCTGCTCGGCGTCGCCGACGGCGTGGCCCTCGATGGCCTCGACGTCCAGCGGCGACGGCAGGTAGCGCACGACCGCGTCGAGCAGGGGCTGGACGCCCTTGTTCTTGAACGCGGTGCCGCAGAACACCGGGGTGACGGTGACGGAGCCCGCGCCGCCCTTGGAGGCGAGGGTGATGCGGCGGATGGCCGCCATCAGCTGCTCCTGGCTGGGCTCGGTGCCCTCCAGGTACAGCTCCATCATCTCTTCGTCGTTCTCGGCGACGGCCTCGAGCAGCTTGCCGCGCCACTCGTCGGCGGCCTCGGTGTGGGTGTCCGGGATGTCGACGACGTCGTACATCTCGCCCTTGGTGGCCTCGGCGGACCACACGAGGGCCTTCATCTGGACGAGGTCGACCACGCCCTTGAAGTCGGCCTCGGCACCGATCGGCAGCTGCATGACCAGCGGAACCGCGCCCAGGCGGTCCACGATCATGTCGACGCAGCGGTGGAACTCGGCACCGGTCCGGTCGAGCTTGTTGACGAAGCAGATGCGCGGCACGCCGTAGCGGTCGGCCTGACGCCACACGGTCTCGGACTGGGGCTCGACACCGGCGACACCGTCGAACACCGTGACAGCACCGTCGAGCACGCGCAGGGAACGCTCCACCTCGACGGTGAAGTCGACGTGACCCGGCGTGTCGATGATGTTGATCGTGTGATCGACGTTCTCCAGCGGCCAGTGACAGGTCGTCGCGGCGGACGTGATCGTGATGCCGCGCTCCTGCTCCTGCTCCATCCAGTCCATCGTGGCAGCGCCGTCGTGGACTTCGCCGATCTTGTACGAGACACCGGTGTAGAACAGGATCCGCTCGGTGGTCGTCGTCTTGCCCGCGTCGATGTGGGCCATGATCCCGATGTTGCGGACCCTGGCCAGGTCAAGTGAAGTGGTAGCCATAAGGCTTCAGTCTTCTCTCGGTTCTCTCGATGGGGGCGCGGACTACCAGCGGTAGTGCGCGAAGGCCTTGTTGGACTCGGCCATCTTGTGGGTGTCCTCGCGACGCTTGACCGCGGCGCCCAGACCGTTGCTGGCGTCCATCAGCTCGTTCATCAGACGCTCGGTCATGGTCTTCTCGCGGCGGGCGCGGGAGTAGCCCACCAGCCAGCGCAGCGCCAGGGTGTTGGCACGGCCGGGGCGGACCTCGATCGGCACCTGGTAGGTCGCGCCACCGACACGGCGGGACTTGACCTCCAGGGAGGGCTTGACGTTCTCCAGGGCGCGCTTGAGCGTGATGACCGGGTCCTGCCCGGTCTTCTCGCGCAGGCCCTCGAGGGCGCCGTACACGATGCGCTCGGCGGTGGAGCGCTTTCCGTGCAGAAGAATCTTGTTGACGAGCGACGTCACCAGAGGAGAACCGTAGACCGGGTCGATGATGACCGGGCGCTTCGGGGCGGGGCCCTTACGAGGCATTCTTACTTCTCCTTCTTGGCGCCGTAGCGGCTGCGGGCCTGCTTGCGGTTCTTGACACCCTGGGTGTCGAGCGAGCCGCGGATGATCTTGTAGCGAACACCCGGCAGGTCCTTCACACGGCCACCACGCACGAGCACGATGGAGTGCTCCTGCAGGTTGTGACCCTCACCCGGGATGTAAGCGGTGACCTCGATGCCGCTGGTCAGTCGCACACGCGCGACCTTACGCAGGGCAGAGTTCGGCTTCTTCGGGGTGGTGGTGTAGACGCGCGTGCAGACGCCGCGGCGCTGGGGGGACCCCTTCAGCGCGGGCGTCTTGTTCTTCTCGACCTTGTCTTGCCGGCCCTTTCGGACCAGCTGCTGGATCGTAGGCACCGTTTCTCCGGTTTCTGTGTGCCGATCTCGATACTTCTAACCTGGGGTTTCAGCGGCTCACGCCGACCCACGCGGTCGGGTGTGTCGCGCACCTCATACGATTTCCGTCGAAGCGAAAGTGCGTATTTGTCGGTGTATCGGCCTCGGTGTCCCGTACGGACAAGTGCACGCACGAGAACCCGGGCACACCCCAGGCACAAGGTCAGAGCGTACCCAGCGCTCAGCCTTCGGTCAAAACATATGGTCTCGGCCGATGCCGCACCCTCCCGCCGGGCTCCGCCGGATGCTCGCGGGAACGCACTCAGCCGTGACTGACCGCCACTACCACCATAACGACGATCGCCGTGAGCGCGACCGTGAACGCGGTCAGAAGGTATCCCATCACCAGGCCGCACACCGCGAGCGCGTCGCCCCGCTCGCCCGTGCGCCGGATCTCCCGGCGCGCCATGTGCCCCAGCACCACGGCCGGTATCCCGGGGATCAGCAGTCCGAACATCCCCACCGCACCGCAGACCAGCGAGGCGACCGCCTTGGCGTTCACGGCCGGCGGCGGCGTGGGCAGCCGGCGGGGACGCGGGATGTCCACGGTGAGTCCGTACAGCTCCTGGTACGTCACCGCCTGGTAGGCCAGCCCGACCCGGTCCTCGAACTCCGGCTGGGTCAGCCGCCCTTCGGCGAACGCCGTCTTGAGCACGTCCACCGTACGCTCGCGATCATCGTGCGCAGCCCGCATCGCTCCATTATGCCCGGAAAACCACGTTCCGAGGGAGTCCCGTCACACGGTCGGCCGGACCGCGCCGCGCCTCCCCCGGTTCGAGCCGCCCGCAAAGGCCCCCAGGCCCGTCCAGGACGGCGGAAAGCCGCTGGGCGGCCACCCCCCGAAGGGATGGCCGCCCAGCGGCCTCGAGCGGACGACTCAGCCGTTGTACGGGCCGTAGTCGTAGTCCTCCAGCGGGACGGCCTGGCCGGAGCCGGTGCCGAACGGGCTGTAGTCGATGTCGTCGTAGCCGACGGCCGAGTACATCGCGGCCTTGGCCTCCTCGGTCGGCTCGACCCGGATGTTGCGGTAACGGGCCAGACCCGTACCGGCCGGGATGAGCTTGCCGATGATGACGTTCTCCTTGAGGCCCAGCAGCGAGTCGGACTTGGCGTGGATCGCCGCGTCGGTCAGGACTCGGGTCGTCTCCTGGAAGGAGGCGGCCGACAGCCAGGACTCGGTGGCCAGCGAGGCCTTGGTGATACCCATCAGCTGCGGACGGCCGGAGGCCGGGTGGCCACCCTCCGCCACGACCCGACGGTTCTCGGTCTCGAAGCGGCCGCGCTCGACCAGCTCGCCCGGCAGCAGCTCCGCGTCGCCGGACTCGATGATCGTCACCCGGCGGAGCATCTGCCGGATGATGATCTCGATGTGCTTGTCGTGGATCGACACACCCTGCGAGTTGTAGACCTTCTGCACTTCCCCGACCAGGTGGACCTGGACGGCCCGCTGACCCAGGATGCGCAGCACGTCGTGCGGGTTGGTGGCACCCACGGTCAGCCGCTCGCCGACCTCGACGTGGTCGCCCTCGCCCACCAGCAGACGGGCACGCTTGGAGATCGGGTAGGCGATCTCCTCGGCACCGTCGTCCGGGGTGATGACGATCTTCTTGGTCTTCTCCGTCTCCTCGATCCGGATGCGGCCGGCCGCCTCCGAGATCGGGGCGACACCCTTGGGGGTACGCGCCTCGAAGAGCTCGACGACACGCGGCAGACCCTGGGTGATGTCGTCACCGGCCACACCACCGGTGTGGAAGGTACGCATCGTCAGCTGGGTGCCGGGCTCACCGATGGACTGGGCGGCGATGATGCCGACCGCCTCACCGATGTCCACCAGCTTGCCGGTCGCGAGCGAACGGCCGTAGCACATCGCGCAGGTGCCCACCGCGGACTCGCAGGTCAGGACCGAGCGGGTCTTGACCTCCTCGACGCCGTTGCGGATGAGCTGCTCGATGAGCACGTCGCCCAGGTCGGTGCCGGCGGTGGCCAGCACCTTGCCGTCCACCACGACGTCCTCGGCGAGGCAGCGCGCGTACACGCTGGTCTCGACGTCGTCCGTCTTGCGCAGCGAACCGTCCTCGGAGCGCTCGGCGATCGCCAGCTTGAGGCCGCGCTCGGTGCCGCAGTCCTCCTCGCGGATGATGACGTCCTGGGAGACGTCGACCAGACGACGCGTCAGGTATCCGGAGTCGGCGGTACGCAGAGCGGTGTCCGCGAGACCCTTACGGGCACCGTGGGTGGAGATGAAGTACTCCAGCACGGTGAGACCCTCGCGGAACGACGCCTTGATCGGCCGCGGGATGGTCTCGTTCTTCGCGTTGGACACCAGACCACGCATACCCGCGATCTGACGCATCTGCATCATGTTTCCGCGGGCACCCGAGTCGACCATCATGAAGATCGGGTTGGTCTTCGGGAAGTTCGCGTTCATCGCCTCGGCGACCTCGTTGGTCGCCTTGGTCCAGATCGCGATGAGCTCCTGCGTGCGCTCGTCCTTGGTGATCAGACCGCGCTCGTACTGCTTCTGGACCTTCTCGTCCTGTGCCTCGTAGCCCGCGATGATGGCCTTCTTGGCCTCGGGCACGACGATGTCGGAGACGGCCACGGTGACGCCGGAACGGGTCGCCCAGTGGAAGCCGGACGCCTTCAGGTTGTCGAGCGTCGCCGCCACGATGACCTTCGGGTACCGCTCGGCCAGGTCGTTGACGATCTCGGAGAGCTGCTTCTTGCCCACCGGGTAGTCCACGAACGGGTAGTCCTCGGGCAGCAGCTCGTTGAAGAGCGCACGGCCCAGGGTCGTGTTCAGCCGGAAGGAGTCACCGAGCTGCCAGGGCTCCTCGCCCTCGACGTCCGCCGGCGGGGTCCAGCCACGCGGCGGGACGGTCCCGATCGGGAACCGGATGTCGATCCTCGACTGCAGCGAGAGCTCGCGCGCGTCGAAGGCCATGATCGCCTCGGCGGTCGAGCCGAACGCCCGTCCCTCGCCCCGGAGCTCGCGCTCCTCCGCGTCCGTGGTGAGGAAGAACAGACCCAGGACCATGTCCTGCGTCGGCATCGTCACCGGACGGCCGTCAGCGGGCTTGAGGATGTTGTTCGAGGACAGCATCAGGATGCGGGCCTCGGCCTGCGCCTCCGCGGACAGCGGCAGGTGCACGGCCATCTGGTCACCGTCGAAGTCCGCGTTGAACGCGGTGCAGACGAGCGGGTGGATCTGGATGGCCTTGCCCTCGACCAGCTGCGGCTCGAAGGCCTGGATGCCGAGGCGGTGCAGGGTCGGCGCACGGTTCAGCAGCACCGGGTGCTCGGCGATGACCTCTTCGAGCACGTCGTACACGACCGTGCGGCCGCGCTCGACCATGCGCTTGGCCGACTTGATGTTCTGCGCGTGGTTCAGGTCCACCAGGCGCTTCATCACGAACGGCTTGAAGAGCTCCAGCGCCATGGCCTTGGGCAGACCGCACTGGTGCAGCTTGAGCTGCGGGCCGACGACGATGACCGAACGGGCCGAGTAGTCGACGCGCTTGCCGAGCAGGTTCTGACGGAACCGGCCCTGCTTGCCCTTGAGCATGTCGGACAGCGACTTCAGCGGACGGTTGCCGGGGCCCGTGACCGGGCGGCCGCGGCGGCCGTTGTCGAAGAGCGCGTCGACGGCCTCCTGAAGCATGCGCTTCTCGTTGTTCACGATGATCTCGGGGGCACCGAGGTCGAGGAGGCGCTTGAGGCGGTTGTTGCGGTTGATGACGCGGCGGTACAGGTCGTTCAGGTCGGAGGTCGCGAAGCGGCCACCGTCCAGCTGCACCATCGGACGCAGGTCCGGCGGGATCACCGGGACGCAGTCCAGCACCATGCCCTGCGGCTTGTTGGTGGTCTGCAGGAAGGCGGAGACGACCTTGAGGCGCTTGAGCGCACGGGTCTTCTTCTGGCCCTTGCCGGTACGGATGATCTCGCGGAGCTTGGCGGCCTCCTCGTCGAGGTCGAAGGACTCCAGGCGCTTCTGCAGCGCCGCGGCACCCATCGAACCCTGGAAGTAGGTGCCGAAGCGCTCCCGCAGCTCGCGGTAGAGCAGCTCGTCACCCTCCAGGTCCTGGACCTTGAGGTTCTTGAAGCGGGACCACACCTCGTCGAGCCGGTCGAGCTCGCGCTGGGCACGGTCGCGCAGCTGCTTCATCTCACGCTCGGCGCCCTCGCGCACCTTGCGGCGCACGTCGGACTTGGCGCCCTCGGCCTCCAGCTCGCCGAGGTCGGCCTCGAGCTTCTTCTGCCGGGACTCGATGTCCGAGTCACGGCGCTGCTCGATCTGCTGACGCTCGACGGAGACCTGGGCCTCCAGCGAGGACAGGTCGCGGGTGCGACGCTCGTCGTCCACCCACGTGATCATGTAGGCGGCGAAGTAGATGACCTTCTCGAGGTCCTTGGGGGCGAGGTCGAGCAGGTAGCCCAGCCGCGACGGAACGCCCTTGAAGTACCAGATGTGGGTCACGGGAGCGGCCAGCTCGATGTGGCCCATCCGCTCACGACGCACCTTGGCGCGAGTGACCTCGACGCCGCAGCGCTCGCAGATGATGCCCTTGAAGCGGACACGCTTGTACTTGCCGCAGTAGCACTCCCAGTCCCGGGTGGGGCCGAAGATCTTCTCGCAGAAGAGTCCGTCCTTCTCGGGCTTCAGGGTGCGGTAGTTGATGGTCTCAGGCTTCTTGACCTCGCCATGGGACCACTGCCGGATGTCGTCCGCGGTCGCAAGGCCGATCCGCAGCTCGTCGAAGAAGTTGACGTCGAGCACTTTGTCGTCAATCCCTCTTTCGGGGTCGAAAGTCAAACATGTCTGAACGGTCCGGGGGAGGCGGGGAGCCGCTCACTGCGGCTCCCCGGCCGGCCCGTCAGACCTCTTCGACGCTGCTCGGCTCGCGCCGGGACAGGTCGATTCCGAGCTCCTCCGCCGCGCGGAAGACGTCCTCGTCCGTGTCGCGCATCTCGATGGACATGCCGTCCGAGGACAGCACCTCCACGTTGAGGCAGAGCGACTGCATTTCCTTGATGAGCACCTTGAAGGACTCGGGAATGCCCGGCTCGGGGATGTTCTCGCCCTTGACGATGGCCTCGTAGACCTTCACGCGGCCCAGGACGTCGTCGGACTTGATGGTGAGGAGTTCCTGCAGCGCGTAGGCCGCGCCGTACGCCTCAAGGGCCCACACCTCCATCTCGCCGAAGCGCTGACCACCGAACTGCGCCTTACCGCCCAGCGGCTGCTGGGTGATCATCGAGTACGGGCCGGTGGAACGGGCGTGCAGCTTGTCGTCCACCAGGTGGTGCAGCTTGAGGATGTACATGTAGCCGATCGAGATCGGGTCCGGGAACGGCTCGCCGGAGCGGCCGTCGAAGAGCCGGGCCTTACCCGAGGGCAGCACCATGCGCTGGCCGTCGCGGTTCGGGATCGTGGCCTCGAAGAGACCGGCGATCTCGTCCTCGCGGGCACCGTCGAAGACCGGGGTGGCGACGTTGGTGCCGGGCTCCACGCGGTCGGCGCCGATCGCCGTGAGGCGACGCGCCCACTCCTCGCTGAGACCGGAGACGTCCCAACCCTGGGCTGCGAGCCAGCCGAGGTGGATCTCCAGGACCTGTCCCGGGTTCATTCGGGACGGGACACCCAGAGGGTTGAGGATGATGTCGACCGCGGTGCCGTCCTCCAGGAACGGCATGTCCTCGATCGGCAGGATCTTGGAGATGACGCCCTTGTTGCCGTGACGGCCGGCGAGCTTGTCACCGTCGGTGATCTTGCGCTTCTGTGCCACGTAGACGCGGACCAGCTGGTTCACGCCCGGCGGCAGCTCGTCGCCCTCCTCGCGGTCGAAGACGCGCACGCCGATGACCTTGCCGGTCTCGCCGTGCGGCACCTTCAGCGAGGTGTCGCGGACCTCACGGGCCTTCTCGCCGAAGATCGCGCGCAGCAGGCGCTCCTCCGGGGTCAGCTCGGTCTCGCCCTTCGGGGTGACCTTGCCGACCAGGATGTCGCCGGCGACGACCTCGGCGCCGATGCGGATGATGCCGCGCTCGTCGAGGTCTGCCAGGACCTCCTCGGAGACGTTCGGGATGTCCCGGGTGATCTCCTCGGGGCCGAGCTTGGTGTCACGGGCGTCGACCTCGTGCTCCTCGATGTGGATCGAGGAGAGGACGTCGTCCTGCACCAGACGCTGGCTGAGGATGATCGCGTCCTCGTAGTTGTGGCCCTCCCACGGCATGAACGCCACCAGGAGGTTCTTGCCGAGCGCCATCTCACCGCGCTCGGTGGACGGGCCGTCGGCGAGCACCTGGCCGGCGATCACCCGCGCGCCCTCGTCCACGACGACCTTCTGGTTGAAGGACGTGCCCTGGTTCGAGCGGGAGAACTTGGCCACCCGGTAGGTGTTGTAGGTGCCGTCGTCGTTGGCGACGGTGATGTAGTCCGCGGAGACCTCCTGGACCACACCGTCCTTGTCGGCCTTGATGACGTCACCGGCGTCGACCGCGCAGCGGTACTCCATGCCGGTGCCGACCAGCGGGGCCTGCGCCTTGAGCAGCGGCACGGCCTGGCGCATCATGTTCGATCCCATGAGCGCGCGGTTGGCGTCGTCGTGCTCGAGGAACGGGATCATGGCGGTCGCGACCGACACCATCTGGCGCGGCGAGACGTCCATGTAGTCCACGTCCTCACCGGGGACGTAGTCGATCTCACCACCACGGCGGCGCACCAGGACGCGGGACTCCGCGAAGTGGTCGTCGTCGGTCAGCGGCGCGTTCGCCTGCGCGATGACGAAGCGGTCCTCCTCGTCGGCCGTGAGGAAGTTGACCTCGTCGGTGACGACACCGTTCTCGTCGACCTTGCGGTACGGGGTCTCCACGAAACCGAACGCGTTGACCCGCCCGTAGGAGGCCAGCGAGCCGATCAGACCGATGTTCGGGCCTTCGGGGGTCTCGATCGGGCACATGCGTCCGTAGTGGGACGGGTGCACGTCACGGACCTCGAAGCCGGCCCGCTCACGGGACAGACCACCGGGGCCCAGCGCGGACAGACGGCGCTTGTGGGTCAGGCCCGACAGCGGGTTCGTCTGGTCCATGAACTGGGACAGCTGGCTGGTGCCGAAGAACTCCTTGATGGAGGCGACGACCGGCCGGATGTTGATCAGGGTCTGCGGCGTGATCGCCTCGACGTCCTGGGTGGTCATCCGCTCGCGGACGACGCGCTCCATACGGGCCAGACCCGTGCGGACCTGGTTCTGGATGAGCTCGCCGACGTTGCGCAGACGACGGTTGCCGAAGTGGTCGATGTCGTCGACCTCGACGACCACGGAGGAACCGTTGTCGCCGGTGGTCTCGGTCTCGCCCGCGTGCAGCTTGACCAGGTACTTGATCGCCGAGATGACGTCCTCGACGGTCAGCACACCGGCGTCCAGCGGCGCGTCGGCACCCAGCTTCTTGTTGATCTTGTAGCGGCCGACCTTGGCCAGGTCGTAGCGCTTGGGGTTGAAGTAGAGGTTCTCCAGCAGCGTCTGCGCGGCCTCACGGGTCGGCGGCTCGCCCGGACGCAGCTTGCGGTAGATGTCGAGCAGCGCGTCGTCCTGGCCCTGGGTGTGGTCCTTCTCCAGGGTGGCGCGCATCGACTCGTACTCGCCGAACTCCTCGAGGATCTGCTCGGTGGTCCAGCCGAGCGCCTTCAGGAGGACGGTGACGGACTGCTTGCGCTTGCGGTCGATGCGGACACCGACCATGTCGCGCTTGTCGATCTCCATCTCCAGCCAGGCACCACGCGAGGGGATGACCTTGGCGGAGTAGATGTCCTTGTCGGACGTCTTGTCGATCTGGCTGTCGAAGTAGACACCCGGCGAGCGCACCAGCTGGGACACCACGACACGCTCGGTGCCGTTGATGACGAAGGTGCCCTTGTTGGTCATGAGCGGGAAGTCGCCCATGAAGACCGTCTGGGACTTGATCTCGCCGGTCTCGTTGTTGGTGAACTCGGCCGTGACGAAGAGCGGGGCCGCGTACGTGAAGTCGCGCTCCTTGCACTCGTCGATCGAGTTCTTCGGAGGCTCGAAACGGTGGTCGCGGAAGGTCAGCGACATCGACCCGGAGAAGTCCTCGATCGGGGAGATCTCCTCGAAGATCTCCTCCAGACCGGACTTGGTGGGGACGTCCTGGCCACTGTCCAGGGCCGCCTCGACGCGAGCCTTCCAGGCGGCGTTGCCGAGAAGCCAGTCAAAGCTCTCGGTCTGCAGCGCGAGGAGGTTCGGGACCTCGAGGGGCTCCTTGATCTTCGCGAAAGAGATGCGCAGCGGGGCGGTGCTTGCGCCGTTGTTCGAATTGGCAGTCGAGGCGTTGCGCGAGGCGGCCAAGAGGGGGTCCTTCCGAGGGCTCGGACTCACTACGCGCGTACCGGTTCCGCCCCCGGGCGCAGACAAGGATGTCCTGGTCAGGACGGTTCCTCATGTGTGCTCAGGCTTGGGCTTGCCCCTGGTGACGGGCCAGGCGACAGCTAACAGGCAGCGCAAAGGGTCAGTGTAGCCACTTGGCACACTGATGTCCAGTGCAGAGTTTCGGAGACCGGTGCTGCACCAATCTCGTCCTCCGGAGGGGTCGGTGAGATCCCCTTGTTGTGAGCCGTCATGCCCTCTTTCACGCTTGCCACGCTAGGCATTCCCGCATCGCCTTCGTTCCATGCCTCGGTCCATGGCCGATGTGACGACGCGTCCTGAGAATCGCGCGCTGCGTGCGGTTCGTCAAGGCCTCCGCCCCGCGGAGATCGTCACAGCTCGACGAAGCCGACGGTCCCGGAACAGTGATGATCACCCTACCCGGGTCGGTCGCCGGACCGGGTGACGCACCACGCAAACGACCGAGGGCGGCCACCCGAAAGGGTGGCCGCCCCGCGGCTGATCAGCCCCTCGGAAGGGGCAGAGATCACTTGACCTCGACAGCCGCGCCCGCGGCCTTGAGGGACTCGGCAGCCTTCTCGGCGGCCTCCTTGTTGACCTTCTCCAGGACCGGCTTCGGGGTGCCGTCGACGAGGTCCTTGGCCTCCTTCAGACCCAGGGAGGTCAGCTCGCGCACGACCTTGATGACCTGGATCTTCTTGTCGCCGGCGCCGGTGAGGATGACGTCGAACTCGTCCTTCTCCTCGACGGCCTCGGCCGGAGCACCGGGGACACCGGCGGCGGCGACGGCGACCGGGGCGGCGGCGGTGACGTCGAACTTCTCCTCGAAGGCCTTCACGAACTCGGAGAGCTCGATGAGGGTCATCTCCTCGAACTGGGCGAGCAGGTCGTCCTGGCTGAGCTTCGCCATGATGGCGGTCCTTCCACTAATTCGGCTGGTGCCGGATGTACATGTCGGCGGGCGTACGGGCCCGCTAGAGCACGGGAGTGGTTACTCCGCGTCCTCGGCGGGAGCCGGCGTACCGGCACCGCCCTGCTCGGCCTTCGCGCGCAGCGCTTCCACGGTGCGAACGAGCTTCGACGGCAGGGCCTGGAAGACAGCAGCGGCCTGGCCCTGCTTGGCCTTCATGGCACCCGCCAGCTTGGCGAGCAGCACCTCGCGGGACTCGAGGTCCGCGAGCTTCTTGATCTCATCGGCGGACAGCGGCTTGCCGTCAAGCACACCGCCCTTGATGATGAGGTTCGGGTTCTCCTTGGCGAAGTCACGGAGACCCTTCGCCGACTCCACCGGGTCACCGGTGACGAAGGCGACCGCCGTCGGACCCGCGAACAGGTCGTCCAGAGCGGTGATCCCGGCCTCGTTGGCCGCGATCTTGGTCAGCGTGTTCTTCACCACGGCGTACTGGGCGTTCTCACCGAGCGAACGGCGCAGCGTCTTGAGCTGCGCCACGGTGAGACCGCGGTACTCGGTCAGCACGGCGGCGTTGGAGCTGCGGAACTTGTCCGTCAGCTCCGCGACCGAACCGGCCTTGTCGGGCCTCGCCATAGAGCCTCGGCCTCCTTCCGGGTGATTCGGACCGCGCGGGAAGGGGCCGGGCAAAAACAAACGCCCCGGCGCAGGCGCACGGGGCGTGACTCGACCGGGACCGCGAGAGCGATTCCGGGAGTACATCCACTGTCACCTGCGCGGGCCGTCCGCATCAGCGGATCCTTCGGCTGCCGCGCCCTCACGGGCGCGCCAACAACCAGCGGTCTTTGGCTTCCCCGAAAGAATACGTGAACGGGTCCTTGCCAGGCAAATCCGCTATCGGGGCAGGTCAGCCCGTGGAACCGGTGCCCCCGGACAGATCGGACGGCTTCATGTTCTTGATCATCTCGAAGAGGTCGAAGGTGTCCTTCGCCGGCGGTGCCTCGACTGTGGCGGCGGTCCCGAAGTCGGAGTAGGTCGCGGCGATGCGGACCGTGCCCTCGGTCATCTTCATTCCGATGGCCATCCGGACCGGGAAGTGGTCCTCGTTGACCCAGATCTCGGTGTCGTACCCCTTGATGCCCGCCTTCTCGGCGCCGGCGATCGCGGCCTTGCGGTCCTTCTCGGGGACCAGGTCGGCGGCCTTGTTGGCGGCGATCATCTCCGCGAAGGTGAGCGTGCCCTTGTAGTGCTCGGTCTGCGCGCCGCCGACCTTCTCCGCGCCGACGTGCTTGAGGTTCGGCGACTGGAGCAGCAGGGCGAGCTGCTCGGCCGGGTCCTGGTTCATGTTCTCCAGGCCGGCGGTCATCCGCTTCTGCATCTCCGCGTCGCCGCTCGCCTCGGCCGCCGCCTCGAAGTCCATCTTCATCCAGCGCTTGCCGCCCGTCTCGGCGGCCATGCTCGCGCCCATGTCCATGTACATGGCGTTGTCCAGCATCTTCATGCGCACCTGGGAGGGACCGCCCGGGTCGCCCTCGGTGAGCGCGGAGCCCGTGACGGTGACGTCCATGACCGCGGGGTCCCAGCCCTGCACACCGGAGATCTGCGTGGTGCCGCCGCCCTGCGTCCCGGCGGGCGCGGTGATGGTCATGCGGACCTTGGCGGACTTCGCCTCGGAGGTCGTCGTGAAGGCGGCCTTGACGGCCTTGGCGATCTCGCTCTGCGACAGCACCCGGGAGACCGGCGAGCCGTCGGCCTTCTTCCGCTTCTTCCCGCCCCCGTCACCGTCGTCGCAGCCCGCGGCACCGGCGACGACGGCCACCGCCGCCAGACAGACGCCCGCACGCTTCCATCCGGACATGCTCATGCTTTCCCACCCCATGCTGTTGGTGTGCTGTGAGTCCCCCGTGAAACCTGAGACACCGTAACCCAAGCCACCGACAGCGCCGTACGCGATAAAACCGGCCCCGCACCTCCGGGAGGAGGTGCGGGGCCGGTTCACATCACACGAGCCGCAGGGGCCCGACCCGGTCAGACGGCGGCCGGGTCCTCCTCGACGAGGAGGTTGCGGGTGCGGTTCGGGTCCACCGGGATGCCGGGGCCGATCGTGGTGCTGATGGCGGCCTTCTTGATGTAGCGGCCCTTGGCGGCGGACGGCTTCAGACGAAGGATCTCGTCCAGGGCGGCGCCGTAGTTCTCGACCAGCTGCTGCTCACCGAACGAGGTCTTGCCGATGATGAAGTGCAGGTTCGAGTGCTTGTCGACGCGGAACTCGATCTTGCCGCCCTTGATCTCCGTGACGGCCTTGGCCACGTCGGGGGTGACGGTGCCGGTCTTCGGGTTCGGCATCAGACCACGGGGGCCGAGGACGCGGCCGAGGCGGCCGACCTTGCCCATGAGGTCCGGGGTGGCGACGACGGCGTCGAAGTCCAGACGGCCCTTCGCGACCTCGTCGATCAGCTCGTCGGCACCGACGATGTCGGCGCCCGCGGCACGCGCGGCCTCGGCACGGTCACCGGTCGCGAAGACCAGGACCCGGGCGGTCTTACCGGTGCCGTGCGGAAGGTTCACGGTGCCACGGACCATCTGGTCGGCCTTGCGCGGGTCGACGCCCAGACGGAAGGCCACCTCGACGGTGCCGTCGAACTTGCTGGTGGAGGTGTCCTTGGCGAGACGGACGGCCTCGAGCGGCGCGTACAGACGCTCCCGGTCGATCTTGGCGTCCGCAGCGCGGAGAGACTTGCTGCGCTTGCTCACTACTGCTCCTGTGTGTCGTGAGGAGTCGTGGTGCGGGCCGAGCAGGCCCTACCACGGAACTGCCGGTGGTGTGGGTCAGCCCTCGACCGTGATGCCCATGGAACGAGCGGTGCCGGCGATGATCTTCTCCGCGGCGTCCAGGTCGTTCGCGTTGAGGTCGGGCAGCTTGGTCGTGGCGATCTCGCGGACCTGGTTGCGCGTAAGCTTCGCGACCTTGGTCTTGTGCGGCTCGCCGGAGCCCTTCTCCACGCCCGCAGCCTTGAGGATCATGCGGGAGGCCGGCGGGGTCTTGGTGATGAAGGTGAAGGAACGGTCCTCGTAGACCGTGATCTCCACCGGGATCACCCAGCCACGCTGCGACTCGGTGGCCGCGTTGTAGGCCTTGCAGAACTCCATGATGTTGACGCCGTGCTGACCCAGCGCCGGGCCCACCGGCGGGGCCGGGTTGGCCGCGCCGGCGTTGATCTGGAGCTTGATAAGCCCCGTGACCTTCTTCTTCTTGGGAGGCATGTGCTCTCTCCGGGTCCTAGTGAGAGTTTTCCTGCCTGCGAGCAGGCATACCGCACCACGATAGCGGGTATCGTGCCGAGCTCTGAAACCGGGCAGGTCAGAGAAGCTCTCGGTCGGCGCCGCCCGCCCTCGGCCGCCCCCGCCGATCCGCGCTTCCGCGGCCGGCCACGGCCCCGCGCACACGCTCCCCGGACGCGCTGGCGGGCCTGCCCGGGGCGGACGCCCGGACACCCGAAGGGGTGCCGCAGCGGCCCGCCGTGCCCGGCGAGGACCGCGTCATGGGCGCCCACCCGGCACGGGGCCGGAGGCACCGCCGACCGTCGCCGCACGCGGAAGAGCCCCCGCCCGGCGGGAAACCGCGGGCGGGGGCTCTTCCGGTGTTCGGGGTGCGCTAGTTCTTCTGGATCTGGTCGAAGCTGAGCTCGACCGGCGTCTCGCGGCCGAAGATCTCCACGAGGCCCTTGACCTTCTTCGAGTCCGGGTTGATCTCGTTGATCGTGGCCTGCAGCGTCGCGAACGGGCCGTCGGTGACCGTGACCGAGTCGCCCACCTCGAAGTCCAGCACCTGGACCTCGACCTTGCGCTTCGGCACGGCGCCGCCCTCGCCGCCCTCGGCGGTGGCTGCTGCCAGCTCCTCGACCTCCGGGGCCAGCATCTTGGTGACCTCGTCCAGCGTCAGCGGGTACGGGTCGTAGGCGTTGCCGACGAAGCCGGTGACGCCGGGGGTGTTGCGGACGACGCCCCAGGACTCGTTCGTCAGGTCCATGCGCACCAGCACGTAGCCGGGCAGCTTGTTCTGGCGGACGGTGCGGCGGTCGCCGTTCTTGATCTGGACGACCTCTTCCTGGGGCACTTCGGCCTGGTAGATGTAGTCCTCGACGTTCAGCGAGACGGCGCGCTGCTCCAGGTTGGACTTCACGCGGTTCTCGTAGCCGGCGTAGGTGTGGATGACGTACCACTCGCCGGGGAGCACGCGCAGCTCCTCGCGGAACGCGGCGACCGGGTCCACCGGGGCCTGCTCCTCCGCGGCTTCCTCACTCGTGGCCTCGTCCGCCCCGTCCGCCTCGTCCTCGTCGACGACCTGGACGGCAGCCTGCTCGGCGGGCTCGCCGGCGGCCTCGTCTGCAGCCTCCGCCTGGTCGATGTCGCCGTCGGCTGCCTCGACGATGTCGAGCGCGGTGTCGTCGCCCTCGACGGTCTCGTCGGCGTCGTACAGGTTCGGGTCAGACACGGTCGCTGCTTCTTCCTTCACGATGTGGAACAGGCGGTCGGGCGCCGCGGGCGCCCTCCGCGGGAGGAATCACCCGAAGACGTACGAGACGCCCTTGTTGAATCCCCAGTCAATCACGGTAACGAGCGCGATGATGACCACAACGAAGACAATCACCACGCTGGTGTAGGTGACCAGATCGTTGCGCGTGGGCCAGACGACCTTGCGGAGCTCCGCGACGATCTGGCGGTAGAAGAGCGCGAGGCGGGCGAGAGGGCCCTTCTTGCCGCGCTTGCCACCGCGGCGGGGCTTCTTCGAGCCGGCGTCGTCGGATTCACTGTCGGGACGACCACTTTCAGGCGTCGCGGTGGAGCCCAGGGCTTCCGTCACTCGTCCTCACCTGAATCCGGTTCGTTTGCCGAAACAATCCTCAAAGCGTCTGCCTGCTTGTAGCAGGGCCGGAGGGACTCGAACCCCCAACCGCTGGTTTTGGAGACCAGTGCTCTACCAATTGAGCTACGACCCTTTGAGTGCCCCCCAACGTACCGCATCCGAGCGGCTGCACGATGTGCGCAGCCAAGATCAGCTCGCGGGGGCCATCGACGGATGAGTGTACGTGTTCGCGGGCCGGGCGTCGAATGCGAAGCGTGTCCGGGCGCGGTTCGGCGAGGTTCCGCTCGGTTCTGCCCGGAACGTGAACTCGTGTGCTCCGGTGCCGCCGGGTCTGCGACGATGCAGACATGACCGCTGCAACTGAACGACGCGTGTCGGCCCGCATCGGGTCGATCTCCGAGTCCGCGACGCTCGCCGTGGACGCGAAGGCCAAGGCCCTCAAGGCCGCCGGGCGACCGGTCATCGGCTTCGGAGCCGGCGAGCCCGACTTCCCGACCCCCGACTACATCGTCGAGGCGGCCGTGGAGGCGTGCCGCAATCCGAAGTTCCACCGCTACACGCCGGCCGGCGGTCTGCCGGAGCTGAAGGCCGCGATCGCCGCCAAGACGCTGCGCGACTCCGGCTACGAGGTCGACGCCTCCCAGATCCTGGTCACCAACGGTGGCAAGCAGGCCATCTACGAGGCCTTCGCCGCGATCCTCGACCCGGGTGACGAGGTCATCGTCCCGGCGCCGTACTGGACGACCTACCCCGAGTCGATCCGGCTGGCCGGCGGTGTCCCGGTGGACGTGGTGGCCGACGAGACCACCGGCTACCGGGTCTCCGTCGAGCAGCTGGAGGCCGCCCGCACGGAGAAGACCAAGGTCGTGCTCTTCGTGTCGCCGTCCAACCCCACCGGCGCCGTCTACACCGAGGCCGAGACCGAGGCGATCGGCCGCTGGGCCGTCGAGCACGGCCTGTGGGTGCTGACCGACGAGATCTACGAGCACCTGGTCTACGGCGACGCCGCCGCGGTCTCGCTGCCGGCGCTCTTCCCCGAGCTGCGCGACAAGTGCGTCGTCGTCAACGGCGTCGCCAAGACCTACGCCATGACCGGCTGGCGCGTGGGGTGGATCATCGGCCCCAAGGACGTCGTGAAGGCCGCCACCAACCTGCAGTCGCACGCCACCTCGAACGTGAGCAACGTCGCGCAGGTCGCCGCCCTGGCTGCCGTCTCCGGCGATCTGGTGGCCGTGGCCGAGATGCGCAAGGCCTTCGACCGCCGCCGCCAGACCATCGTGCGGATGCTCAACGAGATCCCCGGTGTCGTCTGCCCCGAGCCCGAGGGCGCGTTCTACGCGTACCCGTCGGTCAAGGCGCTGCTCGGCAAGGAGATCCGCGGCAAGCGGCCGCAGAGCTCCGTGGAGCTGGCCGAGCTGATCCTGGAGGAGGCCGAGGTCGCCGTGGTCCCGGGCGAGGCCTTCGGCACCCCCGGCTACCTGCGTCTGTCGTACGCGCTCGGTGACGAGGACCTCGTCGAGGGCGTCTCCCGGCTCCAGAAGCTGCTGGGCGAGGCCAAGGCCTGAGCGCCTGTTCCGACCGCCCCGCGGGCCCCCTGACCGGCCGGTCAGGGGGCCCGCGTGTGTGTGCGGGCAAGCCCTCGTTCGGGGAAAGCGACCGAAAGCGGTACCGGCACCCCCCACCGGTGCGGCAGGATCTGTGGATGGCACGCGATGTATCCCTCCTCCCCAAGGCGCACCTCCACCTGCACTTCACCGGCTCGATGCGGCCCGCGACCCTGCTGGAGCTCGCCGACAAGTACGGGGTGCACCTCCCCGAGGCACTGACCTCGGGCGAGCCGCCCAGTCTGCGGGCGACCGACGAGCGCGGCTGGTTCCGCTTCCAGCGCCTGTACGACATCGCGCGTTCCGTGCTCCGCTCCCCCGACGACATCCGGCGTCTGGTGCGCGAGGCCGCCGAGGAGGACGCCCGCGACGGCTCGGGGTGGCTGGAGATACAGGTCGACCCCACCTCGTACGCGCCGCGCCTGGGCGGGCTGATCCCTGCGATGGAGATCATCCTGGACGCGGTGGAGACCGCCTCCCGGGACACGGGCGTGGGCATGGCCGTCCTGGTCGCCGCCAACCGCACCAAGCACCCGCTGGACGCCCGTACGCTGGCCCGCCTCGCGGTGCGCTACACCGACCAGGGGGTGGTCGGCTTCGGGCTCTCCAACGACGAGCGCCGGGGGCTGGCCCGGGACTTCGACCGCGCCTTCGCCATCGCCCGGGAGGGCGGGCTGCTGGCGGCGCCGCACGGCGGCGAGCTGGCGGGCGCGGGCAGCGTCCGGGACTGCCTGGACGACCTCCACGCGAGCCGGGTCGGGCACGGCGTGCGGGCGGCCGAGGACCCGCGGCTGATGGCCCGGCTCGCGGAGCGCGGCGTCACCTGCGAGGTGTGCCCGTCGTCCAATGTCGCCCTCGGCGTCTACGACCGTCCCGAGCAGGTTCCGCTGCGCACCCTCTTCGACGCCGGCGTGCCGATGGCGCTGGGCGCCGACGACCCGCTGCTGTTCGGCTCGCGGCTCGCCGCGCAGTACGAGCTGGCCCGGCGGGCGCACGGCTTCACCGACGAGGAGCTGGCCGAACTGGCCCGCCAGTCGGTGCGCGGTTCCGCGGCGCCGGAGGGCGTGCGGAACAAGCTCCTGGCGGGCATCGACGACTGGCTCGGCGACTGATCCCGGCCGGGACGGGCCTGGGCGGCCGCCGGCGGCTCAGAGGCTGCCGGCGGCTCAGAGGCTGCCGGCGGCTCAGAGGCTGACGCCGACCGTCACCGGCTCGTTGACCAGGGTGATCCCGAAGGCCGCGTGGACGCCGTCGACGACCTCGCGGGCCAGCGCGAGCAGATCGGCGGTCGTCGCCCCGCCCCGGTTGGTCAGGGCCAGGGTGTGCTTGGTGGAGATCCGGGCGGGGCCGGTGCCGTAGCCCTTGGTGAAGCCCGCCTTGTCGATCAGCCAGGCGGCGGAGGTCTTGATGTGGCCGTCGCCCGCGGGGTAGGCGGGGGGCGCGGTGTCCGGGCCGAGCCGGTCGTGGACGCGGGTCAGGAAGTCCGCGTATCCGGCCTCGGTGAGGATCGGGTTGGTGAAGAAGGAGCCCGCCGACCAGGTGTCGTGGTCCTCCGGGTCCGACACCATGCCCTTGCCCGAGCGCAGCTTCAGCACCGTCTCGCGGGCGGTGGCCAGGGGCACCCGGTCGCCCGTACCGACGCCGAGGGCGCGGGCCACCTCGGCGTACTTCAGGGGGCCGGACATGCCGTCGGCGTCCTCCAGGGCGAAGCGCACCCGCAGCACGACGTAGCGCGCGGGGTCCGCCTTGAAGCGGCTGTGCCGGTAGGAGAAGGCGCACGCGGCGTTGTCCAGGACGACCGTCTCGCCGGTGGTCCGGTCGTACGCGATCACCTCGGTGATCGTGCTGGCGACCTCCTGGCCGTACGCGCCCACGTTCTGGATGGGCGTGGCCCCGGCGGAGCCCGGGATGCCGGCCAGGCACTCGACGCCCGCCAGGCCCGCCTCCACCGTGCGGGCGACGGCGTCCGTCCACACCTCGCCCGCCGCGAGCTCCAGCTCGGTGCCGTTCAGCTCGAAGCCGCCGGTGGCGATGCGCAGCGCGGTGCCGGCGAAGCCCTCGTCGCCGATCACCAGGTTGCTGCCGCCGCCGATGACCAGCAGAGGCGTCCCGGCGGCGTCGGCCTCCCGGACGGCCTCGACGACCTCGGCGTCCGTGGTCGCCGTCACCAGGCGGGTGGCGGGACCGCCGAGGCGGAAGGTGGTCAGGGGCGCGAGCGGGGCGTCGTTGAGTACGTGCACGGCATTCAGGGTACGGGGCGGGCGGCCGGACCACGGATGCCGCCCGTCCCGTACGGGATCAGAGCGCCTCCAGGAGCGTCGCGTTGGCCAGTCCGCCCGCCTCGCACATGGTCTGCAGCGCGTAGCGCGCGCCCCTGGCCCGCATGGCGTGGACGAGGGTGGTCATCAGCCGGGTGCCGCTGGCGCCGAGCGGGTGGCCCAGCGCGATGGCGCCGCCGTTGACGTTGACCTTGGCGGGATCGGCGCCGGTCTCCTGGAGCCAGGCGAGGACGACGCTCGCGAAGGCCTCGTTGACCTCGAAGAGGTCGATGTCCGCCAGGTCCAGCCCGGCTCGGCGCAGTACGCGTTCGGTGGCCGGGATGACGCCGGTCAGCATCAGCAGGGGGTCGGAGCCGGTGACGGCGAAGCTGTGCAGCCGGGCGAGCGGGCGCAGGCCCAGGCGCTCGGCCGTCTCGCCACTGGTGATCAGCACGGCGGAGGCCCCGTCGTTGACCGGGCTGCTGTTGCCCGCCGTGACCGACCACTCGATCTGCGGGAAGCGCTCGGCGTAGCCGGGGTCGGCGAAGGCGGGGCGCAGCCCGGCGAGGATCTCGGGCGTGGTCGCGGGACGGACGGACTCGTCCGTGGCGAGCCCGGCGAGCGGCGCGACCTCGGCGTCGAAGGCGCCGGCCGACCACGCGGCGGCGGCCCTGCCGTGCGACTCTGCGGCGAAGGCGTCCATCGCCTCACGGCTCAGCGACCACTTGGCGGCGATCAGCTCCGCGCTGATGCCCTGCGGCACGAGTCCGCCGGGGAAGCGCGCGGCGACGCCCGGGCCGAACGGGTCCGCGCCGGGCGGCACGTTGGACCACATGGGGACCCGGCTCATCGACTCCACACCGCAGGCCACGACGACGTCGTACGCGCCGGCGAGGACCCCCTGCGCGGCGAAGTGCACGGCCTGCTGCGAGGAGCCGCACTGCCGGTCGACCGTGGTGGCCGGGACGGAGTCCGGGAAGCCCGCCGACAGCCAGGCCCAGCGGGTGGTGTTCATGGCCTGCTCGCCGACCTGGTCGACGGTGCCGCCGATGACGTCGTCGACGAGCGCCGGGTCGATCCCGCTGCGGCCGACGAGCTCCTTGAGGGTGTGGGCGAGCAGCTCCACCGGGTGCGTCCCGGCGAGGGCACCTCCCGGCTTGCCCTTGCCGATGGGGGTGCGGACGGCTTCGACGATGACCGCGTCGCGCATGACGTTCTCGCCTTCTGCGGGGTGTGGGGCGGGACGAGTGGTTAGTTTGACTTTCAAACCATGACGCGGAGACGAGGGTAGGGCGAGTGGGTTTGGAATCACAACCCGCTGTGTGAGACTGGGCCGGTGAGCCCCACCACACCTGTGCCGCCGCTGCCGGGGCGTCCCTGCTCCGCCGCCGCGGCCCTGCACGTCGTCGGCGAGAAGTGGGCGCTGCTCGCGGTCCGCGAGATCCTCTACGGCAACCGGCGTTTCGACGCCCTCGCCCGCAACACCGGCGCCCCCCGCGACCGCCTCACCGCGCGGCTGCGCGCTCTGGAGGAGGCCGGCATCGTCGAACGGCGCGCCTACAGCGAGCGGCCGCCGCGGTACGAGTACCACCTGACGGAGGCGGGACGCGATCTCGCGCCGGTCATCCGGGCGCTGGTGGCGTGGGGCGACAAGTGGGCGGTGGAGGAGCCGCCGGTGGTACTGCGGCACCGGGGGGACCATCCGGTGGACGCCGTCGAGTACTGCCGCACGTGCGGGGACGAGGTCCACGACCGCGACCTCGCGCTCGACATCCGGAGCGAGGGGTGGACGCCCGCGGGGCGGACGGGGGCCACGCCACCCGGCTGAACGGCAGGCGGGCGGAGCGGGCGGAGCGGGCGGAGCGGACGGATCATGCCGCGAGGCGGGTGCGCCGCGTCGGCACACCCGCCTCGCGCGAGGCACCGTCAGGGCGCCGCGTCGACCAGGGGCTTGGCCGGGACCGGGGTCGCTCCGGGAACCTTCGCGGCGCGGCGTCCCGGGACGAGGAGCGCCGCGAGCGCGCCGACCGCGACGGCGGCCGCGCCCACCCAGAGCGCGGGGGTGAGGCCGTCGACGAACCGCGTCGCGGACTCGTAGCCGCCCTGGGCGGAGAAGACCGCCGCCAGGGTGGCGACGCCGAGGGCCCCGCCGACCTCGCGGAGGGCGTTGTTGGCGCCCGAGGCGATGCCCTGCTCCTCCGGCCGGACGCTGCCCATGACGATGTTGGCGCTGGGCGCGAAGTACATCGCCATCCCGATGCCGCTCACGATCAGCGCCGGCACCTGCGACGCGTACGACATGCCCGGCTCCACGATCAGGGCGAACCAGCCGAGCCCCACCGCCTGCAGGGCGAGCCCGGCGGCGACGACCGGCCGGCCGCCGATGCGGTCGGAGAGGAAGCCGGCGATGGGAGCGACGAGCATCGGCATGCCGGTCCAGGGCAGCATCCGCAGCCCCGCCTCCGTCGGGGAGTAGCCCGCGACGCCCTGGAGGAACTGGCTGAGCAGGAAGATCGAGCCGAACATGCCGAGGAACATCAGCAGGCTGGCCGCGTTGACGGCGGCGAAGGCGCGGCTGCGGAAGAGCCGCATCGGCAGGATCGGGTTGCGGGCGCGGATGCCGTGCCGGACGAAGGCGGCCAGCAGCACGCCGCCGCCGATGAGGCCGCCCAGGACCGGGCCGCTGGCCCAGCCGTCCGCGTTGCCGCGGACGAGGGCGTAGACGATGCCGAACAGACCCGCGCTGGCGAGCACCGTGCCGGTCAGGTCGAGCCGGGGGTCGGGGCCGTGGCTCTCGGTGAGCCGCAGCCGGGCGAGGGGCAGGAGGAGCAGGCCGATCGGGACGTTCAGCCAGAAGATCCACTGCCAGGAGATGTGCTCGGTCAGCGAGCCGCCGATGAGCGGTCCGGCGGCGACCGCGAGGCCGTTGACGGCGCCCCAGATGCCGAACACCATGCCGCGCCGCTCGGGCGGGACGGTGGCCGAGAGCAGGGTGAGGGTGAGCGGCATGAGGATCGCGGCGCCGACACCCTGGACGGCGCGGGCGGCGATGAGTTCGCCCATGCCGGGGGCGAGCGCGGCGGCGGCGGAGGCCGCGGAGAAGACGCCGAGCCCCACGAGGAACATGCGCCGGCGGCCGAAGCGGTCGCCCAGGGCTGCGCCGAACATCAGGAGGACGGCGAAGGTGAGCGTGTAGGCGCTCACCGTCCACTCCAGGTCCTCCAGGGCCCCGCCGAGGTCCGCGCGGATGGAGGGCAGCGCGGTGGTGACGACGAGATTGTCGAGCGCCGCCATGAACCCGGCGACGCTGGTGATGACGAGTGCCCAGGCGACGCTGCCGCGCCTGGCGTCCGTCGGTTGCTGTGCCATGAACTCCCCCAGCCGATTAGTAATTGATCAATAACTTTCATGGCCATGGGTCGGCCCGGGATGCGCCGGCGCCACCCGTCAGCCCTTCTCCGGGAAGCGGTCGCCATAGAGGTCCACGATCCCCGCCCAGCCGCGCTCGTCCTGCGGGACACCGAGCGCCACCAGCACGTTCACGAGCATCCCCGTGCCGAAGAACTGCGCCATGTCGCCGTCGCTCGCCCCTGTGCGCACCCTGACGTAGTCCCACAGACCCAGCCAGCCGCGCCGGCAGGCCTCGCGGATCTCCTCGTCGTCGACGGCGGCCACGTACATCTGGAGTTGCATCCGCAGGACGTCGCCGCCCCCGACGAGCTCCTGGTACGAACCGCACATCGCCTCGAAGGCGTCTTCCCCCTCCAGCCCCTCGGCCGCCTTCTCGAAGTGCGCCTCGATCGTCTCGACGCACCGCGCCGCGGCGGCCAGGAACAGCGCCTTCTTGTTCGGGAAGAGCCTGAAGAGGTACGGCTGCGACACACCCATGCGCTTGGCGATGACGCCGGTCGAGGTGCCGTTGTAGCCACCCGTGCCGAACTCCGCCATCGCCGCGCGGACCGCCGCCTCGCGGCGCTCGTCCGCGCTCATCCGCATCCCGTCGCCTGCCATGTGAAGTAAGTTATCAGTCAATAACAAGCCTGGGCAAGAGGAAGACGGCGGGCACGCCCGCCGCCCTCTCCTCACGGCTACGCGAGCCGGACCACCGCGCGGGACATGCCCAGCACCTTCTGCCCGGCGCTGACGGCCGTCACGTCCACCCGGACCGTGCGCTCGTCGTCGTCCAGCTTGGCCGCGACCTTGGCGCTGACCTCGATCAGCGCACCCGTGCCGTCGTTCGGCACCACGACCGGCTTGGTGAAGCGGACGCCGTACTCCACGACCGCACCCGGGTCGCCGGCCCAGTCCGTCACCACGCGGACCGCCGAGGCCATGGTGAACATGCCGTGCGCGATGACGTCCGGCAGGCCGACCTCCCTGGCGAACTTCTCGTTCCAGTGGATCGGGTTGAAGTCACCGGAGGCGCCGGCGTACTGCACGAGTGTGGCGCGGTTCACGGGGAAGGACCGCGCCGGCAGCTCGGTGCCGACCTCGACCTCGTCGTAGGAGATCTTCGCCGTCATCGGTCACTCACCCTCCGGCGCGCGCGCCACCAGTTTCATCAGCGCCGTCACCACGTGCTCGCCGCTCTCGTCGTGGACCTCGCCGCGGACGTCGATGACGTCGTTGCCCGCGAGCGACTTGATGGCCTCGATGGTGACCGTCACCGACAGGCGGTCACCGGCCCGCACGGGGCGGGTGTAGCTGAACTTCTGGTCGCCGTGCACCACCCGGCCGTAGTCCAGTCCCAGCTCCGGGTCGAGGACGACCTGCCCCGAGGCCTTGAACGTGATCACGAACGGGAAGGTCGGCGGCGCGATCACGTCCTGGTGGCCCAGGGCCTTGGCCGCGTCGGGGTCGGTGTAGACCGGGTTCGGGTCACCGACGGCCTCGGCGAACTCGCGGATCTTCTCCCGGCCCACCTCGTACGGAGCGGTGGGCGGATACGTCCGCCCCACGAAGGACTGGTCCAGCGCCATCGGCACCTCCTGGAGCTGTGATGTACACGTCGGCGGGTCCGCCAACGCCAAGAGGCCGCCCCCGTTGGCAGGGGCGGCCTCGTTGGTCTTACGGCCTGGATCAGCGCGTCTCGCGGTGCGCGGTGTGCGCGTTGCAGCGCGGGCAGTGCTTCTTCATCTCAAGACGGTCCGGGTCGTTGCGCCGGTTCTTCTTGGTGATGTAGTTCCGCTCCTTGCACTCCACGCAGGCCAGCGTGATCTTCGGGCGGACGTCGGTGGCGGCCACGTGAGTGCTCCTTGACGAACGGCAATAAGGTTTGAACACGGAAAGAGTAGCCGATTGAGGGACCGATCCCACAATCGGCTACGCGGGTAGCGGCGACCGGACTTGAACCGGTGACACAGCGATTATGAGCCGCTTGCTCTACCGACTGAGCTACGCCGCTTCGATGAAAAGATCACCCGCCGGGTGGCGGGTCATCCGATCACCAGAGCCCCAATACGGAATCGAACCGTAGACCTTCTCCTTACCATGGAGACGCTCTGCCGACTGAGCTATTGGGGCGAGCGAGGAAGACATTACACGGTCCGCAGCCGAAGGTGAAATCCGTATCTTGCGGGCAGTCGCCGGACCACCTCCCGCCTCCGCCGCCCCAGCCGCTCGGCCCCATACGTCACTTGACGTCACCAGTACGACTATTCGCTCTTCCCGGACGGACCGGGCACGGCCCCCTAGGCTCGGAACCGCGTGATCTTGCCTCCGGCCCCGAGGAGCGCGATGACCGACAGCCAGCCGCAGCAGCCCACCGACCCCCCGCTCGGCGAAGCCGCCCCAGCCCCCGCCCTCCTGCTCTGCGGTGCCCGCCTCGCCGACGGCCGCACCGTCGACGTGCGTCTGGCCGGAGCGCGCATCGAGGCCGTCGGCACCGCCGGCAGCCTCCACGAGGGCACCCGGGTCGACCTCGGCGGCTACCTCCTGCTGCCCGCCCCCGCCGAACCCCATGCCCACCTCGACACAGCCCTGACCGCCGGCTCCGCCGGCCCGCCCTCGTACGACGCCGAGGACGTGCAGCGCCGGGTCACCGAGGGCGCCCTCCACCAGCTCGGCCACGGCGCCACCGCGGTCCGCACCCACATCCGCATCGGCGACGTGCAGGGGCTGCGCGCCCTGGAGGCGGCGCTGCAGGCCCGGCGCGCGCTGCGCGGCCTGGTCGACGTGCAGACCGTCGCCGTGCCCCGGGTGCTCACCGGGCCCGCGGGCGCGGACGGCCTCGCCGTACTCCGCGACGCCCTCAAGATGGGGGCCGACGTGGTGGGCGGCTGCCCCGACCTCGACCCCGACCCGGCCGGCTACGCGGAGACCGTGCTCACCGTCGCCGCCGAGTTCGGCCTCCCCGTCGACCTGCACACCGACGCCGCCGACCCGGCCCGGCTCTCCCGGCTCGCCGCGATGGCGGGCGGGCTGCGCCCGGGCGTCGCCCTCGGCCCCTGCGGCGGTCTGACCCGGCTCCCGTACGACACCACCGTCCGTCTCGCCGGGCAGCTCGCCGCCGCCGGGGTCTCGCTGACCGCCCTCCCGCAGGGCGGCTGCGGCGCACTGGAGTCGGTGCGCCGGGGCGGCACCGCGCCGGTGCGGACGCTGCGGGCGGCAGGCGTCCGGATCGCCGCGGGCAGCGGCGCACTGCGCGATCTGGCCAACCCCGTCGGCCGCGGCGACCCCCTGGAGGCCGCCTTCCTGCTCGCCACACACGGCGAGTGCGCCCCCGGGGAGGCCTACGAGGCGGTGAGCCGGGACGCCCGCGCCGTCATGGGGCTGCCCGAGGTGCGGGTGGAGGCGGGCTTCCCCGCCGAGCTGCTCGCGGTGCGGGCCGACCGGCTGGAGAGCGCGCTGTCGCTGGCGTACAGCCGGATCGTCATCCACCGGGGGCGGGTCGTCTCGCGGACGAGCGCGGTGCGCGAGTACACCGACACCCTGGCGCTCGACCTGCCGCGTCAATCGAGGAGCCGCCGTGACCCGGCATGAACGGCACGCCGGGCGTAGCGTCGGTGGCATGCGCACTGTGATCGCTGGTGGACATGGACAGATCGCGCTGCGGCTGGAACGGCTGCTCGCCGCGCGCGAGGACGAGGTGGCGGGCATCATCCGCAGGCCGGAACAGGCCGATGACCTGCGCGAGGCCGGCGCCGAGCCGATCGTGCTCGACCTGGAGTCGGCGTCGGTGGACGAGGTGGCCCGGGCGCTGGCCGGCGCGGGCGCGGTCGTCTTCGCGGCGGGCGCGGGGCCGGGCAGCGGCGCCGCCCGCAAGGAGACCGTGGACCGGGACGCCGCCGTGCTGCTGGCCGACGCCGCCGAACGCGCGGGCGTGCGCCGTTACCTGATGGTCTCCGCGATGGGGGCGGAGGCCGATCCCCGCCCCGGTACCGACGAGGTCTTCGCCGCCTATCTGCGCGCCAAGGGAGCCGCCGACGCCGAGGTGCGCCGTCGTGCCGCCCTGGAGTGGACAATCGTCCGCCCCGGCCGTCTGACCGACGACCCCGGCACGGGGCGGGTCCGGCTCGCCGCCGACACCGGGCGCGGTTCGGTGACGCGTGACGACGTCGCGGCGGTCCTCGCGGAGCTGCTCGACACGCCCTCGACGGCGGGGCTCACCCTGGAGCTGATCGAGGGTCACACACCGGTGTCGGTCGCGGTGAAGGACGTCGCCGGCAACTGAACCGCACCCCGGAACGGATGCCTTGGCCCCCGGACCCCGTTTCCGCGAGGCGCGGATGTTGGCTGGGGCGGGCGGGTAGAGGGGGAACGGCCGAGATGCGATCAGCGCGGCTCTGGGCTGCACTTGATCGTATCGGGACGCCCAGCACCATCCCCCTGACGTCACGGAGAGAGCATGCCGATAAAGCCCCCGGCACCCCCGTTCACCCGCGAGACCGCGATCGAGAAGGTCCGCATCGCGGAGGACGCCTGGAACAGCCGCGACCCCGAGAAGGTGTCCCTCGCCTACACGCCGGACAGCCGGTGGCGGAACCGCGGCGAGTTCGTCCACGGACGGGAGGAGATCGTCGCGTTCCTCACCCGGAAGTGGACGAGGGAGCAGGAGTACCGGCTCATCAAGGAGCTCTGGGCCTTCGACGGCAACCGCATCGCGGTCCGCTTCGCCTACGAGTGCCGCGACGACTCCGGCAACTGGTACCGCTCCTACGGCAACGAGAACTGGGAGTTCGACGACGAGGGCCTGATGCGCGTACGCCTGGCCAGCATCAACGACACCCCCATCGCCGAGTCGGAGCGCAAGTACCACTGGCCGCTGGGACGGCGGCCCGACGATCACCCGGGTCTTTCCGACCTCGGGTTCTGAGCGGCCAGCGCCTGCTGCCGCAACTCCACCCGGGCCGCGGGCGAGCGGCCCGGGCCGGTACGCCAGTAGGGGTGCCAGAACAGACGGCAGGAGAGCCACAGCAGACGTCGCCGCAGCAGCGCCGCATGCGCCGGCTCCGCTGCGAGTCGCGCGTAGGTGCGGTGCCATTCGCGCTGCGCCTGCACCAGATCGGGCGGGAACACGGTGTTGGCCATGCACGATATTCAATCACGTGTTCGATTTTCTCGGCACGTCTCACGCGTCACTCGTAGGGGTGAGCTTGTGACGGAGCCCGCCGTCGGACGTCCTACGGCCCCGGGGCTCCCCCGCACCCCGGGGCCGTGGGAAGACGTGCCGTCGACGGGGCTGCCTACAGGTTCAGGACGACCAGGGCCCCCACACCACCCAGGCCCAGGGCGACGGCGGCATCGGCCCAGCCGCCCCTCCCCCAGCGGAAGTAGCGGTCCAGTGCGAGCCGCCCGGGGCCGATCGCGGCGATGCCGAGGGCGACGACGGTGATGGCCAGGTTGTACTCGATGCCGCCCTGCTCGTCCCACAGCCCGCGGGCGCCGGTCACGGTGGCCATCGCATTGATCATCACGCCGATCAGCGCGGCCGAGGCGAGCGGGGTGAGCAGCCCCAGCGCGAGGCCCACGCCGCCCAGGAACTCCGAGGCCCCGGCGATGGCGGCGTAGACCTTGCCCGGCGAGTAGCCCAGTTCCTCGAAGCCCTTGCCGGTGGTGGTGAGCCCCTGGCCGCCGAACCATCCGAGGGTCTTCTGGAGCCCGTGCCCCGCCATCAGGACGCCGAAGGTGAGCCTGATCAGCAGCAGGCCGCAGTCACCGGCGGTCACCCGCGGCCGCCGCGGCGGGACCTCCTCGGTCTGCGGCGGAACGCGCAATCGCTCAGCTATGTAGTGCATGGGGAACCCTCTTCTGCCTCCAAGCCCCGACGGGCGGCGCCGGCCGTCCCGGGGGGCAGCGGAGCGTGTTGATGCGGTCACCGCGGATCACACAGGCATCCCTCCTCCCTCGGAAGGCACGCGATATCTGTGTGCCGCTTTCAACCACTTTCCCCTCTTTCGTACATCTCATCCCGAAATTCTGGAAGTGCCGAATGGCACCGGTGGCCTCACCCCTCAGAGCCGCAGTCGCGGGGCCCGGTCGTCCGGGATGTCCGGACCGGCGAAGCGGAAGGGGACCGAGAGGACGGATGCCAGGGCCCGGCCGGCCCGGTCTGCGGCGTCCGCCGAGGGGCGGCGGCGGCTCGCGTCCCACTCTCCGCCGAGGTACCGCACCGCCCCGGTGGATCGCGGCCAGGTGGTGCCCGGCCGCGGGATCCGCGGTGATCGCCTGCGGGTCGACGAACCAGTCGCGGCCCGGGCGTGCGGGGACTCCGTGTCGAGGGGGCTGTCGGGGGTGCGGGGGCGATCCGGTCGCCGTGGTGGTCGTGGCGTCCGCCCACGAAGGGCTGGGCGTCGTGGAGCCCGAGGCCGCAGGCCCGGCCGGCCGGCCGGCCTCGAGGCCGACGCGGACCGCAAGGAGCGGGTTGTCCTGCGGGACGTACCCGCCCCGCGCGGCGGGGCCTGCCGGACGCCGGCGTACGGGGCGGCCTCAACCAGCCTCGCGGCGAACGAAGTTGCGCGGCCGTGCAACCCCCCGCGCGTTTTCGGGAGTACCTACGAACAGACGTCCACGCGGCGGCCACCACATCCGGTGGCCGCCGCAGGCCGGCGCGCGGGCCCACCGCGCCGGCCGTCAAGGACCGCCCGGCGCAGTGCCGGGCGGCGGCTTCGAAGGAGAAATGCTCCGTGGCTCTCAGTTTTGCCAGGAAGGCGGGCATGGCGACCGCCGCAGCGGTCGCCATCGGCGCGGTGTCGTTCGGCGCCTCCGCGGTGGCGGCGCCGGCGGGCCCGGCGGCACCGGCCGCACACCAGGTCGGCGCAGCACCCGCCGCCGCGGCCGCCAAGGCGGTCGCCGCGCCCCGGAAGCAGACGCCCGAGATCGTCACGCAGCTGATCGGCAAGGGCCGCGTGGACGGCAAGCGCTGGTCGGTCGCGCTGGAGTTCCACCGGACGCTGCCCGAGGGCTACGAACTGCCAACGTCCCCCGACGGGACCCCCGCCCCCGGCACGGCACTGCTGTGCCAGCGCATGTACATCGACGGCGTCCGCATCGACCACCAGGGCGGCCCCTGGTCCGACTGCCAGCCCGTCACCGGCACCCACGACCCCGCCGGCAGCGGCAGCATGGGCCTGTGGGGCTTCCAGGACAAGGGCACCAGCGGCTCCCGCCTCATGGTCTCCAACCCCGAGGCCGACATCGCCTACGGCATCGTCGACCTCACCGACGGCACCCGTCTGAAGGCCGCCACGGTCACCGTCCCGGGCACCGACTACCGCGCCTGGGCCGTCGCCATACCCAACGGCAAGACGATCTCCGCCGTCGACCAGTACGACAAGCGCCACCACCGCCTCACCCACGACACCTACTGGCGCTGACCCCGGGAAGAAGGACGGGCACCTCCTGCCGTGCAACCACGTGACCACCGAGCCGAGGACGGCGGACCGGACGCGGAGTTCACCCGGTTCGTCGCCGCCCGCTGGCGCGCCCTGACCCACACCGCGTACCTGCTCACCGGGGACTTCCACGAAGCGGAAGACCTGGTGCAGTCCACGCTGGCCAGGGTGTACCCGCACTGGGGACGGCTACGGCCCGAGCACGCCGAGCACTACGTGCGGCGCGCGCTGGTCAACACCAACCGTAGCCGGCACCGCCGCCGCAGGATCGCCCACCTCCTCCTTCCGTCACTGCCCGACACCCGCCCCGTCCCCGAGGACGTGGCGGGTGTCGGGGGCGTGGACGGCTACGACGCCTTGGCCCGCCTGCTCGCCGAACTGCCCGAGCGGCAGCGGGCGGTCGTCGTGCTGCGCTACTGCGAGGACCTGTCCGCGGAGGATGTGGCGGACATCCTCGGTTGTTCGGTCGGCACCGTGAAGAGCCAGGCCTCCCGGGCCCTGGACAAACTACGCAACCGGGGGACCCTCGCCCGGCTTCACCCGTCCAGCCGCCCCGCAGAGGCACGATGACTCCCGACCAGGACCGACACACCGCCCAAGAGGACTGGCTGCGCGACGCCTTCGTGCGGTCGCGCGACGCCTACCCCTCCTCGCAGGCTCCCGTCGAACGGATCCTCGCCACCGCGCGCGCCCGCAGGAAGCGCCATCGCGCCGCCACTGCGGTCGGCGCCGTGGCCGGTGCCGCCTGCGTCCTCGCCGCCGCCCTGGCCGTCGCACTCCAGGGTCCCCACCCTTCCGCCGGTCCCGCGCAGCGTTCCTCCCCCGCCGCGAGCCCGACCGCCACCGCGACGCCCGGGCCCCTCACCGTCTCGGTGGACGGGGGCACGACGGGCGGCGCCCCCTGGTCGGTGACGCTGGAGTTCCACCGGTCACTGCCGGAGGGCTACGAACTGCCCACGGCGCCCGACGGGACCACAGCCTCCGGCACGGCGCTGCTGTGCCAGCGGATGTACATCGGCGGCGTCCGCATCGACCACCAGGGCGGGCCCTGGTCCGACTGCCAGCCCGTCACCGGCAGCCACGACCCCGCCGGCTCCGGCAGCATGGGCCTGTGGGGCTTCCACGGCAAAGGCACCAGCGGCTCCCGCCTCATGGTCTCCAACGCCGAAGCCGACATCGCCTACGGCATCGTCAACCTCACCGACGGCACCCACCTCAAAGCCAACACGGTCACCGTCCCGGGCACCGACTACCGCGCCTGGGCCGTCGCCATACCCAACGGCAAGACCATCTCGGCCGTCGACCAGTACGACAAGCGCCACCACCGCCTCACCCACGAAACCCAGTGGCGCTGACCTCTGAACGAGCGTGGCCGCTGTCACATACCACCCGGCCGCCCTGTCCTCATGGAGAAAACACACCGGCCACGGAAGGTGGGGTTCCTCATCATGGGCGCCGAGCAGCCGCAGCAGGCCGAAGGCCATGTGCATACCGACCACCCGGGCCGGTACCTGGCGCGACTGCGCGAGTGGGCGGGCACGGCGGGCAGCCGCCCGCAGCCCGAGCGGCTCGCCGAGTGGTCCGACACGCACGGGACCATCGACTTCGAAGGCGGCCGGTGCACCCTGCAGGCGGGGCCCGATGCGCTGACGCTCCGCGTCGAAGCCGCCGACCGGAACGGCCTCCGGCGCATCCAGCGGCTGATCACCGAGCGCCTGCGGGAGACCGGCGGGCCCGACGCACCTCCGGTCACCTGGCAGCCGGCCGTGACCGTAACGCCCCACCCACGCCACCGCACGAAGCTCGGCATCGCAGCCGTCGTCGTCCTGGTCGTCGCCGCCCACCTGGGCCTGGGCGGACTCCTGCTGGCGTCCGGTCCCTGGAAGCACTGGGCCCTGGCCGCCGTACTGGCCGCCCTCCTGGCCAAGACCGCCTACATGCTCCGCCGCCGCACCGTTCGCCGCGGGCAGGCCCGCCAAGCCCGCTGATCCGCGGTAGCCGTCCATTGCCGCCGGCGGCAGAAGGCACGGCCGGTCCCATGAACGCTGCGCGCTCGCCGACCACGTTTCAGGAACCGCTCGGATCACGGTCGAGACCGGCGGCTGACCGTCACGGTCCCGCCAACGGGCCCGGCGCGCCGCGCCGGGCCCGACTCTCACATGGGTGAGCCTGGAGTTCCACCTGGCGTCGGCTTCACAGTCCGCGTGAAGTGGACCGCCCGGCCCGGTTCTAGCGCACGTCGACGTAGTCGGAGGCGCTGGTGGCGACGCCGGTCGTGGAGTTGCCGTAGTACACCCAGCGGTAGTAACCGTCGATCGATGCGGTGACCGTGGTCTTCAGGCCCCCGGTGCTGCTGGTGGTGGCCTTCTTGACCGTCTTGAAGGTGTCGGCGCCCTTGGCACGGAACTGGAGGCTGACCGAACGGCCGCTGTAGGCGCCGTACTTCTTCGTGCTCCAGTTCGCCCGGGTCAGCTTGCCCGTGACAGTGATCGGCTTGCCCTTGGTGACCGGCTCCGGCGAGGCGTTGGTGGTGGCCTTGGCCGCGCGCTTGAGCTGGACGGTCGTGGAGCGCGTCTCGCGTTCCGCGGTCTTCAGGCCGCCGCTGGCCTTCCACAGCCGCAGCGAGACGCCGACCTTCCAGGTCGTGGCGTCACTGTTGGAGTCGACGTGCTCCTGGCTCGGGTGCGGGTCGATGTAGAGGTTGCCCTCGCAGCGAGCGTGCTTGGAGTCGATCTCGTAACAGGTGTAGCTGCCCGGCCCGATGAAGTTCTCCCCGGTGTCCGCCGCCGTGTTGATGCTGCCGCGGTAGAGGAAGGGGAATGTGTCGTAGCGGGAGGGGTCGGCGGTGCTGTACCCGGAAGGCAGCGCGATGTTGAACCGCATGGACGGCTCCACCACCTTCGACGTGCCGACGACGATCGGCTTGCCGTTGTTGACGACGATGCTCGACACGGTGATGCCGGTGTCCGCCGCCTGAGCCGTCGGCGCGCTCAGCGCCGAGAGCCCCAGCGCCCCCACAAGCGTGGCCACCGCGGCGATTCGTCTGCCAGTTTTCATTCACACCTCTTCAGCAGAATGCCGTTGGAAGAGGCGGCAGCTTATCTGATGAGTTCATGCCTTCCGCCCCGCCCGCCCGGCCCACCGCCCTGCGCTATGGCTCGATGTCAAAGAGCGGGATGGTCGGTGGTGGCGGGGCGAGTACGGCGCGAAGGCGGTTGAGCGTCGCACGCCATTGCCTCCCGTCCCGTGGATCGACCCAGTTGGACGCCAATCCGGATTCGTCGCCGACGACGCGGGCGAGGGCTTCGTCCGCCAAGGGCCGGAGATCGGAGGGGAAGGCCGGCATCAGTGTTTCGGGGCCGTAGGACGTGTCGACTGGTTCACCGCCTGGACACTGCGCTGCGATCAGTGCCGCAGCGGCCACGGCTTCCTCCGCTTCCGTGAGGTAGCCGCTGGCGTCCACGGTCCGGGTGAGCACGCCGCGGATCAGGGCTTCGCGTTCCTCGGGCTTGGCGTCGTCGAGAGCGTCGGCAAAGTCCGCGGCGGTGTCGTTGTCGAAAGGGCCGGTAGCCCAGGTACCCATGATGATCTCCTCGCACGGCTACGCCCGGAGCCTCGCACCGGCCACTGACAAGGCGGTTGACGCCGACCAGGGTCCGCCGTCCCACGGATGCCCCACAGCCCCGCAGGTCGGGCACCGGATTCCCGTCCACACCCCGTCCACAACCGCTGGTAGAGGCCGTACAAGAACGGGACGAAGCGAGACAGTGACCAGCATCCGCCGGTGCAAACAAAACAGCCCCTGATCTGCGTTTCCGCAGCTCAGGGGCTGTGTTTCCACTGTGGCGGCGCCAGGATTCGAACCTGGGTAGGCTAAGCCGACGGATTTACAGTCCGCTCCCATTGGCCACTCGGGCACACCGCCTGGGAAGTGTCTCCGCGGGCCGCTTGTGTGCGGTCCCCCTTGGCGACGTCGTAAACAATACCCGATGCGCGGGGGTGCTCCGCCACCCTATTGATCAGCGCTCCGGGCGGGTCCGGTGGCTAGGCTTGCGGGGGCGGCCCGGTAGCGGGTCGCGAACCTGACAGATCAGAGCCAAGGAGCCAACAGAAGATGGCCGACTCCAGTTTCGACATCGTCTCGAAGGTCGAGCGGCAGGAGGTCGACAACGCCCTCAACCAGGCCGCGAAGGAGATCTCGCAGCGCTACGACTTCAAGAACGTCGGCGCGTCGATCTCGTGGTCCGGGGACAAGATCCTGATGCAGGCCAACTCCGAGGAGCGGGTCAAGGCCATCCTGGACGTCTTCGAGACCAAGCTGGTCAAGCGGGGGATCTCGCTGAAGTCGCTGGACGCGGGCGAGCCCCAGCTGTCCGGCAAGGAGTACAAGATCTTCGCGACCATCGAGGAAGGCATCTCGCAGGAGAACGCCAAGAAGGTCGCCAAGATCATCCGCGATGAGGGGCCCAAGGGCATCAAGGCCCAGGTCCAGGGCGAGGAGCTGCGCGTCACCTCCAAGAGCCGGGACGACCTGCAGGCCGTCATCGCGCTGCTGAAGGGCAAGGACCTCGACTTCGCGCTGCAGTTCGTGAACTACCGCTGAGCGAGGTCTTGCCGGAGGTCCCGGTCGGGAGGAGGCGGCCGGGGCCTTTGCCGCGCGCACGACGGGGCGCATTCGGAGGGTGCCGCCCGGGAGGCCGCCGCAGGTGCGTAGTGTCTTCCTGTTAGGTCTCCCCGGGACCGCCCCGCCCGTCGACGGCGGACCCGGGGCAGCGTCTCGAGGATGGAGCCGGGCATGCAAAGCCGCACCGCTTTGGTCGAGGACCTGATGAGCCGCTTCCCGCACGTTCCCCGCGAGGCGGTCATCAAGGAGGACCTGCTGCGCGGCGGGATCGCGTTCGACGAGTCCGCGCTCAGCGGCAACGAGGACGGCGACGTCAAACCGAAGTCTTACTTCATCTTCTCCTTCGACCATCGCACGCTCCCCGAATTGGGCGCCGCCGCGCTGAAGCGGCCGCCGGAGGAGATCGTGCTCACCGGCGGGCCGTACGACCTGCGCCGCACGGTGGTGTCGGTGCGGGTCAACCCGGCCTCGCCGTACCGCGTGCGGGCGGGCGGGCGCGGTGTGCTCGGCCTCTACCTCGACGGGGTGCGCATCGCGGACGTCGGCCTGCCGCCGATGCCGGCGTACTACCGGCACAGCCTGGAGAACGGGAAGTCGGTGATGGAGGTCGCGCCCACGATCCAGTGGGGCTACCTGATCTACCTGACGGTCTTCCGCGTGTGCCAGTACTTCGGCGCCAAGGAGGAGTGCCAGTACTGCGACATCAACCACAACTGGCGCCAGCACAAGGCGGCCGGCCGCCCCTACACGGGTGTGAAGCCGGTCGAGGAGGTGCTGGAGGCGCTGGAGATCATCGACAAGTACGACGAGACGAAGTCCTCCACCGCGTACACCCTCACCGGCGGGGCGATCACCTCCAAGGTCGCCGGACGGGACGAGGCCGACTTCTACGGCCACTACGCGAAGGCCATCGAGGAGCGCTTCCCCGGTCGCTGGATCGGCAAGGTCGTCGCGCAGGCGCTGCCCAAGGAGGACGTGCAGCGCTTCAAGGACTACGGCGTGCAGATCTACCACCCCAACTACGAGGTGTGGGACCGCCGTCTGTTCGAGCTGTACTGCCCCGGCAAGGAGCGCTACGTCGGCCGGGACGAGTGGCACCGCCGCATCCTGGACTCGGCGGAGATCTTCGGTCCGCGCAACGTGATCCCCAACTTCGTGGCGGGCGTGGAGATGGCCGAGCCGTTCGGCTTCACCAGCGTCGGGGAGGCGATCGACTCCACGGCGGAGGGCCTGCGCTTCTTCATGTCGCGTGGCATCACGCCGCGCTTCACCACCTGGTGCCCGGAGCCGACGACCCCGCTGGGCAAGGCGAACCCGGAGGGCGCGCCGCTGGAGTACCACATCCGCCTGCTGGACGTGTACCGCGCGACGCTGGAGGAGTACGGGCTGAGCTCGCCGCCCGGGTACGGCCCGGCCGGTCCCGGCAACGCGGTGTTCTCGGTGAGCTCGTTCATGGACAGCCTGCCGGCGTCGGCGCCCGTCGGAGTGAGCTGAGTGCCGGTCCTGCTGATCGTGCATCACACGCCGTCGCCCAACCTGCAGGCGATGTTCGAGGCGGTGGTCGCCGGCGCGACCACCGACGAGATCGAGGGCGTGGACGTCGTACGGCGGGCCGCCCTCGCGGCGACGGCCTCCGACGTGCTCGCGGCGGACGGCTACCTGCTGGGCACGACGGCGAACCTCGGCTACATGTCGGGGGCGCTCAAGCACTTCTTCGACCAGGTCTACTACCCCTGCCTGGACAGCACGCGCGGCCGCCCGTTCGGCTACTACGTGCACGGCGGCAACGACGTCACGGGGACGGTGCGGGGGATCCGGTCGATCACCACGGGCCTGGGCTGGGAGCAGGCCGCGGCGGAGGTGACGGTCACCGGGGAGCCGTCCAAGGCCGATCTGCGGGCCTGCTGGGAGCTGGGCGCGACCCTGGCCGCCGGGCTGGCGGACTGACCGCACGGGCCCGGCGCCGACGTGCCGGGCCCATGCCCCCGTCCTACCGTGGAGGTGGAGAGAGGGGGCAGCACCCATGGCACCCCATGTCCTGGACGACGCGGCAGTGGACGCCCTGCGCTCGGGGTTCACGGGCGAGGTCGTCGCACCGGAAGACCCGTCGTACGACGAGAGCCGCACGCTGTTCAACGCGATGATCGACCGCAGGCCGTCCGTGATCGCCCTGTGCGAGACGGTGGACGACGTGGCCGCCGCGATCCGCTTCGGCCGTGAGCGCGGGCTGGAGGTCGCCGTCCGCGGGGGCGGGCACAGCGTCGCCAGCAACGCCCTGAGCGACGGCGGCATCGTCGTCGACCTGCGGCGTATGCACGCGGTGGTCGTCGATCCCGCGGCGCGCACGGCACGGGTCGGCGGGGGCGCCACGATGAGCCACCTGGACCGGGCGACGCAGCCGTTCGACCTGGTGACCACCGGCGGGCGGGTGTCCACCACCGGCGTGGGCGGCTTCACCCTCGGAGGCGGATCGGGGTGGCTGGAGCGCAAGTTCGGGCTGGCCTGCGACAACCTGGCGGAGGCCGAGCTGATGACGGCGGACGGCACCCTGGTGCGGGCCGCCGAGGACGAGAACCCGGAGCTGTTCTGGGCCCTGCACGGGGGCGGCGGCAACTTCGGCGTCGCCACCTCCCTGACGCTGCGGCTGCACCCGCTGCCCGCGGCCACCCTGGCCGTGCTGCTGTGGCCGCCGGACGCCGGCCCCGAGGTGCTGCGCGCCTACCGCACCCTGCTGGCGTCGGCCCCGGACGAGGTGGGCGGGGGCATGCTCTTCCTGACCGGGCCGCCGGAGGAGTTCGTGCCGGAGCACCTGGTGGGGACGCTCGCGTGCGCCGTGGTGTTCACGTACGCGGGCACCGCGGACGTGGCGCGCGAGGTGCTGGAGCCGCTGCTCGCGCTCGCTCCGCAGGGCCGCCTGATGGCGGAGATGCCGTACGCGGATCTGCAGTCCATGCTCGACGACCCACCGGGCTACCGGAACTACTGGTCGGCGGAGTACCTGGACGACTTCCCCGACGAGGCCGCGGACCGCTTCTGCGCCCGCGCCCGGGACATGGTGGTCCCCTCCCCCTCCCAGCAGATGCTGTTCCCCGGGGGCGGCGCTGTGGCGCGCGCTCCGGCCGACTACCCGCTGCCCTGGCGCCGGGCGCCTTGGGTGGCGCACCCGTTCGGTCTGTGGGCGGACCCGGCGGACGACGAGCGGGCCCGGCGGTGGGCGCACGACGTCCGTGCGGACCTGCGGCAGTGGTCGTCGGGCGCGGTCTATCTGAACTTCATCGGCGACGAGGGCGAGGGCCGGGTGATCGCCGGACTCGGTGCGCACAACCTGGGTCGGCTGGCACGGGTGAAGACCGAGTTCGACCCGGAGAACGTCTTCCGGCTGAACCACAACATCGAGCCGGGCTGAGGCCCGGCAGGGGGACGCGGGCCCGCGTTCAGCGGGTGGCGTACGGGGCGTCGACGGGGACGATCTCGCGGCCGAGCGGCACCAGGGAGATCGGCACCATCTTGAAGTTGGCGATGCCGAACGGGATGCCGATGATCGTCAGGCAGAAGCCGATGCCCGCGATCACATGGCCGATGGCGAGCCAGATGCCCGCGAAGACCAGCCAGATGATGTTCCCCAGCAGCGACCCGACCCCCGCGTCGCGGCGTTCCACCGTGGTGCGGCCGAAGGGCCACAGCACGTAGTTGGCGATCCTCAGGGACGCGATCCCCCAGGGGATGGTGATGATGAAGATGAACATCAGCAGGCCCAGCAGGGCGTAGCCGATCGCCATCCACAGGCCCCAGATGATCAGCCACACGACGTTCAGGACGATGTTGACCGCCTTCATTGCCCAAGCCTCCCATGCGTCCGCGGGCCCCGCCCGTCAGGGGGCGGGAGCCGCCGCTCCGTCAGGCGTCCCCCGCAGGGCCCGTACCCGCGCGCCGGCCGGGCCGCACGTGCGCGTTCAGCGGCGGTGGCCGGCCATCTCCTCGAGGCGGGCGATGCGCTCGGCCATCGGGGGGTGGGTGGAGAAGAGCTTGGACACGTCGCCGGGGCGGAACGGGTTGGCGATCATGAGGTGGCTGGTGGTCTCCAGCCGGGGCTCGGGCGGCAGCGGGGCGCGCTTGGTGCCCGTCTCCAGCTTGCGCAGCGCGGAGGCGAGGGCGAGCGGGTCGCCGGTGAGGCGGGCGCCGGAGGAGTCGGCCTCGTACTCGCGGGAGCGGCTGACGGCGAGCTGGATGAGGGAGGCCGCGACGGGGCCGAGGATCATCATCAGGAGCAGGCCGAACAGGCCGGGGCCCTCGTCGTCGTCGGAGCGGCCGACGGGGATCAGCCAGGCGAAGTTGACGAGGAACACGACCACGGAGGCCAGGGCGCCGGCGACGGACGAGATGAGGATGTCGCGGTTGTAGACGTGGCTGAGCTCGTGGCCGATGACGCCGCGCAGTTCGCGCTCGTCGAGGAGGCGCAGGATGCCCTCGGTGCAGCAGACGGCGGCGTTGCGCGGGTTGCGGCCGGTGGCGAAGGCGTTGGGGGCCTCGGTCGGGGAGATGTAGAGCCGCGGCATGGGCTGCCGGGCGGAGGTGGAGAGTTCGCGCACCATGCGGTACAGCGCCGGCGCCTCGAACTCGCTGACCGGGCGGGCGCGCATCGAGCGCAGCGCGATCTTGTCGCTGTTCCAGTACGCGTAGGCGTTGGTCCCGAGGGCTACGACGAGTGCGACGATCAGTCCCGTACGGCCGAAGAAACTGCCGATGATCAGGATGAGAGCCGACATTCCGCCCAGGAGCGCGGCGGTCTTCAGGCCGTTGTGCCGGCGGTGCACGGTACACCCTCCAAGTTGTGCATCAGGAGGACCATCTCTCCTCGTTCAAGGAGAACCTCCCGAAGGGGCCAACGCCACCGGAAGGGCGTTAGTTCCCTTGTGCACCTTCCGGCCGGGTGCTCAGAGCAGGGTGGCGGAGGCGAAGCGGAGGACGAGCTGGGGTGCGCCGGACAGCACGATCCCGACGACGGCGGTGAGCGCGATGGCGGCGCCGAGCGGGCGCGACGGGCCCGACGGACGTACGGCGGCGGCCGGCTCCGCGCCGGGCTTCGCGAAGAGCAGGACCGTCCACCGAAGGTAGTACACGAGCGCGATCACGACGTTGACGGCCATGACGGCGGCCAGCCAGCCGAGGCCCGCGTCGACGGCCGAGGAGAAGACGGCGACCTTGGCGAACAGGCCGATGACGCCGGGCGGCAGACCGGCCAGGCAGAGCAGGAAGAAGGCCATGGCCAGCGCGGCGAGCGGGTGGCCGCCGTGGAGGCCGCGGTAGTCGGTGAGCCGGTTCTGGGGCGCGGTGCGGCCGACGAGCGCGGCGACGCCGAAGGCGCCGAGGTTCACGGCGGCGTACATCAGCGCGTAGGCCAGCGTGGTGCCGATCTGGCGGTCGGGGTCGGTGTACGCGGCGGCGGCGATCGGGACGAGCAGGTAGCCCGCCTGGCCGATGGACGACCAGGCCAGCAGGCGGACCGCGCTGCGCGGGCGGTCGGGGCGCTGCACCAGCGCGCCGACGTTGCCGACGGTCATGGTGAGGGCGGCCAGGACGGCGACGGCGGGGCCCCAGACGTGCGCGTAGGGCCGGAAGGCGACGACCGTGACGAGGATGAGGCCGGCGAACCCGGCGGCCTTGCCGACGACCGACAGGTAGCCGGCGACCGGGAGCGGGGCTCCGGTGTAAGTGTCGGGCACCCAGAAGTGGAAGGGGGCGACGGCGAGCTTGAAGGCGAAGCCGACGACGGTGAGGGCGGCGCCGGCGGCGGCGAGGGTGTCCAGGCGGGGGTCGACGCCCTGCAGTCCCTTGGCCATGGCCTCCAGGTGGAGGGTACCGGTGGCGGCGTAGACGAAGCTGACGCCCAGCAGGGTGACGGCGGTCGCGGCGACCGAGGACAGGAAGAACTTCAGGGCCGCCTCGCTCGACAGCCGGTCGCCGCGGCGCAGCCCCACCAGGGCGAACGACGGGAGGGTGGTGACCTCCAGGGCGATCACGAGGGTCGCCAGGTCGCGGGAGGCGGGCAGCAGCGCGGCGCCGGAGGCCGAGGAGAGCAGCAGGAACCAGAACTCGCCGGCCGGCAGCTCGTCGAGGGTGTGCACCGACAGCAGGGCGGCGACGAGCGCGCCGGCCAGGACCAGCAGCTGCACGACGAGCGTGAAGCGGTCGGCGACGTAGGAGCAGTCCGCGGGGCTGCCGACGAGGCAGAAGGTGCTGCGGTCGCCGTCGAGCAGCGGCAGCAGGCTCAGTCCGGCGAGCACGAGGCCGGCCAGGGTGATCCCCACCAGCGGCTGCTTGCGGCCCTCGGGCAGGAAGAGGTCGGCGACCAGCACGACGAGCGCGGCCGCCGCCACGATGCCGGGCGGGGCGATCGCGGCCCAGTCGACCGACTGGACGACGGAGGTGGCGAGGGTGCTCATCAGCTGCCTCCGAGCAGGGTGCGCACGGCCGGGTCGGTGAGACCGAGCAGGGCGGCGGGCCAGAGGCCCGCGAGGACGGTCAGGACGACCAGCGGGGTCCAGGCCGCGAACTCGTAGCCCCGGACGTCGGCGAGTGCCGGAGCGGCCTGGACGGTGTCGCGTTCGCCCATGCACACGCGGCGCACGACGACGAGGAGGTACGCGGCGGTGAGCAGGGTGCCGAAGGCGGCGACCGCGGTGAAGACCAGGTACGCACCGCGGTCCAGGCCCGGGGCGGGCTTGAAGGACCCGAACATCGCGAGCATCTCGCCCCAGAAACCGGCCAGACCCGGCAGGCCGAGGGAGGCGACGGCCGCGAAGGCGAGCAGGCCGCCCATGCGGGGGGCCTTGCCGTACAGCGCGGCGCCGGTCTGCCCGGCGAGGCTGTCCAGGTCGGTGGAGCCGTAGCGGTCCTTGAGGGCGCCGACCAGGAAGAAGAGCAGGCCGGTGATGAGCCCGTGGGCGATGTTGGCGAAGAGCGCGCCGTTGACACCGGTGGGGGTCAGGGTCGCGATGCCGAGCAGCACGAAGCCCATGTGGCCGACGGAGCTGTAGGCGATGAGCCGCTTGAGGTCGCCGCCGGCGCCGCGGCGGGCCAGGGCCAGGCAGGCCAGCGAACCGTAGACGATGCCGACGACCGCGAGGGCGGCCAGATAGGGCGCGAAGGTCTGCATGCCCTCGGGGGCGGCCGGGAGCAGGATCCGCACGAAGCCGTAGGTGCCCATCTTGAGCAGGACCCCGGCCAGCAGCACCGAGCCGACCGTGGGCGCGGCGGTGTGGGCGTCGGGGAGCCAGCTGTGCAGCGGCCACATCGGGGCCTTGACGGCGAGGCCGAGGCCGATGGCGAGGACGGCGATCAGCTGCGTGGAGTGACTGAGCGGTGACCCGTTGTCAGTGGCGAGTGCCACCATGTCGAATGTGCCCGCCTTCAGCCCGATGAGGAGCAGGCCGAGCAGCATGATCACGGAACCGAGCAGTGTGTAGAGGATGAAGCGGAGGGCGGACTTCTCCCGGTTCTCGCCGCCCCAGCGGGCGATGAGGAAGTACATCGGGATGAGGACGGTCTCGAAGGCGAGGAAGAAGAGCACCAGGTCGAGCACGGCGAAGGTGGCGAGCGTGCCCGTCTCCAGGAGGAGCAGGAGCGCCACGAAGGCCTTCGGGGAAGGACCCGCGGGCATCTTGAAGTAGCTGTAGAGCGCGCAGAGGAAGGTCAGCAGCGCGGTCAGGACGAGGAGGGGGAGGCTGATGCCGTCGATGCCGAGGTGGATGCGGATGCCGAGCGCCGGGATCCAGCTGATGTCGGTGCTCGCCTGCATCGTCGCGGGGTTGTCGTGGTCGAAGCCCGCGGCGAGGACGATGCTCAGGACGAGGACGAGACCGGTGACGGTGACGCCGTGGCGCAGCACGGCCTGGTCGGGGTTCTTCCCCTTCAGGCCGGGCGGGGGCGGCAGCAGGGCCGCCGCGGCGCCGAGCAGCGGCAGGAGGACGGCGGCCGCGAGGACGTACTGGAGGACGGTGTCGTTCACGGCTCACGCTCCGACGGCGACGAGGACGGCGAGTATCACGGAGCCGGCCAGCAGCACGCTGATATAGGTCTGCACGTTGCCCGTCTGGGTGCGGCGCACGAGCGCGCCGAGCAGCCGGGGCAGTCCGCCCGCGCCGCGGACGTACGTCTCGACGACCTCGCGGTCGAGGAAGCGGACGAGGCCGGAGGCGGCGAGCACGGGGCGGACGAAGAGCTTGGCGTACAGGGCGTCGAGGCGGAAGCCGTGCGAGGCGGGCTCGAAGAGCGGGCCGAGCAGCAGGCGTCCTGGGTCGGCGGGGTCCTGGGCGGCGGCGACGTCCCCGTAGACCTGCTCGTGTGTCTGCAGTGCCGCGGCCTCGGTGAGCGCCGGCTCCTCCTCCGCGGCCTCGGCGGTGACGACCGCGCCGAGCGGGGCGCCGCGGCGGGTCGCGGCGGCCTGCCAGGCGCCGTAGGTCGCGAGGATGCCGACGACGGCGAGGCCGACCCCGAGGATCGAGGTGACCAGGGTCGGGGCGAGGGCGTTGCCGTCGAGCCAGGCGGGGAGGTCGAGGAGCGAGGGTACGAGGGCGACGGCGCCGAAGGCGAGGGTCGGGACGGCCAGCACCCACAGCACGACGGTCATGGCGGCCGGTTCCCTGCCGTGGGCCTCGGGAGCCGTGGCGCCCCGGCCGCGGAAGGCGAGGAGGAACAGACGTGTGGCGTAGCCCGCGGTGAGCACGGCGGTGAGCAGCGCGGCGACCAGGACGAGCCAGCCGACGGCCGACGGGACGCCCTCGGCGTGGCCGGAGGCGGCGTGCTCGGCCGCCCGCAGCACCGACTCCTTCGAGAAGAAGCCGGAGAAGGGCGGGATGGCGGCCAGGGCGGCCAGCGCGATGCCCATGGTCCACATGGCGTCGGGGACGCGCTTGCCGAGGTCGCCCATGCGGGACATCGCGGCCAGCGAGTTGGTGCCGGCGGCGTGGATGACGACGCCGGCGGCGAGGAAGAGGAGGGCCTTGAAGGCACCGTGCGAGACGAGGTGGAACACGGCGGCGCTACGGTCGCCGACGGCGAGGGCGGCGGCCATGTAGCCGAGCTGGCCGATCGTCGAGTAGGCGAGCACGCGTTTGATGTCGTCCTGGGCAAGCGCGGCCAGAGCGGAGCCGATCATGGTGACGGCGGCCAGCACGCCGAGCACCGCGAGGGTGACGGTGGAGGCCTCGAAGACCGGCAGCAGCCGGGCGACGAGGTAGATGCCGGCCGCGACCATCGTGGCGGCGTGGATCAGCGCGGACACCGGGGTGGGGCCGGCCATCGCGTCGGGCAGCCAGGTGTGCAGCGGGAACTGCGCCGACTTGCCGGCGACCCCGGCGAGCAGCAGCAGGCCGACGACGGTCGGGTGCGCGATCTCGCCGTGGGTCGCGGCGGTGAGGATGCCGTTGATCCGGAAGGTCCCGGCGTCGGCGGCGAGCGCGAAGACACCGATCAGGAAGGGGACGTCACCGAGCTTGGTGACGAGGAAGGCCTTGAGGGAGGCGGCCCGGGCGACCTCGGTCTCCCAGTAGTGGCCGACCAGGAAGTACGAACAGATGCCCATGATCTCCCAGCCGACCAGCAGCACCATCAGGTCGCCGGTGTAGACGACCAGGAACATGGCGGCGGTGAAGAGGGAGACCAGGGCGGAGTAGGAGGCGTACCGGGGGTCGTGGCGCAGGTAGGCCGTGGAGTACAGCTGCACGCAGGTGGCGACCAGCCCGACGAGGACGGCGATGAGCACCGCGAAGCCGTCGAGGTGCAGGGCCAGGTCGACGGGCACCGAGCCGGTCGGGGTGAGCCGGGTCGCGGCGTCGGTGGCCGGGCCGCTGCCCTGCCGTACGGCGACGACGACGGCCAGCACGAAGGCGGTCGCGGTGGGCAGCACGGCCAGCGGCCGGGCGAAGCCGGGGGCGGTGCGGCCGAGCAGCAGACCGCCGACGGCGCCGAGGAAGGGGAGGAGGGGGACGAGGACGGCGAGGGTCGTCAGGGTCACGCTGCGGCCTCGGCCTTCTCTTCGGGTGCGGAGGGCCCGTCCCCTTCGCCCTGCGGGTCGTGCGGATCATGCGGTCCGTGCTCGGCGAGGTCGGTGAGGCGGTCGACGTCCGAGCTGCCCCGGTTGCGGTACACCAGCAGCACGATGGCGAGACCGATGCCGATCTCGGCGGCGGCGACGACGATGACGAACAGCGTCAGCGCCTGCCCGGCGTGGAGGGTGTCGCGGAGCCAGACGTCGAAGGCGACCAGGTTGAGGTTGACCGCGTTCAGCATCAGCTCGACCGACATCAGGACGAGGATCGCGTTGCGCCGGGCGAGGACGCCGTACAGGCCGACGGAGAACAGGAGGGCGGCGAGGACGGCGGGATAGGCGAGATGCATCAGCGCTCCCCCGGCTGCTGACGGGACTGCTTGCGGGACAGGACGATCGCACCGACGAGCGCGGCGAGCAGGAGCACGGACAGCGCCTCGAACGGCAGCACCCAGTGGCGGAAGAGGATCTCGCCGGTGACCTTGGTGGAGCCCTGCGGGGCGCCGTCCACGTCGATCCAGGTGGACCGGAAGGCGTCCACCACGACCCACACCAGCGTGCCCGCGGCGGCGACCGCCACGGCGAGGGCCGCGATCCGGTTGCCGGAATCGGCGTCCGGGGAGCGCCCGATGGGCGCCTTGGTGAGCATCAGGCCGAACAGCACGAGCACGACGACGGACCCGACGTAGATCAGCACCTGCACCCAGGCGATGAACTCGGCGGTGAGGAGGAGGTATTCGACGGCGACGCCGCCGAGCGCGACGACCAGCCACAGTGCGGCGTGCACCAGCTGCTTGGTGGTGACGCTGACGACGGCGGCGGCGAGGGTCGCGACGCCGACGAGGACGAAGACGATCTCGACCCCGGTCGGGGACAGGAAGCCGGGGTGGGCTGCGGCGACGTTCACGCCTCGCCCCCCGGCTGCTCGCGCCCGGTCCCTGCCTCGCCCTGGGCGGCGGCGGCCGCTGCGGCGGCCTTCTCCGCAGCCTTGCGGGCGGCACCCAGTTCCTTGGGCTCCTCGGCGGCCGGGTCGAGCGGCGGCGGGGCGGGCACGGTCCACATCCACTCGCGCAGCTTGTCGCGCTCGTGGGTGAGTTCGAGGATGTCGGTCTCCGCGTACTCGAACTCCGGCGACCAGAACAGGGCGTCGAAGGGGCACACCTCGATGCAGATGCCGCAGTACATGCAGAGCGAGAAGTCGATGGCGAAGCGGTCCAGCACGTTGCGGCTGCGCTCGCGGCCACCGGGGGCGGTGGCGGGCACCGTCTCCTTGTGGGAGTCGATGTAGATGCACCAGTCGGGGCACTCGCGGGCGCACAGCATGCAGACCGTGCAGTTCTCCTCGAACAGCGCGATCACTCCGCGGGAGCGGGGCGGCAGTTCGGGCTGCACCTCGGGGTACTGCGCGGTGTGCGAGCGCCGGGTCATCGTGCGCAGGGTGACGGCGAGGCCCTTGGCCAGGCCGGAACCGGGGATGCCCATCAGGAGATCACCACCTTCACCACGCCGGTGAGCGCGATCTGGGTCAGGGCGAGCGGGATGAGGACGGTCCAGGCGAACCTCTGCAGCTGGTCCTCGCGCAGCCGGGGGTACGTGACCCGGAGCCAGATCACGACGAAGGCCAGGGCCGCGGTCTTGAGCAGCGTCCACAGCCAGCCGAGGCTGTCGGACCAGGGGCCGTGCCAGCCGCCCAGGAACAGGACGGTCGTCAGGCCGCAGAGCACGACGATGCCGGCGTACTCCGCGAGCAGGAACAGGGCGAAGCGCATCCCCGTGTACTCGGTGTAGGCACCGAAGATGATCTCCGAGTCCGCGACGGGCATGTCGAACGGCGGGCGCTGGAGCTCGGCGAGGCCGGCCGTGAAGAACACGACGGCTCCGATCAGCTGCCACGGCGTCCACCACCAGGCGTACGCGTCGACGATGCCGGGCAGTGACAGCGTCCCGGCCGCCATGGCGACGGACGCGGCGGCGAGCAGCATCGGCAGCTCGTACGACATCAGCTGTGCTGCGCTGCGCAGACCGCCGAGGAGGGAGAACTTGTTGGCCGAGGCCCAGCCGGCCATGAGCGAGCCGAGCACGCCCACGCCCATCACGGCGAGGACGAAGAACAGGCCCGCGTCGATGTCCTGGCCGACGAGTCCGCCGGGGCCGATCGGGATCGCGATGAGGACCAGGAGGTAGGGCAGCAGTGCGACGGCGGGCGCGAGCTGGAAGATCTTCCGGTCCGCGTCGGCCGGGACCACGTCCTCCTTCTGCGCGAACTTCACGCCGTCGGCGACGAGCTGGGCCCAGCCGTGGAAGCCGCCGGCGTACATGGGCCCGAGACGTCCCTGCATGTGGGCCATGACCTTGTGCTCGGTCTGGCCGACGACCAGGGGCAGGACGAGGAAGGCGACGAGCACGGCGAGCAGCCGGAGGATCACTTCGAGGGCGTCGCTCACGGTGTGCTGCCTCCTTCTGCGTCGTCGTTGCCGGGGGCGTCCGGCGGGGTGGCCGGGCTGCCGTCGGGGGAGTTTTCGGCGGGGGAGCTTTCGGCGGGCTCGCCGGTGCCGCCCTTGGCGGGCGGCGCGGGTTTGCCGGGTTTCGCCGCGTCGGGCTCCGCCGCCGGAGCGGCGGCGGCCGGTTCGGCGGCCGGTTCTGCGGCCGGTTCTGCGGCCGGTGCGGTGTCGCGGGGGACGTCCCAGGGGGCGTCCGGGGTGCGCTTGCGGGGCGTCACGGGAGCGGCGGGGGCCTCAGGGGCCTCGGCGGCTCCCGTCCGGCCGGCCTGGCCGGCCGAGCCGTCGCTCGCCGAGCGGGTGCGGCGCGGGGTGGCGGCGGGGGCCTCGGACGCCGCCGGGGCCTCGGCGGCACCCTGGCTGGCGGAGCCCTCGGTGACACTGCGCGTACGCCGGGCCGGGCGCTCGGCGGCGCCCGCCGCACCTGCGGCTCCGGCGGCGCGCGGGGTCCGGGCGGGGCGCGCCGGGGCGGGCGGGAGCTGGCCCTTCATCGGGCCCCAGTCGTTGGGATCGGGCACACCGGGGGGCAGCATCTGCCGCCTCTTGGGGCCGCCGTGGTCGGACTCCCCCGGCTCCTTCGCGCCGGGCCACGCCTTCGCGACGCGTGCCGCCAGCACGAAGTCCTTGCGCAGCGGGTGCCCCTCGAAGCCTTCGGGCAGCAGCAGCGGCACCAGGTGCGGGTGCCCGGTGAAGTCCACGCCGAACATCTCGTGCGTCTCGCGCTCGTGCCAGGCGGCACCCGCGTAGACGCCGACGGCGGTCGGCAGGGCCGGTGCCTCGTGCGGGACGGTCGTACGGATCATCAGGCGCCGCACCGAGCCGACCGCGGGGGCGACGACGTGGGCGCAGACGCGGAAGCCGGCGCCGCCCTCGTCGACGGCGCTGAGCCAGTCGAAGAAGGTGCAGCCGAGGGTGTCCCGGGCGGCGCGCAGGGCGTCGGTCCAGGAGGCGGCGGGGACGTCGACGGTCAGCAGGCCGTACGCCTCCTCCGCCGTGGCCTCGGCGCCGAAGACCTCGGCGACGGCGTCCGGCTCGGGGAGCCGGTCGAAGGGCGTGGTCACTTCGCGGCCTCCCCGGGCGGCGGCGGGGCCTGGACGAGGCCGCTGCGCAGCGCCGCGGTGGACGCGCGCGGGGTGCCGCCGTCGCCGTAGCGCTCGCCGAGCGACTCGCGGGCGATCTTCTCCTGGAGCTTGAGGATGCCCTGCAGCAGCGCCTCGGGCCGCGGCGGGCAGCCGGGCACGTAGACGTCGACGGGGATGATCTGGTCGACGCCCTTGGTCACGGAGTACGAATCCCAGTAGGGGCCGCCGCAGTTGGAGCAGGCGCCGAAGGAGATGACGTACTTCGGCTCGGGCATCTGCTCGTACAGACGCTTCACGGCCGGGGCCATCTTGTCGGTGACGGTGCCCGAGACGACCATGAGGTCGGCCTGGCGCGGGCCGGGCGCGAAGGGGATCACGCCGAGCCGGATGAAGTCGTGCCGGGCCATGGAGGCGGCGATGAACTCGATGGCGCAGCAGGCGAGCCCGAAGTTGAAGACCCACAGGCTGTAGCGGCGGCCCCAGTTCAGGACCACCTTCATCGGTTCGGGTGCCAGGCGCGCGAGCGTACCGAGGCGTCGCGGCTCCGGCAGGTACTCGGGAGTGCTCACATCGGTCACATCGGTCACGTCCATTCCAGGACGCCCTTCTTCCAGGCGTAGAGCAGACCGACGGCGAGGAAGCCGAGGAAGACGAACATCTCGACCAGCGTCGTGCCGCCGTACCCCTCGGCGGCGAACACCGTCGCCCAGGGGAAGAGGAAGATCGCGTCGACCGCGAAGATGACGTACAGGAACGAGTAGACGTAGTAGCGGATCTGGGTGTGCGCCCAGCCCTCGCCGACGGGGTCGACGCCGCACTCGTACGTGAGCATCTTCTCCTGCGTCGGCACCACGGGCCGCAGCAGGCGACCGGCCCCGAAGGCCACGGTCACGAAGAGCACCCCGAGCACCGCGACCAGCCCGACGACCGAGTAGCCGTGGAAGTAGTCCACGTCCGTCCGCCCCTCGTTTCTCGTCGTAAGCGCGTTGTCCAGCGATCCCGGTGGATCTTTTAGACGATCTGTACGAACGGAGTCTAGGCCCTGCCCCCCGGAGCCGAACCACCCGTCCTCACCGGTGGTACGGATAACCCCACCTTGTCCTGGCAGGCGCACCCCATGGCGGTGGCCGCCCCGTCCCCGGCAGGCTTGACGTCATGACCATCAACTCCCAGCGCGGGGAAGCCGCCCCGCTGCCGCCGGCGCGCTTCGCCTTCGACGCGGTGACGTGGAAGGAGATCGCGTATCTCCTGGCGAACCTGCCCGTGGACATCGCGGGCTTCGTCTACGTAGCCGTCGTCCTCTACCTCGGCGTCGGGCTGTCGGTGACGGTGATCGGCCTGCCGCTGCTGGCTCTGGGGCTGGCCGGGTGCCGGCTGCTGGGGCGGCTGGAGCGGATACGGGCGCGCGGCATGCTCGGGGTGGCCGTGGACGAGCCCCGGTCGCTGAGCCCCGGGCGGATGGGCTTCTTCCCCTGGCTGTGGACCTCGCTGAAGGACCCGGTGGGGTGGCGCCACGCGCTGTACTTCTTCATCCGGCTGCCGTGGGGGATCGCGACCTTCACCATCGCCTTGACCTCGCTCTTCGTCGCGTGGCCGGTGCTGCCGTTCATCGCCCGGGGGCTGGCCAACGCGGACCGCGCGATGGTCCGCGGCCTGCTGTCGCCCTCCGACGAGCTGGAGCGGCGGATCGCCGAGCTGGAGTCCGATCGCGGCACGGTGGTCGACACCGCCGCCGCCGACCTGCGGCGCATCGAGCGCGACCTGCACGACGGGGCGCAGGCGCGGCTCGTCGCACTCGCCATGGACCTGGGCCTGGCCAAGGAGAAGCTCCAGGAGGATCCGGAGGCGGCGGCGCGGATGGTCGGGGAGGCCCACGGCGAGGTGAAGCTGGCCCTCCAGGAGCTGCGCGACCTGGCCCGCGGCATCCACCCCGCCGTCCTCACCGACCGCGGCCTGGACGCCGCCCTGTCCTCGGTGGCCGCCCGGTGCACGGTTCCGGTGCAGGTCCAGGTGGACCTGGCCGGCCGGCCGGCGCCGGCGATCGAGGGCATCGCGTACTTCACCGTCTCCGAGCTGCTGCAGAACATCAGCAAGCACAGCGGGGCGCGCCGGGCCGTCGTCGAGCTGTGGCGCTCGGACGGCCGGCTGATGATCCAGGTCCGCGACGACGGCCGGGGCGGGGCGACCACGTCGGGCGGCAGCGGTCTGGGCGGGCTGGCCGAGCGGCTGGACTCCGTGGACGGTCTGCTGGTGGTCGACTCCCCGGCCGGCGGCCCGACGACGGTGACGGCCGAGCTGCCCTGGCGGGACCGCGCCTGAGCCGGGTACGGGAAGGCCGGTGCCCTCGCTGAGGGCACCGGCCTTCTCCCGTGCCGCCGGGCACCCGTGCCACCTGGGGTCCGGGCCGCCTGGAGTCCGGGCCGCCGCAACGTGGGGGTGGGGTTTTCCCCAGGTCGAAGACGCCTATCCGCACCATGGGGGAGAAGGCCTCGGAGGACGAGGCTGGAGGTATCACAGGCGGTCGCAGAGGGACGACGAAGAGGACGGACGTGACCATGGCATACGGTTTCCCGGAACCGCGCGAGCACCGGCTGCCCGCGGCGCTGCGCGCGCCGATCGAGGCCCGCACCTGGCGCGAGCTGCTGTATCTGCTGCTGAACCTGCCGATGGGCATCATCGGCTTCGTCTTCACCGTGACGATGCTGTCGCTCGGCGCGGGGCTGCTGGTCACCTTCCTCGGGCTGCCCGTCCTCGCCCTGATGCTGGCCGGGTGCCGTGGACTCGGCGTCGTGGAGCGCGAGCGGGCCCGCCAGTGCCTGCGCATCGACGTGGCCGCGCCCGAGCCGCTGCGCCGGCGGCCCGGCCAGGGCTTCATGTCGTGGCTCGGCGGCCAGCTGACCAGCGGTGCCTCCTGGCGGCACATCCTGTACTTCTTCGTGCACTTCCCGTGGGGCGTGTTCACCTTCTCCGTGGCCATCTCGTTCTTCACCTACGGCTGGGGGCTCCTCACGTACCCGCTGTGGCAGTGGGTCTTCCCGGCCTACACCGACCAGCCCGGACTCCAGCTGTACGGGGACGGGAACGGCAACGGCTGGTGGCTGGACTCGCCGTTCGAGGTGGCCATGACCTCCGTGCTCGGACTGCTGCTCGTCCTGGTCACCCCCTGGCTGATCCGGGGCATGGCGTACGTGGACCGGGGCCTGGTCGCCGGGCTGCTGGGGCCGTCGCGGCTGGCCAGCCGCGTCACGGAGCTGGAGTCGGACCGCGGCACGGTGGTCGACACCGCCGCCGCCGACCTGCGGCGCATCGAGCGCGACCTGCACGACGGGGCGCAGGCGCGGCTCGTCGCACTCGCCATGGACCTGGGCCTGGCCAAGGAGAAGCTCCAGGAGGATCCGAAGGCGGCCGCCACCATGGTCGAGGAGGCCCACGGCGAGGTGAAGCTGGCCCTCCAGGAGCTGCGCGACCTGGCCCGCGGCATCCACCCCGCCGTCCTCACCGACCGCGGCCTGGACGCCGCCCTGTCCGCCCTCGCGGCGCGCTGCACCGTGCCGGTGCAGGTGAGCGTGGACCTGCCGGGGCGGCCGGTGCCGGCGATCGAGGGCATCGCGTACTTCACCGTCTCCGAGCTGCTGCAGAACGTCAGCAAGCACAGCGGTGCCTCGCGCGCCGCGGTCGACCTGTGGCGCTCCGGGGACCGGCTGATGATCCACGTCGTCGACAACGGGCGCGGCGGCGCGTCCACGGGGCGCGGCTCGGGTCTGGCCGGGCTCGCGGAGCGGCTGGGGGCGGTGGACGGCGTCCTCGCGGTGGACTCCCCCGCCGGCGGCCCGACCACCGTCGCGGCGGAGCTGCCCTGGCGTACCTGACCCCGCGAGGGCGTCGGGCCCGGAAGAACCGTAGAACCGGCGAACCCGATGAACGGGGAACCGGGGAACCGGAGAACAGGAAAACCGGAAGAACCGCAGGACCCTGCGGACAGAGAAGACCGGAAGAACCGAGAGGACGCTGACCGCGCCCCCCTCCGTCCCTCCCCCGCACTCCGCCCCGGCGGCAAGGCCGTGTGCCGGCCGCCGGAAGCTGGAATGCTGGGGAGGGACACGTCGACGTCGACATGGGGGAGCCGGTAGCGGTGGAGGACAGAGTGCGCGTGGTCATCGCCGAGGACTCGGTGCTGCTGCGGGAGGGACTGACCCGTCTGCTGACCGACCGCGGGCACGAGGTCGTCGCCGGGGTCGGCGATGCCGAGGCCCTGCTGAAGGTGATCGGCGAGCTCGCCGCCGAGGGCGCGGTGCCCGACGTGGTCGTGGCCGACGTGCGGATGCCGCCGACCCACACCGACGAGGGCGTGCGCGCCGCGGTGCGGCTGCGCCGCGACCATCCGCAGCTGGGCGTGCTGGTGCTGTCGCAGTACGTCGAGGAGCAGTACGCCACCGAGCTGCTGGCTGGCAGTTCCCGCGGGGTCGGGTATCTGCTCAAGGACCGGGTAGCCGATGTCCGGGAGTTCGTCGACGCGGTCGTCCGCGTGGCGGGCGGCGGTACCGCCCTGGACCCGGAGGTGGTGGCGCAGCTGCTGGGGCGCAGCCGCAAGCAGGACGTGCTGGCCGGTCTCACCCCGCGGGAGCGCGAGGTGCTGGGGCTGATGGCGGAGGGCCGGACGAACTCCGCGATCGCCAAGCAGCTGGTGGTGAGCGACGGCGCGGTGGAGAAGCACGTCAGCAACATCTTCCTCAAACTGGGGCTGGCCCCCAGCGAGGGCGATCACCGACGCGTCCTGGCCGTGCTCACGTACCTCAATTCCTGATCTTCTGACGTATCGTCAGAGGAGCCCGCGGAGGCACAGAACCGAAGCGGCGCCGGGAGGCGTCCCATATGGAGGAAGCAGGCAGCACGGGCTCCGGGGGGCGGTGACCGTGACCCATCAGGGCACAAAGGGAGCTCAGCGCGGCGCCCACGATGCGGGAAGACCCGGGAAGGCGACCCTTACCCACGTACGATGGCGCGTGGGACACAAGGTCACGGCCCCGGTCGTGAGCCGCCGCCTCGAAGGAGGTCCGATTCAGTGACCAGCCAGGTCAGCAGCCCGACAACCCCCGATCGTCCCGTTCTGGGCGAGCAGCGGAAACCGGCCAAGGAGACCAGGAAGCTCGATCGGGTGGTGATCCGTTTCGCCGGGGACTCCGGTGACGGGATGCAGCTCACGGGAGACCGGTTCACCTCGGAAACGGCGTCGTTCGGCAACGATCTGTCCACCCTGCCGAACTTCCCGGCCGAGATCAGGGCTCCTGCAGGCACCCTGCCGGGCGTCTCGAGCTTCCAGCTGCACTTCGCCGACCACGACATCCTCACCCCGGGTGACGCCCCGAACGTCCTGGTCGCGATGAACCCGGCGGCGCTGAAGGCGAACATCGGGGACCTGCCGCGCGGCGCGGAGGTCATCGTCAACACGGACGAGTTCACCTCCCGCGCGATGGGCAAGGTCGGCTACGCGGCCTCGCCGCTGGAGGACGGCTCGCTGTCGGCCTACGCGGTGCACCCGGTGCCGCTGACCACCCTGACGGTCGAGGCGCTCAAGGAATTCCCGCTGACCCGCAAGGAGGCCGAGCGCAGCAAGAACATGTTCGCGCTCGGGCTGCTGTCGTGGATGTACCACCGCCCCACCGAGGGCACCGAGGACTTCCTGCGCAAGAAGTTCGCGAAGAAGCCCGAGCTGGCCGAGGCGAACGTCGCCGCCTTCCGCGCGGGCTGGAACTTCGGCGAGACGACCGAGGACTTCGCCGTCAGCTACGAGGTGGCCCCGGCCGAGGCGGCCTTCCCGGCCGGCACCTACCGCAACATCTCGGGGAACCTGGCGCTGTCGTACGGCCTGGTCACCGCGAGCCGCCAGGCGGACCTGCCGCTCTTCCTGGGCTCGTACCCGATCACGCCGGCCTCGGACATCCTGCACGAGCTGAGCAGGCACAAGAACTTCGGTGTGCGCACCTTCCAGGCCGAGGACGAGATCGCGGGCATCGGCGCCGCGCTCGGCGCGGCCTTCGGCGGCTCGCTGGCCGTCACCACCACCTCCGGTCCGGGCGTCGCGCTGAAGTCCGAGACCATCGGCCTCGCGGTCTCGATGGAGCTGCCGCTGCTGGTCGTCGACATCCAGCGCGGCGGGCCCTCGACGGGTCTGCCGACCAAGACCGAGCAGGCCGACCTGCTGCAGGCGATGTACGGGCGCAACGGTGAGGCGCCGGTCCCGATCGTGGCGCCGTGCACCCCCGGCGACTGCTTCGGCGCCGCGCTGGAGGCGGCCCGCATCGCGCTGACCTACCGCACCCCGGTCCTCCTGCTCTCCGACGGCTACCTCGCCAACGGCTCCGAGCCGTGGCGGGTCCCCGAGCTGGACGAGCTGCCCGACCTGCGGGTGCAGTTCGCGACCACGCCCAACCATGTGGCCGAGGACGGCACCGAGGAGTTCTGGCCGTACCTGCGCGAACCGGAGACGCTGGCTCGCCCCTGGGCGGTGCCGGGCACTCCCGGCCTCGAGCACCGCATCGGCGGCATCGAGAAGCAGGACGGCACCGGGCACATCTCGTACGACCCGGCCAACCACGATCTGATGGTGCGCACCCGGCAGGCCAAGATCGACGGCATCGAGGTGCCCGACGTGGTCGTCGACGACCCGGACGGGCAGGCGCGGACGCTGGTGATCGGCTGGGGCTCGACGTACGGTCCGATCACGGCGGCCGTACGGCGCATCAGGGGCGCAGGGGGCGCGGTCGCGCAGGCCCATCTGCGCCATCTGAACCCCTTCCCGAGGAATCTCGGGGAGGTCCTCGGGCGTTACCAGAAGGTAGTGGTCCCGGAGATGAACCTCGGCCAGCTCGCCCATCTGCTGCGGGCGAGGTACCTGGTCGACGCACGCTCGCACACCCAGGTCACCGGCCTGCCCTTCAAGGCCGAGCAACTCGCTGCCGCCATCCAGGAGGAGAGCGCAGATGTCTGAGGCTCCTGCCGTCGAACACCGCACGCCGGGGCTGCCGGCGCTGTCCCTGGTCCCCAAGGCCGAAGCCAAGCAGTCCATGAAGGACTTCAAGTCGGACCAGGAAGTGCGCTGGTGCCCCGGCTGCGGTGACTACGCGATCCTCGCCGCGGTGCAGGGCTTCATGCCCGAACTGGGCCTGGCCCGGGAGAACATCGTCTTCGTCTCGGGGATCGGCTGCTCCTCCCGCTTCCCGTACTACATGAACACCTACGGGATGCACTCCATCCACGGCCGCGCCCCGGCCATCGCGACCGGGCTCGCCGCCTCGCGGCGCGACCTGTCGGTGTGGGTCGTCACGGGAGACGGCGACGCGCTGTCCATCGGCGGCAACCACCTGATCCACTCGCTGCGGCGCAACGTCAACCTCAAGATCCTGCTCTTCAACAACCGGATCTACGGGCTGACGAAGGGGCAGTACAGCCCGACCTCCGAGCTCGGCAAGATCACCAAGTCGACGCCGATGGGTTCGCTGGACGCGCCCTTCAACCCGGTCTCGCTGGCGCTGGGCGCGGAGGCCTCCTTCGTGGCGCGCACCGTCGACTCCGACCGCAAGCACCTCACGAGCGTGCTGCGGGCGGCCGCCGCGCACCCGGGTACGGCCTTCGTGGAGATCTACCAGAACTGCAACATCTTCAACGACGGCGCCTTCGAGGTGCTGAAGGACCGGACCTCGGCCGAGAACGCGGTGATCCGGCTGGAGCACGGCGAGCGGATCCGCTTCGGCGCGGACAACGCCAAGGGCGTCGTGCGCGACCGGGCGACCGGCGACCTGCGGGTCGTCGACGTCGACGCGTCCAACGAGGACGAGGTCCTGGTGCACGACGCGCACGCCGCGACACCCACGACGGCCTTCGCCCTGTCCAGACTCGCCGACCCCGACACGCTGCACCACACGCCGATCGGTGTGTTCCGCAGCGTCGAACGGCCGGTCTACGACGCGCTGATGTCCGAGCAGCTGGAGCAGGCCGTCGAGCAGCACGGCAAGGGCGACCTCGCCGCCATGCTGGCCGGCAACGACACCTGGACGGTCGTGGGCTGAGCCACCGCACCCACCTCAGCCGCCGTACGGGGCCCGGGCCGCACGATCAGGCCCGGGCCTCGTCGTACGTCCGGCGGGCCGCGATCACCTGCCCGGTGCGGTCCTCGGTCCAGCGGGCCAGGGCCCAGACCTGGTCGGCGGCCTCCTTGCCGAGCGGCGTGAGGGAGTACTCGACGCGCGGCGGGATGACGGGGTGCGCCTCGCGGTGCACGAAGCCGTCGCGCTCCAGGGTCTGCAGGGTCTGGGCGAGCATCTTCTCGCTGACCCCGCCGACCGTGCGGCGCAGCTCGCTGAAGCGCAGGGTGCCGTCGATGAGGGCGGCCAGCACCAGCACGCCCCAGCGGCTGGTGACGTGTTCGAGGATCACCCGCGAGGGGCAGTTGCGCGCGTTCACGTCGGGGGGCGCCTGCAGCAGGCCGGCCGGCTCTTCCCTTACGTCCATGCCACTAGCTTACTTCAAAGTGGGTACTTTCTAGAAGTTAGTACCGGCTCTAGGGTTAGTCCAGTCATCACCAACGGGGACAACAGGGACTGGAGTGAACCCCTCATGAGCATCGTCGTCACCGGAGCCACCGGACAGCTGGGCCGTCTGGTCGTGGACCGGCTGCTCGCCGGCGTCCCGGCCGGGCAGGTCGTGGCCGTCGTACGCGACGCGGACAAGGCCGCGGACCTCGCCGCCAGGGGCGTGGAGCTCCGGGTGGCGGACTACAACGCCCCCGAGACCCTCAAGGGCGCCTTCCGGGCCGGCGACGTGGTGCTGCTGATCTCGGGCAGCGAGGTCGGGCAGCGCGTCGCCCAGCACACCGCCGTGATCGAGGCCGCCAAGGAGGCGGGCGTCGCGCGGCTCGCGTACACCGGCGTCCTCGGCGGCCCTGCCGCCGACTTCCTCCTCGCCGCCGAGCACAAGGCCACCGAGCAGGCCCTGCTGGACTCCGGCCTGACCTACACGCTGCTGCGCAACGGCTGGTACACCGAGAACTACACCGCGCGGATCCCCACCCAGCTGGAGCACGGCGTCGCCGGCAGCGCGGGCGAGGGCCGCATCGGCTCCGCGAGCCGTGAGGACTACGCGGACGCCGCCGCGGCCGTGCTGACCGGCGAGGGGCACGAGAACGCGGTGTACGAGCTCAGCGGGGACGAGGCCTGGACGATGGCCGAGTACGCCGCCGAGCTGGCGCAGCAGTCCGGCCGGCCGGTCGCCTACGCCGACCTGCCCGCCGACGCCTTCCTGGCGGTCCTGACCGGCGCCGGGCTGCCCGAGCCGGTGGCCGCGATCTACGTGGACGTGGACGTCGCCGGCATCTCCCGCGGTCTCCTCCGGGGCGGCAGCGGCGACCTCGCCCGGCTGATCGGACGTCCCACCACCCCGCTCGCGGAGACGATCGCGGCGGCGCTCAAGGGCTGACCCCGGGCATCCGCCGGAACGGCGGGGCCCCGCGGCGGATCCCCTCCGGCCGCGGGGCCCCGCCCCGTTCCGGCCCGTCCCGTTCCGGCCCGGCCGGTCCGTCCCGGCGCGCTGCCTGCCCGCGGCGAAGGTGTCATGACCGTCATGCGATACGCAGATGACGGGAGAACGCCCCGCACGCTACCTTCGAGCAGTCGGCCAGCGCCCCGGGAGGAACGAGTGAACGAGCAGCGTGCCGGTCTGCTGTACGGATTCGCCGCCTACGGGCTCTGGGGGCTCTTCCCCCTCTACTGGCCGCTCCTCGAACCGTCCGGCGCGGGCGAGATCCTGGCCCACCGCATGGTGTGGTCGCTGGCCGTCGTCTCCGTCGTGCTGCTGGTGATGCGCCGCTGGGCCTGGGTCCCCGAACTCCTGCGGCAGCCGCGGCGGCTCGGGCTGCTGGCCGTGGCCGCGGCGGTGATATCCGTGAACTGGGGCCTGTACATCTGGGGTGTCAACAGCGGCCACGTCGTCGAGACCTCGCTGGGCTACTTCATCAACCCGCTCGTCACCATCGCCCTCGGCGTCCTCGTCCTGCACGAGCGCCTGAGGCCCGCGCAGTGGGCGGCCGTTGGCGTCGGCGCCGCCGCCGTCCTGGTGCTGACCCTGGGCTACGGGCGGCTGCCCTGGATCGCGCTCACCCTGGCCTGCTCCTTCGCCACGTACGGCTTCATCAAGAAGAAGGTCGGCATGGGCGGCCTGGAGTCGCTGGCGGCCGAGACCGCGATCCAGTTCCTGCCGGCGCTCGGCTTCCTGGTCTTCCTCGGCTCCCGGGGGGAGACCACCTTCGCCTCGCACGGGGCCGGTCACGCCTCCCTGCTCGCCGCGTGCGGCGTCGTCACCGCGGTGCCGCTGGTCTGCTTCGGCGCGGCGGCCATCCGCATCCCGCTGAGCATGCTGGGGCTGCTGCAGTACCTCGCGCCGGTCTTCCAGTTCGGGCTCGGACTGCTGTGGTTCCACGAGGAGATGCCGGCCGAGCGCTGGGCGGGCTTCGGCCTCGTCTGGCTCGCCCTGGCCCTGCTGACCTGGGACGCGCTGCGCGCCGCCCGGCGCGGCCGGATCGCGGTGCGGGACGCCGCCGTCGTGCCCGACGAGGCGGCGCCGCGCGGGGCCGTCACCGGCTGAGCGGCGGCGTCCGTGCACCGGCGCTAGCCTTCCGGCGCCTCGTACGCCTGGCTGCGGGAGCGGTGGGCGCGGACCTTGTGGCGGTTGCCGCAGTGCTCCATGGAGCACCAGCGGCGCCGGCCGGGACGTGAGACGTCCACGAAGACCAGCCGGCAGTCGTGGGCGGAGCATTCCCGGACGCGGTCGGCGTACGGGCCGGAGAAGAGCTCCACCGCGTCCCGGGCGACGGCCGCCAGGACCTGGGTGCCGGTGATCGGGGTGCGCCAGGTACGGCCCCCGTCGGGGGCGAGACGCAGCGCCGGGGGACGCCAGGCGGCCGCCTCGTTGAGGACGACGAGGTCCGGGGCGGGGAGCGGTTCGCCGTGGACCCGGGCGACGGCGATGTGCCAGAGCGCGTCGCGCAGGTAGCGGGCCGCGGCGACGTCCTCCGGGGAGACGACGAGGCCGCCGGGGTCGGGGCGCAGCCGGGACGCCGCCGCCCAGCGGGCCAGGTCGGCGGGCTCGTTGAGGACCTCGTAGTGGGACAGGGCGCCGGGGCCCCCGGTGGGCAGCAGCTCCAGGCCGAGCGCTCCCGGATCGAAGCGGTGGGCAACTCCTTCGGATGAATGGAGGACCAAACCGATTGCGGGCTCCGTCATGTAACCAATATAACTGGTTACACACCGGCCGAGAGCCGGCGGGACGCGAACGAGGGGGCACGTCATGGCAGTTCACTGGAAGCTCGTGATCGACGCGGCGGATCCGCACCGGCAGGCCGCCTTCTGGGCGGAGGCCCTGGAGTACACGCTCGAGGACCACAGCGTGCTGATCGAGAAGCTGCTGGGGTTCGGCGCCGTCACGGAGGACCTCCTCACGGAGGCGGCCGGCCGCAAGGCCTGGCGGGACCTGGCGGGCGTACGGCACCCCGAGGACCCGTACGACAAGGAGAAGGGCTCGGGCCTCGGGCGGCGCATCCTCTTCCAGCGGGTGCCCGAGGCCAAGACGGCGAAGAACCGGCTGCACATCGACCTCCACCCGGGCGGCGGACGACTGGAGGAGGAGGTGGCCCGGCTGGAATCGCTCGGCGCGAAGGTGCTGCGGCGGATAGCGGAGCCCTCCGGCACCTGGGTCACCATGGCCGATCCGGAGGGGAACGAGTTCGACGTCGAGTAGCCCTCCGGCACCCGCCTTGACTCCGGTGGCGGAGCGATGAAAATATCTCTATGCATACGCAATTATTGCATACGCAAGGAGATGACGGGGTGTCGGATTCAGAGCGGTCGTTCCTCTTCCTGGTGGGAAGCAGCCGCGCCGACGGCAACACCGAGACGTTGGCGCGGCACGCCGCCGAGCGGCTTCCGCCGACGGCGGACCGGCACTGGCTGCGGCTGGGCGATCTGTCGCTGCCGCTCTTCGAGGACCGTCCGCGCGAGGGCGAAGGACCCTGCCCCGCGCCGTCGGGGCTCGCCGCGACGCTCCTTCAGGCCACCTTGTCGGCCACCGACATCGTGGTGGTCTCACCGCTGGACTGGTACGGCGTCTCGACCGCCACCAAGCTCTACCTGGACCACTGGTCGGGCTGGATGCGGGTGCCGGGGCTGGACTTCCTGGAGCGGATGCGCGGCAAGACCCTGTGGTCGGTGACCGTGCACGGCGGCCAGGATCCGGCGACGGCGGCCCCGCTGGTCGGGACACTGCGCCACACGGCCGACTACGCCGGGATGCGCTGGGGCGGGGCGCTGCTGGGCCACGGCAGCCGGCCTGGCGACGTCCTGCGGGACACGGCGGCACTGGGCCGGGCGAAGACCTTCTTCAGCTGACCGGTGGCGGTCAGGCCAGGATGTCGCGGGTGGTGAAGCGGGCCCAGGCCGCGGAGCCGAACACGGCGACATAGAGGGCCTGGAGCTGGAAGTTGCTGCGCATCTCGTCCCAGTAGACGGGGTCGCGCACCAGGTCGGCGAAGCTCAGCCAGTAGTGGGGGAAGAGGTAGGGCTGCACGGCGTGCAGTTGGGGGATGGTGTCGACGATCTGCACGGTGATCAGCAGACCCACGGTGGTCGCCATGGCGGCGATGCCGCTGTTGGTGAGCGTGGAGATGAACAGGCCCAGCGCGGCGATGCCGGTGAGCGAGGCCGCCACGACCAGGGCGACCAGCAGGGCGCGCAGCAGCCCCTCGGAGAAGGGGACGGTCGTACCCGACAGCAGGGTGACGTCCCCGAGCGGGAAGAGCAACGCGCCGGTCACCAGGGCCGAGACGGCCACCACGAGGGTGCCGATCAGGCAGAAGGCCAGGACGGAGGCGTATTTGGAGACCAGGAGACGGGTGCGCCCGGCCGGGGCCACCAGCAGATAGCGCAGGGTGCCCGCGTTGGCCTCGCCGGCGACGGCGTCGCCGGCCACGACACCGATCGCCATGGGGAGGAAGAAGGGCAGCGTCGCGGCGAGCGAGGCGAAGACCAGGAAAAGACCGTTGTTGGTGATCAGCGCGACGAAGGCCGGGCCGCCTCCGCCACCACCGCCGGCCGAGCCGCCGTCACCGGTCTCGATCCGCACCGCGATCCCGATGAGCACCGGGACCCCGGCCAGGACGGCCAGCAGGGCGAGGGTGCGCCAGCGGCGCAGCACGGTCACCAGTTCGCTGCGGAACAGCCCGAGCGAGCGGATCGGCCACACCGACCTGGTCAGGGTGTCAGCCTGCGACATCGAAGCCCTCTCCGGTCAGCGCGACGAACGCGTCCTCCAGTGACGCCCGTTCGACGCCGAAGCCGCGGACGCGGACTCCGGCGGCGACCAGGGCGGCGTTGAAGTCGGCGAGTTCGGGGAGCGCCGCGGGGTCCTGCGGCAGCTCTCCGGTGACCCGGTCGCCGTCGGCGGCCAGGCCGGTGACCCCCCGCTCCTTCAGGACGCGCACCGCCTCGGCGGGATCGGGGGTGGTGACCACCAGTCGCCCGGCGGAGGAGAGCGCCTCCACCGGGCCCTGGGTGATCAGCCTGCCGCGGGACATCACCGCGGCGTGGGTGCAGACCTGTTCGATCTCGTCGAGAAGATGGGAGGAGAGGAAGACCGTGGTGCCGTCCGCCGCCAGCTCCCGGACGAGCGAGCGGATCTCCCGCATGCCCTGCGGGTCCAGGCCGTTGGTGGGCTCGTCCAGCACCAGCAGCTCGCGGGGCCGCAGCAGCGCGGCCGCCAGGCCGAGCCGCTGCTTCATACCGAGCGAGTAGGCGCGCGCCTTCTTGCCCGCGGCGGCGGCCAGGCCCACCCTCTCCAGGGCCGTGTCGACCCGTGTCCCGCGGGTGCGGGGCTCGGCGGTCGGATCGGCCGCGTCGAAGCGGAGCAGGTTGTCACGGCCGGAGAGGAAGCCGTAGAGGGCGGGGCCCTCGATCAGCGCGCCCACGCGCGGCAGGACGCTGCGCACCGCGCGCGGCATGGGCTCGCCGAGCACCCGTGCCGCACCGGAGGTCGGGGCGATGAGCCCCATGAGCATGCGGATCGTCGTCGTCTTCCCGGAGCCGTTGGGCCCCAGGAAGCCGAAGACGCTGCCGCGGGGAACGGCCAGGTCGAGGCCGTCGACGGCGAGCTGTCCGCCGCGGTACCTCTTGGTGAGCCCGCTCGTGGAGATCGCGTGCTCACCCGTCTGGGCGGACGGCTCCCCCATCGGCGCTCCTTCGCTCGGTGACGTGCCCTGCTCCGCGCCCTACCGTGCGGCCGCGTCCGCGGCCTTGATCAGGGCGTCCTGGGTCACGGTGCCCACGTAGACCTTGCCGCTGTCGGTGATCAGGGCGTTCACCAGGCGGGTGCTGACCACCGTGCCGGTGCCGAAGTCGCCCTTGACCTCCTTGCCGAAGGTACCGAGCAGCCCCTGACCGCCGAGGCCGGGGGCCTTTTCGCCGCCCTTGGACGGGGACTCGTTCAGCGCCTCCGGCGGCAGCTTCAGCTCGGCGATCGAGTCCCAGCCCTTGCCGAGGACGTCAAGGCCCTCCAGGGCGTCCGGGCCGCCGAGGTCACCGAACTCCTCGCGGGCCTCCCGCTCGGCCTTGGCGTCCGCCTTCTCACCGGCCTTCTCGCCGGCCTTCTCCGTCGTCACCTCGGCGCCCTTGGGCGGGGTGAAGTCGAAGGTCGAGGCGGCGGGCCGGGAGAAGTCGACCTTGGTGAAGGCGACGTCGACGATGGCCTTGCCGCCGCCCCTGGGGGCGAGGGTGAACTTCAGCGGCACACCGGTGCCGGCGTCGACGCCGATCCGGATCGACCCGACCGTGGAGTCCGTGGCCTTGGGCGTGACCACCAGCTGGTAGGCGTCCCGCCCGGCGATGCGCGCGGTGCCGTCCACCGTGACGGTGGAGCTGTCGTCCGCCGCGTCGAGGATCTTCTTCGCGGCCTCCTGCGGGGTGGCCGGCCAGCCCTCGGGCACCTCGTGCCCGCCCTTGGCCCCGTCCTTGCCCTGCGCCTCCTGCGGGAGGCCGGTCAGGTGGTAGGCCTGGTTGCTGCCGCTGTCGTAGGCCCAGACCTCGTCACCGTTGTGGATGAGGCTGTACTCCGCGGCGTTCCGGACGATCGACACCTTCTGCCGCTGCGGGCCGTCGGCCGCGACGCGCAGGGTGTGGGAACCGGCCAGCAGCTCGGTCAGCTGCTCCTTCGGATCGGCCGAGGAGTCACCGCGGCCGCCGCCTCCGCCACCGCCGAACGGCCCGCCGGCGCCCGTGGCGCCGGTCAGCAGGGCCGGCAGACCGAAGTCCGTGCTGATGCGGACCGAGCCGGAGATCGTCTGGGTGTCCGAGGCCGCGACCTTCGCGATCAGCTCCTCGGCCGTGATCTTGGGCAGATCGGGGCTGCCCACGCTCGCGAGCGCCGGCACGAGGCCGATGGTCGCCGCGGCGACCCCCGCGGCCGCCACCGGGACCGCGTAACGTATCGCCTTGGCCCGGCGCCGGGGCTCCCGGTCGTCGTCCATGGGCTGAATGGGTGCCATTACGTCCCTACCTCCGTTGTCAACGGCGGGTTCCCGTCAGCATCGCAATCGTCCACCTCGGGCCATTGTCACCCGATCCGCCGTGTGGTGGTGCCTCTTATCCCATCAATCCGGCCGCTCGGGCGCATCGCCCGCCGGGATCAACTCGGCGTACACCTCTGGGATGACGTCCCCTGACAACAGCTCAGGGCAGAGGTGTCCCGCACCCCCGTGGACACACGGGCCGCACGGGCCGCGTGGACGCCGGGAACGGGTGCCGGGCTCCGCTAGCCCGCGCGGTGCACCACGGCGTCGCAGAGGCCCTCCAGGGCCTGCTTGGCGGCGCAGTCGGGCAGCGGTGCCAGCAGGGCCCGCGCCTCGTCCGCGTAGCGCACGGTGTCGCGCCGGGCCTGGGCCAGCGCCGGGTGGGCGCGCAGCAGCGCCAGCGCCTCGGCGTGCCGCCGGTCGTCCGTCAGATCGCCGTCCAGCAGTTCGCACAGCCGCAGGTCGTCCGCCGACGCGAAGTCGCCCGCCTTGGCCACGGCCGCACGCAGGTGCAGGACCGGCAGGGTCGGCACGCCCTCGCGCAGGTCCGTGCCCGGGGTCTTGCCGGACTCGTGCGAGTCGCTCGCGATGTCCAGCACGTCGTCGGCGAGCTGGAAGGCCGTGCCGATGCGCTCCCCGAACTGGGTGATGATGTCGACGACGCTCTCGTCGGCGCCGGACATCATCGCGCCGAAGCGGCACGAGACGGCGATCAGCGAGCTCGTCTTGCCGGCGATGACTTCCAGGTAGTGGTCGATCGGGTCGCGTCCGTCGCGCGGGCCGACGGTCTCCAGGATCTGCCCGGTGACCAGCCGCTCGAAGGCCTCGGCCTGGATGCGTACGGCCTCCGGCCCGAGGTCGGCCAGTATGTGCGAGGCCTTGGAGAAGAGGAAGTCGCCGGTCAGCACGGCCACCGAGTTGTCCCAGCGGGCGTTGGCGCTCGGTACGCCGCGCCGCACCTCGGCCTCGTCCATGACGTCGTCGTGGTACAGCGTCGCCAGGTGCGTCAGCTCCACCACCACGGCCGACGGCACGATGCCGGGCGCGTGCGGATCGCCGAACTGGGCGGCCAGCAGCACCAGCAGGGGACGGAACCGCTTCCCGCCCGCGTGCACGAGGTGGCGGGCCGCCTCCGTGATGAACCGCACATCGCTCTTGGTGGCCTCCATGAGGCCTTCCTCGACGGCGGACAGCCCGGCCCGGATCCCTGACTCGAGGTCCTCGTCCATTACGCTCAGCCCGAAGGGCCCGACGACGGTCGTCACCTGGGATTCTCCTGTCGCTGAGATCGCTTCTGCGGCTTGCGGCGTGGCGCTTTACTACACCGGCAGCGTAACCGGTCGCCTCTCGATCACTGCGAGGGCATGGCCCCCTCGGGCCACTACGCCCGGTTTTGCCCGCGTGTGCGGCCGGACTTTCGCGGCCCGCGCCCGGCCCGCACCGGGCCCACCACCGGCCCCCAGACCGGCTCCCGCGCCCATCCGCGGGCCCCACCGCCGCCCCGGACATCCCCTCACGAGGCACCCGCGGCGGCCTCCGCGAGGTACCTGCGCCGTTGTCCCGCCTTCCCCGGGAGCCGCCCCCCCCATGCCCGGCCCCCATGCCCGCCCCGCCGCAGGCCCCGGCGCACACGGCGAACGGCGCGGCCCCCGCCAAGTGCGGGGCGCCGCGCCGTGGATGGCCGTGCGCCGGGACGCGCCGGAACGCGCCGTAACGTACGAAGACGCGCCGGAACGCGCCTAGCGCCCGTACGCCTTCGCCACCGCCGCCGCCAGTCGCGGCGAGGCCCACTCCGTGCCGCACACGAAGCGCAGCACCGGCCCGAAGGTGGCCGCGGCGGGCAGCCCGGTGAAGTACATCCCCGGGACGGAGGAACCGAAGTCGGCGCCCAGCCGGGGCGAGCCGCCGGTGCGGGCGAGCTCGGCGCGCAGCTCGGGGCCGAGGAATTCCAGCGCCTCCAGGTCGACGCGGTAGCCGGTGGCGGCCATCACGTGGTCGGCGCGGAACTCGGCCGCGCGGCCGCCGGGCGCGGCGGTGGACAGCACGACCTTGCCGTCCTCGTCCACGCGGGCGCTGCGCAGCGTGTGGCCCTCGCTGACGGCGACCTTGCCCTCGAAGCGCTCGCGCAGCCACCAGGCGCCCAGCGGGCCCAGTACGCGGCGTACGAGGTGCAGCCGCAGGGGCGCGGGCAGGCCGCGGAAGTACTGGGCGTGGTAGCTGAAGGCGTACAGGGACCAGGCCCGCCCGAAGGGCGACTCCGGCCGCAGGCGCGGCTGGCGGTCCGGCGGGGCGCCGAAGCCCACGGCGCGCCGTCCACGGGCCAGCAGCCGTACGGTGGCGCCCGCCTCGGCGAGCAGCGCCGCGCCCTCCAGGGCCGACTGCCCGGCGCCGACGACGACCACCTCGCGTCCGGCGAGCCGGCCCGGGTCGGTGTGCTGGGAGCTGTGCGAGACGGGCCCGGCCGCGGACGGCCCGTCCGGGGTGACGCGGCGCAGCACGCCGGGCGTGTACGCGAAGCCGTGCAGCCCGCTGGCGACGACGACCGCCCGGGCCCGGAACTGCTCGCCGGAGTCCAGCTTGAGCTCGAAGCCCCCGCCGGCGGCCCGGTCCACGGAGACCACCCTGACCTGCTCCAGATCGGGGACGAGCCGCTCCTGGAACCAGTGGCCGTAGCGGACGAAGGTCTCGGCGGGGACGAGGTCCCAGTCGGTGACCAGCGGCCGCTCCCCGGCGTCCAGGCAGAAGTCGCGCAGGGTGTGACCGGGCCGGGCGGCGGAGATGTCGGAGGCGGCGGGGGTGGACTTCAGCACCATGGCGGAGGGCATGTTCTCCCGCCAGCTGACCATGGGTTCGCCGAAGGTGCGCACGGGGACGCCCCGTTCGCGCAGGTGTGCGGTGGTGGACAGACCGTACGGGCCGGCGCCGATCACGGCAACGGGCGTCGTCATGGGTGTTCCCTTCGCATCGCGGTTCGACGTCGTGACCGGTACATCTGCATCAGGTGCCGGGCGCCCGGCCGTACGAAGCGGGCGAGCATGGTGAAGAAGGGCCTCAGGTCGTCGGCGGCCAGCCAGGCCAGCTCGGTGGCGCCCGCGCGGGCGGGTGCGTGGGGCGTGGTGTAGCCGCTGCGGCGGTAGGCCAGGAGAGCGGGCAGGTCGATGTTCTCGACGACGAAACGCCGGCCCTCCGGTTGCCCCGCCCGGGGGATCTCCCGTCCCGTCAGGTCGAGGTGCTGCGCGCGGACGACGTCGATCCCGGCCTCGGATTCGAAGAGCCGGAACTGGGCGCCCATGCGGGGATTGAAGTCGAGCAGTTTGTAGCGGCCGTCGCGGCGGTCGTAGCGCCAGTCGAGGTCGGCGATGCCCCGGAATCCGATGGCCGCGCAGAAACGGCGGGCCATTGCGGCGAGTTCCGGATTGTCCACCACATAGGCGCAGGCCGTCATTCCGGCGTGCGGCGGCCAGGAACGCACCTTGACGCCGGTGAAGAGCACGGGCTCCGTCCCGGCGGCCCCGAAGTAGGCGTGCACGATCCAGTCCTCGGCCTCCTCGCGCGGCAGGTACTCCTGGAGGATCACGCCGGGTCTCGGTCCCCAGCCGCGGGCCAGCGCCAGCAGCTCCTCGGCGTCGTCGATACGGGTGGTGCCGGGCACGGCGGGTGTACGGCGCCGCTCGAAGGCCTCCCGGTTCTTGGCGACGACCGGGAAGCGGGCGTCCGCCGCGAACTTCTCGACCTCCTCCGGCGAGTCGGGGAAGGCCGCCAGCGGGGTCGGCACCCCGTGCCGGACGCACAGCTCGTGCAGGCCCTGCTTGCTGGCCAGGTGCCGGGACAGCCCGGGGTCGTCGGTGCGCGGGAAGAGGAAGAGGCCGTCCAGTTCGGCGGCGTGCTCGGCGATGAGCACGGCCGCCTCCTCGTCGGTCGGGATGAGCACCGTGGGGCGCCCGATCCGGCGGCCGATCCGGCACAGCCCTTCGACCAGGCGCTCCGCGGGCTCCAGTCCGGTGGTCGGCCAGACGAAGCGACCCCGCAGGTAGCGGGAGGCCGCGGCGGGTGTGTGCCGGTCCTCGGTGACGGCGTACATGGGGACCCCGAGCCTCCCCAGGCTGCGGATCGCCCCCACGCCACCGTGGTGCAGCGGATAGTTTCCGATCTTCACGATCAGCCCCGGCACGGCAGGGTCGACCGCGAACGCGGACTTCACCACGTAATCCCCCCAATGATCACGGTATTGATCGGCCCCTCCCGACCGTGACCTGAAAGGAAGCTAAGCCCGAATTGACCACCACTGCAAGACTTTTCCGGACATTGCGAACTCTTTAGACAATCGAGAAGAGCTGTTCACCCGGGCATCAAGTGGCCGAATTCATCGGGGTTTCGCAGGCGAACGCAGGTCAGAAAGCCGGCGCGCGAACCGAATTGGCGCGATGCGGCCGTGACGGGCCGCGGTGGCCGGGCCCCGGCGGGCCGGACTGCGGCAGCACGACGCCCCGCGACCGGGGAGCCGGTCGCGGGGCGCTCGGGCCGTGCGAGGGGTCAGCGGACGAAGACGCCCGCCTGGTTCGCGAGGTCCAGGAAGTACTGGGGCGCGACGCCCAGCACCAGGGTGACGGCCACACCGACCGCGATGGCCGTGGACGTCAGCGGCGAGGGCACGGCGACCGTGGGGCCGTCGGCCTTCGGCTCGCTGAAGAACATCAGCACGATGACCCGGATGTAGAAGAACGCCGCGATGGCGGACGAGATCACACCCACGATCACCAGCGGCATCGCGCCGCCCTGCGCGGCGGCGCTGAAGACCGCGAACTTCCCGGCGAAGCCCGAGGTCAGCGGGATGCCGGCGAAGGCGAGCAGGAAGATCGCGAAGACCGCGGCCACCAGCGGGGAACGCCGGCCCAGGCCCGCCCAGCGCGACAGGTGCGTGGCCTCCCCGCCGGCGTCGCGCACCAGCGTGACGACCGCGAAGGCGCCCAGCGTCACGAAGGAGTACGCCGCCAGGTAGAAGAGCACCGAGGAGACGCCCTCCGGCGTGGTCGCGATGACACCGGCCAGGATGAACCCGGCGTGCGCGATCGAGGAGTACGCGAGCAGGCGCTTCACGTCGGTCTGGGTGACCGCCACGATCGCGCCGACCAGCATCGTGAGGATCGCGACGCCCCACAGCACCGGCCGCCAGTCCCAGCGCAGCTCCGGCAGCACCACGTAGAGCAGCCGCAGCAGCGCTCCAAAGGCGGCGACCTTGGTGGCCGCGGCCATGAAGCCGGTGACCGGGGTCGGCGCGCCCTCGTAGACGTCGGGCGTCCACATGTGGAACGGCACGGCGCCCACCTTGAACAGCAGCCCCATGCCGACCAGCGCGGCGCCGATCAGCAGCAGCGCGTCGTTGCCCGCGGAGTCGGCCAGTGCCGGGTTGAGCTTGGCGGTGCCGTCGACGACCGACGCGATGCCGGAGTAGGAGACGGTGCCCGCGTAGCCGTAGAGCAGGGCGATGCCGAAGAGCAGGAAGGCGGAGGAGAAGGCGCCCAGCAGGAAGTACTTGACCGCCGCCTCCTGCGACATCAGGCGGCGGCGCCGGGCGAGGGCGCAGAGCAGGTAGAGCGGGAGGGAGAAGACCTCCAGGGCCACGAAGAGCGTCAGCAGGTCGTTGGCCGCCGGGAAGATCAGCATGCCGCCGATGGCGAACATCAGCAGCGGGAAGACCTCCGTGGTGGTGAAACCGGCCCGGACGGCGTCCTTCTCCTGGTCGCTGCCGGGCACCGCGGAGCCCTGCGCGGCGAAGGAGTCGACGTGCCGGCCGTGCGCCTTGGGGTCGAGCCGGCGCTCGGCGAAGGTGAACACCCCGACCATGCCCACCAGCAGGATCGTGCCCTGCAGGAAGAGGGCCGGGCCGTCGACGGCGACCGCGCCCATGGCCGCGATGTGCGCCTTCGTCGTGGCGTAGCCGCCCGCCGCGAGCGCCACGACCGCGGCGAAGGCGGCGGCCATGCCGACGACCGCGAGGCCGACCTGCCCGGTGTAGCGGAACCGCCGCGGCAGGAACGCCTCGAGGAGGATGCCCAGGATGGCCACACCGAAGACGATCAGGACCGGAGCGAGCTGGGCGTACTCGATCTTCGGCGCGTTGATCTTGTCGGCGGCGAGCGGTGCCGCCGTTGTCCACAGGCTGTGGACAGCAACTGTGCTGCTCACTTGGATGCCTCCAGCGCCGGCTTGGGGTCGGTCTTGTGCACGTCGGAGAGCGTCTGCTGCACCGCCGGGTTGACGACGTCGGTCAGCGGCTTCGGGTACACCCCGAGCACGATCAGCAGCGCGATCAGCGGCGCCACGACGGCCAGTTCCCGGACCTTCAGGTCGGGCATCCCCTGCACCTCGGCCTTCACCGGGCCGGTCATCGTCCGCTGGTAGAGGACGAGGACGTACAGCGCGGCGAGGACGATGCCGGTGGTGGCGATGATCCCGACGGCCGGGTAGCGGCTGAACGTCCCGACGAGGACGAGGAACTCGCTGACGAAGGGCGCGAGCCCCGGCAGCGACAGGGTGGCCAGACCGCCGATCAGGAAGGTGCCGGCCAGCACCGGGGCCACCTTCTGCACCCCGCCGTAGGACGCGATGAGTCGGGAGCCGCGGCGGGAGATCAGGAAGCCGGCGACCAGCATCAGCGCGGCGGTGGAGATGCCGTGGTTGACCATGTACAGCGTCGCCCCGCCCTGGCCCTGGGAGGTCATCGCGAAGATGCCCAGGATGATGAAGCCGAAGTGGGAGATGGACGCGTACGCGATCAGCCGCTTGATGTCGCGCTGGCCGACCGCGAGCAGGGCGCCGTAGACGATGCTGATCAGCGCCAGCACCAGGATCGCCGGCGTCGCCCACTTGCTGGCCTCGGGGAAGAGCTGGAGGCAGAAGCGGAGCATCGCGAAGGTGCCGACCTTGTCGACGACCGCGGTGATGAGCACCGCGACCGGCGCCGTGGCCTCGCCCATGGCGTTGGGCAGCCAGGTGTGCAGCGGGAACAGCGGGGCCTTGACCGCGAAGGCGAAGAAGAAGCCCAGGAACAGGGCGCGTTCCGCGGTGGTGGACATGTCGAGCTCGCCGGCCGCCCGGGCCTGCAGGATCTCCTGGAGGGAGAAGGTGCCCTGGCCGAGCTGGTCGGCGGTGACGGCGTACAGCCCGATGACCGCGGCCAGCATGATCAGTCCGCCGGCCAGGTTGTAGAGCAGGAACTTCACCGCGGCGTACGAGCGCTGACGGGCCGCCTCCTCCTCGCCGTGCTCGTGGGCACGGTCCCCGAAGCCGCCGATGAGGAAGTACATCGGGATGAGCATGGCCTCGAAGAAGATGTAGAAGAGGAAGACGTCCGTGGCCTCGAAGGAGATGATCACCATCGCCTCGACCAGCAGGATCAGCGCGAAGAATCCCTGGGTGGGCCGCCAGCGGCGGTTGGGGTTCTTCTCCTCCAGAGGGTCGGCGTCGTGCCAGCCCGCCGCGATGACGAACGGTACGAGCAGCGCGGTCAGCCCGATGAGCGCGACGGCGATGCCGTCCACGCCGAGTTCGTAGCGGACCCCGAAGTCGGCGATCCAGGCATGGGACTCGGTGAGCTGGTACCGGGCCCCGCCCGGGTCGAAGCGTACGAAGGCGATGGCGGCCAGCACGAGCGTCGCCAGCGAGACGACCAGCGCGAGCCACTTGGCGGCCCCGCGCCGCGCCGCCGGCACGGCGGCGGTGGCGATCGCGCCGAGCGCCGGCAGGCCGGCGGTCAGGGTGAGCAGGGGGAAGGACATCAGGCAACACCCCTCATCAGCAGCGTCGCGGCGACCAGCACCGCGGTGCCCGCCAGCATCGACACGGCGTAGCTGCGCACATAACCGTTCTGGAGACGCCGCATCCGGCCGGAGAGGCCCCCGACGGCGGCCGCGGTGCCGTTGACGACGCCGTCCACACCCTTGTGGTCCACGTAGACCAGCCCGCGGGTGAGGTACTCGCCGGGCAGCACCAGGGCGACGTGGTTGAAGTCGTCCTGGAGCAGGTCGCGCCGGGCGGCGCGGGTGAGCCAGCTGGCGCGCGGGGCGACGGAGGGGACGGGGCGGCGCCCGTACATGGCCCAGGCGAGGCCCACGCCGAGCAGCATCACCACCATCGTGGCGCCGGTGACGGCCGCCGCGCCCATCGGCGGGTGGGCCTCCTCGAAGCTGGTGACCGGCTCCAGCCACTTCACGAAGGCCTCGTTCCAGCTGAACAGGAACCCGGCGAAGACGGAGCCGAAGGCCAGGACGACCATCGGGATCGTCATCGACTTCGGCGACTCGTGCGGGTGCGGCTCGTGGCCCTCGGCGTCCGGCTCCCAGCGCTTCTCGCCGAAGAAGGTCATCAGCATCACGCGGGTCATGTAGAACGCGGTGATCCCCGCGCCCAGCAGGGCCGCGCCGCCGAGGATCCAGCCCTCGGTGCCGCCCTTGGCGAAGGCGGCCTCGATGATCTTGTCCTTGGAGAAGAAGCCGGACAGGCCCGGGAAGCCGATGATCGCCAGGTAGCCGAGGCCGAAGGTGACGAAGGTGACCGGCATGTACTTCCGCAGGGCCCCGTACTTGCGCATGTCCACCTCGTCGTTCATGCCGTGCATGACCGATCCGGCGCCGAGGAAGAGCCCGGCCTTGAAGAAGCCGTGGGTGACCAGGTGCATGATCGCGAAGACGTAGCCGATCGGGCCGAGGCCCGCGGCCATCACCATGTAGCCGATCTGCGACATCGTCGAGCCGGCCAGGGCCTTCTTGATGTCGTCCTTCGCGCAACCGACGATCGCACCGAACAGGAGGGTGACCGCGCCGACCGTCACCACGGCCACCTGGGCGGTGGGCGCGGCGTCGAAGATCGCGCCGGAGCGGGTGATCAGGTAGACGCCGGCGGTCACCATCGTCGCCGCGTGGATCAGGGCCGAGACCGGGGTCGGGCCCTCCATCGCGTCGCCGAGCCAGGACTGCAGCGGGACCTGCGCCGACTTGCCGCAGGCGGCGAGCAGCAGCATCAGGCCGATGCCGGTGAGGACTCCCTCACCCGCGCCGTCCACCGCTCCGAGGACCGGCCCGAAGGTGAAGGTGCCGAAGGTGGTGAACATCAGCATGATCGCGATCGACAGGCCGACGTCGCCGACGCGGTTGACGATGAAGGCCTTCTTGGCCGCGGTCGCCGCGCTCGGCTTGTGCTGCCAGAAGCCGATCAGCAGGTACGAGGCGAGGCCCACGCCCTCCCAGCCGACGTACAGCAGCAGGTAGTTGTCGGCGAGGACCAGCAGGAGCATCGCCGCGAGGAAGAGGTTGAGGTAGCCGAAGAAGCGGCGGCGCCGCTCGTCGTGCTCCATGTAGCCGATCGAGTAGATGTGGATGAGCGTGCCCACACCGGTGATCAGCAGGGCGAAGGTCATCGACAGCTGGTCGAGCTGGAAGGCCACGTCCGCCTTGAAGCTCCCGACGGAGATCCAGGTGAAGGCGGTCGAGTGCAGCGCGCGGTCCTCGCCGCTGCGACCGAGCATGTCGAAGAAGAGCACCGCCGCGACGACGAAGGACGACCCCGCGAGCACGGTGCCGATCCAGTGGCCCGTACGGTCCAGCCTCCGCCCGCCGGTGAGCAGCACACCGGCGCCCAGCAGCGGCAGGAGGACGAGCCATCCGATCAAGTAGTCCACTGTCGCTACCCCTTAGAGCTTCATCAGGCTGGCGTCGTCGACCGAGGCCGAGTGGCGGGAGCGGAAGATCGTCACGATGATCGCCAGACCCACGACGACCTCCGCGGCGGCGACGACCATCGTGAAGAAGGCGATGATCTGGCCGTCGAGGTTGCCGTGCATGCGGGAGAAGGTGACGAACGCCAGGTTGGCGGCGTTCAGCATCAGCTCGACGCACATGAAGACGATGATCGCGTTGCGCCGGATCAGCACCCCGGCGGCGCCGATGGTGAACAGCAGCGCCGACAGGTACAGGTAGTTGACCGGATTCACTTCGACGCCTCCTCGGAGCGCTGTTCCAGCTCGGCGACCTTGGCGACCGACTCCGCGGAGACGTCCCGGTACTGGCCGCGGCCGCGCAGCGTCGGGCTGACGCTGAGCTCCGAGACCGTCCCGTCCGGCAGCAGGCCGGGGACGTCGACCGCGTTGTTGCGGGCGTAGACGCCGGGCGCGGGGAGCGGGGTGATCTGCTTGCCCTCGCGCACGCGCCGCTCGGCGAGTTCGCGCTGGGTGGCGCGGGCCTCGGTGCGCTCGCGGTGGGTGAGGACCATCGCGCCGATGGCGGCGGTGATGAGCAGCGCGCCGGTGATCTCGAAGGCCCACACGTACTTGGTGAAGATCAGGGAGGCGAGTCCCTCGACGTTGCCGCCGGCGTTGGCCTGGCCGAGCCCCTGGAAGTTCTTGATCGAGGCGTTGGCGATGCCGGCGATCAGCAGCACGCCGAAGCCGAGTCCGGCACCGGCGGCCAGCCAGCGCTGCCCCTTCAGCGTCTCCTTGAGCGAGTCGGCGGCGGTGATGCCGACCAGCATGACGACGAAGAGGAAGAGCATCATGATCGCGCCGGTGTAGACGACGATCTGGACGACCCCGAGGAAGTACGCGCCCTGGGCCAGGTAGAAGACCGCCAGGACGATCATCGTCCCGGCGAGCGACAGTGCGCTGTGCACGGCCTTCTTCATCAGTACGGTCGCGAGCGCGCCGAGCACCGCGACGGTGCCGAGCACCCAGAACTGGACCGCCTCCCCGGTGGAGGTGGTGTATGCGGCCAGCGTGGTCACGCCGTTCATGCCTCGCCTCCCGTCCCGGCCGGAGCGGCGGCGCCGGTCGCGGGGACCTGTGCGCCCGCCGCCTCTTCGCCGTCCCGCTCGCCCCGCGCCGTCTCGTCCGGCTTCTCGCCCTTGGAGACCGCGACCTGGCGCTCGGTCCCGGGTGCCGCGTGGGTCACGGCGCCGCGGTAGTAGTCGCCCTCGTCCATGCCGGGGAAGATCGCGTGCGGGGTGTCGACCATGTTCTCGTCCAGGCCCGCGAGCAGCTGCTCCTTGGTGAAGATCAGCGACTCGCGGCTGCTGTCGGCGAGTTCGTACTCGTTGGTCATGGTCAGGGCGCGCGTCGGGCAGGCCTCGATGCACAGCCCGCACAGGATGCAGCGGGCGTAGTTGATCTGGTAGACGCGGCCGTAGCGCTCACCCGGCGAGTAGCGCTCCTCGTCGGTGTTGTCGGCGCCCTCGACGTAGATCGCGTCCGCCGGGCAGGCCCAGGCGCACAGCTCGCAGCCCACGCACTTCTCCAGCCCGTCCGGGTGCCGGTTCAGCTGGTGGCGGCCGTGGAACCGCGGCGCGGTCGGCTTCTTCTCCTCGGGGTACTGCTCGGTCAGGCGCTTCTTGAACATGGCCTTGAAGGTCACGCCGAAGCCCGCGACCGGGCCCAGGAACTCAGGCATCGTCGGCCTCCTTGCCTACGAGTTGACGCTCCGCACGGGACGGCCGCCGCGGGACGGGCGGCAGCTCCTGGCCGGGCAGCGGCGGCACGGGGAACCCGCCCGCCATGGGATCGAACGGCTCCTGCGGCCCGGCCTGTTCGGCTGCCTCCCGGGCCTTGTCGCCGCGGTCGCGGAAGACGTCGTAGACCAGGGAGAGCAGGAGCAGCAGGACCACGCCGCCGCCGACGTAGAGCACGATCGACTGGAAGTCGTAGTTCTCGTTGCGCAGCGCCCGGACGGTGGCGACCAGCATCAGCCACACCATCGAGACCGGGATCAGGACCTTCCAGCCCAGCTTCATCAGCTGGTCGTAGCGGACGCGGGGGAGCGTGCCGCGCAGCCAGATGAAGAAGAAGAGCAGCAGCTGCACCTTGATCACGAACCAGAGCAGCGGCCACCAGCCGTGGTTGGCGCCCTCCCAGAAGGTGCTGATGGGCCACGGGGCCCGCCAGCCGCCCAGGAAGAGCGTGGTGGCCACCGCCGAGACCGTCACCATGTTCACGTACTCGGCGAGCATGAAGAGCGCGAACTTGATCGAGGAGTACTCGGTGTTGAAGCCGCCGACCAGGTCGCCCTCGGACTCGGGCATGTCGAACGGGGCGCGGTTGGTCTCGCCGACCATGGTGCCGATGTAGATGATGAAGGACACCGGCAGCAGCAGCACGTACCAGCGGTCCTCCTGCTGGGCGACGATCTGCGAGGTCGACATCGAGCCGGAGTAGAGGAAGACCGACGCGAAGGCGACGCCCATCGCGATCTCGTAGGAGATCATCTGCGCGCAGGAGCGCAGTCCGCCGAGGAGCGGGTACGTCGAGCCGGAGGACCAGCCGGCCAGCACGATGCCGTAGATGCCGACGGAGGCGGTGGCCAGGATGTAGAGGACGCCGATCGGCAGGTCGGTGAGCTGCATCGGCGTGCGGTGGCCGAAGATGGAGATCTCGTTGCCCGCCGGGCCGAAGGGGATCACCGCGATCGCCATGAAGGCCGGGATGGCCGCCACGATCGGGGCCAGCACGTAGACGACCTTGTCGGCCTTCTTGACGATCAGGTCTTCCTTGAGCATCAGCTTCACGCCGTCGGCGAGCGACTGGAGCATGCCCCAGGGGCCGTGCCGGTTGGGGCCGATGCGCAGCTGCATCCACGCGACGACCTTGCGCTCCCACACGATGGAGAAGAGCACGGTCACCATCAGGAACGCGAAGCAGAAGACCGCCTTGATGGCGATCAGCCACCACGGGTCCCGTCCGAACAGGGACAGGTCCTCGGCGGCGAGCGTGGTCAGTCCATTCACGGGGTCACCTCCGGTGCGGCAGCGGCGTCCACGGCGGCCGGGGCGATCCGGACGATCTGGCCCGGCAGTGCGCCGGTGTCCGAGGCGACTCCCCCGCCGGCCGAGTTGAGGGGCACCCACACGATCCGGTCGGCCATCGCCGTCACCTGCAGCGGCAGCCGGACCGTGCCCAGCGGACCGGACACCTCCAGCGGCTCGCCGTCGGCGACGCCGATCTCCTTCGCCGTGGTCGCCGACACACGGGCGACCGCCGGGTGGCGGGTGCCGGCCAGGGCGTCGTCGCCCTGTTGCAGCAGGCCCTGGTCGAGCAGCAGCCGGTGGCCCGCGAGGACCGCCTCGCCGCTGCCGGGCTTCGGCAGCTGCCGGCCGGTCTCCTGCGGCGCCGCGGCCCGCGGGCCCTCGTACGGGGCGAGCCGGGACAGCTCGGCGCGGGCCGAGCCCACGTCGGCGAGCCCGAGGGCGACGTCCATCGCGTCGGCCACCATGGTCAGCACCCGGGCGTCCGGGTACTGGTGGCGCTGGACCTGCTGGCCCGGCTTGATCGCGGCCTCGAAGAGCCGCACCCGGCCCTCCCAGTTGAGGAAGGTGCCGGCCTTCTCGGCGACCGCGGCGACCGGCAGGACGACGTCCGCCCGCTCGGTGACCTCGCCGGGGCGCTGCTCCAGGCTGACCACGAAGCCCGCCGCGTCCAGTGCCGCGCGGGCCAGGGCCGGGTCGGGCAGGTCGGCCGGCTCGACGCCGCCGACCAGCAGCGCGCCGAGCTCGCCGCTCGCGGCCGCCTCCAGGATCCCGCCGGTGTCGCGGCCGTGGCGGGACGGGAGCGTGGCCACGCCCCAGACCTCGGCGACCTCGTCGCGGGCCCGCGGGTCGGTGACCGGGCGGCCGCCGGGCAGCAGCCCGGGCAGGGCGCCCGCCTCGACGGCACCGCGCTCGCCCGCGCGGCGCGGGATCCACGCCAGCCGGGCACCGGTCGCCCGGGCGAACCGCACGACCGCGGTCAGCGCGCCGGGGACGGCGGCCAGCCGCTCGCCGACCAGGACGACCGAGCCCTCGGCGCGCAGCGCCTCGTGGGCGGTGAGTCCGTTGCCGTCCAGCCCGACGCCACCGGCGAGGGCGTCCAGCCACTCGGTCTCGGTGCCGGGCGCGGCGGGCAGCAGGGTGCCGCCCGCCTTCTCCAGCCCGCGGGTGGCGAACGGGGCCAGCGCGAAGGTGCGCTGCTTGTGCCCCCGCCAGGCCTTGCGCAGCCGCAGGAAGACGCCGGGCGCCTCCTCCTCGGCCTCCAGTCCGGCCAGCAGGACGGCGGGGGCCTTCTCCAGCAGGGTGTAGGTGACCCCGTCGCCGGACAGGTCCCGGCCGCGGCCCGCCACGACGGCCGCCAGGAAGTCGGCCTCCTCCGAGGAGTGCGCGCGGGCCCGGAAGTCGACGTCGTTGGTGTCGAGGGCGACGCGCGCGAACTTGGCGTAGGCGTACGCGTCCTCGACGGTGAGCCGGCCGCCGGTCAGCACGCCCGTGCGGCCGCGGGCCGCCGCGAGCCCGCGGGCCGCGGCCTCCAGGGCCTCGGGCCAGCTCGCGGCCTCCAGCTCACCGGTGTCGGCGTTGCGGACCAGCGGGGTGGTGAGCCGCTCGGGGCGCTGCGCGTAACGGAACCCGAAGCGGCCCTTGTCGCAGATCCACTCCTCGTTGACCTCGGGGTCGTCCTGCGCGAGCCGGCGCATGACCTTGCCGCGCCGGTGGTCGGTACGGGTGGCGCAGCCGCCCGCGCAGTGCTCGCACACGCTCGGCGAGGAGACCAGGTCGAAGGGCCGGGACCGGAAGCGGTAGGCCGCCGAGGTCAGGGCACCGACCGGGCAGATCTGGATGGTGTTGCCGGAGAAGTACGACTGGAAGGGGTCGCCCTCGCCGATGCCGACCTGCTGCAGCGCGCCGCGCTCCAGCAGTTCGATCATCGGGTCGCCGGCGACCTGCTGCGAGAAGCGGGTGCAGCGCGCGCACAGCACGCAGCGCTCGCGGTCCAGCAGCACCTGGGTGGAGATCGGGACCGGCTTCTCGTAAGTCCGCTTGCGGCCCTCGAAGCGGGTGTCGGCCTGGCCGGCGGACATCGCCTGGTTCTGCAGCGGGCACTCGCCGCCCTTGTCGCAGACCGGGCAGTCCAGCGGGTGGTTGATGAGCAGCAGCTCCATCACCCCGCGCTGGGCCTTGTCCGCGACGCCGGAGGTGAGCTGGGTCCTGACGACCATCCCGTCGGTGCAGGTGATCGTGCAGGACGCCATCGGCTTGCGCTGGCCCTCGACCTCGACGATGCACTGGCGGCAGGCGCCCACGGGGTCGAGAAGGGGATGGTCGCAGAAGCGCGGGATCTCGATGCCGATCATCTCGGCGGCACGGATCACCAGGGTGCCCTTGGGCACGGAGATCTCGACGCCGTCGATGCTGACGGACACCAGGTCCTCGGGCGGCACCGCCGCCTCACCGGAGGCGGCGTTGGTCGTGACGGTCACGCGTTCACCTCCAGGTGAGACTTGTCGGCCCAGACCGTGGACTTGGCCGGGTCGAAGGGGCAGCCGCGGCCCTCCAGGTGCTCCACGTACTCGTCGCGGAAGTACTGGAGGGAGGAGAAGATCGGGCTGGCCGCTCCGTCGCCGAGGGCGCAGAAGGACTTGCCGTTGATGTTGTCGGCGATGTCGGCGAGCTTGTCGAGGTCCGCCAGGGTCCCCTTGCCCGCCTCGATGTCGCGCAGCAACTGGACGAGCCAGTAGGTGCCCTCGCGGCACGGGGTGCACTTGCCGCAGGACTCGTGGGCGTAGAACTCGGTCCAGCGGGTGACGGCGCGCACCACGCAGGTCGTCTCGTCGAAGCACTGCAGCGCCTTGGTGCCGAGCATGGAGCCCGCGGCGCCGACGCCCTCGTAGTCCAGCGGGACGTCGAGGTGCTCGTCGGTGAACATCGGCGTCGAGGAGCCGCCCGGGGTCCAGAACTTGAGCCGGTGGCCGGGCCGCATGCCGCCGCTGAGGTTGAGCAGCTGGCGCAGCGTGACGCCCAGCGGGGCCTCGTACTGGCCGGGGTTGGCGACGTGGCCGCTGAGCGAGTAGAGCGTGAAGCCCGGGGACTTCTCGCTGCCCATCGAGCGGAACCAGTCCTTGCCCTTGAGCAGGATCGACGGCACCGACGCGATGGACTCGACGTTGTTGACCACCGTCGGGCAGGCGTACAGGCCCTCGACCGCCGGGAAGGGCGGGCGCAGCCGGGGCTGGCCGCGGCGTCCCTCCAGGGAGTCGAGCAGCGCGGTCTCCTCACCGCAGATGTACGCGCCGGCGCCGGCGTGCACGGTCAGCTCCAGGTCGAAGCCGCTGCCCAGGATGTTCTTGCCGAGGAGTCCGGCCTCGTACGCCTCGGCGACCGCGTGGTGCAGCCGCCGCAGCACGGGCACGACCTCGCCGCGCAGGTAGATGAAGGCGTGGTTGGAGCGGATCGCGTGGCAGGCGATCACCATGCCCTCGATGAGCGAGTGCGGGTTGGCGAAGAGCAGCGGGATGTCCTTGCAGGTGCCCGGCTCCGACTCGTCCGCGTTGACGACGAGGTAGTGCGGCTTGCCGTCGCCCTGCGGGATGAACTGCCACTTCATCCCGGTGGGGAAGCCCGCGCCGCCGCGGCCGCGCAGGCCGGACTCCTTCACGAGGGCGATCACGTCGTCCGGGGGCAGGGCCAGCGCCTTGCGCAGGCCCTCGTAGCCCTCGTGGCGGCGGTACGTGTCGAGGGTCCAGGACTGGGGATCGTCCCAGAAGGCCGAGAGAACGGGTGCCAGCACCTTCTCCGCCGAGTCGACCATGGTCACCGGTCCTCCTCGCCTTCCGTCGGGCGCTCCTGCGTGACCGGTCCCGCCGGGTGCTCCGGGTCGGAGACCGCGGAGTCCAGGGGGGCGTCGTGGGAGCTGGGGTGGGCCGGGGGTGTCTCGTCCTGCGGCGGGGCGGAGGTCTGCCGGGGCACGCCGGCCCCGTTGCCCGGCAGCGACTCGCCGCGGGCGAGCCGCAGGCCCGCCAGCGAGGCGGGGCCGGCGCCGCCGGTCGCCTCGACGGCGCCGGGGCGCTCGTCGGGGAACCCGGCGAGGATCCGGGACGTCTCCTTGTACGAGCAGAGAGGAGCGCCGCGGGTGGGTTCGACGGTGCGGCCGGCGCGCAGGTCGTCGACGAGCCGCTTGGCCGACTCCGGGTCCTGGTTGTCGAAGAACTCCCAGTTGACCATCACCACGGGGGCGAAGTCGCAGGCCGCGTTGCACTCGATGTGCTCCAGCGTGACCTTGCCGTCGTCGGTGGTCTCGCCGTTCTCGACGCCGAGGTGGCGCTTGAGCTCGTCGAAGATCGCGTCGCCGCCCATGACCGCGCACAGCGTGTTGGTGCAGACCCCGACCTGGTACTCGCCGGACGGCTTGCGCCGGTACATCGAGTAGAAGGTGGCCACCGCGGTGACCTCGGCCGTGGTCAGCCCCAAGTGCTCCGCGCAGAAGCGCACGCCGGTGCGGGAGACGTAGCTCTCCTCCGCCTGCACCAGGTGCAGCAGCGGCAGCAGGGCGCTGCGGCTGCCGGGGTAGCGCGCGATGATCTTCGCCGCGTCCTCGTCCAGTCGCTGCCGTACGTCGGCCGGGTAGTCCGGCGCGGGCATCGCGGGGATGCCGAGTGATACGTCTGTCACCGGTCGACGCCTCCCATCACGGGGTCGATGGACGCCACCGCGACGATGACGTCGGCGACCTGGCCGCCCTCGCACATCGCCGCCATGGTCTGCAGGTTGGTGAAGGACGGGTCGCGGAAGTGGACGCGGAAGGGGCGGGTGCCCCCGTCGCTGACCACGTGGACGCCGAGTTCGCCCTTGGACGACTCGACGGCGACGTACGCCTGGCCGGCCGGAACCCGGAAGCCCTCGGTCACCAGCTTGAAGTGGTGGATCAGGGCCTCCATGGAGGTGCCCATGATCTTCTTGATGTGGTCGAGCGAGTTGCCGAGCCCGTCCGGGCCGAGCGCGAGCTGCGCGGGCCAGGCGATCTTCTTGTCGGCGACCATGACCGGGCCGGGCTGCAGCCGGTCCAGGCACTGCTCGACGATGTCCAGCGACTGCCGCATCTCCTCCAGGCGGAGCAGGAACCGCCCGTAGGAGTCGCAGGTGTCGACGGTCGGGACCTCGAACTCGTAGTTCTCGTAGCCGCAGTACGGCTGCGACTTGCGCAGGTCGTGCGGCAGGCCGGTGGAGCGCAGGATCGGGCCGGTGGCGCCGAGCGCCATGCAGCCCGCCAGGTCCAGGTAACCCACGTCCTGCATGCGGGCCTTGAAGATCGGGTTGCCGGTGGCGAGCTTGTCGTACTCGGGGAGGTTCTTGCGGAACTTCTTCACGACCTCGCGGACCTGGTCCACGGCGCCGGGCGGCAGGTCCTGGGCGAGACCGCCGGGGCGGATGTACGCGTGGTTCATCCGCAGGCCGGTGATCAGCTCGAAGAGGTCCAGGATCAGTTCGCGGTCGCGGAAGCCGTAGATCATGATCGTGGTGGCGCCGAGCTCCATGCCGCCGGTGGCGATGGCCACCAGGTGCGAGGAAATGCGGTTCAGCTCCATCAGCATCACGCGGATCACCGAGGCGCGGTCCGGGACCGCGTCGGTGATGCCGAGCAGCTTCTCCACCGCCAGGCAGTACGCCGTCTCGTTGAAGAACGGCGTCAGGTAGTCCATGCGCGTCACGAACGTGGACCCCTGGGTCCAGGTCCGGAACTCCATGTTCTTCTCGATGCCGGTGTGGAGGTAGCCGATGCCGCAGCGGGCCTCGGTGACCGTCTCGCCGTCGATCTCGAGGATCAGCCGGAGCACGCCGTGGGTGGACGGGTGCTGCGGGCCCATGTTGACGACGATGCGCTCGTCGTCGGCCTTGCCGACCGTCTCGGCCAGCTCGTCCCAGTCGCCGCCGGTGACCGTGAAGACCCGGCCCTCGGTGGTCTCCCGCTCCTCGGCCTGCTGGGGTGCGTGGTGAGTGCTCACGAGTACGACCTCCGCTGGTCCGGAGCAGGGATCTGGGCGCCCTTGTACTCGACGGGGATGCCGCCGAGGGGGTAGTCCTTGCGCTGCGGGTGGCCCTGCCAGTCGTCCGGCATCATGATCCGGATCAGGGCGGGGTGCCCGTCGAAGACGATCCCGAAGAAGTCGTAGGCCTCGCGCTCGTGCCAGTCGTTGGTCGGGTAGACCTCGACGAGCGACGGGACGTGCCGGTCCGCGTCGGAGACGCTCACCTCCAGCCGGATCAGCCGGTTGTGGGTGATCGAGCGCAGGTGGTACACGGCGTGCAGCTCGCGGCCCTTGTCCTCCGGGAAGTGGACGCCGCTCACGCCCGTGCAGAGCTCGAAGCGCAGCGCCGGGTCGTCCCGCAGGGTCCTGGCGACCAGGGGCAGGTGCTCGCGCGCGATGTGGAAGGTGATCTCGTCGCGGTCCACGACGGCCTTCTCGATCGCGTTGTCCGGGACGAGGCCCTGCTCCTCGAGGGCGCCCTCGAGCTCGTCGGCGACGTCGTCGAACCAGCCGCCGTACGGACGGCTCGCCGCACCGGGCAGCCGCACGGTGCGCACCAGGCCGCCGTACCCGGAGGTGTCGCCGCCGTTGCGGGCACCGAACATTCCGCGCTGGACGCGGATCGCCTCCCCGTGGTCGCCGCGCTGGCCGGGCAGCCCGGCCGCGTTGACGTCCCTGTCCGGGTTCGGGGTGTCCGGGGAATCCGTCATCGGAGCAGCCCCTTCATCTCGATCGTCGGCAGCGCCTTCAGCGCCGCTTCCTCCGCCTCGCGCGCGGCCTCTTCGCGGTTCACGCCGAGCTTGCTGTGCTGGATCTTCTGGTGGAGCTTGAGGATGGCGTCCATCAGCATTTCGGGGCGGGGCGGACATCCGGGGAGATAAATGTCAACAGGCACCACATGGTCAACACCCTGCACAATTGCGTAGTTGTTGAACATCCCGCCGCTCGATGCGCAGACCCCCATCGAGATCACCCACTTGGGGTTCGGCATCTGGTCGTAGACCTGGCGCAGGACGGGGGCCATCTTCTGGCTCACCCGGCCGGCCACGATCATCAGGTCCGCCTGGCGCGGGGACCCGCGGAAGACCTCCATGCCGAAGCGGGCCAGGTCGTAGCGCCCGGCCCCGGTCGTCATCATCTCGATGGCGCAGCACGCGAGGCCGAACGTGGCCGGGAAGACCGAGGCCTTCCGGACCCAGCCGGACGCCGCTTCGACGGAGGTGAGCAGGAACCCGCTCGGCAGCTTCTCTTCAATACCCATGGCTATTCTCCGCCCCTAATCCCATTCCAGGCCGCCGCGACGCCAGACGTAGGCGTAGGCGACGAAGACGGTGAGCACGAAGAGGAGCATCTCGACGAGCCCGAAGACCCCGAGGGCGTCGAAGGTGACGGCCCAGGGGTAGAGGAAGACGATCTCGATGTCGAAGACGATGAAGAGCATCGCCGTCAGGTAGTACTTGATCGGGAAACGGCCGCCCCCGGCTGGCTGCGGAGTCGGCTCGATACCGCACTCATACGCCTCCAACTTGGCCCGGTTGTACCGTTTTGGGCCGATGATGGAGGCCATGACCACGGAGAAGATCGCGAAGCCGGCCCCGAGGCCGCCCAGCACGAGGATGGGCGCGTAGGCATTCACGTCCCCGCTCCTTCCAGTCGACGATGACTGATGACGGACCGTGCCCGGACGTGTGCCCCACGCCACCTGGATCCCCTCCATGTGAGGCAGTTCACAAGCCCAGACTGCCCGCATCCTATGCCTCCTGGTCTGTGATCTGCGACACGGGGTTCACTCTCGCCTTTGTGATCTCTGACACCAGTCGAACGATCATGAACAGGGATGAGCGGTGATCTTCTCACTCAGGAATCTCAAACGATCACCAGAAGTCACATTTTCCTGCGTTTCCGCTGGTAAACGGGGGTGCCGCACTATCAGGCGCCGACGATCCGAGGCAAATTGGAGCTGGTCCGGGGGACGTGATAGCGCCCCGCCACTCGCGCGGGTGAGCCGCGAAACCCCGCACTGACAGCGGCCTGAGGCACGTGAACGCGCGCACGAGGATTTGCAGTTGAATATCCCTATCGTCCCGAATAAGGAAGATCAAAAAGCGGACAATACCACTGCTCGCGAGCCAACTGTGGCGCATCACACTTTTGTTGAACGGAACCGACCTGGCCTGATACCCAAGTCCTCATGTCCCTTCAGACCTCGCATATACGCCGCCGGCGACGCGCCTCGCAGAGCCCCAACTGGGTGCGCCGCGCAGGAGTCGCCGGCGGCGTCATCGGAACGCTCGCCCTCACCGGAATGTCCTCTTCGGCGAACGCCGAGCCTTCGGCCGCCGACCCGGCGACCACGGGGAGCATCCCCGTCATCCCCGCCCTCTCCACCACCGCCACCGCCGCGGAGGCCGCTGACACCATCGACGAGACCGTCGTCGAGCAGCAGCTGGACGCCGCCCGCACGGAGGCGCGCACCGAGGCCATGAAGGCCGCACAGAAGAAGAAGGCCGCCGCCGACGCGCGGTCGCGCGCCGCGGCCAAGGCCGCCAAGGCGCGCGAGACCGCGACCGCGTCCCGCTCCGCCGGACGCACCGCGCTGGCCGCCTCCTCCTCCACTTCCGCGACGGGCAGCGTCGCCTCCGTCATCGGCTTCCTCAAGGCCCAGGTCGGCAAGCCGTACGTCTACGGCGCCACGGGCCCCAGCGCCTACGACTGCTCCGGCCTCACCCAGGCCGCCTTCCGCACCATCGGCGTCGACCTGCCGCGTACCTCGCAGGCGCAGTCGACCTTCGGCACCCCGGTGTCCGTGAGCGCGGTCCAGCCGGGCGACCTCGTCTTCTGGGGCGGCGCGGGCTCCGCCTACCACGTGGCCGTCTACATAGGCGGCGGGCAGTACCTGGACGCGGCGAACCCGAGCAAGGGCGTCGTCATCCAGCAGATGTCCAACTACATGCCGACGTCGGCCGTCCGCGTGCTCTGATCACGCGCCCCGTCCCCACGGAGGCCGCCGGCCCGCACCGGGCCGGCGGCCTCCTCCGTTCCGTCCCCGCGCGGTCCTCCGCCGCCGCGAGGCGGGGCCGCCGCACCGCGCCCCACGGCAGGCGGCCGGAAAGGGGTCCGGCCCCGCCGCAAGGAGAGGTACCGCACACGGGGCCGGACGACCGGGGAGCCCCCGACGGGGCTCACGGGCCGGAGCCCGGCTCCGCCGTGGCGGGGGACCGGGCTCCGGGCCTCGGGTTCATCAGCGGTGGCAGTCGCGGCCTCCGCCGTGCCAGACCCTGACCCAGTGGCCTGGCGTGCGGACCCATTTGACGCGACCGTGACTGGAGACCCGCACCAGGCGTCCGGGACGGTACTCCAGCTTCCAGGAGCCCAGACCGAGCGAGCACTGCCGCTGCCGGTCGCCGCGCCGGTCGTCGTCCCGGCGGTCGTCACCGCGCCGGTCTCCGTCCCGGCGGTCGTCACCACGCCGGTCTCCGTCCCGGCGGTCGTCACCACGCCGGTCGTCGCCCTGGCGGTCGCCGGAGCGGTGGTCCGTCGGGGCCGCGAAGGCCGGGCCGGCTGCGAGCACGCCCCCTCCGGCGAGCAGGACCGATGCGGCCGCAGCGGCCAGGACCTGGAATATGCGCGTGCTCATGTCTGCACCCTTCTGTTGATCACGAATCCCCGAGCAGTGATCAAAAGTATGAGCACAACGCCTCAAATCCCGCATTTCGGGCGCGAGCTGACTCCGGGGCAGACCCATCTGACATCGATGTCAACGACATCGATGTCAAAGAATCGGCGGCCCGCACCACCCCGCCCCTCCCACCCCGGTGCGCGCGAACCGGCCGACGGGGCCCGGAGTTCACCGCCCCGCCCGGCCCGAGGTGACGCCGGGCGGGGCAACACGGCCGATACCGGGCGGCGTTCACCCCCGGGCCGCTCGGACTCCGGCTCAGCCCAGGTGGGCGTCGAGCGCTTCGAGGTCGTCGACGAACCACGTGCGGTCGCCGCGGTTGCACTCGCGCACCAGGTCCCGAAAGGCCGTACTGGCCGTCGTGTACGCCGAGACGTCGCCCACGACGGCAAGCCGGATGCGGTAGTTGGCGAACTTCTGCAGGATCTCCCCCGCCAGGCCGCTGCGCAGGGCGAAGAACCGCTCGTCCAGCCGGCCGACGGGGACGGCCACGACCTCCGCCCGCTGGTAGGCCGATCCGATCACGTCGAGCGCGTCCTGGACGCCGGAGATCCGCGCGCCGTCCTCGCCGCAGACGAGGACCGGCACGCCCCGCCGCTCGGTCACCACATCAGTCACGGCCCGCCTCCGGGTGCTCGGTGTGCTCCTCCGGGAACATGTCGTTCTCCCCTCCCAGGACGTCGTCGATGGTCCGCAGGACGTCCGCCGTCGCCGCGGCGCCGCCGAGCACCACGACCTTCAGCCGCGAGCGCTCGTCGTCGTACGCCGTCCGGACCCGGGCCAACTCGTGGGGGTCCCGCGCCATCTGGGCGCCGGCCACGAGCAGGGTGCCCAGGCGGTCGGCGGCGGCCGGCCCGATGCCGTCCACCTCGACGATGGCCGAGACCTCCACCCGGTGCCGGGCCGGGGCCGCCGGCGCACCGGTGAGGGCGTCCAGGTCGGCCTGGGCGACGCGGTACTGCTTGCCGATGCGGACGGCCTTCAGCCGGCCGTCGCGGATGTAGCCGCGGACCGTGCGCACATGCAGGCCGAGCCGGTCCGCGACCTGCTCGACGGACAGCCAATCCCTCTCCATAAGTACGCATCCTACCCTTCAGAGGGAAGGATAGGGACGTTTATCTACCGCGCCCTCCATGGCGGGAGGGCAGTAAAAAAAGCCGCGCCGGCCCGAGCGGTACGGGCCGGCGCGGCGAGCGGGTGCCGGGACGTCAGGAGCGGGGCGCCACCTTCGACAGACCGTTGATCACGCGGTCCATCGCGTCGCCGCCCGACGGGTCGGTGAGGTTCGCCAGCAGCTTCAGCGTGAAGCGCATCAGCATCGGGTGCGTGAGGCCGCGCTGCGTCGCCAGCTTCATGACCTTCGGGTTGCCGATCAGCTTCACGAAGGCCCGGCCGAGCGTGTAGTAGCCGCCGTAGGTGTCCTTCAGGATCCGCGGGTACGACTGGAGCGCCAGCTCCCGCTGGGCCGCGGTGCCGCGCGCGTGCGCCTGGACGATGACGTCGGCGGCGATCTGGCCCGACTCCATCGCGTAGGCGATGCCCTCGCCGTTGAAGGGGTTGACGAGGCCGCCCGCGTCGCCGACCAGCAGCAGGCCCTTGGTGTAGTGCGGCTGGCGGTTGAAGGCCATCGGGAGGGCCGCGCCGCGGATCGGCCCGGTCATGTTCTCCTCGGTGTAGCCCCACTCCTCGGGCATCGAGGCGCACCAGGCCTTCAGCACCTCGCGCCAGTCCAGCTCCTTGAAGGAGGCGGAGGTGTTGAGGACGCCCAGGCCCACGTTGGAGGTGCCGTCGCCCATGCCGAAGATCCAGCCGTAGCCGGGCAGCAGCCGCGGGTTGCCCGGGACGCGCCGGTCCCACAGCTCCAGCCAGGACTCCAGGTAGTCGTCGTCGTGCCGCGGGGAGGTGAAGTACGTCCGGACGGCCACGCCCATCGGGCGGTCCTCACGCCGGTGCAGGCCCATCTGGAGGGAGAGCCGGGTGGAGTTGCCGTCCGCGGCGACCACCAGCGGGGCGTGGAAGGTGACCGGGGTCTTCTCCTCGCCCAGCTTGGCCTCGACGCCGGTGATGCGGCCGGTGCGCTCGTCGCGGATCGGGGCGCCCACGTTGCAGCGCTCGTACAGCCGCGCGCCGGCCTTCTGCGCCTGCTGGGCGAGGAGTTCGTCGAAGTCCTCGCGCTTGCGCACGAGCCCGTAGTCGGGGAACGAGGCCAGATCCGGCCAGTCCAGCTGCAGCCGGACCCCGCCGCCGATGATGCGCAGGCCCTTGTTGCGCAGCCAGCCGGCCTCCTCGGAGATGTCGATGCCCATCGCGACCAGTTGCTTGGTCGCCCGGGGCGTCAGACCGTCGCCGCACACCTTCTCGCGCGGGAAGGCGGTCTTCTCCAGCAGCAGGACGTCGAGTCCCGCCTTCGCCAGGTAGTAGGCCGTCGTCGAACCGGCGGGCCCGGCACCTACGACGATCACATCGGCGCTGCGTTCCGAAGCGGCGGTCTCGGTCACGGTGCTCCTCGCTGCTCTGGGCTGATGCGGGCCTGTCTGCGGCCGGCCGGCGGCGGCCGGACCGGACCCGTGCAGTCTATGTGGCCGCTTTCGCGCACGGGCCGGGCGCCCCGGCTTAGCGCACCGCGCGGTGCAGGGCCACGATGCCGCCCGACAGGTTGCGCCATGCGACCTTCGACCAGCCGGCCTTCTGCAGTCGCGAGGCGAGGCCGGGCTGGTCGGGCCAGGCCCGGATGGACTCGGCGAGGTAGACGTACGCGTCGGGGTTGCTGCTGACCGCCCGGGCGACCGGCGGGAGCGCCCGCATCAGGTACTCGGTGTAGACCGTGCGGAACGGCGCCCAGGTGGGGTGGCTGAACTCGCAGATGACGACCCGGCCCCCGGGCCGGGTGACCCGCAGCATCTCGCGCAGCGCGGCGTCGGTGTCGTGGACGTTCCGCAGCGCGAAGGAGATCGTGACGGCGTCGAAGACCCCGTCGGCGAACGGCAGCCGTGTCGCGTCGCCCGCGGTGAGCGGGAGGAAGGGATGGCGGCGCTTGCCCTCGCGCAGCATGCCCAGGGAGAAGTCGCACGGCACGACCCGGGCGCCCGCCTCGGCGAAGGGCAGGGAGGAGGTGCCCGTGCCGGCGCCGAGGTCCAGCACGCGCTCACCGGGACGGACGGCGAGGGCCTGCGCGACGACCTTGCGCCAGCGGCGGTCCTGGCCGAGCGACAGCACGTCGTTGGTCAGGTCGTAGTTGGCGGCGACGTCGTCGAACATCGCGGCGACTTCGTGCGGCTGCTTGTCCAGGGAGGCTCGGGTCACGCCCCCATTCTTCACCCGGCGGCCCCGCGCCCCGCGCAGGGGCCCCGGCCCCGGTCGCGGAACGCCGTACGGCGCGGCCGGCGTGGGCGGTCAGGCCCTGCGGTGCAGGAGCCGGCCGGCGACGACGGTGGCGAGGCAGGCGCCGTGCTCGTCGAAGACGGCGAAGTCCGCCCTGGCGCCCGGCTCCAGGGGCGGGGCCTGGCGCGCCGGCAGCAGCCCGCTGCGGTCCAGGGCGGAGCGCAGCGCGGGGTCGGCGGGGGCGGTGGCGACGGCGGTGACCCCGCGCAGCAGCAGGGCGTGCACGCGTTCGCGCGGGGTGGGGGCCGGCGGGAGTTCGCCCTCGTGGGTCAGGCCCGGACGCAGCGCGCCGGGCCAGCTCCGGACGCGTGCGCCCGGGTGGGCCGCCCGTACCGCGTCGAGGGGGCCGACGGCGGCGATGAGGCCGCCGTCGGCCACCAGGGCCGTGCCGTCGCTCCCGGAATGGATCGTCAGCATCGGCGGGGTCAGGAGGTGCTGAGCAGCTTCAGCTCCGGGTGCGCCGTGCCGCCCTCGATGGCGGTCGACGACAGGTGGGAGACGACGTGGTCGTCGACCGGGTCGTTCGCCGGGTCGTCGTGGACGACGAGGTGCTCGTAGGTCGTGGCGCGCTGGGCGGGGACCCGGCCGGCGGCGCGGATCAGGTGGATCAGCTCCATGCGGTTGGAGCGGTGCTTGGCGCCGGCCGAGGAGACCACGTTCTCCTCCAGCATCACCGAGCCCAGGTCGTCGGCGCCGTAGTGCAGCGACAGCTGGCCGACCTCCTTGCCGGTGGTGAGCCAGGAACCCTGGATGTGGGCGACGTTGTCCAGGAAGATCCGCGCGATGGCGATCATCCGCAGGTACTCGAAGAGCGTGGCCTGGGTCCGGCCCTTCAGGTGGTTGTTCTCGGGCTGGTAGGTGTACGGGATGAAGGCGCGGAAGCCGCCCGTACGGTCCTGGACGTCGCGGATCATGCGCAGGTGCTCGATGCGCTCGGCGTTGGTCTCGCCGGTGCCCATGAGCATCGTGGAGGTCGACTCCACGCCGAGCTTGTGCGCGGTCTCCATGATCTCCAGCCAGCGCTCGCCGCTCTCCTTCAGCGGGGCGATCGCCTTGCGCGGGCGGGCCGGCAGCAGTTCGGCGCCGGCGCCCGCGAAGGAGTCCAGGCCCGCGGCGTGGATGCGGGTGATGGCCTCGTCCACCGGCACCTTGGAGATGCGGGCCATGTGCTCGATCTCGGAGGCGCCGAGGGAGTGGATGACCAGCTGCGGGAAGGCCTGCTTGATGGCGCTGAAGTGCTTCTCGTAGTACTCGACGCCGTAGTCGGGGTGGTGGCCGCCCTGGAACATGATCTGGGTGCCGCCGAGTTCGACGGTCTCCGCGCAGCGGCGCAGGATGTCGTCGAGGTCGCGGGTCCAGCCCTTGGCGGTGTCCTTGGGCGCGGCGTAGAAGGCGCAGAACTTGCACGCCGTCACGCAGACATTGGTGTAGTTGATGTTGCGCTCGATGATGTACGTCGCGATGTGCTCGGTACCCGCGTAGCGGCGGCGGCGCACGGCGTCGGCGGCGGCGCCGAGGGCGTGCAGAGGCGCGGAACGGTAGAGGTCGAGCGCCTCCTCGGGGGTGATGCGACCGCCGTCGGCGGCGCGGTCGAGGACGGACTGGAGGTCGGCGTTCTCGCTCACCGGGCATCCTTCCGAGGGGTGTGACGGACCCGCTCAGCCTACGCCAGGGGGTCAGCCACCCTGCTTCCTGAGGTCCCCTTCCGGCCGACCGGCCAGGGAGTCGCCCGAGCGGTAGTGCAGGGAGCCGTCCGCGTTGAGGGTGAACCGCTCGTCGGCAGAGCCGTCGGAGCAGATCCCCGGATGCGGGTTGGTGCCGCCGCTGGTGTCGAGCACGACGCTCTTCTCGGTGGCCACGGCGAGCTTCCAGTCGCCGCTGCAGTCGTAGGACTGCCCGAGCAGGTCCAGCACGCTCTTGTCCCGGCCGACGACCGCGCCGACCTTGCCCTCGCGCAGGGTGATCTCCATCGTCCCCGGCACTCCGTTGGCGGTGACGGTGTCGCCCTTCCAGGTGCCGGCGAAGGCCTTCGGGACGGCGTCCAGGCGCGGTTCGGACGCCGCCGGCGAGGACGGGGTCGAGGGCGAGGAGGCGGCCGAGGACGCCGGAGTGGTCCCGGAGCCCGCGCTCCGCGAGGGGGTGCGCTCGCCGCCCTTGGCCTGGTTCGAGCCGTCGAGGAGTCCCGGCAGCACGAGCGCCAGGGTCACGGCGGCCGCGACCAGCACGATCCCCGTCGCGGCCAGCGCGGCGACGCGCCCGCGGCGGCCCGGGGCGGGGGCGGGCGGCGGCGTGGCGGCGAACGGCGGTGCGTCCTGGGGCTCGGTCAGCGAGGGCGGCGGGCCGAACGATCCGTAGGAGGGGTGCGAACCGTACGAGGGGTGCGAACCGTACGAGCCGTGGCCGCCGCCCGGCCCCCCGGCGGTCCCGCCGGGGTCGCCGGCGGCCGGGCCCGGGTGCGGGGTGGGTTCGAGGTCGAGCAGTTCGACGGCCTGCCGCCCCAGGCGCTCCGTCAGCGGGGCCGGCAGCCAGCCGGCCCGCACCAGCGACGCGGCGTCGCCGCCGGGTGCCAGCAGCTCGGCGAGCCGGCGCGGCGTCGGGCGCACCGCGGGGTCCTTGGCGAGGCAGGACTCCGCGATCCGGCGCAACTCCTCGGGGACGCCGTCGAGTTCCGGTTCCTCGTGGGCGACCTTGTAGAGCAGGACGGCCGCGCTGTCCCCGGTGAAGGGGCCGCTGCCGGTCGCGGCGAAGGCCAGCACCGCGCCGAGCGCGAAGATGTCGGCCGCGGGGCCGGTGGGTCTGCCGGTGACCTGCTCGGGCGCCATGTAGCCGGGCGAGCCGACGACCACCCCCTTGCTGGTCAGGGCGGCCGTGGCGTCCATGGCACGGGCGATGCCGAAGTCGATCAGCACGGGACCGTCGAGCGAGAGCAGCACGTTGGACGGTTTGATGTCGCGGTGCACCAGCCCCCGGCCGTGCACGGCCTCCAGTGCCTCGGCGAGTCCGGCGCCCAGCGCCCGCACGCCCTGCGGCGACAGCGGCCCGAAGGTGGCGACGGCCTCGGACAGGGCGGGACCGGCGACGTAGCGGGTGGCCACCCACGGCACCGGCGAGTCGGTGTCGGCGTCCAGCACCGGCGCGCTCCACACGCCGCCGACCCGGCGCGCCGCGTCGACCTCGCGCTGGAACCGGGTGCGGAACTCCAGGTCGTCCGCGAGCTCGGAGCGCACCACCTTCACGGCCACCGTCCGGCCGCCGGGGCTGCGCCCCAGGTAGACCCGGCCCATCCCGCCGGCACCCAGCCGGCCGAGGAGACGGTACGGGCCGATCGACGGGGGGTCGTTCGCTTGCAGGGGCTGCATCTGCGCGCCTCTCGCCGGTGCGGAAGGTCAGTGGAGTTGTACCCGTGGCCGCCGTGGTCACCCCGGCCTTCGTTGCGGGCGCCGGAGCGGATCCGGCGCCCGGCGCCGCGGCCGGGGCTGCCGCCGATCGTAGTGGGCCCGCCGGACGGGGCGCGGGCCGGCGGCGGGGTGCCGCCGGCCCGCGGCGGGCGTCAGCTCCCGGCGCCCAGGAGTTCGACGCGCGCCTGCTCCGGGAAGCCCACCCGGCGGGCGAACTCGGCGATGCCGGTGAGCTGCTCGGGACCGAGCGAGAAGTCCAGGGTGGTGAAGTAGCGCTGGAGCGTGCGGGCGTCGAAGGCCTCCCAGCGGGCGGCCTGCTCGGCGACCTTCTCGACCTCCTCCATGCTCAGGTCGCGGGAGGAGAGGAAGGCCCGGTGCACCTCGTGCACCACACCGGGAAGGGACGCCAGGTAGTCGCGGCGGGCGGCCCAGACGGCGAAGACGAAGGGCAGCCCCGTCCACTCCTTCCACATCAGCCCGAGGTCGTGGACCTCCAGGCCGAGCAGCGGCGCGTCGTGCAGCGAGGCGCGCAGCGCCGCGTCGCCGATCAGGACCGCGGCCTGGGCCTCCTGCATCATCAGCGAGAGGTCGGGCGGGCAGGTGTAGTACTCGGGCTCGACCCCGTACTGCTCGGCGAGCAGCAGCTGGGCGAGGCGGACCGAGGTGCGGCTGGTGGAGCCGAGGGCGACCCGGGCGCCGTCCAGGGCGCTCAGCGGGACCTGGCTCACGATCACGCAGGACATCACCGGGCCGTCGCAGCCGACGGCGATGTCCGGCAGCGCGATCAGTTCGTCGGCGTGCCGGAGGTACTCCATGAGGGTGATCGGACCGACGTCCAGGTCCCCGGAGACGAGCTGGGCGCTGAGCTTCTCGGGCGTGTCCTTGGTCAGCTCCAGGTCGAGCAGGGCACCCGTTCGGGCGAGTCCCCAGTAAAGGGGCACGCAGTTCAGGAACTGGATGTGCCCGACGCGGGGCCGGGTCCGGCGCACACCACTGGCGGATGGAAGAGGCGCAGATTTGTCCACATCAGGAGGCTAGACCCCCGCCCAGGTGAACTTCAGGCGGGTCCCCGCCTCCCACGCCGGGGCGGCCGGGGGCGGGCACGGCGTTCACTCCGCGTCCGGGCCTCGCGCGGCGCGTGCGAAATCGGATCTTGTCGCTCTTCCCCGCCGCAGATGCTCCGTGCTACTGTCTTCGCAAGTTGCAGTTTGGTTTCCCTTGCAGTACAGAGCCTGCGGAGCATGTGACCGCGGGCTTTTGTAGTTTTCAGACTTCTTGCAGTGAGCAGGGCAGGTTCTGGAGCAGGGCAACCCTTTGGCCCAAGGAGGGCTTATGGCTACCGGAACCGTCAAGTGGTTCAACGCCGAGAAGGGCTTCGGCTTCATCGCCCAGGACGGCGGCGGCCCCGATGTCTTCGTCCACTACTCCGCGATCAACGCCTCCGGCTTCCGTTCGCTGGAGGAGAACCAGGCGGTGACCTTCGACGTCACCCAGGGTCCGAAGGGCCCGCAGGCGGAGAACGTCGTCCCCGCCTGATCGCGGACTGACGCGCAGTAACCGACGAGCAGTACCCAAGGAGCCCCGCACGAGTCGTGCGGGGCTCCTGCCTTTTGCGTGCGCCCGCGGGCGGAGCGCGCCATAAAGCGATTCGATCTCGTGTGCGAAGTCGTTTGCGACCGCCGTGCGGCGCGGCTTTCCGGGCGGGGCGGGCGAGATGGACCGATTACTCCGTGAATTCCACGGATAACACGGTGAAGCAGCGTTTGGACTCCGCGCGGGAAACGGGAATTCGCGTCGCCCACGGCCGGCCGGAACCGGGCTGCGGTTTCACGGGGACCGCCGTCCGGGCCCGGGGCGGCGCCGTGGGGACCGGAACCACGCCGTCCCCGGTGATACCCGCTGCCGCTGCGAGGACCGGGGACGACCGGTGAGCGTTACTTTCGGTAATCTCACTCAGGGCCGGGGCATCGTCCGCCCGTCCACGACCGCCCACCGACCCCGCGGGAACCCACGATGCCCCTGATCCTCACCCTCGCCCGAGGCGTACTGACCGGCCTCGGCAAGCGCCCGGCCGCCGACGCGCCGCTGCCCGCCGAGCGGGCGACCGCGCAGGCCGTCCGGGTGGACCCGCAGCGGCTCGCCGCGTACGCCGAGGTGTGCGGCTTCGCCCCTGCGGAACGGCTCCCGCCGACGTATCCGCACGTCCTCGGATTCCCGCTCGCCGCCCGGCTGATGGCCCGGCGGAGCTTCCCGCTGCCGCTGCTCGGCCTGGTGCACACGTGGATCGAGATCGTCCAGCGGCGCCCGCTGCTGCCCGGCGACCGCCCCGACATCGCCGTCCACGCCGAGGAGTTGCGCCTCCACCGGCGCGGCGTCGAGGTCGTGGTCGTCACCGAGGCGTCCGTCGGCGGGGAGGTCGTCTGGCGCGACCGCAGCGGCTACCTCGCGCGGACCCGCACGGCCGCCGCGGAAGGCGGCGGCACGGTCGGCGGCGGCACGGCGCCCGCCGAGGGGACGGGACTGCCCGCCGTGGCGGAGTGGCGGCTCCCCGCCGGCCTCGGGCGCCGGCACGCCGCCGTGTCCGGCGACTGGAACCCGATCCACCTCCACCCGCTGACCGCGCGGCCGCTCGGCTTCCCGCGCGCCATCGCCCACGGGATGTGGACCGTCGCCCGCTGCGCCGCGGAGGCCGTCCCCGCGGACGCCGAAACGTTTACCCTGCGGGCGGAGTTCAGGGCTCCCGTCCTGCTGCCCGGCACCGTCACCTACGCGGCCTCGGAGGGGGACGCCTCCGGGCCGGGCCGGGTGCGGAACTTCGCCGTCCGCTCCGGGGACCGGATCCACCTCACCGGAACCGTCGGTCCCTAGGTCGTGCCGGGCGTCCGGGCACGGGCGAGCAGGGCCTCCAGGCCGGGCCAGGCGAAGTCCATCAGGGTCGCGGCGGTGTCCTTGGGCTCGGGACGTTCGCCGGACGCGGGCGGCGCTCCGCCTGCCCAGTCGGCCAGCGACTCCGCGGCGCCGACCAGCGCGTGGGCGAGGGCGGTGACCTCGCGCCCGACGAGCGCCGCGTCGCAGCCCGCGTCACGGGCGGCGGCCGCGAACAGCCCGGCCACGTACTCCACGAGGCCCTCGCGCAGGACGTCCACCTCGGCCGCGAAGGGCCTGCCGGTGGTGCGCGCCTGACGGTAGAGGACGGCCCAGCCGTCGGGGTGGTCGGCGGTGTGCGTGAAGAAGCCGAGGAGCCCGCCCCACAGCTGACGCTCGGGGGACTCCCCCGCGTCCACCGCGCCGGTCACCGCCGCGGCCAGGGCGGCGGCCTCACGCCGGATACAGGCGGTGAAGAGCTCTTCCTTGGAGTTCAGGTAGAGGTACAGCAACGGCTTGCTGACGCCCGCCCGTTCGGCGATCCCGTCCATGGAGGCGGCCCGGTAGCCCAGGCGTCCGAAGGTGGCGACCGCCGCGTCGAGCATCTGCCGTTCGCGGACCTCTTTGGGCACGCGCCTGCGGGTCACCCCGCCCCCTCCCCCCGGCCCCCGGGTGTGTCAGCTGCTCTGCGCCGCCGCGCGCGAGGCGTCGTCCGCCTCGTCCTCCTGGGCGGCGCTGGCGGCGAGGTTCGCCTTGGTGCGCTCCACGCGCGCGGAGACCTGCACGGAGGCCGCCTCGCGCGCTCCGCGCAGCACGACGAAGCTGAGCGGCGCGCTGATCACCAGCGCGAGCAGCATCACCCACAGCAGGTTGGAGTCGCCGAGGCCGGAGGGCAGTACGCGGACGTAGACCAGGCCCCAGATCACCAGGAAGCAGGCCGCGAACAGGCAGAGACGCATCAGGGAGTAGCGCAGCATGGGGCTCGGCTTCCAGCTCACGGTCGTTGCCACTTCCTTCGTTTCCCTCGTTCCGGCCTGCGGGACGTACCGGACGTACCCGTATCAGTGAAGCACGGGCCCGCGGCGGTCAGGTCAGCGGGAGCCACATCGTGATGTCGTCACGGTCGTCACCTGCGGCGACGCGTATCGCCGCAGGGACGCGCCCGACCTCCTTGTAGCCGGCCGAGGCGTAGAAGCGCTCCAGTCCCATGCCGCCGCGGCAGGTGAGCTTCAGCCCCTCCAGGCCGAGGTCTCGGCCGGCCCGCTCCGCCGCCTGCATCAGCTCCCAGCCGTGCCCGCGGCCCTGCAGCGACGGGTCGACCATGACGGTGAACAGCCAGGCCCAGTGCCGCATCAGGCGGTGGGTGTTGAAGGTGAGGAAGGAGGTGGCGGCGAGCCGGTCGCCGTCGAACCCGGCGACCATGTGCGCCCTGCCCTCGGACAGCGCCGAGTAGTGCCGTTCGGCTTCGAGGGCGACGTCGGTACGGGTCACGGGCGCGACGAAGCCGACGGCGCCGCCCGCGTTGGTGACGTCGGTCCACAAGGAGACGAGCTGTTCCCGCAGACCGGGGGTGAGCTCGGGGTCGAGGGTGAAGCGCAGTGCCATGGCGCACACCCTAGGCATCGAGGCTGACAGCACTCGACGGGCGTCCGGACGCCGGACGACATCGGGGTTAAGGCGAGGCCTCGGCACTCCGGGGTGCGCCGCCGTCACACGGCGGCGCACCCTCGGTCCCGTCGTTCAGGCGGTCTCACACGCGCATCGGCTGCGGCGACTCGCGGCGCGCCGCGTCGGGACCCGGGTACTCGCGGATGATCTCGTACCGGGTATTGCGCTCGACGGGACGGAAGCCCGCGTCCTGGATGAGCTCCAGCAGGTCGTCCCGGGTGAGCTTGTTGGGCGTCCCGTAGTTGTCGGCGTCGTGCGTGATCTTGTACTCGACGACCGAGCCGTCCATGTCGTCCGCGCCGTGCTGCAGCGCCAGCTGGGCGGTCTGCACGCCGTGCATGACCCAGAACACCTTCACGTGCGGCACGTTGTCGAACAGCAGCCGGGAGACCGCGAAGGTCTTCAGCGCCTCGGCGCCGCTGGCCATCGTGGTGCGCGCCTGGAGGGTGTTGCGGACCTTGCCGTCCTTCAGGTCCACGAAGTCGTGCTGGTAGCGCAGCGGGATGAAGACCTGGAAGCCGCCGGTCTCGTCCTGCAGCTCGCGCAGCCGCAGCACGTGGTCCACCCGGTGCCGGGGCTCCTCGATGTGCCCGTACAGCATGGTGCACGGGGTCTTGAGGCCCTTCTCGTGCGCCAGCCGGTGGATGCGCGACCAGTCCTCCCAGTGGGTGCGGTGGTCGACGATGTGCTGCCGCACCTCCCAGTCGAAGATCTCGGCACCGCCGCCGGTCAGCGACTCCAGGCCGGCCTCGATGAGCTCGTCCAGGATCTCGCTCGCGCTCATCCCGGAGATCGTCTCGAAGTGGTGGATCTCGGTGGCGGTGAACGCCTTCAGCGAGACGTCCGGCAGCGCCTCCTTGAGCGCCTTCAGCGAGCGCGGGTAGTAGCGCCACGGCAGCGTCGGGTGGAGGCCGTTGACGATGTGGAGCTCGGTGAGGTTGTCGCCCTCCATCTCCTTCGCCAGCCGGACGGCCTCCTCGATGCGCATCGTGTAGGCGTCCTTCTCCCCCGGCTTGCGCTGGAAGGAGCAGTACGCGCAGGAGGCGGTGCAGACGTTGGTCATGTTGAGGTGGCGGTTGACGTTGAAGTGGACGACGTCACCGTTCTTCCGCGTCCTCACGTGGTGGGCGAGACCGCCCAGCCAGGCCAGGTCGTCGGACTCGTAGAGGGCGATGCCGTCCTCGCGGGTCAGCCGCTCACCCGCGTAGACCTTCTCCTCCAGTTCGCGCTTGAGCCCCGCGTCCATCGTCCGCCTCGCCTTCACCATCCGAAATCGACCGTTCGACCTTACGCCTAGATACTCTCGGGGAGTTCCCCGACCCGGTTCTCCCACTTCGTGGAGAGCACGACCGTGGTGCGGGTGCGGGCGACGCCCTTGGTGCCGGACAGCCGGCGGATGGTGTGCTCCAGGCCGTCCACGTCGGGGACCCGCACCTTGAGCATGTAGGAGTCGTCGCCGGCGATGAACCAGCAGTCCTCGATCTCGTCCAGGTCGCGCAGCCGGGTGGCCACGTCCTCGTGGTCGGCGGCGTCGCTGAGCTGCAGGCCCACCAGCGCGGTCACCCCGAGGCCGAGGGCCGCGGGGTGGATCGTGGCACGGTAGCCGGTGATCACCCCGGCCTGCTCCAGCCGGTTGATCCGGTCGGTGACGCTCGGTCCGGACAGGCCCACCAGCCGGCCCAGCTCGGCGTACGAGGCCCGGCCGTTCTCACGGAGGGCCTGGATGAGCTGCCTGTCCACCGCGTCCATCAGACTGGACCCCTTCATTCATGCCGCGACTGAGCTGTCAGGACAAGAATCTAAGGCATCCACGGGGATGTGCCCTGCGCATCAATCCGCTGCAGCCCCGCCGGCCCCGGCACCGGCGGCGCCCAGCTCGCCCTCCCAGCGGCGGTAGAGCTTGTGCGGGACCTGTACGGCGTCCAGCACCCGGCCCGCGACGAAGTCGACCAGGTCCTGGATGTCCCTGGCCCCCGCGTAGAAGGCGGGCGAGGCCGGGAGCACCACGGCGCCCGCCTCGTCCAGCGCGACCAGGTGTCGCAGGGTCTGGCCGCCGAGCGGCGTCTCCCGCACGGCGACGACCAGCGGCCGCCGCTCCTTCAGGGTGACGCTCGCCACCCGCTGCAGCAGGTCCTTGGAGAGCCCGAGGGCGACGCCCGCCACGCAGGCCGTGCTCGCCGGCACGATCAGCATCCCCCTGACCGGGTACGAACCCGAGCTCGGCCCCGCCGCGAGGTCCCCGGCGGACCAGTACCGCACCCGGCTCAGATCGGTCTCGAACCGGTCCGGGGTGCCGTCCGCGCCCCGGGCCAGCCAGCGCGCCAGGTCCTCGCGCCAGTGGGCGTCCCGGAAGGGCGCCCCGGTCTCGTCCAGGACGGTGAGCCGGGCGGCCCGGCTGACCACCAGGTCCACCGCCTCACCGGCGTGCAGCAGCGCCCGCAGCACCGCCGCGGCGTACGGCGTCCCGGAGGCCCCGGAGACCCCGACCACCCACGGTGTCCCGCGCTCGCTGTCGTCCATGCCGCGAGCCTATCCGGCCGCTCGTGCAACCTTCCGGCCACCTCATGGGTCCTCCTGGTGTTCGTGTACCGACCAAGGAGAACACCATCAACGCCACGCGCAAGGGCATCGCCGCAGTCGGCTGTGCCGCCTTCATCGCCACCACCGCCACCGCCTGCGGCACCGCCGGCGACCTCAGCGCCGGTGCCAAGGTCCAGCGGGCGCTGGACCGGCTCGGCGAGCAGAAGGCCGTCACGGTGTCCGTGGGCTTCGACGGCGGCGAGCAGCAGCTCTGGTCCGCGCTCAAGGGCTCGGACGGATTCACCCGTGCCGACGCGAAGATGCTCGCCGGTCTCGACGTCTCGCTGTCCGTGAGCGCCGCCGGGCCGCTGAAGGACATCAAGGACGTCAAGGCCGAGGGCGCCTCGGTGGCGCTGCGGGTCTCGCTCGGCCGGGACGGGGACCTGCTGGAGATCCGCAGCCTGTCGGGCAAGGAGGCCTACCTGCGGGTGGACGTGCAGCAGTTCCTGTCGCTCGCGGACGATCTCGGCTCCGCCCAGAGCAAGGGCGACCTGAAGGGCTTCCGGAAGTTCCTCGACGCCGCGGACGAGCTGCCCTCCTCCTACAAGTCGGTGAAGGACGCGCTCGGCGGCAAGTGGATCTCCGTCGACCCCGCGGCCTTCCAGGAGTTCTCCCGGAGCATGGCGGCGGCCGGCCCGGCCGGATCGCCGCTCCCTGACACCCCGCAACTGGACGCCGGGACGCAGGAGCGGATCACCAAGGCACTGCGGCGGGCCCTGGAGCGCAACGCGAGGTTCGCCGACGCCGGCGGCAAGGACGGCGCCGACATCGTCAAGGTCACCGTCCCCGCGGGGAAGACGGCCGACGCGCTCGCCGACGCCCTGGAGCCGCTGGCGGACCAGCTGCCCGAGGGGGTCGCGCCCTCCGACCTGAAGGACGTGCCCGACAAGGACGTCACCGTGGACGTGGCCGTCAAGGACGGCACGCTGTCCGGGATCAGCCTCGACCTCGACCAGTTCGACTCCGGCGACGAGATCCACGGCGCGCTGCCGCTGACCGTCGGCTTCGCCCCCGACGCGGCGCCCGTCGCCGCCCCGGCCGGCGCCACCCCGCTCAACCCGCAGGACGTCATGGGCGCCATGATGCAGTTCATGATGGGCGGAATGGACGAGTAGGCCCGGGAACCGCCAACGATGCCCTTGTCGTTGTCTACCGTGAGGAAGCCCGGCCGCACGGGCGGGCGGTGGACAACCACGAGGGGGGACCTGTGGCGTACGAACCCGTCGCCGGACACGACGCCGGCGACGCCCGGCGGCGCGTCCGCGGCAGCGCCGTGCCGGGTCCCGGAGAGCGTGCGAAGACCGCCGCGGCGGTCATGTTCATCTGGGTGGGGCTGCTCTGGCTGATCGAGTGCGTGGACGTGATGACCCATCACGCGCTCGACACCTTCGGCATCGTGCCCCAGCAGCTCGGCGAGCTGCGCGACATCATCCCGGCCGCGTTCATCCACTTCGGCTTCGACCACGTGGCCGCCAACAGCCTGCCGCTGCTGGTGCTGGGCTTCCTCGCGGGGCTGCGCGGCATCGGCCGCATGCTGAGCGTGGTCTTCGTCATCATCATGACCAGCGGCGGCGGGGTCTGGCTGGTGGCCCCGCCGCACACCAACACCGCGGGCGCCTCCGGCGTCGTCTTCGGCCTGTTCGGCTACCTGCTGGTGCGCGGCTTCGTCGACCGGCGCCTGATCGACATCGCGGTCGGCCTGATCGTCGCGGTGGCGTACGGCTCGATCCTGTGGGGGGTCCTGCCCACCGCGCAGGGGGTCTCCTGGCAGGGCCACCTCTTCGGCCTCGTCGGCGGCGTCGTGGGCGCGTTCCTCTTCCGGGACCGCCCCGCCGACGGGTTGATCAGATGACGCCGTAGGATCCCGGGGACGAAGCGACGGGGGGCGGTTCTCCATGACCGATTTCAGCAAGCACGAGGACGTACAACCGCGGGACACGGCACCGCCCGTGCCGCCGCAGCAGGGACCTGCACAAGGTCCCCACGCCATGCCGCCGCCGCCCCCGTACGGCCACGGCCACGGCTACGCGCACGGGCCGCTGCCGTACCCGCCCCCGCCGATGCGGCCGCCCACCACGCCGGCCATGTGGGCCCACCTGGGCGCACTGCTCACCCTGGTGGCGGGCAGCAGCATGTGCTGCATCGGCTGGGCTCTGGCCTGGGTGACCCCGCTGGTCATCCGCTCCAACCAGCACAACAAGCACGACCCCTTCATCCGGCACCACGCCGCCCAGGCGATCAACTACGGCATCACCACGGCCATCGTGGGCCTGCTCGCCGTGGCCGGTTACGTCGGCGGCCTGGTCAGCCTTGCCGCGCACGACGACGGCGGACCGGGCTGGCTGCCCGTCGTGGGCTTCGGCCTGCTGGCCCTGGCGGTGCTGCACCTGCTGGCCGGGCTGATCCTCTGCATCGTCGGCAGCACCAAGGCCAACGGCGGCCAGTGGTGGAGCTACCCGAAGTTCTTCGCGCTGCCGTTCGTGCGCGGCTGAGCGGTCGCGGCCCGGCCGCGGCCCGGGCGTCAGACGCCCAGGCCGCGCACCGCGAGGTCCAGCAGCGCGCAGAGGAACAGCGCCATGCCGATGAAGCCGTTGACCGTGAAGAACGCCCGGTTCAGCCTGCTGAGGTCGCCGGGCTTCACGATGCTGTGCTCGTAGACGAAGGCGCCGCCCACGATCAGCATGCCGACCCACCAGAAGGCCCCGGCACCGACCGCGAGTCCGTACCAGACGAGCAGCACGGTCGTCACCACATGGCTCACCCGCGCCCCGTACAGCGCGCCGTCGACGCCGAAGCGGGCCGGCACCGAGCGCACCCCGTGGGCGCGGTCGGCGGCGACGTCCTGGCAGGCGAAGATGAGGTCGAAGCCGCCGATCCACACGCCCACCGCGAGGCCGAGGACGACGGCGTCCCACGACCAGGAGCCGGAGACCGCGAGCCAGGCGCCGACCGGGCCCATGGCCTGGGCGAGGCCCAGGATGGCGTGCGGGTAGTCCGTGAACCGCTTGCCGTACGGGTAGACCACCATCGGGACCACCGCGATCGGCGCCAGCGCCAGGCACAGCGGGTTGAGCAGCGCCGCGGCGCCCAGGAAGAACACCACGGCGATCAGCGCGCCGGTCCACGCCGAGCGCACCGACACGGCGCCGGTGACCAGTTCGCGTCCCGCCGTGCGGGGGTTGCGGGCGTCGATCTCGCGGTCGATGATCCGGTTGCAGGCCATCGCGAAGGTGCGCAGGCCGACCATGGCGACGGTGATCAGGAGAAGCTGCCACCAGTGGACGGACCGGTCCTCGGCGAACATCGCGCTGAGCGCGGCGATGTAGGCGAAGGGCAGGGCGAAGACCGAGTGCTCGATCATCACCAGCCGCAGGAACGCCCGGACCTTGCCGTCCGGGCGGGGAGAGGGTCCGAAGAGATCCGGGGTCGCGGATTCGGCGCTCACAGGCCGTACTCCTTCCAGCGGCGGTCGACCTTCTCGGCGGTCTCCGGGTCGGAGAGCACCATCTCGGGCCAGCCGCCGTCGCGGGTGTAGCCCTCCTCGGGCAGCTTCCGGGTCGCGTCGATGCCCGCCTTGCCACCCCAGAACTGCTGGTACGAGGAGTGGTCGAGGTGGTCCACGGGACCCTCGACGACCGACAGGTCGCGGGCGTAGTCGGTGTTGCCCAGCGCCCGCCAGGCGACCTCGTGCAGGTTGTGCACGTCGCAGTCGGCGTCGACCACGACGATCAGCTTGGTCAGCGACATCATGTGCGCGCCCCAGACGGCGTGCATGACCTTCTGGGCGTGCTTGGGGTACTTCTTGTCGATCGAGACGATCGCGCAGTTGTGGAAGCCGCCCGCCTCCGGCAGGTGGTAGTCCACGATGTCCGGCACGATGACCTTCAGCAGCGGCAGGAAGAAGCGCTCGGTGGCCCGGCCCAGCGGGCCGTCCTCGGTCGGCGGCCGGCCCACCACGATGGACTGCAGCAGCGGACGCCTGCGCATCGTCACGCAGTCGATGGTCAGCGCCGGGAAGGGCTCCTGCGGGGTGTAGAAGCCCGTGTGGTCGCCGAACGGCCCCTCGGGCAGCATCTTCCCGGGCTCCAGCCAGCCCTCCAGGACCACCTCGGCCTGGGCGGGCACCTGCAGCGGCACGGTCTTGCAGTCGACCATCTCGACGCGCCTGCCCCCGACGAAGCCGGCGAGGAGGTACTCGTCGATGTCGCCCGGCAGCGGCGCGGTGGAGGCGTACGTCACGGCGGGCGGGCAGCCGAAGGCGATGGCCACGGGCAGGCGTTCGCCGCGCCGCTGGGCCACCTGGTAGTGGTTGCGGCTGTCCTTGTGGATCTGCCAGTGCATGCCGATGGTGCGGCGGTCGTGCCGCTGCAGCCGGTACAGCCCCAGGTTGCGGACGCCGGTCTCGGGGTCCTTGGTGTGCGTCAGGCCGAGGTTGAAGAAGGAGCCGCCGTCCTCGGGCCAGGTGAACAGTGCGGGCAGCGCGTCCAGGTCGACGTCGTCACCGGTGAGCACGACCTCCTGGACGGGGGCGTCCTTCACCTTCTTCGGCGGTACGTGCGTCATCCCCGCGAGCTTGCCGAAGGCCTCGCGCACGCCGACGAAGCCGTGCGGCAGCTCCGGCTTGAGCAGCCCGCCGATGCGGTCGCCGATGTCGGCGTAGGACTTGAGGCCGAGCGCCTTCAGCAGCCGCCGGTCGGTGCCGTAGACGTTCATCGCCAGGGGCATCGAGGAGCCCTTGACGTTCTCGAACAGCAGCGCCGGGCCGCCCGCCTTGTTGACGCGGTCGACGATCTCACCGACCTCCAGGTACGGGTCGACCTCTGCCTTGACGCGCTTGAGGTCCCCCTCCTTCTCCAGGGCCCTCAGCAGCGAGCGAAGATCGTCGTAAGCCATGCGGTCCAGTATCCGGCACGGACTACCCTGTACCCGTCACCGGGGCCCTGCCGCGCCCCGCCGCCGCTGCCTGGGGGGCACCTCCGCGATGATCCGGTACATCCCGTTCCTGCTGGTGCTGGCGTTGTGGATCTACGCCTTCATCGACTGCCTCAACACGCCCGAGGAGCAGGTGCGTGGCCTCCCCAAGGTCGTCTGGGTCATCGTCATCCTGCTCTTCGGCGAGGTGCTGATCGGCCCGATCGCCTGGCTGGTGGCCGGCAAGCACCGCACGGCCCCGGCGAGCGGGAGCACGCCCTCGGAGTGGCACCGCAACCACCGCACGCAGTGGGTCGCGCCCGACGACAACCCTGAGTTCCTGTCCTCGCTCCGCGAGGAGAACAAGAAGGACGAGCAGCTGCTGAAGAGCTGGGAGGCCGACCTGCGGCGCCGCGAGGAGGAGCTGCGGGAACGCGAGAGCGGCTCCGGAGACGGCCAGGACAACCAGCCCCGCGGCTGATCCTGCGGGACACTGGGCGTCATGGACGACGCGCGGACGATGCTGGCGACGGCCGTCGCGGAGGCCCGCGCGGGCCTCGCGGAGGGCGGTATCCCGATCGGGGCGGCGCTGTACGGCCCGGACGGCCGCACGGTGCTGGGCCGCGGCCGCAACCGCCGTGTACAGGACGGCGATCCGTCCATGCACGGCGAGACGGCGGCGTTCCGCGCCGCCGGGCGGCAGCGCACCTACCGCGGTACGACGATGGTGACCACGCTGTCGCCGTGCTGGTACTGCAGCGGCCTGGTCCGGCAGTTCGGGATCTCCCGGGTGGTCATCGGCGAGGCCCGCACCTTCCACGGCGGCCACGACTGGCTGGCGGAGCACGGCGTGGAGATCGTCCTGCTGGACGACCCGGAGTGCGTCGCCCTGATGACGGACTTCGTCGCGGCCCGTCCCGACCTGTGGAACGAGGACATCGGCGCGTGATCCCCACCATCGACCTCGGGCCCTGGCTCGGCGGTGACGCCGCCGCCCGGGCCCGCATCGCCGCCACCGTGGACGAGGCGCTGTGCTCGGCCGGCTTCCTGCTGGTCACCGGGCACGGCGTCGACCCGGGACTGCGCGCCGCGATCAGGGAGGCCGCCCGCGGCTTCTTCCGGCTGCCGGCCGCCGTCAAGGAGCCGTACGCGGTGCGGGTGGGCGGCCGGGGCTGGCTGGGCCCCGGCGCGGAGGCCAACGGCTACGCGGAGGGCACGGCCACCCCCGCGGACCTGAAGGAGTCCTGGTCGTTCGCCGCCGAGGAGCCGAGCGGCGACCCGGCGGTGGACGCCGAGTGGTTCCTGCCGAACGTCTGGCCGGACGAGGCGCCGCGGCTGCGGCCGCTGGTGGACGCGTACGTGGCGCGGATGCGCGATCTCTCCGACCACCTGCTGGAGCTGCTGGCCGCCGCCCTGGGCGGCCCCGGGGACCTTTTCACCCGGCACACCCGCCATCCCACCTGGGGCTTCAACATCAACTGGTACCCGGGCACAGAGGTGGTCGGGCCGCCGGAGCCAGGCCAGTTCAGGATCGGCCCGCACACCGACTTCGGCACGGTCACGGTGCTCGACCGCCAGCGGGGCAGGGGCGGCCTCCAGGTCCACACCGACGAGGACGGCTGGCAGGACGCGCCCTGGGCCCCGGACTCCTTCACCGTCAACATCGGCGACCTGATGGCCCGCTGGACCGGCGACCGCTGGCGTTCGGGCCGGCACCGCGTGCTGCCCCCGCCGGCCGACGTGCCGGCGGAGGAGCTGATGTCGCTGGTGTGGTTCTACGAGTGCGACCCCGGCACCCGCGTCACGCCGCTGCCCGCGCCCGTGGGCAGGCACGCGTACGAGCCGGTGGACTCGCACACGTACCTGCGGGCGAAGCTGGACGCGATCGGCCTGGGCTGAGCCCGGGCCGGTGCCGGTCAGACGCCGGCGTAGGAGTGCTTGCCGGTGATGAAGATGTTCACGCCGTAGTAGTTGAACAGGAAGCAGGCGAAGGCGAGCAACGCCAGATAGGCGGCCTTGCGGCCCTTCCAGCCGGCAGTGGCCCGGGCGTGCAGGTAGGCCGCGTAGACCACCCAGGTGATGAAGGACCAGGTCTCCTTGGGGTCCCAGCCCCAGTAGCGGCCCCAGGCCGCCTCGGCCCAGATCGCGCCGGCGATGATCGTGAACGTCCACAGCGGGAAGACCATGGCGTTGACGCGGTACGCGAACTTGTCCAGGCTCGCGGCCGACGGCAGGCGGTACATGATGCTCGCCCAGGCGCCCTCGTTGCCGCTGCCCGAGGCCGCGAGACCGGTCTCGTAGCGGTCGCGGAAGAGGTAGAGCACGTTCGAGACCGCGCCCAGGTAGAGCACCGCGCCGGAGATGATGGCGCAGGAGACGTGGATCCACAGCCAGTACGAGTGCAGGGCCGGGACCAGCTGGTCGCTGTCGGTGTAGAGGACCGAGACGGCGAGGCCGAGGTCGAGCAGCACGGAGGTGGTCAGGAAGAGCCCGATCCAGCGCACCTTCTTGCCCAGCAGGAGCAGCACCAGGTAGGCGGTGACCGCGGTGGCGCCGAAGGTGGTGGAGAACTCGTACATGTTGCCCCAGGGGGCGCGCTGCACCGAGACCGCCCGGGCCACGACACCGCCCACGTGCAGCGCCCACGCCAGCACGGTCAGGGACACCGCGATCCGGCCGTAGAGGTCGCCCTGCTCGGTGTCGCCGGCCGCGCCGGGACCGTCGGCGAAGCCGCGGTCACTGGCGGAGGCCCGGGTGACGACCTCGGGCCGCGCCAGGGTGGCGGTGCCGCCGTCCTGCTTCACGGTCACGGTGACCGCGGGTGCGGACCCGGCGGCGGGGGCGAGCGCGGCGGAGGTCCTGGCGACCTTGCTGCGGCTGCCGAAGACCCATTCCGCGATGTGCGCGAGGAAGGCCAGCGTGTAGACCGCCATCGCCGAGTAGATCAGCAGGTTGCTGGTGTGGGCGACGTTCTCGTTGACCGCGGCAGCGATGGTCACGCGCGCGCTCCTTCGTCATGGGGCAGGGGTTCTTCTGAGGCTTCGGGGTCCGCCGCGGGCAGCGGCGGGGCCGTGGCCGTGAGGCCGTCGGCGAGTTCGCCCAGCTCGTCGGCGATCCGCGCCGACTCGCTGCGGCCGAGTCCGGCCAGCTCGACGACGGTGGTGCCGTCGTCGCCGCGCACCGCGCGCACCCAGACCCGGCGGCGCTGGATGAACAGCGAGCCGGCCAGGCCGGCGATCGCGGCCACGGCGCTGACCAGCGCCCAGCCGTTGCCGACCTGGTGGGAGACCTGGAAGGTGGCCCAGGTCTTGACGCCGTCGAAGGTGAGCGAGCCGTCGCCGCCGGGCAGCGCGAGGGTGTCGCCCGGCCGCAGCATTTCGCTGAGGATCTCGCCTTCGGCGTCCTTGAACTGCTTCATCTTCTTGGTGTCGAGCTGGTACACGTTCTGCGGCAGGCCCGCGTCCACGCCCAGGTCGCCGTGGTAGGCGGTGAGGGCCAGCACCGGGTAGTCCAGGGCCGGGAAGGTCGAGTGCGGGCCCTGCTGCGCGTCCAGCGCGAAGGTCGGAGTGAAGATCCCCTGGAAGGCGTACTGGGTCTTCCGGTCGGCGTGGTCGCGGACGTCCATCGCCTTGATCACGCCGGGCGAGGTCTGGTTGCCGTCACGCGGCAGGAAGGGGACCGGGCCCTGGAAGACGACGCTGCCCTGGCCGTCCTTGACGGTGACGACGGGAGCGTAGCCGTGGCCGATCAGGTAGACCTTGGAGCTGCCCACCTCCAGCGGCTCGTTGACCTCGATCGCGGTCTTCGTCTGCTTGCCGCCCGGGCTCGTCCAGTAGCGGATGTTGGCGCGGAAGGTGCGCGGGGTGCCCTTCTGGGGGCCGCTGCGCGCGTACGAGGCGTTGAAGCCGTCCAGCTTGAAGCCGAAGGTGTCCAGGTCGTCCGCGTTGTAGAAGGTGCCCGGCTTGAAGTCGTCGTACTGGGTGAGCGTGTTGTTGAAGCCGTCGCCCTCGACGATCAGCTTGCCGCCCTCGGCCTTGAACAGCCCGCCCACCGCGAAGGAGATCAGCAGCCCGAACAGGGCGACGTGGAACAGCAGGTTGCCGGCCTCACGCAGGAAGCCCTTCTCCGACGCGACCGCCGAACCGACGGTCTGGGTGCGGAAGCGGCGGCCGCGCAGCAGGCGCTGCGCGGAGGCGAGCACGGCCTCCGGCTCGGCCTCGGTGCGCCAGGTCGCGTACGCCGGGAGCCGGGTGAGGTTGCGCGGCGCCGCCGGGGGCTTGGCGCGGAGCTGGCCGACGAACTGCCAGCTGCGCGGGACGATGCAGCCGGCGAGCGAGACGAACAGCAGGATGTAGATCGCCGAGAACCACACCGAGCTGTAGACGTTGAACAGCCCGAGCTTCTCGTACAGCGGCGCCACCGTGGTGTGGGCGTCCTTGAAGTTCTGCGCCTTGATCTCGTCGACGCTCGTCTGCGGCACCAGCGAACCGGGGACGGCGGCCAGCGACAGCAGGAAGAGCAGGATCAGCGCCACCCGCATCGAGGTGAGCTGACGCCACGTCCAGCGCACCCAGCCCCCGGCCTCGCGGCCGGTCCAGGCGAGCGCGCCGGCCGTGCCCGGCCCGCGGACGCCTCCGAAGGAGCCGGGGACGGCCTGCCCGAGGTCCTCGACGGGCGCGGTCGACAGCTGTGCGCCGGCCGCGCCGAGGTCGGTACCGGCGTCCGCCGCCGCGTCGGGGGGTGCCCCCGCGGTGTCTTTGGAGCTCATGGATCAGATCCCTGGAGTGAAGCCGGACGACCAGATCTGCATCTGGTAGACGATGTGGTCCCAAACGCCGGTGACGAGCAGCAGTCCGACGGCGACGAGCATGCCACCGCCGATCCGCATCACCCACACATAGTGGCGCTTGACCCAGCCGAAGGCGCCGAGCGCGCGGCGGAAGGCGACGGCCGCCACGATGAACGGCAGGCCGAGGCCGAGACAGTAGAAGACGGTGAGCAGCGCGCCGCGGCCCGCGCTGGCCTCGTTGAAGGCGAGCGCGTTGACGGCGGCCAGGGTCGGGCCGATGCACGGGGTCCAGCCGATGCCGAAGAGCAGGCCGAGCAGCGGCGCCCCCATCAGGCCCATCGTGGGCCTGCGGTGGAAGCGGAACTCGCGCTGGGTGATGCCGCCCACCAGGCCCATGAACGCCAGGCCCATGACGATGGTGAGCGCGCCGAGCACCTTGCTGATGACCGCCTTGTGCTCCTGCAGCGTCCAGCCGAAGTTGCCGAACAGCGCGCCGCCGGAGACGAACACGGCGGTGAAGCCGAGGACGAACAGCGAGGCGCCCGCGAGCATCCGGCCGCGCCGGGCCTCGGCCAGGTCGGTGCCGGTGACGCCGGTCACGTACGACAGGTAGCCGGGGACGAGCGGCAGCACGCAGGGCGAGAAGAACGAGACCAGGCCGCCGAGCAGAGCGATCGGCACGGCGGCGATCAGGGCGCCGTTCATCACGGTCTGGTTGGCACCGGCGGCGAGTGCGCTCACGTCACTTCTCCGCGATCACCGGGTCGAGGACCTCGTGCAGTTCGTCGGCGCCGAGTTCCTTCAGCGCGCGCACCGCGATCTTCCCCTGGCGGTCGATGATCAGCGTGGAGGGGATGGCCTGCGGGTTGACGCTGCCCTTGGGGAAGCGCAGCACCAGGTCGCCGGACGGGTCGTAGAAGCTCGGGAAGGGGATGGCGAACTCCTTCTCGAAGGCCTTGGCCTGCGCGGTCTGCAGATCCCGGGTGTTGATGCCGAGGAACTGCACGCCCTGGGACTCGGTCTCCTTCGCCACCTTGGCCAGGTGCGGTGCCTCGGCCCGGCAGGGCGGGCACCACGAGCCCCAGATGTTGAGGACGACGACCTTGCCCTTGTGGTCGGCGAGGCTCAGCGGGGCGCCCTCCACGGACTTCCCGCTCAGTTCCGGCGCGGCCACCCGGTGCCCCGGCTCGATCGTGGAGATCTCACCCGTCCCGCCGACGTAGTTCGTCCCGGAGCCGGTGCCGTTGGAGGACGCGGTGGAGGTCGAGCAGGCCGTGACGGCCAGCGCGAACGCGGCCGCCCCGGCGAGTGCAGCGGCACCGCGGAGCGGACGGCGTCGGAGGGCACGCGTAGGACTCATGTGAAAAGTTTCGCATGAGGCCTGGGGCGATCTTGCGCACCCCCGACAGCTTTGCCGAAAGCGGCAAATGCCCCAAGTAAGCGACGGTTAATCGCGGACCCGGCCAGGTGTGCGAACCGGTCGGCTCAGCCGCTCAGGAGGACGAAGGGGATACAGGAGGCGAAGGGGACTTGGAGGAACGTTCCTGCGCGAGAAATCGGCGCCAGCCGCCCGCCGGGCGCTGCCCCGGCCCGAGGGTGCGCAGCTTCGCCAGGACCGCCGGGTCCTGCGCGTCCAGCCAGTCAGTGAACTGGCGGAACGACACCAGCCGCACGTCCCGGTGGCCGGCGATCCGCCGGAGCGCGTCCTCGACGGCGTCCATGTAGATCCCGCCGTTCCACTCTTCGAAGTGGTTGCCGATGAACAGCGGCGCCCGGTTGGTCTCGTACGCCCGGCTGAAGCCCGCCAGGTAGGCGTCGCGGGCCTGCCGCTGCCAGGCCGGGTAGCGGGCGGGGTTGCCGCGCGTGGAGTTCACCGACTGGTTGGCCAGCATGTTGTAGTCCATCGACAGCACCTCGAAGGAGCGACCGGGGAAGGGCACCGCCTGCAGCGGCAGGTCCCACAGCCCGTGGCTCTTGCCCGGCCACACCTGCAGACCGCCCGGTCCGCTGGCGTCGTACCGCCAGCCCAGGCGGGCGGCGGTGGGCAGCAGCGAACCCTGGCCCAGCAGGCAGGGCGTACGGCCGCCGACCAGTTCCTTGCGGTAGTCGAAGGGCAGCGGGAGCAGGTCGGTGAAGCCGGTGTGGGTACGCCACTTCTCCACGAAGCCGACGGCCTGTTCGATCTCGCTGCGCCAGTCGGCCGGGCTCCAGCGGCCCACCGAACCGGATCCCGCGCAGAAGTGGCCGTTGAAGTGCGTGCCGATCTCATGGCCCTCCAGCCAGGCCAGCCGCAGTTGCTCCAGGGTGACGCGTATGTGGGCGTCGGTGAGATAGCCGATGTCGGAGGCGCCGACGGGATTGCGCGGCGGCTTGTAGAGCCTCTTCTTCGACTCGGGGAGCAGATAGACACCCGAGAGGAAGAAGGTCATCTTCGCGTCGTGCTCGACCGCGAGCTTCCGGAACCGCTCGAAGAGGCCGTTGTCCAGCTCGCCCGCCCCGTCCCAGGAGAAGATCACGAACTGCGGCGGCTGCTGCCCCGGTTCCAGGCGCTCCGCCACGGGCTGGTGCGGCTGCGGCCCGGTGTCCGCCGTGGAACCGTCGCCTATCGTCCGCACCGACGGGGACGGGGAGGGCGGCACCCGCGGGCTGCCCGCGGACGGCGTCGGCGACGGCGGGGACCCCCCGCTCGCGTGCCGGCCGCCGGGACTCTCCCCGGCGCAGCCCGCCAGTCCGGCGGCGGCCGCCCCGGCCGCCAGGCCCAGTACTCCTCGTCGGCTGATGTCCCGCATTCCGCGCCCCAATCCCCGTACCTCGCTCGGCCCCCTCGCGCTAGATGCCGTACGCGGGCGGCAGGTTCCTTCCCGGGGCGGGGAAATTCACCGGGACGGGGCCCGGATCGGGTCACGCGGCGGCGGCCGTCGCGGAGCGTGCGCGGTGGCGCCGGTCTCCGTGACCGGCGCCCTCCTGGGGGACCGCTACGCGCCGAAGCCCTTGCTGCCGCCCTTGACCGGCTTCGCCCCGGCCAGCAGGTGCGCGGGGACCAGGTCGCGGGCGGGCTCGCTGTAGCCGACGGAGACGATCCGGTCGTCCTCGAACGTGAAGGACGTCAGGCTCGCCAGGGTGCACTGCCGTTTGCGCGGGTCGTGCCACAGGCGCCGCTGCTCGATGGCGCTGCGCACGATCCAGATCGGCAGCTGGTGGCTGACGCAGACCGCCTCGTGGCCGCGCGCCGCGTCCCGGGCCGCCTCCAGCGCCGCCGTCATACGGGCGACCTGGTCCGTGTACGGCTCGCCCCAGCTCGGCCGGAACGGGTTGACCAGGTGCTTCCAGTTGGCGGGGCGCTTGAGCGCGCCGTCGCCGACGCCGAAGGTCTTGCCCTGGAAGACGTTGTCCGCCTCGATCAGCCGCTCGTCGCGCGCGACGTCGAGGCCGAGGACGGCGGCGATCGGCGCCGCGGTCTCCTGGGCGCGCTCCAGCGGGGAGGCGACGACGTAGCCGATGTCGCGGCCCGCGAGGTGCTCGGCGACCCGGTCGGCCATCTTCCGGCCCAGGTCGGACAGGTGGTAGCCGGGCAGACGCCCGTAGAGCACGCCGGTGGGGTTCTCCACCTCGCCGTGCCGCATCAGGTGGACGACCGTGATCTCGCTCATGCCGTGGCCTCCGCGGCGGCGCGGGCGGCGGCCGGCAGGGCGGCGGCGACGCGCTCGACGGCGGCGCCGTCGTGCGCGGCCGACACGAACCACGACTCGAAGGCGGAGGGCGGCAGGTACACGCCCTGGGCGAGCATCGCGTGGAAGAAGGCGGTGAAGCGGAACGCCTCCTGCTTCCTGGCCTCGTCGTAGTCGGTCACCGGCTCCTCGGTGAAGAACACCGAGAACATGTTGCCCGCGGTCTGCAGCCGGTGCGCCACGCCCTCCTTGGCGAGCGCGGCGGAGACCAGGCCCGACACCTCCGCGGCGACGGAGTCGACGGTCTCGTACACCGCGTCGTCCAGCAGCCGCAGCTGGGCGAGGCCCGCGGCGGTGGCCACCGGGTTACCGGAGAGCGTGCCCGCCTGGTAGACCGGGCCGGCGGGCGCGAGGTGCGCCATCACGTCGGCACGGCCGCCGAACGCCGCTGCGGGGAAGCCGCCGCCCATCACCTTGCCGAAGGTCATCAGGTCGGGGCGGACGCCGTCGATGCCGTACCAGCCGGCCTTCGAGACGCGGAAGCCCGTCATGACCTCGTCGGAGATGTAGAGCGCGCCGTTCGCGCGGCAGAGGTCCGCCAGTCCCTGGTTGAAGCCCTCGGCCGGCGGCACGACGCCCATGTTGCCGGGCGACGCCTCGGTGATCACGCAGGCGATCTCGTCGGGGTGGGCGGCGAACGCGGCCCGTACCGCCCCGAGATCGTTGTAGGGGAGCACGATCGTGTCGCCGGCCTGCGCGCCCGTCACCCCGGGGGTGTCCGGCAACCCGAACGTGGCAACCCCGGAACCCGCGGCGGCCAGCAGGGCGTCCACATGACCGTGGTAACACCCCGCGAACTTGATCACCTTGGCCCGGCCCGTGAACCCGCGCGCCAGCCGGATCGCCGACATCGTGGCCTCGGTGCCGGAGGAGACCAGCCGCACCTGCTCCACCGGCGCGACGCGCGCCACGATCTCCTCGGCCAGATCCACCTCGCCCTCACCGGGCGTGCCGAAGGACGTACCCCGCGCAACCGCCGCCTGCACGGCGGCGATCACCTCGGGGTGGGCGTGGCCGAGGATCATCGGCCCCCACGAGCAGACGAGGTCGACGTATTCGCGACCATCCGCGTCCTTCAGGTAGGGACCCGTTCCGGACACCATGAAGCGGGGCGTACCGCCCACGGCGCGAAAGGCGCGTACCGGGCTGTTCACCCCACCAGGGGTCACGACGGCTGCTCGATCGAACAAGGTCTGAGAAACTGGCGCTTCGTAGGCGTACGGATAGCTCACAAGCACATGCTCTCAAATGCCGGGCGTTGCGCGACGAGGTATCGACCGTGCATCTGAGACGATGATCGGGTTGCGCGGTTGGGTCTGCGGATGGTCGGGTAGTGGAATGCAGCGCGGTGGCGAACGCGGTGACGTGGGCGACGGGTCGGACGACCCCGACGCGGAGCACGCCCGCCCCACCGGTCGGCGCCGCCGGCCGCCGAAAGAGCGCGACATGGCCGTTGAGAAAAGCGGGAGCAGGGGTGGCCGAGTGGGGGTGACCTACAAGTACTTCGGCGCGCCCGATGGCGCCACCGCCGCTCGGGTCCCCATCTCGATGCGACCGGAGGAACTCGGCGGCGACGAGCTGGGCCAGGGCATGTACACCAAGGTCAAGCCGGAGACGATGGCCGCGATGGTGCTGACCGGGATCGAGGGCATACCCCCGGCGAAGGTCCCGCCGCTGGAACTCGTCGTGCTCCATCCCGACTACGCCGTCGTCAAACTGCCCCATTCCGTCGTCGAGCCGTTGCGCAAGGCCGACGAGGAGGCCCTCGGCGCCGCCGCCTTCATCTGGTCCACCGTCCCCGACCGCCGCGGCCCGCGGGACGCGTTCGTGATCTACAAGATGCTGCACGAGTGGCAGGACTTCGCCCAGCGCTGCCACGAGAGCGGGCACCAGCTGTACTGCCTGGTGTGGCCGTGACGGGCGCCGGGCGGATGCGGGTTCACTGACGGTTACAGCACCACCACGACGACGCCGTCGCCGTATCCGTTGTCGTAGCCGCCGTAACCTCCGTAGCCGTAGCCCCAGCCGTATCCGTAGCCACAGTCGTTGTCGTAGTGATGGTTGTAACGCCATCCGTAACCCCAGTCGCCGTAGCCCCGGCAGCCGTCTCCATGGGTGACGACGGACTGGTGCGAGGCGGGGGCCGCCTGCTGCGGCGCCGCGCCGGCCGCGCCGGCTCCGACGAGGGCGAGGATCGGTGCCGCGAGTACCGCGGCGGCGACCCGGCGGATGGTCATGCTCTGGACGCGCATTGTCGTTCCCCTTCGGTGCGGAACGTCGGTGCCGGTCGCGTACGACCGTGCGCGGGTCGCACCGGCCGGTGCGCGTGGCACTGGTGCGACGGGGGGTGCGCCTGGACCTCGGGTGCGGACGCACCATCACAGACGTGAAGCGTCGGACGGGACGCGGTTCACAGAAGCCGTCCTCTGACATGAACCTTAGATTCCATTACTCCCCGCAGTCAATACATAGGGTGAAATCCCCTAATTTCGGACCCTATTCGTGCGGTGGGAACTTCCCCGGTCACGAAAGGTGACGAAATCGGTGACGGTCCGCCGCCCTCCGGTCACACGAGGCGGCCGCCCGGCCGGGGCCGGTCGGGCTCCGCCGCCGACGGGCGGCCGAGGGCCGGTCGCCACCCGCCGGGGCCGAACCCACCCGCGCCGCGCGGACGTTGAGTCGGCCGCCCGGGCCGCTCCGCCGCCGCGCACCCCGCCCCCGGCGGAACTGCGATCGCCGGGCGCGCGGCGCGCGGACATACTGGACTACCGGCACCACAAGGGGCATGACCCACCCGGAGGCACCACGATGCCCGTGTACGAGATGCGTGCGGAGTACGACACCGAGAACGGCGGCCCGGCCGGCGACAGCCCGCCGCGGGCGTGGCACATGGTCGAGGACGGCGCCGCGACGGGGCTGTGCGGGCGGGAGCTCTCCCCCGCCGCCGCCGTGCAGGCGGAGGACGTGTGGGGGACGCCGGCGGCGCAGCCCTTCTGCCACAGTTGCGGCGCGCTGTATCTGCGTCATACCGCCTGAGTCGGCGGAGGATAGCCGCTCGAACGCTTGTCCCGCATGCGGAACCCCGAGATTCCGGAGCGGGTGGAATCATGTGCGGATGCTGCTCACCGAGATCGACGCCGTCAATTGGAATGCCATTCCCACGCCGCGGCCGCGCCCTCGGACCGCGGATGCCCGGGACGGCCTGAGGGCGCTTGCCGCCGCGCGCGACCTCGACTCGGTCGCCTCTGCGGTGGCGGCCCTGACCAGCAGTTCCCTGCTCCGCGGACGCACCGGCGAGGTGCTTCCCGGCGCCGTGGTCGCGGCCCCCTTCCTGCTGGACATCGCCGAGCACGGCCATCCGCACGCACGGGAGTCGGCGGTCGTCCTCCTCGACCGAGCGATGCGGTCCGCCCCGCTCGCCGATTTCAGCCGATTCCGCACGGCGGCCGGACATGACGCCCCGTTGTGCTGCGCGATAGCCGAACTGGTCCGCGCCCGCGGGGATTCCCTGGCGGAATGCGGGAGGTCCGGGAAATACCTCCTCAAAGCGAGCGACGCCCATTGGCGATTCGACATCCGCGAGGCCTCGGCCGTGTCCGGTGACGTCGTCGCCCTCGGCACCCTCCGGGGCGCTCTGCCCGCGCCGTCCGCGGGCGGGGAACTGCACCACGACGGCTCGGTGACCGCGGTCGGCTCCGTGGGCGTGGAGTGCCCTCCCGTGGACGCCACCGCCGAGGCCTGCCTGCGGCTGTCCGGCCTCGGGGCCGACGCCGCGGACGCCGGCGGCCTGACCGGTGCCGTGCTCTACCCGGCGGCGTGCGGCGACCATGAGCGCTGAGCCCGCCGGCGGCTGGGAGCCTGACGCACCGGGGGTGCTGCGACTGCCGTCGGGGCGGCTGGTGCGCGGACGGGGGCTGCGGCACCCGCTGCCGGCCGGGCCCGTCCCCGCGTTCGGGCTGTACCTGCTGGGCCACGAGCCCCCGGCGGTGGCCTGGGAGGGCCGCTGGGTGCGCTGGCCGGACTTCCGGCTGCCGGCGGACCGCGCCGCCGCCGCGGAGACGCTGCGCGAGGCGTGGCGCCGCGCGGCGGGCGAGCGCGTGGAGGTCGCCTGCCACGGCGGCGTGGGCCGCACGGGGACGGCCCTGGCGTGCCTGGCGGTGCTGGACGGGGTGCCGCCCGGCGAGGCCGTCGCCTATGTGCGGGAGCACTACGCCCGGCGCGCGGTGGAGACGCCCTGGCAGCGCCGCTATGTGTCGCGCTTCGGCTGAAGGTGCGGGGCGTACGCCCTGACCGCCTCCCTCAGCTGCCGCAGCGACGGGTTGACCATGGGCCGCCCCGCCACGGTGACGGTCGGGACGGTCTCGTTCCCGTCCGCCACGGAGCGCACGAAGGCGGCGGCGTCCGGATCGCGCCAGATGTTGACCTTGGTGTGCCGCAGCCGGGCGAACCGCAGCTGTGCGCGCAGCTTCATGCAGAAGGTGCAGCCGGGCCGCCAGTAGACGACGACGCCGCCCTCGTCCGTGTGCGCGTCGCTCATGCTCCCCCGATCGGCAGACGTGGCAGCCGCGTCCCGTGCAGCCACGGATGGAAGACCAGCGCCTCCAGCGGCCGGTCGGTGTGCTCCTGGGCCAGGGCGGTGAACTGCCCGGTGGTCACGGTGCCATGGCGGTGGGCGGCGGTCCAGGCCCGCAGCAGCCGGAAGAACGCCGGATCGCCCATGACCGTGCGCAGCGCGTGCAGAGTGAGCGCGCCGCGCTTGTACACCCGGTCGTCGAACATGCGCCGGACGCCGGGGTCGGCGAGCCGCAGGTCCTGGGGCTGGGCGGCCAGCTTTGCGTGGGCGCGGGCCGCGTTGCGGGCCGCGGTCATCTCGCCGCAGGACTCCGCCCACAGCCACTCCGCGTACGCGGCGAAGCCCTCGTTGAGCCAGATGTGCCGCCAGTCGGCGAGGGCGAGGCTGTTGCCGAACCACTGGTGGGCGAGTTCGTGGGCGACGAGGCGTTCGCCGCCGCGGCGGCCGTCGAGGTGGTTGCGGCCGAAGACGGAGACCCCGTGCGCCTCGACGGGCACCTCCAGTTCCTCGTCGACCACGACGACCGCGTACTCGCCGAAGGGGTAGGGCCCGAAGAACTCGGTGAACGCCTCCACCATCCGCGGCTGCCGTCCGAAGTCGTGGGCGAAGTCGGCGGTCAGGCGCGGCGGTACGGCGGCCGGCTGGGGCAGCGGGCCGCCGAGGTGGTCGATCAGCTCGTACTGGCCGATCTGCACGGTCGCCAGGTACGGCGGCATCGGCTTCGGCTGGTCGTACACCCAGGTCGTCGTGGAGGCGCCCACCCGGTACGACTCCAGGCTGCCGTTGGCGACGACCGTGTACGGCGAGGGGGCGGTCACCGTGATCCGGTAGCCCGCCCGGTCGCCGAGGTGGTCGTTGCAGGGGAACCAGGAGGGCGCGCCGATCGGCTGGCTGGCCACGAGCGCGCCGTCCTCCAGCTGCTCCCAGCCCAGTTCCCCCCAGTCGCGGGAGCGGACGGGCCTCGGGTTGCCGACATAGCGGACCTCCACCGCGAACGGGCCCGCGGGCAGCGCCTTCGCGGGCTTCACGCGGAGCTTGCCCGCCCGGTGGGTGTAGCGGACGGGGCGGCCGTCGACGAGGACCCGGTCGAGGCGGAAGGCGCCCAGGTCGAGGCTGAACGCGGAGAGGGCCCGGTCCGCCACCGCGGAGATCCGGGCCCGGCCCGAGAGGCGGTTGGCCGCCGGGCGGTAATCCAGTTCCAGGTCGTAGTGGGTGACCCGGTAGCCGCCGTTGCCGTGCTCGGGGAAGTAGGAGTCCGCGGACACCTCCGCCCCGGGCGTGGCGGGGACGGCGGCCCCGCCACGCACGCGCTTGCCGTTGCTCACCCTGTGCGGGCCCCCTCTGTGTGCCAGGCGGAGATCGGGTTGCCGAGCCAGCGGGTGCCCTCGGGCACGCCCTCGCCCCGCATGACGAGCGAGGCCGGGCCGATCGCGCTCCGGGCCCCGACCGTCGCGCCGGGCAGCACGATGCCGTGCGGGCCAAGGCTCGCGCCCTCCCCGAGTACGACCTCGTCCATCCGCAAGATCCGATCGTGGAACAGGTGTGTCTGTACCACGCAGCCGCGGCCGACGGTAGCGCCGTCCCCGACCCGGACCAGGTCCGCCTCCGGCAGCCAGTACGTCTCGCACCATACGCCGCGCCCGATCCGCGCCCCCAGGCACCTCAGCCACAGGTTCATCAGCGGGGTGCCGCCGACCGCGCCGACGAGCCACGGCACGGCCAGCACCTCGACGAAGGTGTCGGCCAGTTCGTTGCGCCACACGAACGAGCTCCACAGCGGCCGTTCGCCCGCCCGCACCCGCCCGACCAGCAGCCACTTCATCACGACGGCCACCGCGCAGGCGGCCGCACCGGCGCCCGCGAGCAGCGCCCCGCCGGCGGCGAGCGCCACGGGCACCCCGTACCGGCCGGCCACCGCCGCGTACCCGGCGAGCACCAGCACCACCAGCGCGACCGCGCACATCACGGGGACGACCCGGCACAGCTCGACGGCCGCGCGGGCCAGCACGAGCCGCCGGGGCGGCGCGAAGGTGCGGCTGCGGTCGCCCTCCTCGGGGACCCGGGGCAGCTTCATCGGCGGCATGCCGAGGTAGGAGCTGCCGGCCTTGGCGCCCTTGGGCGTCGACGAGAGCACGCCGACCAGGCCGTTCTTCGGCACCGAGCGGCCGGGGGCGGTCATCCCGGAGTTGCCGAGGAAGGCCTTCTTGCCGATCCGGGCCTCGGCGATGCGCATCCGGCCGCCGCCGAGTTCGTAGCTGCCGACCATGGTGTCGTCGGCGAGGAAGGCCCCGTCGCCGACGGTGGTCATCGTGGGCAGCGCCAGCACGGTGGACGCCTCCACGTGGCGGCCGACCTTCATGCCGAGCGCGCGCAGCCACACCGGCGTCAGCAGGCTGGCGTAGAACGGGAACAGATGCGCGCGGGCCCGGTCCATGAGCCGGGCCGTCGTCCAGGCCTGCCAGGCGACGCGGCCGTGCACGGGGTGGTGGCCCTCGCGCAGCCCGACGCCCAGCAGCCGCACCCCGGCCAGCACCAGCAGCGCGTACGTCAGCAGCCAGGCGAGCGTGGCCAGGGGGACGGCGGTGAGCGCGGCGGACAGCGGCGCGGCGCCGGCGTCGCGCAGGAAGCGGGCCAGCACCAGCAGGGCGGGCAGCGCCGACACCGCGGGCAGCAGGTCGAGGGCGAAGGCGGTCGCCTCGTACGCCGCCGCCCAGCGCAGCCGCCGCGGCGGCCGGGAGTCGGCGCCGCGGTGCGGGGCCTTGCCGGTGCGGACGGCGGGCACGCCGCCCCAGCGCTGCCCGGCCCGCACGGCGCCCACGACGCCGGAGCCGGGGGCGATCTCGGCGCGCTTGCCGATCCGGGCGCCGGGCAGCAGGGTGCTGCGCGAGCCGACCGTGGCGCCCGCCCCGACGCGGATCTTGCCGATGTGCAGCAGGTCGCCGTCGAGCCAGTGGCCGGACAGGTCGACCTCGGGCTCGACCGCGCTGCCCTTGCCGAGCTTGAGCATGCCGGTGACCGGCGGCGGCGCGTGCAGGTCGGCGCCGTCGCCGACCTTGGCGCCCAGCGCGCGGGCGTAGTGGCTCAGCCACGCGCCGGTGAGGTTGCCCGCGCCGCTGACGTGCGCCAGGCGTTCCGCGGCCCACAGGCGCAGGTGCACCGACCCGCCGCGCGGATAGGTGCCGGGGCGTACCCCGCGCAGCAGCAGCCGGGCGCCGCCGGCCGAGACGGCGACCCGTCCGGCGGGGCTGACAAGCAGCGCCCAGCCGGCCAGCACCCACCACCAGGAGACGGCCGGGACCCACGGGAAGGGGCCGAGGAGGAGCAGCACGTTGCCGATGGCCGCCGCCACGACGCCCCAGCGCAGTCCGGCCAGGACGAATAGCGGCGGCATCAGCGCCAGCTGGACCGCCGCGGCCCGCCGGGGCACCGGCCGCACCGGGCGCGCGGCGGCGCGGCGGGCGTCGGCCTCGTCCAGGCGTGCGGCGAGCGCCCCGAGGGTGGGGTGCTGGTAGACGTCGCCCACGGCGGCCGCGGGGTAGCGGGTGCGCAGCTGGGAGACGAGGCGGGCGGCCGTCAGGCTGCCGCCGCCGAGCGCGAAGAAGTCGGCCTCGGGCCCGGTCACCGGAGCGCCGAGGAGCTCCGCCCACAGCCCCGCGAGCAGTCCCTCGGTGCCGGCGAGTTCCACGGCGGGCGTCTCGAGCCCGGGCAGCGGCCAGGGCAGCGCGTCCCGGTCGACCTTGCCCGAGGTCCTGGTCGGCAGGGTGCCGACGACGGCGACCAGCGGCACGAGGGCGGCGGGCAGCGCCTCGCGGAGCCTGGCGAGCGCGTCGGCCTGGTCGAAGTCCTCGGTCACCGCGACGTAGCCGACCAGGATCTGGTTGCCGCCCTTGGTGGTGCGTACGGCGGCTGCCGCGCCGGCGACGGCGGGCAGTGCCTGCAGCGCGGCGTCGATCTCGCCCAGTTCGATGCGGCGGCCGCCGAGCTTGACCTGCTCGTCGGCGCGGCCGACGAAGACCAGGCCCGCCGCGTCCGCGCGGACCAGGTCGCCGCTGCGGTAGGCGCGGTCCCAGCCGAGGGCGGGCAGCGGGGCGTACTTCTCGGCGTCCTTGGCGGGGTCCAGGTAGCGGGCGAGGCCCACCCCGCCGATGACCAGCTCGCCGGTGGCGCCCATGGGCAGCGGTGCGCCGTGGGCGTCCACCACGGCCAGCTCCCAGCCGTCCAGGGGCAGCCCGATGCGGACCGGGCCCTCGCCGGTGAGCTGGGCGGCGCAGGCGACGACGGTGGCCTCGGTCGGACCGTAGGTGTTCCACACCTCGCGGCCCTCGACGGCCATCCGCTCGGCCAGTTCGGGCGGGCAGGCCTCGCCGCCGAAGATCAGCAGACGGACGTCGTCCAGCGCCTCGACGGGCCACAGCGCGGCCAGGGTGGGCACGGTGGAGACGACGGTGATGCCCTGCTCGACCAGCCACGGGCCGAGGTCCAGGCCGGTGCGCACCAGCGAGCGCGGCGCGGGCACCAGGCAGGCGCCGTGCCGCCACGCCAGCCACATCTCCTCGCAGGAGGCGTCGAACGCCACCGACAGCCCGGCCAGCACCCGGTCGCCGGGTCCGAGCGGCTCGTCGGCGAGGAAGAGCCGCGCCTCGGCGTCGACGAACGCGGCCGCCGAACGGTGGGTGACGGCGACGCCCTTCGGCTTGCCCGTGGAGCCGGAGGTGAAGATGATCCACGCGTCGTCGTCCGGCCCGGGACGGCGGCCGGCGCTGCCGCCGGGCACGGCGCACGGGGTGATCGCGAGGTGCTCGCCGATGACGGCGCACACCTGTGCCTCGGAGAAGACCAGCCGGGCGCGTTCCTCGGGGTCCTCGGCGTCGACCGGCACATAGGCGGCGCCCGCGGAGAGCACGGCGAGGATCGCCACGTACAGGTCGGCGGTGCCCGAGGGCACCCGTACGCCGACCCGGTCGCCGGCGCCGATGCCGGCCTCCGCCAGGCGGTGGCGCAGGCGCTCGGTCGCCGCGGCGAGGGCGCGGTAGCTCAGCGTCGTGGTGCCGTCGTCGACGGCGGGTGCGGTGGGGTGCGCCCGGGCGGTGGCGGCCAGGATGCCGAGCAGGGTGCGCTCGGGCGCTGCGGCGCCGGCCCGGAAGAGCGCGGTACCCGGGGCGCAGGTGACGCCGGTGGCACCAGTGGGCGCGGGGTCCTCCAGGAGCGGGAGGGGCGACTCGACGAGCGTCATACGGTGCTCCCCGGCTCGGGCGAGCCGGGGGTCGGTGGCGCGGCGGCGGACGTGCCGGGCACCTTGTTCCGGTCACTCACAGCCAGGGACGGACGCATGTCAAACCCTCCAAAAGCTCGGGACCACTGCGGTGCCGGCGGCCTTCGACCGGACGGCCGGGGACCACGGCGTCCCGGCGCGCGGGCTGCTTCCCGCGACTGGCGCACGCCCGGCCTCCCCGTACCGCGACCGTCCCGACCGGACGGCGGCGGGCCCTTCACCGAGCGACAGAAATAGCGAACAAGCAGTTTACCGTCGCTTAATCCACGCTGCCTGCCGAAAAGCGGGCAAGTGGTCGCTCTCACAGCCGTGCCGGGCTCCGGCGGGGCGTCGTCACCACCTCCTTCCCGCGGCCCGTCCGCGGTCCCGACGCCCGCACGCGCACACCTGAACGCCCGTACGCCCGCCCGGCTCCCGGCTCGCGTCGGGGCCCTGCCACGCCACCCACTGGACCACGGCGGGGACGGGAGCATCGTCCCCACGGCGCATCCGGGTGACGTCCCGCGGCACGGCCGGGCCGTTGCACGAGCGCCCACCGGCACATCGATCGCCGTCCGTCACATCACGTTGACGGACGGGCGCTTCCGGGCAGCTACGGCGCGGTCGCGGTCGCTCCCCGCGCGATCCCGGGCAGAGTCGGTCCCGCCTGGCGTCCCGTGGTGCTCGCTCCTAACCTCGGCAGCTCGGAGACCAGGGGGTGAGGACGGATGCCTGCCGCGGATGTGCGGGTCGTCCCGGTGCAGCGGATGCGGCCCGGCGACCACGCGTTCGTCAGCTACGACGGCGACGACACACGCTGGGACGTCCTGGCCGCGTTCGCACGGCTCGGGCTGGCGGCCGGCGAGCGGGTGATGGTCTTCGCCGCCCCCGGCGTGCCGGACCCGGAGGTGCTGGCCCACCTGGGACCGGCCGACGACGCCGGGCGGCCCGGGGACGCCGACGCCTGGGTGCGCTCCGCGCGGCGGAGCGGGCAGCTCGTGCTGAGCAGCATGCGCGAACTGATCAGCCCGGAGCGCGAGTTCACGGCGGTACGGCAGCAGGGCCGGCTCACCGAGGAGACGGACCGCGCGGTCCGCGACGGATACGCGGGCCTGCGCGCGTACATCGACATGCACTGGGTGCGCGACATGGGCGCGCCCATCGACGCGATGGTGCACCGCGAGACCCACGCCGACCACCTCTTCGCCGGACGCCCCTACGCGGAGGTCTGCGCCTACGACCGCCGGTGGTTCACCGGGGACGTGCTCGACGCGATGGCGCAGGCGCACCCGCGCAACCTGCTGACCCGGCTCGGCGCGCTCTACGCGACGCGCACCGAGGGCCTGCTGCGGCTGCTCGGCGAGGCCGACCTCAGCACACGGGAACGGTTCCAGGGCGTGGTCGGGGACGCGCTGCGCCGGACCGCGGAGGGCGGGCGCCTCGTACTGGCCCTGCGCGACCTGCACTTCCTCGACGTGGGGTGCGCGGCGGAGCTGCTGACGCTGGTGGCCGCCGCGGGAGAGCGGGGGGTGCGGGTGGAGGTCCGCTGCTCGGCCTTCCACCTGGCGCTGCTGCGCAGACTGGGCGCGGCGACCCTGCCGGGGCTGACGCTGATCGGGGTGAGCGGTTGATGCTGGAGGAGCTGCGTGAACCGTCCGCCGGCGACCCCGCCGCCGAAGGCTGCTGGCTCGAACGCGACTTCGCGGAGGGCGACCTGCCCCGGCTGCGGGTGCTGACCGAGGAGTTCGCGATGTGGGCGGGCCTGGCCGCGGCGCACCGGGGGGAGTTCGTCCTGGCGGTGAACGAGGTGGCCTCCAACGCGATCGTCCACGGCGGCGGCCGCGGCCGCCTGATGCTGCGCCGGACCGACGGTGAGGTGCAGTGCCGGGTCACCGACCGCGGCCCCGGCTTCGACGCCGCCGTCATCCCCGAACTGCTCCCGGGCCTCGACTCCCGCTGCGGGCGGGGCCTGTGGCTCGTCCGCCTGGTCACCGACCACCTCACGATCGTCCCGGGCCCGGTCGGCACGGTCGTCACCCTCGCGATCCGCCTCCCCTGACCGGGCCGGGCCTCACGGCAGGGACGGGAGGGTGGCCGCGCGGGGGACGTGGATCCAGCCCTCGACGGCCGCGGCACGGGTCTGTTCGGGGCCGGACGGCAGGCGGGTGAGCCCGCGTTCGACGGCGCGGGCGGCCAGGGCGGCGATCAGGGCGTCGAAGGCGTGCTCGCTGCCGTCGTACGCGGCGCGTTCGGCCGGGCCGCACCGCAGCCAGGGCGCGGCGGCGCAGAGTTCCGCCATGGAGCGTTCGGGGCCGAGGCCCCATCGCCTGCGGGACGCCGCGGGGTACACCTCGGCGATCCGCCCGGAACCGTCGCGGGCCACCGGACGGCCGCGGGCGCGGCGAGTTCGTCGGCGAGGTGGGCCCAGCGGGCGGCGGTGGCGCCGAGCCGGTCGAAGGCGACGGACAGCGGCCACCGGCCGCCGAGTTCCTCGTGGGTGAGGATGTCGGTGCGGCGGTGGCGCAGGGTCGCCCGGTGCGCGGCGCTGCCGGTGCCCCGCCCGGGCCATGGCGCACCCGCCGTGTGGGCGGTGACGGCCTCGACGAAGGGGATCGGCCAGCCGAAGGGGCAGTCCACCCCGGCGCGTTCCTCCGGTCCCAGGCCGGAGAGCAGGTCGACCAGCACGTCGTCGGCGCACCCGAGCAGCGGCGGGGCGACGGCGGCCGTGCCGTCGCCGGGCCAGTCGACGACCGCCGCCGCGGTCGTCCGGGGGCCTGCGGCGAGGTCGATCCCGAGGGTGCGCACGGTCCCATCATCCCCGCCGCGCGGACGGCGCCGCGGGGGCGCGGCTGAACGTTGCGGTGCCGGAGTGCGTATCCCCTGCCGTACCGCACTGCAGCCAATGGTGAGGAACGGCCGATGAACAGTCAGAGCAACGTCCCCTTCCAGGGGCTCCAAGCGCTCCCCGACGGCGAGGCCGAGCTGCCGCTCGTCGTGCACCTGAGGTGGGAGGACCTCGCGGCACTGGGCCGGGAGGCGAGCCGGCTGGCGGTACGGCTGCAGCGGCCCGTGAGCCTCGACGAGGCGGCCGGGCACCACCTGCGGACCCGGTTCGGGGTGAGCCACGCACCCGACAAGGACGAGCACCCGAAGACGGAGGCGACCCGCGCGGTCACCGCCGCGGTGCCCTCCTCCGCCGCCCCGATGGCGATCGCCCCGGGCGCCGCGCAGCAGTCCGGAGGCGCCCACGCGGCGCCCACCCATGCCGCCCCCGCCCATACCCCCGCCCATACGCCCACGCACACGTCCACGCACACGACGGCTCCCACGACCGCCCCGGCGTCCGCCCACGCCGCCACCCCGGTGTCCGGCACGGGACTCACGCCGGGCCGGCAGGCGGAGCAGCCCGGCCGGGTGGCGCCGCTCGGCGGCCGCAACGTGGTGGAGCAGCCCACGACCGCCGCCGGGTAACTCCCCGGCCCCGGGTGCCGCGACGGGGCGCGATGGTTGTACTAGGCCGGGCCGGCCCGGTCCGGCCGTACGGCCCTGAGCTCCGCGACCCACCGGCCGAGGACGTCGCGGACGTGGTCGGCGTGGTCGGCGGGGTAGCCCCGCGGGCCGCACTCGACGACCAGGATCAGTCCGAGGTAGACCCGGTACAGGGCCAGCCGGTGCAGCGTGGACGGCCCGAAGTCGAGAACGCCGCCCGCCTCCCGGTAGCCGGCGACGAGGTCGCTGCCGGGGCCCGTGTCGCCGCCGAGGGCCAGGGAGACCAGTTCGGCCGACGGGTCGCCCCAGAAGGCCCGCTCGTGGTCGATGAGCCCGGTGACGGCGGAGCCGTCGTCGGCGACGAAGACGTTGCCGGGCCACAGGTCGAAGTGGACCAGCCGCGGCTCGGTCACCTCCGCCAGGACGTCCGCGCCCGCCGCGACCAGCGCGCGGATCTCCTCGGGGGCGACGCCGAGCGCGGTACGCCGGTGCCCGGCCTCCTCCAGCAGCGCGTCCACCATGGCGCCGAAGGCCGTCGGCCAGTCCGCCGCCGACAGACCGGCCTCGGGGGCCGGGTAGCCGTACCGGCCGTCCTCCGGGGCGAGCGTGTGCAGCCGCGCCACGATCCGGCCCAGTTCACGGCGGAGCGGGGCCTGCCGGTCCGCGGGGATGCGGTCGGCCGCCTTGTCCCAGGGGGTGCCGGGCAGGACCGACAGAGCCATGAACTCCGGTGCCGCGTACAGCAGTTCCGGCAGCGGGATGCCGCCCAGGGCGGCCATGCGGCGGTGCGCCATGACCTCGGTGGCCATGATGCCGCGCTCGTAGCGCAGGACGACGGCGTCCGGCGGCGGGGCGATCTTCACCACCGCCGGCCGCCCGTCGTCGAGCCGCACCCGGTAGGCGGCGTTGAACCAGCCGTCCGTCAGCTCCGCTTCGACGCTGCAGCCGAGACCCGTCGACTCCCGCAGCATGGCGGTCAGTTGCTCGGCGGACAGGGCTCGTTTGGTCAGGCTCCTCATGTCCCCGCATGCTATGAGAGCGCTCCCACGCTGTCACCGGTCGTGCCGGACGGCGATGCGGTCGGCACCCGGCTCGTACCAGAGGACCGCCACGTCCACGCCGGCGCCTTCCGGACACAGGAAGACGGTCCGGTCCAGGCGCCGGCCGATCGCCCGCAGGAAGCCGCAGAAGACGTCCAGCCGTTCCTGGCCCCACAGTTCGTACAGGTCGATGTCGAAGTCGATCGTCTCGTCCGACAGGAAGCGGAAGATCGCCCGGAACCCGGGCACGGGCTCGACGTACAGGGTCGGCACCTCGGCGTCGCACGGCCGGGACAGCACCCGCGCGGCGGTCGGCAGGGGCAGCACACGGCAGCCCTCCGCGTACGCGTGCCACCAGCCGCGGGCGACGACCAGGTCGAGCAGTGCCTGCCAGTCCGCCGCGGAGACGCCGGGGATCCACAGATCGGGCAGCCTGCCCATGGCGACGGGGTCGAAGACGTCCGCGACGTCGGCCCACAGGGGATCGGTCACGGCGCCCATCCTGACTCCGGCACCGCCTCCGGCGCACCCGGATTGACGGGGCGCGCGGGTACACCCGTCACGCCCGGTGCCGCAACCCCTACGCGCCTGGTCTGTTCCCGGGCCACTTTCATATGGCAATCTCATCTTCGCGTCGTACGCTCAGGCCCCACGTCCCCCACGCTCACTCCTCAGCCCCAGGTTCCTCAGGATCGACGAAGAGAAGACCGCCGTGGCGTCCCTGCCCCTCACCCTGGCGGCTCGTCTGCTGCCCACCGCCATACTCGCCATCGTCGGCTGGACGATGGCCTCCTCGTCCCACGAGGAGACCGGCCGCACGTCGGCGAACGGATCCCCGGCCGGCTCCGCCGCGCCGTCCGGATCGGACTCCGGCTCGGGTTCGGACTCCGGGTCCGACTCCGGCTCCGGCTCGGGTTCCGGGTCGGAGGGCTCGAAAGACGCGCCCGCCACGTACTCCAAACCGCCCGCGCCGTGCACCGCGATCAAGGCCGCGACCATCAAGAAGCTGGTGCCGGAGGCCAAGACGGCGGGCAAGCAGCTCTCCCTCACCGACCCCTCGCACCGCACCGGCTGCTCGTGGAACGCCCTCAAGGGCTTCGACTACCGGTGGCTCGACGTGACGTTCGAGGTGTCCACCAACAGCGGCGGCCAGGACGGCGAGGCCGCGGCGAAGGCCTCGTACAAGCGCCTGAAGAAGTCGATCACGGCCGCCGGCATCGGTGACGAGGCGTCCGTGTCCGTGGAGCTGACGACCGAGGACAAGCAGCAGACGCGCGAGGCGGTCGTGGTGTTCCGCAAGGGCAACGCGGTCGTGACCGTCACCTACAACGGCAGCGACTTCGAGAACAAGAAGTCGCCGGACGACTCCGAGGTCCGCGACGGCGCCCTGGCGGTGGCCAAGGACGCGCTCACCGGGCTCGGCCCGGGCACCAACGTCGAGGGCGACCAGAGCGCCTGAGCCGGCGGCGGGCGGACAAGGCCCGCTTCTGCAGGGCCCGTTCAGGCCTCCGCGGCGGGGATGACGTCCCGTGGCGGCCGGCCGTCGAGGAAGTCCACGACGTTGCGCACGGCGGCCCGGGCGATCCGCGCCAGGGTGTCCCGGGTGGCACCCCCGGCGTGCGGCGAGAGGACGACATTGGGCGCCTGGAGCAGCCGCGTCCCGGCCGGCGGCGGCTCGGGTTCGAAGACGTCGAGCCCGGCACCCGCCAGGCGCCCGGCCTCCAGGGCGTCGGCCAGCGCGTCCTGGTCGACGACCGCGCCGCGCGCCGTGTTGACCAGGAAGGCCGTGGGTTTGAGCAGCGCCAGCCGCCGCGCGTCGAGCAGATGCCGGGTCGCGCCGGTCAGCGGGACGTGGACGGAGACATAGTCGGCGGCGGCCAGCAGTTCCTCCAGCGGCATGCGGCGGGCCCCGAGCAGCCGCTCGGTCGCGGCCGGCACGGGCCCGCGCGAGGTGTAGAGCACGGTCATCCCGAAGGCGCCGGCCCGCCGGGCCACGGCCTGCCCGATCGCCCCGAGGCCGATCACGCCGAGGACCCTGCCGTCCAGTTCGGTCAGCGAGCGCTGCAGGCGGGGCAGCGGCCATTCACCGCGGGAGAGCGCCTCGTGCCCGGGGACGATCCGTTTGGCGAGGGCGAGCATCAGCGCGAAGGCCTGCTCGGCGACGCTCTGCGTCTCGGCCCCGCTGGAGCCGATGGTGCACACGGGTACGCCCCGGGCGCGGGCGGCGGCGACGTCCACGTGCTCGTGGCCGTGGCTGGTGCACTGGACGAGTTCCAGGGCGGACGCCCGGGCGAGGTGCCCGGCCGTCACGGGGCCCAGTGCCGTCATGATCACGTGGGCCGCGGCCAGCGCGGCCGGGTCCTCGTCGGCGGACTCGACGACCGTGACGGCGGCCCGGTCCCCGAAGAGCCCGGCCAGGGCGGCACCGGCGCCGCGGCCCCCGACGTGCGGCGCGATCACCGCGAGGACGTTCTTCGGCTGCTCCATGCGTCGTCACTCCTTCGTTCACGGGTCCGCCCCGCGCGGACGCCGACCGCCCGCCGGGTCAGGGCGCCACGGCCGTCAGGTACCGCTGGACGGTGGGCGCCAGCCAGGCCACGACCTCCTCGCGCGGCATCGCCGCGGCCGGGGGGAAGCGGAGCACGTACCGGCTGACGGCCATGCCGAGGATCTGCGAGGCCACGAGCACGGCGCGTTCCGCGGCCCGTCCGGGCTCCGGATCCGGGCACACGGCCGCGGCGACCGGTGCGAGCTGCCGCTGCAGGATCGAGCGCATCCGCTCGGCGCCGACCGGGTTGGTGACGCCGACGCGCAGCAGCGCGGTCAGCGCCTCGTCCTCCTCCCAGCGCTCCAGGAAGTGCGTGACGAGAACGGCCCCGACGTCCTCGGTCGCGACCGCGGCCACGTCCGGCATGCGCAGGTCGAACTCGGAGGCGGCGGCGAAGAGCCCCTCCTTGTTGCCGTAGTAGCGCATGACCATCGAGGGGTCGATGCCGGCGTCCCTGGCGATGGCGCGGATGGTGGCGCGCTCGTAGCCGTCGGCGGCGAAGCGGTCGCGGGCCGCGATGAGGATCGCCGCGCGGGTGGCGTCGGACCGGCGGGGGGCGGGGGGCGTCGCAGTCATGCCCACAACTGTAGGCCAACACCTGTTGACATCGCCAGAGGGGCCGGACTAGGTTTGCCAACAAGCGTTGACCAACAACTGTTGGCCCACAGACGTTGGCCCCAGGAGGCCGCCATGACCACCGAGCACCGCACCCAGCACCGCACCGACGCCACCCGTCGCTCCGGCACCGCGGACCACCCGGCCGGGGTCCTGGTCGTGGGGGCGGGCCCCACCGGCCTGCTGCTCGCCGGGGACCTCGCCGCCGCCGGCGTCCCCGTCACCGTCCTGGAGCGCCGCGCCCCGGGACACGGCAACCTGAGCCGGGCCTTCGGCGTCCACGCCCGCACCCTCGAACTCCTCGACGCCCGCGGCCTCGCCGACGAACTGGTCGCCACCGGCCACCGGCTGCGCGGACTGCGGCTCTTCCGCCGGCTCTCGCTGGACCTGACGGAACTGCCCTCCCGCTTCCCGTACCTGCTGATCACTCCCCAGTACGAGGTGGAGAGGCTGCTGGAACGCCGGGCCCGCGCCGCCGGCGTGCGCTTCGAGCACGGCGCCGAGGTGCTGGCCGTGCACCAGGACGACGGAGGCGTCTCGCTCGACGTCCGCGCCGCGGACGGCACCGTCGCCACCCGCCGCGCCGCGTACGCGGTCGGCGCCGACGGCCACCGCAGCGCCGTCCGGACCGCCCTGGGCCTGCCCTTCCCCGGCCGGTCCGTGATCCGGTCGATCGTGCTCGCCGACGTCCGGCTCGCCGAGCCGCCCCCCGGACTGCTGACCGTGGGCGGCACCGGTGACGCCTTCGCCTTCCTCGCGCCCTTCGGCGACGGCTGGTACCGCGTGATGTGCTGGGACCGCGCCGGCGAGCGGCCCGACGGCGACCCGGTCGGCCTCGACGAGGTCCGCGACATCACGCGCCGCGCCCTGGGCACCGACCACGGCATGGGCGAGGCCCGCTGGCTCTCCCGCTTCCACAGCGACGAACGCCAGGTGCCCGTCTACCGCGCCGGCCGCGTGCTGCTCGCCGGCGACGCGGCGCACGTCCACTCCCCCGCGGGAGGGCAGGGGATGAACACCGGCCTGCAGGACGCCGCCAACCTCGGCTGGAAGCTCGCCGCCGTGGTCCGCGGCAGCGCGTCCGACGCCCTGCTCGACAGCTATCAGGCCGAACGGCACCCGGTGGGCGCGATGGTGCTCCGCAGCAGCGGCGGCATCATCCGCCTCGCCATGGCCCACAACGCCCTCCAGCGCGCCTTGCGCGACGCGCTCTCCCTGGCCGTCGGGCACCTCCCGCCACTGCGCCGAAGGGCCCTTGGCGCGATCACCGGCATCGGCATCGCCTATCCCGCCCCGCGCGGCGCCCATCCCCTGACCGGCCGGCGCGCGCCCGATCTGCCCCTGCGGGAGGGCCGGCTGTACGAGGCCCTGCGCGCCGGCCGCTTCGTCCTCGTGAGCCCCGAGGGCCCCGCGGACGGCGCCGCCGACCCGCGCGCCGTCCACGTCACCCGTACGGACGGCGGCCGCACCACGCTGCTCGTCCGCCCCGACGGCCATGTCGCCTGGGCCGCCGAGGGCGCCGCCGCCGGGGGCCGCGCCGCCGCCCTCGCCGCGTGGGCCGGCACGGGAGGCTGAGCACACCGGCGGGGCTCCGGGGCCCGCGGATCCGCGGACCGCCCCGCGAGCGCCCGGCACCACCGCGCCTATGCTGCGAATGTGGGCGGGCACTTGCCCCTCCCGACCTCCCGAACGGCGAAAGGCACCACGACCATGAGCCCCCGTACCGCAGTCGTGACCGGCGCGAGCAGCGGCATCGGTGCCGCCACCGCCCGCAGGCTGGCCGAAGCCGGCTACCACGTCGTGCTCACCGCCCGCCGCGCCGACCGTCTGGAGGCGCTCGCCAAGGAGATCACCGCCTCTGGCCACTCCGCGGCCGCCGTCGCCCTCGACGTCACGGACCGCGGCGCCGTCGACGCGCTGGCCGCCTCGCTGGACCGGGTGGACGTCCTGTTCGCCAACGCCGGCGGCGCCCTCGGCGCGGACCCGGTCGCCACCGCCGACCCCGCGGACTGGCGCACGATGTACGAGGTCAACGTCCTCGGCGTGCTCAACACCGTCCAGGCCTTCCTGCCCGGGCTGATCGCCTCCGGCGACGGCACCGTGGTCGTGCTCTCCTCCACGGCCGCCTTCACCCCGTACGAGGGCGGCGGCGGGTACGTGGCGGCCAAGCACGGCGCCCACGCCCTCGCCGGCACGCTCCGCCTGGAACTGCTCGGCGAGCCGGTCCGCGTGGTCGAGATCGCCCCCGGCATGGTGAAGTCCGAGGGCTTCGCCCTCACCCGCTTCCACGGCGACGAGGAGAAGGCCGCCGCCGTCTACGCGGGCGTGGCCGAGCCCCTCACCTCGGAGGACATCGCCGACACGGTCACCTGGGCGGTCACCCGCCCGCCCCACGTCAACGTCGACCTGCTGGTCGTCCGCCCCCGCGCCCAGGCCGCCCAGCACCGGGTGCACCGGAAGCCGTAGCCGCCCGGCGGGATCACCGGCGCAGCGCGAGCAGGGTGCCCCGGGTGGCCACGACGACGTGCCCGGGGTGGCCGTCCGGGCCCACGGGGCGCAGCGCGCAGACGCGCCGGCTCACGCGGTCGTCCGCCGCCCGGTGGAAGACCGCCGCGGCGTGCACCGGGGCCGACGGCCTGGCGGTGGCCCGGCGTTGACCGGTGCTCCACAGCGGCGGCCGATGCGCGGGGCGAAGGCGGGCAGGGGCGAGCAGCCGCGCCCACAGCGCTCCGGGGCGCATCACCCCTCCACTCACCGGCGCCGTACGAACGGCGGGTCCGGGGCCCTTCACGGCCCCGGACCCGCCGTTCGTCCGCCGGGCTCAACCCTTCACGCAGACGACCTGCTTGAGCTTCGCGACGACCTCCACGAGGTCCCGCTGCTGCTCGATCACCTTCTCGATCGGCTTGTACGCACCCGGGATCTCGTCCACCACGCCCGAGTCCTTGCGGCACTCGACGCCCTTGGTCTGCTCCTCCAGGTCCCGCGTGGAGAACCGCTTCTTCGCCGCGGTGCGGCTCATCCTGCGGCCCGCGCCGTGCGAGGCGGAGTTGAAGGCGTCGGTGTTGCCGAGGCCGCGGACGATGTACGAACCGGTGCCCATGGAGCCCGGGATGATGCCGTGGTCGCCGCTGCCGGCCCTGATCGCGCCCTTGCGGGTGACGAGCAGGTCCATGCCGTCGTAGCGCTCCTCCGCCACGTAGTTGTGGTGGCAGGAGATGACCTCGTCGAAGGTGACCTTGGCCTTGCGGAACTCGCGCCGCAGCACCTCCTGGAACAGGGCCATCATGATCGCGCGGTTGCGCTTCGCGTAGTCCTGCGCCCAGAACAGGTCGCGCCGGTAGGCCGCCATCTGCGGGGTGTCCGCGATGAACACGGCCAGGTCGCGGTCGACCAGGCCCTGGTTGTGGGACAGCTTCTGGGCCTCCCCGATGTGGTACTCGGCGAGTTCCTTGCCGATGTTGCGCGAGCCGGAGTGCAGCATCAGCCAGACCGCGCCCTCCTCGTCGAGGCAGACCTCGATGAAGTGGTTGCCCGAACCGAGGCTGCCCATCTGCTTCGTCGCGCGCTCCCTGCGGAACCGGACGGGCTCGGCCAGGTCGTCGAAGCCGTCCCAGAAGCGGTCCCAGCCGGCGGCGGACAGGCCGTACAGCCGGGCGGGGTCGACGGCCTCGTCGTGCATGCCGCGGCCGACCGGGACGGCCTGCTCGATCTTGGAGCGGAGCCGGGAGAGGTCGCCGGGCAGGTCGTTCGCCGTCAGCGAGGTCCGCACCGCGCTCATGCCGCAGCCGATGTCCACGCCGACCGCGGCCGGGCAGACCGCGCCGTGCATCGCGATCACCGAGCCCACCGTGGCGCCCTTGCCGTAGTGGACGTCGGGCATGACGGCGAGGCCCTTGATCCACGGCAGCGAGGAGACGTTGCGCAGCTGCTGCATGGCCCCGTCCTCGACCGCGGCCGGGTCGGTCCACATGCGGATGGGCACCCGCACTCCGGGCACTTCTGTGTACGACATCTCGATCCCCCCTGGGTCGGACGGTGATTTCCATCAAGGCAACACAAACAACACGTCTCAACGGAAAGCGAAATAAAGGGCGAAAGCAGCTATACAGCCCCATGATCAGGCGACGGCCGCAGCGCGTGCGGTAGACATTGTGTCTACCCGTCGCCCACCCCCGCCAAGGGATTTACGCGGGCGCCGGACCGATCGCCGGAGGAAGGGGCCACCTCAAGTGCAGCCAACGGGAGACCGCGTGCACCGGATCCGGGGCCTGGTGGCCGCGGTGTGCACGACCGCGCTCGCCGCCGCCGCGCTGGCGGGGTGCACAGGCTCGGGCGGCACCGGGGACGGCGCACGCAACGGGGACAGCGCGGACGGCAGGCAGTCCACCCCGGCCGCCCCGCCCGGCCGGTACCGGGTGCTGCCCGAGCCGTGCGGCTCGCTGGCCGCCGGCACGCTCGAGAAGTTCGTCCCGGACGCGGACGACTACGCGGGCGAGGCGACCGTGACGTTCGACACGGACCGCAAGGCGGGCTGCAAGTGGACCGGCCGCACCGAGCTCGGCAACCGCTACCTCCACATCGACCTCGAGCGCGTCGTGTCGTACGACACATCCGTCAGCGACGAGAGCCAGGCCACGGCGGACTACGACAGCCGGGCCGCGGCGGCCCACATCCCGGCCGCCACGGCGCCGGCCGACGCCGCCGCCTCCGCGTCGGCCACCACGGGCCCGCCCGGCACGGAGGCCGGGAGCACCACGGCCTCGGGCGCCCCCTCGCCGTCCGTCACGGCCACCGGCGACACCTCCCCGCGCGCCCTGGACGACCTCGGCGACGGGGCCTTCCTCGACGACGTCCTCAAGAACCAGGACTCGGGACTCCACCGCGACATCGCCGTGGTCTTCCGCATGGCGAACGTCCTGGTCACCGTCGAACTCTCCCAGTGGTCAACGGACAAATCGGTCGAACCGCCCAGCGAGGAGCTGCAAATGGGCGCCCGCCAGGTCGCGGCCGAGCTGGCAGATCAACTCGACGAATGAGACGAAGCGCGTAGTCTGGCCGTTTGTGCCATGACATGACACGCAACGAAATGAGCGAAGGATCCATGCACCGATCAGCCCCGCACCTCGCCCGCCTGCTGGTGGGCGCGGCCGTGCCGGTGATGCTCGTCGCCGGCTGCTCCTCCGGCTCGGACTCGTCGAAGGACGACGCGCGGAAGGCGGCCGCCGCCTCGGCCCCCGCGTCGAAGTCCGCGTCACCGTCGCCCAGCGCCGTCGCCGCGAAGTACGCCGAACTCCCCGACCCCTGCCGGGTCATCGGCGCCAAGACCGTCAAGTCCCTGGTCCCCAAGGCGAAGAAGCCCGCGGGCACCCCCGCGCACTCCGCCGAGCGCGACGAGCGCGGCGGCTGCTCGTGGAACGGCCTGGACGGCTACCAGTACCGCTGGCTGGACGTCTCCCTCCAGCGCTACGACACGGTCGCGGGCCTCGGCTCGGCCGAGGAGCAGGCGAAGGAGCGCTACGCCGAGCAGGTCGCCGAGGCCGCCCGGGCCAAGGGCGCAAAGAGCGCCCCGGTCACGGTGGACGGCGTGTGGGACGCGGGCACCGCGGTCACCTCGACGGCGAAGAAGGACAAGGAGGAGTACCGGGACGTCACGGTCGTCGCCCGCACCGGGAACGCCGTGCTGGTGCTCACCTACAACGGCGCGGGCCTCGAGGACGCGAAGACCCCGGCCGGCTCCGGCCTGAAGGCCGGCGCGCTCAAGGCGGCCAAGGAGGCGGCCACCGCGGTCGCGGCGGCGAACGCGTAACAACTGCGGGATCCGCTGTACCGATTCACCACGTTTGGGCAACCTGCCCGTTGCCCCGTGTGGCAGGCTGGGCAGGCCAGTTTCCGAGCCTGGGAGGGTCGCGGGTGTCCGCGATACGCATGAACCGGACGCACCGGATCCTGATCGGTGTGGTCGTCACAGGCGCGGTGGTCATCGCCGCGATCGGCTTCGCGGGCTCGTACGCGGCCGTGCGCGAGCTGGCGCTCCGCAAGGACTTCGGCTGGTTCGCCAACGTCTTCCCGATAGGCATCGACGCCGGGATCGTGGTGCTGCTCGCACTCGACCTGCTGCTGACCTGGCTGCGCATCCCGTTCCCGCTGCTGCGCCAGACGGCGTGGCTGCTGACGGCGGCCACGATCGCCTTCAACGGCGCGGCGGCCTGGCCGGACCCGCTAGGCGTCGGGATGCACGGCATCATCCCGATCCTCTTCGTCGTCTCGGTGGAGGCGGCCCGGCACGCGATCGGCCGGGTCGCCGACATCACCGCCGACAAGCACATGGAGTCGGTCCGGCTCGCCCGCTGGCTGCTGGCCCCCTTCGCGACCTTCCGCCTCTGGCGGCGCATGAAGCTGTGGGAGCTGCGCAGCTACGACGAGGTCATCCGGGTCGAGCAGGAACGTCTCGTCTACCGCGCCCGGCTGCGCGCCCGCTACGGCCGGGCCTGGCGCCGCAAGGCCCCGGTCGAGTCCCTGATGCCGCTGAAGCTCGCCCGGTACGGGGTGCCGATGGAGCAGACCGCGGCCATCGGCCTGGCCGCCGCGGGCATCGACCTCCCGTCCCCCGCGCCCGCCGCCGCACTGCCCGCCGCCCAGCCGGCCCCCGCGCCGGATCCGGGCCCCGAGCCCGAACCCGAGTGGCAGACCCCGGAGCAGGCCCCGGAGCCGGTCGCGGTCGAACCGCAGGTCCAGGTCGAGCACCGGGCCCCCGCTCCCGCCTCCGCTCCCGCGCCGGAACCGGTGGCCGATCCGTACCAGGCGCCGGAGCCGTACCAGCAGCCCGCCCCCGCGCTCGAACCCGTCACCGCCCCGGTCGGCGCCGGGAACCGCCGCCGTGCCCTCGCCGACGGCAACGGCGTGATCCCCACGCCCCGCGCCGAGTTCGCCCCGGAGCCCGAGCCGGACTTCTACCCCGAGCCCGAATCCGAGCCGGAGCCCGTCACGGAGGACACCTCCCGCGAGGAGATCTACGACCGCGCGTTCCGGGCCTACCACCAGCAGTTCGGCAACTTCCCCAACGCCCGCCAGTTCGGCCTGATCCTGCAGGACCGCTACGGCATCTCCAGCCCCAACGGCGGCCCGCTCAGCGAGAGCACGCTGCGCCCCTACGTCCGCGAACTGCGCCGCCGGCTCGAACTCGACGGCCAGTACGCGTCGTAGCGCCTCAGCCGGCGGCCGGAGCGGCGGCCGGTGCCAGCGACGCGACCACGTCGGACGCCGACAGCAGCCGCACCCGCGCCGCGTCGAGGGCCGCCGGGTGCAGCGCGAACACCTCGCCGCCCTCGGCCACGGCGACGTCGCCGCGCAGCAGGTACGCCAGCCGCGCCGCGTCCGGCTCCGCACCGTCGGCGGGGTCGGCGTACGGCGAACCGATCCGGGCCGCGAACTCCGCCACCGTCTCGGCGGCACGGCGCCGGTAGGCGGTGGTGGAGCCGTCCGCGTGGCGCAGCAGGACGGTCGCGGCGCGGGCCGCGGCCTGCCAGACGGCCAGTTCGCCCAGCCCCACCCGGGCCCCGGAGGCGAACATCCCGGTGAGGCCCTCGGCGAGCGCGGCAAGGCCGTCGCCGTGCCGCGCCACGGAGTGGCAGGTGCCGGTGACGCCCTTGGCCACGTCCAGCCACCGCATCGTGCGGCCCGCCACGTCGATCACCAGCGGCACGCTCGTGCGCGCCCGCCCGGTCAGGTCGTAGCGCTGCTCGACGGCGCGGGCGTCGAACACCGGCCCCGCGTCGCCCGGTTCGTCGCGCAGCATCAGCCCGGCGAACGCCTCGTCCAGCTCCTCGAACGGCACGTCGTTGAACGAGAAGACCAGCGCGACGAGATGGCGCACCCCGGCGTCCGCCAGGGCGTCCAGGTCCAGGTCGACGAACTCACTGGCACCGTCCGGGGCGGGGGCGCTGGTCAGGTCACCCGAGTGCACCGCGGCGCCGTCGCCGAAGCGCAGGGCCGTGTAGTCGCAGTGGCCCACGCGCCGCCAGTCGGCGTCGAACATGGCCGTGGACAGGTCCAGGTCGGTCCGCCCGGACCGCTCGCTCTCCGTCCAGTGCAGGAACAGCCGGATCGTCCGGCCCTCCGGCACGGGCAGTTCGCTGCCGCGCGGCAGGGTCACCAGGGCGCGCGAGGCGGTGCGCTCGGTGAACGGAGCGATCAGGCCGTCCAGTCCGGCGTCCACGACGGCAACCTCGACGGCCTCCCGCTCCGCCGCCCGCCGCAGCACCTCGCCGTGGAGCACGGCCACGGCCCTCTCCCCCGCGCCGGCGTCGATCGGCAGCCGGTCGTCGTCGGCCAGATGCGTCTTGGCGCTGCCGCCCTTCGGGAAGAACACCCTGGTTGCGGCCGCCTGCGGACGGCTGCGGATCTCGCCGAGCGCGGACAGCAGCACCGCGGGCGACACCTGCGGCACCGCCGTCTCCAGCGCTGACAGCACGACGTCCGCCTCCGCGGCCCCGGAGAGCCGCAGCAGGTGGTCGAGCCGGCGTACGAACTCGCCCGGCCGCTGCGCCAGCAGCGCGACCGCGGCCGGTACGTCCATGGCGTCCAGCGCGGCCTCGACCCGGCCCGCCCGGCCCCGCACCCGTACCGTCGTCCCGGTCGCGTCGACCTGCGGCGCGGCGTCGGCCGCCGCCCGCAGCGTCGCGGTCAGCGCGTCGCCGTCCGCGAGGCGGGTGTCGCGCAGCGCCGCCACGGCCAGGGCGGCCCGCGGGAAGCGGTCCGCGTGCTCGAAGGGGTGCAGGCGCTCGGCGACACGCAGCCACGCGTGCCGGTGGCGGCGCATGTCCTGCGCGGCCAGGTCCGGCGCCAGGCCGTCGAGCACCCCGAGCAGGGCGCGCCGCAGCGGCCGCGGGACCGCGCCGAAGCGCGGCAGGTCCACGAGGCCGGGGTCACCGCCCGAGCGGACGGCGAGCAGCCGCAGGACGTCGGTCGCGGTGTCGATGCGCGCGGCGGCGGCCGGGACGGTGGTGGCGTACGCGGCGGGATCGGCCAGCAGCCAGGCCAGCACCCGGGCCTTGGTCTCCCGGCCGGGGATCCGCTCCGGCAGCCAGGACAGCCCGTCCCGGTCCCGGGTGCCCAGCAGCGCCACGAGGTCGTCGGCGTCCTGCGGGCTCAGCGCGCCGGTACGGGCGAGGAGCCCGCCGATCTCGCGCTCCGCGTCGGCGTCCCGCGCCGCGAGGTCGCCGCCGTACTGCAGCACGCGCAGCCGCTCGGGCAGGGCACGCCGAAGCGCGCCGAGGCGCCGGGGCCTGCGGGGCCGCAGGAAGGGGTCGTCCGCGTCGATCCGGCGGTGGCAGACCGGGCACGCCGAGAAGTCCGCGCCGTCGAAGCAGGAGCGGCACACCAGGTGCGCGCAGGGCGAGACGGCGTGGACGGTGCCCTGCGTGCCGCACAGCACGCACGGCTGCTCCGGGTGCTGGAAGAGCAGGGTCAGGACCCGGTCGGCGTAGAAGGCGAAGGTGTCCCGCGGGGTGCTCGCGGGGAAGTCGCGGAACAGCGGCTCGTGGGGCCGGTCGGCGCCGAGCGCCTGGTCGGCCTCGGCCAGCAGGGCACTCCCGGCGGCGGTCAGCGCGGCCTCGCTCCGCTCGGTGAGCGCGGCCCGCAGGGCGGGCGCCATCAGGTAGCCGCGGTCGAGCAGGTCCGCCTCCAGCAGCGCCACGCCCGCCGCGGTGGCGAGCGAGGGCCCGGTCGTCGCGGCCGGCAGGTGGACGGCTCCGCGGCGTGCGAGCAGGACGCCGGCGAGCGTGCGCGGCGCGGTGGTGGTGGCGGTGGTGGTGGCCGTGGACATCCCTGTGTCTCCCCCTGGTGGACGTGCCGGGGCGGGAAGTGGGCGCGCTGGAATCGATCGCCGAAGGCGATTTCGAGGAGAAGGAAGCACGCCCGGGAGCCGCCCCGGGGAACCGGTGGTCCCGTGCCCGGTCCCCATGTCCGGGCCGGTGACGCCGGTCGCGTACGCGGGGCGGGAAGCCGGAGCGCTGGTTCATTGGAATGGAGAGAAGGAAGCACACCGTGAGCCGCCCCGCGTGCGACGACCCTAGCGCGGGCACCCCTCCACCGCGTTCGAATATTCACGCCCCGTACGCGCGACGGCGGCGGGTGGCCGTGCCACCCGCCGCCGCCGTGTACGCGTCCGGCTCAGCTCGCCGCGAGCAGCTCCCGCACCCGGTCCTGACCGACCGCCAGCAGCAGCGTGGGCAGCCGCGGACCGGTGTCCCGGCCGACCAGCAGCTTGTAGAGCAGCGCGAAGAAGGAGCGCTGGGCGACCTTCATCTCCGGCGTCGGCTTGGCGTCGGGCGCGAAGCCCGCCTGGATCTTCGGCACGCCGTAGACCAGGGTGGTCAGCCCGTCCAGCGACCAGTGCTCGGGCAGCCCGTCCACCAGCAGCTTCAGCGCCTCCCGCTCCTCGCCGGACAGAGCCGCCAGGGCCTTTGCGTCCGGCTCGGTGCGCACCTGGGTACGGGCCTCCGGCTCGACGTGGGTGTTGACCCAGCGCTCGGCGCAGTCCAGCCGCGGCCGGGCCTCGTCCAGGGAGGCCAGCGGCTGCTCCTGGTCGAAGTCGCGCAGGATGCGCAGCGTCTGCTCCTCGTCCCCGGTCGTGATGTCCACGACCGAGGCGAGGGTGCGGTACGGCAGCTTGCGCGGCGTGGTGGGCAGTTCACCGCTCGCGGTGCTCGCGGCCCGCGAGTGCACCGCGAGGTCCACCGGCGCGGCCGTGCCCTCGGCGACCTTGCGCTCCAGCGCGTCCCACTCGTCGTAGGTGCGGGAGATCTCGTCGCCGAAGGAGATGTTGAACGCCTGGTTGGGCCGGCGGCGGGCGTACAGCCAGCGCAGCAGCTGCGGCTCCATGATCTGCAGCGCGTCGGCCGCGATCGGCACGCCGCCCTTGGAACTGGACATCTTGGCCATGCCGCTGATGCCGACGAAGGCGTACATCGGGCCGATGGGCGGCTCGGCGCCGAAGATCTCGCGCACGAGCTGCTGGCCGACCATCCACGAGGAGCCGGGCGACTGGTGGTCGACGCCGGAGGGCTCGAAGTCCACGCCCTTGAAGGCCCAGCGCATCGGCCAGTCGACCTTCCAGACCAGCTTGCCGCGGTCGAACTCGCTCAGCCGCACGGTCTCGCGGTTGCCGCAGTCCTGGCACTCGTAGGTGAGGTCGGTGGTGTCGTCGTCGTAGGCGAGGACCGTGGTCGTGTCCTTGCCGCAGGCCGAGCAGTACGGCTTGTACGGGAAGTACTCGGGGGCCTGCGCGAGCGTGGCCTCCTCGTCGTCCTGCTCCTCGCCGCCGCCCTTCTTCTTCGTCCGGTAGCGGCCGAGCACCTCGTCGATCCGCCGGCGCTCGCGCATCGCGTGCAGGATCTGCTCGCGGTAGGCGCCGGAGGTGTACTCGACGGTCTGGCTGATCTCGGTGACCTCGACGCCCAGCGCCGCCAGCGCCTCGCGGAACGGGGCCTTGAAGTGGTCCGACCAGGTCTCGTACGAGCTGCCCTCGGGCGCCGGCACGGAGGTCAGCGGCTTGCCGATGTGCTCGGCGTACGACGGGTCGTATCCGGCCGGCACCTTGCGGTACCGGTCGAAGTCGTCCCAGGACAGGATGTGCTCGCAGGGCACGCCACGCCGCTTGATCTCGTCGGCGACCAGGTGCGGGACCATGATCTCGCGCAGGTTGCCCAGGTGGATCGGGCCGGAGGGGCTGATACCCGAGGCGACGATGATTTTCTTGCCCGGAGCCCGACGCTCGGCTTCCGCGATGACGTCGTCCGCGAAGCGGGCGACCCAGTCGGCCTCGGTGCTCTGAGCCACTGTCTCGACTTCCTTCCACCTGTGCAGCGGGTAGCGCGGTACCCGGCAATTGTCCCAGAGAAAAATGAGTGGTAGCGCGTGGGATACTGAGGGTTGATCTCCGATCCCTCTCAGGAAGCACCCATCCCATGGCCTCGGTCAACTCGCTTTCCGCCTCGATCCAGCAGCGCGTCGCTGACGCCCTCGGTGCCGACCCGCTGCTGCGACGTAGCGACCGGGCCGACTTCCAGGCCAACGGCGTGCTGGGCCTCGCCAAGCGGAACAAGGCGAACCCGCGCGAGCTGGCCGCCCAGGTCGTCGAGGCCCTCCCGGCCGGCGACGAGCTGATCGCCGCCGTCGAGGTCTCGGGACCGGGCTTCCTCAACATCACCGTCTCGGACGCCGCGATCACCCGGACGCTCGCCGCCCGGGCCGCCGACGACCGGCTCGGCGTGCCCGTGAAGCCGGAGCCCGGCACCACGGTGATCGACTACGCGCAGCCGAACGTGGCCAAGGAGATGCACGTCGGCCACCTTCGGTCCTCCGTGATCGGCGACGCCCTGGTCAAGATCCTCGAGTTCGAGGGCGAGACGGTGATCCGCCGCCACCACATCGGCGACTGGGGCACCCAGTTCGGCATGCTCATCCAGTACCTGGTGGAGCACCCGCACGAGCTGGACCACGGGGCGTCCGAGGCCGGCGAGGAGGCGGGCGAGGCCTCCATGTCGCGCCTCAACCGGCTCTACAAGGCCTCCCGGACCGTCTTCGACTCCGACGAGGAGTTCAAGACCCGGTCGCGCAAGCGCGTCGTCGACCTGCAGGCCGGCGACCCGGAGACGCTGGCGATGTGGCAGCGGTTCGTGGACGAGTCGAAGATCTACTTCAACTCCGTCTACGACAAGCTCGACATCGAGATCCGCGACGAGGACGTCGTCGGCGAGTCCGGCTACAACGACATGCTGGTCGAGACCTGCAAGCTGCTGGAGGAGTCCGGCGTCGCCGTGCGCTCCAACGGCGCGCTGTGCGTGTTCTTCGACGACGTCAAGGGCAAGGACGGCGAGCCCGTCCCGCTCATCGTCCAGAAGGCCGACGGCGGCTTCGGCTACGCCGCGACCGACCTGTCCGCGATCCGCGACCGCACCGCGGCCCTGCACGCCGACACGCTCCTGTACGTCGTGGACTCCCGGCAGGCCCTGCACTTCAAGATGGTCTTCGAGACGGCCAAGCGGGCCGGCTGGCTGACCGACGAGGTCACCGCGCTCCACATCCCGTTCGGCACGCTGCTCGGCAAGGACGGCAAGCCGTACAAGACGCGGTCCGGCGAGACCTTCCGGCTGGTCGACCTGCTGGACGAGGCGGTGGAGCGGGCCGCGACCGTCATCCGGGAGAAGTCCTCGGAGCTGACGGACGAGGAGGTCGCGGACCGCGCCAAGGAGGTCGGCATCGGCGCGATCAAATACGCCGACCTGTCCACCTCGCTCGGCCGGGACTACGTGTTCGACCTGGACCGGATGGTCTCGCTCAACGGCGACACGAGCGTGTACCTCCAGTACGCGTACGCCCGGAACCGCTCCATTCTCCGCAAGGCGGGCGACGCGAAGCCGGTCGCGCACCCCGAGCTGCCGCTGGCCCCGGCCGAGCGGGCGCTCGGCCTGCTGCTGGACGAGTTCGCGGAGACCCTGGCGGGCGTCTCGGAGACGTACGAGCCGCACAAGCTGGCCTCGTACCTGTACGCACTGGCCTCGGCGTACACCACCTTCTTCGACCAGTGCCCGGTCCTGAAGGCCGAGACCCCCGAACTGCGGGAGAACCGCCTCTTCCTCTGCGACCTGACCGCCCGCACCCTGCGGCAGGGCATGGCGCTGCTCGGCATCCGCACGCCCGAGCGCCTCTGACGCGCCCCGCGTCCGTACGACGGCGGCCCCGGCGGGAGTGATCACTCCCCCCGGGGCCGCCGTTGTCAGTGGCCGGCCCTACATTCACGGCCATGGCGATGCTCCCCAACCAGCTCCCGAAGCTCGCGCAGGACCCGGCCGGCCGGTCCCTGGGCCTCGAGCTCCCGCCCGGCACGCTCGTCGACGCCACGGGCGACGGCCGCCCGCACGAACCGCTGCTCTGGCACGCGAACGGGCCCGCCGAGCCCGGCTCCTGGGAAGGGCTGCTCCCCGCGCGGATGTCGGCGGGGCTGCACCCGTTGCTGCTCTCCATGGACGGGGCGCTGCCCGCCACCAGGGACCTGGACCCCCGGGCGATGTCCTATCCGGGCGACCACGAGGCCGACGAGGTCCTCGCCGACCTCTGGGGCGACGAGGAGGAGTCCGACGAGGACGACGCGGACCTGACCGCCCCGTTCGGCCGGACGTGGCCCGGCCTCGCCCCCGCGCGGGAGTTCGAGGCCGATCCGGACGTCAGGGCGGCCGAGGTCGCCGCGTCCGTGGTCGAGGCGGGGTGGTTCAAGGACCCCCGAGCGGCCCTCGTCCCCGCCCGGCGCAGCGCCGACGTCCCCGCGGCCATCGGCTGGACGGGACCGTGCAACCACGAGAACGACGTGGCCCGGCTCTGTTCCGTCCTGCGCTCCTGGGAGGAGCGCTTCGGCGTGCGCGTCGTGGCCATTGCCTTCGACGTGCTCGTGCTCTCCGTGGCCGCGCCGCCGGCCTCGGTGGACGAGGCCGAGGCCGTGGCCGCCGAGCACTTCGCCTTCTGCCCCGACAACGTCACCCAGGGCAGCGGCTCGCTGCGCGCGTACGCCGAGTCCCTGGTGGGCGCGCCCGCCTGGTCCTTCTGGTGGGACTAGGCGGTGCCGTCGGCCGGGCCCGAGTCACGGGTGTCCTTCCCCGCGGTGGAAGGACACCCCCCGAGACGACCCGGTCAGAACCGCTCAGCGGTGGAAGTGCCAGCGGTGGTCGTGACGGTGGTGGCGGTGGTGCCAGCGCGGGTGGTGCCGGTGGTGACGGTGGTACCAGCGGCCGTCACGGCCCCGGTCACGGCGGAACTCGCGGCCGTCACGGCCTCGGTCACGGCGGAACTCGCCGCCTCGGCCGCGGTCACCGTCGTACCGGTACTCGCCGCCCCGGTCGTTTGTCGCCTGGGTCGTGTGCGACACCGCCGCCGTTGGCGGCGTTGCGGCGCCGGCAGCGCCGGCGCCGCCCAGAAGGACGGCGGCAGCGACGCCCAGCGCGGCGGCGAATCGGGGAATCCGCATCGCGGTTCTCCTTTCACGGCGGAGGCCCTTGTGCCTCCGCCTGCTGTGGACTTGCTGTGAACTTCCCACCGACTTACGCCGTTAAGTCCGAATCGCCACCAACGCCACTTGATGTAATGAAATGCCGGGCAACCTGGAACCGCGCCGTCCACATCCGCGTCCTGCGCGCGATCATCTGTGGGTACCGCGTCCGGGCAGCGCGGGAAGAACGCCGCCCACCCTGCTTCGGCAGGTCACCGCCCGGGCTGCAGCCCCGGCCGGGCATGATCACTCCTCTGCCGCCGATCACACCCGGTCAGCGGCCCCGGGCACGGCAGCGCCCGCGCGGAGGGGACGCCCCATGTTCGCTGCGTACGCCGCGACCTGACCGCGCGTGAGCCGCGCCCCGGCCCGGCGGGACAACCGCGCCGGGCCGGCGCCGGTAGGGCCGACGGCCGCGGGCTCAGAGCTGCGCGGCCACCTCGGTCGCCCAGTAGGTGAGGATCAACTGCGCGCCCGCGCGGCGGATCCCGGTCAGGGTCTCCATGATCGCCCGGTCGCGGTCGATCCAGCCGCGCTCGGCGGCCGCCTCGACCATCGCGTACTCGCCGCTGATCTGGTACGCCGCGACCGGCACGTCCACCGACTCGGCGACCTTCGCCACCACGTCGAGGTACGGCCCCGCGGGCTTCACCATGACCATGTCGGCGCCCTCGGCGAGGTCCAGCGCCAGCTCGCGCAGCGACTCCCGCTGGTTCGCCGGGTCCTGCTGGTAGGTCTTGCGGTCGCCCTTGAGCGAGGACCCGATGGCCTCCCGGAACGGCCCGTAGAACGCCGACGCGTACTTCGCCGTGTACGCCAGCACCGACACGTCCTGGTGGCCGGCGGCGTCCAGGGCGCCCCTGATGACGCCGACCTGACCGTCCATCATGCCGCTGGGGCCGACGACGTGGACGCCGGCGTCCGCCTGGACCCGGGCCATCTCCGCGTAGCGCTCCAGGGTCGCGTCGTTGTCCACCCGGCCCTTGGAGTCCAGCACGCCGCAGTGGCCGTGCTCGATGTGCTCGTCGAGGCACAGGTCGGACATGACCACCAGGGCGTCGCCGACCTCGCTGACGACGTCGCGGATCGCCACCTGCAGGATCCCGTCCGGGTCCGTGCCGGGCGTCCCCACGGCGTCCTTCTTCTCGTCCAGCGGCACACCGAAGAGCATGATGCCGCCCACTCCCGCCTCGGCCGCCTCCACGGCGGCCTTGCGGAGGGTGTCACGGGTGTGCTGGACGACGCCGGGCATCGCGGAGATGGGCACGGGCGCGTCGATGCCCTCGCGCACGAAGACGGGGAGGATCAGCTCGGCGGGGTGCAGCCGGTTCTCGGCGACGAGGCGGCGCATCGCGGGCGTCGTGCGCAGCCGGCGGGGCCTCGTACCGGGGAACTGACCGTATCCGCTTCCGTTTCCGCTCATCACCGCGCCGCGCCTCTCTCCGTCCCGGGCCGTTTCCGCGTTCCACGGTACGCCCGTACGCGCCGTGCTCATGCCGACCCGTTGTCGGCCCGGGAACGCGACGGCCCCCGGCTCCGCAGGGAGCCGGGGGCACGTGGTACGCGGGCGGTGGGCCCGTCAGACGCGGGCCCTGCGCCGCGAGCCGGGACGCCGCTCGCTGGGACGCGTGACGGGGTCGCCCGCGGCGATCGCCGTCTCACGCCGCCGGACGCCGAAGTCCGCCAGCGCCTGCGCGAGCGCGTGGACGGACGGCTCCGGGGCCATCACGTCCACCCGCAGCCCGTGTTCCTCCGCGGTCTTCGCGGTGGCCGGGCCGATACAGGCGATCACGGTCACGTTGTGCGGCTTGCCCGCGATGCCGACGAGGTTCCGCACCGTGCTGCTCGAGGTGAACAGCACCGCGTCGAACCCGCCGCCCTTGATCGCCTCACGGGTCTCCGCCGGCGGCGGGGAGGCCCGCACGGTCCGGTAGGCGGTGACGTCGTCGACCTCCCAGCCGAGCTCCACGAGCCCCGCCACGAGCGTCTCCGTCGCGATGTCGGCGCGCGGCAGGAAGACCCGGTCGATCGGGTCGAAGACGGGGTCGTAGGGCGGCCAGTCCTCCAGCAGGCCCGCTGCGGACTGCTCGCCGCTGGGCATCAGGTCCGGCTTCACACCGAAGTCCACCAGCGCCCCGGCCGTCTGCTCGCCCACCGCCGCGACCTTGATCCCGGCGAAGGCACGCGCGTCGAGCCCGTACTCCTCGAACTTCTCACGGACGGCCTTGACCGCGTTCACCGAGGTGAAGGCGATCCACTCGTACCGTCCGGTGACCAGACCCTTGACCGCGCGCTCCATCTGCTGCGGGGTACGGGGCGGCTCCACCGCGATCGTGGGCACCTCGTGCGGCACGGCGCCGTAGGAGCGCAGCTGGTCGGAGAGGGACGCGGCCTGCTCCTTGGTGCGCGGGACGAGCACCTTCCAGCCGAACAGCGGCTTGGTCTCGAACCAGGAGAGCAGCTCGCGCCGCGCGGTCGGCTCACCGACCACGGCTATCGCCGCGATGGGGCCCTCCGGCGTGGGCAGCGCCTTGGTCGCCTTCAGCTCGGCCGCAATCGTGGACAGCGTGGCCGTCCAGGTGCGCTGCCGGGTCGTCGTGCCGGCCACGGTGACGGTCAGCGGGGTGTCCGGCTTGCGGCCCCCGGAGACCAGCTCCGCCGCGTTGGCGGCGACCGTCTGCAGGGTGGTGGAGACGACCAGGGTCGCGTCGCTCGCGCCCGCCTCGTTCCAGCACCGCGCCGACGCGGTCGCGGCCTCCACGAAGCGCACGTCGCCGCTGAGCGGCACACCCGCGTACGCGGGCACGCCCACGGCCGCGGCCACGCCCGGCACGACCTCGAAGGGGATGCCGGCCTGCGCGCAGGCGAGCATCTCGCCGGCGGCCGCGGAGTCGAGTCCGGGGTCGCCGGCGATCGCACGGACCACCCGCTTGCCGGTGCGCGCGGAGGCCGTGAAAAGCTTGGCCGCGGCGGCCGAAGGGCTCAACTCCCCCTCGGCGTCGCCCGGCTGCGCCGTGTCCACGCCCGGCCGGGCATGGGTCCGTACGACGTCCAGCACATGGCCGTCGGCGACCAGGACGTCGGCGTGGGCGAGCGCCTCGACGGCGCGAAGGGTCAGCAGCCCGGGGTCACCGGGCCCGGCACCGAGGAAGGTGACGTGCCCGAGGGCGGAACCCGGCATATCCGTGCCCGCGGTCCCGGTGTGGCCCGCGGTGCCCGCGGTACCCGTCCTGCCTGCCGGTCCTGCCGGCCCGGCCGCGGTGGTGCCTGCGGTCGTGTTGGTCGCTGCGGCGGCGGTGGGGCTCAAAGTTCGCGCTCCCCCATAAGACCGGCCGCGCCCTTGGCGAGCATCTCGTCGGCGAGCTCGTGGCCGAGGGCCACGGCTTCGTCCCGGGATGCGGGGGTCGGACCGGTGATGGACATCTGCACCAGCGAGGAGCCGTCGGTGGTCCCGACGACACCGCGCAGGCGCAGCTCGGTGATGTGCCCGTCGACGACGGGATCGGCCAGCGCGCCCACGGGCGCGGAGCAACCGGCCTCGAGAGCGGCGAGCAGTGCGCGCTCGGCGGTCACGGCGGCCCGGGTGAACGGGTCGTCGAGCTCGGCGAGCACGGAGACGAGCCCTGCGTCGTCCGCAGGGCACTCGACGGCCAGCGCTCCCTGTCCGGGAGCGGGCAGCACGATGTCGGGGGAGATCAGCTCGGTGGCCTCCGCGAGGCGGCCCAGCCGGCTGAGTCCGGCGGCGGCGAGCACCACGGCGTCGAGGTCGCCTGAGGCAACGTATCCGATGCGCGTGTCGACGTTGCCGCGGATCGGCACGGTCTCGACGCGCAGCCCCATCGAGCGGGCCCAGGCGTTCAGCTGCGCCATGCGGCGCGGCGAACCGGTGCCGATGCGGGCGCCCCGGGGGGAGGCGGCCAGCTGCTCGAAGGTGAGGCCGTCGCGCGCGATGAGCGCGTCGCGCGGGTCCTCACGGAGCGGGACCGCGGCGAGGGTCAGGCCCTCGGGGTCGGCGGTCGGCAGGTCCTTGAGGGAGTGGACGGCGAAGTCGATCTCGCCGCGCAGCAGCGCGTCGCGCAGGGCGGAGACGAAGACGCCGGTGCCGCCGATCTGCGCCAGGTGCTCGCGCGAGACGTCGCCGTAGGTGGTGATCTCCACCAGCTCCACGTCACGACCGGTGATCCGGCGGACCTGCTCGGCCACCATGCCGGACTGCGCCATCGCCAGCGCGCTGCGCCGGGTTCCCAGTTTCAGTGCGGTTGGGCTCGTCATGCCCGCCCTCGATTCGAGTCACTCGTTGCTGAAGCAGCCGACGCCACCGGCGTGACGGCCGCGGCAGCGGAGGGGATCACCGGTGTGCGCGGTGAGTCGGCCCTGCTGACCGCGGCGACCGCCTGGGGGTCCAGGTCGAAGAGTTCGCGCAGCGCGTCGGCGTACCCGGCGCCGCCGGGCTCTCCCGCGAGCTGCTTGACCCGCACAGTAGGCGCGTGCAGGAGTTTGTCGACGACGCGGCGCACGGTCTGGGTGACCTCCGCGCGCTGCCGTTCGTCCAGATCGGGGAGGCGGCCGTCCAGGCGCGCCAGTTCGGAGGCGACCACGTCGGCGGCCATGGCGCGCAGGGCCACGACGGTCGGCGTGATGTGCGCGGCACGCTGGGCGGCGCCGAAGGCGGCCACCTCAGCCGAAACGATCTTTCGCACCTCGTCGACGTCGGCCGCCATCGGGGCGTCGGCCGCGGCCGCGGCGATCGTCTCCAGGTCGGTGACGTGGGCGCCGTCCAGGGAGTGCACCAGCGGGCCGATGTCGCGCGGCAGGGCGAGGTCGAGCATCCCGATGGGCGCGACGGGCTCGCCGTCGGAGCGCAGGGCCCGGGAGAGCGTGGCACGGGCGACGGTGTCGGCGGTGAGGACCAGTCCGGTCGCCCCGGTGCAGGACACGACGATGTCGGCGTACGACAGCTCGCCGGCCAGGTCGTCCATGGGCGCGGCGCGGCCGCCGACGCTCTCGGCGAGGCGCTCGGCGCGCTCGAACGTACGGTTGACGACCACGATCTCGCCCGCCCCCGCGCGGGCGAGGGTGGCCGCGGCGAGCGAGCTCATCGAGCCGGCGCCCACGACCAGCGCGCGCTTGCCCTTGCCCCATTCCTCGAAGGGGACGCCGCCGACGGCCTGGGCCATCTGCTCCAGACCGAAGGTGACCAGCGACTGCCCGGCCCGGTCGATCCCGGTCTCGGAGTGCGCGCGCTTGCCGACCCGCAGCGCCTGCTGGAACAGGTCGTTCAGGGACCGGCCCGCGGTGTGCAGCTCCTGGCCCAGGCCCAGGGTGTCCTTGAGCTGGCCGAGGATCTGGCCCTCGCCGACGACCATGGAGTCCAGGCCGCAGGCGACCGAGAACAGGTGGTGGACGGCCCGGTCCTCGTAGTGCACGTACAGGTGCGGGGTCAGCTCGTCGAGGCCGACGCCGCTGTGCGTGGCGAGCAGCGTGGACAGCTCGGCGACGCCGGCGTGGAACTTGTCGACGTCCGCGTACAGCTCGATGCGGTTGCAGGTGGACAGCACCGCGGCCTCGCTGGCCGGCTCGGCGGCCATGACGTCCAGCAGCAGCTTGCCCTTGGTGTCCTCACCGAGCGCCGCGCGCTCCAGGACGCTGACGGGGGCCGTGCGGTGACTCAGTCCGACGACGAGGAGGCTCATGCCGGCATCACGGCGGGGACGTCCCCGTCAGGTCCCGGACGGCGGCCGCCGTCGCGGACCGCCTTGGCCGCCACCGGAGGCGCCGTGAGGCTGCTCTCCAGCTCCTCGCCGGCCTTCCGCTGCTCGTGGAAGGCGAGGATCTGCAGCTCGATGGAGAGGTCGACCTTGCGGACGTCGACCCCGTCGGGGACGGTCAGCACGGTCGGCGCGAAGTTGAGGATCGAGGTGACCCCGGCGGCCACCAGGCGGTCGCAGACCTCCTGGGCGGCCCCGGCCGGCGTGGTGATCACGCCGATGGACACCTGGTTGTCCTCGACGATGCCCTCCAGCTCGTCCGCGTGCCGCACGGGCAGCCCGGCGATGAGCCGGCCGGTGAGCTGGACGTCCGCGTCGATGAGCGCGGCGATGCGGAAACCGCGGGAGGCGAAGCCGCCGTACCCGGCGAGCGCGGCCCCGAGGTTTCCCATCCCGACGATGACGACCGGCCAGTCCTGGGTGAGGCCCAGTTCACGGGAGATCTGGTACACGAGGTACTCGACGTCGTAGCCGACGCCGCGGGTTCCGTAGGAACCGAGGTAGGAGAAGTCCTTGCGCAGCTTGGCGGAGTTCACACCGGCGGCGGCCGCGAGTTCCTCCGAGGAGACGGTGGGCACCGATCGCTCGGACAACGCGGTCAGGGCCCGCAGGTACAGCGGGAGCCTGGCGACGGTGGCCTCGGGAATCCCTCGGCTGCGGGTCGCCGGTCGGTGAGTTCGGCCAGTTGCCACGATGCTCCTGCGGGTAGAGCTGGGCTGCGAGCGGCACCCGTCATTGGGACCGCCCCGTGGACGCCAGGCTATGTCTTTGTGAACGCGTGCACAAAGATGGTGTCCGATTTGCCCAGGGGAAGTGACCGGCATCACGCACCCCCATTACGGACATAAGAAACCTTCTGCTGCGACGGAACGTTCCACGCCGGAGCCCGGTCCGCGCCCCGGCGCCCCACCCACAGCGCGTCCGCCCCGGCCAGTTGCGGCCACTCGACCGCCGCCGCGCGCCCCAGCGCCTTGTCCGCCTGCGCGGGTCCACCCGGGTGGTCCAGGACGTACGAGGCGAACAGCCGGGCCGTCGTGCGGGCGTCCCCCAGCGCCGTGTGCGCGGTCCAGCCGGTCAGCCCGGCGGCCTCGGCGCACGCCTGCAGGCTCAGGCCGCCCGGCGCGGGCTCGCGCAGCGCGGCCATCCGCATGGTGCACAGTTCGGGGACGACGGGGAACTCCACGCCGAGCCGGGCGTACTCCGCCGCCAGGAAGGCGCGGTCGCAGCCGACGTTGTGCCCCACCAGCACCCTGCCCCGCAGCAGCCCCAGCAGCCTCGGGGCGATCTGCCCGAACAGCGGGGCGTCGACCGCCTCGACGTGGCGGGACTCGATGCCGTGGATGTGGGTGGGGCCGACCGGCCCCTCGGGGTCGACGAGGGTGGAGAACTCGCCCTCGTGGCCGAAGTCGCGGTCGAGCAGCACCACCGCCAGCTCGACCACCCGGTGGCGCCGCGAACTGGAACCGGTGGCCTCCAGATCGACCACGGCGAAGCCGCCGCGCGTCTGAATTCTGCCCGGGAGCACGCAGTCACCGTCCTTGCTCACGCACCCCCGCCGTTACACAAAACGCCTTGATGGTAAACGAGCACCCGCGTCCAGAGGAACACGCGCAAATCGCCCACCTGTCGCATCAGGGCCCTCAGGCGCCCAGCCCGCGCCGCAGCCGGCCCTCGTCGACACGCCAGAACGTGTGCTGTTCGCCGTCGATGAGGACGACCGGGATCTGCTCCCAGTAGCGGTCGTGCAGTTCCCCGTCGCGCGTGATGTCCATCTCCTCGAAGCGCGCGCCCAGGTCGTCGACGACCCTGCGGATCACCGTCCGCGCGTCGTCGCACAAGTGGCAGCCGGGCTTGGCGATCAGCGTCACCGTCCGGCCGGCCGGGTCTTTCCTGGCATTGCGGGCTTCACGTCCGAACAGAGGGCTCATGCCGGCCATTCTGCCTCCGTCAACCGCCGACCCGCGGTAACACCCTCGTCGCGAGGAGTTCATTCACCTGCTCCATCGGTGCACCGGAGTTGCCCAACGGACTGGCTATGCTCGCCCCATGGCCGCTCTGCGATGGCTCACCCCCCGTAAGCGCTCCGCCACCGCGCGCAGCGTGCTGGCCGGCGAGGCCGCGGCGGAGGCCGCGCTCGCGGCACCCGCGCAGGAGAAGGACGACCGGGCGGGCGCCCCCGCGTTCCCAGTGGTGGGCGATCCGCACGCGGCCGCCTTCTTCGACCTGGACAACACCGTGATGCAGGGCGCCGCGATCTTCCACTTCGGGCGCGGCCTGTACAAGCGGAAGTTCTTCCAGAGCCGCGACCTCGCGCGCTTCGCCTGGCAGCAGGCGTACTTCCGCATCGCCGGGTCCGAGGACCCCGAGCACATGCAGGAGGTGCGGGAGAGCGCGCTCACGATCATCAAGGGGCACCGCGTCGAGGAACTCATGTCCATCGGCGAGGAGATCTACGACGAGTACATGGCGGACAAGATCTGGCCCGGCACCCGCGCGCTCGCCCAGGCCCACCTCGACGCCGGCCAGCGGGTCTGGCTGGTGACGGCCGCCCCGGTGGAGACGGCCACGATCATCGCCCGCAGGCTCGGCCTCACCGGCGCCCTCGGGACCGTCGCCGAGCACGTCGACGGCGTCTACACCGGCCGGCTGGTGGGCGAGCCGCTGCACGGCCCCTCCAAGGCCGAGGCCGTGAAGGCGCTCGCCGGCGCGGAGGGACTCGAACTCTCGCGCTGCGCCGCGTACAGCGATTCGTCGAACGACATCCCGATGCTGTCGCTCGTCGGACATCCATATGCGATCAATCCCGATACGCGTCTGCGCAAGTACGCCCGCGAAAAGGGCTGGCGGCTGCGTGATTACCGTACGGGCCGCAAGGCGGCGAAGATCGGCATCCCGGCGGCCGCCGGCGTGGGCGCCGTGGCGGGCGGTGCGGCCGCCGCGATGGCCCTGCAGCGCCGTCGCCGCTAGGGACGCGGGCGACACGCCCGGGTCCCCCTCTGGCGCCCCGTCAGTTCACGGTGAGCCACACAGCCACAACACGCTCTCCACGCGAGCATTTCACGACGCTATGTGGTCAACACCGTTTCAGTGTTCGATAATTACTCGATCACCATTCCGCCAGAGAGTGGGCGGAACCGACGATTTCAGCAACTCGGTGTAGCGTCGCCTGTACGAAGCGTTATTCTCCTCAGACGCAAGCCGGTACCCACACGTCCCTACGACGGGTGAACGGTTCCGTACTGCACGTGATGGAAGTTCTGCCTCTGGGAGTCCCGTGTACCCACACACCGGGGTTGACGCCTCTGGCCTGGCTACGCTGCGCGCACTGGTGGCTGAGCACCTGCTGCGCGTCGTCCCCGCGTACGCCGTGCCCGTCCCCGCACTCGCCACGGCGGCAGCGCCCGCCGGCCGCGCCTACGCGCTGGCCGACGGTCGGGCCACGGTCGGCAGACGATCCCGCAACGCCCAGCAGACCGACCGGTCCACGGGCGCCACCCCGCGCCGGCCGGCGGCCGACAGCGACAGCGGACGCATGATGGACCTGGTCGAGCGCGCCCAGGCCGGCGAGACCGAGGCCTTCGGCCGGCTGTACGACCACTACTCCGACACGGTCTACCGCTACATCTACTACCGCGTCGGGGGAAAGGCCACCGCCGAGGACCTGACCAGCGAGACCTTCCTGCGCGCCCTGCGCCGGATCGGCACCTTCACCTGGCAGGGCCGCGACTTCGGCGCGTGGCTGGTCACCATCGCGCGCAACCTGGTGGCCGACCACTTCAAGTCCAGCCGGTTCCGGCTGGAGGTGACCACCGGGGAGATGCTCGACGCCAACGAGGTCGAGCCCAGCCCGGAGGACTGCGTCCTGGAGGCGCTGTCCAACGAGTCGCTGCTCAGGGCCGTGCGCAAGCTCAACCCCCAGCAGCAGGAGTGCGTGACGCTGCGCTTCCTGCAGGGGCTCTCGGTCGCGGAGACGGCCCGCATCATGGGCAAGAACGAAGGCGCGATCAAGACCCTGCAGTACCGGGCCGTACGGACCCTCGCCCGGCTGCTCCCCGACGACGCGCGATGAGCGCGATGGATGGATCTTCATCTTGCGACTGCCTCCACGGTCCGATCATCATGACTGCGTAACCCAACTCGGGCGGCACTCGTTGCATCACATGCGGACCCCCCAATGCCGTGCCCTGCCCGCTTCCGATCACTCGATCGGGTGGAAAGGCTCAAGGTGCACAACCTTGAAGGCACTACGGGGAGTCGAGGTGGATGACGAGAGGAGGTGCCGCCCGTGATCGCGAATCCAACGGCGCACCGGCGGGCCAACGCCTTCGCCGACGCCCTCGAGGGCGAAGGCCCCCAGACGGGCGCCGGCGTACAGCACGGCGCCCACGCCGCGGACCGGCATGCGGATCCGGACCAGGGCACGTTCCTGGCCCTGGCGGACGCCCTGCAGGACGTGCCGCGGCCGATGCTGGACCCGGAGACCAAGACCGTCCAGCGTGCCCAGTTGATCGCCGCCATGGAGGCGGCGCTCGCCGACGGCACCCTGACGGTTCCCGTACAGCGCGACGGCGGACGGGGCGCACACCGCGCCGGCGGCCGCGGTCTCGGCAAACTGAAGCCGCGCTCGGCGTGGTCGCGCAGGCTCGCCGCCGGCGGCCTCTCCGTGGGCGTGGCGGCCGGTGCCCTCGGCGGCGTCGCCGCCGCGAGCACCGATGCGCTGCCCGGCGACACCCTCTACGGCCTCAAACGGGGCATGGAGGACATGCGCCTCAACCTCGCCGACGACGACGCCGACCGTGGCAAGGTCTATCTCGACCTCGCCTCCACCCGGCTCCAGGAGGCCCGCCGCCTCATGGAACGCGGCCGGGGCGGTGATCTCGACGACGAGTCCGTGGGCGAGATCCGCAAGGCGCTGTCCGGGATGCAGCAGGAGGCCTCCGAGGGCCATCGGCTGCTCGCCGCCGCGTACCGCAAGGACGGTTCGCTGCGGCCGATCGAGACGCTCTCCGCGTTCTCCAGCAACCACCGCAGGGGCTGGACGGAGCTGCGCGGCCGGCTGCCCTCCCGGCTCGACGACGTGGGGAACAAGGTCACCTCCGTCTTCGACGCCATAGAGGACGAAGTGGCGCCGCTGCAGAAGCTGTTGCCGCCCGACACCGGCGCCGGCCACAGTGACGGCCGCGGTGTCCCGGGCGGCGGAAACCGCTCCGCGAGCGGCACCCGGGGGCCCTCGCCCTCGGTCAGCGGCTCCGCGAGCGGCTCGGCCGACGAGCGCGGCGGCGACAAGGCCAGCCCGTCGGCGTCCCGCAGCGCGGACAGCGGCCTCATCGGCGGCACGGGCGATCTGCTCGACCCCCCGCCGAGCGGGGGCAGCTCCCCGGGCGGCGACGGCACCCAGCCGTCGGTCACCCTCCCGCCGCTGCTGCCCGGACTGCTCCCGGGCCTCGGGCTGAGCGCCGAGGACGACAGGGACGACTGAGCGGGACCTCACATGGTGGGCCGGGGCGTCACGCCCCGGCCCACCATGGGTTCCGGCCCCCGCGAGCCGGCGGCAGCCCCGGAGGCCGGAGGCCGAGGCTCTAGAAGAAGACAGAGCGGCGCTGCACCAGCAGCTTGTAGAGGGTGTGCTGGATGGTCTCCCGCACCTGGTCGGTCAGATTGAAGACCAGCATCGGGTCCTCGGCCGCCTCCGGCGCGTAGCCGTCCGTGGGGATCGGCTCGCCGAACTGGATCGTCCACTTCGTCGGCAGCGGCACCATACCCAGCGGCCCGAGCCACGGGAACGTCGGCGTCACCGGGACGTACGGGAAGCCCAGCAGCCGGGCCACCGTCTTCGCGTTGCCGATCATCGGGTAGATCTCCTCCGCGCCCACGATGGAGCACGGCACGATCGGCACCCCGGTCTTGAGCGCGGTCGCGACGAAACCGCCCCGCCCGAAGCGCTGCAGCTTGTAGCGCTCGGAGAAGGGCTTCCCCAGCCCCTTGAAGCCCTCGGGCATCACACCGACGACCTCACCGCGTTCCAGCAGCAGCTGGGCGTCCTCCGCGCAGGCGAGGGTGTGCCCGGCCTTGCGGGCCAGCTCGTTGACGAGCGGCAGCATGAACACCAGATCCGCCGCCAGCAGTCGCAGGTGCCGCCCCGCGGGGTGGTGGTCGTGGACGGCGACCTGCATCATCAGGCCGTCCATCGGCAGTGTCCCGGAGTGGTTGGCCACCACCAGGGCGCCGCCCTCGGCCGGGATGTTCTCGATGCCCTTCACCTCGACCCGGAAGTACGACTCGTACAGCGGCCGGAGCAGCGACATCAGGACCTGGTCGGTGAGCTCCTCGTCGTAGCCGAAGTCGTCGACCTCGTAGTCGCCGGTGATCCGGCGGCGCAGGAAGGCCAGGCCGTGCGCCACCCGGCGCTCCCAGGGTTTCCCCAGCAGCCGGTCCGCGGCCGAGCCGAGCGCCGCCGCCAGCGGGCCGCCCGGACTACCCGGAGTACCGCCCGGGGTGCCGCCGGGATGCCCCTCAGCGCCCTCCGGAGCGGTCTGTGCGCCCTCGGACGCCCCATCCGCACCACCGGTGCCGGGGGTGTCCGCGGAGGCCGTCACGGCGCCTTCGACGGCGTCGGCCTCGTCCGCGGCCGCGGACCGCGTGGCCCGCTCCTCGACCGGCAGCGCGGCCACCGCGTTCCCGGCGTCGCCGCCCGCCTTGCCGCGGGCCGCGGCCCGCCCGCGCGAGCGCGGCGCCCCCCTCCGCGTCCGCGTGTCCTCGTCGAACGGGATGACCTTGGCGTCCGCCATGGTGCGGTTCCTCCTCGCAGCAGTGCTCACGAGCTCAGTCCTCGGGGGCCGCCCGCGGGGACCAGGGCGGCGAGCCGGTCGACGGCCTCCGCGAGCCGATCGGGCGGCAACAGGCCGGGGCCGCGACTGCGGGCGAAGTCGCTGAAGGTCTCGGCGGTGGTGTACTTCGGGGCGAAGCCGAGCGTCTCGCGCATCTGCGTGGTGTCCACGACCCTGCCGTGGGTGAGCAACCGGATCTGCTCCCGCGAGAAGTCGGTGACGCCGGCGGTGCGCAGCATCTGCCCCACCCACGTCACCGCGGGCAGCAGCACCGGCACCGTGGGCTTCCCCAGCCGTCGCGCGGTCTGCGACAGCAGGAGCACCCCGTCACCGGCGATGTTGAACGTGCCGCTGTTGATCGTCCCGTTGCGCTCGTCGCGCAGGGCCAGCATGAGGACGTCGACGACGTCGTCCTCGTGGACGAACTGCAGCCGCGGGTCGTAGCCGAACACGGTCGGCAGCACCGGCAGCGCGAAGTACTCGGCGAGGGGCGTGTCGGCCCGCGGGCCCAGGATGTTGGCGAACCGCAGAACCGATACGGCAACATCCGGACGGCGCCGTGCGAAGCCGCGCACATAGCCCTCGACTTCGACCGCGTCCTTGGCGAAGCCGCCGCTGGGCAGCGACTTGGGCGGCATGGACTCGGTGAAGACCGCGGGATCGCGGGGGGCGGAGCCGTACACGCTCGTGGTGGACTTCACCACCAGGCGGCGCACCGTCGGGGCCTTCTGGCAGGCGCCGAGCAGCTGCATCGTGCCGATGACGTTGGTCTCCTTGACCGCGGTCCGGCTGCTGCGACCGGGCAGCGTGCCGCTGACGTCCATGTGGACCACCGTGTCCACCGAGTGCTCCGCCAGCACCTTCGCGATCATCGGGTGCCTGATGTCGGCACGGACGAACTCGGCACCGCCCAGTTGGTGTGTGGGCGGCATCGTGTCGACCGCGATCACCCGGTCGACGTCGGGGTCGCGCATCACACGTCGTACCAGCCGGCCGCCGAGCTGGCGGGCGACTCCGGTCACCAGCACCACTTTGCCCAAGATCAGCGCCTTCCCTCGCACCGCATGTACGCACCGTATCGGTTCGTTGTTGCGCCGTGATGACGCCCGAACGTACGAGCACCGTCGAGGAGCCCGCCCGGCGGCCCCGGGAACGCCGCTGCCCTCCCGCCCCCACGGTCCGTGGGGGCGGGAGGGCAGCGAGGTGCGACGCGTAGCTCGCTTACTTCTTGTTGCGACGCTGCACACGCGTACGCTTCAGCAGCTTGCGGTGCTTCTTCTTGGCCATACGCTTGCGCCGCTTCTTGATGACAGAGCCCACGACTACCCTCGCTTCGTTTTCACTCGGTGCGGGGCGTCCGAGCCCACACGACCTACGTCGGCTCAGCCTACCCGTCCGCAAGCGCCGAGCAGAAACCGAGGCGGTCGTCAGGCAGTTTCCCCCACCCCCACGTAGGACTCCCGAAGATAGTCATGGACGGCCTGCTCCGGCACCCGGAAGGACCTCCCCACCCGGATCGCCGGCAGATGACCGCTGTGCACCAGCCGGTACACGGTCATCTTGGACACTCGCATCACCGCGGCGACCTCTGCCACGGTCAGGAACACGACCTCGTTGAGAGGCCTCTCGCTTGAAGCCATGACACACCTGAACCTTCCGCACATGACGGGCACCGGCTTCCCCTCCGGTGACTCCCTCTCGCACGTGCGCTCCTCCCCAGATTAGGTGCGCATGATGCAAGTGGGGAAGAGGAGTAGCGATCGGTTGACTACTGTGACAGACACGCTCGATTGAGTACATAGCGCGTAAGCGGTCGGTAGTAATCGGACCGCACAGCGTCATCAAGCGGAACCACGGCCGAGACCCTGCCCTCCGTCTCGGCCACGAAAACCGCCGGGTCGTCCGAATCGGCCAGTCCGATGGCCTCGATGCCCAGCTGACCTGCTCCGCAGACCCAGCCGTGGTCTCCCACCACGAGGCTCGGCAGCAGCCCCCCGCGTCCTGCCGCACCGGCCAGCGCGGCCCGAACCGGGAGCGGGGAGTGTGTGTGTACCGCCGGCGCACCACGGGCGCCCTCACCCGGCGCATCACGGACCGTCGCGACTCCCCCTACGTACCAGAGGTTGTACGTGCGTAGGCCGAATTGCGTCGCCATGTCGATACATCGGCCATGCGATGGGGTGAGGACGGGGCATCCCGCCGCCGACAGGGCGGCCGCCAATCCGGCGTAGAATCCGAGCAGGCGATGCGGGTGACCAGTACCGATGAGTACGGGCTCCCTGCGCTGCGCGGCCTCCTTCAACCGGACGGCGAAGGCCTCGAGCCCCGCCAGCGTGCGGTCCGGGTCGATCACATCCTGCCCGGAAGTGTGCCCCGGGTCAGGCGAAACCCCACATCGGTCGGCCATCAACCGCAGAAGACCGGACTGCGTCCAGGACCGCGCCGGCTCCAGCCCCAGGGTCTGCCGCGGATCGCCCGCCACGAACAGCCGATAGCTGCGCAGGCTCTTCTCCCGCGGTGTCGCCACGACCCCCGCGATCCCCGCCCCCACCAGATGCGCCCGCAGCGCGGCAAGTGTCACCACGTGCCGATGGTGGCCCTCACCGCCCCCTCACGTGCCGGAACGGCCCGAACATCACTCCCGAGGGGCGGTTGTTCGGGTCGGCGCCCCCGGCGGAGCCCTCCGTACAATTCAGGCATAGAGCGCGACAGCGACGGGAGGGTCTCCCGTGGCCGACACCTCCGCGGGCGCGGACGAGTTCGACTACATCGTGGTGGGGGCGGGATCCGCGGGATGCGTGCTCGCGGCCCGCCTCTGCGAGGACGACGCGGCCCGTGTGCTGCTCCTCGAGGCCGGCGGAGCCGACCGCCCCCCGCAGGTCTCCGTCCCCGCGGCCTGGCCGAGCCTGCTCGGCACCCGGCTCGACTGGGCGGACCGCACCGTACCGCAGACCGAGACCGGCCTCGTCGTACCGTGGCCCCGCGGCCGCGGCCTGGGCGGCAGCTCGGCCGTCAACGCCATGAACTTCCTGCGCGGCCACCCCTCCGGCTACGACGCCTGGGCCGCCGAGGGCGCCGACGGCTGGGGCTGGGACGACCTGCTGCCCTGCTTCCGCCGCAGCGAGGACCTGACCGGCGTCCCGGACCGCGACCCGGAACTGCGCGGCATGGACGGCCCCCTGCGCGTCGGCCCTGCCACCGACCGCCACCCGCTCGCCCGGGCCTTCCTGCGTGCCGCGGTCGAGGCCGGCCACCGCGAGGCGCGCGACCTCACCGGCGGCCTGGAGGAGGGGTTCGGCTGGGGCGACCTCAGCATCGCCGACGGCGTACGCCAGGACGCCGCCACGGCCTACCTGCGCCCGGCGCTACGCCGGCCGGGCCTCCACGTGGTCACCGGAGCCCTCGCGCACCGGGTGCTCCTGGCCGGCGACCGCTGCACGGGCGTGGAGTACGCCGTCGACGGCGAGCCGCGCACGGCCCGCCGCTCCCCCTCCGGGCAGGTCGTCCTGGCCGCGGGCGCGGTCGGCACCCCGCAGCTGCTCATGCTCTCCGGCATCGGCCCCCGCAACCACCTGCGCCACTGGGGCATCCCCACCGCCGTGCACCTGCCGGGCGTCGGCTCCCACCTGCTGGACCACGTCCTCTCCGGCGTCGTCGTACGGGCCGCCCGCCCCGTTCCGCCCGGCGCCAACAACCACGGCGAGGTCCAGGGCCTGATCCGCACCCGGCCCGAAGCGCCGGGCCCCGACGTTCAGTTGCACATCGCCGACGTCCCGATCCGCGAGGAGAGCCTGCCGGGGCCCGCCGTCGGCGAAGGCTGGACGATCATGGTCGCCCTGATGGCGCCGCACGGCCACGGAACGGTCCGGCTCTCCGGCACCGCCCCCGGCGCGCCACCGCTCATCGACCCCCGCTACTACGCCGACGTCCGCGACCTCGACACCATGGCGCGGGGCCTGGACGCCGCCCGGGAGCTCGCCGCCGCCCCCGCCCTGGCCGAGTGGTACGGCGAGGAGGTCCTCCCCGGCCCGGACACCACCGGCACCACCGAACTGCGCGCCTACCTGCGCCGCAACCTGCGCTCCTACAACCACTACGCCGGCACCTGCCGCATCGGCACCGACGCCTACGCCGTCGTCGATCCCGAACTGCGGGTACGCGGCGTCGACGGCCTGCGGGTGGCCGACGCGTCCGTGATGCCGGGCCCGGTCTCCGCCAATACGAACGCCACCGTCTACGCCATCGCGGAACGCGCGGCGCAGCTGCTGCGCACCGGCGCCTGAGCCCATTCCCGTGGGGATCCGGTCGTACCTAGGGCAGCAGCCCGTGCAGCGGGAAGACCGCCCGCCGGGTCGCCAGGATCGCCTGGTCCAGCCGGTCCGCCGGGTCGTACCCCGCGTCGTGGAAACCGCTGAACGCCGCGTCCCGGCCGTCCGTCATCCACAACGGCCCCATCTGGCGCGTCCTGCGGTACACCTCCGCCCGCCACTCCTCGGGCGTCGCCGTCTCCGGCGCGACCGGCTGCCCCGCGGCGATGCCCACCAGGTGCGCCCACGTCCGGGGCACCACGTCCACCACCGCGTATCCGCCCCCGCCCAGGGCGACCCACCGGCCCTCGGCGTGCTCGTGCGCCAGGCCGTGCAGCGCCTCCGCCACGGCCCGCTGCGCGTCCAGGCTCACCGCGAGGTGCGCCAGCGGGTCCTCGAAGTGCGTGTCCGCGCCGTGCTGGGTCACCAGCGCCTGCGGCCGGAAGGCCGCGAGCAGCTCGGGGACGACCGCGTCGAACGCCCGCAGCCAGCCCTCGTCCCCGGTGCCGGCCGGCAGCGCCACGTTCACCGCGCCGCCCTCCGCCGCCGGGCCGCCGGTCTCCTCCGGCCAGCCGGTCTGCGGGAAGAGCGTGCGGGGGTGCTCGTGCAGCGAGATCGTCAGCACGCGCGGATCGTCCCAGAAGGCCGTCTGGACGCCGTCCCCGTGGTGCACGTCCACGTCCACGTACGCGACGCGCTCCGCGCCCAGCTCCAGCAGCCGGGCGACGGCCAGCGCGGCGTCGTTGTAGACGCAGAAACCCGAGGCCATCCCCGGCATCGCGTGGTGCAGCCCGCCCGCGAAGTTCACCGCGTGCGTCACCTCGCCGCGCCACACCGCCTCGGCCGCCCCCACCGACTGGCCCGCGATCAGCGCCGAGACCTCGTGCATGCCCGCGAACGCCGGGGTGTCCTCGGTGCCGAGGCCGTACGCCAGTTCCGTCATGGCCTTCGGGTCGGCGGAGGCGCGGCGCACCGCCGCCACGTACTCCGCGTCGTGCACCAGGCACAGTGTCGAGTCGCCGGCCACGGGGGCCGCGGTGACGGTGAGCGCCCGGTCCAGTCCGAGCGCCCGGACCAGCCCCATGGTCAGTGCGAGCCGCACCGGGTCCATCGGGTGGCCGCGACCGAAGTCATAGCCCGTTACCTGCTCGTCCCACATCAGCTGTGCGCGGCCGCTCATGGTCGACACCGTATCGGGCGGGCTCCGTCCCGAACGAGCGGGCGTACAGCAGCGTCGCCGCCACCAGCAGCATCGGCACAAGCATCGCCCCCCGGTAGCTCCAGGCATCGCCCAGGGCCCCCACCAGGGGGGAACCGACCAGGAAACCCACGTAGTTGAAGATGTTCAGCCGCGCGATCGCCGTGTCCGAAGCCCCCGGGAACAGCCGCCCGGCAGCCGCGAACGTCTGCGGCACGATCACGCACAACCCCAGACCCAGCAGCGTGAAACCCGCCATCCCCACCCACGCGCCCGGCGCGGCCGCGACCACCGCGAAGCCCGCTGCCGCCACCAGCGCGCCCGTACGCACCACCGCGGCCGCCCCGAACCGCCGCACACCGAGGTCGCCGACCGAGCGGCCCAGCAGGGTGGTGACCATGTAGACGTTGTACGGGACGGTGGCCAGCTGCTCGGAGCCGCCGAGCACGTCCTGCAGGTACTTCGCGCTCCAGTTGGAGACGGTGGAGTCGCCGATGTACGCGAACGCCATCACCAGGCACAGCGGGAGCAGCAGCCGCATCGCCACTGGAGCCGCGGCGGCCGTGGCCGTGGCCGTGGCGTCATGTGCCTCCGTCTTCCGGTCGACGTACCAGCGGCTGGCGACCAGCGTCAGCGGGATCAGCACCGCCACCACCGGCCCGTACAGCACCGCCAGCGACAGGTGCCAGTGCGCTCCCGCCCAGGCCAGCGACGCCCCCAGGATGCCGCCGAGACTGTACGCGGCGTGGAAGCCCAGCATGATGCTGCGCCCGTACGCACGCTGCAGGCTCACCCCGAGCATGTTCATGGACGCGTCCAGGGCGCCGACGCATATCCCGAACACGGCCAGCGACGCGGCAAGTTGCCACAGCGCGTTCCCGGCACCGGCGCCCAGCAGCGCCAGGCACACCACCGGTTGCACCCAGCGCAGCACCACACTCGGCCGCACCCGCTTCACCAGGTGCTCGGTGGCGACACTCCCCACGCCCGCCAGCACGGGCACCGCGGCGAGGAACGCCGGCAGCAGCGCGTCACTGACGCCGTACCGGTCCTGCAGCGCCGGGATCCGGGTCACCAGCAGCGCGAAGGCCGCCCCCTGTGCGAAGAAACCGACGGCCAACGAGGCCCGTCCATGACGCAAACCGCCGCCGAAGCCCTCCATGAGCGTGCAGCGTAGGGCCGCGAGCTACGGACGGGTAGATCGATCACACGAACAGTTTCGCGGGCAGCTCCGCCATGTCCCCGAACAGCTCCCGCGCCCCCGCCAGTTTCTCCGCGGGCGTCATCGCCGTGAACGCGTAGGCGTCCATCCCGGCCGCCACCGCGGCACGCACCCCGAGCGGGCTGTCCTCCACCACGGCGCACCGCTCCGGCGCCACGCCCATCGTGCGCGCCGCGTGCAGGAACAGGTCGGGCGCCGGCTTCCCGCGTCCCACGTCCTGCGAACTGAAGATCCGCTCCTCGCCGAAGTACCCGTACAACTCGGTCTTCTTCAGCGCGACCCGGATCCGCTCGTGGCTGCCGGAGGACGCGACGCAGTACGGGACACCGTCCGCCGCCAGTTTCCCCAGCACGGTCACCACACCGGGCACCGGCTCCAGTTCACGCCGGAAGCCTTCGAAGACCCGCGCGTAGTACGTGGCGTCGAAGTCCGCGGGCAACTGCCGGCCCGTGCGCTCCGCCACCAGGTCGTGGACGCGGTGCATCGCCGCACCCATGTAGTCCCGGACGGACTCCTCATAGGTGGTGGGGTGGCCCAGCTCCGTCAGCAGGCCCGCCAGAATGCGGTTGGAGAGCGGCTCGCTGTCCACGAGCACGCCGTCGTTGTCGAAGATGACCAGGTCATAGCGCACCGCCCCACTGTAGTCGGGCACCGGATCCGGCCGGTCCGGGCTGAATCCACCCGTCCGCCGGCACCCCTCGCCCATCATGGACGGCCGACGGGGCACCGCGTCCCGGCGGAAGGGGGACATCCTTGAGACGCCGAAGCTTCCTCACACTCGCCGGGGCGGGCCTGACCGCCCTCGTCACCCCGGCCGCCCCCGCGGTCGCGGCCGCCGTCGCAGCCGGACCGCGCATCCACGTCCTCGACACGCTCCCCGGCGGCAACGGGCAGGTCCACGCCCTGGGCCACCCGGGCATCGCGGGCGGATCCAGCGGCAACGCCCCGGTCTACTGGACCGGACGCAGCGTCCACCGCGTCCCGTTCCCGGCCGCTTACGGCTACGGAACGGGAGAGGTCAGCGCCGTCAACCGGCACGGACTGATGGTCGGCACCGTGCTCTTCCCCTCTTGGGATCACGCCGTCGGCTTCAGTTACCGGCAGGGCCGGCGCACCGCCACGATCCTCCCGAACAGCCTGACCGCGAACGACGTCAACGACCACGGCCGTATCGTCGGCACGGGCGAGAACCACACGGCGTACGTCTGGCACCGCGACGCCGTGGAGCGCGAACTGCGGTCCTCCAGCCCGTTCTCCTCCGTGTGGAGCGCCGTCAGCATCAACAACTCCGGCACGGTCGTCGGCGCCGACGGCGACGGCGCCGTGGTCTGGCCCGCGGGAACCGACGAACCGGCCCAACGCCTGCTGCCCACCGAGCTTCCCGAGGGAGTCTCCTACGCCCCCGCCGCCGTCGACGAACACGGCCGCATCGTGGGCAGCGCCGGCGACTTCTTCTCCGACAGCCAGTACGAGACCTACTGGGACCCGCCGTACACCGCGGATGGCATACGCGTCCCCGGTCTGCCGGGTTACTACAACGAGGGCTACTTCCGGGCGATCAGTCCCACCACGGGCCTCGTCGTCGGCGGCGCCCCGACCAGTTTCGGCTCTCCGCCCGGATACCCGCCCGGCACCGCCGAGTTCTGGACCGGCACGGGGCCGATCCGCGCGCTGCCCCGCCTCCAGGAGGACGGCGACGCGGATGCCTTCGCCGCCGCCGACAACGGCAGGGTGGGCGGCTGCGCCGTCCGCGACGACGTACTGAAGCCGGTCATCTGGACCGGAGTGCGCTGAACGCAGAAAAGCCCCGGCCCCCGAGTGATTAAACTCGGGAGCCGGGGCTCAATATTTGTTCGGCGGCGTCCTACTCTCCCACAGGGTCCCCCCTGCAGTACCATCGGCGCTGAAAGGCTTAGCTTCCGGGTTCGGAATGTAACCGGGCGTTTCCCTAACGCTATGACCACCGAAACACTATGAAAC
>NZ_FZOF01000033.1 GCF_900188405.1 Actinacidiphila glaucinigra | reverse complement strand
TCGCCCAGCTCGGGCAGTTTCTGGAGTACAAGGCACGCCGGCACGGCGTGCCCCTGGTGTACGTGGATCCCGCGTACACCAGCCAGCAGTGCTCACAGTGCCAGTACACAGACAAGAGGAACCGGGCCTCACAGGCCCGGTTCGAGTGCAGGTCGTGCGGCGTCGTTGCGCACGCTGACCTGAATGCTTCCCGCAACATCGCCCGTAAGGGCGAGGCTGCGTGGCTTGCGGGGCGTGCGTCACGCGTCCCAGCCCCTGCCTAGCAGGGGCTCAGATGCGGGAGAGCACACGACAGCCAGTCGTGTACCTACCTGCAAGCCCGGTCCCTCAGGGCCGGGTCAAGTTGACGATCGCCGGGTTCTCCTCCATCACGACCTCGCCGCCGAAGACGTCCGCGTAGAAGCGACGCGAGACCGCGACGTCCCGGACGGTCAGGAAGTGCGTCAGGAGGAGGCCGTGCTCGGGCACGGGGAGGTCGGCGGGCGATGCCGTCATCGTTGGTCACCCTTCTTCGAGGCGGGGTGGTCCCGGGTCCGCCGGGCGGTGCGGGGTGCCGTGGGTCCGGGATGCTCACCGTTACGCAGTGGTCGACCGGTACGGCCGGTGTTCTGTGACACAGGGCCGGTCCTGCGCCGGGGGCGGCGGGTCAGGCCGAGACGAGGCGGTGCGTGGTGCCGCTGCTGCTGGCGGACCACGCGTCGGGCATCGCCGCGGCGAGGGCGTGCTGGGCCCGCCAGCCGGTGCAGTGCCCGGGGGCGATCAGCCGCGGGGCGAAGTCCTGGAGCGCGCGGACGGTGGGGGCGATGACGGGTTCGAAGGCGGGGCCGGTCAGATGGAAGCCGCCCAGCAGGGCGTGCAGCGGTCCCACCCCGGTCAGCCGCCGCGCGTGGCGCACGATGTTGACGACTCCCGCGTGACCGCAGCCGGTGAGCACGACCAGGCCGCGGTCCCTCAGATGCACCACCAGCGCCTGGTCGTCGATGACCCGCGGGTCGTGCTCCCAGTGGTCGCCTCGCCACGCCTGGTGCGCGGCCGGCATGCCGTGCTCGAAATCCGTGGTGCGGTCCACCTCGCCGGTGATCAGCACGCTTCCGTCGACGAGGAGGGAGGGCCGGCTGCGTTCGACGACCTCGAACCCCTCCGCGTCGAGCGCCTTCCTGCTGAGGGTGGGCATGTCGAAGGTGCTCTGCGGGGTGTGGAGGCGGCGACGGGTCCAGGCCTGCGGATGGACGACCATCGGCATACGGCGGGCGCCGAGCCTGGCGGCGAGGCCGCCGAGGCCTCCCGCGTGGTCGAAGTGGCCGTGGCTGAGGACGACGCCCTGCAGACTCCCCAGGTCGACCGCGAGCCTGTCGGCGTTGGTGACCAGGCCCGAAGGCGACAGACCGGCGTCGAACAGCAGCACGGTCTCACGGTTGCCGCGGCGGACCGTGACGAGGGCGGAGAAGCCGTGCTCGGCCAGCAGGCCCACTGCCGTGTGTCCCGTCTCGAACTGGCCGGCCGCCGTGTCCGCGGGCCCGAACCCGGCCCTGATGGTGTGTTCGTCGCCGACGAGCAGGGCGTCGATGGTGTTGTCCATCAGCACCGTGACACGGACCTCGTCGACGGGCTGGAGGGTGATCGGGTCCACGGCACGGCCGGGCGCCGGCCGCGGGGCGGAGAGCGCCGCGTCGTGAGGGGTGGCGTGGGTGGTGTCGCACATGGCGGTTCCAGGTCTGTTCGCGCCGTGGGGGATCAGCCGCCGGCGCCGGTCAAGACGGCTCCAGACCGATGCTCCTCCGCTGGTCACGCCCGCGCAATCGCACCTACGAGAGGGCCGCGCTCCGGGCTCCCGGAGCGCGGCCCCCACACGACACGAACTAGGGGATCCGCACCGTCACGGACTTGCCGGGCTTGAGCGTGAGCCGCTTGCGGAAGCCGCCGGCGCGCAGCTCGGTCGTGGTCCCGCCGGTGCTGCGGACGGTCGCCTCGGTCACCTTGCCGTTGCGCCAGGCCAGGTCCACCTCGAAGCCGCCGCGGGCGCCGACGCCGGTCACGGAGCCCTTGGCCGCCCAGGCACCGGGGAGCGCGGGCAGGAGCTCGATGACGCCCGGCCGTGAGTAGAGGATCATCTCCAGCGCGGCGGCGGCACCGCCCAGGTTCGCGTCGATCTGGAAGATCGTGTAACTGCCCTGGCTGTACATGTCGAACCAGTTGGCCGAGGTGCCGTTGCTGTTGGTGATGGACGGACGCAGGACCGTCAGATAGAGCTGGTAGGCCTTCTCCGCGTCCTTCAGCCGGGACCAGCACAGCGACCGCCACGCGCACGCCCAGCCGTAGCTGTCCATGCCGCGGGCGGTCAGCAGCGCGCGGACCCCTTCGAGCAGCTCGGGCGAACTGGTGTCGGCGGCGATCCGGTCACCCGGGTAGAAGCCGATCAGCGGGGACAGGTGCCGGTGCGTGACCTCGCCGAGGTTGTCCGGGGTCATCCATTCCTCGAGCCAGCCGGTCTTCGGGCTCACCCGTGGCAGGTAGAGCTTGGCCTGCATGGCGTGCAGCTCGGCGGCCAGCTCGGTGTCCCGATCGAGCACCCGGGAGGCCGTCGTGAACTCCTCGAAGAGCTCCCACGCCAGCTCCTGCCCGTACGTGTTGCCCTTCCCGTCCGGGCCGTGCTCCGGCGACCAGGACGTGTCGTCGATCAGGACCTCGCGCGACGTCCCGTCCTCGTCCTTGACGGTGGTCGTGATCAGCCGCGCCTGCCAGAACTCCGCCGCGCCCTTGAGGACCGGGTAGATCAGCTCCAGGTACTCGCGGTCCTGGCTGTACTCGTAGTGCCGCCACAGCGAGTTGCACAGCCAGGCGTTGCCGGAGGGGTGCCAGGCCCAGCCGCTGCCGCCGTGGATGTTGGTGGAGAAGGCGACCGCCCACCCGGCGATCTTGCCCGAGCTGTTGCGGAACCGGTTGCGGTCGCTGTTGAACAGCCGCTTGGTGACATCGGTCCAGACGGGCAGCTGGGACACGCAGTACCGGGCGAGGGCGAGGGAGTTCTCGCCGAGGCCCGCCGGGTCGGCCAGCCAGTAGTTCATCTGGACGTTGATGTCGGTGTGGTAGTCGGCGTACCAGTCCGGGTTGTTGTTGTGCACCCAGATGCCCTGCAGGTTCATCGGCAGCCAGTCGCGGGAGCCGGTGATCGTCAGGTAGCGCCCGTACTGGACGTAGGCGGCCTCCAGTTCCGGGTCCGGCGTGGACGCGTCGGTGTACCGCACGGCTATGCGCGACCAGGAGTCCAGCGACCGCTGCAGCGCCGACGACTGGCCCAGGTCGATGGAGAAGCGGTTGTAGAGGCGGTGGTAGTCGGAGACGTGGGTCTTCAGCAGTTCGTTCCCCGGCACCTTCGCGGCGGCGGCGATCTTGGCGCGCGCCACGGTGAGGGGATCGGTGCCCGGCTCGCGGAAGTCCTTGGCGGCGTCGGGGGAGTAGTCGGTGCCGCCGCACACCACGATCACCAAGTCACGGCAACCGGCGAAGGACAGCTTGTCGCCGTCCACACTCACCCGGCCCGTGGCGCTGACCGCGGTCACCGCGGCGGCGTAGCGCAGGCCGTTCTTCAGCTTCCCGGCGAAGGAGAGCTGCCCGTTGCCGCCCGCGGTGGTCTCCCCGTGGGTGCCGGCCAGCGACACCGTACCGGTGTGCGGGCCGCCGGTGAGCCGGACGACGACCACGTCGTCCGGGTGGCTGGCGTAGACCTCGCGGCGGTGGAGGTTGCCCTCGTGCTGGTACGTCGCGGAGACCACGCCGTTGCTCAGGTCGAGCTGGCGGCGGTAGGAGGCGACCGCCTTGCCGGAGTGGCCGGGCAGCGCGATCCGGAGCTTGGCCAGCAGACCGAAGCTGCCGAAGTCATCCGGCCCGTAGGGGAGTTGACCGTCGTCGGTGAGGGTGTCGTTGCTGCCGCCGGTCCAGAACGCGCCGTCGGTCAGGTAGAGGAAGTCGTCCGCCGGATCGCAGCCGACGAGCGCGCCGAGCCGGCCGTTGCCGACGGGCAGGGCCTCCTGGATGATGCGCGCCTCGTTGGCGGGTGTGCGGTACCAGATCGACGTCGCCTTGCCCTCCGGGACGATGTCCACGCTGGACGGGCGGGCGGGAGCGGCGTGCGCGGCGAACGGGTAGAGGCCGCCCGACAGGGCGAGGCCTCCGCCGGTGGCACCGGCGATGCGGAGGAAGTCACGACGGGAAGAAGCGGACACGGCAAGGGTTCCCTTCCGGGGTTGCAGGAGCCCACAAAAAGTATTCATAAATAATCAACTTGTTTCGCCCATGTCAACGGCCGTCGACAGATTAACCCGATCTTTGCTTCCGCGGTTGTTGCACTTATGCCCTTTTGGCTAGCGATTTCCCCATCGTGGACGGGTAGTTGCAGGCTCCGCGACGCGATGAGATCGGATGTCTGGCGGTGGGGTGGAAGACACCGCGTACATCCCAAGCGCGACCAACCGGCGCGCGCCCTCGCATCCGTGACGGTCCGACGACCCCGCGGTGGGGAAGGACTGCACCGTGGACCATCCCGAAGCGACGAACGCGAATGCCTGGACCGTCTACGGAGCCCACCATGTGGAACGGGGCACGCAGGTCCCCGACGTGAAGGAGATCTCCTGGGGGTTCTGGCCCGACGGGCGCGCTGCGGACGTCCTGGGCGACGTACGAGGCCGGAGGGTCGCGGACCTCGGATCGGGCCTGGGCCGGCACGCCGCCCACCTCGCCCTGGCCCATGGAGCCGTGGTCGACGCCGTCGAGGCCTCGCCCACCCAGCACGAGCGCGCCGCGGCACGTTACGCGGGCGTGCCCGGGCTGCGCTTGGTCCTCGCGGACGCGGTCGACCATCTGAGGCGGGCGGATCCGTACGAAGTGATCTACTCCGTCCACGGTTTCGCGTACATCGACCCGCACCGGCTGCTGCCCGCCGTCGCGGGCGCCCTGGTACCGGGCGGCAGGCTCGTGTTCTCCGTCCTGCACACCGACTCCGACGGCCAGGGTCCCTCCAGCACCGTGACGGCACGCCCGCAGATCCTGCCTCTGGCGGGCGGCGGGCAACTGACCGTCCAGATGTGGGTCCTGGCACCGGAGCTGTGGCAGGACCTGCTGGAGGAGTACGGCCTCGTCGTCGAGCGGATCGACACCCTCGACGCCCCGGACGAAGACGTTCCGACGTCCTGCCGCCTCTTCCACGTACGCCGGCGCACCCGGGTCACCAGCCGCAACCGCACTGCCGATCCGCCGCCGCCGAACACCGCCCTCGGCGTGGGGGCGATCCTCCACGGCCCCCGCGGCCTGCTGCTGGGCCGGCACCGGCGGGGCACGTGGGAACTGCCCGGCGGTTCCGTCGAGCGGGGCGAGTCGCTGACGGGCACGGCGGCCCGCGAGGTGAAGGAGGAGACCGGGTGCACCGTACGCGAGGAGGACGTCGAGCTGCTCGGCCTGCTCCTGGACGAGGTCAGGGGCACGGTGCGGGCGACGGTCGCCGCGGTGATCACCGCATGGGACGGCGAGCCGGGTGATCAGCCCGGTGAGAGCGTGGGCGACTGGCGATGGTGGCCCCTCGACCGGCTCCCCGACGGCCTCTTCATCCCGAGCGCCCAGTGTCTGACCACCTGGCGCCCCGGCCTGCCGATCGAGCACCCGCCCGCCCGGCTCCACCCCCTTCATCCGGGCGACACCTCGGCTTCCCGCGGCGAAGAGGCGTGAGGTCAGGGGCGAAGGCTAATGGGTTGCCCGGGGTGACGGTGGTCTGGATGATCTCCGACGTGAACCCTTTCGCCTTCATGCAGAAAGCCCGCCTCGCGCGGTGGGTCCGTACGCAGTTCGACCCCACCGAGTACGGGATGGTGCCCTTCGCGATGCTCGACGCCGGACGGGCCGGCCCGCCCACGCCCGCTCGCCGGGTCGAGGAGATGCAGGCGGTCGCGGACGCCGCGTGGGCGGGTGACTGGCGCACGGCGGCCTCGTACGTGGACCGCGCCGGGGAGGAATGGGCGGAGCGCTGGCACCGGCTGGAAGTGCTGCAGGAGATCGCCGGGCACGACGACGCCTGGCTGGACGAGTGGCGCCGAAAGGACCCGGACAACGGCGACGCCGCCACACTGCATGCCCAACTGCTCGTGCACCGGGCATGGGAGATCCGGGGACCCGGGTACGTGAACCAGGTCTCGCCCGAGCGCATGCAGCGTTTCCGGCAGATGCTGCCTGCTGCCATGGAGGCCGCGCAGCACGCCGCCGAGCTCGCGCCGCGCGATCCGGGGCCCTGGGTCGTCATGATCACCACCGCACGTCCCCTCAAGTACCGCGGCATGCAGTTCAACACGCTGTGGGAGGGCCTGGTCGAACGCGCCCCTCACCACTACTCGGGCCACTGGCAGGCCCTGCAGTACTGGTGCGCCAAGTGGTGCGGAACCGACAAGCAGATGATGGACTTCGCCGAGCGCGCCGTGCGCAACGCTCCGGAGGGCAGCCCGCTGGCAGGCATCTACCTGCACGCCCTGTCCGAACTCACCGAACGCCACGGCGCTTCGGCGCCCGTGACCACGGCCAAGGTCAAGGGCATCCTGGCGGAGGTCGCCCGGTCGCTGAGCCACGTGCCCGAGGACGCCGAGGCACTGCCGCGCCTTCGGCACCTGCTCGCGTACTACCTGGGGGAGAACGGCGACCACGCCGCCGCCCTCGAGCAGTTCCGGCTCATCGGCCCGTGGTGCGGCGCGGAACCGTGGACGGACAAGCGCGACCCGGTCGCCGCCTTCCAACTCGCCCGCGGCATCGCCGCCGCCAGGACGGAGGACGGCAAGCTGCCGGCCGACGCGGGCAGCCTCGCCCGCTGGGGCCGCACCGGCGGGTGACGGCAGGCCGGACGGGCCCGGCCGCGCACGCACCGCCGCAGCGCCGCCGGGCCTGTCGCACGCACCTCCCGCAGAAGCGGCCCTTGCCGCCCCGGTGGGTGAGGCCCACCCCACCGGGGCGGCCGCACGTGGTGGAAACGCTCCAAGCCCGACCAGCGATCTTTGTCCCCGGCAAAGCCGGTTCCCAAGTGGGCGCTGCCGCAGACTGGCAGCACGCGGTGACCGAGCCGGCCGCCGCGCCGCCACCCGGCCGACCCAAGGACTGCCAGCTTGAACGAGCGCGTTCTGACCCCCCGCAACCGTGGCTTCCTCTTCCTCGACTCCCACCCGGAGGGCTGCCGGCGGTCGGTGGCCGACATGTGGCGGGCCTGTCCCGACCCCGCGGACGCGCCGCAGGGCCCCGGACCCGTGGCGCTGGTCATCGGCTCCTCCGCCGGATACGGCCTCGCCGCCACCCTCGCCGGACTCAAGCGCGCCGGCATCCGAGGCATCGCGGTGTCCTTCGAGAAGGCCCCCACGGAACGACGCACCGCCACCGCCGGCTGGTACCGCACCGCCGCCACCGCCGACATCGCCCGCACCGCCGGGCGGGACCTGGTCTTCCTCAACGGCGACGCGTTCTCCGACACGATGAAGGACCAGGTCGCCGACCTCGTCGAGCGCCGCTTCGGCGGCAGGCTCGACCACCTGGTCTACTCGGTCGCCGCCCCCCGCCGTACCGACCCCGACACCGGCACCACGTACGCCTCCGTCCTCAAGCCCATCGGGCGGGCGCACCTCACCAAGACCCTCGTCTTCGACGACCAGGGCGTTCCCGAGGTCCGCGAGGTCGAGACCGGACCGGCCGAGCCGGACGACGTCGAGCAGACCGTGGCCGTGATGGGCGGCGCGGACTGGGAACGCTGGATCGACCACCTCAGCGACCGGGGCGTGCTCGCCGAGGGCTTCAGCACCGCGGCACTGTCGTACATCGGGTCGCCGCTGACGGCGGCGATCTACCGGCAGGGCACGATCGGCGTGGCCAAGGCCCACCTGGAAGCCACCGCCCGCACCCTGGACGAGCGGCTCGGCAAGACCGTCGGCGGGCGCGCGGTGACCTGCGTCAACGGCGCCGCCGTCACCCAGTCCTCGACCGCCATCCCCGGAATCGCCCTCTACACCGGCCTGCTGCGCGGCGTCCTCGGTCAGGACATGCTCCCGCCCGTCCGTCAACTCGCCGCCCTGTGGGACGACCTCACCGGCCGTTCCCCGCTCGCGCCGGACGACGAAGACCGGATCCGCCTGGACACCTGGGAACTCGCCGACGACGTCCAGGCAGCGGTCGCCGACCGCTGGGAAGCCGCCACCACCGACACGATCGGCGGCCTCGCCGACCTCGACTGGTTCCACGCCGAGGTCCGGCGGCTGTACGGATTCTCCGTGCCAGGCGTCGACTACGCGGCCCCTGTGGCCACCGACGTCCCCTGGCCGGGCCAGACCCCCTGACCTCGAGGGCCGGCCGGCCGGGGCACCTGGCGGCGGCGTGACGTAGTGTTCGCGAAGCCTCACCGCCTTCCAGGAGAACCCGATGCCCTTGCAGGCCCGCCTTGTCGCCGCGCTGGCCGTCCCCTTTCCGGCAGGCCGTGCCGACGCGCTGGAGGTGCTCGGCCCGCCCGGCCGACGCATGCTGCTGCAGCGCTGCGAGGACGACATCGTGGTCCACGCACTGGAGGACGACCCCCTCCGGGTCGGGGGCGAGACGGCCCGCTTCCCCGCACCGTGGCCGCGCCGTTTCGGACGGTCGACGGCGGCACCGGACGGGAGCCTGGCCGTTTTCGCCGGGACGCACGCCGTGCGGGCCGTGGAGCCCGGGGGAGCGGTCCGATGGGAGGTGCGCCACGGTTGCCGGCACCGGGCCTGCCGGGAGATGCACCGGTCGTTCGACGAGTACGCCGGCGAGCGGAACCACCGTTACGCCGAACAGGGTTCAGCGGGCTTCTCCGCGGACGGAGAGCTCATCTGGGCCCATGTACGGGGACCGCTGTCCCCGGGCGCGCCGGACGATGACTCCCGCGACGAGTGGCTGGTGCTGGACCCCCGAGACGGCACGGTGCTCGCCCGCGCCGACGCCCGGGCCGCTGCCGCCGGCAGCGTGCACGTGCCTCACCCCGACCCTCGGCAGATGGGTCTGAGCATTGGCGAGGGACAGGAAGGTTCGCCGCTGCGCTGGGGACGCTGGGACGGCCGGCAGTTGACGATGGACGACTTCGGCGGCCGGGACCTGGTGCTGATCGGCGTCAGCCCCTCGGGCGGCCGACTGATGACGGTCACCCACGACCAGGACCGCCTCGCGGTACTCGACGTCGAAGACGGCTCCGTCCTCGCGGAGATCGACGCCGGGTCGGCCATCGCGCGGCATCCGGGCACGGAGCCCGACAACGACGAGGCCGAGCCCTACTGGGACTACGCCGGCGGCTTCCTCGACGAGACCGATGCCATCACCTCCTCCGTCGAAAGCGACGAGGAATGGGGAGAGGGCCGGCACTGGCTGACCGACACCTCGGGGGCACACGCTCCGAGGCGCATCACGTACCCCTTGCCGGTCACCGGCCTCCCGACCGCGCTCGGCGACGGCACCTGGTACACCACCGCCGACGCCGGGGCCACACTGCAGGTGTGGGCCCGCCCCTGACCGCCCCCCGACCACGTGCCCTGGGACCGCCCGGCGCCGAGGTGCCGCCGTCAGCGGGTGACTCCCGCCTCGGCTCGCGCGTAGAACGCGGCGAGTTCGTGGGGGTTCTTGGTGTGGACGTCGATCCTGCGGACCGTGCCGTCCTCGACCTGGTGGATCTCGACGATGGTCAGGGGGAACTCCTCACCGGTGGTGTGGGCCGTGAGCGTTCCGGTGAGTGTTCCGACGACGGTACCGGCCGGGCCCTCGAACACCTCGGCGGCGCTGATGGCCACGCCGGCGTAGCCCATCATCGCGCCGAGGACGGACCGCACGAACACCTCCCGGCCCTGGTGCACTCCGCCGTACGGGAGCTGTTCCGGCTCGTCGACGATCACCTCGGGGGCGAGCCTGGCCAGGACACCCGGCACGTCTCCCTCGCTCAACGATGCGTATAGCCCCCGCACCACGTCCGCGGGGCTCTGCGTCACCGCGTCGGTACCGTTGCTCATCTTGGGTGTCCCTTCGGTCGGCTCGACTCCCGGCGGATCCGGGCACACACCATGCAACGGCAGACGGCCGCGGCGGGGGAGTCCTCGCCGTGAGGGGTACCGGCAGGGACCCCCACGGCCGGCGCGGCCTGCCTACCCTGTTCCCATGGACAACCGGGACGTAGTCAGCGCCTTCCTCCGCTCCCGACGGAACAGGACGACCCCGGAGCAGGCGGGTCTGCCGACGTACGGGCAGCGGCGGGTGCCCGGACTGCGCCGGGGGGAGGTCGCCACGCTCGCCGGGGTGAGCGTCGAGTACTACACGCGCCTGGAGCGCGGCAATCTCAAGGGCGTCTCCGACAGCGTGCTGGACGCGCTCGCCCGGGCACTGCGCCTCGACGACACCGAGCGCATGTACCTCTACGACCTCGCCCGCGCCGCGGGCCCCGCGCCCGGAGCATCGCGGCGCGAGCCCCGGCCCACGGTGCGCCCGAGCGTGGCGCGGATCGTCGAGGGAATGCCGGGTATGCCGGCGTTCGTGATGAACGACCGCCTGGACACCCTGGACGCGAACCCGCTCGGGCGGGCCCTGTACGCGCAGATGTACGCCGATCCGACCTGCCGGGCGAACGTCGCGCGGTTCGCCTTCCTCAGTCCCGAGGCCCGGCGGTTCTACGTGGACTGGGAGCGCATGGCCCGCTTCGCCGTGGGCGCGCTGCGCGTGGAGGCGGGCAGACACCCGCATGACCGGGAACTGACGAACCTGATCGGTGAACTGTCCACCCGCAGCGACTCCTTTCGCGTGCTGTGGGGATCCCACGACGTCCATGTGTTCCGCGAGAGCACGAAGCGTCTCACCCATCCGCTCGTCGGCGACCTGGAACTCGACCAGGAGACGATGAGGCTGCCGGACGACAGCGGCCTGAGCGTGGTCGTCTACAGCGCGCCGCCCGGCACCGCTGCCGAGGAGGCCCTGAAGCTGCTCGCCGTCGGGTCCGCCACGAGCGGACCGGAGCAGCACACCGTACCCGCGGGCGACCCCTCGACAACGGCCCCGGTGCGCACCTGACACAGATGACTGCCGCCGCAGAACCCGCGGGGGCCGACGAGCGTCTGGCTGGTGTGAGAGCAGGCGGCTCTCGCAGACCGCATGGGGAGCAGAAATGAGCACGGTACTTGTCGTCGGAGCCACGCAGGGCACAGGGCGGGCACTGGCCGCGGAGTACGCGCGGCGCGGCGCGGACGTCCTGATCACCGGGCGCACCCGGGAACGCGCCACGACGGTGGCGGAGGAACTCGCGAAGGAGACCGGCGGTACGGTCACGGGCCTGGCACTCGACCTGAGCCGTCCGGCCGAGATCGAAGCCGCCCTCGCGTCGGTGCGGCACGTCGACCGTGTGGCGCTGGTCGGCATGGTCCGCGACATGAACACCGCCCGCGCCTATGACGTGGCCACGGCCACGACCCTGGCCACGACGAAGATCGTCGGCTACACGGCCGTGGTCACCACGCTGTATCCCCGGATGTCCGCGGACGCCTCGGTGCTGCTGTTCGGCGGCATGGCCAAGGACTTCCCGTATCCGGGTTCGACGACGCTGACGGCGGTCAATGCCGCGGTGCAGGGCCTGGTGCGCACGCTGAGTGTCGAACTGGCGCCGGTGCGGGTGAACTCCCTTCACCCGTGGGCCATCGTGGACAGTCCCTTCGTCGTGGACAACGAGCAACTGCAGGACGGCGCGCGGAAGATGACGCTCACCGGGCGGCTCGCCACCATGGCGGACATCGTCGACGGCTGCCTGTTCCTGCTCGAGAACCCGATGGCCAACGGCATCGACCTCACACTGAACGGCGGTATCGCCTGACGCCACGTGGTTTCGGCAGCCCCGGTGGCGCCTGGCGCGCCGGACACCACGACGCCCCCTCCGTTCCGGAGGGGGCGTCGTGCCGAGAGGACGCCTTGGGGGGCGTCGGCTCAGATCGTCGGCGTGTCGTCGACGTGCTCCTGGTGCACTTCGAGGACGAACTTCCAGCCGGCGCTGGCCTCCATGAAGCGCACGCGGGTGGGGTAGATGTCCAGGGCGCGGCGGTCGCGGTTCTGGCCGCCCGTGCCCTTCCGACCGCGGGCCGGCTCTTCGAACAGGTCGACCTTGACGTCCGGCACCGCGACGACTTCCTCGTCCCAGCGTTGAACGATTCCCGCGCCGAACGCCTCCCTGGCGGCGGCGTAGAGCGCCTCCAGGGACTCCCGGTTCCCGTTGGGCACGAAGAGGGCGAGGTTGAGGAGGACGCCGGCGGTCTGGAGGACCTCGATCTCCTCCCCCGCCTTGTCCGCGACCCATATCCCGGATTCCTCGGCGTTGTCCGGGAGGACGTGTATCTCGTCGCCGAAGATCGTCCTCGCGGTGAAGGATCCGCCCTCGAAATTCTTGCCCGACTTGGTGAGAGTCGCCGGTGCGTAGCAGGCGAGCCGAAGCTCGTCCATCTCTGCCGCGACGAAGATCTCGTCCTGGAGGCCCAGCTCCGAAACCTCCTCAGCCGTGAGACGTCGGGCTGCAACCTTCTCGGTGTTCACGCTCTTTCCCTTCTCCATGTAGCCGTGGACAGTTCGGCGACCCCCTGGGCGCGACGACGCCACAGCGCACCGCACGGCCGGGTGGTGACCGGACGTCACATGGCCAAGCGGTGGGCGCGTTGACTTCGCCGCCCCGGACGGGATCCCGAGGTGTCCGGCTCCCCTTACCGGTACGTGCAGAGGCAGCACGCTGGGCAGGAGGAGCCACGCGCGGTGAGTGTAGTGCGGAGGTCGGACAATGCGTCGGCGAGGGGCGCCCCCACCTGCACGGAAGGTGCTCGAAGTCGCCGCGCTCGGGGGGCAGTTGGGGATGAGTGCGGCGATCGGGGAAGCGCCCGGGCCGGCCCGGCGGCACCGATCACCACGGGCGAGCACCGCACAACCGCCCGCCGAACCGCCGGGTACCTCGGTACACCCATGAAGGCCCTGCGCGCGGCCGCGGCCGCCTTCCAGCAGACGTTCGCCGAGCCCGCCCTCGCCGCCGCCATCGAAGCGGCCGGCATCGACGACGGCCCCGCACGCACCTCTACCGGGCGGGCCGCCTGACCCATGCCGCCCCGTCCTCCACGTCGACGTTCCCTGGCTCCTCCGTCAGTACGAGCGAGCAGGCTCTGCCCGACCAGCACGTCATCAGCTACTTCTCCGCCCTCGTGGTGGCGCTGGCCCGCCACCGCGTCGACCCGCCCCGCCTCGGCGTCGACCCGGACGCAGGCTGGCGCGCCGCCGCCCTCCTGCAGACCCTCCTCCTGCGCCCCCTCCCGGCGCTCAACGCCCGCTACGCCTGCGCCGTGGTCATCGCCTTCATGCACGCCATCGGAGAGGGCCTGAGCACCCCCTACGGAGAACTCGTCGAGCTCTGCAAGGACCTGATGGCTCGCCGCCTTACCCGGGCGGCGTTCCGCGGCGCCTCCCGCTCGGTGGCCTCGTGCTCGCACCCGCACGTTCCCGTCGCGACGCATGGGGTCCTCGGCTCGCGTCGGACCCGGATGGTGAACCGCCGTGGACGTTTCGCCGACGCTCTGCTGAATAGTCCACGATTGTGCGCTTTTGATGTAAGGGGCACGCGTTCGGGGTCCCGGCCCGGGCTACAGTTGGTTGACCATTAAACAAGTTCCGATTGGTGTGCTTGCCGATGACCGAGAACCGCCAGAACTCATCCTCCGAAGCCGCAAGCGCCGGCGTTCTGATGCAGATGCTCAGCGGCTACTGGGTGACTCAGATCGTCCGGGCCGCAGTCGACCTCTCCATCCCCGACCACCTGGCCGATGGGCCCCTCGGCGCGGAGGAGATTGCCGAACGGGAGTCCAGCGATCCCGCCACCACCTATCGGCTCCTGCGCGCCTGCGCTTCGCTCGGCCTGGTGGAGCACCAGGGTGAACGCCGGTTCTCCGACACCCCGCTCAGCAGGCTGCTCCGTACCGGGGCGCCGAACACCCTGCGGGAGGTCGCCCTGACGTGGGCGGGCCCCTCGCACTGGCGTGCCTGGGAGCGGTTCCCGGAGGCCGTCCGAAAGGGCGGCACCCAGATCGAAAGCGCGCTGGGCACGGACTTCTTCAGCTACCTCGGCGACAACCCCGCCGAGGCGGAACTCTTCTCGGTCGCCATGTCCGGCATGTCGGAACAGCTCAATCGCGACCTCGCCCGGGCGCTCGACACCACCCGCACCACGGTCGCGGTCGACGTCGGCGGCGGCACGGGGGCGCTGGTGCAGGGACTCCTGATGGCGAACCCGAACCTTCACGGCCAGAGCCTGGACCTGCCCCACGCCGCCGCCGCGGCGCGGGCCTCGGCCGAGAAGCAGGGGCTGACCGACCGGTTCACCGCGGTCACCGGGGACTTCTTCGAGTCCGTCCCGCCGGCCGACCTGTACCTCCTCAAAATGGTCCTGCACGACTGGAACGACGCCGATTGCGTCAGGATCCTCGAGAACTGCCGCGCCGCCGCACGGCCGGGCGCTCGGGTCGTCGTCGTGGAGAACGTGATCGGGGAGATCGGAGCGCCCGGCTTCGAGCCCCTCGCGGACATGCACATGCTGGCAATGCTGCCCGGGCAGGAGCGTGATCTCCCCGAATTCGACGCGCTCTTCGCCGCATCCGGATGGCGGCGCACGGCCGTCAGCCCGACGGGATTCCAGTTCAAGATCATTGAACTGGAGGCCAGCTGATCCCTGCGGGGGAGTAGGCGCCCCCGGCGGAGCCTTCGCGGCGGCGTCCGGCACCTGGACGCCGGTGCGGGGTCCGGGCGCTGCGTGACGTCACGCACCCGGGCCGGCGGAGGTCTCCCGATGTCAGGCGGGTGCACGGCCTGCGCCCGCTGACGGGTGCGGGGGGCCGGCGGTGTCCGCTGTCGGCGGAGCCGTTCAGCCCTGCTGAGGGCGGTTCGGCCGGGGCGCGGCGGTCTCGCCCCTCACCCGGACGCGGTCGATGAACCACGCGCCCAGTCCCACCAGCAGCGCCGCTCCGGCCGCGTAGACGGGCAGCCACAGGGTGGTGGTGGCGGACAAGCAGCCGGCGACGGCGTCATGACTCTGGACCGCCTGCGCTTGGGGGAGGGCGGCACCCGCGCGATCGGCCAGGTTCGCCAGCGCCGCCTCTGTCCGGATGCTCTCGTAGGTGCCCAGCGCGGCGCATCGGCTGCGGGTGCCCGGCATCGGGAACAGCCACGCCCAGCGCTGCATCATGGGGGCCAAGGTGATCGCCACGCACAGACCGACGACCAGCGAGTACGCCACCAGATTCCGCACGTAGGCCGATCGCAGCCCGGGCGTCCACGTCGGCAGCCGGTAGAAGGTGAAGATCACCGCGAGCAGCGTCAATCCGATGTACACGGCGAACCATTGCCAGGATCCCTGCGCCAGGAACGCCGTCAACACGGCGGCGAGCGCGAGGCCGATGACCCCCGACTGCCCGGAGGCGTCAGGACCCCCGCCGGCGGATACCGCTTTCCGGGCTCCACGAGTGCTGTGATCGTCCACATCGTCTCCTGCCTGTCCGGCTGTCAGCATCCAGTCCCCGGACCTCGCGGGCCCGGCGCCATGCCGGACGATCATGAAAGCCTGGCCCGGTTGGCGGGGCGCCGCCGGAGCCTTGGACCTGCGGGAGACGGGGGAGGAGCGGCAGGGAAAGGCTTGGCAAAGGGACTTCGCGGCCCCGTGGCCCCGGGCGCCGCCGAGTTGGCCCCCATAGCCGAGCCGACCAGCGCGGATGTCCGTCCGGGTGCCTGATTCGGCGCCCTGTGGGTGCTGGCGGCTTTGCGTCGTGTGTCGTATACACGCCCCCGATACGCCCAGTGAACAGTTTTGAACGGGCGAAGCGCGGCCTTCACTCAGCGAACACAAAGGAACATGCCTTTCACCCAAAAACATCAAAAAACCGCAACGCTGCGCGCACGTTGTGCACTCGCATCGTGACGTTGGGTCACATCAGTCGCCTCAGGCTCCTTATTGACATGGACAGAGCGGATCTCGCTAATGGGCTCCGGCGAACGCTCCGACGTCCGCCGTCGCCAGGAGCCGTACAACGGCTCGATCCCTGCAAGCACGCATGGGAGTCACGTTGCGCAGACCAGCGAAATCCCCCCACAACCTCCGCCGGACGGTGACCAGAGGCCTGGCGGTCCTCGGCGCCGCCGCCATGGCGGTGCTCGGAATACAGGCGCCGGTATTGGCCGCCTCGGGCGCCACGGGCGCGAAGTCATCCGCCGCGGCCACCGGCGTCCGCCGCTCCTTCGAACCCACCTGTGACACGGCCAAGCCCGGCCACTTCAGCTGCTTCGCCCTGCGCCGCACCGACATCAAGCCCGTCAAGGGACTGATGCCGGCGGTGGACACACCGGCCGGCTACGGTGCGGCCGATCTGCAGAGCGCCTACGACCTCCCGGCCGACGGCGGCGCCGGACAGACCGTCGCCATCGTGGACGCCTTCGACGACCCGACCGCCGAAGCGGACCTCGCCGTCTACCGGGCCCAGTTCGGACTGCCGGCCTGCACCACGGACAACGGGTGCTTCCGCAAGGTCGACCAGCGCGGCGGCACCGACTACCCCGTGCCAGACCCCGGTTGGGCCGGCGAGATCTCGCTCGACCTCGACATGGTCTCGGCGACCGCGCCCAACGCGCACATCCTGCTGGTCGAGGCCGACGACAACAGCTTCGAGAGCCTGTCCGCCGCCGTCGACCAGGCGGTCGCGATGGGCGCGAAGTACGTGTCGAACTCCTACGGCACCGACTACCGCGGCGGGAACGGCGAGGACCCGTCCGAGACCACGGACCTGGACGCCCACTACAACCACCCCGGCGTCGCGATCACCGCGTCCACCGGCGACTACGGCTACGGCGTGAGCTACCCGGCCGCCTCGCAGTACGTGACCGCGGTCGGCGGCACCACGCTGACCCGCGATTCGTCCACCGCCCGCGGATGGACCGAGTCCGCCTGGAGCCTCGCCGGTTCCGGCTGCTCGCTGTACGAGCCCAAGCCCGCCTTCCAGCACGACACCGGGTGTGACAACCGGGCACTGGCCGATGTCTCCGCGATCGCCGAGGACGTGGCGGTCTACCAGACCTACGGCCACAACGGGTGGGCGGTCTACGGCGGCACCAGCGTCTCGGCGCCCATCATCGCCTCGGTGTACGCGGCCGCCGGTACCCCCGTCGCCGGCTCGTACCCGAACGCGTACCCGTACGAGGCCGGCACCGGGATCAACGACATCACCACCGGCAGCAACGGCAGTTGCTCCCCGTCGTACCTGTGCAACGGCGCCGAGGGCTTCGACGGCCCGACCGGCCTGGGCACGCCCGCCGGCCTGACCGCGTTCCGCACCGGGGCGCACGGCGTGATCTCCGGAACCGTGACCGACAGCGCCACCGGCAAGGCGGTCAGCGGTGCCACGGTCACGGCGGGCACCGGCATCGCCCACACCGACGCCTCCGGCGCGTACTCGCTGACCGTGCCCACCGGAACCTACGACGTCTCCGTCGAGGCGTTCGGCTACGCGGGCGGCTCGGCCGACGGGGTCGTGGTGGACGACGACGCCACGGTCACCAAGAACTTCACCCTCACCGCGGTACCCAGCCAGACGATCGCCGGCAAGGTCACCGACGGCTCCGGCCACGGCTGGCCGCTCTACGCCAAGATCACCGCGGACGGCGTCCCCGGCGTGGTGTGGACCGATCCCGCGACCGGCGCGTACAGCCTGGACCTGCCCGAGGGGCACTCCTACACCCTGCACGTCGCCTCGGCGACCCCCGGCTACAAGGCCGTCGAGAAGAAGGTCACCGTCGGCGACTCCGCGCAGACCGTGGGCATCGCGGTCCCGGCGGACTCCTGGACGGGGAACCCGCCCGGCTACCGCGTCGACGTGACCGGCACCAACGAACCGTTCGACGCCACCGACGCCCCGCCCTCCGGCTGGAAGGTGGACAACGCCGAGGGCACCACGGGCGGCTGGGAGTTCGACGACCCGGGCGACCGCGGCAACCACACCGGCGGTGACGGCGCGTTCGCCGTCATCGACAGCGACCACTTCGGCGGTGGCGCCACCCAGGACACCTCACTGCTCAGCCCGGTCTACGACTTCACCGGGAAGAACGACCCCGAGGTGGCCTTCAACACCGAGTACAAGCAGTACGGCGGCCAGTCCGCGGTCGTGGAGGCCACCTCGGACGGCGGCAAGAACTGGACCAGGATCTGGTCCCCGGGATCGGACATCACCGGCGACCGCATCGAGGCCTCGCTGTCCGACTTCGCCGGCAAGCCCGAGGTGCAGCTGCGCTTCCACTTCTCCGGCAGCTTCGGCTGGTGGTGGGCCGTCGACGACGTCTTCGTCGGTGACCGGCAGCTGACCGCCATCCCCGCCGGCCTGGTCGTGGGCACCGTGACCGACGCCAACACCGGTACGGGCATCGTCGGCGCCACCGTCACCAGCCAGGACAAGCCGGCCGAGAAGACCACCACGGCGGCCACCCCCGACGACCCGAACCTGCCCGACGGCTACTACTCGTTCGTCTCTACCGCCTTCGGCAGCCACCCCTTCACCGCGGCCAAGGCGAAGTACACCTCGCTGACCAAGAACGCCAAGGTCGGCGCCGACAGCGCCGTCCAGGCCAACTTCAAGCTCAAGGCCGGCAAGATCACGATCACTCCGGCCTCGGTCTCCGACTCCGTCGCCTGGGGCGGCTCCAAGACGCAGAACCTGACCGTCAAGAACACCGGCGGCGCCGCCGCCACCGTCAAACTCGGCGAACAGTCCGGTGGCTTCACCCAACAGGCCAAGGGCGCGGCCCTGCAGACCGTCAAGGGTGAGTTCAACCCGCTGTCCAGCAAGGCCCACACCGCCGCCAAGGCCGGCCCGACCGCGGCGGCCCCGGCCGACGACACGTGGCAGACGGCCCCGGACCTGCCGGGCGCCCTCATGGACAACGCCGTCGACACGCTGGACGGCAAGGTCTACTCGGCCTTCGGCTACAACGGATCGGCCGACGTCAAGGACCTGTACGTCCTCGACCCGGTCGCCGGCAGCTGGACGAAGCTGGCGAGCGCGTCCGACACCCGTGAGGACCCCGCACACGGGTTCATCGACGGCAAGCTCTACGCGGTCGGTGGCTGGGGGCCGTCGGGCTCCCCGGACGCGAAGCTGGAGATCTACGACCCGGCGTCGGACAGCTGGACCACGGGTGCGTCCGCGCCCAAGCCCTACGCGGGCTCCGGCACGGCCGTCCTGGACGGCAAGCTGTACATGATCGGCGGCTGCGGCGGAGACTTCTGCGGCACGACCGACGCCAGCGTCTACGACGCGGGCACCGACAGCTGGTCCCAGATCGCCGCCTACCCCGAGCCCATCTCGTGGGAGGCGTGCGGCGCCATCGACGACCAGATCTACTGCGCCGGCGGTCTCGGCGCCAGCGAGAACGACGTCGTCCACTCCTACGTCTACGACCCGGGTGCCGACAGCTGGTCCCAGCTCGCGGACGTCCCCGCCCCGCAGTGGGGTACCTCCTACGCCGCGGCCAACGGCCGTCTGCTGATGGTCGGCGGCGTCGGCAACAACGCCCTCACCAACCGCGGCCAGGCCTTCGACCCGAAGTCCGGCACCTGGGGCACCCTCCCCAACGCCAACGTCGCGACCTACCGCGGCGGCGGCGCGCCCGGCTTCTACAAGGTCGGCGGCGGCAACGCCCCCGGCAGGCCGATCAGCAAGGTCGAGGTGCTGCCCGGCTACGACCAGGGCGGGGCGAGCGATGTCGACTGGATGAGCGAGAGCGTCCAGGAGCTCACCCTGCAGCCCGGGGCCAGTGCGACCGTCGCGGTCTCGCTGGACGCCTCGGCCGCCTCGGTGACCCAGCCCGGTGACCTGACCGCAGGCCTGAGCGTGGGCACCGACACGCCGTACGCCGTGCCGCGCATCCCGGTCAGCCTGCACGTCGACCCGCCCAAGACCTGGGGCAAGATCAGCGGCCTCGTCCTGGGCAACAAGGCCACCGGCGGCACCGCGCCGCTGGCCGGGGCGACCGTACAGATCGACAGCTGGGCCGCGAGCTACACGCTCACCACGTCCGCCGACGGCACGTACGGACTGTGGCTCGACGTCCGCAACAACCCGCTCACCGTCATCGTCGCCAAGGACGGCTACCAGCCGACCGTCACGACGGTGAAGCTCAAGAAGGGAGCGACGGTCACCGCCAACTTCACCCTGAAGCGCAAGTAACGGGGCAAGCGCCGGAACGGCGCCGACGGCCCCGGCAACGGGCCGTCGGCGCACCCCCGGACGCCGCCCCCGGCACGACGACGGCCGGTCCCCCTCGGGGGCCGGCCGCCGCCTGTGCCCTGTCGTTCCGTCGGCCCTACTCGGCCTCCTTCCCCTTCCCGAGAAGGCGCCGGTTCTCCGCGCGCTGCGTGCTCACATCGGGGATGACGGCCACGGCCTCCGCGCAGCGGCCCTGCCGTACGAGCAGGCGGGCCAGGTCGGTCGCCGCCTGGCTGCCGGGGCACCGACGGAGGAGGGCGACGGCCTCTTCCGTACGGTCGTCCCGCGCGAGCAGCCAGGCGATCGTGACCTCCAGGTCGTCCACCTCGTCCGGCGGAAGCGCCTCGATCTCGGCGATGGCTTCCCGGCTGCGCCCTGCCTCGCCCATCAGCCACCACCGGTTGGACCGGAGCCAGTACCTCTCGTTCTCCTCGAGGAACTCGGGACTGCGTCCCTCGGTGAGTTGGACGGCCTTGTCGGGGTGTCCCTGTTCGGCCATGAGGATCATGGTCGACTGGAGGAGGCTCTCGTAGAGGTCGTCGAAGGTGTGTCCCACCACCTGGACGGCTTCGTCGAGGCGGTCCTGTCGGATCAGGAATTCCTGCAGTGCCACCATGAAGTTGTCCGGGCCTGCGGCGGGGTCGTGGAAGCCACGCAGGTAGGTCTCGGCTTCCGCGGCCCTGCCGAGGTCCTCCAGGGTCGTGACGTATGCGCGGACGGCCTTGGGATTCCGGGTGCGGGTGGCCAGTTCGCGCAGCGGCTCGATCCGCCCATGCCGGGCGAGCAGTTCGGCGTGGAAGTCGACGGTGTTCTCCGGCCCGTACCGACGTGCGGCCACGTCCGCGCCGAGCAGCGACATGGCCTCGTCCGCCCGGCCGGAACGCTCCAGGACGGTGGTTCGAGCGGACAGCGCGTACCACAGGTCGCCGATGCCGCACTGCCGGGGATCGCGGCTGAACTCCTCGGCGACCGGGGTGAGCAGTTCCAGCAACCGGTCATCGCGGTCCTGGCCCTCGGTGATCCTCACCAGGGCCTGCAGCACCCCCCGCTCGCCCAGGTACGGTACGAGCGCGTCGATCGCCTCGTCCACCCGCCCTGCACCGACCAGAACCTCGGCGTAGTCGGGCCACGCGTCGCCGGGCTCCGCGCCCGGGCCCGGGGGGTGCGCCAGCTCCAGTGCCTGTTCAACGCGGCCCCAGCGCAGCAGGACGTCGGCGCCGGCGCGTATCGCGGGCTGCCATCCGGTGGCCGTGAACGGTTCGACTACCGCCCAGGCGCGCGCGAACTCCCCGTCCGCGCACAGGCCGCGCACGGCACCCTCCGCGCAGAACCAGTCGCCGCGCTCTCGCGCCGCCTCCACCAGCACTTCCAGGCCGCCGCGTTCGAGTATCTCCTCCACGAGCCGCGGTGGGACACCGCCGTGCCAGTCCTTCTGCCACACAAGATCGTCAATGTTCACGCGGGGCACCCTAGGTCCCGCCACCGACACCGCCGCCGGCACCGCCGCCGACACCGCCCCAGGCCGCTCGGAGCAGCCCATACGGGCTGCGGGCCGTGGAACGAACTGCCTCCTGCGCATGGCGGGTTCGTGCGGGATCCGTGAAGGGCGGGCTTCGTGCCGGCGGCGGGGCCAACGGTCACCGTCCATACATGTACGCGCCAACCTCTCGGTGGCTGCACGCCGCCCCGCGCCACTGCAATGCCCTGGCAGCACCGACCGGGCCGTAGGGCCGTACTCCGCACGTCAGGGATCGCGTACACACATGCAGCCTTCCGCATCACCTTCTTCGTCCGGGCACTCCGCCGAACTTCGTGACGCCGTACGCCACATGGACAGGCGCCGTTTTCTGACCGTCACCGGCGCGGCCGCGACGCTGGCCTTCGCCGTGAACATCCCGCTGGGAGGCACCGCCGCCGCGGCCGAGGCGAGCGCCGTGCAGATCACCGAGAACCCCTTCACGCTGGGCGTGGCCTCGGGCGACCCGCTGCCCGACTCGGTGCTGCTGTGGACCCGGCTCGCGCCCCGTCCGTACGAGAGCGGCAGCGGCCTGCCCCAGAAGCGTTTCAAGGTGCGCTGGGAACTCGCCCACGACGAGCGCTTCACCCGCATCACCAAGCGCGGCACCGTCGACGCGCACCCGGAGTACAACCACGCCGTGCACGTCGAGGTGGGCGGCCTGGACTCCGACCGCGTCCTGTACTACCGCTTCCGCGTGGGCCAGTGGGTCAGCCCCGTCGGCCGCACCCGCACCGCCCCGTCCAAGGGCGCCCGCCTGACCGAGCTGCGCCTCGCGGCGGTGTCCTGCCAGGCGTACCACGACGGCTACTTCACCGCCTACCGTCACCTGGCCGACGAGGACCTCGACGCGGTCTTCCACCTCGGCGACTACCTCTACGAGTACGCCGTGACCGCGACCGGCGGCGCCCGCGCCTACACCGACCGCGTGCTGCCCTCGCACTTCAACCGCGAGACGCTCACGCTGGAGGACTACCGGCTCCGGTACGCCCTCTACAAGTCCGACCCCGACCTGATGGCGGCCCACGCGGCCCACCCCTTCGTGGTCACCTGGGACGACCACGAGACCGAGAACAACTACGCGGACGACACCCCCGAGAACGACGTCCCCCCGGAGGAGTTCCTGCTCCGGCGGGCCTCGGCCTACCGCGCGTACTGGGAGAACCAGCCGCTGCGCCGCCGGCAGCTCCCGCAGGGCCCCGAGGCCCAGCTCTACCGGCGCCTGCAGTTCGGGCGGCTCGCCCAGTTCGACATCCTCGACACCCGCCAGTACCGGTCCGACCAGGCGTACGGCGACGGCTGGCAGGTCCCGGGCCCGGAGTCCCAGGACCCGGCCCGCACGATGACGGGCGCCACCCAGGAGCGCTGGCTGATCGACGGCTGGCGTTCCTCGAAGGCGACCTGGAACGTCGTTCCCCAGCAGGTCACCTTCGCGCAGCGCAAGGACCGCTCGACGCCCGACTTCAAGGTCTCCATGGACTCCTGGGACGGCTACCCGGCCTCCCGGCAGCGCCTCCTGGACGGCTGGGAGTCCGCGGGCCAGGACAACCTCGTCGTCCTCACCGGCGACGTCCACGTCCACTACGGCTTCGACATCAAGAAGGACTTCGACGACCCGGCGTCGAAGACCCTCGGCACGGAGATCGTCACCAGCTCGATCTCCAGCGGCAAGGACGGTTCCGACAAGCCGTCCAACTGGGCCACCTACATGCAGGCCAACCCGCACCTGAAGTTCTACAACGGCCGCCGCGGCTACGCCGTGGTGACCCTCGGCAAGGACGAGGCGCGCGCCGACTTCAAGACGGTGTCCGCGGTGACCACGCCGGGCGCACCGATCACCACCGCCGGCTCCTTCGTCACCGAGGCCGGCAACCCGGGACTCACGCCCGCCTGACCGGCTGAGAGGCCGCGGTACGCAGCGGGCCCCGGGGTTGCCTCCCGGGGCCCGCTGCGCGGTGGTGCGGCCGGGGGCCGTGCTGCCGTGCGTTCTGCCGCAGCCGCCTGTAGTCCCGGACCAACGGCCCTACCCTGGAGGGGTGTTCTCACCCGAAGGGCCCTCGCTGCGCGAGCTGGCCGTACAGGCCTTCTCCTCCGTCGAGCGCGGCTACGACCTGCTCGCCCCGAAATTCGACCACACGCCGTACCGCACTTCGGACCGGATCCTCGATGCGACCTCTGCCGCCCTGCGCCCGTTCGGTCCCTTCGATGACGGGCTCGACGTGTGCTGCGGCACGGGAGCGGGGCTGCGCGTCCTGCGACCGCTGTGCCGGGGCCGGGTCACGGGAGTGGACTTCAGCGCCGGCATGCTCGCCGAGGCGCGCCGTGCCCACCCGGACGCGGAATGGATACGCGTGGACGCGCGGAGACCGCCCTTCGCCGCCGAGTTCGACCTGGCCGTCAGCTTCGGCGCTTTCGGCCACTTCCTGGCCACCGACCGCCCGGCCCTGTTCACCGGGGTGCACCGCGCTCTGCGGTCCGGCGGACTCTTCGCCTTCCCGGTGTTCGCGCCGCCCCGTATCTCCTCCCGGAGCTACTGGGTGCCCGCCGGGTTCGACGCGGCGATGCGGATACGGAACGCGGTCTGGCGGCCGCCGTTCGTCATGTACTACCGGACCTTCCCGCTGCGTGCCGTGCGCGCCGAGCTGACCGCGGCTGGCTTCACGGTGCGGACCACGGTGCTGCCCGGCTTCGGCCGCCGCCCGGACGGTGCCCCGTACGCCCGTCTGGTCGTGGCCCGCAAGGACTGACGGCGGGTCCCTCACCCCGGTGTGCGGAGCCGAGGAGCCGCGGGCGCCGTATCCGAGATGCCGGGTCGGCAGCTCCTAGAGCGACGCGGCCAGCGTCAGGGCCGTGGCCACGGCCACGGGCAGCAGGACGATGGGGGTCACCGCGGCGTTGCGGGTCGCGCTGTCGCCGTACTCGCCCTTCTTCACGTGGAAGCTGATCGCACCGACGAGCACCACCACCGTGCCCGCGGCAGCCGCGATGCCCAGTGGCTGCCACCAGATGCCGACGCCCAGCCCGACGGCCGCGGCCACCTCTGCGATGCCCACGAAGCGGACCAGTCCGGAGCCGAGCCCCTTGTCGATCAGGCCCTCCGGCACGGGGCCCTTCAGCTGCACCTTGGGCGCGCCGGCGGCGAGGAAGACGAGGGCGAGCAGAACGCTGAGGATGACGGCGGCTGTGTACACGATGGTTCCTAGTCGTCAAAGAAGAAGTGAAGGCAAGCCCGGTGCGAGGGGCCGGTCGCGCGGCCCCCGCCCGTCGGCCGGGGCGTCTCGATGATCACCTGCGAGAACGCTGCTCCCGGGTTCGATCCCGGATCCCATGAGAACATTACTTGACGCGTCAAGCAACTGGCCGGCTGATCGAGACGCGCCATCGTGAGCCAGGTCTCACCGGCGGAAACGGCGTCCACGCCGCATGCGGCGCTACAGCGGCGACCCGGGACCGAGCGCCGGCCGAAGGCCCCGGGCACGGGAGGGCCCGCGGGACAGGACCCGGCGGTCCCGCTCGCCGACGACATCGCGTGCGCGGTGCGGCTCGCAGGTTCTAGCCTGACCGCATGCCGCTCGACGACGCTTTCAAGGCCCGTATGGCCGAGCCGGACTTCTGGCCGGTGTACCTCTTCGACGACGACGCGCCCGACGTCTTCGAGGAGGATGCCGACGAGCAGGAGACCTTTGTCACCAGGTTCCGCCTCGGCGAAGCCTTCGCACTCGTTCTGGATTTCACGCCCGGGCTGGAGTACGTGGAACTCGCCCTGGAGGCGCCCGGTCTCCCGGACCCGACGACCGTCGGCTGGGACGACCAGGCCCACTTCCATCCGCACGTGATGCCGTGGCGGGAACTGGATCTCCTGTGCCGTGCGGTGGCCCTCGGCGACCCCGAGCTGCGTCATCCCGGGCCGATGGCGGCGCTGCTGTGCCGGTTCGCGTTCCTGGCCGACAACGACGACCTGGACCGCGTCACACCGCTGGTGGACGGCGCGTTCGCGCTCATGAGGCCCAGCTCGCGGGAGGCGCGGCCGCGGCCGGAGACCCGCGCCTGGCTCGATCTCCGGAATCTCGCCGGTACCGGCCTCGATTGGTCCGCCCGTCCCGACGGCCACGACGCCGTCGACCAGCCCGGCACGGACGGGCTGCCGCTCTACAGTCTGCGCACCCCGGACTCGGAGGAGTTCCCCTTCGCGGCATGGTCCGCGCTGCTCACCCGTGCGCGGGAATCCGTGTCCGCCCTCGCCCGGGACCCCGCTCTGGCACGTCCCGGAGTACGGCAGGCCCTGGACCGGTGCACCGCCCCGGACGGCCACGGACACCTGCCCGCCCTGGCCGACGCCCTGGCAGCCGCCGGATACACCCACCCTGTTGTGATGCGCGCGCTGGAGCGGCCCGTTCACCGGGCAGAGGCTTGCTGGGTCGTGGAAACGATGAGCGGGTTGCCGCAAGGGGAGCTGGTGTCGCGCTGGTTCGGTCCGAGCCCACTCGCGGGTTCCGAGACCTGGCGCCTCTCGCTCCACGTCCCGGTGCTCGGCCGCGCACCGCGTTTCGGGCATCAGATCGCCGAGGCGCTCGACGCGGCCCTGCGGGAATCCGATCTCGGGCACGCGGAGGTCGGCGGTAGCTCGATGCGGCCGGAGAACGGCACCTTTGTCTGCACGTCGACCAGCATCGACGTACTGATCCGCGACGACCTCACCCGCGGCGTCGGGGTCGTCTCGCGCGTTCTCCACGACCACGACGCCGCACAGACCGCCACGCTCCACCCGGCCGGAAAACCTGACGTCATCACCTTGCCCGCGTAGCCGTCACCGACGATCGCGGCCCCGGAGGGCGTGGGGTCACGCGGTCCGCAGGCGCGCGCATCGGCGGCAGGCGCGGGCCGAGGCCGCCACCACGGCGTGCGACACGGCCGCGAGCGCGCCGGCCGGCGCGAGCAGCGGCCAGTTCGCGGCCAGGACGCAGGCGGTGGCGAGCGCGAGCGTGGCGACCGCCATGGCGACGCTGGCCGTGGTGCCGGCCCAGGCGACCGTGAGGGGCAGCCGGCGCGGTACGGGCAGCCGGCGGGCGAGGCTGCCGGTGACGGCCAGTGCCGCCGCGGCGAGCAGTGCCGCGACACCGGCGACGCCCGCCAGGTGAACGGCCAGCAGCTGAGCCACGCGTGGCAGTGCCCAGGGCTGATCCTGGCCGGTGGTCCAGGCCAGATACCAGCAGGCGACCAGGAAGGGAGTTGTGAGGGCGACAGCCCGGGCGGTGTGCCGGGCCTGGGCGATGGTCAGTTCGCGCTGGCAGCCCGGGGCGATCTCGTCGACGGTTCCGAACTCTTTGATTGCTCGGTGGGCGGCGCGTGGGTCGGCCGTTCCCGCGCGGGTGTGCGCCGTCACCGTGTCCGCGAGGCCGCCGCGGATCTCCTCGATCATCCTGGCCTTGACCCGGGCCGGGCCGTGCAGCGCGGCGGTCAGGGCCGTGACGTAGTCCTCGACGGGATCGGCCTGCCGGCCGGCCGCGTTCATGTGGCCACGCCGGGCGGCGGCGTGGGGTTCAGCACCGATCCGATCGCCGTGGTGAACTCGCTCCACGCGGTCCGCTCGCCGGCCAGCGAGCGCCGTCCGGCGTCGGTGAGCTCGTAGCATCGCCGTCGCCGTTCACCGGTGGACTGCCAGCTGCTGCTGAGCAGACCCAGGCGCTCCAGCCGGTTCAAGGCCGGATAGATCGTGCCCGTTCGCAGTTCCAGTACGCCGTCACTGCGGTGCTGGACCGCGGCGATGATCGCGTAACCGTGCAGCGGACCCGGTTCGAGCACGGCCAGCAACAGTCCGTCCAGGTGCCCTCGCACCGCGTCTGCCCTCATGTGTAGGCAGCCTACCCAAAGCTGGCGTAGGCAGTGTATGTATTGGCAGCCAACATATTCACGCTTCTGCTCGGAGGAACCCGCGGTGACCAAGGTGATGCTGTCCCTGCATGTCCTCGCGGCGATCGTGGCGGTCGGATCGATCACGGTGGCAGCGTCCGTGTTTCCCCGCTACGCACTGCAGGCATCCGGGGGTGCGGACCCGGACGGGCGGGCCGCCGCGATCGCCGGACTCCTGCACCGGATCTGCCGCGGCTACGCCGTCGCGGGTCTCGCCGTGCCGGCCTTCGGGTTCGCCACCGGCGCCCTGCTCGGGGTCCTCACCGACGCCTGGCTGATCGCGTCGCTCGCGTTGACCGTGATCGCCGCAGCCATCCTGGCCATGGCGATCCTGCCCGGCCAGCAGCAACTGCTCGCCTTGGCCGAGGGCGGCGCGGCGGCCGGCGGTGATCCGCGTCCTGTGGCGACCCGGCTGACCATGCTCACCGGCATCTTCAACCTTCTGTGGGCAGTCGTCGTCGTTCTGATGATCGTCCGTCCCGGCTCGACCACCGGAGCGTGATCAAGGCCCCCGAACGCAGGGCGATTCCACCGCTCCTGACTCACGCTCCAGAAATCACCTAGCCGGACGCCGTACGACGAGTGAGGCGTTCTGGCGGCCGATCGCGTTGATCTCGGCGAGGTCGCTCCTCGATGTCGAGGTGGCGTGCGCGACAAGGGCATCGGCATCCCGGGGACGGACGGCGGCGTCGGCGATAGAGGCATACCCGCCACCTCGGCCGGAATCCCCGTGCCACGCGCTCGGGCGGCGTCCTCACGTTCGAGTACGAACATCGCCGATCCCTCACCCGTGACGGTGCCGTGCGGTCGGGGTTCCTGTTGCGGCCTCCGACGCCACCGAACGGGCGGACGTATTGCATACAGTATTCGAGACGCCTAGGGTTGCTCCATGCTGCAGACGAAGCTCAAGGGCCTGGCCCTTTCCGTGGTGATGCGGTCGGCGGTGGGCGGAGCGGTGCCCACCCGCGAACGGGGGTGCCGGGCATGACGACTTATGGCGATGACGCGACGATAAGGCGGATACTCACCGAGGCCGGTGACACCTGGGCCGTGGTGGGCCTGTCCGACAACCCCGATCGGGCCGCCTACCGGGTGGCCGAAAAGCTGCAGCGGATCGGCAAGAGGGTGGTGCCCGTGCACCCGAAGGCGGAGACGGTACACGGTGAGCAGGGCTACGCGTCCCTGGCGGAGATCCCCTTCGCGGTGGACGTCGTGGACGTGTTCGTGAACTCGGCGCTCGCCGGAGATGTCGCCGACCAGGCCGTGGCGATCGGTGCCAAGGCGGTCTGGTTCCAGGTGGACGTCATCGACGAGGCCGCCTACGCCAGGACGCGCGACGCCGGTCTGCTGATGGTGATGGACCGCTCCCCGGGACGCGAGATACCCCGGCTGGGCCTGGGCTGACGCTCCCCGACCGCCCCGCGCGATCACACATCACCGTCGCCCAGGCGGTGTCCGTCAGGGCCGCCGGCCGGGAAGCGCGATGCGCTGGGGTGGGGCGGCGGCCCAGACGAGGCGCGACGTCCGGGGTCTGTCACCGTTGACCTCTGGGCGTCCATGGCTCCGCTGCCGGATCTGCACAGTGTGTTGTGCGGTGTATCGATACATTGGGGGTGTGCTGTCGGGACGGGCCGGATGTGGGAACCGGTGAGGTTGAGGGGTCTTTGGCCATGGGGGAGTCCGGGTACACGGAGCGCTGGCTGGAGACCGGCTCGGGTCCCGGCGCCGTGGTCCGGGCCCGTGTGACGCAGGCGGACCAGGCGATCCAGGCGGCGTACCGCAAGTGGCTGGACCACGCCACCGAATGCCCCTCGTGCCAGGACGGCGCCGCCCGCGAGTGCACGGTCGTGCAGCCCCTGTGGGACGCCTATCGGGCGGCTCAGCGGGAAGCCCTGTGACCTCTTGGCCGTGATGCCGATGAGGGGCGCGCAGTCCTTAGGTCGGTGCGGCGGATGCGGTGGTGCGCTCGTGTGGGGGACGGGTGTCAACCCGTCGAGCGTGCTGTTCTGGGCGTGTTGGCTCGGCCGCACCCAGGGCGGGGTTGGTGGCGTCGTCGCCGGCCTCGGTGTCGTCCGGGGCGACGTCGTACAGCATGAGCGCGCTGTACGTCCTGAAGAGCAGGTCGGCGGAGGCTTTCCAGTCGTGGTCGCGGGCTGCGGTCGGCAGTCCCTCGACGGCTTCGGCCAGTTGCCGGGGCCGGTTGTGGTGGATGTTCTGGGCGCGGTTGATGCCCAGGTCCACTCCGAGCTGACCGCCTTCTACGGCGGGCTGCCGGCCCGCAGTGGCCGTGTCGCCGAGGGGGGAGAGCTACCACGACAGCTGGACGGCCGTGCTCGATATCTACAGTCTGCCGCCGGACCTCCTCGACTACCGCGGCATGCGTGCGACGGACCCGTCCTCCCCGCTGCGCCCGGAGTACGCCGACTCCTGCCTTTCGCTCTGGCTGGTCACGGTCGTCCGCGACGTGAGGGCGTCCCCGGTGATGCTGGGGGACCTCACCCCGGCGTACCGGTCCAGCGAGAACGCCAATTACTACTACCTGCTGTTCGGCGAGGCGCGTCGCTTCGACTACGCCTCCGCCTACCTGAGGACGGAGTGCAATGTGCTGCGCGGGCTGCTGCACCCTGCGGCCCCGCCGGACACTGGGGCCCTGTCGGCATGTGACGCGGGCCCGGATGCCGGCGTGGGCGGGCACATGCCGGGCTGCGCCGTCGCATCTTCGGCATGATCGGAGCCCGGCAGGGCCAAGGCGGTGAAATCGCGGCCGCCCCCGTGCGGCCCGGGGTGTCATATGCGCTCAATGGATGGGCGAACGCTGTACGGCGTTCGCTTTCCACGTGCCCTCGGCCGGTCCGTGCTGAGGGCGAAGGGAGTGCGCAGTGATACGTCTACGCATGGTGCCCGCAGCCGCTCTCGCGGCGGCGATGAGCGCGGCGGCGATGAGCGCGGTGGCGGCTCCGCAGGCCGTGGCCGCGCCGGTCGGCGACCAGGACACCGCCTTTGTGAGGACCGTCCACCAGGGCAACCTCGCAGAGATCGCAGCGGGGCAGGACGCGCAGGCGCACGCGACGACGGCTTGTGTGAAAGAGGTCGGCGAGGTACTCGTCCGCGACCACACCAAGCTCGACACGGATCTGAAGGCCCTCGCGGGGAAGCTCGGTGTCTCGCTGCCCGCCGGCCCCAGCGCCATGCAGAACCAGGAACTGGCCTCGATCCGGGAAAAGGCCGGCTCGCCGGCGTATGACGCCGCGTGGCTGAAGGCGGCGGAGGCCGGCCATGCCGCGACGCTCGCGCTGATCGACCGGGAAGTGAAGTCCGGAGCCAATGCCGAGGTCGTGGCCGCGGCCCGAGCGGCCCGACCGGTCGTGGCGATGCACCTGCAGATGGTCGAGGGCGGCACCTGCCACGCGGGCATGGACGTCGGCACCATTCACGCGGGCAACGGCGGCCAGCTCGCCGCGGCCGACGACGGTTCTCACGGCACTGCCGCGCTCGTGACGGTCGCCGGCGGTGCGCTCCTGGCCGGTTTTAGCACCGGATGGCTTCTGCGCATCCGGCGACGGAGCGCCACCGGCCGTTGATCCCACTGTCCGCACACCGCGCTGCGACTGCCCTGGCCGCTCTTGGCGCCGGCGCGGGTGCGGTCGCCATGGTGGCGGGATGGGCCCTGCTCGCGGGGCCCGCGCCCATCGGCGATGTCGGCAGCCTGAGGCAATCGCCGAGGGCTGCCGCACCCGGCGGTCCCGCCCCCTCGCCTCCCATCGAGATCCGCGGTCCCGGAGGCTTCCACGCTCCCTTGGTGCCCGTGGCGGCAGCGCCGGACGGCGCCCTGGAACTCCCCAAGAGCGGGCGCGTGGGCGGCTGGTGGGCGTTGGGCGCGGCGACGGGTTCCGCCGACGGCACGACACTGATCGCCGGCCATGTCGACACCCGGCGGGAAGGCATCGGAGCCTTCGCCGCCCTGCTCTCCCTCGAACCGGGAGCCGCGATAGACGTCGCCGCCGCCAGCGGTGACGTCTACCACTACGTCGTCACGGCTCGCCGCACCTACCCCCGGGGAAGCCTCCCTGCGGCGCTCTTCACCCGCGACGGCCCGCCCCGCCTGGCCCTGGCCACCTGCACCGGGGCCTACGACAGGGCCAAGGGCGGATACGACAGCACTCTCGTCGTGTACGCCACCCCGGACCCGAAGAGCGTCCGCGCGGGTGCCGCGTAGCCGACACCGTGCGGTCGCGCGGGAGACCGAGGTGATCGGCGGTGTCGGTGGTGACGTACGAGAAGCCGTTGCGAGGGGTCCCGGAGCGCCCCCTCGCAGCACAACGGCGGACCGCCACCGCCACGCCTCACCACAAGGCACCCCGTACCGCGTCCGCGCCCCTGGGCACGCAAGCCGCCTTGCGCGAAAGGCTGACGGCATATCGAACCCACGGTCGGTTCCCGCATGCTCGACCGAACGAGAGGTCATGGCGAGAGCGGCGCGGGTGCCCTCTGGGGCACCTCGGGGCGGATGTCCCTGCCCCAGTGGGATGGGCGACGAGGACGCTGGAGCAGCCGGGGCCGCGCGGCGGCCGCGCACCGGCACGGGAGTTCTCGGCCCCCCGGCGCGGCGTCGGGGGCGCTGGAGGCGCCGGGGCGTGCGCCGTTCGGCAACCGGAGCGCCCGGCGATGGTGCCCCGATCGCGGTCTTCCGGCCGCTAACCCCCGCCGCGGGCACGTCACACCGCTCACGGAGGCGGTCCGGTGGCGCAGGAGCACTCTGTCGATCACTCCTGCCCCCGACGGCAGGTTTACCACCCCTGGAGCGCTGATCCGCCCCGTTCACGCCGTACCTCGCGCCGGATCCGGGCTGCTTGAGTGGATCACAGGGTCACCGCGGTCACGTCGTCACCGGCCGCCGCGGTCGCCTCCGTTCGTTCACCAGCCCTGCTGGAGGGAATGTGTCCACACTGGACAGCGCCACCGGTTCCGCCGTCGAAGAGCCCGCCCGTGATCCCACGGCCGAGCAGCTCACCAGTCTGAGCACCCGCGCGGCACGCCAGCTCGCCACGACCACCAAGTCGCAGCCGCAGATGCAGGCCATCACCTCGCGATGGCTGCTGAAGGCCCTGCCGTGGGTGGACGTCAAGGGCGGCACGTACCGGGTCAACCGGCGCCTGCAACTGCGCACGAACCGCGGCCGTGTGCACTTCGAGCACAACGGGAGCGACGACATCCGCGTCATCCCCCAGTCGCTCACCGAACTGCCGGTCCTGCGCGGCTACGACGACACGGACGTCCTGCGGGAGATCGCCGGCCACTTCCGGCCCCAGGAGGTACGCGCCGGCCAGGTGCTCTTCGAGGCCGGCCAGCCCGTGACGGAGGTGTACCTGGTCGTCCACGGCCGGTTCACCCGCTACACCTGCGGCAAGTACGGCGACGAGGGGATCATCGGGGTCGTCACCGACGGCGATCAGCTGGGCGACGAGGCCGTGGGACAGTCCGATCCGCTGTGGTCGGCCTCGGTGCGGGCCGAGACGGCCGGGGTGGTCCTCGCGATGCCCTGGGCATCCGTCGAGGACCTCACCGAACGGGCGCCCTCCCTCGGCGCGCATCTGCAGTCCTACGTCGACCGGCAGCACCGGCCGATGAACCGCAAGGGCGAGGCCGATGTCCCGGTGCAGGCCGGCCACGTGGGCGAGCCGACGCTCACCGGCGGCTTCGTGGACTACGAGCTCGCCCCGCGCGAGTACCAGCTGTCCCTCACCCAGACCGTGCTGCGGCTCCACAGCCGGGTCGCCGACCTCTACAACGACCCGATGGACCAGACCGAGCAGCAACTGCGCCTGACCGTCGAGGAGATCCGCGAGCGCCAGGAATGGGAGCTGGTCAACAACCGGGAGTTCGGCCTGCTGCACAACGTCGACTACGGCCAGCGGGTCAGCACCTTCTCCGGTCCGCCCGTCCCGGACGACATGGACGAACTGCTGTCGATGCGCCGCAAGACGAAGGTCTTCCTCGCCCACCCCAAGGCGATCGCGGCCTTCTTCCGGCAGTGCAACCGGCGCGGCCTGATGCCCGGCACCGCCACCATCGACGGCCACGAGGTGCCGGCGTGGCGAGGGGTCCCGATCCTGCCCTGCGGCAAGATCCCGATCCGGGACGACCAGACCACCAGCATCATCGCGCTGCGCACCGGCGAGGCCGACCAGGGCGTCGTCGGCCTCTACCAGACCGGAATCCCCGAGGAGCACCAACCGGGCCTGAACGTCCGGTTCATGGGCATCGACTCCGCCGCGATCGTCAGCTACCTCGTCACCGCCTACTACTCGCTGGCCATCCTCGTGCCCGACGCGGCGGGGATCCTGGAGAACGTCCAGGTCGGCCGGCTCCCCGAATGACGGCCTGGAGCGCCCCGTGACCACACACCCCACCGCCTTCACCCTGCCCGGACCCCCCAGCCCGGTGCGCAGCGCGCGAGCGCGGCGCCACGGCGCGATCCCCGGGCTGCTGTACCGTCCCGCGGTGCCCGCCGACCCGGAGAAGGTGCAGCAGGTCGACCTGCGCGTGGAGGCCTGGGCCCGCGCGAACGACCTGTTCCCTTCTGCCTGGCAGGGCGACTTCGCCGGCTTCCAGTTCGGTCGTGCCGTCGTGCTCCAGCACCCGGGCGCCGCCGACCTGGAGCGCCTCACCGCCGCCGGCAAGCTGCTGCTCGCCGAGAACATCGTCGACTCCTGCTACTGCGAGGAGGACGAGGGCCGCGGGGGAGCGCGCAAGGGCCTGGGCGGACGACTGGTCATCGCCCAGTCGGCACTCGACCCGTACCACGGCACCCCCGAACTGGAGGAGGAGTGGCGGCAGGGCGTCCGGGCGGACGGCCCGCTGCGCTCCTACCACCTCGCGCTGCGGGACTTCGCCGCGCTGGCCACACCCAGCCAGACCGACCGGTTCGTCCACGACGTCGCCCGGCTGCACCTGGGCTACCTCGCCGAGGCCGCCTGGGCGGAGACGCGGTACGTGCCGCAGATCTGGGAGTACCTGGTGATGCGGCAGTTCAACAACTTCCGCCCCTGCCTGTCCATCGTGGACGCCGTCGACGGCTACGAACTGCCCGAGCAGGCGTACGCCCGGCCCGAGATCCAGCGGATCACGGCCCTCGCCTGCAACGCCACGACGATCGTCAACGACCTGTACTCCTTCACCAAGGAACTGGCCAGCGACCCGGCACACCTCAACCTCCCGCAGGTCGTCGCCGCCAACGAGCGGTGCGGGCTGAAAGCCGCCTATCTGCGATCGGTCGAGATCCACAACACGATCATGGCGTCCTTCGAAGAGGAGTCGGCCCTGCTCTCGGCGGCCTCGCCCGTCGTGGAGCGCTACGCCCAGGGGCTCGCCGCCTGGGTGTCCGGCAACCACGAGTGGCACGCCACCAACAGCCATCGTTACCACCTGCCCGACTACTGGTAACCACCGCCTGTGACCCACTGGCACACGGCACCCGCACCACGAGGAGCACCACTTGACCAACGCCCCTGCCGCCCGGCCCGCGGTTCTTCCGGTCCCGGCCCAGTCGACCTACCAGACCCGGATCGCGGACTACTGGAACGCCGAGGAGAACCCGGTCAACCTCGAACTCGGAAAGATCGACGACCTGTACCACCATCACTACGGCATCGGTGAGGCCGACACCTCGGTTCTCGACGAACCCGATCCCGACCTCCGGCGCAAGCGCCTCACCGCCGAACTGCACCGCCTGGAGCACGCCCAGGCCGAACTCCTCGCCTCCAACCTGGGCAACCTGACCGCGGACGACCGCGTCTTCGACGCCGGCTGCGGACGGGGCGGCGGCAGCGTCGTCGCGCACCTGCGCTACGGCTGCCACGCCGACGGGGTCACCCTCTCCACGAAGCAGGCCGACTTCGCCAACGAGCAGGCCCGTGCCCGCGGCATCGGGCACAAGGTCCGCTACCACCACCGCAACATGCTCGACACGGGCTTCGAGACCGGCGGATACGCGGCGTCCTGGAACAACGAGTCGACGATGTACGTCGAGTTGGACCTGCTGTTCGCCGAACACGCCCGTCTGCTGCGGCGCGGGGGACGGTACGTGACCGTCACCGGCTGCTACAACGACACCTACGGCCAGGCCTCACGCGAGGTGTCCCTGATCAACGCGCACTACATCTGCGACATCCACCCACGCTCCGCGTACTTCCGGGCGATGGCGCGGCACCGTCTGGTACCGGTCCACGTCGAGGACCTGACCGAGGCCGCGATCCCCTACTGGGAGCTGCGCAAGAAGGCGGACCATCTGGTCACGGGCATCGAGGACACGTTCCTGACCGCCTACCGCAACGGCAGCTTCCAGTACCTGCTGATCGTGGCCGACCGGGTCTGACCCCTCGCACGGCGATCCCCCATGCCCCGTGGACGCCGTCCACGGGCAACCGCCCCTCACCGGCGCGTGACAGCCGTGCCGGTGAGGGGCGCCGTCTCGACGGCCAGGGCCCCTCCCGCGGGGAGCCTCGCTCAGCGGTCGAGGGTGGAGAACCGCCGGAACCGCTCAGTGTTTGGGGTCGATCCATGTCCGGGCGAGTTCCGCGACCCAGGTGGCGGCGGCGTCGGGGGAGCGCGGGGGTGCGCCGACGACGACGAGTTCCGAGATGCCGGCCGCGGTGAGGGCGGGCAGGTGCTCCGGTGTGCCGTCGCTCAGGGCGACGGCGACGGTGAGGTCGTCCAGGGTACGGCCGTGGCGGGCGCATTCGTCGGCGAGGACTGCCACGCGGGAGGGGACGTCGACGGCGGGGACGTTGAAGCCGTACCAGCCGTCGGCGAGTCGGGCCGCGCGTCGCAGGGCGGTGTCGCTGTTGCCGCCGATCACGACGGGGAGCCGGCCGCCGCGCAGTGGCTTTGGGTTGACCCGGATCGCGTCGAAGCGGGTGAACTCCCCCGCGAAGGAGGCGGGATCGCCGGTCCACAGGGCGCGCATCGCGGCGAGGTACTCCTCGGTGCGCCGCCCGCGCCCGGCGAAGGGGACTCCGAGCGCCGCGAACTCCTCGGTGGACCAGCCGACACCGACCCCCAGGGTGAATCGCCCCGCTGAGAGCACGTCGAGTGTGGCGGCCTGTTTGGCTAGCACGACCGGGTTGTGCTCGGGCAGCAGGAGCACACCGGTGGCGAGCTCGATCCGGCTGGTGACGGCCGCGGCGTAGCTCAGGGCGAGCAGGGGGTCCAGCCAGTCCGCGTCCGCGGGCACCGCGATCCGGCCGTCCGCGGAGTAGGGGTAACGGGAAGCGGGCGCGTCCACCAGCACGACGTGCTCGCCACACCAGAGCCTGGCGAAGCCGTGCGTCTCCGCCGCTGCCGCCACCGCCGCGATGACCTGCGGACGGGCACCGTCACCGATGCCGAGCGCGTGCAGTCCCACTCGCATCCGCCACCTCCTGGCGGCACCCTAAGCGGCAAGCGCGGACGCGTTCGGGTGACGTGGCACGCCGCGCGCGGAGGCGGCGCGCCGCGTCACCCGGACGGCCGAGGCCCCTCACCCCCTACGCGAGCGGGCCGTCGTGCCGGTCCCGGATGAGGGTTGCCTCTCCTACTGAGCTGGGAGCTTCTTCAGTCGACCCAGGTCACCACTGCCATCTCTCGCTTGCTGGCGGCGCTGTAGAACCTCCGAAGGAGAGTGAAGTGGTCGACGAGGTAAGTGCGGGGATCTCCGATGAACCGGGAGAATCCGCCAGCCTCGCGGTAAGCGGGGAGCGTCTCCAGCAGAGGGCCGATGTTCATGGTGGCCAGCTCTCCAGCCACTTGACTGACTGCTGCCGGGGTCAGCAGGGTCGGAGGGGCGTCGAAGCCGTCGTACACCGCAGAATGATTGAGGAAAGAGACGGTGCTGTCGGAGTCCCCGCTGATGGCGCGCTGAAGAACGGGAATCTGGCGCGCGTCGGGTTGCATGCGCCGGTAGAACCACAGCAGCTCCCAGATCGCCCAGTCCAGGTCGAGGGTGTCGTCTGCAGGTGGATCCCACTGGGGATCTCCGACCGGCGAGATCCTGGCCGCTTCACGGCACACTTCGAGGTATCGCAGGGACACGCGCGCGAGCTGCTGGGTCAAGGCCATGCACCGGAGTATCACCGGCGATGCTTGGAACAGGGCAGCGATTTCTGTCTGGCCTGCGACGTGCACTACCGGTCCTGGCGCAGGCACTTACCGGAGGACGACGCTTACGCCCCGCTCATTGAAGATGTCCAGGAGCAGGTTGAACAGCGCGATGTCGCCATCCTCGGTGGGCACGTGCTCTGCCAACCGTGCTCTGACTTCAGCCGAGGAATCCCAGTGCAAGGTGAACGGAGTAGCGGCGCCCCAGCCGCCCCTCAGACAGTCGTCCAGAGCATCCAGGTTCCAGCCGAAGTATCCGCCGGGTCCGTTGACGGCCTCACCGATCGCGCAGTAGAAGCTGTCCCTATCGACGATGTGCCGGCCGTCCAAGGTGAACGCCTGGCCCGCGGGCGCATCGGGCCTCCCCTGGCGTTGGTACTCCCGGGACCACAGGGCTACCGACAGCCAGGCATGTCTGTCCTCGGGTGCGAGTTCGTGCCACATTCCGGTGCGGTTCAGGTGACCAGTGCGGACCAGGTTCCACGCCCGTTCCGCTCCGGGCAAGGCGTCTTCACACCACAACGTCACCGTGAGGTCGACGAGGCCGACTCCGCGGCCGGAGGGTTTGACGTCGACGACTGTGACCTCGTTGATGAAGTAGGACCCCATGGTGGTACCGTCCCCGTCGAGGAGGCCGAACCAGGCGTTCCCCGCCATGGCGCGACGACTACCGACATGGTCGACGCTCTTCAGTAGACCTGCCTGCGGGAGGCAACCTTCAAGGTGCACTCGGCGTGCACCCTCCGCGTCCTGCAGAGGCGTGAAGAACCCCTCGGCCTCGTGAGCAAAGCCCCAGAAGTCGCTGTCGTCCTCGTCCGAGGTCAGCGTGTACTTCTGCCCCTCGCTGTTCCGCCCTGATGTTTGCATCGCACCCCCCATGACAGCGCTGACCTTACCAACGCTTGGCGACTTGCCGGGCGGTCGCTGGCGCGCTTGCGACCCCTGACCCACGGCGGGTCGGGCCGCGTACGCCGAACACGCGCCGTCCGCCCGGCCCTGGTGGGGGCATCAGCCTTCGCGGCCGGGGAGCATGGCCAGGGACTGGGAGCGCCGTGCGACGAGGTCGTCGTAGGTGCCGTCCCGCTCGGCCCAGCGGTGCATCAGGACGCCCTTCACGAGGAGTTCGCGCGGGGTGGGGTCCTGCGAGAGCAGGTGCATGACCTCGGTGGCGAAGTCGTCGAGCGGCAGCGCGTGCGGATTCACCTTCTCCTGGCCTGCCGTGGCGACGGCCGGGGGGACGAGCTCGACGACGCCGACACCGGTGCCGTCGAGCTGCGCCCGCAGTGCCTCGGAGTAGGCGTGCACCGCGGCCTTCGAGGCGGCGTAACTGGGCATGGGCGGGAACGGCAGGAAGGCGATGCCGGACGTGACGGTGACGAAGGTGCCTTCACCCCGCTGGACCAGGTGGGGGGTGAAGGCGTCGATGACCCTGATGGTGCCGAGCAGGTTGGTGTCGATCGTCGTCTGCGCCGCCTCGAAGTGCGCGGGGTCGCGCAGGTCCTCCATGAGCATGACGCCTGACATGGTCACCACGGTGTCCAGCTCGGGGTACCGGGCGAGTGCATCGTCACGGAAGGATGCGACGGAGGAACTGTCGGTGACGTCGACAGTGAACGTGCCGAAGCCTTCTCCGGCGAGTTCCGAGAGCGCCTGCGGGCTGCGGCCGGCGACGGCCACGGTGCTGCCCGCCGCGGCGAACCGGCGGGCCAGCTCTCGCCCGATACCCGAGGTTCCGCCGACGACGAGCACGGTGCGGTTGGAGAGATCCACGGGATCTTCCCTTCAGTCCAGGGCGCCGGCGGAGCTCAGCCCCGCGGCGCAGCCAGTGATGTCCGCTGTCTCTTGCGAAACAGTGGTACCGAAGTCTTGACGGCATCCGCGGGGCGTGGCAGAGCCCCCGTTTTCCCTGGTCCTGGCAGGACCCCCTCTGAGGCACGCGGACCGCATTACGGTGGCGGTATGAGGGATGAGGAATCCGGCAACCGGCTCGGCAGCTACCTTCGTGCCCGGCGTGAGCTGGTCTCCCCGGCACAGGCAGGCCTGCCGCCCGGTGGCAATCGCCGCGTGCCCGGTCTGCGCCGTGAGGAAGTCGCCCTGCTGGCCGGAATCAGCCCCGACTACTACCTGCGCCTGGAACGGGGCCGTGACAAGAACCCCTCACCCCAGGTCCTCGAATCACTCGCCCGCGTCCTGCACCTCGACGACATCGAGCGGACGTATCTGCTCGGCCTGACCGCGGCACGTCCCAGGACGCCGCGCCGCAAGCGCCCCGAGCACGTACCGGCGCGAGTGCACGAGCTGCTCGCCCATCTTCAGATCCCCGCGTTCGTCGAAGGGCGCGCGTTCGACGTCCTGGCCTCCAATGCGATGGCGGTCGCGCTCTCCCCCCGTCTGCGGCCCGGCGAGAACCGGCTTCGTTCCCTGTTCCTCGACCCCGAGGAACAGGCCTTCCAGCGCGACTGGACGAAAGCGGCCACCGATTTCGTCGCCGCCCTGCGCACCACGATCGGGGACGACACGGACAACCCCCGGTTCGTCGAACTCGTCGGAGAGCTCGCCCTGTCCAGTCAGCGGTTCCGCACCTTGTGGGCCCGCCACGACGTCCGCAGGCTGGACGGAGGCACGACCACGGTGAACCACCCCGTCGTCGGTGAACTCACCCTCCACCGCGACAAACTCCCCATCGACGACGTCATCCTCGTCGTCTACTACCCCGACAAGGACAGCGACAGCGACGAGAAACTGCGGCTCCTGGCAGCCCTCACACACACCGAGTCCGCCGGCACAGCGCACGAAGAACGGGCGGACGCACCCCACCCGAAGGCACCCTGACGGGTACTGATCGGCTACCGGTGTGCTGCCCAGGTAGACATCAGGACGGGACCGGCATCGTCGCCTCGGCCCGTCCGGCCGAAGGGACTCCCGGTCGACGTGCCCGGACAGGGGGAGTGGTGGAAGTCCGTCGGAACCGGTGAACGGCTTGCCATGCCGCGGCCAACGGCGAGAGCCCCGAGGCACCCGTCCGAGCCGATGGGCGGGCCTCGCGACGGTCAGGTGGAGTCAGGCGTCGAACCAGACGACCAGGCGGACGCCCTCGTCGCCGTGCAGGTCTGCCAGCGTGCGCATCACCGACCAGACCGAACCCCATTCACTGTCCGGCACGGCATCCTTTCGGCGTAGGCGTCCGATGCGGAAGAGACGGTCCCCGTCCGGCCACTCGGTGCCCTCGGCGTAGGTTCTGCCCGCGCGGTAGAGATCGTGGGGGTCGTCGACTCCGGAAAGCTCGGCGAAGCGCGTGAGGCCGGAATTCCGGCCATGCATTTCCCAGGTCCCGTCCGGGTTCCGGCGGTACTCGTGAACGCACTCATCGACCTCGTTGGCGACCTCCTCCCAGTCAGCGGCCACCAACTCCGCCCAGGTGATCCAAGACGCACCGGGTGCGTCCGAGTCGGCCTTAGCCTCTCGCGAAACGTCAGACGGGAGGCCGCGGTGATCGGCAAGCGGGCGAAAGGAGGTGGCATCGCGGACACCGAAGAGAGATCCGAAGGCGGCGTAGCAGCGCCCGTTGTAGAGGTGCGCGAGGTCGATGGCCCCGTGCCACCTACGGTCGTCCTCGTCCAGCCAGCGGTCCCAGCGGCACTCGATGAACCCGTATATGTCTGTCCCCATGCCCGGCATTGTTCTCCGTCTGGCGTGAGGAGAGCGCATGGCAGATGGCGATCTGGGGGAGTTCGCCGAAGGTGCTGTGGATGGCTGTCTCGGTTCGAAGCGCAGGCGCGGCGGGGGAACGTGGGCTAATGGCCGCGCACGGGGCGGCCCGTGGTGTCGCGCGGCTTCTTCCGGCCCCCTCGGATGTCGAGCCGGTCGGCTGGCTACGGCGATCTGTCAGTCGCCCTGGGCGAACGCTCTTCGGCCTGCAGGTGTGCCTGCCTGGCGGCTTCGACGAGCCGTGGCGCGAACTTCACCGCGTACGCATCGGGTACGTCATACGGGGACCGCCAGTAGTCCGGCACGAAGCTGTCGCCGTCCTCGTGGCACAGATGACACGAGGCGCACCACTCGGTGAGCCATCCGAAGGCAACGGCGTGCACCCCGTCGATCATCTCGTCGAGAGGTCCGTCCACCCGGTACCAGCGGTGGAGATCCGTCGCAGCGCACTGTGGACAGGGCCCGGTGAGGTCGCCGGCGGCGGGCTCGGCGTCGAAGACGGCCCGCCAGGAGGCCGTCAGCTCGGGCGGGACGAGGCGCCAGCCGCCGGGCCCGACCAACTCGAGCTCATCGACGTCGAACAGGTCCAGTTCCGTGGCCTCGAGAGAGCCCATCATCCTGCACTCGCCTGTTTCCAGGTCCACGCGTACGGGTCCGATGCCGATCACCATCATCGACGGGTCGCCGGTCTCCAGGTACCGGCGATCCTGATACCCGAAGTAGGCGACCTCGGCGACTACGGCCACGTAGCCCTCGATCGGCACCAACTGCACCTGTGCGTTGAGAGGGTCCTCGTCCACGTGGATCCGGGCCAGTTCCGCCGCGTGTTCGACGCTGATCATGGGAAGGACGCTACACGGACCGGCGCAGCACCGTGCGTATGCGGGCCAAACCCTCCTGCGCGGCAAGGCATGGTGACGCGCACGTCTAGAGCGGCAGTCGTTCGATCTGTGTTGCGGTCGATACTCGTTGAGTGGACATCCGGGTGAAGACATTTGTCGCCGAGGCATGTCTTCGGATAGGTGCCGTCGTGGAAGGGCTGGGGTTCACCGGCCCCGAAGTGGATGAAGTCCGGCACGATATATACCCGCGGGCCATGCGTGTCCGCTACCACCGGGCTGACGTGACGTTCAGACGCGGTTGATCCTGTCGTTCGCGGGTGAGGACCACGTCGACACCGAGCTCGCGTGGAGCGCCGAGAATCCGCACGAGGTACGCCGTGTCAGAGTCGGTCGCCACACTGCCCACACCGGGTATCAGATGCGCCGGGCTCTCGACCGGCAGGCCCAAGCCATCCCCGATCTGCTCGGAACGGAGAACCCCACCGGCTGAATCGAGGACCTGGTCACCCGGGCCCCCGCCCAGGCGTCCCACGTCCTCCCCTCGGTGACAGGCCACAGCGGCCGGCGGGATTCCCAAGTCGTCGGGCTGCGGTTGTCGGTGCGTCGCTCGGCGACCCGCACGAACACACGGACACCATGCCCGGCCTCAACACCGCGATGCCGCACGGGCTTTCGGGCCCCGCGAGCGCGCTCCCCGGTCGCGTCGACGAACGCGGGGTTGCCGATTGGCGAACAGGTGACATGGCGCCTTTGCGCCAGCCCCGCCACCTGGCACGGCCTCAACCCGCGGCCCGACTGTGGCCGGGCACACGCCGGTGACGCTCGTTCATCGGGCGATCTCAGGGGAGTTGGTACAAGGTTATGCGATCCAGATCGAGGACCGCGGCCGTGGTCGCGGCCACCGCGGTGGCGCTGCTCGCCACCGGGCTGCCGGCGGCAGCCGAGCCGGAGCCCGTCGCCGGGGCCGGCCGTCCGGCCGCCGCACCACCGGCGCCGCCCGGGCAGTTCACCGTCACACTGATCAGCGGCGACCGGGTCGCCTTCACCGGCAGCGGGAGCGGGCTCCAGGTCAGCGGGGTGACCCCGGGCAAGGGCCGCGGCCACATCGCCTTCACCCGGGCGAGGATCAACGACCACGAGTACGTGCTTCCCGTCGACGCCACGCAACCCCTGGCCGAAGGACGGGTCGACCGGCAGCTCTTCGACGTCACCGCACTCGCCGCGCAGGGGCTCGACGACGCCACCCGGGCGTCCATTCCGCTGATCACGACGGCCCGGGCCGGCTCCGCACTGCGCGGGTCCACGCAGCGGGACACCTTCCCCGAACTGGGGCTGGCGGCCCGTACGGTCGCCAAGTCCGAGGCGGCCGCGGCCTGGCAGGGCTTCCTCGCCGCTGGAGGGACGTCCCGCGCCGCCGCGCCCGGGAAACTCTGGCTGGACGCCGAGGTCGAGGCGAGCCTCGACCGGTCCGTCGCCATGACCGGCGCGCCCGAGGCATGGCGCAAGGGCCTCGACGGCAAGGGCGTGAAGGTCGCCGTGCTGGACACCGGGTACGACCCGGCCCACCCCGACCTCAAGAACAAGGTCGTCGCGGAGAAGAACTTCACCTGGGACGAGGACGTCACCGACCTCAACGGCCACGGCACGCACGTCGCCTCGACCGTCGCGGGAAGCGGCGCGGCCTCGCAGGGCCGCTACAAGGGCGTCGCTCCGGGCGCCTCGCTGCTGATCGGCAAGGTGCTCGACGGCGGCGGGTCCGGCAGTTTCAGCGGGATCCTCGAAGGCATGGAGTGGGCGGCCGCCCAGGACGCCGACATCGTCTCGATGAGCCTCGGCTCCAGCCTGCCGAGCGACGGCAGCGACCCGGTCTCCCAGGCGGTCGAGACCCTGTCCGCGGACGGCGGGCCGCTGTTCGTCGTCGCGGCCGGCAACGAGGGCACGCCGGGCAGCATCGGCACGCCGGCCGCCGCGCCGAGCGCCCTGACCGTCGGGTCGATCACCAAGCAGGGCGAGATGTCCTCGTTCTCCTCCCAGGGCCCGGCGGTGACCGACGGCGGCGTCAAGCCCGAGATCACCGCGCCGGGCAGCGCGATCACCGCCGCCCGCGCGGCGGGCACCCTGGACGCGGCCGCGAACAGCGAGTTCTACGCGACGATCAGCGGCACCTCCATGGCGACCCCGCACGTCTCCGGCGCGGCGGCCATCCTCAAGCAGCGGCATCCCGACTGGGACGCGCAGCAGCTCAAGGCGGCGCTCATCGGCGCCGCCGACCCGGTCGACGGCGCCGGAGTGTACGAGCAGGGCGCGGGCAGTGTGGACGTGCCCGGTGCGCTCTCGTCGCCGGTCACCGCCTCCCCGGCCGCGGTCTCCGCCGAGCTGGCCTGGCCGTACGGCGGCAACCCGACCCGCACGGTGACCTACCGCAACAGCGGGTCCAAGGACATCCGGCTGAACCTCTCCCTGACCGGGAAGGCACCCGTCTCGCTCGTCACCCGCCGGCTGACCGTCCCGGCGGGCGGCACCGCCGAGGCGACCGTGCGCATCGACACCGCCCGGGCGTCGGCCGGCGCCCACGGCGCCTGGATCACCGCGCGCGGCAGTGACGGCAGCACGGCGCGCACCCCCGTCGGCGTCGAGGCGGAGAGCCCGAGCGCCACCCTCACCCTCGAAGCCGCGGCCCTGCGGGCCGGGGTCGAGACGGCGTACACCAACCTGGTGGTGCAGAACGAGAGGACCGGTGAGTCCCAGCTGGTCAGCCTCACCGAGGGGACCCAGGAACTGCGGCTGCCGGTCGGCGACTACCGGGTGTTCGGCGGGGTGTGGGAGTACGTCCGGTACGGCAGGGCGAGCGTGCCCGAGACGTCCGTCGTCGTCGCCCGGCGCGTGACCCTCACCGGCGACCGGACGCTGAGGACCGATCTGTCCGCCGCGAAGCCGGTCACCATGGGCATCGACGACCCGAAGATGCGGCTCAACGAGTGGGGTTCGGCGACCGGGCTGGTCTCGTCGGCCGCCGCGGGCGACGCGAAGGGCCTGATCGCGCCCCTCTATTCCGGCGCCTACCGCTCGTATGCCGTGGGCAGCGCCAAGATACCCGGACTGACGTACTTCTCCGCCGCCTCCTGGGAGCAGCCGTCCGTCCTCGCGACGACCGCCGGCGGCTCCGGCACCCCGGTGGACGTACCGGTGGGGCTGATGACGCAGCGGACGGACTGGGACCTGGAGAAGCGGGTCACCGACGCCGGCTACGGCGGGGACCTGACGGGTCTCGACGTCGAGGACCGGATCGTGCTCCTGGAGTCGGACTGGAGCCTGCCCTGGGAGGAGCTGGACGGGCGCTACCAGGCGATCAAGGCGCACCGGCCGGCGGCGATCCTGCTGGCCGGCTCGGCGTCGATCGACGCGGCCGACCCCACGCTGGGCATCGACGACCACGGCCTGACCCTGCTGCGCGAGCGGCTCGCCAAGGGCGAGGTGACCCTCCGGATCAAGGGACAGCGCAACGGCGAACGCACCTACTTCACCTTCCACGCCCATGACGACGGGGTGCCGGCGGGCGCGAACTGGCAGGACCGGCGCCGCGACCTGGCCCGCGTGGACCACAGCTTCCGCACCACCGGATTCCCCAACGACCCCAAGGGGATCTACGGATGGGTGACCTACCGCGGACTGAATCTCGCCCAGCAGTCGACGGTGTTCCGCGCACCGCACCGGATGACGGCGTACTACACGCCCGAAGTGCCGTGGACGACGGCCACGTTCGAGTACGCGCTGGACGCCGGGCCGCTGGGAGTCCAATACACCAATCCGACGGTCCTCCGCCAGGGACGCACGGTCACGGACAACTGGCTGACCGCGCCGTTCAACCCGTCGCTGTCGGTGAACGGACCCGACGGCCGGGCGCAGGCCACCCGCGCGGGGGACAAGCTGCGTCTCGCGCTGCCGATGTTCTCGGACGCGGCGGGCCACCGGTCCGAACCGCTGCGGGTCCTGGAGTCCGGCGAGACGGTGCTGCGTGACGGATCGGGCAAGGTGATCGCCCGTAACGACGAGCCGGGACAGGGCGTCTTCGACGTGCCCGCACGCGGCCAGTGGTACGAGCTCACCTCGTCCGCGCACCACGAGAGCCCGGAGTGGAAGCTGGGCACGCACATCACGGACACCTGGCGCTTCCGCTCGGAGCACACCGGCGGCGAGCGTCCGCTGCCGCTGCTCGACACGCGCTACGACATGGCCGGGCTCGACGGCGACAACTCGGTCCCGGCCAACAGGGAGTTCACCTTCGGCCTGGGCATCGGCCGGCAGTCCGGAGCGAGCGGCGGCGCCGGCATCGAGCGGGTGTCGGTGCGGTACTCCACGGACGACGGAGCCACCTGGCATTCGGCCGAGGTCCGGGGCCGCGACGGCGACCGTCGGGTGACCGTGCCCGCGACGGGCGCCGGCTGGGTCTCGCTGCAGGTGACCGCGGCGGACCGCACCGGCGCGTCGGTGACGGAGACGGTCACCCGGGCCTACCGCGCCGGCTGCCCCGAGGAGTGGTGCGGCTACGCCCCGGCATGGCCGCACTGGCCGGCCGGATAGTCCGCGACCGACACGTGCGCCGGTGCGGCCTCCCCACGGGGCCGCCGCACCGGCGCACGGCCCGCGAGAGCGGCGTCGCCTGTGTTCCGTCCCGGCCCGCTGAACCCGATGGTGGGCCATGACCGTTGCGGTGTTCAATGATCTTGTCAGGCCCGTCAACGGGGCTTGCCGAAGGACAGCGGAACGGGTGTCAGGGGCGGGAATGGCGAAGTCGAACAGATGGGTGGCCCACGCCGCGTCGGCGGTCTGCGCGGCCGCGCTGATGGGCACGATGGCGGGGTGCGGGAGCGGCGGCGCCGACGGCGCGGCCGACAAGCCCGCGGCTCGCAACGGGGACGGGAGCGGCATCGGCTCCCGTGTGGTCAGTCAGCGCGAGGCCGAATCCCTCGCTCTCCACCGCAAGGACGTACCGGGCTACACCCTTCAGACGCTGGCCGGACGCGGCGAGGACGCGCAGGTGCCGGTGCACCTGTTCACGGGCTACTTGCCCCGCATCGAGCCGGCGGCGTGTCAGCCCGTCTACGACAACACCCAGCAGGGCAGCGAGTACCCGCAGCGCGCACGCACCGACACCCTCGTCTCCGGGCACGGCGACTATGTCGAGGTGGCCCTGGTCGCCTGCGGCGCGGGCGACGCCCACAAAGCCGTGGCGGACCTTCGGGCGGCGCTCACCCGCTGCAGGTCGTTCACCATGCCGGCCGACGGGACGGAGCACTTCGAGCACCCCCGGTCGCTGCCGGACCCGCACCTGGGTGACGAGGCCGTCGAGTACACCATCACGCAGAAGATCGACGGAGACGAGGGAGTGATCCGCGCTCCCTTCCACCACTTGGTGGTGCGCGAGGGCTCCGTCATCGTCTGGTTCATGGTCCACGGTTTCCCCGGTGACACTCCGAAGCTGCCCAGGAACGTCATCGACGCCCAGCTCGCGAAACTCCGCTGACCCCGCCCGCGGTTCCCGTCAGGAATGGGGGACCGCGGCACCGTGATCCGTGAGCCCGGTTGCCGGGAGTACGTTCCGGTGACGGCCGGTCCGGCGGGTGGCCCCGCGGCGACGCCGACGGTTGGGGCGGCGCAGCCCGCGCGGGCTATTTGGCCCGGCGGATGCGGGCGGCCTCGCGGGCCGCCGCCATCTGGCGGGCCTCGGCCGCCTTGCGCGACTCCCGGCCGGGCCGCGTGCCCAGGCCGCGGAACGGGGCACCACCGCGGGCCGGGGTGTTCGCGGCCGGTGCGCCCGCGACGGGAACGCCGGACGGGGCCTTGGCCCCGGTGATCCGGCTCAGCGCCGCCTCGCCGGAACGCACCTGGGTGATCGTGGGCCGGATGCCCGCGTCGGACATGAGCCTGGTCACATCGCGGCGCTGGTGAGTGGTCACCAGCGTCACCACCCGGCCCGACCGGCCGGCCCGCGCGGTCCGGCCGCCGCGGTGCAGGTAGTCCTTGGAGTCGGCGGGGGGATCGACGTTGACCACGAGGTCCAGGTCGTCGACGTGGATGCCACGGGCGGCGACGTTCGTGGCCACCAGGGTCGTCACCTCGCCGGTCTTGAAGCGGGCCAGGGCCCGGGTGCGCTGCGGCTGCGACTTCCCGCTGTGCAGGGCCGCCGCCGGGATCCCGGAACCCTCGAGGTGCCTGGTGAACTGGTCGACCGCGTGCTTGGTGTCCAGGAACATGATCACCCGGCCGTCGCGGGCGGCGATCTCGGTGGCGGCGGCGTACTTGTCGGCGGCGTGCACGTACAGCACGTGGTGTTCCATGGCGACGACGGTCGCGGCCGAGGGGTCGACCGAGTGGACCACCGGATCGGTCAGATAGCGGCGGACCAGGAGGTCGATGTTGCTGTCGAGCGTGGCCGAGAACAGCATCCGCTGGCCACCGGCCCGCACCTGGTCCAGCAGCTCGGTGACCTGCGGCATGAACCCCAGGTCGGCCATCTGGTCCGCCTCGTCCAGGACCGTGATGCGCACGTGGTCCAGGTGGCAGTCACGGCGCGTGACGAGGTCGCTCAGTCGCCCGGGCGTGGCGACGACGACCTCGGCCCCCGCCCGGATCGCTCCGACCTGCCGGCCGATCGAGAGGCCGCCGACCACGGTGGCCAGCCTGAGGTCCAGCGCCCCGGCGTAGGGGGTGAGCGCGTCCGTGACCTGCTGAGCCAGCTCACGGGTGGGCACCAGGACCAGTGCCCGGGGCCGCTTGGGCTCGGCGCGCTGTCCGGCCGTGCGGGCCAGCAGCGGCAGGCCGAAGGCCAGGGTCTTGCCCGAGCCGGTACGCCCCCGGCCGAGCACGTCCCGGCCGGCCAGCGCGTCCGGCAGCGTGGCGGCCTGGATGGGGAACGGCTCGTGCACGCCGAGGTCGGTCAGGGTCGTCAGCAGGGCCGGCGGGAGCTTGAGCTCCGTGAACGCCGTCATCGGCGGCAGAGCGGGGGTCACCGTCACGGGTGCCGAGAATTCACCCTGCGGGGCGGTGGGCCGTTCCTTGCCGCCGGTGCGGCCGGGAGCCTGCGGGCGCGAACGACCGGCCCGGCGGGAGCGGTGGTCGTTCCGGGGCGTACGGTTCATGGGCGAACCTTCCTCGACGGGGCACGCATCGAGGGAATTCCCGGTGCAATGCGCGGCCGGGGAGTCGCCAGAACGAGCCGAAGACAAGACGGTGACCGACAGCGGGTGGTCCCGTCGATACCGCGTGGGGTCCAGCTGCGTCGTGCGTGCCGACGCCGGGTACCGATGCCTGCGGGATCGCACTTCCCCGCGAGTTTACCCGCCCGACCCGATTCCCCGTGCGGGTCCGCGGCCCCGCACGGGGCGAGACGCTTCTGGACCGGCCACGCCGGCAGGCGTGTGCCATCCAGTGCCGGTGGGCGACGTCGCGAGTCAACGCGGACGGCTGCGAGGTGCGGCGTGCCAGACTGACGCCATGGACAGGCCGCAGACCGTCGACGCGTACATCGAAGGGGTCACCGGAAAGGGCCGCGAGGTGCTCGAGCAGGTACGGGCACTGGCTCTCGAGGGGGCTCCGGAGGCGAGCGAGGCGATCAAGTGGGGACATCCCGCCTGGGTGCACCCGTCCGGCACCATCCTGTTCGTGGCCAGCGCCCACGCCCAGCACGCCAACGTTGTGTTCACCCCCAGCACCCGCGAGGCGTTCGACGCCGACCTGGACGGCTTCCCGACCGGCAAGGGCTCGGTGAAGCTCCCGTACGGCCGGCCCGTCCCGATCGATCTGCTGCGCCGCATGATCGTGTTCCGTGTCCGCGAGCACGAGAACGACGGTGTGCTGTGGATGTGACGCCCGCGGACTCGCAGGGCACCCCACGACTGCGGTGATGCGGTCATTGCCGGAGCCCGCGCCGTGCGGGGTTCGGGGTCGGTGGCCATGCCCCAACGGTGCGGCCGGGCGCGGGGCTGCCCCGAGGCGCGGATAAGCGGATGATCCCTGGTGAGCGGGGCCGTCGGGGGCGGAGACGCGTGCCGGGACCGCGGATTCGGACCCGGTGCATGGCACGGAGACGGGGGAGCCGACTGATACTTGACTCAGCAAGTATATTCGGGGTTGTGTGTTGCTTCGCCCGGGTGGTGTGCCAGGGGTCGTGCGAGGCTCCCGCGCCGAGTGCCGACCAGCGTGTGCCGAGCCGGGCCGGTTCGGCGAGGTGACGACGGGGTCGGCCTCCCCGGTGCGGCGCGGCACGCGTTGTCACGGGGCCCGGACATCACCCACCCGCCCATGGCTCCCCGAACAAAGGACAGTGCAGATGCAGATCGGATTTGCGATCCCCTATCTCAATAACGCCGCCCACGAGGTGGACCGGGCGGCCGAGTTCGCGCGCGAGGCGGAGAAGGCCGGGGCCGCGAGCCTGTGGGTGGGCGACCGGAACTTCGTCCCGGTCAATCCCAAGATCGGGGCCGGCGGCGTGGGCAACTACATTCCCGAGGTGTACCGGACGGCCGCGGACCCGTTCGTCATGCTGGGCATCGCGGCGGCCGTGACCGAAAGGGTCAAGCTCGGGGCGCACGTCCTGATCGCGCCGCTCTATCCGCCGGTGCAACTGGCCAGGAGCCTGACCACGATCGACCTGGTCAGTGGGGGCCGCCTGATCCCGGGCTTCGGCGTGGGCTGGTCCATCGAGGAGTTCGAGAGCGCGAACGTGGACTTCCGCAAGCGCGGCGCCCGGATGGACGAGTTGCTGGACGCGCTGGATCTGCTGTGGACCCGGGACCCGGTCGAGTATCACGGCGCCCACATCGAAGTTCCCCTCCAGTACGCCCCGTTGAAGCCTGTGCAGAAGCCGCGCCTGCCGTTCTACATCGGCGGCTTCTCCGGCGCGGCGCTCAAGCGCATCGGTCAGCGGGCCGACGGCTGGCTTCCCGCGTGCGTGGTGCCGGAATATCTCGATGTGGACGCAGTGCTGGCCCAGCGGGCGGCGATCCATGCGGCGGCCGCGGAGGCAGGGCGCGACCCCGGCGAAATCGACACGATCATGCGCGTCAACCCGTCCGAGGGCGTGCCGGTCGGCCGGCTCGTGGACATCGTGAAGATGCTGGGCGAGCGGACCGGTATCGACCATTTCATGATCGAGAACATGACCGCTCCGAACGTCGATGCCACGTTGGAGGAGATGGTGCAGGTACTGGACCTCGTCGCGCGCGGCTGACCGCGCCGGCGGGTCTGTGGGCGGGAGGCGGCTCGTCTTCCGCCCATAGACACGTCGGGGCGGCCTCATCCGCCGCCACCGGCGACGAGGCCCGGATCCGGCCCTGAGACCCACCGGACCGGGTCGTCGCGGACTGGCCGTCGGGGACGGTCTCCGCGAGCCCGACTACTTCGAATGCGTTCTGACGCATTGAGCAGGCCATCCCCTGGGGCGCATCGCCTGCCCTTGCGCACGACAACGTGCGGAGTCATCGCCAGCAGATGACGACGCAGCCGGGGCGACGAACGCGTGGTGGATGTCGTGATCTTGCTGTCGGGGGCCGACAGGCTGGCATCATGTCGCCATGGCAGATGGCGCGGGTCGGTATCGGGCGGGCGAGACTGCGCTGATCGTCAAGGTGCCCGAGGCCGAGCCGGTCGTGGGCGGTTGGCGTGAGCGGTTCGACCCGTCGGCGGAGGCCGGGGTCCCGGCGCACGTGTCGGTGCTCTATCCGTTTTTGAACCAGGACCACATCGGTGATCAAGTCTTGGGTGCCGTGGCGGAACTCTTCGGGTCCCACGGGGCTTTCGATCTTCGATTCGCGACGTGCGGTCGCTTCCCTGGGGTGCTCTACCTCGCCCCGGAGCCGGACGATCAGTTCCGGGCACTCACCCTGGCCGTCGCTGCTCGGTGGCCGGAGGCGCCGCCGTATGGGGGCCGGTTCGCCGAGGTCATTCCCCATCTGACGGTGGCGGACGGCCAGGAGCCGAGTGTGCTGGACACCGTCGAGGCCGATCTGGCGCGTCGGCTGCCGGTCGCGACGCACGTCAGCTCGGTCCAGTTGTTGGTCTTCGACGGCATCGTGTGGCGTGAACAGGCCGACTTCGCCCTGCGTGCACCACGGATCTCCGTTCCGCGCCGTGACGGACAACGCTGACCGGGTCGGCGCGTATGGCCGGCAGCAGCGCCCTCAGACGGGGACCTCAAAGATGAGTTCCAGGCCGTCCACCTCGTCCCACTGCTCCCCGACCTCCACGAAGCCGAATCCGGAAATCGTGGCCAGCGATGCGGTGTTCTCGGGGCTGATCGTCACCCGCGCGGTCCTGACTCCGGATTCGGCGGCGGCGCGACGCATCAACTCGGTCAACATCGTCCTGGCGTAGCCCTGACGACGGTGGCCGGGGGCCACTGAATAGCCGATCTCCACCATGCCCCGCTCATCGGGCGGCCCGTGGAACCCGGCATACCCCACGACGACGCCATCGGGCTCGGCCACCACAGCCCGGGTGAGCCACCCCGCGCTACCCGGGTCCGAGGCCAGCTGATCGACCCGGTACCGCCAAACCCACTTCGCCTGCTCAGTGAGGAAGTAGTCAGTGAGTTGGACTCCGGCTTCGGCACTGGCCCGGGGAAGGTCGCCGTCAAGCAAGGCGGTCATGGCCGTGCTCGTGAGATCGACGAATCTCACCGACCTCAGAACGGTGAGAGCTGGGGACCGGCGCGCGGGTTCATCTGTCACAGCGCGGATGATCTCGGAGCGCTCTGGAGCATGTCCAACGGGTTTCGGAGTGGTCGACGCCCCACCGGCTCGATGCGCTCACTCGGACCGAGCTCCCGGTGAACGTTCCCGGTCATCGGGGGAGACCACGCCGTCCCGGCCCGACGGATCATCGACCCCCTCCGTCGTTCACTGTGTGGGGCCGGATTCGGGTCATGCCGTCTGGCAGCGGCTGTGGAGGAGTTCCACACCGTCTCCTTCGAGGTCGTCGCAGTAGGCAGCGCGTCCGGTCGTCGCCATGATCAGGGCCAGGGTGGAGCCGGAGACGAGGGGGCCGCTGCCGGTGGTGAAGGGGCCGTCGTCGGCGACGAGCTTCAGTCCGTTGATGCGTCCTTTGGCGAGGACCACGAGGTCGGAACCCTGGTAATACTCGGCGACCTGGGTGACGGTCTCGATGGGGTAGTCGTGGCGGATGCCCAGCGGGCGCCGGATGTCCTCGGCATGGACGATCGTCTCGCCGAGCATGGCGATGGCGGGCAAGGGGGGCTTGGTGGTGCTGGGGATGATGCGGCGGAACCGTTCGAGGGTCTCGCCGGGGGTGGTGCCCAGTTGCTCGGCCAGTCGCATGGCGACCTGCTTGTCGAAGTCGAACCTGCAGCGGATCACTCCGGCCATCCAGCGCACGGCATTGAGGCTCCCGGAGGCGGTGAGGTGCGCCAGTACCTCACGCACCGTCAAACCGCCGCACAGCGACGGCGTTGCCCAGCGCTCGTCGGTCAGATCTGTGAGATCGGCCGCCAGCGCCGCCCGCTCGGTGCGGATCGAGGGCCAGACCCCGTTCCCGCGGCTCTGGTCTGCTGTCAGCTCCGGATCGGTCATGAGGAAGGGTCTCCTGTCACGGGTCGTGCGCTGCGTCGCGGGCGCGCCGGAGCTGTGGCCTCCGGCGGGGGCACTCATGAGGGTGACTCTTCCTCACGGGCAAAGTCATCGCCCGTGAGCCATGTTTCCTCCGGCATCCGATCCTCGGTCTCCCGCGAGCAGCCAGGTCCCGCAGTCCGCGTGTACGGCGTGGTGATCCGCCACTGCGTCATTTGACGGGCCGGCACGCTGTCACCGGATGCCCCCGGGAGATCGTCGCGAGGAAAAGCTGGACTGAAAGGGCTACTCGCCTTCGACGCGGCGCAGATAGGACCGGATGTCGTCGCGTCCGTCGAGGGCTCGTCCGTCGACGTCCGACGGGTCGAGCTCGGCCCGGGCCGCGAGAGCCTCAGCGAGGACGACCGCTCGATCACTGAGCTGTCCGAACCTGCGAGCCGTGTGCCCCAAGCACAGGCCGGCCAGCCCCAGCAGTTGGCTTCCGCTCGCCGCCCTGCTTCCCACCTCCGTACAGCACTGCTCGATGAATGCCCGATCGTCGTCGTTCAAAGCGATGCCGACCAGCACGGCCGCTGCGGTGGCTTCCAGCGTACTGTCGCGCAGTGCCGCTACCAGCGCCTTGGCGACCACGTCATGGGGAAGCGCGGGAGGATTCTCGAAGGTGCGGTGTGAGTGCGTCACACGGAGAGGCTATGCACGGCGCACCGACCCGCAACCATCGGGCGCAAGTAGTAGTCCTTGGCGGAGGCCGACGGCATCCTTCGCGCTGAGTACGAAGCCCTACCGACAACGCCCCTTTCCGGCTGCACGCAGCCGGCGGGGGGACCGCACAACCGCCAGGCCGGCTAACCCCTGGCGGCCGGCCGTCTGGTAGAACCAGCAACCATTGCCGCTGTTGAGCCTCCACAGCAGGAGGTCACGGGTGATCGGCCCGTACACGCCGTCGATGTCGGCGGGCACGTTCGTGAAGTAGTCCTGCGCCTCGGTCGGTGCCTTCTTGTGTTGGGGCCGAAGGCACCGTCCTCCTCCAGCGGCCAGTACGACGCGGTTCTCTTGTAGGCCACGTCGAAGCACTTGTTCAGGGCGATCTGCAGCTCCTTCCATGCCACGGTGACCTCCTACCATGGTGTTTTGGGCGAGACAAACGTGAGGGGCAGGCCGAGTTGAGGCACGAGGACGTCCACGCCGGTGAGCGCGGTTCGAGCGCGCGGTGCCTGCCCGAGCCGTGGATGTGCGATGTGTTCTACCTCGACGGCAGCCTGAGGGACATTCGGGTCCTCGACGCGACCCGCGCCGAGTGGATCGCGGTCTTCGAACGCCTGCGTGTCGTGGCCGACGAGACCGAGGTGGAGCACACCTACCCGCGACTCGATCCCGTGAGTCCCGCCTTCGCCGACCTCTTCCGCGCTTGGGCGGACGAGCCGGAGGGCCAGGGGACGAGTTTCGCCTTCCGGGCCCGCTTCGGCGCCGTGTGGTTCTTCGCCCTGCCCCTCGACGAGGAGGAGATCGAGTTCTCCGTTTGGCCTGAGCAGGTCGTCGACGGGGCGGGGGTGGCCGACGTGCTGCGGTTTCTGGTTGAGGTCGCGACGGCCAGTCGACGTCCGGCCCTGCTGACCGGCGAGACCGTTCTGTACAGCCCGGGGATGCCGACGTTGATCTCCCACGATCCCGTCACTGGTCTTACTTCTCACATCTGAACGGTGTTGTGGGTGGTCGCGTGCTTCCGCTCTGTCGGGGATCTTGCGATGTCACAGGGTCATGGGGCGAGAAGTGCGCGTCAGCGTGGGAGGTCGAGGTCGGCTCGTCACCAGGCCATGCGGACAGCGTCGCAGTCTCGTTGCGGGCCGCTGACCAGGGAGCGAAAGCCCGGCAGGCTGCCGGCAAGGACGCGGTCCAGCATCTCGGCGAAGTCGTGACTGTGCCGTGTGACGGCGTCGGGGCAGACCGCGGATCTCCTTCGCGAGGGGAACCGCCCGATCGCCGGCGTCCTGCCGACCGCCCACTCGACCGCAGCCAGAGACGGCCCGGTGTCGTGTCCGGGGCTCGGTGTCAGGGCATGTCGAGTTCGGGCAGGGCGAGGAATTCCGTGATCGCCTGCACGATCCGTTCCTCGTAGTCACCGCTGTCGTAGTCCGCGTCCGGGGCGACGAGCTTTGCCGCGGTGAGAGCAGGGAGCAGAAGGTTGGGCCTGTCGCCACCCGGGTAGTCCAGGGCCTCGAAGCTGAAGCAGGTGAGCAGGCGCCCATCGCGGTAGTAGTGGAAGTCGGGAGGGAAGCCTTTGACGCTGCAGGGTTCGGTCACGAAGACGACCAGTTCTCCACCGTCCCGGCACAGCGGCGCGTAGTTCGTGAGGTCGTAGTCGTCGTTTTTCCAGCTGAGCATGGGGTGCATCATCACCCCCCACTCGGTGCCCTTGCCGTACGCGAGCGGCATCCGCTGCGCGGCGAGGAGCCCTCGCGTGAGCGTGTCCAGGGACATGCCCCGGAAGAAGACGACGTTGATCTCTTCGTGCTGCGGGAGTGGCTGGCGTATCCAGTGCCTCATGCCGCGCACCGTAGTGGAGAGCACTGACAACCCGGGGATCTCAAGCGGCGTTCGGCGCGGCCCGGCACGTGAGGATGGGGGCCTATCGCGTCTGGCGGGCCGGGGACCGCTCCAGTGCCCAGAGCCGGCGGGCGAGGCTTCCCAGGGGGGCTCGGTGTGCTTCGTCGTACTGTGCCGGGGTGATCACGCCCGCGTCGGCGAGGCGTTCGAGGGCGAGGTGCAGGTCGGCGAGGAGGGCCGTGCGCTCGTTGTCGTCGAGGGCGGAGACGAGAGCCAGGACGTCCTCGAAGGCCGGTCGCTGTGATGTCGGGACGCCGCGGCCGGCGGCCTTCCTGGTCACGCGGATGCTCACCACGCACATGGCTGCCACGGCCGCCTGGCCGGCGCACAGGAGCCAGAGTCCCGGTGACGGCGTGACGCCGGCGGCGACCGCGTAGATGCCGGCGGACACGGCGGCGAAAACGGTCTCGAATGAGGCGAGTACGGCCTCCTGGTCCGTTGCCCGGGTCCCGCCGCTCCGTGTCCGCCGCCATTCCATGGCGCGCAGTGCGATGTGGCCGGCGCAGATCAGCGCGATGGCGACGTGCAGGAGTACCGCCGAGTCCTCATGTCTGACGGCCAGGATCGCCAGAAGGGGCAGGGCCAGCGGTGCGAACAGGAGAACGAGCCAGCCCGCGGACAGCGCGTGGTCCCGCCGGGTCTTGGTGTGGTCGAGATCGGCGCCGGCCGCCTTGACTGCCTTGTGCAGTTCCGGCAGTCGCGTGAAGGCGCTGGACTCGAGATCGCTCCAACTGAAAGGGGCGCCTGTGCCGCCCACCACGCCGTCGGCGTAGGCGGCGGCGGAGGGGAAGGATCCCGAGGTGTGGGCCATCTGCGGGTGCTCTCCGAGTTCGGTCGTCGGTCGGGGCGAGGGCGTCCGCACAGTAGCAGTGCTGCTGCCCGCCGGTGTGGTGCGCTCCCCGTCGCGGGCCTACCAAGCGACACGCCGTGACGCGCAACCGCGTCACGGCGTGTCGAGAGGCTTGGCGGATCGGCCGCACCCGGGGTGTGGTGCCTCCTGGGTGCGGCCGAGCCGGGTCAGCAGGTGGCGTCGAGGCCCGCCCAGTTGGCGCGGTCGTTGTAGCCGCCGTCGCCGGCGTCGCCGACCACGAGGTCGAGGACCCGGACGCCGGTCAGGTCGACGTCGGCCTGGTGGACGTCGTCGCGGGTGACCACACCGCTGTCGTACAGCACCTTGCCGTCACCGATCACCTGGAAGGTGGACGTGCCACCCTCCGGGCCGACGTTGCGCACCGCGTCGTCGATGCCGACGGTCGCGGTCAGCCGGCTGCACTGGTCACCGAGGTAGTAGCGGACGGTGGACGGCGAGGCGACCCCGATGCCGGTCGGGTAGACCTGGCCGAGCATGCTGATCGGCGACCAGCCGCCGACGCTGTTGTCGACGGTCGGGCTCATCCAGCCGCTGGTGGCGCTGATCCACTTGTGGTGGGACAGCACGGTGTCGCCGTGCGGCGCCGCCGGTGCGACGACGATCGCCGTGGCGGTCTCCTGCCGCAGGCGTCCCTTGCCGACCACCGTGTAGGACGTGCCCGCGGTCACCGTGGCGTTGCCCGGTGCGGCGTCGGCAGGCAGGGTCACCGTGTAGGCGAGGGTCGCGGAGTTGTTGATGCCCAGCAGCTTCGGCGCATTGCCGAGGGGACGGGCCGTCCAGCCGGCGGGCACCGCCAGCTCCACCTGCGGCGTGAGGACCGGCTGCGTACCGTCGTTGCGGACGGTGACCTCGATCTGGGCCTGGTCGCCGCCGGCGACCAGGGGAGCGGATCCGGCAGGCACCGTGTCGCTGCCGACCTTCGTCACCTGCGGCAGGCCGGCGACGACGTGCGGAAGGCCGAGCTTGCCCGTGGCCGGGCGGACCCGGAACAGGGCCGCGCCGTGGGCCGGGACGGCGGCGCTGATGGTTCCGGCGCTCTCGGTGATCTCGTCGGTCCAGGCGTTCTTCAGGGTGAACCGGTGGCCTGACAGACCGACCGAAGACGCCTTCGTGGTCAGGGTCGCGGGGCTGTCGCCCCGGTTCAGCAGGACCACGGCACGGTCACCGTTGGCGAGTCGCTTCACCCAGGTCTCCGTCGTGCCGGCGGGGCCGACGCGGACGGCCTGGACGACGGCGGGGTCCTGGTTGATCGCGAGCACATCGGGGTCGGAGAGAGTGCTGAGCGAGGTCTTGCCCAGCTTGGTGACGTCGCTGCCGATGATCAGCGGGGCGGCCGCCACCGACCAGAGCGTCATCTGGGTACGGAACTCCTCGTCGGACATTCCGTGTTCGGGACCGAGGTAGTCAGGGTCGTTGAAGTGCCCGGGACCCGCGGCCTCGGGGTGCCGCGCGTTCGCGTCGTAGTTGCGCAGCACGTCCTTGAACTTGATCTCGTCGACGAAGCCCACGTCGGTGTACGTCCGCCAGGACTGCGCGATCTTCGGGGCGTAGCTCCAGGAGTACGTCGACTGCTGCTCCTCCGGGTAGTTGCCCCAGTCGGGGGAGGTCACCGGGTTGCAGAGGTTGAAGATCATGGGGCGCTTGCTGGCGTTGTTCCGCAGCGCCTGCGCGAACTCGGTGTACACCGTCTTCGGGTCGAGGTCCGCGGCGATACCGCAGAGGTAGTCCACCTTGACCGCGTCGAACTTCCAGGCGGCGAACTGGTCCGCGTCGCGCTGGTAGTAGCCGTGGCTGCCCAGTCCGCACTTGCCCGGTATGTACGGGCCGGCGTCGGTGTAGATGCCGGCCTTCAGGCCCTTGGAGTGGATGTAGTCGACCAGCGGCTTCAGCCCGTTCGGGAACTGGGCGGGGTTGGGCGTCAGGTCACCGGCCGCGCTGCGCGGGGTCGGCGCCGCCCAGTTGCCGTCGATCCAGACGTACTGGTAGCCGGCGTCGCGCAGGCCGCTGCTGACGAGGAAGTCGGCAGTCGACTTGATCTCGGCCTCGGTGGGATCGCCACCGAACGCGTAGTAGGTGTTCCAGCCCATGTACGGCGTCGGGCTCAGCACCTGCCCCGATGCCGGCGTCCCTGCCGTGGCAGTGGCCGCCGCCGGGCTCGCGTAGGCAGGTGCCGGCAGCGCCAGCAAGCCGGCCACGAGGGCGAGGAGGGCGGTGAGATGTCGTTTCACATCGGATCCTTCGCTGTCCGATCGATCAGGCGTGCCGACCCGTCCCGGTCATGACCCTGGGGTGCCGCTCCCTCGTGGAGGGTGCGGCGGTGGTCTTCGGACCCGTCCATGCCCGCGCGCCTGCGATCTCGTTTCCAGGATCCTGCAGGGGTTACCGGCGCGCGTCAATAATAATTCCTAAATTAAGAGTTACTGGTGGGGCCTCGTGAGGCGATCCAACCGTCACCAACCGGGGCATCCATGACCTGACGTCAGAAGTGGCACATGAGGAGACGCGCGAGGCCTGTTCCCGCTGGAAGTGTCAGTGGCACTCGGCGCGATCGGGAGGCGATGCGGGCGCGGGATGCGGAACACTTCGCCGGGTGATCGTGATGCAGCCCGTCCCGGAGACACGCGCACCCGACGGCTTCGGCCTCTGGTCCGTCGCCACGACCGAGCCGTCAGGAGTCCTGCCGCTCAACGGCGGGCTCTCGCCCGCCGAGGTCGGGACGGCGGTGATGCGCATCGCCGCCTGCAACGACGTCGATCCCGACGGCGATCGTCCACCTCGCCTGGCCGCCGCACTCGACTCGTTCCTGCACGGACTGCTGACCTTCGACGACCTCTTCGCAACCGGCGGCCTGCGGGTCACCGACACCTCCACAGGGGTCACCTTCCTGCCCGGTTGCTGCGACGGGCTGGAGGACTGGCGCGACTGGCACCGGTTCGCCGACAACGGCGGCCTGCTCGGATTCGGCCACGACCCTGTGTCACGGGTTGCGGAGAGCCTCGGCGACACCGTACGGCTCACCGTCGACGCCGAGCAGCACGACAGCGCGGTGATCGAACTGTCCGTGACCGGGCTCCGCCGCCTGCTCACCGCTGCCGAGCGCGACCTGACGGACTTCCTCACGCTCGCAATCGACTGGTCGTCCAGGCACCTTCCCGGCCGCTGCGTTCCCGTCACCGCCGCCCTGGCCCGCGTGCTCGACCTTCCCGCGCCGGCCGACGCCGGCCGACGCCGGCTGACGCGGTGGAAGGTGGTCACTGGCGTACCGGGCCGAGGATAGGGTCGGCGGATGCGCCAGTTCACCGAGACCGCAGTGCTGTCGGGGATCGTACGTGAGGCACTGGGGGCGGGAGCCGACGTTGTCGGGGTGGACCGGTTGCGCGGCGGGAGCAAGAAGGGTGTCTACCGGGTTCATGTGCGCGGTTCGCGTGCGGCGAGTGTGATCGTCTACAGCTGGGCCGAGGGCGAGAACTTCTGGCCGGCCGCGGAGGGTGCCGATGCGGTCCACCCGTTCGCTCCCGCCTCCGGGCTGGTTCCCTTTCTGGCGGCGCAACGAACGCTGGAACGCATCGGGGTCCGGGTTCCGGGGCTGGTCCTGGCCGACGACAGCCGGCGCCGCCACCCGGCCGATGTGGCGGTGGTCGAGGACATCGCCGGGCCCACGTTGGAAGCGTTCCTGAGAACCGATCCCGTACGCGCGTCGGATGCCTTGGGTGAACTGGCCGCCATGCTCGACGTGATGTACCAGCAGCGCAGTCGGCACTACGGCAGGGTGGACGTGCTGGAGCGCGGAGACAAGGCCAGCGGCGATTCGTGCGAACAGGTCGTGTTCGAGCGCGCCCTCGAGGACCTCGCGGAGGCGGCCGAACGCGACCCCCGGATCGGATCGGCCGCGGCCCCTTTGCGAGACCGCCTGCAGGAGCTGGCCGCACGGGTCGCCCCGCGCACGGAGTACCGGCTGATCCATGGCGAACTCGGGCCTGACCACGTCCTTCTCGATGCCCACGGACACCCCGTCCTCATCGACATCGAGGGCCTGATGTTCTTCGACGCCGAGTGGGAGCACGTGTTCCTGCAGCTCCGTTTCGGTGAGCGTTACCCGGCCCTGTCGCGCCCGGGTCTCGATCCCGCACGGCTCGACCTGTTCATGCTCGCGATGCGTCTGTCCCTGGTGGCCGGACCCCTGCGCATCCTGGACGGCGACTTCCCGCACCGCTCGCTGATGCAGGGCATCGCCGACCACAACGCGAGGGAAGCGCTGGCCCTGCTCGCCCGGTAGCACCGCGCCGGCCGGGCTCGGGCGATCTCGGCGCCGGGGGAGTCCGGCCTGCCCGTACGGACCCGGCCCCGCCCGCGTCCGCCGCGACGTCGGGCGCGCCGGTCGAACGAAGACCCGCCTCGCTCTGCGCCATGACGTCCGCTCAACCGGCGCGCAGGGCGCCACGTAGCGGCGAGCGGAGAAGTCCCCCGACTCACGCCCAAGCCGCACGGGCGAAAGATCAAGTCGGCGCCTGCTCCTGTCCCGGGCCACGCGCGATGGTGCGCCCGCGCCTGCCTTCGCCGCCGCGCCTCACCCAGGCCCAGCGCGACCACTTCGGCGCCCGTACCTGCCGCTGTCACACCCGATGGGACGCGGACCGCGCCGAAGTACCCATGCCTGACACCGTTCGCCGGCCATGTCGCGTGCCGCAGGGGCCGGGATGGACGACCATCCCGCTTTAGATTACTGTCTCCATCTAAAGATGCGACTCCGACTGAAGGAAGAGGAATGACCATGTCCACAGCGAAGGCCGGGACGGCACTCATCACCGGCGCGACCGCGGGTCTGGGTGCCGCCTACGCCGAGGAGTTGGCGGCGCGCGGGCGCGACCTGCTGCTCGTCGCCCGCGACCAGGCACGGCTGGAGTCCGCCGCGGCGAACCTCGCGGAGCGCTTCGGCGTCGAGGTCTCGGTGCTGAGCGCCGACCTGGCCACGCCGAAGGGCATGCGGAGCGTCGAGGACCGGCTGGCGGCCGACCCCTCGATCGACATGCTGGTGAACAACGCGGGCAGCGCCCTGTTCGGCCCCCTGTCCGCGGCGGACCCGGACCAGTTGGAGTGGCTGATCACGTTCAACCTGACCTCCACCACCAGGCTGGCGGCCGCCGCCGCGAAGGCCTTCTCCGGCCGGGGCACGGGCACGATCGTCAACATCTCGTCCGCCCTCGCCCTCAACATCCTGCCCGTGGGCGCCGTGTACGGCGGGGGCAAGGCGTATGTGATCGCCTTCACCCAGGCCCTGGCGCAGGAGTTCGCCGGCTCCGGCGTCCGGGTGCAGGTCGTCATGCCCGGGGCGCTCGAGACTGCGATCTGGGACGGCTCGGGCATCGAACTCGACCAGCTGCCGAAGGAGGCCGTCATGGCCCCCCGCGACGCCGCGCGGGCCGCACTCGCCGGTCTCGACGCCGGCGAGCTGGTCACGATCCCCTCGCTGCCGGATCACGCCCAATGGGAGGCGTACGAGAACGCCCGCCAGGCACTCCTGCCGGGCCTGTCCCTGACGAGCCCCGCCGGACGCTACGCCCGCTGACCGCGGGGGCGAGCACGTTCACTGCCGCGGGCCGGGGGCCATTCGCCCTCGGCCCGCGGTCCCTCTTGCTGTGCGCCTCAGGCCGGCGGCCCTCTGCGGTGGTCGCGGCGCCGAACAGACGGCGAGCCCTCGATCGACGTGGGGAGGGGGCCGGTCATTTCGCGAACCGGCGGCGATGCCGTACGAGCCGACCGCGGTGGCGACCAGGGGGCGCTCATGAACGCGCCCCGCCGTACGGCCCGTCAGTCGGTTGCCGACCGACCGCTGTCGGCAGCCGTCGCCACCGCCTCATGTGCGGCCTGAAGGATCTTCTCCGACAGGGGTGTGCCTGCGGTGGCGCGGGCAAGGAGTATGCCGCCGACGATGGTGGCATAGGCCGCCAGGCCGGCGTCCCCAGGCGCGATCCAGTCCGCGACCTCCTGGATGCCCTTGGCGTAGGTCTCCCTGTGCTCCGGCTCACGCGCGACGTCGCCCGCGAAGCCGGCCGCGGGGCAGCCGTGGCCGGGGTCGTCGCGATGCTCGACGGAGAGGTAGGACTCGAGCAGCGACTGCCAGGCCGCCTGATGCTTCCCGGCTTTCTGGTCCAGAGCCTTGAGGTCCTGGAGGTTGTCGGCGAAGGCCTTGGCGGCCGCTTCGTCGACGAGCGCGGCCTTGGAGGCGAACTGCTTGTAGAAGCCGCCCTGGGTGAGTCCGATCGTCTTCATCACGTCCGCGATGCCGACCTTGGCGACACCGTTCTCGCGGAACAGCCGAGACGCCGCGGCCACCACTCGCTCTCGGTTGGCTTTTGCTTCTGCTTGCGAGACGCGACTCATCCTTCACCCTCCGTAGCGCCGCCGGCCGGCGTATTGACACCCGACATCTAAGATTATGCCTGACGTCTAACGTTCGCTGCCGTTGCGTGTCAGCCGTCGGTGACGGCCGCCGCGCCCGACCGGTCCCTGTGGCGACGATCCGGTCACCTGCGTCCGGCGGCCGTCGCCTCCAACCCGCGTACCGGCCCCCTCTCCCCACTGCTGGTCGGATGAAGCCCCGCTCACGGCCGGGAACGTGCTCCGTCACGCGCCACCCCCGCGGAGCACATCACGCAGCCGCAGCAGCTCGCGGCGGCGGGATCGCGCCCGAGCAAGGAGCAACCCCGCGATCGCGGTGAGCACGGTGCCGACCGCAGCGGTGGTCAGGACCGCGGTCGTGGTGCCGCGCGCGGCAGCCAGTACGGTCCCGACGATTCCCGTCACCGCGCTCACCACGAGAGCGAGCCGGGCTCCCACCACCTGATCCTGTGCGTACAACGGACGTCGCCTGGTCAGGGCCCAAGCGGCGACGGCAGCCCAGGCCAGCCCGACGGCGATCAGTCCGGCGAAGACCGCCTGGGTGCGCACAGGAAGGGCCCGCGGCTCGGTCGCCCACAGCACGGCGATGAGTCCCGCTGCGCAGCCTCCCGCAAGACCCACGGCCACGTACCGCATGCGGGAACGCAGCGAGACCTCCGCCGCCAATGCGCGCTCCAGCTCTGCGGGCATGCCCCGGGGCGCTCCGTGGTCCGGCTCGCTCATCTCTCGTGGCCCCTTTCGGTGAGGATCTCGCGCAGCGTGCGACGCGCGCGGTGCAGCCTGCTCTTGACCGTGCCGGGTGGTACACCCAAAACCTCCGCGCAGGAAGCAAGCGACAGGTCCTGCAGATGGAAGAGGATCAGTACTTCGCGCTCCAGCGGCGGCAGCTCACCGAGGCCGGCTTCGATCTCCATCGTGGTCAGGAGACCGTTGAGCGAGCCGTTGTCGGCGACGTCCGCCTCGTCCCCCGCCGACGTCTGCGGGGCCCTGTACGCCTCCCGCCGATGGTCGGCCACCGCACGCCGGGCGATGGTGAACAACCACGGGGCGAATCGGTCCGGCTCTCGCAGTCGCGGCAGCCCGCGTGCCACGGCAACCCACACATCCTGGGCTAGATCGTCCGCGACGTGCGGTGAGCCGACCATGGCCCGCACATAACGCCACAACGCGTCATGCCACAGGCCCGCCAGTTCCCCGAAAGCCTCCCGCTCCCCGAGCTGGCAGCGCACCACCAGCAATCCGGAGCGACTGTCCTCGCTCACTGCACCTCCTTGTCCCGGCGCCCCACATCACCGGAACAGTCGGTACCCGCGTCGGAAAGGTTCACGGCCACGGGCCATCGCCTTCAGGCCGGGCCGGCTCCCCGGCTCTCACGGTCCGAGGGCCCGCAGAAACGAGTCTGCGACCGGACACCTCCCCGGCCAATGGCGGCCGACGCGGAAATCCCACGCCACCGACACAGCTGCAGCAGGCCGGAGAGGGCGCGGTTCGTGGCGCACGGCTGACCATGGCCGGGGCGCGCGGGCACGTGTTCTTCCCCACACATCCCGAGGCCGAGTCACGGAGCACAGACCCAGGCTGGTCGTACTTGTGCAAAGCGAGGCTCGATCGAGGGCCGCGGCCCTCGAAGCAAGCGGGCCGGGCAACGGGTACCGGACGACATCGGAGATCTGTGTGAAGCACGCCGAGACCGGCACGGCCACCCATACGCGGCCCCTCCAGGCCGGCGGCGCGGTCTGACACCCGCGGTGCCCGCCCCGACGTGCAGGCCCGGAAACGACATACACAGTCCGCCGGCGGGGGGGATCGGCAAGACAGGAAAAAGCTCATGACGGTGAACGAGAGCCCGGCCGGAGAACTGCCGGAAGCGGTGTTCGATCCGGCACGGTTGGAGGCGGTGGCCGCCTCCGGGCTGCTGGACACCGCGCCCGAGGGCGCGTTCGACGACATCGCGCAGCTCGCCCTGGCGATCACGGGCGCGCAGATGGCCTTCTTCACCGTCGCGGACGGGCGGCGGTCGTTCTGGAAGAGCGCAGTCGGCGTGGACCCCGAGGCTGTGCGTGAAAACGGGATTCGTGACAGTCCCTGCCACATCCTGATCGGTACCGGCAAGGAACTCCTCGCGCCGGACGCGCGGACCGACCCGCGCGTCAAGGATCTCCCCGCTGTCGACGCGCTGGGGATCGGGGCCTGGGCGGGCTACCCCGTGGTCTCGCCGGGCGGCCACGTCATCGGCGGATTCTGCGTGATCGACAACGACGCCAGGCCCTTCACCTCGCAGCAGTCCGAGGCACTGCGCATCCTCGCGCGCTCGGTGTCCTCCGAGATCGCGCTGCGGCACGCGCTGCGCGAGGCCCAAGCCTCCGGCGACGCCTCAGCGGCGCTGGCCCGGACCTTGCAGGAAAGCCTCTCGCCGCCCTGCTTGCCGCAGGCACCCGGACTCGACGTGGCCGCGATCCATCGGCCGGCCGACGCCACCGGCGCCATCGGAGCCGAGGTGGTCGGCGACTTCTACGACCTGTTCCACACACGCGGCAGGAAGTGGTCCGCGGTCATGGGGGATGTGTGCGGCAAGGGCCTCGACGCGGTGAAGGTCACCACCCTCGCCCGCTACACCATCCGCGCCGAGGCCAACGGGTACGACAACCCGGCCACCGTCCTGCACCGGCTGCACGACGCCCTGGTCGAGCAACACGTCAGCGAGCGCTTCCTGACCGCTGCCATGGCCGTCTTCGAGCCCGGCCCCGGAGGGATCACCGGCCTCTACGCCAGCGCGGGTCACCCCCCGGCATTGATCCGCCGCGCGGACGGCACCGTCGAGGAACTCGACGCGACCGGCATCCTGCTGAGCCCCGAGATCCCGGCCGTTCGTGACGACTTCGACGAAACCGCCTTCCGCCTGTGCCCCGGTGACGCGCTGCTGCTGTACAGCGACGGTCTCACCGAGGCCCGCGACCGGCACCGCGGCCCGCTCTTCGGCGCCGACCGCCTCGGCCGCGCACTGGCGGCCACCCACGGCGCCAATGCCGCGGACACCCTTGACCGGCTCTGGCAGGCGGCGTCCGCCCATTCCGGGGGGCACGCCGTCGACGACACCGCCATGATGATCCTGCGTGTCGTGCCCTCCTGAAGCGACCCGCTGATGTGTGCGACCGCGGGTTCACCAGCTGATGCCTGCCGCCACCGGCAGATGGTCGCTGCCGGTCGGCGGCAGGACCCACGAGCTCCTCGGCTCCACACCCCTGACCAGGATCTGATCGATCCGCGCCATGGGAAAGGACGCCGGCCAGCTGAAGCCGAAGCCGTCCCCGGCCGCCTCCTGGGCCGACTCCAGTTGCGAGGTGAGGCCGCGGAAGACGCGGTCCTCGACGGTGCCGTTCATGTCACCGAGCACGACCACCCGCTCGTTCCGCTCGGCGGCGACGGCCTCGGTGAGGGCGGCCGCGCCGGCATCACGCGAGTCCGTCCAGAAGCCCCCTCTGGGCATCAGCCGCACCGACCCCAGGTGCGCCACATACACCGCCAGCGGCCCCCGCTCCGTGGCCACCGTGGTGCGCAGTGCCCGGGGCGGGTCCACGGGGAGGTCCTCGGCCTTCCGGGTCTTCGCCAGCGGCCCGACATTGCCGCGCAGGACGTCGACCGACCGGGAGTGCGACAGCGGCAGCCTGCTCCACAGCCCGACCGTGCCCTGCACCGTGTGGAAGGGGTACGCCTTGGCCAGCTCCTTCCCGTACACGACCGCGGTCCGCGGGGTCATCTCCTCCAGCGCCAGCAGATCCGCCCCGGAAGCGGCCAGGTTGCGGGCGGTACCGACCGGGTCGGGGTTGTCGGCGTTGACGTTGTGGCTGACCACGGTGAGGTCGGCGCCCGGCTGGGACTTGTCGGAAAGCAGTCCGCCGAAGAGGTTCAGCCAGACCACGACCGGCAGCAGCAGGGCGACCACCGCCGCGGCCGAGCGGCGCCACAAAGCCGCGGCAAGGAGCACCGCGACGATCAGCCCGAACCACGGCAGGAACGTCTCCACCAGGCTGCCGAGACCGCCCCGGTCCGTGATCTCCGTGTGCAGCAGCATGAGCAGGCCGAGCAGCAGTGCCAGCGCCGTGAGCACCGGGCCACGCCGCCACGGTTCCGGCCCCCGGAGGCTGCGGAGCGCCCGGCGGATACGCGCCCGCCGGGCACCCGAGCCCGTGCCCCCGCGACCGGCGCCGCCCCGTCCCTCCCGACCCGTGGCCACGATCTCGGCGCGCTCCTGGACGTCGTCCTGCTTCCGCGCATCCGGAACCTCTCGCACTGCTTCGCTCACGTGTCAGATGTCCTTCGGGGAGAGTGCCGGTGGTGCGGGCAGTTGAACCTCGATGCGGAGTCCGCCCTCAGGGCGCGGGGTGACGGTGAGGGAACCGTCGTGCACCTCGGTGATCCGCCGGACGATGGCCAGGCCGAGTCCGACACCCGCGTGGTCGGTGCGAACGCGTTCGGTGCCGCGCTGGAAAGGCTCGGTGAGCGTCGAGACCAACTGCGGGGAGAGCTTCTCGCCGCAGTTCTCGACCGTGAGCACCACGGTCTCGGGGCCGGCGCCGGTCTCCAGCCACACCGTCCCCCGGTCGGGCAGGTTGTGAACGATCGCATTGTGGAGGAGGTTCGTCGTCAACTGCAGCAGGAGTGCCTGTGAGCCGAAGGCCGGGGCGACGTCACCGGAGCTCTCGATGGTGACCCCGCGCTTCTCGGCGAGCGGTAGCAGCGTCTCGACGGCCTCTTCCACGAGCAGGGAGAGGTCGACAGGCTCCCGGGAGAAGGACCTCTGGTCGGCACGGCTGAGCATGAGCAGCGCTTCGGTGAGGTCGATCGCGCGGGTGTTCACGGCGTGCAGGCGGCCGATGATCTCGTCGAGGTCCTGCTTCGGATCGTTGCGGGCCAGGTCGAGGAGCGCCTGCGAGATCGCCAGCGGGGTGCGCAGTTCGTGCGAGGCGTTGGCCGCGAATCTCCGCTGCTCGGCCACGTGCGCCTCGAGGCGGGCGAGCATCGTGTCGAATGCGTCGGCCAGTTCACGGAACTCGTCCTTTCGGCCCGGCAGCCGGATCCGGTGGGAGAGCGACCCTTTGCCCGCCATGCTCGTGGCGCCCGTGATGCGGGTGAGCGGGGCGAGCATGCGACCGGCGAGAATCCACCCGCCCACGAGACCGAACGCCAGCAGGAACGCCAGTACCGCGGCTGCCCTCGGAACGAATACGTCCAGGAGGGCGGACCGGACGGGAAAGACGCCCTTGAGCCGGTCATCGGGGTTGATGAGCATCGCGCGATCGGGGACGTAGCGCAGGAGGAACACCCACACCGCCGCGAGCAGCAGGAGACCGGCGAACATGAGGAAACCGGCGTAGCTGAGGGTGAGCTTGAACCGAACGCTGAGCCCCGGCCGCCTGTTCACGCTCTGCTCCCTCGCGGTCGGCCGCCGGCCGTGTGGCGCCGCACTGCCGCGAACGTGACGCACACGGCAGGGGCGGACGCGGCTTCGCCTTCGAGAGCGGCGAACTGCTTCCCGGCCGACGAGACATGGCGCCGGTTGCGGGAGAGGTCACGGCCGAACGGGTCGAGCCGGAAGCTCGCAGTCGCCCAGGCGGGCTCGTCCTCGATGATCAACACGTGCATGTTCCGAGAGTACGAGTCGCCACATATCGTCGGCGTATCGAAAACCACGGGGATACGGGAGCCCGGGCCCGGACCGCCGGCCTCGGCATCAGGTGTTGCCCCTGCACCTGGCCGCCACTCGGTGCCCTGCCTCTTCCCGTCGGGTGAAGCGACCGCTCATTGTTCTTGGGACACTGGTTGAGTGCCGCAGCACGAACGGCAGACGGACCAGCGCCTGGAGCGAGCCATCCTGGAACTGTTGGACGGGCGTGCCCCGGGCGCGACGATCTGCCCTTCCGACGCCGCCCGGGCGGTTTTCGAAGGGGAAGATGACGGCTGGCGCGCGCTGATGGAACCGGCCCGGCGCGCGGCTCGGCGGCTGGCCACGGCCGGCGAGGTGGAGATCACTCAGGCTGGCCGTCCCGTTGACCCGGACAAGGCGCGCGGCCCCATCCGTATCCGACGCCTGCGCTGACGTCGCGGCCGCTCCTGCCTGGGGCGCATCCCCACGCAGGATGACCATCACGTACCTGCGGTGCCCCTACTCCCGCACGGCACGCGCGCCGGCGGATGCCGCCCCCGTGACCGTCCAGATCGCCATACCCCACAGGGAGAGCGCGGCGATGAGGCCCACCACAAGGCGAACGGTCCCGTCCGGGCTGTCCGTGAGCCACACGGCCATGCCCGATATCCCGGCCGCGATCAACAGAGCCGCCGGCACCCGCAGCCGGGGCTGCTCGAACACCACGGCGAGCGGGAGGAAGTGGAGCCCGACGACAATCGCCACCAGCGGGGGAACGAGCACCGGCATCCCGGCGCGGGCGCACGCCACGGCGATGGCGACGATCAGGAGCCACTGGAAGCCGTTGATCTGGTTGAACCGCCGACGTCGGTCGGCGGGAAACGGCCCCCCTGCCGACGGAGGGAGGAAACGGCGCGCGGCAAGCATCAGCCCCAGCGCGACGGTGCAGCCGGCCACAACCTCGATGAGCCGAGCCGTGCCGTCGAATGCGCTCGTGGCCAGCAGCCACCAGCCGAGCCCGAACAGTGCGAGGAATCCCACCCCTGACTTGAACATGATCGACACCCTAGGCGGAAGAGCAGCCGGTCGGCTGGAGGATTCTCGAACCGGTGTGCGTCGCCGACGAAGACCTCGCATCCCGACGACCTCCAGGCTCAGGGGTGCGGAACCCGTCCACTGCCGACGAGAGGCCATCCAGACATGAGGATCACGAACTCCTGCCGGCGTACTGGAAGGTGAGCGCCAGGCACATGAACTTCCGTGCCACACTCGCCAGGCATCCCCGGGATGAGCGTGGTTGCTGCACGGTGCCTCGGCCGCGTACTGCCTCGCGACCTGCGATTGATGAGCCTCGCCTTTCTGGGTGCGTTGATTTGCAGGCTCGATGCCGGGCCCGCTTCCCCGTGTCAGGTAAGCCTGCGGCACGGCCTCTAAGGCGTGGCCGGCAAATTTGCCCGAGCCTTGCCTCATGCAGCTCGCGCCGTCTCGTATCGCATAACCGGTGGCTTGCCCCTCAGGATCATTCAATGACGGTCGTCAATGCGCCCTCATGCCTCCGGTAGAACATGAGCGGTGCCGCGAACGCGGCGATGAGCTCGCGGCACTACTGCTTCGGGGCGAGATGGCCGAGGCTGTGCCGGAGCCTGAGCTGGCGGTCCGATCTCACGCTTGCGGTGCGGCACGACCGGCCAGGCGGCGATGGTTGTGCTGGCAGCGGTAGCGCTGTCGGGCCCCTCGTCGCCGCTGTGTCGTCGCCAGACTCTCCGGCCTGCCGCGCGGGTCGCAGTGCGCGGAGCTGCGACATCAAGCCGGCGCCGGATGAGCGTGACGCTCCATCGCATTCCTCCACGTCGAGCCACATCTCATCGGCTGCGCCCCGAAACTCCTCAACGCAGCGCCAAAAATGCGTCGTTCGGGCCCTGGAAGTCATGCCGGACGGAACTTCGAGAACGCTCGTCGATCGGCGACACTGCCTGCATCCTTGAATCCCGTTCAGGGCAATTCTTCGGGACCCGTCCAAGAAGACTTCCCCGGCGTTGGTGAAATTGTGCAGGGCTCCGTAGCGGATATTGGTGGAGCCCCGCCGCCCCACACGTTCGAACCGTCTCGAGAACCTTCCGGAGCATTCCGGAAACCGGGCCGCGCTCATCCCATTTCCTGTGCCCGAAGGCTGTATGCCAGGCCCCGAAGGTGTCCGCCCGGCTCGGCAGAGCGTCTCTATGCTCTCGATCGCAAGATCAGCAAGCAACGGGAGGCTCCTTTTCATGTCCATACCCCGGGTACCCACCCGCACGAGGCGAGGGCGGGTGCGAGCTCACCTGGCCGGGCTGGCGATGGCCGCAATCGCAGTGGCCCTGCCTGCCACCGCCGTGGCGGCCACACCGTCCGCGACCGCCGCGACCCCGGTCGCGCCGACGGCCGCCGCGTCCGACTGGCCGTACGCGGGCGGCGACCTCGGCGACACGCACAACGCGGCCGCCGAGCGCACCATCGGCACGGGCAACGTGGCCGACCTGAAGACCAAGTGGACCTTCACCACAGGAGACAGCGTCTCGGCGACGCCGACCGTGGTGGGCGGCTACGTGTACGCGCCGGACTGGGCAGGCAACCTCTACAAGGTGCAGGCGACGACCGGTCAGAAGATCTGGAGCCACCGGATCAGCGACTACACCGGGATCGCGGGCGACATCTCGCGGCTCAGCCCCGCGTACTGGAACGGCACCATCGTCACGGGCTCGGGCGAGCAGCGCAGCAACAGCAAGGACGGCGCGTTCCTCTTCGGGATCGACGCCCTGAGCGGCACTCGGCTCTGGAAGACCCAGATCGACGCGGACCCGGCCGCCATCGTCACGTCGTCGCCCGTCATCGCCGACGGTGTCGTGTACGTCGGCGTGTCGTCCAAGGCCGAGCGATTCGCTCCGCCGTTCACGTTCCGCGGCAGCGTCGTCGCCCTGGACGCCGTCACCGGCAAGAAGCTGTGGAAGACCTACGTGGTCCCCGAGGGCTACACCGGCGGCGCCGTGTGGGGCAGCAACCCGGTGGTCGACGCGAAGACCGGCCTGGTGTACGTCGGCACGGGCAACAACTACACCGTGCCGCCCGGCGTCTGCACCTCGCCCGACGAGACCGGCTGCGCTCCCGGGGCGGACGACAACTACCAGGACTCCATCGTCGCCTTCGACATGCACACCGGCGAGATCGCCTGGGCCACGAAGACGCTGACCGCCGACACCTGGACCGTCGGCCAGCGCTTCGGTGACGACTTCGATTTCGGCTCCGCGCCCAACCTCTTCACCACCACGGTCAACGGCAAGGCCACCGACCTGCTCGGCATCGGCCAGAAGAGCGGCGTCTACTGGACGCTCGACCCGGTCACGGGGAAGATCGTCTGGGCCACGGCTGTCGGCCCCGGCGGCAACCTGGGCGGCCTCCAGTGGGGCTCGGCCGTGGACGGCAAGCGCATCTACGTCGCCAACACCAACACCAACCACCTGCCCATCACGCTCACGTCCGCGACCGGGCAGAAGTCCACCACCACAGGCGGTTTCTGGGCGGCCCTCGACCCGGCCACCGGGAACATCCTGTGGGAGACGGCGACGCCCGACTCGGCGTCTCCCATGTCCTTCGTGTCCAGCGCGAACGGCGTCGTCTACGGCGGGTCCACGAATCCGACCGGCAACAACATGTACGCCCTCGACGCCGCGACCGGCGCCGTCAAGTGGGGCTTCCCCAGCGGGGGCGCGGTCCTCGGCGGCGCGTCGATCGTGGACGGCTCGGTCTACTGGGGATCCGGCTACCACACGCAGAACATGGGCCCGTTCTTCCCGACCAAGGGCGACAACAACAAGCTCTACGCGTTCTCCCTGCCGCGGACCCTTCCGCAGACCGTCTACGTCTCGCCCACCGCCGTCGCCTCCGCGGCGGACACCAGCTGCAGCACTCCCGCTTTCAGTTCGATCAACGCGGCTGTCAATGCGGTGGCCGGCGGCGGTCGGGTCGTCGTCTGCAACGGCACGTTCCACGAGAACGTCGCGGTCACCAAGCCGCTGGCCCTCGAAGCCCGTTCGAACGTCACGATCGACGCCACCAATCTGATCAACGGCATCGAGATCAGCGCGCCCGACGTCACGGTGACCGGGTTCACGGTGAAGAACGCCGTCGGCGAGGGGATCCTCGTCAACAGTGTGAAGAACGCGACCATCGCGAACACCATCGTCTCGGGCAACAACACCGGTACGGGCCCGAACGCCGTCGCCAACTCCTACACCTCGTGCCAGGGGACGCCGGACGAGCCCGGTGACTGCGGCGGAGGCATCCACCTGCTCGGCAGCTCCAACGCCACCGTGCTGGCCGGCACCGTCAGCGGCAACGCCTCCGGGATCGTCATCAGCGACGAGACCGGTCCCGCGTCGGGCAGCACCTTCAGCGGAAACTCCGTGCACGGCAATGCCTCGGGATCGGGCTTCGCCCTGGTCTCCCGCAACGGCGCGGCGGCTCCCGGCGGTGTGCGCGCCCCCAGTGACGGGGGCGTCTTCGGCAACACCATCACCGGCAACAACGTCTTCGACAACGGACTCGCTGCGGGCGGAGGCGGTGTCACCCTCGCGTCGGCCGTGGCCGGCGGCGCGGTCTACGGCAACACCGTGCAGAGCAACGTGATGACCGGCAACGGCTGGGCGGCCGTGGCTGTGCACGGCAGTGCGTCCGGCACGGACCTGGGTGGCAACGTCGTCAGCAACAACCAGATCGGTACCAACAACACCGTCGGGGACACGGACACGGGCACCACCGACGATCTGCAGACCACCGGCATCCTCGTGAGCACCGTGGACCCGATGTCCATCCAGATCACCGGAAACACGATCTCCAACAACACGTTCGGCATCTGGACGCACGGCCCGGTCACGGCGGCCAACGCCGCCGGCGCCAACAACTTCAGCAACGTCACAACCCCGGTGTCGGCTCACTAGACCGCGCCCGGCCCACCGCTCCGCGTCCTGCCGAAGCCTGATCCGGCAGGACGCGGAGCGGAAGGACCCGCGCCGTCCCGCCTTCAGTGCGCGAGCGAACTCGGTGTCTCGCCGAACTGCCGCTTGAAGGCCCGGCTGAAGTGACTCACATCGGCGAAGTGCCATCGAGCCGCCAGGGCGGACACGGTGTACCTCCCGTCAAGCGCGATGAGTTCCTCGCGTGCCCGCTCCAGGCGGCGCCGCCGTACATATGCCATCAGGGATTCATCGACTTCTGCAAACGCCCGGTGCAATGTGCGAACGGAAACCGACAGCGTCCTCGCTATCTCGGCCGGGGACAGCTGGGGGTCCAGGAGGCGGGCCTCCACGCAGTTGCGGGCAGCCGTGCGAAGCGAAGGGCGGAAGACGGAATCCGCGGAAACCCCGCGGGCCATCAGCGCTCCGGCAAGCAATTGCAGCACAGACCGCTGAGCGGCGCGGACACCTGCCGGACTCAAATCATTCCGCGTTTTGCGGATCAGATGAAGTTGCCCCAGCAGCAGTCGCGCTTCGGGTGCTTTCTGGGAGATGAGCGTGAGCGTCGGCAACCGATCGAGTTCTGTGTCGGCCAGTGTTTCGGAGGGCAGCAGCAGTACTTGCGCGCGTGTGCCGGGCCGGTACGAAAACTCCCTGGGTACCTGTGCGTCCCGTGCGCACAGCGTGCCCGGTGGGACCTGAACGGTTCGGCCTGCCTCGGTGAGACTCAGCCCGCCGCTTTGCACGATGTGAACCACTGTGCGTCGCTCCGTGGCCCGCTTCATGCCTATGACGCCTTCCACCGCGTCGCCGTATTGTTCACTTACCGCGATGTCCCCGATCGTGGAGGAATCCAACCAGCACCGGTAATGGCCTGTCGTGTACTGTTTGGGAACTCGCAATGAGTGCGCATGCCAGGGTCGGGCGTTGTTGAGGTTCTGCCATCGCTGGCGCAGCAACTCGTCGCGTTTTGCGTGAGCCAGCGCAACCTGGATGTGCAGTCGAGGTGAACTGGAGTTGGACGCCGAGTTGACGGCCGAGATGTCTGGCATGGTCACGTGGAAAGTGTATATGGGTGTCCCGGCCGCGATTGTGTACCGGGAAACCGATCCTCGGGTAGAGCTGGTGATCTCCGATCCTGAGTCCGGGTTCGTTTTTCACATGCCGCGTTCGGGGCCGTACCAGGGCTCGGGGCGTTCATCGGCGGACATCGGCAGATGTTGGAGTTGCACGGGCCCGGGATAGAAGGCCGCGCTGTTGGGGCCGGTCATGTCTTCGCCGATGAGATAGCGGTAGAGCCATTCGGCGAAGCTGATGCGGTGCTCTGCCCAGGTTTCGTGATAGCTCACCACGAGCCTGGGGGTACTGGTGGTGACGATGAGGAAGATCGTCTCACCGCGGTCGGTGCCTGCGATCGGCCACAGTCCGTTGGGGGTGCCGAAGCTGAGCTCGGCGAGTCCGAACAGCCGGCGCGGGTCTTCGTCCGCGTCGAGGTCGAGCTTGTCCCACGGCACTTCGGACCATGCTTGGACGGTTGCCCGGATCTCCTGGCCCAGGTTCCATTCCTCGGTTGCCGGGTGATGGAGGTACAGGTGGCTGTTGAGCTGGATCGGGGCGTACGCGTCGATCAGGATCCGGTAGTCGGACGGCAGTTTTATGCCGAGATCCGCGTGGAGACGGTCCCATGCGGCAGGGTCTGCAAAGCGGTTCTGGGCGGGGCCGAGCATCGCCATGACTGCGGACAGGTAGTCGGTCAAAGCGGTCCTCCGTTGTGCGCGCCCGGCTCGGCTCTCCGCGGCAGGCCGGCGTCGTATCGGCCCGTACTCTACGGATCACGATGCGGTGGCGTCTTCGCCGGTGTGCGGCCGCAGATCAGGTGGCGGCGAGGGGCGCGTGACGCTTCCCGGGTGGGAGGACCCGAAGCAGCGGAATGATCACGCCGACCAGGCAGGCGACCTGGCGCGCATCGTTCTACCGCGCAAAACCGAGCCGGATGGCGATGCTAGATCACCGGTGGCCCCGCTTCGATGCGGCGCAGCACCGGAAGGAGCCGGTCCAGGCCCGGATCGCTCTGGACCTGTCGCTCGTCCCACCAGGTGACGCCGGCGTCATGCAGCGGACCGATCACGTCCCTGGCCTTCGCCGGGTCCGGGGACGTGGCACCGCCGAGCACGAACTCAAAGGGCCGCTCGGCCTCGTCTGTACGGTGTTTCCGCACGTAGCCGACCAGCTCGTGCACCTCTTCCACATCCGGCACATGCCCATGCCGGGCCGTCTCGAACAGGGGCACAGCGCCGTCCCACCGTGCTGCCCGCCGCATGGGCGCCCGGTGCGGCCAGAAGCCGCCGATCCACACCGGTGGACCGGGCTGCTGCACCGTGGCAGGCAGCAGCGTCACGTCACGGACCTCGTAGTGCCGGCCGCGGTGGTTCACCGGCTCCCCGGTCCAGAAGCGCCTCAACACCTCCAGCCCCTCGTCGAGACGTTCGGCAAGAAGGCGTGGCTCGGCGGCGTCGCCGAAGCTGCCGTATTCGTCCTCGATCGGACCGCCCAGGCCCGCGGCGAAAATCACCCGGCCGCCACTGAGGTGATCCAGGGTGGCCACCTGGCGGGCCAGCTGCTGGGGACGGTAACGGGGCACCGGCGTCAGCAGAGCGCCCAGCCGGATTCGTGAGGTCGCCAGCGAGGCGGCGGTCAGCAGCATCCAGGGGTCCCCGAAGGGACGCCCCTGGTGCCGCCGGTGCAATACGTGGTCCCAGACGAAGAGCCCGTCCCAGCCGGCCTGTTCGGCGGCAGCGGCCACGGTAGCGACGTTGCGTGGGTCGGCGAAGTCACCGAAGTTGGGGATGTTGATCGAGAATCGCATCCCAGCAGGATGCCCAGCCGGCCGCTGACGGGGCAATCGCATTCGGAGGCAGGCGGCTTCATGCCGGGCCGCTGCCGGACGCCGGACTGTGCCGCTCCCTAGTCGGCCTTGGACTGGCCGAAGCCGTACCGGCGCTCGCGGACGGCTGCCACGACCCTGGCGACACGGGCGTCGAAGGCGTCGAGTTCCTGCGCCTCGGCGGCGTTGGCGACGAACGCACGCCGGTCACAGGGGACGCCTGCCCGCCAGATCCGTTCGACGGCCCGCGTCGCGGTGATGTCGGTCAGCGGGTCGCCGGACACGAGGACGAGATCCGCGCGCTGACCAGGTGCGACCTGCCCGCGGTCGGCGAGGTTGAACACACGTGCCGGAGCGGCGGTCGCGGCGTTCAGTGCCTGAGCGGGCGTCATGCCGCAGCGGCCGAGCAGTTCCAGCTCCCGGTGCAGACTTGCCCCGAACACGGTTCCCGGGTTCGGGGCGTCGGTGCCGGCCAGGATCGCGACGCCCGCGTCGACCAGGCGGCCGACGTTCTCCTCGGCACGGGAATAGGGCGGCGTCTTCCGCCCATGCTGCGCCGATGCGCCGGAGGTCAGCCTCCGCATCTGTGCGTCACCGAGCATCCCGGCGAGTCGCGGGTCCGCGGCCACAGCGGCGCCGCCCGGTTCGCCCAAGACGTTCTCGGTGGTTGCCAGCGTCGGGCCGACCGCGATTCCGGCCTCGGCGATCCGCTCGGCCAGGGACCTGTCCAGTTCGCCGTCCACGGGCACATGCGCGATGACGTCGACGCCCGCCGACACGACCTCGCGCAGCCCGGCCAGGGAGTTGACGTGCGCGACGACCACGAGTCCGCGACGATGTGCCGCCTCGGTCAAGGCGGCGATCGTGGCGGGGTTCAACGACGGCATCGCCCATGGACCCGCTGTACCCGAGGGGCCGAAGATCTTCACGAAGTCCGAGCCTTCGGCGACCCGGTCCGCGACGAACTGCTCGGCCTGCTCCGGGCCGGTCAGGGTCGGGAACGGGGCGTACATCGCGGAGGGATGCCCGCCCGGTGCCGTGGCACCAATCCCGGCGGAACGCACGTCTGCCACGTCCGGCCGAGCGCCGGCTTGTTCCTTGGCCACAGCCATCACGTCGGGCGGGCTGAACATGTCCAGTGCGGTGGTCACGCCGAAAGTGAGCCCCTGCGCCAGAGCGCCGGGCACCAGATGGATGTGCGAATCGATGAGCCCCGGAAGGATGGTGCCGCCTTCCGCGTCGATCACCTCGTCGCCGTCGTGGGCGGTGGGACCGGTGGCGCAGTCGGTGATGGTGCCGTCGGCGAACCGGACAGACGTCCAGTCCCGCAGTCGGGTGCCGTCGAAGACCCTCGCGTTGACGATCGCCGTTGCTTTGGGCACGAGGCCCCTCCCGAACGAGTGCGCTTGATGGGCAGGCGCGGGACGCTACGGCGTCACGCGGCGTCAGGTTAACTCGCCCCACCGGCGGGGGAGTCGCCCCTCCTCCACGGCACCACCGGCCTCGCGGCACGCGGGATCGACGCCCTCGAGCAGCGCCTGCCCGGCCCCACCAGCGCAAGGCCGCAGGGGACACGTCACCGCCGCGGCAACCTGCCGTGAGTGGATCCGGAAGACCGAACGCTGCGACCCGAGGCCGATCCGCTCCTTCACCGGCTTCCTCCACCAGGACATCGGCGTTGTTACCGCCGGCCTCACCCTCTCCTGCAGCTCTGGTGGCAGTTCGGGAGGGGCCCGGCGCCCTGCCTGGCGCGCCAGGCCACCCGGACGGCTACTACTGAATGTGCACCGCTTGACGACACTCGTCTGAGGTCAACTGATCGGTGGCGCCAGTGTCACCAGGGCAGCTCACCGTCCGCGCCGGCGAACAGGGTGCCAGCGGCTCGTTCGCCCAGAGCCACTTCGACGATTGTCTGCGCTCCTGCTTCCACGGTCCGGATTCCGCGGTGTCCGTTGAGGTCGGTAGCGGTGTAGCCGGGGTCGACGGCGCGGAACGCCAGGTGCGAGAAGGTCTGGGCGTAGAGGACGGTCAGCATGTTGAGCGCCGCCTTGGACGAGGCGTACGCGGGGAACGGCGCCCAGCCCGGCACCGAGGCGCGCAGTGCCGGGTCGGCGGCGACTGCGAGGGAACCGAGCCCGCTGCTCACGTTGACGACGGTCGCGCCGGGCCGCGACAGCAGTGGCAGGAATGCGTGGATGGTCCGAACCGGCCCGAAGACGTTGGTGTCGTATATCCGGCGCATCAGCTCGGCTTCAGGCTCGGCCGCGGTGGTGGGACGGCCGGTGATGCCGGCGTTGTTCACCAGCAGGTCCACGTGGCCGGATTCGGCCCGTACTGCCTCGGCCGCTGCGTGTACCGACGCCGGGTCGGTGACGTCGATCAGCAGTGGGCGGGCGCCCAGCTGTGTGGCGGCCTGCTCTCCACGGGCGCTGTCGCGGGCTCCCGCGTACACGGTGTGTCCCTGCTCGATCAGTCGGCGGGCTGTCTCGTAGCCGAGGCCCTTGTTGGCCCCGGTGATCACGGTGATGGTCATGGCGTCCACACTCGTCCCGGCCCGCGGGCCGGGGCAGAGCCCTGCTCGGCGCGGGGACGGGCGTGCGGGGGGACCAGCAGTACCAGGCTGGATCACACGGGGGTCGCCGATACTGGACGGATGATCCGACCACCGCACCGCCCTCCGGCCGACGCCTCCGAAACGGACTCGCGCCACGGCGACCTGGGACGTGCGCTGCGGCACTGGCGGGACCGGACCGGTCCCGCAGGGGCCGGGCTGCCCGCAGGGTCGGCCTCCGGTATCCGGCGCGCGCCCGGCCTGCGGCGGGAGGAGCTGGCTCAGCTTGCCGGGTTGTCCGTCGACTACGTCGTACGGCTCGAGCGGGGGCGGGCCACCACTCCGTCGCCGCAGGTTCTGCACGCTCTGGCCCGCGCTCTACGGCTCACCTGGGCGGAACGGGATCATTTGTTCCTGCTCGCCGGGCAGGCGCCCCCGGCGGACCGGCAGATCTCCCCGTCCATCCCGTCAAGCGTGCAGCGCCTGCTGGACCAGCTGGGCCGCAACCCGATCGCCGTCCACGACGCCTGCTGGAACACCATCTCGTGGAACCCGCTGTGGGCTGCCCTGGCCGGTGACTCATCGGGCCTCCGCGGCCGTGAACGCAGCATCGCCTGGCGGCACTTCGCCGGGCTTCCCAGCCGGGTCACCCACGAACCGGACCAGCTGGCGTGCTTCGAGACGGCCGTCGTCTCCGACCTGCGCTCCTCGACCGTCCGCTACCCGGGTGACCGGCAGTTGCGCCGGCTGGTCACGGACCTGCGCGAGGTGAGCGGGCGCTTCGAGGAACTGTGGCAGTCACATGTCGTGGGGTTCCACAGCGCCGACCGCAAAACGGTCCACCACCCGCATCTCGGCCCCGTAACGGTGGACTGTGACACGCTCACCGTGCCCGGGAGTGACCTGCGGATCGTGGTCTACTCGGCACCGCCTGGATCCCGCACGGCGCAGCAGTTCGAGATGCTCGCTGCCATCGGCAGCCAGGACATGTGCACAGCGGAAACCGGCTGAATGTCGTTGCCCGGCGGCGGGCGAATCGACCGGACAGATCGTGGCGGACTGGCGGCAGTAGCGCGTAACCCAGCTCAGGCTGTAGACGGCCGGGCCTCGACCGGAGCGGACCGCTTGCCCAGGTTCCGCCAGGCTATGGCGCCCAGAATGGGGAGCAGGACCATGATGACGAGCCAGCCGATCTTGGGCAGCATGCGAACGTGTGCGGCTGGGGTCCTGATGCAGTCGACCAGCGCATGGACGTACAACGCCGCGACCATTGCGTAAATCGCGTAGACCAGCACTGACGTCATCGAGTCACCTCATGTGGAAGGGCGGCTGCCCGCTTGTGGTGCGGCACGGCCTGGCCCCACTTCCCGGTGATCCTAACGGGTGGCTGAAGGAGTCGAAGCGCTCCTCTGGCGGCCTACGGCCACGAGGGTAAGCACGACTCGCAAGCATCCTCGGTGGTGACCCCAAGCTCGTGGGCGGTTCATGTCGATGAACGCCTCCTTCGGCCGAGTGATCGGCAGGAGGAGGCACGAGGCCCTTGGCCGCCCGATGGCGGGCGAGGCCTATGGTCGGCCGCCCTGCGGTATGTGCGTGCCTTCGAAAGGTCGGGTCGCGCGTTTGATCATAATCCGGTCATAATTACGCATAAATCCCAAGCCAGGCTGTGATGGTCTGGTGTGACCGAGGCGCGATCAGGTATGAACGTGAAGACCAAATACACGCTCGCCGCTGCTGCCGTCGGCTGGACGTTTCTTGCGTCCCAGTGGTCCGGCAAGGGCTGCGACTTCGTTCCGCAGTCTTACGCTCTCGTGCTCTCTCATGGCCAGCCGAATGGCAGTGAGGGATGCAAGGTCGAGACGGACGGGCCGCAGTACACCGACCAGTACGATCGATGACTTTCGTGTGAGTTTCGGCGTAGAGGTGCCTGCGGCGTCCGGCCTGGGTTCACTCGTGCTCCGGCGAGGCTTTGCCGTCTGACCTGCGGGTTCGCTGGGCGGTGGAGTCCATCGTGGAGCGCGGAGGCCCGAGGCCGTCCTTCGGCGGGCCGCCCCTCGATCGTGCGGCAGCGCCGCAAGCGGTAGCGGGTGTGAGTGCGGGCCGAGTCGTGTGAGCCGCGTACGGAGCGGGCGGAATCCGGGAAAGCCGACCGCGTGCCCGCGGGTGGCTCACTTCCCGCATCCCTCGCCAGGGCAGCGTCGGGCCGCGTCGGGTTGGTCGGCCGGAGCCATTGCCGTGCGCGGGATGCGAGCCGCCTGGCGAGCGTCATGTCCGCCGGTTCGGTGGAGCCGGCCATTGCCCATACGCAGATAGGAGCATATGCTCTTATTGTAGGAGTGGCCGCCGAGGCCACCTGAACAGAGCCGTCAGCGCAGATCAGCGTCCTCCCGCTCACGGGGCCGGAAGCAACCGGTCCCTTCGCCTCTGAGCCCTGTTCATGGACACCACGGCGCCGAGAGCGCCGGCCCCCGCATCGCGAGAAGGAACCGCAACATGACCCTGGTGAAGGCAGCTGCCGTTCAGATCAGCCCCGTCCTCTACAGCCGTACAGGCACGGTCGGGAAGGTCGTGGACAAGATCCGGGAGCTGGGACAGAAGGGTGTCCGCTTCGCGGTCTTCCCGGAGACCGTCGTCCCGTACTACCCCTACTTCTCCTTCGTGCAGCCGCCGTACCTCATGGGCAAGGAGCACTTGCGGCTGATGGAGGAGGCGGTGACCGTGCCGTCCGCCGACACCGACGCGATCGGCGCGGCGGCCCGCGAGGCCGGCATGGTCGTCTCGATCGGTGTCAACGAGCGCGATGGGGGCTCCCTCTACAACACGCAACTGCTGTTCGACGCCGACGGCACGCTGCTCCAGCGGCGCCGCAAGATCACGCCGACGTACCACGAGCGGATGCTCTGGGGCCAGGGTGACGGCTCCGGGCTGCGTGCCGTGGACAGTGCCGTCGGCCGTGTCGGCCAGCTCGCCTGCTGGGAGCACTATCAGCCCCTCGCCCGCTACGCACTGATCGCCGACGGAGAGCAGATCCACGCCTCGATGTTCCCCGGCGCGTTCGGCGGCCCGCTGTTCGCCGGGCAGATGGAGGTCGCCATCCGTCAGCACGCCCTGGAATCAGCTGCGTTCGTGGTCAACGCCACCGCCTGGCTCGACGTCGACCAGCAGGCGCAGCTCGCAGCGGACACCGGCGCCCCGGCCGGGGTCTTTTCCCAAGGGTTCTTCACCGCCATCGTCGACCCCGAAGGCGGCATCATCGGCGAGCCGCTCACCTCAGGTGAGGGAGAGGTCATCGCGGACCTGGACCTCACGCTGATCGACCGGCGCAAGCGCCTGATGGACGCCCGGGGGCACTACAGCCGCCCCGAATTCCTCAACCTGCAGATCGACCGCACACCCACCGCTCCGCTGCATGACCGCAGCAGCCACGCGCCGGTCCATCCCGTTCACATTTCTCGCGACGACCTGCGCTCCGAAGCCGCGGCTGCGCCGGGCCTCGGGGCGTTGCCTCTGTGAGGGAGGTGCGGACGTGCGCACCGGACGGCTCGCCATCGGGATCTGGGTGAGTGCGCCTCCGAAGTCGTTGGCGACTGCGGTGGCGTCCGCGAGGGCATGTGCCTCGAGGAACCACGCGGTCAGCTCGGCGCCATGCGGCGAGAGCCCGCGTCCGCGGTGGCTGGCGGGACCGTGCGCCAGAGGTTGGCGTTGACGAGCAGACGCGCAGGAACACGGCGGGTGATTCGGACTCGCGCTCGGCGTAGGCGATTCGGCGGCCGTGCATGGCCACGGCTAGCACGTGCCAAGAGCTGCGTCGAGCGTCGCAGATGTGCCTCCGATGCGGGCCAAATTGTTCAGTGCCGTCTGACAGCCGGTGTCGACAGCTGAGCGGAGAACGCGTGCGCGTCGCTCGCTGCGCCCGATTGGCGCGCTGCCGATTGGCGGGCGGATCTGCAAGGTCGCGGGGTGTGAGGCCAGAAGCTGTTCTTCTTCCGCTCTGACGGCCTGGCGGCGCAGCCACGGCTCGAGGCCTCCTGGTGCGTGCTGGTTGAACCATCGCGACAAGACCATACGTTCGCCGAGGGACGGAGCTGACGTGGTCTCGTCCGTCCGCCGAGTCCGCAGCGCAAGGATGTGCGTGGCCTTTTGAGCGAGTGCCGTCCGTACGGGGACCGCCTCGCTCACCCCGGCGTCAACGAAGGGGCGCCCGTCGATGACGACGGGTTCGCCTGCGAGGAGCGGCATGGCGGCGGACGCGCGGAGTGCGGCCTGCAGGCTGGATTGGTCATGGATCCGCTCATGCAGATCGGTGGCCTGGCCGGTGAGGGCGTCTGTGGCGATCGGGTGGAATGAGACAGTGCTGTCGAGGATCTCCTGGAATCCCATCGGCATGATCTCGGTGTACACGGTGTGGACGAGGAACTGAGTGTCCACGACCGGCAGTCGGCGCAGTGCACGCTTTGGGTTGATGGTCGTTCGCATGATGATCGGATCCCACCACGCGTGCATGCTGATTTCAGCGCGCCCGCACAGCAGCCATGCGGCGTTGAGTGCTCCTGCGGAACTACCGTAGACGGCATCAAAAAGCGGTAGAAGTCCCAGTTTTTCGATGGCGATCGCCATGCCGTACGAGTAGGCACCGCGAGAGCTGCCGCCTTCGATCAGGAGCACCAAGCGTGCGTCGTCGGTGCGGCGCCCGGGAATACTTCCTTTTCTCCTTCGGTCACGCAACAGCTGAAGGACGGGGTCGGTCACCGTTTCGCCTTCTTTCTTGTGTGATGTGCCTTCTTGAAAATGCCGGCTAGGTGCGGTCTGTTCGCGTGTGGTAAATATCTCGCACGCGACAGAGAGGGAATTTACTAATGCCGCATTTCCCCGTTGAGTGCCAATGTGGGGGCGAACGTGACCGTGCTCTGGTGCAGGCGAATGTGCGCCTCCGCAGTGGACGCGTCGCTGAAGCGGATGGCCGCGCCCAGGCGCCGCAGCAGCCTGAGGGACCTGACGTTGTCGCGTTCGACAAGTGCCTCAAGAGAATCGACGCCGGCTGCCTGGGTCGAGGCGACGGCGTGACGGGCCATGATCGTGCCGAGTCGGCGGCCCTGCCAGGCATCATCGATCAGAATCGAGAGGTCCCAGGATGAACGGTTGGAATACGGCAACACGCTCACCATGCCGAGAACCTGACCGTCATTGGCGGCTTGACGTGCGAGCCAGGTCCAACCGGTCCCATGACCGCACAGCGTTCTCCATTCGCCGGGCTTGAGTGATTCACGCGACTGGTGGTACCGGGCTCGGCGGCTGGCCGGTGAACAACGACGGTGCATCGCGTTGACCTCTGAGAGATCTCCGACCGTCGCCTGCTCAATGACGATGGCGCCGGTTTCAGTGCGGTCGACGGAGACTCGCCGATGCTCCCTCAGAGGCAACGGCTTTCGCGTGAGCAGGCTGATTCCGTTTCTGGTGTCGAGGAGCGACATTCTCGGTTCCTTTCACAACCTGGCCGAACGTCGCCATCCTGCTCCCATAGAGGACGCGGATGCGAATACCTGGCAGGTACTCGATCCGACGCGTGCCACGTGGCTATCGTGACGTCTTGTGACAGATTCGAACGTCGGACACCTGATCCGCCGGCAACGTGGACTGGCCCGGCGCAGCCAGATGAACCTCGCGCATGAGATCGGCATCTCGCCCCGCCACCTGAGCTTCGTCGAGCTGGGCAAGTCGAAGCCCAGCCGTGGCCTGCTGTTGAAGATCGCTCAGCATCTGGACGTGCCCCTGCGGGAGCGGAACGACTGGCTGCTGGCGGCCGGATACGCTCCCCGCTATCCGGAGACGCCCCTGACCGGGCCGGCGCTTTCCCGGGTCCGGGCCTCGGTGCAGGCGCTACTGGACCGGCACGACCCGTTCCCCGGCGTCGCGATCGACCCCCGGTGGAATGTGCATCTCAGCAACCGCGCTGCGCGCCGACTGGTCTCCGGAATCCCAGAGGACGTGTGCGGCACGCCGATCAACCTGTTCCGCATGGCCCTGCACCCTTCCGGACTCGCCGGCCGAACCCGCAACTTTCCTCAATGGTCCGCGTACCTGCTGCGCCGGCTCGACCGGGCCGTCGTGCGGACCCAGGACCCCCGTCTCGCCGCGCTCGCCGACGAGATCGCGACCTGGCCGGACATCCCCGAACGCCACACCTGGAGCCACCTTTCCTCGGACGAGGTGGACGACCCGGTGCTGTCATGGCGGCTGGAGCTCGATGACGAGGAACTATCGATGTTCAGCATCCTGAGCACATTCGGGACCCCGATGGACGTCACCCTCGCCGATCTGTCCATCGAGCTGTTCTTCCCTGCCGACGAGCAGACCGAGACCATTCTGCGCCGCCACGATTGAGAGCGGCCGGCCGGACTCCTCGGCTCTCGCCTGCACACTCCGCCCCGCCCGGCGCGTCCGCCCCCGCGTACCGGTGATTGCGCTGTGGTGGATCGTGCCGGCGCCGTCAACCCCGCGCCCTGAGCGCGTCGCCGTGACTGTCGGCGGCCTGACACGAGCGGCCTCGCCGCAGGCGTAAGCCCCGTCAGGCCCCTTCGGGCTTGCGTGCCAGCAGGCAGGCGTGCGGTCTGTTCACCCGTCCGCCGGGCTCCTGCTCCAGCCGCGCGGTGACCACGAGTCCGGACTGTTCCAGTAGCCCGACCACGCGGTCCAGGGGCAGGAGGTACGACTCGTAGGACACCGGACGGCCGTAGCCCTGGGTCGGCTGCAGCCGTTCATCGCCGACGTAGTCTCCCCAGAGCAGGTAGCCGCCGGGCGCGAGCGTGCGGTGGAACTCGGCGAACACCGCCGGCAGCCACTGTGGGGGCGTGTGGTGGGTGGAGTACCAGGCCAGGATGCCGCCGAGCTCGTCGTCCCCCATCTCCAACGCGGTCATCGAGCCCTCGTTGAACCGCAGGTTCGGATGGGCGTGCCGGGCCAGCCCGATCATTTTCGGCGACAGATCGATGCCGAAGGCGGACACTCCCAGCCCGGCCAGGTGCGCCGTCACGCGGCCGGGGCCGCATCCCAGGTCCGCGACCGGCCCCAGACCGGCCGTCCGCACGAGTTCGGCGAACCCCGCCAGCATCCCGCGCGAGAGCGGGTCCAGCGCGGCGGGAGGCGGGACGCGCTCGACGTAATCGGCGGCGACCGTGTCGTACGACTCGCGCACGGCGGTCAGAAAGGAGGGCTCAGCCATGCGCGCGACCCTAGACCAGGGAACTGACAGGCAGGATCCACGGCGCAAGCGCCTGCCACGGGGAGAGCCGCCGCCTGACGGCCGTCACCAGTCGTCTCGAACGGTGGTCGCCTGATCGAGCGCAGCTCACACGTGCCCCGCCCTGAGCAGGAGCGTTCCTCTGCGGTGTCCCGCTGCATTGGCTGAGCCGACGAGATCATGGATGATCGTGCGGTGTTGGTCGATGTGGAGGCGGTGGAGCAGAGCCCGTCGGGCACTGTCCTGGGACGGGTGCGTTCCCAGGTCGGTACCGTGGTGGCGCTGTGGAAGGGCGACCCAGCGGACGTGGGCCGTCAGCATTATGTCGAGTGGACCGTCGACGACGACATTGCGTGGCTGGGCAACACCTGGCCGGCTTCCACGGCGGCACCCAAGTTGAGCGATGAGGGCGATCAGATCGCCTTTCGTGGCCAACTGCACCTGACCGAAGACGGCGCTGCCTTCCTGGATGTAGGTGGCGTATCGATCCTGTTCGATCTCGCGGATCCGTCACCGCCGCAGGGCGCTGATGCCATGTGGGTGGACGTCCGAGTCGCACGGGACAGCGTCAGCCTGTGGCCTTACGACCTGTGACGGAGAGGGGCTGTAGGCGACATCGAAGCGGCGCTCGCGCGGGCTCTACCACCCTTCGACAGTTACACGGACAACAGTCCCGCGGGAGCGCGGCGTTGTGGGACGAACGCCGTACTCCAGGGCGGACGGTCCGAGTTTCGCCGTCCCCCCAAGCCACGGGCGGCGCGCCCCGACCTGGCGTCCCAGGCGCGTGTGCCGGGGAACGCCTCGGCCCATGGCCTGGCAGCGCACCCACCGCGTGTTCCGCCCCCTCATCGAGACCTGCCACCGCAGCTGCCGACCCGCTGACGCCACTGGCCACTTCCCGAGAGGCGTTACGCCCAATCCATGCCGAGCTCGGCGAGCGCGCTTCGCTGCTCCTCGGTGAGTTTGTCCCGGCGGGTCTTGTGGTTGCTGAGGAACACGCCCAGGCGCACGGCTACCTCCTGCGCCGGTGCTCCGTCCGTGGCCTGGATCGTGATCGGTTCTGTGTGGGTTCTGGGGACGCGGTGATGGCCTTCGCGGGCGATGTACTGGGCGAGGGCTCGTAGGCCGCGCTGGAAGGCCTGCTCCGCCTTGGTCGAGGGCCTTTTGGCGCCCCCGGCGCCTGGGGGAGGCGTGGGCTGCTTCGCGGGTGTCAGGCCCAGCACAGTGAGCCGCCGTTGTTGTTCTTCGGTCAGCTGGGTCCAGTTCCGTGTTTGTCGTGCGATCCAGGCCCCGAGATCGTCGCCCTCGTACATGACGCCGGGCTGGAGGTCGGCGATGGTGCCGTCGGGCTCGGTTCGGGCGAGGTCGCGGAGGATGGCGTGGTGGCGTTGCCAGTCCAGTGGCCAGGGGCAGTTCCAGTCGGGGTCGATCGCGGTGAGTTGTGCTGCACGCGTTGTGGCGCGTTCGGGGTCCTTGCCGAGGCCGCCTTTGCGGCGGAGGTTGGCCAGGTGTTGTCCGATGGGTACGGGGTGGGTCTCACCGTCGGGGCCGTCGCTCCATACGGCGTCCTGGCGCGGTGCCAGGTGTCCGTGGGCGCGGTGGAACGCGCGGAACGTGGCGAGTTTGGTCTCCCAAGCCTGGTCACCGGGTTCCCAGACCATGCCGGCGTCGGGCTCGTCGAGGAGCTTTCTGCGGCGTTCTTCCAGTTCCCCGGCCCGGTGTGCGCGTCGTTGTTGGTGGATCCAGCGTCCGAGGGGGAATTGGGTGACTCCGAGCTTGACCTCGGTGTCGTAGGGGACGGCATACAGGCCGGTGACGCCGTTCTCGTCTCGCCACCTGCGCAGCGCCTGGTAGCCCTCCAGCCATACGAGGGATTCCGGCCGGTACACCCTTGTGCGGAGGAACGCGGCGATCGTGGCGGGGTCGCGGGGGCCGGAGAAGTGCACCAACGCCGACTCCACCGCACCCTCCTCGTTCTGCGTCCCGCTCCCGGGGCCGCCCGCGCCGTCTGTCGATCCGCCGTCCGCGCCGATGACGCGTCCGTCGGCGTCACGCTTGACGTGGAGGGTGCGCTGTCCGCTGCTGAGGGCGCGGTTGGCGAGTTGCTCGACGAGGTGTTCGTCGTGGCTGCGGAGGCCTTGGAGGACGGCGACCAGGGGCCGGTACGAGGCGGAGGCGATCATGTTGTCCGGGTCCTCACCCGGTTCCAGGAAGACGGGCACGATGATGCGTGCGGTCTTGGCTGTGCCGTCGGGGTTGGGCCGCAGGGCGCGGCCGATGTTCTGGACGATTTCGACTTGGGAGCCGCGGGTGTCGGCGAAGCAGACGGCTTCGACGCCGCGTTCGCCGATGATGTCGACGCCTTCGCCCAGGACCCGCACACTGGCCAGGAACGCCCGCTGCACCCCGCGCCCGTGGGTGTCCACGCCGTTCGCGAACTGGCGCAGGGTCTCGCGCCGCTCCGAGACGAGGTGGTCGCCGCACAGCCACTGGGCCCACACGCTGTCGGGCGGAAGGTGCCGGTGGGGGGTGAGCTCGTAGGCCTGCGCGCCGATGGACGAGGCCGGCAGGGCCTGGGCCTCGGCCCGGGCGTGTTCGGTCACCTCGCTCGCATACAACTCGGCCGCGGTCTCGGTCAGCTTCGCGGCGAACGCGGCGGCTTCCTCGACGCGCTGGTGGAACGTCATCACGGTGCGCAGGCCGAATTTCGCGGCGTGTTCGAGGAGGGCGGTCTGCAGCAGCGCGAGGCGTCGGCCCCGCACTGCCTCCTCCGAAGCCCCGACGGTGAGGTCGGGGTCCTGGATTTCCAGGACGTCGATCTCGAAGCCGGCGAGGATGCCCCGCTCGACGGCCTCCGACAGCCCGAGCTCGTAGATCCACTGGCCGTAGGTGCCGGCCGGATCATCGCTCATGGAGGCGATCTCGAGCTCGTTCCCGTCCTTGCCGACCGGGGGCCGTGGCGCGGCCAGGATCCGCGGCGTGGCGGTCATGTAGAGCCGGTGGGAGACCGGGATGCGCGCGTTGTCGTGGATCGCGGCCCAGGCCCGCCCCAGGTCCCCGGCCGTGCCGTGCGCCTCGTCCACGACCGCGAGGTCGAAGCCGCGCATCCGCTGCCCGTACAGGCGGTCCCCGCCGGCGAGAGCGGCCTCCAGCGGCCCCCGTACCCGTCCCGGCCCGGTGACGTCCTCGGGGTCGTCGCGGTCCACCAGCGACGCGTACGTGGCCAGCACGACCACCGGACCGGCCCCCGCCCACAGCGCCAGCTGAATCGGGTTCGTCGTGGTGCGGACCCCGAGCCGCTCGAGGACCTCGTCGCCGTCCAGCGAGCACACGCCGACCATGGGCCCGCGATGCCCGACCGTGCGCCACGCCTGCGCGGTCTGCACGAGCAGGTCGAGGGTGGGCACCATCACCAGGATCCGGCCGTCGCGGAACAGGTCCAGGGCGGCTGTGGCGGCAGTGATGGTCTTCCCGGAGCCGGTGGCGGACACCAGGGTGGCGCGTGCCCCCTCGGCGGGTACAGCCGACCTCGCGGGAAACCCCGCCCATGCCCGGATCCGCGCAGTCGCGTCGACCTGGTGCTCTCGAAGCCGCACTCCCGGCATGCCCGCTCCTTCTTCCGCCACGGCCAATGCCTCACGCGCTGCCGCCCTGCCCGGTCCGCCTTCGCCGGGCCTGCTGGAACGGGCGGCGGGCACAGCGCCCAATGCCACACGGTACCGGGCCCGCCACGCCGCGCGGCGGCAGCGGGCCGCAGCCAGGCGTTGGCGGAGGCCAGGCCGGTCCTCGTTCACCACTGCGGTGGGACCGGTGCGACCCTACGTGGCGGGCCAGGTGCCGAGTGCGTGGGCCAATCGGTTGCTCTGCTCCCGGGTGATGCCCTGGGCGAGGTGAATGCCGCATCGCGGGCTCATCGGATCGTCGCACTGCAGGATTCCACGGAAGGGCTGCCGGCTGCCCGAGAGCGGGGAGGGGGCAAGGGGGGCCCACTGGGCTGCTTCCCACAAGGGGTGCTCGGTGAGGAGGGCTTCGGACAGGCCCCGGGTCGGGGTGATGCCCACATGGGCGAGGGCTTCGTTGACGAGCTTCGCGGCGTCCTCGGGTATGTCCTGGTCGCCGAGTGCGGGGAGCAGGAGGAGTAGGCGGACGTGTTCGTTGTGTTCGCCGGGGGCGTCGCGGTCGGGCGTGCGGGCGATGTGGTGGAGTTCTCGCCATGAGAGCCCTGGGCCGGCTTGATGGCCGCCGAGGGTGGCCAAGCGCCCGTGTCGTCTCCATGCGGGGTGGGTGATGGCGTACTCCATGCCCGGGTCGTCGGGGATGTTGACGCCGAGGACGATCGCTGTGTGGCCGCCCGCGAACGGGATCCGGAAGACGGGCCACCGATCCTCGTCGCTCAGCGCTTCGTAGGCCGCGTCGGCATCGGCCCCGTCGATGTCGAAGTACGACAGATCTGGGTCGTAGTCCTCGGTCTGGCTCAGCCACAGGAGGTAAGCCGCCCAGAAACCCGGCAGTGCCAGCAGTTCCTCCCCGGCGACGACGGGGGCCTTCTCGAATCCCTCTATCAGCACTGGTCCAGGCTCTCATCCGGGTTGGGACGGCCAGCACACGGATCGGAGGCTCCGTCTGCGCCCGCGGGGACTCCGCCCTGCGCCGCCCGAGGTCTTGGGGCTTCGCGGCTTCGTTCCATTCTCAGGACGGCGTCGGCCGGTGAGTTGGGCGGCGTTTGCTGATCGTGGATTCGACGGATGGTGACCGGCCCGGACAGCGCTGGGCTCCGGCGGGGGCTGCTTGGCCGCGGAGTGCTGTCAGCGGCTGGGGCTAAGGTCCCATGCGTGAGTGACCATTACGACCTGTTCCTGGCGGTGGATCTGCCGCCGGACCTGCCCGAGCCGGTGCTTTTGGAACTGAGGTGGCTCTTGGGGGAGGGGGAGATGCCGCCGGAGTTGAAGTCGACCGACTGGGAGTCTTGGGGTGGTCCCTGGCAGGCTTTCGGTGGCGGGTCGGCGAGCCACTCGTTCGACGGGGCCGATGTGTCCCTGCTCGTTCGTGCTGTGGGCAGACCGAACCCGGACGGCAGCGAACCGTGGGCCTTGACCGTCCGGGCGTGCGTCCATGAGGACGACTTCGGGGTGACGATGGACGTCGTCGGGTGGCTTCTTCGATTCGCGACTACGCAAGGGTGGGTCGGATTCGTCCGTGACTCCGGCCTGGGGCGGATCCAGCATCTCGTGCGTCACGAGGATGGCTTTGATCTTGTCGATGTCCGCCCGGTCGGCCAGCACAAGCGCGTCCCCTGGTCATCGTGGTAGCCCGTCTCCAAGGGGGCATGAGGGACGACTGGAATGTTCGACCGCCTTGTATGCGACGGCGGTGCCTCGCTACCGCTGTCTGGAGCTGGACCCGCGCCGCCGCTGTAACTGGGGCGCCTCGAACGTGGCTGCTACGTCGACGGCCTGGTCCTGCCCGTTCAGAGCGCTGCGGTAACCGCGCCCATCCCTCTCGACGTTGATCCGGCCCAACCGGGTACCTATGACCGGCGTTGGTGCGCTCGCGTACGCGCTTGCGCCGCGCGCCGTCCCGTTGGGGATCGTCAACCGGACTGGCTGCGGAGGCTCCGGGCCAGGGTGGGGATCATCACCGTCGCGGGGACGAGGTGCAGCCCGAGGAGGGCGGTGGCGGTGCCGGTGTTCGCCCCGGAGAGGAGCGGCGGGAGCAGCGAGATCGCGGTCAGCGACAATGCCGTCCACACGAATCGCCTGGCGGGGTGAGCGCTGCAGCGAAGAAGAGCGGCGGCAATGACGATGCCGACGACCGAGAAGAAGCCGGTCACCACGGCGAACCCGGTCAACGGGATCGCCTCGCCACCGTCTGGGACCTCGAAGTCGACGCCGACGGCCTGGGCGAGCGCAGCGGCGAGGGTGGTGGCCACCGTCGCTGCGAGCGCGGCAATGAAGCCGGTGCCGGCGAGCCTGCGGAGTCGGTGGGTGCGACCGGTCCGGCCCGGTGCCGGGCCTGCGGCGACGCCGGTGTCGTTCATGTTGTTCATGTCGTTCCTCCACCATTCGGCGACCGGCATGTGACGGTCCTGGCCTCGGGGGCGATGATGCGCACCCTCGCCGTGCGACGGCCGGGGTTGCGCAGGGCGCGGACGCCGGTGCCGCGAAGCCAGAACCCGGCGTCGCGTCCGAGGACCGGTCCGGGCTCGCCGTCACGCAGCTCCAGCTGCACCCGTCCGCGGGTGACGACGCCGAACGCGTCGCACCATTGCGACGCGACCACCGCGACGCGAGCGCCACCGCGCAGCGACAGTGTCCACACCGGGACTACTCCGTGCCGTCCGCCGCCAGGCGCTCCGGCAGTCCGAGCCGCAGGAACCGGTCGGCGTGGAAGGTGACGATCTCGGTGATCACCCCGCCGGTGACGCGCAGGACGTCGAGCGTCAACGGCAGGTAGGCCCCCTCGCGCTCGTTCCAGAGGTAGAAAGCGACGGCGGGCTGCCGGTTCACCGATGTGGGGACGCCGCGCAGTCCCTGCATGCCCTCGAAGCCGTCCTCGACCCAGCCGGTCACCACCGCGTCGCGGCCCCTGGTCAGGCCCGGCGTGGGCGGCATCGAGCAGCGGACGTCGTCACGGAGCATGTCGGCGAGTCGGCCGACGTCCGTGGCCACGCTGGCGTCGGTGAAGCGACGTACCAGCTCGCGCGTCCCCGAGTCCTCGGCACCGCCGCTCCAGTCCTGCCGCTCGACGGGCAGGTGCTCCCGCATTGCGGCGCGGGCCCGCTGCAGCGCGGAGTTCACGGAGTTGACGGAGTCGCCCAGGAGCTCCGCGACGTCCTTCGCCGGCCAGCCAAGCACGTCGCGCAGGATGAGTACGGCGCGTGGGCGCGGCGCGAGGTGCTGGACGGCGACGAGGTACGCCAACTCGATCGTCTCCCGCGCGACGGCGACGCTCTCCGGCTCGTTCGCGTCGGCCGCGGGCAACTCGTCGAGCAGCCGGTCCGGGTAGGGCTGCAACCACAGCACCTCGCCTCCGGTCGCGGGCTCCGGGCGGCGCTTGGCGAGCAGGTCCAAGCAGGCGTTGGTGGCGATCCGGTACAGCCAGGCGCGGAACGTCGACCGCCCCTCGAAGGTCTCCCGCCGCCGCCAGGCCCGCAGGAACGTCTCCTGCACGGTGTCCTCGGCGTCCTCGAACGACCCGAGCATCCGATAGCAGTGCACGTGCAGCTCCCGCCGGTGCCGCTCCGCCAGCCCCGAGAACGCCGGCTCGTCGACCTCTCCAAGGCCGCTCTCGCCCAGCTCCTTCGGCCGTGTGTCCGCACTCATCACGTCGTCCTTCGGTCTCGTCGTGTCCCGTCGTAGGTGTGACGGCTGCGGGCGCGATAAGTCATCACCGGGGTCGGTCGGCACGGAGGACCTGGCCGGCTGCCGCCCTCTGTACGGCGATGTCGGCGCCGCCGTTCACGTCCGCCCTTCACGGCCGCCGTGTCGTGGCGAAGCTGCTTCGCAGGTCTGCCGGCCGTCCAGAATTAGAGTCTGAACACGGTGTATGGTTTCTTCTGTGATGCCTCGGCCGAGGCGGTGAGAGACCTCACCGGCCAGGCATGGAACCAGTTCTTTTGAAGGCAGGGCACAGCCATGACGCTGACAACCACCTCGTTCGGGATGCGGGCCACCGCTGCTGAGGTAATCGATGGAGTCGATCTCAGCGGGCGCCGGATGATCGTGACCGGTGGAGCCTCCGGTCTCGGTGTCGAGACAGTGCGGGCGCTGGCCGGTGCGGGAGCGCAGGTCACGATCGCCACGCGCAACCCCGCTGACGCCGAGCCGCTGCTCAAGGAGCTGCCGGGCACGCGCGCCGTCGCACTTGATCTTGCCGACCTGGCTTCCGTCCGTGCCTTCTGCGAAGCCTGGAGTGGGCCGCTCGACGGCCTCATCGCCAACGCCGGCGTGATGATGCTCCCGACGCATCAGGTCAACGCGCAGGGCTGGGAGATGCAGCTCGCCACCAACTACCTCGGCCACTTCGCCCTGGCAGTGGGCCTGCACACCGCTCTGCAGGCCGCCGAGAAGGCGCGCGTGGTCGTGGTCAGCTCCGGTGCCCAGCTGCGGGCGGGTTTCGACTTCGACGACCCCCAGTTCGAGCGGCACCCCTACGACCCGTTCCTCGCCTACGCGCAGTCGAAGACCGCGGACGTGCTGCTCGCCGTCGGAATCAGCCGTCGGTGGGCCGAGCACGGCATCACCGCCAACGCCTGCGCGCCGGGGGTGATCCACACCAACCTGGCTCGCCACATGGACCAGGCGACCATGCAAGCCTTCGGTGCCATGGACGCGGACGGCAACCTGGTCACCCCCGACCACTTCAAGACCCCGGCCCAGGGAGCCGCCACCACGGTGCTGCTGGCCGCCTCGCCGCTCCTCGACGACGTGACAGGGCGGTACTTCGAGGACAATCAGGAATCTGAGGTCGTCGACGGGGGCCCCGACGTGATGGTGGGTGTCGCGAAGTGGTCGGTGGACCCCGCCGCCGCGGACCGCCTGTGGGACTACGCCCTTCCCGTGGTGCGCTGACCCGGAGACCCCCGTGCACAATGGGGGACCGACCCGACGGCCGCACGAAGCCGCCGGCAGGTCCCCCATCGGGCACGTGGCCGCTTCCACCTCGGGGAAGGTGGGGCGAGCCGCTCCGGAGGATCACTGCCACCCCATCACGGACCTCCTTCGCCGAGCCCGGGTCGATTCGAGGCACGCAACACACTGGAGGACGCCTGATGCGACCTGTGACCCGACGCCAGGCCGACAGCTACGCCGCGCGTTCGGCCGCGACCCGGACTCAGGTGACGTCCACCCTGGAGCGGCTGCTCGATTCCGGCACGGCCTTCTCCGACATCAGCGTCCAGAAGCTCCTGGAGGAGGCGGGCGTGTCGCGGGCCACGTTCTACGCGCACTTCCAGAGCAAGTCGGACGTCCTGGTGCGGCTCACCGACGGTCTGCGTGAGTCGCTGCTGACGCTGGCACGCCAGTGGGACCCTGCCGCCGGCGAGGACGGGGCCGACCGCTTCGCTCGGTTCTTCGAGGAAGTCATCAGGATCCACCGCGCCCATCACGGGGTGATCACCGCGGTCCGGGAGGCGGCGTCCTACGACTCCGCGGTGGGCGATTTCTACACCGCCAACCTCGAAGGCTTCGAGGAGACGACGCTGCGCAGCGTGCTGTCCGAGCAGGCCGCCGGCACGACCACGACGGATCTGGACGCCGTTTCCGCGAGCCGGATCATCGTCTGGGGCGGCGCCCAGGCGATCGCGCACCACATCCAGGTCGACGACGGCAGCCGTGACGCCGCCTTCGCCCGCGAACTCGCCCGGATCTGGTGGTACGGCGCCTACCGTCGCCCCATCCCAGCCGAAGAAGGCCCGAAGCTCGGCTGAATCTCGGGAGCTGGCTTCCTGCCGGGGGTGGTCGTTGCGTTTCCGCTGGTCAGGCGTGGATTGGTGCTTCGGTGGGGCGATGGCATGTCGTGTCGTCCCCTGGGGGTAGCTGCCGATTGCCGTCGGCGATGGGCTGCGGAGGCTCGGGGAACCGCTGGATGCCCGGGGCCGCGCACGGAGCGCGATGAGGCCGCTCGGCGCCGCCGAGCGGCCTCCAGGCGGCGCCTGAGGGCTTGGCCCGGGTCCGGGCCGTGCTGCTACCAGGTAGCCGGCACCCGCGCCCACACCCTCCTTGACCAGGCAGTACGCCCCTTTCCGTACCGCTGCTGTACACCCTGCTGTGCGCTCGGCGTATGTCGAAGCCAGTCACGATCCGGGTCCCCGAAGAGCTTCACGCGCTGCTGCAGCAGCATGCCGAGTCCGAGGGCACGACGGTGACCGCCCTCATCACCGAGGCCGCGCGCAACGCGGTCCGCGACCCCCGCCTGGAGAGCGCGGCCGACGTCTTCCGGGCTTTTGTCGCCGACCAGGCCGACGCCTTCGACGCGGCTTCCCCGACGACGCCCCGGCCCGCCTGGACGCCTCCCGGGTGGCGTGAGTGGACCTGTACATCGACATTCGCTGGCTCCTGGAACGCCAAGCCGAGGTCCTGCCCAAGCGGCCCTCCGTCCACGACTTCTCCAACCTCGTGGCCGCCGTCGCCTGCCACCGCGTCACACCCCCAGCTCGCCCAGACGCCGCACGACCTGCCGTCTTTCACTCACGGCTGCATATCGGGGCGAGCGTGCATGACGGCGGGAAGTGTGTCCGGCCGGCCCGGGGCGCGGATCACGAGGACCGCGAGCAGGAGGGCGATGGCGGTGATGGCGGCCGAGATGGCCATGGCCTCGTTGTAGCCGGAGGTCAGGGCCTGGGGGAGGGGGTCACGGGTGAGCGAGGAGGTCACGGTCGCGGCGGCGCCGGAGATCACGGCAAGGCCGAGCGCGCCCCCCGCTTGCTGGGAGGTGGTGATCAGCCCTGAGGTGACGCCTGCCCAGCGGGCCGGGACTCCGGTGGTGGCGGCGGCGTACATCGGGGCGAAGCTCATGCCGTAGCCGAGCGACATGACCAGCAGCCCCGGCAGCATGTGCACGAGGTAACCGCCGTGCACGGGAAGGTGGCTGACCCACAGCATCCCGGCGACGACCAGGGCCGGGCCGAGCATCAGGAACGGCCGGAAGCCGAAGCGGCGGACCAGGCCGGCCATCCGGGTGGAGGTCAGGCCCAGGACGACGGGGAAGGGCAGGAAGGCCAGCCCGGTGCGGACCGCGGTGTAGTGCTCGACGTCCTGCAGGTAGAGGGTGAGCAGGAAGAACATGCCGAGGTTGCCGGCGAAGACCACGGCCATCATGCCGTTCGCGCCCGCGACGTTGTGGATCTTGAAGATCCCGAGGTCCACGAGCGGATCCTCGGCGCGTCCCTCGTTGACGGCGAAGGCGGCGAGCAGGATCGCGCAGGCGGCGAACCCGGTGAGGGTGCGCCAGTCGGTATAGCCCCACTCGGGCGCCTGACTGAAGGCAAGGATCCTCGCCATCAGGCCGGCGGTGGCCAGCACCGCGCCGGGCGCGTCCGGCAGGCCGCGGCGCCTGGTGCGTTCTGGCCGGTGGTCGGGGACGAGTCGGGGCACGAGCCCGAGGACCGCCAGGCCGACGGGGACGTTGATGAAGAAGTTCCAGCGCCATCCGGCGTACTGGGTCAGCACGCCGCCCAGGAGCAGTCCTACCGCGGCTCCGCCGGTGGCGACCATGGACCAGTAGCCCAGGGCGCGTGCGCGCCGGTGCCCGTCCGGGAAGAGCACCAGGACGGTCGACAGGGCTGCCGGGGACATGACAGCGGCGGCCAGGCCCTGCAGGCCGCGTAGCACGATGAGCAGCGGCACCGAGGAGTTCACCGTGTTCTGCCGAGGAAGCCCGGGCTTCGGCCCTGGGAGGAGTCGGTTCCTGAACGTCTGGGCGTGAAACGCCCAGACCTCGCTGTGCCTCAAGTCGGCTGTCAACGGCGGCGGTTGTCAGTCCGGCCGAATACGGTACTGGTCGTGGGCGTGAAGATTGTTGTGCAAGTCAAGCTGCTGCCGACTGCCGAGCAGGCGGTCGCGTTGCGGTCGACGCTGCACGCATGCAACGCCGGCGCTGACCGGGCTGCCGAGGTTGCCTTCACCGAGCGGGAGTTTTCGAAGTTCGGCTTGCAGAAGCTCGTCTATGCGGAGCTTAAGGCCGCTGGGCTGGGTGCCCAGGCAGCGATACGTACGATCAAGAAGGTCAGCGACGCATACACAACTCTGCACGCGAACATCAAGGCGGGGAACCTCGGGAGGCCGGGTTCGAAGCGGCG
>NZ_FZOF01000066.1 GCF_900188405.1 Actinacidiphila glaucinigra | reverse complement strand
CGGGCGGTGATGTCGAGAAGCCGCGGCCGGCTCCGTCCCCGTGGTGAAGGCGGCCACAATGGGTCGCACCGGCACCAAGGAGAGCCACCATGGCCAAGTACCTGCTGCTCAAGCACTACCGCGGCGCACCGGCGGCGGTGAACGACGTACCCATGGACCAGTGGACACCCCAGGAGATCACCGACCACATCCAGTACATGCACGACTTCGCCGCCCGACTGGAGAAGACCGGCGAGTTCGTCGACGGCCAGGCCCTCGCCCCCGAAGGCACCTGGGTCCGCTACGACGGCGAAGACCGCCCACCCGTCACCGACGGCCCCTTCGCCGAGACCAAGGACCTCATCGCCGGCTGGATGGTCATCGACGTCGACACCCGCCAACGCGCCCTCGAACTCGCCGCGGAACTCTCCGCCGCCCCCGGCGCCGGCGGCAGGCCCATCCACGAATGGCTCGAACTCCGCCCCTTCCTCACCACCCCACCCACCATCACCGAATGACCACGCCCATCGACGAGGCCCGGATCCGCGGCCTCACGCCCGGCGTCCTCACCGTCCTCGTCCGCCGCGGAGCCGACTTCGCGGCGGCCGAGGACGCCGTCCAGGACGCGCTGGTCGAGGCCGTCCGGGTGTGGCCGGCCGACCCGCCGAGGGACCCGAAGGGCTGGCTGGTCACCGTGGCCTGGCGCAGGTTCCTGGACGCGACGCGGTCGGACACCGCCCGCCGCCGGCGCGAGGACCTCCTCGGCCGGGAACCGGCCCCCGGTCCGGCGCCCTCGACGGACGACACGCTCCAGCTGTACTTCCTGTGCGCCCACCCGTCGCTGACGCCGTCCTCCGCCATCGCGCTCACGCTGCGCGCCGTGGGCGGGCTGACCACCCGCCAGATCGCCCAGGCGTACCTGGTGCCCGAGGCGACCATGGCGCAGCGCATCAGCCGGGCCAAGCGCACCGTCTCCGGCGTGCGGTTCGACCAGCCCGGCGACGTCGCGACCGTGCTGCGCGTCCTCTACCTGGTCTTCAACGAGGGCTACTCCGGTGACGTCGACCTCGTCGCCGAGGCCATCCGCCTCACCCGCCGGCTCGCGGCCGCGATCGACCACCCCGAGGTCGCGGGGCTGCTCGCCCTCATGCTGCTCCACCACGCGAGGCGTGCCGCCCGCACCGCGCCCGACGGCAGCCTGGTGCCCCTCGCCGAGCAGGACCGCGGCCGGTGGGACACTTCGGCGATCGCCGAGGGTATCGGCATCCTGCAGGCGGCACTCGCCCGCGACCGGCTGGGCGAGTTCCAGGCACAGGCCGCCGTCGCGGCGCTGCACGCCGACGCGCCCACCGCCGAGGAGACCGACTGGGTGCAGATCGTCGAGTGGTACGACGAGTTGGCGCGGCTGACCGACAGCCCGGTCGTCCGGCTCAACCGCGCGGTGGCCGTCGGCGAGGCCGACGGGCCGCGCACCGGCCTGGCGGCGCTCGCGGCACTGGACGACTCACTGCCCCGGTACACCGCCGTGGCTGCCTACCTGCACGAGCGCGACGGGGACCTGGCCACGGCGGCACGGCTGTACGCGGAGGCGGCCCTGAAGGCACCCAACCTGGCGGAGCGCGACCATCTGACCCGCCAGGCCGCCCGCCTCAACTCCCGCCGGAGCCGCTGACAATCTCTCCACCGGTCAGGGAGGCCGAACGTCCGCGCCGCCCTGGGGGGCCCTGTCGCTCCCGGGAGCGCCGTTCCCGGGTACGGCACGGCCTGCCACCGGGGCGGCTCCCACGGGCAGAATGCCCGGTGCCGGCCGGTCACCCACCAGGAACGTGAGAACGTGAGCTCTGCATCGCCGTTGGACGTGGCACGTGACTTCTGCGCGGGCTTCGGTCCCACGTACGAGGACGCCGTCGCCACCTGCAGGAAGCTCGTCCATCCCGACGTCAGCTGGCAGTCGGTCACCTCCAACGACCATCCCGTGGAGAGTCTCGCCGCGCTGCTGGACGACCTGCGCCGCGCCCGGGAGACCATGGGCGCTGAGGGCTTCGGCATCGACGTCCACCGCGTCCGTGCCGACGGGGACCTCGTCGTCATGCGGCGGACCGACACCATCTCGGACGCCGAGGGCAACCCGCTGCACGTGCTCGACCTGATGTCGATGCTCCGCGTCGTGGACGGGAAGATCGTCTGGTCCAGGGAGTGCTTCCTCGACTCCCGGACGTCCGACGAGGCCTGGGGCGGCTGACACCGGGGGCTTCCGGCCGTTCGCGCACCGTCCGGGCCCGCGGCCCGGAGTCGCGGCCCGCGGTCGGGATGAATCTCGGCCGACATGGGCGCACTCTGGAGACAGGCCCCGTTTCGCAGGTGCCGAATGGGCCCTCGGGACGGAGCCGTGGCCGCCGGCCGCTGCCGCCCATCGGGTCGGCGGCCAGGGCCACCCACGGAAGCCCGGAAGCCCTCGTACGCCGGGGGCCGGTGTGCCGCTAGGCCGGCTCGCTCCGGACGCCATTGAAGGTCTCTTCAGTACCTCAGCGCCGTTCCGGCACCGGGCGACCATGACAAGTACCGATCATGCACGGAAGGACACGCCATCATGAGTCGCAGGACACTGATTGCCGCCGTGGCCGCTGCCGCCGCTCTGACCGGGACGGCAGGCGCGACAACAAGCGCCGTAGCCGCCGATCATCCCCAGAGCACCGTCTCCGTGGTCGCCGACGACGGCGACGACGGCGGTGACGACGGGGACGGCGGCGGGGACGGCGACGGTGACGGTGGCGGTGACTCCCGCAGCTGACGGCTCGGGCGACACCACACGCGTCATGCGTCCTCTCCCGGCCGGCGGTATCACCCGCTGACCCCGAGGTCTCATCGCCATCCGCGGTCCCCGCCGTCGCTCCACGGCGGCGGGGACCCGCTCTCCACCGTGGAGTAGGGTCTTGGCCGGGTCACCCCGGCCCGGCGGTTCCCATGCGGCGGTCCCGGTGTCCCCAACGTCGTGCCGGACCACGAGCATCGGGGAACAGCCTGTGACGCCGCGCTCTTTGGCGTTCTCCACGGACGTCGAGACCACCGGGGAACCTGCCGAGGCCGCTCGACCTCACGGGGCGGGATGACGGACTCCGGCCCCCGTGGCACCCGAGGCGCGGGCGACGCTCCCTGGAGCACGTACCAAGCCCTGACCCGCGCATACCCGCGTGCCTGGAAGCTCGGTCTGAACCTGGCCTTCTACCGGTGCTTCGCCGTACCCTCCATCGCGCGCGTGCTGATGTCCACCGGCCGGATCACCGGGGAGCCCCTGGCGCGCGCCAAGGCCACCGGGGCCGTGCTCTTCCAGGTGCTCGAGCAAGGTCCCGACAGCCCGGCGTCGCTGCGCGTCCTGGACGGCCTGCGCCGCGTCCACGACGGACTGCCCGTCGACAACGACGCCTACGTCTACGTGCTCGGTCTGTTCTGCGTGCACCCCCTGCGGTTCATCGCCGCCTACGGGCCGCGCCGCCCGACGGCGGCCGAGGAGGAGTCCGCGCACGCCTTCCACTCGCTGCTCGCGCACCGGCTGGGCGTCGAGCCGGTCCCCGCCACGTACGGCGAACTCGCCGATGCTCAGGACGCCTACGAGGAGCGCTTCTTCCGCCGGACCCCCGAGGGCCTGGCCCTGTGGGCGGCTTCCCGCCAGGTCTTCAGGGAACGGCTGCCCCGGCCCTTCTCCGCGCTCGGGCCGCTGCTCGCCGAGGCGTTGATGGGCACGGCCGCCCCCGCCCTGGGCATCCCCGACCGGCCCCGCACGAGGGCGCTGACCGGTCGCCTGCTCCGCCGGTACCTGAGCCGGACCTGAACGGGGCCCGGGCCCCGGCGCTCGCCCGGGGCCCCGGGGCCCGTTCAGGTCAGGAGCTCGACGTACCCGTCCGTCCCGTGCACGCGGATCCGCTGCCCGTCCCGGATCAGCCGGGTGGCCCCCTCCACGCCCACGACGGCCGGCAGACCGTACTCCCGGGCGATCACCGCGCCATGGGTCATCAGGCCGCCCACCTCCGTGACCAGGCCCGCGATTCCGACGAACAGCGGCGACCAGCTCGGGTCCGTGAAGGTCGTGACCAGGATGTCGCCGGCCTCGAGATCGGCCTCGGCCATGTCGAGGACGACGCGGGCCCTGCCCTCGACGGTCCCGGCGGAGACGGGCAGGCCGACCAGGGCGCCCTCCGGCACGTCGTCGCGCCGGTACGCCCCCATGAGGGTCTCACCGTCCGAGGTCAGCACCCGCGGCGTGGTGAGCGCCTCGTACGACCGGAACGCTTCCTTGCGCTGCCGGACGAGCCCTCCGTCCACCCGGTTCGAGCGCACGACGTCGTGGAACTCCTGGAAGGTCAGGTAGAAGACGTCCTCCTTCTCGGGGAGCACACCCGTCCGCACAAGGCGCTCCGCCTCCGCCATCAGGGCCTGCTTGTAGACGAAGTAGCGGCTGACGATGCCGTACTTCGGATACTCCCGGTACCCGATGAAGGTGCGGACCCGGTCGATCATCCGCTTGGTCTCGTCGGCCTTCCCGTCCCCGTCCGGCAGGGCCCGCAGGCGTGCCAGCACGTCCTGTTCCTTCTCCCGGGCCTTCTGCCGCCCTTGCTCGAAGCGCCGCTCGGCGGCGCCCGGCCCGAAGTTCCTGACGTTGTCGAGGATGGCGGGCACGAGCGCGCCGGGGCGCTCGCGCCAGCGCGGCCTCGTGATGTCGATCTCGGCGACGCAGCGCATGCCGTAGCGGTCGAGGTACGCCTCGATGGCGTCGCGCGCCTCGGTCCCGCCCGCGAGCTTCGCCAGCTCGTCCAGGAAGGCCTCGTCCTCGACGCCCTCCAGGAACGCCACCACCTCCGCGTGCGGGCGGATCGCGTCCGCGACGTCGAGCAGCGCCAGCCCCATCTCCGACGTGATGTTGTCGGGGGCGGACAGCGTCAGGGTGTCAGCCGCGTTCTTCTCTCCCAGCCACTCCAGCAGCTTGTCGTTGAGCCACCACGTGGCCTCCATCCCCGCCATGATCGCCTGCATGTTCAGCGGGTCACCGAGGACCCGCTTGTGCTCCTCGAAGGCCTCCAGCAGGAAGTCGAAAAGCGCCGGTCCGGTCTTCGACCGGATGTCGCGCTCCAGGGCGGCGATCGACACCCGGCTGCGCTCGATCAGCTCGCGGACGACGGCCGGATCGGTCGCGATCGGGGCGGGCGCACCCCCGGCCGGTACACCCACGGCCGGCGGACCGCCGGGACCCGCGTCCGGCAGGAGCGGAACGAAGTCGTCGCGGTCGAGGACGGTCTCCAGGGCGTCCCTGACCAGCGGATCCCCTCTCCCCATGATCTCCAGGAGGGCGGCCCGGCTCGCGGGCGAGGCCAGCCGCCGGGTGGCGTCGACGAACAGCCTCCCGCCGGCCGCGTGCATCGGCGCCATGGCCGTCAGCTGCCACATGGACAGTCCCAGGGGCTTCATGGCGTCCGTCATCATCTGCTGATGGCCGACGGAGACGTAGATGTGGTTCTCCCGGTCACCGGCCTCCGGGATGGGGAACAGCGTGGTGATCGGCCGGCTCTGCACGACCTGGAACACGTCGTCGACCAGGCACCATTCGATGTCCTGGGGACGGCCGAAGTGCGCTTCGATCCGCCGCCCGAGCTCCACGAGCCGCACGACCTGCGGATCCGTCAGCGCCGGCTGCCCCTGACGCTGCGCGTCGACGGCCACTTCCCGGGTGCCGCCCTCCGGCAGGGCGTGAACGGCGAGTTGTTTGGCGGCGATCGCCTTGGTGACGACTTCGCCGTCCCGCACCGTGAAGACGTCCGGGTTCACGAGGCCGGAGACCAGGGCCTCGCCGAGGCCGAAAGCGGCGTCGACGGTGGCGGTCTTCCGGTTGCCCGTGACGGGGTCGGCCGTGAAGAGGACACCGGACGCGTCCGGGACGACCATCTGCTGCACGACCACGGCCATGTGGACGGTGCGGTGGTCGATGCCGTTCCGCCGGCGGTAGGTCACGGCCCGCTCGGTGAACAGCGAGGCCCAGCAGCGGCTGACGTGCCGGAGGATCGCCTCGGACCCCACCACGTTGAGGTAGGTGTCCTGCTGTCCGGCGAAGGAGGCCGTCGGCAGGTCCTCCGCCGTCGCGCTCGACCGGACGGCGTAGGCGGCCCGCTCGCCGGCCCGGGCCAGGGCCCGGGTGATCGCCGCCGCGAGATCGTCCGGGATGGTGATCGCCTCGATGGCCCGGCGGATCTGCTCGCTGAGCGTGCGGATCGCCTCCCGGTCGTCCGGGTTCAGGCGCGACAGCTGATCGAGCCGGTCGTCGATCGACGGCGCCTGCGCCATGACCCGCCGGAAGGCGTCGGTCGTCACGCAGAAGCCGCCCGGCACGCGGACGCCCTCGATCCGCGACAGCCCGCCCAAGTGCGCGCCTTTGCCGCCGACGAACGCGACCTGCCGGTCGTCGACCTCTTGGAGATCCACCACGTACTGCTCGATCACTGCGATCCCTCCGAGGCGGCCGTGCCCGCCGCCTCCAGCTTCGTCGAACCTCTTGCCGGGCACGTCCCGGTGCCCCGTGCGCCGGCAACCCGCTGGTTGCGGCGTCGGCTGACGATTGTGCGCCGTGACCGGGGCCTTGCGGCAAGCCCCCTGGTGCGCTATAAGTTGAGAGTGGCAAGGAGAGATCTCTCCTTGCCTTTGTTTTTTGCCGTGCGGCCGATCAACGAACGCCGCAGCGCGGGCCGGGCGGCTGAGTGCCGTGCCTCATGTCGCGGAGGGCCGGCCCTGCGGATCGTTCGACCGCGTACCCGACGTGCCGAGGGCCTTGGCGACCGCGTCGGCGATGGCCCGCTCGACCTTGCGCCTGCGTCGCCTGCGCAGCAGTGCGTAGGCGCCGCCGGACGTGGCGAGGGCTGCGAGCACGATGAGCTGGCCCCAGGGCCAGGCCCACAGGGAGCGGGAGGCGGTGACCTGGTGGGCCCGGAGGGCGGGCTGGTCGTCGGAGGCGAGCGGCTGGAGGATGACGTCCGTGTCCAGCCGTACGCCGGGCCAGATGCCGTTGACCGTGACGGTGCGGGTGAGGGAGTTGCCCGGCAGGATCTCGGGAAGGTCGGGAAGGCCGGCGTCCTGACCGATCAGTCCGAAGAGGCCTTCCGCTCGCAGGAGTTGGCGGGCCTTCAGGCGGACGTTGCCCGTGTTCTCGACGGTGTAGGTGACGCGCAGGCTGCCGCTGCCGGCCGGATCGAGGGTGCCCTGGTACGAGGCGTGCAGGTCGCCGACCGTCAGCGAGGGGTCGAGCGGGCCGTTGACGCGCAGGTAGAGCCGGGAGCCGAGGCGGCGGTCGAGGCGGACGGTCCTGCCCTGGGTCTCGGTGACCAGTGACGTCAGGACACCGCCGGAGTGGTCGCCCGGGGTGGCGTCGGAGGGGACGGTGAGGGTGAAGGGCACCGTCGCGGACTGCTGGCTCTTCAAGGTGAGGGTGGTGGACTTCATGGTGATCCACGACCCGACGTCACGGGGCTTCTTGTCCGCGGTCAGCAGGTCGATGCCGCCGCTGGGGGTGGTGAAGGCGTCGCTTGCGTAGACCTTGAGCTTGATGGTGGTGTCGCTGCGGTTCACCACGGCCAGGGCGTCGCTGACACGGGAGCCGGGGGCCAGGGTGTAGCTGAAGCGGCTGCGTCCCTTGCCGACCGCGGTGTCGGCGGGCGCGGCGCCCCAGGAGACCGGGGTGTCGTCCGCCGGGCGGTTGGTGGGTGCGGCGGTGGCGTACGCCGGGGTCCCCAGCAGGACGGCGAGCGCGGCCACGAAGGCGGCGACGATCCGGCGGGGCGAGATCGGGGTGGCGGATCTCCTGGTCATGGGTTCTCTCCGTCGTCGTGGGGCCGGGCAGCCCTGCGGGGCGGGCCGGCCGCACGCGGTGTTCTGCCGGCCCGGCACGGCCCCGCTGGTCGGGGGCCGTGCCGGGGTGTGGTGCGGAATCTCGGTCAGCTGAGTGCGGTGAGGGTGAGGGTGGTGGTGTAGGTGCCGGGGTCGGTGGTGGTGGGGAGGCGGAGGTCGAGGGTGGCGCCGAGGGTGCCGGTGCCCTTGGTGTGGCCCGCGGTGGCGGAGCCGAGGGTGGCGGAGGTGGTGAGGCCGTTTCCGCCGTCGATGCCGGGTGTGATGGTGGTGCCGGGCTGGGCTCCGGCGCCGTGGGTGAGGACGGTGGGGGTCCA
>NZ_FZOF01000031.1 GCF_900188405.1 Actinacidiphila glaucinigra | reverse complement strand
TCGGCCCGCCACACCGTGCCCATGCCACCACGGCCGATCCGCTCCACCAGCCGGTACCTCCCGGCCACCAGGCGTCCGAGGTCGGACATCGCGCGATTCTCCTTGGTCATCGGTTGACGGGTCCCGCCGGCCGGCCGGCCTCAGGACAGGGCGACGACCCGCGCCTCGGCAGGGCCGGAGTCGAAACGCAGGACGATGTCGTAGAGGTAGGTGTCGCCGGCCCCGGGGGCCAGGGCCGTGCGGGCCCCGGGCCGCACAAGGCCGGAGACGGCCTCGTGCCGTTCGCCGGGCGCCGAACCGCTGATGGTGACGAGCCGCAGGGGCGTACGGCCGGTGTTCTCCAGGGTGACGGTGCGGGTCCGCAGGCACGGCGTGGCCGAGGTGCCCTCGGGGCACCGGAAGCGCACGTCCCCGAAGTCGCCCAGCCCGCAGGAGACATCGGTGGCGTACGCGATGTCCGACGAGCAGACCGCGCCGATCCGCAGACCGGCCGCGGGGGCGGCGTCGGCCGGCGCCCCGTGCGCGTCGGACCCCCGCGGCTGTGCGACGACGAACACCCCGAGGGCAGCGGTGGCGAATACGGCGGGCAGAAGTGATTTCCGCACCAGGTGCTCCAATGGGCGACGCGCAGTAAGAACGGCCGCGCTTTCCTGCGGGGATGACACGCGAATTCCAAGGATCCACTCCGGCCCGCTATGCCCGGTCGCCTCTCCCCGCGTAAAGGCGCATGAAATGGGCTTCGGCGACGGCGAGGCGCCGCAGTTCGTCGACGGAGACGCTCTCGTCCACGGCGTGGATCTGCGCCTCGGGTTCGCACAGCCCGATCAGGAGGATCTCGGCCCGGGGGTAGAGGGAGGCGAGGGTGTTGCACAGCGGGATCCCGCCGCCGAGCCCCGCGATGTCCATGTCGCGACCGCTGTAGGCCGTGCGCATGGCCTCGGCCATGGCCGCGTAGGCGGGGCTCGAGGTGTCGGCGAGGAACGGCTCGCCCTGGGCGACCTGCTCCACCGACACCCGCGCGCCCCACGGGGTGTGCTTCTCGATGTGGGCGGTCAGCAGTTCCGTGGCCCGCGCGGCGTCGACGCCCGGGGGGATGCGCAGGCTGATCGCCGCCCGCGCGCTCGCGTGGACCGAGGGCGTGGCCCCCACGACGGGAGGGCAGTCGATCCCCATCACGCTCACCGACGGCCGCGCCCAGAGCCGGTCCGCGACGGAGCCGGTACCGACGAGGCCGACCCCGTCCAGCACCCCGCCGTCCACCCGGAAGTCGGTCTCCGGGTAGGTCAGGCCGCGCCACTCTCCGTCGGCCTCCAGCCCGTCGACCCGCGGCGTTCCGTCCTCGTCCACCAGCGAGCCAAGGATCTTGACGAGTGCGGTGAGCGCGTCGGGGGCGGCCCCGCCGAACTGGCCGGAGTGCAGGTTGCCGCGGAGGGTCTCGACGCCGATCCGGAGCATCGTGATGCCGCGCAGCGACGCGGTGACGGTCGGCGTCCCGAAGCGGAAGTTTCCCGCGTCGCCGATGAGGATCACGTCCGCGTCGAGCGCTTCCGGGTGGGCCCGCGCGTACCGTTCCAGACCGCCCGTCGCCTGCTCCTCGGAACCCTCGACGATCACCTTGACGTTCAGCGGCAGGCCGCCGTTCGCCTTGAGCGCGCGAAGGGCCAGGAGGTGCATGAGCACGGCGCCCTTGCAGTCCGCGGTGCCCCGTCCGTACCAGCGTCCGTCACGTTCGGCCAGCTCGAACGGCGGCGTCCGCCAAGTCTGCTCGTCCGGGGCCGGCTGGACGTCGTAGTGCGCGTACAGCAGGATCGTGGGAGCCCCCGCCGGGCCCGGCAGGTGCCCGAGCACCGACTGGTGGCCGTCGGGCATGTCGAGGATGCGTACGTCGGCGAACCCTTCGTCCCGCAGGGCGCCGGCGACCCAGGCCGCGGCCTTGTGGCATTCCTCGGGGGGTGCGACAGCGGGGTCCGCGACCGACCTGAACCCGACGAGTTCCGCGAGTTCGCTCCGCGCCGCCGGGATCAGCGATGCGACGGTGTCGGCGATGGGGTCGGGGGACAACGGGGGCTCCTTGGCGTACGGGGAGGAAAGGCGCCGATCGCCGGAGGGGGGAAAGGCCTCCCTGTCACGGGAATTCGACAGCAGTCGCCTCGACCCTATTCGGGCCCGCGCGGGCCCGAATAGAAAGCGCGTGCCACTTTCCGTGCCACCGGATTCCGCCGAGTGCGCGGTGGGGCGGGACGGGGCCGCCGGCCGGCCGGCCGCGCGCCCGTACGGCCCCCGACACGCGCGTGTCCCCCCGAAGCGGAGCTTCGGGGGGACACGCGCGGAACGGCCCGATCAGGCCCCGGCGTCAGCTGCAGCCGCTGGTGGAGCCGCAGCCCTCGCACAGGTAGCAGCTGCCCGCGCGGCGCATCTTCGTGCCGCAGGAGAAGCAGAGCGGGGCGTCGGCGTTGAGGCCGAGCTGGATCTCCAGCAGCTCCGTCGAGTTGTGCGCCGTCTTCGGCGCCGGGGTCACCGCGGCGGGCTCGGCCTCGGGCGTCGCGGCGGCGGCCGGCTTGGGCGCCTCGGTCTGGCGCGGGGCGGACTGCGCCAGGCCCTCGACGTCGACCTCCTCGGCGGCGGGCTCGTAGGAGCCCGTGTCGAGGTGGCGCTGGCGCTCGTCGGCGGAGTGGATGCCGAGGGCGGAGCGGGTCTCGAAGGGCAGGAAGTCCAGCGCCAGGCGGCGGAAGATGTAGTCGACGATCGACTGCGCCATCCGCACGTCCGGGTCGTCCGTGAGGCCGGCCGGCTCGAAGCGCATGTTGGTGAACTTCGAGACGTAGGTCTCCAGCGGCACGCCGTACTGCAGGCCCACCGAGACGGCGATGGAGAAGGCGTCCATCATGCCCGCGAGGGTCGAGCCCTGCTTGGACATCTTCAGGAAGACCTCGCCGAGACCGTCGTCCGGGTAGGAGTTGGCGGTCATGTAGCCCTCGGCGCCGCCCACCGTGAAGGAGGTGGTGATCCCCGGGCGGCCCTTGGGGAGCCGGCGGCGGACCGGGCGGTACTCGACGACCTTCTCGACGGCGGCGGGGGCGGTCGCCGGCGCCTGCTCGGCCTTCTTCTCGTCCGCCTTCTTCTTGGCGGAGAGCGGCTGGCCGACCTTGCAGTTGTCGCGGTAGATCGCGAGCGCCTTCAGGCCGAGCTTCCAGCCCTCGTAGTAGATCTCCTCGATCTCCTCGACGCTCGCCGACTCCGGCATGTTGACCGTCTTGGAGATGGCGCCGGACAGGAACGGCTGGGTCGCGGCCATCATCCGGACGTGGCCCATCGGCGCGATGGAGCGCTCGCCCATGGCGCAGTCGAAGACCTCGTAGTGCTCGGGCTTCAGGCCGGGCGCGTCGAGCACGCTGCCGTGCTCGGAGATGTGGGCGACGATCGCCTCGATCTGCTCCTGCTGGTAGCCGAGGCGGTGCAGGGCCTGCGGGACCGTGTTGTTCACGATCTGCATGGAGCCGCCGCCGACCAGCTTCTTGAACTTGACCAGGGCGAGGTCGGGCTCGATGCCGGTGGTGTCGCAGTCCATCATCAGGCCGATGGTGCCGGTCGGGGCCAGCAGGGAGGCCTGCGCGTTGCGGAATCCGTTCTTCTCACCGAGGCGCAGGACGTCCTGCCAGGCCTCGGTGGCAGCGGCCCAGACCGGGGTGTCCAGGTCGTCCATCCGCGTGGCGACGGCGTTGGCGTCGGAGTGCTGCTTCATGACGCGCTTGTGGGCCGTGGCGTTGCGGGCGTAGCCGTCGTACGGGCCGACGACCGCGGCGAGCTCCGCGGAACGCTTGTACGAGGTGCCGGTCATCAGGGAGGTGATGGCACCGGCGATCGCGCGGCCGCCCTCGGAGTCGTAGGCGTGGCCGGTCGCCATGAGCAGCGCGCCGAGGTTGGCGTAGCCGACGCCCAGCTGGCGGAAGGCGCGGGTGGTCTCGCCGATCTTCTGGGTCGGGAAGTCCGCGAAGGAGATGGAGATGTCCATCGCGGTGATGACGAGCTCGACGACCTTGGCGAAGCGCACGGCGTCGAAGCGCTGGTTGCCCTTGCCGTCGTCGTCGAGGAACTTCATCAGGTTGAGCGAGGCGAGGTTGCAGGACGAGTTGTCCAGGTGCATGTACTCGCTGCACGGGTTGGACGCGGTGATGCGGCCGGTCTCCGGCGTGGTGTGCCAGTGGTTGATGACGTCGTCGTACTGGATGCCGGGGTCGGCGCAGGCCCAGGCGGCCTCGGCCAGCCTGCGGAAGAGGGCCTTGGCGTCGACCTCCTCGATGACCTCGCCGGTCATCCGGGCACGCAGCCCGAACTTGCCGCCGTTCTCGTACGCCTTCATGAACTCTTCGTTCACGCGCACGGAGTTGTTGGCGTTCTGGTACTGGACGGACGCGATGTCGTCGCCGCCCAGGTCCATGTCGAAGCCCGCGTCGCGCAGGGCGCGGATCTTCTCCTCCTCCTTCACCTTGGTCTCGATGAAGGCCTCGACGTCCGGGTGGTCGACGTCCAGGACGACCATCTTGGCCGCCCGGCGGGTGGCGCCGCCGGACTTGATGGTGCCGGCGGAGGCGTCGGCGCCGCGCATGAAGGAGACGGGGCCGGAGGCGTTGCCGCCGGAGGAGAGCAGCTCCTTGGAGGAGCGGATGCGGGAGAGGTTCAGGCCGGCGCCGGAGCCGCCCTTGAAGATCATCCCCTCTTCCTTGTACCAGTCGAGGATGGACTCCATGGAGTCGTCGACCGAGAGGATGAAGCACGCCGAGACCTGCTGCGGCTGCGCGGTGCCGACGTTGAACCAGACCGGGGAGTTGAAGCTGAAGACCTGGTGGAGCAGGGCCCAGGTGAGCTCGTGCTCGAAGATCTCCGCGTCGTCGGGCGACACGAAGTAGCCGTGGTCCTCGCCGGCCTTGCGGTACGTCATGACCACGCGGTCGATCAGCTGGCGGAGGCTGCTCTCCCGCTGTGGGGAGCCGACGGCGCCGCGGAAGTACTTGCTGGTGACGATGTTGACCGCGTTCACCGACCACGAGTCGGGGAACTCCACGCCGCGCTGCTCGAAGTTGATCGAGCCGTCGCGCCAGTTGGTCATGACGACGTCACGGCGCTCCCAGACCACCTCGTCGTAGGGGTGCGTCCCCGGGGTGGTGTGGATGCGCTCGATGCGCAGGCCCTTGGCGGCGGGGGCCGCCGCGGCCGCCTTGCCGGCCTTGGCTCGGGAACCCCGTGCCGGGCCGCTCGTCGTCTCTGTCATGTGCCGCCTCCCATTACAGGCATTACAGGTAAAACGCCCTGAAGCGCCGCGGTCTTCCCGCGTCTGTGTCTCTCATGGCCGGTACACCCCCAGGTGCCCGGCAAGTCCGGTGCCGGTGCGCGCCGCTATGGCGCGGCGACGGTGGCGGTGGGGACGGCTCCGTCCCGGTCCCGCCCTCCGGTGTCGCCCGGCGGCCCCTGGTCGCGCAGCTCCGCGATCGCCGCCTCGAAGTCCTCGAGCGAGTCGAAGGCCCGGTAGACCGAGGCGAACCGCAGGTAGGCGACCAGGTCCAGGTCCTTCAGCGGGCCGAGTATGGCCAGTCCGACGTCGTGGGTCGACAGCTCGGCGCTGCCCGTGGCGCGTACCGCCTCCTCGACGCGCTGCCCGAGCTGGGCGAGGGCGTCCTCGGTGACGGGCCGGCCCTGGCAGGCCTTGCGGACCCCCGCGATGACCTTGTTGCGGCTGAAGGGTTCGGTGACCCCGCTGCGCTTGATCACCATCAGCGAGGCCGTCTCCACGGTGGTGAAACGGCGGCCGCAGTCGGGGCACTGCCGGCGACGGCGGATCGAGGTGCCGTCGTCGGTGGTCCGGCTGTCGACGACGCGACTGTCGGGGTGTCGGCAGAAGGGGCAGTGCATCGTTTCCCTCTCCCTCCCTCACCCACGGTGAGCGCACGACTTCTGAGCCCGAGGGGCCGGTGACGGCCCCGCGAAGCAGCCACAAGCATAGGCGATCCGGAAGGGCTTGATGACCCGGGGACCACTACTTGTGGGGGCTGCACACCATCCAACCACTAGATCTGGTGGCGTGGTGGCCACATGCGCCCATCGCACGGACCGCGTGTCGCGGCCCGCCGACGGGACGGGAGCCTACGCGACGCGGCGCCTCCCGGGGGAGCCGGGGCGCGAGTGACACACTGGGTGTACGGATCGTCACGGCTCGCGCATCATGGAACCGGGCGGGCGCACGGGGGTGCCGGCGCAATACCGGCCCGGGGAAACGGTGTTCGGATCCCGAATGCGGAACGAATTCGAAATTATATTCGATCAATACCATCTACACCTTGATCGCGACAGCGGATCCATGCAAATTCACTCGAACGTGTGTTTGGCGCAACCTTTCGAAAGCAACTACCGTTGTCCTACTAGGGAGAACATCTCGAGAGGGGCCGCCGTGACCACCACCGCCGACAGCGCCGCATTGACCGCCCATGACCGCCCCCAGGACCGGGTACGCCCGATGGAAGCGATGAACGACGAGACGCCAAAGCCCGCGCGAGCGCTACCCGGACGACCTCCAGGAATCCGGGCGGACAGCTCCGGACTCACCGACCGCCAAAGGCGTGTCATCGAGGTGATCCGGGATTCCGTCCAGCGGCGCGGATACCCGCCGTCCATGCGTGAGATCGGCCAGGCCGTCGGGCTGTCGAGCACCTCGTCGGTCGCCCATCAGCTCATGGCCCTGGAGCGCAAGGGATTCCTCCGGCGCGACCCGCACCGCCCCCGGGCGTACGAGGTGCGCGCCTCCGACTCCACGCAGGCGCAGCCCACGGACACCGCGGGCAAGCCGTCCGCGTCGTACGTCCCCCTGGTGGGCCGGATCGCCGCCGGCGGCCCGATCCTCGCCGAGGAGTCCGTCGAGGACGTGTTCCCGCTCCCCCGCCAGCTGGTGGGCGACGGCGAGCTGTTCGTCCTGAAGGTCGTCGGCGACTCGATGATCGAGGCCGCCATCTGCGACGGCGACTGGGTGACCGTGCGCCGTCAGCCGGTGGCGGAGAACGGCGACATCGTCGCCGCGATGATCGAGGGTGAGGCCACGGTCAAGCGCTTCAAGCGCGAGGACGGGCATGTGTGGCTGATGCCCCACAACGCCGCGTACCAGCCCATCCCCGGGGACGAGGCGACCATCCTCGGCAAGGTGGTGGCGGTGCTGCGCCGGGTCTGACCCAGGACCCGCCCGTGACCGGGCCCCGGGACCTCTGCGCCGGTTCCGGGGCCCCGTTGTGTGCCGGGGGCTGCTGCTGTGCTGCCGGGGTGCCCGGCGGCGTCACTCGGCCGCCGGGGCGGCGGCGTCGATGGCGGCCAGCGAGCGGCGGACCTGGTTGCGGTCGGTCGTCTGCCAGAAGTCCGGCATCGAGGCCTTGATGAAGCTGCCGTAGCGTGCCGTGACCAGCCGGGGGTCGAGCACCGCGACGACCCCGCGGTCCCCGGAGGCCCGCACCAGCCGGCCGGCACCCTGGGCCATCAGCAGGGCCGCGTGCGTGGCGGCGACCGCCATGAAGCCGTTGCCGCCCTTCTCCTCCACCGCCTTCTGCCGTGCGCTCATCAGCGGGTCGTCGGGGCGGGGGAACGGAATCCGGTCCATGACCACCAACTGGCAGTTCGGCCCGGGCACGTCCACGCCCTGCCAGAGGGAGAGGGTGCCGAACAGGCAGGTGCGGGCGTCCGAGGCGAAGCGGCGGATCAGCTCGCCCAGGGTCTCCTCACCCTGCAGCAGGATCGGGTGGTCGATACGGCCGCGCAGCGCCTCGGCGGCGGCCTGGGCCGCACGCATGGACGAGAACAGCCCGAGTGTGCGGCCGCCCGCGGCCTCGATCAGCTCGGCGAGCTCGTCCAGCATGTCCTCGCGGCCGCTGTCGCGGCCGGGCTGCGACAGATGGCGGGCGACGTAGAGGATGCCCTGCTTGGGGTAGTCGAAGGGCGAGCCGACGTCGAGGCCCTTCCAGACCGGCGGCTCCTCCTCCCCCTCGGCGGCCACGGTGCCCTCAGGGGCCAGCCCGAGCGAGGCCGCGACCCCGTTGAAGTCGGCGCCCAGCCGGAGCGTGGCGGAGGTCAGGACGACGGAGCGCTCGGTGAACAGCTTCTCCCGCAGCAGCCCGGAGACGCTGAGCGGGGCGACCCTCAGCGAGGCGCCGAAGCGGTCGTGGCGCTCGTACCAGACGACGTCGTACTCGGAGCCCTCGACGATGCGCTCGGCGACCTCGTGGACGTTCTCCGTTGCGGCGAGGGCCATCTTCCGCACGGCGTCCTCGTCCTGCACGGAGCGGTCACGGGTCTCGCCGAGCGAGGTGATGACCTGGCGGCAGGCGTCGCGCAGCGCCATCAGGGCGTAGCGCAGATCCTCGGGCAGCTCCTCGAGACGCCCGGGGAGGGCGAGTTCCATGAGCCGCTCGAAGCCCTCCGACGCGCTCATCAGCGCGTCGGCGGCCTTCTCGTTGACCAGCTTGGCCGCGAGCTTCACGGTCCGGTTGACCCGGCCGGGGGTGAGCTCGCCGGTGGCGACCCCGGTGACGCGGGAGACCAGTTCGTGGGCCTCGTCGACGACGAGCACCTCGTGGCCGGGCAGGACGGGCGCACCTTCGAGGGCGTCGATGGCCAGCAGCGCGTGGTTGGTGACGACGACGTCGGCGAGCTTGGCGCGCTCGCGCGCCGCTTCCGCGAAGCACTCGGCGCCGTACGCGCAGCGCGAGGCGCCCAGGCACTCGCGGGAGGTCACCGCGACCTGCTGCCAGGCGCGGTCGGAGACGCCGGGGGTCAGGTCGTCGCGGTCGCCGTTCTCCGTCTCGTCCGACCAGTCGCGCAGCCGGAGCAGGTCCTGGCCGAGCTTGCTGGTCGGTGCGGCGGCCTCGAACTGGTCGAAGAGCCCGTCGCCCTCGTCCTGCGGCACGCCCTCGTGGAGCCGGTGCAGGCACAGGTAGTTGGAGCGCCCCTTGAGCATCGCGAACTGCGGTTCGCGGCGCAGCAGCGGCTGCAGCGCGTCGACGGTGCGCGGCAGGTCGCGCTCGACGAGCTGGCGCTGCAGGGCCAGGGTCGCGGTGGCGACCACCACGCGCTCGCCGTGGGCCAGCGCGGGCACCAGGTAGCCGAGCGACTTGCCGGTTCCGGTGCCGGCCTGGACGAGCAGGTGGGAGCCGTTGTCCACGGCTTCGGCGACGGCTTCGGCCATGGCGACCTGGCCGGGCCGCTCCACCCCGCCGACCGCGGTGACAGCGGCGTGGAGGAGGTCGGTGAGGGCGGGCTTCGAGGGCTGTGTCATAGGGCGTCCAGCCTACGGGGCGGCACCGACAACGCGGTCCCCACCACCGGCCACGAGCCGGTCCCCCTGCGGGACCGGCGGGTCACAGGACGTGACGCAGTACGCGGTCGCGGACCAGCAGCGCGGCCCGCTTGCCCGGCAGCTCGACCTCCGCCGAGAAGCGGAAGCCAGCGGTGAGGAAGGCGGCCACGGACGGGGTGTTGCGCAGGTCCGGCTCGGCGATCACCCGGGTGCAGCGGGGGCGCCGGCGCAGGGTGTGGTCGGCGACGGCCCGCAGCAGGGTGCCGCCGAGACCGCGGGCCCGGTCGGCGACGGGCCCGATGAGCAGATGGAGCCCGGTGTCGTGGGGGCGGGCCGGGTAGTGGCGGGCCAGCGGGTCGAGGTCGGCGCGGTAGACCTCCCAGTAGCTCATCGGCACTCCGTCCAGGACCCCGACGCAGGGCATGCTGCGCCCGTCGCCGTCGAGCTGGGCGCGCAGGTGCCGCTCGGCGACCTCGGGCCGGCCCGCGAGTTCCCAGAACTCCGCGACGGCCGGGTCGTTCATCCAGCGGGTGATGACAGGGAGGTCGCGCTCGGGGCGTACGGGGACGAGCTGGAAGGTGCCCGCGGGGGTGCCGACCGGGCCCCAGTCGGCAACGCCGTCGAGGAGGTCGTCGAGGGCGGTCGCGCCGCCGGCGCGGTCGTCGGCGGTGAGGTCCTCGTCGAAGAGGGCGCGGACCTCGGGAGGCAGTTCGAGGTCGAGGGTGTCGTCGGCGTTCTCGTCGCGGGGGTCCCGGGGGTCGGCGGTCGCCGCCGGGGAGGCGGGGGCGCGGGTGGGGTCGGCGGTCGCCACGGTGGTCGCGGCCTCCTCTCGTCAGGCGGTGAGCGGGTTGGGGACGGTGACGTAGACGGACTGAGTGTCGACGGGGCCGACGAGCTCGTCGATCCCGTGCAGCCGGGTGAGGAGATTGGCCTTGCAGCGCAGCACGGGTTCCTCCAGCAGCCGCCCGGGCAGGCCCGAGCGGCCGGTGCGGGCGGCCTGTTCCAGGAAGCGGCGGAGGGCGGCGAGGAGCACCCGTTCGTCGGCGAGGCGCTGGGAGCCGAGGGCGCCGACGAGGCCGAGGACGTTGTTGACGCCGAGGTAGTAGGCGAAGCGCTCGTCGGCGACGGCGTCGGCGACGAAGGTGTCGCTGCGGTCGCCGGCTCCGGGGAGCAGGGCGGTGAGGCCGGCGCGCGCGGACTCGCGGAAGTAGTAGCCCTGGTTGTCGCGGTAGCGGCCGCCGGACGGCCAGCCGTCGGCGTCGAGGACGACCAGGGTGTTCTGCTGGTGGGCCTCCAGGGCGATGCCCGCCTCGCCGTCGAGCCACAGCACGGGCCGCACCACGGCGTCGAGGTAGCGCAGGAACCACTCGGTGGCGACGGCCGCCACCGGTCGTCCCGTACGGGACGCGAGCCGGGACAGCAGTTCGGTGAGCCGGGACCGCAGGGCGCCGCCGCCCGCGGCGGGGCGGGGGGCGGTGAGGCCGGCGAGGCAGCGCACCTCGTCGCGGGGGCCGAAGGGGTTGTGCCGCAGGACGACGTCGAGGCCGGGTACGGGGACGCCGGCGGCGGTGCCGACGGCCAGCCAGGCGGGGTCGCGGACGATGTCGAACCCGGGGTGGGCGGCGTGCCAGCGCGCGGCGAGGCCGGCCCGGAGCAGCCGGTGCACCTCGACGCCGCGGTGGAGCTCCTTGCGGAGGTTCTCGCGGCGGGAGTTGGTGATCCGCAGGGCCAGCGAGAGCTTGAGCATCGCGGGGGAGCCGGGCCGGTACACGGTGCGCAGCGAGGACGTGGGGTGCCAGGGGTCGCCGCCGGCGCCGAGGTCGTGGAGGAGTCCGGCCTCCAGGAGTGCGCGCACCCCGGGGCGGTGGGCGACCTCGCGGGCCTGCCAGGGGTGGAGGGGGAGCGCCACGGTGCCCGCGGGGAGCCGCCGGACGAGTTCCGGTCCGGCGAGGGCCGCCAGCAGCCGCTCGGCGGGGACGGGGCGGCCGCGTTCGGTCCAGGCGGAGTCGGTGGCCAGGAGCGAGCGGTGCACGGACAGCCAGTGCAGGGCGAAGGCCCCGCGCAGCTCCGGGGCGTACACGGCGGCCTCGGCCTCGGTGAGTCCTTCGCGGCCCTTGGGCGCGGGGTGCAGCGGGTGGCCGAGGACCAGGGCCTGCTCGGCGTCGAGGAAGGGGTCGGTGCCGTGGGGGGCGGCGGGGCGGGCGCGGCGGGCGGCGAGGAAAGCGGCGGTCTGGCGTACGGAGTCGGCGACGCGCGCGACGAGGCCGGGCCCGTCCGGGCCGGTCGCGGCGGCCTCCCGGGCGAGCAGCGCGGCGAGGGTGACGGCGTCCAGCGGGGCGCCTCCGGCGGCCGGCCGCGGGGCGCCGAAGCGGTGGTGGCCGACGGCGGACCGGTGGTGGACCGGGACGAGGAGTTCGGTGCCGCTCGCGGGGAGCGGGACGCGCAGGGTGCGGCCGTCCGGCTCGGGCGGCAGCCCCGTCTCGCGGACCCAGCAGCGCAGCAGGACCTCCGTGCCCGCGGCGTCGGCGGCGGCCCACGGATCCGCCTGCTCCAGCGGGTCGGCGCCGGACGACGGGCCGGGCGACGGGTCGGTCGGCGTCGGCGGCCCGGCGTGGCCCGCCGGCCGGGCGCGGTCCGGCAGCGTGGCGCGGTCCTGCGGTTCGGCCGCGGCGGCGCGCTGCTGGGGGACGGCCACGGTGGTTTCTTCGCCGGGACGTACGGTCATCGCTTCGCTCCGTGTGGGGTCGGCGTCCGGTGGGATCCGCCCCGGAACGGGGCCGGTGGGCGCAAGGTCACGCCCGGACCGCCGTCACCGCGGCGAGGGCGTCGGCGAGGCGGTCCAGGACGGCTTCTGACTGTTCTTCGGTGATCGTCAGCGGGGGCAGCAGCCGGATCACGCTGCTGTCGCGGCCGCCGAGTTCCACGATGAGCCCGCGGTCGAGGGCGGCCCTGCGGACGGCCGCCGCGAGGCGGGGCGCGGTCGGGGGGACGGCCCCGGGACCGGTGGCCGCTTCCGGGTCGACGAGTTCGACGCCGAGCATGAGGCCGCGGCCGCGGACGTCGCCGACGCAGGGGTGCTCCGCGGCCAGGCCCCGCAGCCGGGCGAGCATACGGTCCCCGAGCAGGGCGGCACGCTCGGCGAGGCCGTTGCGCTTCACATAGGCGAGGGTGGCGGTGCCCGCGGCCATGGCGAGCTGGTTGCCGCGGAAGGTGCCGGCGTGGGCGCCGGGCTGCCAGCAGTCGAGTTCCTCGCGGTAGACGATGACGGCGAGCGGGAGGCTGCCGCCGATCGCCTTGGAGAGGACCATCACGTCGGGGACGATCCCGCTGTGCTCGACGGCCCAGAAGGTCCCGGTGCGCCCCACCCCGGTCTGCACCTCGTCGGCGATGAGCGGGATGCCGCGGGCGGCGGTCAGTTCGCGCATCCGCCGCAGCCAGGTGTCGGGGGCGGGGATGACGCCGCCCTCGCCCTGGACGGGTTCGAGGAGCATGCCCGCGGGGGGCTGGATGCCGCCCTTGGGGTCGTCGAGCAGGCTCTCCGTCAGCCGGGCGGAGAGTTCGGCGCCGCCTTCGCCGCCGACGCCGAACGGGCAGCGGTAGTCGTACGGGTAGGGCAGCCGGGTGACCCGCGCGTCGGCGGTGCCCGCCGCGCCGCGGACGGCGGTGTCGCCCGTGGCGGCGAGGGCGGCGGCGGTCATGCCGTGGTAGCCGCCGGAGAAGGCGAGGAGTCCGTCGCGGCCGGTGGCGGTGCGGACGAGCTTGAGGGCAGCCTCGACGGCGTCGGTGCCGGCCGGGCCGCAGAACTGGATGCGTCCGTGCCGGGCGAGCCGGGGCGGCAGCGTCTCGAAGAGGGCGGTGGTGAAGGCGTCCTTGACCGGGGTGGCGAGGTCCAGGACGTGGAGTGGCGCACCGGAGTCGAGGACGCCGCGGATGGCCTCGAGGACGACGGGGTGGTTGTGGCCGAGGGCGAGGGCGCCGGCGCCGGAGAGGCAGTCGAGGTAGCGGCGGCCGTCGGCGCCCTCGATGGTCATGCCGCGGGCCCGCACGGGGACGACGGGCAGTGAGCGGGCGTAGGTGCGGGCGGCGGACTCGCGCTGGGACTGGCGCCGCAGGATGCCCTCGCTGTCGTCGGACTCGCCCTCGTGCACCGCCGGTCGGCACCTCGCGCTCGGCATGGCGGCCACGTGCTCACTCCTCGGTGTCGGCGCTTGCGTTCCCGGAGCTACCAACGAGGCACGCGCTTACCGGCAACTGCCTGGGGCCGAGATCCTGGCGAGGAACCGTCGGCGCGGCGTCCGCCGTCCTTTCCTCGAGGGCACGGTGAGGGGTCGCCCTCGAGCGGGCAGACGACGTGTTGACGATGTGTTGACAACAGGGGGACCACAACCCATGGCACCGATAAGCCGGTTGGCCGCGGCCGCCGTCGCCGCGGCACTGCTCGCCGTGACCGCGACGGCCTGCGGCCCGTCCGACGACAACGCCGACGCCAAGCCGAGCCCGACGCCCACCGCGACGTCCGGCGACGGCGGACTCCAACTGCCGACCGCCCTCCCGACCAGCCTCGACGACCTGGACAAGTGGGCCGACGCGCTGAAGAACGGCGGCTGGAAGGACTGGGACAAGGACAAGTGGCTGCGCGACGCGGCCGACTTCATCAACCCCATCATCAAGGACCTCTGGGACGCCGACCGGCTCCGCAACGCGGACGGCACCCCGGACGACGAGCAACGGCCCGACCTGCGGCAGGCGAACGACGGCGCCACCGACCCGGAGCCCGCCGCGATCCGGGCGCAGCGCCTCGCGACCCCGTACCACGAGGCCTCCCCGGCCACGGGCAAGCTGCTCTTCGACATGCCCGACGGCCAGGCGGTCTGCTCGGCCACGGTGGTGAGCGACCCGGCGAACCCGGGCCGCAGCAACCTCGTGTGGACGGCGGGCCACTGCGTGCACGCGGGCGCCCGGGGCGGGTGGTACCGCAACATCGTCTTCGTGCCGTCCTTCAACGACACCGGCCTGAGCGGCGCCGCGCTGCGCGGTGCCGGCAAGGAGCAGCTCGCCCCCTACGGCACGTGGTGGGCGACGAAGGCGGGGACCTCCCAGCAGTGGATCGACGGGGGCGGGGAGTCCTCGGAGACGAGTTCCGCCTACCCCTACGACTTCGCGGTGCTGAAGGTGACCAACCCGGACTCGGACACGTCGCTGGAGGAGACGGTCGGCGCCTCGGTGCCGGTCTGGTTCGACGCGCCCACCTCGGCGGGCATCGACGCCATGGACATCCGCGGATACCCGGCGGCGGCCCCCTTCGACGGCTTCGGCTACCAGCAGTACCACTGCTCGGGCGACCCGGTCCGGCTCGCCCTGGACCCGGCGGCGCCGACGATGCACTGGCTGGGCTGCACCATGACGGCGGGCTCGTCCGGCGGCGGCTGGTTCGCCCGGCGGCCCGGCGGAGAACAGGCCCTGGTCAGCAACACCTCGATCGGTCCGCAGGACGGCCCGCGCTGGCTGGCGGGACCGCACCTGGGTTCCGAGGCCGAGGAGGTGTTCGACGCCGTCCGCGGCTGACACCGCCACCGGACGCCGGAAGGGCCCTCCCCCGCGCGGGGGAGGGCCCTTCCGGTGCGTGCCCGGGGATACCGGACTAGCGGCGCGCGGCCAGCGCGAACGGCTCGAGGTCCGCCGCGAGCTCGTCGTGCACCCGCGCCTTGAGCAGGGTGCCCTCGCCGGTGTGCTCCTCGGAGAGCACCTCGCCGTCCGCGTGGACGCGGGCGACGAGCTCACCGCGTGTGTACGGCACCAGGGCCTCGATCTCGACGGCGGGCCGCGGCAGCGCGTCGTCGACCATGCCGAGCAGCTCCGCGATGCCCCGCCCGGTGCGGGCGGAGACGGCGATGGAGTGCTTCTCGCGGCGCAGCAGGGACTGCAGCAGCACCGGGTCGGCGGCGTCCGCCTTGTTGATCACCACGATCTCCGGCACGTTGAGCGCGCCGACGTCGTGGAAGACCTCGCGTACCGCGGCGAGCTGCTCGTCCGGGTTGGGGTGCGAGCCGTCCACCACGTGCAGGATGAGGTCGGCCTCGGCGACCTCCTCCATGGTGGAGCGGAACGCCTCGACCAGGTGGTGCGGCAGGTGCCGCACGAAGCCGACGGTGTCCGCCAGCGTGTAGAGCCGCCCGCTCGGGGTCTCCGCCCGGCGCACGGTCGGGTCCAGGGTGGCGAACAGCGAGTTCTCCACCAGGACGCCCGCCCCGGTGAGCCGGTTGAGGAGCGAGGACTTGCCGGCGTTGGTGTAGCCGGCGATCGCGACCGAGGGCACCTTGTGGCGCTTGCGCTCCTGGCGCTTCAGGTCGCGGCTGGTCTTCATCTCCGCGATCTCCCGGCGCATCTTGGCCATCTTCTCGCGGATGCGCCGGCGGTCGGTCTCGATCTTGGTCTCACCGGGACCACGGGTGGCCATGCCGCCGCCCGAGGAGCCGGAGCCACCGCCACCCATCTGCCGGGAGAGCGACTGACCCCAGCCGCGCAGCCGCGGCAGCATGTACTGCATCTGCGCGAGCGAGACCTGGGCCTTGCCCTCACGGCTCTTGGCGTGCTGGGCGAAGATGTCGAGGATCAGCGCGGTGCGGTCGACGACCTTGACCTTGACGACGTCCTCGAGGTGGATGAGCTGGCCGGGGCTGAGCTCACCGTCGCAGACGACGGTGTCGGCACCGCTCTCCGTGACGATGTCCCGCAGCTCCTGGGCCTTGCCGGAACCGATGTAGGTCGCCGGGTCCGGCTTGTCACGGCGCTGGATGACACCGTCCAGGACGAGGGCTCCGGCGGTCTCGGCGAGGGCGGCGAGCTCCGCGAGGGAGTTCTCGGCGTCCTGCACCGTGCCGTCCGTCCACACCCCGACGAGCACGACCCGCTCCAGACGGAGCTGGCGGTACTCGACCTCGGTGATGTCCTCGAGCTCGGTGGAGAGGCCGACGACCCGTCGCAGCGACGCACGGTCGGAGCGGTCGAACTGGTCGCCGTCACGCTCTCCGTCGATCTCGTGACTCCAGGCGACGTCCTCTTCCATCAGGGCGTCGGCCCGAAGGCTCTCGGGGAGGCGCTGGCGGCTGCGGGCAGAAGAAGCAGAAGAAGAGGAGGAAGAGGAGGTCATTGGATCCTTTGCTCGGATGGTCGACGGGAACGGGGGGCGCTCGGCCCCTCGTACGGTGACAACGTCCCGCGGGCCCGGAGGATTCCCCAGGTCCGGGCGCGCCGTCGTCGCCGTAGGTAGATGGTCGCACGCCCCTCGGCGCCGGGTCACGCGACTTTCCCCGCCTCACGCCGGTGCGCGTGGCCGTGCACCGGTTTGGCGGGCACGGAGCGCTTCCAGTCGGGGTGGCCCGGCATCGGGGGCGTGGTGGGCCCGTAGAGCCAGGCGCGCAGGAAGCCGCCCAGGTCGCGGCCGGCGACCTGGGAGGCGAGGGCGATGAAGTCACGGGTGGAGGCGACCCCGTCGCGGTGGCGGACCACCCAGGCCCGCTCCAGTCGCTGGAAGGCGTCGGCGCCCATCTCCTGGCGCAGGGCGTACAGCACGAGCGCCCCGCCGAAGTAGACGTTGCCGCGGAAGATGCCGAGCTTGCCGTCGCTGCCGGGCGGCTTGGGGGCGGCGGCCGGGCCGCCGTCGCGGCGCAGGCGCGCGTCGGCGCCGTAGGCGGCCTTGGCGAGCTGCTCCAGCGTGAGCTCCCGGTAGTGCTCGGCGGCGTAGCGCCACTGGTACCAGGTGGCGTGCCCCTCGTTGAGCCACAGGTCGGACCAGGTCGCGGGCGAGACGCTGTCGCCGAACCACTGGTGGGCCAGCTCGTGCACCATCACCGGCGCCGCGTCGGCCTCCCGGCTCAGCAGCACCCGCCGCTCGAAGAGCGAGAGGGTCTGGGTCTCCAGCTCGAAGCCGGTGACGGTGTCGGCGCTGAGGATGCCGTACGTCTCGAGGGGGAAGGGGCCGACCTGCTCTTCCATCCACGCGATCTGCCCGGCGGTCATCGCCAGGCGCTTCTCGAGCTTGGCCCGGTCCGGGTCGGCGGTGCCGACGACGTCCCGCAGCGGGAGGCCGCCGGGGCCGGTGCGGCGCAGGACGGTCGAGCGGCCGACGGACACCTGGGCGAGCTCGGTGGCCATCACGTGGACGGTGCGGTAGTTCCAGGTCGTCACGGGGCCCTTGCGGACGGCCGTCTCGGGCAGGCCGTTGGCGACGACGGTGAGGTCGTTCGGCGCGGTGACGTGGAAGGCGAAGCGGGCCTTGTCCGAGGGGTGGTCGTTGCAGGGGAAGACGGTGTGGGCCGCGGCGGCCTGGTTGGCCATGGCCAGGCCGTCCTTGGTGCGGATCCACCCGGTGTCGCCCTTGGCGGCGGGGTCGCTGGTGTGGACGACGGTCACCCGCAGGCGGTCGCCGCGGAGGACGGGGACGGCGGGGGTGACGACCAGTTCCTCGCGCCAGGTGCGGAACGCCGCCCGGCGGCCGTTGACCTCGACGGAGCGGACGTCGCCGCGGAAGTCGAGGTGGAAGCGGTCCAGGGTGTCCGTGGCGAGGGCGTCGACCCGGGTCACGGCGTCCAGCGGCCGGTCGTTGCCGTGGTAGGTGAACGAGATGTCGTAGTCGTGGACGTCGTACCCGGGGTTGCCGAGTTCGGGGTAGAGCCGGTCACCGAGCCCTACGGGCGTCCTGTCACCGGGCAGTCCGGCCGCGGTGAGCGCCGCCACGGCCGCCGCGGTGACGGTGGCACGGCGCGCAAAGGATCCGATCATGGGATACGGCTATCAGTGCACCGCGCCCGCCGGGCGGCGGCGCGTGGGCACCCCACCCGATCGGGTACTCCTCTACGGCTGCGCGGCGGCCACGGCCTCCTGGGCGCGGTACACGTCGTACACGCCGGGCACGGCGCGCATCGCGCGCATGAGCGCGGGCAGCGCTCCCGGGTCGGGCAGTTCGACGGTGTAGGTGTGGCGTACGCGGTGCTCCTGCGGCGGCTCCACGGCGGCGTAGACGATGGCCACGCCCTCGGTGGCGATCACCTCGGTGAGGTCGGCGAGCAGCCGGGGCCGGCCGAGCGCCTCGGCGTAGAGGGTGGCCCGGTGACCGGTGACGGGGGCGTCGGAGCGCCAGTGGACGGCGACCTGGGCGCGGCCGGAGGCGGCCATGCGCGCGGCGACGGGACACTCGCTGCGGTGCACGGCGACGGTGCCGCCGCGGATGGGGAAGCCGGTGATCCCGTCGGGCGGCACGGGGGTGCAGCAGCGGGCCATGCGCACGGCGGCGCCGGGCGGGTCGGTGTCCGCGAGCGGTTCGGCGGCCTTGCGGGCGGCCGTGGCGGCGGAGCGGACGGCGGGTGCGGCCGGCTCCTCCTCGCCCGTGGCCACCGGATGGGCCTCCAGCCAGCGGGCGATGGCGATCCGGGCGGCCGGGGTGCGTGCGTGCTCCAGCCACTCGGGCGAGGGCCCGTATCCGTCCGCGTCCCCTTCGGCGCCCTCGGTCATCAGCAACTGGACGGTGTCGCCGTCCCGCAGGACGGTGCCGAGCGGTGCGAGCCGCCCGTTGACGCGCACCCCGACGCAGGCGTGGGCGCCCTCGCCGTGCAGTGCGTACGCGGCGTCGGTGCAGGTGGCGCCGTCGGGCAGGCCCACGGTGCCGCCGTCGGCGGAGAAGACGGTGATCTCGCGGTCCTGGGCGAGTTCGTCGCGCAGGGTGCTCCAGAAGAAGTCCGGGTCGGGGGCCTCGCGCTGCCACTCCAGCAGCCGGGCGAGCCAGCCGGGGCGCGTGGGGTCGACGCGCTCGCCCTCGTCGCACTCCGCGGTCTCGGCGGTGGCGTACGGATTGCCCAGCGCGATCACCCCGGCCTCGGCGACGTGGTGCATCTGCCGTGTGCGGATGAGGACTTCGGCGACGCGCCCTTCGCCGTCGCGGATGGCGGTGTGCAGCGACTGGTAGAGGTTGAACTTGGGCGCCGCGATGAAGTCCTTGAACTCCGCGATGACGGGGGTGAAACAGGTGTGCAGTTCGCCGAGGACGGCATAGCAGTCGGCGTCCTCGGCGACCTGGATCAGCACCCGCCCGAAGTCGCTGCCGCCGGGCAGCGCGCCGCCGCGCTTGAGCCGGACCCGGTGCACGGAGACCACGTGCCGGGGCCGCACATCGACCTCGGAGCTGATGCCGGCCTCGCGGAGCACCCTGCGGACGTCCTCGGCGACGGCGCCCAGCGGATCGGGCAGGGCGGCGTGCTCCAGGATCAGTTCGGTGGTGCGCAGGTAGTCCTCGGGGTGGAGGATGGCGAAGACCAGGTCCTCCAGTTCGGTCTTCAGCGCCTGGACGCCGAGGCGTTCGGCGAGCGGGATCAGCACGTCCCGGGTGACCTTGGCGATGCGGGCCTGCTTCTCGGGTCGCATGACGCCGAGGGTGCGCATGTTGTGCAGCCGGTCGGCGAGCTTGATCGACATGACGCGGACATCGTTGCCGGTGGCGACGAGCATCTTGCGGAAGGTCTCCGGCTCGGCGGCGGCGCCGTAGTCGACCTTCTCCAGTTTGGTGACGCCGTCGACGAGGAAGCGGACCTCCTCGCCGAACTCCTCCCGCACCTGATCGAGCGTCACCTCGGTGTCCTCGACGGTGTCGTGGAGCAGCGAGGCGGTCAATGTCGTCGTCTCCGCGCCGAGTTCGGCCAGGAGCAGGGTCACCGCGAGCGGGTGCGTGATGTACGGCTCGCCGCTCTTGCGCATCTGCCCGCGGTGCGAGGACTCGGCGAGCACGTACGCCTTGCGCAGGATGGCGAGATCAGCGCCGGGATGCCGGGTGCGGTGCACCTTGGCGATGTGCTCGATCGACTCGGGGAGCCGGCCCGCGCGGCCGCCGGGGCCCAGCAAGGCCGCACGTCCCATCCGGCGCAGGTCCGCGGCCCGGGGGATGCGCCTGCGTCCTGCGGCGCCCGGGGCGGTCTCCACTGCGTTGTCCGGTCTCATGCGGCACCTCCGGCAGCGTCACCCACCGGCGGGATGGCTTCCGTGCCGGTGCTTGATGCTACCGAGCCCATCACGTGCCGCTGCCACGCTCTCGCCCAGCGTGATCGGCATCACCCGTTCGAGCGAATACCGGGCCCTCGGAGCGGGTATCCTCAGCCGCCGTCGCCGAGCCAGGCCGGATCGATGACGCCCTCGGCGACGATGACGGCGGGGCCGGTCATCTCGACGGTGCCGTCGGGACGTTCGGTGATCACCAGGGTGCCGCCCGGCAGATCGACCCGGTACGTCTCGGGACGGCCGGTCACGGCCGGGTCGCGGCCGTCGCGCCGTGCGGCGGCGACCATGACGGCGCAGGCCCCGGTGCCGCAGGAGCGGGTCTCGCCGGAGCCGCGCTCGTGCACCCGCATGGCGACGTGGCGGTCACCGCGGTCGACGACGAACTCCACGTTCACACCGTCCGGGTAGGCCGCGGCGGGCGCCCACGCCGGTGCGTCCAGCAGCTTGCCGGCGTCGGCGAGGTCGTCGACGAAGGCGACGGCGTGGGGGTTGCCCATGTTCACGTTGCGGGCGGGCCAGCTGCGCTCGCCGACCGCCACCTCGACCCCGCCGGCGGGGAGCGCGGCACGGCCCATGTCGACGGTGATGTCGCCGTCCTTGTCGATGTGCACCCGGCGCACGCCCGCGCGGGTCGCCACGGCGACGTCGCCCGCACCGGTGAGTCCGGCGCGCAGGAGGTAGTGGGCGAAGACCCGTACGCCGTTGCCGCACATCTCCGCGATGCTGCCGTCGCTGTTGCGGTAGTCCATGAACCACTCGGCCTCCGCGGCCATGGCGGCGGCCTCCGGGTGCTTCGCCGACCGCACGACCCGCAGCACCCCGTCGCCGCCGATCCCGGCGCGGCGGTCGCACAGGCGCGCGACGGCCACCGGGGTCAGGTCGAGCGCCCCGTCGGGGTCGGGGATGATCACGAAGTCGTTCTCCGTGCCGTGCCCCTTGAGGAAGGGCAGGCCCTGCGGTGCTGCGCTGGTCATGCGCCGAGTCTACGGGTCAGCGCAGACGGGCGACCCGCCAGAAGGCGAGCAGCGCCAGCACCACCGTGATCGCGGCGTACAGCGCCACGAAGCGCCAGTCCGGACGGCGGCCGGAACCGCGGGCCGGCAGCCCGGGCCAGGTGTAGCCGACCCGGCGGGCGGCCATGATCCCCCAGCCCGCGGAGCAGCAGCCCAGCAGGAGGCCGAGCATCGCGACGACGGCGCCGCCGTCACCGGTCTCGAAGGCCAGCGGGAAGGCGAACATGAGCGAGCCGAGCACGCCGAGGGCGACGATCGGGGCGATCTGCCACGCGCGCAGGCGCCGCTCGGGACGCAGCTCGCGGAAGGACTGCTCCTCCTCCGCGAGGGTCTGCTCGTCCAGCGGGTCCTCCAGGGGGCCGTCGACCACGAGCCGGTCGCGCGGCTCGAGCTCCTCGCCTGAGGCGCGCTCGGTGTGATCCGGCTGTGGTCCGTTGCGAGGGCCGGCTTCCATCGCCACGCGCCCTCCCAAGAAGTCCGACACCGTAGCTCCGATGCTCGATGATGGCACGGGCGAAGAGGCGTCAAGTGCCGCTGGGGCGTCCCGATGCCATCACGTGATCAGGCTGTGACCGCCCGAGCGGGCGGGGCCGACAAGGGCGAGCGCCTGGGTCACCAGTTCCTGTCCGCGGCCGCCGAGCCACTGGACGCGGCGGTCCCGGCGGAACCACGAGTCCTGGCGGCGCGCGAAGCGCTTGGTGGCGCGCACGGTCTCGGCGCGTGCCTCCGCGTCGGTGCACTCCCCGGCCAGCGCGGCCAGCACCTGCTGGTAGCCGAGCGCCCGGGAGGCTGTGCGCCCCTCGCGCAGGCCGGCCCCCTCCAGGGCGGCCACCTCGCCGACCAGCCCGGCTTCCCACATGCGGTCGACCCGCAGGGTGATCCGTTCGTCGAGTTCCGGGCGGGGGACGTCGACGCCGATCTGGACGGTGTCGTACACGGAGTCGTGACCGGGCAGGTTGGCGGTGAAGGGGCGGCCGGTGATCTCCACGACCTCCAGCGCGCGGACGATCCGCCGGCCGTTGCTGGGCAGGATCACGCGGGCCGCCTCCGGGTCCACGGCGGCCAGGCGGGCGTGCAGCGGGCCGGAGCCGAGCGTGTCGAGCTCCGCCTCCAGCCGGGCGCGCACCTGCGGGTCGGTGCCTGGGAACTCCAGGGCGTCGATGGCGGCGCGTACGTAGAGCCCCGAGCCGCCGACGAGCACGGGGGTGCGCCCGGCGGCGAGCAGCCGGTCGATCTCGGCGCGGGCCAGGCGCTGGTACTCGGCGACGCTGGCGGCCAGGGTGACGTCCCAGATGTCGAGCAGGTGGTGCGGCACGTCCTGCCGCTCGTCCTCGGTGAGCTTGGCGGTGCCGATGTCCATGCCGCGGTAGAGCTGCATGGAATCCGCGTTGACCACCTCTCCGCCGAGGGCCTGGGCAAGGGCGACACCGAGGTCGGACTTGCCGGCCGCGGTGGGGCCGACGACGGCGATCACGTGGGGGACGTCGTTTCTCACGTGCACAGTTTCGCAAATTCCGGCGGCGCGGTTTCACCCGTGGACGAGTAAGATCGTTACGGGAAAAGGGTCATTTCCGACAAAGGCATCCATGGGAGACGGTGACGCATGAGCCTCAAGGACACGCTGAAGGCCAAGGCCGAGCACGCCAGGGCCAGGGCCGGCGCCAAGGCCGGCGACTTCATGGAGCAGCACGGCGAGGCGATCGGCACCCGGCTGGACAAGGTCGCGCGCACGGTCGACGAGAAGACCAAGCACAAGTACAGCGGAAAGATCCACAAGGGCGTGGACAAGACGAAGGACGCCATGGAGCACCTGAAGGACGGCGGCTCCAAGGAAACGCCCTGACGACGGTCCGGGCCCCGGGACCCGCCGCGGCTACGACCAGGCCGCCACGAAGTAGCCGACGCCGTACGGCGCCTGGTCGTACAGCAGGTCACCGCTGAGCCCGGCGCCGTCGGCGGCGCCGGCGAGCACCTGCCAGGGGGCGCGTCCGGCCGCTCCCAGTTCGGTCGCCAGCGGCACGTCCAGAGCGGCCAGCGCCTCGGTGTCGGCGGCGCCCAGGGCGCGCGCCACGGAGGCGTCGAAGGGCTCGGCGCGCTCGTCGAGGTAGCCGGGGGCCTTGAGCGTGCGGCAGGTGCTGCCGTCCCCCATGACCAGCAGCGCCACCCGGTCGGCCAGCTCCGCCAGGCCCCGCCCCAGTTCCAGCATCCTTGCCGCCGGCGCGGTCACGGGCACTCCGGCGGCGTGCAGCGGCGCGGTCGAGCCGGCCCGGGTCAGGAGCCAGGCCGCGAGCGTCAGCGAGGGGGCCAGGGGCTCGGGGTCGCTGCCGTCGCCGAGCCGCACCGAGAGGTTCACGCCGTAAGGGCGCAGCGAGCCCGTGCCACCGCCCTCCCAGACGTGCGCGGAGTCCGCGGCGCCCACCACCACGAGCAGATCGGGTCGCGCGGCGGCCGGCACGGCCAGGGCGTCCGCGCAGGCGGCGCGCAGCGGGTCCAGTTCCGGCGCCGCGCCCGACGCGACGTCGGGCACGAGCAACGGCGGACAGGGGCAGACGGCGGCGGCGACCAGCATGATCGGAACCCTACCGTCCGTGGTCTCAGAAGCCCTCGGGCACGCGGTCCCAGGGCTCGGCCATGGCGGCGACCTTCGGGTCCTTGCTGTCGCGGACCAGTTCGGCGACCGTGAAACGGCAGATGTACGTCGTGGTCACACCCTCGTTGACCTGGACGAACCCCTCCCCCGAGCGGTACAGCCAGCTGCGCCGCACGGTGAACGGCTTGCTCGGCCGGTAGGCCAGCGCCGTCTCCTCCAGCTTGCGCAGCGCCTCCTCGCGGGTGCCGTCGGCGTGGCCGAGGAGCTCGTACTCCCAGCGCCTGGCGTCGCCGCTGCCCACGGTCTCCTCGGCGAACAGTCCCCAACGAGCCATCAGCGTCCCCCCTTGTCCCCGCGTCCCCGCGGTCCCCGCTCCGTCAGTCGCAGCCGCATCCCGGCGCGGCGGCCGCCGGTGCCGGCACGGGCGCGCCGATCGTCGGCAGGCCCAGCATGACACCCGCGGGCTTGGCCGCCGCGGCCGAGGTGCGCCGCTCCCAGGCGTCGCCCGCCGCGGTGCGGCGGACGCCGAACGCCGGGTGCTCGGCGAGCAGGTGGTGCGGTGCGGCGTAGCTGATCTCCGCCATCACCACGTCGCCGGGACGGACCGGCTCGGCGGGCGGCGCGAAGTGCACCAGGCGGTTGTCTGGGGCGCGGCCGGACAGGCGCCGAGTGGCGTCGTCCTTGCGGCCCTCGCCCTCGGCGACCAGCACCTCCAGGGTGCGGCCGACCTGCTTCTTGTTCTCGGCCCAGGAGATCTCCTCCTGGAGCGCGACCAGCCGCTCGTAGCGCTCCTGGACGACGGCCTTCGGCACCTGGCCCTCCATCTCGGCGGCGGGCGTGCCCGGACGCTTGGAGTACTGGAAGGTGTAGGCCTGCGCGAAGCGCGCCTCGCGCACCACGTGCAGCGTCTGCTCGAAGTCCTCCTCGGTCTCGCCGGGGAAGCCCACGATGATGTCGGTGGAGATGGCGGCGTCCGGCATCGCGGCGCGCACCTTCTCGATGATGCCGAGGTAGCGGTCCTGCCGGTACGAGCGGCGCATCGCGCGCAGCACGGCGTCGGAACCGGACTGCAGCGGCATGTGCAGCTGGTGCATCGCGTTCGGGGTCTCGGCCATGGCCGCGATCACGTCGTCGGTGAAGTCGCGCGGGTGGGGCGAGGTGAAGCGGACCCGCTCCAGGCCGTCGATCTTCCCGCAGGCGCGCAGCAGCTTGCTGAAGGCCTCGCGGTCGCCGATGTCGGAGCCGTAGGCGTTGACGTTCTGGCCGAGCAGGGTGACCTCGATGACGCCCTCGGCGACCAGTGCCTCGACCTCGGCGAGGACGTCGCCGGGACGGCGGTCCTTCTCCTTGCCGCGCAGCGCGGGGACGATGCAGAAGGTGCAGGTGTTGTTGCAGCCGACCGAGATCGACACCCACGCCGCGTAGGCCGACTCGCGCCGGGTCGGCAGCGTGGACGGGAAGGTCTCCAGCGACTCGGCGATCTCGACCTGCGCCTCTTCGGCGATCCGGGCGCGCTCCAGCAGCACCGGGAGGCTGCCGATGTTGTGGGTGCCGAAGACGACGTCGACCCAGGGGGCCTTCTTGACGATGGTGTCCCGGTCCTTCTGCGCCAGGCAGCCGCCGACGGCGATCTGCATGCCGGGCCGGGCGGCCTTCTGCGGCGCCAGGCGGCCGAGGTTGCCGTAGAGGCGGTTGTCGGCGTTCTCCCGGACCGCGCAGGTGTTGAAGACGACAACATCTGCGGCCACCGAGCCGTCCTCGCCCTTGGGCGCGCGGACGTAGCCGGCCGCCTCCAGGAGGCCTGCCAGCCGCTCGGAGTCGTGGACGTTCATCTGGCACCCGTAGGTGCGGATCTCGTAGCTCTTCACATCCTGCTCTTCACGCTGCACCCGTCCAGGGTAAGGGGCGCGTCGCGCGTGCCCGTGACCGCGCCCGCCCCTGTGGGGGCGGGCACCCGGCGACGGCGGGCGGCGGCGCCGCGTCAGGTGGCGGGCGGCTCGGGGAGGAGGCGGTGGCCGTCCGCCCACGGGACGACGGTGCCCGCGGTGGGCGGCGGGAAGTGGGTGCCCAGCAGCAGGGTGTCCGTACCCGCGTACCGGCCGAGCAGCGCGCGGCGGGTACGCACGGCCAGGGCCGGGTCGTCGTCCGCGGTGCTGGTGATCGCCGGGTCGGCGATCTGCACGGGGTGGTGGAAGCTGTCGCCGGTCACCAGTGCCGACCGGCCCGTGCCGCGCAGCTCGACCGCGATCTGCCCCGGGGTGTGCCCGGGCACCGGCAGGAGACGGATCCCGGGGGCCGCCTCCACGGGGGCGCCGGTGACGTCGGCGAGGTCGAGCAGTCCGGCGTCGCGGACCGGCAGCACCGAGTCGCGGAACACCTGCCGGTGGTCGTCGTCCAGGTCCGTCCCCGCCCAGTGGTCCCATTCGGCGCGGGAGACCAGGTAGCGGGCGCGGGGGAACGCGGGCACCCAGGCGCCGCCGTCCTCGCGGGTGTTCCAGCCGACGTGGTCGGTGTGCAGGTGGGTCAGGATCACCAGGTCCACGGAGTCCGGCGGGAAACCCGCCTCCGCCAGGCGCCGCGGGTAGTCCGTGGCGAGACGGTGCCACGCGGGGTCGGACCGGGTCTTGCCGTTGCCGATCCCGGTGTCCACCAGCACGCGCAGGCCGCCGGCCGCCACGGCGAAGGTGTGGGTCGCCAGGCGGAGCGTGCCGTCGGCGGCGGCGAAGTCCGGCCGCAGCCACGGCGCCCCCGCCACGGCCTGCGGGGTGGCGGCGGGCAGCAGGCGCCGTCCGGTCCGCGGGGGCAGCGTCGTCTCGTCGACGCGGTGCACGACGAGGTCGCCCACCGTCCAGGTCACCGAGCGTGCCATGCGGACCTCCCTTCGGCGGGGCGCGCCCTGGGAGGAGTGTTCCCCGTGGGGCGGACCTGAACGTCCGGGAGCCGCAGGCCGCGGGACGGCGCTGGCCAGTGCGGCGCCGGGCCTGGCACCATCACGGGGATGGAGCTCCCCCGTATCGGCAGACGCCGGGCCGTGCAGGCCGTGCTGGCGGTGGCGGCGGCGGTCGCGCTGCTGCTGTGGTGGGTGCTGCCCTCCGACGGGCCGTCGTACCCGAAGGACAGGGTCGACTTCGCCACCGGTGTGCGCAACGGCGTGTACGACACGTACGGGAAGCGGCTCCAGCCCTATCTGCACACGGACCTGCCCGGGGTACCGGTGCGCCTGGTGCGGTCCGAGGGGTCCGTGGACAACGTCCGGCGGGTGGCGACGGGCAAGGCCGATTTCGCGATCGCCGCGGCCGACGCCGTCGCCGACTACGACGGCCCGGGCGCGGGGCGGCTGCGGGCCTGCGCGCGGCTGTACGACGACTACATGCAGCTCGTGGTGCCCGCCGGCTCCCCCGTGCGGTCGGCGAAGGACCTGCGCGGGCTGCGGGTGGGGATCGGCCAGCCCAGCTCCGGGGTGAACCTGATAGCGCAGCGGCTGCTCGAGGCCGCGGACCTCGGGGAGCCCGGCGACGTGCGGCGCCGGACGGTGGGCATCGACCGGGCGCCGGAGATGCTGCGCGAGGGGAAGCTGGACGCGTTCTTCTGGTCGGGCGGACTGCCGACCAAGACGATCGCGAACCTGGCGGAGACCACCGATGTGAAGCTGGTGCAACTCGGCGACCTAGTGGCCCGGCTGCACGCCGAGAGCGAGGAGTCGGCGTACTACCGGCAGGCCGTCATGCCCGCGGACGCCTACCCGATGGTCCAGGGCGGCCGCGCGGTGCAGACGATCGCCGTGGCCAACCTGCTGATCACCACCGACCGGACGGACACCGGCCTGGTGGACCGCCTCACCCGCACCGTGATCGACAGCCGCGACCGGATCGGTCAGGAGGTGCACGCCGCCCAGCTGATGGACCTGCGGACGGCGGTCTTCACCGACCCCCTGCGGCTGCACGCGGGCGCCGAGCGCTACTACCGGTCCGTGAAGCCGTAGGCCGTGACGTCACATGCCCTCCCCCGGCCTTCGGCCGGAGGTGCCCCCGCTCGGCGGCACTCCCCCAGTCCCCCGCGCTGCGTCGGCGAATCGTCCGAGTAGCCCACTGCGAGCATGCTCCGCCTTGCGATGCACCGCACTTGGGGGCACCGCCGGCGTCAGCCGGGGGAGCCGCCGAGCCCGCCCTCCGGGCGGTGGGGGGCACCTCCCGGCGGCAGCTGGGGAGTTCAATGACGACACGGCCTGGGCGCCACCGGCGCCGGTACGGACCATTCCGCCCGACATGTGATCGTTCCGCGTCCCGGGGGCGATGTTCATCCCCGTCAGAGCCCCCTAACCTGTAGCGGACCACGTACCGATGGGGGCACACGCATGAGTTCTGGGGGTATGCCGCACACCCTCGTCGACGGCCGCTACGAGCTGCGCCGGCAACTGGGGCGCGGCGGCATGGGCGTGGTGTGGGAGGCGTACGACAACCGGCTCGGCCGTCAGGTCGCCGTCAAGGAACTGCTGTTCCGGGGCGCGCTGGACCCGGAGACGCAGGCCCAGTGGGTGGAGCGGGCGCGCCGGGAGGCGCAGGCCATCGCCCGGATCGGGCACGAGCACGTGGTCGCGGTGCACGACGTGATCGAGGCCGACGGCCAGGTCTGGATCGTCATGGAGCAGGTCAACCCGCACTCGCTGGCCGACCAGTTGCGCGAGCAGGGCCGGATCCCGGCGCTCCAGGCGGCGCAGATCGGTCTGGAGGTGCTGCGCGGGCTGCGCGCGGTGCACGCGGCCGGGGTGCTGCACCGTGATGTGAAGCCGCACAACATCCTCTTCCGCCGGGACGGGCGGGCGGTGCTCATGGACTTCGGGATCGCGACCTTCGAGGGCGCCGCCCAGGTGACGCGGATCCACGAGACCGTCGGCACCCCCCAGTACCTGGCGCCGGAGCTGGCCAGCCGGCTGACGCCCACGCCCGCCGCCGACCTGTGGTCGCTGGGCGTCACGCTCTACGAGATGGTCGAGGGCCGGGCCCCCTTCCGCGGCCCGACGCCGTACGAGGTGCTGGAGGCCGTCCGCACGACCGAGCCGCCGCCGACGGCGCACGCGGGGCCGCTGCGCCCGCTGATCGACGGGCTGCTGGTCAAGGAGCCCGGCGCGCGGGTGTCCGCCGAGCGCGCCGAGCAACTGCTGCAGCACGTGGCGCAGGAGACCCCGCAGTTCCCGGTCGCCGTCCACCCGGACTACGACCCGGACGCCACCCGGACGGACGCGGGCGCCCTGCCCTCGCCGCGCCTGACCGAGCCCGACGCCGGTACGCCGCCGGTGCACCCGCCCGGGGGGCGGTCGTGGCGCCGCCGCTGGTACACGCTCGTCGCGGGCGGGGTGGGTCTCGCTGTCCTGGCCGCGGCCGGCTGGTTCGCCGTCGACCGGATGCGGGACGACGGGCCCCCGCTGTCCAGCTCGCCGACGTACAAGGCCGCGCGCGAGCGCGGTTACCTCATCGTCGGCGTCAAGAAGGACCAGCCGGGCCTCAGCGAGGAGTCCAGGACGGCCGAGGGCGGGTACGAGGGCTTCGACATCGACCTCGCGCGGGCCATCGCCAGGCATCTGGGCTTCAAGAAGGTGCGGTTCACCGTCGTGGACACCCAGTCCCGCGAGTACCGTCTGAGTGCCGGGAACGTCGACTTCATAGTGGCCAGCTATTCGATCACGCCCGCCCGCAAGGAGAAGGTCGACTTCGCCGGGCCCTACTACCAGGCCGGCCAGGACTTCCTGGTGCGCACCGACGCCCCCGTCCACAGTGTGCAGGACCTGTTCGGCCGCGACGTCTGCACCGTCACCGACTCCACGCCCGCCGAGCGGCTCCGCAAGGAGTACCCGCAGATAAGGACCGCGCAGCAGGCCTCGTACGGGCTCTGCGTCGGTGAACTGCTCGCGGGCGAGGTCGATGCCGTGTCGACCGACGACATCATCCTGGCGGGCTACCGGGCCCAGCACACCAAGGAACTGCGGCTGCTGGGCGCGCCCTTCGGGAACGAGGAGTACGGGGTGGGGCTGCAGCAGAACGAGCCCGCGCTGAAGCGGGCCATCTGCGACACCATAAAGGAGCAGATCACCTCGGGCGCCTGGCGCGCGTCGTACGTCAAGCACCTCAAGCCGCTGACCTCGCAGGGGCTGGCCGACCAGCGCCCGCGGCTGGACGAGATGGCCGAGTGCGGCTAGGCCGTGTCGTCAAATGCTCGCCTGCCCAGCGGCGCCTGGCACGGCACCTCGCTGCGTTGTCGAATCGTCCGAGTAGCCCACTACGAGGACGACTCTCCGCCTTGCGATGCACCGCACCAGACGCCGCTGGGCCCGCCCTCCGGGCGGCCGACGTTCATTTGACGACACGACCTAGGCCCCGCGCGGCCCGGACGGCCGCGCGGGGCGGCCGTCACCGCAGGGCGAACGTGGTGACCACGGCCGCGTGGTCGGAGGGCCAGGCGTTGCCCGCTACATGCGGTTCGGGGCGGGGCTCCCCGGTGACCAGGGTCGTGGAGTCCAGCACCCGCAGGCCGGACCCGGCGTACAGGACGTAGTCGATCCGGTCCTGCGGCTCGGGCTCGGGATTCACCGGTGACCAGGTGGTGCCGGGGTCGCGCACGGGGTCCGGGTGGGCCTCGCGGTAGGAGTCGCGCAGTCCGGCGGCCTCGGTGGCGAGGGTGACGGGCCAGGGCACGGGTCCGTACCCGCCTCGCAGGGGCGCCGCCTCGGCGGTCCAGTCCAGGTGGGAGGGGACGTTGAAGTCGCCGACGAGGACGACCGGGACGGTGTCGCGGGCGGCGAGGTCGCCTGCCATGTCGTGCAGGATGTCCCGGATCTGGTCCAGGCGTCCCGAGGCGGCCTCGTGTTCGACGAGCACCTCGACCGGCTGCCGGTCGTGGAGGGCGTCGTAGGGGCCGTACGGGGTGTAGTCGAGGTGCGCGCTCCACAGCGTGACGTCGCGGCCCTCGTCGAGCCGGACGGTGGCGCCGAGGCCGCCGTAGAACGGGCTCGCGGGCAGGCCGTGGCGGGAGACGACGGGGTAGCGGCTGATGACGCCGAGGTTGTCGCCCGCCTGGTGGTGCTCCCAGCCCAGGGCCTCGGCGAGTTCCTTGGCGGAGTGCGTCCGCGTCTCCTGCAGGCCGACGACGTCCACGTCGGCGTCGAGCAGCACACGCAGCTGCTTGTCGCGGTGGTCGTCGACGCGGGTGCCGCCGAGCCACAGGTTCCAGCTCATGACGCGCAGCTCGCGCACCATCGGCTCGCCCGCCGCGACGACAGGCACACGCACGGTGACGGTGGCGGAGCGCCCGTCGGCGTCCGTGGCGGTGACGGTGACCTCCGCGTCGCCGGGCGCGTCGGGGGTCCCGGTGACGGTGCCATCGGCGGAGACCCGTGCCCAGCCCGGGCCCTCGGTCTTGGCGCAGGTGACCGGGGCGCCGCGCAGCAGCCCGGCGACGGTGGTCCGGAACGGCTCGCCGACGCGGGCGCGGCGGCTGGTGAAGGCGGGCACCAGGAAGGACGGCGGCTGCGCCACCAGGGCCCGCAGCAGAAAGACGTCGGCCCGTTCCAGGCTGCCGAGCACCGCGCGGCCCGCGCCGGGGGCGATCGGCGCCAGGGACGGCACGGCGAGCACCCGGCAGCCGGCGGCCTCGGCGGAGGCGACGCCGGTCGGGGTGTCCTCGACGGCCACGCACGCGCCGGGGTCCACGCCGAGGGCGTGGGCGGCGGCGAGGTAGGGGTCGGGGGCGGGCTTGGTGCGGGGTGTGTCGTCGGCGGTGAGGGAGACCGCGAAGCGCTCGGGGCCGAGCACCGCCAGCACGATGTCCACGACGTCGCGCGGGGACGCCGAGACCAGGGCGATGGGGATGTCGTGCCGGGCGAGTTCGTCCAGCAGTTCCAGCGCGCCGGGGCGGGGCACCGTGCGGGCGCGGACCCGCTCGGCGAACTCCCGGTGCAGGACGGCGGCCAGTTCGTCGGCGCCGGTCGCCGTTCCGGTCGTGCTCACCAGGTGGGCGGCGGTGTGCTCGACGGCGCGGCCGAGGACCTCGGTCACGTCCGCGTCGCCGAGCACGTGCCCCAGCCCGGCGGCCACCTCGGCGACCGCCTCCCACCACAGCTCCTCGGTTTCGACGAGGGTGCCGTCCATGTCGAACAGGACGGCCTGGAGCGGGTGGTGCGGTGGGTGGGTCACGGGGCTCTCTTTCATCAGCGGTGTGGGGGGATGGGAGTGCGGTCGGGGTCAGACGGCGCGCGCGGTCACCAGGACGGGCCGGTCGGGCAGGGACACGGTGACGGTCGCGCCCGGCGGGAGGGCGGCGGCCTCGGAGCTGGCCAGGTCGGCCTTGACCGAGGTGCCGTCGGCCAGTCGCACGGTCACCCGGGTGACGGCGCCGAGGAAGGCGGTCGCCACGACGCGCGCGTCGCCGGTGGGGTCGGCGTCCACGCGCACCGCTTCGGGGCGGACGAGGACGTCCACCTCGGTGCCGGCGGGCACGTCACCCTGGGCGGGCAGCCGCCGGCCGAGGACCTCGACGAGGCCGCCGTCGGTGAGCCGGCCCGGCAGGCGGCTGTTGGTGCCGACGAACTCGGCGACGAAGGCGGTGGCGGGGCGGTCGTACAGTTCGGCGGGGGCGGCGCACTGCTCCATCCGCCCGGCGTTCATGACGGCGACGCGGTCCGCCATGGACAGTGCCTCCTCCTGGTCGTGCGTCACGAACAGCGTGGTGATGCCGAGTTCGCGCTGCAGCCGGCGGATCTCCTCCCGGAGGGTGGTGCGCACCTTGGCGTCCAGTGCGCTCAGCGGCTCGTCCAGGAGCAGGACGCGCGGGCGCAGCGCCAGGGCGCGGGCGAGGGCCACGCGCTGCTGCTGGCCGCCGGAGAGCTGGTGCGGGTAGCGGTCCCCGTGGTCCGGCAGGCCGACGAGCTCCAGGAGCTCGGCGGCACGGCTGCGCCGCTCGGCGGCGCCGACCTTGCGCATGCGCAGCCCGAAGGCGACGTTGTCGGCCGCGCTCAGGTGCGGGAAGAGGCTGTAGGACTGGAAGACCATGCCCGCGTCGCGGCGGTGGGCGGGGGTCTTGGTGACGTCCTCGCCGTCGACCAGGACCTGGCCGGAGTCGGGGTGCTCGAAGCCGGCGAGCATGCGCAGCGCGGTGGTCTTGCCGCAGCCGGACGGGCCGAGCAGCGCGACGAGTTCGCCGGGCCGGACGGTCAGGTCCAGCCCGTCGAGCGCGGTGGTGGTTCCGAAGGAGCGGCGCAGGGCCCGGAACTCGACGGTGGCGCCGCTGCTCGCGACGGTCACGGCGTCGGCGACCGGGGCGGGGGAGGTGTCGGTCATCTGTCGGTCACTTCCGGGAGGCGGATGAGGTGGGACGGCGTCCGCCGACGGCGGCCAGGACGAGCAGCAGCAGCCAGGTGACCAGCAGGCTGAGCACCGAGACGGCCACCGACAGCTGGGCCTGCGAGCCGCTGACCGTGACGATCCACACCGCGAAGGGCTGGAAGCCCAGCAGCTGTGCGACGGTGAACTCGCCGAGCACCAAAGCGAGGGTGAGGAAGGAGGCGTTGAGCAGCGCCCCGCGCAGGTTCGGCAGCACCACCCGGATCAGGGCGGCAGGCCAGTTCGCGCCGCAGGACCGGGCGGCCTCGACGAGGGTGCGGACGTCCACCGCCCGCAGCCCGGCGTCCAGCGCCCGGAACACGAAGGGCAGCGCCATCACGACGTACGTGAGCACCAGGACGACCGGGAAGGCCGGGTTCTGGATCGCCACGAAGGTCTGGAAGAACGGCGTGCTGGCCAGGTGCTCGGGGCCCCAGCGCAGCACGCTGCTGACCCCGGCGACCAGCGCGATCGGCGGCACCACCAGCGGCAGCGAGCAGATCACCTCGACCAGCGGGCGCAGCCGGGGCGCGGACAGGCGCAGCGCGACCATGGCGGGGACCATCAGCAGCAGGACGACCGCGATGGTGGCGGCCGCGAGCTCCAGGGAGAGCAGCAGGCTGGAGGTGAAGCCCTCCGCCTTGAGGATCTGCCCGTACGCGTCGAAGGTGACACCCTGGCCGGGGACGTCCACGGTGAAGATCACCGAGGCGGCCAGCGGCACCAGGAAGTAGAGGCCGGCACCGGCGAGGACGACACCGCGCCAGGGCCGGATCCGTGTGCCCGTCAGACCAGCCATCGCGCGCTCCGTCGTTGCAGGGGCAGGTAGACCGCCATGACCAGGCCGGCGACGACGATCATGTCGAGGCTCAGGGCGAGCGCCACGTTCTCCTGTCCGACCAGGACGTTGCCGGAGATGGCGTCGGCGATCTGCAGGGTGATCAGCGGCACGGAGCTGCCGACCATCGCCGCGGCGGTGGCGTAGGCGGCGAAGGCGCTGCCGAAGAGCAGCACCAGGCCGCCGAGGAGCGAGGGGGCCAGCACGGGCAGGGCGACGTGCCGCCAGTACTGGCCGGTGGTGGCGCCGTTGTTCTGGGCGGCCTCGCGCCACTGGACGCGCAGCCCCTCCAGCGCCGGGGTCACGGTGAGCACCATGAGGGGGATGAGGAAGTAGAGGTAGACGATGACCAGGCCCCAGAAGCTGTAGAGGCTCCAGCCGTGTTCGTCGAGACCGAAGTGACGGGTGAGGACACCGGCGTTGCCCAGGGTCGCCACGAAGGCGAAGGCCAGCGGCACCCCGCCGAAGTTGGCGAGCACGCCGGACGCGGTCAGCACGGCTTCGCGCAGCGCGCGGAAGCGCGAGGTCACCACGGCCTGGGCGAGCAGCAGCCCGAGCACCGCGCCGATGGCGGCGGAGAGCCCGGACAGCTTCACGCTGCCCCACAGGGCGGTCAGGTAAGCGCCCTGCAGGGAGGCCGTCAGGTTGGCCGTGGTGTACGAGGAGGCCCCGCTCGCGGGGTCCTTGACGGTGAAGGCGCCGTTGACCATGGCGACGGCGGGGGCCCCGAAGCTGATCGCCACGAAGACGAGCAGCGGGACCACCGCGAGCCAGCCGGCCGAGCGCCGCCGCGCCGGGGCGGTGGCCCCGGCAGCGGCGGCGACGGGCGCCGCGGTGGCGGTCATCGGGTCGGTCATCCGGAGACGGCCTTGCCCCAGCCCTGGGCCAGCACTTCCTTGGCCTTGTTCTGCTGGTCGTCCGTCGGGAAGGACGGGGTGCCGGCGACCGGGGGGAGCTTGGCGGCGGCGGTCTTGTCCAGGGTGCCGGCCTTGTCCATGGCGGGCATCAGGACGGGGCGGGCGAAGCCGGCGAGCCACAGGTTCTGGCCCTCGGCGCTGTAGAGGTACTCCTGCCACAGGCGGGCGGCCGCCGGGTGCGGGGCGTCCTTGTTGATCGCCTGCGCGTAGTACTGGGCGTACTCGCCGTCGCTCGGGACGGAGACCTTCCAGTCCACGCCCTTGCTGGCGAACTCCTCGGCGTAACCGGCGTTGAGGTAGTCCCAGTCGATGCTGATCGGGGTCTCGCCCTTCTCGACCGTGGCCGGGGTGGACTCGACGGGGTTGTAGTTGCCGTTCTTCTTCAGCTTGCCGAAGAAGTCGATGCCGGGCTGGATGTCGTCGAAGGAGCCGCCGTTGGCCAGCGCCGCCGCGTAGACGCCGCCGAACGCGGAGCCGGACTTGGTCGGGTTGCCGTTCATCGCGACCTGGCCCTTGTACTCGGGCTTGAGGAGGTCGGCGAAGGTGGTCGGGCAGTTCTTGACGCGCTTGGCGTCGCAGCCGATGGAGACGTAGCCGCCGTAGTCGTTGTACCAGCGGGCCTGGGCGTCCTTCTGGGCGGCCGGGATGTCGTCGTAGGAGGCGACCTTGTAGGGGGCGAACAGGCCCTGCTGGGCACCGCTGATCGCGAAGGACGCGCCGAGGTCGAGGACGTCGGGGGCGCGGTCCTGGCCCTTGCGGGAGGTGACGGCGTTGATCTCGTCCTGGCTGGCGGCGTCCGGGGTCTCGTTCTGGATCTTGATGCCGTACTTCTTGGTGAAGCCGTCGATCAGCGCGCCGTAGTTCGCCCAGTCGCGAGGCAGGGCGATCGCGTTGAGCGTGCCCTCCTTCTTGGCGGCGGCGATCAGGGCGTCCATGCCGCCGAATTCCTCGGCGGAGGTCGCGGTGGCCGCGCTCTTGCCGTTCTTGCCGTCGGCGGAGGTCTGCGTGGTGGGGGCCGAACCGCAGGCGCTGAGGGCCAGCGCGGTCACGGCGAGGCCGGCGGCGAGAGCGGCCGCCTTCGGAAGGGACGCGGGCACGGAAGTCTCCTGGAGGGTAAGTCGGGTCCTGAAGGGCAGGGAGGTCGGGGAGCGCTTCAACTTGTCCGAACAAGTTGGCCTTCAGTAGGCCGGGCGTCAATGGCCTTTCCGTAAACGGCGGGAAAACCTGGGCAAGCCTGCAGAGGGCAGTCGTCCCCTTTCGGCCAAGCACCTGGTGACAGGCCCGAAGGAGCCGTGAACCCCTGCGCGCGATCGGCGCCAAGCTCGTCTACGCTGAGCGGTGTTGTGCGCAGACGGTGCATGAACGGAAGGGGGCGCAGTGGCGGCACGGCACGAGGAGATCGCCGAGGAGCTCCGGCGGGCCATCGACGACGAGGAGTACACCGTCGGTGCCCTGCTCCCCCCGGAGACGGAACTGGCCGCCCGGTACGGCGTCTCCCGCGGGACCGTCCGCCAGGCCGTCGCCGCGCTCACCGTGGAGGGCCTGATCGGCTCCCGCCAGGGCGCCCGCCGCGTCGTGCTGGCCAGCCGGCGCAGTCAGAGCTTCGCGGAGCTGCGCAGCTTCGCCCAGTGGGCGCGGGCCATGGGCCGTGCCGCCTCCGGCACCGTGGTCCGCACCGAGACCCGGCCGGCCTCCGCGGAGGACGCCACGCGCCTGCACCTGCGCACCGGCACGGACGTGCTGTACGTGCTGCGGGTACGCGGTCTCGACGGTGAGCGCGTCCTGGTGGAGCGCACCGTCTACGCCGACTGGATCGCCCCCGCGGTGCTGCGCATAGAGCCGGACTGCGAGTCCGTCACCCAGCGGCTTTACGAGGACATGGGCCTGGTCTTCGCCTACGGGGAGCACCTGATCGACGCCGTCTCCGCCGGCACCCGGGACAGCGAGCTGCTGGGCGTCCGGCGCGGCAGCCCGCTGCTGCGGGTACGCCGGGTGACCACCACGCAGAAGGGCCGCCCGGTGGAGTGGTCGGACGACCGCTACCGCTCGGACGCGGTCAACTTCAGCATCCACAACTCGATCGGCTCCAACCCGCTGGCCCGCCAGGCCGGCCCCGGGCTCAGGGAGCCGTTCGCGGCACCGTCAGGGTGACGCGCAGCCCGTGCGGCTCGTTCGGGGCGAAGGCGATGCCGCCGCCGCCCTGGGCCAGCAGGACCCGCGCGATGGACAGGCCCAGACCCGATCCGTCCACGTTCTGGTGACGCGGGCTGCGCCAGAAGCGGTCGCCGATGCGGGCCAGTTCCTCCCCCGTGAGCCCCGGGCCGCCGTCGGCGACGGTCACGTCGATGGCTCCGGGGCCTCCCCGCAGTTCGGTGGTGACCCGTACGCGCCCGCCGCCCGGCGTGAACTTCACGGCGTTGTCGATCACGGCGTCGAGGGCGCTGGACAGCGCCACCGGGTCCGCCCAGCCGGTCACCGCGGCGGCGCCCCCGTAGCCGAGTTCGACACCGTCGCGCTCGGCGACCGGCCGCCACGCCTCGACGCGTTCCGCGGCGAGGGCGGCGATGTCGGTGAGGGCGAGGTTGGCCTCGGCGTGCTCGGCGGTGGCGAGGCCCAGCAGGTCGTCCAGGACCGAGGCCAGGCGCTTGCCCTCCTCCTGGACCGAGGCGATCTCCTCGTGCCCGTCGGGCAGTTCCAGGCCCAGCAGTTCGATCCTCAGCAGCAGCGCGGACAGCGGGTTGCGCAACTGGTGGGAGGCGTCGGCGACGAAGGCCCGCTGCTGGTCGAGGACCTCCTCGACGTTGTCGGCCATCTCGTTGAACGACCTGGCCAGGCGCCGCAGTTCGGGCGGCCCCCCGGACACGGCCACCCGGGACTTCATCCGGCCGGTGGCGATGTCGTGGGTGACCCGGTCCAGCACCCGCACCGGGCGCAGCACCCAGCCGGTGAGCCGGAAGGCGGCCATGACGGCCACGATCATGGCGGCCAGTTCACCGGCCGCGAGCAGCAGCCAGCCGCGCAGGATGCGCGAGCGCATGGCGCCGGTCGGGGAGTCGGTGAGCACCACCGCGACGACGTCGCCGTCCCGGACGACCGGGGAGGCGACCGGCAGGGAGCGGTGCTGCCAGGGCCAGATCTGCGTGGGATCGTGGCTGCGCCGCCCGGCGAGGGCCTCGCTGTACGCGGTGAAGGCCTCGCCGCCGGTGGGCAGTGTCCAGCCGGCCGGGGCCGAGGCGATCGGCTTGCCGTCGCGGCCGAAGACACCGGCCCTGATGCCGTAGACCTCCTGGTACTGCAGCAGCTCCGCCCGCAGCGTGCTCTCCCGTTCACCGCCGCCGTCGGTGCTGACGTACTGCGCGAGCGCGGCGAAGCGCGCGGTGTCGTCGATGCGGTCCACGACGACCCGCTGCTGCTGGGTGGCGGCCAGGCTGGCGGCGAGCGGGAAGCCGAGCGCCAGCAGCACACCGGCCATCAGGACGATGAGCAGCGGCAGCAGCCGGGCATGCACGGAAGAACGGCCCCCTAGCCGGAGGGCACGACGAGGCGGTAGCCGACCCCGCGCACGGTCTCGATCAGGGAGGGCAGGCGCAGTTTGGAGCGCAGGGACGCCACATGCACCTCAAGGGTGCGCCCGGTCCCCTCCCAACTCGTCCGCCACACCTCGCTGATGATCTGCTCACGGCGGAAGACCACACCGGGCCGCTGCGCGAGCATCGCGAGCAGGTCGAACTCCTTGCGGGTCAGCGCGACCGGCTCGTCGCCGACGGTGACCTTGCGGGTGGCCAGCTCCACCCGGACCGGGCCGAGCCCGATGACGTCGGGGGCCTGCGCACCCTCCGTCTCGGGCCCCGCGGACGCCTCCTGCGCCTTGCGGCGGCAGACGGCGTGGATACGGGCGAGCAACTCCCCGGTGTCGTACGGCTTCACCACGTAGTCGTCGGCGCCGAGGTTGAGTCCGTGGATGCGCGACCGCACGTCGGCGCGGGCGGTCACCATGATCACGGGGATGGCGGTGCGCAGCCGGATGCGGCTGCACACCTCGAAGCCGTCCTGGTCGGGCAGGCCGAGGTCGAGCAGGACCACGTCGAAACCGGGACCGTGGTCCGGCAGCAGCGCGTGCAACGCCTCCTCGCCGCTGCGGGCGTGGGTGACCTGCAGTCCGTGCTTGGCCAGCACGGCCGCCAGCGCGGCGGCGACCCGGTGGTCGTCCTCCACGAGCAGCAGTCTCATCCGTCCACCTCCCGCGGCTCGGTCCCGCACGCTCCCGCAATCATGCTGTACCACCGAATACACGCCGATCCGCCACGTGTGCGTCAAGCGCAGCCCGGCCCTGTGTGGCGACTGTTACGGAGCCGGTACGCTGCACAACCGGCCGGGCTCACCCACAGTGCCGGATTTGTACCAGCCAGTGACCGGATCGTAATGCTCAAGTTCCCCTCAGATGTGCTGACTCCGTTTGCCAAGCGTCAATAGGGTGATCGCCAAGGTCTGGTCAACCGACGAGGATGGAGCACACGCCGATGACCGAAGTCCCCGTGCCCAAGGACGCCGTTCCGGCGGCCGACGACCTGGTCGTACTGAAGGACGTGAACAAGCACTTCGGCGCGCTGCACGTGCTCCAGGACATCAACCTCAGCATCGGCCGCGGCGAGGTCGTGGTCGTCATCGGCCCCTCGGGGTCGGGCAAGTCGACGCTGTGCCGGGCGGTCAACCGCCTGGAGACGATCGACTCGGGTCTGATCACGATCGACGGGAAGCCGCTGCCGCAGGAGGGCAAGGAGCTGGCCCGGCTGCGCGCCGACGTCGGCATGGTCTTCCAGTCCTTCAACCTCTTCGCGCACAAGACGGTCCTGGAGAACGTCACGCTCGGCCAGGTCAAGGTGCGCAAAGCCGGGAAGAAGGCCGCCGAGGAGCGCGCCCGCTCCCTGCTGGACCGGGTGGGCGTGGGCAGCCAGGCGGACAAGTACCCCGCACAGCTCTCCGGGGGCCAGCAGCAGCGCGTGGCGATCGCCCGGGCGCTGGCGATGGAGCCGAAGGTCATGCTCTTCGACGAGCCGACCTCGGCGCTCGACCCCGAGATGATCAACGAGGTGCTGGAGGTCATGCAGCAGCTCGCACGCGACGGGATGACGATGGTTGTCGTCACCCATGAGATGGGCTTCGCCCGGTCCGCCGCGAACCGCGTCGTCTTCATGGCGGACGGGCGGATCGTCGAGCAGGCGACGCCCGACCAGTTCTTCAGCAATCCCCGGAGCGACCGGGCAAAGGACTTCCTTTCGAAGATCCTTCACCACTGAGAGCGACACCGACGGTTCGCCGACCTAAGGATGATCACGATGAGCTTCCGTACCACTGCCGCCGCCGCTCTGGCCGTCCTGGCGCTGACCGCCACCGCCACCGCGTGCGGCAAGGAGGGCTCGCCCTCCTCCTCCGGCACCCCTGACAAGAGCGGTTCCAGCAGCGCCGCCGCCGCCGAGCTGCCCACCTACACCGTCAAGACCGGCGTGGACCTGGCCGGCTCCAAGACCTGGGACCGCATCAAGAAGAACGGCAAGCTCGTCGTCGGCGTCAAGGCCGACCAGCCGAACCTGGGCTACCAGGACCCGGGCAGCAAGAAGTACTCCGGCTTCGACATCGAGATCGCCAAGATGATCGCCGCCGACCTCGGCTTCGACGAGAGCAAGATCGAGTTCAAGACGATCCAGTCGGCCAACCGCGAGACCGCCCTCGCCGGCGGCCAGGTCGACTACTACGTCGGCACGTACACCATCAACGACGAGCGCAAGAAGTCCGTCTCCTTCGCCGGCCCGTACTTCGTCGCGGGCCAGGACCTCCTGGTCAAGAAGGGCAGCGGCATCAAGAGCACGGACGACCTCAAGGGCAAGAAGGTCTGCTCGGCGACCGGCTCCACCTCCATCCAGCGCATCAAGGACGGCGGCTACGGCGCCGAGCCGGTCGAGTACGACTCGTACTCGCTGTGCGTGCAGAACCTCGCCTCCGGCCAGGTGGACGCGGTGACCACGGACGACGCCATCCTCAAGGGCTACGCCGCCCAGGACCCGGCCAACCTCGAGGTCGTCGGCAAGCCGTTCTCCGAGGAGCCCTACGGCGTGGGCCTGCTCAAGGACGACAAGGTCCTGCAGGAGGCGCTCACCGCCGCCCTGAAGAACCACGAGGACAACGGCGACTGGAAGAAGGCGTACGACGCCACGCTCGGCAAGTCCGGCGTGAGCGCCGAGATCCCCCAGCTGGAGTCCTGAAACGGCCGGGACCCGGCCTGAGCCGGGTCCCGTCCCCCTTCCCCGGCACAGCCCGAGCCTGATGCGCCGGCGGCCGGGAGCGGCCGTCGGCGCACCCCCTTCGGAGAATCGATGAACGTACTGCTGGACAACTTCGCGCTCTTCCGCGAGGGGTTCCTCGGCACGGTCGAGCTGACCGCGCTGAGCGGGGCGATCGCCCTGGTGCTCGGGGTGATCATGGCCGCGTTCCGGGTGTCCCCGGTGCCGCCCCTGCGCGCCTTCGGCACGGTCTGGGTGACGCTGCTGCGCAACACCCCGCTGACCCTGCTCTTCTTCATCGCGGCGCTGGTGCTGCCCCGGCTGGGGCTGAACACCTGGAGCTTCTTCCGGCTCGCCGTGCTCGCCCTGAGCTGCTACACCTCGGCCTTCATCTGCGAGGCCGTCCGCTCGGGCATCAACACCGTCCCGCTCGGGCAGGCCGAGGCCGCCCGCAGCCTCGGGATGACCTTCACCCAGACCCTGCGGCTGATCATCCTGCCGCAGGCCACCCGGACCGTGCTGCCGCCCATCGGCAGCCTGCTGATCGCGCTCACCAAGAACTCCGCGATCGCCGGTGGCTTCAGCGTCTTCGAGCTGTTCAGCGTGCAGAAGACGCTCGGCGAGGAGGGCTACAACATCTTCGCGATCTTCATCTGGGTGGCCGTCGCCTACCTGATCATCACCCTCTTCATCAGCGCGGTCTTCCGACTGCTCGAGACCCGGCTGGCGGTGGCCCGATGAGCGCGAACGTCCTCTTCGACGCGCCCGGCCCCCGGGCCAGGGTCCGCAACCGGGTCGTCGGCGCGCTCGCCGCCCTGGCGATCCTGGCGCTGCTGTGGTTCGTCTACCGGCGGCTCGACGACTCGGGGCAGTTCGCCTCGTACCTCTGGGAGCCCTTCCAGTACACCGACATCCAGCAGCGCATCGTCGACGGTCTGGTCGCCACGCTGAAGGCCTTCGCGCTCGCCGCGGTCTTCTCGCTGGTGCTGGGCGCGGCGCTGGCGGCGGGCCGGCTGTCGGACCACGCGCCGGTGCGCTGGGTGGCGACCGTCGTCGTGGAGTTCTTCCGCGCGATGCCGCTGCTGATCATGATCTTCGCGCTGTACGTGGGCGTCTTCACCTCCGCCCCGCTGTGGGCGCTGGTGATCGGCCTGACCCTCTACAACGGCTCGGTGCAGGCCGAGATCTTCCGGGCCGGCATCAACGCCGTGCCGAAGGGCCAGCGCGAGGCCGCGTACGCGATCGGCCTGCGCAAGACGCAGGTCATGGTCTTCGTGCTGATCCCGCAGGCGACCCGGGCGATGCTGCCGTCGATCATCAGCCAGCTGGTGGTCACCCTGAAGGACACCTCGCTCGGCTACATCATCACCTACGAGGAGCTGCTCTACACCGGCAACCTCATCGCCAAGAACAGCGCGGGCTTCCCCTTCATCCCGATGATCATCATCGTGGCGCCGATCTACATCCTGATGTGCCTGGCGCTCAGCGCGCTGGCCAACTGGATCGAGCGTCGCGGCCGCCGCAGCCGCAAGGGCGCGCCGCCCAAGGCCGGCGACATCAAGGCGGTGGAGGCCGCGGCGGAGTGACGGTGCGCCAGGCGTACCACCGCGCGGCGGGTGTGGTCACTTGACGCACGCACGCGCAGTAGGTTGCATACGCAATGTGACTGCACAACTTCCCGGGACCCTGCCGTGGACCCGGTGATCATCGCGGGGGCGGGTCCGGTCGGGCTCGCCCTCGCGCTCTGCCTGGCCCGGCACGACGTGCCGAGCATCGTCCTCGACGAGCACGACCACCCGCCCGCGCTCTCCCCGGAGCGCACGGCCGTACTGAGCCCGGAGACCGCCGGGCTGCTGGTCCGGCTCGGCCACCGCCGGCTGTACGAGTCCGGGGCGACCTGGGACGCGTGGCGGACGCTGCGCCGCCGGCAGGAGACCGTCCGCGTGGAGTTCGGCGACCGTGCCTCCGGTGGGCAGGGGCCCTCCCCGCTGCACATCGGGCAGGAGCGCCTGGAGCGCGGGCTCCGTGGGGCGCTCGCCGAACAGGCGCTGGCGCGGATCGTGCCGGGAGCCCGCGTCGAGGCGGTCGAGCAGGACGAACGCGGTGTCAGCGTCCGCACCAAGGGTGCCAACGCCACCTGGTGGCGCGGCAGTTACCTGATCGGCTGCGACGGCCCGCGCTCCACCGTGCGCAAGCTGCTGGGCGTGCGGTTCCCCGGCCGTACGGCCGTCGACCGGCACGCCGTGGCCGCCCTGCGGGTCGCGCTGCCCGACGAGGGCGTGGCACTGCTGCACCGCGAGCCGCCGGGGCCGGGCGCGGGCCCGGAGGTGACGGCCCGTCCGCTGCCGGACGGGGTGTGGCGACTGGACTGGCTGCTGCCGGCGCGCGGTGAGCCGCTCACCTCCGACGAGCTCGTCTCGCGCGTCCGCGGCACGCTCACGGCCTGGTGCGGAAGCGTTCCTCCGTACGAACTGCTGGGCTCCGCCGAGTACCCGGTGCACCAGCGGCTGGCCCGGCGCTGGCGCGCCGGCCGGGTCTTCCTGGCCGGCGACGCGGCGCACCTCATGGGCGCGCTGGGCGCACAGGGCCTGGAGGAGGGGCTGCGCGACGCCGACAACCTCGCCTGGAAGCTCTCCCTGGCCTGGCACCACGGGGCGTCGGACACCCTGCTCGACAGCTACCAGGCCGAACGGCGCGGCGCGGTGGGCGCCCGGCTGCGGGCCACCGACCAGGTGCTGCCGCTGCTGCGGACGAGCGGTGTCTGGCACACGGTGCGGCGCTCCGTGCTGTCCGGCTCCGCCCGGCGGTACGCCGAACTGCTCACCGACGGCCACCTCGGCCGGGGCGCGCTCGGCGCCCCGCCGGTCTACGCCCGCTCACCGCTCGCGCTGCCCGCTCCCCGCGGAGCGGGCGCGGCGGCCTCCGCGTCCTCGGCGGCGGCGCCGTCGCCGCTGCTGGGGTCCTGCGCCACTCCCCCGGGCGGCGCGGTCTTCGACGTCCCGGTCACGGCACTCGACGGCTCCCGTGCGCACCTGTACGAGCGGCTCGGGCGTGACCTGCTGGTCGTCCTGGTCGCGCCGGGCACCGGGGTCTGGGAGAGCCGGCACTGGCTCACCGCGGGCCTGATGCCCCGGCTGGCCAAGGCGGTGGCGGCCCTGCCCACCCGGGCGGAACTGCTCGTCACGGAGGCCTATCCGGGGTCGACGGCGCACAGCGTGCTGCTGATCCGCCCGGACGGCCATCTGGTGACCGTGATGACCGGCTGCCGCCCGACCGAGCTGTACGCCTACGCCGACCTCGCCCGCGGCGGCCCCCCGAGCGCCGTCCAGGACCGCGTCCCCCACTGACGGACCCCGGCCCGGGCCTGGGCATGGGCCTGGGCCTGGGCCTGGGCCTGGGCCTGGGCGGGGGCGGCACGGCCGCCATGGCATCCGTTGCTCCCGCGTCGGGCCTGGTGGCCGCGACGGCCCGGACCCGCCACCGGCCGCCGGCCCTCCGGCGGCGCGGGCGCTCGCGCCCATGGGCGGACGAGCGGGGCCGGGCCCTGAGCCCGGTCGCGTTCCCCGCGCCGCGGTGAGAAGGGCAGCGGGCTGCACGGTCGCGGTACGACTCTCGCCGGAGACCGGAGCGGCGCGCCCTGCGCTCGCGTGAGCGCTTCGCCGACCTCGCGGGAGTTGGCCGGCTCCGGGAGCAGTCGCACGCCGGGTCGCCGCTGGGTTCGCCGGTGACACCGGCACCGCGCGAGCGCTTCACGGCGGGCCCGGACGGGGTGCTGAGCCGTCTGTACGGGGCTTCGCGGCGGCCCGCTCAGCGGGCGAACTCCGTGGCCCGGGACTCCCGGACGACGGTGACGCGGATCTGGCCGGGGTAGGTGAGTTCCTCCTCGACCTGCTTGGCCACGTCGCGGGCGATGACCTGCGCCTGGATGTCGTCCACGTCCTCCGGGCGCACCATGACCCGGACCTCGCGTCCGGCCTGCATGGCGAAGACCTTGGAAACGCCCGTGTGCGCGGCGGCGATCTGCTCCAGCCGCTTGAGCCGGCGGACGTAGCTCTCCAGGGACTCGCGCCGGGCGCCGGGACGCCCCCCGGAGATGCCGTCGGCGGCCTGGGTGAGGACCGCCTCGACGGTACGGGGGGCGACCTCGTTGTGGTGGGCCTCGATGGAGTGGACGACGTCCTCGCACTCGCCGTGCCGCCGCGCCAGGTCCGCGCCGATGAGGGCGTGGCTGCCCTCGACCTCGTGGGTGAGTGCCTTGCCGATGTCGTGCAGCAGCGTGCCGCGCTTCGCCACGGCCGGGTCGACGCCGAGTTCGGCGGCCATCATGCCCGCGATGTGCGAGGACTCCAGGAGATGGCCGAGCACGTTCTGGCCGTAGGAGGTGCGGTAGCGCAACCGCCCCAGCAGCGTGACCAGTTCGGGGTGCATGTCGGTGATGCCGATCTCGGTGAGCGCGTCCTCTCCGTGGCGCACGCACAGTTGCTCCACCTCTGCCTGCTTGCGCTCGTAGACCTCCTCGATGCGGTGCGGGTGGATACGGCCGTCGGTGACGAGTGCGTCCAGGGCGAGCCGGGCGACCTCGCGGCGCACCGGGTCGAAGCAGGAGAGCAGAACCGCTTCGGGCGTGTCGTCGATGATGAGGTTGACTCCGGTGACGGCCTCGAAGGCACGGATGTTGCGGCCCTCGCGGCCGATGATCCGGCCCTTCATCTCGTCGCCGGGCAGTTGCAGCACCGACACCACGGACTCGGCGGTCTGCTCGGTGGCCACCCGCTGGATGGCCCCGGCGACGATCCGCCGGGCGCGTTCCTCACCGCGGTCGCGGGCGGCCCGCTCGATGTCGCGGGCGATCACCGCCGCCTCGCGCTTGGCCTGTTGCTCCGCGGAGCGCACGAGGTCGGCGCGGGCCTCGGCGGCGGTGTAGGCGGCGACGCGCTCCAGGACCTCGCGCCGCTCCTCCTCCAGCCGGCTGAGCTCGGCGCGGCGGCGCTCCAGTTCCTCGCGTTCCTCCGCCAGTTCACGGCGGCGCCGGTGGAGTTGCTCCGACTCGGCGTCGATACGGGCCTCCCGGTCGGCGAGCCTCTGCTCACGCCGCTCCAAGTCGGCCCGGATCTCGCGGACTTCCTCCTTGGCGGTGGCCCGGATCTCCCGGGCCTCACGCTCGGCCGCCGCCCTGAGCTGTTCGCGTTCCGCGCGGAGCCGTCGGAGCAGCACGCCGGCGGTGACGGCGACGACAACGGTGACGGCCACGGCCGCGGCCGTGAACACGGATTCGGTCCCCAGCGCGATGCCCATGGCACCAACTCCCGTATCTCTGAGGACGCGATCCCTCACCCGTTGTGAGGCTAGGTCGACTCAGAGGCACGGTCAAGGAACCTCAGCGAAGGTTCAGTCGGGCAGGTAGTACTCCAGCGCCTCCGGGTCCTCGCCCTCCTCCTCCAGGGCACGGCGGACCACCCTCAGGGCGAGCCCTTCCGCATACCCCTTGCGGGCGAGCATCCCGGCGAGCCGGCGGATCCGCTTCTCCTTCTCCAGACCGCGGGTGGCCCTGAGCTTGCGATCGACGAGGGCGCGGGCCGTCTCCTCCTCCTGCTCCGCGTCGAGCTGCCCCACGGCGTGGCCGATCGCCTCGGCGTCCACCCCCTTGGTGCGCAGTTCCTGGGCGAGGGCACGCCGGGCGAGGCCCCGGCCGCGGTGCCGGGACTCGACCCAGGCGTGGGCGAACGCCTGGTCGTCGATGAGCCCGACGTCCTCGAACCGTTCCAGCACCTGCTCCGCCGCCGCCTCCGGGATGTCCCGGCGGCGCATGGCGTCGGCAAGCTGCTTTCGGGTACGGGGGGTCCCGGTGAGCAGGCGCAGACAGAGCGCCCGCGCCTGCTCCACGGGGTCAAGCGGGCGCTCTTGCTCCGCCCTGGTCCCCTCCTGCCCGGGGGCGGGCAAGGAGGGGGAGAAGGAGTCACCACGATCCTTGCGCCGGGATGCCACCGTCAGGCCTTGGCGGCCGCGGCCTTGGTCGCCTTGACGGCCTTGGGCGCAGGGACGGTCGCGGCGTCGGCCTTGGCCGGGTCGGCCGCCGCAGCGGCGGGAGCGGTCGCGTCGGCGCCGGCCTCATCAGCCGCGGCCTCCGGCCGGACGCCGATGCCGAGCTTCTCCTTGATCTTCCTCTCGATCTCGTCGGCGAGGTCGGGGTTGTCGCGCAGGAAGTTGCGCGCGTTCTCCTTGCCCTGGCCGAGCTGGTCGCCCTCGTAGGTGTACCAGGCACCGGACTTGCGGATGAAGCCGTGGTCCACACCCATGTCGATCAGACCGCCCTCGCGGCTGATGCCCTGGCCGTAGAGGATGTCGAACTCGGCCTGCTTGAAGGGCGGCGCGACCTTGTTCTTGACGACCTTGACGCGGGTGCGGTTGCCGACCGCGTCCGTGCCGTCCTTGAGGGTCTCGATACGGCGGATGTCCAGCCGCACGGAGGCGTAGAACTTCAGCGCGCGGCCACCGGTCGTGGTCTCCGGCGAGCCGAACATCACGCCGACCTTCTCGCGGAGCTGGTTGATGAAGATCGCGGTGGTCTTGGACTGGTGGAGCGCACCGGTGATCTTGCGCAGCGCCTGGCTCATCAGACGGGCCTGCAGACCCACGTGCGAGTCACCCATCTCACCCTCGATCTCGGCCCGCGGCACGAGGGCCGCCACGGAGTCGATCACGATGAGGTCCAGCGCGCCGGAGCGGATCAGCATGTCGGTGATCTCGAGGGCCTGCTCGCCGTTGTCCGGCTGGGACAGCAGCAGGGAGTCGACGTCCACGCCGAGGCGCTTGGCGTAGTCGGGGTCGAGGGCGTGCTCGGCGTCCACGAAGGCGACCTTGCCGCCGGCCCGCTGGGCGTTGGCCACCGCGTGCAGGGTCAGGGTCGTCTTGCCGGAGGACTCCGGACCGTAGACCTCCACCACGCGGCCGCGCGGGAGACCGCCGACGCCGAGGGCGACGTCCAGGGCGGTGGATCCCGTCGAGATGACCTCGATGGGATCGTTCGGCCGATCGCCGAGGCGCATGACGGCACCCTTGCCGAACTGCCGTTCAATCTGTGCGAGCGCGGCGTCGAGCGCCTTGTCGCGGTCGGTTCCTGCCATGGGTTCCACCCTGGGTGTCTGAGTCGTTCGCTTCACGTCCATGACGCTACTGCCTGCCACTGACAACGCGTCCCGACGCCGCCCCCGGCCTGTGGACAACCCACGGGAGTCCGTGAAAACCCTTGGGAAACCGGGCCCGGGACATCCATGAGAATGGATGTTCGATTTTCGTGTCAAGCGACCCGCGAACCTCAGGCGCCCCCGTCGTCCGCCCCGCCCCGGCCGTCCCGCCGGTCCCGCCCCTCCCCGCGCGACCGCCACCGGAACAGCGGACGCCGCTGCGGCCCGTGCGCCCGCGGGTCCGTGACGGCGTACCGCTTCACGTACGCCCCGAGGAAGCCCTGCAGCGTCGCCGTCGCCGGGATCGCCACCAGCGCGCCCACCGCCCCCAGCAGCGCGGTGCCCGCGATCACCGACCCGAAGGCCACCGCGGGGTGGATGGCGACGGTGCGCGCGGTGATCCGCGGCTGCAGCACGTAGTTCTCGAACTGCTGGTAGACCACGACGAAGCCGAGCACCCACAGCGCGTCCCACGGGTCCTGCGTGAACGCGATCAGCATCGGCAGCGCCCCCGCCAGGTACGTGCCGACCGTCGGCACGAACTGCGAGACGACGCCGACCCAGACCGCCAGCGCCGGGGCGTAGGGCACCCCGATGACCACGAACAGCACGTAGTGGGCGACGGCGGAGATCAGCGCCATCAGGGCCCGCGAGTACAGGTAGCCGCCGGTCTTGGCCACCGCGATCTCCCACGCCCGCAGCACCTCGGCCTGCCGGGCCGGCGGCAGCACCGAGCAGACGGCACGGCGCATCCGGGGCCCGTCGGCGGCGAAGTAGAAGGTGAACAGGCCGATCGTCAGCACCTGGAAGACCCCGCCGAGGACCGTCGCCGACAGCCCCCACACGTTGCCCGCCTGCCGCTGCACATAGGTGCGCAGCCAGTCGGAGTGCAGCACGTTCTCCTGCAGCTTGCCGACGGACAGGTCGGTGCCGAAGGTCTGGTTGACCCACACGACCACGTCGTCGACGTACTCCGGCAGATTGCTGCCGATCGAGGTGATCTGGTCCACCAGCAGCGAGCCGAGCAGCACCACGAAGATCCCGCCCGCGGCGAGCACGACCAGGAACACCAGCCCGGTCGCCCACCCCCTGCGCATCCCGCGCGCGGCCATCCAGTCCACCGCCGGCTCGATCGCCAGGGCGGCGAAGAAGGCCAGCAGGATGTTCACCAGCAATCCGATGACCTGGTGGAACGCCCAGTTCGCCAGCTGGAAGGCGGCCAGCAGCGCGATCGCCAGCACCATGGCCCTCGGCAGCCAGCGCGGCATCGCCGAACCCCCCGCACCCTCCCCGGCACCCGTTCCGTGTCCCGGTTCCCCCGGGGGCCGCGGACCCCCGGTCGCCCCGGCTATCGTCTCGTCGCTTCCCGTCACGCCCTCAGTCCCGCCCCGTGCTCAGCGGCGCGAGGCCGGGACGTCGACGGCCGCGCACACCGCCCGCCAGACGTCCTTGGTCTCCCAGCCCTCGTCCAGTGCCTGGTGGACGGTCCGGCCGCCGAGCTCGGACATCACGTGGTCGCGCGCGAAGGAGTCGGCGTACGTCTCGCCGAAGTGCACGCGCATCCGTTCCCAGAACACCGTCAGCTTCATGCGCCCAGTATCCCGCGCCGCCGACCGAACGAGCGGGCGTCGCACAAGGGCGCACGCGTCCGCCGACCGGGACGCCCGGCAAGGGGGCGGCGGGGCCGACCGGGGCATTGGGTACACTGGGTGAAGCGAAGGGGAGTAGTCCCGCAATACCGGCTGGTCGACACACTGGACGTCCGTGGATGTCCCGGCCACCGGGCCGCCGCACCGGGTGCGGGGGTGGACGAGACCTTCGGCCAAGGCAAGACGTGGTCCGCACCGCCGTGCGGGCCGCTCCGTCGCGCCGGGCCGTTGGCGCTTCCCGTCGCCCCCTGGGTGCCGTCGAGTCCGCGGTCCGGCCCCAGCAGAAAGCACCGGAATGACCTTCGACCCCCTGGCGCTCGTCACCGCCTTCGGGCTGATCTTCCTCGCCGAGCTCCCGGACAAGACGATGTTCGCCTCGCTGGCGATGGGCACGCGCATGCGCCCGCTCTACGTCTGGTTCGGCACCTCGACCGCCTTCATCCTGCACGTGGCCATCGCGGTGGGCGCGGGCAGCCTGATCAGCATGCTGCCGAACATGGCGGTGAAGCTGGTCTCCGCCGCCCTGTTCGCCTTCGGCGCCGTGGTGCTGTTGCGGGGCGGGGGCGACGACGACCACGACGAGGCCGGCAGGACCGTGACCGGGTTCTGGCCGGTGTACTCCACCGCGTTCACGGCCGTGTTCATCAGCGAGTGGGGCGACCTCACGCAGATCACCACCGCCAACCTCGCCGCCACCAACGGCTGGCTGCCGACCGCGATCGGCTCGGCCGCGGCACTGATGTCGGTCTCCGCCCTCGCGCTGGTGGTGGGCCGGTTCATCGCCAAGAAGGTCCCGCTGAAGACCATCCAGCGCGTCGGCGGCGTCTGCATGGCGGGCCTGGCCGTCTGGACCCTGGTCGAGGCGTTCGCAGGCTGACGTACGCAGGCTGACGTCCACGGGTGACGCCCCGGACCTTCGGGCCGGGCGCACCGCCCACCGGCCCCACCCTTCCCCGTTTCATCCGCTTTTCCCGAACAGTGCCATTAAGTACCACGATGACCCGAGATGTTTGCGGGGCGTACATTCGGTGTATGCGATCGCCAGCGCTGGAGGACGGCCTTCGTGCTTCGGCCCCCGGACCCGTCGGGGACCCGGAGCCGCGATGAAGGACAGCCTCACGCACCGCCTGCGGCGGCTGCCCGGGCGGCGGGCGGCGCCGCACGGCTCAGGGCCCGGTCCCTCCTGGGTGACGCTGCTGACCCAGGGCCACGGGCCGCTGGCGCTGGCCCTGTTCATGATCATCTCCATCGTCGTCACCGGCTTCATACTGCCGCCCACCGAGCACCTGGCCTCGCTGATGGTGGTGGTCCCCGCCACCACGGCCGTGCTGGCGGGGCCGGGGACGACGACCCTGAGCGCCGCCTTGTCCTGTGTCGCGGCCTTCGTACTGGACGTGCACGACAACCTGCTGGGCACGTCCATCCCCGCCGTGCACCAGCTGGAGATCCTCCTCGTTTCGGCCTTCGTCATCGCCTCCCGCAGCATCCGTGACCGCAGCGTCAGGGAGCTGATGGAGGTGCGGATCGTGTCCGACACCATCCAGCGCGTCCTGCTGCGCCCGCTGCCCCCGCGCATCGGGCCGCTGCTCGTGCGGGCGGCGTACCACGCCTCCCATCCGTACGCGCAGATCGGCGGGGACCTGTACGCGGTGGCCAGGAGCGCGGCGGGGGTGCGCTTCCTGATCGGGGACGTCAAGGGCAAGGGGTTGCCCGCGGTCGAGGACGCGGAGGCACTGCTCGGGGCGTTCCGGGGGGCGGCCCGCCGGTTCGGCTCGCTCCCGGAGCTGGTGGCCGACCTGGAGCACTCGATACGCGGCCACTTCGAGGAGACGGGCCGGACCGACAGCGACGCCGTGGAACGGTTCATCACCGCGCTGGTCCTCGAGGTCCCCGACGACTGCGCCGAGATCCACATGGTCAACTGCGGGCATCCCCCGCCCTACATGGCACAGCGGTCCGGCACCCTGCTGCTGTCCCCCGCCACGCCCTCTCCCCCGCTCGGCCTGGGCAGCCTGGACGCCGGGGACTACATCGTCGACACCTTCCCCTTCGGCCGCGAGGCGACGCTGCTGCTCTACACCGACGGGGCCATCGAGGCCCGCAACGACGACGGCCAGTTCTACGACCTGGGCGCGCACGTGGCCACCTGGCCCGGCTCCCGTCCGGAGGAATTGCTCCAGCACGTACTCGACGGGCTCTCCCTGCACGTGGGCGGCGGCGCCATCAAGCTCGACGACGACATCGCCATGATCGCGGTGCAGTACGGCGACGGCTTCCCCTCGCCCTCCCCCGCCCCGTCCGACGAGCGGCTCCTCGCCTCCTGAGCGCGGACGCGGCGGCGGGCCTTCCCCGGGGGAAAACGCCGGGGTGCGGGGGCTGGTGGGGTGGGAGAGGGTGAGGTGGGAGGTGCGTGCGGATGGCGGGTGGCGGTGACGTGCTCCTGCTCGTCGACGAGGGCGGGCGGGTGGAGGAGTGGTGGCCGAAGGCCGAGGAGTTGTTCGGCCTGCCCGCCGACGGGGCCGTGGGACGGCCCGTCGCCGACCTCGTGCGCGCGCCCGGATCCGCGCTGGGCCGGAGCGAGCTGCTGGTCAGGCCGATCCTGCGCGGTACCTCCGTGCTGTGGGAGGTGCGCACGGGCGGCGACACCCTCGGCGCGCGGGACGCTGCGCTGCTGAAGGTGATGTTCTCGCAGGCCCCGGTGGGCCTTCACGTCCTCGACGACCAACTGCGCCTGGTACGGATGAACAGCGCGACGCGGGCGCTGCACGACGAGCCGCTGAGCCCCGGGCGGCGCTTCGGCGAGGTGTTCCAGCTGGACGACCCGGTGACGGAGGAGGAGGTCGCCCGGCGGGTGCTGGAGACCGGGGAACCGGTGCTGAACCGGCTGGTGCGCGGGGCGCTGGGCGAGGGCCGGCCGCACAGGCGCATGTACCTCACCTCCGTCTTCCGTCTGGAGGGACCGCACGGAGAGGTGCTGGGGCTGGTGGCCGCGGCCTCCGACGTCACCGAGCGGCAGACGAGCCGCCGGCGGATGACGGTCCTGGACGCGGTGCGCGAGCGGGTGGGGCAGCGCCTGGACGTGGTCGCGGTCTGCGAGGAGCTGGCGGAGGCGGTGGTCCCGGCGTTCGCCGGCATCGTGGTGGTGGAGGTGGTGGAGGACGTCGTACGGGGCGAGGTGCCGCCGCTGGTCCCCGTCGACCGCGACGTGCCGCTGCGCAGGGCCGCCTACCGCGGGAAGGTCTCGGCGTACCCGGTCGGGGACGTCCGGCACCTGCCGTACGGCACCCCGTTCGCCCGGGTGATGGCCGATCTGCAGCCGCGGCTCGTGCTGGTGGACGCGGACAGCATATGGCTGGCGGCGGACCCGGCGCGGGCCGACGCGATCCGCCGGCAGAACGTGCACTCGCTGATCGTGGCGCCGCTGGCGGTGCGCGGTGAGGCGCTCGGCCTGGTCAGCTTCTACCGGCACGACGACGAGGACCTCTTCGACGAGGACGACGTGCGGCTGGCGCTCGACGTGTGCACCCACGCGGCGCTGTGCATCGAGAACGCCCGGCGCTTCACCCGTGAGCGCACCATCGCCGCCACCGTGCAGCGCCGGCTGCTGCCGCAGCGGCCGGCGCCGCGGATCGCGCTGGAGACGTCCCACCTCCACCTGCCGGGGATGGAGGGCGGCGGTGCGTGGTTCGACGTGATCCCGCTGCCGGGGGCGCGCACCGCCCTGGTCGCCGGCGACGTCAAAGGGCGCGGCGTCGAGGCCGCCACCACCATGGGGCAGTTGCGGACGGTCATCCACTCCCTCGCCGCGCTCGACCTGCAGCCCGAGGAGCTGCTGGCACGGCTGAGCGACACCGCGACGCGGCTGGCCGAGGAGCGGGCGGCGCTGCCGGCCGGGGACCCCCTGCACCGCGAGCCACTGGCCGCGGAGTGCGTCATCGCCGTCTACGACCCGCTCGACCTCACCTGCACGATCGCCCTCGCGGGCCACCCGCAGCCGATCGCCGTCTTCCCCGACGGCGCGATCGAGTCGCTGCCCGTCTCCCCCGGGCCCCTGCTGGCGGAGACCGGCAACGCCCCCTTCTCCGCCACGACGGTCGCCCTCCCCGAGCACACCACCCTGTTGTTCGGCACCTCCGCGCTGACGGACCTGCTCCACCCGCGTTCCGGGACGCTGCACGGCCTGCTGGAGCGGTACGGCCGGGGCCCGCTGCAGGAGCTCAGCGACGCCTTCGCGTACGCCATCAGGAACGGCAGTCAGCCCGGGGACCTGCTCATGCTGCTCGCCCGCACCCGGGGGTTCCCCGGCGACCGGGTGCTGACCTGCCCGCTGCCGAGCGACGCGGAGGCGGCGCCCATCGCGCGGTCGATCGCGCGGCGCCGGCTGTCGCGGTGGGGGATCGACGAGGAGACGGCCTTCACCACGGAGCTGATCCTCAGCGAACTGGTGGGCAACGCGGTGCGGTACGGGGCCCCGCCCCTGCAACTGCGGCTCGTCCTGGACGCCACACTGACCTGCGAGGTCAGCGACGCGGGCGCGAGCGCGCCGCACCTGAAGCACGCCCGGACCCTGGACGAGAGCGGGCGCGGCCTGTTCATCGTCTCCCGCTGCGCCGACCAGTGGGGCACCCGCTACCACGCCGAGGGCAAGACCATCTGGGCCGAGCAGACGCTGCAGACCCCGGCGCCCGCGCAGACCGCCGACGACCCCGGGCCCTGATCACCCGGGCGGACGCGCCCGCGTCGGCGCCGGCCGTTTCGCGAGGGAGCGCAGCGCGAGGGCCGCCGCCACCTCGGCCAGGCCCAGCAGGACGAGCCACAGTCCGACCAGCCGGGCCAGCGCGACCGCCGACTGCGCGGGGAAGGCGAGCACGACGATCCCGGCGACGACCCCGAGCGCGGCCACCGCGAACGCCATCCCGCGGTGCGGCATGTCCCGTCCCGCGATGGCGATGAACCCCACGAGCAGCCCGGACACCAGCCAGTACGCGCCGAGGACGAGGGAGAGCACGGCGGTCGTCTGCAGCGGGTGCCGCAGGCACAGCACCCCGGCGAGCACGGCGACCACCGCGACGATCACCGCCGTCACCCTGCTGCCGCCGTCCTGGCGGGCGAACGCCGTGACGAAGCGGAAGACGCCCGCGAGGAGCAGGTAGAGGCCGATGACGACCGCCAGCACGTGCAGCGTCTCGTCCGGCCAGACGAGCACGATCACCCCCGCCACGAGCGTCGCGAGCGCGAAGCCCAGGGACCACCCCCAGGAGCCGCCCAGTCTGCCGAGCACCTCGTCGGGGTCGGCGGGCGCCTGCGTCGTGGTGTGTCCGTACGGTGCGTTCATGGTGTCTCCCGGCGCTGCGCGCGGCGGCGTGCGCCGCCGCGCGACGAGGACGGCTCAGTGCAGGACCTTCTCCTTGAAGCGCTGGAACTCCTCCTCCGTCAGGTCGCCCTTCGCCTTGAGCTCCGAGAGCTTGGCGAGCGCGTCGACCCCGCCCGCCGCCGTGCCGCCGCCGGCGGTCTCGCGGACGTACTCGTCGAACGCCTTCTGGCGGTTGCGCATCTGCTCCGCCTCGCGCCTGCCCATGCCCGAGCCGCGGAAGAGCAGGTACGCGAGGATCCCGATGAAGGGGAGGACGAGCACGAAGAGCAGCCATGCCGCCTTGGCCCATCCGTTCATGCCGTCGTCGCGGAAGACGTCCATCACGACGCGGACGATGAGGAAGATCCAGATGACCCACAGGAAGATCCACATCATCGTCCAGAACGCGCCCAGGACCGGGTAGTCGTAGGCGAGGTACATGTGACCGGTCATTTTCCGTCTCCTCCCGGCGCCCGCCCCGTACGGTTCCGGGGAGGGCGCGGGCCCGGGGGCGGATGCCCGCCCGTGAGCTGCCTGATGAGCCGGCGTCAGCCGTCCGACGCCGCGGCCTCCTCGGCCGTGTCGTGCGCTTCGCGCTCCTGGAGGCCGAGGGTCAACTCCCCGTCCCTGACGTCGGCGACGACCGTGTCCCCGGGGTTGAGGGTGCCGTCGAGCAGCATGTTGGAGAGCCTGTTGTCGAGTTCGGTCTGGATGGTGCGGCGCAACGGACGTGCGCCGAACTCCGGTTGGTAGCCCCGGTCGGCCAGCCACTCCTTGGCGGCCTGGGTGACCTCGAGGCCGATCCGCTGGGCGTGCAGCCTGCGGCGGCTGCGCTCCAGCAGCAGGTCGACGATCTGCACGAGGTCCGACCGGGTCAGCGCGTGGAAGACGATGATCTCGTCGATACGGTTGAGGAACTCGGGCCGGAAGTGCGCCTGGAGCTCGGCCATCAGGTCGTCCCTGATGTCGTCGATCGCCCCTTCGTGGTCGAGGATGTGCTTGGAGGCGATGTTGCTGGTCATGATGACCACGGTGTTCCGGAAGTCCACCGTGCGGCCCTGGGCGTCGGTGAGGCGCCCGTCGTCCAGCACCTGCAGCAGCAGGTTGAAGACGTCCGGATGGGCCTTCTCGACCTCGTCGAACAGCACGACGCTGTACGGCTTGCGGCGCACCGCCTCGGTGAGCTGCCCCGCTTCGTCGTACCCGACGTAGCCGGGCGGTGAGCCGACGAGCCGGGAGACGGTGTGCTTCTCCTGGAACTCGCTCATGTCGAAGCGGATCATGCGCTCGGGGTCGCCGAAGAGCAGCTCCGCGAGCGCCTTGGCGAGTTCCGTCTTGCCGACGCCGGTCGGCCCGAGGAACAGGAAGCTGCCGGTGGGCCGGTCGGGGTCGCCCATGCCGGCGCGCCCGCGGCGCACGGCCTGGGCGACGGCGTCGACCGCCTCGTCCTGGCCGATCACCCGCCGGTGGAGGTCCTCCTCCAGCTTCATCAGCCGCTCGCGCTCGGTCTCGGTCAGCTGGGAGACGGGGATGCCGGTGCGCGCGGAGAGCACTTCGGCGATGTCCTCGGCGGTGACGCCGGGGGTCTGCTCCCGTTCCCCGGCGAGCGCGGCGAGTTCGTTCTCCAGCTCCCGGATCCGCTCCTTGAGGCCGCCGGCGCGTTCGAAGTCCTCGGTGCTGACGGCCTCGTCCTTCTCGCGGCGGAGCTTGGTCAGGCGCTCCTCCAGCTCGTCGGACGGGCCCGGGCCGCCCAGGGAGCGCAGGCCCACCCGGGCGCCGGCCTGGTCCATGAGGTCGATGGCCTTGTCGGGCAGGAAGCGGTCGCTGATGTAGCGGTCGGACAGGGCGGCCGCGGCGTCCAGCGCCTCGTCGGTGTAGCGCACCTGGTGGTGCGCCTCGTAGGAGTCGCGGAGCCCGCGCAGGATCTCGACCGTCTCGTCGACGGAGGGCTCGGGCACCATCACCGGCTGGAAGCGCCGCTCGAGGGCCGCGTCCTTCTCGATGTACCTGCGGTACTCGTCGATGGTGGTGGCGCCGACCACGCTCAGATCGCCGCGGGCCAGGGCGGGTTTGAGGATGTTCCCCGCGTCCATGGCCCCCTCGCCGCCCGCCCCTGCGCCGACGACGGTGTGGAGTTCGTCGATGAACAGGATGACGCTGCTCTTCGCCGCGGTGACCTCGTCGATCACCTTCTTCAGGCGTTCCTCGAACTCCCCGCGGTACTTGGAGCCGGCCACGAGTCCGGCCAGGTCCAGGCCGACGACCCGGCGGTCCCGCAGGGCCCTGGGCACCTCCCCGGCCACGATCCGCTGGGCGAGTCCCTCGACGATGGCGGTCTTGCCGACGCCGGGGTCGCCGATGAGCACGGGGTTGTTCTTGGTCCGCCGGGACAGCACCTCGACGGTCTGCTCGATCTCCTCGCCGCGGCCGATCACCGGGTCCAGCCGCCCGCCGCGCGCCTCCTCGGTGAGGTCCCGGCCGTACTCGTCCAGGGTCGGGGTGTCGGTCGGCGCGGACCGGGTGCCGCCGCCCTTGCCCGCAAGGGCCGTGGGATCGGCTCCCTCGGAGCGCATCTCCAGGCCGGAGCGGGGGTCGTCGGAGAGCGCGGCGAGGATGTGCTCCGGGCCGATGTACGAGGCGCCGGCGGCCTGGGAGCGCGCGTGGGCGGCGAGCAGGGCGCGTTTCGCGGCCGGGGTGAGCGCGGGCTCCCCGCCGCCGGTGCCCGAGGGCAGGACCGCGGCCACGTCCTCGGCCAGCCGGTCGGGGTCCATGCCCGCCTGTTCCAGCAGTTGCCGGCCCGCCGGTACGCGCGTGGCCGCCCACAGCAGGTGCTCGGTGTCGAGGTCGGCGCCGTCCGCGGCCGCCCTGCTCGCGGCGGCCGCCAGCAGTTGGTTGGAGGAGTCGCTGAGCAGTCGCCCGATGGGGACGCGCTGGACGGCGGGTGGTGATGCCGCCGGACTCATCCCGAAGAAGCGGTTGAAGAGATCGGAGAACGGGTCGCCGGACCCGAAGGGGGAAGTCGTCACCTTGCCCACCCGTCCGGCGGGCACACAACGGCTGAGTGGCGCCCGCCGTAGTCGATTTGCCCGTACTCCACCAGTGTTGGCCCGATCGGACGCGCGTGCCACCGCAGTGCCCGGACGGTGACGCAGCGCGGCCCGGCGCCGCCGCTCAGCCGGTCCTGGTCCGGGCGGTGTCCGCGTCCTCGCGGTGGGCCGGGGGCACCGGCAGCTCGTCCGGCATCTCCCGTGCGGGGTTGCCCGCCCAGTGCGCCCCCTGCGGCATCTCCTCGCCCTTCATCAGGAAGGAGTCGGGCGCGAGGACCGTCCCGTCGCCCATCGTCACGCCGTAGTGGACGAGGGCGCCGACGCCGACGGTGCAGCCGGCCCCGAGGGCGCTGTGGTCGGACTTGAAGGTGCCGTCCTCCTGGGAGTGGCACTGGATCCGGCTGCCCTCGTTGAGCACGCACCCATCCCCGATGGCGACCAGGGAGCGCTCCGGGAAGTAGCAGCCGTCGTCGAAGACCCGCCGGCCCATCCGGACGCCCAGCCAGCGCCAGATGACGCCCTTGAAGGGCGTGCCGTTGAAAACCATGATCGCCTCGCTCACGCTGGTCACCTTCCAGTACCGCTCGTGCTGCCAGAAGGGGCGTTCGTAGATCGAGCAGTACAGCGGCCGCAGCCCCCGGAATCCGGTGGCGATGCGTTCGGAGAGCACCATGTCGACGACGGTGAAGGCGAGGGTGAGGACGTTGGCGAGGGCGATCACCGACAGGCCGAGCACGGAGTACAGGTCCGCGGCCACCGACACCACGAGCGCCACCCAGAAGAAGAAGACCCACCGTGCGAGCAGGTGCAGCGCCATGGTGGAGACGTTGTGCTTGTTCTTGGCCGCCAGACGGCGTCGGAAGGTCTCGCCGTCCTTGAGGTGGTCGAACTTGCTGTCGCGCAGGACGGACCGCGGGATCTCGAAGCTGGGCGAGCCCAGCAGGCCGACGCCCTCCCTGACCTTTCCGTCCACCGGGACCATGACCTTGGTCGCCAGCAGGCAGTTGTCCCCCGTCCTGCCCTGCGACGGGTAGGCCACGTAGTTGCCGACGAAGTTGTGCGGCCCGATGGTGACCCGCGAGACGCAGAAGGACGAGCTGGAGAAGTCGGCGTTGATGATCGACAGCCCGTCGGCCACCATCGTCCCCCGGCCGACGGAGCTGAGGAACGGGTTGTCCTGCTTCATGATCGTGCCGAAGTTCGACCCGGTCTGCTCCACGTGCGAGAGCCGGTAGCCCAGGCCGCCGAGGTAGTGGACGATCGCCGAGCTGTCGCCGAACAGGGTCTTGAAGAAACGCCGGTTGGTCAGGAAGCCGATGGTCCGGTGCATCCCGTACCGGAAGCCGAACAGGGGGTAGACCGTGTCCGGTCTGACGGCGAGGTTCAGCACGCGCGGGACCGTCACCGTGAACAGCAGGCCGAGCACCACCGCGCCGAAGAACAGGGCGATCGAGGTGACCAGGGCGTCGGCGTAGAACCCCCAGGTCGTCAGCGCCGTGGGGCCGGGCTCCACGAGCGAGGCGAACTGCGGCACGGCGGCGAACAGCAGCACCGAGCCGGCGACGGCCAGCGGCACGTAGACCAGGACCGCTCCGAGCAGCTGCGAGACGGAGTAGCCCGCCCTGCGTGCGGCGCCGCAGCGGGCCGGTCCCACGGCCCGGTAGTCGACGTCGGCGGGCTGGGCCGGGGACCCGTGCCAGTGCTCGCCGTCGGGCACGCGCTGGCCGGCGTGGAGCGAGGAGGCGTGCCCGAGCTGGGTCCCGTCGCCCATGACCGTGTCGATGTCGATCACCGTCACCTCGCCGACGAGCACGTCCTTGCCGAGCGTGACGGGGCCGGTCCGGATCACCCCGGACTCGGCGCGGTAGCCGGAGAAGAACACGTCCTTGCGGATCACCGTGTCGTCGCCGATGGTGAGCAGGTCGGTGCAGATCGGTACGCGCCGTGACAGGACGGTGACGCGGCGTCCGATTTTCGCGCCGAGCGCCCTCAGGTAGAGCGTGTACAGCGGCGACCCGTGGAAGAACACCAGCGGATCCGACCGGATGAGCGTCTTGACGCACCAGAAGCGCAGGTAGTCCATGCTCCAGATGCGGATCTGCCGGGGGCGCCACCGGCCGACGAGCACCCACTTGGCGACGACGGGGAGCACGCACACCGCGGCGAAGGCCACGCCGCCGAAGGCGATCGCCCGCAGGTAGGTGTCGACCAGGCCCGAGGCGCCGGCGATCCAGTCCAGGCCCTTGGTGAGGACGAGGGCGGCCCCGAAGGAGTACGCCACGAAGAAGGCGAGCTGCAGCACCGCGCAGAGCACGTAGTGCGGGGTGCCGGTCGGCGGTCCCGCCACCGACCGAGGCACCGCGGCCCGTACCGGACCGGACGCGGTCGCGGTCGCGGTCGCGGTCGCGGGGACAGCGGTGGCGGCGGTGGCGGCGGTGGCGGCCGGCGGGGTCTCGTCGAGGGCGGCGGCCAGGCTGCGGACGGTGGGATGGCGGTAGATCTCCTTCATCGACACCGACGGTGCGTCCGGCCGTTTCCTCAGCCGTGCGCAGAAGTGCGCCATGACCAGCGAGTCGGCGCCCAGGTCGTCGAAGAAGTGGCTGTCGACGCGGACCTGATCGGCGTGGACAACGCCGGCCAGGGTCTCCGCGAGGATCCTCTCGGTGCCGGTCCCGGGACCGGCGCGATCACCCCCGATGGTCGGGGCCTCATCCTCGCGCCCGCGGACCTCGGCTGATTTGTCCACCATGTGATCCCCTGAGGGTCTACGACCATCCGCGGCCCAGCGGCCCGCTGCCACGAGGTCGTGGGCGCTTGTCCGGCCGTACGGGAAGAAGTCGTCTCCTTGCAGTCTCGAACGTCCGGCGCCGGGGCGCCAACCGCCGGGCCCGCGACGGGCGGAGCGGTCACCGTGCGTAGGGTGCGCGGGCCCTGCGCAGGCCCCGACGGGAACGCCCGCCCGCCCCTGGCCGCTGTGCGACAGGCCGCCGTCGCGGGCTCGTGCCACGATGTGCGGGTGAGCGCGTTCTCGTCACTGCAAGCAACGGGGCAGACTCCGCGCCGCCCCGGCGTGACCACTCCGCGCCTGCGTTTCCTGCGCACCGAGACCGCGAGCGCCGGTTTCCTGCTGGCGGCCACCGTCATCGCCCTGGCCTGGGCCAATCTGGCGCCGGAGAACTACGAGTCGGTGTGGCGCACGCAGCTGTCGCTCACCCTGGGCTCGCAGGGGGTGTCGCTCGACCTGCGGGAGTGGATCAACAGCGGGCTGATGACGCTGTTCTTCTTCATCGTCGGCCTGGAGGCCCGCCGGGAGTTCGACCTCGGCGAGTTCCGCGAACGGGCCCGGATCACCCTGCCCACGATGGCCGGACTGGCCGGCATGCTCGTACCGCTCGCGCTCTACCTCGCGTTCACCCACGGCACCCCCGAGGCACGCGGCTGGGGCACGGTGATCTCCACCGACACCGCGTTCGCGCTCGGGCTCTACGCCCTGCTGGGCCGCAGACTCCCCACGGCCACGCGGGCGTTCATCCTGACCGCGTCCGTCGTCGACGACTTCATCGCGCTCGCCGTCATCGCCTTCGCCTACACCAGCGGCATCTCCTGGCCGGAACTGTTCGTCGCCATCGGCATCTTCGGCGTCGGGCTCGTCGCGTCCAACTCCGTCGTGCGGGCCTGCGGCGAGTTCCGCGGCGCCGCCTTCGCCCTGACCGGTGTGGCCGTGTGGTTCGCGCTGCTCGGCTCCGGGGTGGACCCCGTCGTCACCGGGCTGGCGCTCGGTCTCATGGCCTGCGACCACCCGGCGCGCGGCGCCGACCTCCGCCGGGCCAGCACGCTCTACCTGCGTTTCAGGGAGCAGCCCACACCCGAACTGGAGCGCAGCGCCCGGCGGGGCCTCGCGCTGTCGGTGTCGCTCAACTCCCGGCTGCAGGAGCTGTTCCGCCCCTGGACCAGCTATCTGATCGTCCCCGCCTTCGCCCTGGCGAACGCCGGCATCACCATCGACGCACGGCAGTTGACGGCCGCGTTCACCTCCCCCGTCACCTTGGGCATCGTCGTCGCCTATGCGGTGGGCAAACCGCTCGGCATCGTGGGCGCCTCCGCGCTGACCACACGGCTCAGCCGCGGGCGGCTGCGCCCGCCGGTCGGCTGGGGAGCGGTGACGGCCGGCGGCACCATCTCCGGCATCGGCTTCACCATCGCCCTGCTCATCGCGGCCCGCGCGTTCGAGGGCGGCCGGCTCGCCGAGGCGAAGGTCGGCATCCTCGCCGCGGTCATCCTGTCCTTCCTGTTCACCTGGGGTGTGACGATGGTCCTGTCCCGGCTGCCCCGGGCGGTGCGCCGGCGGGCGCTGCTCGGCAAGGCGCAGCAACTGGAGGACCTGGCCGTCCCCGTGGACCCGGAGCGCGACCATGTGCGCGGCCCGCACGACGCCCTGGTCACCGTCGTCGAGTACGGCGACTTCGAGTGCCCCTACTGCGGTGAGGCGGAGCCCGTCATCCGCGACCTGCTCGCCGACTTCGGCGACGTACGGTACGTCTGGCGCCATCTGCCGCTCGCCGATGTGCACCCCCACGCCGTCCAGACCGCCCGCGCCGCGGAGGCCGCGGCCGAGCAGGACCGCTTCTGGGAGATGCACGACCAGATCTTCGCCCACCCCCAGGCGCTCGACGTCCGCGGACTGGAACGGCTGGCCACGGCGGTCGGGCTCGACATGGAGCGCTTCCGGCACGATTTCGAGACCCGCGCCGTCGCCGTCCGGGTCGCCGAGGACGCCGAGTCCGCGGACCTGAGCAATGTGTCGGGCACGCCGACGTTCTTCATCAACGGCCGTCGCCACTACGGCGCGTACGACATCGACAGCCTCTCCGCCGTCGTCCGCGGCGCCCTGGAGCGCGCCAAGGCGGCCCTCCACCACTGACGCCCTCCGGGCGCTGCCGTACCGGGACCGTGGGCTCCCGGTACGGCACGTGTGCCGGCGCTGGGCGGCCCCGGCCTCGCCCGGGGCCCGGTTCCCGGCCGGGCGACATCAGTTGATGAGGCGGGCGGGCAGCGTGACGGAGTGCAGCGCGTACTCCAGGGGTCCGCGCCGGAAGACGCGCGTCCACAGGAGGGCGGCCGCCATGGCCGTCGCCGTGAAGCAGAGCCACAGCGCGACGGCGCCGGTGTAGGAGCGGTCCTCGTCGTCGAGGCCGAGCGCGCTCAGGGCGACGATGTGCCCGGCGTAGGCGGTCAGCGAGACCGAGCCGACGGCGGCGACGGGTGCGGCCGGTCGGCGCGGCCCCGTCGAGCGGCCGACGAGGGCGAGTCAGCCGGCGAGCACGAGGAGGGCGACGCCGGTGTTGCCCGGGATCGAGAAGGTCGTCTGGCTGTGCGGGGCGGCCACGAGCAGCAAGGCCGGGGTGGTGTCCCCGGGGGGAGCCGACGGCGTCGGACCACCAGGCGGCCGCCGCCGGGCCGCCACGGACGGGGGCCCGGCCGCGGTGAGGGCGGCGGCGCGGACGGCCGGCCGGGACCGTACGCCGGGGCGGCCGAGGTCGAGCCGGGCCACGGCCATGCCGGCGACGATGAACGGCAGCCAGGTGAGCACCGGGTGGTCGCCGGTGACCACCAGGTCGAGAAGGCCGTCGCCGCCGCTGATCCGGGCCGGCGGATCGTGGTCGGCGAGGGGTGTCGGCCCAGCCTCCGCCGTGGGCCGCCGCACGGAGCGGGTACAGCACCTGGGGCAGGACGAGCGCGCCCGCAGCCGGCGCAGCGGAAGCGCCAGGGCGAGGGCCAGGCCGTAGTAGGCGAGGATCACGTCGACCGAGGTGTCGAGGGCGGTGAGCGCCCCGCCCAGGGCCACGAGGGCGGCGGAGCGGATCAGCACCCGGCCGGCGGCCTTCCGTCCCGCACGCCCGGTCCGGGGCTCGGGCCGGCCGGTGAGGATGACCGGCGTGAACCCGGCTAGCAGCGCGAACAGCGCCGAGGAGCGGCCGCGGGACATCTCCGCCGCCCAGCCCACCGGCCCGCCCCCGGGAGGGTCGCGTCCCACGTGGGACCCGTACATGCCGAGCACCGCCAGTCCGCGGGCGAGGTCGAGCGCCACCAGGCGCCCCGTCGACGGGCCCTGCCCCACCGCGCGCGCCGCTGCCCGCGACGCACCCGGTGTTACGTTGGTCTTGGCTCCAGGGTTGTGGAAACCGCCCGCGGCCCCCCATCCGGAAGTCGTCCGGAACCGCCTCCGCCTTCTGACCCCCGCTCGCCCGTCACCTGGCCGGACGCGGCCCGGTGCCCTGCCGGACGGCCCGCGGCGTGGTAGGAATCGGGCAGGGGTCCGGTGGTGAGTGGAGCACGCGTGATCCGGGTATTGGTGGTCGACGACGAGGCCCTGATCCGTACGGGCTTCCAGCGCATCCTCGACGCGGCGGACGACATCGAGGTCGTGGCTGCGGTGCCCGGCGGGCAGGCGATCCGTACGGCGCAGGAGTCCCAGCCCGACGTCGTCCTGCTGGACATCAGGATGCCCGACGTGGACGGCCTCACCGTCCTGGCCGGGCTCCGGCGGCTGCAGCAGCCTCCGGTGGTGGCGATGCTGACGACCTTCGACATGGACGAGTACGTGGCGACGGCGCTCCGCTCGGGCGCGGCCGGTTTCCTGCTGAAGGACACCGACCCCGAGGAACTGCCGTTCCTGGTGCGGACCCTGGCCGACGGCGGCGCCGTGCTGTCGTCCAAGGTCACCCGGACGGTCGTGGACGGGTACCTGGGCTCGGGCCCGCAGGAGTCGGCGACCCGCGGCGTGGCCCGGCTGACCGACCGCGAGCGCACCGTGCTGCTCCTGGTCGCCGAGGGCCTGTCGAACGCGGACATCGCCGGGCGGATGCATCTGGGGACGGGCACGGTGAAGGACCATGTGAGCGCCATCCTGACCAAGCTGCAGGTGGGCAGCCGGGTGCAGGCCGCGCTGCTCGCGGAGCGCGCGGGGCTGCTCAAGCGGCCGCAGGACGGTGAGGGCGGATGAGGTTCCGGCGTCCGTCTCCCGTGGTGGTGGACCTCGTCGTCGTCGCGGTCGCGCTGTTCGACATCTGGGTCAACGTCGACCCCGCGGAGCCGGTGCGCCTGGGCTGCGCCCTCGGCGGGGCGGTGGCCCTGCTGCTGCGCCGGCGCCTGCCGCTGATCACCTTCCTGCTGGCGCTGCCCGCCGTGCTGGTCTCGGACGCGGCCTTCGCGACGCTGGCCGCGCTGTACACCCTCGCCTCGCTCACCCGTCGCCGGTGGCTGCTGGCGGGGTGCGCGCTGGCCTTCACGATCGCGGACATGGCGCCGTGGCCCGCGCCGAAGTTCGACCTGTCCGAGCCCTCGACCCTGATCACCCTGAGCTACACGGCGGCGACGGCCGCCGCGCCGGTCTTCCTCGGCCAGCTCGTGCAGGCCCGGCGGGACCTGTCGTTGCGGCTCGCCGAGATCTCGGAGGCCCGCGACCACGAGCGGCTGCTCACCGCCCAGACCGTGCTGGCCAAGGAGCGCGCCCAGCTCGCCCGGGAGATGCACGACGTGGTCTCCCACCAGGTCAGCCTGATCGCGGTGCGGGCCGGGGCGCTCCAGGTCGGCACACAGGACGCCGAGGTCAAGGAGGCCGCGGCGACGATCCGGCGGCTGAGTGTGCAGACCCTGGACGAGCTGCGGCACATGGTCAGCGTGCTGCGCGCCGCCGGCGGCCGCCCCACGGAGCTCACCCCGCAGCCCTCCCTCGCCGAACTGGAACGGCTGGTGAGCGGCAGCGGCATCGAGGCCGAACTGCAGCCGGACCTGCCGGACGGTCTGCCGCCGACGGTGCAGCGCGCGGTCTACCGCACCGTCCAGGAGGCACTGACCAACGTGCGCAAGCACGCGCCCGGGGCCTCCGCGCGGGTCCGGATCCACCGCCAGGGCGGCACCGTCCGGGTCACGGTCACCAACACCGCCCCCACCCGGCCCGCGCTCCCGCTGCCCAGCGCCCACTACGGCCTCGTGGGCCTGCGGCAGCGCGCCGCGCTGCTCGGCGGCACCGTCACCTCGGGCCCGACGGCCGACGGCGGCTACGAACTCAGGCTGGAACTGCCCGCCGCGGGCAGCTGAAGCGGCGCCGCCCGGCCGCGCGCCGCGGCCGCCGCCCGTGCCCGGCGGGCCACCAGCTTTCCGAACTCCCACAGGAGCAGCAGGACGACGGCGGACAGCAGGGCCCAGCCGAACTGCCGCAGGTTGATCTCGGTGGTGCCCAGGATGCGGCGGAAGCCGTCCATCTGCGTCACCAGCACGGCGAGGGCGAACTCCGACAGCGCCGCCCAGTTCATCTGCTTGCTGTCGAAGGTGGCCGTGGTCAGGACGGACGCGGTCTCGCTGCGGCACTCGAACGCGGCGACGATCAGGCAGAGCGCGAAGGCGGTGAAGGCCATCGAGTTGCCGACGGCGGCGCTGTGGAAGTGGCTCTCCCCCACCTTGATGAGGGCCAGCAGGATCACGGTGATCGCCAGCCCGCTCAGCCCCACGGTGATCAGCACCGGCCTGGTCAGCACGGACTGCCCGCGGGGCCGGGGTGTGCGGCGCATCAGGCCCGGGCTCTCCTGGTCGAAGCCCAGGGCGAAGCCGAAGGGGGCGTTGACGACGAAGTGCACCCACAGGACCTGGGCCGGGGTGAAGGGTTCACCGGCGGCGATGTTGAGGAGGGTCGCGCCGAGGAAGGTCAGGACGAACGTGACCAGCAGCAGCAGGACGAAGCGGATGTACTTGGTGAGGTTGTCGTAGAGCTTCCGGCCCTCCTCCACGGCGTGGATGATCGTGGCGAAGTTGTCGTCGGAGAGGATCATGCGGCCGGCGTTCTTGGCGACGTCGGTGCCGCTGCCCATGGCGATGCCGATGTCCGCGGCCTTGATGGCGGGGGCGTCGTTGACGCCGTCGCCGGTCATCGCCACGACCTCGCCCTTCTTCTTCAGGGTGTCGGCGAGCAGCACCTTGTGCTCGGGCGCGACCCGTCCGACCACGCCGATGCCGTCGATGCGGGCGAGCCGTTCCTCCTCCGGGAGCGCGGCGAAGTCCGCGCCGAGCATCGCCTCGCCGGGGATGCCGAGCTGCCGGGCGATGGCGGCGCCGGTGGTGACGTCGTCGCCGGTGACCATCCGGACCCTGATGTGGGCGGCCTGCGCGTCGGCCACGGCGTCCCGGGACTCCTCGCGGGGCGGGTCGATCATGCCGACGAGGCTGGTCATCCGCAGGTCGGTGACAAGGGACAGGAGGTCGCCGGCGGGGTCGAAGCCGGCCGGGTCCAGGTCGCGGGTGGCGGCGGCCATGACGCGGCGTCCCTCGCCGCCCATCCGCTCGGTGGCGCCCTGGGCGCGCCGGCTGAGGTCGTCGTCCCAGGGGACGGTCGTGCCCGCGGACAGGGCGGTCGCGGCCCGCGCCATCACGGCCGGCGCCGCGCCTTTCACGAAGCACCTCACGACCGGGCGGCCCGAGGCGTCGGTGGCCGAGTGGAAGGTGGCCATCAGCTTGTAGTCGGGGTCGAAGGGCAGGGTGGCCAGCCGCGGCAGCCGCTCCCGGGTGGCCTCGATGTCCAGCCCGGCCTTGTGGCCGAGGACGAGCAGCGCTCCCTCGGTGGGGTCGCCCACCACCTTCCCGTCCACCAGCTTCGCGTCGCTGGCCACCACGTACGGCAGGATCGCGTCCTCGATGCCCGCCGAGGAACCCGCGGCGTGGTGGATCCTGCCCTCCAGGCCGTAGCCGGTGCCGGAGACGGTGTAGCGGTCGGTGGGGCTGACCACCTCGACGGCCGTCATCTGGTTCAACGTCAAGGTGCCGGTCTTGTCGGAGTTGATGGCCGAGGTGAAGCCGAGGGTCTCGACCGAGGGCAGTTCCTTCACGATCGCGTTGCGCCGGGCGAGGTTGAGGCTGCCGACCGAGAGGATCACCTGCGTCACCGTGGGCAGCGCCTCGGGGATGGCGGCGATGGCCAGCGAGACCGCGCTGACGAACAGTGCGTCCCACTCCTGGCCGCGGGCGCGGCCGAGGGCGAACATCACCACCATCGTCAGCCCCGCGGCCGCGGCGATCCACAAGGTGAGGTCGTCCAGCTCCTTCGTCAGCGGCGACTGTTCCTTGGGGGTGGCCGACAGCATCCCGGAGATCTTGCCCAGCTCCGTGCCGGCGCCCGTGCCGGTGACGATCAGGACCCCGCTCCCGTGCGTCACAGGGGTGTTCATGAAGGCCATGTTGGTCTGGTCGCCGGGCCCGACGGGGGCGGCGCCCGCGGGCAGGGTGCCGGCGTCCTTGGCGGCGGGGACGCTCTCGCCGGTCAGCGCGGACTCGTCGATCTGCAGGGCGTTGGCCCGGACGATCCGCCCGTCGGCCGGGACCTGGTCGCCCGCGGCGAGGAGCACGACGTCGCCCACCACGACGCCCTCGGCCGGCACCTCCGACTCGGTGCCGTCGCGCCGTACCCGGGCGGTCGCCTTCATCATCGACTTCAGGGCGTTCATCGCGCTCTCGGCCTTGCCCTCCTGGCGGAGCCCGACGACCGCGTTGAGCAGGGTGAGCAGGACGAGCAGGATGCCGGTGGTCCACTGGGCGATCAGGAAGGAGACGACGGCCGCGGCGACCAGGATGATCTGCATGTAGCTGCGGTACTGGCCGACGAAGCGCCGCCACGCGGGCGGCGGCTTCTCCTCGGGCAGCGCGTTCGGACCGTGCGCCGCGAGCAGTTCGGTCACCCGGGCCGTCGGCAGGCCGGCGTCCGGGTCGACCTCGAACGCCATGGCGACGTCCTGCGGGGACCGCGCGTACCAGCCTTCCGGGGACGCGGGGCGTTCCCCCTCCGGGGTGGGCTGCACCGTCATCGTCATGCCTCCGATCCGGTCGCGGCGTCCGGCCGTGCGGCGGGCCCCGGGTCAGGGGCGCCGCGCGTCCTTCGTCCGCCGCCGCGCCGCGTACGGGTCGGCCGGCGCCCCGTCGGGGGCCTCGGCCTCCAACTCCCCCCGGGCGGTGAGCAGGTCGCGCCGGGCCTGCTCACCGAGCGTGGGGTACTGCGGGTCGATCTCCATCAGCGTGTGGGCGAGCACCGCCGCGGCGCAGATCCGCGCGAACCACTTCCGGTCCGCCGGGACGACGTACCAGGGGGCGTGCTTGGTGCTGGTGGCCGACAGCATCTCGGAGAACGCCTTCTGGTACTCGTCCCAGTGGCGGCGCTCGCGCACGTCGGCGGCGGAGAACTTCCAGTTCTTCTCCGGAAGGTCGATCCGCTTCAGGAACCGGGTGCGCTGCTCCTCCTTGGAGAGGTTGAGGAAGACCTTCACGACCTTGAAGCCGTTGTCGGTCAGGTAGCGCTCCCAGTTGTTGATCTCCCGGTAGCGGCGCTCCCAGATGCCCGCGCGCTTGGGCCGCTCCGGCAGCTTCTGCCGCCTGAGGACCTCGTCGTGCACCCGGACGACGAGGACCTCCTCGTAGTGGGAGCGGTTGAAGATCGCGATCTCACCCCGCGAGGGCAGCCGCTGGGCGTAGCGCCACAGGTAGTCGTGGTCGAGCTCCTCCGTGGACGGCACCTTGAAGCTGCTGACCCGCACGCCCTGCGGGTTCACCCCGCTCATGACGTGGCGGATGGTGCCGTCCTTGCCCCCGGCGTCGAGCGCCTGGAGGCAGAGCAGCACCCCGTAGGTGTCCTGGGCGGCCAGCCGCGCCTGGTACTCGGCCAGCAGGGACACGCCCGTGCTCAGCAGTCCGACGCCGTCCCGCTTCTTCAGGCTGCCCTTGTACCGGGGGTCGAAGTCCCTGGCCAGGTCCACGGTGGCCCCCGGCTCCACACGCAGCGGCTCGATGAACTTCGCTATGCGCCTGGCCCGGGTGTCCGCCATCGCCGTCCGGCCTTTCTACGAGCGGGGATAACGCCACGTTCCGCCGCCCCGGACGGTGCGTCAAACGGACCGGGTCCGTTCGCCTGAACGGGCGTCGCCGCCGAGCGCCGGCGGACCGGTCAGGCCGGGGACGGGGGGAGGGCCTGCTCGGTCCAGATGGTCTTGCCGTCCTCCGCGTACCGCGTGCCCCACATGTCGGCGAGCTGGGCGATGATGAACAGCCCCCGGCCGCCCTCGTCCACGGTGCGCGCGTGCAGCAGGTGCGGGGAGGCGGGACTGGTGTCGCGGACCTCGCAGGTCAGCATGCGGTCGTTGATCAGCCGCAGCCGCATCGGGGGGCTGCCGTAGCGGATGGCGTTGGTGACCAGCTCGCTGACGATCAGCTCGGTGTTGAAGGCGGTGTCCTCGTCCGCCCCCCCACGCCGCGAGCCGGTCGCGGACGAGGGCCCGCGCGGTGGCGACCGCCGTGGTGTCGTCCACGAGCGGCCAGGCGGCGACGCGGTCCGGCGGGAAGGGGCGCGTGCGGGCCAGCAGCAGCATGGGCACACCCCGGTCGACGCCGGCGGGGAGCGTGTACATGATCTCGTCGCACAGTTCCTGGAGCGGACGGCCCCGCCCCGGCGGGGCGCCCTTCAGCGGGGTGGAACCGCCGGCCAGGTGCAGGGACAGCACCGGGGAGCTGGTGAAGGCCAGGACACTGCCCTCGGGGATCTCGAGTTCGGCGGCGGCAAACGGCGCGCATCCGGCGGTGCCCAGCCGGGGCCCGTCCGGGATCTCCGCGATCTGCGCACTGCCGTCCGGCCGTACGATCACCGGCGCCAGATGTCCGGCGCGGGCCATCGTGCAGGTGCGGGTCAGCGGATCGTACACGGCGTACACGCACGCGGCGGTGAGCGCCTCCCGGTGCAGCGGGTCGGCGGGCGGCAGCGAGGCGCGCTCGGTGGCGAGGTGGGTCGTGATGTCGTCAAGCCGGGCCAGCAGTTCGTCGGGCCCCAGGTCGAACGCGCTCAGCGAGCGGATGACGGTGCGCAACTGGCCCATGCCGGCGGTCGCGTGGATGCCCTGTCCGGCGACGTCCCCGACGACCAGCGCGGTGCGGGCGCTGGACAGCGGGATGGTGTCGTACCAGGACCCGGCCGCGCTCTCCCTGGCCGTCGACAGGTAGGCGGTCTCCAGCGCGGTGTGCGACACGGGGCGGCGGGGCAGCAGTTGCCGCTGCACCGTCGCGGCGACGCTGTGCTCCCGGGTGTAGCGGCGGGCGTTGTCGATGCACAGGGCGGTGTGGTCGGCCAGCTGCAGGCCGATCTCGACGTCGTCCTCCGTGAAGGGCTCCATCCGCTTCGTCCGGTAGAGGCTGATCAGCCCGAGCACCGCCCCGCGCAGCGTCAGCGGCACCGTGAGCAGCGTCTGCGCACCCGAGGCACGGATCGCCTCGGCGCGGGCGGGGTCGGTGCCCAGCCAGGGCAGCCCGGCGTGCAGCCGCAGGACCCGGGGCCGCAGATCGGATAGCGCCTGGGTGTACGGGGTCGGGTCGGGCAGGCTGCGCACATCGCCGACCGGGTGGGCCTGGGGCTGCCCGGCGCCGGCGCTGCTGCCGAACGCGGCCCGCCGCAGCGGGGTCCCGCGGGGCAGCGGCGACAGCGGCGGGTCGTCCCCGCGCACCACGTCGTCGACGACCTCCACCACGACGACGTCGGCGAAGGCCGGCACCAGGGCGCCGACCAGTTCCTCGCAGGTCACCACCACGTCCAGGGTGCGGCCCACGCGGTCGCGCACCGTGTTCAGGACGCGCAGCCGGGCACGCCCCTTCTCCCGCTCGGTCACGTCGACCACGGCGAGCGCGACCCCCAGGACCGTTCCGTCCGGGTCCTCCAGGCGGAAGCCGGAGACCGAGTAGGAGTGCTCCGCGCCGTCCCCGGACATCGGACGCGTCCGCACGACGTCCTCGATCAGCGGCACACCGGTCTCCAGCACCCGGCGCACGCGTCCCTCCACGTCGTCGGGGCAGACGACGGGGTAGGCGTCGCGGAAGTACCGCCCGAGAAGATCCTCCGGCCGCACCCCGCGCATGGCGGGGGTGCCCATGTTGACGCGGACCACGCGCAGGTCCGGGTCGAGGACGTGCAGCCCGACCGGCGACTGCGTGAACAGGGCGCGCAGGATCGCCGCCTCCGCGTCGCCCATGGGAGCGGACGGGCCGCCGTGCGCCACTGGAACCACCTCCGTCGGCGCACGCGCGGTGGGGCACCGGGAGGACGCCGCTTACGGTCGTCCTCCCAGGTTTAGTGCGAACGCCCGGAACCGGCGACCCGTGCGGCCCGGACGCCTGACGCGGACATCGGGCTCAGGACTCGGACAGCGGCTGCTCGGCCCAGATGGTCTTCCCGCCCGCGGTGTAGCGGCTGCCCCAGCGGCTGGAGAGCTGGGCGACGAGGAACAGCCCGCGGCCTCCCTCGTCCGACAGCCGGGCGCGGCGCAGCCGGGGCTGGGTCTGGCTCGGGTCGGACACCTCGCAGACCAGGGTGTCGTCGCGGATCAGGCGCAGCCCGACCGGGGCGCCGCCGTAGCGGATCGCGTTGGTGACCAGCTCACTGGTGATGAGTTCGGTCGTGAACGCCAGGTGCTTGAGGTCCCACGACTGCAACTGGCTCTCCACCGCGGTCCTGGCCCGCGCCACGACGGCGGGATCGGCGGGGAACTCCCAGGTGGCGACGGATCCGGGCGGCAGCGGGCGCAGACGGGCGACCAGCAGCGTGACGTCGTCCCCGGGCGGCTCGGCGAGGAGTTCATCGAGGATCGCGCGGCCGGTCCGGGTGGGGGTGCGCGTCCCGGAGGGGTCCGTGGCCAGCACCGAGCACAACCGCTCCAGCCGCTCCTGCGCGGTGCCGTCGGGGTGGGAGATGAGCGGTTCGTTGAAGAACGCGAGCACGCTGCCCGGGGGGACCTCGAAGCCGACCGGCTCGAAGGGCATGCTGTCCACGCCCAGCGCCGGACCGGGTTTGAGGCCGATGACCTCGGCGGGGGCGCCCGGCGCCGCGTACACCGGCGGGGGATGCCCGGCGCTCGCCATCTCGCAGCGGCCCTCGACGGGGTCGTAGACGCAGTAGAGGCAGGTCGCGCCGACCGCGCTGCTGCGCGCGGTGCCGTCCTCCTCGCCCTGCGGCGGGGCGACGTCGCCGAGCCTGACCACGAGGTCGTCCATGTGGGCGAGGAGTTCACCGGGCGGCAGGTCGAGATCGGCCAGGGTCTGCACCGCGGTGCGCAGCCTCCCCATGGTGGCCGCCGCGTTCAGGCCGTGTCCGGTGACGTCGCCGCTGACCAGCGCCAGCCGGCTGGACGACAGCGGGATCACGTCGAACCAGGCGCCGCCGACCGCCTCGGTCGTCCCCGCCGGTACGTAGCTGCCCGCGGTCAGCACCCCGCTGGTCTCGGTGATGGACGGCGGGAGCAGGCTGCGCTGGAGCGCCTCGACGGTGCGGTGCTCGCGCGTGTAGCGGCGGGCGTTGTCCAGGCCCAGGGAGGCCCGTGAGGCCAGCTCCTCGGCGAGGCCGGCGTCGCCGAGGCCGTACGGCGGGAGACCGGCCGTCCGCCACATCAGCAGGACGCCGAGGACCAGGCCGCGGGCGATCAGCGGCACGCTCAGGAAGGACGCGGCCGCGTCGGGCAGCAGCAGCCGGCTGCGTTCCACGTCGCCGGCGAGTCCCTCGCGCCAGGACGTCAGGTCCGACCGGAAGACGGCGGCGCCCCGGCGCAGGTGGTCGCTCTCCAGGCTGCGCAGGCGGAAGCCGGCGCCCCGGGGGTGGATCTCGGGGGGCCACGAGCCGTCGGAGGAGGCCACCGCGACCCTGCGGAAGGGGGCGCCGAGCCGGAACTCGCCCGGCTCCTGGCCGATCAGCACGGTGTGGGTGAGGTCCACCGCCGCCAGGTCCGCGAAACGGTGGGAGACGAGCACGTCCACGAGTTCCTGCGCGACCCTTGCGACGTCCAGGCTGCGGCCGATCCGCTCCGCGGCGGCGTGCAGCAACTCCATGCGCTGGCGGGCGGCGTACTCCTGGGTGACATCGGTGAAGATGACGGCCACCCCGACGGGCCGGTCGTTCGCCCCGTGCAGCCGGAAGGCGGAGAAGGACGCCAGCCGCTTCACGTCCGCCGCGCCCCGGCGCCGGGCGCTGTGCACCCAGCCGACCAGCGGTTCCCCGGTCTCGGCCACGTGCCGGAGCTGCGCCCGGAGCGCCGCCGCGTCCTTGGGGAGCAGCACGTCCTCGACGCTCCACTCCACCGGATCGACGCGGGGGCCGACATCCGGCGGCAGATCGACGCCGGGGACGAGGTTGAAGCGGGTGGTCTCCAGTGCCAGGTCGTGGATCGCCAGGCCCACGTGCCGCTGCCGGAACAGCGCCCTGAGCAGGGCCTCGTCCTCCCGGTGCCGCTCGGCCACCGCGCGGGGCGTGGCGGTCACGACCAGGCCCCCGGGCGGCCCGCCGCCCGCGGTCACCGGCTGCACGCACAGCCGCACCGGGACCGCGGTGCCGTCGCGGTGCCGCAGTTCGGCGTCGCACTCCGCGCCGGCGGCGCCGGGCGCGCGGAGGTGGCGTGCCCATGCCCCGGGGTCCGTGAGGAGTTCGGCGACCGGTCGTCCGCACACCTCGGCGGGGGGCCGTCCGGTGAGCTCCTGCACCGACCCGGTGCACATGAGGACGTCGCCGTGCCCGTCGACGACGAACAGGGCGCCGCCGCCGTCATGCGGCGAGCCGAGGTTGTCCAGGTCGGTGTGTGTAGTCACCCGGTCGTCCGATGTCGTGGGTCCCCCTCCCATTCAAACCCCCCGGGACCCGCGCGCGCATCGTCACCGGGGCGCTCGGGCCGTGCCGCCGCGGACACCGCCCTCGGCGACCGCACGCACGTCATACGGGTGGGCCGGCCGCCGCGCCCCCTCCCCCGCGTCCTCCGCACATCGGGTCCGGGGTGCGCCGGGGCTGCCGTCAACTCCCCGCGGCTCATGACCCGTACCGGGGGGCGCGTGGTCGCACGCCAGGGTGCTCCCTGCGCACTTCCGTGTGCAGAGCGCTTCCGGAGGCCTACTGTGCGCACATGCCAGCAACCCCGCTAGAACGCGCCGAGCATTTCGTGTGGCTGACCGCACGCGTGCTCGAGCAGCGCAGGTTCGCGTACCACTTCCGAAACGGCCCGGCGGACGCGGTGGAGACCGCGCTGTCCGCGTACCGCAACGCCGACGACGGCTACGGCCACGCCCTCGACCCCGATCTGCGCGGCACGGTCAGCCAGCCGCTGCACGTGGTCCACGCGCTGGAGGTGCTCGACGAGATCGGCAGGTGCGGCGGCCAGCGCGCGGAGCGGATCTGCCGCTACGTGACGGCCGTGTCGACCCCGGAGGGCGCGCTGCCCGCGCTCCACCCCTCGCTGCGCGGCTTCCCGGTCGCCCCCTGGCTGCCGCTGGTGGACTGCCCTCCCGGCGACCTGCTGGCCACCGGGCCCGTGGTGGGCACGTTGCACCGCAACGAGGTGTGGCACGCCTGGCTGTTCCGGGCCACGGACTTCTGCTGGTCGGCGATCGAGACGCTCGACAAGACCCATCCCGGTGAGGCCGTGGCCGCGATGGCGTTCCTGGACCACGCGCCCGACCGCGCGCGGGCCCGGGAGGCGGCGGCGCGCCTGGGACGGATCGTGCGCGAGCAGCGGCTTGTCGTGCTGGACCCCGGCCGGGACCCGGAGCACGCCCCTCCGTCCGGAGCGCCCGACGGCGAGCACCGTTTCGCGTACGACTACGCGCGCACGCCGCAGTCCCCGGCGCGGGAATGGTTCACGGACGCGGAGATGGACCGCGCGCTGGACTTCCTCGCGGCCGGCCAGCAGGACGACGGCGGCTGGCCCGCTCGGCGGCCCGCCTGGGCGCCCGGGACGCTGCTGGAGCGGCGGCCCCTCGTCACCCTCGACGCGCTGCTCACCCTGCGGGCCTACGGGCGCCTGGTCTGAGCCGGCTCACCCGGCGCCGTCGCGCAGCAGCAGCGCGGCCAGCGCCAGGGCCGTGCCGTGCGGCGCGGCGAGGTCGAGCCCGGTGAGTTCGCAGATCCGGGCGAGCCGGTTGTCGACGGTGTTGGGGTGCAGCCCCAACTGGCGTGCGGTGCTGCGGCGTTCCTGCCGGCTGCCGAGATAGGTCCGCAGGGTCTCGACCAGGTCCTGGCGGTCCGCGATGGGGTCGAGCAGAGCGGCTATGCGCTCACTGCTCTCGTCACGCCGTGACAGGTGGTACTCCAGCAGTACGTCGTCGAGCCGGTGCAGCCCGGGCGGCAGACCGCCGGCGCGGGCCACCCGCAGCACCTCCGACGCCGTGCGGGCGGCGCCGGGGATGTCCCCGGGCGCGGCGGCGGTGACGACGGCCAGCCGTACGTCGGGGGAGCAGGCGCGGCGCAGGGAGGCCAGCAGACCGTCGTCGCCGCCCGGCGGCACCCGGTGTCCCGGGACGACGGCGTGGCCGCCGGTGTCGTCGAGCAGGGCGGGCACCTCGGCGCCGAAGGCGCGGTCGAGGGCGGCCTGGGCACGGCGCGGCCTGCGGTGCGCGGCGGCCGAGGGGCGGCCCGCGGCGTCCTCGGGCGGGAAGTGCAGGGCCAGCACGAGGGCGCCGTCCGCCAGGCCCAGCCGCCCGGCGGACAGCCGTTCCGGCGGCAGGGATCCGTCCAGCAGCGCCCGCACCAGGGCGCGGCGCTCCTCACGGCGTTCGGCGGCGAGGGTGCTCTGCTCGTCCAGGTACGTCTCGGAGACGGCGCCGACGATGCCCTCCTGGATGCCGATGAGGACGTCGGCGAGTTCGGCGAGCGCGGCCTCCTCGCCCGGCCGGGCCACCTCGCGCAGCGCCCGCCACAGCACGGCGGTGCCGCGCAGATGGCTGCGCAGCACCAGGTGCAGGGGCAGCCCCTCCTCTGCGCGCTGGGCGGCGCGTTCCCTGAAGCGGTCGAAGTCGCCCCGTTCCGGCCGCTCGGCGGGGGTGCCGTGGACGACCCGGCGCAGGAAGAGCCGCAGGCCGTGGCGCGCGGTGGCGGCGAGCTCCCCTTCCTTGACGTCGGCGGGCAGTTCGGCGTAGCCGGGGAGGTCGGTGAAGGCGCGCGTCGTCATGGTGCGGGCGATCTCGTTCACCTTGTGCTCGCAGCGCGCCGCGAGGGCGCGGGCCGCGTCGGAGAGGACCGGCAGGGTGTCGGCCGCCATCGTCCCACCCCTTCACTCGCGTTCACTCGCGCGTCCTTTGTGACGGATCACAGTAACCCGTCACCCGGTGACGGCCCGCAGCCCTCCGGTCACCACCACCGCCACGGCGACGACCAGCAGGAAAGGGGCGCGCAGCAGCAGGGCGACGCCGGCCGCCGCCAGGCCCGCGGCGCGCGCGTCGAGCACCAGGGCGCGGCCGTCCCCGAAGGCCTGCAGCGCTGTGAGGGCCGCCAGCAGGGCGATGGGCAGCAGCGCGGCCAGCCGCCGTACGACGGGACGTTCCAGGAAGCCGGCGGGGACGGACAGGCCCAGCAGCTTCACCCCGTAGCAGCCGAGGGCCGTGACGCCCACGGCGATCCATGTGCTCAACGGTCGGCCTCCTTGCGGCGGGTCACGGCCAGGACGAGGGGCGCGGCCAGTGCCGCGACCAGGACGGGCACCCCGGCGGGGAGCAGCGGCAGGCACACCAGGGCGAGCGGTACGGCCAGGGCCGCCGTGGCACGCTCGCGGCGGCCCCGCAGCATGGGTGCGAGCAGCGCGAGGAAGACCGCCGGGCCGGCCGCGTCCAGGCCCCAGTCGGCCGGGTCGCCGAGCGCGGCGGCACCGAGCCCGCCCAGGAACGTGGTCAGGTTCCACAGCACGTAGAGGCTGGCGCCGGTGACCGTGAAGCCCAGCCGGGCGCTCGCCCGGTCGGGCTGCGCGAGGGCGACGGCGGAGGTCTCGTCGATCACCCACTGCGCCGCGAAGGGGCGCACCGCCCGCGGGAGGCGCAGCAGTCCGGAAAGCCGCAGCCCGTAGAAGGCGTTGCGCACCCCGAGGAAGAACGCCCCGGCGGCGGCCGCCAGGGGGCTGCCGCCCGCGCCCAGGGCGCCCACGAGCGCGAACTGCGAGGCGCCGGTGAACACCAGCAGGCTGAGCGCGCAGCTCTGCAGCAGGCTCAGCCCGGCCCCCGCCGCGGTCACCCCGAAGGCGAACCCGGACAGGCCCACGGCGACGCCCACGCCCAGGGCGTCGCGAACGACCGCGGAACGCGGTTTGGCGGAGGTCGGTGGGGGCTGCTGCCGGTGCTGTCCGGCTTCCAGGGGTGCTGCGGTCACCCGTCCGACGCTAGGCGGCGCCCTCGGCGCCGTCTTGTACGTTCTTGCGCTCCCGCCGGTACGCGCCCGGCGGCACCCCCACGATCCGCGTGAAGTGGCGGTTCAGATGGGGCTGGTCGGTGAAGCCCACCGCGACCGCGGCCTCGGCCGGAGCCGTCCCGCCGTCCAGCAGGCGCCGTGCGCGGCGGACCCGGGCGTCGGTGAGCCAGGCGTGCGGCGGCATGCCGTAGTGGTCGCGGAAACCGCGCAGCAGCGCGAAGGGGCTGGTGCCGAGCTCTGCCGCGAGTTCGGCCAGCGGCGGCGGGTCGGTGAGGCGCGCCTCCAGGATCTGCCGGGCGCGCTCGGCGCTGCGGGCGCCCGCGGTGAGCGGGGTGCGCTCGGGCAGCGTGCCCCCGTGGGCGCGCAGCAGCCGGGCGATGGCGAGCCGCATCATGGTGTCGGCGGCGAGCGCGTTGGCCTGGTCGGTCGCCCGCAGCACCTGGGTGACCAGGTGCACGGCGTACGGGTCCTCGGCGACGGCCACGGCGAAGCCCGCCGTCCCTCGGATCGCCGCGGTCTCCGCCGCGACGGAGGCCACGATGTCCGCCCCGGGGTAGAGCACGCTGTACGTCCACCCCTCGGGCACGCCGGCGTGCCCGGTGTGCGCCGTGTCGGGGTTGATCAGCGCCACCGCCCCCGGCCCCGCCCGCTCGATCGTGCCGTGGTGGTGGAAGGCCTCGACGCCCTTGGTGATGCCGGCGATCACGAAGGACTCGTGCGTGTGCCGGACGAAGGTCTTGCGCACGTACCGGGCCCGCAGCAGGTCGACGTCCGGCAGCCCCGGATGCCTCCACAGCCGTGCCCGCTCGTCCGACCCCATCCCCCCATTCTGCGCCGAACCCGCCGGGGAAAGGCGGTGCGGGCACCGGACGGGGGCGGTTTGTCAGTGCGGCGAGGCAGGATGGATGGCATGTCGCGACGGAGCAGCGGTGGCACCCCGCAGGAGCAGGATCCCGCGGGGGCCCTCGACGCGTTCGCCCCCGCCACGCGCGCGTGGTTCACGGGGGCCTTCGATGCGCCCACCGCCGCCCAGGCGGGGGCGTGGCGGGCGATCGCCGGCGGGTCCGACGTGCTCGTGGTGGCCCCCACCGGCTCCGGCAAGACGCTCGCGGCGTTCCTGGCCGCCCTGGACCGGCTGGCGTCGACGCCGCCGCCCGCCGAGGCCAAGCGCCGCTGCCGTGTGCTCTACGTGTCGCCGCTGAAGGCGCTCGCCGTCGACGTGGAGCGCAATCTGCGCAGTCCGCTGACCGGTCTGCGGCACGAGTCCGTCCGGCTGGGGCTGCCGGAGCCCGAGGTGCGGGTGGGGATCCGCTCGGGCGACACCCCTGCCGCCGAGCGGCGCGCTCTGGCGACCCGGCCGCCGGACATCCTGATCACGACCCCCGAGTCGCTGTTCCTCATGCTGACCTCCTCGACCCGGGAGTCGCTGCGCGGCGTCGAGACGGTGATCCTGGACGAGGTGCACGCCGTCGCCGGGACGAAGCGCGGCGCGCACCTGGCCTTGTCGCTGGAGCGGCTCGACGAGCTGCTGGAGCGCCCCGCGCGGCGTATCGGCCTGTCGGCGACGGTCCGCCCGGTGGACGAGGTGGCGCGCTTCCTGTCGCCCCAGCGCAAGGTGACGGTCGTCCAGCCCCCGTCGCAGAAGGAGTTCGACCTGTCGGTGGTCGTCCCCGTCGAGGACCTGGGCGAGCTCGGCGGCTCCCCCGCCACCGAGGGCGACGACCCCCGGCCCTCGATCTGGCCGCACGTCGAGGAGCGCATCGCCGACCTCGTGCAGGACCACCGGTCCACGATCGTCTTCGCCAACTCGCGCCGCCTGGCCGAGCGGCTGTGCAACCGGCTCAACGAGATCGCGTACGAGCGGGCCACGGGCGAGCCCCTGCCCGAGGGCGCGCCGCCCGCGGAGATCATGGCGCAGTCCGGGGCGGCGCGCGGTGCGCCGCCGGTGCTGGCCAGGGCGCACCACGGCTCGGTCTCCAAGGAGCAGCGCGCCCTGGTGGAGGAGGACCTCAAGGCCGGGCGGCTGCCGGCCGTCGTCGCCACGTCCAGCCTGGAGCTGGGCATCGACATGGGCGCGGTGGACCTGGTCGTCCAGGTGGAGTCGCCGCCCTCGGTGGCGTCCGGGCTGCAGCGCGTGGGCCGGGCCGGTCACCAGGTGGGGGCGGTCTCGACGGGCGTGGTCTTCCCCAAGTACCGCGGTGACCTGGTGCAGTCGGCGGTCGTCACCGAGCGGATGCGGGAGGGCGCGATCGAGGCGCTGCGCGTCCCGTCCAACCCCCTGGACGTCCTGGCGCAGCAGCTGGTCGCGATGACGGCGCTGGACACGTGGGACGTCGACGAGCTGCTGGCGGTGGTGCGCAGGGCCGCGCCCTTCGCGGCCCTGCCGCACTCGGCGTTCACCGCGGTGCTGGACATGCTGGCCGGGCGCTATCCGTCGGACGCCTTCGCCGAGCTGCGGCCGCGCGTGGTGTGGGACCGGGTGGCCAACACGGTGGCGGGCCGGCCGGGCGCCCAGCGCCTGGCGGTGACCTCGGGCGGCACCATCCCCGACCGCGGGCTGTTCGGGGTGTTCCTGGCCGGCGCCGACCCGAAGAAGGGCGGCGGCCGGGTCGGCGAGCTGGACGAGGAGATGGTCTACGAGTCCCGGGTGGGCGATGTCTTCACGCTGGGCACGACCTCGTGGCGGATCGAGGACATCACCCGCGACCGCGTGCTGGTCTCGCCCGCCCCGGGTGTGCCGGGGCGGCTGCCCTTCTGGAAGGGCGACCAGCTCGGCCGCCCCCTCGAACTGGGCCGCGCCCTGGGCGCCTTCCTGCGCGAGGTCGCCGCCCTGGAGCCGCGGAAGGGCCGGGAACGGCTGGCCGCGGCGGGCCTGGACCCGTGGGCGGTCGACAATGTGCTGGCCTACCTGGAGGAGCAGCGCAAGGCGTGCGGCCATGTACCCGACGACCGCACCATCGTGGTGGAGCGCTTCCGGGACGAGCTGGGCGACTGGCGGGTGGTCGTCCACTCCCCCTTCGGCGCCCAGGTCCACGCGCCGTGGGCGCTCGCGCTGGGCGCCCGGCTCGGTGAGCGGTACGGCTTCGACGCGCAGGTGATGCACGCCGACGACGGGATCGTGCTGCGCCTGCCGGACGCGGACCTGATGGGCCTTGACCTGCTGGACGTGGACCCGGCCAGGCAGGGCAGCGAGTACGACGCAGAACAGTCGCCGGTCGGCGCCGCCGACGTCGTCTTCGACAAGGGCGAGGTCGAGCAGCTCGTCACCGACCAGGTCGGCGGTTCCGCGCTGTTCGCGTCCCGGTTCCGGGAGTGCGCGGCCCGGGCGCTGCTGCTGCCCCGCCGCGACCCGGGCAGGCGCACGCCGCTGTGGCAGCAGCGCCAGCGGGCCGCCCAGCTGCTCCAGGTGGCCTCGGAGTTCGGTTCGTTCCCGATCGTGCTGGAGGCCGTCCGCGAGTGCCTGCAGGACGTCTTCGACGTCCCCGGGCTGGTCGAGCTGATGGGCGACGTCGAGTCCCGCAAGGTACGGCTGGTCGAGGTGACGACGCCCGAGCCGTCGCCGTTCGCCAAGTCGCTGCTCTTCGGCTACGTGGCCCAGTTCCTCTACGAGGGCGACTCGCCCCTGGCCGAGCGCCGCGCCGCGGCGCTCTCGCTGGACTCCCGGCTGCTGGCGGAGCTCCTGGGCCAGGCCGAGCTGCGCGAACTGCTCGACGCCGACGTCATGGTGGAGCTGGAGCGCGAGCTGCAGTGGCTCACGGAGGACCGGCGGATCAAGGGCCCCGAGGGCGTCGCCGACGTGCTGCGGGTGCTGGGCCCGCTGGACGACGCCGAGTTGGCCGCCCGCGGAGCGGAGCCGGACTGGGCGGCGGGGCTGGAGAGCGCGCGCCGGGCGATCAGGGTCCGCGTCGCGGGCGTGGAGCACTGGGCCGCCGTGGAGGACGCCGGGCGGCTGCGGGACGCCCTGGGGACCGCGTTGCCGGTCGGTGTGCCGGAGGCCTTCACCGAGCCGGTCAAGGACCCCCTGGCCGATCTGCTGGCCCGCTACGCCCGTACGCACGGGCCGTTCACCTCGGCCGAGGCCGCCCGGCGCTTCGGCCTGGGCACCGCCGTCGCCGACGGCACCCTGCACCGGCTCGCCGCGTCCGGGCGGGTCGTGCAGGGAGAGTTCCGGCCGGACGGCGCGGGCCACGAGTGGTGCGACGCCGGTGTGCTGCGGCGGCTTCGGCGGCGCTCGCTGGCGGCGCTGCGGCACGAACTGGAACCCGTGCCGCCGACCACCCTGGCCACCTTCCTGCCGCAGTGGCAGCACGTGGGCACGCACAGCCTGCGGGGCCTCGACGGCCTGGTGCGGGCCGTGGAGCAGCTCCAGGGCGCGGCGGTCCCCGCCTCGGCCCTGGAGAAGCTCGTCCTGCCCGCCCGGGTGGCGGACTACACCCCGGCGATGCTGGACGAGCTCACCTCCGCGGGCGAGGTCGTGTGGGCGGGGGCCGGCGCCCTGCAGGGCAAGGACGGCTGGGTGTCGCTGTACCTCGCCGACACCGCGCCCCTGCTGCTGCCGCAGCCGCAGCCCCTGGAGCTCTCCCCGGTGCACCGCGCGGTCCTGGACGGGCTCTCGGGCGGCTACGGGCTGTTCTTCCGGCAGATCTCCGAGCAGGTCGGCGCCGCCGGGCACGAGGTGTCCGATCCGGAACTGGCCGAGGTGGTCTGGGAGCTGGCCTGGTCCGGCCGGCTGACCAATGACACGCTCGCGCCGCTGCGCGCGCTGCTCGGCTCCGGCCGTACGGCGGGCTCCACCGCCCACCGGGCGCCCCGCGCGGTGCCCCGTGGCCGCTACGGCGCCTTCACGGCCCGCACCGGCCGGCCCGCGCCCCGGGTGACGGCCTCTCGGGGCGGCCCGCCGACGACCGCGGGCCGCTGGTCCCTGGTGCCGGCCGCCGAGTCCGACGCGACGCACCGGGCGCACGCGCTCACCCATACCCTGCTGGACCGGCACGGCGTGGTCACCCGCGGCGCGGTGGCCGCCGAGGGCGTGGAGGGCGGCTTCTCGGCCGCGTACCGGGTGCTGTCGGCCTTCGAGGAGACCGGCCAGGCGCGCCGCGGCTATGTCGTGGAGGGGCTGGGCGCGGCCCAGTTCGCCATGGACGGAGCCGTGGACCGGCTGCGGGCCATCAGCAACGCGCGGGACCGCGAGGACGCCCGGCACGAGAAGGCCCGCACCGTGGTGCTGGCCGCCGCCGACCCGGCCAACGCCTACGGTGCCGCCCTGCCCTGGCCCGAGCAGCCCGCCGGGGTGAGCCACCGGCCGGGACGCAAGGCGGGGGCCCTGGTCGTCCTGGTCGACGGAGAGCTCACGCTGTACGTGGAGCGCGGCGGCAAGACCCTGCTGGCATGGCCCGGCCCCTCCCCGGCGGAGGGCGACGGCCTGGGAGACGGCTCAGGCGGCGGCGCGGACGAGGAGCGGTTGCAGGCGGCCGCCGACGCACTCGCCCTGGCCGTACGCGACGGCGCACTCGGCCGGCTCACGGTGGAACGCACCAACGGCGAGTCCGCCCTGACCTCGGTGCTGGGCCGCTCCCTGGAGGCGGCCGGCTTCCACGCGACACCCCGCGGTCTGCGGCTGCGGGCCTGAACAGGAACGACGGGAACAGGGGGATCCGTGCCCGAGGGCGACACGATCTGGCTGGCCGCACACCGGCTGCACTGGGCGCTGGCGGGGCACGTCCTGCTCCGCGCGGACCTGCGCGTGCCGCGGCTGGCGACGACCGACCTGTCGGGACGCCACGTGGAGGAGGTCGTGGCCCGCGGCAAGCACCTGCTGATCCGGGTAGAGGGCGGGATGACCCTCCACTCGCATCTGCGCATGGACGGTTCCTGGCAGTTGTACGCGCCCGGCGAGCGCTGGCGGGGCGGCCCCGACCACCAGGTCCGCGCGGTCCTCGCCAATGCCGAGCGGGTCGCGGTCGGTTACCGGCTGCCCGTGCTGGAGCTGCTGCGCACCGCCGAGGAGGACCGGGCCGTCGGCCATCTCGGCCCGGATCTGCTGGGCCCGGACTGGGATCCGCAGGAGGCGGTGCGCCGGCTCACCGCCGACCCGGCCCGGCCGGTCGGGGACGCGCTGCTGGACCAGCGCAATCTGGCGGGCATAGGCAACGTGTACAAGTGCGAGGTGTGCTTCCTGCGCGGTGTCACACCCTGGATGCCGGTCGGCGAGGTCCCCGAGCCCGAACGGATCGTCGCGCTCGCCAGGAAACTGCTGCAGGCCAACAAGACCCGGCACGGCCACATCACCACGGGCGACACCCGGCGCGGCCGGACGCACTGGGTGTACGGCCGCGGCCGGCACGACTGCCTGCGGTGCGGGACGGCGATCCGCGTCGCCGAGCTGGGGCCGCCCGGCCAGACCCGGGTGACGTACTGGTGCCCGCGCTGCCAGCGCGGTCCCGCGCCGGCGCCCGCACCCGCGTCCGCGCCGCGGTCACACTGATTGACGGACCGTCAGATCCGGTCGTACCGTCGCCGCATGACCGTACCGGCGTACGACCTCACCGGGCGCACCGCCCTGGTCACCGGTGCCGCCGGCGGCATCGGCCGGGCCTCGGCGCTGCTGCTCGCCCAGGCGGGGGCCACCGTCGTCTGCGCGGACGTGGACGGGCCCGGTGCCCGGCACACCGCCGAACTGGCCGTGAAGGCCGGCGGCGCGGCGGAGGCGCGCGCCGTGGACGTCACCGACCGCGCGCAGGTCGCGGAGGCCGTCGCGGCCACCGTGGCCGCCCACGGACGCCTGGACGTGCTGGCGGCCATCGCGGGCGTCATGCACTCCAGCACCGTCCTGGACACCGACGACGCCGACCTGGACCGGGTGCTGTCGGTGAACTTCAAGGGGGTCCTGCACTGCGCCCGCGAGGCCGCCCGGCCGATGGCCGAACGTGGCGCCGGCAGCATCGTCACCATGGCCTCCGGCGCCATCGACACCGGCGCCCGCGGGCTGCTCTGCTACAGCGTCTCCAAGGCCGCCGTGGTACAGCTGACCCGGACCCTCGCCACGGAGCTGGGGCCCCGCGGAGTACGGGCCAATGCCGTGGCGCCCGGCTTCGTCCGCACACCGATGACCAGCCACTACGGCACCGGCCCCGACGGCCGCTTCGACGAGCGGGCCCAGGCCCGCGCCGAGGAGGCCCTGGTGCGCGCCGCGCCCCTGGGGCGCGTGGGCGATCCCCTGGACGTGGCGCACACCGTGCTCTTCCTGGCCTCCGACGCCTCAGCCTTCACGACCGGCCAGATCCTGCGCCCCAACGGGGGCGTCGTCATGCCCTGGTAGTGACTGACTTCGGGGTCCCGGCAGTCTTCCCGGCAGTTCTCCCGGCACCGGGCCCTCAACCTCGCGGACGGCCGCCCTGGCGGCCGATGACGATCCCCGTGACCACCTCGCCGTGTGCAGGGGGACGATGCTGAGCCCCCAGCCACCGGCGACGACCAGGCCCTCGAAGGAGCCTGCCTGCGCGGGCTGGACGATGAGCCTCAGCAGGGCCCACCACCACACCACACCCGCGACGAAAGCGATCGCCCAGCGGACCGGCCGCCGGGCCCACAGCTCGTGAAACAGGCGGAGAACATGCATGGCCGCCTCCTTCGGAGCCCCGAGGTTGCGGCGGGAATCACCAGGGATCCGATCCCGGGCTTTCCCCGTACACAGGTGCGATCCCCTTCCCGCAAGATCGCTAGACCTCAGCCGCCCCACCCCGCACAACGTTCACCCGGAAGGAGGACATGCACGGCTACTACCTGCGACATTTCCCCGCCTGAGGGCAACCCAGGGCGACCGGGCGCCAAAGCGTCCGTCGACTCCCCACCCGGCCCGGACGAGGCCCGGACGATTTCTAGACGTTCTCCGCCTGGAACATCCAGTGGTGCTTCTCGAGCTCGGCGGCGAGGCCGATCAGGATGTCCTGGCTCACCGGGTCGGGCTTCTCCGTCGTCCCGATCCCCTGGCGCACCCGCCTGATCACGGCGTCCAGTGCCGCGATCATGACCGCGACCACCTTCTCGTCCTTGATCCACCCGTCCGGCACCTCGTCGATCCTGCTGCTCTTGGACACCGTCCCCGCACGCCCGTCCGGCGTCACCCCGATCGCGGCCGCCCGCTCCGCGACGGTGTCGGCGTAGGTCCGCGCCGTGGTCACCACGTCGTCGAGCTGGAGGTGGACGGACCGGAACCGCGCCCCGATCACGTTCCAGTGCACCTGCTTGGCCACGAGCGACAGGTCGATCAGGTCGGTGAGGGTGTGCTGCAGGGCCTCTCCGACGATCTTGCGGTCGGCCTCGGGCAGCGTGCTCTTCACGACGGTCATGCTGCTCCTCCTCGGGAATCGCCTGGCGTCGCGGGGCCACCTCCAGGGCGGACCCGCCACAGGGGCGCCTTCCCCGGATCCGCGGACCAAACGCGGACACGCCGAAGCCCCGGCCGGTTCTCCACCGGCCGGGGCCACGGTTCGGGACTGCTTGTGTCGCTCAGGCCGCGACGACGTCCACGGCCTCGGTGGGCGCCTTCGGCGCCTTGATGGTGACCCGCTCGTCCGGACCGGACGGTACGGACGGAACCGCGCCCAGCAGCGGCCGCATAGGCGCGGCTGCCGACTCGACAGCAGCCGACTCGGCGAGTTCGGCAAGCGCCAGATCGTCGCTGACCTCCCGCATCACCTCGGACATCGGGACGTCCAAGGCGTCACAGATCGCGGAGAGCAGTTCGGAGGAAGCCTCCTTCTGCCCTCGTTCGACCTCCGACAGATAGCCCAGGGAGACCCGGGCGGATGAGGAGACCTCACGCAGGGTGCGGCCCTGACGCTGGCGCTGCCGACGCAGCACGTCACCGAGCAGGCGACGGAGCAGAATCATCGGTGGCTCCCTCCTCGGACCGCGAATTCGCAACCTTCTTGCCCCACCGTACCGCCTCCGACACCGGCCGTGCGGGGAGCGATGACGTGTTCACTCAGGGCTGCAAACATCCCTGCCCCCCGCTGTCTTCCCTACCCTTCGCCGCCGGGGATTCGCCGGGTGTTCCCCGGCCCGTCAGAAGCGTCTGCTGCAAGAGGGTCAGAACGGCGTTCACTGTGGTGGTACGGATCGCGGCACGGTCGCCGTTCAACTGCAGTCTCTCGCACCACGAGCCGGTCGGCCCGGCGACCGCCACGTAGACGGTCCCGACCGGCTGCCCGTCCTGCGGGTCGGGGCCGGCGACACCGGTGGTGGCCAGCCCCCAGTCGGCGCGCAGCACGCGCCGCACGCCCTCCGCCATCGCGCGCGCGACGTCGGGGTCGACTGCACCGCGTTCGGCCAGCAGCGCGCCGTCCACGCCCAGCACGTCCCGCTTCAGCTCGGTGGCGTACGCGGTGACCGAGCCCCGGAAGGACCGGGAGGCGCCCGGCACCGAGGTCAGCTCTGCCGCCACCAGGCCCCCGGTCAGCGACTCGGCGACGGCGAGCCACTGCCGCCGCTCCTCGAGCAGCCCCAGGACCTCGGCGGCGGCGTTCACGCGCCCTGTCCCTGCTCCTCCGGGTGCTCCAGCGGGACGTCCTGCACGAGCCCGCCCTCCGGCTCGTCGGCCCCCTCGTGCGCCCGGCGCGCGGCGGCCGTGCGCTGCGCGGCGAGCCCGGCCCGGCGCATGACGACCGCCTGGCGCACGTAGTCCAGGCCGGTCACGACGGTGAGCACCACCGCGGCGCCCATCAGCACCGCCCGCAGCGTCGCCAGCGGCCCGGTGAGGACCAGGATGTACATGCCGACGGCGACGCCCTGGGTGAGCGTCTTCAGCTTGCCGCCGCGGCTGGCCGGGATGACGCCCCAGCGGATCACCCAGAACCGCATCAGCGTGATGCCGAGCTCACGGAAGAGGATCACCGCGGTGACCCACCAGGGCAGGTCCCCGAGGGCGGAGAGCCCGATCAGCGCCGCACCCATGATCGCCTTGTCGGCGATCGGGTCGGCGATCTTGCCGAAGTCGGTGACCAGCCCGTAGCGCCGGGCCAGCTCGCCGTCGAAGAGATCGGTGATCATCGCGATGGCGAACGCCGCCCACGCGAAGGAGCGCCACGCCGGGTCGTGCCCGTCGTCGTGCACGAGCAGCATGACGAAGCCCGGCACCAGGAGCAGCCGCACCATCGTCAGGACGTTGGCGATGTTCCACAGCGAGGGCCGCCGGACCGCTGCCGCCGGGACGGCGGGTGCGGAGCGGTGGTCGCCGGCCGCGGACGCCGGGACTCCCGTCATCTGCCGGCCTCCTCCGTCGTGCCGAGCGGCTCGGCGACGAGGTCGACGCCTTCGGTGTCCACCACCTTCGCCGCCACGAACGTTCCGGGCACCAGGCCCGCGGAGGAGGTCAGGACGACCTGGCCGTCGGTCTCCGGCGCCTGGTGGGCACCGCGGCCGACCGCCCCCTCCTCCTCGTCGACGGACTCGACCAGCACGTGCACCGTCGAGCCCAGCCGTTCCTCGGCACGCTGCGCGGTCAGCTCCTCGGCCAGCCGGGACACCCGGGCCAGCCGCTCGGCGACCACGTCCTCGTCGAGCTTGCCCTCGTAACCGGCCGCCTCCGTGCCCTCCTCGTCGGAGTAGCCGAAGACGCCGATGGCGTCCAGCCTCGCGGCGCCCAGGAAGCGCTCCAGCTCCTCCAGGTCCGCCTCCGACTCGCCGGGGAAGCCGACGATGAAGTTGGAGCGGACCCCGGCCTCCGGCGCCTTGGAGCGGATGGTGTGCAGCAGCTCCAGGAAGCGCTCGGTGTCGCCGAAGCGGCGCATCGCGCGCAGCACCCCGGGGGCGGAGTGCTGGAAGGACAGGTCGAAGTACGGCGCGACCTTCGGCGTGGAGGTGAGCACGTCGATCAGGCCCGGGCGCATCTCGGCGGGCTGCAGGTAGCTGACCCGGATCCGCTCGATGCCGTCGACGGCGGCCAGCTCCGGCAGCAGCGTCTCCAGCAGCCGGATGTCGCCGAGGTCCTTGCCGTACGAGGTGTTGTTCTCGCTGACCAGCATGACCTCCCTGACGCCCTGCTCGGCCAGCCAGCGGGTCTCGCCGAGCACGTCCGAGGGACGGCGGGAGATGAACGAACCCCGGAAGGACGGGATGGCGCAGAACGAGCAGCGGCGGTCGCAGCCGGAGGCCAGCTTCACCGAGGCGACCGGGCTGCTGTCCAGGCGGCGGCGGAGCGGGGCGCGCGGCCCGGAGGCGGGCGCGACGCCCTCGGGCAGGTCCTCGGGGGCCGGGGCGGGCTCCTCGGCCGTCTGCGCGTGGCCGGGGAGCGCGACCTCGCTCGCGGCCTGCCGGGCGGCCGGGCTGATCGGCAGCAGCTTGCGGCGGTCGCGCGGGGTGTGCGAGGCGTGGACGCCGCCGGACAGGATCGTCTGCAGGCGGTCGGAGATGTCGGCGTAGTCGTCGAAGCCGAGCACGCCGTCCGCCTCGGGCAGGGCCTCGGCCAGCTCGCTGCCGTAGCGCTCGGCCATGCAGCCGACCGCGACCACGGCCTGGGTGCGCCCATGGCCCTTGAGGTCGTTGGCCTCCAGGAGGGCGTCGACGGAGTCCTTCTTGGCGGCCTCGACGAAGCCACAGGTGTTCACGACGGCCACGTCGGCGGCGGCGGCGTCCTCGACGAGCTGCCACCCGTCCGCCGCCAGCCGGCCGGCGAGCTCCTCGGAATCCACCTCGTTACGGGCGCAGCCGAGCGTGACAAGAGCGACGGTACGGGGTTCGGACATAGGCTCAGCCTACTTTGTCCCCGACGGGGCTCCGACGCGCAGCGGCGCCCGGCGACGGGACGGTTGTCCCGCGCCGGGCGCCGCGGTGTCCGTGCGCGCCCGAGAAGCCGGGCGTCACCCCGCTTCCGGGTCGCCGGGGGTGAAGGTGAGGCGCTGGACCTGACCGGGGTCACCCGCGGGTCCCAGGTCCTTGCCGTTGACGAAGAGGTTGACCGCGCCCGCGTTGCCGATGATGAGGTTGATCTTGCTCTTGTCGGTGAAGGTCTTGGAGTCGCCCGGCTCCAGACTGCCCTGGAAGAGCTGCCTTCCGTTGCTGTCCACCGCCTGGATCCAGCTCTTGGCGTTCGGGGCGGTGAGCTTGACGGTGACCTTGTCGGCCGGAGCGGCGGCGATCGCGCTGTCCGACTGCTCCGGCCTCGGCGCGGTGCTCGTGGGGTTGCCGGACGGCTTGGCCGCCGGGCTCGCCGCACTCGGCTTGCCCGCCACCGGCTCCTTGCCGCCGTCCTCACCACCGCTGAAGAGGGTGAAGCCGACGAAGCCGACGACGGCGACGATCGCCGCGACCATGGCCGCGGTCCAGTTGGGGCGGCGCGGTTCCGACCGCATCCGCTCCGCCTCGTACAGCGGCGCCACGGGGGTGGGGGCGGGCGCACTGCCGTGCTCCGCCGAGAACTGCTCGATCAGGACCTCGGGATCGAGGCCCACGGCGCGTGCGATCGCCCGGATGTGGCCGCGGGCGTACACGTCGCCGCCGCAGCGCGAGAAATCGTCCTGCTCGATCGCGTGCACGATGGGCGCGCGCACACGCGTTGTGGTACTGACCTCGTCGACGGTCAGACCCGCGGCGACGCGGGCCTGGGCGAGGGCTCGACCGACCGGGATCCGGTCGTCGGGGGGCGGGTTGCCGATGGACACGGGGGCGCCTTTCGAGCGTGCAGCCACCTGCTGGAGACTCAGTCTAGGGGGGTGTGCAAAAGGACGGGCAAGCGGGCGGGCGGCGTTTGTCCGCCATCAGGATTGCCGTCTCTCCCGGCGCCGATGACAGTCGGCCATACGCCTTCCCCCTGCAATAACTTGACGTGCGGGCAGGAGCAACGGTTGCGCCCAGCCCACTTACGAGTGAGCCACGGAACGGCTACGAACCGGCATCGCCGCGGAGTACGGCGAGCACTCCGTCCATCTCGTCCGGCTTGACCAGTACGTCACGGGCCTTCGACCCCTCGCTGGGGCCGACGATCCCGCGAGATTCCATCAGGTCCATGAGCCTGCCCGCTTTCGCGAATCCGACACGCAGTTTGCGCTGGAGCATCGAAGTCGAGCCGAATTGCGTGGAGACGACCAGTTCCGCGGCCTGGCACAACAGGTCCAGGTCGTCGCCGATCTCCTCGTCGATCTCCTTCTTCGGGCCCGAGCCGACGACCACGTCGTCACGGTAGGCGGGGGTCAACTGCGCCTTGCAGTGGGTGACGACGGCGTGGATCTCGTCCTCGGTGACGAAGGCGCCCTGCATGCGGACCGGCTTGTTCGCGCCCATCGGCAGGAACAGCCCGTCACCCTTTCCGATCAGCTTCTCGGCGCCGGCCTGGTCGAGGATGACCCGGCTGTCGGCGAGGGAGGAGGTCGCGAAGGCCAGCCGGGAGGGCACGTTGGCCTTGATGAGGCCCGTGACGACGTCGACGCTGGGCCGCTGGGTGGCCAGCACGAGGTGGATGCCGGCGGCCCGGGCGAGCTGGGTGATGCGGACGATCGCGTCCTCCACGTCCCGCGGCGCGACCATCATCAGGTCGGCGAGCTCGTCCACGATCACCAGCAGGTAGGGGTAGGGCGCGAGCTCCCGCTCGCTGCCCTCGGGCGGCTTCGCCTTGCCGCTGCGCACGGCCGCGTTGAAGTCGTCGATGTGCCGGAAGCCGTAGGCCGCCAGGTCGTCGTAGCGCAGGTCCATCTCGCGCACGACCCACTGCAGCGCCTCGGCGGCCCGCTTGGGGTTGGTGATGATCGGCGTGATGAGGTGCGGGATGCCCTCGTACGCGGTCAGCTCGACGCGCTTGGGGTCGACCAGCACCATCCGCACCTCGTCGGGTGTGGCACGCGCCAGGATCGAGGTGATCAGGCAGTTGATGCAGGAGGACTTGCCGGACCCGGTGGCGCCCGCCACGAGGATGTGCGGCATCCGCGCGAGGTTGGCCATGACGTAGCCGCCCTCGACGTCCTTGCCGAGGGCCACCGTCATCGGGTGCTCCTCGCCGGCCGCGTCCGCGGAGCGAAGGACGTCGCCGAGGTTGACCATCTCCCGGTCGCTGTTGGGGATCTCGATGCCGACCGCCGACTTGCCGGGGATCGGGCTGATGATCCGTACGTCCGGACTGGCCACGGCGTACGCGATGTTCTTGGCGAGGGCCGTGATCCGCTCGACCTTGACGGCCTGGCCGAGTTCCACCTCGTAGCGCGTCACCGTCGGGCCGCGGGTGAACCCGGTGACCCGCGCGTCGACCTTGAACTGCGAGAAGACGCTCGTCAGCGACTCGACCACGGCGTCGTTGGCGGCGCTGCGGGTGCGTCCGGGACCGCCGCGCTCCATCAGGTCCAGGGACGGCAGGCCGTAGGTGATGTCGCCGGACAGCTGGAGCTGTTCGGCGCGCGGCGGCAGCGCCGTGCCCTCGCTGCCGGGCGCCGCGGCCTTGGTGAGGTCGGGCACGGACCGGCCCGCGTCCTCGTCGGCGCCGTCCTCACCGGTGCCCCGCTCCGGCGGCATGGAGTGGGTGACGAGGTCCGCGACGACCGAGGAGCCGGGCACTCCGTAGGTGAGGGCGCCGTCGAGGTCGGCGGCGACACCATAGGCGAGGTCGACCGCGTCCAGGCCGTCGCCGGGCGTGAGATCGGGGAGTTCCGTCGGCTCCTGGCGGCGCCTGGAGCGGCGGCGCGCCTTCTCCGTGCCGTCCTGGGGAGCGGCCTCCTCCAGCAGGTCGCTGAAGGGCACGGAGTCGTCCTCGGCCGTGGCGGTGCCGTGTTCCTCCACCAGGCCCAGCCGGATGCCCAGTTCGCGCAGCCGCCGGGGAATGGCGTTGACCGGGGTCGCGGTGGTGACGAGCAGCCCGAAGAAGGTGAGCAGCGCCAGCAGCGCCACCGCCAGGGGCGCGCCGACGGTGTAGCCGAGCGGAGCGGACGCCGCCCAGCCGATGAGCCCGCCCGCGTCGCGGATCGCGTCGGCGCCCTGGCCCCGTCCGGGGGAACCGCAGCCGATGTGCACCAGTCCCAGCACGCCGACGCTGAGGGTGGTCAGGCCGATGACGATGCGCCCGTTCGCGTCGGACTTCTGCGGATGGCGCATCAGCCGCCAGACGACGGCCCCGACGAGGAACGGCACGAGCAGGTCCAGCCGCCCGAACAGCCCCGTGATCAGGATCTCGACCAGGTCGCCCACCGGTCCGCGCAGATCCGACCAGGTGCCGGTGGCCACGACCAGCGCGAGGCCGAGCAGCAGCAGCGCCAGGCCGTCCTTGCGGTGCGCCGGGTCCAGACCGCGCGCGCCGCGCCCGACGCCGCGGAAGAGCGCGCCCACGGTGTGCGCCAGGCCGAGCCAGACCGCTCGCGCGAGCCGGTAGACGCCCCCCGTGGGGGACGGCGCGGGCTTCGGCGCGGGTTTGGCCGCCGCCGCCTTGGCGGGCGGCTTCTTGGCCGCCGCCTTCTTCGCGGGGGCCTTCTTCGCCGCGGGCTTGGCCGCAGGTTTGGCGGCAGCCTTCTTGGCGGTGCCGGACGTACGTGAGGCCATGATGGTGAGGTTACCGTTCCGCCCCGCGCACGACACGCGTGCCCACGCATACCGCCATTCGTGTCGTGACCCTGGTGCGCCAAGGATGACTCTGCATCAAGTGGCGCACATGCTTCACTCCTGCGGGGGAATCTTCTTGTCGCCGCCGCCCGTGCCGGGCTCCAGCGCGTCCAGCGCGCGGCGCAGTCCGGTCAGCTTCCGCTCCAGGTGGGCGGCCGTGGCCACCGCCGCCGCGTCCGCGGACTCGTCGAGCTGCTTGGACAGCGCCTCCGCCTGCTCCTCCACGGCGGCGAGCCGCGCGGAGAGCTCGGCGAGCAGGCCCACGGGCTCCTTGGAGCCGTTGCCGCCGGCGCGAGCGCCCTGTTCCAGCTGCAGCCGGAGCAGGGCGGCCTGCTCGCGCAACTGGCAGTTCTTCATGTAGAGCTCGACGAAGACCGAGACCTTGGCGCGCAGCACCCACGGGTCGAAGGGCTTGGAGATGTAGTCCACCGCGCCGGCCGCGTAGCCGCGGAAGGTGTGGTGCGGCCCGTGGTTGATGGCGGTCAGGAAGATGATCGGGATGTCGCGGGTGCGTTCGCGACGCTTGATGTGCGCCGCGGTCTCGAACCCGTCCATGCCCGGCATCTGGACATCGAGCAGGATCACCGCGAAGTCGTCGGTGAGCAGCGCCTTGAGCGCCTCCTCCCCGGACGATGCCCGCACCAGGGTCTGATCGAGCGCGGAGAGGATGGCCTCCAGCGCCAGCAGATTCTCCGGCCGGTCATCGACCAGGAGGATCTTGGCCTTCTGCACCATGGCCCGCCCTCCTCGCCCCGGCACTGCACCGGTCGCCGCCCCCATGGACGACTCCTGAGTGCCGCCCGTCCTTGTGCCGGTCATGGTAGCCGCACCCCGCTGTCCGCCACACCCTGTCACCGCCATGTCACTGTGCACGTAGCAGAAACGCAAGCAGGGACCAGAAGGTTCCCAGAATCCCGCACTCCCACACCTCTTCACACACGCCGAGTCATGGACGTTCACCGTCCGTTGCCCGCCGGGCCACCCAACGTGGCGCCCGACGCGGCGTCACCTGGACTGCATCCACTGCTCCATCACCGCGAGCAGGTGGTCGGTGTCCACCGGCTTGGCGACGTAGTCGGACGCCCCGGACTCGATGCTCTTCTCCCGGTCGCCCTTCATCGCCTTCGCCGTCAGCGCGATGATCGGCAGCCCGGCGAACTGGGGCATCCTGCGGATCGCGGCCGTGGTCGCGTAACCGTCCATCTCGGGCATCATGATGTCCATCAGCACCACGGCGACGTCGTCGTGCTGCTCCAGGACCTCGATCCCCTCCCGGCCGTTCTCCGCGTACAGCACGGTCAGCCCGTGCTGCTCCAGCACGCTGGTGAGCGCGAAGACGTTGCGGATGTCGTCGTCGACGATGAGCACCTTCTCACCGCTGAACCCGCCCGCGAAGCCGGTGTAGGCGTCGCTGTGCGCGCCCTCCACCCACGACTCGGGCAGCGTGGCGCGTTCCACCGGCCCGGCGGCCGCCGCGGGGCGCGGTGTCGCCGCCGAACGCCGGCGCAGCCGGGACAGGCTGCTGCCCGCGCCCCGGCCGCGCACCGCCACGTGGCCGTGCGCCGGGGCGTGGAGCGGCTCGACCGCTGCTCCCTCGAGTTCCGCGGTCTCGCCGCCGGGGAGCTGCAGGTAGCCCTGGGGCGGCAGTTCGGTGGTGTTGAGCGGCAGGTAGAGGGTGAAGGTCGAGCCGCGGCCGGGCTGGCTGTCGGCGTGGATCTCGCCGCCGAGCAGCCGGGCGATCTCCCGGCTGATGGACAGGCCCAGGCCCGTACCGCCGTACTTGCGGCTGGTCGTGCCGTCCGCCTGCTTGAAGGCCTCGAAGATGACCCGCATCTTGCTCGCCGCGATGCCGATGCCCGTGTCGGTCACCGAGAAGGCGATCAGCGGCTCGTCCGCGCCCCGCAGCGAGCCGGACTCCAGCAACTGCTCCCGGATCACCTGCGGCACGTCGGGGCCGGCCGGGCGGATGACCAGTTCGACCGAGCCGCTGTCGGTGAACTTGACCGCGTTCGACAGCAGGTTGCGCAGCACCTGCAGCAGCCGCTGCTCGTCGGTGTGGAGCGTGGCGGGCAGCTCCGGGGAGACCCGTACCGAGAAGTCCAGGCCCTTCTCGGCCGTGAGGGGCCGGAAGGTCGCCTCCACGTAGTCGACCAGCTGGACCAGGGCGATGCGGGTCGGGCTGACGTCCATCTTGCCCGCCTCGACCTTGGACAGGTCCAGGATGTCGTTGATGAGCTGCAGCAGGTCCGAGCCGGCGCCGTGGATCGTCTCGGCGAACTCGACCTGCTTCGGGGAGAGGTTGCCCTCGACGTTGTCCGCGAGCAGCTTGGCCAGGATGAGCAGCGAGTTGAGCGGGGTGCGCAGCTCGTGCGACATGTTGGCCAGGAACTCGGACTTGTAGCGCATCGAGACGGCCAGCTGCTCGGCGCGCTCCTCCAGGACCTGCCGGGCCTCCTCGATCTCGGTGTTCTTCACCTCGATGTCCCGGTTCTGGCGGGCCAGCAGCTCCGCCTTCTCCTCCAGCTCCGTGTTGGACATCTCCAGCTGCTTCTGCCGGTTCTCCAGCTCCGCCGAGCGCTCCCGCAGCTGCTCGGTCAGCTCCTGCGACTGCTCCAGCAGGTACTCGGTCTTGGTGTTCACGCTGATGGTGTTCACGCTGACCGCGATCATGTCGGTGATCTGGCCGAGGAAGTCCTTCTGGATCTGGGTGAGCGGCTGGAAGGAGGCCAGCTCCATGACACCGAGCACCCGGTCCTCGAACACCACCGGCAGCACGATGACATGGGCCGGCGGCGCCTCGCCGAGACCGGAGGAGATCCTCAGGTAGCCCGGCGGCACGTCCTCCACCAGGATCGAGCGCTTCTCGACGGCGGCCGTGCCGATCAGCCCCTCCCCGGGCAGGAACACCGTCGGCATCGTCCGCTTGGAGAAGCCGTACGAGCCGCTCAGCCGCAGCTCGTAGCCCTCGTCGATCTCCTCCCCGCCGGCCGGCTCCTCCGCGATGAAGAAGGCGCCGTGCTGGGCGGAGACCACCGGGGTCAGCTCGCTCATGATGAGCGCCGCCACGTCGTTGAGGTCGCGGCGGCCCTGCATCAGACCGGAGATGCGGGCGAGGTTGCCCTTGAGCCAGTCCTGCTCCTTGTTGGCGAGCGTGGTCTCGCGGAGTCGGACGATCATGGTGTTGATGTAGTCCTGGAGCTCCAGGATCTCGCCCGCCGCGTCCACGTCCGTGCGGATGTTGAGGTCGCCGCGGGTCACCGCGGTGGCCACCTGGGCGATGTTGCGCACCTGGCGGGTCAGGTTGTTCGCCATCAGGTTCACCGACTCGGTGAGGTCCTTCCAGATGCCGGAGACGCCCGGCACGCGGGCCTGGCCGCCCAGGCGGCCCTCGGTGCCCACCTCGCGGGCCACCCGGGTCACCTGGTCACCGAAGGCGGACAGCTGGTCGACCATCGTGTTGATGGTCGTCTTCAGCTCCAGGATCTCCCCGTGCGCGTCGACGTCGATCTTCTTGGACAGGTCTCCGCGGGCGACCGCGGTGGTGACCATGGCGATGTTGCGGACCTGGCCGGTCAGGTTGGAGGCCATGTTGTTCACCGACTCGGTGAGGTCCTTCCACGAGCCGGACACGCCCGGCACGCGGGCCTGACCGCCGAGGATGCCGTCGGTGCCCACCTCGCGGGCCACCCGGGTCACCTCGTCACCGAAGGCGGAGAGCGTGTCGACCATCGTGTTGATGGTCTCGGCGAGCTGCGCGACCTCGCCGCGCGCCTCGACGGTGATCTTCTTGGTGAGGTCGCCGTTGGCGACGGCGGTGGCGACGGAGGAGATCGAACGCACCTGGCTGGTCAGGTTGTTGGCCATCAGGTTGACGTTGTCGGTGAGGTCCTTCCAGATGCCGGAGACGTCCCGCACGCGGGCCTGGCCGCCCAGCTGGCCCTCGGTGCCCACCTCGCGGGCCACCCGGGTCACCTCGTCGGCGAACGCGGACAGCTGGTCGACCATCGTGTTGACGGTGGTGACCAGGGCGAGGATCTCGCCCTTGGCGTCGACGGTGATCTTCTTGGACAGGTCGCCCTGGGCGACCGCGGTGGTGACCTCGGCGATGTTGCGGACCTGCATGGTGAGGTTGTTCGCCATGAAGTTGACGGACTGCGTCAGGTCCTTCCAGGTGCCCGACACGCCCTTCACCTCGGCCTGGCCGCCGAGGATGCCCTCGGTGCCCACCTCGCGGGCCACCCGGGTCACCTGCTCCGCGAAGGACGAGAGCTGGTCGACCATCGTGTTGAGGACGTTCTTCAGCTCCAGGATCTCGCCGCGCGCGTCGACGTCGATCTTCTGGGAGAGGTCGCCGCGGGCCACCGCGGTGGCCACCTGGGCGATGTTGCGGACCTGCGCGGTCAGGTTGCCCGCCATGCCGTTCACGGAGTCGGTGAGGTCGCGCCACACGCCGGCCACCCCGGGCACCTGCGCCTGGCCGCCGAGCCGGCCCTCGGTGCCCACCTCGCGGGCCACCCGGGTCACCTGCTCCGCGAAGGAGGAGAGCTGGTCGACCATCGTGTTGATGGTGTTCTTCAGCTCCAGGATCTCGCCGCGCGCGTCGACGTCGACCTTCTGGGAGAGGTCGCCGCGGGCCACCGCCGTCGTCACCTGGGCGATCTGGCGCACCTGCGAGGTGAGGTTGCCCGCCATGAAGTTGACGGAGTCCGTCAACTCCTTCCACACGCCGCTCACGCCGTCGACGCGGGCCTGACCGCCGAGGCGGCCCTCCGTGCCCACGTCCCGGGCCATGCGCGTGACCTGTCCGGCGAACGAGGACAGCTGGTCCACCATGCGGTTGACGGTGTTCTTCAGCTCCAGCATCTCGCCGGAGACGTCCACCGTGACCTTCTGCGACAGATCCCCGTTGGCGACCGCCGTCGTCACCTGCGCGATGTTGCGGACCTGGCCCGTCAGGTTGCGGAACGCGGTGTTCACCGAATCCGTCAGGTCCTTCCACAGACCCGCCGCACCCGGCACCTGCGCCTGGCCGCCCAGCTCTCCCTCGACGCCGACCTCACGCGCCACTCGGGTCACTTCGGCACCGAAGGCCGACAGCTGGTCGACCATCGTGTTGACGGTGTTCTTCAGCTCCAGCATCTCGCCGGAGACGTCCACCGTGACCTTCTGCGACAGGTCGCCGTTGGCGACCGCCGTCGTCACCTGCGCGATGTCCCGCACCTGGCCCGTCAGGTTGCGGAACGCGGTGTTCACCGAGTCGGTGAGGTCCTTCCAGATACCCGCCGCGCCCGGCACCTGCGCCTGGCCGCCGAGCCGGCCGTCCGCGCCGACCTCGCCCGCGACACGGGTCACCTCGTCGGCGAAGGTGCGCAGCGTCTCGGTCATCGCGTTGACGGTCTCGGCGAGCTGCGCGACCTCGCCGCGGGCGCCGATGGTGATCTTCTGCGACAGGTCGCCGTTGGCGACCGCGGTGGTCACCTGCGCGATGTCACGCACCTGGGCCGTCAGATTGCCGGCCATCAGGTTGACGGAGTCCGTGAGGTCCTTCCACACGCCGTCGACCCCGGCCACCTTGGCCTGGCCGCCCAGCTGGCCCTCGGTGCCCACCTCGCGGGCGACGCGGGTCACCTCCGCGGCGAAGGAGGAGAGCTGGTCGACCATCGTGTTGACGGTGTTCTTCAGCTCCAGCATCTCGCCGGCCACGTGCACGGTGACCTTGCGCGACAGGTCGCCCTTGGCGACCGCCGTCGTGACGAGGGCGATGTCACGCACCTGGGCCGTCAGACGGGACGCCATGGTGTTGACCGAGTCCGTGAGGTCCTTCCACGAGCCGGACATGCCGCGCACCCGCGCCTGACCGCCGAGCTTGCCCTCGGTGCCGACCTCGCTCGCCACCCGGGTCACCTCGTCGGTGAACGTGGACAGCTGGTCGACCAGCCCGTTGACGGTACGGCCCACCTTGAGGAACTCTCCGCGCAGCGGATGCCCGGAACCGTCGGCGCCCTGCGCGCGCAGGTCCATCCGCTGCTCCAGGTCGCCCTCCGCGACCGCCGACAGCACCCGGCCGACCTCGGACATGGGGCGCACGAGGTCGTCCACGAGCGCGTTGGAGGCGTCGATGGCCGCCGCCCAGGCGCCTTCGCACGCCCCCGTCTCCAGGCGCTCCGCGAGCTTGCCCTCCCGGCCCACGACCCGGCGCACCCGCGCCAGCTCCCCGGTGAGGTGCTGGTTGCGGTCGGCGACCTCGTTGAACACCGCGGAGATCTCCGCCATGACCCCGTCGCCGGTGACCGTCAGCCTCTTGCGGAAGTTGCCGTCCCGCATGGACTCCAACGCCGACAGCAGCCTGTGCAGGGCCGCCGAGTCGACCTCGACGGTCCCCGAACCCGCCCCGCTCGTACGCGACCGCACGTTCTTGACGCGTGCGGAACCGCCCCGCTTCGCCGCGGATGCCGCGCCGCCTCGCGCCGATGCGCCAGACTCCACCGTGTCCCTCCCGGAGGGTCGACCGACCTGCAGGTGCCTCGTTCAGGCATGACCAGTGTTTCACCATGCCCGGGCCCGGCCATAACAGTTCGGCAGCATCGCATATGACCGGCGTCATGATCGGGGCAGGAACACCCCCAACCGGCACACACGCGGTCGCCGGGGGTAAGTAACCTGGCATGCGGTTGCCCACCTTGGGCCGGGCGTACACCTCGAAGTGGGGGCCGGTGGTGACAGTACAGCGGACGACGAATGGTGACGTCCCGGGACAAACAAGGAGATCTGTGATCACGGCGCGGGCAGCGGCCACCTTCGAACCCGTGGGACGCTCGGTCGCCACCGCACGCGCGTTCGTCCGCGACACGCTCCAGGGCTGGGGCTTCTCCGAGGTGGTCGACGACGCCGTCGTCCTCACCAGTGAACTCGTCACCAACGCCGTGGTCCACGCCGGCACCGCCGCGGACGTCCAGTGCCTGCGCTTCGAGTCCGCCGTACGGATCGAGGTCTCCGACCGCTACCCGGAACGTGAGCTTCCTCTCCACGACGCCAAGAAGCAGATCCACCCCGACCACGAGGGCGGCCGCGGGCTGCTCCTGTGCTCGGCGCTGGCCAGCCGCTGGGGCGTGGAGTACACCGCGGCCAACAAGCACGTCTGGTTCCGCCTGGACCTCCCCCAGCGTCCCGCCGGCACCCGTTCCGCGGGCCCGGCCCTGCCCGTACAGGCGCTGCCGCTGGCCGACGAGCGGGTCCGCGTCGCCGTCGTCCAGGTCGACCGCGGCGGCATCATCACCCGCTGGAACCAGGACGCCGCCGAACTCTTCGGCCACCCCGGCGACCAGGTCACCGGCAAGCCGCTCGGCGACTTCGCCGCCTGGCCGCAGACCCCCGGCACCGGCCACGGCATCGCCGAGGCCCTGCGGCTGTCCCGCTGGGAGGGCAGCTACGGCGTCCGCGACGCCGACGGCCGGATCCTCCCCGTGTACGGCACGCACCTGCGGGTCCGCAACACCTCCGGCGAGCCGTCCACCGTGTGCCTGCTGGTGCGCGAGGACGAGCGCGCCGTCCTGCAGAACCCCGGCCGCGGCATGGTCGCCGTCGAGCGCGGCGCCGAACGCGGCAAGGCCGTGGACCCCTTCGAGTCCTTCATCGGCTCCCCCGCCCCCGACGACCTCGACGGGCTGCTGCAGCGCACCGTGGAACGCGCCCGCGACATGCTCGACGGAGACGCCGCCTACCTGCTGCTCGCCACCGACGACGAGACCGAGCTGGAGGTGCGCGCCTCCACCGGCCTCCCCTCCGCCCGGCAGCGCTTCGCGCGCGTCCCCGTCGAGGCCGGCACCGGCCGCTACGGCAGCGCCCGCATGCCCGCCGTCCACGAGGACCTCACGGCGGTCCCCGGCGCCGTACCGCTGCTCGCCGGCACCGGCATGCGCTCCGTCGTCACCGTCCCCCTCAAGGTCGAGGGCCGCCTCACCGGTTCGCTCGGCGTCGCCGCGGAGAGCCCCGGCCGCTACACCAACGAGGAGGCGCTGCGGCTGCAGTTCGCCGCCGACCGCATCGCGCTGGCGGTGGAGAGCGCCCGCCTCACCGAGCTCGAACGGCTGCGCAGAGGCTCGCTCTCCTTCCTGGTGGAGGCCTCCGACCTGCTGGCGGGCACCCTCGAACGCGACCAGACGCTGGCCCTGATGGCCCAGATGACCGTGCCCACCCTGGCCAACTGGTGCGCCGTCTACACGATCGCCGACCAGGCCTCGGAACCCGAACTCGCCTTCGTCCTGCACGAGGACGAGGACCGCATCGACGGCATCAAGGCCCTGCTCTCCCGCCTCGCCCCTCCCGACCCCGACCCCACCCCCGGCGCCCGTGCGTGGACCGCGCCCTCCGACGCCGCCCACTCCAGCGCCCTGCGCGCCTCCCTGCGCAGCCTGGGCCTCGGTGATGCCGGACGGCCCGCGACGGGCCCGGGGACGGCCCTGGCGACCGCCGCCGCCGTCGGCGGCGAGACGGTCGTCCTGCCGCTGGTGGCCCGCAACCGCGTCATCGGCATGCTCACCCTCGGCAAGTCCGCCGACGAGCGCTTCCGCCAGGAGATCCTGGAACTCGCAGAGGACCTGTCGCGCCGGGCCGCCCTCGCCCTGGACAACGCCCGCCTCTACAGCGAGCGAACGGCCATCAGCCAGTCCCTCCAGCGCAGTCTGCTGCCGCCCGGCCTGCCGGTGATCCCCGGCGTCGAGGTCGAGGTCGTCTACCGCGCCGCCGGCGAGGGCAACGAGGTCGGCGGCGACTTCTACGACGTGTTCCCGATCCGCGACGGCTGCTGGGGCTTCGCCATCGGCGACGTGTGCGGCACGGGCCCGGAGGCCGCCGCCGTGACCGGTCTCGCCCGGCACGCGCTGCGTCTGCTCGCCCGGGAGGGCTTCAGCGGCCCGTCCGTCCTGGAACGCCTCAACGCGGCCATCCTGGACGAGGGGGCCCGCAGCCGCTTCCTCACCCTCCTCTACGGCGAGATGTGGCCGCAGAACGACGGCAGCGCCGTCCTGAAGGTCGTCTGCGCCGGCCACCCGCTGCCGCTGCGACTGCGGCAGAGCGGTGTCGTGGAACCGGCCGCGGAACCGCAGCCGCTCCTCGGCGTCATCGAGGACCTCGAACTCGTCGAGCAGACCGTCACCCTCGACCCCGGCGACGTCCTGCTCTGCGTCACCGACGGCGTCACCGAACGCCGCGAGGGCACCCGCATGCTCGGCGACGACGGTCTCGCCGACGTCCTGGCCACCTGCACGGGCCTCACCGCGGGCGCCGTCGCGGCGCGTATCCAGCGGGCCGTGGAGCGCTTCGCGTCGGACGCGCCCTCCGACGACATGGCCATCCTGACGATGCGCGTCCCGGAACCGGAACTGCCCGCCTGACGGAGGGCAGTTCGCCGAAGGCGCCGAAAACAGGAAAGGCCCCCGCCGTGAGGCGGGGGCCTTTCCTGTATCAGAGCCCCAATACGGAATCGAACCGTAGACCTTCTCCTTACCATGGAGACGCTCTGCCGACTGAGCTATTGGGGCGTGTCGACGTGAAGGATCTTAACCCATACGGGCCCAGGTTCGGAAATCCGCGCGACGTACGGCCCGACCGGAACAGCCCGGGATCAGAGCAGACCGCCCAGCGTGTTGCACGCCGCGGCCATCCGCTCCAACTCCTTCTCGGTCAGGCCCGGGTGGACGGGCAGCGACAGCGTCTCGCCGGCCGCCTTCTCGGTCTTGGGCAGGAACGAACTCGACCGGTACTCGGGCATCCGGTGCACAGGCGTCGGGATGCTCACGTTCGCCTGTACGCCCCGCGCGGCCAGGGCCATCGCGAAGGCGTCCCGGTCCGGGCGGCCGTTCCCCGGTATGCGCACCGTGTAGCGGTGGTAGACGTGGTGGGCGCCGGGCTCCACGTAGGGCACCAGGACACCGGTCAGGGCCGAGTCCAGGTAACGGCAGTTGGCCCGCTGCCGGGCAACGGCACCGGCCAGCTTCGCCAGCGCCCCGCGGCCCACGGAGGCCTTGCGGTCGGCCATCCGGGCGTCGGCGTGGGCGGTGTCCCGAAGCCGCTTGACGGCACCGGCCAGTTCGGGGTGCTCCGTGGTCACCACGGCACCCTCCTGGACGGCGAACACGCTCAGCACGCCGTAGGTGCCGACCCGGCGGCCGGCCAGCGTGGCCGCCTGCGCCTGGGTGGCGTCCTCGATGATCGCCAGGCCGTGCCGGGCGGCGATGTCGGTGATCTGGTCGACGGCCGCGGGGTGCCCGAAGAGGTGCACCGGCAGGATCGCCACCGTGAGGGGCGTGATCGCGGCGGCGACGGCCTCCGGGTCCAGGCAGAACGTCAGCGGGTCGATGTCCGCGAAGACCGGCACCGCACCGGCCCGCCGCACGGCGGCCGCGGACTCCACGGGCGCGAACGACGGCAGGATCACTTCCTCGCCGGCACCGATGCCGAGCGAGAGCAGCGCCAGCTGCAGCCCGGAGGTCGCCGAGTCCACCGCAACGGCATGGCGCCCCTCCACCGCGGACGAGAACTCGTCCTCCAGCGCGGCTACTTCAGCACCCTGGACCAGGAACTGCTGCATCAGGCCCACCTCCACTTACCCGGTTCCCGCAAGGATCACCGCAACGGGTGATGCGTTGCTGATCTGAACATGAACAACGGGTGTGGATACGACAAAGAGCCGTGCCCCCGGACTGGGTCCAGGGGCACGGCTCTCAATATTTGTTCGGCGGCGTCCTACTCTCCCACAGGGTCCCCCCTGCAGTACCATCGGCGCTGAAAGGCTTAGCTTCCGGGTTCGGAATGTAACCGGGCGTTTCCCTAACGCTATGACCACCGAAACACTATGAAACTGTCGAACCGGCACCAGCCACCCCACAAACGGCAGGGGGCCGGGGTTCGTTGTTTCAGAACTACACAGTGGACGCGAGCAACCTATGGACAAGCCCTCGGCTTATTAGTACCGGTCAGCTCCACCCATTACTGGGCTTCCACATCCGGCCTATCAACCCAGTCGTCTACTGGGAGCCTTAACCCCTCAAGGGGGTGGGAGTCCTCATC
>NZ_FZOF01000030.1 GCF_900188405.1 Actinacidiphila glaucinigra | reverse complement strand
GGGAGTGCTCGCTGTTCGAGGAGCACGGCTTCCGGGACATCAAGATCTCGGTGAAGCACAACGACCCGGTGGTGATGGTCAACGCGTACCGGCTGCTGGCGGCGCAGTGCGACTATCCGCTGCACCTGGGTGTGACCGAGGCGGGTCCGGCGTTCCAGGGGACGATCAAGTCGGCGGTGGCGTTCGGTGCGCTGCTGAGCGAGGGGATCGGTGACACGATCCGGGTGTCGTTGTCGGCGCCTCCGGCGGAGGAGGTCAAGGTCGGCATCCAGATCCTGGAGTCGCTGAACCTGCGGCAGCGGCGGCTGGAGATCGTGTCGTGTCCGTCGTGCGGGCGTGCGCAGGTGGATGTGTACAAGCTGGCGGACCAGGTGACGGCGGGGCTGGAGGGCATGGAGGTTCCGCTGCGGGTCGCGGTGATGGGCTGTGTCGTCAACGGCCCCGGTGAGGCGCGCGAGGCGGACCTGGGGGTGGCCTCGGGCAACGGCAAGGGGCAGATCTTCGTCAAGGGCGAGGTCATCAAGACCGTGCCGGAGTCGAAGATCGTGGAGACCCTCATCGAGGAGGCCATGAAGCTCGCCGAGCGCATGCAGGCCGACGGAGTGCCGTCAGGAGAACCCCAGATCAGTGTGAGCTAAAGCGAAACAATCCCCAGTAGGGGAGCGAGGTGGGAAAGTGTCGCTGCTCGAGAACATCCGTGGTCCGCGCGACCTGAAGGCCCTTCCGCCGGAGCGGCTGGGCGAACTCGCAGTGGAGATCCGTGAATTCCTGGTCCAAGCGGTGGCCAGGACCGGGGGGCACCTGGGACCCAATCTGGGCGTGGTCGAACTGGCGGTCGCCCTGCACCGGGTCTTCGACTCGCCGGCCGACCGCATCCTGTGGGACACGGGTCACCAGTCCTACGTCCACAAGATCCTGACCGGCCGTCAGGACTTCTCCAAACTGCGCCGCAAGGGGGGCCTGTCCGGCTACCCCTCGCGTGCCGAGTCCGAGCACGACGTCATCGAGAACAGCCACGCCTCCACGGTGCTCGGCTGGGCCGACGGCCTCGCCAAGGCCAACCAGGTGCTCGGCCGGCAGGACCACGTCGTGGCCGTCATCGGCGACGGCGCGCTCACCGGCGGCATGGCCTGGGAGGCGCTGAACAACATCGCCGCCGCCAAGGACCGCCCCCTGATCATCGTCGTCAACGACAACGAGCGCTCCTACGCGCCCACCATCGGCGGCCTCGCCAACCACCTGGCCACCCTGCGCACCACGGACGGCTACGAGCGCTTCCTGGCCTGGGGCAAGCAGGTGCTCCAGCAGACACCCGTCGTCGGCAAGCCGCTGTACGAGTCCCTGCACGGCGCCAAGAAGGGCTTCAAGGACGCCTTCGCCCCACAGGGCATGTTCGAGGACCTGGGCCTGAAGTACCTCGGCCCGATCGACGGACACGACGTCGCCGCGGTCGAGTCCGCGCTGCGCCGGGCCCGGCGCTTCCACGGTCCCGTCCTCGTCCACTGCCTCACCGAGAAGGGCCGCGGCTACGCCTTCGCCGAGCGCGACGAGGCGGACCGCTTCCACGCGGTGGGCGCCATGGACCCGCTCACCTGCGAACCGCTCACCCCGTCGAGCGGGCCGAAGTGGACCTCGGTCTTCGGCAACGAGATGGTCCGGATCGGCGCCGAGCGCCCCGAGGTCGTGGCGATCACGGCGGCCATGCTGCAGCCGGTCGGGCTGGAGAAGTTCGCCAAGGCCTTCCCGCGCCGCGTGTACGACGTAGGGATCGCCGAGCAGCACGCGGCGGTCTCCGCGGCGGGCCTGGCGACCGGTGGACTGCACCCGGTGGTCGCCGTGTACGCGACCTTCCTCAACCGCGCCTTCGACCAGGTCCTGATGGACGTCGCCCTGCACAAGTGCGGTGTCACCTTCGTGCTGGACCGGGCCGGCGTCACCGGCGACGACGGCGCCTCGCACAACGGCATGTGGGACATGTCGATCCTCCAGGTCGTCCCCGGCCTGCGGATCGCCGCGCCGCGCGACGCCGACCAGTTGCGCGCCCAGCTCCGCGAGGCGATCGACGTCGACGACGCGCCCACCGTCGTCCGCTTCCCCAAGGAGACCGTCGGCGAGGCCCTGCCGGCCATCGACCGGATCGGCGGCATGGACGTGCTGCACCGCGGCGACCGGCCGGACGTGCTGATGATCTCCGTCGGCGCCCTCGGCTCGGTCTCCTTGGCCGCGGCAGCCCTGCTGCGCGAACGCGGCGTCGGCGTCACGGTCGTCGACCCGCGCTGGGTGAAGCCGCTCGACGCGGAGCTGCCCGCGCTCGCCGCGCGGCACCGCATGGTGGCCGTCATCGAGGACAACGGCCGTGCCGGGGGCGTCGGTTCGGCCGTCGCGCAGGCCCTGCGCGACGCGGAGACCGATGTGCCGGTCCGCGACTTCGGGATCCCGCAGCAGTTCCTGGCGCACGCCAAGCGCGGCGAGGTGCTCGCCGACATCGGGCTCACCCCCGCCGAGATCGCCGGGCGGATCGGGGCCACCCTGGCCCGTCTCACGGCGGACGAGCAGCACCCGGACGAGAGGCACCGAAGCGATGACACCGCCCGATCCTGAGCCCAAGGGGTTCGACCTGGCGACCCTGCTGGCCGAGCGCGGAGCCGAGCGCTACGACCTGCACGCCAGGTACCTCAACCACCAGTTGCCGCGCATGCTGCACACCATCGGCTTCGACAAGGTCTACGAGCGGGCCGAGGGCGCGTACTTCTGGGACGAGGAGGGCCGGGACCACCTCGACATGCTCGCCGGCTTCGGGGTGATGGGCCTGGGCCGCCACCACCCCGTCGTCCGCAAGGCGCTGCACGACGTCCTGGACGCCGGGCTGGCGGACCTCACCCGCTTCGACTGCCAGCCGCTGCCGGGCCTGCTCGCCGAGAAACTGCTGTCGTACGCGCCGGGCCTGGACCGGGTGTTCTTCGGCAACAGCGGCACCGAGGCGGTCGAGACGGCCCTGAAGTTCGCCCGCTACGCCACCGGCCGGCCCCGCGTGCTCTACTGCGACCACGCCTTCCACGGGCTGACCACGGGCTCGCTGTCCGTCAACGGCGAGGGCGGCTTCCGGGAGGGCTTCGACCCGCTGCTCCCCGACACCGCCGTGCCCCTGGGCGACCTGGCGGCCCTGGAGCGGGAGCTGGCCAAGGGCGACGTGGCCGCGCTGATCGTCGAGCCGATCCAGGGCAAGGGCGTGCACGCCGCGCCGCCCGGTTACCTGCGGGCGGCGCAGGAGCTGCTGCGCCGGCACAAGGCGCTGTTCGTCGCCGACGAGGTGCAGACCGGCCTCGGCCGCACCGGCGACTTCTTCGCCTACCAGCACGAAGAGGGCGTCGAGCCGGACCTGGTGTGCGTGGCCAAGGCGCTGTCGGGCGGCTATGTGCCGGTGGGCGCCACCCTCGGCAAGGACTGGATCTTCAAGAAGGTCTACTCGTCCATGGACCGGGTGCTGGTGCACTCCGCGAGCTTCGGCTCCAACGCCCAGGCCATGGCGGCGGGGCTGGCCACCCTCGCGGTGATGGAGGACGAGAAGGTCGTCGCCAACGCTCGGGCCACCGGGAACCTGCTCCGCGACCGCCTCGCGGCCCTCGTCGACCGATACGAGCTGCTGCACGAGGTCCGCGGCAGGGGCCTGATGATCGGCATCGAGTTCGGCCGGCCCAAGTCGCTGGGGCTGCGCAGCCGCTGGACGATGCTGCAGGCTGCGCGCAAGGGGCTGTTCGCGCAGATGGTGGTCGTGCCGCTGCTGCAGCGGCACCGTATCCTCACCCAGGTCTCCGGGGACCACCTGGAGGTGATCAAGCTGATCCCTCCGCTGATCATCGGCGAGCGCGAGGTGGACCGCTTCGTGGACGCCTTCACCGCCGTGATGGACGACGCACACGGCGGCGGTGGCCTGATGTGGGAGTTCGGCCGGACACTGGTGAAGCAGGCGGTCGCCCACCGCTGACCCGGGCCGTCGCCCGGCCCACGGTTCTTGCCTCTGAGGCAAAACTTTTGCCTCAGAGGCGAATCGTGTCTATACCTGAGGCATGACCTCACCATCCGCGGACGAGGCGCCCCTGCCGGACGTCGCCCCCCAGCTGCGCGCGCTGCGCCGCCGGGGCGGGCTGACGCTGGAGGCGGCCGCCGCCCGCGCCGGGCTCTCGCCCGCGCACCTGTCCCGGCTGGAGACCGGCCAGCGGCAGCCCTCGCTTCCCATGCTGCTCGCGCTCGCCCGCACCTACGGCACCACGGTGTCCGACCTGCTCGGCGAGACCTCCCCGGAGCGCGAGCCGGTCGTCCGCGGCGGTTCCGTGCCGCCCGCGGAGGCCGGCGGCTGGACGTACTGGCCGGCCGGGAACCCCGGGCGGGCCATGCAGGCGCTGCGGCTGCACGTGCCCCCCGGCCCCCAGGAGGGGCTGGTCCGCGTCCACGCCGGCGAGGAGTGGCTGTACGTCCTCGAGGGCGAGCTGCGGCTCACCCTCGGCGAGGCCGTGCACCGGCTGGCGCCCGGCGACAGCGCCCACTTCGACTCGCTCACCCCGCACCGCATCGCCGCGGCCTCGCCGAACGGTGTCGATCTGCTGTTCGTCCACACGCTGCTGCGGAGTTCCGTCGCGGAGCTGTGCCTGGGCGACAGTCGTTCCCCGCGCCCCCACGGCGCATGACGAGAGGACTGACCGTGTCCGCCGACTCCCGCGACAAGGCCCCCATGGGCTTCAAGGTGCGCGCCTTCATCTACCTGGTGGGGGTCCACGTCATCGCCGCGTTCTTCTTCCTGATCTTCCACCTGGCCGGGGCCAAGTAGGGCGGCCCCGGGAGAGCGGGTCAGGCCGGCTGCGCGCCGTCCAGGAAGAGCGCGCGCAGCCGCTCGCGGCGCGCGGGCGTGAGGCCGAGACCCTGCTCCAGGTAGCGGTCCACCGAGCCCCAGTGCTCCTCGATGGTGTCGAAGGCGGTCTCCAGGTACTCCTTGCGCGCGTCGAAGAGGGGGCCGAGCAGCTCCATGACCTCGGGGGTGCTCGCCGGCTCCGCGTCGTCGCCGCGCCTGATGCGGTAACGGCGGTGGGCCTCGTTGCTCTTGAGGTAGTCCTCCACGATCGCGTCGCGCTCGACCCCGAGGGCGAGAAGGATGACGGCGATCGAGGTGCCGGCCCGGTCCTTGCCCGCGGCGCAGTGCAGCAGCGCCGGCACCGACTCGTCCTCGGCGAGCAGTTCCAGCATGCGGGCGTGCTCGGCGGTGCGGTCCAGGACGATACGGCGGTACGCCTCCACCATGCGCGCGGCGGCGCGGCCCTCGCCGAGGATCTCGCGCAGCGCGGCGATGCCGCCGTCGCGGACCGTCGTCCAGAACTCGGCGCCCTGGGCGGGGTCGCTCAGCGGCATGTTCACGTTGCGAACGCCGGGCAGCTCGACGTCCGGGCCCTCCAGCCTCATGTCGGAGGCGTTGCGGAAGTCGAAGACCGTGTGCAGTCCGAGGGAGGAGAGGAATCCGGCGTCCTCGGCGGTGGCGTGCGCCAGGTGGCCGCTGCGGAAGAGCCGTCCGTACCGCACGCGGCGGCCGTCGGTCGTCGGGAGGCCGCCCACGTCGCGGAAGTTGCGCACCCCGGACAGCTCGGGTTCCGACGGGGCGGTCTGCGGCGTCTGCTCGGTCACCGGCGCTCCTTCGCTCAGGGGCCGGGCGGTGCGGGTCACCGGCGGCCGGACCACTCCCGACCTTACGGCACCCCGGCCGGGCCCGTACCGGGTGGTATGTGATTGCGGAAGGGGGTCGTCCCGGCGCCGGCGGAAGGCCGTCTTATTCCGTTTCCGGTGGATCCGGCCGGGTGGGATAGATCACCCCCCGTCAACCCCTGGTTACGGTGGCGTAAGTCACTTGAGGAGGTGAAGTATGTGCTGCCGTGCCAGACGATTCGAGAACAGACAACAGCGACGCCATCGGGTCGTACGCAGCCGTGGGGGACAGCTTCACGGAAGGTGTGGGCGATCCGGGTCCCGACGGGACGTTCATCGGCTGGGCCGACCGGCTGGCGGTCCTCCTCTCCGACCGCCGCCCCGAGCACGACTTCCGGTACGCCAACCTCGCGGTGCGCGGCCGCCTCCTCGACCAGATCGTCGAGGAGCAGGTGCCGAGGGCCGTGGAACTCGCGCCCGACCTCGTGACCTTCTGTGCGGGCGGCAACGACATCCTCCGTCCCGGCAGCGACCCGGACGACGTCGCCGAGCGCTACGAGGCGGCGGTCGCCCGCCTCACCGCGACCGTCGGCACCGTCGTGCTGTGCACGGGCTTCGACACCCGGGGCATTCCCGTGCTGCGGCATCTGCGCGGCAAGATCGCCACCTACACGGCCCATGTGCGTGCCATCGCCGACCGGTACGACTCCCCGGTGCTGGACCTGTGGTCGCTCCGTTCGGTCCAGGACCGCAGGGCCTGGGACGCCGACCGCCTCCACCTGTCGCCCGAGGGGCACACCAGGGTCGCCCTGCGCGCCGCGCAGGTGCTGGGCCTCGAGGTGCCTGCCGACCCCGACCAGGCGTGGCCGCCGGAGAGGTTCCGCGCGCCCGCCGAGATCCGGCGGGACAACATCCAGTGGGCCCGCGAGTACCTCGTGCCCTGGATCGGCCGGAGGCTGCGCGGGGAGTCCTCCGGCGACAACGTGGAACCCAAGCGTCCGGACCTGCTGCCGCTGTAGGCGGCGGGCGGGTCCCGGTGCGTGCCCCGCCGGGCTGACGTCAGAAGGACGGCGGCCCGTCGCCGAGTTCGGCCCACACGACACGGCCGCCGCCGTCGTCGGTGGGCCGCACTCCCCAGGCCTGCGAGAGCGCGCCCACCAGCAGCAGACCGCGTCCGCCCTCCTCGTCCACGCCCGCCGCCCGCGGCCGGGGCGCAGTCGGCGCGCGCCCCTGGTCGCTGACTTCGAGCCGCAGCCGGGTGCCGTCGTACCGCATCCCGCAGGTGATGAACTCACTGCCGGTGTGCATGACGGCGTTGGTGAAGAGCTCGGAAACGATCATCTCCGCGTCGTCGCGCAGTCCCTCGTCCGTCTCCCACTCCCGCAGCCGTGCCCGCACGCGATGGCGTGCGTCGGCGACCGAGGACCCGTGGGCGGGCAAACGGAACAGGTCCTGGCAGCGACGGGCGTCGAGGGTGCCACGGCGCTCTAACCGCAGAGCGTCTGGTGAGGAGGCCACGTCACCAACTATGCGGTCCCGTTCGAACCGTTGGCAAGATGCGATCTGTAATTTACAGAACGGCCGGTGCGCACTGTCGGTTTTCGATGACGGCATGACACACTGCTTGGAGCAGAGGGGAGTTGGGGAAGTTGGTCGTGACGGACGCACGGTCGGCCGGTGCTCCCACCGTCCTCCGGGTGGTGCTCGGCAAACGGCTCCAGGACCTGCGCGAGAAGGCGGGGCTCTCCTTCGAGGACGCCGGCCGGGCCCTCGACGTCACCCACGCCACGATCCGCCGCATGGAGAAGGCCGAGGTCGGCCTGAAGATCCCCTACGTCGAGAAGCTCCTGCGCACCTACGGGGTCACCGACCCGGCGGAGCTCGAGGAGTTCCTCGCGCTCGCCCGGGAGGCCAACCAGCCCGGCTGGTGGCACCGCTACCGCGACGTCCTGCCCGACTGGTTCAGCGCCTTCGTGAGCCTGGAGGGCGAGGCCGGCGTCATCCGCGCCTACGAGCCGCACTACGTCCCCGGACTGCTGCAGACCGAGGACTACGCGCGCGAGGTGCTGCGGGCGGGGAACCCCGGCGCCGGCGACGCGGAGGTCGAACGCGGGGTCGCGCTGCGCATGGAACGCCAGGCGCTGCTCACCCGGGAGGACGCGCCGCTGGTCTGGATCGTCATGGACGAGACGGTTCTGCGAAGACCCATCGGGCGTCCGGCGGTCATGCGGGCCCAGATCGCCAGGCTGATCGACTCCTGCGCGCTGCCCAACGTACGACTGCAGATCATGCCGTTCACGGCCGGACCGCACCCCGCCATGTACGGCCCGTTCCACATCTTCCGGTTCCAGACGCACGACCTCCCGGACGTCGTCTACTCCGAAAGCCTGGTCGGGGCCGTCTACTTCGACGACCGCGACGACGTCTCGACCTTCCTGGAGGCCCTGGACCGGATGTGCGCACAAGCCGCGCCGACCCAGAGCACCGAGCGGATCCTCGGTGGCATCCACAAGGAGACATGACCATGGAGCGGATCTACAACGGCATGCCCGCCGGGGAACTCGCCGACGAGGGCTGGCGCAAGCCGTGGAGCGGGGGCAACGGCGGCTCGTGCGTCGAAGCCCTCAGGATGGACGACGGCCGGGTGGCGTTACGGCAGTCCGCCGACCCGGACGGGCCCTGCCTGATCTACACCGGCAGCGAGATGATGTCGTTCATCCAGGGCGCCAAGGCCGGCCAGGCCGACTTCCTGCTGCCGTGAGCGGCGGGACGGAACGGAAGACCACCGACCGCACCGACCTGGACCCGCAAGGGCCACCGGAATCCGAACGGAGCAGGGCGTTGACCGACAAGGGCTTCCCCGCGGAGGAGATCGACACCAGCCGGCCGCACCCGGCCCGGATGTACGACTACTACCTCGGCGGCAAGGACAACTACGAGGCCGACCGTGAGGCGGCCGAGATGGTGATCCACATGACCCCCGACGCGCGCCCCAGCGCGCGCGCCAACCGGGACTTCATGCAGCGCGCGGTGCGTTACGCGGCGGGACAGGGCATCCGGCAGTTCGTCGACATCGGCACCGGCATCCCCACCTCGCCCAACACCCACGAGGTCGCCCGCTCCGTCGTCCCCGAGGCCCGGGTCGCCTACGTCGACAACGACCCGATCGTCGCCGCCCACGCCGGCGCGCGGCTCACCAACACCGGCAACGCCGGTTTCTTCCTCGGCGACGTCCGCGAGCCCGAGACCATCCTGGAACACGCCACGATCCGGGAGCTGATCGACTTCGACGAGCCCGTCGCCCTGATGCTCGTCGCGCTCCTGCACTTCGTCCGCGACGACGAGGACCCGGCCGGGATCGTGCGCACCCTCACCAAGAACCTCCCGGCCGGCAGCCTGCTGATCCTCAGCCACGGCACCACCGACTTCCACCGGGACGTCGACGCCGACGCCGGTGAGGCGTACAAGAACGCCACCTCCACCCTCACCCTGCGCGGCAAGCCGGAGATCGAGCCCTTCTTCGAGGGGTTCTCCCTCGTCGAACCGGGCCTGGTGCAGGTACCGCTGTGGCGCCCGGACGGCCCGCTCGTCCAGGAGGGCGAGAACGTCCGCATCGCCTTCTGGGGAGGAGTCGGCCGCAAGGGCTGACACCGCCGGGGCGGGCGCGCCGGGGACTGGCGCGCCGGGCCGACCGCTACGAGGAGGCCGGCGTCAGCAGCCGCAGCGGTGTCCGCCCGGGCGGTGGCGCGGCGGGGATCCGCTCCAGGACCCCGCCCGCGAACACGTCGTACAACGGCAGCGTCTCCAGGTGGACGTAGCCGATGTGGCAGTCGCAGACGGCCAGCGGGCACGCGCGCGGGCGCAGCGCCGCGCGGTAGGAGCCGTCGTAGAGGTTGCCCAGCTCCTCGCGGACGAAGTGGCAGCGGCGCACCGTGCCTTCGCCGTCCACCGAGACGACCGACTCGCCCGTGCGGCACGGCAGGCCCGCGCTGCGGTGCGGATGCCGGCTGTACGGGAAGAGCGGGTCCAGCGCGGTCCACCGCGCCGCCTCGGCGTCGGTGTACGTATGGCCCTCGGCGGCGTTGACCCACAGGTAGACGTGGTCCGGGAGGTCGTCCCGCAGCCGGCGGGCCTGCTCCAGGTGCTCCGGCAGGCCGACGACTCCCACGCTGTGGCGGATTCCGCGCTCCGCGAGGTCGCGGCACTTGGCCAGGAAGCGGTCGTAGGGCGTCTGGCCGGGGTGGAAGGTGCACCACAGGGCGATGGTGTCCGGGTCCGCCTCGTCCAGCCACTGCGTGCGGCCGCTCAGGTTGGTCTGGATCGCCACCCGGCGGACGTGCGGCAGCCGGCTCAGCTCCGCCAGGGCGCGCCGGTACCAGGAGCGGACCAGGCCCTCGCCCCACGGGGTGAACAGCAGGGAGAGCCGGTCCCCGGTCTGCTCGGACGCCCAGCCGGCGAAGCGCTCCAGGGCGGAGCGGTCGGCGGTCAGCTGGGCGCGGCTGTCACGGCGCTTGGCGAAGGGGCAGTACGGGCAGTCGTAGTCGCACGAGGCGAGAGGTCCGCGATAGAGGATCGTCAGGTCCATGGCGTGGGCGCTCACTTGGGCTCGTAGGCGGCCATGCGCCGGCGCACGGCGGCGGAGAACAGCTCGGGACCGGCCGCGTCGGAGTGGGCCAGGCCCTCGGGCGACAGCCGCAGCACGTCCGTGCCCGCCGACGCGTCCAGCCAGCCCCGGTCCGAAAAGCGCTCCAGCTCCTCGGCGAAGTCCTCTCCCGGCGCCGAGCCGAACCGGGCCCGGTACTCCGCGACGGACAGGCCCTCGGCCTGCAGCAGGGACTGCAGCAGATGACGGCGGCGGGCCTCCTCGTCGTCCATCGCCCAGCCGTAGTCGGCGTGAGCGAACTCCCGCGTGGTGCGCTGTGTGTAGGCGTCGATGATGCCGCGGATGCGGTGCATGTCGACGGCGTAGTCGAAGGAGTAGTGCAGCGTGGAGGTGTACGAGCGGGCCCCGCAGCCGAGGCCCACCATGCCGTCGGTCTGGCAGGCGTAGTCGCCGCCGCCGCCGGCCGGGGCGTCGGTACGGCGGAACATGCGCATCGACACCTGCTCGTAGCCGTGCGCCAGCAGATGGTCGCGGCCGTGGCGGTACAGCCGCAGCCGCTGCTCGTCCCACGTCTCCTCGCCCCGCTCGGCGTCGGCCGCGTGCCGGCCGAGCCCGGTGAGCGGGCGGACGTACAGGGGGTACAGGTAGAGCTCCTCGGGGCGCCAGGCGAGCGCGGCGTCGAGGGACTCCGTCCAGGACCGCTCGGTCTGGCCGTCGATGCCGTAGATCAGGTCGATGTTGAGGACGGGGATGCCCGCCTCCCGGATCCTGCCCAGCGCCGCCTCGACGTCGCCCCGCCGCTGGGGGCGGACGGCGGCGCGCGCCTCGGCCTCCACGAAGCTCTGCACCCCCAGGCTCAGCCGGGTCGTGCCGCGCTCCGCCAGCACCGACAGCCGGTCGGCGGTCGCGGTGGCCGGGGAGGCCTCCACGGACAGCGGGATCGCCCGCAGGTCGGCCCCCAGGCCGTGTTCGGCGAGGTCGCAGAGCCGCTCCAGCTCGGCGGCCTCCAGGTATGTCGGAGTGCCGCCGCCGAAGGCCGCGTTGGCGAACCGCGCGCCCTCGCCCAGCGCCTCCCGCACCGCCGCGGCCTGGCGCTCGAGAGCGTCCAGGTAGGCGGTGGCCAGGTCGCCGGGCGCCCCGATCCTGGTGAAGAGGTTGCAGAAGCCGCAGCGGACCTCGCAGAACGGGATGTGGAAGTAGAGGGACAGCGCGTCCTTCGGCTCGTCCGCCCACAGATCGCGCAGCCGGGCCCCCTCGCGGGGCAGCGCGCGGTAGGCCGTCTTGTGCGGGTACGCGTACACGTAGTGCCGGTACGGGCGCACGGCGGCCGTGGCCGGGGGCGTCGGGGAGAGCGTCACATCGGTGAGGGTCATCGGGCGGCCCCGTCGAGGAGGAAGTGGGCGTAGGGCACCGTCCACACGACCTCGTGGCCGATGCGGTGGCCGGTGTGGCCGTCCTCGCCGTACGCCGTGCCGTGGTCGGAGCAGACGACGGCAAGGCACGGGCGGCGGCTGGAGGCGGCGGCGAAGAGCCTGCCGGTGTGGCGGTCGACGTACTCCAGGGCGGCGGCATGGGTGGCGCGGGAGTCGCCCGCCTCCCTGGTGGCGCCCGGCAGGTGGAACCAGTTGGGCTGGTGCAGTGCGGACACGTTCACGAAGAGGAACAGCCTTTGCTCCGGCGGCAGGGCGGCGACGACCTCCTCGGCGCGGGCCACCTGCGCCTCGAAGGAGGTGGGGGAGGGCACGCCGAACTCCGGCTCCCAGTGGCTCTCCTGGAAGAGCCCGGGCAGCACCGAGCCCAGCGGCGCCTGCTTGTTGAAGAAGCCGACGCCGCCGATGCACACCGTGCGGTAGCCGGCCGCGGCCAGCCCCGACACCAGATCGGGGGTGTCGTACACGAAGGTGCCGTCCGCGGTGCTCTCGCTGCCGGCGAAGCGCGCCGCGAACAGCCGGGGGTGGGGGCCCGGCGCCGTGGGCGTGGGCAGGAAGCCCGCGAAGATCGCCTGGTGGGAGGCGTAGGTGAAGCTGCCGGGCGCGTGCCGGCGCTCCCAGCGGCCGCCGGGCAGATGGCGGGCCAGATGGGGGATACGGCCGGCCGCGGCCAGCTCCTCGGCCACGTCGTGGCGGAGGGTGTCCAGCGTGACCAGCAGGATGTCGTGGCTGCCCACGATCCGGTTCATGTCAAACGATGGCGTCATGGTGGTGCTCCTCGCGTCGCGCGCGTTCCATCGCGGCCGGTACGGCGGCGACCTGGGCGGCGTAGGTGTCCAGGCCCTCGGCGCCGCTGCCCGGGAGGCCGGTGAGCCGGGGCAGCAGATCCCCGAAGGCGTTGACCTCGCCGACGGCGAAGCGGCGCCAGGCGGTCGCGGGCAGGACGTCCACGCCGACGCAGAGCGTGCCGGGGAAGCAGGCGGCCGCCCGTTCCGCGGTCGCCAGCACGTCGCAGAGGTCGCCGCCCGCGGCGCGGATCGCCGCGCGGGCCGTGTCCAGGTCACCGCGGGTGCCGCCGAGGTGCAGGTTCGTCATCGGGTGCCGGCTGGTGCGGACGACGGCGTGGGTGGCGCGGCCGGCGACCACCACCACCCGCAGGTCGGCCGCCCGGCCGTGCAGCGACGCCTTGGGCAGCCAGCGCTCGACGTGCAGCCCGTCCGGGGCCAGCGCGTCGACGAGGGCGGCGACCTCCGGTTCCGTGCGGTACTCGCGCACCCGCAGCGAGTTGAACAGGCGCCCGTCGGCGGTGGTCTCCACCGAGGTCGTGGCCTTGACCCGTCCGGGACCCGCCGTCGCCAGCGCCACCACCCCGGAGGCGGAGGAGCCGTGCGCGGGTTTGAGGAAGGCCCGGGGCATCCGGGCGGCGCGCAGGCGTTCCTTGAGCTCGTCCCAGCCGCGTACCGGCGGCCCGTCGGGTGCGGGCGGCACCGGGACGCCCGCGGCGGCGAGCCGGGCGTGGCAGCGCCGCTTGTCGAACAGGACGGCGATCTCCCCGGCGTCCGACGACGGCACCGCACCGGCGCGGCGGGCCGCCTCGGTCACCTCGCGCACCGCGGCGGTGAAACGGCGGTGCCACAGCGCGGTGCCCTCGACCCGGGCCGGGTCGTCGGCGCCTCGCAGCAGCCGGTCGACCCCGGCGTCCTCGCCGGGGGAGTCGACGCGCACGAACTCGCCGGGCGCGAAGGCGTACCGTCCGCGCAGCACGTCGCGCCACGCCAGCACGCGGGGCTCGGGATGCTCCGCGGCACGCACCGCGTCGGCGAAGAGGGCCGTCCTGCGGTTGCCGGGGTTGCCGACGACGGCGATGCGGAGCGCACCGCCGGTGCCGCTATTCGGAGACGGCGACATAGCGCCACTCCTCGTCCCGCCAGCGGTGCGGCTCGCAGTGCTCCGACAGGTCCACCTCGGTGCCCGCCGAGCCCACGGCCGCGCGCAGCCGCTCGGTCACGGCGCCGCTCATGAAGTGGTGGTGCAGGTCGAGCCGCTTGAGGTGGGTGAGCGGCTGGCCGCCCAGCAGGGCCTCGGCGCCGGTGTCGGTGAGCGTGCCCATGGACAGGCTCAGCGTCTCCAGTTGCGCGACGACGGGCGCCGAGGCCACAGCCGCCGCGATCTCGTCCTGCAGTTCGCTGTCCTGCAGGCCGAGGTGGCGCAGGGCGGGGAAGCGGCCGCCGGCGAGGATTGGCGCGAGGTCGGCGACCGTGGCGTCCCCGCCGTACTGCTGCACGCCGAGCCACAGCTCCAGCCGCTCCAGCGCGGGCAGTTCGCAGGCGGCGACCGCCCGTACGACCGGCCCGGGCAGCCCGCCGGACTCGAAGCGCAGCACGCGCAGCGCCTCGTGGCGGACGGGGCGCAGCGACAGCGGCTCCTCGCCCAGCCCCTGCGAGTCGCCGCCGCGGACGCCGAACTCCTCCAGCAGCGGGAAGCGTTCGAGGACGGGCGTGACGTCGGTCAGCTGCAGCCAGGAGACCTCGCACTCCTCGCCGGTCACGTCGGCGAGGAACAGGGCGCGCAGCGCGGGGAAGCGCTCCGCGTCCGCGAGCACCAGGTCCAGTACGGGACGCAGCTCGCAGTACTCGTCGTCCCACCAGGGCCCGAGGACCAGGGCGCGCACCCGGGTGGTGTCGACCGCGGCGGTGAAGTGGCCCCACACCTCGGGGAAGGGGATGTCGCCGGCCTCGAAGCAGTCCAGCCGCCAGGCCACGGCGTCGGGCTCGGGCAGCCCGGCCGTCCCGGCCTCGGGCAGTGTGTGCACGCGCAGCCCGTGGAAGGTCTGCAGGTGGTGTGCGACGGTCATGACGGCATCACTCCGCGACGGCGGTGTAGCGGTGGATCTCGCCGTCCCACTCGTCCTCGTCGCCCGGGTCCGAGAGGTCGACCTCGACGCCCGAGGGCTCGAGGGCGGCCCGCACACGTTCGGCGACCGGCTCGGTGACGAAGTTGTGGTGGAGGTCGAGCCAGTTCAGGTGGGTCAGCGGCTGGCCGGCGAGCAGGGCGGTCACGCCCTCGTCGGTGAGCACGCCCAGGGACAGGTCGAGCGAGGAGAGCTGGGCGACGACGGGGGCCGCGGCGACGGCGGCGGCGATCTCGTCCTGGATCTCGCTGTTGCGCAGGCCGAGGTGGCGCAGGGCGGGGAAGCGGCCGCCGGCCAGGACCGGCGCGAGGTCGGCGACCGTCGCGTCCCCTCCGTACTCCTCCACGCCGAGCCACAGCTCCAGGTGCTCCAGCGCGGGGAGTTCGCTCGCGGCGACACCGCGGACGGCCTCGCCGGGAAGACCGCCCGCCTCGAAGCGGAGCGTGCGCAGGCGCTGGTGGCGGGTCGCGGGGAAGCGCAGTCCCGAGCCGCCGCGGACCCCCAGCACCTCCAGCCGCGGGTAGGCCTCGAGCACCGGTGTCACGTCGGACTGCTCGATCCAGGAGATCTCGGCCTCCTCCATCTCCAGGTCGCCGATGAACACGGCTTCCAGGGCGGTCAGCCGCTCCCGGGCCTCCACGAGCCGCCCCACGACGACGCCGGAGTCGTTGTCGTACGGCTCTCCCCACTGCCCCACGACCAGGGCCCGCACCCCGGCGGGCTCCACCGTCTCCAGGAAGCGGTCCCACATCTGCGCGAAGGTCTCCTTCGCCTTGTCCTCCCAGGGGTTGACGGCCAGCCGCCACGCCACCGCGCCGGGCGCCGGGAGCTCCTGCCGCGCGTCGGGCGCGGGGAAGTCGAAGGCCGGCAGGCCGTTCAGTTCCTGCAGATGTTCGACGTAGGACATCGGTGGTCTCCCGAGGTGGACGGACGCGGTGCTGTGGGTGGTGCCTTGGATGCGGTGCCGCTGTGGAGCCGGTGGTGCGTCGAGCCGGTGGTGCCTTGCCCGCGAAGAGTTCTACCAAGCCGCTCCGACAGCGGCTGCCGCGGGCTGTGCACAGGCGGTCCGGGGACGTTGTCACACCCCCCGCGTAGCGTCGTGGACATCGGGTCGGCGGGTGCCGACGGCGAAGGGAGACACGCATGTACCGGCAGGGGGACGTCCTGATCGTGCCCGTCGCGGAGGCGGCCGTGCCGCCGGGCACGGACCGGCTGCCGCGGCAGCCGAGGGACGCGCGGGGCAGGCTCGTGCTGGCCCTCGGCGAGGTGACGGGACACGCCCACGCGGTGGTCGGACCGGGGACGCTGGTGCGCGAGGCGGGGCCTTTCGGGGCGGCGTACCTCCATCTCCCCGACGGCGGACGGGTGGTGCACGAGGAGCACGCCGCGATACCGCTGCCCAAGGGCTGGTACCGGGTGGTGCGGCAGCGCGAGTACGCGCCCGGCGCGGTGCGCGTCGTGGCGGACTGACGAGAACGGGGGAGCGGAGCGATGACGACGGTGGCGAGCACGGGTACGGCGACGGAGCCGGCTGCGGACCGGGCGGCGCTGTGGCGCGAGGTCGTGGCGGCGACGGGGCCGGTGGACCGGGCGGCGGCGGAGGACGGGGTACGTCTGGCCTACCGGCTGGCCGGACTTCCGGAGCCGGAACGGATCGTGTGGGCGGCCTCGCCTCTGGAGGCGGTGGCCCAGGCCATGCGCCTCACGGCGGACGGCACCGCGGGCGGCAGCGTGCGCGACGAGGTGCGCACTCGTCCGTGGGCCGATGCGCGGGACCGGGTGGCCGAGCGGCTCGGGCCGGCCGGCTGGGCGGATCACTGGGCCGTCACAGGCGCGCAGTTGTGGGACACGACGGTCATGCTGACCGAGCGGATACGGACCGCCGTGGCCGACGCCTCGTCCGGGGTGCCCGGGGGCGGGCAGGCCGTGCGGCTCGCGCTGCTCGACGCCGTGCTCGGGCAGCACGACGCGGCGTGGCTGGCCGCCTTCGACGGCGAGGAGGGCGCGGGGGAGTTGGCGGGGATCGCCGCGGTCGCCCGCAACGCCGGCTGGTGGTGGCCGTACGAGCGGACGGCGGTCGTCGCCGAACGCCCCCTGGAACTCCACCGGGACGAGGCCGGCCGGCTGGACCGCGGGGACGGCCCCGCGCTGGCCTTCGCCGACGGTTTCGCGCTGCACGCCTGGCGCGGCATGCCGGTCCCCGCCGAGTTCCTCGACGGGCTCGCCGGGCTGACCCCCGGCCGTATACGCGCGGAGGAGAACGCCGAGCTGCGCCGGGTGATGCTGGAGCACTACGGCTACGAGCGCTACCTGGAGGAGTCCGGGGCCGAGCCCGTGCAGCGGGACGCGGCCGGGGTGCTGTGGCGGATCGAACTGGAGGGGGACGAGCCGCTGGTGATGGTCGAGGTGATCAACTCCACGCCGGAGCCGGACGGCACCCACCGGACCTACTGGCTGCGGGTGCCGCCGCGGACCCGGACGGCGCGCGAGGGTGTCGCCTGGACCTTCGGGCTGGAGGAGGCCGACTACGAGCCGGAGCGGGAGACCTGAGCGGAATCCAGCGTCGCGGCGTCGATGAGGGCCAGGTTGCCGCCCGCCGTGCAGGTGTACGCGCCCGCGCTCGCGCCGAGGCGGGCGCAGGCCCCGAAGTCCAGTCCGCGCATGCGCCCGTAGAGGAAGCCGCAGAGGAAGGCGTCGCCCGCGCCGTTGGAGTCCACCACCGGGCCGGGCGGGGTGACGGCCGGGATGTGCCGGGGCGTGCTGCCCCCGTCGCGGGCGAGCAGATAGGCGCCGCCCGCGCCGGCGGTGGCGATCACGGCCTGGGCGCGGCCGTCGCGCAGGATTCCGCGCATCACGTCCGCGATGCGCTCGCCCGCTCCCGCGGCGCTGAGGAAGACCAGGTCGGAGCGGCGGGCGAACTCCCGCTGGTGCTCGGCCAGTCCGTCCCAGTCGTGCAGGTCGGTCGAGACGGGCAGGCCGAGTTCCTCGATGTCGTCGTAGAGGAAGCGGGTGAAGTGCGAGATCGACAGGTGCACATGCCGGGCCCTGCGCAGGTGCGGCAGGTAGAACTCGCGCGGCATCCGCAGGTCCGCGGGGTCGCGTCCGTCGTAGAAGGACATCCGGTGGCCCGTCGCGTCCACGAGGTTCACGGCCCGCCGGGTCCCGGCGGGGGAGATCAGCGGCTCGAAGTCGACGTCGCCCTTGGCCAGGCGCTCCCGGAGCATGGTGCCGACCCAGTCCTCACCGACGAAGTCGAGGAACTTCACGTCCATCCCGAGCGCGCGGCAGCCCAGCGCCACGTTGCCGCCCGTCTGGCCTGGCCACTCCCGGACCGGCTCCACCCCCAGGGAGTCCACGAGCGGTACGGGCAGGCTGTCCACCCGCACCACGGTGTCCACCCCGGAACCGCCGACGACGAGCACGTCGTACGGAGACTCGTCCGTGGTCATGCGCACCTCCAGTCACCCACCCCGGCGCCATGTTACGGGCGGGCGGTGTCCCGCGGTGCGCGATCACGGATGTGCTCCGCCGCCCAGGCGGCCCACTCCTGCTGCATCCTGGTGAAGCGCAGACCCCACTCCAGGGTCAGCCGGCCGTAGAACGCGAGGTCACCGCCTTCGTCCCAGTCGACGGAGCGCTCGACCTCCAGCAGGGCCTCGTGGTGCTCCGCTGCCTGCGCCCCCTCCCGCTCCACGTAGGCGCGGGCCTGCCCGGGGTCGACGTGGTCGAGGAAGAAGACCCGCAGCAGCGCGTCGCTGCGGCGGTTGCGCAGAGGCTCGACCTCGACGAGCCAGTGGAGCAGCTCCGCGCGGCCCGCCTCGGTGACGGTGTACTCCTTGCGTCCGCGCGGACCCTCGGCGGCGACGGTCACCAGTCCGGCCTCGGCGAGCCGGTTCAGCTCGGTGTAGAGCTGGCTCTGGGTGGCGGGCCAGACGTTGGCGAGAGACGTCTGGAACGTCCTGAGCAGGTCGTATCCGCTCGCCGGGTGATCGGCGAGCAGTCCCAGGACGGCGTGGCGAAGGCTCATGGCCCGCATCCTAACATTCCAGTGTTGACATGTCGCAAATGGACGTTCTATTTTCGACATGTCAAGACTGGAATATCAAGCCGGGGATATCGAGGAGAGTGGGATTCGCCATGGGCTACGTGCGCGGCTTTCTTCCGTGGATCGCTTTCGCCGTCGTCGCCACCGAGGCGGACTGGCGCTTCGGGGCGCTCGCCGGGCTCGTGCTCTCGGCCGGGCTGGTCGTGCGGGAGCGCCGCGCCGGACACCCGGTGGACCGGTTCGTGATCGAAATCGGCTCCGGGGTGTTCTTCGCCCTGCTCGCGGCGCTGGCCTTCGCCGCCCCGGACTCACCGCTCGAGCCCTACGACACGGCGCTCTCCCTCGGCTGGCTCGCCCTCACGGCCTGGGGCTCGCTCGCCGTCCGCAGGCCCTTCACCCTCGGCATCGCCAGGACCACGGCCCCTCCCGCGGTCTGGGACAACCCGCTCTTCCTCCGCACCAACGTGATCATCACCGCGGTGTGGGCGGCCTCCTTCACCGCCGGCGCCGGGCTGCTGGCCGTCCTGCTCGCCGCCGCCCCGCACGCGCTCGCCGCGATCGTCGCCGTCAAGCTCTGCGGCTTCGCCGTCCCCGTGGTCTTCACGGCGCGCTACAGCCGCGCCGTGACCGCCCGCGCGAAGGCCGCCGCGGTGCCCGCCGCCGTCGCGGGTGTCACGGCGACGGCGCCGAGCCGGTGACCAGCTCCGTCCACGCCGCGCGGACCGCGTCCAGCCCGAAGGTCTCGCGCAGCCGGTCACGGGCCTGCTCGCCCGCCTCCTCCCAGCCCTCCGCCGCGAGCGCCGCGATGGCGTCCGCCATGGCCGCGGGCGAGTCGTGGATCCAGCGGCGCTCGTAGATCGCGTCGGCGCCCGGCCAGGGCAGCAGGGCGGGCACCGCGCCGGAGGCCATGCCCTCGGCGGGGGCGAGGTGGAAGCTCTCGTCGTCGCTGGTGGAGAGCACGAAGCCGATGCGCCGCAGCCAGCTCGCCACGTCGGGTCCGAAGTCATCGAAGACCACGGCTTCCTCCAGCGGGCCGGACTGCACCCGGCGCAGCACGGCGTCGTAGTGCGCCCGCTCCTCCGGCTTGTTCCAGATCCACCAGTAGTCCCAGGGCATCTTGGACTTCACCGACAGCCGCCACCGCGGGTCCCTGGACCTCAGGGCCTCGAGCACGTCCAGTCCCAGGTCGAGCCGCTTGCGCGAGGGCGCGATGCCGATCATGCCGAGGCGGTAGCGGGCGTCGGGGACCTTGGGGCGGTCCAGCTGCCGGTCGTCGACCCAGTTGGGGATGGTGACGAGCTTCTCCTGCGGCCAGCCGGTGCGTTCCCGGGTGAGCCGGTTGTAGTGCGGGCTGACGCACACGACGCGGTCGACGGCGTCGATGTCCACCTGCGAGGGGTAGCCGGCGTACAGCTCGAAGCGGTGCAGGCGCACCAGCAGGCGCGAGCCGCGCCGCTTGTGGCGGCTGTACCAGACGGCCGCCGGCCCGCACCACTCCACGACCACGACGTCGGCCCAGGCGGCGAGGTCGCGGCTGGTGGCCGCGTCGTGCCGGGCCAGCGCCTCCCAGGCGTCGACCCGCACCTCGACGCCGGGCAGGGCCTGGAGGTGGTCCAGCAGCCGGGTGAAGAACTTCAGGTCGTGCCCGGCGACGACGACCCGCAGCGGCCGGTCGCGTCCGGTGAGCCCGGCCGGTGCCGGGGGCAGCGCCCGTTCGATCAGTCCCCGCAGCCGCTCGGCGGCCCGGTCCAGTGAGAAGCGCCCGGCGGCCTCGCGGCAGCGCAGGGCGGCCGCACGGTAGGCCTCGGGGGAGCCGGCGGCGGTGGCGACCGCCTCCGCCGCGTCGTCGAGGGTGCCCCTGCCGGGGACGAACAGCGGGTAGTCGGCGCCGAGCAGCGCCTCGTGCGCGGGAGTGCGGTTGAGCACGACGGGCAGTCCGAGCGTCCCGAACTCCAGCACCTTCGTGGACAGTTCCAGGCTCGCGTCCAGTTCCGGACGGCGCCAGCCCAGCCCCAGGTCGCAGCCCGCGGCGATCCGCATGGCCTCCTGGCGCGGCGTGCCGCCGTGGTGCACCACGCCGGGCGCGGTGCGCAGCGCGCGTTCCATGGCCGCGTGGAAGCCGGGGTGCCGCGGGTCGTCGTGGATCTTGTCGCCGACGGTGTGGAGTTCGGCCCTGATGCCCCGGGCGGCCAGTGCGCCCGGCAGCTCCGTCATCTCCAGGGTGTTCCAGCGCGGCGCGAACTTCCCCGTGTACACCAGGCGCACCGGGTCGCCCACCGCGTCGTGCTCCGGCACCGCGAAGTCCGGAACGGGCACGCTCGGCGGGTACAGCACGCACCTGCCGCACGCGGCCGGCACCCAGGCCTCGATGAAGCAGCGCAACTCCTCGGTCTGGCACAGCAGATAGCGGGAGGCCTCCGCGATCCGGGTCAGCTCGTCCACGGCCTCCTCCGTCATGAGCGCCGCGGACTGCGGGATGTCGGTGAGGTACGCCCAGATCCGGCCGTCGAAGGCGCCGTCGGCGACGACCTGCGCCACCAGCCGTCGTCCGCGCAGCACCAGCAGGTCGCACGGCTCCTGCTCGTCCCGTTCGCGCAGCACCCGTGAGGCCTGGACGGGGGAGAGGACGTGCCCGGACGGTACGACGGACACCCCCGGCAGCTCCGCCAGCGGATCGACCAGCCGCCCGGTGCGCACCGGTGCCTTGAGTACCAGCCGGGTCGCGCAGCCGGCCCGGGCCAGCGCCTGCACCGTCGACTGGGCCCACACCGCGGAACCGTCGATGAGGTTGAGGTCCACGTCCCCGTAGACCATCGCCCTGACCGTGCGCGTGCCCGTCATCGGACCTCCTCCGGGCGGATGGTGAACAGCCGCCCCGCCTCGGGGGACGGCCAGAGCGTCCCGCGCACCAGCGCCGGGCGGAAGCCGTTGACGTGCGGCACGAAGCCCGCGGTGTGCGCGCTGAAGGCCACCGCGTCGGCCCCGGAGCACTCCTGGGCGCACATCAGGTCCAGCAGGTGGACCGCCGACCGTTCCTCCGCGAGGTCCGACCAGTCGGCGATCCAGGGCGCGCCCGGCCCGTCCGCCGCGGCCCGTACGGTGACCCCGCCCGCGGTGAGCTCCGCGTAGGCCGGCCCGGGCGTCGGCACCAGCACCTCGGCGGGGCGGTGCCGCTGCGCCATGACCTGCGCGACCAGGCGAGAGATCTCGGCGTCGTCCCGCGGGGCGGACAGCACGGCCACCCGCCGGGCGTCCAGCGGGTCCGGCGCCCCGGCGATCCTGGCGAGCTCCGACAGCCGGACCCGGGTGGCCCGGGAGACGAAGATCTCCCGGAGTCCGGCGCGGTCCACCGCCGCCGGGTCCAGCCGGGCCGGCTGCACCCCGGTGTCCCCGTCGAGCACGGCGTCCCAGGGGAAGGGGGCCAGGCCCGGTGCGACGGAGGCGGGCGCGTCCCGCCACAGCACGGCGGTGCGGCCGAGCGCGTGGGCGGTGGCGAGGAGTTCGGCCAGCCGACGGTCCAGGTCGGGGGCGGCGCCGGTGCCGGTGTGCGCCCACGGGCCGGACAGACAGGCGCTGAGCTGCACGACGAGCACATCCGGGTCGGTGCGTTCGGCGACCTGCCGGGCGTCGTGCGGCAGCGCGCGGTTGACGACGGCGTCATGGCCGAAGTCGGCGGCGGTCGCGGCGTCCAGCACGCCGGCGACGACCAGCCGGTCGCGGGGGCCGGCAGTGAACGCCCGGTGGGCCAGGTGCAGGTGCCCGTCGGCCGCCGGGTCGGCCCCACCGGCCTGCGCCGCCGCGCCGGTGGCCGGCCCGCCGGGCCGGGCCGGCGACGGACGGCCGCCCTTGCCGCGGCCGCGCCACATCCCGTACAGCTCGCCGGGCAGCCGCTTCGAGCCGCGCAACGGGGACCGGGCGGCCGAGACCAGCGCCTGGCCCACCCTCAGCGAGGTCGAGCCCTGCAGCATGGTGATCCGGGCCTCCAGCACCCCGATGCGCTCCCGGGCGCGCCGCAGCTCCGCCGCGAGCCGGTCGCGCTCGCGCGTGACGGCCCCCGTCCGCTCACCGTCCGTGCCGTCCCGCAGCGACTCCAGGACGCGGCCGTCCTCCTCGTGCCGCCGCTCCAGCTCCAGCAGCCGGGCCCGTTCGGCGCGCGACACGAACTCCGCCAGCACGTACTCGCCGGCCAGCCGAAGCGCCGTGGCGTCCCCGCCGGGCACCGGCCGCCCGGCCGGGTCCAGGAGCGGCAGCAGCGACTCGGTGCAGGTGAACACCGCGCCGCCGTACAGGTGCAGGTAGTCGAGACCGGCCGCCCGCAGCACCTGGCAGCGCTGCGCCACCAGGGAGTCGAGCAGCCGGTGGTACGGCAGTTCGGCGCCGGGGTGGCCGAACACGATCAGGCCCTTGCCGCCCGGCCGCATGCGCCGCAGCGCCGCCAGGTACGCGTCCTCGTCGCCGTGCCGGCCGGGGTCGGGGCCGTAGCTGAGCAGAGCCAGCCGACCGTCGCCGACCGGTTCCCCGTCACCGGGCGGGGAGGGGCGCAGCCGCACGCCCTCGGGAAGGTGCAGATACGGTCCGAGCGGGATGCCGCCGCCGGTCGCGTCGACGACCTCGGTCACCCCGTCCAGGTGCGGGTGGAGCAGATCGAGAAGGCGCATCAGGAGGTCCTCGTGAAGACGTGGAAACCGACCCTGCTCTCCCGGAAACGGTACGGCGTGAAGCCGCCGTAGCGCAGACCGAGCGGTTCGACGGCGGCCCGGTACTCGGCCGCCGGGCGGTGCAGGACGCGGTCGCCGCGCGCCACGCGCCCGGGCGCGTCCTCGTCGGTGACGACCAGCCGGCCGGTCAGCCGGACGAGGGAGCCGAGGTTGACCAGCGCGGCCCGCCAGGCGGCGTCGTCGAGGACGCGGAACAGCACGTCCACGGCGAGCACCACGTCGTACAGCCACGGGCTGCGCCACTGCGACATCTCCGCCACCGCGTAGCGGGGGCCGCCGCCGAGCGCGCGGCAGCGGTACACCGCCGAGGGGCCGGCGTCGATCGCGTCGACGAGGTGGCCGCAGCGGGCCAGGGCCCGCGCGAAGTGCCCCTCGCCGCAGCTCGCGTCGAGCACGAGCGGCCGGTCGTTGGCGCTCTCGCCGTCGCCGGCGATGCGCAGCACCTCCGCGACCCGCAGGGCGTCGAAGATCTCGTTCCCCGGCCGGTCGAGGCCGTCGGGGCCGCCGCGGCCGAGGTCCTCGTGCCCGCCGGGGCGGCCGTCCCCGGACGCGAGCGGGTGGCGCGGGCGCGGCTCAGACATGGTGGTCCAGCCACTCGGTGATGACACGGGCGATGCGGGGCCCCGAGCGGCCGTCCCACAGCGGGGGGCCCTCGCAGGCGGGGGCATCGCCGTCCAGGGCCTTGCGCAGGGCGGGGGCCAGCCCGTCGGGGGTCACGAGGCGGTTCGTGCCGTGGGTGACCGTCACCGGCCGCTCGGTGTTCGGACGCAGCGTCAGGCAGGGCACACCCAGGACGGTGGTCTCCTCCTGCACCCCGCCCGAGTCGGTGACCACCGCGGCGGCGCCCCGCAGCAGCCCCATGAACTCCAGATAGCCCAGCGGCTCCAGGATCCGGATGCCGGGCGCGTCGCCGAGCCCCGCCGCCTCCAGAGCGGCCCGGCCGCGCGGGTGCAGCGGGACTGCCAGCTCAAGGTGCCGCGCCGCCTCGCGCAGCGCCGCCACGGCGGCCGCCGCGGCGGCCGGGTCGTCGACGTTGGCGGGCCGGTGCAGCGTCACGACGCCGTAGCGGCCGGGCAGACCGTGGGCGGTGCGCGCGGCCTCCGGGTCGAAGCGCGGCAGATGGGCCAGGAGGGTGTCGATCATCGGGTTGCCGACGAAGTGCACCCGGGCGGTGTCCACACCCTCGTCCGCCAGATGGCCCACCGCCTCCGGGCTGGTGGCGAAGAGCAGGTCGGAGAGCTGGTCCGTCAGCCGGCGGTTGACCTCCTCCGGCATCGTCATGTCGAAGCTGCGCAGACCCGCCTCCACGTGCGCCACGGGCAGTCCCAGCTTGGCGGCGACCAGCGCGGCCGCGAGCGTGGAGTTGACGTCCCCGTAGACCGTGACCAGGGCGGGCGCGCGGGCCGACAGTTCGTCCTCCAGCGCGGTCAGCAGGGCGGCGGTCTGCCGGGCGTGGCTGCCGGAACCGACGCCGAGGTCCACGTCCGGCTCGGGCAGGCCGAGCTCCCGGAAGAAGACGTGCGACATGCGCTCGTCGTAGTGCTGTCCGGTGTGCACCACCGACTGCGGCTGCCCGGCCGCGCGCAGCGCGGCGACGACCGGGGCGGCCTTGACGAAGTTGGGCCGGGCACCGACCACGTGGACTACCGAGCCGAGCACGATGCCTCCCGTTGGCTGGACGTGCTTAGGGTGGGAATGTGCGTCGTCGTACTCTTCGTGCCTTGATTCTCGCCGCCTCTGTGGCGGTACGTCATCTGCGGGACGACCCGGTGCGCGCCGCGTCCCTGGCCCTGCGGGTCGCCCCGGGCCCGGCGCGGCGGCCCGCCCGGCGGGCGCTGGCCCGGCTGCCCGAGCGCGATCCGCACCGCGGGCGCGGCGGCGCTTCCCGGTACGGCCCGCGCGGCGTGCCCGCCCCGGCCGGCGTCCCGGGTGCGCCGGTGCCGGGGCGGGTGCTGCACCTGGTCACCAACTCCCTGCCGTACCGCAACGCCGGCTACACCGTCAGGACGCACGCCGTCGCACGCGCCCAGCGGCAGGCGGGCCTGGACCCGCAGGTCGTCACCCGGCTGGGCTTCCCCGTCGCCCAGGGGATCTGGGACGGACGGCCCGCGCAGGTCGTGGACGGGGTGCCCTACCACCGCCTGCTGCCCCTGCGGATGCCGGGGACCCCGGAGGCCGCCCTCGCCCGCAACGCCGAACTCGCCGCCCGGCTCGTCGAACGGCTCCGCCCCGCGGTCCTGCACGCGGCCACCGATCACCCGAATGGCCGAGTGGCCCTCGCGCTGCGCGAATCGTTCGGCCTGCCGGTCGTCTACGAGGTGCGCGGCTTCCTGGAGGAGACCTGGCTGACCCAGGGGCCCGGCCGGGGCCGTGACAGCGCGTCCTACCGGGAGCGGCGCGCCCTGGAGACGCACTGCATGAAGGCCGCGGACCTGGTGCTCACCCTCGGCGAGGCCATGAAGGAGGAGATCGTCTCCCGGGGGGTCCCCGAGGACCGGGTGCGGGTCGTGCCCAACGCCGTGGACGAGGTGTTCCTCCAGCCCCTGCCCGACCCCGGTGACCTGCGCACCCGTCTCGGCATCGACCCCGGCGAGATGGTCGTGGGCACGGTCTCCACGCTCACGCCCCACGAGGGCGTCGGCACCCTGCTGAGCGCCGGGGCCGAACTGCGCCGCCGGGGGGTGCCGCTGCGCCTGCTGATCGTGGGGGACGGCCCGCACCGGGCCGCGCTGGAGCGGCAGGCGGCCGGGCTCGGCCTGCGGGACGCCGCCCTGTTCACGGGGCGTGTGCCGTACGCCGAGGTGCGGGCCCACCATGCCGTGCTGGACGTCTTCGCGGTCCCCCGGACGGCGGAGCGGGTGTGCCGGCTCGTGACCCCGCTCAAGCCGGTGGAGGCCATGGCCGGCGGTCTTACCGTCGCGGCGAGTGATGTCGCGGCGATGGGTGAGTTGGTCGAAGACCAGGTGAACGGAAGGTTGATTCCGCCAGGAGACGTACAAGCCTGGGCAGATGCGCTCGAAATATTGCTCTATAGTCCGAATCGACGGCGGATGATGGGTGACGCCGCCCGCGCACGAGTGGCCCGCGACCGTACGTGGGCACACATCGCGGGGCGGACGCGCGACGCCTACCGCGGTCTGGGGGCCGTATAGCGCTCTGGATGGTGCGGCATGACGGTGCAACTCGCAGTCGTAGGTCTCGGGTACGTCGGTCTGCCTCTCGCCAGGGAAGCCGCGGCGGTGGGGCTGAGCGTCGTCGGACACGATCTGGACCCCGTGGTGGTGGACGCCCTCAACTCCGGCCGCTCGCACGTGGACGACGTCTCCGACGCCGATCTGCGGCACATGCTGGCCGCCGGGTTCACCGCCACCACCGGCCATGAGTGCCTGGGGGAGGCGCAGACCATCGTCATCTGCGTCCCCACCCCGCTGTCCGCGGACGGCGGCCCCGACCTCACCGCGGTCACCGGGGCCGTCGAGGCGGTCGCCGCGCGGCTGCGTCCCGGCGTCCTGGTCGTCCTGGAGTCGACGACCTACCCCGGCACCACCGACGAGGTCGTCCGGCCCATCCTCGAGGAGGGCTCTGGACTGCGCGCCGGGCCGGACTTCGCCCTCGCCTTCTCACCCGAGCGCATCGACCCGGGCAACCTCACCCACAGCCTCCGCGACACCCCGAAGATCGTCGGCGGGCACACCCCCGGGTGCGCGGCGCGCGCCGTCGCGTTCTACGGCAAGCTCGTCGACACCGTCGTCCGGGCCAAGGGCACCCGCGAGGCCGAGATGGCCAAGCTGCTCGAGAACACCTACCGCCACGTCAACATCGCCCTCGTCAACGAACTGGCCGTGCTCTGCCGCGAACTTGGCGTGGACATCTGGAACGCCATCGACTGCGCGGCCACCAAGCCCTTCGGCTTCCAGGCCTTCCGGCCCGGCGCGGGCGTCGGCGGCCACTGCATCCCGATCGACCCCAACTACCTGTCGTACAAGGTCCGCACCCTCGGCTACGAGTTCCGCTTCGTCGAACTCGCCCGGGAGATCAACCACCGGATGCCGGAGTACGTGGTGCGCCGGGCGCAGGACCTGCTCAACACGGCCGGGAAGGCGCTGCACGGCTCGCGGGTGCTGCTGCTCGGCGTCACCTACAAACCCGACGTCGCCGACCGGCGCGAGAGCCCCGCCGTGCCAGTGGCGCGGCTGCTGCGCAGGCTCGGCACCGGGATCTCCTTCCACGACCCCTTCGTGGAGGTCTGGGAGGTCGACGGCGAGCCCGTCACCAGGGCGGGCGACCTGGCCGCGGCCCTGCGCGAGTACGACCTGACGATCCTCCTGCAGGACCACAGCGCCTACGACCTGCAGGTGGTGGCCGACCGGGCCCGCCTGCTGTTCGACACGAGCGGGCGGATCTTCCGGCCGGACGTCGAGGTGCTGTGATGCACGTACTGGTCGTCACCGTCGTGCACCACCCGGAGGACGCGCGCATCCTGCACCGGCAGATAGCCGCCCTCATCGCCCACGGGCACACCGTCACCTACGCCGCGCCCTTCACCGCACGGGCGACCCCGCCCCGCCCCGGGGTCGAGGGCGTCGACCTGCCCCGGGCCACCGGACGCGACCGGCGCGCGGCCGTCCGCGAGGCCCGGCGCCTGCTGGCGCGGCGCGGGCCCGCCGTCGACGCCGTCGTGCTCCACGACCCCGAACTCCTGCTCACCCTGCCGCGCACCCTGCGGCACTGGCACCGCACGGGTGCCCGGCGGCCCGCCGTGGTGTGGGACGTCCACGAGGACACCGCCGCCGCCCTCGCGATGAAGGGCTGGGTGCCGCGGCCGCTGCGCCCGCCGCTGCGCCTGGTCGTGCGGGCGGCGGAACTCGCCGCCGAGCGGCATCTGCACCTGCTGCTCGCCGAGTACGCCTACCAGGGCCGGTTCCGCCGTACGCACCCCGTGGTGCCCAACCTGGTCACCGTCCCCGAGGCCCCCCCGCCGGCGCCGGGCGGCGAGCGGGTGGTCTACCTCGGGCAGATATCCCGGGCCCGCGGCGCGGAGGAACTGGTCGCCATGGCAAGGCTGCTGGCCCCGGACGTCCGCGTGGAGCTCATCGGCGCCGCCGACGGCGACGTCCGCGCACTGCTGGCGGCGGCCGACCGCGACGGCGTGCTGCGCTGGCACGGCTTCCTGCCCAACGACGCGGCCCTGGACCGGCTGCGCGGCGCCCTCGCCGGGGTGTCCCTGCTGCGCGACGAGGCGAACTACCGCCACTCGCGGCCCACGAAGGTCGTCGAGTACATGGCCTACGGGATCCCCGTCGTGAGCACCCCCAACCCCCTCGCCGCGGAGCTGGTCCGCGGGCACGACTGCGGCCTCCTCGTCCCGTTCCGGGCCCCCGCGGCGGCCGCCGACGCCGTCCGCCGCCTGCGCGACGACCCGGAACTGCGCCGCGCGATGGGCGCCCGCGGCCATGCCACCGCCCGGAGCGCGCTGCACTGGCCGGACTGCGCGGCGCTCTTCGTCACGAGCCTGGAAGGCTGGGCGGCGGCCGCCACCGCCGCGGGCGAGCGCCCGCCGGCGGGGCGTCCGTCGTAGCCGGGAGCGCCGCTTGGGCCACGGGGTCCGAGCGTCTCGGCGGCGGGGTCACCGGGTGCGGCTCCGAACCGGGGTTCACCACACGGTCGTTGGGGGTCGGCCCCAACGCTCGTACCGCGCCGTGGCCGCGCCCGCCGGCGGGGCGCCCTTCGCGGCCGGAGGTCAGCTGACGTGGGGTCCGTCGCGGCGTACTCCGTCCAGTTCGAGGACGAAGTCCGCGCCGAGGGCCGAGGAGGGCGTTTGCGTGCCGTGCGGCAGGCGCGGCAGCCGGGTCACGATGCGCAGCACCGAATCGACCGTCAGCGCATAGCCGTTGGGCGCCGACAGTGCCGCCTGGGCCTCGCTGCCGCGGGGGTCGCGGGCGCGGGCCCAGACCTGTGAACGGCCGCGCTTCAGCGCCCGTTCGCCGGGGCCGGTCAGGAAGCGGTCGACCCCCGCGCGGGCCAGCCGCCGTACCGGGCCGACCCCCAGCACGCGCGCCACCAGCGGCGCGCCCGGCAGCCAGGTGTACGTCGAGACGTTCGGGATGCCGGTCGAGTGGTAGGCCGTGCTGACGTCGCCCCAGGCGATGCCGGCGACGCGGCGCGGCCCGGAGCGGAAGGACGCCGTGATCCGGGGGTGCCCGAGCGGGACGTCGCGGATCACCCCGTCGACGCGGGCGCGGCCGCCGGCGCCCCTGTCGAGTGCCTCGAGCGCGGAGCGCGCCGTGCCGGGACTCGCGCCCCCGCCGGCCACGAACGCGATGTCGAGGCGGGTGGCGGCGGGCAGCGCGGCGGCGACGGTGGCTGCCAGGCAGTCGGTGGGGACGACGTCGAACCCCGCCCCGGGCAGTAGGACCACGCCCGCCGCGCGGGCCCGGCCGTTCATCGCGTGCAGTGCCTCGAGCACGTCGATCTCACCGGTGATGTCGAGGTAGTGCGTACCGGTGTCCAGGCACGCCTCGGCCATCGGCAGCGCCGTCGCCGAGAAGGGCCCGGCGCAGTGCGCCACGGCGTCCACGTCCGCGAGCGCCGCGCGCAGCGCCGCGGGGTCGCCGAGGCCGACCACCCGGTGCTCCAGGCCCAGTCCGGCCGCGAGCGGGGCCAGCGCGGCGGCCGACCGGCCCGCGAGCACCGGGCGTTCCCCGCGGGCCACGGCCTCCCGCGCGACCAGACGGCCGGTGTAGCCCGTCGCTCCGTACAGCAACCAGGTCATGCGGGTGTGCCCCCTCGTCCGTCGGGGCCCCGTGCCGGGACCCGGCACCGAAGCTACCGGTCGGCCGGCGGACCTCTCCCCCTCGCGGCGTGGGGCCCTGGTGCGTCGCGAGGAACCGCGGCTGCCGTTGAACCGCTTGCGGTCCGCGTCCGTTACCCCGGGTAGGGGGTGCGGCCGGTCCGTGCGCGCCCCCTGTCCCGCACCTGTCCCGTGAGGAGCCACCCCATGACCCCCAGTACCGCGCGTCCGGGCGACCGGACCGCAGCCGAGGTGGCCGCCGCGACCCGAGTCGACGCACGCACCTGGGACCTGACGGTGGCCTCGGCCGCGCTCGGCCGCCCGGCGGCGGTCCGGATCGTCCTGCCCGCGGACTTCACGCGCGCGGCCGGGCGCACCTGGCCGGTGCTGTACCTGCTGCACGGACCCCACGAGGACCACACCGCCTGGAGCCGGCAGGCGGCCGTCGAGGAGCTCACCGAGGGCGCCGGACTCATCCTCGCCATGCCGGACTGCGGCCCCGCGGGGCTGTCCAGCCGCTGGCTCGACGGCTCCGACTACGAGACCTTCCAACTGCGCGAACTCGACGTGCTGCTGCGCCGCGACCACCGGGCCTCCGGCGTACGGGCGGTGGCCGGCGTCTCGACCGGCGGCCACGGCGCGATGGCCCACGCCGCCCGCCACCCGGGTGCCTTCCGCGCCGCAGCCTCCTTCAGCGGCGTCCTGGACACCGCCTTCGCGGGGGTGCCCGCCGCCCTCGACGCCCTCCTGCTCCGGGAGAGCCTGTGCCCCGGGTCGCTGTGGGGCGATCCCGTCGACCGGTGGGACACCTGGCGGGCCTTCAACCCCACGGCGCGCGCGGGAGGGTTGCGCGGCACGGCGCTGTACGTGTCCTGCGGAAGCGGTGCCGCCCCGGTCGCGGGCGGCACCGAACTGCTGCCGGAGGTGCTGGAGAGCACCCTGTGGCCGGCCACGCATGTCTTCGCCACCGCACTGGAGTTGCGGGGCATCCCGGTGACGACGCACTACTACGAGGGCGGCCGGCACGAATGGACGTACTGGCGACGGGAGTTCGCCGCGGCGTGGCCGCTGCTCGCCCGTGCGCTCGGGCTGCCGGGGCCCTCTGCCGCCGTGTCCCGATGAGACGACGAGACGACGAAAGGGTGAGACGCTGAGCGTAAGGCCCCTAACGAGGGGGGCGCGCTCACTCGTTCCGGTGGCGCCGCCTGCCCCGGACGTACCACCGGCGCACGAGCCGCGTTGCAAGGGGACATGGACAGCAGCACACCCACGACCCGTGGATGCCTTCTCCAGGACCACCCGGAGCACCACCGGACCTTCGCCGAACTCACCGGCGCCTACTGGATGGACCCACCGATCTACACGGAACTCCTGGCCGACTGGCGGGCCCGCGGGCGCGCCGTCCCCGGGTCCGCGGCGGCCGACGTACCGCGCGCCGCGGGGTTCAGCGGCGGCAGTCTGCCGCAACTGCCGCCTGGAACAGGGCCAGTTCCACCGAGGTAGGCGTGTGGAGGGTGCCCGTCCCGTCGGGGGGTACCAGCCACCGCAGGGCCCCCGCGGCCCGGTACGGGGGCGGTACGGCGATCCAGGCGCCCCGGCCGGCGTAGCGGATCCCGGTGCCCACCCATCTGCTGACGGGGTCCGGTGGGAGAAAGAAGCCGACCCGGCGGGAGGCCGTGTCGGCGAGGGTGGGCCCGGGCTCCGTGCGGGGGAGGCGCAGCAGGGCGTCGAGGGCCAGCAGACCGAGGTCCTCGGGCACGACGAGCACGTCCCAGAAACGCCCGGCGGGCAGCAGGACGGTCCCGCTCTCGCCGTGTTCCCATTCCCGCTTGCACGCCCGCGGATCCGCCGCGGCGGCGGCCAGCCACTCCATTGCCTGTTTCGGTGCCGCATTTCTCATACGCTCAACCTTGGTAGATATTTCTAACCGGCGGAAGGGGTGGCGGGGGATGGCGTTTTGGAACGCGAAACGCCTGTTTTCCGTACGCCTGTACGGCGTTGCGGCGCGGGCCCGCCGTGCCCTGCACGGCGGGCCGCGGGACGGTGCCGCACTGGACCGGCTGGTGAGGACGGCGGAACGGCTGGACTACGGCGGCGGCCCGCCCGCGGCGGCGGACGGGGAGACGCGGAGCCAGGGCTGAGGGACTCCCGTCCGCCCGCGGAAAGCGGGCCCCGCCGGGAAATGCCGGGGGCCCGCCGGGGAATGCGCTCGGCCGGATGAGCGAAAAGCGCAAAGGTGTTTGAGCGTATACGGGAAATTCGGGCCGGATGACCGGCGGCCCGTTCCCGGACGTTCCCCGGCGTTCCCGTCGGCACCGGCACCGGCACCGACGGGGCCCGGCCACGGGCCGGGCGCGCGAGCCCCTCCCGGAACGGCGTCCCGGAACGGCCCGGCCGGTGTGCGGCCGCGGCCGCACACCCGGACCGGGGGCTCAGCCCGCCGGCGGGGCGCCCTCGTACGCCTTCGTCAGCAGCGCACGCAGCTCGTCCGCGTCCGCCGGGCGCGGGTTGGCGTACGAGGCCGCGCCGACCAGTTCCACGACGCGGCCGATGCCGTCGGCCGGCAGACCGACCTCGGCCAGGGAGCGCGGCGCGCCGAGCCGTCCGCCCAGCTCCCACAGTGCGCGCGCCGGGTCCTCGGTGGCCAGCGCCCGGCGCAGCGCGGCCGTCGCCTCCGGTGCGGCCGGGGCGTTGAAGGCGAGCACATACGGCAGCAGCACCGTGTGGGTCGCGGAGTGCGGCAGGTCGAAGGCGCCGCCGAGCACATGGGCCAGCTTGTGGTGCAGGCCCATCGTGGTGGCCCCGAGGCACGCCCCGCACAGCCAGGCCCCGTACAGGGCCCGGCCGCGCGCGTCGAGGCCGCCCGGATCGGCGACGACACGGGGCAGCGCCTCCGCCAGGGCGCGCACCCCCTCCTCGGCCATCAGCGACACGACGGGGGTCGCGTCGGGGGCGTACAGCGCCTCGACCGCGTGGGCGAGGGCGTTGACGCCGCTGGTACCGGAGAGCGCCGGCGGCATCGACAGGGTGAGCTCGGGGTCGTAGACGACGCTGCGCGGCAGGACGCGGCGGTCGCGGCCGGTGCGCTTGACGCCGTCCTCCGTCAGGCCCCACATCGGGGTCATCTCGGAGCCGGAGTAGGTCGTCGGCACGGCCAGCAGCGGCAGCCCGGTGCGCAGCGCGACCGCCTTGCCGAGGCCGACGGCCGAGCCGCCGCCGACCGCGACCAGCCCGTCGGCGTCCAGGCCTTGGGCCACGGAGACGGCCTCGTCGGCCACCTTCACCGGCACGTGCATCACCGCGCCCGGGTGGACGCCCGCGCAGACGGCACCGAGCGAGGCGGCGACCGAGCGCGCGGTGTCCTCGCCGTGCCGGCCGGAGAGGACCAGCACGCGGCGCAGACCGAGGCGTTCGGTCTCCCCGGCCACGGCCGTGGTGGCGGCCCCGGCGCGGAACACGACCCGCATCGGCAGCGCCTCGTGGACGAATTCCAGGCTCATGACCGCTGCAGCACGATGTCGAAGTTCGCCAGCCGGAAGGGGTTGGCCACGCCGTACCCGGCGGCCCGCGCCGGGTCGTCCACCTCGGTGAACTCCTGGACCAGGCTCTTCTTCACCGCGAAGACCGCGTCCGACTCCAGATAGGGGCTGTCCTGCACGAAGACGTGCGTGGTGACCGGCTGGTGGCCCTCGGCGGCCGCGATGAAGTGGATGTGCGCGGGCCGGTACGGATGGCGGTCCGTGGCGTTCAGCAGTCCGCCGACCGGGCCGTCGGTCGGGATCGGGTAGTGCGCGGGGACGACGGTGCGGAACCGGAAGCGGCCCTCCCCGTCGGTCTCGAAGAGCCCGCGCCCGTTGCCCTGGGGCTGCTCGCCCGGCTGCTGGACGTCGTAGAAGCCCTGGTCGTCGGCCTGCCACACGTCGACCATCGCGCCGGGCAGGGGCGTGCCGTCCACGGAGACCACGCGACCGGTGACCACGCAGGGCTCGCCCGAGCCGATCAGGTCGATGGCGTCGCCGAACTCCCGCTCCGGGGAGTCGACCATGTGGAACGGGCCCAGCACGGTGGAGTCGGTGGCCCCCTCGCCGGCCGACTTCCGCTGGTTGATCGTCTCGACCAGCATCGAGACGCCGAGCACGTCGGACAGCAGGATGAACTCCTGCCGCGTGTCGGTGGAGGCGTGGCCGGTGCGGGTGAGGAAACCGATCGCCGCCTCCCACTCCTCCATCGTGGGCTCGATGTCCCGGACGAAGTCGTGGAGGTGCCGGGTCAGACTGCCGAGGATCTCCCGCAGCCGCGGGTCGGGGGTGCGGGCGAAGCTCTCCACCACGGCGGGGGTGGCGCTCAGTTCGTTGAAGTCCATGGTCTCTCCTCGTCAGTCCCGTCCCAGGATGCGCCGCAGCGCGGTGCCGAGCACGGCCCGCGCCTCGGCGTCGTCGGCGGCCCCGTCGGCGCGCCGGAAGGCGATGTAGAGGTCCGGCCGCACGAGCAGTGCGCCCGTGTCGCCGATGCCGCGCAGCCGCGCCCAGTCGCCGTACGGGTCCTCGTACTCGCGCCCGGGGCCGACCACCGCGGTCGCGATGTCCAGGCCCAGCTCGGCGCCGGCCGCACGGGCCGCCGCCACCCACGCCTCGCCGCCGATGCCGGTCAGCAGCGTGAACCGGCCCCCGCCGCCGAGGTCGAGGGTCGACAGCGTGCGGGTGCCGGCCGTCAGCCAGGCGTGCGGCAGCTTGGCGCCGGGGCGGCTGCTCGGCTGGTGGTACAGCTCGGGGTCGCGGTCGAAGCCCGGGTCGGCGGTACCGTCCGGGACCACCGCCGCCGAGGCATAGCGCTGGTTGAGCTCCACGCCGTGCGCGTTGAACTCGTACCGCTTGAAGTCGATCGCCTCGCGCAGCCGGGCGCGCCGCTTCTCGCCGGCCGGGGTCGCCTCCTTGCGGGACTCCATGTTGGCGAGCAGCTGCTCGGGGCTCTGCGGGGTGAGCAGGTCCAGGGCGTCGAAGACCGGGGCGGTCTCGCCGATCGACTTGTTGGCGCGGGTGACGATCTGCCTGCCGACCGGCGCCCGCTCGTCGGTGTAGGTGTCCAGCAGCGAGGGCGCGGCCGCGCCGTCCAGGACCAGCTTCAGCTTCCAGGCCAGGTTGTAGGCGTCCTGGATGGAGGTGTTGGAGCCCAGCCCGTTGGACGGCGGGTGCCGGTGGGTGGCGTCGCCGGCGCAGAACACCCGGCCGTTCGAGTAGCTCTCGGCGTACATCTCGTTGACCGTCCACGCCGAGGAGGAGCGGATGGTCACCGGGATGTCGTCGTCGCCGATGAGCTGCCGGACCACCGACAGGGCGTACTCCTCGGTGAGGTCCGGGGGCGCGCCCTCGACGTCGTAGCCCCACACAATGAGCCACTCGTTCCACGGCCGCACGCAGCGCACCAGGCCCGCGCCGATGCCGCCCACGGTCGCACCGGGGGTGAGCACCCAGTACAGGGTGCTGGGGCGGTGCGCGACGTACCGGGACAGGTCGGCCTCGAAGACGATGTTGACGCTGCCCGCCACGCCCATCTTGCCGCCCATGGGCAGCCCGGCGTCCTCGGCGACCTTGCTGCGTCCGCCGTCGGCGCCGATCAGGTACTTGGCGCGGATCGCGTACTCGTCGCCGCGCAGCCGGTCCTCCACCACGACGGTCACGCCGTCGGTGTCCTGCTCGAAGGACTTGTAGACGGTGCTGTAGCGCAGCCGGGTGCCGCGCGCCACGGCCGCATCGACGAGCACCGGCTCCATCCAGTTCTGCGGCATGTCGCACATGCGGCTGGGACTCGCGAGGTCGTGCGCGGCCTGCACCAGCGGGTCGTTGCCCCAGGAGCGCAGGCGCCCCAGCTCCTCGCCCGCGAGACTGGTGCAGAAGACGGTGTTCCCCATCAGGTGCTGGGGAGTGGCCCGGGCGACGACCTCCTGCTCGACGCCGAGGTCGCGCAGCACCTCCATGGTGCGCTGGTTGGTGATGTGGGCCCGTGGGGTGTCGGCCAGCCTGGCGTGGCGCGTGACCACGATGTTCGGCACCCCGTACGTGCTCAGCGCGAGTGCGGCGCTCGCCCCTGCAGGCCCACTGCCCACGATGAGCACATCGGTCTCTACGGTCTCCATCAACGCGGCTCCTTGACGGATAATTGAAATGGCAACGAACCGATCGTGGATCAGAGGGAGACCGCCGGCGTGTCTCAATCCGATACATCCCCCGAAGAACTGCTGCTCGGCGCCTACCTGCGCGAGCGGCCGAACGGCCGGGCGGTCGTCGCCGCCGACGGCAGGACCCGGATCGTGAGCGCCGAGGCCGCGCGGCGGCTGTCCGACGAGGCGCTGGCGCTGCTGGAGCGCCGGGCCGGCGGCATGGTGCGCGACGGGCGGACCGAGGCGTACGAGCTGCCTCTGCCGGACGGCGGCTGGCGCGCCCGGCTCAACCCCGTGCTGGACTCCGGCGAGGTCATCGGCGCCGTCGCCGTGCTGTCCGTCTCGGCGGACGGGGCCGGCGCTCCGCCGGCCGTGCCCGAGGCGGCGCTGCCGGGGCTGGTGGGCGTGTCGCTGTCCTGGCGCGCCGCGGTGGCCCGGGCGGTACGGCTGGGTGGCGAGCAGGGTCCGCTGCTGGTGTCAGGGGAGCCCGGCACCGGCAAGGCGACGCTGGCCCGCGCCGTCCGGGCCGGCGACCTGGAGCTGGACGCGGCGCAGGTGACCGGTGCGGCGGCCCGTGACTGGGTGCGGCGGATGGCCGTGCGCCCCGCGCCGGGACGGGTGCTCGTCCGCCACGTCGAGGCGCTGGACGGCGGTGCCGCGGCCGCGCTGGTGGCGCTGCTCGAGCAGCGTCCCGCCCTGCGGCTGACCGCCACCCATACTCCGGGCGACCGTACGGACCCGTGCCTGGACCGCCTGATGGGCCGGCTGGCGGTGCGCTCGCTGTCCCTGCCGCCGCTGCGCGACCGCCCCGAGGACCTCCCGGTGCTGCTCGCCGCCCTCAGCCCGCGCCCTGCCCCCGGTCATCCGCCGCTGACCTGGACCGTCGAGGCCCGGCGCACGCTGGAGCGGCACACCTGGCCGGGCAACGTCGCCGAGCTGGCGACGGTCGTCAGGACGCTCGCCGAGGAGCGCCGGCTCAGCGGCCCGGTGCGCCCGGAGGAACTGCCGGACGCCGTGCGCGGCGGGGCCGGCGGTCGCCGTCTGGGCAGCCTGGAGCGGGCCGAGCGGGACGCGATCCTGGAGGCGCTGCGCACCCACGGGGGCAACAAGGCGCGGGCGGCGAAGGCGCTGGGCATCGCGCGGGCCACGGTCTACCGCAAGCTGCGGAGCTACGGCATACAAGGAATATAGTTCGAGATTCAACATGTTAGGTTGGCTGACAGGCAGCACACCCCGCAGAAGGAGATCCCCGATGGCCACCCAGCTGGATGTCCGCCGCGCCGGCCAGCGGTTCCACACCCGCGCCGGCTGGCTCGACTCCCACCACTGCTTCTCCTTCAGCCACCACTACGACCCGAAGAACACCCACTTCGGGCTGCTGCTGGTGTCCAACGACGACGTCGTCGCCCCCGGCACCGGCTTCGACACCCACCCGCACCGGGACATGGAGATCGTCACCTGGGTGCTCGACGGCGGCCTGGTCCACCAGGACTCCGAGGGCCACAACGGCGTCATCTACCCGGGCCTCGCCCAGCGGATGAGCGCCGGCACCGGGATCCTGCACAGCGAGAAGAACGACAGCTGGAAGCTGACCGGCGCGCCCGAGCACAAGGAGCCCGTGCACTTCGTGCAGATGTGGGTCTTCCCCGACGAGCAGGGCATCAAGCCGGGCTACGAGCAGCTCGACATCAACGAGGAACTCGCCCGCGGCGGCTGGGTCACCGTCGCCTCCGGCATGGACCGCGACCGCGACGAGCGCGCCATCTCCATCGCGCAGAAGCACGCCGCGCTGCAGGCCGCCCGCATGAGCCCGCAGCAGACCCTCGCCCTGCCCACCGCCCCCTTCGCGCACCTGTACGTCGCCAAGGGCGAGGTCGCCCTCGAAGGCGCCGGACTGCTCGCCAAGGGCGACGCCGTACGCGTCACCGGGGCCGAGGGGCAGCGGGTCACCGCCGGCGCCGAGGGCGCCGAGGTACTGGTCTGGGAGATGGACGCCGCCGTCACCTTCGGGTGATCGCGTGGTAGACCATGGGGCCATGACCCGTACCCTCGCGAGCGCGCCGATCATGGTCCTCAACGGTCCCAACCTGAACCTGCTCGGTCAGCGGCAGCCGGAGATCTACGGTTCCGAGACCCTCGCCGACGTCGCGGCACTGTGCGCCGCGACGGCGGCACGGCACGGCGGAACCGCCGACTGCTGGCAGAGCAACCACGAGGGACAGCTGATCGACTGGATCCACGAGGCCCGCGAACACCACGCGGGCATCGTGATCAACCCCGGCGCCTACTCGCACACCTCGGTGGCGATCCTGGACGCGCTCAACGCCTGCGACGGCCTGCCCGTGATCGAGGTGCACATCTCCAACATCCACCGGCGCGAGGCCTTCCGGCACCACAGCTACGTCTCGGCGCGGGCCGACGCCGTGATCGCGGGCTGCGGCGTCCAGGGCTACGCCTTCGCCGTCGAGCGGATCGCCGCGCTGCTGGACGCCGGCGCCCGCTGAACCCGCCGGTCCGCCGGGCTCAGGCCTCGCCCGGCTGCCACCGCGGCCACTCACCGGGGTGGTCGGCCCAGTGGACCTGATCCGGGTCCGACACGTCGATGCCCGGGAAGGCCCGGCGCACCCGCAGCTCGAATTCCTCCCGCTCCAGCTGCTCCCACCCCGCACCGCGGATGTGCACCCTGCGGTAGCGGTGGTCGGACCCGAGCGGGGCCACGTCTACCTTGTGGGTTGTCTCCATGCCTCCAGGGTGCACCCCGGCCGGTGGCCCCGCAGGTCCGCCGACCACCACCTCCGCGGGGCGCAGCAGGTGCGCGCCGACCCGGTAGCCGGACCGCACGACCGCGCCGCAGACGAGGCGGTCCGCGCCGGAGCCGCACGACGTGCCGACCGCCTCGTGGCGCGCCGGGTCGAAGGGCTCGCCCGGCTCGCCGAAGGACCGCAGGCCCAGCTCCGCCAGCCGCGCCTCCAGCACCTCGACCACGGCCCGGAAGCCACCGGTCACCTCGCCCTGCTCCCGCGCGCTGTCGACGGCGTCCAGCACCGGCAGCAGTCCGTGCAGCACGTTCGCGACGGCCGCCTCCCGCACCGCCAGCCGGTCCCGGTGCACGCGCTTGCGGTAGTTGTCGTACTCGGCCTTGAGCCGCTGCAGGTCCGCCGTGCGCTCGACGAGCCGCGCCCGCAGCCCGCCGCCCGGAGGCGGACCGGCGCGGTTCACGCCGTGCCCCCCTCCCGCTTGTCGTCGTCGACGATCTCGGCGTCCACCACGTCCTCGTCGGCCTCCGGCGGCGCCGTGTGCGGCGCCCCGCCCTCGCCCGCCGCGGACCGTTCCGCCTGCGCCTGGGCGTACATCGCCGTCCCGATCCTCTGGGCCGAAGCGGTCAGCCGCTCCGTCGCCTGGCGGATGCCGGCGGCGTCCTCGCCCTTGAGCTGCTCCTTCAGCTCCGCCACCGCCGACTCGACCTCCGACTTCAGGTCGCCGGGGACCTTGTCGGGGTTGTCCCGCAGCAGCTTCTCGGTGGAGTAGACCAGGCTCTCCGCGTTGTTGCGGGTCTCGGCCTCCTCGCGGCGCCGGTGGTCCTCCTCCGCGTACTGCTCGGCCTCGCGCATCATGCGGTCGATGTCGCTCTTCGCCAGCCCGGAGCCGCCGGTCACGGTCATCTTCTGTTCCTTGCCGGTGCCGAGGTCCTTCGCCGCGACGTGCATGATGCCGTTGGCGTCGATGTCGAAGGAGACCTCGATCTGCGGGATGCCGCGCGGCGCCGGGGGCAGCCCGGTCAGCTCGAACACCCCGAGCTTCTTGTTGTACGCCGCGATCTCGCGCTCGCCCTGGAAGACCTGGATCTGCACCGACGGCTGGTTGTCCTCCGCGGTGGTGAAGATCTCCGAACGCCTCGTGGGGATGGTCGTGTTGCGCTCGATCAGCTTGGTCATGATGCCGCCCTTGGTCTCGATCCCCAGGGACAGCGGGGTGACGTCCAGCAGCAGGACGTCCTTGACCTCGCCCTTGAGCACACCCGCCTGGAGGCTGGCGCCGATCGCCACGACCTCGTCCGGGTTGACGCCCTTGTGCGGCTCCTTGCCGGTCAGCGACTTCACCAGCTCCGTCACCGCCGGCATACGGGTCGAACCGCCCACCAGGATGACGTGGTCGACGTCGGCGACGTTGATCCGCGCGTCCTTCACCGCCTGGTGGAAGGGGCCCTTGCAGCGCTCCAGCAGATCCGCGGTCAGCTGCTCGAACTGCGCGCGGGTGAGCTTCTCGTCCAGGTGCAGCGGGCCCTCGGCGGACGCCGTGATGTAGGGCAGGTTGATCGTCGTCTCGGTGGACGAGGACAGCTCGATCTTCGCCCGCTCGGCCGCCTCGCGCAGCCGCTGCAGCGCCATCTTGTCCTTGGCCAGGTCCAGCCCGTACGCGTTCTTGAAGCGCTCCACGAGGTGGTCGACGACCCGCTGGTCCCAGTCGTCGCCGCCCAGTTCCGTGTCGCCGTTGGTGGCCTTGACCTCCACCACGCCCTCGCCGATGTCCAGCAGGGACACGTCGAAGGTGCCGCCGCCCAGGTCGAAGACGAGGATCGTCTGGTCGTTCTCCTTGTCCAGGCCGTACGCCAGCGCGGCGGCCGTGGGCTCGTTGATGATCCGCAGCACCCGCAGGCCGGCGATCTCCCCGGCCTCCTTGGTCGCGGTGCGCTGGACGTCGTCGAAGTACGCGGGCACCGTGATCACCGCGTCCGTGACGTCCTCGCCCAGGTACGCCTCCGCGTCCCGCTTCAGTTTCTGCAGCACCCGGGCCGAGATCTCCTGGGCCGTGTAGCGCTTGCCGTCGATGGTGCCGGACTCGGGGAACCGCCAGTCGGGGTCGCCCATGTGCCGTTTGACCGAGCGGGCGGTCCGCTCCACGTTGGTCACGGCCTGGCGCTTGGCGATCTCACCGACGAGGACCTCGCCGCCCTTGCTGAAGGCCACCACCGAAGGCGTGGTCCGCGCACCCTCCGTGTTGGTGATGACGGTGGGCTCACCGCCCTCCAGCGCGCAGACCACCGAGTTGGTGGTACCGAGGTCAATACCGACCGGACGTGTCATGTCAGCTCGCCTCCTCCCCTCCAGGGTGCGACGCGAGGGGGCCGACCACCAGACGGCCGCGGCGACGCCTCCCCGCGGACCGCAGTACGGCGGTCCGGAATAATCGCGGAGCCCGCACGGCGGGCGCTGCTAGCGTCGGCGGGATGTCCTCACTGCATGCGGGAGTGATCCTCTTCCACGACCGACGCCTCGCCGTGAACAGCGACTCGAACCTGCCGCAGGCCCCCGTCCCGCCGCGCGGCGATCCCGCCGGGACCGCCCGTGCGGCCGCCCGCGACGTCCTCGGGGCCGACGTCCGCACCGACCCCCGGCCCTGCCTGGAGGTGCGCGCGGCCGGCGGCACCCATCTGTACTACCGGGCCGCCGTACCGCCGCCCGGTCCCGCGCCCGCCCGGCTGCTCAGCCGCTCCGAGGCCCTGCACCTGCCGCTCGCGCCCTGGACGGCGTGGGAGGCCATACTCCGCTCCTGGGACGGACCGCCCTGGTGGCGGGGCCGCCTCGTGCTGGAGGACCCGCTCGGCCGGCCGCCCAAGCGGACCCGGGCCGGCGCGGTGATCATCCGCGACGGGCACATGCTGCTGATCCGTTACCGCCACCGGCGCGGGGACTTCTACGAGATCCCCGGCGGCGGGGTCGAGCCGGGGGAGACCCCCGAGACGGCCGTCCTGCGCGAACTCGCGGAGGAGACCGGGCTCGGCGGCACCGTCGGGCAGGAGATCGCACGGGTGAACCGGGTGCACCGTGGCTCGCACCCCGGGCACTACTTCCTGGTCGAGGCGCACGGCGAGATCGGCCCCCGCTCCTCGCTGGACCTCGAGGAGACGGCCGCTCCCGTCTGGGTCCCCGTCGAGGACCTGCGGCACCTGCCGCTGTGGCCCAAACGGCTGGGCTGGCGCATCGCGCACTGGCACCGCGAGGGCTGGCCGCGGCGCCCCGCCGAGTTCTGCGACTCGCTGCTCGACCTGCGGGTGCCCTGCGACTGGTGACCCGGCGGGAAAGGCCGGGCGGCCGGGTACCGGCGGTGGCAGGATCACCGGTATGCCACGTATCACCCTCGTCCGGGGCGACATCACTCAGCAGTCCGTCGACGCCGTCGTCAACGCGGCCAACTCCTCGCTGCTCGGGGGCGGCGGCGTCGACGGCGCCATCCACCGCCGCGGCGGCCCGGAGATCCTCGAGGAGTGCCGTGCGCTGCGCGCCTCGCGGTACGGGCGCGGCCTGCCGACCGGGCAGGCCGTCGCCACCACGGCCGGCCGCCTCCCCGCCCGCTGGGTGATCCACACCGTCGGCCCGGTGCACAGCGCCGGCGAGGACCGCTCGGAACTGCTCGCCTCCTGCCACCGGGAGGCGCTGCGCGTCGCCGACGAGGTCGGCGCCAGGACGGTCGCCTTCCCCGCGATCTCCACCGGCGTCTACCGCTGGCCCGTCGAGGACGCCGCGCGCATCGCCGTCGGCACCGTCCAGGACACGCAGACGGGGGTCGAGGAGGTCCGCTTCGTGCTCTTCGACGAGGCGGCCTACGCCGCGTTCGCGGCGCAACTGCCCGAGCAAGGGCAGGGTGAGCTGTGATGCCGGCTTCCGGAAGCAGCGCTCCCCGATGCCCCCGCGCCCGGGCCGTCCGTCCCGCGGCGCGGGTTAACCGGGGCGGAACTCTTGGTCATCGATTCCTCTGGGAAAGGTCCGGGCCCCGAAGCCCTGCCTAGCATGGGGTGGTCACGCACCGTACGACGCCGGGGGAGGCCCCGGCCGCCGCGGTGAGGGGACGGCGACGACTGGTCGCAGGCCCGCACGGACCCCGCCCGACCGGGGCCGCGGGCACACGAGATCCTGGAGAGCACCGTGCAGTTCGAGCTGACCGGACCGACCGGCTTCGGCAGCGGCGGCGACCTCGGCACCGCCCGCGCGCATCCCGGCGGCACGCGGGAGGGCGACCGGGAGCCGGACCACGCGCAGCACCCCCGCGACGCGTTCGGCTCGGACGGCGGGCGGATCCCGCCGCCCCGGCTGAGCCGCGCGCAATGGCAGCGGGTGGACGCGGCCCTCGACGAACTGCTCGGCCGGCTCGCCTCGGTGACGACCCCGTGCGAACCGGGGAGGACGGTGTGAGCCCCGCCGCTCAGCGCCGCAGCGCCAGCACCGCGTCGACGGTGTCCGCCTCGGCGGCCGTCTTGTCCTCGCGGTAGCGCAGGACGCGGGCGAAGCGGAGCGTGACACCCGCCGGGTAGCGGGTGGAGCGCTGCAGGCCGTCGAAGGCGATCTCCACGACGAGTTCCGGGCGGACCCGGACCACCCATCCGTCGTCGCTGACCGCCAGTTCCCGCAGGCGCTCGGTCTGCCAGGCGAGCATGGCGTCCGTCAGGCCCTTGAAGGTCTTGCCCAGCATCGCGAAGGTGCCGTCGGGGCGGCGGGCGCCGAGGTGGAGGTTGGACAGCTTGCCGGTGCGGCGGCCGTGCCCCCACTCGGCGGCGAGGACCACCAGGTCGAGGGTGTGCACCGGCTTCACCTTGAGCCAGGCCGCCCCGCGCCGCCCGGCGCTGTACGGGGCGTCGAGCGCCTTGGCCACGATCCCCTCGTGGCCGCGTTCCAGGACCTGTTCCGCGAACTCGCGGGCCGCCTCCCGGACGGCCGGGTCGCCCGGTTCGGCGGCCACCAGACGGCGCACCCGGCGCGGCGCGGGGGCGACCCGGGCCAGTTCCTCGTGGCGTTCGGCGGTGGACATCTCCAGCAGGTCGCGGCCGTCGACCGACAGAAGGTCGAAGAAGACCGGCGCCACGGGCAGCGACTCCCGGGCGGCCGCGACGTCCAGACGCGACCCCACCCGGGAGGAGGTCTCCTGGAACGCGCGGGGCCGGCCGTCCTCGCCAAAGGAGATGACCTCCCCGTCGAGCACGGCTTCGTCGACGGCCAACTCCCGCGCCGCGGCGACGACTTCCGGAAGCCGGCCGGTGATCTCGTCCAGCGTGCGGGTGTACACGCGTACGTCCTCGCCCATGCGGTGCACCTGGACGCGGATGCCGTCCAGTTTCTCCTCCAGCGCGCACGGGCCCAGCCGGTCCAGGGCCTCGTCCACGTCCTTCGCGGTCTGCGCGAGCATCGGCTGCACCGGCCGGCCCACCTCCAGGCGGAACGCCGCGAGCGCCCCGGGGCCCCCGGCGAGCAGCGCCCGGGCGACGGCGCCGAGCGAACCGCCCAGCATCACGGCGCGGCGCACCTCCTCCGGGGGCGCCCCCGCCGCCACGGCCAGCCCCTCGACCGCGAGCGCGTCGAGCGCCCCCTGCCGCAGCTCCCCGCCGATCAGCCCCAGCAGGAACGCCTGCTCGTCCCGTGTGGCAGCCCCCATCAGCTCCGCCACCAGCCGCTTGCGTTCGGCCGCCGCCCCCTTGCCGGTGACCGCCGCGATCCGGTCCAGCGCCTTGTGGACCTCGCGCACGGTCAGCCGGGGCGCCGGCGCGGGCTCCACCCGCTCCCTCAGGGTGCTCCAGCCCACCCCGGTACGCCGCTGGGGCAGCCGGCCCGCCAGGTACGTGACGACCACGGACGCCTCGTCGGGCTCCGCGGTACGCAGCAACCGGGCCAGCGCCGCCACCTTCTCCGACCGGGCGGACGTGGCCGCCACCTCCCGGGACGTCCGGGCGAGCTCCGCGAGCAACATGGCTCCATCGTGGACCGCCCGGGCCGTGCGCGCAGCCGTCGGACGGGTCAGACCGGGGGCCGTCCGCCCGTCATGCGGCGGTGCTGGACGAGCCGGGAGATGTCGCTGCCGGTCACGATGCCGACCGGCCGGCCGCCGTCGACGACGATCACACGGACACCGCCGGCGCCGGGACGGAGCCGGTCGAGGGCGTCGTTGACGAACTCCTCCGGGGTGCCGGTGGTCGTCTGCGACAGCGGTACGGCGACGTCGCGGACCCGTACGTCGGCCCGGCGCTCCGCCGGGACGGACGTGAGCCGGCGCAACTGCACCACCCCGCTGAGGCGGCCGTCGAAGTCGACCAGGGGCAGCGTGGAATGGCGGGCGGCCACCGCGACCTCGTCGATGAAGCGGTCCACCGGCAGCCAGTCGGGGCCCGTCACGACGGGGGCGGACATGGCCTCCCCGAGCCGCACACCGCGCAGGGCCGCGCTGATGACGGCGCTCCGGCGCTCGGCGCCCGCCGTGAGGGCCATGAAGAGCCCGACCAGGGCGAGCCACAGCCCGCTGGGCACGCCGCGCGCGAAGAGGAGCCAGCCCACCACGACGAACAGGAAGCCGAGGACCTGCCCACCGCGCCCGGCGACCCGGTCGGCGCGGTCGCGGTCCCCGGTCCGCCACCACAGCAGCGCCTGCAGCACGCGCCCGCCGTCCAGGGGCGCGGCGGGCAGCAGGTTGAAGACGCCGAGCAGCAGATTCGCCCAGCCCAGCCACGTCAGCAGCGCCCCCGGCACCGAGTGGTGGGCCGCCGCGTCCACGCCGGCACCCGCGCCCAGTGCGGCGCCGCCGATGACCAGGCTGGCCAGCGGGCCGCTGACCGCCACCAGGAACGCGGCGCCCGCGGAGCCCGGGCGTCCCATGCGTGTCATACCGCCCATGGCCCACAAGGTGACGTCCTCGACCGTCAGGTGCTCGCGCCGTGCCGTCGCCGCGTGGGCGACCTCGTGCGCGAGCAGGCTCGCCATCAGCAGGACCGCGCCGGCGGCCGCCGCCACGGTGTAGACGGTCGCCGACAGGCCAGGGACCCGGGCGGGCAGCGTCTCGCGGCCGAGCCCGTAGGCGAGCAGCACGACAAGGACGGGGACGCTCCAGTGCATCCGGAGCGGGACCCCGAAAACACGCCCGACCTGGACCGAACCGTTCATGACTCCTCTCTCCAGTGTCACTCCGCCCGGACCGCGCCGACACGGTGCTCCTGGGGGCTCACCCCCCGCACCCGCTTGAAGGCGGCGCTCAGCGCGAAGGGACTGCCGTAGCCGACCCGGCGGGCGACCGCGCCGAGCGTCGTGTCCGGCTCCAGCAGCAGATCGGCGGCGAGCGCCAGCCGCCAGCCGGTCAGGTACGCCATCGGCGGCTCGCCCACCAGCTCGCCGAAGCGCCGGGCCAGCGCCGCCCGCGACACGCCCGCCTCGGCGGCGAGCCCCGCCACCGTCCACCGGTGGGCCGGGTTGTTCTGCAGCAGCCGCATCGCCCGGCCCACCACCGGGTCGGCGAAGGCCCGGTACCAGGCGGGGGCCGCCTCGCCGCGCCGGGCGAACCACGTCCGCAGCACGGAGATCAGCAGCAGGTCCAGCAGCCGGTCCAGCACCGCCTCCTGCCCCGGCTCGTCCCTGACGATCTCCTCGGCCAGCAGCGGCAGCAGCGGGCTCTCCCACTCGCGCGCCGGGAGCACCAGCAGCGGGGGCAGCGCGTCCAGCAGCCGCCGGCCGACCGCGCCGTCCAGGAGGTAGGTGCCGACCAGCACGACGTCGCGGCCGTCCGGCCGGTTGCCCCAGGTCCGTACCCCCAGGGCCATCACGTCGGCCAGGTCGTGGCCGTCCGCGGTGCGGCACACCTCGCCGGGGAGGATCCACGCGTGCGGCGGGGTCGAGGGGAGATCGGCGACCGCGTACGGCGCGGGGCCGCGCGCCACCGCCACGTCCCCGGGGCGCAGCCGCACCGGATCGCCGTCCTCGGGCACGACCCACGCCCCGCCGCGGGCGACCGTCATCACGCACAGCGGCGCCCGGTCCTCGATCCGCACCGACCACGGCGGTTCCATGGCCATGCGCAGCAGGAAGGCGCCCCTCGCACGGGGTCCGTCGAGCAGGCCCGAGAGCGCGTCCATGCCCTCCAGCGTAGACGTCCGCGTATGAGAGGGGACCCTTCGGACAGGCTGCGTCTCGGACGGCACGGAAGGAACGCTCCGGCTTACCTGACGCCCGGTCACTGTCCGGATCTCATGCGTCACTTCCGCGCCAGGGGCGACGGGGGTCGGCCATTCATGTGGGAAACCCGTGGGGATTCTGTACGCGAACGGTGACGCATGGTGTCGTGTACGCGACGCCGAACGGGGTGCACGACCCGGCGTCGCAGCTCCCTCGACGACCTGAAGGGAATCCCCTCATGACGTTACGTGCGATAGCGTTGAGCGGTGCGGCGGCCGCCTCGCTGCTCGGCCCGCAGGCCTGGGAACCGGGCGGCGCCACCCCGCCCCCGCCGGACCGGATCGTCATCGACGTCGCGACGGTCAACGGTTCGGGTTGTCCGGCCGGTACCGCCGCGGTCGCCGTCTCCCCGGACAACGAGGCGTTCACCGTCACGTACAGCGCCTATGTCGCCCAGGTGGGCGTGGGCTCCAAGCCCACCGACTTCCGCAAGAACTGCCAGCTCAACCTGAACGTGCACGTGCCGCAGGGCTTCACCTACGCGATCGCCGCCGCCGACTACCGCGGCTTCGCGCACCTGGAGCGCGGCGCCTCCGGCGTACAGAAGGCCAGCTACTACTTCCAGGGCTCGCCCGAGACCAACGCCATCAGCCACACCTTCCGCGGCGCGCTCGACGACAACTGGCAGTCCACCGACAGCGTCGACGTCGCCGCGCTGGTCTGGGCGCCCTGCGGCGAACTGCGCAACTTCAACATCAACACCGAACTGCGGGTGAGCGCCGGCAGTTCGGACCCGTCGCGGACCACGAGCTTCATGGCGATGGACTCCACGGACGGAAGCATCAGGACCACCTACCACATGGCGTGGAAGGAGTGTCCCGGCGCGTGAGCGCCCCGGCGGGTCCCGGACCGGGCGTCGCGCGCCGCCCGGTCCGGGACCCGGCCCCCTCGCACTACGGGGCGGTGATGGCGTCGGCGACCCGCTCGGGCTCGTCGACCTGGACGTAGTGCCCGGCGTGCATCACAAGGCGCAGTTCGCTGTGGGGGAAGATCACCGAGAACTGCCGGGCGACACGGGTGTTGAGCCAGCGGTCCAGGGTGCCGAACACCACCCGGACCGGGGGCTGGAACTCGCGCATCTCCGGGATGCGCCGGCGGCGGCTCAGCACCGCGTGCAGCAACTCGTCGTTGAGCGCCCAGAACGCCGGGCGCGCCGCGGGGAACTGCGCGTAGAGCCGCTCCACATACGCCTCGCGCAGTTGAGGATCGCGGATGAATCCGCCCACCTGCCAGGCATAGAGCCTGCGGTCCAGTTCGGGCAGGCGCCTGACGACCGCGCGGGCCGCCGAGCGCAGAACCGGGGTGGAGTAGAGGGCGATCGCCGGCGGGCGGCGCAGCGCGGGGGTCCAGTGGTAGTAGGTGTTGAGCAGGACCAGCCGGGCCACGCGCTCCGGGTGGTCCAGCGCCCAGTCGATCGCGGGCGGTCCCGAGGCGTCGTGCGCCACCAGGACCAGGCGCCTGCCGGTGCGGCCCGCGGCGAGGGCGTCGGCGACGGATTCGAGGTCGTCCACCTGCTGGGCGACGGTGTAGGCGTGGCCGGACGGCTTGTCGGAGCGACCCCACCCGAGGAAGTCGAAGCGCACCACCGGGAGTCTGCCCGCGAGGTGGGGCAGGAGGCGGTCGTACAGGCGGCTGCTGTCGGGGAAGCCGTGCATCAGGACGGCGGGCGCCCCGGGGCCCGGGGTGATCTCGGCGTGCAGCCGGTACGGGCCGTGCGACACGGCCAGCGCCTCGGTGGCCGGGGCCATGGCGACCTCCCTCGGCCGATGGGCCCCCGTGTGGTTCAGCCTAACGCGGTGTGCCGCAGGGGTTGTGGGAGCGCTCCCATGGAGCGCATCATGCCCGCATGACCCCACGCGCCGTGATCCGCCTCTACCGCCCGGAGGACCGGGCCGCCGTCTACGACATCTGCGTGCGCACCGGCCATGAGGGCGGGGACGCGCGGCACCTCTACACCGACCACGATCTGCTGCCGGACAACTTCGCGGGTCCCTACGCCCACCTCGAGCCCGGACTCGCCTTCGTCGTCGACGACGGCACGCGCGCCGTCGGCTACATCGTCGGTACCGCGGACACCGCCGCCTTCGTGCGGCGCTTCCGCGCCGAGTGGCTGCCCCGGCTCGAGCACCGCCACCCGAAGCCGTCCGGGCCCCCGGTCACCCCCGACGACCTGATGGCGGACCTCCTGCACCGCCCGGAGCGCATGATCGTGCCCGAACTCGCCGCGTACCCGGCGCACCTGCACATCGACCTGCTGCCCGAGTACCAGCGGCAGGGCTACGGAAGGGAACTGATGGGCCGTCTCCTCTCCACCCTGGCCGGCCGGGGCGTCGGCGCCGTCCACCTCGGCATGGTCACCGCCAACACCGCCGCCCGTGCCTTCTACGACCGGATGGGCTTCCGTGAGCTCCCCGTCCCGGACCCGGGCCCCCTGACGTACCTGGGACGCGGGACATCGGCGCCGGCCGGCGGCTGAGAGGGGCTCGTACGGCACCCGCGCCCGGGTCCGTGGTGTCGTGGACGACCGCGAACAGGCCCTGGACGACCGGGCGCTGAGCCGTGCACGGGGCGCGCCCACGGGGGGCGCCACCAGGTGACCGCCACCGGGGGCGACGGAGCCACCCACCAGGCGTGGCCGGCCCGGGTGGACGCGGTCGCGGAATCCTCGCCCCCGCACGGTCGTTGAGGCTGCCATGAGCGACAAAGACCTTCTCAGCCTGCTCGCCGACACCAACGGGGGCGTGCTCGTCACCCTCAAGCGGGACGGCCGCCCCCAGATGTCCAACGTCAACCACCACTACGACCCGGACACCCGGGTCCTGCGGGTCTCCCTCACCGACGACCGGGCCAAGACCCGCAACCTGCGGCGCGACCCCCGGGCCAGCTACCACGTCACCACGGCCGACCGCTGGGCCTGGACCGTCGCGGAGGGCACCGCGGAACTCACCCCCGTCGCGGCGGAGCGGGACGATGCGACGGTCGAGGAGCTCATCGACCTCTTCCGTGCCGTGCAGGGCGAGCACCCGGACTGGGACGACTACCGCGGGGCCATGGTCGAGGACAGGCGCCTGGTGCTGAAGCTCCACGTCGAGCGCGCGTACGGCCAGCCCCGCCCCGCGTAAGGGCGCCTCCGGCGCGGTCCGCCGCCCGCGCCCGGTGGGGCGGGCGGCACCCGGCCCGCGACGGTGGCACCATCGAGAGTGCGGGCGACGATCTCCCGCTCCGGCGAACATCCTGCTCACAGCCGTGCCGCCGGTTGTGGGCGGGTGGGGGCGGGCCGCCGCCGGCCGATCCCGCAAAGGGGCGCGGAACCGGAATGACCGGTGTAGGAGTTGTCGCTGTACATACTGGTTCTGCCGGGGCCGGACGGCTCACGGCACGTTCGTGACCGCCGACCAACGGGAGGTGCCGTGTCCGGCCCCAGTCCGAAGCGTTCCCTGCTCTCCAGCCTCATCCCCGCCTTCGGAGACAACCCCTACGGGGAGAGGATGGAGCGCATCCGGCGGTCGCCGAACTTCGCCGACGGGGTGTTCACCAACCCCGTCGGCGCACGTACGGCGCCCTCCGGATCGATGCTGCGGTTCGCCCGGACGTACTTCCGCAAGGGGGAGCGGATCCGCAGGGCCCCGGCGGGGGCCATCCCGCTGCACGCCACGACCCTTGCCGATCTGGCCGTCCCGCCCGCTTCGGGCCTGCGACTCACCTGGATGGGCCACTCCACCGTCCTGGCCGAGATCGACGGGCGCCGCGTCCTGTTCGACCCGGTCTGGGGCGAGCGCTGCTCCCCGTTCTCCTTCGTCGGTCCCAAGCGCCTCCACCGGCCGCCGGCGGCCCTGAAGGAACTGGGCGAGGCCGACGTCATCGTCATCTCGCACGACCACTACGACCACCTCGACATGCCCACGATCAAGGCGCTGGCCGGTACCGGCACCCGCTTCGTGGTGCCGCTGGGCGTCGGTGCCCACCTGGAGCGCTGGGGCGTCCCCGCGGACCGGACGACCGAGCTGGACTGGCACGAGTCGACGCAGGTGGCCGGTCTCACCCTCACCGCGACCCCGGCGCGGCACTTCTGCGGCCGCGCGATCCGCAACACCCAGCACACCCTGTGGGCGTCCTGGGTCGTCGCGGGGCCCGAACACCGCGTCTACCACAGCGGCGACACCGGCTACTTCCCCGGTTTCGCGGAGATCGGCGAGGCGTACGGGCCGTTCGACGCCACCATGGTGCAGATCGGTGCGTACAGCGACTTCTGGCCGGACATCCACATGACTCCCGAGGAGGGCGTCCGCGCCCACCAGGACCTGCGCGGCGCGATCATGCTCCCCATCCACTGGGGCACGTTCAACCTGGCCCCGCACCCGTGGGAGGAGCCCGCGGAGGGCACCGTCACCGCGGCGCTGGCCGTGGGGGCCCGGGTCGCCGTACCGCGCCCCGGCGAGCCCTTCGAGCCCGCGGCCGGGCTCCCGCTCGACCCCTGGTGGCGGGCGATCGCGCAGGGCGCCGCCGCCCGGACCTGGCCCGCTCTCACCGACGACGCGCGGCCGACCGCCCCGCAGCCGGACAGCGCACCGGCGTGAGCGACGAGGGGCGGGCGCCCACCGCGCCCGCCCCTCCACCGCGGGCCGTCACCGTCAGCCGTCGCCGTCGCCCGCAGCCCGTGTGAGCCAGACCGTCGCCGCGAGGCTCGCCGCCGACAGCAGGAGCAGCAGCAGCGGGACGGCGCCGACGCCGGAGGCCTCGATGCCCTTGCCGAGTGCCGGCGGGGCCGCCACACCGCCGACCATGGACGCGGCGATGACCCACGCCCCCGCGCGCCGCGCCCCGGGCACCGCACGCGCCAGCCACGGCAGTCCGGTCGGGAAGAGCGGGGCGATGAACAGCCCCACACCCGCGTAGGCGTACGGCGCGAGCGCGGGGACCGCCGCCAGCGCAAGACAGCCCGTCATCCCGGCGCAGCACACCAGCAGGATCCGCGGCGCCGGGTACCTCAGCGCGATCGGCACGACGAGGAACCGTCCCGCGGTCATCATCAGCCAGTACACCGCCGTCGCGGACGCCGCGTACGCCGCCGGGTGCCCCAGGGACTCCAGATGCGTCGGCTCCCAGCCGCCGACGCCCGCCTCCACCCCCACATGCAGGACGTACAGCGCCACGAAGCCCAGCAGCACCGGCGTGACCAGCCGCCCCCTCGCGCCCGGCCGGGCGGTGGCGGGCGCGGCGGCCGGCGCCTGTGCCCGCACCCCGCGCGTGCTCAGCGCGAGGACGCCCGCGAGGACGGCGCATCCGGCGAACACGGCCGCGTAACGGCCGGGGCCGAGGGCGGCGAGCAGGGCGGGACCGGCGACCGCGCCGATCCCGAAGTGGGCGTTGAGCACGTTGAGCATCGCCGCGCCGCGGTTCCCGAAGCCCACCGCGAACAACTGGTTGAGCCCGTAGTCGATGCCGCCGAAGCCGAGCCCCGTCAGCAGCGCCGCGCCCAGCGCGACGGGCCAGTCCGGCGCGAGCGCGAAGGCCCCGCCACCCACCGCCATCAGCGCGTACGACACCGTCAGCAGCCGTCGGCTGCCGATCCGGCCGTGCACCGCGTCGAAGAGCAGCACCCCCGCGACACCGCCGACGAAGTGCGCGCTCAGCCCCAGCCCCGCCATCGACGGCGACAGCCCGTGCTCCTGCCGCAGTGCGGGCAGCGCGGGGCCGTACAGCGCCTGGAGGGCGCCGATGAGGACGAACCCGGCGCAGGACGCCACCACCGCGGGCCGGCTGAAGAGACGGGGCGCGGGCGCGGTGTCGCGCAGGGCGGTGGTCACCGGGACTCCCCGAGGGTGGTGAAGGTGAAGCCGAACGAGGCCGGGGCGGCCTCCAGCCGGTGGCGGGGCAGCACACCGGGCCCGCAGGACTGGCTGCCGATGCCGTGCAGGGCGTGGTCGAGGTTGACCCACAGGGTGTCCCCAGGCACCAGGTCGCAGGTGTGCGCGGCGGCGTCCAGCTCTTCCGAGGTCCAGCGCCGGGCGGTGAACCAGAAGGGCGGGCCGCCCTCGATCGCCACCCCCGTCCCGTCCTCCCGGCGCAGCCGCACCCGGCGGACGTCGGCGCGGGCGCCGTTCTCCTGCGGGCGGACGTACGGGGTCTGCAGGGCGTCGACGGAGGCGGTGTGGAGGCCGACGCGGGAGGCGGCCCGCGTGTCGGGGTAGGCCTCGCCGGGGCCGCCGCCGAACCACTCGGCACGGGTGAGCGTGCCGCACAGGCCGAGGCGGACCCCGAGCCGGGGGAGCGGCAGCGTCCACCGGCCCTCGGGAGTGACCGCCACCGCCAGGTGCAGCCGGTCGCCGTCCGCGGTCCAGCGGTAGACCGTGCGCAGCCCGAGCGAACCGGCGGCGGGGGCGACCCGTGTGGTGACGGTGAGGGCGTCGTCCCCGGCGACCACGCCGTCCACCCGGTGCCGCATCCGGTGCAGGCCGGCCTCGCGCCACAGCAGGCCGTGGCGCGGGTCGGACTGCCAGGGGGCGCCGAGGTCGTTGTCCGTCGGGGCACGCCACACGTCCAGCCGGGGGCCGGCGAGGGCGAAGCCGTCGAGCAGCCGCAGTTCCCCGGTGGCCGCGTCGAAGGTGCCCGGTCCGAGCAGCACCACGCCGCCCTCCGCGTGCCGGGGGCGGTGCGGGCGCTCGGGATCGGGGGCCGTCCGCAGGCTGCCCGGGCGGTCCGCGGCGGGCCACTGGCCCCACGCCACCTCGTGTCCGGCCGGTGCCCACGGGGTGTCCCGCGCCAGGACCGCCCGCACCTGCCAGAACGCCTCCCCGGCCCCGTCCGCCGCGGCCGGCAGCGGCAGCTTCAGCTCCGTGGTGCCGCCCGCGGCGAGCGGCGGCACATCGAGGTCGCCGCGGGCCGCGGCCACCCCGTCCACCTCGTACGACCAGGTGAAGCGCAGGTGCGAAAGGTCCGCGACGTCATGGCGGTTGGTGACGCGTACCGTGCCCGCCACCGGGTCGCCCTCGATCCGCACCGGCTCGACCACCTTCTTGTACTCGACCAGGCCGGGCGAGGGCGTCCGGTCCGGGAAGAGCAGCCCGTCGCAGACGAAGTTGCCGTCGTGCAGTTCCTCGCCGAAGTCGCCGCCGTAGGCGAACCAGCGCCTGCCGTCCGGGGTACGGCGCGCGATGCCGTGGTCGATCCACTCCCAGACGAAACCGCCCTGCAGCCGCTCGTGGGTCTCGAACAGCCGCTGGTACTCCGCCAGTCCGCCCGGTCCGTTGCCCATGGCGTGCGCGTACTCGCACAGCAGGAAGGGCATCGCGCGCCGCCTCGCGTCGAGCGCGGGATCGTCCAGGGGCTCCTCCTCGCGCCTGCCGATCCGCTCGACCTCGGCGTGCGGGGCGTACATCCGGGAGTACAGGTCCGTGTCGGCGCAGGTGCGGTCGCCCTCGTAGTGGAGGGGGCGGTCCGGGTCGCGCTCGCGGATCCACCGTGCCATGGCGGTCAGTGCCCGGCCCGTCCCGCATTCGTTGCCCAGCGACCAGACGAGCACACTCGGGTGGTTCTTGTCGCGTTCGACCATGCGGGCGGCGCGGTCCAGCAGGGCAGGGGTCCAGCGGTCGTCGTCGACGGGATTGCCCGCCCAGCCGTCCTCCGCGAAGCCGTGGGTTTCCAGGTCGCACTCGTCGACGACCCACAGGCCGAGCTCGTCGCACAGGTCGAGGAAGGCGGGATGCGGCGGGTAGTGGCTGGTCCGTACGGCGTTGACGTTGTGACGCTTCATCAGCAGCAGGTCCTCGCGCATGGTGCCGAGGTCCAGGGCGCGGCCGTGCTCGGGGTGGAACTCGTGGCGGTTGACGCCGCGGAAGAGGATCCGGCGGCCGTTGACCTTGAGGACCCCGTCCTCGACGGCGACCGTGCGGAAGCCGACGCGGAACGGGACGCGCTCGCCCGCGCCGGTGAGCACGGCCTCGTACAGCCGGGGCACCTCGGCGCTCCACGGCTCGGCGGGCACGGTGACCGTCTCGCCCACCGCGACGTCGACGCCCAGTTCGGGCACGGTGACCCGGCCGCCGGACGGGGCGTCCACCCGCAGGGTGCCCTCGCCGGTGGAGTGGTCCCAGCCGGCGTGCACGAAGAAGTCGGCGACGCATCCGGCGGGCCGGTGCAGCAGCGTGACGTCCCGGAAGACCCCGGGCAGCCACCACATGTCCTGGTCCTCCAGGTAGCTGGCCGAGGACCACTGGTGGACGCGGACCGCGAGCACGTTCCCCCTTCGCCTCAGCAGGTGCCCCACGGGGTACTCGGCGGGCAGTCTGCTCCCCTTGAAGACCCCCACCTCACGGCCGTTGAGCCAGATCCGGGCGCAGGACTCGACGCCGTCGAAGCGCAGCACCGTCTCGCCGCCGGCGGGCCAGTCCTCCGGCAGGGCGAAGGTGTGCCGGTGGTCGCCGGTCGGGTTCTCCGTCGGCACCCGGGGCGGGTCGACGGGGAAGGGGTAGCGGACGTTGGTGTACGCGGGCGCGCCGTGGCCGCCCAGTACCCAGTGGCCGGGGACGGCGAGGATGTCCCAGCGCGAGGCGTCGAAGTCCGGCCGGGTGAAGGCGGTGTCCTCGGCCGTGGCGGTCGGCGAGAGCCGGAACCACCACAGGCCGTTCAGGCTCAGCCGTGCCGCGTCGGAGGCGGGCACCCAGGCCCGGGGCGGCAGCGCACCGTGGCCGGGGGAGAAGTCCTCGTAGTACGTGAGGTGCGGCCCGGCGGCCGGGGAGCCGGACGGGTGCGCGGGCATGGTCATACGACTCCTCGGTCGGCCCTGGTTGCCGGTCTGCCGTTCCCTGGGGTGTGCCGCCGGTGGGCGCGCAGCCGCGGCCGCCGCGGCGTTCCGCGGACGTGCGCCGTGGAGGGGCCCGGGGGGTGCGGCGATCCGCCGCCGGCGGTCCTCCCGCGGCCGTGCCCGGGCCGGTGCGGCCCGGCGCGATGCCACCCGACGTCCGCTCCACCCCCGGGTCCCCCTCCCGTGCCGCCGCCGGCGCCGACGGGTCCTCACGCTAGGGCGCCGGGCGGGAGTCGAACAAGCGCTTCGCGCACACCCCGCCGTGCGTCACAGCGCAGGGAACGGACCGCCCGCGATCCGCAGTGCGAGCTGTCCGACGTCCACCGGGCGGGTGGCGTCCACCCGGTGCACGCTGCCCAGGCCCAGCGGTTCGGCCATCTCCGTCCGGAAGCGTGCGCTCTCCGTGTGCACCGGGTGCCGTGCTTCCGCCCGCTCCCGGAACCTGCGGCGCGCGGTGTCCGGCGGTACGGCGCACCACACCTCGTGAGCCTCGGAGGCGCCCGACCGGGCCGGGCCCGCGGCCACCACGGGGCGCATGTGCGCCGGCCGCGGGCTCTCCGGCACGGCCGGCGCGTCGGCCGGGGTCTCCTTCACGGAGTCCTCGCTGAACAGGGGGAGTTCCAGTTCGCGGGCGGGCATCCGGGCGAGGGTCGTCTTCCCGGCGCCGGAAGACCGTCGACCAGCACAGCCAACATGCCGCGACCCTCACCACGCCGCGGGCGGCCGTGGAGGACGCCGACCCTCCCGTCCGCGCGGCACCCCGACCCTCCCGTCCGCGCGGCACCCCGTGCCTCACGGCTGGGCGGCGGCCGCCTCCTCCGTGACGTCGATGCCCGTGAACCGGGCCCAGTTGCGCCCGATCTCGCCCCAGGCCGCCACCGGCCCGCCGCCCAGACGGCCGGTGAACAGCGGGCGCAGGTCCGTGTCGCGTTCCGCCCAGGCCGCGGAGAACTGGCTGCGCGTCACCCGGAGGCTGGTGTTGAGCTGGACGACGGCCGCCCGTGCGCAGTCCTCGCGCCACTCGTCGTCCGTCCAGGCGGCGGACCCCGCCGGGGGCCGCGTGGTGAGCGCCAGGCTGAGGAAGCACGCCGCGTTGTAGTTGACGAGGTATCCGGCGGCGGCCCGGTTCGAGCCGCGGTGCCGGGGCGCGGAACCGGCGATGCCCGCCCGGCTGTGGGCGTCCCCGCCCACATGGTCGGCGCCGGAGTGGTGGTCGGCGTAGAGCAGCCTGCGCAGCCCCCAGTCGGGGCCGCCCCACAGCCGGCCCCAGCGTGCCCAGCCCCCGGTGACCTCACTCGCCACGTTCCGGAACGCCGTCCGCAGTTCCTCCGGACCGGGCGAGCCGTTCTCGCGCAGCACCTCGGCGGCGCTGGCGATCCGCACCGCCCCGCGGAAGGAGCGGCGGCGGGTGCGCAGGGAGGGACGGGGCCGCTCCATGGCCCACCACTGCCGCCAGTAGCGGCGTTCCCCGAGGTTGCGGCGGCCGGGGAGCAGGGTGCGGGCGTACCGCCGCAGGATGGCGCGCCGCGACAGGCGCCCGAGCAGCAGCCGCAGGTGCTCCCGCGACGCGGGTTCGCGGCGCCTCGCCCGCTCCTCCCGGTGCGCCGGGTGGCGGCTCTCCTCGGCGCGGGCGATGGAGAGCCGGTAGGCGGTCTCGATGTGCTCGGGCCACAGCTGGACGCAGTACGTGTAGATCTCGACGGCCCGCCGGATGTGGTCACCGGGGTCGGTGACGCCGGGGAACTGGCCCATCAGTTCCAGCACGCCCGCCTGGTGCAGCCGGACCGTGAGGTTCCCCGGCACCAGCGCCGCCGCCTCCTCGAAGTGCCTCAGGGCCCGCTCGTGCCCGGCCCGTTCGCCGTCCACGTCCCGGCGCTTGTTCGCGGCCAGCGCGTCCTCCTGCGCCTTGGTGCCCAGGCGGTAGAGGAGGTACGCGTCGGGGTCGTCGCCCCAGCTCTCCCAGCGGGGGATGCGGTCCTGCGAGCGCGGGTCGGCCAGGATCTTGACGGTGCAGTAGCAGGCGATGCGTTCGTACAGCTCGCGGTCGGCGTCCCGCCTGTCCCGGTCGGTGGCGCCGGGCTCGACCTCGCGGCCCTCCATGAGGGTCGCCGCCACCACCGTGTTCTTCGGCATGTACAGGATCCGCACCGAGAAGCGGGCCGGCTGGTCGCCCGTCGACAAGCGGTGCAGCATCACGTGGTAGGCCCGGGGGCGGAAGAACGCGAGCCGCTTCATCACGTCCACCCAGCCGTGCGGGGAGGAGGCCGTCTCGGGCGCCGGGTCGGGCCCGATGGTCGTGCCGCTGCCGGGGGTGAGGACGTTCGGGCCGAGCGCGTCGGCGGCCATGTGCTCCGTGATGTACGCGGCCAACTCGGCGGTGGCCCCGGACTCGTGGCCGTGGTCGGGGCCGCCCGGCCCGCCGCCGTTGCCGCGGTGGCCGTTGCCGTGGCCGCCGAGCAGACCCCGGTCCTCGCACACCACCACGGGCAGCAGCCGGTTGCCGCGATGGCGCCGCAGCAGCCCCGAACCCAGCCGTACCAGGCCGATGAACACAGCGACCGCGAAGATGCCGAGCACCCACACGGCGGTGCCCCCGGACTGCTGCCAGAACCCCTCGGGCCACGGGCCGCCGTCCCCGGCGGCCGAAGGCGCGGCGAAGACCGTCCCCACGGCACATCCCCCCGTCACATCCCCCTGTGCACTCCTTGGTGATCCCCACAACCGGAGATCACCAAGCCCGTGCAAGGACGGCGAATCACGGGCTCCCCTGCCATCGGCGGGCGTTCCGCGACGTACGGGACGGACGGCGCCGAAGGGGCCGTCAGGCGGGCGGGGCGACCAGCGTCTGCGCCTGCCCGGCCCGGCGCAGGGCGCGGGCGACGAAGCCGTCCGTCTTCAGCTCCTCGACGACCTCGCGGAGGAAGGCCACCGACTCGGGCCGCCGGGTCACCGTCGTGCCCGCGGCCTGCCGGATCTGCATGAACGCGCCCTCGACGAGACGGACGTCGGGGTGCCGGGAGACGTACTCGGTCATCGGCTGCCCGATCCCCGCCGCGACCTCCAGCCCCTCGGTGCGGAAGACGTCCACGCCCTCGTCCCCGCGGACGACGGTCGCTTGGCGCAGCGTGCGCGACAGGAAGAGGTCGTAGGCGGAGCCGCGCTTGACCCCGATCCTGACACCCGCACGGTCCACCTCGTCCACCGTGGTGATCTCCGAGTCGCCGGGCACCGCGAACACGCCCTCGATCAGCACGTACGGCGCGGTGAACGCCACCTCGGCCTCGCGGGCGGGCTCGATCGCCAGGAAGCAGAGGTCCGCCCGGCCCGACGCCATCGCCTCGTACGACGCGCGGGCCGCGTCGAAGCACACGAGCTCCACCGGCTCCTCCAGCCGTGCGCCCACCTCGCGCGCGATGTCGACGGTGACACCGCCGGGGGAGCGCGCGGTGCCGTGCGCCAGCACCGGGTTGCCCAGGTTGATCGACGCCCGCAGCACGCCTGTCGGCGCCAGGTCCCTCACGACGGCAGCAGTCACGGTCCTCATGGTGCGGAGTGTAGGCCGGGCCTCGCCGGCGGCCCGTCAGGGCCCTCTGCCCGCGGCTGCCGGTGCCCGTCGCGGGCCCTTCCGGTTGCGGCCGGGCGCCTTGTCAACAGGGTGGCGGGGGCGTTGTCAGTGGCCTCGCCTAGTGTTCCGGTCACTTGATCACGGCGTTGCAGGGAGGCACGCATGGGGTGGGTATCGGTGGGCGACTACGAAGTCGCCCTCGACGAGGGGAAGGTCGTGTGCCGCAACGCGGCGGGCCGCCGGCTGAAGTCGGTGCCCGCGAAGCTCGCGGACGACCCGGTGATCACGGGGCTGCGGCAGCTCACCGAGTGGCTGGAACGTCACGAACGCCGGTGCCTGGCCGACGTCGAGCGCTGGATGGTGCGTTCGCTTCCGGTGCCCCTCGCCGTGATCGGCCGCGTGTGGCCCGACCCCGCGTGGCGGGCGGCCCTGCGCGACCTCGTCGTCACCGGGGAGGACGGACAGGTCGCCGGCTTCCTGCGGGACGCCGGCACCGATCGCGGCCTCGGCCTGGTCGACCTCGACGGCGACACCGTGCGCATCGCCCCGGACATGGTGCGCATCCCGCACCCCGTCCTCCTCGACGACCTGGCGGAGCTGCGGGAGTTCGCCGTCGAGCTGGGCGTGGAGCAGAAGGCGCAGCAGCTCTTCCGCGAGGTGTGGCAGCGTCCCGACGGGCTCGACCCGCAGGGCACGCTCGTCGAGGAGTACGCGGGCGGCACCTTCAAGGAACTGCGCTTCCTGCACGGCCGCGCCACCTCGCTCGGCTACCGCGTCCGCGGCGGGCACTCCGTCTGCCCCGTGCTGGAGGACGGCCGCTCCGTCGAGGCCCGCATCTGGATCGGCGACTACGACGGCTGGAGCGAGACCGAGACCGGCTCCCTGTCCTGGACCGACACCGCCGGGAAGACCCTGACGTTCGATCAGGTCGGGCCCGTCGCCTGGTCGGAGGGCATGCGCATGGCGGCCGCGCTCTACGCGGGACGCGACATCGAGGACGAGGAGCAGGCGGCATGACCACGTACGACCCCACGACCACGGCCGCGCTGCTCGACGCCGGCGCGGTGCTGCCGCCCGGTACCACCGCCCGTGAGGACGCCGACACGCTCACCGTCCGCACCTACACCCACCCCGTGCTGGACGACCGGCGCGTCGTCCGGCTCGTGCCCGGCACCCTCGGGGAGGCCGAGGACCTCGCCCTGGACTTCCTCGGCCTGACCCGCGAGGACGAGGCCCCCGTGGTCGGCCAGGTCCGCCGGGAGACCCTCGGGTTCCCCGCCTGGGCCCTGGTCAACGACCCGGCCAACGGGCACCACGCGCTCGCCCTCGTCAAGGACGTCGAGCGGCTCGCCCGGATGGCCAAGTCCCGTGCCGGGGCGGCCAAGGACGGCTTCGACGCGCTCGCCGAGCGCCTGGGCCGCGCCGTACCGCACTTCCTGCCCACCTTCCACGAGCAGGCGGCCCGCGTCTTCCTCCAGCACGAGAACACCACGTACGCCGCCGCCTTCTTCGGCAAGGCCCGTGCCGCCGAGCGTGTCCACGGCCTCGCCGTCGACGAGGAGCGGCAGCGCGCCGTCTTCCTGGAGTTCGCCTTCGCCGGCGCCCTCACCGTCAAGGCCCTCAAGGAGCACGTCAAGGACCTGGCGCGGCGGCTGGACCCGGCCGAGGCCTGGCGGCAGTTCCGGCAGCTGACCGTGGAGCGCTGCGCCGCGGGGATGCCGCCGTACGCGTCCCTGCCGCAGGACGCCAGGAGCCTGATCAAGGCGGCCGACCTCGACCGGGTCACCGAGGAGTGCGCCCTCGTCGCCGACCTCGTCGCCTCGCCCGCCGTCGTCCGCGCCCCCGGGTCCTTCTGGACCGCCTACCGCGCCACCCTCACGGTCCTCGCCGAGCGTGAACCGGCCGTCCGCGCGCGGCTGCTCGAGATCATGCCGGCCGGGCTCGGGCACGATGCCGCGGGCGACGAGTTCTGGCTCGCCCTGCTCGTCGAGACCGGCGCCGACACCCTGCTCACCGGCGAGGCGGGGGAGGCCTCGCGGGCCGTCGACGCGGCGGACTGGCTGAGCTGCTGGGCGAGCCACCGCAAGCACGGCTCCGGCGCCTCCGAACGCTCGGCGGCCACCCTCGGCCTCGTGACCCGCATGGCGCCCCGGTTGCGGGCCGACGGCAGGCCCGTCGACCTCTTCACGGGCCGCTGGCACCAGGGCGCCGAACTCGACCTGCTCGACCTGTGCGCCGCCGAGAGCGTGCCGCTGACCGTCCCCGCCGAGGACGTCTCCGTGCACCTGCCGCTCCGCCAGTGGCTGGAGACCGCCGACCCCGGCCGCCGCGACCTCGTCGCCACCGGCGCCGACCCGCGCCTGCGCCGCCTGCTGCACGAGGCCGTCGGCCGCCTCGGCGAGGACCGGGGGCTGCCCGGCGTGGTGGAGGCCCTGGCCGGTCACCCTGTGCTCGGTGACGTCCTGCACGCGTGGCTGGACGAGGCCGCAGGGCAGTTCACCCGCGCCGCCGGCCTGCCTGCCGCGCGCACCGCCGTCCGACGGCTGCGCCCCTTCCGCTCCGTAGCGGGCCGGGTCAACCCGCAGGCCGTGGCCGGGGTCGCCGCGCACGAGATCGCGCCGCTTCTCGGCCGCACCCTTCGCGAGGGCATCCTCGACGAACTGGGCTGGCCCGCCCTCGAAGAGGGGCTGCGCCTGCTCGAAACGGCGGTCGCCAAGAACAAGGACCACACCCTGGCCGTCGCCGAGGCCTGGCCCGCGCTGATCCTCAACCGCGCGGACAAGGCCGTCGTCGTCGGGCCCGACAAGGTGCTGCTCGAGCACGACCTGCGCATCCCCGTCGAACTCGACCGCTGGAGCCGCCCCCACTTCCGCTGGGCCGACGGCGAACTCCTGGTCATGTGGTGGCAGGACGGCAAGCAGCTCGGCTACTGGTCCGCCCGGCCCGCCGAGGTGTTCACCGTCGGCGGCGAGGAGCTCCCGCACTGGTGGTACGGCCACGTCTCCGCCCCGTCGATCCCGCTGCCGGGCGGCGGCCGCGCCACCGGCGGCCGCACCCTGCACGCCGGTGACACCGTGCTGCCGCCCAGCCGCCCCGTCATCGGCGACGGCACCACGCTCTGGCGCCGGGGCAAGCAGGGCGGCCACGAGCTGTGGATGGAGTACGACCCGGCCACCGGCACCCACGGCCGTGCCTCACTGCCCGCCTTCCTCCGCTCCGGCATCCGCGACGGGGCGAGGCTCAGCCAGGAGGCTTGCGAGGTCCTGCCGCTGCAACCCGGCCTCGAACAGAGCCCCTTCGGCACCGACGGCACGGTCCTGGGCCGCTGGGTCCGCGAAGAGGGGGAGGGCGAGGAGGCCCGGACCGTCACCGGTACGCCCGACGGCCGCACCGTCACGTTCCCCACCCGGGACGGGAGGCGGACCCACCGCGTTCCCCTGGGCGCGCTGCGGCTGCCCGGCGGGGCCGAGCCCGTCGTCACGCTCGTGAACCAGACGGTGTCGCTGTACGCGGCGGGCGACGTCACCCGCGACGACGAGCTGGGCAGTGTGTCGCTCACCGAGCCGGGCGGCGACTTCGCGGCCGGCACCCGCTACGTACCGCCGCTCGCCTACTGGCACGCCCTGCGCCCGCGCGACGAGGAGGCCTCCGCGGTGCTGCGCGCCTTCGACGACGAGCAGGCGGCCGAGGTGCTGCGCGTCACCGCGCACGCCCTGGCGGAGCGTCAGGCCGAGGTGAACAGGACCGAGAAGTACACCGGCCCCTCGGCGGAGGACGTCGCGCGGACCGCCGTCGCCGCCGCCCTTCCCGCGCTCACGGACGAACGGCTGCTCATCGGGGTCACCGCCCTCGTCCGGGGCACCCTGCGCCACGCCGAGTCCGTCGAGTCCTTCGTCGCCCCGCCCGCCGAGAAGTCCCGGCAGCCGCTCCGGCGCACCGAGGGCATGTTCTGCGACCACAAGCCGCTGCACGGCGACGACACGACCCTTCGCGCCGCCGTCTCCGGCATCGCCGACCAGCAGGGCTACTCCTGGTGGAGCGGCGGCATGGAGTGGAGCGTGCTCCAGCAGATCCGGGCGGTCAACCACGTCCTGTCCGGCAAGGAGGCCGACGGCAAGCCGCTGCCGGACCGGGCCGCGCTCGGCGCCCTCGGCGACGGCTGGCACAGCGAGGAGTACACCGTCCCCGGCATCGGCATGGTGTGGCCGTCCACGCTGGCCGTGCTGCGCCCCCTGGCCTACCGTGCCGCGTCTCCCGTCACGGGTCAGGCGCTGCGCGAGGGTCTGCTCCTCCTCTTCGACGCGATCACCGAGGGCCCACTGGCGGTCCCCGGGAGCGGTCTGCGCGAGATCGTCCTCGGCGAGAAGCACGAGAAGCAGCGACGCGTGGGCCAGGTCCTGCGCAAGGACGGCCGCACCGTGGTGATCCTCGGCTGCAAGAACATCGACGGCGACCGCGACCGCGTCCACTGGCTCGCCCTCGACCACGACCCCACCGGGGCGTTCGGCGCCGTCGCCCACTTCACCCTGGAGGACGAGACGGACCGCGCGCCCGTCTTCCCCGCCGAGCGGCTCGCCGCCGTCGCCCGCCTCGTCCGCGACAAGGGCCCCGCGCCCTGGCATCACTGCGCCCCTGATGCGCTCGCGGCGGCCACCCGCGGTGGCCTCGGCCCCGTTCAGGCGACCCTGCTCGTCGCCGGGCGACCGGAGGAGCCGGGCGCCGAGGCACTGACCCTCATGGAACTGAAGACACGTCAGAAAGCGTTCGGTGAAGGCCTGCTGAGCTCGGTGTCGCGGCACGACTGCGCCGCCCTCATGGGCGCCCTCCTCCCCGACGACCCCGCCGACCTGTGGACCCACGGACCCGACGCGGACGCGGCGGGCCGCGTCTGGCGCGAACGCCTCGGCGACGTCGTCCGCCTGCCCGAGGACATAGCGGCCGACCTCGCCGGAGTCACGGCGGCATCGGCCGAGGCCGTGCTCAACCCCGCGCGGACGCCGTGGCTGAGCCGCACCACGGAGCAGCGCCCCGACAAGGACGGGGACCTCGTCCCGGCCGACCCCTCCGCGCTGCCCGGCCGGCAGGACATCACCCGCTCCGTCGCCGCCCTCGCCGGGCTCGCCTACGGTCTGCCGTACGGCCATCCGCTGCGCTCCGCCCTCCCCGAGGGCCTGGCGGCGCTGCGGCGGCGGATGGCCGACCCCGGTCTCCTGCTCGACCTCGACATCGCCTGGTCGGAGAAGGGCGGCCCCACCGCCGTCCAGATCCGCAAGGCGTACGGGCTGCCCGCCGCCGGCGGCGCCGGCCTGCAGGGACTCACTCCTGTGGGCGAGGCGCTGGTGCTCCGCCCCTGGTACGGCGACACCGAGGCGGTGCTCGTCCGGCCTGCCGGGCTGACCGGGGCCGACGATCCCGTACTGGGCCTCCTCGAGGGGCTCGTCGGCGTCCAGGGCGGAGGGGGCGTCCAGGCGCTGCGCGCCGTGCTCGGCGACGGACTCGCCCGCGCCCTCGCGGCGGGCAGTGAGGCCGGCGCACCCGGCGGCCACGCCCAGGACCCCACGGTCTCCGTGCCCGCCCTCGTCACCGAGGTCGCCGCGGCCCACGGCCTGAGCGAGGACGCCGCCGCGCTCTACCTCCAGCTGCTCGCCCTGCCCGACCCCACGGACCGCGACTGCGCCCGCTGGACGGGCTGGAAGCCCACCCGCGCGAAGAAGGCCCGCGCCGAACTGACCGCGACCGGCCTCGTCGTCGAGGCCAAGCGCCCCCGGGCCGGACGCACCCTCTTCCTGCCCTGCGGCTGGCGCGACCTCAAGGCCCCCGCCCTGCCCGTGGAGACGTGGAAGGAAGGCCTCTACCCCGTCCGCGACCACGCCCGCGTCATACCGCTGCTGCCCGTGCCCGAACTGTTCGCCCGCGCCTGGGAACGCGTCCGCGCCGGCGACGCCCCCGCCTTCGAAGAACTCACCACCCGTGCCACCCGGAAGGGCCGCCGCCGATGACCACCACAGCACCCGCCCCCGCACCCGCCGCGCGGCAGATCACCCCGCCCGAGGACCGGTACGCCACCGAACTCGCCTTCCTCGCCGCCCACGACGGCGGACCGCGCCCGCCCGCCTGGCGGCTCACCCCGCGCGCCGTCGTCACCTTCGTGATGGGCAGCGACGGCCGGGCCCTGCGCCTGCCCGACGACGCCGAGGTCCCCGAGGGCGTGCCGCGCCGCCTCGTCGTCCAGGGCAAGTTCGTCGGCGACCGCGCCCTGGTGGAGCGATGCGTCGTCACCCTCGCGGGGGAGCGCGGCCTGCTCCTCGTCGGCGAGCCCGGCACCGCCAAGTCGATGCTCTCCGAACTGCTGTCGGCCGCGATCTGCGGCACCAGCGGGCTCGTCGTCCAGGGCACCGCGGGCACCACCGAGGACCAGCTCAAGTACGGCTGGAACTACGCCCTGCTGCTCGCCCAGGGCCCCAGCCGGCAGGCGCTCGTCCCCTCACCCGTGCTCACCGCCATGAGCCGCGGCGCCATCGCCCGCGTCGAGGAGGTGACCCGCTGCCTGCCCGAGGTGCAGGACTCGCTGGTCTCCCTGCTCTCCGAACGGCGCATCGCCGTCCCCGAACTCGCCGGCGGCGACGACGCCCTGGCCCACGCGGCGCCCGGCTTCAACCTGATCGCCACCGCCAACCTCCGCGACAAGGGCGTCTCCGAGATGTCCGCGGCCCTCAAGCGGCGCTTCAACTTCGAGACCGTCGGCCCCATCGGCGACCTCGACGCCGAGACGGCGCTCGTGCGCAGCCAGTCCCGCGCGGCCGTCGAACGGGCCGGCGCCCCGTACCAGGTCGACGACGCCGTCCTGGAGGCACTCGTCACCGCCTTCCGCGACCTGCGCGAGGGCCGCTCCGCGGAGGGCTGGGAAGTCGAGCGGCCCTCCACGGTGATGAGCACCGCGGAGGCCGTCGCGGTCGCCGGCGCGCTCGCCCTGGCCGCCGCGTACTTCCCCGGCGACCGGGACGTGCTCGGGCTGCTGCCCGGCCACCTCCTCGGCGTCGTGCGCAAGGACGACCCGGCCGACGCCGCCCGGCTGCTCGGCTACTGGGACGGCCCCGTGCGGCGCCGCGCCGAGCAGGGCTCCCCGACCTGGCGCACCCTGTGGGAGCTGCGCGCCGTCCTGGAAGGCTGAGCCCGTGTCCCTGCCCCTCACCCCGGACGAGGCCGCCGCGGTCCTCACCGACCCGTCGGCGCCCTACCTCGTCGGCGTACGGCACCACGCCCCGTCTCTGGCGGCCGCGCTGCCCGCCCTGCTCGACGGGGCCGAGCCCGACGTGCTGCTCGTCGAACTCCCCGGCGAGATGCAGGAGTGGCTGCCCTGGCTCGCCCACGAGGACACCCGGGCCCCCGTCGCCCTCGCCGCCGCCCCCGGCGACGGGGGCGGCGGCCCCGCCTTCTACCCCTTCGCCGACTTCTCGCCCGAACTCGCCGCCGTCCGCTGGGCGGCGCGGTGCGGCGTCCCCGTCGTCGCCTGCGACCTGCCGCTCGCCGACCGCGCCTGGGACGCCGGACGCACGACGGCCCCGGCGGCCGACCCACGGCCCGGGCTCCACACCGCTCTGCGCGCCCGGCTCACCGGCCGCCCCGGCGACGACCTGTGGGACCGCCTCGTCGAGGCCACCGCCCCGGGCTCGCCGCCCGAAGCCCTTCGCCGTGCCGCGCTCCTGACGGGCTGGGCGCTGCGCCGGGACACCGCCGAGGGCGCCGGCGTCCCCGCCCTCGACCTGCGCCGCGAGCAGTGGATGCGGGCCCGCGTCGCCGAGGCCGTCGCGGACGGCCGCCGCGTGGCCGTCGTCGTCGGCGCCTTCCACGCGCCGGCCCTCGTCCCGGCCGGTCTGTGGCCGCGGGGCACCGCCCCCGAGGACGAGCCGGAAGCCCCGGACGCACCGCACGCACCGCAGGGCGGCGCGGCCTGGACGACCTCCCTGATCCCCTACGCGTACCCGCTGCTGGACGAGCGCTCCGGCTATCCGGCGGGCATCCGAGACCCCGAGTGGCAGCACATGGTGCTGGAGGCGGCCGGCGACCCCGGAGCCCTCGACGAGGTGCTGACCCGGGCCGCAGTCCGCATCTGCGCCGAACTGCGCTCCCAGGGGCACCCATCGGGCCCCGCCGACGCGCGCGAGATCAGCCGGCTCGCCGGTGACCTCGCCCGGCTCCGCGGGCTGCCCGCGGCCGGCCGGGGAGAGCTCGTCGAGGCGGTGCAGACCGTGCTGGCCCAGGGGGAGCCGTACGGCCGCGGACGGGCAGTGGCGCGTGCCATGGAACGCGTGCTGGTCGGCACCCGCGGCGGCCGCCCCGCGCCCGGCGCGCCGCGCAGCGGCCTCGCCCCCGCCGTCGAGGCGGAACTGGCCGCACTGGGCCTGCCCGCCCCCGGCCCGGACGCCGCGGCCCCGGCCGACGCCCGGGACCTGCGGCTGGACCCGCTCCGCTCCGATCTCGACCGCCGCCGCGAACTCCTGCTGCGCAGGCTCACCGTGTGCGGCGTGCCCTACGCCGAACCGACGGACGTCAGGGGAGCGGCCGGCACCGAGGGCCTCACCACCCGATGGGAGGTCCGCTGGACACCCGCCACCGCGGCCATGCTCACCGCCGCCGGGGTCCGCGGCGTCACCGCCCTCCAGGCCGCCGAAGGCGTACTGCGCGAGCGGCGCCGCCAGGAGACGGACGAGGGCGGCCCCACGGCGGCGCAGACCCTCGCCGGACTGGCCCAGGCCGCGGAGTGCGGGCTGCCCGCGCTCGCCGGGGAACGCCTCGCCGAGACCGGCGAGGTGCTTCCCGCCTCCGGCACCCTTCCCGAACTCCTCGCGGGACTCGCCCTGCTGGACCGGGTTCGGGCCGGGCACATCGCCGGGCTCGGCGCCGACGAGGCCCGCGCCGCCCGCGTCACCGCCGTCGCCGGGCTGCTGACCGCGGCGGCGGTCCGCCAGGTGGACGGCCTCACCGGCTCCGAGGACCCCGCCGACGCGCACGCGCTGCTCGAACTCGCCCACCGCGCCGACCTCCTGGGCGGCGTCCGGCTCACCGACGCGCTCGCACGGCTCGCCGCGGACGGCTCCCCGCTCATGCGCGGCGCGGCGGGCGCCGTCCGGGTCCTCCTCGGGCACGAGACGGCCGAGACCCTCGGCGCCCGTGCCGCGTCCTGGGTCGACGCGGCGGGCGACCCCGACTCCCGCGCCGCCCTCACCGCCCGGCTGACCGGGCTGCTGACGGCGGCCGGCCCGCTGCTGGAGGCGGCCCCGCCCGCGCTGGAACCCCTGCTCGACCGCGTCGGCGACCTGCCCGACCGGGCGTTCCTCTCCCGGCTCCCGGCCCTTCGCGGCGGCTTCGACACCCTCAGCCCCGCCGCCCGCGACCGCCTCCTGGCCGCCGTCGAGGAACGCCTGGACGCCGAGGGCATCGCCGACACCGCGGGCGTCGACCCGGTCGCCCTCGCCACCTGGACCCGCGCCGACCTCGCCGCCCGCGCGGCCCTGGCCCGGCTCGCCCTGCTCCCTCGCGAGCGGTCCGAGGCGGCGCCGACGGCCGCCACGGCAGCGGTGGTTCCCGCGGAGCCGGCCGCCACGCACGAGCAGGCTGCCATGGCGTCGCCGGGTGTGTCGCACGGTGCCGTCACCCCCGACGCGACCGGTCGCCGCCATGGCCCGACCGCAGGGCCGGCCACCTCCGCCGGCAGTGCCTCAGGTACCGGGTTCGTAGCTGCCGTCCATGCCACCACCCGCGAGGGTGGGACGGCGGGCCCGGCGGTCGACGGCGTCGCGGGCCCGGTCGGCCCGGCGTCGCCGGGCACACAACGGTCCGCCACCACCCCCGGTGGGCCGGGCGAGGACCCCGCCGCGGCCCGCACCCTCGCGCCCGCCGCCCGGTGGCGCCTCGTGCTGGGCCGCCGGGGCGACCGTCTGCCGCCCTCCGCCGCCGCCCTGGCCACCGCGCTGGACGAGCTGTACGGCAACGGCCGGGGCGAGGGCAGCCGCGGCGACCTCGGCGGCCACGGCGCGGCGGGCGACCGCGGTGGCCGTGAGGCGCCCTACCCCGGGGTGCGCGAGTGGTCCGAGGAGCTTGCGGCGCTGTTCGGGCCCGGCATCCGCGAGGAGGTGCTGGCGACCGCCGCCGCGTCCGGCCGCAAGGACGTGGTCGCCGAACTCGACCCCGACAGCGTGCGCCCCTCCGTCGACCTGCTGCGCACCGTCCTGCGCCACGCGGGCGGACTGCCGGAGGCCCGGCTGGCCGCGCTGCGCCCGCTCGTACGGCGCCTGGTCGAGGCACTCACCCGCCAACTCGCCACCCGGCTGCGCCCGGCGCTGCACGGCACAGCCCTGCCGCGACCCAGCCGGCGCCCCGGCGGCGGCCTCGACCTGCCCCGTACGCTGCGCGCCAACCTGGCCACCGCGCGCCGCGCGCCCGACGGCACCGTCCAGGTGATCCCGGAGCGTCCGGTCTTCCGCGCCCGGGCGCAACGGGCCGCCGACTGGCGGCTGATCCTGGTGACGGACGTGTCGGGGTCCATGGAGGCCTCCACGATCTGGGCCGCGCTCACCGCCTCCGTCCTGGCCGGGGTGCCCACCCTGTCCACGCACTTCCTGGCGTTCTCCACCGAGGTCATCGACCTCACCGACCACGTGGCGGACCCGCTCTCCCTCCTCCTGGAGGTGAGCGTCGGCGGCGGCACCCACATCGCCGCCGGGCTGCGGCACGCCCGCGAGCTGGTGACCGTGCCCTCCCGCACCCTCGTCGTGGTCGTCAGCGACTTCGAGGAGGGGTATCCGCTCGGCGGCCTCCTGGCCGAGGTCCGCGCCCTGGTCGGAGCCGGCTGCCACGTCCTGGGCTGCGCCAGCCTCGACGACGCCGGGCGCCCCCGCTACTCCACCGGCGTCGCCGGGCAGCTCGTCGCCGCGGGCATGCCGGTCGCCGCCCTCAGCCCCCTCGAACTCGCCCGCTGGGTAGGGGAGAAGATCACATGAGCCGGCAACTACCCCCGGTCGCGCCCGCCGTGACCGCGGAACTCGTCGAGGCCCTCTCGCCGCGGCTGCGCAAGCGCCTCGACGCCTCCGTGGCCAAGCTCGAGGCCCGCCCGGTCGTCGTCGACGGCGACATCGTGCGGATCTCCGTCGACGACGACACCGACCTCGAACTCCTCGCCCCCGGCGGCACGGTGACCCGGGCCGCGGACGTCCGCTGCGGCTGCCTGCTCGCCCCGGACTGCCTGCACCGCGCCGCCGCAGCGTCGGCCGCACCCGTCGCCGAGGCCCCCGGAACGGCAGCCGAAGGAGCCCTGCCGGAGCCCGAGGGGGAGACGGCGCCCGCAGCCGAGCCCGAGACCGCCACCCCGGAGCAGCGGGCCGCCGCCGGCGCCCTGCGCGCCGCGGGCGCCGCCGCCCTCGACGCGGGCATCGACGGCTCCGGCGCAGTCGTCCAGGCCGAACTGCTCAGGGCGGCGCACTCCGCCCGGCTGGCCGGACTGCCCCGCGCCGCGGCCGCGGCGGTCTCCGTCGTCACCCGGCTGCGCGCCGCCCGCGCCGCAGACCCCGGACACCGCCTCGCCGACCTGGTGGCCGCGCTCCGCGAACTCCTCGGCACCGCGCACCGCGTGCCCCACGCCAACGGCACCGAGCTGGCCGCCGTACGCGGCACCGCCCGGCAGCCGTACACCCCCGACGGCTCGCTGCGGCTGTACGGGCTGTTCTCCGAGCCGGTCCTCACCGCGAGCGGCTACGCTGGCGCCGTCACCTGGACGACGGACGCCGACGGCCGCCTCTGCACCGTCTCCGACGTCGCCCCCGGCGGCCCCGGCCGAGCGACGGGCGCCGCCGACCGGGCCGTGCGCATCGGCGACACCGCCCTCACCCACCGCGAACTCTCCCGCGCGGGCCTGGCCGTGTCCGGCGCGACGGTCTCGCCCACCGGCCGGCTCGGCGCGGGCGCCGCCGTCCGCGCCGTACGGGCATCCGGCGCCGCCTGGACGGCCGAGCCCCTGGACCGCCTGTGGCGGGTGCCCGTCGCCGAGCAGGCCGTGCGCGCCCTCGGCGCCGGCGACGGCCTGCTCTTCCTCGACGTCACCCTCGTCGGCACCGTCCGCGAGGCCGGCGGCGACTGCCTCCTCGCCCGGTGCGGCGACCTGACGATCCGGCTCGCCGCCGCGCACGACCACCCCGCGCTGCCCCACCGCGACAACCTGCGGCTGCTCGCGGACGCGCCGGGCACCCGGCTGCGTGTCATCGCCCGGCTCGACCCCGCCCCGCACCCCCGCGCGCTGCTGCTGGCCACCAGCCACCCGGCCGACCCCGAGGCCCGCGTCGACACCGGCCTGGACCGCCTGCAGCGCGCCGACCTCCCCGCCGGCGCAGCGGCGGTCCCCCTGCCGGCCCCCGACGCGCCCGACGAGGCCCCGGTCCATCTTCTGCTCCGCCGCGTCCACCAGGCCGCCTCCGGCGGCCGCCGGGTCCTCGCCCTGCCCACGAGTTCGTCCCCCGACACCAGGCGCCTGCGCCGCGCCGCCCTGCCGACCGCCGCGGACCTGATCGACGACCTCCACCGCGCCGCGGCCGACCGCGGCCGCGACGCCTTCGGCCGCCTCCTGCCCGCCGACACCGAACGCTTCGCCCTCGCCTGGCTCGCCGCCGCCGTCTACTCCGACGAACTCTCCCGCGCACTGTGCGCCGCGGCCTGGGGCGCCGACCCGTCCGCCGAAGCCCCGGCGCCGCCCGTCGGGGCGGTGGGCAGCCCGGTGTGACGGCTCAGCGGCGGAGGGCGCGGCGTGCCGGCGGGCAGCCCTCCGCCGACCAGTCGGGAGGCGTGCACGGCTGCTCGCCACCGGGGCCGGATCCGGGGGCGAAGACGCACCCGCTCCATGTGCAGCGCACCCGGGCACCGGCTCCGGCCGCCTCGAGCAGCCGCGCGGCGTCCTCGGCCACCCCCAGCGAAACATCCTCCATAACCATGAGCGGTACGGAGTCCAGGAGCCGACTGCTGCGCCAGGCGCTCAGCCCCGTCACGGACCGAAGCGCCCGCACGACGTCCAGCTTCCGGTCCGCCTCACCGGCACCGGTCAGCAGCACGCCGTACTCCGGCTCCTCCACCCTCCACCGCCCTCGGATCCCGGTCCCGCCCCTCAGGACACGATGTCCTTCCCGCGGAAGCCGCGGAAGGCCAGCGCGACGAACACCACCGCGAAGGACAGCGACACCGACGTGCCCTTGAGCATGCCCGACCACTCCAGCCTCGGCTGGAGCGCGTCGATCCAGGCGTACTGCCAGTGCGTCGGCAGGACGTCCCGCAGCGAGCCCAGCGCCGTGATCGCGTCCAGGATGTTGGAGAGGATCGCGACACCCACGGCCCCGCCGACCGCCCCCAGCGGCGCGTCGGTGAGCGTGGACAGCCAGAGGGCGAAGCCCGCGACGGCCAGTTGCCCCACGAAGACGTACAGGGCGGCGATCGCGAGCCGGCCCGTCGCGGTGCCCGGGGGCAGCGCGCCGGCCGTGGTGAGCTCCAGGTCGCCCCAGCCGTAGGCGAGCGTGCCGACGCCGAGCGCCACCGCGGGCAGCGCCAGCACGGCGGCCGCGCTGAAGACCAGGGACACCAGCGCCTTGGAGGCGAGCAGCCGGGCGCGGGGCACCGGGGCGGCCAGCAGGTACCGCAGGGAGGACCAGTTGGCCTCCGAGGCGATCGTGTCGCCGAAGAACAGGGCGACCGGGATGGTCAGCAGGAAGCCGGAGGAGACGAAGAGCACCGCCAGCGAGAAGTTGACGCCGGAGGCGGTGGCCACGTCCATCATCGTCGGGCCGGAGTTCCGGCCCCGCGGGGTGCCGCCGATGGCGAAGGCCGCCCACACGATCACGGGCAGGCCGAGCACGACGGCGAACGCGACGAGCGTGCGGCGCCGCAGCAACTGCCGTACCGCCTCGACCCGCAGCGGGAGCGTGCGGCCCGGACGGTACCCTTCGGCCAGTTCCAGGGTCTCGGTCACGCGGGGCCTCCGATCAGGGTCAGGAACGCGTCCTCCAGGCGGCGGTGCGGGCCGACCCGCTCCACCGGCACGTCGAGCCGCAGGAGTTCGGACAGCAGTTCCGGCACGGTCATCCCGCCCGGCCGTACGAGCAGCCCGCCGTCCGCGGGCTCGGCCGCCTCGACGCCGGGCAGCGCCGACAGCTTCGCGGCGACCGCCTCCCGCTGCTCGGCGGCCATGCCCGGCGCGCCGACGAAGAGCGCCTGCCCGCCCCCGGCGATCTCGCCGACCGGACCGGCTGCGACGAGCCGCCCCTTGTCCATGACGACCAGGTGCGTGCAGCTCTGCTCGACCTCCGACAGCAGGTGGCTGGAGACGAGGACGGTACGGCCGGCGGCCGCGTAGCGCCGCACCACGTCGCGCATCTCGCGGATCTGCGGCGGGTCGAGCCCGTTGGTCGGCTCGTCGAGGATCAGCAGGTCGGGCAGGCCGAGCATGGCCTGCGCGATGGCGAGCCGCTGCCGCATGCCCTGCGAGTACGTGCGCACCGCGCGCTCCAGGGCCTCGCCGAGGCCCGCGATCTCCAGGGCCTCCTCGACGTGGGCGTCGGCCGCCGGCCGGCCCGTCGCCCGCCAGTACAGCTCCAGGTTGGCCCGCCCCGTCAGATGCGGCAGGAACCCCGCGCCCTCCACGAAGGCCCCCACCCGGGACAGCACGGGCGCACCCGGCCGGATCGCGTGTCCGAACACGCGGATGCTGCCCGCGTCGGGCCGGATGAGGCCCATCATCATGCGCATCGTGGTCGTCTTGCCCGCGCCGTTGGGGCCGAGAAGCCCCAGCACCTGGCCCCGCTCGACCCGGAACGACAACTCCCGCACTGCGTAGCGGTCCGCCGCGCCGTGGTACCGCTTGGACAGCCCGGAGATCTCCAGGGGCACGTCCGCGAGGGCCGGGTCCGGCGCCTGCCGCACCGCGCCCGCCCGGCGGCGGCCGGTCAGCAGCAGCGCCGCCGCCAGCGCGAGCGCGCCGACCGGCAGCAGCCACACCCAGGCGGGCAGCGCGCCCTGACCGGTGGCCAGCCCCGGGTCGGTCGGCACGGTCAGCGCGGCGCCCGCGGGCAGGGACACCCGGTACGTGGCGGCCGCGACGGGGGAGGCGTAACCGAGGTCGGTGGTGGACAGGACCAGCCGCAGCCGGTGGCCGGCGGCGAACTCGTGGTCCACGACGGGCAGCCGCACCGACACCGTGCCGTCCCCCGCGACCCGCAGCGGCGCGACCAGCTGGTGCGGCAGCGTCTCGTTGCCGCCGGGGGCCACGTCGTAGAGCTTCGCGAAGAGCACCGCGCCCGCGGGCGCGTCCGTCCCGACGGTGACCCGCGTCGTGGCGGCGCCCGTCAGCCGCAGCGACGAGGTCAGCGGCGCCGAGTCGAAAGCGGCGCGCTGGCCGGGGAAGTCCAGCGACAGCGAGAGCCCCTGGCCCAGGTCGGAGAGCTGGGAGAGCGCGCCCACACCGGGCACCGCCGAGATCGCGGGCGGGCTGCCGCCGGCGGGGTTGGCCACCGTCTGCGCGCGACCGCCGAGCGGGACCGTCCGGCTCCGCGTGCCCCCGAGCCCCGGGTACGCGTCCGCGTCCGCGCCGCGGCGCACCGCCCTGCCGTCGGTGGTGTCGACGCCTCCGGTCCGGGTGACGCGGAACGCGGGCCCGGTGTCGGCCGCCTTGTCCCGCTTCAGCCAGCGGTCGAACCATGCCGTGGTGCGCGCCTCGATCCGGGACGTCTCCTGGTCGCCGCCGTCGTGCCCGCCGGAGAACCAGTCGACGGCCACGGGCGCGCCGTTCGCGGCGACGGCCCGCGCGATGGCATCGCCCTGGTCCAGCGGGAAGAGGGAGTCGTTCTGGCCCTGCACCACCAGGGTCGGCACCTTGATGCGGCCGGCCACCGAGGAGGGGCTGGAGCGCGTCAGCAGTTGCAGCGTCGCGGCGTCCGGGCGGCCGGCGACGGCCGACCGGTCGTACATCGCGCACAGTTCGGCGGTGAAGCCGCACGTGGCGCCGCGCGAGCCCGTGGAGAAGAAGATCCCCGCCCACAGCTTCTTGAACACGCCCTGCGGGAACAGCGCTTCGCCCAGGTCCCACCAGGTGATCGCGGGCACGATGGCGTCGACCCGCCGGTCGTACCCGGCGGCCAGCAGCGAGATGGCCCCGCCGTACGAGGCCCCCGCGACGCCGACCCGCGGGTCGTCCCGGCCGTCGCGCAGCACCTCGGGGCGCCGGCCCAGCCAGTCGACGAGCCGCGAGACGTCGGCGACCTCCGCGTCGGGGGAGTTGAGCCCGATCCGCCCACCGGAGTCGCCGAAGCCCCGCGCGGACCAGGTCAGCACGGCGTAGCCGCTGCGGGCGAGGGACTCGGCCTGGGCCCTCATGTCGTCCTTGCTGCCGCCGAATCCGTGCGCGAGCAGCACCGCCGGGCGCGGCGCCGACCCGCCGGAGGTGAAGTAGGAGGTGTCGATCCGCACCTTCGCGGCGCTGCCCGGTGCCTCGGGCAGGGAGAAGACCCGGTCCTGCCGGCGCACGGGTGCGGGGGAGTCGGCCGTCGCGAGGGTGACGACGCCGCCACCGGCGAGCAGGGCGAGGGCGGCGGCACCGGCCGCCAGCCGGCGCCGTGTGCGCCAGGTCCTGGGCAGGGCGAATCGCATGCGTGATCCTCGGACGGGGACGACGGGTGTGACGCTCCCACTATGCATTCCGGTGATCACTCGCGACGTCCGCCTCAGGCACCGGATCGGCGTACTCCACCGGGAGTACGGTGGCGACCGTGCCCTTCGAACGACTCGTCACCGCCCCCCTGCCGCGGCTGGGTCTCGGCCTCGCCGCCGTCGGCCGCCCCGCCTACATCGACCTCGGCCGCGCCGCCGACCTGCCCGCCGACCGCACCGTCGAGGCGATGCGCGACCGCGCCCACGCCGTCCTCGACACCGCCTACGCGCTCGGCATCCGCTACTTCGACGCGGCCCGCTCCTACGGCCTGGCCGAGGAGTTCCTCGCGAGCTGGCTGGACGCCCACCCCGAGGCCGCCGACGTGCTGATCGGCAGCAAATGGGGTTACACCTACACGGCCGGCTGGCGGGCCGACGCCGAGGTGCACGAGGTCAAGGACCACAGCGCCGCCACCTACGACCGGCAGATCGCCGAGACCCGCGCCCTGCTCGGCGACCGCCTCGACCTCTACCAGATCCACTCCGTCACCCCGGACAGCCCGGCCCTCGCCGACCGCGACCTGCACGCACGCCTCGCCCGGCTGGCGGCCGACGGGGTGGCCGTCGGACTGTCCACCAGCGGTCCGCTGCAGGCCGAGGCGATCCGCGCGGCGCTGAAGGTGACGGTGGAAGGACGGCGCCTGTTCACCGTCGTGCAGGCCACCTACAACCTGATGGAGCCCTCCGCGGGACCCGCCCTGGCCGAGGCCCACGACGCCGGACTGACCGTGATCGTCAAGGAGGCCATGGCCAACGGCCGCCTGGCGACGGCCGATCCCGACTCCCCCCTCGCCGAGGTGGCCGCCCAGACCGGGGCGACGCCGGACGCGGTGGCCCTCGCCGCGGTCCTGCGCCGCCCCTGGGCCGGCGTCGTGCTCTCCGGCGCCGCCACCACCGGCCAGGTCACCGCCAACGTTCGGGCCGCATCCGTCGGGCTCGACGCGGAGCAACTGGCCCGGCTGACCGCTCTGGCCGAACCGGCCCCGGCGTACTGGCGGCACCGCGCGGAACTGCCCTGGAGCTAGCCGACGCCCGAGCCCGCGAGGCCCACCGGGCGGCGGGAGCCCGCCAGGAAGCCCCCGATCCGCGCCCGCAGACCGGCGGCGTCCAGGCCGTGCGCCGCCACGTGCTCCTGCCAGGTGCCGTACCGGCGCAGCTCCTCCCGGGCGGTGCCCAGCGCGAGGACACGGTGCGGCCGGTCGAGCAGCGCCTCGGCGGCGAACGACGCCGACGTGCCCGCCAGGTACGGCTCGACCAGCACCACGTCCGCCGCGTCCGTGCCCGCCACGGCCGCCCGCAGCCCGGCCGCGTCGAAGGGGCGCACCGTGGAGGCGTACAGCACGGTGACGTCCAGGTCCGCGACCGCCTCCAGCGCGGCGTCCAGGAGCGGTCCCACGGCGACCACCACGCCCGCCCGGCCCTCGCGCAGCACCCGGAACCGGCCCGGCGAGACGGGCCGCGCGCTGCGGTTGAACTGCTCGCTGAGCCGTACGTAGACCCGGTTGTCGGCGTCGGCCGCCGCGTGCCGGATCAGGGCCTCGGCCTCGTCCGGGTGGCCGGGCACGTGCACGGTCCAGCCGTCCAGGGTGTCCAGCAGGGCGACGTCGCCGGGGGCCTGGTGGGTACGGCCCCCCGCGGCGATGTCGTACGAGCCGCCCGAACTGACCAGCACCGCGCCCGCGCCCTGGTGCCCCAGGTCCAGCTTGACCTGCTCGAAGGGGCGTTCCACCAGGAAGCTGCAGAAGGTGTGGACGATCGGCCGCAGCCCGGCCAGCGCCAGCCCGCCCGCGACGCTGACCAGCAGCTGCTCGCGGATGCCCACGTCGATCACCCGGTCGGGGTGGCGGCGGGCGGCGTCCGTGAAGCGCTCCCCGGAGATGACCGCCAGCACGACGGCCAGCCTGGGGTCCTCGTCCAGCAGGCGGCCGGCGACGGCGGTGAAGCGGTCACGCATGGTGTCCATCGGAAGGTCTCCTCGGCTCGGGGCGGTGGTCACCGCTTGGGCTCGACTCGGGCGACGACGGCGTGCGGCCGTCCGGGGTGCGGCGCGGTGAACGCCTCGTACAGCGCCTCGTGGTCGCGGCCGTCCACGCTCGTCACGGACCAGCCCTCGCCCGCGAACAGCGAGGCGGGACCTCCCGGGCGCCGGTAGGTGGCGGAGGTGTTGTCGACGGCGACGACGTGAAGGCCCTCCAGCCCCATGGCGCCGGCGAAGGCGACGGCCTCGTGGTTGCTGCCCTCGTCCAGTTCGGCGTCGCCGACCAGCACCCACACCGCGGCGTCGGTCAGGCCCTGCGCCCGCAGCCCCAGGGCGCTGCCCACCGCGATCGGCAGTCCGTGGCCGAGCGAGCCTGAGCCGATCTCGGCCCCCGGCACGAGCACCCGGTCCGGGTGGAGGCCGAGCGGCGAGCCGAAGGAGCCGAAGCCCGGCAGCCACTCCTGCGGGACGAAGCCCTTGGCGGCGAGCACCGCGTAGTACGCCATCGGGCCGTGGCCCTTGGAGAGCAGGAACCGGTCCCGGCCGGTGTCCTCCGCGGTCTGCGGGGTCACCCGCAGCACGCGGTCGTAGAGCACCCACAGCACGTCGAGGGTGGAGGTGGCGGCGGGCCCGTGCTTCTCGTCGCCGGTCATGAGCGACATCAGCCGCCGGAGGTCGTCGTATCCGTACGCGGTGTCCGCACTGGTCGGAGTCATGGGTCGAGGGTGCAACTTCAAGTCCGCTTGAGGTCAAGCGGTACGCTCGGCCCCATGAGCGACCCCGCACCGCGCCGCGACCGCCTGGCCATCGGCGAGCTCGCCGCGCGCAGCGGTCTCGCCACCTCGGCCCTGCGCTACTACGAGGACCTCGGCCTCATCCGCTCCGAGCGGACCGCCGGCGGGCAGCGCCGCTACCCCCGTGCGACGCTGCGCCGCGTCGCCTTCATCCGGGCCGCCCAGCGGGTCGGCCTGTCGCTGGAGGAGGCCGGCGCCGCCCTCGCCCGGCTCCCGGAGGACCGCGCCCCCAGCGCCGCCGAGTGGAACGCCGTCGCCCGCACCTGGACCCGCCGCATCGACGAGCAGATCGCGGAGCTGGAACGGCTCAAGGGCAACCTCACCGGCTGCATCGGCTGCGGCTGCCTCTCCCTGCGCAAGTGCGCCCTGTACAACCCGGACGACACCGCCGCCGCCCGGGGGCCCGGCGCGCGCTACCTGCTGGGCGACGAGTCGGCTACACCCCGTCGACCTTGAACGGGTCGTGCTCGGACAGCAGCTTGTCCAGCCGCGCCTGGTCCACCCGGCTCGTCACCTGGCCGGCCTCCTGCCGGTCGCGGACGACCTTGGCGAGCGTGAACGCCGAGGTCACCACATAGAGCAGCCCCACCGCCAGGAAGGCCCGCACCCACGGGCCGACCGGCAGGTAGGCGATGCCCACGACCATCGCCCCGAGGGCGACGGCGAACGAGATCGCGGCCTGCGCCGAGTAGGCCGCCGTGTTCTGCTGCTGGATCGGATTCGCCATGCCTGAAGCATCGGCCGCCGCGGCCCGCGCCACATGAGTACGGCTACTCATCCGGGGCCGGGTACCCCGCCCCGGCGGCGCCGCACGTGGTGCGGGAATGGTGCGAGCGAGCACCCGACGACGTGCGGTATTGTTCTCGTGCGCGGTCGGCCGGGTGGGAAACCCGGTACGAGCCGACACCGGGACGTGGCGCAGCTTGGTAGCGCACTTGACTGGGGGTCAAGGGGTCGCAGGTTCAAATCCTGTCGTCCCGACGGTGCTGACCAGCGGGTTTGTCATTCATGACAAACCCGCTGGTTGCGTTGTGCGGCACATGAGGCGCGGACCGAGCGTGGCGGCGCCGACCGGCCGCCCCCCGTGCGGGGCCGCGCCGCCCCACGGCCGCCGAGGGCCTTGTCCGTGCGCCGGGAAGCCTCCGTGCGCCGTGCCGCCGGACCGGAAAACGCTTGGACTCCGCACGTGTCGCCGCGGGACACTGCGACATCCGGACCGCCCACTCATCGCACGGCGGCAGCGGCGCGAGCCGCGCGGGCCGCCGGCCCGAACGCAGTGCCGCACCGCCACGGCGGCAGCGGTACCCCCGGAGAAGCACGCGGCCATCGCCGCACGACACCGCAGGGTGAAGATGGGATCGCCTGAAACAGACAGGTTCCGGCCGGCCAGGGGCCCGGTGCTCCTGGCGCTTCGTCACTACGGAAGGGAGCTGTCCCGGCTTCGGTGGCTGACGCTTCCGGCGATGCTGTCGCCGGCCCTCGGCAACATCGGCATCAACTACGTGGCCCCGCTGGTCGTCGCGAAGCTCGTCGGCGGCTTCGTCGACGGCACCGCCCCCGGCCTCGGGGCGACCCTTCCCTACGTCCTGGTCTTCGCCGGCGTACTGCTGCTCGCGGAGACACTGTGGCGGATCGGCCTGCACTGCCTGAACCGCCTCGACGCCCTCGGCATCGAGCACCTCTACGTGGTCGGCATGGACGAGCTGTTCGCCAAGGACGCGGCGTTCTTCCACGACAACTTCGCCGGGTCGCTCACCAAGCGGGTGCTGAGCTTCGCCTCGCGCTTCGAGGAGTTCGTCGACACGCTGACCTTCAACGTCCTGGGCAGCTTCGTACCGCTGCTGTTCGGGTCGGTGGTGCTGTGGGCCTACGAACCGCTGCTGGTGGTCGGCCTCTTGGTGATGATCGCGGTGACCGCGCTGTGCGTGGCGCCCCTCATCCGCCGGCGCCAGGCGCTCGTCCGCCGGCGCGAGGAGGCGATCGCCCGGGTGTCCGGGCACGTCGCCGACAGCCTGATGAACATGGACACCGTCCGGGCGTTCGCCGCCGAGGAGCGCGAGGCCGCCGAGCACCGCTCCCGCGTCGCCGAGTCGCGCAGGCTCACGCTCAAGTCGTGGGACTACGGGAACCTGCGCATCGACACCCTGGTCGCACCGCTGTCCGTGCTCACCAACGCGCTCGGCCTGCTGCTCGCGGTCACGCTCGGCGCGGGCACGCACGGCGTGGAGGCGGTCGTGGTGGCCTTCACCTACTACTCCAACGCGACGCGGATCATGTTCGAGTTCAACCAGATCTACCGCCGTCTGGAGAGCTCGATGACGGAGGCCGCGCAGTTCACCGAACTGCTGCTGAACCCGCCCACCGTGCTCGACCCGCCCGCGCCGGAGCCGCTGCGGTCCCAGGGCGCCGGTGTCCGCTTCGAGCACGTGACCTTCGCCCACGGGGGCGCGCAGCCGCTCTTCGAGGGGCTCGACCTGGCCGTGCCCAGCGGTGCCAGGGTCGGGCTGGTCGGCCGCTCCGGGGGCGGCAAGACCACCCTCACCCGGCTGCTGCTGCGCATGAACGACATCGACGGCGGCCGGATCCTCATCGGCGGGCAGGACATCAGCCGGCTGCGCCAGGCCGACCTGCGCGGCCTGATCTCCTACGTGCCGCAGGACCCGGCGATGTTCCACCGCTCACTGCGGGACAACATCGCCTTCGCCCGCCCGGACGCCACCGAGGGCGAGATCCGCCGCGCGGCCAAGGCCGCCCACGTCACGGAGTTCGCGGACGCGCTGCCCGCCGGCTTCGACACCATGGTCGGCGAACGCGGGCTCAAGCTCTCCGGCGGACAGCGGCAGCGGGTCGCGCTCGCCAGGGCGATCCTGCGCGACGCCCCGATCCTGCTGCTCGACGAGGCGACCAGCGCGCTGGACTCGGAGAGCGAGATCCTCGTCCAGGAGGCCCTGTGGCGGCTCATGGAGGGGCGGACGGCGCTCGTGGTGGCGCACAGGCTCAGCACGGTCGCCGGCATGGACCGGCTGGTCGTCCTGGACCGCGGACGCATCGTCGAGCAGGGCACCCACCAGGAGCTGCTCGCGGAGGACGGCGCCTACGCCAAGCTGTGGCAGCACCAGTCGGGCGGCTTCCTTGACGACACCGCCGAACGGGCCGACCTGCACTGAACCGGGCCGCCTGCGGCCGCCGGGGCGCTCTGCGGGTCAGACCGCCCCGGCGGGCCGGGTCACCGCGATGGACACGTCGGTGCCCGGCACCTCGCTGCCGTCGTCGGTGAGGAAGCCGACGTGGACGGCCTGCCCGGTCGAGCGCGTCCGGCGGCGCGCGGAGGGGCCGGAGGGGCGCGGCCGGTGGCGGTCGCCCCACTGCTGGAGGGAGGCCATGACGAGGTCGAGCTCCCGCCCGGCGTCGGTCAGGTGGTAGCTCTGCCGCTGCCGGCTGCCCGGCTCCTGGTACGTGCGCGTGCACAGCACCCCGGCGTCGACGAGCAGCTTGAGACGGGTGCTGAGGAGGTTGGGGGCGATGCCGAGCGAGGTCTGGATCTCGGCGAAGCGGTGCCGCCCGGCGAAGATCTCGCGCAGCACCAGCAGGGACCAGCGCTCACCGAGGATCTGCAGGCTCCGCTCGATGGAGCAGGCCGGCTGGTCCTCCTCCGGGCCCGACACATGCCGTCCGGTCGCCACTGCCGCTCACCTCCTGGACGATGCGATTCCCGCCCGCCGCGTCGTCGCGACCGCGCTCGGGGGGAACGTCAGTGTACACCTAGGTTTCCTCTTGCTACCCAGGTCCGGGCCGAAGGGGCGGAGGGGGGCCGGAGGGGGGCGTCACGCGCGGGGGACGCGTCACGGCCGTTGTCGGAGGCGATGGCTACCGTGGTCGCATGCCCGATTCCGAAGACGTCCGCCGCATCGCCCTCTCGCTGCCCGAGTCGGTGGAGAAGGAGGCCTGGAGCATGCCCACGTTCCGGGTCGCCGGGAAGATGTACCTCACGCTGCCCGATGACGAGTCGTCCTTCGCGGTGCGCTGCCCCATGCACGAGCGGAGCGAGCTGATCGCGGCCGAGCCGCGGAAGTTCTGGGTGCCGCCGCACGAGGCCGGGTCGAACTGGGTGCGGGTCCGCCTCGCCGCCCTGGACGACATGGACGAGCTCCGGGACATCGTCGCCGACTCCTGGCGGCAGGCCGCGCCGCCGCGGCTCACCGAAGCGGCCGGCCCGGCTTCGGGAGCCGGCGCGTGACCACCCCGCCCGCGCCCCTCAAGGCCGACTTCACCTTCACCGGCCGGATCGAGCGGACCGCCGCGGCAGCAGCCCGGGCCGAGGCCCACGGGGCGGACGGCGTGCTGGTCAACGAGATGCGGCACGACGCCTTCCTCCAGCTGGCCCTCGCCGCGGGCGCCACCCGCCGGGCCGACCTGGTCAGCGGTGTGGCGATCGCCTTCGCGCGCAACCCGATGACGGTGGCCACGGCCGCGTACGACGTCCAGCGGCTGTCCGGCGGGCGGCTGACCGTAGGCCTCGGCTCGCAGGTCAAGCCGCACATCACCCACCGCTACGGCATGCCCTGGTCGCGGCCCGCCGCCCGCATGAAGGAGTTCGCGGGCGCCCTGCGGGCCATCTGGCACAGCTGGCAGACCGGCGAACGGCTGCGCCTCCGCGGCGAGTTCTACACCCACACCCTGATGACGCCGATGTTCGACCCGGGCCCCCTGCCGTCCGGGCCGCCCCGCATCTGGCTCGCCGGTGTCGGCCCGAAGATGACCGCCGTCGCGGGCGAGGTCGCCGACGGGCTGATCTGCCACGCCCTCACCTCCGCGGACTACCTCCGGCAGGTCACCCTCCCCACCGTGCACCAGGCCAGGGCGGCCTCCGAGCGCGCGGGCCTGCCCTTCGAGGTGGCGGGCAACGCCCTGGTCGCCACCGGCCGTACCGAGGAGGAGTACGCGGCGGCGCTGACCGCCACCCGCGAGCGGATCGCGTTCTACGCCTCCACGCCCGCCTACCGCCCCGTGCTCGACCTCCACGGCTGGGGCGGGCTCCACGACGAGCTGCACCGGCTGTCCGTGCGCGGCCGGTGGGCCGAGATGGGCCGGCTGGTGGACGACGACGTCCTGGACGCCTTCGCCGTCCACGGTGAACCGCAGGCGGCCGGCCGGGCCGTACGCGACCGCTTCGCGGGCCTGTGCACCCGCGTCACCGTCTCCCTCTCCCACGATGCCGACGACTCGCTCGCCCTCGACGTCCTCGCCGGGATACGGGACCGACGGGCCGCCTCCGCGGCTGACCAGGCCCGACGGTGATCGGCGGACCCTACATCGATCCGGAGGCTCGCGCGCGACTTACGGAACCTTCACATCCGCGAACGCCCTTGTACGGCAATGTGTCCCCATGAGATCGCGCCCGTACGTACTGATGTCCGTGGCCTCCTCGCTGGACGGATGCCTGGACGACACGAGCACGACCCGGCTGCTGCTCTCCAACGAGGAGGACTTCGACCGGATCGACGACGTCCGCTCCGGGGTGGACGCCATCCTCGTGGGGGCCAACACCATACGGTCCGACGACCCGCGGCTGCTGGTGTGCTCCGCCGAGCGCCGCGAACGGCGGCTCCGCGCGGGGCTGTCGCCGACGCCGATCAAGGTCACGGTCACCGAGAGCGGGAAACTCGACCCAGGCGCCCGGTTCTTCACGACGGGGGAGTGCGAGAAGGTCGTCTACACGACCTCCGGCGCGAGCGACTGCCTCCGCGAACGCATCGGCGACGTCTGCTCCGTCGTCGACGCCGGCGACCCGCTGGACGTGCGGATCCTGCTCGCCGACCTCGCCGAGCGCGGTGTCGGACGGCTCATGGTCGAGGGCGGGGGAATCGTCCACACCATGTTCCTCAGCGCCGGGCTCGTCGACGAACTCCAGCTCGTGTACGCGCCGTTCTTCGTCGGCCAGGCCGACGCCCCGCGCATGGTGCACCCCGCGGTCTTCCCGCAGGGCCCCCAGCAGCGGATGACGCTCGCGGAGACCCGGCAGATCGGCGACGTGGTGCTGCTGCGCTACCTGCCCCGCCAGGACGCCTGACCGCGGGTGGCGGCGGCTCAGCCGCCGACCGGGCCGCGAGCGGGACGGGTCTGCCCCTGGCGCCGAATCGAGCCGCGACAGGCGGCGCTTGGGGCCCGGCGACAAGGCGGTCAATCGGCGGCGGCGGCGCTCTGCGCCGATCGGGCCGGAGCCTCGGACATCCCGGATGAGGGCCGGGGCTGCCTCGTGGGCGATGGCCTTCGGCGTGCCCGGGGTTTCGTGAACTCCGACCGTGCCGCCCGAGCGTGCCTGCCCGGGTCCCGTCCGGGCCATGAGCGGGGCCGGCGGCCGGGCGGTGACCCCGAGGTCGCACTCCAGGGCCCGGAGGGGCCGTCGCGCGGTGGCCTTCGGCGCGCCCCGGGGCGGTTGGTGGTGTCCTGGGCCGGACGGCAGCCCCGGCAGCGGAGGGCGCCGCCGGGGCCGCGGACCTGCCGGGTCAGGAGGTACGGCCGCCCGCGCCGGAGGAGACCAGCACGCGGGAATCCTCCGCCGCCCCGCCCGCCCCCGCGAGGCCCGTGGCGGACCCGGACCGCGGGGCCGGGCGGTGGCGCCACAGCCAGAGCACGTCGCGGCCGAACGACCACACCAGCGAGGCCAGCGCGAGCACCGTCAGGGCGGCCGAGACCCCCGCGGGCAGGAGCCCCGAGCATGCGGCGAGCAGGACGACGCCCTGCAGCGCCGCAACGGTCTTGCGGGCGAAGCTCGGCGGGAGCGGCGCGTTGAGCCACGGCAGTACCCACGCCGCCGCCACGAACGCGTACCGCATGGCGCCGATCACCAGCACCCACGGGCCCAGCGTCAGGGCGAGCCGCGCACTGAGCACCAGGATCAGGAAGGCGTCGACCTCCATGTCGAAGCGCGCGCCCAGGGCGGACGACGTGCCCGTGCGCCGCGCGACCTTGCCGTCCACCGCGTCGAGGGCCAGCGCCACCGCGGTCAGCCCGGTGAGCAGCGGCGTGCCGTGCGCGACGCCTCCCGCCACCATGGCCGTCACGCCGCCGACGAGCACCGCGCGGGCCAGGGTGACGTGGTCGGCCGGGCCCAGCGAGCGGCGACCCGCCCGCCGCAGGCCCGCCGCCAGCAGCGCCCAGGTGCCCGCCGCGTAGACGGTCCCGGCCAGCCAGCCCACGGCGTCCAGGCCCGTGGTGGCCCACAGCGCGGCGAACAGCGCCAACTGGGCGGCTGCCGCCCCGGCCTGCTCACGGCCCGCGGTGCCCCCACGGAACTCGGATCCAACGGTCATCACGGTCATGAGACGTCCCCGCTTGTCGCCTGTGCGGCACAGCCGCGTACGGTCGGGCCCGGCACCACCTGGATGGCCGGTGTCTGTTGCCCGCCATGGAGTACGGAGGAAAACGGTGGAGCGTTCGGCGCGTGCGTTCTGGCTTCGCGAACCAGGCGAGGGCGAGGTCAGGGAGACGCCCCTCGCGGAGCCCGGCCCGGGGGAGGTGCTGGTGCGCTCCCTGTACTCCGGGGTGAGCCGCGGCACCGAGACCCTGGTCTTCCGGGGCGGGGTGCCCGTGAGCCAGCACCAGTCGATGCGGGCGCCGTTCCAGGAGGGCGAGTTCCCGGGGCCGGTGAAGTACGGCTACCTCAACGTGGGCCTCGTCGAGCAGGGGCCGCCCGAGCTGCTCGGCCGCACCGTCTTCTGCCTCTACCCGCACCAGACCCGGTACGTCGTCCCGGCCACCGCCGTGACGCCCGTGCCCGACGACGTCCCCGCGGGCCGCGCGGTGCTGGCGGGCACCGTCGAGACCGCGGTCAACGCGGTCTGGGACGCGGGCCCGCAGATCGGCGACCGGATCGCCGTGGTCGGCGCCGGCATGGTCGGCTGCAGTGTGGCCGCCGTCCTCGCGGGCGTCCCGGGGGCGCGGGTGCAGCTCGTCGACGTCGACCCCTCCCGCGCCGCCGTCGCCGAGGCGCTCGGCGTCGGCTTCGCCCACCCCGACGCGGCCGAGGGCGGCTGCGACCTGGTCGTGCACGCCAGCGCCACCGAGGCGGGGCTCGCCCGCTCCCTGGAACTGCTGGAGCCCGAGGGCACCGTCGTCGAGCTGAGCTGGTACGGCGACCGGCGGGTCAGCCTGCCGCTGGGCGAGGCCTTCCACTCCCGCCGCCTGGTCGTGCGCAGCAGCCAGGTCGGCACGGTCTCACCCTCGCGCCGCACCCGGCGCACCTATGCGGACCGGATGGCACTGGCCCTGCGCCTGCTCGCCGACCCGGTCTACGACGCTCTCGTCACCGGCGAGAGCGACTTCGAGGAACTGCCCCTGCTGATGAAGGAGATCGCAGGCGGTGAACGTTCCGTGCTCTGCCACCGTATTGCCTACCGTCCCGGTTAGGCCTTTGGGGAAGGTTGTCCTCGCGTGTTCAGTATCACCGTCCGCGACCACGTCATGGTCGCCCACAGCTTCCGCGGCGAGGTCTTCGGACCCGCGCAGCGGTTGCACGGCGCGACGTTCCTGGTGGACGCCACGTTCCGCCGCCCGGAGCTCGACGCCGACAACATCGTCGTCGACATCGGCCTGGCCACCCAGGAGCTGGGCGCGGTACTCGCCGCGCTCAACTACCGCAACCTCGACGACGATCCGGACTTCTCCGGGATCAACACCTCCACCGAGTTCCTGGCGAAGACCATCGCCGACCGGCTCGCCGACCGCGTGGCCGCGGGCAAGCTCGGCGAGGGTGCGCACGGCCTGACCGGCATCACCGTCACCCTCCACGAGTCGCACGTCGCCTGGGCGAGCTACGAGCGTTCTCTGTGAGGACGCACGCGCGCTCGACCGCCCCCGCTCCGGCGGGGGCGGCCCCCGCGTACGTCGTCCTCCCGGGCGACGTCGACGACGCCTCCGCGCCCAGCGGCGGCAACGTCTACGACCGCCGGCTGAGCCAGACCCTGGCGGCCGCGGGCCGGCCGCTGCGGGAACTCCCCGTGCGGGGCGCGTGGCCGCGCCCGGACGGCGCCGCCCGCGAGGCACTGGCCAGGGCGCTCGCCGCGGTGCCGGACGGCGCCGTCGTCCTGCTCGACGGGCTCGTGGCCTGCGGCGTCCCCGAGATCGTCGTCCCGCACACGCGCCGGCTGCGCACCGCCGTCCTGGTGCATCTGCCGCTCGCCGACGAGACCGGCCTGGACCCCGCGGCCGCCCGCGAACTCGACACCCTGGAGCGCGAGACCCTGCGGGCCGCCGCCGCGGTCGTCGCCACCAGCCCCTGGGCGGCCCGGCGCATCGCCGAGCGGCACGCGCTGCCCGCGGGCCGGGTCCACGTCGTCGTCCCCGGCACCGATCCCGCGCCGCTCGCGCCCGGCAGGCAGGACGGCGCACGGCTGCTGTGCGTGGCCTCGATCACCCCGCGCAAGGGCCACGACCTGCTGGCCGAGGCCCTGGCCGCCGTCGCGGACCTGCCCTGGACCTGCCGCTGCGTGGGCCCGCTCGGCCGCGACCCCGAACACCTCGCACGCGTACGCCAACTGATCGGCCGGCACGGCCTCGGCGACCGCGTGGACCTCACCGGCCCGCTCACCGGCGAACCCCTCGCGGCGGAGTACGCCGCCGCCGACCTGCTCGTCCTGCCGTCCCGCGCCGAGACCTTCGGCATGGTCGTCACCGAGGCCCTGATGCGCGGCACCCCCGTACTGGCCACCGCCGCCGGGGGAGTGCCCGACGCCCTCGGCCTGGCACCGGACGGCACACGGCCCGGCCTGCTCGTCCCCCCGGACGACCCGGACGAACTCGCCGCGGCGCTCCGCCGCTGGCTCGACGACGCCGGCCTGCGCGACCGGCTGCGGGCGGCGGCCCGCCTGCGGCGCGAGACGCTGCACGGCTGGGAGCGCGCCGCGCGGGACATGGACGCGGTACTCGAACTGCTGCGGGAGGGAACCCGATGACCACGTCCGACACCGCCCCCTTCACACCGCACTGGCTCGCGCTGCGCGAGGACGCCGACGCCGCGGCCCGTGCCGCGGACCTGCTCGGCCCGCTCCGCGAGCACCTCGCGGGCGCCGACCGCGGCAGCGGCCCGCTCGTCGTCCGCGACCTCGGCTGCGGCACCGGTTCCATGGGCCGCTGGCTCAGCGGAAGCCTCCCCGGGCCGCAGCACTGGATCCTCCACGACCACGACCCCGCCCTCCTCGCCCTCGCCGCGGCGAGCCTGACCGGCCTCACCGCGGGCGGCGGCCCCGTCACCGCCGAGACCCGCGAGGGCGACCTCACCCGGCTCACCGCCGCCGACCTCGCCGGGACCTCGCTCGTCACCGCGTCCGCACTGCTGGACCTGCTCACCGCCGACGAGATCGACGCCCTTGCCGCCACCTTCACCGCCGCCGGGGTCCCCGTGCTCTTCGGTCTCTCCGTGGTCGGCGAGGTCGAACTCGGGCCCGCCGACCCGCTCGACGCGGACATCACGGCGGCCTTCAACGCGCACCAGCGCCGTACGGCCGGCGGCCGCGCACTGCTCGGCCCGGACGCCCTCGACGTCGCCGCCCGGGCGTTCACCCGGCACGGTGCCAGCGTCACGACCCGGCCCAGCCCCTGGCGGCTCGGCGCGGACAGCGCCGCGCTCACCGCCGAGTGGCTGCGCGGCTGGGTGGGCGCCGCCGTCGAACAGGACCCCCGCCTGGCCGCCCCCGCGCAGTCCTATCTGCGCCGCCGGCTCGAGGACTGCGCCGCCGGGCGGCTCACCGCCGTCGTCGGCCACGGCGACCTGCTCGCCCTGCCCGGAGGTGGCGCCCGGTGAGGCAACGACTGTGGGCCTGGCTGCGGTTGCTGATCGGCGCGGGCATCCTGGCCGCCCTCGTGTGGCGGCTCGGCACCGGCGCGTTCGTCGACGGCCTGCGGGTCGTCGACGGCCCCGCCGTCCTCGCCGCCCTCGTGATCGGCCTGTTCACCACCGTGACGAGCGCCTGGCGCTGGTGCCTGGTCGCCCGCCGGCTCGGCCTGCGGCTCCCGCTGACCCGGGCCGTGTCCGACTACTACCGGGCGCTGCTGCTCAACGCGGTGCTCCCGGCCGGGGTCCTCGGCGACGTCGACCGGGCCGTCCGCCACGGCAGGCACTCGGGCGATGTCGGCCGCGGTGTGCGCGCCGTCGTCCTGGAACGGGTCGGCGGCCAGGTCGTCGTCCTCGTGCTCGGCGCGGCCGTCCTGCTGACCCGGCCCTCACTGGTCACGGCCATCGCCGGCGACCTCGTGCCGGGCCGGGCCGCCGCGGAGGTCACGGCCGGTGTGCTCCTGGCCGTCGTGGCGCTGGGCGGATGGCTGCTGTGGCGGCGCGGCGCCAAGGGGCGCAAGGCCCTGGCCACCGGGCTGGCCGACCTCCGCAGCGGACTGCTGGCCCGCGGCACCTGGCCGGGTGTGGTCGCCCTGTCCGCGGCGGGACTCGCCGGGCACATCGCCCTGTTCGTGGTCGCGGCCCGTGCCGCCGGTTCGCCGGCGCCGGTCGCCACGCTCGTGCCGCCGCTCGTCCTGGCCCTGCTGGTGATGGGACTGCCCGTCAACATCGGCGGCTGGGGCCCGCGTGAGGCCGCCGCGACGCTCGCCTTCGGCGCCGCCGGGCTGGGCGCCGCCCAGGGCCTCGCGACCGCCGTCGTGTACGGGGTGCTCACCCTCGTCTCGAGCCTCCCCGGGATCGCCGTCCTCGCCCTCCCCGGACTGCGCGCCCTCGCCGCCCGCTTTCAGCCCGCGGAGGACGGCGCCGTCCCGTCCCCCAGGTCGCGGACGAACCGGAGCCCGGGACGGCCGCTCAGCTCGACCGTGCCGGCCGGCACGAACCCCGTACGGGACAGCACTGTGCGCGAGCCCGCGTTGTCCACCGTGGTGACCGCCCGCAGCGTCGCCAGCCCGTACTCACCGGCCGCCCGCGCGCACACTTCGTGAACCGCGGCCGTGGCGAGCCCTCGCCCGGCCGCGCTCTCGGCGATCCGGTACCCCAGCTCCGCCGACCCGTCGGCCACGTCCACCAGGTTGATCCGGCCCAGCACCTCGTCGTCCGCGCCGACCAGCACATGGAAGTGGCAGAACCCGGTGTCCTGCTCGGCGAGCAGAGCTTGGTGCCGCGCGTCGAAGTGGGTGAAGTAGTCGTCGCCCCGGTCGGGTATCGACGCGGCGAAGTACGAGCGGTTCGCTCGCTCGAACTCCAGGAGCGCGGCGGCGTGATCGGTACGGAGACGTTCCAGGCGAGGCATGCCCCGATGGTAGTGGCGGCCGCCCGCGTCCGGCCGAGGCGTGGCGCCGGGCCGGAGGCCGGCACGCGGTGCTCCGCGACCGGCCTCCGGCTCCGTCGGGTCAGGAGGCCGGCGAGGCGGCCGCGCCGGGGCGGGCGTGCCGGCCGGGGCGGGACGTCTCGACGCCCAGGGCGTCCTTGTCGGAGACGAAGAGCGCGGCGACCGCGGAGATCAGGGCCAGGCCCGTGCAGAGCACGAAGCCGGCGTGGTACGCGCCCAGGTTGGCCGTGGTGGCGCCGCCCGCCGTCACGGTCGTCGTACCGACCGCGGTGAGGAGCGTGGCGATGAGCGCCGTACCGAAGGCACCGCCCAGCTGCCGCTGCATGTTGAACACGGTCGCGGCCCGCCCCGTCGAGGGCGCGGGGATCGTGGCGAAGGCGGCGTTCTGAGCCGACATCATCACGTGCCCGATGCAGTAGCCGAGGACGAAGAGCACCCCGCGCAGCACCCACGGCGAGGTGGCCGTCGTGAACCCGGTCATCACCGCCACGCAGACGCCCATGCCGGCCGAACCGCCCACCATGAGCCACCGCGGCCCGATCCGCCGGTACAGGCGCGGGGCGATCTGCGCGGCGGCCATCACTCCCACGGCCTCCGGCCAGGTGGCCAGGCCGCTCTCGAAGGCGTTGAAGCCCAGCGCCTCCTGCAGGAACATCGGGTAGAGCCACACGGTGCCGAGGAAGACCGCGCTGAGCGGGAACATCACGACGGTGTTGGCGCGGAACAGCCGGTCCCGGAAGAGCTCCAGGTCCAGCATCGGCATCGGGATCCGCCGCTCCACCAGCACCATCGCGCCGAGCGCCGCGATCCCCACGAGCAGCGGCACGAGGATGCCCGCGGTGCCCCAGCCGTCCTTGGCGCCGTTGGTCAGCGCGTACAGCGCCAGCGCCAGCCCGCCGCCGGCCAGGAGGAAGCCGACGAGGTCGAAGCGCCCGGGGCGCTCCAGCCGGAAGTCCGGGAGGAACAGCAGGCCGAAGACGACGGCGGCGGCACCGACCGGCAGGTTGACCAGGAAGACCCAGTGCCAGGACACGGCGTCGCACAGCCAGCCGCCCAGCACCGGGCCCACGGCAGGCGCGATGGCGGTCGGCACCATCAGCGCGCGCTGCGCCTTGATCCGTTCCGCCGGCGGGTACGCCCGGAAGAGCATGGTCTGGCCGACCGGGACGAGCAGACCGCCGCCCGCGCCCTGCAGGATCCGGTAGAGGGTGAGCTGTTCGAGACTGGTGGACATCGCGCACAGCGCCGACGCCAGGGTGAAGGCGACCAGCGCGGCGAGGAACACCCGGCGGGTGCCGTACCGGTCGGCGAGCCAGCCGGCGACGGGGATGAAGACCGCCAGGCTGACCAGGTATCCGATGTTGACGCCCCCCAGCCCGGAGGCCGGCACGCCGAAGTCCTCGCCGATGGCCGGTACGGCGACGTTGACGATGGTGGTGTCCATGATCGCCATGAACAGCGCGGCGACGAACACCACGGCGACCGCGGTGGTCGGCGGAATCCTGCGTGCCAAAAGGAAGCTCCTCGCTCGGGGCGCCTCCTGCGCGGCGGACCGCGGTCCGGACGACACCGGTCACGGGTTCCAGATAAGCCCGGACTCCGGCGTGGCGCACGCCGGAGTCACCCGGATGCGTGCATCCGCCGGTCACCGGCCTCGTCAGTGGCTCCGTCAGCGGCCGTGTCACGGGCCTCGTCAGCGGCCGGTCCAGCGGGGCGGGCGCCTGTCCAGGAACGCGGCCACACCCTCGTGCCGGTCCTCGGAGGCCATCACCGTACGGGTCGCCTCCTCGGTGGACCGCCAGCCGAGCGCGTCGGCGCCGGAGAGCCAGGCGTCCATGGCCACCAGGCTCGCCTGCACCGCGACCGGGGCGTTCTCGCAGACGCGCGCGGCGAGTTCGAGCGCGCCCGCCAGCGCCCCGCCCTCCTCGGTGACCCGGTTGACCAGCCCGGCGGCGTGCGCCCGCGCGGCGTCGACGGGATCGCCGGTCAGCACCATCTCCCTGGCCAGGTTGACGGGCAGGGCCCGCGGGCCGCGGAAGAGCCCCGCGCAGGTGGGCACCAGGCCCAGCCGGACCTCCGGCAGCCCGAACACGGCGTTCGAGGCGGCCACCACCAGGTCGCAGGCGAGGACCAGTTCCATCCCGCCCCCCAGCGCGGCGCCCTCGACGGCGGCCACCAGCGGCTTGCGCCGGTGACGGCGGATCAGTCCGTACTCGCCGCCGCGCTCGGTGACGTAGTCGCCGATGGCGTTCAGGTCGCTGCCCGCGCTGAACACTCCGCCGGAGCCGGTGAGCACCCCGGCCCACAGCTCCGGGTCGTCCTCCAGGGTGTTGAACGCCGCGTCGAGCGCCTCGGCCAGCCGCCGGTCCACGGCGTTGCGCTTGTGCGCACGGCACATCCGGACCACCAGCACGCGGCCGTGCCGCTCCGTGCGCACCAGCGGCTCCCCGGGCGGCTCGGACTGGGCCATGGCGGGCACCTCCGGTCGGTGGTCGTCCGGGACATGTCCCGGGGTCAGCCGACGATATCCCCACGGCCGCGGACGCCGGTGGACCGGGGCGGCCGCGCACGGCACGATGGCCGGGGGCTGTACGAGGAGGGCGCCTTGGAGACGACGCAGGACGGATCCACCGGTGACACGCCGCGCTGGGTCGAACTGGCGGAGGTCGACAACATCCGGGACCTGGGCGGACTGCCCGTGCGCGGCGGCGGCACGACCCGGCGCGGCGTGGTCTTCCGGGCCAGCACCCTCCAGGAGGCCACGGCGGACGACGTCGGACTCCTGCTCGGCCGCTACGGGCTGCGTACCGTCCTCGACCTGCGCGGCCCCGACGAGGCCGCCCGCGAGGGGCACGGCCTGCTGGCGGACGCGGCCGTACGCAGGGTGAACCTGCCGGTCAGCCGGGTGCAGGCGCTGGTCACCGACGCCGTACCGGTGACGACCGCGGACGACGGGAACGCGACCGGCTTCTACCTCGGACTGCTCGACGGCAGCGGCGAGTCGCTGGTCGCGGCCGCCCGCGTGATCGCCGACACCGACCAGCACGCCGTGGTCTTCCACTGCGCCGTCGGCAAGGACCGCACCGGCGTCCTCGCGGCCCTCCTGCTCGACGCGGTGGGCGTGCCCGCCCCCGCCATCGCCGCCGACTACGCGCTCACCGCCCAGCGCGTCGTCCGCATCCGCGCCCGGCTGACCCGCTTCCCCTCCTACCGGGACCTCCCCGCCGTGGAGCACGCCTTCATGGCCTCGGAACCGCGGGTCATGCGCCGTTTCCTGGCCACCCTCCACACCGCCCACGGCGGCGCGGGCCCCTGGCTGCGCGACCGCGGACTGACGGCGGCCGAACTCACCCGCCTGAAAGAAGTCCTGGTCACCGCGGCCCCCGGCTGAGCCGCGCCCGCGCGGGAGCGCCGCCCCGACCGCTTCTCCTCCGCGTCCAAGCCGGGGGAGGGCATGTGAAGACACGGCTAGGTCGTGTCGTCAAATGAACGTCGGCCGCCCGGAGGGCGGGCCCAGCGGCGTCTGGTGCGGTGCATCGCAAGGCGGAGAGTCGTCCTCGTAGTGGGCTACTCGGACGATTCGACAACGCAGCGTGGGGGCACCTCCCAGCGAAGCTGGGGGAGTGCCGTGCCAGGCGCCGCTGGGCAGGCGAGCATTTGACGACACGGCCTACGGCCAGAGCGTGACGCGGACGGCGGGACGGGAGCGGGAGGGGGTGATGCCGGTGCCGGGGGCGCCCATCAGGCGGGTGGCGGCGGCGGTGCGGAGGAAGTGGAGGAAGACGTCGGTCGCGGGGGAGCGGAAGCCCGGCGGCAGGACGGTGGCGTGCCAGGTGGCGTCCGCGGGCGTGCCCGGGGTGTCGAGCAGACGCAGTTCGTCGCGGCGCAGGCGCGGGGTGACCAGATGGGCGACCGCGGGCGCCACGCCCGCGCCCTCCGCGGCGGCGTCCCAGGCCGCGGTCAGGTGCGGGAAGACCCGGACGCGGGCCTCGGGCACCCGCAGCCTGCGCAGCAGGCGTCCCGCGTCGGCGCCGGGGTCGGTGCCGGAGGCGTCGACCAGCCACGTCCACCGGGACGGCGGTCCCGCGGGGCGAGGGGCCCGCGCCCCGGTCACCGCGACCAGCACGGCGCGGAAGACGGGCTCGCCGACCAGGTCCCCGCCGCGCACCGCCCCCAGGTCGGGGCCGAGCGCCACGTCGGCGAGGCGGTGCTCCACCAGCGCCCGCATCGCGTTCGTCGTGGCGACGCCGAAGGACGTGTCGATGCGCCGGCCCGTCCGCTCGGCGAAGGCCGCCGTCAGCGACGGCAGTACGAATTCCGCGAGCGTGCCCGCGGCCACCACGCGCAATTCGTCGGGCTCGCCCTGCGCCGCCCGCACCGCGGCCTCCGCGTCCGCGCTCAGCGCGACCATGCGCGAGGCGACGGGGAGCAGCCGCGCGCCCGCCGGGGTCAGCCGCATCCCGCCGCCCGGCGCGCGGCGGATCAGGGGGTCGCCGAAGTGCGCGCGCAGCGCACCCAGCGCCTGTGACACGGCGGACTCGCTCACGTTCAGCGTCCGCGCCGCGGCGGTGACCGAACCGAGCCGGGCCACCAACACGAACGTGCTGAGCTGCGTCACGGTCACCTCTTGATTTTCCCGCTTTCGCCCCGATAAGTGAAGCCTTATCGGCCCATTGCACCGGCACCACGGCGAGGCGCAGCATCACGCCACAGGGGGAGCCCGGCACCAGGAGGGCGTATGCAGGTTCCGGCCACGTTCCAGTACGCGCGGGCGACCGGTGTCGAGCACGCCATCGAGCTGCTGACCCGGTACGGGCCCGAGGCGCGCCTCGTCGCGGGCGGGCACAGCCTGCTGCCGATGATGAAACTGCGGCTGGCCCAGCCGGAGGCGCTGATCGACATCAACGGCCTCGACGAGCTGACCCGCATCCGCGTGGACGGCGGCGAGCTCGCCGTCGGCGCCATGGTCCGCCATGCCGGCCTGCTGGCCTCGGCCGTGGTCGGCGAGCACTTCCCCGTCCTCCGCGACGCGGAACGCATGATCGCCGACCCGCTGGTGCGCAACCGCGGCACGGTCGGCGGCTCGCTCTGCCAGGCCGATCCGTCCGAGGACCTGTCCGCCGCGTTCTGCGCGCTGCGCGCGACCCTCGTCGCCCAGGGTCCGGACGGCCGGCGGGTGGTGCCGGTGCGGGAGTTCTTCCTCGGCCCGTACGAGACCGTGCTCGGCGAGGCGGAGCTGCTGCTGGAGGTCCGGGTGCCGATCCGCTCGCACGCCAGTGCCTACCGCAAGGTGGAGCGGCGCGCCGGGGACTGGGCGGTCGCGGCCGCGGCCGCCGTCCTGGAACTCTCCGGGGGAGTGGTCACCGAGGCGGGGATCGGGCTGACCGCCGTCGGCGCGCCCCGGTTCGTCGCCGAGGAGGCCGAACGGTACCTGTGCGGCGGACCGCCGGACGAGGAGCGGTTCGCCGAGGCGGGCCGCGTCGCGGGCGAGGAGTGCCGGCCCTCCGCCGACCAGCGCGGTCCCGTCGACTACAAGCGGCACCTCGCCGCCGAGCTCACCGTGCGGGCCCTGCGCGCCGCGGCCGCCCGTGCCCAGGGGCAGGAGGCCTGACATGCAGATCACGGTCACCGTGAACGGCGAGCGGTACACCCGGGGCGTCGAACCCCGCCTGCTGCTGGTGCACTTCCTCCGCGACGACCTGGGTCTCACCGGCACCCACTGGGGCTGCGACACCTCCAACTGCGGGGTCTGCGCGGTGTGGCTGGACGGCGCACCCGTCAAGTCCTGCACCGTGCTCGCGGTGATGGCCGACGGCCACGAGGTACGGACCGTCGAGGGCCTCGCCCACGGGGCGGAACTCGACCCCGTGCAGCAGGGGTTCGTCGCCTGCCACGGACTGCAGTGCGGCTTCTGCACCCCCGGCATGATGATGACCGCCCGCTGGCTGCTCGACCACGACCCCGACCCCTCCGAGGAGGACATCCGCGAGGCCGTCTCCGGCCAGCTGTGCCGCTGCACCGGCTACGAGAACATCGTGCGCTCCATCCGCTGGGCCGCCGAGCACGGCGGCGCGGCGCGGCCCGCCGAGGAGGACGCCGGCCGCGAGGAGGTGCGGACATGACCACCACCGGGGAACGGCCGGTCGGCTTCGGGCGGATGACCCGCAAGGAGGACGCCCGCTTCGTCCGCGGCCACGGCACCTACGTCGACGACGTCCGGCTGCCCGGCATGCTGTACGGCGCCGTCCTGCGCAGCCCGCTGGCGCACGCGCGGATCGTGTCGGTCGACACCTCCGCCGCCGAGGCGCACCCCAAGGTGAGGGCCGTCATCACCGGGGAGACGCTGGCCGGGCTCGGACTGGCCTGGATGCCGACGCTCTCCTACGACACCCAGGCGGTGCTCGCCACCGACAAGGTCCGCTTCCAGGGCCAGGAGGTCGCCTTCGTCGTCGCCGAGGACCGCTACGCGGCCCGTGACGCCCTCGAGCTCATCGACGTCGAGTACGACCCGCTGCCGCCCGTCGTCGACGCCCGCCGCGCCCTCGACCCCGGCGCACCGGTCATCCGCGACGACAAGGAGGGCCGCACCGACAACCACGTCTTCGACTGGGAGGCCGGCGACCGGGCCGCCACCGACGAGGTGTTCGCCCGCGCCGACGTCGTCGTCGGGCAGGACATGCTCTACCCCCGGGTGCACCCCGCCCCGCTGGAGACCTGCGGCACCGTCGCCGACATGGACGCCGTCACCGGCAAGCTCACCGTGTGGTCCACCACCCAGGCGCCGCACGCACACCGCACGCTCTACGCGATGGTGGCGGGGCTGCCCGAGCACAAGATCCGGGTCATCTCCCCGGACATCGGGGGCGGCTTCGGCAACAAGGTCGGCATCTACCCCGGTTACGTGTGCGCGGTCGTCGGCTCGATCGTCACGGGGAAGCCGGTCAAGTGGGTGGAGGACCGCTCGGAGAACCTGATGAGCACCTCCTTCGCCCGCGACTACCACATGCCGGGTGAGATGGCGGCGTCCCGCGACGGCCGCATCCTCGGTGTGCGCGTCAAGGTCCTCGCCGACCACGGCGCCTTCAACTCCACGGCGCAGCCGACGAAGTACCCGGCGGGCTTCTTCCACATCTTCACCGGCTCGTACGACATCGAGGCCGCGCACTGCGAGGTCACCGGTGTCTACACCAACAAGGCGCCGGGCGGTGTCGCCTACGCCTGCTCCTTCCGCGTCACCGAGGCCGTCTACCTCGTGGAGCGCATGGTCGACGTGCTCGCCGCCGAACTCGGCACCGACCCGGCCGAGCTGCGGATGCGCAACCTGCTGCGGCCCGAGCAGTTCCCCTACCGGAACAAGACCGGCTGGGAGTACGACTCCGGCGACTACCCGCGGGCCCTGCGGCTCGCCATGGACCTCGCGCACTACGAGGAACTGCGCCGCGAGCAGGCCGAGCGGCGCGAGCGCGGCGAACTCATGGGCATCGGCGTCAGCTTCTTCACCGAGGCCGTCGGTGCGGGCCCGCGCAAGCACATGGACATCCTGGGCCTGGGCATGGCCGACGGCGCTGAACTGCGCGTCCACCCCACCGGCAAGGCGGTGCTGCGGATCTCCGTGCAGACCCAGGGGCAGGGCCACGAGACGACGTTCGCACAGATCGTCGCCGAGGAACTGGGCATCCCGCCCGAGGACATCGACGTCGTGCACGGCGACACCGACCAGACGCCCTTCGGCCTCGGCACCTACGGCTCCCGCTCCACCCCGGTGTCGGGCGCGGCCGCCGCACTGGTGGCCCGAAAGGTCCGTGAACGGGCCCGGCTGGTGGCCTCGGCGATGCTCGAGGTCAGCCCGGACGACCTGGAATGGGAGAAGGGCCGCTGGTTCGTCACCGGCGACCCCGACCAGGGCCGCACGATGGCCGAGATCGCGCTCGCCGCCCACTCCACCCTCGAACTGCCCGAGGGCGTGGAGGGCCACCTCGACGCCAGCTGCGTCTACAACCCGCCCAACCTCACCTTCCCCTTCGGGGCCTACATCTGCGTCGCCGACGTCGACGCCGGCACCGGGCAGGTGAAGGTCCGCCGCTTCGTCGCCGTGGACGACTGCGGCACCCGCATCAACCCCATGATCGTCGAGGGACAGGTGCACGGCGGCCTCGCCGACGGGCTCGGCATGGCACTCATGCAGGTGATCGCCTTCGACGAGGACGGCAACTGCCTCGGCGGGTCCTTCATGGACTACCTGCTGCCCACCGCCGTCGAATGCCCCTCCTGGGAGCTCGGCGAGACCGTCACCCCCTCCCCGCACCACCCGATCGGCGCCAAGGGCGTCGGCGAGTCCGCGACCGTGGGCTCGCCGGCCGCCGTCGTCAACGCGGTCGTCGACGCCCTGCGGCCGCTCGGGGTACGCCACGTCGACATGCCCCTGACCCCGGCGGCGGTCTGGCGGGCCGCACGGGGGCAGCCGTTCCGCAGCGACCTGGCGATCACCTGAGGCCACCCGATGACGAGCACCGAACTGCTGAACCGCCTGGACGAACTCCGCCACGGCCGCACCCCGTTCGTCCTCGCCACGGTCGTCCGCGCGCAGCGCCCCACGAGCGCCAGGCCCGGCGACAGCGCGCTGGTGCTGCCCGACGGCACGATGGAGGGCTTCGTCGGCGGTGTCTGCGCCGAGTCGACCGTCCAACTGCAGGGACTGCGCCTGCTGGAGACCGGGGAGTCGGTGCTGCTGCGGATCACCCCCGGTGGCGGCGCGGCCACGGCGACGGCGGGTTCCGCTGCGGGTTCGGCTGCGGGTTCCGCGGCGGAGGACGAGGGCCTGGTCACCGTCGCCAACCCCTGCCAGTCCGGCGGGACCCTCGACATCTTCCTCGAAGCCCATCTGCCGCCCCTGCTGGTGCACGTCCACGGCCGCGCGCCCATCGCCCGCGCCCTGCTCGACCTCGGCCGGGCCCTCGGCTACGACGCCCGGCCCGCCGGACCGGGCACGCCACTGCCGGACGACCTCGACGCCGTCCTGGTCGCCTCGCACGGCCGTGACGAGGAGGCCCCGCTGGCCGCGGCGGTGCGCGCCGGGGTGCCCTACGTCGGGCTCGTCGCCAGCCCCCGGCGCGGTGCCGCCGCCCTGGCCGGGCTCGGGCTGACGGCGGAAGAGCGGGCCCGCGTCCACACCCCGGCGGGGCTCGACATCGGCGCCCGCACCCCGCCGGAGATCGCCGTGTCGGTGTACGCCGAGGTCATCGCGGTACGGCGCTGCCGGGCCGCCCGTCCCGCCCGCCCCACCGGGCCGGACACGGCGGTGCCGGGGCGGCCCGCCGCGGAGGCCGTCGACCCGGTGTGCGGCATGACCGTCGCCGTCACCCCCGGCGCCTTCGCACTGACCGGGCCGGCCGGCGGCCCCGTCTACTTCTGCGGCCCCGGCTGCCGGCACGCCTACACCGACGACCCCGACCGCTACGCGCATGCCTCCTGACCCCGGCACCCTCGTCCCCGACGTCCCCGCCCTGCGCGCCCGGCTCGACGCCGCCGACTACCTCGCCGACGACGCGCTCGCCACGGCCCTGCTGCTGGCCGTCCGCATGCGGCAGCCGATCCTGCTGGAGGGCGAACCGGGCGTCGGCAAGACCGAGGCGGCCCGCGCCCTCGCCACCGTCCTCGACACCCCGCTGATCCGGCTCCAATGCTACGAGGGGCTGTCCGCCGCGGAGGCGCTGTACGAGTGGAACTACCCGCGCCAACTGCTCGCGATCCGGCTGGCCGAATCGCGAGGCGAACCGCTGCGGGACGCCGACCTGTTCACCGAGGACTTCCTGATGCCGCGGCCCCTGCTCGCCGCGATCACCCACCCGGGGCCGCGGCCGGCCGTCCTGCTGATCGACGAGGTGGACCGCGCCGACGACGAGTTCGAGGCCTTCCTGCTGGAGGTGCTCGCCGACGCCGCCGTCACCGTCCCCGAACTCGGCACCCGCACCGCCGAGGTGCCGCCCGTCGCCGTCCTGACCTCCAACCGGACCCGCGACCTGCACGACGCGCTGAAGCGGCGCTGCCTCTACCACTGGATCGAGTACCCGGACACCGAGCGCGTCGCCGCCGTCATCCGGCGCCGCGTCCCCGGGGCGGGGGAGTGGCTGGCCTCCCGGGTCGCCGGCGCGGTGGACCGGCTGCGGGCCGGCGACCGGCTCACCAAACCGCCCGGCATCGCCGAGGCCGTCGACTGGGCCGCCGCGCTGCGGGCGCTGGGCCTCACCTCCTTCGACGCGGAAGCGGCCGACCGCACCCTCGGCGCGGTCCTCAAGTACGCCGAGGACCTCGCGGCCGTCCGCGCCGAGGGCCTTGCGCGCCTGGTGGACAGCGATGCGTGAACCCGGGGCTGCTCCGTCAAGTAATGCGAGGGTCGAGAATCCCATGGATCCGGGGCTGGCGGAGGTGGTCGCCGCCCTGGGCGCGGCCCTGCGGGAAGCAGGGATCCCGGTGGGGCCGGACAGGGCCGGACGGTTCGCGCGGGCGGTGACCGTGCTGGCGCCGGCGACGGCACCCGAGCTGCGGAACTGCGCGCTGGCGACGCTGGTGGCGGACCCGGAGCAGATTGCGGTGCTGGACGCCGTGTTCCGGGAGGTGTTCCGCGGTGGGGCGCTCGGCCGCCCCGTCGCGCGGGGGCAGCGGGGAGACCCGCCGAGGACGGCCGCCGGGCCGGCCCGCGCCGCCCCTCAGGACGGTTCCCCGCGGCCCGCCGGGGACGCCAAGGGGCGGGCCCGCGACGTCACGGTACCGACCACCGCCAGCCCCGCCGACCGGCTCGCCACCCGGGACTTCGCGGCGCTGACCGAAGCCGAACTCGTCCTGCTGGCACAGGCGATGCGCGCGATCGTGCTCAACACCCCGCTGCGCCCGTCGCGCAGGCGCAGGCCTGCCCGCCACGGCGGGCGCGTCGACCTGCGCCGTACGCTCGCCGCCGGGCGCCGCACGGGCGGGTACCCCCTGCGGCTGCGCCGTTTCACGCCGCGGACCCGGCGCCGCGACCTGGTCGTGCTCTGCGACATCTCGGGGTCGATGGAGCCGTACGCCCGGGCGATGCTGCAGTTGCTCTACTGCGCGTCACGCGGGGCCCGGGCCGAGGTCTTCACCTTCGCCACCCGGCTCACCCGCCTGACCCCCGTCCTGCGGCGGCCCGGTCTGCCCTCCGACGCGCTGGCACGCGCCGGGCGTACGGCGCCGGACTGGTCGGGGGGCACCCGGATCGCCGCGTGCCTGGGGGAGTTCAACGAGCGGTACGGACGTCGTGGCATGGCCCGCGGCGCCGTGGTGGTGATCGTCTCGGACGGCTGGGACACCGGTGACCCCGCGCTCCTCGCCCGGCACATGGCCGCGCTCGCCCGGGTGGCCTTCCGTGTCGTGTGGGTCAACCCCCGTACGGCAAGTCCCCGCTATCGTCCGCTCGTGGGCGGCATGGCCGCGGCGCTGCCGTACTGCGACGCTGTGGTCAGTGCCCACGACCTGGCCGCGCTCGACGACTTGGCTGCCGCGCTGTCGGCGCCGGGGCGCCGTCGCGCGGGTGTGGCGCGGGGCACATCGGGTTCCGTCACATCCGTGCCGGGTCTCCCGTCCTGATTCCCTCGACGATTCCCTCGACCCGGCTGCGCGGCGCGGACATCGTGCGGGCCGGGCTGCGCCTGGACCGGCGTCCGCGGCACGGCTCGGGTTCGGAGGCGGTGGCCGGCGGCGCCGGCGCCGTCGTACCGGGGCTGTGTGAAACCGCGGCGGACCGGCCATGACGCAAGGGGGTCGCGTTGACCGGCGCCGCGTACAACAACCCCGCGCTGATCCGCGGCCGTTAGGGGCGGACAACTTCGCGGCGCTGATGGAGACGTTCGCGGGGATCGCGCAGCGCCGGCACGCCACCGGTGAGATCGAGTACCGGCCCGCCGTCGATCCGGAGGGCATGCCCGCGGGGAATCCGGGGCCGGAGCCCGCCGCGTACCACGGCACGGCTCGGGGTGCCCGTCCCGGCTGGGAGAACCGCTGCACGGCGCTGTCCGTCCTCCAGGAACTCACCCTGGACGTCGACTCCCACGTCCCGCTGGTCACCGCCCCGACGCTGGTCGCGTGCGGCCGCGGTGACACCGCGATCCCGGTCGCCGACGCCGTGGCGGTGCATGCCGCCCTGCCCGGACCGAAGGAACTGCCGGTCCTGGACACCGTGGATCACATCGGGCTGTACGACGACGACACGTACGTCAAGCCCGCCATCGAGGCGGCGGTGGCGTTCTTCGGGACGCACCTGGGCGCGCAGCCCGCCGGGGAGGCCGGGCGCACGGCCTGGGCCGTGTCGTCAAATGCCCTCCCCCAGCCTTCGGCCGGGGGTGCCCCCACCCCGCGCCGCTCCCCCAGCTCCGCCGGGAGGTGCCCCCAGGCACGGCACTCCTCCAGCTCCGCTGGGAGGTGCCCCCACGCTGCGTTGTCGAATCGTCCGAGTAGCCCACTACGAGGACGACTCTCCGCCTTGCGATGCACCGCACCTGGGGGCACCGCCCAGCGCAAGCTGGGGGAACCGCGGGGCCCGCCCTCCGAGCGGTGGGGGCACCCAGCGGTAGCTGGGGGAGCTCGTTTGACGACATGGCCTAGGAGCCGAGCGCCTTGGCCTCCTTCGCCGGGTCGAGGCCGACCGTGGGGCGGTCGGGGCGCTGGGGTGCGGTGCCGCCGATGGAGCGCAGCCACTCCCAGGTGTCGGAGACGGTCTCGGTGACGGGGCGGCAGTGCAGGCCGGTGGCCAGGGCGCGGGAGACGTCGCCGGTGTGGAGCGTGTCGTAGAGCTCGCCCGGGGGGAGCCAGACCGGCAGTTCGCTCCAGGGTTCGATGCCCGCGGCCAGCACCGTCTCGGGGTCCGTCCAGCGCAGTTCGGCGTCGGAGCCGGTCACCGAGGCGCAGGTGCCGAGGAGTTCGCCGGTGGTGGTGTGTCCGGGCGGGCTGACGAGGTTGTAGGCGCCGCCGAGGCCGGAGTGCGCGGCGTTCAGCATCCATGCGGCGAGGTCGCGGACGTCGATGTACTGCAGGGGCAGGTCGCGGGGGCCGGGGGCGAGCACGGGGCCGCCGCGGGCGATGCGGTTGAGCCACCAGGGGAGGCGGCCGATGTTCTCGTAGGGGCCGAGGATCAGGCCCGCGCGCACCAGCAGGGCGTGGTCGCCGAATGACTCGGCCGCGGCCAGTTCGCCGCCGCGCTTGGCGCGGGCGTAGTCGACGTCGGGTCCGTCGTCCGGGGCGGCGTCCACCACGGGTCCGTCCTCGTCGAGGCCGGCGGTGGCGGGGTAGGTGTACACGGAGCGGCTGGACACGTAGGCGTAGGTCCGGGCGCGGCCGGCCAGGAGGCGGGCCGTCTCCCGGACGGCGGCGGGTGCGCCGGACCAGGTGTCGACGACGGCGTCCCACTCGCCGTGCTCCAGGGCGGTGAGGCCGTCCTCGGCGCCGCGTTCCCCGAGCAGTTCCTTGGCGCCGGGCGGCGCCTGGTGCCGGCCGCGGTGGAACACCGTGACCTCCCAGCCCCGTTCGAGCGCGTCCTCGACGACGGCGCGTCCCACGAACTCCGTACCACCCAGTGTCAGCAGTTTCATACCGGCCACTGTGCCTCGCGGCGCGGCCGGACGGCAGCGGTCACGCTGTGGGCGCAATCGCGGGGGACGGCCAGGTGCCGGCCGCCGTCCCGGGCGCGCGTGGGCCGTGCTGTGCGACTCTGCGACGCCCTCCCCGCCCCACCGCCGGCCGCGGCGCGCAGGCGGGCGCCTTGACCGCGCCCCGTGGACCGTACGACCGTCTGAACGCACCGCACGAACCCCGGACCGATGCCGTCCCCGTCCCCGCCCCCGTCACCCCTGGAGCGTCCATGTCCCACTCCCGTGCCGACCTCGTCCTCACCGGCGGTCCCGTGCACACCGTCGACCCCGTTCTCGGCCGGGCCACCTCGGTCGCGGTGCGCGACGGGCGGATCGCCGCGGTCGGCCACGACGAGGTCCGCGAGCTGATCGGGCCGGGCACCGAGGTCGTCGACCTGGCCGGGAAGATGCTGCTGCCCGGTTTCCAGGACGCCCACGTCCACCCGCTCGTCGCGGGTGTCGAGCTGGGGCAGTGCCATCTGGCCGAGGCCCATGAGGCGGGGGAGTACCTGGGGCTGGTCCGGGCCTACGCCGACGGGCACCCGGGAGCCGAGTGGATCACCGGCGGCGGCTGGTCGCTGGACGCCTTCCCCGGTGGCGCCCCCACCGCGGCGCTCCTGGACGGCGTCGTCCGCGACCGTCCGGTCTTCCTGCCCAACCGCGACCATCACGGGGCGTGGGTCAACTCCCGTGCCCTGGAGCTGGCCGGGATCACCCGGGACACCCCCGACCCCGCGGACGGCCGTATCGAGCGCGACGCCGACGGCAACCCCACCGGGATGCTCCAGGAGGGCGCACTCCACCTGGTGGGCCGGCTGCTGCCGCCCGTCACGGCCGCCGAGCGGGCCGCTGCACTGCTGCGCGCCCAGGGGGTGCTGCACTCCCTGGGGGTCACGGCCTGGCAGGACGCCATCGTCGGCGACTACGCGAACATGACCGACCCGGTCTCGGCCTACCACGCCCTGATCGCCGACGGGTTGCTCACCGCCCGCGTCGTGGGTGCGCTGTGGTGGGACCGGGCCCGCGGCGCCGAGCAGATCCCCGAACTCGTCGAGCGGCGTGCCGCGGTGAGCCGGGGCCGGTTCCGTGCCACCAGCGTCAAGATCATGCAGGACGGCATCGCGGAGAACGGGACCGCCGCCCCGCTCGGCCCCTACCTCGCCGCGTGCGGCTGCGCCTCTGGCAACAGCGGCATTAGCTTCGTGGACCCGGCGGCGCTGGCCAAGCACGTCACCGAACTGGACGCGCTCGGCTTCCAGGTGCACTTCCACGCCCTCGGCGACCGTGCCGTCCGTGAGGCGCTGGACGCGGTGGCGGCGGCCCGTTCGGTGAACGGCTTCCGCGACACCCGGCACCACCTCGCCCATCTGCAGGTCGTGCACCCGGACGACGTCGCCCGCTTCCGCGTGCTGGGTGCCACCGCCACCGTTCAGGCGCTGTGGGCGGCCCACGAGCCGCAGATGGACGAGCTCACGGTGCCCTTCCTCGGCCCGGAACGGGCCGCCCTGCAGTATCCGTTCGGTGATCTGCTCCGCTCCGGGGCCACGCTCGCGGCCGGCAGCGACTGGCCGGTGAGCAGCCCCGACCCGTTCCAGGCCCTGCATGTCGCGGTCAACCGCCGTACGCCGGACGCCCCGGATGGGACTCCGGTGTTCCTGCCGGGGCAGCGCATCGACCTGGCGGCGGCCATCGCCGCGTACACCGCGGGGAGCGCGTACGCGAACCACCTCGACGACACGGGCACGGTGACCCCGGGCAAGCTCGCCGATCTCGTCGTCGTCGACCGCGATCCCTTCGCCGGGCCGCCCGCGCGGATCGCGGCCACCCGGGTGCTGCAGACCTTCGTGGGCGGCGAGCGGGTCTACGCGGCTCCGGACGCGTAGACCCGTGGGCCGTCAGTCCTGTTCGGGGCGGTCGGGGCGGACGGCGATGTGGTCGGGTTCGAGTTCGAGCATGACGCGGTTGCGGATGTCGAGGGCGTGGGTGTAGTCGCGGGGGAGTTGGAGGCGGCCGGAGCGGTCGACGGTGGCGTATTCGCTGGCGTGGACGGTGGTGCGGCCTTCGTCGTCGACGCTGGTGCGGCGGACGACTTCGGAGGCGGTGCGGCCGTCGCGAATGGCGACGGTGCGGTCGACTGCGGTGGCGACGGCCTGGTCGTGGGTGACGACGACGATGGTGGTGCCGAGTTGTTCGTTGGCGGTGCGGAACGCGGCGAAGACCTGTTCGCCGGTGGCGGAGTCCAGTTGCCCGGTGGGTTCGTCGGCCAGGACCAGCGAGGGGTGGTTGGCCAGGGCGACGGCGATGGCGGTGCGTTGCTGTTCGCCGCCGGACATCTGCTGCGGGCGGCGGTCGGCGCAGTAGCCGACGCCCATCATCTCCAGGAGTTCGGTGGCGCGGTCGGCGCGTGCCTTGCGGCCCTTGACGCGGCCGGAAAGGCGCATGGGCAGGACGACGTTCTGGAGGGCGGTGAGGTAGGGCAGCAGGTTGCGTGAGGTCTGCTGCCAGACGAAGCCGACGACTTCGCGCTGGTAGCGCAGGCGTGCGCCGGCGTCGAGGGCGAGCAGGTCGAACCCGGCCACCGAGGCGGCGCCGGCGGTGGGGGTGTCGAGGCCGGCGAGGATGTTCAGCAGGGTGGATTTTCCGCTGCCGGACGCGCCGACCAGGGCCATCAGTTCGCCCTGCTGGACCAGCAGGTCCAGCCCTTGGAG
>NZ_FZOF01000032.1 GCF_900188405.1 Actinacidiphila glaucinigra | reverse complement strand
CTGGGCGGGGTGTCCTTCAGTGTGGCCCGCGGGGAGCTGGTGGCCCTCAAGGGCCGCTCGGGCTCGGGCAAGACGACCCTGCTGAACATCATCGGCGGCCTGGACCGCGCCGACGCGGGCCGGGTCACCGTCGACGGCACCACGCTCGGCGGCCTGGCCGAACGCGAACTGCTCGCCCTGCGCCGCGACCGCATGGGCTTCGTCTTCCAGTCCTTCGGCCTGCTGCCCATCCTCACCGCCGCCGAGAACGTCGGCGTCCCCCTGCGCCTGCGCAACACCCCCCGCCGCGAACGCGAGGAACGCGTCAGCCTCCTGCTCTCCCTGGTCGGCCTGGAAGGCCACGCCGGCCAGCGCCCCGGCGAGATGTCCGGCGGCCAGCAGCAGCGCGTGGCCATCGCCCGCGCCCTGGCCAACCGCCCCGCCCTGATCATCGCCGACGAACCCACCGGCCAACTCGACGCCGACACCGGCCGCGCCGTCATGGAACTCCTGCGCGCCGTCGTCCACAGCGAAGGCGTCACCGCGCTGGTCGCCACCCACGACCCCCAGCTCCTCGCCCTCGCCGACCGCGTCCTGGAACTCCGCGACGGCCACATCCTCACCACCGACTGACACCCGGCTTCCTCCGAAGAGTGGGGACATCACGCCTTTCGGCGCGTAAATTGGGATTGTGAACGGTGCCGATCCGTGTGACCACGGAACGCGCGGAGGTGAGGGGATCGCATGGCCTCGGTGACCCGGAAGGGGCGGAGCGTCGAGCACACCGCGGAGAGCCTCCAGGACGATCTGGTGCGCCTCGAGGCCCAGAGGCAGGCCCTGGAGCGGGAGCTCGCCGCGGTCATGGCGCACCTCGGCTCGGTGCAGCGGGCCCTCGGCGCCCTCCAGGCCGTCATCCGGCCCCCGTCGTCCGCCGCCGCTCGCGCGGACGTCACGGCGGCCCCCGCGGACTCCGGCAGTCCGTACGGGAGGCTCACCGAGCAGATCATGGACTTCTTCGAGCGGTCCGGTGACACCGAGGTACGAGCCCGCGACGTCGCCGCGGCCCTCGGCCGTGACGGCGACAGCGGCAGCATCAACGCCGTGCGGAGCACACTGGACCGCCTCGTGGGGGCGTCGCGCGTCGACCGCGCGGGCCGCGGCCTCTACCGGGCGCGCCGGTCCTGAGGCCGCGTCGCCCCGGGCCCCGTCCCGGCCGGCGCGATGATCCCGCAGCTTCCGGTGATCCGCGGTTGCGGTGATCCGGGGTTGCCGTGATCCGGGGTTCCACATTCTTCGAACATTCGGGTTATCGTGACCGTATGGCCGACCAGCATTCCCAAGAGGCGAGCGAGATGAGCCTCCCCCGCGTCCTCGCCGCGTTGAGCGATCCGACGCGGATCGGGATCGTGCGCGTGCTGGCCGACGGCAGGGAACGCGGGTGGGGCCAGCTGCGGGCGCCGGTCGCGAAGTCCACGCTCAGCCACCATCTGAAGATCCTGCGCGAGGCCGGCATCACCCGGACCCGCCAGGAGGGGACGCGCTGCTACGTCACGCTGCGTCGTGCCGAGCTGGACGAACGGTTCCCCGACCTGACGCGCGCCCTGCTCGCGGCGGCCGATGCCGAGGACGTCGGCGAGGTCACCGCGGACGAGTCGTAATGCCGGGCACCGCCGTCGGTGTTCAGTGTGGTCACCCCGTGTGTTCGCCGTACTAATCTGTGTGCGCGGACGTTGGCCCCCAGGGGCCGGGAATGAGAGGACACATGGTCTCAGCAGCGCACACGACCGAGGATCTCCAGGTCACGGCCGGAGCCCTGCAGGGAGAACTGCAGCGCCTCGAGTCGCAGAAGCAGGCACTCGAACGGGAGTTGGCGGCGGTCGTCGCCCATCTGGGATCGGTGCGCAGGGCGCTCGGCGCCCTCAGCCACCTCGCGGTCACGGGTCCCGCCGTCGCGGCCGCGGGCATCCAGGCCGAGGACGACCAGGCCGCGGAGTGGCAGCCTCCCGTCGTGGAGGACGGCGCGGCCGAGGAGCCCGGCCACCCGGACGAGGACGGCGACGGCGACGCCGTCGCGGAGCAGGCCGCCGCTTCCGCGGTGGGCGGCTACGGCAGGCTCACCGAGCAGATCCTGGACTACCTGGCCACCACGGGCGGGTCGGAGGTCAGGGCCCGCGAGGTCGCGGCCGCCCTCGGCCGCGACGAGAACGCCGGCAGCATCAACGCGGTGCGCAGCACGCTCGACCGTCTGGTGGGCGCCTCCAGGGTGCAGCGGGCCGGTCGCGGCCTGTACCGGGCCGCCGTCTGACGGCCGGGGCCGCGAGGCCCCCGCGCCTCGTTGTCACGTTCCGGACGGCTGGCCTGTCGAGAGTGTGCATGACCGGCGCTCCGCGCCGGGAGAGCGGCCGGAGGATGGGGTCCCCTGCCCCCGCCTCCGGCCGCTCCCTTCTCGACCGGCCGATCCGCCTGGAGGGCGACGATGCTCCCGAACACCGATGACACCCGCGACGTGCGGGCGATCGTCATGTCACTGGCCGCCGAGGCCGCATCCCTGGATGCGCACGTACGCCGGCTGCGCGGGGAGATCTCGGCGGTGGACGCCCGGCTGGACGCCGTGCACGAGTCCCTGCGCGACCTGCCCGGCGCCTCGCTCCCGGGCCCGGACGCGATCGGCGGCGTGAAGAACGCGGCCGCCCCTTCAGTGGACTGACACTGTGACACAGCATGTGGAAAGTGTGAATTCATCCGTCGTGCCCGCCGTCCTCCCCCGCACCGCCGACAGCGCCGCCGGGCCGCTCGCCCCGGGTACGCACACGATCACCATCGACCACAAGGGCACCGCCGTCGCGCAGCGGTACCACGTCGCCGGCGCGGGGGGCCCGGTGTGCGTCGCCCTCTCGGGCGGGCCCGGCATCGGCTGGGAGTACCTGCGCATGCCGCTGCTGGAGCGTGCGTTCACGGTGGTGTACGTCGAGCCCGTCGGAACCGGGGAGTCCGGGCGCCTGCCCGACCCGCGCGACTACACCCTGCCGACGTACACGCACTTCCTGAACGGTGTGATCGGGCACCTCGCACAGCCCTCGGTGACACTGCTCGGCCATTCGTACGGCGGCTTCGTCGCCCAGCAGTACACGCTGGAGCACCCGGAGCACCTCGCCTCGCTCGTCCTGTACGACACCTCCCCGGTGACCGGCGAGGAGTTCTGGGCGGACGCCGTGGCCAACATGGAGCGGTTCGCCCGCCGTCATGTCGCGGAGCACCCCGAGGTGGCCACCTATGTGGAGGCCCTGACGGCGCCGCTCGGCCGGCTCGACGACGACGGCGCCACCGAGTGCCTCCGCACGACCATGCCGGCGTACGTCGTCGACTACTGGGGGCGCGAGGACGAGTTCGGGCCCGCGCGCGGGTCGCTGCGCATGTACGCCGAACCCTCGCTCGGCGAGGGGCCGGCCTTCGACGTCCGGGAGCAACTGTCCGGCATCACGGCGCCCACGCTGGTGCTGGTCGGTGCGGAGGACTTCATCTGCGGGCCGCGGTGGGCACGGATGCTCCACGAGGGGATCCCCGGTGCGCGGCTCGCCGTCCTCGACGGGACCGGCCACCTTGCGCACGTCGAGCGCCCCGCGGAGTTCACGGAGGCGGTGGCCGGCTTCCTGCTGGAACACACCGTTCCGCGGGGACCGGGACACTGACCGGGGGCGCGGAGGACGCGGACGCGCCCTCCGCGCCCGGTTCAGCGCCGGGGCAGGTGGTACGGCTCGGGCGACACCCGGGGAACGGGGACGACCAGGCCCTCCAGGTACTGCCGGACGAGGCGCGGGCACCTCTCCTCCGTGGCCCGCCAGGTGGTTCCGGGGAGCGGGCGGCCCAGCTGCGACACGACGGCGAGGACGTCCTCGGCGGTCACGTCCTCGCGCACCCGCCCCGCCCGCTGCGCGCGAGAGAGCAGCCGCCACGCCGCGGCGGCCACACGGGCCCGGGGCCCGGCACCCGCCGCGGGCCCGTCGCCGGTTCCTTCGGGCAGGCAGTACAGGGCGGCCGGCCGCGCGGACGCCAGGGACTCCAGGAAGCCGCGCAGCGCGACCAGGGGGTCGCTCGTCGACAGCCGGGCCTCGGCCGCGGCGGCCACGGCCGCGACCTCCTCGGCGACGTCGGTCAGCAGTTCCCCACGGCTTCCGTAGTGGCGGTAGAGCGTCGCGTTGCTGACCCCGGCCAGACGGGCTATCCGGTCCAGCGACACGCCCGCGCCCTGTTCGGCGAGCAGGTCGGCGGCGGCCGTACGGATCCTGCGGCGGTTGCGCACCGCGTCGGCCCGCAGTCCGCCGCAGCGCACACCGCACTCCTGCCGCGTCCCGCCGTCCTGTGCGGGAGGGGTCACGCGCCGGTCCGCGGTGGGCGCGGGGCGCGCAGGTGGGCGCGCCGGGCCAGTTCCTCGTCCTCGACCAGGGTGAGCATCGGCTGGCCGGGCGCGCACAGCATGGTCACGACGAACCGGGTCCGCGCGTCCGGCAGGGCGTTGCCGTCCTGGTAGTGGATCACGTCCCCGCCCGGCTCCCAGAACGTCTCGCCGGCCTTGACGATGCGCTCCGGCTCGCCTTCGAGCTCGAAGCGGACCGCGCCCTCGAGCACGTACCCGAAGGCCGGTCCCGAGTGGCGGTGGGGCGGGGTCCCGGGGTCGCCGGGGGGCCACTCGACGGCGATGGTCATCCCCGAGGCGCCCTCGGGGAGGAAGGGCGGCTTGGCTTCCTGCAGCATCGTCACCGCCGTCTTCCAGACCTCCGACCGGGGCTCTTCGCTGCCGCTGCCCTGTGTCTCGTTGTCCGACACTGCGCTGCACCTCCATGATTGCGCCCGAAATGAGAGGAAATGATGATATTCCGCCACCCCGCCCGGGCGATGTACCGACATCGGCGGGCGGTGGCCGCTCTCGTCCTCTCCGGGCGGACGTCGCTGCTCCCTCATACGACCGGACAGCACGTGCTTGTGTGACGTCCGCCTCGTCCCCGCTTTCCGTGCGCCCCCCGCCGCCCCCCGCCGCCGCCCGCCGCCGCCCGCCGCGGAACGGCCCCGCGGTGCTGTCACAACCACGGCCCCGCCGCGGTCACAGCAGGTGGAGCGGCCGGCTGCGCCGTCACGCGGACACCACAGGGGTCGCCGGCCCCGCGGACGAAAGGGACCCGGATGAGAGTCGTTGTCGCAGGGGCCACCGGTCTGGTCGGCTCCCGGACGGTCGTCAGGCTGCGGGACCACGGGGTGGAGGTCGTCCCCCTGTCCCACCCCGACCACTCCGGTGCGGCCACGGAGCGGGACCTGGCCCGGGCTCTGCGCGGCGCCGACATCGTGGTCGACGTCACCGACGCGCCCTCGCCCGCGGAACCGGTCAGCCTGCAGTTCTTCCGCACCTCCACCACCGCTCTGCTGGCCGCCGCCGAGAGGGCGGGTGTCGAGCACCACGTCGTCCTCTCCTTCGTGGGGGCCGAGCGGCTGCTGTCGGGCTACTTCCGCGCGAAGCTGCTGCTGGAGGACCAGGTGCGGCGGTCCCCGGTTCCCCACTCGATCGTCCGGGCCGCCCTGTCCTTCGAGTGCGTCGAGGCCATGGCCCGTCAGGACGCGCACCAGGACGGCGAGGTACGCGTGGCGCCCGCCCTCGTGCGGCCCGCGTCGGCGGACGACGTCGCGGCGGCGGTCGCGCACGTGGCGGTGGGGCTCCCGCTGTTCGGCACCCTGGAGGTCGCCGGGCCGGAGGAGTTCGGGCTCAACGAGCTGACCGCGGAGCTGCTGGCCGCCACGGGCGACGCGCGGCACGTCGTCGCCGACGAGCACGCCTGGTTCTTCGGCGCCGAGCTGCGGCGCCGCTCCCTGCTCCCGGCGGCGCACGCCCACGTCGCCCGCACGACGTTCCGCGAGTGGCTCGCGCAGCGGTGACGCCCTCGGCACCGCCCGCGCCCGCGGCGCACCGATCCCCCTTGGGCGGCCACCGTCCGCGAGTCCCCCTCCGCGGCCGCCGCCCTCCCCTCCCCACACCCCGACAGGAAGGCCCCCATGAGCGATCCGGCGCAGTCCGCGCACTCCCACCCGACCGGCAGGTTCGACCGGCTGCCCGACCCTGACGCCGAGGAGACCGCCGAGTGGCGGGAGTCGCTCGACGCCGTCATCCGGCACGCCGGGCCCGACCGCGCCGCCTACCTGCTGCGGCGCGTCCACGAGTACGCCTCGGCATCCGGCGTGCCGGTGCCCGGGCTGCTCTCCACGGAACCCGTCAACACGGTCCCCGCCGCCGCGCAGCCGGACTTCCCCGGCGACCTCGCCATGGAGTCCCGGATCACCGCGCTGAACCGGTGGAACGCGGCGGCGATGGTCACCCGTGGCTCCCACCTGGGCCTCGGGGGGCACATAGTGACGTACGCGTCGGCGGCCTGGCTCTACGAGGTCGGCTTCAACCACTTCTTCCAGGGCAAGGAAGGCCGCGGGGGAGGTTCCGGCGACCAGCTGTACGTGCAGGGGCACGCGTCACCCGGCATCTACGCCCGGGCGTTCCTCGAGGGCCGGCTGCACGAGGGGCAGCTGGACGCCTACCGCCGCGAGGCCGACGGCCGCGGTCTGCCGTCGTACCCGCACCCGCGGCGCCTGCCGTGGCTGTGGGAGTTCCCCACGGTCTCCATGGGGCTGGGCCCTCTCGCTGCCGTCTACCAGGCCAGGTTCAACCGCTACCTCCACGCGCGGGGCATCAAGGACACCTCCGGGTCGCGGGTGTGGGCGTTCCTCGGGGACGGCGAGGTGGACGAGCCCGAGTCGCTGGCCGCGCTGGCGCTCGCGGCGCGTGAGGGCCTCGACAACCTGACCTTCGTCGTCAACTGCAACCTGCAGCGGCTGGACGGACCGGTGCGCTCGAACTCCAGCATCGTGCGGGAACTCGAGGGCCGGTTCCGCGGCGCAGGCTGGAACGTGGTGAAGTCGCTGTGGGGCGAGGCCTGGGACCCGCTGCTGGCGCAGGACTCCGGCGGGGCGCTGGTGCGGCGGCTCGGCGAGGTGCCCGACGCCCAGATGCAGACGTACGCGGCACGGGACGCGGCCTACGTACGCGAGCACTTCTTCACCGGCGACGCGCTGTCCCGCATCGCGGCGGGACTGACCGACGGCCGGATCACCGAGCTGTTCACCGAGTCGCGGGGCGGCCACGAGCCCCTGAAGGTGTACGCCGCCTACCGGGCCGCCGTGCAGCACCGGGGCGCGCCGACCGTCGTCCTCGCCCAGACCGTCAAGGGGCACACCCTGGGGGCGGACTTCGAGTCGCGCAACGCCAACCACCAGATGAAGAAGCTGACGATGGCGCAGTTCCGCCGGATGCGCGACACCTTGGAGCTGCCCATCCCGGACAGCGCGCTCAGCGGCGACCAGGTGCCGTTCTGGCACCCCGGCGAGGACTCCGAGGAGGTCCGGTACCTGCGCGAGCGACGGGCCGCGCTCGGTGGCCCCGCTCCGGCGCGGAGGGTGATCGCCCATCCGCTGAAGCAGCCGCCTCAGGCGCCCTTCGAGGCGCTGCGGAAGGGCTTCGGCAAGCAGGAGGTGGCCACCACCATGGCTCTCGTGCGGCTGGTCAAGGACCTGATGCGCGACCCGGACACGGGACGGCGCTGGGTGCCGATCGTGCCCGACGAGGCGCGCACCTTCGGCATGGAGTCGCTCTTCCCGAGCGCCGGGATCTACTCCCCCGACGGCCAGACCTACGAGCCGGTCGACGCCGACCAGTTGCTGCACTACCGCGAGGCCGAGAACGGGCAGCTGATCGACGAGGGCATCACCGAGGCCGGGTCGCTGGCGGAGTTCACGGCCGCCGCGACCTCGTACGCCACGCACGGCGAGCCCATGATCCCGTTCTACATCTTCTACGCAATGTTCGGGTTCCAGCGCACGGGCGACCAGTTCTGGGCCCTGGCAGACCAGTTGGGGCGCGGCTTCGTGGTCGGCGCGACCGCGGGCCGTACGACGATGACGGGCGAGGGCCTGCAGCACGCCGACGGCCACTCGCACCTGCTGGCCTCCACCAACCCGGCCGCCGTCTGCTACGACCCGGCGTTCGCCTTCGAGATCGCGGTGATCGTCAGGGAGGGGCTGCGCCGCATGTACGGCGACCGGCCCGAGGACGTCTTCTACTACCTGACGGTCTACAACGAGTCGAAGCGGCAGCCGCCCATGCCCGACGGGCCGTCGGTCGAGGAGGGGATCCTGCGGGGCATCTACCGCTTCCGGCAGGCGGACCCCGGCGCCGGGCCGCGGATCCAGCTGCTGGCCTCCGGCACGGCGATCCACTGGGCGCTGGAGGCCCAGGAACTCCTCGCGTCCGAGTGGGGGGTGCGCGCCGACGTCTGGTCGGTGACCTCCTGGACGGAGCTGCGCCGCGACGCGCTCGACGCCGACCGGGAGGCGCTGGGCGGCGAGGAGCGCGTCCCGTACGTGACGTCGGCGCTGTCGGGGACGGACGGCCCCGTCCTGGCGGTCAGCGACTGGATGCGGCAGGTGCCCGACCAGATCAGCCAGTGGGTCGAGCAGGACTACTCGTCCCTCGGTACGGACGGCTTCGGCCTGTCGGACACCCGGGAGGCGGCGCGCCGCTACTTCCGGGTGGACGCCGGGTCGATCGTGACGGCCGCACTGGACCGGTTGGCGCGCGCCGGAGCGGTCACCCCGCAGACGGTGGAGCAGGCCCGCGGCCGATACGGCCGGCAGGCCTGACGCGCCCACCGGGATCACGGATCCCCGCGTGCCCCGCGGGCCCTCGGCGTGAGGGTCGCCGAGGGCCCGCCCCCTGCGCCGGGGTGACGGCCCGGCGCGGGGCTCACTCCCGCAACCCCGCGAGCGCCACCGCACCCCCTCGCAGGGCCGACCACGCCGAAACGGCCGAGGCGGCGACCGCGAGCACCGCGCACGCCACCACGGCCGCACCGACAGCCGCCCACAGCGCGCCGGAGCGGTCACCCCGCAGACGGTGGAGCAGGCCCGCGGCCGATACGGCCGGCAGGCCTGACGCGCCCACCGGGATCACGGATCCCCGCGTGCCCCGCGGGCCCTCGGCGTGAGGGTCGCCGAGGGCCCGCCCCCTGCGCCGGGGTGACGGCCCGGCGCGGGGCTCACTCCCGCAACCCCGCGAGCGCCACCGCACCCCCTCGCAGGGCCGACCACGCCGAAACGGCCGAGGCGGCGACCGCAAGCACCGCGCACGCCACCACGGCCGCACCGACGGCCGCCCACGGCAGTTCGACCGGACCGCTCACGGACAGCAGGGCCAGCGCGCAACGCATTCCGGCGAGGTTGAGCACGGCGACGGCCAGGCCCAAGACCGCGCCGATCGCGACCACCGCCAGGGACTCGGCGGCCACCAGCCTCAGTACCTGGCGCCGCGTGGCCCCGGCCAGCCGCAGCACCGCCAGCTCGCGGACCCGGTCGGAGGTGGCCATCACCATGGTGTTGACCAGGGAGATGGCGGTGTAGAGCAGGGCGATGCCGAGGACGAGCAGGAAGCCCAGCCGGGTCGTGCGGTCGCTCTTGGGCCGCAGGGCCGCGAGCCACTCGTCCCTGGTGAGCACCCGGCCGCCGTCCGGCTGGACCGCCTTGCGCAGCGCGGCGTTCACGGCGCCGGCGTCGGCGCCGTCCGTCAAGGCGACGTCCACCCGGTCGACGGGGGCGTGCGGGGCGTTGGCGGGCGTGACGTAGACGCCGTTGCCGCCCGTACCGGTGGCCATGACCGCCGCGATGCGCAGGGTCCTGGCGGCGCCGTTCCCGAGCCACACCCGGACGCTCTGCCCGACGGAGTGCCGTTCCCATTCCTCGTTGACGACGATCGACGCGTCGTCGAGGTCGGTCGTCTTCCCCGCGACGAGCGGCAACCGGGCGGTGGCGGCGAGGGCCCCGGGGTCGGCGGCGCGCGCCTCGGACCTGATCAGTGCCGGGCCGTCCTCCAGCACGAACACCTCGCTCGACGCGGTCGGCGACACCTCGGTACCGGGGATGCCGCGCAGGCGTTCCAGGGTCCGCGCGCCGAAGCCCGTGCCGCCGGGCGCGGTGACCACGAAGGCGGCGGTGGTGCGTTCGCGCACCTCCTCGGCCTTGGCCCGGTCCAGGGTGGCGGGGGCGCCGAGCAGCGAGCCGGTGAGGGCGACCATCACCAGCACCGGCGAGGCGACCGCGGCGGTTCGGCGCACGCCTGCGGCGGCGTTCTCCCCGACGAGCATGCCGGCCGCGCCCGGCAGCCTGCCGAGGACCCGGGCGAGCAGCCGGGCCGGCGGGCGCAGCAGGACGGGGGCGAGCAGCGCGGTCGCGGTGATCAGCAGCATCGGGCGGCTCACGTACGTCTTGCGGTGCAGCAGGTCGCCGGGGTCGGCGGCGAGCGTGACGCAGAGGGTGACGACGGCGGTCAGCAGCAGCCCGGCGCCGCCGAGCAGACGGCCCCAGGTCATCGCCCCCGTGTCCACGGAGGCTTCGCGCAGCGCCTGCGCGGGTCCGGTGCGGCCGGCCCGCCACGAGGCAGCGGCCGCTCCGCCGAGGGCGACGAGCAGTCCCGTCCAGAAGGCCGCGTGGTAGGGCCAGGTGTGGTCACCGATGGTGAACCATCCGGGTGCGAGTCCGCCGTCGACCACGGCCTGGGCCAGCCATGGCGCGGCGTACCCGCCGAGCGCGCAGCCCGCCGCCGAGGCGAGCACGCCGACCAGCAGGGACTCCGCCAGCACCATCCGGCGGAGCTGCCCCGGGGTGGCGCCCGCGGTGCGCAGCAGCCCGAACTCGCGGCGGCGCTGCGCGACCGCGAAGGCGAACGTGGACGCCACGACGAAAACCGACACGAAGGCGGTGACGCCGCCCGCGGTGCCGAACAGGGCGTTCAGCGCGGTCACCGCCTCGTCGTCCCGCCCGGGGTCGGGGTCTGCGTACCGGCGGTCGTTCCCGGTGAGGACCCGGGCGCCGCTGCCGCGGACGGCGTCCCGCACCGCGGAGGCGTCCGCGTCGACCACCGACTGCGCGCTGAGGGGGCACAGTTGGGCGGCGCGGGCGTCGGTCCAGAACACGGCGTGCTCGAACCCGAGGTCGGGCACGGTGCCGACGACGCGGACGGTGCCCCGGTCGGTGCGCACACGCTCCCCCGGTACGGCCCAGCCGCCGGTCACGACGACCTCGTCGGCGGCGCGGGGCGCACGCCCCGCGGTGAGCCCGTACGGGGCGAACGCGGCGGTGGACCAGGGGTGTCCGACGAGGTCGCCGGGCCCGCCCCCGGCCCGTACGGGGAAGGACCGGTCGTCGACGACCGTGCCGAGCCGCCGCAGGGCGGCCACGGTCGCGGCGGGCACGGCGCGCGGCTGCGCGAGCGGCCGCGTCCGCTCGCCCCTCGGCGTGGGCACCCGCAGGGTGTCCTGGCCGCGGACGACGACCGGCGCGGCGGCGAAGCGTTCCGGCCTGCGCTCGGGCGCGTCCTGGGAGGAGGCGAGGACCAGGCCCATCACGGCGAGGAGCGCGACCCCCAGCGACAGCGCGACGAAACTGCCGGCGAAGGTGACCCGGCGGGTGCGCAGCGTGTGCAGGGCGGCGCTCAGCACGGCACGGCCTCCAGCCCGGTCATGCGCGCGGCGATGGCGTCGGCGCTCGCGGCGGCCAACTCGCCGTTGACGCGGCCGTCGACGAGGAACACGACACGGTCGGCGTAGGAGGCGGCCACCGGGTCGTGGGTGACCATCACGACGGTCTGGCCCTCGCGGTCGGCCATCCCCCGCAGCAGGGTCAGCACCTCACGGCCGGTCCGCGAGTCCAGGGCGCCGGTCGGTTCGTCGCCGAACAGCACCTCGGGACGGGTGATCAGCGCGCGGGCCAGGGCGACGCGTTGCTGCTGCCCGCCGGACAGCTCCGACGGGCGGTGCCCGGCGCGGTCGCCGAGGCCGACCTGCTCGAGCACTTCGCGCACCCTGGCCCGGGAGGGCCTGCGGCCGGCCAGCCGCAGGGGCAGCGCGGCGTTCTGCTCGGCGGTCAGCGACGGCAGCAGGTTGAACGCCTGGAAGACGAAGCCGATCCGCTCGCGGCGCAGCAGGGTCAGCCGGGTCTCGCCGAGCGCGGTCAGGTCGGTGCCGCCGAGCAGGACCGACCCCGACGTGGGCCGGTCCAGGCCCGCGGCGCACTGCAGGAGGGTCGACTTGCCCGAGCCGGAGGGCCCCATGACGGCGGTGAAGGAGCCCTTGGGGAAGGCGAGGGAGACCTCGTCTAGGGCCGTCACGGCGCTGTCGCCGGAGCCGTGCCGCCTGCTGACGGAGCGCAATCGGATGGCGTCGTCGTTCATCTGTCCCCACTGGGCCGGGTGCCGGTTCTCCCCCGCGCCCTTCGGGGCGGAGTGCTCCGGGAGGCGGTGTCTCCCGGAGCACTCCACGAAACCGCCCGGGGTGGCCGCGGCGCAGTGCGGCAGGGGCGAGAAACGGGGTGGGGCCAGGCATACCCCCGGTCCTCCCCCTGGGCGGATGGTCCGGGCCCGCGCGCGGGTCCTACGGTGATCCGCATGCATCCCAGGAATGTGTGGCAGGCGATGTCCGGACCCGGTTTCCTGCTGTCCGCGTGGCCGTGGCGTTCGCTGGCGTACCTGCTGACCGGGGTGGTCGCGGGTGCCGTCACCCTTGTGGGGATCGTGACCGCGGCGGCCGCCGGGGCCGCCCTCGCCGTCCTCCTGGTGGGCCTGCCGCTGCTCGTCCTCACCGCGCTCGCGGGCCTTCCCGTCGCCCAGCTGGAGCGGGCCCGGCTGCGCCTGGTCGACCGCGAACCCGCTCCGGGGGCCCATGTGGCGCCCGCCGCGGGAGGTTTGTGGCCGTGGCTGGCGACCCGGCTGCGGGAACGGGCGACCTGGCGGGAGCTCGGTCACGCCCTGCTGTTCGCGGGTGTGCTGTGGCCGGTGGACGCCCTCGTCGTCACCCTCGGGCTGGCGGTGCCGCTCTCCCTGGTCGCGGTCCCGGTGCTCATGGCCACCGTCGGGGAGGGGCACGAGGCGAAGGTGCTCAAGCAGTGGACGGTCACCACCTGGCCGGCGGCGTGGGGCACGGCTGTCCTGGGGCTTGCGCTGCTCGCGCTCGGCGCCTATATGCTGGGCGTCGCCGCGGGCACTCGGGCCGGCCTCGCCCGGCTCCTCGTCGCCCCGCGCGACCGCGACCAGGGCGCCCGGATCGTCGAACTGACCCGTTCCCGCGTACGCCTGGTGGACGCCTTCGAGGCGGAGCGGCGCAGGATCGAGCGAGACCTCCACGACGGGGCGCAGCAACGCCTCGTCGCGCTGTCGATGGCCCTGGGCCTGGCCCGGCTGGACGCGCCGCCCGGTCCGCTGGCCGACCGGCTCGCCGAGGCCCACCGGGAGGCGGGCAGGGCCCTGGAGGAACTGCGCGAGCTCATCAACGGCATCCACCCCCGGGTCCTGGCCGACTTCGGCCTGGGGGCGGCCGTCGCCGACGCCGCCGACCGCTCGGCCGTCCCCGTCGACGTGGACCTGGAACTGCCAGGGCGGCTGCCCCGCGCCGTCGAGGCCGCCGCGTACTTCGTGGTCCGCGAGGCCCTCGCCAACGTCGCCCGGCACAGCGCCGCCGGCCGCGCGCGGGTGAGCGGCGGGCACCGGGACGGGCGGCTCGTCCTGCAGGTCCGCGACGACGGCCGGGGCGGCGCCCATCCCGGTGCGGGCAGCGGACTGACCGGGCTCGCCGACCGGGTGTCCGTGCTGGATGGCAGACTCTCCCTGTCCAGCCCCCCGGGCGGACCGACCCTGCTGCGTGTGGAGATCCCTTGCGAGTCGACCGAGCGCTCCGCGTAGTGCTGGCCGAGGACAGCGTGCTGCTGCGGGAGGGCCTGACGGGGCTGCTCGGCCGCTGCGGGCACCGGGTCGTGGCCGCCGTGGGTGACGCCGAGGCGCTGGTCGCGGCCGTCGGCGAGCACTCCCCCGACGTGGTGGTGACGGACGTCCGCATGCCGCCCGGCTTCCAGGACGAGGGCCTGCGGGCGGCGGTACGGCTGCGGCGGGAGCGGCCCAACCTGCCCGTCCTCGTCCTCAGCCAGTACGTGCAGCGCTCCTACGCGGGCGAACTGCTGGACTCCGGCGACGGGACGGGCCTCGGGTATCTGCTGAAGGACCGGGTCGGGCAGGTCGAGGAGTTCGTCGAGGCGCTGTGCGAGGTCGCGGCCGGCGGCACGGTCGTCGACCCCGAGGTCGTACGGCAGTTGCTGCGCCGCCGCCGCGATCCGCTGGAGCGGCTCACCCCGCGCGAGCGGGAGGTGCTCGCCCTGGTCGCCGAGGGGCGGTCGAACGGCTCGATCGCCCGTGCGCTGGTCGTCTCCGAGGCGGCCGTGGGCAAGCACATCGGCAGCATCCTCACCAAGCTCGACCTGCCTCCGGCCGAGGAGACCCACCGGCGCGTCCTGGCCGTCCTCGCCTACCTGCGGGCCTGAGCGCTGTCGTTCAGGCCGTCTTCGCGGCGTCCTTCCGGCGCACCATCTCGGCGATCCAGACGGGCGCGAACGGGGACGTGCAGCCGGGAGAGGTCGGGTAGTCCTTCAGCACCTCCAGGCGCTCGCCGATACCGACGGCACGGGTGCGGAGTCCGTCGTGCTCGATCCCGATCTGGGCCAGGCAGTGGTTCATCGCCCACTGCAGGCGCTGCGGGGCGTCCTTCATCTCCGCCTCGACGACGTCGAGCAGTCCCGCGAGGTCGAGGCCGTCGGGGTTCTTCGCCACGCGTTCGGTGGTCAGCGCCCAGCCCGCGCTCGCCACGACCGGATCGGAATCCGCGAGCCAGGCCACGCGCAGTTCCTCGGAGTGCGGGTTCTTCTTCACCACGTAGTTCACGAGCCAGTCGTGCACCTTGGGTGCGCGCGCCTCGCGGAGCATGGCGTCCAGCTCGTGCCGTCCGAACGCCTTCGGGCGGCAGATCAGGACAGCCAGCAGCCTGGCCGCGGTGTCGTCGGTCTCCCAGAGCCGGACCGCGAGGTCCTGCTGCGTCTTCAGCCGCTTCGCGATCGCGCGCAGCTTGCCGAGGTTCACGCCGTGGTCGTCGCCGTGCCTCTCGTTCACCGCGCGCGCCTTGGGGTCCTCGAGCGCGGCCAGCTCGGCCGTCACCTCTGCCACCGTCGTTCCGGCCACCTCGGCCTCCTCTCCCTCGTGCGCGGGGTTCAGCGTACGACGGAAGCCGGCCGCCGGGCCGTGTCCGCCCGGCGGCCTCCTCCTCAGCCCTCCACCTCGTACTGCCCGGTCTCCAGGAAGTACCGCAGTTCCTCCGGTGTGCCGCCGACGACGGCCTCGGCGGCGGCGCGCAGCGCGTCACTGATCGTGGGGTCGGCCAGGATGCGGAAGACGGCGACGCGGTCGTCCTCCGCCCGCGCCAGACGGAAACCCGTCTCCAGGAAGGCGCGCAGCGCCTCGGGGGTGTCCGCCTCCAGAGCCCGCGTCGCCTCACGGACCACGGCCTTGCCGCTGTCCTTGTCGGCCAGGATGCGGAAGACCGCGACGCGGTCGTCCTCCGCCCGCGCCAGACGGAAACCCGTCTCCAGGAAGGCGCGCATGTCGCCGACGGTGCCGTCGAGGGCCTCGTTAGCCTCTCGGACGACGGCCCGGCCGGAGTCCTCGTCCGCGAGGATGCGCAGGATCGCGATGCGGAGGTCGTCCTCGGACATCTCGTCGATCGGCGTTCCGGGCGCGGCCGTCGCGGCCGTCGCCGGGGTGCCCGGGGCCGGCAGGGCGCCGGCGGACGCCGGGGTGGCCAGGAGCAGCGCCGGGCTGAGTGCGGTGGCCGCGACGAGCAGGGCAACGCGGGTGAGCCTCATGGGTGTGTCCCCTCCGGGTTCGAGCTGTCGGTGCCCGGATTCTCGCCGTCCCGCGCCGCAGAGATCACTTCCAGGCCCCGGCAGTGTTCGCCGCCCGGTCGTTGCCGTGGGGCGGCCGTGGCTACGCGCGTGCGGAGGCCAGGTCCAGTTCGGCCCAGACGACCTTGCCGCCGGCCGCCGAGCGTGACCCCCAGCGCCGGGAGAGCTGGCCGACCAGGAAGAGGCCGCGGCCGTTCTCGTCCATGGTGCGCGCGCTGCGCAGGCGCGGAACGCAGACGTCGGTGTCGAACACTTCGCAGGTCAGGGCCTGATGCCGGATCAGTCGCAGGCCGATCGGGCCGGCGCCGTGGCGGACGGCGTTGGTGACCAGCTCGCTGACGAGCAGTTTCGCGGAGTGCTCGATCCCGTCCAGCCCCCAGTCGGTGAGCTGGGCGGCGGCCAGTCGCCGGGCGTGGCGGACGGCGCTCTCGTCGCAGGGCAGCGTCCAGGAGGCGACCTGGGCCGCGCCGAGCGACAGGGTCCTGACCAGGAGCAGGGTGACGTCGTCCGAGGGTGCCTGCGCCGGGAGGCTCGCCGTCGCGAGGGTGCAGAGCTCCTCCAGGGAGCGGTCCGGTTCCGCGAGGGCGGTACCCAGGCGGTGCATCCCTTCCTCGATGTCGCCGTCGCGGCTCTCGATCAGGCCATCGGTGTAGAGGGCGATCAGGCTGCCCTCGGGCAGTTCCAGTTCCACCGCCTCGAAGGGGTCCCCGAGGCCGATGCCCAGGGGCGCCCCGGTGGGCAGGTCGGGGAAGGTGACCCCTCCCTCGCGGTCGACGATCGCGGGCGGGGGATGCCCGGCGCGGGCCATGACGCACACGCGGGTGGCCGGGTCGTAGACGGCGTACAGGCAGGTGGCGCCCACGACGGCGGGCGTCTGGTCCGCGGGGTCGGTGTCCTCCTCGACGAGTCGCTGGACGGTGTCGTCGAGCCGGTGCAGCAGTTCGGCGGGGGGCAGTTCCATGTCGGCCAGCGTGCGGACGGCGGCGCGGAGGGTGCCCATGGTGGCCGCGGCGTGGAGACCGTGGCCGACCACGTCACCGACGACGAGGGCGACCCGGGCGCCGGACAGCGGGATGACGTCGAACCAGTCGCCGCCGACCCCGTGGTCCATGTCGGCCGGCAGGTAGCGCGAGGCCGCCTCGACGGCCGTGCCGCCCTTCAACCGGCGCGGGAGCAGGTTGCGTTGCAGGGTGAGGGCCGCGGTGTGCTCGCGTGCGTACTGGCGTGCGTTGTCCAGTGCCACCGCGGCGCGCCTGACGAGTTCCTCGGCCAGCAGGAGGTCGACCTCCTGGAACGGCTCCGGGTCGACGGTGCGGATGAACAGGACGACGCCCAGCAGCGCGCGCCGGGCGCGGATCGGGACGACCATCAGCGAATGGACGCCGTTCGTGCGGATCCGTGCGGCCAGGGCCGGGTCCTCGTCGAACCAGATCCCCGGAGCGGTGTCCAGGATCGGCTCCAGGTGGGACCTGCCCGTACGCAGCACGGACGCGAAGGGCGAGCGGGGCGGCACGGTGACCGGCTCGCCGCGCACCCAGGCGGATTCCGGCGCCCCCGGGTGGATCGAGGCCAGACCGGCTCGCCGCAGCGCGGGGAGGCGCCCGCCCGCCGGGTCGATGCGCGCCGGAGGACCCTCGCTGAACGGCACGGACTGCTCCAGGTCCACGGCGACGTAGTCCGCGAGCAGCGGCACGGCGAGGTCGGCGAGTTCCTGGCTGGTCTGCATCACGTCCAGGGTGCTGCCGAGGCGCGCGCTGGCCTCGCCGACGGCGGCGAGGCGCTCGCGGGCCAGCCGGCTCTCGACGACGTCGGCGCTGATGACGCAGACCCCGAGCGATTCGCCGTCGGCGCCCTGGAGGCAGTGGAACGACGCGGCGAACGGATGCTCCCGGCCCTTGCTCACCGGCAGCCAGGTCCGGTACTCGTGCACCTTGGTGGTGCCGCTCTCGAGCACCTGCCGCATCACCGTCTCGAGCGCGCCGGCCTTGGGGCCGGCCAGTACGTCGACGAACCGTCGTCCGAGTCGCCGGCCGCACGAGATCCCGTCGTGCTCCGCCATCACGTCGTTGGCGAAGACGCAGCGCAGTTGCGGGTCGCGGATGACGACCCCGATGGGCGCGCGGGCGAGGAGCGGCCCCCACACGGATCGGCTCGTCGCGTCCCCGGAGAGGGCGCCGGCGTCGGTCAGGGACGCGAGCCAGCGCGTCGCCCCGTTCAGGCCCCGCAGCATCGTGATCCGCAGGCTGACGTCGATGACCCGCCCGTCCCGGTGGGTCACCGCCGCAGTGCCCGGCCAGCCGTCCTCGGCGAGCCGCTGCCGGGTGAAGTCCGACATCGAGGGAGCGTCCCCGAAGGACGGCAGCACAAGTGCGGCGGACAGGCCGACCACGTCACCGGCGGCGTATCCGACCAGACGCTCGGCGGCCGTCGTCCATGCGACCACCGTCCCCCGCTCGTCGAAGATCGCGAACGCCGAGTCGGATATCCCGGGAGCGTTCACGCGGTTACCAAGCGTCACCACATCTGTGCAGGTCATCGAAGTCTTGTCCTCGCGGTCTCTTCCTCAGGGTCTTGTCCTCGGGGTCTTGTCCCCAGGCAGGCCGAACAGGCGGGCAAATGCCCGATTTGCGCCTTCCGGGGGTCAGACCGCGCAGCGTCCGAATCTGTGACAGCGGCACGTCCGCTGACCCCGCCCGTCACCACACGTCGGCGGGGACGTCCTCGGCCTCGATGTCGGCGGTCTTCGCCCAGAGGGTCGTCACGCCCTCCTCGTACACGGTGTGCACCGGGACGGAGGTGTGGGACAGGATGGCGGAGATCTTCGCGTCACCGGGCAGGACGAGCCCGTAGACCTCCTTCCATCCGGCGCCGACCGCACGGTGCCCGAGATGGCGCAGGAGCCGGCTGCCGAGCCCGCTGTTCTGCCACGCGTCCTCGACGAGCAGCGCCGCCTCCGCGTTACCGCGGTCCGGCATCAGGTGCCCCACGGCCACGAGGTCCCCGGCCGGCTGCTGGACGCCCAGGTGCACGGCTCCCGGTCTGGCCAGCAGGGTGCGCAGATAGGACCGGGGATCACCCATCGCCCGGTGGTAGCGGCTCCACAGCGTGCCGGGCGAGCACCGCAGGTGCATGGCCACGGCGAGTTCGAGGTCCTGGGGGCCGAGTTCCACGAGGCGGGGCCCGTGCCTCGCGGGCCGTCCGCTCCGCGGCCGGGTACGCGCGAAGGGGTTCACCACCGGGCCTCGTCCGCCTCCACGCCCGTGCCCATGTCCCCCCGGACCGTCACAACGGGAACCAGAGGTCGGCTTCCTCGGCCTCCTCCTTGCCGATGGCGAAGACGGCGATGTCCTTCTTCCGGGACCCCTGCGGCGGCAGCTCCGCCACATAGGGGTGGTCCCCGTCTCCGACCAGCGGTCTGCCGTGCCCGCCGGAGGGCGAAACGGACTCGAAGTACTCGGCGTTGACGTCCTTGTACCGCGCCCACCCCTGCGGAAGGTCGTCCTCGTGGAAGATCGCCTCGACCGGGCACACGGGCTCGCAGGCCCGGCAGTCCACGCATTCGACGGGGTTGATGTAGAGCGTCCGGCCGCCCTCGTAGATGCAGTCCACCGGGCATTCGGCGACGCAGGCCCGGTCCTTGACGTCGATACAGGGCTGCGCGATGACGTAGGTCACCCTCTGCTCCCAGGTCGCGGCGGGGACGAACACCGGTGGGCCGTCCGCCCCGGGCGTCCTTCGATCAGCCCTATGACCGGAACACCCCTGGCGATGTGACAAACACGCCCGCCGGACGGCCCCGCGACACGACGGCTGTGTCACACAACGGAGTGCCGAGCGGTCTGGTGGTTGACTCTCCGTACATGGTTCGCAGCATGCGACATCCGAGATGAGGTGCATCGTGTCCCCTGAGAACACTTTCGTGATCGTCGGAGGCGGTCTGGCCGCGGGCAAGGCGGTGGAGGCGCTGCGGGAGAACGGCTACGACGGCCGGCTCGTTCTCATCGGCGACGAACCGGACAGGCCCTACGTCCGCCCGCCCCTCTCGAAGGGCTATCTGCTCGGCAAGGAGACCCGCGACTCGATCTTCGTCCACCCCGACGACTGGTACGACAAGCACGACGTCGACCTGCGCCTCGGCACCACGGTCACCGGGCTCGACGCGGGCGCCAAGGAGGTCGAGCTCGACGGCGGGCGGCGCATGCCGTACACCAGGCTGCTCCTGGCCACCGGTTCGACCCCGCGCCGTCTGCCCGTCCCCGGGGCGGACCTGGACAACGTGCTCTACCTGCGCCGTGTGGGCGACAGCGAGCGGCTCAAGGCCGCCTTCACCGCGGGCGCGCGGATCGTCGTCATCGGCGCCGGGTGGATCGGCCTGGAGACCGCCGCGGCCGCCCGGCAGGCCGGGGCGGAGGTGACGGTGCTGGAGCACGAGGAGCTGCCGCTGCTCAGGGTGCTCGGGCGCGAGGCGGCCGAGGTCTTCGCGGCCCTGCACACCGACCACGGCGTGGTCCTGCGGCACGGCGCGCAGGTGGAGCGCATCACCGGCAGCGGCGGACGCGCCGACGGGGTGCAGCTCGCCGACGGCACGCACCTCCCCGCGGACGCCGTGGTCGTGGGCGTCGGCATCACCCCCAACGTGCAGCTCGCCGAGGCGGCCGGGCTGGAGGTGCGCAACGGCATCGTCACCGACGCCCACCTGCGCACCTCCGCGCCGGACGTCTTCGCCGCGGGCGACGTCGCCAACGCCTACCACCCGTTCCTCGACCGCCACATCCGCGTCGAGCACTGGGCCAACGCGCTGAACCAGCCGGCCACGGCCGCGCAGGGCATGCTCGGCAAGGACGCCGTCTACGACCGGCTGCCGTACTTCTACACCGACCAGTACGACCTCGGCATGGAGTACACCGGCTACGTGGAGCCCGGCGGCTACGACCGCGTCGTCTTCCGCGGGGACAAGGCCGCGCGGGAGTTCGTCGCCTTCTGGATGTCGGGCGACCGCATCCAGGCCGGCATGAACGTCAACGTGTGGGACGTCATCGAGCCGGTCCGCGACCTGATCACCTCGCGCGCCGCGGTCGACGACGCCCGCCTCGCCGACCCGGGCGTGCCGCTGGACCGCGTCACCGCCTGACGGCCCGGCCGCGTGGGCGTGGGGACGGCCGGTCCGGCCCGTCCCACGCCCACGGGCGGGAAACCGGTGTCACAGATGGCCCGACCGCCCGGTCGTACTCAGTGACAACCAAGGCGATCGGAGCGGACCGTGGCCCTCACTGAACAACACATTTCCACCATGGTGCTGGTGATCGGCACCGGAGGAGCAGGACTGCGAGCGGCGATCGAACTGGCGGAGGCCGGTGTCGACGTCCTCGCGGTCGGCAAGCGGCCCAAGGACGACGCCCACACCGCGCTCGCGGCCGGGGGCATCAACGCCGCGCTGGCCACCATGGACCCCGAGGACAGCTGGCAGCAGCACGCCGCGGACACGCTCAAGGAGAGCTACCTGCTGGCCGACCCCCGCACCGTGGAGATCGTCACCCAGGGCGCGGCCCGGGGCATCGACGACCTGGAGCGGTACGGCATGGCCTTCGCCCGGGAGGAGGACGGCCGGATCTCGCAGCGCTTCTTCGGCGCGCACCGGTACCGCCGCACCGCCTTCGCCGGCGACTACACCGGCCTGGAGATCCAGCGCACCCTCGTCCGCCGGACGGAGCAGCTCGGCATCCCGGTGCTCGAGGGCGTCTACATCACCCGCATCCTGGAGCACGACGGCGCCGTGTTCGGGGCGTACGGCTTCGACCTCACGGACGGCACGCGCTATCTCATCCACGCCGACGCTGTCATCCTCGCGGCCGGCGGCCACACCCGGATCTGGCGGCGCACCTCCTCCCGCCGCGACGAGAACACCGGTGACTCCTTCCGCCTGGCCGTGGAGGCCGGCGCCCGGCTGCGCGACGCCGAGCTCGTCCAGTTCCACCCCTCCGGCATCATCGAGCCGGAGAACGCGGCCGGCACCCTCGTCAGCGAGGCGGCCCGCGGTGAGGGCGGCATCCTGCGCAACGCGCTCGGCGAGCGGTTCATGAGCCGCTACGACCCCGAGCGGATGGAGCTGTCCACCCGCGACCGCGTGGCGCTCGCCTCGTACACGGAGATCAAGGAGGGCCGCGGCACCCCCAAGGGCGCCGTGTGGCTGGACGTCTCCCACCTGCCTCGGCAGACCATCATGAACCGGCTCCCCCGGGTCTACCAGACGCTGCTGGACCTGCAGATGCTGGACATCACCCGCGACCCGATCGAGATCGCGCCGACCGCGCACTACTCGATGGGCGGCGTCTGGGTGCGGCCCGAGGACCACAGCACCGACGTCCGCGGCCTGTACGCCATCGGCGAGGCGTCCAGCGGCCTGCACGGCGCGAACCGCCTGGGCGGCAACAGCCTCATCGAGCTGCTGGTCTTCGGCCGCATCACGGGTCAGGCGGCCGCCGCCTACTCGCTGGGGCTGACCTCGCTGCCGCGCTCCGCGGCGGCGATCGCTGCGGCCCGCGCCGAGGTCGACGACCTGCTGGCGGCGGACGGGCCGGAGAACGTCCGCGCCCTGCAGCGCGCCATCCGCAACACGATGACCGAGCACGCGGGCGTCGTACGCGACGAGGAGGGCCTGCGCGCGGGCCTGGCGGAACTCGACGCCATCGAGAAGCGGATGGAGTCCGTCGGGATCCACCCCGACATCGCCGGCTACCAGGACCTCGCACACGCCTTCGACCTCAAGTCCGCGGCCCTGGCGGCACGCGCCACGCTGGAGTCGGCACTGGAGCGTCGCGAGACCCGCGGCTGCCACAACCGCAGCGACTACCCGGAGTCGGACCCCGCGCTGCGGGTCAACCTCGTCTGGTCCCCGAAGACCGGCGTCACCCGCGAGAGCATCCCGGCCGTCCCCGAGGAGATCGCCGCCCTGATGCAGGACGTCTCCACCGAGGGCAAGCTCGTCGAGTAGCGGCCGGCCGCAGGCCACGCCGTGTGAGGTACGGGGCCCGCCACGCCGGGCCCCTGTCACAAACCGCTCCGCCACCCGGTCAATACCGGCGAACACGTACCGGCGATCACGTACCGGCCGGTGCCGGTGGGCGAGTCACCGCACCATGCGCCCCGCGCACGAGAACACCCGAGAGGACTCCAATATGAAGGTCGTAGTCATCGGCGGAACCGGGCTGATCGGTTCGAAGGTCGTCAGCAAGCTCAACGACCACGGGCACGAGGCCGTCGCGGCCTCCCCCAACACCGGCGTCAACACCCTGACCGGCGAGGGCCTCGCCGAGGTCCTGCAGGGCGCGCAGGTCGTGGTCGACGTCTCCAACTCGCCCTCCTGGGAGGACGAGGCCGTGATGAACTTCTTCCGCACCTGCACCGGCAACCTCCTGAAGGCGAACGCGGAGGCCGGTGTCACCCACCACGTCGCGCTCTCCATCGTCGGCACCGACCGGCTCCCGGACAACGGCTACTTCCGCGCCAAGCTGGCCCAGGAGGAGCTGATCAAGGCGTCGGGCATGCCCTACTCCATCGTCCACGCGACGCAGTTCTTCGAGTTCGCGAACGGCATCGCGGACGCGGGGACCGAGGGTGACACGGTGCGCATCCCGCCCGTGAAGTTCCAGCCCATCTACTCCGACGACGTGGCCACGGCCGTCGCCCGCACCGCGGCCGGCACGCCCCTCAACGGCGTGGTGGAGATCGCCGGCCCGGACATGTTCCGCTTCGACGAGCTGATCCGTGACGTGCTGACCGCCCAGAACGACCCCCGCAAGGTCGTCGCGGACCCGCACGCCCGCTACTACGGCTCCGAGCTGCAGGACGGCTCCCTCGTCCCCGGCCCCGGCGCGCAGCTGGGCGCCACCCGTTTCGCCGACTGGTTCGCGCAGCAGCAGCGGTGACCCCCGCGGGTGGCCCCCGCCCCGGCGGGGGCCACCGCAGCCTCCCGAGACCCACCCGTACGAAGAGGTGCCGACCCGCCATGCCCAGGAATTGCGCGGAAACCACCGTTCCAGGCGCCCGTCCGCGGGAGGAACTTACCGGTGCGTACGTCATCGACCCGGTCCACAGCGCGGTCGGCTTCTCCGTCCGGCACGCCATGGTCACCCGGGTGCGGGGCGGATTCACGGCCTTCGAGGGCTTCCTGCGGCTCGACGGGCTCCGGCCGGCCCGCTCCGAGGCCCATGTGAGCGTGCAGACCGGCAGCCTGACCACGGGCCTCCGGGCGCGGGACTCCCACATCACCGGCCCCGACTTCCTGGACTCCGCGACCTTCCCCCTCATGGTCTTCCGCTCCACCGCGGTCGCTCCCTCGGGCGGGAACGGCTTCCGCATGACGGGGAACCTGACGATCAAGGACATCGAGCTGCCCGTGCACGTCGACCTCGCCTACGGCGGCACCGCCCGCGACGCCGACGGGCAGTGGCGGGTCGGCTTCGAGGGCTCGGCCACCCTCCGGCGTTCCGACTGGGGACTCGACTGGAACGTCCCCCTGCAGACCGGGGGCGTCCTGCTCAGCGACAAGGTACGGCTCGAACTCAGCGTCGCCGCGCTGCAACTCGGCCCGGAGGCCCTGTGATGACCGGCTCCCCCGACCACCGCCCCGACGTCTCGGCCACCGCCCTGACCCTCAGCGCCCAGGCCGTCGCACTGGAACTGCGCGTCATCGAGCTGCGCCGCGAACTCGCCGACGTCGCCGACCGCATGATCGCCGTCGCCGAGGCCCTCGACGGACTGCGCGCCTCCGGCCTCCTCCCGGAACAGGACCCGGGCGAGGACCACTGATCCCCGAGGGGCCACCGGTCAGGCGGGCTGCCACAGCTCGATGCGGTTGCCCTCGGGGTCGGTGACCCAGCCGAAGCGGCCGACACCGTCCATGTCCTCGGTCTCCGCGGCCACGTCCGCGCCCTTCGCGCGCAGTTGCGCGAGCATCGCGTCCAGGTCGCGGACCCGGAAGTTGAGCATGGTCTGCTGGGTGCGGGACCCGAAGTAGTCGGTCCCGGACTCGAAGGCCGCGAAGACCGTGGGCCCGGGTTCCTGGGTCCACAGGCCGTTCCGATCGGCGTCCAGCCCCAGGCAGTCGCGGTACCAGGCGCTCAGGGCCGCCGGGTCGGCGGCACGCACGAAGTGTCCGCCGATTCCAAGCACACGTTCCATGCCGCCATCCTGCCAGGACGGTGATCGGATCTCCCGGACCCGCACGGACCGACGGCTTCCTCGACACGCGAGGCGGTCGGCGGGGGCGGCTACTCCCGGACGACCGCCGCGGTCTGCAGGCGGGCCGCGTCCCGGCCCGGCGGGGCTCCGAACATGCGGCGGTACTCGCGGCTGAACTGCGAGGCGCTGTCGTACCCGACGGCGTGACCGACGGCGGCGACGTCGTCCGGTGCCGCGATGAGTTGCAGGCGGGCCTTCTGCAACCGGATCTGCTTCTGGAACTGCAGGGGGCTCATGGCGGTCACGGCGCGGAAGTGCCGGTTCAGCGAGGAGACGCTCATGCCCACCTCGCGGGCGACCTCCTCGATCCGGATGACCTCGTCGTAGTGGACCTTGATCCACTCGATCGCGCGGGCCACGAGGGACATGCGGCTGTCGGCGCGCCCGATCTGCCGGATCAACGCTCCCTGCGGCCCGTTCAGCAGCCGCCAGTGGATCTCGCGTCGCACCCCGGGAGCCAGTACGGGCACGTCACGGGGCTCGTCCAGCAGGCGCAGCAGCCGCAGGACCGCGTCCAGCAGCCGGTCGTCGGCGTCGCTGGTGGCCAGGCCCGGCCCCTCGTACGGGAGGGCCGGGACGGGGGCGGCCTCGAGCAGCAGCTGCGCGATGAGCGCCGGCCGCAGCGGAAGCCCGAACCCGATGAACGGCTCCGCGGGCGTGGCGCGGCTGATCTGCGAGGTCAGCGGCAGCTCGACGGTCGCGACCAGGTACTGCCCCGCCCGGTAGTCGAAGATCCGGTCACCGAGGACGGATCGCTTCGCCCCCTGGACCGTCAGCGCCATCATCGGGGCGTTGACCGTGCCCATCGGTTCGGTGACGCGGCCGCTCGCGAAGACCACCATGTCCTCGATCCACCGCGGCTGCGGGCTCCCCGAGGACAGTCGCGTGATCCGCTCGCCGATCTCATCCAGGTGACGCATCCCCCCAGTGGACCACGAGACGGTGACAGGTGCGCTCATGATCGGGGCGGGGGTGAGCGGATCGTGCAACGATGCGCGCCGATCGGTCTAGGGGAACGGCGGGCGGCGGGATCGAATGGAGGAGCACCTGGGGACGGCCGATCCGGCGTCCCCGACCCCGTTCCCCGTGAGGAAGCCCCGTCATGTCGCTCGATTCCTACGTCACGCTCGGCCGCTCGGGACTGCGCGTCAGCCCGTTCACCCTGGGCACGATGACCTTCGGTGAGGATCACGGATGGGGCTGCGGTCCCGAGGAGTCCGCGAACATCCTGGCCGCCTACCTCGACCGCGGCGGCAACTCGATCGACACCGCGAACATCTACACCAACGGACACTCCGAGAAGATCATCGGCGACTACTTCGCCGGCCGGTCCGCGCTGCGCGACCGGGTCGTGATCGGCACCAAGTTCTTCGGCAACCTCCACGAGAACGACCCCAACGGCGGCGGACCCGGCCGCAAGGCGATCGTGCAACAGCTGGAGAACTCGCTGCGGCGGCTGCGCACCGACTACGTCGACATCTACTGGCTCCACAACTTCGACCCGGTCACACCCGTCGAGGAGACCCTGCGCGCCCTCGACGACCTGGTCCGCGACGGCAGGATCCGCTACGTCGGGTTCTCCGACGTGCCGGCGTGGGCGACGGCCGAGGCCGCCACCATCGCGCGCTTCCGCGGATGGGCGCCGATCGTCGCGCTGCAACTGGAGTACTCCCTGCTCGAACGCACCTCGGAGGGCGAGCTGATCCCGATGGCCCAGGCCCTCGGCATGGCGGTGATGCCCTGGGGGCCGCTGCGCAGCGGGTTCCTGTCCGGCAAGTACTCGAGCGCCTCCACCCGGCCGGTGGACACCACGCGCACGCACCTCGTCGGCGTCCCCGGCGAGGCCGACTACAAGGTCATCGACGCGCTCCACGCCGTCGCCGCCGACGCGGGCGCCGACCCGGCCGCCGTCGCCCTGGCGTGGGTGCAGGGGCGCCCCGGGGTCACGTCCACGCTCATCGGCGCGCGGCGCATGGACCAGTTCGAGGCCAACCTGCGGGCCCTGGACGTCACCCTCACAGCGGCCCAGCGCGGAGCGCTCGACGAGGTGTCCACGCCCGCGCTGAACTTCCCCGCCCACAACAACGCGACGCTGGCGCCGATGCTCCAGTTCGCCGGGGCGAGCGTCGACGGCCGCCCGTCGACGCCCTCTCCGCTGCTGCGGGCCCACAGCGCCCGCTACTGAGGGCCGCGGGGGGGCCGGGACGTGATCGCCCCGGCCCCCGCGCCGTCATGCGGAGGCCGCGCCTCAGGCGCCGACGTAGTCGGCCAGGTGCCGGCCGGTGAGGGTGGAGCGGTCGGCGACGAGGTCCGCCGGGGTGCCCTCGAAGACGATCCGGCCGCCGTCGTGGCCGGCGCCGGGGCCGAGGTCGATGATCCAGTCGGCGTGGGCCATGACCGCCTGGTGGTGCTCGACGACGATGACGGACTTGCCGGACTCCACGAGGCGGTCCAGCAGGCCGAGCAGCTGCTCGACGTCCGCGAGGTGCAGGCCGGCGGTGGGCTCGTCGAGGACGTACACGCCGCCCTTGTCGGCCATGTGCGTGGCCAGCTTCAGCCGCTGGCGCTCACCGCCGGACAGCGTGGTGAGGGGCTGGCCGAGGCTGAGGTAGCCGAGCCCGACGTCGGCGAGCCGGCCGAGGATGCGGTGCGCGGCGGGGGTGTGCGCGTCGCCGGCGCCGAAGAACTCCTCGGCGTCGGTGACCGACATGGCGAGCACCTCGCTGATGTCGCGCCCGCCGAGGTGGTACTCGAGCACGGAGGCCTGGAACCGCTTGCCCTCGCACTCCTCGCAGGTGCTGGCGACGCCGGCCATCATCGCCAGGTCGGTGTAGACGACGCCGGCGCCGTTGCACGTGGGGCAGGCGCCCTCGGAGTTGGCGCTGAACAGCGCGGGCTTGACGTCGTTGGCCTTGGCGAACGCCTTGCGGATCGGGTCGAGCAGCCCGGTGTACGTCGCCGGGTTGCTGCGGCGCGAGCCGCGGATGGGGCTCTGGTCGACGGACACCACACCGGCACCGGCGGGGATGGACCCGTGCACGAGCGAGCTCTTGCCGGAGCCCGCGACGCCGGTGATGACGGCGAGCACCCCGAGCGGGACGTCGACGTCGACGTCGCGCAGGTTGTGTGCCGTGGCGCCGCGGATCTCGAGGTGGCCGGTGGGCTTGCGGGCCGTCTCCTTCAGGGAGGCGCGGTCGTCGAAGTGGCGGCCGGTGATGGTGCCGCTGGCGCGCAGCCCCTCGATGTCGCCCTCGAAGCAGACGGTGCCGCCGGCCGTGCCGGCGCCGGGGCCGAGGTCGACGACGTGGTCGGCGATCGCGATGGTCTCCGGCTTGTGCTCCACGACGAGCACCGTGTTGCCCTTGTCGCGCAGCCGCAGCAGCAGGCCGTTCATCCGCTGGATGTCGTGCGGGTGCAGACCGGTGGTGGGCTCGTCGAAGACGTACGTGGTGTCGGTGAGCGAGGAGCCGAGGTGGCGGATCATCTTGACGCGCTGCGCCTCGCCGCCCGAGAGGGTGCCCGACGGCCGCTCGAGCGAGAGGTAGCCGAGTCCGATCTCCACGAACGACTCGAGGGTGTGCTGCAGCTTGGTGAGCAGCGGCGCGACCGAGGGCTCGTCGAGGCCGCGTACCCACTCCGCCAGGTCGCTGATCTGCATCGCGCACGCGTCGGCGATGCTCGTCCCGGCGATCTTCGACGCCCGGGCGCCCTCACTGAGCCGGGTGCCGTCGCACTCGGGGCAGGTGGTGAAGGCGACGGCGTGGTCCACGAACTCGCGGATGTGCGGCTGCATCGCCTCCTTGTCCTTGGAGAGCATCGACTTCTGGACCCGCGGGATCAGCCCCTCGTAGGTCATGTTGATGCCGGCGATCTTCATCCGGGTCGGCTCGCGGTGCAGGAAGTCGTGGAGCTCCTGCTTGGTGAACTTGCTGATCGGCTTGTCCGGGTCGAAGAAGCCGGACTCGGCGTAGAGCCGGGAGTTCCAGCCGCCGCCCTTGTAGCCGGGGACGGTGATGGCGCCCTCGTTGATCGACTTGGAGTCGTCGAAGAGCCGGCTCAGGTCGATGTCGGAGACCGTGCCCCGGCCCTCGCAGCGCGGGCACATGCCGCCGGTGCGGGTGAAGGAGACCTTCTCGGCCTTGCTCGCGCCGCGCTCGACGGTGATCGCGCCGCTGGCGCGGACGGAGGGGACGTTGAAGGCGTACGCGCTGGGCGGGCCGATGTGCGGGGTGCCGAGCCGGCTGAAGAGGATGCGCAGCATGGCGTTGGCGTCGGTGACGGTGCCGACGGTGGAGCGGGGGTCGGCCCCCAGCCGCTGCTGGTCGACGGTGATCGCCGTGGTCAGCCCGTCGAGGACGTCCACCTCGGGACGGGCCAGCGTCGGCATGAAGCCCTGCACGAAGGCGCTGTAGGTCTCGTTGATCAGCCGCTGCGACTCCGCGGCGATGGTGTTGAAGACGAGGGAGCTCTTGCCCGAGCCGGAGACGCCGGTGAACACCGTCAGCCGGCGCTTCGGGATCTCGATGCTGACGTCCTTCAGGTTGTTCTCACGTGCGCCGTGCACGCGGATCAGATCGTGGCTGTCGGCAACGTGCGGCGCAGGCGACTGCGCGTCCGCCTTCTTGGCCATGTGTGTCGTCTCTCCATCTGTCTGGTGCGTGCGGGGCCGCCCACGCGGTCTCCGTCGGCGTCGCCTGACTCGATATGACCGGCTTCGGACACGTATGTCCGGCGTCCCCTCGTCGGCGCGGTCGCGGCCACGGTAGCCGTCCGCCGGGCCGCCCCGCTCCCGGTTCGGGCCGGTCCCCGTCGAACGGGCCGGGCGGCTGACGGGTTCCCGGCCCGGGGGTGTCCGTACGGGGAGCGGGGAGCAGCGGGAGGCGTCAGCGGACCTCGTTGAACCGGATCGTGTTGCCCGCCGGGTCGCGGAAGGCGCAGTCGCGGATCCCGTACGGCTGCTCGGTCGGCTCCTGGACGACCTCGGCGCCGCCCGCCACCAGCCGCTCGAAGACGCCGTCGAGGTCGGGCGTGGCGAGGACGAGCCGGGCGTAGGTGCCCTTGGCCATCATCCCGGTGATGGCGCGGCGCTCGTCCTCGGTGATCGCCGGGTCGCCGGCGGGCGGCTCCAGGACGACCGAGGTGCCGGGCTGGTCGGCGGGGCCGACGGTGATCCAGCGCATGTCGCCGTAGCCGACGTCGTTGCGGACCTTGAAGCCGAGGATGTCGCGGTAGAAGGCGAGCGAGGCCTCGGGGTCGGTGTGCGGGAGGAAGGTCCAGTGAATGGTGATGTCCATGCCCGTCACGCTAGCCGCGGGCCGCCGGCGGGGGCTTCTCCATTCCTGACCGATCCCGCGGCCGCCACTGGCCGGCGGTCAGCCGCCGGACGACCTCGATCCCCACCTCGCCGGGAGCGGAGGGTCCCTCCGGCCTGCGGACACGTGCGACCTCGGTGAAGCCGAGGCGCCGGGCGACGGCGCCGCTGGACTCGTTGGCGGCGTCGTAATGGATCTCCAGCCGCTCGATGCCGGGCAGGGTGAAGCCCTCGCCGACGAGGGCGGCCACGGCCGCCGTGGCGAGGCCGCGTCCGGTCCACCGGGGGTGGAGCCAGTACCCGATCTCCAGGCCGCCGGCGTCGATGCGGCGGTGGAGGCCGCAGCCGCCGATCACCGTGTCGTCCGACGTGATCGCGTAGGCGAACGCCTCTCCGGTCGCCCACTCCTCGTGGCTGCGGGCCAGGAAGTCGGCGGTGCGGTCTCTGCCGTGGTCGGCGGCCCACGGCATCCAGGGCACCAGGTGCTCCACGGACTCGCTGATCGCGCGGTCCAGGGCGTCGAGGTCGCCGGTGCGCCAGCGGCGCAGTACGGCCTGGTCGGAGCGGAGGGTTGCGGAGGGCTCGGCCATGCACGGATGCTCTCGCGGCGGCGCGGGGGCCGACAACGCGATTTCGGCGGCCGCTGCGGCGGGTGCAAGGGGGGCGCCGTGCGGGCGGTCGGATCCCCTCTGATATCCCTGCGGGTATGAGTACCGATACCGCCGCCCTGGACGTCACCGATTGGGCCGCCGCATGCCGCGGCCGTGCCGGGGACCTCCTGGCCGGTCTCGGTCACGCTCCCGGTCTGCTGCGGACGGATCCCGGCGCCGCGGTCCGCGTCCTGGACGAGAACCTGGCACACGAGATCCCCGCCCTCCTGGACGGGGAGGAGTGGACGCGGCTGCACACGCTGCTGACGGCCTGCCTCGGGGAGTACCTGATCAGTGTGCACGGTGCGCACTGGGCGTGGCTCGAGGACTCGGCCTCGCCCGTGGGCGGCCGCTGGGTCGTCACCGGCTTCACGCGCCCGACGGCCCGACGGACCGCGGCGGTCGACGTGGGGGCGCTCGTGGGTGAGGCGCTGGCGTCCGAGCCGTCCGTCGGCCTCACGGCACTGGCCGACCGCGCGGAGCGGGCGGCCGGCGTCCACGTCGTGCACGGCTGAGGTCTGCGGCGGGGAGTACCGACGAAGGACGGACGGGGCGGCGCGTGATGCGCCGCCCCGCCCGCCGGTTCTCCGCGTCGGCGTCAGCGGACGGAACGCGCCGCTTCCTCGATGATGCGGGCGCTCTCCTTCGCGTGGGAGACGCTCACCGCGTGGGAGGAACGGACCTCCTCCACGTGGGACTTGGCGCGCTTGGCCATGAAGACCTGGAGCTCGCGGGGGATGTTGCGGTCCTTCGAGGCCACCAGGACCCAGGAAGGAATGGTCTTCCACGCGGGCTCGCCGGAGGGCTCGTAGAGCGCGCCGCCGGACACGGGGCGCTGGGTGGCCGCCATGATCTCCGCGGTGTACTCCGGAACGTCCGCGGCGAACTGGTCGTGGAACTTGGGCTGGTCGATGTAGAGGTCGACGCCCTTGGAGCCGTCGGGGAGCGTGACCGGCACCTGCTTCAGGGCGTCGCCGAGCGTGCTGCCCTCGAACTTCAGCGACAGATCGAAGGCGTTCTCGCCCTTGTCGGGCATGAAGGCGGCCAGGTAGACCAGGGCCTTGACCTTGTCGGAGCCGTAGGCGGCGTTGGAGATGACGGCGCCGCCGTAGGAGTGGCCGGCGAGGACCACGGGGCCCTTGATGCTGTCCACGAGTTCCCTGACGTAGGCGGCGTCGCTGCTGAGCCCGCGCAGCGGGTTGGACGCGGCCACCACGGGGTAGCCGTCGTGCTTCAGCTTCTTGACGACGTCGTTCCAGCTGGAGGAGTCGGCGAACGCGCCGTGGACGAGGACCACGGTCGGCTTGGGGTGCTGCGTGGGGGCGTGGCCGCCGCCCTTGGTGGCGCTGGCGGGACCGATGGTGGCGGCGAGCAGACCGGCGGCGACGGTCACCGTCGCCATGACGGTGAGCGGGGTGCGGAGGGTCCGGTAGCGGGCATGACGGTTCACGGGTTGGCCCTTTCGAGGCAGGTGTTGGTTGTGTCACCACCCGGCCCCGGGACGGAGGCCTGCGGTGGGTGGGTACGGCAGTGGCTGCCGTACGTCTGGAGGAGGTGGCTCGCGGGCGTCGGACGGCGATGTTCGCGTCCGGGCCACCTGGGTTCACCGGTGCGGGCGGCGCGTCACGCGGCCGCCCTCCGGTGGCGTGGTGGGTGGGGCGGTCAGTTGCCGTGCAGCGCGGTGTGCAGCGCACGGGTCGCCTGCTCCATCGCGGCGCCGGTCGCCTGCGTGGAACGGACGGGGTTGAGCATCATGAAGTCGTGCAGCGTGCCGTTGTAGCGGACGCTGACGGTGGGGACGCCGGCCTGGGTCAGCTTGCGTGCGTAGGCCTCGCCCTCGTCGCGCAGCACGTCGTTCTCGTCGGTGATGACCAGCGCCGGCGGCAGCCCTTCGAGGTCCTGCAGGCTCGCGCGCAGCGGCGAGGCGGTGATCTCCGCCCGCTCCGCCGGGTCGGTGGTGTAGCAGTCCCAGAACCAGGCCATGGCCTTGGCGGTCAGGTGCGGGCCGTCGGCGAACTCCCGGTAGCTGCCGGTGTCCTGGGCCGCGTCGGTCACGGGGTAGTAGAGCGACTGGTGGACGAAGGTCACGTCGCCGCGCCGCTTGGCCATGATCGTCAGGGCCGCGGTCATGTTGCCGCCGACGGAGTCGCCGGCGACGGCCATGCGGGAGGCGTCCAGGCCCTCGTCCGCGCCCTTCGCGGTGACCCAGCGGGCCGTCGCGTACGCCTGCTCGATCGCCACCGGGTAGCGGACCTCGGGCGAGCGGTCGTACTCCACGAACACCACCGCGGCGTGCGCCAGCACCGCCAGTTCCCGCACGAGGCGGTCGTGCGTGCCCGCGTTGCCGAGCACCCAGCCGCCGCCGTGCACGTACAGCACGACAGGCAGGACCTCGTCCGCGCCCACGGGCCTGACGATGCGCACCCGTACGTCGCCGACCTCCGCGGGCACGGTGATCCACTTTTCGCGGACGTCGTACTTCTCGACCGGCGCCGCCTGGATGTCGTCGAGGACCTTGCGGGCGCCCTCCGCACCGAGCTCGTACAGGAACGGCGGCTTTGCCGTGGCGTCCGCTATTCCCTGGGCCGCGGGCTCGAGAACGGGCTTGCTCATGTGTCGAACTCCCAAGTTCGGAAAGGTCGTGCGTTTTCCTTCACCCTTTTCGACAAGGGAACGGGTGAATCTGTGACAGCTCAGTGGATAACGGTGCCGTCACCGTCGTCGTGGGCGATCTCCTCGTATTCCCGCACGGTGGGTTTGGGAATCTGCGTCCCCTTTCCGTACAGGCCCCGGCTGAGCAGCGCGCGCAGCCGCTCGCTACGGGAGGCGCTGCCGTCCGCGGAGATGCGGATGGGCGCGTACTGCTCGTGCTGGGTGAGGAGGTGGAGCTTCTCCCGGCCGAGGGGCCGGTGGACCTCGATGTACTCACCGTCCGGCATCCGCTTGATGACCCCGGTCTCGCGGCCGTGCAACACCTCTTCCCGGTCGCTGCGCTGGAGGGCGAGGGCCCATCGCTTCGTCACGGCGAAGACGACGAAGGGCACGACGAACAGGCCGATCCGGACGGCCCAGGTCACGGCGTTGACCGACATGTGCAGCCGGAGGGCGATCAGGTCGTTGGCGGCTCCCACCAGCGCCACCGCGTACACGCTGACCCACGCCGCGCCCAGGGCCGTGCGCACCGGCCGGTTGCGCGGCCTGTCGAGGAGGTGGTGGTCGCGCTTGCCGTCCTTGGTGACCCAGGCCTCGACGAACGGATAGGCGCCCAGGGCGAGGAAGAGCCCGGCACCCGCCAGCAGCGGCACGAGGTTGTCCAGGGCCAGGGTGTGGCCCCAGAGGACGACCTCCCAGCCCGGCATCACGCGCAGCAGCCCGTCGAGGACTCCCATGTACCAGTCGGGTTGCGATCCCGCGGTGACCTGGTCGGGCCGGTAGGGGCCGTACAGCCAGATGGGGTTGATCTGCACGAGCGAGGCGATGATGAAGACGACCCCGGTGACCAGCAGGAAGTACGCCCCCGACTTCACGGCGTACACGCGGAAGGGCAGACCGACGGTGTTCCTCTCGGTGCGCCCGGGCCCCGGGTACTGGGTGTGCCGGTGACGGCGCGCCAGGACCAGGTGGGCGACGAGGATGCCGGCCATGAGGGCGGGGATCACCACGACGTGCAGGGTGTTGAAGTGCGCGATCAGGTCCTTGCCCGGGTACTCGCCGCCGAAGAGGAACATCGACAGGTAGGTTCCGACGAGCGGGATGGAGAGGATGGTCCCGTTCACGACCATGAGCCCGGTCCCGGACAGCAGGTCGTCCGGGAGGTCGTAGCCCGTCAGGCCCTCGAACATGCCCAGGACCAGCAGCGAGAAGCCGAGCACCCAGTTGAGTTCGCGCGGTTTGCGGAAGGCTCCGGTGAAGAAGACCCGCAGCATGTGGACGAACATGCTGGCGACGAAGACCAGCGCCGCCCAGTGGTGGGCCTGGCGGATCAGCAGGCCGCCGCGCACCTCGAAGGAGATGCGCATCGTCGAGTCGAAGGCCTCGGACACCGTCAGGCCCCGCAGCGGTGCGTAACTGCCCTGGTACTCCACCGGCGTCATGGACGGGTGGAAGTACAGCGAAAGGTAGATTCCCGTGAGGACGAGAATGAAGAAACTGTAGAGGGATATCTCCCCCAGCATGAAGGACCAGTGGCTGGGGAACGCTTTCCGTCTGACGGATGATCCGGAACGGGTGTCGGTGCCCAGTCGCCCGCCGAACCATTCGGCGACCTTCGCGCCTCTGCCGGACTGTTGCGATTCCGCGGACCGGCTGACGCTTCCCATGTTCCTGTCACCATTCATGTTCCACCCATGGCGGGTCGCAGATCGGCACTCTCGTGCACCTTCCACGTATATGACCGATCCCGCGGCGAAAGTGTGACGTGCGCCGTCCGCGCGGCATTGCCGGTGCGGTGGCGAAGGAGCGCAATGTCACAAGGTCCCCGCCCGTCCGGTCTCACCAGCAGGACGGGAAAACGGTTCCCTGTCGGTATCGCGGACGAGGGAGGTCAACGCCATGGATTTCTCCGATGACGCGGTCCCGATCGCGGAGTTGCTGGACGAGCGCCGGCACTTGCTGGACGTGGCCCTGTGGATGGTGGGCGGGTCGGCGCAGGCCGAGTCGGTCGTCGACGAGGCCTACCGGCAGTGGTTCGAGCTGCCCGAGGCCGCACGCAGGGCGATCGAGTCGCCCGGGGCATGGCTGGTGAAGACGGTGGGCGGGATCTGCCTGGCCCGCCTGGCCACGTCTGCCGGGTACGCGGGACCGGCCGCCGCGGACACGGCGCGTCCGCAGGTGGGCGTCGAGCTGCAGCACGAGATCGGTGAGGTCCTGCTGACCGCGCTGGACGCGCTGGCGCCCGCGGAGCGGGCGGCGTTCGTGCTCAACGGCTGCTTCGGGATGGCGCTGGGCACGGTCGCGGACGTGGTGGGGCGTTCGGAGCCGGAGTGCGCCGAACTCGCCGATCGCGCACGGCGTGCGATCCGCGCCTGCAGGTCGCACACCGCGACGCCGGAGGAGCACGACGCCGTGGCGCGCGCGGTGCGCGAGGCGTGCCTGAGCGACGACGCGGTGCGTTTGTCGGCGTTGATGTGCCCGGACGCCACGGCGTTCTTCGACGGGGGCGGGAAGCTGCGGTCACTGGTCCGGCCGGTCCACGGTGCCGAGCCGGTCGCGCGCAGTCTGCTGACCCTGCTCGCCCACCACCAGCGGGTGACCCTGACCGCCCACGCCGTCAACGGCCGCACCGGGCTGGTGGCCCGCTACGGGGGCCAGGTGGCGGCGGTCATCAGCCTGGACGTCGCCGACGACCGGGTCTCGCAGGCCTGGATCGTCCTCAACCCCGACAAGCTCCGGCCCTGGAACCACCCGGCCCGCTCCGTCCGCCCCGTCATCGGCTCCTGACGGCATCGGGAACGGTGCGGGCCGTTCCCGCACCCCGCGGACCGCCGCGTTCACGCGGGGGGTCCGCGACGTCGGGGGCCAGCAGTGCCTCCAGCGGGGCCAGGTCCCCGGTCCGGGCCGCGGAGACGAAGGCCTCGCGCAGTCGCCGGTGTTCCGCGGAGTCCACCGTCTCGCGGCGCTCGGCCATCACGTGCTTGCGGGCCCGGCTGACTATCTTGCGTGCGTTGACGAGGCTGACCTGCAGTATCCCGGCGATCTCCGGATAGGCGTAGTCGAACGCCTCCCGCAGGACATAGGCCGCGCGTTCCATGGGGGTCAGTCGCTCCAGTACCAGGAGCAGAGCGAGTTCCACGGCCTCGGCGCGCTGGGCGCCCACCTCGGGGTCGGCACTCGTGTCGACGGGTTCGGGCAGCCAGGGCCCGATGTAGGTCTCCCGGCGCACACGGGCGGACTGGGCGACGTTGATGGCCAGGCGGGTCGTGGTGGTGGAGAGGAAGGCGGCCGGGCTGAGCACCGCGGAGCGGTCGGTCTTCTGCCAGCGCAGCCAGACCTCCTGCACGACGTCCTCTGCCTCGACCGCACTGCCGAGCACGCGGTACGCGATGCCGAACAGGCGCGGCTGAAGTTCCATGAAGACGCCGGCGGCCTCGTCGAGACCCTGTGCGGAGGGGGACGGCTCGGCATCGGCCTTCCCCCGGGCTTCGTCCACTCGCACGGCATCACCGTCACCTGGTGGCCGGCAAGCGCACACGTCACCCATCCGGTCAGAGGTCATTTACGGGCAGCTCCCAGCCGCGCGACACAAGGGTGTCACACGATGTTCCACATGGGTGGCCACTACACAGGCTTCGGTCACCGAGCGTCATGATTTCTCCCATCACTTCCGCTGAATAGACCGGCAGAGACCCGATCGTGTGACAGAAATGGCGAGAGAAAATCGTCACCGGCCACCGAAACAAAGGGCCTCGGGTGAGTACACGGTGTGCGCCAGAGGCCCACAACCCACCGTCGGCTCACATCATACGCTGGACAAATGCCGCAAACTGGGCGCACCTTCCGGCGCATCGCCAAGAACCGCGCAAAATCAATCCCATGGTGTTTCGAAAAGAAGTGACACGTTATTCATCCGTGGCTGAAGTTCCGCCCGCCGAAAGGGCGATGTCACGGAGGGTCACAAATCGAGGGTGCGGGTCAGTCGCGGAGGCACAGGACGCGACCGCCTCCAGGGGCTGCGTGCTCCCCTGGAGGCGGTGGGTCAGGCTTCCGGCGCTCACACCGCCGCGTGGTCGCCCGCCTGTCGCTCCGCGGGGCGCCGGGGTGCGGCGCTGGTGACGAACGCGTCCCGCGGGTGCTGCACGGAGGCGAGAGAGACGAGGTCCCGGCCGAACAGGGCCGCGGTGAGCCAGACGGTGAGGACCCGGACCTTCCGCTCCCAGGTGGGCACGGCGAGCACGTGGTAGCCGCGGTGCATCAGCCAGGCCGGGAAGCCCTTGATGACGATGGCCTTGTACTGGAAGATGCCGCGTCCCAGGCCCAGCGTGGCGACCACGCCGAGGCTGCTGTGGCGGTAGTCCCGGACCTTGCCGCCGCGCAGGCTCGCCAGGATGTTCTTCGCCAGCCGCTTGCCCTGCCGGACCGCGTGCTGGGCGTTGGGCACCGTGCGCGCCCCCGGCACGGGCGAGGCCAGGTCGGGCACGGCCGCGTCGTCCCCGGCCGCCCACACGTCCGGCACGGGGTCGCCGTCCGTGCCCACCCGGAGGTCGGGGCGCACGACCAGCAGTCCGCGCTCGTCGACCGGCAGGTCGGTGTGGTTGTGCACGACCGGGTTCGAGGCGTTGCCCGCGGTCCAGACGATGAGTTCCGAGTCGAACTCCTCCCCGTTGGACAGCACGACGTGTCCGTCCTCGGCGGAGACCAGCTGGGTGTCGAGGTGAACATGGGCGCCGCGCCGCTCCAGGTGGCGCACGACCCAGGCACCGGGCTTGTCGGTCACCTCGGGCAGGATGCGGCCCCGGGCCTCGATGAGGTGGAACGACAGCTCACCCAGGCTCAGTTCGGGGTAGGACTTGAGCATCGCGGTCGCGAGCGAGAGCAGTTCGCCGAAGCCCTCGACACCGGAGAAGCCGCCGCCCACGAAGGTGACGGTGAGCAGCTTCCGCCGCTCGGGCCCGGGCGGCAGCGAGGCCGCCTGGTCGAACGCCGTCAGCAGCCGGTCGCGGACGGCGACCGCCTCCTCGACGTGCTTGAGGCCGATGGCGCTCTGGGCGAGGCCCGGGATGGGGAAGGTGCGGGTCACCGCGCCGGCGGTGACGACGAGCGTGTCGTAGCGGAGTTCGTACTCCTCACCGTTCACGGGCCGGACGGTAACCGTCCGGTCGGCGTGGCGGATCTCGGTCACGCTTCCCGCGACCAGGCGGGTCTTGTGCAGGTGGCGCCGCAGCGACACGGCGGCGTGGCGTGCCTCCACCGAACCGGCGGTCACTTCCGGCAGGAACGGCTGGTAGGTCATATAGGGACGCGGGTCGACGACGGTGACCCGTGCTTCCCCGGGCCGAAGGGTCTTCTCCAGGCCCCAGGCCGTGTAGAAGCCCGCGTAGCCGCCGCCGACGATCAGGATCTCGCGCATGGTTCCCTCTGTTTCTCTCCGTCACCAGTAAGACAACGCAGCCCCTGTCGGTGTGACAGAGCATGCCCGCTCAGTGGCGAACACTGTGATCACATAGCGCCTATATACGGCGATATCGGGTGATGACAACCGTCCCGAAGGGGGTGGGCACCCCCCTCCGCCCGCCGAACGCGTCAACACTGTCTGCTACGTTCCCGGGGACTCGACTTCAGGCCGGCACGGGCTGACCGACGTCCACGGCGACTCCGCGCCGCACCCGCCCACGCCCACCCGCACCCCGACCGGTGCGGCACCCGGCTGTTCCCGCCTTCCTTCCTCTGGAGCCCTCGTGCGCACCGCGCTCCTGTCCGCCGTACTCGTCAGCACCGTCGCGCTCGTGCCGTTCGCCGCGGCGTGCACGGACAGCCCGCCCCGCAAGGAGGTCCAAGCCTCGCCGCCGCCCGCGACGGAGCTGCGCGTCGGGGCGGTCTGCTCGGCGCGCTTCAGCTTCGCCACCGACGTCTCCTGCGGGCTGGCCGACTTCGGCGATGTGCGCTTCCACTGCACCGACGAACTCGGCGACAAGTGTCCGAGGACCCGTTCCGTTACGCTGGAGAACATCGGCAGAACGCCGGTCAGGCTCGTGGCCGTCAGCGGATCGGGGCCCGGCGAACGGCACGAGACCGTGTCGCGCCCGCTGCCCTCGGGGGCCCGCCAGGTCGTGACGCCCCGCGCGGGCGACACCTATCTCTACGACATCCTCCTGCGCGCGGACGACGGCATGGCGGCGGTGGGCGTCGTCGCGGTCGCCTGACCTCCATGGACTGTCACACCCGCCCGGGGACCTCGGTCTTACCTCGGAGGGGCGTGGTCACGGACGGACGGCCGCTACGGCCGGCACCCGCCCCGCCGGTGCGCTCGGCGCACGCGACGCGAGCAAGGGATGGTAGGCATGTCGTATCCACAGCAGGTGTACTTCGGGGACACCGGCGAGATCAACGCGAACTTCCGCCCGGCGAGCACCCCGCCGAACGTCGGCCAGGCCGGGGACGGCATCCACTACCTGGCCACCACGGACATGACGCGGGGCGAGTACGGGCTCTACCGCGTCATGATGAGGGCGAACGCCGGCGGTCCCAAGACGCACTTCCACCGGACCATCTCGGAGTCCTTCTTCATCCTGAGCGGAACCGTCCGCCTCTACAACGGCGAGAAGTGGGTCGACGCGGAGGAGGGCGACTTCCTGCACGTCCCGCAGGGCGGGCTGCACGCCTTCCGCAACGACTCCGACACCCCGGCCGAGATGCTGCTGCTCTTCACGCCGGGCGCACCGCGCGAGGAGTACTTCGAGAAGATGTCGCAGATGGGCGGTGCCACCGAGGAGGAGCGCGCCGCGTTCCTGGACAAGCACGACTCGTACTTCGTCGACTGACGCGTGGCACTCCCCCGGCGCCGCCCGGGCGGCGCCGGGGGAGGTCCGCGTACCGTCACGCGGCCATGGCGCCCAGTTTCGAGGGGTTCATCATCCACATCACCCGGTCGATGCCCTCCGGGGTGACGCTCACGGTGACGACGGTGAAGACGACGCCGTCCCGCAACAGCTTCGCGGCGGGCCTGCCGTTCACCAGCGCGGGCTCCACGGTCACACCCACCCAGAAGCGGTCGGCGAACGCGTGGATGTACTTGGCCACCCGATGACGGCCCACGACGGGGAACTTCGACGCCCGCACCTCGCCTCCGCCGTCGGAGTACGACACGACGTCCTCGGCGAACATGTTCTCCAGCACGCCCACTTCACCCGCCTTGGCGGCCGCGACGAACGCCGTCAGGAACCGCTGGTGGTCGGTGGACACGACACTGGCCCGCTTCTCCGCGGCCAGGTGCTTGCGCGCCCGGCTGACCAGTTGGCGCGCGTTGGCGTTGGACTGGCCGATGATCTCCGCGATCTGCGTGTACGGGTACTCGAACGCCTCCCGGAGCACGTAGGCGGCGCGTTCGGCGGGCGTGAGCTTCTCCAGGAGCATCAGCACCGCCACTTCGAGCGCCTCGCCGTTCACGGCGCCGAGGGCGGGGTCGCTCTCGGTGTCCACCGGCTCGGGCAGCCAGGGCCCGACGTAGGTCTCGCGGCGGGCCCGGGCCGACTTGAGCACGTTGATCGCGAGCCTCGTCACCGTCGTCGCGAGGAACGCCCGGGGGTTCTCCACCTTGGAACGGTCGTAGGTCTGCCAGCGGATCCAGGCGTCCTGCAGGACGTCCTCGGCCTCGCTCACGCTGCCGAGCATCCGGTAGGCGATGCCGAACAGGCTGCCACGGGCGGCCTGGAACTCCTCCTGTGCTTCGCGGAGGTCCAGGTCCTCGGCTTCGTCCACTGCTTCGTCCTCGGTCGGCGTCGTCCGCGTCCGGGACGCCCCGGTCGTCAGGACAGCCAGTCCCTGTAGTGGGTGGGGGCGATGCGGGCGTCGCTGCCGCCGATGAGGACGTCGCCCTGGGCGACGGCGAACATGCCCGCCGTGTCGTCGACGACGACCGTACGTCCGTCGCCCTTGGCCGCGATGGTGATCCGGCCGATCTCCTCCAGGGGGAAGACGTCGGGCCCGGCGATGTCCACGGTCCCGTTGAGCGGGGGGCCCGAGGCGACCTCGGCGACCATCCGCGCGACGTCGGCGGCGGCGATCGGCTGGAGCGGGGTCCGCGGCAGCCGTACGGTGTCGCCGTCCGTGGTCCATGACATCGTCGCTTCCATGAACTCCATGAACTGGGTGGCGCGGACGATGGAGTAGGGGATCGAACCGGCCTTGAGGATGTCCTCCTGGAGCGCCTTCGCCCGGTAGTAGTCCAGTTCCGGCACCTGGTCGACGCCGACGATCGAGAGGATGACCATGTGGCCGACGCCGCCCTTCTCGCTCGCGGTGACCAGGTTGTCCATGGAGGTCTGGAAGAAGGCGGGCGAGGCCTCGTCGAAGGTCGGCGAGTTCGTGAGGTTGACGACGACGTCGGCGTCCGCGACGGCCTCCACGACGCCTTCGCCGGTCAGGAGGTTCACGCCGGTGGACAGGGAGTGCGGCACGGCCTCGTGACCCGCCGCTTCGAGGTTCTTCACGACCTGTGATCCGATGAGCCCGGTTCCGCCGATGACTGCGATTTTCATGGCTTTGCCCATCTCCCGATGCTGATGACCGGTGAATGCCTCTACGTTTTCAACGTACCTTCGCGGCAGTCGACGCGCCTGGGCTGCCGCGGGGCACCCTCAGGGGGCCCAGGCCGCGGTCCCGTCCGCCTCGGGGCTGCCCGCCTGCGCGGGAACGGGAGTCCGCTGGAGGGCCACGATGGCGACGTCGTCGTGCAGGGGACCGCACAGGTGCCGGCACAGGTCGTCCCGGACGTGCCGCACGAGGCCGCCGGGGTCGGTGCCCGTCCAGCGGGCGAGGCGGTCCCGGAGGGGGTAGAAGGCGCCGGCCGGGTCGCGGGCCTCGGTGACACCGTCGGTGTAGAGGAGGAGCACCTCCCCCGGCGCGAAAGGGAAGGTGTCCTGGTGGTGCTCGTGGGGCGCGAGGCCGCCCAGGCCGAGGGGCGGGCCGCTCCGGTGGGGTGTCAGCGCGGTGACCCGGCCGCCGCCGGCGACCAGGGGCGCGGGGTGGCCGCAGTTGACCGCGTGGACGACACGCCGGTCGTCCGGGATCTCCAGCACCAGGGCGGTGACGAACCGCTCCGCGGCCTCGTCGTCGCTCCGCTCGGCCTCCGCCAGGTGGCCGCGCATGCTGCCCTCCAGGTGGGCGGCCACTTCGGGCAGGGTGCCGCAACGGGGGGCGGCCTCCCTGAACGCGCCGACGGCGGCCGCCACTTCGGGGATGCCCTGCAGTCCCTTGCCACGCACGTCGCCGATCAGGATCCGCGTCGCTCCGGTGATCCGCGCGGCCGCGTAGAGATCGCCGCCGACGGTGGCGTGGGCGTCCGACGCCTGGTATGAGGCGGCGACGCACAGCGGGCCGATCCGTTCGGGGAGCGGGCGCAGGACGACGCGCTGCGTCAATTCCGAGACGGCGCGGACGGCGGCCAGTTCCAGCTTGTGGTGCTCCTGGCGGACGAAGAAGACGACGACGGCCACGGACAGGACGAGCACGGCGGCCGCCTGCGAGGTCGTGACGGGCGGGAACCCGCCCGGGCTGACGGCGAGGCCGATGCCGGCCGCGGCCACGATGAGGACGGCTCCCCCGGTCAGCGGGGCACCGGCGTACGTCGCCGCGGCTGAGGCGGCCACGAGTGTCGTCGCCCAGCCGACGGGCGGGGCGCACACCTCGTCCAGGAAGCCCACGCCGACCAGGAAGGGAAGCACGACCGCGGGCCGCATGACCTGCCCACGGGGCCGGGGAGCGGGACGGGTAGCGGCACGGGTGCGGCGAGGGAGGGCGGGGATCATGCGTGGCCTTTCCGTGGCGGGGCACCGATCGGCCGCGTGGACGCGCCCGGGCGCGGCGCCGCGACACAGTTCCGGCTTTCGCAGTACGACCGGACATCCACCACATATGTGACATGGATCCCATTCATCATCTTCCCGCCATCTCACTCCCCTGGGCTGTATTGTTCGACATACGACGAACATCGAACACAGATCAGGGAACCGCTATGACCAGTTCTGCCGACCAGCGCTTCTCCGGGCGCACGGCGATCGTCACCGGCGCCGGCTCGGGCATCGGCCGGGCCACCGCCATCGCCCTGGCGGAGTCGGGGGCCCGGGTCCTGGGCGTGGGACGACGCAAGGACGCGCTCGAGGAGACCGCACGGGCGCACTCCGGCATCGCGGTCCTGCCGCTCGACATCTGCGCGGACGGCGCCGCCACCACGGCCGTCGCCGCCGCCGTGGAACGGTGGGGGCGCCTCGACGTGCTGGTGAACAACGCCGGCGCCACGGCCGTCATGCCGCTGGAGGGCACGGACCGCGGGGTGATCGAGAGGCTGTTCGCGCTCAATGTGACCGCGCCGAGCCTGCTCGCCCATGCGGCCCTTCCGCACCTTCGGGAGTCCTCGGGTTCCATCGTCAACGTCTCCAGCACCTACGGACACCGCCCGCTGCCCGGCGGCGGACACTACGCCGCGACCAAGAGCGCACTGGAGCAGCTGACGCGCACCTGGGCCCTGGAGCTGGCGCCCGAGGGAGTCCGGGTGAACGCGGTCGCCCCCGGCCCGACCGACACGGACGTCATGGTCGCCGCGGGGCTCTCCCCCGAGGAGATCGAGTCCATGGTCGGCCAGGAACGCGACCGCATCCCGATGGGCCGTCTCGCCGATCCCCGGGACGTGGCGGAGTGGATCCTGCGGGTCGCCGAACCCGCGCGGACGCACATGACCGGCCAGGTCGTGACGGTCGACGGCGGGCTGGAACTCGTCTGATCCGGATCAGGCGGTGGCCTGCCGGCCCTTCCGCCAGCGTTCGACGTAGTCGCGCCGCCGGATCCTGCGCCGTTCCTCCTCCGTGGTCCCGCCCCAGATCCCGTCCAGGCGGCCGGCCGCCAGAGCCCACTCCAGACAGTGGGCCGTGACCGGGCACCGCAGGCACACGGCCTTGGCCTCCCCGGTCTGGACCCTTCCCGGGCCGCTGCCGCCGATGGGGAAGAACAGCTCCGGATCCTCCTCGCGGCACGCCGCCTCATCACGCCAGTTCACGAAAACCTCCTCGTACGGACAGCCGGGCTCCCCGGCACACCCGCGGGCCGTGGCCGGCGGGACCCGTCGGCCGTCCGTGGCGGGGACTCCCCATGGAGTGGAGACCGGTGGATCGAGCGGTGTGTGACGCCCGATATGCCGGGTTCGGGCACCAGGCGGGCCCCTCCCGAGCCAGCCCCCGCACCTCCACGAGAGTTCACCGGAAATTCCCCGCCCGGAACGTCACACGCGGACCGGCTGGCCGGTCAAGTCGATGATCAGGTCCGGGCCTCTCCCCGGGACGAAGAAGGACAGAGCATGCAGACCACTGTCACGAGCGGCGGGCGGGCACCCGCACGGGTCGCAAGCCCCACGGCCGCCCGGAGCCTGCCCCGTGGAGAGGCACCGCGATGAGCGAGCCGACCGATCGGCCCGGCCTGTCCACCGCCGAGGACTTCGACGGCCCGGCCTTCTCCCCCCTCTACACGACCACGGTGACCGTCGACGGCGGCGCGGTCAGCCACGGACGGGCCTCGGGCCGGGCCCGTTCGGCCGACGGCGCGTTGGACCTCACGCTGCGGCTCCCCACCGAGCTCGGCGGGGACGGCGGTGGCACGAATCCGGAGCAGTTGTTCGCCGCGGGCCTCGCGGCCTGCTTCCACGGCGCCCTCAGCCTCGTCGCCCGGCGGGCCGGGCGGAATCCCGCGACGATCGCGGTCGAGGCGACCGTCGCCTTCGGCCGCGATCCCCGGGACGGGGGCTATCTGCTGCGAGCGGATCTGGTGATCACCTGGCCGGGGACGGACGCGGCGATCGCCGCTCCGTTGATGAAGCGGGCGGACACCTTGTGCCCCTACACGAAAATGCTGGCGCTGGGGACGCCGGCCACGCTCACGCTCGCTCCCTGAGCCCCGGACTCAGCGCACGTCGCCTCGCGCCTCGCGCCGCCGGCACGTCGCGGTGACGGTGACCCCCAGCGGGGCCCGCAGGAACGGGGTCGTCGGATGGGTCCACAGGGCGTAACCGTCGAGGCAGGGCGCGTCCAGCGCGTCTCACGGCGTGGTCATCGTGCGCCCGGCGATGTGGAACCCGGGGGTCGGCGCGCTCGGCGACGACCGTGCCGTCGGACTTTCTCGACCCCGACGGGGCCGGGCGTGAATTCCGTCCGCCGGCCGGGCGCGCCGTAGGGACACGGGGCGCCCTGCTCCTCGTGGAGCCGCATGCGCCGCACCGCGCGTGGCGCCCGCCGCCGTGCGCCCGGAGGACCTCCGCCACGGATTCTTCGGTGACGTGGGGTCCGGGGAGGGGCAGAATGCTCACGGGCCGGAAGTCGTTCACTATCCGGCCCGGCGGAAGTTGCGCCGGCGTCACCACGGCAGCCGCGCACTCACTCATGTGGGATCGACATGCTCTACTTTCTGGCAGCCTTGGCCGTCGCGGCGGTCATCGCGGCAATGGTGGTCGTCCTGAACCGCCGGCACAACTCCGGCGCCCGGGTGATCCCGGGCGAGTCCGGCACGCCCAAGAGGTTCGTTCTGGGCCACCCGCACCAGGGCCGGAACCTGTGAGTGGCACGCCGGTTCACCCCGGCTGAGGGCCCGGACGCTCGGAGAGCGTCGGGGCGGATGCACGGGCGCGGCCGCCCCCGCGGCCGGGGCCGGTGCCCTGCCTGCAGGATGCGCGGAACCACGGCTCCGGCGGGTGCCCCAGCGGGAGTAGAGTGGAGTCACCAGGAGCACTTCGTACACGGGCCCCATGCCGGTGTCGTTCCCGGCGAACGGCCATCTCGGGCAGGCGGGAACGCTCCCGGAGTCAGGTCCGTGTCATGAACATCATTCTCGATCGCCCACGCATCGCTGATGGGCAGGATTACTCACCACCCGCACCGCCGCCTCGGCTGGCACTGAGGCCTGTCAATGCTGCCCCGGGTCTGCTGGACGGAGCCTGGTGGCCTCGTTCTCGCGATCTCACCCGTGAACTCCCGGCCCTGATCGACACACTGGACCGCCGGTGGGCGCGGGTGACACGGGTCGCGGTGCATCCCTCGCTCTGGCCCGTGATCCCTCACAGGGTGCCGGCCTCGGGACATGTCGTCCACGTCGGCTGGTTCAATGATCAGGACGCGAACAAACTGCTGCTGCTCTCCTACACCAGCGGGCGCCTCGATCTGTTGGTCATACCGCCGGAATGTGATCTGGCTGCAGCGACCCGGCTGATGGCAGCCGCGGCTGACCCACGGTGCCGGCGCACCGCGAGCGGCATCATGGCGGACGACGAATGCCTCACCGTTCGCAGAGGCGAAGCGGACTGGGAGGCGGAAGGCGGAGCCCCGTCCGCGGCCGGTACGGCCGCGATGGAGGTCCGCGCGGGAGGGATGCGGGCATGATGACGATCCTCGTCGGCGTGGCCGTGCTCCTCGCGATGATCGCCGTGGGCACCGTCCTGATCCGTGCGCTCAACGAGCGCCACGACCAGCGGATCGCCGCCTTCCACTACGGCGATCTCCTTCCGTACCGCCGCCGGACCGTCGCCGTCCCGGAAGGAAGCGCGGGCGACTTGGCGAACCCACCGGCCGCGACGGTGCCGGAGGAACCGCGGCGCGAAAGCGGTCGTCCGATGCGAACCTCAGGTTCGACGGCCGTGAGCGCGCGGCGACCCGCACGGCTGCTCGCCTCGCCTCGTCGGGTCACCGTTGCGGACCGCCCGCCGTACGTGGCGCCCAGCGTGCGAACGGCGCCCCGGACCGCGCTCGCCGAGGTCCGCATCGTCGCCGCGTCCCCCGAAGCCGCCCGCCAAGTCGCTGAAACGCTTCGGCGGCACTTCGCGGGTACGGAACAGCGCAGCTATCCGGCGGCTCCCGAAGGCGGCACCCGCCTGCACCTCACGGTCGACACCACTCGGGCCCCCGGAGCCGTGGAGTCGTTCCAGTCCGGAGCGAGCACGGGCCACCCGTCTCCCACCGGCCGTCCGCACGAGGGAGAGATTCCGCCTCGGCCGGTGTCGGCGAGCCGCGACGATACGGGTGATGCGGCGGAGATCCGCAAACGGGCGGGCACCGCCCGGGCCCGCCGGGCGGACTGGCCGCCGGCAACCGCCTGGGGGTGATCTACGGCCCGCGTCCCGGGCCGTAGACGGCCGCGGGGGGGGCGAACCAGGCCCGCCCGGCTTCATCGCGGGGCCGACCGGTGACGGACCGCCGGTCCGGGCCCTGTTGGGGTTTCCCGCCCGGCGATCCGCTACGGCGCAGTCGTCCCGGGTGTCTCCGCACCGACGCTTCGGCAGCAGTAGCCTGGAAAGTGAACTGGTGCACTCTCACGTGCGTCGGTTTGGAAGGGGCGGCCCTGGCGTGTGAATGCGCCGGGGCCGTTTGCGTTCGGGCAGGGCTCCCGCGCCCGGGGTGGGTCATCGTCCCTTCACTCGCCGTGGAGGATCCGGATCGGTGCCCGTGTCGATGAGGATCTGTTCGGCCCCTCTGACGTTGCCGGCCTCCACCGCCTTGGCCATCGCGGCGCGCGCCGCATCGGGGGTTGTCTGCGGCGGGACCACCAGCAGCGAGAAGTGGTCCCGCTCGCTGCGGGTGATCAGGACCGTGTCGTCACCGACGGCGAAGGAGTCGATGTGCACGACCCGGTCGTCGATGGTCAGGCGCGTGGGGAGTTCGTCCCAGGCGCTCGCGTCCAGGCCGACACGCGAGATGGGGCCCAGATAACGGACAAGCTCGGTGATCAGGCTGGGAAGCTCCGCGACGATGTCGCGGGAACGCGGCCACCACGCACCGTCGAGGATGCCCTGGCGGTCGTGGGTCGTCTCCAGCCTCAGCAGTGCCGTGCCGGGCCTCACTTCTCGCCGGATCTCATCCGGGAGGAGTTCGGGAAGGTTCGGGGTATCGGAGTCGGCCATGGTGTCTCGCTCGTCTCAGGCGGCCCGCCCAGCACGCCCGTTCCCCGAAGCCCGACCGGCTCGGCTGTCCTCGGGCGTTGCTCCTTGCCGTCTTCACCGTACTCCCACACCGGCAGGCCGACCCGATGCCTCAGGCCGCCGTGCCGCGGCGCCGGGCCCTGCCGCCCGAGCTTCGTGGACGCGCGGGTCACCGTGCGGCGTCCTCGACGATGTCGACCCGCTGTTCCAGGGCGCCCATCGCGTGGCGGGCCCGCCAGGCGACCAGGCCGGGCAAGGAGGTTGTGCGCACCGCGTGGACGCCGCGGCGGGCCACCTCGGCGCGCAGGGAGTGCGTGAAGGCCTCTACCCCTGACCTGGAGCCACAGTGGGCGTATGTCAACGTGGCGGCGCCGATCGCCACGAGCGAGGAGACCCACAGGTAGTAGCCGCGGGTGGCCGGCGACTGCGGGAGGAAGGCCCGGGCGGTCAGAGCGCTTCCGACGAGGTTCACCTCGACGATCCTGCGCCAGGTCGCCATGGAGCACTCCCCCGAGGGGCCCACGCAGGCGATGCCCTGGTTCCAGCCCGAGCAGGGCGACGCGGGCTCCTCCGGCCGGGAGATGGTGCGCCACCGCCCCCCGGTTCAGGTCCACCATCCGCGCCTGCGGCCGCGTCGCGAACCCCGCCCGCCGGCGGTGCCCTTCCGCCTCGAACACCCCGCCGGACGGGGTGGGGTCACGGCGCGCCGACGACGACACACACCGCCGTCGACAGCGCCCGCGGCTCCCCGGACTCCGCGTCCAGCGGCAGGAGGTCCTCCTCCGCACGCACCATGCGCATCGGACTTCTCCCGTTTCCCGATCGCAAGGTGGCTCCGGCATCGACGCCCGTCGGACCCCGTCCGTCAGAACCCGTGTCCACCCACGACGCCGCCGTGACGCCCGGCACGAAGTCCGCCTCCCCGCCTCCGCACTTCGTGCCACCGCGTTCGCGTCGCCGGGTACTCACAGCGAGGGGTGCTGCGTTTCTGAGTGACGCCCCCTTGCGCCCACCGCTAAAATGTGCAGCTTTCAAGTGGAATTGGCACGCTGGATATGATGGCGAAATGGAGAAGGGCAAGAGCGACGAATGGCTGACCACTGACGAGCAGCGGGCCTGGCGCACCTATGTGGACGTCGGCACGCTGCTGCTCAACCAACTCGGACGCGATCTGGAGCCGTTCGACCTCACCATCAACGACTACGAGATCCTGGTGAACCTCTCGGAGTCGCCCCGCCACCGCATGCGGATGAGCGACCTCGCCCGCGCCACCCTCCAGTCCAAGAGCCGCCTCTCGCACCAGATCAGCCGCATGGAGAAGACCGGCCTGGTCCGCCGCGAGAACTGCGAGTCCGACCGGCGCGGGCTGTTCGCCGTCCTGACCGAGGACGGCTGGGAGACCATGCGCAAGGTCGCCCCGCACCACGTCGCCGCCGTACGGGAGCACTTCATCGACCTGCTCCCCGCCGAGGACCAGACGGCCCTGCGCAACGCCCTCACCCCGGTCGTCGAGCACCTGCGCGCGGAGCGCGGCAGGTCCTGAACGGCCGACGCGGTCACGTGACGAATACCCGCAGAAGTGGCGTTTCGGAGACATGGCCCGGGGCAGGCGTCGCCACGAGGGGGGTTTCCCGTGAGTGCTAGGGAGTCGACCCCATGTCAACAGGGACACTTCTGGCGATCATCATCCCCGTGGTGGTGGTTCTCGCCCTGATCGCGGTCGCGTCCACCCTTTTCATCCGGCACCAGCGCCTGAAGGACCGCTTCGGCCCGGAGTACGACCGGACGGTCGAAGGGGCCGACAGCCGCATGGATGCCGAGCGCGACCTCGCCGCACGCACCAAGCGTCACGACTCGCTGGACATCAAGCCGCTGCCGAGCGGTGCCCGTGACCGCTACGCGCGGGAGTGGACCAGCGTCCAGGAGGAGTTCGTCGACCGGCCCGAGGACGCCGTCCACGACGCCGACAGCCTCGTGGTCTCCCTGATGCACGACCGCGGCTACCCGACCGACGACTTCGACCAGCAGGTCAAGGACCTGTCGGTGGAGCACGGCCGAACCCTGGACCACTACCGGGCGGCGCACGAGGTCAACGACCTCAGCACCCGGCACGAGGCCACCACTGAACAGCTGCGCGGCGCGATGGTCCACTACCGCGCCCTGTTCGACGAGCTGCTCACCGACGGCGGCGGGCGGCGCCACGCCCGGGCCTGACGAAGCGCCCGGGACGCGGAACCCGGAACACCCACCCGGAAAGGCGGAGAAACGATGGAACGCGAGCGTGTCTCCCGCGGAAGCGGTCTGGCCACCGAAGACCTCGCAGAGACCCACGCGCCTCCCGGCCCCCCGCAGGACCGCCCCGGGGCGGCCTCCAGGGCACCGGAGTACCCCGGCGAGAGCACCGGGGCGCGGGGCGAACCGCCGCCGGACGACGCGGTCGGCGCCCCCACCCGGGACAACGCCGCGGACGAGGCCCCGCAGCTGCTGAACTCCGCGGACGAGGAGAACTTCCGCACCCGCTGGCAGCAGATCCAGAGCGAGTTCGTCGACGACCCGCGCGATGCCGTGCACGCCGCCGACGAGTTGGTCGCCGACGTCATGCAGAAGCTGGCGTCGACCTTCGCCCAGCACAAGCAGGGCCTGGAGGGCCAGTGGACCCGCGGCGAAGAGGTGAACACCGAAGAGCTGCGTACGGCGCTCCGGCGCTACCGCTCCTTCTTCAACCGCCTCCTGTCGACCTGAGTCCGGCGGGGCGCCCTCCGTACTGCGGGCGGCGCCCCGCTCGCCGGCGTCGACGCCGGCGGCACGGCGACCTAGAAGTCTTCCAGGCCGGTTCCCCGTCGCTTCTCGTGCGGCGGGATCTTCGTCTGCTCCGAGTCCGATTGCTCTTCACCCCCGGAGCGCGTGCCTGATTCCCGCGTGCCGTCTTCTCCCGGCTCCCGTTCCGGCTCCTCGCGGGTCTCCTTCTCCGGCTGTCCCATGAGTGGGCCTCCTCCATGTCTCCGGGAGGGTGCTGGGGCGTAATGCCCTGTAAGGCCGAGCATAGATGCGAATGATCGTGGCCATGGACACGTGGCCCGAACACGGCGCGTGGGGCCGAAGTGGGTCCTGTGACCCGTGGGGCGCAGCGCGGCGGAAGCCGTAACGGCCAACGCCCAGTCGCGGCTCCGCGGTCAGTCCTTGACGAAGCGGCTCTCGACGCCGGGGAGCCCCTTGTCCCACCAGTGTCCGTAGCGCCGGTAGACGGCCGGATCACGGTCGGCGAGCAGCGCCCAAAGCTTGGCCGCCTCCTCGGCCAGGCCTTCCCAGGCCGCTTTGCCGAGCTTGCGGAAGGCGGTCATCTCCACTCCGCCGTCCACCGCCCGCCACACCCCGGCGACCTGCCCGTCGACGAGCAGGCAGGGCAGCGTGTCCCCGTTCCGCCGGACGACAGCCGGCCGGTATTCCTCGGGGACGACCCGGCCGGCGCCGGTGTGGGCGAACAGGATGCTGTCCCACATCGGGAGCAGCCTCGGCGGCGCCGGTGTGTCCTCCTCCGGGACGGTGGCGCCCACGAGGTCGTACAGCGGGGCGCGGCCGGGGCCCGCCACCCGCACCACCTGGTCGCCGAGCCCCTGCAGCGCCTCGGTGACGACGGAGCGCTGCAGCAGCGTGAAGCGTGCGAAGTCCTGGGTGGAGCCGGGCCCGAAGGCGCGCAGGTACGACAGCAGCAGCTGCCGCACGCCGGCGTCCGCCTCCTCCGGCGTCGGTGCGGGGACCGCCTCGGCGGCGCGGTAGGTGTTCGGCTGGGTGAACGACCAGGGGCCGCCGGCCGGCACATGGTGCATCGGGGCGTAGGTGCGCAGCGCCCACCACACCCGGTGCGCGTGCTCGCCGAACCGTGCCGTGACCTCGTTCTCGACCTCGGCGCCTATGCGGGGCCGGGCGAGGAAGCCCGCGAGTTCGGGGAGGATCGCGTCGGCGTCGGAGGGGTCCAGACCGGTCGAGCTGTAGCGGCGGTCGTACAGCCGGGACCCCCGCAGCGTGCGCACCATCGCGGCATGGTGTGCGGCATGGTCCTCGGCGTGGACGGCGTGCAGCGTGATCCGCATCAAGGTCGCCTTGACTATGCGGCGGTCCGCGAACGCCGCGTCCAGGTCCTCCGGGGCGAAGTCCCGCACGCGGTTCCACAGCGCCAGGTACGGGGAGGCCGGGGCCTGCGCCTGCAGAGCGCAGACCTGACGGACGGCCTCGGCCACGTCCAGGCTCCGGCGTTCGAGCAGGAGCTGACGGTCCAGGGTGGCGAGGGCGAGTTGCCGCGTGGTCAGGCTCATGGGCGGATCATGCCACCCCGGTCCGACAGCCCTCCGGGCCGTCGCCCCCGCGGCACGGTGCATGGTGACGCGGACCCGGGGCACACGCGGGGTCAGGAGGTTGTAGACATGGTTCCTTTGCTGGTCGTCCTGCTGCTGGCCCTGATCCTCTTCGGGGCGGGATTCGCCCTCAAGGCCCTGTGGTGGATCGCGGTGATCGTCCTGGTGGTGTGGCTGCTCGGCTTCGTGTTCCGGGCCGCCGAGGGCGGCGGACGCCGCCGCTGGTACCGATGGTGACCTGACGTTCGCTCGCAGCACGCCGGGGTGCCGGCCGCGATTCGCGGCTGGCACCCCGTTCGTCGTCGGAGATCACCGGACGGTGAGCGTGCTGCCGGATGCAGCCTCGAAGGTCACGAGCACGTCGGGCTTCGACGTCGGCGGCGTCGTGCGGGCGGGCGCCGGGCAGCGCCGCCCCTCGGCCCGCCGGCGGGTGCGGTGGACGGTGGCGGAGGCGTCGACGTCGAGATCCCAGCCGATCAGGTCCTTCGCATCCGCCCGGGCCTGGAGTTGCGTGAAGACCCGCTGCCAGGTGCCGTCCCGCTGCCAGCGGCGAAACAGCTCGTACACCCGGCCCCACGACCCGTACTGCTCGGGCACGTCCCGCCAGGGCACACCGGTCCGGACCCGGAACCGTATGCCGTCGATCAACTGCCGCCGGGTCCAGACCGCCGGGCGACCGGCCTTCTTGCGCACGGGCAGCAAGGGCTCCAGCACGGCCCACTGCTCGTCCGTCAGATCTCCACGAGCCACGAACCAAGATCATTTCACACCGGGATCCCCACTCGCCACGCGGCCCCTCCAGTTCGGGCGCGCGGAAATCGGCCCCCGTCCGGGTGTGGAACCTCCGAACGGGGGCAACCGGATTCTGCGGTGAGGCAGCCGCACGGTGGGTGAATGCGCCGGGCGCCGGGCCCCCCTCCCGGCGTCCGGGAACCGCCCGGGCCGGCGGACGCCCGATCGCCGCACGTCTACGAGGACAAGGCGACGATCATGGCGATCACGCCGGCGAGGAAGACCGCGACGACGCCGAGGATGAGCACCAGCGGAGCGAAACCCCACGCCTTGCGGAGTTCCGGCCGCTCGGGGACGGAGATCCCCTCCGTGGTGCTGCTCTCCCCCGGGGGCGTCTCGGTGGGCGGCACCTTGTGTTCGGTGCCGCTGTACGGGGCGGAACGGTTGCCGGCGGGTGTCGTACTCACGGCACACCTCCCTGGAACGCGGTCAGCGCATCTCCTCTGTGACTTCCCGCGTACGGTCGCTGGAAACGGAACCTCGCGGTCCGCTCGCCTGTGGCGGCGGAGTCGCCGGCGGCATCCGAGGGCGGACCTGCGCGCCGCCTACCAGTAGTGCCGTCGTCCGCCGACCGAGTGCCCCACGGCGCCCAGCACCCAGAGCACGAGGCCGATGACGACCAGGATGAGTCCGATGGTCCAGAGGATCGAGATCCCGGCGAGGAAGCCGATGATCAGAAGGATGATGCCGAGGATGACCATGATGTCCTCCACTGGTCGGCCCGCGTGCGGTCAGCTGCCGCCGAGGGCGCGTCGGAGTTCGGCCTTGTTCATGTGGGAGCGGCCGTCGACGTTGCGGCGCTTCGCCTCGGCGTAGAGCTGGTCGTAGGTGGGTCCCTGCGAGCCCTTGCCGGAGCGCTGCCCGCCGCGCCTGCCCGAGGACATGTCCTCGAGGGAGCTGCGGCTGGCGGTCTTCGACTCGCCGGCGCGGGCGCGTTCCTTGTTGACGGTGCGGGCGGCGGTCTCCTCGGCCCGCTTCTCGCTCTCCCCGCGCTCCTTGGCGCTCTCCTTGATGTGCTCGTACTGCCGCTCACGCTTGCGGTTCGACCCTGCTGGCATTCCTTTCACCCCATTTGCTCGTCCTGCCCCTGAGGGGCGGCTACCCCGTTCCGGCGGATCATCACCAGATGCGCCACGGTGACCCCAGGCCCTTCAGCCGAGACCGGCGCCGACGGCCTCGCGTCGCACGGTCTCGACCGTGTCGATCTGCTCGTGCGCGCGGTCCAGGAGGGTGCGGAGCCGGCCCTCGTCCAGCTCCTCCCTCGGCGTGAGCGTCAGGAGCGACTCCCACAGCAGGCTCTTGCCCTCGATGCCGAGGCGCAGCGCCTCGAGTTCGATGACCGTGCTCAGGCCGGAGCGGCGGGTGACCCGTCCGTTGAGCTTGAGCAGGCGTGCCTTCTCGGCGAGCCAGCCCGCGTAGACCTTGTGCCGGCGTGCCGGGACGTCCAGGGCGGCCATCAGGTCGAGGAGGCTCTGCCGGTCCTCCTCGATCTCGTCGGCCACGCGCCGCAGTTCGCCCCCGTGCGGCAAGGAGCGGTGGTGGTCGGCGAGATGACGGGAGATCAGTTGACCGGTGGTGGAACCGGCCAGATGGTCGTTCATGTAGATCTCGAGAGCTTGCTGACTCATGGCTGCTCCTCCTCGTCGCTCAGTTCCGGCCGAGCCGGACCTCGACCTGTCCGTCCGGGGATATCCGGCAGTCGAAGCGGGGCTGCGGCGCGGTCGCCGGCCCCTGGACGTTGGCGCCGTCCGAGAGGCGGAACTGGCTGCCGTGCCAGGGGCATTCGAGGCAGCCCTCCAGCACCTTGCCCTCGTGCAAGGGGCCGTTCATGTGGTTGCAGCGGTCGGCCAGGGCGTGGAACCGCCCGTCGTACTCCCGGACCACGACCACCGCCACCTCGTCGGCCATCCGCCGCACCGGTTCGCCGACCGGGAAGTCCTGCGGCACCCCGATGCGGTGCCAGCCCGGCTCCACCAGCACGGGCACCGCCTCCGCGTGGTTCACGCCGGCGCCCTGCCGGTAGGCGAGGTGGCCGCCGAGCACCCCGCCCATCGTGGCGAGGGTCATCCCGCCGAAGCCCAGGGCCCTGCCGAGCAGGGGACGGCCCTTGATCCGGTACGCCAAAGACGCCGCGTAGGCGGTGACGGCGGCGAGGTTGGCGGTCGCGTGGACCAGGCCGACACGGGCCTGGCGGGGGCGTTGCTCCGCCCAGTCCACCCATCCGGCGAGGGCCGCGGGCCCGGCGGAGACCAGTCCCACCGCCACCAGACGGCGCGCCGCGCGGCTCTCGCCGGGGAGCAGGTCGAGTATCCCGGCACAGGTCCAGGCGCCGATCGGCACCTGCACCAGCACCGGGTGCAGGGGGTGGCCGAGCCACAGGCCGCGCAGCGCGTCACGCCCCCGGCCCAGGGGCAGGGCGCGGACGGCTCTGCGGACACCGGCGGCGGGTCCGTCGAGCCACTCCTGCTCTTCCAGGGTGTCCATCGCTGCGGGGACGGGGCCGTTCGGGGAGCCCTGCTTCTCGTGCGTATGCCTGCTCATAAGCCTCATGTGTTGCGGCTTTCCTGCCTGCTCCGGGACAAACCCGGCACCAGGCGGCGTGGGCGCGCCCGCTCAGGCGCGCCAGTCCAGGCACAGGACCGTGGCGTCGTCCTGGAGGTGGCCGTGGCAGGCCACGGACACGGCGGAGGTCATCACCTGGACCACTTCGCGGGGGTGCTCGCCGGCGGAGTCGCGGAGCAGCGCGGGCAGGTCCACGCTGCGGGCCTCGCGCTCCTGCATGCCGTCGGTGTAGAGCACCAGCCGGTCGCCGGGTCGCAGATCGACGTCCTGGACGCGGAAGGGCGGCGCGGAGGGGACGCCGAAGGGGAGGTTGATCCGCAGGCCGAGTTCCTCCACGGTGCCGTCGCGCAGACGCAGTGGCCAGGGGTGTCCGGCGTTGACCAGCCGGCAGCCCGTCCCGTCCACCGCGAGGCGCAGGAGCTGCCCGGTGGCGTGGCCGTGGCTGCCGTGCTCCCGGAGCGCCGTGTGCATCTCGAGGGCTTGTTCTGCGAGGTCGTGCCCGGCGCGCCGGGCACGGCGCGAGGCGTTCACCAGAACGGTGGCCAGCAGGGCGGCTTCCACGTCGTGCCCCATGGCGTCGGTGATGGACAGGTGCAGCGTGTCGTAGTCGAGGGTGTAGTCGTAGGTGTCGCCGCCGACGGAGTCCGCGGGTACCAGTGCCGCGGCGAGGATGAACTCGTTCGCTTCGCAGGAGGCGGCCGACGGCAGCAGCCCGCGCTGGATCTCGGCGGCCAGGGTGAGCGGTGTGGTGCGTTTGCCCCAGTGGTAGAGGTCGGTGAACCGGCGGTCGGTGACGACGATGTAGGCCAGCGCGTGCGCGGCCTCGGCGACCTCGGCCAGCACCTCGTCGGTGCCGTCGGGCAGGGTCAGCTCCAGCACGCCGATGGTGTCGCCCCGGTTGGTGACGGGCGCGACCACCCGCTGCCCCGCCCCGTCGGCGGGTGCCCGCATCACCTGCTGGCTGCGAAGGACGTCGTGGTAGATGCTGCCGTGCAGGGGGATCTGCTCGGCGCTGCCGTCCTGCCGCGACGCGACGTCCTCGCTGACCCGCACCATCTTCTGGCCGATGACGTCGGGGAGCAGGAACGACACCGATCTGGCTCCGAACCGCTCCCTGAGGTTGCGCGCCACGACGTCCAGGGACTGCACCGGCGCGGCCGCCTCCGCCGCCGCGAGGATGTCGTCGAGTCCGAGCTGGTCATACGGCACGGTGGCCTCCCTCGCTCCCCTCTGCGCTCTTTCCCCGGACCGCCGGGAAACTCACCCGGACGTGCGCGGGAAGGGAGCGCCCGGCGGTGTCACGGGGCGGGGTCGGGCGTGCGCAGGGCGAGGAAGGCGACGTCGTCGTCGTTGTCCGTGGGCCGGGCCCGGTCGAGCAGCGCGTCGCTGAAGGGGTCCAGGGGGCGCCGGGCGAGGGAGGCCGCGTGCTTGCGGAGCCGGTCCAGGCCGTCGTCGATGGAGTGCCGGGTCGATTCGACCAGTCCGTCGGTGTAGAGCACGAGGGTGGACCGCGGGGGCAGGGTGACGACGGCGTCCTCGCGTGGCCGGGTGGTGCCGGTGCCGAGCAGGATGCCGTGGCCACCGGTGAGGAAGCGGGTGCGTCCGTCGTGGTCCACCAGCAGCGGAGGCGGATGGCCCGCGTTGGTCCACCGCAGACGCCACAGACCGTCGTCCCCGCTGGTGAGCCGTGCGAGGAGCACGGTGGCCATCGGCACCTCGGCGATGTGCATGACGGCCTGGTCGAGCTGGGTGACGACGTCGCTGGGCGCCTCGGGGTGCGACCAGGCGAAGGCGCGCAGCATGTTGCGGACCTGGGCCATGCCGCCGGCGGCGTCGAGGTCGTGTCCCACGACGTCGCCGATGGCGAGCGCGGTGGCGCCGTCCATGAGCGGGAAGGCGTCGTACCAGTCGCCGCCGACCTGTGAGGCCTGGGGGGCCGCCACGTACCGGGCCGTCATCTGCAGCCCTGGGATCGTGGGCATCTGCGGCAGCAGGTGGCGTTGCATCGTCTCGGAGACCTTGCGCTGCCGCTGGTAGAGGCGGGCGTTGTCGAGCGCGAGGCCCGCCCGGCGGGTCACGTCCTCCAGCAGCGGCAGGTCGGAGGCGGTGAATGCGTCGGGGCGCGCGGCACGGCCGAGTGTGAGCGCTCCGAGCACGTCCCGCAGGCCGCGGATCGGGGCGATGGCCGCGGAGTGCATGCCGGTCTCCTCGAAGAGCCGGTGCTGCTCGACGGCGATGCCCGAGTCCGGAGGGCCCTGGTACGTGGCGGCACTGGCGATGCTGGAGGCGGCGCCGCGCAGGGCGCGCGACAGCGGCATCGGGGATTCCTGCGGCAGGGGCGGCATCGGACCCTGCAGGTCGGCGCGCTCGATCAGTACGCCGTCCTTGTGCTGCACGACCAGGGCCCGCCGCACCTCGTCGTTCTCGGTGAGCAGGTCGACGACCGCCCAGTCGGCGAGCAGCGGGACGGTCAGGGCGGCCAGGCGGTGCAGCGCCTCGGTCACGTCCAGGGTCGAGGTCAGCTGGGTGGTGGTCTCCGCGAGCAGGGCGAGTCGGTCGAGCTCGGTGAGGGCCGTCGCATGCTCCTCGCCGTCCTCCCGGTGCCCCGCAGGCTCGTGCCGCTGGTAGAGCATGACCAGGGCCCCGGGCCTGTCCGGGTCGAGGGCGTAGGGCGTCAGGAACCAGGACAGTCCGAGCAGGCTGCCGTCGCCACGGGCGAACCACCCCAGGTCGTTGTGCCCCGTGCGCTCCGCGAGGAGGGCGTCGCGCATCTCGCACCGGGATCGCGGCAGGGGGCGGCCGTGGCTGTCGCGGTGCAGCAGGTCGTGGGCGTCGTGACCGAGGAGTTCGGCGGCGGGCCTGTGCAGGAGACGCAGTGCGGCGCCGTTGGCCGCGATGATCAGCCCCTCGGCGTCCACCACGTAGGCAGGCACCTTCATGCCCTCCAGCAGACCGCCGGGCACGTCGGCGGACGGTGCCAGGGATCCGTCCAGGACGGGTGATCCGGTGTCCGGTACGGCGGCGTCCATGCTCCCCTGTCCTCGGGTGCGACCTCGAAATTTTGGCCTACCCCGGGATCAGGATCGCATGCGGCGGCCGTGCGGGCCCCTGACCGCGGTCCGCAACCCGCGGGCGGGCCTCCGGTCGCACCGCGTGGTCCACGTTAGTCCGCGCATCATGGGGTATCCGCGCAGTATGTGGCTTTTGTGCCCACCGGGGGTCTACCGCCCCCAGGACGACACGCTTCTGCTGGAGGACGCGCTGAAGCGGGAGCCTCTCACGGCTGAGGCCGACGTCCTCGACCTGGGGACCGGCACCGGCGCGCTGGCGCTGACCGCCGCCGAGCACGGGGTCGCGCGGGTGACGGCCGTCGACGCCTCCGTGGGCGCGGTGCTCACGACCTGGCTCAACGCGCGGCTGAACCGTCTGCGCGTCAGGGTGCTGCGCGGCGACCTCACCGCGCCTGTGACGGATCGCCGCTTCGACCTGATCATGGCCAACCCGCCGTACGTGCCGTCACCGCGGGCGCGCCCTCCCGGCCGGGGCCGTGCCGTGGCGTGGGACGCGGGGCCCGACGGCCGGGTGCTGCTGGACCGGATCTGCTCCGACGCGCCGCCGCTGCTCACACCGGGAGGCGTGCTGCTGCTGGTCCACTCGGGCTTCTGCGGTGTCGAGCACACTCTGGGCCGGCTGCGTCGCGCGGGACTGCGGCCGGTGGTGACCGATCGCCGCTACATCCCGTTCGGGCCGGTGCTGCGCGGCAGGTCGGCGTGGCTGGAGGCGCGGGGGCTGATATCCCCGGGCGAGGAGAAGGAAGAGCTGGTGGTGATCCGTGCCGAACGTTGACGATGAACCGGCGCCGACGCGGGTGACGCTCACCCGGGACGGCCCGATCCTGATCGAAGGCCCCGTGGAGGTCGTCCTGGACGACGGCCGCGTGGTGCGTTCCGACCGCTTCGTCGTGGCCGTGTGCGCTTGCCGGCGCAGCCGGAAGTACCCGTGGTGCGACACCAGTCACCGCCGGCGCGGCAAGTCTCCGGCGGCACGCAGGGCCTGACCTCCGCGATGGCGGGCGCGATCATCCGGCCGGTCCGTGCGGGGGTGTTAGAGATCGGGCGGTCCGGGCACGCGAGACGCAGGATCCCGGCGGCCGGCCGGAGCGGCCGGCCGAGCGCCACGGCCATCACCGCTTCCGGATGCGGCGTCACGGCCGAGGCGTCGTGGCGGGTGCGCCGCCACCGGAAACGCCCGAAACGGAAACTGGAAGGTGAGTCCCCCGTGTCCATCAAGGTCTCCGACCACGTACTGCAGCGACTGCGGGAATGGGACGTCGACCATGTCTTCGCCTACCCGGGCGATGGCATCAACGGACTGCTCGCGGCCTGGGGGCGGGCGGACGACAAGCCACGGTTCGTCCAGGCCCGTCACGAGGAGATGGCGGCCTTCCAGGCGGTGGGCTACGCCAAGTTCTCCGGCAGGGTCGGCGTCTGCGCGGCCACGTCGGGGCCCGGCGCGATCCACCTGCTCAACGGCCTGTACGACGCGAAGCTCGACCACGTACCGGTGGTGGCGATCGTGGGGCAGACCAACCGCAGCGCCATGGGCGGCTCGTACCAGCAGGAGGGAAGAACACGCCCTTGAAGTGCACGTCGACCATCAGGTCGAAGTCGTCCGCGCCGGTGGCGCCCAGCGGGGAGAACCCGGCCGTGCCCGCGTTGTTGACCAGGAAGTCGAACGTCTCGCGTCCCCACGTGGCGCGCAGGGTGTCGCCCAGCGTCCGTGCGAAGGCGGGGAGTTCCCCGAACGAGGTGGTGTCCAGCCGCAGTGCCGCCGCCTTGCGCCCCATCGCGGTCAGCGCCTCCACCACCTCCGCGGCCTCCTTCTCGTTGCTCCGGTAGGTGAGGACGACGTCCGTCCCCGCCGCACCCAGCGCGAGGGCGGTGGCGCGGCCCAGCCCCCGGTTGCCACCGGTGATCACCGCGATCGTGTTCACGCTCATGTCCAGCTCTCCTGATTCCTCGTTCCGCGGTGCGGAGCCCGGTCGGGCCCCGCACCGCTCACCACCAGGTTCGGCGTGAACTCCGCGCCGATGAAGGCATCACCGATCCAGGGAGCGCCGGTCCCCCTTTGGGCCCGTCCGGGGCCTTCGAAGGGGACCGGCGGCGGTGATCAGGCCGGGTTCCGGCGGGTCCACCACAGGGACAGGGCGATCAGCACGACGCCCAGCGCCAGGCACAGGCCCGTCGCCGTCCACTGCAGCGGCCACAGATCCGAGGCCGGGTGGTACTCCGACCAGCGGCCGGTGATGCCCCGGGAGGCGAGGCACTGCTTGATGTCCCCCGCGGCATAGCAGTCCCAGGCCTCGGACACGCGGTGCCCCTCCTTGGACAGCGGGCCGTCGGCCAGCTGCCAGGCGTCAAGGGGAGCCGGCGGTTCTGATGTGTGCTGCGCGTACGCCGTGCGGACGGGCCACAGGCGCGGGCGCACCGCTTCGAGGAGGGCGAACAGCCCGGCGCCGACGGCGAGGGTGGCACCCATCGCCAGAACGGTACGGCGCAGGACGAGCCCCAGGGTCGCCCCCAGGAGGTAGAACAGGACGCTCAGGCCGACGACGACGGGCCCCACCCCGTAGAACGGGTACCACTGGTGCCAGGGGAACATCGGCCCCATCGCCTTGGCCACCGGGTGCCACCACCAGGTCATCGCGGCCGCGATGACACCGCTGACGAGGACCGTCATGGCGAGCGGCACGCCCAGCTTCGCCGCGAACCAGCGCATGCGGGTCACGGACTGGGTGGCCACCGTGCGGTAGGTCCCCGACTCCAGCTCCTGCGCGAGCTGCGGCCCACCCAGGAAGAGGCCGAAGAGGAACGGGAGCAGCAGCATGGCCTGGAGCGGCCGCCGCATCGGGAACTGGTACTGCTGCCCGAAGGTCGTGAGGCGGCTGAGGCAGCGTTCGGAGAGCTGGTGGCCCTGGCAGGCGTCGAGGTGCTGCGCGGTGACGGCCGCCGCTATGTGCTGGTGCTGTACGAGGGCGTAGCAGGCGACCGCTGCCGCGACCGCCAGTCCGATCCAGAAGGCGGTGCGGTTCTGCCGCCAGATCAGCCAGGTCAGTCCGCGCAGTCGCGGTCCTCGGCGAACGGGCGTGCGACTGCGGGTGGTTGCGGTGCTCATGCCGCCACCACCTCCATGCCGCCGTCGACCCTCGCGCTCGGGGTGAGGAGTGCGGGCGCGTCGGGCGCGCGCAGATAGCCGAGGACCAGTTCTTCCAGGGTGGGGGCGCGGTGGCCGGCGTCGGGCGGGGACGCGTGGGAGGTGCGGACGAGCGAGCTGTGGCCTCCCTCGTCGCCGGAGGTCGCGATGACCTGGTAGCCGTCCGGGACCGGCTCCTGCCGGTGGTGCCCGGTGAGCTGCCGGTGCTCGGCGAGGAGGAGGTCCACCTCGCCGGCCAGCCGGACCGTGCCGTTGTTGACGAGCACGAGGTAGTCGCAGGCGCTCTCCAGCTCGGAGACCAGGTGCGAGGACATCACGACGGTCGAGCCGTGCCGCCGGGCCTCGGCCTGGAGGATGTCGTTCATCTGGTGGCGTACCAGGGGGTCGAGGTCGGCCATCGGCTCGTCCAGGAGCATCAGTCGGGGACGCTTGCCCAGCGCGAGGGCGAAGGCGACGCGGGTGGCCTGTCCGCCGGAGAGGGTGCCGACGCGGGCGTTCATGGGGACCTGGCCGGCGTCGATGACGGACTCGGCGGTCTCCTGGTGCCAGGTGGGGTTGAGCTCCCGGCCCATGCGGAGGATCTCGCTGACGCGGAAGCGCGGGTAGAGGGCCTTCTGCTGGCTGAGGAACGCGGTGCTCTGGCGGGCTTGGACGCTGCCGGGGCGGTGCCCGGACAGCGTGATCGTGCCGGTGGTGGGCGTGATCAGGTCGGCGGCCATGGACAGCAAGGTGGTCTTGCCCGCGCCGTTGGGGCCGACGAGCGCGCAGACGCGGCCGGCGGGAAGGCGGAAGGAGGTGTCGCGCAGCGCCCAGCCGCGACGGTAGCGCCTGCCCAGCCCGACGGTCTCGATGGCGGGGACGTTGGGGGAATCGGTCATGACGTGGTGGCCCGTGTGATCTTCCTGTGCGTGTGCGTCGTTCAGCGGTCTTGGGCGGCCGGAGCCTTGCCGTGACGGAGGCGCCAGAACAGGGTGAGCAGCGCGGCGCCCACAACGAGGAGAACAAGGTGGGACAGGCCCGGAATGGTCTGGCCGGCGGCCCACACCGTCAGGTGGGCGAAGAGGCGCTCGGTGAGCGGCACACCGCCCAGCAGGAGGAGCGCGACGCCGACGAGGCCGGCGAGGAGCTGCGCGGGGCGCTGGGTGAGGGGAACGGATTCCGTACGCGGGGTGGGGTTCATGTCACCGAAGTTATGGCGCGGGCCGGCCCCCGGGCTTCGGCAGAAAGTCTGCGTTCCGCGGGTGACGAAAGTAGCGGTGGGAGGCGCCGCCTATACCTTCGTCTATTGCTTCGCGGCGCCCCTGGGGCCGTGCTCCCCGGCGTGTGCCGGGCGCGCCTCGGGCGCACCCTGGAGATGCGGCCCCGCTCCGGCTTGCCGAATCCGCCCTCGGAGCGGGGCCGCGCGGCCGGGTCAGGCCCCGGCGCCGCGCAGGGTCCGGAGGTCGTCCGAGGCCTGCCGGCGCATGGCGGGCAGGAGCGGCCGCACCGGCTCCGGCAGGGCCGCGAGCATGAGTTCGACCTCCTCGGGGGTGCCCACCTCGTCGAGGAAGCCGATCATGAGGTGGCCGGCGACGGGCGGCGTGGTGGCGATCACCCGCTGGGAGAAGTCCGCCCAGTACTCGGGCGTGACGTGCTCCCGCAGGGCGGGGAAGAGGATCGGCTCTTCGTGCGCCAGGTGGCTGTGCACGGTGTCCCGTACGGCGGCGGCCGCCTCGTGGAGCGCGGGCCGGGCTGCGTCGGCGTCGTCGCCGAGCGCGACGGCGGCGAGCGCGTCGAGGGCCTCGTCCAGCCGCTCGTGTTCCGCGCTGAGGTCCCCCAGCGCGTCCGCGGTGGCCGGCGAGGTCGCGACGATCTGCGGCCACAGGTCCTCGTCCTCGGTCTCGTGGTGGTGGCGCAGGTTCACCACGAGGAAGTCCCGCAGCTGGGCCAGCGTGCCCAGGGGCGCGGAAGGGCGGACGGCCGCCTCCGCCAGCAGGGCGGTGGCCACGCGGTGGACCTCGTGGGCGAGCCGGGTCTCGATGACGGACATGGGCTCTTGGGAGGAGTGGTTCATGAAACGGAACATATTCATTAGAGGCGATTATTGTCAATATAATCACTTACGGTGGAGAGGTATGCTGCGTCGGTGACGAGCCGGAAGTACCACTCCCCCCTCCGCGCCCATTCGGCGGCCGCTACGCGCGAAGCGATCCTGGGCAGCGCGCAGGCGCTGTTCCTGGCACGGGGGTACGCCGGTGTGACGATCGGGGAGATCGCGGAGGCGGGGAAGGTCGCCGTGCCCACGGTGTACAGCAGCGTGGGGAACAAGCCGAAGATCCTGGCGGCCCTGCTGGAGCCCGCCCTCACGGACCCCGCCATCGCCGAATCGCTGGCCGCGGTCGAGGACAGCGACGACCCTCGCGCCGTGATCGCACTGACCGCCGAGGGCACCCGGCTCACGCACGAACGCCACTGGGATCTGGTGTACGGGCTCTTCTACCGTGATCCGCCGGGGGAGCCGGCCGTCAAGGCGGTGCTGGACAAGGGGACGGACGACTACGTCGAGGCCCTGACGCGGGTCGCGGACCGCCTCGCGGCGCTCGACGCGCTCCGTGCGGACGTGAACCGGGCCGAGGCCGTCGACCTGCTGTGGTTCCACCTCGGTCCGCACGCCTGGAGCACGCTCGTCGGTGAACGCGGCTGGGCCTTCGACCGCGCCCAGAGCTGGATCACACGGGCCGCCTGCCGGGAGTTGCTCCAGGAGTCCTGAGGCGGCCGTTCAGTCCACGGGAGTCGTGGACAGCGACCGGTCCGCGGCCCAGGAGGCCAGGATGCGCAGCCCGTCGTGGGTGGGCGAGCCGACCTCGGCTGTCCAGATCACGAGCTTCTGGTCGGGGTCGGTGGTGGCGGTCAGCGTGTCCCAGTCCAGGGACAGCTCGCCGGCCACCGGATGGTCGAGCACCTTGGTCCCGACCGTGAGCGCGGCGACGTGGTGGGCGGCCCACCACGAGCAGAAGTCCGGGTCCCGCGCGGACAGTTCCCCGACGAGCGCGGTCAGCCGGGGGTCGCTCGGATACTTGGCCGCCTCCATGCGCAACTGGGCCACGCAGGAGCGGGCGATGGTCCCCCAGTCGGTGTACAGCGTCCGCATGGCGGGGTCCGTGAACAGGATCCGGGGATAGTTCCGGTGCTCCTCCGGAACCGACCCGAAGTCGGTGATGAGCGCCGCCGCGAGCGCGTTCCAGGCGATGACGTCCATGCGGCGGCCGAGCACCATGGCGGGGGTGGCCGTGAGGTCGTCCAGAAGGCGCCGCAACTGCGGCTGGACGTGATGGCGGGTCCGGCGGCGGGGGCGCGCGGTCTCCTTCCCGGCGAGGCCGAAGAGGTAGTCGCGCTGGTCCGCGTCGAGGTGGAGGGCCTGGGAGAGGGCGTCCAGGACCGGAGCGGACGCCTGGATCCGGCCCTGCTCCAAGCGCGTGTAGTAGCCGGTGGAGATCGCCGCCAGCCGGGCGACCTCCTCCCTGCGCAGTCCGCTGACCCGGCGGTTCCCCGCGCCGTCGGGCAGGCCCACCGTCCGGGGGCTGAGCTCGGCGCGGCGTGCCTTGAGGAACTCACCCAACTCGTCGAGCTGTGCGTCGGGGGCCATGCGTCCAGTGTGGCACCGCCGCCGGGGCCGGCCAGGGGGACGGTTCCCTGCCGGGACGATCTCGCGCGGAGTGGGGGTGCGTGAGGATGGTCGTGGGCCCAACCTAGCGGCGCGGCAACGGCTTTCCGTCGGCCAGCGCGGCGAGGACGGCCTCCGCCTGCCGCAGGATCCCGCGCAGGATGTCGCCTGCGGGGAGGACGTCGTGGACGAGCCCCGCCGACTGGCCCGTGAACGGCAGGTACTCGTCCCCGCGCCCGCGGCGGATCGCCGCCAGCAGGCGCGGTACGGCCTCCTCGGGGTCGACCCGCTCGGGGTGGTCGCGGAGGGTGTCCACGAATTCGGTGCGCAGGGCGCGCGGGACGCCGAAGCCGCCGGGACGGGAGTAGGGCGGCAGGATCCGGTCGCTGTTGAGCGCCTTGACGGCGTCCACCGCGTCCGCCCCGACGATCCGTTGCTTCCAGTCCTGGGAGATGTTCATCTCGGTGGACGCGAGGAACCGCGTGCCCATCGACACGCCCTGGGCGCCCAGGGCGAACGCCGCCGCGACGCCGCGCCCGTCGGCGATGCCGCCCGCGGCGACGACCGGGGTGCCGCCGGCCATGTCGACGACCTGCGGCACCAGGACCATCGTGCTCACGTCGCCGCCGTGCCCGCCGGCCTCGCCGCCCTGCGCGACGATCACGTCGGCTCGCGCGTCCAGGGCCTGCCCCGCCTGGCGGGCGTCGGTCACCTGCTGGATCCAGATGACGCCCGCGTCGTGGGCCCGGGCGATCAGGTCGGCCGGTACGGCGAGGTGGAACGAGATGACGGCGGGGCGCGCGTCGAGCGTGGCCTGGAAGGCCTCCTCGTCGAACGGCCGGGTCGTGTGGTTGATCGCGAAGGGGCGGTCGGTGAGTTCGCGCAGCCGCGACCACTGCTGCCGGAGCTCGGGGACGGTCCGCGCGGCGGTACCCAGGCTGCCCAGTCCTCCGGCCTCGCAGACGGCGGCCGCGAGGGCGACCTCGTCCCAGGGACCGAACGGGGCGCAGATGACCGGCGCCTCGATACCGAGCAGGCCGCACAACGGGGTGTCGAACATGCCCACCTCCGGCACTGCGAAGATCACGAAGGCCTCAGCCGGGCCGCCTTGATCTCTCCAGTATGCGCCTCCCCCACTGACCCCAGGCGACGCAAGCCGATCGGCCGGTGCGGCCGCGCCCGCCCCCAGGCCGTGTCGTCAAATGAACTCCCCCAGCTACCGCTGGGAGGTGCCCCCATCGCCCGGAGGGCGGGCTCGGCGGCTCCCCCAGCTGACGCCGGGCGGTGCCCCCAGGTGCGGTGCATCGCAAGGCGGAGAGTCGTCCTCGTAGTGGGCTACTCGGACGATTCGGCAACGCAGCGTGGGGGCACCTCCCAGCGGAGCTGCGGGAGTGCCGTGCCTGGGGGCACCTCCCGGCGGAGCTGCGGGAGCGCCGCGGGGTGGGGGCACCTCCGGCCGAAGGCTGGGGGGAGGGCATTTGACGACACGGCCTACGGGCGGATGCGCCGGGCGTCTTCCTCGGCGGTGGGCGCGTTCCAGCTGGCCAGGATGCGCAGCTTCTCCTCCGAGGGGGAGCCGCGGTCCGCTCTGAAGACGATGACGCTCTGACCCGTGCCCCCGGGCAGGGTCATCGTCTCGTAGTGCAGGCTCATCTCGCCGACCGTGTCGTTGAAGAACCGCTTCACGCCGTACGAATGCTCGTAGAGCCGGTACTCCGCCCAGTACCGCGCGAAGTCCGGCGACGCGACGGCGATCTCCCCCACGAGCTGCTCCAGCGCGGGGTCCGCCGCCCGGTCCGCGGCGACCTGCCGCAGTGCCGCCGCCACCTGGGGCGCGATCTTGTTCCACTCGGGGTAGACGATCCTGGCCCGGGGGTCGAGGAACGTCCAGCGGGCGAGGTTGCGCTCCTTGACGGGCTTGGCGTCGAAGTCGTCGACAAGCAGCTTGGCGGTGTGGTTGACCGCCAGCACCTCCAGGCGCGGCCCGTGGACGATGGCGGGCAGGTCGAGCGCGTGCACCATGGCGACGACGCCCGGCCTGGTCTTCACGGGAGGCGGCGCCGAGGGGATGGGCCGGCTTCCCGCGTTCCGTACCAGGGTCCTGAGGTGCGCGCACTCCAGCTGGTCGAGCTGGAGCGCCCTCTCCACCGCGCCGAGGACCTCCTCGGAGATGCGGCCGATCCGCCCCTGCTCCAGCTTCGTGTAGTAGGCCACACTCACGCCGGCGAGCGCCGCGACCTCCTCGCGCCTGAGCCCCGGTACCCGTCGGCTGCCGTGGCCGACGGGAAGTCCCGTCCGCCCGGGGTCGATCGCCGCCCGCCGGGAGACGAGGAAGTCCCGCAGGGCCCGCTCAGCGTCCATACCCCAGGTATAGCCGAGCCCCGCACCCGTGGGGCGCCGAAGGTGGCTCCGCGAGTAGCACCCTCGGCACGGTCACGCTTCCCCTTCGCGGACGGCCCGGCACCTGGTGCAGTCGAAGACGGAAGTGATCCCCGTCCGACCTCGCCCCACCAGGAGACACGCATGCCCTTCGCCGTCGCCGCCCTCGCCGCCGCCGGTCCCGGCGCGCCGCTGGAACTCACCACCGTCGAGCGCCGTGAGCCGGGACCCCACGACGTCGTCATCGACATCGCCCACACCGGCATCTGCCACACCGACATCGCCCTCCTGCGCAACCACTGGATGGAGGGCCTGTTCCCCATGGTCCCCGGCCACGAGATCACCGGGACGGTCGTCGCGGCCGGCCCCGGCGTGACCCGCCACGCGGTCGGTGACCGGGTGGGTGTCGGCTGCTACGTCGACTCCTGCCGCGCGTGCGAGAACTGCCTCGCCGGCCAGGAGCAGCACTGCCTGAAGGGCGAGGTCCTCACCTTCGGCGCGCTGGACTACGACAAGCGGCCCACCTTCGGGGGCTACAGCCGCAGGATCGTCGTGGACGAGAACTACGTGCTCCGCATCCCCGACGGCCTCGGCCTGGACGTCGCCGCCCCGCTGCTCTGCGCCGGGGTGACGATGTACGTGCCCCTGCGCCGCTGGGGCGCCGGGCCCGGCAGGAAGGTCGCCGTCGTCGGCATGGGCGGGCTCGGCCACCTCGGCGTGAAGATCGCGCACGCGATGGGCGCCGAGGTCACCGTCCTCGGCCGGAGCGTTTCCAAGCGCGAGGACGGGCTGAGGTTCGGCGCCGACGCCTACGTGTCCACCGAGGACGCCTCCTGGTTCGCGGACCGCGGGCGGAGCTTCGACCTGATCGTCAACACCGTGTCGGGCAGCATCGACACCAACGCCTACCTCGGCCTCCTGCGTCTCGACGGCGTGCTGGTCAACGCCGGTGTCACCGCCGAGGCCGCCACGTTCCAGGGCATGCTGCTCGGCGACCCTCGCCGGATCATCACCTCGACGAAGAACGGCGGCATCCGCGAGACCCAGGAGATGCTCGAGTTCTGCGCGCGCCACGGCATCTCCGCGGACATCGAGACCGTGCCGGCGGACCAGGTCGACACCGCCCTCGACCGCCTGGACCGCGGCGACGTGCGCTACCGCTTCGTGATCGACGTCTCCACCCTCGGGCAGGCCGGTTAGGCCGGTTCGGGGCACGGCCCAGGTGCCGGCCGCCTGCTGGAGGGCTCATCCGTCGGCAACCGATCCCCTGCCCGCTGCCCGTGCGGCTTCAAGTGGATCGGTGACGTCCGGGACCGACCGGCGCGACAGGTCGAGCGCTGTCGCGGCGGACAGCACGACCGGGGCGGCGGCGACGGCGAAGCACACCGCCAGGGGCATCCGCCCCACCAGCAGTCCGGCCGCGGCCGTCCCTCCCGTCGAACCGGCGTTGAAGGCGGTGTTGACCCACGCGCCCGCTCTGGTGCGGGCACCCGGACCGGCGCACTCGTCGGCGATCAGATACGCCGTCGTGATGGCCGGGGCCACGAACAGCCCGCCCAGCGCCACCCAGACGACGAGCACCTGGGGATGAGGTGACAGGCCGGCCACCGCCAGAACGAGCCCCAGGGCGAGCGCCGACGAAGACAGCCGGAATCGACTTGTGGCGTGCCACCGGACGGAGCCGTGGACGAGGCCGCCGACGGCGCTGCCTGCGGACAGCGCCGCCAGGGCCCAGGGCACCACAAATGAGGCGTGATGTTCGTCGGCGAAGGCGATCACCAGGAGATCCAGCGCCCCGAGGCTCGTACCGAGCGCGGCAGTCACGGCGATCGCCTGCCCCAGCCCGGGCCTGCCCGCCTGCCGGCCGGGGGTCACGCCCGGGGGAACGTCCTCGGACGCTGCTGCCGACGCCCCGGCGGCCTTGCCCCGGTACCCCAGGCCGCGGGCCGCCGGGGACGCGGCCAGCATCAGTGCCCCGGCCCATACGAGGGCGGCGCTCACGGCAAGACCCACCCACGGCGCGGCGACTTTCACCAGCACGCCCACCAGCAGCGGTCCGGTCACGAACAACAGCTCCTCGGCCACACCGTCCAGGCTGTACGCGCGTTGCAGCAGACCCCGGTCGGGGACCAGGGCACTCCACAACCTCCTCATCACCGGACCGAGCGGTGGCGCACCGGCACCGGCGGCTCCGGCAAGGACGCCCAGGAGGACTCCCGACGCGCCGGACCACGTGGTCGCGAGGGCCAGTACGGTCAGCAGCACCGCGTAGGCGGCGGCCATGGGAGGCAGTACCCGCCGCGGCCCGTACCGGTCGACCAGACCGGCGCGGGCAGGGGCGAGGAAGACACTGGTCAGCCCGAACACGGCCATGACACCGCCCGCCACGGAGTAGGAGGCGGTGGCCTCCTTGACCGCCAGGATCAGGGACAGCGAGACCATTCCGTAGGAGAGCCGGCCCAACAGCGCGGCACCGAACGTGCGGCAGGCATAGGGGGTCCGCAGGACAGCCGCATACGACGGGGCGGCGGCAGACGAAGACATGATCATGTTCCTCGGGGAAGACAGCGCCGGACTCGCGGCGCTCACGCGTACACGGGCAGCGAGGACCGCGCCCGGCGGGCGCGGCGGCACTGACTCCTATGCACGGGAGAGGAACATGCGGGCGAACATAGCAGTGCGGCGGCCGGGAGGGGTGTCGGCCGGCGAAAGTGGCGGGATGCGACCGGTCCGCCGGCTCCGGCGAAACGCCGGGCCGGGCCGGTGAGCGGGGCGCACGCGGGTCAGCCCGCGGGTCCGCCCGCGATGCGTCCTCGCCGGTGACTGTGCAGGCTGGGACCATGCGCACCGAGGGGCCGCCGGTGGTCGTGGAAGCTCCGGTCGACGGCCGAAGGGTCGTGATCCGGGGCGACTACTTCGGCACCGCGCACTGCCTGGCGGACCTGCTGCGGTTCCTGTGGCTCGCCGGGTACGACGCCGGCACGGTCAGCCTGACCGACCCGGGGCAGGTGGAGTGGCGCGGGGGCGGGCCGGAGGCGTGGTGAACGCGGCGGGCGGGCGGGCCAACGGGCTCAGCGGGGCGAGACGTAGCGGGAGCCGGGGCGCAGGCGTACGGCCCTGACACGTTCGGGGGTGGTGATCCGGCCGTCCTGGCAGTCGGGACAGAGTTCGTGCCGGCCCTGGTCGGTGACGACGGTCCCCCAGCCGAAACACGGTCGGCATTCGCGGGCCAGGTCGACGTTAGCGCGGGGAGTGGGGCTGGGGATTCCCTCGGCTCCTCGGATCATGTGGCACCCCTCTGTGCTACCTCCGGAGATTTTGCGTGGTTATTACCCATTCAATAGGACATACACCCATTACGGGCTTTTTTTATCCGACGCGGCGCAGTCGGCGCGCGCTCCACTGCGCGAGCGGCTGCAGGGCCGCGATGAGCGCCTGGCCATCGGGGGCGAGCTCGTAGCGGACCTGCACGGGGGTGCTGGGGATGACCGACCGCGCGATGAGGCCCTCGGCCTCGAGCTCCTTCAAGCGCTGGGCGAGCAGCCGGTCGGAGATCCCGGCGATGACGGCGCGGTACTCGCCGAAGCGGCGCGCGCCGCGCGAGGCCGCGAACAGGATCGCCCCCGTCCAGCGGCGTCCGACGAGTTCGACCGCGCCCTGGAAACTCGGGCACGCCTCGTCATGGACCGAGCCGCGCTCCAGACGAAGTGCCGGCGGTCGGGTGCTGGTCGTCTCGTGGGATCCCGTGGTCATTCCTCGGAGCGTAGCCATGTGGGGTCGCGGGGGCGGGTGCCGTGCCTGGTCCTGCCGGTACCAGGACGGATTTCCCCTGGCAGCCGGGGCGGGCGGGCGGCCGCCATGGTCGTGGTGGGGCGCAGGACGCCGCCCGGGGACCGGAGGACCGGGAGGCCGGTGTCTCGTCGTGTCGGCCGCGGTCGGGGTCTGACAGGCGGGAGCATGGAGTATCGGTCGTCGTCGGCACGGTGTCCCCGGTACGGACCGACGCTCTGCGGCGAACAGGGGCGATCTTGGAGGGCGCAGTGTCGGACGAGGCCGACGGAGGCCGGCAGTGGGCGGCCCAGCCGGGTTTCTGGCGGCAGGTCGTCGAGCAACTGGGGGCGTCGCTGGTCGTGGTCGGCCCTTCCGGGCGCGTCGTCGCGGCCAATCCCGCCGCCGAACGGTTGCTGAGCCGCTCCGCCGAGGCGATGGCCGGCAAGGACTTCCACGACCTCGTGCACCGGCACGCGGACCGTGAACGTCCCGGTATCCGTTGCAGGTTGCTCGAAGCACTGATCCACGCCGGTGAGGCCCACGCGGACAGCGACAGGTATCTGTGCGGAGACGGCAAGCTGGTCGAGGTCTCGTGGTCCGCCGCGCCCGTGACGGACGGCGCCTCGTTCGAGGGCACCGCGATGCTGTTCGCCCGCCTCTCCGACGACCGCAGCGAACGTGCTGAGCACATGCAGGCGTTGGAGGACCTGACCGGGCGCCTGACGCTGGTCGCACAGATCACCGCGGTGCTCGGCCAGACCCTCGAAACGGACGAGGCACTCGCCCGCCTCGGGCGCATGCTGGTCCCCGGCCTCGCCGACTGGGTGGCGGTCGACCTGCTCGTCGGTGACGACGAGACGCACAGGGTGGCGGTCACCGGGCCGGACGGGCGGGACCGCGGGCAGGAGGGCTGGCGCGCCCGCCTTCCCTTCGCGGGCGAGTCGCGCTCCCCGCTGGTCCAGGCCGTGCGCGGTGCGGTGCCGGTCCTGGACGAGGATGCCGGGGCCCCGGCACGGCCGGACTCGCCGCTGGCCGCCCTGCACAGCGGCTTCCTGCAGTCGGTGGGTGCGGCGTCGGCGCTCACCGTGCCGTTGGGCTCGGGAAGGCACTCCACCGGGGCACTGACCCTGGTCCGCACGGACCCCGCCGCCCCCTTCGGCAACGACGACCTGCAGGTTGTCGTTGACATCGGCCGCCGGGTCGGCCAAGTGCTGGACAACACGCGCCGGTTCGGCCGTCAGCGGGACGTCGCCGAGGCCATGCAGCGCAACCTGCTCGCCCCCCTGCCCCAGCCGGGACGGCTGCTCCTGGCCGCCCGCTACCAGCCCGCACCCGCCGCGTCCCAGGTCGGCGGCGACTGGTACGACGCGTTCCAGCTCAAGGACGGCGTGACCGCGCTGGTCATCGGCGACGTCGTCGGCCACGACCTGACCGCGGCCGCGGGCATGGCCCAACTCCGTGGAATACTGCGGTCCCTGGCCTGGGATCGCACCGAGCCCCCCGGCGCCATCGTCGACCGCCTCGACGACGCCATGCCGGCGATCACCACCGTCCCCATGGCCACCCTCGTCCTGGCGCGCGTCGAGGGCCCCCGCGACGGCCCCTGGACTCTGCGCTGGACCAATGCCGGACACCCCCCGCCGCTGCTGCTCACCCCGAACGGCCACGGGCGGTACCTCGACGACGCGCGAGGTCCGCTGCTGGGTGCCCGTACCGGCACCGGCACCGGCGACCGCCGGCCCGACGCCACGACACCCCTGCCGTCGGGGTCCACGCTGCTGCTCTACACCGACGGCCTCATCGAACTGCGGGGCGCCGACCTCGACACCGGCCTCAGCCGGCTGCGCCGCAACGCCCTGGCCCTCGCCGAGGAGCCCTTGGACGACTTCTGCGACCAGCTCCTGACCCGCATGCCCCCCGGCAACGTCGACGACATCGCCCTCCTCGCCCTGCGCCTGCCCCCGCCATGAGAGCCGGCCAGCCGGTCCCGGGCGCGCGGCATCACCCCTTCGGCTACCCGGCGTGCGCGAATGGGCACTGAAAGTGATCCTTGCTGTGGGTTCGACGTCCCTCGTGACGGTCCCCGCCGCGTACTGCGGGGTGGGCGGCACGGGCCGCCCGCAGAGAACCCATACCTGGAGGTGACGTGTTGTACCGAATAACCAGGCCCATGTCATCGGCACAGCGACGCTACGGCCGAGTCCGCGTGATGACGATCGCCGCGAGCGCTGCCCTCGCGTCCTGCTTCGTGTCGGGCACGGCGTTCTCCGCGCCCGCGGAAGACGGCACCACGGCGGCGGCCGAGACCGCGCAGGGCGTCCAGCAGCGGTCCGTGCACCCGTGCTACCAGTACCCGACGTACCCCAATTACCCCAACTACTGCCTGAACCGTCCGGGCATCCCCGGCCCTCCGGGACCGCAGGGACCGGCCGGTCCCGCAGGTCCCCCCGGCCAGACCGGGCCCGCCGGGCCCGCCGGACCCCAGGGCCCCGCCGGCCCTCCGGGTACCGGGGGCGGGCTCTCCGGGGCCCACACCCTGGTCGCCACGTTCACGGCGGACGGCGCCGACCACACGCTGTCCTGCCCCGCGGGCGAGTTGGCCATCGGCGGCGGATTCCAGGTCACCAGGGCCACGATCGTGACCAGCGTCCCGTTCGCGAACCCGTCCACCGGGTGGACGGTGAACGCGGTGCCGGCCGGAGTGGCCCCCAACACCGTGACCGTGGTCGTGGCCTGCGCGCTCGGGCCCACGCCCTGACGTGAGCCGACCGAGCCCGGCGCACCGTGCGGTGCGCCGGGCTCTTCGACGCCGGGAGGCGCCGGGTCACGCGGGCGAGAGGCGTCGCCGGCCGAGCCCCCCGTGTCCCGCTACGTCCTGGGCAGACCTCCTGCCGGCTCCGGAGAACCCCGACGCTTGCGCAGCGCGCTGTCCGGACGGAGCGACGCCGCCGCGAGAGCCAGAATCAGTCCGATCACACCGACGATGACATTGTTGGTGATGGTGCGCGTGGTGCTGACGTTTCCCGCGATGCACCACGGCGAAATGATCGTCCACAGCGCGATGACCGCCGCCGCCCAGGCCCTAGAGTGGGCCCGCTCGAAGCCGCGTCCCACGCCTCCCATCAGCAGGGCGTACGCGATGCCGGCGATGAGGTTGTTCACGGCGATCGTCGACAGCGCGTTGAAACCGAACAGCGCGTTGAAGCCCACGATCCACGGTGAGGCGGCCAGATAGGTGCCGGTGAGCAGAGCCATGGCCTCCACGGCCTGACTCCGGTTGGTGGTGCTCGCGCGCTCGTAGTCGGCGCGGAGTTCCAGCAGATCGGGGTGCTGCTCGATACCGGGTTGCGTCCGGGACATACGGACCATCTCCGTCCATTTCGAACATTTCACATATCCCTCTACCCGAACTCAGGCATCCGACTCCGGTCGAATCGCCGAGCACAGCGCCCTGCGAGTGCCGCGGCCGCTCGGCGCGCGGTCCGGTTCACCGCCGTATCGGTTCACGCAGCGGCAGGCCTCCGTCACGCCACGCGTCCGCCACCCGGTCTTCCTGGCCCCTACAGCCGGACCGATGCCGCGACCGGCAGATGGTCGCTGCCGGTGGACGGGAGGGTCCAGGCCGACCGGGGTTCCATGCCGCGCACCAGGATGTGGTCGATCCGGGCCACGGGAAAGGACGCCGGCCAGCTCAGACCGAAGCCGGCGCCCGACTCGGCCTGGGCCGACCGCAGTTGCGAGGTGACCGCGGACAGGGCCCCGTCGTCCGTGGTGCCGTTGAAGTCGCCCATGAGCAGGGTGCGGGGCAGCGGTTCGGCGCGCAGGGCGGCGGCCAGGGCGCGCGCGGCGGTGTCCCGCCCGCTCGTGCCGAAGCCGTACAGCGGGGTGAACCGGACGGACAGCAGGTGGGCGACATAGACGGCGACGGGCCCCTTGGGGGTGCGGACGGTGGCGCGCAGGGCGCGCGGCCACGGCGCGATGTCGACCGTCCGGGCGTCGGCGAGCGGGTAGCGGCTCCACAGGCCGACCGTGCCCCGCACCGTGTGGTAGGGGTGGCCGGCGCGCAGAGCGGCGCTGTACGCCGGTGCGTTGTCGCCCAGCTCCTCGATGGCCACCAGGTCGGCGCCGGAGGCCGCCAGGGCACGGGCGGTGCGCGCCGGGTCCGGGTTCTCCTCGTTGGCGTTGTGCGTCACCACGGTCAGCTCCCCGCCGGACGCCCGTTTGTCGGCCAGCGTGCCGCCGAAGAGCGAGCACCAGACGACGGCGGGCAGCAGTACGGCGACGGCTGCGGTCGCCGAGCGCCGCAGCAGCGCGCACAGCATCAGGAGCGGGACGGCCAGGCCGGTCCAGGGCAGGAAGGTCTCGACGAGGCTGCCGAGATGGCCGGCCCCGTCCGGGATGCGGGCGTGGCCGAGCATCACCAGTGCGGCCGCCGCCGCCAGGGCCGCGGGGAGGCGTCCACGTCGCCAGATGCCGGGGCACCTGCCGGGCCGTGGTTCGCGAGCGGGTTCCGGCGGAGCGCCGGGAGTGCGCAGGAGAGTGGTCACGGCCGGCTCACCGGTCCCCGGACAGATCGGCGGCCGCCGACGCGGCTCCGGTGCCGGCCGGCCACCCACCGGCGTACGCCCTCCACCAGGGTGTGGCCGGCTCCCAGGGCGGCGTTGAGGCCCTCCTGGGGGCTCGTGCCGGGGCGCTGGTGGAGGACGACGCCGAGGGCGAGATGGCCGTGTCCGCGGCGGTCGGGTGCGTTGGCCGCCCACATCAGGGCGCCGCCGGCGGGGGTGCTGGAGCCGGTCTTGAGCCCGATCACCCCGGAGGTGCCGAGCAGGGTGTTGGTGTTGAGGACGGTGCCGGGCACACCGGGCACGGTGGTGCTGGGCTGGGCGACGACGGCCCTGAACACCGGGTCGCGCATGACCTCCCGGGCCAGCTTGAGCTGGTCGCCGGAGGTGCTGGTGGTCGTGGGCTCGATGCCGCTGGCCCCGGTGTAGGTGGTCCGGTCCATGCCGAGGTCTTCGGCGGCCCGGTTCATCTTGGCGACGAACGCCTCCTGCGTCCCCGCGTCCCAACGGGCGAGCAGTCGCGCCACGTTGTTGCCGGAGGGGATCAGCATCAGTTCCAGCAGCCGCCGTTCGCCCAGCCGCTGCCCCAGCCTCAGCGGCACGCTGGACTCCACGCCGGACACGGACTCGTCCGAGGCCTGCTGGTCGACGGCGATACGGGGACCGGACGCGCCGACGCGCAGCGGGTGGTCGCGCAGGATCACGTACGCGGTCATCACCTTGGTGACGCTGGCGATCGGCACCGGGTTCTGCGCGCCCCGGTTCCCGAGGTCACCACCGTCACCGAGCCCCTCGACCAGCACGCTGGCCTGCCCCTCCCCCGGCCAGGGCAGCGACACCGGGGGGCGGAGCTCCGACCGCTCGTCGTGGTGGCCGCCGCTCCCGGACACGCCTTCTCCGTCACCGCCCCGGCTCGTGATGACGACCAGCGCGCCCAGGACGATCAGGGTGAGCAGCGCGGCGGCACCGGCCGCGACCGGCACGCGCCGGGGACGACGTGCACCGCTCGGCGGATTCCACGGTCCGACGATCACCGGCTGCCGGACAGGCTCCGTGTCAGGATCGCGGAATTCGGGGACTGGGCGCATGGACGGCGCACCTCCACGGGGTTCACGGCGTGGCTCTCACGCACACCGCCCACCGTGGGGCCCGCTGATGTCGGCCCGGCCGTGACCGTGTCTCCGCCCGCGCTCGGCCGGTCATCCGTCGTGTATCAACGCCGTTCGCGTATCAACGCCGCCGTGTAGCAACGCCGTCGCACCCCTGCCCCGCGGTGGCTCAGTCGGCCACGGGCAGCCGGAGCGTGGCGACGGCCCCGCCGTCGGGGGCGTTGGCGAAGGACAGCGCCGCGCCGATCACCCGGGCCTGGCCGAGCGCGATGGTCAGCCCGAGGCCGTGGCCCCGCCCGCGCTCCGACGCCCCGGTGCGGAACCGCTGGGGCCCGTCCGCGAGCAGCTCGCGCGGGAAGCCCGGACCGTGGTCCCGTACGGTCACGGTGGTGCCCGTCACCGCGACCTCGACGGGGGCGCCGCCGTGCCGGTGGGCGTTGAGGACGAGGTTGGCCACGATGCGGTCGACCCGGCGCGGGTCGGTCCTGGCGGACGCGGCGCCGTCCGGGGTGAACCGCGCCGGCATTCCGGTACGGGTCAGCGACTCCTCGACGACCTCGGCCAGCGGGACCGGTCTGAGTTCGGCCCGTTCGGCGCCCGCGTCCAGCCGGGAGATCTCCAGCAGGTCCTCCACCAGGATCCGCAGCACCCCCACCCGGTCGCGGACGAGGTCGGTGGCCTCCCCCTCGGGCAGCAGCCCGCTCGCGGTGACCAGGCCCATCAGCGGGGTGCGCAGTTCGTGGGCGACGTCGGCGGTGAAGCGCTGCTCGGCCGCCAGGCGCCCGAGCAGGCTGTCGGCCATGGAGTCCACCGTGGCGGAGATCTCGGTGATCTCGTCGCCGCCGCGGCCGCCCCGGCCGTCGGCGGTCCGCGCCGCCAGGTCACCGGCCGCGATGCGGCGCGCGGTCCGCGCCACGCGCCGCAGCCTGCGATGGGGCAGCTCGGCCGCGAGCGCCGTCAGCGGCAGCACGACGCCCAGCGCGAGCACGGAGTACTTCCACATGTGCCGGTCCAGGGCACGCCGGGTGAGCAGGTCGGACGTCATGTCGATCGCGATCGCCACCGGCCTGTCCCCGTCCGTCCGGGCCGCCCACATCCGCGGGTGGTCGCCGGGGCCGTCGCCGTCGTACCAGGTGGCGTGGCCGGTGCCCGGCCCCGGCCCGTGGTGCAGCCGGTCGAGCAGTTCGGCGGGCATCGCCGCGGGCGAGGTCTCCAGCCCTTGGGGGAACCCGCCGTCGCGCCGGGCGTCCGCCAAGGCCCGCTCCAGCTCCGCCGTGGCCTTCGCGCCGCCGTCGTTCATCGACCGCGCCAGCGTGCTGCGGTGGACCAGCACCCCGACGGTCATCGCGATCGCACAGCAGGCCACGGCGACGAGCAGCGCGGTCTTCCAGCGCAGCGAACGCCAGTTGAGCAGGTCGCGCACGGTGTCCACCTCAGCGCCGCAACTTGTAGCCGAAACCGCGGACGGTCTCGATGCGTTCGGCGCCGACCTTCTTCCGCAGCCGCTGCACGCACAGGTCGACCACGCGGCTGTCGCCGTCCCAGCCGTAGTCCCACACGTTGCGCAGCAGGGTGTTCCGGTCCAGCACGACACCGGGGTTCGCGGCGAACTCCAGGAGCAGCCGCAGTTCGGTGGGGGCGAGCGCGACCGGTGCGCCGGCCCGGGAGACCTCGAGTCCCGCGGTGTCGATCTCCAGGTCGCCGAAGACGAGCCGTCCGGGGTCCTGCGGCAGCTCCGTCGGTTCCGTGCGGGCCGCCGGGCCCACCGGGGCCGGGGCAGGGGCGGGGGTGAAGGTCGCCCGCCGCAGCAGGGAGCGGATCCGGGCCACGAGCACCGCGGTGTCCACGGGTTTGACCACGTAGTCGTCGGCGCCCGCCTCCAGGCCGGAGACCACGTCCAGGGCGTCGCCCCGCGCGGACATCATCAGGACCGGATCCATGCTGGTCTCCCGGACCCTGCGGCACAGCCCGATCCCGTCCAGACCGGGCAGCATCACGTCCAGCAGCAGCAGGTCGTGGTGGCCCTCCCGGAACAGTTCGAGGCCGGTCAGACCGTCGGCGGCCGAGGTGACGCGGTAGCCGTAGCGTTCCAGCGCCATGGTGACCGACCGGCGGATCACCTCGTCGTCCTCGACGAGCAGGACCGCCACGGGCGGCGGGCCGGCCGCCCCCTCGTTCATGGAAACCGACATCTTTTCCCATCGGACGCAGGTACGGGCTCTCCATGATGCGCGAGGCGGATCCGCGCCGGGCATCCGTCGCCGCTCGGCCAGGCATCAACCGTGTATCAGCGGGCCCTTCACGTTCACGTCACAGCCGCCCCACCACGACCAGAGGTCCCGGGGGTCACGGCACGTGCGGCCCGGTGACGAATCGGCCGTTGCCGTCGTAGGGCCAGGCGTTGGAGACGCACCCGTGCAGGCCCTTGATCTGCTGCATCATCACGGGGGCCAGTTGCCCGGGGCCCGCGCACGTCGTGTGCGTGTACTTCAGGAAGTGCCCCATCTCGTGGTTGATGATCAGCGCCCGGTAGTCGTGTATCGGCCCCTTGAACGTGGGCGAGCCCTCGACCCAGCGCTTGAGATTGACCACGACCCCGCCCGGGACCTCGCAGTTGTACTCGCCGTGGGTGTCCTGCCGGATGCCCGCCCAGCACAGGGCGTCGGCCGTTCCCGGTGTCGCGATGCTCACGGTGAGGTCGCTGGGCTGTCCGGCGCCGACCAACTGGAACGCGTAGGCCTGGTTGTGGGTCCAGCCGCGGGGGGCGGCGAGTATGTCGGCTATCTCGTCGGCCGCCTGGGCCGGCGAGACGTCGAGGCCGGTCTCGACCCTCACCACGTAGCGGAGCGGCCGCGGTCCGTGCCCGACCTTCTCCCCGCCGGCCCGCGCGGTGACGAACGTGCCGCTGCCCTTCGCGGGGACGTCGATCTCGGTGGGGGTCGGCTTCGGCTTCGGCTTCGGGGGCGGAGTGGGCGTCGGCGTGGGTGTGGGAGTACGCGAGGGCGTGGGGGTGACGTTCACCACGCCGCGCGGCTGCCGCGCACCGCTCGGGGCGTCGCCGCGCCCGTCGCCCAGGAAGAACGCGGCGGAGCCGAGCAGTCCGCCGACCACCAGCGTGGCGACCAGATAGCCCCTGGCCCGGCGGCGCCGACGGCGCCGGCGACGGGAGGGGCGGTGGCGTCCGGCGCGGTGGGATGAATCCATGGCAGCTCAACCTGGTCATCCGAGATGATCGCCATGAGCTCGAACCATCACGAAACGATAACGAGCACCCCTTCGGATGCTCGCCGCCGATCGGGAAAGCCGCCTCGCATCGCGGGTATGACCCTTCTGTAACAGCTCCCGCGAGCTGCCCTTTCCCGGGACGGCTGCCGATCGCGATCTGCTTACACTGGCGAAGTGCCACGAGTCCTGATTGTCGAAGACGACCCAGATGTCCGTAAGGCCGTCCAGTTGGGGCTACGGCACCAGGGGCACGACGTCCTCGCCGCCGGAACGGGTGAGGACGGACTGGAACAGCTCCGCCCCTTCCGCCCGGACGTCGTCGTGCTCGACCTGATGCTCCCGGGGATGTCCGGCCTCGACGTGTGCCGTCGCATACGGGACCGCGACCAGGTGCCGATCATCATGGTCACCGCCAAGGGCGACGACATCGACGTGGTCGTGGGCCTCGAGGCGGGGGCGGACGACTACGTGGTCAAGCCGGTGCAGGCCCGCGTGCTCGACGCGCGCATACGCGCCGTACTGCGCCGGCTGGACGCGTCGGTCTCCGACACCCTCCGGCCCAGGGCGGAGTCGCACGGGGAACTGGTCGTCGACCGCGCCGGGCTCGTGGTGACGCACCGCGGTGAACCCGTCGCCCTCGCCCCCTCCGAACTCCGGCTGCTGCTGACCCTGTCGGCCTCGCCCGGACAGGTCTTCAGCCGCCAGCAACTGCTGGAAGCGGTCTGGGAGCACAGCTACTACGGCGACATACGGCTCGTGGACGCCTGCGTGAAGCGGCTGCGCGGCAAGCTCGGTGAACTGGGCGGCGCCCCCCGGTACATCCAGACCGTACGCGGCTTCGGTTACCGCTTCGGTTCCGCGTGAGCCGCCGGGAATCCGCACGGGCGCACAGGGCCGTCCGGGACCAGCAGGCCGCCGCGACGGACGCCGACGCTCGGGGGCCGAGGTGGACGCGGTTCCACCGGGCGGCCCTGACGAAGGTCCCGCTCCCGCTCCGGGGCCTGCGCTCCCGCCTGGTCGTGGCCTTCGTCCTGGTGACCATGGCCGGCGCCCTCAGCACCGGAGCCGTCACCTTCCGGGAGGCGCGGACAGGGGTGCTGCAGCAGAGCCAGGACAACGTCATCCGGCAGTTCCGGGCCGGTGTCAACGACCTGGCCGTCTACACCCCCCTGCACCCGGACCAGTCGGACCTGGAGGTGGCGGTGAACCACGTGCAGCGCGCCAGCCAGGCCCAGGGGTGGCGGGTACTGGCCACCTACGGCGACCTCCGCGCCTACGCGCCGAGCGCCGACTTCGACAAGATCACGCCGGAGCTGCGCCGCTCCGTCGCGACCAAACGTGCCGCGGTGTTCCAGCGGGTGGACGACAACGGGCGTCCCTGGCTCGTCGTCGGCATGCCGGTCACCTACACCAGCGGGGACGGCTCGGAGTCCAGGCTCTCCGGGCTCGTGATGTACCTGGTCGTGCCGCAGGACACCGAACAGGCCTACGTCAAGGCGATGGTCAGCGCCATCGAGCACGCCACCCTGGTGGCACTGGGCCTCGCCGTCGTCCTGGCGCTGCTCGCCGCGAGCGGTGTGCTCCGTCCCGTACGGGCGTTGCGCGGGGCGACGCGCCGGATGGCCGAGGGGCACCTCGACGTGCGGCTGGCCGTCAACGGAACGGACGAACTGGCCGACCTCTCGCAGTCCTTCAACCACACCGCGGCCGAGCTGGAGCGGTCGGTCGCGGAACTGCGCCGCATGGAGGCGCAGGCGCGCCGCTTCGTCGCGGACGTCTCCCATGAGCTGCGGACTCCGCTGGCGGCGATGTCGGCGGTCACCGACGTGCTGGACGAGAACGCGCTGCGCCTGGACCGGGAGACCGGCGAGGCGCTGCGGCTGATCAGCGAGGGGACCAGCCGGCTGAGCGTGCTGGTGAACGACCTGATGGAGATCTCGCGCTTCGACGCGGGCGCGGCCGAACTCAACGTGGACGAGATCGACCTGGCCGACTTCGCCCAGCACACCCTCGCCGCCCGGGGGTGGCAGGGCCGGGTCGAGACCCATCTGCCCCCGCCCGGCGTGCTGCGGGCCCGAGTGGATCCGCGACGGCTCGACGTGGTGCTCGCCAACCTGGTGGGCAACGCGCTGCGGCACGGGGAGCCGCCGGTGCGGCTGGCCATGAGCGTGCGGGAGGACCCCGCGGACGCGGCGTGGGCCGTCATCGAAGTAACCGACAACGGACCGGGGATCGCCGAGGAAGCCATGCCGCACATCTTCGAACGCTTCTACAAGGCGAACAGCACACGGGCCAGGAGCGCGAGCAGCGGGCTGGGCCTGGCCATCACGGCGGAGAACGTGCACCTGCACGGTGGCAGGGTCACTGCCGCCAACCTGCCCTGGGGCGGTGCGGCGTTCACGGTCGAGCTCCCCCTGCACCGCGACTCCGCGGCCGACGGCGAGCCTGCCGAGGACGACGCCGGCGCGGGTGCCCGGTGAAGCGTACGCGCCTGGCGGCGCTCACGACCGGCCTCGCGGCCGCGCTCACGCTGACGGCCTGCGGGGTCCCGCCGTCCGGCGTCATCGAGGCCGGCGAAGCGGCGACCGGCATGTCCTCCCCCGCCCCGCGGACCGCGAACCTCGTCCTCGTCTCCCTCTACTTCCTGCAGGACGGCAAGCTGACGGTGCACGCGCGCAAGACGACCGCCCCCGCGAGCGTCGAGGACGCCGTCCGCATGCTGTTCGCCGGACCGACCGTCGCCGAGAGAGCGACCGTCACCACGGAGCTGCCCTTTCTGAAGGTCGGGCCGCAGGTGAAGTCGAATTCCGACAGTGCCGTCTACGTCCTGCTCCCGAAGGACGTCACCCCACTCAGCCAACCGGCGATGCAGCAGCTGGCGTGCACGGTGTCGAATGCGGACGTGACGCTCGCCGCGCTGTCCTCGATGGCCGCCGTCGGCGGCACGGGCGGCTCCTCCGCGCAGCCGCCCGCCACCAAGCCGGGATCCCCGGCACGCACCGTCCACGCGGTGGGCGACGGCTGGTCGAGGACGCAGACGGCCGACTCGTGCCCCGAGGCCATCCGGTCGTAGCCCGGACGGCCGCCGGCGTCCCATTCCGGCTGCGCCGGAAGGCGCTTCCCGTTTCACGGGGAGGGCGCAAGGGTCAGGGCCTTCGCCGCCCGCGCGCGAACAGTGTCATGTGGATCACACCGTCGGCAACCTGGCAGCCCTCACCGGTCGACGGCACTCCGGTCTGTACCGCGGAGGCCATCGAAGTGCGGCGCCAACCTGCCGCACTGGTGTGGTCGTTGCTGCACGGCGGTCGTGCGCCGCGGTCGTGTCCGGCCCATGGCGGGTCCACGGCCTCCGCCGCGGGCTGGGCCCCGGGGGGCACTCACATCGTTGCCACATGGTTCACAATGACGAAGCGCCACTCTTCACATCGAATTCATACGTGCATATGATCACCCAGCCCAGGTGCTTCCAACCCGCCGCGGTTGGCGCCCTTGTACGGCGGAGGTGATCGCCCTCCGCCCGGACCCTACCCGGGGACACCTTGAAGAGACATCAAAGACGCTGGAGCGTGCCGGTCATCGCCGGGGCTTCCGTCCTCGCACTCACGAGCCCCATCACGGCTCAGGCCGCCGCCCCTGCCGGAACTCCGGCTCCCCCGCACTCGTCCGCCGCGGACCGTGTGCCCGCCGGAACCCACACCGTCACACTGATCACCGGTGACGTTGTGACGACCAGTCAGGTCGCGCGCGGTGAAGGCCCGTCCGGCGGCACCGTCACCGTCCGTGGCGCGGACGGACTGCCGGCGCGGACGCGCATCCTGACATCGAACGACGACCTCTACGTCTACCCCGAGTCCGTCCTGCCCTTCCTGGCCCAGGGCACCCTGGACCGGAAACTGTTCAACATCACGGACCTGATCGCGGACGGTTACGACGACGCGCACCGCGACCGGCTGCCGCTCATCGTGTCCTACACGCAGGCCGGTGCCGCGCGTCGCGCGTCCGCCGTGCCCGAGGGCGCGACCCGGGTGCGGAACCTCGACAGCATCCAGGGCGCCGCCCTGAGCGCGGACCGCTCGCGCGCGGACGACTTCTGGAAGTCCGTGGCCGGGGCGGCGACCGACGACGGCGCCCGCACGCAGGACGCCAAGCCGTCCTTCGGTGCCGGGATCTCGCACATCTGGCTCGACGCCCCCATCCACGCCGACCTCGCCGACAGCACCGAGCAGATCGGCGCGCCGCAGGTCTGGCAGGGCGGCGACACCGGGCAGGGCGTGGACGTCGCCGTCCTCGACACCGGCGTCGACGCGGGTCACGCGGACCTCGCGGACCGCATCGCGAGCCGCCAGAGCTTCGTACCGTACGAGACCACCGACGACGGGGCCGGGCACGGCACCCATGTCGCGTCGATCATCGCCGGCACCGGTGCGGCCTCCGACGGCAAGGAGAAGGGCGTCGCCCCCGGCGCCCGGCTGCGTATAGGCAAGGTGCTGGACGACTCCGGCAGCGGGCAGACCTCCTGGGCCCTCGAGGGCATGGAGTGGGCGGCGGTCGAACAGCAGGCCAAGATCATCAACATGAGCCTCGGCACCGGCGAGGTGTCCGACGGAACCGACCCGATGAGCCTGGCCGTCGACAACCTGAGCGCCCGGACCGGAGCGCTGTTCGTGATCGCCGCGGGCAACACGGGCACGCCGGGCAGCATCGGCGCACCGGGAGCGGCCGACTCCGCGCTGACCGTGGGCGCGGTCGACTCCACCGACTCGCTCGCCCCGTTCTCCAGCCAGGGCCCCCGCATCGACGGCGCGCTGAAGCCGGAGATCACGGCCCCCGGAGTGAACATCCTGGCGGCCAACTCCCAGTTCACCGGCAACGGCCAGGGCGCCTACCAGTCGATGAGCGGCACCTCCATGGCCACCCCTCACGTCGCGGGCGCCGCCGCCCTGCTCGCCGCGGCCCACCCGGAGCTCACCGGCGGCCAGTTGAAGGACCTGCTGGCCAGCAGCTCCCGGCAGACCCCGGCGTACGACGCCTTCCAGGCCGGAAGCGGCCGGCTGGACGTCGCCGCGGCAGCACGGGCCGGCGTCTTCGCGACGGCGACCGCCTACATGGCGCAGAACAAGGGCGGCGTCCTCCAGCGACCGGTGACCTACACCAACACCACCGGGACTCCGGTCTCCCTCACGCTTTCCGTCGACGCGCCACACGCCCCGGCCGGAATGTTCCGGCTGTCGTCCTCCCGCGTCGTCGTCCCCGCACACGGCACCGCCGCCGTCACGGTGACGATCGACGGCTCCGCAGGTACGACCGAGAACCACTACTCGGGCCAGGTGCTGGCCGAAGACGCGGCCGGCACGGTCGCCGCGCACACCGCCGTCTCCGTCGGCACCGCGGTGATGCACAAGCTGACACTCACCTTCAAGGACGCCGAGGGCAACCCCACCTCCGGTGTGGTCCAGTTGCTCACGGTCAGCACCGGAGAGTCGTTCGAGTTCAACGTCGACGCCTCCGGCACCCGGGAGTTCTTCCTCCCCGAGAACGTCTACTCGGCGCTGTCCTTCCAGGAGATCCAGGGCGTCCACGGTCCGCACTCCCGGGGCCTGGCCCTGCTCGGCGACCCCGATGTGTTCCTGGACCGCGACGTCACCGTCAGCTTCGACGCGTCCAAGGCACAGCGCATCCGGATGACCACCCCGCAGCAGAGCGAGGCGACCTTCCAGAAGCTGGGCTACAACCGCACCTTGAACGGCGTCCGGTCGGGTCTGGCCGCCGACAGCCTGTACTACGACAGCCTCTGGGCCCAGCCGACCACCCGCAAGGTGACCCACGGCGACTTCCAGCTGACCGCCCGCTGGCGCAACGAGAAGCCGGCACTTGCGGTGTCCACCGGCTCGACCGAGTTCACCGGCATACTGCGCCAGGAGGGCATCACCCCGCTGGCCAGGGGCACTTACAAGCTGCCGGTGGTCTTCGCCGGGCAGGGGTCGAGTGCGGACTACGCCCACCTCGACGCCCGCGGCAAGGCCGTGGTGGTCCGCCACAACGACGAAGTCGGCGACATGGAGCAGGCGGCCAACGCCGTGGCCGCGGGTGCGAAGCTCATGCTGGTGGTCGAGAACGGGTACGGCCGCCCGATGCGCTCCTACACGGCGCTGGGCCAGGGACCCGTCGCACTCGACGTCGGCCTCCTCGGCACTGAAGAGGGCGAGGAACTCATCCGGCAGGTCAAGGGTGGCGCTGCCAAGATCACCGTGGACTCCGAGACCGCGAGCCCGTACGTCTACGACCTCGCGCACGCCTGGCACAACGAGATCCCGTCGAAGATGACGGTCAAGGGCGACGCCGAGAACCTGGCCCGGATCGACGTCGACTTCGCGAACCCGAAGCAGGGCGCCCCCGGCAGCGAGTTCCGCTTCGAATGGTTCGACGGCGTGGACTGGACCTCCGGCAACATCATGCCCGAACCCTCGAACGGGAAGCGCACCGACTGGGTGTCCACCACCGGCGTCGGCTGGCACCAGCAGGCGTTCGTCGAGTCCGTGGGCTTCGAGCAGGGAGCCAGGACCGCCTACCGGGCCGGCAGCAGGCAGTCCGAGGAGTGGTTCAAGCCGATCCAGCGCCCCTTCCTGAACGACACCTTCTTCAACAACCTTCCGCCCACGCGCAACGGCGACCAGCTGTACATCGACATCCCGGCCTGGGGCAGCCGGGACCACGTCGGGTGGAACCAGGATCCGGCCGGAACCCAGCAGCAGACGCTCTACCAGGGCACCAAGCAGCTGGGCCAGGGGCACTTCACGACCGTCGTGGGCGAGGCCCCCAGCGCCCGCAAGCTGCCGTACAAGCTGGTGGTCACCGGTGAGCGCGACGTGCCGTACACCCCGTACTCCTCCCGCACGCTCACCGAGTGGGACTTCACATCGGCGAAGCCGACCGACGGCGTCACCGTGGTGCTGCCCCTGGTGCAGCTCGACTACCGGATCGGCACCGACGCGGCGGGGCGTGCCGGGCGGCACGACAGCCTTTCCGTCACCGCCGCGCACCTGTCGCGTGCCAGCCTCGCCGGCAAGATCGGCGCGGTCGGCCTGGAGCTGTCGTACGACGACGGCCGGACCTGGCGCAAGGCCGCCTGCGGAAGCGACGGGCGGTTCCGCCTGGACGCCCCGGGCAAGGCGTCCTTCGTCTCGCTGCGGGCGAGCGCGAAGGACTCGGCGGGCAACTCGGTGCAGCAGACCGTGATCCGGGCGTTCGGCCTGCGCTGAGGCGCGGCCGTTGCCAGGACCCGCGACAAGGAGGCCGGTCCGTCCGCGGTGGTACGTCCACCGCGGACGGACCGGCCGCCGTCACAGGCTCGCCGGAGCCGCTTCCCGGCCGTCGAGCGGTCCGCCGACGGGGACGTCCAGCCGTTCCGCCACGGCGGAGAGGGCGCTTCCCAGCGGCAGCGCGACCCGGGTGAGGGCGTGGCGGTCGCCGCGGGTCGCGTCCCGGTTGACGATCAGCACCGGCTTGCCCGCCTCGGCGGCCTGACGGACGAACCGCAGTCCGGACATCACCGTCAGCGAGGAGCCCAGGACCAGCAGCGCGGCCGCCTCACGGACCAACTCGCGGCAGTGCTCGACCCGCCGGGGCGGTACGGATTCGCCGAAGAACACCACGTCCGGTTTGAGGACGCCGCCGCAGACCGTGCAGGGCACGACGTGGAAGTCGCCGACCTGTTCGTCGGTGAGATCGGCGTCGCCGTCCGGGTTGATCCCCGCGGCCACCGGCTCGAAGCCCGCGTTGGCCTCCTCCAGCCGCCGGGCGAGTTCGCCGCGCGGGCTGAGGTCACCGCAGGAGAGGCAGACGACCCGGGCGAGGCTTCCGTGGAGCTCGACGACGCCTTCGCTGCCGGCGGCCTGGTGCAGGCCGTCGACGTTCTGGGTGATCACTCCTGAGAGCAGGCCGTGCCGCCCGAACGCGGCCACCGCCTGGTGCCCGGTGTTGGGGCGGGCGCGGCCGAAGGTGCGCCACCCGAGGTGGCTGCGCGCCCAGTACCGCCGCCGGGCCTGGGCACTGCCGACGAAGTCCTGGTAGGTCATCGGGGTGTGCCGGCTCAGGCTCCCGCCCTCGCCCCGGTAGTCGGGGATGCCCGACTCCGTGGAGATGCCCGCCCCGGTGAGCACCAGCACGCCGCCGCCACCCAGCGCGTGGGCGACGGGCCCCAGGTCCGTGGTGCCCGGCGGCAGGTCCTCGGTGGGGGTCCAGCTCAAAGTGGGGCGCATGCGCATGCCGCAAGGGTACGCAACGGCCCGTCCCGACCCGTTGCCGCGGTGCCGCGGTGCCGGGTGTGTGCCCCGTCCCCACGGCGCAGGTCCCGGGCACTACCGGCACCGGGACGGCGACGGGCGCGTACGGCCCGGGTGGTAGGTCGCAGGTCCGCCTCCTCGGGCGCCCGGTCCCCGCGCCGTAGGCCGGCGGCACGCCCCGGCACGGCCGGGCCGACCGGCCCCTACGACCCGGGCGGTAGGTCGCATTCCCGATACACGGACGTCCGGATCCGGCGTTTCATTGCTTGCGCACGCAGCTCTCGGTAATGCCTCCGGGCCCCACGAAGGGCACGTCGCCAAGCCCCGCGCCCTCAGGCGTTCCGCACCGAAATGGACCCCACATGCCCCACACGCCCAACGTCGCCGTCGTCTATTACTCCTCGACCGGCACCATCCACCGTCTCGCGGAGACCGTCGCCGCCGGTGCGGCCGAGGCGGGTGCCGAGGTACGGCTCCTGCGCGTCGCCGAACTCGCGCCCCGGGAGGTGATCGCGGGCGTCAAGCCGTGGGCCGACCACGCCGCGGCGACCGAGCACATACCGGTGGCCGCACCGGGCGACCTCGAATGGGCCGACGCCGTGGTCTTCGGCACCCCCACCCGCTTCGGCAACGTCGCCAGCCAGCTCAAGCAGTTTCTGGACACCCTCGGCGGCCTGTGGGCCCGGGGCCTGCTCGCGGACAAGGTCTACAGCGGCTTCACGTCCACCTCGCAGCTGCACGGCGGACAGGAGTCGACCCTGCTCGCGCTCTACAACTCCATCTACCACTTCGGCGGGTTCATCGTGCCCCCCGGCTTCACCGACCCCGTGAAGTACGCCGACGGCAACCCCTACGGCGCCTCCCATGTGACCGGGGTGGACGGGGATCTCCCCGTCGACGGCACCGCCCGCGCCGCCGCCGCCTTCCATGGCCGGCGCATCGCCGACGTCGCCAGGACCATGAAGGCCGGCCGCGCGGCGTGACGACTCCTCCGGCCCGGAGCCCGGAGGGACAGAGGTCCCGGGTCCCGGGCAATCCCCGATCGGGCACGGGACCGCACCAACTCACAGCAAAGAATACCGACATGACAGTTCCGCAGACGCACACGGGCCGCGTGGCCGTCGTCACCGGCGCCGCACGCGGCATCGGCCGGGCCATCGCGGTCGACCTCGGCGCGCGCGGCGCGACCGTCGTAGCGGTCGACCTCACCGCCCCCGACGAGACCGTCGCCCTGCTCTCCGCCGAGGGCCACCCGGTGCTCGGCCTCACGGCCGACGTGTCCAGCCCGGAGCAGACCGCGGCCGTGGGCGAGGAGGCCGCCCGGCGCTTCGGCCGGACGGACATCCTGGTCAACAACGCCGGCATCTTCCCCATCGGCGACATCGAGGACGTGGACTACGACACCTGGCGGCGCGTCCTCACGGTCAACCTCGACTCGCAGTTCCTCATGGTGAAGGCGGTGCTGCCGGCCATGAAGAAGGGCGGCTGGGGCCGCATCGTCAACCTGACCTCCGACTCGATCGTCAGCAACGTCCCCGGCATCTCGCACTACATGGCGAGCAAGATGGGGATCATCGGCTTCAGCCGCGGCCTGGCCAACGACCTCGCGCCGTTCGGCATCACCGTCAACGCCGCCGGCCCGGCCCTGACCATCACCCCGGGCGTCCTCCAGGGCAACCACACCCCCGAAGGTCTCGCCGCGGCCGCGCAGGCCCAGGCCATCAAGCGCAACGGCCTGCCGGAGGACCTGACCGGCACCATCGCCTTCCTCAGCAGCGACGACTCCGCCTTCATGACCGGGCAGACGCTGATGGCCGACGGCGGTCTCGCCCGCTGACCGGGACCGGCGGCGGGTGGGGCGGGTGGCGGGTGGGGACGCCCGGGTTCCGCCCGCGCCCGCGGCCGGAACTCCGGCGCGGCGCGGGCGGGTTCACCGCCACCCGCTTGCCCGCCTCCGGCTCCCCCGCCGCCTCACTTCAGGAGGCTGGCGACCTCCGCGGGGTGGGCGAGGTGCGGGAAGTGGCCGCTGCCGGGCAGGACGGTGATCGTGACGTCGGGCAGGACGCGGGAGAGCCAGGCGCGGTACTCCGCATCCGGCTCGGCGCCGGTGACGTAGTGGTACGGGGTGCCCTGGGACGCGATGCGCTCCAGCCGGCAGGCGTTCCGCTCGTCCAGCGCCGCGGGCGGGGCGGTCAGCAGCTCGCCCCAGTAGGTCAGGAGCAGTTCCCTCGCGGGGACCGCGTCGGGCCGGGCGAGGGCGCGGGCCTCGGGCGGCAGGCCGTCGATGCCCATGCGGCCGAGCAGGCCGTCCCAGATGGTGCCGTACCCGGGGCCGCGCAGCACGTCGCCGTTGCGCTGCAGCATGTCGGCGAAGCCGCCGACGCGCAGCGGCTGGTCGATGTTGACGACGCCGCGCACCGGGTGGGCCGCGGCGTACGCCGTGGCGATGGCTCCGCCGATGGAGTGCCCCACCACGACCGGCGGGTTCAGACCCGCTTCGGTGACGGCCCGGTGCACCGCGGCGGCGACGTCGTCGAGCCCGTGGTGGTCCAGCGGCGGCGACTGCCCGTGTCCGGGCAGGTCGACGGCCAGGACCTCCCGCGCCGGGTCGACGGCCTTGAGCTCGCGCAGCAGGGGACCCCATCGGTGACGGTCGTAGCTCAGTCCGTGGAGCAGGACGAGCGGTGGCCGTCCGTCCGGCTCGCCGTGGCGTTCCGCCCGCAGACCCGCGTATGTCGAGGGTGCTCCGCCGTCGCTCATGTGGTGTGTCCTTCCTGTGGTGCGTGCCGTACACACCGGGAGGCGTAACGCCGCAGGGAACGATCCGTTCGTGACGGGCGTCACACCTGCCAGCGCCCGGGGCCGCCGGGTGCCGGCTGGTACCGCATGAGGCGGCCCGTGCGCAGGGACGCCCTCAGGTGGGCACCGGCGAGCGGGGCGGCCGCCTCGATACGCCGGACGGTCCCCCACAGGGCCCGCGTGGCGCCGACCCGGGCGCGTTCCGCCTCGTTGCCGTGGGTTCGGGGTCGGCCGCCGAGGCCGGCGGAGCGCCGCAGCTCGGCGAGGAGTGCTCCGCGCTCGGCCTGTACGGCCGCGGCGGCGTCCACGTCCCCGGCCCGGTCGGCCGCGTCGAGTCGTTCGTCGAGTGCGGCGAGCCGTCGGCGGTAGGCGGAGCGGGCCGTGTCGTCCAGCAGCGGATCGGCCGGCGGGGCCGCCAGCCCGGAACCGCCCGCCACCAGGTCGAGGGCGGGGATCTCCCGGCCGGGCGCCGCCAGCAGCGCACGCAGGTGGCGGGGGCCTCGCCCGTCGGGTACCCGGGCCGACTCGCCGTCGGCCCGGAGCCGCCAGTCGCGCCCGTCGAGCACCCAGTGCCACACGGCGCCGGAGGGGGCGGGCGGCTGCAGGGCGCGGAGCAGCCCGTCCATGCCCAGGCGCTCGGCGATCGACCGGGACTCCATGGCGTCCTGCGCCGCCCGCTCCCGGTCCCCGGTACCGTCGCGCCGGGTCAGGACCTCCGCCCGTGCCGCCAGGGTCAGCGCGAGCCAGGGAAGGGCGCCGAGCCGGCGGGACAGCTTCTCGGCGGCGTCCAGATGGCCGACGGCTGCCCCGGGCCTGTCGAGGCGCGCCGCCAGGCGGCCCAGGTAGTCGTCGACGGGACCGGTGATCGTGTTGGCTCCGCCCCACACCACCAGCCGCCCCCGGTAGGGCTGCAGCGCCTCGTACAGGGCGGCGGCGGCCGCCGGGCTCCCGGTGCGTGCGGCGACGGCCGCCAGGTCGGCCAGCGCGCCGGTCCAGCGCGGGCCGGTGCCGGAGAGGACCGCGGGCAGCAGCCGTTCCAGCTCCAGACCGGCTTCGACGTCGCGGCCCGCCTCCAGCATCGCCCGGGCCGCCGTGGCCTCGAAGAAGTGGCCGGGCAGCCTGCGGGCCATCCGCTGCCAGGGTTCGACGGGCGCTTCGGTGCGGCCGCGTACGACGGCCACCTGGTGGCGTACCGAGCCGACCAGCCGCTCGGTGTCGCGCACCCCCGCCTTGTGGCCGGCGGCGAGCACCTCGTCGGCCAGTCCCTCCGCCTCGTCGAACCGCCCGCGGACGGTGGCGAGCATCGCCTGCCGGGCGAGTGCCACCACGCGGGCGTCGGTGTGCCCGGCCTGTTCGGCGGAACGCGCGTACACCCCGAGCGCCGCCTCGGCCGACGCGAGGTCACCGGCCTCGGCGTGCGCCACGAAGCGCCAGAACAGGCCGCGGCTCTCGGCGGCCGCGTCACCCGCCCGGCGGGCCTGGGTGACGATCTCCTCGGCGGTGGCCAGGCGTTCGGCGGTGGCGGCCGGGTCCCACAGCGCGTGCAGCCGGCTGTCCAGGACCTCGGCGACCGTCCCCGGGTCGCCGGATGCGCGGGCCAGGCCGAGCGCGGTGTCCGCCAGGTCACGGCGGCGCGCCGCGGCCGTGGTGTCGGCGAGCAGTTCGCGCGCGAGACGTGCCAGTACGCGGGCGCGTACCGCGGGGGCGAGCGGCCGCTCGGCGGCCGCCTCCAGCACGCGGACGAGACCGAGGTCGAGTTCGAGGAACTGCGCCCGCGAGGGGGCGGCCAGCGCCAGGTGCGCCACCGGGTCCGCGTCCCCGCCGAGGCCCTTCAGCCGCTCGGCCAGGGACAGCGCGGGGCCGGGGAGCCCGCCGGAGACAAGCCACAGGGCGTGGACGGCGTCCGGCGGCAGGCCGGGCACGAGCGCGGCGAACTCCGTGCCCGGCAGTCCGCCCAGCCTCAGCTCGGTGCCGTCCCCTGTGTGCTCGCGCGCGGCGGCCAGCAGTGCCCGGGGCCCCGGGGGCGCGACGGAACCGGGCGTGCCCTCGGCCGTGCCGGGGCCGGGGTCGAGGACGGCCGATTCGACGTCGGACAGAAGAAGAACGGGCTCGCCCCGCCGGTACGACGTGGCGGGAGGCCCGGACAGCGCGCGATCGCCGGTGTACTCGACCCGGATGCCGCGCTGGGCGGCCAGCTCCGCCGCGGCGGCCAGCAGCGCGGTCTTCCCGGCCCCCGGCGGCCCGGTGACGACGACGCGCCCGCCGACCCCGGCTCGCAGCCGGTCGAGGAGGGCCCCGATCGCTGAAAGCTCCTGGTCACGGCCGATGAGGGACACGCCCCAGCCTAACCGGGGCCGCGCCGCGCGCCGCGGGGGCCGAGGCCGGCGACGACGTCCGGGGCAACGATGCGGCCGAGCGGGATCCTGGAACCCCCGGCGGTCGCGGGCGCCCGCGGTGTGCTCAACGGCGGCAATGACGCCTCGTCACGGCAAGGGTCCGGCGCCGTCCGGGGCGCGGGGCACCGGGCCGGATCCCGAGTTGCAGGGCGCTGGAACGCCACATAGCGTCTCGTCTCGTCGTAATGCCCTCATATCGGCCCATCGGATCGGCTGCCGCCCGCACTCCCGGGTCCTGGCGATTCCGTGCCGCATTCCCGCCGTCACCGATGAGGGACGTGCACGCCAACGAGACTTCCCTCCCGGGAATCGGGACGACCGGAGATCTGCCATGCCCGACTTTTCCAGTCTGCTTTCTCGGCGAAAGATCCTGCTCTCCTCCGCCGCCGCGATGACCGCGGCGACCACGGGGGCGTTCGGCCTGGCTTCCCGGAGCCCGGAGGCGGCGAGGGAGACGGAGGCGGCGGCGGACGCCGCGGGCATCCGGCCCTTCCGCGTCGACATCCCGGAGGCGGACATCGCCGAGCTCCTCCGGCGCGTCGACGCCACGCGCTGGCCCGACCGCGAGACCGTCCCCGACCAGTCGCAGGGCGTCCAGCTGGCCACGATGCGGAAGCTGACCCGCTACTGGGGGAAGGACTACGACTGGCGGAAGATCGAGGCGAAGCTCAACTCCCTTCCGCAGTACAAGACCAGGATCGACGGGCTCGACATCCACTTCATCCACGTCCGGTCCCGCCACAAGGACGCCCTGCCGATGATCCTGACCCACGGCTGGCCGGGCTCGGTCCTGGAGTTCCTGAAGGTCATCGACCCCCTCACCAACCCCACCGCCCACGGCGGCCGCGCACGGGACGCGTTCCACCTCGTCATCCCCTCGATGCCCGGCTACGGCTTCTCCGAGCGGCCCACCACCACCGGCTGGAACCCCAGCCGCATCGCCAGGGCGTGGGCCGTGCTGATGCAGCGCCTCGGCTACACGCGTTACGTCTCCCAGGGCGGCGACTGGGGCGCGGTGGTGTCGGACAAGATGGCGGCGCAGAAGCCCCCCGGGCTGATCGGCATCCACGTCAACATGCCGGCCACCGTTCCGCCGGACATCGCCAAGAAGCTCGCCTGCGGCGACCCGACCCCGGCCGGACTGTCCGCCGACGAGAAGGCCGCGTACGACAAGCTCAACGCCTTCTACAAGACGGGCTCCGGCTACTCGGCGATGATGGTCACCCGCCCGCAGACCGAGGGATACGGGCTGACGGACTCCCCCGCCGGGCTGGCCGCCTGGATGTACGACAAGATCGCCGCCTGGACGGACAGTGACGGCGACCCGCTGCGGGTGCTCACCAAGGACGAGATCCTCGACGACATCAGCCTCTACTGGCTGACCAACACCGCGGTCTCCTCCTCGCGCCTGTACTGGGAGAACAACGCCAACAACTTCAACGCCGTGTCGGTGTCCATCCCGGCGGCCATCACGGTGTTCCCCGGCGAGATCTACCAGGCGCCGCTGAGCTGGGCGGAGAACGCCTACCACGACCTCATCTACTACAACAAGGCTCCTCGCGGCGGGCACTTCGCGGCCTGGGAGGTCCCCGACATCTTCACCCGGGAACTGCGCGCCGCGTTCTCGGCCCTGCGCGACCCCGGCTCACCGGGCAAGTAGCGGGGGGGACTCGGCCGCACGGACGGATCGGCGGCGGGCAGACCATGTGCGGCCTCGCGATGGCTCATCACCGCGAGGCCGCGTCCCCATGATCCGAGCAAGGGGCGTCCCCACACCCGCAAAGCTTGCTCGGTCAAACAAGTAGAACATTGAACGTAAATACGGGCAAGTAGCTTGATCCGCCATCAACTCTTGAAGATCACGCGCGGTCCGAGTGAGGTGAACCGCGTCCGATCCGTCCGTCCACCGTGTGCAGAATGAACTCCGTGAACGGCTTCTTCGATCCACCCGAGCCCCATAGGGTCCCACCCGGCAAGTACCCGCTGTGGGACGAGGCGCTCGCCCTCGTCAACCGGGACCTCGCGGCGACCCTGCCGGACCGAAAGCCTCTGCGCCTGCAGGGGGTTCCCTCCTACGACGAGGACGAGGACGAGTACGTCTGCGTCGCCCTGGCCAACGGCGAATGGCACGGCAACTTCATGGACCCGGACTCGGCGTACGATCCCGCCCTCGCCTTGGAGGCCGTCACCGACGCCGCCCAGGAGACCGTCGCCGAATGCCTGTGGCAGGCGTGGCCGGTGTGCGGCGAGCACAAATTCGGCATGCATGCGCGTGAGGCGGACGGCCGGCTCTCCTGGTGGTGCGCGGGCAACGGCCTTCCGGGTGGACCGGCGCACATCCGCGCCGCCGTGGGCGGCCTCGACGGACTCCCCCACCCGTACCGGCCCGAGCGCAAGCGCCGCCGCGCAGGCTGATCTCCGGCTTCACACGGCCGCTGCCGGCTGCCGTGACATCGCCCGTGCCGTCACGGTGAAGTCCCGTCGGGCGCGGCTCTCCCGGGAGCAGCGGGGTCGCGGCCGTGGACGCCCGTGCCGGTTAGCATCGCGGACACCACTGCCGGACGAACGGAGTTCACCTGTGGGCCACCTGCGCGTCGGGGTCGCCGTCCTGACCATGGGCGACCGGCCCGCCGAGCTCGATGCGCTGCTCGCCTCGGTCGCCGCACAGGACCCGCCGGCGGCCCGGGTCGTCGTGGTGGGCAACGGGTCGCCGCTGCCGCCGCTGCCGGAGGGGGTGACCCGGGTGGAACTGCCGGAGAACCTGGGGGTGGCGGGGGGTCGCAACGTCGCCTTGCAGCGGCTGCGCCAGTACGGGGACGTCGACGTGGTGGTCGACCTCGACGACGACGGGCTGCTGATCGCGACCGACGTCTTCCGGCGGATGGCCGAGCTGTACCGCCGGGACGAGCGGCTGGGCATCGTGTCGTTCCGGATCGCGGACGAACTCGGGCGGACCCAGCGCCGGCACGTGCCGCGGCTGGGTGCGTCGGGCCCGATGCGCGGTGGGCTGGTGACGACGTTCCTCGGCGGCGGGCACGGGTTGTCGATGCGGATGCTGGAGGAGATCGGCGGCTGGCCGGACGCCTTCTTCTACGCCCACGAGGAGACCGACCTGGCGTGGCGGGCGCTGGACGCGGGCTGGCGGATCCGGTACGCGCCGGAGCTGGTGCTGCAGCACCCGTGGACGTCGCCGACGCGGCATGCGGTGTTCTACCGGATGGTGGCGCGGAACCGCGTGTGGCTGGCCAAGCGGCGTCTGCCCGCCCCATTGGTGCCCGCATACCTGGGGGTGTGGGCGGTGCTCACGGTACTCAAGCGGCCCTCGCCGGAGGGGCTTCGGGCCTGGTGGGGCGGCTTCCTGGAAGGGGTTCGCACGCCGTGCGGCGCGCGGCGCCCCATGCGGTGGCGCACCGTCGCGCGAATGACCGCCCTGGGCAGGCCCCCGGTGGTGTGAGCCGTGGCGCGCCCGGGCCGCGCCCGGCCCCGGAGGGTGCGGGGCGTGGCGCCACCCTCCTGCTCCAGCCGGCCGGCCTCCGGCAAGGGCCCCGGTCGATCCGTGTGATGTGATCGCAGGGGGGCCTGCGACAGGCCCTCCGCCACACACCCGGCAGGAAAGGTACGTCATGAACGATCGGGTCAGTCCCGCCCGGCGCCCCGGTGCGGTCAGCGTCCTCGGGGGCCCCACCACGGTGATCGACATCGGCGGGCTGCGCCTGGTGGCGGACCCCACGTTCGACGGTCCGGGCGAGCACGGATACCTCACGAAGACCGCGGGCCCCGCCGTCGGCGAGGACGCCCTCGGACCGGTGGACGCCGTCCTCGTCAGCCATGACCTGCACCCCGACAACCTGGACACCCGGGGCCGCGCCTTCGCCCTCGGATCGCCGCTCGTACTGACCGGCCCCGCGGCCGCGCGGCGTCTGGGCGCCCCGGCCCGGGGGCTGCCGGCCTGGGAGAGCGTGACGCTTCCCCGCCCCTCGGGGGGCACCGTCACCGTCCACGCGGTGCCCGCCCAGCACGGGCCCGACGACGGTGAGCGCGACGAGCAGGGACATGTGAACTGCGAGGTCACCGGCTTCGTCCTGACGGGGGAAGGGCTTCCCACCGTCTACGTCAGCGGTGACAACGCGTCGCTCGCGGTGGTGGCGGAGATCGCCCGCCGTATGCCGCCGGTGGATGTGGCCGTCCTGTTCGTGGGCGCGGCGCGCGTTCCGTCGAAGATGCGCGGCCGCCCTCTGACGCTCACCGCGCAGCGGGCCGGTGCCGCCGCCTCGGTGCTGGGGTCGCCGGTGGTCGTGGCCGCCCACTGCGACGGATGGGCGCACTTCAGCGAGACCCGCTCCGACATCGAGCAGGCCTTCGACGACGCCGGCCTCGCAGGGCGCCTGCGCACCGCGGGCAATGGTGAGTGGATCGACCTGAGCCACTCGGTCACGGTGCGCTGACCGACCGGTACGGGGGAATCTGACTTTAAATCTCGCATTTAGCCGTGGTAGCTTCTGGACCGGCAGCGGGACCGGTCGCACCGGTTGAGACGACCGGTCGCTTACATCCTGGGCGACCCGGTCGGAGCCGCTACGGGCAGCGCGGCGGCCGGCGGCCTGTTCCGCTGTCCCCCGGGGCTCCGCCGCATGGCGGCCCGGCACCGGACAGGCCCGCCCGTGAGAACTGCGAAGAATTCCGGGCGGTGATGTCGAGAAGCCGCGGCCGGCTCCGTCCCCGTGGTGAAGGCGGCCACAATGGGTCGCACCGGCACCAAGGAGAGCCACCATGGCCAAGTACCTGCTGCTCAAGCACTACCGCGGCGCACCGGCAGCGGTGAACGACGTACCCATGGACCAGTGGACACCCCAGGAGATCACCGACCACATCCAGTACATGCACGACTTCGCCGCCCGACTGGAGAAGACCGGCGAGTTCGTCGACGGCCAGGCCCTCGCCCCCGAAGGCACCTGGGTCCGCTACGACGGCGAAGACCGCCCACCCGTCACCGACGGCCCCTTCGCCGAGACCAAGGACCTCATCGCCGGCTGGATGGTCATCGACGTCGACACCCGCCAACGC
>NZ_FZOF01000029.1 GCF_900188405.1 Actinacidiphila glaucinigra | reverse complement strand
GTCGGCGCCGGCCACTTCGCCAAGATGGTCCACAACGGCATCGAGTACGCCATGATGCAGGCCTACGCCGAGGGCTGGGAGCTGCTGGAGAAGGTCCACTCGGTCACCGACGTGCGCGAGGTGTTCCGCTCCTGGCAGGAGGGCACCGTCATCCGCTCCTGGCTGCTGGACCTGGCCGTCAACGCCCTGGACGAGGACGAGCACCTCGACAAGCTCAAGGGCTACGCGGAGGACTCGGGCGAGGGCCGCTGGACCGTCGAGGCCGCCATCGACCAGGCCGTGCCGCTGCCCGCGATCACCGCGTCCCTCTTCGCCCGCTTCGCGTCCCGCCAGGACGACTCCCCGCAGATGAAGATGATCGCCGCGCTGCGCAACCAGTTCGGCGGCCACGCCGTCACCACCGCGGCCGACAAGGCCTAGTCACCGCCGGAGCCCGCGCCCGTCGGCGCGGGCTCCGCACATTCCCACCCGCACCGCCACCCCCACTGCCTCACCCGCACCACCCCTCCTGCTCCGTGCCGAAAGTGGATGAACGACCATGGGCGACCTGCTCCTGCTCCGCCACGGCGAGACCGCGTGGACCCTGTCCCGGCAGCACACCAGCCACACCGACCTGCCCCTGACACCGCACGGCGAGGGCGAGGCCGCCCGCGTCGCCCACCTGCTCGGCGCGCACGACATCGCCCTCGCCCTGAGCAGCCCCCTGCGCCGCGCCGTACGCACCGCCGAACTGGCCGGGGTGTCCGGCGCCGAGATCGACCCGGACCTGAGCGAATGGGACTACGGGGGCTACGAGGGGGTCACCACCGCGGAGATCCACCGCGCCCGCCCGTCGTGGAACCTGTGGACCGACGGTGTGGCCCCCGGCCCCGCGGACCATCCCGGGGAGAGCCCCGAGGACGTCGGCCGCCGCGCCGACCGCGTGCTCGCGCGCGTGGAGCCGCTGCTGCGCGACCCCGGTGCGGGCGACGTTCTGCTCGTCGCCCACGGCCACATCCTGCGCGTCCTCACCGCCCGCCGCCTCGGACTGCCGCCGTCCGCCGGCTCGCTGTTCGCCCTGGACACCGGCACCGTCAGCCGCCTCGGCACCGAGCACGGCCGCCCCGTCATCAAGGCCTGGAACACCACGGGCGCCCGTGCCGCGGGAGCCCCGTCCGGCACCGTCCCCCGGCAGCGGCGCCCCGCTCACGACACGTTCCCGGGCTGACGGGGCGCCGCCCCGTCAGGGCCCGCCGAGGACGGCCGGACCGAACCCGGGCCCCCCGCGCCGCTGCTCGCACGACTCGCGCGGCTCAGTGGAGTCGCTGTCGGGTCCAGACAGTGAGGTCGCTGCTGGTGGCGACGGCCAGGGTGCGGCCGGAGGGGGAGAACCCGGCGGTGCGAAGTTCTGAGTGCTCCGAGTGGAAGACATGCCACCATGCCTCTCCCGCCGGGCCTTTGCGGGTCCCGCCGTCAGCGGAGAGGATGACGCGGTCGTGGGGCCATTCCGGGCTGACGACGTCCAGCGTCCAGCCGTCGGGGGTGGTCCTGTGGAGGCCGCCGCCGAAGAGACCGGCGATGCGGATCTGGGTGCCCTCGATCGGCCCGAGACCGGGGCAGGCGAGGTCCGGGTGGGCGTCGGGGGTGCTGGTGGCGGGGTCGGGGTCCCGGTCGCGGGCGATCTTCTCGCCGGTGACCGCGTCGAAGAGCCCGTGGCCGTCGCCGGAGACGACCATGACGAGGTCGTGCCCGCTGTCGGGGTGGGCGGCGAAGCCGATGCCGAGCAGGCCGCCGATGGGGGTTCCGCGGTCGAGCACCGGCTGCCACGGTTCCGGGGCCGGCATGACGGGGGCGCCGAGGTAGCGCTCGCGCAGCCTCTGCTGGTACTCCGTGATCAACTCGTCTCCTCGGTGGGATTCGCGTCGAGGATCTCTCGCGCGGCGGCCCAGGTCGACTCGAATTCGTGCCGGGTGGTCTCGGCAGGGCCGTCAACGTCCTGCCACCCGTGCGGACTGCCCTCCGCGAGGACTCGGTACGGCAGCCGCAGCCGCCACGACTCCGGGCTTTCTCCCGTGCCTTCGACGTTTCCGGGAAGGGACGGGGCCACCGGCCGTGCGGCTGCCCTACGGTGGGGCAGGTGAAGGTCCTCATCGTCGGCGGCAGCGGCTTCCTCGGCAGGGAACTCGTGCGGCAGGCCGTGGCCGCGGGGTTCGAGACGGTCGCGACGTACCGCTCCCGTCGCCCCGGCGGCGTTCCCGGCGTCCCGTGGCACCACCTCGACCTCCGCGCCCCCGGCGATCCGGCCGAGGTGCTGGCCGAGGTCGCCCCCGACACCGTCGTCAACGCCACCAGCGGGTACAGCGACTGGGAGGTCACCGCCGACGGATCGGTCCGGGTGGCGCTGGCCGCGGCGGAACGCCGCTGCCGCCTGGTCCACGTCTCCAGCGACGCCGTCTTCTCCGGGGCCCGGGTCCACTACGACGAGACCTGCCTGCCCGATCCCCTCACCCCGTACGGCGCGGCGAAGGCCGCCGCCGAGACCGCGGTGCGGCTGCTGGTGCCGTCGGCCGTGGTCGCGCGCACCTCGCTGATCATCGGCGACGGCGGATCCGTCCACGAGCGCCTCGTCCACGACCTGGCCGCCGGGGTGCGCGACGGCGGCCTGTTCACCGACGACGTGCGCTGCCCGGTGCACGTCGTGGACCTCGCCGCCGCCCTGTGGGAACTCGCGGTGTCCGACGCGTCCGGGGTGTTCCATCTCGCCGGGGCGGACGCCCTCAGCCGTCACGAACTCGGCGTACTGATCGCCCGCCGCGACGGACTCGACGCCACCGCGCTGCCCACCGGGCGCCGCGCCGACGGCCCCGTGCCCGGGCCCCTCGACGTCCGCCTCGACAGCAGCGCCACCCAAAGGCTCATACGGACACGTCTGCGCGGCGCCCGGGAGTTCCTCGGCCCCCGGTAGGGCGCGGGCCCGACGGCCCATCGGATGGAAACGGACGGCGCGCGGGCCGTGTCGCCGGGAACGGCGGCCACCCGGGGGCCAAGCTGGTGTGCCAGTCGTCCCGGCACACGAAAGGGCACACCATGGAGGGCATCGCCGACATGGGGGGCACCGAGGGATGGGGCCCCGTCCGGCCGCCGCGACCCGGCGAACCGGTCTTCGCGGAGCCCTGGCAGGCGCGGGCGTTCGCGCTCGCGCTCCTCTCCATCCGGGTGTCCGGCTACAACGTGGACGCGTTCCGGCACGCCACGGAACGCCTGGACCGGGCCGCCTACCTGGACGAGGGCTACTTCGGCCGGTGGCTGAACGCCGCGGAGCTGGTGCTCACCGAGACCGCCGTCCTCGCTCCCACCGCCGTCGAGACCCGTGCCCGCAACCTGCGCGGCGAGCACGCCGCGGAGCCCCCGGCGCCCGAACCGGTCCGCCCCGACTACGCCCCCACCGCCCCGGGCTCGCTCCGCACCGTCGACACCCCCGCGGCCTTCGCCGTCGGCGAGCGGGTCCGGGCGAGGGACATGTCCCCACCCGGGCACACGCGGCTGCCGGGCTACCTGCGCGGACGCAGCGGCGTCGTGGAGCTCGTGCAGCCCTCCGCGCTGCTGCCCGACACCAACGCGCACTTCCTGGGCGAGAACCCGCAGCACGTCTACTCGGTCCGGTTCGACTCCCGCGAACTGTGGGGCCCCGGCACCGAACCCTTCTCCGTCACCGCCGAGCTGTTCGAGAGCTACCTGGAGACCCCCTCATGACCCCCACCAGCGGTCCCGACGACCGCCTCGCCCCGGCCCTGCGCACCGAGGCGCTCGAGCAACTGCTCACCGAGCGCGGCCTGATCGACCCGGCGGCGATGGACGCGATCATCGCCACCTACGAGACCCAGGTGGGCCCGCTCAACGGAGCCAAGGTCGTCGCCAGGGCGTGGACCGACCCGCAGTACAAGAGCCGGCTGCTCCAGGACGGCACCGCGGCCATCGCGGAACTGGGCTTCACCGGCCCCCAGGGCGAGCACATCGTCGTCGTGGAGAACACCCCCACCACCCACAACGTGGTGGTCTGCACCCTGTGTTCCTGCTACCCGTGGCCGGTGCTCGGCCTCCCGCCGAGCTGGTACAAGGACCCCGCCTACCGCTCGCGCGTGGTGCGGGAGCCGCGCGCGGTGCTCTCCGAGATGGGACTCGACCTCGCCGACGGCGTACGGATCACCGTCCGCGATTCCACCAGCGAGGTGCGCTGGCTGGTGCTGCCCGAACGCCCTGCCGGAACGGAGCACTTGACCGAGGAGGAACTCGTGCCGCTGGTGACCCGGGACGCCATGGTCGGCGTGGCGAAGGTGACGGCGCCGTGACCGCGCCCCTGGACGTCGACGGACCGGCCGCCCCGCCCCGTTCCAACGGCGAGCTGGTCTTCGCCGAGCCGTGGGAGAGCCGCGCCTTCGGCATGGCCGTGGGCCTGCACGAGGCGGGGGCCTTCGCCTGGCCGCGGTTCCAGGCCGCGCTGATCGCCCGGATCCGGGCCTGGGAGGACGGGCGGGCCGCGAACGAGCCCTGGGACTACTACCGGCTCTGGCTGGCCGCCCTGGAGGACGTGCTCACCGAACAGGACGTGATCCGGGCGGACGAGGTCACCACGCGCGCCCGGTCCCTGGCCGCCCGCCCCGCGGGCCACGACCACGGCGACCACGGTGATCACGGCGACCACCACGACCACGACCGTCCGCGCTGACGGCCGGCCCGCCCGCTCCTGGCCGGACCCGTCAGTCGTCAGCCCTCCAGGATGGGCAGGTCCAGCGAGACGGTCTTCCCGCGGCCGTTGGGCGAGGTGTTCCACTGCCCGGCCAGGGCCTCCACGATGAGCAGGCCCCGGCCGTGCTCGGCCTCGGCGTTCCGCTCCGCGTCCAGCGCCAGCGGCGAGGGGACGGGCGGGTTCCCGTCGGAGTCCCGCACCTCCAGCCGCACGTGGTCCTCGAACGCCCGCAGCCTGACGTCGACGTCGCTGCCCGCGTGGACGAGGGCGTTCGTCACGATCTCGGACGCGATCAGCTGCAGGGTCTCCGACAGGCCGGTCAGCTCCCACGAGCGCAACTGCCGGTCGACGAACGCGCGGGCCGCCTTGACCCCGTGCAGATCGCGGCGCTGCACGTGCAGGCTCGCCGTCCGCGGTGCGCCCCTGCCCACGGCGCCCTCGTAGCGGGCCAGGAGCAGCACGGCGTCGTCGCGGCGCCACCGTGCGCCGGAGACCTCGGCGACCAGACGGTCGGCCAGCCGTTCCAGGTCGGCCCCGGCCTCTCGGCCGCCGGCGCGGAGCAGGTCCTCGGCGCAGGTGCCGGGGTCGCGGGTGGCGGAATCGGTCAGGCCGTTGGAGTAGAGCATCAGCACGGATCCGGGCGACAGCGTGTGCTCACAACTCTGGTAGGCGTGCCGGGCGGTGACGCCCAGGGGGAGGTTCGCCGGCGCGTCGAGGGTGCCGACGCCTCCGTCGGGCCGTCGTACGAGCGGCGCGGGATGGCCGGCGAGGGCCACCTCGGCGGTGCCGTCGCCGGTGTCCAGGGCGACCACGCAGCACGTCACGAGCTGCTCCGTGCCGAGTCCGGCGAGCAGCCTGCCCGTCCGGTCGATCACCACGGCGGGCCGGTGGCCCTCGGTGGCGTAGGAGATCAGCGCCGTGCGCGCCTGGCCCATGACGGCGGCGCTGTCCAGGTCGTGGCCCTCCACGTCGCCGACGACGAGCACCATCCGCTCGTCCGACACCTTGATCACGTCGTACCAGTCGCCGCCCACCTGGACGGTGGTCACGGCGGGCCGGTAGCGCGCGGTGGTGGCGAGCCCCGGCAACTCGGAGAGCCCGGACGGAAGCAGCCTGCGCTGCAGGTGCTCCGCGACCTCGCGCTGCCTGGTGCCCAGTTCGACGCGCTCCACCGCCGCTCCCAGCATGCCGGCCATCATGCTGAGCACCGTCCGCTCCTCGGGCGGGAATTCGCGGGGTCCCGCGAACTCGAGGCAGCACACGCCGACGACGTGCGGGTGCACCTCGGATGCCACCGCGACGGACCTGCCCCCGACGACGAGCGGCAGGTAGGCCTCGCCCGGCGGCCCGGCATCCTGCCCGCCGGAGCCCGCCTCCGGCGGCGGGCCCCCCGGCAGGAAGAGCGCGTGCCCGCGGACGGCCTCCACGGCGGGAGTGCGCGCACCGAGCCGGGTGCCGTGCAGGGCGCGGACCATCTCGGAGGACGGTCCGCTGTGCCCCAGCACCCACAGCCGCCCCGCACCCACCGAGGCGAGCACCAGGGCCCGGGCGCCGAACGGGGACATGATGGAGTCCCGGGCCGCCGCGATGAGGTCGTCCACCGTCGTGGTCTGGTTGAGCCGCTCGGCGAAGTGACGCAAGGGGTACATCAGGCTGGCGCCGGCCGAGCCGGGGACACCGCGCACTCCCCAGCCGGGGGTGCGGATGCTCGAGTGGAACACCGGCACGAGGGCGGGTGTGGCGCCGGCCATGACGGCGGTGCCGGCGCGTGCGAGCCCGGCGAGGTCCGTCGCCAGTGCGTCCGCGATCTCCTGCAGCACCCTGCGGTCGGTGGGACCGAAGCCGCCGTGGCTCTCCAGGCGCAGCACGGTGAGCGCGCCGAAGCGGCGCCCTCCGGCGGTGACCGGGGCGGCCAGCGCCGCGTAGGGATACGGCAGCGCGTACGTCTGGTCCTCGTCGGCCGGATCGGGATCGGGCAGGACCGCCACCTTGCCCGTGGCGACGGCGCGGGTGGAGGCCCGAGGCATGTCCATGCTCATCCGGCAGGGCATCGTGAAGCAGGAGGGCGGGCTCCCGGCGATCATCGCCGCCCGTACCTCGGAGGCGTCCCGGCTCAGCAGGTAGACCGCCGCGGACACGGCGTCCATCCGGAACAGGGCCTCACGGACAACACCGTGCAGGACCTCCTCGAGACCCCTGCCGTCGGTCCGTGCGGGCCCGCCTTCGCGGCGGTGTTCTCCGAGCGCGCTGTTGCTCGTCATCGAACGGCTCCCTCTTCGCGAGTATAGGTGCGCGGGAGGCCGGTCGCCCTTGGGCGGGACACGGCGCCCGCGGGTACGGAGGCGGCCCGCGCCGCAGGCGGCCGCCTTGCCGCCCGGGCAGATAGGCGCATATGCTCGTAATTGATCGGATGGCGGCGCCGCCCCTCGGCGCCGCGTGCGCCACGGGCCCCCGGGGCCCCATCCGTCACCTCGAAACCAGCCAACCCAGAAGGAGGCCGCCCAGATGGCTGCCGGCAATCTCGTCCTCGTCACCGGTGTCGGCGGCGTGGGCCGTACCGTCCTCGAACTCCTGCGTGCGCGGGACGTACCGGTGCGCGCGATGGTCCGCCGCGACGATGAGCGGGCGGACGCGCTGCGCGCGCTCGGCGCCGAGGTGGTCATCGGCGACCTGACCCGGCCCGAGACCGTGGCGGCGGCGCTGGAGGGCGCGCGGCGGATGTACTTCGCCATGCCCGTCTCGCCGGACCACCTGGTCGCGGCGACCGTGGTCGCGAGCGTCGCCCGCGAGTACGGGCGGCTGGACGCGCTGGTGGGCATGTCGCAGATGACGGTGTCGCAGATGACCGCGACCAGCGCGGGGGAGTCCTACCAGCAGCGGCTGCACTGGCTGGCGGAGCAGGTGCTGGACTGGTCGGGCCTGCCGGTGGTCCACGTCCGACCGACCTCCTTCCTGGACAACCCGCTGTTCACCGCGCTGGCCGCACGGTCCATCCGGGAGAACGGCACGATCGCGCTGCCGTTCGGCACCGGGCGCACCTCGCCGGTGGCCGTGGAGGACGTGGCCCGGGTCGTCGCCACGGTGCTGCGCGACCCGGGCCCGCACGTCGGCCGGGTCTACGAGCTGACGGGACCGCGCACGGTCGACATGACCGAGATGGCGGAGGAGTTCTCGCTGGCCCTGGGGCGTGAGGTGCGGTACGTCGACGTGCCGCCGCAGTGGTGGGAGACCGAGGTGCTCGGCAGGGCCGGGCTGCCTCCGCACGCGGAGGCGCACATCGCCACCATGGGCCGGCTGCACCGGGAGAACCGCTACGACCGGGCGTCGCAGGATGTCGAGCGCGTGACGGGCGTGCCCGCGCGCACCGTCGGGCAGTTCGTCGCCGCCCGCCGGGACTTCTACCTGGGCTGAGCCCGTGTGAGCCGCTCCGGCATCCGGCGGGGGATGCCGGACGGAGGGCGCGGCGTGCCCCCTTCGGTGGGGCCGCCGCGTTCGTTTTGATGGGGAATCAAGCTACTTGCACGTACAAGTGTCCGAATGTTCTAATTGCTTGACCGAGCAAATAGTATGCGGGGGGCTCGGCGCACGCTGGGGGATCGCCCCGATACGAGTGCCGCACCCGAGGTGGCGAACCCACCACGAGGTCGCGTGCACCGGGAGCGCCGGACCGACACCACCCTTGTCGGGACCGGCCGGCAGGCCTCGAAGCGCCTGCCCCGACGCGGAATGCCGGACGGCCGACAGGCCCGACCGCATCCGTCCGCACCGGAAGTCTCCTCAGGCCGCCGGCCGTCCGCTCGGCATCGCCGCCCTGAGGCGCGCGGACCGCCGCTCCCCGGACCCAGGGGAGCGCGCGCGTCCCCGCGAAGCCCGGCCTCCCGCACTCGTGCCACCCAGAACAGGATGAACATCTACATGTCAACGACCAGCAGGCGGACCGTTCTCGGCATGGCCGGGGCCACCGCCGCCGCCGTCGCCGTGGCCGGCACCGGAGTCCTCGGCTCCACCGGCGTCTTCCAGGGCACGGCGGAGGCCGCCGACGCGCTGCAGGGCGTGAACGAGCCCACGTTCACGACGCTGAAGCCCTTCCGCGACCCGCTGCGCGTCCCGCCGACGCTGCGCCCAAAGAGCCATGGGATCACGGAGATCGACATGGTCGAGTCCCGGGTCCGGCTCCACTCCCAGATGCCGGCCACGCGGATGTGGACCTACGCCGGCCACTTCCCCGGCCCGACCCTCGAGGTCCGCAGCGGGGAGCGGGTCCGCATCGCCTGGAACAACAAGCTCAAGGGCAGGACGCCGCTCAAGGCGGTGTGGGTGGAGGCGGAGGGCCCCGGCCCCGGTCTGCTGCCCTACAACCGTCCCGGCTCCGAGGGCGCTTCCCCGCGCCCCGAGGTCGAGCGGCTCACCGCATGGACCACCGTCCATGTGCACGGCGGTCACCAGAACGCCCTGAGCGACGGTGCCGCGGAGTTCGGAGTCACCTCCGGCAACGGGCAGTTGGGCGAGTACGCCAACGACCAGGCGGCGACCCACCTCTTCTACCACGACCACGCCATGGCGGTGACCTCGCTCAACGTCCAGTCCGGCCTGGTCGGCAACTACCTGGTGCGCGACGCGGAGGAGGACCGGCTCGGTCTGCCCCGCGGCGAGCACGAGATCCCGCTGACCATCCAGGACGTGAACTTCGACACCGACGCCCAGGGCCGGCTGACCGGCCAGGTCCTCGCCAAGCGGATCCTGGGCCCCGGCTCGATGCCGATGCCCGGCACCATCCCGCCCGCCCTGGCGAGCCTGGCCCCGTTCACCATGGTCAACGGCGTGGTGTGGCCGTACCTGGACGTCCAGGCCCGCGCCTACCGCTTCCGCCTGGTCAACGTCTCCGGCGCGCGCGTCTACCGCCTGGTCGTCGTCGACGAGGAGACCGGCAAGGTCGTCCGCGGCGCCATGAAGCTCATCGGCACCGACATGGGCCTGCTCGGCAAGCCCCAGACGATCGACGAGGCGCTCTCGCTGTCGCCCGCCGAACGCGCGGACGTCGTCATCGACTTCGCGGCCCACCCCGGGAGGAAGCTCAAGCTCGTCAACACCATCCCGGGCCAGACCCCCGGCGCCGACCTGCCCGACTTCCTGATCCCGCACGCCGAGGTCATGCAGTTCCGCGTAGAGAAGAAGCGCCGCGCGCTCCACCCGCTGCCGACAACGTTGTCGAAGTCGTTTCGCAGGCTCACCCTCACCGATGTGCCCAAGGACGCCACCGAGCGCTTCGTCCTGCTGAGCTTCGACAAGACCGGAGCCATGCCCCAGATCTGGGAGATGGAGGAAGTCCCGTCCGGCACGGCACCCGGCGCCGGCATCGTCACCGTCGACATGCCCGGCGGCACCCGGACGCTGCGCCGCACGGGCACCATGTTCGAGGACACCACCACCTTCTTCGCCGCCGCCGGCACCTGGGAGAAGTGGCACTTCATCAGCGCCGCCCCCGAAGGCGTGCCCATCTACCACCCGATGCACATCCACCTGATGAACTTCCAGGTCGTCGACCGGCGGGCCGTCGACGCCTCCGGGCTGGACTTCGCCACGGCGCAGACCAGGAAGCCCATCACCCTCGGCGCACCCGTCCCGGTCGCCCCGGAGGAGTCCGGCTGGAAGGACACCATCACCGTCAACGCCAACACCCTGGTCACCGTGGCGGGACGGCTCGCCGACCAGACCGGCAAGGTCATGTACCACTGCCACCTCCTCGACCACGAGGACGAGGGCATGATGCGGCCCTTCGTCGTCATGCCGTCGCCGGTCCACGACATCCACCGGATGCTGATGGACATGGGCCGGGGGATGGACGCGCACGACATGAAGCACATGAAGATGTAGCCCGCCGCACTGCCTCGTGACGAGCGGGGCGGTCCCGCCCGAGGCGGGACCGCCCCGCTCGTACCCCGGACTACAGATCCAGCAGTGCCTGCTCGACGGCCTCGGTGAGCGCGGGGTGGATGTACAGCACGTCCCGGCCGACCTGGTCGGCCGTCTGCCCCAGCGACATGGCCTGGATCAGCGGCTGGATCAGTGTCGCGGCCTGGGGACCGATGATGTGCGCGCCCAGGATGCTCCGGTCGTGGGGGTCCGCCAGGACCTTCACGAAACCGGTGGTGTCCTCCAGCGCCCATCCGTAGGCGGTGTCCGCGTAGTCGCGGACGCTCACCAGGTACTCCACGCCCCGGCGGCGCGCCTCCTGCTCCGTCAGCCCGACGCTCGCGATCTGCGGGCTGGTGAAGACCGCGTGCGGAGCGACCTTGTTGGACAGGGTGCGCAGGTCGTCCGGGTGGAGCAGGTTGTGCCGTACGACGCGGGACTCGGCGTTGGCCATGTGCTTGAGCTGGAAGTGGTTCACGACGTCGCCGAGGGCCCAGACCCCCGGTACGGACGTGCGGTAGGAGTTGTCGGTCACGATGTGGCCGTGCCCGTCGAGTTCCAGACCGCCGGCCGCCGCGTCCAGCCGGTCGCTGTTGGGCCGGCGGCCGGTGCACACCAGCAGCATCTCGGCCTGGACGACATGGTCGCCGTCGGCGCAGGTCATGCTCACCTCGACCCCGCCGGGGCGGCGCTCGACGGCGGCGACGGTGGCGCCGAGGAGGAGGCGGTGCCGCCGGGACGCGAGCTCGGTGAAACGCTCGGACACCTGCTCGTCCTCCGCCATCAGCAGGCGCGGCCCCCGCTGGATGATCGTCACGTCCGAGCCGAACGCGCTGAAGACGTGGCCGAACTCGGCCGCGATGAAACCGCCGCCGAGGATGACCAGGGAGGCGGGGGAGTCCTCGATCCGCATGATGGTGTCGGAGGTGTGGAACGGCACGGAGTCCAGTCCGGGGATGTCCGGCACGAGGGGCCGTGAGCCGACCGAGACGACGAAGGTGTCGGCGGTGATCCGCTCCGCACCCACCTGCAGAACCTTCGGCGCGACGAAGCGAGCCTCCTCGGAGTACACGTCGATGCCGTTGTCGCGGCGGTAGTCGACCGCGCTGTCGTGGAGCGGGTCGATGCGCCGGAACACCCGGTCGCGTACGGTCTTCCAGTCGACGGGTTCGACGGTGGCGTGCACCCCGAGCCGTGCCGCCGCCCGGGCCTCCTCGGCCGCGTCGGCGGCGACGACGAACATCTTGCTGGGGATGCAGCCGCGGTTCAGGCAGGTACCGCCGAACCGGCCCGGTTCGACGATGGCGCAGCGCAGGTGCGCGAACTCCTCGCCGAACAGCATGTTGCCGCTCCCCGCCCCGAGGATCACAAGATCGTAGTGCGGCATCTCCGCCCACCTTCCGCCGGTCGGATGTCCGGGCCGCGGGGCATGGCCCTCGCGCGGGGCGATCCGCCCGATTTGTTCCCGTTCGGTCCCTGAGGTTCATATCACGGGCACGGGGCGTCGGGGACGCACCATCGGTGCGACACAGCCGGCGGAGGTCAGTCCGACGATGCGGCGGCCTGTTCCTTCATGCGCCGCCGGTAGGCCCGCATCGACGCGCGGGAGGCGCACCTCGGGCCGCAGTAACCGGCGGAGCTGTTGCGCGTCCGGTCGAAGAAGCAGAAGTGGCACGGATCGTGGCGGCACGCCCGCAGCCTGTCCCACAGTCCCGCGTGCGCGAGTTCGGTGACGCTCGCCAGTGCGGTCCCGAACAGCCCGGGGATACCGGTCTGGGTGCTCGTCAAAGTGGCGCCCGTGGCCGTGACGACCGTGGTGAGGGGGTACCGGACCGCGATGCCGCGCAGGTGCTCCTCCGCCTGTGCGAGCGCGTCGGGTGTGGTGTTCGGGTCGCCCGCGTGCGCCAGCAGCACGGTGATCAGGGCGTCGCGCAGTTCGCGTGCGCCGGCCGCGTCGGCCTCGGTGACGTGGGTGGTCTCGGTGCCCAGGCCGTGCTCCAGCAGCCATGCCTGCATGGTCCGGGCGTCCGCGAAGCGCTCGGGGAGCTGCCGGGGTCCGGAGGCGTGGGTGTTGAGGAACCGCAGGAGTGTGTCGGCGGCCGCCGGCTGGTTCAGCGGACTGCGTTCGGTCGCGGGTGCGGGCATCGTACGGACCTCCTTTCCCGCTCATTCTAGGTTGCTCCCCGTTAGGTCTGAAACAGATACGGTCCTCGCCCTCTTCCCGCACGGTGAGGTCGGTCACGAAAGCCGGAATTCGGCCATCCGGGCTTTGTGCGTTGTTGGCTAATCGTCTACGGTCATAACCACGAGGACAGGCTGAGCCGCTCCTGGAGCCGGGCTCGAAGCCTTCGGCCCCCGACCGGCACCCCGCCGTGTGGCGGCGCCCGTGCGGCCCCGCCGTCCTCGTCCCCCGGAACGGTGACCCGCCCACGTGCGGCGCACCGTCGTCAATCAAGAAGGACCTCCCCATGTACATGAAGCTCGAAGTGGTCGTGCTGCCCGTGTCCGACGTCGACCGGGCCAAGGCGTTCTACGAGGCGGCGGGATTCCGCCTGGACATCGACAAGTCCGCCGGCGCGGACTTTCGCGCGGTGCACCTCACCCCGCCGGGCTCGGAGTGCTCGGTGATGTTCGGCACGGGGCTCACCCCGGCCGAGCCGGGCTCCGTCCAGGGTCTGTACCTGGCCGTTCTCGACATCGAGGAGGCCCGTGCGGAGCTGATCGCCCGCGGCATCGAGGTGAGCGAGGTGTTCCACGACGCCGGCGGCTTGCTGTTCCACGGCCACGCCGGCGGTGACACCACCCACCTGCTGGAGGGGCAGGGGCGGCTCGCCGGTCTGCACCCCGAGCGCGCCTCGTACGGCTCGTTCGCCACCTTCAGCGACCCGGACGGCAACGGCTGGGTGCTCCAGGAGATCAAGCAGCGCTTCCCCGGCCGCTGACCGGCGGCTGACGCCGGCTCCCTCCCGCAGTGGGGGCCGTACGTACGCACGGCCCCCCTCTGCGCCCCAATACGCGCACATGCTCGTTCATAGCGAAAGGAATCCCCCCGTGAACATGCCCCCCGTCGAGCCGCCGGGGCAGGACGGCCACGCCCCGAAGCCCGCGTCGCACCGTGCCCCGCGCGGACTGTCGCGACGCACCTTCGTCGGCGGTGCGGCCGCCTCCGCCGCCACCGTCGCCGGCCTCTCGCTGGCAGGCGGGCTTCCGTCGGCCTCCGCCACCCAGCCCGCGCGGACGCCGCACGCGTTCGGGACGGTCTCCTCGGCGCCCCGGCTGCCGGCCGGGTTCACCCGGACCTTCCGCAGCCGCTTCGTACAGGCCGGCGGGCTGCGCCAGCACGTCGTCGTCGGAGGTGAGGGGCCGCCGCTTCTGCTGGTGCACGGCTGGCCGCAGAACTGGTACGCCTGGCGCATGCTGATGCCGGAACTGGCCCGGCACCACACCGTCGTCGCCGTGGACCAGCGCGGCATGGGACTGACCGACAAGCCCCGCAGCGGGTACGACACCGGCACCCTGGCGGACGACCTGGTCGCGCTGATGGAGGCCCTGGGCCACGAGCGCTTCGCCGTCGTCGGCCACGACACCGGAATGATCATCAGCTACGCGCTGGCGGCCGACCACCCGGATCGCGTCGCCCGCGTCGCCCTCGCCGAAGTCCCCGGCCCTCCGCGGCAGTCCGCCTCACCGCCCCTCTTCCTGGACGAGCGGGACAACAACAGGCTCTGGCACATCCCGTTCAACCGGGTCGACCACGAGCTGATCGAAAAGCTGGTCAGGGGCCGCGAAGAGGACTTCTACGGCTACGAGTTCGACATCCAGGGCGGGGAGCGGCTGCCCCGGTACGCACGCGAGTACTACGTGCGCCTCTTCTCCGACCCCGTGACCCTGCGCGGCAGCTTCGGCTTCTACCGCGCGTGGGACGCCACCACCAAGCAGAACGAGAAGCGCGCGGAGAAGAAGCTGACGATGCCGGTCCTGGCGATCGGCGGATCCGAGAGCTGGGGCGCCGGCGTCGCGGACGCGATGCGGCCCCTCGCCGAGGACGTACGGGGCGTGGTCCTCCGTGGCGCCGGCCACTGGGTCGCCGAGCAGGCGCCCGGCGAGATGCTCACGGAACTCGGCACGTTCCTCGCCCCGTACCGCCGCGCCGCCGGCCGCCGGTAAGCCTCGACCGGGACCCACCCGGGCGATCCCCACCCACAGACGGGAGGCGCGGTGTTCTCCGACATCGGCCCGCTGGAAATCCTGACGCTGCTCGTGGTGGCGGTCGTCCTCGTCGGACCGGACAAGCTCCCCGGGCTGGTCTCCGACACCGTGCGTGCCCTGCGCGGGCTCCGTGAGCTCGCGCAGGGCGCCCGGGCGGGCCTGCGGGACGAACTCCCGCCCGAGATACGGGACCTGGACCTCACCGACCTCGACCCACGCGATCCGCCCGCCGGCGGCCGGCGGTAGTGACGGGGTCCGTCCCCCCCGGCCGTGCAGACGCGTGCGGCACCTCAGCACCTCAACACCACAGCACCCCAACACCTCGGCACCTCAGAAAGGAAATCCCCATGTTCGGCAGGCTCGGAGCACCCGAGATCCTTCTCATCCTCGTCGTCGTCCTCCTCCTCTTCGGCGCCAAACGACTCCCCGACATGGCCCGTTCCTTCGGGCAGTCGCTCCGGATCCTCAGGAGCGAGACCAAGGCCATGCGCGCCGACGACGGCGACGAGGCCGCAAGCCCCGCGCCGGCCCCCGCCCTCGCGACCGGTGACGGGACCCCCCACGCGGCGTCCGAGGCCGTCGCGGCGGACGCGCCCCACCGGCGCTGAAACGCCCGGAAGGAGCGGCGATGACCACCGGCACCCCGCAGGGCCCCGACGGGATGACCCTCCGGGAGCACCTGCGCGAACTGCGCAACCGGCTGCTCAAGGCCGTGGGGGCGATCCTGCTCGCCACCGTCGTCGCGGCCCTCTTCCACCGGCAGCTGATCGGCCTCCTGATCGACCCGCTGCCCGGTTGCGCCCCCGGCCGCCTGACCGGCGTCCCAGGGGTGGACGGTGCGGGGCACTGCGGCGTGATCGCCCTCAACGGCCTCCTCTCCCCGTTCAGCCTCGTCCTGAAGGTGTCGATCACCGCGGGAGTGGTGGGCGCGAGCCCGGTGTGGCTGTACCAGCTGTGGGCCTTCGTCGCGCCGGGTCTGCACCGCCACGAGAGGAAGTACACGCTGGCCTTCCTCGGGGCCGGCATCCCCCTGTTCCTGACCGGCGCCGCGGTGGCCTACCGGACGCTGCCCACGACCACCCGGGTGCTGATCTCCTTCACCCCCGACGACGCCACCAACATCCTGCCCGTCGACGACTACCTCGACCTGGCCACCCGCATGGTCGTCGTCTTCGGCCTCTCCTTCGAACTCCCGGTGCTCCTCGTGCTGCTGAACCTCGGCGGGGTGATCAGCGCCCGGCGGATGACCGGCTGGTGGCGCGGCATGCTCATGGGCGTCGCCGCCTTCGCCGCGGTCGCCACCCCCAGCACCGACCCGGTCAGCATGCTGCTGCTGGCGACCCCGATCGGCCTGCTGTACGGGGCGGCGTGCGCTCTGGCCTGGTGCAACGACCTCCGCCGCCGTCGGCGCGACGGGTCCGGGCGCCCCGACCCGGCCGCGGACGCCGCCCAAAGCCCGGACGACACCGTCGTCAGCCGGTCATGAGGTGCCCCGTCGGCGGCCGCTCACTCCGCCCAGGGTTCGAAACCGGTGTCCAGGACGGCCTCGAGGAACCCGCGCAGCCGGGCCGCGTCCTCGGTACCGAAGCGCTCCTCGAACCGGGTCTGCACGTCGTACCACAGGGGGAGCGCGGACTCCATCCGGGCCAGGCCCTCCGGTGTGATCGCGACGATCCGGGCGCGGCGGTCGGCTGCCGAGGTCTCGACGGTGACCAGGCCCTCCCGCGCGAGCGGCTTGAGGTTGGAGGCCATCGTCGTGCGGTCCATGGCGATCATGTCGGCGAGAGCGGTGATCGTCAGCTCCCCCCGGGCCCCGAGGTGCTGCAGGATGCTGAACTGCGTCGCGCGCAGGCCGACCGGGGCGAGCGCCTTGTCGTAGGTCGCGCCGAGGTACCTGGCCGCCTTGCGCAGCGCCAGGTTGTTGCACAGCGCGGCTTTGGACTCCGCAGCGCTCATGGTCGCCTCCCAAGCATCCTCCCCATGATACGAGCATCTGCTCCCACACGGGAACGCCGGCCCCCGCCGCGTGGGCCCCCGCCGCGTGGCCGCGAGCCCGTCGCGGCAGGCGGCACCCCGTGGCCGAACGAAGACAGAACGACAGGAGAAACGATGGACACGACGGACACCCAGCCGGCACGCCGCACCTACGACGTGGTGGTCATCGGCGGCGGCCCCGTCGGCGAGAACGTCGCCGACCGCGCCGCGGCGGCGGGGCTCAGCGCCGTGATAGTCGAACGCGACCTGCTCGGCGGCGAGTGCTCGTACTGGGCCTGCGAGCCGAGCAAGGCACTGCTGCGACCGGTGGTGGCACGGGCCGACGCGCTGCGCGTGCCCGGGCTGGACCGCGCGGTGGCCGGTCCGCTGGACGCCGCCGCGGTCCTCGCGCACCGCGACGCGATGGCCGCGTATTGGAAGGACGAGGACCAGGTCGCCTGGCTGGAGTCGGTGGGCGTCGACCTGGTCCGCGGCCACGGCCGGCTCGCCGGTCCCCGCACGGTCGCCGTGCGCACACCCGAGGGGGACGGTGTCGAGCTGACCGCCCGGCACGCGGTGGCGGTCTGCACCGGCACGGGAGCGGCGGTGCCGGACCTGCCCGGTCTCGACGCCGTCCGTCCGTGGACGAGCCGCGAGGCGACGACCGCCGACGCGGTGCCCGGGCGGCTGGTCGTGGTCGGCGGGGGAGTGGTGGCCGTCGAGATGGCCACCGCCTGGCAGGGCCTCGGCTCCCGGGTGACCATGCTGGTCCGCGGCGAGGGCGGGCTGCTGCGGGGGATGGAGCCGTTCGCCGGCGACCTGGTCGCCGACCACCTGCGCGAAGCCGGCGCAGAGCTCCGGTTCGGGGCCTCCGTGGCCTCGGTGACCCGTACGGACGGCGAGGTGCGCGTCACCCTCGCCGACGGTGCGGAACTGGTGGCGGACGAGATCCTCTTCGCCACCGGCCGCACCCCGCAGACCCTGGACGTGGGCCTGGAGACCGTCGGCCTCACCCCGGGGGACTGGCTGCACGTGGACGACGACTGCCGTGTGAGCGCGGTGGCGGGGGACTGGCTCTACGCCGTGGGCGACGTCAACAACCGCGCCCTGCTGACCCACCAGGGCAAGTACCAGGCCCGGATCGCCGGCGCCGCCATCGCCGCCCGCGCAAGGGGCGAGGCGATCGACGGCACCACGTGGGGTGCCCACACCGCGACCGCCGACACCGTCGCCGTCCCCCAGGTCGTCTTCACCCACCCCGAGATCGCCACTGTCGGCCTGACCGCACGTGAGGCCGAGCGCACCGGGCGGCGGGTCACGGTCGTCGACCACGACCTCTCCCGCCTCGCGGGCACCCACCAGTACGCCGTCGGCTACCGCGGCCGGGCCCGCATGATCGTCGACGAGGACCGCGGCACCGTCGTCGGGGCCACCTTCGCCGGCCCCGGCGTCGCAGAGCTGCTCCACTCCGCCACCGTCGCCGTCACCGGGGCGACACCGATCGACAGGCTCTGGCACGCCGTGCCCGCCTTCCCCACGATCAGCGAGGTCTGGCTTCGGCTGCTGGAGAGCTACCGCGACCGCCCGGTGCCGGTGAAAGCGGGATGAAACGCTTCATGATCTCAGATCCATGAAGATTCCGGTTCCCTTGTTAGGAAGCGTTCACATCCTTCGCGGCGCAAGTAAAGTAGAGGCATGTCAGACGTCATGCCGCGGCAGGAAGCGGCCCCCGAGGCGATGGTGCCGCTCACCCCGGACGAGGAGTCGGTCGTCCGGTCGCTGAGCCGTGTCATCTACGCCCTGCCCCGCGCCCTGGACACTGACCTGGTCCGCGAGCAGCGGCTCCCGCTCATCGAGTACCTGGCCCTGATGTACCTCTCCGAGGTGCCCGAGCGGCAGATGCGCATGAGCGACCTCGCGCGGGCCTGCGAACTGTCGGTGAGCGGGATGACGCGTGTCGTCCACCGGCTGGAGAACGAGGGGCTCGTCCAGCGCGTCAAGTGCACGCAGGACGCCCGCGGCTGGAACGCGGTCCTCACCGACGCCGGCCTCGCCCGGCTGCGGGAGGCGTGGCGGACGAACCTGTCGTCGGTACGCCGGCACTTCCTCGACCACCTCGAGGGCCTGGACCTCAAGGCGCTCGGCGCGGCGCTGAAGAACGTCGCCACCTGACCGCCCCGCACGGCCGGGGTGGCCGCGCCGCCCGTGACGCGGCAGCCACTTCGCCGTGGCAGAGGCGTGCCCCTGCCACGGCGTCCGGTCAGGCCTTCGCCGCGACCGGTTCCCCGGCTTCGGACGCTGCCGCGCCCGCACCGTCACCGGCGGTGCCGGCCGACGGCGTGACGGGGGTGTAGAAGACACTGCCCTGGCGGCGGGACCGTTCGGCGAGCCCCTTCGCGACCAGCGCCTCGAGGGCGTTGCGCACGACGGGGGCGGTCGGTGCGGAGCGGTCCGGGTGCCGCTTGGCCAGCGCGTCGACGAACTCACTGACCATGCGCGGTTCGTTGTCGTCGGCGAGGACGTCCGCGACGAGGCCGCGCAGGGTCGGCTTCTCCTTCTCTTCGGCCGGCGCCGCCTTCTTGCCGGCCTTCCGGGACTTGGCCCCCGCGGCGGGCTTCCGCGCGCGCGGGCGTGGCACGGCCCGGGCCTTGCCCTCCTGAGGCGCGCGGGCCGCGACGGCGGCCGGCGCCTCCACGACAGGCGCTGCCACGACCGGCACCTCCTCCGCCGGTTCCTCCTCCGCCGGTTCCTCGCGAGCGGTGGCGTCCGGTCCACCGGTCGCCACGGTGCCCTCCAGCCTGGTCAGCCAGGCCCGCTCGTCCTCGAGCCGGGTCAGACGGGCCTGGAGCTCCGCCACCTGCTCCCGGACCGCTTCCTGTTCCTTGGCGTTGCTCTCCAGGTCCTCTGCGAGACGCGTCGCATACCGGTCCTGAATGGTTGTGTTGTGGGACACGACAGCCGCTTTCTCGTGTATCGGATGTTGCTGCCGGATGGTACCGATTCTTTGCCCCCATCGTCCGGAACCGCCCCGTTCTCAGCGAGTTGGCACTTTCTCAACCCCGGTCGTGCGGGCCGAACGCCCCCGCCTGCGCAAGTCCCAGTCCCAGCAGGCTCGCGGACAGTCCGGGCCAGGTGTGCACATCCCAACCGGTCAGCTCCCGCCAGCGGTTGAGGCGGTACTTCACGGTGTTGGGGTGCAGGTGCAGCGCCCGGCCCGTCGCGCTGAGGGAGAAGCCGTTGTCGGCGAAACCGCGTACGGTCAGGGCCAGTTCGGGATGCGACGCGGCGGGCCCGACGGCAGGTTCCAGCAGTGGCGCCAGCCTGTCGGCCTGCGGGAACAGCGTCGCCGCCAGCCACGCGCCGTCGAAGGGGACGGCCGGCCCGCCGGTCCCGGCCAGCGCGAGCGCCGCCTGGGCGTCGAGGATGGTGGCGGCCGCGCCGGGCAGGCCCCGGCGCTCGAGACCGGTGCCGATCGGCAGCCGCGGGACCAGGTCGCGCATGGCGTCGATCACCGTGCCGGCGGGCATGCCCTGCACGACGGCCACCATGGAGGCGCCCCGGTTGGCGCACCGGGCGGTGCCCGTACGGCGGTTGAGGCGGCCGCGCAGCTCCGTGAGCTGCTCGTCGGTCCACGCCGGGGCGCACACCGCCCGGAAGGCCCCGGCCGGGGCGTAGCCGAGAGCGCGCGCCAGCTGTGCCATGTCCGGCTCTTCGGGCGAGCGGGCGTACAGGCCCTGGAAGAAGCGGTAGGTCAGGCCGAGTTGGACGGCGTCCTGGGCCCGCAGCGCGTCGTTGTACGCCTCCGCCGCGGCACCGGTGATCTGCTCCACCCAGGTCCACACGGTGCCGACGAGACGGACCAGCTGCCGCCCCGGACCGTCCTCGTCGTCCGCTCCGGCGCGGGAGAGCAGGATGTTCCAGATCTCCCGGTAGCCGACGTGGAAGGCGGCGATCAGGGACTGCAGCGGGAGCCCCTCGCGGGCCCGCTCACGCCCCAGCGCCCTGACGTGCCGGCACTCCTCGGGGGACGGGCCCCGGCGGGTGACCAGGCCGCTGAGCAGCCCCTCGCACTGCTGGAGGACGCCCGCCTCGTGCTCGGAGCGCGGTACGAGGTGGTAGTCCGGGATCTCCTCGCGGATGCGGTCGGTGATGCCCGCGGTCAGCTGGGGCAGCTCCGCACGGACCGCCGTGCACAACGCCGCCAGGTCCCGCCAGTCCTCCTGCGGGGACGGGGCGGGCGGGGAGGCAGCCGTCATGGCCGTTCACCGCCTTCTCCGCTTTCTCGCGGCTCGTTTTTCCACGCGTTTCCGCAACGATCGGCTGTTTCCCACCATAAGTCCGGTACGCGTTCTGCCGCACTGGGTGTGACCTGCGGATTTGCGGATTCCACAGGGTGGCGGCGACGGAATTCTCGCTTTCGGTGGGCCCGGCGGACGTCCCGCGGAGAAACGCTGGAAGGGGATTCCCGGCACTGCGGAGGCGATACGGATGACAGACGACCCCCCGGCCACCGTGGCCGACCACCTGCTGGACCGGCTCGCCGACCTCGGCGTCTCCCACGTCTTCGGCGTCCCCGGCGACTACAACCTCGCGTTCCTCGACCGCGTCCTCGCCCACCCCCGCATGACCTGGGTGGGCACCGCCAACGAACTGGGGGCCGCGTACGCGGCCGACGGGTACGCCAGGATCGCCGGCTTCGGGGCGCTGCTGACGACGTACGGGGTGGGCGAACTCAGCGCGATCAACGCGGTGGCCGGCAGCTACGCCGAGTACGTCCCGCTGCTCCACGTCGCGGTCGGTCCCGCGCGGGCCGCCGAACGCAGCGGAGCCGTACTGCACCACACCTTCGGCGACGCCGACTTCGAGCGGTTCGCCCGCGCCCACGCGGAGGTCGTCTGCGCGCACGCCACCCTGCGTCCCGGCACCGCGGCGGACACCATCGACCGGGTCCTCGGCACCGCCGCCCGCGACAGCCGCCCCGCCTACCTGCGGCTCCCCTCGGACGTCGGGTCGGCCCCCGTCACCGCCCCGGCCGCCCCGGCCGCCCCGGCGCGCCCGTCGCGCTCCTCGGCCGCGGGCGACGGCACCGGCCTGGCCGCGTTCACCCGGGCCGCGCGGGCACGGCTGGAGCGGGCCGGAACGGTCACCGTCCTGGCGGACTTCCTCGTCGACCGCTTCGGGGCACGCGCCGAACTCACCCGCCTGCTGGCCGCCGGGCCCCTGCCGCACGCCACGCCCGTCTCCGGCAAGGACCTCCTGGACGAGGGGAACCCGCTCCACCTCGGCGTGTACTCGGGAGCCTTCAGCGACCCCGTGGTCCGCGCGCTCGTGGACGACGCGGACCTGCTGATCAGGGCCGGAGTCGTCCTCGCCGACACCACCAGCGGCGGACTCACCCACGGCTTCGACACCGCGGCCGGCATCGGACTCGGCCCCCACAGCGCCAGTGTCGACGGCCTGGTCTTCCCCGACGTGCCGTTGCGCGCGGGGCTGGCCGTGCTCGCCGAACTCGTCGCGGACCGGGAGACGCCGCCCACGCCCCACCGGACCTTCCCCACCGCCGGGGCGCCCGCGGAGGACGGCCCGCTCACGCAGGACCGCCTGTGGAACGCCGTGGCCGCCGCTGTGCGGCCCGGTGACGTCGTCGCGGCCGACCAGGGCACCGCGTACTACGGCATGGCCACGCGGCGGCTGCCGGCCGGCACGCGCTTCCTCGGGCAGCCCCTGTGGGGTTCGATCGGCTACACCCTGCCCGCGCTGCTGGGCGCCCAGCTGGCCGACCGCTCACGCCGCGGCGTGCTGCTCATCGGCGACGGCTCGGCCCAGATGACGGTGCAGGAACTGGGCACCTTCGGGCGGCACGGCCTCGCACCCGTGATCGTCCTCGTCAACAACCGGGGCTACACCGTCGAGCGGGTCATCCACGGCGCCCGCGCCGCCTACAACGACATCGCCGCCTGGGACTGGCCCGCCGTCCCCGCCGCCCTCGGTGTCCGTGACCCGCTGGTCGCCACCGTCCGCACCGGGCGGGAACTCGACGCGGCGCTCGACCGGGCCGCGCGGACCTCCGGCCGCCTGGCCTTCATCGAGGCGGTCACCGGCCTCGACGACGTGCCACCGCTGCTCGGCAGCATCGCGCACTCCCTTAACGACCGGAACACCGCCCCCGCCTGACCGCCGGGCGGGCCGCGGCAAGGGCAGGACGACCCCGCACCCGAGGACTCCGGGGCGCCCCCGGCGGCGGATCGTCACCGGGCACAGCTCTTCGAGCAGGACGTGCACCACGGGACGGTCGCCCGCGCCGCGGCCCCGGCCCGCCCACCCGAGCCCGCCGGCGCCGGGCTCGCTCAGGCCCGCCAGATGTTGTCGAAGGCCGCCTGCTCGACGTCCTTGCGCTGCCGCACCGACTGCAGCTCCTCGACGGCGTCGTGGACCGCCGCAAGCACGGTCGCCACGGCGTCGTCCGTGACCTCACCGGCCGACGGCGCGCCCTCGCCCCGCTCCCCGGAGATCCCGGCGGCGGCGGCCAGGGCCGACAGGACCGGCTCCCCGGACGTCCAGCGGGCGAGCGCCGCCCCGCGCTCGGGGGAGTCCAGCAGCACCGGCTCACCGGTGACCCAGGGCCGCCAGCGGGGGCTGTTCACGGCGGTCAGACCGGTCGCCCGCAGCCCGGCGCGGTAGACCGAGGAGAGGTTGCGGCCCCTGCGCCACAGCCAGTCCTCGACCGACTCGTACGGCGCCTGGTCGGCGAGCGCGGACGCCGCCTGGTCCAGCAGATGGTCACCGGTCACCGGCCCGGCCACCGGGACCAGGCGGTCACCGTCCAGGGTGACGGCCCGCGCACCCAGCAGGTCGATCACCTCGGCCCCGGCGAGCGCGAGCGAGAGATCGCCCGGCTCGACGGGCGGGCTCGAGGCCACGTCCATGCTGACGATCATCAGGTCCTGCGGCGTGCTCATGGCGGCTCCCGTCGAAGAGATCGACAACGATACGTCGCCCGCCGCCGCGGCCCGCCGTTCCCGGCCCACGGCGAGCCGTCCCGCACGGCGCGCACACGTCCGTCCCGTGCGTGGTCAGGGGTTCGTCCAGGCGCTCGGGGGCTCCGTCAGCGCCAGGACACCGCGCGGCAGTTCGGCCCCCGCGACGTCGGCGAGGGACACACCTTCCAGGATCTCGCGCACGTTGGACCGCAGCGCGATCCACAGCGGCAGCAGCGACTCCGCGGGACCGGTGTACGCCAGGTCCGGGGGGCGGACCCCGCGGACCGAGACGAGCGGTCCGTCGACGGCCCGGATGACGTCGGCGATGCTGATCGACGCGGCGGGCCCGGCCAGGCGGTAGCCGCCGTTGCCGCCCCGCCGGCTGACGACGAGACCGGCACGGCGCAGCTCGTTGAGGATGCCCTCGAGGAACTTGTGCGGGATGTCCTGGGCGGCGGCTATGGCCTCGGCCTTCACCGGCGCCGCCTCCGCGGACGCGGCGAGCTGCAGCGCGGCGCGTACCGCGTAGTCCGCCCTGGCTGAGATCCGCATGGGCGCATTATCCCGTCGGGTGCCGGTGGCGTGGGCCGCGGGTCACACCGGCAACGTGAACGGCGGGTGCGTGCCGTTGAGGTAGTAGTCCCCGACGTCGCGGAGGCGGGGGGCGACGGGCTCGTACAGGGTGTGGGCGCGCGCGTTGCGCCAGAAGCGGTCCAGGCCCAGACGCGCGGACGCGGAGCGGGGGCCGATGACGTCCAGGGCGCGCGTCGTGCTCTCCCGTACGGCCGTGGACGCCGCGACCTCGGCCACGGCCGCGAGCGCCGAGATCTCCGCGCACTCCTCGTAGCCGAGGTCGTCACCGCGCGCGAGGCCGCCCTGCAACGCCTCCAGCGCCTGACCGGCGAGCGCGGAGGCGGAGCGGGTGAGGACGGTCAGCTCGCCGTACGCGGCCAGCACATGGGGGTCCTGGGGCGATCCGGCCGGCCACTCCGGCTGCCACGGCCGCCGGCCCGCCCTGCTGTACTCGCGGGCCTCGGCGAGCACGCCCTCGGCCAGGCCGAGCCGCAGCTGCACCGACATCAGACGCCCGAGCGGCGAGGCCAGCGAGGCCATGGGGGACAGGACGTCCTCTTCGGCGGACAGCGAACCGAGCACGTCGTCGGCGGTGACGGCCACGGAGGCGAACTCCACGCCGCCTCCAGCCGCGAGGCGCTGGCCGAACGGGTCGTCCTGCGCGTCGACCGCGACCCCGTGCCGGGCGGGATCGACGGCGACGGCGAGCGGTTCGCCGGTGCCGGCCCGCACGGCGCGTACGGCGATGCGGTCGGCGACGAGAACGCCCGTGACGTAGCTCTGCCGCCCCTCCAGCCGCTGGCCGCCCGCGGTCCTGGCCAGGATCAGCGGCGGATCCTGCCGCGCGAATCCGCCGCCCCAGCACCACTGCTCCGCCGCGGAGCGCCGTTCCAGCTCCGCGGCGGCGGAGGGACCGGTGAGGAGGCGTGCGCTCCACGACACGAAGTAGTGGGTGCCGAGCAGCTGGGCGACGGCGGCGTCGGCCGCCGCGATCTCCCGGACGACGGCGTACGCCGTTGCCCAGTCCGCGCCCCCTCCGCCGGACCCGGCGGGTACCAGCAGCGACAGCAGCCCCGACTCGCGCAGCCGGGACACCTCGTCGAACGGGGGCTTGGCCGCCTGGTCCCTGGCGACCGCGTCCGTGGCCAGGTCGTCCGCCGTCTCACGGGCCACGCGCAGCCAGTGCGTCCGGCCCGGCCCGGTCGGTTCCCGCTCCGGTTCCGCCTGCGGCGCGGAGTCGGACGGCGCGGCGGTCTCAACGTCCATGGGCGTCTGGGGCACGTCTCTCATCCTGCGCAGCCTGACGGAGCGCCGTCAACGTTTTCCCATCAAGTCACTAGGAAATACCCGGCGGTGGGTGGAGCGCGGGGCCTCACGGTGCCTTCGTGGCGGCTTTTGCGGCGGTCGTTACGGAGGTCTTCGCGGCGGTCTTCCGGATGGCGACGCAGGCGATGTCGTCGTTGAGGCTGCCGTCGCCGTGCCGGAGGAGGGCCTGGTGGAGCAGTTCCAGGAACCCGGCCGGTGACGTGGTGGCGGCCTGCCGGGTCCAGTCGGCGAGCGGGAAGAAGGCGCCGTCCGGGTCGCGGGTCTCGCTGACGCCGTCGGTGTAGAGCAGCAGCAGGTCGCCGACGGCGAGGGGGACGCGGTCCACGTGGTAGCCGGAGCCCAGAAGTGCCGCCAGGTTGACCGGCGGTGAGGGGACGGCGGGCTCGATGGCCCGGGTGCGGCCGTCGTGCACCAGCAGGGCCGGAGATGCCCGCAACTGAGCACGCGGGCATGGTCGGCGCCCGGCGGGATCTCCACGATGACGGCGGTGGCGAAGCGTTCGCAGTCGTCCTCCGCGGGCACCGCGGCGGTGTACCGGGCGATGGTGGTCTCCAGGCGCTCCGCGAGGTGCGCCAGGTCCGGGGCGTCGTAGGCCGCCTCGTGGAAGGAGCCGAGGAGCGCGGCCGAGACGCCGACGGCGGGCAGGCCCTTGCCGCGGACGTCCCCGAGGATGAGGCGCAGACCGTGGGGCGTGTCGGCCGCGGCGTAGAAGTCGCCGCCGATGCGGGCCTGGGGCGCCGCGGCGAGATAGAAGATGGCGATCTCCAGATTCCCGACGCGCCGCGGCACAGGCCTGAGAAGGACCTCCTGCGTCGCGTCTGCGACGGCGCGGACCTGGGCGAGGGTGTGTTCGCGCTGCAGGCGCAGATGGCTGGCGTAGGCCGCGGCCAGAGTGACGGCGCCGATCGCGCCCGCGGTGTACAGGGCGGACATGTCGGAGAAGGCGAGGGCGTAGCCGATCACGGGGAGCAGGCAGATCATCCCGAGGGTGAGTGTCGCCCGCACGGACCAGACCGACGCGGCGAGCGCGGGCGCCGCCGGCAGCAGCCGGGTGAAGGGGACGTCCTGGGGGGTGAGGACCGCCAGGACCCCGATGACCGCGGTCAGCACGGCAGGGGACAGCAGAACGGGGTCCCGACGCCGCAGGTTCGACCACATCGCCCGATATCCGGCCAGAGCGCTCATGGCTGGATCGTAGGCGATCCTTGATCGTTTCCCGCGGGTGCGACATCTGATGCCGCGTTCCGCCGTGGGTTGCCCTCCGCGGGCCGCGGCAGTCGCGCGTAGCGGTCAGAAGGGCGGTTCGAGATCGCCGCGGCCGTCGTTGTGCGGTCCCTGGTCCCAGGGCTCCTCCCGGAAGGGTTCGGGGCTGGGGACGTCGTGACCCCATGCTTCGAGGACCCTCCGGGCGAAGCGACGGTTGGGGTCGTGGCCGCTGGTGTCCAGGACGCGGCGCGCGTGCACGGCGAGGTGATCACGGTGCTCGGCGAGTGCGGGGTGCTCGGCGAGGACGAGCGCGGCGATGACGGCTGCTTCGCGCACGTCCTCGTGGCTGTCCTGCAGGAAGGGCGCGACCGCCCGGTAGAGCACCGGCCGCAGGTCCCGGAAGGCCGCCATGGTGGTGCCGGGGGTGAGGAAGCCGGGGAACCACTGCTCGATGCGGCCGGCGATCTCGTCTGAGGCGTCGTAGGACGTGGAAGCCAGCCAGTTCAACAGCGCCGCGCGGATGGGGACGTTGCGATAGGGCCGCGGGGTCGTAGCCGCCGGGTGGGTGAGGATGCCGGCGACATACATGGCCACGGGGGCGGTGGCCTCGTAGATGGTGCTCTGGTGGTTGACCATCTCACCCAGCTCCGACAAAGCGGTGACCTGGACCTTGGGATCGGGCTCCAACAGCCGCGCCAGAATGGTGGGAAGGTCCTCACCGTTCCCGAAAGCGGTCTCGAGCGAAGCCCAATCAGTCTCTGCCAGGACTACCTGGTACGGCGGCAGGTCAGGCTCGCGGGACGCCCCGGCGCCGGAACGGCTGTCGTGCACGGCCCCAAACCTAGACCAGACCTCCGACACGATTCCCCTGCGGGCGGCTCATCCGGACGGCGGTCCCGCCGGGGGAGGCTGCCGCACGTGTGCATGCCACCAGTTTGGAAGGGGTGAAGGCCCGGACTACGTCGTACCTGAGCCCTGCCGGGTACGTCAGTCGGCCGCATCGGGCCGATGGCGGTCAACTGCTGGTGGGGGCCGCCGTATTTCGCCTCTAGAGGGTGCCTGCGCTCGGGGTCGCTGGTCCTGCCGATTAGGCTGCGCTCGTGTGGAAAGCTGCTGCTGCAGGGGCTCTGCCCAACGTCAGATTTCGACCGCCCGTGGACGGGACCGCTCTCGCTGAGGCGGAGCAGCGGCTCGGCAGAGGCCTGCCGGCGCAGCTGGCAGCTCTGCTGCTGGAGACCGACGGGGTAGTCGGCGCCTACGGGAAGGACGTCGTCTGGTCCCTGGACCGGATCGTGAAACAGAACCTGCTGTTCTGGTCCCCCGATGCTTTCCCGGGCCTGTACATGCCCTTTGACCCCCTGCTGTTCTTCGGCGACAACGGCGGAGGTGACCAGTTCGCCTTTGTGCTGACGCCTGACCGTCCGGACATCTTCGTCTGGGATCACGAGGACGACAGCAGGCTGTGGGCAGCCCGGGAACTGGAGGACTATCTGCACCGTTCTCTCACGAGCGGCGGCGACTGGTATCGGTAACCCTCGCAGCATGACCGGTCCGAACGCGTGGATCAGCCCGTAATCGGACTCGGTCATGACGCCCCCACTGATCGAGTTCGTAGCGGAGACATCGCCGGAGCAGATTGACGAACTGCTGACCTCGGTTGGGGCACCCGGTGGTTCGTTCCAGTCCTCAGTGAGCGGGCGGCCAGTTGGGTGTGGCGGGAGCGTCCGGTCGACGCTCGCTTACTGGCTCCTTCGTCGCGGTCAAGCGCCCGACAGAGAGGGCCATCATGACTGCGGCGCCAGTCGCGAGCACGCGAAAGCATGCGGGTTGGCATCGTCACCGGCCTGTCGGCCTGTCGTTGACGCGGTCCGGTGAACGAGGCCATCCAGTAGGGTTCCGACGCCATGATCACTCCAGCCGTGGCGGGATCGCTCCATGGCCGGCCGAGCCGTCCGGAAGGTGCGTCAGGGCTCCGGGAGGAAAGTTGCGAAGGGGTTTACGATGACCAAATTCTCTGCGGGTTCGGAGCCGAACGCCTGCTCCGCCTGGGCGGTTGTCGACTGGTTCTCCGATGCCCTCGACAAGACCTTTTTCGAGGAGAAGTTCGTCGGCAACATGTCGGCCCTGGCGGTCAGCCCGGAGGGACGCATAGCCGCCCTCGCGGACCGCTCCTTGCTCTTCCACCTGGACGCCGCCACCCACGAGCCCGTCGAAGTCGTGGCGCTGTACGACGAGAACGGGAAGGAGACGGACTTCGAGGCCTTGGTCTTCGATGAGGACGGCACGCTCCTGATCGCCTCCGAGGAACCGGCCGTTCGTCGCTACACCCCGGAGGGAAAGTTCATCGACAGGCTGCCGGTGCCGGACAGCCTCCTCATCGCGCCCGCAGGCCGGGCCGTGGTCAACGAGACCTTCGAGGGCCTCGCCATGCAGCCCGGCGGTCTCACCCTGGTGGCGTCGATGGAGGGCGCGCTGAGGGGTGACGAGAGCAGCTACGTGCGTTTCCAGGCGTGGGAACGCGAGACGACCGGCGACGAGTTCCGGATCGGCGTGCAGTGGGGCTACGAGCGCGACGGGGGCCTGTTGCTGTCGGACATCTGCGCGTCCGGTGACGGCAGGCTCCTCGTTCTGGAGCGAGGTTTCGACAAGAGCGTCGGCAATATCATCCGGGTCTATCTCGCCGACCCGCGCGAAGCGGACGACGTCACCCACGTCGAGAACCTGTCCGGCCAGGACGATGTTGCCCTGATGGACAAGACCCTGCTGGTCGACATGGTCAACTGCCCGCCACTCGGAGCCACGAACAAGCAGTCGCAGGCCAACCCCCTGCTCGGCAACATCGAGGGAATGACGATCACCGGGACCACCCCGGACGGTCGTCTGAAGGTCCTCATGGTCACTGACGACAACCAGAGCGACATGCAGACCACCCGGCTGTACGGGATGACCATACGGTTGCCTGAGCTCTGAGCTCTGAGCTCTGAGCTCTGAGCCCTTGCATCCTCGTGTGGCCAACGCCGGTCGGGTACGGCGAGGGTTGGCCTGCTGCCACAGGGACGCTCGCACGGCTGGGCCCGCCGGCCGCGAGGGGCCGACGGGCTGCCGCTGGCGGTGCGGCCGGCGGGCCGCCGATCAGCGTTCGGCGAAGATCGGCGTCCAGTGCCCGGCCGCGCCGTCGAGCCCCTTGGTGATGCCGCTGAGCGGTGCGACCTCGTCGCTGCCGATCGTGACGAGCACGAGCCGGAGGGAGGGCGACTTCACGTCCGGTGTGAAGTCCCAGGCGATCAAGTGCTTGTTGTCGACCCAGGCGAGCAACTCCGCCCCGCGCACCGTGGTGACCTGCTTGCCGGTGTAGGGGTCGAGGAGCTTGGAGCGGGACTGGCCGACGGGGCGGGTGCCCCGCAGGAAACCGCCCCCGGCGAACTTGCCGTCCGGGGAGAGCCCCGACTCGTTGCGCCAGGACGCGTACGCCTCGTTCGCGGGCACGGCGACCTGCTGGCCCGCGAAGTCGTAGTACTGCCTGTAGGGAGCCGAAAAGAGTCCGGATTGGACCAGCTTGCCGTCGTGGTTGAAGGCGAAGTCCTGGCGGACGCCGAGTTGGTCGGCGCCGGCGACCTCACTCCAGGATCCCTCCCCGGAGGCCACGTCCAGGATGTAGAAGCCGGTCCGGCTCGACTGGCCGGGGGCGTCGAGTCCCAACGTCCAGTCCTTTTCGCCGTCGCCGTCGTAGTCGTACTTCGCCTTCTTGTACCTCAGGTCGGGGTTCCTGCCGTACGTCGTCGCGACGAGCTTGCTGCCGTCGGGGGAGAACTCGACGCTCGCGACGCCGCGGTCGACCGGGATCCAGCGCTCGACCTCGCCGGTGCGCAGGTCGAGCAGGCCGATCCGCCTGGCGGGCAGGTTCCTTTCCAGGACGGCGGCGGTCCGCAGGCCGGGAGCGACGGCGACACGGGACCACTTGCTCGTCTTCACGTAGGTGCCGGTCTTCGGGTCGAGGATCCGGTAGGCGCGAACGGGGGCACCATGGGCGTCTGTCTCCCAGGTGTAGTAGGCGGCCAGTGCGAGGTCTCCCGCGGCGATCATGTCGCGCGGCGGCGTCTGCTCGGGGTGGGCGGAGACGTGCGCGAGGCGCGTGTCGTCTTTGCCGGTGTTCATGAGTGGGACGGCCATCGCGATGGTGACCATGGCGGCGGTGGCTGCGGCGGCGGCCGCGAGTGCGCGGGTTCGGCGGCGTCGTCGGACTGTCAGTACGCGGTCGGCGAGGCCCGGCGCGGGTGTGGGTTGTTCGGCGGCTTGTTCGCGCAGGGAGTCGCGTACCAGTTGGTCGATGTTCACGGACGCACCTCCACGGGCGAGTAGTCGTGGGACGGCTGCTGTTCGGCGTCCGCGGGGCCGAGTGCGGCCAGTTCGGGGGCCAGTTCTCGTAGCCGGGCCAGGGAGCGGTGTGTGGTGGAGCGCACCGTGCCGATGGAGCAGCCGAGCAGGTGGGCGACGTCGGCTTCGGGGAGGTCTTCGAAGTAGCGCAGGACCAGGACGGTGCGTTGGCGGGCGGTGAGTCGGGCGAGGGCTGCGCGTATGACGATGCGCAGGTCGGCTGCGCCGGGTTCGTCGTCGGTGGTGTGGCGCGTGGGGTTTTCCCGTGGTTCGGGGACGCTCAGTTCGCGCCGTGGCCATTTCAGGCGCCAGCGGCTGACTTGCTGGCGGTAGAGGATCTGCCGTACGTAGGCTTCGGGCTCTTCGATGCGGTGCCAGCGTCCCGCGGCTTTGATCAGTGCGTTCTGCAGGAGGTCCTCGCCCGCGTGCCGGTCGCCGCCGCTGAGCAGGACGGCGGTCTTCAGCAGCGCGGACGATCTGCTTTCCACGAAGTCCCTGAAGTTTTCCTGGGCCTCGGCATCCATCGCCACCTTCTCTGTTCGTTCCGGGATCTTCCCCGGCTGGCTCGCTGTCCTTGATGACGTCCGCACCGGCCCCCCGCTATGCCTGTGTGCGCGCAGGAAATGGACGCGTGTGCTGTGACGACGTCTCGTCAGCCGGTGACGGGCGGTTGGTTCTGCCGACCGTCGAGGACGCCCGACCGGTTCCGACAGGTGCTGGGAGGCGATCGGGTGCTACCTGGAGGAGCCCATCGAGGACAACCAGCTGGTCACCGATCTCGGCGAGCCCATGGGCGGCGACGGTCCGATCGGCACTGCGGAGATGCACCGCGAGGTACTGGAGTACTTCCAGGCCGGCGACCGGGGAGTGGAAACAGGCTTGGAGCGGTACAGAAAGCTGCGGTAATCGAAGGCGTTCCCACGCCGCAGAGCCCCCGTTTGAGAGGGCGGTCGGAGATCTTCGGGAACGAGGTCGGGAGGTCGGCACTCCTTACCCATCCGTACAGGGCGCCGGGGCGGATCTCCGGCTGGTCGTCGTAGCCCCGGCGTAAGGGCAGGGCGCCCACTTCCAGGCTGGGCGTGGGGGCGCGGGTGGACTCGCGGTTGCGGTCGGGATTTGCAGCACTGAGCGTGCGGACCCGGGGTGCCCCGTCGCCTCCAGTTCGCCGCGTGCCGGCGCAGCCCGTCGGCCGGCGGGAAGGCGGCGGCCGCCAGCCACGCGACCCCGCGCCGGAAGCGGTGTGGCGCCCCTGCGTGTCCGCCGTGGTGGGGCCTGTCGACGGCCTCGCCGGTAGAGAGTATATGCTCGTATTTCAGTGGCTCGGCAAAATCGCTGGTCACATCCCGCTCGGCGGTCAGGCGGAGGCGGAAGCGCACGCTTCCGCCGCGGCGGCACATGTCGATCTGTGCTCCCGGTGCAGTGTGCTCGCCTGAGCATCGGGAGGCGAAGGAGGCCACGTCAATGGACGTGACACGTGCACCCGGGCCGCCGGGGGTGCTCGATGACGAGTGGGAGACCCTCCGGCCCGCCGTCTTCGGGGCGGCGTACCGCTTGCTCGGCAGCGTGGCCGATGCCGAGGACGTGGTCCAGGACGTGTGGCTGCGAGCAGCCACAGCCGACCTGCGCGACGTCCGTGACCTCCGGGCCTGGCTGGTCACGGTGGCGGCGCGACGGTCGTACGACATCCTGAAGTCCGCCCGCGCCCGAAGGGAGACGTACGTCGGGCCGTGGTTGCCGGCGCCTCTGCTGACGGGGCCGGACGCTTCTGAGCCGGTGCTGGTCGACGAATCCGTCGGATCCGCGATGCTCCTGGTGATGGAGGAACTGAAGCCGCCCGAACGTGTGGCCTTCATCCTTCATGACGTGTTCGGTCTCGAGTTCAGCCACATCGCCGACGTGCTCGGCACCTCCGTTGCGGCCGCCCGGCAACTCGCCTCGCGGGCACGGCGCAAGGTGGCCGCGGCCAGGCAGTGCACCGTACACGCCTCCCCGGCGGAGCGTGAGCGCCTGCTCATCGCCTTCCGCAACGCCTACGAAGCGGGGGACATGGCCGGCCTGGTACGTCTCCTCCACCCCGACGCCGTGTACGTCACAGACGGTGGCGGCAGGGTCGCTGCGGCGCGCAAGTTCATCCGGGGCGGCGAGCGCATCGCCATGGTGTTGGTGCGGGCGGGACGCCTGTTGCGCACGGACAGCATTGAGGTCATCGAGGTCGGGGGTGAGCCGGCGCTCCTGCTGCGCCTGGAAGGGCGGCCCGTCTCCGTGGACACGATGGAGATCAAGGACGGCCTGATCACCGCCTACCGCAGGATTCTCAACCCGGACAAGCTCGCGCACGTGTGACACCCCGGGCGGGTCGCCCCAGGAACGCACGTTCCTGAGTGTCTTCGCAGGAATCGGCGGGTATCGGGGCTGACAGTCCTCGGCACCCGCCGCGATGTCGCGTACCTCGCGGTCGCGTCGCCGTGACCCCTTGGGTGACCTCTGCGCGGTGGCGGCGAAGCCGCTGCCCTCGCTCGGCCATCAGCCGTACGCCGTGCGGCGCCGCCACCCCGTTCTGCATCTGGACGTCCAGCCCCCAGGTCGTGCGTGGGCACTGCGCAGTCGATCTGGAGCGGCGGCAGCAGCACCGCAGGGGAGGACCTGTGCGACGGCCACGTTGCTGCGTGTGCCTCGGAGTTCGGCGCCGCCGCCATACCGGCTTTCACGGAGCCCAGCCCTGCGTCTTCAGCCTCGAATGCCTCGAATGCCCCGAAGTCCGGCGCCGACTATCGGCCTTCGATGGCACCCAAGCGCTGTCCTTCATTAACTCCCCAGCCAAGCCCGTCACATTGGCGAGAGCTGTCTCGTCCACTTGAGGAAGCGGCAGCAGGGCGAGGGTGCATCGCGCCGCCCCGCCTGTCTCTGCGCGACTGCCGACCATATGCACAAAGGGGTGGCCAAGTCGCAAGTCAGCGCACCGAGTCACCCGTAACGATCGCAGGAAGGGTTCAACCATCGTGGGTACCGTTGCGCGCGCTGCAGGCGCCACGCACGATACGACGTCAAACTCACTACGGCCAACAGGGTCGGTAAAACTCCGTAAGGCAATGACGAGGTTCGGTTGGGTCGTTGCCGGACTCATGTGCGACTTCGCGATGAGTTACGGGGTCATACCTGCTTCATGGGATGGAACACGGCCCGAGATTCGTCGTGACGGGAACCCGAATCACCGTTGATCCGCGGCCTGATGCGGCCCCCGCGGTCATGTCCGGGGCCATCCACTCCGTACAAGTTGCTCGCGGATCGGCCGCTACGCCCGGTCGAGGAGCCTGACGAACCAACCCAGCCGATGGGGTGGCCGGTTTCGCGATGTGTCGCGGGCCCGAGGGGACTGCTGTGACGCCTTTCTTCCATGCCAATCCAGGCCAGATTTCGAGGAACCGATGACTTTTTCCTTGGCCGAGCTCGACTCACACGACCCGCACTGGAACAGACGCGGCGCGATCTACGTACCGTCAGGCAAGGGCCCGACGGTGTGGGCCGCGGGCGATGTCTACACGATCAAGGCCACCGGGGCGCAGACCAATGGCGGAATGGGCTTCATCGAGGCCACTGTTCCGGCCGGCGGCGGACCCGTTCCCCACGCGCACCCCGAGCAGGAAGAGACGTTCTACATCCTCGACGGGGAACTGGAATTCCTCGACGGCGACCACCTCTTCACCGCGGTCGCCGGCGATTTCGTCCACATCCCGCGGGGAGTCCGCCACCGCTTCAAGAACAAGGCCAGCCACGCGGCAAAGATGATCTTCATCTTCACGCCTCCGGGCCTGGAGCAGATCTTCGTCGATCACGCCCTCCCGGCCAGGCCCGGCGAGGCACCTCCATCGGTCATCGACGACGACCAGATCGCGCGGTTCGACATCATGGCCGGGCTGGCGAAGTCGATCATTCTTCCCGAACCGTCCTGAACTCCCCACCACCCCACGGTCCGATCCGCGTCACGGCGGCGCCAGGCGGTCGTCGGCCGCGGGGCATCCGCCGGCAGGGCCGGCGCACACCCGGTCACGGCCCGAATCCCGCGCACGTGACCGCATCGCACACAGGAGAACCAAGCATGATCGAAGGCTTCGAACACGGCTATGCCGAGGTGAACGGCACCCGGCTGCACTACGTCACCGGAGGAGAGGGCGAACCGCTCGTCCTCATGGACGGATGGCCGCGCACCGTACACGCTCTGCGCGAGATCCTCCCCCGGCTGGCGCAGCGCTTCCGCGTCATCGCCGTGGACTACCGCGGCCAAGGCGCGTCGGACAAGCCCGCCGGCGGCTACGACAAGAGGAACATGGCCAAGGACGTCTACGAACTGATCCGCGGCTTGGGCTACGAGCAGGTCAACATCGCCGGTGGGGACATCGGGGCGATGGTCGCCTACAGCTTCGCCGCGAACCACCCCCAGGCCACGAAGAAGCTCGCCATCTGGGAGGGAGGACCCTTCTCCCAGATATTCATCGACTTCATCAGCTCCTTTCCGCAGCCTGATCAGCCGAACCCCTGGTGGTATCCCCTGAGCCAGGTCGACGGCCTGCCCGTCAAGCTGCTGGCGGGACGGTTCCGGCACATCATCGACTGGTCGGCCGAGCACCTGGCGCTGCACCCGGAGCGGATCAGCGAGGAGAGCCGGGCCCTGTACACCGCGGCCTACGACGCACCCGAGGCGGTCGCCGCGGCCTTCGGCGTGTACCGGACGTTCCACCAGGACCTGGCCGACAACAATTCCTACCCGCCGCTGACCATGCCCGTTCTGGGCCTCGGCGGACAGTACGTCGCCGTCGTGCAGGCGATGATGGAAGGCAAGGCCGACGACATCCGGTTTGGCACCATCGCCGACAGCGGTCACTACATCGCGGAAGAGCAGCCGGCCGCGCTCGCCGCCGAGCTGGAGAAGTTCTTCGGCTGACGCCGTCGCACACACGCCGCGCGTCGTCACATCCGTGGGGGCGACCTCGTCTCCTTGACGGGGCGCAGACCTCACGAGGGTCGACGACCTCACCCCGAAGTCGATGACCGACGCATACAAGGAACCGGCATGCGACGACTGCTCGGCATGGCAGCGGACATGGTCACCCGTGTCGGCGGCATCGGGGCGGGCGTCACTACCGTGTCGACTGCCACCGAGGCGGCGTGAGCCGCCTCGCGGAGGGCGGTCCTCGCGGACCGCGTCATCCCGCCCGCCACCATCTGCGGAGCGCGTTACAGCCGTAATCCCCGGGTGGAGAAGCACCACCTGACACATCAGCGGCCCCCAGACCGCCGAATGGGGGCCGCCTCCCCGAGCCCGGGCCGCGTCGGTCGCCGCTCGGCCGTGGGCGGGGATCTCGTGCCGGCTGCCTCGTCCTCCCGGCCGGAGTCGAATACGCCGGCGGGCCCGCGGACGGACCTTCGAAGTGGGCCTCCGTGCATTTCGGCGGGTCGGTCACGCCTGCGCGGCCGGAGCCCCGCGCCGCTCCGGACGCGCCGAACAACAGAGTCACCCCAAGTTTTCCGATCGGAGAAATACCGTTGCGTTCCTTTGCCCTGCACGCCGGATCGATGTTTGACGGATACACCCTGTCGGGTCCGGCCACTGTGTACGTCTCGGGGGACCGGATCGTGCGCGTGGACCGAACCGGCGGGCTGCCCGCCGACGGCAGCGAGGTCATCGACTTCGGCGTCTCGGCCTGCCTGCTGCCGGGCCTGATCGACACACACGTCCACCTCGCCTTCGACGCCGGCACGGACCCCGTCACGTCCCTGGTCTCCACGTCGGACAGCGACCTGCTGACGCAGATGCGGACCGCGGCCCGCTCCGCCCTGCAGGCCGGCATCACCACCGTGCGCGACCTCGGCGACCGCGGCTACCTCCTGCTGGACCTCGTGGAGGAGATGTCCGTGCACCCGGAACTGGGCCCGGAGATCCTGGCCGCCGGTCCTCCGCTGACCACACCGGGCGGCCACTGCCACTTCTTCGGCGGCGAGGTGGAGGGCACTGAAGCGCTTCGCGCCGCCGTACGCGAGCGCCACGCCCGCGGCTGCGGGGTCGTCAAGATCATGGCCAGCGGAGGCCACATGACGCCCGGTTCGGTGCCGCCGCACGCGTCCCAGTACAGCCTGGACGATTTGCGTGCCGTCGTGGACGAAGCACACCGCCTCGGCCTGCCGGTGGCCGCCCATGCCCACGGCATGCAGGCCATCCGCGACGCCGTCGAGGCGGGCGTCGACAGCGTGGAGCACGTCTCCTTCCTCACCGCGGACGGCATCGCCGCCGACCCCGACCTCATCGACGCCATCGTGGCGAAGGGAACCTTCGTCAGCGTGACGCTGGGGCTGGACCCCGAAGAAGTCGAGCGGCTGCCCAAGCGTCAGGCCGACTACCTCAGCGCCGTCATGGACGCCTACGGCAACCTGCACAAGCACGGCGCCAACGTCGTCATCGGATCGGACGCCGGTATCGGGCCCGCGAAGCCCCACAACGTCCTCCCGCACGGCGTGGCCAACCTCGCCGGACTGGGCGTCGCCCCGCTGGATGCGCTCAGGTCCATGACCAGCTCGGCGGCCCGCCTGTGCCGCGTGGAGGGCCGCAAGGGCCGCATCTCCGCCGGCGCCGACGCCGACCTTCTCGTCGTCGACGGTGACCTCGCGCACGACCCGTCGGCCGTCCTCGACGTACGGGCGGTCTTCCGCGCCGGTACCCGCGTGCGGTGAGCTGACGGGCTTGCGCTGGACCACGTTCCACAACCTCGGTACGAGGTGCTTGCGACAACGCCCGGCGACGTCGGGGACCGGATTCCCCGGGAGCCGAGACTTCGGTGCACCGGCCGCCGGGCGACCCGCATGGGTAGGGGCCTCCCGAGACGCCCGGTCGATCACCGGGATTCACAGTGGCGCCATCAGAGCACGCCGATAACGGCGCCGGAAGAATCGCTGAGCCAAGAGCAGTGCCGGGAACAGGATGCGCCACGGACCGTGTGGAGCGGCACGGGTCAGGGAGCGGATCGTCAGCGCGACCGTGCCGTCCGCAGAGCGGTGGACGACGAAAGCCTCCTCGCCGCAGACGGGATGCCCGGGCAGGGTCCCGTAGGCAAAGCCGCAACGGTCGGGCCTGTCGACCACGGCCACCACCCGCACCGGTTCCCGGACCGCGAATGGGCCGAATCCTGCCGTGATCCTGTATTCGGCTCCCGCGGCGACCTGCTCCCCGGCACTGCCACAGGCCATGACGGCGAAGCCGCTTCGCCGCTTGACACCCCAGTGCAGAACGGCGTCAGCCGCGGCGCGCCAGTCTGCGTCCCCGTGTCCGATGACGACGGTGCAGGAGAAGGGGCGCAGACCTGTGCCCTCCGCCGACCAGCGCTCCTCCGCGGGTCGCGTCGCGCCGGCGGGGCCGTACGTGAGCGGGCCCGTCGCGGGGCGGGTCGTACTGCGGTCGGACATGGAACTCCTGCTCACGGTGAGCGGGCGGTCACTCCTGTGCTTCACCCAGCCGCAAAACGACCTGTCCCGGGCCGTATCGCAGACTACAACGCGTTTCAGCGGATCGAGAGCGGTCCCGCAGCGCGAAACGCTTGAACGTCTGCGGTGCGTACTTCCGGTGCGGTCGCGCCGAAGGTACTGCCAGGGCTGCCCGTGGGCCCGGTTCGTACACCGGGGGCCCGCCGGCCGGGAGGGGCCGACGGGCTGCCGATCAGCGTTCGGCGAAGACCGGCGTCCAGTACCCGGCCGCACCGTCGAATCCCTTGGTGATACCGCTGAGCGGTACGACCTTGTCGCTGCCGATCGTGACGAGCACGAGCCGGCTGACGGAACCGTCCGAGCCCGGGCCCGGTGTGAGGTCCAGGGCGATCAGACGCTTGTTGTCGACCCAGGCGAGAAGTTGTCTCCCGGGCACCGTGGTGACCTTCTTGCCGGTGTAGGCGTCGAGAAGCTCGGTGTGCGTCTTCGTGTAGCTTTTCGACATGGTGCCCCCTGAGAGGCCCCCGAAGAGCTTGCCGTCCGGGGACAGCCCCACGCCGCGGTACCGCTCCGCTTGAACCTCGTTCGCGGGCGCGGCGACCTCATCACCGGCGAAGTCGTAGTACTGCCGGAAAGGACTTGAGGTGGTCCCGCAGTAGACCAGCCTTCCGTCGTGGTTGAAGACGCAGTCCTCGGGCCCGCCGCCCCTGCCGACGTCGGTGACCTCGCTCCAGGATCCCTTCCCGGAGGCCACGTCCAGGATGTAGAAGCCGGTCCGGCTGCTCGGCTTGCCCGGCGGTGACTCCCAGTCCCCTTCGCCGTCGCCGTCGGTGTCGGAGCGCGACTTGACCCGCAGTTGCGGATTCTTGCCGTACGTCGTCGCGAGGAGTTTGCTGCCGTCGGGGGAGAACTCGACGCTGGCGACGCCGCGGTCGACCGGGATCCAGCGCTCGACCTCGCCGGTGCGCAGGTCGAGCAGGCCGATCCGTTTGGCGGGCAGGTTTCTTTCCAGGACGGCGGCGGTCCGCAGGCCGGGAGCGATGTCGACGACGGACCACTTGCTCGTCTTCACGTAGGTGCCGGTCTTCGGGTCGAGGATCCGGTAGGCGCGGACGGCGGCACCATGGGCGTCGGTCTCCCAGGTGTAGTAGGCGCCAAGTGCGAGATCTCCCGCGGCGATCATGTCGCGCGGCGGCGTCTGGTCCGGATGGGCGAGGATGCCGTTCCGGTTTGTTCTGCTCGCGAGGCGTGCGTCGTCGTTGCCGATGTTCAGGAGCGGGACGGCCACCGCGATGGCGACCACGGCGGCGGTGGCCGTGGCGGCGGACGCCAGTGCCCGGGTCCGGCGGCGGCGTCGGACCGTCAGTACCCGATCGGCGAAGCCGGGCCCCAGTGCCGGCTGTTCGGCGGCCTGCTCGCGCAGGGAGTCGCGCACCAGTTCGTCGACGTTCACGGACGCACCTCCACAGTCGAGTAGTCACGGGACGGCTGGTGCTCGGCGTCCGCGGGGCCGAGTGCGGCCAGTTCGGGGGCCAGTTCTCGTAGCCGGGCCAGGGAGCGGTGTGTGGTGGAGCGCACTGTGCCGACCGAGCAGCCCAGTATCCGGGCGACGTCGGCCTCGGGGAGGTCTTCGAAGTAGCGCAGGACCAGGACGGTGCGCTGACGGGCGGTGAGTCGGGCGAGGGCTGCGCGCATGACGATGCGCAGGTCGGCCGCGCCGGGTCCGTCGTCGGTGCCGTGGCGCGCGGGGTTTTCCAGCGGCTCGGGCACGCTCAGTTCGCGTCGCGGCCACTTCAGCCGCCAGCGGCTCACCTGCTGGCGGTAGAGGATCTGACGGACGTATGCTTCGGGCTCCTCGATGCGGTGCCAGCGTCCCGCGGCCTTGATCAGCGCGTTTTGCAGGAGGTCTTCGCCCGCGTGCCGGTCGCCGCCGCTGAGCAGGACTGCGGTCTTCAGCAGCGCGGACGATCTGCTTTCCACGAAGTCCCTGAAGTTTTCCTGGGCCTCGGCATCCATCGCCACCTTCTCTAGTTGCTCTGAGATCTTCCTGAGCGGGCTCGCTGCTCTTGATGACGTCCGCACCGGCCCCCCGCTATGCCTGTGTGCGCAGGAAATGGATGGGAGGCCGGCAGGGCCGATCCGGGCGCCGCCGGCACCTCCGGGGTCCGCGGCACGATCACTTCGCCGGCAGCGTGCGCTGCGGCGACGGCTCGTCAGCTGGTGGCGGGCGGTTGGTTCTGTCGACCGTCGAGGACGGCCACAAGGTCCTCAAGGACCCCGACCAACTCCGCAGCCGCGATCTCGGCCACGAAGATCTCGCCCGCGTGCTCGGGATGCCTGCGCAGGTGATCCTCTCGCCGGAACTGCAGCGTGATCGCCAAGCGGTCCCCGTCGCGGAAGAGGTGGGCCGTCACGTTGTCCGTCGTGGGGCCCCAGTGCAGTGTCGAGAACCGGCTGCGCAGCTCGTATTCGGCTTCGGTCTCGTCGTCATCCCCGGCGTGGAGCATGAGGTGCCGGTGTGCGGCTGCCGGCGACTGGCCGTCGAACGGCGGCGGAGAGACCTGACCGGAGCGCAGCCACATGGCCGTGTCCAGTACGGCGAGCCGGAACTGCTTGACGAAAGCCATGTTGTCGTCGCAGGTAAGCCACTGCCCGGCAGCCCACAGGTCCACTCGGCGCAGCCCGTGGTCCCACTCGCCGACCTCGGCGGCGAACCTGCTCCTGTCCCCGACGACTACGGCCACGGCGTGACTCTCGCAGGTGACCCTGTCAGCCGCAAGCAAGGTCGGGCACGCGCATGTCCGGCCATGCGGAGGCGTCCGCCGGGCGGCGTGGGTACTCCACGGCGCCCGGCGGACGCGCGGAGGGTCACTCCACGAAGTGGCCCGGGCCGACGACCTTCCACTGGCGGGTGTCCGGGTCCTCGATCGAGGCGTAGGGGGCCTTGAAGACCAGCACCTGCTCGGTGGAGCGCTTGATGGTCCACAGCTCGGGGGTCCTGCCGGAGCGGTCCCAGGCGATGGCCTGGCCCTCGACGTCGGGCAGCTTGACGGTCGCCACCCAGCGCAGGTCCGAGGCCTCGGACGGGACGTCCATCACGTACGCCTCGTCGTAGTCGTGGCCGGTGATCCACAGCCGGCCGTCGGGGCCCCACGAACCGCCGGAGTTGCTCATCGGCCGGACCCTGTCGAGGAGTTCCTGCGGCAGCGTCCAGGCCTCCACGACCCGGAACCGGTCGTCGAGTTTGACGATCTGGGTGTTGTCGGTACCGCCGTACGGCTCCGTCGAGCCCGCCGGGGGCTTGTCGTAGTTGGCGAAGGCCGCCCACCACGCCCCGTCGTGCCGGTCCAGCCAGGTCAGCGAGCCGCGGTCGATGCCGAAGCTGAAGGTGTCGATGTGCTTCATCGTCCGGGTGTCGAACACCTCGACGGAGCTCTTCTCGGGCGTGATGTTGTAGTTCGAGGTGGCCGCGTACAGCTTGTCACCGACCACGGTGGCGCTGTCCATGTGGATGATCGGGCCGTCTGGGTCGCCGACGAACTGCAGGAGCGGTTCGCCGGTCTCCTTGTCGTGCTTGGTGATGGTCTGGTTGTTGACGGCGTAGAAGTACTTCCGGTCGACGGCGACACCCTGCCGCGCGTCGAAGGCGGCGAAGGTGTGGCGGAGTTCGGCCGTGTACTCCGCGGGGGCCGCGACGGCCGCCTTCGCGACCGCCGGGGTCGAGGCCTCGGCGGATCCGAGGCCGGTGGCCGCCATGAGTGCCGCCGCCGCCAGGCAGGCTGCCGCGGCTGAAGCGATCTTGGTCCGTGCGCGCATGGGTTCCCTCGGTCGATCCGGTGACAGGGCAGGGTTCGACCCTGACCCGGCCGAAGATCGTCCACGCGAACTCCCGGGGAGCGGCGGGTGAAAGGCAGACCGACCCGTGCCCTCGCCCCGGCCGGCCCGCGCGCCCGCGACCGCCCGTGCGCGGGGCCGCTGTCGGTGGCGGGTGGGAGACTGCCCTGCATGATCGAACCGAATCCCAAGGCGGATCTCCTCCGGTACCTGCAGGACGCGCGGGAGACCCTGCTGTGGAAGATGGAGGGGCTCTCCGAGTACGACGTCCGCCGCCCCCTGACGCCCACGGGGACCAATCTCCTGGGGCTGGTCAAGCATGTCGCCGGTGTGGAGCTGGGCTACCTGGGCGACACCTTCGGGCGGCCGTTCTTCGGGGACGCGCGGCCCTCCTGGTACCGGGAGGACGCGGAGGCCAACGCCGACATGTGGGCCACCGCGGACGAGTCGCGCGAGGAGATCACCGGGCTGTACCGCCGTGCCTGGGAGCACGCGAACGCCACGATCGAGGCGCTGCCGCTGGACGCGGTCGGCAACGTCCCCTGGTGGCCGGAGGACCGGCGGGCGGTGACCCTGAACCATGTGCTGGTGCGCGTGATCGCGGACACCCAGAGGCACGCCGGCCACGCCGACATCCTCCGCGAGCTCATCGACGGCAGCACCGGCTTCCTGCAGGGCAACGACAGCATCCCGCCGGGCGACGGCGCATGGTGGGAGGAGTACCGCGGCCGGGTCGAGCGCGCGGCCCGCGAGGCCGGTGGCTGAGTCCGGGCGCGCGCGGCCGCCCGCTCAGTAGCCTGGCGGCATGACGATGCACATGACCGGCCCGGTGAGTGTCGACGCGATGATCGAGGACCTCAGGACGCTCGTCGAGGTCGAGTCCCCGTCCCGTGACGTCGACGCTCTGACGGCGTCCGCCAAGGCCGCCGCCGGTGTCCTCGAAAGGCGTCTCGGCGGTCAGGCCGTCTGCGTGGAGAGCCCGGGCGGGCCGCATGTTCGCTGGTCGGGCGGGGGCGACCCGCGGGTGCTGATCCTGGGGCACCACGACACCGTGTTCCCGCTCGGCACCCTCGCCCGGCGCCCGTTCACCGTCGCCGGCGGCCGTGTCACCGGCCCCGGCGTCTTCGACATGCTGGGCGGTCTCGTCCAGGCCGTCCACGGCGTCGCTCTGCTGGAGGACCGGTCGGGCGTCGAGATCCTCGTGACGTCCGACGAGGAGGTCGGCTCCCCGCATTCGCGGGCCCTCATCGAGGAGCGGGCCCTCGCCTGCGGTGCCGTACTCGTCTTCGAGGGCGCCGCCGAGGGCGGGGCGCTGAAGACGGGCCGCAAGGGGTGCGGCACGTTCGAGGTCACCGTCACGGGCCGGGCCTCGCACGCCGGACTGGAGCCCGAGGCCGGGGTCAACGCGCTCGTCGAGGCCGCGCACCAGGTACTGGCCGTCGCGGCGCTCGGCCGGCCCGAGGCCGGTACGACCGTCACCCCGACGGTGGCGTCGGCGGGCACCGTCGACAACGTGGTGCCCGCCCGCGCGACCGTCGTCGCCGACGTACGGGTCGCGACGGCCGAGGAGAAGGACCGCGTCGAAGCCGGGTTCGCCGCCCTGACCCCGCACGTCGAGGGAGCGGGCATCTCGGTCCGCGGCGGCGTCCGGCGGCCCCCGATGCCGGAGTCGGCCTCCGCCGGACTCTTCGCCCTGGCGCGGCGGTTGCGCCCCGGCATCGAGGGCAGGGCGGTGGGCGGCGGCAGCGACGGCAACTTCACCGCCGCGCTGGGCGTGCCGACCCTCGACGGCCTCGGAGCCGTCGGGGGCGGGGCGCACGCCGACCACGAGTACGTGGTCGTCGACACCATGGCCGACCGGGCCGCCCTCGTCGCGGGCCTGGTGGAGGCCATCCGGAACACCTAGCCGCCCGCTCCCGCCAGGCGCCGCAGCCCGAGTCCGCACCGGTGTCACGGACACGGGGGCCGGCCGGTCATGGTTGCGGGGGACGACCGCCCGTGCGCCGCGGCGCACCGCGGCGGCGGATCGACACGACTGGAAGAGGGATTCTCGATGCGGACGGTGGACCTCGGCGGTCAGGGACTGCGCGTACCGGTGCAGGGCCTGGGTGCGATGGGGATGAGCGTGGACTACGGGGCGGGCGACGAGCGGGAATCCGTGATCACGCTCAACCGCGCGGTGGACCTGGGCGTGACGTTCATCGACACGGCCGAGTCCTACGGCCCCTTCGAGAACGAGAAGCTGATCGCCCGCGCGCTGGGGCACCGCCGGGACGAGATCATCCTGGCGACGAAGTTCGGCCTCGACTTCGCCGACGACGGCACGCCCGGCCCGCTGGACGGGCGGCCGGAGCACATCCGCCGGGCCGTGGAGCGTTCGCTGCGCCACCTGGGCACCGATGTGATCGACCTCTACTACATGCACCGGGTCGATCCCGGCACACCCGTCGAGGACACCATCGGCGCGATGGCCGAGCTGGTCACCGCGGGCAAGGTCCGCTGCATCGGGCTGTCCGAGGTCTCCTCGGAGACCATCCGCCGGGCCCACGCCGTCCACCCCCTGACCGCGGTCCAGTCGGAGATGTCGCTGTTCACGCAGGACCTGCTGGACAACGGCCGCAAGGCGACGATGGACGAACTGGGCATCGGCCTGGTCGCCTCCTCGCCCATGGGCCGCGGCTTCCTCAGCGGAGCGATCCGCAGCGTCGACGACCTGGCGCCGGACGACGCGCGGCGCGGGCTGCCCCGCTTCTCGCCGGAGAACATCGCCGCGAACCTCGTCCTGGTGGAGCGGGTACGGCAGATCGCGCAGGCACGCGGCGCGACACCGGGACAGGTCGCGCTCGCCTGGGTCAACGCCCAGGGGGCCGTCGCCATCCCCGGCACCAAGCGGCGGAAGTACCTCGAGGAGAACGCCGCTGCCGCCGACCTCGTCCTGTCGCAGGACGAGCTCGCCGCGCTCGGCGCCGCCGTCCCGGCCCGGGAGGTGAGCGGCGCGCGCTACACCGCGCGGGCACTGAAGTCCACCAACCGCTGACGGACCGTGCGCCGCGGCGGCGGCCCCCGTACCGGGGACCGCCGCCGCGCCGGGCTGGTGAGCGGATCAGAGCCCGGCGAGCACCGCGAACGGGTCGGCCGCGCCGCCGTTGCCGACGGCCGCGATCCGGCGCCGCAGGGTGAACGCGGCGCCCGCTTCTATCGTCACCTGGCGCTGGGTCATCACCCAGATCCCGCAGGCGTACGCGGTGAAGCCCGGCTCGTCGTAGAGCAGGCCGTACGTCTGGCCGTCGGAACCGGTCATGCCCACCCACGGAGCCGTCGGCTCGAAGTCGGCCGGGGCCGAGGCGGTCACGGTGCCGTGCCCGGCGACGCCGCTGCGCTGGCCTGCGCCGTCGTGGTCCAGGACGTCGCCCAGCCAGAAGGTGCGGGCCTGCGTCCCGCGGTTGGTGAAGACGCTCTCGGCGGTGACCCAGGGCTCGCCGTCGCCGATCGTGAAGGTCGTGACGACCTCGACGTCGGGGACCTGGGTGGTGGCGCCGGTGGCGCGCGCCGAGGCGACCGGGCCGCCGGCGGAGAGCACCTCCAGGGCGGTGGACCGTACGGTCAGCTGCTGCCAGGCGTTGCTGCCGCGCGGGCGCGCCGTCGAGGCGTACGGCAGGTTCATCCAGTCCAGCTGGTCCAGGTGGCCCACGGCCGCCAGGTCCAGCGGCTTGCCCAGGGTGACCGCGGGCAGCTGCGGGTCCTGGGAGCCCGCCGAAACGGCCAGCGACAGCATCCCGTTGGACAGTGTGACGTCCGTGGCCGCCGCCTGCGACTGCGGCCCCGGCACCGGACGGCCGGTGCCGGCCCGTACGGCGGCACGCGTCAGGGCGACGTCGCCCCGGGTCTGCACCCCCGCCCGCACGGTGGCCGTGGCGGTCCCCGGCTCGTAGCCGACGCCGTTGACGGCGACCGAGTACCGGCCGGGCGGCGCGAACGCCAGGTACTCGCCGGTGGTGTCGGTGGTGACGGCCGCGAACCGGGTGCCGTCCTCCGCCGTGACCGTCACCTGGACGTTGGCGGCCGGCTTCCCGGTCACCTTGTCGGTGATCCGGCCCACCAGCCCGTCGCCGGCGTCGATCCGACGGGCCCCGGGGAGCCCGTCGCGGACCTCGAAGGCGGCGATGGTGAAGGCGGGGGAGGCGGCGTCGTCGCCCTTGAGGACGATGCGCAGATCGGCACGCCAGCGGTCGGGCGTCACGTCGCACATCACGTAGCCGCGGTAGGTGCCGTTGTAGAACTTCACGTGCGGGTTGGCGACGAGGCCCGCGCGGACGTCCGCGTCCCATCCGGCGCCGGAGGAGATCGACGTGCCGACGAACTCGGTGGCGACGACGGGGGAGCGGGGGTCGTCGAAGTCGGTCTTGAGGTCGTTGACCCAGTGCGTGTGCCAGTCGCCGCTCAGGACGACCGGGTTGGCGACGTCGCGGTCGGCGAGGAAGTCGAGGATGCGGGCGCGGGCACCCGCGTACCCGTCCCACTGGTCGAGGTTGACGATCTTCCCCGGACCGAGGTCGTAGTCGAAGGCGGCCATGATGGTCTGCTGGGCGATGACGTTCCACCGCGCCTTGGAGTGGTCCAGGTTGCCGAGCAGCCACTTCTCCTGCTCCGGACCGGTCATCGTGCGCTCCGGGTTCCACACCTCGGGACCCGGCTCCTTGCGCCCGTCCCCGTACGCCTGGTCCGTGCGGTACTGGCGGGTGTCGAGCACGCTGAACTCGGCGAGCTTCCCGAACCGCACCTGACGGTACATCAGGGCGTCCGGGCCGGTGGGCCGCTGCTCCGGCCGCAGCGGCAGGTGCTCGTAGTACGCCTGGTAGCCGTTGCCGCGGCGCTCCAGGAAGGGGCGGCCGTCGCCGGCGCCGCCCGGCACGTCCGCCGCGTAGTTGTTCTGGACCTCGTGGTCGTCCCAGGTGACGAAGAACGGGAACCGGGCGTGCGCCGCGCGCAGTTCGGGCGAGGTCTTGTAGAGGGCGTGCAGCCGGCGGAACTCGGTGAGGCTGCCGCCCGTCGTCTCGTAGATGTAGTCGCCGAGGTGGAGGACGAAGTCGAGGTCCTGCTCCGCCAGGTCGCGGTAGGCGGGGTAGGCGCCGCCGGTCCACGACTGGCACGAGACGAACGCGAACCGCATCCGGTCGGCCTTCGCCCCGGGCGGCGGCATGGTGCGGGTGCGGCCGGTGCGGCTGCGGACCTCGCCGTACTGGAAGCGGTACCAGTACCAGCGGTCGGGGGCCAGGTCGTCCACGACGACGTGCACGGTGTGCGCGGACTCGGGCAGCGCCGTCACCGAGCCGCTCGCGACGACCTTCCCGAAGGACTCGTCCTTCGCCACCTCCCACCGCACCTCGACGGGCGTCGCGGGCATGCCGCCGGTCTCCGCGTCGAGCGGGTCGGGCACCAGACGGGTCCACAGGACGACGCTGTGGTGGTCCGGGTCGCCGGAGGCGACGCCGAGCGAGAAGGGCGCGGGGTCCAGTTCCGCGGCGCGCGCGGTGAGCGCCTCGGTCAACTGGCCCGCGGCCAGGACGCCGAAGGTGCCGCCCGCGAGGGCGAGGAACCGGCGGCGGTCGAGGGTGCGCAGGGCAGGGCTGGTAGTCACGTTCCAAGATCGTGCAGCGCCCCGTGACCGGGCGGGTGTCGGCGCCGGGAAGGGTGGGTGACCACCACGTGTCGGGAGGCCGTCGCCGCCGGGGCGGGGGGCCTCCCGGCGCACGCCGGTCGCCCGGAGGGCCCGTCAGGACCGGGTCCACGGCCTCCGGGCACCCCGGGCGGCCGGCACGACGCCGGCCGGTGCGATGGCCGCAGACGGCGTTGCTACCGTGGCGTGGTGCCACTCCTGGGACCGGCCGATCCACTGCCCCACCGTCCGCGGCGGGTGCTCGTCGCCGGCACGTCCGGCGCGGGCAAGACGACGCTCGCCGCCCGTGTCGCCGCCGCCCTGCGGGTGCCGCACGTGGAGATCGACGCGCTCTTCCACGGCCCCGGCTGGACCAGGCGCCCCTCCTTCGAGGCCGACGTCCATCGCTTCAGCGCCGAACCCGCCTGGGTGACCGAGTGGCAGTACGGCGCGGTGCGCGCCCACCTCGCCGCCCGCGCCGACCTGCTGCTCTGGCTCGACCTGCCCCGGCGCCGCGTCATGCGCCAGGTGGTCCGGCGCACCCTGGTGCGCCGCCTGCGCCGGCAGGCCCTGTGGAACGGCAACGTCGAGCCACCCCTGTGGACGGTCCTCACCGACCGCGAGCACATCGTCCGCTGGGCGTGGAACACCCACGGCGAGACGGCGGCGCGGGTGCGGCGACTGCTGGTGGAGCGACCGGAGTTGACGGTCGTGCGCCTCCGGAGCCGGGAGGAGGCGGCCCGCTGGGCGAACGGGCCGCTGCGGGAGTCCGTCACCGCGCGTCCGTAGGACGGACGGCAGGTGCCTTCCGGAGGGCCGGAGGTCTCCGGCTCGCCGAAAGTGTCACCGAGTCGTGGTCGAGGGGTCACGGTTCGACTCAACTCATGGTCTGGCAGCACCAGTTGGCGCAGGATGGCATGTGCGCGCGGCAAGCGGCGAACGGTGTTCGGCGAGACGGTGCGACGGTGCGACGGTGCGACGACTGTGATGGGGTGGCTTGGGAGTGGGCGGACGCAGACCGGTCCTGCTCGCGGCGGCGGGTGCGCTGCTGCTGGCGGGGTGCACGAGCGAGGGAACGCCGGGTGAGGGCACCGCGACCTCGGCGGGGGCGGGCCCGAGCGGGCGGAGCGGTGCGAGTCCGGCCCCGTCGGCGTCGGCGGTGAACGACGCGTACACGCTGGCCGAGAGCGCGGCGCCCAGGACCCGGGCGCAGGCGGCCGCGTTCGTCCGGGGACTGACCGTGCGGCCGGACTTCTTCGGCCCCGGGTACCGCAAGCGGGACCCGTACGAGACCGGCCCGGGCACCTGGACGGTACTGGGCGAGGACTGCGTGTGGCGGCGCGAACCGCTCGCGGGCACCGTGCTGGCCAGCCTGACACGCTCCTTCGTCCGGCCGGACACCGACGGCAAGGGCCCGGTCTTCGTGTCCCTGACGGTGACCGTGCACACCTCGGTGGTGGGCGCGCGCCGGGACATGGCGGTGTCGCTGGAGGAACCGCTGCGCTGTCCCAGGCAGCAGCTGAACGCCACGGAGCGGGTGCAGGGCATGACCTCGCGGGGCGACCCGTACGACGAGCAGCGGACCGCCACCTCCGACGACGACCTCGCCGAGTTCGGCGAGTACGTGGTGGACGGCGACGGGAAGCCCCGCCGCTTCGACTGGTTCAAACACCGCCTCGGCCCGGTGACGGTGGCCGCGACCGTACGGCACGCCGTCGGCGCCGACGAGGCCGAGAAGACGAAGGTCACGCAGGACGCGCTGGGGGGAGTCACGTTCGTCACGGCGGACATCGACCGGCTCGGCGCCGAGCAGGCGAAGAAGGCCGGGGTGTCCGGCGACGCGGCGGAGGGTGCGGGCGATGAGTGAGCCGATGCGTCCGGCAGACCCGGCGTCCGTCGGGGGCTTCCGGCTGCTGCGCCGGCTCGGTGCCGGCGGCATGGGAGTGGTGTACCTGGGGCGCTCCGGGGCGGGCGCGCTGGCGGCGGTGAAGGTGATCCGGGCGGAGAGCGCCGCGGACGACGAGTTCCGGGCCCGGTTCGCGCGCGAGGCGCAGCTCGCCGCGCGCGTGGAGAGCCCCTGGGTGGTTCCCGTGCTCGGCGCCGACGCGGACGCGCCCGAGCCGTGGCTGGCGACCGCGTTCGTACCCGGGCCCTCGCTGGGCGAGGCGGTGGCCGAGCACGGTCCTCTGCCGGGGTCCGCCGTGCGGGTCCTGGGGGCGCTGCTGGGCGAGGCCCTCGGCGCCGTGCACGGGGCCGGGCTGGTGCACCGCGACGTCAAGCCCGGCAATGTGCTGCTGGCCCTGAACGGCCCCCGGCTCATCGACTTCGGCATCGCGCGCGCCGCGGACGACACCGCGCTCACCGCCTCGGGTCTGGTGATCGGCACCCCCGGCTTCCTCTCGCCCGAACAGGCCCGCGGGGACCAGGCCGGCCCGGCGGGGGACGTGTTCGCGCTGGGCTGTGTGCTCGCGTACGCCGCGACGGGCCGCCCGCCGTTCGGCACCGGCACGCCCGACGCCCTGCTCTACCGGACCGTCCACGACGAGCCCGACCTCGACGGAGTCGCCGGCGAGCTGCGCGAGGTCCTCGACGCCTGCCTGGCCAAGGACCCGCAGGACCGGCCCGCTCCGGAGGAACTGCGGCGGCTGTCCGAGGACGCCACCGAGGACGCCGTTCCCGAGGGCGCCACCGCGTCGCCCTCGGCATGGCTGCCGGACCCGGTGGCCCGTACGGTCGCCGCGCGTGCCGCGGAGAGCCTCGCCCTGCCGGCCGTCGAACCCACCGTGGTGGACGAGCCCGGTGACGCAGCGTCGGCGGCGCGGCGGCCGCTGACGTCCCGGCGCCGGCTGCTGGCCGTCGGAGGGGCGCTGCTGCTGGCGAGCGGCGGATCGGGGGCGGCACTGTGGGCCGCGGGACGCGACGACCCCGGCGCGAAGCCGGTCCCGGCAGCCGAACCCACGTACGTGCTCGGGGTGCAGGTCACCCGCGGAGGCGCGGACGCGGCCCTGGCCAGAGCCTGCGAGCGGGCCGCGCGGCTGGCCGCCGCGGAGCACAACGCGGATCCCAGGCGGGCCTACTCCGTCCGCGTACGCGTCCTCGACGACGGCGGTACCGTCGACCGGGCCACCTCGGTCGCCCACGAATTCGCCGCCGACCGCGATGTGTTCGCCGTGCTCGGCCCGACCGGCGAGGTGACCCTGCGGGCCGCCTCACGCGTCTACGCCGCCGCGAAGCTGACGCACGTCTCCAGCACCACCGGGCAGAACGACTACTACGTGTGGTCCCCGGACGTCACCTTCCAGACCGGCGCACCCCACCAGGCCGAGGGCACCGCGATCGCGCTGAGCGCGCTCGTGACCGGCAGGATGGGCCGGGCCGGGATCGTCATCGACCGTTCCGGCGGATCCGCCATGCACGACCAGGGCGGCGTGCTCGTGACCCAGTGGCGCGACACCTTCGGCGGCGAGGTCGTCCCCCGCGTCGTCGCCGAGGGCACCGGCGACGGAGCGGCCGCGGTCCGCGACCTGCTCTCCCGCGACCTCGACGCCTTCGTGTACCTGGGCCCCCTGGAGGCGACCGCCGACGCGGCCCGGCAGCTGGCCAGGGCGGGCTTCACCGGCCGGCGCTGGATGTCCCACCTGCTCTACGGCTCGGACTTCCCGCGCCTGGCGGGTGCCGCCGGCGAGGGGTGGTACGCCGTGACGCCCGCCGTCGACCCGGCCCAGCTCACGACCGGGGAGGCCGGGCGCCTCACCGCCGCCTGGCGGAAGGAGTACGGGAGCACCCCCGAGCCGTACGCCACCGAGGCGTACGACAGCACGCGCATGCTGCTGCAGGAGTTCGCCCGCACCGTGCCGTCCGGGGGCGGGCGCCCGGCCCGTCCCGCCCTCGCCCAGCGCCTCGCCAAGGCGACCTACCACGGTGTCGCGCGCACCTACACCTTCAACGACTACCACCAGTACGCCATCACGAACGAGACCCTGGGCGGCGAGACGTACGTCCACCAGGTGCGTGACGGACGCTTCCGGCAGATCGGGCCGATCGTGCCGAAGCAGGGGAGCCAGTAGGGCCATGGACCGGCTGCTGCCCGCCGACCCGTCGTGGATCGGCGGGCACCGACTCGTGGCGCGCCTCGGCGCCGGCGGGATGGGCGTCGTCTACCTGGCGCGCTCCCCGCACGGCGCGTGGGTGGCGCTGAAGGTGATCCGCGCCGAGTTCGCCGAGGACGCCGGCTTCCTGGCCCGGTTCCGCCGTGAGACGGAGCTGGCGACCCGTCTGTCGAGCCGGTGGACGGTACCCGTGCTGACGGCCGACGCGGACGCGCGTTCGCCGTGGCTGGCCACCGCCTACGTCCCGGGTCTGCCCCTCAACGAGGCCCTCGCCCTCCACGGGCCGTGGCCGCCGGCGCAGGTCCGCACGCTGGCTGCCGCGCTCGCCGCGGCGCTGGACGACGTGCACGGCGCCGGACTCGTCCACCGCGACGTCAAGCCCGCCAACGTGCTGCTGGCCGCCGACGGGCCGCGCCTGATCGACTTCGGCATCGCCCGCGCCGTCGGCGCGACCGCGCTCACCACGGACGGCGCCGTCATCGGCTCAGCCGGCTACCTCTCCCCGGAGCAGGCCCGGGGCACGGCCGTGGGGGCCGCGAGCGACGTCTTCTCCCTGGGCTGCGTGCTCGCCCACACGGCCACCGGCAGAGCGCCGTTCGGCACCGGGGGAGCGGCCGCGGTGCTCTTCAGGACCGTGCACGAGGAACCCGACCTGGGCGGGCTGCCCCGCGAACTCGACGCGCCCCTGCGGGCCTGCCTCGCCAAGGACGCCGGCGAACGCCCCACGGTGGCCGAACTGCGCGGCCTGTTCGGTACGTTCGACCCCCGGTCGTGGCTGCCCGGCGGCCTGCCCGCGGTCGTCGCCGACCGTGCCGGGCGCGTCCTCGACCTGCTGGTGCCCGAACCGACGGAGCTGTCCGCCGCCCCCGTCCCGCTCTCCACCGGGACCCCCGCGCCCTCGGCCTCACGGCGGCGGCTGCTCACCGCGTCCGCCGCGCTCGGCGTGGGCGCGATCGGCGGCGGCACCGCCTGGTGGCAGTGGGGACGCGACCGCGGGTCGGGCGGGACCGGGAAGCGCTCGCTGCCGACCCGCGTCATCGGCCTCCTCGGCGACCGCTCGGCCGCGGCCGTCCTGGCCCAGGAACGCGGGGCGGCCATCGCGGTCGCCGAGCACAACGCCCGTCCCGACCGGCTCTTCGACCTCGTGCTGCGCACCGCCGACGACCAGGGCACCGCGGAGGGCTCCGCCGCCGCTGCCGCCCGGCTCGCCGCCGACCCCGAGGTGTACGCCGTCGTCGCGGCGGGCGCCAACCGGGCCGTGCCCGCCGCGGTCCCGGTGTGCACCGAGGCCGGCGTCTGCCTGCTGGTCACCCGCGCCGACACCGAGCGGCTCAGCGTCGTCCACACGACCACGGCCCTCGTGCTGCGCCCCACCCGCACCGCCGGACCCGGCGCCGTGGACCGCTACCTCAACCGCGTCGCGCGGCCCTCGCGCACCGTCGTCGTCCACGACCTCGCCGACGAGGAGGAGGGCCTGCCCACCGTCCGGATCGCCACCGTCCACGGCAAGCTCGACGGCACCGTCGACGTCCTGCAGGTGGCCGCCGGCGACGACTTCACCGCCGCCGCGGACACCATCGCCGCCCGCCCCGACGACGCCGTGCTCTTCGCCGGCGTCACACCGGCCCGCGCCGCGGCCTGCGCCAGGGCGCTGCGCACGGCCGGTCACCGCGGCGCCCGGGCCGCCGACGAGAACGTGCTGTCCGCGTCCTTCCTCCGCGAGGCCGACGGCTGGTGGATAAGCACCGCCTACACCGACGCCTCCGCCGACCCCCGGACCCGGCAGTTCGCCGCCGCGTACACCACCCGCCACCGCACCGCCCCGGGGCCCTGGGCCGCCGAGGCCTACGACGCCGTCCGCTTCGCGGCACACGGCCTCTCCGCCGGATCCGGCGACGGCCGCGAGTCGCTGCGCGCGGAACTGCTGCGTGCGCCCTGGCAGGGCATCACCCGCCGCCTCAGCTACGAGAGCCAGTCCCAGTTCCTGGAGACCGGCCAGGACGGCGGATGGTTCCTGTTCCACGTCGAGGACGGCCGGGCGCGGTTCGTCTGCCGCCACGACGACATCGGCACGACCACATGAGGGACGTGCCCGCCTCGACGCCCCGGCGGCGCGACGCGTCGCGTCCCGCCGCGGGTGGTCAGCGCGCGGTGCCGCCGCCCCGGATGCCGGGACGGTAGCCGAGGCAGCGGGAGGCCTCCTCGGCGGCTTCGACGACCGTGGGGGCGAGCCGGCCCACCTCGGCGGGGGTGAGCCGCTGGGTCGGTGCGCCGATGCCGAGGGCGGCCGCGAGTTCGCCGGTGCTGTCGAAGACGGGTGCGCTGATGGAGGCGGCCCCCATGTCGCGTTCCTCGAAGGAGGCGGAGAAGCCGTTGCGGCGGATCTCCTCCAACTGGTCGTCCAGCAGGTCGATGTCCACCACGGTGCGCGGGGTGTGCCGGGTGAGGCCGTGGCCGACCGCGTCCCGGCGGGCGGTGGGGTCGAAGGCCATGAAGACCTTCCCGGCCGAGCCCGCGTGCAGGGACATCACCATGCCCACCGCGAACATCCGCATCACCACATGGTGGGACTCCGCCAGCGACACCACCGTGCGGTGGGCGCCGTCGCGCACGTACAGGCAGGCGGTTTCCCCGGTCCGGTCCCGCAGCCGCTGCAACGCCGGCCGGGTGAGCCGGACCAGGTCCAGGCCGAAGGTGCCCGGCGCGGCCCACTGCACGAAGTGCAGGCCGATGCGGTAGACGTCCCCGTCACGGTCGAGGAAGCCCTCGCGCAGCAGGTTGTGCACCAGGCGCTGGCAGGTGCTCGCCGGCAGGCCGGTGATCCGGGTGATCTCCTGGAGAGTCAGCTCGGGGCGCTCGATGGTGAAGCACTCCAGGATCTGCCGGATCTTCTGCAGCACCAGCAGCGGCGCGGTCCCCGCCTTCTCGCCCACCGGCGTCACCGTGTCCTTCCCGGCTCTGATCAGGCGCGTCCCGGCCCGTCCCGGCCCGTTCGCCCGTTCCGTTCGGGGACTCACCGTACGTCAGCCGGCGCGACGACGGTGCGCAGCGCCACCGGTGCGGTCGGCACCGCGGACAGCGCGGAGTCGAGCCGGTGCCCGAGCAGCACCCGCAACTCCTCGCGCAGCGCGGTGAGGCGGCGGACGTCGACACCGGTCGCGATGCCCGCGTGGTGGCAGAGGTTGACCAGGTCGTCCGTCCCCAGGTTCCCCGCGGCACCGGGCGCGAACGGGCAGCCGCCGATGCCGCCGAGAGCCGCGTCGAAGCGCCGCACCCCCAGCCGCAGCGCCTCCCACACGTTGGCGGACGCCATCCCGTAGGTGTTGTGCAGGTGCAGGCCGAGGGGGAGCTCCGGCAGCGCGTCGCGGACGGCGGTGACGGTGCGCCGGATGTGCCAGGGGCTGGCCGCGCCGATGGTGTCGGCGAGGTGCAGCACGCGGATGCCGCACCCGGCGAGCCGCCGGGCGAGTTCCACCACGGTGCGCGGGTCCGTCTCGCCGTCGAAGGGGCACACGAAGGCCGTCGCGATGGTGGCCTCCAGCCGCACCCGGTGGGCCCTCAGCACGTCCACCGCGGGCAGCAGGCGTTCCAGCGCCTCGTCGCGCGGGACCCCGGCGTTGGCGCGGCTGTGGCCGTCGCTCGCCGAGACGGTCAGCCGCACGTCGCGCGCCCCGGCCCCGATGGCCCGGCGCGCGCCGCGTTCGTTGAACACCAGCGTGTGCAGCAGCGCGGACTCCCCGGGCCGCAGCCGCGCCACCAGCCGGTCGGTGTCGGCCAGTTGCGGCACCTTCCGCGGGTTGACGAAGGAACCGATCTCCAGCGAGGACAGCCCCGCCTCCAGCAGCCCGTAGGCCAGCCTCAGTTTGTCCACGAGGGGGAGCACCGCGGGCTCGTTCTGCAGCCCGTCGCGGAGCAGCACATCGGTGATCACCACCTGTTCGGGCGCGGTGCTCATGTCACACCACCCCCTGCGCGCGCAGTTCGGCGCGGCGGTCCGCCGCGATGCCCAGTTCGGCGAGGACGGCGTCGGTGTGCTCGCCCAGGTCCGGTCCGAGCCAGCGCGTGCTGCCGGGCGCCTCGGTGAACTTGGGGACGACGCCGGGGAAGGCCACGTCCTGCTGCCACCCGGGGGCGATGGCCACGCGGTGCCGTTCGAGCATGCCGCGCGCCGCGAAGTGCGGGTCCTCGGCGATCTCGGCCGCCGTGTAGATCGGGCCGGACGGGATCTCGCCCTCCTCCAGCCGCTTCAGGACCTCCTCGTACGGCAGCCGCCCGGTCCAGGCCGATATCGCCGTGTCCAGTTCGGCGGCGTGCCGGACGCGGCCCGCGTTGTCGGCCAGCCGCGGGTCGTCGGCCAGTTCGGGCCGTTCGATGACGACCGCCAGGCGCTTGAAGACGGCGTCGCCGTTGCCGCTGACCACCACGGACACACCGTCCCGGCACGCGTAGGTGTTGGACGGCGCGGCGCCGGGCAGGGCGCCGCCGGCGCGCTCCCGTTCGACGCCGAAGGCGTCGTGGTCGGGGGTCAGGGACTCCATCAGGGAGTACACCGCCTCGTACAGGGCGACGTCCACGACCTCCCCGTGCCCGGTCGCGGCCCGGCGGTGGAGCGCGGCCAGGGCGCCGACGACGGCGTACAGACCGGCCACGGAGTCGGCGAGGCTGATGCCCACGCGGGTCGGGGGGCGGTCGGGGTCGCCGGTCAGGTGGCGCAGTCCGCCGACGGCCTCCGCCACACCGCCGAAGCCGGGCCGGTCGCGGTAGGGCCCGGTCTGCCCGTACCCGGAGATGCGGACCAGGATCACCGAGGGGTTGACCTCGCGCATCCGCTCCGGGCCGATGCCCCAGCGTTCGAGGGTGCCCGGCCGGAAGTTCTCCAGCACCACGTCCGCGCGGCGGATCAGGGCCAGGGCCACCTCGCGGCCCTCCGGGCGCCGCAGGTCGAGCGTGACGGACCGCTTGTTGCGGTTCATCGCGCGGAAGAGCAGCGAGGTGTCGCCCTCGTGCAGCCGCCAGCGGCGCAGTTCGTCCCCAACGCGCGGCCGTTCGACCTTGACGACGTCGGCGCCGAAGTCCGCCATGAGCCGGCCGGCGGACGGGGCGGCGATGAAATTGCCCAGCTCCAGGACTCGCAGCCCGGTGAGAGGACCGGACGGCGCTTTTGTGTCCGGTGTGAAGGGTTCGGGCATCTGCCATCACCTCGCAGACCCATATCGTGATGTCCATTTCCATGATGTGGGTCGCGAGAGGGTGCGTCAATAAGTCCCTTATGTCCTCTCAATGGGTGAGACGTGCTCTTTTTCGTGCGGGATCGAGTGGGCGGCGCATGCAAGTGCATGTGCCGGACCTGGGGAGTACCCTCATGATGAGTCGCCGTCTCACTCAGAGCCGGTCCTGGACGAGCCCGCTTCCGCACCACGATGGGGCGCCTGCCCGTACTCGCCTCCCCGGCGCCGTGTGTGCAAGGGAGCGCGGATGTCCGAAGTCCCCGTACTGGCCAACACCGCCGTCGCGATCGTCGGCATCGTCGTGCTGATCGTCCGCTTCCGAGTGAACCCGGTGATCTCCCTCGTGGTGGGGTCGCTCTACCTGGGCCTCGCGACCGGCCTCGGGGTGACCCGGACCATCAGGACCATCACCACCGGCTTCGGTGACATCATGGCGGAGGTCGGCCTCCTGATCGCCTTCGGCGTCCTCATGGGCGCGGTCCTCCAGGAGACGGGCGCCATCGAGCAACTCGTCGACCGCCTGCTCCATGTGTTCGGTCCCCGTCGGCTCCCGCACTCGATGGCGCTCACCATCGGCACCCTGCTGCAGGCCATCTACCTCGACGTACTCCTGGTCATCTGCGCCCCGCTCGCCCGCACCGCCTCCCGCAGGATCGGCCCGCTCGGCTCCGCCCGCATGGGCGCCGCCCTGGCCATCGGCCTGGAGAGCGGCATCGTCCTCATGGTGCCCGGCGTCGGGGCGCTCGCCCTGGCGGCGCTGCTGCACGTGCCCCTGGGCACGATGCTGCTGTGGGGCCTGGTGCTGATCGTCCCCACCGTCCTCGTCTCGGTGACGATCATGTCCTTCCTGTTCCGGCGGGGGCTGTGGAACAGCGCCACCGACGAGGACGCGGCCGTCGCCTCGGAGACGGCGGCACCGGCTCCGCCGCAGACGCAGAAGGCGGACACGGCCGAGCCGGCGCGCGTCCGCCCCGTTCCGGCCGTCGCCATGGTCGGCGGCACCCCGGCGCCGGGACCCGCGGGGCCGGGAACCCGCCGTCCGGGCCGCCCCGCGGCGGGCCCGGCGCCCGGGCCCGCGGGCGCCGCGGTCCCGTGCGGCAGATGGAAGGACCCGCCCCTGCTCGTACGGTTCGCCCCGCTGGTGACCGCCCTGCTGATGATCGGCGGCGGCGCGGTGGCCCAGGCCACCCACACCCGCAACCCGGTGCTGTCCTTCGTCTCCAGCCCCGTGGTGGCGCTGCTCACCGGGCTCGTCGGCACGCTGATCGTCGCGCGGCTCACCGTGGGCCGCGAACGGGTGGAACGCGCCCTGGTCCGCGGCTTCAAGGACAGCGGACAGATCCTCATTTTGACCGCGGTCGGCGGCTCGCTCGCCGCCGTGGTCGGAGCCGGCGGCCTCGGCCGCATCCTGCGGGGCTACTTCTCCACCGGCGGCCACATCGCGCCCCTGCTGCTCGTCTGGGCCGTCGCCGCCGCACTCCACCTCGCCGTCGGCTCCGTGACCATCTCCGCCATCACCACGGCCGGCATCCTCGCCCCGATCGCACCCGGCCTCGGCCTCGACCCGGTGCTGGTGGCGCTGGCGATCGGCGCGGGCTCGCTGTTCGCGGTGCACGTCACGAGCAACACTTTCTGGCTGCTCCAGTCCCTGATGGGCCAGACCACCCGCGGCACGCTCAAGAGCTGCACGCTCGGCGTCTCCGTCGCATCGGTCGTCGCCGTCCTGCTCCTCCTGCCGCTGTCGTTGTTCCTCTGAGTCGCGCCGTGCGGGCCGTGGCCGGTCGCGGGAGCGACGGTCAGCGCGTCAGGCCGGCCAGGACGGTACGGGCGGCGGCGCGGAACTCCTCGTCGTTGCGGATGATGTCGATCTGGATGCCGGAGCCTACGATGCGGCGCTCCCCCTCGGCGAGTCCGCGTATCCGGTCGAGCTGGGCGGGGGTGAACGCGGTGGGGCCGAGGGCGGCGAGGGTCTTCAGCGCGGCGAGCGCGGAGTTGAGATACGCGCCGGGCTCGAGCGAGGGGAGGACACGGTCGACGAGTTCCGTGAGCGGGACGCCGGCCGGGCGGTCGCTGCCGGGGTGCAGGGCCGCCAGCGCACGCGCGGCGGCCGCGGCCGTGTCCGGGCGGTCGAGCATCGCCAGCAACCGCGGCTCGGCCGGTCGCGCGGCGGGTCCGACGAGGGCGGCGACCTCGGCCGCCCGCTCGGCGACCCGGTCGCCCCAGGGCCGCTCGGCCCAGCCCAGTCCCTCCAGGACTACGGGCAGCACAGTCTCCTGATCCCCTGTCAGTTCCCAGGTCGCGGTGGCCGCCGTCAGCGCCGCCTCGACAGCGGGGACGGTGGACCGGTTCTCCACCGGTTCGGCCAGCAGCGCCCGGAGACGGGGCAGCAGTGGACGTGCCTGTTCGCCGAGTGGCGCGACGGCACGGAGACAGTTGTCGCGCGGACCGTTCGGCTCGTCGAGGGCGGGCCCCAGGACGGAGAGCACCACGGTCGCGTCGCCTGTGAGCGCGTGGAGCGCGGCCGCGGCCGCCTGCCGGTCCGGTACCGACCCGGTTCCGGCGCGGGCCCGCAGCGCGGCGACCACGTCCGGGTCGCGCCCGGCGTCGGCGATGGCGGCGAGCGCCCGGCTGACCGCGAACGGGTGATGTGGGAGGGCGTCGACCAGTTCGGGCAGCGCGGCGCGAGCCCGCGGCCCCCAACCCGCCAGGACACCCGAGAGGTGGACCGGCTCGTTGGCGGCGGCGAGGCCGCCCGCCACCAGTGACTGCCGCGGACCGGCCGTCGTGGCGCCGGCGGTCAGGGCCGCGAGCCGGGCCCGGACGGCGTCGAGCAGCTCCGGGGCGCACGGCAGCGGAACCGGAGGCCTCTGCATGGTGCGATCGAACGCCGCTGCCAGGGCGCGCGGCCGGTCCTCGAAGTGCCGGGCGAGGAGGCCCGCCGCCTCGGGCGCGCCCACCCTCACCAGGGCAGCGAGAGCGCGGTCGGCGTGCTCTCCCGCCCCCTCGGCCAGGCGGACCAGCGGAGGTACCGCCTGCGGCGCGGGTACGGCCCAGTCGCGTATCGCGTCGATGACGTCGCCCGCGGTGTCCGGGTGGTCGAGCAGCGGCAGCATCGCGGGCAGCAGCCGTGCCGGGGCGGTCTTGGAGCGCAGCGCGAGGCACCCGGCCGCCCACGTCGCCTCTTGGGCGGACTCCTTGGGGTCCGCACCGGCGCCTACGGCTTCGACCGCGCGGTCGAGCGCCGAGACGGCGACGTCGATCGCGGCGTCGATCGCGGCGTCGACGTCCCCACGCTCGTGGAGTCCGGTGACCAAGGACTCCAGCGCCTCGCGTTCCCACTGGCCGCCCGCCGTGTGCGGCTCCAGCGGCGACAATGCCGCCACGACGGCGGCCGAGTCGTCACCCCACGGCTGACCGGTGTCGACGATCGCCAGCAGAGCCGCCACCCGCACCTGCGGGGGCTCCGTCGTCCCCTTCGCGGTCGCACACAGCTCCTGCGCCGCGCCCGGGTCGACGACGGCATACGCGGTCAGCAGGTCCGCCCGCACCGTCGGATCGGTCTCCGTCGTCCAGCGGGACCGCAACGCCGCCCGCGCGTCCGCTCCGGCCCCGGGCCCGCACTGGGCGACCGCCCAGGCCGCGCACTGCCGCACCTCGGGCTCGGCGTCCGACAACATGGCCAGGATCACCGGGAGTTGTGCGACGACCGCCGCACGCGCTGCGCCCGGCCGTTCCGGATCGTGCTCGTCCGTGCTCTCCGCTATGGCTCCCAGCATGCCGAGCAGTTCCGCGCTGCGCACACCCGCCGCCGCGAGGCGCGCCAGGAAGGGTACGGCCGGCACCGTCGCCCGGTACACCGTGCCCTGGTGGACGATGCTGCTCCACAGTTCCTGCTCGGCCTCCTCCGCGGACTCCTCGTCCGTGGCGGCCAACGCCCGCAGCAGGTCGGGGACGTCATCGGCGGGTCCGTAGGCGTGATGCAGCTCCGGCCAGGCGATCCGGTCGAGACCGGCGAACACGGTGTCGAGATCCATGCCGAAGATCGTGTCACGGGGGTCCGACAACGCCGGGCCCGGGCGGGAGGCGACGGCCTCCCGCCCGGGCCCACCCGTACTCGGGCGCCTACGCCCGGGCCTCGGCGACCGTCCGTCCGCGGTCGGTCTCCGGGAACCGGTCGAGCATGGCGCGCAGTTCCGCGCCGTCGACGTTGGCACCGAACGGTTCGGTGCCCGGCTCCATGCGGGCCCCCTCGGCGAGCGGGCCGGCGACGACGGGATCAAAGCCGAGCGCGTCGACGAGGCGGGCCACCTCGGCGAGGTCGCCGGGGTCGTCGCCGGCGATGGCGATCGCCTTGCGGCCGGGCGTCCCGGCGGGCCGGGCCCCGTCCTCCAGGTCGTGGTAGCCCATGTGGTTGAAGGCCTTCACCACACGCGACCCCGGCAGGAAGGCCTGCACGGTCTCGCTCGACGACGTCCGCGGGTCGGTGAGGTCGTCGCGTATGCCGTCGACCTCCCACCAGTAGTTCATCGCGTCGATCACGAGCTTGCCGCGCAGCGCCTCGGCCGGGACGGTGCGGTACTTGCCCAGGGGGAGGGCGAGGACCGCGAGGTCGGCCCCGGCGGCGGCCTCGGCGGCGGTGACCGCGACCGCGCCCGGGGTGAGGACCTCCACCGTGAGCGCGATGGCCGCGGGGTCGCCCGAGCCCGCGATCAGCACGCGGTGGCCCGCGGCCAGGGCCAGCCGGGCCAGTACCGTCCCGACCTTGCCCGCGCCCAGGATGCCGATCGTGCGCACGCCCTCGGTGTCCATGTCGTCTCCGTTCCGTTCCTGCGTCAGCTTCGGCGTCAGCCCGCGAGGATGTCGCGGACCATGGGGATCACCTTCGTGCCGTACAGCTCGACGGCACGCATGCGGGCGCCGACCGGCTGGGGGCCCACGGTGTAGATGAGGTCGAACCGGCCGACCCCGAGATCGCCGACCGCCGCGGCGATCTTGCGGGCGACCGTCTCGGGGGACCCGACGTAGAGCGAGCCGTGCTCGATCTCGGCGTCGAACTCCTCGCGGCGTACCGGCGGCCAGCCGCGCAGTTTGCCGATGCGGTCGCGCATCACCTTGTAGCCGGGCCAGAACCCCTCCCTGGCCTCCTCATCGGTGTCCGCGAGGAAGCCGGGGGAGTGCATCCCCACCGGGTGGGCCGTCGTGCCGAACTGCTCCGCAGCGCGGCGGTAGAGGTCGATGTAGGGCGCGAAGCGCGTGGGGGCGCCGCCGATGATGGCGAGCATCAGCGGGAATCCGTAGCGCGCGGTGCGGACGACCGACTGGGGCGAGCCGCCCACGCCGACCCAGGTCTGCAGCCGCCCGGACTCGGTCTTCGGGAAGACGTCGGCGTCCTTCAGCGGCGCACGTGTGGTGCCGCTCCAGGTCACCGGCTTCTCGTCGAGGAGCTTCGCGAAGAGCTCGATCTTCTCCTCGAAGAGCACGTCGTAGTCGCTGAGGTCGTACCCGAACAGCGGGAAGGACTCGGTGAAGGACCCGCGGCCCAGGATCACCTCGGCCCGGCCCTGCGAGAGGGCGTCGACGGTCGCGAAGCGCTGGAAGACGCGGACCGGGTCGTCGGAGCTGAGGACGGTCACGCCGGAGCCGAGCTTGATCCGCTCGGTGCGCGTGGCGATTCCGGCGAGGACGGTCTCCGGGGTCGACACCGAGTACTCGGGGCGGTGGTGCTCACCGAGCGCGATGGCGTCGACACCGATCTGGTCAGCCATGACGGCCTCGTCGAGGACCTGCCGGATGGAGGCCGCGTGGGAGACGGGGGCACCGGTGTCGTCCACCGGCACGTCGCCGAACGTGTCGAGGCCGAAGACGAGGTCAGACATCAGCGGGTTCCTTCGTGAGCAGTTCGCGCACCATCGGCGCCACTTCCCGGCCCAGCAGTTCGATCGTGCGGGCGCGGGCCTGGCGGGGCAGGTGCATGATGTCGTACTTGAGGTCGAAGCGGTTCAGGTGGAGGTCGCGGGCGACCCGGGCGATCTTGCGCGCCACGGTCACGGGGGAGCCGACGAAGAGCGCGCCGTCGGCGACCTCCGCCAGGTAGCGCTCGTACGTGGGCCGGTAGAAGCCGCGCTCCTCGGAGAGCGCGGTCATGACCGGCTCCCAGTACCGCCACCAGGTCTCGACCGCCTCTTCGTCGGTGTCCGCGACGAGGCCCAGGGAGTGCTGGCCGATGGGCTGGGCGGGGTGCCCGGCCTGCTGGAGGCCGCGCCGGAAGAGGTCCACGTGGCCGGCGAAACGCTGGGGGCGGCCGCCGATGATGGCCAGCATCAGCGGCAGGCCGTAGCGGGCGGCGCGCAGGGTGGAGTTGGGGCTGCCGCCGACGCCGATCCAGGTGGGGATGCCGCCCTCGCGCATGCGCGGCCGCAGCAGCTGGCCGGCCAGCGGGGTCCGTACGGTGCCGGACCAGGTGACCTCCTCCTCCCGCTGAAGGCGCATGAAGAGGTCGAGCTTCTCGTCGAAGAGCCGGTCGTAGTCGGAGACGTCATGGCCGAACAGGGCGAACGACTCGGTGACCGAGGCCCGTCCGAGGACGAGTTGGGCGCGGCCGTCCGACACCGCGTCCAGGGTGGAGAACGCGTGGTAGAGCCGCACGGGGTCGTTGGTGCTGAGCACGGTGACCGAGGTGCCGAGCTTGATGCGCTCGGTGGCGGTGGCCATCGCGGAGAGCAGGACGGGGGTGGCGGTGTCCATGTGTCCGGGCCGGTAGTGCTCGCCGACGCTGATGACGTCGAGCCCCGCGGCGTCGGCGAGGGCGGCCTCCTCGACGAGCAGCCGGACGGTCTCGGCGTCGCTCAGCACGCGGCCGTCGTCCGTCGCGATCTCTCCGAACGAGTTCAGACCCAACTCGAAGGCAGTGGGCGTCATGGTCCCCTCCTGTCGCCTCCGGAACGGCTCCGCGCCCGGTGGCCAAGTGATTGACGTGTCAAGCATGCATCGATATGATTGACGTGTCAAACAGAGGGGTGCTCATGGGACGCAGACACGGGCCGCTGCCCACCACCGAAGAACTCCGGATCTGGCGCGACTTCATCGAGACCACGGAGCGGCTCCGCTCCCATCTCGCGTCGCGCCTGCAGAGCGACTCCGCGCTGTCCCCGGGGGACTACGCGGTCCTGCTCGCGCTGCACGAGGCCGAGGGCCACCGCCTGCGATCCTCCGAGCTCGCGGCGGCGATCGGCTGGGAACGCAGCCGCCTGTCGCACCACCTGGGCCGCATGGAACGGCGCGGGCTGATCCGGCGCGTGGAGTGCGCCACCGACAACCGGGGCGCCGAGGCGGTCCTCACCGACGACGGCGCCCAGGCCTTCCGGCGGGCCACGCTGCCGCACCTCGGCGCCGTCCGGGAGATGTTCGTCGACACCCTCACACCGGAGCAGCTGGCCGCCGCCGGAGAGATCGCCCAGGCGCTGCGCGTCCGGCTGGACGCCGCCTCCGGCCCCTCCTGAGGCCGCCGGGGGCCCGCCGGGGTCCGGTCACGGCCGGGCGTAGCGGTCGCTGATGACGCCGCGCAGGCCCGCGGCGTTCCGCAGGGCCTGCCCCCGCGCGGCCTCGTCCTCCAGCACCGTGGTGTCGGGGAGGGTGGGGACGCAGACGAGCTCGCTCATGTCCAGGCCGACGAGCGCGGCACGGACGAGGTCGCCGGCGTCGACGAACGACTCCTGCGGGAACAAGGAGGAGTCCACGCCGGAGGCCTCGAAGAACTCGGTGCGCACGGGGCCCGGCAGCACGACCTGCACGCGGATGCCGCTGCCCTCGACCTCGCGTTGCAGGGCCCGGGAGAAGTGCAGGCCGTAGGCCTTGCTCGCGGCATACGCGGTGCCGCCGGGCGGGGCGTGGAAGGCGCCGATCGACGACACGTTGATCAAGGTGCCCGAGCCCTGCCGGTCGAAGGCGAGCAGAGCCGCCCGGGACAGCCTTGTCAGCGCGAGCACGTTCACCGCGACGAGGTGGTCCAGGTCCGCGGGCGCCGCCTCGCGCAGCGGGCCGAGGGCCCCGAGCCCGGCCGCGTTGACGACCACGGCGAGGCTGTCGTGGTCGAGCACGGCCCGCTCCACCCGGGCCAGGCCGTCCGGGTCGGCCAGGTCGGCGGCGAGGACGGTCGCCTCGAGACCGGTCTCCCGGCGGACGGACTCGGCGAGCGCGTCCAGCCGGTCCGCGCGGCGGGCGACGAGGACCGGCGCGTAGCCGCGCCGGGCCAGCTGCTCGGCGTAGCAGCGCCCGATCCCCGAGGACGCGCCGGTGATCAGCGCGGCGCGGGCGCGGTCTGCCTGTTCCTGGGCCATGGGCACCTTCCGGGTCAGGGGCCGGACCCGTCCTGTCGTGCGGACCCGGTCCTCCCATGGTCGGGCCCCGGAGGGCCGCTGCGCCCCATGGACGGCCGGACGGCCGGCGCGTCGCGACCGCCCGCGCCGCATCACGCCACGGGCGAGGACCGCCAGACCCAGTTGCGGCGCTCGTACGCCACCTGGAAGCCGAGCCGGAGCATGTTGTGCAGCGAGGAGTTGTGGGTGCCGGGTGCCTCGGCGCCGGTCTCGGCGACCAGCACACGGCAGCCGAGGTCCCGCGCCCTCAGGGCCCGGGCGGCCAGCAGGGCGGTCTGGCCGCCGCGCTTGCGGGCGTGCGGCAGCATCGCGCCGGCGAAGAACTGGGCCGCGTCATCACCGGCGTGCATCGTGCCCGTGCCGACGATCTCCCCGTCCAGCAGGGCCGCGAACGGATGCCACCCGGGCCGTCCCGCCGAGGCGGCGGTCATCTGGGCGTAGTGCTCCTCGGGCATGCCGAACGCGCGGGTCGCGACCGCCCCCCACTCCTGGGCCCGGTCCGCCTCCAGCGGGGCGACCCGGATCCCGGCGGGGGCCTCCAGCGCCTGCGTGCGGGCCACGGCCTCCTCGACGGGGCAGACGAGCTTCACCCAGGACGAGCCCGCCGAGATGCCCTCGCGGGCGCAGATGTCGTCCCAGTCCTCCGGGAGGAAGGCGGGCGCGACCTGGAGGACGGCCTGCGTGGTCCCCTCCGAACGGTAGAAGTCGCAGACCGCACCGATCACCTCGGCCGTGACCGGGGTGCTGACCCCGAACCCCAGGGCCTTGCTCCAGTAATGGGTGGGGTCGTTGCGCATCGACAGCACGACGCCGCCGCCGATCCGCGCGGAGTTCATCGCGAGCGCCGTCCGGACGGAGTCGGGCACCTCCGTCTCGAACCGGTACAGCGCCTCGGCCTCGGACCGCTCCGCGACCGCCGGGGGGACCACTGCGTTCATGTGAAGCCTGGCTCTCTTCTTAGGTGCACGTCGCCCGCGGGCCGGAGCAGGGCCCCCGGGGAGGGGCCGCGCGGATCATATATCGACAAAATGACGTACGGGATTCCGGTCCCGAGCCCGTGTCAGTGCCCCGCGGCAGAGTGCCGCCACGGCGCGCGACGGGCAGTGGCGCAGCAGTGCCTCCGCCCTCGAGGCACTGGCCGCCTTCGGGGCCGCGGCCGCGCCCGCCCTGGAGGCGGTGCGGGGGCCGGCGCGGGCCGACGACCCCGCCGTCCGGGCGGCGGCCGCGGCCGCGCTGTGGGCGGCGGAAGGCGATCCGGCCGAAGTGGTGCCCCTGCCGGACGACCTCCTCGACACTCACCGGCAGCGCGAGGGGGCCGATGTGCTCGCCCTGATCAGACCGCCGGCCGCCCGCGCGCTGCCGCGCCTGCGGAGCATGCTGACCGCCGACTGCGAGTGGACCCGCGCCCATGCCGCGAGCGCCTTGTGGGGCATCGGCGGCCCGGCCGAGGCACCCGTGGTCGTGCGGACCCTCCTCGCCGCCTGGGAGGAGAACGACGCGACCTCAACCTCGCACTGGCCTGCTTCGACCGGATGGGCCCGGCCGCGGGTGAGGTCCTGCCCCACGTCCGTGAGGAGCTGACCCGCACCCGCCGCAGCGGCCGGTTCCGCGACGTCAGGCACGACGAGGAACTGCAGCTGATGTGCCGCACCGTCCTCGCGCGCCTGTCCTGAGGCCCGGAGGGGCCTCACCGCCGTGGCACGCGCGTCACCCCATGTCGTGGTGAGCGTGCTCCCCTTCGCCTTCGGAGGACGTCTTCGCGCCACTCTTCCCGGACTTCGCCGCCCCCGCGGGGTGGTCCGGGTGGTGTGGTTCGTAGCCGGGGATGGTGCCGTCGGGCTTCGCGACCAGGAACAGACCGGCCATCCCCATGTCGGAGTGGCTCTGGACGTGGCAGTGGTACATCCACGCGCCGGCGCCGACGTGTTCGCCCGCGATGATCTGGAAGCCGAAGGAGTCCGCGGGCCCGGTGATCTTGTTGTCGATCACCCGGCTGGGGTCGTCGGGGCCGGTCAGCAGGCCCGTCCTGTTGTCTGCCCAGCGATGACCGTGCATGTGGAACGTGTGGTAGTACTCGCCGTGCGTGATCATGATGATCTCGACACGATCGCCCACCGTCGCCTCGAAGTTGGGGGTGTCCGCGCCCGTCCTGTTGTTGATGGTCATGTCGTTGAAGACGATCGTGAACTGCTTGTCCGGCAGGATGTCGCCCTTCCTGCGCACGACGACCGGCCCGTAGAGACCCTTGCGGATCCCGACCGTTCCGTGGTCGGTGCCCACGACGTGGTCGTGGTAGTGCCAGTAGCCCGCGCTGCCCGGCCGCCACGTGCCGTCCTTGCGGCGACCCGGCGCGTGGGTCCGCCAGGTGTACGTCCGCGTGCCGCCCGGCTCGACGTGACTGCGGGTCATCCGGGTGCCGTCGCTGGCGATGTCGTAGTCCATGCCGTGCACATGGAGGCTGGCGTCCACGTCCGAGGCGTTCTCGAACTCGATGTGCAGGGTGTCGCCCTCGACCAGTTCGATCAGCGGGCCCGGAACGGTGGCCTTGCCCTTCTCCAGGCCGTAGCCCATCTGCCCGTTCGGCAGCTTCTCGGCGTAGAGCTTGAGGTGGCGCACCTGGCCGCCGGCCGGTGCGGTGGGCGGTGAGGGCTCCGCGGAGGAAGCCGTGGGGACGGAGGCCACCGCCAGCGAGGCCGTCCCGGTGGCGGCGACCACGCCACCGGCCAGCAGCCGCCGGTTGAAACTCCTTCTGTCCAAAGCCATACCGGTCTCTCCAGTGCCGTGAGGAGACGGTCGGGGCGCGAGGGTCCCCGGGGACGGCCACACGGTAGACCAGTGATCTCTGTTTCTCCACACCCAGGACAAAGTTGGTGAGATTCCGCCTATAGCTATTGGCGGACCGTCAAAAGCCGTCTAGCTTCAGGCGCTGTTGCTGTGACCACGGAGGGTGGGTGAAGCATGCAGAACGCACCACATCACCGGTCGAGATCCCGGCGAGGCACGGCCGCGGCCCTGGTGGCGGGGACGCTGGCGGCATCGCTGCTGGGCGGCACCGCCGCCACCGCCAGACCGTATCCGGAGCCGGTGCCGACAACGTTATCCCTGCCGTCGCCACCAGGCGGCAAGAACGTCAAGGTCCTGGTGTTCCACGCCTCGGCCACCGAGGAGTCCCCGACCGTCGACGCGGGCATCGAGGCGATCGAGGCGATCGGCCTGTCCGGGCCGGACGCCCAGCGCTTCAAGACCGTCGCCACGGACGACGCCTCGGTCTTCACCAACGCCAAGCGCCTGGGCACCTTCAACGCGGTCGTCTTCCTGACGGGGGGCGGCGACGTGCTCGACCCCGAGCAGGAGGCCGGCCTGGAGGCCTACATGGAAGCCGGCGGCGGCTTCCTCGGCATCCACGACGCCGCGCGCACCGAACCGTACTCCGACTGGTTCGCCGGTCTGATCGGCGCCCGGCCGGCAGCCACCAGCCCGGCCGCCGTCCAGCGCGCCGTCGTCGAGATCCCCGACCGGATCAATCCGGCCACGAAGGACCTGCCGCTTGAATGGAAGCGGCCCGACAAGTGGATCAACTGGGCGAGCAACCCGACCGGCAAGGTGCACACCGTCGCCAAGGTCCGGGAGAGCAGCTACAAGCCGGGAACCGGCGCCAACGGCGTCGACCACCCCGTCTCCTGGTGCCGCGACTACGACGGTGGCCGGTCCTTCTACACGGGAATGGGCGGTACGGCGGAGTCCTTCGCCGAGACCGACTTCCGCGACCACCTGCGGGGCGCCCTGCAGTGGACGTCCCGGCTCTCGCGCGCCGACTGCAAGGCGACCATCGACGCCAACTACAGCGCGGTGAAGGTCACCCAGCCCAACCAGGCCGGCCAGCAGGACCAGATCGGCGAACCGCACGGCATGGTCGTGGCGCCGGACGGACGGGTGCTGTACATCGGCCGCGGCGGCGGTGCCAACGGCGCCCCGGTCGTGACCGACTGGAACAGCCCCGACATGGGCAAGGGACTCGGCCAGATCCACGTCTACGACCCGGCGACGAAGAAGGTGACCCTCGCGGGCGCCCTGACCGTCTTCGGCAACAAGGGCGGCGGCGACGAACTCACCAAGGTCGAGGAGGGCCTGCTCGGCATCGAGCTGGACCCCGCCTTCGAGACCAACGGCTGGGTGTACCTCCACTACACCCCGCACTCCGGCCTCGACCGTGACAAGCACGTCGCGGAGCGGCGCGTCTCCCGCTTCACGCTGGACCCCGCCACCGACAAGCTGGACCTGGCCTCCGAGAAGGTCCTGCTCAAGTGGCCCGTCCAGGTGCACAGTTGCTGCCACGCCGGCGGCGGGATGGCCTGGGACTCCAAGGGCAACCTCTACATCGCGACCGGCGACAACAACTCCTCCGGCTTCAGCGGCGGTTACTCGGGCAACAACCCGGAGCCCAACTTCAAGGGCCTGTCCTTCGCGGACGCCCGCCGCACGGCCGGCAACACCAACAACCTCAACGGCAAGATCCTGCGCATCCACCCGGAGCCGGACGGCACCTACACCCTGCCCCCGGGCAACCTCTTCACGGGCGAGGAACAGGACGAGGGCGGCGACAAGACCCGCGGCGAGATCTACGTCATGGGCGTGCGCAACCCCGCACGGATCTCCGTCGACAAGAAGACCGACATCCTCTACGCGGGCTGGGTCGGCCCCGACGCGGGCTCGCCGAGCACGACCTGGGGACCGGCGAAGTACGACACGTTCGCCGCGATCACCAAGGCCGGCAACCACGGCTGGCCGTTCTGCATGGGCAACAAGCAGCCCTACCGGGACCGCAACCTGCCGGACCCGGACAAGCCGCTGGGCTGGTACAACTGCGACGCCCCGAAGAACGAGTCGCCGAACAACGACGGCCTGGTCAACCTCCCGCCCGTCACCGGCAACACCATCTGGTACTCCCCGCAGGGCGGCGCGCCCGACTTCCCGCGGGACGCCAACGGGATCCCCAGCTACAAGAACGAGGAGGCCACCTACCTCCTGCCGTGGCTCAAGGGCGGCGGCCAGGCCACCATGGACGGCCCGGTCTACCGCTACGACGCCACGACCGCGGGCGACGGAGCGTGGCCGCGGTACTGGGACGGCAAGTGGTTCGTCGGTGACTTCTACGACGCCGACAACCCGCGCCACGCGGTGCTCACCGACCCCAAGACCGTCGGCAAGGGCGGACTGCCCGTCACCGCCGAGTCGCTGAAGAAGATCATCCCGGTCGGCCAGGGCGGCATCCGCAACCTCATGGACTGGAAGTTCGCGCCGGACGGCTCGCTCTACGTCCTCGACTACGGGCGCGGCTTCTTCACCTCCGACTCCCAGTCCGCGCTGTGGCGCGTGACGTACAAGGGCGGCGAGGCGACTCCCGCCGCTGCGGATCTGGCAAGGAAGGCGGCACAGTGAGACACCGACCTCTACTCCCGCTGGCGGCCCTGCTGGGCGCACTGCTGATGGTGCTGGGGCTCACCTCGACCGTCGCGTACGGACGCACCGACGACCGTGCGGCGGCCGGCGGGACCACGGCCGCCGCCCAGGTGCTCACCTGGACGGCCAGTTCCCGCACCGACCAGTACGCGAGCTTCCCGACCACGGCGGTGGCCGGCCCGGCGACGCTCGTCTTCGAGAACAGCGCCGCTACCGGCAACGACATCGGCATGCCGCACACGCTCACCTTCGACATGTCGGACCCCGAGTACAACCACGACGTCCCGCTCAACATCCTGGCCAACCCGGGCGACGACTCCGGCGGCAGGCACACCGTCGACGTGACCCTGACCCCCGGCCGCTACCGCTTCTTCTGCACCATCCCCGGCCACGGCCAGATGCAGGGCATCCTCACCGTGACCGAGGACGGCGGCGGCGAGGACACCGCCGCACCCACCACCGCGGCCGACGTCACGGGCCAGAAGAACGCCGACGGCGCCTACGTCGGCTCCGCCACGGTCACCGTCACCGCGACCGACGAGGGATCCGGTGTGAAGACGGTCGAGTACGCGGTCGGCGAGGACGGCCCGTGGCAGCCGTACACCACGCCCGTGGTCGTCGACCAGGTCGGCTCCCACACCGTCCGCTACCGCGCCACCGACCAGGCCGGCAACGTCGCGGCCGAGAAGTCCGTCGCCTTCGACGTGGTCGCGCCGCCGACCGACGACACCACCGCGCCGGAGACCTCCGCGACCGTCAGCGGGGAGAAGGACGCCGACGGCAACTACCTGACGATGGCCACGGTCACCGTCACCGCGTCGGACACCGGGTCGGGCGTCAACACCATCGAGTACGCCATCGGGGCCGACGGCGCCTGGCAGCCGTACACCGCGCCGGTGATGGTGCACCAGGTCGGCTCCCACACCGTCCGCTACCGCGCCACCGACAAGGCGGGCAACGCGGCGGCCGGGAAGTCCGTCGCCTTCACCGTGGTGGCACCGCCCACCCAGGACACCACCGCGCCGGAGACCTCGGCGACGGTGACGGGCACCAAGAACTCCAACGGCGCGTACGTCACCAGCGCCAAGGTGACCGTCACCGCGACCGACGAGGGCTCCGGGGTGGACCGCGTCGAGTACTCCCTCGACGGCGGCCCGTACCTCGCGTACTCCGCCCCCGTCATCGTCGACCGGATCGGCTCGCACACGCTCGCCTACCGTGCCACGGACAAGGCGGGCAACACCTCCCCGGCCCGCGAGGTGACCTTCACCGTCGCCCAGGGCGGCGGCGTCCCGGCGCCCAACTGCCCCGAGTACGACGAGCGGCTGACCGTCATCGTCGGCACCGTGGACTCGGGTGTGCCGAACCGCCTCACCCGCAGCCGCTGCACCATCAACGAACTGATCGAGGACGAGAAGGACTGGTCCTCGCACGCCCTGTTCCTCAAGCACGTCGACGGCGTGCTCGACCGGCTGCTCGCCGACAACGTCATCGACCAGCGCGAGTTCAACAAGATCACCAAGGCCGCCAAGCAGTCGAAGATCGGCAAGCCCGGCCAGACACAGGGCTACCGCGACCTGTTCGACGGCACCGAGGCCTCCCTCGCCAAGTGGGAGCAGGTCGGCGGCGGCCGCTTCACCCTCTCCGGCGACGGCGCCATCACCAGCAGCACGACCGTCCCCGGCATGGGCATGCTGTGGTTCCCGGAGCGCAGGTACGGCGACTTCTCGCTCAAGCTGCAGTTCCGCGACGACGCCCCGGGCACGGGCAACGCCAACGGCGGCGTCTTCATCCGCTTCCCGAACGTCCACGACCACCCCGAGGAGTCCCGGCCCGAGTGGGTCGCCATCAACTACGGGCACGAGATCCAGATCCTCGACCGCCCCGACGGCGACATGTACAAGACCGGATCCGTCTACGGCTTCGACCGCGTGGGCCTCGGCGGCGCCGGCGTGACCCCCAAGGGCACCTGGAACGACTACGAGATCCGCGCCGAGGGCCAGCACTTCACGGTCCTGCGCAACGGCGTCGTCATCAACGAGTTCGACAACGTCGGGGGCCAGGTCTTCACCCCGCCGCGCGCCGGGGACCCGGGCACCGACGGCCGGCGCTACGCCACCGGCTACATCGGCCTCCAGGTCCACAGCACGACCGACGTCATCTCCTACCGCGACATCCGCGTCAAGGAGCTGTGAGCCGGCGCTCCTGACCGCCGCGTGGGCTCTCACCGCATCCGCGGTGGGGGCCCACCGGCGTGATCAGCTGTACGCGGCGACGAGGTCGTGGGCGAGGGCGTCCAGGACCGGGGCGAGTTCATGGCGGCCGGCCAGGTCGGCGGGCAGGGCCCGCGCGCCGTGCGCGGCACCCAGGAGGGCGCCGGTGACACCGGCGACCGACGAGCCGTCAGGCGCCGCGGCGGCGAGGCGCAGTGCCTCACCGACCTGGTGCCGGTGGGGGAAGGAGACGGCGCAGTAGAGGGCGCCGCGCAGTGCCGAGGGCGCGGTCGCGTCCGGGGTGAGCGCGGCGAGCCGTCGCGGGTCGGCCGGGTCGTCGGCGGCCTGCCGGAACGCGGTGTGCAGGTGGCCGGTCCCGCCGCTGTCGCCGAGGGCGTCCAGACCGGCTCGCAGCGCGATGCGCACCTGCGACTGCTCGGCGAACAGGGGCTCCTGGATGTCCTCGGCGCCGGCCAGACAGTGGTGGAGGAGCACGGCCGCGTGTGCCGCCGCCGAGTGGGCGGCGATCTCCCGTGCCCGGACGGCCGCCCGCGCCGGACCGTGGACGGCTCCGGCGACGGCGGCGGGGAGGGCGGCGGCGAGAAGGATCCCTTCAGCGCCGCGCGCCCCGGCCGGTGCGGGGACCCGGGTGAGCAGGCCGTCCGGCTCGGGGGCTTCCTCCGCAGGCAGGGCCGTCCGCCGTCCGTGGGTGTTCCGCACGGCCGGCGGGAGTTCAGCGGCGGCGCGGATGATGTCCTCGACGGTGAGACAGGCCGACCGGGTGGCGGTCCCCGCGGGCAGCGGGCCGCGGGCCGGCAGCGCTTCGCGGGCGGTGCCCAGGGTGTCGCCGAGGGCCAGACCGAGCAGCAGTCCGCGCACCCGGGGCAGGGCGTCCTCCCGCAGCCGCGGGCGCTCCCTGTCGAGTTCCGGGTGCTCCTCGGCGCCGCCGTCGTCGGCGACGTCCTCCTGCGGGGCGGCGTCGCGCGCCGCCGGTACGGGCGTCGCGGGGGCATCCGCGTCGTACGGGGAGTCAGGGGCGGGTGCCGCGATCAGCAGCCGGACCGCGTCGCGCAGTTCGTGCCGGCCCGGCACCGGGAGCGGCCCGTCCGGCACGCGGCCGATCAGATGGCTGTAGACGGCGGCGACGGCGTGCGCCCGGATCGGCCCGTCGGCCGAGTGGAGCAGGACCCGCCGGCCCGCGCGGCGCAGCCGCAGCACCTGCCGGGCAGCCTGGTCCAGCGCGTAGGGGAGGTCGGCGTCGCCTCCCGGACCGTCCGGCAGCCACACCTGTATGCGCTCCACGTCGGCACCGGGCAGGTCCGGCGGCGTCCCCGCACGGCACAGCGACACCACGGCCCCGACCGGCACCGGCTCGGTGCCCGGCACGCCCAGCAGCACACCGGGGTCGTGCGGATGCGGGGCCGCGGGGCCGCCGGGGGAGCCGTACGGCAACGGAATGTGCGGTGCCGGGGCTGCGGCGTTCTCGTCGCCGGCCCCCTCCCGGGCGGTGCGGACCGCCAGCCGTACCAGGTCCGGCGCGGTCAGGCCCGGCCAGCCGTGGACGGCCCGCTGCCAGTCCAGCGGGACGCCGGAGCAACCCCAGCGCGCGCCGAGCAGGGCGCCGGCGATCGCCGCGACCGTGTCGGTGTCGTGGCCGGCCCGCACGGCCGCCTCCAGCGCGAGCCGCAGGTGCAGGGCGGGGAAGTGCCCCTGCGCGGGGTCGAGTACGGGGACGGCGGTGCGGGTGATCGCCGACCAGGCAGCCTGCAGCGCCTGTACGACCCAGCCGTTCCCGGCGAAGTGCCGCGGCGGCTCGGCCTCCGCCTCGTCCAGGCGCTTCGCCCACAGGTCCCGCCGTCCGGCCGGGAGGAGTTCGAGCCCGGCACGCACCCCGTCGAAGGTCCCGTTCAGCACGGCGGTGCGGATGCCGGAGCACCACAGGACGCAGGCGTCGGCGCACTCGGGGTCGGGATGGGTGAGCGCGCTGACAGCGGTGGCGGCCTCGGCCATGGCGGCGGGGTCGCCGAGGTGCGCGAGCGCCACGATCCCGGTGCGCATCAACGAGCCGTTCCCCGCGGTGAGCCGGTGCCCCGCGGCGTACCGGCGCGCGGCCTCCCGCAGTGCCTCCGCGGGGCTTCCGGGCAGCCGTCCGGCGGCGCCCAGAACCGTACGGGTCTGAGCGCCGACGTCGCTGGCCCCACCGTCGAGCCAGCGCCGGAAACCGGCTGCGATCGCGTCCAGGGCCTCGGGGCCGCGCAGATCCGCCCCGGTCGCGGCGACCTGGGCGACGCAGACCTGCATCTGGGTGTCGTCGGAGTACTCGCCGGGCCGGTACGGCCCCAGACCGCCGCCGATCATGCCCGGCCGCTGGTCCTCGCGCAGCGCCTCCGCGAACTCGTACGGCACGCCCAGCGCGTCGCCGACGGCCGCGCCCAGCAGCACCCCGGCGGCTCGGTCGATGGTCTGTGCGTCGAGGCGGAGGCCGGGGCTTCGGGTCATGGCCCGGCAGCTTCGCACGTCACCGCCCCCGTCGCCAGGGATTTCGCCCCCCCCGCGACCCCGGCCCGCCCGGCGGGCCCCGTCACGGTCGATCCGACGGTCCGTCAGCTAACGTGGCAGGCGTGATCGAGCAAGCCCCCGGGGAGCGCCGTGCGCGGAGCGCGTACGTCGCGGCGGCCGGCGTCTTCGCGGTCGGCATGGCGGGGACCACCCTGCCGACCCCGCTCTACGGCCTCTACCGGGAGGAGATCGGGTTCTCCGAACTGGTCGTCACCGTCGTCTTCGCGGTCTACGCGATCGGAGTGATCGCCGCGCTGCTGGTCGCCGGCGACTTCTCGGACGTCCTCGGCAGGCGCCCGGTGCTGCTGGCCGCGCTGGGGCTGTCACTGCTGAGCGCGGTGTGCTTCCTGTTCCAGAACGGCCTGCCGCTGCTGTTCGCCGGGCGGTTGCTGTCGGGATTCTCCGCCGGACTGCTCAGTGGCGCCGCCACGGCCGCCGTACTCGAGCTCGCGCCTTCCGACCTGCGCGCGCGGGCGGGGCTCGCGGCCACCGCCGCCAACATGGGCGGGCTGGGGTGCGGGCCGCTGCTGTCCGGAGTCCTGGCGCAGTACGCGCCGTGGCCCCTGCGGCTGCCCTTCGTGGCGCACATCGCCCTGCTGCTGGCGGCGTTCGCCGTCACGCGTGCCCTGGCCGAGACGGTGGCGCTCCGCAGCCCGCGTCCGCCGCTGCGGCCGCAGGGCATGGTCGTCCCGCCGCAGACGCGCGCGGCCTTCGTGCCGGCCGGGCTGGCCGCGTTCGCCGGCTTCTCCATGCTCGGCCTGTTCACCGCGGTGGCTCCGAGCTTCCTCGCGCTGACTCTGGGGGAGCAGAACCTCGCCGTCACCGGCCTCGTCGTCTTCTCCGTGTTCTGCGCGTCCACCGCCGGTCAGATGCTGATGGGCCGCCTGGGGGTCCGGCGCGCACTGCCGGCCGGGTGCCTGGTGCTCACGGCCGGCATGGCCGTGGTGGCGGCCTCGCTGGTGGTGGAGTCCCTGCCGGTGCTGGTCGTGGGCGCGCTGGCCGGTGGCCTCGGGCAGGGCATGTCGTTCCGCGCGGGTCTCACCGGCGTGAGCGCGGTGGCTCCCGCCGAGCACCGCGGAGCGACGATCTCGGCCTTCTTCGTCGTCGCCTATGTCGGCATCTCCGTACCGGTGGTCGGCGTCGGGGCCCTCACCCTCGCGCTCGGGCTGCGGGACGCGGGGGTGGCCTTCGCGATGTACGTCATCCTGGTGTCGGCCGCCGTGGGCGTGTTCCTGCTGCTCCGTCCGCCGCGCAGCGAGTGATGCGGCGGACGTGCCGCGCGGGGGCCCGCCTCACGCCGGCGCGAACGCGTTCCGCCGGGTCTGATGTGCCGTCATGGCGGCCGTGCCGCAGTCCACATGGTCGACGACACGACGGCGCGCACTCAGCAGCAGCGCCGGATAGGCCGACTCGAGGCGGCGCAGGCCCTCGTCCGTCAGGCTCGTCACCCAGCCCCGGGTGTCGTGGACGTGCCGCCGTTTCCCCACCCAGCCGCGCGCCTGGAGCGAGTTCACCACGCGCGGGATGCGGCTGAGGGACAGTGTCGTCGCCGACGCGAGGTCGGTGACGCGCAGCTCGCCGTCATCGGCTTCGGAGCGGTGCCCGCCGCCGGTGACCTTCCGGGCGGCCCCGCCGGCCCGGTCCGGCCCGGAGTGCCGGGGGACACGAAAGGACCGGCACACCGGGGGACACGGCACTGTCGTCGCGCCGCCCGAAGGCGAAGGCTGCGCCTCAGGAGCGTGAAACTGCGTGCGCGAGCAATGAAATCACGAAGTGCTTGCGCCCGCAATTGTGCGTACAGGGTGACCGAATGGTGTGAAAGGGATGGTTGCTTGCGTACGCATGTTCCGTTACGGTGCTGGGCACGAGGCCAGAACCTCGTGCCGGCCTCCCCGCCAGGCGCCGTCGCCGATCCGCGCACAGGGGAGCAGCGGCATGTCCCGCAGCAAGGAGTGAAGACGTGACACGCGTCGCCATCATCTATTACTCGGCCACCGGATCCGTGCGCAGCCTGGCGCAGGCGATCGCCGAAGGCGCACAGAAAGAGGGGGCCGAGGTCCGGCTGCGCCGGGTGGCGGAACTCGCGCCCGAGGCGGCGATCAACAGCAACCCCGTGTGGGCCGAGAACCACCGCACCTCGCAGGAGATCCCCCAGGCCGAGCTCGACGACCTCGACTGGGCGGACGCGGTGCTGTTCGGCTCCCCGACCCGCTACGGCCTGCCGGCCGCGCAGCTCAAGCAGTTCCTGGACCAGACCGGTGGCCTGTGGGCGCAGGGCAGGCTCGCCGACAAGGTCTACGCCTCCTTCACCTCCGCGGCGAACGCCCACGGCGGCCAGGAGAGCACGATCCTCGCGATGAACAACACCTTCTACCACTGGGGCGGCCTGATCGCGGCCCCCGGTTACACCGACCCGCTGCTCTTCGCGGCCGGCGGCAACCCCTACGGCCCGTCGCACCCGTCCAACAACGGCGCCGACCTGCCGGACCCCAGCCGTCTGGAGGCCGCGCGCTACCTGGGCGGCCGCGTGACGCGCATCGCCGCGGCCCTCAAGCCGGGCGGCTCCCTCTGACCGGACCGGTCGATCCCGGGCCGCCGTCCCGACCGGGGTGGCGGCCCACCGACAGTGGTTCCCCGAAGGGGTTCCACGGCAAGTGAGGTTTCAAGTGACGCCGGTGAACGAGCCCATGGCGGACGTCCGGGACATGTACATGGCGCACACCATGCTGCGCAGGGAGTTCCGCCTCCTGCCCCGGTTGGTGCGCGACGTCGCGCCGGGTGACGTGGAGCGCGCGGAGACGGTCGGTGCCCACGCCGAGCAGGTGTGCTCCGTCCTGCACCTGCACCACGAGGGCGAGGATCTGCTGCTCTGGCCGCGCTTGCTCGAGCGCGCGGGCGACCGGGCGACGGCGATCGTCCCGACGATGGAGGAGCAGCACGCCGCCATCGAGGAGACCTACGGGGAGGTGACCGGGCTGCTGCCGGGGTGGCGCGCCACCGCGCTGGACGGCGGGCGGCTCGCGGACGCCCTCGACCGGTTGCTGCCCGCGCTCCTGGAGCACCTGGCGCTGGAGGAGAAGGAGATACTCCCGCTCGCCGAGCGCTACGTCACCGCGGCCGAGTGGAGGCGACTCGGGGAGCACGGGATGGCCAGGACCCCGCAGGAGACGTTGCCGCTGGCCCTCGGGATGGCGATGTATGAGGCGGACCCGGAGGTCGTCGAGGCACTGCTCGCCGAACTGCCCGAGCCGCAGCGCTCGGGGCTGACGGCCGCCGCACGCCACGCGTACGCCGCTCACGCCGAGCGTGTGTACGGCACCGGCACCCCGCCCCGCGTCGGGGACTGACACCGGCGCTCGGGGCGGGTCGACGACGCCTCGCCCCGAGCGCCGGTCCCCGCGCAACTCGTACGTCCTGCCGTTCTGTTGGAATCTGTCAAGATCTTTTCGAAATCTCGAGGATGTGATCGTATTCGCCCAGGAAATCGCAAGGAGGAACTGTGTTCTTCTCCACGGCTCGAAGAACGGGCTTGGCGGCTCTGGGCACCACGTCCGCCGTACTCATCACGCTCCTGAGTCCCGCGTCGGCGGGGGCGGCCGCGTCCGCCGCGCCACCGGAGGGGCCGGCGGCCCCCGCGGGCGGTCCGGTGAGAACGGTGACCCTCGTCACCGGGGACAAGGTCGTCGTCACCCCGGGGACCGCAGGCGGGCGTGACACGATCGGCGTCGAGCGTCGTCCCGGGGCCTCGGGTTCGGTACGGATCGTCACCGAGGGAGGCGACACCTACGTCTACCCCGACGACGCGCTCGCCTACGTGGCCGCGGACCGCCTCGACAAGCGGCTCTTCAACGTCACCGCGCTGATCGCGCAGGGCTACGACGACGCGCACGCCCCGCGGCTGCCCCTGATCATCACCGGCGGGAACTCCGCGGCCCTGCGCCGAGGCGCCGCCACCCTTCCCGGTGCGGAGGCCCGTCGCGAGCTTCCCTCCGTCGACGGCGCCGCTGTCGCGGCCGAGCGGTCGCAGGCGGCGGACGCCTGGGCCGCGCTCACCGCCGGCGGCACCCGCCCCTCCGGGCAGGACACCGAATCCCGACGGGCTGCCGCGGCCCCGCCGTTCAGCGGCGGCATCGACAAGATCTGGCTGGACGGCAGGACGAAGGCAGCGCTCGCCGACACCACGGCCCAGATCGGAGCCCCGCAGGTCTGGGAGTCGGGCGACACCGGCGCCGGCGTCAAGGTCGCGGTGCTGGACACCGGCGTCGACCCCGGGCACCCGGATCTGAAGGACCGGATCGTCGGCACCCGCAGCTTCGTTCCCGACCAGGACGTGCCGGACCGCAGCGGCCACGGGACCCATGTCTCCTCCACCGTCGCCGGCACCGGCGCGGCGTCGGACGGCAAGGAGAAGGGGGTGGCCCCCGGCGCCGACCTGGTGGTCGGCAAGGTGCTCGGCAACCGCGGCGAGGGACAGGAGTCCTGGGTCATCGGCGGCATGGAGTGGGCCGCGCGCACGGAGCACGCCAAGGTCGTCAACATGAGCCTCGGCAGCGCCGAGCCCAGCGACGGCACGGACCTGATGAGCCGGAGCCTGAACGCCCTCAGCGCCGAGACCGGCACGCTGTTCGTCGTCTCCGCCGGCAACAGCGGCCGCGGGGCCACGCCGTACACCGTCGGTTCCCCGGCCGCCGCCGACGCCGCACTGACCGTGGGCGCGGTCGGCGCCTCCGACGACCTCGCGAACTTCTCCAGCGTCGGACCGCGTGTCGGTGACGAGGGCCTCAAGCCCGACCTCACGGCCCCCGGAGTGGACGTCCTGGCCGCCCGGTCGCAGTACACGGACCAGGGGGAGGGCGCCTACACGACGATGAGCGGGACGTCGATGGCCGCCCCGCACGTCACCGGCGCCGCGGTCCTGCTGGCGCAGAGGCATCCCGACTGGCCCGCCGGCCGGCTGAAGGACGCCCTGATGAGCACCAGCAGGCCGACGCCGTACCTGACCGCGTACCAGGGCGGTTCGGGGCGCGTCGACGTGGCGGCCGCGGTCCGCGCCCGGGTCACCGCGACCGGTTCGGCCTTCCGCTTCCTCCCGTGGCCCAACGGGAGCAGCGGCCCCGTCAGGCAGGAGGTCACCTACACCAACTCCGGTGACGAGCCCGTGGCGTTGCGGCTCGCGGTGGAGGCGGGCGCCTCCGACGCCGGCGTGTTCACCCTCTCCGCCGACCAGGTCACCGTACCGGCCCGCGGCAGCACCGCCGTCGAGGTCGCCACCGACCCGGCCGGCCTCGCGCGGGGCAACCACACCGCCCAGGTCGTCGCCCGCGACGCCGACGGCGCGGTGGTCGCCCACACGGTCACCGGCGTCGGCCTCGAGCCGGAGCGCTACGACCTCGGCATCAGCATGAAGGACCGCGCGGGCAGGCCCATGGGCGGCTGGATCCACCTCAAGGGCGCCCTCAGCCGGTCCACCACCGCGTACGAGATCCCCGCGAGCGGAGAGCTGACCCTGCGTCTGCCGACCGACACCTACACGGTGGTGTCGTACGCGGACGTCCAGGGCACCCACGGCCCCGACTCCCGGGGCATCGCCCTGCTGAGCGCCCCCGAGGTGGACCTGACCGCGGACCGGCGGGTCGACCTGGACGCCTCCAAGGCGCACCAGGTCCGGGCCGTCACACCGAAGCCCAGCACACTGGTGAACACCAGGCTGGACTTCTTCCGCTCCTTCACCTCCACCCGGCCCGGCCCCGACGACTACGGCGCGATGCGCGAGAACGTGGTCGTCGGCCGGGGCTACGACAGCATCTGGGCCCAGCCGACCGGTGCCAAGGTGCGCCACGGCAGTTTCGTGTTCGCCACCCGCCTGCGGGCCCAGCAGACGCCGCTCGACCTGTCCTACGACGGCGCGACGATCGACGACGCCCTCGCCCAGGAGGGCAGCGCCGCACTTCCCGACGGCACGTCCTCGCCCGACGCGGTGTTCGCCGGGGCCGGTTCGCCCGAGGACTTCGCGAAGGCGGCGGTCCGCGGCAAGGTCGCCGTGGTCCGCCACAGCGCCGAGGTCGCACCCTCGGCGCAGGCATCGGCCGCGAAGGCGGCCGGAGCGCGGCTGCTGCTCGTGGTCAACGACGGGGTGGGGCGGCTGGCCGCGTGGTACGGGGAACCGGACTACAGCGCCGCCATCGACGTGCCCGTCGTCTCGGTGGGCAAGGACGAGGGCGAGGCACTGATCGCGCGGATCGCCGCGGCGCGCGAGCACCGGGTGCGGCTCCGGGTGGCGGCGCACCCTTCCCCCTCCTACGTGTACGACCTGGTCAAGTACCACGCGGGCGCCGTGCCCAAGGACGTGGCCTACCACGCGGACCCGGACCGGCTGGCGCGCATCGACCTCGACTTCGCCCAGCCGCAGGGCAAGCAGGCCATGGAGCGCCGGACGGACTACCCGGCGTACGAGTGGTCCACGGGATACTCCTTCGGCCTCGAGCCCATGGCACCCGGACGGCGCACCGACTGGGTGACCGCGGGGGAGGACGCGACCTGGCAGCAGACCGCGTCGGTCACCGGCTGGGTGGGCGCGACGAACAGCCCCACGTCCTACCGGCAGGGCAGTGTCCAGCGGGAGCGCTGGCTCGGCCCGGTCCTGCGGCCCCGCATGTCCGGCGGCGACTCCCAGGTGCGCGACGACACCTCGCTCTCGCTGGTCGTCAACGGCTGGAGCGACTCCGGAGCACCGCACACGGGCTCCGCGGGAACCGACACGATGACCACGCGCACCTCGCTGCTCCAGGGCGGCACCACGTTGCTGACGACGGACAGCGCCTACGTCAACGCCTTCGACCTGCCGGCGGAGTCGCTGCCGTACCGGCTCGTCGTCGACACGGCCGGTGATCCCGCGCTGAGCCCGTACTCGTCGCGGACCCGCACGGAGTGGGACTTCGTCTCGGGCAAGGCGCAGTCCGGGACCGTGCCGCTGGTGCAACTCGACTACGGCACGGACCTCGACGCCGCGGGCAGGGCGCACCGCGCCGGGGAGGTCTCCGTCACCCCCTCGGTGCTCGGCACGTCCGCGAGGGACGCGGTGTCCTCGGTCCGGCTCGAGGTCTCCTACGACGGAGGAGCGTCCTGGCACCGACAGGACCTGAGGGAACGTCAGGGAACCTGGCGTACCACCCTGCACGCCCCCTCCTCGGCCGCGTTCGTGTCGCTGCGCACCACCGCCACGGCACGCACCGGGGGATCGGTCGCGCAGACCGTCATCCGGGCCTTCGGCCTGAGGTGACGCCCGGAGCCGGTGCCGCGCACACCCCGCGGCACCGGCTTCCGCCGTCCCCCAGTGAACCGACCGGCACTCCCGCACCCGCACGGTGCCGCACTGCACGGACCATGCGGCTGTGCAGTCGGCACTACCCGGACTACCCGGCGGGTGAGGACATGCCGCCGACCGCCGTCCTCACCGTCGCCGCGGGCACGGCGGGGACGCCCTGGGCCGCCGGTTTCGCGCCCGGGTACCGCGAGCGCCGCCCGCACGCCCCCGGACGACCGGTTCCGACGACCCGCCCGCCGCGAAACGTGGTGTCCCGTGACGCACGCCGCGGGTGGACGCGGGCTTTGACGTCTCATATCCGGATGTTTACTATCCAGATATGCGAACAGGCAAGGGCGTCGAGTGGGCGGTGCACACACTGCTCAACCTCGCGTGGCTCGGGGACGGCGAGCCGGTCCCGACCGCGCGGCTGGCCGCCGTCCACGATCTGTCGGCGTCCTACCTGAACAAGCAGCTCCAGCAACTCGTCAAGGCGGGGCTGCTGGAATCCGTGCCGGGCGCGCGGGGCGGCTTCCGGCTGGCCCGCCCTCTGGAGGCGGTGTCGATGCTGGACGTGGTCCTCGCCGTCGAGGGCGACGACCCCCTGTTCCGCTGCGCGGAGATCCGCCGCTGCGGCACCATCGGCGAGCGGGTGCCGGCCGGCGGCTTCAGCCGCCCGTGCGCGGTGAACACCGCCATGGGGCGGGCCGAGCTGGCCTGGCGGAAGGCACTGGCCGCACAGAGCCTGGCCGATGTGCGGGCGGAGGCCGAAGCGCACGCCCCCGCGGTGGGCTCGTACGTGCGCGGCGGGTTCGGGCGCGACTGAACGGTCCCTGCCAGGGCGGGGGCCGCTCCGTGCTCCCGCACCATGACTGCGGCATGATTCAGGACAGAGAACATCTCGATTTCGCCGGGTGTGGGGGTGAAGGAGGTTACGTCAGCATGAGTGTCACGCGTACGCCCGGGCCGCCCGAGGTGCTCGAGGCCGAGTGGGAGACACACCGGCCCGCCGTCTTCGGGGTGGCGTACCGCCTGCTGGGGAGCGTGGCCGACGCCGAGGACGTGGCGCAGGACGTGTGGCTCCGGGCGGCCGGAGCGGATCTGCGCGGCATAGGCGATCTCCGGGCCTGGCTGGTCACGGTCGCCGCCCGGCGGTCGTACGACATCCTGAAGTCCGCACGCGTCCGCAGGGAGACCTATGTGGGTCCCTGGCTGCCCGCTCCGCTGCTGACGGGACCGGACGCGTCGGAGGCGGTGCTCGTCGACGAGTCCGTCGGGTCGGCGATGCTCCTGGTCATGGAGGAACTGAGCCCGCCGGAGCGGGTGGCCTTCATCCTCCACGACGTCTTCGGCATCGAGTTCGGCCGGATCGCCGACGTGCTGGACACCTCCGGGCCCGCCGCCCGCCAGCTCGCCTCGCGGGCGCGCCGCAAGGTGGCCGCCGCGAGGCCGTCCGCACCGCGGGCGTCCCGGGCGGAGCGGGAACGGCTGCTCGCCGCGTTCCGCGCCGCGTACGAGGCCGGGGACCTGGCCGGGCTGGTGCGGCTCCTGCACCCGGAGGCCGTGTACGTCACCGACGGCGGCGGCAGGATCGGCACCGCGCGCAGGGTCGTCCACGGCGGTGCGCGCATCGCCCGGCTGATGGTGGGCCTGCTGCTCCGGTGGCGTTCGGACCGCATCGACCTGGTCGAGGTCGGCGGCGAGCCGGCTCTGGTGCACCGCCGTGCCGGCCGGGTCTTCTCGGTGGACACGGTGGAGATCGAGGACGGCCTGATCACCGCGTACCGCAGGGTCCTCAACCCGGAGAAGATCGCGCACGTCTGAACCCGAAAACAGGAGGGACGCCGCCGCGCGTGACGGCGAACCCTCGACAAGGCTGACCCACAGGCGACACCAGGAGGAGACACCCATGACCGAGCAGCAGCGCGTCAACATCGGAAAGCAGCACCCGGCCAGCTACAAGGCGCTTCTCGCGCTTTCCGCGACGGTGGAGGAGAGCGCCGCCGAGGCGGGTCTGGACCCGCTCCTGGTCGAGCTGCTGAAGATCCGCACGTCCCAGATCAACGGCTGCGCGTTCTGCCTGCGGATGCACACGCGCGACGCCCTCAAGAAGGGCGAGAACCCGGACCGCATCGCGGTGCTGCCCGCATGGGAGGAGGCCGACTACTTCTCCGCGACCGACCGCGCCGCCCTGCGCCTGACCGAGGCGATCACGTGTGTCCCGGACGGGCACGTGAGCGACGCGGACTACGAGGCGGCCGCGGCCGTGCTCTCCGCGGACCAGGTCTCGGCCGTCGCCTGGCTGGCGACGCTGATGAACGCCTTCAACCGGGTCGCGATCACCAGCCGGTACCGGGTCGGCGGCTGAGGACGCGGGGGACGCGGCCGGCTCCCGGGCGGGGCCGGCGGGTCCGGACGTACGGTTGAGCCATGCGTGCTTCACCGGACGACGCCGCTGCCCGGGCGCGTGCGAGCACCCCGTCGCACGCCGCCGGGCCGGCGTCCCGGGCGGAACTGGACCGGCTGCTGGAACTCGCCGCGCGTGACACGGGCGCCCACGCGGGCGCGCTGTTCCTGCTGGCACCCGAGGGCGAGGCACTACGGCTCGAAGTGGCCACGGGCATGCCGGCGGACTTCCTCGCGCCATGGTTCGGGGTGGGCCTGTCCAACCGGGTACCGGTGGCCGACGCGGTGCGCGAGAGACGGCTCGTGTGGCTCAGCAAGCCCCAGGAGCTCGCCCGCCGCTACCCGCGCACGGCGATCGCCATGCCGTACCACTTCGCGGTGGCCGCGGCACCGATCCTGACGGGCTCCGAACCCTGGGGTGCACTTCTGCTGTTCTGGCCGTGCTGCGACACCGCGGAGGTGCCCGCGCCCAGCCACGAGCGGGTCGGCGCCGCCTGCCGGCGCCTGGGCCGGTTCCTGCGGGACGCCGCCGACTCCGGGCACCCGCTCACCCCCGCGGCGTACCCGCGGACGGCGTCCCGGCCGCCCGTCCAGGAGTGGGAGCCGGCGCAGGCGCTGGCCGCGGCGCAGTTCGCGGCACGCCTGCCGGGCGGCAGCGGCACCCTCGACCTCGAGGGCAGGTTCACCTACCTCAGCGAGACCGCGGCCGGCCTGCTGGGCGGGACCGTCTCCGGCCTCCTCGGCAGGCGCCCCTGGCAGGCCCTGTCGTGGTCGGCGGACCCCGCCTTCGAGGACCGCTTCCGCGCGGCCGTGGTCAGCCGGCAGCCGGAATCCTTCACCGCGATGGTCCCGCCGGGCCGGTGGCTCGCGTTCGAGCTCCACCCCGATGCCACCGGGGTGAGCGTCCGCGTCGTCCCCTACGCGCCCGGCCGCCACCGCAACGCGGCGCCGCGCGGAACGCCGGCGCCCCGGGGCGGGCCGATCGCCCTGGGCGAGCTCTACCAGGTGCTGCACATGGCCGCCGCCCTCTCCGAAGCCGTCGGTGTCGTCGACGTGGTCGACCTCGTCGCGGAGGAGATGCTGCCGACCTTCCGGGCCCAGACCCTGGGCATGGCCCTGGCGGAGGAGGGCGGCCTGCGGTTCGTCGGCTGCCGGGGCTACAACCCCTGCCCGACGGAGATCTTCGCCGGGGCGGCGCTCACCTCGCCGGCCGCGGCCGGCACCCTCGCGGACGGCGTACCGGCCTTCTTCGCCACCTTCGAGGACGTGATGTCCGCCTACCCGCTCGCCTCGCCCAGGAAGGGCCTGCACGCCTGGGCGTACCTGCCGCTGATCGCCTCGGGGCGCCCGGTGGGCCTGTGCGTCCTCGCCTTCGACCGGCCCCACCAGTTCTCCGGCAACCAGCGGACCGTGCTGACCGCGCTCGCGGGGCTGATCGCCCAGGCGCTGGAGCGCGCCCGTCTCTACGACGCCAGCAAGGAGCTCGCGGAGACCCTGCAGGCGGCCATGCTCCCCGACTCGCTGCCGGACATGCCCGGACTCGACGTCGCCGCCCGCTACCTGCCCAGCGTCAGCGGCATGGACATCGGCGGCGACTTCTACGACCTGGTCAGGATCGACGACACCACCGCGGCAGCGGTCATCGGCGACGTACAGGGCCACCACGTCAGGGCGGCCGCGCTGATGGGGCGGATCCGCCCCGCCATCCGCTCCCAGGCCTCCGCCGGGGCGGCACCGGCGGAGGCCCTCTGCCAGGCCAATCGCCAGCTGGTGGACCTGGACACGGGCCGCTTCGTCAGCTGCCTGTACGCCTGGCTCGATCTCGCGCGGCACCAGGCCCTCCTGGCCACCGCCGGCCACCCGCCACCGGTGCTGCTCCACCCGGACGGGCACGCGGAGGTCCTCACCGTGCCGCCGGGACTGCTGCTCGGCATCGACCCCGAAGCGGACTACCCCACCACCGAGATCCCCCTGGAGCCGGGCGCGGTCCTCGCGCTGTACACCGACGGGCTCGTCGAGACCCCCGGGGTCGACCTCGACGAGGCCATGGGCGGGCTCGCCGCCCGCCTCGCCCGCACGGGTCCGCAGCCCATGGACCGGCTCGCCCAGGACCTGATCGACGAGGCATGCCGCAGCGCCACCCGCACGGACGACATCGCCTTGCTGCTCATCAGGTGCGCCGCCGCCGCATAGCGGGCGGCGCGGCGGGTTCGGGCTCCGGGTTCAGGACGTGCCGAGCGCGGCATCCGACCGCCCAGTAACGTGAGAAGGGGCTTCGAGCAGCCGATGCCTGCGGCACGCTTCTCCAACGTGAGGTCGGTGACCATGCCGGACGATGACACCAGCGAACCCGGACAGGGCCCCTCCGGCTCGGCCGCCGAGCCCGCCCCGTGGCAGTCGTGCATCACCACGCTGCTGGAGCAGGAACCGCCCTTCGTCCCCGACCGCGCCCAGGCGATGACCCTGCTCGTGCAGTACCCGCCCGGGCATCCGGGCATCCCGCCGCACCGGCACACCGGTCCCGCGTTCGGCTACGTCATCGAGGGCGAGATGCTCTTCGAGCTGGAGGGCGAACCGGAGCGCGTCGTCCGGGCGGGCGAGTCCTTCTGGGAGCCCGGCGGCGACGTCATCCACTACCAGGACGGCAACAACCAGGCGGACCAGTGGCTGCGCTTCGTCGTGGTGATGCTCTGCGAGCAGGGCAGGCCGATGCTCACGTTCGTCGACGACGGGGAACTCGCCGCCCGCCGTGACCGCCGCGCACCGCGCCCGGCCTGACCCGGCCGGAATGCCCGGGGGCGGGCCGGCCCGGGTCACCCGCGCGGCAGGCCGGTACCGGGAAGGGCGCCGCTCAGGGCACGCAGTGCCTTCGCCGTACGCCTCCTGACCGTCCCCGCGGAGCAGTTGAGCAGGGACGCCGTCTCCTCGACGCCCATGCCTTCCAGATACCGCAGCGCGATCACGGCCCGCTGCCGCGGCGGCAGGCGGCGCAGGGCCCGGCGCAGCGCGTCATCCGGGTCCGCCTCCCGGTACCGGTCGCCGGGCAGGGCCGCGCGGGGCGTCCGCGCGTACGGCACCTCCCCACGCCGGCGCCTCCTCCACCGGCGGACGTGCACCCGCACCAGAACGCCCCGCACGTACGTCTCGGGCCGGTCGTCGCTGATGCGCCGCCACTTCGGCCAACTCCTGGCGAGGGCGGTCCGCAGCAGTTCCTCGGCGTGATGCCGGTCGCCGGTGAGCATCCAGGCCGTGCGCAGCAGGCGCGGACCGCAGTGGGCCGCGAACTCCTCGAAATCCGTCCAGCCGCTCTCATCGGGCGGCGGGCCCGACTCGGCGGCGCTCAGGTTCACGCCAGGAAGACGAGGCGGCCGGCGGGGGTGTGACGGCGGCGGTGCGCGACGGGCGGTGGACGTCGGGTGATGGGTGAGCGATCCGAACTGGGTTTCTGATATCCAGGTTGCCTGAGCGGGTCACATCCGCGCAGGCCGCCTCGTCTCCCTGGCGAGCCCCGGAAGGACACAGGACACCCACGGCGCGGACCACCCCCGCACGCCCTCGAACTTCGGCGAGGTTGATGCGTGCGGCCGCGTTGTGTGGTCTCGTACGAGAGGGAGGATGCCGCATGGACGTTGCCAGTGACGCGGTGCCGCTCGCGGAGCTGCTCGACGAGCGCCGGCATCTGCTCGATGTCGCCCACCGGATGTCGGGCGGCCTCCGCGACGCGGAGAGCGTGATCGACGAGACCTACCGCCGGTGGTACGCGCTGTCCGGTGCGGAGCGTGCGCGGATCGTGTCGCCCCGTGCCTGGCTGTCGGCGACCGCCGGCGATGTCTGCCGGGGCCTCCCGGCCGCCCCCGGGCCCGGCGTGCCGCAGGCGGGGTACGACCACGAGCTCACCGCCGTCGCGCGTCTCCGGCTCCTGGCGCAGCGCTCCGCTCCGTCGCCCTCGGCGGAGCACGACGCGGTCGTCCGCGCCGTCGGGGATGCCTGCGCGGCGGGCGACGCCGCGTCGCTGTCGTCCGCGCTGTCCCCCGACGCCATGGCGGTCTTCGACGGCGGCGGCAAGGTCCGTACGACGCTCCGGTCGGTCCACGGCGGCGAGCAGGTCACGCGGAGCCTGCTGACCCTGCTGGGCCCGCACCCGCGCACCACGCTGACCGCCCAGTCGGTGAACAGCCGTACCGGACTCGTGGTGCGTTGCGACCACACCGTGGCCGCGGTCATCAGCCTCGACGTCACCGACCGGCGGGTGGCACAGGTCTGGGCCGTGCTCAATCCGGAGAAGCTGCGCCGCTGGAATCAGCGCGCGCACGCGGCCGGAATTCTCACCCCCGAATCCTGAGCGGGATCCGGGACGTCTGTTCTGTCACTTCGGTGGCGGCCGCGTCGTCTCCCTGACGGGAACGTGACCGCGACCACGCGCTCTCGCCCCCGGGCGCCGATTCCCGCAGTACGGGCGCCCTTTCACAAGTGCAGACAGAATGGAATGCAAGCGTGACGACGATGCTCGACCGCTATTTCGAGATCGTGGACTCCGCCGACAGCGGCGACTCCCACCTGGAAGGCCTTCGTGACATCCTCGCCGAGGACGTGGTGCTGATGCACAGCGGCGACATGGTCCGGGGCCGGGAACTGGCCGTCGACCTCCACCGGACGCAGGCTGCCGGGTGGAAGGAGTCCAAGCACCAGTGGACGTCCTCCGCGGCGGCGGACGGCTCCCTCACGGGGACGTGGAGCCAGGCTGGACGGGACCTCCAGGGCAACGGCTGCACCGGCAGCGGCGAGGTCTCCGCCTCCCTCGGCCCGGACGGACGGATCTCCCGCCTCCACCTGACGCTGACCGGCGGGTCGGACCGGGCCCGGGTGCTCATCGCCCGGCACCTGGAGGTCTGGATGACCCCGGACCCCGTCGCGCGCGCCAAGGCGATGGAGGGCATCTACACGGAGAACATCACGTTGATGGAGCCCGACCACGTATTCGCGGGCCGGGACGCCCTCAACGACTACATCACCGTCGTGCAGCGCCAGGCACCGCCGTTGAGCGGTCTCGTCGTGAGTCACTCCCAGAACCGCGAATTCATCCACTGGGTCTGGAACTTCGGTTTCCCCGGCGGCAAGTCGGCATTGGGATCGGAAATACTCCAGTGCGAGGGCGACCTGATCGAGAAGGTCGTCATCTTCAGTGCCGACATGGACGTCGTCACCGAGGGCATGTGACGGCCGGGAACACGCGACACCTGTGAAGGGCCGGACCCGTGGGCGTGTCGTCCAGGCGCGCGCGGGTCCGGCGCCCACCGCCCCGCCTCGGTACTTCTCCCCATGCGCGGAGCCCGCGGGTCCGGGCCGAAGATGCGGAGTTCTCCCGATGGCCCGGGGGCGCCCGCTCTGGGAGCGTCGGCGACACGGAACATGATCGAGTAATCCCCGAAAGGTTCATCGTGGCAACCACGCGTAGCGCGCACACCGTCTGGGAGGGTGACCTGCTCGAGGACAAGGGCACCGTCACCTTCGACTCCTCCGGCATCGGCCGGCAGCCGGTGTCGTGGCCCTCGCGCGCCGAGGACTCCGACGGCAGGACCAGCCCCGAGGAGCTGATCGCCGCGGCCCACTCCAGCTGCTTCTCCATGGCACTCTCGCACGGCCTGACCGGTGCGGGCACGCCGCCCACGAAGCTGGTCACCTCGGCGGACGTCACCTTCGAGCCGGGCGTCGGCATCACCGGCGTCCACCTCACCGTCGAGGGCGTCGTCGCCGGCCTGGACGACGACGCGTTCGCCGCGGCGGCCGCGGACGCCAAGGAGAACTGCCCGGTCAGCCAGGCCCTCGCGGGCACGAGCATCACGCTGACGGCCAAGCTCGCCTGACCGGTCCGCATGACGACGGGTGCCGCGCCCCTGCCTCCCGGCGCGGCACCCCGGCACCGCCACCCAGAGGATTCCGTGAACCCGGCAGCCGACCGGCCGATGGCCGACGTGCGTGACGTGCCCGTGCTCCACACCGTGCTGGACCGCGAATTAGGCCTGCTCCCGCAGGCCGTACGCGGCGTGCGGCCCGGGGACGTCCGGCGCGTGGCCGTCGTCGCCGACCACGTCGCGCTGGTGTGCTCACTCCTGCAGCGGCACCACCGGGGACAGGACCTGCTGCTGTGGCCGCTGCTCACCGCACGCGCGGGTCACGCCGCCGCTGCCGTCGTCCCCGTGATGCGGGAGCAGCACCGGGCCATCGAAGGCGCGCGCTCGGAGGTCGTCAGGAACCTCGCCGACTGGCGCTCGACGGCCCGGTCCGGCGATGAACTGGCCGCCGCGATCGAACGGTTGACGCTCTGGGCGGTCCGGCATCACGCGCTGGAAGAGAAGGAGGTGCTTCCCCTCGGCGCGCGGCACGTCACCGCGGCGGAGTGGGCCGGGCTCGCCGGGTACACCTTCACCGGCCACGACACGAAGACGCTCGCGCTGCTGTCCGGCATGCTGGCGTACGAGGCGGGACCCCGCGCCGCCAGGCGCCCGCTGACCGGCGCCCCGCGCTCCGTCCGCCTCCTGATCCCCTTCATCCGCCGCGGCGCCTACGCCTCCCGCACCCGGAGCATCCACGGCACCGCGCACCCGTCTCTCCCGGGCGGCTGATCCAGGCTCTGCCGGTGGTCCACCGACCATACCCTCTGTGACCTGCGGTGATCACGTTCGGTGAGGGTCGCCCACGGTAGTCGGCGCCTGTGGATGCCGTAGTGCCCCTTGGGGCGTATGGTCCGTTTATGGGACCAGAGCGGTGTGGTGGCCGCGGGGTTCAGCGGCACCGGCGGACGGCTCGGCGCGCACGCCACCGCCGGTGTCCGGCCCACGCGTCCCGGCACCAAGGCGACGGGGGCGAACGCGGTGACCCGGCATGACGTGAGGTCGAAGACGGGCGGCATGCGGCGCCTCGCCGGCCTGTTCGAGGGTCTCGTCCGGAACACCGACACCGCGGTGGGCATGCTCTATGTGCTCGCGCCGGATGAGCGCGCGCTGGACCTGGTGGCGCTGTCCGGTACCTCCCGGCGGATCGCCGCCCCCTGGGCGCGGATCGCGCTCGACGACGCGGCGCCGGTGGCGCAGGCCATGCGGGAACGGTCGCTGGTGTGGGTGGGCAATTCCCGGGAACTGGCCGAGCGCTTCCCCCGGGTCGCGCTGGTGGCCCCCTACGAGATCATGCTGGCGGCGGCGCCGATCATGGACGGCGACGAGGCGTGGGGGGCGGTGTGCCTGCTGTGGCCCGTCTGGCACCCGCCGGTACTGAGCCCCGGCGAGCGGGACGTGATCGGCATCTTCTGCGGCAGGTCGGGGCGGCTCTTGCGGCACTACTCGGACCGGGGCCACCCCGTCGTGGCCGGCGCCGACCCCCTGATCCTGCGGGCGGTGCGCCGCCGCGAGCCGGGGCGGGCCGAGGCGCTGGCGGCGTACGACTTCGCCGAGCGGCTGCCGACCGGGTGCTGCTCGCTGGACCTGGAGGGCCGGGTCAGGTTCCTCAACGCGGCGGCGGCCGACCTGCTCGGCGCCGGTGCCGCGGACCTGATGGGCTCACTGCCCTGGGAACGGCTGCTGTGGGTCGACGGCCCGGCGTTCGAGGACGCGTACCGCGCCGCCGTCATCAGCAAGCAGACCACCTCGTTCACCGCCCTGCGCCCCCCGGACCAGTGGCTGTCCTTCCGCCTCGTCCCCGGTCCCTCCGGGGTCAGCGTCACCGTGACCCCGGTGGCGGGTGAGCCCGAGCGGGCCGCTGACGGGCCGGCGCTCCCCCCGGGCGCCCGCGGTCCGGTCGGCGCCTCGGCCATGTACCAGTTGATGTACCTGGCCGCGACGCTCACCGAGGCGGTCGGCGTGCAGGACGTGGTCGACCAGGTCGCCGACCAGCTGGTCCCGGCGTTCGAGGCCCAGGGCCTGGTCGTGCTCACCGCCGAGGGCGGCCGGCTGCGCGTCGTCGGCCACCGCGGCTACAGCGACGAGTTCATGGCCAAGGTCGACGGAACGCCCCTGACCTCCGCCATCGTGACCGCCCGGGCCCTGAGCCGGGGCACCCCGCTGTTCTTCACCAGCTTCGCCGATCTGCACCGCGCCTACCCGCAGGCCCTCCGCTTCCGGAACCGGGACGCGTGGGCCTTCCTGCCGCTGATCACCTCGGGCCGCCCCGTCGGGCTGCTGGTCCTGTCCTACGACCGGTCCCGCCCCTTCCCCCAGGCCGAGCGGAACGTCCTGATCGCCCTGGCCGGGCTCATCGCGCAGGCCCTGGACCGCGCCCACCTCTACGACACCAAGCACCAACTCGCCCGCACCCTGCAGACCGGCCTGCTGCCCAAGGAACTGCCCCGGATCCCCGGCCTCGAGGTCGCGGCCCGCTATCTTCCGGCGGGCCACGGGAGCGAGATCGGCGGCGACTTCTACGACCTCATCCACTGCGGCACCAACTGCGCGGCCGTCACCATCGGCGACGTGCAGGGCCACAATCTGCAGGCAGCCGCCCTCATGGGGCAGGTGCGCATCGCCGTCCACGCCCACGCCACCGCCCATTCCTCACCCGGCGACGTGCTGGCCCGGACCAACCGACTGCTCTCCGATCTGGACCCCGGCCTGTTCACCAGCTGCCTGTTCGCCCACATCGACCTGGAGCGGCACGCCGCCCGCCTGGCCACCGCCGGCCACCCCCCGCCCCTGATCCGCCGGCCCGACGGGAGCGCGGGGATCCTCGGCCTGACGCCGGGTCTGCTGCTGGGCATCGCACCGGACGGCGACTACCCCACCACGGAGATCCCGCTGCCCCCGGGCACGTTGCTGGCGCTGTACACCGACGGCCTCGTCGAGTCGCCCGGCGTCGACGCGGAGTCCGCCACGGGCGATCTCGTGCGGCACCTGGTGGCGACAGCCGATCTGGGTGTGGACGCCGTCGCGGACAGCCTCCTCGAACACGCCCTGCAGACCGCCCCCGGTACCGACGACACGGCCCTGCTGGTCGTCCGCCCGGGCGGGGCCGGGGTCAGCCCACCGGCGAACGAGGGACGACGAAGGACAGGACCATGACCCTTTGCGGACACGGGAGGACCCGCGGCGCGGGGAGGGCCGGGCGATGACGGCCGCGGGCACCTATGACGCGGTCGTGGTCGGCGGCGGCCACAACGGGCTGGTGGCGGCCCTGTACCTGGCGCGGGCGGGGTGGTCGGTGGCCGTGCTGGAGCGCAACGCGGCCGTGGGCGGCGCCATCGCCGGCGGCGAGGTGACCCTGCCCGGGTTCGTGCACGACCTGTACTCCACCAACCAGAACCTCTTCCTCGGCTCCCGCGCGTACGCCGACTTCGGCGCCGAACTCACGCGCCACGGGCTGCGGTTCCGCGTCACCGACCGCCCCTACGCCAATGTCTTCCCCGACGGCCGCAGCGTCCGCGTGTACGGCGACTACGCACGCACGATGGAGCAACTCGCGGCACACGACCCCGGGGACGCCGAGGGTTTCGCCGGCCTGTACCGCGAGTACCAGCGGTTCGCCCCCCACCTGTTCGCGCTCTACGGTTCCGCGCTGCCGTCCCCGTCCGCGGCGCGCGAGGTCCTGGGCCTGCTGCGCCGCCACGGCGTGCGCGGCGCGGGCGACCTCGCGCACACGCTGCTCATGAGCACCCGTGAACTGGGCGAGGTCTGGTTCGCCACGCGCGAGGCACAGGCGATGGCCGCCTGCTGGGGCATGCACCTGGACTTCGCGCCGGACGTGTCCGGCGGGGCGATGTTCCCCTTCCTGGAACTGTTCGCGGACATGGAGAACGGCATGGCCGTCGTCGAGGGCGGCGCGCAGCGGCTGCCGCAGGCGCTCGCGGCCGTGCTCGCCGACCACGGTGGCGAGGTCCGCACCGGTGCCGGGGTCGACCGTGTGCTGTGCCGTGACGGGCGGGCCGTCGGCGTACGGACCCTGGACGGCGGCACGCTGACGGCGCGGCGCGCGGTGATCGCGAACACCGCTCCGGGCGTGCTGTACCGGCACCTGCTGGAGCCCGGGCAGGTTCCCGCGCGGGTGCGCCGCAAGGCCGACCGCTTCCTGTACGGCCCGGGCACGCTGATGCTGCACCTCGCTCTCGACGGCCCCCTGCCCTGGGCGGCGGGAGAGGAGTTGTCCGGCTTCGGTTACGTCCATGTGGCCCCGTACGTCGACGACCTGGCGCGTACCTACACCGAATCGCAGGCGGGACTGCTGCCCGCCGACCCGCTGCTGATCGTCGGGCAGACCTCCGCGGTCGACCCGACCCGCGCCCCCGCGGGCCGCCACGTCGTGTGGATCCAGGTCCGTACGATGCCCACCCGCATCCGCGGTGACGCGGCAGGCGCGATCCGGCAGACCCGATGGGCGGACGTCGCCGACGCGATGACCGACCGGGTGCTGGCCAAACTGGAGCGGTACGCACCCGGCAGCCGGGAACGGATCGCCCGCGTCACCACGTACACCCCGCAGGACCTGGAGGCCGCCGATCCCAACCTGGTGGGCGGCGACAGCACCGGCGGCAGCCACCACCTGGCACAGAACTTCCTGTTCCGGCCCATGCCCGGCCACGGCGGCTACCGCACGGCGGTCCCCGGCCTGTACCTGACCGGTGCCGCGACCTGGCCGGGCGCCGGCAACAACGCCACATCGGGCATGCTCACGGCGCTCCGGGTGCTGCGGGACGCCCGCTTCCGGCGGTGGGACCGACGGGCCCGGGCGGGCTCAGCGCCGGCCGCGCCGTAGCGACCGGCGGCCGCACTCCCCGGTGTGAGGGGCGCTCAGGGCGCTGTGCAGGGCGTGCAGTGCGGCGTCCAGGCGCGCCGGCAGCACGAGCGGGGGAAGGCCGAGGGGCGGGGGAGGGGCGCCGGTCGCGGCGGAGGCGGCGAGGGTGTCGAAGGCACGCCGGACACGGGCGGCGTCGCCGGGGTCGGGCCGCGGTCGCGGGGACGGCGGGCGGGTGGTGGAGACGGCCAGGTAGCCGAGTTGCTGGGTGGCGGCGATGGCCGGCCAGAGCCGGGCGAGTTCGCAGGGGGCCGGGCGGTCTCCGGCGGCGCTCTCGGCGACCGTGCGGAGGTTGATCAGCTCGGTGCGCAGGCGGTGCCGGGCCGTGGCGGCGGCGCCGTTCCCGGAGTCGTCGGCGGTGAGGATCAGGTGCCAGGCCGTGCCTTCCGCGCGGATGACGTGGGCGAGGGTGCTGGGGAGCCGGACGGTCGAGGTGCGCCGCCACAGGGTCAGACCCGCCGCCACTCCGACGGCGCAGCCGCAGACGGTGTCCAGGAGGCGGGCCGCGACAAGGTGCCCCACGGGCAGGGCCGGTTGCGCGGCCTCGGTCAGGAACAGCGACAGGGGGGTGATGAAGGCGACGCCGAGCGCGTAGTTGTGGGCCAGGACCGCTTCCGCGGCGAACTGGGCGAGCATCACGGCCGCCACCAGAGCGGCCGGACCGGGGTGGAGGGCCAGGACGGTGCCCCCGAGGAGGACGCCGGCCGCGGTGCCGGCGCCGCGCTGCAGACCGCGCCGGATCACGGTGGTGACGTTGGCGCCCTGCAGGACGACGATGGCGGCGCCCGAGGCCCAGTAGGGCTGCGCGAATCCGCTCACGTGGGCGAGCCAGCCGGCGATGACGGCGCCCGATCCGACGCGCAGCGCGGCGGGCAGGACCAGAGAGTGCCGCTTTCTGGCCGAGGCCAGCAGCCGTGTGGCGCTGGACGGTTCGAGGAGTTCCCCGGCGTCGTCCGGCGGTGCCCCCGACACGGCGTCGCGGACGGCCTGCCCGACCTCGCCGCGCACCGCGCGCCGCTCGGCGGGTTCCCCGCCGGGCCCGGGGGCCGGGAGCGGGGGAGAGGCACGCCGCTCGCGAAGGCAGTCTGCGGTGCTGCGCAGCGCTCCGGCCAGGTCGTCCGGGAGCGGCTCACGTGATGCGGCCGCGGCGCGGACGGCTGCGGCGAACACGTGGTGGGCCTGCCGCACCGCGGGTCGCAGCCGTGCCCGGCCGCCCGCCCGGCCCCGGGGCTGGGGCGGGGCCGCGACGGCGTACCAGGCGGTGCGCAGCGCGATGGCCGCCTGGTGCTGGGCGGCATCCTGGCGGGGGCCGCCGATCGCGTCGAGGTAGGCGGCGAGCTGCTCGTAGGCGTCGGCGACGGCCGTCGTCTCCGGCCCGCCGCGGTCGACCAGGAACCCGGACATCGAGACCAGCCAGGCGCAGGCGGCACCGGCCGCGGCGAGCGCGACCCGCTGCCCGGTGGCCGCCCCGTCGAAGGGCAGCGGAGTGGACATGGCGCAGGCGAGGGCGAACAGGTAGCCGCCCGGCGGCCCGATCCGCAGCGCGTCGCAGACGTACGTGGCGACCGCGCCGACGAGGCCGATCACGACGGGCGCGAGCCAGATCCTGCCCCCGGCCAGCGACCCGGCGGCGACGGAGAGCACGAAGCCCGCCCCCACCCCGGCCAGGAGCACCGCGCGCCTGGCGTAGGGCTCCTTCGCGCCGTAGACGGCGGTGAAGGCACCCATGGTGGCCGTGAGTCCCCACGGCAGGTGGCCCGTGGCGGCGCCGGCGGTCAGGGGGATGCCCATGCTCACCGCCGCGCGCAGACCGGGGGCGTACCGGTACCCGGGGCCGCCGCCGGGGCGGAGGACGTCACGCAGGAAGCCGCCGGCACGGGTGGCTGGGGAGTGGGGCAACCTCGTGGCCTCCGAACGTCGGAACGGCGATGGAACCCGTGCCCCGCCCGCGCCGTGTGACGAGTCCTACCAGAGCGCCGGGCGCATCCCGGGGAGGGAGGCGCCCGGCGCGTCCGCCGGTGCGCACCGCCGGGGGAGGCGGCACGCGGGCGTGGTCAGGCGAGGACCGGGTAGTCGGTGTAGCCCCGCTCGTCCCCGCCGTAGTAGCTCGCCGGGTCCGGGGTGTTGTAGGGCCCCTGGGCCTTGATGCGGGTGACGAGGTCGGGGTTGGCGAGGAAGGCCCGGCCGAGGGTGACGGCGTCGGCGATGCCCTCGGTGAAGACGTCGTCGACGGCCTCGTGGGGCGGGCGCTCGTCGTCGTACTGGGGGTTGAGGACGAGCGTGCCGGGCCAGGTGGCGCGGAGCTTGCGCGTCAGGTCGCGTCCGGCCTGCTCACGGGTGTGGACGTAGGCGAGCGGCAGGTCGGACAGGGCGGTCAGCAGGGCGGTGTACAGCTCGACGGGATCGTTCTCGACGATGCCCTGGTCCGTGATGCCGGGGGAGATGCGCAGTCCGACGCGCCGCGCGCCGATGGCCTCGGCCACGGCCCTGACGGTCTCCACGACGAAGCGGATGCGGTTCTCGGTGCTGCCGCCCCAGCGGTCGGTACGCAGGTTGACGCTGTCGGAGAGGAACTGGTGGAGCAGGTAGCCGGAGGCGGAGTGGAGCTCCACGCCGTCGAAGCCGGCGGCGATGGCGTTGCGCGCCGCCGCCACGTGGTCGGCGATCGTCTCGAGGATCTCCTCCTCGGTCAGTTCGCGCGGGACGTCGTGCTCCTTGGGCCCCTCGGCGGTGTACGTGACACCGGGCGCGCGCACGGCGGACGGCGCGACCGGGACCAGGCCCGTGAGGTCCCGGTGGCCGATCCGCCCGGAGTGCATGATCTGGGCGAAGATCGTGCCGCCCGCCGCGTGGACGGCGTCGGTCACGGTGCGCCAGGCGTCCACCTGCTCGTCGCTGTGCAGGCCCGGGGTCGCGTTGTAGCCCTGGCCGACCCGGCTGGGCTGGGTGCCCTCGGTGATGATCAGCGCGGCCGCCCCGGCGCGCTGCACGTAGTAGTCGACCATGGCCTCGGTGGCCAGTCCGTCCTCGGCGGTCGCGCGGTTGCGCGTCATGGGCGACATGAAGATCCGGTGGGGGACCTGGGTCTCCCCGATGGTGAGGGGCTCGAACGGTGCGGTCATCTCAGGTCAGTCCTTGTCCGGTGGGAGGGTGCGCCAGCCCTGAAGGATAGGGGCTATCCATTGGAAAGTGGCTGGCCCTGGGAAAGCTAACAGAGTCGACCCCTGTCGGCAAGTCGCTATCCTTTGGTAAGCTGGGTGGTATGAGCAGCTACGAGCCCGACTTCTGCCCTCGGTACCACCTGGCCGTCGAGATGATCGGCCGCCGGTGGGCAGGGGTGATCCTGCGTGAGCTGCTCCGGGGCGCGACGCACTTTCGGCAGATCAGCGACGCGATCCCCGACATCACCGACAAGCTGCTGTCGGACCGCCTCAAGCGCTTCGAGCAGGAAGGCGTCGTCGAACGCCATGTGCTCCCGACCACGCCGGTGACCATCGAGTACCGCCTCACCGCCAAGGGTCGAGCCCTGGAGGAGGTCGTCCGGGAGATCTCGACGTGGGCCGAGTCGTGGCTGCCGGCGGAGGACGAGATGGACGAGATGGACGAGGCGGTCCCGTCCGGCGAGGAGATCGAGCCCGCGGCCTGACGCCCGGCGGCCCGCGGCGCACGCGCACCGTGGGCCGCGGCGTGAGCGCCGTCCCTACCGCTCCAGCGCCTGCTTCCCGACACCGCTCGTGACGGCGGCCCGCAGCGGGACTCCGCGGAAGCTCTGGATGAGGACGATCGCGGCACCGGCCGTGATGCACTGATCGGCGAGGTTGAAGATCCCGGAATCGCCGATCTGGATGAAGTCCAGCACGGCCCCCCTGCCGAAGCCGGGGGTGCGGAAGAGGCGGTCGGCGAGGTTTCCGCCGGCGCCCGCGAAGATCAGTCCGAGGCCGACCGCCCAGCCCGTGGAGCGTATGGAGCCGGCGACCCGCGCGATGGCCACGAGCGCGACGATCGCCACCAGTGTGAAGAGCAGGGTCGCGCGGGGGGCGAAGGATCCGGCCGCCCCGGAGTTCCGGAAGGCGGTGAAGGTCACCGCGCCGCCCAGGGCGTCCCTGGGTTCGTGGCCCTCGACGACCACCGCGGCGATCGCCTTCGTGATCTGGTCCACGGCGAATCCGGCCGCCGCAACCGTCCACAGCAGATACGCCCGCCGCACCGCCCACCTCCTGATCGCTGGTGACCGCACCGAGCGTACGCGCAGCTCCCGGCGGGTGAGCGGGCGCCCGAAGCGAGGCGGCGGCACGCAGCCAGAATTAGTTTCACTTGATACGGTCTCGAATGGTCGGATGGCTGGTAATGTACGTCCATGACTGCCGACACCCCCCGTGGAACCAGCGCCTCGCGTGCGACCGACCGCCCCGGGGACACCTCGCCGTTCGCCCTGGGCCTGCTGCTGCGCCGGGCGCACTGGCGCGCGGGCGCGGTGATGGTGGAGGCGCTCCGGCCGCTCGGCATCGAGATACGGCACTTCGCCGTGCTGATGGTGCTGGTCGACCGCGGGCCCACGGTGCAGCGGGACCTGGCTGCGGCGACGGGGTCGGACAAGGCGGGGATCATGCGCGTCGTGGACGACCTGGAGCGCAAGGGGCTCGCCGTCCGCAGGGCCGTGCCGGGGGACCGGCGGGTGCGGGCGGTGGAGATCACGCCCGCGGGCCTCGAGGTGTTCGACGCGGCCCATGTGGCGGCGGAGCCCCTGGCCGAGCGGCTCGTCGCCGATCTGGGCCCCGGTGAGCCCGAGCTGCTGACCAAGCTGCTGACCCGATTCGCCCATGCCTCTGACGGCGAGGCGTAGGCACGCCGAAAGGGCAGGCCTTCCAGCCGCGTGGCGCTTGCGCCGCGCGGCTTTTTCTTTGCGTTCCGCGCCGGAGGGCGGGTCGTACGCCCCGCTCTTCGTTCAGAGAAAGTCGCACGCGAGACGGTATTAAATGATACCGTCGTAGGTGTAACGAAGATGAACGGGGTGGGAGGTCGTCGGGCCGCGACACCGATCCGAAGCGGTGCCGCGGTGAAGGAGGTGGATCATGAGGATTGCTTGTGGCCGGATACCGGTGCCATTGCCACGTTTGGAATTCCGCGGGGGCGACCCGGCGGGCGGGCGCGGCCGTGGTCGGCCGCTGACCGCCGCGGCCGGCGACCCGGCACTTCCCTGGCCCTGCGATCGCACGCCGGGGCAGCCCGTATCGGCTTCCCTGAACTCCCTTCCCCGTCCCGTGGCCGCGGTGGTGGGTGCCGGTGGCGTGCTCGGTGCGGCGCACGTCGGTGCGGGGTACGCGCTGGAGGAGCGAGGGTTCGTCCCCGACATGATCATCGGCACCTCGGTGGGCGCCCTTCTGGGGGCGATCGCGGCCGCCCATCCCGACGGCTCGGCCGCCTGGCTGGACCGCGTGTGGAGCGGCCTGCGCCGCCGTGAGGTGTACCCGCTCGGCTATCCGGCCTCGCGGGCCAGCGTCTTCGCCGACCGCGGCCTGCGCCGGCTGATCGAGCGGTCCGGGCTGCCGTCCCGGATCGAGGAACTGCCCATCCCGTTCACGGCGGTCGCCATGGACCTCGACACCGGCGCGCCGGCGCTGCTCGACCGCGGCGACCTGGAGTCCGCCCTGCTGGCCAGCGCGGCGGTCCCCGGAATCCTGCCCCCGGTCGACCGCGAGGACCGGACGCTCGTGGACGGCGGCGTGATCGCCTACCTCCCGGTGCTGGCGGCCCTTCAGGCCGGCGCGGCCAGCGTCGTGGCGCTGTCGACCGGCCCCGAGGGCGCACCGCCCGGCCGGACCGAGCGGCGCCGCGGGGCCGGGGCGGTCGCCGCCAGGGCCGGGGTCCTCCTGATGCGCCACCAGATCGAGCGTGATCTGGACGAGGTGTCCCGGCACGTCCCGACCGTCGTACTGCCGACCGGCATCGACGCCTGGCCCGCGCCCTGGGACTTCGGCCATTCCCAGCGGCTGATCAGCACCGCGCACCGCACGGCGGGGGACTTCCTCGACGCGCTGCGCGTCGGCGGGCCGGGCCTGTACCGAACCGACGCCCCTTCACCGGTCCCGGCCGGGGCGGCATCCTCTGTGTCAGGGGGCCTCCTGTGAGCACCATCGCCTTCCTCAACATCGCCATGCACGGCCGGGTCAACCCGACTCTGCCGGTGGTCGCGGAACTCGTCCGGCGCGGCCACCGCGTCACCTACCACACCTCGGCCGCCTTCCGTGCGGAGATCGAGGCCGCGGGCGGCGAGGTCTACCTCTACCCCGGCGGCGAGCAGCCGCTGCCCGATCCGCCGACACCGGTCACCCTGCTGAAGGGGCTGGCCGACAGCGCCGTCGGCCTGCTGCCCGCCGTCCTCACCGACCTGCGGCGCATCCGGCCGGACCTCATCGTCCACGACAACGCCTGCCTGTGGGGCGCGGTCGCGGCCCATGAACTCGACGTGCCCGCCGCCTCGTCGTTCACCACGTTCGCGTTCAACCGGCTCGTGCCGAGCCCGACCCGCGGCTCCTGGGACCTGCTGAGCGCCGCGGCGTCCCGGCCCGACAGCGTCCGGGGCTACCTGCGGTCGCGCTGGGACCTGCGCCGCCGCTACGACACCCACGGACTGCCCCTGGCCGACCTGGGCAACATCCGCCAGCCGCTCAACCTCGTCTTCACCTCGCGGGCCTTCCAGCCCAAGGCCGCTGGGTTCGACGCCTCCTACCGGTTCGTCGGCCCCAGCATCGGCGCCCGCCCGGCCGACCCCTCCTTCCCCGTCGACCGGCTGCGGGACCCCGTGGTGTACGCCTCGCTGGGCACGGTGTTCAACGCCGACGCGCGACTGCTGCGCACCCTCGCCACCGCCCTGGCAGGGCTGGCCGGCACCGCCGTCGTGTCCACCGGACGCACCGACCCCGCCGCGCTGGGGCCGCTGCCGTCCAACGTGCTCGTCCGCCGGTTCGTCCCGCAGCCCGAAGTCCTCGCCCGCGCCTCGCTGTTCATCACCCACGGGGGCATGAACAGCGTCAACGAAGCCCTGTTCGCGGGGGTCCCGATGCTCGTCGTCCCCCAGGGCGCCGACCAGCCGATGGTGGCCCGTCGCGTCGAGGAACTCGGCGCCGGACTCGCGATCCCCACCCGGGACATCACCGAGGAAGCGGTGCGCGGCCTCGCCGGACGCCTGCTCAGGGGCCCCGGGTTCCGGGCGGCCGCGGCCGGCCTGCGGACCGCCCAGCGCGAAGCCGGCGGATTTCGGCGCGCGGCGGACGAACTCGAAACGTACCTGGGCGCGGCCGGCCCCGCCGACCGGACCCGGGTCCGCGCCCACGCTCTGAGGCGAGGCTGAGCCATGTCCATCGCCGTCATGATCCTGCTCGGGCTCGCCGGGGTGTCCGAGGCCGCCGGGCGCATCGTGCCCCTGGCCGTGCGCCGACCCGGCATGCCGCGCAGCCTCGTGGCGGGATCGCTGCTGGGCGGCGGCCTCGTCGAGAGCGCTGTCTTCGCGCTGTGGCCGCTCACCGCGGCGACCCTGGCCGAACTGGCGCTGTCCGCTCCACCGCAGGGCGCCGGACCGGTGTGGACGGCGGATCTGGCGGCCCCGCTGATGCTCGCCGGCATCCTCGCCTTCCCCTGGCTCGGACCCTTCCTCCACCTCGTGCTTTTCGTCGGGGTCGGGGCCGGCCTGGCCGGCCCGCTCGCCACGGCCACCGGCATCGGCTGGTGGGACGCGGCCGGCTGCGTGGCCGTCGCAGGGGTCGGACTCGGCCTCGCGGTCGAGGCCGTACGGCGTCTGGTCATCAGGATCAGCGCGACAGAACCACGGGAGGCGATCGCATGAACGGGTACCTGCTCTGGGCGTTCGCCGTCGGACCGGCCCTGATCGCCGAAGCGCTGCTGGCCCGCTACGAGGTGCTCGCCTACGGTGCGCGCTGGCGCGCCCCCGTCACCGAACTCCCGGCGGGCATGCCCTACGCCCGCGGCGCGGCGCCCGACAACCCGCCCGACGCCTACCTCGTCTACCTGGACGGCATCGGCAAACGCCGTGTCCGCGACACCCGCGACGGCGGCCAACTGGTCACGGCCCTCCTCGCCAGGGCCCCCGAACTGCGGGTGCTCAGCCAGGTCCAGCCCTACTCGCCCCTCGCGGACCCCCTCGCCGAACGGCCGGTCTGGGCATGGCTGCGCCGCCGCATCGGCCTGCTGCTGTTCCTGCACAACGTCATGCAGATCTTCGTCGCCGCCGACCGCCGCTACCGCCCCCTGTACAACCGGGCCGTCGGCCGCCAGATCGCCACCCAGCTCCGGCTGGCCGGCTACCACCCCGACAGCGGCACACCCGTGGTGCTGCTGAGCTACAGCGGCGGCGCCCAGGTCGCCACCGGCGCGGTCGACGAACTGCACGCCCGGCTGCACGCGCCCCTCCTGCTGATCACGCTGGGCGGATTCCACAACGGCGCCAACGACCTCACCCACGCCGAGCACCTGCACCGGCTGACCAGTGCCAGTGACCACATCGAACGGCTCGGCACCTGGATCTTCCCGCAGCGCTGGCCGCTGGTCGGCCGCAGCAGCTGGAACCGCGCCCGCCGCTCCGGCAAGATCACCGTGCACCCGCTCGATCCGGCCACCCACGTCGGCCCGGCCAGCTACATCAGCCGCACCGCCCACGCCCCCGACGGCCGCAGGTACGTCGACCGCACCGCGGACACCGTGATCGCACTCATCCGCGCCCACCACCGCAGCCCGGACACGCCGGCGCCATGCCGCCTGACATGAGGCCGTACACACGGCGGACCCCGGGCGACGGCGCCGGCGACCCGCCCGGGAAGGGCGACAGGAAGGAGCGGATCCTCACAGCCGCGCTCGAACTCTTCGCCGCCAAGGGCCACTCGCGCACCACACTGCGAGAGATCGCCCGGCAGGCCGACGTGGACCCAGCGTTGATCCACTACTTCTACGGCGACAAGGACACCCTCTTCCGGGAGGCGGTGGCCTCCCGCGTCGACCTGTCCACCCTCTTCGACGGCCCCCCGGCCGACGAGGCGGAATCCGGGCCGACGAGCCGGGGACGGCGGCTGGCCCGGACACTGCTCACCGTCTGGGAGGACGAGTCGACCCGTCTTGCGCTGGTCGCCGTCTACCGGACCGGCACGTCGGACGGGCCGATCGCCACGGCGCTCCGCGAGCGCGTCGACGCGGCCCTCGCCTCGTGCCTGGACCGGCTCGCCCCGGACGAGGGCCCGCCGTCGCCGATGACCGCATCCCTGGTCCGCGCGCACCTGAACGGGCTCGTCATGCTGCGCTACGTCTTCCCGGTCGAGCCCCTGGCCTCAGTGGACTTCGAGAAACTGACGGAACTGCTCGCCCTTGCCGTAGAGGCCCCCGGGTCCCGGAACGAGGGGATACCGGGGCACCGCGAACGCGGAACGGCGCATTCCTGTCATTAGCAGGCTACCGATACGTAGACCCGGCCTATCACAAGGCGCGTTCACCGTGATCCCGGAATTCTCCCGACGCCACGCCCCGGCTTTCGGGCAATGGCGGCCGAATTCCCCTTGGCCGAACGGGGAATGACCATCCGATGACGCACCGGCCCCCCGAGGCGTCTTTTTCCCCGGACCTTGACTGGCGACCCGACTTCTTATGGGATGGCGCCTCTGTCCTGGAACGACGTGAAGGGATGCTCGTGAGAACCAGATCCTTAACGATCGCTGCGGTCGGCGCCCTCATCCTGTGCGGTGCGACGGTGGCACCCATGGCCCAGGCCCGCGACGCGGGCACGGCCGCCACCGAGGCGGACACCGTCAAGGTGTACCGCGCAGAAGTGACCCGAAGTCAGATCCCGTTGCTGCTCCAGGCCGGTCAGGACGCGCACGAGCTGAGCGAGCGGCCCCCGGCGCAGGGCACGGCCACGGTCGAGGTCTACCTCACCGGCAGGCAGGCGAAGGACCTGGAGAAGAAGGGCGTACAGCTCACGGAGCGGACGCTCGGAGCCAAGGCCGAGGCACGGGTGCAGAACGCGGCCGACAAGGTGTTCCGCCCGTACAGCGGCAAGGGCGGTATCAAGGACGAGATCCTCGCCACCCACCGCGCCAACCCCGGGCTGACGAAGGTCGTCTCGATCGGCAGGACGACCCAGGGGCAGGACATCCTCGCCCTCAAGCTCACCAAGGACGCGGCGAAGTCCAAGGACGGCTCGAAACCCTCCGTGCTGTACATGTCCAACCAGCACGCACGTGAGTGGATCACGCCGGAGATGACCCGCCGGCTCATGCACCACTACCTGGACAACTACCGCACCGACAAGCGGATCAAGCAGCTCGTCGACTCCACCGAACTGTGGTTCCTGATATCGGCGAACCCGGACGGCTACGACTTCACCTTCCAGAGCGACGACACCCGCCTGTGGCGCAAGAACCTGCGCGACAACAACGGCGACGGCGTCATCACCGCGGGCGACGGCGTCGACCTCAACCGCAACTTCGCCTACAAGTGGGGCTACGACAACGAGGGCTCCTCGCCCAACCCCGCCAGCGAGACGTACCGTGGAACGGGCCCGAACTCCGAGCCGGAGACCCGGGCGCTGGACGCCTTCCAGAAGCGCATCGACTTCACCTACGGCATCAACTACCACTCCGCCGCCCAGCTGCTGCTCTACGGAGTCGGCTGGCAGGTGGCCACGGACACCCCCGACGACGTCCTGTACAAGGCACTGGCCGGCACGCCGGACAACTCCGCGATCCCCGGCTACCACCCGCAGGTCTCGTCGGAGCTGTACACCACCAACGGCGAGGCGGACGGTCACGCGTCCAACGTCAACGGCCTGGCGATGTTCACACCCGAGATGTCGACGTGCCAGACGGCGTCGGACATCGACCCGGACGACCAGTGGGTGGCCTCCGACTGCCAGTCGGGGTTCAACTTCCCCGACGACGAGAAGCTGATCCAGCAGGAGTTCGAGAAGAACATCCCCTTCGCGCTCTCCGTGGCGGAGTCGGCCGCCCACCCCGACGTCCCCGCATCCTCCCTGGGACTGAACGCCGCCGACTTCACCCTGGCGCCCTTCACCACCTCCTATGCGCGCGGCCATGACCAGGAGGTCTCGGTGGTCGCCCGCAAGTCGCTGCGCGACAAGGAGCTCAACTACCGCGTCAACGGCGGCCGCACCAAGGACGAGTCGCTGCGCTCCTGGCGGGGCGGCGAGACCTTCGGCGGCGAGGACAACCTCTACTTCGACGAGTACCGCGCGAAGGTCGGCGACGGCGACGTCGGCGACAAGGTCGAGGTGTGGTTCACCGGCCGGACCAAGAGCGGCAAGAAGGTCTCCAGCGACCACTTCACCTACACCGTGGCCGACCGTCCCTCGGCGGACACCCTCGTCGTCGCCGAGGAAGGAGCAGCCGCCACCCAGACCAAGGCGTACGTCGACGCCCTGAAGGCCAACGGCCACCGCGCGGCCGTCTGGGACGTCGCGACGCAGGGCGCACCCGACGCGCTCGCGGTCCTCGGGCACTTCCGCACCGTCGTGCACTACACGGGCGCGGCCCTGCCGGGCAACCCCACCCAGCTCGAACTGCGCGCCTACCTCAACGAGGGCGGCAAGCTGATCGAGGCGGGCGAACGGGCGGGCGGCAACGTGGCCCTCGCCGACGGCACTCCGTCGAACGACTTCAGCCAGTACTACCTGGGCGCGTACTCGCGCGCGTCGACCAGCGGGGCCACCGGCTTCGCCGGCACGGGCGCGCTGGCCGGCTTCAACGGTCCGCTCGCCGGCGCCACCGGCAACCCGCTGGACGCGGCGGGCACCTACCGGGTGACCTCCGACTGGCTCGACCCCGCCACGTATCCGCAGTTCGCGAGCAAGGGCGCCGGCCGGTACTCCGGTTCCGTCGCCTCGGACGCGCCCTACGCGGGTTCCTTCATGGCGGCCGCGGTCCACACCGACGACGCCTACAACCGGCTCACCCGGACGATCGACCTGAGCGGGGTCACCGTGGCCGACGCGCCCACGCTCCGCTCGCAGTTTCTGTGGGACACCGAGCCCGGCTACGACAACGCGATCCTGGAGATCCACACCGTCGGCGCCGAAGACTGGACCACCCTGCCCGACAAGGGCGGTGCCACCAGCACCACGGTGCCCGCCGAGTGCGAGGCCGGGTTCTACGTCGCCGAGCACCCGTGGCTCACGCACTACCTGACCCCGGGTGGGGCGGGCTGCCAGGCCACCGGCACCTCGGGCGCCTGGAACAGCTTCACGGGATCCTCCGGGGGCTGGCGGCAGGTGAACTTCGACCTGAGCGCCTACGCGGGCAAGAAGGTCGAGGTCTCGCTCAGCTACATCACCGACCCGAGCTCCGGCGGCCAGGGCCTCCAGGCCGACGACACCTCCCTGGTCATCCGCGGCGCGGTCACCGAGACCGAGGGCTTCGAAACCTCCCTCGGCCCCTGGGCCGTCGCCGGTCCGCCCGCGGGCAGTCCTCCCGTCCAGCGGGACTGGGCGCGTACCGGCCCGCTGACGCAGGGGGCGGTCGTCACGCACGACACGGTGCTGCTGGGCTTCGGCCTCGAGCACGTCCCTTCGGCGGCCGACCGCGTGAGCCTGGTCCGCCAGGCACTGAAGGCACTGCGCCGCTGACATCTGGGCGTGCCGTCCGCCTCTGAGCGGGCGGCACGCACACGCCACGCCGATCGACGGGCCGGGCGGCCCGTACCCTCCGCGGGTACGGGCCGCCTCTCGCGTTCCGCGGCCCCGCTGCCGGGCGCGGGCTCACGCTGCGTTCACACCGTATGCGCTCTGATGGGCCGCATCGCGCGCCGGATGGAGCAGCGGCCGCGTGTCCGGCTACCGGCCGGGACGCCGGCCGAGCGCTGAAGGGGGCGGGAGTTCGGCGCACGCCTCGATGCCGGGTGCCTCGATTTCCGATTCATTCACAGTGAATCCACCATGTGGCAATGCGGCCTTCACGCAAGGACGGCTAGGTTCATGGCTTTGGGCGTCAGGGCCGCCGCGATGCGGCGCTGTGTGATCTGAACACGCCGACACAAGCTGCCGTTCAGGCAGGTCACCCCGGTTCCGGGCGGCAGGGTGACGCCTGGCAGGATAAGGGACCGTCTGACGTGAATCGGAAAATAGCAACTGTATACGCGTGAGCCTGTATAGGTTACCGCAAAGTAGTGAGGAAGTCTTGTGAGGAATCGAGTCCAACGACTGGCGCTCCCGCTCTCCGCGACGGTGACTGCGGTCGTGGTCGCCGGCTGCGGTACGGGAGGGTCGGCCGGAGGGGCCGGGGGGAAGTCCGTCACGATGGGCATCACGGACAAGGTGACCGCGGTCGATCCGGCCGCCGGTTACGACGTCGGTTCCTGGATCGTGTTCAACAACGTCTTCCAGTCGCTGCTGAGCTTCCCCAAGGGCGCCACCAAGCCCGAGCCCGAGGCCGCGGAGAGCTGCAAGTTCACCGACGAGGCCAGCAAGACCTTCGACTGCACGCTGCGCGGGGGCCTGAAGTTCAGCAACGGTGAGGCGCTGACCTCGGAGGACGTGAAGTTCTCCTTCGAGCGCACCATCAAGATCAATGACGAGAACGGTCCGGCGGTCCTGCTGGACTCGATCAAGACGATCGACACGCCCTCGCCGGAGCGGGTGGTGTTCCATCTGAAGTACTCCGA
>NZ_FZOF01000024.1 GCF_900188405.1 Actinacidiphila glaucinigra | reverse complement strand
GCAGGAACGCGTCGAGCACGGCACGGTCCCGCTCATGGGTGAGCCGGTTGCGCGCGGCGGTCGGCGGCAGCCAGATCAGGCGGTCGACCTCGCGGTTCGGGGCGAAGGAGCCCTCGCGTGCCTCGGCGGCCCAGTAGCGCACGATCTTCGTACGCCCCTCGACGACGTACGTGGAGGAGGGCAGCACCCGGCCGGGCACGCAGTCGAGGCCGGTCTCCTCCTTGACCTCGCGGAGCGCGCCGTCCAGCGCGCTCTCCCCGCGTTTCAACTTGCCCTTGGGGAGCGACCAGTCGTCGTACTTGGGGCGGTGGATCAGCGCGATCTCGAGGCCGCCGTCGACCGGGGAGCGGAGCCACAGCACCGCTCCGGCGGCGAGGATCGGGGTGTCGGCGGTGCCGGTGGAGGCGATGGCGGTGCTCCTTTCCGGGCTGCGGGTCGCGGATCGGGCCGCCTGCGCGGACGGGCCGCAGGGGTCAGCGCGTCCACAGGTGGGCGAAGGCGTACCGGGCCGCCTCCGCCTCCAGGCGCTGGTCGGCGTGGAGCACACCCAGAGCGTAGGCGGTGGCGGGGGCGATCCGCGGGGTGCGGGCGGCGGCGGTGACGGCGGCCGCGGCCTCCGCGGCCTCCCGGTGCTGCTCCAGCACCCGCGCCGCGGCGGCCAGCCGGCCGGCGGACTCCCCGTCGTCGTAGGCGAGGACCTCCTGGGCGTAGCGGCGCAGCCGCAGCAGGACGCGGACCCTGTTCCACGCGGCGTCCTGCCGTTCGGCGGGCAGTTCGCCGGTGAGCGCGGCATGGAGCGTCTCGCCGTTGTACGGGTGCCGTGCGCGCGTCAGCGGCAGCGCGGCCGCGGCCTCGGTGAGCCGGGCGTGGGCCTGCTCCGCCAGCAGCGGCAGCACGGTGGCGGCGGGCTTGCGCGCCGCCGGGGACAGCGGCACCTCGGAGGCGAGCACCGCCACCGCGTCGACCACCGCGTGGAAGCGCGAGGAGCCCATGGCCTGCAGGGCGGCGGAGTGCGCCCGGGTCCGGGCGAGCGTGAGCTGACGCTCCAGCAGGGCACCGGCCCGGGCGGCGCCCACAGCGAGCGGGCCGCTGCCGGCGCCGCCGCGTTCGCCGGCCTGCGGCGGGGCGGGGGAGCGACGGGTCCCGGCGGCGAGGGCCGCCGCGGTCACCGGTTCGGGGGCCTCGGCGGGGGCCGCGGGCGCGGCCGGGTCCGGTGCGGGCGGCACCGGCAGCCACAGGCCGAGGTCGTCGTCGGCGGGAACGGGGGCGGCGGGGATGCCCGCGGTGTCCTCGGCGGAGGCCAGCCGCTGGAGTGCGCCGATCAGCCGGCCGAGCCGGGCCGCGTAGCGGTGCTCGCGGCCCAGGGTGTCGGTCAGCCAGCCGAGTTCGCCCCGCAGGGGGTCGGCCCAGCCCGGGTCGGTGAGCGACCCGAAGGTGTGCAGGGTGCCGGCGATGCGGCGGGCCGAGCGGCGCATCTGGCGGCCGGTGTCGGCGGTGTCCTCCTGCAGCCGGCCGGGCTCGCCCTCGCGTGGTGCCAGTGCGCGGAGAAAGGCCGTGGCCTCCTCCCGCAGGTACTGTCCGAGGACCGCACCGGCCTCACGGTCGGGGAGCCCGCCGGTCGTCAGGCCGGCGGGCGTCGCTGCCGTGTCAGGGTGTCGCTGGGCCACGCCGGCGCCTCCGCGCATCGATGAGCATCTCCTGGATGTGGGGCAGCGGACGCCCTTCGGCGTCGGCGCTGTGCCGGACCCAGTCCCCGTCCGGGCCGAGCCACCAGGACGAGGTGGAGTCCGAGGTCCCGGTCTCCAGGAACCGGTTCAGGGAGGCCCGGTGCGCCGGATCGGCGACCCGGACCAGTGCCTCGATCCGGCGGTCGAGGTTGCGGTGCATCATGTCGGCGCTGCCGAACCACACCTCGGGGTCGCCTCCGTTGCCGAAGACGAAGACCCGGGAGTGCTCCAGGAAGCGGCCGAGCACGCTGCGCACCCGGATGTTCTCCGACAGGCCCGGGACCCCCGGGCGCAGCGCGCAGATGCCGCGCACCCAGACGTCGACGGGAACGCCGGCCATGGAGGCCCGGTACAGCGCGTCGATGATCGCCTCGTCGACCATCGAGTTGGCCTTGATCCGGATGTACGCGGGCCGGCCCTCGCGGTGGTGGGCGATCTCCGCGAGGATCCGCGCGACCAGCCCGTCGCGCAGGCTGCGCGGGGCCACCAGCAGCCGGTTGTAGGTCTCGCGGCGCGAGTAGCCGGAGAGCCGGTTGAACAGGTGCGACAGGTCGGCGCCGACCTGCGGGTCGGCCGTCAGCAGCCCGAGGTCCTCGTAGAGCCGGGCGGTCTTCGGGTGGTAGTTGCCGGTGCCGACGTGGCTGTAGCGGCGCAGGGTGTCGCCCTCCTGGCGGACGACCAGCGACAGCTTGCAGTGCGTCTTCAGCCCGACCAGGCCGTAGACGACGTGGCAGCCCGCCTCCTCCAGCTTGCGGGCCCACTTGATGTTGGCCTGCTCGTCGAAGCGCGCCTTGATCTCGACCAGCACCAGCACCTGCTTGCCGGCCTCGGCGGCGTCGATCAGCGCGTCCACGATCGGCGAGTCGCCGGAGGTGCGGTACAGGGTCTGCTTGATGGCCAGGACGTCCGGGTCCTGCGCGGCCTGCTCCAGGAACCGCTGCACGGAGGTGGAGAAGGAGTTGTACGGGTGGTGCAGCAGCACGTCGCGCTCGCGCAGCGCCGCGAAGACGTCGGTGGCGTGCGCGGACTCGACCTCGGCCAGGTCCGGGTGGGTGCCTCCGACGAACTTCGGGTACTTCAGCTCCGGACGGTCCTGCCCGGCGATCGCGAACAGCCCGGTCAGGTCGAGCGGACCGGGGAGCGGGTAGACCTCGGCGTCCTCTATGTTCAGTTCCTGGGCCAGGGTGTCCAGGGCCTGCGGGGCGATCGACTCCTCGACCTCCAGCCGGACCGGGGGGCCGAAGCGGCGCCGCAGCAGCTCCTTCTCCAGGGCCTGGAGCAGGTTCTCCGCGTCGTCCTCCTCCACCTCCAGGTCCTCGTTCCGGGTCACCCGGAACATGTGGCTGTCCAGCACCTCCATGCCCGGGAAGAGCTCCTCCAGGTGCGCGGCGATGACGTCCTCCAGCGGGACGAAGCGCTGCGGGCCGGCCTCGAGGAACCGGGACAGGATCGGCGGGACCTTCACCCTGGCGAAGTGGTCGTGCCCGGAGACCGGGTTGCGCACGGTGACGGCCAGGTTCAGGGACAGGCCGGAGATGTAGGGGAACGGGTGCGCCGGGTCGACGGCCAGCGGGGTCAGGACCGGGAAGATCTTGTTCCGGAAGAGGGTGAAGAGCCGGGCCTGCTCCTTCTCGGTGAGGTCGTTCCACCGGATGATGTGGATGTCCTCCTCGGCGAGCGCCGGGGCCACGTCGTTCTGGAAGCAGGCGGCGTGCCGGGCCATGAGCTCGCGGGCGCGGCTGAGGATGTTCTCCAGCACCTTGGTGGGCGGCAGGCCGGAGGCCGAGCGCTGGGCGACGCCGGTGGTGATGCGGCGCTTCAGGCCGGCGACGCGGACCATGAAGAACTCGTCCAGGTTGCTGGCGAAGATCGCGAGGAAGTTGGCCCGTTCGAGGAGCGGGGTGGCCGTGTCCTCGGCCAGTTCCAGCACGCGCTCGTTGAAGGCCAGCCAGCTCTGCTCGCGGTCCAGGAAGCGGTTCAGCGGGAGCTCTTCCTCGTCCGTGACCTCGTCCTCCGCGGCGTCGGCCGGACGTGCCTCGCCCGTCTGCTCCGCGGGACGCGGCACCGTCGAGAGCCCGTCCAGGCGCTTCAGTTCGGGGTGCAGGGGCGGGACGACGTGCGGGCGTCCGTAGGCCGGTGACTGCTCGGCCGGGGCCTCGGTCCCGGACTCGGCCGGATCACCGGAGCCGGACCGTTCGGTCCGGGCGTTCGTCGGGAAATTCATCGAGGCCATGGGTGCGAGCCCTCCTCCGGATCCGGCACGTCGTTCACGTGGACGGCGGCGTGCGGAACCCGGCCGCCGACCATGCCTCCATTGTCCCCGGCGCGCCGGGATACCGGCAGGTCGAACGGGGGGAGGTGGGGCGCGGCGGGCGACTGCATTCACAGATGCTCGCAAGCGAGTTTGAATCGCCGGTAACGGGCAGGTGGCGGTCAGGAAATCGCCGTACGTACCGGCCGTGTCCGGGCGGTCACCCGGATGGCCCTTCCGGGGGCCGTATCGCCCGTCCGTGCCGGGCTCAGGTCTCCGTCCGGTACATCAGGTCGACCTCGTGCGTGGTGAAGCCGAGACGCTCGTAGACGGCGAGGGCGGGGGCGTTGTCCGCGTCGACGTAGAGCATGGCGGTGGGCAGGCCGCGGTCGTGCACGAGGTGCCGCAGACCGATCAGGGTGAGGGCCCGGCCCAGGCCGCCGCCTTGCTCGTCGGGGTGGATGCCCAGTACGTAGACCTCGCCGAGGCGCTCGCGCTCGTGCACCTTCGTCCAGTGGAAGCCGGCCAGCCGGTCGCCGCGGAAGGCGAGGAAGAAGCCGGCCGGGTCGAACCACGGCTCGGCCTTGCGGTCGTCCAGGTCGCGCTGGGTGAGGCTGCCCTGCTCGGGGTGGTGCGCGAAGGCGGCGGCGTTGACCGCCAGCCAGGCGGCGTCGTCCTGACCGGGGACGAAGGGGCGCACGGTGACGTCGGCGGGGAGCACGGGCTCGCCCAGCGGGGGTGCGCCGGCCCCCTCCTCCAGCGGGCGGCGCAGCTGCCGCAGCTCGCGGAAGAGGGCGAGGCCGAGCAGCCCGGCCAGGTGGCGGGCGGCGGGGTGGCCGCCGTGCGCCCACACCCGCAGGCGCTTGCCGGAGGCGGCGAGCAGGGCGTGGCCGAGGGCGCGGCCGTGGCCCTGCGCGCGGTACGCGGGGTGGATGACCATCTCGGCGGCGGGGGCCTCGACCGGGTCGGTGTCCTCCAGTTGGGCGTACCCGACGAGCACGCCGTCGCTCTCGACCAGCAGGTGCCGTACGCCGGCACGGGCGCCGCCGCGCAGGTTGAGCCGGCCCTGCTCGGAGACCGCGGCCTGGCCGTCGACCTCCGCGGCCGCCCCGATCAGGGCGAGGACCGCGTCGGCCCGGCCGGAGTCCAGCTCGTCGAGGGTCTCGATCCGGCGGGGGCCCACGGCGGTCTGCTGTGCTGCTGCGTCGGTCATGGGACCGAGCTTACGACCGCTGGGGTGCGGGAGGTGTCCATCGGCACCAGTGCCGCCGCACCGCAGGCCACGAACGCCGCGGCGGCGAGGGCGGGCCAGTAGCCGGTGGCCGAGATGAGGGCGGCGCTCAGGGGCGGGACGACCGCGGCGGTCAGGTTCTGGCCGGTGTTGTGGACGCCGAGGGCGCGTCCGGACCAGGACGGGCCGGCGCGTTCGGCCGTGGCGGTGAAGGACAGGCCGTTGGTGCTGGCGGTGACCCCGACGGACAGGACGAGGGCGGCCGCGGTCAGCGGTGAGGGGAAGGCCGCGGTCATGGCCGCCGCGGCCACCACCACGGCGGTGGCGAGGGCCAGTTGGCGCATCGGCCGCAGCCGGCTGCCGACCCGGTCCGACCAGAGCCCCGCGGCGATCCGGAAGCAGGCCCCCAGCACCTGCGCGAGGGCGATCAGCCGGCCGGCGCCGACCGCGGACCAGCCCCGGGTGTCCACCAGCAGCACCAGGGCGAAGGCGCCCGCCGTGAACTGCGGTACGACCAGCAGCGCGCCCGCGCCGTGGATCCGCCACAAGGTGGCCGAGCCCCGGTAGGGGTTGGCGGCCGGGGACGCCCCGGGAGCGGCGGGCGGGCGTGCCGGGTCGGCGGCGAACAGCGCGACCAGGCAGGCGACGACCCCGCACACCGCGGCCAGGAAGCCGAAGGCGCCGCGCACCCCGTACGCGTCCGAGAGCGGGGGCATGGTCAGCGCGGCCACGCCCATGCCGAGCGGGGTGGCGGTCTGCCGGATGCCCATGGCCAGCCCGCGTTCCCTGGCGGAGAACCAGCCCATGACGAGGCGTCCGCTCGCGGAGTACACCGAGGCACCCGCGGCCCCGGCCAGGGCGAGCAGCGCGCCCAGCGCCGTCGTCCCGCCTCCCGCGCCCGACGGGCCGGCCGCGACGGCGAGCAGCGCGGCGGCGCCGCCCAGCCCGGCGGCGATGACGACGCGTTCGCCGTACCGGTCTGCGGCGGCGCCCCAGGCGACGAGGGCGGCGACCAGCCCGGCGGTGGGGCAGGCGATGAGGAGCCCGATCTGCGGCAGGGTCAGGTGCGCCGTGTCCCGCAACGCGGCGGCCAGGTAGGGGACTCCGTAGACGAAGGCGCAGGCGGCGGTCTGTGCCCCGGTGCCCAGGGCGAGCATCAGCCAGCGGCGGCGCATGGCGTGCACCTCCTCGGTGGGTGGTGGATCCAACTATGCCGCCTGTTTGAATGGCGAGACAGATCCTTTCGCTATTCGAGACGGAATCTGATGGCGGCCCGGCATGTACCGATCAGTCGAAACCTGCCCGTAACCGCAAAGCCACTGACAACTACGCGCGTTGACAATAGGCTGCGGCAGTCCTCCGCCTCTCATCCATCGCCCACGTCCAAGGGGACCCATGTCAGTGACCCACCCGCGTCGCCGCGGAGCCCGCCGCGTCGCCGCCGCGACCGCCGGTCTGGCCGCGGTCGGTGCGCTCGTCATAGCGAGCCCGACCGCCCAGGCCCACGAGACCCACCACGGGGGTCACGGCCACGGCAGCCGTACCGTCGACCTCCAGCTGCTCGCCGTCAACGACTTCCACGGCAACCTGGAGCCCCCGGCCGGTTCCTCCGGCCGCGTCACCGAGCTCCAGGCGGACGGCACCACCAAGACGATCGACGCCGGCGGCGTCGAGTACCTGGCCTCCAGCCTGCGCACCGCCCGCCAGGGGCAGGAGCGTTCGCTGACCGTGGCCGCCGGCGACATCGTGGGCGCCAGCCCGCTGCTGTCCGGCCTGTTCCACGACGAGCCCACCGTCGAGGCCATGAACAAGCTGGGCCTGGACGTCACCGGCGTCGGCAACCACGAGTTCGACGAGGGCAAGGACGAGCTGCTCCGTCTGCAGAACGGCGGCTGCCACCCGGTCGAGGGCTGCTACGAGAAGGGCCGCAAGTTCAAGGGCGCGGACTACCCGATCCTCTCGGCGAACGTCGTCAACGAGAAGACCGGCCGCCCGCTGCTCAAGCCCTACACCATCGAGAACGTCAAGGGCGTCCGCGTCGGCTTCATCGGCGTCACGCTCGAGGGCACCCCGAGCATCGTCACCGCCGAGGGCGTCAAGGGCCTGAAGTTCCTCGACGAGGTCGAGACGATCAACAAGTACACCAAGGAGCTCAAGCGCAAGGGCGTCAACGCCGTCGTCGCGCTCGTGCACGAGGGCGGCTTCCCCGCCTCCTCGGCGTACAACTACGACTGCGACGCCGGCGGCTCGGGCACCGGCCTGTCCGGCCCGATCGTCGACATCGCCAAGCACACCTCGGCGGACGTCGACGCGCTGGTCACCGGCCACACCCACAACGCGTACGTCTGCACCATCCCCGACCCCAAGGGCAACGACCGCCTGGTCACCAGCGCGGCGTCCTTCGGCCGGCTCTTCACCGAGCTGGACATGAAGTACGACACGCGCACGCACGACATCGTGCGCGCCTCGGTCCGGGGCTCCAACCACGTTGTGGACCGCACCCAGAACAAGGCCGCGGACATGACCTCGCTGATCAGCCGCTGGCAGACGCTGGCCGCCCCGGTCGCCGGCCGCACCGTCGGCTGGATCTCGCAGGACATCACCCGGGCCGGCAACGAGTCCGCCCTCGGCGACCTCATCGCCGACGCGCAGCTCGCGTACGCCAAGACCCTCGACCCCTCGGCCACGATCGCGCTGATGAACCCCGGCGGCATCCGCACCGACCTGGTGCACAAGGCCTCCGGCAGCGAGGGCGACGGCGTCGTCACCTACGGCGAGGGCTTCGCGGTCCAGCCGTTCAGCAACACGGTCAACCTGCGGACGCTGACCGGCGCACAGCTGGTCACCGTGCTCCAGCAGCAGGTCAGCGGCAGCAACGAGGCCGCTCCGAAGATCCTCCAGATCTCGGCCGGCCTGACCTACACGCTGGACCTCACCAAGTCCGGCGCCGCCCGCGTCGTGACCGACTCGATCCGCCTGAACGGCGCCGCGATCGACCCGGCGGCGAGCTACCGCGTCGCGATGAACTCCTTCCTCTCCGGCGGCGGTGACGGCTTCGGCGAGCTGGCCAAGGGCACCGGCGAGCTCGTCGGCGGCGACGACCTGGCCGCGCTCAACGCCTATCTGACCGCCAACTCCTCGGCCTCCGCGCCGCTGGCGGCCCCGGCGGCCGACCGCATCACGATCGTCCAGTAGTACGCGGCGGGAGCGGGCAGGTCCCGCGACCGGGCACCGCACCGGGGGGCGGCCGTCGACACCGACGGCCGCCCCCGTCGTTCCGCGGCTGCCCGCCCCGCCACCCCGCCCTCGGGACGCCCGCCCGCGCTGCCTACGCTGTGGACATGACGACTACGGGGCGACGGCGGTTCAGGTCCGGCACGGTGATCCTGGGCGGCATGGGCGTGCTCGCCGCCGCGCTGACCGCGTGCGGCTCCGAACCCGACAAGCGCTGCGTGGACCCCGACACCTACCGCACGCTCCCGCCCGAGAAGTGCGACGACGGCAGCGGCCAGGGCCGCTACTACTACGGCGGCGGCGTCAGCCACGGCAGGGCCAAGGGCGGCAGCTTCGACAAGTCGTCGGTCAAGACCGGAGGCTTCGGCGGCCGCGGCTCGGGCCACGGGTCCGGCGGCGGCTGATGCGCCGGCACGCCGTCGAGCCGCGCCCCGGCTGGCAGCGGATCGTGGAGGAGCAGGGGGTCGTCTACCCGCTGACCCGCCATCCCGACAATTCCCTGCGGCCGTACTGGGACGAGAGCGGCTACTACGAGTTCTCGCTCCCCGAGGTCGAGGCGCTGGAGGAGACCGTCGGGGAACTCCACGCGATGTGCCTCGCCGCCGCGGAGCACATCGTGGCCGAGGACCGCTTCGCCGAACTCGGCGTCGACGACCCGCGCCTGGCCGGCCGGATCGCCGAGTCCTGGCGGCGGCGGGCGGAACTCCCCTCCCTCTACGGCCGCTTCGACCTGCGCTACGACGGGACCGGCCCGGCGAAGCTGCTGGAGTACAACGCCGACACCCCCACCTCGCTGGTGGAGGCGGCCAGTGCCCAGTGGTTCTGGATGGAGGACCGCTTCCCCGGCGCCGACCAGTGGAACTCCCTGCACGAACGCCTGGTCGACGCGTGGCGGCACCAGGCCCCGCTGCTGCCGTCCGGCCCGGTGCACTTCGCGCACACCGAGACCGACGAGCTCGGCGAGGACCTGATGACGGTGGCCTACCTGCGGGAGACCGCGGAACAGGCCGGGCTCGACACGCACGCCCTGTCCGTGGAGGCGATCGGCTGGGACGAGCTCTCGGGCCGTTTCGTCGACGACCGGCTGCGCTTCATCCGCAGCTGCTTCAAGCTCTACCCCTGGGAATGGCTGGCCGGCGACCCCTTCGGCGGCCACGTCCTGGACACCCTGGACAACGGCGGCGGTACCGGCACCACCTGCTGGATCGAGCCCGCCTGGAAGATGCTGCTCTCCAACAAGGCGCTCCTGGCCGTCCTGTGGGAGCTCTACCCGGGCCACCCCAACCTCCTCGCCGCCCACCTCGACGGGCCGCGCGAACTGGCCAGGACCACCGGCTGGGTCGCCAAACCGCTGCTCGGCCGCGAGGGCGCCGGCGTCACCGTGCACCGCGCGGGCGAGGCCGCGGCGCCACGCGCCGACGAGCCCTGCTGCTACCAGGAGCTGGCACCGCTGCCCGCGTTCGACGGCAACCATGTGGTGCTCGGCGCGTGGGTCGTGGCGGACGAGGCGGCCGGGCTCGGCATCCGCGAGTCGGCGGGCCTGGTCACCGACACCTACGCGCGCTTCCTGCCGCACGTCATCCGCTGAGCGGGAGGGGCCGAGCCGCCTGCGCAGGGTGACCCGCCGGCCGCAGCGCGTGCGATGAAGGCGCTTACCCCGTGCGTCGTGGGGGAGTTACCAGCGGAAACACTTTCCTCGCCGGTAACTTGTGCTTCACCATGGGCAGCCCTGTCCCTCCAGACCCATCGATGTGTCCGGGTGGTCCGCTGTGTCCAGAACCCACCAAGCGCCCCTTGACGACGAGTTGTCCGACGCCGCCCTCACCGAGCGGGTACGGGCCGGCGCACCGACCGCCTATCCGGCGACCGAGGAACTGCGCCGCCGCCATCTGCCCGCGGTCGCCTGCTACGCACGGCTGTGCACCCGCGACCGGGCCGCCGCCGACCAACTCGCCGCGCAGGCCTTCGCGCTGGCCTGGCAGGAGGTGCACCGGGGCGTCGACCCCCGCGGTCCGTGGCGGCACCGGCTGCTGATGCTCGTCCACCAGGCCGCCGCCGTTTGGGCGGCCGGCAGCCGCCGCGAGCGGCTCGGCGACGCCTACGCCGCCTTCATCGACGACATCCGCGGCTCCGAGCAGCGCCTTCCCGGCCTTCCGGGTCTGCCGGTCCACCCGCGGCTGCACCTGGCCGAACGCTCGGTGCCGGCCGGCGGCTTCGCCGCCCTGCCGCAGCACACCCAGGGCGTGCTGTGGCACGCGGTCGTCGAGCGGGAGAGCGCCTCCGACGTCGCCCGCTGGACCGGCGACCGGCCCTCGGAACTCCCGGATCTGACCGCCAGGGCCCGGGACGCGCTGCGCGAGTCCTATCTGCGGACGTACCTGGACCGCAGCCAGGATCCCCGGTGCAAGGGCTTCGGCCGGCTCCTGGACGCCGCCGCCCGCCGCGAAGACGCCCGGCAGAACGAGGACGTGGAGCGGCATCTCGCGCACTGCCAGGGCTGCTCCGGCGCGCTGGAGACGCTGATCGCCCTCGAACACGACCCCCGGCCGCTGCTCGCCGCGGCCCTGCTCGGCTGGGCCGGGCCCGCCTACCTGGCGGCCCGCGCGGCCCCCGCGCTGCCCGCCGCCGCACCCGCCCCGCCCGCGGCGCCCGCCACGTCCCGCCGCCGCCGGCGGCCCGGCCCGCTGGAGCGGCTGCTGAGCCTGCGCACCCGCTACCCCTCGCCCCTGGTCTCCCTGCTGCTCGTCACCGTCGCCGGCCTCGCGGCCACCGGTCTGGTGTACGCGACGGGCGACGACCGCGCCCCGACCGGCAACGACCGAGCGCTGCCCCGGCCGCCGGCAGGCTCGGTCACGGTCACCGCGACCGCCACGCAGACCGTCACGCCGAGCCCCACCGCGACCCGTGGTCCCTCCGGCCGGCCCGGCGCCTCCGCCACCGTGAGCGCGTCGGCGACCCGCTCACCCGCGCCGCCGACGCGCACGCCCGGCGGCGACCCGCCGCGCAGGGTGCCGGGCGGCGACTGGGCCCAGGTCGTCAACGACGCGTCGGGCCTCTGCCTGGACGTACGGGACGAGGAGTTCGACAAGGGCGACGATGTCATCGTCGCCGGCTGCGACTCCGGCTCGGCCTCCCAGCAGTGGCGGGTGGACTCCCGCGGCCTGCTGGTCAACGGGGCGGACTCCTCCTTCTGCCTGGACTCGCGCGGCGACACCGACCGGGGCCTGGGCATCTGGGCCTGTTCCTCGGTCGAGGGCGGGAACGCGGCGAACCTGCAGTTCCTGGTCGACTCCCTGGGCCGGGTCCGCCCGCGGATCGACCCCGGCACCGCGATGGAGCCGGACGGCACCGCCCCCGGCTCCACCCTCTCCTTCGCCACCGCCGGCACCGGCGACGCGCAGCGCTGGCACGCCGGGTAGCGGGCTGTCCCGGTCAGGCCTCCGGCGCCTCGGGCGGCGGGGTCCGCGCCCCGGGCAGCCGGACGACCGCCACCGTGCCGCCGCCCTGCGCGGGGTGCACCGAGACGGTGCCGCCGAGCTGCTGCACCGTACGGGCCACGATCGACAGGCCGAGGCCCGAGCCGGGCAGACTGCGGGCGGAGGCCGAACGCCAGAAGCGCTCGAAGACGTGCGGCAGGTCCTCCGGCGGGATGCCGGGGCCGTGGTCCCTGACCGTCAGCTCGCCGCCGTGCAGGTCCACCTCGACCGTGCCGGCCGGCGGGCTGAACTTCACGGCGTTGTCCAGGAGGTTGATCACCGCCCGTTCCAGGGCGGACGGCTCGGCCCGCAGGTACCAAGGCGCCAGCTCGGCGGTGATCTTCAGATCGGGGCCGGTACGCCGCCGGGCCCGCTCCAGGGCGGCCTCCACGACCTCGTGGAACGCCACGGTCTGCGAGGGCGCGCCGCCGTGCGCCACGTCCGGCCGGGACAGCTCCTGCAGATCGCCGATCAGCGCCGCCAGCTCGCCCATCTGCGCCTTCACCGACAGCATCAGCTCCCGGCGGTCCTCCGGGGGCAGCTCACGGCCGGTCAGCTCGCTGCGTTCCAGCAGCTCGATGTTGGTGCGCAGGGAGGTGAGCGGGGTGCGCAGCTCGTGCCCGGCGTCCGCGATCAGCTGCTGCTGCAGCTCGCGGGAGGAGGACAGCGCGGCCGTCATGGAGTTGAAGGACGCCGACAGCCGGGCGATCTCGTCGCGGCCCTCGACCGGGATGCGGACGCTCAGGTCCTCGGTGCGCGCGACGTGCTCCACGGTGTCGGTGAGCCGGTCCACCGGCTTCAGCCCCGCGCGCGCCACCCCGAGGCCGGCCGCGCTCGCGCCGAGCACTCCTATGCCGCTGACCGCCAGGAGGACCAGGGCGAGGGTGTTCAGCGGCCCGGTCACCTCGCTGAGCGGCAGGGCGGTGGAGATGGCGACCGGCACCTTCTGGTCGCGGGACTCGATGGTGGCCTGCTGCGTCAGCACCCGCATCTCGGTGCCGTCGGCCGAGGTCACGGTCTGCAGCGACTTCGGGCTCTCCCGCCGCAGGACGGCCAGATCGGCCTTGGTCACCGGGAGCGTCTGGTCTCCGAGCACCCAGCACGACGTGCCGTTGACGGTGACGAGCTGCATGGAGGCGCGGTAGGGATTGGCGACGACCCGCCAGTCGTCGGTGTTGGTGTCCGGCTCGCTCAGGCAGCCGCGCAGCCGCAGCACCTCGGTCGCCGCGTGTCCACCGCCGGTCGAGGCGTCGTGCAGTGCGTCGTCCAGACGCTGGTTCAGCTGCGCCCGCACGATGAACCAGCAGGCCAGCGCGCACCCGGCCACGGCGACCGCCACGGCGGCCGCGGTGAGGATCGCCAGCCGGGAGCGCAGCGGCAGGGAACGGAAGCGCGGGATGCGCGGCATCAGCCCTTGCCTTCCGCGGAGCGCAGCACGTAGCCGACGCCCCGCACGGTGTGGACCAGCCGGGGCATGCCGCCGGCCTCGGTCTTGCGCCGCAGGTACATCACGTACACGTCCAGGGAGTTGGAGCTCGGCTCGAAGTCGAAGCCCCAGACCGCCTTGAGGATCTGCTCCCGGGTGAGCACCTGGCGCGGGTGCGCGAGGAACATCTCCAGCAGGGTGTACTCGGTGCGGGTCAGCTCGACCGGCACGCCGGCCCGGGTGACCTCGCGGGTCGAGGTGTCCATCCGCAGGTCCGCGAAGGACAGCGCGCTCTCCTCGCCGGTGTCGGCGCCCGGCAGCGCCGCGTACGCGCTGCGCCGCAGCAGCGCCCGCAGCCGGGCCAGCAGTTCGTCGAGCTCGAAGGGCTTGACGAGGTAGTCGTCGGCGCCGGCGTCGAGACCGGTGACCCGGTCGCCGACGGTGTCGCGGGCGGTGAGCATGAGGATCGGGGTGGTGGTGCCGCCGGACCGGAGCCTGCGGGCGGCGGTGAGGCCGTCCATGCGCGGCATGAGGACGTCGAGGACGATCGCGTCGGGCCGGTAGGAGGCGACCTGGTCCAGGGCGGCCAGGCCGTCCTCCGCCAGCTCGGTCTCGTATCCCTCGAAGGCGAGGCTGCGCCTGAGTGCTTCGCGGACCGCGGGCTCGTCGTCCACGATCAGGATGCGGGCGGGGGCCTCGTCGTTCTCGCCGGGGCTCATGGTCTTCCACCTCGCGGGATGAGGGTCGGGGGCGGTGGGTGCCGCCGGGGTGCGGCGGGGTGCTCCGGTTCTTAGCCTCGCACGGCGGCGAGGCGGTGGGCCGCAATCGCCCGGCGGGCGTAGCGGCGGGCGTAGCGGCGGGTGGTCGCGATCTCGGGCTCGCGGGCGGCCGGCTCCCGGTACGGGATGAGCGCGCGGTCGGCGGGGCCGGACGGGACGGTCGCGGGGTGGAGGGAGGTGCTGAGGAAGACGTTCATGGTCGCCACATCCCTTCGATGCGGTGCGGTCAGCTGTCGCTGCCGCCGTTGCGCAGGGTGTCGAGGTCTGCCTTGAGGGTGTTGACCGGGATGGCGAAGCCGAGACCGACGCTGCCCGCCTGGCCGGAGGAGGAGGAAGCGGCGGAGTACATGGCCGAGTTGATGCCGATGATCTGGCCGCTCATGTTGATCAGGGCGCCACCGGAGTTGCCGGGGTTGAGCGAGGCGTCGGTCTGGATCGCCTTGTACGTGGTCGTGGACGAGCCGACGTCGCCGTTGTACTGGCCGCCGCCGAACTCGAACGGCCACCGGCCGGGCCCGCCGCCGGGCCGCTGTCCCTGGCTCTGGCCGGTGGAGACGGTGACGTCGCGGTCGAGCGCGGAGACGATCCCGCTGGTGACGGTGCCGGTCAGGCCCTCGGGGGAGCCGATGGCGACGACCTGGTCGCCGACCGTGACCCGGCTGGAGTCGCCCAGCGACGCGACCGGCAGGCCGCTCACGCCCTCGGCCTTCACCAGCGCGAGGTCCTTGCCGCCGTCGGTGCCGACGACGCTGCCGGTGACCGTCTTGCCGGAGCTGAAGGTCACCTTGACCGTGTCGGCTCCGGAGACGACGTGGTTGTTGGTGACGATCTCACCGTCGCCGGTGACGACCACACCCGAACCGGTCGACTCCCCGGCGCCGGACGTCGCGCTGATCTCCACGATGCTCGGGCTGACGGCGGCGGCCACGGCCGCGACACCGGTGTCGCCCGAACTGCTGGTGCCGATCACCTTCGTCGAGGTGCCCGCCGCGGCCGGCGAGGTGGTCGCCCGCCCCACCAGGGCGGCCGTCCCACCGCCGATCAGCGCGGACACCAGCGCCACGGAGGCGACCAGGGCCACCGGGCGGCGCGTACGGGGCTGCGCCTGCGCCGCCGGCTGGGGGTGCGAGGCGTAGGGCGCCGGGTGGCCGTACGGGAGGTGCGGCTCGTACGGCGGCCGGGGCGGGTACCCGCCGGCGCCGGTGGACTGCTGCGGCTGCTGCGGGTCGTGGGCGTCGTTGCGACGGGCGTCTTCGTTCATGCCTATGACTGTGCTCACCGAACATGAGAGCTTCCTGAGCACGGCCTGAGAACCGGGGCAGAGTTCCGTATGCCCGATATAAAGAACGAAGCCGCAGGTCAGGGTCGAGGCTTATACGGCCCGTAGCCAGGCCGCCGACCGGGCGGGCGAGTCCCGCCCGCCGCGGCCGGCGCGGTGGTCAGTGGCAGCCGCAGCTGCGCCGCACGACCAGCCGGGACGGGAACTGCCGCAGCCGCTCGCGCCGCGAGCCGGAGACCCGCAGCCCGTCGTCCAGCACCAGGTCCACCGCCGCGCGGGCCATCGCCTCGCGGTCCGAGGCCACCGTCGTCAGCGGCGGGTCGGTGAGCGCCGCCTCCTTGACGTCGTCGAAGCCGGCCACGGCCAGCTCGCCGGGCACGTCGATCCGCAGTTCGCGGGCCGCCCGCAGCACGCCGATGGCCTGGTCGTCGGTGGCGCACACGATCGCCGTCGGCCGGTCGGGGTGGGACAGCAGCTCGAGGCCGACCCGGTAGGCGTCGTAGCGGTTGTACGGGGTGGAGAACAGACGCCCCTCGACGGAGCGGCCGGCCTCGTGCATCGCCCGGCGCCAGCCCTCGACGTGGTCGGTGACCGGGTCGCCGGACTTGGGGGTGGCCTCGGTGCCGCCGAGGCAGGCCACGTACTCGTGCCCGTGCTCCAGCAGATGCCGGGTGGCGAGCTGGGCGCCGCCGACGTCGTCCGTCACGACCGCGACGTCGTCGATCGCCTCGGGCCGCCGGTGCATCAGCACGACCCGCGCGTCCCAGGCGTCGATCTCCGTCGCGGCGTGCTCGCTGAGGCCCTGGCTGATGAGGATCAGCCCGGAGACCCGCATGCCGAGGAAGGCGCGCAGGTAGTGCACCTCGCGCTCGTCGAGGTAGTCGGAGTTGCCGACCAGCACCATCTTGCCGCGCTCGGCGGCCGCCCTCTCGACGGCGTGCGCCATCTCCGCGAAGAACGGCTGCCGGGCGTCCGGCACGATCAGTCCTATGAGGTCCGTGCGGCGGCTCGCCATCGCCTGGGCCACCCGGTCGGGGCGGTAGCCCAGCTGCTTGATCGCCGCGAGCACGCGCTCGCGGGTGGCCGGTGCGACCGGCCGGGGTCCGTTGTTGATGACGTAGCTGACGACTGCGGTCGAGGTCCCCGCAAGCCTTGCCACATCGTCACGCGTCACCTTTGCCACGGGCCGAGTCTACGCGGGTACACCCGTGCCTCCCACCGTCTGTCCGCAGGCGTGACCACCGTGTGATCAGCCGTTCCGGGAGGTGGTCACGGCCGCCCCCTGCGCCGGTGCCTGCCCGGTCCGCGCGGGCCCCGTCTCCTCCGCCGCCGGCCGTTCGCCCTTCTCCGGGGTGACGAAGCGGTAGCCGACGTTGCGGACGGTGCCGATCAGGGACTCGTGCTCGGGCCCGAGCTTGGCGCGCAGCCGGCGTACGTGCACGTCGACGGTGCGCGTGCCGCCGAAGTAGTCGTAGCCCCAGACCTCCTGCAGCAGCTGGGCGCGGGTGAAGACCCGGCCCGGGTGCTGTGCGAGGTACTTCAGCAGCTCGAACTCCTTGAAGGTCAGGTCCAGGACCCTGCCCTTGAGCTTCGCGCTGTACGTGGCCTCGTCCACCGACAGGTCGCCGTTGCGGATCTCCATCGGGCTGTCGTCGACGCCGATCTGCTGGCGGCCCATCGCCAGCCGCAGCCGCGCCTCGACCTCGGCAGGCCCGGCGGTGTCCAGCAGGACGTCGTCGATGCCCCAGTCCGCGGTGACGGCCGCGAGGCCGCCCTCGGTGACCACCAGGACCAGCGGGCAGCCGGGTCCGGTGGAGCGCAGCAGCTGGCACAGCGAGCGGACCTGCGGCAGGTCGCGCCGTCCGTCGACGAGGATCACGTCGGCGCCGGGGGTGTCCACCAGCGCGGGGCCCTCGGCCGGGGCCACCCGTACGTTGTGCAGCAGCAGCCCGAGTGCGGGGAGCACCTCGGTGGATGGCTGGAGCGCGTTGGTCAGGAGGAGGAGAGAGCTCACAGGCCGCTCCCGTCGTTCATCGTCCGGTCATGCGTGTTCCGCTTGCCCATTGCGACCCTCCTCGGTCCTGCGAGGACGTGTGCGTGCGCCGACAGGTGCGCTCCGGTGGCCCGGAAAGCACGAAAGGACCCGGGGGCGACGCTGCCCGGATCCTCTTGACCAAAGAGAATAGCCCACATGGAGTCCGTGAGTGAGCCCGCCGTCGCGCGGTCGTGCGTTCCGTCGATCGTCTCCGGTGGGATGCGGGCCGTGCTGACGGCCGAGGACCGGGTGCCGATCGACGCCGCCCACCTGCCCGGATCGACGCCCGGCGGGCTCGCGATCGTGGTCGCGCACGGCTTCACCGGAGCCCTGGAGCGGCCGGCCGTGCGCCGCGCGGCGGAGATCTTCGCCGGTACGGCCGGTGTCGGCGGTGTGGTGACCTTCTCCTTCCGGGGCCACGGCCGCTCGGGCGGACGCTCCACGGTCGGCGACCGCGAGGTGCTGGACCTGGACGCCGCGGTGCGCTGGGCACGGCGGCTGGGGCACCCCGCGGTGGCCTCGGTGGGCTTCTCCATGGGCGGTTCCGTCGTCCTGCGGCACGCGGGGCGCAAACCGGCGCACGAGGGGGCGCACGTTGATGCCGTCGTCTCGGTGAGTGCGCCCGCGCGCTGGTACTACCGCGGTACGGCGCCGATGCGCCGGGTCCACTGGGCGATCACCCAGCCCGTGGGACGCATGGTCTCCCGGGGACTGCTGCACACCCGCATCCACGACAAGGACTGGGACCCCGTGCCCGTGGCCCCGGTCGAGGCGGTGCGGTCCATCGCGCCCACCCCGCTGCTCGTCGTGCACGGCGACCGCGACGGCTACTTCCCGCTCGACCACCCGCTCTCCCTCGCCGACGCCGCGGGCGGCGCGGCCGAACTCTGGATCGAGCCCGGATTCGGCCACGCCGAGAACGCCGCGGCGCCCGACCTCCTGCGCCGCATCGCCGGGTGGACGGCCGAACGGGCCCGCCCCGCCGGCGCACCCGACTGACCCCGCGGCCCGCACCACCGGGCCCGGCCGCCGCTCGCCGCCCGCGCTGCGCCATCATGGACCGCGGCAGGACCCGCACGGGCGAACGGAAGGACCGCTATGGCGGCACACGGAACCATCCGGTACTGGGCCGCGGCCAAGGCCGCCGCCGGCGCAGCGGAGGAGCCGTACCGGGAGGGCACCCTCGCCGAGGCGCTGGAGGCGGCGCGCGAGCGCCACGCGTCCCGCCCCGAGTTCGCCCGCGTACTGGCGAACTGTTCGTTCCTGGTCGACGGGAACCCCGTCGGCACCCGGGACCACGCCGGGGTCCGGTTGGCGGACGGCGGCACCGTCGAGGTGCTCCCGCCGTTCGCGGGAGGATGAGCACGTGACCGACAACCACGACTGGTACGACCGCGGCGCGGGCCCGATGCCGGCGCACGACACCACCGCCGTCCTCCCGCCCGTAGACGGCGCCCCGGAGCCGCCCCCGGGCGCCGGCCGCGCCGCCCGGCGCCGCCAGGCGTCCCGCACCGGCTCGCCGATCATCGCCCCCGGCATGCAGCCCGCCCTCGTCACGGCCGCGCTGGCGCTGCTGCTGGCCGGCGGGGCGCTGCTGGGCCGCCCCGCGCTCGCCGCGGCGGGCGTGGTGCTGCAGGCGGTCACCGCGGCCGGCTGGTTCCGGCTGAACGGCATGTGGCCGGCCCGGCAGGGCATCGTGCTGGCCTTCCTGGCGGGCGTCACCGCCGAGGCCGCCGTACTGGTCGACGGGGTGGACAACGCCCCGGCGGTGATCATCGGCACCCTCGGCGTCTGGCTGCTGCTCGTCCTCGTCCTGCAATTGCGGCACCGCGGCAGCCCCGAGGAGCGGCTCTCCTCGCTGACCGCGACCTCCGCCTCGACCCTCATCACGATCCTGGCCACCGGCTTCCTGGCGACCACGGCCGACCCGCGGGGCACCGACGCCGTCGTGACCGCGGTGATCGCCGTCGCCGTCGCGACGCTCGCCCGCGCGATCCCGCTGCCCGGCGTGGTCTCGGTCCTGGTCGCGCTCGCCGCCGCCACCGGCAGCGGCATCGCCCTCGGGCAGCTGGAGACCTCCGACGCGGCGCTGGTCGCGCTGGCCGCCGGGGTCTGCGCGCTGATCGGCCTCCGGGTGGCCAGCTACGATTTCCCGTCGCGGTTCGTCCACTTCACGGCGGGTGTGGCGCTGCCGCTGACCGCCGCGGCCCCGGCCGTCTACGTGACGGCCCGGGCACTGCTGGGCTGAGACGGACTAGGGTCGGTCCGAACACCGACTCGGGGGTTGACTGATGCGTGCTGTCCGGATCCTGCTCGTTCTCGTCGTGGTCCTCGGCGGCCTGTTCGTCGCGGCGGACCGGATCGCCGTGCACTTCGCGGAGTCCGAGGCCTCGGACCGGGCGCAGCAGACGCTCGGTCTGACCTCCCCACCGGGTATCGACATCAAGGGCTTCCCGTTCCTCACGCAGGTGCTGGCCGAGAAGCTGGACGACGTCGAGGTGACGGCGGACGGCGTGCAGGCCACCGGCACCGGCGGCCAGACGCTGCGTGTCGCCCGCTTCCAGGCCGATCTGCACGGGGTGAAACTGGGCAGCGGCTTCAGCAGCGCGGTCGCCGACACGGCCGAGGGCACCGCCCTCGTCCGCTACGAAGACCTCGCCAAGGCCGCTCCGAGCGGTGTGACCATCGGCTACGGGGGCACCTCGGAGAACGGCAAGGGCCAGGTCAAGGTGGGTGTGGAGGTCTCCACGCCGGTCGGCACGATCAAGCGCAGCGTGGTGAGCGAGGTCAGCGTGACGGGCAAGGGCGGCATCAAGCTGACCGCGGGCAAGATACCGGGACTGGAGTCGCTGCCCCCGGTCGTGGAGGACCTGATCCGCGAGCGGATCGACTTCACCCGCGCCCTGTCGGGCCTGCCGGAGGGCATCGAGCTCCGCTCGGTGACCGCGACCGCCGACGGCATCAGCATCGCGGCGACGGGCACGAAGGTCGTTCTCGCCCAGTGAGACGGGGGCGTCCGCTCCGCAGTCGATGCGAGGCGGTGCGGGCGCCGATCCGCCGGTCGGGCACCCGGTACCCCACCCGGTACCCGCTGTTCATCCCGAAGTACGGACAATCTTTTCTCGCTATGCGGACCGGCGGTGACACCGGCCGGTCCCCTTCCCTACGATCGAGCCCATGAAGCGACAGGCGGACCTCACGAAGCGGCGGGCAGTCGACCTGTGCCGTGTCGCCGCCATGCTCTGTCGCGTCCCCTAGGGGCCCCCGCGCCGTCTTCCGGCGCCGCACGCCGCCCCGTCCTTCCCCGCGCAAACGCCGTGACGCGCCCGTGCAGCGCAGCCCGGCACCCGTGCGCACCCGTCCGTGCGCCGAGACATCCGCAACTGCCCCGGAGGAGACAGCAATGAGCCGCAGTGACGTCCTGGTGGACGCCGACTGGGTCCAGGCCCGGATCGACGACCCGAAGGTGGTCATCGTCGAGGTCGACGAGGACACGTCGGCGTACGACAAGAACCACATCAAGAACGCCGTCCGGATCGACTGGAAGCAGGACCTCCAGGACCCGGTGCGCCGTGACTTCGTCGACCAGGCCGGCTTCGAGAAGCTCCTGTCGGAGAAGGGCATCGGCAACGACGACACCGTCGTCCTCTACGGCGGCAACAACAACTGGTTCGCGTCCTACGCGTACTGGTACTTCAAGCTCTACGGCCACCAGGACGTCAAGCTCCTCGACGGCGGCCGCAAGAAGTGGGAGCTGGACTCCCGCGACCTGGTCGACGGCTCCGAGGTCCCCGCCCGCCCGGCCACCGAGTACAAGGCCAAGGCCCAGGACGTCTCGATCCGCGCCTTCCGCGACGACGTGGTCGCCGCCATCGGCAGCCTGAACCTGGTCGACGTGCGCTCGCCCGACGAGTTCTCCGGCAAGCTGCTCGCCCCGGCCCACCTCCCGCAGGAGCAGTCCCAGCGCCCGGGCCACATCCCGACCGCCCGGAACATCCCGTGGTCGAAGTCGGCCAACGACGACGGCACCTTCAAGTCGGACGACGAGCTGAAGGAGCTGTACGAGGGCGAGGGCGTGGACCTGGCCAAGGACACCATCGCCTACTGCCGCATCGGCGAGCGCTCCGCGCACAGCTGGTTCGTGCTGCACGAGCTGCTCGGCCAGCCCAACGTCAAGAACTACGACGGTTCCTGGACCGAGTACGGCTCCCTCGTCGGCGTGCCGATCGAGCTCGGCGCAGCCAAGTAAGCCCCCGAGACCCCGACCCGGAGGAATCAGCACCATGTGTGGAGCGAAGGCAGGCGGCCCGGACCTGGCCGGCATCGACGTGGCGACCGAGACGATCATCCAGGGTTCCGTGACCCGCGACGGCGAGCCGGTGACCGGCTACGTCCGGCTGCTGGACGGCGGCGGCGAGTTCACGGCCGAGGTCCCGACCTCGGCGACCGGCCAGTTCCGCTTCTTCGCGGCCCCCGGCACGTGGACGCTGCGCGCCCTCGTGCCCGGCGCCACGGTGGACCGTGCCGTCGTCGCACAGCGGGGCGACCTCACCGAGGTCGCCATCGCCGTCTGACCCGACGGCCGCCCGAACGCGAAGGGCCGCATTTCCACCGGGCCACCGAGTGGGAGTGCGGCCCTTCGGGTCGTACGGTGGAAGGGTGTCCACGAGGCGTCGTCGTCGCTGGTATTACGCCATGATGGGCAGTTGCGTTCTGCTCTTCGTCCTGGCGTGGAGTCTCGTGCGCCTGTGGTCGGTGCCGGTGGCCGTCGGGATGTGCGTGGTGGCCATGGTCATCCCGCCGATCGCCGCCGTCGTGGCCAACCGCAGGGGCCCGGACGAGCGCTGGTGGGACGAGACCGGCGACCCGACCTCCGACGAGTGGTGGCGCGAGCTGGACCGCCGCGACGACCACCGCGACCAGCACTGACGCCCGGGGAGACACGTCCGTGTCCCCCCGGCGGCGGCTCTCAGTAGACGAGGGCCTGCGTGCCGTCGGCCATGGCCTCGCTGACGAAGACCTGCGCACCGGCGATCCGGACACCCTCCAGGACGTCCTTCTCCGTGATGTCCCGGCGCGCCGCGCACTGCGTGCACAGCGTGATCCGCCCGCCCGCCAGGATCCCCTCGATCAGGTCGGGCAGCGGCGCGGCGTGCGGCAGATCGAACTCCGCGGCCCGTCCCGGCAGGGCGAACCAGGAGGACTCACCGGTCAGCCAGAGCGACACCTCCACGCCGCTGGCGACGGCCACCGCCGCCACGGTGAACGCCTGGGAGCAGCGTTCGGGGGCGTCCGCACCTGCGGTCACCTTGATCACGAGCTTCTTCGCCATGCCCTATACCCTAAGGTGGCCCGTCTCACGGGAAAAACATTGAGAGCGTTTACCGACGCTCGGCATAATGCGTTCGCCGCGTGGGCGCGATCAGCGCGCCGGCCGCGGATTTCTGCCCGGGGGGGCTTGTGGAAGCGCGTACCGATTCGCGTACCGGCGTCGTGATCGCCACGATCGTCGGACTTGTTGTGCTCGCGACATTGACCGCGGGGGCCGTCGTGGCGTTCGGCTCCTCGTCCTCGTCGCCGTCCGCGTCCGCGCTCCCCGGCGGGGCCGCGCCGAGCAGCCGGGATCCGGAGACGGCCGACCCCGCGACGCCGTCGCCGACCGCGTCCCCGAGCACCGGCCCGACGTCGACGCCCTCGCCCACCCGCACCCTCAAGGGCACCGTGGACGACGGCAGGCACCGCGGCGACCTGCGCTACTTCCTGCTCGCCCCGCCGGCGGACGCCGAGATCTACGGGGACGAGGAGGGCACGGAGCTCTCCCGCTCCGAGGTCGCGGACTCCGCCGACGTGAAGCAGGCCCTGGCCACCCACGGTTTCAAGGCGGCGGCCCAGCGGACCTATCTCACCGGCGACGGCGACTACGAGGTCTCCGCGCAGCTCGTCCGCTTCGCGAACGAGGGCTCCGCGACCGCCTACTACAACGCCTTCTACTACCAGGGCACCCGGATCACGCTGCCCTCGTCGGGCAGCCCCGCCAAGGCCTACCGGCTGTCGTCCTCCTCCGCGGAGAGCACCGGTTCGGTGATCGTCCTGTCGCACCAGGGCGACGTGCACATCACCCTCTCCGTCACCGGGGCGAAGACCCCCGGCAAGGACCTGCTCGCCCGGCTCCTCGACAAGCAGTACCGGCGTCTGAAGACCGGCCGCTGAGCCGCACACCGAACGTACGGACCGGCCCGCGCGCCGTCCGCACCCACCCACGAACACCCCAGTGGAGAACCCCTTGTCCGAGGACACCCCCGTCCCGGAACAGGACACCCCTGTTCCGGACGGGCCCCCCGTCCGCCCGCCGCGCAAACGCGGCCGGACCACCCTGCTGATCGCCTGCGCGGCGGTCCTCGGCGTCCTGGCGGGCGCCGGCGCCGGCTACCAGATCCAGTACGACCGCCCCGAGACCCCGCTCCCCCCGCTGGCCCAGCACAAGCTCGTGCAGCCCAAGGGCGCCGCCCCCGCGGCGAAGCCGCTGACGGCCGCCGAGGACACGCTGGTCACCTCCGACGGGGACCTGCGCAAGCTGCTGCTCAAGCGGCCGAAGGGCGCCAAGGACTGGACCGTCCCGTACGGCGAGGACGGCTGGGTCTCGCTCTACGACTACGCCGACACCTTCAAGGACCCGGGCTGGATCTTCGGGGACCTCCTGAACGGCGACTTCAGGCGGCTGGCCGCGGCAACGTGGAAGACCGGTTCGGGATCCTCCACGACCACGACCGAGATCCGCCTCGTGCAGTTCCGCGACGAGTACATGGCGGTCACACCCCTGGAGCTGGAGGGGCAGCAGGAGTACATGCCGACCAAGAAGTACGCGGGCTATGCGGGCTCCGCCATCCCGGGCACGCGCGACGGCAGGGTCTGGGTCTACTCCGAGGAGAAGGCCGGCTACCTGCCGGTCCACATGGCACGCGCCCTGGCCCGCAAGGGCAACGTCATGATCGACATCTGGATGTCCTCGGGGCGGCCGATCAGCGAGTCCACGATCAAGGCTGTGGCCAAGCGGCAGTGGGAGCGCATGTGAACGACGAGACGATCTCTCCCGCCGTGACCGAACCGACGCCGGCGGAGCCTCGGACGGAGACGGCAGGCGAGACGGTGAGCGAGACGCCGGCGGAGACGGCGAGCGGGACGGTGCCCGGACCCGGGACCGTCGACGGGCCGGCGAACGCCCCCGCCCCGACCGGGGAGGAGAACGCCCCGGCGCCCCGCAGGAGCCGTCGCGGCGTCGCCCTGGGGGTGGCCGCCGCACTGGTCGCCGTCGTCGCGGGCGGCGGCATCGGCTTCGCCGTCCTCCAGCACCAGAAGGACGACGGGAAGAAGGCGAGCGCGCAGACCTGGAAGGCCCCCGAGCCGAAGAAGACGGGCGAGTACGGCACCCAGTCCGGCGGCAGCCACTACGGCGCGCTCGGAAAGCTGCTGCTCCCGGTGCCCGACGGCTACTCCCTGGGGCCGGACATCGCCGAGTTCGGCAACGACGCCGAGCTCTCGGCCGAGCGGGCCGAGGAACTGATGCGCGGCGACCTGGGCGGCGTGCCCAAGAAGGAGCGCGACCTGGTGCGCAAGGCGGTCGCCGGGCTCCACATCCAGGGCATGGGCATGCGCACCTACCGCGAGGACGAGGCGAGGTTCTTCGTCGAGACCCAGATCGTCCAGATGAAGAACAAGCGCTCCGCGAAGGCCGGCACGGAGTTCTTCACCGCCTTCACCAAGGCCCTCGGCGTCTTCCGCAACGGCCCGAAGATCGCGGGCCACGACAAGGCGCGCTGCGTGCTGCCGCCGAAGGAGCCGGGCCAGAAGCTCGACAGCATGATGTGTCAGGCCACCGAGGGCGATCTGCTGATCCGCATGTCGGTGACCGGCACGTCGCCGTTGCGGAAGACCGAGGCGGCCGACCTGCTCAAGGAGCAGCTCGACCGCGTGCAGGACCCGGGAGAGGCCGCATGACCGAGCAGACCCAGAGCGACGACGTGAAGAAGATCCCGGCGCAGGCCGGCGCCCCGGCGGCGGAGACCCTCCCGGACGCCGGTCCCGCCGCCGCGCCTTCCGGGAACGACGCGTCCGAACCCGTGACCGCGGAGGCCGCGTCGACGTCGGACACCCCGGCGGAGCCCGCCGGGCCCGCCGTCGCGGAGCCCGTCGCGGAGTCGATGCCCGCCGAGGCCACCCCCGCCGAGGCCGTGACGCCCGTCCCGCGGAAGCGGCTGCGCGATCGGCGGGGCCTGCGCGCCGCCGCTCGCTGGACCGCCGCCGTCGTGGTGTTCGCGGTGCTCGGCGGTGCCGCGGCGTACGCCGTCACGCAGCCCGAGCGGACCGAGATCCCGGGCCTGGAGACCCCGGACGACGGGCGCTGGACGTACCCGGCGCTGAAGCTGCCCAAGCTGCCCGCCGGACAGCCCGGTGCCATGGACAGGGACAACCCGGCCGGCCGGCACCACGCCGACCTGCGGACGCTCCTGCCCCCCGTGCCCAGCGGCGCGAAGAGGGACACGTCGTTCCCGGACCGCGGCGGCTGGCTGCCGACGGCCGACTTCGTGGAGATCTACCCGGAGGGCGTCCGCAAGAAGTTCCGCGCGCTGCTGGAGGACAACACGCTCCGGCACGTCGCGGCACGTGCCTGGACCATGCCCGACGGCACCCGCACCGAGATCTACCTCGTCCAGTTCGCCACCAAGCCGTACACGACCCGGGTCAGGAACGAGCTGATCGTCCCCCCCGCCTTCGCGCAGGCGGCCCACCCGGGGACGGACACCGCGTGGAGCGACGACGACTCGGCCGTTCCCAAGGGGGAGATGGTCTCGCCGTACAACGAGGCCGCGCCGCGCGGCGCCACACATCTGCGCGCCGCGTACATCACCGCGGGGGACACCCTCGCCGTGGTCCACATGGAGAAGCGCGGGACCCAGTCGGCGGTCCCGTTCCACCAGACCGTGCTGCTCCAGGCGCAGCTGCTCGGCTGACCCGGGCCGCCGGCGGGACGAGGGCGGGACACCGGGTACGGGCGCGGCGCGCGGACCTCGCGCGGCCGCGCCCGTACCCGCCCACTAGACTCGTACTGGCCCCACCGGGCCGCCGACCGTCCGCGCCTGCCCGAGGAGCACGCTCGTGAGCCCCATCGAGTTCTTCTTCGACACCCTGCTCGTCCTGGTCTGCCTGGGCGTCATCGCGTTCTCCGCTCTGGCTGTGAAGAAGCTCTACCAGGGACAGCGCTGAACATGATCGAGATCCCCTCCGACCTGCATCCCGACCTCGTCCCCCTCGCCTTCCTCCTGGGCACCTGGGAGGGCGCGGGCGTCTTCGACTTCCCGGGCGCCGAGAAGTGCAACTTCGGGCAGGAAGTGATCTTCGGCCACGACGGTCGGCCGTTCCTGGAGTACACCTCCAAGACCTGGGTGCTGGACGCCGAGGGCAAGCCGGTGAAGCCGCTGGAGAGCGAGTCCGGCTTCTGGCGCATCGACAAGGACCGCAAGGTCGAGATCACCATGACCCGCGACGACGGCGTCATCGAGATCTGGTACGGCGAGCTCGCCGAGGCCAAGCCGCAGATCGACCTCGTCACCGACGCCGTGGCCCGGCTCGGCGACGCACCCCCGTACAGCGGCGGCAAGCGCCTGTACGGCTACGTCAAGAGCGACCTGATGTGGGTCGGCGAGAAGGCCACCCCCGAGGTGCCGCTCCGCCCCTACATGTCGGCGCACCTGAAGAAGGTCGTCAACCCCAGCGAGTGGGCGAAGGACCTCAAGGACCTCCCGGACGACGGCATCGCCTTCTTCCGCTGAGCCGTCCGCCCGGCCCGCCGCCGAGCGGGCCCGGCGGCCCCGTACGGCTGCCCGAGGGGGATCACGACTCCGTGATCCCCCTTTTCCCTGCCTAGACTGTCCTCGTGGTCACCACGGACTGGAAGAGCGATCTGAGGCAGCGCGGCTACCGGCTGACGCCGCAGCGGCAGCTTGTCCTGGAGGCGGTCGACACGCTGGAGCACGCCACTCCCGACGACATCCTGACCGAGGTGCGCAAGACCGCCTCCGGCGTCAACATCTCCACGGTCTACCGCACCCTGGAGCTCCTCGAGGAGCTGGGCCTGGTCAGCCACGCCCACCTCGGGCACGGCGCCCCCACGTACCACCTCGCGGACCGGCACCACCACATCCACCTGGTGTGCCGGGACTGCGAGTCGGTCATCGAGGCGGACGTGTCCGTCGCAGAGCCGCTGACCTCGCGGCTGCGCGAGGCGTACGGCTTCGAGACCGACATGAAGCACTTCGCGATCTTCGGTCGCTGCGCGGACTGCGCGGGGAAGCCCCGAACGCCTGAGGGTTCAAGTAACCGGACGTAGGGTGGTGGGCATGCAGCGCCAAACAACGACCAGTCCCCTGCTGTCGCTCCCCGGTGCCGTCCCCGCGGAAGGCCCCGACGAGGGGGTCGCCGCACACTACGGAGACCTCTTCCGCGAGCAGCGCGCACTGGCGGACGGCAAGGGATTCGTCGACCTCTCCCACCGGGGCGTCGTCGCCGTCACCGGCCAGGACCGCCTCGCGTGGCTCCACCTGCTGCTGACCCAGCACGTCAGCGACCTCCCGCCCGGCCGGGCCACCGAGGCGCTGATCCTCTCCGCGCACGGCCACATCGAGCACGCCCTCTACCTCGTCGACGACGGCGCGACCACCTGGATGCACGTCGAGCCCGGCACACAGGGCGAGCTCATCGCGTACCTGGAGAGCATGAAGTTCTTCTACCAGGTCGACGTCTCGGACCGGACCGGCGAGTACGCCGTCGTGCACCTGCCCGCGGGCAGCATCGCCGCCGTCCCCGCGGACTGGCCGGTGCGCGAGGTCCCCCACGGCCGCGACGTGTTCGTGCCGCGCGGCGAACTGGAGGACCTCGCGCGGCAGGTCGGCAGCCCCGTCGGCGTGCTCGCCCTGGAGGCGCTGCGGATCGAGGCGCACCGGCCGCGGGTCGGCCTGGAGACCGACCACCGCACCATTCCGCACGAGCTGGGCTGGCTGGACACCGCCGTCCACCTCGACAAGGGCTGCTACCGCGGCCAGGAGACCGTCGCCCGGGTGCACAACCTCGGCCGGCCGCCGCGCCGCCTGGTCTTCCTCCACCTCGACGGCAGCGAGGTCAAGCTGCCCGGCCACGGCACCCCCGTGCGGCTCGCCGCCGACGGGCCGGACGGCCGCCCGGTCGGCACCGTCACCTCCTCCGCCCGGCACTGGGAGCTGGGCCCGATCGCCCTCGCCGTGATCAAGCGCAACACGCCCGTGGACGCCGCGCTGCTGGCGGACGGGACGGCGGCGAGCCAGGAGACCGTCGTCGAACCGTAGCCGCCCTACATCTCCAGCACGACCGTGAACGGGCCGTCGTTCGTGAGCGAGACCTTCATCTCCGCTCCGAACCGGCCCGTCTCCACGTGCGCGCCCAGCGACCGCAGTTGCGCCACGACCTCGTCCACCAGCGGCTCGGCGACCGGGCCGGGCGCCGCCGCGTTCCAGGTGGGGCGGCGCCCCTTGCGGGCGTCACCGTAGAGGGTGAACTGGGAGATCACGAGCAGCGGCGCGGCGATGTCCGAGCAGGACCTCTCCCCGGGCAGGATGCGCAGCCCCCACAGCTTCCGGGCCAGTTGGGCCGCCTTCTCCTCCGTGTCGTCGTGCGTCACCCCCACCAGCACGCACAGGCCGGGACCGGCGATCTCCCCGACCGTCTCGCCGTCCACCACGACACTCGCTTCGCTCACCCGCTGGGCCACCGCACGCATGCCGACATTGTCCCGGCTCGGCGGGGGCGCGCGGCACCCGGGCCGTACGCCCGCTTGGACTCACGCACAACTGTCCGGAGCCGCCGTTCGGGTGCAGGTGCCTGCGCGACGCAGTTACTCGGTGGCACGATCGATATCTGCCCGACGTGGGGGACGAGGGGACGGACAGCGATGAAGCACAGCATCACGACCGGCACGGCGGAAGGCGATCGCATGCTCAAGGCACCGGGCCCGCGCTCCCCCCTCACCGCCGGCACCCCCCAGCCCGACTTCGCCGGCCTCACCCTCGAAGGGCTGCGCACCGCGCGCCGCGAGGCCCAGCTGGAGGAGGCCGACCTCTCCTATCTGCGGCGGCTCCTCCAGGGCCGGATCGACATCCTCCGGGCCGAACTCGCCCGGCGCACCGCCCCGGACGCCCCCGTGCTCGACCGGCTCTCCGAGATCCTCACGGACACCCCGTCCCGGCACCGCTCCTCCGCCCGCCACGTCACCCTGGGCACCCCGCACAGCGAGCGCTACCGGCAGCTCGCCGAGGAGATGCTCGCCGAGGTCCAGCTCTCCGACCTGGAGGCCCGCACCGACCAGGAACTCCACGACGCGATGGGCCGGCTGGTCCGCAACGAGCAGCAGGTCTCGCGCTGCCGGCAGTCCCTGCAGCGGACGGTCGACGGCTGCAGCACCGAGATCGCCCGCCGCTACCGCGAGGGCGAGGCACGGGTCGACGACCTGCTGGCGGGCGACTGACCGCGGCTCGGCGAAAACGGGATGCGCCCGGGGCTGAGCTCCGCCTACCGTGCGGGGCATGAGCCTTGAGGTCCGTACGATCGGCGACTACGACTTCCCCGGCTGGCTGCGCGCCGCGAAGGCCGGGTTTCACCGGCCCCCGTCGGTGACCGAGGAGGAGATCGGCCTCCGCCGCTCCCAGACGGACCTGGACCGCACCCAGGGCGCCTTCGACGAGGGCCGCTGCGTGGCCACGTTCCGCAGCATGCCCCGTGAACTCACCGTGCCAGGCGGCGCGGTGCTGCCCGCCTCGGCGATCACCAATGTCTCCGTCACCGCCACGCACCGCCGACGCGGCCTCGCCTCCCGCATGATGGCCGCGGAACTCGACGCCTCCGTGCGCCGAGGAGAGCCGGTCGCGATCCTCGTCGCCGCGGAGTACCGGATCTACGGCCGCTTCGGCTTCGGCCCCGCCGCCGGGGTCACCGAGTGGGAGGTCGACACCGCCCGCGCGGGCCGCCCCCAGGGGGCGCCGTCCGACAGCGGCCGCATCGACCTGGCGGACCCGTCCGAGGTCCTCAAGCTCGGACCCCTGCTCCACGACCGGGTGCGGCTGCGCCATCCCGGCGCGATCAACCGCACCGAGCGCAACTGGGAGTACGCCACCGGGACGGTGATCAACCCCTCCTTCCCCTGGAAGGAACCGACCTTCGTGCTCTACCGGGACGCCTCCGGACGCGTCGACGGCCTGGCCGCGTACACGGCCGAGGACACCTGGCACGGCATGTTCCCGAAGGTCCCGCTCACCGTGCGGGAGTTGATCGCCGCCACCCCCGAGGCCGAGCGCGCCCTGTGGCGCTACATGCTCGCCATGGACTGGGTCGCCACCGTGCGCACCGGCTTCCGCGGCCAGGACGACGTCCTGCCGCTGCTGCTGGACGACCCGCGCGCCGCCCACGTCCACTCCACCAGCGACTTCCTGTGGCTGCGGCTGCTCGACGTGCCGCGGGCGCTGGCGGCCCGTACGTACGCGGCCCCGGGCTCGGCCGTCCTCGACGTCGCCGACCCCGACGGGTACGCGGCCGGCCGCTTCCGCCTCGAAGCCGCCGCCGACGGCACCGCCACCGCCGAGGCGGCCCCCTCCGCCGCCCCGGACGTCTCCCTCACGGCCGCCGCCCTCGCCTCCCTCTACCTCGGCGACGAGTCCGCGGCCCGCCTGACCGTCACGGGCGGCGTCACGGAATCCCGCCCGGGCGGCGCGGCCCGCGTCGACGCGCTGTTCCGTACGGCGCGCAAGCCCTGGCCGATCGACACGTTCTAGCCGTCGCTACCGGTGCCCGTAGGACACCAGCACCAGGAGGACGAGTACCCCGCCGACGCACATCGCATAGCCGGAACGCGCCCTGAGCCCGGCGGCCACCAGCAGTACGCCCAGCCCCATCAACGGCCCGTACTGCCAGGCCAGGTACTGCTCCAGCAGCGCCGCCAGGACATGACTCCACAGCATGACCCACCCCCTTCCGAGGTGACCGACCGAAAGGCGCGGGTCCGCTGCCGCACCGGCCCTACTGGGCCAGCAGCAGCGCGATCACCGCGAGTCCGACGCACGTGAACGTCGTGTTGCGGGCCTTGTGGCCCACCGTGAACAGTCCGACGGCGAAGGCGCCGGCCGCGCCGTACCGCCACTGGACGAGCTGCTCGAACGCGAAGGCGCAGAGAGCGAGAGCGGGCATAGCGATTCACTCCTTCGAGGCGCGCGGGATCGTTCCCTCCGCGCGTAGAGCGCGGAGGGGGCAGATTTGACCCGTGGGTCGGCGGTGGGGCAGAAGCGGAAGCTTGATGCTGATGCGTGCGATGCGACATGGCGCTGCACTGTCACCCGCGGCCATCCCCGGCGCGTCGTCGGGACGGAGAGGCTGCGGCCCCCGGTGGCGCCAACTGGACCAACTTGACTGTCGGTCGGACCAGTTGACTGCACTCCTCTACGGTCATGTTGCCGCTGACTGCAGATCCCTAAACTCCATGCAGTCAACTCCACTTGCCTGGCGTGAAGCTGTAGTGTGGGTCACGTGAGCAACGACCGCACCGTCGGCGGGGCCAGGCGTGAATACGAGCGCGTGGCCGATGCGTTGCGCCACGAGATCGAGGGCGGGGCCATCGCGGCGGGCGATCAACTCCCCACCCACGCCGAGCTGGTGGACCGCTTCGACGTCTCCCGTGCCACCGTCCAGAAGGCGATCAAGGCGCTCGAGGGCAGAGGCTACGTGGAGTCGGCCCAGGGCAAGGGCGTCTTCGCCCGCGACTGGCGGAAGTCCGCCGACGCACACATCAACGGGAACGCCACGGCGACCGCCGAAGCGGGCAGCATTGAGCTGGACGACGCCATCGCGGAGGCTTTCGAGGCGGATCAGGTCACGATCGACGCGTACTGCCTGACCGCCGAGTCCCTCAACGCGGCCATCGTGCAGCAGGTCAAACGGATCATCCGCGGGGAGATCCGTCCGTCATCGATCCACCTGCGCCTGCTGCTGCCGCGTACGGATGTGCGGCTGGCCATTCCGCGCAACGTCGAGGACATCGACGACGAGCGCCCCATGCAGCGGCTCAGCAGCCTGTCCGCGATCCACATCCGGGCCCTGAGGAACCTGGAGAACCTGGTCGGCCAAGGCGCCGTTCCCGAAGTCAGGGTCGAAGTGCGACTCGTCCCGGTCACGCCACTGCACAAGCTCTATCTGATCAACGGTGACCTGGCCCTCGACGGCATGTACGTCGTCACGGACAACCTCATCAACGTCGACGACGCGACCATCAGAATCCATGACGTCCTGGGTGTCGGGGCCAAGCTTTACCCGCAGCCACGGGAACGTGTGGAACTCTCTCACGAGTGGTTCAACTCCCTGTGGACGAGGCTAGCCAAGCCCGCCTGACATCCGTCGGCATCGAGTGTGTCCTGCTGGACTTCGATGGTCCGATCTGCCGCCTCTTCGCGGGGCATCCCGCGTCTGTCGCCGCCTCACGGCTCAAGGCACGGCTCGGCGACTTGTCGTTGCTCCCGCCGGAACTGGCCGGCACGGATGATCCGCACGGGCTGCTGTGGGAGATCGCCACGGGGTCCGGCGGCAACGCGCGCGAGGTGAGTGCCGAACTGAACGCCCTCCTGGCGAAGGAGGAGGTCGTGGCGGCCGCATCCGCGACCGTCACACCTGGTACGGCAGACCTCGTGCGCGGCCTGCGGGCCCGGGGCCTGCACCTCGGGGTCGTCAGCAACAATGGGTGGGAGGCGATTCGCAACGTCCTTCTCGCCACGCATCTGCTGGAGTTGTTCGACGGGCCGATCGTCGGCCGCCCCGATGACGCCCGGCTCATGAAGCCCGATGGCTTCATGCTGCGAGAAGCAGTGAAACAGCTCGGCACGAAGCCCGAACGCTGCCTGTTCGTGGGGGATTCGTGGCGGGACGCCGAGGCCGCACGACAAGTCGGCGTCAATTTTGTCGGCTATGCGAAGAGTGCACGCAAGAGACGCGAGATGACTAAGGCAAATGCCAAGCGGGTTGTTTCGCGGATGCAGGACGTGATGGGTTTGTTGCCGTGAGTCGTCGATGCGGTGTTCGCGTCGCGGCCCTCTGGCCAAGGCCCCTGCGGGCGCTCAAACTCACTGGGTGACTTCTGATCGCGAGTGGCGGATGAAAAGCGACCTCCGGGCCCTGCTGGCCGACGTCGAGGGTGTGCTGTTCGACTTCGACGGTCCACTCTGCCATCTTTTTGCGCCGAAGGGAGCGGAGCGGGTCGCGGAGCAATTGCGCGAATTCATCGATCGCGAAAGGCTGCCGGCCGTACGTCCCGAAAAGGAGCACAGTCCCATAGACATCCTTCGCGAGGCTGCGCGCACGTGGCCGGACTTCGAGGCCGTCGCCCTCCTCGAAGGTGCACTCACGTCACTGGAGGAGGAGTGTGCCGAGGAGGCGGTGATGACGACCGGCGCGGCGGTGCTGGTGAAGGCCATCAAGATTGAGGGAATACCGGTCGCCATAACCACGAACAACTCCGAGAAGGCCGTTCGCGCCTGCCTGGCCAGGCACCGCTTGGATCCGTTGTTCGACCTGCATGTGTACGGCCGGCGGAACATGGCCGAGGGGCACCCGCTCCTGCTGAAGCCCGACCCCGCATGCATCGAGCGTGCTATCGGGGGACTTGGACTGGCCCACCCCGAGCGGTGCTTGATGATCGGCGATTCGCCCGCCGATGTGCAAGCCGCGAAGAGCGCGGACGTGCGCTTCCTCGGTTTCGAGAACCCCCATGTCGACGACAACCAGGAGTTGCGCAAGGGCTACCGCGGGACGATCGTTGAACACCTTGACGAGATCCGGGCGGCCTGGCTCGAAGTCCGTGGCCGATGCCGGACGCACTCGGCCAGCGGCGAGCCCCACTGACCGCAGCCGTTTCGCGCCGGAAGTCCCGGTTCACCGATTTCGAGGGATTCCATCGTTCAGGCTAGCTCGGGGGGCGCTTAGATGAGATCCTTCAGGAATAATTATGCAGCGTCTCGGCCTGTGCGACGTGCGGCTTGCATAGTTTGGTGGGGCTGGGGGGCTTGGAAGTGAATAAAGATGCGGTGGGGTTCAGCCCCATGCGCGTCGAGAGAGGGATACGCTTCCCTTTTTCTGATCCTCGAGGAATCCCGTGACCAGCCCTACCCGCGAGTTCGCGTCGCGAATCGCCACCGAGGTGGTAGGCCCACTCAAAGGGCACCATCACGAGGCATATGCCGTCCGCCTGGATCCCGGTACGCCGCTCGGCGCCAGGTTCAGGTGGCTGAAGCTGCGCGAACCACGGGATCGCGTCTTCTGGTACGACCACAGGTGCTTCGCGTCGGAGGAGCAGCTGGTCCTTGAATTGGGCGGGCGGGTTCCGTGCGTTCCCAAGGTCGTCGATGTGAGCGAACTGGTGGACGCTCCAGCCGGTGTGACCTTCATTGAATTCATCGAAGGCAGGACTCTCGGAGACCTGACATTTCCGGGAAAGTCGGTCCCCCGGCGCTACAGAAAAAAATTGATTCAATTTTTCGGGTCGTTGGTGTCGATCGATGCGGCAGGTGTCCACGCGGATCGTGTCTGCGGGAACGGACCGGCCGAGCCGGGGCACCTTCCTTTCGGTGGTGACGACAGTACGAGTTTTCTGGAAAACCTGATCGGTCACACCCGGGGGGTCTATCGCGAGAAGAGGCCGGTACTCGATCCGCTTCTTGATGCGCTGGCGATTCCGGAAAGCCTTCTGGAAGCGCTCCCCGAGGAATTGGGAGGGCTCACCAGGCGCCCGTTCGCCCTCTTGCACGGTGACCTGCACCGCGAAAACCTCGTCGTCGACGGTGCGGGGGAACTGTGGACGATCGACTGGGAGCTCGCCCGTATCGGTGACCCGCTCTACGACCTCGCCACGCACCTCCACCTGATGCGCTACCCCCGCCGGCAGGAACGGCAGATGGTCCGGGGCTGGCGGAAGGCCGTGGGGGAGAGTTCACCGGGGGCGTCTGACGCGGTGGGGCGTGATCTTCCCCGCTACCTCGCGTACAAGCGGGTCCAGTCCGTCTACACGGACGTGATGCGCGGGGCGATGACGGTCAGTTGGGCTGAGGGCGGACCGGAGCTGCGCGAGGCGGTGACGCACGCCGTCACGTCCATCGCGGCGGCCCTCACCCGCGCCCGGCGCGGCGAGGACGGCACCGGCCTGCGTCACGTGGGCTTGCGGACCGTGGCCACTCCCGAGCAGATCCAGGAGGAACTCCTGCGCTGGCTGGGGGAGTACGGAGACCTGGCCAGGAAGACGGAGGACATGCGGACGGCAAGTGGTGCGGGCCCGGATCCTCGGCCCGACACCATCTCATCCGTCGACCCCGTGCTTCTTGACGCCGAGCAGAACGAGGCAATCGGGCTCAGGCGCGACGCCACCGTCTGAACGTGCGCGACGACCGCGGCGCCGCCGGGGCTCAAGAGGGTCCCGGGCGTCCCGGGCGGGCTTCACAACCCGTACGACATCCAGTGCCCCGGCTCCGCGAGCGGGGTGAAGCCCACCTTCTTGTACACCCCGTGCGCGTCGTGCGTGGCCAGCAGCACGAGCCTTACGCCCAGCCCCTCCACGTGGTCGCGGGCGGTCGTGGCGAGGGCGGTCGCGAGGCCGCGGCCGCGGGCGGCCGGGGTGACGTAGACGTCGCAGAGCCAGGCGAACGTGGCGTGGTCGGTGACGACGCGGGCGCAGGCGACCTGGGTGCCGGTCTCCCTGTCGTACGCGCCGAAGTTGAGGGAGGCGGCGATCGCGGCGTCCTGGACGGCGCGGGGGCGGCCGAGGGCCCAGTAGGCGTCGGTGGAGAGCCAGTGGTGGACCAGGGCGGCGTCCACACGGGCGGGGTCGTCGGAGATCTCGTACCGGTCGTCTCTCATGGGGCCCGAGGCTAGGGGATACGCCTTCGTGCAGCACTGCTTACCGGTGCGATGAAGGACTATTAACTGGACCTTGAGGGTGCTGTGGCCCCACGCTCAAAGGCATGGGTATTCACGTACCGCTCATCACCCCCTTCGACGAGGCGGGCCGCGTGGACGCCGGCGCCCTGGAGCGCCTGGCGCACGAGGTGGCCGACGGGGGCGTCGCCGGGCTGGTGGCGCTGGGGACGACCGCCGAGGCGGCGATGCTGGACGAGGCCGAGAAGGCGGTCGTCCGGGAGACCGTGGGGCGGGTGTGCCGGGAGCGCGGGCTCTGGTACACCGTGGGCGCCGGCGGGACGGACACCCGCAGGGCCGCCGCCGAGCTCGCGCAGCTCGACGCGGACGCCGCCCTCGTCTCTGTGCCGTCGTACGTCAGGCCCTCCCAGGACGGGGTCGTCGCGCACTTCGAGGCGCTGGCCCGGGCGTCGGCGGTGCCGCTGGTCGTCTACAACATCCCCTACCGCACCGGGCTCGCCCTCACCGCCGACACGGTGCGCCGGATCGCCGCTATCGACGGGGTCGTGGGCTTCAAGCACGCCGTCGGCGGCATCGACCAGGACACCGTGCTGCTGGTGGGGGAGGTGCCGCTGTACGCGGGGGACGACGTCTTCGCTCCGGCGCTGCTCGCCCTGGGCGCCGAAGGGGCGATCGCCGCCTCCGCGCACCTGGCCACCGAGCGGTGGGTGGAACTGGCCCGTTTCCACGATCCGGAACAGGGGCATGCGCTCGCGAGGCTTGCCGCCGCCCTCTTCGCCGAGCCGAACCCCGCGGTGATCAAGGCGGTGCTGCACGTCCAGGGACGCATCCCGAGCCCCGACGTGCGACTGCCGCTGCTGCCCGCGGGGCGCCCGTCCCTCGGGTCGGCACTCCGGGCACTCGCCGCATCGGGGGATACTCGGGACCGTACGTACGCACTGATCGGAGAGACCGGATGAGGATCGGAATCGTCGGAGCCACCGGCCAGGTCGGCGGTGTCATGCGCAAGGTGCTGGCCGAGCGCGACTTCCCGGTGGAGCAGCTGCGGCTGTTCGCGTCGGCCCGTTCGGCCGGGCGCACCGTGCCGTGGAAGGACGGCGAGGTCACGGTCGAGGACGCGGCCACCGCGGACTACACGGGCCTCGACATCGTGCTGTTCTCCGCGGGCGGCGCCACCTCCAAGGCGCTGGCCCCGAAGGTCGCTGCCGCGGGCGCGGTCGTGATCGACAACTCCTCCGCCTGGCGCATGGACCCCGAGGTCCCGCTGGTCGTCTCCGAGGTCAACCCGCAGGCGATCGCGAACCGCCCCAAGGGCATCATCGCCAACCCGAACTGCACCACCATGGCCGCCATGCCCGTGCTGCGCCCGCTGCACGAGGAGGCGGGGCTGACCGCGCTGGTCGCCACCACCTACCAGGCGGTCTCCGGTTCCGGCCTGGCCGGTGTCGCCGAGCTCGACGGCCAGGTGCGCAAGGTCGCCGACCGGGCGACCAAGCTGGCCTTCGACGGTGAGGCCGTGGAGTTCCCCGAGCCCGCGGTCTACCAGCGGCCCATCGCGTTCAACGTCGTCCCGCTCGCCGGGAAGATCGTCGACGACGGCCGCTTCGAGACCGACGAGGAGCAGAAGCTCCGCAACGAGTCCCGCAAGATCCTGGGCATCCCGGAGCTGAAGGTGTCCGGCACCTGCGTCCGCGTGCCCGTGTTCTCCGGGCACTCGCTGCAGGTCAACGCCCGCTTCGAGCGTCCGGTCAGCGTCGAGCGCGCGTACGAGCTGCTGGGCGCCGCCCCGGGCGTGGAGCTGTCGGAGATCCCCACCCCGCAGCAGGCCGCGGGCAAGGACCCCTCCTACGTCGGCCGGATCCGGGTGGACGAGACCGTCGAGCACGGCCTGGCGCTCTTCCTCTCCAACGACAACCTCCGCAAGGGCGCCGCGCTCAACGCCGTCCAGATCGCGGAGCTGGTCGCCGCCGAGCTGCGCGGCTGACCCCGCTCGCCCCCCCGATGCCCCGGCGCCGACCGCGCGCCGGGGCATCGCCGTCCCGCTTGACCCTCACACCGCTTGACCCTCACACCGTGTGAGGCGGTGGACTCGGAGACGTCATGTTCGGAATCGGAGACTTCGCCAGGCACGGCCGCGTGTCGGTCCGCATGCTGCGTCACTACGACGCCGTCGGACTGCTGCGCCCCGACCGTGTCGACCCCGCCACCGGCTACCGCCACTACGCCGCCGGGCAGCTCGCCCGGCTGAACCGCATCATCGCCCTCAAGGGCCTCGGCTTCACGCTCGAACAGGTGCGGTCGATCCTCGACGAGGAGGTGAGCGCGGAGCAGCTGCGCGGCATGCTGCGGCTGCGCCGCGCCGAGCTCGCGGCGGCGATGGCCGCGGACGCGGCCCGGCTGGCGGGCGTCGAGGCGAGGCTCCGGACGATCGAGAGCGAGGGACGGATGTCCACCGACGACGTGGTGATCAAGCGGGTGCCCGCGGCACGGCTCGCGGAGCTGACGGCGACCGCGGCCGGGTTCGAGCCGGCGCAGATCGGGCCCGTCATCCAGCCGCTGTACGACGAGCTGTGCCGGCGGCTGGACGCGGCGGGCGTGCGCCCCGCCGGGCCGGGGATCGCGTACTACGAGGACGCCCCGGAGGGAGAGGGCGCGATCCTCGTCCACGCGGGGCTGCAGGTCGCGGTCGAGCCGGACGGCGGGTACGACTTCGCCGTCGTCGACCTGCCGGGGCTGCAGAGCGCGGCGACGATCGTGCACCGCGGCTCCATGGACGACGTCCTGCGCTCCGAGCAGGCGCTGGCCCGCTGGATCGACGCCCACGGCCACCGGTCCCTCGGCTACCCCCGGGAGCTGTACCTGGAGTGCGAGGGGCATCCCGACACCTGGGTGACGGAGCTGCAGGAACCGGTGGCCACGGGGGCGTGATCGGTCACCCCATCGGCTTGCCCTGCTGAGCCGCCTCGGCGACCAGCTCGAAGGCCGTCCGGCCGTCCAGGGACTCGCGGATGACGTCCGCGTGCCCGGCGTGCCGGGCGGTCTCCTCGATGAGGTGGAGCAGGATCCAGCGGGCGCTGACCTTCATGCCCGGCGGGTTCCAGGGCGCGTCCGGCAGCGGCACCACGACGTCCAGGTCGGGCAGCGCCAGGATCGCCTCCTCGGTCTCCCGCCCCGTCCTCGCGTACTCCTCCAGCCAGCCGGCGAGGGTCTCGCCCTCCACCAGCCGGAAGCCGTCGAGGTAGTCGGCCTCGGTGCCCTTCTTGTCCTCGTGGCCCAGCAGCAGGCCCTGCACCCAGGACTCCTCGGTCCTGGTGACGTGCTTGACCAGCCCGGCGAGGCTCATCTCGCTGACGCTGGGCCGCGAGGAGGCCTGCTCGTCGGTGAGGCCGAGCACCGCGCGCCGCACCCCGCCGCGCTGCGCCTCCAGGTACGCCAGCAGTGCGTCCCGCTCACCCGTCTCGTTCCGTACCACCGTCGGCATCGCGCGCTCCCCTTGGTCGTGGGTCCTGGCCTCGGGCGCCGGTCCTCCGGCGTCCTCGATGTCTTCGACGGTACGCACCCTTGCGGTCAGTTCCGGTCCGCAATGGGCCGCGAGGAGAAGGCTCCCCCGGACAGGACGGGTACGACCGAGGCGGCGTCGAGTTCCGTGGCGATCGCGACGTCCTCGGGGAAGCCGCCGCCTCTGAGTTCGCGCCCGGAGGCGCAGGCCGCGACGGCGGCGGCGGGGTCGGGGGTCCCGGTGAAGGCCGCGGCCGCGGTCCGCGCCTCGGGGGAGGGGGTCACCGCGGGCGCGCGCTCGCGCAGCGCGGCGACGACCGCCCCGGCGCCGAGCAGGTCCTCCAGTGCGGGGCGCAGGGTCCCGTCGGGCCAGCGCTCGCCGGCGGCGACCACCGCGACGGGGCGGTCGCGGACGCCGTAGCCGTGCCGGGCGAGCCACGCGCCGACGGCGCTCGCGTTGCGCAGTGAGGCGGCGACCACGGTCGCCGCCTCCCCGGCCGCGGCGGCGATCGCCGACCCGTTGGGGGAGGGCAGCACCAGCCGCGGGGTGAAGGGCGCACGGCGCAGGGCGGCGGGGGACAGCGACCACGGCGAGCGCTCGGTCACCTCCCGCCGCCCCACGGCCAGCCGCGCACCGACCCGCCGCGCGTACGCGGCCGCCGTCGCGTCGCGCCAGGCGTACGGGTGCACCGCGGTCCCCGCCTCGACGGCCACCGTCACCGCGGTGGTGAAGGACAGGACGTCGACGACGACCAGGCAGGCCACGTGCGCCCCGACCCGCCGGGCGCCCTCCGGTCCCCACTCGAAGCGCACCCCGTGGCCCGTCTGCAGAAACCATTCATCGCTCATGGGTCGGGACTATGCCGCCGTGGCCCTCTCATGTACATCGGCGACCACGCAACTGACGTTGTCCGGACCGCCGGCGGCGTTGGCCAGCGCGACCAGCGCGCGCACCGCCTCCCCGGGTCCGGCGCCGGAGGCGAGGACCCGGTGCAGCTCCTCGTCCGGCACGACGGTGGACAGGCCGTCCGTGCACAGCAGGTAGCGGTCGCCGGGACGGGGATCGTGCAGCCGCAGGTCGGGCAGGCGCCCGGCCGGGCGGGTGCCCGAGCCCAACGCCCGTACGAGCAGCGACCGCTGCGGGTGCGAGACGGCCTCGGCCTCGGTCAGCCGGCCCTCGTCGACCATCGACTGCACCATCGTGTGGTCGTGCGTGATCCGGAAGAGCCCGCCCTCGCGCAGCAGGTAGGCCCGCGAGTCGCCGATGTGGACGAGGGCCAGCCGCTCCCCGGACCACAGCAGCGCGGTGAGCGTGGTGCCCGAGTCCGCGAAACCGCGCACGGTCTCGTCGGCCCGGTCCAGCGCGTCCTGCAGCACGTCCAGCAGACCGCCCGGGGCGGTGCCGGCGTCGAGCTCCTTCAGCGCGTCGACGGCGGCGGCGCCCGCGGGCGCCCCCTCACCGCCGAAGCCGTCGGCCACCGCCAGCAGCCGTTCGCCGGCGTAGGCGGTGTCCTGGTTGCCCGGCCGGACGAGGCCGGCGTCGGAGAGGGCGGCGCAGCGCAGCTCCAGGGGGTGGTTCGCGTCGTTCACGGCGGAGTCCTTCCGGGACAGGTGATCGACGAGGAAGGCGGCCAGGTCCCGCCGGGCGCCGTGCGCGGCCTCGGTCCGCGCCCAGTACACCCGGATCTCCCGCGCGGCGGCGGGCGCGTCCAGCGCGCACACCTCCCGTATGCGGGCCAGCGGCATCCCCAGCCGCCGCAGCCAGGCCACGAGCCGGGCGCGCTCCAGCTGGGCGGGCGCGTAGTGGCGGTAGCCGGTCAGCGGATCGACCCGCGCGGGTGTCAGCAGCCCCAGCTCGTCGTACAGCCGCAGCGCCTTCGGCGACAGCCGGGACGCCTTCGCGAACGCCCCGATCGTCAGCGAGTCCATGGCGGGCTCCCTCCCTCGGGCCGGGCACACCGCCCGGCCGCTCCGATGCTGCGGCCTGCCCCAAGGTCAAGGTCAACCGGCCGCCCGGGCTCTTTCACAGGGCGATCGGGCGGTAGGCGAGTGCCGCCTCGACGATCCGCTCGGGCGGGGCGTCCTCGAGGCCGGCCGGCGGGTGGAAGAGCAGGTCGCAGGCCCGGGGGTGCGGGGTGTTGCAGTCGAGGAGCAGCAGGTGGTAGTCGGTGTCCTCGCCGGCGGGATCGGCCTCGACGCGGCGGACGATCTCGACGAGTTCCTCGCGCGTGATGTCCGCCACCCGCGGCCGGGCGGGCCGGGCGGCCTCGCGGGCGAACTCCTCCAGACCGCGCGACGCGTCGTAGCAGGTGAAGTCGGACAGCAGGTAGTCGTGGCCCGTGCGCTCGTTGAACGCGGCCACGGCCTGGTCCGCCGGTTCGCCGGACCCGGCCAGGTCCTCGATCCGCTCGATCTCACGGGCGAGCTCGGCCAGTCGCTTGGGGCCGACGGGCGGCGGAAGCAGTTCGGGTCGCAGGTCCACGCAGGCATTGTGCGCGCGGGCGCCGACAGCGGGCGCGCGCGTGGCGGGCCGGAGGGATGGGTCACACGACCGTAACGAGACTTTTGCAAGCACCTTGCTTGCAAAAGTTAGCACCGCGCGGCATCCTCGGAGTCATGGCTTCACTGAACGTCGGCACCCTCGGCGAGTACCTGCGGGAGCAGCGCCGCAACGCGCAGCTGTCCCTGCGTCAGCTCGCCGACGCCGCGGGGGTGTCCAACCCCTACCTCAGTCAGATCGAGCGCGGGCTGCGCAAGCCCAGCGCAGAGATCCTGCAGCAGCTCGCCCGGGCGCTGCGCATCTCCGCCGAGACCCTGTACGTGCAGGCCGGGATCCTCGACGAGCGGGACCAGGGCGACGGGATGGAGGTACGGACCGCCATCCTGGCCGACACGGCGATCAACGAGAAGCAGAAGCAAGTCCTCGTGCAGATCTACGAGTCGTTCCGCAAGGAGAACGCCGCAGTGGAGGAAGCTCTTGACGAGCAGCCCGCTGCGCCGCGCGAGCACGCGGCGAAGAAGGCGGCGAAGAAGGCTGTCGCCGTGCTGAAGCCGAACGCGTCCGGACCGGCCGGACAGGGCAGCGGCGGTGGCGGCGGCGACGCCGCGGCCGCCGGGTGACCGGCCGCGCCCGGTCGCGCGGAACGAACGATCCAACAGGCGTACCCGCCACCATCCTCAAACGGGAGAAACCCTCATGGCGATCACCGAAGACATCGTCAAGACCCTCAAGGACCCGACCCCGCTGTACGCGCTGGCCGGGACCGCGGACCTCGCGGCCGAGAAGCTCAAGGAGGTCCCGCCGCTGATCGAGAAGATCCGCGCCGAGGCCCCCGAGCGGATCGAGAAGATCCGCGGCACCGACCCCAAGGCCGTGCAGGAGAAGGTGACCGCGCAGGCCAAGGACGCGCAGACCAAGGCGCAGGCCAAGGTCAACGACCTCCTGGGCACCATCGACGGCGACCTGCGCAAGCTGCGCGACTCCGCGCAGGACTTCGCGCTGCAGCAGGTGGGCCGCGCCGCCGAGTACGCGGTCCGCGCCAAGGAGGCGTACGACGGCCTCGCCGAGCGCGGCAAGGACGCGGTCGCCACCTGGCGCGGCGAGGCCGCCGAGCAGGTCGAGGACATCGCCGTCGCGATCGAGCCGGAGCCCGTCCCGGCGGCACGGCAGGCACCGGTCTCGGACACCAAGCCGGCTCCGGCCCCGGCTCCGGCCCCGGCTCCGGCCCCCGCCCACGCGCCGTCCCCGGCGCAGGACGGCCAGGCGAAGAAGACCCCCACGGCGAAGAAGGCCCCCGCGGCCAAGAAGCCCGCGACGCCGGGCAAGCCCGCTTCCTGAGCGGCCGGCCATCACGGGCCGGGCACGCGCGGCGTGCCCGGCTCGTTGTGCCGGTACGGTGGGAGCCGATGACGGAGGTGGACGGCAATGCTGGTGCAGGGCTTCTACAACTTGCTGGGCTGGGTCTCCATCGCCCTGCTGGTCTTCGCGCTGTTCGCGCTGGTCGACGCGGCCATCCGGCGTGAGGACGCCTACCGGGCGGCGGACAAGAAGACCAAGGCCTTCTGGATGATCATCCTGGCGGTGGCGGCGGCCCTGATCGCGATCCTGCCGATCATGTCGTTCCTGCCGGTCATCGGCCTGATCGCGGTGATCGTGTACACGGTCGACGTGCGTCCGGCCCTCAAGCAGGTGTCCGGCCCGCGGCGGCGCGGCGGCGGCAGCAGCAGCGACGGCCCGTACGGCCCCTTCAACCGCTGACGCGGTCCACCCGGCCGGCTGACCGGCCGGGGCCGCCGGATCAGGCGCCCGACTCCAGGAGCATGAGGGCCACGTCGTCCGTCAGCTCCCCGCCGTTGAGTTCGCGCACCTCGGTCATGGCCGCGTCCAGCAGCTCCTCGCCGGCCAGTCCGGCCGACAGCTGCCGCCCGACCAGGTCGACCATGCCCTCCTGGCCCAGCCGCTGCGCGCCCAGGCCGATCCGGCCCTCGATGAGCCCGTCGGTGTAGAGCATCAGGCTCCACGCCTCGCCCAGCTCGAAGCGCGCGCCCTCCCAGCAGTCCTTCTGCGGCAGCAGCCCGAGCGCCGGGCCGCCGTGCTCGTACGGCAGCAGTTGCGGCGCCATCCCGGACAGCGACAGCAGGGGTGCCGGGTGGCCGGCCAGCCACAGGTCGGCGGCGCGGCCGTCCGGACTGATGTCGACCTGGCAGAGGGTCGCGAAGATCTCGTCGTCGGAGCGCTCGTGCTCCAGGACCTGCTGCAGCGTGCCCAGCAGGGCGGCCCCGCACAGTCCGGCGAGCGTCAGCGCGCGCCAGGCGATGCGCAGCTCCACGCCGAGGGCGGCCTCGTCCGGGCCGTGGCCGCAGACGTCGCCGATCATCGCGTGCACGGTGCCGTCCGGGGTGCGGACGGTGTCGTAGAAGTCGCCGCCGAGCAGGGCCCGGCTGCGGCCGGGCCGGTAGCGGGCGGCGAAGCGCAGGTCGGCGCCGTGGAGCAGCGGCGTGGGGAGCAGCCCGCGTTCCAGCCGCGAGTTCTCCTGGGCGAGCAGCCGGGTCTCGGTCAGCTGGCGCTGCGCGACGTCCGCGCGCTTGCGCTCCACCGCGTAGCGGATGGCCCGGGTCAGGTGGGACGGGTCCAGGTCGGCCGGGGTCAGGTGGTCCTGGGCGCCGACGCGGACGGCCTCGGCGGCGCGCTCGGCGTCGGTGTCGGTGCCCGCGGTGAGCACCAGGACGGCGGTGCGCGGGGCGAGCCGCAGCAGTTGCCGCAGGCTGTCCATCGCGTCGGACGCGCCGTCGGCGGCCTGGGCGGAGAGCTCCAGCAGGATGCAGTTGACGTCGTCCCGGAGCAGTCGCTCGGCCTCGGTCAGGTTGCGGGCGCGGCGGATGCGGACGCGCGTGCCGGAGATGTCCAGCAGGTCGGGGACGGTGAAGGCGCCGGCGGGGTCGTCACCGATGACGAGCAGGGTCAGGGCAGGGGAGGTCCGGCCGTCGGCCAGGGGTGTTTCCTGGCGCGGCCCCGGCACGGCGGCGTACTGGTCGGTGCGCCGCCCGGTCGCGGACATCGGCGACATCGGACAATTCCTTCCCTCCCCCCGAGGGCAACGTCCCGGAGCGGTCGGATCGGTCGGATCGGTTGCTCAGCTCCGAGAACACTGAAGGGCGACCATAGCGGTAGCGCCCGGCGGCGGGGGAGGCCCTGTTGGTAAACCGCCCGTGTCATATGCGGTGCTGAGCTGCGGATTTCGGCCGCGGGAGGACGAACCGGGCATGACCAACGTCACGTTTGCCCCACCGGGGCGTGGTGCGCGTCACGCGACCGGGGTCACAGGACGCAGGTCACAGCGGGCGGTCGCCCCGCGCGGCCGTGCGCGGTCACCCGGGGCGCACGACCCCGAGGACGGGCATCGACCCGGCCCCCGCCATCGTGACCCGCCGCCCGGGGCGCGGTGCGTGGACGATGGCGCCGTCGCCCACGTAGATGCCGACGTGACTGGCGTCGTCGAAGTACACGACCAGGTCGCCCGGGCGCATCCGCGCCACGGGGACGCGCGGCAGGAGCCGCCACTGCTCCTGGGAGGTGCGCGGGATGCCGACCCCGGCGGCGTGCCAGGCGGCCCGGGTCAGCGCGGAGCAGTCGTAGGCGGCCGGACCGTCCGCTCCCCATATATAGGGCTTGCCGATCTGCGCCGAGGCGAAGGCGACGGCGGTGGCGCCCTGCCGGGTGGCGCCCGCGGCGTCGCGGCGCAGGCGGGTGGCGGCGTCGGTGCGCAGCCAGGCGACCTGGGAACGGTAGGCGGCCTCGTCCTCGAGCCGTTCCAGCCGTGCCCGCTCCCGGGCCTCCAGGCCGGCGAGCAGGCGCTTCGCCCGGGCCAGCCGGCCGGTGACCTCGCGCTCGGCGTCGGCGGCCTCCTTCCGGCCGGCCATGAGGCGCTCCCAGGCGACGGTCGCGGAGCGGGCGTAGGCGCCCAGCTCCGCGGTGGTCGTACGCAGCTGCCCGATGGTGGCGTCGGCGGCCTGGGCGCCGCGGTCGGCGAGGGTGAGTCCGTCGAGGAAGGCGCCCGGGTCGTCGCTGAGCAGCAGGTCGAGCCCGGGGCCGATGCCGCCGCCGCGGTACTGGGCGCGGGCGAGCGCGCCCGCCTGGGCGGTGAGGGTGCGCAGCCGGGTCTGCTCGCGGTCGATGACGCGGGCGAGCGCGACGATCTGCTGCTGCTGGGCGAGGACCCGTTGGTGCGCGGAGTTGTAGGTGTCGGTGGCGCGTTCGGCCTGCCGGTAGAGGGCGTCGACCTCGGCCCGTACGTCCTGCAGGGTGCGGCGCGGGCGGGGCGGATCGGCGTGCGCGACCGGCACGGGGGCGGCCAGGATCAGCAGCAGCGCGGCACAGGCAAGGCAGGCCGTACGCTTCATGCGGGCACCTCCGCTGCGTATCTGACGATCCGTCACATGGCTGTGGATGGTGCCACGGAAGACGCGAATCGGCCAGAGCCGCGGGCCCGCGCATCGCGCTCCGGGCGCCATGCGGGACCGGCCCCGGCGGCGGGGATCAGCGCCGCGCCGGCGCCAGGGCCTCCCAGCGGACGGTCACCTCGCCCTGGCGCCAGCGGGCCGGGGTGTCGGTGACCGGCCAGCCGCCCGGACCCGCCAGGCTGCGCACCGTGCGGATCCAGCGCTGCCGGGCGCCCAGGGAGGCGAAGGGCGCGGCGGCCGCCCACGCCCGGTCGAAGTCGGTGAGGAACGCGTGCACCGGCTCGCCCGGCACATTGCGGTGGATCAGCGCCTTGGGCAGCCGCTCCGCCAGGTCGGAGGGGCGCTGCAGCGAGCCGAGCCGGGTGGCGAAGGTCACCGTGCGCGGCCCCTCGGGGCCGAGCGCCACCCACACGTGGCGGCGGCCGATCTCGTCGCAGGTGCCCTCCACCAGCAGCCCGTCCGGCGCGAGCCGGGCCCGCAGCCGCGTCCACACCTCGGCGACCCGCTCCTCGTCGTACTGGCGCAGCACGTTCGCCGCCCGGATCAGGGCCGGCCTGCGGCCGCCCGGGAGGGGCACCTCGAAGCCGCCGTGCGCGAAGGAGAGCCCCTCGCGCGCGTACGGCCGGGCGGCGGCGACCCGGGCCGGATCGATCTCGATGCCGACGACCTCGGCGTCGGGGCGCGCGGTGCGCAGCCGTACCAGCAGCTCCAGGGCGGTCCAGGGTGCGGCGCCGTAGCCCAGGTCCACGGCGAGCGGGTCCTCGCTGCGGCGCAGCGACGCCCCGTGCTGGGCGGCGATCCAGCGGTCCATGCGGCGCAGGCGGTTGGGGTTGGTCGTCCCCCGGGTCACCTCTCCGACCGGCCGTGTCGCACGCATGCGTCGAGCCTATGCGAGCCGGCGGGCGCGGGATCCGGGCCATGTCGACGGTCACGCTTTGGCAAAGCGGAAATGGATCTAGGCCCTCCGCCGGTTGGCACTGTTGATGGGTGGCTTCCGCTCCGCCGCCCGTGGAGAAGTGGAGGACGCGACGTGAGCCAGTACGTGGCGAAGGTCCTGGCCGGCGGTGCCCACCGCCGGTTGCGCCGCCATGCCGGTGGGCGCCGTCCGCGGCGCGTGGCCATGCTCAGCGTTCACACCTCGCCGCTCCACCAGCCCGGCACCGGGGACGCGGGCGGCATGAACGTCTACATCGTCGAGCTGGCCAAGCGGCTCGCGGAGGGCCCCGGCGTGGAGGTGGAGATCTTCACCCGCGCCACCACCGCCGCCCTGCCGCCCACGGTCGAGCTGGCCCCCGGGGTCCTGGTGCGGCACGTGGACGCGGGCCCGTACGAGGGCCTGAACAAGGAGGACCTCCCCGCGCAGCTGTGCGCCTTCACCCACGGGGTGATGCACGCCGAGGCCAGCCACCGGCAGGGCCACTACGACCTGGTGCACTCGCACTACTGGCTCTCCGGCCACGTCGGCTGGCTCGCCGCCGAGCGCTGGGGCGTCCCGCTCGTCCACGCCATGCACACCATGGCCAAGGTCAAGAACGCCGCGCTCGCCGAGGGCGACACCCCCGAGCCCACCGCCCGGGTCATCGGCGAGACGCAGATCGTCGGCGCCGCCGACCGGCTGATCGCCAACACCGCCGAGGAGTCGGACGAGCTGATCCGGCACTACGAGGCCGACCCCCGCAAGGTCGCCGTCGTCCACCCCGGGGTGAACCTGGAACGCTTCCGGCCGGACGCCCACGGCGGCCGCGCCGGGGCACGCGCGCGCCTCGGCCTGCCGCAGGACGCGGTGATCCCGCTGTTCGCCGGGCGGATACAGCCCCTCAAGGCGCCCGACATCCTGCTGCGCGCCGTGGCGATCCTGCTCGCGGAGGACCCGTCGCTGCGCGAACGCCTCGTCGTCCCCGTCGTCGGCGGGCCGAGCGGCAGCGGCCTGACCAGGCCCGAGCGCCTGCACAAGCTCGCCGCCCGGCTGGGCATCTCCGACCTCGTGCGCTTCCAGCCGCCGGTGGCCCAGGACCGGCTCGCGGACTGGTACCGGGCCGCGTCCGTACTGGTCATGCCCTCCTACAGCGAGTCGTTCGGGCTGGTCGCCATCGAGGCCCAGGCCTGCGGCACGCCGGTGGTGGCGGCATCGGTCGGCGGACTGCCGGTGGCGGTGAAGGACGGCGAGACCGGGTTCCTCGTCGCCGGTCACGACCCGGCCGACTACGCGCGCGCCCTGCGCCGCTACATCGAGCACCCGCAGCTGGTGCCCGCCATGGGCGCGGCCGCCGCCCGGCACGCGGAGTGCTTCGGCTGGGACGCGGCGGCCACCCGGACCGCCGAGGTGTACGCGGGTGCGATGGCCGAGCGCCGGCGTCGCCTACGATCGCCGCATGGGTGAGCGGGAGCAGACGGCGGCGCGCGCGGCGGTCGAACAGGCACTGCAGGACGCGGAACTCGGCTGGGAGACCGGCGCCGGGGGCGAGTACGTCGTCAAGCTCCCCGGCACGCGCAAGCTCTCCACCACCGTCGCCCTGGCGGTGGGACGGCACACCCTCACGGTCAACGCCTTCGTCGTGCGCCGCCCCGACGAGAACCACGAGGCGTTCTACCGCTGGCTCCTGGAGCGCAACACCCGGCTGTACGGGGTGGCCTACGCCATCGACGCGCTCGGCGACGTCTACCTCTCCGGCCGGCTGCCGCTCGTCGCGGTGACACCCGAGGAGGTCGACCGGGTGCTGGGCGCCGTCGTGGAGAACGCCGACGGCAGCTTCAACACCCTGCTGGAGCTGGGCTTCGCGGACGCGATCCGCAAGGAGCACGCCTGGCGGACCGCGCGCGGCGAGTCCACGCGCAACCTCGACGCCTTCACACATCTGATCGGCAAGGCGGACAAGGGCGCCGAGTAGCGCGCCGCCACCGCCTCGGCCCGGCGACGCGTCGCCACCGCCGCTCGTACGGGGTGCGGCGCGCCCGCACGGCCTAGCAGTCCGCGGTCGGCTCCGGTATGCGCGCCGGGGCCGGCGGCGCCGCGTCCACCGGCTCGGCCCGCGCCCCGCGCTCCCGCAGCAGCAGCCAGTACCCGGCGCCGGCGACGGTGCCGACCACGGCACAGGCCCCCCACACCACGCCGCCGCCCCACCGGTCCAGCGCCACGCCGCCCAGCAGCGGCCCGGCGAAGGAGGCCGCGGGCCAGGACAGGGAGTACATCCCCTGGTAGCGGCCCCGTGCGTGGGACGGTGCCAGGTCGGCGACGAGCGACATCGAGGCCGGCGCGTGCAGGATCTCGCCGATCGTCCACACCGCCACCGTGAAAGCGTAGAACGCGACCGTCCCGGCGAAGGCGGTGAGCCCGAAGCCCCAGCCCATCAGCAGCGTGCCCGCGGTGAGCAGCGCGGCCACGCTCCGCCGCTCGACGAGCCGGGTCAGCGGGAGCTGCAGGAGCACGATCAGCAGGCCGTTGAGGCCGATGACCAGGCCGTACTCGCTCGCGGTGAAGCCCTGGCGGCCCATGTGGACGGAGAGGGTCGTCGAGCCCTGCTGGGTGACCGTGCCCAGCAGGAACGTCAGGGCGACGAACGCCATGAAGCGCCGGTCGCGCAGCACGACCCCGAGGCCGACCCGGGACTCCTTCGTCCCGGCGACGTCCGCCGGCGGCGGTCCGGAAGCCGCGGGCTCATGGCCCGGCATCGACTCCGGCACCTTGGCGTAGATCACCAGTGCGCAGAGCAGCGTCATGAGTGCGTCGCCGAGGAACAGCCAGTAGTAGCCCTGCGAGGCGATGAGGCCGGCGGCCGCCGAGGAGACGGCGAAGCCGATGTTGATCGCCCAGTAGTTGAGGGAGAACGCGCGCACGCGGTCCGCCGCGGGCACCACGTCCGCCATCATCGCCTGCACGGCCGGCCGCGACGCGCTGCTCGCCAGGCCGATCACCAGGGCCACCGTCGCGATCGCCGCCTGCCCGTGGACGTACGCCAGCGCCGCCGTGGCGGCCGCGGCGGCGATCTGCGCCAGCAGCATCGTCGAGCGCCGCCCGACCCGGTCGGTCAGCACCCCGCCGACGACCGCGCCGAAGGCGCCGCCGAGGCCGTACAGGGAGGCGACGAGACCGGCGTAGGTGGCGGAGTAGCCCTGGTCCCGCGTGAGGTAGAGGGCGAGGAAGGTGACGACGAAGCCGCCGAGCCGGTTGACCAGGGTGCTGGTCCACAGCCACCAGAAGGTCCGGGGGAGTCCCGAGACGGTCTCCCGTACGGCACGTCTGACATCGGGCACGGCGGCTGCTCCTCGCGGCGTTCGGGGCGTCATAGGCGTAATGGGCCAGGCTGGCCTGCGCAGCTTACAGGCGCCCTCCGGAAGGCACCAAGAGGTTTTCTCTTAGACTCCTTGGCATGGCAGAAGCTCCCTACAAGCTGATCCTCCTCCGCCACGGCGAGAGCGAGTGGAACGCGAAGAACCTCTTCACCGGCTGGGTTGACGTCAACCTCAACGAGAAGGGCGAGAAGGAGGCGGTCCGGGGCGGCGAGCTGCTGAAGGACGCCGGACTCCTCCCCGACGTCGTCCACACCTCCCTCCAGAAGCGCGCGATCCGCACCGCGCAGCTGGCCCTCGAGGCCGCCGACCGGCACTGGATCCCCGTCCACCGCAGCTGGCGCCTCAACGAGCGCCACTACGGCGCCCTCCAGGGCAAGGACAAGGCGCAGACCCTCGCCGAGTTCGGCGAGGAGCAGTTCATGCTCTGGCGCCGTTCCTACGACACCCCGCCGCCGCCGATCGAGGACGGCAGCGAGTTCTCCCAGAGCGACGACCCGCGCTACGCCTCCATCCCGCCGGAGCTGCGCCCGCGCACCGAGTGCCTGAAGGACGTCGTCGACCGGATGCTGCCGTACTGGTACGACGGCATCGTCCCCGACCTCCTCACCGGCCGTACAGTGCTGGTCGCCGCCCACGGCAACAGCCTGCGCGCCCTCGTCAAGCACCTCGACGGCATCTCCGACGCCGACATCGCGGGCCTGAACATCCCCACCGGCATCCCGCTCGCCTACGAGCTCGACGCCGACTTCCGCCCCGTCACCCCGGGCGGCCGCTACCTCGACCCCGAGGCGGCCGCGGCGGCGATCGAGGCCGTGAAGAACCAGGGCAAGAAGAAGTAGTCCGACGCGATCAAGCCCCCTGCCTGCGGTTTCTTCGCGGGGAGGGGGCTTGTCGCCGCTCCGGGGCCGTCTGGGGGCCGTCTTGGGGCCGTCAGCCGGTTGGTCGGGCCGTGCTCAGTCCCTTAGAAACTCCGGCTCCGGCCGTTCTCGCGTCTCCGCCTGTGCTCCCACCTCGCGGAGGGCCGAGACGGCTGCCGCAGCGTCTTCCTCGGGCACGCCGGCGAGAATCACGGCGGGAACCCGCGTCACCAGAACCTTGCTGTGCCAGAGGCTCAGCTCCTTCAGCCGACGCACGACCTGCGCGACATCCAGCACGCGGACGCCCGGATCGGTGAGCACCACGTCATGGGGCACGTCGTCACACACCAGCTCCACGTACTCGCCCGTCATCGCTCCCCCACCCTTCTCCGGTTCGGACCCTACGAGCCCTGAAGTGCGTGTACGTCGCTCCTGGGCGCCATGCACGTGGTCATGGCCGTCATCAGTGCCCGGGGAGGGAGCCCGCTCCGCCACCCACGCCCACATCGCAGAGGCACCGCGCATCGCCGCAGTCGACCTCGGCGACGCCGGCATGAGTCGAGCCTCAACGTCGTTGCTTCGGGACGAAGAGGCGCGCGGCCGGCGCCGGCAGGTCTCGACCTTGGCCATCGGCGAAGCCCGACCGTCGGTTGGGTCCCGGGCTGTTCCCGGGCCGCCCCCGGACAGATTCGGGGATGCAGCCGCACTGCAGAGCTGGACACCTCGGAAGCCGACCGCGCACCTGCGAACGTAGCCTCGGCCACCGACAACGCTGGTTTTGGGCCCGGCCAGAGCGGCCAAGGATGACCAACGACGACCGACGACGACCACCAGGCGTACGAGCGCACTGGTCCTGAGTCGGGAGAAGCAGGTCATCCGGAGGACCGGCAGGACCCGGGGAAGAAGAAGTTCCGGGCCGGCTCGGACCTGGCGTGCCCGACGGGTAGGCATAGTCCCTGCGACTCTATCGGCTACGACCGGGCGGGAGCGCCCCGCGGCGCGTGGCTGCGGGGCGCTTTGTGCCGCCTAGTCGATCTTCTGGCCGTCGTACTTTCCGCCCTTGCAGGTGTTGGTCGCCCAATCGACTGTTCCGCCACCGTCCTCGCACTCACCCACGGTGGGGGCGGCGTCGGTGGGGGCGGCGTGGGTGGTGGCGCCGGTGGCGCCGGTGGTGGCGCCGGCGGTGGCGGCGCCTGTGAGGCCGAGTCCGGCGAGGGCTGCCGTCGCGATGAAGGCGGTGAGGATTCGTCGAATGCGCATGTGGTTCCCCTTTCACGGATTGCCTCGGGTGGGGCACTAGCCAGCTTGATCTTCACCCAAGTGGGTGGGCACGTCATGGTGCGCCATTCGGGTGACGGCGCTGTCGGGTGCGGGGTCGGTGCCGCGGCCCGTCGGACAGGCCCTGGTGCGGCGAGACCGCCCCGGCCGGGATCCGGTGCGTGGCCGTCGGCCGTCTTGCCGGTGTTTCGGTGCGTGCGGTCCATCGATCCGGGTCCGGGCAAGCGCACCCCCGGCCCCGATCCCGGGCCACGGCTGTCCGTGGGGGTCGGACATCCGTGCGAAGATCACGCCTGCGGCCGCCGGGTCGCACATGTGTCGCATGGGGGGCCTTGCTGTGGATGTCATCGGATGGACCGTGTTGGCGCTGTACTGGCTGCTGACCTTCGTCCCCGGCACCGCCGCACTCTGCGTCGGCTGGGTCCCGCCGTGGCTCAGGAAGACGGTGTCGTCGCCGCGCCTCAGCGGCTGGGCGGACATCTGCGCCGGCTTCGGAGGCACGCTCGCCGTGGGCCCGGTCCACCGTCACCTCGGCGGGACGCCGATGTCGGCGGTCGCCACGACCGTGGGCTTCTGCCTCTTCCTCGGCGCGTTCGGTCTCTACCGGCGGTCCTACCGGCCGGCGCCGGCCGCGGCGTCGGATTCGCCCGGCGCGGCGCCCCAGCGGACCACGGCAGCCCTCGTGCCCGCGGCGGCCGATTCCCACCAGCCCCAGGCACAGGGGGACTTCTAAGACGCGACGGCGCAAGGAACGACAGGCACGGAAAGCCGGCAGTACGGTCGAGGGTCCTCCCCGGTCGCCGTCCGAGCAGCGGCGTACAGCAACCGCGCGGGCGGCGGTCAACCGGATCCGCGCCGCCTCGGAGCCGCGGGGCCGGTGTCGGTGGCCGTCGCCGGCATCGGCGGCAGCCTTCGGGGAGGGAGCCATGGGGTACACCGGCGATTTCGTTCTGGCGCGCTGCGACACACCGTTGGAGCGGCTGCCCGTGCTCGGTGACCCCGCGCGGTGCATCGAGGAGCTCGACGAGTACCTGAACGTGTGCCGGCCGCGGCCCGGGGGCCGGCAGACGCTGCAACTCGGCAGGGGGCTCCCGGACAACGACGACGATCGGTGGCTGGACGCCCTGGTCGCCGCGACCGGTTCGCCCGTTCTGATCGCGAGCGTCTTCGACAGCGACGTCTGCCTTGTACGCGGCCGCACGCCGTCCGGCGCGGAATGGTCCGCCTTCCTCGACCCGGAGATGGCCGCCGACTACGAGATCGCCGGGTCGCCACCGCCCGCGGACGACCCGCCTCCGGGGGAGGGCGAGAAGGAGCGGAACGTCTGCTGGATGCTCGCGGAGGTGCCCGGGACCGCGCAGGAGGTCGCCGACTGGGCCGCCGAGGCCGGTTTCACCGCGGACCGTGAGGCTTTGCGCGAGGTACTCGCCCAACGGGCGGACCCGTGCGTGGAGGACCTCGTCTTCCAGTTGTTCGACGCCTGCGGACTGCCGCCCGCCCTACCCGAAGGAGCGGACCCCGTGGACATCGACCCCCTCGCGCACCCCGGGCACCACCCCGGTGACGGCAGCCCGCGCGGCAGCGCACTGGAGAAGGCCGTGCTGAACCTCCCCCGCGACGGGAACCTGGTGCTGGAGTGCGCCGCGGACGAGCAGTGCTACGCCCAGGTGTGGCACCGCCCGGACGGCACGTACCAGCTCGAGTACCGCGACCGCGCCCCCGCCGAGCACTACCTGACGCGTACGGTCTCGGCGGAGAAGGTCGTCGCGGCCCTGCAGGGCTGGACGGCGGGTGGGGCCGGCTGGCGGGACGCCTTCCAGTGGGATTCGATCGGCTCCTGGTTCACCGATTCCCAGGGGGCCTAAGGTCGTTCCCCATGACCGAGCCCTCCCTCCACCCCGTCTCGACGGCCCGTGCCTATGACTCCGTCGCCGTTCTCTACGCCGAGCTGTTCAGCGACTGGCTCGGCTCCCTCCCGCTGGACCGCGCGCTGATCGCGGCCTTCGCCGACTCCGTGCTGGCGGCCGGCGGCCGGACCGTCGCCGACCTCGGCTGCGGCCCTGGGTACGTCACCGCGCACCTCCGGGACCTCGGGCTGGACGCGTTCGGCGTCGACCTGTCGCCCGTGATGATCGGCCTCGCCCGCGAGGCGCATCCGGACCTGCGCTTCGACGTCGGCTCCATGGACGCCCTGCACGACGTCGCCGACGGCGAGCTGGACGGCATCCTGTCCTGGTACTCCGTCATCCACACCCCGCCGCGCGACCTGCCCGTGTACTTCGACGAGTTCCGCCGGACCATGGCCCCGGGCGGCCACCTCCTACTGGGCTTCTTCGAGTCCGGCGGCGGCCCCCTCGACGCGTTCGACCACAAGGTGACGACGGCCTACCGCTGGCCGATCGACGGCCTCGCCGCCCTGGCGGTGTCCGCCGGCTTCACCGAGACCGCCCGCATGCTGCGCGAGCCCGGACCGGACGAGCGCTTCCGCAGGGGCCATCTGCTCATGACCCGGAACGGCGGTCGCGCGGACGCCGATGAGTTTCCGGCGCCGGGGCCGTCCTAAGGGCGTACGCGCCCATGCGTCAGGAGGAGGCAGCGATGACCACCGACGGATTCACCACATGCCTGTGGTTCGACGGGAAGGCCGAGGAGGCGGCGGACTTCTACGTCTCGGTCTTCAAGAACTCGGCCATCGGCACGATCGGCCGCTACACCGAGGCCGGCCCGGGGCCCGCCGGGTCCGTGGTGGCCGTGGAGTTCACGGCCAACGGCCAGAAGTTCGTGGCGCTCAACGGCGGTCCGGAGTTCACCTTCAGCGAGGCGGTCTCGTTCCAGATCCGCTGCGCCGACCAGGCCGAGGTCGACCACTACTGGGAGAAGCTCACCGACGGCGGCGAGGAGGGCCCCTGCGGGTGGCTGAAGGACCGGTACGGGGTGTCGTGGCAGGTGTTCCCCGAGGTGCTGCTGCAGATGATCGGGGACGCCGACCCGGAGAAGGCCAGGCGGGCCACGGAGGCGATGCACTCCATGAAGAAGCTGGACCTCGCCGCGCTGCGCCGCGCCTACGACGGGGCGTGAGCGGGGGAGGACGGCGTCGGGGGCCCGTCCGGAGTGACCGGACGGGCCCCCGAGCGTGACGAACGCGGGTGGCGTGGAGTCGGTGGAGTCAGCAGCTGCCGCCGCAGCGGCAGGGCGCTCCGGACTGGCAACCGCATCCGCAGCCCGATCCGCAGCCGCACGCTCCGAGCAGCGGCAGCTCACGGATGCCGGGGGACTGCGGGGTCTCCTCGGGGAACGGCTGGTCGCGGGCGCTGGGTGACGTCGGGGACTCGGGCATGGTTACCCTCCTCTGCCGTTGGCGACGGCTGCCTGCATGCCTTTCACCAGTGAACGACGCCCCACCCCGGCGCATCAACGGCGCGCGGAAGCGTTACCCCGGAGGGTGCACACGCCCCGCGCGCCGTCCCGCGCCGTACGGCCGGTCCGGCCGCTAGTCCGCCGGCATCGGGGTGGGCGGCGGGGACAGCTCGTCCGCGTGCTCGCCCGTGACGAGGTAGACGACACGCTTGGCGACCGAGACCGCGTGGTCGGCGAAGCGCTCGTAGTAGCGGCCGACGAGCGTGACGTCCACGGCCGTCTCGATGCCGTGCTTCCAGCGGTCGTCGAGCAGGTGCTGGAAGAGCGTGCGGTGCAGCTCGTCCATGCGGTCGTCGTCCGCCTCCAGCTGCAGCGCGTCGTCGACGTCCTTGGTGACGATGACCTCGGCGGCCTTCGCCATCAGGCGCTGAGCCAGCTGGCCCATCTCCAGGATCGTGCTGTGCAGGTCGCCCGGGACGGCGGTGTTGGGGAAGCGCAGCCGTGCGAGTTTCGCCACATGCCGGGCGAGGTCGCCGGCGCGCTCCAGGTCCGCGCTCATGCGCAGGCTGGTGACGACGATCCGCAGGTCGGTCGCGACGGGCTGCTGGCGGGCGAGCAGGGTGATGGCGCGGTTCTCCAGCTCGCGCTGAAGGTCGTCCACCTTCTCGTCGGCGGCGATCACGCTCTCCGCGAGCTTGAGGTCGGCGTCGAGCAGTGCCGTGGTGGCCCGCCCGATCGCGGAGCCGACCAGCCTGGCCATCTCGACCAGGCCGTCACCGATCGAGTCGAGTTCCTCGTGATATGCGTCGCGCATCGCATTCCTTCCGTTGCCGCTTGAGCCATTCGAAAAGAGGATTGTCCTCCCACGCTGACACGCTCCCAACCTCGCGTGGGCACGCGTACCGCCCGAGCATCCGGAATGAACCGGTACTGACACCACGGTGAACTCTTGGCAACGCGCGTTCGAGAAGACGCTCCGACCCTGTGGGCCACTCATTTCGTCCCCCTAACCTGGGTGTATGGACGTGAACGCGGCAGTCGCCGCAGCCAGTGCGATCGCCGGGCTCTGCACCGGTGTGATCGCTGTGCTCGCGTTCCGCTGGAGCGAGCGGGAACAGGCCCGCCCCACACGCACATCCCTGCGGCCCGACGCCGCAGCCGTACTACCGCCGGGCGTGGACACGGTGCTGTCCGTGCTGCGCTCGTCGGCCGTCGTCCTCGACGAGGGCGACACGGTGGTCAAGGCGAGCTCGGCGGCGTACGCCCTCGGGCTGGTCCGCGGCGGCAGGCTCGCCGTCGACCAGATGCTGCAGATGGCCCGGGAGACCCGGCGGGACGGCGAGATACGGCAGGTGGAACTGGACCTGCCCCGCCGGGGCGCCGGCCGCGGGGAGGGTCTGGCGGTCTCCGCCCGGGTGGCACCACTGGGCTCGCGCCTGGTGCTGCTGCTGGTCGAGGACCTGACCGACGCCCGGCGCATCGAGGCGGTACGGCGAGACTTCGTCGCCAACGTCAGCCATGAGCTCAAGACGCCGGTCGGCGCGCTGTCGCTGCTCTCCGAAGCGGTGATGGACGCCAGCGACGACCCGGAGGCCGTCGAGCGCTTCGCGGGCCGGATGCAGATCGAGGCGGCCCGGCTGACCAGCCTGGTCCAGGAGATCATCGACCTCTCCCGGGTCCAGGACGACAACCCCCTCGACGACGCCGAGCCCGTCGCCGTCGACGACCTCGTCGCCGAGGCCGTCGACCGCTGCCGCCACCCGGCGAACGCCAAGCAGATCACCATGGCCACCGGCGGTGCCCCCGACCTGTACATCTGGGGCAACCGCAGCCAGCTCGCGGCCGCACTCGGCAACCTCGTCGAGAACGCGGTCAACTACAGCCCGGCCCGCACCCGCGTGGGGATCGCGGGCCGCAGGGTCGCCGCACCCGGCGGCGACCTGATCGAGATCTCCGTGACCGACCAGGGAACCGGCATCTCCGAAAAGGACCGGGACCGCATCTTCGAGCGGTTCTACCGGGTCGACCCGGCGCGTTCGCGCGCCACGGGCGGCACCGGGCTCGGTCTGTCCATCGTCAAGCACGTGGCCGCCTCCCACGGCGGGGAGGTCACGGTGTGGAGCGCCGAAGGCCAGGGCTCCACCTTCACCCTGCGGCTGCCCGAAGCCGCGGTGTCCCGGGACGGCCGGGACCGCTCCACCGCCGTGGCGGCGGAGGACGGGGAGCCCGGGCCCGGCTCCGGCTCCTCCTCCGCGCTCTACGAGACGTTTCCCGATCACATCCCCGCCCCGGAGGTCCTCCCGTGACCCGAGTACTCGTCGTCGAGGACGAAGAGTCCTTCAGTGATGCCCTGTCGTACATGCTCCGCAAGGAGGGCTTCGAGGTCGCCATCGCGGCGACCGGGCCCGACGCGCTGGACGAGTTCGAGCGCAACGGCGCCGACCTGGTCCTGCTCGACCTGATGCTGCCGGGCCTGCCCGGCACGGAGGTCTGCCGCCAGCTGCGGCTGAAGTCCACCGTCCCGGTGATCATGGTCACCGCGAAGGACAGCGAGATCGACAAGGTTGTCGGTCTCGAAATAGGAGCGGACGACTACGTCACCAAGCCCTACTCCTCGCGCGAGCTGGTCGCCCGCATCCGCGCGGTGCTGCGCCGCCGCGGCGAGCCCGAGGAGATCTCGCCCTCGGCGCTGGAGGCCGGCCCGGTCCGCATGGACGTCGACCGGCACGTCGTCACGGTGGGCGGCGGCAAGGTCGACCTGCCGCTCAAGGAGTTCGACCTCCTGGAGATGCTGCTGCGCAACGCGGGCCGCGTCCTCACCCGCATGCAGCTGATCGACCGGGTCTGGGGCGCCGACTACGTCGGCGACACCAAGACCCTCGACGTCCACGTCAAGCGGCTCCGCGCCAAGATCGAGCCGGACCCGGGTGCGCCGCGCTACCTGGTGACGGTCCGTGGCCTGGGCTACAAGTTCGAGCCGTAAACCGGCCGCGGCCGGCACCGCCGGACGTGAAGGGGCCCCGGGAGCGATGCGCTCCCGGGGCCTCTTCGTGTGCCGGGGTGCCTCAGCCGGCGGGCGACTCGGTGATCGTCTCCGTCTCGGTGGGCGAGGCCGTGACGCCCTCGGCGGGCGACTCGCCCGGGCTCGCGGACTCGGTGGGCGAGGGCTTCTCGCTCGGCCCGAAGGAGGTGTAGTAGCCGGCGGCGGGCAGCGCGAGGCTCTGCAGGGAGACCTCACCGGTCTCGCTGAAGTCGAAGACGACGTCCTTGAAGTCCCCGTCGTTCTTGCTCGCGGAGCCGCCCTTGAAAATGGCGGACGGGTTGCCGTCGCCGCCGAGCAGCACGGAGCTGTGGCCGGGCAGCGTGATCGGGCCGGACAGCTTGGCGTCCAGCTCACCGACCTTGACGGAGTCCAGGGTCTGCTGGTCGTCGCCGTTGTTGAAGATCTTGGCCGTCACCGAGGAGGAGCCGTCGGAGGTGGCCTGGGTGAGCACCACGACGTTCTGGACCTCGATGTCGCCGACGCTGGTCGCGGCGTTGTCCGGCCTGACGCGCAGCGTCTCCGCGTTGTTCCCGGCGGCGCAGGCGGCGAGCGGGAAGAGCGAGAGTGCGAGGGCGGCGGCGAGGGCGCCGCGTCGAAGGCTGCTGCTCACGGCGGCGGCATCTCCTTGGGCGGGGTACGGGAGGTACGGACGTACGGACGTACGGGACTTACGGGTTACCTGGTGCGGGATCAGGTTACCGAGCCCGTCCGGCGTGCCCGCACCCGGCCACCCCCGGGTGGGCCGGGGCTTCACCCGCCCGGGTGTCCCGGGGGCGTTCCGGGGGCCGCTGGCGGCCTTCCGCGGGGGCTTCGGACAGGCCGGCCCGGGCGCGGCGGAATCCATTCCGGGATTCCACCGAACGATTCCCGCCACACCGGCAAGATCCATTTACCGTTCATCCGCCGGACGGAAATCCGGCGTGGTGCGAAAATGGATCGCAGCAAGCCCGTGGCGGCCGAACGGAGTAGCGGGAGACCCCCCGCAAGAGAGCGACAAATCGGGATGTTCCTCCCCTTGTCCGGGCCGTCCGCAGGGTGTAACGGGGGCGTTTCAGGGCCCCTCGGCACCCGCTCCGACCTGCGAATTCCGCGTTCCGCCGGCCCTTCGCAGCACGTTCCGGTCGCACTTGTCAAGCCCCGAGATATGCCCTGACCTGCGAAAACGCCATTCAGAACCAGCCGTTCCCGTGTTACCCTGGATAGCCACGGAAGGGGTACCTGTCACATGACGTTCAAGGTTGGCGACACCGTGGTCTATCCCCATCACGGGGCCGCGCTGATCGAGGCCATCGAAACTCGCCAGATCAAAGGCGTGGACAAGACCTACTTGGTGCTCAAGGTCGCCCAGGGCGACTTGACGGTACGCGTGCCCGCGGACAATGCGGAGTTCGTCGGCGTGCGCGACGTGGTCGGTCAGGAAGGGCTGGACCGGGTCTTCGAGGTGCTGCGCGCACCGTACACCGAGGAGCCCACCAACTGGTCCCGCCGCTACAAGGCAAATCTGGAGAAGCTCGCCTCCGGCGACGTCATCAAGGTCGCGGAAGTCGTGCGTGACCTGTGGCGTCGTGAGCGGGAGCGCGGGCTGTCGGCCGGTGAGAAGCGCATGCTCGCCAAGGCCCGCCAGATCCTGGTCAGTGAGCTCGCGCTCGCGGAGAACACCAACGAGGACAAGGCCGAGACCCTCCTCGACGAGGTCCTCGCGTCCTGACGCGGATTTCCGCCGTAGTGCCCGGTGCGTTCCATACGCCGGGCACTGCGGCATGCCGGGGCGCCTTCACGGTGGCCTGGCACTTCGACGACGCCGAGGAGCCCCCTCGTCTTCGTTCGCGCGTCGCTTCCCCCTGCATACTGGGTGCCGGGCCCGGGCAGCTGGCCCTGTCGGGGTCACGGAAGGGTCCGACAGGGGCTTCGCGCCCGGCACGTTGAGGCGATACCCATTTCGGCCAAGGACACAAACCTGACTACCGCGGCAGTCATTCCCGCCGCCGGACGTGGAGTCCGGCTCGGCCCCGGTGCGCCCAAGGCGCTGCGCACCCTGGGCGGCGTCCCGATCCTCGTGCACGCGGTGCGTGCCATGACCCGCGCCCGCGCGGTGTCCCTGGTCGTGGTGGTGGCGCCGCCCGACGGGGTCGCCGAGGTCAGGGCGCTGCTCGACAGCCACGGTCTGCCCGAGGCGAAGGACATAAGGATCGTCGCCGGCGGCGAGAGCCGGCAGGACTCGGTACGGCTCGGCCTGGCCGCGCTGCCGGACGAGGTCGAGGTGGTGCTCGTCCACGACGCCGCCCGCCCGCTGGTGCCGGTCGACATGGTCGACGCCGTCGCCGCCGCCGTGCGCGACGGCGCCCCGGCCGTCGTGCCGGGGCTGCCGCTCGCCGACACGGTCAAGGAGATCGACCCGGCCACCGAGGCCGTCGTCGGCACCCCGGACCGCTCGCTGCTGCGCGCCGTCCAGACCCCCCAGGGCTTCGACCGGGCGACGCTGCTCAAGGCGCACACCACGGTCACCGGGGCGGTCACGGACGACGCGAGCATGGTGGAGCGGCTCGGCGTCCAGGTGCTGGTCGTGCCGGGGCACGAGGAGGCCTTCAAGGTCACCCGCCCGCTGGACCTGGTCCTCGCCGAGGCCGTGCTCGCCCGCAGGAGGGCCACCGATGACTACTGAGCCGACCGCCGCCGCCGCGGCCCCGCACGTCCCCGTGCTGCCCCAGGTGGGCATCGGCACCGACATCCACGCCTTCGAACCGGGCCGTGAACTGTGGGTCGCCGGCCTGCTCTGGGAAGGCGAGGGGGACGGCCTGGCCGGGCACTCCGATGCCGACGTGGTCGCGCACGCCGCCTGCAACGCGCTGTTCTCCGCCGCCGGCATGGGCGACCTGGGCGCGCACTTCGGCACCGGGCGCCCGGAGTGGTCCGGCGCCTCCGGTGTGACCTTGCTCACGGAGGCGGCCCGGATCGTCCGCGAGGCGGGCTACGACATCGGCAACGTGGCCGTCCAGGTCATCGGCCCGCGCCCCAAGATCGGCAAGCGCCGTGACGAGGCCCAGAAGATCCTTTCCGCCGCGGTGGGCGCCCCCGTGGCCGTCTCCGGCGCGACGACCGACGGTCTGGGCTTCACCGGGCGCGGCGAGGGACTGGCCGCCGTGGCGACCGCACTGGTGGTCCGCCGGGCGAAGTGACGTGCGGCGCGGACGAGTTGGCCCGCCTCCCGCGAGACCGCGCCGTCCGCCGTACGGGTGAAGCGGCCACCGGCCGGCCGCGCGGGCGGCCGGTGCCACGGCCCCCGCGAGCGTCACAACACCGTGAAGCTCACGCGGAGCGGACGGCGCACGCACCCGGGGCCACTACCCTTGATGCGTGACTATTCGCCTGTACGACACCGACGCGCGCCAGGTCCGTGACTTCACCCCGCTCCGGCCGGGCTGCGTCTCGATCTACCTGTGCGGCGCGACCGTGCAGGCGGCCCCGCACATCGGGCACATCCGGTCCGGCCTGAACTTCGACATCATGCGCCGCTGGTTCGCCTACCGCGGCTACGACGTGACGTTCGTCCGCAACGTCACCGACATCGACGACAAGATCATCGCCAAGTCCGGCGAGCAGGGCCGCCCCTGGTGGGCGATCGGCTACGAGAACGAGCGGGCCTTCAACGAGGGTTACGACGCGCTCGGCTGCCTGCCGCCCACGTACGAGCCGCGCGCCACCGGCCACGTGCCCGAGATGATCGAGATGATGCGCGGCCTCATCGAGCGCGGTCACGCCTACGAGTCCGAGGGCAACGTCTACTTCGACGTCCGCTCCTTCCCGGACTACCTGGAGCTGTCCAACCAGGAGCTCGACAACCTGCGCCAGCCGGAGAGCGAGGGCGAGACCGGCAAGCGGGACGCCCGCGACTTCGCGATGTGGAAGGCCGTCAAGCCCGGCGAGCCGTTCTGGGAGACGCCGTGGGGCCCCGGCCGCCCCGGCTGGCACCTGGAGTGCTCCGCGATGGCCCACAAGTACCTGGGCACCGCCTTCGACATCCACGGCGGCGGCATCGACCTGATCTTCCCGCACCACGAGAACGAGATCGCCCAGGCCAAGGCCTTCGGCGACGACTTCGCGCAGTACTGGGTGCACAACGCCTGGGTCACGATGAGCGGCGAGAAGATGAGCAAGTCGCTCGGCAACTCGGTCCTCGTGAGCGAGATGACCAAGCGCTGGCGGCCCATCGTGCTGCGCTACTACCTCGGCACCCCGCACTACCGCTCGATGATCGAGTACAGCGAGGAGTCGCTGCGCGAGGCCGAGTCGGCGTTCGCGCGCATCGAGGGCTTCGTGCAGCGGGTCGTCGAGATGGCGGGCCCGGTCGAGCCGGCCGCCGAGGTGCCGCCGGCCTTCGCCGAGGCGATGGACGACGACATGGGCGTACCGCAGGCGCTGGCCATCGTCCACACCACCGTCCGGCAGGGCAACTCGGCGCTCACCGCGGACGACAAGGAGAGCGCCGTCGCCCGCCTCGCCGAGGTGCGCGCGATGCTCGGCGTCCTGGGCCTCGACCCGCTGGACCCGCACTGGGCCGGCGACGGCCGCGGCGAGGACCTGCACGGGGTCGTGGACTCCCTCGTCCGGCTGGTGCTGGAGCAGCGGGAGTCGGCCCGGGGCCGCAAGGACTACGCGACCGCCGACGCCATCCGCGACCGGCTCCAGCAGTCCGGGCTGGAGATCGAGGACACCCCCTCGGGTCCGCGCTGGACGCTCGGCTCCCGGTAGCCGGGCGCCCGCGTCATCATTGACACATACGTACGTTCACGCAGTAGCAGCAACAGCAGCAGGAAACAGGTGACCCATGGCCGGCAACAGCCAGCGCAGGAACCGCCGCACGTCCAACAAGAAGGGCGCGACGGTCGGTAGCGGCGGGCAGCGGCGCAGGGGCCTGGAGGGCAAGGGCCCCACCCCGCCCGCGGAGGCACGCAAGGGGCACGCCAAGCAGCGGGCCGCCAACGCCAAGGTGAAGCGCGCCGCGTCCACGCAGTCCCGCCGCCCCTCGGGCCGGGGCGCCAAGTCGACCTCCGAGCTGGTGGCCGGCCGCAACCCGGTGGTGGAGGCGCTGCGCGCCGACATCCCGGCCTCGGCGGTCTACGTCCAGCAGTTCATCGACAACGACGAGCGCGTGCGCGAGGCGATCAAGCTCGCCACCGACCGGGGCATCCCGCTGATGGAGGCCCCGCGCCCCGAGCTGGACCGCATCACCAACGGGCTCAACCACCAGGGCCTGGTGCTGCAGATCCCGCCGTACGAGTACGCGCACCCCGAAGACCTCGCCGCCGCGGCCTTCGACGCGGGCGAGGACCCGCTGATCATGGCGCTGGACGGAGTCACCGACCCGCGCAACCTCGGTGCCGTCGTCCGCTCCGTCGCCGCCTTCGGCGGTCACGGGGTCGTCGTGCCCGAGCGCCGCGCCGCCGGGATGACCGCGGGCGCTTGGAAGACCTCGGCCGGCACCGCCGCGCAGGTCCAGGTGGCCCGGGCCACCAACCTCACCCGCACCCTGGAGGCCTACCAGAAGGCGGGCCTCACGGTCGTCGGCCTGGCCGCCGACGGCGAGGTCGAGCTGCAGGACCTCGAGGCGCTGGCCGGACCGGTCGTCGTCGTCGCGGGCTCGGAGGGCAAGGGCCTGTCCCGGCTGGTCGGCGAGACCTGCGACCTGCGGGTGCGCATCCCGATGCCGGGCGGCGCGGAGTCGCTGAACGCCGGCGTCGCCGCGGGCATCGTGCTCTACGAGGCCTCGCGCCGCCGGGCCTGAACCCCGGCGGGCCGCCGGGCCCGAACGGGCTCGCCCCCGGTCCCCGGGCCGGGACGCGCCCCCGGACGCGCCCCGGCGGCAACCTCGATTGACGGGCCTCGGACACAACGGGGCCCGTCACACAGTGTCCTTATCGGGTGTCACTCGGTTAGATGAGTGTGGACACCAGAACACCCCGCACTCCTCCGGGGGGACGGTCGTCGTCGATCACCGACGAGCCTGTGCTCAACATGCTCAAGGTCTCCTCCGACCCGGCCCAGGTCATCGTCAATCACGCGAGCTTCCGCGTGCAGCTCGGCGCGACGTCGGGCCGGGCCCTGACGAGGACCCAGCGCGTCCCCGTCATCCCGACCTCCGTCCGCCCCTCCGCCGCCGCGCAGCGGCGCGGCGCGCCCCTGGTGTGGTCCGGGCGCAGCCAACCCGGCGACGCCGCCGCCGGCCAGCTGTTCGCCGCGGTGCGCAACGGTCAGGTGGACGGTCTCGACCTCGGTGCCGCGACGCAGGTGCTGCCGCGGATCGAGGAGCCGCCGCAGCCCGTCGTCGGCCCGCCGCGCCGGCCGCCGGCGCCCGGCGAGATGCTCGGCGGCATCCGTCCCGCGCGCGGCGCCTACGACGACCTCCTCGACCCCGAGGACACCAACGAGTTCGCGTACACCGCGCCGCCCGCCGGCCCCGGGGACGAGGACCCCGACTTCGACCCGTACGAGGAGGCCGGCGAGGAGTACGCCCGCGGCCGCGGCCGGGAGCGCACGGATCCCATCCGGCACGCCTACTACCCCGGCCGCCGGATGAACCTCGGCATCGTCCTGCTGCCGCTGCGCATCTTCCTCGGCTTCATCTCCATCTACGCCGGCATGGGCAAGCTCTGCGACCCCGTCTACTTCGACGGCGGCAAGCGCGGCTCGATGGTCACCTGGCTCGCCTCGCTCCACCCGTGGGGCATGGCCGAGCCGCTGCGCGACCTCGCCCTCGCACACCCCATCGGCGCCGGGCTGACGGTGGCCTTCCTGCAGGTCATCGCCGGTGTGCTGACGGTCTTCGGACTCTGGCAGCGGTTCGCGGCGTCGATCGGCGCCCTGCTGTCGGCGGCACTGCTGGTGACGGTGAGCTGGCGGACCGTCCCGGCGTACGACACGCCCGACATCATCCTGCTCGCCGCCTGGAGCCCCCTGGTCATCGCGGGGGCGCCGGTCTACTCCGCCGACGGCCGCCTGGCGAGCGAGGCCTGGCGCAAGCTCGGCCCGCGCGCCCCGCTGGCGGAGCTGCGGCGCCGGGTGCTGCGCCGCGGCGCGGTGCTGGCCACCGTGCTCGTCGGGATCTCGCTCGTGGTCGGGGCCACCCTCGGCACCGCCGTACGGTCCACCAGCCCGCGGTCCCAGCTCCCCGCCCCGACGGACCTGCCGACCAACAACCTCGAGGGCTCGGCGCTGCCCGAGGTGCCCGGGGAGAAGTCCTCCAGGCCCTCCACGGCCCCCTCGGCGGGCCGTTCCGGCGGTCCCTCGTCCTCGCCGTCCCCCTCGCCGTCGGCCCCGGGGGCGGCGTCCAGGGCGCCCAGCGCCACGCAGTCGCGTCCCGGGTCGTCCTCGGCCAACACCGGCAGCGGCGGCGGCACCGGCGGCGGGCCCGCGCAGACCCCGCCGTCCGTCCCGTCCCGTCCCACGGTGCCCAGCAACCCGCCCACGCAGGGCGGCGGCAACGGCGGTGGCGGCAACGGCGGAGGTTCCTCCGACAGCGGCGGCGCGCTCGGCGGGCTGCTGGGCAGCGGGGAGACCTCCGGCTGGCTGCTCGGCGCCCCGTCACGGCACGGCTCGGGGAAGGTCGCGTAACGTCCGTACGGCACACGGGAAGAGGCGGCCGGAGGTTCCTTCCTCCGGCCGCCTCTTCGTGCCCGTGGTGGGCCGTTGTGGCCCGTTCTGCCCGCTCTGCGTACCGGCGGCCGGCGCTCAGGGCCGGGAAGCGAGTTCCTTGGCGGCCTCGGCCAGGTCCTTGGCGGTGTCGATGGCCCGCCAGTACGCGCCCTGGGGCAGCGGGAAGCCAGCGAGGCGCCGCTCCCGGGCGAGTTGGGGGAAGGTCGTGCGCTCGTGGTCACCGCGCTCGGGGAGCAGCCCCGTGAACTCGGGGGAGAAGACGTAGACGCCCGCGTTGATCAGGAACGGCGAGGGCGGCGACTCGATGAAGTCCAGGACGTGGCCGAACTCGTCGGTCTCCACGGCGCCCCAGGGGATGCGCGGACGGGCCAGCGCCAGGGTGGCGACCGCGGCCCGCTCGACATGGAAGGCGGCCATCTCCCGCAGGGAGAACCGCGTCCAGATGTCGCCGTTGGTGGCGTACCAGGCCTCCTGGGGCCGGGGCAGGGAGGCGGCGGCGTACCTCAGACCGCCACCGCGGCCGAGCGGTTCGCGCTCGACGACCGTGGTCACCCGCAGTGGCAGCCCGGCCGCCGCGCCGGCGAGCCACTCCTGGAGGACCTCAGCGAGATGGCCGCACGAGATCACGGCGTCGGTGACGCCCTCGGCGGCCAGCCAGGCGAGTTGATGGCCGATGATCGGGATCCCGGTTCCCGGGATCTCGATCATCGGCTTGGGGCGGGTGTCGGTGTAGGGCCGCAGGCGGGAGCCCTGTCCTCCGGCGAGGAGGACGGCCTGGGTCACCGCCTGGGAGGTCGCGGGCGTGCCGGTCATGGGCGCACCCTACGCGACCCGCGCGACGGGTCATCCGACCGAGGCCACGCCCGTCGCGAAGGCGGTGTCGCAGACCGGCCGCGACCAGGCCTGGGCACGGTGCACCGAGCCGTACTTGGCGACCGCGGCACGGCCCAGGGACCGGGCGATCGAGCCGCAGTACTGCGCCAGCGAGGGCCGCTCGGCCATCTCGCGCTGAAGGTGCGTCAGGGCGACACCGGGGTTCTTCTGCTGCACCTCGCCCAGCAGCCTGCGGCGGAGCACCTCCTGCGGGGCCGACCGTGCGGTCGCCGTCTCCTTCTGGTGCGAGGCGGTGAGGACTTGGGCCTCGGACGCCGAAGTCGCCCACGGGACGCGGGTGACGGCGAGGGTTCCGGAGAGCACGAGGACGACCGGGAGGACGAGGGCGAGTGACTTGCCGATGCGGCGGGCTACCTGGTTCACGGCAGTGATGGTAGCGAGGAGTGATGATTTGGCGACATTTAGCCACTCTGATGAGTGATGAATGCCCCTTGATCGACTACGGGTGCATTGACGAACACGGTCGAAACGCCATTGTATGACCGGAAATGCGGCGTGATTCGACCCCGGAACGGCCGTGGCCCGGCCCCCCTTGCGCGGGGGCCGGGCCACATGGGTCCTCAGCGGTGGGGTGACCGGTCGGTCACCGCTCGGCCGCTCAGTCGCTCAGGCGCTCACCGGTGGAGGTGGAGAAGACGTGGCTCTCGCCGGCGCGCGGCACGACGTGCAGCACGGAGCCCTTCTCCGGCACCTGGCGGCCGCCGACGCGGATGACCAGGTCCTTGTGCTCGCCGCCGACCTCGGCCGAGCCGTAGACGAAACCGTCCGCGCCCAGCTCCTCGACGACGTTCACGGTCACGGCCAGGCCGGCCGGCGCGTCCTTCGACAGGCCCGAGCCGTCGCTGGTGACGATGTCGAAGTGCTCGGGGCGGACGCCGACGGTGACCGTGCGGTCGCCCTTGTCGGCCGCGGCCTGCACCGCGTCGCGCTCGACCGGCACCACGGAGTTGCCGAACTTCACGCCGCCGTCGGCGATCGGCACCTCGACCAGGTTCATCGCCGGGGAGCCGATGAAGCCCGCGACGAAGAGGTTGGCCGGGCGGTCGTACATGTGCCGCGGGGTGTCGACCTGCTGCAGCAGACCGTCCTTGAGCACCGCCACGCGGTCGCCCATGGTCATGGCCTCGGTCTGGTCGTGGGTGACGTAGACCGTGGTGGTGCCGAGGCGGCGCTGCAGGGAGGCGATCTGCGTACGGGTCTGGACACGGAGCTTGGCGTCCAGGTTGGACAGCGGCTCGTCCATGAGGAAGACCTGCGGCTCACGCACGATCGCGCGGCCCATCGCGACGCGCTGGCGCTGGCCACCGGAGAGCGCCTTGGGCTTGCGGCCCAGGTACTCGGTGAGGTCCAGGATCTTGGCGGCTTCCTCGACGCGCTTGCGGATGTCCGCCTTGTTGACGCCCGCGATCTTCAGGGCGAAGCCCATGTTGTCCGCGACGGTCATGTGCGGGTAGAGCGCGTAGTTCTGGAACACCATCGCGATGTCCCGGTCCTTGGGCGGAAGGTGGGTGACGTCCCGGTCACCGATCCGGATGGCGCCGCCGTTGACGTCCTCGAGGCCGGCCAGCATGCGGAGGGAGGTCGACTTGCCGCAGCCCGAGGGGCCGACGAGGACGAGGAACTCGCCGTCCTCGATGTCGATCTGGAGCGCGTCTACGGCCGGGCGCTCGGACCCGGGGTAGATCCGGGTCGCCTTGTCGAAAGTGACAGTAGCCATGGTGCAGTGGTCCCTTCACCGGCAGGAACGTGCCGGACGATCCGAGTAAAGGAATGAGGTCTAGTCCACAGGGTGTGGACCTTCCGCGACGCTACCTGGCCCGCCCCGCTTTGTCAGTACCCTCCCGGCCCTCAATTCCCGGACCCTCCCCCCTCCCCGCCTGGGTACACTTCTCATGGCCCCACCCGTCACCCGGGCACCCCGGAGCGGGGACGGCGCCGTGCCGCCTTAGCTCAGCTGGTAGAGCACCGCTCTTGTAAAGCGAAGGTCGTCGGTTCGAATCCGACAGGCGGCTCCAGTTGGGAGCAGAGACAGCGCCCCGGACCATGATCGGTCCGGGGCGTTCGGTGTCCACGGGCGACATCAACCGGGGCGGTCACTCCTGGTCGGGGCGGCGCCTGAGCAGGCGGTCCATGTGGCTGATGACCTCACGCCGTGTGTCCGATGTCACGTGCGTGCAGACGTTCATCGAGATGCGTTCCGGCGGGGCGGTGCCACCCGAGTCCGGTGAGGTTCGGGCTGCCGCGGGGGCAGTCCCCGGGGTGCCGTGCTGTCAGGATGACGCGGACGCGTCGTAGCAGGGGTGGGCATGGAGAACTGGGACTTCCGTGAGTGGCAGGCCGCCCTGGGCGGTCTCGACCCGCGGGCGGCCGCCTTGGTCGGCCTTGCGGCGGCCGAGCGCATTGCGGGGTGCCTGGGCGACGAGCGCTTCCTCCGCCACGGTGCCTCGGCGGCCGAGGTGGCGCGGGACCTGCTGCGGGAGTGCTGGTCCGGCGCCCAGGGCGGGGATGGATCTGCGTCCGCCCGGATACGGGACCTGGCCGACCGGTTGGCCGGCCTCTCCGCGGAGTACGAGACCCTCTCGATGACCGACCTGTTCCACTCGTACGAGCCGCTCGCCGGCGACGGGGACGAGGATCCCGATGACGGGGTCCCCGATCTGGAGGAGTTCCTGGAGGAGGCGGAGCCCGAGGGCGCCGTGACGATGCATCTGGACGCGCTCACGGCCGTAGGGGAGGCGGCCGCGGCCTGTGCCGGAGGCCCCTGGGACGGGGCCCTCCGTTGCCTCCAGGTCACCGCCATGGCCGCGGAGCAGCACGATCCCCGGCTGCCGGGACCCGGTGCCGAGGTGCGGCGTCAGACGGAGGACCTCGTGTCGGTCCGGGCGGTGGACGGAGGGCGGTTGCGGCATCTGGCGACGCGGCTCCGCACCCGAGCCCAGGCGGACGCGGCGGGATGGCTGCGGGCCACCGAGCGACGCGGCCTTCTGCACGACTGACCAGGGAGCCTCGCCGCTTCCGCCCGTCGGCCGTGCGACATCGCCCGGACGGGCGGGACGTCATGTGCGGTCCCGCCTCCGCGTCGGGCCGCGCGCGCGAAGCGTCGGACTAGGCGCCCAGCAGGCGGGAGAGTTCCGTCTCCGCTTCCTCGTACCCCGCGTCGGCGATCCGCTGCAGTGCGCGCAGATCGGCCGCGGCGACCGCGCGGCGGGTCAGCAGGAGCCCGGCGTGCAGGCAGCCCTCGTCCAGCAGTTCGCCCAGTTCCTCGGTGTCCCCGGCGGCGTCGGCGAGGTCGGCCAGCCGGTCGAGGGCGGTCTCGTTCCCGGCGTCCGCCAGTTCGCGCAGGGTCTCGCGGTCGATGTTCGTGTTCACCATGGCGTCAGGGTGCAGCCCTGCCCCAGGGGCAGGGTCAAGTGCCACGCTTGCCGGGTGATCACCATCGGGCAGCTCGCAGGGTACGTCGGAGTGTCGGTCAAGACCGTCCGGGTCTACCACGCCAAGGGGCTGTTGCCCGAGCCCGACCGCGACGTCTCCGGATACCGGCGCTACGGCGCGGACGACGTCGTCGCCCTCATCAGGATCCGGACGTTCGCCGAGGCCGGCGTCCCGCTGGCCCGGATCCGTGAACTGATGACGGCCGGCGAAGAGGAGTTGCGCCGGGCGCTGCTCGACATCGACGGCCGGCTGACCGACCGGATCCGCGGGCTGCAGGCCACGCAGGCGCGTCTGCGCGAACTCGCCTCCGGTGAGCCGACACTGCTGCCCGCCGGGGTCCACGCCCACCTGGAGGCCCTGGAGCGGTGGGGTTTCACCGCCCGGTGGGTCGAGCTCCAGCGGGATCTGTGGATCCTGGTCTTCGCCACACACCCGGACCGGGCGGCCGAGCTCTTCCGGGACCAGAGCGCGATGCTGTCCGAGCCCGCGCTGCGGCAGCTCTTCCTGCGGTACGACCACGCGTACGGCCTCGACCCCGGCGATCCCCGCGTCGAGGAGCTGGCCCGGCGGATCGTCGACGCGACCCTGAGCCGCTACGGCGCGGACACGCCGCCCGAGGCGGACGCGGCCTCCGGTGTCCCCGCGCTCGTCCAGAGCCGGATCAACGCCGCCTCCCCGGCCTGGCGGCGGCTGGACTCGCTGATCCGGGCAGGGCTGGGCGCTGCGCGGTGAGTCGCGCGGGCGCGCACCCGGAAGTGAACGGACGACGGCCCGCCCGGCTCCCGCCTCGCGGTGGACCGGGTGGCTCAACTCGACGACCCGGCGCTGCTGTTCGACGTCCCCCGCGCGCATGGGGCGCCCCGTCGACCCCACCCCGGCGCAGAGGCATCCGGTGCTCGGGTCAGGATGCTCGTCATACGAGCGCCCGCGCACGGCGACCGGGACTTCGTGACGGAGCCGCGATCGCGCGGGTGGGGAAGGGGCGGGCAGAGGTGATGGAGAAGGAATGGCCGGAGGGCCGGGTCGCGGATCCGGAGGCGGCGCGGGAGCGGTACGAAGCCGACCTGCGGAGCGGCCGGGGGGCGGTGCGCGAAGTGCTGCGCGCGGACCGGGGGGACGCTCACGTGGGGCTGGGCGCCGTGGTGGCCGCCGCCGGGATCGTGGGGGCGGCCGCCGGCCCGGTCGTCGGCGCGCTGGTCGCTGGAGTCTTCGCCGCGGTGTTTCTGGCGGCCTTCGGGGTCATGCTGCTGGGCGCACAGCGCTGGGCGGACGCGGCGGACGGCGCCTACCGTTTCGCGTTCGGATGGGGGCAATGGCTGTAGGCCCGCGGAGGGGTGCCCGCGCGCGCGGGCACCCCTGCGGGGTCAGCGGACCGTGACCTGGGTCGTGCCCGTGACGCCGCCGCTGGTCACCGTGACGGTCGCGGTGCCGGAGCGGTGGGCGGTCAGGGCGCCGGTGGACGGGTCCACCGAGGCGACCTTGGGGTTGCCCGACGTCCAGACGTGGGACGCGGGGTCCGCGATCGGGATGGTGAGCGGTGCGATGTTGTCACCGGCGATCTGGTCGCCGGTCGCGGTCAGGTCGACGCGGTCGCCCCGGGCGATCGGGTCCTTGGGGCCCGTGACCTTGATCGAGGCGAGCGCGGGCTCGACGGTGTACTGCAGGTTGCCGTCGTCAGCGATCCGGACGAGACCGAAGTGGTAGATGCCACCCTGGTCGGCCGGGGCGTAGGCGGGCATGCCGAGGTCCGCGAAGGTGAACTGCGGGATGCCGCCCTGCTCGGTGCCGACGCTCTCGCCCTCGGGGTTGAGGATCTGCTCCGCGAAACCGCGCGCGTGGCCGTACATCATGATCACGTGCTGCTTCGGGTGCGTCTCCTGGTAGCGCTGCACCAGCCGGAGGTACATCCGCGCCTCCCAGCGGTCCGTGAACTGGCTGTTCGCGGCCGGGTGGGGGTCGTAGGCCGGCATGTGGGTGATGACCAGCACGTCCTTGGCGGTGGTGTCCGTCAACTGCTGGACCAGCCAGGGGTACTGCACGCCCTCGGGGTTCTGGAACGGGTCCGAGGACTGCAGGCTGCCGTGCGAGTTGTCGGTGACGATCATCCGCGCCGCGCCCTGGCTGTACGCGTAGTGGGTCTCACCGAAGGTGTCGCTGAAGTTGCCGTTCTCGGCGTCGGCGCCCTGGGTGATCTCGTGGTTGCCGACGATGTCGCGCTCGGGGATGCCGAGGGCGTCCATCTTGGACTTCGCGTACTGCAGGTCCACCAGCTTGCCGTCGTCGGGCATGTCGCCGAGGAACTGCGCGGAGTCCGGGCGCGCCTGCGGGGTCAGGGTGGGCAGCCGCTCGGCGATGGAGTCCATCACGTTGCTGCTGACCGAGCCCGGGTCGCTCGCGAGCATGTGGGCGTCGTCAGCGGTGAGGATCGTGGTGCCGCGCTTGGCGAAGTCGGCGGAGTCCTCCTCGAAGGACAGCCACTTCGGGTTGTCCGGGATCGCGTGGTACGCGGGCACCGTGACCGGGCGCGGCGAGTACAGGGCCTGCAGGCCCGCGACGTTGAGCGAACCGCTGTAGGCGGTGCTGGGGCTGATCGCCAGGAAGTCGATGAAGCTGATGGTCAGCGGGAACTGCATGCCCGCCGGCAGCTGCGCGACCGCCAGGTGCCAGTCCTTCCACGTCACGAACGTCGGGTACAGCGTGGTCGACGAGCCGTTGACGCCGATGTACTTCTCGGCGAGCTCGATGCCGTTGCCGTCACCCTTGATCCACACGCCGATGGCGGTGGGGACCTGGCCGTTGCTGGTGTCGGTCTTCAGGGTGACCTTCGGGGAGAGCACCAGCTGCTTGACGCCGGAGGCGGCCGGCATCGAGTAGTCCAGCCGCAGGGACCCCGACTCGGTGGAGCCCGGCGGGACGACGCCCGGGTCGGCGGTCAGGGTGGCGGGATTGCCGGTGGTGTTGTTGCTCAGCCGCCACACGTCCAGGCTGGTGACCGGGTCGATGACCTTGCTGACCCGGCCCACGGCGATCGACGTGCTCGCGGTGGTGCCGGCGACCTCGGCGCTGACCTCGGCCAGACCGCCGTTGTCGCCGCTCGCGGTGAACAGGCCGTGCGCGTCGACGGTACCCAGGTTCTCCGGGGTGACCTTCCAGGTGGCCGCCTCGGCGGGGATCTGCACCGCGCCGCCGTCCTTGACGGTGCCGGACAGGCCGAGCTGCTGGGTGGCGCCGTTGTCCAGGTCGGCCTTGTCGGGCGAGACCGCGAGGGACTTCAGCTTGCCGACGACCTCGAGCTTCTCCGACGTGGTGGCGTGGCCGTTCCAGGCGATGATCCGGCCCGAGCCCGTGCGGTGCGGGGTGAGCTTGCCGTCCTCGTAGGCGGCCAGCGACGAGGGCACGACGCGGACGTGGACGTCGCCGGCCGCGGGGTTCGCGAGCCGGTCGACGGAGTGCACCGGGAGCGGGACGGTGCCGCCGGCCACGGTGGTGACCTGCTCGCCGCCGTTCACCACGACCTTGACGGCCGGACCGGCCTCCTTGGCGGTGGAGTAGAAGAAGATGCCGTTGGCGACCGGACGCTCGGTGTTGCCGGGCTGGTCCGAGGGCGTGTTGACGATCTCGGCCCGGCCGGCGCCGGGGGCGCGGCTGACCATGCCGGTGGAGCCGCCGCCGTCGAAGAGCATGGCGTTGTAGGCGCCGTGGGCGACCATGTAGCCCGCGACCTGGTCCCGGGTCACGCCGAAGGCCCTGGTGGCGCCGCCCTGGCCGTCGACGGCCACGACGACGGCGTGCTTGCCGTCCTTGGTGACGCCGACCGCGGTCTCCGGGTTGGCGCCGCTCGGCGGGGTGCCGGTCGGGTCCTTGTAGACCGCGCCGTCCTTCACCAGCGTGTCGACGCCGCTGATCAGCTGCGTGACATCGTTGTCGGGTGACAGCCGGGTGGCGATGCCCACCGTGTCGCCGGTGTGCAGGGTGTCGGTCAGCCACCGCCCGCCGTCGCCGGCGCCGAGCAGACCGAGCCGGCCGGCCGCCAGCCTCGGCACGGTGGTGACGTCGGCCCGCACGTCGTCGACGACGAACCCGCCGTCGGTGACGTGGCCGAGCACCAGCGTGGAGGGCCTGGCGAGGCCCGGGGTCTCCCCGAGGTCGGGGGTGACCTCGGTGATGCCGCCGGACGTCACGTCGTTCACGGTGTTCACCGAGGTGAGCGCGCGGGTCGCGGAGCCGGCGGTGATCGTCCCGGAGAAGGTCTCCGGACCCATCACGATGGTTCCGTCCGGCTTGACGCCCAGCTGGGAGGCGAAGCCCGGCTTGGGGCTCTTCAGCAGGCGCCCGTCGGTCATGATGCCGCCGAGCGGACGGCCGCTGGCGTGGATCTCGAAGTAGTCGCCGTTGACGCCCGCCACCGCGTGGGTGCGGTGCGCCATCGACGACGGCGTCTCGTCCGCCGGGTTGGTGAGGGTGTCACCGGCCTGGACCATGCCGACGCGGAGGTTCGGGTCGTCGAGGTCGGCGGAGAGCACCTGGGTGTGCTGACGGCCGCCGACCGTGTCGTAGGTCTCGCTGTAGTGCTGCAGACCGCGCGTGACCGTCTCGGCGGGGGTGCGCGTGTAGTCCACCACGAGCGGCCAGTTCTGCGGCGTCTCCGGCAGCCAGTCACGGTCGGGCGTGTGGCCCTGGACGGCCTCCTCGCCCGCCGGTGCCGAGGCGGTGGCCACGGCCCCGCCCACGGCGCCGGTCAGTGCCAGCGCCAGCGCGGTGACCACGGCGGTCCGGCGCGTGCCGGTCCCCACGGTTCTCGTCCCGCGAAGTGTCATTGCGTGTTCCTTACGGGTGATGTGCCGGCTGGTCGCCGGCCCGTGTCCAGCCGACACCCGTTCGGCGAAGGAGAGATGGCCGGTTGCCGATCCGCGGGTGGCCCGGAGGGGGTGCGGGGTTATGGATTCGGTCAAGTCGCCCCGTGGCCGGAGGTTCCGCCGGGCGCCCCGCACCGGACGTCCGACCAGGCCGACCGCGCGGAACGCCCCGGCCGTGGCGGCGGCCGGGGCGTTCCGTGGGTCTTGCGGGTCGGGTACGGGCGTACGTCACCAGGGGGCGGGGCCAGGGGGCGCGACGACCGGGGGACGGTCGTCGCAGGTGATGGTGTTGGGCAGCTGCCACGCGCCCAGCCAGGGGCCGGTGGTGCCGCCGCCGTCGTTGCCGCCGAGGTCGGTCAGGGAGAACTCGGAGCCGGTGGCGGGGAAGTTGAAGGACCCGCAGTTGTTGACGCCGACCGCGCCGACGTTGCGGGCGTCGACGTTCTCGAAGGTCGCCGAGCCGGCGACCCGGGCGCTGACGACCGAGGTGCCGGTGCCGTCCACCCGGATGTCCTTGAAGTGCACGTTCCTGATCGAGTAGGTGTCCTTCACCGGCCAGTCGGCGACCAGCATGATCGCGTTGTAGGTGCTGTCGAGGAAGTGGTCGCCGGTCACGCGGATGTCGGCGTCGATGTTCCTCTCCAGGGCGTAGAACCAGATCGCGCCGAGGCCGATGTTCCAGTTCAGCTCGTACGTGCCGGCCCGCACCGTGGTGTTGCCGGTGATCCACAGGTGCCCGGTGAACGGCTCGGCGCCGAAGCGGGAGCCCACCTGGAGGGCGCTGCCCTCGCGGACGGGGTCGGCGATCAGGTTGCCGGAGACGGTGTTGTCGGTGCCGCCGTAGATCGCGATGCCGTTGGCGAGCACGGGCGTCTGCACGGTGTTGCGGTCAAAGGTGTTGCGGGCGTTGCCGGTCCGCTCCGACCACATCGCCAGCCCGTCGTCGCCGGAGTTGCGGACGAGGTTGTTGCGGACGACCGAATCCGTCACGCCGGTGTGGAAGTTGAGGCCGTCGGCGATCTGGTCGGTGATGACGTTGTTCGTGATCCGCAGGTTCGACATCGGGCCGTCGAACCACAGGCCCACCTTGGTGTGGTGGATGTACAGGCCGTCGATGGTGGAGTCGCTCATCGCCCCGCCGACGCCGTTCACCTGGTCGGTGTCGATGCGTTCGCGGACGTCGCCCTCGATGGCGAAGCCCGACAGGTGGACGTCGCGGCTGCCGCCGGCCGACGCGTCCTTGCCGTAGAAGCCGACGCCGGTGTGGACGGAGTTGTCGGGGGCGGGGGAGTCGAGGGCGACCTCCTTGCCCTTGAAGACCGTGTACCAGCTGCCGGCGCCCTCGATCGTCACGTCGTCCACGATGATGTGCCGGTTGACCTGGTAGGTGCCCGGCGGGACGTAGACCTTCAGGTGCGCGCGGCGGGCGAAGGCGATCGCCTTGTCGAGGGCTCCCGCGGAGTCCCGGCGTCCGGTCGGATCGGCCCCGAAGGCGAGGACGTTGGCGGCGAGCAGGGAGACGCGGGGCGGCGCGACGAGCTGCGAGTCGAGGAGGTCCACGGTCGTCGGCACGGCCCCGGCGCGCGTGGGGACGGTCAGCCGGACGCGGTCGCCCGCCTTGTACGTCCGTCCCAGCAGGAGGCGCTGCTCGTCGTAGAAGTGGTTCGGCCGGAAAGGCTTGGAGATGGCCGGCGCCGGTGTGGTCGCGTTGGGCACGCAGCCGCACTCGGTGATCCACCAGTCGTCGTGGAGCAGCCCGGCCTGAGGGTCGTTGGAGAACGGGTACTGGTTGTAGAGCCAGGCGTACTGCGAGGTCAGGGTCATCGTCCTGCGGGCGCGGCCGTCCACCGTCACGTCGAGCGGCGCGGTGATGCCGCCGCCGCCGGGCGCGTCCGGGATGCTGTACCGCACAGTGATCGCGTTGGCGGCGCTCGGCAGCGTGAACTCCACGTACTGCCCGGGCCGCAGGGTGACCGCCCTGCGGCCCGACGCCTCCGCGGGGAGCGTGTACGCGGTCCGGTCGGGGCCGATGACCTCCCCGTCCGTGACGGCGTTCTCGGCCTCCTGCTCCACGAACCCGAGGTCGGCGCCGCGGCCCTTGACCAGCGCCGGGTCCAGTGCCGCCCGCGTCACGACCGGCCGGGCCGCACCCTTCGCCGACGCGGTGCCGGCCTCGGCCGTCGCGCCGAGGGGGCCGATGCCGACGCCGATGCCGGCCGCCACCGCGACGACCGCCACGGCTCTTCGCCAGGCATTCCTGCTGCTCCGTGTCATCCCCAGCTCTTCTCTCGTAAAGCGCGACCGCCCGGGACGTTCGAGGCGGAGCGGACGTCGTGAGGTGAGGCGACAGTAAGGATTTGTCAGGCCGGTCCACAAGGCTCCTGCGCGATGTTTTCGGCGTGATGAAGCACAAGTGCGGCTGTCTGTTCATATCTTGCGCTTCTTGCGTTACTCATTGCGCAGGCGGGCAGGGTGGAGCGCCCGGGCGCGGTCGAGGGCGCCGGGACGCGGGGTTCGGCGAGGACGGCTTACCGGCCGCGCCAGGGCTGGGGCAGCGGAGTCCACTGCGGTCCGCGGTGGCGCAGCCACCACTCGCCGACGGTCCGGAACTTCTCCTCGAAGGCCGCGTCCTGGTACAGAAGGCCGGTGGCGGGCGCCCGCAGACGGGTGAGCCGGCCGTCCGCCTCGCAGATCACCACCTGCCGTACGCCCATGTTCGACTCGACCCGGATGCCCTGGACGTCCGCCCAGCGGATCGTCCTGCGCCGCGGGTTGTGCACCACCGCGGCCGTGGGGGTCAGCGTGACGCCGAACCGCGCTGACAGCAGCAGTCCCGTCGGCACCGCGAGCCACACCGCCGCCGCGAACGTGAAGTCGGGGCCCGCAGGCGTGGGGGAGAACAGCGGCGCGGCGATCGTCAGGGAGGTGACGAGGAGGGCGCCGGGCAGCAGCGGTGCCAGCCTCTGGTACCAGGTCGGCCGGAAACGGACGCGCTCCATCGAACTCCCCACCCCTTGCCTGCACATGATCGCCGACGCAGCCTGGCCGACCCGGGAGCCGCTGTCCACCCGGGCGGCCCGGTCAGTGACCCGGCGCGGAGGCGGCCTGCGGTCCGGGCGCGTGGCGCAGGCCGTAGACGATGAGCGGTTCGAGGGCGGCGAGCAGTTCGGTGCCGCGGGCCGAGGGGCGGTAGAGGACCTGCACGGGCGTGCTGGGGATGACCTCGCGGCCGATGAGGCCGAGGTTCTCCATCTCCTTGAGGCGTTGCGAGAGCAGCCGGTCGGAGATGCCCGGCACCATGCGGCGGTAGTCGGTGAAGCGCCGGGCGCCGCGGACGGCGGCCAGCAGGACGGCGCCGGTCCAGCGCCGGCCGACCTGGTCGAGGACGGCCTGGAAGGCCGTGCAGGCCTCGGCGTCGATGCCGGGGTCGGCGGATTCACGGAAAGTCACTTACGAAATATTAGTCACTAATCCTTGCCTTTGTCGAAGGCGGCGGCCCCCCGACGCTGAAGCCATGGACACCACCGACCGCGCACAGCGGCTCCGCTTCGGACTGAGCCTCGACCCGGACGCCGGCCGCCTGCCGGAGACGCTGGAGCTGGCCGCCGCCGCGGACGCCGCGGGGCTGGACCTGCTCGCCCTGCAGGACCACCCGTACCAGCCTGGGCACCTCGACGCGCTGACACTGGCCGCCCTCGTCGCGGCCCGCACCTCGCGCATCTCCGTCTTCACCGACGTCGCCGACCTGCGGCTGCGGCCCCCGGTCATGCTGGCCAAGGCCGCCGCGAGCCTGGCCGCGGCCTCCGGCGGACGGTTCCGGCTCGGCGTGGGCGGCGGCGGGATACCGGAGGCGATCGGCTCGATGGGGGCGCCGCCGATGCCGCCCCGCGAGGTCGTGGCGTACACCGAGGAATCGCTGCAGGTCATGCGGACTGCCCTGGACGGCGGTCCCGTGCGGCACCGCGGCGAGGTGCTCACGGTGCCCGGCTACCAGGCGGGCCCCGTGCCGCCGCGCCGGGTCGAGCTGTGGCTCGGCGGGCAGCGGCCGCGGATGCTGGCGGTCGCGGGCCGGGCGGCGGACGGCTGGATCTCGCCGCTGAACATCTACGTGCCGCCGCAGGAGGTGCCGGAGCGGCAGCGGATCGTCGACGAGGCCGCCCGCGCCGCCGGGCGCGACCCGGCGCGCGTCCGCCGCATCTACAACGTGATCGGTGTGATCGGCGGCTCCGGGGCCCCCGGCCTGAACGGGGACGTCGACCGGTGGGCCGACACCCTCGCCGAATGGGCGACCGCACTGCGCTTCGACACCTTCGTCTTCTGGCCGGTCACCGCGCACCGGCGGCAGCTGGAGGTCTTCGCCGGCGAGGTCGTGCCCGCCGTACGCGAGCGGGTGGCCCGGTGACGCCCGGCCACGGCGCGGCCCCGGCCGCCGCCTTCGCGGTGCCCGCCGCCCTCGCGGAGCGGACCGTGCTCCCCGGCGACCCCCGCTACCCGCTGCTGCGCTCCACCTACACCACCGTCGCCCGCCCCGCCGCCGTGGTCCTCGTCCGCGGGCCCGGCGACATCGCGGCCGCCCTCGCGGCGGCCCGGGCGCAGGGACTGCCCGTCTCCGTACGCTCCGGCGGCCACGGGCTGTCCGGCCGGTCGTCCAACGACGGCGGTGTCGTCGTCGACCTCTCCGGGCTCGACGAGGTACGGGTCCTGGACCGCGCGACGCGCCTCGTGCGGATCGGGGCGGGCGCCCGCTGGGGGCGGGTGGCCTCCGCCCTCGCGGCCCACCGGCTGGCCGTCAGCTCGGGCGACCACGGCAACGTCGCGGCCGGCGGCCTGGCCACCGCGGGCGGCATCGGCTGGCTCGCCCGTACGTACGGCCTCACGGTCGACCGCGTGCGCGCCGTCGAACTCGTCCTCGCGGACGGGACCGCGCTGCGCGCCGACGCCGCGCACCACCCGGACCTGTTCTGGGCGGTACGCGGGGCGGGCGCGGGCGTGGGGATCGTGACCGCCTTCGAGATCGAGGCGATGGAGCTGGGGGACATCGGCGTGGCCCAGCTGGTCTTCGAGGCCGACCCCGCGGGCGGCGCCCTCGCGCAGTGGGCGTCGGCGATGGCCGCGGCGCCGAGGACGCTCACCTCGGCCGCCCACATCCTGTCCAACGGGCCGGCCCTGGCCCTCTCCGTCACCGTCGCCGCGGCCGACGACGACCCCGACCGCGTCCGCGAGGCCCTCGGCCCCCTGCTGTCCGGGCGGTACCGCCCGCTCCAGGCGGCCGCGCAGCTCGCCGCGTACACCGCGCTGGTCTCCAGCGCCCACGAGCACGCGAACACCGGCCGGCAGCCCGTGGTGAGCACCAACTCGCTGCTGCCGGCGCTGACCCGGGACGCGGCGCGCGCCGTCATGGCGACCGCCGGCGACCGGCACCGGCCGGCCTTCGTCCAGCTGCGCTCGCTCGGCGGCGCGATCAACGACGTCCCGGCCGGCGCCACCGCCTACGCCCACCGCACCGCGCAGGTCATGGCGCAGGGCAACCTCTTCCCGCCGCACGGGCACGACGACCTGCACCGCTTGTGGGCGCCGGTCCGGGAGCACGGCACCGGCAGCTACGTGAACTTCGAGAGCGGCACCGGACCCGGTGTCTTCGACCGCGCCTACCCGGGCGCCACCGGCGCGCGGGTGCGCGAGCTCTGGCGGCGCCACGACCCGGACGGCGTCCTGCGTCCGCTCACCGTGGGCTGACCGGGCCCGGACCGGACCGCCGGCGCTCCGCGAACGGCCCGCCCGGCCCGAAGGCCAGCGCCGCGAAGCGCCGCCCCATCCGCCGGTAGCCCGCGGCGTTGGGGTGCAGGTCGTCCGGCAGGTCGGCGACGTCGCCCGGGCCGAAGAGCCGGCGGCCGTCCAGGTAGTGCAGGTTCGGGTCGCCGCAGGCGGCGCGGGCGGCGACGATCCGGGCCAGCTCCGCCCGGATGACGGTGAGCGTGAGCGCGCCGCCGGGGACGTCCGCGGGAGAGCCCAAGGCCACCACCCGCGGGACGGCGGCCGACAGGTCGGGCGCGGTCGGGCCGGGGGTGGTCTCCACGACCGGGCAGCTGATGGGCGAGACGACCAGCAGCGGGACGTCCGGGTGCCCGTCGCGGACGGTGTCGAGGAAGCCGTGCACCGCCGGGCCGAAGGAGCGCAGCCGGAAGGCGTCCCGGTTCACGATGTTGATGCCCAGCTTGAGGCTGATCAGGTCGGCCGGCAGGTCCCGGATGGTCCGGGCGACGTACGGGTCGAGCATCGCGTTGCCGCCGAGCCCCAGGTTGAGCAGCTCGGCCCCGGCCAGGGCCGCGGCGAGCGCGGGCCAGGTGGCGGTCGGGGACTCCGCCGCGGCGCAGTGGCTGATGGAGCTGCCGTGGTGGATCCAGCGCCGCCGGCCGGTCGGCCGCGGCGGCAGCACCTCGGCGTCCGCCCACAGCCCGACCAGCTCGGTGCGGGTCTGCTGCGGCAGCCACAGCTCGACGTCCTTCTCCCCGCCGGGCAGCCCGTCGAAGCGGACCCGCCCCGGCGCCCCCGCCTCGCGCCGCGAGGGCTCGGCGAAGAGGTCCGGCTTGTGGAGCACGTCGCCGGGCGGCGCGGGGGCGCTGCCGGCGCGCCTGCCGTCGAGGACCAGGTCGACGACCCCGGCGGGCAGCGGCTCGAAGGTCCCCGCCAGCTGCCAGACCGAGGTCAGCAGCTCCAGCTCGACCACCCGGGCCGCGGTGCGGAACACCAGCCGTACGCCGGAGGGCAGGGCGGTCGTCTCGTCCATGAAGACGTCCGGGTACTGCGACCGCGTCCACGCCGGAAGACGGCGCGGCAGCAGCCCGGCCCGCGTCCGCTCCAGGTCGAGCGCGCCGCGGATCTCCACCGGTCCTCCGGTCAGCGGGACCGCGCGCAGGGAGTGCGTCGCTGTTGTCACGTTTTCTCCCTGCCCGGGACCGGCCGCGGCCACACGGCCGCGCCGGGGGAGCCGCCGCCCGCACGCGTCGTCCCTAAGGCACCAGGACGACCTTGCCCATCGTGCCGCGGCCCTCCAGGGCCGTGTGCGCGGCGGCGGCCTCGGCGAGCGGGAAGCGCTGTACGACGGGGGTGAGCCGGCCGGACGTCCACGCGGCGAGTGCCTCCTCCTCCAGCGTCCGCAGGCCGATCCGCAGCATGGCCGGACCGAGGACGACCTCGGAGGTGATGCCGCGCGCGGTCAGTTCCCCGGGCGGGAACTCCAGCGGCCCGCCGGACGCCCAGCCGTAGACGACGTGCCGTCCGCCCGGGCCCAGCAGGTCCACCGCGCCGCGTCCGAGGTCTCCGCCGACGGCGTCGAGGACGACCGTGCCCGGTCGCCCGGCCAGGGCCTTTCCGGCCGTGTCCGTCCAGCCCTCGGCGGAGTAGTCGACGGCGGCGTCCGCGCCCAGTTCCAGGACGCGCGCGGTCTTGGCGGGCCCGCCGGCGAGCCCGAGGACGACCGCGCCCGCGGCGCGCGCCGCCTGCACCAGCAGGCTGCCCAGCCCGCCCGCCGCCGCGGTGACCACGACCGTGTCGGCGGGGCCGAGGGGCGCCTGGCGCAGGATGCCCATGGCCGTGCGCCCGGTGCCGATCATGGCGACGGCTTCGGCGGGGTCGCGGCCGTCCGGCAGCACGTGGAGCTTCTCGACGGCGGTGACGGCGAGTTCGGCGTATCCGCCCGGCACCATGCCCAGGTGGGCGACGACGGGCCGGCCGAGCCACTCCGGGCCGACGCCCTCCCCGAGGGCCTCCACGGTGCCGGCCACCTCGCGGCCGGGGACGGTAGGCAGCTTGGGCAGCGGGTAGGGCCCGTTGGGGTCGCCGGAGCGGATGGCGGTGTCGATCACATGGACGCCCGCGGCGGCGACGGCGATGCGCACCTCGCCGGGGCCGGGCTCCGGGTCCCCGGTCTTCTCGTGGCGCAGGTTGCCCGCCGGGCCGAACGCGTGGAGACGGATGGCGTGCACGGTGCTTCCCCCTGGACATGAGGCAGTGGGCGGTCGGATGATCCGCACCGCCCACTGTCCGACCTCAAGCGAGGTTGAGGTCAAGCAGGTGAAGCCGGTCAGGCGAGGAGTTTCGTCTTCGCCTTGGTGTACTCGTCCTCGGTGATGTGCCCCTGGCTCTTGAGTTCGGCGAGCTTGGACAGCTGGTCGACGTTGCCGCCCGCCGCTCCGCCGTCGCCCGAGGCGGCCTCCCGCACGTACTGCTTGAAGGCCGCGTCCATTTCCTTCGCCTGCTTCTGGTCGCGCTCGGCCATGCCCTTGCCCCTGGCGATGACGTAGATCAGCACGCCGATGAAGGGCAGGAAGATCAGCACGATGATCCAGCCGGCCTTGGCCCAGCCGCCGACGGTGTGGTCGCGGAACAGGTCCCCGATGATCCTGAAGAGCAGGAAGAACCACAGCACCCAGCAGAAGATCAGGAGCATCGTCCAGAAGAGGTTCAGCAGAGGGTAGTCGTCCATGCCCCAAGTGGACGACGGCCGAACGGGTCCCGCACCCGGGACTGCGCCGTTCGGGCTACAGCCGGGGGAAACGCGCCGTCAGTTCCCAGATCACGGGGTTGGCGTCCAGGCCGTCGTGCATGTCGGCGAGGTCGGCGACCAGGTCGTGCAGGAAGTCGCGGGCCTCGCGGCGCAGCTCGGCGTGGGCGAGGGAGAGCGGCCGGTCGTCCGGCGCCCAGTCGGCGCTCACGTCGACGAATCCGAAGCGGCGCCGGAAGCGCAGCCGGTCGGTGGACTCGGTGAAGTCCAGCTCGGCGTACTGGGGGCGGGCCGCTCGGCTGCCGAGCGGGTCGCGGTCCAGCTGCTCGACGATGTCGCAGAGCGCCCACGCGAAGTCGAGGACGGGCACCCATCCCCAGGCTGTGGACAGTTCACGGTCGGCCGTCACGTCCGCCACGTAGACGTCCCCGCAGAACAGGTCGTGGCGCAGCGCCCGTACGTCGGCGGTGCGGTAGTCGGTCTGCGGGGGGTCGGGAAAGCGGCGGGAGAGCGAGTAGCCGAGGTCGATCACCCGCCGATGGTACGCGGCGGCCCCGGCGGCAGGTCCTTGTGGAGGACGGAGCAGGGGCGGCCCATCCGCCGGTCCTGACCCAGCCCGGCGGTCCGGGTGCTCGGCGGGGTGACGGCGAGGCCCGCCAGGCTCCCGTCGGCGTCGTCGCGGGCGAGCGGCACCTCCGCGGCGGGGTGGGCCGGTTGGGCGCTCTCGCTGCTCGCGGCCTGCTCCGCCGGGGTGACGGATCCGGGGTCGGGGCGTACACCTCCGTCAGCCCGGCGAGGACGCCGGGCGGGAGGGAGCCGTCCACCGGCACGAGGCGTTCGAGCACGAGCATGCCCCGCACGCCGGTCGCGTGCGGGGCATGAGGCGCCTCATCAAGTGAGGCTCACCGGCCGGTGTCAGAGGCCGACACCGAAGTCGGTGGCGATGCCGGCGAGGCCGGAGGCGTAGCCCTGGCCGACCGCGCGGAACTTCCACTCGGCGCCGTTGCGGTAGAGCTCGCCGAAGACCATGGCGGTCTCGGTGGCGGCGTCCTCGCTGAGGTCGTAGCGGGCGATCTCGGCGCCGCCGGCCTGGTTGACGATGCGGATGTAGGCGTTCCGCACCTGGCCGAAGTTCTGGCTGCGGGTCTCGGCGTCGTAGATCGAGACGGGGAAGACGATCCGCTCGACGTCGGCGGGCAGCCCCGCCAGGTTGACGTTGATGGCCTCGTCGTCGCCCGCGCCCTCGCCGGTGCGGTTGTCGCCGGTGTGGACGATGCTCTGGTCCGGCGTCTGCTTGTTGTTGAAGAAGACGAAGTAAGGGTCCGCGTAGACCTTGCCGCTCGGGTTGAGCGCGATGGCGCTCGCGTCGAGGTCGAAGTCGGTGCCGGTGGTCGTGCGCACGTCCCAGCCAAGGCCCACCGTGATGGCCGTCAGGCCCGGTGCTTCCTTGGTGAGCGAGACGTTGCCGCCCTTCGACAGGCTTACAGCCATGGGAGTCCCCTCCGTGATGTCGGTCATTCGTGCCGACGACGACGCTACCTTCACAGGGGGGAACGTCGTGAGAGGCCCGCATGGTTCCTTTACGGCGAAAACCGCCTCCGGGGCCATGTCCCGGAAAATCCTGTGACTCCGGCGGCCGTCGGCGGGATCATGGGAGGCATGTCAGGGCCGCCCCCACTCGTCGTCCGCGGCTCGGTCTCCGTACCGGATGCCGAGCTGATGTGGCGTTTCTCCCGTTCGTCCGGACCGGGCGGCCAGCATGTGAACACCTCGGACAGCCAGGTCGAACTGCGATTCGATCTCGCCAATTCCGAGTCGCTGCCCACGGTGTGGAAGCAGCGCGCCCTGGAGCGGCTCGCCTCCCGCCTGGTGGGCGGCGTCCTGGTCGTACGGGCCTCCGAGCACCGCTCGCAGTGGCGCAACCGGGAGGCGGCGATGACCCGCCTGGCGGCGCTGCTCGCCGAGGCCACCGCGCCGCCGCCCAAGGTGCGCAGACCCACGAAGATCCCGCGCGGCATCAACGAGCGGCGGCTGAAGGAGAAGAAGCGCCGCGGCGACACCAAGCGCGGCCGCGACCCGCGGGGCTGGTCCTGAGCTCCGGCGGTGTCCTTGCCGCGGGGACGTGCGGCGCGCCTCAGCCGAGGTGCCGGTAGCGGCCCCGGAAGTACATCAGCGGGGCGCCGTCCGCGCTGGGGGTGCGCGCGGTCAGCACGCGGGCGATCACCAGGGTGTGGTCCCCCGCCGGGACGCGCTGCTCGGTCTCGCACTCGAGCACGGCCAGGCCGCCGCCGAGGATCGGGGCGCCCGAGGCCTCGCCGCGGTAGTAGGCCACGTCCTCGAAGAGCAGCCGGTCGCTGATGCGGCCGCGCATGGCGAAGCGCCCGGCGATGTGCCGCTGGCTCTCGCTCAGCACGGACACCGCCCAGCGCCCCTGGCGCTCCAGCAGCTCGTCCATCCGGGATCCCTCGCGCAGGCTCACCATCACCAGGGGCGGCTCCAGGGAGACCGAGACGAAGGCGGTCGCGGTCATGCCGACGTCCTCCCCCCGCGGGCCGTCCTCGGGGTCGTGGGCGGTCACCAGGACCACCCCCGCGGCGAGGCGGCTCATGACGGCGCGGAAGGCGTCGCTGTCCACGCCGGACAGGGGTGGCTCGGAACCGTCGGGCACGGTCCCAGGATGCGGGATGCGGGGCGTGGAGGTGATTGACTGTGACACGCCCCGACGCTAGCCGGACTGCCGCATCACCCGCATCGGACTTCGGATCGAGCCGGGTCCTAGGACCTCCGGCTGTAGTCGCCTCCGGTCGTACAACCCCCGCTCACCTGCTCGATTGTGTTCAATGGGTGAGGGGGAGCACCCGGTCTGCTCTACGCTGCGTGATCGGAACACGACAACCAGATGTGACTTGAGTCACAAGGGGCATGAATTGTTGACCCTGTGTACCGGTCGAACTGCTCGCTGTGATTCAGTTGCGGTGGGAATTGGACCACAACGGACCACAAGCAGTCTCAGGAGTTGTCGTCGAGGGCCCGGGGAGAGCGCATGGACACCGAGTCGGAGCCGTATGTCCGCCTCGCGACCCTGCGCCAGGTGCACCAGGTCGTGGCGGACCTCAACTGCGCGCGCAGCCTCGCCGACACCCTGCAGGCCGTGGCCGACGGCGTCGTCAAGGGCCTCGGCTTTGAACTGGCCGTGGTCAACCTCGTCCGCCCCGACGGCGACCTGGTCGTCGCCGCCGTCGCCGGGAGCGCCGCCGCGGAGGCCCTGATGGCCGGCCGGGTCGGCTCACGCGCCTCCTGGGAGCGCCGGCTCACGATGGGGGAGCGCTGGGGCACCCTGCGCTTCATACCCCACCACGAGGGCTGGGTGCTGGACGGCGACGACGTCCCCAGCTGGCCCGGTGACGGCCCGCCGCCCCGCTTCCCCGACGAGTGGCACCCCGAGGACCGCCTCCTCGCCCCCATGCACGCCAACCCGGCCGGCGCGGGCGAGCTGATCGGCGTCATATCCGTCGACCGCCCCGTGGGCGGCCGCCGTCCCGGCCCGTGGGGCCGCGAGGCGTTGCAGATGTACGCCTTCCAGTCCGCCATCGCCATCAGCAACGCGCGTCTACGTGCAAATATGCAACGCGCCCTGGTCCGTCTGGAGCGCGAGCAGCAGGCGCTGCGGGCCAGCGAGGAGAGCTTCCGGCAGGCCTTCGAGTACGCCCCCAGCGGCATGGCCATCGCCGAGATGGGCGGCGACCAGCACGGCAAGCTCGTCCGCACCAACGACGCGCTGTGCCGGCTGCTCGGCCGCCCCGCCGCGGTGCTGCGCCGCCACTCCTTCTCCGACCTCGTCCACCCCGAGGACGTCGGCGTCCTGCTGCGCACCAGCGCCGAGGGCGGCCGCGCCGAACTGCGGCTGCAGCGCCGCGACGGCAGCTACGTGTGGGTCAACCTGCGCAACTCCGTCGTCGCCGACACCGCCGACGGCCCGCGCTTCCTGCTCACCCACGTCGAGGACATCGAGGAACGCAAGGGCCGCGAACTCGCCCTCGCCCACCGCGCCAGCCACGACTCGCTCACCGGGCTGCCCAACAGCGCCGAGCTGCGCGCCCGGCTGTCCGGCAAGATCTGCGCCCGCCCGCAGGCCCCGGACGCCGACGGCCACACCGCCGCCCACGCGGGCACCGACGAGTTCGCCTACACCTACGACTACGACCCGGTCGACGGCACCGCCCGGCTGTCCGGCTTCGACCACCACACCCACACCGTCCAGCCGTCCGACGAGGCGGACGGCGGCAAGGGCCTGGCCGTGCTCTTCTGCGACCTGGACGGCTTCAAGTCGATCAACGACCGCTTCGGGCACCACACCGGCGACGCCGTGCTCATCGAGGTCGCCCGCCGCCTCACCAGCGCGGTGCGCGACGGCGACACGGTGGCCCGGCTGGGCGGCGACGAGTTCGTCGTCCTCGCCGACGGCCTCGGCCGCGAGGACGCCGAGGACCTCGCCGTCCGCCTGCGCAACGCGATCATCCCGCCGATCCGCTTCGAGGGCCGCGCGGTCCGGGTCGGCGCCAGCTTCGGCATCGGCTGGGCCGGCTGCGGGATGACCGCGGACGAGGTGCTGCAGTCCGCGGACCAGCGCATGTACATCGAGAAGCGCTCCCGCAACGGCACCCGCAGCCACCGCCGCGCCGCGGGCTGACCGGGCGGGGGCGCACCCCCGGGCGGCCCGCCGCCTCCTCCTCGGCGGAGGGCGCGCGTCCACCCTGGGGAGTACCCCGGATCGCTCCTCCGGTTGACTCCCGCACACATCCGGGATGCCTACGCTGGGTTACGTGCAGCGTCTCTACGATTTCCTCCGCAGGCACCCGACCTGGGTCGACAGCTTCTGGGCTCTCGTCCTGCTCGGGTTCTCCTCCCTGTGGATCGCCAACGACGAGCTGCACGCGCACTCCCGGGCCGCCGCCGTGCCGCTGGCGCTCGCGCTGTCCGCCGTGGTCGCGCTGCGCCGCCGCATGCCGGAGAAGATGCTGCTGCTCGGCATCCTCGTCGGGGTGCTCCAACTGGTGCTGGACGTCCAGGCCAACCCGGGCGACTTCGCCATGCTGGTGATCATCTACACCGTCGCGGCCAACGGCGCCCGCTGGGCGTCCCGGCTCGCCTTCGCCGGCGGCCTGGTCGCCTCCACCATCTCCACGCTGCGCTGGCCCAACGAGAGCGAGGGTCAATGGGCCGACGCCGTCTCCGCCGTCTTCCTCGCCGTCCCCTTCCTGCTGGCCTGGGTGATCGGCGACAGCCTCCGCACCCGCCGCGCCTACTACGCCGAGCTGGAGGAACGCGCCGCCCGCCTGCAGCGCGAACGCGAGGCCCAGTCCAAGGCCGCGGTCGCCGCCGAACGCGCGCGCATCGCCCGCGAACTGCACGACGTCGTCGCCCACAACGTCTCCGTCATGGTCGTCCAGGCCGACGGCGCCGCCTATGTGCTGGACGCCTCGCCCGAGCAGGCCAAGCAGGCGCTGGAGACCATCTCCACCACCGGCCGCCAGGCCCTCACCGAGATGCGCCGCCTCCTCGGGGTGCTGCGCACCGGAGACGACGGCGGCGGAGAGTACGTGCCGCAGCCCGGAGTCGACCAGCTGACCGACCTCATAGAGCAGGTCCGCGGCGCGGGGCTGCCCGTCGCCTTCGAGGTCGCGGGGGAGTCCCGGCCGCTCGCCAGCGGCGTCGAGCTCACCGCCTACCGCATCGTGCAGGAGGCGCTCACCAACACCCGCAAGCACGGCGGACCCGAGGCGCACGCCAAGGTCCGGCTCACCTTCGGCGACGGCGACCTCAGCCTCCTCATCGAGGACGACGGACGCGGCGCCCAGCAGGAGCTGTACGAAGGCGGCGGCGAGGACGGCCAGGGCCAGGGCCTCATCGGCATGCGCGAACGCGTCGGCATGGTCAGCGGCACCCTGGACGCCGGGCCCCGCCCCGGCGGGGGCTTCCGCATCAGCGCGGTGCTCCCGGTGAAGGCCGCGCGCTAGCGGGACGCGCTGCGCGGCAGCGGCAAACAGAGACGACAGGCAAAGGGAAAGAGGGACCGGACCGATGGCGATCCGCGTGATGCTCGTCGACGACCAGGTGCTGCTGCGCACCGGCTTCCGCATGGTGCTGCAGGCCCAGCCCGACATGGAGGTCGTCGCCGAGGCCGGGGACGGCGCGGAGGCCGTCGAGACCCTGCGCACCACGGCGGTGGACGTGGTCCTCATGGACGTCCGCATGCCGCGCCTGGACGGCGTCGAGGCCACCCGCCATATCTGCGGCGCCCCCGACCGCACCCCTGACGACGGCGGGCCCCGCGTGCTCATCCTGACCACCTTCGACCTCGACGAGTACGCCTTCTCCGCCCTCAAGGCAGGCGCGAGCGGCTTCATGCTCAAGGACGTCCCCCCGGACGAGCTGCTCGCGGCGATCCGCGCCGTCCACAGCGGCGACGCGGTCGTCGCCCCCAGCACCACGCGGCGCCTGCTCGACCGCTTCACCCCGCTGCTGCCGAGCGCGAGCCAGCCGACGCACAAGGAGCTGGACCGGCTGACGGACCGTGAGCGCGAGGTGCTGCTGCTGGTGGCCCAGGGGCTGTCCAACGGGGAGATCGCGGCGAAGCTGGTGCTCAGCGAGGCGACGGTGAAGACGCATGTCGGGCGGATCCTCACGAAGTTGGAGCTTCGGGACCGCGTGCAGGCGGTGGTCCTCGCGTACGAGACGGGTCTGGTCCGCGCGGGCGCCGGCGCGGGCGGCGGCGCCTGACCCGTGTCGCCGTGTGCGGGTCGTTTGCGCCTGCGGCGGGCGGCTCTCCCACCCTCCCGCCCGATTGCCCGGCGCGGTCAGTGCGGGCCTCGCGCCGTGTGCGTGGGTCGGGGCCGCGCCGGCGCACGTCCTCAACGCTCGCGGTTTACGTCGACATCATTCGGCGCCCGGGTCCACCGCTCGTCGTTTCCGGGCGCACCCCGCCACACCCCCTCCCGTTTGTTGGGGCGCATGACGGCCGGAGGGTGTGGAGGGCGGTCCGGGGTTGCCGCACGTGCCTAACTGAACCCCCCCTCCGGCCGTCAGCCGCCCATGCGACAGAAGGGGGTGTGGCGGGGTGCCCCCATGGGGGTCCCCCCGGCCGAAGGCTGGGGGAGACGAGCGGAGCACGCGGCACGGAATGACGTGAGGCAGCGCCGCGAGCGCCGAGGTGGGGGTCCCCCCGGCCGAAGGCTGGGGGCGTACCCCGGCGCGGCACCGACCCCATACGTACGCAGCGAGGTGGTCACTGACCGCGCCGGGCAAACGGGCGGGCGGCGGGGAAACCGCCCGCCGCAGGCGCAAACAACCCGCACACAACCACCGAGCCGCACACAACCACCGGGTAGCCCGGCCCAGCCGCGATCAGGCGGCAGCCACGAGGCGGAGGAAGTCCGCGACGGCGTCCCCCACGGTGGCGGGGTCCCACTCGAGCGCGGACGCCCCCACCGTGACCTCCGTCATCGCGACCCCCGGCACCTCCGCCGGGGCCCAGCGCCCGAAGAGCGCCGTCTTGGTCTCCTCGGCCTGCCGCACCGTGGCCTCGTTGAGGACGTCCGGGGACTCCGCCAGCCACACCTGGAACTGGTGCGTGTGCGGTACCTCCGGGTGCACCCGGACCCAGCCCGCCCCCGCGGCGAGCGCGTCCCGCAGGGCCGCCGCGACGCCCTTCGCGTGGGCGACGTACTCCGGCAGGCGCGGCAGTTCGTGGTCGAGCCCGTCGAGGGCGGCCAGCACCGCGGGCCACTGCTGGAAGACCAGGCCGCCGTACCGGTGCCGCCAGGTACGGGCCTCCGCGGCGAAATCGGCGGGGCCCGCCAGCGCGGCGCCGGAGACGCCGCCGAGGGACTTGTAGAAGGAGACGTACACGCTGTCGGCGAGGCCGGCGATCTCGTCCAGGGGGTGCCCGAAGTGCGGCGGGCACTCCCACAGGCGGGCGCCGTCGAAGTGGACGACGGCGTCGCGCTCGCGTGCCGCTTCGACGACGGCGGTGAGTTCGTCCCAGGTCGGGAGGACGAAGCCGGCGTCCCGGAGCGGCAGTTCCAGCATGAGCGTGCCGAAGGGCTCGTCCATGCCGCGCACCTCGTCGGCGTCGGGTATCCGGCGGGCCGTGGTGGGGTGGACGGTCCGCAGCCCGCTCAGCGCGGACAGCGCGCCGCGCTCGTGCATCTCGGGGTGGGCCAGCGGGTGCAGCGCGACGACGGGGTTGCCGGTGCGTCCCGCCCAGCAGCGCAGGGCGACCTGCTGGGCCATCGTGCCGGTGGGGAACCAGACGGCCTCCTCCGTGCCGAGCAGCCCGGCCACCCGGTGCTCCAGTTCGGCGACGATCCCGTCGCCGTACATGTCCACGGGGCCGTCCAGGCCGTCCCGTCCGGCCAGCCTGGCCAGCCGTTCGCGCATCGTGGGGGGCTTCCCGTGGGACAGCACGCGGTCGCAGGAGCGTATGGCGGCGATGCGCCGCGCCTTCTCGTCGTCGGCAGAGGTCATGGACCGATCCTGCCGCCCCGGAGGGCGCCGGGAAACATTCGCGTAGCATTGACGAGAACGTCCGGTACCCCCGTGAGGACTGGAACGGAAGGCCAGCGCAGCGTGAACGCATCGCACACCCCGGGGCCCCTGCCCCCCGACGTGGAGGCCCGCCCCGCGCGGCTCACGGTCGGTGTCGTCGGCGCGGGGCGGGTCGGTCCCGCGCTCGCGGCCGCGCTGAAACTGGCCGGGCACCATCCGGTCGCGGCGTCGGGTGTGTCCGACGTCTCACGCCGCCGCGCCGCCGCCCTGCTGCCCGACGTGCCGATGGTCGAGCCGGCCGAGGTGCTGGCCCGCGCCGAGCTGGTCCTGCTGACCGTGCCGGACGACGCGCTGCCCGGGCTGGTGACCGGGCTCGCCGAGACCGGGGCCGTACGGCCGGGCCAGCTGCTGGTGCACACCTCGGGCCGGTACGGGACCGGCGTGCTGGCGCCCGCCCTGCGCGCGGGAGGGCTGCCGCTGGCGCTGCACCCCGCGATGACCTTCACCGGCACCTCCGTCGACGTGCAGCGGCTGGCCGGCTGCTCCTTCGGCGTCACGGCCCCCGCGGAGCTGCGGATGGCCGCCGAGGCCCTGGTGATCGAGATGGGCGGCGAGCCCGAGTGGATCGAGGAGTCGGCGCGTCCGCTCTACCACGCGGGCCTGGCGATCGGCGCGAACCACCTGGTCACCCTGGTCGCCCAGTCGATGGAGCTGCTGCGCGCCTCGGGCGTCACCGAGCCCGGCCGCATGCTGGGCCCGCTGCTGGGGGCGGCCCTGGACAACGCCCTGCGCTCCGGTGACGCCGCCCTGACCGGCCCGGTCGCCCGCGGCGACGCCGGCACGGTCGCGGCGCACCTGGCGGAACTGCGCCTGCACGCGCCGGAGATGGTGGCCCCGTACATCGCGATGGCCCGCGCCACGGCGGACCGCGCGCTGGCGGGCGGAATGCTGAAGGCGGAGTTCGCCGAGGCGCTGCTGGGCGTCCTCGCGGACGGTGCCGAGGGGGGAGAGCGATGACCGGGCTGGTGCACACCGCGCGGGAACTGCGGGAGGCCGTCGAGGGCAGGCCCGGCGGGGTCGGCGTCGTCATGACCATGGGCGCGCTGCACGAGGGGCACGCCACGCTCGTGCGGACCGCCCGCGAGCGGGTGGGGGACGGCACCGTCGTCGTCACCGTCTTCGTCAACCCGCTGCAGTTCGGGCCGAACGAGGACTTCGACCGCTACCCGCGCACCCTCGACGCCGACGTCGCGACCGCCGCCCGGGCCGGCGCCGACCTCGTCTTCGCGCCCTCCGTCGACGAGGTGTACCCCGGCGGGCAGCCGCGGGTGCGGATCAGCGCGGGGCCGATGGGCGAGGGCTACGAGGGCGCCTCGCGCCCCGGCCACTTCGACGGCATGCTGACCGTCGTCGCCAAGCTGCTCCACCTGACCCGGCCGGACGTGGCGTTCTACGGCCAGAAGGACGCCCAGCAACTGGCCCTGATCCGCCGCATGGTGACGGACCTGAACTTCCCGGCCGAGATCGTCGGCGTGCCCACGGTCCGCGAACCGGACGGCCTGGCCCTGTCCAGCCGCAACCGCTACCTCTCCGACGGCGACCGCGAGAGCGCCCTCACCCTCTCCCGGGCCCTGTTCGCGGGTCGCGAGGCGCTGGACGACGGCCCGGACGCGGTACGCGCGGCGGCCCGGACGGTGCTGGAGAAGGGCGACGGCCTGGCGGTGGACTACCTGGCCCTGATCGACCCGGATGACTTCACCGAGGCCGCCCCCGGCCACACCGGACCGGCGGTGCTCGCCGTCGCCGCCAAGGTCGGCACGACCCGGCTGATCGACAACGTCCCCCTGGAGTTCGGAGTCCGCCGATGAGCGGCACAGGTACAGGCATACGGCTGCACGCCCCCGCGCCCGGCTGGGAGCACGAGGCGGACGTGGTGGTCGTCGGTTCCGGCGTCGCCGGGCTGACGGTCGCGCTGCGCTGCGCCGCGCAGGGCGCCAAGGTCACCGTCGTCACCAAGGCACGGCTCGACGACGGCTCCACGCGCTGGGCGCAGGGCGGCATCGCCGCGGCCCTGGGCGAGGGCGACACCCCGGAGCAGCACCTGGACGATACCTTGGTGGCGGGCGCCGGGCTCTGCGACGAGGAGGCCGTGCGCACCCTGGTCACCGAGGGCCCCGACGCCGTCCGCCGGCTGATAGCGACGGGCGCGCACTTCGACACCAGCGAGACGACGGGCGAGATCCTGCTGACCCGGGAGGGCGGTCACCACCGCCGCCGGATCGCGCACGCGGGCGGCGACGCGACGGGCCTGGAGATCTCCCGGGCGCTGATCGAGGCCGTAGGCGAGGCCGGGATCGAGTTCATCGAGAACGCGCTCGTGCTGGACCTGCTGACCGACGCCGAGGGCCGCGCCGCGGGCGTCACCCTGCACGTCATGGGCGAGGGGCAGCGCGACGGCGTCGGCGCCGTGCGGGCCCGCGCCGTGGTGCTGGCCACCGGCGGCATGGGGCAGGTCTTCTCGGCCACCACCAACCCGGCGGTGTCCACCGGGGACGGGGTGGCCCTCGCGCTGCGCGCCGGCGCGGAGGTCTCGGACCTGGAGTTCGTGCAGTTCCACCCGACGGTCCTCTTCCTCGGCCCGGACGCGGAGGGCCAGCAGCCGCTGGTCTCCGAGGCCGTGCGCGGGGAGGGCGCCTTCCTCGTGGACGCCGACGGGGTGCGCTTCATGCAGGGGCAGCACGAGCTGGCCGAGCTGGCGCCCCGCGACATCGTCGCCAAGGGCATCACGCGCCGCATGCAGGAGACCGGCACCGAGCACATGTACCTCGACGGCCGGCACTTCGGCCCGCGGATGTGGGAGCGGCGCTTCCCGACGATCCTGGCCGCCTGCCGCGCCAACGGCATCGACCCGGTCACGCAGCCGATCCCGGTGGCCCCCGCCGCGCACTACGCCTCCGGCGGCGTCCGCACCGACCTGCACGGCCGCACCACGGTGCCGGGCCTGTACGCGTGCGGCGAGGTCGCCTGCACGGGCGTGCACGGCGCGAACCGGCTGGCGTCCAACTCCCTCCTGGAGGGACTGGTCTTCGCCGAGCGCATCGCCGCCGACATCGCCGAGCACCCGGCGTCCCCCGGCGCCCCCGTGGTCCCCGACCCGAGCCGCTTCCCGCTGCTGCCGGCCGGGGCGCGCTTCGAGATCCAGCGGATCATGACGCGCGGCGCCGGGGTGCTGCGCAGCGAGGCCAGCCTGGACGGGGCGGCCGGGGCGCTGGGCCGGATGTACGCCGACGCCGCGGAACTGCTGGAGCGCGACGGCAAGACGGCCGAGCCCTGCGTGGAGAGCTGGGAGGCGACCAACCTCTGCCTGGTCGCCCGGATCCTGGTGGAGGCGGCCCGCCGCCGCGAGGAGACCCGCGGCTGCCACTGGCGCGAGGACCGCCCCGAGCGGGACGACGAGAACTGGCGCAGGCACATCGTCGTACGGCTTCCGTCCGGTGCGGCGGCACCCGTCGCACCCACTAGTCTCACCATCCGCACCACCCCCACAGCGGACCTTCCCCCGACCCGTTCCGGAACGGAGCACCTGCGATGAGCACGCCCGACCTCCCCCTCCTGCAGATCGGCGGCGCCGGAGGCGGTGGCTGCGGCGACGGCTGCGGCTGCGGTTCCGACGGCGACTACGCGCACGACCCGGGCGAGTGCGGTCTCGACCCCGACCTGGCGCAGCTGCTCGTCGACGCCGGGCTGGACCCGGTCCTGGTCGAGGACGTCGCGCACATGGCCATCGAGGAGGACCTGGACGGCGGGGTGGACGTCACCACGGTGGCCACCATCCCCGAGGACGCCATGGCCACCGGTGACTTCACCGCGCGCGAGGCCGGCGTGGTCGCCGGTCTGCGGGTCGCCGAGGCGGTCCTGTCCATCGTCTGCACCGACGAGTTCGAGGTCGAGCGGCACGTCGAGGACGGCGACCGGGTCGAGGCCGGTCAAACGCTGCTCTCGGTGCGCACCCGTACGAGGGACCTGCTCACCGCGGAGCGCAGCGCGCTCAACCTGATGTGCCGGCTGTCCGGGATCGCCACCACCACGCGCCGCTGGGCGGACGCGCTGGAGGGCACCAAGGCGAAGGTCCGCGACACCCGGAAGACGACCCCGGGCCTGCGGGCGCTGGAGAAGTACGCGGTCCGCTGCGGCGGCGGCGTCAACCACCGCATGTCGCTGTCGGACGCGGCCCTGGTCAAGGACAACCACGTGGTCGCCGCGGGCGGCGTGGCGGCGGCCTTCAAGGCCGTCCGCGACGAGTTCCCCGAGCTGGCGATCGAGGTCGAGGTCGACACCCTGCACCAGGTCCGCGAGGTCCTGGACGCGGGCGCGGACCTGATCCTGCTGGACAACTTCACCCCCTCCGACACGGAGGAGGCGGTCGCCATCGTCGCGGGCCGCGCCCTGCTGGAGTCCTCCGGCCGGCTCACCCTGGACAACGCCCGCGCCTACGCCACCACCGGCGTCGACTACCTGGCCGTGGGCGCCCTGACGCACTCCTCGCCGATCCTGGACATCGGACTGGACCTGCGGTCCGAGGGGTCGGAGCGGGACTGATGCTTCTCACCATCGACGTCGGCAACACCCACACCGTCCTGGGGCTGTTCGACGGGGACGAGATCGTCGAGCACTGGCGGGTCTCCACCGACCCGCGCCGCACGGCGGACGAGATGGCCGTGCTCATGCAGGGCCTGATGGGCATGCACCCGCTGCTCGGCGAGGAACTGGGCGACAACATCCACGGGATCGCCATCTGCTCCACCGTCCCCTCCGTGCTGCACGAGCTGCGCGAGGTGACGCGCCGCTACTACGGGGACGTGCCCGCGGTGCTCGTGGAGCCCGGCGTCAAGACCGGCGTCCCGGTGCTCACCGACAACCCCAAGGAAGTCGGCTCCGACCGGATCATCAACGCCCTGGCCGCCGTGCACCTCTACGGCGGGCCGTGCATCGTGGTGGACTTCGGCACGGCCACCACCTTCGACGCGGTCACGGCGCGCGGCGAGTACGCGGGCGGCGCCATCGCCCCCGGCATCGAGATCTCGGTGGACGCCCTGGGCGCCCGCGGGGCCCAGCTGCGCAAGGTGGAGCTGACCCGCCCGCGCAGCGTCATCGGCAAGAACACCATCGAGGCCATGCAGTCCGGCATCCTCTACGGCTTCGCGGGCCAGGTGGACGGCGTGGCCGAGCGGATGGCGCGGGAGCTCGCCGACGACCCGGACGACGTCACGGTCATCGCCACCGGCGGACTGGCGCCGCTGGTGCTGGGCGAGTCGGCGGTCATCGACGTCCACGAGCCCTGGCTGACCCTGATAGGCCTTCGGCTGGTCTACGAGCGGAACGTGTCCACGACCTGACGGCCCGACGAGCTGCGGCCCGACGACCCGCGGTCCGCCGGGGGACGGACGCGGCACGCCCGGCCATATCTGGTTACGCGTATTTTGTCCGGTTAGTACGTAAAGTCGGACCATGCCCACGCCACACGGGTCCCGAGGCGGAATGGCGTTCAGCGCGGATGAACTGCGCGTGCTCCGGCGCGCCCTCTCAGCGGCCCTCCAGTCCAGCACCATGATCCCCACCCCCGACGAGGTCAGGGACTATCTGCGCCTTGCCGAGGACGTCGACGAGGCGGCCCGCGAGGGCGGGCGGCTGCGGACCTTCCAGCTCGCGGAACTCGCCAGGTACCGGGCGGCGCTGCCGGGCAGCGCCGCCGGCTACCTCGAGCGGCTGACGGGAGCGCTCGACATGGGGTACGTACCCCTGCCGGACGACCTCGCCGCGCTGCGCCGGCTGCACGACGCGCCGTGCACCGACGCCGAGGCGCAACGCAGGCGGGCCGTGCTGCGCCGCTGCGAGCACCTGGCGGAACTCGACGTGCGCGCCCGCCTGGAGGCGCGCATCCCCGCTCCCTCGCAACCCTGCGGCACGCCCTCCGCGGGCAGGGCCCGGCTGCGCGCGCTGCCCGGCGGACGGTCCGCCTCCGACGACCCCAAGCCGGGCCCCAAGCCCGAGCCGAAGGCGCCCCCCGCCGAGCCGGCCGCGCCGGAACCCGGCGAGGAGAAGCGCAAGGTGCCGACGCCGGCCGAGATCTTCCCGCCGCGCCGCCGCTCCGCGCCGCCGCCCGAGGAGCGCGCCACGGGCTGACGCGAAGTCACCGCACAACCTTCCGGAGACGTCACGGGTCCTTCCCGTGACGTCTCCCGTGCGTTCACGGGTGCGCCACCCGGCCGTCGACTTCCTCAGGGGGAACCCGGATGAGACCCACCAGGTCCGCGGTGTGCGCCGCGGCCGCCGTCACGATCCTCGCGGCGTGGTTCGCCGCCGCCGCGGGCCCGGCATCCGCCGCTCCCGCCAGGGAGTTGTACGTGAGCGCCCCGGTCGACGTCGGCGTGGCCGCGTCGGGCACCGCGTACAAGACCTTCGAGGTGACCGCACGGGCGCAGCGCCTGGGCGAGGTGTCGGAGCCCGCCCACGAGGTCGTCGTCACCCTGGACCTCGCCGGCCTGGCCGGGGTCGTGGACGTGCTGCTCCCCGCGGACCTGTGCGCCACCTCCGGCACCACCGCCACCTGCGCCCTGGGCGAGGTCGACCACATCGGCACGGCGATACCCGTGAAGGTGCGGGCCGCCCCCGGGCCGCTGACCGACGACGCCGGGACACTGCGCTACGCCGTCACCGCGAAGGACGCCACGGCGCATCCGGACAACACCTCCGCCACCCGGATCAGGGTCGGCACCGGCCCGGACCTGACGGTGCCGAAGCGCTCCACCGTCTCCGGCGTACGGCCCGGCGACGCCCTCGAACTGCCGGTCGTCATCGCCAACACCGGCGACCGGCCGACCCGCGGCGGGGTCTCCGTCCTGGTGCAGACCGGCCTGACCGACTCCTCCGGGCAGGATCTGGTGGTTGCGGGGGACTTCGGCAACTGCCGGTACCGCCTGGAGTATCCCCAGGGCGATCCGCAGAACGGCTTCGTCTGCCACTTCGGCGTCGACATCGCCCCCGGTGAGGTGTGGCGGCTCGCGCGGCCGCTGCGGATCGAGGTCGGGCCGCGCGCCGCCGACGGCGCGGTGGGCTACCAGGCCGACGTGATCGGCGGGGACCTCGACGAGAAGGCGGTCCGCGGGACCCCCGGCGCCGGAGCCCCCCTCACCCTCGTCCGCACGAGCCCCGCACCCGCGCCGAAGGACGCGGCAGGCGAGGGGACGGCCCTGCGGACGTCCGCCGCGCCCGAGGGCCGGGACATCGACTACGGCGACAACACCGGCGGCCTGGCCGTCCGGCTCGCCGCCCCCGGCTCCCCGTCCCCCGGCCACCGCGGAGCGGACCTGGTCGCGGTGGGCGACACGGTCCGGACGACGGTCGGCGACCGCACCGAGGCCGTCGTGGGCCTGCGCAACGAGGGCGACGAGGCCGCGTCCGCACTCGGCACGAGCAAGACCGCGCCAGCCACCTGGGTCGCGGTGGAGATCCCCCGCGGGGTGCGGGTGACCGCGCGCGACCGCGCCTGCAGGCCGACGACGAACGCGGACTGGGGCGACTACCCGGGCGGCGCCACCTTCGGCGACGACCCGCGGGACGTCGCCCCCGTCCCGACCGGAACGATCTACTACTGCCACACCCGGCACTCGATCGGGCCCGGCGCCGGCCAGACCTTCTCCTTCACCCTCGTCGCCGACCGGGCCATGGACGCGGCCACCGGCCTGGTCTTCGCGGCCTCGGAGTACGGCGCCGACCTGAAGGGCCAGAAGAACAACGCGGGCGTCCTCACGGTGACGGCGCAGGCGCCGTCCGGTTCCGGGGGGAGCGCCTCCGGCGGCTCCGGCGTGGTCCCGGCCGGCGGTCCGGGCGGGTCCCTGGCGGCCACCGGCGCGGCCTCCGTGCGACCCCTGGCGGCCGGCTCGGCGGCCTTCGCGGCACTGGGGGCGCTCCTGGTCGCGGCGGTCCGCCGCAGGGCGCGTACGGGCGCGTAGCCGCCCCGGAGCGAACGGACCGCGGCCCCGGCCGGCGCCCCCGCCGGCCGGGGCCGCGGCACGACCGGCGGGGGACCCCTCCGCCGCCGGTGGTGGTCCGCCGCGGGGCGCGCAAGGGGGCGTGGCTACCCTGGTGCCATGGACTACGTCTCCGCGCTCGTGCCCCCCACCGTGATGGCCATCGCGTTCACCTTCCTCATCCGGACGCTGATCAGGAGCCAGGGCGGGGTCAACAAGGCCAAGGAGGACGCGGTGATCGACGCCGCGCTGTCCGGCGCGCAGCCCCCGGCCCAGCGGCCGGGCGGCACCGAGCACCGGGTCTGACCTCAATGTTTCCGGCATTCCGGGCATTGCGCCCGTAAGCAACTAGTATTCGGGTGTGCCCCGTCCATTGGGAGACCTCGAAGACGCCGTGATGACCCGGGTATGGCGCTGGAACCACCCGGTGACGGTGCGCGAGGTGCTGGAGGATCTCCGCCGGGAGCGCTCGATCGCGTACACGACGGTCATGACCGTAATGGACAACCTTCATCAGAAGGGCTGGCTCCGGCGAGAAGCCGAAGGGCGCGCCTATCGCTATGAGGCGGTTTCCACTCGCGCCGCTTACTCGGCGGCGCTCATGCACGAGGCGTGGTCCGCGAGCGACAACCCCGCGGCGGCCCTTGTCGCCTTCTTCGGCATGATGTCGGCGGAACAGCGAGAAGCGCTCCGCGACGCAATGCGCGTGGTGCAATCCGCTGATCCGGGTGACCCCGGGGAGACGGACGGATCGGACGGGCGATAGCGTCCGCACATGCCCGCCGCATCAAAAGACGTCACCATCCGCCGGGCCCGGACAGCCGACGTGCCGGCTGTCCGGCGACTGCTCGACGCCTATGTCCGCGACCGCATCCTGCTCGACAAGCCGACGGTGACGCTTTACGAGGACATCCAGGAGTTCTGGGTGGCCGAACACGACCACGACGCCGAGGTGGTGGCCTGCGGCGCGCTGCACGTGATGTGGGAGGACCTCGCTGAGGTGCGCACCCTCGCGGTCTCCCCGGCGCACCACGGCAAGGGCGTCGGGCATCTCGTGCTGGAGAAGCTGCTGCAGACCGCGCGGTGGCTGGGAGTGCGGCGAATTTTCTGCCTCACCTTCGAAGTGGACTTCTTCACGAAGCACGGCTTCGTCGAGATCGGTGAGACGCCGGTCGACGGCGATGTCTTCGGTGAGCTGCTGAGGTCAAAGGACGAGGGTGTGGCCGAGTTCCTCGACCTCGAACGAGTGAAACCCAACACCTTGGGCAACAGCCGGATGCTGTTGCATCTGTGAGGCCGCCCACGGTGTCCGTCCGGCACAACAGTATGTCCGAAACGTTCCGCTGAAGACGGCGGCGATGCCTACCTGGCAGGGAGCAGTTCGGGCAAGGGGTTTGAGTTTTCCGGGAAAAGGCGGTTTGCTTTTACCGGTAATCCGTATTCGATGAAAGGGAAGCCGGTGGCACAGAAGGTTCAGGTCCTTCTTGTTGACGACCTCGACGGCGGCGAGGCGGATGAGACCGTGACGTTCGCACTCGACGGAGTGACGTACGAGATCGACCTCACCACCGACAACGCCGACAAGCTGCGCGGTCTCCTCGGCCCGTACGTGGACGGCGGCCGCCGCACCGGTGGCCGTGCCGGCCGCGGGCGCACCACGAAGGGCGCCGCCCGCGGGGGCGCCGCGAGCCAGGACACCGCGAAGATCCGCGCGTGGGCGAAGGAAGAGGGCTACGAGGTCAACGACCGCGGTCGCGTTCCCGCGCAGATCCGTGAGGCGTACGAGAAGGCGCACGGCTGATCGGTCCGGGCGACGCGCAGCCGGACCCGGTGGCAGGCGGTCGCGAGCGCGGAGACCAGGGCCGTGAGGCCCACGGTCCCCCCGGAGCGTCCGTCCGCCGCGGGGCCGGGCTGTGTGCGGAGCGACATCGCGGGCAGATGGAGCGGCGCGCCGGCGTGGCGCCCGCCGTCCGGAACGGGCGGCCGGAGCCAGGCGGGCGCGCCGTCGTCGTAGGCGGCCTCCGGCCCGCACAGCGGCACGAGGTCGAGCGGGATGCCGCTCCACTCCAGCCAGTCCAGCAGGCCGGGCAGCTCCTCGGCGCCGCCCGGGGCGACGAAGAACCGCATGCGGTGCCCGGCCAGGGCGACCGGTCCCGTCCGGGGCGCCGGGAAGCGGCCGAGCACCTCGTGCCCCGCCTCCGCGGGGACGTCGAGCGCGTCCGCGTGTTCCAGGGTCGCCGGGACCCGTGAGGCCTGCATGCCCTGCGCAACGTTCCCCGGGGGTCCCGGGTTACGAGGTGGGTCACCGGGAGTGCCCGGTGGGCCGGTTCCGTCACGTTCCGTGAATCCACACGACGCAAGTCTGTTCGCCCATAGCAGACAGCGGGCGTGCTCCCTGCATGGACTGTCCGTGCGGGCGGGTAAGAAATACCTAGTGGGAACGGACGACGGCCATGTCGGACAGGCGGGACGTTCGCCCTCGGCGTACTGGATAAAGGGCTATCCGCCTGGCCTGCGGGAACATCGTCTCGCACCATCGGGTTGAGGCTGTTGTCGACGGCGCGGGGGTAAACGACCTCGCAAGGTGTCGACGGTTGAAGTGAGCTGCCCCGCTGTGCGGGACTAGCATGCGGAAGGACAGGGAGGGGACACGCCCCTAACTGCCCGACCGCTCTGAGGAGCGATTAACGATGTTCGAGAGGTTCACCGACCGCGCGCGGCGGGTTGTCGTCCTGGCTCAGGAAGAAGCCCGGATGCTCAACCACAACTACATCGGCACCGAGCACATCCTCCTGGGCCTTATCCACGAGGGTGAGGGTGTCGCCGCTAAGGCCCTGGAGAGCCTCGGGATTTCGCTCGAGGCGGTCCGCCAGCAGGTGGAGGAGATCATCGGCCAGGGCCAGCAGGCCCCGTCCGGGCACATCCCCTTCACCCCCCGGGCCAAGAAGGTCCTGGAGCTGTCGCTCCGCGAGGCCCTCCAGCTCGGCCACAACTACATCGGCACCGAGCACATCCTGCTCGGCCTGATCCGCGAGGGCGAGGGCGTCGCCGCCCAGGTCCTCGTGAAGCTGGGCGCCGATCTCAACCGGGTGCGGCAGCAGGTCATCCAGCTGCTCTCCGGCTACCAGGGCAAGGAGGCCGCCACCGCCGGCGGTCCCGCCGAGGGCACCCCCTCGACCTCGCTCGTCCTGGACCAGTTCGGCCGCAACCTCACGCAGGCCGCTCGTGAGACCAAGCTCGACCCGGTGATCGGGCGCGAGAAGGAGATCGAGCGCGTGATGCAGGTGCTGTCGCGCCGCACCAAGAACAACCCCGTCCTCATCGGCGAGCCCGGCGTCGGCAAGACCGCCGTCGTCGAGGGCCTGGCCCAGGCCATCGTCAAGGGCGAGGTCCCCGAGACGCTGAAGGACAAGCAGCTCTACACCCTGGACCTCGGGGCCCTGGTGGCCGGCTCCCGCTACCGCGGTGACTTCGAGGAGCGCCTGAAGAAGGTGCTCAAGGAGATCCGCACCCGCGGCGACATCATCCTGTTCATCGACGAGCTCCACACCCTGGTGGGTGCGGGTGCCGCCGAGGGCGCGATCGACGCCGCCTCGATCCTCAAGCCGATGCTGGCCCGCGGTGAGCTGCAGACCATCGGCGCCACCACGCTCGACGAGTACCGCAAGCACCTGGAGAAGGACGCGGCCCTGGAGCGCCGCTTCCAGCCCATCCAGGTCGCGGAGCCGTCGCTGCCGCACACCATCGAGATCCTCAAGGGCCTGCGGGACCGCTACGAGGCCCACCACCGGGTGTCCATCACGGACGCCGCCCTGGTGGCCGCGGCGACCCTCGCCGACCGCTACATCTCGGACCGCTTCCTGCCGGACAAGGCGATCGACCTGATCGACGAGGCCGGTTCCCGGATGCGCATCCGCCGGATGACCGCTCCGCCGGACCTGCGCGAGTTCGACGAGAAGATCGCCGACGTGCGCCGGGAGAAGGAGTCCGCGATCGACTCGCAGGACTTCGAGAAGGCCGCTTCCCTCCGCGACAAGGAGAAGCAGCTGCTCTCCGCGAAGACCAAGCGGGAGAAGGAGTGGAAGGCCGGCGACATGGACGTCGTCGCCGAGGTCGACGAGGAGCTGATCGCCGAGGTCCTGGCCACGGCCACGGGCATCCCGGTCTTCAAGCTCACCGAGGAGGAGTCCTCGCGTCTGCTGCGCATGGAGGACGAGCTGCACAAGCGCGTCATTGGCCAGAAGGACGCGATCAAGGCCCTCTCGCAGGCCATCCGCCGTACGCGGGCCGGTCTGAAGGACCCCAAGCGCCCCGGTGGCTCGTTCATCTTCGCCGGCCCGTCCGGTGTCGGTAAGACCGAGCTCTCCAAGACGCTCGCCGAGTTCCTCTTCGGCGACGAGGACGCGCTGATCCAGCTCGACATGTCCGAGTTCAGCGAGAAGCACACCGTCTCGCGGCTCTTCGGCTCCCCGCCCGGATACGTCGGCTACGAGGAGGGCGGCCAGCTCACCGAGAAGGTGCGCCGCAAGCCGTTCTCCGTCGTCCTCTTCGACGAGGTCGAGAAGGCCCACCCGGACATCTTCAACAGCCTGCTGCAGATCCTGGAGGACGGTCGCCTGACCGACTCCCAGGGCCGGGTCGTGGACTTCAAGAACACGGTCATCATCATGACCACCAACCTCGGCACCCGGGACATCTCCAAGGGCTTCAACCTCGGCTTCGCGGCCGCGGGCGACGTCAAGACCGGGTACGAGCGGATGAAGGCCAAGGTCGGCGAGGAGCTCAAGCAGCACTTCCGGCCCGAGTTCCTGAACCGTGTCGACGACATCGTGGTCTTCCACCAGCTCAGCGAGGAAGACATCATCCAGATCGTCGACCTGATGATCGCCCGGGTGGACGAGCGCCTCAGGGACAAGGACATGGGCATCGAGCTCAGCCCCGAGGCCAAGTCCCTGCTCGCCAAGAAGGGCTACGACCCCGTGCTGGGCGCCAGGCCGCTGCGCCGGACGATCCAGCGGGAGATCGAGGACGTGCTCTCCGAGAAGATCCTCTTCGGTGAGCTGCGCACCGGTCACATCGTGGTCGTGGGCACCGAGGGCGAGGGCGAGAACATCAAGTTCACCTTCCGCGGTGAGGAGAAGGTGGCCGTCGCCGACGCGCCTCCGGTCGAGGCGGCCGGCGGGCCGAACCTCAGCAAGGAAGCATAACCGCAGGTAATCGCAGAGCGATCCGACCCCGTCCGCACAATAGTGCGGGCGGGGTCGTCGCGTTTTGTGTTCCCCATGAACCCACCCTTGTTGCGCCGGTTGCATTTGTGGAAAGGTGAGCGATGTTCAGCACGGACCCTTCCTTCTCCGTGCTCCGGCCGGTGTCGTGCCGTCATTCCGGCAGGCATTCGAAAAGATCAGCCGAGAGTGAGGAGAGGCCGCCTTGCCCCTCCGTCGGCGCCCCGGCCTCACCTCCCCCCACGTAGCTGCGTCCCGCGCCGGCGCATTGGTTCGTACTTTTCCCGGCGGGGCGAACGCGGAAGGAAACTCTCGTTGAAGGAATCCCCGCATCCGAATTCCGCGCACCCCGGCCGGCTGTTCGGCGTACCGGACGAGTCGCTGTCCGGAGAGATCGGAAAGTCCCTGGGAAAGGAAGACGCGCACCAGCCGTTCGAGGAGTTGCTGGCCCGCCATTGGCGGCCGGTCTCCGAGTACGCGGAGTTGTGCACGGTCTCCGGACACGCCGCCGGGATACTCGCGGCGGCCGCGTTCACCCGGGTCTTCGTCGACACCCTGCGACTGACCGGGCCAACGGCCGCCTGGCGCCCCGAGTTGCTGATCACCGTCCACAAGATCGCCGAGGAGTGGGCCGTCGACCGCCGGCGGGCCTGGCTCCACCGGCGGCTGCGCCCCCGCCCCGACCAGGCCGACGCCCGGCTGGCCGTACCCGAGAACCGCCGGCTGGCGAACCGGGCCTTCATGCGCCTCCCCGAGCCCGCCCGCTGCCTGCTCTGGCACGCCGAGGTCGACGCCGAGCCGCTGGACGTACCGGCGGGGCTGCTCGGCATCGACCCGGAGCGGGCCGCGGCCCAGCTGGAGCTCGCCCGCACCCGCTTCCGCGAGGCCTGCGTCCAGGCGCACCGGGACCTCGCGCCGTACGAGGCCTGCCTGCAGTTCAGCCGCCTCCTGGACATCTCCATCCACCGCGGCGGCGCCGGGCTCGTGCCCGATCTGCAGCGGCACATCGCCCGCTGCGACCACTGCCGCTATGCGGCCGAGCAGCTCGACCACTCAGGGGACCGGCTGGGCGTGCTGATCGCCGAGGCGGTGCTGGTCTGGGAGGCGCGGGGCTACTACGACTCGCGCCCCACCCGCCGGGCGGCGCATGACAACGATGCCGGGAACGGCTCGGGCGGCTCCCCGGGACGTCGCCGCGGCGGCCGCAGGCGCCGGGCCGCGAGCGGCGTCCGCCGGCGGCTCACCGCGGCCCTGCTGGGCCTCGGCGGCTTCGTCCTCGTGACCGCCCTGGTCGTCGGCCTCACGACCGGCGACGGCGGTGGCGAGGGACGTGCCTCCGGCACGGCGCCCACCGCGGCCACGGCGTCCGCCACGGTATCGGCCGCGGTCACCACCTCGGACACCGCGCCCGGCTCGGGCACGGTCACCGCCGACCCCGTCCCCGCCGACGGGCTCCGCGGCCGGCTCCGGAACAAGGACAACGACCTGTGCGTCGACCTGACCGGCCGCCGGACCGTCATCGGCACCGAGACGGCCACCGCGCGCTGCGACACCGGTGCCACGCAGTTCTGGTCGTACGAGCCGGACGGGCTGATGCGCAGCGTCGCCCAGCCCGCGTACTGCCTCAACTCCCACCGCGGCCGCGCGCTGGAACTCGGCCTGTGCACGGCGTCCTTCGTCACCGGCGCCGAGGACGTGCGCTACGACCTCACCCTGACCGGGGACCTCATCCCGCGCTGGAACCAGCAGCTCGCGGTCGCCCCCGCGGGCCGCGAGGCGGGTGCCGAGGTCGTCCTCAGGCCCCGCGACGGCCGGCCCGTCCAGCGCTGGACATTCGACACCTCCGTCACCCCGCCCCGCTTCCAGTCGGTGGCGTACACCTCCGGCTCGCGGTTGACCGCGGGCGCCACCCGGGTGGCTGCGCTGCCCTCGGCGCCGCCGAGCCCGACGCCCTCGGCCACCGGCTCGCCGACCGCCGGCGGGGACCCCTGCGACGGGCACTGTGACGGCGACGGCCACGACGGCCGGGGCCACGGCGGCCGGGGCGGCTGGAGGGACCGGGACGGCGACTAGCCTCCCTGACGCGGTCCGGGGACGACGGTCACGCCCGCGGGCAGCCGGTCGGCTCCGGTCAGGCGGTCGGCGGGCAGCGGGACGCGCACCGTCAGCGGCCCGGGGTGGGCGGCGAGCGGTGACAGGTCGAGCCGGCCGTCGTCCGGGGCGGCCAGCTCCAGCTCGCGCAGTGCGGGTAGCCCGCCGATCGACGTCCAGTCGGCGGGCGCGCCCGGGCCGAGCAGCGCGAGCCGGCGCAGCCCCTGCTGGCCCGCGAGGAAGCGCAGGTCGGGCAGGGCGCAGTCCTTCACCCTGACCTCGGTGAGCGCGAGCCCGGCCACGTACCCGGCCAGCTCGTCCACGGGCAGGTCGCCCCGCAGGTCGAGGCGGGTGGGCCGCAGACCGAGCCCGCGCAGTTCGCGCAGCTGCTCGGCGGAGCGGATGGTGAAGTCCAGGCCGTCCGGGTCGAGACGGGCGACGACCTCCCGCGCGTACACGGCGCAGTCGAAGCGGTGCCAGGACCACATCAGCTGGGCGCGGACCCGCAGGGACCGGTGCGCGGCGAAGCCCGCCAGGTACCGGGCGGCCCGGTCCGAGGGCAGGTGGCAGGCGGTCACCACGACGTGGAGGGCGTCCGCGTCGGAGAGCCCGCCGGGGCCTGGGAGGAGACCCAGGACGAGTGGCCCGGCCTCGGCCAGGGCGCGGGCCTCTGCCGCGTCGGCGGGCGGGACGAGCGCCGCGGCGCGCCGCTCCACGGCTTCGCGCACGCCCGGATCGAGGGCTTCGGCGTCCTCCAGGCAGGCGGCGGCGAGCAGATGGAGCCGGGCCCGGGTGCGCCGGTCCGCGGCGAGGTCGCCGCGGTCGAGGAGGTCCCGCAGGATCGCGGCACGCTCCGGCGGGCGGGCGAGCGCGACCGCCATGCGCAGGACGTCCTCCCACCGGTCGTCGGCGGCGTGCGCGGCGAGCAGCCCGAAGTCGGCCTCCTCCACGGCGGCGCGGGCGCCCAGGTAGTCCTGGAAGGTGCGGTGCACGAAGTCGACGGAAGCGGGTGCGGGCCTGCGCAGCACGCCGCCGCGGTCGAGGAGGCGCGCCAGGACGGCGCCGGCGTCGCCGAGCGCGGCGGCCTCGGGGACGGCGGGCAGCGCCCGCGCGACGACGGCCTCGGCGCGGCCGAGGTCCATCTCGGTGCGGCCGTTGCGGACCAGCCAGTACGCCAGCCGTTGCAGCAGCTCGGTCTGCGCCTCCTCGCGCAGCGGTACGACCGCCGTCTCCCGTTCGCGGTCCCGGCGGACCAGCAGCATCGACAGTGCGGCGGCGTACAGGTCCTTCCTGGCCCTGGGCAGGTAGCCGCGGCGGTCGTGGTGCAGGGCGCAGATCAGCCCGCACATCAGCGGGTTGGTGGCGAGCCGGCCGAGGTCCGGTTCGGCGCGTACGGCGCCGAGCAGCCCTTCGGCGTACCCGGCCGCCTCCGGCCCGGCGGCGGCGTGCCAGCGCCGGACGAAGGCGGCGACGTCGGCGGGGCCCATGGGGGTCAGGGCCAGCTCGGTGAAGCCCTCCCCGGCCAGCCAGTCCTCCCGTACGGCGGAGGGGCGGGAGGTGACCAGCCAGCGGTTGCCGGGATGGGCGTCGAGCAGGTCGCCGAGCCAGGCCCGGGCGCGGCGGCGCTCGGCGTCGGGGATCTCGTCGATGCCGTCCACCAGCAGCAGCCCGCGGCCCTCCGCGAGGACGCGGGCCTCCCAGCCGGCCGGCTGCGTGCCGGCGAGCGGGCAGCCGGCGGAGGCGAGGAAGTCGCGGGGCGCGGGGAGGCGCCCGCCGTGGCGGGTGAGGGTGCGCAGCGGCAGGACGAAGGGGATCCGGTCCTCCAGGTACGCCATGCCCTCGTCCGGGTCCTGGCGCGCGCAGGCGGTCGCCAGCCACTGCACGAGGGTGGTCTTCCCCGACCCCGCCTCGCCGCGCAGCAGGACCCGCTCGTGCGCGGCGAGGGCCCGGTCGGCGGCGCGGGGCCCGGCGAGCCCCTCCGTCCCGCCGTCCGCGGGGCCGGCGGACGGCACCGCCTCCAGGCTGAGGTAGGCGGTGTCCAGCGGCCAGCGGTCCGGGGCGTCCGCCAGGTCGAGGCCGTGGATCGTGAGCCGCCCGTACTTCTTCGCGACGTAGTCCAGGTAGCGCCGCTCGAAGGCCGCGTCCTCGCCGCCCGGCAGCGGGGTGCGGGTGATCAGCGCGTCGACGCGGGCGGTCAGGTCGCCCAGCGCCCGGCTCTGCTCGACCAGGGTGGCGGCGACGAAGGTCGAGCGCTGGGTGAAGAAGTGCAGGATGTGCAGGCAGGCCGTGTCCAGCAGCCGTTCGTGGAAGTGCGCGCCGTCGGCACTGAGTTCCCGCTCCGGGGAACCGGCGGCGCGGCGCAGGGCGCGGGCGAACGCGGTGTGGCCGAGGTCCACGGCCTGCACGTCGGTGAGGTCGAGGTCGCCCAGGGCGTGCAGGGAGGCCGCGAGGGCGTCGGCGACGGCGGTCTCCTCGTCCGCGCCGACGGGGCGTTCCCCGGCGCGCAGGGCGCGGCGCACCAGCCTGGCGGCCAGGGCGCGCAGGTCCGCGTCGGTGAGGGTGCGCTTCTCACCCCTGAAGGAGACGCGGGAGGAGATGCGGACCGGCCGGTCGACGAGGCCCGCGCCGGGGCCCTCCGCCACGAAGAGCCTCTTGACCAGCGGCCCCGCGACGGCCGACGCCAGCCGTACACCCACGGCCGAAGGATCCACGTTCCCGCCCCCCGTCATGCGGATCGCGTGCTCTTCGCCTTCCCGCGCTCCGCCGGCTCCCGGATTTCTCTTTCCGTGTGACCCGGGCCACGGGACCTAGGTCCCGAAGGGCAATTCCTTTGGTCCCGGGACCGGTGACGTGACCCACGTGACCTGGGCCACGTACGAATCACCTTAGGGGACGGCGCCCGTGCGGCAGGCGGGGGAGCGGGGTGCGGTCAGCCCCGGCTACGAAATACGGTAGTAAACGGGGGGGTTTGTCCTGGGCCGGAATGTCGGGTTACCAAAGGATCCGCGGCGAACGCGTCGCATTGTTCTTGTCCGGCTATTTCCGCGAGGTAATTCCGAATGCGTATGCCCAAGATCTCGAACTCCGTCTTCCGTGGCCGTCGTACCGTCGTCACCGCCGGCGTGTGCGCCTCGCTGGCACTCGGTGCGGCGGGGACGGCCATGGCACAGACGCAGAGCGAGAGCCTGCTGGGCCTCGGCGCGGCCGGGAAGCTGGCGGACGTGACCCGGGCGCAGGCCGACGTGCAGCAGCGCGCCGCCCACGCCGCGAAGGCCGACCGCCACGCGCGCGCCGAGCTGCACTGGAAGCACCGGAACCACGTGGGGCAGTCCGAGAAGAGCGCCCCGCAGCAGCAGAGCCGCAGCAACAGCGGCTGGTCGGTGCCGGTCAAGAAGTACGCGCTGTCCGCCGGCTACATGCAGAACGGCGCCCGCTGGGCCCACAAGCACTCCGGCCAGGACTTCGCCGTGCCGATCGGCACCAACGTCCACGCCGTGAGCGCCGGCACCGTCGTCGAGGCCGGCTGGGGCGGCGCCTACGGCAACAACATCGTGGTCCGCCACGCCAACGGCATGTACTCGCAGTACGGCCACCTGTCGAAGATGCAGGTGCGCGTCGGCCAGTACGTCGGCCAGGGCCAGCAGATCGCGCTGTCCGGCAACACCGGCAACAGCACCGGCCCCCACCTGCACTTCGAGATCCGCACGACCCCGTACTACGGCTCGTCCGTGAACCCGCTGCCCTACCTGCGGTCTCACGGCGTGTCGGTCTGACCCCGGTAGGTCTGGGCGATCAACTCCTGGGCGACCTCGAGGACGGCGGCACGCTTGTCCTCGGGGTCGCCCTCGAGGTTCTGCATCGCGAACATCCCGGCGTGCATCGCGAAGACCGCGGTGATCGAGCGCACCTGGTCGGTCAGCGGCGCGTCCGGGTCCTTGAGCAGGGAGTGGACGGCGAGCAGCTTGGTCTTGAAGGTCTCGCCGATGCTGAGGTCGCGGACGGTGGCCTGGTTCTCCTGGATGAAGCGGAACAGCGGGCCGGCGCTCCACAGCGCGTCCGCGTAGCGCCGCAGCACCTCGCACTTGGTCTCCAGGGTGCGCGGCTGCTCCGTGGCCCAGGCGATCAGCTCGTCGACCGGTGAGGCCAGGTCCTCGACGATGCTGTTGAGGATGTCCTCCTTGGTCCTGAAGTGGTAGTACAACGCCGCTTTGGTCACGTCCAGGTGCTCGGCGATCTCACGCAGGGACGTCTTCTCGTATCCCTGCTCGGCGAAGAGTTCCAGCGCGACGTCCTGGATGCGGCGTCGCGTATCACCTCTGCGTGCGTGGGGCGTTGCCATGGGCGAACTTTAACTTACTTGACGCCCGGCTAGTAAGCCGCATACTGTCAGGGTGCCCCAGGCAACTAGCCGGGCGGCAGGTAAGCAACCGAAGAGAAGCAAGAAACAAGTAGGGGAGCTTGTGATGGCGGAGACCGCCGAGACCCCGCAGCGCAGCGTGCGCGTGGTGTTGTTCGGGCTCATGATCGCGATGCTGCTCGCGATGCTGGACAACATGATCATCGGCACCGCGATGCCCACCATCGTGGGTGAGCTGGGCGGCCTGGAGCACCTGTCGTGGGTGGTCACCGCGTACACGCTCGCCACCGCCGCATCGACGCCCGTCTGGGGCAAGCTCGGCGACCTGTACGGCCGCAAGGGCATCTTCATGTCGTCGATCGTGATCTTCCTGATCGGATCGGCGCTGTCCGGCATGGCGCAGGACATGGGCCAGCTGATCGCCTTCCGCGCCGTCCAGGGCCTGGGCGCCGGCGGTCTGATCGTCGGTGTGATGGCGATCATCGGTGACCTGATCCCACCGCGGGAGCGCGGCAAGTACCAGGGCATGATGGCCGGCGTCATGGCGGTCGCGATGATCGGCGGACCGCTCGTCGGCGGCTACATCACCGACAACTGGGGCTGGCGCTGGAGCTTCTACATCAACCTCCCGCTCGGCGTGGTCGCCCTCTTCATGATCTCGGCGGTGCTGCACCTGCCGAAGAAGCAGATCAAGACCAGCATCGACTACCTCGGCACGGTGCTGCTCACCATCGGCATCACCTCGCTCGTCCTGCTCACCACCTGGGGCGGCAACCAGTACGAGTGGGGCTCGCCCCAGATCCTGGGCCTGCTGGTGCTCGGCGTGGCCGCGCTGGCCGGATTCCTCTACGTGGAGACCCGCGTCGCGGAGCCCGTCATCCCGCTGCACATCTTCCACAGCCGCAACTTCTCGCTGATCTCCGTGATCGGCTTCCTGGTCGGTTTCGTGATGTTCGGTGCGATGACCTTCCTGCCGCTGTTCCAGCAGATCGTGCAGGGCGCCTCGGCGACCAACTCCGGCCTGCTGCTGCTGCCGCTGCTGCTGTCGATGATGGTCGTCTCGCTCATAGCCGGCCGGGTCACCACCCAGACCGGCAAGTACAAGATCTTCCCGATCGTCGGCGGCGGCCTGATGACCGTCGGCCTCTACCTGCTGTCGACGATGGACACCGGCACCAGCCGCTTCGTCTCCGGCGTGTGGATGGCCGTGCTCGGCGCGGGCATGGGCTTCCTGATGCAGATCACCATGCTCATAGCGCAGAACAGCGTCGAGATGAAGGACATGGGCGTCGGCTCCTCGTCCTCCACCCTCTTCCGGACGATCGGCGGTTCCTTCGGCGTCGCCCTCTTCGGCGCGATCTTCACCCACCAGGTGCAGAACACCATGACGGACCGCCTCGGCGAGGCCGCCGCGGGAGCCGGCTCCGGCGCCGCCCAGATGGACCCGGCGGGCCTGGCCAAGCTGGCGCCGCCGGTGAAGGACGCCTACCTCCACGCCGTCGCGGGCGGTACGCACCACGTCTTCCTGTGGGGCGCCGTCGTCAGCGTCATCGGCTTCCTGCTGGCCTTCTTCGTCAAGGAGATCCCGCTCCGCTCGGCGCCCACCGCGCCCAGCACCGAGGAGGCGGTCGCCGCGGTCGAGGTGGTCTGAGCCGCCCGGCCCGCCCCTCCCACCCGCTGCCGATGCTCGCACGGGGGTCGTTGTCCGACCCGCGTGCGAGCATCGTCCGTATGGCGGAGAACCTGCGGCTCCTGCGCCAGTTGCGGCTGGCCAAGGACGCGATGGACCGCGACTGGGCCCAGCCGCTCGACCTGGACGCGGTGGCCGCGCACGCCGGTTACTCCCGCTACCACTTCGTGCGCTCCTTCAAGGCGGTGTACGGGGAGACCCCCGGCCAGTACCTGAGCCGCCGCCGCATGGAACGCGCGGAGGAGATGCTCCGCACCGCCGACCTCGCCGTCACCGAGATCTGCAACCTCGTCGGCTTCTCCAGCCTCGGCACGTTCTCCAGCCGCTTCAAACGGCACACCGGACTCACCCCCACCGAGTACCGGAGCAGGCACCTGCACCGCGGCGCCGCCCTCATCCCCGGCTGCTACGCCCTGTTCTGGGCCGGCGGCTTCCGCAAGGAGGAGGCCCGCGGCGAGGACCGCAATTCCGGAGAAGCACGCTGACTCCGCCGCCTAGCGTGAAGGGACAGGCAAGCACGCCATCCCCTCAGGAGCAGGCCATGATCACCGGCATTTCCATCGTCACCGTCTGGGTGCAGGACCAGGAACGCGCCAAGGAGTTCTACACCGGCAAACTCGGCTTCGAGGTCCGGACGGACATGAGCATGGGCGAGATGCGCTGGCTGACGGTCGGCCCCAAGGAGCAGCCCGACGTCGAGATCACCCTGATGGTGCCCGGGCCCCCGGCGCTCGACCCCGAGTCGGCCGAGCAGCTGAGGTCGCTGGTCGCCAAGGGCGTCCTCGGCGCCGGTGTGCTCCGTACCGACGACATCCACGCCACGTACCGGGACCTCAAGGACAAGGGCGTGGTCTTCCTCCAGGAGCCGCAGGAGCGCCCCTACGGCACCGAGGCGATCATGCGCGACGACTCCGGCAACTGGTTCAGCCTGACCCAGCGCCGCGAGGGCGGCCTGGACCTCGGCAAGCCGTGGGACGACTGCGTCGAGGACGCGGACCGGGACTGACGCCCCGGCCGCGCGCCCGCCGCCGGCCGGCCGCCCGGCCTACTCCCGGGGCAGCAGCAGCCGGGCCACCGCCCCGCCCCCCTGCTCCGCGGGCACGTTGCGGAAGGTGAGCCGGGCGCCGAGGACGCGGGTCTGGCCGGTGGCGATCGTCAGCCCCAGGCCGTGGCCGCTGCCGGCCCGGTCGCTGCTGCCCGTGCGGAAGCGGCTCGGACCGTCGCGGAGCAGGTCGTCGGGGAAGCCCGGGCCGTGGTCGCGGACCTCCACGTACGGGCCGTCGACGGTGACCTCGATGGGCGGACGGCCGTGCCGGGCGGCGTTCGCCAGCAGGTTGCCCAGGACGCGCTCCAGCCGGCGGGGGTCGGTGCGGACGACGGCGTCGCCGCGGACGGTCACGGCCGCCTCGGGCGCCGCGGCCGCCACCCTGCGCCGTACGAAGTCGCCCAGCGCCACGTCCTGCAGGTCGGCCTGCTCGGCCGCGCCGTCCAGCCGGGCGACCTCCAGCACGTCCTCCACGAGCGTGCGCAGCGCCTGAGCACGGTCCCTGACCAGCTCCGCGGGGCGCCCCGGCGGGAGCAGTTCGGCCGCGGTGACCAGCCCCGTCACCGGGGTGCGCAGCTCATGGGCGATGTCCGCGGTGACCCGGCGCTCCGCCTCCAGCCGGCCGGCCAGGGCGTCCGCCATGGCGTCCACGGCCCGCGCCAGCTCGTCCGTCTCGTCGCGGACCCGGCCGCCGATCGCCTCGCGCACCCGTACGTCGGTCTCCCCGTCGGCCACCCGGCCCGCCGCCTCGGCCGCCTTGCGCAGCCGCCGGGACAACTGCCCGCCGATGAGCACGCCCAGCGCCGTGCCGCCCACCACGACCGCCGACGAGCCGATGACCAGGGCCTGGTCCAGGTCCTCCAGGACCGAGAAGCGGTCGGTGAAGGTCGCCTTCAGCGAGAGGATCTTGCCGTCCTTCAACGGGGTCTCCGCCCACACCACGGGCGCGCCGCCGTCGTCGGAGACATAGGTGGCCAGCTTGCCCTCCCGGGCCAGCAGCTTCAGCGGCGCGGGCAGGTCGGGGTCGTCCAGCCGGGCGTTCATGGTCAGCCGGCCGGTGGACTCGTAGATCCGCTGGGCGAACTGCACCCGCTCGTTCTGCGCGTCCCGGGAGTTGTCGATCATGCTCGCCCGGGCCGCGTTGTGCACGACCAGGCTCAGCACCAGCGCGACCAGCGCCGACACCACGGCGATCGCCACGCAGACCTTCCAGCGCAGCCCGATCTTCGGCATCCGACGGCCCCTCCTCGCGGCGGCGTCCCCGGGTCGTGCGGTCACCGCGTCAGCCCTTGAGCTTGTAGCCGAAGCCGCGCACCGTCTCGATGCGCTCCTGCCCGATCTTCGCCCGCAGGCGCTGCACATGGACGTCCACCACCCGGGTGTCGCCGCCCCAGTCGTAGTCCCAGACCCGCTCCAGCAGCCGGTCCCGGGACAGCACCGTCCCGGGCGCCGCCGAGAACTCCAGCAGCAGGCGCATCTCCGTGGGCGTCAGCGCGATCCGCTCACCGGCGCGCCGCACCTCCATCCCCTCCGGGTCCACCTCCAGGTCGCCGAAGGTCAGCACCCCCGCCCCGGCCGGGGCCTCGTCCACCGCGGCCACCCGGAAGCGCCGCAGCACCGCCCGCATGCGGGCGGTCAGCACGGCCCCGTCGAAGGGCTTGGTGACGTAGTCGTCGGCGCCCGCCTCCAGGCCCAGGACGACGTCGATCGCGTCGGCCCGCGCCGAGAGCATGATCACCGGCACCGTCGACTCGTCCCGGATGCGCCGGCACAGGCTCACCCCGTCCAGGCCCGGCACCATCACGTCCAGCAGCGCCAGGTCCGGCTGCCGTGCCCGGAACGCCTCCAGCCCGGCGAGCCCGTCCGGCACGGCCGTCACCTCGAAGCCGTCCCGCTCCAGCGCCAGCGTGGTCGCCTCGCGGATGACGTCGTCGTCCTCGACGAACAGGACGTGCGTCTCAGCCATGCGAACCGCTCCCGGTGCCGTCGTCCGTCTCGTAGTCGCGGTGGGAGAAGGAGACCTCCTCGAAGCGGTTCCCGTTCCACCGGTAGGTGGTCACGTCCTCGCCGGAGGGGTTGGAGACCGCGTCCTGCGGCTCGTACACCTGGTGGGTCACCTTCAGGGTGCCGTCGCCGATCTCGGCGAAGACGGGGGGCTGCTCGTCGGCGAAGACGTTCACGTACCCGCCGTCCACACGGCGGTAGACGTAGCTTCCGATGCCCACGCTGTCCGCGCAGGTCGAGACGTTGACCACCAGGTCCGTGGCGTCCTTCCCGGTCAGCCGGCCGGAGCGGCGGTCCACCGGGTACGGGTCCACCGGGGCGCTCGGACGGGCCGCCACGCCCGCTGACGGCGTGGGGCAGGCCACCAGGCTGTCCCGGATGTCCCGGGCCACCTTCGGGTCGCGCTTCACCAGGTGCACCACGTCCGCGGCGGCCTTGGCGTCCGCCGTCCGCGGGTCCGCCGACCGCCCGCTGCCCAGGGGGTGGGCGTCCGGGGCCGGCGGCGACGCCGAGGGGGACGCCGGGGCGGGGGAGGCGACCGCGGCGGTGCCCTCCTCGCGGACACCTCCGGCGTCGCGGCAGCCGGTCACGGCGACGAGCGCCCCGCACACCGCGACAGCGGCGGCAGCGGCTCCCACCGGGACTACGCTGCGGCGCACACGCCCTCCGTACCGCCCGTGGCGGGCTCCACGGGCCTTCCGTAACCGTTGCTCTGCCGCTCCAGCTCGGCGCGCAGCCGCGCCAGCGCCCGGTGCAGCGTGCTCTTCACGGTACCCACCGACATGCCCAGCGCGTGCGCCGTCTCCTCCGTGCTGAGCTGCCGGTAGTGGCGCAGCAGCACCACCTGGCGCTGCTTGGGGGCCAGCATGCCGAGCGCGTCCAGCAGCATCGCCCGGTCGGCCCGCTGCTCGGCGCCGTCGTCGACCGAGCCCTCCGGCAGCTCGGGGGTCGGCACCTCCTCCAGCCTGCGGGCACGCCACCACTCGGTACGGGTGTTGATCATCACCCGGCGCATGTAGGCGTCCGCCAGGCTCTTGTCGGCGATGTCGCCCCAGCGCGGGTAGGTGCGCGCCAGCGCCGTCTGGACGAGGTCCTGGGCGTCGATCGGGTCCGGGACGAGCCGGCGCGCACTGCGCAGCAGGGCCTCCTGCCGGTTCCGCACGTACTCCTCGAAGTCCATGACCTGGGCTGTCCCCTGGGCGTTCGCCGCCATGGCGTCCCTCCGTCCGGCGCGCTCGATTACGACCAGCCCGACGCTACGGAGCGGATGTACGGCTTTGACGACCGCCGCCGCACAGCGGACCCACAGCCACCCATCGGTTGTGTAACGACGCGGCCGTCCGGGGAGTGCGGCTCTCAGCCGGGCAACCGGTACATACCGTCCTGGAGAGGCTCCACCAGACCGTCGGCGACCAGGCCGTCCAGCGCCCGGGCACGCTGGACGGGCTCGTGCCACACGGCGTCCAGCGCCGCCTGCGGCACCGGCTCCGTGGCCTCCCGCAGCACGGCCAGCAGCCTGCCCCTGACCTGGCGGTCGGTGCCGGCGTACGTCTGGCCGCGGCGCGGCGGGCCGTCGTGCTCGGGGGAGCCGGCCAGCCGCCAGGCGCACTGCCCTGCGATCGGGCAGCGCACGCACTCGGGGCCGCGGGCGGTGCAGATCAGGGCGCCCAGTTCCATCGTGGCCGCGGCCCAGCGGGCGGCGGTGGCCTCGTCGGCGGGGAGCATCCGGTGGGCGACCCGGCGTTCGGCGGCGGTCGTGGCGTTCGGCGGGTACTCCACACCGGTCACGGCACGCGCGAAGACCCGGCGCACATTGGTGTCCAGCACCGCGTGGCGCTGCCCGTACGCGAAGGAGGCCACCGCGGCGGCCGTGTACTCGCCGACCCCCGGCAGGGCCAGCAACTCGGCGTGGTCCGTGGGTACTTCGCCGTTGTGCAGCTGGGCGATCGCGGTCGCCGCGGCGTGCAGCCGCAGCGCCCGGCGCGGATAGCCCAGCCGGCCCCAGGCGCGCACCGCCTCCCCGGAGGGGTCCGCCGCGAGGGCGCCCGGAGTGGGCCAGCGCTCCAGCCACTGCCCGTACACCGGCAGGACCCGGCTGACCGGGGTCTGCTGCAGCATGAACTCGCTGACCATGACGCCCCAGGCGCCCGCCTCGGGACGGCGCCACGGCAGATCCCGGGCGTTGTCGTCGAACCAGTCGATCACGGGTGTGTGCAGCGGGTGGTGGTCGCGGTCGTCGTTCATAGCGCCTCCGATCCTACGTCCCCGGGGCCGCCGCGGCGGGCAGCGCCGACGGGCGGGGGAGTTCCCGGAACGGAGGGGAGATCTGCTGATCAATCACACAAGTTGCCAGCGTGCCGCGCGTGCCTTGGTCCGATTCAAGGGAAACCGCATAAGGTTTGCGCGTGGGCTCTATGCGCAATCCCGTAGGACCTCTCCCGTCCTCCATCTACTGGCGGCGACGGGCGGTTGTGCTGCTCCTGCTCGCGCTGCTCACCGTCCTGGCCGTATGGGCCGTCAATTCCCGTGACGGCGGCGGGAACAGCGCCAACGGGCCGGACGGCCGTTCACCCGTGCCGTCCATCACCCCCGGTCCGTCCGCGAGCGGTCCGCTCAACAGCTCCCGCCCGGGCGGTTCGGTCGGCGGCGGTGGCGGCGACGACGGCGGTGACGCCTCGGACGGCGGCTCGGGCGACTCCGGTGCCACGGAGGGCAGTTCGCCGGGCGGCGACTCCGGTGCCACCGACGGCGGCGCGGACTCCGGCGCCTCGGGCTCCGCGGGCACGGGTGGTACGGGTGGCTCCGGCGGCAGCGGAGGCGGCGGGAACGGCAGCGGCGGTGCGCAGTTGCCGGCGGGCTCCTCGCTGCCGGACTGCGGGTCCGGCGTCTCGCTGAGCGTGCGCAGCACCGACAACGCCTACGAGCCCGGAGAGCGGCCCCGGTTCACGCTGACCGCGACCAACCCCTCGGCCACCGCGTGCAAGCTGGACTTCGGCCCGGACTCGGCGGTGCTGTCCATCACCGACGTCAACGACCACCACGTGTGGGCCAGCGACGACTGCCCCAAGAGCCGGGCCCCGTACCTGCTCCAGGTCCCGGCGGGCGGCTCGACCTCGTACGACGTCGAGTGGGACCGCCGGACGAGCTCCCCGCAGTGCGCCACACCCAAGGGCGGGGCGGCCCCGTACGGCACCTATCTGCTCGAGGTGAAGCTGCCCGGCCGCTCCGCGAAGCAGACGTCCTTCGTCCTGAAGAACGTCTAGGGACGACGCCGGGAACGCGCGGGCCGCCCGGGACGCCCTGGGCGTCCGGCGCGGGGCGGGTCCTCAGACGTAGCGCTCCAGGATCGAGGACTCCGCGAGGCGCGACAGGCCCTCGCGGACGGAGCGGGCCCGGGCCTCGCCGACACCGTCGACCGTCTGCAGGTCGTCCACGCTGGCGGCCAGCAGTTTCTGCAGCCCGCCGAAGTGCTCGACCAGCCGCTCCACGATCGTGTTCGGCAGCCGGGGCACCTTCGCCAGCAGCCGGTACCCGCGCGGCGACACCGCGGAGTCCAGCGCCTCCGGGGAGCCCGCGTAGCCCAGCGCCCTTGCCACCGTGGGCAGTTCCAGCAGCTCGCCCTGGGGCAGGGCGTCCAGCTCGGTGAGCGCCTCGGCGACCGTGCGGCTGCGCTTGGCGGTCGGCTCCGGCACGTAGTCGCGGACGACCAGCTCGCGCTCCGGCTCGACGCCGGCGATCAGCTCGTCCAGCTGCAGGGAGAGCAGCCGGCCGTCGGTGCCCAGTTCGACCACGTACTCCGCGATCTCCTTGGCGATCCGGCGCACCATCTCCAGGCGCTGCGCGACCGCCGTCACGTCCCGGACGGTGACCAGGTCCTCGATCTCCAGGGCGGAGAGCGTGCCCGCGACCTCGTCGAGGCGGAGCTTGTAGCGCTCCAGGGTGGCCAGCGCCTGGTTGGCGCGGGAGAGGATGGCGGCCGAGTCCTCCAGGACGCGGCGCTGCCCGCCCACGTACAGGGCGATAAGCCGCATCGACTGGCTGACGGACACCACCGGGAAGCCGGTCTGGATGGAGACCCGCTGCGCGGTGCGGTGCCGGGTGCCGGTCTCCTCGGTGGGGATCGACGCGTCCGGCACCAGCTGGACCCCGGCCCGCACGATCTTGGTGATGTCCCGGTCGAGGATGAGGGCCCCGTCGAGCTTGCACAGCTCGCGCAGCCTGGTGGCGCTGAACTCGACGTCCAGCACGAATCCGCCGGTGCACAGCGATTCGACGGTCTTGTCCATCCCCAGCACGATGAGGCCACCGGTGTTGCCGCGCAGAACCCGCTCGAGGCCGTCCCGAAGGCCGGTGCCGGGGGCCACGGCACTCAGGGAGGCGCGCATCAGGCCCTCACCGCCGGAGCCCTCGCGACTCCAGGCCTTGCCGGGAGCTGCCGCCCGGTCGTTGGCTGCCACTGCTCTCCTCCGGTCGTACGGATGCCCGGATGGGCGAGACCAGGGCAAAGTTTACCGTCGGAAGGGTCAGGGACGTGGGGCCCTCTTGGGCAGGACGCGCAGGGCGTCCCCTATGTCCGTCACCTCCGTCACCTTCATCCCCGCCGGGACCTTCCCCGGGTCCGGCGGCACGAGGGCGTGGGTGAAGCCCAGCCGGGCCGCCTCGGCGAGCCTGCGCTGCACCCCGGTGACCCGCCTGACCTCGCCCGCCAGGCCCACCTCACCCACCGCGACCAGGTTCTTCGGCAGCGGCGTGTCGATCGCCGCGCTGGCCAGGGCGAGCGCGACCGCGAGGTCCGCGGCCGGCTCCCCGAGCTTCACGCCGCCGACGGTCGCGGTGTAGATGTCCTGCTTGCCGATCGACCGGATCCGGCCGCGCTGCTCCAGCACCGCCAGCATCATCGACACCCGGGAGGTCTCCAGACCGGAGGTCGTACGGCGCGGGGAGGGGATCTGGGTGTCGACGGTCAGCGCCTGCACCTCGGCGACCAGCGGGCGCTTGCCCTCCAGGGTGACGGTCAGGCACGTGCCGGGGACCGGCTCGTCGCGCCGGGTCAGGAAGAGCCCGGACGGGTCGGCCAGGCCCGTGATGCCCTCGTCGTGCAGCTCGAAGCAGCCGACCTCGTCGGTGGCGCCGTAGCGGTTCTTGATGCCCCGGATCAGGCGGAGCCGGGCGTGCCGGTCGCCCTCGAAGGACAGCACCACGTCCACCAGGTGCTCCAGGAGGCGGGGACCCGCGATCGCGCCGTCCTTGGTGACGTGGCCGACCAGCAGAGTCGACATGCCGCGCTCCTTCGACGCGCGGATCAGGGCGCCCGCGACCTCGCGCACCTGGGCCATGCCGCCGGGGGCGCCGTCGATCTCCGGGGAGGCGACCGTCTGCACCGAGTCCAGGATCAGCAGGGACGGCTTGACGTCGTCGAGGTGGCCGAGCACGGCGGACAGGTCCGTCTCGGCGGCCAGGAAGAGGTGGTCGGAGAGCGCCCCGATGCGGTCGGCGCGCAGCCGTACCTGCGAGGCGGACTCCTCACCCGTCACATAGAGCGTCCGGGTCTGCGGGCCCGAGGCCTTCGCCGCCACGTCCAGCAGGAGGGTCGACTTGCCCACGCCGGGCTCGCCGGCGAGCAGCACCACGGCCCCGGGCACCAGCCCGCCGCCCAGGACCCGGTCCAGCTCCGGCACGCCCGTGCCGCGCGCGGTGGCCTGCCGTCCGTCCACCTGGCCGATCGGCATCGCGGGCGAGGTCACCCGGCCCGGCGCGGTCGTGCGCACCGGCGCCGCGGCGCCGTACTCCTCGACCGTGCCCCATGCCTGGCACTCGCCGCAGCGGCCGAGCCACTTGACCGTCGTCCAGCCGCACTCGGTGCAGCGGTACGACGGGCGGTCCTTGGAAGCGGGGCGGTTGCGGGCAGCCATGTGCCGCACGCTATCGGGTGCCACCGACAACGCGGCACCGCCCGGTGTGCGGGCGCCTGCCGTCCGCTCCGGAAAAGGCTCGTGCACCTGGCCGGAGGGGTCACCCGACAGGGTGAGCCTCGTGTGCTCTTTCGGGCGGGATCACCACCCATTTGGATTAAAGCCCGCCGTGATGCCTGAGGGCGTACGGGTCGTGGTCCTACCGTCACGGAGTGATGAGCAGCAGGTCTGACACACCCTCCCAGACAACCGGCGCGCACCGCCGACACCGCGCGCCGGTCCAGCGTGGCCGCACCGCGCCGGGGACCAGCGGGTCCCCGGCGCGGCGGCGGCCACGCCCGCAGGGGACCCTGCCCGCGCAGCCGCCGGCCCACTACGAGCCGTACCTGGACGGGCTGTTCACCTACTGCCTCTCCGTCCTGTGCGAGCACGACTCCGCCGCCGCCGCCCTCGGCGACGTGCTGGCCGTGGCCGAGCGCCAGCGCGCCCGGCTGCGCGACCCGGAGCTTCGCAGGCCCTGGCTGTACGCGCTCGCCCGCTGGGCCTGCCTGCGCACCCTGGCCGAGGGGCGGCCGGTGTCGGTGCAGGCCTCGGCGGACGTCGCCGCCCGCAGGCGCGGCGAACTGGCGGCGCTGGCCTGGCCCGAGGCGGCCGGCACCACGCCCGAGCAGCGCGAGGCGCTGGAACTCGCCGTCCGGCACCAGCTGGCGCCGCACGAGGTGGCCCTGGTCGTCGGCCGGGAGCCGGACACGACGCGGGCGCTGCTCGCGCAGGCCGCCTGCGAGGTGGAGCGCACCCGGGCGGCGCTCGCCGTGGTCGAGCTCGGCAACTGCGCGGCCGTCGCCCGCCTCGCCGGCGACTCCCGGGTGCTGCTGGGCTCGGCGCTCCGCCGCGAGCTGGTGACCCATGTCGACGTCTGCCCGCACTGCCGGGTCACGGCCGAGCGCGCCGTGGCGACCGGCCCCTGGCCGGGCCTGGCCACCACCGCCGCCACCGCCGTCCTGTCGACGGTCGAGGCGCCCCGCTCGGCCGCGTACGCCGCCCTGCTGCACGCCATGCGGGGCGGCGTCGGACGCTCCCGCCAGGGCAGCCCGCGCTTCGACCGGCACGGCTTCCCGATGGACCTGAAGGAGCGGATGGCGCGGCGGGCCCGGATGCGGCACCGCGCGGTGACCTCCACGGTGGTCGCGGCCGTCGTCGCGGCGCCGGTGCTGGCGCTGTGGGCGGCCTACCACGGTGCGCCGCTGGCCCCCGAGCACAAGGGGGAAGGTTCCTTCAGCGCCGGCGAGGACCTCGACGGCGTCCAGTACGAGAAGGCCGGTGTCGCGGGCGCGGCCGACGCGCGCGGGCGTTCCAATCGCGGCGGCCAGGGCCGTCTGTCGGTCTCCGTCGCCTCCGCCGCCCCCTCGGCGTCGGCCTCCGCCTCCGCCGCGGCCGGCGCCCGCGGCTCCGCCTCGCCGTCCGGCGCCTCCGCGGACGCCGAGGACCCCTCGGCGCCCCGCACGGGCCGGCTGCTCGTGGAGGCGCGCTCGCGCGGTCACATGACCGTCGTCACCCTCACCGCCGAGGGCGCCGGGCCGGTCCGCTGGAGGGCGGCCACCTCCGAGCCGTGGCTGCGGCTCAGCCGCAGCCACGGCAGGCTGCGCCCCGGGGAGAGCATCACGCTGACGGTCTCCGTGGACCGCTCGCGGGAGCCCGTGGGGCCCTGGGCGGCACGGATCTGGTTCGACCCGTCGGGCGCGGTGGTCACGATCGAGGGGCGGGGGCGGCCGCAACCGCCCTCCCCCGACCCCTCACCGACCCCGTCCGCCCCCGACCCGTCACCGAGCGACCCGCCGAGCCAGAGCCCCTCGGCCTCCCCGTCCCCCGTCGAGAGTGAGGGCTAGACGTCGTCTGGGCCCGGCTCAGGCGTCCTCGCCCGGGTCGTGCGTGTCCGCCGCCGGATCCGCGGGGTGCGGCGCCATCGGCAGCAGCGAGGCGAGCCGCTGCTCGCACAGCTCGACGAGCCGGGCGTAGCCCCGCGGCCCCATCAGCTCCGTGAGTTCCGCCCGGTAGGAGACGTAGACCGGTTCGCCCGCGCCGTGCGCGGACCGCGCCCCCGTGCACCACCAGTGCAGGTCGTGCCCGCCGGGGCCCCAGCCGCGCCGGTCGTACTCGCCGATCGAGATCATCAGCACCCGCGTGTCGTCGGGGCGGTCCACCCAGTCGTACGTCCGCCGGATCGGCAGCTGCCAGCACACGTCCGGCTTGGTCTCCAGCGGCTCGCGGCCCTCCCGGAGCGCCAGGGTGTGCAGCGCGCAGCCGGAGCCCGCGGGGAAGCCGGGGCGGTTGAGGAAGATGCAGGCACCCTGGTGCCGCCGGGTCTGCCGGTCGCCGTCCTCGTTGACCTCGGTCCAGCCGTCCTCCTCGCCGACCGCGTGGAACTGCCACAGCTCGGGGGTGAGCCGTTCCACATTCCTCGCGACGCGCTTCTCGTCGTCGTCGTCCGAGAAGTGCGCGCCCAGGGTGCAGCACCCGTCGCTCGCCCGGCCCGCCTCGATGCCCTCGCAGCCGCGGCCGAAGACGCAGTTCCACCGTGAGGTGAGCCACGTCAGGTCGCACCGGAAGACCTGTTCCTCGTCGGCCGGATCGGGGAACTCGACCCATGCGCGCGGGAAATCGAGCCCGACCTCGTCCGACACGTCCGGGTGATGCTGCCGCTTCGTCGCCTTTTTCACCTTCGCCACGATGTCAGGGTAAGCATGTGAAGCTTCTCGAGTGGTCACCCGCGCAGGTGCCCATACCCCGCATGTCCCCGGTCCGAGCCCGGCGCAGTAGCGTTCCGGGCATGAGACTCGGTGTCCTCGACGTGGGTTCGAATACCGTCCACCTTCTGGTCATGGACGCGCACCCGGGCGCGCGCCCGCTCCCCGCCTACTCCCACAAGGCGGAGCTGCGGCTGGCGGAGCTGCTGGACGAGGACGGCGCGATCCGCGAGGACGGCGTGCGACGGCTGGTCGCCCAGGTCGCCGAGGCCCTGGTCGTCGCCGAGGACAAGGGAGTCGAGGACGTCCTGCCCTTCGCCACCAGCGCGGTGCGCGAGGCGGCCAACGGCGAGCAGGTGCTCGCGCGGGTCGCCGCGGAGACCGGGGTCAACCTGACCGTGCTGTCCGGGGAGGACGAGGCGCGGCTCACCTTCCTCGCCGCCCGCCGCTGGTTCGGCTGGTCCTCCGGCCGGCTGCTCATGCTGGACATCGGCGGCGGCTCCCTGGAGGTCGCGTACGGCATGGACGAGGACCCGGACGCCGCGGTCTCCCTGCCGCTCGGCGCCGGCCGGCTCACCAGCGGCTGGCTCCCCGGCGACCCGCCCACCGCCGACGACGTGCGCGGCCTGCGCAAGCACGTACGGGCCGAGATCGCCCGCACCGTCGCCGAGTTCAGCCGGCTCGGCGCGCCCGACCACGTGGTGGGCACCTCCAAGACCTTCAAGCAGCTGGCCCGGATCGCGGGCGCGGCGCGTTCCGCCGACGGCCTGTACGTGCAGCGCACGCTCACCCGCAGGACGCTGGAGGAGTGGGTGCCGCGGCTGGCCGCCATGACCGAGGGCGCCCGCCGGGAGCTCCCGGGCGTGTCGGAGGGCCGGGCCCGCCAGTTGCTGGCCGGGGCGCTGGTCGCGGACGCGGCGATGGACCTGTTCGGGGTCACCGAACTGGAGGTCTGCCCGTGGGCGCTGCGCGAGGGCGTCATCCTGCGCCGCCTCGACCTGATGACGAGCGACCGGGGCTGAGGGCGGCGCACACCCCGCGCCGGCCGCGGGGCCGGTGCGCCACCCGCGTGTCGATCGCGTCACGTCGGCCGGGTGCGATGTGCCGCTCGGCCGACCGGCCGCCGTACGCTGTTCCCCGTGGCAGCCCCTGACCCTGTGGACCCGAACGGACACACCGTGCGCGTACCGGACGCGAAGGTCGCGCTGTCCACGGCCTCGGTCTACCCCGAGTCCACCGCGACGGCCTTCGAGATCGCGGCCCGGCTGGGCTACGACGGCGTCGAGGTGATGGTGTGGACCGACCCGGTCAGCCAGGACATCGAGGCCCTGCGCCGGCTGTCGGACTACCACGCCGTCCCGATCCTGGCGGTGCACGCGCCCTGCCTGCTGATCACCCAGCGGGTCTGGTCCACCGACCCGTGGGTGAAGCTGCAGCGGGCCCAGGCGGCGGCGGAGAAGCTGGGCGCCTCGACCGTGGTCGTCCACCCGCCGTTCCGCTGGCAGCGCAGCTACGCGCGGGAGTTCGTCGCCGGCATCTGGCGGATGGCGAACGAGACCGACGTACGGTTCGCCGTCGAGAACATGTACCCGTGGCGCTACCGCGACCGGGAGATGCTCGCGTACGCCCCCGACTGGGACCCCACCACGGACGACTACCGGCACTTCACCATCGACCTCTCGCACACCGCCACGGCCAGGACCGAGACGCTGGAGATGCTCGACCGCATGGGCGACCGGCTCGGCCATGTCCACCTGGCCGACGGCAGCGGTTCCGGCAAGGACGAGCACCTGGTGCCCGGACGCGGCAAGCAGCCCTGCGCCGAGGTGCTGGAGGGCCTGGCCTCGCGCGGTTTCGACGGCCACGTGGTGATCGAGGTCAACACCCGGCGCGCGATGTCGGCCGCCGAGCGCGAGGCGGACCTCGCCGAGGCGCTGGCCTTCACCCGGCTGCACCTGGCCGCGGCCGCGCGGGTGCGCTGATGGCCCCGGAAGACGGCGGTACCGGCAGGCGCGGCCGCGGCCGCCCCGCCGGGAGCCGCTCGGGCACCCCGGAGACCCGCGACCGGATCCTCGCCGCGGCCCGCGAGGAGTTCTCCGCCCGCGGCTACGACAAGACCTCGATCCGCTCCATCGCCAAGTCCGCGGGCGTGGACTCCTCGCTGGTGCACCACTACTTCGGGGCGAAGGAGCAGATCTTCGCCGCGTCCATCGAGCTGAGCTTCGAGCCCGCCTTCGGCGTCCCCGACGTCCTCGCGGCCGGCCCCGAGGGCGTCGGCGAGCGGCTGGCCCGCTTCTTCGTCGCCATCTGGGAGAACCCGGTCTCCCGGGCCCCCATGCTGGCGATCCTCCGCTCCGCCGTGACGAACGACACCGCCGCCGCCGTGCTGCGCGGCATCGTCCTGCGGCGGCTGCTGGAACGGGTCGCGTCGGAGCTGAAGGTCCCCGAGCCCCGGCTCCGCGCGGAACTCGCGGGCGCCCAGATGATCGGCATCGCGATGATGCGCTACGTCATCAGGATCGAGCCGCTGGCCTCGGCGGACATGGAGGAGGTCGTCGCCCTCGTCGCGCCGACGCTCCAGCGCTATCTGACCGATCCGGGACCCGTCACGGGCTGAGCCGGCACCACGGCGAACGGGTCGACAACGGGGAGGGCACCCCGTCGCGGCCGGCCCCGGAGCGTCATCCACACCGTGGAATCGCCGTCCGCAATACGGACACACCGCCGTCCGCCGCGACCGGAGGCGTACGCTCGAAGGCTCCGGATGGAAACGTAGGGAGTGGTCCCCGTGCCCGAGCTGAGGTCCCGCACAGTCACCCACGGCCGCAACATGGCGGGCGCCCGCGCCCTCATGCGGGCCTCGGGCGTAGCGAGCGAGGACATCGGCAAGCCGATCATCGCGGTGGCCAACAGCTTCACGGAGTTCGTGCCCGGGCACACCCACCTGCAGCCCGTCGGCCGCATCGTCAGCGAGGCGATCAAGGCCGCGGGCGCCGTGCCGCGCGAGTTCAACACGATCGCCGTCGACGACGGCATCGCCATGGGCCACGGCGGCATGCTCTACTCGCTGCCCTCCCGCGACCTGATCGCCGACTCCGTCGAGTACATGGTCGAGGCGCACTGCGCCGACGCGCTGATCTGCATCTCCAACTGCGACAAGATCACCCCGGGCATGCTGATGGCGGCCCTGCGCCTCAACATCCCCACCGTCTTCGTCTCCGGCGGCCCCATGGAGGCCGGCCGCGCCACCCTCGTCGACGGCACGGTGCGCACGCTCGACCTGATCGACGCGATCGCCGACGCCGTCAACGACAAGGTCTCCGACGAGGACATCCTCCGCATCGAGGAGAACGCCTGTCCCACCTGTGGCTCGTGTTCCGGCATGTTCACCGCCAACTCGATGAACTGCCTCACCGAGGCGATGGGCCTGTCGCTGCCCGGCAACGGCTCGGTCCTGGCCACCCACACGGCCCGCAAAGCGCTGTACGAGGACGCCGGCCGCACCGTCGTCGACCTCACCCGGCGCTACTACGAGCAGGACGACGAGTCGGTGCTGCCGCGCTCCATCGCCACTTTCGACGCCTTCGAGAACGCGATGGCCCTCGACATCGCCATGGGCGGCTCCACCAACACGATCCTCCACCTGCTCGCCGCGGCCCAGGAGGCCGGCGTCCCCTTCGGCCTGACCGACATCGACGCCGTCTCGCGCCGGGTGCCGTGCCTCGCCAAGGTCGCGCCCAACGTCGCGAAGAGCCGTACGTACTACATGGAGGACGTGCACCGCGCCGGCGGCATCCCCGCCCTGCTGGGCGAGCTCCACCGCGGCGGCCTGCTCAACGAGGACGTCCACGCGGTCCACTCCCCCTCCCTCGCCGACTGGCTCAAGACCTGGGACGTCCGCGGCGGCTCCCCCTCCGCCGAGGCCGAGGAACTGTGGCACGCCGCCCCCGGCTGCGTCCGCTCCGCGGAGGCCTTCTCCCAGTCCGAGCGCTGGGAGGCCCTGGACACCGACGCCGCGGAGGGCTGCATCCGCTCCGTCGAGCACGCCTACTCCAAGGACGGCGGCCTGGCGGTGCTGCACGGCAACCTCGCCGTCGACGGCTGCGTGGTGAAGACCGCGGGCGTGGACGAGTCCATCTGGACCTTCGAGGGCCCGGCCGTGGTCTGCGAGTCCCAGGAGGAGGCCGTCGACAAGATCCTCCGCAAGGAGATCACGGAGGGCGACGTCGTCGTCATCCGCTACGAGGGCCCCAAGGGCGGCCCCGGCATGCAGGAGATGCTCTACCCCACCTCCTTCCTCAAGGGCCGCGGCCTCGGCAAGTCGTGTGCCCTGATCACCGACGGCCGCTTCTCCGGAGGCACCTCCGGACTCTCCATCGGCCACGCCTCCCCCGAGGCGGCCTCCGGCGGCACGATCGCCCTCGTCGAGGACGGCGACCGCATCCGCATCGACATCCCCGGCCGCAGCATCGAACTCCTCGTCCCCGAGGAGGAACTGGCCGCCCGCCGTACCGCCCTCGGCGGCGCGTACGCCCCCAAGGCCCGCGACCGCAAGGTCTCCCTGGCCCTCAAGGCCTACGCCGCGATGGCCACCAGCGCCGACAAGGGCGCCGTCCGCGACGTCTCCAAGCTCGAGCGCTGACCCCGGCACATCCGGACCCGCCGCCGTCCCCAGGGACCCCTTCCGCCGATCCCCGTGATCACCAGCGAGAGGGGTCCTCTGCGTCCACGGCGAACACGCTGCCGTCGGGCGCGGTCGCGAACACCTTCCCGTCGGCCACGAGGGGGGAGGGCGGGGACTCGGTGTTGCCGGGACCGTCGCCCAGGCGGGGTTTCGTCTGCCCGAGGAACACGCCCCGCTCGGTGTCGACGGCGAGCAACCGTCCGTCGCTGGAGGAGAGGTACAGACGGTCTCCCACGACGACGGGCCGGGAGCCGTCGCTGACCGAGGTCTCCAGTCGCCAGGACCGGGCCCGCGCCTTGGACCCGCCCGAACCACCGGTGTCGACGGCCAGCAGCGTGCCGCCGTACCCCAGTACGTACACCACGTCATCGCGGACCACCGCCTGTGCGGCGTCCAGCGGTTTGGCGAGGGGGAAACGCCTGGTCGTGCCGTCGCGCAGGTCCAGTCGGAGAATGGCGTCGGTACGGGAGTACGCGTCGGAGGAGGCGAGGTAGACACCGGAAGCGGAAGCCCCGACGACGTCGAGGTCCCCGTCGAGGCGGTGCTGCCCCGACAGCTTTCCGTCAGCCGGGTCCACCGAGCTCACCAAGGTGTGCTTGCCGTCATCCGAGACCTCGGTGGCATAAGCGGTTGCGGAGCCCTGGAGCGTCGTGAAGACCGGCAGCGAATGACCATGCAGTTTCTTGTGCCACCGCTCTGTGCCGGTCCGGCCGTCGACGGCGGTCACCGAACCGTCGCGCCCCACGAGCAGCACCGAATCGGCGGCATCGTAGAAGGCACCGTAGGCGGCGGAGATGTCGAGTGCCCAGATCGACTTGCCGTCGGCCGGGTCCAGACCTTCGAGACGCTTCCCACCGCGGGTGACCACGCGCAGGACCCCGTGGTCGAGAACGGGAGGGTGGGACGACTTCCGTACGTCGTCCACGCCGGCATCGCCGTGGACGGACCACTGCAGGAGTCCGTTGCGCGGGTCGACCTTCGCCGCGTTCACGCCCCGCTGGGAGCAGAACAGGAAGTGCGTCGCATACGTGCAGCCTGCCAGCGCGTTCTCCGTCGTACCGCCGAGCAGGGAAGTGGACCAGGGCTGAAATCCCACGGAGGAAGCGGTGCTTGCCGTGTGACGGGCATCGCCGAAGGGGCCGCCGTAAACCTGGATCGCGGTGACGCCTCCGGCGATCAGCAGCGCCGACGTCGCCGCCACCGCGGCGATCCGGCTCATGCCGCGCCCACCGCTGCCCGAGTTCCTACGGGACGGGGATTCCCCGGCGCTCCGTGATTCCTCGGAGGCGGCCCGGCGCTGCGCGGGGATGAGACCTTCGGTGTCGAGCCTTTCGACGTCGAAGGCACTGAAGGTCTGTGTGTCGTAGGAGGCCGAGATCGTCCTGAGCTCGGTCATCAACGCGTCCGGTGTGGGCCGGTCATCGGGGTCCTTGGCGAGGCAACGCCGGATGAGCGGGAGCAGATCCGCGGGTATGCCCGTCAATTCGGGCTCGTCGTGGACCACCTGGTAGGCCACGATGTACGGGCTGTCGGAGTCGAAGGGGCTTCGCCCGGTGGCGGCGTGCACCAGGACGCTCGCCATCGCGAAGACATCGGCTGCCGGGCCCACCGACCGGGGTCGCCGGAACTGTTCGGGAGCCATGAACGGAGGGGTCCCGATGAGCTTGCCCGTCTCGGTGCGCAGTTCGCTGTCCGAGGGGCGGGAGATGCCGAAGTCGATCACTTTCGGACCGTCCGCGGCCAGCAGCACGTTGCTCGGCTTGAGATCCCGGTGGACGACGCCCGCTCGGTGAATATCGCGCAAGGCCTCGGCGAGGCCCGCCATCAGATAGCGCACCTGGGCCGGTGCCACCGGACCGTTCCGCTTCACGAAAGCTGCCAGTGTCGGCCCGGGTATGTACAGCGTGGCCATCCACGGCCGCTCGGCCTCGGGATCGGCGTCGACGACGGGCGCGGTGAAGGCCCCGCTCACGAGGCGGGCGGCGGCGACCTCCTGCCGGAAACGCGCCCTGAACTCGGCGTCCTTCGCGAACTCCTCATGGACGACCTTCACGGCCAGGCGCATGCCCGAGGTGGAGCGCGACAGGTGGACCACGCCCATGCCGCCGGAGCCGAGCCGGCCCTCGAGCCGGTACTGCCCCGCGTATTCCGGATGTTCCGCTTCCGGGTCGGTCCCGGTTCTCCGCACTGGCGGCATGGCCCACCCCCGTGTGTTCGTCCACAGCCGCAACTCGGTGAGCCTAGTGGATCCTCGTAACGACGACGGCTCGAATTGCTAGCCTGCACTTGACAGAGCGTGAATCTTCACGGGGGAGAACCAGTGGCCGAGAAGAGCCTTGACGAACCGGCGGCCGAGCAGAACGAGAAGGCCGTGGCCGCCGCCGACGTTTCCTTGGTGTACTACTCCGTTGCGCCCGATACGCGGCTCAACGTCCGTAGCGGTCCGGGCACCAGCTACCAGATCGTCAAAATCCTGCCGTACGACCAGAAGGTGCCGATCTTCTGCCAGACGCCGGGTACGAGGGTGAGCGGCTACTACGGCACCTCGAACATCTGGGACCGGATCGGTCCCAACCAGTACGTCTCCGACGCGTACGTGCACACCGGCAGCGACGGGTACGTCGCCGGACGCTGCGTCTGACACAGGATCGCGGGCCGGGAACGGTCACGCCTCCTCGCACCTCATGCACCATGCACCGCCGGGCTCCGTGGCTTGCCAGGGGGCCCTCGGCGTGTGCGTCCACAAGTGGTCCGTCCATCGGAGGAATGCGTTGAGCGAGAACAAGGACAAGAGCAGGCGCGCGGTACTCGCCTCCGGCGTGGCCGTGCTGACCGGGGCGGCGCTCCCGATGCTTGGCGGCGCCGGCGATGCCGCGGCGGCCCCGGCTTCGGCGTCGAGCGATCTCATCTACTACTCGGTCGCGCCGGACGTGCGTCTCAATGTCCGCTCCGGGCCCGGCAGCAACTATCACATCGTCAAGGTCCTCCCTTATGACGCCAAGGTGCCCCTCTTCTGCCAGACCCCCGGTACGACGGAGAGCGGCTACTACGGCACCTCGAACATCTGGGACTGCATCGGCACCAACCAGTACGTCTCCGACACCTACGTGCACACCGGCCGCGACGGGTATGTCACGTCGCGCTGCAGCTGACGCGGCGGCGTCTCGCCGCGATGTCCTGGATCGGTACTGCGGGAGGAACGTGTTGAGCAAGAACGGGCGTGCAGCGCTCGTGACCGGTGCGGCCGCGATGGCCGGGGCGGTCTTCCTCGTCCTGGGAGGCGCCGCCGAAGCCGTGGCGGCACCCAGCCTCGTGTACTACCCGTCAGCCCCCGGGGTGCGCGTCAACGTGCGCAGCGGCCCCGGCACGAGTTTCCAGCTCCTGAGGACCCTGCCCTACGACCAGAAGATGCCGATCTTCTGCCAGACGCCGGGTGAGACGGTGAGCGGCTACTACGGCACGTCGAACATCTGGGACCGGATCGGCCCGGACCAGTACGTGGCCGACGTCAACATCCTGACCGGCAGCGACGGTTACGTCGCCCCCCGCTGCACCTGACCGAGCCCGCACGGTGGGTCGCGCCCGTGTCCCACGGGGAAGGACAACCCCCATGACCACACAGCCGGCCCACCGCGTGCTCGCCCGGTCGTTCGACACCGTTGCCGCGCAGTACGCCGCGGCCCGCCCCGGTTACCCCGGGGAGCTGTTCGACGCCGTCGAGGAGATCGGCGGCCGTCCCTTCGCCGGGGCCACCGTCCTGGACGTGGGGGCCGGGACGGGGATCGCCACCGCGCTGATGCGGGCGCGCGGGGCGCACGTGACGGCCGTGGAGCCCGGGTCGGGGATGGCGGCGCAACTGCGGGCGGGGCAGCCGGACGTGCCGCTGGTGCGCGCGGACGGGGACGCGCTGCCGTTCGCGTCCGGGGTGGCGGACTTCGTGACGTACGCCCAGGCCTGGCACTGGACGGACCCGGCGAAGTCCTCCCCCGAGGCGGCGCGGGTGCTGCGCCCGGGCGGCGCGCTCGCGCTGTGGTGGAACGTGCCGGACACCGGGGTCGCCTGGGTGCGCGACCAGGAGGAGCGGCTGGCCCGGGCGGTGCCCCGCTACCACGAGAACGGCCTGACGGGCACGGCGCAGGACATCCTCCGCTCGCTCGGCTCCCGTCTGGGGATGCGCACGGAGACCCGCGTCCTGCGCTGGTCGCGCACCGTCCCGCTGGACACGCACCTCACGATGCTGGGCAGCCGTTCCTACTTCGCCGTGCTCGCCCCGGGGGCCGCCCGCCGCATCCTCAGCGACGAGCGGCGCGCGCTGCTCGCGCTCTTCCCGGACGGGCAGGTGGCCGAGCCGTACAAGGTCGACCTGACGGTGGCGGTGAAAAGGCCCGACGGGCGCTAGCCGGACCGCCGCTTCCCCGCCACCGCACCGACGACGCCGACCACGCCCGCGACGAGTACGCCTCGCCACAGGCCGTCCCAGAGGCTGCCGAAGAAGCCCTCCGAGGTCAGGATCTGGCGCATCACGACGTCGGTGACGAGCAGCATCGCGGCCGGCACCAGCGCGACGCGCCAGGGGTGGGCGGCCGCCCAGCGACGTATGCGGCGGTCGGCGCGCGGGCCGCGGCCGGTCACCGCGCCCGCGCCGCCGACGAGGAAGAAGAGCATCAGCGCGACGGACACGGCGCCCGCGACGACGCCGAGCCCGAAGTCGCCGCTCAGGGCGGACGCGGCGAGGGACACCCCGCCGCCGATCGCGCCGACGGCCGCCGCCGGGCGCCAGGGGCCGAGGGTGGCCGAGGCCACCGCGAGCTGCCGCTTCTCGGCTCCGGTCACGTCCCGGGATCCATCGGTAGAACGCCTCATACGGCCACGGTCACTCCGCTTCGTCCCCGAAGCCATAGGGGATGACCCTGAGACGGCCCGGAACCGTGCGTCAGGGGCGGCGCCCCCTCGCGCCCGGTCCCGGGCCGCCCCGTCACACCGGTGCGCCCTGCACCCGGACCGGCGTCACCCCTTCCTCGTTGTGCCGCTCGGCCCAGCCGAGCAGGGCCATGCCGCAGGCGTGGTCGAGGTGCCGCAGCCGGCGCAGGTCCAGTTCCATCGGGCGGTCGCGGGGCAGCGCCTCCAGCTGTTCCAGCAGCTTGGGCAGCCGCAGGAAGGTGGCGTTGCCCAGGACGCGGACGACGATCGGCCCCTCGCCCTTGTCGTGGATCTCCACATGGGTCTGCGAGGTCTCCCAGGCCGCCTTGACCACGGCCGTCAGCAGCCCGATGAGCACGCCCTCGAACATGTTGGTGACCACGATGCCCGTCGCCGTCACGATCAGGACGACGGCCTCGCCCCGGTGCTCGCGCCACAGCGGCACGATCTCCTTCACCGGTACGAGCTTCCAGCCGGCGTGCACCAGCACGCCCGCCAGCGTGGCCACCGGGATCACCCCGAGCGCGCCGGGGAGCAGCGCGGCGAACAGCAGAAGCCACACGCCGTGCAGCACACGTGCCGCCTTCGTACGGGCACCGGCCTGCACGTTGGCGGCGCTGCGCACGATGACCGCGGTCATCGGCAGGGCGCCGAGCGCTCCGCAGACGGCGTTGCCGGCGCCCTGCGCGATGAGTTCCTTGTCGTATTCCGTGCGCGGCCCGTCGTGCAGCCGGTCCACCGCGGCGGCGCTGAACAGGCTCTCGGCGGAGGCGATCAGGGTGAAGGCCAGCACAGTGCCGATCATGGACAGGCTTGCCAGCCCCGCGAACTGCTCGGCGCCCGGCGGCTGGACGACGTCGAGCAGCCCCGCCACCTCCACGCGCTCGACGGGAAGGTCGAACAGCACGGCCGCGCCGGTGGCCAGCCCGACCGCGGCCAGCTGTCCCGGCAGCAGCCGCGCCGCGCGCGGGATGCGGGGCCACAGGACGAGCACCGCGATGGTGCCGCCGCCGACGGCGAGCGCGGTGAGCGCCGTGGGGGAGACGACGGTGCCCGCGACCAGTCCGGGTAATCCGGCGATCTTCGCCGGGCCGCCTGCCGGTGCCGCGGTGTCGGTCAGGGCGTAGACCTGTCCGGCGATCAGCACCAGGCCGATGCCGGCCAGCATGCCCTGGACGACGGCGACGGAGATGGCCCGGAACCAGCGGCCGAGCCGGAGCACGCCCATGGCGAGCTGCAGCCCGCCGGCGCAGAGCACGAGCACGCCCAGCGAGGGCAGCCCGAACTCCTGGACGGCCTCGTAGACCAGGACGGTCAGCCCGGCGGCCGGGCCGGACACCTGGAGGCTGCTGCCGGGGAGTATGCCGGTCACGATGCCGCCGACGATGCCGGTGACCAGTCCGAGTTCGGCCGGCGCCCCGGAGGCGACGGCCACGCCCACGCACAGCGGCAGGGCGACGAGGAAGACGACGAGGGAGGCGGTGACGTCGGCGCGCAGCGACTGCGGACGGGGCAGTCGCGACGCGGCGCGGATGAGGCCGCTCACCGGGTGGGGGCGGGGGTGAGGGAGCCGCGGACGGGCCGGATGGGCCCGACGGCTGGTGGGGGGAGGGCGGAACAGGGGGTGGTCCATGGGGGGATGAAGGTCTTCACGCGGGTGTCCTCCATTGCGCCCCGGCGCCGGCGTGGGCGGGGGCGTACGTGGTCGAGCGGTGTGGGGGGTCGGTCTCCCGGATCGCGGGCGCCGCGTACGAGTGCATGTGCGTGCACGTGGACGCGCGGGTGCCGGCGAGGACCCGGGCCGGGGTAGGGCCCGGGCCGCGGGCGACGACCGCGGTCAGGAGGGAGGAGCAGGCGGCAGGCCGTGCCTCAGCAGCGGAACGCGCCGTGGGCGACCGGTAGTTCTCCGGATCTGGAGAGGGGTACCGCCTGCCGGGCGGTCCGCGGCGCCGTCACGGCGGCGGACACCTGGGCGTCGTCCACCGGAACCGTCTCGTCGGTTCCGGTGCCGCCCCGCGGTGCGGATGCCGGGGCCGGGACGCTCACCGTCCCGGGCAGCACCAGGCGTATGCCGTTGCTCCCCTGCCTCCGTGCGAGGCAGTTGCGGGTATCGGGCTCCGCGCGCGCCACCGTCGTGCCCGTGCCGCGGCCGGAGGCGGGAACGGGCTCGGCGGCGGCGCAGCCTATCGCCGCGAACAGGGAGAGCAGCAGTGCCGCCATGACGGCGACAGCACGCGCAACTCCCTTGGCCGATACCACAGGTGCCCCCGTTCGGATGCGTAGCCGCCCTTCATTTTGCGCAGACAGCCACTCCATTTTGCAAGCTCTTTAAGTAAACGGAGCGTAAATGATCCGTCACCCAAACGGATACATCTGCCGCTTCTTGACGTCCCGACAGGTCCCGGAGCATTATTCACCGCATGATGAATAAAGCCGAGGAGCCTCGGGAACCGGGCCCCGGATCCGCCGTGCACGCCTCCGGGCTCACCGTCGTCCGCGGTGGCCGCACCGTCCTGGACGCCCTGCAGTTCACCGTCCCCCGGGGCGAGATCACCGGCCTGCTCGGCCCCAGCGGCTGCGGCAAGTCGACCCTGATGCGCGCCGTCGTCGGCACCCAGGCGGCCGTCACCGGCACCCTCGACGTCCTCGGCCTGCCCGCCGGCCACCGCGACCTGCGCCCCCGCATCGGCTACGTGACCCAGGCCGCCTCCGTCTACCTCGACCTGACCGTCCGCCAGAACCTCGCGTACTTCGCCGCCGTCCTCGGCGGCGACGCCCCCGGCCACGTCGAACGTGCCATCGCCGACGTCGACCTGACCTCCCACGCCACCGCCCTCGCCGGCAACCTCTCCGGGGGGCAGCTCAACCGGGTCTCCCTCGCCGTGGCGCTGCTCGGCACCCCCGAACTGCTCGTGCTCGACGAACCCACCGTGGGCCTCGACCCCGTCCTGCGCCGCGACCTGTGGGAGCTCTTCCACCGCCTCGCCGCCGAACGGGGCGCCACCCTCCTCGTCTCCAGCCACGTCATGGACGAGGCCGAGCGCTGCCACCGGCTGCTGCTGATGCGCGAGGGCCGCATCCTCGCCCAGGGCGCCCCCGACGCGCTCCGCGCGCGCACCGGCGCCCCCACCGTCGAGGACGCCTTCCTCCGCCTCGTCGACGAGGCCGCCGGAAAGTTCCCCCACCAGGCCGAGGAGAACGTCCGATGAGCACGCGCCGCACCCTCGCCACCGCCCGCCGCGTACTGCTGCAACTGCGTCACGACCCGCGCACCATCGCCCTGATGGTCGTCGTGCCCTGCGTCCTGCTGACCCTGCTGTGCTGGGTGTACGACGCCAGCCCGCGCACCTTCGACACCGTCGGCGCCTCGCTGCTGGGCATCTTCCCGCTCATCACGATGTTCCTGGTCACCTCGATCGCGACCCTGCGCGAACGCACCTCCGGCACCCTGGAACGCCTGCTGTCCATGCCGCTCGGCAAGGGCGACCTGCTCGCCGGGTACGCCCTCGCCTTCGGCGCCGTCGCCGTCGTCCAGGCCGCCCTCGCCACCGGGCTCGCCGTCCTCGCGCTCGGCCTCGACGTCACCGGCTCCGCCTGGCTGCTGCTCCTGGTCGCCCTCGCCGACGCCTTCCTCGGCACCGCCCTCGGGCTCTTCGTCAGCGCCTTCGCCGCCAGCGAGTTCCAGGCCGTGCAGTTCATGCCCGCCGTGCTGCTCCCGCAGATCCTGCTCTGCGGACTGCTCATGCCGCGCGACCGGATGCAGCCCGTGCTGGAGGCCGTCTCCAACGTCCTGCCCATGTCGTACGCCGTCGACGGCATGCAGCAGGTGCTCACCCACACCGGCGTCACCGGCGACTTCGTCCGCGACCTCGCGGTCGTCGCCGGCAGCGCCGCCCTCGCCCTCGCCCTCGGCGCGGCCACGCTCCGCCGCCGTACGGCCTGATCCCCGCGGGTGACCGCACCGTGGACGGCACGGCCTCCGGGCCGCCCACGGTGCGAGGATGGCCGCATGACGCAGAAAGTCGCGGTGCTCGGCACCGGCAAGATCGGTGAGGCCCTCCTGTCGGGCATGCTCCGTGCCGGCTGGAAGCCGGAGAACCTGCTGGTGACCGCGCGCCGCCCGGCCCGCGCCCAGGAGCTGCACGTCCGCCACGGCGTCGAATCGGTCTCCAACGAGGAGGCGGCCAAGACCGCCGACACCCTCATCCTCGCCGTCAAGCCCCAGGACATGTCCGCCCTCCTGGAGGAACTCGCCCCGCACGTCGCCGCCGACCGCCTGATCATCAGCGCCGCGGCCGGCGTGCCGACCTCGTTCTTCGAGGAGCGCCTCGCGGACGGCATCGCGGTCGTCCGCGTCATGCCCAACACCCCGGTCCTGGTCGACGAGGGCATGTCCGTCATCTCCGCCGGCAGCCACGCCGCCGAGGAGCACCTGCTGCGCGCCGAGGAGATCTTCCAGCCGGTCGGCAAGACCCTGCGCATCCCCGAGTACCAGCAGGACGCCGCCACCGCCCTGTCCGGCTCCGGACCCGCGTACTTCTACTACCTGGTCGAGGCCATGACCGACGCCGGCATCCTCCTCGGGCTCCCGCGCGCCCAGGCCCACGACCTGATCGTGCAGTCCGCGATCGGCGCCGCCGTGATGCTGCGCGACAGCGGCGAGCACCCCGTCAAGCTCCGCGAGGCCGTCACCTCACCCGCCGGCACCACGATCAACGCCATCCGGGAACTGGAGAAGCACGGCGTGCGCCACGCTTTGATCGCCGCCCTGGAGGCCGCCCGCGACCGCAGCCGCGAGCTGGCCTCCGGCAACGGCTGACCGCCCCCCGGCCGGGGCCGGCGGGCCCCCGCCGCCGTCCGCACGTCCTCAGCCCGGCGGCAGCAGCCCGATCGCCCGGTAGGCGGCGTCCACCGTCGGCCGGGCCAGGGCCCGTGCCCGCTCCGCACCCTCCCTGAGCACCCCGTCCACGTACCCGGGGTCGGCCACCAGCTCCGCGTGCCGCTCCCGCAACGGCCGAAGCTCCTCCACCACGGCCTCGGCGGTGTCCTTCTTCAGGGCGCCGTACGAGTCGTACCCCGCCGCGAGGTCCTGCGGCGCCCGGCCGGTGCACGCCGCCAGGATCTCCAGCAGGTTCGCCACCCCGGGCCGCTCCTGCGGGTCGTACGCCACGTCCTGCCCGCTGTCCGTCACCGCCCGCAGCACCTTCCTGCGGACGACCTCCGGCTCGTCGAGCAGATAGACGATCCCGGGACCGGTGTCCTCGGACTTCCCCATCTTCGACCCCGGGTCCTGCAGGTTCATCACCCGCGCCGCCACCTGCGGCAGCACCGCCCGGGGGACGGTGAACACGGGTCCGTAGCGGTGGTTGAACCGCACGGCCAGATCCCGGGTCAGCTCCACGTGCTGCGCCTGGTCGTCGCCGACGGGCACCTCGTCCGCCCCGTACGCCAGGATGTCCGCCGCCATCAGCACGGGATACGTCAGCAGGGACAGCCGCACACTGCCGCCCCGCCGCTGCTCCCTGGCCGCCTTCTCCTTGTACTGCACCATGCGCCGCATCTCGCCGTCCGCGGCGGTGCACTCGAGGAGGTACGCCAGCCGGGTGTGCTCGTCCACATGGCTCTGCACGAAGAGCGTGCAGACCCGCGGGTCGAGGCCTGCCGCCAGCAGGAGCGTCGCCGCCTGCCGGCTCAGCCGCCGTACGCGGGCCGGATCGTGCTCGACGGTGAGCGCGTGCAGGTCGACGACGCAGAAGAGCGACTCGGCCCGGTGCTGGTCCACAGCCGCCCACTGCCGCACGGCGCCCAGGTAGTTGCCCAGGGTCAGGTGCCCCGTCGGCTTGATCCCGCTGAAGACCCTCGTCATCGGTGTTCCTTCCGGCTGTGGGACCGCCGCGATCGGCCGGCCGGAGCAGAAACACCTACGGCCGCCGAAGCGGCGGCCGTTGGATGCATGCGCTGGGGGTCGGCCGCCGTCAGGCGGCCCACCACAGGTACGAGTGCGCATGCTCGGTCATGGCTCGAAGGTAACGCGCAAACCTGTTGACGGCCACAGGTTTGAAGCACCGTGGGGCGTGGTGTAGTGTTCTCTAGCTGCCTCGGACGGGGTCACCTTTCCAACGGCGGCCACTCAAGCCGCCCGGCGGCAAACCACTACCGCACGATCTCCCCTCGGGGACGATTTCGGCATGCCGAAATCCGAACCGAAAGGCTCGATTATGAACCGCCGGGGAAATCCGCTAACGTAGTGGGCACGCCGGAAGGCGCGAAACAAAAACCCCGCTCCAGCAGGGGGCCGGAAACGAAGAGCGGAAACGCGAAACGGATCTGGTAAGGTTGGAGACAACGAAGGGAAAGCCCGGAGGGGCCGGTGAAACGGTCTCGAAGGAAGCTTCCGTTCCTTGAGAACTCAACAGCGTGCCAAAAGTCAACGCCAGATATGTTGATACCCCGTCCATCCGTTCGGATGGTCGAGGTTCCTTTGAAGAAATACACAGCGAGGACGCTGGGCACGTCGGGATTATTCCTCCCGATGGTGCCGCTCTCGTGAAGACATTCACGGAGAGTTTGATCCTGGCTCAGGACGAA
>NZ_FZOF01000026.1 GCF_900188405.1 Actinacidiphila glaucinigra | reverse complement strand
CCCGGCGACCGCGACGGTTGCCGAGTGCAGGAGCTCGCTGACGCCGGGGCCGACAAAGGTCGCTCCGAGGAGGACTTCCCGGTCGAGGTCGACGACCAGCCTGGCGTGGCCCTGGTAGCCATCGGCGTAGAGCTTGGCGCCTTGGGCGACGTTGAAGTCGAGGTCGACGGTCGTGATGCGGTACCCGGAGCGTTCCGCCTGCTCGGCGCTCAGGCCCACCGCGGCCGCCTCGGGGTCGCTGAAGAACACCTGGGGTACGGCGTGCTGGTCGGCGGTGGTGGCGTGGTCGCCCCAGGGCGTGTCGTCCAGCGGGCGACCTGCGGCGCGGGCACCGATCGCGTCGCCGGCAGTCCGGGCTTGGTATTTGCCCTGATGGGTGAGCAGCGCACGATGGTTGACGTCGCCAAGGGCGTACAGCCAGTCGCCGTCGACGCCCTGCACCAGACAGGTGGTGTCCACATCGAGCCAGGAACCGGGGGTGAGGCCGACCGTGTCCAGGCCGATATCGTCGGTGGCGGGCGTGCGGCCGGTGGCGCACAAGACCTCGTCAACCTCCAGCCGGCCGCCGTCGTCGAGGGTGAGGGTGACCGGCCCCTGCGGGTCCTGGCGGCGCAGGGCGGTGACCTGGACACCTATTCGCACGTCCGCCCCCGCCTCTCTCAATCCCTGAGCCACCAGTTCGCCGGCGAAGGGTTCCATGCGGGGGATCAAGCGGCGCCGGACGAGCAGCGTGACCTGGGAACCGAGGCCCTGCCAGAGAGTGGCCATCTCGATGCCGACTCCGCCGCCGCCGATGACGGCGAGGCGAGTGGGGACGCTGCCGGCTTCGGTGCCCTGCCGGCTCGTCCAGGGACGGGCCTCGGCGATGCCCAGGATGTCGGGCAACGCCGGCCGGCTACCGGTGGCGATGGCCACCGCGTGCCGTGCCATGAGGGTCTTCCGGACGCCGTCGTCACGGGTGACGCTCACCCGTCGGGGCCCATCGAGACGGCCGTGGCCACGGAAGAGGTCGGCTCCGATGGACTTCAGGAACAGCGCCTGTCTGGTGTCGTCCCAGTCGTGGACGGAGCGGTCGCGACGGGCGAAGACGCCATCGGCGTCGACCCGACCGGTGACGGCCTGCCGGGCACCGTCCACGCGACGGGCGTCGGCGAGCGCGATGACCGGCCGCAGCAGCGCCTTGCTGGGCACGCACGCCCAGTACGCGCAGTCACCGCCGACCAGTTCCCGTTCCACGACCGCTACGGAGAGACCGGCGGCACGGGCGCGGTCGGCGACGTTGGCACCGGCCGGGCCGGCACCCAGTACGACCACGTCGTAACGCACGCCTGCTTGGGTTTCGCGCGATTCGCTCATGTTGTTCCTCGCATTCCTAGGAGTGTCTGATGACGGTCGAGGACGTGGTGACACTGCCCGGCGGGCCCGGTCGGTCGCGCCTGGCGGGGACGTCGGTCAAGCGGCGGCATGCGGGGGGACGAGCGGCCATTCGGTCTTGGTGTCGGCGAGGAAAGGGCGGTAGTCGGTGAGGATGTTCAACGCGGGATTGCCTACGAGGTCGGCGATCTCGGCGCCGGTGACGCCCATGGCCCGGGCGGCTTTGGGCTGTGTCTCGCCGATGCGGCCGCGGGCAATATGCGGGCCAGAAACAGCAGCGTGGCGGCGCTGGTCGGCGGACCGCGTGGCGGGCAGTTCCCTTGCGCCGCCCGTGGTGACACCCGCCCCTATGCAGGTGTGGGCGGACAGGCAGTAGGTGCAATTGTGGTCCTCTGCGGTGGCGATCGCCATCCGCTCCCGGACCGGGGCCGGGGCCGGGATCATGGTCCCCGGTCCGCCGCGTGAGCGGCACCCACGCATCGATCACCCACATCCGCCCGCTCTCGTCACGGACCAGGTTGCGGTGGCGCAGACAGACCGTTGACGTGGTGGTCAGAAGCTGCGAGACGGTAAGAGTCCGGGTGATGCATGACGCAAATAGGGCAGACGAGACACTCCAGCACCGTCTGGGAGGTAGGCATGCCGGAGTACAGCAAGAGCCCACAGCGCATCTCACAGCTCACCGACCTGCAATACCGTGTGACCCAGCGAGGCGGGACGGAGCCCCCGTTCTCCAACGCCTACTGGGACAACAGGGCACCTGGTATCTATGTGGACATCGTGTCCGGGGAGCCCCTCTTCGCCTCGGTCGACAAGTACGACAGCGGGACCGGCTGGCCCAGCTTCACAGTGCCTCTGAAGTCAGGCCACGTCGTCGAGAAGCCCGACACCAGCCACGGCATGGTCCGTGTCGAAGTACGGTCGGCTGAAGGCGACAGCCACCTCGGGCACCTGTTCCCGGACGGGCCCCGCGACCGCGGAGGGCTGCGGTACTGCATCAACTCCGCCTCGCTGCGCTTCATCCCCCTGGAGGTTCTGGAGCAGGAGGGCTACGGCCAGTACCTGAGCGTCTTCGAAACGACGGAAGAGGACGCCGCCTAGAGCCGATGAGCGGCAACCAGGACGGGGCCTCGGAGGCCGAACGCCACGGCGCGCCGCGCCTTGCGGCTCGGGCCAGCAGGCCCCAGCCAATGCCGTATACAGCCATACGGAAAGCGCTCACGTGCTGCAGCGCCCAAGCGGTCGAGTCACCCCCTCGGAGCGGAGCTGGCCAAGACGATCCCCTCCAATGGGGTCGTCTTCCGCCGCACTGAACCAGAAGACTCAAGACACCCCTGGACCGCACGAGCAACGGCACCGTCGGGCCCGGAAGAAGGACGGCACAGTGAACAGCAACATCGACAGCCTGGACCCGGAAGACGGCACGATCGTGCCGTCTGACCAGATCCCCACCGCTGTCACCGCGGGCCGCCTGGCTTACGGCGATGGCACGACCCAGACCTTCCGACCCGACGGAAGCACCTCCTACTTCGAGGCGGGTCGCCAGACGGAAGGCACCTGGTCCGTCGACAACAATGGCCGCTTCTGCTCCTTCTGGCCGCCCTCCTACCGAGCGTCCTACGATCTGCGATGGGTGGTGGAAGGGGGCGCAGTCGTCGGCTTAAGGTCGGAGAAGGTCACCTGGCCGTGCGGGTCGATCATCGCAGGTTCGGGTGCCCGGCCCGTGTCATGGTGCACCGGCGGGTGGTGAGGTCGTAGACCGCGTACTGGCAGGTTGCACCCATCAGTGAGGGCGGCCTCTTCGAATGCAACGGCACCGACCTGCTCGCCGCCCCCCGCCACTACGGGCTGCGCGTGCCCGACGACCTTCTGCTGGTCTGCTGCGGCGAGAGCGACCGAGTCCACGATGACCACCGCGCTCTCGCTCAGACCATCCCGGACTGTGGGCGTCCAGTTACTCATCGACGTGAGCTGGAACCGCCGCCGTGGCGGGACGCCACGGCCGCCTTCCCCAGGGTGTCGGCCGGACGGGCGGACGGCAAGATGGTCGTGCTCAATTGAGCGCATCCGCGGACGAGCGCCATCCGATCCTGAGACCGCATCCCGAGGACTGCCGCGACGGTGGCCGGCTGCATACCGCGGACCAGAAACGTCTCGCCGTTCGATCTGCCACCCGACCAGGTGCTCGGCCACTTTGATGAGCTTGTCGGCCGCGACCTCCCGCCGAAAACGGCACGGTAACGCCGCGCTCTCGGCAGGTCTTTCCCTGACGTCGCTACGCGACATTCGCGGGCGGGGAATCCGTTTGCTGAGATCATGGAGCAAAACGCGCGAAAATGGTTGAAGAAGCGGTTTCGCTGAGTGTCAGGGAGCCACCGATGGACGCCTCGGACCATCTCCTCCGAAGGGCTACCCCCTCGGCTCTCTTGACCTTGGACGGTGCCATCCACAGCCTCAACGCGGCCATGGCAAAGGTACTGGACAGGCCGGCGGAGCAGTGCGTGGGTCGCAACCTGGGTGATCTGTTGCCCGAAAGCCAGCTGACTGCGGTCGAAAGCCTCGTGACCCACGCCGCCACGACGATGACCGTCGTGATGCGCGTGCTGGAGTTCCCCGGGCCGGGTGCAGCACGGCTGGTCTGCCTGGTCGAGGCGCGTCTGACGAGGGATCCTGCGGACGGCGAGAAGCTGCTGTGGGTGCACTCGTTGAACGCGGGGAACGACCTGGGCAGTCTTGTGATCCCGTTCCGGTTGGCGGCCAAGGCCGCCAACCTCGGTGTGTGCATGTATTCACCCCAGGAGCAGCAGCTGGAGTGGCTGGGTGGCGCACCCGCCTTGGCGATGCTGTTCCCGGAAGCCTCCGTATCGGTGTCCAGCGTGGTTCGGCGAGTACATCCTGATGACCGGGCGGCTCTACGGCGGCTCGTGCGTTCGACCGCCGCCCAGTCCCCCTGGATCAGGTTGAGGTTCTTCACCGAGCGTGATGGCTGGCACCTTCTGGCTTGCCAGACCCGTCGAGTCCAGCTGGGGTATGGCGGCCCTCTGCGGGTCTTCGGTGTGATCCGCGACGACACCAAACGGGAAGCACGCCGACGCAAAGCTTTGGTCGCACTGAGTGCTGCGCGGCAGCGAGCTGCCGAGATAGCGGCCTTCTCCTCCGCCTTGATCACTGCGGGCACAGAGCGAGAGGTACAGCAGGTCCTCCTGACACGCCTCGCCGCGACCTTTGGGGGCACCGGCGCTGCGTTGGCGCTCGTCGCCGAAGGCCGTCTGCGCGTCTCCTCTGATGCTGGGATACCGATGCTGGTGGCCGCCGTAAACGGCGTGTCGCTGGACGATCCGAGCCCACTGCCCTACGCGATCCGAACGGGCAAGCCACAGTTCATGCGCAACCAGGAGGAGTACCTACGCCGCTGGCCGCACGGAGCCATGGTGCCGTACTTCGACCAGCTCGAATCCGGCTGCGCCGTCTCGATCACCTCCCTCAGCCCGGTCGGCGGTGAGCCGCTCGGGGGCTGGGCGGTGACCTACGACGGCGAGCATGACTCGTCGCCGGATGAGCGCGCCCTCATGACCACTCTGGCCGACCTTGCGGGCCAGGCGCTGAGGCGCGTCAGGTCTCGGGAAGCTCGAGTGGAGTTGGCCGTGGCGCTCCAAGAGACCATGCTTCCCACGCTGCCGAAGCACCTCCCGGGCCTGGAAGTGACCGCCCGTTACCGACCGAGCCGGGACGGGCTGGATATAGGCGGAGACTGGTACGACGCCTTCGTCGTGCCCGACGGCGCGGTCGCCTTGGAGATCGGTGACGCCCAGGGGCACGACGTGAACGCCGCCGCAGCCATGGGACAGGTGCGTGCCTCTATGCGTGCCATCGCCGCCTGCGAACCGGACCCTGCAACCGTGCTGACGCGCACGAACGAGCTGCTCATCACGATGGACGCGGCGCGATTTGCCAGCTGCACCTTGTTGCATATCGACCCCTGCGACGGACAGGTCACCGGTTCCAGCGCGGGCCATGTGCCGTTGCTGTACGCATGCGACGACGGCAGCCACAGTATCCGTGAATTGCCGGGCGGCCCGGTGCTCGGAGTCCTACCCGACGCCGTCTACGGTGAGGGAACTTTCACCCTGGACACGAATGCCGCGCTGATCATGGTTACCGACGGCGTGGTCGAAGGCCCGAGTCTGACGCTGGAAGCCGGGCTGGAGCGAGTCGCGTCGCTGGCGGCGCAAGCCGCCCACGATGGGTTGCACGCCGGGGAGACCGCTGATCGAATCCTCGACGCCATGGTCGCGGTGGACCACATCGACGACGCGGCTGTGCTGATCATCCGGCGCGCGTGACGGCACCCGCAACTACCGCTCGACCTGCCTGCGTATCCTCGCGCCGGTCTTTTGGCAGCGCAACCATGCGCCTGAGGGTGGCGGACATCCCCAGGGGCCCGCGTGACGAAGCGCCTCTACGAGTCGGCTTCGCAAGACTGGACGTCGCAGTTCAGGCGCGGGACGGGAGGCGAGAGCCGGATGCTTCCGCGAGTCGCGCCCTCTACTGGTGCCTGAGGCCGTAGCCGAGTGTGCTCAGCACACGCTGGCTTACGACGGCAACCCGCTGGCACCATTGACCGACTGCTCTGCCCAGACAGACTTTCCGTCAGCGTGGTAGCGGGTGCCCCATCGATCGGCGAGACTCGCGATGATGAAGAGCCCCCGCCCGGTCTCATCGAGAGTACGGGCATGCCTGACATGCGGAGAACTTGGCGCACCGTCGCTGACCTCACAAGTAAGGGTCTGGTCCAGGATCAAGCGGAGTCGCAGCGGGGGACTGCCGTAGCGGATGGCGTTGCCAACGAATTCGCTGATGATGAGTTCGCTGGTGTAGACGATTTCCGCGTCAAGGTCCCATACTTCCAGCTGCCGCCGAGCCGCCGCTCGAGCGATCGGCGCCGCGTCAGGGCCCTCCGGCAAGGCAAGAGTGAGGACTTGGTCCGCGGGCAGTGCCTTGGTACGGGCAAGCAGCATCGCGGTTTCGGCAGGAAGTGGGCCATCTCCGAGCTCTTGAGCGAGCGCGTCTGACAAAGCCACGAGCGGTCCCGCACCAGCAGATTCCAGCAGTGGGCGCAGTGAGCCAGCCGACGTCGATGCCTCGGCGGTCGTACTCATCACGATTGTGCTTCCCACGGGCAATGCGGTGGTCGTAGCGGGAATGGGTGCAGTGTCGCGTGCTGCAAGCTGAGGTCCAGACTGCGCCAAGAGACCGGTTGAGGTGCTGTCGGGAAAGATCGCGAAAGATTCAGGAAGCCCAGCACATGCGGTGGTGCAGGTGAGGTCTACGGGGTCGTAGATCACAATGGCACAGCTGGCGGTGAGAGGCTCGCGATGTAGCGGATCGACAGGCGGCAAGGCGGCGCGCGCGGCGACGAGACGCGCCGTTGTATCGCTCAACCGGGCTAGCAGTTCGTCGGGCTGTAGGTCCAAAGCAGTAAGGGTATGGATGGCTGTTCGCAAGAGCCCCATGGTGATGGCCGCAGGGATGCCTTTGCCGGCCACGTCTCCGACGATCAGTGCAGTGCGCGCGCTGGGGAGTGCGATTGCATCTGACCAGGCGCCGCCGCCTTCTATGCCAGGGAGGTGCAGATGACGGACCTCCAGGGTGGCCTGGGTGTCGGGCTGTGGTGGGAGGATCCTGCTCTGGATGGTGGAAGCGATGATCCACTCGCGCATGTACCGGCGGGCGTTGTCGATGCACAGTGAGGCATGTGCGCCGATCGCGGACGCCGTGTCGAGGTCGCCCTCGTCGAAGGGTGCTTCCCCCTCGTGACGGAAGAAGCTGACCATCCCAAGTAGCTGACCTCGAACAATCAATGGGGCCATGATCAGAGAATGAGCACCGGATCGCCGGATCTCGTCTGCCTGTTCCGGCTCCGCCCACGCACACGCTTCCTCGACAGACATCAGGCGGGCTTGGGGGTCAGACAGGATGCGGGCAGTGTGAGTGCCGGCAGGTAGTGAGTGAACTGTGCCACTCGCCGAAATCCGGCCCCGGATGGCCGCTTGATGCAGCGAAACAACCTTCTTGACCGGAGTCCGTGGAGGGTCCTGTCCGCGAACGACCTCCGCGACCACCTCGACAGCTGCGGTCCCGGCGAAGGCGGGCACCACGGCCTCGACCAGCTCCCAGCTGACGTCCATGACGCTCAGGCGGTGTCCTACATTCGCGCGGACCCGCTCCAGTAGGGCTCGGTGTTCACTGGCTTTTTCACGCTCAGTCACGTCAAGCGTGCAGGCCACGAGCCCCTGTACGCTTCCGGACGAGTCTTCCAGGCGGAAGTACGAAACGGCATAGATGCGGTAATCAGGCGGGCCTGAAGGGTGCCTCCGGCGGACGAGCCGGTTCACCACAGCCTCCCCGCTTTCGAGGACACGGCGCGCCACAGCGGTTTCCTCCTCGGCGCCCCTCAATGCCCAGACCTCGGGGAAAGTGCCGCCTGGCAAGCTTTCCGTGGATGTGTCGCTGGTTGTTTCGGCGACTGCGCTCGTCCGGACGATGCGCAACTGCTCGTCGAGGATGTACAGCGCCACAGGCAAATGATCGAACACAGCCGTCAAAATCGCGGTATCCCGGGCTGTCGACGGATGTCCTGCCGCGAGGACTCGCCACACCACAGCAGTACCCTGCATGACGGGCTTGACTACGACCGTGGCCGCTTCGGCTACGCCTCCGTGCCGCCCTCCTTCGTCTGTGGAGAACTCGTGCATGAGAGCAGTCACGGACCGTCCGATGGTTTCCGTGGCAGAGCGCCCAAACAGCTCCTCGGCTGCGCGTTCCCACTCGATCACCTGGCCCGCCTCGTCGACGAGCGCGAGCGCCTCACCGCTGGGCATGTGAGCACCTCCGACCTATACCTGCCCGCGTCGCAAACGACGCAGCCGCACCAGCCCCTAGCTACACCGATCGCCTCAGACCGCTCAACCGGCACTGAGTAATCCTCGCCGCTACAGAGGGCGACTTTTTGGTGCCGCACCGTAGCGTCGGTCCGTGGGGATCGCCTGATGCACTCGCATGCTCCTCGCTGAAGCAGGGAGCTGAATTGATCTTGAAGCCGTCAGTAAAAAGCCACGTGAGAAAGCTGCGGCAGCCCCACAGCGGCGCGCTGCCGGTACTGGGCAACCGCAGATCGAAGAAGCCGCGAAACGGTGACGGCTTGCGGATTGCGTCCACGCGCGGCAGCCACCGACGAACGGTGAGCTGCCCGCACCTTGCGGTGGCCCGGAACTCGATTAGGTCACCAGGGTGAAAGCACCTGTCAGTCTTCACGCAGAGGAGTGATGTGCAGGCGCCGCGGTTGTGAGCGGACTGCTCGGATGGCTATCAAGATCAAATCCGTGCGACGTGCGGAGAGGGATGCGGCTCCGGCGCCAAGGTCATCGACCGGATCACCCCAGCCGGTGGCGGACCCGAGGTCGAACTACGCAACTCCACGCGGTGCAGCGCCGCCTGGGCACGTATCCAGAAGGCGAACAGCAGCTGGCGGTTCAAGATCCAGATCCGGGGTGGAGCGACCTACGCGGCGGATGCCTCCCCCCTATGCCGCCTATACCCAGATGGTCGGATCGAGCAACGCCTACCGCGCCTGCGTGGAGATCTACGACGGGCAGGGAGGCAGCTGGTCTTGAACCGGGCTGGCGCTGAAGCAAGCCACTCACCAGACATCTGCCCAGCAGCGCTGCCGGATCTGCTGTCTGTCTGCTTGCCTGCCCAGCAACCAGCCTATGCGCACATCATCAGTGATCTGACCGAACTCCGCGGCTACCAGGAAGAAGGCCGGCCAGCGGATCCCGGTCCTCATCCACAGGTGCCACAAACGACACCCGCTGACGGGCCAGGTATCGAGGGCTCTATGGCGATGTGGACGGCCTTGGGGCCGGGTGCACTGCTCCTCGACAGCGGTTCCGCAATGGTCGCGCCTACGCCTGTGGCAGGAGACGCACCGCCTCCTGCCACAGGCGCACGAGGTCAGGCCGTCGCCGGGACGGGCTCCGCGGCCTCGGGGGCTGCTGCCTCCACCGCGTTACCGGCGTCGGGCGCTGCCGACACGACGGGGCTGTAGAAGACACTGCCCTGTTGGCGGGCACGCTCGGCGAGGCCCTTGGCTACCAGCGACTCCAAGGCGTTGCGCACGACAGGGGCGCTTGGCGTGGCCCGGCTGGGGTGTTGCCTGGCCAGGGTGTCGACGAACTCGCTGACCATACGCGGTTCGCTGCTCGCGGCCAGTATGTCCGCGACCAGGCTGCGAAGTGTCGGCTCCGCGCCGGATCGTGAGGCAGCGGACGTGGGTTTCCGGCCGTCCTTGGAGGCCATGGCCTTCTTCCCGGCCTTGCGGGCCGCCGGCTCCTCGGACGGCTTCTTGCGCCCGCGCGGACGGGGCACCGGCTGAGCCGAAGGCGTTACCTTCGGCTCGAAGGTGCTGTCGCCGGTGATCGCTTCACCTGCTGGTTGCTCCGGCGCAGCCGCGCTTTGCGTGCCGGCCACGGTTCCCTGCAGTTGGGTCAGCCACGCCCGCTCCTGTTCGAGCTGAGCCAGCTGGTTCTGGAGGTCCGCCAACTGCACGCGGACCTTTTCCTGTTCGTTGGCGTTGTTGTCCAGGTCCTCTGCGAGACGCGTCGCATACCGGTCCTGAATGGTGTTGTTGTTGGACACGACAGCCGCTCCTCGTGTATCGGGGGTTGCTGCCGGATAGTACCTACCCGCGAGTCAATGTGCGTTGATGTGGTGTGCGAACAACCTCTATGGAGCCTGTCATGGCAGCCTGGTTGCACCCTTGCACACGGTATGGACGCCATCAGTCAGAGGGAGCAGGATCCTTGGATCAGCGGCCTCTCGTCGTATTTTCCGGGTTCTCCTTCACTGAGTCAGGAGGCATGAAGCCAGCGCTCAATCAATCCAGTTGGGATGAGGGCGTCGCTGGAGGAGGAACGGCCCGGTCGCTGTTTGATTCGATTTCGGGTACCCGGATCGGGATGGGCGTCGCAACCGACGAGAGCGAGCGCTGAAACATGCGAGCGTCCACGAGGTCCGCGGATCACACGTAGGACCGCATCCCCGGACTACCGCTGTTGACGGCGCAAGCCTTGCCGCGAGGGGAGTCGTTCACCGAAATCGCAAGGGGGTGTGGGGGCCTCGTTGGCGGTTTCCTGTGTGGCCGAGGCCATCGCCAGGCGATGGAGTGCTTTTTCCGAGGGGCTGCCGGGCTGGGCTGTCCAGATGACGATGTGCTGGTCGGGTGCGATGGAGCTGGTCAGGGTGTCCCAGTCCAGGACGAGGGTGCCGGCGACCGGATGGTGGAAGATCTTGTTTCCCGTGCCCTGGATGGCGACTTCGCGTGCGTGCCACCAGCGTTGGAACTCGGGGTGGGACTCCATGCGGGTGAGGAGATCACGCAGGCGGGGGTCGTCCGGGCGGCGTGCGGTGTGCATGCGCAGGTAGGCCACGCAGGAGCGGGCCCCGGTTGGCCGCGGCGTCCCTGCTCAGCCAGCGCCCGATCACGCCGTCCGTGGCACCCGCCGCAGCCCGTCGACGTCGTTCAGATCGCCCCGGTACGCCTCCACCCCATCTCCTTCACGGCCGCGCTGCCGATGAACCCGGTGGCGTCGGCGACGAACACACGTATGACTGTTCACCTCGTGGAGAGTTTCTGCTGGGACGACCCCAGCCTGCTTCCCGCACCGGCCGTCGGTCCACGACCTGTTTCCCACCGGGTCATTCTCCGCCGGTCATGACCAAAGCCCACGGTCAGACAGCCGCAAGGCCTCGGAATCCGGTGTGGGGAGTCCGAGGCCACGACCTGCTGCACGCGATGCCCGGTCAGGCGGGTGGGTCCGCCCGCGCCCCATACAGCGGACACTCGTGCGCTTCCGTCGCTGTCACCCGCAGGCCGTACTTGGCGAGGAGCAGCAGGTCACAGGGATTGCTGGACAGCCCTTCAGCTGGCGGCGAGGACCTCCACCGCTCGTGCGATGCTCCTGCGGAGCAGTGCATGATCGAGCTGCCTGTCGCCGAGGGTCGAGCCGAATGGGCCGGCGGCGCTCCAGGCTGTCGCCAGCGCCATCACGCCGGTGAGGAGGAAGTCACTCGAGAACTCCGCGCCATTCGCCTCGGAGCGGATGGCCTCGAGGCCGGCCACTTTCGCCGCGTGGGCTTCGTCTCGAGTGCTGGGGTTGCCGGCGCCGCCTTCCAGCCCGTTCCAGGCAATCAGGCGCATCAGTGCCGGGTTCGACATGGCGAAGTCGAACACGCGCTCGGCGTAGCCCGGAAGATCCTCGGGGGTGAAGGCGAGGTCGGCGTAGACCTTCGTCAGGTTCGACCCCAGCACCGTTGAGAACAGGGTCTCCTTGTTCTCGAAATAGACGTAGATCAGGTTCTTGTTCACGCCCGCAGCCTTCGCGATGCGATCGACTCGGGCCCCTGCCACCCCGAAGGTGGAGAACTCCGCCAGCGCGGCATCCAGGATGCGTGCCCGACTCTCTTCTGCAGCCATCGTTCCTCCTGGCTAGGACCCTAGCAGCTTGACTAACTGGTTAGCCAATCTTAGATTTGGCTAACCAGTTAGTCAAAAACCCAAAGAAGGCATCATGACTCAGCGCACCTGGTTCATCACCGGTTCGAACAGCGGCTTCGGTCGCCAGATGACGGAGCAGCTGCTCGCGAAGGGCGACCGCGTCGCCGCGACCGCCCGCGACACGTCGTCGCTGGACGACTTGAAGACCACCTACGGCGACCTGATGTGGACCGCGCACCTGGACGTCACCGACACCGCCGAGATCCGCGCCGTCGTCAAGAAGGCGTTCGCGGACCTCGGCCGGATCGACGTGATCGTCAACAATGCGGGCTACGGCCTGTTCGGTGCGGCGGAGGAGTTGACGGACGACCAGATCGAGCATCAGTTGGCCACCAACCTCGTCGGCCCCATCCAGATCGTCCGCGCCGCGGTGCCGCACCTGCGCGAGCAGGGCGGCGGCCGTGTCATCCAGATCTCGACCTACGGCGGCCAGGCCACCCACCCTGGCGCATCGCTCTACCACTCCAGCAAGTGGGGCGTCGAGGGTTTCATGGAGTCGTTGGCGAAGGAGCTCCCGGCTTTCGGGATCGGCGTCACCATCGTCGAGCCCGGAAGCGCCGCGACTGGATTCCGTGTGGGCAGCTCGCGTCTCGCATCGCCGATGGCGGTCTACGACGGCACCCCGGCAGCCATGACTCGCGGCATTCAAAACCCTGCGTTGCCGTCCGTCAGCGACCCGTCCAAGGTCGCTGCGGCGATCATCGCCACCGTGGACCAGGAGATCGCCCCGCTGCGCCTCGTCACCGGCAGCGACGCGCAGCGCTACATCCGTGAGGCACTCCACGAGCGCCTCGCCGATGTCGAGTCGCAGGAGGTCAGCGCCGCTTCGACCGACATCACCGCTGCGTCGTAACGGACCGGACTCACGGGGTGCCGGGCTCGCCCGGCACCCCGTCTGGAGGCTCAATCTGCCGGTAGCGTCCCGTGCGTGACGACGCCGGATCGGGGGCCGGTGGTCTTCGATGGACCATCGTTTGCACCACGTGTTACCTCGACGATCGAGGCTAAATATCGGCGGACGCGCTCTGGCTGTCGGGAATCGTCGACGCCTCCGTCTGCTGTCGTGCGTGGACCTTCGCGCGGTAGCTGCGCGGCGAATATCCGTGTGTGCGTTTGAAGGCGTTGCTGAAGGCACTCTCGGAGGCGTAACCGAGGCTGGAAGCCAGGGAGGAAATCAGCACTTCGTCGTGGAGGAGAGCGCGTTCGGCGATGTGCATGCGCCAGTGGTGGAGGTAGGTGAGTGGTGGCACGCCCGCCGCCTCGCGGAAGCGCATGCTGAAGTTGGTGCGCGACATCGCGGCAGCCTGGGCAAGTTCGTCGAGATGCCAGCGGCGGCCAGGGTCGGCATGCATGTGGCGAAGGGCCGGCGCGAGGCGCGGGTCGGCCAGTGCGCGCAGCCAGCCGGCGGGGAAGGACTCGGTCGCGGCCGTCAGCGTGGAGCGGAGCACTTCGACGAGCAGCAGTTGAGCGTACTGATGGGACGCGTGATGGGTCCCAGGCCGTTCGGCAGCCAGTTCGTGCAGGAGACGATCGAGGACCCACTGGACGACCGGGGCCTCGGTGCTTTCCGCGCTGATGCGCGTGAGTGGCGGGAGCGCGGCCAGGAGCAGTTCTTCGCCGGTGGCGTTCAGGGCGACATGGCCTCCGATGATCACGGTGCTCGGGCCGGCTGGGGCCTTCGTCTGCTCCGTCGGTGCTGCGCCGTGTTCCTGGTGATGGCTGGTGATCTGCACGATCGTTTCGCGGCCCGGGCCGAACATCGGTGCCGCCTCAGTCGGTACGAGCCCTGGATCGGAGGCGAGCTGCACGCTCTTCACGTCGTTGAGGACGGCCACATCGCCCGCACCCAGCAGCAGTGGAGCTCGGGCGCCGTCTGCTGTCAGCCAGCAGGAGCCTGAGACGACTGCGGCCAGCTTCAGCCGGGCCTGTGGCCAGAACTGAAGGGCCCACGGTGCCGTCGCCCGGAAACCGCCGGAGATGACTGACCGCGCCTCGCTGAGGGTGAGAGCTTCGCTGAGCGGGTCACCGGGAGCGGGGGCGGACAGTTGGACACGCCAGGACACTCCTGTACTCTCGCGCAACTTTTCGGGACTTTCAAGCATTCCGAGTCCCGATCTGTCGAACCGAGACTGAAACCGCACAGCACGCCGACCGTCGTCAGGACGGGCACCAGATCGGAGAGGCCGTATGGCCACCAGCACAGCCCAGCGCGTCGCCATCATCACCGGAGGGTCGCGCGGCATAGGCCGACGCGCCGCCGAGCGCCTCGCCGCAAGTGGACTCGCCGTCGTCGTCAACTACGCCCAGGATGCCGCGGCCGCGAATGCCACGGTCAAGGAGATCACCGCCGCGGATGGCACGGCCCTGGCCGTGCGCGCAGACGTCGCAAAAGAGGATGAGGTGGCGGCGCTCTTCGACGCGGCGGAGGAGGCTTTCGGCGGCGTGGACGTGGTCGTGCACGCCGCCAGCGTCATGCCCATGGGCTCGGTGGCCGACTTCGACCTCGACTTGCTCGACCAGGTTATTCGCATCAACCTTCGTGGCACCTTCATCGTTGACCAGCAGGCTGCCCGCAGATTGCGGCCGGGCGGTGCGCTCATCAACTTCTCCAGCTCTGTGACCCGGTTCTCGAACCCAGGCAATGCCGCCTACAGCATGACCAAGGGGGGAGTGGAGGCGCTGACTCTGCTGCTTGCGCGGGAATTGCGAGGCCGCGATGTCACGGTCAACGCCGTCGCACCCGGCCCCGTCGAGACGGACATGCTGCAGGGCTTCCTTTCGGGCCGTGAACATCTCCGCGCGGGGCTCGCTGACGGCTCGCCGCTGGGGCGGATCGGCACCCCCGACGACATCGCCGAGGTCGTCCTCTTCCTCGCTGGTCCGGGGCGTTGGATCAATGGCCAAGTGCTCTACGCCAATGGCGGAGCCATCTGAACCGCGACATTCTGCCGGCACCGGGCTACTCCGCCGCCGAGGCACGGCGGGCGATGCCGTTCAACGGGTGCGGCACTGTCAGCCCCTCCTACGGCTGTTGGTCGTGTTCGGCCCGGACAGCACACCCAGCGCCGAACAAGTATGCCCCCGGCGTAGCTGGATGAGTTGCTGCAACCGGGCGGAGGGTCACGCCTGTCCTCGCTGACCTCGGCAGCCAAGGCGTGCCTCCGGCAGTCTTGGTCACCGGCGCCGTCAGTGTCACGGGCAGCCGCATGTCCGGCGCGGATGCCATCCGGAAAACACTTCCGCGCCGGGCCATGGCCCCGGGCATCCCGGGGACCTGGCGCCACGCAGCACTGCTGACTCCTGTACGACGTGCTCCGGCATCGGTACCGCCTACTGAGCAGATGGAAGACGGTGAGCCAGTCGTGGGCGGCCGCGTACTGCTTCATGCTCCTTACATTGCTGGTGGGTTCATTCCGGTCACTCGTAGGATCGGGAGACCCAGGGACGCTGGGTGTGGCTGTCAATCTCATGCCGCACGAGTGGCTTCTACTGATTGGCCGCCTGGCGTCCCGCGACGACTCGGCCACTGATTGGGATGCACGCGGCACGATCGCTTGGTAAGGACACGCTGGCGAGGTCGTCTGCTGGAACCGGATCTGGAGCGACTTCGGAGGTGACCGTGCCTGAGCTGTGGGCTGGTACGGATGCGGGCAAGGCCGAGCACCACTGCATGGTGATCGACGCCGAGGGCAAGCGCAGGCTCTCGCGGCGGGTGGCCAATGACGAGGCCGTGTTGTTGGAACTGATCGCGGATGTCCTTGCGCTGAGTGCCGGTGATCCGGTGACCTGGGCGATCGATCTCAATGCCGGCGGGGCTGCGTTGCTGAGCCCTGCTGACCGACAACGGGCAGCAGGTCCGTTACATCCCCGGCCGCACCGTCCACCATGCCTCCGGCTCCTACCGCGGAGACGGAAAGAGCGACGCGAAGGACGCCTTCATCACCGCGGGCCAGGCCCGCATGCGCCGCGATCTGCAGACCATGCACCGCGGTGACGACATCGCCGTCGACCTGCGCATCCTCACTTCGCGTCGGCTCGAACTTGCCGCGGACCGCACGAGGGCTATCAACCGGATGCGAGCCCGGCTGCAGGAGTACTTCCCTGCCCTGGAACGGGCCTTCGACTACAGCACCTCCGAGGCATCCCTGGTGCTGCTGACCGGCTACCAGACACCGGCCGCCCTGCAACGCATCGGCAAGAACCGCCTCGCAGACCTGGCTGAAAAGCCGCAAGGTCCGCAACCACCAGCTCGTCGCGACCACCGCCGTCCAGGCAGCTGAGGCCCAGCACGCCGCCGTCCCCGGGGCAAAGCTGGGGGCGGCCGTGGTTGCCAGGCTCGCGAGGGAGGTGATGGCCCTCGACGAGGAGATCGCCGCGACCGACGCCCTGATCGAGCGCCGATTCCGTGACCACCCCTATGCCGAAATCATTCTGAGCATGCCCGGCCTCGGGCCCGTTCTGGGCGCCGAGTTCATCGCTCACACCGGTGGCGTGCTTCGGTGGTGGGGCACCGGGCCCGTGCGGGGGTGGGGGGTTTTCCCTACAGGTCGTGGGGGTCTTCTTCGCTTTGCAGGCGTGTGCCGATGTCGGTGGCCCATTGCAGGGCCCAGGTTCTGAGGGCGTCGATCTGTTCGGGTTGGAGGCCGTAGTCGGCGTAGTCCTGGTCATCCCACCAGTCCGCGCCGACGAGGCGTTCGCGGAGGTCTTCCAGGCTGAACGCGTAGCGTGCGTGGCGTCGGCCGAGGTTTTCGAGGTCGGCTCTTGACCGGTGGTGGGAGGCGGCGTGGACGTCGATCAGATCGCGTACTGCTCCTCTGTCGGCCAGGGCGCGTACCTTTGTCCCGATGACGTCGTCCAGTGAGAGGACTGGGCCGTACTCGCTGGCCTTGGGCGGGTGCCAGAGGACTTCTTTGAGGACGTCGACCTCGCACTGGTCGCCCGTGCCGGGGTCGGTGGCCAGGAGTCGGCCGGACAGCGCCCCGATCTCGATCTGTTCGACCTGCCAGCCACGCTCCGTGAGTCCGTCACCCACTGTTCGGATGATCTCGCTGATCGGTGCCGGATTTTCGGTCGCGACGTCGAGGTCCTGGGAGAGACGATCGACCAGGCCGTGAGCCTGGACTGCGTACCCGCCGGTGATCACCAAGGGGTAGGGCGTTCCGATGTCGAGGACGTCGGCCAACAGCCGCCGGTGCAGTTCGGAGAGGTTCACGCGGCGGCGGTGGCCTTGTCCGTGGGTAGTTCGGGGAAGCGGTTCTCCCAGGCGTCGCGGAGCGGGCGGCTGATCAGTGTCCGCAACACCGGCCATTGGGCGATGAGCAGGCCTCGGTCGAGGAATGTGATCAGGTCCTGGCGCTGTCCTTCTGCCAGGACGGTGCGGTACAGGCTCATCCGCGAGCGGGGCTGACCGAGCCCGTACGAACGCCGACCGGACCAGGCGACGTGCAAGGGCAGATCCACCGTGCCGGCCGCTGGACCGGTGAGCTCGTCCAGTGATGCAGGGAGCCGTAGTGCGTATTGCTCGCGCAGCATCTCGAATGCGCTCGGTGTTCGGGACGCGGACATGCCCCTCAGTATCCCTCCTCAGGCAGCGCACGGACCACACAACGATGAGAAGTCCCGCACGGTGTTCTCGCCGCTACGGCAGTGGTGGCCTTCCCCGGTAGCCCCACTGCCTGCCGACGGGCGCCGACACCGGCACCGACGACACCGGCTGCCCGCCTGAGGAGGCTGCACCGGTTGCTGAGGCCGGTCTGGCGGCGGCAACATCGAATTGCCGGATTACGTGGTGTGCCAGGCAGTACCGGAGCAGGTTGGCCGGCCCGAGGCCAGCCTGGCACGCAAGCACGCGCCTTATATCCACGCCGACGCTCTGGAACATGAGTGTAAAATGGTGCATACCGTACTAAAGGCAGGCGAGAGGAGTAAATCATGATCGCCAAACTGCTCGCCAAGTTGTCGTTCACTCGCAACTACGGTGCGTACGGGGCCCACGACTGGGGTACGTCCGCCGACAAGGCGTGACCGAGCGGCCGGGCGCCTAGGGCTCCCGGCCGTGCTGACGACGATATCGGCCTGGACAGGTACGAGCGTCAAGGGCGATCTCATGGGCCGAGTGAATGAGCCGCCGCGGTTGCCCGAAGGCAATTTCGCGGCCTGGAGTCACGACCGGCTGGCATTGGCGCGCCGTGGCGCTGAAGAGTGCGGGGACGTCTGGCAGCTGGAGCCGGGTGTCTACGTAGCCGCCGCGGCCGGGCCGTGTGAGGAAGTCCTGCACCGCGCACAGGACTTCCCCAAGCCGCCCTCGCCCCTCTTCCCGCCGTTGAAGCGGGCCGGCGGCGACGCGCCGACGTCCGAGGAGCGTGCGCACGCGCGCGCGGCCCGTATGCGCGGGCTGCGTCCGCAGGCGGTTGCGGCCCGGATCGGTGAGATAGCGTCCGGGACCGTTCGGTTTGCCGACCAGTGGCCCACGGGCCGGGACGTGGAGATTCTGCCCCTCGTCCGGCCGGTCCTGGCGGAGGTCGGCGTGCGTTACCTCTTCTCCGAAGACGCTCCTGTTCTGATGCCCTTCGCCTGGCAGCTCTTCGTGGCCCGGGAGGTGCTCGTTCGCCCTACGCGCTGGGTATGGCCGGGCTGGGTCCCCACACCGGCTCGGCGGTTCCGCACGCAGCAACAGGTCGCCTTCACCGACGCCTTGCGGCCCATCGTCCGCCGGCGCCGTTCATCGGGTCGGCTCGGTGACGACGTGCTCGGACAGCTGCTTCGCCCCTCCTCCCGCTACAGCCCACTGTCGGAAGGGGCCATCCTCGACACTCTGCCCGGAATCACCGTCGCGACCTTCGAGACACCTTCCCGGGCAGCCGGATGGATCCTGCTTCACCTGGCCCGCCACCCAGGGGCCGCGGACCGGATCGCGGCCGAAGCCGCCTTGCTGCCCGCAGACGCCGCCGCGACCACCAGCACCCACCTCGAGCGCCTGCAATACACCCGGGCACTGGTACACGAAGTGCTCCGGCTGGATCCCCCGAGCTGGCTGCTGACCCGGCGCGCCCCGCGGCGGACCCAGCTCGCCGACTACACCATCGACGCCGGGTCCACCGTTCTCGTCTGCCCTTACACCGCCCACCGCGACGCACGGGAACACCCAGAGCCGGACCGGTTCCGACCCGAACGCTGGCTCGACGATTCGTGCTCTCCGGCGAAACCCGGGGTCTTCCTCGCCTTCGGTACCGGGCCCCACAGCTGCGAGGGAGCTGCCCTGGCCATGGCGATGCTCACGCTCCTGACCGCGCACACCGCCCACCGCTACCACCTGAGCGAGCCACCCGGCCCGGAACCCGGCTACCGGGTCACCACCTTCGAAGGTCTCGCAACCCCCGGCCTGCACCTGCGTGCCACCGTGCGCGGCCGAGCGCAGTCCTGCCTTCGGTGACACACCGCCTCAACGTGAGGGTCTGCAGCTCCCACTCCCTGTGGAGGTCGGGGTGAAAGTTGTCGTTGATCTCTTCCGGTGTGAGGGGTACGCGCAGTGCGCGTTCCTGGCTCCGGAGGCGTTCCGGTTGCACGGTGAGGAAGCGCTCCTGTACGACCCGAACCCCGACGACGCCCAGCGCGACCAGGTGCTCCGCGCCGCGGCGGCCTGCCCGGTCCAGGCGATCCTGGTCGACGGACTGGAGGCACGGCACACACCGGCGGAGGCGTCACCGTCATGACCGGTGTCGACGACCTGCGTGCCTTCAGGCGCGACGGCCGCATTGTGATTGTGGGGGCTTCGCTGGCGGGGCTGCGGGCCGCGGAGGCTCTGCGAGACGAGGGTTTCGCCGGATCGTTGACCATGGTCGGTGACGAGTTGGGTGAGCCCTACGACCGTCCTCCCCTGTCCAAGCAAGTACTGACCGGGTGGGTGCCAGCCGGAGGCACCACTTTGCCCCGCCGTCGTGGCATCGATGCGGAGTGGCTGCTGGGGGTGCCCGCCGACCGTCTGGACCTGGCGACGCACCACGTGCGTCTCGCCGACGGACGCGAGGTTCCCTTCGACCGGGTGCTGATCTCTACCGGGGTACGGGCCCGGCCGTGGTTCGTCGAGTCCGAGGCGGCCCTGGACGGCGTGTTCGTCGTACGTACACGCGAGCACGCCGAGCGCCTGCAGCGGGCGCTCGCCACCAGACCCTCCAGGGTGCTGGTCATCGGTGCGGGATTCACCGGCTCCGAGATCGCCTCCGTCTGCCGCGAGCGGGACATCCCGGTGACCGTCACCGAACTCGCGCCGGCTCCGCTGGTCTGGGCGCTCGGAGCCATGATCGGCGAGGTGGCGGCCGACATGCAGCGTGCCCACGGTGTCGACCTGCGGTGCGGTGTCACAGTCGCCCGGCTGGAGGGCGACGCGCGGGGACGGTTTTGCCGTGCTCACTTCGACGACGGCAGTACGGTCGACGCCGATGTGGCAGTGGTGGCACTTGGGAGCATTCGCAACACCGAGTGGCTGCGGGGGTCGGGACTGGCGGCGGGCGAGTGGGGAGTCACCTGTGACACGGGCTGCCGCGCCCTCGACATCCATGGCCGTGTCACCGACGACGTTTTCGCCGCGGGAGACGTGGCACGTTGCCCGAACCCCATCTACGAAAACCGGCTCATCTCAATGGAGCACTGGGCCAACGCCGTGGAGCAGGCGAAGGTCGCGGCACACAACATGGTCAGTGCCCAGGCGGACCGCCGGCCCCACCTGTCCATCCCGCTGTTCTGGTCGATCCAGTTCGGCGTCAATATCAAGTCTGTCGGCGTGCCGACCTTCGCCGACGAGATGCTTGTCACCCAGGGATCGCTCGACGACCACCGTTTCGTCACGGCATATGGCTATCGGGGCCGCGTCACAGCCGCCGCCAGCTTCAACAACGGAAAGTGGCTGAACCACTACCGACGGCTGATCGAGATGGCCGCACCCTTCCCGCCCCCCTGCCCCACGCCGGACCAGCCGACCGACATGGAACCGGTGCCCGCCGTCTTCCCCGCCCCCGCCCTGCTTGCGCGGGGAGCCACGGCGGTCGTCACAGGCCGTGACCCGGGTGAGTGCCGCGTCACGGCCGTCCACCAGCATGGGCGGGAGGAAGGCCGGACGACCACCACCCACATGCCCGGCACCCTGCAACGGATCTTCGACTACTCCGCCCGGGCCGACCCTTACCCGTTGTATGCCGAGTTGCGCAAGACGCCGGTGGCCCGGCAGGAGGACGGCAGCTACGTCATCAGCACCTATCGCGAGATCACGACCGTACTGAACGACCCGCATCTGAGCTCCGACGCGCGCCATCTGACGCGTCCGCCGATGCCCTCAGCCGAGGAAGGGGTCACCTCGTCGTTCATCCACATGGACTCGCCCGAGCACGACCGCCTGCGGCGTATGGCGATGCGTCACTTCGGCCCCCCGCACACCCCTGGGCTGGTGACCGGACTTGAAGGCTTCCTGACCGCCACCGTCGGCAGTCTGATCGACGGTTTGGCGGACAAGGAGCAGATCGACGTCGTCGACGATTTCGCCTTCCCGTTGCCCGTAACCGTCATCTGTCACTTGCTCGGCGTGCCACGCGAGGACGAGCCGAGATTCCACCGCTGGGTGAACGACATCATGAACTCGATCGACTACAACCCCGAGACCGACCCGAAGGAGAAACTGGACAAGGGCGTACAGGCCCGCATGGACTTGCGCCAGTGCCTCGGCGAGCTGGTGGAACACCGCCACGGCCGGCCGGGAGACGGCCTGCTGTCACGGCTGGCCAACGACGACGCGCCCGATGGTCGGATGGCCGACGCCGACATCGTCGCCACCGCCAGACTGCTCTTCATCGCCGGCCATGAGACCGTCGTCAACCTCATCACCAACGGCATGCTGACGCTGCTGCGCCACCCGCAGGTGCTGCAGCGACTGCGCGACGAACCGGACCTCGTCGTGCCGCTGGTCGAGGAACTGCTGCGCTACGAACCCCCCGTGCAGATCATTCCCTGGCGGGCGGCGTACAGCGACATCACCGTCGCCGACACCGCCATTCCCCAGGGCTCGCAGATCATGCTCCTGCTGGCCTCCGGCAGTCGCGATCCGAAGCGCTTCCACGATCCGGACCGCTTCGACCCGGATCGGCGTGACAACCAGCACCTGGGGTTCGGCAGCGGCATCCACCTGTGTTTCGGCGCCCCGCTGGCCCGGCGGGAAACCCAGATCGCGCTGGCCGAGCTGGTACGCCGGCTCGACCGCCCCAGGTTGGTCGTCGATCCACCGCCGTACCGGCGCAGCCCCGTTCTTCGGGGTCCGATCCATCTGGACATCGAGCAGGGTGACGGCTGACGCGGTAGCCGAGCGCAGTTGCAAGGTCGGGCCGCGGACGGCCCAGCTGGATCAACAGGCGAACGTCGATCACGTCCGAGTACCGTTCCGCGCACGCCCGGACGATCAGCTCACGGTCCGCTCAGCGTGTGTCGCCGGTCGAACTCGTCGGCGAGCATGCCCAGCATGACAAGGTCGTGATGCCCGCCGGCGAAGAAAACGTGTTCCCGCAAGCGTCCCTCCTCGGTGAAGCCGAGCCGACGAAAAAGCGCCAACGACGCCTCGTTGTGGGCCAAAACCGCCGCCAGGCACTTGTGATAGCGCCGCTCGGCGAACATGAAGCGCAGCAACAGCACCATGGCTTCCGCCGCGTAGCCCTTGCGTCGGTGGCCGACGTCGATCATGACTTCACACTCGAACCAGCCCGAACAACGACCGGTGCGATGTGAGCCGACCGTGCCGACCAACTCACCTGTAGCCGTCGTTTCGACCACCAACCGGAAACGGTCGTCATCGCACTCGGCAAGGGCCTGCTCCTTCGCCCAGGCACGATAGCTCTCGGCGGATCGCGGCAGTTCCAACCGGCCCACTCGCCGCCCGTCATCGTCCGCGAAGCGCGCGAACGCCGTCCAGTCATCGGGCTCAATGGTGCGCAGGCGCACCCGCTTACCGGTCCAGGACGATGCCATGCCCTATTCGATCACGCCGCACTGCACGCAAGGCCAACAGGCACGCCGAGGCGGCGCTGCTGGCCGCGTCGCAGATGCGTGCCAGTTGAGGCGGTCAACACCGGACAAGAGTGGTCGGTCACGGAGCGCCCGAGGCCGGCAAGCCAGGCGGCTTGACCATAGGTGCTGGTCAGGGCCACCTCACGCGGAGGACCTGGGATTTCAATCCGCGGTGCGGCGCGCGCTGCTTCTTCGAGCGTCAGCAGGTCGTGGTCGCCGCTGCAGGGCAGACGCCGACGGGCACTGGCATCGCACGCCTTTATCCGACCGCACGATCGGGCACCTCGCAGGAAGAGGATGCGGAGCATAGTGCCGGGCGGCTACCGGCTCTACAGTACGGCTGAGTTGCGCATTGCGCACGGTCTGATGAAGGACGCGGCGCGGGCCGCCGCGCCTGAGGTGGGCTTCCTCGCCCTCTCGGGGCAGGCGGTGGTCGGAGGCAGCCCTCGGCCTCTTCCGGATTCCGAACAAGTCCCGACGCACTCCTCAAGGTCCGGGTACGCACGTCCCGCAAATGTCTCGTGGATCCCGTTCGCGGTCTCTGTGACAGGCGACGAGCTCTTTCTCTGTCAGGAGCGAGAGACACGGCACGGCTCGGTCCTCGTCTGGGACCCGGAGGCCAACGACCACCGGACTCGTTGGCTGGACCTGGTGGAGCTGTGCGAGGACGTTGCACGATAGATGTGAGGGGTATCGGCCCCTCGGCAGATGGGGTCTGTAAGGAGCGCGGATGAGGGTGATGGGGGTATGGGTGGTCGGCGTAGTGGCGGACCATCCCATTGAGGAAGCTCGCCGCCGCTTCCCCGACGCGGCAGGCGCCCACGGCGCGTGGCCGGCGTCGTCCGCCGACGAGAGTCACTGGCGCGAGTATCTCGAGCCCACGGAATTGATCGACGGGAGACCCGAGCGGCCGCCTCGCGTGGACGACATCGTGCGCTTTGCCGACGCGGTCTACGGGGTCCGGAACGACGAGACCGACGTGGACGAGTTCCAGGACTACCTGCTTCAAGCGGTCCCGCAGCAGGAAGGCGAAAACCTGTTCTGTTCCGCCGTACCCAGGGGGGACGGCGCGGCGGCGCTCATGTGGGCGCTCGGCAGGGACACGACTCTGCGATTCCCGGGCTGCTGCGGGCAGTTCTTGTTCGACGCCGCGCAAGTCAGGGACGCAATCCCCGCGGCTGAGAAGGCGCTGGTCCTTCAGACGCCACGTCGGGCCCATGTGGCCTCCCGGATCCGGCTGTGGCTGGACGAGATGGCGGACGACCCGAACTGCAACATTGACGAACTGATCGACGGCCCGCTTCGGGTGCTGCGTCACGCGGCACGTACGGGAGCCGGCGCGGTCGGGCTCACTCTTTGGTACTGACAGGACCTCATGGAGTGGTGGTCCCCGCCAGCAATCCGACGATCTACGGCTGGCGTTGGTCGGGTCTTTGATCTGCGTCTCCGACGGCACCCTCGGGCCCGGTGACACCGCCCCCAGTCATTGCTTCGACAGGGGGCAGGGTCATACCGGGCGCAGAGGCCGGCGGCACCATTGCAGGAGACCGCGACAGACATGACTGGGGCGGGGGCCGGCGCCGGCCGCCACGCACACCGGATGGGGCTTCGAGTCCGGTACCGCTGACGCTCAGGTCATCCCTCTGGTCCAGCTCGACTACGAAGCGGAGGTGGACCGCGCCAGGCGGGCGAAGCGTACGTCGGCCTTCTGCGTGACTCCTGTTGTCCTCGGCAGCGACGCCGCCGAGGACGCGGTCTCCTCGGTCAAGCTCGAGGTGTCCTTTGACGACAGGGCGTCCTGGCAGCCGCAGGACCTGAAGGGGCCGACCGGTGCGCTGTATCCCATGAGGGCGCACCGGCCGGATCGAATGCGGCCCACCGCACTGTGCCGGAAGGCCGTGCGGGGCGAGCGTACGCCCGCCCCGCACGGCCGGATGGCCGACGACAGGTCACGTTTGGGCTCCGGTGCTTTGTGCGCCTGCCGCCGGAGTCGCGAAGCGCGGGCCTGCGGCGCGCTCCGGAGCACTTCACCGGGGCTGTCGTCGACCCACCGTGAGCGGCACCTACGGCATCTTCGCGGCCGTGAAGGAGCCGGAGTCGAACTGGTTGATCGCTGACTGCGTGACGTCGTGAGACGTGGAGAAGATGCCCGCGTCCTGCTTCGCTGCCGCGGAGGCCAGCGTCACGGGCTGACCGATCGGCAGGTAGTTGGCGCCGTCGTAGGAGTACGAGGCGCTGAACGAGGTGCCCGATCGGGTGAGCTTCACCCAGATGGGGCGGTAGATGTCGACGGCGGCGCGGGCGTCGGTGTCCAGGTACCCGTCGCCGTTGGCGTCCCATTCGAACACGACGCCGTTGCGGCCGGTGACCGCGACGACGGCGTACCCGGTCGAACTTCCCGCCTTGGTCATGTCGTTGCGGACCATGACCCCGGACTTGGCCCAGGCGTTGGCGTCGTTGACGGACACGACCCGGGTGGACACGCTCGAGTCGGCCGCGAACGAGTCGTCCCGGTAGATCGAGCCGAACTGGTCGTCGTGCTGACCGCCGGCGCCCCACACGTCGGCGCCCGCCGCCGCGATCCCGAATGCGCCCAAGCTCTGGCCGAAGTACGAGCTGACGGCCGAACTCCCGGCGGTGCGCAGGCCCGGTGCGACGGGTCCACCGGCCGGGCACCCGGTGAAGCCGAACTGGTTCGCGTTGAGTGAGGTCCGGTACTGCGGTGCGACACCCGCCTGGCAGATCACGTCCCGTGCGGCCGCGGGCCAGTTGGCGCCGGTGACCTCGACGTTGTTGATCAGCTGGTTGTTGTGCGCCGCTGCGTTCGGCGTCGAGGCTCCGCCCGAGTTGTACCAGTTGTTCTGGATGACGTTGTCACTGGTGTTGTTGCGGAGGCTGTAGGCGTTGGTGAAGAGGAAGGAACCGCCCTGGACCACGTTGTTCTCGTAGGTCATCGAGCGGGAGCCCTCGTCGAGGTAGAGGCCGACTCCCGAGATGTTGAACAGGTAGTTCTTGGAAACGACGCTTCCCGGGCTCGCCGAGAGGTTGTACACCGACCCGCCGTCGGCGAAGCGCGCCTTCGTGTTGTGCACGAGGTTGCCCTCGACGCGATTGTCCTTCAGCGTCGTCGGCGTCGTGTACTGCGTGTTCCACTTGTAGTAGCCGCGGTCGACGTAGTCGTTCGAGCCGCCGGCGTCGTTGATGCCCCAGCCGTAGCCGGTGTCGATGCCGTCGTAGGGGACGTTGGACACCTCGTTGTGCAGGATGCGGGCGCCCGTGACGTAGGTGCTGAGGATGCCGCTGTTGTCCTTGTAGTCGACCGCCACGCGATTGATCGTGTTGTCGGATATCAGGACGTCGTGGTTGGTCATCCGCGGATCGCTCGGGTGGTGCGCGTCGGGCAGCACACCGCCGACCGCGACACCGTGGCCGCTGTTCTCCGTGAACCGGTTGCCGACCACGTCGATGTCGCCGGCGCCCAGCCCGACCCCGGTCACCGTGGCGTTGGCGTCGTTCCCGATGCCCAGCGCCGACTGGCCGAGGTTGGTGAACGTGTTGCCGGTGAACGAGATGCGGCTGGCGGCGGAGACCTGCACGGCGGCGGGCTCCTGGAACCAGCTGGTGCGCGCCCGCTCGAACATCTCACAGCCGCGCGAGCAGTTGGTGAACGCGTCGGCTGGGCGGTAGTCGTAGGCGCCCTTGATGAAGAGGCCGTTCTGCTGGTCCGCGTACCCGTCGGTGGAGGGGCCGAGCCAGGAGGTTCCGGAGAACTGGATGCCCTTGAAGGCGAGTCCGGTCACCGGCTCGTCGTACGTCCCGCCGATGCTGATCAGCGACTGCAGGCGGGGCAGCTCGATGTCGAGCCGGTTGGGGTCGACCCCGTCCGCCGGCTTGTAGTAGAGCTTCCCGGCGCTCGGGGAGATGTACCACTGGCCGACCTGGGTCAGGAAGCTCAGCGAGTTGTCGAGGTACCAGCTCGGACCGGCCAGGAACGAGTTCTGGACGGTGTCCCAGCCCCACGTGTTGTTGTCCCACGCCGGCTGGGCCATCGTGATCTCGGTGGCACTGATGCTCTGGACCGGCGAGTAGCGGTTCGTGAAGTCGCCGAGGGACTCGAACTCGATGCGCCCCTGGTCGGGGAGCGTGGCCAGGTAGCTCAGGGCCGGGTTCTTGATGGTGAGGCCGGTCGCGGTCGGAGTGACGTCGGCGTTGGCCAGGCGGATGGCGGCGCGAGGGGCGATCACACCGTTCACGTAGAGCTGCCGGGTGTCGAGGCCGCTGGGGGTGTCCGCCTCCCAGATGCCCGACCCCGCCTCGGACTTGGACCAGCCGGTGACCTTCGAGGCGCCTGTGATGACGGGGTGCGCGCCCGGGGCGGCGGTCCACTGGACGGTGTGGTCGCCGCCGTCGTCGCCGGGCCCGAACCGGAGAGGCTCGGAGAGGCGATAGGTGCCGTCGGCAAGCTGAACGGTCACGTCGCCGTGCTTGGTGGCAGGGCCGACGACATGCTGTGCCCGCTCGAGCGAGCACGGCTGCGCCTGGCTGCAGTGTCCGGAGTCCTTGCCGTCGGGGGCTGCGAAGTATTCCGCCCGGGGAGCGGCTTGCGCCTGGAGGGGGACGAGCGCTGATGCGATGACGGCGCAGGCGCCGAGCGCTGCCAGGGCGCCGGCCCTGCGCCTCCATCGTCTGCTCACCGAGCGTGTCGAGTCTGACGTCGATGTCATGTTCGATCGCTTCCTGTGAAGGGGCGTTGATGCCCGACACAGAGTTAGCATACGTATGATGTTTGCGACAAGATTCATGTGACGTATGACTTTGAGGCCCGGAGGGCTAGCTTGCCCGGGCCGGGTCCGGGGCGAGCCCTGTGATGTGCAGCTCCTCCCACAGCGCCTCCGGGATGTCCGCCCGATACCGCGCGACATTGCTTCGGACGTGTTCCTCGGTGCGCATCCCTGTCACTACCGAGACGACCGCGGGATGGCGCAACGGGTATTGGACCGCGGCCGCGGGAAGCTCCACGCCATGTCGCTCGCAGACGCCTGCGATGCGGGCGGCGCGTTCGACGATGCCCCGCGGCGCTGCCCCGTAGTCGTAAGTCGCCGTGCCGTCCACGACCTTGGTGCTCAGCAGTCCGGAGTTGTAGACCGCCGCGGCGACGACGCCGACGCCGCGGGCGACGGCGACGGGCAACAGGTCGTGCAGCGCCGATTGATCGAGAAGGGTGAATCGTCCGGCGACCATCACCACGTCGACGTCGGTCCGCCTCACGAACTCGGCAAGCATCGCCGCCTGGTTCATGCCGGCGCCGATGGCCCCGACGACGCCCTGGTCCCGAAGTCCGGCCAGGGCGGCGATCCCGCTCGACGAGGCCGGCTCCCAGTGGTCGTCCGGATCGTGCAGATAGGCGATGTCGAGCCGGTCCGTCCCGAGCCGCGCCAGTGACTCCTCCACGGAACGCAGGATCCCGTCGCGGCTGAAGTCCCAGACCCGCCTCTTGGTGGCCGGCACGACGAACCCGTCGTCGTCGAGCAGATGACTCGTGTCCGGGCTGTCCACAAGCAGGCGCCCGACCTTCGAGGAGATGACCACACCCCGCCGAGTGGCCGCATGGAGGGCGCCCCCCAGGCGGCGTTCGGACAGCCCGAGGCCGTAGTGCGGCGCGGTGTCGAAGTAGCGGATCCCTTCCCCGGTCGCGGCTGCGACGGCGCGATGCGCCTCGTCGTCGGTCGTCTCGGTGAACAGGTTGCCGAACTGGGCCGCGCCCAGGCCCAACTCCGTGAGCCGGTGCCCGGTTCGCAGTCCTCGGGTCGGGAGCGTCTGCTCCAGGGATGCATGGTCGCCCTGCGGCGGATCGCTGGTCACGAGGCCGACTGTAGCAGTGACAGCATACGTATGATGTTTCCTGTTAGGCTGCCCGGGCTGTGGGCCGGTGCGGCCCGCGACATGGCGAGGAGGAGCCGATCGGTATGTTGGCGGCAAGTTACGTAGGCGCGCGCACGATGACGGTCGAGGAGCGGCAACCGGCTGATCCGCGTGCGGGGGAGGTCCGAGTCGCCGTGGCGTACGTCGGAATCTGCGGCACGGACCTGCACGTGTTCCACGGGGACATGGACGGCCGGGTCAGCAAGCCGGCGACGATCGGACACGAGATGTCGGGCACGGTCGTCGCCCTCGGCGCCGGCGTGGAGGGCTGGTCGGTGGGGGATGCGGTGACCGTCATGCCGCTGGACTGGGACGGCACTTGTCCGGCCTGCCGTGCGGGGAACGAGCACATCTGCCAGAACCTGGACTTCATCGGCATCGACAGGCCCGGAGCGCTTCAGGAGTATTGGAACGTACCGGCGTCGACACTCGTACGGCTGCCCTCGGAGATCTCCCTGCGGGACGCCGCGCTGGTGGAGCCCGTCGCGGTGGCGGTCCATGACGTACGGCGTTCCGAACTCGCCGCGGGCGACAAGGCCGTCGTCATCGGTGCGGGCCCGATCGGCGTTCTGATCGCGAGTGTCGCCGCCGCGTCCGGTGCCGAGGTCGTGATCGCCGAGATCGACCCGAACCGGCGGGCGGCCGCCGAGGGGATGGGGCTGACGACGCTGGACCCCTCGTCGGTCGATCAGGTCTCCTGGGTGGAGGAGTGGACGGACGGCGCCGGAGCGGACGTCGTTTTCGAGGTCTCCGGCTCGGCCGCCGCCGTGCTTGCCGCCACCGGCTTGGCCAAGGTCCGCGGCACGCTCGTGGTGGTGGCCATCCACTCGCAACCGCGGCCCATCGACCTGCACCGCGTGTTCTGGCGGGAGCTGAGGTTGCTCGGTGCACGGGTCTACCAGCGCCACGACTTCGAGCGCGCCATCGAGCTGCTGGCCGAGGGCGCGATACCGGCCGAGAAGCTCATCACGGGCATCGTGCCCCTGAGCGAGGTGGAATCGGCGTTCGGTGTCCTAGAGGCCGGGCAGGCGATGAAACTGCTCGTCGAGGTGGGCGCGTCATGAACCCGTTCGACCTCACCGGGCGCCTCGCCGTCGTGACGGGGGCCAAGCGTGGAATCGGGTTCGCCGTCGCCGAGGCTCTGGCCGCCGCCGGTGCCGACATCGTCGGGGTCTCCGCCACCCTCGATCCGGCGTCGTCGGCGATCGGCGACCGCGTGCGCGGGCTCGGCCGTGAGTTCTCCGGACACCGCGTCGACTTCGCGGACCGGCGGCAGGTGATCCGGTTCGGCGAGGAACTCGCCGCCGGTGAGCGCCCGGTGGACATCCTGGTCAACAACGCCGGGACCATCCGCCGTGCTCCCGCCGCCGAGCACCCCCTGGATTGGTTCGACGAGGTGCTCGAAGTCGATCTCACGAGCGCGTTCGTGCTCAGCCAGGCTCTCGGGCGGCGGATGCTGGACGCGCGGTACGGGCGCGTCGTCTTCACCGCCTCGCTGCTCTCGTTCCAGGGCGGGATCAACGTGCCGGGCTACGCGGCGGCCAAGTCCGGCGCGGCGGGACTGGTCCGGGCGCTGTCGAACGAGTGGGCGGGGCACGGTGTGACCGTCAACGGCATCGCCCCGGGCTACATCGCGACCGACAATACGCGGGCGCTCCAGGACGACCCCGACCGGTCCCGCGCGATTCTCGAGCGGATTCCGGCGGGGCGGTGGGGAACGGCGGAGGACATCGCAGGCGCTGCCGTGTTCCTGGCGTCGGACGCCGCGCGCTACGTCTCCGGGGCGATCCTGCCGGTGGATGGTGGCTGGCTCGGTCGTTGAGGGTTCTCCGACCCCCGACGGTGGTGGCACCGCTCCTGCGGGGGGCGGTGCGGGAAGGCTGACGCCCGGGCACGCGCCGCCCTTCGGGGCGACGGCGGGGCTCTTCCGCGCCGCCGGCGTCGGGGACCTCACGGAGGTGGCCGACGTCCGAGCCTCGACCGATGCGCGGACGGCGACGTTGCCGTGGGCCTCCGCCTGCGCGGCATGAGCCGGTGCGGGTGGAAGGCGTCGGCACCGACACCGACATTCTCGGTCGGCGGTCGTTGACGGCATCGGAGGGCACGGTGCCGGCGCACGGGTCGTCGGCCTCGACGCGCCGACCGGCCCCGCGACGAGGTCACAAGTGCTGATATGGCGTCAGTGGCCGGCTCGGTCGGCCCGCCGGCGCACCACCCGTTCGTTCCGCAGGCACTCCCGGACCGCTTCCGGCTCCCTCAACGGCTCTTGACCTTGCGGGACATGGTCGTCGCGGTCGGCGTGGGCGCGCTTCCGGCGCGGGGGAAGGCACTGCGGTCGAGGGCGAACGCCTGGTCATGTGGGGCCGGTTCACCGAGGGGGCGCCGGCCCGGTTCGTTCCCCTCCCTCATGCGGTTCGCCGCGCGAGCGGACGTGGAACTCCCTCTCCGGCCGCCGATCGCGTCATCGGCGGAGGGCGCACGGATCAGGTTCCGGACCCGGTCCAGGGGCGGGAAGCCGGACGACGGCGTTCGCACGTGACGCCGTTGCCGACGAGATGGCGGATCCGGTATCGCCCGGCGGCGGTACCCCATGGCTGCCCGCCCTTGCCGGGCACTCGATCACCTCTTGATTCAGCCGAGTTGAGCCGCGCCGGCGGAGGCGCCCGCGGCGCGCCGGCGGCAGTGCTCCCGGACCTCGTCCGGCTTCGCGACCCCGAATTACCAGGCCCCCGACGGCAACTGCTCAAGATGATGCGGCTCCAGCTCGTGACAAACATCATACGTATGCTCTACAGTCCTCGCGCGGAGTCGTCAAAGAAGTCGACAAGACAAGGACATCCCATGGCCGGAATTCATACTGTGGTGCGTTCGCGCCGTAAGGCGTTGACCATCGCCGTGATATCCGCCGCAACGGCGCTGCTGGCGCTCGCCGGTTGCGGTGGCCAAGGCAGCTCGGCGAACGGGTCGTACGGCTTTCCCGAGGCCAAGCAGGGGGCCTCCTCGACGATCACTGTCTGGGTGGACGCGGACAGACAGGCCGCCGCGAAGGCGTTCCAGACGGCCAACCCGGACACCAAGATCAAGGTCGTCACCTATGACGGCTCGGCCAACGGGTCCAACTCCTTCCGGACGAAGATGCAGCTCTTCGACCGTGCCGGTGACGGTTGGCCCGACGTCGTCTTCTCCAGCCAGAACAACGACGCGTCGTGGGCCAGCCAGAAGAGCGCCGGCAAGCAGGCGTTCGCGGCCGTGCTGGACAAGGGCCTGGTCCCGAAGCAGACGCTCGGCAACTTCACCGCGGGCTCGCTCAACCCGTGCACGGTGGAGGGCCGCGTGTACTGCCTGCGCAACGACCTCGCGCAGGCAGTGCTCTGGTACAACAAGTCCCTGCTGGAGCAGTTCGGCTACGCCCTCCCGACCACGTGGGAGGAGTACCAGGCCCTCGGGGAGAAGGTCGCCAAGGAGCACCCCGGCTACATCGTCGGGACGGCCGGGGACGCCTGGACGCCCGAGGTGTTCATGTGGGGGAGCAAGTGCCAGGCCAATGACGTGACCGGCCCCAAGTCCGTCACCGTGAAGACGGACTCGACCGAGTGCAAGCGGGCGGCCTCGATGCTCGACACCCTCCGCGGCAACGGGACGGTGCCGGTGGTCAGCGTGTTCACACCCGAGTTCCTGAAGAAGTACACGGGCAAGGTGCTGATGATGCCGGGTCCGGCCTGGTACGCCGGCGCGATCTTCAACAACCCGCAGTCGCTCAATGTGAAGGCCGGGCAGCTCGGCGTCGCCGCGCCGCTGCCGTGGAAGGGCGAGAGCCAGGCCGCGACGGGCAACGTGGGTGGCGGAACCTGGTTCGTCTCCAGCCACTCGAAGAACCTGAAGGCCGCCGAGAAGTTCGTCGAGTTCGCCACCACGGCCGACGCGTACCAGGTCGACGTCGCACCCGGTTACCCGGCGTACGCGCCCGCCGCACAGAAATGGGTCGCCAAGCAGGAGGCGAGCAAGTACTACGCCACCCCGCTGGAGCCCGTGGTCACCGCGGCGTCGCAGGTCTGGGACGGCTGGGGCTACCCCACGTTCAGCCAGGAGGCGATCTGGGCGAAGACGATCACCCCGGGGGTCACGGGCGGCAAGTCGATCGTGGACCTGCTTCCGGACTGGCAGACGGCGATCGCGAACCAGGCCAAGGTCAACGGATACCAGGTGAAGTGACATGACCCTCGCTCCTCCGAGTGGTGGGCCGGCCGTCGACGCCTCCGGGCGCCGGCGGTCGGGCCGGAGCGGCGGCCGGCCGCCCCGCCGCGCGTTCGCCCGCACTCCGATCGGCTATCTCTTCGTCTCGCCTTACGCGTTGCTCACCCTCGCCTTCGGGATCGTCCCCTCGCTCTACGCGGTGCTGCTGGCCTTCACCGACGCGGACGGCGGATTCGCGGGCCTCGACAACTTCACCAAGGTCGTCGGCGACTTCCGGTTCTGGCCGGCCGTCTCCCACGTGACCGTCTATCTCGTCATCTGGCTCCTCGGGCTGCTCGTCTTCGTCGTCGGCCTGGCGCTGGTGGTCCACGCCGTCAGCGTGCGGTGGTTGAGCACGACGCTGCGCTTCGTCTACTACCTGCCCGGCGCGCTCGCGGGCGCGTCCAGCGTCCTGCTGTGGCTCTTCGTCCTCGATCCGACGGCCAGCCCGGTCAGCGGCCTGCTCGGGGCGATGGGGTTCGACAGCTTCGTGCAGGTGATCCAACCCGGGCACCTTCCGGTGATCTTCGCGATCATCGCGTTCTGGACCGGGGCCGGCGGGTGGATCCTCATCATGTACGGCGCGCTCAACAACATCAGCACCGAAGTGATCGAGGCCGCCCGCATCGACGGTGCGAACGCCGTCCAGATCGCGTTTCGGATCCAGCTCCCGATGCTGCGCAAGTGGGTGGCGTACATGGGCGTCATGTCGCTCGCGGCCGGCACCCAGCTGTTCGTCGAGCCTCAGTTGCTCAGCCAGGCCAGCAACGCGGTGGTGCCCAACGACTACTCGCTCAACCAGCTGGCCTACCAGTACGCCTTCCAGCAGAACGACTTCAACGGCGCGGCCGCGATCTCGCTGATCCTGCTGGTCGTCGCACTCCTGCTGTCCTGGGTGTTCGTGACCCGCGGCGGCCTCTTCGAGAAGGAATGACCATGGCAGCACTCTCCGCCGAACGCCGCCGGCCGAGTCTGAGCGGGTGGAGCGGCCGGTCCATCATCGGCGTCCTGCTCGCCGTCTTCGTCCTGTTCTTCGCCGTCCCGATCGTCTGGCTGCTGCTGGCGGTCACGAAGTCCTCGAAGACGCTCGTCGTCGCCAACCCGTTCTCGATCGGGTCCTGGTCGGACCTCGTCACCAACTGGCACCAGCTGTTCGACTTCCAGGACGGCGCGGTGACGACCTGGATCGGCAACTCCGCGCTGTACGCGATCGGCGCTCTGGTGATCACGCTGCTCGTGAGCATCCCCGCCGGCTACGCGCTCGCGCTCACGGAGTTCAGGCTCCGGCAGGCGCTGCTCGTGCTGACCCTCGTCGTCATGCTGATCCCCAACACCGCACTGGTGCTGCCCATCTTCCTCGAACTGAACAGCGTCGGCCTGATCGGGAGCCCGCTGTCGGTGATCCTGCCCATGTCGTTCTTCCCGTTCGGCGTCTACCTCACCTACATCTACTTCTCGACCAGCATCCCTCGTGACATCCTCGCCGCCGCGCGCATCGACGGCTGCACCGGGTTCCAGGTCTTCACCAAGGTCGCCCTTCCGCTGGCCGCCCCGATCGTCGCCCTGGTGGCGTTCTTCAGCTTCGTACAGAACTGGAACAACTTCTTCCTCCCGTTCGTGATGCTGCCCTCGAGCGACGGCTACCCGGTCCAGGTCGGGCTCACCTCACTCCTGGCGTCAACCCCGGCTTTCAATCCCAGCTCTGCGGGATCCGACTCCGTCCAGCTGCCGACCCTGGCGCTGGGGACGATCGTGTCGATCCTGCCCGTCCTGGTCGTCTTCCTGTTCTCCCAGCGATTCCTGGTCGCGGGAATGACAGCAGGAGGAACCAAGGAATGACCTCTCGCACATGCAAGGAGAACCACCGCCGATGAAGATCACCGGGTACCGCAGTCTGAGCACCGTTCACGACTGGGGCAGAATCACCGGGGACGTCAACGGTGTCCAGTCCGGCCACACCACGCCGGTCCCCGTCCTCGTCATCGAGACCGACGCCGGAATCGAGGGAGTCGGCCTCGGGTCCCACGCCGACATCGCCCGCGTCTTCCCCGCGATCGAGGGCGGTGACCCGCGGTCGGTCGTGGCCCTCTACGACCGGATGCTCGACTGGGTGTTCAAGACAGGTCACTCGGGATCCACCTTCGGCACCGTCGGCGCCGTCGACATGGCCCTGTGGGACATCAAGGCCAAGGCCGCCGACGAGCCGCTCTGGCGAACCCTCGGGGGCCGCGAGCGCTTCGTCCCCGGGTACGCGTCCGGTCTCGAGTACGGCCTGGACGACGACGACCTCGCCGGCCTCTACGGCCGGTTCGCGGACCGCGGGTTCAAGGCCGGCAAGCTCAAGGGTGGCCGCGACCTCGACCGCGACCTGCCCCGGCTGGAGATCATGCGCGATGTCCTCAGCCGCAACTCCCGTCGGCCGGGGCTCATGTTCGACGCCAACGAGTCGTGGAACCACGCCCAGGCGGCCCGGTACGTCGCGGCCATCGAGGAGCGCATGGACCTCACCTGGGTGGAGGAACCGCTCCGCCGCTGGGATGCGGCCGGCATGGCCACGCTGCGCGGGAAGGTGCGCGCGGCGATCGCGACCGGCGAGAACCTGACCGGACTGGAGCAGTACCGTCCCCTGCTGGACGCCAACGCGGTCGACATCGTGCAGGTCGGCAATGTATGGGGGATCACCCACTTCCTGCGCGTCGCGACGCTCGCGCACGCCCACGACCTGCCGGTGAGCCCCGTCGCGTACAACGCGAACCCGGTGGCGCACGCCGCCGCCACCGTGCCGAACCTGCTGACCTTCGAGGTCCAGGACCTCCACTTTCCCGTCGGTCTCGACGTCGACCAGCAGTTCGACGACGGAGGCATCGTCCTGGGCGATCGCCCGGGCATCGGGATCGTGGTGGACGAGTCCCGGATGTCACCGGCCGGCGCCGCGGCGCTCCTGCCCGCGGCGACCGGACCGCACATCCGGCCCGAACGCGCCGCCCTGCGGATGGTGGCCGAGCCGGACGTGATGGACGACCCGTTGTACAGCGGAGGCCGAACCTCGTGACCCGTCGACCTGAGCGCAGGGCCCTCGTCGTGGGTGTGCGGCCCGACAAGCGCGAGGAGTACCTCGCGCTGCACCGTGCCGTGTGGCCGGGCGTCGAGCGGAAGCTCACCGAGTGCAACGTGCGCAACTACAGCATCTTCATCTTCGGCGACATCCTGTTCGCCTACTACGAGTACGTCGGCGAGGACCACGAGGCGGACATGCGTCGGATCGCCGACGACCCGGTGTCGCAGGAATGGTGGACGCACACCGACCCGTGCCAGGTGAGGATCGCCGAGGAGCGTGACCCCGGGGCGCTGTGGCAGCCTGTCGAGGAAGTGTGGCACCTCGCATGACCGCCGGCATAGACGCCCATGTGCACCTGTGGGACCGATCTGTGGACCCGCAGGACTGGATCGACGCGGAGACCATGGCGCCGATCGCCCGCGACTTCGGCGCCCGCGACCTGAGCGAGATGCTGGCCGCGACCGGACTCGACGGTGCCGTGGTCGTGCAATCGAGCAACAGCCTTGCAGAGAGCATCCGGCTCGCCAGGCTGGACTCGCCCGCCATCGTCGGCCTCGTCGCGTGGGTCGACCTCACGGCGTCGGTCGGGGCTCAGCTCGACCGGATCCGCAAGGACGCCGCCGTACCCGTCGTCGGGGTGCGGCACCTGGCCCACATCGACCCGGACCCGGAGTGGATGACGCGTGAGGAGATCAACGAGGGACTCGCCGTCCTCGAGCGGGAGGACCTCTGCTTCGACCTCGTCGTGCGTGAATGGCAGCTCCCTCAGGCGACCCGCTTGGCCGCACGCCACGGTGGACTGCGCTTCGTGCTCGATCACCTGGGCGGTCCGCCCGAGCCCGGACAGGACAGGAGCACGTGGGCGTCGCGGCTGCGGGAGCTGGCGCGGCAACCGAACGCCGTCGCGAAGGTCTCGGGCCTCACGTCGGGCCTCGCCCCCGGATCATGGCGGGCAACCGACCTCGCCGACCCCGTAGAGATCGCCCTGGAATCCTTCGGCCCTGAGCGTCTGCTCTACGGCTCCGACTGGCCGTTGGCCGAACTCGGCGGGGGAGCGGCGCCCTGGAAGTCGGCTCTGGAAGCCGTGCTCGACGGGCTTTCCGCCGCGGAACGCGGACGTGTGTTCGGTGGCAACGCCGCCGGCGTCTACTCGCTGTCCTGACCGAGCGCCCGGCCGCGCGCCCGTGGCGCGTGGTCGGGCAGCCGACGACGCTCCCACGAGGTGTGGATGTGATCGTGCATCGCCTTCTGGGCCGCGGCGACGTCCTTCCTCGAGATGGCATCGACGATCGCCGCGTGTTCCTTCAGGGTCAGTTCGACCGCGTCAGGGGGGTCGATGCCCTGGTAGCGGCTGGACTCCGTGGCGCGCTTGTACAGATGCTTGGCGATGTTCTCCGCCAGCCGGTTGCCGGAGATCTCCATGAGCGCGTAGTGGAACACCACGTCCGCCTGCCGGAAGGAGTCCGTCTCGGACTCGCTCTCCCGCATGGTGATCAACGCGTTCTCCAGCCTCCTCAACCCATCTGCGCTGCGAGAAGAGGCAACCGCTCCCGCCATCGCCGACTCGAGGCTCGCCCGCACGATCGTCAGCTCGTCGAGGACACCGAGCGTCGCGTCGTTGTCGATCAACGCGGACAGCACCACCGGATCGAGCATGTTCCAGTACCCCGGCGCCCGCACCTGGGTGCCGCGCCCCTGGGAAACGATCACCAGGCCCTTCTCCTCGAGCCGCTTCACCGATTCACGCAGCACCGTGCGACTCACGCCGAAGTGTTCGCTCAGCGGGCCCTCCGGAGGCAGCAAAGCGCCTTCCTTCAACTGGCCTGTCACAATCAGGTCGACGAGCTCGGCAACCACCGCGACACCCAGGCGGCCGGCGGGCAGGCGTGGCGGGAACAGGCGGTTCGAGGGCTGCGACTCGGATGGCATACGTATGACCTTATCGCTCAATCAATCTGTGGGCGAAGAGGGCCATGGTTCACGACATGTCGTCGGCGTGACGTCCGGGTCACGGAGGCATTGACGACTGACGAACTCGAAGTGGTCGGCGGCGGCATGCCGAATGGGCCTGAACCGAGGCGCCCACCCGTGCAGGCCGGCCTGGCGGCCGTACAGGCCGCGAGCCGGACATGACCACGCGCGTCGACGCCTCCCCGGCAGCGTCTGGGCACTGCGACACCGAGGCACCCCGGATCGATGTCGGCTCGGTGCTCGGCGAGGCCATCGACATCGAACCTGGTGGACATCGGGAACCGGGGCCCACGAGGTCCGCGGCGCGATCCGTTCCAGGTGGGTACAGCTGAACCGGGAGAACCGGTGGCTGGGCTGACCTGCCAGTGGTGAGGAGGGGACGCAGCCGATCCGGCGGACACGGCAGGGTCCGCAGGCCGGGGCCCCGACCGTGTGACTCGTCGCCGGTCGCCGATCGTCCCTCATGTCGTGACCCGGCGTCCGGAGCCGCTGCGATCAGCGGTCGGGCCCTCTCCGGGTGCATCGCGAAGCGAATGTCAGGTGAAGGGGTCAGACCTCAGAGTTCAGCCGTCCCGAGCGAAACGGTTCGACCTTGTAGGGAAGGCCGGCGAAGCCCGCTTCGGCCAGCGTTCCGGCGAGGCCCGGCAATGCCGCGATGCGGGCGACGAAGAGCGGATCCACCTCGATGCGGGTGCGGTCTCCGAGGTCGCGGACGCGGAGGTCTCTCACGTGTATTCCGGCCCGGGCCGTCAGCGCACGAACGGCGGACTCCGCGCGATCGATGCGGGCCAGGCGGTGAGAGGTGACCTCGATGCCGTAGCGGACACGGCTGGCGAGGCAGGGGGTCGCGGGTTTGTCCCAGGTGGGCAGTGACCAGTGTTTGCTGAGGCGGCGTACGTCCGCCTTCGTGAGGCCGGCGTCGAGGAGCGGTGTCCGGATCCCGCGTTCCCGCCCGGCGCGGATGCCCGGACGGTGGGGGTCGGATGCGTCGTCGGCATTGGTGCCGGTGGCCACGACGTCGACGTCGTGCTCGTGTGCGAGCGCGGTGATGGTGTCCAGCACCTCGGACTTGCAGAAGTAGCAGCGGTCGGGCCCGTTGGCCCGGTATCCGGGCCGGATCAACTCGTTTGTGCGCGGAGTGAGATGGATGATGCCGAGATCATCGGCGAGTCGCCGCGCGCGGGACAGCTCACCGTCGGCCAGGCTCTCCGAGACGGCGGTGACGGCCAGGACGCGCTCGGGCCCGAGCGCCCGTGCGGCCGCCGCGAGGACCAGGGCGGAGTCGGCGCCGCCCGAGTAGGCGACGGCGAGGGCGCCGAGCGCGCGCACGCGGTTCAGCAGCCGGCGCTCAAGGGTGTCGTCACTGTGCACGGTGTTCCTCCTGACTCGTCACCGTCGCCCCTCCTCGGCTCAGGCGCAGTGCGCGCGCGGCGACGGCGCGCAGGGGCAGACCCAGCGCCGCGGCTGCGGCCACCAGGTCGTCGTGCTCGGGTTTGGCCGCGTACGGACCGTGTTTGACCCGGATGGTGTGTCCGTCGACGTCGACGGTCTCGAAGGCGCGCGGCAGCGCGGTGCGGGTCGCGCTGATCCGCCGGATGCCGAGGGCACCGGTCTCGGCCAGGACCATGTCGCGCAGCCGTCCTTCGTGGTGCGCGGTGGTGAGGAGGTGCAGGACCTGCGCGGGTCTGCCCTTCTTCATCACCGCGGCGGTGGTCCAGGCGTCCAGGGCACCGGCGTCAAGAAGGCGGGTGATGAGGTGCCCGAGGAGCTCTCCGGTGACGTCGTCGAGGTTGGTCTCCAGGACGACGACTTCCTCGTTCGCCGTGGCCGGGGCGGGGTCGCCGAGGGTGACGGAGACGAGGTTCGGCCGGTCGGGCAGGCGGCGGGAGCCCGCTCCGTAGCCGGTGGCGCCCAGTGTCATGGGCGGTGGCGGGCCGTAGCGGGCGCGGACGGCGCGCAGGAGCGCGGCGCCCGTGGGTGTCACCGTCTCCCCGGGAAGGCCGCAGCCCCTGACGGCCGCTCCGGTCAGCAGGGCCAGGGTGGCCGGTGCCGGGCAGGGCAGGACGCCGTGTGCCGAGTTCACCTCACCGCGGCCGAGCGGCAGGGGAGAGCTGATGACGTCGGTGACGCCGAGGGCGTGCAGGGCCGCGGCGCTGCCGACGATGTCCACGAGGGCGTCGTGCCCGCCGAGTTCGTGCAGATGGACGGTGGCGGGGTCGGCGTCGTGCAGTCTCCCCTCCACCTCGGCGATGGCTGTGAGCGCGGCGACGGCCAGGGTCGCGACGGGCCCGGGAGCGGCCCGGGAGGCCATTTCGATCACCTCGGCGGCGCGCCGCTCGGTGTACGGATCGGTGACCTCCACATGTACGCGAGTGGCGGCCAGTCCGTGGTCGGTGACGCGTTCGGCCGTCAGGTCCCAGCCGGTCAGGCCGGTGGCGGAGACGGCGGCCCGGATCCGGTCGAGCGGTGCCCCCGCGTCGATCAGTGCGCCCAGCAGCATGTCTCCGGCCAGTCCGGTGAACGGGTTGATCCAGCAGATCACCGGATGCCTCCGGGATCTGTCGCCCGGCGGGACCGGGCGATGCGGTGAACGGCCATGGCCGCCGAGAACCCGGAGTCGATATTGACCACGGTCACGCCGGCGGCGCAGGAGGCAAGCATGGCAAGCAGCGCGGTCACGCCGTCCAGCGAGGCTCCGTAGCCGGTGGAGACCGGCACCGCCACGACGGGGGCGGCCACCAGGCCGCCGACGACACTGGCGAGGGCGCCCTCCATGCCCGCCACGACGATCACCGCGTCCGCGGACCGCAGCAGACCGCGGACCTGCAGCACGCGTTCGAGTCCGGCGACTCCCACGTCGTGCACGGCCGTCGTGTCCAGCCCGACGGCTGTGGCCACGGCGCCGGCTTCGGCGGCCACCGGCCGGTCGGACGTCCCGGCGGCGGCCACCACGACGGAGAAGCCCGATGCGGCGGCCGGCCGCCAGAGCAGCAGCCTGGCCTCCTCGTCGTACGAGCCGGAATCCACCCGCCCCAGGACGGCCGCCGCGGTGTCCGGGGCGACGCGGGTGACCAGGACGGGCCCGGTGTTGTGCTCCAAGAGGCCGGTGACGATGCCGGCGATCTGATCCACGGTCTTGCCGGGGCCGTACACGACCTCGGGCAGTCCCTGCCGTGCCTCGCGGCCGATGTCGACTCGTGCGTATCCCAGGTCCAGCACTTCGTTCACGGCCGGCTCCCTTCGACGTACGGGATGGTCTGCGGACCTTCCGGCAGGACGCACACGCGGGCGTGCGGGCCCGCGGCGGCGAGCGCTTCGGCGACGGTGGCGGAGATGTCCCGGGTCTGCCGCAGGTGGGCCGCGGCCAGTTCCTCGTCACTGAGGAAGGAGGTGTGCATGATGACCTGACTGCCCGACTGGATGCGGGCCTGGATCTGCACCTGCCACTGGTCGGGGATCGTCTCGGTGCGCGCGGAGATCTCGTTCAGGAGCGCCTGCGGGGACGGGGCCGAGGCCAGGACCCGGCGGTAGGAGCCGTGGTCGGGGAAGCCGTCACGGCACTCGGCCGCGCACACGATCGTCCCTCCGGGACGGACCACCTGGTAGGCCGCCGACATCCCCTTGACCGCCTGGTACAGGTTCTGGTCCAGCGGGAAGCCGGAGTTGGTGGTGACGACGACGTCGAACGGTGCCTGTACCGGGCGCATCGCCATGCGTGCGGCCGCGGCCGTCGCGGCGGCGTGCATCGGCAGCAGCTCACCGCCGAACGCCGCGACGACGTCCTTGTCGCGGTTGAGTACCACGTCGAACGCGAAGGTGACGCCCGTGGCCTGCGCGATGGCGCGCACGTCGTCGTGAACAGGGTTTCCGTGGGTGATGCCCCAGGTGGCGCGTGGATCGCCGATCCTGGCCGCGTCGTGCAGCACGAGTACGGTCTCGAGCCCTGCCAGGCCGGGGGCGACGAGCTTCGGACCGCCGGAGAAACCGGCGAAGAAATGGGGTTCGACGAAGCCGGTGGTGATCCGGACGTCCGCCTCCACCCATTCCCGGTTGAGCCACACCGGTACGCCGTCGCCGTACCTGCCCATCCATGTCAGCTGCGCGGTGTCGCGTGCGTCGTGGTTGACGATCCTCACGGTGCGGGCGATCTCGTCACCGAACATCCTCCGGAGTTCGGACGCGTCGTTGCCGCGGTGCGTGCCGGTCGCCACGAGGATCACGACGTCCTCCCTGCGGACGACGCCGTCCAGCTCGTCCAGCACGGCCGGGATCATCAGGTGCCGGGGCTGCGGCCGAGTGCCGTCGCAGGCCGAGATGGCCACCGTCTGCCCGCGGCGTACTCTCTCGGCCAACGGAGGCCCGGCGACCGGCTCGCGCAGTGCCGTGCGCAGGACGGACATCTGGTCCGCGGCCGCCGCGTGGTGGACGGGCTCGACGACGGTGGTCCTGTGCGGATTGACGTCGATGTCGAGCCCTGACTGCCCGTAGGCGAGGCGTACCTTCACCGTGCTGCCCCCGCGGCCCGTCCGCCTTCGGCCCGCCCTCGACGGGGGCGCTCGTCCAGGCGGTAGGCGCGTTCCGCCGTGGTTCCGAAGACGTGGCAGCGCTCGGCGTCGCTGAGGCCCGCCGTCAGTGCCTCCGCCGCGCCGACGACCTCTTCGTACGAGGCTGCCAGCAGGCATACCGGCCAGTCGGAGCCGAACATCACGCGCTCGGGGCCGAAGGCGTCGAGCACGACGTCGGCGTAGGGACGCAGGGCCGCCACGTTCCAGTGGTGCAGGTCGGCCTCGGTGACCATGCCGGAAAGCTTGCAGAACACGTTCGGACGCGTTGCCAGTTCGCGGATGAGCGAGGCCCAGGGCTGCAGTTCACCGGCGGCGATGGGGGGCTTCGACAGATGGTCGAGCACGAAGGTGAGTTCCGGCAGCTCCCGGACAGCGTTGATGGCCGCAGGGAGTTGATGCGGACGGACGAGCAGGTCGTAGGCGAGGTTCGCCCGCGCGACCAGGCGCAGACCCCGCTGTACGTCCGGTCGGCTCAGCCATCGGGGGTCACGCTCGTCCTGGACGAGGTGTCTTGTGCCCACGAGGAGTTCACCGCCCGGTGCGGCCCGCAGGGCTTCCAGCGTGTGCGGGAGGTGGTCCGACGTGAGGTCGACCCAGCCCACGACGCCGGCGACGGTTCCCGCCGTGGAGGCCAGGGTCAGGAAGTCCTCGGTCTCGTCGGTGTCGGGCAGTACCTGGACCAGGATCGTACGGTCGATGCCCGCCGCCAGGGCCAGTGGCGCCAGGTCGTCCAATGTGAAGTCCCGCCGCATCGAGGCCATGCCGGGTTCGTCGAGCCAGGCGTGCACACGGCGCTGTGGACGGGCATTGGGGGAGGGGGACGGGGCCGCGGCGGGCCGCCAGACGTGGTGGTGTGCGTCGATCCGGCTCATCGTTCCTCCGCCTGCAGGACGTCGAGCTCCGGCCACAGCTCTTCGGGTATGGCCATCGAGGCGTGCGCGGCATTCACGGTGATCTCCTGCGCGCTGCGCGCCCCGACGACGACGCCGGTGACAGCCGGGTGGCGCAGCGGGAACCGCAGCGCGGCCGCGGCAAGCGGGACACCGTATTCGGCGCAGCGCTCACCGAGGGCGAGAGCACGGCGGAGTACCGCCTCGGGAGCCGGCGCGTAGTCGTACATGGCGTCCGGCGCGAGGTGCGCGAGGATGCCGCTGTTGAAGACACCACCGACCAGGACACCCACCTCGCGTGCGGCACAGGCGGGCAGCAGTTCGTCGGCCGCGCTGCGGTCGAGCAGTGAGTAGCGGCCGGCCACGAGGACGCAGTCGAGGTCGGTCTCGGTCACGAATCGGGTGAGCATCGCCGTCTGGTTCATGCCCGCGCCTATCGCCCTGACGGCCCCCTCGTCGCGGAGCCGGGCCAGCGCCGGGTAGGCACCGTTCAGGGCCTGCTCCCAGCAGTCGTCCGGGTCGTGGATGAAGACGATGTCGAAGGCGTCGAGGCCGGAGCGCTCCAGGCTTTCGGTGAGTGAGCGGTGAACGCCTTCGGCACTGTAGTCCCGGACTCTGACGAGGCCGGGTGCGCCGTGGAAGGCCTCGTCTCCCGGGGCCGATTCACCTGGTACGAGGAGCCGGCCGACCTTGGTGGACACCGTGGTCTCCGTGCGTGAGTGCCCGGCCCCGGTGAGGAACGCGCCGAGCCGGCGCTCGGCGAGTCCGGCACCGTAGTGCGGGGCGGTGTCGAAGTATCGGATCCCTTCCGCCCAGGCGGCCTCCAGCGTCTCGGCGGCCTGCCGTCCGCCGACAGCCGAGAAGAGGCCGCCCAGCGGCGCGGTGCCGAGCCCGATACGGCTGACGCTCACGCCGGAGCGTCCCAGAGGCACCCGTTCGGCGTACCAGGGTCGGGTCGCGGAGGACATCACGCCCGCCCGAGGTCGAGCCGGTGACGGCTGAGTCGGTCGACCTCCGCCTCGGCGACGTAGCCGGCGTGCGGGTGGGGGAGGTCGCCGGTGCCTGAGGCCGCGGCGTGATCCATGTGGCGGACCCCGGAGTGTGGGAGCCCGTCATCGGGCAGGGCGGTTCGGCGGCGATCCGTGCCGGCGCCGGCCAGGTGGGCAGGGTCGACGCCGAGGACGATGGGACGCTCGAAGTCCGCGGTGCCGACGCGCAGGGATCTCATCCCCTCGCTCCTCACTGATGAGACGTGCCAGCCGGTGGACGGCGGGGCCGAGGGCCCGGTCACGGAGCCGACGACGCTGTGCCGGGTCACTGCCGGCCCTCCGTGACGTCGGCCGGAACGCCGAAGTTCGGTTCCAGGTGCTCACGCAGCCACTGTTCGGTGTTGCTGACGTGCAAGAGGGCGGCCGCCTGGGCCAGGGGGGCGTCACCGGCGGCGAGTGCCCGGTGGATCGCCTCGTGTTCGGCGACCGTCCGTCCGGCGGCGTCGTCATCGACCAGACCGCGCCAGACACGGGCACGCAGCGTCCGCCCGGAGATTCCCTCCAGCAGGGTGGTGAGTGTGGCGTTGCCGGTGGCCGCGACGACGGCACGGTGGAAGGCGGCGTCGTGCTCGTTGAGGCGCTCCACGTCGTCGCGGGCCGCCCGCATCGCTTCCAGATGCCGTTCGACCTCCCGTAGCCCCGCGTCCGAGATCCTCGTGGCGGCGAGCCCCGTGGCGATCGGTTCGAACAGCCGGCGCACCTCGGTGAGCTCCAGCAGAGTGTCGCCACGCAGCAGCTCCACCGCGGAACCGATGCTGCTCAGCAGCAACTCGGGTTCCAGACTGGTCACATAGGTCCCGTCGCCCCGGCGGATCTCCAGCACCCGTGCGACAACCAGCGCTTTCACCGCTTCCCGCATGAGGTTGCGGGACAGGCCCAGCTCCGCTGCCAGTTGCTGCTCGGGTGGCAGTTTGGCGCCCGGCCGCAGCTCGCCTGAGTGGATGAGGTCCCTGATGCGGTCGATCGCCTTGTCGGTCAAAGACATCCGTCTGCTCCCTGCTCGTCGCCCAAGCGGCGGCAGCGTAGCAATACATCCCATCGCTGCGGAATACATGGGATGACCCGGACTCGTGTCTAGGTGCGGGTCCGTCGCATAGTCGCAGTTCAGAGGCGTTTCGGAATCCTTTGCCTGTCGGGGGTATGGACAACCGTGCGGGCCGACCCTATAAATCCATCCAATGTCCGAGGCTGGTCGTAACGAAGAGAAACATCTCGTTGACACATGAGGACGGGTGGTTGCCATGAAACGGGGAGTGCGACGGAGCCTCCGAGCCGGAGGCGCCTGAAGCGATGACTGAGCTGATCACCGCGGTCGATGCGGTCGATGTGCGGTTCCCCACCTCGCTGGAGCTCGACGGCTCCGACGCCATGAATCCCGAGCCCGACTACTCTGCCGCTTATGTGACGATCCGTACGAGTGCCGGGGGTGAGGGATACGGACTCGCCTTCACCGTGGGCCGCGGCAACGACGTCGAGGTCGCGGCCGTACGAGCCCTGGCGCCCCTGGTCGTCGGACTGCCGGTCGAGGAGGTACTGGCCGATCTAGGAGGCTTCTCGCGGCGGCTGACCGGCGACAGCCAGCTGCGCTGGCTGGGCCCGGACAAGGGGGCCATCCACATGGCGGCCGCGGCCGTCGTCAACGCCGTATGGGACCTGTACGGCCGCCGGAGCGGAAAGCCGGTCTGGCGACTGCTGTCAGAGCTGTCACCGGAGCGGCTGGTCGACCTCGTCGACTTCCGCTATCTCCAGGACGCCCTCACCCGTGACGAGGCGCTGGAGATCCTGCGACGCGCCGAGCCCGGCCGCGCCCGGCGTACCGCGCACCTGCTGGAGCACGGCTACCCGGCGTACACCACGACCCCGGGCTGGCTCGGGTACGACGACGAGAAGCTGGTGCGGCTGGCCAAGGAGGCGGTAGCCGAGGGCTTCAGCCAGATCAAGCTGAAGGTCGGAGCCGATCGCGAGGCGGACGAACGCCGCATGCGCCTGGCACGCGAAGCGGTCGGGCCGGACATCCGGATCGCCGTCGACGCCAACCAGGCGTGGGGCGTCCCGCAGGCGATCGAGTGGATGGCGTCGCTCACGCCCTACGACCCGTACTGGATCGAGGAGCCCACCTCTCCGGACGACATCCTCGGCCATGCCGCCATCCGCAGGGCACTGGCGCCGGTCAAGGTCGCCACCGGCGAACACACCCACAACCAGGTGATGTTCAAGCAGCTGCTCCAGGCGGGCGCGCTCGACGTGCTGCAGCTCGACGCCAGCCGTACCGCCGGGGTCACCGAGAACGTCGCCGTACTGCTGCTGGCCGCCAAGTTCGGCGTCCCGGTGTGCCCGCACGCCGGCGGGGTCGGCCTGTGCGAGATGGTGCAGCATCTGGCGATGTTCGATTACGTGGCCGTCAGTGGCACCACCGAGGACCGCGTCATCGAGTACGTCGACCATCTCCATGAGCACTTCACCGACCCGGTCCGCATCCGCGAGGGCCGCTACCTTGCGCCGGTCACGCCCGGCATCAGCGCCCAGCTGCAAGCGCGGTCCCTGGAGGACCACCGCTTTCCCGACGGCCCCGTGTGGGGCGGGGAGGCCGGCGGATGAGCGCCGCCGAGTTCGCGGGTCTGAAGGCGGTCGTGACCGGTGGTGCCTCCGGCATCGGGCTGGCCGCAGCTCGTCTGCTGGCATCCCGCGGGGCCAGGGTCGCCTGCCTCGACCTCACCCCGGACGATCTCCCCGAACCCCTCGTCGGTATCCGCGCGGACGTCGTCGACGATGCGAGCGTCCGGGCAGCGGTGGAGGAAGCGGCGCGGTTGCTCGACGGCATCGACGTCCTGGTCAACAACGCCGGAATCGGCGCCCAGGGCACGATCGAGGAGAATCCCGACGAAGAGTGGCAGCGGGTCTTCGACGTCAACGTCTTCGGCATGGTGCGGGTGACCCGCGCTGCGCTGGCCCACCTGCGCCGATCCGGCAGTGCGGCCGTCGTCAACATCTGTTCCGTCGCCGCCACAGCCGGACTGCCGGAACGGGCGCTGTACTCCGCGACGAAGGGCGCCGTGCTGGCCCTTACCCGTGCGACCGCTGCCGACCTCGTGCATTTCGGCATCCGCGTGAACTGCGTCAACCCCGGTACCGTCGACACGCCGTGGATCGGCCGCCTACTCGATCGCGCGGCCGATCCCGAAGCCGAACGCGCCGCGCTCTGTGCACGCCAGCCCACCGGCCGCCTCGTCTTCGCGGACGAAGTCGCCGCCGCCGTCGTCCACCTCGCGAGCCCGTCGTCCGGTTCGACCACCGGCACGGCCCTCGCTGTCGACGGGGGCATGGAAGGCCTGCGGATCCGCCCGCGCGTCTGACCCCGGCCCTTCCCCGACTCCGGCACGCCCCCACATCAGCCTGCGTACAGCCCGCCTTCGCGACCCACCGGCAAGGAGAACGAGCAATGAAGCTCAGATTCACCCGGCACGCATGCTTCGGCGGCCTCGCCGCCCTGACCGCCTTCGCACTCACCGCCTGCGGCGATCCCGGATCCGCATCGGGCGCGGGAGGCGGTTCGACGGTCATAGGGGTCGACTACCCGCGCTCCGACACCGACTTCTGGAACTCGTACATCAAGTACACCCCGGAGTTCGCCAAGGAACTCGGGCTGAACCTGAAGACCACCAACTCGCAGAACGACGTCGCCAAGCTCACCGCCAACGCACAGACCTTCATCAGCCAAGGCGTCAAGGGCGTCGCGATGGCGCCTCAGGACACCGCGGCCATCGCGCCGACCCTGGCGCAGATGGAGGCGAAGAAGATCCCGGTCGTCACAGTGGACACCCGGCCCGACACCGGCAACGTCTACATGGTGGTCCGCGCCGACAACCGTGCCTACGGCGAGAAGGCCTGTCAGTTCCTCGGCACCAAGCTGGGCGGGAAGGGCAAGGTCGTCATGCTCCAGGGCGACCTCGCCTCGATCAACGGACGCGACCGCACCGAGGCCTTCAACGCGTGCATGAAGCAGAACTTCCCGGCCATCAAGGTGCTCGGTGAAGCCACCAACTGGGACGGGGCGGTCGCGGCGCAGAAGCTCCAGACGGACCTGACCGCGCACCCCGACATCAAGGGTGTCTACATGCAGTCCAGCTTCGCGCTCGCCGGCACCCTCCAGGTGCTCAAGCAGAAGGGCCTGCTGGTCGGCCCCGAGGACAAGAAGCACGTCTTCATCGTCTCCAACGACGGAATCCCCGAGGAGCTCAAGGACATCGCCGCCGGGAAGATCGACGCCACGGTCTCCCAGCCCGCCGATCTCTACGCCAAGTACGCCCTCTATTACCTGAAGGCGGCGATCGAGGGCAAGACGTTCCGGCCCGGCAAGACCGACCACGACAGCACGATCATCCAGGTCCGCGACGGTCTGCTGGAGGACCAGCTCTCCGCCCCGCTCGTGACCGCGGACGGCGGCACCTACGCCGGGGTTCCCAGCCTCAAGAGCGACGACCCGTCCCTGTGGGGCAACAACCTCGGCTGACCGGAAGGGCGGTACACACCATGATCACGGCTCTTCCCGTCGTCCAGGCGGCAGGGCTGACGAAACGGTTCGGGCCCACGGTCGCGCTGCACGACGCCGAAATCACGATCATGCCCGGCGAGACGCACGCGCTCGTGGGCCGGAACGGGGCGGGCAAGTCCACCCTCGTCTCCGTCCTCACCGGCCTTCAGGCACCGGACGAGGGGACGGTGGCCTTCGACGGGGAGCCGGCCCCCCGGCTCGCCGACCGGGATGCCTGGCGCAAGCGGGTGGCATGCGTCTACCAGAAGTCCACCGTCATCCCCCAGCTCACGGTCGCGGAGAACCTCTTCCTGAACCGGCACGGCAGGGGACGGGGCGGCCTGATCAGCTGGCGCACCGTCCGTGACAGGGCACGTGAGGTCCTGCAGACCTGGTCGGTGGACGTGGACGTGCGCACTCCTGCCGGGGAACTGAGCATAGAGCAGCGGCAGTTCGTGGAGATCGCCCGGGCGCTCTCGTTCGGCGCACGCTTCATCATCCTCGACGAGCCCACCGCGCAACTCGACGGAGCCGCCATCAACCGCCTGTTCGCGCGGATCCGGGAGCTCCAGCGCCAGGGCATCACCTTCCTGTTCATCAGCCACCACCTGCAGGAGGTCTACGAGATCTGCGACACGGTGACGGTGCTCCGCGACGCACGGCACATCCTCACCGCCCCCGTGGCCGAACTGCCCCGTGCCGAACTCGTGGCCGCCATGACGGGTGACAGCGCGGACAGGGGCGGTGAAAGGCGCCGCCTGCCGCTCGGCACCCACTCCCCGGCTGTGCTCGCGGTGGAAGGCGCGGCCGTGCAGGGAACGTACCGCGACGTGTCCTTCGGGATCCGGGGCGGGGAGATCGTCGGTCTCGCCGGCGCGGCCGGCAGCGGCCGTACGGAGGTCGCGGAGACGGTCGTCGGACTCCGCGCCGCCGAGACGGGAACGGTCCGGATCGCGGGGATCCGGCCACGGCCGGGCAGCGTCCCCGCCGCGCTGGCGGCGGGTGTGGGGTTCGTCCCGCAGGACCGTCACCACCAGGGACTCGTGCCGGAGATGTCCATCGCGGACAACGGCACTCTGACCATCCCCGAACGGCTCGGCCCCCGGGGTCTCATCGACAACCGCCGCCGCGACGCCTACGCCCACTCCATGATCGACAAGCTGGAGATCAAGACACCGGGGCCGCAACTGCCCGTCTCCGGACTCTCGGGAGGCAACCAGCAGAAGGTCGTCATGGCCCGGGCCCTGGCCAACGATCCGAAGGTACTGGTGCTGATCAATCCGACCGCCGGCGTGGACGTGCGGTCCAAGGAGTTCCTCCTCGGCAAGGTCGAGGAGATCGCCGAGTCCGGTACCGGGGTGCTCATCGCCTCCGACGAACTCGACGACCTGCGCACGTGCGACCGGGTCCTGGTGATGTTCCAGGGCCGTGTCGTGGCGGAGCGTGCCAGTGGCTGGCACGACCACGAACTTGTGGCCGCGATGGAAGGAGTGGACCTCGATGTCTGAGAGCGCGACCGCGGCTGCCGCCAAGAGCCCGGACGGCGGGCCGCCCGAAGTTCCGGGCGTGCGGCCGGATGCACCGACAAGAAGCGGTCACAGGATCGCTCTCGCAAGACTGCGCGACCTGGCGCTCGTTCCCGCGATCATTGTGATGGCGATCGTCGGCCAACTCGTCAACCCGGTATTCCTCCAGGCTGACAACCTGATCAACGTTCTGCAGACGATGTCCGAGATCGCGCTGCTGGTCCTCGCCCAGACTCTTGTGCTGATCGTCAAGAAGATGGACCTCTCCCTGGAGTCCACCGTGGGGATCGCACCCGGGGTCGCGGCCTGGCTCACCGTCCCGGCGGGCGCGACGCACGGAATCGGCGTGCTGCCCGGCGGCTGGTCCGTGCCGGTCACCCTGGCGGTGGGTCTGCTGATCGGTGTGGTCAACGCCCTGTTCATCATCCGGTTCGGACTCAACGGCTTCATCGTCACCCTCGGCATGCTGATTGTGCTGCGCGGTGTCCTGACCGGCATCTCCGGTGGTCAGACGTTCTTCCAGCTGCCGCCGTCGATGCTCTACCTCGGCACCGCCCAGTGGGCGGGCATGCCCGCCTCGGTGTGGATCTGCCTGCTCCTGTTCGCCACCGGCATCGTGGTGCTCGGCTTCACCAGCTTCGGCCGCTCCCTGTACGCGATCGGCGGCAACGTCGACGCGGCGAAAGCGGCGGGCATCCGCACCGACCGTGTGCTGTGGACGGTCATCGTCACCGCGAGCGTGCTGGCCGCGCTGAGCGGCCTGCTGCTGTCCGGACGGCTCGCCTCGGTGGCCTCCGCCCAGGGCAACGGCTACATCTTCACCGTCTTCGCGGCGGCGGTCATCGGCGGCATCAGCCTCAACGGCGGCAAGGGCACCATGTTCGGAGCCTTCACAGGCATCCTGCTCCTCTTCATGATCCAGAACGTCCTTACGCTCGGTGGCGTCCCCGCGCAGTGGATCGGCGCCCTCAACGGCACGATCATCCTCATCGCCCTGGCGCTGTCCCGCATCACCGGCGGCAGGGCCCAGGAATAGGAACCCCCGACCGGGCCGAGCCGGGCGACGGCAATCCCGCGCGTGCGGACCACGCCCGCGATCCCGGGGGTGCACTCCTCGCGACCGGCCCGGACACCTGCGACCGAAAGGTATGGCACCCCATGGAACGCAGAGACTTCCTCGTCGCCTCCGCGGCCGCTACGGCCGCGCTGACCGCCGGGTTACCGGCTGCCGAGGCGACCGCGGCGCCGCTTCCCGTCCCGGGAGCGGAGCTGCCCCCCGCCCCCAAGCCGTCTCCCCTTTCCCTGTGGTACGACAAGCCCGCCGCGCAATGGCTGGAGGCCCTGCCGCTCGGCAACGGCCGACTCGGAGCGATGGTGTTCGGTGGCGTGAACACCGAGCAACTCCAGGTCAACGAGGACACGTTGTGGGCAGGCGGCCCCTACGAGCCCGCCAACCCCCAGGGCCTGGCCAACCTCGCCGAGATCCGGCGCAGGGTCTTCGCCGGGCAATGGAGCTCCGCCCAGAGCCTGATCGATTCGTCCTTCATGGGCAGACCGGTCGGCGAGCTGATGTACCAGACCGTCGGTAACCTGCGGCTCACCGTCGCGGGCACCGGCGACGTCACCGGCTACCGACGGGAGTTAGACCTCGACAGGGGCGTCGCGACCGTGACGTACACCCGCGGCGGGGTCCCGTACCGGCGCGAGGTCTTCGCCAGCCACAGCGATCAGGTGATCGTGGTCCGGCTGACCGCCGGCGGCCGCGGCGGCCTGTCCTTCAGCGCCGCCTTCGACACTCCCCAGCAGGCCGCGACGGACTCCCCGGACCCGCTGACGGCCGCGCTGGAAGGCATCGGGCAGACCCGCGAGGGAGTCACCGGACAGGTCCGCTTCCGTGCTCTCGTCCGGGCCCACGCCGAAGGCGGCACCGTCCGCAGCGAGAACGGCACGCTCACGGTGACCGGGGCCGACTCGGCGACCCTGCTGGTGTCCGTGGGCACCAGTTACCTCGACTACACGGATGCCTCGGGCGACCACCGTGCCCGTGCCGAGGGCCCGTTGAACGCCGCTGCCGCCGTCCCGTACCCGGAGCTGCGCGCACGGCACGAGCGGGACCATCGCGCGCTCTTCGGCCGCGTCAGGCTCGACCTCGGTACCACCGACGCCGCCGACGCGCCGACCGACCAGCGGGTGGCCGCCTTCGCCGAGGCGGAGGACCCGCAACTGATCGCGCTGCACTACCAGTACGGCCGTTACCTGCTCATCGCCTCCTCCCGCCCGGGCACCCAGCCCGCCAACCTGCAGGGCATCTGGAACGACCAGCTCTCGCCGCCCTGGGATTCCAAGTACACGATCAACATCAATACGGAGATGAACTACTGGCCCGCCGCCACCACCAACCTCCTGGAGTGCTGGGAACCGATCTTCGCGCTCCTCGACGACCTGTCCCAGGCCGGGCAGCGGACCGCGCGGGTGCAGTACGGCGCGGACGGCTGGGTGGCGCACCACAACACGGACGCCTGGCGCGGGACCGCACCGGTCGACGGCGCGTTCTGGGGGATGTGGCCCACGGGCGGCGCCTGGCTGGCGACCTCCGTCTGGGAGCACTACCGGTTCACCGGCGACCGCGACGCCCTGCGCAGGCGCCTGCCCGTGGTCGAGGGCGCGGTCCGCTTCTTCCTCGACTCACTCGTGCTCGACCCCGGTATGGGACACCTCGTCACCTGCCCGTCCGTGTCGCCGGAGAACGCCCACCACAACGGTGTGTCGGCGTGCGCCGGGCCGACCATGGACAACCAGATCCTGCGCGACCTTTTCGACGGCTACCTGGCGGCCTGTGACACCCTCGGTGACACGAGCCCCTACGCGGACCGGGTGCGTGCGGCCCGGGACCAGCTGCCTCCCATGAAGATCGGTGCGTTGGGGCAGTTGCAGGAGTGGCAGGCGGACTGGGACGCCGGCGCGCCGGAGCGGCAGCACCGCCATGTCTCCCACCTGTACGGCCTGCACCCCAGCAACCAGATCACCAAGCGCGGAACGCCGGACCTCTTCCAGGCCGCCCTGAAGACACTGGAGTTGCGCGGCGATGCCGGCACGGGCTGGTCCCTCGCCTGGAAGATCAACTTCTGGGCGCGGGCCGAGGACGGCGCCCGCTCCTACAAACTGCTCAGCGACCTCCTCACGCCCTCCCGCACTGCACCGAACCTGTTCGACCTCCACCCGCCGTTCCAGATAGACGGCAACTTCGGTGCCACCGCGGGCGTGACCGAATGGCTGCTCCAGTCGCACACCGACGAGGTCCATCTGCTGCCCGCGCTGCCGCCCCAGCTTCCGGACGGACGCATCACGGGCCTACTCGCCCGCGGAGGCCTCACCGTCGATCTCGACTGGCGCGACGGAGCGCTGTCCCGTGCCCGCCTGGCGGCGCGGCACGACGGCACCGTCCGGCTGCGTACCGCCGCTCCGGTCGACGTTCACTCCCACGGCCATCCTCCAGGGCTGCGTGTGGAACGTCCCGAGAACACCGTAGCCGTGTTCGAGGTCGTGGGAGGCCACGACTATGTGATCAGGCCACGCTGACGGGTCCTCCTCCTGCGAGCTGTGCGATCGGCCGGCCGACCGATCCGTCCGGGGCGCGGAGGGTGATCTCGGGGCCATCGGGCCTGTGAATCCTGACGTGGGATCGTATGTGCTCTCACGCAGTGGTGGATGGCCCCACCTCGACAGGGGTGGGGCCATCCGGCTTGGAGGCGTGCGCTCGGTCGGGCTCGGTGTTCTGAGACGAACACGTGCGCCGCCGTGTGCGGGGGAGTCCGGCGTGCCGCAGGGCGCGCAACGCCAGGTGATGTCCTGTCGGGTCCTTCTTGAGTACGAACCACCGATCACCTGCCGCCGGCGCAGGTGCCGAAGCCCCGTGCCACGGTGGAACATGCGCGCCTTTCCGCAATCCGATTCAACAGGAATTGCGTGTTGTGAGAACACCGCGATGTTTCGCAGAAGTAAAAGTTCTGGGAAGCGTGGTGGCCACCGGAATAGAGACTTCCGGCGTGCTCACATGTCCCCAAAGCAGACCATGACGGCCTTTTGCTTTCGGCTCGCAGATGACCCAGGCGACCTTCTTGAGCTGCGACAACTGCCCGTTCGGGCCCCGTCGTCAACCCCTTTGCGGCGGGACGAAAAGATCTCGCATGTTATCGACTGCCAGTCGGGAGTTCAATGACTTTACAAGTCCATGCCATTGATGGTCGGATGCGCTCGAACGCCGACCATGGAGGGCTTGTTGCGAGTTCCATCTTCCCGAAAATATGCGGCTTCCCTTGCCGCGGCTGTTGTTGCCGGTCTGCTGCTCTATCCCACGGCATCCAGCGCCACGCCTTCCGCGCCCCTGCGTCACACACCCGCCGGACAAGGCGGCGCGCAGGGCGTCCAGGTCTCCGTCACGCTGGTCACCGGTGACACGGTGAAGGCGACTCAGGAGCCCGGTGGGGCAGTGTCGGTGCACGACGTCCGGCGCGCGCCGGGAGCCAAGGGTTCGGTGCGTGTCTCCGTCGAGAACGGCGACACCTACGTGTACCCCGGCGAGGCCATGGCCTACATCGCGACCGGCAGGCTCGACAAGCAGCTCTTCAACGTCACGCAGTTGGTGGCCCAGGGCTACGACGACGCCCGCACCGGTGTGCTGCCCCTGATCATCACTCAGGCCGAAGCCGTCACCGCTCGCAAGAGCGTTACCTCCAAGGAGGCGCTGCCGGATGGTGCGGCTCTGCCGGGGGCGAAGGCCACCCTGGGGCTTCCGTCCATCAACGGAGCAGCCGTCAAGGCCCAGCGGTCGAAGGCCGCCGCCTTCTGGTCCGCGCTGACCGGCAACGCCGGACAGGTCGCTCCGCGCTCGGGGGCGCGGACCGCGGGGAGCCCGGACGATGCGGGCGCCGCCCCCTCATTCGCCTCCGATGTCGACAAGGTGTGGCTCGACGCCAAGGCGCAGGCGACCATGGCGGAGTCCAACGCGCAGATCGGCACCCCCCAGGTGTGGAAGGCCGGTGCCACGGGAGCCGGCGTCCGGGTCGCCGTTCTGGACACCGGGGTGGACCCCACCCACCCGGACCTGGTCAAGCGCATCGTGGCGTCCCGCAGTTTCGTCGAGGGCCAAGAGGTCGTCGACCGCAACGGCCACGGCACCCACACCGCCTCCACCGTCGCCGGCACCGGCGCCGCCTCCGGAGGCAAGGAACGTGGAGTCGCCCCCGGCGCGGACCTGATCGTGGGCAAGGTCCTCGGGGACGACAACACCGGTTACAACTCCGGGATCATCGCCGGCATGGAGTGGGCGGCGCGGACCGAGCACGCCAAGGTGATCAACATGAGCCTGGGCTCGGGGTCGTGGCACACCCAGGACGATCCCATGAGCCAGGCGGTCAACAAGCTGAGCGCCGAGACGGGCGCCCTGTTCGTCATCGCCGCCGGCAACGAGGGAACCGGCCCCTACAGCGTGAGCGCGCCGGGAACGGCTGAGGCCGCGCTCACCGTCGGCGCGGTGGACTCCTCCGACGTCCTCTACTCGCGGTCCGGAGCCGGACCGCGGTTGGGGGACGACGGCCTCAAGCCCGATCTGACCGCGCCGGGTGTGGACGTCCTCGCGGCGAATTCACAGCAGGTGCCGGGGGCAGAGGGCTACTACCGCACTGACAGCGGTACTTCCATGGCGGCGCCCCACGTGGCCGGCGCGGCGGTGCTGCTCGCGCAGAAGCACCCGAAGTGGACAGCGCGGCAGATCAAGGACGCGCTGATGAGCACCAGCGCGGTGACCCCCGACTACACCCCCTACCAGGCGGGCACCGGTCGCCTGGACGTCGCCGCCGCATACCTCGAGGGCACAGTCGTCGCGACCGGGTCCGTGGACGCGGGGCTGGTGCGCTGGACCAGGGACCGGAGACACGACTCGGTCAAGCGGAAGATCACCTACACCAACACCACGGCGAACGCTGTCACGTTGCGGCTCGCGGTGGACCGCGGTGCCTCGCCCGCGGGTGCGTTCACCCTGGCCGCGGACCGCGTGACCGTCCCGGCGCGCGGCACCTCGACGGTCGAGGTCGTCGCGGACCCGGACGGGCTCGCCGCGGGCCAGTACGCCGCCCAGGTCACCGCACGCTCGTCGGCCGGCGCCGTGCACACCGCTGTGGGTCTCTCCGTCGAGTCCGAGAAGCGCACCCTGACCGTCAACCTGAAGGACCGGCACGGCAAACCCGTCAGCGGCGAAGTCGAGATCACCGGCGCCGACGGCAACACCACCGTCATGTGGGCCCCGGACGGCAAGCTCACCAGCCGCTGGGCCCCAGGCTCGTACACCGTCGTCTCCACCCTCGACGTCGAAGGCCGCAACGGACCGCACTCCCTGGGGTACGCGGTGCTGACCGCGCCCGAGGTGGACCTGAGGTCCGACCGGGAGGTGGAGCTGGACGCGTCGCGCATCCGCCGGATCAAGGTGGACACGCCCGAGCCCACGTCCGTCACCAACGCCAGGATCGACCTCTACCGCTCCTTCACCTCCAGCGAGCCCACGTACAAGGACACGCAGGCCCTCCACGACATCATCATGACCTCGCCCGAGTACGACAGCCTGTGGGCGCTGCCGACCAAGGGCAAGGTGAAGAAGGGCAGCTTCGTCTTCACCACCCGGATCCGGGCCAAGCAGACCCCGCTGAAGATCACCTACGGCGGGCGCAGCCTCGACGAGACCCTGCTGGTGCAACCCGGATCCGCTCCGTTCCGGGACGGCACCTCGCGGGTCGGGGCCGTCTTCGCAGGCACCGGCAGGACCGCCGACTACGCCGGGCTGTCCGCCCGCGGCAAGGCCGTGGTCGTCCGCGCCGACGCGTGGGTGGCCCCGGCGGACCAGGCGGCCGCCGCACGGGCCGCGAGTGCGGCGATGCTGCTGGTGGTCAACAACGGCGACGGCCGCCTGACCGACTGGTACGGGGACCCGGACGGCTACACGACCGGGCGCATCCCGGTCGCCTCCCTCACCGTCGACGAGGGCGCCGACCTGATCCAGGAGATCGCGTCCCCGGGTAAGACCGAACTGGCGGTCGAGGCCCACCCTTCGCCGCGGTACCTCTACGACCTGGCGGACTACCACCACGGAGGCGTGCCCGACGACCCCTCCGCGTCGACCGACCCCGGCAGCCTCGCCCGCATCGACAACGTCTTCGCCACGCCCGCCGGCAAGCAGATCAAGGAGAGCCGGGAGGACAGCCCGCCGTACGAGCAGTACCCCGCCGGCCATCCCTACAGCTTCGGGCCGCGCAACCCGATGTTTCCGAGGGAGCCGGTCGCACCGGGCCCCCGTACCGACTGGGTGTCCGCCGGCGACGGCGTGAAATGGCAGCAGTACGCCGGCGTCGCCGACGGTCTGACCAGCTTCACCGACATCGTCGGCTACCGTCCGCGCAGTGTGCAGAGCGAGCACTGGTTCGGCCCCCTCATCCGGCCGCGCATGCTCAGCTTCGAGGTCCCGCAGCGATTCGGCGACGCCATGACGGGCATCATCACGGCCTTCGGTGACGGAGGAGCCGCCCACAGCGGCAACACCGGCCTGATGCCACGGGACTTCGCCCTCTACCAGGGGGACAAGAAGGTGTACCAGAGCGGGCCGCGCACCGACTTCGTCGCGGTCGATCTGGCTCCGCAGAAGCTCCCCTACCGGCTCGTGGTCGACACGCAGGGGAACACCGACGTCACTCCGTACTCCTCGACCACGCACACCGAATGGAGGTTCGAGTCCGGCACCGCCGACGCTCAGGTCATCCCGCTGGTCCAGCTCGACTACGGAACGGAGGTGGACATCGCCGGGCAGGCGAAGCGTACGTCGGCCTTCTCCGTCACTCCCGTCGTGCTCGGCAGCGACACCGCAGAGGACGCGGTCTCCTCGGTCAAGCTCGAGGTGTCCTATGACGACGGGGCGTCCTGGCAGCCGCAGGACCTGAAGGCGGCTGACGGCACGTGGCAGGCGCGCCTCCACGCGCCTGCCCGGGCGGGTTACGTGTCCATCCGTGTCACGGCCGAACAGCACAACGGCGGCGGCATCACCCAGACCGTCACCCGGGCCTTCGGCCTGAAGTAGCTCGCCTGAGCGGCCGGTGCCCGCGCCCCACGAGGGTGCGGGCACCGAGCGCGGCGCCGTCTTCTCAGATCGTGGGGCGAGGTTCTGCACAGTCGGGACCGCCGTGCTTTCCCCATTACTGCACCAAGCGCGACATGACCGGCCGCGGAGGCCGCAGCGGCCTTGCCTTCAGGCGCCGGCGTTCCTCGAAGGCCGTGCGCAATGCCGGCGCAAACGCACCTGGGGCTGGCCTGTGGGCTCGGCGGCCTGATCGGCGGTCACCTCGGCGCCCGGTTTCAGCCTCGGCTGCCCGAGATTGCGATGTGCTTGACGCTGGGAGCGCTCGCCGTCGCCCTGTATGTCGCCCAGGCCGTGCAGTGACCCCTACCGTCCCTCATGATTGCTGCGCTCGTGACCCCGGGACAGGTGCGCGCGGGTGCTGGTTGGGGGCAACTGGGTGGGAAGCGGTGCGGGACGGCAGCAGCCGTCCCGGAAAGCCATCCAGGTGTGTACACGCTGCTGTCTGGGGCTGATTCTGGAGCTGCCGGTGAGCTTTTCGCGGAGGGCCGCCGGTGTCACGCTCCGCCGCGGGGCTCGGGTACTGGGATGCCCGGCGGTGTGAAGGCGGCGAGCACTGTGGCCGTGATGTGGCTGGCCGCGCGCTCGGGGTTCAGACGGCCGGCGCGGATTTCTTCCGTCGCGCTGTGCATGACCGCCTGCAGGACATTGATCAGCCATGCGATGGGCAGGTCCGTACGAAAGGCGCCCTCGGCCCGTCCGCGGGCCACCAGCGCCTCGACCCGGGCGGCGGGCCCGGCGTGCAACTCCCGGATGCGTCCCGCGGGAAGCTCCCGTTGGGCGGCGGCGAGGAGTGCCTGCGCCTGGTCCACCAGGTGCCAGCCGGCATCGATGTAGCGCTCGAGGGCGAGCAGCGGATCACCGGTCAGGTCGACCGCGTTCAGTACCTCGTTGCCTCGGTCGAGGGCGCGGCTCATCGCCGCATCGACGACCTCCGCCCGGGAGGCGAAGTGCGCGTACAGCGTCACCCGGCCCACACCCGCGGCCCGCGCGATCTCGCTCAGGCTCGCGTCCGGGTTTCGCCCGAGGCATTCGGCCGCGGCCTGCACGATCGCCTCGATGCTGCGCAGAGCGTCGGCGCGCTTGGTGGTGCTCTTGCTGCTCATGCGCCCACCGTACCCCAGAACTCGAACAACCATGTTTGGTTTGGACCCCTCACGTGTATAACCTGAACATCGCTGTACGACTTAGTGATGAGGGGTTGAGCGTCATGACCGACACGGAAACCACCACCAGCGCACCGCAGACACCGCATCCGATGCGCTGGCCGGCCCTGGGCCTGCTGGGACTGGCCCAGTTGATGCTGATCCTCGACATCACCGTCGTTGCGATCGCACTTCCTCCCATGGGCGCCGAACTCGGCCTGGACCGCGCGGCACTGACCTGGGTGGTCAGCGGATACGCCCTCACCTTCGGCAGCCTGATGCTGCTCGGCGGCCGGCCCGCCGACCTGTTCGGCCCCAAGCGGGTCGTCCTGGCCGGCCTTGCCATCTTCACCGCAGCATCCCTGGCCGCCGGACTCGCCACCGGCGCCCCGCTGCTGCTCACCGCCCGGATCGCGCAGGGGGCGGGCGCCGCGATGCTGTCGCCTGCCGCTCTGTCCGTGGTGGTGCGGCTGTTCGACGGCGACGAACGCAACCGCGCGCTGGGCATCTGGTCGGCACTCGGTGGCGGGGGAGCCGCCCTCGGCGTGCTGATGGGTGGGCTGATCACCGCAGGCCCTGGCTGGGCCTGGGTCTTCTTCATCAACGTCCCCGTCGGCCTGATCGTCTTCGTCCTGCTCGCGCGGATCCTGCCCCGCCTGCCCCGTGCGGCCACCGGCCCGCTCGACATACCTGGCGCCGCCCTGGTGGCTGCCGCGACCGGCGCCCTCATCTACGCCCTCGTTCGTGCCGGCGACCACGGCTGGGTCAACGCCGCCACCGTCCTCCTCGTCGCCGCCGCTGCAGCCGCTTACGTCGGTTTCGCCGCCTGGCAACGCCGGGTGGCCGCACCGCTGATGGACCTGCGCCTGCTCGGCCGGCGCCCAGTCGTGGCGGGCACCTTCGTGATCGCCGTCGCCACCGCGCTGATGGTGGGGGTCTTCTTCCTCGGCTCCTTCTACCTCCAGGACCGTCAGGGCCACGGCGCCCTGATGACCGGCGTGCTGTTCCTGCCGGTGGCGCTGCTGACCATGGCCTCCGCCACTGTCGCCGGCACCCTGATCGGCCGGATGGGAGCACGATTGCTGGCTGTGGCCGCCCTGGCCGTGGCAGCGGCCGGGTTCCTCGTACCGGTGTTCTGGTCCGGAACCACCGCGATGGTCACCGGCGTGAGCGTCGCCGCGGCGGGACTGGGTGCCCTGTTCGTCGTCGCCTCCGCCACCGCGCTCGCCAGCGTCGCACCCCACGAGGCCGGTGTGACCTCGGGCATCGTCAGCACCTTCCACGAGTTCGGCGCCTCGGTCGGAGCCGCGGCCGCCTCCACCGCCGCCGCCACAAGCATCGCCGTCCACACCGGCGCCCAAGCCGCCTCCGGCTTCGACAACGCGTTCCTCGCCGCCACCGGCACGGCCGCAGCCTCCGCCGTCATCGCCGCGTGGCTGATCCCGGCCAAGAACCAGTAGGCAGGAGCCGGACATCCGCCCGCACCAGAGAAGAGACCAGCGTGCATGACCCTTACGAGCTGAGCCCCGGTGTGCCCTCCGTCGAGGTCTTCCGCCGACTGCGCACCGAGGCCGGCCTCTCGGACAAAGCCCCCGAGGCGGTTGTGCTTGCCCTGCCCAATACCTGGTACGGCGTGCTCGTCCACCACGAGGGGCAGCCCATCGGCATGGGGCGCATCATCGGTGACGGCGGCACCGCGTTCCAGATCGTCGACATATGCGTTCACCCCGAACACCAAGGACACGGCCTCGGCAGGCGCATCATGGCCGCGCTCACCGACGAACTGGAGCGCCGGGCCCCCGCCACCGCCTACGTCTCGCTGATCGCGGACGGCCCCGCCCGCCACCTCTACGAAAAATTCGGCTTCGCCGACACCACCACGCACGACTCCATCGGCATGTACCGGGTGATAGGCAATGCTGTTGTTGCCGCCGGTGGAGCACAACCGCAGCCGTAGGCGCAGGTGCAAGACACGCCGCGGCACGCGCCCCAGCTCCTCGACGCCGGTGCAGTGCGGATGACCGACCAGATGTGGGACATACTCCAAAGCACCGCACTGCGGTCCTCTGCGGCGACCCGTCAGGGCCCGAACTCGGGACCGCCATCGGGCAGCGACGCATGCCGGCCATCCTGGGCCAGGCACCGCTCGAGAGGTGCCAGGCTGGTCCGGCCAAACAGGCAACCTCGCATCAGCGTTCAGTCGGCGGTTGCTGCTCCCACTCGGCCACGATCAATAGACGATGGCAGGCATTCCGTCACCCGCATGGGGGTATCGAATGGCGGTTCACCTTCGCCCCGCTCAGTCTGGGCTCGTGCGTTCGATTCGTCGCGAATGCGCGAGCCATTCAAGGGAGGTCGAACCATGACCCGCACCAAGCTCCTCGCTCTGGCCGCAGCCCCCTGCGCTGGCTCTTAAGTCGTAGCCGACAATTCCGATACCCAGGATGGGGCAGGGAACTTGTCGTCATGTGAAAGGCCCGTCACTATCTCTGCTCCGGAGTCAGGACGTGTCGGGTCCGGTCCCCGATCCAGGCCGCTTCGAGGATCGAGGTCAGACTGGCGGTGTCGGTCGGGCCTGGATGGTTCTGGATCAAGCGGGTGACGCCACTGGCCATCTCCGCGAAGCGCGGGAGGTCGGCGCGCGCCACGCCGATGTCCGCCAAGGTGGCAGGGATGCCGATGTCGGCAAGGAGCCCGTCGAGCCAGGTGAGGAATGTATCTGCGGCCTCGGCATCCGAGGCGTCGGTCACGTCGAGCCCGCACACCCCGGCGAGGATGGTCAACCGGTCGCCGATGGCATCCCTGGCCGCGTCCAGCGCGTAGGGCAGCAGCAGCCCGACGCCCAGGCCGTGCGGTGTGTGGGTGGCTGCGCCGATGGGGTATTGGAGGGCGTGCGGAGCCGCGTTGCCTGCGTGGGAGAATGCGAGCCCGGCCAGCATGGACCCATAGGACATGTCCGCGCGCGCGTCCTTGTCGCCTCCGTCCCTGACGACCTGGGGCAAGCTGCGGGCGATCCGCTTCGCGGCCAGGAGCGCGTAGTGATCGGTGATCGGGTTGCGGCCGAGGAAGACCTGCTCCACCGGGTCGCGCGGTCCGTGGGCCCGGGGTCGCGCGGTGTAGCTCTCCACCGCGTGACACAACGCGTCGATGCCGGAGTGGGCAGTGACGGTCGCAGGGCAGGTGTAGGTGAGCTCGGGGTCGACGATGGCGAAGTCGGGCACGATGTGGACGCTGGAGACCCCCACCTTCAGCTCGCGGTCCGGGTCGGTCAACACCGAGACGGGCGTGAGCTCGGAGCCGGTGCCTGACGTCGTCGGGACCGCGACGAGAGGAATCGTCGGCCCCGGCACCTTCGACTCGCCGTAGAAGTCGCGCGGCGTCCCACCGTGGCGCCGGATGACGCCGACGATTTTGGCGAGGTCGATCACCGTGCCACCCCCGATGGCGAGGATTACGTCGGCGTCCACCTCTGCGGCGACCGAGACGGCCAGGGCGACATCGGCGAGTGGCACGTCCGGAGTCGCGTCGGCAAACACCGCGACGACTTCGGCCTTCTCCCGCACGGCGGCCACGATCTCGGCCACGCCCGGCTGCCCCAGAAGAACCCGGTCGGTCACGATGAGGACTCGCGAGCCGCACTCGGCCACCACGCGTGGGATGTTCTGCGCGACCCCTTCGCCCACTATCAGCTGGCGTGGTCCGCGGACGGTCTCAAGCATGTCAGTGCCTCTCTGGAACGTCGGCGGTGATGTGCTGGGTGGACGTCCAGTTCACCTGCGAGACCGGGACGGCGTCGGCTGCCGGGTGGCGCAGGCGCGCGCCGGGCTCCCGGACTCGGTCGTGCCCGGGGGCCCTCGGGTCCATCGCGATGAAGACGTCGCCCCTGGTGGGCGGGGCAGTCGGGTCGGGGGTCCCGCGGACATCGTCGCCAAGGGCGGTACGAGTCGAGGTCGCGACCAGCACCTCGGTCATGAGCCCGAGGGCGTGGCCTTTGGGACAACCGAAAGGGCTGATCGCCCCATCCACCGCCGCGGCCGCGTCTGTGACGCGCACACCGGCGGAGTCGACGGCGTCCCCGGGTGCCAGCAACTTCTTGCCGGCCATGGCCCGGGTCCCGCCCCACGGGTGGAGGCCGGTCAGGTCATGTGTGCACAGGGCGCGGTGATCCGCGGCGGGCACCCGGAGCAGTAAACCGGTCATGTGAGGTCGATCGCCGCGTAGGTGACGTCGAGGTACTCAAGGATGCCCTCGTGCGACCCCTCCTTGCCGATCCCGGACTGCTTCACGCCTCCGAAGGGAGCTGACGGGTCCGAGATCAGACCGCGGTTGATGCCGACCATCCCCGTCTCCAACCCCTCGGTGAACCGCAGCGCCCGCTGGAGGTCACGGGTGAAGACGTATCCGGCCAGGCCGTGTTCGGTGTCGTTGGCCTTCGCCATGACCTCGTCGTCGGACGTGAACGAGCTGATCGGCGCCACCGGGCCGAAGATTTCCGCCTGCAGTATCCGCGCGTCTTCGGGCACGTCGACGATGACCGTAGGCGGGTAGAAGTGGCCCGGCCCATCCGGACGCTCGCCGCCCACCAAGACACGGGCGCCGCGATCGACCGCATCGGCGACGAGCTTGTCGATCTTGGTGACCGAGGCCTCGTCGATCAGCGCCCCGACCTCCACGCCGTCGTCGAGACCATGGCCCACCGAGAGCGCGCCCATCCGCTGGGCGAAGCGCGCCGTGAACTCCTCGCGCACCGGCTCCTCGACGTAGATCCGGTTGGCCGCGATGCAGGACTCCCCGATGTTGCGCATCTTGGCCACCATGGCACCGTCGAGCGCGACGTCCAGGTCCGCGTCGGCACACACGATCAAGGGTGCGTTGCCGCCCAGTTCCATGGAGGTGCGCAGCACGTTGTCCGCCGCCTGTCGTAGCAGCACGCGCCCGACCTCGGTCGACCCGGTGAACGAAACCTTGCGGGTCCGACGGTCGGCCAGCAGTGCCGAGACCACCTCGCCGGCACGCTTGGTCGTCACGACGTTGACGACGCCCGGGGGAACGCCGACCTCCTCCATGATGCGGGCCAGGAACAGCATGGTGAGTGGCGTCTGGGCTGCCGGCTTGGTGATCGTCGTGCAGCCCGCCGCCAGCGCAGGAGCGAGCTTGCGGGCACCCATGGCCAACGGAAAGTTCCAGGGCGTCACGAAGACGCACGGTCCGACCGGCTTCGGCACGGTGAGGATGCGATATCCACCAGCGGGAGCGGTGTTGTAGCGCCCCTCGACGCGGACCGCCTCCTCGGCGAACCATCGGAAGAACTCGGCGCCGTAGGCCACCTCTCCCCGAGCCTCGGCGAGCGGCTTGCCCATCTCGAGCGTTATCAGCCGGGCGATCTCCTCGGATCGCTCGGTCAGTACCCGGTACGTCGCGGTCAACAACTCCGACCGTTTTCGCGGCGGTGTCGCCGCCCACTCCGCCATTGCCTTGCTCGCCGCGTCCAGAGCGGCGAGCCCGTCGACGACGCCGGCGTCCGCCACCTCGGCGATGGTCTTGCCGGTGGCCGGATCCTCAACGACGAAGGTGGCTCCGCCGGCGGCGTCGCGCCACGCGTCGCCAATCCGGAGCCGCCGGTGCTCGGGGGCCAGGACGTTCATCGGGTCACTCATTGCGTCGCCTCCTGTGATGTTCTGGGTGATGTCCCGTGACCTCGGCGATCGCGCCACGCGCGTCGGCGAACACGTCGCACGACCTCGCCGGGGTCGAGGTTGCCGAGCGGGTCGAACGTGGCCCTGGCCCTGGCTGCAGGGCGACGCCCCGCGCCACCGATCGCCTTCTCGGGCCATCGCTGCTTCGGCGTCGTCAGGCCGTGCTCACCGGTGACGGTCCGCCGAGGCTCGATCGCCACGTGCGGGCGCATGGTGACGTCGCCGCCCTGCGCGGTTACCTCCCGGCCTCGGGCAGCGCCAGCCCGGTGCCCGCATCGAACAGGTGCGCACGGTCCAGGTCGACGCTGACAAGCAGCCGCTCGCCCGGCGTACCCGTGACGGTGGGTCGTGCCTTGACCTTGAGGATCTCCGTCCCCACTCGGACGTCGACCACCGTTCGGTCACCGAGCGGCTCAAGGCCGTAGAGCTCACCCGGCAACGACGCGTCCCCACGCTGCTCGATGGACAGGTCCTCCGCCCGCAGGCCCAGCATCAGCGGACGACCGTCCTCTGCCGTGGTCCAGCGGGGCCGCGGCAGCGTCCAGCCTTCCGCCCCGACCAGACGATCCCCCTCGGCGTGGCAGGGAAGGAGGCTGATCGGCGGGCTCCCGACGAAGCCCGCGACCCACTGGTTGGCCGGTCGCTCGTACACCTCGGTCGGCGTTCCGACCTGTTGCACCTTCCCCTCCTTGAGGACCGCGACCTGGTCGGCCATGGACAGGGCCTCGACCTGGTCGTTGGTCACGTGGACGAAGGTTCCCCCGAGACTCCGGTGGATGCGGGTGAGCTCGGTGCGCATCTCGACGCGGAGCTTGAGGTCGAGGTTCGTCAGCGGCTCGTCCATGAGAAACGCGCGCGGGCGACGGACCAGCGCCCGGGCCAGGGCGACACGCTGCATCTCACCGCCCGACATCTGCGCGGGACGACGCTGCAGCAGACGTTCGATGTGCAGCAGGGCCGACATCCGCTCGACGGCAGCGGCGATCTCGCTGGAAGAACAGCGGCGTGCCCGCAGCGGCGAAGCGATGTTCTCGTACGCCGTGAGTCGCGGGTAGAGGGCGTAGCTCTGGAAGACCATGGCCAGGTCGCGTTCGGCCGGGGAGTCACCGGTCGCGTCCCTCCCGTCCAGATGCACCGACCCGGCGTCAAGCTGCTCAAGGCCGGCGATCGCTCGCAGGGTCGTCGTCTTGCCTGCCCCGGAGGGCCCGAGCACGACGAAGAAGGAGCCGTCCGGCACGTCCAGCGTCACCCCGTCCAGGGCCTGGACCTTGCCGAAGGACTTGCACAGCCCGTGCACTGCCACGGTTCCCATCAGGCCACCAGCTCTTCCGTGCTCACGTCGTAGACCGGCGGGGGCCCGCCGGTGTGCCGCAGCCCGACCGGCGCGCCGGCGGCGAAACGGACAGTCGGTGGCATCCGAACCCTTACGTCGCGCCGGCCACCGTGGTCGACCACGGCGATGACTTCGTCTCCCAGCCACTCCGCCGAGACCACGCGGCCCGGGGCTGAACGCTCCGCCCCTGGTTCTGTGACCTCCAGCGCCTCCGGCCGGACGCCTGCGACCAGGCGACGGTCGCGCGGCAGGCTCGGCGGTGGCGGAAGGACCAGTCCGCCCTGACTGCGCAGCTTCCCGTCGGCCACCTCCACCTCGATCAGGTTCATCGGCGGGGAGCCGATGAACGCGGCACAGAAAAGACTCGCCGGACGGTCGTAGACCTCCAGCGGCGTGCCGATCTGCTCGACGCGGCCCTTGTTGAGGATGGCGATTCTGTGGCCGAGCGACATCGCCTCGACCTGGTCGTGGGTGACGTAGACCATCGTCGTCCCCAGTTCCCCCTGCAGGTGCTTGATCTCCGTGCGCATGTCCGCCCTCAGCTCTGCGTCCAGATTGGTGAGGGGTTCGTCCATGAGGAAGGCGCGCGGTCGTCGCACCAGGGCGCGAGCAAGCGCGACGCGCTGCTGCTCCCCGCCGGACAGCCGGTGCGGTCGCCGGTCCAGGAGCGGACCGAGCCGCATCAGCCGGGCGGCCTCGTCGACCCGCTCGCGCACCTCCGCCTTGGGCAGTCCCTCGGCACGCAGTGGGAACGCCAGGTTGTCGCGGGTTCTCAGATGCGGGTAGAGAGCGTAGAACTGGAACACCATGGCGATGTCGCGCTCGGCGGGCGGCAGGTCGTTGACCAGCGTGTCGCCGATGCGGATGTCGCCCGTCGTCTGCCTCTCCAGGCCGGCTATGGCTCGCAGCGTGGTCGTCTTCCCGCAGCCCGAAGGTCCGAGCATCACGAACAGCTCGCCGTCGCCGATGGACAGGTCCACGTGATCGACTGCGACCGTCCCGTCCGGGTAGCGTTTGTGCAGCGCGGTCACCTCGATGCCCGCCATCAGCGTCGCACCGCCCCGAGCGTCACACCGGCGACGAGGTGCTTGCGCACCAGGTAGGCGAAGACGAGTACCGGTAGGGCGAACACGACGGAGGCGGCGGCCACGAGACCCCAGTCCACCGTGGTTCCGCCGATGAGGCCGGCGATGGCAGGCGGGGCCGTCCGGACGCTGTCGCTGGAGGTGAGGAAGATGGCGAACACGAACTCGTTCCACGAGAAGATGAGTGCGAAGACCGCCGTCGCGGCGATGCCGGGCAGGAGCAGGGGAAGGGTGAATCGGCGGAACGCCTGCAAACGGGTGTAGCCGTCGAGCATGGCGGCATCCTCGTACTCCGCGGGCACCTCGTCGACGAACCCCTTCATCATCCAGATCGTGAACGGGACGTTGAACGCGGCGTAGATGAGGATCAGGCCGAGCTTGGTGTCGATGAGTCCGACTTGGCGGTACATGAGGAAGATCGGGATCACGACCACCACGGGCGGCATGAAGCGGGTGGACAGGATGAAGAACAGTTGGTCCTTCTTGGCCTTCACGGCGAAGCGCGAGTAGGCCCAGGCCGCCGGGACCCCCAGCACGGTGGCCAGCGCCGTGGAGACGCCGGCGACCACGACGGAGTTGAGGAACGCGACGGACAAGGCCGAGCGACCCCCGCCGGGGGCGACGAACACGTCCTTGAAATGGCCCATCGTGACCTTGAAGTCGAAGAACTTGGCCGGGACGGCGTAGACGTCCCGGTTCTCCTTGATGGACGTCTCGATCATCCACAGCACCGGAAAGAGCATCACCACGGCCAGCACGGTCAGCAGCGCGACCTCCAGCACGGAACGGCCCCGGCCGCGGCCCCGGAGGCGACGCGCGGGGGGCGTGTGATCCCGGACGGGATCTGTGGACGCGGCCTCGTCGACGGATACGGCCATCAGTCCTCCTTGAGCTTGTTCAAGTAGCGCAGGTAGAGCTGCGTGAGGACCATGACGACGAGGACCATGAGGATCCCGTACGCCGAGGCGGTTCCGGTGTTGAAGCCCAGGAACGCGACCTTGTAGACGTGGAACGACAACGTCTCGGTGGAGACCCCCGGACCTCCGCTGGTGAGGATGTAGACGAGGTCGAACAGCCGGAAGGCCTCGATGGCCCTGAACAACACCGCAATGAGGAGTAGCGGCCACACCAGAGGAAGAGTGATGGTGCGGAACCGGAACCACTCGGACGCCCGGTCGATCGAGGCGGCCTCGTACAGGTACTTGGGTACCGCGGTGAGGCCCGCAAGTGCGATGAGCATGATGAACGGCGTCCATTGCCAGGTGTCGACCACGATCAGGGACATCAGTGCCGTTCGCTGCTGGGTGAGCCACTCCACCTGTCCCAGGCCGAGCGAGCCGAGCATGCTGTTGATCACGCCGAATTGCGCGTCGAACATGAATCGCCAGAACAGCCCGACCACGACCGGCGACAGCATCATCGGAACCAGGAACAAAGTGGTCAGCAGTCCTCGCCCGTGCGTACGCCGTGAGATCAGGTAGGCGATGGCGAAACCGAGCACCGTCTGCAGGGTGACCGCGCCGACCACGTAGATCAACGTCGTCAAGGCCCTCAGGTGGACCTGCGCCGACGTCAGGATGGCGGTGTAGTTCTCGAACCAGATGAAATGGGCCTGCCCCCCGCGGGTGGCCGAGTAGTCGGTGAACGACAGGTACAACGCCCACAGCAACGGGAACACCGACATGCCGAGCAGCAGCAGCAGCGCCGGCGAGATGAAGGCCACGGCGAGCCCGCGGTCGCTCAAGCGGCGGGGCCGACGTGGTGCAGGGGGCGTCGCGGACGCCACCTGCACCGCGTGGTCGGTCGTCAGAGTGGTGGGGTCACTCACAGTCCGCCGCCGCCCTTGCGGCTGCCGGAGTCGAGCACGCTCTGCTGCTCCTTGGCGATGTCGTCGAGCGCGTCCTTGGGCTTTTTCGCGCCGTTCAGAGCCGCGTTCACGTTGGTGTTCTCGATGTCGACGAGGCGCGCGTACTCGGGCACGTTCCACATGTCCCGCATCCGCGGAACCGAGTCGGCGTACACCTGGTTGAACGGCCCGGCATTGAGGAACTCGGGCGACTGCAGGGCGTCCGTACGTGCGGGCACGCCACCGGCCGCGGCCCACTTCTTCTGGATGTCAGCCTGCTCGAACCACTTCATGAAGTTGAGGGCCTCCGCCTGGTTCGCTTTGGAGGAGTAGGCCGACACGTGCATCCCCATGCCGCCGAGAGGCACCAGGTTCGTCTTCTGGCTCGGCAGGGTGGCAAAACCGAGCTTGTCGAGGATCTGCTCCCGCGTGGTGCCGAGCGTCGACTGCTTCGGGTCGAGCAGGCCGCCGCTCGCGGCGATCCAGTTGAACGCGATGCATGCCTTGCCCTGGGCGACCGCCGCGTTCACCTCGTCGATGAACCAGTTGCCGGAGCCCTTGGCGGTCAGCGGCTTCATCTTGTTGACCAGGACGTCCATCGCCTCATGGCCGGCGGTGTCGTTGAGGACGCCGTCGATCTTGCGCGTCTTGGAGTCCCAGAGGTTGCCGCCGTAGATGCCGTTGACCGTGTTGTAGGTGACGGCTGCGGCGTCGGAGCCGTTGGCCTGGTGGAAAGCCAGCCCGCTGACGCCGGGGTGGTCCGCCTGGCACTTCTCGGCGACTGAGATCATCTGGTCCCACGTCTGCGGTGGCTTGTCGCCGATCAGGTCCTTGCGGTAGATCATCGTCCAGGTGTCGCCGAGCAGCGGCAGTCCGTACATGCTGGCGTTTTCGTCGCGCTTGCCGGTCTCCGCCTGGGGGAACTGGCCGTAGGCCGCCAGGAGGTACGGGTTGTAGGCCTTGACGTCGATGTTCTTCTTGACGAAGTCGGTGATGTCGAGGATGTTGCCGTTCGTCACGGCCTCGCCGATGTGCTGCGAGTCCAGGATCGGGATGTCGAAGTCGGTACGGTGCGCTGCGAACTGGGTGAACATCGCGTCGTGCCAGTTCGCGTTCGGCACGGTGTTGACCTTGATGGTCACGTTCGGCCGCTCCTTGGCGTACTCCGCGTTCGCGAAGGCTTCCAGGGCGTGGGCGGGGGGCCAGTCGAACCAGATGAAGCTGAGGGTCAGCGGGTCCTTGGTGAGTTCCGGGATGGTCGCCGGTGCCTTGGGGGCGCTCGCCTGCGTGTCGCCGCCGCCGCAAGCCGCCACGGTCGTGGCCACCAATATGGCCGCCGTCGCCAGCTGCACCTTTCCACCGGGAACGGACAGTCGTCCTACTGGCTTGGGATACCGCATCCTCGTGCCTGCTTTCTGGGTCGGGACTTCTGGAGCCTTGCTGCGTGCTTCGCCGAGCAGTTGCTGGGTGCAGGCGTGTTGCCGGCTGTCGCGGGCGCTGACCCGCGGACCGTTGTCACGAGTAGGCCGCGACGTAGTGGGGCTTCAGGCGGTCGAGAGGTGCTTCGGCCCTTGTGCGGCCCAACGGCAAACCAAGTAGGACGTCGCGCAGGTCCCTAGGAGCTACAACTGATCGAAGCGGAGCGATGGCGGGCGGTTCCGCGATGGGTGAAGGATGGCCGGCGTCCGTCACATTTCCTATACGATCCAAGCGAGGGCATCAACATCCCGCAGCATGCGACCCATGTCAACAGGTTCGCAAAGACGTAAGAAAGGACCTCACGTCACGATGGACGACGAAGCGATGATTGCGAGGGGAAGTGGGGCCATGACGGGCGGAGCGCCGCCGGGAAAATCTCGTGGCCGGCTTGCCGACGAGGTGTACGACACGCTGCTCGGACAGCTGATGTCGCTACGGATCGAGCCTGGTTCCCGCGTCACGATCGACGTCCTGGCGCGAGAGTTGGGGGTCTCGCAGACGCCGATCCGAGACGCTCTGAACCGGATGGAGGCCGAGGGCCTGGTCGTGCGTGTGCCCCATGCCGGCTATCACATCCCGCCCCAAATCACCCGTCAGCGATTCGAGGACATGCTTGAGCTCCGCCTGCTCCTCGAGCCGGCAGCGGCGCGCAGATCCGCCGAACGCGCATCCTTGCAGCAGGTGGCCGGTCTGCGACGAATGCTGGAGCAGATGGCTGAGCTGGAGGGGGGCAGCGGGCCCCAGGCCTATGGCGCCTTCGGGCTCCGCGACGCCGCGTTTCACGATCTCGTCGCCCTGAGCGCGGAGAACCAGGTCATCCGCGAAGCGCTTGCTCGCCTGCACACGCACGTGCACCTGTTCCGGCTTCTCCACGACACCCAGGTCACTCACTTGGCCATGGCCGAGCACGAAGAAGTTGTGGCCGCGATTGCCGCGCGTGACCCCGACGCCGCCGCCTACGCCATGCGTCGGCACATCCTGCTGTCCGGCGAGCGGTTCCGACGATTGTTCGACGAGGCCAAGGGCTCGGAGGGAATGGCGTAAAGGCTTGACGGGCGGACTGGGCCGAGGAATGCTCGCACAATCGGATCGGATCGGATCCGCCTCACCCGCCTCAGATGCGAGGAGAAGTGAGTGCCCAGAGCGCTGCTCCTGACCGGCGACGCCGCCGAGGAGCTCGACACCATGTATCCCTACTATCGCGTTCAGGAGGGCGGTTGGGACGTTGACGTCTCGTCACGGACGATGCGTGACGTTCAGCTGGTCATCCACGAGTTCGACCCCAACTCCGACGCCTACGTGGAGAAGAACGGCCGCAAGCTGCCGGTTGACGTGCCCTGGGCCGAGGTCGACGTCGAGCGCTATGACGCCCTCATCATCCCTGGGGGACGTGCCCCCGAGTGGATCCGGGTCGACGCCGACGTCAGGCGCATCACCGAGCATTTCTTCGCGCGCAACCTCCCGATCGCGCTGGTGTGCCACGGCGCGCAGGTGCCGGCTGTGTACGGGCTGCTGAAGGGCCGCAAGACAGCGTGCTTCCCCCCTATCACCGGTGACATGGAGAACGCGGGCGCGACGGTCATCGACGCTCCGGACGTCGTGGACGGCAACCTCGTCTCCTGCCGGGGGTGGCCCGACATGCCGCAATTCGGCAGGGCGATGATGGAGCTCTTTTCGAAATCCATCAACTCCGCATCGGCATGACCACACCTGGCCTGCCCCAGTGACGGCACTTCGGACCATCACAGTCGACGGCTCCCCCGTCCACGTCATGGAGAGCGGTACCGGGCCCGCGGTGCTGATGCTGCACGGCTCCGGACCCGGTACGACCGGATCCGGCGCCTGGGCAACGACGGCACAGGCGCTGGGCACGTCCTGGCACCTAGTGGCTCCTGACCAGGCGGGGTTCGGCCGTACACCATTCCCGGCGGGCTCCAGGGGTGGGCTCCGGCTGTGGACGGAGCAGGCCGCGGGCCTGATGGATGCTCTCGGTGTCGAGCACTACGCCGTGGTGGGCCACTCCATGGGCGGTGCCGTGGCGCTGGCGTTGGCGGCCGCGCGTCCCCAGCAGGTCACCCGTGTCGTGGCGGTCTCGACGATGGGCGCCCCCGGGGCGCCGCTGTCCGCCGAGCTCGACGCGGTCTGGGCCGCCCCCGCCGGCCCGCTCGGGGCGCGAGACATGTTGAGTCGCCTCGTCCTCGACCAAGCGCTCGTGACCGAGTCGGCCGTCGCTGCCCGTGCAACTGCGATGCGAGCGGGGGCGGCCGCGTTCGCGTCGTTGTTCCCTCCTCCTAGGGCACGTTGGGCCGACGAGCTCACCCTCTCGGCGCAAACGCTGGCAGGGGTCCGCGCGCCCGTGCTGCTCGTCCACGGCGCCGAGGACCGAGTCACCCCGCTCGGGACGGCAGCCCTGCCCCTGCTCGAACACCTGGCCGATGTCCGTCTGTATGTGCTCGGCCGATGCGGGCACGTGCCGGCGCTCGAGCACCCGCACGACTTCAGGCGACTCCTGTCGTGCTTCCTCGGCCGGGAACGAGGTCACTAGTCATGCAGGTCCGGTGATGCTGCGTAGCCACAGCATCGTGCCGCACAAGTGGAGTCGGGTCAGGTAGCTCTCGGGAGTCTTGTCGTAGCGGGTGGCGATCCCGCGCCAGTTGCACGGCCTTGTCGCCGGCGACCGCGTCCGGGCGGGTGCGGGGCCGGCCCCTCCTGCCACCGACCTTGATCTTGTCCACGACCCGCGCGAACTGCGGACTGTCACCGGCCTGGCCGGGAGTGAGGACGAACGACAGCGGACGACAGCGCCGGTCGGCTGACAAGTGCACTTTGCTGGTCAGCCCACGCCGGGAACGACCCAGGTCAGCAGCCTTCAAACGCGCCCGGCGGCGGCGTCGCCGCAGCCGCCGCTCGGCTCGTTCCGGGCCTCCGTCCTGTTCGTCTTGCGGCTCTTATCCCTTCTTCCCGCCCCCTTTCCGGACTCGGCGGCCTCCACCAGAGTTTTCAACTGCTCCTCGTCCAGAACCATCCCGGCGGCGTGGTGGTGAGCGCGGGAGGCAGCAGAGTCCACGCTGGCCAGCGACAAGTCCACCTCGCCGCGTTCTGCGGCATATCCGATGACCGTCTCCATCAGGTGCTGGAAGACGCCCTCGCACGTCCAGATACGGAAGCGGTCGTAGACACTCGACCACGGACCGTACTCGGCGGAGCACGTCTCGCCAGGGGTTGCCGGTACGGAAAAGATCATGTTGACCTCGCTCGGCCCGCATCCCTGTCGAAGCACACGTCGTGCAGCGCCCCCGCGTGGGGCGCTTTGGCCGCGGGGACCTCCGGAGCCGGATGGACTCCGTCAGGGCATGAGGCAGTAGCGTCTTCAGCACTTGAGTACGCCCGAGCCGCACCGGGAAGTGACTGCCGTATGACGACTGCCCACGCCATCACACTGCGCGTCCACGACCGGCTGTTGCCCGCTCGAGATGATCTGATCGCGGAATAGCCGAGGTGCGCGCCGATCTGCTGCACCTGCCGAACTATGCGCTGCTGGCGTATACCGACGTTGGTGCCGGAAGCGGCGCTCATCCACGGCAGGGCCTCCTCCAACCCGCGCAGGTACAACATGCCGTTGGCCTGTAGGTCGCCGCGGCGGTAGACCGGCGCGAGGACTGCGGCAAGTGCGGCGAATACCGCTTCCATCTGCTCGGGATCTGCACTGCGGCGCAGTGCAGATCCCGAGCAGCGGTCGCCGTGTGCGGGGCCTGTCACTTCCGATACTGCTGCGCCACTGCTGCGAACGCGGCCTTGGGTTCCCATTCCATGTCGGGGTAGGTCTGCCCCCGGCGCCCTTCGAGGAGTTTGACGATGCCCAAGCCGGCCCGGTCCAAGTCTTTCCTGGGGTCGCCGTCGGGGCGGTGCGGGTAGCCAGGCAAGGCGAACAGGAACACGAACGCGCTGTCCACGCCCTCGGTCTCGAAGATCTCCAGCAGTTCGCTCAGATAGGCGGCCTGTCCGGCCTCGTCACGCTCGTATGTGCCGTTCAGTTGGACAGGGGCCTTGGTCTGCGGGTCGTACTCGACCACTTCCAGCACTCGGCCACCGCGGTCTCCCGCGCCGCGGTAGGCCGCGGTACCGAACCCGGTGATGGCGAGAGGCTTCGGGCCTTGGGCCAGTGTGCGCACCGCGTCCCGGAACCGGTCGGCGACCTCGGCGGAGCGGATCAGCTCGAACGTCACAATGTCGAAGGGAGTCCAGTCGACCTGCTCGAACTGGATTGATGCGTAGGTGATCTTGCCCTGGAAGTGCTCGCGGACCGTGGCCGCGGCATCGCGGAGGAATGCGTTGATGCGCACGCCGAGCTCGCGCATCGCTGCGGTCCGCCGCTCGGGTTGGCTCATCAGCTGCTCGACCCGCTCCTCGGGGCTGTCTCCGGGCAGGAACCCTCGGTTCATCACGCTCAGCTCGACCCCTGCGACGAACACGACTGTGGCCCCCTGCTGCCGGAGCCGTTCCGCTCGCTCGGCGCAGTCGCGGAAGAGCGTGAGGATCTGCTCCGGGTCCAGCTCCAGCGGATAGGGCGAGAACCAGACCTCCAGGCCGAGCTCGGCGGCGGCGCCGGCGGCCAGCTCCAGTCGGTCCGGGTCGCCGCCGATGATCTGGATCGCATTGCAGTGCAGGTCGTCGCGGATGATGGCGAGTTCGCGCCGGACCACCGCGGGGTCGAAGTGCTCGCGGGATATCTGGCTGTGCATGACGAATCCGGTGTCGTAGGTCATTCCTCTGGCTCGCATGGTGGCGTCCTCTCTGTCGGTCTCGGGCGGCCTGAGACTGACAGGAAAATTGCGTGCACGCAATTTTGCGCGCACGCAGCCCTGTGTGGGACCCTGGCCCCGTGACGACACCACCGCATGGACTGCGCGAACGAAAGAAGCAGGCCACGCGCGAGGCGCTCCGCGAGGCGGCCCTGCGTCTGGCCGTGGAGTACGGACCGGACCAGGTGCGGGTCGAGGACATCGCCGAGGCAGCTGGGGTCTCGCCGCGCACTTACAACAACTACTTCTCCAGCCGCGAGCAGGCGATCGTCGCCGCCATTACCGCGGACCGGGAGACACGGATCGCGGCGGCGGTCGCGGCCCGGCCCGCAAGAGTGCGCCTGGCTGACGCCGTCACCGAAGCAGTGGTCAAGCACTACACGAACACTGGTGAGCGCGAACACGAGGCGCTGCTGCTGATGACCACCCGGACCGCGCTACGCGACGCGTTCCTTGATGCCACCGCCGACATCGAGCCCCCTCTCACGGCGGTGATCGCCGAACGCCTCGGCGACGCCGGACCCCACACAGCCCGCGTTCTCGCGGCGAGCGTCGCCGTGGCGGTTCGCATCGCGTTGGAAGGCTGGCTCCAGTTGACTGGGAACGCAGGAGCCGCCGGGAATTTCCGCGCGGGAGGGCTGGTCGTGCCATCCGGCTCACTGTCCGACCAGCTCCACGCGGCGCTGTCCCCGCTCGCGCCCGCGTTCGACGTCGCCGAGCGACACACTCAGCCGTGAAGTCGACTCAACTGGGGCATCCGCTTGACAAACGGCATTGGGAATCGCTGAGTGGTCGCGGGTGGGCACCAGGGTGCCATCGATGATGAGCACGGTGTCCTTGCGGAACTGCTTCCGCTGCCGAAGGGCCAGCAACGGACCAGTGTGGTCGATGATCCGGTCTGCGGCCGCTGTGGAGATCCCAAGTAACAGCGCAAGCTGTCGCATGGTCAAGTTCGTGCGCCAGTAGGCCGTCACCAACGGGACGCGGTCCTCCAGCGGCAGGCTCCAAGGCTGGCCGCGCTGCTGATCCGAGGCTCGCTCGCGTCGCACCGAGGCAACCAGCTTGCCGAAGCAGCGCGAGGTCAGTGCGGTGAACGGCTCTATCCAGGACGGCACCGACGCCGTGATCACACCAGCCACCACGTGATCGTTTCACCCGGTGAGAAGCAGCTCTCGACCCGCGCCTTCTCGGCCTGAGCCGGTTCAGAATGTCGCCATGGCCGACGAAGAACACGCCAAGCCCGCCGCACTGGATCACCGTCCGTCCCCTGGCTTCCACCAGGCCCGGCGGGCCTCATATAGCCGATCTCGCCGGCGGCCGCGGATGGCTGATCTTCATTTTCATCCGCCGCCACGCCGTGCCCCTGATCACGGTCATCGAGGCGTTCTGGACCTGATCGGTCCAGGGCTGGAAGCACTGACTGACCTTCAGCGCGGTGAGGGTTCCCCGTGAGGTCTGCGGGACCTGCCACGCCCCGGGGCCACGTCCGTTGCAGTGGTGTATCGACCGCCCGATGCGGTGCTGTGCCGCAGCAACATCGACGCCACTGCCCAGATCTTCCACTTCCTCCAAGGGCCGCAGCGTCGCGCTGGCCGGGAAAACCCAAGCCCTGCGCGCTCTGGCGTTGGCAGCCCCGGGAAGGACGGGCGCCACCCCCGCCACACCGCCCACCCCACCGCGGAACGCCCCGACGGCACGGTCATCGCCACCACCGCCCCATAGAACTCGGCCGATCAGCCCGTCAGAACCCTCGACCCCACCTGACCCCCGGGGTCCGAAGCCGCACGCCTTGCCAACAGGCAGCGTGTCAAGCACGACTGTCTCTGCGGCAGTCGATTGGCCGACCGCGTACGGCTTCCACGAAGGCGCGGTCGTGGCGGGACACGTTCACGGGTGCGGCGGCGGTCTGGGGTGGTCGGTGTTCGTCTCGGGCTGACAGTGCGGCCTGAGGGGCGTCGGGGTTTGTGTCTGGCGCCGTTCTTTCGGGTGGCCTCGGGGTGGGCGGGCTTGTGCACGGGTGACCAAGTGCTGTGCACGGACGGCCAAGTCCGGGCAGTAACTGGCGTCTAGTCTTCTGCCTGGCCGGGCGCTGTCACCTCCGAGCGGGTGGCAGGCGCGACCTGCTCCTGTTCGCTTCCATGCGCGTGTTTGAAGGAGAGAATGAGATGAAGAAGTGTTTCTCCGGCATTCTGTCGGCCGGTGTGTTGGTTGCCGGCGTGTTGGGCGGCACGGTTGCTGCCGCGTCGTCTGCCTCGGCTGACGCCACCTACGAGTGCAACACCTCCAAGGCGCTGGCGAAGGGCAGCTACAACGTTCTGCTGCCGCATCAGAACTACGCCCCTGCCGACCCTTACTGGTGCTATCTGATCTACGGGAGCCAGAACAGCGGGGTGAGCGCTCTTCAGTTCACGCTGAACAAGTGCTACAGGGCAGGTCTGGCCGTGGACGGGATGTACGGCCCTGCCACCAGGTCCGCCGTGACGTCCGTTCAGCAGCGTGTGGGTGTCTCTGCGGACGGCGAGTACGGGCCGGCTACCCGCAACGCGATGAACTGGTCGTACCGGACCAGCAGCGGCACGCACCACCACTGCGCGAAGCTCTGATCCGAGTCAGGGAAACTCGAGCGGCATTTGTACATGACCCGTTGGGCCGAGGCCAGCGTTCGGGTTCATCGGGTACGGCCTTCGTGGCTGGATCAGCCGGGCAGCCTGGTCAGGCGTCCGGTGGGGGCGGCCCGTCTCGTTATGCCTCCTTGCGCTGTTTGCGGGGCGAGGCCGCTCTGGTGACCCGGCAGCCTTCCCGGTGAAGGGCCGCGGCAAGGGAGCGCCACCGTTCAGGACGTGTGCGTCGTGCGGGTATCACGGGGCGGGCATGATGCTGGTCCGGGCTGGTCTCAACCCGGCTGGTGCCGATCGTGTAAGCGCTGGTGGACCGCCGGTCCCCAGCCCACGTGAGCCAGGAGTCCCCGTCCTTTAGGACGGGGAGGATGTCAAGATCATGCCCTTGTTCCGCCAGCGTCGCCAGAACGCGTAGACCCGGTCCCATGAGGGGAAGTCTGCGGCCATCGCCCGCCAGGTGATGCCGCCGGCGACCGGATAGCGGACGCGTCGACCATCTGCCGGTGGCAGTACGCCTCCGGCTGCCCCCTGCCCTCCAGCCACGCTGGCACCGGCAGCAACTCCCGCACCACGGCCCACTCGGCGTCCGTCATATCCGATGGAACGCGTTGCGGACGATCGGCCGCGTTGCCGTACGCGTGCGCGAGGCAATCACACGGCCGGGCATGCGAGTTGGACGCGGCGGTCAATGGCACGGAAGACTGCGGCAGCAGGGCCTCCTGTTGCTCGTGGGCTTCGGCCCCCACGAGTTATGCAGGAGGCCCTGCCTTCATGCCCGGGAAGCCGGAAGGTCACCCGACCGAGATACAGCGGTCGAACCCACGCTCAACATGAGCGGTACGACATCGGCTTCTGAGCTTGATCTTTAACCCTGCTGCTGTTTCAAGCGGACGTGTTCGGTGAGGGTTTCCACTCGTTTCACAGTCTTGCCGGGCTCGTAGTGTGGTGCTGGCCTGCGGTTTTTCGATCCCAGTGGGCGGCCGGGGCCGGGCTTGGAGGGTTTGGGCACCGCTGCCGGTCGGAGCGTCTTCGCGCGGAGGTGGCGGAACCCTCGGCGGACCCGCGCGGGGGTGAGCCGGCGAGGCTCGGCGGGCCGTTCCCAGGGACGGCGGAGGTCCTCGGCGAGTGGTCGGGCGAGGCGGAGCTGGGTGTGGGCGGCGATGATCAGCCAGGTCCACAGGTCGGCGGTATGCGGGTCCCGGACCTTCGGGACGGTCCAGCCCAGGGTCTGCTTGAACAGCCGGAAGGTGTGTTCCAGGTCGAAGCGCCGCAGGAACGCCTGCCAGCGAAGGTCTACATCGGCTGCGGTCATCGCGGTCTTGGAGGACCACAACCAGACCGGCTTCGGGTCGCGGTCTCCCGGCAGGTACTCGACCTTCAGCCGGATCAATGTGCCGTGGATCAGCGGGAGTTCACCGCAGTGGTCGAGCCAGGGACCGCGGGCCTGCAGGCGGGGGGGCATCCGGTCCCAGGCCAGGACTTCGGCCGCGCCGTAGCGGGTGGTGACGGTGGCGGTGGACTGGTCGGGGATGTGCCAGGACTCGGGCTTGGAGAAGGTGAGGACACCGCCGTGCTTGCGGGGCTGCCCACCACGCGGGGTGGATCGACGCGGGCCGGCGTCGCGGAGCATCACCCGGTCCGAGCGCAGACGGCCGACCAGCTCGACGGGCAGGTCCGCCAGGACGTAGGCGAGCCGGGTGACGTCGTAGCCGGTGTCCATGACGATGAGAATGTTCTGGTCACCGGGCTTCCATTGGCCGGCCAGCCGGAGCCGGTTGACGACGTCACGGAGCTGGGCGGCGGTGACCGCGGTGGCGTCGTCGGCCGGTCCCAGCCGGACGGCGTCCAGGACGGCAGTCCACGACGTCCGTCCCACTTCCAGGGCGGCAACGAAAGAGTAGGGCCAGCCGGGGATCATCTGGTCGGCGCTGCGGCCGCGGCCGTAGACGTGGCAGAACAGCAGGTCCGGACTGGTCGGGGCGTCGGGCCGCAGCCAATTGCTGACGTCAACCGCCAGCACGATCCGCCCATCGGCAGCCCGCGGCAACGGCGTGGAAGCGAGCAGTCGCCGCAGGCGCAGCGGCTCGAGCCAGCCGTGGTTGACCGCGTCGTATATCGCCCCGTGCCCGCGCCGGTGCTCGGCCGTCAGCGTGAGCTCGACCAGCGATGTCACCGGACCATCCGCGCACAGCACCGCGTCGGTCAACTCGAAGAGCGCATCCGCCCTCTTGTAGAGGCTGTCGTAGAACTCGACACGAAAGTGGGACAGCACGCTCAGCGCGGCGTCTTCGGGCACTGCAGGAGCGAGACTCTTCACCAGCGGCCGTTCCTTCACGCGACGTTGCTCGACACTTCGAAGCGTGAAGAACGGCCGTCCTGCTGTCTCAGGAAGGAACCAAGATCAGCAGGTCAGGTGACCCAGCGAGGTTAAACAACAAGCTGAGACACAACAGGGGCGGAAGCGTTCAGGCTAGCCCCGGTCAGCCAGCCGTCCGTTCGCGGTCACGTGTTCAATGAGTGTTGCACCCGGTACGTAGGCAGTGGCGAGGCGACTTCGTGGGGCGGGCGTGTCACGACCGCCTCCGGATCCCGCTCAGATGGAAAGGCCCTGCTCAGGTGATGCTCCAGGCGATGCCGTCGGGCGCGTCGAGGCGATCTCTACTTCCTGACGGCTCAGCCATCCGCCGCCCGGCACCGGGCAATCGGCCCGATGCAACATGCCACGGCCCGGGCCACTCGCCGTTCGGTGCAGGGGCGTTCTGCAACGCCGCCTCCGGCCCGCGAAACTATTAGCGGAATACATGCGTAAAATTCAGCAAAACCGTTAAGAATGGATCATTTGCCGCAGTACGGTGGGAATCTGCCGTCCAATGCAGGCTGCGCGACCGGTTCAGGAGGAAGCCCGCATGGCAGAGGAACTTGACGTAGCGTCGCTGGCTCCCGGTGATCGAGCGAATGCGATCCGTGAACTCTCGGGGTTCGTCGTCAACGGCCGCGCAGAGGTGGACCTTCCGTCGGATCCGAATCGTCAGCGGGCTCACGCGACCACCAGCGCGCTCGGGTCGGTGAAAGTCTCGGAGATCGGCTGGAACGTGACCCGCATCCGGCGCACTGATGCCCCGGTGGACGGGGAGATGGTGCCGCAGATTCTCGTCTCCATCCGGGAAGCGGGGGTCTCCCAGTTCCACCAGGCGGGCAGGCACGGACTGATAAAGGCCGGGGATCTCATGGTGCTCGACAATGCGAAGCCCTACGAGGTTTTGTTCCACGGCCCAGTACGTGGAGTTCTAGTGAGCGTTCCCACGCACATCCTGGGGCTGCGGCCGTCCCTGCTCGATCAGATCACGGCTGGTCCACTCAGTTCGGAGCGACCGGCCGTAGGCGCCACGGCAGCGTTCTTCACCCGGCTGGCTCGTCTTCGGGGCGCTGCCGGTAAGGCCGATACCGCCCTATTCGCGGAGCCCAGTGTCGACCTGATCAGGGCTGTGGTCACCATGGTCCTGTACGGGGACGACCTGGCCAGAACGCTCCTGAACAGCACACTTCTTGAGCGTGTTCAGGAGTACGTGCGCCTCCATTTGGCAGACCTCGATCTGACTGCCGAGCGTATCGCAGCCGAGCACAACGTTTCCGTACGCTGGCTCTACCTGACCCTGTCCCGAGCGGGAATCACCCTTGGTGAATGGATCAGGACGCAGCGCCTCGAAGAATGCAGGAGGGAACTGGCCTCGCCCGTGCATCAGTTCATGACGATCGAGGCCATCGCCCACCGGTGGGGGTTCGCCAGCGCACCCCACTTCAGTCGCGTCTTCAAGACGGCGTACGGGGTGAGCCCCCGCGACTTTCGGTTGGGTCAGAGTGGGCTTTCACCGGAAACAAAGCATCTCCGGCAGAGCACTTTGGACGGACCACCCTGACCGTCCCGGGCCCACCTGGAAGGCGAACCGGAGCCGCCCCGCGCCCCGCTCGGAACGTTCGACTGTGAGCGGGGCAGACGACAGGGCCCCCGCCGGTTGCCGATCCGGTGGGGCCCCTGTTCTGTGCGTTGCCGCAGGTCAGCCGTGGCGCTTATCCCGCTCGACGTCCTCTGCCGCTTTGTGGGCGATGCCGTCAGGGATGTCGTGCTCGCAAGACCACGATCTCCCGGGCGCCCGTGCGCTCCATGATCCGCAGCAGTACCAGGGCCCTGGCGCCGATCACGTCCACCCGGCCCGGGTGCATCACCGGGATCGCCGCACGCTGCAATCTCACCCGGGGCCGCTTCACCCACCTCACCGCGCGGATGGTCCGCCCCCCTTGCCCGGAGCAGATCACCAGCCGGTGATGCGGGACCAGCGCGCTTGGATCACCGGGGCAGGCTCCGTGCCCTTGCTGCTGTCGACGACGTGGTAGCCGTGGTGCTGTGCGGCGGTGGCGCAGGCGTGGTTGGGCAGGATGCGCAGCCGGGTGCCGACCGGCAGGTCGGGCAAGTCGGTGCCGTCGCGGGCGGTGAGGGTGCCATGTTCCTGGCTCGCGGCCGTCATGACCAGGTTCGGGATGAGGTGGCCGGCCAAGTCGGTGACCAGACCGTAGCCCTGGTCCTGGGCCTGGGCGGCGGTGCCGCGGTCGCGGGACATGGCCATCCAGCCGCCGTCGGTGACGATCCACCCGTACTCAGGGCGGTGGCCGATGACGGTGACGACCACCGACAGAGCGAGGTCCTGAACCTGGCAGACGTCGAGGCCGGCCATCACCAGATCAAAGAACATGTAGTTTCCGGCCCGCAGTTCGGTGACCCCAGTGAGGTCCTCGGCCGCGTGCGCGGTGGGGGTGGAGCCGACGCTGACGCAGGCCACGGGCATACCGGCCGCACGGAGACGTTCGGCTGCGGCAACCGCGGTGTCACGTTCGTTCTGTGCGGCCAGGCGCTGTTCTTCGGCGCTGTAGGCGAAGTACGACTCGCCTGCGTGGGTGAGCACGCCGTCGAGGCAGGCCGCGTCGTGCAGGATGCGGCCGGCCTCGGGGAGGGCGGGGTCGTCGGGCTTGAGACCACCGCGGTGGCCATCGCAGTCGATCTCGATCTGGGCCGGGATGGGCAGGCCGGCCTGGCCGGAGGCTTCCGCGACGAAGACGGCCTGCTCGATGCTGTCCAGCAGGACTCGCACGGTCACGCCGCGCCGCAGGAGAGCGATGACGCGGGGGAGCTTGTGGGGATCGATGCCGACGGCGTAGGTGATGTCGATGTAGCCGCCGTCGGCGAACGCCTCGGCCTCGGCGAGGGTGGAGACGGTGATGGGACACGTGTTGCCGTCGTTCAGAAGCGCGGCGACGTCGAGGCTCTTGGCTGTCTTCATGTGCGGGCGCAGGGTGACCCCGAGCCGGCCGGCCCTGGCCCGCAGGCGTTCGATGTTGCGCAGGCTCTTGTGCACGTCGACAACGGCGAACGGGGTGTCCGGATCCATCAGGGTCCGTGCGGCGGGGGAGGGGGTGGTGGTCACAGGGAGATGTCCATCTTCTTCAGGAGGGCCAGAGCCAGGTACAGGTCTTGCAGTCCGATCCCGGAACTGTCGAAGACGGTGATGTCACGGTGGTCGGTGCGTCCTTGGGTGCGCTGGGTGAGGACTTCGCCGAGGGGGATGAGGACGGTGTCCTCGGGTGCGTGCTGGCTTTCGCCCATGCGGCGTGCCTGTTCGGGCAGGTCGCAGAAGACCCGTGCGCGGGCGAACAGGGCGGGGGGCAGCTCCCGCTTTCCTGGGGCGTCGGCGCCCATGCAGGACAGGTGCGTGCCGGGGCGGACCCACTCGGCCTCGAACAGGGGAGGGTCTTCGGCCCGTGCGGTGGTGGCGGTGACGATCACGTCGGCGCTCGCGCAGGCTTCCTCGGCACCGGCCGCACGTGCTGTGTGTCCCTGCGCGGTGAGTGCGGCAGCCACGGTCGCTGCGCGGGCCTCGTCGCGTCCCACGATCAGGATCTCGCCGATCGGCCGGACCCGGGCGACTGCCCTCGCCTCATAGGCGGCCTGATGGCCGGTGCCGAAGACCGCAAGGGTGGCGGCGCCGGCGGGGGCGAGCAGGTCGACAGCGAGCGCGTCGGCCGCGGCGGTGCGGTAGGCGTTCGCGGCACCGAGTTCCAGGACGGCGGCGATCCGGCCGATCCTCTGGTCGAGCAGCAGCAAAGTGGAGTGGTGACGCGGGAGCCCACGTCTCAGGTTGTCCGGCCAGTAGGTGCCGATCTTCACCCCGGCATGCGTCGCGGACGCGGACGGCTTGAGCGTGAACCGGTTGCGCGGATCGGAGCCGTGCACGGCCAGGGAAGGGAAGACCACGCCCTGAACCGTCGCGGTGAAGGCCGCGCGTGCCGCTTCCAGAGCCAGCTCCTCGTCCACGAGCGCAGCCGTCTGTTCCTCCGGGATGAACAGCAGGCCACGGCCTGTGTCCGACGGCGGGCCGGAAAGGGGCGGAGCAGCAGGTGCGGTGTGTGCGGCCGGTCCGGCGTCGGTCATGTACGGCCCTTTACTTGGCGTAGTTGTAGACCGTGGCCCGGGACACGCCCAGCAGGTCCGCGATGGTCTGGGCTGCGTCGCGCCCCTCGAAGTAGCCCTCGCCCTGCAACTGCCGCACGAGCGCCTTCTTGTCGTCCCGACTCAGCGACCGGGGGGTGGCACCGCGCTCCGCGGCCAGCGCCTCCACAGTTCGGCGCAGTTCGCGCACGTTGCGGTCCCGCAAATTCTCCAGCGGGTGCTCGCGGTGCTCGACATCGGTGGCCACGAGGTTCGACAACGCCAGCGTCACCGGCGACAGGACAGACACGTCAAGGTTCAGGCACAGGGCCGCGATGTACTGGCCCGCGGCGTTCTTGATGCCGATCGACGTGCTCTTCACCGGCCGACCGTCGGGAAACTGGTTGGGGTAGTTCTGGATCACGCTCGGGTACTGCGGATCCGCAATGCGGGCCAGGCCCAGCTCCGTGGCCGAATCCCCGACCTCCCGGCCGGAAAGGTTGTTCTCGATCACCCGAATCGCCTGCTGGGGGTCCCGCAGGTCGTGCAGCACCACCTCACACAGCCCGGGAAACATGCGGCCCAACGCCACAGCGATCTTCTCCGCCTCGCGGACAAGGTGCTCATCGCCCTCGGCCGCAGCGACGGCCACGGGATGCTCCACGGCCTGCCTCCATCCTGGACTCAAATTCCATCTCTAGACAATGATGCTAAAGCATTCTCCGAGCCGCGCTCAACCCCGCCGATGAGAGCGATCGCACCTGGGCGTGCACGAGCAGGCTGGGCTCCTTAGGGGTCGGCTCCGGAAGTCCCTCGGGGGTTGATCAGGCCGCCAGGGCAATGGAGGATTCTTAATGTCGGTCGGGCCGGGCCAGCAGATCGTCCAGGTCGGAGGTGGTGAACCTCCACTGGAACGGCTGTGCCGCGGTGTTGTAGCGGTCTTCAAATGCCCGGACCCGGTTCCGGACCTGGACCAGGTCCGGGAAGTCATCGGGTGAGACGACCTTGCGCTGGACGATCAAGAAGAAGATCTCGATCTGGTTTGTCCATGAGGCGTGGACAGGGGTGTGGACCATGATCGCGCTCGGAAACGCCTTGGTCAGACGGTCAGCGGCCTTCTTTCCCCGGTGAGAGGAGCCGTAGTCGACGATCCAGAAGACGCGTCTGGCGTAGGGTTCGGTGGTCATGACCTGTTCGACCAGGGCCATGAAGGGCGTGATGCCGGTGGTGACCTCGCAGCGGCCGAAGACTTTAGCCCGGTGGACGTCGTAGGCGGCCCGGTAGGCAAGCGCGCCGCCGCGGCCGTACTCGTGGTTTACGCGCATCGCCCTGGCCCGGCCTGCGGGGAGGGTCGGGTGGCAGCGGCAGCGGTCCTGAATCGAGGTCCTCTCGTCGCTCGAGATGACGTATTCGTCCGCGCCGAGGGGTTCGCCTTCGTATGTTCGGGCGTATAGGTCAAGTACGCGCTGGGCCTTGGCGCGGAAGTCCGGGTCCCGGATGAAGATCCGGGAGTGGTGCTGCCAGGGCTTGTGCGCGCCGCTGGCGAAGCCAGCGGCGCATGGTGGACGCCGAGACGGTGTCGGTGACGCCGCGTGCGGTCAGTTCGGCGGCCAGTGCCGGGCACGACCAGAGTGCCAGCGGCACCCCTGTCTCGGCCGGGAGTTGGCAGGCCAGGGCCTTGGCCTCGGCGACCTGCACGGGCGTGAAGCGGGCCGGGCGCCCGTGCCATGTCTCGTGCGGGAGACGCTCTTCAGGCGCGGGACAAGCCTCAGCCAGGACAGTGCGGTGTTGCTCGAGGTGCGCGAGCCTTTCTTGCAAAGTGCGCGTGCCGGGTACGGCCGTACCGGAGACGCAACGGGTCATGCTGGGCCGGCCACCGACTCCAGGCCGTGTGGGCCCGGTTGACCAGGAGGGCGCTCGATGTGCGAGCCGCCGCCCCCCTCATCTCCCGCGTTCGTTCCGGCCACCCGGCTTCCCGGCTACGCCGGCAGCGGGCCCCGGGATGCGGTGACCGGTGGCGCAGTCGCCACGCAGCCCCGGCGGGATCCGGCCGCTGGAAAACAGGTCCAGTGCCGCCATGGCAGCGGTGATGGTCTTGCCCGACCCGGTGGCCGACACCAGTGTGGCCCGCGCCCCTTACGCGGGCACGGGGGAGCGTGCGGGAAATCCCCACTGGCGGATGCGGGATTGCGCCTCGACCTGATGCTCGCGTAGCTGCACGAATCCCACGCCTGCTCCTTGTGCTGTGGCGGCGTGGGGACCACCACCTCGGCTCCCCTTGCCTGGTCCGCCGGCTCGTCCCCTCGCGGACGGTCCACGGTCGGCGAACCGTTGCGCGCCGCGGGGCCTGAGCGGCCCAGCGTCGAGCCGCCTTCGGCCCCCGCACGCCCGCCCCGGCTTGGCCCATCGCAGGCGACGGAGACCTTCACCGTGCCCGCGGGCATCGGTCAGCGCACGCGTCCGAGATGGATGACGCTGACCCGGATCTGCTGCTCGCTGATCTCGTACATCACGCGGTAGGCGCCGATGTGGATGCGCAGCAGGTCGGCGCTGCCGAATGCGCCTTCGGGGCGCGGGTCGACAGAGAGGTGGTCGACTGCGGCGAACACCTGGCGCACCCCGTCGGGGTCGTCCTTGGCCAGCCGTTCTGCCTGCGCGAGGGCCTCGGGCTCCCAGATGACCTCGTAGCTCACGCCTTGCCCTCGCCGAAGATCCGCCGGTAGGCCTCGTCGTGCGAAACGCCGGCGTCCTCACCTCGGGCCTGGCGCGCCCGGTAGGCGGCCAGGGCCCGCAGTTCCTGCAGTTCGAGGGCGTCGGCGGGGCTGACGAGTATGGCGACGGTCTGCCCGTGGTCGGTGATGGCGACCGGTTCGCGGGTGGCGCTGACCTCGCGGGCGATGGCACCCAGGCGGGCCCGGGCTTCCACGATCGAGTACGTCGTCTCCGTCATGCACGCCACCTTACAGAAGTGTGCACGGTGTGGGAGGCCGTGCCGGGACACCGGCGGCTGCAGCCCCGGGGCACCCCCGCGAGTGCGGGGGGAATCGAGGGCCGGCGAAGCTCTCCCGCGTACGCGCGGAGGGGAACATCCCGGAGCCCCGGTACACGCCCCGGGTGCTGCATGTTCTTCGCAGCCGCAGAAGGCTGGGGTGCGCCATCACAAAAGGTGCCGAAACCCGGGACCGGCTGACGCATATCGCGGCCGCCGAGGGCTTGTCGCTGCGCGCCTACCTGGCCCGCCTCGCCGACACGCTGCTGACCCCCGCGGAGCGGGCCGAGCGCGCCGAGCAGGCTCGCGCCGTCCTGAACGCCTGGAACGGCTACGCCCTCACTCCCGCGGAGCAGGACGACCTGGACGCCGAACTCGACCGCCGCCTGACCCGGGCCACCGGCCGGTGAACCAGGTTGTGCACCTGGTCCTGGACGACACCGCTATGGTTGCCGCCGGCCGTGGCAACCTGCTGGCTTCCCGGCTGATCCACCGCGCCCACGCGGAGGCCGGCTGGCACCTGTACGCATCCACCTGCGCACTCGTGGAAGCCGCCCGCGCCTGCCGCCCCAGCAAGATGACAACCACACTGCAGCCTGAACACCCTCGGATGCTGAACACCGGAGACAACCGCTCCCAGGAGGCACCCACCATGCTGCAACCCCGCGATCAAGAACCACCGAGACCCGTCCGTCCGTGACTTGGCGCCGATACACGCCGAGCGGCTCCGCGCGAAGGGCGAAGCCCGGGCTGCCGAGCCTGCGCCCGAGCGGCCTGCAGACAGGACGACGGCCCAGATGTACGTGGAGCGCGCCCTGGCCGGCTGTCAGGCGGATCGGTGAGCTCACTCAGCTCAAGCAGCCTCGTGTCGCACGAAGCACTCCTCGATCGCCCAGCGCGTCCCGGCGATCCGCACCAACTGCCCGACGGTTGTGTCGAGTTGTGAGTAGGCGAGGTAGTAGGCGATCTCGTCGGGCTTGGTCAGGCTGCGGCGGGCCAGTGCCCATCGCCGGCGGACCGGGGTCCCGTCCTGGTAGTCGTACTCGGCCACGGCGGGCAGCTGGATGGCCGCCCAGTCGTAGACGCGCGGCCCCTTGGCGCCGTCCCCGCACGAGATCCGTTCCCAGGCTTCGGTCGGGGCCTGGGCGAACACAGTCGATGCGTGGACAGCCCACGCTGTACTGGGACTTGGGCACCGCCAGTACGTAGCCGACGCCGCACTGTTCGAGCAGGCGCCGGAAGCGGCCTTCCTGCCCGTAGGCCGAGTCCGCGGTGACCCAGGCGATGGGCAGCTCGGAGGCGAGTGCCCGCAGCACCATGACCTTGGCCAGGTCGCCCTTGGTGTGGAAGTCCCGGTCGTCGGGGATTTTCGCTGCTCGGCAGCGGTCCCGGTCCTCGGTCCAGGACTTGGGCAGGTAGAGCTCCCGGTCGACCAGGGCACGGCCCCGGGCGGAGGCGTAGGCGGCGAAGACCCCGATCTGGCAGTTCTCGGTGCGGCCGGGGGCTGTTTGTGAATAACTGTCAGGGTTGATCTTGGGGGTCTTAATCTTGCAGCCGAACTCGCGGCTGTTCGAGGGTCCGGGCGGGTGGTCCATGCATGGGTGTGACGGCGATGCGGTGCAGGTCCAGTAAGCGGTGGCCGTCCTGGAATTGGTTGGAGAGGTTGGTGCGGGTGACGCCCAGCAGTTGGGCCAGAAGTGTGCTGGTGATCGCCCTGCGTCGGCGCAAGAGTGCTGCCAGGAGGCGGTGGTAGTGGTCGACGCTGCTGGTCTGCGGGTGGAGGTAGCTGCGGGGGCGGTGAAAGCGGCGCTGGAAAGCCGCCTCGGCCAGCGCGTCCCAGTACGGCTCGGAGACTGCCACCAGGCGTTCGAAGTCGGACCGCGGCATCCCGGTCAAAGCCGGATCGCTGAGCATCTTGGTCAGGGCCGGGTCGATCCGCCGGGCGGTCGCCGGCGCTGGTCGCGGTCGGGGTGGGACGGGGGCCAGGGTGTAGTTCCAGTCGCCGTGGAACGCGTCGGGCGTGATCGGCAGGGCCTGGAATTCGGCAGCGGTCACTGTTGAGCCCAGGCGGTAGCTGCCCATGTCCATCCAGCTCAGCGCCGATGGTCAGCCCGGTGCGGGTGGTCGTCGCGGCGATGGTCTCGATGACGACTTGGTAGCTGGTCAGTGGTCGGCCGCGCCAGTTCGCGGTGATGTGGCAGAACATCCGGTGTTCGATCTTGTTCCACTTCGACGTCCCCGGCGGGAAGTGGCAGACCGTGATCTCTAGGCCTGTCTCCAGGGCGAAGGCGGCCAGGTGCGTCTTCCAGGTCCACCGGCGGGGATCGTTGGAGCCGCCGGCATCGGCGGTGATCAGCAACCGGGTGGCGTTCGGGTGGTGCACCTGTCCGCGTCGCTGCCACCAGCGGCGTATGGACTCGACGGCGAACTCGGCGGTGTCGTGGTCGGTCCCGACGTTGACCCAGCCGGTGTTGGTGGCGATGTCGTAGATCCCATACGGGATGGCGACGGGCTGGTCGCTGGTGGTGAAGGTGTGGCAGTCGACCTTGATGGAATCCTTGCCCGGCCGCCAGATCCGGCCGGGCCGGTCGCGGTTTCCGAGCCACTCCTTGGCTTTCGTGTCGACGCTGATCACCGGTTGCCCGTCGTCGAGGAAGGCGGTGGCCGTGGCGTTCAAATGTGCAAACTGGGCGTCGCGGTCCGGATGACTTGCACCTTCGGTGGTCTTGACGGTGCCCTGCAGGCTGTAGCCCATGCCACGCAGCAGGCGCCCGACGGTCGCGGAACTGACCGGATGGCCCTGCGACGTGAGGGTTGAAGCCAGAGTGCGCAGCGACAAGGTGGTCCAACGCAAGGGGGACACGGGATCCCCGCGAGTGTGCGGCTCGATCAGTGCCTCGAGCGCCGGCAGCAGGCCGGGGTCGGTGACCGTCAAGGGCTTGCGTCCGGCTCCCGGAGCCCGGACCCTCCTCGTCGATGGCGGGTCCCCGGCCAGTTCGGTGACGCCGCGCGACACGGTGGAGATACTGGTCCCGGATGCGGCAGCCACCACAGCAATCCCACCGTGGCCGACCGCTATGGCCTCGCTGGCCAGGTAGAGCCGGCGACGGCGCTCGTCGAGATGGGGCAGAATCCGATCAAACTTGGCCCGTAACACGAGGACGGGCAGACGCACAGACATGACCCACCATCCCACCAACTCCACCAGAGCAAGCAGTAATTGAAATACAAGCCCCGGCGGTGCCGGAGTACTGGCGTTGCACGCCGGCGGAGGTGGTGCCCTTCTTGACGAAGCCGGTGTCGTCGATGATCAGGACTCCGTCGTCCTCGCCGAGGCGTTCGGCGACGTAGTGCTGGAGCTTGTCGCGGATCTCGTCCGCTTCCCAGCGGGATCCGGCGAGCAGGTGCTGCAGCCCGTCAGGGGTGGTGTGACCTGCGTATTCGGCCAGTTGCCAGCCGTTCTTGCGGCCGACTGGGCCGAGTAGGCCGCGGACGTAGTCGCGCATTCGTCGGCGTGGCTCCACGCGGCTGAAGCGGTGGCCGACGCGGAGGAAGAGGTCTTCGAGTTCACGGTCCCAGTTCTCGGCTGCAGGCTCGTTGATCACGGCAGGAGGCTGCCCTCGCCGCTGTCATCACCAACGCCGGCTGCACACGATCGAGGGGCGGTCCCAGGAAGACCGCCCCTGACGGGCACCAGCCCACTACACTCACCGCGCAGCCTTCTGATCAGGCAAAACATCGAAGTCCTGCTGGAGTACGGGCGAGCCGGATGGCCGAATCAGACGGTCAGAACGATCTTGCCGAAGACGGCGCGGGACTCCAGCAGAGTGTGCGCGGCCGCGGCTTCGTCCAGCGGGAAGGTGCCGTGCACCACCGGCTTCAGGCGGCCTTCGCGCAAGTCGGCGAAGACGAGTGCGAAGGTCTCGGCAGCGGTCTTCGACGGTGCGCTGGAGAGACTGAGGGCCGAGATGGTCCAGGACTGCTGGAAGTTCGCGAACAGTGCCATGCCGAAGTCGGGGGTGGGAGCACCTGCGGCGATACCGCTGATCACGTACCTGCCGTTCGGGCCGAGCAGGGAGATGAAGTCGGCCACGTCCGAACCGGCAACGATGTCGATGACGGCGTGATAGCGGCCGTCCGGCCCCGGGTCGACCGCGTCCACGCCCACGACTTCCGTGGCCCCCAGGTCGTACAGCCGCTGCGCGACGGACCGGTCGGGAACGGATGCGATCACCGTCGCACCCCGCGCGGCCGCGAGCTGGGTGGTGAGCACGCCGATCCCGCCACCGGCGCCGCGAACAAGCACCCGCTCGCCCGCCTTGACGCCGGCCCTTTCCACGCTTGCGGCGGCGACCAGGGAATTCACCCCGAGCGCTACCGCGTCATGGAACGAGACGTCCTCCGGTAGTTCCACGAGAGATTCGACGGGCACCACGGCGCGGTCGCTGTAGCCGCCGCCGTGTCCGGTCGTCGCGAAGACCCGGCGTCCCACCCACCCGGCGTCGTCCTCCGAACCGACCTCGACCACCGTGCCCGCCACCTCCAGACCAGGTATGAAGCCGTTGCCGACCTCGGGCATGCCACCCTGCCGTAGCAGAACGTCGAAAAAGCCGACCCCGGCCGCTGCCACCGCCAATACGGCATGGCCCGGCTCGGCGGTCGGGTCCGGCCGGTCGACCAGCTTGAGGTTCTCCGGACCACCGAATTCGGTGATCTCTACTGCACGCATGATGTCTCCTTGTAGCGTTTTTGCCGCGCATGAAAGGCGAGGCGGCTGGTGAACAACGAGGCTCAGACGTCCTCGGTGACCTCGATGCCGCGGCACCAGAGCAGGCTAACCCGCTAAACGGACAACCTCTTCCATTTGTGGTTAAGTGAGAGACATGCCTGTTCAGCCGTCTCGAAACCAGTCCTCGTCCGCCGCCGGGACCCCCGTCCGGGGGCAGCGAGCCGACGCCCGGCACAACCACGCCCAGCTCCTCCAAGCCGCCCGCGAGGCGTACGCCCTCAACGGCACCGACGTACCCTCCAGCACCATCGCCCGCAGGGCCGGCGTTGGCGCCGCCACCCTCTACCGGCACTTCCCGACCCGGGGCTCGCTGATCGCCGCGGCGTTCTCCGAGCAGCTCACCGATTGCGTCGCAGCCTTGGACGAGGCACTACGGGACGACGATCCCTGGCGCGGTCTCTGCTCCGCCCTCGCCAAGGTGTGCAGGATGCAGGCCGAAGACCGCGGGTTCAGCGCCGCGTTCCTCGGCGAGTCTCCCGACGATCCCGACCTTCATCGCGCGCGCGCCCGCGCTGAGGCAGGACTCGCCCAGCTGGTACAACGCGCAAAGAACACGGGGCAGTTGCGCAAGGACTTCGATCCCAGCGACGTCACCCTCCTGCTCCTGGCGAACAGCGGCGTCGTGCGACAGTCCCCGGAGACGTCCCTGGCCGCCTCTCGCCGCCTGCTCGCCTACTTCCTCCAGTCCTGCCGGGCCACGGACGGCGCGCCGTTCCTGCCCCCGCCAGCACCGCTCCGCCTCGACGACCTTTACGGGCCGTCACACCGAACCGACTGACCGGCGACTTTCGCCCGGGGCGCGCCCCCGCGCCTGACGCCTGCCCCTGAATTCCCGCCCCGGTACGCAGCGCCCAATGACCTCGTCTTCGGTCTCGTCCGGCACTGACATGAACCTTGGGACGCAACCCGATAGCCTGCACGTAGAAAGTGCCCTCCGCCTGGACCGACAGAACCCCTCAACAATCGAGAGCGACGCACCGGGGACCGACGGTGCTCGCGGAGCCGATGAGCCAGGTCCACCATGGCGCCGAGGATCTCCGTGCGTACCAGGTACGGGGTGAGGGTGTCGCGGTCCAGGGCCGTACGGCTATTGAATGAAGATCATCGCGGCGGCGCCGAGCAGGTCGACGACGAAGCACCACTCCGCCCACGCCCGGGGGACAACTTTCTTGGTGCGGTGGTGGAGCAGATCCCAGGCGGCGTGCCCGAGCCAGCCGGTTGCCAGGACGTACCAGCCGAGGCTGTGATCCATTGCCAGCGCCACCATGGCCAGGGCACCGAAGCCGAGCAGCCCTGCCGTCTGGAGTATGAGCGCGCCTGCCCTGCGGAGCTCCCCGCGCAGCGTCCCGAAGATCAGGTAGCAGGCCGACATGGCGACGAGGAGCCACGCCAGGAACTCCAGAGCCGGGAGGCCGTCGGCGAATGTGGCGACTGCCAACACGAGGGCCAGCCATGTGGGCCATCGGTGCTTGAGCATGGCCACGACGTTGGCGGTGGCGGTCTTCGAACCGTCCCGTCCGTAGGTGGAAGGTGCTTTGTCGTCCTGGTCGGAGCCGATCATCCGGGGATCACCCGAAGCGGTGGTGTCGGTCATGGCTTCACTGTTGGTCAGGACGGTTCCCACGAGAAGGCGGCGGCCCATGTGATGTCCGGAATCTTGGGGTGCCTGTCGCTTCGCTGTAGGGTCGCCGCGTGGACGAACGTCTGATCGTGATCGTCGGGTACGACTCGGCCGAGTTGCTGGACATCGCCTGCGTCGCCACGAGCCTGGGCATGGCGAATCAGATCGGAACTCCCACCCGCCCCTATCGCGTCAGTGTGGCAGGTCCGGGCGGCAATCCGATCACCTGTGGTTCGGGCCTGACATTGCAAAGTCAGCAATCCCTTGAACGACTCACCGGTCCGCTCGACACGTTGATCGTATCGGGCGGCTTGGGACATGAGCGGGCCGCCGCCGACCAGCGGCTGGTTGGCCACATCCGCCGCCTGGCCGGAGAAAGCCGCCGGGTGGCCTCGGTGTGTACCGGGGCCAGCATCCTGGCGGCCACCGGACTGCTGGACGGGCGCCGCGCCACCACGCATTGGCGGTTCGCATCCCAGCTTGCCGCACAACACCCGCAGATCACCGTCGATTCCGACCCCATTTACATCCGCGACGGGAACATCTATACGGCGGCGGGCATCACCAGTGCCCTGGATCTCACACTTGCCCTTATCGAGGAGGATCACGGTGCCCAACTCGCGCGCCAAGTGGCGCGGGATCTGGTCACCTACCTGCAGCGGCCGGGAAACCAGGCACAGATGAGCCTGTTCACCGCCTCCCCGCCGCCCAGGGACGACGTGGTCCGACAGCTCGTCGAGCATATAACGAGCCATCTGGATCACGACCTGAACGCGACCGCCTTGGCGGCTCGCGCGGGTGTGACCACGCGCCACCTCACCCGGTTGTTCGTGGAACACCTCGAGCAGCCGCCGGCCCGGTTCGTACGCAAGGCCCGCACCGAGGCGGCCGCCCACCTGCTGGCGTCCACCGAGCTTCCGCTGGCAGGCGTGGCCACCCGGTGCGGGTTCGGTTCCACCGAGACGCTGCGCCAGGCATTCACCAGCCGATACGGGATCTCGCCGTCGCGCTACCGGGCGATACAGACCCGGCTCTCCGCCAAGTAATCCGAAGTGACCTCATTGTTCACGGCTCCTCTCCGCCGACGCCCCGCTCGCCGGGTGGATTTGGAATGAATCGACCAACTCGGCATCACGGTAACCTCGGGGCCGACGACCGACGGGGGCTACGAGCGTGATCGCCGGACATCCACCGGCGGCCGCTGACCGAGGGGGCGGTTTCCGCGGGTGCTGGGTGGGGACGGCCGAGTGAGAAGCGGTGCGGGGACGGCGGCCGTCCGGGGACGCGATCCAGATGCGTACATGCTGCCTGGGGCTGATTTTGGAACTGCCGGTGAGCTTTTCGTGGACGGCCGCTGGCGTCATGCTCCGCCGCGGGGCTCGGGTGCCGGGGTGCCCGGCGGTGTGAAGGCGGCGAGCACCGTGGCCGCGATGTGGCCGGTCGCACGGTCGGGGTTCAGGCGGCCGGCGCGGATCTCTTCCGTCGCGCTGTGCATGACGGCCTGCAGGACATTGATCAGCCATGCGATGGGCAGGTCCGTACGGAAGGCGCCCTCGGCCCGCCCGCGGGCAACCAACGCCTCGACCCGGGCGGCGGGCCCGGAGTGGAACTATCGGATGCGTCCCGCGGGAAGCTCCCGTTGGGCGGCGACGAGAAGCGCCTGAGCCTGGTCCACCAGGTGCCAGCCTGCATCGATATAGCGCTCCCGGGCGAGCAGCGGATCACCGGTCAGGCCGACCGCGTCCAGCACCTCGTTGCCCCGGTCGAGGTCGCGGCTCATCGCCGCATCGACGACCTCCGCCCGGGAGGTGAAGTGCGCGTACAGCTTTGCAAGTTCGAATCCGGCTGCACCCGGCCGGCCGGAACTCCGGCTCGCACTCGACTCCCGATCCGGTCGGCCCGATCCGCTGTCGTCCGGCAACGTTGATGTCACCCGGTGATGTCAGCCGTCCGGGTGCAGGCCAGTTCCGTGCGGCGGCACGCCCAGGAGTACGGTGCGGGTCAAGTCGCTGATCACTGCCTGGGCCGTGCTCAAGGGTGCGGGCTTCGCCCACGTCACTACCATGGGCAGAAAGGTGAATGGCCAGGAAGTGGGCTGGTGCCGATGAACGTACCCAGGGCTTCCGGGGGCCTCGGGGCAGGATCGGGAGACCCGCTGCAGGGGCCGTACACGGCCACCGCGGTTGTGGAGGGCAAGGGCGGGATCTGCCTGTGGAGCCCGCAGGCGGAAGCGCTGCTCGGGTACCCGGCGGAAGAGGTCTGCGACACGCCTGCGGTGGATCTGCTGACCACCCGGAAGGACCGGGAAGCAGCGCTTGCCGTCCTCGAACGGCATGCGGCCGGGCAGGGCTGGGACGGCGTGCTGGCCTTGCGACACCGTGACGGACATGAGGTGCGGGTCGTACTGCGCGTGCGCTCGGTGCTCGGCAGGCAGGGCCGGGCCGGCTGGTCGGTCAGCGCCGCGGAGGCGCGGCAGGTGGAGCAGGAGGAGGTCGACCGGGCGATCCTGGAGGCGCTGTTCCGCCAGTCCCCGATCCCCATCACTGTCATGGACGCTGAGCTCCGGCACCGCTGGGTGAACGCCGGGATAGTACGCGCGACCGGCATCCCGGCTGAGTGGCTCATCGGGCGACGCATCGGCGAGGTCGCACCGGAGGTCGACTTCCGGACGATCGAGCAGGTCCTGCGCCACGTGCGGGACACCGGCGAGCCGGTGATCGACTTCCGGGTGCACGGCCGCCTCCCGTCGGCCCCGGACCGTGAGCACGTGTGGTCCGCGGCCTCCTTTCGACTGACCGACCCGGCCGGTCACCTGCTGGGAATGTGCCAGACGTATATCGATGTCACCGACGAGGATCGGGCGCAGCGGCGGCTGGCCCTGCTGAGCGCGGCGGGGGCGAGCATCGGCAGCACACTGGACGTGGTGCGCACCGCGCAGGAACTGGCCGACGCGGCCGTTCCCGGGCTCGCGGACATCGTCGGCGTGGATCTGCTGGAGGCGACGGTGCGGGGCGAGGAACCGGCCCCCGGGCCGGTGGACGGGCAGGTACTGCTTCGCCGGTCGGGCACTAGCTCGATCCGGGAGGGCGCCCCGGAGGCCGTCTACGCGGTGGGCGAGACAGTGGCGTTCCATCCGGGCACGCCCTGGGCGAGGTGCCTGGCCACCGGGCAGTCGGTCCTGGTGCCGAGGCTGGAGGTCGACGAGTGGTACGCCTACGATCCACGAGCGGTCGAGAAGATCCGCGAGTTTGGGACCCACTCGCTCATGGCAGTGCCGCTGCGCGCCCGAGGGATCACCCTCGGTGTGGCCGTCTTCGGCCGCTCCCGGGAGCCTCAGCCGTATGACGAGGGCGACCTGGCCCTGGCCGAGGACTTCTCCTCCCAGGCCGCGGTGTGCGTGGACAACGCCCGCCGCTACACCCGCGAGCACACCACCGCCCTGGCCCTGCAGCGCAGCCTGCTGCCGCACGACCTGCCCGACTACCCCGCCGTCGAGACCGCCTACCGCTACCTGCCCGCCGCCGCCCACGCCGGAGCCGGCGGGGACTGGTTCGACGTCCTGCCGCTGTCCGGAGCCCGGGTCGCCCTGGTCGTCGGCGACGTCACCGGCCACGGCCTGCACGCGGCGGCCGTCATGGGACGGCTGCGCACCGCCGTCCACACCCTGGCCGACCTCGACCTCGACCCCGACGAGGTCCTCACCTACCTCGACGACCTCGTCGTCCACCTCACCCAGGAGGACCCCGACTGCGAGGGCGCCACCTGTCTGTACGCCGTCTACGATCCCATCTCCCGCCTGTGTACCTTCGCCCGCGCCGGCCACCCCTCACCCGCCCTGGTACAGCCCGACGGCTCGGTGGAGTATCTCGACCTCCCGCCCGGTCCGGCGCTGGGCCTGGGCGGCCTGCCCTTCGAAACTGCCGACCGCCACCTCGCCGAGGGCACCCTCCTCGCCCTCTACACCGATGGCCTCCTCGAGGCCCCGGACCGGGACGTGGACACCGGGCTCGACCGGCTGGCCCGCACCCTGGCCAGCCCTGACGAGCCGCTAGAGCAGCTCGGCGAAGCCGTGGTGGCCGCCCTGGAGCCAGAGTGCCGCTCCGACGACGCGGTCCTGCTCTTGGCCCGCACCCGCGGCCTGCCAGCGGACCGGGTTGCCACCTGGGAGCTGCCGGTCGACCCCGCCCAGGTCGCCCGGGCCCGCGCCCTCACCGACCGTCAACTCGCCAACTGGGACCTGGAACCACTCGCCTTCACTACCGAACTCATCGTCAGCGAGCTGGTCACCAACGCCATCCGGCACGCCCGCGGCCCCATCGCGCTGCGCCTCATCCACGCTCAAGTCCTCCTCTGCGAGGTCTCCGACGGCAGCCTCAGCGCCCCCCACCTGCGCCGAGCCCGTACCAGTGACGAAGGCGGCCGGGGGCTGTTCCTGGTTGCCCAGCTCGCCTCCTGCTGGGGCACCCGCTACGGCCGCGACGGTAAGACCATCTGGGCCGAACAGCCCCTTTCTCCCCTCGGAGCATAAGAGCCTGCGCAGATAGGCGGGGCGAGGTACCCGGGCAGCGAGGCGGGCACAGGTCTCCGCGATCATGGAGTTGCGACGCTCTGTGATCACTGGGGGACCTGTTGTACTTCAGCAGGTTCTGGAGGAGATCGAGGACCTGGTAGAGGGTCAGGCCGGTGTGTGACTTCAGGTCGAGCCGGCTGAGGGTGAGGAATGCTTGGGGCAGTGACGAGGGTGACGTGGTGGCAGGGGTGCAGGTAACACTCGCCCCGCCGCCGCTGATCCCGCCGCGGCAACGAGCCGAACACATCGGCAACGAACTCCGCCAACTCGCCCCGGAGCCGTTACACCCCTCAACTGCACCCAGTAGGCTGCCCACAACCGACAGAGATCGCTCAACGTGACGAAGCGCTACTTAGAGCGTCTGGTGGTAATCGTCACTTGAGGCGTCGAGTGGTGGGGTGTCCGTGCCAGCGGTACTGCACGGTGGCACGGCGGATGAGCATGCGGAGCGTGACGATGGCCCGGCGAGGTAGAGGTAGAGGTTCATGACGGTGCCCGTTTTCTCGGTGCAGCGGCGCAGCTTGCCGAAGCCGTTCATCCAGCCGTGCGTGCGCTCGATCACCCAGCGTTTCCCGGCCTGGATCGGCGCGGGCACGCCCTTGTGGGCGATCGTGCCGGTGAAGCCGAACTCTTCCAGCGCTGCTCGGGTCTTGGCGCTGTCCCAGCCGCGGTCCAAGTTGACGTTGAATTCGTTCGGAAGCGCTCCGACCTGGTCTTTTGCTGCCTCGAGCGTCGCCGCAAGTGAGGAATCGTGCCGGTTGGCATCGGCGGAGACCAGACCGAGCGGGACGCAGCGGGCTTCGGAGGCCACTGAGCGCTTCAGGCCGTGGTTGCCCCGGTCCACCGGAGAGCGGCCGGCCTTCTCACCGCCGCAGGGTGCCTTGGTGATGCAGCCGTCCACGGACAGCTCTTCGCGTGCGAGGCCGATCATGCGGTTGTACGCCTGAAGTGCCAGGGCGTGCAGACTCGGACATCCCCAGTTGGGCCCAGTGCTTGACGCGGCGTCGGATCGTGCGGTCCGAGCATGCGGTGCTGGCAATCCGTTCGTACCCGGAGCCGTGCACCAGGGCGGCGATCACGTGTTCGAAGACGATCCGGTCGGGGATACGCGGGTTGTGGCAGCCCAGAGGGGGGCGTCTATGTGCTCGGGCAGCAGCGCCGCGGACTCGTCCCACAGCGGTTCGAGCAGGCATGATGGCAGGACAGGCACGAGCCCTCCGGTGATCACTGAGCGTAGAGAACTTCATGATCACTCAGGCTCCTGCCTGCTCTGCCCTGCGGGTCGCTCGTCGGTGGCCTCCGCCACATCTACTGCCGGACGCTCCGACTCTCTGTGGAAGGGTGACAGTCGGTGACGGTGCTCAGTCGACCTGAAGGATCTGGACGCGCAGCAGTGTGAATCCGGCCCGCTTCAGAAAGTGCGAGGAACGCCCACCTTCGACACGTTGCGTGATCGGTCTCATGGATGACCCGGTGGCTGGCGGAGTTCGCGCAGTTCCATCGCTGCAGGAGGCGGGAGAGTGCCAGGGCGCTGTGTCTGGAAAGCCTGGAAGAGATAGGCGAGCAGGCGCCGGGAGGCAGCGAGGGCGGTTTCCCGCGGTTGTCCGGCGAGGCCACTGTTGGCCAGGAGCAGGAGGGTGATGTCGGCGGGGTCGAAGTCGTTGCGCAGCTGTCCGGTCTCGCGGGCACGCTGGACCAGCCGCGCCAGACCTTCTTGGGCGCAGTCGCGTTCGTGATCGTGATCAAGGGCATCGGGGAACTGGTCGAGGAATACGGGGGCGAAACCGCGGTCGGTCACCTGCGTGGTGCATACCTTCTCCAGGAGTGCGTACAGACCGTGCCCGGGATCAGGGTCGGCAAGAGCCTCGTCGAAGGCTGCCGCGCACAGGGCGAGTTGCTTGGCAAAGGCCGCGGTGGCAAGCGCGGTGCGGGTGGGGAAGCGGCGGTAGAGGGTAGCCACGCCGACGCCGGCGCGGCGGGCGACGGCGCTTATAGGGGCGTCAATGCCCTGGGCCGCGAACACCTCGCGCGCAGCTTCGAGGATGCGTTCCCGGTTGCGCCGGGCATCGACGCGCAGGCCCGCCGGGTCTGCATCGCCGAGCGCATATCCGACGTGTCCGGACGGCTTGTGAGATGGCTGGGCAGGCAATGTCTCTCACTTCAAGCTAAACGGATGGTGTCGTCCAATTGCGGATTTAGTGTGAGCGTAACAGCGGGCGCACACGGCGCCTCCGCAGCTCCGAAACCCGACCGTGAAGACAGGTCGGCCTTGAACAGGAGAGCAGTCATGGATCTCGATCTCGAGGGCAAGCGCGTCCTCGTCACTGGGGCGAGCAAAGGCATCGGTCTCGCGATCGTCAAGGCCTTCCTTGCCGAAGGCGCCGAAGTCGTCGCCGTGTCCCGGAAAACCACATCCGAACTCGAGGCTACCGGCGCCACGTTCGTCGCCGCCGACCTCGCCGAACCCGATGCCTCGCAACGGATGGTCGAGAGCGTGCTCGAGCTGAATCCGCGCCTCGACGTCCTCGTCAACAACGTCGGCGGCGGGAGCCCGTCCCCGGAGATACTTGCCGATCCCCTCGGTGGCGCGGCCGACGTCTGGGCCAGCGTTTTCGCTCTGAACCTCGGCGCCGCCGTGGAGACAACCCGGGCCGCGCTCCCTGCGCTGACCCGGTCCCGGGGCTCAGTGGTGAGCATCAGCTCTCAGAACGCCCGCGATCCACGGAGGGTACCGGTGTCCTACTCGGCGGCCAAGGCCGCGCTCAACGCTTTCTCCCGCGGCTTGGCCGAGCTGGTCGCGGAATCGGGGGTTCGGGTCAACGTCGTCACCCCAGCCGGCACGCGGACCTCCGCGTGGACCAGCGAGGACGGCATCGGTGCCGACCTTGCGGCGCACATGGGGCTCGACCAGGACGCGCTGTTGGCGATGCTGCCTCAGCAAGCCGAAATGGTGACCGGCGCATTGATCGACCCGGCCGAGATCGCTCGCGCGGTGCTGCTGCTGGCGTCTCCGACAATGCCAAGTGCGGTCGGTTCCAACTGGGTGGTAGACGGCGGCGCGCTCAAGACCCCATGACCGGCCTGAAGCGCTCAGTGGCCTCCGAAGCCCGCGGCGTCCCGCTCGGTCTGGTCTCCGCCGGTACCAACCGGCACGATTCACCCCTACTTGCGCCGACGCTCGAGGCAGCAAAAGACCAGGTCGGAACCACACCCTGCACAACCGTCGCCTAACACCGCGGCTACCACGTCATCGACGACCGTCGGTCCACCCTCGACGCACCCGCCGTGCAGGCCTTCCGGGGTCGCGTCAAAGGCGTGAGCGCTGGTGAAGGCGGCCAGCCCGACAGCAGCGCCACGCGGCACGAGAACCTTCCGCCGGCCTGCCGTGCCGTGCGAGCATCGCGTAGGCATCCTGGCCAGGACGGTCCCATGTCGCGCCGGGCCCGCGGGCGCGCGACTCATTTCAAAGGCCTGCATCGTCAAGCCGGTGGCCAGTTCTGCAAAGCTGCGTCGACTACGTGTTGCAGGTCTTCACATGTCGCGCCGCCGGCTGCCTGTACGGCCACGCCGTTCGCGATCGTCATGACGTAGCGGGCGATCTTTTCCGGGTCAGCGCCAACGGGTAGATCGCCTACCTGGACGGCCTGCCGGAACCGGTCGCGGAGCAGCGCCTGGCCGTGGGCACGCCACTTGGTCAGGGTCTCGCGGGCAACTTGTCCGGCCTCACCGGCGGCCAGTGCGCCCTGGACGCCGAGGCAGCCGGCAGGGAGTCCGGGCAGTGTGTTGGCGCGGGCCGAGCCGGCGAGGAAGGCCATGGCGACCTCGCGGGCGGTGGGCGCCTGCAGCGCCTCGGCGACGTAGGCGCCGGGCCCTTCCTCGTAGCGCTGCAATGCCTTGCGGAACAGGTCCTCCTTGTTGCCGTAGGCCGCGTACAGGCTCTTGCGGGAGATGCCCATGGCCTCGGTCAGGTCGGTGAGGCTGGCACCTTCGTACCCCTGCGCCCAGAAGATCATCATCGCCTTCTCGAGCGCCGCCTCGGCGTCGAACGCTCGCGGGCGGCCGATCTGTGACTTCTGCATGGCCACATCCTACAGGTTTGACACCGATCGGTGCTGAACTGATAGTCTCGCATTCTGCACTGATCGGTGCAGAAGTTTGAGCAGTTCAGAGTCGCTCTTTGCGGCACAGGAGAAAAGAGGAACACCATGACTCAGAGTGATCTGCGTGACTGGTACATGCGCTACGCCGACGCGCTCAACGCCCACGAGTTCGACCGCATGCACGAGTTCATCAACGACGAGGTGCTGCTCGGCGACCAGCCCGGCACGCGCGATGACGTCGTCGCGGTCCTGAAGGGGATCGTCGACGCCGTTCCGGATATCCGCTGGGAGGTCGACGAACTGCTGTTCGATCGGGACGGTATCGCCGTCCGCGCTACCAACACCGGCACCCCGGTGAAGGAGTGGCTTGGCGTCCCGCCCTCCGGCGCTTCGTTCAAGATCGTCGAGTACGCCATCTACAAGGTCCGTGACGGCCGATTCGTCCAGATGACGAACCTGCACGACTCGGCCGAGATGCTCCGACAGCTGACCTCCTGACCGCCTGACCGCCGAAAGGCTCTGGCCGATCGGCCGACCAGCCAGAGCCTTTTGGGCGGTCGGCCGTCGTCGTAGGCCGTCCTGGCCACTGCTCGGCAACCGTGTCGGACCCGGCGCCCTCCATCATCAACGCCACGGACCAAGCTCCCTGGCCCCTTCCGTCCCTGCTGCACCGTGAAGTCACAGTCGGGAATTCTTTGTTGAATCGAAAGGTCACATCATGCGTATCCGTGTTCGTGTTCCGCGTCGTGTCGCGCTCGCCGTCGGTGCCCTGACGCTGCTCGGTGTCACCACCGCTCCGGGTGTGGCGATGGCGACCGGCGGAGGATCTTCTTCTGCATCCACTTCCCCGAAGCCGACCATTGTCCTCGTCCACGGAGCGTGGGCGGACTCCTCCAGTTGGTCGTCGGTGCTGGAGCGGCTGCGCAAGGACGGCTATCCCGTGCGCGCTATCGCCAATCCTCTGCAGGGGCTGACCAGTGACACGGCCCATGTCTCCAGTTACCTGTCCACGATCAAGGGTCCCATGGTGCTGGTCGGCCACTCCTACGGCGGTGCCGTGATCACCAACTCCGCCGCCTCTGACCCCGATGTCAGGGCCCTGGTCTACATCGCCGGTTTCATCCCCGCGAAGGGGGAGACGGTGGGTGATCTGGCCAAGAGGTCGCCGGACCTTCCGCTGGTGCAGACTGACGTCCCGGGCGGCCAGGAGGTGTCCATCAATCCGGACCGCTTCCGGGAGGTCTTCGCCGGTGACGTCGACAAGACCACGGCCGCGGATCTGGCTGCGGTCCAGCGGCCCGCGAACATCAAGGCTGTCGTGGACGCCAGCGCCCAGGAAGCGTTCCGCTCCATCCCGTCCTGGGATCTGATCACCCGCCAGGATCACGCGATCGCTCCCGACGCGCAGCGCTTCATGGCCAAGCGGGCTGGCGCGCACACCGAGGAGGTCAACGCCTCCCACGCCGTGATGATCAGCCACCCCGCAACCGTCACGCACATCATCGAGGACGCGGCCCGCAGCACCCGATGACACACTCCCGCACGACCGCTCGCCGGCCGGGTCGGCAGGGCCGTCCCAGGGCGTCGGCCGGCAATGGCTGACGAAGCGACGCTGCTCACTACGTTTTTGCAGAATCCCTGAGATAGAGGTGTCCTGACTGTGACGACATACCAACAGCTCGGCCGTCTGACTGACACTCTGTGGAGGTCCGTTCCTGTGGGACAGGTGGTTTCCACCGGGCCGCAGTACGATGCCGGCCGGACCCTGTGGAACGGCGCCGTGTCGTCCCGCCCTGGCGTGATCGTGCGGTGCGCCGGTCCGGCCGAGGCCCAGGCTGCTGTGCTGGCCGCGCAGGAGTACGGGGTACCTCTGACGGTGCGCGGCGGCGGCCACGACTGGGCCGGGAGGGCACTGAGTGACGGGGGCCTGACCATTGATCTCTCCGGTCTGCGCCGGGTGACGGTGGATCCGGTGGCGAAGGTCGCCGAGGTGGCGGGAGGGGCCACAGCCGCCGGTCTCGTCGCCGCGACGCAGCCCTTCGGTCTGACCGCGGCGACCGGTTCGGCCGGTTCCGTGGGCATGGCGGGCCTGACCCTCGGCGGCGGCTATGGGCCGCTCAGCGGCCGCTTCGGCTTGGCTGCGGACAACCTGTTGTCCGCACAGGTGGTGCTGGCCGACGGATCGGTCGTCACGGCCGATGCCGAACGGGAGCCGGAGCTGTTCTGGGCCCTGCGTGGCGGTGGCGGGAACTTCGGTGTGGTCACCTCGATGCGGGTGCGCCTGCACGCCGTTCCGACGCTGCTGTCCGGCCTGGTGCTGTTCGGGTGGGAGCAGGCCGGGAGTGTACTGGCCGGGCTGGCTGACGTCCTGGCAGGAAGCCCGGACGAACTGACCGTGCAGTCCGGTGTCTTGCCCGGTCCCGACGGCAAGCCCGTGGTGTTCCTCTCGCCCACCTGGAGCGGCGACGACCTCACGGTGGGAGAACGCGCGCTGGCTCGCCTGGACACCCTCGGCACACCCCTGGTCTCCCAGGTCGGCTCGACCACCGTGCCCGCGATGCTCGCGGGCATCGACGCGCAGTTCCCCTTCGGCCGGCACGTCGAGATCGGCACGCGTTCCGTCTCGTCACTGACCTCGGGAGTGCGGGACATCCTGAGCCTCGCGGGCTCCACCCTGACCTCGCCCCACTCGGCCGTGTCCTTGCACAGCCTGCACGGAGCCGCGGCACGGGTACCCGTGCCGGACACGGCGTTCGGCAACCGGGACCCGCACCTGATGATCGAGATCATCGCCCAGTGGGACCCCGACGACACCCACGCCGCGGAACACCGCGCCTGGGCCGGCGTCCTGGCCGACGCCCTCGAACCCGAGGCACTGTCAGGCGGCTACCCCAACCTCCTGGGCCCCGACGCGGTCGCACAGATCACACACGCCTACGGCCCCAATACCGAGCGGCTGCTCGCAGCCAAACACCGGTACGACCCCTACAACGTCTTCCACGCGACCCCTCTGCCGGACCCGTCCGGGACTCGGCGAACGGCCCGTTGAGGCACGTGGCGTACGCACTGCGTATATCGAAAACCAAGGTAGACCAATGAACCTGCGAAACAACATGACGCGCTTCGCCGTGATCACCGGCTTTCTGGGAGCCGCAACCGTACTGGCCGTTCCTCATGCCACGGCCACGGGCGCCCCTGCGAACGCCGAAGCCGTCAGCGGAACGGTCGAGACAACCAAGTCGCCCGGTAGGCTCGGCCCTCTGACAGACCTTGTCATACAACGTATCCGTGTGAGTGATGACGTGGCGGCGTCCAAGTTCGGCACCGGCTCGCCGATCGAAGACCCGGTGCGCGAGGCACAGGTCCTGGAGCAGGTCCGGACCCAGGCCGAGGCTGGTGGGGTGAACCCGGACACGGCGGTGGCGTTCTTCCAGGACCAGATCACCGCGAGCAAGGCCGTGCAAAACGGCTTGTTCGCTCGCTGGACCGCTCACCCGGGGGAAGCGCCCACGACGCGCCCCGACCTCGGTCCGATTCGCGCGCAGCTCGACCAGCTGACCACGGCCCTGCTCCAAGAGCTCAAGGACACGGAGGAATTGCGCGAGAGGCCCATCGCCTGCAGGGTGCAGTTGGCCCTGGCCACCGGGTCGGGGGCAGTGCGGGAACGGTTGGACACGCTCCATCGTCAGGCGCTCAGGACGGCCACACAGTCGGTGTGCCGCTCCAGCGAGCCGACCGTACAACGCTGACTTGCAAGCGTTGTCGCCTTCTCGGCGCGAGAGCTACCCGTGCCTTCCGTGTCTGTGAGCGATCGTTGTCGTGAGAGCGACGGCCAACTGGCTCTTCTCTGTCCGTCAGTGTGGTCGACAGGGGTTCGGACAAGGGCCGGGTCCGGGTGGATCACCGTGATCACGCCGCCTTCGGCGCGCGGCCGCCGCACGTGCCTGAGAGCTGTCCCGCAATCCCTGGCGGGCGAACGGCATGGTCACTTGAACATGTCCGGGGCTCCGATCGTCCTCCCGCCCGGCGCACAACTTCAACGCCGGGCAGAAGCTCTACGCCGCCTGGTCCGCCGGCGCCATGCTCGGGCGCGTCACCGGCGGTGCGTCGCGGGCCATGGCTCCCATGCACAGCCCTGCCCGCCGGTCCCGCTGCGCCACCGGCTGCGCAGTGAGTTAGTTATCCCTTATGGAGGAAACGGTGTTCATCTGCGCCTCACGCCACCGCCTCGCAAGGGGCGCTCTCGAAATCCTGCCGAGCCCACCGCTGTACCCCCCGCTCGACGTCGGCCTGCACGAGGTGAAGACGTCGTACGCCCCGGCCCTGCTTTTTGTCCCCGACCGGCTCCCTCACTGGCCCGTACCCTTGTTGATCGCCTTCCACGGGGCCAGCGGCGAGCCCGGCGACATGCTCTCGTTGCTCCAGGACGAGGCCCAACAGCGCAAGGTCCTGCTCCTTGCCCCCAGCTCATACCGGGCCACATGGGACGTCATCCTCGACGGGCACTTCGGCCCCGACGCCATGGGTCTCCAAGACGCCATGGCCACCGTCTTCGAACACTTCCGCGTGGACAGGGACCGCATCGCCGTCTCAGGGTTCTCTGACGGCGCAACCTATGCTCTGGGCTTGGGCTTGGCCAACGGGGACCTTCTCACCCGCATCCTGGCCTATTCCCCCGGCCGCATCCCCTCCGCCCGCAGGGACGGCCGTCCCACCATCTTCGTGTCCCACGGTCAACGCGACCCGATCCTGCCCATTACCCACACCAGCCATCGCATCGTCCCCGCGCTCGAAGACGACGGCTATCACGTCGACTACATCGAGCACGCTAACGGCCACGAAGTTCCCCGCCTGGTGGTGGCCGCCTCAGCCGAACTACTCGGCTGACCAGTGGCACCTGACCTGCACCGACCACGGTCGTCCGCGGTCTACGTACCGCATCCCGGTGAGCACCTTCGCGAGATCCATTCCTGCCGCCCCCCGGAGCCCCTCGCTTGGGTCCGCCCGTTGGTCACGCCGACCAACTCGCGGAAGGAACGTGGACGGACACTCACATCAGTCGGCACCGCTGAGGGCGGTGTTGTTCATCAGAGCCATATACGCAAGAGGTGTAAACGACAATGATCGAAGGTTTCACGAGTTCTTTGGCCGAGGTCAATGGCACCCGGCTGCACTATGTCGCCGGGGGGCAGGGCGACCCCGTCGTATTGCTTCCCGGATGGCCGAGGACCTGGTACCAGTTCCACAAGATCATCCCGTTGCTGGCCCAGCGCTACCGCGTGATCGCCGTGGACCTGCGGGGCATGGGCGACTCCGACAGCCCGCTGCCGGGTACGACAAGAAGACCATGGCCCGCGATATATACGAGCTGATTCACGCTCTTGGCTACAGCGAGGCGAACATCGCCGGCGAGGACATCGGGTCGATGGTGGCTTACAGCTTCGCTGCGAACCACCCCGAAGCGACTTGGAAGGTCGCTCTGTGGGAGGTGGGACACCCCGGGGAGGCATTCTCAACGATCTGCGGGTGCTGCCGCAGGAAGGCCGGACGACGGGACCTTGGTGGTTCGGCCTCAACCAGGTGCAGGAGCTGCCCGAGCAACTCCTCGAAGGCCGCTTCCGATTCCTCATCGACTGGCTGATCGGCTATCAGGCCTCGGGCCCCGAGCACTTCAGTGAAGAGGCCCGCGCTCTCTACGCTGCCGCGTACGACACGCCGGACGCGATCCGGGCCGGGAACGGCTGGTACCAGACGTTCGGTCAGGACATCGTCGATGCGGAGCACTATCCGATACTGACCATGCCTCTGCTCGGGCTCGGCGGCGTGCACTTTCCGTTCGTTCCCGCACTGCTGGAGGGCAAGGTGGCAGACGCAACGTACGTGGAGCTCAAGGGTGCGGGCCACTACCTTGCTGAGGAGCGACCCGACGAGCTCGCACGTGAGTTGACCGCCTTCTTCGGATGATCCCGGCCCGCTTCAGCAGGCGTGGTTCCAGTACTTCGACGTAGTCGGTCGATGCCTGATTGCTGGCTGCTCATCACGTTACCCTCGATCCTGCTTGAGGACCGGTCAGCAATTCACCGGGCCCCTCGTCGTGCTTCCGCGTCATTCTGTGGTCCAGGTCCGTGAATCTGGGGTCTGGACTGCGCGGACATGGGTTAGGGCGGCCTGGGCGGCCTTTCCCCAAAGCGTGTTGCGCAAGGTCGGAACCTTCTTGCCCCCGGGCAGCGTGGCGGCGTCGAGCAGGAACTGCCGGTACTCAACGAAACTGCAGGTGGTCGTCGACGCCAACAGCCGCCTGGCCGTGGCCACCGGTAATCCGCTGTCCGGCATCCGTAACGACTACCTTGCCTTCACCGAGTCCGGCGTCGAACGGGCCTGCCGCGGTGCTCCCGGGGTCGCCGATAGCGGCTATCAGGGCACCAGACTGCTCGTCCCGCACTATCGGCCAGGACGACGAGTTCGCCGGCCAGGCGTTCGACCTCGGCCACGACCCGCGCGGGCAGGCCGTTGACGACATGCTCGGCGTCCGGGTCGTACTCCCAGCGCCAGCCGCTCAAGACTGATCGCTGCGGGGCAGCCCAGCCTCGGTGGCGGCCTTGTCGAGGATCCACCCGATCTCGGCGGCGACCGTCCTGGCCTCGTCCGGGTCCTCGACGACGGCGGCCCGGGCTTCGAGGTGCCGGAGCCGGGCGGCCTGTTCCGGATGGCGTTCAATGGCGACCTGCAGCGCCCACTGGCCGAGGAACCGCCGCACGGGGGCGGAGCTGACCTCGCTCCGCGCCTGGGCCATGGCCGCGGCCCGCTCGGCATCGAAGGTGGGCACCGCCTCCGGCGCGATCCGGGCGAGAGCGGCTCGCAGCTCCTCGGCCGTAGTGGAAGGCTGCGGCACGCTCCGACGCTCCGGGTGTTCGGATGCGGTGCTCATGCTGCGTCCTTTCCTTGACTGCTGAGGTTGCGACGGTGGGCTGCAGCCAAGGTGGAGACGTGCTGACGCGACCAGCCCACACGGGCGGCCACCGCGGCCGGTCCGCCGCGTTCATAACGGGCGGCGATCCTGCCCGCTGCCTCACTCAGTGCCGTTCGCGCCTGCTCCAGCGCCAGGGTGTACTCCTCGACGGCGCGGGCGAGACGGTCCAGCTCGTCCGTTTCCTCGAGATCCAGTATGACGCGGGTCACGCGCGGTGAGGTCACCATGGAACGATCCTGCCCCACCTATACAATCCTCGAACCGCACTGGTCGAGAGCCGTGGCGATGGAACGTTGCTGGTGGTCGGTTGTTCTCTGAGCGGGTGAAGCAGGCTGCATCTGGTGTTGTGGTACCTCGCGCCGCCGTTGAACCGGCAAGGGGGCGTGCCCGCCGCATAGGCGACGATTCGGATCGGATGCAGACACGCAGCAGTTCGGTCTCCTTCGGCGCTTTCCCGTTGCGCGGATGCTGGCCTCGAGCGCCGCTATCAACTCACCCCCTCCACGTTCGCGAGAGCCACGCCGGGCGAAGTCACCGATTAGGGGCTGTACGAGGTGAACGGGTCATTGTGGGCATGCCGTCGACGTCAGGCCCCGCGCGTGAGGCGGATCAGGGGGTCACGGTGACGAAGGTGTCGGCGATGCGGTCGACGTCGGTCGGGTGGGAGGCGATGGCGATGATGCGCCAGGTACCGGAGTCGTGACGCCGGACCTCGAAGTGGACTGCGAGGCGCTCGATCTCGGTGTTGTCGGCCCTGCGGCGCGACCAGATCACGTCGATCCCGGCGGAGTGCGAGCTGTAGGCGGTCACTCGGCTGTCGGGAACATCGGTGTGGGTGTATCCGGCGGCCCGCAGCGGCTCCTGCTGCGCAGCAAGGTAGACCAGTACCGAGTCCGGGTCGGGGCACCAGTCGTACAGGGCGCGGGCCGGGTCGGGGTCGTCCCTTGAGACGCTGAGCGGAGGGACCCAGAAGTTCAGAACGACCCGGGGATCGGCGGATGGGTCCGCAGCCATGGCGGTCCAGGCCGGGAGGTAATGGTTGAAGAACCAGTCACGGGCCTCCTCGGCCGCATGCGCCACGTTGTCCTTGTACTGCTCGAGGTCCACTTCGCTCCTTCGCCTTCCTCGCACTTCGGGCGCGAGCCTCGCCCGGGCCTGGGATTGCCCCCGACGCCATTCTGACAAAACGTCAGGTAATGGGAGCCCGACCCGCCGACCTACACCGGGCGCGGCCGCGGCACCGGCCGCAGGCGGCGCCAGGCGGTCACGCCCGAGCAGCCCACCACACCGGCGGGGACGTCCCGCCTGTCCACACCTTGCGCATTACATAGTCAATGCCCGCCAGAGCAACACGGTCAGGCACCCGAAGCCGATCCGGGTTCCTTGGTGCCCGCTGCGCGTGGTCGGATCCTGGCGTCGTACTCGCCGCCGTCTCGTTACAATGCGCACGACGGCGGTGCCTGCCGACTTGTTGGGGTCTGCCACTGCGGGCCTGCTGGACGACTTCCGCACGGGTGTTTGGCAACCCAGTGTGGAAGAGCGCGATCTCGCCGATGGCCTGGCTCCTATCCGCTGGAGCGAAGAGTCTCTGCGAGCATCCCTGCGGGACCTCCCACAGGCGGTCGCCGACGGCCGCCTGTGCACACTGTTCGTACTCGTCGTCCAGGTCATTGCCCCGGCACCGGGAGCCGCCAGCGACGGCACCCTGCTGCAGGTACGGGTCCTCATCGACGCCCTCACCCCGCCCCTGCGGGCTCTGGCGTGAGTTGGCCGTTCTCAGGGTGAAGAGCCCTTGGACGTTGGCCAGGTGAGCATGGCCCCGAACCGGACAGCCGCGAGGAGAGCGTGGAAGGCGACACGACGGCCATCCCTGACCTGCTGCGCGCGGGGCTCCGGCACAGGCTCAGAGACTGACCTGCCGTGACCCCGCTGGTTCGGGCACGAAGAGGACGCGGTGACGTCGCCTGTTCGGGGCGTGCGGCGACCGCCGGGCGGATGGTGGTGGGTATTCCGTGCGCGGCCGCAGCAGGCCCGAGAGGGCTGCCGCGGCCGCGCACGGATCGCTGCTCTGGTCGCCGAGACGACCTCGTCGATGGCGGTTCGTACCGGACCGCTTGCCGGGCCCACGAGGGCGGGGTCCCGGCCGGCTCGATGGGATCGATGCGGCCGGGGCTGTGCGGCAGCCTCGCCTCGCCCGCTGCGCGCTGGGTGTCCGACGCAGACGGGGCCGGCGTGTGGTGTGGCCGCGAGGGGGGGACTGTCGCCGTGGAGGTTCCCCGGCTGGCTGTCCGCGCTTCGGTCAGCGGCTGAAGCGTTCGCCCGCGTAGGTCTCAAGGGCGGGCGCGACTGCGTGTTCCCCGTCATGCAGCCGGTCGAGGCGCACCAGGGTATAGGCCTGGTGGCCGTCGATGAGGTGCGTGCGATCCCGGCCGAGGTCGGCGCCGGGGAGGGGCAGGAGGGTCAGTTGGACGGTCTGCTTTGAGGTGCCGGGGCGGGTCTCGAAGACAACCGCGGCGATCTTGGACCAAGGGACGTAGAACTCGGAGGTGGCGTACTCACGCATCCCGATGCCACCTGGCCCGATCCGCAGCCGAAGAGGTCGCCTCCAGCGTCGGAAGGAGTGGATCGTCATCCCCCAGGCAATCACGGTGCCCCAGCCCCAGAGGGCCCAGAACGTTCCGAAGTGACCGGCCGACGTGGCTGCCACTACACCGGCAGGCACAGTGAGTACGCAGGCGACGCCGAGCCGGGTCAAGAACCGCGCTCCGTTGGGCTCCCGCCCGAGGAACACGCACTCGCCACCGGGAACATTCCACGCCGCGTCGGCCACGACGGGGGGAGCCGGAGGCCGCACGGACAAGGGGACAGTCTCGAACCGTTCGCCCCCGTAGTACGCCAGTGCATCGGTGAGCTCGGAAATACCCTGATCGAGCTTGTCAGTGTCGAGCAGGGTGTACCGCAGCCGTCCGTCGCGGGTCGGATCGGGCTTGCGCGGCAACGTGACGCCCGCGACGGGACGGAGGGTGAGTAGCGGAGCGGGATAGCTGGTTCCGTCCTCGCCGTACACCGGTTCCGGGTAGCGGAGGGCGATAGCCTCGATCTGCGCCCAGCTCAATGCCCCGTCGTACGTCGTCACTCCGAAGTCGTCAACGACGAGCCGGAACGGCTTCCGCAGCCGGGCGAATTGCACCACTCCCAAGAGCATGCACAGAGCGCAGGCAAGCACAGGAAACGCAAGGTCCGTGAGGTGGTCGGGGCGCCCTTCCGCCACGAACCACGCCGCCATTGCCGCTAGCCCGACGCCGGCGACGCCCAGGAAACGCCGCCCGGTCTGCCGTATCCGTCTACCGGCAGTGAACTCCATTGCCGCATCCCCCCGTTAGTTGTGACCGACCCCCACGATGCGGCACGGCGTCACGCTTCGGCGCCTCCCAGACCGCACTGGTGCGCAGCGGTGACGCACTTGTTGCGTGGTGTGCCGTCGCGGTCAGCGCGGGACGCGAGTGCACCTACTACTGCCCGGACGAGGCCACGGCCTGCCGGTGCATCGAGGCCTTGGCCGAGTCCGACAAGCGGCTGCGGGAGCGCCCGGAGGAGCTGATGCTCTGGGACTGGCAGTCCACGTACTTCGAGACTGAGCTGGGCAACCCCAACGGCGGTGGCACCGTGATCCTCGGCGTCGCCTGGTACGACGCCGAGTTCTTCGAGGACCGGCGCGAGGCGTGGTTCGGCGCGATGCACCAGCGGATCTACCAGGGGCTCGGGATCCCGCTGGACGACATCGAGGTCACCCACTGGAAGCTCGTTGCCTGAGCGGCTGATGGGCTGACGCAGGGGTGAGCGGCCGGGTCTGCCATGGCCTCCCTTTGAGGGGAGGAGGTACGGGCCCGGCCTTCCGTGATGTGCAGGGAGGAACAGGGATGAGGGGGCGTCAGTCCCGCGACAGCTCGGGCTCGGGTTGCGGCACGCGCATGCTTGCGGTGTCCCGCGTCCACCACCAGGAGGCCGCCGCGCCGATGCCGGCGACGGCCACTGTGATGAGCCCGCCGGTCAGGAACCCGGCCGTGGGCGAACCTGCCGCGACAGCGGGGACGACCAGCATCGACGCCGTTCCGGCTGTGCGGATGATCGTGAGGTCCAGCGACATCAGGCGGCGGCGCGGCCCGGCCGGGAAGGCGGCGAGGTGCGTTTGCAGGGTGATGCCGCAGAACGGGGCCAAGAACCCGGACGCGGCGGCGAGCGCCAGGAGGACCGGCAGGTTCGAGGCGAGGCCGTTGAAGGCGAGGAGCAGCCCGGACGCGGCCCACACCGCGCAGTACACGACGGGGAGCCGGGACGGGAGGCGGACGTGCCCGGCGGCGAGGTTCCCGGCCAGGGCGCCCGCGCCGGTTGTTGCCAGGATCAGTCCGTACGTCCCGGCCCCGGCGTGGAAGCGGGCGGCCAGCAGGGCGGGCAGGGCGAAAGAGACGGCCTGGGCGAAGATGCCGACGCCGTGCACGCCGATCGCGGCGCCGGTCGCCGGGTGGGAGCGCAGCAGCAGCCGGGTGCCGAGTGTCTCGGGTGCGGCTGGGCGCTTGCCGGTCGGGGCGCTTTTGTGGGCGCCCCGGCCGAGGCGGGCCAGCACTCCGGCGGATACCGCGAACGTCGCGGCGTCCAGCCAGAAGAGCGCGCCTTGCGGCATCACCGCGAGGAGGACGCCGGCGGCACCGGGTCCGGAGATGCGGGCGATACGGCCGGTGAGGTCCGTCAGCCCGTATATCGCCTGCACTTCGCTGGGGCGGACCAGGTCGGGGACGAGCGCCCCGAGGTTGGGGTCGAACAGGGCTCCGGCGGCGCCGACGGCGACGGCCAGGGCGAGCATGGCCGGCAGGCCGAAGACGTTCCAGGCGACTGGTAGGAGAGCGACGAGCACGATCCGGGAGGCGTCCACCGCGGCGAGCGCCCGCAGCGACGCGAAGCGGTCCATCAGTCGGCGGCCGACGGTGCCCATCACGATGTACGGCACCGATTCTGCGACCGCGACCAGGCCCATCGCGGCGGCGCCGGACTTCTCCCACGCAAGCCACATGATCGCCATGGCGTACAGGCGGTCACCGAAGACCGACAGGCCTTGCGCGCCCCAGAGAGCCAGGACGGGACGGCGGCGCAGCAGTCGGACGTACCCCATGATCACTCCGCCCAGGAAAGCGCGAAGTCCCGGCCGATGTGCGTGCCGGGACTCCCCACACCCTAGGGCACCTGACGAGACGGAAGAGACATGACGACGCAGGCGATCCCTCTTGAGGCGCGTATCGCAGCAGACGCGACATGCGGCGACGCAACCGTGCTGGAGCCGGTCACCGACCGGCGCGGCTGCGCGGTGTGGAAGGCCACCGGCCCGCTCCGGTCCGCCGCGGTGAAGTGCGGCGCCGGGCCTGAGGGCACGGTCATCGTGCTCCGCGAGTCCGCCGCGGTCGCCGGCATCCTCGGCGGCTCCGCCGTGATGGCGCAGGGCCGCAACCCTGGCGAGGCGTGGATGATAACCGCCTGGCACGACGGCCCGTCGACGAGTCAGCTCCTCGCCGGAGTCCGCGACGGCACCACCGACCTCGGCGCCGCCCGGGACGCCATGGTCGCCGCATGCGAAGCGGTGGCCGCCCTCCACGCGGCCGGGTGGGTGCACGGCGACATCCAGCCTGAACACATGGTGCACACCCCCGCCGGCGTGCGGTTCCTGGACTGCTCATGGGCCTGGCACCCGCTCACCCTCGGCCCCTCCCGCCTGTTCCGCGGAGGTATGCCCCACCTCATCGCCCCCGAGCTGGCGTGGAGGGTCCACCGCGGGCACCGGCCCGTCGTCGTCACCTCCACCGACGAGGTATACACACTGGCGGCCAGCCTGTGGTGGGCGATCGCCGACGAGTGGCCGCTCTCCTACGTGGAGGCAGGCGTCGACCCGAGCGCCCTGGACGGCGTAGGGCTGCGGCACGCTATCGCCACCCGTGGGATCCCGGTCCGGTCGGCGACGGTGTGGCCTGCCGCCCAGATTGTGCTGAGCCACGTAATGTCCCAGCCGGACTATCGGCGGCCTTCGGCGGCGGACCTGGCGATCCTGCTGGGCACGGCCCTGGACGACGAGGCAGCCGCCCCGGCCTGATGTGTGCGAACGCGGAGCGCTTCGAGGTCTGGTTGCACCGATGCCGTCCATGATGTCGCGCTGGCCTGCTGCCGTGGCCCCCCGGCCGCCCTCGAACCTGCGCCTGCGGGAACGCCAACCGAGATCTGTGCCGACGTGTAGGAGGAATTCGCGGTGTCCGTCGGTGTTGACAGCGTTCGAGACAGGGAGTGGATGTTGACCACGGCCGCCCTGGTGTTGGGGTGGGGCTTGTGATGCGCATTGGGCGGGTCGGCTGGTTGCGCACGGGGTGGGTGGTGGGTTGGGTTGGTGTTGCGCACAGGGGTGCGTCTTGCGCAGGGGCGGGCTTGTTGGCGGTGTGGCGGGTCCTGCTTGAGCCCGGGGCGCCTGGGGTGTGGCGTCGGTACCCGGGAGAGCCCGTACAGCACTGATTTGCGGTGAGCTGAGCCCCGCCCGACGGGGAAGTGCCGGTGAGGGGGTCTGCGTGGGTGTTGGCCGGTTCATGGGTGTTGTTGGGTGCGGCAGGGGCATTTGCGGGCGCGGCCGTCGGGGTCGGTGGTCCAGCCGTGGTCGCAGGCTCCGCAGTGGGTGGGGTGTGCGGGTCGTGTGGCGGGTTGTGGGGTGGTGGGGGGTGTCCAGTGTTGGAGGTGGCGTTTGAGGTCGTACCAGGTGGGTTTGCGGGCCATGGCGGTGGCTGCCTGGGTGAGGTGCTGTTCTTGGATGCCGGCGTTCAGGAGGGCTTCGGCGGTGTGGGCGATGCGGCCGGGGGCGAGGGCGGGGACGGGGTGGCCGTGGTGGTGGCGGGCGGTGGTCCAGGCGTCGGCGATCCGGGCGGCAGCTGCTGCTCGCGGCTGGGCCGGTGCTGATCGTGCCGGTGCGGGCGCGGCGGGGTTGGGGGTGCCGGGGGTGTGGCCGTGTCGGGCGGGGGCGGCTGCTTGCGGGCTGCCGGGTGCCGGTTGTGCTGGTGCTGGTGCACTGGTGCCGGCGTTGCCTGGGGTGTTGCCGGTGGGGCCTGATCGCGATGGCGTCGTGGGCGGGGGGCCGGCTGGGGGCGTGTGTCCGGATGGGGTGGTGGTCTCTCTCTTCGGTGCCGGGGTGGTCGGAGGTCGGGGTGTGGTGGGCGGGGAGGAGAGAGAGGAGTTCTTTCTGTCTTGCTTGTTCAGTCTTAGTTCTTTAGCTGACGGGTTTCCGGCGGTCGGGTGACCGGCGGCCGGTTCACCGATTGCCGGGTCGCCGACCGTCGGTTCACCGACTGCCGGGAACCCGTTACTCGGTCCGGCCTGCACGTCTTCGGAGTCGTCGCTGGTGGCGGCCGGGTCAGGAGGCCCCGTTGTGACCGGGTGGAGGGCGGATTGTGCGGCCGGGGAGTCTGTGGCGGCCGGTTCTGGCAGCGTTTCCTTGAGCGGAGTGGTGGCGGGGGCCGGGGTGTGGTGGTTGCGGGGGTCGAGCCAGGCGGGTTCGACGCGTATGGCGCGTGTTCCGGTCACGTGGTTCAGGAGGTGGTGGATGTCGGCGTGTTGGTGGGGGAGGCCGGCGACGGAGAATTCGGTGCGCCAGGTGCCGTCGGCGGCGTCCTGGATCTTGAGTTTGACGATGTAGCCGCAGTTGACGAGGTTCCGCATGGCTTTGGTGAGCGCTTCGCGGCCGGGTTTACGGGTCTGGGCCAGGGCGGCGATGGTGAAGTCCGCGCCGTCGGGCAGGCGCAGCGCCATGGTGAGCAGTCCGATGTCCAGGACGCTCAGTCGCTGGTCGTCGACAGCACGGTTGTCCACGGCGACGAACCGTGGAGGCCGGGTGGGGAGTTTCCTCACTGACCGTCACCAGCCGCGGCGGGTGTGGCCGGACCGGCAGCGGCGGTGTCCGTACGCGTTGGGGGCAGCGGTTGTGATGCACGCCCGGGGGCGTGGTGGTGTGTGGCCAGGCCGTCTGTGGCGGCGTTTGGTGTTCGGGCGGCTATGCCCCGAAGGCGGTGACCCGCGGTGGCTGCGTCTGTCGACTCGCGCAACGCGGCCCGCAGGGCGAGCTCCGGCTGTCTGCGGGACGGGCCGGGCATGCCCGGCCTTGTGGCGCCCGCTTCGGGGACGGTGGCAGGCGGATGCACAGCGGCGGTCATGTGGGCTCCCGGGCTTGGTGGACGTGGGTGATGTCATCCATGAAGCCCGGTGGCACTCACCGATTTGCTCACCGAAAAGGGGGTTGAAAGATCACAATCCGGCATCACCTTCCGTCGGTGAGTGACGGCATGTCACCGGTGAGGAGCAGGAATCTGCTCACCACCGCAGGTCGCCAGACCTGGCGGTACCTCACCGCTCTACTGGCTGTCCCTGACTGAAATTTTGACGCCGTGACAGTCTGCGGTTGCAGCGTGCGAGGCTGCACGACGGCGCAGAGCCAGAGCTTCCCCAGCCGAAGGGCGACTGGCGCACCGTCCGCGGAGCACAACCGGATCAGGCCCTGATCCCCGTCGTCCGTCGGCGGACCGTCCCCGATGCCCGGACTGGTGAGAAGGAGGCACGGCGGCCGGCGCCTCGTGTGCCGCTGCGCGCGGTCCTGGTGGTAGCCCTCTGCTGGAGGCCGCACGGCGAGCGCGGTGGCGTGCGCCCGGTCTTGTGTGGGGAGCGGGCGCTGGGCGGGGGCTGGGGACTTTTCGCTGTGGTTACTGCGGTGGGGTGACGAAGGTGCCGCGTTGGGGCACGGTGAAGACCAGTCCGTCCGGCGGCGGTACGCGGAACGCGCGGGAGCCAGGACGGGTTGCTGACCATCCCGTGGTCCGCTTCCGCGGCGCCGGGTCGTGTGCCTTCTGCCGCTGTGACTCGGGTGTCGTTGTCGGCTTCGGCCGGGGGGTAACGGCATCCCCCGATCGTTTGGAGGACAACTGCGGGCGCCGCCCGAGACGCTCGGATGCGGCAGCGGTCGGGCGAAGGGGCTCTGGTGAGGACACCTGACGGGCTGGACGAATGGCGCCTTGCCGGATTCGCCGTCACCCTCGCAGGAGACCTCCGCGAGGACGACGCCGAGCCACTCCGGGCCGCCATCGCGCTGGTGCGTGGTGTCGCCTCCGTCGAACCGGTGCCAGCCGACATCACGCGGCACATCGTTGACGAGCGGGCGCGCAGCGAGCTCTGCGGGAAGCTCGCCACCCTCCTCACTGACGGGAAGTGACCCGGGCGGAAAGGCGCGCGCCCCAAGCTCAGCCCGTATCGTGAAAGCAGTGCCCCCCAGGGCTCCGACAGCTCCCTGGGGGGCACTGCTGTGTCATGCGGCCTTGAGCGCAGCAACTTCCTGCACCCGGCTGGCCAGCTCCCGCACGGACCGTGCCGTCCGGTGCCGCTCGAGCTCCGTCCGCATCGTGGCGAAGTGGTCGTCACCGCGTACCGAAGAGACGTGCTCGTACTCGTCGAGGAACCGGCCCCACGAGTCGACGGAGGCGTCCAGGTGCCCGTGGCGGAGCTGGCGCTGGGCGAGCACCGCGTAGGCGTGGACGCGGCCCTGCCGCTCCTGGGCGGGCTGCAGCCGGATGGACTGCCGTAGCGCCTTGATACTCCCGGCCAGGTCCCCCTCCTCCATCAGCACGTGGCTGACGTGGAAGAGGTAGGCGGTCTGGTCGTAGCCCCCGACGTGGTCGCGCCGGTTGTCGGCCTTGGCAAGCGCGGTCTCCGCTTCCCGCAGCCGGGAGTGCGCCTGCGCCGTAGCTCCGACCATTGACGCCGCATGCGCCTGCTGGCCGCGCAGGAACGCCACCAGGCGCGGCCCCGCGGACGGGGCGGCCTCGGCGGCGGAGTCGGCGAGCTCGAGCGCCTTCCGCCCGTACCCGAGGTTCGAGGCCTGCAGCGACATCCCGCGCAGCGTCCGGCAGAACGTCACATGATCCTGAGCCTCACCGGCCAGACGCAGCGCCTTGACGTAGTACCGCTGGCCGAGCCCGTGGGCCTTCTCGTACATGGCCATCCAGCCCGTCAGGTACGTCAGGTCGCTGGCCGCGGCGAGCATGTCGGCGTGGACGTCCTCGGAGGCCTGCGCACGCAGCCACGGGCCCACAGTGTTGACGAGGAACGCTGCGGCCATGGGGCGGGCGTGGCCGGCGCCGAACTCGTCGAGGATGTCCGCGATCCGCTCCGTCATGGAGCGCACCGAAGCGACCTGTGATGCGCCGATCCGCGTGGTTGCCTTCCCCGGCGAGACCGGCTCGTCAGCTCGAGCGGTCTGGGCGAACAGGGGCACGGTTAGCGCCGCGGAGAACAGGGTCGCGGTCAGTACGCCGCGGCGAGTTGGGTCCATGTCCGCCCTTCCGAGGTCTATCAACTCCTCGACAGTGTCGGGTTGATCGGACCCTGTGGCGGATACGGCGGGCTCGAGGCCTGCCTCGGCGTGCGTGACCGGCCGGCCGAGCCGTCGAGACAGCGCCTCCACGATCAGTGGCCTGACCTCGGGTTTCGGCGGTGTGCCTGCAATCCAGTGCGCAACGGCTGTGCGGTCGTACGTCAGTTGCAACCCTGCCTGCGGGCCGAGCCTGTTGACCTGTTGCGCCATCTGCGTGCGCGTCCATTTGGCCTGGTCAAGCAGCTCTGCGAGGGCGGGGTTGGGCGTGCGTTTCCGAGCAACCATGTCTAAACCTCCGACAGCTTCCATGGTCGTTCACGGTGTTCACGGTCCCACCTGCTCTCCACGGTACCCGCGGAGAGTGATGGAGCGGTTACCTCATCACAAGACAGCGCATGATCTCGGCCTTGGGAGTCAAGGTGACCACCACGCAACCGAAAACGATCACTACCGGTACGTCCGGGTCGCCCGTCGCCGTGGTCGAGATCCCGATGCCCGTCAGCGAAGACTCGGTCTGGCAGTGGCGTCGTGACTTCGAGGCTAATGGATCCTCCGGCGGCAACGCCCGGGTGCACACCCGCACACAGCTCCACATCGGCCGGTGGCCCGGCGACGTCGAGAACGCGGCACAGGTCGCCGCCCGGCTGATGGACAACGCTGCCCGGCACTCCTCGCCGCCGCCGCGGGCGCGGCTGGGCCTGCGCCTGGCTGTCATCGCCACCGGTGAGCTCCTGATCGAGGTCATCGACCCGCTCCCCGACTTCCCCAACTTCACCGAGGCCGTCACGTGGCGGCCCACCGAGGGGCAGCCGGCCCGCGGGCTGTGGGTTGCGCGGCACTTCGGCGCCCGTCTGTCCTACGCGGTCGCCGACGACCGGCGGTTCAAGACCGTGCAGGCCCTCATCCCCGGGACGCTGGTATGAGTATCGCTGAGGTACAGGTGCGCGACGACATGGGGGACCTGGCCGACCGTATCCGCGCCTATCGCGCCATCGCCGTTCAGCGCGAGGTGCGGATGCCGCTCGGTGGCAGCCTCTTCGACACGGTGATTACCGGCATGGGAGACGCCGCCGCCATGGTCGCGACCATGGATGAGATCCAGGTCGGAGCCTGCGGCCCGGTCATCGCCGACCCCGACGCCGGGTGGCTGTACTGGCTCGTACCGCCGGGAACGACCGCCCGATGGGACCCGCACCCGTATGGGCTGTGCCTCGGGGCACCGCACATCCTGAGGCTGCCCCCGCTCGCCCGCGACGTGCCTCCGGGCCCGTACTGGCTGCGGCCGTGCGTCAGCGACCGTCTCCTGCCACCGGTACCGCTCCGCGGTCTCCTCGAGTGCTTCCGGCCGCTTCCGGCTCCGCATGAGTCGATCGCGGCCCAGCTGGGCTTCCCCCTCACCTGACAGTGAAGTCCCGCCCTGGCTGCCTGAGCGTGCTGGCCTCCCCATCGTGCTTCGGCTTCCTCGCGCTCCTTGCCCTCCTGATCGGTGGCGGCGCAGTCATCGACCTTGCCAGCCACTAGACCACCGTCTCCCGCGTACGGCAGGGAGCCAACGTGAGAGACGGCGAACCACGCCCGCCCGGTCGCGGAAACCGCAGACAGGGGCGGGTCCGCAAGTCGCACCACCCGCGCGAGGACAGTCCAAGCGCGGGCAGACACAACGAGGGGGCACATCGTGTTCCAGCACTCCGACCGTCTCCCGACCGGCACGCCGCTGCCGACCGGCATCCCCACACCGCCGCCGTTCGGCGTGAGCCGCATGGCGCCGTACCCGGCCACCGCGCCGGCCTACGCCCACGCCGAGCTGGACCCGGCGACGCAGACCACCCGGTACTTCGACGCGCGCGGCGGCATCGTGGAGATGCCCGGCCACGGAACGAGCACCGGCACGGCCCCGTCAACCGGCACCGGCAACCCGTCCGACGGGGCCGGCCCCGGTGGCGGGGGCGGCGGCGACACCGACACCGGGAACGACAGCGACCAGTGACGACGGGTCCGGTGCTGGTCGTCACCAATCTGGACGACCCCACGACGGACCTGGTGGTAACCGAGCTGCACGACCGGGGTGTCCCGGTCGTGCGGCTCGACTCCGGGGACTTCCCCGCCACCCTGTCTCTCGCGGCCACGATCGACCATCACGGCATCACTGGGACGTTGTCGACGCCCACCCGCACTGCGGACCTGACCCGCGTCCGGTCGCTGTACTACCGGCGGCCGTCCGGGTTCACCTTTCCGCACCTGGACGAGCAGACCGCGCGGTTCGCTGCCGGGCAGGCCCGGTACGGCCTGGGCGGGGTTCTGGCTTCACTTCCCGGCTGTCTGTACGTCAACCATCCCCACCGGATCGGCGACGCCGAGTTCAAGCCGTCGGGCTTGGCCACGGCCGTCGACGTCGGGTTCCAGGTACCGCCCACGCTCATCACCTCGGAACCGGACGCGGCGCGGGCCTTCATCAAGCGCCACGCCCTGGCCATCTACAAGCCACTGTCGACGCCGCTGTACCTGATCGACGGAGTGTCCAGCACGGTGCAGGTGGACGAGGTCACCCCCGAGGACATTGACGAGCGGGTGGCGGGCACTGTGCACCTCTTCCAGCAGCGCGTCGACAAGGCCAGTGACGTGCGGGTGACCGTCATCGGCGACCGCGTGTTCTGTGTGCGCATCGACTCCGACTTGCTGGACTGGCGTACCGACTACGGCAGGCTGCGCTACAGCGTGGTGGAGCCGCCGGCCGGGATCGCGGACGCCCTGCACCGCTACCTGGCACGCTTCGGGTTGGTCTTCGGCGCTTTCGACTTCGCCATCGACCGGGCCGGGGCATGGTGGTTCCTTGAGTGCAACCCCTCTGGCCAGTGGGCGTGGATGGTGCCCGAGACGGGATTGCCGTTGGTGGCAGCCATGGCCGATCTACTCGAACGGAAGGCGTCATGACCCATCAAGGCCTGCGGGACAAGCTGCTCCGCCTCATGACCGAGCAGGGCAGCGTCCGGTCACCTCAGTGGCGGGATGCGGTCGCAGTCACGCCCCGGCACGAGTTCCTGCGCGGCGGCTACTTCCGCTGGGTGGAGGGGTCGTCGCCGACGGCATGGGAGCCGGTGATGCCGGACGATCCGCACTGGTTGACCGGCTGCTACAGCGACGTGTCACTTGTGACGCAGATCGCCGGGACGATCGTGCCGGGCGAGATCCGCGGGCAGATCCTGCGCCAGCCCACCAGCTCCAGCACGTTCCCGGGGCTGGTCGTGCGGATGCTGGAAGACCTGGAAGTCGTGGACGGCGCGCGGGTCCTGGAGGTCGGCACGGGCACCGGGTACTCAACGGCGCTGCTGTGTCACCGGCTCGGCGACGAGCGGGTCACCTCGGTGGAAGTCGACGCCGGCGTGTCGGCCAGGGCGGCGGCGGCCCTGGCGCAGGTCGGGCATGCGCCGCACCTGGTCGTCGGCGACGGCCTGGCCGGTCACAAGGACGGTGCGCCGTACGACCGCATCATCGCCACGTGCGGCGTGCTCACCATCCCGCAGGAGTGGATCGCGCAGGTTGGCCCGGGAGGGACGATCCTGGCCACGGTGTGCGGCTGGTTGTACTCGTCGGAGTTGGCGCGGCTTACGGTGCGGGAGGACGGCAGTGCGAGCGGGCACCTGCTGGGCGGGCAGATCTCGTTCATGCTCGCCCGGCCCCATCTGCCGCCACCGTTGGGGATGCTCCCTGACACCGGCGCAGGCGTGGAGCGTGCCACGTCGGTGGGCGCGGACGTCCTTGACGACTGGACGGCGCGATTCGTGGCGCAGATCGCGGCGCCGCGGGCGCAGCGCGTCACGCTCGATGCCAACGAGCACCTGCTCCTGGACGTGGAGGCCGGCACGTGGGCGCTGGTGTACCGGGAGGGTCAGGCGTGGCGTGTCCGGCAGGGCGGCCCAGCCAGGCTGTGGGACGACGTGGAAAGCCTGATCGCGCGGTGGCGTGAGGCGGGCGCCCCCGACCTGGATCGGTTCGGGCTGACCATCAGCCCCGATGGGGAGCACCGGTACTGGCTGGACACCCCGGACTGCCCGCTGTCCCTGGACGGGTAGCCCCCTGCAGCTTCCCTCCTTCCCGCAGGGGCACGCCCCCCGACCCCCGTGGGGGCGAGCGGCCCGCACCCGTGAGCGGGCCGTGCACAATCCCGCCGCGCACCCCGAGATGGCTCCCAGGGGGGCAGCAGCGGTTTCCAGCAACCGCACCTCGCTGCTGCCCTCGATCTCCAGTGACTGGCTGCTGCTGGCTGATCGGGGCTTCTACAGCTTCGCCGCGTTCAGCGCCGCCGCCCAGACCGGGGCGGCGCTGTGCTGGCGGGCACCGACGCAGCTGTCGCTGCCGGTCTTGAAGGTCCTGTCCGACGGTACGTAGCTGTCGGCCCTGGTTGATCCCCGCCTGCGCGGCCGCCAGCGGGAGGAACTCCTACAGGAGGCGAAGTCCGGCGCGAAGCCGGACCCGGCCGCAGCCCACGTGGTGCGGATCGTCGAGTACGACGTCCCCGACCGCGACGGCGGTGAACTGATCTGCCTGATCACCACGATCACTGAGCCAGAGGCCGCAACCGCCGCCGAACTGGCGGCCGCCTACCACCAGAGGTGGGAGGAGGAAGCCACGAACGGCCAACTGAAGACGGTTCTACGCGGCCCGGGGAAGGTGCTGCGGTCCAAGAGTCCGGACCTGGTCCACCAGGAGATCTGGGCCTACCTGCTGGTCCACTACGCGATCAACTCCCTGATCTGCCACGCCGCGACCGGCGCCGACATCGACCCGGACCGGATCAGCTTCCTCAGGACCCTTAACATCGTTCGCCGCACCGCCACCGGGACGGCGGCCCCCCTGAACGCTGGGAAGCGGTCAAGACGGAGGTCCTCGCCACCCTTGCCGCGCGCCGAAACCGCAACCCAGCGCGCCGCCCCCGGTCCTACCCACGCATGGTCAAGCGCGTCCGCCACAACTCCTACCGGGTGAAGAGGACTTCGGATACAGGCACCCGCCACGCGGGGCCACCGAGCCTGAAGTTCGCGTCCGTCACTTCAGCCCGTACGTGCCAGCATGTCGCGCATGATCAGGGCGGCGGATGCCGGAGCGGCCTTGACGAAACCGAAGAACGGCCCGAAATCCTGCGTCGCGGAGAAGCCGGTGAGATACAGCCCAGGAACGGTGCTCTGGAGGGCTTCGTCCAGCACTGGAGAGCCATTTCGCATCTTGATGCGTTCCACCAGGTCCGCCAGGAACGGGACGCGGGCCAGTTCGGCCGCGTATCCAGTGGCGAAGATCACCTGATCCACGGTCAAGGACTGAGTGTTCGACATCGTGATCCGCACCGGCCCGCCGTCCACTGTCGGCTCCGCCAGGACCACTGCGGTTTCCGGCCAGATCCGGACGCCGGCCGCATCGAGCCGCGCCGGCAGCCACGGCTCCAGCGTGCCGCGGCCGGCCTCCCAACATCGCGCCAGGATTGCTTCCCGCACGGGAACCGGCAAGCGGCGCCACCATCCGGAACCCCGCATCGTGGCCTCGAGGTAGTCGTCAAAGAACGTCCAACTCACCGACGCGAAACGGGGCATGGGATGGCGGTGCACCACATCGACGCGAGCCGCACCGTGTTCACCGATCAGAGCCGCCCACTCATACGCACTCTGTCGGCCCCCGACGATGAGCACACGCTGCCCGGACAGGGCATCGAAGCGGACCAGGTCACAGCTGTGGGACGCGCGGCCGGACGGGATCGAGCCGCCCCAATCGGGTAGTCGGGTGAAGTAGCTGATACCCGGCGCGGCGACCACGACATCGGCGCGTATCCGCTCGCCGCTGTCGAGCTCTGCGTGAAACGTGCCGTCCCGGTGGGTGAGGCGCGTGACCAGATCCTGCCTCAGGGTGATGCCTTTGGCGCGGCGGAACCAGTCGGCATACTCACGAAAGAGCTCCACGGGAATCGGATCAACCTCTTTGGGTGAGAGGGCCCGTTCCCGCAGATATGCCTCCAGGGTGCAGACGCCGGTTGCGTCCAGATGCCAGTCGATGCCCGAACGCAGCAGCATTCCCTGCGGCATGTGCTCGGACCAGAACCCCATCGGCCGTCCGACCACGACCGCATCCACGCCTCGGTCACCGGCGAGCGCGGCCGCCGACAGCGCAAATGGCCCTCCGCCGATGATGAGCATCGGCACCGACGTGGAATCCTGCATCGTTGTCTCAGGGCTCCGTTCATTCGTCACTCGGGCCACACCGGCGGCCTCTTCTCCAAGAAGGATGCAATGCCTTCGCGAGCTGCCGGGGTCTGAGAGGAATCAGCCATGACCTCGCAAGCGATCTCATAAGCGTCGGATTCGGGACGGTCCAGCTGTGAGTAGAGGGTTCGCTTTCCCAGCGCCTTGCTGGCCGCGCTGCCACGACTGGCCCGGGCGAGGAGTTCCTCGACCGCCTCGTCGAGTTCGCCGTCGGGGACCACTCGATTGACCAGTCCCCACTCCAGGGCGGTACGGGAACCGATCACATCGCCGGTGAGGGCCATCTCCATGAGTCGCTTGCGTCCGATGGAGCGGGCCACCGGCACGGCAGGCGTGTGGCAGAACCAACCCCCCTTGCCGCCGGGAAGTGCAAACCCGGCAGACTCACCCGCCACCGCCAGGTCACACGATGCCACGAGCTGACAACCTGCGGCCGTGGCCAAGCCTTGCACTCTGGCCACCACCACTTGCGGTGCGGACTGAAGAAGCCGCATGACGTCCGTACACAGATGCAGCAGCTCCCGAATGCCCTTGGCGTCCTGTGCGAGCACGTCGGAGAAGTCATGCCCGGCGCTGAAAACCGGTCCATTCGCCGCCAGAACAACCCCTACCGCCGGGGATCCCGCCACCTCGGTCAGTGCCTTCTGCAACTCGCGAAGCAGCTCCCAGCTCAAGGCATTTCGGCGTTCAGGCCGATTCAGGGTGATCCAGACGGAATTCCCTTGCCTGGCCATGACGAGATTCTCATATGCGACCACAAGATAATTTTATCGTAGATTCCGGCGATCTATCCCGAATGGGCGAGACGTGGCCGAGTCGCCGTCGGGACAGTGCCACATCGCGGACTCCGTCCACATTGGAGTTCCCCCTCCGGGCTGGACAGCCTGATACTGAGACCTGATCCGGGTGCGCGCCCCGGCACCGGGTGCTGGGTGTCCGAGGCGGCGACGCGAGAACGCCTCACCCATTCCGGCCATACCGCCGGTCACGACGATCACCTTCGACTGCAGCCCTGACATGTTTCCCATTTTCCTTACCGATCATTACAGAATGACCCTCCGTCGCGCCCGGAAGGTGAGGTCACCCGAGGTGCGCGGAGGGTGTGGGCGAGCCTAAAATTTGGAAGGACCGATCGTTCCAGATTGAGTGCCCATCACGTGCTTGCGCGGGGGTGAAGGGGTGCAGGGCGGGGCGCGTCAATCCATTGGTCGTCGCCTGCCGGGCGGTATTGGCTGGTCAGGACTTGAGGCCGTTGCCTGATGCTGACGGATTTTCATCCCGACCGTTGGAGCCGGGGGATGTGACCGCGTCGGGACGTGAGCCACTGATCCCGATCACGCAGCTATATGCCCGGGATGTGCCCGGTCTGCCCTTCCCGGAGGGGACGGACGTGCTTCAGGTGCTGTGGCTGCCGGTGCCGGACCTCGAAGGGTGCTGGCCGGCGGTGCAGTTGCGGTGGCGGGTGGCGAGCGAGGTGCGGGATGTGCTGGACGAGCCGCCGGCGCTGGAGTTCGTGGACTGGGACGAACATGTACCCCGGCCGTGCGTACTGCAGCCGGAGGAGATACGGGAGTTCCCGCCGCTGTATGTTCTGGGCGAGGAGCTCAGTGAGCGCGTCATGGCCTGGTCGGAGGCCACATCGCTGAAGTACCAATGGGAGCTGTCCGTCGCACCGGGATGGAAGGCGGGCGGCTGGCCGGCGGAGTTCACCTTCCGTGACCCGGCGGGCACCGACGAGCTGTACTGCGGCGAGTGCGGTGGCCCTGTGGAGGCGCTGCTTACCGTTGGCGCCAGCGAGTACGGCGCGGGTTCCGGGAGCTGGGCCGCTCTGGAGCTCCAGGCGCTAGCGGAGGTGACCCCGGACGCGGAACCCAGCGTGTACGAACCCGGCGGTGGCACTGCGACCTCCAGCACACACCGCGGTTCGAGGTCCCGAAGGTGACTTTCCGGAACCGAAGACGGCACGTCCACGACACGAGCCGGGGCGGCCGGGTAATACTCGCGCAGGAGGGAACGGAACTGGTTGGCAATCTGCTGCCGGCTCCAGAGTGCGTCCTGCTGGGCGCGGGCCAGGACAGCGACCGCTCCGGGTTTTCGGCGATATTCGGACGCCGCTGCTGGGCGGGTACTGCGTCGCAGGTCTGCCCGTACCTCGTTCAACTACCCGTAGAGCCTTGACCGCCACTGAACCGCCGTGCCGAGATGCAGCGGCTTTGCCGCGGTGAGACTCTGGTGATACGGGGCCATTTCGAAGCTCTCGTCCGCGACGCGGCGCCCGCCCATTGAGCCGGGCTCTGATTCCCGCGAGGTCCGAACATGAAGCTTGGATATGTTACAGCGGCGGCTCTGCTGGCCGCCGTTCCTTTCACTGTCACGTCACCGCCCGCTGCCGCCCTCGAAACAACGCACATCGTCAAGCTCACAGCAACGATGAGAACCTACGCCTGCTGCGATTTCCTGACGGAAAAAAGCCATGAGGAGAACACAACTCTCCACTCGACACTCAACCTGACGAACAGCAAGCGACACGCTGAAAAAAAGTTCGAGTTGTGTGCCGGCGAGGAAGCCCGGGGTGTTCTGCGTATCCATGCGGATCTGCTGACCTCCGGCGAGGTCCAGCTATCCCCGTGGCTGACCCTGTACGAGGGGACGAGCTGCCTCAGCACGGATGACGAAGGCCGCTCGGACTTCGCTGCCCGGAACCTCAAGTCCGGTCGAGGGTCCATGACCTGGGAAATGACCGTACACAACACCGAGTTCCACTCGGATGATGAGGCGTTCGCGAAGCTTACGGTCACGCATGACATCTGGCCGTGACCGCATGGCAAGCAGTGCTCCACGACAGTGTGGACGAGACCGCCGCCAGCCTCGGTCCTTTGGAAGGCCAATGCTGGCGTCTGAGGCCCGCCTGTGGCCCGCGCAGGTGATCGATGCCGTGCGGTAGAGAAGGGGACCGGCCGATGGGAATGCTCCAGGACGGCCTCGACAGGGCTGTGCAGGGCGTGTTCACCCGCCCGATCCCGAAGTCCGCCCAGGCGCGCATGCGCTACCTGGTCAAAGCCCTCAAGGGCCCCCACGCCGCCGCCGAGGCGCTCGGCATCTCGCGGCGGACCGTGGAGCGCTACGACCGGGGCCGCTCAAGCAGCCCCGCGCGGACCTCGCCGCCTGGCTGGAACGCGAAGTGACACAGCGCTGGCAGCCGCAGGTCCGCGCCCGCGCCCGGCAGGCCGCGGCCACCACCGGCGGTATCGTCATCGACACCCGGGCCCGCCTCGGCTTCACCGCCGCCCCCGGCTCCACTGACGACGCCCGCCTGCGCCTGATCACCCAGACCCTCCCACCCGTCTATGCGGCCTGATGGTCTGCGTGTGATTGTCCGTTGCTGATCGCCACCGTGACGTCAGTCAGTGAGGACTCGGCTTGATCAGGGACAAGTCGCTGATCTCCTCCGCCGGTTACTTGTGACGCGAGTGGCGAAAGCCGGTATCAACGTCGTGCAGACCGGCAGCTTGGGCGAAGGGCTCCAGCGCGTGTGATGCGCCGGAGCCTCTCGTGGAGGCAGCACGAGTCAGGTCAGTAGGCGATCGATCCCTTGGTGCTGAACTGGAATTGCACTATGAATCTGGTGCCGTCCTTGACGTCGGTGGCTGCCAGACCCCAGGTTCCGACCGTGATGTCGCGGTAGGCATTGCAGTAGGAGCTGCCGCTCGTGGGGTAGAAGCAGGTGCGCACGGGCACGAAGTCGAAACCGCCGCCGGCTGCGATGGACGGCTTGACGTTGATGTCGTTGCAGTTGGACGTGGCGTAGGCGTATCCGGATGCGGGCCACACGTACTCGTTCCCGTTGTCGACGGGACTCATGCTCCTGGCAGTACCCAGGCAGGTTGCTGCGCTGGCTGGCGTGGTGGTCATGGCAGTGAGCCCACCAGCCGCCAGAACCGCGGCCGCCAGGGTTGCAAGGATCCGACGTGCTGACATGCGCGTTCCCCTCTCGATTCGTCTCCGGCGCTCCCGTTCCCCGCCGGCACTTCGAAGATCAGGCGGCATTATGTCGTGGACACGATCGGTTGGAGAAGAGTCAGATTCAGCCGCTGTCGACGGGTCGGCTCTCGGGAGTCGGCGCGACCTCCGGCGCTGCGCTTGCCGCAGGTGCAAGGTGCTGACCATGGATTTCTCGTTCCTCCAGCTCGACTTTCGACGTTTCGTCGATCGTCGTGGGTTGCTCGGGCGGGTGATGCAGCACCGACCTCGGGCCTCCCTGACCCGCTACGAAGCGTCATCTGTGTTCCCGTCGCTCGGCGGCATCTGGACCAGTGAAGATCCCTTGCTCGCGGTGACGAAGGCAGGCGATCATTTGGCCATGAGACCCGAAGTGCAGGCGTTCGTCGCCGACGGCACGCTTCCTGGCTGGGAGGCGAGCGAAGGAGAGGTCGACAGGCGTGACCAGCAGCTCGGCGCGATCGCCAGGCCGGTCACCAGAGAGGAAGCGAAGGCCCTCGTCTCCTGCTTCGGTCCGGACGACTGCTACGGCGTTGCCTGGACTCTCCTGCACCTCATCGAGACGGGTCCTAACCCCCTCCTGACTACTGCACCTGGGCCGGACGTCAACGAGTGGCACCAGCGCCTCTACGATCGCGCCGTGTTCGGGGGCCTCCTACCTGGGATTTGACGGCACAGCAACCTGAGGCGTCTGCCACGACACTGCCGTGGTTGTGTGCTGTTACTCAGCCCCAGCGCATGCCGAGTGCGGTGAGTTCTGCAACGCGTTCGGGGGCGAGACCGGCACGTCGGGCGCGTTGGTTGGCGATGAAGATGCCGAGGGTGTGGGCGGTGCCGTCGATGGTCTCGACATGAGACCGCGGTACATCAAGGTGCCCCCCGCGCTCGGCGTACTGGCGGGCGGCGGCGAGGTTGGAGGCCCAGGTAGTCGTCCATTGAGATGACCGTGCCCGCTCCCGTCGCCTCGCGCGTTCCACGAGGGAAGGCGCGCCATGACCACACGATGGACCGCGCCAGAGCGGCGGCGGCACCTGACTCGTCAATGGTTGTCCGGCGTCATCGAATTTCGACGGGCCGGCGCAGAGTAGGATCCGCTCGTGATGCGGCGCATGGCTCGGAATCCGCGTTGGGTTGTCCTTGGTATCTGCGCCATGGTGGCGGCAGGAACGCTCGGTTGGTATGCCATTGGGACCGTGCGCCCCGACTGTGCTGTCTCGTTCGGCTACGTGGAGCGTGGCGGCCACGTCAGGGGGCCGGACGGGAAAGCGACGACCGTCGAGGAACTCCGAGCCAAGGCCTACCGGGATGCCTACGACTCTGGCGCCTGCGAGAAACCCCACTCCCGGTGGCATGACTGGGTCAGCTGACCTGGACCGCCAGTGAGTCATGGGCAGGTTCAGCGTGGCTGGTCAAACGTCAATGGGATCCGGTCAATGTTCGATGACACCGGACCAATGATGATCAGGTTGACGGCCAGGTCCGCAGCACGGCGGCAATCCTCGGCGCGGTGCAGGCAGGGTCCAGGAGAAGGTCGCGCAGGGCGGTGGCGTCCTGGCGGGACGGTTTGACGGAGACCCCTGACGCCTCGAGGTACATGACTCCTGTGGCGGCTGCGACCGCAAGGTTGGACCGCTCCAGCCACCGGCATCGGCCCAGGGTGTGCACCAGCGCCGCAGCCCGCGCGTACGGCCCGTCATAGACCGGCTGCTCCAGCAGCTCGGCCTGATGCCGCGCGCACGCCGCGACCGGCACGCCGTAGTCGTCGGGCGCCGGATCGCCGGCTCCGGCAAGCTCGGCCACCTGCAGGATCCAGGGGACGTCGATGTGCAGTTCCATTAGGCGGCGTGCGCCCCCGCCCCGTCCTGGCCCTGCTCAGCCTCGTCGAAGAGCTCCTGGTGCTCGGCGAGGAACCGCTCGGCCGCGCCCATGGCGCGGGCCCGCAGGCCGCTCGCGTCTTCCAGGACGAGCTGGGACAGGTAGTCCCCGACTGACAGCCCGCGGTCCGCCGCTCGCTTCCGGGCGATCTCCGCGACCTCGTCGTCGACGCGCGCTCCGAGTTGTGTCTTGGCCATACCCGCATGGTAACAGCTGTTACCGAAGTCGGCGAGGCTGCCTCTCCAGCGCGACCCCAAAACCCTGGCAGGAAATTTGGCCTGCCCGCCACACCAGGCCCCCTGCCATCACAGGGACCTGCCATATCCCTCCTGCCGTCGCCGCTCCCAGCCGGCAGCCGGCAGCCGGCAGCCGGCAGGACGGCGGCGTGCCCGTGGCCACGGCACGGCCCCACCAGCTCACGGGGGCGGCTGGTGAGAGGCAGGCAAGCTGTCATCACGCTTCTGACAGAGAGAGGGGCCACCGCCACCGATGATGCCGTCGTCCGCCGGATAGAGGACATGGATCCGCTCAAGCGGACTGGCGGTACCCGCGCCGCGAACGTATCCGCAGAGCGCGCCCGCCTGGTGGCGCCGACTTCTTCTGGCAGCTGCTCAAACGTGTCAAGCAGTTGCTGTCGTCTGTCACGCGATCTTGATCGATTGACAGGTGATCTTGACTGAGTTGGAAGCGTCAGTTCCTGGAGTGTGGCCGGGCCAGGCCGGCTGCCGGGGAGCCGAGTTCGCGCAGCGTGGATCAGTGCCGTTCGAACGCCAGATCGCGCGGCTGCGTGTGTTCGCGTGGCCCCGCGGCCCGCAGGATCACGTCTAGTACCCGTGCGGGGTCGGCGGCGTAGGCATGCGAGAACCATGCCATGTTGGCCTCCACCACGGCCCAGCGGTGGCCCGGGCGGTACGGGTCCAGCAGTTGCCCGACGTCCACGACGACGGCACTCGGCAGCGTGTGCCCGGCTACGGCGGCCAGCCGGTCGGTGAACTCCGTGATCTGCGCGGCGGTGGCCCAGTCCGCGCGGTCCGTACCGAGCGGGCGGGGGTCGAGCCGGCCGAACACTGCGTACCGGCTCGCCGTGGCGATCTGGCCGTCGAGCAGGAACAGCCGGTACTCGGCCGCGAAGGTCACCACGTCGGACAGCAGCACCGGTGTTGCCGGGTCCAGGTTGGAGGGCAGCCGGGAGCCGTCGGAGTAGATGTCGGCCGGGAAGGACTTGTCGCGGGGCGGCTTGATGAATGTCGGCTGATCGATCGCCCATGCGTCGGCGATGGTTCCCGCCCGTACCTGGCGGCCGGTGAACTCTTCCGGCAACTCCCCGAGCCAGCCGTCTGTCGGCTCCAGCAACGCGAACCCGAGCCGGCCTGCCAGCCGCGCACCCGCGACCGGTCCGCCGTACCAGTACGCAGGGCCTGCCAGGCCGGGCTCCTCCGCCGCCCTGACCGCCATCCCTCGGCCCGCCGCCTCGACGGCCAACAGTTCCATCGTCGACGTCCACTGCCCAGGCATGACCAGCACCGCGAATCCCTCCCGCACTCAGCAAAACCGCCACGCTAGCCCCACCTGGCCCACCACCGCAGCCGAGAATCCCCCCGCCACAGGCCCCCAGGTGGGCCAGGGAACGACGCGCCACTGCTTTGTCCTGCTTGCTGGCGCATGGATTGCCGGCTGGTGTGTGCAGCGCCGCTTGGTCGGCAAGAGCCCGGGCGAGCGGCTTGTCCTGTCCATCGGGGCGGCTGCGGCCGCTGCGACCATTCTCGTATTTCCACTTCCTGTAGGTGTCGGGTCGTGTCGTCGCTCATGGAGGCGATCTCGAGTTCGCTCCCCGTCTTTGCCGACCGGGGTTCGGCGCGCAGGGCGGGGTTGCGGCCATAGAGCCGGTACGCCGCCGGGATGTGGGTGTTTTTGTGGATCGCCGCCTGGGGACGGCCCAGATCCTCGGCCGTGCTGGCGCTCGCTGTGCCACATGCGACCGGCCAGAGCCCGCCCTGCGGCCGGCCGCGGGTTGTGGCTGCCTTCGCGCTGCAGACCCGTACTTTGCTTGATCGCCGGGCCTGTCGCTCGGACGGCTATGATCCCGAGCCAACGCGGCTCGACGGCGTCAGTGGTAGTCCGGGCGTGGGAGCGGTGGTACCGCAAGCTCCCGGGGCACGCGCCGGGTGGGATCGGCTGTCGGGCATCGCTGTCGCCGAGGGTCTGTAGCCGCGCGCCTACCTGGCCTACCTGGCCTGCCTGGCCTGCCTGGCCGACACTGTCCTCACCCCTGCCGAGCGGGAGCGGCACGGGAGCTGAGCCTGATCCGCTTGTCCCGCCGGCGATCTACACTGCGTGGCAGGGGAGACGCGGGTGAACTGCCTGCAGCAGCTGGGGGGGCATGATGACGGAGGACGCTGTCCGCGTTGGAGCATTCACCGTCAGCATGGATGCGGCCGAACGCTGGATCGGTGAGTACTTCGACGAAGCGGTCAACCGGGATACTGCCAGTCGTCGCGGTAGAGAACACAGTCCTTACGCCTACCCGGTGTACGACCGGTACCAGGCCGGCAGCGGGCCCGCGGAGCTTACCGACGCCGACTTGCTCGCACCTCTGCTGCTGAATGCGGCCCAGAGCCTCACTTGCTGCACCGCAGAGAAGCCTGAGAGCGTTCCAGCCCAGGAACTCATGGGCCGCAGCCGAGGGATCTGGGAGCAGGACCAGGGCGTAGGCCTCTGCAGACAGCCTGTCGACGATCTCCGCAGCGCACAGGGCGACATCGACCTGATCCCTCAGAAGGATGAATGCACGTTGCGGGTCCGGCCTTGTCCTCGCAGTCACCGCTGACAGGCAGATCCACAAGGTCACAGTCCTTGGTGGCGATCTCGACAGGATCCTCGTAGTCAGCCTGCTGTCACCCCGCGGTAGGGATCAGGTCGGGGAAACGCTGCAGCTCTTGGCATGCAGCCGACCGATCAGCCGGAGGCTCGGGAGACCTAGATGACTACGAGCACGGAGTTCTTCCAAAGTAAAGATGATTTGTCCCATTGTAGATCGATTCAGAAGCTACATTGGGCCGCAGTCCCGGGCTGCGATAGCCCGCGGTTGACCGATCAGATGTGGGACACGCTGCAGAGCACCCGGATCGTGGTCCTGTGCGGAGGCCTGCACGGTGACCCGTCAGGGCCCGAGACCGGAAGGGCCATCGGACAGCGACGCATGCGTGCCGTTACGGGGGAGGCCCTATTCGAGTAGCGCCAGGCCAGGT
>NZ_FZOF01000023.1 GCF_900188405.1 Actinacidiphila glaucinigra | reverse complement strand
CAGGTGGCCGGGCAGTTCCTGGCGGAGTCCACCACCATCGGGCTCCTCGGCGGCGTCGTCGGCGCGGCGCTCGGCGTGGTGGCCGTCGTCTGCGTGGCGGCCGTGAAGGACTGGACACCGGTGCTGGACCTGGGCCTGGCCCTCGGAGCCCCGGTGGCCGGCGCCCTCGTGGGCCTGCTCGCCGGCCTCTACCCGTCGCTGCGCGCCGCCCGCATGGAACCCGTCGACGCCCTCCGTGCGCCCTCGTAAGGCCCGCGGAAGTCGGGCAGAGCGCCCTGTTGACGAAGACGGAAGCGGCGATGGCAAGCGGAACGAGAACGCGATGGCGGGGACGACACAGTGAACGGCGCGGAGGCGGATTTCGAGGAGTTCGTGTCCGCGCGCGGGCAGCGGCTGCTCAAAGTCGCCTGGCTGCTCACGGGCGACGCGCACCTGGCGGAGGACCTGTTGCAGACGGTACTGGCGAAGGTCTGGCCGAAATGGGGGTCCATCGCCGACGGGAATCCGGAGGCGTACGTTCGCAAGGCCCTGGTCAACACGCATCTGTCGTGGTGGCAGCGGCGCTGGCGCGGCGAGGTACCCCACGCACACGACCGTCTGGCGACGCTCGCGGGCCCCGGTGCGCGGGCCGTCGACGACTTCGTCTCCGTGGACCTGGAGCAGTCCTTGTCGGACGTCGTACGGCTGCTGCCGCCTCGGCAGCGGGCCGTGGTCGTCTTGCGCTATTTCGAGGATCTGAGTGTGGAGGAGACCGCACGAGTGCTGGGCTGCCGGCCCGGCACGGTCAGGAGTCATACGTTGAAGGCGCTGGCCACGCTGCGCGCTCGGCTGGCGTCCGCTCCCGGACCGGTGGAAAGCGGTGAGCGGCATGCACAGCGAGCCTGAGAGGGAGCCGCGGGAGATGGAACGGGATCTCCCGGTCCTCCTGGAACGCATCCTGCCCCAGCTGGCCCTGCCCTCCGACCGGATGGCGCAGGTCAGGCGGCGGATTCAGCAGCGCAAGCGGCGCAGGCGGGCGGCCGCGGCCGCCTCGGTGCTCGCCGTGGGATGCGCCGTCGTCGCGACCGTCCTCTCGCCGGCGGCCTTCGGCCCGGAGGAACACCGTGCCGTACCGGCCGCCGCTCCCACGGGGGATCCGGGGTTCGCGCAGGTGCGCCTGGAGGACCCCCTGGACGGGGTGACCGTGTATCTGCCGACGACCTGGCACACTCTGTCCGTCAGGGACGACCACGGGGCTGCGGCCGGTTTCGTGTCGTCCCAGACGCTCCACGTACCGGGAGACGGCACGTGTCCCAGCGTCACCGATGCCGTGCTGACCGCGTGCCCGCCTCTCACCGGGCTGAACCAGAAGGGTGTGCTGATCACGTTCCTGAGCGGGGACGCGAACAGTACCGACGACGCCGGGTCGTTGGCTCGAGGGGTCCCCGTCTCCGCCGACGGGAACTGCCGTGCCGTCGGCGGCGACCGCCAGATGACGGGCTGGGCACACGGCCGGGCGCCCGGCTCGGCAGGGGGCCCGGACATGAAGATCGACGTCTGCCTGAAGGAACCGTCGCAGCTGACGCTCGTGACAGTGGCGAAGGTCCTGACGCTGCTGCGAGTCTCGGCGGACCAGGGGTGACCGCCCGGCCGCCGGGGCCGCGTCCGGTGTTGCGGGTCCAGGGCGGCACGTTCGCGGAGAGTTCATCTTCCGCCCCTACCGTCCCTGACGTCTCACTGTGCACACAGGAGGGGAATCAGGGTGGGGAAGATTCGAAGGGGGCGCGTCGCGACGGCGGTTGCCGTGGCGGCCGCCGCGGTCGCCGGGGCGGTGCTCATGCCCGCCGACGCCATGGCGAAGCCCTTGACGGCGCCCGCGGACTTCAACGGGGACGGCTACCGGGACCTGGTCGTCCCGGCTCCCACGGCCAAGGTCGGGAGCAAAGACGGCGCGGGTGCGGTCGTCGTCCTCTACGGCTCCAAGAGCGGGGTGTCCACCACGCGCAAGGCCGTGATCACGCAGAACACCGCCGGTGTCCCGGACAGCGCGGAGACCGAGGACCTGTTCGGTGCCTCGACCGCCTACGCGGACCTGGACAAGGACGGCTACAGCGACCTGCTCGTCGGCGCGCCCTGGGAGGACCTGGGCACCACGAAGAACGCGGGCACCGTCACCGTCCTTTGGGGCGGCAAGAAGGGGCTGGCCGCGGCGAGCACCCTGCCGGTGCCCCGGGCCGCCGAGGGCAGGTTCGGAATGGACGTGTCCGCGCTGCGCGAGAGCCGCGGAGCACGGGTGCTGGTCGGTGGTTACGGCGGCTCGGTGGAGTTCGGCGGCACCTTCAAGCGGGACGGCTCGGTCGGCGTGAAGTCGCTCAACGACATGTCCCCCTCGGTCGCGGGCGTCGAGCTCGCCGACCTGCAGCACGACGGGTACGCCGACAGCATCGTGACGTCCCTCCGGATCGGCGGCCAGACCGGCGGCCTGGTCTACGTCAACCCGGGGATCGGCCGACGTCCGCTGCCCGGGGACGGCACGACCACCGCCGTCGGGGACGTCAACGGCGACGGCTACAACGACCTCGTCGTGGGGGATCCGGACGAGCCCATGGCGGGCACCAGCGGTCACCTGGGCGGTGAGATCGCCCTCTGGTACGGCGGCAGGAACGGGCTCGCGTCCGCACCGGTGCGGATGAGCCAGAACACGCCCGGCGTCGCGGGCGCCTCGGCGAAGGACAACGAGTTCGGGACCTCCGTGGCCGTCGCCGACCTCAACAAGGACGGCGTCGGTGACCTCGTGATCGGCGCGCCGGGTCAGAAGCAGAACAACAAGGCCCGTGCCGGGGTGGTCGTGGTGATCCCGGGCAAGAGGACGGGCGCGCTCGGCTCCGGTTCGTACGCGCTGTCCCAGGAGACTCCTTCGGTGCCGAGCACGTCGCAGCCCGGGGAGGGCTTCGGTACCACTCTGGCGCTCGGCGACCTCAACAGGGACGGTCACCCCGAGCTGATCGTCGGCGCCAGGGGGGAGGACAGGTCCAACGGCGCGGTCTGGGTCCTGCCCGGCACGTCCACCAGGCTCACCGGCAAGGGCAGTGTGGAGCTGACCGCCGCGAAGCTCGGGGTGGCCGGGGACCTCCCGCAGGTCGGCGGCTTCCTGCCGAACTGACCGGCCTGTTCCGGCGGCGCGGTTCACCAGCCGACGTGACCGGCGTCCTGCTCGCCGACGGGGGGCTCGCCGCCGGCCTCGGCGAAAGCCTGGAGGGCCTGGACGAGGTGGCGGCGCTGTCCCGGGGGCATGGCGTCGACGATGCGGGCGATCTCGGCCCGGCGGCGCTCCGTGACGTCGTTCACGGTGCGCCGCCCGGTCGCCGTCAGCGAGATGACCGTCGTGCGCCGGTCGGTGGGGGAGGCGCCGCGCGCGACCATGTCGACCGCCACGAGGCGGTCCAGCATGCGCAGCGCCGTGGAGGGCTGGACGCCCAGTTCCCCGGCGAGCTGCGAGAGGTTCAGCGCCCCGTGGCTCTCCAGGACGACCAGCATGCGCAGTTGGGGCAGGGTCAGCGCCTCCTCCACCGCGGCGAGAGAGCGGGCCGAGACCGCGACGAGGAGCCGGGACGCGGTCAGCAGGGCGCTGACCATCTCCTCGGCGGTGCTCCCGGGGTCGTCGGCGCCGGAGGGGGAGTCGGACGAAGCGCGGGAGCCGGTGGCCATGCGTCCTTTCTACCGCTCCCGCGGCCGTCGTACGGGTGTGTACGGCACTCAGGTGAACGGGTGCGGCGCCGGGAACCCGCGCCCCCGGGGATCCGTTGAGCCATTGGGCAAAGGAATCGTCAAGGGGCGCGGCCCGCGCCGGAATGAGCAGGGAGATCCCATGGGTGTCAGCCTTTCCAAGGGCGGCAATGTCTCGCTGACGAAGGAGGCCCCGGGACTGACCGCGGTCACCGTCGGTCTGGGCTGGGACGTCCGTACGACCACCGGTACCGACTTCGACCTCGACGCGAGCGCACTCCTGGTCAACGCCGAGAGCAAGGTCGTCTCCGACAAGCACTTCGTGTTCTTCAACAACCTGAAGAGCCCGGAGGGCTCGGTCGAGCACACCGGCGACAACCTCACCGGCGAGGGCGAGGGCGACGACGAGCAGGTGAAGGTGAACCTGGTCACCGTGCCGGCCGAGGTCGAGAAGATCGTCTTCCCGGTGTCGATCTACGACGCCGAGACCCGCCAGCAGTCGTTCGGCCAGGTGCGCAACGCCTTCATCCGCGTGGTGAACCAGGCCGACAACAACGAGCTCGCCCGCTACGACCTGTCCGAGGACGCCTCGACGGAGACGGCGATGGTCTTCGGCGAGCTGTACCGCAACGGCGCCGAGTGGAAGTTCCGCGCCGTCGGCCAGGGTTACGCCTCGGGCCTGCGCGGCATCGCGCAGGACTTCGGCGTCAACCTGTGAGGTAGCCGTACGCCCGGCGTACGGGCAGATACGACGCGGGGGCCGCGTGGCATGCGCCACGCGGCCCCCGCGCGTTTCCGGGCGGCCGCGCCGGGGGTCAGGCGACGCGCGCCGCGAGCTCCTTGGCCTTGGCGGCGGCCTGCTCGTGGGCCTTGGTGCGGGAGAGGTCGGAAGCCTCGATGAGGCCGGACATCGCCGGGACCGCGCGGGCCAGGGTCAGCTCGGGGACGATGAACTCGACGTCCGTGATGCCGAGGCAGCCCTGCAGGACCTTCTCCAGGTAGCTGGTCACGAACTCGTAGTCCTCGCGGGGGGTGCCGGGGCCGTAGCCGCCCCCGCGGCTGGCCACCACCACGACAGGGGTGTCAGCGGCGGTGGGCTGCTCGCCCGCGGTCCGGCCCAGGATGATCACCTGGTCGAGCCAGGCCTTGAGGGTGCTGGGGATCGAGAAGTTGTACATCGGCGCGCTGATCAGCAGGGCGTCGGCCCGCTCGAGTTCGTCCGCCAGCTCGCCGCGCAGCGGGTGCTCCGCGCCGGCCACGTAGTGGGTCGCGTCCAGGTGCGGCACGGGCTCGGCGTTCAGGTCGCGGTAGATCACGACGCCGCCCGGGTGCTGGGCCTCCCACTCCTTGCGGAAGGAGTTCGCCACGTCCCGGGACGCGGAGGTCTCGGAGGGCCAGATGGACGAGTCGATGTGCAGCAGCGTGGGCATGGGGGTGCCTCCACTTCCGTAAAGTTCGGAGTGAAAAATTCGTACGCAGCTATTGGTATCACAGGACCTTACTTTTCTGCAGCACGGGACGACGCGCCGGGTACCCTTGTGCCCATGGGACAGGGGACTGAGCCGACCGCGCACGACGCGGAGCCGTGTGCGAAGGTCGACGTCGGGCTCACCCGCGTCTTCGGAATCCTCGGCAAGCGCTGGAGCGGCCTGATCGTGGCCGTCCTCACGCAGCGGCCGGCGTACTTCGTCGAGCTGCGCCGGGCCATCCCCAGGATCAGCGAACGGATGCTCTCCGATCGGCTCACGGAGCTGGCCGAGGCGGGCATCGTCGTCCGCGAGGTGGATCCCGGGCCCCCGCTGCGGGTGAGCTACCGGCTCACCGAGGCGGGCGAGGCGCTCGGGCCGGCCCTGGGGGAGCTGGGGTCGTGGGCCGAGAAGTACCTTCCCGGCGGTGCCGCCGAGTGCACCGAGGGCGCCGAGGCCTGCCGCTGAGGGCGGTGGCGCCTGGCTGACGCCCGGTCAGCCCTGCTGCCTGGCGGCGTCGTTGTAGCGGGTCAGATAGGCGGCGAACCGCGCCAGGTCCGTGTCGTCCCAGTCCGCCAGCCGGCCGCACACGGTGCGCCGCGCAGCGCGGGTCGCCTCCGCGAGCACGGCCGCGCCCGCCGTGGTCGGCAGCAGCACCTGGACGCGGTGGTCGGCGGGGTCGGGGCGCCGCTCGACGAGGCCCAGCCGCTCCAGGGTGGCGATCTGGCGGCTGACCGTCGACTTGTCGAGCAGGAACGCCTGCGCCAGGTCCGTGGCCCGACAGTCCCGGCGCTCGCTCATGTGGGCCAGCAGTGTGTAGGCGACCAGGGACAGCCTCGGGTGCATACGGGCCGCCGCGGCGCGTGCGCGGCGGGCGAACGCGGTCATCTCGCGATGGATCGTCTCCACGGAGGCGTCTTTCCCGGCCTGCATACTTGTAGGTTACATCTGGGTGGATCGGAGCGGTTTCCGCCGATTCGCCCCCCGGTCAGCCGGGCAGCGCCAGCTCGAACCAGACGACCTTGCCGACCGCCTTGCGGCTGGTGCCCCAGCGCCGGGAGAGGTTGCTGACCAGGGCCAGGCCCCGGCCCTCCTCGTCGTCGGCGTCCGCGCGGCGCAGCTGCGGCAGGTTGTGGTCGTCGTCGCTGACCTCGACCAGCAGCTTGCCGACCCGCATCAGCCGTAGCGACACCTCGTGCGAGGCGACCCGCAGCGCGTTGGTCACCAGCTCGCTGACCAGCAGCTCGGTCAGGTCGCTGAGCCCGTGCAGCCCCCACCGCGCCAACTGCTCGCGGGTGAGCGCGCGGGCCCGCCGGACGTCGGAGAGGTCCATCGCCAGCCGCCACTCGGCGACGTCCTCGGGCGGGATGCCCTGGAAGTTGGCGACCAGCAGCGCCACGTCGTCGCGGCGGTCGTCGGAGTGGACACGGCTGAGGATCTGCTCGCAGACGTCCTCGGGGGTCTGCTGCGGCTCGATGACGTTGGAGCACAGCGCCGCCAGGCCGGCGTCTATCCCCTGGCCGCGCACCTCGACCAGGCCGTCGGTGCACAGCACCAGCCAACTGCCGTCCGGGACGGGGATCTCGACCGTCTCGAAGGGCACGCCGCCGACGCCGATCGGGGCGCCCTTGGGGATCTGCAGCAGTTCGCTGCGGCCGTCGTGCCGGGCCAGTACGGGAGGGATGTGGCCCGCGTTGGCCAGCGTCAGGGAGCGGTGGATCGGGTCGTAGACCGCGTACACGCAGGTCGCGAGGTGCTCGGCGCCGAGGCGGTGGGCGAGGTTGTCCAGGTGCCGCAGCAGCTGCGCGGGCGGCAGGTCGAGCGCGGCCATCGTGATCACGGAGGTGCGGAACTGGCCCATCACGGCCGCCGACAGCAGACCGTGACCCATGACGTCGCCGACGATCAGCGCCACGCGGCCGCCGGGCAGCTGGATGGCGTCGAACCAGTCGCCGCCGACCTGGGCCTGGCGGTCACCGGGCATGTAGTGGTGGGCGATCCGCACCCCGGGGATGCGGGGCGGGCGGGTCGGCATCATGCTGCGCTGCAGGGTCGCGGCGGCGCGCGACTCCAGCCGGTGCAGCCGGGCGTTGTCCAGGTGCACGGCGCCCCGGGCGGCGACCTCGGCGGCGGTCGCGGCGTCCTTGGCGTCGAAGGGGCGGCGCCCGGGGTGGCGCAGGAAGCACATCCGCCCCAGCACGGTGCCGCGCGCGGTGAGCGGTACGACGACCATCGACCGCTCGGGAAGTAACGGGCCGAGCCCGGGAACACCCAGGTCGAGCGCGATGTCCCGGGCGAGCGCGGGGTCTATCACCGGTACGAGCAGCGGCTCGCCCAGCCGCGGGGTGGAGTCGGCGGGCAGCGGGATCAGCTCGCCCTCCGGCAGGGCGGCCGCCCAGGGCCCGGGGGTGGTGTCGGTGTGGGCCACGGCGACCCGGCGGGCGATGATCGTGTCCCCGGACAGGTCGTCCTTCGGCGGCTCGGTGTCCGAGAACAGCTGGTCGACGACGAGGACGGCGGCGAAGTCCGCGAAGCGCGGCACGGTGACGGCGCACAGTTCGCGGGCGGTCGTCTCCAGGTCGAGGGTCGTGCCCACCTTCGCCCCGGTCTCCCGCAGCAGGGCCAGCTGCTCGTCGAGCACGTGGCCCGGGGCGAGCGAGGGGCTGGGGGCGGCCACGGGGACCAGCGCCGGCGCCGGGACGTCGGCGCGCGGGCCAGGCAGCAGCTCCGGGTGCGGGGCGGGCCGGGTGGGGCGGGCGGTGCGCCCGGTGGCGGGGTTCACGGGGTGCGGGGCCACGGTCGTGCCGTACTCCTCGGGCAGCACGGGGAGCAGCACCGTGCCGTCGACCTCCACCGCCGGGTAGCCCAGGGGCACGATCTGGCGGACGATCCGGTCCAGCCGGCCCGCGCTGACCCGGGGCAGCACCGAGCCCAGCCGGCCGGTCAGGTGCTCGGCGTGCGCGGGGTCGGCGACCGGAGCGAGGCGCGGGGTGATGCGGACGGCGCCGCGGGCGGTGGTGCCGTCGGCGGTGTAGGGCAGCAGGTGGTCGCCGAGCGCGAGGCGCGGCCCGGTGTCGCGCAGCGGGCGGGCGTTGGCGGCGATCACCAGCAGGCTCCGGCCGGCCGGCTCCATGATCCGGTAGGACCACCACACCACGTCCTTGACGCCGCCGTCGCGGTCGGTGGTGGGCAGCGCGCCGGCCCAGGCGGACCGGGTGAGGTCGTCCAGCACCTCCAGGGCGTCCTGCTCGCCCGGGTGCCGGCCCGCGGTGTGCGGCAGCAGGCCGGCCGCCGGGCGGCCGAACACGCCCTCCCAGCGGTGGCCGAAGAGCTCCTCGGCACCGCGGTTCCAGTACGAGACGTCGCCGTCGGGACCGACGCAGAGCACGGCGAGGCGCACGAGCGCGCAGACGCCGGTGGCTGCGAGCGGGGTCGTGGTCGTGGGAAGCCTGGTCATCTCGTCCAACGTCGGGCACCTGAGGTTCGGCTGCGGTTCGGCGCGGAAGGCTGAAAGAGCATCAGGGTCGGGTTTGCACCGTCCAGGCAAGCATGAAACATCGGACGCGGTCCGGTAAATGGCTAGATTGCCCCCAGGAGTGACCAACCGGGCATGGCCCATGGGGAGGGAGAGCACGTGGCGCACAGGCTCCCGCACATCGCGGGGTTCCAGAGATGGCCGCACAACGGTGCGTCCAAGCAGGAGGGCAAGGCGCTGCGGGAGTCCGTACCGCGTGAGGCGCACGCCGCGTTCGCACCGGGCCCCGACCGGCCGAACGCGGTCGAGGCGGTGCGGGAGTCCGGCCTCGGGCGCATCCCGGAACTCGTCCCGCTGCGGGTGGGGAGGATGACGGCGAGCCCCTTCGCCTTCCTGCGCGGCTCGGCCGGGCTGATGGCCGCCGATCTCGCGGGCGCCCCGGTCACCGGCATCGGCGCCCAGATCTGCGGTGACGCGCACGCCGGCAACTTCGGCCTGTACGGGGACCATCTGGGCCGGCTGGTCATGGACATCAACGACTTCGACGAGACCGTCCACGGCCCCTGGGAGTGGGACGTCAAGCGGCTCGCCACCTCCCTGGTGCTGGCCGGACGCGAGGCCGGAGCCGACGAGGACGCCTGCCGGGGCGCCGCCTTCGACGCGGTCGGCGCGTACCGGCGCACCATGCGGCTGCTGGCGAAGATGCCGGTGCTGGACGCCTGGCACGCCATCGCCGACGAGGAACTGGTCGCGCACGCCGACGCCCGCGATCTGGCGGGCACGCTGCGCTTGGTGGCCGGCAAGGCGCGCCGCAACACCAGCGCCAAGTTCGCGGCGCGCGCGACGGAGGAGGTCGAGGGCGGCGGCCGCCGCTTCGTCGACGCGCCCCCGGTGCTGCGCCGGGTGCCGGACGGGGAGGCGGCGGCGGTCGCCGCGGCCCTGTCGGAGGCCGGCTACCTGGCGACGATCGGCGAGGACCGGCGGCCGCTGCTGGCCCGTTACGCGGTGCACGACGTGGCGTTCCGGGTGGTCGGGACGGGCAGCGTGGGCACCCGCTCGTACGTGGTGCTGCTGCTGGACCACCTCGGGCAGCCGCTGGTGCTGCAGGTGAAGGAGGCCCGGCCCTCCGCGCTGCTGCCCTACCTGGGGAAGGCCGGGTTCGACGCCCCGGCGGTGGAGCACGAGGGGCGGCGCGTGGTGCTCGGCCAGAAGCGCATGCAGGTCGTCAGCGACAGCCTGCTGGGCTGGGCCGAGGTGGACGGACGGCCCTACCAGGTACGGCAGTTCCGCAACCGCAAGGGCAGCGTCGACCCCGCGGAGCTGGAGTCCGGGTTGATAGACGACTACGCGCGGATGACGGGCGCGCTGCTGGCCAGGGCGCACGCGCACTCCGCGGACCCCCGGCTGATCGCGGGCTACTGCGGCAAGGGCGAGCAACTGGACGAGGCGGTGGCCGCCTTCGCGGTCGCGTACGCCGACCGGACCGAGGCGGACCACGCCGAGCTGGTGGCGGAGGTGCGGGCCGGGCGGATCGCGGCGGAACAGGGTGTGTGAGGCGGCTGCCGCCGGAGTGCCGGCGGCAGCTACCAGGCCGTAGCCTGTGACCGGCGCCCCCCTCTCCTCGTAGGCTGGACCGGTGACGAATTCCCCCGGCACCGAGTCGGCCCCCGGCACCGAGTCGGCCGCCGCCTCCTCTTCCGAGCCCCAGGACCGCCTGGCCCAGGCGGTCCGCGCCGCCGAGCGCGCCCTGATCGAGTTCGAGATCGCGGTGGAGACCTTCAGGGTGGAGGTCGAGAACTTCTCCCGGCTGCACCACCAGAAGCTCGGCCCGATGTACGCCCGGCTCGACGAGCTCGACGCGCTGATCGCCGAGGCGGTCGCGGCGAAGAGCGGCTCCCGCGACGACATCGCCCGCGCCTGGGAGGCACGGGCCCTCGTGATGCCGATGCCCGGGGTGGAGGAGCTCTTCGACGGGCTGCTCGGCTCGGACGGGGTCCGGCCCCAGGAGGACCCGAACCCGCCGCGCCGCGTGCGGCCGGGCAAGGAGGCACAGCGGCTCTACCGCGAGCTGGTCCGCAAGGCCCACCCGGACCTGGCGCAGGACGAGGCCGAGGTCGAGCGGCGCAGCGAGTTCATCTCCCGGGTCAACGAGGCGTACACCTACGCCGACGAGCAGCGGCTGCGCGAGCTGGCGGAGGAGTGGGAGGCCGGGCCGGTCCCGGAGGAGGCGCAGCCGAGCGAGGCCGAGGTGCTGTACGCGCGGCTGGAGTGGCTGGCGCAGCGCAAGGAGCAGCTGGCCCTGCTCGCCGCCGAGCTGGAGAACAGCGCGATCGCGCAGATGATGAAGCTGTCGCCGGACGACCCGGACGGGCTGCTCAACGAGATCGCGGAGAACCTCCTCAACCAGGTCGCCAACCGCGAGGCCCGGCTGGCGGAGCTGGTGCGCTCCTCGAAGGGGCCCGCGTAGCCGGTCGGGTACGTTCGACCTGCACGCTCTGACCGAAGGAGTCCGTTCCATGTTCTACGCCCAGCTGCCCGCGGTGGACGCCGCGCAGGTCCCCGCCGACGGCTACCTGCTCGACGTACGGGAGCACGACGAGTGGGACGCCGGGCACGCCGAGGGCGCGGTGCACATCCCGATGGGCGAGGTCGTCGCCCGTATCGGGGAGGTCCCGGCGGACCGCCGGGTGCACGTCGTGTGCCGGGTCGGCGGCCGCTCGGCGCAGGTCGCCCAGTACCTGATCGCGCAGGGTCTCGACGTGGTGAACGTCGACGGCGGGATGCTCGGCTGGGAGGCCGCGGGCCGTCCGCTGGTGACGGACGGCGCGGGCCCGGCGCAGGTGATCTGAGGGCCCCGGCGGCAGCGCCGTTTCTCGGGGCCTTCGGGGCGCGGGGTCGCCGGGCTGCCGTTCCTCCCGCCGGACGCTCAGGCCTCGGCGGCCAGCAGGTCGCCCAGTTCCTCCTCGTGGGCGGCGGCGGGGCCGAGGGAGAGCTCCAGCTGCTTGGCCCAGGCGTGGTAGCGGTGCAGCGGGTAGTCGGTGTCGGCGCCGAAGCCGCCGTGCAGGTGCTGCGCGGTCTGCACCACCCGCCGTACGCCCTCCGAGGCCCAGATCTTGGCGACCGCGACGTCGGCGGGGTCCAGCCGCCAGGCGGCCTGCCAGCAGGTGACCTCCATCGCCCGCAGGTCGATGTAGCGGTCGGCGGACTGCACGGCCACGGCCTGGAAGGTGGCCAGTGGGTGCCCGAACTGCTCGCGCCGGGAGGTGTAGGCGCCGGTCATGCGCAGGACGGCGCCGCCGAGCCCGAGCGCCAGGGCGCAGGTGCCGGTGGTCAGCAGCCGGCGCAGCCGGTCCCAGGCGCCGTCGGCGGTGATCACGTCGCCCGCCGGGACGCGGACGGCGTCCAGCCGGAGCTCGGCGTGGCGCTCCCCGCTGGTCGAGATCTGCTCGGCCGCGGTGACCGCCTCGCGGGGGACGACGGCGATGACGGTGCGGCCCCCGGCGGCGGAGGCCGGGACCAGGACGTGGTCGGCGTGCGGGGCCCAGGGGACGGCGGTCTGGACGCCGTCGAGCAGCCAGTCGTGGGGGGTGCCGTCTCCGTTCGCGTGCGCGTTCCCCTGGGGGTCTCCGTCCGCGGGCCGCGCGGTGACGGCGAGCTCCGCGCCGTCATGGCCGGTGCGGCCCGCCGAGGCGACGGTCAGTACCAGGCCGCCGCTACCCACGGCGGGCAGCAGCCGGGCGCGCAGCTCCTCGGGGCCGTCGGCCTGCACGGCGAGCGCGGCGGCGCAGGTCTCCAGCAGCGGCACCCGGGCCAGTACGGCCCCGGCCTCGCGCAGCACCAGGCACAGCGCGACCGGGTCGAGGCCGGCCCCGCCGTACGTCTCGTCGAGCACCAGGCCGAGGAGGTCGGCCGAGGCCAGGCGGCGCCACAGCGGGCGGTCGAAGTCCTCCGCGACCGCCCCGGCGGTCAGCGCGGGGCTCGGCACGGCGTCGGGGGCCACCCCGGAGAACACCGCCCGTGCTGCCTCGACGGCCGCCAGCTGCTCCTCGCTGAAGCTGAAGTCCATGGCCCGGCCTCCCGGAAGCATTGATTCTGACGGTGTGTCAGATTAGGGGGGCCGGGCGGGGAAGTCCACAGCCCCGTCGCCGCGTCCCGCGCTCCCCGTGGCCGGCCGTGGCCCGTGCTGACCGGTACGGCTGTACCGCACGCGTGGGGCATGAGTACCGTTCCGTGCTGAGCGGAGCACGGGGAACAGGAGCGGAGACCACGATGGAGCCACCCGAGGAGTCCGGGGGACCGGCCGCGATAGGCACGCTGTCACAACCCGCGCGGACCGTGGTCGCGCTGGCGCTGGCCGCGGCGGCGGTCGGCGTCGCGGTGCACCTGCTCATGGTCTTCCTGCACGTCGCGCCGTCGAACACCGCCACCAAGAAGCACGGCGAACTGGTCGGCAGCTACATCTACCCCGAGTTCGAGCAGAACTGGAAGCTCTTCGCGCCCAATCCGCTCCAGCAGAACATCCACGTCTGGGCGCGTGCCGAGGTGCGCAAGGACGAGGGCGGCAGCGAGGTGACCGGCTGGGTCGACCTCACGGCCATGGACATAGCCGCGATCAGGCACAACGTCGCGCCCAGCCACACCGAGCAGAACCAGCTGCGCCGGGCGTGGAGCTTCTACGCCGCCTCCCACGGCGAGAAGGACAAGCCCATCGGCGTGCGCGGCGAGCTGAGCAGGCAGTACCTGCAGCGCATCGTGGAGGACCGGTTCGGACCCCGGCTCAACGGCGGCGACGTCGTCCGCCTGCAGGTGCGCAGCGGCACCACACCGGTCGCGGCCCCCGCCTGGAGCCCCGAGAAGACCGACACGCGCACCACCTTCCAGGTGCTGCCCTGGTGGAGCTCGGACGTGGCGGACCAGGTGGACGAGGACGAGGGCGGGGAGGACGCGTCGTGAGCGAGGCACTGAACGAAGCCGCCCACGAAGCGGCGCAGGGGGCGGCGAACGGGGCAGCACGCGAACCGGTTCCCGCCCCCGGCCGCCCGGCGGCCAAGGCCCCGGTTCCGTCCCCCTTCGCCGGAGCGCTCGACTCCGCCGCGGGCGGTCTGTCGCGCGGCCTGGCCCGGATCACCGGCACCACCGTCGGGCGCTACCAGGCCGCCGTCGTACGCATCGGCATCTCGCTGACCTGGCTGCTGTTCCTGCTGCGCGAGTGGCCGCACCGCCACGAGCTCTACGGGCCGGACGGCGCCTGGAGCTGGGACCTGGCGGACCGGCTCGTCGCCGGCAACCACGCCTTCACCCTGCTGCTGTGGGGCAGGGCCGACGTCTGGTTCGAGGTCGTCTACACGGGCGCGATCCTGGCGAGCGTGATGCTGCTGCTCGGCTGGCGCACCCGCACGGCCTCGCTGCTGTTCATGATCGGCGTGCTCTCCCTGCAGAACCGCAGCGTCTTCGTCGGTGACGGCGGCGACAACGTGATCCACCTGATGGCGATCTACCTCGTCGTCACCCGGTGCGGGCGGGTCTGGTCGCTGGACTCCCGCCGCCGGGCCAGGGGACGGGACGGCGACGGCGCGGGGATCGCGCTGTGGATCGTCCTCGGGCTCGTGCTGGCCGTGGCGCAGCTGCTCGGCCGCACCGGACTGACCTGGACCGACGGTCTGCTGCCCTGGCTGGGCTGGACGCCGTTCCTGTGGGGGTTCCTGCTGCTCCAGGCCGTGTGGTGGGCGGTGCGGCGGTACGCGCCGGGCGAGCCGCGCACGGTGCTCGACATCCTCGCCAACATCCTGCACGCCGCCGGTCTGCTGGTGATCGTCGTCGAGGTGTGCCTGATCTACTCCACGGCGGGCTGGTACAAGGTCCAGGGCTCGCGCTGGCAGGACGGCACGGCGCTGTACTACCCGCTTCACCTGGACGACTTCAGCCCCTGGCCGGGGCTGTCCCACGCGATGGCCGCCAGCGGCCTGATGGTCCTGGTGATCACCTACGGCACGGTGGCCGTCCAGGTCGCCTTCCCCTTCACCCTCTTCAACCGCCGGGTGAAGAACGTGCTGCTCGCGCTGATGATGGTGGAGCACGCCTCGATCGCGGTCGTCCTCGGACTGCCGTTCTTCTCGCTGGCGATGATCGCCGCCGACGCGGTCTTCCTGCCCACCGGTTTCCTGCGCTGGGCGGGCGACCGCGTGGCGCGCCTGGTGTGGCGCGGCGGGGGACGCGACGCGGCGGCGGGCAGTGCCGGGGAGCCGGAGGACGCCCGGCCGCGGGAGGCGGACGACGCGGGCGACCCGGGCGACCCGGGCGACGCTGCCGACGCGGAGAGGGCGAAGGACGCGCCGGCGCGGGCGGTCGCGGGGCCGCGAGGGCCGGGACCGGACGGCGAGCCCGCCCCCTCTAACCTCGTGGTGTGAGCACCAGCCAGGACGACGCGGCCGAGCCGCTGCAGTACGACGACGGCTTCGGCCCCGAGATCGGGGTCGGGCCGCATCCGCGACCCTGGCCGGAGGACCCGCGCTACGACCCCGGGCTGCTCGCGCACGGCGACCGCCGCAACGTGGTGGACGAGTACCGCTACTGGACGCGGGAGGCGATCGTCGCCGACCTCGACACCCGGCGCCACGACTTCCACGTCGCCGTCGAGAACTGGCAGCACGACTTCAACATCGGTTCCGTGGTGCGCACCGCCAACGCCTTCCTGGCCAAGGAGGTGCACATCGTGGGGCGCCGCCGCTGGAACCGGCGGGGCGCCATGGTGACCGACCGCTACCAGCATGTGCGCCACCACCTGGACGTCGCGGCGCTGGCCGCGTGGGCGGCCGCGGAGGACCTGCCGATCATCGGGATCGACAACCTCCCCGGCGCGGTGCCGCTGGAGACCACCGAGCTTCCCCGGCGCTGCGTGCTGCTCTTCGGCCAGGAGGGGCCCGGTCTGACCGACGAGGCGTGGAAGCACTCCGCGGCGGTCTGCTCGATCGCCCAGTTCGGCTCCACGCGGTCGATCAACGCGGGCGCGGCGGCGGCCATCGCGATGCACGCCTGGATCCAGCGCCACGCGCGGGTGGGGACGGAGCAGCCCCGTCCGGAGTGACAGGGCTGCTCCGGACGGGGCTGTCGGCGGTGCGGGCGGGCCGGATCAGGCCTGGCGGCGGACCTCGATGACCCGGAAGCGGCTCGCGACGAAGGCGCCGTCGCACAGGGTCGCGTTGGCGGCGGGGTTGCCGCCGGAGCCGTGGAAGTCGGAGAAGGCGGCCGTCTGGTTGACGTACACCCCGCCGGTCAGGTTCAGGGAGAGCTGGGCGGCCTCCTCCAGGCAGACCTCCTCGATCTGCCGCTCCACCTCGCCGGAGGTGGTGTAGGCGCCGACCGTCATGGCGCCCTTCTCCCGCACGGTGCGGCGCAGCAGGTCGACCGAGTCCTTGCTGGAGTCCATGGCGACCGCGAAGGCGACCGGGCCGAAGCACTCCGACATGTAGGCGGCCTCGTCGTCCGGCTTGGCGCCGTCCAGCTTCACGATCACCGGGGTGCGGACCACGGCGTCCGGGAAGTCGGGGTGCGTGACCTCGCGGGAGGCGAGGGCGACCTCGCCGAGGGAGGCGGCCGCCTCCAGGCGGGCCTTCACATCGGGGTTGACCAGGGCGCCCAGCAGGGCGTTGGCCCGGGCGTCGTCGCCGAGCAACCCGCCGACGGCGGCCGACAGATCGCCCACCACCTCATCGAAGCCCTTGTGGCCGTCGTCGGTGGCGATGCCGTCGCGCGGGATCAGCAGGTTCTGCGGGGTGGTGCACATCTGGCCGCTGTACAGGGACAGGGAGAAGGCCAGGTTGGACAGCATGCCCTTGTAGTCGTCCGTGGAGTCGACGACGACGGTGTTGACGCCTGCCTTCTCGGTGAAGACCTGGGCCTGGCGGGCGTTCTCCTCCAGCCAGTCGCCGAAGGCGGTGGAGCCGGTGTAGTCGATGACGCGGACCTCGGGGCGCAGCGCCAGGGTCTTGGCCAGGCCCTCGCCGGGACGCTCGGCGGCCAGGCAGACCAGGTTCGGGTCGAAGCCGGTCTCGGCGAGCACCTCGCGGGCGATCGCGACCGTCAGCGCAAGCGGGAGCACCGCCCGCGGGTGCGGCTTGACCACCACGGCGTTGCCGGTGGCCAGGGAGGCGAAGAGGCCCGGGTACCCGTTCCAGGTGGGGAAGGTGTTGCAGCCGATCACGAGCGCGACGCCGCGCGGCACCGCGGTGAAGTCCTTGCGCAGGCTCAGCGGGTCGCGCTTGCCCTGCGGCTTGACCCACTCGGCCGTGCCGGGGGTGCGCACCTGCTCCACGTACGCGTACGCGACGGCCTCGAGGCCGCGGTCCTGCGCGTGGGGGCCGCCGGCCTGGAAGGCCATCATGAAGGCCTGGCCGGAGGTGTGCATGACCGCGTGGGCCATCTCCGTGGTGCGCGCGTTGATCCGGGCCAGGATCTCCAGGCAGACCAGGGCCCGGTTCTCCGGGCCGGCCTCGCGCCAGGCGGGCATCGCGGCCTTCATCGCGGGGAGGAGCACGTCGACGTCCGGGTGCGGGTACTCCACGCCCAGGTCGATGCCGTAGGGGGACACCTCGCCGCCGGTCCAGCCGTCGGTACCGGGCTGGTCCAGGTCGAAGCGGGTGCCGCGCAGGGCGTCGAACGCGGCCTGGGCGGTCTCGCCGTCCGCGTATGCCTTCGGGTGCTCGGGGTACGGGGACCAGTACTCGCGGGTACGGATCGCCTCGAGCGCCTTGTCGAGCGTCTCGCGGTGCGCTTCGACCGACGGGACAGCGGTGAGATCGGCAGCCATGGGGCCAACTCCTCGTCGAGCTGGATTGGGGTGGGCAGGGTGCTGGCTTCACCGCTAGATTAACCGAATGTTCGGTCGGGACAAGGGGGGCCGACCGAAGCTGTGGACAACCGGCGAGGAGCAGTGGCGGCGATGAGCGCTCTTGACCGATCCAGCACGGTCGCGGTGGTGGGCACGGGGACGATGGGCCAGGGGATCGCCCAGGTCGCACTGGTGGCGGGGCATCCCGTGCGCCTCTACGACGCGGGGCCGGGCCGGGCCGAGCAGGCCGAGCGGGCCATAGGGGACCGGCTGGACCGGCTGGTGGAGAAGGGCCGGCTGTCCGCCGACGAGCGCGACGCGGCCCGCGGGCGGCTCTCGGCCGTCCGGGAGATCGAGGAACTGGCGGGCGTGTCGCTCGTCGTCGAGGCGATCCTGGAGGACCTGGGTGCCAAGCAGCAGCTCTTCACGGCGCTGGAGTCGGTGGTCCCCGAGGACTGCCTGCTCGCCACCAACACCTCCTCCCTGTCGGTGACCGCCGTGGGCGGCGCGCTGCGTCTTCCGGGGCGCTTCGTCGGCCTGCACTTCTTCAACCCCGCCCCGCTGCTGCCGCTGGTCGAGGTGGTCTCCGGCGCCGCGACCGACGAGGCGGCCGCCAGGACCGCGTACGACACTGCCGCCACCTGGGGCAAGACGCCGGTGCGCTGCACCGACACCCCCGGCTTCATCGTCAACCGGGTCGCGCGTCCCTTCTACGCCGAGGCCTTCCGGCTCCACGAGGAACGGGTCGCCGACCCCGCCACCATCGACGCGGTGCTGCGGGAGAGCGGCGGCTTCCGGATGGGCCCCTTCGAGCTCACCGATCTCATCGGCCAGGACGTCAACGAGGCCGTCACCCGCTCGGTGTGGGACTCCTTCTTCCAGGACCCCAGGTTCACCCCCTCGCTCGCCCAGCGGCGGCTGGTGGAGTCCGGGCGGCTCGGCCGCAAGAGCGGGCACGGCTGGTACGACCACGCCGAGGGCGCGGCCGCTCCGGCCCCGCACACCGCCGGGCCGGAGAAGCCGCCCGCCGAGGTCACCGTGTGCATGGGCGGCCGCGGCCCGGCCGCGGTGCTGCCCCGGCTGATCGCCGAGGCGGGCATCGAGGTGCTGGACGGCGAGGTCGCCGACCCGGACGACGGGTTCATCGAGCTCCCCGGCGGCGGCCGGCTCTACCTGGCGGACGGCGGACCGGCCACCACGGGTCCGGCCGTCGACTATGTGCAGTTCGACCTCGCGCTGGACTACCGAGTGGCCACCCGGGTCGCCCTCGCGCCGTCGGACTCCGCGCGCCCGGAGACCGTGCAGGCGGCGATCGGACTGTTCCAGGCACTGGGCAAGAAGGTCAGCGTCATCGAGGACGTCCCGGGCATGATCGTCGCCCGGACCGTGGCGATGCTGGTGGACTTCGCCACCGACGCCGTCGCCCGCGGCGTGGCCTCGGCGGAGGACGTCGACTCCGCGATGCGGCTGGGCGTGAACTACCCGCGCGGTCCGCTGGCCTGGGGCGACGAACTGGGCTTCGAGTGGGTGCGCGAGGTGCTGCGCAACCTGCACCAGGCGTACCCCGGCGGGCGCTACGCGCCGTCCCGTCCGCTGAACCGCCGCGCGGCGGCCGAGGGGAGACTGCTCTAATCATGACCATGGCACAGCGCGACAGCTCCGCCCCCAAGAGGGACACGTACACCCCGGACTCGCTGCTGGCCGTGGCCGTGGCGGTCTTCATCGAGCGCGGCTACGACGGCACGTCCATGGAGCACCTGTCGCGGGCCGCCGGTATCTCCAAGTCCTCGATCTACCACCATGTGCGGGGCAAGGAGGAGCTCCTGGAGCGTGCCGTCGGCCGTGCCCTGGACGGGCTCTTCGGCATCCTGGTGGAGCCCGGGGCGAGTGGCGGGCGGGCCGTGGAGCGGCTGGAGTACGTCACGCGCCGCACCACCGAGGTGCTGATGGCGGAGCTGCCCTACGTCACGCTGCTGCTGCGGGTGCGCGGCAACACCACGACCGAGCGGGCCGCCATGGAGCGCCGCAGGGAGTTCGACCACCGGGTCGCCGACCTGCTGAAGTCGGCCGTCGCGGAGGGGGACCTGCGAGGTGACGTGGAGCCCAGGCTTGCGACCAGGCTGCTCTTCGGAATGATCAATTCCATAGTCGAGTGGTACCAGCCGCACGCGGCCGGTACCCGTGAGCACGACGACGCCGCGGTCGTGGACGCCGTCGTGCGGCTGGCCTTCGACGGGCTGCGCGTCTCTTGACGCTGGTCCAGACCAACCTTCACGCTCGGGGTCATGCCACTCACCTTGCGTGTCCGTCTGTGCGCCGCCTCGGCGGCCGTCCTGCTGCTCGCCGGATGCGGAGGCGGTGACGGCGGCGGGCAGGCCGCAGACGCCACACCGCCGGAGGACTTCGGCTGCCTGACGGCCGCGCAGGCGAAGGCCGGATCCGTCGGCTACGACGACAGCGGCGCCAACCCCGTGGACGCCTGGTTCGGCGGCAAGGGCGACACGGCCGTCCTGCTGATGCACCAGGCGGACGGCGACATGTGCCAGTGGATGCCGCAGGCCGACCTCCTGGTGAAGGACGGCTACCGCGTCCTGGTCGTCGACTCCAACGGCAGCGAGGTGCCCGAGGTCGTGGGCGGGGTGGCGTTCCTGCGCGCCAAGGGCGTGCGGCACGTGCTGCTGATGGGCGCCTCCAAGGGCGGTACGGCCGTGCTGGAGGGTGCCGCGTCGGTCGACCCGCCGGTCGACGCCGTGGTCTCGCTCTCCGCGCCCGAGACCTACGGGACGATGGACGCGAGCTCCGCGGTGCCCCGGCTGACCGTGCCCGTGCTCTACATGGCGGCGGCGGGCGACACCGCGTTCGCGGAGTCGACCGAGGCCCTGAGCAAGGCCACGAAGAAGGCGGCCGAGAACCGGCTCGAGATCGTCGGCGGACCCCAGCACGGCGTGAGCATGCTCGGCTACGACCCCAATTGGGCCACCGTGACGGCCTTCCTGAAGAAGTACGCCGGATAGCCGGGGGGTGTGCGGACGGGGCGCCCGCGGGCGGGCCGGCGTCAGTCGGTCAGCACCCGGTCGGTCTCCTCGAAGACCAGCAGCGTGCGGCTGCTGAGCACCTCCGGCACCGCCTGGATACGGGTCAGCACCAGCTCCCGCAGGCTGCGGTTGTCGGGGGTGTGGACGAGCAGCAGCACGTCGAAGTCCCCGCTCACCAGGGCGATGTGCGCCACCCCGGGCAGCTCCAGCAGCTTCTCCCGCACGGTGCGCCAGGAGTTCTGCACGATCTTCAGGGTGATGTACGCGGACGCGCCGTGACCCGCGCGTTCATGGTCGACCCGGGCCGTGAAGCCGCGGATGACCCCGTCCTCGATGAGGCGGTTGATCCGGGCGTAGGCGTTGGCGCGGGACACGTGGACGTGCTCCGCCACCGACCGTATGGACGCCCGGCCGTCCTCCTGCAGGTAGCGCAGGATCGCGCGGTCGATGGCGTCCAGCGGACGCACCGCCGCCGGACCGGTCTCCGGTGCCGCTGCCTGCGGTCCCGGGGCGCCGCCCCGAGAAATTTGGGAATCCGTCACGCCCCCGAGCCTCCCTAGCATGGACGTACTGGCTCCATCTCAGGGTGTGGAGAACCGTTTGTCCACAGGCGGGACACACCTGTAGCCAAAATGCCTCCGGCGACCGAACAATCGGTAGGGGAGCGATACCCGCTCCACCGATCGAACACGCCCACGAGGAGGTGCTCGCGATGACCGTCCTGGACCAGCACGTCTGGCAACCCCGCACCGACCCGGCGCCGCTGCTGCCCGACCCTGAGCCGTACCGACTGCTCGGCACCCCCGAAGCAGGTGCGCTCGACGCCGGACTGCTGACCACGATGTACGGACAGCTGGTGCGCGGCCGCCGCTACAACCGGCAGGCCACCGCGCTCACCAAGCAGGGCAGGCTCGCCGTCTACCCCTCCAGCACCGGCCAGGAGGCGTGCGAGGTCGCCGCGGCGCTCGCCCTCGAGCCCCGGGACTGGCTGTTCCCCAGCTATCGCGACACCCTCGCCGCCGTCGCCCGCGGCGTCGACCCCGTCGAGGCGCTGACGCTGCTGCGCGGCGACTGGCACACCGGTTACGACCCGCGCGAGCACCGGGTCGCCCCGCTCAGCACACCGCTGGCCACCCAGCTGCCGCACGCCGTGGGCCTCGCGCACGCCGCCAGGCTCAAGGGCGACGACGTGGTGGCGCTCGCCATGGTCGGCGACGGAGGCACCAGCGAGGGCGACTTCCACGAGGCGCTGAACTTCGCCGCCGTGTGGCGCTCCCCCGTCGTCTTCCTCGTGCAGAACAACGGCTTCGCCATCTCGGTGCCGCTCGCCAAGCAGACCGCCGCCCCGTCGCTGGCCCACAAGGCCGTCGGCTACGGGATCCCCGGCCGGCTCGTCGACGGCAACGACATCGCGGCCGTCCACGCCGTGCTCACCGAGGCCGTGGCCCGCGCCCGCGAAGGCGGCGGGCCGACCCTGGTGGAGGCGATCACCTACCGCATGGACGCCCACACCAACGCCGACGACGCCACCCGCTACCGGGAGGACGCCGAGGTCGAGGCCTGGCGCGAGCACGACCCGATCGCCGTGCTCGAGCGCGCGATGCGCGAGCGCGACCTCCTCGACGACGCGATGGTCCGCGACACCGAGCAGGATGCGGAGCGGATGGCCGCCGCGCTGCGCGAGCGGATGAACGAGGACGCCGTCCTCGACCCGATGGACCTGTTCGCACACGTCTACGCCGAGCCCACCCCGCAGCTGCGCGAGCAGGCCGCGATGCTGAGGGCCGAGCTGGAGGCCGAGGCACAGTCATGAGCACCGCCACCACCGCGACCCCCGTGGCCGCCGGACGCAAGCCGGCCACCATGGCCCAGGCGCTCAACCGCGCGCTGCGCGACTCCCTCGCCGAGGACCCGTCCGTCCACCTCTTCGGCGAGGACATCGGCACCCTCGGCGGTGTCTTCCGGATCACCGACGGCCTCGCCAAGGAGTTCGGCGACAGCCGCTGCACCGACACCCCGCTCGCCGAGGCCGGCATCCTCGGCACGGCCGTGGGCATGGCGATGTACGGCATGCGCCCCGTGGTCGAGATGCAGTTCGACGCCTTCGCCTACCCGGCGTTCGAGCAGCTGGTCAGCCACGTCGCCAAGATGCGCAACCGCACGCGCGGCGCCATGCCGCTGCCCATCACCATCCGCGTGCCCTACGGCGGCGGCATCGGCGGTGTCGAGCACCACAGCGACGCGTCCGAGGCGTACTACACGCACACCCCCGGTCTCCACGTCGTCACCCCCGCCACGGTGGCGGACGCCTACGGGCTGCTGAGGGCCTCGATCGCCTCCGACGACCCGGTGATCTTCCTCGAGCCGAAGCGGCTGTATTGGTCCAAGGCCGACTGGTCGGCGGACGCGCCGGAGGAGGTGGCCCCCATCGGAAGGGCCGTCGTCCGCCGCACCGGCCGCTCCGCCACCCTCATCACGTACGGCCCGTCGCTCCCGGTCTGCCTGGAGGCGGCCGAGGCCGCCGTGCAGGAGGGCTGGGACCTGGAGGTCGTCGACCTGCGCAGCCTGGTGCCCTTCGACGACGAGACGGTCAGTGCCTCGGTGCGCCGCACCGGCCGCGCGGTCGTCGTCCACGAGGCCTCCGGCTTCGGGGGCGTCGGCGCCGAGATCGCCGCCCGGGTCACCGAGCGCTGCTTCCACCACCTGGAGGCTCCGGTCCTGCGGGTCGCCGGCTTCGACATCCCCTACCCGCCGCCGATGCTGGAGCGGCACCACCTGCCCGGTGTCGACCGCATCCTCGATGCGGTCGGGCGCCTGCAGTGGGAGGAGGCGTGATGGCCGTCGTCCGCGAGTTCGCCCTCCCCGACCTGGGTGAGGGACTGACCGAGGCCGAGATCGTGCGCTGGATGGTGCAGGTCGGCGACGTCGTCGCCATCGACCAGCCGGTCGTCGAGGTCGAGACGGCCAAGGCCGTGGTCGAGGTGCCCTGCCCCTACGGCGGCGTGGTCACCGCGCGCTTCGGCGAGGAGGGCCAGACCCTCGACGTCGGGCGGCCGCTGCTGACCGTCGCGGTCGGCTCCCCCGACGGGCAGACGCCCACCGCCGCCACCGTCCCGGCCGCCCCGGCCGACGGCGACTCCGGGTCCGGCAACGTGCTGGTCGGTTACGGGACCAGCGGCCCCGCGGCCCGCCGCCGCCGGGTGCGTCCGGCGCCGGGTGCCCCAGCGGCCGCTCCGGCCCCGGTGGCTGCTGCCGCTCCGGTGGCCGCCGTGCCGGTCCGGCACGAGGGTCCCGTGGCCGTCATCTCCCCGCTGGTGCGGCGCAGGGCCCGTGAGCACGGGCTCGACCTGCGCGTGCTGACGGGTTCCGGTCCCGACGGTCTGATCCTGCGCTCCGACGTGGAACGGGCCATCACCGCCGTCTCCACGGCGCCGGTCACCGCGGCCGCCCCCGCCGCCCCCGCGGCGCCCGCGGCCCCCGCCGAGGGCACCCGCATCCCGCTGCGCGGCATTCGCGGGGCCGTGGCAGAGAAGCTCGGCCGCAGCCGGCGGGAGATCCCCGACGCCACCTGCTGGGTGGACGCCGACGCGACGGAACTGCTCGCGGCACGGGCGGCGATGAACGCCGCGGGCGGTCCCAAGGTCTCCGTCCTCGCGCTGTTCGCGCGGATCTGCGCGGCGGCCCTCGCCCGCTACCCGGAGCTCAACTCCACGGTGGACACCGGGCGCGGCGAGATCGTCGTGCTGCCGGAGGTGCACATCGGCTTCGCGGCGCAGACCGAACGCGGTCTGGTGGTGCCGGTCGTGCGGGACGCCCACCGGCGCAGCACGGAGGAGCTGTCGGCGGAGATCGGCCGGCTCACCGAGGCGGCCCGCTCCGGCGCACTGACCCCGGCCCAGCTGACCGGCGGCACCTTCACGCTCAACAACTACGGCGTGTTCGGTGTCGACGGCTCCACGCCGATCATCAACCACCCCGAGGCCGCGATGCTCGGCGTCGGCCGGATCACCCCCAAGCCGTGGGTGCACCGGGGCGAACTGGCGGTGCGCCAGGTGGTCCAGTTGTCGTTCACCTTCGACCACCGGGTGTGCGACGGCGGCACGGCGGGCGGCTTCCTCCGCTTCGTCGCGGACTGCGTGGAACAGCCGGCGGTGCTGCTCCGGGCGGTGTGAACACGTCACGGTGGGCGATACTCCGGGCATGACTCCGGAGCCGCGTGAGCCGCGGGACCACCCATCGCTGCCTTCACCGTACGAGCAGCCCTACGACGCGGTCGTCCTCGCCGGCGGCGCCGCCAGGCGCCTCGGCGGGGCCGACAAGCCGGGACTGCCCGTCGCCGGTCGCGCGCTGATCGACCGTGTCCTGGACGCGTGCGCGGGCGCGGCCACCACGGTGGTCGTCGGCCCGCGCCGCGCCACTGTCCGCCCGGTGGCCTGGGCCCGCGAGGAACCGCCGGGCGGGGGCCCGCTGCCCGCGCTCGCCGCCGGGCTGCGCCCGGTCACCGCGGACGTGGTGCTGGTGCTCGCCGCCGATCTGCCGTTCCTCTCCCGTGCCACGGCGGACGCCCTGCTCACCGAGCTGCGCGGCGGCGCGGAGGGCGACGACGGGGTCGTGCTCACCGATCCCGACGGCCGCGACCAGACGCTGGCGGCCGCCTACCGCACGGAGGCACTGCGCCACCACCTGGCGCTGATCGCCGCCGAGCACGGGACCCTCACCGGGCTGCCGTTGCGTCTGCTCACCGGTGAACTGGCCCTGCGGAGGCTGCCCGACCCCACCGGGCAGGCCTCCTTCGACTGCGACACCTGGGACGACCTCTCCACAGCCCGGGCCCGTATCAGGGAGCATGGGGGCGTGTTGGATGAATGGATCACCGCAGCCAAGTCCGAACTCGGCATCGACCTCGACGTCGACATCCGTATGCTCCTCGATCTCGCCCGGGACGCCGCGCACGGTGTCGACCGCCCCGCCGCACCGCTGACCACCTTCCTGGTGGGCTACGCGGCGGCCACGGCGGGCGGCGGCGAGCAGGCCGTCGCGGAGGCCGCCCGGCGTGCCGCCGCGCTGGCCGAGCGGTGGGCGAAGGAAGCGGAGAGCGGGGACCCGGGCGCATGAACCTGCCGGGTGCGGCGGGCGGTGCCCGCGACACCGGTGCCGGGGACGCCGTCGACGACGAGCTGGACGCGGCGCTCGCCCTGGCCAACGGGCGGGCCGTCGGCCGGCACGGCCCCGTACAGCCACCTTCCGGCGGCGGCCCCGACGGCGCCCCGCCGCCCCTCCCCCACCCCCACGGCGCCTCCCACAGCGGTCGCCACGACCTGCCGTGGCCGCGGGCTCGGCGCATCGCCGGATCCGCCGCGGGGCCGCTGGGACGGCTGGCGCTGCCGCTCGACGCGGCGCTGGGACACGCGCTGGCCGAGCCGCTGACCGCGCTCACGGACCTGCCCTCCTTCGACACCTCCGCGATGGACGGCTGGGCCGTCGCGGGCCCCGGCCCGTGGCGCACGGAAGGCAGCGTCCTGGCCGGGCAGCGGTCCACGACCGCGCTGCTCGACGGCCACGCCACCGTCATCGCGACCGGCGCCGCGCTGCCCCCCGGCGCGACCGCGGTGCTGCGCCGGGAGCACGGGCGGATCACCGCGGACGGGCTGCTGCACGCCACGCGGGGCGGCCCCGGGCCGGGGCAGGACGTGCGGCCCCGCGGCCAGGAGTGCCGCGGCGGCGACGAGTTGCTGGCGGCCGGCGCGCTGGTCACGCCCGCGGTGCTCGGCCTGGCCGCGGCGGCCGGGTACGACGAACTGACCGTCACCGCACGGCCGTCGGTGGAGGTCCTCGTCCTGGGCGACGAGTTGCTGGACGCCGGCGCGCCCGGCGCCGGCCGGGTGCGGGACGCGCTCGGCCCGCTGCTGCCCGGCTGGCTCACCGCGCTCGGCGCCGGCACGGTCAGCGCCCGGAGGCTGAAGGACGACGCCTGCCTGCTGCAGGACGCCGTCACCGCGTCCACCGCCGATCTCGTCGTCACCACGGGCGGCACCGCGGGCGGCCCGGTGGACTTCGTCCACCCCGTACTGGAGCGCATCGGCGCGCGGTTGCTCGTCGACGGCGTCGCGGTCCGCCCCGGGCACCCCATGCTGCTGGCCGAACTGCCGGGCGGCGGACGGCTGGTGGGCCTGCCGGGGAATCCGCTGGCGGCCGTCTCCGGGGTGCTGACCCTCGCCGTTCCCCTGCTGCGCGCGCTCGCGGGCCGACCGGCCCCGGTGGCGTACGAGGCCCGGCTCACCGGTGACGTGCACGGCCACCCCACCGACACCCGCCTGGTGCCGGTGGTCCTCGACGAGGAGTCGCAGGCGGCCCCGCTGCACTTCAGCGGCCCGGCCATGCTCCGCGGCATCGCGGCGGCCGACGGCATGGCCGTCGTCCCGCCCGGCGGCGCGGTGAAGGGCGACCGGACGGCCGTCCTGGAGACGGGCTGGGGGCGGCTGTGAGAGACACCGGCCGCGGCCGCGGCACCGCACGGGCGGGCGCCGACATCGTGCACCTGCCCCACAAGAACGCCGTCGGGCCCCTGCGCCAGGTGGTCCGGCGGCTCGTGCTGGCCCTGCTGGTCATGGCGCTGACCGTGCTGATCGTGTACATCGACCGCGCCGGCTACCACGACAACGCCGGCGGTTCGATGTCGCTGCTGGACTGCGTCTACTACGCCACCGTCACCCTCTCCACCACGGGCTACGGCGACGTCGTCCCGTACAGCGCGAGCGCCCGGCTGACCAATGTGCTCCTGGTGACGCCGCTGCGCGTGCTCTTCCTGATCATCCTCGTCGGCACCACTCTCGAAGTGCTCACCGAGCGCACCCGCGAGCAGTACCGGCAGCAGCGCTGGAGGTCCGCCGTGCGCGACCACACCGTCATCGTCGGATACGGCACCAAGGGCCGTTCGGCGGCCCGGACGCTGACCGGGCACGGTGTGCCGGCCCAGCGGATCGTGGTGGTCGACCCCGACCCCAAGGCGGTGGAGTCCGCGGTCTCCGCGGGCTTCGCGGGCGTCACCGGCGACGCGACCCGCAACGACGTCCTCCTGCGGGCGGAGATCCAGCGGGCCAAGGAGCTGATCATCGCCGCGCAACGGGACGACACCGCCGTCCTGGTGGCGCTCACGGCCCGCCAGCTGAACAAGCGGATCAACATCGTCGCGTCTGTGCGCGAGGAGGAGAACGCTCCGCTGCTGCGCCAGTCGGGCGCCAACGCCGTCGTGACCAGCTCCGGCGCGGCGGGCCGGCTGCTGGGGATGTCGATGCTCAGCCCGAGCGCCGGCGAGGTGATGGAGGAGCTGATCAGTTACGGCAGCGGACTGGACCTGATCGAGCGCCCTGTCACCAAGGCGGAGGCCGGGCTCGACCCGCGCGAGGTCGGTGACCTGGTGGTGGTCGTCAAGCGCGGCCACCGGCTGCTCGACCACGACAACCCCGAGGCGAGCCCCCTGCAGTTGACCGATCGGCTCATCGTCATCCACAGGACGAGTCAGGACGACCCGTCGCACGTCCCGCAGGGGTAGCGTCGGCGGCATGCATGCGATCACCATCCCCGAACCCGGCGGTCCCGACGCGCTCGTCTGGGCCGAGGTCCCCGATCCCGTACCCGCCGAGGGCGAGGTGCTGGTCGAGGTCGCCGCGACCGCCGTCAACCGTGCCGACCTGCTGCAGCGGCAGGGCTTCTACGACCCGCCGCCCGGCGCGTCCCCCTACCCGGGCCTGGAGTGCTCGGGCCGTGTCGCCGCCCTCGGCCCGGGGGTGAGCGGCTGGTCCGTGGGCGACGAGGTGTGCGCGCTGCTCGCGGGCGGCGGCTACGCGGGCAAGGTCGCCGTCCCCGCCGGGCAGCTGCTGCCGGTGCCCAAGGGGGTGGGGCTCGTCGAGGCGGCGGCCCTGCCCGAGGTGGTCTGCACCGTCTGGTCCAACGTCTTCATGATCGCCCACCTGCGTCCCGGCGAGACGCTGCTGGTCCACGGCGGTTCCAGCGGCATCGGCACCATGGCGATCCAGCTGGCCAAGGCGGTCGGCGCCAAGGTCGCGGTCACCGCGGGCAGCGAGGACAAGCTCGCGAAGTGCCGCGAGCTGGGCGCGGACCTCGGGATCAACTACCGCGAGCAGGACTTCACCGCCGAGGTCCGCAAGGCCTTCGGCGGGGCCGACGTCATTCTCGACATCATGGGCGCGAAGTACCTGGGCCGGAACGTCGAGGCCCTCGCGGTCAACGGCAGGCTGGCCGTCATCGGGCTCCAGGGCGGCGTCAAGGGCGAGCTCGACCTCGGCAGGATGCTGGCCAAGCGGGCCGCGATCACCGCGACCTCGCTGCGCGGACGGCCGCTGGAGGAGAAGGCGGCCATCGTGGCGGCGGTGCGGGAGCACGTCTGGCCGCTGGTGGAGTCCGGGGCGGTGCGCCCGGTCGTGGACCGCACGCTCCCCGTGCGCGAGGCGCCGGAGGCGCACCGGCTGGTCGAGGCCAGTACCCACGTCGGCAAGGTGCTGCTCACGCTCTGAACCGCCGCCGGACGGCCGGTACGGCCCCCACGGGCACGACTGGCCGCCCGTGACGCTCCGTGTGACGCTGGAAGCATGGAGTTGCGGAAGGTGGTCGTGGCGGCGACGGTGACCGGAGTCGCCCTCCTGGTCACCGGCGCCGCCGCGCCGCCCCCTCCCCATCCGGCGGCGTCCTCCGGGCTGGCCGGCAGTGAGTCCGGTGAGGGGCGCAGGCACCCCGGGCGGGCGGAGCCGCCGCAGACGACCCCGGGCGCGGACGAGGACCGGTCCTCGGCGCCCCTCCCCGTCCGCGTCGAGGAGCCTCAGGACCAGGGGCCGGCCGCCGTCCGGGCGCCCGTGGGGCGGGTGCTGGAGGTGCTGCCGCTCGGTGTGGGGCTGGTGCTGATCGGGTTGGGCCTGGGCTTCCTCGGTCTGCGGCTGCGCCGTGGCCGCTGAGCCCCTCGCGCCGCGCACCGGGTCGGCCCGGCGGTGGACGAGGGCGGCCGGGAGGGGTAGCGCGGGGCGGTGGGGGGCAGACATTCCGGAGAGGTGCCGGTGCGCGACAATGGCGGCATGGAGATGCCGATGAACGAACGGTCGCAGGAGAGCCCGCAGGTCCTGGTCGTCGGCCCGGACGGGATGGCCCTCGGCGGCGGCGGACACGCCGACCGCGCCGGAGAAGGCGACGAGCAGCGCGAGGTCCCCGTGACGGAGATGGTCGAACAGCCCGCGAAGGTCATGCGGATCGGCAGCATGATCAAGCAGCTCCTGGAAGAGGTCAAGGCTGCGCCCCTGGACGAGGCGAGCCGGGTGCGCTTGAAGGAGATCCACCACAGCTCCGTGAAGGAGCTCGAGGCGGGGCTCGCCCCCGAGCTCGTCGAGGAGTTGGAGCGGCTCTCGCTGCCCTTCGCCGAGGACGGCGTGCCGAGCGACGCCGAGCTGCGGATCGCCCAGGCGCAGTTGGTGGGATGGCTCGAGGGCCTCTTCCACGGCATCCAGACCGCCCTGTTCGCCCAGCAGATGGCCGCCCGCGCTCAGTTGGAGCAGATGCGCCGCGCGCTGCCGCCCGGTGTGGGCCACGAGGGCGACGAGGAGGGGAACGCCCCGGGCGGGGCGCGCACCGGCCCGTATCTGTGAGCCGGCGGCACCAGGACGGTACGTACGCGTAGGTACAGACGGCGGGGACCCATGGGGTCACCCGCCGTCCGTCGTTGCCGTGGGGGCGTCCGCGGGACGCCGGGGGGTCAGCCGCCCTGGCCGGTGGAGACCCAGATGGTGATCTTGTCCTTCTCGGGCTTGAACGCGCCGTAGGTCTTGGGCTTCTGGTCGACGACCGCGCCCTTCCCGTAGATCTGCTCGTTGCGGTACTTGATCTCGTAGTCCCAACCAGCGGCGTCCATGCAGGACTTGACCGAGTCGACGTACTTGGTGAAGAAGTCCGGCATCACCACGGCGTCCGGGTCGTCGCCCAGGTAGCTCTTGGTGGCCTCGGTGCAGCGCGAGGCGTCGATGGTGCGGGTCTGGTCGGCCTGGCTGACGCCCGGCGCGGGCTCCTCGTCCGCCGGTCGCGAGGGGGACTCGCGGCGGTCGGTGGCGGTCGCGGTGGCGGAGGCGCCGGGCCGCGAGTCGTAGGTGGGAGTGCCGCCGGTACCGCCGGTGTCGCCCTTCTCGCCCTGCTCGCCCATCGCCATCGCGATGATGACCACCGCGACCACCGCGATCACGGCGACCGTGGCACCGATGGCGACGACCGCCGTCGAGACGCCGCCGCCCCTGCGACCGCCGCCCGCCGGGGTGCCCGGGCGCATCGTGTAGGGCGGGGTGGCGTGCTGCTGCGCGGCCTGCGGGTGCGCCTGGTGGGGCGCGTGCGCGTTCTGCGGGTAGCCGTAGGCGGGGTTGGGCGGCGGGGTGTGGGCGCCGGCTCCCTGACCGCCGGTGCCCCAGCGCTGCGGGGGCTGCTGCCGCGGCTGCGGCTGCGGGTACGGAGCCGGGGCCGGGGCCTGGTACGGGGTCTGCACGTGCGGCGGCGGGGTCCGCAGGTCCCCCTGCACCGGCGGGAAGACCGCGGAGGAGACCTCCTCGCCGCGGCCGCGCGGGCGCGGCCCGCCGCCGATGATCAGCGGTGTGGTCGCCGCGCCGCGGCCCGGCGCCGCGACCCGCTCCGCCTCGTCGCGCATGGCGTCGGCGGTGGGGAAGCGCTCGGCGGGGTTCTTCCTCAGGGCCCGGGCGACGAGCGCGTCGACGCCCGGCTGCACCGCCCGGTTGAGCGCCGACGGGGCCGGCGGGACCTCCTGCACGTGCTGGTAGGCGATGGACAGCGGGGAGTCGCCGTCGAAGGGCAGCCGCCCGGTGAGCAGCTCGAAGAGCAGGCAGCCCACCGAGTACAGGTCGGAGCGCTCGTCCACGCCGCGTCCCAGCGCCTGTTCCGGCGAGAGGTACTGCGGGGTGCCGACGACCATGCCGGTCTGCGTCATCGACGAGACGCCGGACTGCATCGCGCGGGCGATGCCGAAGTCCATCACCTTCACCACGCCGCGCTTGGTGAGCATCACATTGCCCGGCTTGATGTCCCGGTGGACCAGGCCCATGCTGTGACTCTCGGAGAGCGCCGCGAGCACGTCCGCGGTGATCTTCAGGGCCTTCTCGGTGGGCATGGCGCCGAACTGGGCGATGTCCTCGTCCAGCACGTCGCGCAGCGGCTTGCCCTCGACGTACTCCATGACGATGTACGGCACGAGCGCGCCGTCGACGGTGTCCTCGCCGGAGTCGAAGACCGAGACGATGTTGGTGTGGTTGAGCTTGGCGACGGCCTGCGCCTCGCGCCGGAACCGCTCGCGGAACGACTGCTCCCGGCCGAGGTCCGTGTGCAGCGTCTTGACGGCCACCGGACGGTCCAGCACTGTGTCGTGTGCCAGGTGCACGGCGGCCATGCCACCCTGTCCCAGCAGGTCGCGGAGTACGTAGCGACCGTTACCGACCGAGCGCCCCGAATGAGTGCCCCGCGTGCCGTCCCCGCTCATCCGTACCCGTCCCCTTGACGTTCCCCCTGGGCGCACCGCGCGTACGCACAAGACAGTTGTCCCGATCCTGCCAGCCCAGTCTGCCGGACGGCCTGGACAGGTCAAGTTCGTTGACCTGTTCGTCACCGGATGCGTATGAATCCCTTCATCGGGGGCACGGGTGGCACGGGAGCGCGTCCGTCACGGAACGCGGTAGCGTGGTGCGCTGGAGGACCCTGTACGGCGACGATCGACGGCGAGGACTGATGGCACAGACGACAGCCGCCGGGGGCCCTGACGAGCCCTCTGCCGACGGCCGGGGCGTGCCCGACTCGCCCGAGCTGTGGGGGGCCGCGGGCCTGGTGGGCGACGGCCGCTACCGGCTGACCGGGCGTCTCGGACGCGGCGGCATGGCCGAGGTCTTCGCTGCGGAGGACGTGCGCCTGGGGCGGACGGTGGCCGTCAAGCTGCTCCGTTCCGATCTCGCCGAGGACCCGGTGTCCAAGGCCCGCTTCACACGCGAGGCGCAGTCGGTCGCCGGGCTCAACCACCATGCGGTGGTGGCGGTGTACGACTCGGGCGAGGACGTCACGCCGGGCGGCACCGTGCCGTACATCGTGATGGAGCTCGTCGAGGGCCGCACGATCCGCGACCTGCTGCTGGGTTCCGACCAGCCGCCGCCGGTCGACCAGGCGCTCATCATCGTCTCGGGCGTGCTGGAGGCGCTGGCCTACAGCCATGCGCACGGCATCGTCCACCGGGACATCAAGCCGGCGAACGTGATCATCACCAACACCGGCGCGGTGAAGGTGATGGACTTCGGCATCGCGCGGGCGCTGCACGGCGCCTCGACCACGATGACGCAGACCGGCATGGTCATGGGCACCCCGCAGTACCTGTCGCCGGAGCAGGCGCTCGGCAAGACGGTGGACGCGCGCTCCGACCTGTACGCGACGGGCTGCCTGCTCTACGAACTCCTCGCGCTGCGGCCGCCGTTCACCGGCGAGACCCCGCTGTCGGTGGTCTACCAGCACGTCCAGGACGAGCCGCGGCCGCCCTCCCAGCTCAGCGACCGGGTGCCGCCGGAGCTGGACGGGCTGGTGCTGCACGCCCTCGCCAAGCACCCGGACGACCGTTTCCAGACCGCCGAGGAGATGCGCGGCGTCGTCCAGTACGCGCTGGGCATGCTCAGCGAGCGCGGTGGCCACACCGGCACCTGGAACACCGGTTACGTGCCCGCGCCGAACGCCGCCCCGACCGCGCCGATGGGCGTCCCCCCGCAGTACGGGCAGCAGAACCCGCACAACACCGCGGAGTTGCAGCCGCCGCTGCTGCTCGGGCCGCCCGGCGGTGACGGCGGCGACCACGGCTACAACGGCGCGATGCCCCCGCACGGCGGCGGGCGCTGGGTCAAGCCCGCGCTGTTCGTGATCGCGGCGGTGCTCGCGGTGGCGCTCGGCATCTACTTCGCCGTCTCCAAGACCGGTGACAAGGAGCCCCCGGCGGAGAAGGTGACGCCGACGCAGTCGCAGCCGGAGAAGCCGACGTCGCAGCCGACCCGGGACGACTCCACGCAGGACACGCAGGAAAGCACCGGCGGCGTCACGGAGAAGCCGTCGTACAACTCGACCCCCTCCTACACGCGGCCGACCTCCGAGGCGCCCGCCACCTCCGAGGCGCCGACCAAGGAGCCGAGCGCCCCGGCCAGCTCCGCACCGCCCACGCCGACGCCGACCGAGCCGACGCCGACCGAGTCCGCGAGCGGCGGCACGGCCGGCACCGAGGGCGCGGACGGCGGTGTCACGGGCGACCGGCCGGCCCGCTGACCTCGGGGTCAGCCCGTGAAGGCCTCCAGCACGGCCTCGTACGCCGCGGTCCACCAGACGACCAGGGCGGACGAGGCCGGGAAGAGGGGGTCGGTCCTGCGGTCGTCGAGGACGTAGCGCCAGCGCAGCATCCAGAAGTCGTTGAGCCGCTCCCACCACACCCGGTGCACGGCCGCGGCCAGTTCGTCCTCCGCCACGCCCGCGGCGCCGCGGTAGGCCCCTGCGTACGCGCGGATCTTGTCGAGGTCCAGGGCGCCGCCGGGCTGCACGAAGAAGATCACCGCGGCCCGTACCGCCTCCTCGGCGCGCGGCCGCACGCCGAGCCGGTCCCAGTCGACGATGGCGACGGGTTCGTCCTCGCGGTAGAGCAGGTTGAGCGGGTGGAAGTCGCCGTGCACCCAGCCGGACACCGGGCCGGCGGCGTCGGGCGGGCGGCGGTGGGCGTGACGTTCCAGCAGGGCGCGGCGCTCCAGCAGCCGGTGCTCGGCCAGTTCGTCGAAGGTCTCGCGCGGGGCGCGGACGCGCACCCGGCGCAGCAGTGCGGCGATCAGCGCGTAGGTCAGTTCGGGGTCGGCGCTGGCGTGCCGGCCCGGTTCGGGGGCGGGCTGCACCTGGGCCAGGGTGGTGTGGACGAGACCGAGCAGCGCGCCGAGGCGGCGGGAGTCGGCGGTGGTGAGCTCGCCGCCCTCGCGGTGCCGTCCCTCCACCCACGGGTAGAGCGCGAAGCGGCGGCCGCCGACCACGGCGACGGTGCGCCCGTCGGCGTCCGGCACCGGCGGCGCGACGGGCAGGCCCACCTCGTCGAGCCGCTGGGTCGCCCGGTGCTGCCGGGCGATGACGGCGGAGTCGGAGGTGGCGCTGTCGACGTACAGCTTGAGGAAGTAGCGGCCGCGGGTGGTGGCCAGCCGGAATCCCCGGTTCAGTAGGCCCTGGGCAACGGGTTCGCAGGACAGCGGGGCGCCGGCGTCCGTGTATCGGCGCAGCAGGGTGTCCAGTGTCCCGGCGGAGGGCGGCGCCGTCGCCGAACTCCCGATCACCAGGCAGATGCTAGATCATTCCGGTGGTGGACTCGCGGGTCGAGCCGTACGTACACATGGCCCGGCTCCCGGCTTGTATCGTTTTGACGATCTGTGCCGAAGAGCGCCTGTTGTGCCGTCGACGGGTGGAAAGCGCGCGCCGTCCCGAGGAACTGCACCGCCCAGCCCGCTTCGAGGTCGTCCGCCTGGTAGGCCACGACCGTGCCGTCCACACCCCATGAGCGGTCGGTGCGGATCAGCACGGAGTCGTCGGTGACGACGTGCCGGGCCACGGCGATGTACGGCAGGGCCCCCCGCGTCAGCGCCAGCCGCCCGTACCGAACCCTTCCCAGCAGCGCCAGCGCAGCGCGCCCCTCGAATTCCATGGGAACCACCTTGCCGGTCCGGCCCCCCGGAGGCGCAGAGCACTCCGCCCCCACCTCCGGGGCCGATGGTCCCTGATGGGGCCATACCGCCTCAACCGGTTGAATCCGGCACCGGCAGGCCCAGCACGCGGTCGCGCAGCACCGGGAAGTCCGCCCGGGTCTTCGCCACCAGGCCCGGGTCGAGGTCGGCGGTGAGGACCTCCTCCCCCGGTCCGGCCTCGGCGAGGACGGCGCCCCAGGGGTCGACGACGACGCTGTGCCCGGCCAGCTCCACCCCGGCGTGGGTGCCCGCGGTACCGCAGGCCAGCACATAGGCCTGCGACTCGATCGCGCGGGCGCGGGCCAGCAGCGTCCAGTGCTCGCGGCGCCGGGCGGGCCAGCCGGCCGGGACGAGCAGGACGGTGGCACCCGCGTCGACGAGCAGCCGGAACTGCTCGGGGAAGCGCAGGTCGTAGCAGGTGGCCAGGCCCACGGTGACGCCCTGGACGTCGCCGGTGACGATGCGGTCGCCGGCGCTCATGAGCACGGCCTCGCCCCGGTCGAAGCCGAAGCGGTGGATCTTGCGGTAGGTCGCGCGCAGTTCGCCGTCGGGGGAGAAGAGCAGCGAGGTGTTGTACAGCGCGCCGTCGGGGGCGCGCTCGACGATCGACCCCGCGTGCAGCCAGACGCCCGCGTCGAGCGCCGCGGCGCTCATGACCTCGGCGGTGGGACCCCGCAGCGGCTCGGCCTCTGGCTGGAAAAGATCGGCGGCGAAGGCGCCGACGGGCCACAGTTCGGGCAGGACGACCAGGTCCGACCCGGCCTGTCCGCGGACGAGCGAGGCGACCCGTTCGCGCCGGGCGTCCACCGCTTCGCCCGGGTCGACGTCGATCTGGAGCAGGGAAACGCGCACACTACCACCGCCCATGAGTTCGGCACGTTCTTGCGGGCCTACGATCGTCACACGAAAGCACTCCCGTGGTGTCACTGCGCAGCGTAATTTAAGGCGCACACCACGACCGCGCTCCGACCGTCGAGGGGTCCCGTGACCGGCACCGTCCACAGCCAGATCCAGCCGTACATCGACGCCTGGACCCACTCCATAGAATCCATAGCCGAGTTGGTCCGTCCCGTACCGGCGGGCGCCTGGAACCGGCCGACCGAGTGCCCGTACTGGTCCGTGCGCGACGTCGTGTCGCATGTGATCGGGTTCGAGTGCGAGCTGCTCGGCGATCCCCGGCCGATCCACACGCTCCCCAGCGACCTGCGGCACATGGCCACGGAGCACGCCCGTTACGTGGAGGTGCCGGTCGACAAGCGGCGGCACCACACCGCGCCGGAGGTCGTCGGCGAACTCGACTACACCATCATCCGCCGCTCCCGGCAGCTGCGGAACGAGACCCGTGGCGCGCAGGACACCGTCCGCGGTCCCATGGGCAGGGAGACGACCCTCGAGGAGCTGCTGAAGTGGCGGGTCTTCGACGTGTGGGTGCACGAGCAGGACCTGCGCCGGGCGCTGGGCGAGCCCGGCAACCTCGACTCGCCGGGCGCGGTCGTCGCCCGGGACCACATCCTCGCCGAGCTGCCGAAGGTGGTCGCCGAGCGCGCGGGCGCCCCGGCGGGCTCCGCCGTGGTGTTCGACGTCCACGGTGAGCTGGAGTTCATGCGGACGGTCCGGGTCGACACCGAGGGCCACGGCTCGATCGACGGCAGCGTCTCGCTCGGTCCCGCGGTCACGCTGACCCTGGACTGGGAGACCTTCGTCCGGCTGACCTGCGGCCGTACGCGCGCGGCCGCCGTGGAGGACCGGCTGAAGACCGAGGGCGACCGGTCGCTGGCCGACGCGATCCTGGCGAACATCGCCGTCACGCAGTGACGCCGGGGGGAGCGTTCATGTCCCGGCGGGGACGTGGACGCTCTCGACGCGGCTGACGGCGATGCGCTGCCGCTCCAGCCGCGCGGCCCGGCCGCGCAGCCGCAGGATCTGGCTCAGGCCCAGGGCCTGGAGGACGAAGACGCTGCTCCAGGCCACCCGGTAGTCGTCGCCGCTCGCGTCCAGCAGCACGCCGATGGCCAGCAGCGCGGCCATCGAGGCGGTGAAGCCGCCGATGTTGACGATGCCGGAGGCGGTGCCGAAGCGCTCGGGAGGGTTCGCCGGGCGGGCGAAGTCGAAGCCGATCATCGACGCCGGCCCGCAGGTGCCCAGCACGACGCAGAGCAGCACGAGCAGCCACAGCGGCGCGTGGTCCGCGGGCCAGACCAGGACCACCGCCCACATCACCGCGGTCGCCCCGACGACGCCCAGGGTGAGCGGCATCCGGGCGCCGTGGTGGCGGCCGATGATCTGGCCGAAGAGCATCCCGAAGACCATGTTGGCGATCACGACCACCGTCAGCAGGGTGCCCGCGGTCTCGCGGGACAGCCCCTGGTCCTCCACCAGGTACGGCAGCCCCCACAGCAGCAGGAAGACCATCCCGGAGAACTGGGTGGTGAAGTGCGTCCACATCCCCAGCCGGGTGCCGGGCTCCCGCCAGGCGGCGGCGATCTGCCGCTTCACGTAACCGCGCCCCGGGTGCTCGGGGGGCGCCGGCTCGAAGCCCTCGGGGTGGTCCTTCATGAAGGCCAGCACGAGGACGAGGACGAGCGCGCCGCCCAGCGCCGTGCCCACGAAGGTCGAGGTCCAGCCCGCGGAGTGCAGCAGCCGCGCGAGCAGCACGGTGCTCAGCAGGTTGCCCGCCACGCCGAACAGCGCGGCGCCCTGCGCGATCATCGGCCCGCGGCGGGCCGGGAACCAGCGCGAGCCCAGCCGCAGCACGCTCACGAAGGTCATGGCGTCGCCGCAGCCCAGCACCGCGCGGGCGGCCAGGGCGGGGCCGTACGCGTGGGAGAGGGCGAAGCCGAGCTGGCCCGCGGTGAACAGGACGATGCCGATGCTCAGCACCCTCTTGGTGCCGAGGCGGTCGACCATCAGGCCCACGGGTATCTGCATGCCCGCGTAGACCAGCACCTGCAGGATCGAGAAGGTGGACAGCGCCGAGGCGCCGATGTGGAAGCGCTCCGCGGCGTCGATGCCGGCGACGCCGAGGCTGGTGCGGTGCACGACCGCGACCGTGTAGACGAGGGTGCCGATGCTCCAGACGGCGACCGCCCTGGTGCCGCCGGGCGGTTCACCGACGGTGGTGCCGCTCGTTGCCATTACTCCCCCCGGGCCAGGTGGCTCACCCAGCTGACGTGCCGCTCGACCAGCATGGCCGCCGAGGCGCTGTCCCCCGCGCGCAACGCCGCGAGGATCTCGGTGTGTTCGGCGACGTTCTTGGCGATGCGGCCCGGCTCGGCGTGCATCGTGGCCACGCCCATCCGCAGTTGACGGTCCCTCAGCTGGTCGTACAGCTGGGAGAGGATGCGATTGCCGGCGGCGCGCACGATCTCGGCGTGGAAGCAGCGGTCGGCCGCCGCGAAGGCGGCCAGGTCGCCGGTGGCGGCGTGGCCGCGCTGCTCGTCCAGCAGCTCCTCCAGGCGGGTCAGCAGCCGCTCCGGGGCGGGCACCACCTTCGTCACCGCGTGGCGCTCCACGAGCAGCCGGGTCTCCACGACGTCGGCGATCTCCTGCGCGGAGACCGGCAGCACCAGGGCGCCCTTCTTCGGGTAGAGCTTCAGCAGGCCCTCGGCCTCCAGGCGCAGCAGGGCCTCGCGGACGGGGGTGCGCGAGACGCCCACCGCCTCGGCCAGCTCGCCCTCGCTCAGGAGGGTGCCGCCCTCGTAGCGGCGGTCGAGCACCGCCTGCTTGACATGGGTGTAGACCCGCTCGGCGGCGGGCGGCTGCTTGACGGCCGGCTCGGCGGTGGTGCCGGCGGTCGCGACGGGGCTTCGGGTCATGATGCGCACATCATAGATACAAGCCGTATGCGCCGGCAGTCCGCGTCCGGCATGCGGACGCACTCCGCCTCCGGCATACGGACTGGTACGTGGGTCGCCTCGACGGGCCGGGGCGGTCAGGATCCGGACGGCCCGGGGCCCGCTCCCGTGTCCGTTCCCGCGGAGCCGCCGCTGCGCAGCCGCGCGACGTAGGCGGCGGCCTGGGTGCGCCGCTGCATCCCGAGCTTGGCGAGCAGGGAGGAGACGTAGTTCTTGACCGTCTTCTCGGCGAGGTGCAGCCGGTCGCCGATCTGCCGGTTGGTGAGGCCCTCGCCGATGAGGTCGAGGATCCGCTTCTCCTGGTCGGTCAGATCGGCGAGGCGGCCCTCCTGGCGTTCCCCGCCGCCGCGCAGCCGCTCCAGGACGCGCGCGGTGGCGACCGGGTCCAGCAGCGACCGGCCCCGTGCGACGTCCCGTACGGCGCCGACCAGGTCGCTGGCGCGGATGTCCTTGAGCACGTAGCCCGACGCGCCCGCCATGATCGCGTCGAAGAGGGCCTCGTCGTCCGCGTAGGAGGTGAGCATCAGGCACGCGACCCCCGGCTGGGAGGAGCGGATCTCCCGGCACACCTCGACCCCGCTGCCGTCCGGCAGCCGGACGTCCAGCACCGCCACGTCGGGGCGCACGGCGGGGATCCGGGCCAGCGCCTCGGCGGCCGTGCCGGCCTCGCCGACGACCTCGATCCCGTCCTCGGCGGCGAGGAGCTCGTGCACCCCGCGCCGGACGACTTCATGGTCGTCCAGTAGGAAAACCGTGATACCCGACTTTTCGGTCACAAGTTCAGCGTTGCACACGCGACCCGCGCCGACCTCTTACGAAGAATCGATCCTCGGGATACCGTGCCGTTGTCCCGGTGGCCTGCGAGAACGCCCATTTACTAGGAAATCCAAACAAAACCGCAGGTAGAACACCCTTCGCGCGAAAGCGGAAGGTGTGGGTAACGTTCACTTCGCAGGGCCTCCCGCCGGGTCCACCAACACTCCCGGCTCGGCCGTGCCGCACACACCCCGTGCGCCGCGACGAGTCGGGCAGGAGCCGCACTGGCCGCCGGCGGATCCCGGGGGCCGGACAGACGGAGGAGCAAGCGTGAGCGTGAAAAGCACTGCCGCGAAGCCCCGTACGCCCCGTACGGGCACGCGCGGTGGAGCGAAGCGCCGTGAGGGCGAGCCGGAGCTGGTACAGCTCCTGACCCCCGAGGGCGAGCGCGTCCAGCACAGTGAGTACTCCATCGACCTGAGCCCCGAAGAGCTGCGCGGTCTGTACCGGGACATGGTCCTGACCCGCCGCTTCGACGCGGAGGCGACCTCCCTGCAGCGGCAGGGTGAGCTGGGTCTGTGGGCGTCGCTGCTGGGCCAGGAGGCCGCACAGATCGGCTCGGGTCGGGCCACCAGGCCGGACGACTACGTCTTCCCCACCTACCGCGAGCACGGCGTCGCCTGGTGCCGCGGAGTGGACCCGGTCAACCTGCTCGGGATGTTCCGCGGGGTGAACCACGGCGGCTGGGACCCGAACGAGAACAACTTCCAGCTGTACACGATCGTGATCGGCTCCCAGACGCTGCACGCGACCGGCTACGCCATGGGCATCAGCAAGGACGGCGCGGACTCGGCCGTCATCGCCTACTTCGGCGACGGTGCCTCCAGCCAGGGCGACGTCGCGGAGGCCTTCACCTTCGCCGCCGTCTACAACGCTCCCGTGGTCTTCTTCTGCCAGAACAACCAGTGGGCGATCTCCGAGCCCACCGAGAAGCAGAGCCGCGTCCCGATCTACCAGCGCGCCGCCGGCTTCGGCTTCCCCGGCGTGCGGGTCGACGGCAACGACGTCCTCGCGGTCCTCGCGGTCACCCGCGCCGCCCTGGAGCACGCCCGCTCCGGCCAGGGCCCGATGCTCGTCGAGGCCTTCACCTACCGCATGGGCGCCCACACCACGTCCGACGACCCCACCCGCTACCGCCTCGACGAGGAGCGCGAGCAGTGGGAGCACAAGGACCCGATCCTGCGGCTGCGCACCTACCTGGAGAAGGACGGCATCGCCGACGAGGCCTTCTTCGCCGGCGTCGAGGCGGAGAGCGAGACGCTCGGCAAGCGGGTCCGCGAGGCCGTGCGCGCCATGCCCGACCCCGACCCGATGTCGATCTTCGAGAACATCTACGCCGACGGGCACGCGCTCGTCGACGAGGAGCGCGCCCAGTTCGCCGAGTACCAGGCGTCGTTCACGGACAGCACGGAGGGCCACTGACCATGGCAACGATGACCATCGCCAAGGCCCTCAACGAGGCGCTGCGCAAGTCCCTGGAGACCGACCCCAAGGTCGTCCTCATGGGTGAGGACATCGGCAAGCTCGGCGGCGTCTTCCGGATCACCGACGGCCTGCACAAGGACTTCGGCGAGCAGCGGGTGATCGACACCCCGCTCGCGGAGTCCGGCATCGTCGGCACCGCGATCGGCCTGGCCCTGCGCGGCTACCGGCCCGTCGTGGAGATCCAGTTCGACGGCTTCGTCTTCCCCGCGTACGACCAGATCGTCACCCAGCTCGCCAAGATGCACGCGCGCGCCCTGGGCAAGATCAAGCTCCCGGTCGTCATCCGCATCCCCTACGGCGGCGGCATCGGCGCCGTCGAGCACCACAGCGAGTCGCCCGAGGCGTACTTCGCGCACACCGCAGGACTCAAGGTCGTCTCCCCGTCGACCCCGCAGGACGCCTACTGGATGCTGCAGCAGGCGATCGACTCCGACGACCCGGTGATCTTCCTCGAGCCCAAGCGCCGCTACTGGGACAAGGGCGAGGTCGACACCGAGGGCATCCCCGCCCCGCTCCACAAGGCCCGCACGGCCCTGGAGGGCACCGACCTCACCCTGGCCGCGTACGGCCCCATGGTGAAGGTCTGCCTGGAGGCGGCCGCCGCGGCCGCCGAGGAGGGCCGTAGCCTGGAGGTCGTGGACCTGCGGTCGCTGTCCCCGCTGGACTTCGACGCCGTCCAGGCGTCGGTGGAGAAGACCCGCCGCCTGGTCGTCGTGCACGAGGCGCCGGTGCAGCTCGGCATGGGCGCGGAGATCGCGGCCCGCATCACCGAGCGGTGCTTCTACCACCTCGAGGCGCCCGTGCTGCGGGTCGGCGGCTTCCACGCCCCGTACCCGCCGGCCCGGGTGGAGGAGGAGTACCTGCCCGGCCTGGACCGGGTGCTGGACGCCGTCGACCGCTCGCTGGCGTTCTGAGGAGAGGGTTGTGACGACAGTGGCAGCACCGCAGCGCTTCCGTGAGTTCAAGATGCCGGACGTCGGCGAGGGACTCACCGAGGCCGAGATCCTCAAGTGGTACGTCAAGCCCGGCGACACCGTCACCGACGGCCAGGTGGTCTGCGAGGTGGAGACCGCCAAGGCCGCGGTCGAGCTTCCGATCCCGTTCGACGGGGTGGTGCACGAACTGCGCTTCCCCGAGGGCGAGACCGTCGACGTCGGCACCGTGATCATCACCGTCGACACCGGTGAGGGCGACGCCGGCGAAGCGGCCGCCGAGGCCGCCCCGGAGCCGGCCGCCGCGGCCCCCGCCGCGGAGCCGGAGCAGAAGCGGCAGCCCGTGCTGGTCGGTTACGGCGTCGCCGCCTCGTCGACCAAGCGCCGGCCCCGCAAGCAGGCCGCCGTACCGGCGCAGACCGGTGCCCTGCAGGCCGTCCAGGGCGAGCTGAACGGCCACGCCCCGGCCGCTGTGGCCCCGGCCCCGGCGGCCCCCGCCGCCTTCGCCCCCGCCGAGGTGCGCCCGCTGGCCAAGCCGCCGGTGCGCAAGCTCGCCAAGGACCTGGGCGTGGACCTGGCCGCGGTCGCCCCGACCGGGCCGCAGGGCACGATCACCCGCGAGGACGTCCAGAGGGCGGTGGCCCCCGCCGCCGCGCCGGCCACCCCCGCGCAGGTGCCCGCCGCCGCGCAGGCGGTACCGGCTCCGACCGCCCCGGCCCTCGCGGCCGGTGCGCGGGAGACCCGCGTCCCGATCAAGGGCGTTCGCAAGGCCACGGCCGCGGCCATGGTCGCCAGCGCCTTCACCGCGCCGCACGTGACCGAGTTCGTCACCTTCGACATCACCCGGACCATGCGGCTCGTCCAGGAGCTGAAGACCGACCCGGCCTTCGCCGGGCTCAAGGTCAGCCCGCTGCTGCTGGTCGCCAAGGCGCTGCTGGTCGCGGTCCGCCGCAACCCGGAGATCAACGCCGCCTGGGACGAGGCCAACCAGGAGATCGTCCACAAGGGCTACGTCAACCTGGGCATCGCCGCCGCGACCCCGCGCGGGCTGATCGTCCCCAACATCAAGGACGCCCAGGCCAAGACCCTGCCCGAACTGGCGTCCGCCCTCGGTGACCTCGTCGCCACGGCCCGTGAGGGCAAGACCTCGCCGGCCGACATGCAGGGCGGCACGGTCACCATCACCAACGTCGGCGTCTTCGGCGTCGACACGGGCACGCCCATCCTCAACCCCGGGGAGTCCGCGATCCTCGCCTTCGGCGCGGTCAAGGAGATGCCCTGGGTCCACAAGGGCAAGGTCAAGCCCCGCCAGGTCACCACGCTCGCGCTCTCCTTCGACCACCGCCTGGTCGACGGCGAGCTCGGCTCCAGGTTCCTCGCCGACGTCGCGGCGGTCCTGGAGTACCCGAAGCGCCTGATCACCTGGGCCTGAGCCGCCCGGACACGACGAAGGGAAGGGCCCGGACATTTGTGCGTCCGGGCCCTTCCCGCGCGTGTCGCCCCCACCCGGGCGGCGATCTGTGACGTCATACGGCCATGGCGGTATCCATCTCCGTGGTCCTGCTCCTGATCGTGATCACGCTCATCCTGCTCAGGGCGAAGTCGCTGAAGGTCTCCCACGCGGTCCTGTGCGTCCTCCTCGGCTTCTGCCTCGCCAGTTCCAGCCTCGCCCCCACCATCCACTCCGGCCTCGTCGCCACCACGGACGCCGTGAGCGACCTGCGCCCCTGAGCTCCGGCGGCGCCGGCGGACGGGAGGGCCCGGGCAAGCGGCTGCCCGGGCCCTTCCGCCGTCGAGCCGGACCCCGGCCCGGCTACTGCGGGAACGCGGCCCGCAGCGGGATCAACCGGGCGGAGGCCGCGGTGATGCCCTTCGTGCCGCCGGGCAGGACGTGCACGGCGCCCGCGCGCGTGACGGTGCCGAATATCTCCCCGGGCACACCGGCCGCGAGGTCCGGGCAGCCGTCGTGGTTCGTGCCCGCGTCCGCGCCCCCGAGCTCGTCGGCAACGGCGGCTGGATCAACACCGGCGGTCAGGACCTCACCGTTGTCGACCTGCGGGGCACATGCGTCATTCTCGACTTCTGGGCGTCCATAAGGGAGTAACGATCCTAGGATGTCCGAATGCACCATCACACGTTGGCCGACCTCTACCTCCGGCTCTCGCTCGACCGGGACGGGAAGACGGCCATCGAGCGCCAGGAGGCCGACTGCCGAGCTTGGGCCGTACGGAACGGCCTCGAAGTCCGCAAGGTCCACATCGACCGGGGCGTGTCCGGCTACAAGAAGGTCGAGCGCAGGGGGTTCGAAGCCGCCCTAGCCGCCGTGACCTCCGGCGTCGTCGGAACGCTGATCGTTTGGAAGCTCGACCGACTCTCGCGCAAAGGCATGGCTGAGGTCGGCAACGCCCTCGAAGCCATCACCGCCGCCAAGGGCCGCCTCGTGTCCGTCATGGATGGGATGGACACCTCTAATGACAGCGCCCGGCTCGTCATCGCGATGCTGTCCGAGCTCGCATACACGGAGTCGAAGAATCTCGGCACTCGCGTCGGTCACGCCAAGCAGTACCTCCGTGCACGCGGGCAGTGGGTCGGCGGACAGCCGCCGTTCGGCCTCCTGATCGAACCCGCCACCAAGAAGCTTGTCCACGACCCCGAGGACGCCGTCTACGCCCGGCTCATCGCCGACGAAGCCCTCGACGGCAAGCCCATGGCGAAGATCGCCCGACTGCTCAACGAGCACGAAATCTTGTCCCCGCGTGGTGGCCAGTGGAACGCGGCTACGGTCATGCATCTGCTGCGATCGCCCGCGTTCGCCGGGCTCATGCCGGAGACGATCAAGAACAAAGAGACCGGCCGCTACACGTCCAAGGTCGTCCCGTACCGGCACCCCGACACCGGCGACGTCGTCGAGGTCGGCGAAGGCATCATCACGGTCGCCGAACGGGAGAAGATCATCGCTCAGCTGGAGTCGCGTACGTTCCAGTACGCCGGTCGCCGACACCCGAAGCCGATCGGTACAGCTCTGCTGACGTCCATCGCTCGCTGCGCGCACGACGGCTGTGGCAAGGCCATGGCTATCTCGGGGAACTCGTACCGGTGCCTCGGCGCGCTGCAAGGCAACACATGCCCCGGTGCGTCAGCGATGGCGATCCGTGTCGACGAGTACGTGACCTTCCAGTTCCTCGCTCGGCTGCCGATGTTGGAGCTGGGAGACCCGCTGCTGGACGCCGTCGCGGATCGATGGATACACAAGGCCGACCCGGCACTGTTCGCGCAGCGAGACGCGATAACCGCCGAACTTGCCGACGCCGAAGCACGCATGGGCGACCTGGAAGACGCGCGCTACGTTCGCGGCGAGTTCACTGGCGCCGAAGCGATCGAGCGGTACAGCCGGCTCGCTGACCGGCTGCGTGGTCGCATCGACGGGCTGCGGTACGACCTCGCCAAGCTGCCGACGCCGGAGGCCGACATTTCCCCTCTCCTCGACGGCGAGTTGCTGGCGGAGGCGTGGGAAGCCGCCGAGGTGCTGGAGCGGCGCGAGCTGCTGAAGCTTGCCATCGACCGCGTCGAGGTCACCAAGGGCCGACACGGTGCGCGGTTCGTCGCTGAAGACCGCGTCCGGATCGTGTGGGCGGGGAGCAGCGAATAGCGCCACCGCTGACGGCGGACGGGCGGTGTCTCGGGCGGATGGACCCCGGGGCGCCGCCCGCGTCGTTTACACGCCCAGCAGTGAACGCGGGGATGCGCCGGACGGGGCGGCCCGCCGGGCGGCGCGGAACGGACACGGATATGGCGAAGAGTGACGTAGACCCGAGTTCCCGCTCATCACCCTGTCCGACCGTGGGCTCGACCTGTGGGAACCCAGGCCGTCGCGTGGGACGCGGCCCGGCTTGAGTGGGAGGTCGCGTCGTACGTCCGCGTCCTGGCTCGCGCCGAGCAACCGCAGTCGTCCTCGATGCTGTGGGCGCAGGTGAAGCAGGTCGGCGAGTCGCTGGGGCTCACGGCGTCGGGCATGGCCCGGAACCGATGGGTGATCGGCGAGGTCGAGGCCGACGACAAGCCGGCTCGCCCGCGTCCCGCTGGTGTGGCGTCCATAACCGATCGCGTTGGGGCGGTTGGCCTTGACTGCCCCCGCACACGGCGTGAGCACCTCGTCGCCGCTGCCGTAGCGGATGCCCGGGTGCTTGGCTCAGTCGTCGGCCGCGACGACGAGAGTGATCTGCCCAGCCGAGCGGTCGATGAGCACGAACTCGTGGAAGTACTCGTGCACACGTCCCCAGTCGTGAATCGCCTCATCACCGAGCTCGCTGAGGTAGTAGATGCCATCGGCTGCAGTCAGGCGGTCGAACACCTCCCGCTGCAGATCTGCCTCCAACTTGGTGGGCGAGTCCCGGAGCGGCTCCACCCACTCCCACAGGATCTGTACGGCCTTCTCCTGGCTCACGGGCTCGTAGAGGTCGGGAGTGATCAACCGCAACCAATACGGACCGTGCCGGGGCCCATCCGGCAGTACTCCACCACCTGCATAGTCGTCCCGGAACTGCTCATGCCCAATCAGTGCGGCAAGCAGCTCTCTATCGGCCAGGGACTTCGCAGAGAAGCGGAGCTGCTTGATGTCGACCCACCGAAACCCGTGCTCCTTCGGAGCCGGCACGTAGTGTCGAAAGTTGATGAAGGCGGTTCCCTCGTGAACGAGCCCGTTGTCCATGGCGCCAGCCTAGAAGGCAGCCAAGGGGACACCGCCGACCCACCGGGCGGGCCCTGGACCTCTACGCCCTCCGCGCATTCGCCCGGCGAGCGCGATGTATTCGCTGTCGCCGTTGCGCTCATCGCCGTGAATACGGTCGCGCATGTGATCGCATCTGGGCTGCTTCCGGTGTCCGTGCCGGTGGTCGTGGCCGTGTCGGCGATCGCCCCGTTGGTCCTGTGGCGGGTCCACGCGCTCACGACCCACAGCGGCCCCGAGGACGCGTCAACGGCGGATGTACCGGCGGGACGACACCGGCCTCGATCCGTGCGCCCGTTCAGCGGCCAGCAGTGCCCGCACCCGTACCGGCCGACCCGCAGCCGGCTCGCCCGCGCATCCCGCGCGATCACCAGGGTCGGATGCACCGTGCCTGCGGGTCGTGACAGTTGATGCCCATCGACGAAGCCACCTCGGCCGCGTGGGCGGACGCCTCCTCCGCCATGCTCCAGCGCATCGGGAAGCGGACCGGTTGACCACGGCGATATGTCGCCTTCATCCTCGGTGAGATCGGGCCATTGTTCCAAGAGTGCGGCGACATAGGCCGCGATTTGCTTGGTCGGAGGGACGTCGGGAGATCGCTCGGAGCAGCGTCTGATCACCGACCCCGGCACCACGACAGAGCGGAGCCGGTGGACTGCGGAGGGGAACCGATGAACACGAAGCGCCAGCACCGAACGATGGGCAAGGGCGCCGCTGTGCACGTCGTCCCGGCGTCCGGTTGGACCGTTTGCGACAAGCAGGGCGTGTACGGGAGCTGGTCGCCACCGGTGCCACGTGAGCACAACTTCCACCCGACCCACCGCGACGCGTGGACCGCTCGCCGGCGCCCGCAGGACTGGTGCGGTGGGTGCGCCGTGATCGTGGCGGGCGACGACGCCTGACGGGCCCACTTGAACGCGAACGCCCCCGCCCTCAGGTGGGGGCGTTTCACGTTCACGTGGCGGTCGGCGATGCTGGACGAATGACGAAGCGCGTACGCGTCCGGGCCCCTGAGCTGGTCGGCAAGGGCGGCTGGATCAACACCGGCGGGAAGAACCTCACCTTGGCGGACCTCCGAGGTCGTCTAGTGGTGGTAGATTTTTGGACCTTCTGCTGCATCAACTGCCTGCACGTCCTGGACGAGCTGCGTGAGCTGGAGGAGAAGCACCGCGACACCGTGGTGATCGTCGGCGTGCACTCGCCGAAGTTCGTGCACGAGGCGGAGCACGAGTCCGTCGTCGACGCCGTGGAGCGGTACGGGGTGCACCACCCGGTGCTGGACGATCCGGAGCTCACGACGTGGAAGCAGTACGCCGTGCGGGCGTGGCCCACGCTGACCGTGATCGACCCGGAGGGGTACGTCGTCGCCCAGCACTCCGGGGAGGGGCACGCGCACGCGCTGGAGGTGCTGGTCACCGAGCTGGAGGCCGAGCACGCGGCGAAGGGGACGCTGCGCCGCGGGGACGGGCCGTACGTGGCGCCGGAGCCGGTGGCGACGGACCTGCGGTTCCCGGGGAAGGCGCTGCGGCTGCCGTCGGGGAACCTGCTGGTGTCGGACTCGACCCGGCACCAGCTGGTGGAGATGGAGCCGGACGGGGAGACCGTCGTACGGCGGATCGGCGGCCCGGGGGACTTCAACGAGCCGCAGGGGCTCGCGCTGCTGCCGGACGGCACCGTGGTCGTCGCGGACACCGTGGGCCACCGGCTGCGGACGTTCGACCCGGCGAGCGGGGCTCTTGAGACGGTGGCCGGCACCGGGAAGCAGTGGTGGCAGGGGTCGGCGACCTCGGGCCCGGCGCTCGGGACCGACCTGTCGTCGCCATGGGACGTGGCGTGGTGGGACGGCAGGGTGTGGATCGCCATGGCGGGCGTCCACCAGCTGTGGGCGTACGACCCGGCGGACGGGACGGTCGCCGTGGTGGCCGGAACCACCAACGAGGGGCTGGTCGACGGGCCGGCGGATCAGGCGTGGTTCGCGCAACCGTCGGGTCTGGCGGCCGCCGGGGAGCGGCTGTGGGTCGCGGACTCCGAGACCAGCGCGCTGCGCTGGGTGGAGCGGGCCGGGGACGGCGCGGGGTACGTGGTGCGCACCGCCGTCGGCACGGGGCTGTTCGACTTCGGTCACCGTGACGGGGCCGCGGAGCAGGCGCTGCTGCAGCATCCGCTGGGGGTGACGGCCCTGCCGGACGGGTCGGTCGCGGTCAGCGACACGTACAACCACGCGCTGCGCCGCTTCGACCCGGCGACCGGTGAGGTCGGCACGCTCGCCACGGACCTGCGGGAGCCGTCGGGCGCGGTGCTGGACGGCGGGGAGATCGTGGTGGTGGAGTCCGCCCGGCACCGGCTGACGCGGCTGCGCCTGCCGGAGGACGCGGTGCGGGTCGAGGGCGCGGCGCACCGCACGCAGCGGCCCGCGACCGACGTGGCGCCGGGGCCGCTGCGGCTGGACGTGGTGTTCTCCGCCCCGGCCGGCCAGAAGCTCGACGAGCGCTACGGCCCGTCGACGCGGCTGCTGGTCGGCGCGACGCCTCCGGAGCTGCTGCTGGAGGGGGCCGGCAAGGGCACGGACCTCTTCCGCGACGTCGTCCTGAACGGGGACGTCGGCGAGGGGGTGCTCCATGTGTCGGCGATGGCCGCGTCGTGCGACGACGACCCGGACAACGAGTTCCCGGCCTGCCATGTGCACCAGCAGGACTGGGGTGTCCCCGTCCGGCTGACGGCCGAGGGGGACACCCGGCTCGTCCTGGTGCTCGCCGGGATGGACGCCTGACGCGTCCGCACGTCCGTCACACGTGCGGGTAGTTGCGGGCTCGTTCGTCCATCACCGGCATCGGCTCCACGACGCGGCGCTTCTTGAAGATGCTGATGTACGCGGCCAGGCCGATGACGCCGACCGCCATCATGATCAGGCCGACCAGGTCCAGATTGACGCCGGCCATGTGCCAGTCGGTCGCGAAGGTGAGGATGGCCCCCACCGCGATCAGGCCGATGCAACCGCCGATGCCCATGATGTCCGCCTCCGAACTGGGTTGGGTCTACGGACTCGTAGAACTCGTGTACCCGGGGGCGGGAATCTCATGACCGTCGGATGCCGGTGAAGTCCGCTCGCGGTGGGCGGACTTCACCGGGTGGGGCGTGGCTCAGCCCTCCAGGAACGCCTTCAGGGCGCCGGCCAGCAGGAACGGGTCGTCCGCGCCGCACAGTTCGCGCGCGGAGTGCATCGAGAGGATCGGCACGCCGACGTCCACGGTCGTGATGCCGTGCCGGGCGGCGGTGATGGGGCCGATGGTGGTGCCGCAGGGCATGGCGTTGTTGGAGACGAAGGACTGCCAGGGCACCCCGGCCCGCTCGCAGGCGGCGGCGAAGATGCCGCGGCCGGTGCCGTCGGTGGCGTAGCGCTGGCTGACGTTGACCTTGAGGATCGGGCCGCCGTTGGGCATCGGGCGGTGCGTCGGGTCGTGCTTCTCCGCGTAGTTGGGGTGGACGGCGTGGCCGGTGTCGGCGGAGGCGCACACGGTGCCGGCGAAGGCGCGGGCGCGGTCCTCGTAGCTGCCGCCCCGGGCGAAGACGGAGCGCTCCAGGACGTTGCCGAGGAGCGGGCCGAGGGCGCCGGTGTCGGACTCGCTGCCGGTCTCCTCGTGGTCGAAGGCGGCCAGCACGGGGATGCAGGGCAGGTCGGCCCCGGCGACGGCGGCCAGGGCCGCGGTGCCGGCGTGCACCGAGAGCAGGTTGTCGAGCCGGCCGGCGGCCAGGAACTCGCGGTCGCGGCCGAGGTAGGCGGGCGGCTGGACGTCGTGGGTCATCAGGTCCCAGCCGACGACGTCGGCGGCGGCCACGCCGCCCTCCTCCGCGAGGAACGCGATCAGGTCGCCCTCCTTGACCTCGCCGAGGCCCCAGACGGGCTGCATGTGGCGCTGCTTGTCGAGCTTGAGACCGTTGTCGTTGACACCGCGGTCGAGGTGGACGGCGAGCTGCGGCACCCGCAGCAGCGGCCGGTCGACGTTGACCAGCGTCGTCGTCCCGTCGCGCAGCACCAGCCGGCCGGACAGGCCCAGGTCGCGGTCGAGCCAGGTGTTGAGGAGGGCGCCGCCGTAGATCTCGACGGCGATCTGGCGCCATCCGAAGGAGCCGGAGTCGGGACGCGGCTTGACGCGCAGGTTGGTGGAGTCGGTGTGCGCGCCGACCACCCGGAAGGGGGTGGCGGGGCCGGCGCCCTCGGGCACGTACCAGGCGATGATCGCGCCGCCCCGCAGCACGTACCTGCCGCCCGCCTCGGCGCCCCACGCCTCGGTCTCCGCCACCTGCTGGAATCCGGCCTTCTCCAGACGCTCGGCGGCGCTCGCGACCGCGTGGTACTGCGACGGGCTGGCGGTCAGGAAAGCTGCGAGGTCGTCGGTGTGGCCGCGGCCGAAGTGGGGCTGAGGGTTCATGCTTCAAGCATAAGGACGCGCGACGGCCCGCTCCTCGTGGGAGGAGCGGGCCGTCGTCGCCTTACCGGTCCCGGCCGGAACCGGTCAGTGCCGGGTCAGAACGCCTCTTCCGGCAGGTCCATGACGTCGAGGGTGACGCCGTCGGCGACGGACCGCGCGACGGACACCTGGGGCAGGACCTCGGCGGCGAAGTGCCGCGCGGCGGCGATCTTGCCGGTGTAGAAGGCGGTGTCCTTGGCGGAGGCGCCGGCGGCCAGCTTCGCGGCGGCGACGGCCGCGCCCTTGAGCAGCAGGTAGCCGACGACCACGTCGCCGGACGCCATCAGCAGGCGGGTGGTGTTCAGGCCCACCTTGTAGATGTTCTTGACGTCCTGCTCGGTGGCGGCGAGGTCGCTCAGCATCTTGCCGACGATGGCCTCCAGGTCCACGGCGGCCTTGGCGAGCTGCTCGCGGGCCGCGGAGAGCTCCTCGCCACCGGTGGCCTCGGCGAGGAACTTCTTGATCTCCTCGGAGAGGGCGGTGAGCGCGGTGCCCTGGTTGCGGACGATCTTCCGGAAGAAGTAGTCCTGGCCCTGGATCGCGGTGGTGCCCTCGTAGAGGGTGTCGATCTTGGCGTCGCGGATGTACTGCTCGATCGGGTACTCCTGCAGGAAGCCGGAGCCGCCGAAGATCTGCAGGGACTGGGCGAGCTGCTCGTAGCCCCGCTCGGAGCCGTAGCCCTTGACGATCGGCAGGAGCAGGTCGTTGAGCGCCTCGAGGCCCTTCTCCTCCTCGCCGGACGCCTCGGCCGCGGCGATCGCGTCCTGGACGGAGGCGGTGTAGAGGACTAGGGCGCGCATGCCCTCGGCGTAGGCCTTCTGCGTCAGCAGGGAGCGGCGCACGTCGGGGTGGTGGGTGATGGTGACCTTGGGCGCGGACTTGTCCATGAACTGCGCGAGGTCCGGGCCCTGCACGCGCTCCTTGGCGTACTCCAGCGCGTTGAGGTAGCCGGTGGAGAGGGTGGAGATCGCCTTCGTGCCGACCATCATGCGGGCGAACTCGATGATGCGGAACATCTGGCGGATGCCGTCGTGCTTGTCGCCGATGAGCCAGCCCTTGGCGGGGTGCTTGTCGCCGAAGGTCATCTCGCAGGTGTTGGAGGCCTTCAGGCCCATCTTGTGCTCGACGTTGGTGGCGTAGACGCCGTTGCGCTCGCCCAGCTCGCCGGTCTCGAAGTCGAAGAGGTACTTGGGGACGAGGAAGAGGGACAGGCCCTTGGTGCCGGGGCCGGCGCCCTCGGGGCGGGCGAGGACGTAGTGGAGGATGTTCTCCTCCATGTCGTGCTCGCCGGAGGTGATGAAGCGCTTCACGCCCTCGATGTGCCAGGAGCCGTCCTCCTGCTCGACGGCCTTGGCGCGGCCGGCGCCCACGTCCGAGCCGGCGTCCGGCTCGGTGAGGACCATGGTGGAGCCCCAGGTCTTCTCGACCGCGATGCCGGCGATCTTCTTCTGGACCTCGTTGCCCTCCTCGAAGAGGATGCGGGCGAAGGCCGGGCCGGAGGAGTACATCCACAGGGCCGGGTTGGAGCCGAGGATCAGCTCCGCGTACGACCAGATCAGGGACGGCGGGGCGGTGGTGCCGCCGATGCCCTCGGGCAGGCCCAGGCGCCAGTACTCGGAGGCCATGAAGGCCTTGTAGCTCTTCTTGAAGGAGTCCGGCACCGGGGCGGTGTTGGTCGACGGGTCGAAGACCGGCGGGTTGCGGTCGGCGTCCGCGAAGGAGTCGGCGAGCTCGTTCTCCGCCAGGCGCGCGACCTCGGACAGGATGTCCTTGGCGGTCTCGACGTCCATGTCGGCGAACGGGCCGGTCCCGTACAGCGTGTCGCGTCCGAGGACCTCGAAGAGGTTGAACTCGATGTCGCGAAGGTTTGACTTGTAGTGGCCCATGGCGACGGCTCCGTCGGGGTCGGTCGGACGGCGGGAAGGGTGCCAGTCCTCGCAGCTTTATCACTTACCGATCGGTAATGATGCTACCCGTCGGTAATAAAAACAACCCCTAACCGGCCGGATGTGACGGAGGACCTTCGACTTCTGGAGGAACATCCGGCTCCCGGTGCCGGAGTTCGTCCAGGGCCCCGAAGGCGGCGGCGGCGATCGGCACCGCGAGCAGCATCCCGAGGATGCCCGCCAGGCTCGCCCCCGCGGTGATCGCCAGCAGTACCAGCGCGGGGTGCATGTGCACCGTGCGGCTCTGCACGATCGGCTGCAGCACGTGCCCCTCCAGCACCTGCACCGCCAGCACCACCCCCAGGGCCCACAGGCCGATCACCCAGCCCCGGTCGGCGAGGGCGACGAGCACCGCCACCGCGCCGGAGATGAACGCCCCCAGGTACGGGATGTAGGCGCCGACGAAGACCAGCGCGGCCAGGCCCGCCGCCCCCGGCACCCGCAGGATCAGCAGGCCGATGCCGATGAGCACGGCGTCGATCAGCGCGATCACGGTCGTGCCCCGCATGAAGCCCTGGACCGCGGCGAAGGCGCGGTGGGCGATCCGCTCCAGCAGCGGACCGGTGCCGTCCGGGGCTGCCTCGCGCAGCAGTGCCGGGAAGCGGGCGCCGTCACGCAGGAAGAAGAAGGTCAGCAGCAGCGCCAGCACGGCGGTGGCGATGAGCTGCCCCACGATGCTGATCCCGGACACCACCCCCGAGGCGGCGCGGGCGCCGTACTTGGTGGCGAAGGCCTTGAGGCTGTCGATGGTGTCGTTCAGCGAGGTCCCCGACGCGCCCAGGCGCGGCAGCAGTTTCCGGGCCGCCTCCTTGAGCGAGGCCACGATCTCGTCCCCGGTCTCCAGCAGGCTGTGGACGACGACGAACCCCACGCCCGCCACGAAGACCACCAGCGCCACGCAGGTCAGTGCCGCGGCCGCCGACCGCTGCACCTTGACGGCCCGCATCCGCCGGTAGAGGGGGCCCAGCAGGGCGCTGCCCAGCAGGGCCAGCAGTACGGGCGTGACCACCGCCGCGAAGGTGACGACGAGCCAGACCGCGAGCGCGCCCACGCCGGCCACCAGCAGCACGACGGCGCACCACGCGGCCGTCCGTCGCGCGGAGGCCGGCAGAAGGGGCGCGTCCACCTGCCCAGCGGATCACGGGGTCCCCGTTGTCCGCATGCCGGAAAAGGCGAACGGGTGGCCCGTGGCGGTCGGATACGATATTGACGGTCCGTAGAGGAATTCCTCACCCACAGTAGCGACTTGGGAGCAGCCGGCAATGGCTCGACACCTCATCACCAGCGCCCTTCCGTACATCAACGGGATCAAGCACCTGGGCAACATGGTGGGGTCCATGCTCCCGGCCGACGTCTACTCCCGGTACCTGCGCCAGCGCGGCCAGGAGGTCCTCTACATCTGCGCCACCGACGAGCACGGCACCCCGGCCGAGCTCGCCGCGCAGGAGGCCGGGCTGCCGGTCGCCGAGTTCTGTGCGCAGCAGCACGACGCGCAGAAGGCGGTCTACGACGGCTTCGCGCTCTCCTTCGACTACTTCGGCCGCAGCTCCTCGCCGCAGAACGTCGAGATCACCCAGGCCATCGCGCGCGAGCTGAAGCAGAACGGCTTCATCGAGGAGCGCGCCATCCGCCAGGTGTACTCCCTGGACGACGAGCGCTTCCTGCCCGACCGCTACATCGTCGGCACCTGCCCGCACTGCGGCTACGACAAGGCCCGCGGCGACCAGTGCGAGAACTGCACCCGCGTCCTGGACCCGACCGACCTGATCGACCCGCGCTCCGCGATCAGCGGCAGCAGCCGACTCGAGGTCCGCGAGACCAAGCACCTCTTCCTGCTCCAGTCCAAGCTCTCCCACGAGGTCGAGGCCTGGGTCGACGAGCACGGCAAGGACTGGCCGACGCTCGCCTCCTCCATCGCCCGCAAGTGGCTGACCGAGGGCCTGCAGGACCGCGCCATCACCCGCGACCTGGACTGGGGCGTGCCGGTGCCGGCCGACACCTGGCCGGAGCTGGCGGCCGAGGGCAAGGTCTTCTACGTCTGGTTCGACGCCCCGATCGAGTACATCGGCGCCACCAAGGAGTGGTCCGACGCCGCGCCCGAGGGCGAGGAGCGCGACTGGCGCTCGTGGTGGTACGACGTCGACACCGACGTCCGCTACACCGAGTTCATGGCCAAGGACAACGTCCCCTTCCACACCGTGATGTTCCCGGCCACCCTGCTGGGCACCCGCGACAAGTGGAAGAAGGTCGACTTCGTCAAGGCCTTCAACTGGCTGAACTACTACGGCGGCAAGTTCTCCACCTCGCAGCGGCGCGGCATCTTCACCGACGCCGCCCTGGAGATCCTGCCCGCCGACTACTGGCGCTACTTCCTGATCGCGAACGCGCCCGAGTCCGACGACACGTCCTTCACCTGGGAGCACTTCGCGGCCTCGGTCAACAAGGACCTCGCCGACACCCTCGGCAACTTCGTCAACCGTGTGCTGTCCTTCTCCCGCAAGCGCTTCGGTGACGAGGTGCCCGCGGGCAAGGAGGCCGGGGAGGCCGAGCAGCGCCTCGGCGAGCAGATCGCCGAGCTCCTCGCGGAGTACGAGCGGCACATGGAGGACCTGCAGTTCCGCAAGGCGGCGCAGGCACTGCGCGCCCTGTGGAGCGCCGGCAACTCCTATCTGGAGGAGAAGGCGCCCTGGCTGGAGATCAAGACGGACGCCGACGGCGCCGCCCTGACCCTGCGCACGGCCATGAACCTGATCCACCTCTACGCGGTCGTCTCCGAGCCCTTCATCCCGGCCACGGCCGCCGCCATGCGCGGTGCCTTCGCCCTGACGGACGACACCGCCGTCTGGGTGGCCCCCGAGGAGGCCCGCGCCCTGGCCGCCGTCCCGGCGGGCACGGCCTTCACCGTCCCGCCGGTGCTCTTCGCGAAGATCACCGAGGAGGACCTGGAGTCCTACCGGGAGCGTTTCGGCGGGGAGCCGGAGGCCGCCTGATGTCCGCCACGGCCAGGGACAGGTCCCCGCTGGTGCTGATCCTCGCGGTGGGCCTGACCCTGGTGCTGGTGGTGGCCGGGGTGATCCTCGCGGTCTCGCTGACCGGCTCGGGCGACCGCCGCTCCGGCGCCGCCCCGGGACCGGACGGCGCGTGCCGCGGCAGCAACGTCACGCTGGAGAAGGCCGCGGGGCGCTTCGGCCTGCGGCTGCCGGACGACCCGCAGGACGTGCACTACCTCGCGCAGGGCGGCGGGCTGTCCGGTCAGCACGACCTCCAACTGCGCTTCCGCACCACGGCCGCGGGCCTGAAGCAGTTCCTCTCCGCGTCCGGCTTCGGCCCGCTCGGCCCCGACGTCCAGGCACTACGTGTGGGCGAGCCCCCCGCCGACCCCTGCCGCCGCGCCGCCGGCGGCCTCGCGCACGCCCGCTACGCCGGCGACCACGTGCCCGCCGCCGCGGGCCGCGGCGCCTACAACCGCGGCGTCGCCGTCGACGACAGCGACCCGGCCCACCCGGTGGTCGCGCTCGTCGCCCTGGACGGCTGAGCGTCGGGCCGTCGCCCTCCTCCCACCCTGCATGCAGATGTGCATGCAGGGTGGGAGACTGTCCGTATGGTTGCTCTCCAGATCCGTGACGTGCCCGAGGAACTGCGCGACCGCCTCGCGGCCATAGCCGAGGAACGCGGTCAGTCGCTTCAGGCGTATCTGTTCGACCTCGTGCGCGACGAGGTGCGGCGCAGGGACAACCTGGCCGTCCTCGAACGGTTCTCGAGGTCCACGTACGGCACCCGGCTCTCCGAAGGCGACGTCGCGGACTCGCTGCGTGCGGCGCGGGCAGAGCGTGACGCGGAACTCGGTGTGCCGGGAGGCGATCAGTGATCGTCGTCGATGCGTCCGTCTTCGCCTTCTCGCTCCTGGACGAAGGCACGACCGGCGAGCGTTGCCGAAGCGCCCTGGCCGCGGACGACCGCTGGATCGCGCCGCAGCACTGGACGATCGAGGTGATGTCCGTGATCCGCGGCAATCTGCTCGGTGGCAAGATCACTGCCGGCCATGCCGCGGACGCGGTGGAGGCACTGTGCGGGCTCGACCCCATCGTTCCGGCGACCCGCGTTCTGCTGCCCCGTGTCTGGGAACTCCGGGGCAATCTCACCGCCTACGACGCGGCGTACGTGGCCGCCGCAGAGGCGTACGGCTGCCCGCTCCTCACCACCGACGGACGGATGGCCCGGGCTTCCGGCATCCGCTGCGCGGTCGAGGTCGTCGGCTGACGGTGGGTCGGCGCGCGACGCGGGGCATGACGCCGATGGGCCCGGAACCTCACGGTTCCGGGCCCATCGGCGTCATGCCCCGCGGGCGGGGGTCAGGCCTTCTTCTCCGGGGGCAGCCGCAGCGCGAGGTGCAGCTCCTTCAGACGGGCCTCGTCGACCTGGCTCGGGGCGCCCATGAGGAGGTCCTGGGCGTTCTGGTTGAGCGGGAAGGCGATGGTCTCGCGGATGTTGGGCTCGTCCGCGAGGAGCATGACCATGCGGTCCACGCCCGGGGCGATGCCGCCGTGCGGCGGGGCGCCGAAGTGGAAGGCGCGGAGCATGCCGCCGAACTCGTGCTCGACGGTGTCCCGGTCGTAGCCGGCGATCTCGAAGGCCTTGTACATGATCGCGGGCTCGTGGTTCCGGATGGCGCCGGAGGACAGCTCGACGCCGTTGCAGACGATGTCGTACTGCCAGGCGAGGATGTCCAGCGGGTCCTTGGTCTCCAGCGCCTCCAGGCCGCCCTGCGGCATGGAGAACGGGTTGTGGGAGAACTCGACCTGGCCGGTGTCCTCGTTCTTCTCGAACATCGGGAAGTCGACGATCCAGCAGAAGCGGAAGACGTTCTCCTCGAACTGGCCGGCCCGCTTCGCGGCCTCGACCCGGACGGCGCCCATGATCTTGGAGACCTCGTCGAACTCGCCGGCGCCGAAGAAGATCGCGTGGCCGGGCTTGGCGTCGACGGCGGAGAGCAGCGCCTTGACGTCGTCCTCGGTGAGGAACTTGGCGATGGGGCCGGTCAGGGTCAGGTCGTCGCCGACCCGGACCCAGGCCAGGCCCTTGGCGCCCTGCTCGACGGCGTAGTCGCCGAGGTTGTCGAAGAACTTGCGCGGCTGCTCGGCGGTGTCCGGCACGGGCAGGGCGCGGACGTGCTTGCCGGCGAAGGCCTTGAAGCCGGAGTCGGCGAAGACCGGCGAGACGTCCACCAGTTCCAGGCGGGCGCGCAGGTCGGGCTTGTCGTTGCCGTACTTGACCATCGACTCGCGGAACGGGATCCGCGGGAACGGCGAGGTCACGTGGCGGCCGCCGCCGAACTCCTCGAAGAGGTCGGTCATGACCTTCTCGATGACCCCGAAGACGTCCTCCTGCTCGACGAAGCTCATCTCGACGTCGAGCTGGTAGAACTCGCCGGGCGAGCGGTCGGCGCGGCTGTCCTCGTCGCGGAAGCAGGGCGCGATCTGGAAGTAGCGGTCGAAGCCCGCGATCATCAGCAGCTGCTTGAACTGCTGCGGGGCCTGCGGGAGCGCGTAGAAGGTGCCCGGGTGCACGCGGGAGGGCACCAGGAAGTCGCGCGCGCCCTCGGGGGAGGTCGCGGACAGGATCGGCGTGGCCAGCTCGTTGAAGCCGAGCGCGGTCATCTCACGGCGCAGGAAGCTGATGACCTGGGTGCGCAGCATGATGTTGCGGTGCATGCGGGCACGGCGCAGGTCGAGGAAGCGGTTGGTGAGCCGCATCTCCTCGTTCGCGTTGTCCTCGGGGAAGACCGGGAACGGCAGCTGGTCGGCGGCGCCGAGCACCTCCAGCTCGGAGACCTCGACCTCGACCTCGCCGGTGGGCAGGTCGGGGTTGACGTTCTCCCCCGAACGGGCGACGACGCGTCCGTCGACGCGGAGCACCGACTCCTTGGACTGGTGGCTCAGGGCCTCGTACGCGGGCGATCCCGGGCGGGCCACGAGCTGGACCACCCCGTAGTGGTCCCGGAGATCGACGAACAGGATGCCGCCCAGATCCCGGCGATTGTGCAGCCAACCACTCAGGCGCACTTCCGCGTCTACGTCGGTGGCGCGCAGCTCACCGCAGGTGTGGGACCGGTACCGATGCATCGTTCATCCAAGTCGTCTGATTTCGGGGATGAGGCGTCCCCAGTCTACGGGGGTACGCGCGCCCGACCCCATTCGTATGAAAGCCGCGAAAAACCATAAACTATGCGAATGCGCATCGAGGACGTGCTGGCCTCGCTCGGCACGGGCGTCTGGCGCTGGGACAGCGCCACCGACACGGTGGAGCTCGACGCCGTGAGCGCCGGGCTGATAGGGCTTCCGCCCCGGCCGCAGAAGGTCCACTCGGGGGTGACCAGGGCCTGCTACCACGCCTCCGACTACGTGGAGATGTCGGCGGCGGTCGCCCTGGCGATCGCCGAGGGCACCTCCTCGGAGTCGTTGCTGCGCGTGGTCCGGGAGGACGGACAGGTCGTCCGCACGGTCGTGATGCGCACCTTCGGGCTCCCCTCCGCCTCCGGCCGGCCGGAGGAGATCGTGGGCACGCTGCAGGAGGCGCCCGCGGTGCACGCGATCGCCGGCGCGGGCACCGGCACCCGGCCCACCGGGACGGCACCCGCCGCCCCCGCGGACTGGCGGCGGTCCCGCGAGGCCTTCCTGCTGGACGCGGGCCGGGCGCTGGCGGAGGCGGACAGCACCGAGGAGGTGCTCCGCGTGGCCGCCCACCTGTCCATGCCGGGGTTCTCCCCCGACCGCCTCGCCGTCTTCGGCGTCCAGGGCGACCGGCTCCGCGCCATCGGGTTCCACGGGCAGCAGCCGGGCGACGAGGTGCCCTTCCTGGACATGCCGCTCGCCACGGAGTACCCGGCGGCGGTCGTGGTGCGCACCGGCCGTGCGGTCTACCTGCCGAGCCCGCAGGCGTACGAGGAGCGCTTCCCGGCCACGTGGCCGCTGGTGCGGGACTTCGGGCGGTCGTCCTGGGCGTATCTGCCGCTGGTGTCCGCGGGCCGCACGATCGGCGCGTGGATGGCCTGCTTCCGGGAACGCGTCGCCTTCACCCCGGACGAGCGGTCGGTGCTGACCACCGTCGCCCGGATGCTCGCCCAGGCGCTGTCCAGGGCGCATCTGCACGAGTCCGAGCGGGAGCTGTCCGACGGGCTGCAGCGCGCGATGCTGCCGGGACGGCGGCCGGACGTCGAGGGGATGACGCTGACCGCCCGCTATGTGCCGACCGGCGGCGGGCTGCAGGTGGGCGGCGACTGGTACGACGTGATCGACCTGCCGTCGGGGCGCACCGCGCTGGTCGTCGGCGACGTGCAGGGCCACGACGTCCGCGCGGCGGGGCTGATGGGGCAGTTGCGCATCGCGCTGCGCGCGTACGCCGCCGAGGGGCACCGTCCGGACGCGGTGATGTCCCGGACGTCCCGCTTCCTGGCCGGGCTCACCGAGTGCTCCGACGAGAGCGAGGACGCCCGCTTCGCCACCTGCCTCTACATGGAGGTCGATCCGGTGGACGGCACCCTGGACGTGGTGCGGGCCGGTCACCTGGACCCGGTCGTGCGGCTCGCGGACGGCACGACGATCGTCCGGCGCACGGCCGGCGGCCTTCCGCTCGGGATCGCCCCCGACTCCGACTACCCGACCACGCGGCTCACCCTGGAGCCCGGCGAGACGATGCTGATCTGCACGGACGGCCTGATCGAGACCGGTGGCCACGACCTGGACTCCGGGTTCCAACGGCTCCGTCCGGTGCTGGAGGGCCCGGTCGACGACGGGCTGGAGGTGCTCGCCGACACCCTGGTCGAGATGGTGCACGGCCCGGCTTCGCACCATCTGACCGGCCCGCTCGCCGACCGCCGTGAGGACGACGTCGCGCTGCTGCTGGTGCGACGCGACCCCGTGGGGGCGCGCCGCGACGTCCCGGTGCGGCGCAGCGTGCTCACCGTCGCCCAGACCGACGCCCGTCAGCTGCGGGCGGCCCGGGAGGAGGTCCGCGCGCTGCTGCACGACTGGACGTCCGGCGACCAGGTGGACGCGGCCGTGCTGCTGGTCTCGGAGCTGGTCACCAATGTGCTGCTGCACACCGACGACGACGCGGTGCTGGGCGCGCAGCTGCTCGGCGTCCCCGGCGTCCGGCGGCTGCGGGTCGACGTGACCGACCGCAGCGACGAGATGCCGCACCGCCGCACCCCGGGCGAGATGGCCGCCTCCGGTCGCGGACTGCTGCTCCTGCAGGAGATGGCGGACGCCTGGGGCGTGGATCCGCTGGGTGACGGCAAGGCGATCTGGTTCGAACTCCACGAGGCTCCCATGGTGGGCTAGCGGCCCGATACGCTGTGTGCCGTGTACGGCTACGACCAGAACGGGATGGCAGGGGCGGCGCCGCCGATGGGCGGCGCGGCGATGGGTGCGAGCTACCCCGAGCCGTCACCGCCCTCGCTGGCGGACGCGGTCCGCGCCTTCACGACGGGCTCGATGTCGGCCGAGGACTTCCAGGCCGTCTTCGCCACGTCCAAGGTGTACTGCCCGCGCGGTGACAACCCCGGTTTCCTGGCGCTGCACGACACGCAGCAGCCGGTGATCCCCATGTTCTCCTCGCTGAAGCAGCTGCGCCGCTACGCCGGCAAGGAGTCCAAGTACTTCGTGATCACGGGTGCCGAGGTGCTGGACCTGCTGCCGACCGGCTACGGCTTCGTGCTGGACATGGAGGGCGAGCACCGGATGGTGTTCGACGCCAAGGCGGTCGAGCAGATGGTGGAGTTCACCATGCGGCGGATGTACGGCTGATCCACTCCTCATCCCACGGAAACCGGACAAAGGCCGGGGAATGGTTGCGGGCGGTTCGGAGTTCAACTATGTTGAACGTTGAACAATCCGAGGAGGATCCTGGCCATGCCCGCAGTGACCGTCGAGAACCCGTTGACCCTGCCGCGCGTTCACGCCCCCGCCGACGCGGTGCAGCGGCGTGCGCTGCAGGTGACCACCGCCCCCAGCGGCTACGAGGGGGAGGGCTTCCCCGTGCGTCGCGCCTTCGCGGGCATCGACTACAAGAACCTCGACCCGTTCATCATGATGGACCAGATGGGTGAGGTGGAGTACGCGCCCGGAGAGCCCAAGGGCACGCCCTGGCACCCGCACCGCGGCTTCGAGACCGTCACCTACATCATGGACGGCGCCTTCATCCACCAGGACTCCCACGGCGGCGGCGGCACCATCACCGACGGCGACACCCAGTGGATGACCGCCGGCAGCGGTCTGCTCCACATCGAGACCCCGCCCGAGGCGCTGGTCATGAGCGGCGGTCTCTTCCACGGTCTGCAGCTGTGGGTCAACCTGCCCGCCAAGGACAAGATGATCGCGCCGAAGTACCAGGACATCCGCGGCGGCAGCGTCAGGCTGCTGGCGTCGGAGGACGGCGGCGCGCTCATCCGGATCATCGCCGGTGACATCGACGGGCACCAGGGCCCGGGCGCCACGCACACCCCGATCACCATGCTGCACGTCTCGGTGAACCCGGGCGCCCAGCTCACGCTGCCCTGGCGCGCGGACTTCAACGCCCTGGCGTACGGCCTGTCCGGCCGCGGCACCGCGGGCCCGGAGGGCCGGGCCTTCCGCATGGGGCAGGCGGTGGTCTTCGGGCGCGGCGATTCCCTCACGATCCGTGCCGACGAGACCCAGGAATCGCGCAGCCCCAACTTCGAGGTCGTCCTTCTGGGTGGGCTGCCGATCCGTGAGCCGATGATGCAGTACGGCCCGTTCGTGATGAACACCCACGCGGAACTCGCCCAGGCCTTCGACGACTTCAAGGCCGGCCGGCTCGGCACCGTTCCCGCCGGTCAGGAGTGACGCAGGCGGCTCCGGGTAGCTCCGGCATTAAACGGCCCCGTCCGGGAATCCGATTCCCGGGCGGGGCTGTCGCATACGGTGGGAGCAATTCCGTCGGGCGGTTCGTTGGCTCTTCATTGGCTGCTGCATTCACCCTGAGTGACTGCACGTGCACTTGCACGTGCAGATGCACGTGACTTCGTCTCTGGCTATCATCTCCCCTGTCCTGCACGGCACTTATCTGGAGAGAAGCATGCGCCACACGTACAACGGCATGGCCGCGTCCGATCTCCGCGGAGTGGTGTGGCAGAAGAGCCGGCACAGCAATGCGAACGGTCAGTGTGTGGAGCTGGCCGCGCTTCCCGACGGGGACGTGGCCGTGCGCAATTCACGTTTTCCGGACGGACCCGCGCTGATATATACGAAGGCGGAGATCGAATCCCTCATCGTGGGGATGAAGAACGGGGAGTTCGATCATTTCGTGGCGAACTGACCGCGGTCGTCCCCGATACGGCTCAATGTGACGGGCCGTCGTGCTGTCCGGGCATGCGGAAGAGGGCCCAGACGACTTTCCCCGTGTTGGTCAGCGGATGCCAGCCCCAGGTCTCGCTGAAGGACTCCACCAGATGCAGCCCGCGCCCGGACTCGGCCACGAAGTCCGGGGCCTTGGCGACGGGTCCGTGGCAGCTGGGGTCGCGCACCGCGCAGACTACGCGCGTTGACCATCTGACCAGGCTGAGCCTGACGCACCCGTGGGCCGCGTCCTGGGGGAGTGCGTAGCGCAGGGCGTTCGTCACCAGTTCCGAGGCGACCAGTTCGATGCCGTCCTGGAGTTCCTCGAGGTCCCAGGCGCGGAGGGTCGTCCGCGCGAATCTTCGTGCGTCGCCGACCGCCTCGAAACGCGGCGGGAGCGGGCAGGAGGTGGCGCTCGATGACGAAAGGCGCTCCGGAACCAGCCCGTCCCATAAGGGCTGCACCCCGGCCGAGCTCTCAGTCCACATGCGCACCACCCGGTATCGGCACGTACGTCATCGTCCCGTACGGCCGGTGGCCGATGCAAGGGGCGGATGCACGTGCATTTGCATGACACGAGGCAGGTGGGGCGGAAGTGACGATCGAGAGTGACCGATCGAGTACTGAACGCAGCGCGAAGATGGCAGACTGCTGGATGCCACGGGGAGAAGGTAGGCGCAAATGACCACAGTGCAGTCGGGGAGCGGATCCATGGTGCGCCGCATCCTCCTTGGCTCACAGCTGCGCAGGCTCCGCGAGGCGCAGGGCATCACCCGTGAGGCCGCGGGCTATTCGATCCGCGCGTCGGAGTCGAAGATCAGCCGCATGGAGCTCGGGCGCGTGAGCTTCAAGGAGCGCGACGTGGCCGACCTGCTCACCCTCTACGGCATCACGGACGACGCGGAGCGCACCGGGCTGCTCGGGCTGGTGCGCGAGGCGAACGTCGCCGGCTGGTGGCACGGCTTCGGCGACGTCCTGCCGGCGTGGTTCCAGACGTACGTGGGCCTGGAGGAGTCCGCCTCGGTCATCCGCTCCTTCGAGACGCAGTTCGTGCACGGACTGCTGCAGGCCGACGACTACACCCGCGCCGTCATCGAGCTGGGTCACCCGGACGCGCCCGCCGACGAGGTGGAACGCCGGCTCGACCTGCGGCACAAGCGCCAGAAGCTGCTCACCTCGGAGCTCGCCCCGCAGATCGTGGCCGTGATGGACGAGGCGGTGGTGCTCCGCAGGTTCGGCGGGCGGGAGGTGATGCGGGCTCAGCTCGCGCACCTGGTCGAGGCCTCGGAGCAGCCGAACGTGACGGTGCAGCTGCTGCCGCTGGAGTTCACCGGGTACTCCGCGGGGGCCAGCGGTACCTTCACCCAGCTGACCTTCCCGGAGTCCGACGTCCCCGACGTCGTGTACGTCGAGCAGCTCACCGGGGCGATGTACATCGACAAGCGCGAGGAGGTCGACCAGTACCGTGTCGTCATGGCGAAGCTCCGCGCGGACAGCCTCTCCCCGGAGGCCACCCGGGACCGGCTGAACGCCGTCCTCCGGGACATCTGAGACCGCGGTCGGTACCGGCGGCGCACCCCGGCGGCAACGCCGGGTGCCGCTCCTCACCCCTCTGAACAGGGGCTTTGCAGCTTTTCACAGATCTCACTCGATCGAGTGAAGTGGACCTTGACGCATTGGTCGGCTCATCGGCCCGGTGATCTCATGCTGCCGTGAGCCCGTACCTGCGCACCCGCACGATCGACGGGTGCGTCGTGGCGGAACTCAGCGGGGAGATCGACATCGTCGCGGCAATGGAGATCACTCCGCCGCTCGACGCGCTGACCCGCGCGCCCGGCCCGGGTCTCGTCGTCGACCTGGAGCCCGTCGACTTCATCGACTGCTCCGGACTCTCCGTGCTCTGCCGGGTCCGCAGCCGGGTCCGCGGCAACGGCGGGCAGGTGCAGTTCGTCTGCTCCCGGCCCCCGACCCTCAAGGTCCTGCGCGCCACCGGGCTGCTGAACGCCTTCCGGCCGGTGCCGAGCGTGTACGAGGCGCTCGCCCGGATCGGGCGGCCGTGACCGCCCGATCCACACGGCCGTTGGTCGCGGATCAGTCGCAGCAGACGGCCGACACGAACTCGGCGACCCGTTCCTGCGGCAGGTGACGGGCCACGTCCGCCTCGGTGATCATGCCGATGAGGCGGTGCGCGGGATGGTCGATCACCGGCAGCCGGCGCACCCGGTACTCCTCCATCAGTTCCAGCACCCGCTCGATCTGCTCGTCGCCCTCGATGATCTGCGGCCGTCCCATGGCCAGCTCCCCGCAGGTGACCTCGGACGGGTCGCGCTTCTCGGCGACGCACTTCAGCACGATGTCGCGGTCGGTGAGGATGCCGACCAGCACGTCGTCGTCCCCGCAGATCGGCAGCGCGCCGATGTCCTGCTCACGCATGATCCGGGCCGCGTCGGTGAGGCTCTCCCGCTCCCCCACGCACATGGCGCCGGGGTGCATGATGTCCAGTGCGGTGGTCATGACGGCGCCTCCCTGGGGCGTGGACCGATTTCCTTTGGCTCCATCGTCACCCTGGTGGAGTAGTTCCGCGAGAGGGAGCACGCTGGAAGGAGACCACCGGGACCGCTGGAGGTGTTCCGTCATGCAGACCCTCGTCGGATGGCACATCGAGATGGACTTCCGGGAGGACGGCGCGCGGACGAAGGCCGCCGCGCTGCTCCGCCTCCCGGACGGCACTGAGGTCAGGTCGCACGGTCACGCCAACCGGCACCCCTCCGACCCCGAGCAGGAACGGGTCGGCGAGGAACTGGCGGCGGCCAGGGCGCTCAACGACCTCGCCCGTCAGCTCCTCGGCAAGGCGGCGCACGAGATCGAGGAGGTCACCCGGGTGCCCGCGCATCCCAGGATCTGAGCCGGGCGCGCCCGGCTGCGCGCCCTCACAGCCAGCCGCGCCGTTTGAAGACCAGGTAGAGGCTGACGCAGACCACGCCCATCAGCATGATCGCGAAGGGGTAGCCGAGCAGCCAGTGCAGCTCGGGCATGTGGTCGAAGTTCATGCCGTAGATCGTGCCGACGAGCGTGGGCGCGAAGAGGATGGCGGCCCAGGCGGAGATCTTCTTGATCTCCTCGTTCTGCTCGAAGCCCGCCTCCGCCAGCGCCCGCATCTCGGCGTTCTGCTGCTGCGCGACGAGGGTCGCGTTGAGGGTGAGCAGGTCGCCGAGCGCCTGCCGGAAGCCGTCCACGCGCTCGATGGTGTGCGTGACGTGGTCGGCCACGTCGCGCAGGTAGCGCTGCAGTTCCTCGTCCGTGCCGTACTTCACGAAGCCCGCCTGCAGGCCGTCCAGCATGGGGACGAGCGGGCGGGTGGCGCGCTGGAACTCCAGCACCTCCTGGGAGAGCTCGTAGATCCGGCGGGAGACCTGGGGGTCGCCGCCGAAGACCTGGATCTCGCTCTCCTCCATGTCCTTCTCGACCCCCGCGACGACCGGTGCGTAGCCGTCGACGACCGTGTCGAGTATCGCGTAGAGCACCGCCTCGGGCCCGAGCGTCAGCAGCTCCGGGTTGCTCTCCATGCGGCGCCGCACGGCGGACAGGTCGGGGGCCGCCCCGTGGCGGACGGTCAGGACGAAACCGGGGCCGACGAAGATGTGCAGCTCCGCGAAGTCGACCTCCTCCGGGGCGTCGAGGTAGCGGGCGGCGCGCAGGACGACGAAGAGGGTCTCGCCGTAGCGCTCCAGCTTGGGGCGCTGGTGGGCCTGGATCGCGTCCTCCAGGGCCAGCGGGTGGAGGTCGAACTCCTTCGCCAGCGAGACCAGCTCGGCCTCGCTCGGCCGGTAGAGCCCGATCCACGCCATCGCGCCCGGCTCCGCGCGCAGCTGGGCGTACGCCTCGGCGAGCGAGGAGGGCGTCGCGATACGCCGGCCGTCGCGGTAGAGGGCCGCGTCCATCACGCTGCTCACGCCGGTGACCGCGGTGTCCGCGATCCTCGGCTCCAGGGAGGCTTCGCCCTCCCCGGCGGGCGGCGCGGAGGGCCGGGGCGGACGGGCCGTCCTCGCCCTTTCCCTCGCCGAGTTGCTCAGTGCGCGCAAGGCTCGCAGTCGACGCCCGGACACCGGCAGCACCCCCTCTTTCGGGCCTTGCGAGCAGGGTAGCCCGAGCCCGCCGGGTAACGGCCGCACCTCACCCGGACCGGCGCCCGGTCCCGGGCCCGGCCGCCTTCCAGTCGCGGGGTCAGGCGTCGCCGCCCCGGTCCTCGCGCGGGCCGCCGCGCCCGTAGGCGTCCAGGATCCGGCCGATCGTGCGCTCGAAGTAGGCGTCCAGGTCGACGGCCGGGCCCGCGTTCGCCAGCGCCGCGGCCAGGCGCGGGTACGCACCCCCGCCGACCCGGTCCGTCAGGTAGGCCATGCGCGCGGCCTGTTCCTCCAGCGGCGTCCACGGCAGCGCGCGGCTGCGCTCCTGCGTTGCCACCTCGTTGCCCACGTACGTCATGACGGCGCCGTGGACCACCGCGAGCAGTTCCATCTTGGTGGCGTCGTCCTCGTCCAGGCCCTCCAGGGCGGCGAGGCAGTGCTCCAGGTAGCGCAGGCCGTTGGGGCTGAAGCCGTGGACGGAGGTGTACAGCCGCGGCACCCACGGATGGCGGCGCAGCAGGTCGCGGCTGGCCCTGGCCAGGGCCAGCAGGTCGGCGCGCCAGTCGCCGGAGGGCTCCTCCGGGAGCTCGTACTCGCCGGTGACGGCGTCGACCATCAGCTCGTGGAGGTCCTCCTTGCGGGGGACGTAGTTGTAGAGCGACATCGTGCCCGCGCCGACCTCGGCCGCCACGCGCCGCATCGACACCGCGTCGATGCCCTCGGCGTCGGCGATCCGCACCGCGGCCGCCGCGATCTCGGCGCGGTTGTGGGCGGGCCTCGGGCCCCTGGCCGCCCGTTCCGGACGGGTCCAGATCACCTCGGGGGCGGCGGGTCGCCCGGTGCTGGCTGGCATCGATCATCACCTCGTCCACCATGGTAGTTACGTACGGCGTACGTAGTGGGGTATGGTGCTGCACATGGAAACCACGTACGCTGTACTGAGTGAGGGTCTGGAGAAGGGCTTCGGCGAGGTGCGAGCCCTGCGGGGGCTGGACCTGGCGGTGCCGGCGGGGCGCGTCTGCGGGCTCCTCGGGCCGAACGGGGCGGGGAAGACCACGGCCGTGCGGCTGCTGACCACGCTGCTCGCCCCCGACGCGGGCACCGCGCGGGTCGCCGGGCACGACGTGGTGCGGGAGCCGGCCGCGGTGCGCCGTGCCATCGGCGTCACCGGCCAGGAGGCCTCCCTGGACGAGGAGCTGTCCGGCCGGGAGAACCTGCGGCTGTTCGCCCGGCTGCAACGGCTGCGCGGCGCCCCCGGGCGGGCACGGGTGGACGAACTCCTCGCCGGGGCCGGTCTGGAGGAGGCCGCCGACCGGCCGGTGCGCGGCTACTCCGGCGGGATGCGGCGGCGCCTCGACCTCGCGGTGAGCCTCCTCGCCCGGCCCCGGGTGCTCTTCCTCGACGAGCCCACCACCGGACTCGACCCGGTCGCGCGGGAGGGTGTCTGGCGGGCGGTGCGCGCGCTCGCCGACGAGGGCACGACGGTGCTGCTGACGACCCAGTACCTGGAGGAGGCCGACCGGCTGGCCGACGACATCGCCCTGGTGGACGGGGGCCGGGTCACCGCCCGCGGCACCCCGGCCGAGCTCAAGGCCCGCATCGGCTCCTCCGCGGAGGTCGTGGTGGGCGAGGCCGGCGCGGTGGCCGGCGCGGCCGTCGTCCTGCGGTCGCTGACGGGCGCCGAGCCGGTGCTGGACCACGGGCGGCGCACGGTCGGCGTGGTGAGCGAGGACCAGGCGCTCACGTTGCCGCGCATCGTGCTCGCCCTGGACGCCGCCGGTGTCCCGCTGGTGGACGCGAGCCTGCGCCCGCCCACCCTCGACGAGGTGTTCCACCGGCTGACCGGCGCCGGCGCGCCACCGCTCCCGGCGCCGTCCGCCGCCCCCGCGAAGGAGGAGGCCGCATGACCGCGCTCGCGCGACGAGGGGACGGAGGCGCCCTGGCCGACGGGCTGGCGCTGCTCGGCCGCCATCTGCTGCGGGTGCGCCGGGCTCCGGGACTGTTCGTGCTGACCCAGGCGATGCCGCTGATCCTGCTGCTCTTCTTCGGCTATGTCTTCGGCAGCGCGCTCACCCTCCCCGGGGACGGCGGGTACCGCTCCTACCTGCTGCCCGGGCTGTTCACCGCCGTCGCCGCCGGCGGGCTCATGACCGGGATGATGCAGGCCGCGCAGGACGCGCAGCGCGGGGTGGCCGACCGCTTCCGCACCCTGCCGATCAGCAGGGCCGCGGTGCCGCTCGGGCAGGCGGCCGCCGATGTGCTGGTCACCGCCGCCGGGCTGATACCGCTCGCCCTGGTGGGGTGGGCCGTGGGCTGGCGCGTGGAGGCGGGCGCGGGCCCGGTGCTGGGCGCGTACGGCCTGCTGCTGCTCTTCCGCTTCGCCACCTGCTGGGCCGGGATCCACCTGGGGCTGCTGCTCCGCGACGAGGAGGCGGCGGCGCAACTCGGGAGCGCGACCTTCGTGCTGCAACTGGTCTCCGGCGCCTACGTTCCCACCTCCGGTATGACCGGCTGGCTGCGCGCCGTCGCCGAGTGGAATCCGCTCAGCGCGGTGGCCGCCGCCTGCCGCGGGCTCTTCGGCGGACCGGCCGCCGGACTCGCCGACGTTCCGGGCGCGGCCTGGCCCATGGCCCATCCGGTCGCGGCCTCGGTGGGCTGGTCGCTGGTGCTGCTCGCGGTCTTCGTCCCGTCGGCGGTACGGCGGTACGCACGTGGGGGGCGCTGACCGGGGCCGACGAGTAACCTGATGCGCGGGGGACACGGGGGCCGTACTCCGGAGGTCTCGATGGACGTCCCGGTGCCGTTCGGCCGGTTTCCCCTGGCAGCGCCCGCCCCCGAGGGGGCCGCCGCCCGCCCCGAGAACCCGTCCCCGCCGGGCACGCTCCCGAAGCCGCCCGCCCGTCCCTCCCGCGCAGGCCGCGAGCCCCGGCAGACGGCAGGTCCGCTCCACCGCTTCCCGTGACCCCGTGAGCGGCGTCCGCCGAGTGGGAAGAACAAGAAGAGGGTGAGCGGAGCGTAACGTGCGGGCGGATACGGAGTGGCTGGCCATGGGGACTCCCGAGGAACGCGTGGACGCGGGCGTGGCGGACGCCGTCACGTTGCTCCTCGACGCCCATGGGTGCCTGCTGACCTGGCCCCCCGCCGCCGAGCGGCTGCTGGGCCGGCGCGCGGTGGATGTCATCGGCACCCGCGCGGTGGACCTGCTCGCCCCGGAGGACGCGGCGCGGCCGCCGGAGATCGCCGAGCGCTGCGCCACCGAGGGCGGCTGGACGGGGGTGCTGCGGCTCCGCCGCGACGACGGCATGAGGGTCACGCTGGGTGTACGGGTGGCCGGGCTCCCTGAGGGCATCGGCGGTTCGTCCGCCCGCTGGATGGTCCTGGCGGCGGAGTCCCGCAGCACCGCCCGCTCGGCGGCGTCGGGGATGACCCCGGCGATGATGGAGCGGATCGTCGGCCAGACGCCGATCGGGCTGGCCGTGGTCGACACCGAACTGCGCTGCGTCTGGTCGAACGCGGCACTGGAGCGCTTCGGCGGCGGTCCCTCCCAGGGGCGGCTGGGGCGGCGGCTCGCGGAGATCCAGCCGGGCCTGAACGCCACGGTCCTGGAGGCGCAGATGCGCCAGGTCCTGGAGACGGGCGTGCCGGTGATCGACTACGAGCACGTGGGGCGCTTCCGCACCGACCCGCGCCGCGAGCAGGCCCATTCGATGTCCTTCGTGCGGCTGGAGGACGAGCGCGGCGTCCCGGTGGGCGTCTGCTACTCCGTGGTCGACATCAGCGACCGCTGGCGGGCCCGGAAGCGGCTGTCGCTGCTTGACCGGGCCAGTGAGCACATCGGCCGCACCCTGGACGTGATGCACACCGCGCAGGACCTGGCGGACGTGGTCGTGCCCGACCTCGCCGACTACGTGGCCGTCGAGCTGCTGGAGTCGGTCATCAAGGGGGCGGAGCCGCAGGCCGGTCCGCTGGGCGACGCGGTCACCGTGCCGCTGCGCCGCGCCGGGATGCGGTCGGCGCGGGTGGGCGAGCCCGAGCCCGCGTTCGGCATCGGGGCGGTCTCCGCCTACCTGGAGGACACCCCGCCGATCCGGTCCCTGACCGACGGCACCTCCTGGATCAGCTCCCGGCTGGATCCGCTGGGGCTGGAGTGGGCCGCCGGTCCGGCCGGCACCAGGGCGCTCCACTTCGGCGAACTCGGGATGCACACGGCGATGGTGGTGCCGATCCGCGCCCGCGGGGTCACCCTCGGCGTGACCCTCTTCTTCCGGGTGCGCCGCGCCGACCCCTTCGACGGGGAGGACCTGCGCCTGGCGGAGGAGGTCGTGGCCAGGGCCGCGGTCTGCCTGGACAACGCGCGCCGCTACACCCGTGAGCGGGACGCGGCCCTCGTGCTCCAGCGCAGTCTGCTGCCGCACGCCTTCCCCCCGCAGGACGCGGTGGAGGTCGCCACCTACTACCGGCCGGCGGACGAGCTGTCGGGCGTGGGGGGCGACTGGTTCGACGTCATCCCGCTGTCCGGGGCACGCATCGCGCTGGTGGTGGGAGAGGTGGTGGGCCACGGCATCGAGGCCGCCGCGACGATGGGCCAGTTGCGCACGGCGGTGCGGACCCTGGCCGACCTCGACCTGCCGCCGGAGGAGTTGCTGGCGCACCTGGACGACCTGGTCGTGCAGGTCTCGCGGGAGGCCGGGGAGTCCGCGACGGTCGGGGTCGGCGGCAGCGCGCTGGGGTCGAGCTGCCTGTACGTGACGTACGACCCGGTCAGCAGGCACTGCGTCATGGCCAGTGCCGGGCACCTGCCGCCCGCCGTGCTCCGGCCCTCCGGCGAGCGGTGCGGGGCCGACGGCGCGGAGGCCGTCCACTTCCCCGAGCTGCCCATCGGTCCCGCGCTGGGCCTGGGCGGACTGCCCTTCGAGGCCACCGAGTTGCAGATGGAGGAGGGCAGCGTCCTCGCGCTGTACACCGACGGCCTGGTCGCCCCGGTGGAGGGCGTGGACGAGGGGCAGGACAGCGGGCGGGGCCGGCTGCGGGCGGCCCTGGAGGCCGAGGAGGCGTCGCTGGACGCGCTGTGCCGCGGCGTCGTCGACGAGCTGGCCCCGGCCCGCCCGCACGACGACGTGGCGCTGCTGCTGGCCAGGACCCGGTGCCTGGACATCGGCCGGGTCGCCTCCTGGGACCTGGCCACCGACCCCGCGGTCGTCGGCCGGGCCCGCGAGCTGTCGACCCGGCAGCTGGAGGACTGGGGTCTGGGCGACCTGGCGTTCACCACCGAACTGGTCGTCAGCGAGCTGGTCACCAACGCGATCCGGCACGGTTCCGGTCCGATCCGCCTCCGGCTGATCCTGGAGCGTGCGCTGATCTGCGAGGTCTCCGACGCCAGCAGCACCTCGCCGCACCTGCGGCACCCCCGTACGACGGACGAGGGCGGTCGCGGACTCTTCCTGATCTCGCAGTTCGCCCAGCGGTGGGGCACCCGCTACACCGACGACGGGAAGATCATCTGGGCCGAGCAGTTCCTCGACGGGCACGCTCCCGGCGTCGGGGTCGACATCGGCATCGGCTTCGACGCGGTCACCATGGGCGGACCGGCCTGACGCCGGACGCCACCGCTCGCGCTCCTTCGTTCACCCGTACGCCCCGGCGCCGTCGCCGGGGCGTCGTGCTGCGGGCCGTGAGGCCGAGATGGTCCAGACCTATTGACCATCTGGTCCAGACCTTTCTACTCTGCCAGGGAACTGTGGTGGGCATGACACGAGTCAATCGCCCGCCAGGCGGCACTGGTTTCCCCGTCGGCCCCCCACTCGAGGAGCACCCCTTGAGCACTGGAGACACCCCCCGCACTCCACGCACCAGACGCATCAGGACCACAGCCGCCGCGGGACTCACCGCGCTGCTGCTCCCGTTCGCGGCGCTCGTCGGCCTGGCCACGCCGGCCCATGCCGCGGGTACCACCGCCACGTACACCAAGACCCAGGACTGGGGCACGGGGTTCGAGGGCAAGTGGACGGTCACCAACGGCGGTTCGTCGCCCATCAGCAGCTGGACCGTCGAGTGGGACTTCCCCTCCGGCACGGCGGTGACCTCGGCGTGGGACGCCGACGTCACCGGCTCCGGCACCCACTGGACCGCCAAGAACAAGAGCTGGAACGGCACGCTGGCCCCGGGCGCCAGCATCAGCTTCGGCTTCAACGGCTCCGGCAGCGGAAGCCCGAGCGGCTGCAAGCTCAATGGCGGCTCCTGCACCGGCGGTGGCGGCGGTGACCCGACGCCCACGCCCACGCCCACCCCGACCCCCACGCCCACGCCCACGCCGACCCCGACGCCGACCCCCACCGGCCCCGCGGGGAGCAAGATCCGCCTCGGCTACTTCGCCGAGTGGGGCGTCTACGGCCGCAACTACCACGTCAAGAACCTGGTCACCTCCGGGTCGGCGAGCAAGCTGACCCACATCAACTACGCCTTCGGCAACGTCACCAACGGCCAGTGCACGATCGGCGACTCCTACGCCGACTACGACAAGGCCTACACCGCCGACCAGAGCGTCGACGGCGTCGCCGACACCTGGGACACCGGCGCCCTGCGGGGCAGCTTCAACCAGCTGCGCAAGCTGAAGAAGCAGTACCCGAACATCAAGATCCTCTGGTCGTTCGGCGGCTGGACCTGGTCCGGCGGCTTCGGCCAGGCGGCCGCCAACCCGACCGCCTTCGCCAACTCCTGCTACAACCTGGTCGAGGACCCGCGCTGGGCCGACGTCTTCGACGGCATCGACATCGACTGGGAGTACCCCAACGCCTGCGGTCTGTCCTGCGACACCAGCGGGGCCTCGTCCTTCAAGACGCTGATGTCCGCGCTGCGGACCAGGTTCGGCTCCAACAACCTGGTCACCGCGGCCATCACCGCCGACGGCACCAACGGCGGCAAGATCGACGCCGCCGACTACGCGGGCGCCGCCCAGTACGTGAACTACTACAACGTGATGACGTACGACTACTTCGGCGCCTTCGACGCGGACGGCCCGACCGCCCCGCACTCCCCGCTCACCTCCTACAGCGGCATCCCGATCGCCGGCTTCTACTCCGACGCGGCGATCCAGAAGCTGAAGAGCAAGGGCATCCCGTCGAACAAGCTCAACCTGGGCATCGGCTTCTACGGCCGCGGCTGGACCGGCGTCACCCAGTCCGCGCCGGGCGGCTCCGCGACCGGTGCAGCTCCGGGCACCTACGAGGCGGGCAACGAGGACTACAAGGTCCTCAAGAACACCTGCCCGGCCACCGGCACCGTCGCGGGCACCGCGTACGCGCACTGCGGCAACAACTGGTGGAGCTACGACACCCCGGCGACCATCGCGGGGAAGATGGCCTACGTGAAGAACCAGGGCCTCGGCGGCGCGTTCTTCTGGGAGTTCAGCGGCGACACCGGCAACGGTGAGCTGGTCACCGCGATCAACAACGGTCTGAGCTAGGCAGTCGGGAGCACGGCCGTACGACGGGCCGGAGGGGCGGGTTCGCCACCGCTCCTCCGGCCCGGTCGTGTCCGGGGCGCGTCAGCCGGTGGCGCAGGGCGCGCCGTCGAGGGTGAAGCCCGAGGGCGGGGAGGTGGCTCCGTACCGGGTGCCGACCAGGCCGAAGGTGACCGATTCGCCCGCCCGCACCGACCGGTTGTAGTCCTTGGCCCGGGCGATGACCGTCCCGCCGCGCTGGAAGAAGTCGGCGTCCCACATCTGCGTCACCCGCCGGCCGTCGGAGTACCGCCAGCCGACCGTCCAGTCGTGGATGTCCTTGCGGGACGTCAGGGTGACCGAGGCCTGGAAGCCGTCGTACCACCGGTTGGTCACCTCGTAGGCGATCGTGCAGGACGGCGGCGCCTTCACCGGCGCGTCCCGCGCGGGCGGCGCGGCGGAGGACGGCGTGCGGCGGGCGGCGGGGATGGTGTGCTCGGCGGCCGAGGGCACGATCTCCTCGGGGAACGGCGCGCTCCCGGAGGGTTCGGGAGCCCCGGAGGCGCCGGACGCGCCCGGTGAGCGCAGCGGGGGGAATCCGGGACCGTCCGGGGCGGCGCCGTCGTTGCCGCCCTGCGCCGTCGGCGCGGCCTGGGCGGACCGGGGGGCGGAGTCGTCGGCGGTGACCAGGACCGTCACGCAGACCACGGCGGCCAGCGCCGCGACGGCCGCGGTCACGGCGGCCCTGCCGCGGGGTGTCCCGGTCCGCGTCCGCGCCGTGCGGGCGGCGCGGACGGCACGCCGCGACGGCCGGGGTGGAACGGCTCCCCGTCCGGCCGCCCGGCGCCGGGCCTCCAGGTAGGCGGGACCGGCCCAGCCCAGCACCCCTTCGGCCAGCGCCTCCGCCGGGCCGCCGCCGAACGGGGTCAGGCACACGGCGGCCCGCGCGCAGTCGGCGCACCCGCGCAGGTGCCGGCGCAGGTCCTCGGGCGCCGCCTCGACGGGCATCCGGGTGGCCGCGTCCAGCAGCCGGGCGTACCCCTGGCACTCGTCGGAGGGCGGTTCCTCCTGGTGGGCGCGCAGGCAGCGGTCCCGGAAGTCCTCGCGGGCCCGGTCGATCTCCCGTTCCGCTGCGGCGGCGTCGACGCCCAGGAAGCGGGCGGTCACGGCCACGGGGCGGCACTCGACCTCGGTGGACCACAGCAGTGCCGCGTCCGCCTCCGCCATGTCCCGCAGCCCGCGCAGGGCCAGCGGCTCCGGGCGCGGTGCCCTGCCCCGGCGTGCGGCGCGTTCCGCGTTGAGCCAGATGCGGAACTCCGGATGCAGGCTGTCCCCCTCGCCCCGGGCCTGCCAGTCCGCGGCGGTGTCCCGTACGACGGTCAGCAGCAGCGGCAGGAGGGGCAGCGGCAGCGGTCCCGGTGCGAACGCGGGGTCCATCACGTCGGGCACCTGGTCCAGGCCGCGTTCGAACGCGTCGGCGGCCAGGCGCCCGCCGTCCTCGGGGGAGAGTGTGCACAGCTGGGCGAAGCACAGCGCTTCCGCCCAGTACTCGGACAGCGGTACGGCCTCGGGGACCGGGGCTGCGGCAGTCATCGGGCGGTGAACCAACCTTCGGCGTCGGGAGGCGGATGCGCCTGCGCCTTGTGGTGCCGGGAGCCTTTCACGGTTTCCACACAAGTAGCAAGGCGTGACTTCGTTTGCCGAAAGGGGAGTTGGGGCGTGAGCACGGCTGTGCGCTGCTGCGCGGCCGTGAACGCCGCGGAGCGGTTCGACGCCCGGGGATCAGCCGCGGACGGTGACCGAGCGGGGGTCGAAGCCGTACGGGAGCTCCAGGCGGTGGGCGCGCATCAGGGCGTCGTCGGAGAGGAGTTCCTGGGTGCGGCCGTCGGCGACGACGGTGCCGCCGCTGAGGACGACCGAGCGCGGGCACAGCTCCAGGGCGTACGGCAGGTCGTGGGTGACCATCAGCACCGTGACGTCCAGGGAGCGCAGGATGTCGGCGAGTTCGCGGCGGGAGGCGGGGTCCAGGTTGGAGGAGGGCTCGTCCAGGACGAGGATCTCGGGCTCCATGGCGAGGACGGTCGCCACCGCCACGCGGCGCCGCTGGCCGAACGACAGGTGGTGCGGCGGCCGGTCGGCGAACTCCGCCATGCCGACCCGTTCCAGCGCCTTGCGGACGCAGGCCTCCAGTTCGGCGCCGCGCAGACCGGCGGCGGCCGGGCCGAAGGCGACGTCCTCGCGGACGGTGGGCATGAAGAGCTGGTCGTCCGGGTCCTGGAAGACGATGCCGACCCGGCGCCTGACCTCCGCAACGTGCTTGCGGTCGCCGACCGGGAGCCCGGCGACGGTCACCGAGCCCGCCCCGGCCTCGAGGATGCCGTTGAGGTGCAGCACGAGGGTGGTCTTGCCGGCGCCGTTGGGGCCGAGGAGGGCGACCCGCTCGCCGCGGGCGATGGCCAGGTCGACGCCGAACAGGGCCTGGTGGCCGTCGGGATAGGCGTAGGCGAGGCCTTTGACCTCGAGCGAAGCAGTCACAGGAACCATCCCATCAGACAGACCAGCAGTGCGGCGGCCGGGAGCACGGCGGCGTACGACCACTGGGCACGCGAGGCCGTCACGTCGTCGATCACCGGCATGCTGCCGGCGTAGCCGCGGCTGACCATCGCCAGGTGGACGCGTTCGCCGCGCTCGTAGGAGCGGATGAACAGGGCGCCCGCGGACTTGGCGAGCACGCCCCAGTGGCGCGGGCCGCGCGCCTCGAAGCCGCGCGAGGCGCGGGCGACGCGCATCCGGCGCATCTCGTCGGTGATGACGTCCCCGTACCGGATCATGAACGAGGCGATCTGCACCAGCAGCGCCGGCAGCCGCAACCGCTGCAGGCCGAGCAGGAGTTCGCGCAGCTCGGTGGTGGAGGCCAGCAGCACGGAGGCGGCGACGCCCAGGGTGCCCTTGGCGAGGATGTTCCAGGCGCCCCACAGGCCGTGCACGCTCAGGGACAGGCCCAGCACCTCGGTGCGCGGGCCCTCGGCGACGAACGGCATGAGGACGGCGAAGGCGACGAAGGGCACCTCGATCAGCAATCGCCGCAGCAGGAAGCCGGCCGGGACGCGCGCCACGGCGGCGACCGTGGCCAGCAGCACCGCGTACAGGCCGAAGGCCCACACCGCGGAGCGCGGTGTGGACACGACGACGAGGACGAAGCAGAAGACCGCTGCGAGCTTGCACTGCGGGGGCAGTGCGTGCACCGGTGAATGCCCGTGCCGGTAGAGCCGGTGTGCGTGCCCAGCGCCCACGGTCAGCCCTCGTCCGCGCGCGGACGGCGGCGGACGACCCAGAAGACGCCGGTGCCGAGCGCGAGGGTGGCGCCGACGCCGATCACGCCGGCGAGGCCGCCGGAGAGCCGGGCGTCGCCGACGTCCTTGGTCTGGTAGTCCGCCAGCGGGGAGTCCTTGGCCGCGTGGTCCTCGGTCCTCTTGTCGATGCCGTGGTCGGCGGCGACCTTCTCCAGTCCGTCCGGGCTGGCCGAGGCGTAGTAGCTGACGAATCCGGCGAGCACCAGGGCGGCGATCAGGCCGGCGATCCACAGCGGCCGTATGCCGCCGCGCTTCGGGGTGTCGGTCACGGCCGCCATCAGACGGTCGCCTCCTTGAGCTCCAGCGGGCGGCGCAGGTCACGGGCGCCGTGGACGAGGTCGGGGCGGACGGCGATGACGGCGCCCACCGTCGCGGCGGTGATCACCGCCTCACCGATGCCGATCAGGACGTGCACGCCGACCATGGCGGTGAAGACCTTGCCGAGCGCGACGTCGGTCGTCCCGCCCAGCGCGTAGATCCCGGTGAAGGCGACCGCCGCGGCCGGGACGGAGACCAGGGCCGCGACGAAGGCCGCGCTTGTCACCCCGCCGCGCCCGTTCGGCAGCACCTTGACCAGCGCGCGGAAGAGGGCGTAGGCGACGACCACGGTCACGATCGCCATGTCGGTGATGTTCACGCCGAGGGCGGTGAGGCCGCCGTCGGCGAAGAGCACGCCCTGGATGAGCAGGACGACGGACACGCACAACACCCCTGTGTAGGGGCCGACGAGTATCGCCGCGAGTGCGCCGCCGAGGAGGTGACCACTGGTGCCGGCGGCCACCGGGAAGTTGAGCATCTGGACGGCGAAGATGAACGCCGAGACGAGTCCCGCCAGCGGCGCGGTGCGCTCGTCCAGTTCGCGTCGCGCACCGCGCAGGCTCACGGCCACGGCTGCGGCCGCGACGGCACCGGCCGCCACCGACACCGGGGCGTCGATGAATCCGTCGGGTACATGCATGGAGAGCTCCGCTCCGGGGTCGCATCGGAAGTCGAACGCTCAATCATAGAGTCCTATTGCGACTGACTTGCAAGAGCCTGTCTGATGCTGGAGCGCATCCCCCGCGTATATCCGTTCGCGCTTCATCCCCGCTTCATCCGCGCTTCCGGTTCCCGGTCAGCCCAGCGGGCGCCCCGCCCGCAGATTCCAGCGTCCGGACCGCCCGCTGAATTCCGTCGCCGTCAGCGGGGGCACGTCGATCCGCCAGAAGGACGCCTCGGGCGCGCCCAGGGCCCGTACCGCGCAGGCCCGGACGATCTCCGGTTCGACGACGGCGAGCACCCGGCCCGGTGTGGCGGCGAGCCCGTCGAGCCAGCCGCCGGCGCGGGCGCACAGCTCGCGCAGCGACTCGGCGTCGTGCGGCGCGGCGTCCGGGTCGGAGAGCCAGGCGGCCACCGCCTCCGGCTCCTCGGCGCTCACCTCGGCCAGGGTGCGTCCCCGCCAGCGGCCCAGTGCCCAGCCCGCGGGCGCCGTCTCCTCGGCGGCCAGGCCGAGCGCCTGCGCGGTCGCGCGGCAGCGAACCGTGGGCGAGACGGACACCGGTCCCGCGGAGGGCAGCGAACCGGCCAACGCGCGGGCGGTGCCGAGCGCGTGCGCGTCCGGCGGCACGTCGTCGTCGAAACGCGCCTCGCGCAGCGCCGCGTTCACCACCGGTGAGATCAACGTCACCCGGGTCGTCATGCACCCTCCTCGCCCTCCGGCGATCCCGTGGAATCGCCAACTGCCGCCCCACTCCCGGCCTGCCGGCCGCACCGAATCGGCTCCCGCGCATGCCGGGGCGTGAACGCGCGCCCTTGGCCGGATCACCGGATCGCGGTACCGTCACGACGACATTCACGACGACACGGCGGAAGTCCGGTGCAAATCCGGCACGGTCGCGCCACTGTAAGCCCAGCCCAGCGCCAGGCGAGTCAGACCCGCAGTCGTCCGACAGAGCTCCACCGACCGGGACGCGAGTTCCCACCAGGAGGTCATGCCATGGCGCACTCCGCCGCCTCACCGGCCATCGCCCCTTCCGCCACCCCCGTGACGCTGCCGATCAGGGCGATCCTGCCCTGGGCGGTCTTCTTCGGCGTCCTGATGCTGGTCCTGCTCTACTTCGTGGGTGCCGAGCAGGGGGCCACGTCCCTCATGTCCGGTGAGAACGTCCACGAGTGGCTGCACGACGGGCGCCACCTGCTCGGCTTCCCCTGCCACTGACAGGGGTGCCGCACCGATGAACCCCGTCAACTCCGTCACCGTCAGACAACTGCTGGTGCGGGGCATGCTGGCCGGCCTCGCCGCCGGCGCGCTCGCCCTGGTCGTCGCCTACCTGCTGGGCGAGTCCCGGGTCGACGCCGCCATCGCGTTCGAGGAGTCGCACGCCCACGAGCACGGCGGCGCCGAACCGGTCAGCCGTGCCCTGCAGTCCACCGCCGGCCTGGCCACCGGCCTCCTCGTGTACGGCGTGGCGCTGGGCGGCATCGCCGCCCTCGCCTACTGCTTCGCCCTCGGGCGGATCGGCCGCTTCGGCGCCCGGCCCACGGCGATGCTGCTGTCGGCCGCGGCGCTCGTCGCGGTCTACGTCGTGCCCTTCCTGAAGTACCCCGCCAACCCGCCGGCCGTCGGCGACCCCGACACCATCGGCGAACGCACCACGCTGTACTTCCTGATGATGCTGCTCAGCGTGCTGCTCGCGATCGCCACCGTGATCCTCGGCAGGCGCCTCGCGCCGCGCCTGGGCAACTGGTACGCGACCGTGGCCGCCGGCGTCTTCCTCGTCGTGACCGTGGGGCTCGCGTACGCGCTCCTGCCCGGGATCAACGAGGTGCCGGAGCACTTCCCGGCGGGGCTGCTGTGGCAGTTCCGTCTGGCGGCGCTGGCGATCCAGCTGACGCTGTGGACCTCCTTCGGGCTGGTCTTCGGCCACCTGGCCGGACGCCTGCTGGAACCGGCCCAGGCCGCCGCCTCCGCGGGGCGCGGCTCCGTGGGCGCGGGCACGGCGGCCTCCGTCTAGGGCCTCGGGCCGGGCCCGCCGTACCGTACGGACGACCGCCCGTACGACGCTCAGCGCGTCGTGCGGGCGGTCGCGTGTGCGGAGGAGATGAGCGCGTGCAGCCGCTCCGCCGCGGCGCGGCCGAAGGCCGGGTCGTTGAGGTGCGTGTCGTGTTCGGCGACCTCCACCCGGCTGCCGCGCAGCTCCTCGCGGAGGGTGCGGAACAGCACCTCGTCCACCGCCCGGTCGTGGTAGAGCCCGCCCGGCGCACCGAGGGTGGACAGCCCGCGCAGCGGCAGCAGGAGCGTGACCGGGCCGGTGGCCGCGCGCAGTTTCGCGGCGACCTGGCGGCCGAGTTCGGCGCACTCGGCGGCGGAGGTGCGGATCACGGTCACCGAGGGGTTGTGGACGTGGACGTGACGGGCCCGGAAGCGGTCCGGCAGCGAGGCGAGCGGGCCGAACTTGACCATGTCGAGCGCCCCCGGGCTCACCACCTGCGGCAGCCCCGCGCGGCCCGCGGCGCGCAGCCGGTCGGGCCCCGCGCCGAAGGCACCGCCCACCAGTTCGTCGGCGAGCTCGCTGAGCGTCAGGTCGAGCACCCCGCTGAACGTGCCCTCCCCGGCGAGCGACTCCAGGGAGCGGCCGCCGGAGCCCACGGAGTGGAAGACCAGCACCTCGTAGCCGAGTTCGGTGAGCCGCGCCCGGGCGGCGTCGACCCCGGGGGTCGTCACCCCCGCCATGCTCGCGGCCACCAGCGGCCGGTCCCCGGCGGGCGGGGCGGGCGTCCCGGCGAAGCCCCTGGCCATCCCGGCGATCGCGTCGGCCGCGTTCGCCAGGATGGGCGCCGACACCCGGTTGACGCCCGCGATGTCGACGACGCTGTACATCATGGCGATGTCGGTCGTGCCGACGTACGCGGAGACGTCGCCCGCGGCCATCGAGGAGACCATCAGTTTCGGCACACCCAGCGGCAGCTCCCGCATCGCGCGGGTGGCGATCGAGGTGCCGCCGCTGCCGCCGATGGCCAGCACGCCGTGCAGCCTGCCCTCGTCGTGCAGCCGGCGTACGACTCGGGCCGCCCCCTCGGCCATGACCGTCACCGCGGCGCCGCGGTCGCCCGCCCTGCGCAGCCGTTCGGCGTCCGCACCCGCGGCGGAGGCCACGACGGAGCGGGGGATGTCGGGGGCCACGAGGGGCTCGCCGGCCACGCCCGCGTCGATCAGCACGACCTCGACGCCGCCGCGCAGGAGGCGGTCCCGCAGCCAGGCGTACTCCGTGCCCTTGGTGTCCAGCGTTCCCAGCAGCGCAACCACCGGCATGGACACCAGTGTTGGGGCCGGAGCCGGAAGTGACAAGGCCTCATGACGGGGGCACGGGACGCAGCAGCAGGAGCGCGGTGTCGTCGGTGCGGTCGGTGGCCCGGCCGTCGTGGTGGACGAGGACCTCGGCGAGTTCGTCCAGCGGGAGCCTGCCCCGGGAGGACAGGGTCACGGCCAGGGCGGCGATGGACTCGTCCAGGTCGCCGCCGGGGGTCTCGATGAGCCCGTCGGTGTAGAGGGCGAGGACCGCGCCGCGGGGCAGCGTCATCGTGCTGGTGGGGTACTCGGCGCCCGGGTCGATGCCGAGCAGCAGGCCGGCCGGCCTGCTCAGGATGTCGGTGCGGCCGTCGGGGAAGCGCAGCAGGGCCGGCGGGTGGCCCGCGGAGGCCATCCGCAGGACGCCCTCCGTGAGCCGGAGGTGGGCGTAGAGGCAGCTGGTGAAGAGCCCGGTGTCGAGTTCCTCCAGCAGCCGGTTGGTGCGGGACAGCACCTGGTCGGGGGAGGCACCGGCGGTGGCGTGCGCGTGCACCGCCGTGCGCACCTGGCCCATCAGGGCGGCGGCGTTGACGTTGTGGCCCTGGACGTCGCCGATGACGGCGGCGACGCAGGTGTCGTCCAGCCGGATCAGGTCGTAGAAGTCGCCGCCGACCTCCATGCCGGTGGTCGCGGGCAGGTAGCGGGCGGCGACCTCAAGGCCGGGCACGCTGGGCAGGGTGTGCGGCAGCAGCCCGGACTGCAGGCTGTGCGCGAGGTGGTGCTTGGCGTCGTAGATCCGGGCCCGGTCCAGGGCCTGGGCGATCAGCCCGCTCAGCGAGGTCAGGGCGGCTCTCTCGTCGGCGGGGAAGGAACGCTCTTCGGCGAACGCGAGGACGCAGGCGCCCACGGGGCGGCCGGAGGCGATCAGGGGCAGGAAGGCCCAGGCCGACATGTCCGACAGCAGTTCCAGGCCCTGGTAGGCCCGGACGAGGTCCTCGGGGGAGCCGTAGAAGCTGGGGACGCCGGTGTTCAGGGCCCGGGTCGCCGGGAGGTGCGCGGTGAGCGCGGTGCCGTCCAGGGCCGCCATGACCTCGGGCCGGTAGCCGCGGTCGCCGATGACGCGCAGCCGGCCGCCCTCGGCGACGCACAGCACGAAGGCGTCGGCGCCGATCGCGGACGGGAAGAGGTCGGCGACCAGCCGGACGACGTCGTCCACCCCGACGGCCTCGGTGAGGGCCGTGGCGAGGTGCATGAGGTGGTAGATCGCCCCGATCCGGATCGGCACCGCGGACTCGTCGTACGGCGCCGCCTGCGGGGCGGGGCCCGCAGCCGCGTCGGTGGGGGAGATCCGCACGCTGACCCCGGTCGCGTCGGGGTAGAGCTGCACGAGCAGCCAGTGGTCGGGCGGCCGCAGGGCGGTGAACGAGACCGGCTGCCCGCTGAGCACGGCGGCGCGGTAGCGGTCCTCGTGGGCGGGGTCCCGCAGCCAGCGCAGGCTCTCCCAGGGGAGGGAGCCCACGAGCCGCTCGACGGGCACGCCGACGAGTTCCGCCGCGCGGGGACTGACGTAGGTGATCCGCCCGTCGAAGTCGAGCGCGCAGGCCCCCTCGGGCAGCCGCCGGGCCCAGTCCGCCGCCGCGAGGGCCTCGTCCGGGTGCACCGGGACCGCACGCGCGGTCCGCAGCACCCGCGGCTCGGGCCCCGGCAGGATCGGCTCCCCGCCGGCGCCGGCCCGTACGAGGTGGTCGGAGAGCCGCTCACGGGCCTGCTCCAGTAGCGCGCGCTCCGCGGGCGGCGCCTCGGCGGGGCGGGGACGGGACCAGATCAGCACGAGCGTGCCGAGCACGGCGTCGGCGCCGGTGAGCGGGGCGGCGACCATGGACAGGTCGTAGGGCATGACCAGCGCCGTGCGCGGGTAGCGGTCGGCCAGCTCCTCCCTGGAGCCGACCCGGATGGTCCGGCCCTCCCGTACGGCGTCGGCCACCGGGGTCGACCGCTCCATGGGCAACCGCGACCAGGGCATCGACAACTCGCGCGGCGCCCCGGTGACGACCTCCATCCCCAGCACGCGGCCCTCGGGCATCAGCAGGAAGACCGCACCGACATGGGCGCCCGTCTCGCGCACCACTTCGGCGAGCACCTGGTCCAGCAGCTCCCGCGCGGGGGCAGTCACCACCATGCGTGGCTCCACCATCGGGCCGACACCACTTATAAGGGGACGATACGCCCCCCTCCGCCGCGTCTCCTCCCGCCGGCTCGGCGAGTGGTTCCCCCCGCGGAAGCGGTCAGGAGACCGGGGCGGTGGGCGTGCCGGCGATCGCGCTGCCGGCCTGTTCGGCAAGGGTGGTCGCGACCAGGCGGGCCTGGCGGGAGGGGACGGTGCCGGGGGTGGGGAGCATCATGAAGCGGCCGTGGAAGCGCCCGTTGTGGAAGACGCGGAGTTCGACCTCCTGGTCCGGCAGGCCCAGCGTGTCCGCGTCCCAGGGGCGGCGGCCCCGCACCACGGTGCCGTCCTGCTCCAGCCGCGGCGGGTGCCCGACGAGGGTGCCGTACTCGAACCGGCAGCCCCGCAGGTGCAGCAGGCTGACCAGCTGGTCGCGGACGTGGTCGACCACGACGTGCGGGGACACCGCGGACCCGGCCAGCCGCGCCGTCTCGTGGATGCGGGCGAGGTGGTCGGCGTCGGTGATGGCGATCACCGCCAGCCGCCTGGTGCGGACGGCGAGCCGGGAGACCGCCAGGCCCACCGCGAGCAGCAGGACCGCCGTCGCCGCGTCGCCCGGGCCGCTGATCGTGAACCGCTCGTAGGGTGGGGCGAAGAAGAAGTCGAACCAGGCCGCCGCCGACAGCGCGGCGAGCGCGGCGGCGCGGCGGCTGCCGAGGACGGCCACGGCCACGACCGCGACCACCAGCACGAGGACGACGTGCGTGTCCGACAGCCGGGTGCGGAAGGGCACGAGCACCAGGCACACCAGCGGCGGCAGGAGCAGTCCGGCCGCCGGGGCGAAGCGCGCCGGGTCGGGGAAGCGGGAGGAAGAGCGCGTCATGGTCATCGCCTCCGTTGGAGGGGCCCGGCCGCCCCGGGGTTCACCGCAGGGGCGCGGCGGTGTGCAGGGGCAGCCGCCAGGCGTTGCGGCGGTGCATGTCCTCGAGGACCTCGTGGAGCGGGGAGCGGGGCACGGCGAGCACCGGGCAGACCGCGTGGACGAGGCAGTGCCGGGCCACCGAGGGGCTCAGCAGCCGGCGCAGCCGGCCGCGTCGCCCGGCTCCCACGACCAGCAGGTCGTCCGGGCGGTCCGCGACCAGGGTCAGCGCCCGTCCCGCGGGCCCGCGGACGGTCAGCGCGCGCATGGGGAGGCCCTCCGGGAGGCCGCCGAAGGCGGACTCGACGGCGTGGAGCAGCCGCTGCCGGGCCTGGTCCTGCCCCGCGTCCAGCAGCGGGGGGCAGGGGGAGCGCCGGTAGGCGAACTCCCCGCCCGGCGGTTCCCAGGCGAGCACGGCGACCAGCACCGCGCCCGTGCGGCGTGCCTCGGCGGCGGCCTGGTGCAGCGCCGTGAGGCTGCCGAGGGAGCCGCTCAACCCCACGACCACGCGGCGGTGGTCTCCGGCGTCATCCATGTCCTTTATGGAAGACCCGGGCGGGGTGCCCGCGGAGGCTTCTTGTCGTCCCCTTGTCGCCGGCCCGCGTACTCCTGACGCCGCCCTGACCCGCCGGGTCCCAGTCCGGGCAGGCGTGCGTCTGGGCCGCCTTGACGGTGGCCCACACCTCGGCGCCGGGGTGCAGCCCGAGTCCGGCGGTGGCCATCGTGGTGAGGTCCGCGGCGACTGCGGTGTCTCTACGGTGTCTCGACGACCACGTTGGTCGACTTGATGACGGCGACCGCCGGTACGCCCGGCTCGAGCTTCAGCTCCTCGGCCGACTCCCGGCTGATCATGGACACCACGCGGAACGGGCCGGCCTGGATCTCGACCTGCGCGGAGACGTCGCCGAGGATCACCTCGGTGACGATGCCCGCGAAGCGGTTGCGGGCCGAGGAGCCGGTACGCTCGCTTTCGGTGCGGTTGAACTCCCGGGCGAAGGCGGCCAGATCGGGGCCCTCGATGATGCGCCGGCCCTGCTCGTCGCGTTCCGCGCGCAGCCGCCCGCCGTCGACCCAGCGCCTGAGGGTGTCGGCGCTCACGCCCATCAATGCGGCTGCCTCGCCGATCCGGTAGGTGTGCATGACTCGATCATAGTGGCGCAGATGCGAGCGGGAAGACCCTTTCCGCATTGCATCAGCAGGATCTGTCGGCACAGAGGGTCGCATGTGCGTTTCCAGGACCTTCGGGGGCGGGTACGGTCATCGGGGGAGGTGGAAGCCCGTGACCGTGTCCGTCCCCGCGCCGCCGCCGGGGCCCGCCGGGTTCGTCCTGAGCGGCGACCTGGCCCGCCCTGCCCCGCTCACGGTGCCCGACCTGCGCGCCTGGCCCCAGCACACGGCCCGGGTGAGCTTCGAGTGCCAGACCAGCGGCGTGCAGCACCACCGTTTCGAGGGCCCGTTGCTCCACGAGGTGCTGTGCTCGGCCGGTCCCGGCTTCGACCCCGGGCGCCGCAAGGACCGGATGCGCTTCCTCATCGCCGTCACCGGGGCGGACGGGCACCACGCGCTGCTGTCCTGGGCCGAGATCGACCCGGACTTCGGGCAGGCCCGCGTCCTGCTCGCCACCCGCATCGACGGCACCCCGCTGGACGCGCGGGGCCCGCAACTGGTGCTGCCCCAGGACCGCTGCGGGGCCCGGCACATCAGCGGCATCACCGCCATCCGCGTGGACGGCGGGTACGGCGGGGGCCCGGCGGCGGAGGGCGACGGGGGCGTGTGAGCGGGCACTACGATCGGCGGAATGCGCCCCTCCCCCGCCGGCCTGGTCCGTGAGTTCCACACCGCCTTCGGCCTCGACGCCCGCCCCCGTCCGACCGAGATCACGCCCGAGTACGCGGCGCACCGGCAGGATCTGCTCGCCGAGGAGGTGGCGGAGGTCGCCGAGGCCTCCGAGACCGGCCCCCTGGACCACCTCGCGCACGAACTGGCCGACGTGGTCTACGTCGCGTACGGCACCGCGCTGGTGCACGGCATCGACCTGGACGCGGTCATCGCGGAGATCCACCGCGCCAACATGAGCAAGCTCGGCCCCGACGGCCGCCCGACCCTGCGGGCCGACGGCAAGGTCCTCAAGGGCGAGCACTACCAGGCCCCGGACGTCGCGGCGGTGCTGCGCGCCCAGGGCTGGACGCCCGCCGGGGAGTGACGCCCCGGCCCTCCCCCACCGGTGCGGCGGGAGGGACAATCGGCGGTATGACGGAGCGCAAGCCACCGGGCGTCCCCTTCGAGTCCTGGGTCGACAAGCAGATCCGGGAGGCGACGGAGCGCGGCGCCTTCGACAACCTGCCTGGCGCGGGGAAGCCGCTGGCCTCCATGGACCGGCCCTACGACGAGCTGTGGTGGATCAGGGAGAAGATGGCCCGCGAGGGGCTGTCCCACCTCCCGGCGAGCCTCAGGCTGCGCAAGGAGGTGGAGGACGCGCTGGAGGCCGCCTCCCGTGCCCCCTCCGAACGCGAGGTGCGCCGCATCGTCGAGGGGGCCAACGAGAAGATCCGGGCGGGCATCCGCACCCCGATGGACGGGCCGCCGCTCAATCTCGTCCCGTACGACGTGGAGGCCGTCGTCGAGCGCTGGCGCGCGGAGCGCGACTGAGCCTCCGCCCCACGCGCCGGTCTCCCGGCCGGGCGCGGTCCTCTGCGGGGCGAGCGCGGCGAGAGCACGGGTGGCCGTCGCGGTTGCCGCGGGCGATCCGGAGGCGGGCCCCTGCGGCACCGCCCGGCCGTCCTTCGCCCGGACCGGCCCGCGCGGCCGGCTTCCGCGGTCGTGGGGGCGTGCTCGGCCACTGCCGGGTGGACGCGCGGGAGGCCGGCCCGAGTGGTCCCACCGCACACCGTTCGCGCCTTCCCGGTCCGGTCGACGGCCGGGCCGGCGGGGCTTCATCGGCACGCGTCCCCGCCCGCCCGTACCGGTGGGGAAGTCGCTGCGGCGGTCCGGAAGCCGTGAACCCGGCGGCCCGCGGACGACTCGCGGTGCTTCCCGCGGGTTCGGCCGTACCGGCGGTGGTCGCCTGAGGCCCTCCCGGTCCCGGCCGGAGGCCCCGGTTGCGGGGCCCGGCGGGCTGAAAAATAGTCGGACTGTGAAAGGGCGGCCACGGGTCAGCATCCCGGAGGGGCTCCGTGCGCGGTTCGCGGACCTGCCGGGGCGGGCGCGCGCCCTGCGGGCGGACACCGAGCGGCGGTTCCCCATCGTCACCCGGCTCGCCGCCCGGCTGCTGAGCGTCAACGTGCTCGACGCCGCCACCCGGTTGGCCGCCCAGGCCTTTCTGACCGCCGTGCCGCTGCTGTTCGTCATCGCGTCCCTGGCCCCGGAGAGCGTGCGCAAGGAACTCCTCGACTCGCTGGTGCGGGTGCTGGGGCTCTCGGGTCCCTCCCGTGAACAGCTGCGCTCGGTCTACGAGTCCGATCCCGGGAGCCTGCGGCAGACGGTGGGGGTGGTGGGCACCCTGATGGCCCTGCTGTCGGCGACGGCCTGCAGCCGGGCGATGCAGCGGGTGTGCGAACGCGCCTGGCACCTGCCGAAGTCGGCGGCGCGGATCGCGGCCTGGCGCTGGTTCGCCTGGGTGTGCGCCGCGCTGCTCTACCTGGCGGTGCAGGGACCGCTGCGGGAGGGCTTCGGCGTGGGCCGCTGGCTCGGCGTGCCGCTGTCCCTGGTGACCGCGGTGGCGATCTGGTGGTGGACCCAGCACCTGCTGCTGGGCGGCCGGATCGGCTGGCGGCCGCTGCTGCCCGGGGCGCTGCTCACGGCGGTGCTCCTGGAGGCGGCCGTCTTCGCCGCGCCGCTGTACGTGCCGACGGCGCTCAACCGCAGCCTGCAGACGTACGGCTCGCTGGGATCGGTGTTCACCCTGCTGTCCGGGCTGATCGCGCTGTCCGTCGTGGCGACCGTCAGCCTCACCGTGGGCGCGGTGTTCCACGGGGACGAGCCGGGGGCCGGGGCCGTGCCCGCCGCGCCCGGCCCGCCGGGGGAGGGCCGGGCGGGCGGCGGTCAGGCGGCCGGTGAGCGCTCCGGCCTGTAGTGCGAGAGCGCCCAGATGATGAAGATGTCGAGCGCGATGAGGATGATCGACCAGAACGGCAGGTAGGGCAGGTACAGGAAGCTCACGATGATGCCCAGGCCCGCCAGGACGACACCCATGATGCGTGACCAGAGCGCGGCGCCGCTGAGGAGTCCGGTGCCCGTGACCACCAGGAGCACGCCGAGGACCAGGTGGATCCATCCCCACGCGGTCAGGTTGAACTTGTAGACGTAGTCGCCGATCCGCGCGTACACGTTGTCGGCGGCGATCCCCGAGATGCCCTGGAAGATGGCCAGGACGCCATCGACGAGCAGCAGGACGCCGGCGAAGGTGACGCCGCCGTACGCCCACGCGCTGTGGTTGCCCCTCTTGGGTGTGGGGGTGGTGCCGGTGGCTGCCATGGCTGCCTCCTCGCGGTGATGGTGCTTCAGTGCCGCAGCGCCCGCTCCACCTGGGCCTTGACCGTGCCCGTCAGGTCGCGGTTGCTGCGTACCGTGGCCTCGCCGGATTTCTGCGGGGCCACGTCGGCGACGTTGACCACGGCGGCGTCGAGGAGGTTGCCGCTGGTGTCGCGGAAGGTCACCTCGACGGTGTACGTGGCCTGTTTGTCGCCGCTGTTGGTGGCCGTGACCGTGGTGGTGGCCTTGCCGCCCTCGACGGTCACGGGGTCGAGCCTGACGTCGTCCTTCGCGTTGACGCCGTTCTTGATCTTCGCCAGCTGGGACTGTGCGGCGGCGGTCGCCGAGGCGACGGCCTCCGCACCCTCGGACACCAGCGAGGACGCGGCGGACGCGGCCTTCGACGCCTTCTCGGCGGGGGTGCTCTCGTTGTCCGAGCAGGCGCTCGCTGCCAGCGCGGTGGCGGACAGTACGACCGCCGCGCACATCGCACGGCCCCGGTACGGCCTCGTCATTCCCTACCTCCACAGTTTCATGCGCCTCAAATGGCACATAATTCACAATACGGATTAAATTGCCGTGTCGCGTGGTGAAGGAGAGGCGGCGGTGGCATGGCGGATGCAACGCCCGAGGGGCGTGACGGTCTCGCCGAACTGCGCGCCCGGCTGTCGGCACTGGAGGCGCGGGAGACCGTTCCCGCAGGCGCCGGACCGCAGGCCCCGCCGCCTCACCGGCGACCCGTACGGGCCTTCTTCTCGGCCCTGTTCATCGTCGTGGCCTGCGTCTTCGTGCCGCTGAGCGCGCTGGCCGTCTGGGTGGACTCCGAGGTCGGCGACACCGGCCGCTACGTCGCCACCGTCGCGCCCCTGGCGAGCGACCCCGCCGTGCAGGACGCCGCCGCCAACCGGATCACGTCCGTGGTGATGCAGCACATCGACGTGAAGAGCCTCCTGGACGAGGTCGCCCCGCAGGACCGCCCCCGCCTCGACCAGCTCCTCGGCCGTGTCTCCGGCCCGCTGACCAGCGGCATCGAGAGCCTTGTGCACTCGACGGCGGAGAAGGTCGTGCGCAGCGACGCCTTCGAGAAGGTCTGGACCGACGCCAACCGCCGGATCCACGCCTCGCTGGACAAGGCGCTGACCGGCCAGGGCGGCGGCGCGGTCAAACTCACCAACGACACCGTGGCCGTCGACCTCGCCCCCGTCATCGACCAGGTCAAACAGCGGCTGGTCGACGGTGGCCTGACCATCGCCGCGAAGATCCCCGAGGTCCACACCGACTTCACCGTCGTCCGCTCCGAGAAGGTCGGCAAGATCAGGACCGCCTTCCGGCTGCTGCAGCTGGCCGGCTTCTGGCTGCCGATCGTCACCGTCGTCCTCGCGGCCGCCGGCGTGCTGCTCGCCCTGCGCCGGCGCCGCGCCCTGGTCGCCGCCGCGCTGGGCTTCGCCGCCGCCGCGCTCGTACTCGGCGCGGCGCTGACCGTGTTCCGGGCGATCTACCTCGACGCGCTGCCCGCGAGCGTCGACCAGCAGGCCGCCGGGACGGTCTACGACACCCTGATCCGCTTCCTGCGCCAGACCGTCCGCGCCGTGTTCGTGCTCGGTGTCGTCGTCGCGCTGGGCGCCTGGCTGAGCGGGCCCGGGCGGTACGCCCGCCGCACCCGCGGGGTGTGGGAGTCCGTGCTGGGCGGCGCGGGCGACGCGGCACACCGGGTGGGGCTGCGGACCGGTCCCGTCGGCCCCTGGCTGGTGCGCCACAAACTGCTGGTCGGCTGGATCGTCGTGGCGGCCGCGGCCCTCGCGCTCGCCTTCTGGTCCTATCCGACCGGCTGGGTCGTCCTCGGGCTGGCCCTCGCCGTCGTCCTCGTCCTCGCCGTCGTGGAGTTCCTGGCCAGGCCCGACTGACCGCTCACCCGATCGGCCGCCCCGCGCTGCGCCGGGGAGGCCGCCGCCGGAGGCTGACGGGAGGGCCCGCCGGCGGAGGAGACCAGCGATGAGCCAGACGCAGCCGGCGGGCGGGCGATGACCTTCGGGCTGGCACGCCGCCAGGTACGGCCCCGGGTACCGCTGCGGCACGGCGAGGGGGACCGCTCGCTGCTCACCAGCACGCAGGGCCTCGCCGCGCTGTCGCTGGACGCCCTCAGCTCGGTGGCGTACGGCCCCGAGGCCATCGTCCTCGTGCTGATCGCCGCCGGGACCGCGGCGCTGACCGTGACGCTGCCCGTCATGCTGGTCATCGCGGGGCTGCTGGTCGTCCTGGTCATCTCGTACGGGCAGGTCATCGCGGTGCACCCGGACGGCGGCGGCTCCTACGCCGTGGCCAAGAAGGACCTCGGGGCGCGGGTGAGCCTGCTGGCGGCGGGCAGTCTCGTCGTCGACTACGTGCTCACCGTCGCCGTCAGCCTGGCCGCGGGCGCGGCCAGCCTCGCCTCGGCGTTCCCCTCGCTCACCCCCTATCTGCTGGAGATCTGCCTCGGCGGGCTCGCCCTGCTCACCCTGGTGAACCTGCGCGGCGTCGCCGACAGCGCGCGGGTGCTGATGCTGCCCGCGGCGCTGTTCGTCGTGTGCATCGGCGGGATCGTCGTCGCCGGGCTGCTGCGCGCCCACCCCGCGGCGGTCGTGGGCAGCCCGCAGCCCGTCCACGCGACGGAGGCGCTGAGCGTGCTGCTGGTCCTGAAGGCCTTCTCCTCCGGCTGCTCCGCCCTGACCGGGGTGGAGGCCATCGCCAACTCCGTGCCCGCCTTCCGGCCGCCCAAGGTGCGCCGCGCCCAGCGCACGGAACTGATGCTCGGCGTCCTGCTGGGACTCATGCTGATCGGGCTGGCGTTCCTCATCCGCCGGGACGAGGTCGCCCCGCGCGGCGGCGTGACCCTGCTGGCCCAGCTGACCGCGGCCTCCTTCGGCACGGGATGGCCGTACTACGCCAGCAATCTGCTGGTCACCCTCGTCCTCGGACTGGCCGCGAACACCAGCTTCGGCGGCCTGCCGGTCCTGATGAGCCTGCTCGCCCGGGACAACCGGCTGCCCCACGTCTTCGGGCTGCGCGCCGAGCGGCCCGTCTACCGCTACGGCGTCGTCGCCCTCGCGGTGGTGGCCGCGCTGCTGCTCGTCGCGGTCGACGCGCAGACGCAACGGCTCATCCCGCTCTACGCCGTCGGTGTGTTCACCGGCTTCACCATCAGCCAGACCGGGCTCGTACGGCACTGGGCGGGGGCGCGCCCGCGCGGCTGGGTGCCGCGCGCGGCGCTCAACGGGCTGGGCGCCCTGCTGACCGCGCTGGCCGGGGTGATCCTGGTGACCACCAAGTTCACCGAGGGCGCCTGGATGGTCGTCGTCGTGGTGCCGCTGCTGATGCTGCTCTTCGCCCGCATCGAGCGCTACTACACGGAGGTCGGCAGGGAACTCGCCCTCGGTACCGTCCCCGACCGGCCGCGGCGCACCGACAGCCTGGTCATCGTCCCCCTCGGCGGGGTCAGCCGGCTCGCCCGGCACGCGCTGACCGCGGCCATCGCCCTCGGCGACGAGGTCGTCGCGGTCACCGTCGAACCCGACCAGGCCAAGGCGCGCGAACTGCTCGACACGTGGGCCCGCTGGCAGCCCGGCGTCCGCCTGGACGTCCTCGAGAGCCCGCACCGCTCACTGGTGCTGCCGATCCTCTCCTACGTCCGCCGCATGTCGCAGGACGGCCGCCAGATCGCCGTCCTCATCCCCGAGATCCAGCCGCGCCACGCCCGTTACCGCATCCTGCAGAACCAGCGCGGCATCCTCCTCGCCACGATCCTGCGCTCCCGCACCGACGCCGTCGTCTGCCTTTTGCCGTACCGGCTGGACATCTGACGGGTAAGTACCGGGCGCCACCGCCGGAGGTTTCCTGGTCAGCGCGATACCGAGGGGTGTCCTACTGCCGTGGTTCCTCGCTAGTGTGTGCTTCCCGTGAAGGGAGCGTGACGGCCTTGTGTTCTTCGGCCGTCCGGGAAAGGCCGACAGCGCGTCCCGGGCTTCCGCCCGCACCGCGGAGCTGCGACTCGGCCTTCGCCCGTCGCCCGGTCCCCTCGGGAGCGTGAGCTGGGGTTCGCAACCCCGACCGGGCGCCATGCGGACAGCGCCGTCCGCAGTTGTATGGGGAGGGAACCACGTGAGCCACAACCCGCAGCAGCCGCAGGGGTGGGGTCCGAGGCCGCAGCAGCCGGGACCGGGTCTGCCGCCGACGAATCCGTACGGCGCCCCGGCCACGCCGAGAAGCCCCGACTCCAGGCCGCTGTACAAGCGCAAGCGCGTCTGGCTCGGGGGAGTCGGGCTCTACCTGATCGGCACGGTGATCACGGGTCTGGGTACCCAGGGCACCGTCGACGAGGCCAATGCCGAGGTGAAGGCCGGGCCGACCGTCACGGCGAGGGCCACCGTCACCGCGACCGCCACGGCCACGGTCACCGCCTCGGCGGAGCCCGCGCCGACGGTGACGAAGACCGTCAAGGCGAAGCCCCTGCCGAGGGTCACGGTGACCAAGACCGTCAAGGCCGCCGGGTCCGGCAGCGGTGGCAGCTCCGGGGGTGGTGGCGGCAGCGCGTACTACGCGAACTGTGCCGCGGCCCGTGCCGCCGGGGCCTCTCCGCTTCACACGGGTGAACCGGGCTACCGGAGCGGGCTCGATCGGGACGGCGACGGGGTCGCCTGCGAGTAGCCGCCCCGGGGGGTGCCGTCGCGCGGACGGGCCTCGGCACTCCCCCGGCGGTCGCCACGGAGGCGGTTGACCTCTTGCGGCACCGGCACCGGCACCGGCACCGGCCAGTCACCGTCCGGGGCCTCCTCGCGATCGGGCGGTTGCGCCTACCATCGCGGCCGTGAGAACCGAAGCGCACACGGGTGGCCGGGTCCTGGTCGCCGACGACGACGCGGCGATACGCCGGTCCCTGCAACGGGGGCTGCGCCTGGACGGCTTCTCGGTGAGCCTGGCCGACGGCGGCAGGGCCGCGCTCGCCGCCGTACGCGACGGGGCGCCGGACGTGGTGGTCCTCGACATCTCCATGCCCGACCTCAGCGGGATCGAGGTGTGCCGCACGCTGCGCGAGGAGGACGACGACGTCCCCGTCCTGATGCTCTCCGCCCTGGACGAGGCGGCCGACCGGGTCGCCGGACTCCAGGCGGGCGCGGACGACTACCTGGTCAAGCCGTTCGCGCTGCAGGAACTGGTGCTGCGGCTGCGGGCGCTGCTGCGCCGCCGTCCCCCCGCCGCGGGCGGGCGGGTGCGCGCCGGGGGCCTGGTCGTCGACCCCGCGACGCGGGAGGCCCGGCTCGACGGGGAGCCCCTGGCGCTGACCCGGCGGGAGTTCGAGCTGCTGGAGGCCTTCGCGCGCAACGCGGGGCTGGTCCTCACCCGCGATCAGCTGCTGGACCGGGTCTGGGGCTACGACTTCGACGTGCGCACGGACGCCGTCGACACCTTCGTCAGCTATCTGCGGCGCAAGACGGAGGCGGGCGGCCGGCCGCGGATCCTGCACACCGTGCGCGGTGTCGGCTTCGTCCTGCGGGACGACCGGGACGGCCGTGGTGGGCCGTCATGAGGCTGTCCACACGGGTCGCACTCGCCGTGGGCGTGGTCGTCCCGCTGCTCGTCCTCGCCTCCGGCGTGCTGCTGATCCGGCTCGTCGCCACCGATCTGCACGCCCAGCAGGACGCCCATCTGCGGGAGCGCGCCGCGGCCGTCGCGGCGGACGCCAAGGCCCTGCTGCGGGCCACCGCCGCGGACCGCCCGGCGGCCGAACAGGCGCGTACGCGCAGGCTGTTCAGCTCCGCCCTCGACGTGGGCATCCGGCTGACCGGACCCGAGGGCACGGTGTCGGGCGGCCCCCAGCCGGACGCCTCCGCCGAGCTGCCCGCCCGCGCGCCCTCGCCGGTCACGATCCGCGCCGGCGGCGCCCGCTGGCGTGTGCTGTCGGTGCCGGTGAACGGGAGCCGCAAGGGTGTCCGGGGCACCCTGTGGCTGTTCTCGCCGGACGCGGCCACGAAGACCCAACTGCAGCAGGTGCGCCGCCGCGTGGTGACGGTCGCGCTGCTGGCCGCCCCCGTGTCCGCGCTGCTGGCCTGGGCCGCGGCGGGCCGCGCCGTCCGCCCGCTGCGCCGGCTCCAGCAGCGCGCGAGCGGCCTCGACCCGCGCGTCAGCGCCGTACGCCTGGACCACGCCCCGGCCCGGATCACCGAGGTCGACGACCTGGCGCGCACCCTGCAGACCGTGCTCGCCCGCTACGACGAGCAGGCCGCCAGGACCGGCGAGGCGCTCGCCACCGCCCGCTCCTTCGCCGCGGCCGCCTCGCACGAGCTGCGCAACCCGCTGATGAGCATGGGCACCAACCTCGACATCCTCGCCGGTCACCCGGACCTGGCGGCCGCCGAACGCCACGAGATCGTGGACGACCTGCGCGCCGAACACACCCGTGTGCTGGGCCTGCTGGTCATGCTGCGCGCCCTCGCGCAGGGCGACCTGGTCGAGGAGGACGCCTTCGGCCCGGTCGACGCGGCCGAACTCGTCGACGCCTCCGCCGCCGACCTCAGGCGCCGCCACCCCGGGGCACGGGTCGAGGTGACGGCCGCGCCCGGGCTCCTCGTCCACGGCTGGGAACAGGGACTCCGGTCGATGACGGACAACCTGCTGACCAACGCCGCCGTCCATGGCGGCGTCCACGGCGGCGCTCCGGGAGGGCGGCCCGACGTCGAGGTGACCCTGCGGCGCGGCCGGGACGAGCGCGCCCCGGCCGTCGTCCTCACCGTCGACGACCACGGGCCCGGGATCCCGCCCGGGGCGCGGGCCGCCGTCTTCGCCCGCTTCCACCGGCGCCCGGACAGCCCCGGCTCCGGGCTCGGACTGACCCTGGTCGCCCAGCAGATCGCGCTGCACCGGGGGACGATCACCGTGCTGGACCGGCCCGACGGCGCGCCGGGCACCCGCTTCGAGGTGCGCCTGCCGCTCAGCGGCGTCCGCGACGGCGGTCGGCCGGCCCTTCCGCTGCCGCGCCGCGACTGGCTGTCCGGGCGGGCGGGGGAGCCGGGGGAGCCGGGGGAGCCACAAGATTTCCACAAAGACGCCCCCTAACGTCCGTCGCGAAGGCGCTCCGCGCCTCCGACCCGAAGGAGGACGTCATGCGACACCGCACCACCGTCGTGGCCGTGGCCACCGTCGTCACCCTGCTGGGCCTCGCCGGCCCGGCCACCGCCGACGGCGGAGGCACCCCCGCCCCGGCCGCCGCCCCCACCGGGGACGGCGCCAAGGGACTGTGCAAGCGCGCCGGGAAGATCGACGCGCGCATCGACCGGGCGCTGAAGCGGCTGAACGGGCCCGTCACACGGCGCGGTTCGATCGAGCGGCTGGAGAAGCGGGTCGCCAACGCCAGGGCCGCCGGGCACGACGAGATCGAGACCTACCTCGGCGACCGGCTGACCTTCCGCAAGTCCCTGCTGCCGACCCTGGAGAAGCGCCGCACCGACCTCGCGCGGGTCCGCAGCTGGTGCGACTCCCACGACAACGGCGCCGCCTCGTGACCCGCCGCCTCGCGGCGCTCGCCGCGGCCGCGGCGGCCTGCGCGGGACTGCTGACCGCCTGCGGCCCCTCCGGCGGCCCGGCCTCGGCCCCGACCGCCCCGGCGGCCGGGGCCCCGTCGGCACCCTCGGCGCCCTCGGCGCCCTCGGAGTTCACCCGCATCGTCGACGACGCGGAGAGCGCCGCCGCCGCGGCGGACGCCGACGCGGCACGCGGAGACGGCTGACACGCCCCCGCCCGCCGCGGCCCGCGTCCCCCGTTCCCGCTTCAGGACCCGGGGGCGGACTCCAGGCGGCGGCGGACGGTGGGCCAGTCCGGGGCGGGCGGGGGTACGCGCAGGGTTCCCACCGCGATGTCCTTGAAGCCGCTGGACGTGGACACGCACACCACGGGCCCGTCGAAGCGGTCCGCGCCGTACTGGCGCAGGCCGGCCAGCCCGGCCGCGGCGGACAGCTCCGTCCACAGGCCCGCGCGGGCCAGTTCGCGGCGGGCCTCGTCCAGTTCGGTGTCGGCGACGAGCAGGGCCTCCCCGCCGCTGTCGCCTATCGCCCGGACACCGCGGTAACCCCCCACCTGGCAGGCGATGGAGTAGGCGTCCGTGGGGCCGACCGGCACGGTGACCGCGGGCAGTCCCCGGCGGACGGCGGCGGCGAGCGGGCCGCCCGCGGCGGGCTCGCAGCTGAACAGGCGCGGGACGGCCGAGGCCAGGCCGAGGCGGCGGATTTCGGCGAACCCCTTGGCGACGCCGAAGAGCAGTTCCCCGTAGCCGGTGGGGACGAACACCGCCGCGGGCACGCCGACTTCGCCGAAGATCTCGTACGCGACGGTCTTGTAGCCCTCCGCGCCGAAGGGGTGCCCGGTGTGCGTCGGGGTGAGGCTGCTCACCGGGTGGAGGCCGTACTCCTCGTGGACGCGGCGCATCAGCGGCCGGCGCGCCTCCACGGGCACGGGCAGCACCTCGGCGCCGTAGGCGTGCAGGAAGGAGACGACCGCCGGGGGCGGCTGCGGGGAGGTGAGGACGACGCAGCGCAGCCCGGCCCGGGCGGCGTACGCGGCGGCCGAGGCGCCGTGGTTGCCGGAGGACGCGACGACGACGCCGGGCGCGCCGCAGGCGAGGGCCGCGCTGACCGTGCAGCGGTTGAGGCGGTCCTTGTGGCTCCACGTCGGGTTGCGCGACTCGTCCTTGACCAGGACCCCGCCGCCCAGGCCGACCAGCGGGGTGCCGCCCTCGCCCAGCCCCGGCGCCGCGAGCGGCGGCAGCAGCGGTGCCCAGCGGTCCAGGCCGTGCCGGGCGGTGGTGGCCTCGGGGGAGCCGAACAGGCCGTCCGGGACGCGCTCGTAGGCGTAGTCGACCTCGACGGGGTAGGAGACGCTGGCCGTGCTCGTGCGCGGGCAGCCCTCCGTCAGCGGCGGCCACAGGGGATAGCCGACGGCGGGGTCGCCGAGCGAACGCTGGCCGACGGCCAGGGAGTCCGTTGCCACGCATCCGAGGGTAGTGGCCCCGGGCCCGGGACCCACCTGGCACGTCACGTAGAGTGCGGCTGCTGTGCCCGACCGTTCCCGCCGACTCCCGAGGTGACCGTGATGGACGACGACGCGTCCGCCCTCGTGGCCGTCGTCGGTATCGGCGCCGACGGCTGGGACGGACTGACCTCGGCGTCGCGGGAGGCGCTCACCGGTGCCGCGGTCGTCGTCGGCGGCCCGCGCCAGCTCGAACTGCTGCCCCCCGAGGTCACCGCCGAGCGGGTCGCCTGGCCTTCGCCGCTGCGGCCGGCCGTGCCGGGGCTGATCGCCGCCCACGCGGGGCGCCGGATCGCGGTGCTGGCCAGCGGTGACCCCATGTTCCACGGCATCGGGCGGACGCTCACCGAGGTGCTGGGCGCGGACCGGCTGCGGGTGCTCCCGCACCCCTCGTCGGTGTCGTACGCCTGCGCGCGGCTCGGCTGGGCGGTGGAGGACACCGACGTGGTGAGCCTGGTCGGGCGGCCGCTGCCCGCGCTGGCGGGCGCGCTGCACGACGGGCGCCGGGTGCTGGTGCTGAGCCGGGACGCGGACACCCCTGCCGCGGTGGCCGGGCTGCTGCGCGAACAGGGCTACGGCGCGAGCCGGTTGCGGGTGCTGGAGCAACTGGGCTCGGCCCGCGAACGGATCGTGGACGGCACCGCCGGCGACTGGCCGCACCCGCCCGGCGATCCGCTGAACGTCGTCGCGGTCGAGTGCGCCGCGGAGCCGGCCACGCCGCGGCTGGGCCTCGTCCCCGGGCTGCCGGACACCGCGTACGAGCACGACGGGCAGCTCACCAAGCGCCACGTACGGGCCGCGACCCTCGCCGCGCTCGCGCCCGCGCCGGGCGAACTGCTGTGGGACGTGGGCGGCGGCTCGGGCTCGATCGCCGTCGAGTGGATGCGGGCGCACCGCGCCTGCCGCGCGGTCACCGTGGAGCGCGACCCCGTCCGTGCCGAGCGCATCACCCGCAACGCGGCCTCGCTCGGCGTCCCGGCGCTGCGGGTCGTGACCGGCGCCGCCCCGGCGGCACTGGACGGACTGCCCGTCCCCGACGCCGTCTTCGTCGGCGGCGGGCTCACCGCGCCCGGCCTCCTGGAGGCCTGCTGGGCGGCCCTGCGGCCGGGCGGACGGCTGGTCGCCAACACCGTCACGCTGGAGTCCGAGGCCCTGCTCGCCCGGTGGTACGCACGGCACGGGGGCGAGCTCGTCCGGCTCGCCGTCGCGCACGCCGCCCCGGTCGGCGGCTTCACGGGCTGGCGCCAGGCCATGCCCGTCACCCAGTGGTCCGCCGTCAAACCCGCGGGAGCGCAGCCATGACCGTCCACTTCATCGGCGCCGGACCCGGTGCCGCCGACCTGATCACCCTGCGCGGCCTGCGGATCCTGGCGGCCAGCAAGGTGTGCCTGTACGCCGGGAGCCTCGTCCCCCGCGAACTGCTCGCCGAGTGCCCGCCGGACGCGCGGCTGGTGGACACGGCGCAGCTCACGCTCGACCGGATCACCGAGGAGCTGGTCCGCGCCCACGAGGAGGGCCACGACGTCGCCCGGCTGCACTCGGGCGACCCGTCCGTGTTCAGCGCCGTCGCCGAGCAGATGCGCCGCCTCGACGCGGCCGGAATCCCGTACGAGGTCGTGCCCGGCGTCCCCGCGTTCGCGGCGGCCGCGGCGGCCCTGAAGCGGGAGCTGACGGTGCCGACCGTCGGGCAGACCGTCATCCTCACCCGGGTCGCGCAGCAGGCCACGCCCATGCCGGAGGGCGAGGACCTGGCGACGCTGGGCCGCAGCGGCGCGCTGATCGTGCTGCACCTGGCGGCCCGCTACGTCGACCGCGTCGTGGCCGAACTCACCCCGCACTACGGGGCGGACTGCCCGGCGGCCGTCGTGGCGATGGCCTCGCGCCCCGACGAGCTGGTGCTGCGCGGGACGCTCGCGGACATCGCGGACCAGGTGAAGGCGGCCGGTGTGGTCCGTACCGCGGTCATCATGGTCGGCCGCACGCTGGGCGCGGAGCAGTTCCGCGACAGCCACCTGTACTCCGCCGAGCGCGTTCACCGGCACGCGACGGACTGCGCTGCCTCCTCCTAGGGCACGCGCTCGCGGCGCGGGTTCGTCCTGCGTCCTCCGGGCGGAAAGACGCGGGCTGCGGACGGGAGAGTCGGGGCCTGGCTGCCTCGGCGGCGCGCCGGTGGGTGGGTGGTGGGGGTCCAGGCTCCGGAGCGGGCTGCGTGTCGGGTGGCGTGGGTCTCGTCGCCGTCCGCGGGTGCAGACGGCCGGTTGCCGCGCCTACCGTTCGTGGGTGCCGCGCGTGCCGTAACCCGCGTCTGCGGGTGATTCCCCCACATCCCTCAAGGATCGGACCTGCTTCCGCTGCAGGCCCCTCGACAGCACCCCGAATCAGCCGCAGACGCCGGTTACGGCGGGCGCGCCAGCCATCATGGGTGGGCGTGGAAGCGGCCATCTATACCCGCGGACGGCGACGAGACCCGCGCCAACGGAACGGCACCCCGCTCCGGAGCCCGAACCCCGGCCACCACCCATCCGCACGGCGATGACGGGCCCGACACCCTCACCCCGCCGTCCGCAGCCCGCGTCCTTGCGCCCGCAGGGCGCGAGACGGCGGGACAGCCGCGAGAGCCTTCAACCCAGGTCGTAGTCGAACCAGATCCGGTGCGTGCCGTCCTCGTCGATCGCGAGGCCGCCCGCGCCGGTGATGCCGGACAGTTCGCCGGTGCCGCTGGTGGGGACGACGACGAAGAACTCGGCGGTCCGGTCGCTGCCGGAAGTCGTCGCCGAGTGGGCGAAGTTGAAGGTGCCCGCGCGGCCGTTCAGCGCACCCTCGAAGGACTCCATCGCCACATACGTGCCGGTGCCGCTCGCCTGGTCGTAGGCGGCGGTGAAGAGGGTCGACGAGCGGCCGGTGACCTCGCCCTCGAAGGTCTTCTCGATCGTGGCGACCCCGACCGGCGTCCCGGTGGTCACGGCCGGCTCCGGCACGAGCTCGGTCGGCACGAACGCTGTGACGGTGAACCTTCCCGCGGCTCTCATGCCCCGAGCCTAGCGACGGACCCCGTCCCGCGGGCGTGCCTCAGCCCGCGCGGCCGACGATCGTCCCGGCGCGGTCGATGCAGATGACGTCGACCGCCACGGGCGCCTCGCGCAGGACGCCCATGGCGGTGCGGCGGGCGGCCTCGGCGACGAGGTCGCCGAGCGGGACGCCGTGGGCGAGGCACGACTGGACGGCCTGGAGGCCGGTGTTGGCGGTGGCGACGGCCTCGGCCAGGGTCTCGTCCGCGCCGCCGCGGCGGGCCAGGTCCGCGAGGAAGGCCTTGTCGACCTGGGAGCGGGAGGAGTGCAGGTCGAGGTGGCCCGCGGCCAGCTTGGAGAGCTTGGCGAAGCCGCCCGCTATCGTGAGCCGCGGCACCGGGTGGCGGCGCAGGTACTTCAGCACGGCGCCCGCGAAGTCCCCCATGTCCAGCAGCGCGTCCTCGGGCAGGCCGTGCACGGCGACGGCCACCTTCTCCGACGTCGACCCCGTGCAGCCCGCGACGTGCGTACGGCCCGCCGCACGCGCCACGTCCACCCCGCGCCGGATGCTGTCGATCCAGGCCGAGCAGGAGTACGGCACCACGATGCCGGTGGTGCCGAGCACCGACAGCCCGCCGAGGATGCCGAGCCGCGGGTTCCAGGTGCGGCGCGCCAACTCCTCGCCGTCGTCTATGGAGACGGTGATCTCGGCGTCGCAGGCGGCGCCGTACCGGGCGGCGACCTCCGCGAGGTGCTCGCGCATCATCGTGCGCGGGACGGGGTTGACGGCGGGCTCGCCGACCGCGAGCGGGAGCCCGGGGCGGGTGACCGTGCCGACGCCCGGACCGGCGCGGAAGACGACCCCGCTGCCGGGCGCGCCGTGGCGCACCGTGGTCCGGACCAGGGCGCCGTGGGTGACGTCGGGGTCGTCGCCGGCGTCCTTCACGACGCCCGCCATGGCCCAGCCGTCGCCGCGCTCCTCCACCGCGAGGGCGAAGGCGGGCCGCTGCCCCTTGGGCAGGGTGATCGTCACCGGGTCGGGGAACTCGCCGCCCAGCAGGGCGGTGTACGCGGCGGTGGCGGCCGCCGTCGCGCAGGCGCCGGTGGTCCAGCCGTGCCGCAGCCCGGTCCGTTCCAGCTGGGCGCTCCGGCCGCCGCTCACCGCGCACCGTAGGGTGCGGGGATGACCGGCAGACAGCGGCACGTCCTCGTCCTGGGCGGCACCACCGAGGGGCGCCGCCTCGCGGAGGCGCTGGCCGCCGACCCGGCGGCGTGGCGGGTGACCAGCTCGCTCGCGGGGCGGGTGGAACGCCCGCGGCTGCCGCCCGGGGAGGTGCGCACCGGCGGCTTCGGCGGCCCCGCGGGGCTCGCGGCGTGGCTGCGGGCGCACGCGGTCGACGTGGTCATCGACGCCACCCATCCTTTCGCCGGGACGATGTCCTTCAACGCCGCCGAGGCGGCCTCGGCCACCCATGTTCCCCTGCTCGCCCTGCGCCGCCCCGGCTGGGTCGCCGGCCCCGGGGACCGCCGGCACCCGGTGGCCTCACTGGCCGAGGCGGCCCGGGTGCTGCCGGGGCTCGGGCGGCGGGTCTTCCTCACCACGGGCCGTACGGGTCTTGGGGCCTTCGCCGGGGTCACCGACCTGTGGTTCCTTGTGCGTTCGGTGGACGCCCCGGAGCCGCCGCACCCGCCGCTGACGGAGGTGCTGCTGGACCGGGGCCCGTTCACTCTGGACGGGGAGCTGGAGCTGATGCGCCGGCACCGCGTCGACGTGCTGGTCACCAAGGACAGCGGCGGCACCGCCACCGCGCCCAAGCTCGCGGCCGCCCGCGAACTGGGCCTGCCCGTGGTGGTCGTGGAACGCCCACCGGTCCCGGAGGGCGTGCCCGTCGTCCCGGACGTGGCGGGCGCCCTGGAGTGGCTCCGCGCGCGTACGGCCTGAGCGGGGCCCGGCGTCAGGCCGGGTACCGCCGGGGTGTCCACACCACCGTGGTGCCGTCGCCGCGCCGTACCGTCCTCGTCTGCGACGAGCCGACCAGCAGCACGCACCGCATGTCGACGGTCGCCGGGTCGAGGTCCTCCAGCGTCGTGACCCGTACGGCCTGCTCGGGGCCGCCGACGTCCCGGGCGACGACCACGGGCGTGCCCGGCACACGGCCCTCGCGCAGCACCTTCAGCGCGTTCTCCAGCTGCGTCCTGCGGCTGTGGGAGGCCGGGTTGTAGAGGGCCAGCACGAGGTCGGCGGCCGTGGCGGCGCGCAGCCGTTCCTCGACGACCGTCCAGGGCTTGAGCCGGTCGGAGAGCGAGACGACCGCGTAGTCGTGGCCGAGGGGCGCGCCCGCGAGCGCCGCCGCCGACTGGGCGGCGGTGATGCCGGGCACGACCCGTACGCGGACGCCGAGGTAGGGCTCGGCGGAGGCGGCCTCCAGCACGGCCGTGGCCATGGCGAAGACGCCCGGGTCGCCCGAGGACACCACGGCGACCTTCCGCCCGCGCCGGGCGAGGTCGAGGGCGAACTCGGCGCGTTCGGCCTCGACGCGGTTGTCGGAGGCGTGCCGCGGCTGCCCGGGGCGGACCGGGACGCGGTCCACGTAGGTGGTGTAGCCGACGAGTTCGTCGGCCCCGGCGAGCGCGGACCTCGCCTCCGGCGTCAGCCACATCGGACCGGCCGGGCCGAGCCCGACGACCACGACCTCGCCGTCCGCCGGGGAGGGGTCCGCCGCGGGCCGCTCGTCGACGCGGCTGGGCAGCACGGCGACGGCGAAGTAGGGCACGGACTCCGGGTCGACGTCGGCCAGCATCTCCAGGCGTTCGGCGTCCATGGTGGCGCGCTCGACGTAGTGCGCGTCCTCCAGCCGCCCGGCGGCCTCCAGGGCCCGGCGCACGGTGGGGAAGGTGCGGCCGAGCTTCATCACGGCCGCCGCGTCCGCCGTCGCGAGGCGCGCGGCGAGCTCCTCCTCCGGCAGCGTGCCGGGCAGGATCGTCAGGACCTCCTCGCCCTCCACCAGGGGTCGCCCGATGCGGGCGGCGGCGGCGCTGACGGAGGTGACGCCGGGGATCACCTCGGCCGGGTAGCGGTCGGCGAGCCGCTTGTGCATGTGCATGTACGAGCCGTAGAAGAGCGGATCGCCCTCCGCGAGGACGGCGACGGTGCGCCCGGCGTCCAGGTGCGCGGCGAGCAGTTCGGCGGACTCGGCGTAGAAGTCGTCCAGCGCGCCCCGGTAGCCGCCGGGGTGGTCGGTGGTCTCCGTCGTGATGGGGTACATCAGCCGCTCCTCGATCTGCTCGGGGCGGATGTGCGCCGCGGCGATGGAGCGGGCGATGCTGCGGCCGTGCCGGGCGCAGTGGTACGCGATGACGTCGGCGGAGCGGATGACCTCCACGGCCCGCACGGTCATCAGGGAGGGGTCGCCGGGGCCGAGGCCCACTCCGTAGAGACGGCCGGTGGTCATACGATTTCGCTTTCGGTCGCAAGGGCGTTGAGGGCGGCGGCCGCCAGGGCGCTGCCGCCGCGCCGGCCCCGTACCACCAGGTGTTCCAGGCGGGAGGCGTGCGCGGCCAGGGCGTCCTTGGACTCGGCGGCGCCGACGAAGCCGACGGGCACGCCGATGACCGCGGCGGGGCGCGGTGCGCCCGCCTCGATCATCTCCAGCAGCCGGAACAGGGAGGTCGGGGCGTTGCCGACGGCGACGACGGCGCCTTCCAGGCGGTCCCGCCACAGCTCCATGGCGGCGGCGCTGCGGGTGGTGCCGAGTTCGGCGGCGAGGGCCGGGACGGCGGGGTCGGAGAGGGTGCAGACCACCTCGTTGTCCGCGGGCAGCCGCTTGCGGGTGACGCCGCTGGCGACCATCTGCACGTCGCAGAGGATCGGCGCCCCGGCGCGCAGCGCGGCGCGCGCGTCCGCGACCACCGACGGGCTGTAGGCCAGGTCCCGTACGAGGTCGGTCATGCCGCAGGCGTGGATCATGCGGACGGCGACCTGCGCCACGTCCGGCGGCAGACCGTCGAGTTCCGCCTCGGCGCGGATGATGGCAAAGGACTGACGGTAGATCTCCGGTCCGTCCTTCTCGTACTCGATCACGTCGTCCTCGGGGGTGGTGGGGTGCTGGTGCGGCGGGCGGTGTCCAGGGCGGCGGGCAGGTCCGCGGCGGTGGTGGCGGAGGTGGTGCCCGCGGTGGCGACGCGGTAGCGGCCGTCGGCGCCGGCGACCACGTCGACCCACGAGCCGTCCGGGTGGCCGCAGCGGCGTTCGCAGCCGGAGAAGTGCACGGGCAGCAGGCGGTGTCCCGGCTCGGGGACGGCGTCGCGCAGTGCGGCCAGTGCGTCGGCGCGTACGTCCGCCAGCGACTTGGCGCATCCCGGGCGTCCCGCGCAGGCGGTGACGCCGCGCCACGGGGAGTCCTCGCCGGTCAGGAAGCCGGCCGCGGCCAGGCGGTCCAGCGCCTCCCGCGCGGCGGCGCGCGGCAGGCCCGGCAGGACGACACCGCGCCAGGGGGTGATCCGCAGCTCCCCGGTGCCGGTCCCGGCGATCCGCGCGAGCAGCCGCCACGCGCCGGTGGTGAGGCGGCCCAGGCGTACGCCCACGGACAGCGCGCAGGTGGTTCCGCCGGGGTGCGGGACGAGGCCGAGCGGGGGCGGTCCGCCCGCGGTGGCGGCCGGGGGCCCGGCGGGCGGGGCGCCTTCGGCGCGCAGCTGCGCCGCGATCGCGGTGCCGTCCGGGTCGATGTCGGCGATCCGCCAGGCGCGGGCGCCGCGTTCGGCGGCGAGGGTCAGGAAGGTCTCCGCGGCGCGCACCGCCCAGCGCGGCGCGTCGGCGGCCGGTACCCGCGCGACGGGCCGTCCGGCGAGGCGGAGTTCGGCGGTGGCGGCACCGGGCAGCGCGATCAATGTCACATCGGCGCCGAGCGCGGCGGTGTCGCCGCGGCCGTCGTCGAGGGCGAAGAGGAAGCGCCCCGAGAGCCCGGCGGCGGCCGGGCTCGCGCACAGCAGGGCGTCCGCTTCCCGTATCCAGCCCCGCAGCTCGCCGTTGCCCCGGCCGTCGAGTCCGGCGAGCGGTGAGGCGAGGAGGTTGCGGGCCCGTTCGTGGGCCCAGGAGGGAAGCAGTCCGGCCTCGCCGAGCAGCGCCGCCAGCTCCGTTCCCGCGCCGGGGTCGCGGAGCCCGCGCACCTGCAGGTTCCCGCGGGAGGTGAGGTCGATGCGGCCGTCGCCGAGGCGGTCCGCGGCGGTCGCCGGCGCCTCGGCCTGACGTATCGTCAGCAGGCCGCCGGGGATGCGGATCCGGGCGAGCGCGCCGTCGTCGGCGGCGTGCAGCCGCAGTGCTCCGGGGCAGGCGTCGTCGCGTCCGCGCCCCGCCGTCGCTGCGGCGAAGGCGCCGCTCACGGGGGGATCGGAGGGCGACGGCATGGCCGCGAGCATACCTGCGGGTACTCCGGGGACGTGCGGCCCGAGGGGTCCGTACGGCGGGCCCAGCGCTTACTATGCTGCGCGGGCAGGCCACCCAGCCGCGCCCACGCCATCGACGGCATCAGCGGAGGAAACCGGTGCGATTCCGGTGCGGTCCCGCCACTGTCACCGGGGCCGGCGCGTGAGCGCCGGGCCCCGGGAGCCAGGAACTCCCGCCGTCCTCCACCGGCCCGGGGCGCGGACCCCGAGGAAGGCACGTCCGACGTGATCCTGCTGCTGTCGACCTCCGACACCGACCTGCTCAGCGCCCGGGCCGCGAACGCCGCCGGCGGCCCCGTCCCGATCCGCTTCGCCAACCCCGCCCGGCTGCCGCAGGACGAGCTGCCCGGCCTCCTCGACGGCGCCGAACTGGTCGTCGTACGGCTCCTCGGCGGGCGCCGCGCCTGGGAGGAGGGCCTGGACGCGCTCCTCGCGGGACCCCGCCCGGTGGTCGTCCTCACCGGCGAACAGGCCCCGGACGCCCAGCTGATGGAGCTGTCCACCGTCCCCGTCGGCATCGCGGCCGAGGCTCACGCGTACCTCGCGCACGGCGGTCCGGCCAACCTGGCGCAGCTGGCCCGCTTCCTGTCCGACACGGTGCTGCTCACCGGCCACGGCTTCGAGCCCCCTGCCTCCGCGCCCTCCTGGGGCAGGCTGGAGCGGGCCGCCGCGGTGACCGACGGCCCGCTGGTCGCCGTCCTCTACTACCGGGCCCACCACATGAGCGGCAACACCGCCTTCGTGGAGGCCCTCTGCGCCGCGATCGAGCAGGCCGGCGCCCGGGCGCTCCCGCTGTACGTGGCCTCGCTGCGCGCGCCCGAACCCGAACTGCTCGACGCCCTGCGGGGCGTGGACGCCGTCGTCACCACCGTGCTGGCGGCCGGCGGCACCCGCCCGGCCGACGCCTCGGCGGGCGGCGACGAGGAGGCCTGGGACGCGGGCGCGCTCGCCTCGCTGGACGTGCCGGTGCTGCAGGCGCTCTGCCTGACCTCCTCCCGCGAGGTGTGGGAGGGCAGCGACGAGGGCCTGTCCCCGATGGACGCCGCGACGCAGGTCGCCGTCCCCGAGTTCGACGGCCGGCTGATCACGGTCCCGTTCTCCTTCAAGGAGATCGACGAGGACGGCCTGCCCGTCTACGCCCCCGACGCCGAACGAGCCGCCCGTGTCGCGGGCATCGCCGTCCGCCACGCGCGGCTGCGGCACATCCCGGTCGCGGAGCGCCGACTGGCGCTCGTGCTGTCGGCGTACCCGACCAAGCACTCCCGCATCGGCAACGCGGTGGGCCTCGACACCCCCGCCAGCGCGGTCGCGCTGCTGCGCCGGCTGCGCGCCGAGGGGTGGGACTTCGGGCCCGGGGAGGAGATCCCGGGCCTGGTCTCCGGTGACGGCGACGAGCTGATCCGGGCGCTGATCGACGCGGGCGGTCACGACCAGGACTGGCTGACCGAGGAGCAGCTGGCCGCGAACCCGGTCCGTATCCCGGCCGCCGACTACCGCCGCTGGTTCGCCGCGCTGCCGCAGGAGCTGCGCGACGCGGTGACGGAGCACTGGGGCCCGCCGCCCGGCGCGATGTTCGTCGACACCAGCGCCAACCCCGAGGGCGACATCGTGCTGGCGGCGCTGCGCCGCGGCAACCTGCTGATCCTCATCCAGCCGCCGCGCGGTTTCGGCGAGAACCCGATCGCGATCTACCACGACCCGGACCTGCCGCCCTCCCACCACTACCTCGCCGCCTACCGCTGGATCGCCGCCGCCCAGGCCGACGGCGGCTTCGGCGCCGACGCGATGATCCACCTGGGCAAGCACGGCAACCTGGAGTGGCTGCCCGGCAAGAACGCCGCCCTGTCCGCCGCCTGCGGTCCCGACGCCGCCCTCGGCGACCTGCCGCTGATCTACCCGTTCCTCGTCAACGACCCCGGCGAGGGCACCCAGGCCAAGCGCCGCGCGCACGCCACCCTCGTCGACCACCTCGTGCCGCCGATGGCCCGCGCCGACTCCTACGGCGACATCGCGCGCCTGGAGCAGCTGCTCGACGAGCACGCGGCGATCGCCTCCATGGACCCGGCCAAGCTGCCCGCCGTCCGCGCACAGATCTGGACGCTGATCCAGGCCGCCAAGCTCGACCACGACCTGGGTCTGGAGGACCGGCCCCACGACGCCGAGTTCGACGACTTCCTGCTGCACGTCGACGGCTGGCTCTGCGAGATCAAGGACGCCCAGATCCGCGACGGTCTGCACGTGCTGGGCCGGGCCCCCGCCGGCGCCGAGCGGGTCAACCTGGTGCTGGCCATCCTGCGCGCCCGGCAGATCTGGGGCGGTACGGCCGCGCTGCCGGGCCTGCGCGAGGCCCTGGGCCTGGACGAGTCGAAGGCGACCCGCGTGACCGCGGACGCCGCCGAGGAGCAGGCCCGCGCCCTGGTGCAGGCCATGGAGGACGCCGGCTGGGCGCCGGAGTCCGTCGCCGAGGTCGCGGGGGGCCTGCCCGAGGACGTGGCCCGCGTGCTGGACTTCGCCGCCCGGCAGGTCGTGCCGCGGCTGGCCCGTACGACGGACGAGGCCGAGGCCGTCGTGCACGCGCTGAACGGCGGCTTCGTGCCCGCGGGCCCCTCCGGCTCGCCGCTGCGCGGCCTGGTCAACGTGCTGCCGACCGGCCGCAACTTCTACTCCGTCGACCCCAAGGCCGTGCCCAGCAGGCTCGCCTGGGAGACCGGACAGGCCCTCGCCGACTCGCTGCTGGCCCGCTACCGCGAGGACAACGACGGCACCTGGCCGCAGTCGGTGGGCCTGTCGCTGTGGGGCACCAGCGCGATGCGCACCTCGGGCGACGACGTGGCCGAGGCGCTGGCGCTGCTGGGCGTGCGGCCGGTGTGGGACGACGCGTCCCGCCGCGTCACCGGCGTCGAGGCCGTCCCGGCGCGGGAGCTGGGCCGTCCGCGCGTCGACGTCACCCTGCGCATCAGCGGCTTCTTCCGGGACGCGTTCCCGCACGTCGTGGGCCTGCTGGACGACGCGGTCCGGCTGGTCGCCGGCCTCGACGAGCCGGACGAGGCCAACTACGTGCGCGCCCACACCCGCGCCGACCTCGCCGCGCACGGCGACGAACGGCGCGCCACCACCCGCATCTTCGGCTCCCGGCCGGGGACGTACGGGGCGGGCCTGCTGCAGCTGATCGACAGCCGGGACTGGCGCAGCGACGCCGACCTCGCCGAGGTCTACACCGTCTGGGGCGGCTATGCCTACGGGCGCGGCCTCGACGGGCGCCCGGCCCGCGAGGAGATGGAGACCGCCTACCGGCGGATCGCGGTGGCCGCGAAGAACACCGACACCCGCGAGCACGACATCGCCGACTCGGACGACTACTACCAGTACCACGGCGGCATGGTCGCCACCGTCCGCGCGCTGACCGGCCGTTCCCCCGAGGCGTACATCGGCGACTCCACCCGGCCGGAGACGGTGCGCACCCGCTCCCTGGCGGAGGAGACCTCCCGGGTCTTCCGCGCCCGGGTGGTCAACCCCCGCTGGATCGAGGCGATGCGGCGGCACGGCTACAAGGGCGCCTTCGAACTGGCCGCCACCGTCGACTACCTCTTCGGCTACGACGCCACGACCGGCGTCGTGGCCGACTGGATGTACGACAAGCTGGCCCGCACCTACGTCCTGGACCCGGAGAACCGCGCCTTCCTCCAGGAGGCCAATCCCTGGGCCCTGCACGGCATGGCGGAGCGGCTGCTGGAGGCGGAGTCGCGCGGCATGTGGGCCGAGCCGGATCCGAAGGTCGTCGAGCAGCTCCGCCAGGCCTTCCTGGAGACGGAGGGCGACCTGGAGGGCGGGGAGTAGGCCGTCAGCCGATGGTCGGCGCGGCCGAGGACGGCGCCGTGGAGGGCGGCGCGGCCGAGGGGTTGACGATCAGCGTCGGCTCGCCCGGCACCGGCGTCGGTGCGATCAGGTCCTTGGGGTCCGTGGTCGGGCTGGCGGTGGTCTGCGCGACGATCTGCGGGAAGTCCACCAGCCCGGTCTGCTCCATGACGGTGATGTGGTCCAGCACGGTGTCGTTGGCCTGGTCGGCCAGCTGCCGTACGAGGCTGTTCATGGTCGTGGAGCGGACCTTGGCGATCGTGTTGAAGATCTGGCCGTGGGTCAGCCGCAGGATGTTGGCGAGCTTGCTGTCGAAGTCGCCCCCGGAGGCGGAGGACAGGGTGCCGAGGAAGCCCATCTGCTGCGGCGTGGGCTGGTTGGGCAGCGGGATGCCGAGCTGTGTGGCCACCGTGCGGTCGGCGCTGTCCAGCGCGGTGTGCCCGTCGATGAGGTGCCGCCCGGCGGTCTTGACCGCCTGTGTCGTGCCCTTCTGCTCCGCCATCTGCCCGGCGGGGAACTCCCACAGCCCGGCGAGCCGCACCTTGACGACGAACTCCCGGTCGAGGGGGGTCAGCGGGCCGTACGGGGTGGTCACCGCCTGCGCCTCGGGGGAGGACGCCGCGACGTTCGCCCCGGACATCGCCGGGTACACGAGCGCGGCGATCGTGCACACCAGCGCCACGGCGACCAGGGCGGTCGCCGCCGTGAACCGGTTGGCCTTCATCGCGCCTCCATGCTCGGGATTCGTACGCGCTTCCGGACGGTAGAGCCCGTCGCGCCGAGACGGTACTCCTGCGCGATTTCCCTGAGCGCGGGCGGTGGTTGTTGGTACGGTGCAAACTTTCGCCTGTGCAAATGTTGGGGGTATGTCTCCCTCGCCCCGGCTCTTGGGCGGGGCGACGGTTCCCCGTAACGCGGACGTCGGCCGGGGGCGCGAGCCTGGGTGGATGGATGCCACCGCGCTGGCGCGTTCCCTGCTGGAACCCGTCCCGGCCCACCGGACCGCCGGGATCCAGGTGCTGCGGGCCGTGGACTGCGCCGCCGAGGTGGCGCTGGACACCCCGTACGCGCTGACCAATGTGATCGGCAGCCTGCACTCCAGCGGGCTGATCGCCCTGCTGGACGCGGCGGGTCTGGCCGCGGTGGTCGCCGCGGTCGAGGCCCCGGGGGAGTTCGACGGCGTGGTGCCGCTCGGGGCCGCGGCGACGGTCGAGTTCCTCGCCCCCGCGCGCGGCCGACTGGTGGCCTCCTGCGCGCTGGGCGAGTCCGCGCGGCGCGCGCTGCGGGAGGTGCTGTCCGGGGCCGGCGACCGGGCGCGGCTGGCGACGGCGGCCGAGATCAGGGACGCCACGGGCGCCGTGGTGTGCCGCGGGGGCTTCGACTGGAGCGTCCGCCGGATCCCCCGCGCCTGACCCCGGGAAACGCCCGGCGAACATCTGACGGCGGGACAGGGAAGGCGCCGCCGGGGCGTGTTCCCCGCCGTACGGTGACCGGACTGCAGGCGGGACCAGCGGGGAGCGGGGCGAGAGGTGGGCGACTGGCTGAGCGCCGACAACGTGGTGGCGGTGCTGACCGCGCTGCTCGGTCTGGTGGTCTCCGTCGGCGTGGTCTGGTACGAGCGCCGCGTCCCGCGTCGCAGGCGCATCGGCTACCGCGTGCAGATGGACACGCCCATCGGCAGCGACGACCCCGACGGCGGGGGCGGCGCCCCCAACGTGCGGATCGGGCTCTTCAACGACCTCCCCGACATGTCGGACGCCACGCTGGTGCTGATCCGCGTCGAGAACGACGGCGGCGAGGCCGTCACCGACTCCGACTACACCAACCGCGACCCCGACCGCGCGCTCACCGTCGTCTTCGCCGGCCGCACGGTGCGGGGCGTGGCCGTCACCGAGGCCGACGCCGGGCCGCTGATGGACCACTTCGCCCCGGCGGGCGACACCGGCGGCGTACGGCACCAGGGCAATGTGATCCATCTGCCGCGCGTCCCCCTCAACCGGGGCCAGCACTTCAAGCTGCTCGTGCTGCTGACCGGCGGCCACGTCGGCGGCGGGGTCCGGGTCAGCGGGGGCATCCGCGACGGCGTGGTGGTCCCCAACAAGGCCATGCCGGTCGACTCCAAGCCGCCGCTGTTCAGCCGGGCCGCCCGGTGGCTCACCATCATGCTCACCCTCTGCGTGACCGTCCTGGCCGCCATCATCGTGGTGCGCGAGGACCCGCCGCCGCCCATCGGCTGCGCCACCGGACGGCTCAGCGTCACCGGCTCCACGGCCTTCGCCCCGGTCATGGACGAGCTCGCCCGCCGCTACGCCGCGGACTGCCCCGACACGACGATCACGGTCGACGCGCACGGCAGCAACGAGGGCGTCCGCGAGCTGGCCGACGACCGGGCCCCCGGTGTGGTCGCCCTCTCCGACGGCCCCAAACCGGACGGCAACCCCCGCCTGGACGAGAACCGCGTCGCCGTCTCCGCCTTCGCGCTGGTCGTCAACGACGACGTCCCCGTCAGGGACCTGACCGTCGAGCAGATACGCCGCGTGTACAGCGGCGCCGTCGTCAACTGGAGCCAACTGGGCGGCCCCGACCTGCCCGTCCTCCTCGTGAGCCGCAACGCCGACTCCGGTACCCGCGACCTGTTCCGCCGGCACGTCCTCGGCGGCCACGGCGAGCCCGCGTTCACCTCACGCGACTGCCGCAACCGCAACTCCCCCGACGACAAGGTCATCCGCTGCGAGCTGGACAGCACCGACCAGGTACTCAAGACCGTCGCCCGCCTCCCCGGCGCCATCGGCTACGGCGAACTGCGCGCCGCCACCGCCTCCCCGGGCCTGCACACCCTGGCCATCAACGGCCGCACGCCCACCCCGGCCGCCATCGGCGACAGCAGCTACCCCTTCACGGAGATCGAGTACGCCTACACCTACGACCGCCCCGCCACGGGCTCGCTCGCCGCGAGCTTCCTCACGTACATGATCCGCGGCGCCGGCCAGGACGTGGTCAGGTCCCACGGCCACCTCCCCTGCTACAGCCCCGAGGGCCTGGACCGCTGCCGCCCCTGACGGCGCACGGGCGAGATGTACCCGGGCCCGTCACGTGGGGTTCGCCGGGGCGTGGGGCGGGGTGGCGGCGGGCGGCGTTACCGTGGGGTCAGACGTACGCGCGTTCGCGCGGACCCGGAGGTGAGAGGCGACATGACGACGCTCCCGCACCCCGCGGACCTGGATCTGCTCGCCGGGATGCAGGTCGACTACACCGACCAGGACGACCCCGTGCTGATCCGGCCGGACGGCTCCCCGGTCGAGACGTGGCGCGAGAACTATCCGTACGACTTCCGCATGGAGCGCAAGGAGTACGAGTGGCACAAGCGGCTCCAGCAGATAGAGCTGCTGAAGCTGCAGAGCTGGATCAAGGAGACCGGCCGGCGGCTGGTGATCGTCTTCGAGGGGCGTGACGCGGCCGGCAAGGGCGGGACGATCAAGCGCTTCACCGAGCACCTGAACCCGCGCGGGGCGCGGGTGGTGGCGCTGGAGAAGCCGACCGAGCGCGAGCGCGGGCAGTGGTACTTCCAGCGGTACGTGGAGCATCTGCCGACCGCGGGGGAGATCGTGCTCTTCGACCGGTCCTGGTACAACCGGGCCGGCGTGGAGCGCGTCATGGGCTTCTGCACGGAGGACGAGTACCAGCGGTTCATGCGGCAGGCGCCCGCGTTCGAGCGGATGCTCGTGGACGACGGCGTCGACCTGGTGAAGTTCTGGTTCTCCGTGTCGCGCGACGAGCAGCGCACCCGCTTCACGATCCGCCAGGTGGACCCGGTGCGGCAGTGGAAGCTCAGCCCGATGGACCTGGCGTCCCTGGACCGGTGGGACGACTACACCGAGGCCAAGGTCACGATGTTCCGGGAGACCGACACCGAGCAGGCGCCCTGGACGGTCGTGAAGAGCAACGACAAGAAGCGGGCCCGCGTGGAGGCCATGCGCAGCGTGCTGGGCCGCTTCGACTACGGCGACAAGGACGAGGAGGTCGTGGGCGTGCCCGACCCGAGGATCGTCGGTGCCGCCGCGAACCTGCTCGAGGCCGGCGAGGCCTGAGCGTTTCCGGAGTGGGCGATTCCTCCACTTCGCGATCTCGACCGGGACGCTTCATCCCCTGGTGAGCCCCCGCGGTCGCGCTCACGCCACGTAGGCCCCGTGTGCCCCAGAGCCCGCTTCGGCCGAGACGCCGACCCGCCGGCCGCGCCGCCGAGCCCGAGCCGCTCGGCGGCGGAGCGTGACGCGGGCGAGGCCGCCCCGGAGGTTCCGGGGCGGCCTCGCCCGCGTGCGACGCCGGACGGCGTCACTTGGTGAAGTACATGTACTTCCAGGGGCCGTAGGTCGTGGTGTTCACGGAGTCGCCCGAGGAGCCCTTGACGTACGTGGACCGCATGCGGGCGCGGATGCCGGACTCACCGGGGGCCTCGAGCTGCACGGCCGACTTCCCGTTGGTGGCGAGCCAGAAGTACTCGCTGCCGGCCGAGTACCACTTGCCCTGGTAGTAGACCTGCAGCTCGAACCGCTGCTTGCGGTTCTTGTAGTAGCTCATGCTCGTGGTGAACACCGGGTCGGTGTTCTTGTGGAACCAGTAGTACGTGGTCGAGCCGATCTTGCCCGTCTTGTAGTGCCGCGCGACGGACGTGGAGACCTTGATCCGGGTGCCGACCGAGCGCGACACGGACTTCGGCGCCGAGTAGAAGTCGCCGCCGAACGACGCCCAGAAGGTGGTGTTCCGGTAGAGCTTGTAGCTCACCTTGAAGTCGCCGGAGCTGTTGACCGTGCCGGTCTTCACCAGCTTCTTCGTGCCGTCCGCCGCCTTGGAGTAGATCGACACCACGCGGCTCTTGCCGGTCTTGCCGAGGTGGCCGGTGACGGTGGCCGTCGAACCCCAGGAGTAGGTCGAGTGGTTCGTCTTGATGCTGACCGAGGTGGCCGCCCGGGAGACCGCGACCGTGTCCTTGCCCAGGGCGGCGGTGTGCGTCGCGTCGCCCGAGTAGTGCACGGAGTAGGTGACGTTGCCGCCCGTGTACGGGGTGTCCGTGAAGCTGAACGTCCCGTTGGAGGCGACCGTCTTGGTGCCGAGGGACTTGCCCTTCGGGGTGGTGAGGTCGATCCGGGTCACCGTGACCTTGGTGCCGGCCGGGAAGGGCGCGGCGGCCGTGAGCTTGCCGGTGACCGTGAGCTTCGTGGCCCGCTTGGCGGTGGCGGGGGCGTTCACGGTGAGCGTGGTCGCGGCCCGGGTGACGTTGACGGTCCTCTTGGCGGTGGCGGCGGTGTGGGTCGCGTCGCCCGCGTAGCTGACCGTGTAGGTGTTGTCGCCCTGGACAGCGGGGGTGTCCTTGAGCTGGAAGATGTTGTGCTCGCCGATGGTCGCGGTACCCAGCGGGGTGCCGGTCCCTCCGTGGCTGTCCGTGCGGGTGATGGCGACCGTGGTGCCCGGCGCGTAGTCCTCGGTGGAGCCGAGGGAGCCGCTGATGGTGACCTCGGCGCCGGGCAGGGCCGTCTCCGGGGCGGACACGTTGAGGGTGGTCGAGGCCCGGGCGACGGTGACGGTGCCCGTTGCGGCGGCGGCGGCGTGGGTCGCGTCGCCGGCGTAGCTGACCCAGTAGGTGTTGTTGCCCTGGGCGGCCGGGGTGTCCTTGAGCTGGAAGGTGCCGTCCTCGGCGACGGCCGCGGTGCCCAGCGGGGTGCCGGCCGTGTCGGCCGGGTCCGTGCGGGTGACGGTGACCTCGGTGCCGGCCGCGAAGGGCTCGGCCGAGCCGAGGGTGCCGGTGATCGTGACCTCGGCGCCGGGCACGGCCGTCGCGGGGACGTTCACGGTGAGCGTGGTCGCGGCCTGGGCCGGGTCGTCCAGGGCATGCAGCGTGGGCTGCGCCTCGGAGGAGGTGGCCGACGGGGCGGCGTCGGCCGCGGCCGGCGTTGCCGTGACCCCGAGCAGGGATGCGGTGGCGAGCAGGACGGACAGAGCCGTCCCGCCCGCGAGGTGGCGGGTGCGCAAGCTGGTTCCCCCCAGGCAGGCGTGGGTGGCCGGACGTCTTCCGGCGAGACAATGGGTGCGCCGCGGGGCGCGGACGTCCGTGACGGGTCCGGCGCACCTACGTCGGCGGCAAGACGGAACGCTACGTCATGTCTCTGACAGCGGGCCACTGCATTGACGGCCCGTGCCGATCCGTTACCGGCGCTTCGCCCGGTGGTGGGGATACCGTGCCCGATTCGATGCCTGTTGCAGTACAACCTTCCTGGAGAGGCGGGGAGTTCAGTTGCCGGCGACCCGCACGGTGACCGTCCACTCCCGCAGTCCCAGGCAGGCCACCTGGTCCGGGGCGGTGGGTGAGGCGCACAGCGGCTGGGTGGAGGTGAGCCGCGCCGTGCCGGGGGCGGTGGCGCGGTAGGCGGCGATGGTGTCGCCGCGGGGGGCGCCGATACCCGCGTTGGTGGGGGTGAGGGCACTGCCCTCGCTGGTCACGGGGGACCACGGGCGGTCGGGTGTGCCGTCGAGGGTGACGCGGACCGTGCCGCCGGCGGTGAGGCAGACGGTGCGGCCGGTGTCCTCGGCGGTGAGCGCCGCCTCGGCCGTGCAGGCCCCTCCCGTACCGTCCCCGCCTCCGGCGGTGCCGGTGCCGCTCGGGGAACCGCTGGGGCTGCCGCCCGCGGGGCCGCCGGACTGCGTGCCGCAGCCGGCCAGCAGGAGTGCGGTCGCCGCGACGGCCGCGGCTGTCGTATGACGCATGAATGGCCTCCTTTCCGCTTTGACGTGTCACAGTCGCAAAAGGCTCCCGCCCGCCGCGCGCGGACGGGGGCCCTCCCGCGGGGAGACGGGGCCGGCGGTGGCGGCGGTCCTGAGGGTGCCCGCGGTCGTCGGGGCGGCGCGGACCGGGTCGCCGGGGCGTCGGCGGCCACCGCCCTGGGGGGATTTTCCCAGGTTTCCGACCGTATGTCCGGCCGGTCTTGTTCGCTCCTTGACCTTGTCGCGGCGTCAAGGTCTCTACTGGGCTCATGCGCATCGGAGAACTCGCCGCCCTCGCCGGGGTCACCACCCGCACCGTGCGGCACTACCACCGCATCGGGCTGCTGCCCGAGCCCGCGCGCCGGGTCAACGGCTACCGCGACTACGGTCTGCGCGACGCCGTCGAGCTCACCCGAATCCGGCGCCTGACGGAACTCGGCCTCGGCCTGGACGAGGTCAGGGACGTGCTCGCCGACGACGCGGGCAGGGAACTGCACGAGGTGCTGGCGGAACTCGACGCGGACCTCGCCCGGCAGGAGGAGGCCATCCGGTCGCGCCGGGCCCGCCTCGCCGAACTCCTCGAGCAGGCCGGGGCCGGCGGCGGACTGCCCGCCGGGGCGCCGGTCTCCCCGGAACTGGCCGCGCTCTTCGCCGAGATGGCCCGTACCTCCGCGGAGCTGGCCGGACCCGAGCCCACGATGGCCGTGAAGGAACGCGAACTGCTCGCGCTGCTGGACACGGCGGCCACCCCCGAGGCCCGGAGCTGGCTCACCGGCCTGCTGCGCTCCATGGGCTCCGACCCCGGCGCGATGCGCCGCGCCTACGAGGTGTACGCGCGGATGGACGAGCTGGCCGGGGCTGCCGTGGACGACCCGCGGGTCGCCGAGGTGGCCCGGGCGATCGCCGACTCCGTCCCGGACGACGTCGCCGCCGCGATCGACGTCTCCGGCGAGGACCTCACGACGGCCGGCGGTGCGGAGGACGGCTTCATGGCGGCCTTCTTCGACGACCACGCACCCGCCCAGGCCGAGGCCGTACGGCAGGCGATCCGGCTGATGCAGGAGCGTGCCCGGTGAGCCGCCGGGGGGCGTGGGCGCTGGGTGCCCTGGTGGCGGCCGAGGCGGTGCTCGCCGCGTGCCTGGTGGCGGGCGTGCCGGTGCCGGAGCCGGTGCTCTGGGGCGCGGAACTGTGCATGACCGCCGTCCTGCTGTGGCGGCTGCCGCGTGCGGTGCGGGCCCACCGGGACGCACGGCGGCGGGGCCTGACGCGCCGCGCCGCCGCGTGGACCGCCCTGTGCGACACCGTCCCGGCGCCCGCGCGGCGGCTGATCCGCCATGAACTCGCCCTGTCGGTGAGCCTGGTGCGCTGGATCGCCCGCCGGCCGCACGGGGTGGGGGAGGGCGCCGTGGCCGTCCCGTACACCGGGGCGCAGACGGCGACGATGTACGGCTTCCTCTTCGTCTCCGTCGTCGAGACGGTGGTGCTGGCGCTCGTCATCCCCTGGCCCGTGGTGCACGCCGTCACGCTCGTCATCGACGTGTGGGGCTGCTTCTTCGTACTGGCCATGCACGCCGCCTGCGTGGTGCGCCCGCACGTCGTCGGGGCGGACGGCTCGCTGCGGCTGCGGTACGGCGCCCTCGTCGACATCCGCGTACCCGCCGGGCGGATCGCGGCGGCCCGGGTCGACCGGCGCTTCCCCGACGGACGACTCGTCACGCTCGCCGGGGACGGCACCGTCGACCTGGTCGTCGGCGGCCAGACCACGGTCACCGTCGAACTGACCGAGCCCGTCACCTTCCTGCGCCCCCTCGGGGCGCCCGTGGAGGCCCGCGTCCTGCGATTTCACGCCGACGACCCGCGTGCCGCCGTCGCGGCCCTGGGGGTGGGCGCGGTACCGGGGGCTCGGGTAACGTTGCCGTCCCCAGCAGTGGACGTACCGAGGAGGTGAGACCCATTACCGCCATGTCAGGTTGGGTGCTCTCCTCCGGCGGCCCCGCGCTCCGGACGACCTAGGCCGTCGAGAGCGCCCCGCGGCGCCCCGAAAGGCCTCCATGTCCTCCGCTTCACCCGCTTCCTCCGGACCCTTTTCCTCAGGCTCCTCTTTCTCCGGTTCCTCTTCTTCCTCTTCTTCCGGTTCTTCCGGTTCTTCCGGCTCCTCCGCCGTACCCCTGGCCGTGTCCGTCGCGCCGGTCGTCTCCGTGCTCCGGGCGGCCGGCTGCGTCTTCGCCGAGGACGAGGCCCGGTTGCTCGTCTCCGCCGCCCGCACCCCCGGTGAGCTCGCCGCCATGGTGGAGCGCCGGGTGGCCGGCCTCCCGCTCGAACACGTCCTGGGCTGGGCCGAGTTCTGCGGCCTGCGGATCGCCGTCGGCCCCGGGGTCTTCGTCCCGCGCCGCCGTACGGAGTTCCTCGCCCGCCAGGCGGCCGCGCTCGGGCACGCCCTGGGCCGGCCCGGTGCCGTCGTCGTCGACCTGTGCTGCGGCTCCGGCGCGGTGGGCGCCTTCCTGGCCGCCACGCTCGACCGCCCCGTGCTGCACGCGGCCGACATCGACCCGTCGGCGGTCGCCTGCGCCCGCCGCAATCTCGCGGCGGCGGACGGCGACGTCCACGTCCATGAGGGCGACCTCTTCGGCCCCCTTCCCGAGGGGCTGCGCGGCCGTGTCGACGTGCTGGTCGCGAACGTGCCGTACGTCCCCAGCGGCGCCGTCGCCCTCCTTCCCCCCGAGGCCCGTGACCACGAGCCCCGCGTCGCCCTCGACGGCGGGGCCGACGGCCTCGACGTCCTCCGCAGGGTCGCCGTCGCCGCGCCCGCGTGGCTCGCTCCGGGCGGCCGGCTCCTCTTCGAGACCGGCGAGGAGCAGGCCCCGGCCGCCGTCGCCGCGGTCGCCCGGGCCGGGCTGGAGGCACGGGTGGCCGTGTCGGAGGAGCTGTACGCGACCGTCGTGATCGCCTCGGCCCCCTCGGCGTAGCCGGCCGGGGCCCTGAGCGCCTGGATCCGCCCGCCGGGCCGGCCCGCCGACCCGGCGGGCCGGAAATCCTCGCCGTGCGTGAATCCGTCGTTTCCCCGAGTGAACCATCGCCCAGAAAAGTGACGCGGGCCACATGGCCCGCGTCACTCAATGGGCGATTTGTCCGGGTCTGCGTGTGACGTGGCCGATATGACGTGCGCCACTTTCACGGTCTCTTAGTAGACCGCGCCCCGGAATCCCCTTCCCACGCCTGAGCGGCGGGACTTTCGTCCCTGGTCCCACAACTAATCCCGTTAGTAACAGGGGTGCATTGACCTCGGGATTTAAGTCGGCCAACAATTCATGGCGTACCCCACGGAAGAGGAATTACTCGAATGCAGATCTCCGCTATGTCGAAGCTCAACCGCGTCGCCAAGGCCAAGAAGATCTCCCTCGGCTGCGCTGCCGCGAGCGTCGCCGTCGTCGCCGGTGGCGTGGCCATGGCCCCCACCGCCTCCGCCGCCACCACGGCGCAGTCGGGCTCCGTCAACACGTGGATCAACGAGTCCCTGAAGGTGATGCGCGCCAACGGCATCCCGGGCACGTACAACGGGATCTACAAGAACCTGATGCGCGAGTCCTCCGGAAATCCGAACGCCATCAACGGCTGGGACTCGAACGCCGCCAAGGGAATTCCCTCCAAGGGTCTGATGCAGGTGATCGACCCGACGTTCAAGGCGTACCACGTCCCCGGTACCTCGTGGAACATCTACGACCCGGTCGCGAACATCACCGCCGCCTGTAACTACGCGGCCCACGTCTACGGCACGATCGACAACGTCAACTCGGCGTACTGATCGCGCGCAGCGCATTCCCTGGGGACGCCCCCGGCAGCCACGGCTGCCCGGGGGCGTCCCCCTTTTCGCGTTCCGCCATTCCGCGGCTTTTCCGGTCGCGTTTTCGCGCAGGACTTTCCCTCCCAGGGCCTGGACAGGTGAACGGTGCTGGTCCACGCTGTCCGACCATGACCGTCGCCCCTGACCGCCCGGCCGAGGCCGAGTCCCTGCACGCCGCCGCCGAGGACATAGCCGCCCTGCTCCGCGCGTGCCCGGACACCTCGGTGCCGATACCCGGTGCCGAGTGGACGGTCGGCGAGGCCGCGGCGCACCTGGTGCTCGCGGGCGAACTCATGGCCGCGCTGGCCGAGGGCCGCGAGCGGCCGTACGGCGACGGCACCCCCGGCAGCCTCGCCGCGGAGAACGCCGCGTCCCTGGCCGCCTTCCCCGAGCGCGGCGGCCCGGTTCTGGCCGAGGGCATCGTGCGGCACGCCCGCGCGTTCACCGAGGCGGCCGCGGCCCGCGAGCCCGGCACGGCGGTGGTCACCCCGCTCGGCCCCATGGACCTGGCCACGCTCGGCTCGTACCTGCTCACCCACATGCTCGGCCACGGCTACGACATCGCGGTCGCCCTGCGCCGGCCCCACATGGTCGACCGCGAGCGGGTCGCCCGCTGCATGCCCTTCCTCAGGACGGCCATGCCCCGGGTCGTCGACGCGCGGGCGGCGGCCGGCTTCTCCGCCTGCTACGCGCTGCGCGTCCCAGGGATCACCCGTTTCGCCGTGACCTTCACCGACGGCGCCGCCGACGTCACGGACGAGCCGCCGCGCCGTCCTGACTGCACCATCACCACCGAGCCGGTCACCTTCTTCCTGATCGCGCTCGGCCGCCGGGGCGCCACCGCCGCCATGGCCCGCGGCAGGATCGCCGCCTGGGGCCGCCGCCCCTGGCTCGCCCCCCGCTTCCCCACCCTCTTCACCGCGCCCTAGGACGACACGGCCCTAGGACGACACGGCCCAAGGCCGCGCCGACCCCCCGTCCGGGCCCGGCCAGTCGCCGGGCAGGGTGTACGTCCAGCCCGGCTGCCAGACGAAGGGGGCCCGGAGGCTCTCCGTCAGCGGTACCCCGCCCAGCAGGCAGGCCAGGGCCCAGCGGTTGGCGGAGTGGGCGATCAGCAGGACGCGCCGGCCGTCCCACCGTCCGGCCAGGTCGTGCAGGAGCGCGTCCGTGGCGGCGAGTACCTGCCGGTAGCTCTGGCCGCCGCCGGGGAACGGCTCGTCGACGCGCCGCAGGCGCTGGGCCGCGACGAGCTCGGCCGGCCCGCCGTTCAGCGCGCCGTAGTCGCACTCGCGCAGCCGGGGGTCCCGGTGGACCGGGGGCCGCCCGTCCGGGAAGGCGAGGGCCGCGGTCTCCACGGCGCGGTGCAGGTCGGAGGTGTACACCGCTGCGATGTCCTGGCCGCGGCGGCGTTCGCCCAGCTCCCGGGCCTGCCGACGGCCCCGCTCCGACAGCCGTCCGGGCAGCCGTCCGGTGGCGATGCCCGCCTCGTTGTCGGTGGTCGTGGCGTGCGTCTCGTAGATCAGCTCCACTGCCATCGGGGCCTCCCCGGGTCGGTTGCGTCAGCGGGTGGCGGCGGCCCGGAAGGTGCGCCGGTAGGCCAGGGGGGAGACGCCGATGGCGGCGTGGAGGTGCTGGCGCAGCGAGGTCGCGGTGGCGAATCCCACCTCGCCGGCGATGCGGTCCACCGGGAGGTCGCTGGACTCCAGCAGGTGCCGGGCCCGGCTGACCCGCTGCTGGATGAGCCACTTCCCCGGGCTCGTGCCGACCTCGTCACGGAAGCGCCGGGCGAAGGTCCGCAGGCTCATCCGCGCGTGGTCCGCGAGGTCGTTCAGGGTGAGCGGCAGGTCGAGATGGTCCAGCGCCCACTGCCGTGTCGCCGCCGTCCCGGCGTCCGCGGTCTGCGGCATCGGCTGCTCGATGTACTGGGCCTGGCCGCCGTCCCGCCAGGGCGGTACGACGCAGCAGCGGGCCACGAGGTTGGCGACCGCGCTGCCGTGGTCCGCGCGCACCAGGTGCAGGCAGACGTCCACCCCGGAGGCGGCCCCGGCCGAGGTGAGGACGTCGCCGTCGTCGACGAAGAGCACGTCCGCGTCGAGCGCCACACCGGGGAACATCCGCCGGAAGCGGTCCGCCAGCGCCCAATGGGTGGTGGCGGGGCGGCCGTCCAGGAGTCCGGCGGCCGCGAGCGCGAAGGCCGCCGTGCAGATGGAGACGATCCGGGTGCCCGGCCGGATCCTGCCGAGCGCGGCGGCGACGGGGGCGGGGAGCTCGGCGGTGATCCGCGCCTGGTCGTACGGCGGGATCACGACGGTGTCGGCGGTGGCCAGCACCTCGGGGCCGTTCTCGACGGCGACCGAGAAGTCGGAGTCGGTGCGCACGGGGCGCCCGTCGGCGGTGCAGGTCACCACCTCGTAGCGGTCCCCGGCGGAGCCGAAGACGCGGTTGGGGATGCCCAGCTCGAAGGGATAGACGCCGTCGAGGGCGAGGACGACCACACGATGCATGGCACGATCTTATCGGATGATGGCAATCAGGCCATTTTCCCTCGCGCCGCCGGTCGGCAGGCTGGAGCGCATGAACGACACGACCCCTCGCACCATGCGCGCGATCACCCAGGACGTCCTCGGCGGCCCCGAGGTCCTGCGGGAGGCGGAGCTGGAGCGCCCCACCGCCGGCATCGGGCAATTGCTCGTCCGCGTCCACGCCGCCGGCCTCAACCCGACCGACACCAAGCACCGGCAGTCCGGGCTCTTCCTCGGCGCCCCGCCGTTCGTCCTCGGCTGGGACGTCTCCGGCGTCGTGGAGGAGACCGGGCTGGGAGTCGCCCTGTTCCGTCCCGGCGACGAGGTCTTCGGCATGCTCCCCTACCCGTACGGCGCCGGCTCCCACGCCGAGTACGTCACCGGTCCCGCCCGCGCCTTCGTGCGGAAGCCGTCCGCCATGAGCCACGAGGAGGCCGCCGCGGTCCCGCTGGTGGCGCTCACCGCCTGGCAGGCCCTGGCCGACGTCGCCGCGCTCCGGCCCGGGCAGCGGGTGCTCGTCCACGCGGCCGCGGGAGGCGTCGGCCACGTCGCGGTCCAGATCGCCAAGTCCCTCGGCGCGTACGTCATCGGCACCGCGAGCGCCGCCAAGCACGACTTCCTGCGCGGCCTCGGCGCCGACGAACTGGTCGACTACCGCACGACCGACTACGCCGAGGCCGTCCGCGACGTGGACGTCGTCCTCGACCCCCTCGGAGGGCCGGAGTCCGTCCGCTCCCTCGGCACCCTGCGCGAGGGCGGGCTGCTCGTGACCCTCCTGCCGATCGGCGAGGCCACGACCGGCGGGAGACCGGCGACGGGCGGCCGCCCGCGCTCGGCCCGGCCGGGCCGAGGCCGAGCGCCGGGGGGTGCGCGCCACGGGCATGCTCGTCGAGGCGGACCACGCCGGCATGACCGCGGTCGCCCGCCTGATCGAGGAGGGCGCCCTGCGCGTCACGGTCGCCGAAACCTTCCCCCTGTCCGAGGCCGCCAAGGCGCACGCCTCGCTGGAGACCGGGCGCACGACGGGCAAGCTGGTCCTCACCGTGCGCTGAGTCCCGCGACGAGGGCCGGCCGTACGGGCACCGGGGCAGGGCTCGAACCGAGCTTCCCGGTGCCCGTACGGCTCGACGGGGGCACCACCGGTTAATCGCCCCGATCGTCAACTTCCGGTTGACGGTCGGGCATCGTCAACCTATCGTTGACGCATGACGCAGCAGATCCGGCTCGACGACCTGATCGAAGCCATCAAGAAGGCCCACCCCGACGCCCTCGACCAGCTCTCGGACGCCGTCATCGCCGCCGAGCACCTGGACGAGGTCGCCGACCACCTCATCGGACACTTCGTCGACCAGGCCCGGCGGTCCGGCGCCTCCTGGACCGACATCGGCAAGAGCATGGGCGTGACCAAGCAGGCCGCCCAGAAGCGCTTCGTCCCCAAGGACCCCGGCGGCTTCCCCGACCTCGACCCCTCGCAGGGCTTCTCGCGCTTCACCCCGCGGGCCCGCAAGGTCGTCATGGTCGCCCACAGCGAGGCCAAGGCCGCCGCCAACCCCGAGGTCCGCCCCGAGCACCTCGCCCTCGGGCTGCTGAGCGAGCCCGACGCCCTCGCCGGCCGCGCCATGACGGCCCAGGGCGTCACCCCCGACGCCGCCCGCACCGCCCTCACCGCGGGCCTCCCCGAGGCCGTGTCCGAGGTCCCCGAGCTCATCCCGTACGACCTCGCCTCCCGCAAGGTCCTCGAACTCACCTTCCGCGAGGCCCTCCGCCTGGGCCACAACTACATCGGCACGGAGCACCTCCTCCTCGCCCTCCTCGAACTGGAGGCGGGCGACGGCCCGCTGACCTCCCTCGGCCTCGACAAGGCCACCACCGAGGGCCATGTCGCCGCGGCGCTCGCCGAGATCGCGGGCGGCACGCACGCGGAGGGGTGAGCGTCGTCCCGGGTGGGGCGTGGTTCCATGAGGGGCCATCACGGCCCCACCCGGGAGGAACGGAACCCTGAACACCACGACCGCGGAGGCGCTGTCCGTCGCGCTGCTGCTCCTCGTGCTCGCCGGGGCGGTGATCCGGCCGTTCGGGCTTCCGGAGGCGGTGCTCGCCGTGCCGGCGGCGGCGGTGGCCGTGGGGAGCGGGGCGATCCCGCTGGAGCACGCGCGGGAGGAGGCGGCGCGGCTGGGGCCGGTGATCGGGTTCCTGGCGGCGGTGCTGGTGCTGGCGCGGCTCTGCGACGAGGAGGGGCTCTTCCGGGCCGGCGGGGCGTGGATGGCCCGGGTGGCCGCGGGGCGGCCGCGGCGGCTGCTCGGTGCGGTGTTCGTGCTGGCGTCGGCGGTGACGGCGGTGCTGAGCCTGGACGCGACGGTGGTGCTGCTCACCCCGGTGGTGTTCGCGACCGCCGCCCGCCTGGGGGTGCGGCCGAAGCCGCACGTGTACGCCTGCACGCACCTGTCCAACACCGCCTCGCTGCTGCTGCCGGTCTCGAACCTGACGAACCTGCTGGCGTTCGCGGCCAGCGGGCTGAGCTTCACCCGCTTCGCCGGGCTGATGGTGCTGCCGTGGCTGGTCGCGATCGCCGTGGAGTACGTCGTCTTCCGCCGCTGGTTCCGCGGCGACCTGGCGGCCGCCGTCCCCGTCCCGGACGGTGCCGGGACACCGCCGCTGCCGGTGTTCGCTCTGGTCACGGTGGTCTGCACGCTGGCGGGCTTCGTCGTCACCCCGGCGCTCGGGATCGATCCCGCGTGGGCGGCCGCGGCCGGGGCGCTGGTGCTGGCCGTACGGGCGCTGATGCGGCGGCGGATGACGGTGCGCGCCGTGGCGGGGGCGGCCGGGGTGCCGTTCCTGGCGTTCGTGCTGGCGCTGGGCGTGGTGGTCCGGGCGGTGGTCGACAACGGGCTCGCCGACGTGCTGGGCCGGATCGTGCCCGGGGGCACCGGGCTGCCCGCGCTGCTCGGCGTCGCGGCGCTCGCCGCCGTCCTGGCCAACCTGATCAACAACCTGCCCGCCGTGCTGGTCCTGCTGCCGCTGACCGCACCCGCCGGGCCGGGCGCCGTCCTCGCCGTCCTGCTCGGGGTGAACATCGGCCCCAACCTGACCTACGCGGGCTCTCTGGCGACCCTGCTGTGGCGGCGTATCGTGCACCAGCACGAACACGACGTGGACCTCAAGGAGTTCACCGTCCTCGGCCTGCTCACCGTGCCTGCGGCGCTGGGCCTGGCGGTGGTGGCACTGTGGGGTTCGCTGTACGTCCTCGGAGGGTGATGTCCGTGATCGTGACCGCCTGGATCGCCGAAGGGACCTGGCCCGCCTGTGTCGACGCCGTCCGCGTCCACGCGCCGGAGGCCGCCGACGTCGTCCTGCTGCACGTCAGCGGCCCCGACGTGCCCGGTCTCGCGCACGCCGCCTATGCCGGGCTGCTGGGTCGCGGGCACCCGGAGCACGATCCGGGCACCCGCCTGGAGGATCTCGGCGCGGACTCCGCGGCACGGCTGCTGGACTCCGCGGCCCGGCGGCTGGGCCGCCCGTGCCGCCGTGAGGAGCGGTCGGGGCGGGTGGAGCGGGAGGTGGTCGCCGCCGTGGCCGGCACCGATCTGCTGGTGATGGCCCGCGACGGCGACCTGGCGCGGCTCGGGCCGCGGAGCCTGGGCCCCGTGGCGCGCTTCGTCGTGGACCACGCGCCCTGCCCGGTCCTGCTGGTGTGGCCCGCGGCCGCGCCGGACGTGGCGACGCTCCCCCCGCCCCCGCCGCACTGACCCGGTCTCAGCCCGCCGCGCCGGGCAGCTGCTTGACGCCGTCGACGACCGAGCGGGTCAGCACCGCGCTGGTCGAGACGACCGTGCCGCGCGGCACGACTCCGTGGGGGTCCCGCGCGGCCTGGACGGTGCGCTCGCCGAGGAAGACGTGGGTCTTCCGGTCGAAGATCCACTCGGTGCGCTCTCCGGTGGCCTCCTCCAGCCGTGCCACCGCCACCCCGTGCCGCCCGGCGGCGTCCACGGCGTCGTCCACGGCGACCACCCCGGGGATCTTGGCGGCGGCCTTGTAGAGGGCGGCGGTCAGCTCGGCCGGCGGGTAGCTCTCGATCAGCAGGTCGCCGATGGTGGTGAAGGCCTCCTGGTCGGGGCCGTTGCCCGTGCCCTTCGTCTCCTCGTAGATCTTGGCCAGGAGCACGTCGGGGTCGGTGGGCAGGGCGGTGAGGTAGTCGTAGCTCGGCGCGTTCAGGGTCGGCTCGGGCTCGTCGCCGTGCTCGTCGGTGCCCGCGAGGGTCATGCCCTCCGGGCCGGTGGTGCCGGGCTCGATCAGCCAGCCGTCCTTGCCGTCGCGGGACTGCCAGGTCTGGCGCCGGTGCAGCGGGGAGCTCGCCAGGCTGGTCGTGCCGTGCACGTGCCGCACGCTGATGGCGGACGTCTTCGACTCGATGTAGACGTACTGGCCGTCGCCAACGGGCGTGGCCGGTGCCTCGGCGGCGGCCAGCGAGACGGTGTCCAGCAGGCGGGCGGCGCCCTCGGGGTCCGCGGTGCCGAGGCGGGTGGTCAGGACAGGGCCGGCGGCGGAGGTGCCGGGGCCGCCGCCCGTGCCGGTGTCCTCCGTGCCGCCGAACACGAACAGGCCCGTCGCCAGGGCCCCGGCCAGCACGCCCGCGGTCAGCGGGACGAGGACCATGCGGCGCAGGAAGGGGTTGTGGCGCGCGGCCGGGCGGGTGGCGGCGGTGGCGTGCGGGCCGGGGCTCGCGGCGAGCTCCTCGTGGATCCGGGTCATCAGACGCTCCTTGTGCAACTGGTGACGGTCCGCCGGCAGATCCCGCTCCACGCGCGGCAGGAGACGGGGGGTCTCCTCCCATTCCGAGGGATGGGCGTTCATCGGATTCCTTCCTGTGCGGGCCGGACCGCGTTCGTGCGGTCCCCTTCTGTCTGTCGGCGGCGGCCTTCGGGTTCCGTCTCCGCGTCGGCGAGTTTGCGCAGTCGCGTACGGGCCCGGGACAGCCGGGAGCGCACGGTGCCGACCGGGATGCCGAGGGCCTCGGCGGCCTCGGTGTACTCCAGGCCCTCCCACAGGCACAGCGTCAGCACCTCGCGTTCGGGGCGGCGCAGCCGGGCGAGGGCGGCGAGCACGGCCGCGAGGCGGCGCCGGTCGTCGACCCGGCCGGCCACGAGCTCGGCGTGGTCCGGCACTTCGAGCGCGGCGGTCCCGGCCTGGGCGCCGGCGGCGACCGCCGCCCGGTAGCGGCGGTTGCCGCGGCAGTGGTTGCGCGCGATGTTGGTGGCGATACCCAGCAGCCACGGCCGCAGCGAGCCCCCTTCGGGGTCGACGCGGTCCCGCAGCCGCCAGGCCTCCAGGAAGGTCGCCGACATCACGTCCTCGGCGACCGACCAGTCGGCGGTCAGCCGGAAGGCGTGGTTGTAGACGGCGCGGGCGTACGCGTCGAACAGCTCCGCGAAGGCGGCGGGGTCCCCGTCCCGTACCCGGGTTCGTACATCAGTGGTCACTTCTGTCTGCTGTCCGTCCGTCCCCCGCGGGTTCCCGTGACCCGTGTCACGCCGCGATGCCGTCGGGGGCCGCGGGCTCGAACGGCAGCAGCTCGTCCTGGCCGGGCCGCACCACCCCGAAGGTGCTCTCGGGGACCTCGTGCCAGGCGTCCGGCAGGTCGCCCAGGGGTTCGGACACCACGAGCCGGGTCTCCTCCGACACACCCTGCAGGAACCACAGGTCGGGGTGGAGCTCGCGCAGCGAGTCCACCCTGCTGCTGTAGAAGAGCGACCGCGAGGTGTGCTCGCTGGAGTAGCGGAAGGCCCACAGGCTCTCCCCGTCGGTGACCGCCACGGTCATCTGGACCGGGAACTCGACCCCGTGCTCGTGGCCGGTGCGTTCCACCAGCCCGGCCATCCGCGCCACGGCCCCGGGCACGTCCTGGTCCAGGCCGAAGGTGAGCGCGAGGAAGAACATCACCTCGGAGTCCGTCGAGCCCTCGATGCAGGAGAACAGCGCCGGGTCGACGGCGAGCGAGAGGTCGCGGCGCAGCCGGTGGAAGTCGGTGATCGCGCCGTTGTGCATCCACAGCCAGCGGCCGTGCCGGAAGGGATGGCAGTTGGTCTGCTGGATCGCGGTGCCCGTCGACGCCCGTACGTGGGCGAAGAACAGCGGCGAGGTGACGTGGCGCGAGATCTCCCGCAGGTTGCGGTTGTTCCAGGCGGGCCCGATGTCCCGGATGATCGCCGGGGTGTCCAGGTCCGCGGCGTACCAGCCGATGCCGAAGCCGTCCCCGTTGGTGGTCTCGACCCCCATGCGGGAGTGCAGGCTCTGGTCGATCAGGGAGTGCCGCGGTTTGTAGAGGATGTTGTCGAGCAGCATGGGTGTGCCCGAGTAGGCGAGCCACCGGCACATGTGCACCATTCCCTTCCTCGTCCGGCGCCCTCGGGTGGCGTCCGTTCTCAGGGATCGGCCAGGGCGACCTCCGCCCAGATCGTCTTGCCCTCCTGGGTGTGACGCGTCCCCCAGCGTTCGGTGACCTGCGCCACCAGCATCAGTCCGCGGCCGCCCTCGTCGAAGACCCGGGCCCGGCGCAGGTGGGGCGCGGTGCCGCTGCCGTCGGAGACCTCGACGATGAGGGTGGAGTTGTGGATGACGCGCAGTCCGATGGGCGGGGTTCCGTACCGGACGGCGTTGGTGACGAGTTCGCTGACGACCAGCTCCACGGTGTAGGTGATGTCCTCCATCCCCCATTCCGCCAGCCGGCGCGTGACCTCGGCGCGGATACCGGCCACCGCGGCGGGCTCGGCGGGCACGTCCCAGGTGACGACCTGGGACGCGTCCAGCACCTTGGTGCGGGCGACGACCAGGGCGACGTCGTCGTCCGGGGGGTCGGGGACCAGGGCCACCAGGTTCTCGCAGACGGACTCCAGGGAGCGGTCGGGCCGGGTGAGCGCCCGGCGCAGCGCCGCCATGCCGGTGTCGACGTCCCGGTCCTCGGTGGCGATGAGGCCGTTGGTGTAGAGCACCAGGAGGCTGTCCGGGTCCAGTGCGCACTCGACGGTCTCGAAGGGCAGTCCGCCCAGCCCGAGCGGTGGTCCGGGCGGCAGGTCGACGAACTGCGCGGTGCCGTCCGGCGTGGTCAGCACGGGCGGGGGGTGTCCCGCGCTGGCGGCGGTGCACAGCCGGGAGACGGGGTCGTAGACCAGGTACAGGCAGGTGGCGACGAGGTCGGTGACGACGTTCTCGGAGTCGTCCTCGCCGACCTCCTCCCCGGCGAGGTGGACGACCAGGTCGTCGAGGTGGACGAGCAGTTCGTCGGGCGGCAGGTCGACGTCGGCGAGGGTGCGCACGGCCGTCCGCAGCCGTCCCATGGTGGCGGAGGCGCGCAGTCCGTGGCCGACGACGTCGCCCGCGACCAGCGCGACCCGGGCCCCGGACAGCGGGATCACGTCGAACCAGTCGCCGCCCACGCCCGCGCCGCTGCCCGCGGGCAGGTAGCGCGAGGCGACCTCCACCGCCTCCTGGCGGCCGAGCCGCTGGGGCAGCAGGCTGCGCTGGAGGGCCAGGGCGGTGGCGCGTTCGCGGGTGTAGCGGCGGGCGTTGTCGACGGCGACCGCGGCCCGGGCGCCGATCTCCTCGGCGACCTGCAGATCGTCCTCGTCGAAGGGGTCGGGTCTGCGGTGCCGGGCGAGCACGGCGACGCCGAGCGTGATGCCGCGGGCCCGCAGCGGGATGACCATCACCGAGTGGATGCCGTGCCGGCGCAGCATCTCGGCCCGTCCGGGGTCGCCCGCGGCCCAGACGTCGATGGCGCGGTCCACGGTGCCGTGCAGCGAGGCGCGGCCGGTGACGAGGGAGCGGGTGGGCGGTGAGTCCAGCGGGTAGTGGTCCAGCTCCCCGGTCGCGATCACCGACTCGGGCATGCCGGGGAGGACGGACTGCTGCGCGGCGCGGCGCAGGGCGACCCCGGGGTCCCCGGGCTGCGGTTCCACCCCGCGGAACAGCGGGTCGAGCAGGTCGACGGTGGCGAAGTCGGCGAGGTTGCCCACCACCACGTCGGCCATCTCCTGGGCGGTGCGGCTCACGTCCAGGGTGCTGCCGACCCGGGTGCTGACCTCGTTGAGCAGGGCCAGCCGCTCCCGTGCCACGTGCTGCTCGGTGGTGTCGACCGCGGTGAGCTGGACGCGCGCGCTGCGCCGCAGGGGATCGGCGAGCGGGGAGAGCGTGATCGTCCAGGTGCGCGGCGCCGGTGCCACCCGGGAGCGGATGCGCAGGTGCAGGTCGTGGGACTCACCGCTGGCCAGGACGTGCCGGACGCCCTCCTCGACGGCCTCCCCCGCGCTGCCCGCCAGGAACTCCGAGGGGCGTCTGCCCCGCATCTGCTCCTCGGTGCGTCCGGCCTCGCGCTGCATGCCCCTGCTGGTGCGCAGGGTCCGCAGCTCGTTGTCGAAGATCGCCATGGGCAGGATGGCCTGGTCGAAGGCCTCCTCGACCACGCTGTCCACCGCCCCCCAGTGCCGCCGGTCCATCGGGGAGACCACGATGAGCCGCTGCGGCCGGCCGTGGCCGTCCAGCGACGGGTAGACCCGCACGGACACGTCCAGGTGGCGCCCGTCCCGGCGGCGCAGCACCGATCTGCCGCCCCAGCCGAAGGGCATCGCGAGGAACCACTCGGTGGACCGGGCGGCGTCCGAGCCGAGCAGCCGGCTGGCGGGCTGCCCCACGACCTCGTCGTGCCCGTACCCCAGCAGCCGCTCGGCCTCGCTGCTCCAGCCCGTGACGACCCCGTGGGCGTCGATGACGGCCGTGGCCGGAACGCTCGAATCGGGCCGGGGAGGGAGGCCGCCGTCGAAGTCGTCGTCGAGGCTGGAATCTCGCATCGCCATCCGTCGCCGTTCTCGCCCGTCCTCTTCCGGCCCCGCCAGGACGCGGCCGTCCGGGCCCACCTCCACTTCTACCGCTCATGGCGCGCGCCCGCAGTTCGGCGCCGGTCGCGGTCAGCGCGAGGAGGCCGTGCCGGGCAGGGCGCCGCCGCAGCGGGCGGGCGGGAGGGTGCCGTCGCCGCCGGCCAGGACGATCGCGGCGGCGTCCTCGCGGCCCTCGGCGTAGGCGGCGGTGCAGACGATCTGGCGTACGGCGTTGTCCTTCAGGCGCCGTACGGGGAACGGCAGCGTGATCCGTATCGTGCCCCGGGACGACGCGACGTCCACCGGCCCGGCGGAGGAGGGCAGCCCGGTGCCGAGTCCCGCCTTGCTCTCCTGGGGCTCGGGCCCGTCCAGCAGCACCGTGACGACCTGCGCGGTCGCCACCGGCGGGGCCTGCGCGTCGTCCCGGGTCGCGCGCAGGACCGGGGTGAGCCGGCCCTCGGGGGAGAGGAAGAAGAGCGTCAGCCGGTTCGGTGTCCCGGGGAAGGCCTCGACGGTGGCCGGGCCGCCCGCCTCGACGACCCCGGAGCCCGGGACCCCGCAGCCGGTCAGCAGGGCCGCGGCCGCGCAGACCAGGGCCGGGACGAACCGGCGGCCGGCGGCGGCCGGTGCGGACCGCGGTCTCACGGCGCCGCCTCCCCGTCCGGACGGGGGGTGGCCAGCGGCATCCGCACGGTGAGGACGGCGCCGCCGTGCGGGCCGTTGGCGGCGCGGACCGTGCCGCCGTGCAGACGGACGTTCTCCCGGACGATGGCCAGGCCCAGGCCGCTGCCCGCGGAGCGGGTGCGGGCGGCGTCGGCCTTGTAGAAGCGGTCGAAGATGTGCGGCAGGACGTCCGGGGCGATGCCGGGGCCGCTGTCGGCGACCTCGACGGCGAACCGGGCGCGGCCGCCGTCGGGCGGCTCGTCGCGCAGCCGGATGCGGACGGGGGCGCCGCCGTGGCGCAGCGCGTTCCCGACGAGGTTGGCCACCACGACGTCGAAGCGCCGCGGGTCGAGCCGGGCCCGGATGCCCGGGGGCAGTTCGCAGGCCACCTGCGCGGGGTCCGTCCAGCGCCGGGTCGCCAGGGTCCTGCGGATGGTCTCGGCGACGTCGACCTCGTCGGCGTTGAGCTCGGCGGCCTTCGCGTCGAAGCGGGAGATCTCGATCAGGTCCTCGACCAGGACGGCGAGCTTGCCGGTCTCGGCGCTGATGAGGCGGACGGCGGCCGCGGTGTCCGGGGCGAGCCGCTCGGCGTCCTCGTCGAGCACGTCGGTGACGGCGAGCATCCCGGCCAGCGGGGTGCGCAGTTCGTGCGAGACGTCGGAGGCGAAGCGGCGGGCCCGCACCTCGGCGCGGCGCAGTTCGGTGACGGAGCGCTCCAGTTGCAGGGCGGTGTCGTTGAAGGTGTACGCCAGGTCGGCGAGTTCGTCGCTGCCCTTGACGGGGATGCGGGTGTCGAGCTCGCCGCGGCCGATGCGCTGTGCCGCCGTGCGCAGGTCGCGGACCGGGCGGAGCACGCTGCGGGCGGCGAGCAGGGCGGGGACGAGGGCGACGAGCAGCGCGGGCAGGGCTCCGTCGCGGGCGGCGGTGAGCATCGCCCGGATGTCGTCCTCCTCCGTGGCCAGCGGCATCACGGCGTAGAGCACGAGCCCGGTGGGGCGGGCGGACAGCCCGGTCTTGAAGACGGTCGGCACGGCCATGGTCAGCCAGGGGGTGCCGTCCTTGTCGACGCGCTGGAAGACGCCCCGGGGACTGGCCAGCGCGGCGCGGCGCAGTTCGGGCGTGATGACGGTGGAGACGGGGCTGGTGCCCGAGGAGACCCGCATCGATCCGTACTCGGCGAACACCACCCAGGTGCGCGGCTTGCCCTTGCGGGCGATGTCGCGCAGCACCTCCTGGAGGGCCGCGCCGTCCATCGGGAGCGTGGTGCCGACGGTGGCGGCCTGCTCGCGGAAGGAGGAGACGGCGGTGTTCTGGACCTGTTCGAGGATGGCGTTGCGCGCCTCGCGGTACGTGAGGGCGGCGGTAGTGCCCGCGCTGACCGCGGCGACGAGCAGAAACGCCAGCACCAGCCGGCTGCGCAGCCCGATCCGGGCCCTCCAGCGGATCACAGCGGCCCGAAGCGGTAGCCGAAGCCGCGCAGCGTCTGTATGTAGCGGGGACTGCCGGGCACGTCCTCGATCTTGTTGCGCAGCCGCCGGACGCAGGCGTCGACCAGCCGGGCGTCCGCGTGGTAGCTGTGCTCCCACACGTGCTCCAGCAACTGCTGGCGGCTGAAGACCTGTTCGGGCGCGGCGGAGAGGAAGAGCAGCAGTTTCAGCTCGGAGGGCGCGAGTGCCACCCGCTGCCCGGACTTGGCGACGCCGAGCCCCGCGCGGTCGACGGCCAGGTCGCCGTGGAACTCGACGGCCGGGCGGCCCCCGGGCTCCTCGATGCGCCGCAGCACGGCCCGGATGCGGGCCTCGATCACCTCGGTGCGGGCGGGTTTGACGATGTAGTCGTCGGCCCCCGCCTCCAGCCCGACGACGACGTCGAAGTCGTCGCCGCGGGCGGTGAGCATGATGATCGGCAGCTGGCTCGTCTCGCGCACCTGGCGGCAGACCTGGACGCCGTTCATGCCGGGCAGCATCAGGTCCAGCAGCAGCAGATCGGGCTGGAACTCGCCGAGGGCGGTGAGCCCGGCCTCGCCGGTCGCGGCCGTCCGGACCTCATGACCGCGGCGGCGCAGGCCCAGTTCGACACCCTCGCGCACGGAAGGGTCGTCTTCGATCAGAAGGACGCGTGGCATGAGCGGAGTATCGCAAGTCATCGCGCACCGCGCCGCAGTTTGCCGAGCAGCGCCCGCTGGGCGGCCTCGACCTCGGTCAGCCGCAGCGGGCGGGCCGCGGCCGCGAAGACCAGTACGACGACGGCCGCCCCGGCCACCGCCGCGGCGAGCGGTCCGAGGTCCGCGGCGAGGTCCGCCGTCGTCCGGCCCAGGGCCGCGGCGGGCACCGCGGTGAGCAGCAGCCGGGCCAGCGCGCCCGCGGTCGGCGAGCGCCACGGCCCGCGACCGCCGTCCGGCGCCGCCAGCCTGCGGCCCAGCACGTGCGCGGTGACCGCCCAACCCGCGAAGAGCGCCACCGAGTACGCCCCGGCCATGCCGGTGACCGCCCAGCGCGCGGGCAGCAGCAGGTAGGCGGTGACGGACAGGCCCGCGTTGAGCCCGGAGATCACCAGGTTGAGCAGGAACGGGGTGCGGGTGTCGCCGAGCGCGTAGAAGGTGCGCGACAGCACGTACTGCCCGGAGAAGGCGACGAGACCGGGGGCGAAGGCCACCAGCGCGTTCGCCATGACCGCGACGTCGGCGGCGTCGGTCCTGCCGTGCTCGAAGACCAGCGCCATCGCCGGCCCGGCGAGCGCCAGCAGCGCGCACGCGGCGGGCACCACCAGCGCGGAGCTGCTGCGCAGCGCGTACGAGACGTCGCGGCGCACCCGCGCGGGGTCGCCGTCGGCCGCCGCCGCGCTCATCCGCGGCAGCAGGGCGGTGACCAGCGAGACCGTCACGATGCCGTGCGGTACGGCCCACAGCAGATAGGCGTTGTTGTACGCGGTGAAGCCGGCGCCGCCGTCGATGCCGAGGGCCGCGGCGCGCTGTCCGGCGGAGGTGGCGAGCCGGGTCACCACCCAGTAGGCGACCTGGTTGGTGAGCACCAGCAGCACCAGCCACCCGGCGGAGCGCAGCGGCCGGGACAGCCCGCTGCCCCGCCAGTCGAACCGCGGCCGCCAGCGGAAGCGCGCCGCCCGCAGTGACGGCACCAGCGCCAGCGCCTGCACCGCGATGCCGGCCGTGGTGCCCCAGCCGAGCAGCGCGGTCTCGCCGGAGGTCAGCCCGCCGCCGGTGCCGGCCGTGGCCAGGTAGAGGCCGAAGACGGCGATGACGACCAGGTTGTTGAGGACGGGCGTCCACATCATCGCGCCGAACCGGCCGCGGGCGTTCAGGACTTGGCCGAGCAGCGTGAACAGGCCGAGGAAGAGGATCTGCGGCAGGCAGGAGCGCGCGAAGGCCACCGTCGTCGCCGCCTGCGCCCCGGTGTAGCCGGTGTACGCGGCCACGATCGCGGGCGCGGCCAGCACGGCCGCCGTCGTGATCAGCAGCAGCGCGACGGTGCACACGGTCAGCAGCCGGTCGGTGTAGGCGGCGCCGCCGTCCTCGTGCTCCTTGGCGGCCCGCACCAGTTCGGGTACGAACACCGCGTTGAGCGCGCCGCCCAGCAGCAGCATGTAGACGATCGTGGGCACCGAGTTGCCGACCGAGTAGCCGTCGGCGGCCAGGCCGACGCCGAGCGCCGCGGCGACGGTCGCGGACCGTACGAAGCCGGTCGCGCGGGAGACCACCGAACCCGCCGCCATGAGGGCGCCGCTGCGCAGCACCGAGCCGGTGGCTGCCGCCCCGGCCGGGGCGGCCTTCCCGTCGGCCGGCCGGGCCGCCGCGGGGGCGCTCACCGGCGTGCCAGGTAGACCTGGAAGGCCCGGTAGAGCGTGTGGTTGGCGGTGCCGTCCAAGGCCGTCTCCCATTCCCCCAGGGTCTCGACGACCTGCCCGCCGGTTCCGAGCTTCCATCGCGTGAGACCGAACGCCCGGTCCTCCGGGTCGAGTGTGGAGGGTACCCCGCGCATGTCGTACTCCAGTGCGCCCTGTTGGTGGGCGTCCTGCAGCATCCGCCACTGCAGGGCGTTGGAGGGGCGGACCTCGCGGCGGTGGTCCGCCGAGGCGCCGGTCTGGTACCAGGCCCTCCGGCCCACGGTGATCATCGTGTGGGCGGCGAGCACCTCGCCCTCGTGGCGGGCGAGGTAGAGCTTCATCCGGCCCGGCTGCTCGGCGTTGAGGGCCGCGTACTGGCGCTGGTAGTACTCCAGCGAGCGGCCCAGCCGGAAGCCGTCGCGCTCCTCGGTGATCCGCAGCAGACGGAAGAACTCGGGGAGGTCGGCCGCGCCGCCCACGGTCACCTCGACGCCCGACTTCCGGGCCTTCCGTATGTTGCGGCGCCACTCCTGGTTGAGTCCCGACCACAGGTCCTCGGCGCTGCGGCCGGCCAGCGGGACCCGGAAGACGTGGCGGGGCTGGGCGTCCGCGTCCCCGCCGCCGTCCGGCCCGTCGCCGCCGCAGCGCCGCCAGCCGCGGGCCCGCAGCCGCTCGGCCACGACCGTGCCGAGCGGGTCGACCTCGCACGCCAGGACGTCGGACAGGCGCCGGCCGAGACCGGTCGCGGACTTCAGCGCGGCGGCGTCCCAGCGGCGGTGGGCGGGCGAGGGGCCGATGCGCACGGCGAAGGCACCGAGTCCGCGCAGGTGGCGCAGGAGCGGCGTCAGCCAGGCGTCGATGCCGGGGTCCGACCAGTCGGCGACCGGCCCCTCGGGCAGGTAGGCGAAGGACTTCCGCGTCCCGGGGAACTGCCGCAGCAGCACCAGCGCGACGCCGCGCAGCTCACCGCGCCCGGAGTCGTCCCCGGTGCCCCAGCCGAGCAACCGGGGCCGCCAGCCCGGCTTCACCAGCGCCCACGACGGGCACTGGAGGAAGCTCGGGCCGAGCGCCGAACCCGTCCGGGACGCCAGGAACGAGCGGTACGTCTCCGCGCTGACCGGTCCGAGCCAGGCCTGCCGGGGGCCGCAGCCCGCCGTCACGAGCAGTGCCGACACTGCGCCTCCCTGAGGTGTGGTCGGGTGGGAACATCGGAAGGCTCACAGCCCTTCGTGACCGCCCCGAGCGGCGAATGTGACCGGACCATGACCGTTTCCCACCAGCTGCCGTCATACGGCTCCCAGGCGCTCCACCAGGGCTTTTCGCGGCCTAGAGTCCCCGGGGTCCGGCCGTTTCCCGGCCGTGCTCTCCCCGTCCCTCCCGGAGGTCTCCGTTGTCCCGGAAACGTGTGGGCCCGATACGCCGGCCCCGCCTGCGCACCGCCGCCGTCGCGGCCGCCCTGCTGTCCGCCGTGCTCACCGCCTGCTCGGGCAGCGCCCCGGCGGCGACGCACGCCGCCGGCGACACGGAGCAGCACAAGGAGCGGGCGGCGACCGTCACCGTCACCCCGCACGGCGGGCGGGTAACGGCCGGCGAGCCCGTCCGCGTCACCGCGAAGGGCGGCACCCTCACGGCGGTCACCGTCGCCGGGCCGCACGACAAGGCACTGACCGGCACCCTGTCCGCGGACCGCCGCACCTGGACCTCGGACCGCAACGTCGTGCCCGGCGCCTCGTACACCGTCGAGGCCGGTACCCGCACCCCGGGCGGCACGACCGGCAGGAGCGAGTCGAGCTTCACCACCGCCGCGGCGCGCAAGGTCAACAAGGTGGACTGGCGGCCCGGCGACGGCACCACGGTCGGCGTCGCCCAGCCGATATCCCTCGTCTTCGACAACCCCGTGACCGACAAGGCCGCCGTGGAGCGGCAGCTGAAGGTGACGACCTCCGACGACACCGAGGGCTCCTGGGGCTGGCTGACCGACTACTCGGGCCGGGACCGGGTCGACTGGCGGCCCCGGGAGTACTGGCGGCCGGGCACCGAGGTCACCCTGGACGCCCGCCTGGACGGCACCGACTCCGGGCGGGGCGGCTGGTTCGTCCGCGACTACCAGGCCTCCTTCACCGTCGGCGCCCGGCAGGTGGTCAAGGTCGACCTCGACCGCAAGCAGCTCACCCTGCAGCGCGACGGCCGGACGGTGCGCACGGTCCCCGTCTCGGGCGGCACCCCCGGACCGGACACCGGTTCGTGGCGCGGCACGGCGGTGGTGCTGGCCAAGGAGGGCACGGTCCGGATGAACTCCGAGACCGTCGGCCTCGGCGACGCCTACGACGAGACGGTCCACGACTCGATCCGGCTCACCTGGTCCGGGATGTACGCGCACGCCGCCCCCTGGAACGCCGCGTTCTTCGGCCGGGCCAACCGCAGCCACGGCTGCGTCGGGATGAGCGACGCCGACGCGGGCTGGCTGTACTCCCAGGTCCGGGTCGGCGATCCCTTCGAGATCAAGGGGTCCGAGGCCAAGGGAACGGTCGCGCCGAACAACGGCTTCGGCGACTGGAACGTGGGCTGGGACCAGTGGCGGCAGAAGAGCGCGCTGCGCTGACCCCCGCCCGGGGGCGCCGCGGACGGCCGGCGGTGGTTGCCTGGAAGGGGGCGGCACCCCCGGACCGGACACCGGTTCGTGGCGCGGCACGGCGGTGGTGCTGGCCAAGGAGGGCACGGTCCGGATGAACTCCGAGACCGTCGGCCTCGGCGACGCCTACGACGAGACGGTCCACGACTCGATCCGGCTCACCTGGTCCGGGATGTACGCGCACGCCGCCCCCTGGAACGCCGCGTTCTTCGGCACCGTCGCGCCGAACGACGGCTTCGGCGACTGGAACGTGGGCTGGGACCAGTGGCGGCAGAAGAGCGCGCTGCGCTGACCCCCGCCCGGGGGCGCCGCGGACGGCCGGCGGTGGTTGCCTGGAAGGGGGCGGCACCACCGCCGCGCCGAGAGGAAGGCAGCGCCATGACCGGCTCCGGCTTCACCGCACAGTCCACCGCCGCCGAGGTCGTCGGCGGCATCGACCTCACCGGAGGCCGCGCCGTCGTCACCGGTGCGGCCTCCGGCATCGGCCTGGAGACCGCCCGCGCCCTGGCCGGCGCCGGCGCCGAGGTCACCCTCGCGGTACGGGACACCGCCGCCGGCGAGCGCGCGGCCGCGGGCATCGCGGCCGGCGGCGCCGGGCGGGTGCTGGTCGCCCCGCTCGACCTCGCGGACCAGCGCTCCGTGGCGGCTTTCGCCGCCGCCTGGCACGGCCCCCTGCACGTCCTCGTCAACAACGCCGGGGTCATGATGACCCCCGAGACGCGCACGCCCGAGGGCTGGGAGCTGCAGTTCGCGACCAACCACCTCGGGCACTTCGCGCTCGCCACCCGCCTGCACCCGGCGCTCGCCGCCGCGGGCCGCGCCCGCGTGGTCTCCCTCAGCTCGGTCGCCCACCTGCGCAGCCCGGTGCACTTCGACGACGTCCACTTCCGCGACCGCCCCTACGACGCCGGCCTCGCGTACGCCCAGTCCAAGACCGCCAACGTCCTCTTCGCGGTGGAGGCCGGCCGGCGCTGGGCCGCCGACGGCGTGACCGTCAACGCGGTGCACCCCGGGGCGGTGCTGGGCACCAACCTGTCCCGTCACCTCACCCGCGAGGCCCTGGACGCCGCCGCCGCGTCCGGCGGCCACACCTTCAAGACCCCGCAGCAGGGGGCCGCCACGGTCGTGTACGTCGCCACCGCGCCCGGGCTGGAGCGCGTGGCGGGGCGCTACTTCGAGGACTGCGCCGAGGCCCACCGCCACATCCCCGGGACCTCCGGCGGCGTGGCCGACCACGCGCTGGACCCGGACGCGGCCGCGCTGCTGTGGCGGCTGTCGCTGGACGCCCTCGCGGCGGACGTGCGCGGCTGACCGCCCGCCGGCGGTGCGGGGACGGTCAGTGCGGGAAGGTCCGCGGCGGTCGCTGGCGCGGCAGTTCGTCGCGGAACTCCTCGACGATCGAGCTGATCTGCCGGGTGAGCTGCGTCCGTTCCAGCCGGTCGAGGTAGAGGTTGCGGGCGGCCAGGCCCACCGCGTCCACGCAGAAGTACATCGCCATAAGCGGGTTGACGAACAGTTCGCTGTTCCTGGTGCGCTCCGTGAACCGCACGTCGCCGAAGTCGCCGCGCACCGCGGCCGCGACGGAGCCGTGGACGATGCTCGGGTGCTCCGGGGTCGCCTCCTGGGCGTGCGCGACCGCGTCGAGGTAGAGCCGGCCCTCGCGGCTGTCGCGCGGCAGCGAGAACGCCCCGAGGTACGCCCCGTCGCGCTCCAGGGCGGCCAGGTTCTCCAGCACCAGGGAGTGGTTCACCCCGTGGTACGCGTCCACGCCGAAACCGAGGCAGGCCACCAGCCGCTGCGGGACGCCGGTGAGCCCGCCGACCGCGGCGAGGCTCGCCATGTCCTCCTCGGGCGTGCCGAGTCCGCTCTCGTCGCCGCGCATGAGGATGTCGGTGCCGCCGTCCACCAGCACGATCGCGTCGACCCCGCCCAAGTGGCCGATCAGCGCCCGGTACGCGGCCCGCAGGGGTGCGACGCCCGTACGGCACAGCGCGTACACGGTCGAGGGCAGGCCCTGCGACTCCAGCCAGCGGGCGAGGGTCCGCTCGGGGAAGTAGTCGCCGCGGGCGGCCGTCGCGGGGCGCACGGCGGCGACGTCGTGGTCCACCCACACGTCGAGGTCCAGGCCGTAGAGGTCGGCGAAGGAGAGGTTGGCGAGGTGGACCTCCTTGCCCGCCTCGCGCAGCGCCAGCGCGATCGGCAGCCCGGCGTAGACGTCGAAGCCGCCGCCGGCCCCGGCGACGAGGATCCGCCGCGCGTCGCGCAGCCGGGTGAACAGGGCGGGTTCGAGGAGGGAGAACACCGGGGGACGGTAACAGTGCGCGGTGCGCCGGGGCAGCGGATTTCCGCGCCCGCGGCCGGTGCCCGTCCGCCCGGTCCCGGTGGGGTGTCGGTGCCCGCGCCTAGACTCGGCCGGATGGTGACGGAGACGGATATCGCACTCGCCGACGGGCGGACGCTGCACGTGTACGACACCGGGCCGGGCGGCCGGGAGGACGGCGCCGAACTGGCCGTCCTGTGGCACCACGGCACGCCCAACATCGGCACGCCCCCGGAGCCGCTGTTCGCGGCCGCCGCCGAGCGCGGCATCCGCTGGGTGGGCTACGACCGCCCCGGGTACGGCGGTTCGGCGCCCCGTCCGGGCCGGGACGTCGCCTCGGCGGCCGGTGACGCGGCGGCCGTGGCCGACGCGCTGGGCATCGGCCGCTTCGCGGTCATGGGCCACTCCGGCGGCGGCCCGCACGCGCTGGCCTGCGCCGCCCTGCTGCCGGACCGGGTCCTGGCGGTGGTCAGCGGGGCCGGCCTGGCGCCGTTCGGCGCGGAGGGGCTCGACTGGTTCGCCGGGATGGGGCCCTCCGGCGCGGCGGAGCTCGGTGCGGCGGTCCGGGGGCGCGCGGCGCTCGAAGAGGCACTGGCCTCCGGCGACTTCGACCCCGAGCTGTTCACGCCCGGGGACCATGCCGCGCTGGCCGGAACGTGGGGGTGGCTGGGCGACGTCGCTGGCAAGGGACTCGAGGGCGGGCCGGGCGGCATGGTCGACGACGACCTCGCCTATGTGGCGCCGTGGGGCTTCGACCCGGCCGGCGTCGCCGCGCCCGTCCTGGTCCTGCACGGCGGGGCGGACCGCATCGTGCCCGCCGCGCACGGCGTGTGGCTGTCCCGGCGGTGCCCGGACGCGGAGCTGTGGCTGCGGCCCGGCGAGGGGCACATCTCGGTTCTCGGCTCCGCGACGGACGCGCTGGACTGGCTCGCCGCACGGGCCGCCCGGCGGGGCTGAGCGCGCCCCGGCGTCGTCCACAGGCTGTGGACGACGCCGGGGAGATACGGGCGGGGTGGTTCGGGCGGGGCGGTCAGGGGGCCGGCCGGGACCCGTACGCGGTCAGGAAGCGGTCGCGGAAGGTGTCCATCCGCCAGACCGGGGCGTCGTGGGCGGGCTGCAGCCCGTCGGACCAGCCCCAGCCGTCCGTCCGGTCCAGTACGGCCTGGTCGTGGGCGACGATCGCGACCGGCACGTCGCTCGTCGCGTCGCTGCCGGTGACGACGGGGGAGGGCTGGTGGTCGCCGAGGAAGACGAGCACGGTGTCCTTGGTGCCGTACTTCGCCACGTACTGGACGAGGCTGTTCACCGAGTACCGGATGGAGTTGCCGTACTCGGTGCGGATGCTCGAACGGTCCTTCCACACCTCGTCCGGGTTCTTGCCCCGCTTGCTGATCCCGTCGTAGACCGAGCCGTCGCCGACCCGGTCCCAGTCGATCATCTCGGGGACGGGAGCCCAGGGGCGGTGGCTCGACACCAGGATGATCTCCGTCATCAGCGGCTTGTCGTGCGGCCTGCCGTGCTCCAGCCGCTGGAAGGCCGAGAGGCTGTACTGGTCGGGCACGGGTGCCCAGCTGAACTTCGGCCCCCGGTAGCCGAGGTCGCGGGAGTCGTAGACGTGGTCCAGGCCGTAGAACTCGCCCTCCGGCCACGAGGCGGTGACCCCGGGCATGATGCCCACCGTGCGCCAGGCGCCGGTGCGTCGGAACGCGTCCGTCAGCGTCAGCCGGTCGCTGGTGACGACCGAGCGGTAGCGCTGCTGGTTGGGCACCCACAGTCCGGACAGGAAGGTGGAGTGCGCGAGCCAGCTCCCGCCGCCGTACGTGGGTGAGGTGAGCCAGCCGCTCCGGGAGGAGAATCCGGCGGCACGCAGCGTGCGGGTGCCGTCCGCCAGGGCCGCGTCGACGCCGGGCGCGATCCTGGGGTCCTCGACGGCGCTGCGGCCGTAGCTCTCGACGAAGGCGAAGATCACGTCCTTGCCGCGCAGCGCGGTCAGCATCCGGTCGCCGGGGGTGCCGGCGAAGGCGTCGTGCGCCGCCGCCTCGGCGAAGTGCTCGCGGTCCCGCAGCGAGGCCCGGACGTCGCCCGCGCGCTCTTGGACGAAGGCCGACGACTCCCGGGACGCGACCGGCGCATCGGCCGTCTCCAGCCCCAGCGCCGCGCAGAGCACCCACACCGTGCCGAGCGCGAGCGTGGCCCGGGTCGCCCCCCGGCCGTGCCGGTCCACCAGCCGGCTCAGCCGGACCGTGGACAGCACCGTCAGGGCCGGTACGAGAAGGACGAGAAGCACCACCCCGGTCGTCGCGGCGACGGCGTACGCCCGGCCGGAGGTGGCGGTGAGGTACCCCTCCCCGTCGGCGAGCAGGCTCCAGTCGAAGACCGGGTCGAAGCGCCGGGCGAACACCTCGTAGAAGCCCATGTCGAGGCACTTCAGCAGGACCAGCACGCCCAGGCCCAGGCCGATGAGCACGGCCGCCGGCCGCCGGGCCCGCCGCGGCAGGGCGATCAGCAGCGCGGTCCCGAGCAGCCCCTCCACGGGCAGCCGGACGAAGTGGTCCGGCCCCATGGCGGAGAGCCGGTCCGGCACGACGAGCGCGGCCAGGACGACCACCGCGGCCAGTGCCGTCGTCACCCGGCGCAGTGCCCGGGCGGCCGCGGGACGCCGGTCCCGCCATCCGGTGTGCGCGGCAGCGCCGTCGCCGGGGGCGCCGCCCCCGTCCGCGGAGGACCCGTCCGCCGGCGGTCCGTCGTCCGTCGTGCCCGGCCGGTCAGAGCGTATGAAGAGCGACACCCCGGAGGTCCTTCCCTGTGGAATGCGTGACGGCACGGCGGGCCAGGCGCGGGTGTCGGGACCGCCGTCCCTAGTACGGCCCGGCGGCGGAACCGGTTCAGCCGCCACGGAAATCCCGGGTGCATCCCGGCTTTCGCACAGGAGTTGACCGCGCCAGGACAACCATGTGCCGTATTCGGATGTCTGAACGGTTGCCCCGGGCCGGCCGCGGGGCGGACCCAGGACCACACAGGCGACGACCGGGCGCACCGCGGGGGCGGCGCCCCGGGCGTGGACGGAGGACCCGTACGACCGTGGACAGGCACGACGGCAGCGACATCGACCCCGCGGACCAGTGGGTCCTCGACCCGGAGACCGGTTCCTACCGGCTGCGGCTGGACACCGACACCCCTCCGGCCCCGACGGTGCCCCGCCAGGGCGGGCGGCGTGCGCGCCGCGAGGAGCAGCGGCCCGTCCCGGAGCCGGGCGGCCGCCGCCGCGCCGGGGCCCCCGCGTCCCGCAAGGCGAAGCGGTCCACGAAGCGGAAGGTCCTGATGTGGACCGCGGGCACGCTCGGGTTCGTGCTGCTCGCGGGCAGCACCGGCGCCTACTTCCTCTACCGGCATCTCGACGGCAACATCGCCACCGTCGACGTCGGCACGGCGGGCAGCAAGCAGGCGACCAGCAAGGACGCGGTGAACATCCTGGTCATCGGCACCGACAGCCGCCAGGGCCTCGGCGGCAAGTACGGGGACGCCGGCAGCGTCGGCCACGCCGACACCACGATCCTCTTCCACGTGGCGAAGGACCGGTCGAACGCGACCGCGATGAGCATCCCGCGCGACATGGTCACCGGCATCCCGGACTGCCCGACCAAGCAGAAGGACGGCTCCACCAAGACGATCCCCGCGACGCCGCAGGGGTCGTTCGGCCCGCGCTTCAACGAGAGCCTCGGCCAGGAGGGCCGCGACCCGGGCTGCACCATGCGGACCGTCACGAAGATCACGGGCATCCCCGTCGACCACTTCGTCCTGGTCAACTTCGAGGCCGTGAAGACCCTGTCCACGGCGGTCGGCGGGGTGCCGATCTGCCTCACCCACCCCATCAAGGACACGACCCCCGAGGGCGAGGGCTCCCATCTGGACCTCCCCGCCGGACCGAGCAAGGTCCAGGGCGAGCAGGCCCTGGCCTTCGTCCGGACCCGCCACTCGCTGAAGAACGGCAGTGACCTGGACCGGATCGACCTGCAGAAGCAGTTCCTCGGCTCGATGATCCGCCAGATGAAGTCCGGTGACACCCTCACCGACCCCACCAAGCTCTTCAAGCTGGCGAACGCGGCCACCAAGTCGCTCACCGTGGACACCGGCATAGGCGGCGTCGCCAAGCTCACCGACCTCGCCAAGGACCTGAGCCGGGTCGACCCCGAGCACATCACCTTCACGACGCTCCCGGTCAAGGACAACCCGGCCGAGGGGACGAAGCACGCGACGGTCGTCGTCGACGAGACGAAGGCGCCCGCGCTCTTCAAGGCGATCAAGAGCGACGTCTCGCTGACCAAGGCGAAGAAGAAGAAGCCGGCGACCGCCGACTCCAAGCTCCGCGGTGCCAAGGCGGATCCGTCGCAGGTCCGGGTCCTCATCCACAACGGCGGCGGCCCCCAAGGCGCGGCGCAGGACACCCTGGAGTGGCTGCAGAACACCAAGGGCGTCACCCACTCCACCAACGGCGGCAACGCCCCCGGCGGGAAGCAGGACCGCACGACCCTGGAGTACGCGCCCGACCAGGCCGACCAGGCCCGGGCCCTGGCCGCGATGATGGGACTCCCCGCCGCCGCCCTCCGCCCCGGCACGGCGGACGCCGAAGCCGGCGCGAACATGACCCTCACCCTCGGCGGCGACTACCAGGGCCCGGGGACCCCGCTCGCCGACCCGGACCGGCTCCCGGACGACATCCCGCAGTCGCGCGCCGACAAGGAGGAATGCGTCGGCTGAGCCCCGGCAGGCCGCTTCGCCGCGCCGCGCCTACGGTGGAAGGGAGGAAGGGGCGCCCCGCGCGCCCGGGATCGCGACCGCAAGGGAGCGCGGCATGTCCCGCAGCGACAACATCTCCGTCCTCGAGGGCTTCGGAACAGCGGTGAACAGCGGCCATCTCGACGAACTCGGCACATTCGTCGCGGCCGGATCGGTGGACCACGACCCCGCCCCGGGCCAGGGGCCCGGGCCGGAGGGCTACGAGGAGATGTTCGGCGAGATGCGGCGGGCCTTCCCCGATCTGCACGTCGAGGTCGAGCACGTCATGGCCACCGACGACGAGATCGCCTTCGCGTACACCATCACCGGCACGCACCTCGGCGAACTGATGGGCCACGCCCCGACGGGGCGCACCGTCAGCTACCGGGGTATGCAGATCAGCCGGTTCGCGGACGGGAAGATGGTCGAGCGCTGGGGGAGCAGCGACCAGCTCGGCATGCTGCGCCAGCTCGGCCTCACCCCCTGACGGACGCGGCCGGGTCCCCCGCCGCCGGCGGCAGGCGCAGTTCGAACAGCGCCCCGCCCGCCGGGGCCGCGCCGACGGTGAGCGTGCCGTCGTGGCGGTGCGCGACGTCGCGGGCGATGGCCAGGCCGAGCCCGGCGCCGCCTTCGTCGCGGCTGCGGGCGTCGTCGAGGCGGACGAAGCGCTCGAAGATCCGCGCGCGTTCGGCGGCCGGCACGCCGGCGCCGTCGTCGCCGACCGCGAGGACGACCAGGCCGTCCCGCAGGCCCACGGTCACGGTCACCGCGGCCCGCGCGTGACGCTGGGCGTTGTCGACCAGGTTGCCGACCACCCGGGCCAACTGGCCGCGTGAACCCGCCACTTCCCGTAGCGGCTCGACGTCGACGGTCACCGGGACCCGGTCGGCGGGCCGTCTGCGGACCTCCTCGCGGACCAGTTCGCCCAGGTCCACCCTTCGCCGCGCGGGCCGTTCCCCCGCGTCGAGCCGGGCGAGCAGCAGCAGGTCGCCCGCGAGGTGCTGCAGCCGCTCGGTGTCCTTGACGGCGCCGGGGACGTCGAGCAGGTGCGGATGGGCCGAGCCGACCTCCAGCTGCGTGCGCAACGAGGCGATCGGGCTGCGCAGTTCGTGCGAGGCGTCGGCGACGAAGCGGCGCTGCCGCTCGACCGCGGCCTCCAGGGCGGTCAGGGTCTCGTTGGTGGTGCGCGCCAGCAGGGCGACCTCGTCGCGGGCGGCCGGCTCGGGCACGCGCCGGGAGAGGTCCTCGGAGGCCGTGATGGCGGCCATCTCGCGCCGGATGCCCTCCACCGGGGCCAGCGCGCGCCGGGTGACCCGCCAGGTCGCGCCGCCGACCACCAGCAGCAGTACGGGCAGTCCCGCGAGCATGGCCGCCGCCGTGGTGTTCACCGCGCTCTCGCGGGCCGTCAGCGAGGCGCCCGCGTGGATGAGGACGGTCTGCCCGGCGAGGTCGGTGGCCTTGACCGTCGCGAAGCGGTAGTCGGCGGTCCGGCCGTCCAGCGTGGCCCGCCCCGTGCCGTGCGCGACCGTCCTGCCGATGGCGCCGACGACCGGGTCGTCCCCGGCTGCGGGGGAGGCCGTGCCGCTGCCGCCGTGCCGGTCGTCGTCCTCGCCGCCGCGCGACTCGTCGTCGCGGCCGCCCCGGCCCCGGCCGCGCCCGTGGCCGCCGTCGTCCCCGCCGCCGTGGTCGTCGCCCGGCACGGCGGACGGGGTGGGGGTGGGGGTGGGCGTGGGAGTGGGCGTGGGAGTGGGCGTGGCGACGGGCACGCGGACGGCCCTGACGGCGGCGACCCCGGTGCCGCTGATCCGCTCCAGGCCCCGGCTCACCGCGAGCAGCCGCCCGTCCTCGGTGGTCACCTGCACCGGTGCGTCCTCGGGCAGTTCGAGCCGCGCGTAACGGTTCGGGTCCGCCCCGCGGCTGGCGACGTCGAGGGCGATCCTGCGGGCCGTGTCGTCGGCCTGGCTCTGCGCCTGGCCCGTGAGGTTGGCGCGCAGCGACAGCAGGACGGCCACCCCGGCGGCCACCAGCGCGACCGCGACCACGACCGTGGCGCCCAGCGACATCTTGGCCCGGACGGTGCCGAGGGGGCGGGGGCGTCTCATGAGGAGGCCAGCCGGTACCCGGCGCCGCGCACCGTCTGGATGAGGTCCGCGCCGAGCTTGCGGCGCAGCGTGCTGATGTAGACCTCGACGATGTTGGGGTCGCCGTCGTACGCGAAGTCCCAGACGTGCTCCAGGATGCGGGACTTGCCGACCACCTGCCCGGCCCGCACCGCCAGTTGCTCCAGCACGGCGAACTCCTTCGCGGTCAGAGTCACTTCGGTGTCGTTGCGGAAGACCCTGCGGGCGGCGGTGTCCAGCACGAGGGAGCCCAGCCGCAGCACGGGCGACGCCCCCGCCGAACCGCGGCGCCGCAGCAGCGCCTTGACGCGGGCGACGAGCACGACGTACGAGAACGGCTTGGTCAGGTAGTCGTCGGCGCCGGTGTCGAGCCCCTCCGCCTCGTCGTACTCGCCGTCCTTGGCCGTGAGCATCAGGATGGGGACCTCGTTGCCCGCCTCGCGCAGTGCGGCGCAGACGCGGTAGCCGTTCATGCCGGGCAGCATGATGTCCAGCACGACGAGGTCGTGGACGCCCTCCCCCGCCCGGTGCAGCCCCTCGAGCCCGTCGTGGACGACGTCCACGGCGAAGCCCTCGGCCGTCAGCCCTCTGGCCAGCGAGACCGCGAGCCGTCTCTCGTCCTCCACTATGAGCACCCGCATGGGCCCAGCCTCCCAAATCAACCTGAAGAGATCTTCAGCCGGTTTCAGGTTGCCTTCAGCCTGTACCGCCGACATTGAGGTCCCGGAACAGACCTGACACAGACCGGGCACGCCCCGGTCGGAAGGGCTCCTCATGAAGCGCAACACCACCGTCGCGGCCATCGCGGCCGCGGTCCTCGTCGCCGGGGGTTACACGGCGTTCGCCACGGGCGGCCACGACGGCGGCCGCGACGACGCGCGCGGCGCGGTCTCCTCGACCGCCGGACCCGGTGCGACCCCGGGGCACGACGCCGGCTCCCGGGGGATCACGGCGAGCCGGGCGGCCGCCGCCGCGGTCGCCCACACGCCGGGCACCGTCACGAAGATCGAGCCGGACGACCGGCACCGCGGCTACTGGGAGGTGTACGTCACCGGTGCGGACGGGGTCGTGCACGAACTGCACGTGGACGCCGTGACGGGCCGGGTCACGGAGGACGACCGCCCCCGCGGCCGCACACGCACCGGGGACGCCTCCCCCACGGCGTCCCCCACGTCCTCCCCCACCGCCTCGCCCGCGCCCTCGGCCACGCGGCGCGGGTACGACGACCACGGGTACGACGACCACGGCGGCGACCGCGTGCGCGGGGACGACCGTTCCGGGGACGACCACGGCGGCGACCGCGCCGGCAGCGACGACCCCCCGGGTGACGACCACGGCGGCGACCGCGTCCGGGGCGACGACCGCTCAGGGGACGACCACGGCGGTCACGGCCGGGGCCGCGGCCGCGGTGGCGACGACCACTGACATCCCCCCGTGTGGCCGGGCCCCCCGCGCCCGGCCACCGGCGCCGCCCCGGACCGTCGGCGAACGGTCAGAGCCGCCCGACGTCCATCACGGCCTGCGCGAACGCCGCCGGGGCCTCCTGCGGCACGTTGTGCCCGATGCCCTGCAGCGTGCGGTGCGCGTACTTCCCGGTGAACTTGGCCCGGTAGGCCGAGCCGTCGCCCGGCGGGGTGAACGGATCGACCGCCCCGTCGAGGGTGATCGTGGGCACGGTGATGACGGGACCGCGGGCGAGCCGCGCCTCGATGTCGGCGTGGCGCGGGTCGCCCTCCGTCAGGCCCAGCCGCCAGCGGTAGTTGCCGATGACGATGGGGACGTAGTCCGGGTTGTCGAAGGCGGTCGCGGTCCGCTCGAACGTGGCGTCGTCGAAGCCCCAGGTCGGGGAGTTGAACTTCCACACGAGCCGGGCCAGATCGTCCCGGTAGCGCTCCAGCCCCTTACGGCCCCGCTCCGTGGCGAAGTAGTACTGGTACCACCAGGCCCATTCCGTCTTCGGCGGCAGCGGCTGCTTGTTCGCCTCGCGGTTGGTGATCAGGTAGCCGGTCACCGAGACCAGCCCCTTGACCCGCTCCGGCCACAGCGCCGCGATGATGTCCGCGGTCCGCGACCCCCAGTCGAAGCCGGCGAGGACCGCCTTCTTGATCCCCAGGGCGTCCATGAGCGCGACGATGTCCAGGGCGAACGCCGCCTGCTGGGGGTCGCGCGGGGTCGCGCGGGACAGGAAGCGCGTCGTCCCGTGGCCCCGCAGGTAGGGGACGACCACCCGGTAGCCCTTCGCCGCCAGCAGCGGTGCGACGGCGACATAACTGTGGATGTCGTACGGCCAGCCGTGGAGCAGGATCACCGCGGGGCCGTCGGCCGGTCCGGCCTCCGCGTAGCCGACGTCCAGGACCCCGGCCTCCACCTGCTTCAGGGGGCCGAACGCCGCGGCGTCGCCGGGCCGTTCCTTGCCGGGGGCCATGGGCGGCGCCGGCTTGTTCTCGTCCGGTCCGGTCGTCGCGCACCCCGTCGCGAGTCCGGCCATCGTAGCCGCGACCGCTCCCGTGCCGACGATCGTGCCGAAGGTCCGCCTGTCGATCATCCGAGGCCTTCCGTGGGATGCGGGCGCGGGCACTGAGGTAGGCCATGCCCCGTGCGGCGCCGCCCGCGTCGCCGGACCGGCGAATGTCATCCCCATGGCACAGGCCCCGGCGGGCACGGTGAGGGCCGGACGGGTGAAGTCCGGGGCGCGGCGCAACCGGCGGGCACGGCGCGGCAGTCCTGCACGGCGAGTCCGGTCGACACCGTCCGAGATCCGAGAGGAAACACCATGAACCTTCTCGATACTCCGCAGCAGTCACCGGGTGGTGTCCCGCTGGGGGCCCATCTGGACGCCGTCGACGCGCGCTGGATCGAACTCCACGCCGCGCTCATCGCGGCCGGGGTGCCCCCGCTCCCGGGGGACAGCGACGCCGTGCACACCATCGCCCGGCAGCTCGACGACGCCACGGTCGGCGCCGTCGTCGCGTGGATCGACAGCGCCGCCTCCCGCTGACCGCCGCCCCGTGCGCCGCGCTTTGTGACGGTCGTGTGACGGGAATTGTGGCCTCCGCCACGGCCGGGAACGGGAGGGCCCTGATGGGGTCGCCGGATGCGCTCCCCCGCCCTCCTCCTCCCGGCCGTGCTCGCCGGTCCCCTGCTCCTGGCGACGGCCTGCGTCGTACCGCACGGGGACGGCCGCCCCTCGTGCGCCTCCTCGGCCGTCCCGGTCCCCTCGGCGTCGGCGGGCGCCGAGGGGACCGGCGACGTCGAGATCACCGCGGTGGGCGTCCCGCCCGCCCACTGCACCGGCCCCGCCCCGTTCCACGTCGCGTTCCGTGTCACCAATCACTCCGGCGAACCCCTCACGTACACCGTCACCTTCGGGCTGACGACCGGCGCCGGAGAGGCGCTGGCCAACGTGCCGCACACCGTGCCCGCGGTCCCGCCCGGCCGGACCGTGCGGGGCGAGGCCGACCTCGGCGCACCGCTCGCGCCGCGGTCCGGCGGCGAACGGGTGCGTGTCGTCAAGGTCAGGAGCGTCCCGGCGGACGAGGCGCCGGCCCCGGGAGGCGCCTGCCCCTCCTCCGGTCTGCGCCTCACCGCCGACGAAGGCGACGCCGCCATGGGGCTGCGCGTGGTGGGACTCCGCCTGGAGAACTGCTCGTCCGGTGTGCGGCGCGTCGAGGGCCATCCGCTGGTCCGGCTCCTCGACGAGGAGCGGAAGCCCGTCACGGACGTCGAGGTCTTCCGCGGCAGCGGCGGCGTCGCCCTCGTGACCGGCTTCGACGACCCGCCCCGCCCGGTCACCCTGGCGCCGGGCGAGAGCGCGACCGCCGGCCTGATGTGGCGCAACACCGTCACCGACGGCACACCCGTCAACGCGCCCTACGCGAGGGTGCGGGCGACACCCGGCTCGCCTCCGGTGACGCTGACCCCGGAGTTCGACCTCGGCACCACGGGGAAGCTCGGCGTCAGCGCCTGGAAGGCCGCGCCGGCCCCGTGAACCGCTGACCTCCCCCCGTCCCCACGAAGGCCCCGGGCCCGCCCGCCCGGGGCCTTCGTGCTGCCCGGGACCAGGCGCTTCCCCCGCATCACGAATGTCACGGTTGTGTCCCGAGGGGCGCCGGGGCGGCCGCTGTGTTTGACACGGCTCGCATCGCCCTCTCATCATCATTCCACTAATCGAGTAGCTAAAGGGTGTTGAACCTCGTGGAGTTTCGCATCGACAGGCGCAGCGGGATCGCGGCGTACCAGCAGATCGTGCAGCAGACCAAGCAGGCCCTCCGGCTGGGCGTCCTGATGCCGGGGGACCGGCTGCCCACCGCCAAGGAGGTCGCCGAGAGCAGCGCCGTCAATCCGAACACCACGCTCAAGGCGTACCGCGAACTGGAACGCGAGGGGCTGGTCGAGCCGAGGCCCGGTCTCGGCACCTTCATCCGCCGCTCACTGGCCCGCCCCCAGGCGGGCGCCGACTCCCCGCTGCGGGTGGAGCTGGAGGCGTGGATGACCCGGGCCCAGGAGGCGGGCCTGGAACGGGAGGACGTGGCGGCGCTGGTCGCGGCGGTCCTGGAGGAGCGGTACGCCGGCATCCCGGCGGCCGGCGGAACACCGGAAGGTCGGGAAAAGAGGATGACCAGTGCGTGAGACCACGGATGCCATGGACTTGGGTGGCCCCTTGGAGGAGTCGGCGATCGAGGCTCATGGGGTCGGGCGGAAGTACCGTCGGGGCTGGGCGCTGCGGGACTGTTCGTTCCGGTTGCCTGCGGGGCGGATCTGCGGGCTGGTGGGCCCCAACGGTGCGGGCAAGACGACGCTGATGTCGATCGCGGCGAATCTGCTGGAGCCGACGGAGGGCACCTTGACGGTGTTCGGTGCGGTGCCGCAGTCGGCGGAGGCGGGGCGTCGCACGGCGTTCCTCGCCCAGGAGAAGCCGCTGTTCAGGCGTTTCACGGTGGCCGAGACGCTGCGTCTTGGCCGGGAGCTGAACCCGGGCTGGGACCAGCGGGCCGCCGAGCAGATCGTCCGCGCGGGCAACGTGCCCCTGCACGCGAGGGTCGGCACCCTGTCCGGCGGCCAGCGCACCCGGGTCGCCTTCGCCCTGGCCTTCGGCAAGCGACCGGACCTGCTGCTGCTCGACGAGCCGATGTCCGACCTGGACCCGCTGGTGCGCCACGAGATGATGAGCACCCTGATGGCCGAGGCCGCCGAGCACGGCACCACGGTGCTGATGTCCTCGCACATGCTCAGCGAGCTGGAGAGCGTCTGCGACTTCCTGCTGGTCATCTCCACCGGCG
>NZ_FZOF01000038.1 GCF_900188405.1 Actinacidiphila glaucinigra | reverse complement strand
CGCCGCCAGCGTTCGTCCTGAGCCAGGATCAAACTCTCCGTGAATGTCTTCACGAGAGCGGCACCATCGGGAGGAATAATCCCGACGTGCCCAGCGTCCTCGCTGTGTATTTCTTCAAAGGAACCTCGACCATCCGAACGGATGGACGGGGTATCAACATATCTGGCGTTGACTTTTGGCACGCTGTTGAGTTCTCAAGGAACGGAAGCTTCCTTTGAGACCGTTTCACCGGCCCCTCCGGGCTTTCCCTTCGTTGTCTCCAGCTTAGCAGATCCGATTTCCTTCTCTGCCACCCTCTGGAGGGGGTTTGTCTTCCGGCTTTCACCTTTCGACGTTCCCGACTTTATCAGACTCTTTCGGGCCCGATTCCCGCCGGTGGGAATTTCCTGCTTTTGCGTTTCTGCCTTTCGGCTTTCGCGCTCCCCGACTTTAGCAGATGCTTACCGTCGGATTTACCCGACCGCTGCGAGGGCGCACGTTTCCGTGGCGTTCTCGTCGCGGGGGTTGTGCCAACGTACTGGAGCGGAGCACCCCGATGCAAATCGAGGGTGCCCCGCTCCTGGTGGTGCGTCAGACCTCCACGACCACGGGGAGGATCATCGGGCGCCGGCGGTAGTTGTCGGAGACCCACTTGCCGATCGCGCGGCGGATGAGCTGCTGCAACTGCCGGACCTCGGCGACGCCGTCGGAGGCGGCGCGGGCGAGGGACTCCTCGATCTTGGGGAGGACCTCGTTGAACGCCTCGTCGTCGATGCCGGAGCCGCGGGCCTGGATGAACGGGCCGCCCACGACCTTGCCGGTGGTGCTGTCGACGACGATGAACACCGAGACGATGCCCTCCTCGCCGAGGATGCGGCGGTCCTTGAGGGAGGACTCGGTGACGTCGCCGACGGAGAGGCCGTCGACGTACACATAGCCCGCCTGCACCTTGCCGGTGACCTTGGCGACGCCGTCGACGAGGTCGACGACCAGGCCGTCCTCGGCGAGGACGCAGCGTTCCTTCGGGATGCCGGTGGCCCGGCCGAGTTCGGCGTTGGCGCGCAGGTGGCGCCATTCACCGTGGACCGGCATGAGGTTGCGGGGCTTGCAGATGTTGTAGAAGTACAGCAGCTCGCCGGCGGAGGCGTGGCCGGAGACGTGCACCTTGGCGTTGCCCTTGTGCACGACGTTGGCACCCCAGCGGGTGAGGCCGTTGATCACCCGGTAGACCGCGTTCTCGTTGCCCGGGATGAGCGACGAGGCGAGGACGACGGTGTCGCCCTCGACGATGCGGATCTGGTGGTCACGGTTGGCCATCCGGGACAGCGCCGCCATGGGTTCGCCCTGGGAGCCGGTGCACACCAGGACGATCTTCTCGTCGGGGAGGTCGTCGAGCGTCTTGACGTCCACGATGAGGCCCGGTGGGACCCGCAGGTAGCCCAGGTCACGGGCGATGCCCATGTTGCGGACCATGGAGCGGCCGATGAAGGCGACCTTGCGGCCGCGCTCGTGGGCGGCGTCCAGGACCTGCTGGATGCGGTGCACGTGGCTGGCGAAGCTGGCCACGATGATCCGCTTCTCGGCCTTGGCGAAGACCTGGCGCAGCACCGGCGAGATGTCCCGCTCGTGCGGGATGAAGCCGGGGACCTCCGCGTTGGTGGAGTCCGAGAGCAGCAGGTCGATGCCCTCCTCCGACAGCCGCGCGAAGGCGTGCAGGTCGGTGAGCCGGCCGTCGAGCGGCAGCTGGTCCATCTTGAAGTCGCCGGTGTGCACGACCATGCCGGCCGGGGTGCGGATGGCGACCGCGAGGGCGTCGGGAATGGAGTGGTTGACCGCGATGAACTCGCAGTCGAAGGGCCCGATGCGCTCGCGCTGCCCCTCGGCGACCTCGAGCGTGTAGGGGCGGATGCGGTGCTCGGCGAGCTTGGCCTCGATGAGGGCGAGGGTCAGCTTCGAGCCGATCAGCGGGATGTCGTCCTTCTCCCGCAGGAGGAAGGGGACGGCGCCGATGTGGTCCTCGTGGCCGTGCGTGAGGACGATGCCGACAACGTCGTCCAGACGGTCGCGGATCGAGGTGAAGTCCGGGAGGATCAGGTCGACTCCGGGCTGCTCCTCCTCCGGGAAGAGCACCCCGCAGTCGACGATCAGCAGTCGGCCTCCGTACTCGAAGACCGTCATGTTGCGGCCGATCTCTCCGAGACCGCCTAGCGGGGTGATGCGCAGACCGCCTTCGGGCAGCGCGGGGGGTGGGCCGAGCTCAGGGTGCGGATGGCTCAAAGTCTCTCCTCACCACGCACGCCACAGGCCCCGGGCAGAAGCCCGGGGACACCGTGCGCGCGTGACAGCGTGCGTTCTTTTTCGTTGTCCTCATGGAGCGATATTCAGTTCTTAAGTCTTTGGTTACAGCTGTACCCCGCCGGCGGCGAGATCCTGCTTCAGCTGTGCCGTCGCCGCCTCGTCGAGCTCCACGAGCGGGAGCCGGAGCGGGCCGGCGGGCAGCCCCTGCAGGGCCAGGGCGGCCTTGGTGGTGATGACGCCCTGGGTGCGGAAGACGCCGGTGAAGACCGGGAGCAGTTTCTGGTGGATCTCGGTCGCCTTGTGGGTGTCTCCCGAGAGATACGCCTCGAGGAGGGCCCGCAGTTCAGGGCTGACCAGATGTCCCACGACGGAGACGAAGCCGGCGGCGCCGACGGAGAGCAGCGGCAGGTTGAGCATGTCGTCGCCGGAGTACCAGGCGAGGCCGCTGCGGCTCATGGCCCAGCTCGCGGCGCCGAGGTCGCCCTTGGCGTCCTTGTTGGCGACGATGCGGGGGTGCTCGGCGAGCCGGACGAGGGTCTCGGTCTCGATCGGGACGCCGCTGCGGCCGGGGATGTCGTAGAGCATCACCGGCAGGCCGGTGGCGTCCGCGACGGCGGTGAAGTGCCGGTACAGGCCCTCCTGAGGGGGCTTGTTGTAGTACGGCGTGACCGCGAGCAGGCCGTGGGCGCCGGCGTGCTCCGCCTGGCGGGCCAGCTCGACGGTGTGGTGGGTGTCGTTGGTGCCGACGCCCGCGACGACGAACGCGCGGTCGCCGACCGCCTCCAGTACGGCCCGGACGAGCTGCTCTTTCTCCACGTCGCTGGTGGTCGGCGACTCACCGGTGGTGCCGTTGACGACCAGGCCGTCGTTGCCTGCCTCGACGAGGTGGGTGGCGAGGCGCTGCGCGCCGTCGAGGTCGAGGGCGCCGTCCGCGGTGAACGGCGTGACCATTGCGGTCAGGACCCGCCCGAAGGGGGTCTGCGGGGTGGAGGTCGGAGCCATGAGTCCAACGCTACTCGGTGCCGGTGCCGGGATACCCCCTCGGGACCTGCGATGAGGACTCCGGCGCTGCCTGCTCGGGGGTTCAAGCAGCACCGGAATCCGTTTCTGAAGACTAGACGAATTGCACGAAACCCGGCAATCGGAAGATTCCGGATGAGTGGTGACCTGCTACGGAGCGATCCGGCCGTTGCCGTTGAAGGCGGCGTGGGTGAGCGGCATGAGCTTCGCCCATTCGGCTTCCATCCGCTCCCCGACCATCTCGATCTCCCGCTGCGGGAAGGACGGCACCTTGGCGAGTTCGTGCTGGGTGCGCAGGCCGAGGAAGTGCATCAGCGAGCGCGCGTTGCAGGTGGCGTACATCGACGAGAACAGGCCGACGGGCAGCGTGGCCCGGGCGACCTCACGGGCGACGCCGGCCGCCAGCATCTTCTGGTACGCGTCGTAGGACTGCCGGTAGGAGGCTTCCATGGCGTCCACGACGGACTGGTGCTGCTCCGGGGACCCGTGCACGAACTCGTACTTCCCGGGGCGGCCCTGCTGCACCAGCTTGCGCTCGGTGGACGGCACGTAGAAGACCGGCTCCAGCTCGCGGTACCTGCCGGACTCCTCGTTGTAGGACCATCCGACGCGGTGGCGCATGAACTCGCGGAAGACGAAGATCGGGGCGCTGACGAAGAAGGTCATCGAATTGTGCTCGAAGGGGCTGCCGTGGCGGTCCCGCATGAGGAAGTTGATCAGGCCCTTGGAGCGCTCCGGGTCCTTGGTCAGCTCCGCCAGCGACTGCTCGCCGGCCGTGGAGACCCGGGCGGCCCAGAGCACGTCGGAATCGGCGGCGCTGTGCTTGATGAGCTCGACGGTCACGTCGTCGCGGAACTGCACGGAATCGTCGGCGGAGGTGTCGGTCACCGGGCGTCCTTCCTCACGGAGCTTGGGGCGGCGCCCAGCCTATTCGCCCGCTCTGACATCGCCCGACACCCGTCGACACCGCCCCCACTCCCCGCAAAGCGGAGCAAGGCAGACGACCGGCGGACCACTGCTGGCCGGTCCCGGCGGGGCCCGCTAGCCTCACCGATGTGTCTCTGCCCTTCCTCGCCGCCGACAGCGGCCACGACGAGTACGCCGCGGACGCCGCCCTTCCGCACCGGGTCCAGGACGGGTGGGTCCGTCCCTACCGCCCCGGGCCCTGGCGGGTCGCCGCGGCGGCGATGCTGCTCATGCTCGCCTCGTACCTGCTCTTCGCAGCGGTGATCATGGGACTTTCGGGCAACGGGCCCGGCGTGGTCACGACGATCGGCGCCGCGGTGCTGGCGATCGGCTTCGCGCTGCGTCTGCTGCGCGTGGGCTTCTGGGTGAGCACGCGCGGCCTGCGGCAGGTGGGGTTCCTGTACACCACGACGCTGCCCTGGGACCGGGTCGGATCCGTCCGTACGGCCCAGCAGCCGGTGAAGTGGCTGGGGCTGCCCCGGACCGTGCAGGGCCAGGCGCTGGTCGTCACGCGGTCGAACGGCCAGCTGCTGCGGCCGCTGCTCACCGACCACAACGCGGACTTCCTGGGCCGTACGGAGGCCTTCGACCAGGCTGCGGACGCCATAGAGGGCTGGGCCGCCGAGCTGGGCCGGTAGGGCCCACCAGGGCCGCTCCGGGCCCTCAGGGCGCCTGCGGGGCCCGGCGCACGCGGCGACGCCGGACCGGGCTTCAGGCCGGCGGAGCCGGCGTCCTCGCCCCGTCACGGCCGCCCGATCGCGGGCCGGTCCGCTTCGAGGCGTTCGAGGCAATCGAGGCATACGTGGCGCCGCGCCGCAGGAGCCCCGCGGGCGACAGACGGGCGTCATCGGGCGTTTGCCTGCGGCTGTTAGCGTCCGGCCGACTTGGCCCGTCGAGGACCTGGAGCGACAGTTGTTCGCACCGCCCCACCCGAGCACGCTCCTCAGCCGCCCCGGGCCGCTGCCCGCGCTGGAACCGCTGCGGGGCCGCACCGTCGTCGTGAAGTTCGGCGGGCACGCCATGACCGACGGGACGCTGCTGCGCTCCTTCGCCGAGGACGTCGTGCGGCTGCGGCAGACCGGAGTGCGGGCCGTGGTGGTGCACGGGGGCGGTCCGCAGATCAGCGCGCAGCTCGACCGGCTGGGCGTGCCGGCACAGTTCCTGGGCGGTCAGCGCGTCACCACGCCGGAGACGCTGGACGTGGTGCGGATGGTGCTCGCCGGCAAGGTGCAGCGGGAGCTGGTGCGGTTGCTCAACGAGCACGGCCCGTACGCCGTCGGGCTCACCGGCGAGGACGCGCACACCCTCACCGCGGTGCGCCGGTACGCCGAGGTCGGCGGGGAACTGATGGACATCGGCCTGGTCGGGGACGTCACGGAGGTCAACACCGCGGCCCTGGACGTGCTGCTGGACCACGGTCACGTCCCCGTGGTCTCGCCGCTCGGCCGCGGCACGGACGGCGAGGTCTACAACGTCAACGCGGACGCGGCCGCCGGCGCGCTGGCCGCCGCGCTGCGCGCGGAGGTCCTGGTGGTGCTGACCGACGTGCCCGGGGTGTACGCGGACTGGCCGCGCCGGGAGCGGGTGCTGGACCGGCTCACCGCAAGCGAGCTGGAACTGGTGCTGCCGTCCCTCGGGGGCGGCATGGTGCCGAAGATGGAGAGCTGCCTGCGTGCGGTCCGCGCCGGGGTCCGCACCGCTCGGGTACTGGACGGCCGCGCCCCGCACGCCCTGCTGCGCGCGCTGACCGGCGCCCCCGGCGAGGCCGGCGCCGGGACGGCCGTCCTGCCGGGCTGACGCCGCACCGGACCCCGCTCAGGGGGTCAGCGGCGCCTTCCCGCGCAGGGCGATGGCCCGCTGCATGGCCTTGCGCGCCCGCGGGGTGTCACGGGCGTCGTGGTAGGCGACCGCGAGCCGGAACCAGGTCCGCCAGTCCTCCGGCGCGGCCTCCGTCTCGGCCTTGCGCCGGGCGAAGACCGCGTCGGCGGAGTCCCGGTCGACGCGCCCGCTCGGGGTGCGCACCAGCTCGTCCTCCGGGAGGCCGCCCTCGGCCTCCAGTTCCCGGGCGAGGCGGTCCGCGTTGCGCGCGAACTGCGTCGTACGGACCAGGAACCAGACGCCGACCAGGGGCAGCACGAGCACGGCCACGCCGAACACCACGGTGACCGGGCGGCCGTCCTGGATCAGCCAGACGCCGCGGGCGCCGGCCAGCACGAAGTAGACGGCCAGGACGGCCGCGAGGACGAAGTAGGTGATCTTTGCGCGCATGATGGGCGGACCCGGCTCTCAGTTTCTGTCTCTGGGTCGGTCAGTCGAGGTCCATGAAGTGCTCCAGGCCGAAGGTGAGCCCCGGCGTGGAGACGACCCTGCGCACGCCGAGCAGCACGCCCGGCATGAAAGAGGCGCGGTTCATGGAGTCGTGACGGATGGTGAGGACCTCGCCGACGTCGCCGAAGAGCACCTCCTGGTGGGCGACGAGACCGCGCAGCCGCACCGCGTGCACGGGCACGCCCTCGACGTCGGCGCCACGCGCCCCGTCCAGGGCGGTCGCCGTGGCGTCCGGCTGCTCGCCGAGGCCGGCCTCGCGGCGGGCGTCGGCGATGAGCTGCGCGGTGCGGACTGCGGTGCCGCTGGGCGCGTCGACCTTGTCCGGGTGGTGGAGTTCGACGATCTCCGCGGACTCGAAGAAGCGGGCCGCCTGGCGGGCGAAGCGCATGGCCAGGACCGCCCCGATGCCGAAGTTCGGCGCGATGAGCACACCGGTGCCCGGGGCCTGGCCGAGCCAGCCGCGCAGGGTGTCCAGGCGTTCGTCGGTCCAGCCGGTGGTGCCGACGACGGCGTGGATGCCGTGCCGCAGGCAGAAGTCGAGGTTGCCCATCACCGAGCCCGGGGTGGTCAGTTCGACGGCGACCTGGGCCCCGTTCTCGGCGAGGGACTCCAGCTTGTCCTCGCGGCCGATCGCCGCCACCAGCTCCAGGCCGTCCGCGGCCTCGACGGCCTTGACCGCCTCGGCGCCCATGCGGCCACGGGCCCCGATCACACCCACGCGGATCTTGCTCATCGTTCCAGTCCTCCGGTCCAGACGTTCGAGACGGTCGGTACGGCTCAGGGCTCAGGCGACGGACTCGTGCAGCCGGGCGGCCTGCCGGTCCTTGAGCGGGCCTATGACGGCCAGCGAGGGACGCTGTCCCAGGACGTCGCGGGCGACCGCGCGCACCTCGTCGGGCGTGACCGCCGCGATCCTCTCCAGTGTGGCGTCCACCGACATCTGCTCGCCCCAGCAGAGCTCGCTCTTGCCGATCCGGTTCATCAGCGCGCCGGTGTCCTCCAGGCTGAGCACGGTCGAGCCGGAGAACTGGCCGATGGCGCGGTGCAGTTCCTCGTCGCTCAGCCCGTGCTCGGCGACCTGGTCCAGTTCCTCGCGGCAGATCTTGAGGACCTCGTGGACGCGGCGCGGCTGGCAGCCGGCGTACACGCCGAACAGGCCGGAGTCCGCGAAGGACGAGGTGTACGAGTAGACGCTGTAGGCGAGTCCGCGCTTCTCGCGGACCTCCTGGAACAGCCGGGAGCTCATCCCGCCGCCGAGGGCGGTGTTGAGCACGCCCAGTGCCCAGCGCCGGTCGTCGTGCCGGGACAGCCCCGGCATGCCGAGCACGACGTGGGCCTGCTCGGTGCGGCGCTCCAGGAGCTCCACCCGGCCCTGGCCGCGTATCGTGCGGGCGCCGGCGCGCGGCGGGCGGGGCACGGCGTCCGCGTCGCGGAGGGCGCCCGCGTCCTCGAAGGCCTTGCGGACCTGGCGGACGACGGTGGCGTGGTCGATGTTGCCCGCGGCCGCGACGACCAGCCGCGTCGGGTCGTAGTGCTTCCGGTAGAAGCGGGCGACCTGGTCGCGGGTGAGGGCGTTGATGGTGTCGACGGTGCCGAGGACGGGGCGGCCGAGCGGGGAGTCGCCCAGCATGGCGGTGGCGAACAGGTCGTGGACCTGGTCACCGGGGTCGTCCTCGGTCATCGCGATCTCCTCCAGGACGACACCGCGTTCGGCGTCGATGTCCTCCTGGCGGATCAGGGAGCCGGTCAGCATGTCGCTGACCACGTCGATGGCGAGCGGCAGGTCGTTGTCGAGGACACGCGCGTAGTAGCACGTGTACTCCTTGGCCGTGAAGGCGTTCATCTCGCCGCCGACGGCGTCGATGGCCGAGGAGATCTCCAGCGCGCTGCGCCGCGCGGTGCCCTTGAAGAGCAGGTGCTCCAGGTAGTGCGTGGCGCCGTTGAGCGCCGGGGTCTCGTCGCGTGAGCCGACGCCGACCCAGATGCCGAAGGTCGCGGAACGCACCGTCGGCAGGGTCTCGGTGACCACGCGCAGGCCGCCGGGGAGCACGCTGCGCCGCACCGTGCCGATGCCGTCGGTGCCGGGAAGCAGGGTCTGCGTGCGGACGGCCCGCCCCTTGGTGGTGGGGCGGGCCGTCACACGAGTGGAGCGGGTGGTCACTTCTCGGACGCGTCCTCGGCCTTGTCGTCGGCCGCGGCGTCTTCGCCCTCGATGACCGGGATCAGCGAGAGCTTGCCGCGCTGGTCGATCTCGGCGATCTCGACCTGGACCTTGGAGCCCACGGCGAGGACGTCCTCGACGTTCTCGACGCGCTTGCCGCCGGCCAGCTTGCGGATCTGCGAGATGTGCAGCAGGCCGTCCTTGCCCGGGAGCAGGGAGACGAAGGCACCGAAGGTGGTGGTCTTCACGACCGTGCCCAGGTAGCGCTCGCCGACCTCGGGCATCGTCGGGTTGGCGATGCCGTTGATGGTGGCGCGGGCCGCCTCGGCGGACGGGCCGTCGGCGGCACCGATGTAGATGGTGCCGTCGTCCTCGATGGTGATCTCGGCGCCGGTGTCCTCCTGGATCTGGTTGATCATCTTGCCCTTGGGGCCGATGACCTCACCGATCTTGTCCACCGGGATCTTGACGGTGATGATGCGCGGGGCGTTCGGCGACATCTCGTCCGGAGTGTCGATCGCCTCCATCATCACGTCGAGGATGTGCAGACGGGCGTCGCGGGCCTGCTTGAGGGCCGCGGCCAGGACCGACGCCGGGATGCCGTCGAGCTTGGTGTCCAGCTGCAGCGCGGTGACGAACTGCTTGGTGCCGGCGACCTTGAAGTCCATGTCGCCGAAGGCGTCCTCCGCACCGAGGATGTCGGTGAGGGTGACGTAGTGCGTCTCGCCGTCGATCTCCTGGGAGATCAGGCCCATGGCGATGCCGGCGACGGGGGCCTTCAGCGGCACACCGGCGTTCAGCAGCGACATGGTGGAGGCGCAGACCGAGCCCATGGAGGTGGAGCCGTTGGAGCCCAGCGCCTCGGAGACCTGGCGGATGGCGTACGGGAAGTCCTCGCGGGCCGGCAGGACCGGGAGGATCGCCCGCTCGGCCAGCGCGCCGTGGCCGATCTCACGGCGCTTGGGCGAGCCCACGCGGCCGGTCTCGCCGACGGAGTACGGCGGGAAGTTGTAGTTGTGCATGTACCGCTTGCGCGTCTCGGGCGCCAGCGTGTCCAGCTGCTGCTCCATGCGCAGCATGTTCAGCGTGGTGACACCCAGGATCTGGGTCTCGCCGCGCTCGAACAGCGCCGAGCCGTGCACCCGCGGGATCGCCTCGACCTCGGCGGCCAGGGTGCGGATGTCGGTGACGCCGCGGCCGTCGATGCGGACCTTGTCCTTGATGACGCGCTCACGGACCAGCTTCTTGGTCAGCGAGCGGTAGGCGGCGGAGATCTCCTTCTCGCGGCCCTCGAACTGCGGCAGCAGCTTCTCGGCGGCGAGCGCCTTCACCCGGTCCAGCTCGGCCTCGCGGGCCTGCTTGCCGGCGATGGTCAGCGCCTGCTTCAGCTCGTCGGCGACCGAGGACTCCAGCGCCTCGAACACGTCGTCCTGGTAGTCCAGGAAGATCGGGAACTCGGCGGTCTCCTTGGCGGCCTTCGCGGCGAGGTCGGCCTGCGCCTTGCACAGCACCTTGATGAAGGGCTTGGAGGCCTCCAGGCCCGCCGCGACGATCTCCTCGGTCGGCGCCTCGGCGCCGCCCTCGACGAGCTTGATCGTCTTGTCGGTGGCCTCGGCCTCGACCATCATGATCGCGACGTCGCCGTCCTCGAGGGTGCGGCCGGCCACGACCATGTCGAAGACGGCCTCCTCCAGCTCGCTGTGGGTCGGGAAGGCGACCCACTGGCCGCGGATCAGCGCGACGCGCACGCCGCCGACCGGGCCGGAGAAGGGCAGGCCGGCGAGCTGCGTGGAGCAGGAGGCGGCGTTGATGGCGACCACGTCGTAGAGGTGGTCGGGGTTGAGCGCCATGACCGTCGCCACGACCTGGATCTCGTTGCGCAGGCCCTTCTTGAAGGACGGGCGCAGCGGGCGGTCGATCAGGCGGCAGGTGAGGATCGCGTCCTCGGAGGGGCGGCCCTCGCGGCGGAAGAAGGAGCCGGGGATCCGCCCGGCCGCGTACATGCGCTCCTCGACGTCCACCGTCAGCGGGAAGAAGTCGAGCTGGTCCTTCGGGTGCTTCGAGGCGGTGGTGGCCGACAGCACCATGGTGTCGTCGTCCAGGTAGGCCACGGCCGAGCCGGCGGCCTGACGGGCCAGGCGGCCCGTCTCGAAGCGGATCGTGCGGGTGCCGAAGCTGCCGTTGTCGATCACGGCCTCGGCGTAGTGGGTCTCGTTCTCCACTATGGGAATTCTCCTCTTTCGTGCCCCCGGGCGTCTTCCCGGGGACCGTCGGTGGAGGGGCGTCCCGCCGGGCCGGTCTTCGATCGAAGCCACCGGGACGTACGTGCTGCCCGGGGGCCACTACCGAGGACCGGCTCTGGTGGCGCTAGGAGGACGCTCCCTCCGCATGCTCTATGGCGTTGTGTATGGGACCAGACTACAAAGTCTCGGCCCCGGTCTCGCGCCCAGCGCGGCCCCGTACGTACGCAAAGGGAGCGGCCCCCGGCTGGGAACCGCTCCCTCTACGGTGTCTCAGCGGGCGCCGGCCGCACCGCGGCGGATGCCGAGGCGGTCGACCAGCGCACGGAAGCGCTGGATGTCCTTCTTGGCCAGGTACTGCAGCAGGCGGCGGCGCTGGCCGACCAGGATCAGCAGACCACGACGGGAGTGGTGGTCGTGCTTGTGGGTCTTGAGGTGCTCGGTCAGGTCCGAGATGCGGCGCGAGAGCAGCGCGACCTGGACCTCGGGGGAGCCGGTGTCGCCCTCCTTGGTGCCGAACTCGGCGATGATCTGCTTCTTCGTCGCGACGTCGAGCGACATACGGTCTCCTTGTGGTGTCGGTGCCTCCGAGCGCCCCTGGTCTGCGTCACAGGAGAAGCTTCGTTGACCCGGAAGGCATGACGCGCCGCGCATGGGCGGACGCATCGGTTACACAGAGTACCACCCCGGGCCCGGTGCGATGTCCGGGGCCGGGGTGGCGGGAGCCGCCGGCGGCCGCGGGCCCTCCGGCCCGGCCGCCCGTCGTTCAGCCGCTGGTCATGCCGCGGGCCTCGGCGTACAGGTCGAGGACCGCGAGGGCGAGCGGGATGAGGGAGAGCAGCACGGTCGCCTCGGCGAGGTCGAGCATGCGGCCCCAGAAGGGGGTGACGCCCTTGCTCGGGACGACGAGGGCGATCGCGACCAGGAGGGCCGCGCCCAGGGCGACCGCCGCGGACAGCCACACGGTGCGGATGTCGAGCGAGGAGTGGTTGCCGCGCAGCAGGTCGGTGAGGACGTCGGTCGGCAGGTTGAGGGCGAGACCGATGATCAGCAGCCCGACGGTGATCACACCGGCCACCATCAGCGTCACGACCTGCGACGTGTAGCGGAACAGCCGGGCGCGCATCAGGGTCGCCAGACCCATGGCGAGGGCGAGCAGCTGCGCCCAGGAGCTGTCGGAGAAACCGAGCACGACGCCGGCGGAGCCGACGATCGCGGCGGCGCAGCCGCCGACCAGGCCGAGCAGCAGCTCGTGGCCGCGACGGGCCTGGTTGGTGATCCGGTCGAAGTCGACCGGCTCCTCCTCGCCCTGCCGGTCGCCGTCGCCGCGGTGCCGGGCCTGGACCTGGTCGGGCGAGCGGAAGCCGATGGGCAGCCGGGCGAAGCGGGCGGACCAGCCGGGCAGGAAGCCGACGACCGCGATCATGACGACGGCGGTGACGGCGGCGGCCTCGCGCGGCGCGGCGTCGGTGAGGATCGCCACGAAGGTGGCCACGGTGCCGACGCCGGCGGTGAAGGAGGCCGCGACGAACGGCGCGTCCCCCTGGGGCAGCATCAGCACGAGGAGCACCGCGGCGATGAGCACGACGACGCAGCCGATGAGGAAGTGCAGCCGGCCCGGTCCCTCGTTCCCGTCGACGCCCATGATCCCGGAGCCGGCCACGAGCAGCAGCGGCAGGGAGGCGAGGCCGAGGGCGACGGCCGAGTGGCGGTCGTCGTACACGCGGGCGCGCACCGAGGCGAGCGCCACCAGCACCAGGCCCGCGGCGCCGGCGAGGATGCCGGACAGGCCGTGCATGTCGTGCTTGACCGGCTCGGAGAACCAGAGCACGAAGGCCATCAGGGCGAGCAGGATGACGCCCGCGGTCAGGCCCACGCCACGCATGAGGCCGTCGTTCCAGCTGCGCCGGTCGGTCTCGACCGCGGCGGCGACGGCGTCGACGACGTCGTCGAACACGGCGGGCGGCAGTGAGTCCGCGAACGGGCGCAGCAGCAGCAACTCACCGTCGTGCACGCGCTGTTCGGCCAGGGACAGGGTGCCGTCGAGGACACGTCCGTCCCGGCGGACCAAGTTGTAGCCGGTGGGGGCGGCTTCGTCGGGCGTCTGGCCCGACAGGCGCAGTATCTCCGGATGGATGTCGGAGAGCGGTACGTCCTCCGGGAGTGCCACATCGATCCGGCTGTTCGGCGCCGCCACCGTGACTCTGCAGAATCCCGTCGCTGAGATCGTGCTCACCTGGAGTGGTCCCCCTCGTCCGGTGATGGGTGTGTTGGGGTGGGGTCCGCGCGGCCGTCCAGGGTCGGACCCCCGTCCGCGCCTCGCGATCCGTCACCCTACCGGGTACCCCAAGTCCCTTGTCCCTCACCCGTCCCAGTGCCTTTGAACTGTCATGCCCAGTAGGATCGCCACCTGCCTGTGGTCCGATGCCCGCCCCGCGCGGGGCGCAGCGCGACCGGGACGTGTCATACGGGGGACCGTCACCACGGGGGCGGCCCGAAACTGCGATTCGCGTGAAGGACTGGTGCATCGGTGAGCGTGGTCGTCATCAAGCGCCCGCCGCGGGTTTACCCGCCGGAGGTGCCGAATGAGGAGGTACGGCTCGAAGCCCCGCCCGAACTGCCGCGCGGCGAGGACCAGGGCCTGCTGATGAACCTGCTGCCGATGCTCGGCATGGGTTCCTCGGCGGCGTTCTTCTTCCTGCCCACGGGGTCGGGGACCTCCGGCGGGTTCATGAAGGTCATGGGCGTGCTCATGCTGGGCTCCACCGTGGCGATGGTGGTGGCCCAGATCGTGCGCGCCCGCAAGGGGCCGTCGGGGCAGATGGCGGAGGCCCGCCGGGACTACCTGAAATACCTGGCGCAGGTGCGCCGCGGGGTGCGCAAGACCGCCCGCAAGCAGCGCGACGCACAGTATTACCTGCATCCCGCGCCCGAACAGCTGTGGGCGCTGGTCGCCGAGTCCTCGCGGGTGTGGGAACGCCGTTTCACCGACCCGGACTTCGCGCAGGTGCGGGTGGGCCTCGGCCCGCAGCAGCTGTCGACGCCGCTGGTGGCGCCGGAGACCGCCCCGGTGGACGAACTGGAGCCGCTGACCGCGCACTCGATGCAGCAGTTCATCGCGGCGCACGGCTCGCTGGACAACCTGCCGCTGGCGGTGGGACTGCGTTCCTTCTACCACGTGACCGTCTCCGGGGACCCGGACACCGTCTACGGGCAGACCCGCTCCATCGTGGGCCAGCTGTGCTCCCTGCACTCGCCGGAGGACCTGGTCGTCGCCATCGTGGCGGCACCCGGCGCCCAGCCGGAGTGGGAGTGGGTCAAGTGGCTGCCGCACGCGCAGCACAAGGAGCACGACGGCGCGGGCTCGCGCCGTCTGATATGCGGCGACCTGGGCGAGGTCGAGGATCTGCTGGCGGACGAGCTGGAGGGCCGGCCGCGCTTCAACCGCGAGGGCCAGCCGGTGCTGGACCAGCCGCACGTGGTGATCGTGCTGGACGGCGGCGGCGTGCCGGCGGACTCGGTGATCGCGTCCGCCGAGGGCCTGCAGGGCGTCACGATCCTGGAGGTCGTCCCCGGCGAGCTGGACGAGGCGCGCGGCTCGCTGTCGATCCAGGTGTGGCGCGACCAGCTGTACCTGGAGGCCGGGGCCGGCACCTTCACCGGCGTACCCGACGTGCTGTCCCCGGTGCAGGCGGAGTCGCTGGCGCGGCAGCTCGCGCCCCTGCGGCTGGGTGCCGCGGACGCCGACGAACCGCTGCTGGCGAACCTGGACTTCACCGACCTGATGGGCATCGGCGACGCTGCGTCGGTGGACGTGGCGCGGACCTGGCGGCCGCGGACCCTCCACGAGCGGCTGCGGGTGCCCATCGGCCTGGGCGAGACCGGTGAGCCGGTCATGCTGGACGTCAAGGAGGCCTCGCAGGAGGGCATGGGCCCGCACGGCCTCTGCGTCGGCGCCACCGGTTCCGGCAAGTCCGAGCTGCTGCGCACGCTGGTGCTGGGCCTGGCCGTGACGCACTCCTCGGAGACCCTCAACTTCGTGCTCGCCGACTTCAAGGGCGGCGCGACCTTCACCGGCATGGGCACGATGCCGCACGTGTCGGCGGTCATCACCAACCTGGCCGACGAACTCACCCTGGTGGACCGCATGCGCGACTCCATCACCGGTGAGCTGACCCGCCGCCAGGAGCTGCTGCGGCAGGCCGGCAACTACGCCAACATCACCGACTACGAGAAGGCCCGCGCGGCGGGCGCGGCGCTCGACCCGCTGCCCTCGCTGGTCCTGATCATCGACGAGTTCTCCGAACTGCTCGCCGCCAAGCCGGACTTCATCGAGATGTTCATCCAGATCGGCCGCATCGGCCGGTCGCTGGGCGTGCACATGCTGCTGGCCTCGCAGCGCCTGGAGGAGGGCAAGCTGCGCGGCCTGGACACCTTCCTGTCGTACCGCATCGGCCTGCGGACCTTCTCCGCCGCCGAGTCCCGCACCGCGATCGGCGTGCCCGACGCGTACCACCTGCCCAACGTGCCCGGCGCGGGCATCCTGAAGTACGGCACCGACACGATGGTGCAGTTCAAGGCCGCGTACGTGTCCGGCACCTACCGGGCGCCGGGCACCCGCACGGCGAGCGGGGCGCGCATCGACCGCTCCCCCGTGCTGTTCACGGCCTCGCCCGTGCCCGTGCGCATCGTCACCGCGCCGGAGCCGCAGCAGCGGAGCGGGCAGGTGGACGACGCGCTGGCCGACACCGTGCTCGACGTCGTCGTCGGCCGGCTGGAGGGCCAGGGGCCGCCCGCCCACCAGGTGTGGCTGCCGCCGCTGGACGAGCCGTTCAGCGTCGACCAGGTGCTGCCGCCGCTGACGGTGAGCGCCGAGCGGGGTCTGCACGCGGAGGGCTACACCGCCACCGGCAAGCTGCAGGTGCCGGTCGGTCTGGTCGACAAGCCCTTCGAGCAGCGCCGTGACGTCATGTACGCGGACCTGTCGAGCTCCGGCGGTCACGCCCTGATCGTCGGCGGCCCGCAGTCCGGCAAGTCGACGCTGGTCCGCACCCTGATCGCGTCCTTCGCGCTCACCCACACCCCGAAGGAAGTGCAGTTCTACGCACTGGACTTCGGCGGCGGCGGCATGCTGGCCCTGGACGGGCTGGCCCACGTCGGCGGGGTCGCCTCGCGCCTGGACGCGGAGAAGGTCCGCCGTACGGTGGCCGAGGTGCACGGCATCCTGAACGCCCGCGAGGAGTTCTTCCGCACCAACGTCATCGACTCGATGGGCACCTTCCGCTCCCGCCGGGCCTCGGGGCACTTCCCCGACCAGCCGTGGGGCGACGTGTTCCTGGTCATCGACGGCTGGAGCACCTTCAAGACCGACTACGAGATGCTCGACCCGGTCATCAACGACATCGCCACCCGCGGTCTGGGCTTCGGCATCCACCTGGTGATCACCGCCACCCGCTACACCGAGATCCGGCCCGCGCTGCGCGACCAGGTCCTCAGCCGGCTGGAGCTGCGGCTCGGCGACCCGATGGAGTCCGAGTTCGACCGCAGGCGCGCCGAGAACGTGCCGGTCGGCAAGCCGGGCCGCGGGCTGTCCCCCGACAAGCTGGACTACCTGGCGGCGCTGCCCCGCGTCGACGCCTCCTCCGGCGTGGAGGACCTCTCCGACGGCATGGCGCAGTTCGTGGCATCGGTCAACGCCAACTGGTCGGGCCCCACCGCGCCGAAGGTGCGGATGCTGCCGACGATGCTGCCGTCGACCGAGCTGCCCGGGGGCGGCGACTTCTCCGGCCGCGGCATCGCGATCGGTGTGGACGAGCTCACCCTGTCGCCGGTGTTCGTGGACTTCGAGACCGACCCGCTGTTCGTCATCTACGGCGAGAGCGAGTCCGGGAAGTCCTCGCTGCTGCGGCTCCTCGCCAGGCAGGCCAGCGAGCGCTACGAGCCCGGCAAGGCGCTGTTCGTGGTCGCCGACTTCCGCCGGGCGCTGCTCGGCCAGGTACCGGAGAGCCACATGTACAAGTACTGCGCCTCCGGTCCGCAGCTGCAGGAGGTCATGGAGTCGCTGGCCGGTTCCATGAGCCGCCGGATGCCCGGCCCGGACGTCACGCCGGAGCAGCTGCGCAGCCGCAGCTGGTACAGCGAGCCGGACGCCTGGGTCTTCGTGGACGACTACGACCTGGTCGCCACCTCGATGGGCAACCCGATGCAGGTGCTGATGGAGTACCTGCCGTTCGCCCGTGACCTGGGCCTGCGCATCGTGCTGTCGCGCAGCACCTCGGGCGCTTCGCGGTCGTCCTTCGAGCCGTTCCTGACCCGCGTCAAGGAGCTGGGCGCGACCGGGGTGCTGCTGTCCGGCGACCCGGCCGAGGGCCCGATCTTCGGCAACGTCAAGGCGTCCAGGCTGCCTCCGGGCCGTGCGCAGTTCATCACGCGGCGCCGCGGCAACCAGCTGATCCAGACCGGCTTCCTGCCGGAGAGCTGATCCCGTCCCGGCGCGCGGCGCCGGGACACGCGAGCGGGGGCGGGCCGTCCGGCCCGCCCCCGCCGTGCTCGCGGCCCCGGCTGCCTCAGTCCCGCGGGGACGGCGGCCGGTAGGCGGGCGGAACGTCGCGGGGGTCGCGCCGCACGGCGGCCGGGCGGTCGCCGCCGGGCGTCCCGTCCTCCCGGTCCTCCTGCGCCTCCTGCGCCTGCTCGTCGGACTGCTGCTCGAACCAGCGCCGGGCGCGCTCCTCCTGTGCCGCCCGCTCCTCGGGCGTCAGCCGCTCGTCGGCGCGCCTCAGCTCGGCCATGCGGTCGCCGAGGGCGCCGAGGTAGGCCCCGGAGCCCAGTGCCTCCCGCATGCCGAGGCGGCCGGAGAGCACCTCCCGCGCCATCTCCTTGAGCGTGCCGTCGACTTGGGGATTGTCGGCGAGTGTCCTGAGCGCCTTGTGCAGTCGGCGGGCCTGTGCGGGGTCGTCGGCGACGTCCATCAGGTCCCTGTCGCTGATCTCCTTGCTCATCGGCTCCGTTCCCCCGGTCGAGAGTGTCGTGGCGAATGTTTGCGTGCCATCGTGCCATCAGCCGGACGCCCCGGCCACGGGCACGGGCATGGACATGGGCACGGTCACGGGCGGGCGGCTCCGGCGGTACGGACACGCTTCGTCAACCTTTCGGCCGTACTTCCCGGAGCGCTGGCCGGAGTTCCCGGATCGGATGTGGCACGGTCTGTCTGACCGATGCCGAAGGAGACGACGAGCGATCATGTCCTACCCCGAGCCCCGTTACCTCGGAGAACAGGGCGAGGTCAGCGCGCTGTTCCGCGCCGCCGGCACCGGTGCGGACGTGCTCGCTCCCTCGGGCAACCGCACCCACTACCTGGCCACGCACACGTCGACGGGCGGCGACTTCGGCCTCTACCGGATCGACATGGGCCCGGGCTCCCCCGGCCCCAGCACCCACTTCCACCGGTCGATCTCGGAGTCCTTCTTCGTCCTGTCCGGGGCGGTGCAGCTCTTCGACGGTGAGCGCTGGATCACCGCCCGCCCAGGGGACTTCCTCCATGTGCCGGCCGGGGGGCTGCACGCCTTCCAGAACGACTCCGACGAGCCGGCGTCGATGCTGCTGCTCTTCGCTCCCGGCGCGCCCCGGGAGGAGTACTTCGAGAGGGCCGGCGAGATGGCGCAGCGCGGGGGTGCGGAGTTCCGGGAGTTCCTGCTGCGCCACGACAGCTTCTTCGTGGAGCCGCCGCAGGTGGGGCCGGAGCCGCTGTGACGGACGGGCCGGCGGCCGGCCGGAGCCCTTGCCGACGACGCGGAAGCGGTTGCCCCCGGTGTCGGCCAGGACGGGGTCGTGCCGGTTCCGAGGGCAGCGCCCCGGAGGCCGCCGCGCGCCGGCCGCCGTCGTGCGGGAACGGGCCCGCCGGGGTCCGGATCGGCGTCACGGCACGTAGAGCTCCAGGCGCCAGTCGTTGCAGCGGATGGGGTGCCCCGGCGGGTACTCGAAGTCGCACTCCTCCACCAGCGTGAAGCCGAGCTTGCGGCAGATCGCGTTCGAGGGGTGGTTGTCGACCTTGGGGAAGGCGTGCAGGAAGCGCGGGCCCTTCTCGGCCGCCGCCCGGGCGATGACGGCCTCCCCGGCGGCCGCGGCGACGCCGAGCCCCTGGAACTCGGGCAGGACGCCCCAGCCGGTCTCGTACACCGTGCCGCCTCGCCAGGACTTCTCCCAGTAGCCGATGCTCCCGGCCGGCACACCCTCGGGCAGCAGCACGATGCTGAACATCCCGCCGCCCTCGCTCCCGCTCGCCAGATACCGCTCGTGGCGGACGAGCAGCTGCTCCTCGGTCTCGGGGCCGCCGAGGTGCCGCATCATCGCGGGCGCGTTCGCCCGCCGGAGCAGCTCGAGGTCGCCCTCCGCCCACGGCTCGATCCGTACCTGCGCGCCCATCTTCCGCTCCCTTCGTCGCTCCCGCCGATCACACCACACGGGTCGGACACCGCCACCGATGAGTTTCGCCGGGCCGCCCGGTCCTATCACCGGAGCCGTTCCGCGGTGGCCGGCTCGAACAGGAAGGCAGCACCATGAACGACATCACCATTACCCGGGTCTTCGACGCGCCGCTCGCCAAGGTGTGGAAGGTGTGGACCGAGCCGGAGTACTTCGCCCAGTGGTTCGGCGCCCCGCTGCCCACCGTCGCCAGCGACGTCCGCCCCGGCGGGGCCTGGCGCGCCACCATCACCACGCCGCAGGGCGAGATGCCGCTGAGCGGGGTGTACCGCGAGGTGGAGCTGCACAAGCGGCTGGTGTGGACGATGGAGGTCCCGGGTGCGCCGGAGGTCGTCATGGACGCCGCCTTCACCGACCGCGGTGACCGGACCGAGGTCGTCTACCACCAGCCCGGCGTCCCGGAGGAGCACTGCGCCACGGCCGAGGCCGGAGCCAACCACATCCTGGACAGCTTCACCTCCGTCCTGGCGAAGTCCTGACGGGAGGACGGGCGAACGTGACGGAAACGACCTTCGTCCTGGTCCCGGGCGCGGGGGGCGGCACCTGGTACTGGCACCTGCTCGAGCCGGAGCTACGCCGCCGCGGCCACGCCGCGGTCGCGGTGGACCTCCCCACCGGGGACGACCACGCGGGGCTGCGGGAGTACGCCGACGCGGTCGTCGCCGCCGCGGGCGACCGCGCGCCGCTGGTGCTGGTCGCCCAGTCGATGGCCGGCTTCAGCGCGCCCCTCGCCTGCGAACGGCTCGGGGACCGGCTCGTGCTGCTTGTCCTGGTCAACGCGATGGTCCCGGCTCCCGGCGAGACCGCCGGGGAGTGGTGGGCCGCCACAGGCCAGCCGGAGGCCCGGCGCGCCCTCGACCTCGCCGAGGGGCGGCCGGTGGACGGGGAGTTCGACCCCCTTGTGACGTTCTTCCACGACCTCCCGGGGCATGTGGCGGAAGAGGCCCTGGCCCGGGGGAACCCGCAGTCGGACACTCCCTTCGGCCTGCCCTTCCCGCTGCCCGCCTGGCCGGACGTGCCCACCCGGGTCGTCGTGGGCCGCGACGACCGGCTGTTCCCCGCCGCCTTCCAGCGGCGCGTGGCCCGGGAGCGGCTCGGCGTCGACGCCGACGTCCTGCCGGGCGGGCACCTGGTGGCGCTCTCCGACCCGAACGGACTGGCGGACCTGCTGGTGGGCTACCTCCCGGGCTGAGGCAGCGGCCGGCGCAGGGACAGGGCACCGGGACTCCACCGGTCCCGCCCGGTGCCGCGTACCTCCGCCGTCCAGCCCTCCGCGACAGCGGCGGCGCGGTCCGGGCCCACGCCGCGGAAGAGCCGGGCCGGGACGGTGACGGCGAGCACGGCCGCGCCGTCGGCGCCGTGCGCCCGGTGGGCCGCGGGCCGTCGCTCGGCGTCGGCGATCCGGGCGCGGATCCGCTCGGTCGCGTACGCGTCCCACCGGGCGGGGTCACCGGCCCACTCAAGCCGGAACCGGGGCCAGGTGAGGACGGCGCGCCAGGGGTTGAGCCAGGCGAGCGGGGGGTTGAACCCCGCGGACGCGAGCGCCACGAGCAGGCCCAGGGCGAGCGCGACCGCGGCCCACACCGGCAGCCAGAACCACTGCAGGACGAACTGCGCGAGCAACCCTGGCCTGTTCCTGCGCGGGGCCGCGAGACGCGGCGGGGCCGTCACGCCGTGCCCTGCGACCGGTGGACGACCGCCTGCGCGTAGGCCAGCCGTACGTCCAGCCGGTCCGTCCGGACCTTGTACCGCTCGGACATCCCGTGGTACTTCAGCGCCGCCGGCGAACCGACCCCCTGCCGCCAGGCCGTGCGGACGGGCAGCGACCAGGCGGAGTCCCCGGTGCCGCCGACCGCCCAGAACAGGTTGAGGACCAGCCACAGCGGTGACAGCAGCAGGAACACCACCCACGAGGTCAGGGTGCCGCCGTGCCCCGCGAGCACCCGGTCGCCCGGCAGCCTGATCTCCCACCGCGGCCGCCACCGCGCGCTCTTGGCGGGGGTCCCCAGCTCCCCCAGTTCCTCGCCGGCGGGTCCGAGCACCGACAGCCGCCCGCCGGACGACTGCCCGCCCACCGGCCGTACGACGAAGCCGAGCGTCTCCCGTCCGGCCAGGTCCCGGTACATCGCGAACCGCGGCTTCGCGCCGGCCCCGGAGCCGCCGGCGGGAGCGCCGTGCCCGACGTACACGGTCTCGCCGCCCCGCCGGGGGCGGATGACCTTCTGCAGCTTGAAACCGGCCTGTCTGCGCTCCTGCTCGGAGGGCGGCCGCACCTGGAACGAAACGACACTCATCCGATCACGTCCTGTCCTGTGTCACCCGAAGACGGAGCGGGCGTCTCCGCCCGCGCTGGGCTGCTCCGGTGACCCCTCGGGGACGCCGCCGGAAGCGCCGCGGTCGCGTGCGAAGTGCACGCTCTCCCCGATCTCGGACATCAGCGACACGTACACCGGCAGGTCCGCCAGGCTCGGGGTGCTGAGCGAGAAGACGACGAGGTAGCCGCCGAAGGGCGACGGCACGTAGAGCTCGATGTGCAGGAACGCGAAGGGGGCGGCGACCTGTTCGCCGTCGACCTCCGTCGCGTGGAACGACACCACGGCGGGACCGCACTCCAGGTCCACCTTGTGGACGTCCCGGTGCGGCTCCAGCGAGAGCAACTCGTGCAGCGCCGCCGCCGCGATCCCCGGGTCGCCCGGCTCGGTCTCCTCGATGCGCACCAGGAGGTTGGCCGTGCTGATCCGGTCGTCCTCGGTGGCGAACAGGCCGAGGGCCGCGTGCAGTACCCCGTCGGCGTCCAGGGACCCGGCGACCTCGCGGTACACCGCGGCGGTGGCCTCCCGCTGGAAGTCGGTGCCGCCGGGCCAGATGCGCGCGGCCAGTTCGGACACCTGCGCGTCGAGGGCGTCGGGCGGCAGGTGGAGGGGGATCTCGTGGAACACGTCCGGGGATTCGAACTCGACGAGCACGCCCGGCGCCTCATGGAGCGACGTGCTCATCAAAGCCTCCCGGCCGCAGGCGTGTCCGAATTGTTGAACATGTTGTAGACGCCGGTCACGATACCGGGAGCCTGCTGCGCCACCTGCGGTCCCTTGGCCCACCACGACATGGGGTCGAGTGTGCCGTCGGCCCGGATGGCGGCGCCGAGGGAGTTCTTCACGCTCTGCGGGGCGAATTTGTCCACCGCCCAGCTCAGCGCCTTCTCCTTGGCGGAGGATCCGACGGTGTCCAGGACGTGGTTGTCCCAGGCCATCTTCATACGGTTGCCGAAGCCCTCGGCGCTGACCATCTTGCTGCCCGGCAGTGCCTCCCGCCGCAGCAGACCGACCTTGCCCTCCAGCTTCTCGACGGTGTAGCCGGCGTTCTTCAGCGCCCGGATCTTGGTCACGTGCTCGATGGAGGCGATGGTCCTGCCGTTCACCTTGTAGAGCTTCATCGGGATCTTGACGCCCTTCATGGCGACCTTGCCCAGCTTGCCGATGGGGATGACGCCCAGACCGTCACCGATCAGGTCCATCGCGCTGACGTCGGCGCCGCCGAGTTTCGCCGCCCCGTGCGTGGCGAGCGCGCCCAGCGACAGCGCGCCGCCGGCGAGGGCGAAGGCGCCCGCAAGGGGCGGGCACCAGAGCGTGAGCAGGGAGAGGACGCCCATCACCGTCGAGGCGATGCTGAGCCAGTCACCGATCTGCTTGAGCAGGTCCGCGTGCTTCACGCACCAGTTCTGGATGTCGTGGCCGACCTTGGTGAAGAAGTCGGCCAGCCCCTCGAAGAAGCCCGCGTCGGGCGCCTTGTCGTTCGCCTTGCGCAGCCGGTCCGCGATGCCCCGGGCGTCGGACTGGTGGTGCTCCAGCAGTTCCTCGGCCCGCTTGATGATGTCCTCGAGCTCCTGCTGCGCCCTCTCCAGCTGCTTGCCCGCGGAGTCGAGGTCCGTGCCGGCCTGGTTCAGCCTGTTCGACGCCGCGTCGATCCTCGCCTGGGCGTCGGCGAGTTCGCTCTGCGTCGCGTAGTACTGGCCGGCCAGGCGCAGCGCCGGGTCCGCGGCCGCCTGGTTGTAGGCGGACGCCGCCCGGTCGTAGGCGCCCTGCCCGGTCTTCTCCCGCTCCTTGGCCGCCTTGGCCTGCGCCTCGTACTCCCGGGCCTTCTGCTGGTAGTCCGCCAGTTTCGAGCGCCACGAGGACAGTTGGAGCGAGGCCTCGCGCAGCGCGTCCCGGCTGTCGCCCACGTAGCGCGGCAGGTCGCCGACCTTCTCGGCGAAGGCGCTCGCCGCCTCGCCCTCCCAGGTCTTGCCGCCCTTGGTGATCCCGGTGAGCGTGGTGTAGGCGTTGTCCAGGCCCGTCGCGGCCCGTGACAGCTTGGAGTTGAGGTCCTCGACGCTCTCCAGCTTCCCCGGTGCCGGGTCGAAGCCTATGGAGGGGTATTCCGCCGCCGTCATCGCGCACCCGCCGTGGGCCGCTCCTGCGGGGCCGGGGACGGGGTGGGCTTCGGAGCCGCGCCCTGCGTCATGGCATCGCGGATCGCCTGCTCGGTGGCCTCGTAGTTGTTCTTGGTGGCCTTGAGCTTCTCCTCGATCTGCGCCGTGCCGTCGGCTATCTTCCCGATGGCATTGTCCCAGCTGTCGTGGAACTCGTCGCAGGCGTTGTCCAGCGCCTCGCTGCCCGTGCTCTTCGGACCCACGTCCTTCAGCGCGCCCAGCGCCTTGCGCATGTCGTCCTGGCTGTCGTGCAGCTGCTTCAGCAGCCGGTCGAGATCCTGGACCTCGACCTTGAAGTGGTCACCCAATGTGTGTCCCCCGCGTGGACCGCCCGCCGTACCTCAGCACCAGGGGCGGTGGTTTCAGCCGACCCACCGAGGCTACCGCTCCCCATGTGCCGCTTCACCCCCGCCGAAGGGCTTCCCCCAGGATCTCTACGTCCCCCGCCGCGGGCGCGGTGCGCGGGCGCCATCGCGGACGAGGGGGCGGGGTGAGCCCTGGAGGCGATCCGGTATGTTCGTGTGCCATTGACATGTCCTCGCTGGGATGGTCGCGCGGTACCGGGGCCGGGCTCCGGAGGCCGCGCGGGCCGCGTCACGACGGACGTGCCGGGATCGCAGTCAACGGGGATGGGACAAAGGGATGAGCACTCCCTTCGACGGTTCGCAGGACGGCGGGGCCGCACGGATGAGGCTGAACTCCGTGCCCGCCGACCCGGGCGGTGGCGGGACGTCCGCCGGAACGGCCAAGGTCGACACGCAGCGCCTGGACGGAGCGGCCAACGCGCTGGTCGAACTGCGCGGTGACACCGAGAACGTCGACAACAAGGCCGACGAGGACACCCTCGGCGCCGTCACGGGCCTCAACAGGCACACCGCTCCGGGACCGCCCGAAGGGGGCTCGTGGGCCACCGCGGGCTCCCTGATGACGATGGACCTCCGCTGGGGCGACCAGGTCGTCAACCTCAAGCGCATGCTGCAGGACATCAGTGACAAGCTCCACACCAGCTCCGGCCACTACACCCGCGCCGAGCAGGAGGAACAGGCCCGCCAGGCCTCGATCCACACCCCCTTCGGCTGAGCGGGGACGCGGGGCCCCGGACGACACGGAGGATCGCCCCGGCAGGAAGACCCGCCCGGACCGGACGACCGTCCCCCGACGGACGGACAGGAGCTGACGTACCCATGGTGTCCATCCCCTACCTCGACAAGGCCGACCTCGGCCCGCTCGCCGACGCCGCCGCCTCGTGGGGCGCGCTGCCGGCCAAGTACGAGGCGCTGCAGCGCGAGTTCGAGCAGCGTGTGATCAACCACCTCAAGGGCCACTGGGAGGGCGACGCCGCCACCGCGGCCTTCGCCACCATGGAAAGCGCCCGCACGGAGTACGCGAACGCCGCCACCGAGGCCGGCCGCATCGCCAAGCTGCTGGGGGACGCCCACACCGAGTTCGCCGCGTTCCAGAAGCAGCTCCAGGCACTGCTCGACGAGGCACGGGCCGACAGCTTCCACGTCTCCGAGGACGGCGCGATCAAGGACGTCGACTCCCGCTGGGACAGCCCGACCGCCTCCGCCTCCCCGGGCTTCGCCACCGAGCGCAAGGGCAAGCTGGACTCGCTCTCCTCACGCCTGACGCGCGTGCTCGAACTGGCCACCGCCGCTGACGAGGCCGCGAGCGCCGCCCTGGAGCGCGACGCCAACGGCGACAGCCGGTCGTTCAACACCAGCGTGTACACCAGTCTCGACGCCGTCGAGATCGACCAGGCCACCGCCATCGCCGCCAAGGGCGACCGGGCGACGGACGCCGAACTCGACCAGCTGAACCGGATCCTCCACGCCAACAGCGAGGATTCCGATTTCACCACCGGCTTCTACGACAAGCTCGGTCCGCACAAGACGCTGGACTTCTACGCGAACCTCACCGCCCAGGCCGACGAGGAACCGGACTCCCGGCGCTTCAAGGAGGTCCAGGAACTCCAGAAGAACCTCGGCCACTCCCTGGCCACCGCCACCGACCCGGACAAGCAGCCCCATCTGTCCGACGCGTGGAACGCGGAACTGCGCGCCCAGGGCGCCCAGAAGTTCACCGTCAGCGACAACCCCGGCTACCCGTACCAGCCGTACGGATACCAGGTCCTGGGCGGCATCCTGCGCTACGGCGAGTACGACTCGCACTTCCTGACGCCCATCGCGCGGCACGCGGTCTCCCTGGAGGCCGAGAACCCCGACATCTGGATCGAGAACTCGCCGCGCGGTTCGCTGAACGAGGACATCACGTCCAACCCCTCCGGCAGGGGCGGCGACGGCTTCGACCCCATGACCGGCATCCTGGAGGGCCTCGGCCACAGCCCCGACGCCGCCGAGGACTTCTTCACCGGCGACGTGATCGCCTACCACCGCGACGGCACCGTCGACCCGGGCGGCGACGTCAGGGTGGACCATGGTGACGGGAGGAAGGACGTCGACTCCTACCTGGACTACTTCACCGACCCCGACCGCGACTGGGTGCCCGACACGGCCTCCCGCGACCTGGAGGAGAGCGCCAAGGCCACCCGGTACGGCCCCGACGCGCTCGGCCACGCCCTGGAGGCGGCGGTCTCCGGACGTGCCTACGACGACCTCGACGGGCCGCCGGTGAAGCACTCCGAGGGCCAGGCGGAACTCATGCACGACGTGGTCGACAGGTTCGGCAACGACCCCGGCCTGATCAGCCTCAAGGACGGCGGCGCGCTGTCCCCGATGACCGACAGCCTCGGGAACATGACGGCCGAGTACATGTGGGACGTCCAGAAGGCGATGGCAGGGGACAGCGACAACTTCACCACCTACGGCAAGGACGCCGGTCTGCAGGACCTCAACGACGGGCCGCTGTCCACGTTCATCGGCGCGGTGTCGAAGGACCCCGACGCCTACGGAGCCATCGGCAACGCCCAGCAGGCGGTCACCACGCAAGTGGTGACCGGCGCACTCGACGGCCGCACCGGTGGCGAGGTCCCGACCGACAAGGTCAAGGACCTGGTGGCTCCCGGCGCCCTGATCAGCGGGATCATGGAGGAATCACGCTCCCAGGCGGTCTACGACGACAGGATCGCCTCCGACGAGGAGTTCAACAAGGGCCTGGAGACCGGGGACAAGTGGGTCGGCCGGGTCGTGGGGATGGGCACGAGCAAGATCCCCGTCGCGGGGGACGCGGTCGGCTGGGTGGTGGAGGACATCCAGGCGGCGGTCGTCGAGCACTACACGCGCGACTCCGGCGACGAGGCGGGCGACGAGGCGCGCCACGAACTGGAGTCCAAGCGCGAGACCGGAGCCCAGGCGATCAAGGACGCGACCGCGACCGCCGGCCGGGAGGCCGGCCTCACGGAAGGGCAGATCACCGATCTCGGCGACGCGGTGTACCACCAGGCCAACCTGGACTACGGCGACGGCCGGAACCGCGCGAGGGGCCTGTAGGTCCTGTCTTCGATCCTGTCTTCCGCCACTTCCCGGGACGCGACCGCGGCCCCGGGTCGAGAGATGCAGAGGTTCACACCATGACTGACACGCTGGACGGCACCGCGGCCGTGGACCGCGCTTCCGGTCGTCGCGGACGGTGGTGGGCGGCGGCCGCGGCCGTCGCACTCCTGGCCGCGGGGATCGGCTGGTGGGCGGTCCGCGGCACCGAGCAGGGCACCGTGGCGGTGCCGTCCACGGTGTGCGACGGTTCGCTCCCGGGGTCCCTGGCCGCGGCGGTGCTCCCTTCCGAGGGCGCCGCCTACACGGAGGAGGTCCGGGAATTCAGCAGGCCGGGTGCGGAGTCCGGCTACTGCTTCCTGCGGGCCGGCGGCGTTTCCGTGCAGGTCAAGTTCGACCTCAGCGCGGGCGGCACATTCACCCGGGCGACCATCGAGAAGCAGGCCCATGCCAAGGGGCGGTCCCCGCTGTCGGCGGACGGGGCCGAAGGGTACGTCGGGGACCGCAGCGGGGCGCTGTTCGCGCCGTGCCCGCACGACGGCGACAAGGACGCCATCGCCTGGGTGACCGCGGGCTACGTACAGGCCGACGACGACGTCGCCGGCTCGCAGCGGGACGGATTCCGCGACCTCACGATCGCCGCGGCGCGCCACGCCGCGCAGGACGTACTCGGCTGCACGGGGACCGGCAAGCAGGGCGGCGGGTCGTGAGGACCGGCGCCTCCGGGTGGCGGCGGAAGCCGGCTTCCGCGGTCCCGAGGGCCCCTGGTCTGCGAGCGTCGACGGCTGAGTGATCAGGTCGGATCCGCGCCGCGCAGCGGATGAGGGCGGGCCGCGGCACACCACGTCGCGCCTCGCCCTCGCCCGCGCCGTGACGGCGACGGCACAACGCGCCGCGGAGAGCACCGGGTGCGCGGCGAAGCCGGGGGACGCGGACAGGCTGACCGCCCCGGAGGCCGCCGCCACCACCGTGCCGGGCACCTGCAAGGGGCTGATCTCCGCGACCGAGGTGCGCGAGACACCCGCCGAGGCCGCACCGGTGGAGGAGTGCGTGCTCGCCGGACACCTGCAACTGGGAGCGGCGTACGGTCCCTTCAACGACAACTCGCAAGCCGTCGCCGCAGGAAGGTACGGAGGCCACGACAGGCCCGTGGACATCGGCCGACTGCCAGGGGCCCTCGGTATCGGCTACTACCAGGCGTCGGCCGTCGACGGGAGCAACCGGGACTTCGCCAAGGCCCCGCTCACGGCGTCCGAGCGGGCCGATCTGCGGCGCTTCGCCGAGCGGTCGGCCGCCCGCCACGGGTGCGGCACCCCGGCGAAGCTCTCCTGACGGCCGTGGGGGTCCGTTCGCACGGAACGCGGTTCAGCGGAGTGGGGGCCGGTCGGCAGTCCGCGCCGTCCGGCCCCCACGTCGACTACTGGTTCGGCCACCGCCCCGGCGCCTGCGACTGCTGCTGATAGGGGTTGCCGCCCTGCTGGTACTGCGGCTGGTGCGGCGTCCGCCCGTACTGCGGCTGCCCGTCACCGCCCCAGCCGGAAGGCCCCCCGGGCCCGCCCGGGCCGCCACGGTTGCCCTTGTTGCGGCGCGCCAGCTTCACGATCAGGAAGACGACGAGCGCGAGCACCAGCAGACCCACCACGCCGATCACGCCGAGCGCGATGACCTGCTTGCGGTCGGCGGCGGCCTGCTCGTCGTCGCTCATACCGCCGGCGGTGGCGTCGGGGGCGGAGGCGGAGGGGTCGTCCGTGGTGCCCTGGCCGTCGTCGCTCTGCCCGGCCTGCAGCGACTCAGGAACCTTGAGGGGTCCGTAGGTGGGCCCGGCGGAGATGTCCCGGGTGAGGGCGGCCAGCGGCTGGATGAAGCCGTAGCCATAGTGCTCGTCCGGGAGGGAGGCACCCTTCTCCGACGAGGGGAGACCGGCGGACTTGGTCAGGCGGTTGACGATCTGTCCCGCGGTCAGGTCCGGGAACTTGGCCCGCAGGAGGGCCGCCGCAGCGGCCACGAACGCGCTCGCGTCCGAAGTCCCGGTGCCGGAGCGATAGGCCGCGTTGTCCTTGCCCCCGGCGCTCACGATGAATGTTCCAGGGCCCGAGAGCAGCAACTGGGGACCGTGGTTGGACCCCTCCCAGATTTCGGTGTTGTTCTTCACCGCCCCCACCGCGATGGCCCCCGGGTGTCCCGCCGGATAGCGCACCTCGGAACCCTCGTTGCCCGAGGCCGCAACCACGACGACGTTCTTCTTGAGCGCGTAGGCGACGGCTTCCGCCTCCGCGTCGACCTTGACCGCTCCTCCGGACGAGACGTTGATGACGGAGGCCCCGTGGTCAACGGCATACCGGATCGACTCGGCGAATCCGTCGTCGTGGTGTCCGTCGTCGCGGATGTCGAGGATCTTGGCATCCGGAGCGAGTCCCATGACGCCGTCGGCCCCTCCCGGTCCGTGGCCATGGGCCGCGATGATCGAGGCCATCGCGGTGCCGTGGTCGTCGCCGGCCTCAGGAGCGGTGGAGCCACCGTCGATGAAGTCCTTGCCTTCGACCACGTTGCCCTTGAGGTCGACGTGACCGGCGTTGACACCGGAGTCGATGACGGCGACGGTGACGCCCTTGCCCTTGGAGATCTTCCAGATGGATGCGGCGTCGAAGGCCTCCAGCGGCCACTGGTCTTCTCTCGTCTGGTCCGCCGAAGCGGCCGGTGCGGCGGCGAAGACCAGCGCACCCGCGAGCACAACGCCGCCCGCTGAGCGCAGCGTCCGTGTGAAGGCCATCCTTTGTCCTCTCTCAGGCACTGTGGGGGCCACGGCTTCGCCGGCCGAGCCCCCACACTGTTCTACATGCTCCCGGGTTGCCGCTACTCGATGACCCGAGGAGCGTTGTTGCGCTCGGGCGTCCAGGTCTCCTCGTCCTCGACCAGGTAGTCGGGACGCTCGCCCTCGCGCCGCTCTTCCTCTTCCGTACGGTCGGTCTGGCCGCGACCCATCATGCGGTTCGCGCCCCTGCCGGCGTTGCCGCCGCTGCCGGCACCCGCCGCGCCACGGCTCCTGTGCAGGCCCGAACCCCCCGGCGTACCGCGGGTGCCCGAACCGGTGCCCTTGGCCGCACCGACGACGCCGCCGCCACGGCGGGCGAGGCTGCCGCCTCGACCGGCGGCCGCGCCGCCCCTGCCGCCCGCACCCGCGCCGGCGCCACCGGCGCCGGGCATACCGCCGCGGCCCGCAGCGCCACCGCGACCGGCTCCCGCCGCTCCCGCACCACCCGCCATGCCGCCACGTCCGCCGAGACCGCCCAGGGCACCCGGAACACCCGCGCCCGCGCCCGCGCCGGCCGAGCCACCGGCACCCACGCCACCGGCTCCGCCGACTCCGCCTCCGGCGCCCGCGGTCCCGCCGGCGTACCCGCCGGCGCCGGTCGTGCCTCCGGCGATGCCGTCGATCGCCGTACCCACCTGCGGCTTGGTACTGGCCACCGGCTTCTGTACACCGCCGGTGATGCCGGATTCACGGGGCGACTTCACCTCGCGCGACGGTGTGAGGGTGCCGGTGGTGCCCCCCGTCCTGCCTCGGCCGGGGTCACCGGGCCGGGGGCTGCCGACCTCGGAGGGGATCGGCATGGGTACGGGCGCGACGCCGCCCGGGTCTCCCGGGTAGTCGTCCCCCTCGTCGTATCGCTTGGGCATCGGCTTCTTCGTCCACGACCCCATCGACATGGACTGCGCGTTGTAGCCCGCGCCGAGCTGCTCCATCTTCACAGCCATCTCGAGCTGTGCTTCCTTGCCCGCCGACAGCGAGCCGCGGTTCTTGTCGAGCGCGGACTGCGTGCCCATCCCGTTGCCGAGGTCGGAGTGAAGCTGCGCGTCGCTGCGGTCGAACCCGTCGCCGAGGGCGTCTCCGAAGCTGGACATGGTGCCCGGCTTCTCCATCGCGTCGACCTGCGGCTTGATCGTCTTCAGGACAGACGCCGCGTTGGTCATCGCCTGCGACGTGTACCGCGCGTACGTCGAGCAATCGCTGATCATCTTGGTGATGACCTTGGCCTGGGCCTTGAAGCCCTCGGCCGCCGCACCGTCCCAGTGCTGGGTGATGTGCTCGACCGCCGCGTCGAACACCGACTTGGCACTGCCCGAACCCACGACCAGCTGATCGTGCACCTGCATCCAGCCCTTGGCGCAGGACTCGACCTCGGCATGGTCGGCGTTGGCGAGCATGCCCTTCATCTGGTCCATGTTCTTGCCGCCGGCGAAGTCGGTGGTGTGCTCACCGGCGTAGCACTGGGTCGGGGCGTTGTACTCGTAGTACGTCCCCTCGTTGTCAGTCATGATGCGTTACCCCCTTGGCGACCGGCACGACGTTCCTCACTGCCCTCACTGCTGCGGTCCCGTCCACGCCCATGGTCCCGTTCACTGACCTGATCCGGACATGCCGCCCTGCGCGTCGTATTCGGCGTCCGAATAGTGTCCGTGGACCTTCTTCGTCTTGCCGCCGAAATCGTTCATGACATCGTGGATGTAGGCGACGACCGCCTCGATGTGCGTCTTCATGCCCTCGTGCGCACGCGTCAGTTGCTCTGCCTCTTCGAATCCGGCGCCGAGCGCTCCGGGAGGGAGGTAGGTGTCGTTCTTGGCACAGACGTTGGCCACACCCAGTTGGCTGATGACGCCGTTGAGCTTGGTGATCGTGTCCTCTAGCTCACTCAGATCGACCTTGTACTGGTCACTCATCGTGTCGCTTCCCCGTTCCTACTCATGTGTTGATCCCTCGCTTGCGACGCCAGTCGCCCAGCACCACGCCGCCGCCCACCAGCAGCGCGACACCGCCCGCGGCGCCGCCGACCGTGTAGACCGCGTAGCGCTCGGTGCGTTCCTTGGGGCTCTCGCCGAGAATGACGGTCGCCGCCTCGATCTTCTCGCGGGCCCCGGCGTTGACCACGGGGTCCGGCGTCGGGGCGTCCTTCGGGGTGGTGGCGTCGTCGTTGACGGCGGCCACGGGATCGATGACGCCCCAGCCGACGAAGTCGTCGCGGCCCGGCTTGCCGCGGTCCGCGGTCTGCTCGATCTGGGTGATGACCTGGCGGTACGTCCAGTCGGGGTGCTTGGCCCGGATGAGGGCCGCGACGCCGGCGACGTACGGCGCGGAGAAACTGGTGCCCTGGTCGATGCAGTGGCCGCCGAAGGGGACGGTGGAGACCATGTCGACGCCGGGAGCGGCGACGCCCACGAACGGGCCGGGCTGCGAGAAGTTGGCGCGGGCGTTGTCGCGGTCGGAGGCGCCGACCGCGAGGACGCCGTCGTAGGAGGCGGGGTAGGTCAGCTTGACCTCGCCGCTCGCGCCGTCGTTGCCCGCGGAGGCGACGATCAGGGCGTCGCGCTCCTTGGCGTACTCGACGGCCTGCTCCAGTGCCGAGTCGGGCGGCATCGCGGTGGCGGTGTCCTGCGAGATGTTGATGACCTTGGCGCCCTGGTCCGCGGCGTGCCTGATCGCCTTGACCATGGTCCTGACCGTGCCGCCGCCCTGGTTGTCGTTCTGGCGGATGGCGAGGATCGAGGCGCGCGGGGCGATGCCGACGAAGCCGGTGTCCTTGGCGGGCCGGGCGGCGATGATGCCGGCGACCTTGGTGCCGTGGCCGACCGGGTCCTTGGTGCCGTCGCCCTTGTCGTCGATCAGGTCCTCGCCGCCGCCGAACTTGATGGCGGTGGCGAGCTGCCTGTTGCCCTTGTCGACGCCCGTGTCGATGACAGCGACGACCACCCCGAGGCCCTGGGTGTCCTTCCACAACTGGTCCAGGACGATGCGCTGCAGCGACCAGGGCCTGCCCTTGATCACGTCGGACGGGAAGGAGCACTGGGTGTCGTCGATCTGGAAGCGCTCGGAGTCGCCGTCGTCGGCGAGGACCGTGCGTACGTCACCGACGGCCGGTGCATGGGCGGCACCGGAGGCCGGCAGGCCGAGGGCGGCGAGCGCCGCTGCTGCGGCGATTGCGGCGGAGCGCCTCACGGCGTGCGATCCCACTGGTGTTCCGTCCTCCCGTTGTGTGCGGTTCGTGGTCAAACCGCCGACGAGGGCGAGCACGTACGTCTTCCGTACACGCCCGCCCTCATCACGTACTACGCGGCCAGGCGCGCAGTCAGCCCCAGATCTGCCGGTTCTTGTTCTCGGTGGCCTGGTAGTTCTGCGCGGCCGTGTCGAGGGCACGGGCGATGGCCTCCAGCGTCTGGTGCATGGACGCGGCGCGCTGGTCCCACTCGGTCTGCTTGGCGCGGTAGGCCTCCTGCGCGGAGCCTTCCCACGTCGTCGCGATCTTCTTCACGCCGGCCTCGAGGTCGTCCAGCTGGCGCTTGATGTTGTTGGCCGTCGTCCGCACGTCGGTCGCGGCCTGGGAGATGGTCTGGAAGTTGACCAGGATCTGCCCGGACATGTGATGTCTCCTCAGATGTTGGATTCGGACGCGTGATCCGGCCGGCGCGGCGTCAGGTCACCGCGCGGGGACGGTCATCCGAACGGGTTGCCACCCTGCGCCGAGATGCCCTGGATGGACGCGCGCTGCTCCTCTTCCGAGGCGGAGTAGTTCTTGGTGCTCGCGTCCACGGCTTCCTTGATGTCGCCCAGGATCTGGTTGATCTTGTTGGCGTCCTGGTTCACCTGCGACTGCAGGTTGTTGTACGCCGTCGCGGCGGAGCCCTTCCACCCGGAGGTAATCGTGTCGATCACGGTCTGGAGGCGGCGGATCTCGCCCTGGATCGAGGAGTTGACCGTGGAGATGCGGTTGCTGAACGCAACCATCTCCTCCTCGGTCATGGTGAACTGCTGTCCAGCCATGTGTCGCGTCCCCCATGAGACGTAGAAGATCGGATTCGACGTACATCGGAAGATGTCGCCGCTCTTCAACTCTAGCCAATAGCAGTGACAAGGCGAACAGATACCCGGTTCCGTATCGGGATCCTGACCTTCATCACCAAACCCTCACGGTGCCACGGGTGTTGATGGCTTGGCCAATGGATTGTCCAATAGTCAATCAATACCCGTGAACGTCCGCCGAAATGCCAGTTCAGGAGCCCTGAGCCTGCTTCGCCGCGTTCACGTCGAGCGTCGGCCCGCTCGCGAGGAGGTCCGACCAGATCCGCGGTACCGGCACCGGGGAGTTCTTCGCGTAGCCGAGCTTGGTCTGCACGACGCCGACCTCGTCGTCCTGCTTCGCGGCGCCGCCGCTGTCGCTGTCGCCGGTCGTCGGCACCGAGTAGCGCAGGCCGGTGTCGGTGACCAGGAAGATGGACCCGATGCGCTTGTCGGTACCGTCGTACGCCTTGTAGAAGATGCCGCTACCTGGCGAGACGTAGGTGTTCGTACCGCTCTGCGCCACGTCCCGGGGGAACTTCCTCCCTGCCCACATGGTCATCGCCGGCATCTTGGTGAGCTTGTCGTCGACACCGCTGTACACGCTGCAGGCGACCCTGCGGCCGTCCTTCTCGTCCTGGGTGTTGGCCTGCGTGACCGCCTTCTCGGGCCAGCCGAGCTCGTCCATGAAGGTCTCGCTCGCCCGGGCCGAGGTGACTTCGCCCACGTTGACGGAGACGGCCTCCGGCGACCCGTCGTACAGGGAGCTCGCCTGAGGGCTGTTCAGCAGCAGCTTCGCCATGAAGTCGGTGACGCGGACGACCCGGTCCCGCTGCACCACGTACTGGTCGTTGTTGGCCTTCAGCACCAGGCCGACCTTGGCGTGCTCGGGGCTCAGCCCCGGGGCGGTGGACGCCTCGCCCATGCCGTCGACCGTCGGGAAGGAGATGCCGGCGCCCGGCACGTTGTTGAGGGTCGACAGGAAGTCGGCGTCGACCTTCTGCGGCTGGGCGGAGGCGCCGAAGATGACCTGGCGCAGGGTGTTGACCACGTCCGGCTGCTGCTTCCAGCCGGGGCCGCCGAGCAGGTAGGTGAAGCCCCGGTCCGTCACCAGGTACTGGGCGCCGCCCGGCACCTCGATGTACATGGCCTCGTCGTCGCGGAGCCGGTTCCCGCCGCCGACGAGGGCCGCCTCCTTGGGCTTCTGCTGGTTGACGACGAGGACCGCGCGCTGCGCCGAACGGTCCGTGCCGCCGCCCGGGGTCTCGCACAGCGCCCACGTCTTGGGCTTGCCCGCGTCGGCCTGACCGGGCAGCCGGTCCGGGGCGTAGGGGATGCCGATGGTGGTGCCCAGCGTCATGCCGCTGTTGTCGAGCACCGACTCCTTGACCTTGATGACCTCGAACTTCTCGGGGTCGAGCAGCAGTCGGGCGGAGGCGAGGTTGAGCACGGGGTGCAGCTGGGCCTCGCCGTTGGTCCTCAGCACGACGTACCGCGTGGTGGACTCGTCGCCGACGATGACCTTCTGGGCGGGGGTGTCCCAGCCCTTGGGCGCGGCAGGCTTCAATATGCCCCAGAATCCGAAGCCCACGACGACCAGCAGGCCCACGACGAGGCTCGGGGCGACGGTCTTGAGCGGACGCGGCGCGGCCTCCTCCGAACCGTGCGGGGAGGGCTGGAGGAACGCGGCCACCGTGCGCCTGCGCGCGAACGAGTAGGCGTTCAGCTCATCCCTACGTGTCGCCATCCCTGCGTCAACTCCCCGTATGTCGATGCTTGTTACGGCGCTCCCCGGACCCGTCCGTCCGCTGCGTGGCGGCTGTGGCGAGGGGGACCCCTACTATGCCGTGTGACGATCGCACCGTACGGTACGGGGTAGCGCGATCGGCCCGCCAGCGGCACCCTGAGCGTCCCGCGCCGGCCGGGCGAGCGGACGCCAGCGAGCGCCGGTCGGCGCGGGACGCCGCCCACGCGGCACAGGTACCGGCAGGAGCAGAAGGGTTGTACGGGGGATGACCACGGCGACCAGGTCCCGGCGCAGTCCGGGCGACGAACCAGCGCAGCAGCACAACGGGCCCCCCGGGGACGCCCCGGGCGGCGCCCCCGCGGCGCGGGCCGGGGCCGCGGCGCCGGTGATGACCCGCAGGCCGGGGAGCATAGGCCCGGTGCGGGTGCAGCAGCTCGTACTGATCGAGCTGGCACTCGCACTGCTGCTGGGCGGCTGGCTGATCCACGAGGTGGCCGGGCCGGTCGTGGCCGCGGTCATCGCACTGCCGCTCGTGCTGTTCGGCCTGCTGCGCCGGCGCGGCCGCCCGATGCCGGAGTGGATGTCCGCCGCCCGCGCGCTGAAGGCCCGTCAGCGGCGCAACGCCGTCGGCGTCCCGCAGGGGACCGACCCCGGTTTTGTGCCGGCCGTGGAGTGCGATCCGGCACTTCGCACCTACGGGTACACCGACGAGCGCGAGCAGCGCGAGATCGGCATGATCGGCGACGGCACCTTCCTGACCGCGGTCGTCCAGGTGCAGGCGGTCGACGAGCCGCTGCGGCCGGCCCGCGGCGTCCGCTCGCTCCCCCTGGACCTGCTGAACGGCCTGCTGACGGTGGACGACATCCGGCTCGCGTCGGTCCAGGTCGTCCAGCACACCCAGCCCGCACCCGCCCCGCACCTGCCCCCGCAGGCGGTGGCCGCGCGCTCCTACGCGCCGCTGCAGGCGCAGAGCCGGACGCCGGGGCTGCGGCTCACCTGGATCGCGATCAAGCTCGACCCCGAACTGTGCCCGGAGGCGGTCCAGGCGCGCGGCGGCGGCATGGCCGGGGCGCGGCGCGCCCTGCTGAGGGCCGCCGACCACCTGGTGAGCCGGCTGGTGGGCACCGGCCTCGAGGCCCGGGTGCTGTCCGAGCCCGAGATCGTCGCCGCCGTGGCGACGTCGAGTTGTGTGAACCCGCTCGCCACGACGGGCGGTGCCGCCCTCGACGGCAGCCGCCAGGCGCGCCGCACCTCGGAGAGCGCGCGGGCGTGGCGGTGCGACGACCGCTGGCACTCCACCTACTGGGTCGGCCGCTGGCCGCAGTTGGGCTCCGGCGCCACCGCGCTGCCCGACCTGGTCGGCCTGCTGACCTCCTCCCCCGCGCTGGCCAGCACCTTCTCGCTGGTCCTGGCACCGGGCGGCAGCCGGGCCACGCTGCTGTCGGGGTACGTACGGCTGACCGGCCGCAGTGAGAACGAACTGGTCGAGGCGCGACGTCAGTTGGAGGACAACGCGCACGCGTCCCGGCTGAGCCTGGTGCGGCTGGACCGCGAGCAGATACCCGGCGTCCTCGCCACGCTGCCCCTGGGAGGTACCCGCTGATGTCGGCTCCGACCGTTCCCGCCTTCGGCGGCCAGCGCCCCGGTGCGGGCTCCGGCTTCCCCGCCGGCGCCGAACCGCGCCCCTCCCACCTGCCGCAGGGCTCCGACCCGCGCGGCTCCTCGCTCGCCGGCGCCGGACGGCGCACGCTGCGTGCCGCGTTCGGGCTGCTCGGGCCGCGCCGCGAGCGCCACACCCTGGCTCCCGGACAACTCGCCGGGCTGTCCCTGCCGATCGGTGACGACGGTGTCGTCATCGGGATCGACGCCGCCGGCGGGCCCGCCGTGCTGGCGCTGAGCCGCCCGGCCCGGCTCGACGTGGTGCTGGTCGGCAGCATGTGGCTGGCGCAGGTGCTGTCGCTGCGCGCGGCCGCGACCGGCGCACGGGTCGCGGTGGAGACCGCCCGTCCCCAGTCGTGGGCGCCGATGGCGCAGGCGGCGGGCGGCGGCCAGCAGTGCGTGACGGTGCACGAGGTGGGGCGGATCGCCCCGCAGGGCCCCTCGGTGCACAGCCCCGTCGTCATCGTCCGTGACTGCGGCGCCCGTCCGCCGCGCAGCCGGGTGGCGGCGCAGTCCTGGCAGTCGGTCATGACGCTGCTGCCGTACCTCGGGCCGTCGGCCCCGCGGTTGCTCGCCGGCGCCGACGTGGTCGGGCTGCAGCGGGTCTCGCCCCAGGAGGCCGAGGTCATCGGCCAGATCATGGGGCTCTCGGAGGCCGACGTGACCGCGCTGCCGACGCTCGGCGACAACGTGACGATGTGGTGCACGCGCAGGCACCGGCAGTTCGTCATGACGCAGCCCACCGACGCGGAGTCCGGCCTGCTCGGCCCGGCCCGGCGCGTGGACTGATCCCGGGGCGAATGGTCGGGACGTTCGGGACGCTCTCGTGCCGCGGCGGTTTCCGGGCCGCGGCACGGGGCATGGGGCACAGGGGTCCCTGGATCCGCAGCGGTCGCGTCAACTCGCCGACGGTGCCGCCCTCGTAGGGGGCAAATGGGGCATGACGACGGCGTGCCTGCCGTGATGCCCGCGGCGCTTGCCCTACCCGCGGGCCGGGTGATTAGGCTCTTCCGGAGTTGCCGCGGCCGTGCCGTGGGAACTCGGAGACGGGGGAATCGCGTCCGCTCCGACGGACCGGGCGCGTACATCAGTTGACCAGGAGGCACAGTGAGCAGCGATCAGGACGACATCCGCACGGGCGGGGCCGTCCCGGACGGGGATCAGTCCGACGCGGACCTCACGGGCGAGTTCCAGATCGACTACGCGCCGCCGTCCTGGTACACGCAGCAAGCGGGAGGGAGCACGCCGCCTCCCCCTGCCCCGGGCCCTCCGGTGAGCCCGCCGCCGCCCGTCGGTCCCCCGGTGGGCCCGCCGGTCGAACCGCCGGTGGCGCCTCCGGTGGTGGTCGCGGCCGAAGCGGCGTCGCCGCAGGAGCCGCAGCACCCCGAGCAGCCGCCCGCACCCGCGCCCACGCCGGCACCCGCGGAACCGCAGCCGGCGCCGGTGGTCCCCGACACCGCCCGTGAGGCCGCCGCGGCGGCGGTCTTCGCCGACCCCGGGCCCGCCCGGACCGAGGAACCGCGGCCGCAGGAAGCGCAGTCGGCGCAGGAGCCCGCCCCGGTCGCGGCCGAGGCGACGCCCGCTCCCGCGGAGCCGGACCCCGCGCCCCGACCCGAGCCGACGCCCGAGGTGGAGGCCGCGGCCGGCCCTGAGCAGCAGGCCCAGGCCCAGCCGCCCGTCACCCCGGCACCGCCCACCCCGGCACCGCCCGCCCCGGCACCGCAGTCCCAGGTGCCGCCGCTGCCGCCGGAGTACCAGCCGGCCACCCCGCAGGAGGCGCCGCAGCAGGGGTACGGCTACCCGCAGCCGCCGCACCAGGGCGCGCCGTGGGGCGACCCCAGCACGCCCGCACCGCAGCAGCCGTACGGTTACGGCTACCCCCAGCAGGCCCCGCCGCCGCACGGTTACGGCTACCCCCAGCCGCCGCACCAGGGCGCACCCTGGGGCGACCCCAACGCGCAGCAGCCTCCCCAGCCGCAGCCCCAACCGCCGTACCCGCAGCAGGGATACGGCTACCCGCAGCCCGGACCCGGCCCGCACGCCCAGCCGCAACCGCCGCAGCCCCAGCCCCAGCCGCCCATGCCGCCGTACGGGCAGCCGGGCCCGCACCAGCCCCCGGCTCCCGCGCCCGGTCCTTACCCGCAGCAGGGGCAGCAGCCGATGCCGCCGTACGCCGACGGTGCGAACCCCCCGGCCCCGCCGCACGGTTACGGCTACCCGCAGCCCGGGCCCGGCCCGTACGCCCAGCCCCAGCCGCCCCAGCCCCAGCCGCAGCCGCCGGTGCAGCCGCAACCTCAGCCCCACCACCAGCCGCCGGTCCCGCCCCAGCAACAGCAGCAGCCCACCCCGCCGGTGGACCCGCGCACGGCCGCCGGCTGGGGCGGCCCCGGTCCGGAGCAGCAGCAGCGCGTCATGCACGGCGCCCCGCTCGGCTACAACGCGGCCGTGGAGCTGTCCTCGGACCGGCTGCTGCGCCAGCAGCCGAAGGCGCGCAAGAACAACAACCAGCCCTCGCGGTTCAAGATCGGCGCCAAGAAGGAGGAGCAGGAGCGCCAGCGCAAGCTGGAGCTGATCCGCACCCCGGTGCTCTCCTGCTACCGGATCGCGGTGATCAGCCTCAAGGGCGGCGTCGGCAAGACGACGACCACCACCGCCCTGGGGGCCACGCTCGCGTCCGAGCGCCAGGACAAGATCCTGGCCATCGACGCCAACCCGGACGCCGGCACCCTCGGCCGCCGCGTGCGCAGGGAGACCGGCGCGACGATCCGGGACCTCGTCCAGGCGCTGCCGCAGCTCAACAGCTACATGGACATCCGCCGCTTCACCTCGCAGGCGCCCTCCGGTCTGGAGATCATCGCCAACGACGTGGACCCGGCCGTCTCCACCACCTTCAACGACGAGGACTACCGCCGTGCGGTGGCCCTGCTCGGCCAGCAGTACCCGATCATCCTCACCGACTCCGGCACCGGTCTGCTCTACAGCGCCATGCGCGGCGTGCTCGACCTGGCCGACCAGCTGATCATCGTCTCGACTCCGTCGGTGGACGGTGCCAGCAGCGCCAGCACGACCCTGGACTGGCTCGGTGCGCACGGCTACGCCGACCTCGTGCAGCGCAGCCTCACGGTGATCTCGGGGGTCCGCGAGACCGGGAAGATGATCAAGGTGGACGACATCGTCGCGCACTTCGAGACCCGCTGCCGCGGCGTGCTCGTCGTGCCCTTCGACGAGCACCTGGCCGCGGGCGCCGAGGTCGACCTCGACATGATGCGGCCGAAGACCCGGGAGGCGTACTTCCACCTGGCGTCGCTGGTCGCCGAGGACTTCGTCCGCGCCCAGCAGGCGCAGGGCGTCTACCCGCCCCAGCAGCAGATGCCGCAGCAGCAGGGCGGCTACCCGCAGCAGCAGGGGCAGCAGCCTTACCCGCCCCAGCAGCCGATGCCCCCGCAGCAGGGCGGCTACCCGCCGCAGCAGCCGCCGTACGGGCAGCCGGCGCCGCCGCCCCCGCCGCCGCAGGGCGGCATGCCGCAGGGCTGGACCCAGCAGCCGCCGCCCCCGCAGGAGGCGCAGCCCGGGCAGCAGCCCCAGGCGCCGGGGCAGGTCCCGCCCGGCTGGACCCAGCAGCAGTGACGGAAAGGGCCCGCCCCGCCATCGTGGCGGGACGGGCCCTTTCGCCGGTCGGCCGGCGGCGCTCGGGCCGTGCGGGCTCAGCCGGTGGCGTCGTGGGCGTCGACGAGCTCCCGGGCGCGCTTGACGTCGTCGGCCATCCGCTCCAGGAGCGCGTCGATCGTGTCGAACTTCTCCATGCCGCGCAGGTAGGCGAGGAAGTCGACGGCGACGTGCAGCCCGTACAGGTCCAGCCCGACCCGGTCGATGGCGTACGCCTCGACGGTGCGGGCGGTCCCGTCGAAGGTGGGGTTGGTGCCGACGGAGATCGCGGCGGGCATGGCCTCGCCCTCCACGTGCAGCCAGCCGGCGTAGACCCCGTCGGCGGGGATCGCGGTGTGCGGCAGCGTCTCGACGTTCGCCGTCGGATAGCCGAGGTCACGCCCGCGCTGGGCCCCGCGGACGACCACGCCCTCGACCCGGTGCGGCCGGCCGAGGATCTCGCGCGCGCCCGCCACGTCGCCCTCGGCGATCAGGCGGCGGGTCATGGAGGAGGAGAACGGCTGGCCGCCGCCCGCCTCGCCCGTCAGGTAGAGGTCGACGACGTCCACCTCGTAGTCGTACTTGAGTCCCATCGCGGACAGGAACTCCACGTCACCGGCGGCCTTGTGCCCGAAGCGGAAGTTCGGGCCCTCGATGACGGCCCGCGCGTGGAGCGCGTCGACGAGCACGGTGCGGATGAAGTCGCCCGGCGAGAGCTGCGAGAACTCGGTCGTGAACGGCAGGATCAGCAGGGCGTCCACGCCCAGCTCCGCCATCAGCTCGGCGCGGCGGTGGTGGGCCGCCAGCAGCGGCGGGTGGCTGCCGGGGCGGACGACCTCGCTGGGGTGCGGGTCGAAGGTGACGACGACGGATGCGGCGCCCAGCTCGCGGGCGCGCTCCACGGCCCTGCCGATGATCAGCTGGTGCCCACGGTGGACGCCGTCGTACGAGCCGATGGTGACGACGCTGCGTCCCCAGTCCTCGGGGACGTCCTCCAAGCCTCGCCAGCGCTGCACAGTGACCGCTCCTCGACCGCCGATGGTTCTTCGATGTGCAGGTCCAAGCCTGCCATGCCGGGAAGCCCACCGGCGCGGCGCCCCCGGTGACGGGGCCGTTCCGGATCCCGCACGGCCCCTTCCGGCGGCGTATCGCCCGCGACGGCGGGCCGCCGGTCACAGGCCCACCGCTTCCGCGGGGGCGAGCTGGTCGCACATGCGCCGGGCGCTGGGGCCGATGACCGCGTCCCACGCTCCGGGGCCTGCGACGTCGAGGCCGTCGGCGGCCAGCCACCCGCGTACCTGCCGGCCGAATCCGGGCGAGCCGCTCACCAGCTGCACCAGCCGCCGGTCGAAGAGGGCCGCGCCCTCGGGTGTACGGCAGAGCAGGAGGCCGACCCGGTGCACCAGGTCGCGGGTCGCCGGGGCCGGCCGCCGGGCGCATCCGTCGGCGGCCGCGGTGAGGAGGGCGTCCAGCACGGCCGGGTCGCGCTCCTGGTCCAGCAGTACGTCCAGCAGCTCTTGGCGCAGCGGGCGCGAGGCATGGCCGCCCGGAGCGGCCAGCACGGGCGCCAGCACCCTGCGCACCTGCGGGGGATGCTCCCGCAGCAGGCCCGTGACCAGGGGGAGGAGCACCGCGCGGGCGGCCGGACCGTGCTCCAGGCGGCGGTCAAGGTAGGCCGCCGCGTGCGGGGCGTCCTCCGGGCGGTGGCCGAGGTGGTCCCACACCAGGGCGGCGGCCCGGCGGGACAGCGCCGGGGTGGACACCTCGGCCAGCTCGCGCAGGACCTCCGCGACACCCGGGCCGGGTTCGCGCAGTCGGGAGTGGAAGGCGGCGAGCACCTGCTCCGGGTGGGTGGGCAGGGCCGCGGCGAGCGCCGCGGCCGGCAGCAGCGGATCGCCCGCCGCGAAGCCGTCCAGGGCGGCGCGCAGATGGAGCGAACGGGTCGCCGGATCCCGCACCAGGAGGCCGAGCGCGGCTCCGTGCAGGGCGCGGTCGGCCGGTCTGGCCAGGATCGCCAGGGCCGCGTAGCGCAGCAGCTCGCGGTCGGCGGCGAGCACGGCGTGCGGGGCGGCCAGCAGACCGTAGGTGGCCGCAGCGGTGTGCCGCTCCGGCCGGTCGTCGTGGGCCCAGCGGTCGACGGCGCGGCACACGGCGGACGGTTCGTCCTCGGCGAGGGCCGCCAGCAGTTCCCGGGCGCGGGCGTGGTCCGTGGCGGCCAGCGCCTCGGCGAGGTCGTCCACGGCCTGCCGCCGGTGGGTGTGGAGCAGGGCCTGCGCCGCGGTGGCGACCGTCGGCCGGGGGTCGCGGGGCCCGCACTGCAGCAGCCGTTCGTCGGTGAACCAGTCGCACAGCGCGGGCAGCGACGGCCGCGGCGCCCCGGTCAGCACCTCGCCGGCCGCCGTCAGGAACCGCTCCCGCGTGCCGTCCGCGGCGCGCGGCGGGCCGTCGGCGGGCAGCAGGAGCCGCAGCAGTGCCAGGCGCTCCTCCGGAGGGAGCCGCAGCCGCCGCCAGAACCACGGCCCGAACTCCCCCAGCCCCGCGCCCTCGTGGAAGCCCCCGGCCTCGATCGAGCGGGCGGTGACGCGTTCCGCCAGCAGCCGCAGCACCTCCCGGTACGGCGTCGCGTCCGGCACCCCGAGCAGGGTCTCGCCCAGCAGGTGCGCCGCCCACCACACCGCGTCCGCGCGCCGTGCGGCCGCCCGCCCCGCACCGTCGCCCTCACCGCGCGGCCGGGGCACCCCGTCCAGCAGGACGGTCGCGGCGGCGTCGCGGTCGAGCACGAGGACCAGCTGCCGCAGCCGCCGCGCGAGGGTCTCCGGCCCGGAGCGCCGCGCGGTGAGCAGCAGCGCCTGCACGACGGGGCCGATGCGGTGCCGCGGCACGGGAAGGCAGCGCGGCGCGGAGGGCGGGGCGAGCGGCGGCGCGGGCGGCACCGGCGGCACGGCGCAGTGCCGCGGCTGCGCCGCGGCCCGGGCGGGCAGCCGTACGGGGGCGTCGGCACAGCCGTCCCGGTCACCGGTCGACCAGCGGTGGACGAGGGCGTACAGCGCCCCGTCCAGGTCGAGTTGGCAGCCCTGCAGCCAGTCCCCGAACTCCTCGTGCGCGAAGCGGTACCCGGCACCGGCCGGCACCACGAGCCCCTCCGTGAGCACCGCCGCCGCCCAGCCGGCGCGCCACGGGAACAGCTCCTCGAAGGACGCCCGGTCCAGTTCGCCCTGCCCGGGGCCCAGGCAGCGCCGGGCCGCCTCGTGCGCCTGCCCCGCGACCCGGGCGGCCAGCCGCCGTACCTCCGTCGGCCGCGCGGGGGCCGTGGCGGCCGCGATGCGGCCCGCGATCCGCAGACACAGCAGGTCCAGGTGGGCGGAGAAGACCTCCGCCCGGCCAGGCCGTCCCATGAGGCCGCCGCCGGCGTCCCGGACATCCGCCAGCAGCCGCAGCGCCAGCGGATGCGCCGCGTCCTGCTCGGCGAGGGCGCCGGCGGGCAGTCCGTGACGCTCCCGGACGAGCCGCGCGGGCTCCTCCGGCAGGGCGCCGAGGCGGAGGCACGCGGGCAGCGCCCGCGCGCCCGGTGGGGTGCCGGCGTCGTGGAGCAGACCGGGCGGGAAGAGCACGCCGGCCTGCTCCCAGTACTCGGGACGGCACGCCACGATCAGCCGCACCCCGGCCGACCGCAGCCAACGCGCCGTCTGCGCCGTCCACTCGGGCAGCGCGTGGGCGAGCAGCGGCGGCATCTCCTCGGGAGCGTCCAGCACGACGAGCAGCGGTCGCCCCACGGCGCGCGCCAGGCGGGCGACGGCATCGGGCGACGCGTCGGCCGGTGCGCGATCCGGCGCCGTCCCGGCGTGCACGACGCGCCCCGCGGCGGCCAGCGCCCGCTCCACGGCCTCCCTCAACCCCGCGTCCCCCGCGCGGAGTTCGGCCCCCCTCAGCCACACCGTGGGCGCCGGGTCCGGGCCCGCGGCACGCCGGGCGGCCAGCGCCTCCAGCTCGGTCGTACGGCCACTGCCGGGGGCGCCCACCAGCCCGAGCACGGAGGCGCACCCCTCCCCCGTGAAGCGCGCCAGCTCCGCCTCCGTGTCGGGGCGTACGACGGCCTCTCGCCAGGCCCGCGGCCGGGCCGCGGAAGCGACGGAGGTCGCGGTCAGCTGCAGCGCCCCGGCGATGTTCAGGTGCGGCCCGTACACGGGCACTGTCGCCGCGTTGCGCGCCAGCGCCTCCCCGAGCACCCCGCCCTCCGCGGGCGCCCGCAGCGGCACCGCGAATCCGCCCGCGCGACGCCCCGCGTGCAGCGCGGTCACGACGACACCGTGCACGGCACCGGTCTCCGCGTCGATCACCGGCTCCCCCGAGGCGACCGCGCGCAGCGGCTCGTCGTCCCCGCGCGCGCCGGCGAGCTCGTACGCCGCGTCGAGCAGGTGGAAGCGGTCCGTCGCGGTGTACGTCACCGGCGCCGTCCCCGCGATCGCGGCCTCCACCCAGGCCGCGCCCCGCAACCGCACCGCCCTCCCGGGCCCCGCGGTCCGCGCGAACCCGGCCACGGGCAACGGCGGTACGTCCAGCCCCTCCGTCGCCACGAGCGCGAGCCCCAGCTCCGGCAGCGGTGTGATCGCGTGCGCCTCGACGAGGGTCGTCTGTTCCCCGTGCGCGTGCAGCACGAGCCGCACCAGTCCGTCCACGGCCTCGTGGCTCGTCACGAGCGTCCCGCGCCCGTCCCGCGCCTCGACGAGGAACCCCGTCCCCCGCGGCCGTCCGGCCAGGTCACGGACGCGCACCAGCGCCCTGTCAACATCGGCGGACAGCACCGCCATCTGCGCACCTCCCCGCCACAGTGCCCGTTTCGACCGTAGACGTCCGTTGATCGACAGAACAGATCCCATGTCGAAAGCGCCCCCAAGCGCTCCCTCTCTTCACTCCGAGCGCCTGCCCGTTGGAGTGAATCGATCTTGCGGGGTGGATAGGGACGGGGGGAGGGGGGATCGTGCAGCGCGGGCCGCCAGGGGGGAGGGCCCGCGCTTCACGGTTGCGCCGCGAAGCCCTCCGGGGTGCGTTCTGTTGGGCCCGGTGGGTGTGTGCGGGCCGGTTGTTGGGTGCGGGTGCGTCGTGGTTGCGGTTGGGGGTTCACCCGCCCGCCCTCCCGATTGCCCCGGATGGTTGGTGCGGGCCTGCGCGCGTGCGTAGTGGGCCGGGGGCGGGGCCTCCGGGGCTGGGCATTCTGTACCGCATATTTATGTGCATGGCGGGCGGCCCAAGTCGGGCCCCGGATGCCGCACAACAAATACACGTCAGCGTCCAGAACGCCCACCCCTACGACCCCGCCCCCTCCGTTTCGTCGGGCGACAACGGCCGGAGGGTGGTGAGGGGGGCTCCCCTCCCCGCACCGCTGGGAACTGCCCTCAGCGGGGGGTCTTTCGGCCGAAGGCCGAGCAAGAGTGCACGCACCGGTGGCGCGGCCGACTTGCCGGCATCGAGCCGGATGGTGTGGGCGTCGAGTGACGCGTGCGGCAACCACCGATGTCGTTCCGATCGCTCGACAGCACCTCGAAGCACTCGCAGACGCCGGTTACGGCGGGTGCGCCCACCACCGGCAGTAGGCGTGGCAACCGGCCATCTGCACCCGCGGACGGCAACGAGACCCAGGCCCAAAGGAAAGGCGACCCGCTCCGGCGCCTGAACCGAGCCGCCCACGACCCGCACACGGCAGGCAAGCCCCGCCCCCACCCTTCCCCCTCCGCAGCCGGCGCCTTTGCGCCCGCAGGGCGCGAGACGGCGCTACAGCCGGACACGGACACCCGCACCGCACCCTGTCGACCCGGTCGTGCGCCTACACCAGCCGGCGGGCTCCCGCCGACGGCACCGCGGTGAAGACCCGCGGCTCGCGGTGACCGGCCGTGGCGAAGGCGCCGACGATCGCCTCGGCAGTCTTCTCCGCCGCGGACTCCTCCACCAGCACGATCGCCGAACCACCGAAGCCGCCGCCCGTCATACGCGCACCGAGGGCGCCCGCCTCCACACCGGCCGACACCGGACCGCTCCGGCCGTTAGTCGCCTGTACGAGGGGAGGGGGTGTGGCGGGGTGCGCCCATGGGGGTCCCCCCAGCCGAAGGCTGGGGGAGGGAGGGAGGGAGGGCGGGGGATGCCCGCCGCAGGCGCAACGCACCCGCACACAACAACGCGCCGCAAGGGGCACCCCGCGCTCAGCCCAGGTTGGCGAGAATCCTCGCCTGCCCCTCCCGCGCCTCCACCAGCGCCAGAAACTCCCCCTCCGGCCCGAACACCGCCGTCGGCACCGCCCCCAGCGACGGGGGCGCGTCCAGCCGCACCCCGTTGCCGAGCAGCCGCGCCTGGCGGTCGTCCACGTCCCACCGGGGGAACGCCGCCGCCGCGGCCTCCGCGATGGGCAGCACCGCGAACGCCTCCGTGAGCTGCTCCAGCGTGCGCGCGAGGTCGGCCCCGTAGGGCCCGACGCGGGTGCGCCGCAACGCGGTGAGGTGGCCGCCGACGCCCAGCCCGGCCCCCAGGTCCCGGGCGAGAGCCCGGATGTACGTGCCGGAGGAGCACTCGACGGTGACGTCGACGTCGACCACGTCACCGCCGTCGTGCCGCACGTGCCGGACGTCCCGCACCGCGAACGCCGACACCGTCACCGGCCGCGCCGGAAGCTCGAAGTCCTCGCCGCCACGCACGCGGGCGTACGACCGGACGCCGTTGACCTTGATCGCGCTCACCTTGGAGGGCACCTGCATGATGTCCCCGGTCAGCGGCACGATGCCAGCGTCGATGGCCTCGCGGGTGACCCCGTCCGCGGAGACCGAGGCCGTGACCTCGCCCTCCGCGTCGTCGGTGATCGTGCTCTGGCCGAGCCGGATGGTCGCCTCGTACTCCTTGCGCGTGAGCGCGAGGTGCCCGAGCAGCCGGGTGGCCTTCTCGACGCCGATGACGAGGACGCCGGTGGCCATGGGGTCGAGCGTGCCGGCGTGCCCCACGCGCCGTGTCCCGGCCAGCCTGCGCAGCCGGGCCACGACGTCGTGCGAGGTCATCCCGCCCGGCTTGTCGACGATGACAAGCCCGTCCTTCATCGGGCGCCGTCCTCCGCCTCGGTGCCGCCCTCGGCGTCGCCCTTGTCGTCGCCCTCGTGCTGGTCCTCGTCCTCGTCCTCCGCAGGCTTGCGGTAGGGGTCGGCTTCGCCGGCGTAGGAGGCGTCGGTGGCGGTCTTGCGGACCTCCTCGTCGGCCGCGCGGGCCTTGGCGAGCAGGTCCTCGATCGTGCGCGCGTTCTCCGGGATCGCGTCCGCGACGAACGTCAGGGTGGGCGTGAAGCGCACGCCGGTCTGCCGTCCGACCTCCGAGCGGAGGACGCCCTTGGCGCTCTCCAGCGCCGCCGCCGAGGCGGCCCGCTCCTCGTCGTCGCCGAAGACCGTGTAGAAGACGGTCGCCTCCCGCAGGTCACCGGTGACCCGGGTGTCCGTGATCGTCACATAGCCCAGCCGCGGGTCCTTGATCCGCCTCTGGAGCGTCTCCGCGACCACGACCCGGATGCGGTCCGCCAGCTTGCGCGCCCGCGCGGTGTCGGTCATGCGTGCTCTTCTCTCTTCTCATCACGCTTCGGTACGTGAGTGTCAGTCGTCGTCCCCGTGCACCCGCTGCCGCGCCGACAGCAGGTCCACCTCGGGACGCGAGGCCATCCAGCGCTCGCAGCGTCCGAGGACGTCCGTGATGTGCCCGGGGTCCCCGGACACGACCGCCACGCCGATCTCGGCTCTGCGGTAGAGGTCGTGGTGGTCGACCTCGGCGACGCTCACCGCGAACTTGCGGTGGAGCTCGGCCACGATCGGCCGGATGACGGACCGCTTCTCCTTCAGCGAGCGGACGTCGCCGAGAAGCAGGTCGAAGGACAGCGTCCCTACATACATGGGCATCAGGTCAAGCCGACCTGTGGGGCCTCGTCGTGAACGGTGCGAACACCGTGAACAGCAATCACCACAGTAAAGGCAACGGCCGGGGCCGATCGACGGAATTTACGCTCCGCCAACCGGCCCCGGTCACGTGTACCTCGATCAGACGCGAGGCTTCTCGCGCATCTCGTAGGTCGCGATGACATCGTCGATCTTGATGTCGTTGTAGTTGCCGAGGTTGATACCGCCCTCGAAACCTTCACGAATCTCGGTGACGTCGTCCTTGAAGCGCCGCAGACCCTCGATGTTGAGGTTCTCCGCGACGACCTTGCCGTCGCGCAGCAGGCGCGCCTTGGTGTTGCGCTTGACCTCGCCGGAGCGGATGAGCACACCGGCGATGTTGCCGAGCTTGGAGGAGCGGAAGACCTCGCGGATCTCGGCGGTGCCGAGCTCCACCTCCTCGTACTCGGGCTTGAGCATGCCCTTGAGCGCGGCCTCGATCTCGTCGATGACCTGGTAGATCACCGAGTAGTAGCGGACGTCGACGCCCTCACGCTCGGCCAGCGACGTGGCACGGCCCTCGGCCCGCACGTTGAAGCCGATGATGATCGCGTCGGAGCCCGCCGCCAGGGTGACGTCGGTCTCGGTGACCGCACCGACACCCCGGTGGAGGATGCGCAGGTCCACGTCCTCGCCGACGTCGAGCTGGAGCAGCGAGGACTCCAGGGCCTCGACCGAACCGGACGCGTCGCCCTTGATGATGAGGTTGAGCTGCTGGACCTCGCCGGCCTTGAGCACCTTGTCCAGGTCCTCCAGGCTGACCCGGCGGCGGGACTTGGCGAAGGCCGCGTTCCGCTCGCGGGCGGCACGCTTCTCGGCGATCTGCCGGGCCGTACGGTCCTCGTCGACCACCAGGAAGTTGTCGCCGGCACCCGGCACGTTCGTCAGACCGAGCACCAGGACCGGGGTCGAGGGGCCCGCCTCGTCGACGGTGTTGCCGGTGTCGTCGAGCATCGCCCGGACACGGCCGTACGCGTCGCCGACCACCATGGTGTCGCCGACCCGCAGGGTGCCGCGCTGGACCAGGACGGTCGCCACGGCGCCGCGGCCGCGGTCGAGGTGGGCCTCGATCGCGATGCCCTGGGCGTCCTGCTCCGGGTTGGCGCGCAGGTCGAGCGCGGCGTCCGCGGTCAGGACGACGGCCTCCAGGAGGCTGTCGATGTTCAGGCCCTGCTTGGCGGAGATGTCGACGAACATCGTCTCGCCGCCGTACTCCTCGGCCACCAGGCCGAACTCGGTCAGCTGACCGCGCACCTTCGTCGGGTCGGCGCCCTCGACGTCGATCTTGTTGACCGCGACCACGATCGGCACGTCGGCCGCCTTGGCGTGGTTCAGCGCCTCGATCGTCTGGGGCATGACGCCGTCGTTCGCCGCCACCACGAGGATCGCGATGTCGGTGGACTTGGCACCACGGGCACGCATGGCGGTGAACGCCTCGTGACCGGGGGTGTCGATGAAGGTGATGGCCCGGTGCTCGCCGTTGACCTCGGTGGCCACCTGGTAGGCACCGATGTGCTGGGTGATGCCGCCGGCCTCGCCCGCGACCACGTTGGTCTTGCGGATCGCGTCGAGGAGGCGGGTCTTGCCGTGGTCGACGTGACCCATGACGGTCACGACCGGCGGACGCGCGACGAGCGCTTCCTCGCCGCCCTCGTTCTCGCCGAACTCGATGTCGAAGGACTCGAGCAGCTCGCGGTCCTCCTCCTCCGGGCTGACGATCTGGAGGGTGTAGTTCATCTCGTCGGCGAGCAGCTGCAGCGTGTCGTCGGAGACGGACTGGGTCGCGGTGACCATCTCGCCGAGGTTGAGCATCACCTGGACGAGCGACGCCGGGTTGGCGCCGATCTTCTCGGCGAAGTCGGTCAGCGAGGCGCCACGGGAGAGGCGCACGGTGTCGCCGTTGCCGCGGGGCAGCAGCACGCCGCCCACGGACGGGGCCTGCATGGCCTCGTACTCCTGGCGCTTCGCGCGCTTCGACTTGCGGCCACGGGCCGGACGGCCACCGGGGCCACGGCCGAAGGCACCCTGTGTGCCACCGCGTCCACCCGGACCACCGGGACGACCGCCGAAGCCGCCGCCACCGGGACGACCGGCGAAGCCACCGCCGCCGCCACCGCCGGCACCGCCACCGGGACGCGGGCCGCCGAAGCCGCCGCCGCCACCGGGACGGCCTGCACCGCCACCGCCGCCGGGACGACCGGCGAAGCCACCGCCGCCGCCGGGACGGCCTGCACCGCCGCCGGGACGCGCGCCGGGGCCGCCGCCGGGACGACCGGGACCACCCGGACGACCCGGGGCACCGCCGGCAGCGGGACGCTGCGGCATCATGCCGGGGTTCGGACGGGGGCCGCCGCCCTGCGGACGGGGCATGCCGCCCGGAGTGGGACGCGGACCGCCGGGAGCGCCGCCGCCGGGACGGGGAGCGCCACCGGGACGCGGACCGGCCGCACCCGGCGCGCCACCGGGGCGCGGACCGGACTGACCGGGGCCGCCGGCGGGACGCGGCGCCTGCGGGCGCGGCATGCCGGTGGAACCGGAGGTGAAGGGGTTGTTGCCCGGACGGGGACCGGCCGGACGGGCCGCGCGGTCACCACCGGGACGGGGCGCACGCTCGCCGCCGGGGCGCGGGGCACCGCCGGGGCCACCCTGGCCACGGCCGCCGTCGCGCTGGCCGGGACCGGCCGGACGCGCGCCGGGACGCGGGCCCGGGGCACCGGGACGGCCGGCGGCGGGGCGCTCGGCCTGGGCCGGACGCTCCTGGGCCGGACGCTCCTGAGCCGGACGCTCCTGAGCCGGGCGCTCCTGGGCCGGGGCGGGGGCCGGCGGGGCGGAGAACTCCGCCTGCGGCACCGGGGTGACCGGCGCGGGCTTGGCCGGGGCCGGCTTGGGACCCGGGGTCGGGCGCGGGCCCGGAGCGGGCGCGCCACCGGCGGGCTTGGGAGTGGGGGCAGATCCCGTGGCCGGCTTCGGGGCCGGGGCAGCGGGACGGGCCGGCGCACCCGGAGTGGGGGTGGCCGGCTTTGCGGGCGCAGCCTTGCGCGGCGCCGCGGGCCTGGCAGCCGAGGGCTTCGAGGCGGAACCGCCGCCGGAACCCTGCAGTGCGTCAGTCAGCTTGCGAACAACCGGCGCCTCGATCGTCGAGGACGCCGAACGGACGAATTCACCAAGTTCTTGGAGCTTGGCCATGACGACCTTGCTCTCAACTCCGAACTCCTTGGCGAGTTCGTATACCCGGACCTTAGCCACTTCGCTCCTTCATGAGGTCCGGGGTGGTCGTCCGCCGGACCGTCGCTACTTCATGGGCGTACTCATCGCGTGCTCATCGAGTGCTCATCGCAATCTCGACCTACTTCCAACTCGCGGGGTACTGACCGCACGGTCGCCCGCACGGTCTTCCTGCCTACTCACGGTGTGCCTGCTCGACGTAACCGCGAAGATCCGCGGTGTCCAGCGTTTCCCTGGCCCGGAAGGCCCGCGGAAACGCCCGGCGGCGGACCGCCAGGTCGAGACAGACGGTGTCGGGGTGCACATAGGCACCCCGACCGGGCAGCGTACCGCGAAGATCGGGAACACATGACTCCCCGACCACCGCCACACGCAGCAGATCGCGCTTGGCCGCTCGCTCCCTGCACCCGATGCACGTGCGCTCCGGGCGTGCTGGGCCATGCGTCCGGCCAGACATCCTTAGTCTACCTCCCCGCGCCGACCTCACCCCTCCGGGTTATTCGACGCACGGTTGTTCCTCGGTCACCCGCGGGTGCTACTGCTCCACCTGCTCGGTGTCGGGCCGGATGTCGATCCGCCAGCCCGTGAGCCGTGCGGCCAGGCGGGCGTTCTGCCCTTCCTTGCCGATCGCCAGCGACAGCTGGTAGTCCGGCACGGTCACCCGCGCGGAGCGGGCGCCCATGTCGACGATCTCCACCTTGCTCACCCGAGCGGGTGACAGGGCGTTGGCGACCATCTCCGCCGGGTCGTCCGACCAGTCGACGATGTCGATCTTCTCGCCGTTCAGCTCGGCCATCACGGCGCGCACCCGGGCGCCCATCGGGCCGATGCAGGCGCCCTTGGCGTTCAGCCCCGAACGACCGGAACGGACGGCGATCTTCGTGCGGTGTCCGGCCTCGCGGGCGATCGCGGAGATCTCGACGGAACCGTCCGCGATCTCCGGGACCTCCAGCGCGAAGAGCTTCTTCACCAGGTTGGGGTGGGTGCGCGAGAGCGTCACGGACGGGCCGCGCACACCCTTGGCCACCCGGACGACGTACGAGCGCAGGCGCGTGCCGTGCTTGTAGTCCTCGCCCGGCACCTGCTCCTGCACGGGCAGGATCGCCTCGAGCTTGCCGATGTCCACCAGCACGTTCTTGGGGTCCTTGCCCTGCTGGACCACACCGGTGACGATGTCGCCCTCGCGGCCGGCGTACTCGCCGAAGGTGATCTCCTCCTCCGCGTCCCGCAGCCGCTGCAGGATGACCTGCTTGGCCGTGGTCGCGGCGATCCGCCCGAAGCCGCTGGGCGTGTCGTCGAACTCCCGGGGCTCGGAGCCCTCGGGGGTCTCCGACGGGTCCTCCTTGGCCCACACGGTGACGTGACCGTTCGTACGGTCAAGCTGCACACGCGCGTTGCGGCGGCTCCCCGGCTCGCGGTGGTACGCGATGAGGAGCGCCGACTCGATCGCCTCGACCAGCAGGTCGAAGGAGATCTCCTTCTCCCGGACCAGACCCCGCAGGGCACTCATGTCGATGTCCACGGCTACGCCTCCTCAGTGCTCTCGTCGCCGTCAGTATCGGCACCGGCCGGGTCCTTGCGACTGAATTCGATCTCCACCCGCGCCTTGGCGATCTCGCCGAAGGCGACACGGGCGGGCTTGGGCTTGCGTCCCTTGACACCCGGGACCTCCAGGTCGAGCCCTTCCTCGTCCACCGCGAGGATCCGCGCGACCAACTGCTCGCCGCCGGCCGTCGTCAACTTGACCAGCCGGCCCTCGTTGCGCCGGAAGTGACGCGGCTCGGTGAGCGGACGGTCCAGGCCCGGCGAGGAGACCTCCAGCAGGTACGCCGCCCCGCCCATGGCGTCGGCGTCGTCGAGTACCTGCGAGATCTCCCGGCTCAGCTCGGCGATCGTGTCCAGCGGGGCACCCTCGTCGGAGTCCACGATCACCTGGAGCTGCCGGCGGCTGCCCGCGGCCGTCACCTTGACCTCTTCCAGTTCGAGCCCCGTCTTCACGACGAGCGGCTCGAGCAGCGCGCGCAGCCTCTCGCTCTGGGTGGTGCTCATCCGGGTGACTCCTCGGCCGCGTGTGCTGTTGTGATGGAAGGTCGCGTGTCGGGCCAAAGCCTATCGGTTCAGGTCCCGGAACGACGATTCGGCGCCGCGGAGGGCGCCGTCACGGCCGCCGGGCGCCGCGCGGGTACCCTCACGTCAGGTGATCACGGGAAGGGGCACTGTGCCGCTCAGCAACATTCCCCGCCGGCGCGCGGTCCGCGCCGCCCTCGTCCTGCCGGCCGCGGCCGGACTGCTCGGCGGATGCTCCGACGGGACACGGCCGGAGGGGACCTCCGCGAAGGGCTCGCCGTCCGCCGACGCGAGCGTGGCGCTGCGCAGGCGGGCCGCCCGGGACAGCGCGGCACTGCTCGCGCGGTACGACGCCACGCTCGCGGCGCACCCGGACCTGGGTACGCGGCTGCGGCCGCTGCGGGCCGAAGTGGCGGGCCACGCCGAGGCGTTCGCCACGACCGGACGGGCCGCGTCGCCGTCCGCCGCGCCTTCGTCGTCGCAACCGTCGCTCTCGGCGTCGCCGTCGGCCCCGCCGTCCGTCCCCGCGCGGGCCGGGGATGCGCTGTCCGCGCTGGCGGCGGCCGAGCGCACGCTCGCCGACGCCAGGGCCGCCGCGCTCCTGGACGCGCCGCCCGAACTCGCCCGCCTGCTCGCCTCGGTGGCCGCCTGCGGCGCCGGGCACGTCCTGCTGCTCAAGGAGCACTGACCCGACCCATGGCACAGCAAGCGCTGCTCAAGGCCGTCCAGGCCGCACTCTCCGCCGAGCACGCCGCGGTGTACGGCTACGGCATCGTCGGCGCCCGCGTCGGCGGCGAACTGGGCGGGCAGGCCCAGCAGGCGTACGACGCGCACCGCGCCCGCCGCGACGCGCTGCGCCGCACCGTCGGCGACCTCGGCGGCGAACCCGTCGCCGCCGAGCCCGCGTACGCCTTGCCGTTCGAGGTGCCGGACGGTCCGGCGGCCGTGCGGCTCGCCGCGGAACTGGAGGACCGGGTCGCCGGGGTCTACGCGGACCTCGTGCGCGCCGCCGACGCCGATCTGCGCCGCGAGGCGGCCGACGCGCTGCGTGAGGCGGCGGTCCGCGCCGTGCGCTGGCGCGGGGGGAGCGTAGCCTTCCCGGGGCTGGCCGAACGCACGCGGACGGCCGCGGAGAAGGTTTAGCACCCGGAGGGACGTACCCACGCATGGCCTCGGCACCACAGCCCCAGCACCTGGAACCGCCCGAGCGGCTGGTCCGCACGGTCAGCGCCTGGGAGGGCGAGGCCGGCCGCGCCTGGCTCGCCGGCCTCCCCGAGCGCGTCGCGGACCTCCTCGCGCGCTGGGAGCTGCGGCCCGAGCGGGTGCTCTCCCCCGGCGGCCAGATCAGCATGGTCGTCCTCGTACGGCAGGCCGACGACACCCCCGCGACCCTCAAGGTCGGCCTCGTCACGGACGAGACCCGGCACGAGCACGCCGCGCTCGCCCGCTGGGACGGCCGCGGCGCGGTCCGCCTGCTGCGGGCCGAACCCGACGCGGGGGCACTCCTGTTGGAACGCCTGCACAGCGACGTGTCGCTGCGCTCGCTGCCCGAGCAGAAGGCGATGCTCGAGGCGTGCGCCACCCTGCAGCGCCTCTGGGTGCCCCCGGGCGAGGGGCACCCGTTCGTGTCCGTCGCCGAGCACACGGCGCGCCTGGCGGCGGCACTGCGGGAGCGGCGCGGGCAGCCGTACGTCCCGGACGAGGCCCGGGCCCTGGTCGACGAGGCCCTAGCGGTCCGCGACGAGCTGTGCGCGACCGCCCCCGGCGAGGCCGTGCTGCTGCACGGCGACTACCACCACGGCAACGTGCTCGCCGCGGACCGCGTGCCGTGGCTGGCCATCGACCCCAAACCGGTCGCGGGCGAGCCCGCGTACGACCTGGCGTGGCTCGTCCGCGACCGCCTCGAGACGCTGGTCGCCACGCCCGGGTCGCAGTCCGCGGCCCGGCGCAGGGTCGCGAAGCTCTCCGACTCCCTCGACGTCGACCGGGACCGGGTCCGCGGATGGGCCCTGTTCCGCGCGGTCGAGGCGGGCGTGTGGGCGCTGGCGGTCGGCGACCGCGAATCGGGCGAACTCCACCTGGAGTTCGCGACCTGGCTGTAGCTCAACCGGCCTGCGCTGCCTTCGGCCGGGGGTGCCCCCAACTCCCCCGCCCCTCCGTATCGCTGGGCGACCGACAACCGGAGGGGGGCGGTCCGGGGTTGCCGCACACGCCTTACAGAACCCCTGCGGCCGTCAGGCCCTCCATAAGGGAACGGAGCGGATCGGACCGGCGGGGCTATCGGGGCACGCGGGCGCTGATCGCCCTGCTGAGCAGCCCGTCGCCCGTGTGCGCGTTAGCGCCCTCCCTCAGCCTTCGGCGAGGGGGGCCGGCCCCACCCGGCCCGGTCAGTGGGGTCCCAAGACCGAACCCGGTTACGGACGGCCGCTCGCCGGAGGCCAGGGGCGCCCCACCATCCCGGCGCTTGCCGTACGCAGGCACCCCTGTGGGGGAAGTGCCCCCCGCCACTGGTGCGCGCACCTTCACTCGACCTGCGGCCGGGGCATCCCCCGCTGAGGGCAGCATCCAGCGGTGTGGGGAGGGGCGCACCCCATCACCCCCCTCCGGCCGTCATGCGCCCCAACAAACCGGAGGGGGTGTGGCGGGGTGCGCCCGGAAACGACGAGCGGTGCACCCGGCGCGGAATGATGTTGGGGTAAACCGCGAGCGTTGAGGACGTGCGCCGGCGCGGCACCGACCCACAAACGAATGGAGCGCAGGCCCGCACTGACCGCGCCGGGCAATCGGGAGGGCGGGCGGGGAAACCGCCCGCCGCAGGCGCAAACAACCCGCACACAACAACCGGCCGCAACCACAACCCACCCGCACCCGCTACGCGGAAACGCGGGAAACCGCCTCCGCCACCGAAAGCTCCTCCCGCTCCCCGGTCCGGCGGTCCTTCACCTCGACGACCCCATCCGCCGCACCCCGCCCCACGACGAGGATCGTCGGCACCCCGAGCAGTTCCGCGTCGGTGAACTTCACACCCGGCGAGACGCCCGCACGGTCGTCGACGATGACCCGGACCCCGGCGGCGTGCAGCTTCTCCGCGACCTCGAGGGCCAGCTCCGTCTGCAGCGCCTTGCCCGCCGCCACCACGTGGACGTCCGCCGGGGCGACCTCGCGCGGCCAGCACAGGCCCTGGCCGTCGGCGGTCTGCTCGGCGAGCGCGGCGACGGCGCGGGAGACGCCGATGCCGTAGGAGCCCATGGTGACCCGGGCCGGCTTGCCGTTCTGGCCGAGGACGTCGAGCCCGAAGGCGTCGGCGTACTTGCGGCCCAGCTGGAAGATGTGGCCGATCTCGATGGCCCGGTCCAGCTTGAGCCCGGCGCCGCAGCGCGGGCAGGGGTCGCCGGGCTCGACGGTGACGACGTCGAGGTACTCGTCGACCTCGAAGTCGCGGCCGCAGACGACGTTGCGGGCGTGCGTGTCGGGCTTGTTGGCGCCGGTGACCCAGGCCGTGCCGAGCGCGACGCGCGGGTCGGCGAGGTAGCGGACCCCGGTGAGGCCCTGCGGGCCGACGTAGCCGCGGACGAGGTCGGGGCGGCCGGTGAAGTCCTCGGCGGTGACGAGTTCGACCTCGGCGGGGGCGAGGTGCTCGGCGAGCTTGCCGAGGTCGACCTCGCGGTCGCCGGGGACGCCGACGGCGACGATCTCGCCGTCGACCTTGACGAGCAGGTTCTTCAGGGTGGCCGAGGCCGGCACGCCGAGGTGGGCCGCGAGGGTCTCGATGGTGGGGGTGTCGGGGGTGTCGACCTCCTCCAGCGGCGGGTGCGCGGCGCCCTCGACCGGGGGCACCACGGTGGTGACGGCCTCGGTGTTGGCCGCGTAGTCGCACGCGGGGCAGTCCACGAAGGTGTCCTCACCGGCCGCGGCGGGGGCGAGGAACTCCTCGGAGGCCGAGCCGCCCATCGCGCCGGAGACGGCGGAGACGATGCGGTAGTCGAAGCCGAGCCGCGAGAAGATCTTGATGTAGGCCTCGCGGTGCAGCCGGTAGGCCTCGGCGAGCCCCTCGTCGGTGGTGTCGAAGGAGTACGAGTCCTTCATCTGGAACTCGCGGCCGCGCAGCACGCCGGACCGGGGCCGGGCCTCGTCGCGGTACTTGGTCTGGATCTGGTAGAGGATCACCGGCAGGTCCTTGTAGGACGTGCACTGGTCCTTCACCACCTGGGTGAAGATCTCCTCGTGCGTGGGCCCGAGCACATAGTCGGCGCCCTTGCGGTCGCGGAGCTGGAAGAGCAGGTCTCCGTACTCGCCGGCGCGCCCGGTGACCTCGTAGTTCTCCCGCGGGAGCAGCGCGGGCAGCAGGACCTCCTGGCCGCCGATGGCGTCCATCTCCTCGCGGACGACGCGGGCGACGTTCTCCAGCACGCGCTTGCCGAGCGGCAGCCAGGTCCACACCCCCGCCGAGGAGCGGCGGACGTATCCGGCCCGGACCAGGAGCTTGTGGCTCGCGGTCTCGGCATCGGCCGGGTCGTCGCGCAGCGTCTTGAGCATCAGCCGGGACATGCGCAGGACCATGGGGCTCTCCAGGGGGTTTCGTACCGTTCCGCCGAGGATATCGAGCCGTGGCGCGCTGCCGGAAACGCGTTTACCGCGCGAGCGGGAGCGGGGCGCCCATGACCGCGTAGGGGCTGGCCGCGCTGGGGAAGTGCACGGGGCGGGCCAGGTCGGTGTAGCCGAGGGCGCGGTAGAGCCGCCGGGCCCGGCTCTCGGTGTCGATGGCGGACAGGATGCTGCGGGGCTCGTCCGCGCCGTCGGTGATGGTGGTGATGAGGGCGCGGCCGATGCCGCGGCCCTGGAAGTCCGGGTGGACGTGCAGCTCGGTGATGGTGAAGGAGTCGTCGAGCCACTCGTCGGTTCCGGTGCGCCGCAGGTAGGGCTCGACGACCGTGGACCACCAGTGGGTGCGGCTGTTGGGCATGCCGTAGACGAACCCGGTGAGCCGTCCGTCGGGGGTGAGGGCGCCGAGCGCGCGGACGCCGGGGAAGCAGAGGTGCCGCAGCACGATCTGCCGCCGGATGGCGACCTCCTCCGCGCCCAGTCCGAAGGCCACCGCCTGAACGGCCAGTGCCTCGTCCACCCGTGCCGCCAGGTCGATCGGCTCGACCGCCACGTCCTCCATGGGCGGCGACACTACTAGAACAGGACGCTCATGAAGGCGCCGACCTCGGTGAAGCCGACGCGGCGGTAGGCCGCCCGCGCCGGTGCGTTGAAGTCGTTGACGTAGAGGCTGGCCACGGGGGCCACGTCGCGCAGCGCGTAGTGCAGGACGGCGGCCATTCCGGTCTCGGACAGGCGGCGGCCGCGGTGTTCGGGGGCGACCCAGACACCCTGGATCTGGCAGGCGTGCCGGGTGACGGCGCCGATCTCCGCCTTGAAGACGACCTTGCCGTCCTCGATCCGGGCGAACGCGCGGCCCGCGCCGACGAGTTCGGCGACACGGGCCTGGTAGATCAGCCCGCCGTCACCGGCGAGCGGGGAGACGCCGACCTCCTCGGTGAACATGGCGACGCAGGCCGGCATGATCACGTCCATCTCGTCGCGGCGGACCCGCCGTACGCAGGGGTCGGGTTCGACCGTGGCGGGCAGCGCGCGGGTGACCATCAGCGGCTGGTGGGCGCGGACCTCGCGGGCCGGTCCCCAGTTGGGTTCGAGCAGCGACCACAGGGCGGAGGTGGCGGCGGAGGGGCCGACGATGGAGGAGCAGCGGCGCCCGGAGCGCAGTGCCCGCTCGGCGAAGGCGCGGACGGCCTCGGGGCCGGCGCAGATCGGGACGAGGTTGGCGCCGGCGTAGCAGAGTGCCTCGAGGCGGCCCCCGGAGTACCAGCCCCACATCTCGCCGCCGAGGCGCCAGGGGTCGAGTCCGGCGACGGCGACCCGGGACGCCACGAACGCGTTGGCCACCGGGTCGCGGTCGAGCACCGCGAGGGCGGCGTCGAGTTCGCCGGGCTCCATGACCTTGGTCGTCGTGGTCGTCAACACGTGGGGCGCCTCACCGTACGGGCCGCAGCGGTCGGGGGAAGTCCCCGAACCTTACCTCGCGAACGCGTGTTCCGCCCGGGCCCGCCCGTATCCCGGACCGCGGGGGTCCGGGACGCGGGGAGGGCCTGTGAGTCAGCTCACGGAGACGGAGGGCTCGCCGGAGGTGATGCCGTCGGCCTCCATCTGCTCGGCGAGCTTCATGGCTTCCTCGATGAGGGTCTCCACGATCTTCGACTCCGGCACGGTCTTGATGACCTCGCCCTTGACGAAGATCTGCCCCTTGCCGTTGCCCGAGGCCACCCCCAGGTCCGCCTCGCGCGCCTCACCCGGGCCGTTGACGACACAGCCCATCACCGCGACCCGCAGCGGAACCTCCATGCCCTCCAGCCCCGCCGTCACCTGGTCCGCCAGCTTGTACACATCCACCTGCGC
>NZ_FZOF01000010.1 GCF_900188405.1 Actinacidiphila glaucinigra | reverse complement strand
GTACTGGTCAACCGCTTCGCCACCACCCCGTCATACCCCTCCTGCCGAATGTAGTGCAACGCCTCACTCGCCATCGCCGGCCAGTACGGCGGCACCACCACATGCGGCCCCGACACCCCCAGATCATCCAGCAACGCCCGCCGCGCCGTATACGGCGCATGCAACACCGGCTCCCCCAAATACAAAATGTCGTACACCACCAACTGCACCGGCATCGCCACCGCGGCCTCCGCCACCGCCGCCGGATGCCGCACACTCATCCGCCGCTGCAACCGCTCCACCGACACCCCACCATGCTTCCCCAACGCCACCACCTCCCCGTCCAGCACCCCCACCAGACCCGGCGGCAACACCCCCGCCAACCCCTCCAACTCCGGATACCCCGCCGTCACGTCCTGCCCGATCCCCGACACCAACCGCACCCGCCCATCCCCCGGCAGATACACCAGCACCCGCGCCCCGTTGAACAACGGCTCGAACCCGTACCCCGCCTCCGCCTCCGCCCCCGGCAACGGACCCGCCACCGCCAGCATCGGCGACCACGCAGGCAAATCGGCCCGAGCCACAGAATCCGCAGGAACACGCGTACCCATATACACCAGCATCCCCCCACACCCCCCACCCGGCGAATCAAACACCGCGGACCCCCGCACACCCCCCACGCACCCGGTCGCCCGCCGCCTCCCGCGGCACACTGGAGGCATGGACGCGGACAGCGGGACCGGTCTGCCGTGACAGGCCGGGGACATCGGGCCGGTCGCGACCGAACTCCGGCCGCCAGGTGCGGTGTTCGCGGCGCGCGAAGCGCCCGCCGCGTACGGCGCCGGCCGGCCGGTCCGCTGAGGCACCGTCCGTGGGAGCTGCCATGAGTTCGACCGCGATCGCCGACTACGCACTGATCTCCGACCGGCACTCCGCCGCGCTGGTGAGCCGGGACGGCTCGGTCGACTGGTTGTGCTTCCCCCGGTTCGACAGCCCCTCGGTCTTCGCGCGACTGCTGGACGCCGCGGCGGGGCACTGGTCGGTCCGGCCGTCGGTCCCGTACCAGGCGACGCGGCAGTACGTGGACCGGTCCATGGTGCTGGAGACGACCTTCCGCACCGGACCGGGGACGGTCACGCTCACGGACGCGCTGCTGACCGGCCCCGCCGGCGACGCGCACAGCCTCGGGGCCGGCGCACCGCGCCTGCTGGCCCGCCGGCTGACCTGTACCGAGGGCGAGGTGCCGATGGAGACGGAGTACCGTCCGCGCCCGGAGTACGGGCTCGTGGCGCCGATCCTGTCGGAGACCGCGGGCGGGGTCACCTCGCGGGGCGGGGCCGAGTGGCTGGTGCTCACCACCGCGCACCGCATGGACTTCGCCGACTCCACGGCCCACGGCGCCTTCACCCTGCGGGCCGGTGAGTCCGTCTGCCTCGGTCTGCAGCGTTCGACGCTGGAGGAGCCCCCGGCCCACGTCTGGACGCAGGAGGACCTCTCCGACCGCCTGGACGCCACGATCGAGGCGTGGCAGTCGTGGTCGGACATGCACCAGGCGTACGACGGGCCCTGGCGCGACCTGGTGCACCACAGCGGCCGGGTGCTGCAGGCGCTGTCGTTCCAGCCCAGCGGCGCCATCATCGCCGCCGCGACCACCTCGCTGCCGGAGGGCGTGGGCGGCGAGCGCAACTGGGACTACCGCTACACCTGGGTCAGGGACGCGTGCCTGACGATGGAGGCCCTGTGGGTGGCGGCCTGTCCCGACGAGGCGCACGACTTCTTCGCCTTCCTGGCGACCGCCGCGCCGTCGCTGGGCGCGGACCGGACGCTGCAGATCATGTTCGGCGTGGGCGGCGAGCACGATCTGAGCGAGCGCACCCTGCCCCACCTGCGGGGATGGCGGGAAAGCCGGCCGGTGCGGGTGGGCAACGGCGCGTGGTGCCAGCAGCAGATCGACGTCTACGGGGAGCTCCTCGACGCCGCGTACCGCCTCGCCGACCAGTTGGACCGCATCGACGACGACACCCGGCGCTTCCTCGTCGCCTGCGCGGACGCGGCGGCCGAGCGCTGGACCGAGAAGGACCAGGGCATCTGGGAGGTCCGTGGCGAACCCCGTCACTTCCTTTACTCGAAGGTCATGTGCTGGACGGCGCTGGACCGGGCCGTCAGGCTCGCCGGGCCTCTGGGCGCGCCCCGCGGGAAGGTCGCGGGATGGCGCAGGACCCGGGACGAGATCCACCGGACCGTACTGCGCGAGGGCTGGAACGAGGAGGCGGGTGCCTTCACGCAGTACTTCGGCTCGACCGCCCTCGACGCCTCGAACCTGATGATGCCGATCGTCGGTTTCCTGCCCGCCGACGACCCACGGGTCCGCGCCACCATCGACGCGACGGAGCGGGACCTCACCGACGACGCGGGTCTGGTCTACCGGTACCGCACCGAGGAGGGGGTGGACGGCCTCGCCGGGGAGGAGGGCACCTTCCTGCTGTGCACCTTCTGGCTGGCCCAGGCGCTGGCGCTGGCCGGCCGGGCCGAGCGGGCCAGTGACGTCTTCGCCCGTGCGGCGGCGTACGTCAACGACGTGGGCCTGCTGGCGGAGGAGATCGACCCGGCCACCGGTGAACTGCTCGGCAACTTCCCGCAGGCGTTCAGCCACATCGGTCTCGTCACCGCAGCGTGGGCGATCGGTGAGGCCCGGCAGCCCATCGCCGCCTGATGATCCGTCAGAGATGCTGCGGCGGTGCGGAGTCGGCCGGAAGAAGCGGGTGAGTGAGGTACGAAGCGGGCCCGGGGCCGTTTCATCGGGGGCCACTCCGGGGCCCCGGGCCGCTGATGCCATCAGACACCCGTCGCGGCGTTCCTGCGAGCCGGACTGACCCACCCGGGCTCAACCGGCCGTCGCTCCGGGTGGTGTGACGGGGCATCCGGTACCTGTCCGGCGCCGTGTGGCGAACGTTCCCGATGCGCCGCTCGCCACTCGCCGCTCGTCTCGAAAGCGCACGATCGGCGCCGGCCGGGAAGGGGGGCCAGGCCGGCGCCGAATCGGAGCGGGGCCGTTCTCCTGCTCCGCGGGCTCCGTGGGGGCCGGACCGCTCGTCGGTACCCGTGGAGCCCCGAGGCAGGTCTCCCGCGCCTGGTGCAACCGTGAACCGGACGCCGTCATTCCCCGTCCGGTCCAAGAGGTGGTGACGCCGCTACCGGTCGCCTGCGAGCAGGCCGAACAGCAGGTCGTCGGTCCATTCCCCCTTGATCCAGCTGTGGGCCGGGCGGCGGCCCTCCAGCCGGAACCCCACGCGTTCCAGCAGCCGTGCGGAGGCGGTGTTGCGGGCGTCGCACACCGCGGACACGCGGTGCAGACCGCCCTCGGTGAAGAGCCGGTCCAGCAGCGCGGTGACGGCCTCGGTGGCGTAGCCGTGTCCCTGGTGCGCGCGGGCGAGGGTGAATCCGAGGTCGGCCTGCATCCGGTTGTCGTGCAGGCAGACGCCGATGTCGCCGATCAGCTCACCGGTGGCGGTGAGCTCCACCGCGTACTGGAACCAGCCGGGCTCCTCGGGGTCCCCCGCGGCGAAGCCCGCGACGAGGTCGGCGGCCTCCTCGGCGGACACCGGTGCGCTCCAGCCCTGGTAGCGGGCGACGGCGGGGTCGGAACGGTAGGCGGCCAGGGCCGGCGCGTCACCGGGGCGGAAGCGGCGCACGCGCAGTCGGGAGGTCTCCAGGAACATGCCCGCGATGCTCTCACGCCCCGGCGCGCCTTCCTGCGGCCCCGCCCGGTACGCCGATCCGCTGCGTTGGTGCTCGCTCTCCGCAGGCACGATGCTGGTCAGTGGATGGCCTGGCCGAGCCCGGTTCCCCCGACCCAGCGGGGGAAAGAACCTAGCGAGGGCGAGATGACAGCCATGGAGCCACTTCCCACCGCCGCCGGTGGCGGGCCGGAGTCCCGGGGCGCCGACGGCGGTACCGCCTACACCGCCTCCGCCACGCTCGACGACCACGGGGTCGTCACCGGCTGGAGCGCCCAGGCCCACCACCTGCTCGGCCACACGCCCGCCGAGATCATCGGCCATCCCGCCACGCTGCTCCTCGCCGGACCCCCGCCGCACGCCCCGCCGCCCTCCACGCCGCGCTGGTCCGGCACGCTCGCGCTCCGCCACCGCGACGGGCACACCCTGCGTCTGCGGCTGCTCGCCCACCACCGCGGGACCGAGGACGGGGGCGACGGCACGGGGCCCGGCCGCAACGGCGGCGGCCACGGCAGGGGTGGCTGGCTCGTCGTCGCGGCGGTCCCCGCCTCCTCCGGCGACCCTCCTGCCCACGACGCCGTCCGCGGCTGGGCGTTCGCGCAGTCACCGTGCCCCCAGGCGGTGTTCGACGCCGGCCTGCGTCTGACGCGGGCCAACGCCGCCTTCGAGGACACGCTGGGCCTGCGCGAGGCGGAGATGCGCGGCCTGCGGCTGGCCGACCTCGCCCCCGGTGACACCGCCCGGCAGACGGAGACGCACATGCGGAGCGTGCTGACCAGCGGCCGCCCGCAGCATGCCCCGGCGCCCTTCGCGGCCGACGGCTCCACCGCCCCCGGACACAACGGGAGCCCGGGCACCTGGGCCGGGGACGAGGACCGGGCAGCGGACGGGACGGGCGCGGTGGACGGCGCCGACGGGGAGCACGCCCTGCGGGCGACGCTCACCCCGCTGGCGGACCCGGCGGGGACGGTTCACGGGGTGGTGCTCACCACGCACCCGGCCGCCGAGGACCCCGAGGTCCGGCGCCGTTCGCATCTCCTGCACGACGCGGCGACCCGTATCGGCACGACCCTGGACACCACCCGCACCGCGCAGGAGCTCACCGACCTGGTGGTCCCCGAACTCGCCGACTACGCCGCCGTCGACCTGATCGAGCCGTCCACCCGCCCCGGGGCGGCGGGCTCGGACGGTCCGGTGACCGTGACCCGCACCGCCGCCAGGTCCATCCTGCCCGGCACGCCCGAGGCGCTGATCGCCCTCGGCGACACCGCGACCTATCCCCCTGGCTCCCCTCCCGCGCAGACGCTGGCCACCGGGAAGGCCGCGCTGTACGACATCACCGACGCCACCCTCGCGCGCTGGGCCGCCCAGGACCCGCGGGCCGCGTGGATCCGCGAGGCGGGCACCCACTCGGTCATCGCCATCCCCCTCACGGCCGGCGGCGCCACCCTGGGGCTGGCGGTCTTCAGCCGGCACCGCAATCCCGTCCCGTTCAGCGCCGACGACCTCGCACTGACCGGGAAGCTCGCCCACCGGGCGGCCACCGCGATCCACAACGCCCGCCGCTACGCCCGCGAGCGCACGACGACGATGACCCTGCAGCGCAGCCTGCTGCCGCACACCCTGCCCGACCAGGCCGCCCTGGACGTCGCCACGCGCTACCTCCCCGCGACGACCCACGCCGGTGTGGGCGGCGACTGGTTCGACGTGATCCCGCTGTCGGGGACCCGCGTCGCGCTCGTGGTCGGCGACGTCGTCGGGCACGGCATCCGCGCCTCGGCCACGATGGGCCGGCTGCGCACCGCGGTGCGGACCCTCGCCGACGTCGACCTGCCCCCGGACGAACTCCTCACCCACCTCGACGACCTGGTGATCCACCTCTGCTCCGACGACGCCGGGGACGACCAGGACGCGGAGACCGCGGGCGGGATCGGCACCACGTGCCTGTACGCGGTGTACGACCCGACCACGCGCCAGTGCAGCCTCGCCCGCGCGGGGCACCCGCCGCCCGCCGTGGTGACCCCCGACCACGCCGTCCACTTCCTGGACGTCCCCGTCGGCCCTCCGCTGGGCCTGGGCGGGCTGCCGTTCGAGACGATGACCACGAACCTCCCTGAGGGGACCGTCCTCGCCCTCTACACCAACGGGCTGCTGGACCCGCACCACCACGACATCGACCAGTCCCTGGACAAGATGTTCACGGCCCTCGCGCACCCGGCCGGGTCCCTGGACTCGATCTGCGACCGGGTCCTGACCACCCTCATCACACACCGCCCGACGGACGACATCGCCCTGCTGGTCGCCCGGACCCGCACGCTGCCGCCGGACCACATCGCCACCTGGCAGTTGCCCAACGACCCCGCCACCGTCGCCCAGGCCCGCCACCACGCCACGACGCAGCTCACCGCATGGGGCCTGGAGGAGACCTCGTTCACCACCGAACTCCTCGTCAGCGAACTGGTCACCAACGCCATCCGCTACGGCAAGCCGCCCATCCAGCTGCGTCTGATCCACAACACCACGGCGCTCATCACCGAGGTCACCGACACGAGCAACACCACCCCGCACCTGCGCCGTGCCCGCACGTACGACGAGGGCGGGCGGGGTCTGCTCCTCGTGGCGCAACTCGCCCAGCAGTGGGGCACCCGCCACCATCCCCGCGGCAAGACGATCTGGACCGAGCAGGCTCTGACACCCGCGTGACGCACGCCTGACAGGCATACCCCCACCCCGTATCCCCGGCAAACGTCCGAACGCCTTGGCACATACCCCCTGGGGGTATATTTTGGGGTCGCGCGCCCGCCCGGCACGCGTCCCTCGGCCACGGCACCCACGGAGCACCCTTGAACACCGGAACGAAGATCACCGCGTTCGCCGTCGTCCTGGCGGCCTCCTTCGGCACCGCCTACGGCGTGGGCGCGGCCCTCGACCCGGTCCGCACCCCGGCGGCCGGCGCGAACGCGCCGGGGGCGGCGCACGCGCACGACGCCGCCGGCGAGGCATCGGCCGCGCCTCCCGCGGGCGGCCTGGCGATCAGCGAGGCGGGCTACACCCTCGACCTGCTCACGCCGCACATCGCGTCCGATCGCCCGGCCGAACTGCGCTTCCTCATACGCGGCGCCGACGGCCGGCCGCTCACCTCGTACCGGCTCGCCCACGAGAAGGAGCTGCACCTGATCCTCGCCTCACGCGACCTGACCGGCTACCGCCATCTGCATCCCGCGCGCGCCGCCGACGGCACGTGGAGCACCGCGGTCAGCCTCCCCCGCGCCGGCGACTACCGGGTGTTCGCCGACTTCACCCCCGCCGTGAAGGACAGCCGGAACCTCACACTCGGCGCGGACCTCTCCGTGGCCGGCGACCACCGGCCCACCGCCCCCGCGCCGGCCTCCCGGACGGCGACCGTGGACGGCTACACCGTCACCCTCGGCGGGGCGTTGCGGCCGGGTGCCGAGCGGGAGCTGCGGCTGACGGTGGCCAAGGACGGCCGCGAGGTCACCGATCTGCAGCCGTACCTCGGCGCTTACGGCCACCTGGTCGCACTGCGCGCCGGCGACCTGGCGTATCTGCACGTGCACCCGGGCGGCGCGCCCGGCGACGGCGACACCGCACCCGGGCCGCACGTCTCCTTCGACGCCACGGCCCCGAGCGCGGGCGCGTACCGGCTCTTCTTCGACTTCAAGCACCAGGGCACGGTCCGCACCGCCGCCTTCACGGTCACGGCCGGTCCGGGCGACGGACATCCCGACGCGGACACCGGCTCCGGCGCCGGCGGGCACGGCCACTGACGGCGGGAGCGGTCCGCGGTCAGGCCCCTCAGGCGAAACGGCGCCGCAGCCGGCGGGCGCCGAGAACGGCTCCCGCTCCGGCGATCAGCCCGCCCGCGGCAAGGCCGGCCAGAACACCGGTGCCGGACCTGCCCCCGCCGGAGCCGGAGCCGGTGTCCGCCAGCGCCGGGGAGGACCCCGCGGCCGTGGCGGCCTGGAGGATCAGGTCGGCGACGGCGTCGGGCCGCGCGATCAGGGACACGTGGCAGGTGTCGAGTTCCACGGTGTGGGAGTGGGCGCGCTTCGCCTGGAACCGTTCCTGGTCGGGGTTGATGGTCATGTCCTGGCGGCCGACGAGGGCCCAGGACGGAATGGTCTTCCAGGCCGCGACCTTGGCCTTCTCCGAGAACGCGGTGGTGGCCGCGGGCCGCTGGGTGACGCCCAGCAGGTTCGCCTGGCTCTCCGGCAGGCAGGCGGCGAACACCGGGTGCACCTTGTCGCGCTTGAGGTAGAGGTCGGTACCGCTCACGCCGCCGCCCGCCCGGTACGGCACGGACCTGGTGGCGGTGCCGAGGGCACTGGGGAACCGCTCGCCCAGCGACATCCCGCTCTCACCGACGTCGGGCATCAGCGCCGAGACGTAGACCAGCGACTTCACGTGGGGGTTCCCGGCCGCGGCCGAGCTGATCACCGCGCCGCCGTACGAGTGGCCGGCCAGGACGATGGGGCCCTTGACGCTCTCCAGCACGGAGGCGATGTACTCGGCGTCGCTGTACAGCCCGCGCAGCGGGTTGGCCGGGGCGATGACGGGGTAGCCGCGGGCCTCGAGCCGCTCGATCACCCCGTTCCAGCTGGAGGCGTCCGCGAACGCCCCGTGGATCAGGACGACGGTCGGCTTCGTCCCGGCCGTGTCCCCGTCAGCGGCGGCGGGAGCCGCGGCGGACGCGCACAGCGCGAGGGCGCAGCCGGCCGCGGCGACGTGGGCGCGGCGTATGCGACGCCGGGAGCGGGAATCCAGTGTTGCCGCCATGCCGTATCTCACTTTCCTCGGTGCTCGGGGCGGGGTCCCCCACGGCACCTGAGTGTTCACGGCTCCCGGGCGACAGGCCCGGCCGCGTGTGCCGACCGGGTCACGTGCGTGGGCCGTCGGGGTGAAACCCGCCGCCCGGCGGTGTGACGGCTGCGGCACGCCCTCCACGGCCGTGCGGGAGGCGTCGGGAACGCGTTCGCCCGGCGGACCGGCGTCCACGCCGGGGGCGGTGCGCTCGGGCAGGACCGGGCACGCGCGAGGCGGCGGATCGACTGCGGCCGGAGGAATGCCTGCGGGATCACGACGCGGCGCCCCGGTCCGCGTCCGCGGGGGCGGAGACGGCCGCGCCGCGGGCCGTCCCGGTGGGACACGTCCACATATGCGGCGGGCGCGACCGGCGGAGCCTCGTACGACCGGCGCCGGAACCGGCGTCAGTCGTGGTCGAGGGAGCGGTGCGGGTGCGCCGGGTAGACGCCCATGATCCGCACCTCGGAGGAGAAGAAGCGCAGCTCCTCCAGGGCCAGGGCCACGCTGCTCTCCTGCGGGTGGCCCTCGATCTCGATGTAGAAGCGGCTGGCCTTCAGCCCCGCGCCCACCTGGTAGCTCTCGATCTTGGTGAGGTTCACCGCGTTGCTGGAGAAGCCGCCGAGCGCCTTGTAGAGCGCGCTCGGGATGTTGCGCACGGAGAAGAACAGGCTGGTCATCATCGGCGTGTCCGAGACCGGCGGGAACTCGGCGTCGCGGGCGAGGACGACGAAGCGGGTGGTGTTGTCCGAGGTGTCCTCGACGCCGCTGCGCAGCACCTCCAGCCCGTACAGCTCCGCGGCACCGGGCGGGGCGAGGGCCGCGTGCCGCGGGTCGCCGAGCTCGGCGATCTCGCGGGCGGCGCCCGCGGTGTCGTCGCTCACCAGCGTCTGCCAGCCGCCCTCGCGGATGATCTTCCGGCACTGCCCCAGGGCGTGCACATGGCTGCGGACGAAGGCGACGTCCTCCAGCGTGGCGCCGGGCACGGCCATCAGGTCGAAGCGGATCGGGAGGAAGTACTCCGCGATGATCGAGAGGTCCGACTCCGGCAGCAGGTGGTGGACGTCCGCGACACGACCGGCGGCGGAGTTGTCCACGGGGATCACGGCCAGGTCGGCGGTCTCCAGCGCCACCGCCTCCAGCGCCTGCTCGAAGGTCGTGCAGGGCAGCTCACGGCTGTCGGGGTACAGCCTGCGGGCGGCGGCGGCCGAGTTCGATCCGGGCTCTCCCTGGTAGGCGATGGTCACCATGTGCGCGTCGGTATCTCCGGATCGATGGTCTGTGCGTGCGGCGGGGCCGTCCTTCGCATGCTACTGCGCGCGGCGCGCCGACCCCGTATCCGTCCGAGGGCCGGACGACCGCGGCCGGCCCGGATCGGGAGGCCCGGATCGGGAGGCCCGGGCTCACCGGTGCCGGGGGCGGGTGCCCCCGGGCGGCCCCCACCGCCCGGGGGTTCCGCGTCCGCGCCGACCGGGGTGTGGCCGGCGCGGCGTTCACCACGGAAGCGGCGCGCTCCGGTCGCCGAAGGTACCGGTCGGGCCGTCCTGGCCGACCGTGGCGTAGCGCACGATCGCCTCGGCGCCCTCCTCCGGTGTCTGGATGCCCTGGCCGCTCAGGCCGTGCAGGTCGGTGGCGCTGAAGCCGGGCTCGACGGAGTTGACGCGGATGTGGGGCAGGCCCTTGGCGTACTGCACCGTGAGCATGTTCACCGCCGCCTTCGACGCGGAGTAGACGGGCGTGACGTACCGGGACTCGTTCTTCTCGGGGTCGAGGACCGTGCCGAAGGAGCCGAGCCCGCTGCTGACGTTGACGATGACCGGCGCGGCGGACTCGCCCAGGAGCGGGAGGAAGGCGTGCGTCACACGCACCAGGCCGACGACGTTGACGTCGAGGACGGCGCTCATGTGGGCGCCGGAGGCCGCCTCGGGGCCGATCAGGCCCTCGTACACGCCCGCGTTGTTGACCAGCACGTCGAGCCGGCCCTCGCGGCGCCGCAATTCCTCCGCCGCCGCGGCGACGGAGGCGTCGTCGGTGACGTCGAGCACGAGCAGCTCCGCGCCGAGCTCCTCGGCGGCCTCCCGTCCGCGGGCGGCGTCCCGGGCGCCGATGTAGACGGTGTGGCCGGACTTGATCAGACGGCGGGCGGTCTCGCGGCCGAGGCCCTTGTTGCCGCCGGTGACGAGCGTGATGGTCATGAGGTGCTCCCTTGCTCTCTGCCGGGGGTCACGACGCGCGGGTGGCCGCGCACGGACAGGTTCCGGGGGGTGTGTTCGGGGATGTGCGGGTGGTGTGAGGTGTGCCGGCGTGGGTGGGCGGCCGGTCAGGCGGCGATGCCGTCGAGTTCCGCGAGGGCGTCGGCGGGCAGTTCCAGGGCGGCCGCGGCGACGTTCTCGCGCAGGTGCGCGACGGAGGACGTACCGGGGATGAGGACGCTCGTCGGCGACCGCCGGAGCAGCCGTGCGAGGGCGACCTGCTGCGGCGAGGCACCCAACCGGGCGGCCACGCCCGCCAGTTCTCCCGACTGGAGGGGGGTGAAGCCGCCGAGCGGGAAGAAGGAGGCGAAGGCGATGCCTTCGGCCGCGCACCGGTCGACGAGGACGTCGTCCTGGCGCTTGACCAGGTTGTAGAGGTTCTGCACGGCGACGACGGGGGCGATGGACCGCGCCTCGGCCAGCTGGGTGCCGGAGACCCCGCTCAGGCCGAGGTGCCGGATCAGGCCCCGCTCACGCAGCTCCGCGAGGGCCCCGAACGCCTCGGCGATCGACTCCTCACCGGTGCCCTCCACGGATCCGAGGCGCAGGTAGACCACGTCGAGCACGTCGAGTCCGAGGTGCCAAAGGTTCTCGCGCACCTGGGCCTCGAGGTCCTCGGGCTCCACGGAGGGGATCCAGCCGCCGGTGCCGTCGCGGCGGGCGCCGACCTTGGTGGCGATGCGCAGGGCGTCCGGATAGGGGTGCAGCGCCTCCCTGATCAGCTCGTTGACGACCGCGGGACCGTAGAAGTCGCTGGTGTCGATGTGGGTGATCCCCAGCTCGACCGCCTCGCGCAGCACCGCGAGGGCCTGGTCGCGGTCCCTGGGCGGGCCGAAGACGCCGGGGCCGGCCAGTTGCATGGCGCCGTATCCCATGCGGCTGATGACGAGGTCGTCCGCCGGCTTCAGCGCACCACCGGGGACGTTCCGGACGTTGCTCATGTGCCGCACCTTCCGCGCATTGGTGTGAGGTGATGACGAACCGGTCGGGTCCGGCCGACCTCCACTGTGCGCGGCGCCGGGCACGGGTGGGAGTGCCCCGCTGCTCCTGGGGGTGCGGGGGCCAGGCACCTCACCCGGGAGGACGCATCGCGGCGACCGTGCGGCGCGTCGCGCGGTGATCCGGCCGGTCCGTCACGTCGCCTGGTCACGACGACCGGCGACGGCACCCACCTCCGGAAGGCCCGACATGAGCACGTACCTGATCAACCACCTGCGCATCCCCGGCGGCATCCCGAACGACGAGGGCCTGGACTACCTGGAGCGCGTCGACGCCACCTTGCGGCCCTACGGCGGCACGTGGCTCGCGAACGGCGAGCCGACCGTGGTGGAGGGCGCCTGGCCCGGCCTGGTCGTCCTCCTGGAGTTCCCCGACCGGGCCGCGGCCCGGAACTGGTACGACTCGCCCGAGTACCAGGAGATCCTGCCGCTGCGCACCCGCAACGCGATCTCCGACCTCGTGCTGATCGACGGCCTTCCCGCGGACTACACCGTCGCGGGCTTCGCCCGGCAGGTCCGGGCGTCGGTGGCCGGTGCGTCCCGTACGGACGACTGACGCGGGCTCAGTGGCGGCCTGGCCGGGGCGGGTCGATCCCGCCCCGCGAACGTGCCCGGTCCCCGGCCTCGTTCGCGTCCGGGCGTCCCGCCGTCCACGAGGCCAGGATGCGCAGGGCGTCGTACGAGGGGGTGCCGGGCTCCGCGGTCAGCACCATGAGGCGCTGGCCCGAGTCGTCGGGGCTGCTCCACGTGTCGCAGTCGAGCGTGAGGTCACCGACCACCGGGTGCCGGTAGTGCTTGGTGCCGTAGGCGGTGGCGATGACGCGGTGCTCCGCCCACCAGGTACGGAAGTCGGCGTCCTGGACCGACAACTCGCCGACGAGACGGGAGAGTTCGGGATCGCCGGCTTCGGCGGCGGCCTGCATGCGCAGCGCGGCGACGGCGTCGCGGGCGTCGTGCTCCCACCGCAGGTGCATGCCGCGCACGGCCGGGTCCGTGAAGAGCAGGTGCACGTAGTTGCGGCGGTCTGGCGGGATCGCGGAGAAGTCGGTGTAGAGGGCCGCGGCGGCGTCGTTCCAGGCCAGGACGTCCATCCGCCGGCCGAGGACGACGGCGGGCGTCGCCGTGAGCTGGTCCAGCAGGCGCCGCATCGCCGGGCGTACGCGCTGCGGGGGAGGGCGGTGCCGCGGATGCGCGTCGGCCTTGCCGGCCAGCTCGTACAGGTACCGCTGCTGGTCGTCGTCGAGGCGCAGTGCACGCGCCAGCGGGGCGAGGACCGATGCCGACGCCCGGACGCGGCCCTGCTCCAGCCGCGTGTAGTAGTCGACGCTGATCGCGGCGAGCTGGGCGACCTCCTCCCGCCGCAGGCCGGCGACCTTGCGAGTGGAACCGGTCGGCGGCAGACCGCATTCGTCCGGTGCGAGCTGTGCCCGGCGGGCCTTCAGGAAGGCTCCGAGTTCGCGGGGGCCGGATGCCGCAGTCATGTGCCCCATTCTCCCGCGCACTCCCCCGGTTGTGAGGGGGCAGGTTTCTTCCCGGGCAGGAATCCGCCTCTTCCGCCCGCTCCGACCAGGGCGGATGGTCGGGAAGTGCCCGGCACGGATCCGGGTGGCAGCGGGCCCGCCGAACGGGCGCGGCCCCGCCGAACAACGAACACGGAGCATCCTGTGGCCAAGACCACCGTCACGTTCGACAGCGCCGGCATCCCGCTCGCCGGACATCTCTACTCCCCCGACACCGCCGGCGCACCGGGCCCCCGGCCCGCGATCGTCGTCGGTCACCCCGGCACCGGCGTGAAGGAGCAGACCGCGGGCCACTACGCGCGGCGCCTGGCGGAGCGGGGCTTCGTCACCCTCGCCTTCGACGCGGCCCACCAGGGCGAGAGCGGCGGCGAACCCCGCGGCCTCGAGGACCCGGCGCAGCGCGTCGAGGACCTCAAGGCGGCCGTCTCCTACCTGGCCACCCGCGGCGACGTCGACGCCGAGCGCATCGGCGCCCTCGGCATCTGCGCCTCCGGCGGCTACGTCCTTCCCGCGGCGGCCGGCGACCGGCGGATCAAGGCGGTCGGCACCGTCAGCGCGGTCGACGTCTCCCGCCAGTTCCGCCTGGGGGCGGACGGGACCCAGGACGCGGCCGTGTTCCAGGGCATGCTGGAGGCCGCTGCCGCCGCCCGCACCGCCGAGGCCCGCGGCGAGACGCCGCCCGTCCTGACCCTGTTCCCCGACACCGCGGACCAGGCCCGCGCGCTGGGCGGCGAGCACGGCGTCGAGGGCTTCGACTACTACCGCACCGCGCGGGCCCGGCACCCGCGGGCGGCCGACTTCTTCACCTGGTCGAGCGTCGACAAGATGGCGGGCTTCGACGCCTTCGCCGCCGTCCCGCTGCTCGGCCCGCGGCCCCTGCTGATGGTCGTCGGATCCCGCGCGGTCACCGCCTGGATGAGCGTCGACGCGTTCCAGCGCGCCACCGGCCCCAAGGAGTTGCACTGGATCGAGGGCGCCGGTCACGTCGACCTCTACGACCGGGAGCGGTACGTCGACCCCGCCGTGGAGAAGCTCGCCGGCTTCTTCACCCGGAACCTGGACCCGGCCGCGGGTCGCTGAACCGCGGCGCCGGACCCGGCGGTTCCGGGGGGGGTGCGCCGGTTGGGTCCCCGCATGCGCGAACTCGCCACCGGCGTCTGGCACTGGCAGGCGCCGCACCCGGACTGGACGCCCGACGACCGGTGGCCGCGGGAGGTGTCGTCGTACGCCGTGGACGACGGCACCCGGCTGCTCCTCCTCGACCCGCTGTCCGTGCCGCCCGGGCTCCTCGCGCTCGCCGCGGACCGGCAGCCGGTGGTGGTGCTCACCGCGCCCTGGCACGAGCGCGACACCAGGAGTCTGGTCGAGCTCCTCGGCGCGCCGGTGTTCACGCCCCCGCCGGACACCGCCGACGACATCGTGCGGAAGTTCGGCGTCACCCGCGAACAGGCGGGCGACGGCAGCCCCGACCTCACGTGGCTGCGCACCGGCGCCGGCGGCGCGGGCCGTCTGTACGCGGCGGGCGACCGGCTCCCGGTGGGGATCGAGGCGTTCGCCGGGCGGGAGCACAACGACCTGGTGCTCTGGGACGGCCGGGTGCGGGCCGTGATCCCGGGAGACACCCTGGTCGACTTCGGTCGGGGCCTGCAGATCAACGACCGGCTGCGGGGCGGCATCACGCGCGAGCAGGTGGCGGAACGGCTGCGCCCGCTGCTCGCCCTCCCCGTCGAGATCGTGCTCCCCGCCCACGGCGCACCGGCCGACCGGGCCGCGCTGGAGCGTGCGCTGTCCCTCTGACCCCACCCCGTCCGGCACAATGCGGGAGTGATCCTGGACGCCATCGACGCCGTGGACTGGTCGGCACTACCCAACCCGACGCCGTGGCCGGGCGACGAGCCCGCACGGGTCGCCGACGCGCTGCGGCGGCTGACCGTGTCGACCACGGCCAACGAGACGGGGAGTGCGGCGGCGGCACTGGAAGGCAGCGGCTTCACCTGCGGCCACGCCGCCATGGTGTTCCCCGCGGCCTACCCCGCCACGGCGATCCTGCTGGACCTCGTCGAGCACGGCCGACGCCCGCGCATCAAGGCCGTGGCACTCTCCCTCGTGTTCGACGCACTGTGCTTCTCCCCGCTCGCCGGCCACAACCGCGTGGACACGCCCTACGGCACCGACGTCCCGCTCTGCTGCGCCATCGCGCGGCAGATCCGCAGCCGTGCCGGCGTCCTCCTCGCGTACGGCATCCACGGGAAGCACCTACTGGCGCAGGCCGCACTCCACTGGCGGCTGGCCGTCGAGGAGGCCGAGTCCCAACCCGACGGCAGCACAACCGCCTTGGCCACGCTCGAAGGAGTGCCCTTCGCCACGCCTGCCGAGGCGGAAGTGCACACGGCGGCGTCGGGTGACACGGGTGCGATCCTGCGCGTCGAGTCTCTGACGGCCGATGCCTCCGGCGCGGCGTGCGTCCAATTGGCGGACGTCCGCGGCGTGTTGCCCTCGGGTGCCGTCCTCTACGACGCCGAATGCGGACGCCGCGAACACTGACTCGGCCGCGGACCTGGTCGGTGCGGTCCTCGGCGACGGCGTCGTAGGACGTCCGCGAGCCGGTCGTCGGTGTCCATGCCCGGTCACGGTGCTCGACCGGGGAACCCGTGCTCAGGCGGGGAACCGTACGCCCGTCAGCCGCTCGCTCGCCGTCCACAGCCGCTCGCCCTCGGCCAGGTCGTCCGCGTCGCGCGGCAGCGGAACCGGAACGGGGGTGCCGGTGGTCTGGTCGCGTCCGGCGGGGCCGATGAACTGCCCGCTGCGGACGTCGGGGCTGGTGGCGGCGTACAGCGAGGGCCACGCGGCGCCCTGCTGCGAACCCATCAGCGCCCGTGCGGCCACGGCCACGACCATCCGGGAGAGCGGGCCGCTGCTGTGCCGCTGCAGGTTGGTCATCGCCGAACCGGGATGGACGACGACGGCCTCGACGTGAGTGCCGGCCAGACGGCGCGCCAGCTCCCGGGTGAACACGACGTTGGCCCGCTTGGACTTGGCGTAGGCGGTCATCGCTCCGTACCGGCGCTCGCTGTTCAGGTCGTCCAGGCGCCCGCTGCGCCATCGCGCGGCGACGGCGCTGACGGTCACGACGCGGGCCGCGGGAGACCGGAGCAGGGCCGGCATGAGGCCGGCGGTGAGGGCGAAGTGGCCGAGGTGGTTGGTGCCGAAGGTCAGCTCGAACCCGTCGGCGGTGGTGCGGCGCTCGGGCACGTTCATGACGCCCGCGTTGTTGATCAGCAGGTCGATCGCCCCCGGCTCCGCGGCCAGCCGCTCGCCCGCCCGCCGGATCGAGGCGAGGTCCGCGAGGTCGACGACGACCGTGCCGACCTCGGAGCCTGGCTGCTCCGCGCCGAGGGCTGCCGCCGCCTCGTCGAGCGTGTCCTGACGGCGTCCGGCGAGGATCACACGGGCGCCGTGACGTGCGAGGACGCGTGCGGTCTCCAGCCCGATGCCGCTGTTCCCGCCCGTGACGAGGGCGGTGCGGCCGTGCTGGTCGCCGATGGCGTCGGGGGTCCAGTGGTGGGCGGTGGCGGCGGTGCTGCCGGACATGCGGGACTCCTATCAAATGAACGTTCATTTACCAGTTCGACGGTGCCCCACCCGCGGGCGAGTTGTCAAATGAACGTTCAATAGCCGAGGATGCGGGCATGCGCACACGCGACCCGGACCTGAAGCGCCGGCTGCTGCTGGAGGCGGCGCTGGCCGAATTCGCCGAGTACGGTGTCGCCGGGGCGCGGGTCGACCGGATCGCCAAACGCGCCGGGGTCAGCCCCGGCCTCACGTACTCCTTCTTCGACGGCAAGGAGGGCCTGTTCGAGGCCGTCTACGACGCCGTCGTCGAACAGGCCGTCGCCGGCATTCCCATCGACGCCGACGACCTGCCCGGCTACGCCGGCCGCCTCTACGACGCCGGCCTCGGCCACCCCCAGGTGATGCGCTTCGTGACCTGGTACTCCCTCGAACGCGGCGACGGCCGCGAGGTCCGGCCCCTCGTGGCCGCGTCCATGGCTGACAAGGTCGCGGCGGTCGAGGACGCCCAGCGGCGCGGCACCGTCACCGACCGCATGGGCGCGGGCGAACTGCTCGCCCTCGTCCTGGTGATCGCCAACATGTGGCAGAGCCAGGGGGAGGACGTCCGCTCCCTGGTCCCGGCATCGGAGCGCAGGCGGGTCGTCGTGGAGTCGGTCCGGCAGCTCGCCACCCCCTGATCGGGCACGCGGCGTCGGCGTGCGGCCGCGTGCCTCGCGCCGCACGCCATGAGCGCGGAGCGCGCCGCAACGGCGTTCACTCCCGATCGGCCTCGGCCTGGGCGTGAGGCTCACACCGCCGGCCTCGTCGCCGCCAGGCGGAACCCATTCCCGCCACCGCCTGCGGCCGCCGCCCGGTGGGCCGCCGGGGGCGGCGTTTCCGCCCGGCCCGGGGCGAATGCCGCGGGCGGCCGCCACTGCGGCATCGTGCGGACGGCCCGGCTTCACCTGGTGTTGGCCCGGCGTACGGGGGTGAATGACCGGAAGACCTGTGTTCGCGCACACGTTCGGTGGGCCAAGATCGTCGCGGCCGTCCCAGGGATCGGTGGCAGGGGCGGTGGACAAGGAGACGGCGGGGGGCGGCGGCCTGCCCGCACGACGGAAGGTTCACCTCACGTGCGCAAGAAGTCCTGGGCCGCGATGGCGACGGGCGTCCTGGCGGTCGCGACCCTCGCCGCGGGCACGCCGTCCGCGAGCGCGGTCGACATCTACTCGCGGGTCGCGAACTACAAGAGCGGACGGTGCCTCTCGCTGGAGGGCGGCGGCGGCACGGCCAACGGCACCGACGCCATCCTGTGGGACTGCGGCACGGGGCACGAGCAGTACTGGTTCCACGCCACGCCGTCCGGGGAGATCCGCAACCTCAAGAGCGGCAAGTGCCTGTCGCTGGACGGCGGCGGCGGCACCGCGAACGGCACCAAGGTCATCCTCTGGGACTGCAACGGCCGCGCCGAGCAGGCGTGGGACTACTCGGGCGGACACCAGTGGTACAACGAGAAGGCCGGCCGGTGCATGTCGACGGCGGGCGGCGGCGGCACCGCGAACGGCACCAAGGTGATCATCTACAACTGCATAGGCTCGGACGAGCAGGACTGGGACTACATCGGCTGAGCGCCGGCCGTCGTACGAGGCAGGGTCGTCGGCCTGATGCCCGGCAGGCCGAAGCGTGACCCTCCGAGGGCGGACGGGCAGGCCGCCCGGAAGTACCGGGGCTCCGAGCGGGCGGTCGACGTGAGGCGACGGCAATTCCCGGACGGTGAGCGGCCGTCCCCGCCCACCGGGCCGGAATTCCCCTGCCCCTGACGACTCCACGCTCGCGACACGCGGCGCCCCACCCCGTCCGGCGCAATCGCCACGCCTTCCGGCCTGCGCGGCGATCACCCCCGGGGCAGCCTGGGAAGCGGAGCCCGCCCGGTCGCCCTCGCACGCCGACCGGGCGGGCCGCCACATCTGCGGGCGGCGGGATGACCTCGCGGGCCTCGGCGGTTGTACGCAGTGGAGCAGTACACCGTCACGCGAGGGAGCAGCGGACATGACCGTGCAGGACGTCGACCGCAGCGGCTTCACCGAGCAGTGGGAGCGCTGGCACCGCGCCAAGGAGGAGGTGCTCGCCGGTCCGCACGGCTTCCTGGCGATCACCAGTCTGCGCTGGCCGGGCCCGCGACCGGAACGCTACGACGACGCGCCCGGCGCCTGGTCGGTCGTCGACGGCCACGTGGTGGTCGAGCTGGACGACGGCGAGGAGTTGACCGTCGGCGGGACGACGGTGCGCGGCCGGTACGACTTCGGCGTCGTCGCCGAGCGCGACAGCGTGTACGCCGGCTTCGGCGCCGCCGTCGTCGAGGTCGCCAAGCGCGGCGGGCACGACATCCTGCGGCCGCGCCACCCGGACAACCCGCTGCGCACCGGCTTCACCGGGACGCCCGCCTACGCTCCCGATCCCCGCTGGGTCCGCGAGGCCCGGTTCGTGCCCTACGACGTCCCGCTTCCGGTGACCGTGGGCGCGGCGGTGGAGGGTCTGGAGCACGTCTACGACTCCCCCGGGCAGGTGGAGTTCGACGTGGACGGCGCGACGTACCGGCTCACCGTCTTCAACGGCTCGCGGCCGGGCGCCCTGATGGCGCTGTTCACGGACGCGACGTCCGGGGTGACGACCTACGCGGCGAACCGCTCCCTGCAGATCGATCCGCCGGACGCCGACGGCAGGGTGAGCCTGGACTTCAACCGGGCGGCCAACCTGCCCTGCGCGTACACCGACCTCGCCACCTGCCCCCTCCCGCCCGCCGGCAACCGGCTGCCGTTCCCCGTCGAGGCGGGCGAGAGGATTCCCCTGGAGCGGGGCGGGCAGGTCTGACGCCGGCCGCTCAGCCGCGCAGGACCTCCCGGCCCAGCCGGCGGCGGGCCGGGTCGAGGGCGGCGTCGACCTCCTTGCTCCGCGCGACGTCCAGCACGATGGCGGCCGCGTGGTGCTCCCGGCGCTCCACCGCGGCGCGGCGCAGGTGGGTCGGCGGGTGGGTCTGGTCCTCGGCGTGGGCGGTGAGGACGGAGAGCCGGCGCCGCCGCTCGAGCTCGTGCTCCGGGATCGACGCCACGTACTCCTTGAGGCGTTCCCAGACCGCCTCGTCGGGTTCCCGGCCGGCGCCGCGTGTGGCGCGGTGCACGGTGCCGACGGTGACGTACTGCTGGTCGAGCCAGAACGCGATGGCGTCGGCGAGCAGCAGGACGTCCATTCCGCCGATGGCCGCCTCCGTCGAGCCGATGCGCGCCTCGAGGTCGTCCGCGAGGTACTCGGCCTGCTGACCGGCGCGCAGGGTCAGGTGCGCCAGGACGTGCAGGAGCAGCAGTACGGCGGAGGCGGGAACGAACATGAGCAGTCGTGCGGCGGTCTCGACCAGGCCCAGGCCGCTGGTGTCGGACTGCGGACGCAGCAGCACGTACCACTCGATCAGGGTGCGGTGCGCGGAGCCTATGACGAGCGTCTCGCTCGTGTCTCCGTTCACGAAGTGCCCGAACTCGTGGCCGAGCAGGCCCACCCGCTGCTGCGGGGTCAGCACCTCCCACAGCCCGAGTCCGATCGTCAGCACCTTGCGACGGCGCAGGCCGACCGCCTGGACAGAGGCGTTCACCTCGGCGTCCACCACGACCACGTCCGCCCGCGGCGCCCCCAGGGTGTCGGCCACCTCGTCCAGCAGCGCGTAGAGCGCGGGCGCGTCCTCCCGCCGCAGCCGGACGCCGTGCCGCGGCACCCGCCCCAACCGCGGACGCATCAGCCACGCCAGGCCCAGCAGCAGGACTCCCAGCACGGCGGGGATGACCGCCCGCCAGCCCGTCACCAGGAGCCACACACCGGCGCCGGCCACGGCCAGCGTCAGCAGGTGCACGAGCCCGGCGATCGCGTAGGCGCCGGCGTACGCGGCGCCCCGGCCGGGGAGCGGCGGCCGTTCCGAGGTCATCCTGGCGAACAGTTCCTCGCCGTACGTCCGCGAAAGGCGCCGGCGGAACGCGTCGACGGGGCCGTCGTGCTGCTCGTCGTCCTCGTTCCCGCCCCGGACGTTCCAGTCGCACGACGTGCACCAGACCACGAACCGGTCGTCGTCCGTCAGCCGCTGCCCGCACTGCGGGCACGGTCTTCCTCCGCCGGTCTCCATGCCGCCCTCCCCTTGATCGACATCGGCCGGGGCATCCTAACGGCGTTCCTCAAGCGGCCCGGACCACACTGCGGGGTCCGTGCCCCAGCGTCCCGGTGGGCGGCTCCAGTCCTGCGGGGCACCGCGGTAGCCCAGCGGCGGCCGGGCGTGGACGAGGCGTCCGTACGCGGAGTCGGCGACGGTGAGCAGGCGGGCGGGGCCGTGGTCCTCGCCGGAGCCGGTGCCGGTGTCCCCGTCGCCCGGGCCGATGCCGTCGGTCAGCCAGGAGGCGGTGGCCGTCAGCGACAGCCGCAGCAGCCTTCCGCCGCCGTGGGGGCGGGCGTCGGTCAGGGCGCGCAGGACCGCCGCGGCCAGCAGATAGCCGGTGCCGTGGTCGAGGGCCTGGGCGGGCAGGACGCCCGGCTGGCCCTCCGGTCCGGCCTCGACCGAGGCGATGCCGCAGCGTGCCTGCACCAGGCTGTCGAATCCGCGCCGCCCCGCCCAGGGTCCCGACCGCTCCCAGGCGCGGAGCTGGGCGACGACCAGTCCGGGCCGCCGCTCGCGCAGCGCCTCCGGCGCCAGGCCGAAGCGGTCCAGCGCGCCGGGACGGTAGCCGGTCACGACCACGTCGGCGGAGGCGAGGAGTTCCTCGAGGACCGCACGGTCGGGACCCCGGAGGTCGAGCCGCGCCGACCGCTTCCCGAATCCGGTGTCGGCGTGGGCCCACTCGTCCTCCGGCAGACGGGGACCGTCCACCCGCAGTACGTCCGCGCCGAGCAGGGCCAGGGTGCGCGTGGCGACCGGTCCGGCGATGACCCGCGTCAGGTCGAGCACGCGGACGCCTGCCGCAGGCAGCCCGGCGGGCGGCAGCGGACGCGCCAGGGCGTCGTCCGTACGCTCGGTCTCCACGAGGGGCTGCGCGCCCGGGCCGGAGTCCCGTACGGCGACGGCCAGTCCGCCCGCCGCGTAGACGGTCTCCTCGACCTCCAAGGCCTTGCGCCCGCCCAGTTCGTGCGCCAGCCGCCGGGACACGGCGTCCGCGTCACCGGCGTCTCCGCCGTCGGGAATGCCGAGGACGGCCGTCAACCGGGCGCGGTGGTGCGGGTAGTTGGCGTGGGTGCGCACCCACCCGTCGGCGGTGCGCCAGAAGCCGGACAGCGGGGCGAAGGAGCTGCCCGCCCGGCCGTCGATCCGCAGGTGCCGCTCGCTGGTGAACGCGGTGGCCACGGCTCCCTCGTCCACCAGTACCGGGGGCGGCGGCCCGCCGGAGCGCAGCGCGAGCAGCTCGGCGGCGGCCAGCGAGCAGACCCCGACCGTGGCCCGGGCCATCCGGCGTACCGGCAGCCGTGCCGGCAGTACACCGGCGACCTCCCGGTAGGTCACGTGTTCCACGTGCTCCGGGGCACCGCCGAGGGCCGACCAGGCGTCGGCGGTCGGACCGTCGATAGGATGTGACATACCGTCATTCCTTGCCGGGCGAAGGGAAGTTCAGCGGGCGGGCCGCCGCCGGTACAGCCCCTCCTGCACGACGGAGGCGACCAGGCGGCCGTCCCTGGTGAAAAACTGGCCGCGGGCCAGACCGCGGGACGACGCGTACGTCGGGCTCTCCATGGCGAACAGCAGCCACTCGTCGGCGCGGAACGGCCGGTGGAACCACACGGCGTGGTCCAGCGAGGCGGCCTGCCGCTGTCCCGGGTGGTCGGCGTAGGGCAGGCCGGCCGTCGCGAGCAGCCGGATGTCGGAGATGTACGTCAGTGCGCAGGCGTGCAGCAACGGCCCCCCGGGCAGGGCGTCCCGGGTGCGGACCCACAGTTGCTGGCGCGGCCCCTGCCCGATGCTGGGCAGCCCTTTGACGGGGTCGCCCACGCAGCGGGACTCCAGGACGGCCTCGAAGACCGACACGGCCCGGCCCGGTCGCCCGGCCTCCCACAGTTCGGGCAGCCCCTCGGGGCCGGGTGCCTCGGGCGCGTCCGCCTGGTGCTCCTCCCCGTCCTCCGGGCGGTGGAAGGACGCGGAGAGGCTGAAGATGGCCTCGCCGTCCTGGATCGCGACCACGCGTCGGGTGGCGAAGGAGCGTCCGTCCCGGGTCCGGTCGACCTCGTAGACGATGGGCCGGTCGGTGCGGCCCGGGCGGATGAAGTAGCCGTGCAGCGAGTGGACGAGCAGGTCCGGGGCGGGCGGTTCCACGGCGGGCAGCGTCGAGCCCGCCGCGATGAGCGACTGCGCCGCGACCTGGCCGCCGAACGCCCGCAGCGGCATCCCGGCATGGCAGAAGCCGCGGTAGAGGTTCTCCTCCAGCCGCTCCAGGGTCAGCAGTTCCTTGAACGACGTCGCTGCCTCGGCGGGATCCGGGACGTTCCGCTGCATGGGTTCACCGCCAGAGTGCGTACGGCGGGCGCTCACCGCTCGCCCACTTGAGTGCGTGACGCACATGGTAGGGCCGCCGACCTGCGCAGACCCGGCGGGGGCGGGTGCCGCGGGTCACGGCATGCCGGAGCCGGGCGGCGAGAGCCGGCCCGTGCTGACGGTGCGCCCGCGGCGAAGCCGCGCGGGAGGCGGCTTCGCCGCCGTCATCGATCGGGCCGCGGCTGTCGGAGACCGAGTGCCATCCGGGGACGGACACTCAGGGCTTCGGGAACGGCGGCACCTCGTCCATCAACAGCAGCAGCTCGCGGGCAGGCGCTGCCTCCTCCGGGTGCGGGGATGCGGCGAGCCTCTCGATGACAGGCCGGCCGGCGTGCACGGCTGCTCGAGCGGCTGCCTCCCAGCCGGGTTGCTCCTGGTAGTTCGCCTCGTACCCGTCGTTCCTCGCCGCCACGGCAGCGGAGTGCCATTGGTCGGTTCGGCAGATGCGCTGCAGCAGGGCCAGCACGTCGGCCTTGCAGGACGTGTGCGGGGCGCCGGCCAGTTCGAGGAGGAACGGAACCGCCGGGGCCGTGGCCTCGCCGACGACGAACCCCAGCTCACAGATCAGATCGCCCAGATCGTCGACGGCGAGACGGGCGGTCTCCTCATCGGCATATGCGATCCGCGACAACAGAGCGGGAATGCCCCCGGCCCGGTCCCTCCGTGCGTCACACAGCTCCCCCCAACGGATCCCCGAGACACCCTTCAGAAGAACTCCCATGTGCCGCTCCCTCCCTGCGCCCTGATCGCGTGGATACCACCCGGGTAGCGCCTCTGTGGGCCCCGGCGCCGGCACAAACCCGCCGGTCACCGGCGGTGCGCGGACCAGCGGTTGAGGGTGGTGCCGTCGGCGGCCAGAGTCAGCCAGGTGCCGTCGCCGAGCGCGACGGCATAGCCGCCCCGGACGGGGTCCCGGTCCCCGTCCGGGTAGGCGATCGGGCCGAGCGGGCGCAGCGTGAGCGCGTCCAGCAGCCAGTGCCGGGACGCCTCCCGGTGATGGTGGGCATCGTAGGCGTCGGCGATCACGGTGTGCCCGTCGACGAAGCCCGCGACGAAGTCCCAGGCCGGTTCGGTCCCGTCGGCGTCGTCTTCGGCGTCGTCTTCGCCGCCCGCGAGGTCCGCGGCGTCCCGCTCCATCAGGACGCGGCCGTCCGGGAAGCGGTGCAGCACGAGCGGGTCGAAGCCGTGCGGGGTGCTCAGGAACGCCCGTCCCCCGGGATGGACGGCGACCGGGATCCGGAACCCGTCGCCGATCTCCTGGACGGTGAGCGCCGATCCGTCCCAGTGACCGACGTAGGCGGGCGAGCCGTCCTGGCCCTGACCGGTGCCGAGGATCATCCGGCTGCCGTCATCGGGGTGCGGAAGGTGGTGCGAGCCCTGGGAGCCGCCCTCGATCCGGGCGACGCCGAGGACGGTGCCGTCGGCGGCGTCCAGGACGAGCCACTGCTCGTACGAGTCGGTGTCCGGGTCCCCGTGGTCGATGTCCGGCAGGACATGCGCCCAGACGAGCCCGCCGTCCGCGCCGACCTGTACGGATCCCTGGGCGAGGCCGCGGCACGGCTCGGCGCCGCCGTGACGGTGGGGCCCGTCGCCCCAGCAGCCGTGCCGGTACTCCCAGCGGGTACGGCCGTCGGGTTCCAGTGCGAGCACCGAACGCTGTCCGGAGAGGACGACGAGGCCACCGTCGGCGCTTGCCGCGCTGGCGCTGTTCCGCCACCCGGGCCAGGGGTTCGCGACGCCGGCGAGCACCGCCGGCCGGCCGGCGAACGCGGCGTCCAGGTCGACCAGTGCGAAGGTGTCGTCGCCCTGGTGCAGCAGCGCGTGGTGCGCGCCGCCGGGATGCCGCAGCAGCGCGTGGCCCGCCGTCACGGATCCGGCGCCGGGCAGGCGGGCCGTGCCGGCCGGGCGCGCGCGGATGGGCGCCGGATCAGCGGGCGCGGCCTGCCGCGGCACCGCCTCGGCGGTGGCGTGACGTCGTCGGAGTTCCCCGGAATCCACGCCCGCACCCTAGTCCACGCGCGGCGCGGTGACGTCGTACGAGATGCGCCCGGCGGGCAGGTAGAACAGGGCGATGAGGGCGCCGCCGCGGACCTCGGGGTAGTGGTGGCTGCCGGGGGCCGGGGCGGTCCAGCCGGGGCCCTGCCAGCCGCTCGGACCGGCCAGCTGCGCTTCCCGGTCGACGGGGGCCACGAGGTTGATCTCGCCGTAGGGGTGCGCGTGGTACTGGCCCCGGAAGCGGGCCTGGCTGTCCATGTACACCGCGGTGATGCTGAAGTACCGCGTCTCCGCCGAGGGCGGTGCGATGAGGCTGCGCCGGTAGTTCGGGCCGTCGACCTCGATGTTCGCGGCCCAGCCCTCCTCGACGCCGCGCTTGATGAGGCGCGCGAGGTGCCTGTACAGCTCGCTGTGCGGGCCGTGGGTGCCGTTCAGCCAGTCCTCCAGCTCCTTGCCCGCGGTCCGGTTCTTGACCTCGTCCAGGAACGCGATGCTGCGCTCGATGAGCTCTCGCCTGTGATCCATCGTCCGTCCTCCACAGAGCCCGGGGCGGCCCTCGCACCCCGTCGGAGCCAGCGTGACATCGCGTTCCATTACAGTCAATGCCTGTAATGGAACACACTCCGCGACCGGACGGAATCCCTGAACGATGCATTAACGTTACAGTCCATAGATGTAATGAAATGTCCACCTTGACTCGCATCCCCGTCGCGGGTTGGAGGGCCAGGCGAGGAGGTCAGGCCGGTGCACAAGTTCATCCGGCGTTCGGGAAGGCACGCATCCGTCCCGGTCGCCGCGGGCACACCTCACGGCCGCCTCGCCTGGGGCCGCACGGCACCCGGCAGACGGCAGCGGTCGAGGCAATGGCGGGCGTTGCGCCTGTCCGAGGTGGGCGCTCCCGTCGCGCTCGTGCTGATCATCACGGGGATCGCTCTCGTCGCGCCCACCGACGTGCATCTGGCGTCCCTGCTCATCGCCGCGCCCGCCCTGACGGCGGCGGTCTCGACGGCCCGCGCCACCTCCGGGGTGGCCGTGCTGTCGCTGGCCGGCGCGGTGGTCTGCGACGTCCACGACGGGCTGCTCCGCTCCTCCATCCTGCCCACGCACATCGCCGCCCTGCTGGTGGTCTCCGCCTTCCTCTTCGCCTTCTGCAGCGGCCGTGACCGCAACCGCCGCGAGGCGAGCCAGTTGCGGGCGATCTCCGAGGCGGCGCAGCAGGTCGTCCTGCGGCCCCTCCCCCGCCGAATCGAGGACCTTCGGGTCGCCTCGGTGTACCGGGCGGCCGAGACGATGGCCGAGGTCGGGGGCGACCTGTACGCCGCAGCGCGGACGCCGTACGGCACCCGGCTCCTGATCGGCGACGTCAAGGGCAAGGGCCTGGAGGCGCTGGACGACACGGCGGCGCTGCTGGGCGCCTTCCGCGAGGCGGTGCACCAGCACCGCACTCTGCCCGGTCTGGCCGCGGCACTCGAGGGCAGCGTGCGCCGCCACGTGGCCGAGGCGTCCGAGGCCGACGCCGACGCGCCGGAGCGGTTCATCACCGCGCTGCTGGTGGAGTTCCCGCCCGGCGCGGGCCTTGTGCGGACGGTCAGTTGCGGGCACCCGCCGCCGCTGCTGCTGCGGGACGGCCGCATCACCGCGCTCGCGGGCCCGGTGGCGGCGCCGGCGCCGCCGCTCGGGCTCGCCGGCCTCGACCCCGCCGCGTACCGGGAGGACTGCTTCCCGTTCGCCCCGCGTGATCTGCTGCTGCTCTACACCGACGGCCTCACCGAGGCCCGGGACCGCTCGGGCGCCTTCTACTCCGTGGCCGACCGCGGTATCCCCCGGAACGCGGCGGCGTGCGACCCGGAGTCCCTGCTCGAGGAGGTCTTGGCGGACTTGCTCCGCCACACGGGCGGGCGGCTCAACGACGACGTGGCGCTGGTGGCCGTGCAGTGCCCTCCGGCCGCCTGACGCACGCCGGCACCGGCCCCGCTCAGGACGCCGGGCGGTCGAGTTCGATGCGCGCGCCGTCCGCGTCCGGCGGCCAGAGGGGCTCGGGCACCCGCGCGCCGAACGACTCGCCCCACTGGTTGCGCGACGAGACCTCGTGGACCGGACGCCGGTTGGCCGCGACCCCCCAGCGACCCAGCGGGTAACCGAAGGCCAGCATGGCGATCATCCGCCAGCCGTCCGCGGTGGGCACGCCCAGCAGGTCGCAGACGGTGCAGGCCTCGTAGCGCAGCACCGTGGTCAGCACGCCGCCGATGCCCTCGGCGCGCGCGGCCAGCAGCGAACTCCAGATGGCCGGATAGATGTTCGCGCCACCGTGGTCGTCCACCGCGAAGACGAAGACCAGCAGGGGGATCTCGGTGAAGTGCTCGACGAAGCGGTCCCCGGACTTCTTGATGCGCGCCAGCGACTCCGCGCGCCGCACGGCGTCTTCATGCGGTGCCGCACCGAGCCGGCCGGCCGCGATGTCCGCGTACTCCTGCTGCCTACAGGACGCGTAGAGCTCGGCGAGCCGGGCCTTGAGCGCGAGGTCGTCGACGGCGAGGAAGTGCCAGCGCTGGGCGTTGCCGCCGTTGGGCGCGCGGATCGCGGCGTCCAGGATTCGGCACTGGCTCTCCATCGGGATGGGATCCGGCTTCATGCGGCGCATGATCCGGGTCGTGTAGAGCGCCTCGTGAACGTCCACCGGTCGGCTCCCAGGGCGTGGGCGACAGTTACGTTACAAATACCGACTGTAACATGCATCCCTGTCGCCCGCCCCGCGCCCCGGAGCCCGATCAGCCGGAACCGGAGGGATGCGCCGCGATGGCGGGCCAGAGGGTGCCGACCACCCGGTCCGCGACGTCCGCACCGGAACCACCGGTGCGGAGGTAGTCGGCGAAGTAACTGCCGAAGCAGAGCGTCACGACGGTGTCGAGGTCGATGTCCTCGCGGAGCTCGCCGCGTTCGCGGAGCCGCAGCAGCGTCTGCGTCAACTCGTGGCACCGGGGCCCCACACCGTGCTCCCGCAACTGCTCCAGCAGGCCGGGGGCGCGTTCGGCCTCCGCCATGAAGTTGCCGTGCAGGGCCATCGCCCCCTTGTTGTGGTAGCGCGGGTCAAGGCGGCGCACGGCCTCCCGGAACGCCTCGACCGCCGGCAGCGCGTCCATGTCGACGTCCGGGTACGCCTCGCGCTGGGCGCGGAAGCCGTACTGGAGGGCGTCGACGACCAGGTCGTACTTGTTGGCCCAACGCCGGTACAGCGTGGGCCGGGTGACGCCGGCGTCGGCGACGATGTCTCCGATGGTCATCTGCGAGTACCCGTCGGCGACCAGGCGCTTGCGCGTCGCCCGGATGATCGCCGCCTCGATCGCCGGGTCCCGGGGCCGGCCACCAGCCCTCGGCCCGGCGCCGCGGCCGGTCTCTTCGCCATCCCCGGCGCTTCCGGCGCGTTCCTCGCCACTCATCCGCGATCCCCTCTGTGCCCGAAAAGGCCCCATGCCAACGATTGCGGGCGTTACATTACATAAGTGTAATGTAACGGCCCCTCGCTTCACGGTCCCGGGGCCTCGCACGGGGGCGCGGCCCCGGGACGCCAAGGGCAGCATGTGAGTCGCCGGCCGCTCCCGGACTGACGGTCCGTCCGCGACCGCGCGCCCACGGGCGCTCCCGCGCCGGGGGTGCCGAGCCGGGGCGGCGCGGCTATCGTACCGACTGGACGGTATGAGCCGATCCCCCGCGAGCCCCAAGGAGCCCCGCATGCCGCGCGCGAAGTCCAACGGAATAGAGCTCGAGTACGACACCTTCGGCAGCCCCGGCGATCCGGCGCTGCTGCTCGTCATGGGCCTCGGTGCACAAATGACGCTTTGGCGGCCGGAGTTCTGTTCCGCGCTCGCGGACCGCGGATTCTTCGTCGTCCGCTACGACAACCGCGACGCGGGTCTGTCGAGCGGTCTCGACGAGCACCCCGTCCCGGACATCGGCTCCGTGCTGTCGGGCGACCCCTCCGGCGTCCCCTACTTGCTGGCCGACATGGCCGACGACGCCGCGGGCCTGCTGGACGCGCTGGACATCCCGGCGGCGCACGTCGTCGGCGCGTCGATGGGCGGCATGATCGCCCAGCAACTGGTGATCGACCACCCCGGCCGGGTGCTGTCGCTGTGCTCGATCATGTCCACCACCGGCGACCGGTCGGTCGGCCGCGCCTCGGCGGAGGCCATCGCGGCGATGCCCGGCTCCAACGGCGTCCCCCTGACGCGCGAGGCCGTCATCGACGAGGCGGTGCGCCGCGCCGCGGTGATCGGCTCCCCCGGCTACCCGCCGGCTCCCCAGGAACTGCGCGAGCGGGTGGCCGCCGCCCACGACCGGGCGTACCGGCCGGAGGGCTACGTACGCCAGTACGCCGCGATCCTCGCCTCGCCGGACCGCACACCGGGCCTGCGGTCGGTGGCGGTGCCGACGGTGGTCGTGCACGGCGAGCAGGACCCCCTGATCGACCACAGCGGCGGCCGGGCGACGGCAGCCGCGGTCCCAGGCAGCGAGTTGTTGCTGATCCCGGGCATGGGGCACGACCTGCCGGAGCAGGTGTGGCCGGCGGTCGTGGACGCGATCGCCCGCAACGCCGCCAGGGTCGCCTGAGCCGCCCGCCGGTGCCTGCGTCACGAGTGGTCGCGGACGGGCAGCCCAAGGGTTCGAGCGAGTCCCTGGATGCTCTCGTCCACGCGTTGCAGGTGCCGCAGCACGCGTCGCGTCAAGTGGACGTCCTCGGCACGCGCGCCGCCGGAACTCACTCCGAGCAGGGCGGGAAGGCCCGAACCGCGTTCGAGCGGGGTGTCGTCCTCGCCGCCGGCAGCCACCTGATCGATCAAGGTCGCGAGATTGCGATCGATCCGGCCGGCTTCGTCCACGAGGCACGGATCGGCGCCGATGCGGACACCGGCCGGCATCAGGTCCAGGGTGGCCGCCAGGCTGCGGGTGTGGAAGGCCGCGGTCTCCAGCGACCCCAGCACGCAGAGCGCGGTGCGCCGCCTGGACCGCAGTGGACTGATCGGGGTGATCAGCGGTTGCACCGACAGACGCAGGCTGTCCAGGGCCGAATCCAGCGCGCGGGCCGGATCGAGCAGATCCGGGCCGGGCTCGCCGCCTATCCGCGCCAGCGCTTGGGAAAGCACCGCGCGCAGCCGCTCCAGCACGTCGCGCAGCAACTGGTCCGTGCGTTCCCGGGTCCGCACCGGCAGCACGAGCAGAGCGGCGGCCAGGCCGCATGCGATCCCGAGCGCGGTCTCCTCGATCCGCACCACCAGCACGCCCGGGGTGAGGGCGTGCAGCAGCGTGTACAGCATGCCGAGCATCGTGGTGACGAAGAAGGACATCAACGTGTAGGACACCGCGGTCGTGTAGTACATGCCGAACACGCTGAAAATCGCGAAGGCGAAGGCCGGCCGGGGGTCGCCGCCGATCAGGACGGCGAGGGCGAGCCCGGCGACGACACCCACCACCGTGCCGATCAGCCGCCGATATCCTCTGACCAGGACCTCGCCGGTGGAGGCGGTGCTGATGAACACCACCCAGCACGTGAACACCGCCCAGTACCAGCGTTGCGGCGACAGCAGTTCACCGCCGACGACGGCCAGCGCCGATCCGGTCGCGACCTGCAGCGCGATCCTGGTGGTGGGGCGGATGCGGGGGCCCTCCCGCTTCGATACGACGTCCTCCGCCAGGCCGGAGTCCTCTGCCGTGAGCTCCTCCCGCGACCGTGCCGTCTCGGGGGTGTCCAGGGATGCCAGAGTGTCTTCGTCCAAGGCCAGGCGCAGGCCGAACAGGGCGCGGGCCAACTCCCCGGCGGAGCGGAAGACGTCCCCCATCGCCGGGGACGCGTCGGGCAGGTGCTCGTCGTTGCGATAGCCGAGCAGCCGGTTGCGCACCTCGGCGGGATCGGCGCCCACCGGCCGCGGCCGACCCGGGTCGATCAGCACACGCAGCGCACGCAGCTCCGAGATCATCGCGGGCAGCGTGACCGCGTCGCGGGCGTCGACGGGGGATCCGGCGCGGCGGTTCCTCGTCAGGTGCCGGGTCAGGGTGTCGATGTCGTCTCCGGGCCACAGAACCCGGAGCACGAGGATGGCCAGCCGCTCCACGGCCGTCTCCGCTTCCGCCACGCGGCGCTGGATCGCGGTGGCGGTACGCTCGTCGGGCGTGCCGGTTCGCAGCCGGGCCTGGATCATCAATGCACCCGTGTGCAGGCGGGCCGTGTACCGGCGCAGACCGTCGACCGACCGCCTGGCCCGCGGCGCCTCCGGTCCGCCCTCGGCCACCTCGATCAGCGCGTCGAGCACCAGCACCAGACGAACGCGGAAGGCCCGCTGCAGCCGTGCCAGCGTCCGCTCCGGCGGCGAGCGCAGGACGGCGAAACGGAGCAGCGCCGAGCTGCCGAAGGCCACCACCACGGCCAGGAACAGCTGCGGCAGCTGCGCCACACGGGTCTCGGCGAACTGGGTCACGAAGAAGAGCTGGAAGGCGAAGATGCCCAGCGCGGTCGCGCGCGGGCCCAGCCGCCGGATGTAGATGGCGGCGAAGATCAACAGCACGAACACCACGTCCGCCACGACCCGGTACGGCGTCAGCGCACTGCCGACCGCCACGGTCGCCAGCGTGATGGGCAATCCGGCCGCAAGGGTGAGCACCTGGTCGCGCGGCCGGGGCTCGGTGACCGCTACCGTGCTGACCATCGCGGTGAGGGCGCCCGTCACCAGGATCGGTATCGGGGCATGCAGCGCCGCGAGGAGACCGAGCGTCAGCAGCACCGCGCAGACCGTGCTCAGTGCGGACAGCAGCCGGATCAGTCCGGGATCGGATGCCACGAGCCGATCCCCAACGTCCGCCAACGCCGTTCGGGCCCGGTGCATCCCGGCTGCTCTCCTCACCGGACGGATGGTGGAAGTGTCACGCGTCCAGGCTGTCGAGCGAGGCCAGGAAGTCGTCGACGCTGACCACTCTGTGCGAGATCATGTTCAGGCCGCGCATCATCGCCTGGTACGTGACCAGGCCGCCGGGAGCGGCGATCGCGTCGGTGAACGTCGTGACGTGGTAGGCGCGCTCCATCGCGGTGCGGGCCGTCGACTCCACCGCCATGATCCCGGAGACGCCGGCGATCGCCAGGTACTCGACGCTGCGCTGCCGCAAAAGGAACTCGAGGTCGGTGTGGTGGAGCACGTCGAGGCCCTTGTGCGGCGCGAGGATCACCTCGCCCGGCTGGGGAGCCAGATCCTCGTAGAACTCGGTGTTCCAGGTCCCCGCCTCGAACAGCCGGTGGTCGAACATCTCCCGGTGCATCCCGGAGACGTGCTTCCACGTCGAGTAGTCCTCGTCGGTGAAGGCAGTCTTCGAGTAGAAGACGGGGATTTCCTTGTGCCGTCGTACCCCAGCGATCAGCTGGCCCAGATTGTCGATCGTGCCCAGCCTTTCGTATTCCGAGGCGTAGATGGCGTAGGCCTTGCCGTCTTTCGAGAAGTTCTCATTGACGAGGTCGACGAGCAGCAACCCCACCCGGCCGCGTTCATAGTCGCTCGGCATGACCCACCTCCTACGCAGAGGTCACCGACAGTCGGATCCCGGACCACGGGCCCACGGTTTCCACGATGCGCCCGGACCGACCGCAGAGCGCGCCGAACAGCCGCCCGCCGGTCGCGTGTCTGCGACCTGCCAGCCCCTTGCCGGATCTCGCACACCAGTGCGAATATCGAGACGCCTTCGAAGGTGCAAAGTGCGTACGGGCCTATCGGCCGGTGTGCTGGCAGAGTGGCGCTCTCCCCGGATATTCTCCAGTCACGAATGGTGTTTCCACTCGGAGGACAGCATGAGCGCCCAGCCCGCGGACACCGGCCCTGCCCCCCAGGCCGAGCCCACCATTCGCAGTGTGCGCGCAGCCCTACCCGCAGAGCACCGCGCCGCCTTCATCGAGCACATCGACAACACCGCGCTCCACCTCATCGGCAAGGTCCTGGCCGACTGGGACGCCCGCGCCCGGGCCCTCGCCAGTCCCGCCATGATCGCCATGGCGCAGCGCATCGCAGACGAACGGGCCGGCCGGTCCAATCCTCCTGCCACGGCGTCCGATGCCGAGATTCGGGCCATCGCGCCCTCCCTACGGCCGTAGTCTGGCTCCGTGCCATACAAGATCGACCTCAGCACCGAGGTCGTCGCCGACTACCAGCGTCTCCAGCCATGGGCCCAACGTTCCCTCGAAGCGGCCCTCCTGGTGGCCTCTGACGACCCGCACCGGCTTCCGGCCGTCCCGCAGCAGTCCGAGCACGCCCGGATCCTGAGCTTCGCGGACGGCCGCGGGCTGTGCATGGTGGAGATCGACGACGACGCCAAGCGCCTCGCTGTCCGCCTCATCGAACCGCCCCGCTGAACCGCCGACGTTCAACAGCCCGAAGCACCGACCCCGCGGGATCGGCGCCCTGATCCGCGCCGTCGGGGTGGACCGCGTAATGGCGGAGGCCGATGTCGCGCGGGGCACCTTCTACCGGCATGTCGAGGGCAAGGACGACTTGGTGCGTGCCTACCTCGAGGCAGCGGATCGCGAGATCCGGGGGCGGGTCAGCGCGGCCGAGAAAGTCATCGTTTCGCCTGCCGACGTCCTTGCCACCGTGGCGCACGGCATCGGCGAGGAGGTCTGCGGCGCGGAGTTCCGGGGCTGTCCGTTCATCACGCCACGGCCGAGTGCCCGGACCGCGAGAGCCCTGTCCATCAGGCGGTGCTGCGACACCACGCCTGGTTCCGCTAGGCCGTGTCGTCAAATGAGCTCCCCCAGCTACCGCTGGGAGGTGCCCCCACCGCCCGGAGGGCGGGCCCCGTGGTTCCCCCAGCTTGCGCTGGGCGGTGCCCCCAGGTGCGGTGCATCGCAAGGCGGAGAGTCGTCCTCGTAGTGGGCTACTCGGACGATTCGACAACGTAGCGTGGGGGCACCTCCCAGCGGAGCTGGTGGAGTGCCGTGCCTGGGGGCACCTCCCAGCGGAGCTGGGGGAGTGCCGCGGGGTGTGGGCACCCCCGGCCGAAGGCTGGGCGAGGGCGTTTGACGACACGATCTAGGTGCTGCAGGGTGCCTTCCACCGGCTCGGGGGCGGCCGATCCATCGCAGTCGCTGACGCCATGGTGGCCATGCGGGACGGCGCGATGGTGGCCGGCTACCTCGGCGACGCCCGGGCCGCGCGTGCCGGCCTGGAGCACGGCGTCGCCGCGCTCATGGCCGCCGCCTGACGGTTTCCACCTGTCGCTGGAACGCGGCCGGCCCCCTCCCCCACGTGGCGGATTCCAGGACCGGGGGCCTACCGCAGGGACGCCGCGGGCGGGCGCTCGCGCAGGGCGCCGTAGGCGATGAAGTACGCGGGCACGCGCTTCAGCCAGGGCGTGGAGTTGAGCAGACCGGCGAGCCGCCCGGCGCGGTCGGCGTCGCCGAGGGGGGAGGTTCCGGCCAGCACAGGGGCGATGAAGCGGCGGTGGGCCACGCGCTGCAGTGCCTGCGTGGCGGCCGCGGTCGGCCACCGGCGGAGCTGCACGGCGCGGACGTCCCGCAGCCCGACGCTGTCGCGGCGCAGCGGCTCCACGAGATGGCGGGCGGTGGCGACGGCGTCCTCGACCGCGAGGTTGATGCCGATCCCGAACACGGGCGACATGGCGTGGGCGGCGTCGCCGATGCACAGCAGACCCGGGCGGTGCCAGCGCTCCAGCCGGTCGCAGCGTACGTCGAGGAGCTTGACCTCGTCCCAGGAGCGCACCGCGTGCACGCGGTCGCCCAGCCAGGGCACGGCGGCCGAGAACGCGGCGAGGAAGCGGTCGAGGCCCGCGGCCCGGCGGTCGGGGTCGCTGCCCTTGGGGATCAGCGCGGCGCACTGCCAGTACTCGCCGCGGTCGATCATCGCGGTGAGGAAGCGGTCGCCGACCCCGGCCACCAGCCCCTGCGGGTCGCCCGGGTGCCGCGGCACCCGGAACCACCACGCGTCCATCGGGCAGCCGAACTCGCGCAGGCCCAGTTCCGGCCGCGACCGCGCCAGGGAGCCCCGGCCGTCGCAGGCCACGGTCAGGGTGGCCCGCAGTTCGCCTTCGCGGCCGTCCGCGGTGCGGTAGCGCACACCCGTGATCCGGCCGCGTTCCTCGAGGAAGGAGGTCGCCTCGGTGCCCATGCGCAGCGTGAACGCCGGCTCGCGTCCCGCCTCCTCCGCCAGGAGGTCGAGCAGGTCCCACTGCGGCACCATCGCCACGTAGTTGTACGGGCCGCGCAGTGTGCCGACGTCCGAGACGGTGACCAGGGACCGCCCGGGGCCGATCGGCAACTGGACCGTGGTGATGCGGCGTTGCGGCAGCGCGGCGAAGCGCTCGGCCAGGCCGAGCTCGTCCAGCAGGGTGAGCGTCGAGGGGTGCACGGTGTCGCCGCGGAAGTCGCGCAGGAAGTCGCCGTGCTTCTCCAGGACGGTGACCTCCACCCCCGCCCTGGCCAGCAGCAGGGCGAGCACCATGCCCGCCGGGCCGCCGCCCACCACACAGCACGTGGTCCGCTCCGTCACCCCGCCCGCCTCCGCCATCCCCGACTCGACATAACCGGACATATTACCCTTGAACGGTGCACGTTGATGCCGTCATGAAGTGCCACGCACTCCCGGAGGCCTGATGAGCCAGCAGCCGGTCACCCTGCCCTTCACCGATCCGGCGTTCGTCGCCGATCCCTTCCCCCTCTACCGGGAGCTACGCCAGGAGGGCCCGGTCCGCCGCGCGGTCATCCAGGGCGAACTCGAGGCCTGGCTGGTCACCCGGTACGAGGACGGCCTGGCGGCCCTCACCGACCCGCGGCTGAGCAGCGACGTCCGCGACGCCGCGGACCCGCGGCTCATGGAGCGGCTGCCGACCACCGAGCGCGAGTCGATGATCCGCACGATGCTGCGCGCCGACCCGCCCGACCACACCCGGCTGCGCCGGCTGGTCTCCAAGGCGTTCACCGCCCGGCGCGTGGCCGAACTGGAGCCGCGGGTCCAGGCCATCGCGGACGAACTCCTCGACGCGATCGCCGCGGCGGGGCGCGCCGACCTCGTCGAGGACTTCGCGGTGCCGCTGCCGGTCACGGTCATCAGCGAACTGCTCGGCGTGCCCGTCTCCGACCGCTTCGACTTCCAGCGGTGGACCGACGACATGGTCCTCCAGGGGCCCCAGCCGCCGGATCCGGCCAAGATCGAGGCGGCCTGGCAGCAGATGCACGGCTACCTCACCGCGCTGCTGGACGCCAAGCGGGCGCACCCCGGGGACGACCTGCTCAGCGCCCTGATCGCCACCCACGACGACGAGCAGCGGCTGGACCGGCACGAACTGATCTCGATGGCCTTCCTGCTCCTGGTCGCCGGGTACATCACCACCGTCAACCTCATCGGGAACGGCATCGCCGCGCTGCTCACCCACCCCGAGCAGCTGCGCATGCTGCGCGAGGACCCGGAGCTGCTGCCCGGAGCGATCGAGGAGTTCCTGCGCTGGGACGGACCGGTCAACCCGGGCATCGCGCGTTTCGCCCGCGAGGACCTGACGATCGCGGGGGTGGCGATCCCGCGCGGGGCGACCGTGCTGGTCGCCTCAGCCATCGCCGACCGCGACCCGGCGCGGTTCGCCGACCCGGACCGCCTGGACGTCACACGGGCGGACAACGCCCATCTCGCCTTCGGCCACGGCATCCACTACTGCCTGGGCGCGCCGCTGGCCCGGCTGGAGGGCAGGATCGCCATCGGGACCGCCCTGCGCCGCCTGCCCGGCCTCGCGCTCGCCGTACCGGAGGAGGAGCTGCGCTGGCGGCCGCGCGTACTGCGCGGCCCGTCGCGGCTGCCCGTCACCTTCGGTTCCGCACAGGGATAGGACGGGCGCCGGGGTCCCCGGACACGCCAACCGCCGGGCGAGCGCGCAAGGGGCTCGCCCGGCGGAGCGGATTCCGGCGGGAGCCGGTCAGATGCGTGAGCCTCCTGTGGGGCCCCTCATGTCCGCGCCCCTCATGTCCGAGGACTTCCCGCGGCCGGTGCCCGGCCGCATCGAGGCCGCCGCAAGTGCGAGCAGCAGCGCGATGACGCCGACCACCACGTTGTTGACGATCGTGCGCGTCGTGCTGACGTTCCCCGCGATGCACCAGGGCGAGATGATCGTCCACAGCCCGATGATGGCCGCGGCCCACGCCATGGAGTGGGTGCGCTCGAAAGCCCTGCCCACGCCGCCCATGAGCATGGCGTACGCGATGCCGGCGATCAGGTTGCCGACGGCTATCGTCGACAGGCCGTTGAAGCCCACGATCCAGGGGGACGCCGCCAGGTAGGTGCCTGTCACCAGGCCCATCGCCTCGATCGCCTGGCCCCGGTTGGTGGCGGTCGTCCGTTCGTACTCCGCGCGCAGCGCCAGCAGGTCGGGGTGCTGCTCGATACTCGGTCGCGTAGAGGCCATCTAAACCATCCCCACTCATTTCGGACCTTTCACCCCACACTTACCCACGTGGCGGCGGCCGAGACCTGGAGATTCCCGCAGGAAGGTTCGAGGGGCCGTCCAAGGGGCCTCCACCCCTCTGTTCAGGCGCTTCGTCCCGCCGAACAGGGGGCGCACATCCGGCTCCCGGGCAGGGCGCCGCGGGGAACCGGGGCGGGGTCAGTCGATCTGCTCGGTGTCGATCCTGGCGTCCACGCGCTTGTAGGCGTCGGGCTGCTGGGTCAGGACCGGCAGGCCGGTGGAGAGCGCCAGATGGGCGGCATGGGCGGTGGCGATGTCCGTCGCGCGCTCGTGGGCGATCTGCGCGACGGACCAGCAGGTGGCCTCGCCGAGCGCCCGGAAGACGAAGCACGGTGCCGCCAGGGCGTCCTGGAGCCGTTCGTACACCTCGCCGAGGACCGACTCGGTCAGGCCCTGCGCGAAGGGGACCGCCGGGACGTACAGCGGAACCGCCGTCTGCGCCGAGCGGATGACCCGGGCGACCATGTACGGCCGCCCCAGGGCCAGGGCCCGGACGGCGGTGTGGTCGAGGATGTACCCGCCGCTCACGCCGCCTGACCCGGGTCGGCGGAAGGAGCGGTCTCGAAGCCGCGCCTCGCGTCGGCGGAGGCGACGGCCTCGAGGGCGGCCTCCCACTCGCCGGGGTGGTCCTGGCGGGCGCGGGCGGCCAGCCAGTCGACGGCGCGCAGGGCGCGTTCGGTGCGCTGGAGCCGTTCGGTGACGGCCGCCTCGATGAACGCGGACCGGTTGCCGCCGGGGCCGCCGGCCAGCTTGTCGACGGCGGCGACGGTGTCCTCGTCGAGGGTGATGGTGACCTTCTGTTTCGCCATACGGTCACCTTACCGATGTATGGCCTGGCAGGCGACGACTGTCACCCGGCCGGACGACCTCTTCGTGTCGGACCCGGATGGGACGATGTCCCCCGCACGCACGGACTCAGGGGAGGCTCCACCGGCCATGTCGCTCATCCACCGCACCACACTGACGCCGACCAAGCTGGAACTGCTCACCGACTGGCTCCCCCGGCAGCCCTGGTACGCGGGCTCGGGGCGGCGGCCGGAGCTCGTGAAGGCCGGCGGCTTCCGCCTGGACGACCCCCTGGGCGAGGTCGGGGTGGAGTTCATGGTGGTCACCGACCAGGACGGCGCCGCCTACCACGTGCCCATGGCCTACCGCGGCGCGCCGCGGGCCGACGCCGAGGACGCCCTGATCGGCACCACGGAGCACGGGGTGCTCGGCAGGCGCTGGATCTACGACGGCGCCCACGACCCGGTCGTGGTGGCCCAGTTGATCGCCCTGGTGCGCGGCGAGGCCGAGGCGCAGGCCCAGAGCGTCAGCGACACCCCCGACCCGACCGTCGCCCGCCACTACGCGGGACCGGCGGACGCCGCCGTGTCCGGCGCCGGATCCGTCACCGACGGCCCGGGGGCCACGACCGACGTCACCCTCGACGCCGGAGCGGCCGGCCGCCTGGTCCTCCGTGTGACGCGCGCGCTGCGGCCCGGTGCGGCCGACGGCGGGGCGGGTGACGTGCTGGGGCACGTCGAAGCCCCCTGGCGGCAGCCGGACGGCACCGGGGCCCGGGCCGTCCTCGCGAGCCTGCGGAAGGCCGCGGACGGCTGATCGGCGGGGCGGCAAATCGCCGAACGGCCCCGCGCGGAAGGCGAGTTCGGCGACCTGCCGGCATGAAGACCATGGGGGCCGCGGGAGCCGACTTCGGGGTGTTCACGGCGCTCGCCAACCCGCCGGCGTCGCCGTACACGACGCTCGGGGCGCCCCTCACGCGGAATGTCTGGGACGGTACCGCCAACGTCCTGAGCCTCCTGCTGGACGCGGGCTGGTCCCGGGCCGCCCTCGCGGCGGCCGCGGGCGTGCTCGCCGGGACGCCCGCCGGCGGCGTACTACGCGATGGACCACCTCTTTGTGGAAGCCGGCTCGGACGTCCTGATCTTCGGGCCGTTCCTCGGCATGACGGGCGCGGCCGTCCGGCGGCCCGGACTGCTCGGCCTCCTGGCCGCGTTGACGGTGCCGGTCGGTGCCGCCGTCCAGATGGTCGTCCTGCCGCCCCGGCCGCATGTCACGGTGGCCCCGGCGATCGCCGTCGCCGAGGCCGTCGTCCGGACGGCCTCGGCGGCCGGCGCGGCCTGGGCCCTCCACCGCTTCCTCGCCGAGAGGCGTGCCGTCAGGGCCCGATGACGACGGCGGTCGCTCGCCGCGCGGCGGGATGCGGCCGGGCGGAGACTGGGAGGAGCACACTCGTGCCGCCGTGATCGCCGACCGGCTCGCCCCAGGGAGCGGACATGCGCATCGACCTCACCGGACGGACCGCCTTGGTGACGGCATCGACGCAGGGCATCGGAGCGGCCATCGCGGCCGGGCTCGCGCGTGCGGGCGCCCGCGTGGGCGTCAACGGCCGCGACCCGGAGCGGGTGGACCAGGCGCTCAAGGAGCTGCGGGACGAGCTGCCGGACGGGGAGTTCGTCGCCGTCGGAGCAGACGTGGCCACCGACGAGGGTGCCGAACGGGCCCGCGAGGCGTTCCCGGACGTCGACATCCTCGTCAACAACCTCGGCGTCTACGGCGCCAAGGACGCACTCGAGATCGACGACGCCGAATGGCGCCGGTACTTCGAGGTCAACGTCCTGTCCGCGGTCCGCCTCACGCGGATGTACATGCCGCGGATGCTGGAGCGGGACTGGGGCCGCGTCCAGTACATCTCCAGCGAGTCCGGCGTGGCGATCCCCGTCGAGATGGTCCAGTACGGCATGACCAAGACGGCCATGCTCGCCCTCGGCCGCGGCTTCGCCAAGAAGGCCGCGGGGTCGGGCGTGACGGTGAACTCGGTCCTGGTCGGCCCGACCCGTACCGCGGGCGTCGAGGAGTTCGTCCGGGGACTGGTCGGCGGCGAGCTGCCCTGGGAGGAGGCGCAGCGCGTCTTCATGCGCGAGCACCGCCCGCAGTCGCTGCTGCAACGCCTCATCGAGCCGGCGGAGATCGCCAACATGGTGGTGTACCTCAGCTCCGACCTCGCCTCGGCCACCACCGGCGGCGCCCTGCGCGTGGACGGCGGCTGCGTGGACGCGATCGTCCCCTGAGGCGACGTCAGCGGAGCCGCCACCGCGACGACGCGGCGGCGGGCGCTCCGCGCGGCACAGTAGCCTTGCGATCATGACGGACTGGGACCTGCGGCCGGCTGCGGCCACGGACGTCGAGGCGGTGGCGGAGCTGCGGGCCCTCGTCCTGCGGGACGACCTGGAACGGCTCGGGCGGTACGACCCGCACCGCGTGCGGCAGCGGCTGCGGGACGCCTTCGTGCCGGAGCACACCTGGGTCGTCGACGTGGACGGCGCCTTCGCCGGCTGTGTCGCCCTGCGGCCCGCGGGGGACGCGCGCTGGCTGGAGCACTTCTACCTGGCCCCGCGTCTGCAGGGCGGCGGCATCGGCACGGCCGTCCTGCGCGCGCTGCTCGACCAGTGCGACCGCGACGGTGTGCCGGTCCGGCTCAACGTGCTGCGCGGCAGTGCGGCGCGTCGGCTGTACGAGCGGCACGGGTTCACCGTCGGTTCCGAGGACGCGGTCGACGTGTTCATGGTGCGCGAGCCCCGTGCCGCCGTGTGCGGCGGTTGATGCCCGGCAGCCGCCCGGCGGCAGGCCCGGGCGTTCCGTTCAGCCGCGCCGTCCGACACGGGGCGGCGTGGCCGTGCCGTGCAGCTGCCTGGCGTAGGCGCGGTACCGGCGGCGGCACCGCATCGGCATGAGCACGCGGACACGCAGCGGCGCGCCCTTCAGGAGCCCCTTCATCACGGCGGGGTCGCCCTCGTAGAGGGTCATCCCGAACTGGAGGTCCAACCGGTCCGGGGACGTCCTGGACGTGCCGTGGCGCCCGAGTTCGGCCCACTCCGCGGCCGTGATGTGCTTCTCGGCCAACGGCAGGATCGACTCCTCCTCGAGCTGCATGTGCTCGAACGCGATGCGGTTCAGCCGGTCGGCGATCTCGGCGACCTCCTTCCCCCGCACGAGGTCACCGCTGACCCGCCAGCTCCGGACCGCCCCGGCGAGTTCGTCGCAGACGGCGTGCAATCGCTCGTGCTGCTCCTCCATCACGTGCACCAATGGGGCGAGTTCACCGCTCACCCGCTCCAGGAGCCGGGGCCACAACCCGATGTCCTCGCCTTCGTGGTGGCCGGTCAGCGCGGAGAGCATGATGTCGATGTGCTCGGCCACGATGCGGGTGCGCGTCAGGTCCCCGTCGGCGACGCCCCGCACGAGTGCGGGCGTGAGCCCGAACTCCCGCCGGAACATGGTGTGCACGACGTGCATCTCCTTGACGTTGGCCATCGGCACGGCGTTGTCGGTGCTCATCTGCTCTTCCTGGTGGGAAAACACGATCCGCGGCGGACCCCGGGGCGCGGTGCGGGCACGCGGCGGCGGCCCGGGAGTCAGATACTTGCCTCGTCAAGTACATACGCGCCCCGACGCGAATGTCAACCCGGTCCGGTCACACCCGAGCCCGGACCCCTCCCGGCCCCGGCACGGTCGGGGCCCCTGTCACGCCTCCCGCGGACGCATCAGCGCCAGGTCCTCGCCCCACGCGTCCAGCACAGCGCCGTGCCCGGCGCGGCGGGCCACCGCCTCGACGCGGGCGAAGAGCTCCCGCTGCGCGGACACGTCCCCCGTCGCCGAGACGGCGTCCGCGGCGTCGAGCAGCACACGGGTGTCCCAGCCGGGCAGCGGATACCGGGCGAGTTCCCACTCCAGGTACTTGTTGTACGGGCGGGGGCGCCGGTCGAGGGCGAAGAGCAGTTCCAACAGGAACCCGACGCTGTCGGCGGCGTCGAGCCGTGCCGCGAGCGCGTGTCCGTCGCGGTCGTTCTTGACCGAACGGTAGAGGGAGTTGGCGTAGGCGTCGAGCCACAGACCGGCGGCCCGGGACGCCTCGTCGGCGTCGAGGTGCGCTTTGGCGGCCACGATCCGGGCGACCTCTCCCCCGAGCCGGTCGAGCACGATCCGGGCGCGGGCGAGGGCGTAACGCTCGAACCCCGGCATTCCGACGGCGCGGAACTCCTCCAGGGAGACGATGACCAGGTCGAGTTCCGTGGTGCGGTGCCCGGCGAAGCGCCTGAGATCCGTCGTCGCGCCGTCGGCGATCACGACGTACAGGTCGTGGTCGGAGTGATCGGTGGTCATGCCCTCGTGAGCTCGTGAACCCTTGAGGACGAGGCCGACGACGGCGGGATCGGCCGCGGCGATCGCGACGAAGGCCTCGTAGGCGAGGGGCTGCTGTGAGGTCACCGTGCGCTCTCCCGGGGATGCGGTGGGCGTGCCGGGGCGCCCGCCCCGCCATCGGTCCCAGGGGAGGCTACGCCCAGACGCGGGAGGCGTAGGCCAGGAAGTTGCCGCCGAGGACCTTCTCGATGCGCTCGGAGCGGTAGCCGCGGCGTTCCAGCAGGCGGACGAGTTCGCGGAACTGGTCCACGCCGCGCAGGTCGACGACGAAGGGGTAGGTGTCCGCGCGCTCGCCCGCCGCGCCGACTCCCGCCTCGCGGCGCCGGGCGGCGTGTTCGGCGAGGGCGCGGGCGTCGATGGTGAGCTGGTCGCCGGAGGGGTTGAGGTGGGCGGCGGCCTCGGCGGAGGTGGGGGCGTTGGGGTTGTCCAGCTGACCCAGTGCGTTGACGATCACGGGCAGGCCGTTCACCGGCGGTCCTCGAACTCGGCGCGGTCGAAGCGGTGTCCGCGCTTGACGGTCAGCGTGACGCTGCGCAGGTTGCCGATGTCGCGCAGCGGATCCTCGTCCAGGACGGCGAAGTTGGCCAGTTTTCCGGGCTCGACGCTGCCCATGACGGCCTCGGCGCCGGCGGCGCGGGCGCCGATGAGCGTGGCGGAGCGGAGGACGTCCGCGGTGGGGATGCCGCAGCGTCCGGCGAGGAAGGCGAGTTCGTCGTGGAGGGCGGGGAAGGGCGCCCCGGGGGCGGTCTCGTGGTCGGTGCCGGTGGAGAGGGCGACGCCCGCCCGGTGGGCCTGGGCGGTGACGGCGGCGGCGAGTTCGCTGTTGGCGCGGGCCCGGGCGGCGTCCTCGGGGCCCTCGCCGGCCAGTTCGTCGCTCTCCCACATGGCGGCGGTGGCGTCCAGGACGGTGCCCCGCGCGCGCATGGCGGCGAAGAGCCGGTCCAGGTGCGGGTCGTCCCCCGCGGCGAAACGGGCGTGATCGACCGTGGGTTTGGCCTTGTAGCTGGTGAGCCCGTCGGGGGTGCCCTCGAAGGCGAGCAGGGTGACGTGGGAGACGGTGTCGACACCGGCGGCGACGACCTGGCCGGGGGTCGCGGGGAAGACGGTGGCGTGGGCCCAGACGGGGATGCCCTGACGGTGGGCCTCGGCGGTGACGGCGGCGACCAGGTCGGCGTCGAGGTCCGCGTAGACCTTGATCGCGGCGGCGTAGGTGCCGCGGGCCATGGCGACGGCCAGCGGCAGGTCGGTGGCGGTGGTGACGGCCTGCATCCACGGCACTTCGCCGGGCACGGCGCCCTGGGAGACCTGGTGGGTGCGCGGGTCGTCGAAGAAGCCGGGGCCGGCCATCAGGGCGGCGTAGCGGATGTCGGGGCCGGGGATCTCACCGACGAGGGTGGCGCGGGCGAGGTCGCCGATCTGCCGCAGGTCGTCGGCCATGTCCCGGACGGCGGTGATGCCGCTGTAGACGTGGCGGCGCAGTGCCGCCTCGGCCGCGGGGCGGTCGGGCGGGGTGGCGAGGTGCTGGTGGGTGTCGATCAGCCCGGGGATGACGAAGCGTCCGTCGAGGTCGAACACCTCGGCGTCGCCGGGGAGCCGGGAGGCGAGGTCGGCGTCGGGCGCGACCGCCGTGATCGTCTGTCCGTCGGTGACGATCGTGGTCCCGGACCGGGGCGGGCTGCCGGTGCCGTCGAAGAGGGTCGCGCCGCGGTAGACCGCGGCCGTGCCCGCGGCGGGCGCCGCGTAGGGAGTGGGGGCGCCCTGGGACTGGTCGGCCATGCTCACCTCGGCTGTTGCATACCACGTAACATCTGTATCGTCTGACGAAACGATCGGTACTGTACTGCAGCCGCCGCGGAACGAGAAGGAGTGGCCGCGATGCCCGAGGCCCCGCGTACCGCGGTGGACAAGGCGCTCGACCTGGTCGAGGCCGTCACCCGCGCGCCGCGTCCCGTCCGCCTGACGGATCTGGCCGGCGAGGTCGGCCTGCACCGCGCGACGGCCTACCGGATCCTGCTGGACCTGGTGCGCAGGGGCTGGGTGCTGCGGGCCGGGGACCGCTACCTGCCCGGCACCGCCGTGCTGCGGATGTCGGCCGCCGCGGCGGGGAACTCGCTGACCGCCCTGGCCCGCCCGGTGCTGCGGGACTTGTCCGACGTCACGGGGATGATGGTCAACCTGCAGGTGCTGGAGACCGACCGGGCGCGGGTGATCGACGTCGTCCGGCCGGAACGGCTCGCCATGATCAGCCACTTGCTGGGCGAGGCGCTGCCTGTGCACCGATTCGCGGGGCCGCTGGCACTGGTCGCGGCACTCGACCCGGCGGCCCGCGCCCCCTATCTGCGTCCCGCGGAGGACGACGGGTACCCGCTGGACGGGGACGCGGGGCTGCTGGCGGACATCGCGCGCACCGAGCGGACGGGGATCGCCGTGGAGCGCGGACGCAACGAGAAGCTGGTCTCCTCGATCAGCGGCGCCGTGACACCCGGCCCGGGCGCGCCCGTCTGCGCGCTGACCGTCGTCGGGCCGGACGCGGAGTTCGAGGAGGCCCGCCTGCCCGCCCTGGAGCAGGCGCTGCGCGACGCCGGCGAGCGGCTCCGGCGCATCCTGACCGATCCTCAGGGAGGTACGGCATGAACGGTGTCCTCGTCCTGGACCGGGCGCAGACCCGGGCCGCGCTCGACACGCGCCGCGTCGTGGACGCCGTGGCCACGGCCCTCGTCGCGATCAGCCGCGGCGAGGTGTCGGCGCCGCCGCGGATCGCGGCGCGCACCCCGGCCGGGCTGCTGGGCGCGATGCCGGGCCATGTGCCGGGGCTGGGCCTGGCGGCGAAGCTGGTGTCGGTCTTCGGCGATCCGGCGCGCCCCGGGCGCAGTGCGCACCGGGGCATGGTCGCGTTGTTCGACGAGCACGACGGACGCCCGCTGGCCCTGATGGACGCCGAGTCGCTGACGGCCGTGCGCACCGCCGCGGCGGCCACGCTCGGGGCGCGGGTGCTGGCCCGTCCGGGGGCGCTGCGCCACACCGTGGTCGGCACCGGGGCCCAGGCCCGCGCCCAGATCGCCCTGCTGGCGGAACTCCACCCGGCCGCGGAGGTCCTCGTGGCCGGCCGGGATGCCGGGGGCGCCCGCGAGGCCGCTGCCCTGCACCCCGGGGCGCGAGTGGCGGACGGCGTCGAGGCGGCCGTGGGCAGGGCCGACGTCGTCTTCTGCTGCACCGGGGCCACGCGTCCGGTCGTACGCCGCTCGTGGCTCGCGCCGGGCACGCACGTGAGCTCGGTCGGCGGCTCCCACGGGCCCGAGATCGACGCCGACACCGTCAGGGACGCCGCCCTGTTCGCCGAGTGGCCCGGCGCGGCGGGCTCCCCTCCCCCGGCCGGGGCCCATGAACTGCAGGGCCTCTCCCCCGGCCGCGAGGTCGTCCTGCTCGGCTCGGTGCTCGCCGGTGACCACCCCGGCCGCGGCGGGGGTGACGGGCTGACCCTCTTCAAGTCCACGGGGCACGCGGCGCTGGATGTGGCCGCCGCCCACGTCGTCCACGCCGTGGCCCGCGCGGAGGGACTGGGCACGACCGTGGACCTGTGAACGTTCCCGTCCGCACGCAGACCAGGAGCGCGACCTTGCAGCCATCACAGCAGCCCTCGCAGCAGCAGTCGGAGCGGCGGTCGGAGGGACAGACGGAACGGCAGCCGCTGGAGGGCGTCACCGTCGTCTCCGTGGAGCAGGCCGTCGCCGCGCCGTTCGCGACCCGTCAACTCGCGGACCTCGGCGCCCGGGTGATCAAGGTCGAGCGGTCGGGCGGCGACTTCGCGCGGGACTACGACAGGGCGGCCAGGGGCCAGTCGGCGTACTTCGTCTGGTGCAACCGCGGCAAGGAGAGCGTGGTCCTGGACCTCAAGCAGGACGCCGACCGGGCGCTGCTGGACCGGATCCTGGCCGAGGCCGACGTCTTCGTGCAGAACCTCGCCCCCGGCGCCGCCGAGCGGCTGGGCCTGGGGGCGGAGGCGCTGCGCGCGCGGCACCCGCGGCTGATCTGGTGCGGCGTGTCGGGTTACGGCGACGACGGCCCCTACGCGGCGAAGAAGGCGTTCGACCTGCTGGTGCAGTGCGAGTCGGGGCTCGTGTCGCTCACGGGCACGCCGGAGAGCCCTGCGCGGGCCGGGATCTCCATCGCCGACGTCGCGGCCGGGATGTACGCGTACACCGGTGTCCTGACCGCCCTGTACGAGCGTGAACGCACCGGCGAGGGCAGCGCCTTCGACGTGGCGATGCTCGACGCGCTCGGCGAGTGGCTGGGGCAGCCGCTCTTCCACGGCCTGTACGGGAGCGCGCCGCTGGCCCGCAGCGGCGCCCGGCATCCGTCGATCTCGCCGTACGGCCACTACCGTGCGGGCGACGGCGGGGAGGTCTTCATCAGCGTGCAGAGCGACCGGGACTGGGTCGCCCTGTGCGAGAAGGTGCTGGAGCGGCCCGAACTGGTCCGCGACCCGCGCTTCGCGGACAATCCGCTGCGCCACATCCACGACGACGAGCTCACCGCGATCATCGAGGAGCACTTCGCGGCCTTCGGGGCGGACGAGGCCCTGGAGCGCCTCGACGGCGCGGGGATCGCGACCGCGAGGCTGCGGTCGGTCGCGGAGTTCGCGGCCCATCCGCAGCTCGAAGTCCGCGACCGCTGGCGGGAGTTCGACACTCCTTCCGGCCCCCTGCGCGGGCTGCTGCCACCGGTGACGGTACGCGGACGCGAGGCCCTGATGGGGCCGGTGCCGGCGCTGGGCGAGCACACTGACGCCGTGCGCGCCGAGTTCTCCGGCGCGCGGGAGGGGGCGGAGGGCGGCCGGTGAGCGACCACGCGGCGATCCGCGGGCGGCACGAAGTCGCGCGGTCTCGGAGGCCACCGAACCCTCCCGACGCCCCGCCAACGGCATGACCCAGGTCTCCGACACCCGTACGGGACCGGAACCGGCAGAGGGCGTTGTCGGTGCCGCATGTCAGGATCGACGGGTGACGGACACCGACTTCGACTGGCGGTCCTTCCTCGCACGCTGGAGCGGGGAGTGGGCCGACGCCCAGGACCCCGACGCGTCTCCCCCCGATGACGAGGCGCACGCCCTGCGCGCACGCTGGCTGGGCTTCGCCCCCGCGAGCCCGGAACGCATAGCGGAGGCCGAGCGGCGGCTGGGGCGCCGGCTGCCGCCGTCCTACCGGGCGTTCCTGGAGGTGACGGACGGCTGGCGGCACGCGGGCGGGTTCGTCTCGCTGCTGGCCGGCACACAGGGGGCGCGCTGGTTCGAGGACGAGGTCGGCTTCGCGGAGCTCTATGAAGACGACCTGGACGAGGACTCGACGCCCGAGGAGGTGATGCGTGCCGGAATGTGGTCCCGGGCACTGCAGTTGGACGTGGAATCCGACATCACCTACGTCCTCATGGACCCGGGCGACGTCGACGAGGACGGGGAGTGGGCCGTCTCCCACTACAAGGGATGGTCCGGTGACCTCCCCGAACGCCACGCGTCGTTCCGGGAGTTCATGGAGGCCATGTACGCCGAGTTCCACCAGTTGTCGGTGCACGGGGGCGAGCGTTCCGGCCGGGAGTTCGTCAACGCCACGACCGAGGCGCTCGACGCGGACATCGAGACGGCCAGGAGCGATGCGCTGGCCGGACGGTACGCCCGGGCCGAGGCCGTCCTCGCGCGGGCCGAGGAGTTCGGCCGGCCACGGGCGAAGCCGCTGCTCGACCAGCTCCGGTGGATCCTGGGACGCCGTGACCTCGCGGACTTCGCGGGCCTGGCCCTGCACCCGGTGTACGGCGCCGAGTTGCTGCCGCTGCTGGCCATGGAGCACGTCCGCTCCTCGCACGACGAGGCGTCATGGGGTTTCCGGATGCGCGGCGCGACGGACGAGGCCCGCCGGGCGGGGGACGCCCTCGTGGAACGGACCCGCGACGGGGCGTTCCGGTACACCGCCGCCGGCGTGTTCGGACGTGCCGTGGACGAGGCGCGCGAGCACGCCCGCTGGGGCCGTACGGACACCGCGTGGCGCGTCCTGGCCCGTGCGCTCCCCGAGTGGACCCCGCTCGGACCGGACCACCTCGCCCCCGTCGGCCTGCTGGCGGACCCGGTTCTCGCTCCCGTCATCACGGAGGCACGCGGACGGCTGATCCTGTCGACCCCCCGTGCCGGTGAGCCGGGCGAGGCACCGGCCCCGGAGGCCGAAGCCGAACCGGACGGCCTGGCCTGGCTCGCCGCCCAGCCCGAGTACGAACGGGGGTACCGCTTCGTCCTGGTGGAGGGAGTGGCGCCCGCGGAGCTGCCGGCCCGCCTGGGCGACTCGGAGGGCGGCGGGCTCCAGGAACCGGTGATGCTTCAATCGTCGGCCATGTGGTGGGGCCGGTCGCACTCCTCGCACGAGGACAGGGCACTGGTGGCCGTCGGCAGCGCCGGGGACGGCTGGAGCTTCGCCTTCGACGGAAGGCCGGGCGGTTTCGCCGACCAGCGCTTCGTTTCCCCGGCGGCGGCCGCGTCCGGCACGGGCCGCGCGCTCGTCGTCTGGAGCGCCCCCGGTACACGGTTCGACGGGACGCCGGACGTGTTCCACCTGTCCATGGCCGAGGCCGGGGAGGAGCGATGGGCGTTCACGGTACGACCGACCCAGGTGCGCAGCAGCGGGCACGTCCCGGAGGCATTCGGGCCCGGGCGGCTGTTCACGCCGGAGGACTTCCACCGGGAGGGCGAACTGCGGGCGCTCCGCGCCGTGGCCGAGGAGTTCGGGGTGTCGCTGCCGCGCTTCGCGCTGACCCGGGGACGTCTGCACACCTTCCGGACCCGATCGTGGACACGCCCACCGGCTCCGGGCGAGACATACGTGACCCTCACCGTGACCGCGCACCGGAAAGAGGTGTGAGCGAACGTGCGGGTCGTACCACCCATGGCCGGCGCGGCCACCGCGACCGGCGATGCGCGCAAGCACAGTTCGGCGCTCTCGGCGCACATCGACAATGCCGTTCGGCTGAGGCAGCATGACAGCGACTCGTGGCGACAGGGCGGAGGCAGTGGGTGGCCGAACCGTCGCAGCCGTGGCTCGGGTTGGTGAAGGCCGGATCCGGCCTGGCAGCGCTCGCCCTCGGAGTCGCATCACAACTGCTCGCCACCATCAAGGATCTGGCCTTGCCCGGCGGCCTGGTGGCCCTGTCGCTGGCCGCCGCTGTCTGGGTGTCGAGCAAATGGGCCTCGGCCGCCGAGAATCATCCGCCGCTCAGGCCGGTGAACCGCGCGCTGCTCCTGTTCGGGGCAGCAGGTGTACTCGCGGGTCGGCTCTGGCTCGGCCCCGTCGCCACGGTGCCGTCCAGCTTCCTGCTGATCAGCGCCGGAGTCTGGTTCCTGACGGACGGAACCACCGACGTCATCGTCTTCCGGCGGCTGTCGTGACCGGGGACGGCCGACCGGGCTGCCCACGCGACAGGACGCCCGCAGATGAATCGCCACGCCTGGCGGTAAGTGGTCGGCGCGGGGGCGGTGGCCCGCGGAACCGGCCTTAAGCGCCGCTGCCGCCCGGCAGTTCTGGCGCGGACTCGGCGCGACGCCAGACCCGCTCGGCGCGCGCCCACTGTGGCTCCAGGGCGATGTGCCGCATCCGTCCGGACCAATTGCCGGGCGTAGACAGTGTCTACGCCCGGCTGGTAGACACTCCCCCATGACGGATGGCGGCTCCCTGCGGGAGCGACTTGTCGATGCCGGCGTGGACCTCGTGCTGGCCGGGGGCACCGCGTCGGTGGGGCTGCGCGAGATCGCCCGGCGTGCGGGGGTGTCGCACGGCGCTCCGCGGCGCCACTTCCCCACGCACGATTCCCTGCTGTCGGCGATCGCCCGGCGCGGCTTCGAGGACCTGCACGCGCGGTTCGCGACCGCGACCGCCGGCGCGGACGCACCGCGTGCCCAACTGGCGGCCGCCGCCCGCTCGTACGTCGGGTACGCGCTGGACCACCGCGGCATGTTCGAGTTGATGTTCCGACACGACCTGCTGGACGGCGCGCCGCAGGCGGACGGCGGCCCGCGGCTGCGGGAGACGTCACTGCCCCTGTTCCGGGCCATCGTCGACCTCGTCGTCCGGTGCCGGGCGGAGCAGGACGCAGCCACGGCCGCCGCCGCGCCGCCCGCCGCGGTGACGGCGGCGGCCCTCTGGTCGAATCTGCACGGTCTCGTCCAGCTGTGGACCTGGGGCAGTCTCCAGGTCGTCCTGGGCGCAGACGGCCCCGGCGCGGAGTCGCCGCACTACGAGCAGCTCGTCACGGCGGTCATCGACGCCCACCTCGGGCCGGTGCCCGCGTGATCTCTCCCGCGCGGCGGCGGCTCGCGCTCGCGGCGAGCGCCGCGGGCGCCGCGATCGTCGCCCTGGACGGCGGCGTCCTGCTGGTGGCACAGCCCAGCCTCCAGCGCGACCTGGGCGCGAGCGTGGCCGAGGTCCAGTGGACCAGCACCGGTTACCTGGTGGCGGTGGCGTCCCTGCTCGTGCTGTCGGGGCGGCTCGGGGACCGCTACGGCCACCGGCGCCTGCTCTGCGCCGGGGTGCTGGGTTTCGGGGCGGCGTCGGCCGGGATCGCCGTCGCGGGCAGCGTCGGCTGGGTCATCGCGCTGCGCGTGGCCCAGGGCGTGTTCGGTGCGCTCCTGCAGCCCGCGACGCTCGCGCTGCTGCGGCTGGCGTACCCCGAGGACCGGCTGGGAAGGCCGATCGCCGTTCGCACGAGCGCGCTCGCGGTGGCCGCGGGAGCCGGTCCCGTCCTCGGCGGACTCGTCGTCGCGCACCTGGGGTGGCGCGCCGTGTTCTGGATCAACGTCCCCGTCGCTCTCGCCATCGCCGCGCTCACGCTCGCCGTCCGGGTGCCGGCGCCGGAACGGCCGGCGGACGGCGGAGGGCGTGTCGGCCTGGGCGGCGCCGCCCTGCTCGCGATGGCGCTGGCGGCCCTCGTCCACGCGCTGGCGGGCATCCCGGAGCGCGGGTGGACAGGAACCGGGACACTGCTCGAACTCCTCGCCGCGGCCGGGGCCCTCGCGCTGCTCGTCGCGTACGAACGGCGTGCGAAGCACCCCAACGTGCCCCGTGCGGTGGCCCGTTCGGTGCCCGTGACGGCGTCCGTCGCAATCCTGCTGGTGACGACCGCGGGACTGTTCGGCACCCTGTTCCGGGCCACGTTCCACCTGCAGGACGCGCTGCGTCTCGATCCGCTGGCCACGGGCCTGAGGGTGCTCCCGCTGACGGCGCTCATGGTGCTCGGCGCACCCGTCGCCGGTGCCGCGCTGCGCCGGTACGGGCCGCGGCGTACCGCGGTCTGCGGCACGCTCCTGGTCGTCCTGGGCATCGCACTGCTGTCGCGGTCCGGGACGGGCGGTGCGTGGGCCGCCATGGCCGCCGCGTTCGCGGTGCTCGGCGCGGGCTTCGCGACCGTCATGGTGACGGCCACCGCCTCCGTCGTGGGCGACGCGCCGCCCGGGTACGCCGGGGTCGTCGGGGGCCTGAAGCAGACGGCCATGAACGTCGGGCCGACCCTGGGCATCGCGGTCGCGGCCGGGACGACGGGAACGGCGGGCGTGCCGGGCGCCACGATGGGCACCACCCTGCTCCTCCTCGCCGCGGTCGCCGCCCTGGGCCTGCTCCCGGCGTCACTGCTGCCCCGGCCCGCCAGGGCGTAGGCGGGGCCTGCTGCCCGCCGGCCGGGCGAGGTGGCTCATGCGCAGCGCTTCCCCCGGGCCGCCGGCTCTTGGATCGGACCGTGAGACCGTCGTGCTCGTGCTTGAACACTGGGCGATCGATGAAGACGAACCTGCGCGCGTGGAATCCGGGACGGTGGTGGAGATCCTCCGGTCGAGAATCGCCAGCATGCGGCTTGAGACGTGGCTGACCAGTTCGTCCGGGCGATTGCTGGCCTTCGTGACGAACACCGAGCGCGCGATGGTGATACTGCTCGAAGGAGAAGGGGATCCCGGCGAGCATGCCGTGGACCCGGAGGCTGTGGGATCCAGCGAAGGGTTCGTCCTGTCCAAGGGGCAACACGACGCGTACCCGGCCGAAGACACCGTCCCCCTCAGTGAGGCGTTCGGGCTCGTCAAGCACATCGTCGGCACCGGGTCCTGGCCGGCGAACGCGCCTAGGGTGATCGATCGCTGAGGTGCCCGCTGGGCCCCCCACCGCGAGCGCCAGGACCGCTGAACGCCGCCGCCCCGGCCGGCCGCATGGGGAGGTGCGGCCGGCCGGGGCGTGCCGTACCGGCCGGGTCAGGCGCCGGCGCGGTAGGTCGAGGTGAACGTCCAGTCGCCCGAGCCCACTTCGTAGACCCGCTCCCCGTCACCGGAGCGGACGAGGCGGGCGCCCTTCGGCGCGGCCACGTCGCCTGAGGTCACCGGCACGTGCACCTCGGCCGTGGTGCCCGCGGGCACGGTCAGCCGCAGCCGGTACGCGTCCCCGTCCAGGCGCCACGCGGTGCCGACCGTGCCGTAGGGGGTGCGGTACGAGCCGGAGGCGGAGGTGAGGCCGGCCACGAGGGCCGGGTCCACGAGGAGTTCGCGGTAGCCGATGGAGCCTGGCGCCTGCTGGATGCCCGCGAGGCGAGCGGTGAACCAGGCGTCGATGGCGCCGAGCATGAAGTGGTTCTGCGACTGGCCGGGCCCGCCGTCCCAGCTCTCGCCGAGCGTGGTGTTGCCGTGCAGCACCTGGTAGCCGTAGCTGGGGCTGGTGGTCTGGGTGGCGATCCGGCCGACGACGTCGTCGTGCCCGGTCTCCGAGAGCACCCGGAAGGCGGCGGGAAGCGAGATCTCCCCCAGGTTGAGGTGGTACCCGGCCGCCTCGACACCGGCGACGAAGTGGCCGAGCAACCGGTCGCGCTGGTCGGCGGGGACGGCGCCCATGTCGAGGGCGAGGGCCTCCGCTCCGTGCCCGCCGCCGCCGAAGGTTCCGGTCGCGGGGTCGTAGTACTTGTCCGCGAGGGCCTTGGCGGTGGCGTCGGCCTTGGCCCGGTACTCGGCCGCGGCGTCCTGGTCGCCCTGGAGTGCGGCGATGCGGCTCATCGCGTCCACGACGCGCCAGTAGCCGTAGGTGCCGGCCACCGCGCGGGGGAAGGTGGTGTCGGGGGTGAACCAGTCGCCGAGGCCGTAGTCGAGGATGCCGCCGGAGACCTTCTCCTCCAGGAAGGTCACGTACTTCCGCATCTGCGGGTAGTACGTGGCGAGGGTCTGCTCGTCGCCGTACGTGGTGTAGAGCTGCCACGGCACGAGGACGAAAGCACCGCCCCAGTTGGAGTCGTTGCGGTAACCGCCCGGCAGGGCCGTGTACTCCGGGGTGGTGGAGGTGATCAGGCCCTCGGGCGTCTGGCCGTCGGACATGTCACGGACGATCTTGCGGAGCTGGGACTCCATGTCGTAGTTCGCGGCGAGGGTGGGGAAGACGAGCTGGTTCTGCTCCAGCCAGCCGAGCTTCTCGCGGCTCGGGCAGTCGGTGAGGACGCTCATCATGTTGCCCTCGATGGAGCGGCGGATGATGGAGTGGATGCCGTTGACGAGGTCGTCGGAGCTGGTGAAGTCACCGGCCGAGGTGTTGTCGGTGTGCAGGACCTTGCCGCGGACGGTCACCGTGGCCCCGGCGGGCAGGCCCTTGAGCTCCAGGTAGCGGAAGCCGTGGTAGCCGTACTCGGGGTGCCAGGTCTCGGCTCCGGAGCCGCCGGTGGTGTAGCTGTCCCACAGGGGCCCGCCGACGTTGCTGATGGACTGGAAGGCGTGACCGTCCTTCAGGCTCTCGGCGGGCAGGATGCGGACGGTGGTGCCGGCGGGTGCCGTCACCGTGACCTCGGGCCAGCCGGCGATGTTCCTGCCCAGGTCGAAGACGCGGCTGCCCTCGGCGCCGGGCACCTCCTTGCCGGTGAGGGTCTCCACGACCCGGATCGGTTCGGTCTCACGGGCGCTGAGCGTGGCGGGCGCGTCGGCGGTGCCGGGGCCGGCGACGGTGACGGCCTCGTCCCAGCCGGCGCGGCTGCCGCGGGGCTCGTCCCAGTGCGGGACGGCGCGGCGCGCGTCGTAGTCCTCGCCGCCGTACCAGTTGGAGGAGGTGGTGGGGCCGAGCGTGGTGCGCCAGTCGTCGCCGCTGCCGATACGGCGGACGGTGCCGTCGGCGAGCGTGACCTCCAGCTGGGCGATCAGCTTGGGGTCGCTGATGTTTCCGTAGAGCTTGCGGTAGCGGTCCGCGGTGCTGACGACGTTGGAGATGCCGTTGCCGAGGGAGACGCCGACGGTGTTGCCGCCGGTGCGCAGCAGGTCGGTGACGTCGTAGGTGGCGTACTGGACGCGCTTGGTGAAGGTGGTGTTGGCGGGTTCGAGGACGGCGTCGCCGACCTGCCTGCCGTTGATGGTGGCGTCGTAGATGCCGAGGCCCGAGACGTACAGGCGGGCGCTGCGCACGTGCTTCGGCAGGGCGAAGTCCTTGGTGAACAGCGGCAGTCCGGACGGCAGCCAGGGCTTCGGCGGCTGCTGCCCGGTGACGGCGGCGGCCTGGGTGAAGGGCCCGGTGGGGGTGTCGGCGGTGGCGAGGGTGTAGTCGGTGGGGAAGCCGGGGACGCGGCCGTCGTCGGTGAGGACGTCGGCGCGGGGGTAGAGGGCGACCTCGTCGAAGGTCTTCGCGGACTTCAGGTCGAGGGTGAGCGTCACGGGCTGCTGTGCGACGTCCGGCCCGGTGTGCGCGGCGCTGGAATAGCCGGCGGCGGTCTGGAGGGCGCTGTTGGGCAGCCCGTCCACGGCGAGGGCCGGCTCCCAGGTCTTGCGGAGGGTGTTGGACTCCGAGGCGGTGACGGCGGCGCCCTTGGCGAGGCCGGTCGTGCCGGAGGCATCGTCGCGCACGTCGATCTCGCCGAGCTGCAGGCGCCAGGTGCGGTCGGGGAAGTTCTCCTGCAGGGGCAGGCCGAGGCGGGTGACGTCGAGGCGGAGGTAACGGGCGGTGGTACGGGGCAGTTTGACGACCACGGGGGTGATCTGGCGCTTGCCGAGCTGCCAGTCGGCGTTGGTGATCCAGTCGGCCTGCCAGTCGCCGCTCTTGGTGAGGCCGGTCTCGAAGGACGCGGGCGCGCTCCAGTCGGCGGCGTGGCCCGCGCCGTGCGAGCCCGTGGCGGACCAGAGCATGACGCGCCAGTAGACGCGGGTGCGGGAGCCGAGTTCCTTGCCCGCGTAGACGGTCCGCGGGACGTCGGAACCGACCTTGCCGGAGTCCCACAGGTCGGGGCGGCCCTGCCGGAGCCTGGTGGGCGAGGTCGCGGCCTGGACCCGGTAGGCGGTCTGGACGAGCCCCGCGGAGCGGCCGGTGAGGGCCCAGCTCAGTTCGGGGGTGGTGTCGTCGATGCCGAGGGCCTGGCTGAGCTTCTGGGTGCGCAGGGTGGTCGCGGTCAGCGACGCGGGGGCGCCGGCCTCCGCGGTGACGGCGGTGGGCAGGATCGTGACGAGCGCGGTGAGACCGGTCGCGACGGCGAGGGCCGGGCTGCGCCGGACTCCTCTGCGCGGGGGTCGGGGCATGCGGGTGCTCCTTGACGGCGGTTCGATGGGCGGGTGCTGCGGGTCGGGCGCCGCGGTGGACGGCACGTCAGATCCGGCGCAGGGTGGCGGTGACCTCGCGGTACGGCCGCAGGGTCACCGGGCCGAGGAGGCCGGACGGCAGGGGCTTGTTGCGCTCGTTCGAGAGGGTGTTGGACACCCGCACCGTCAGGGTGTTGCGGCCCGCGCGCAGCAGGTCCGTCACATCGGCGGTGTACGGGGTCCACAGCAGCGGGGGCAGCTCGGTGCCGTTGACGGTGACCTGGGCGACCTCCCTGACCTGGCCGAGGTCGAGGCGGAATCCGCGGCCGTCGAGGGTGCCGGCGTCCAGGACGAGTTCGGTGGTGTAGACGCCGCTGCCGGAGAACAGCGGTTCCACGGCGGTCCAGCTGCCGAGCGGGCCGGTGACGGGGGTGGCCCCGGCGCGCTGCAGGGTGAGCGTCCAGTCGCCGGCCACGGGGACGGGCGCGAGCGGGTCGGTGACGCTCACCGTGCCCCGGTAGGTGCGGCCGCCGTCGGTGCCGGTGAGGACGTGGTCGCCGGGGGCGTCGAGGACGGCGGTGACGCGCAGGGTCTGTCCGGTGGCGGTGACGGAGGCGATGGACGCGGCGGGCAGGGTGCTGTCGGTGAGGTGCGGCCGGGCCTTGCCGCCGGCGCGGACCACGACGGCGAGGGTCTCGTACGGGGCGAGCCGCAGCGGCAGGCGGACGCCGCCGTGCTTCTGCTGCCGGTGGACGGGCGCGGGGCGCACGGTGCCGGTGACGGGGTCCCAGAGTTCGGGGACGCCGTCGGCGGGGAGCACGGCCACGGTGTCGACCGGCGCGGCGCTCTCGTTGTTGAGGAGGAACGCGACGTCCTTGCCGCGGGTGGTGCGCAGCACGCGTACGGCCGGCGCCTGCGGTTCGAGGACGGCCGCGGCGACTCCTGCGTCCCGCGCGGCGTCCCCGAGGTCGGCGGTGCCGGCGACGCGGACGGCGGTTCCCGCGCCGACGCGGCGGCTGCCCGGGACGGCGTCGCCGAAGAGGGCGGTCAGTGCCCGCTCCAGGGTGCGGTCGCGGCCGTCGGCGTCCTCCTGGGGAAGGGTGCCGACGGCGACGACGGTGCCACCCTGCCGGGCGAAGGCGTCGAGGCGCGCGACTGCGGCGGCGTCGAGGGTCGGGGTGACGGGGAGGACGGCGAGGTCGTAGCCCGCCTCGCCGACGACGAGCCGTCCCTGGTGGACGCGGGCGTGGGCGAGCAGTTCCGGGTCCCCGGACAGGGCGCCCTCGTGGACGAGGTCGAAGTCGACCTGCGCGCTCTCCAGCGCGTACGCGGCGTCGGTGAAGGCGCCGTCGACCTCGCCCTGCCGGGTGGTGCCGCCCCACTGCTCGGCGGCGCGCTGCGGCTGGATCAGGGCGGTGCGGGCGCCGGAGGTGCCGCGGGCGACCTCCATGACGCGGCCGATCCAGTCGGCGATCGGCTCCATCGCCCACCACCAGGGCGCGCGCGGGCCGAACGGCGGCGGGAAGAAGACGCGCTGCTCGTCGGTCCACAGGGCGTGCAGCACGGTGAGGTTGACGCCGCGGGCGGCGTTCGCGCCGACCAGGGCGCGCACGAAGTCCGGGGCGACCTGCCAGCCCATGTTGCCGAAGCACTCCAGCAGCGCCCGGTCGCGGCCCATCTGGTGGGCGACGCTCACCGGGTTGCGGGGGATCATGGTGGGCTGTCCGGCCACGTACTCGGCGGTGATGATGTCGCCGCCGGGCACCTGCGCCCACTGGTGGACCTTGTGCAGGTCGCCGGTGGAGACGATCCGCTTGGAGGGCGAGGTCTCGTCGTACAGCGGGTTGGTGATGAGCGCGACGCCGCGCTTCTCGTACCACTGTGACTGCTTGCGGAAGTAGCCGGCGAAGCGGTCCGAGACGGCCTGCCAGTAGCGGCCCCGGGTGATACGGCCGGTGCGGCCGAGGTCGTCGAAGGCCGTCGCGTAGGCCGTGCCGGGCTCGGTGCCCGTCCTGCGCAGGGCGGCGGCCAGGGTGGGCGACCACGGGAGGCGCTTGAAGTGGGCCTCGGCGGAGGCGAAGAACGGCTCGTCGTCCCAGAAGCCGGGGATGACGTTGCCGAAGTAGCGGGCGAACCTGCGGTGGTACTCGCCGGGCACGATGTCGAGGAAGAGCTCGACCGGCTCGTCGTCGAGGAGGTCGACGTAACTGCGGCTGTAACCCTGGGAGTCGTCGACCAGCGGGGTGCCGCCGAACACGTCGATCAGCCAGTCGCCCTCGGGGACGCGCCAGGTGCCGCCGTCGCCGAGTTCCCCGGTGAGTTCGACGAGCTGGTCGCCGGAGGTGGCACCGACAGGGCGGGCGGCGGCCGCGACGGGTGCCGCGGCGCCGGCGGGCGCGATCCGGGCCGGGAAGTCGCCTGCGGCGGCGGGGTCGTCGAAGGCCGTCCTGGTGTGGAGGGCGGTGCCGTCGGCGGCGGTCACGACCAGGCTCGCCCACAGGGCGCGCTGCGTCCCGGTGGCGCGGACGCCGACGCCCCCGGCGGGGTGCGTGGTGTCGGTGACGGTGCCCTTGGCCTTGCCGTCGAGGGTCACGGTCAGGGTGGAGCCGCTGACGGTGACGGCGAGGGTGTGGAACTTGGTCTTGTTGAAGCCGTCGGTGCGGGTGGAGCGGGCGAGTTCGACGGGGTCGCGGTCCTTCGCGAGGAGCGAGACGGTGACGACGCCGGTCTGGTCGAACTCGACGGCGTAGCCCGCGCCTCCGTCGGCGGCGGCCCGTACGACGAGTCCGGCGGCCACCTGGTCGGCGCGGGCGCTGCCGGTGACGGTGTAGTCGTGCCACTCCTCTCCTCCGCGCAGCACGGCGGCGCCGCCCAGGACGGCCGCGTCGGCGACCAGCGAGGTGGTGTCCACGCCGACGCCCGTGGTGGTGCGCAGGTCCACGGTGGCGGGGCCGGAGACGACGGTGCTGGACCGCCACAGGGCCTTCAGCCGCAGGTCGGGGCGGGGCGGGTAGGTGCGTGAGCCGACCTGGCCACCCTTGACGATGTACTCGCCGGAGCGGCCGCTGGGGAAGTGGTCGTCGTTGAAGATCCACACACGCATGCCGGTCTTCTCGGCGGTCTCCAGGACGTGACCGACGATCGCGAACCATTCCTCGGTGAAGAAGACCGGCTGCATCTCCGCGTTGTCGAAGGGGAAGAGGACGACCTCGTACATCCCCTTGTCCCGCAGGTCGGCCATCTGGGTGTCGACGAGCTCCGGGGTGACGGGGCCGTTCCAGTACCAGTAGACCGTCGGGCGGCTGTCCTTGGCGGGGTCGGCGAAGCGTGCGGGCGACCAGGTCGCCTCCGCCGCGCCGTGGTGCTGCTGCGCGGCGTACGCGGGGAGGGGCAGGCCGGACGCCAGCGCGGCTCCGGTCACTCCCGCGGCGGCCACGAAACGGCGTCTGGACAGGGGGAATTCAGGCATGGCGGTACTCCGTGAGGTGAGGGCGGGGGAAGGCGGGAGGGCGGGGGGGGAGGGCGGGAGGTCGGGCCCTGGCGCTCTCGTCGGCCGTGTCAGGGGGTCGCGAGGGCGGCGACGTCGGCGGGCGCGAGGGCGCGGTTGTGCAGCCGGAAGCCGGCGACCGCACCGGTGAGGTAGGGGTGCGTGGGGTTCTGCGAGCGGCCGAGGTAGTTGTGCGTGGTCGTGCCGAGCAGCAGCGGGCTCGCGGCCATCGCGGGGTTGCGGCCGGCCTCGGCGCCGTCGACGTAGAGGACGCCGGTGCGGTCGCCGAGGGTGAGCGCGACGTGCGCCCAGCGGCCGGCGGGCAGCGGGCCGGCGGCGTCGACGACGTCCTCGGCCTCCATGCCGGCGATCTTCAGGGCCGCCCGGGCGCGTCCCGCGCCGGTGCGCGGGGTGAGGAACAGGTAGGTGTCCTTGTGGTAGCCGAGGTCGAAGACGCGGGCGGAGTTGACCAGGACGTCCACCCGCACCCACATGCTGACGGTCAGTTCGGACAGCCCGGCGGGCAGCGCAGGGGCCAGTGCGACATGGCCCCCGGCCCCGTCGAGGGCGACGGCGGCCCGGCCGCCCGGTCCGTCCGCGGTCCAGGAGGCACCCGCGGTGAGCGCGGCGGGGGCGAACGTGCGCGTGGTGTCGGAGGAGGTGCTCCCGGCGCCCTCGTCGAGGGGGTAGCGGGCCACGTCGCCTTCGCGGCCGGGGCGGGGGGCGACGGCCCAGTAGACGCTGTAGTTCTCGTGGTGGACCTGGTGGAACGGCTTGAGGGTGATCGCGCCGCCGTCCGCCTCGGCGGTGAACACGCCGTCGGCGCCGCGCACGGGGCGCAGGGTTTCCGGCCGGATCTCCGGGATCGTCGTCAGTTCCGCCGAACCGTGCGTGCCGGCCAGCACGAGCGGCCCGTACGACACCGAGCGCACCTGCGGGTTGTCGGGCGCGGGGCGCCACACGGGTTCGCGGGGCAGGGTGAGTTCGACGGTGTCCCCGGCCCGCCAGCGCCGGTCGAGGGTGAGGTGGCTGCCGGGCTCGACGCGGCCGGTGTAGGGGTGTCCGGCCACGCGGACCCGGGGCCGTCCCGGGCCGTCCGCCAGCCAGCCCGGTATCCGGACCTTGAGCGCGAAGCGGCCGCCGCCCTCGGCGACGGTGATCCGCACGGTGTCCGCGGAGACGGCGTGCTGACGGATCGTCACCTTGCCCGTCGCCCCATGGGGCCGCCAGTCCGCCTCGGAGGGGATGAAGAGGTTGACGTAGAGCGCGTCGGCGGACCGGAAGTAGATGGTGTCGGCGAACTTGGTGTGGGTCTCCAGGCCGGTGCCGTGGTCGCAGGAGAAGTTGTCGTAGTCACCGCTGTAGCTGCCGGGTGCCGCCCCCAGCCCGCCCTTGGGCTGCCGGTGCGAACCGGCCCACAGCCCGGTGTAGTAGGTGACGAAGCCGTGCTCGGAGTCGGGGTCCTGCTCGCCGAGCATCTGGTTGTACAGGGTCCACTCGTAGTGGTCCATGTAGGCGGTGCGCGACGGTTCGTGCAGGAACAGCTGCCGGCCGAGCTTGAGCATGTTGTAGCTGTTGCAGTTCTCGCAGGTGTTCTCCGACAGACGGCTCACGATCTCGTCCGGGGGCCCGAAGAACTCCAGGTTGGAGTTGCCGCCGATGGCGTACGTGTGGTGCTCCACGACCGTGCGCCAGAAGGTGCGCGCGATGTCGAGGTAGCGGCGGTCCCCGGTGGCCTCGTAGCTGTACGGCGCGCCGACGATCTTGGCGATCTCGGTGTTGGCGTGGCGGCCGGCGAGTTCGTCGCGTCCGGCGGCGAGCGGCGCGTAGAGCTCCTCGTGGTCGAAGCGGCGGGCGGTGCGCAGGTGCGCGGGGTCGCCGCTGAGGAGGTGGAGCCGGGTCAGGACGTCGTTCATCCCGCCGAACTCCACCTTGAGCACGGACTGCATGCGCTCGTACGGCAGCGGCGCGGTGCGCGCGTCCGCCCAGGCGGCCATCCCCAGGAGCACGGTCATGGCCTGCTCGTCGCCGCTGAGGGTGTACTGGTCGAGCAGCCCGGCCATGATCTTGTGCAGGGTGTAGTACGGCGCCCAGGGCTTGCCGCCCGCCTCCAGGCTGTCGAAGACGGACTCGGGGAAGGCGGACAGGTATCCGTCGTGGAACCCGGCGCCGGGCGAGGCGGCCTGGCACTCGGCGAGCGCGGCGACGAGGACGCGGGCCTTGTCGGCATAGACCTGTTCGCCGGTGCCGGCGTGGGCCTGGGCGAGCGCGGACAGCAGGTGCCCGGTGGTGTGGCCGCGCAGCTGGACGTCGGGGGCCTCCCAGCCGCCGCAGGGCTCGGCGGACGAGGGCAGTCCGACGTTGCGGCGGAAGGTGTGCAGGAGCCGGTCGACGTCGACGAAGCGCAGATAGGCGCTGGTGCGACGCATGTTGTCGAGGAAGGGGCTCGCCAGCAGGCGTACCGCGGACAGCGGCAGCGGGGCGAGCCTCGGACGCGCGGCGGGCGCCGGCCCGCTCCGGTCGGCGACCGGCGGCTCGGGGGCACTCGGCGCGGCGGCGGCGGGGACCGCCTGGACGGCCTGGGCCGCCACCGACAGGGTCGCGGCCGCGGCGGCGCCGGCGGTCAGCACATTCCTGCGGGACGGCTGGGAGGGGTGTGGTGCGGACATTCTCGGAACTCCTTCCGGGCACGGAGGAGTACCACCGGTCGGCGGCTGTCCGGCGGTATGCGGCCGTGGAACGCGGTTGCCGGGCAGCCCGATGCCCGGCCACTGGCCTGAGAGCGAATGAATCGTTTTTAGAGCCAGCGGCAACCTAGGGTGACTTCGCGGAGACCGTCAAGGGCCGCCGGGCATTCCAAGGGACGTGGGGTCACGTCCCCGACGGACCGTCACAAATGGCTGGAGAAGGGGCATCAGGACGTCGGGGATCCACCCCAGGAGCTGGCGGAGCGGCTTCCGGTGCCCGGCGTCTTGTCGCGGCGGACGCCGCCGCGTATGTTCCTCCCCGTCGCGCACTGAATCGTTCAAGTCCAAAAGGGAGGCAGCAAGCGCCGTCACTGTCCCGCACCGGGGTTCACGGGCGGCAATGGGCACGGCAGTGGCCACGGCAGCGGACACCCCGCCGCTGTCCTGCAGTGTCAGGCGCCGGGGGATACTCCGGAGCGGCGAAAGGAATCAGTCACCCATGACCACTGACAGGATCTCCGCGGCCGCCGCCGGCACCTGGCTCCTCGGCGACATGAAGGTCAACCGGATCGGCTTCGGCGCGATGCGGCTGACCGGCAGCGCCGCCTTCCACCTCGGTACGCCCAGCGACCGAGACCGCGCGATCGGCGTGCTGCGCCGCGCCGTCGAACTCGGCGTCGACCACATCGACACCGCCGCCTTCTACTTCTCACGGCTGCGTTCGGCCAACGAGCTCATCAACTCGGCGCTGGCGCCGTACCCGCGGGATCTTGTCATCGCCACCAAGGTGGGGCCCGCACGGGACGCGTCCGGGGAGTGGGCCACCGCCGCCCGTCCCGACCAACTGCGCGGCCAGGTCGAGGAGAACCTGCGGCAGCTCGGCCGCGACCACCTCGACCTGGTCAACCTCCGCTTCATGGGCGGCACTTCCGTCGCCGAGCACTTCGGCGCCCTCTCTGAGCTGCGCGACGCCGGGCTCGTCCGCCACCTCGGGCTCTCCAACGTCCGTCCGGAGCACCTGGCGGAGGCGCAGGACATCGCCCCCGTGGTGTGCGTCCAGAACCGCTACGGCGTCGACGCCCGCGACAGCGACGGCCTGCTGCGGGAGTGCGGTGCCCGGGGCATCGCCTTCGTGCCCTTCTTCGCCATCGCCGGCGGGGGCCGCGAGCGCGGGCCGGACGCAGGAGGTGCCGAGAGCGACGCCGTGCTCGCCGTCGCGGCCGCCCACGGCGTCTCACCCGCACAGGTGCGGCTCGCGTGGACGCTCGCCCAGGGCGACCATGTGCTCGCCATCCCGGGGACGGGCGATCCGGAGCACCTGGTCGACAACGTGGCGGCGGGCACGCTGCGGCTGACGGACGAGGAGACGGCGCTCATCGACGCGGCAGGCCGCCCCGCCCGCTGACCCGGGCCGCGCCGGGGCGCCCGGGGTCAGTCGTGCGGGACGACCGCCACGGGCGCCTTGGCGTGGTGCAGCACGGCGTGCGTCACCGGGCCGACGTGCAGCCCGGCGGCCGCGCGCCGGACACGGCGGCCGACGACGACCAGCGAGGCGTCGGCCGCGGCCTCGATCAGGTGGTGCGCCGCCCCGCCGGCCACGGAGTGCTCGACGACGTCGACGGCGGGGTACTTGGCCCGCCACGGTGCCAGCACCTGGGTCAGCGCCTTCGCCTGGGCGCCGGTCAGCTCGTGCTCCAGGTCGAGGGCGATGGCCGCGGGGTTGTAGCCGTAGGAGGCCGGCAGGTTCCAGCCGTGGACGACGCGCAGGCCCGTCCCGCGCAGCATGGCGGCCTCGAAGGCGAAGGCCAGCAGATCGTCGTGGGGCCGGGCCAGGTCGATGCCGAGCACCACGTCGCGGAAGGGCGTGTACTCCGAGACCAGCCCGTCGAGGTCCGGGCGGTGCTCGTCGTCGCCCTTCTCACCGGCCCGTACCAGGACGACGGGCCGGACGGCCTGGGCGACGGTCGCGGAGGCCACAGAGCCGACGAGGAACCCGGCGAGCGCGCCGAGGCCGCGGGAGCCGAGCACCAGCAGCTCCGATTCCTCGGCGGCGGCCGCGAGGGCCGCCGCGGGCTGCCCGCTCACGCGACCGGCGGAGATCTCCAGGTCCGGATGGCGCCCGGCCAGTACGGCGGCGGCCTCGCGCGGCACGGACTCGGCCCACTGCTGCTGGACGTCGGGGTCCACCGCGGCCACCGCACCGGCCAGCGGGGCGTAGACGGAGCTGTACGGCTGCCACTCGTGGACGTGCACGAGCCGCAGCGGCAGCCCGCGGCGCAGTGCCTCGCGGGCGGCCCAGTCCGCCGCGGCACGGCTCTCGGGCGATCCGTCGAGACCGGCGGTGACCGTACGGGACATGAGGTGCCTCCTGGCGAACGGGACGAAGGGCATGGGCTGTTCGCCCCCAGCTTCCCGCCGGCCGCGGGCCCCGGGCAGGGGCCGCCGGGCCCGGCCGGGGGCCGATCGGCCCATGGGCCGCGGCATGCGTCGTCCGGGACAGTGGGAGCAGGTCACCGCTGCGATCAAGCGTACGGGGGCGGATCCGGGCGCGGCGGCAGGGGGTGACGCAGCCGCGACGTACGGCGGGACGCCGCCGCGACCGGGGGCATCGGGCTCCGGTTCTCCGGCCACCGGGGACCCGGGCCGGCCGTCGAGGAGGCGGACGAGGCGCCGATGCTCGAGATCGCCCCGGACCCGGACCGCCGGCAGTCGACGCGGGTCCCGTTCAAGAGTGCGGGGCCGCCACCGTTCGACCGGAGCGTCCTCAAAGGGGGTGGGCGTCGGCTGAAGGGCGGGGCAGGAGCGACCTACCAGTGGCTCCAGACCTCTGCCGGATTGATGTCCCAGGAGGAACCCGCGATCTCCCCCGTACGGAAGAACACAGCCCAGCTCACGGCGGTATCGCCTGCTCGCTGCGCGCCCCGGTCGAAGTCGAGGCCGGGCCAGCTCAAGTCGCCCGACAGGCTGAACCAGATGCCCTCCCCGCGCTCCAGCGCCCGCGCCTCCATCTCCGCGGAGAGCTCTGACGGCACGCGGCCTATCAGGCGAACGCCCCGGAAGGTGACCTGCGGACCCCGCAGCCCGTCGACCAGCACGCTCGTCAGGCCCACGCCCTCGACGAAGTAACACTTCACGGCAGGTCGACGCTCGTCCGACGCGGTCCTGCGAAACTCGACACGCCACTGCGCACGCTGTGGGTTCCAGCGATCGATCGCTGTCTCCATGGCGGTGAAACCGTGCTCCTCCATCGTTGCGACGGCATCCTGCCGATCGGTTCCGAAGCTCAGCGGGCCGACGGTTTGCCGGGGGGAGTACCCCCACTGCTCCCGCTCGGAGTCCGCGAGCACCAGCCAGTAGTCCATGGTCATGGCCTCATGATCGCCCGTACGGCTCCGCGGGCGCGGCCTGTTCGGCGGCCGCGGCGTGTTGAGACGTCGGTCGTGCGCGCTGCCCTCACCGCGCGGCGGCGGAGCCCCGCACCACGGCGACCGGGCAGTGGGCGTGGTGGAGCAGCGCCTGGCTGACGGAGCCGAGCACCAGGCCGGTGAAGCCGCCCCGTCCCCGCGCGCCGACGACGAGGAGCTGTGCGGTCCGGCTCGCCTCGATGAGGGTCTCGCGGGTCCCGCCGCGCACCGCCTTCGTACGGACCTCGACGCCTGGGTGGGTCTCCCGCCGTCCCGCGATCGCCTCGGCGACCAGGCGTTCCTCGGTGCGGGCGAGTTCGCCCGGCTCGCTCGCGTACGGCATCGCGGGGTCCTGCGGCGGCGGCACCGGCGTGTGCCAGGGGGTCCACGCGTGCAGGGCGAGGAGTCCGGCGCCGCGCAACGCGGCCTCGGCGAAGGCGAAGTCGACCGCGTCCGCGCCGGCCGGGGAACCGTCGACGCCGAGCAGGACCGGGCCGCCGGCGGCCGGCTGCTCCCGGACCACCATGACCGGGCACTGGCCGTGTGCGGCGAGGTGCACGGCCGTCGAGCCCAGCATGAGGCCAACGAAGCCGCCCATGCCGCGGGATCCCACGACCACGAGTTCGGCGGCGCGCGACTGGGCCTCCAGCACGGTGAGGGGCTCCCCGGTCATCACGGCGTGGGTGACGTCCACCTCCGGTGCCGCGCTCCTCGCACGTTCCACCGCCTCCGCCACCACACGCTGCGCCGCGTGCCGCAGGCCGCCCTCGGGCGGTCCGAGGCCGGAGGGCCCGAGGGGCACGTGCATCGCCGGCCACAGGAAGGCGTGCACCACCCGCAGTCCCGCGCCGCGCAACGCGGCCTCCCGGGCCGCCGTACCGACGGCGGCGAGGCTCGAGGCCGAGCCGTCCGCTCCTACGACCACCAGGCCGCTCACCGCGCCTCCTCGTCCGCCCTGCCGATCTGCCGATCTGCCGATCTGCCGCTCGTCCGCCTCGGGTCCTCCCGGGCTCAGGCCCTGCGGTGGCCCCATGAGGGGCCGGTCTCCTCCCACTCTCGGGCCCATGCCGCCGCGCGATGGCGGTCGATCCGCAGGCGGACGACCCACCGTCCGGCCAGGACCAGCGCGCAGGCGCCGGCCGCGGCGACCGTGCCGAAGACCACTCCCTGGGCCTCGGCCTGCGCGGGGGTGAGCCGGTTCTGCTGCAGGCGGCCGTCCGCGTCCAGCCAGACGGTGGCGGGGGATCCCGCGGGGCTGCCCGGTTCGACGCGGGCCAGGCCGGTCCGGGTGGAGCCGTCGGGCGCGGTCCACCGGACGGGGGTGAGGACCTTCCCGATGGAGCCGGTGTACGGGTTCTCCACGGCCCTGGCGGCGTCCTCGGTCAGGAAGGCCGTCGCCAGGTGGGTGCCCTGGCTGCGCCGGAGCTCGGAGTGCTCCACCGCGACCGCCGTGGCCGCGCCGGCCGCCGGTGCCCCGGCGGCGATCAGCAGGGCGGCCGCCACGCCCGTACAGGCCTCCACGACATCGCAGCGGCGCCGCAGCGGATTGCGGCGCCAGCGCCAGAACACCGCCCTGCCGCCCATGGCCGTGCTCCCTTCCCTGTCCGACGACCGTCGCACGCGCCGGCGCTCCCGCAGCAGGGGCCGCACGGATCATTTCCGCCGCAGGACGGGGCCGACCGGCCCATCCGTGCGTGCTCGCCCGGCGCTCCCGGCGCCGTCGCCCCGGATGTGACGACCGTCACCCTCGGGCGATCGAACTTCACGTGCCGCCCCGCGTCCTGTCGGTGTCCTCGACACCTTCCGGATACGGAGTACCGATGCCCACCCCCCTGACCGGCCCCCTGTCCCCCGGTACCCACACCTTCGAGGTGGACGGGGTCGTCCAGCGCTACCACGTCCACGGCACCGGCCCGGTGTGCATCGCGCACTCGGGCGGGCCGGGCGTGTTCTGGGAGTACCTGCGCATGCCCGAGGTCGAACGGCAGCTCACGGTCGTCTACCCGGAGCCGGTCGGCACCGGCGGCTCGGGCCGTCTCCCCTCGCACCCGCACGGGTACACCCGTGAGCTCTACAGCCGGTTCCTGGACGCGCTCGTCGACCACCTGGGCGTCCCGCGCGTGCACCTCCTCGGGCACTCGCACGGCGGCTTCGTCGTCCAGTACCACGCACTGCGCCGGCCCGCGCGCGTCGCAGGGATCGTCCTGTACGACAGCGCGCCGATCACCGGCCCCGAGCACGGGGCCGAGGCGATGCGCATGGTCCAGGAGTTCGCCGTCCGGCACGCGGGTCACCCCGGTCTGCCGGAGGTCCTGGGGGCCCTTCAGGGGGTGTCCGCGATCTCCGACGACGTGGAGATGACGGCGGCCCTCAAGGGGCTGCTGCCCGCGTACTTCGCCGACTACTGGGGCCGGGAGGAGGAGTTCGCGCCGCTGCGCGCCGCGGTGGCGGGTACGCACATCTCGGGACTGGACGAGCATCTCGTCCCCGATCTCATCGACGACCGGGGACAGTTGGGGGCTCTCACCGTGCCTGCGCTGGTCGTGGCCGGCCGGTACGACGTGGTCTGCGGGATGCGGTGGGCCGGTGAACTGCACGAGCTGATCCCCCAATCGGAGCTGGTGGTCCTGGAGAACAGCGGGCACTTCGGCCACCTCGAGGAGCCCGGGCGCTTCGCGGAGGCGGTGGTGGGCTTCGTGACCGCCCGGGAGCGGGTGGTTCCCGCCTGACGGTCCGGTGGAACGGGTGCGACGCGGCGGCCGCGTGGCCGCCGCGTCGCAAGCCCGTACGGGCCTCACCCGGCCGTCGGGGTCCGGGCCGGCCGGTGGCGGGGACGCTGTGGCGTCCCCGGTCACCGCCGGCCCGGACCGTCGCCCGCCGGGGCCGCGGCTCAGGTGATGACGTCGTACTCCCCGTAGGAGTGCTGGGGCGTCATCGTGGAGTCGAGCCCGTTGGTGACCCATGTCCCCAGGACCATCTCCGCGGTGATGCCCGGGCCGAAGCCGGCCAGCAGTCCGCGGTGCCCGTCGAGGGCGGAGCCCTCCTCGAACATCCGGTACAGGGCGTCGAGGACGACGGCGCTCGCGATGTTGCCGTACTCGGTCAGCGTGGCCCGGCTGAACCGGAACGACTCCGGCGGGACGCCGAGGAAGCGGCACAGGTCGTCCAGGATGCGGGGGCCGCCGGCGTGGATGATGTAGTAGTCCAGCTTGGCGGCGTTCCAGGCGTGGTCCTCGGCGACCTGGCGCAGTACCGGTGCCAGGGGCTCCATGGTGCCGGGCACGCGCTTGTCGAGCTGGAAGTGGAAGCCCGTCTGGCGCACCGCGTAGGAGATCCACTCCTCGGTGTTCGGGATGAGGTAGGAGGCGTTGCGCTCCAGCCGCATCCCGGTGCCGCCGCTGCCGCGGACGACGGCGGCGGCGATGCCGTCGCCGAACAGCCCGTTGGAGAGCAGCGTTCCGACGCTGAGGTCCGTGGGCTGGTAGCACAGCGAGCAGAACTCGCATGCCACGATCAGGGCGTTGGACTCGGGGTACGCCGTGCAGAAGTCGTGGGCGCGGTTGATGGCCGCACCTCCCGCCGCACAACCGAGCTGCGCGATCGGCAGTTGACGGGTGTCGTGGCGGAAGCCCATCTTGTTGATGAGCCACGCGGTCAGCGAGGGCATCATGAAGCCCGTGCACGACACGTACACGATGATGTCGATGTCCTCGGGCTCCAACTCGGCCTGGTCGAGCGCCTTTCGCACGACGGCCGGTACCCGTGCCTTCGACTCCGCCTCGTAGATCTGGCTGCGTACGTCGAAGCCCGGGTGTTTGAGCACCTCTTCGATCGGCTGGATCAGGTGCCGCTTCTGAACGCCCGTGTTCTCAATGAGCCTGAGGGTCAGGCCGAGTTGCGGGTGGTCCTTGTGCAGCCGTCGTGCCAGCTCAAGCGTTTGTTCGCAGGTGATAACGTTGTCGGGAACCGAGATCACCGGCTTGCACAGAACAGCCATGGGTGGCTCCATTTCCTGCCCCTCGGCGGGCTATGGTCCATCTGGTGCGCTGCTCCGGGATTTCCGGAGCAGGCCCGTACCTGTCACGAAAATGCGGTAGGGGGTACGGGCGCATTCATCGGCGCACCCACAGGGGACTTTCAGGAGGTCCCGGCAAAAGTCGGTTCACAAGAAGGGACCGGCCGCTGTCGAAGTGGATTCATGGCCTGTTCAGATTTGCGTCCACCAGGAAAACGTACGTCACTTGGGCGGATTCCGCATGTCGGAGCGGCCCGCACCCGCGCTCACAAGGGACGACGTGACGAAGCCGGCCCCGCACCCGTGAGGGGTGCGGGGCCGGATCGGCGCCGGGGGGCGGTTCACCAGGCGACGTGCAGGGCCACCGGGTAGCGCCAGATCGACGTGGCGCTCCACCGCACCTCGTCGGCCGGCTTGGCCAGCCTCAGGTCCGGGAAGCGGCGCAGCAGCTCCCTGAAGGCCACCTGGAGCTCCATGGTCGCCAGCGGCGCGCCCAGGCAGTGGTGGCCGCCCCAGCCGAAGGTCATGTGGGGCGTGCCGGTGCGGTCCAGGTCCAGCTCGTCGGGGCGGTCGTACTTCTCGGGGTCGCGGTTCGCGGTCAGGTACGAGACGTGGACGACGTCACCGGCCCGGATCAGCACGCCGCCCATCTCCACGTCCTCGACGGCGATCCGCGGGATGCCGACGCCCTTGCGGAACGGGATGTACCGCAGCATCTCCTCGATGGCCTGCGGGATGCGGTCCGGCCGCTCGCGCAGCATGGCCAGCTCCCGCGGGCGGGTGAGCAGGGTGTACGCGATGTTGCCGATCTCGTTCGACGTGGTGTCCTGGCCCGTGATGAGCAGGACCATGGCCATGACGGCGAGTTCCTTGTCGTTGAGGATCTCGTCCCCGTCACGGGCGGTGGCCAGCACGCTGACCAGGTCGTCGCCCGGGCGGGCGCGCCGTTCGGCGGTGAGCTTGGTGAAGTACTCCCGCAGGTAGGCCTTGGAGTGGACGGCGGCGTCCCGGTTGTCGGGGCTGAAGTCCATCATGGTGCGGGCGTGGCCGCGCAGCTCCCAGCTGTCCTCGTCGGGGATGTCGAGCACCTCGCAGATGGCGGCCAGCGGCAGGGGCGCCGCCAGGTGCTCCACGAGGTCGGCCGGGGAGCCGCTCTCCTCCATGCCGTCGAGCAGTTCGGCGACGACCCGCTCGATGCTGGGGCGCATGTGCTCGACGTTCCGCGGGGTGAAGCCCTTGGAGACCAGCGAGCGCAGCCGGCTGCTGTCCGGCGGGTCCATCACGTTGATGGCCTCGTCCTGGACGATCGGCTCCGGCGTCATGCGGGGGAAGTCCTTGCCGACGACGGCGGCGCGGCTGAAACGCCGGTCGGTCGTCACCGTCCGCACGTCCTCGTACCGCGTGACGAGCCAGGCCTCACCCTCGCCGTGCGGCAGCTTGATGCGGGAGATCTGATCGTTCTCCATGAACTGCTTCAGCTGCGGGTCGAACTCGAGGGCTTCGGCGAAGTCGAAGGGGCAGTTGTGCGCGGAGGAACCGGATTCCATGCGAATACTCCAGTGCACCTGGGCGTCGGGGGGACATATCACAACCAATCCCCAGCGCGCGCCGGTGACCACTGCAGGCGGCCCATCCGGGCGACCCCGGCCCCGGGCGGCGCGGATGGGCCGGGTGGGCCGCGCCCCGCCCGCCCCGTCCGTGCCCATGAGGGCGCCGCGCCCCCGGGGACTCAGGGCGCGGCGCGAACTCGGGCTCACCGGCCGTCAGTAGTAGTGGCGGCGCCCCGCGACGGCGTGCCCCATGGCGCCCAGGACCCAGAGCACCAGGCCGATGACCACGAGGATGACTCCCAGGGTCCACAGGATGGAGATTCCGGTCAGGAATCCGATGATGAGCAGGATGATGCCGAGGATGATCATGATGCACTCCCTTGCTCGGCCCTGGTCGCCGTTGCCGCGTCCCGGGCCGGACACGCCTCGGGGCGCGGCCCCGGGGCGTTGACCGCGCGGTCCGCGGTCGCGCCCGGCCCCGTTCGGACGGGACCGGGCGTCGACGTCGCCCGCCGTCCGCGCCTGCGGCACGGATCTGCCGGCTTCGCATTCACGCCCATTCGTACACGGATCGGCTACCCGGCTCCTCGCAGTTCATGACCGCGGGATTCGACCGGTGTGGCGCCGGCCGGGTTCACGACCTCACCTGAGAGAGCGCTCTCAACAGCGCGAACGCAGTCAGAGCTGCATCCTGGGCGACCCTCAACACCCCTGCGCTGACTGTCACTTCGACACCGCAGCGCAGCGCGACCCGCCCCCGCCCGCCCCCACCGCCTCCAAGCAGTGAAGGCAGGAAACCGTGTGGGACTTCTTTTGTTCCATGTATTGACCGCGGTTCGCCCTGGCGGGAAGGTGTTCCCGCCGGATGAGAGCGCTCTCAAAGGCTCTCGGACCTGAACCGCACCCTTCCCCGGCACCGATCCCGAGGAGGCATCACCCCGTGTCCGCGCGAACGACCACCGGCAGGCGGTACGCCGCCAGACCGCTCACCCTGATGGTGGCCGCTGCAGCCACCGTGACCGCGCTCTGCCTGGGCCTGCTCGGCTCGGCCAGGGCCGCCGTCCCGACCGCACCGTCCGGCTGGACCACCGTCTGGAGCGACGACTTCAGCGGAGCCGCCAACTCCCTCCCGTCGAACGACAACTGGATCATCGACACCGGCACCAGCTACCCCGGCGGCGCCGCCAACTGGGGCACCGGCGAGGTGCAGACCTACACCTCCAACACCGCCAACCTCCGCCAGGACGGTTCGGGCAACCTGCGCATCACCCCGATCCGGGACTCCGCGGGCAACTGGACCTCCGGGCGCATCGAGACCCGCCGCAGCGACTTCGAGCCCCCGTCGGGCGGCAAGCTCCGCATCGAGTCCCGCATCCAGATGCCGAACGTCACCGGCGCGGCCGCGGCGGGCTACTGGCCGGCCTTCTGGACGCTGGGCGCGCCGTACCGGGGCAACTACTGGAACTGGCCCTCCATCGGCGAGTTCGACCTGATGGAGAACGTCAACGGCGTCAACCAGGTCTGGGGCACCCTGCACTGCGGCACCAACCCGGGCGGCTACTGCAACGAGACCAGCGGCCTCGGCGCCACCCGGGCCTGTCCCGGCAGCGCCTGCCAGGGCAACTTCCACACCTACGCGTTCGAGTGGGACCGCAGCGTCAGCCCGCAGCAACTGCGCTGGTACGTCGACGGTGTCCAGTTCCACTCGGTGAACGTGAACCAGATGGACGCGTCCACCTGGAACGCGGCCACCGCCCACGGCCACTTCATCCTGCTCAACGTCGCGATGGGCGGAGCCTTCCCCGACCCGGTGGCCGGGTACAAGACGCCGACGGCCTCCACCGTCTCGGGCGTGCCGATGCTGGTCGACTACGTCGCCGTCTACAGCTCCGGCGGTGGCGGCACGCAGCCCCCGACGTCTCCCCCGCCGACCGGGAACACGGGCAGCGCGTACGGCACCCTCCAGGCCGAGTCGTACACGCAGCAGGCCGGCACCACCGTGGAGAACACGACCGACAGCGGTGGCGGCCGCAACCTGGCGTCGCTCGCGAACGGCGACTGGGCGCTGTACTCCGGCGTCGACTTCGGGACGACCACGGCCCGGCAGTTCAAGGCCCGCGTCGCCTCCGGGGCCGGGGGTGGCGTCAGCGGTCTGGTCGAGGTCCGGCTGGACAGCCGGAGCAACGCCCCGATCGGCAGCTTCTCCGTCGGCAACACGGGCGGCTGGCAGAACTGGACGACGATCCCGGCCAACATCTCGGGCGTCACCGGCAAGCACGACGTGTACCTCACGTTCACCAGCGGCCAGCCGGCCGACTTCGTGAACGTCAACTGGTTCACCTTCAGCACGACCTGACACCCCGCCGCCCGCGGCGCCCCGGCCGGCACCTCCCCCGGCCCGGCCGCCGCGGGCGGCACCGTGTCAAGCCCCGGTCACGGCAGCCGGCCTCCGCCAAGTGGTCGCCGCAGGCACCTGGCCCGGTGCCGCGCAGTGAGCCATGCTCCCCGCATGTGGATCCTCTGGGCACCGCTCGTACTCGTCGTCGCACTCGCCTCCTGGGTCGGCTGGAAAGCTCGTCGGCACGGCGGGCGTCCCTTCCGCGACGGCGCGGCCATGTCGCGGGACGTACGGGACGCCCGCCGCGACATCCGCGCCTGGAAGGCGGGGTCCCTGGGGCACAGCGGCCAGGACATCTCCTGGATGAAGCGTCACTGACCCGAGCACCCCGGTCCTCGGCGGTGCCCCGGCACGAGCGGGACCGGGCAAGCGAGGCCCGGGCAGCGAGGCCCGGGCGGCGAGGCCCGGGCCGGTGCTCGCCGTGGCGGGGCGGCAACCCGTCACAGCGGTTCCGCGCGCGACTGCGCTCCCCGCGGACTGCGCAGCAGACGCAGCCCGGCGAGACTCTGGAGTGCCATCGCGGCGGCGGCCGCGGTGGCGACCGTGAAGCCGCCACGCGACCCGAGTGAGTCGATCGCCCAGCCGGACAGTGCCGCCGCGGCGGCCGTGCCCGCGGCACTGGCGGAGCCGAGCCAGGAGAACGCCTGAGTCAGGACGGCCTGGTGGACGGTCGACTCGGTGAGCACGGAGCAGAGCACCAGAAGGGGTGGCACCGTGGCGCCGGTCAGCACCACCACCAGTCCGAGTCCGAACGGTGAGCGGACGGTCGGCAGGAGCAGGGTACCGAGCACCAGCGCGGTGGTCGCCACCAGCAGTTGCACCGGAGGTGTGGCCTGCCACCGGCGCAGCCCGTACAGCCAGCCGGCCAGCAGTCCGCTGCAACTGGAGACGGCGAAGACCGGGGAAGCGGCGCTCGGTGCACCGTGCTCCACCACGAAGGCGGTCACCGAGACCTGCATCGCGCCGAAGAAGACCCCGAGGGCGAGATTGAGGCCCATGAGTACCAAGACCCCGCTGCGCAGCAGCGACCGGCCCGCAGGGGCGTGGGTGCCCGCGCCCGCCACCGGCGAGGGCGCGCTGCCGCGCTGCGCCGCGAAGACCAGGCCGCCGACCACCGACAACGAGGCGGCCAGGACCGTGCCGGCCACCGGATGTCCGGCCGCGGCGAGGGCGCTGACCAGCGCCGGGCCCACAAGGTAGGCCACCGCGTTGCCGAGGGACTCCAGCGCGAAAGCGGTGGGCAGCTCCGCCGACCGGCCGGTGCGCAGCAGTGCCGCCCAGCGTGCCGCGGACATCGCGCTGAGCTGCGGAACGCTGGCTCCCACCAGCGCACCGCCCAGAAGCAGAAAGGGGGCGGAGGCATCCGCGGAGACCAGGGACACGAGGACAGCCACCGCAAGGGCGTGGGCGAGAAGTGCGGGCGGGAGGATCCGGGTCTGCCCGAACCGGTCCACCAGCCGCGCGAGTTGGGGCGCCACGAGCGCGTCCGTCACCGCGAACCCGCCGCTGACCAGGCCGGCCGAGGCGAAGGTGCCGGTCTGGCCGTGCACGAGCCAGACGATGCTGAGGCTGGTCATCGCGATGCCGACGCGTCCGAGCGACGCCGGAAGGAAGAATGCCGCGGCGCCCGGGGTACGCAGCAGGGAACGGTAGTTCGCCGATGACACGGCGAGTCCCTTTCGCTGCCCGGCGGGACGGCCCACCTGGGTCGTCGGTGCCCGGATGTACCGACCTGTGGTCGCCGCCTGGAACCGTCCAGTGTTGGCGCGGAGAGGGGGCACGCGCCCCGCACCGACTCCATCACCGGGCAGAAGTCCTGATGTGCTGTTGGTTGTTGTGATCGCGGCGATTCTCGCCGCCAGGGCGGGCGATGTCCATCACGACACGGATGGGGTCCGTCCCAGCCAGGTCCGACCCACCGGGACACCGCACTACGAGGTGAGGCAGTGGACCGGATGCCGCGGGAACCGGGCGCCTCGGACCCCGCCCGGCTGAGCGGCGCCGAGCGTCAGCTCCCGGCCCCCTCCACGTTCATGCCGGTCGACGGGCCTCCTGGACGTCCCGGCGCCGGTCCCGGACTTCGGGGCGCGGCCGGAAGCCGGCCGACGCATAGGTGGCGACGGCGGCGGCATTGGAGCTCGGGGTGCAGACGACCGCGCTCGACGAGCCCAGGTCCCGGAGTGCGGCCGCGGCCGCGACGCTGATCGCCTTGCCGTAGCCGTTCCCGCGGTGCTCCCGGTGCACGCCCATCGGCTCCAGCAGTCCGGGTCTGCCCGGGCCGGCCGACCACACCGTCACCGCCGCCACCGCGTCGCCCCGGTCGTCGTACGCGACCAGGCACCGGGCGTCGGCGTACGGCGATCCGCCCGCCATCGCGTGCCAGTACTCCTCCGTGAACCGCGACCCGTCGAACGACGCCCGCTGCACGGCGGCCCGCACGCCCGCACGCTCCCGCCCGATCACCTCGATGCGCACGCCCGGGTCCTCCACCGGCTCCGTGAGGTCCCGGCGCAGCGGCGTCCACGGCACATCGGTGCCCCAGCCGGCCTCGGCCAGCAGATCCTGGACCAACGCGTCCGCGGGTGCCTCGACGTACGCCTTCCCGGCCGGCAGCACGCCCCGCGCGGGCTCCGCCAGATCGACGACCAGTCGCCGGGCCAGCTCCTCGTCCCGCCGGACGTCCGGCGCGATCGTGAGGCGCAGCAGGTCGGTGCCGTCCAGGAGCCCGACGCCGAGAATCCGCCCACCTCTGCTCCAGGTCCGTACCGCCGCGGCCGTTGCCTCCGCCCCGAACCGCCAGAACCAGCCCAGGTCCCCCGGATGCAGCTGCGCCGGCGCCCCGTCGTACTGCCACTCCCGCAGCGCGCCCGCGGCCGCGCCCAACCCGTCGACTCCCGGCGTGCCCGATACGATCGCCATGCCCCCGATCCCACACCACCGCGCCGTCCTCCCGCACCCGGTTTCCCGCCGGGGCAGTCTCCGCGACGTGGAGAATGAGCACCGCAGCGGGAGGGAGCACGATGACTGCTTGGTTCAGGGCGGTGTACGACCTCGGGGTCGGTGTGGCCCTGATGTCGGTGGCGTTCGATGTGGGCGCCGTCGCTGGGCGGCTTCACGGCCGTCTGGCGCGTCGTCCGAGGGTCGGCGCCGTCGTGACTCCCCTGGTCCTGAGGGCCACATGCGCGGTCCTCGGTGCGATCACGGTGGCGGTCGGTGCCGTACGCCTGGTGGCCTGGTACCGCGTCACGGCGTAGCTCCCGGCGGGCACGTCCGTCACACGTCCCGGGGGCGCGCGATGAGGAGGGCCACGTCGTCGCGGTCGGCGGGGTGGCGGAGGGCGGCGAGGAGGCGGTCGCAGGTCTCCTCGACCGGTTCGTCGGGGGCGTCCAGGAGCCGGAGCAGGTCGTCGAGGCGTTCGTCGATGGCGCGGTCGCGGGTCTCGACCAGGCCGTCGGTGTAGAGGACGAGGCGGTCGCCCGGGACGAGGTCGACGGTGGTGCTCTCGAAGGGCACGCCGCTGACCACCCCCAGCGGGGTGCCCGTGGGCAGGTCGAGCAGTTCGGGGCGCTTGCCGGCGCGGACGACGACCGGGGGCAGGTGCCCGGCGTTGGCGAGGTGGCAGATTCCGCGACCGGGGTCGTACACCGCGTAGACGCAGGTCGCGATGTAGGGGTCCAGCCCGTGGGTGATCCGGTCGAGGTGGCCGAGGACCTGGGCCGGGGCGAGGTCGAGGCCGGCGAGGGTGGAGGTGGCGGTGCGGAGCCGCCCCATGGTGGTGGCCGCGGGGACGCCGCTGCCCATGACGTCGCCGACGACGAGCGCGACCCTGCCGTCGTCGAAGGGGATCACGTCGTACCAGTCGCCCCCCACCTCGCTGCTGGCCTGGGCCGCGCAGTAGCGGGCGGCGAGTTCCAGTCGGGCGTGGACGGGCGGGAGTTGGGGCAGGAGGCTGCGCTGCAGGGTCTCGGCGGTGCTGCGCAGCTGCTGGTGGAGGCGGGCGTTGTCGATGGACACGGCGGCGCGGGAGGCCAGTTCGCAGGCGAGTGTCTGGTCGTCCTCGTCGAAGGGCTGGGGGGTTCGGGCGCGGGCGAGGCCGAGGACGCCGAGGATCCGGCCGCGGGCGATGAGCGGGACGGCCAGGGCCGTGTGGACGCCCGCCCGGGCCAGCAGCGATGCGGCGTCGGGGTCGCGGGCGACGTGCACCAGGCTCCGCTCGTCGGCGTGGGTGATCAGGCCCGGGCGGCCGGTGTCCAGGCACCGCGCGGCCAGGTGGTCGGGACCGTACGAGACGAGGCGCCCGGGCCTGCCGAAGGCACCGGCCGCCTCTCCGGCCTCGACGCACTTGGCGGAGAGCGCGCGGAAGCGGGTGCGGTCGTGGCCGGGCTCGCCTCCGTCGTCGCGCAGTGCGGAGTCGAGGACGTCGACGGCGGCGAAGTCGGCCAGTTCGGGGACGACGACGTCGACGAGTTCCCGGGCGGTGTCCTCGACCTCCAGGGAGTTGCCGATGCGGGCGGAGCTGTCGGCGATCACGGCGAGGCGCTGCCGGGCGCGGTCGGCCTCCTGGGCCGAGCGGTGCCGGTCGGTGACGTCCACCACCGAGGTCGCGATGCCCAGGACGTGCCCGTTGCGGTCCGCCAGCCGGAAGTAGGACACCGACCAGGCCCGGTCGGCCGTCGGGTCGGCGGGGGTGCGGCCGACCACGTACCGGTCGACGATCGGCGTGCCGGTCCGCAGGACCTGGCGGAGCGCGTCCTCCGCCATGCGGAACCTGGCGCCGGGGAGCACCTCGCGGAAGGGGCGGCCGATGTGGTCGCCCTCCGTCATGCCGTGCATCGCGGCGAGCGCCGGGTTGACGGACAGGTAGCGCAGGTCGGTGTCGAGGACCGCGAGCCCGATCGGGGACTGCGCGACCAGTTGGAGGGAGAGGGCGAGGCCGCGTTCCAGCCGCTGCAGCACGGGCCGGTCGGTGGCTATCCCCAGGGCGTAGACGCGGCCGCGGCTGTCCGTCAGGCGGACGTTGCGGAACTCCGCCAGCCGGGTGCCGCCGTCCTTGTGGCGCACGGGAAACGCTCCCGACCAGCTGCGGCCGGTCTCCAGCACCTCCGTGAACAGCCTCATGGCGTCGTCGCGGTGCTCGGGCCGGACCAGCAGCGGCGCGGCGTACCGGCCGACCGCCTCGTCCGCGGTGTAGCCGAACAGTTGCTCCGCCTGCGGGCTCCACATGTCGATGCGCCCGTCCGACTCGAGCAGGACCGCGGCGACTCCCAGGAGGTCCATCAGTCCACTGGGGCCCAGTGCCCTGGCCTCGAGCTGATCGGCGCCGAGCGGCGACCGCGCTTCGCTCATCGCAGGCTCCCTCTTCGCCCGCCCCTTCGCCGATCCCTTCCTCACTTTCCGTCCGTCCGCCTACCCCGGCTGCGGCGAGTGAGTCCTGCTCTTCGGCTGCACCGGCGGACCACGTGACCACGTTTCGCCGGCCCGCTCCCGGGCAGGCGCCCATATCGCACGAGAAGCGCACAGAAGAGGGAAATCCCATGGCTGCAGAGTTCCCGGGCGGCCGCCGTGTCCTGGCGGTCGTCTCCAATTACGGGGTCGAGCAGGACGAGCTGGTCGTCCCCGTCGAGCACCTCCGTGACAAGGGTGCCGACGTCACCGTCGCCGCGACGCGGCGTGACGCCGTGCAGACCCTGGTCGGGGACAAGGATCCGGGCAAGGTCGTGGAGCCGGACACCACCCTCGACGAGGTGGACCCGACCGGTTTCGACCTGCTGCTCATCCCCGGTGGCACCATCAATGCCGACAACCTCCGTCTCCAGGGGAAGGCGATGGACGTCGTACGGGCGTTCGCCTCGTCCGGGCGCCCGATCGCGGCGATCTGCCACGGCCCGTGGGCGCTGGTCGAGGCGGGCGTCGCGAAGGGCAAGACGCTGACCTCGTACGCCTCGGTGCGGACCGACCTGCTCAACGCGGGCGCCGCGTCCTGGGTCGACGAACCGGTGGTGAGCGACGCCTCCGCCGGGTACCCGCTGGTCACCTCGCGCACGCCGAAGGACCTGGACGCCTTCCTGGGCGAGGTCGACAAACTCCTCGCCGTCAGCTGAGCGCGGTCGCCGCGCGAGCCGGGTCAGGGCTCGATGAGCCCGGCCCGGATCGCGTAGCGCGTGAGTTCCAGGCGGTCGCGCAGACCGAGCTTCTGCAGGAGGTTGGCGCGGTGGCGCTCGACCGTCTTGATGCTGATGAAGAGCAGGTCGGCGATCTCCTGGGACGTGTGGCCCTCGGCGACGAGCTTGAGGATCTCCTCCTCGCGCTCGGTGATGGCACGGGCCGGCAGGGGCTCTCCCTGGCGGGCGCGTTCGAGGTAGCTGCGGATCAGGGTGGTCACGGCGCCGGGGTAGATGAAGGGTTCGTCGCGCACGGCGGCCCGGCAGGCTTCCACCAGGTCGCGGTCGGCCACGGACTTCAGGACGTATCCGCTGGCCCCGGCCTTGAGGGCCTCGAAGAAGTACTGCTCGTTGTCGTACATCGTCAGGATGAGGATGCGCAGGTCGGGACGGAGCCTGCTCAGTTCCCGGGCGGCCTGCAGGCCGGTCATACGGGGCATGGCGATGTCCAGTACGGCCAGGTCGACGGGCTCCGCGCGGGCCCTGGCGACGGCCTCGGCGCCGTCACCGGCCTCGGCGACGACGGTCAGGTCGGGTTCGCCGTCGAGGATCAGCCGCACGCCCCGCCGCACCAGCGCGTGGTCGTCGGCGAGGAGGATGCGGGTGGGCGGCGGCGCGGTCATCGCGGGCCGTCCGCCGCCGGCGCGGGCACGTCGAGCCGGATGCCGGCGCCACCGCCGGGGGCGGCACCGACGGTCAGCGTCGCGCCGATGAGCAGGGCCCGTTCGCGCATGCCGCGCATCCCGGCGCCCTCGGGGGCGTCGCCGATGCCCTTGCCGTTGTCCCTGACCAGGAGTTCGGCCCCGCCTCCTGGGGCGGCGCCGAGGTGTATCTCCACGCGGTCCGCGCCCGAGTGCCGGGCCGCGTTGGTGACGGCCTCCTGGGCGACCCGGTAGAGGACCAGCTCGGTCTCGTCGTCGAACGCGGGGAGCGCGGGCCCCCACTGCTCCACGACGGTGAGTCCTGGGGTGGTGAACTCGCCGGCCAGGGCGCGCAGTGCGCTGTGCAGGCCGAGTTCCTCCAGGACGCCGGGGCGCAGACGGCGCGCGATGCGGCGGATCTCGTCCAACCCGGCGCGCGTGGTCTCCTGCACCTGCCGCAGGTCGTCCTTGAGGGGGTCGGGGGCCAGGTCCGCACTGCGCCCCAGTTGCAGGACGACGGCGGTGAGGGTCTGGCCGACCTCGTCGTGGAGTTCCTGGGCGATCCGCTGCCGTTCGGCCTCCTGGGCGGACAGCACGCGGGCGCTGGTGGTGGCGCGCTCGGACTCCAGACGGTCGAGCATCGTGTTGAACGTGGAAATCAGTGCGGACATCTCACCCGATCCGGTGACGGCGGGGCGGCCGCCGGGGCGCAGCAGGTCGGCGGAGTTCATCGCCCGGCTCAGTCGCTGGAGCGGTGCCAGCCCGACGCGCAGCAGCAGGGCGTTGGCGACGAGCATCGCGGCCAGCCCCACACCCAGCACCAGCGCCTCGCCCAGCAGCACGGGCGTGGAGACCGTGACGGGGCCGAGCAGGAGCACCGCGGCGACGACCAGCACCGCGCCGTTCAGCAGGAAGATCCGCCAGTACAGCGACATGGTCCCGCCTTCCTCGGGGGCCTCCCTCCACTGTCCGCCGACACGGCCGTGACGTCCTGCGCGGGCGGGCTGCCGCGCCCCTCCCGCCGTGGGCGGCGGGGCACCCGGGTCCCGCTTCCAGCCTGCCCCGGGCCGGGGGCCGGAACCATCGGGGCCGGCACCCATTTCCAGGCCGCTGGATTGGGTGCCGGCCCCGATGGTTCCGCGGGCGGCTACGGGCGACGGTGGAGGTGACAGGGCCCACCGCTCCGGGAGGAGGACACCATGCCGCACCTGCACAGGGCCATCGAGGACCTCGAGGCCGAGACGAGGCGCACGGACCCCCGCTTCGCCGAGGGGTTGCGGACCGGCCGCCCCTGCGCGCCACGCGAGTACCGGCGCCGCATGGGCTGGTTCCTGCAGGCGGTGGCGCTCGCCTGGATCCTGATCGGCATCGCGCTGCCGCAGGGGCTGCTGCTGGCGGCCGGGCTGGTCCTGGCCGGCATCGGCACGGGGGTCCTGTCCCCCCGGCACGACGCCGTGGGGCGGGGCCGCCGGCGGTCCTGAGCCGGGCCGGGAGGGCGGTTTCGGGGATCGGACGCGCGGTGGGCGGGCGGCCGGCGGGTCCGAAGGTTGTTCACGGGGCCCGCGTGTGGCGCCGTTGCGCGGGGCTCGGGCGGGCTATTGTGTCGCCGACCGAAAAATTGCGCAAATCGTCACATTTGGGAGACCTACGTGATCGAAGGCATCGGCAGGCGCCGTTTTCTCGCCGCGGGGGCGGCCGTGGTCGGGGCGGGCGCGGCGGCGAGCCGGGCCTGGGCGGGCACACCGCTGGCCGATGTACCACCGGGCGGGATCCTGCGGAGCAAGGCCCGGCTCCCGCGCCCGTTCCAGGTACCCCTGCCGGTCCCGCCGGTCCTCGAGCCCACGCTGCGGACCGCGACGACCGACTACTACAACATGACGCAGCGCGAGGCGAGGCTGGAGATCCTCCCCGGACTGCGCACCAAGTGCTGGACGTACGACGGCCTCTTCCCCGGGCCCACGATCGTCTCCCGTTCGGGGCGCCGTACGGTCGTCACGCACCGCAACGAGCTGCCCCAGCCGACCGTGGTCCATCTGCACGGCGGTCACACTCCTGCCGAGAGCGACGGGTACCCGATCGACCTGACGATGCCGGTCGGCAGCGCCATGTCCTACGACGACGCGATGGCGGGCATGCCGGAGATGCACGGCTCGTCCGGGAACCTCAGCCACGGCCAGCGCAGTTACACCTACCCGATGCTGCAGCGCGCGGCGACTCTCTGGTACCACGACCACCGCATGGGCTACACCGGCCCGGCGGTGTACCGCGGTCTTGCCGGGTTCCACCTGTTGACGGACGACGAGGAGGACGGGCTCGACCTGCCGCGCGGCTCCCGCGACATCCCGCTGCTGCTGGCCGACCGGGCGTTCGGCGAGAACGGGGGGCTGCTCTACCCCGCGGTCGACTCGGGCATGCACAAGCCGGGCGTCGTGCACTCGCACCACTTCGGGATGATGGGCGACGTCATCCTCGTCAACGGCGCCCCATGGCCGGTGCACCGGGTCCGGCGGCAGCGCTACCGGCTGCGCTTCCTCAACGGCTGCAACGTCCGGGACTTCCGTCTGGAGCTCGACCCGCCGCCGCCGGGCGGCAGGGGCCTGCTGCAGATCGGCAGTGACGGCGGACTGCTGGGCACCCCGCTGGCCCACGACAGCCTGCGCATGGCCCCGGCCGAACGCTTCGACATCATCGTGGACTTCGCCCGCTACCGGCCCGGCACCAAGGTGCGCCTGGTCAACCGCTTCGGCAGCGGCAGCACCGCGCAGGTCATGCGCTTCGACGTCTCGCCGTCCTCGCGGAAGCCGCACGACGACACCCACATCCCCAAGCGGCTGTCGCACTACCCGGCCACCGTCCTCGACCCCAGCAAGGCCGTGGCCCACCGGACCTTCGCCTTCCGGCACTCGCGCGACGGCTGGACGATCAACGGCCTGCCGTACAAGCCCGGCCGCTCGCTGGCCCGGGTGAAGCTCGGCACGGTCGAGATCTGGAAGTTCACCTCGGTGTTCTTCCATTCGGTGCACGTGCACCTCGACGCGTTCCGGGTGCTGTCCCGCAACGGCAAGAAACCGGGCGCGTTCGACGCGGGCTGGAAGGACACCGTGGCGACGGGTCCGGGCGAGACCGTCGAGGTGGCGGTCCGCTTCACCGACTACGCGGGCAAGTTCATGATCCACTGCCACAACCTCGAGCACGAGGACATGGCGATGATGGCCGACTTCAGCACGTACTGAGCGGGACCCGGGCCCAGCCACGGCGGCCTCCGGCCCGGCGCGGCGTCACTGCGACGCGGCCGGGCCGGTCGGCTGTCCGGGGCCCGTACCGCCGGGCGGGGGGCCGCCCGGCGTTCCGGGTGTTCCGGGCGTTCCGGGCTCGGGGCTGCGCGGGGCGGGGCCCGTGCCGGCCGGCGGGGACTGCGGGGCGGTCCCGCCCGGTTCGCCCGTCGGCGTGGCGGGGCCCTGCTCCGGGGCGGCGGGTGAGCCGCTCCGCGGTGACCCGGACGGGCTGCCGGACGGCGTGTTCCGCGGGGGTGTCGTCGGCTCGTCCCCGGAGGCCTTGCCGTCGCCGCCGGCCCGGGTGAACCACTCGCCGGTGCCCGGGTCGCGGACCACGAACTTCCGCACCGGCTCGGACGCCGGGGCCACCACGACGGTCCTCGACGGCTGGTAGCCGGGCCACGCGCGGCCGACGGTCGTGGCGCCGCCCTTCTGCTCGACCGGACGGGTCAGCGGATTTCCGCAGGCGCAGCGCACCCGGGGCAGGCCCCGGTCGTCGACCAGGACCGCCGTCCCGGCCTGCAGCACCGACTGGAAGGCGGTGGGCCGGCCGCCGCGGTAGCCGTGGTTGGTGACCCGGGTGTCCGCGCGCAACTGGAGCGGGGTCAGGTCCCGCAGGTACGCCGGCACGCCGGACGGCTCGAGGCCCAGCACGCCGGCGAACGCCTTGTTCTTCGCCGGGTCCGCCGACAGGGCGCTGATCTGCTTCTCCACGTCGCAGCTCGCGGCGTCGCGCGTGCCGCCGTAGAGGCCGGGCATGGCGCCGCTGTAGACCTGCCGCACGGCGCCCCCCGTCGTCGACGGGGTCGGCAGTGCCGGTGTCGCCGAGGGGGCGGCGGTCTCCTCGGCCGTCGACCGCGTGAACGGGTTCGGTCCCGCGCTGCCCGCCGTCTGCAGGAAGAGCTCCCCCTGCTTGCCGCCCGACACCCCGCCGGGCCGGGTGAACACCACGGCCAGGGCCACCGCGGCCACCACGACCGCGGTGACCGCCGCCACCTTGGGCACCGATCGCCACCAGGGGCCCTCGTGTCCTCCGCCGTCCCCGTCGCCGCCTCCCCCGCCCCCTCCGCCGCCGTCGTCCGGAGGTTCGCCCGGTGGCGGGGGCGGTTCCCCCACGACGACCGTCGGGGTCCGGCGGCGCCGTCCGGACGGGTCCTGGCCGGGGGGCCTCGCCTCGTCCGTTCCGTCGGGTCCGGACAGCGGGCCCGCCGGCGGGCCCTGGGGGCGGGCGAGCGAGGGCGGTAGAACGCTCACAGGGCTTTCCTCCACTCGTCCCCGGCCGGCACGCGGGCGGACGGCGCCGCCGTCCGCCTCAGAAGCCCCACCCGCTGACCATTGTGTGCGCCGCCCACACAGTCCCCGCAAGCCGACGTGCGCCGGGACGGGGCGCCCGTACGGTCCCCTCGCCGGGCCCCTGCGAGGGGTGCGCCGCCACCGCTCCGGGGGGACCATGGAATCGCGTCGGCGGGAACGGCGGGGGACGGCGGACCGACCGGCCGGAACGGCAGGCGGAAGAGGCGCCCACCATGAGCGACACGGATCGGTACACGACCGGCCCGGAGCGGCTGGAGGGGCTCTCGACGAGCCCGAGCGGGCTGATGGACCTCCTGGGTGTGGCCGCGGTGCTCCTGGAGGGGGACGGCCGGGTGGACATGTGGAGTCCGCAGGCCGAGGAGCTGTTCGGCTACACGGCGGAGGAGGCGGTCGGCCGCTACGCCGCCCATCTGCTGGTGCACGACGCGCACCGCAAGCTCGTCGTCCGGCTGTTCGCCGAGGTCATGAGGACCGGCGAGAGCTGGGCGGGGTCCTTCCCCGTGCGCTGCAAGGACGGCAGCCGGCGACTGGTGGAGTTCCGCAACATGCGGCTGATGGACAGCCTCGGCGACCACTACATCCTCGGGCTCGCGACCGACCGGACCACCATGCGCGAGGTGGAGCAGGAGGTCGCCCTGTCCACACGGCTGATCTCGCAGTCGCCGATCGGCATCGCCGTGCTGGACACCGGGTTGCGGTACCTCAGCCTCAACCCCGCGCTCGCGCGGTTCCACGACATCTCGGTCCAGGACCACGTGGGAAACACGTTCCGCAGCGTCCTGCCCGGGCCCGAGTTCCGTGCGGTGGAGGCGGAGATGCGGCAGGTACTGGCGTCGGGGGTGCCGATGCTCGACCGCTACATCGTCGGCCGCACCCCGGCGGGACCGCGCGACGAGCACGCCTGGGCGGTGTCCCTCTACCGGCTGGAGGACCACCGCGGACACGTGCTGGGCATCGCCGAGGTCGTCGTCGACATCACCGACCGGCACCGCGCGGCCGCGGAGGCCGACCGCGCCCGGCGCCGGCTGGCGATGATCGCCGACGGCTCCGCACGGATCGGCACCGCCCTGGAGGTGGAGCGGACGGTACGGGAACTCGTCGAGGTCGTGGTGCCGGAACTGGCGGACCTGGCGGTCGTCGACATCCTCGACGCCGTCCTGGACCAGCGCGCCCCCGCCCCTCCCCGGGGCGCGCCGGTGTTCCGCTCCCTCGCGGTCAGGAGCGCCTATCCGACGGACGCGGCCCGGGCCGTCCCCACCCCCGGCGACGTCGTCACCTACCACGCCGAGCACCTCTCGGCGCTGTGCGTGCGCACGCTCCGCCCCCACATGATCGCCCGCGCCGGCCGGCACGACCTCGAACGGATCAGCCCCGACCCCGAGTCGGCCCGGCTCCTGGTCGACGCCGGGGTCCACTCGTGCATGGCGATCCCGCTCATCGCCCGCGGCGAGGTGCTGGGCGTGCTCGGCATGTGCCGGGCCCGTACGCGGACGTCCTTCGACGAGGACGACCTCACCCTCGCCTGCGAACTGGCCGCGCGCGCGGCCGTGTGCATCGACAACGCCCGCTGGTACCAGCAGGTGAGCAACACCGCCGAGACCCTGCAGCGCAGCCTCCTCCCGCAGCCGCAGCCGCACCACCCCGGTCTGGAGGTCGCCGCGCGCTACCGGCCCGCCCAGGCCAGGAGCAAGGTCGGCGGCGACTGGTACGACGTCATCCCGCTCGACGGCGAGCGGACCGCGCTCGTCGTCGGCGACGTCATGGGCAGCGGCATCGAGGCCGCCACCACCATGGGACGCCTGCGCACCGCCACCTCCACGCTGGCCGAGCTGGACCTGGACCCCGCCCAGGTGCTGGCCCACCTCGACAAGATCACGCGCGGCCTCGACCCGTACATCGCGACCTGTGTGTACGCCCTGTACGACGCGCGCAGCGCCGAGTGCCGGCTGGCGACCGCCGGGCACCTGCCCCCGGTCCTGGTGCACGGCGACGGCTCCCCCGAACTGCTCGACCTGCCCACGGGGACGCCCCTGGGGGTCGGTGGCGTCCCGTTCGAGAGCGCGAGCATCACGCTCGTGCCCGGCGACCGCCTGGTGCTGTACACGGACGGGCTCGTGGAGACCCGCGACGACCCGATCGACGAGCGCCTCGCGCTGCTCCTGGCCCTGCTGGGCGCGCCGGATCCCTCGGTGGAGGAGACCTGCGACCGGCTCCTGCGGGAGCTGCCCGGCGCGGACGGGCACGACGACGTCGCCCTGCTGATCGCCCGCGCGGACCCGCACCGCCGGCCGTGGGAAAGCCCCTGATCAGGTGCCGCCGGGCGGGTGGTGACCGCGTCCCCGGGTGGGCTGGGCCCCGGGAGGGTGGAATGCATGGGGTTCGGCCCCGGCGCACGCCCGGGCCGTACTGCCGCACGAAAGGCGTGAGGGAATGGGACACGGCGGAAACGTGATCGCTGAGCTGCTGGCCGACCACCGCGAGGTCGAGGAGATCTTCGACCGCATGCAGTCGATGTCGACCGGCAACCCGGCGCTGCGGGAGCTGGTGGACGAGGTGACCATCGAGCTGGTGCGGCATTCGGTGGCGGAGGAGCAGTACCTCTACCCGGCCGTCCGCGAGCACGTCGAGGGCGGGGACCGCATCGCGGACAAGGAGATCGCGGACCACGCCAGGATCGAGGAACTGCTGAAGGAGCTGGAGCAGCTGCCGCCGAACGACGGCCGGTTCCACCCCCTGCTGATGCGGCTGATGGACGAGGTCACCGCGCACGTCCAGGACGAGGAGGGCACGCTCTTCCCCCGGCTCGGCAGCGCCTGCTCCCCCGAGGCGCTCGACGACCTCGGCGACAAGGTGCGCCGCGCCAAGTCCCTCGCCCCGACCCGGCCCCACCCCGCCGCGCCGGACACCCCTCCCGCCAACAAGATCATCGCTCCGGGCGCCGGCCTCGTCGACCGTGCCCGCGACTTCGTGAGCGGCCGCGGCCGGTCCTGACCGCCGGCCGCGCGGGCGGTGGCGCAGGGTTCCCGTTCCTTCCGGGGCCCTGCGCCGGTTCCTCGGGGGGCGGGCGTGATGCGGCTCATGTCGCGAAAGCGAGGTTTTACGTACGCTGGGCGCGCCGCGCCGGACGGGCGCGGCACCCCCGCGCACGGAGGACGGTTCGTTCGGCATGCACAGTGAGTTCTCGTCGGTCATCGCCGCGGCCACCCGGTGGCTGCTGTCCGCCTATCCGGCGACCGGTGGAGCGCTCAGCCGTGCCCTGACGGAGGCCCAGGCCCGCCAGGCCGCCACGGTCGCCGCCGCGCTGCGCCATCCGACGGCGGTGGACGCCGCCCTGCTCGGGCTGCTCGCGCCCGGCGGCGCCGACCGGCTGGACCGGATCGCCGGAGCCTGGGTCGCCGGGGAGGACGGCGAGGACGGCTGGCGGACCTGGGTGGACGAGGTCGTCGTGAGCTGGGCGGCCTGTCTGCTCTCCGACCCGGACCTGGCCGCCTCCGCGGTGACGGCCCTCGCGGCCACCGAGCACGGCGCCTCCCTCGCCGGCGACGCCCTCCGGCTCACCGACCCGGGCACCCACGACCGCGCGGCGGCCGCCCTCCTCCGGCACCCGGACCTGGTGGCCCCGATAGCGGGCCTGCACCGCGCCGAACTGACGGCGCTGCTGGCGGCGGAGCCGCTCGACAGCTTCCCGGCCTAACGGACCGGTTCCCGCGGCGCCGGACCCGCCGCCCACGTGCCGCGCGCGGCATTCGCAGGTGTATGCGGCGTTTGTTCGGGAAAAGGCAGAAGATGCCTCTACGTGATGCCGTGACCTGGTCGGCCCGCCGCTGCCGGGACCCGGTCGTCACGCTGACCGCGCGGGCCACCGTCGCCGCGACCATCTCGTATGTGATCGCCGTGCACGTCAGCAGCGAGTCCGCCCCGCTCACGGCGCCGCTCACCGCGCTGCTCGTCGTGCAGGTGACGCTGTACTCGACGCTCACCACCGGCATCCGCCGGGTGAACTCCGTGGTGGTCGGTGTGCTGATCGCCGTCGGGTTCAGCGTACTGGTGGGGCTGACGTGGTGGAGCCTGGGGCTGATCATCCTCGCGGCGCTGGTCATCGGGCAGTTCGTGCGGGTCGACGAGTTCGTCAACGAGGTGGCCATCAGCGCGATGCTGGTCCTCGGGGTGAGCCAGTTGACGGTGCAGGCGTGGGACCGCGTACTGGAGACCCTCATCGGGGCGGGGGTGGGTCTGCTGCTCAACGTCCTGTTCGCGCCGCCCGTGTGGGTGGGGACCGCCGGGGCGTCCATCGAGGACCTCGCCCGCCGCATGCGCCATCTCCTGCTGTGCTGCGGCGAGGAACTGGGCTCGCCCACCGCGGTCGAGCGGGCCGCGGCCCGGCTGCACGAGGCACGCCGGCTGGACCAGGACGTCGCCGAGGTCGACACCGCGCTGCGCCGGGCCGAGGACAGCCTGCGGCTCAATCCCCGTGTCAAGGAAGGGCTGTTGTCGCGGGTGGTGCTGCGGACCGGTCTGGACACCCTGGAGATCTGCGTGGTGGTGCTGCGCGTCCTGGCGCGGTCGCTGACCGATCTCGCCAAGCGGCGCGGCGCCGACGAGCCGCTGTTCGACCGCGACGTGGCGGTCGCCCTGGAGGAGCTCTTCGCGCATCTCGGAGGGGCGCTGGTCAGCTTCGCCGTCCTGGTGACGACGCAGGTGAGCAGCAACGCCGAGGAGGCCGAGGACCGGCTGGCCACGGAGCTCGCGGCGGCCCGCGCGAGCCGGGAGAAGGTCGCCGACATGCTGCTCGACCGGGTGCGGGAGCATCCGGGCGCCTGGCAGCTGCACGGGTCACTGCTCGCCGAGGTGGACCGCATCCTCGACGAGCTGGCCCTGGAGCACCGTTCCGACCGGCTGATGGAGGAGCTGGACGAGGCCGCCCGCGCGCAGCAGGAACGCTTCGCCGTGCTGGCCCGGTTGCGCCTGGTGGCGCGCGGCGAGCACGTCCGGCGCCGCCGTCGCGGGCGGGGGGCGCCCGCCGGGGAGGCGCGGACGGGACCGCCGCCGGTGCCCTCCGCCCGGGCGGACCGGCCGGGCCGCGCGCCGGGCGACCGGAGCCGCCCGGCGCACGACCGTTCCCGCTCGGGGTGACGTCACGGCCCGGCCGGCCCGGGGCGCGAGGGTGAAGGCCGCGGAAGGCTCAGCCGCGCGCGAACTCCAGCAGGTCGGCGTTGAAGCGTTCGGCGAATTTCGGCACCATCGCCAGCCCGTGCGGGGCTCCCTCGTACACCTTGTAGACGGCGCCCTTGACCAGCTTCGAGCTCTTGGCGCCCGCGGCGACGATGGGCACGATCTGGTCGTCGTCTCCGTGCACGATCAGCGTCGGGACGTCGATCCTCTTGAGGTCCTCGGTGGTGTCGGTCTCGGAGAACGCCTTGACGCAGTCGTAGGCGCCCTTGATGCCCACCGTCATGCTCCACAGCCAGAACTCGTCGCGGGTGCCCTGGCTGACGGTCGACCCTTCGCGGTTCGCGCCGTAGAACGCGGCGCTGAGGTCCCTGTAGAACTGGGACCTGTCGGTCGCCACGCCCTCGCGGATCTCGTCGAAGACCTCGATCGGAAGACCCTCGGGATTGGCCTCCGTCTTCAGCATCAGCGGAGGGATCGCGCCCACCAGCACGGCCTTGGCGACCCGGCCCGTCCCGTGCCGCCCCATGTAGCGGGTGACCTCGCCGCCGCCGGTCGAGTGCCCGACGAGGATGATGTCGCGCAGGTCGAGTTCCTCGATCACGGCCGCCAGGTCGTCGGCGTAGGTGTCCAGGTCGTTGCCGTCCCACGGCTGACCGGAACGCCCGCCACCACGGCGGTCGTGGGCGACGCCGCGGAAGCCGTTGTCCACCATCCACTGCATCTGCGGGTCCCAGGCGTCCGCGGTCAGCGGCCACCCGTGGGAGAACACGACGGGCTGGCCGGTCCCCCAGTCCTTGAAGAAGATCTGGGTCCCGTCCTTGGCTGTTGCGTACGGCATGATCCTGAGGCCTCCTCGCTCCGGGTGAGAACGCAGGGTTTCGGGGCTTGCCCGTACTCGGGCCGGACGACGGCCGGGCCGAGTACGCCGTTGCTCAAACCGTAATGCTGAGGCGATGTCCCGGCGCGCCGAGAGCGGACCGGGCAGGGCCCGGGATGCGCCCGAGGCGCCCGGTCAGGAGGGTGTGTCCAGCAGGTGGGGGCCGTTGTTGCGGACGCTGTTCACCGCCGTGCCGACGGCGCGGGCGGCCAGGTGGCCGTCGGCCGGCGCGGTCAGGAGGGCGCGGAGTTCGCCGGGGTCCTGGTGCTCGGGGTCGAGCCAGGCGTCGTAGTCGGCGGCCGCGATCGTCAGCGGCATCCGGGGGTGGACGCGGCCGGCGGCGTCGGTCGCGTCGGTGGTGATGATCGTGCAGGTGGCCAGCCAGGCGCCCGGGTCGTCGTCGCCGGCGACCTCCTTGTCCCGCCACCATTCGTACAGGCCGGCGAAGGCCATGCCCTGGTCCTGCTGCTCAGGGCTGATGAAGTAGGGCTGCTTGTAGGCCTTCCGGTCCTCGGTGGCCGGGACCGGGACCCACTCGTAGAAGCCGTCGGCCGGCAGCAGGCAGCGGCGCCGGGTGAAGGCGCGGCGGTAGGCCGGTTTCTCGTGGACGGTCTCCATACGGGCGTTGATCATCTTGGAGCCGATCGCCGGGTCCTTGGCCCAGGACGGGACCAGGCCCCACCGCAGCGGCCGCAACTGCCGCTCCAGCGCGCCGGTCTCCCGGTCGACGCCCTCCAGGACCGACCAGACGCTGTCCGTCGGGGCGACGTTCCAGTTCGGCGCCACGAGGGCTTCCGGATTCCATTCGGTGACCCGGAACTGCTGCACCAGGTCCTCGGGGCGTCGGGTGGAGACATAGCGGCCGCACATGGGCACCAGCCTGCCACGCCGTCCTGCGGCGGGGGGCGACCGCGCCCGCCGCGGCGAGTGCGGTCGAGGAAGCCGAAGCGTCCCATTACGGTCGTAAACATGACAGAGAACACTCAGACCCGGCCGCGTACCTGGCTGATCACCGGGGCCACCTCGGGCATCGGCCGCGAACTGGCCACCCAGGCGCTCGACGCCGGCGAGAACGTCGCCGCGCTGGCCCGCAGCACGGCGGCCCTGGAGGAACTGCGTACCGCCCACCCCGACCGGCTGCTCCTGATCGACACCGACGTACGCGACCAGGCGGCCGTCACGGCGGCGGTCGCGCAGGCGGTGGACCGCTTCGGCGGTCTCGACGTGGTCTCCAACAACGCCGGTTACGGCCTGTTCGGGGCCGTCGAGGAGGCCACCGACGAGCAGGCCCGCGCCATCTTCGACACGAACGTCTTCGGCGTCCTGAACGTGCTCCGCGCCGCCCTGCCCGTGCTGCGCGCCCAGGGTTCCGGGCACGTCTTCCAGGGCTCCTCGCTCTACGGGCAGAGCGCCCACTCCGGCGTCGGACTCCTGGCGGCGACGAAGTACGCCGTCGAAGGCCTCTCGGACGCCCTCGCCGACGAACTCGCCCCGCTCGGCATCAAGGTCACCATGGTCCAGCCGGGGCCCACCGCCACCGCGTTCCTCGGCAACCTGGACATCGCGGCGGCCATCCCCGACTACGACCGGACCGTCCGCGAGGTCCAGAAGGCCATCGGCGCACAGCCCGTGACCGCCTTCGCGTCACCGGCGCGCATCGCGGCGGGCATCCGGGCGGCCGCGGCCAGCGACACCCCGCCGCTGCGGCTGGCCCTGGGCATCTCCGGCGCGGACGCCATGCGCACCGCCCTCACCGCGCGCCTGGCAGACCTGGACGCCTGGGCCGAGACCACCCGCGCGGTCGACGCGTGACGGCTGCCGCCGCTCCGCGCCGTGGCCGACGGCAGGACCGTGGCCGCCGCGACGGGTCCGGCGTGTGCAGGCCGGTCGCCGGGTCCTCCCGGCCGGGCCTGCGTCAGCGACGGGCGGCCGGCGGCCGTGGCGCGCCGCCCCCGGGCATCCGCGTCCAGCGGCCTCGGCCGGAGCGTTCTCCGCTCCGTGGCCGACGCCCCGCACCGGCTGGGCGAGCGCGACCGGTGGCCGCTCCTCCCGGCGGGAAGGGGCCGGTTCAGCCGGGCGGTACGACGGAGGCGTCCAGCAGGGGGCCGAGTTCGCGGGCCACGGTGGTCAGGGCGCGTACGTCCCGCTCCGCCCTGGCGATGACGATGGCGCCCTCGATGGCGCTGATCATCAGCGTCGCCAGCGCCGGTGCCCGCCCGGCCGGCACACCCATCTCCTCCAGTGCCCCGGCGACGGGGCCGGTCCAGGTCGCGAAGGCTGCGGCCGCCGCCGAGCGGGTGGCGGCGGAGGTCCCGGCGCAGTCCACGGTGGCCGCCGCGACAGGGCAGCCGGCGTCGTAGCCGGACGCCAGGAACTCGTCCGTCCACTGGCCGACCATGGCGGCGAACAGCCCGGCGGGGGTCGGCTCGGGCAGGGCGGCCAGGAAGCGGGCCACCCGGTTGCCGGCGTAGCGGCCGGCCCAGCCGACGGCCTCGTTGACCATCTGCTCCTTGCCGCCGGGGAAGTAGTACTGCAGCGACCCCCGGGGGGCTCCGGCGTGGGCGGCGACGTCGCGCATGCCCGTCGCCGTGACGCCGCCGCGCCGGATGAGCTGCGCGGCGCTGAAGACCATGCGCTCGCGCGGACCCCGCTCGGAACCGGTCATCGCCGACCTCCCACTGTCTGCCCCTCCCGCCTTCCCGCCCCGCCCGCGCACGGGCCGACGACCGGCGCCGCGAGGTCTATTATGACGGCTGTCATAGCGTTATGACAGCCGTCATAACGCTACGGGTCGATCGGCCGGACGGCCGGGACGGCGGTGGGCAGTGGCGGACGTGGGATTCATCGGCCTGGGGATCATGGGGCAGCCCATGGCGCTCCGTCTGGCCGGTTCGGGGACGCGGCTCGTGGTCTGGAACCGCGCGGCCGCACGGTGCGCCCCGCTGCGCGCGGCCGGGGCCGAGGTCGCGGACGGGCCCGGCGCGGTGTTCGACCGGGCCCGCGTGGTCGTCCTGATGCTCGCCGACGGCGCCGCCGTCGACGCCGTCCTGGGCCGTGGCACCCCGGACTTCGCCGCCCGGGTGGCCGGGCATGTCGTCGTGCACATGGGGACCACGTCGCCCGCGTACTCGCGCGGTCTGGAGGCCGACGTCCGGGCGGCGGGCGGCCGCTACGTCGAGGCCCCGGTCTCCGGTTCCCGCAAGCCCGCCGAGGCGGGGCAGCTCGTGACGATGCTCGCCGGGGACCCGGAGGCGGTGGCGGAGGTGCGGCCGCTGCTCGCACCGGTCTGCCGGGAGTCGTTCGTCTGCGGACCGGTGCCCGGCGCGCTGCTGATGAAGCTCTCGGTCAACCTCTACCTCATCACGATGGTCACCGGGCTCACCGAGGCCTTCCACTTCGCGGAACGGCAGGGCCTGGACACCGGGCAGTTCCTCGACGTCCTGGACGCCGGGCCGATGGCCAGCGCGGTGTCGCGGATGAAGGCGCCCAAGCTGCGGGAGCGCGACTTCTCCGCGCAGGCCGCCGCGTCGGACGTGCTCCACAACAACCGGCTGATCGCCGAGGCGGCCCGCGCGTCCGGCCTGGCCTCGCCGCTGCTGGACGTCTGCCACGCCCTCTTCGACGAGACCGTGGAACAGGGCGGCGGACGGGCGGACATGGTGGCCGTCCTGCGGGCGATCGAGGCCAGGACGGACGTCGGCGGCGGCCTGCCGGCCGAGCTGCCGGCGGGAGGTGGCCGGCGGTGAGCGGGACCGTCACGCCGGCGGACGCCTCCGTCACCGCGCGGCGCGTGTGGCGGCTCGCCGAACCGGTGCACGCCGTCACCTACTTCGCGCCCGAGGCGCGCGCCGCCTACGAGGAGGCGGGGCTGCGCGGCTACTGGCGCGGCTACTTCGCCGGTCGCGCGGCGCCCCTCGGCCCGGTGGGACCGGAGCCCGTCGTGGCCGCCTTCTTCGGCTTCGCGCCCGGCATGGTGGCCCGCGCGCTGCCCGGCGTCTGGGCGCTCGCTCCGCCCGAACGCGCCCTGGAGGCTCGCCGACTCGGGGCGGGCGCGGCGCTGCGGCGGCTGCTGGCGGGGCAGGAGGCCGCCGTAGCGGAGGCGGTGGACCTGCTGCGTCCGGTGACCGACGGCCTCGACATCGCGGGGCGGGTGCTCGCCGCCGCGAACCTGGCGCTCCCCTCCCCCGGCGACCCGGTCGACGCCCTCTGGCACCAGGCCACGCTGCTGCGCGAGCACCGCGGGGACGGCCATGTCGCGGCGCTCGTCGCGGCCGGCCTGGACGGGTGCGAGGCGCTGGTGCTGCGCACGGGCATCGACCTGCCGCGTACGGAGTTGCAGCCGCACCGCGGCTGGACCGACGAGCAGTGGGCCGCCGCCGCGGCCCGTCTCGCCGCCCGCGGCCTGCTCGGCACGGACGGCGCCGCGACCGCCGCGGGCCGGGAGGCCCACGGTGCGCTGGAGGAGGCCACCGACCGCGCCGCCCGGCGGCCCTGGGAGGCGATGGCGCCCGAGGCGGTCGAGCACCTGGTCACGCTGCTGTCCACGGTGGCGCGGGCCTGCGCGGGGGCGCTGCCGTACCCGAACCCGATGGGTGTGCCCGCACCCTGAGGGGGCGTCTCAGGCGGAGAGGAGCCCGGCGATGCAGGCATCCCAGTCGATGCGGGTGTCCTCGGTGCCGAGGGGGACGAGTTCCGCGGTCGCGGCCAGGAAGCGGGCGAGTTCACCCGTGGCGACCTGGAGGACGGCCGTGCCCCCGGGCCCGGCGAGGGTGATCAGGGTGTGGGCGTGGTCGCCGGGTTCGACGTGGACGTCGCCGTCCCCGGCCGGGGCCGCGAGTCCGGCCAGCAGCAGCTCACGGGAGAACACCCACTCCGCCTCGTCGCCACCGTCGCCGTGGCCGAAGCGCATCCGGACGGTGTAGGGGTCGTCGGGACGGTACTGGCAGTCCGCCGACAGATCGAGGACCCGCCGGGTCCCGGTGATCAGCCGGAGGGACAGGTGCTCCGTGAGTGCTCGCATGGACGCCCCCTCGTGGGCCCGGTTCGGCCGCGTTGCCGTTCAGCAGCATGTCGTTGCCCTGCGCTTGCCCCGTGACGCGCGGTCCGGGCCGGGGCGGCCGGGAAGATTTGGTGAAGGCTCGGCGTGCTCTCCGCCGGGCGGTGTGAAGCAGGCCGTGATCGTCTTGCCCTTCGCCTGGCTCCGGGCGTGGCAGTGGTCGGCGACGGCGTTCACCAGCACCAGGCCGCGCCCTCCAGTGGCGGACCATTCGGGGAGCCGCACGGCGGGCACCTCGTCGTCGGAGTCGTGGACGCTGACGTGCAGGCGGCTGCCGTCCCAGGTGAGGACGAGGTCGGCGGAGCTGTGCGCGTGGATGTGCGCGTTGTTGACATCCTCCCCGCCTTAAGGAACGGGGATTCCTGGCTCACGTGGGCTGGGGACCGGCGGTCCTCCAGCGCTTACACGATCGGCACCAGCCGGGTTGAGACCAGCCCGGACCAGCATCACACGTGCGGAGTTCTTGTCCCTGGGGGACACGGCTCCGCACGCGGTGCAGGTGTAGGTACGTTCGGAAAGAGGAAGTGCGTGCTTGGTTCTCGCTCCGCACGACGCGCAGTCCATGGTGGTGTGCGCGGGATGCACCAGGCGCACGTCACGCCCGTGCTTGCGGCCCATCTCGATCAGAGCCGCCTTGGTGGCGCCGATCGCCGCGTCCGCCGCCTTGCGCGCCATGGTCGTCTTCGCCAGAAACTTCGGCCGGAAGTCCTCCACCGCGATCGCGTCATGGTCACGCACCACGCGCTTGGCCCACTTGCGGGCGGTGTCCTGCCGCCGGCGCGCCACCTGCTTGTGCAGCTTCGCCGACTGATGTCTGGCGTTGCGGTAGCCCCTGGATGCTGACTGCCCACGAGCAGGCTTACGGCGAGCCATCATCCGCTGGTACCGCGCGAGGCGCTGCGCGGCGGTCTTGCCGTGCTGGGCGTGGGGCAGGTCGTGGGCGTCGCTGGTCGTGGTCGCGGTCTCCTTGACACCCCAGTCGATACCGATCACGCAGCCGATAGCGGGCAGCGGTTCTGCGGCAGTGGTCACGACGAACGAGGCGTACCAGTGGCCGAGGCTGTCGCGGTACACGCGTACCGACGAGGGTGCGGACGGCAGGTCGCGGGACCACACCACCGTCAGCACGATGCCGCCGGCCAGGTGCAGGCGTCCGTCCTTGATGCGGAAACCGCGGGTAGTGTAGTTCAGCGTCGGTGCGGCCTCGCGCTTGCGTTTGATCCGGGGCATCCCGGCCCGCTGCCCCATCGGCAGCCGCGCCACGATGTCCTTCAACGCCTTGGCACGGGACTTGGCGAAGTCCCGGATGACCTGCTGCTGCGGCACCGAACTGCCCTCCCGCAGCCAAGCCATCGACCGCCTCGCCTCGGTCAACATCCTGTCCAGATGCGCCGGGCCGCACGTGACCTTCTGCCCGGCGGATTTGTTCAGGCCGTGGACCCTGCGGGACACCGCCACACACTCGTTCCACACCCACCGGCACCGCGCCCACTCCGCCTCCAAACCCGCACCCGCCGTGGACGACACTCGCAGCCGAAAGGTGAACCGGGCGTGCCCCGACCCCTGCCCGGCCATCGCTGTCATCGTCACACTCCGGAACCTAACAGCCCCCACTGACAACGAAGGAGAGTGCAGGTCAGGACAGATGCGCAGCCAACTCCGCCACTTCGCAGCTCCAGCTCAAGACCAATTACCCCCGGCCTGAAGGCCCGGGCATTCTGGGAAGAGCAGGTGCCCAGTCCCGAGACCTTCGGCAGCAGATCGTCGACCGTGCCGGGGGCGTCCGCGGTCCAGCCGAGGGCCGCGAGGTGCTCACGCGTCCAGCGGCGGCCCGCACGCGCTCCGCCCGCCGCCGGGAAGGACCTGGCCCAGCCGACCGCCTTCAGGGAACCGCCGGTCATCGCAGTCCTCCCTCCGCCGCGGGATACGGCCCGACGCCGTCCCGGTCCCCGCTCCTGCCCGGGGTGGGGCGGGGAAAACGGCGGTTCACCCGGGTGCCCGATCAGGAGCGCCGGTCCGGCGCCATGACGTCGGCGGGTCCGGGGAGTTCACCGCCGATCCCGCGGACCGCGGGGAGGTCCGCGTCCGCCGCGGACTGCGGGAGCGGTACCCCGGCGACGGCCGCCGCCCGTTCGGTGTCGTCCGGGGAGCAGCCGAGCCACGCGCAGAACAGCACCGTCGCGTCGTCCTGGAACTCGCCGACCTGGTGCTCCGACACCCGGCGCATCAGACGGCACAGGGTCTCCGGCAGGGGCAGGCGGTCGGCGTGGTGGCGGATGAGGAAGTCGAGGAAACCGGTGAGCCCGAACTCTCCGCCGGTGACCGTACGGGCCTCCGGGATGCCGTCGGTGTACAGCACCAGGCGGTCGCCGGGCTCCAGTTGTTCGCGGCACACCTGCGGCGCCACCCCCAGGCCCAGGCCCATGGGGTCGCCGGGCGCGCAGGCGAGTTCGGCGACCCAGCGGCCGCCCCGGATGAGGACCGGCGGGTGGTGGCCGCGGTTGACCCATTCGAAGAGGCCGGTGCCGGTGTCGAGCCGGGCGACGACGCCGGTGGCGTAGCGTGTCCCCTCGAACTGCTCGACCAGCACCTCCTCTATCTCCTCGGTGGTCTCGACGAGTTCCGCCTTGCGGCGGCGGGCGTTGCGGCTGGCGCCCATGGCGAGGCTCGCGGTCAGGCCGGCCGCGGTGTCGTGCCCCATCGCGTCGAAGATCGACAGGTGGACCAGCGGGCCGTCGAGAGCGTAGTCGAAGGCGTCTCCCCCGACCCGGTAGGCGGGTTCCAGCGCCGCGGAGATGACCACCCGGCCGTCCGAGTACGAGCGGGGCGGCAGCAGGCGCCACTGCATCTCGGCGGCCACGTTCATGCTCTCGGTGCGTACCGTGCGCGCGTAGGCGTCGCTGTAGTCGCGCTTGACGGTGATGATGAGCGCCACCGCGTCGGCGAGCGCCTGCACGTCCTCGCGGGTGCGGCGGTCGTCGGCGTCGGTGGTCACGCGGAGCAGGCCGAGCCGCTCCGAACCGCCCAGCAGGGGTGCCCACCAGCGGCACTTGCCGGGGCAGGCGGAGGCGGCGGGGAGCAGCCGGCCGTACTGGAAGGCGCGGCCGGGCACCGTGCCCTCGATCCTCAGCTCGGAACTGTGGTTCCGTTGCCGGCACTCGTCCGCGCCCTCCTCGACGAGGTTGCGCAGCACATGGCGCTGGAGGTCGGCGAGGTAGATCGTGACGTGGGCGAGACCGGCGGGTTCGGCGTGCGCGGCCACCTTGGCCGGCAGCTGCTCCAGGGGCATCAGGTGGCTGTCGGCCAGCAGACCCGCCAGCATCCGGCGACTTCGCCGATCCCTGTCCTGAACCGTCACCCTTGCTCCTCGCCGCCCGTCGGGAGGCCGCCGTCGCGGCGTCCACGCCCGGGCCGGGTGGCCCCCGTCCTGATCCTTTCCCATCGTACGCACACCACCCATATGTGACGTAACGGGCACGTCACATCACTCACGGGTCCCACCGGGGCGGTCTGCGCGCCGATGACGTACGGCGGTACGGATGGCGGGGCGCCGCACGGACCGCCGCTACGTAGCTTGACGGACGCCTTTCATCAGCTTTCGCCCTAGTTTTTGCTGTGTCCACGGCCGAGGACCGGGCGACCGCGGACGCGTCGACACGGAGGTCTGCGATGGCGGCTTACGACTACATCGTCGTCGGTGGCGGGAGCGCGGGATGCGTACTCGCCGCGCGGCTCTCGGAGGACGGACGGGCCCGGGTGCTGCTCCTGGAGGCGGGGCCGGCGCGGGCGGCGAAGGGCTCGGCCGCGCCGCCGCGGTGGATGGGGCTGATCGGCGGCGGGATGGACTGGGGCGACCGCACCGTGGCGCAGCGCGGCGCCGGCAGTGCCGTGCTGCGCTATCCGCGCGGCAAGGCGCTGGGCGGCTCGAGCAGCATCAACGCCATGGTCCACCTGCGCGGGCACCGGAGCGGCTACGACGCGTGGGAGAAGGCGGGCGCGACCGGCTGGAACTTCGACAACCTGCTGCCCTATCTGCGCCGCAGCGAGCACGCGGCGGGCCGGGACCCGGCGTTCCGCGGCACCGAGGGGCCCATGCGGGTCGCGCCGCCGCGCCGGGTGCACCCGCTCTCCCCCGCGTGCCTGAGCGCCGTGCAGGCGGCGGGGCACCCCATCAGCACCGACCTCAACGGCCGCCGCCAGCAGGGCGGTGGCTGGCTGGACCTGAACATCGTCGACGGGGCCCGGCAGAGCGCCGCCGACGCCTACCTGCGGCCGGTGCTGCACCGGACGGGCCTGACCGTGGTCACCGGTGCGCAGGTCCACCGGCTCCTGCTGCACCACGGGCGGTGCACGGGCGTGGAGTACCGCCGCGACGGCTTCCTCGAACGGGCCGAGGCCGACCGCGAGGTCGTGCTCGCCGCGGGTGCGATCGGCTCGCCGCACCTGCTGATGCTCTCGGGCGTCGGGCCGGCCGGCGAGCTGCGGTCCCACGGCATCGGCGTCCAGGCGGACCTCCGCGAGGTCGGGGGGAATCTGCACGACCACCCGGTCACCGTCGTCAACTTCTCCGCGTCCAGGGAGGTGCCCGCGCCGACGGGCCCCGCGTTCGACGCCGCCGCGGCCCTGTGCAGCACGCACGCCGACACCGCTCCCGACATCCAGCTGCTCTTCCTGTGCGCGCCGTACGCGCCCCCTGCGCTGGTGGGCGCGGAGAACGGCTACAGCTTCGTCGTGGGCCTGATGACGCCCCGCAGCAGGGGCTCGGTGCGGCTGGCCGGAGCCGATCCGGGGACCGCGCCGCTGGTCGACCCGAACTTCCTGTCCGCGCGTTCCGACGTGGAGAGCCTGATCAGAGGGGTGCGCATGGCCCAGGAGATCGGCAGCGAGCAGGTGCTGAACGTGTGGCGGAAGGAGGAGGTCCTGCCGGGGCCGGCCGCGTTCAGCCACGGGCTGCTGGAGGCCTACGTACGGCGCAGCGTCGGCAGCTTCTTCCACCCGGGCGGCACCTGCCGCATGGGGTCGGACGACCATGCCGTCGTCGATCCCGAGCTGCGGGTGAACGGGGTGTCGGGGCTGCGGGTCGCCGACGCCTCGGTGATGCCGTCCGCGGTGTCGGCACACCCCAACGCGACCGTGCTGGCGGTCGCGGAACGGGCGGCCGACCTCATCAGGGGCGACAGGGGAGGCGGCCCCGCGGACCGTGCCGCCGCGTGACGGCTTGCCGTCGCCGGCCGCCCGCACCGCCGGTCTCAGGGCCCGGGCGGGAAGTGGCGGGCCAGCTGGCTGCGTGAGGTGACGCCGAGCTTGGGGAAGATCCGCGACAGGTGGGTGCTGACCGTGCGATGGGACACGTAGAGCCGCGCGCCGATCTCCTTGTTGGACAGTCCCTCGGCGGCCAGCATCGCGATCTGCAGTTCCTGCGGCGTGAGCCGGTCGGCGGCCCGGGGCGAACGCTGCCGGGTCGTCTCCCCGGTGGCCTCCAGTTCCTGACGCGCGCGCCGGCTCCAGGCCGCGGCCCCGAGGTCGTCGAAGGTGTCCCTGGCGGCCCTCAGCGGGGCGCGGGATTCCAGGACGCGGCGCCGCCTGCGCAGCCACTCGCCGTACGCGAGCCGCAGGCGCGCCCGCTCCAGCGACCAGCCGGTGAGGTCGGCGTCGAGGGCGGACAGGAAGGCGGCCTCGCCCTCGTCCCCCCGTGCCAGGACCGCGCGGGCGTGCCGCGCGGCCAGCCGCACGCGGGCCGCGGGTGTACGGCGGGCCAGCGGTGCGAGGCGCTCCAGCACCGCTCGCGCGTCGTCCTTCTCGCCGCAGTGCGCGGCGGCTTCGGCGAGGTCGCCCACGGTCCACAGCGCGGTCATCATGTGGTGCCCCGGGTCGGCGGGGTCTGTCAGCCACCGCAACTGGGCGTACGCCTCGGCGTGGTCCCCGCTGCAGGACAGCGCCGTGCCGCGCGCCATGCGCACCGTCGCGTGCAGCAGGGGGGAGTTCTGCCGGACGGCGATGGCCCGGGCGTGCCCGATCAGCCGGTGGGCGGTCGCCGCGTCGTCGCGCAGGGCGGCGACGCAGCCCAGCACGGTGAGCGCGGTGGCCTCCCATTCGGGCTGGCCGGTCTCACGGGCGAGCCGGCGCGCCTCGTCGGCGTCGACGCGCGCCGGGTCGCACCGGCCCGTGGCCGCGCGTCCCGAGGCGCGCAGGGCCAGCGCCTCCGCGAGCGGTGCCAGCCGCCCCTGGTGGCGGAGCCGTTCGACGGCCGCGGTGAGGAAGGGGTCCGCGCGTTCGGGCGCTCCGACGCACCAGAGCGCGCGGGCCGTCGTGTGCAGCGCCGCGGCGTCGTCCGTGCGGTGGGCCAGGGCGCGGGCGGCTTCGAGCACCGAGGCGGCGCGCTCCACGGGGGCGGCGTGCGCGGCGATCAGCAGCATGGCCGCGCCCGTGGTGTCGCACCGGCCGTCCGGTTCGGCGGCCAGCCGGTCGGCGGTGCGCAGGACCTCCGCGTGGAGCGCGGACTCCCCGTTGCCGCGGTAGAGATGGGCGGCCGCGGCACCCGTGAGCCGGACCGACAGGGCCGTCTCGCCGTCGGCGCGCATGCGTTCGGCCGCGCGGAGCAGCGTCCGTACGGCGACCGGCTCCCGGCCCCCGCAGACGGTCAGGGACTCCGAGATCCACAGCAGACGGGCCGTGTCCTTGGCGGTCGGCTCCAGCCGCTCGGTGGTGCGCACCAGGCGGCGGACGAGGTCACGGCGGCCGAGGCCGACGGCCAGCTCCGCGCTGCGCAGCATGAGGTCGGCCTGCCGGCGCCCGTCCGGGGCGAAGGCGGCGGCCTGCTCGAACGCGTGCACGGCCGCGACGACGGCGCCCCGCCGCAGCGCACGCTCCCCGCACCGCTGCAGACCCTCGGCGACGGCCTTGTCCGGGGGGACGGTGGAGGCGGCCAGGTGCCAGATGCCGCTGTCGGGACGGCCGGAGTGAACCGCGGCGAGCGCGGCGTGGACGGCGGTGCGCTGCGTGACGGACGCGGCCTGGTGGATCGCCGACCGGACCAGCGGATGCCGGAAACGCACGGCGTCCCGGTCGACGCGGACGAGTCCGGCCTCCACGGCGGGTACGAGGCCGTCGACGGTGACGGGGCCGCCGGTCACGGCGCCGGCGGCGCTCAGGACGTCGCCGGTCGCAGCCTCGGCGTCGAGCGCGGCGGCCAGCAGCAGGGTGCGGGTGGCGTCGGGGAGGCCCGGGATCCGGGTCTCGAACGCGCGCTGCAGGTTGGCGGTCAGCGGCAGCCAGCGCGGGATGACCGCGACGGATTCCAGGCCCTCGGCCGCCAGGGGCAGTTCGACGAGGGCCAGTGGGTTGCCGTCGGCCTCCTCCAGCAGCCGTGCGCGGACGAAGGGCGCGAGTGCGGGGGCGCCGGCGTCCAGCAGCCGCGCGGCGTGGTCGGCGTCGAGCCGGCTCACCGGCAGTTCCTCGACGCCCTCCCAGACCGGCGCCTGCGTCTCGCCCCGGGTGGCGGCGGCGAGCAGCACCACGGGGTCCGAGGAGAGCCGGCGGGCGACGAAGGCGAGCAGGTCGCTGGTGGACCGGTCGAGCCACTGGACGTCGTCGACGAGCAGCAGCAGCGGTCGGCCGGAGGCGCACTCCGTGAGGAGGTCGAGCACGGCGAGGGCGATACGGAAGGGCTCGGGGCGGCCGGCGTCGTGGAGGCCGACGGCGGCCAGCAGCGTCTCGCGCCGGGCTTGTGTGAGGCGGCCGGTCTCCTGGAGCACCGGGCGCAGCAATTGGTGGAGCCCGGCGAACGGCAGGTGGGACTCGGCCTGCACACCGGCCAGGGCGAGCACCCGCCGCCCCTGTTCCGCCGCCCGTTCCCGGGCGAGGGCCAGCAGCGCCGTCTTGCCGATCCCCACGTCGCCCCGCAGGACCAGGGCGCCGCCGCGGCCGTCCGCAGGGCGCAGAAGAGCCTCGATCGCCTCGGTCTCGGCCTGCCTGCCGACCAGGGAGGGGATCCGTGTCGCCATGGTCCGCCCTCGCGGCTTCCCGGTACTCGTACGCTAACCACCGTACAAGGCGATGAAAGGGTTCATTCCTCCACCGCTCAGGCCGCGCACGCCGCCCGCGCCTACGGGTGCCTCAAGGGGCCTCGGGGCGCGCGGCGGGAGTTCCGGGGATGCGGTCAGACCTCCGCGGGCACGTGCGTGTCGGCGTCCTTCAGCCGTCCGGCGACCGTCGCCAGGATCTCGTCGGAGAACCCGGGGTCGGCGACCGCGCGCGAGATCAGCATCGCGCCGACGAGGGCGCTGAGGGTGACCATCGCGTCGGCCTGCGCCACCTCGGGGTCACCGCCCTGTGCGGCCTCGCCGATGAGTTCGAGGTACTTGCGGACCTGCTGCTCGTACGCCTCCTTCAGCGCCTCGTCGCCGCGGCCGGCCGTGGCGCCGAGGGTCACCAGGGCGCAGCCGGTACCGGGAGCGTCCCGGTGGCGGGCGCTGAGGTAGGCGTCGATCAGCCCCGAGCGGGGCGCCACGGGGTCCCTGCGGGCGGCGTCGGCCATCTTGCCCTCGCCGTCGGCCAGCGCCAGCGCCGCCGCCTGGCCCATCAGGTCCTCGCGCGACGAGAAGTGCTTGTAGAACCCGCCGTGGGTCAGCCCGGCCTCCTTCATGAGGTCGGCGACGCCGGGGCGGGTCATGCCCTCCTCGCGGATCCGGCGGGCCGCGATCCGCAGGACCTTCTCGCGCGACTCGGCCTTCGCTGCCTGCGAGTGACCCATCGCCTGACCTCCCGGATGTGCGTCGGACCGTGCCGACCTATGTGGATGACGGACATCATACACCTTCCCGGGGACCCTTCCCCGGGCCTTTGACATGAAGGATGACACGCATCATCCTGCATATCAGGATGACTCCAATCATCCACACTTCCCGGCACTCGGGCCCCCACCGCAGCGGGCCCGGCGCCGCACCCCCACCGCCCCACCGCCCCACCGCCCGCGACCCCTCCGCGAGGACCCATGACCACCGCAGCAACCCGGCCGGACGTCAAGCGGGGAACCCTCCCCGTCTTCGCCACGGCGACGGCGATCACGGTCGCCAACATCTACTTCACCCAGCCCCTCCTCGACCAGATCGCCCGCGGCTTCGGCATCTCCGCCTCCGCCGCCGGGCTCGTGGCCACGGCGGGGCAGATCGGCTACGCGCTGGGCATCGTGGCCGTCGTACCGCTCGCGGACCGGGCCCGGCTGCGCCGGCTGTCCAGAGTGCTGCTGGCGGTGACCGCCGTCGCACTGCTGGCCGGGGCCGCGGCGCCGTCCGTCGCGCTGCTGGGCATGGCGACCCTCGTCCTCTCGGCGAGCACCGTGCTCCCGCAGGTGATCATGCCGACGGTCGCGTCCATGGCCGCGCCCGGCCAGGCCGGGCGGGTCCTGGGGGCGGTCGGCACGGGGCTGACGATGGGCGCCCTGCTCTCGCGCACCGCCTCCGGGCTCATCGCCCAGGCCGCGGGCACCTGGCGGGCGGGCTTCCTGGTCGCCGCGGCGGCCACGGCGGCGCTGCTGCTGATCCTTCCCCGCTACATGCCGGCCGGGCGGCCCGCCGGAGCCGAGGCCTCGGGGGGTTACGGACGGCTGCTGGCCTCGCTCCCCCGACTGCTGGTGGACCACGCCCCCTTGCGCCTGTCGGCCGCGCTGGGGGCGACGGTCTTCGCCTCCTTCTCCGCCTTCTGGTCCACGCTCGCCTTCCACCTCACCGCGCCGCCGATCGGGCTGGGCCCGGCCGTGGTCGGCCTCTTCGGCCTGTGCAGCGTGCCGGGCGCACTGGCCGCCCGCTACTCGGGCCGGCTCACCGACCGGTGGGGGCCGCTGGCGGTCAACACCCTCTCCGTCATCGCGGCGGTGGCGGCCTTCGCGCTCTTCGGGGTCGCGGGGCGGTCGCTCGTCGTCCTCGCCGTCGGCTGCAACCTCCTCGGTTACGGGGTGACCAGCGGCCAGATAGCCAACCAGGCCCGCATCTTCACCGCGGCGCCGGGCATCCGGGGTCGCCTCAACACGGTGTACATGTTCGCCGTCTTCGGCGGCGGCGCCGTCGGTTCGGCCGTGGCGGGAGTGCTCTTCTCGGCCTCCGGCTGGCACGGCGTGGTGGCGGGCGGCCTCGGCTTCCTGATCCTCGCGGGCCTGACGCTCGCCTGGCACGGCCTGCGCGCCCGGAACGGCGGCAGCGGGAGGGCCGCCCGGCGGGGCGACGGCACCGGACCCGGCCGTACCGACACCGCCACCGCCACCGCCGCCGCCACTCCCGCCGTACGCGGGTAGCCCCCGCGGAGCACGGCGGCCGCTACCGCCCGGCGCGCTCCCAGGTCAGGACGCCGGTGCGGAGCGCGCCCCAGATCCTGGCGGCGCCGGGCAGGCTCAGCCGGAGCCTGCGGCCGTCCAGTGCGGCGATCCGCGTCTGCGCACCGCCAACCCAGTTGGGGAACAGGCTCAGTTCGACCCGGTGCACGACCGTGTCCTCCGCCGGGACCTCGAAAGTGCCCGCGTACGCGAGATAGCCCGCGGCCGCCGCGGCCAGTTCCCCGGGCAGCCCCTCCTCGAGCCGCCCGTGGCGGAAGTCCGGCCGCCCGGCCCTCATGATCTGGGCCGACATGTGGCCGTCGGGGCCGTAGGTGATCAGCCCACGGGGCCGCGGCCCGAAGGGCTCGACGACCTCGCCGGTGGCGACGTCGGTGGCCGCGTAGGACACCAGGCGCCAGGCGCCGATCAGGGCTTCGCGCAGTTCATCGGGGGCCATGTCCCCACCTCGCATTCGTTCCTTGACTTTCAGGATGACGAGAGTAATCCTGAATGAGGATGATGCAAATAATCCAGAATGGGAAAGGACGCGTCATGACCGACACCTACGACCCCACGCGGACGGCGATCCTGCTGGTCGACCCCTACAACGACTTCCTCTCCGAGGGCGGAAAGGTCTGGCCCGCGCTGGAGCCCGTAGCCACCGAGGTGGGTCTGCTCGACAACCTCCGCGCCGTCGTCGGGGCCGGGCGCGCGGCGGGGCAGAAGGTCTTCTTCGTCCCCCACCGCCGCTGGCAGGAGGGCGACTACGAGGACTGGGAGCACCCCAACCCGACGCACCGCATCATCCAGGAGCGGCGCACCTTCGCCTTCGGCACCTGGGGCGGCGAGTTCCACCCCGACTTCCGTCCCGCCGACGGGGACGTGGTCATCCAGGAGCACTGGTCGCAGAGCGGGTTCGCCAACACCGACCTGGACTTCCGGCTCAAGCAGCAGGGCATCACGCATGTGATCGTCATCGGGCTGCTCGCCAACACCTGCATCGAGTCCACCGGCCGCTACGCCATGGAGCTCGGATACCACGTGACGCTCGTCCGCGACGCCACCGCGGCCTACCGCCCCGAGATGATGCACGCCGCCCACGAGCTCAACGGCCCCACGTACGCCCACTCCATCACCACCACCGCCGACCTGCTGAGCACGCTGGAGAACGGAGACCACTGACATGCGACTGACCGGAGAGATACTGATAGGCGCGTCGTCCGTCCCCGCGTCCGAAGGCACGATGAAGGCACTCGACCCGGCGACCGGCGAGCCGGTCGGGCCGGAGTTCGCACTCGGCGGTGCCGCCGAGGTGGACCGCGCCGCGCGGCTGGCCGACGAGGCCTACGACACCTACAACCGCACCGGCCTCGCGGAGCGCGCCGCGTTCCTGGAGCTGATCGCGGACCGGCTGGAGGCGATCAAGGGCGAACTGGCCGAGCGGGCGGCCCTGGAGACGGGTCTCCCGGTCGCGCAGCTGGAGGCCGAGGCGGTCAAGTCCGCCGGGCAGTTCCGGCAGTTCGCCGAGGTCGTCCGGCAGGGCCGGTTCCGGCAGGCCGCCGTCGATCCGGCCCAGCCGGAGCGGCAGCCGAGGCCGCGCATGGACCACCGCATGCAGAAGATCGCGATCGGACCGGTGGCCGTGTTCGGCGCCAGCAACTTCCCGATCTCCTACTCGGTCGCGGGCGGCGACACCGCCGCCGCGCTCGCGGCGGGCTGCCCGGTGATCCTCAAGGCCCACAACGCCCACCCCGGCGCCTCGGAGCTGCAGGGGCGGGTCATCCAGGGCGCCGTGGCCGACTCCGGGCTGCACGAGGGCGTGTTCTCGATGCTCCGGGGACCCGGCAACGCGATCGGCGAGGCCCTGGTGGACCACCCGCTGGTCAAGGCGGTCACCTTCACCGGCTCCGAGGGCGGCGGCATGGCCCTGTACCGGCGGGCGCAGCTGCGCCCCGACCCGATCCCGGTCTTCGCCGAGATGACGAGCGTCAACCCGACCTTCGTCCTGCCGGCCGCGCTGGCCGCGCGCGGTGGCGAGATCGGCGACGGTTTCGCCGAGCGCATGCTCGTCAACGTCGGCCAGGCCTGCCTGAAGCCGGCCGTGCTGCTCGCCGTAGACGGCCCGGGGTACGCCGCGATGCGCGAGGCGGCCGCGGCACGGGTGAGCGCGATGGGCGCCCGGACGATGCTCACCCCCGGCATCCACGACGCCTACGGCCGGGGGGCGCAGCGCCTGCGCGGCGCGGGTGCCGCGACCGTCGCGGCCGGACCGGAGCCCGAGGGCGCCTTCGAGGGCCGCGCCCAGCTCCTCGAGGTCGACGGCGACCGGTTCCTGGCCGAACCCACGCTGGCCGACGAGGTCTTCGGGCCGGCCGCGCTGCTCGTCCGGCTGACCGGCGTGGAGCAGATGACGGAGATGGCCCGGAGCTTCCGCGGCCAGTTGTCGGCGACGATGCACCTCGATGACGCGGACCACCCGCAGGCCGCCCGCCTGCTGCCCGTCCTGGAGCGCCGCACCGGACGGATCGTGGTGAACGCCTTCGCCCACCCGCAGGAGGTCGGCCACGCCACCATCCACGGCGGCCCGTTCCCGGCCACCACCGACAGCCGTTTCACCTCCGTCGGCATGAGCGCGATCGAGCGCTTCCTGCGACCCGTCACCTACCAGGGTTTCCCGGACGCGCTGCTCCCCGAGGCGCTGGCCCCGGACAACCCGCTGGGGCTGTGGCGGCTGGTCGACGGGCACGTCACCCGCGGCTGACCGCGCGCCGGGCGCGAGGCGGGGCGGGGGGGCCGGGCCCGGTCAGGTGAAACGGGCCAGCTCGTCCCGGGTGCGGTCGCCCCAGGGGTGCTCCTCGCCGAGATGGCGCACCCGGTCCTGGAGGACCTGGCGCAGCAGCCGGCCGGCGCGTGCGGAGTCGCCCGCCGCGCCGACCGAACAGGCGTGGGCGTTGCGGCTGTTGAGGGTGGAGGGATGGTCGTCGCCGAGGACGCGGGTGCGGTCCTGGACGAGGATCTCCAGCAGGTCCGCCGCCTCCCCGTGGCGGCCGGCCGCGGCCAGGCAGCGGGCGCGGCCGCCCCGGGCGGTGAGCGTCTGGGGGTGGTCCTCGCCCAGACGGTCGCGGCAGTCGTCGACGAGCCGTCCGTACAGCGCGGCAGCCTCGCCCGTGCGGCCCGCACGCAGGACGCAGCGGGCGTGGGCGGCGCGGACCGCGAACAGCTGGGGGTGACCGGCGTCGAGGATCCCGCCGCTCTCGGTCAGCAACGTGTCCAGCAGCCGTACGGCTTCCTCCGTCGCCCCGGCCTCGCTGAGGAAGACGGCCTGGTAACGGCGCCACAGCAGCGGGATCGGGCTGTCCGGCCCGTGCACGGCGGCTCTGCGGCCGTCCGCGATCAGGCCGTCGAGCAGCGCCGCCGCGCGGCCGGGGTCGCCGGCCTCGCCCAGGAAGCGGGCCTGGCCGTGGCGGGAGGCGAGGGTGTCCGGGTGGAGCGGGTCGAGGACCTTCAGGCAGTCCTCCAGGAGTTCCTCGAAGAGCCCGGCGGCCCGGGCGGCGTGGCCCGCCTCGCCGAGGAAGTGGGCATGGTGGCGGCGGTTGTTGAGGGTGTAGGGGTGGTACGGGCCCTGGGTGCGGGTGCGGTCCGCGACCAGGCTGTCGAAGAGCCGGGCGGCCTGTCCGGGGCGGCCGGCGTCGCCGAGCAGGTAGGCGTACCCGTAGCGGCTGCTGAGAGTGTGCGGGTGGTCGGCGCCCAGCAGGCGGGTCCGGTCGGCCAGCACGGACTGGTACACGGCGACCGCCTCATCCAGGCGGCCGCTCTCGCCGAGGAACAGGGCGAGGTTGTTGCGGCTGTTGAGGGTGTGGGAGTGCTCGCGGCCGAGGATGCGCGTGCGGTCCTCGATGACGCCGCGCAGCAGGTCGACGGCCTCCGCGGGGTGGCCGGCCATGCCCCGGTAACGGGCGTGGGAGTTGCGGTTCTCCAGTGTCTCCTTGGCGTCGGGCCCGCCGCGCCGCTCGGCCTCCGCGACCAGGTCGTGGTAGAGGTCCGCGGCACGCCGCGGGTCGCCCGCCTCCCCCACGCACGTGGCGTACCACTGCCGGGGCAGCTGCCCGGGATCGGCTCCGGCCTTGTCGAAGGCGGCCATCGCGTGGCGCAGGTCGCCGCGCTGGTAGGCGGTCGCGCCGATGTCCAGGGCACGCACCGGGTCGGCGTGGTCGATGAGGATCTCCCACACGGCGTCCGGGATGCGCGGCGGCGGCACCTGCTCGTCCAGTGTCTGGTGCAGGTAGTCGAAGGCGAGGTACGCGCCGTCGTCCCGGGGCAGCAGCAGGCTGGAGGTGGCGTGCAGGGGGTCGGTGGCCCAGTTCAGCGCCTCCTCCCACGGCTCCGGCCGCAGGCTGCCGCCGCCGCGCAGGTCGAGGTGGATCTCGTGCAGGCGGCGCAGGACGTCCTCGGGCAGCGGCTCGTGGTGACCGGCGCGCCGCGCGTCCACGGCCCCGGCCACCAGGGCGGCGGCGCGCGGACGGGCGCCTGCCGCCCAGGCGTTGCGAAAGTCGTCGAGCAACTGGGGCGCCGCGGCCAGGTACTCGGCCACACCTCGGCTGCCGGTCCGGGCGCCGTTGACGGCGGCCCTGATCCTCGGATCGTCGGTGTGGTGCTGGGCCCGGGCCAGCTCCGCCTCGCTCCAGGTACGGTCCACCCGGACGACCGAGGCCAGCCGCAGCACCTCGCGGCCCGAGCGCAGGACGTCGCCGCCGGGCTCGTCGTCGGCGGCGGAGCGGGCGCCGAAGCGGATGTGCTGACGGGCGCTGATGGTCGCGACGACGGCGACCCGCGCCGATCCGGCCTCCAGCAGCCGCTGTACGTGACCCGCCGTCAATCCGCCCGCGCCGAGGTAGTTCTCCAGGTCGTCCAGCCACACCACGGCCCGGTACCACCGGGAGACCGGGTCGACGAGCGCGACCATCGCCTCCCGGCTGTCCGGGACGACCAGCCGGTGGCGCGGGAAGTGCTTGCGCACCACCTCGTACGCCAGGCGGGTCTTGCCCGCCGTGGAGTCCCCCACCAGCAGCAGGAAGCCCCGGCCCCCGCTCAGCACCGCCTCCGCCTGCGGCATCGCGTCCCGGCCGACGAACACCGGGACGCGGCCGAAGCCCGCCGTCCCGCCGCCGCCCGGCGCGGCCGGGTGGACACCGAGGCCGATGGGGTCGTCCACGTCCGCCACCAGCGGCGCCGTGCCGCGCCGGGAGATCCGCAGCAGACCGGGCAGCGCCCGCCTGCGACCGGCCGTCTGCTCCAGCGCCCTGCCTCCTGAGGCGGCCACGGTCTCGGTCGCCGCGCCGGCCACCGCTCCCGGCGGACCGAGCAGCAAGGTCAGCACGGGCCGGGCCAGGCCCGCGAACATCCTGAGCAGGTAACCCGCAGCGCCCGCGATACGCCCCCACACGGCAGCCACCACGTACCCCCGTTCCCCCTGGCTCCCCCTTCCGTGGTGCATTCCCGGTGGCGCCGCCGGCTATCCCCCGCAGTCGCCGTAACGGGCGGAGGCCAGTGAGAAGTCGAGGAAGCCGCGGGCCCAGGCATGGATGCCGTCGGCGTAATGGCAGACCGCCGCCAGCTGCGCCGGGGTCAGGTCGGCCGCGAGGGCGCCGGCGTACAGGTCGCGCGTCGCGGTGCGCAGGGCGGCGACACGGCGGGCGTGCCACAGCCGCGTTTCGTCTACGGCCTCCTCCAGCGTCAGTCCGTGGTGGTGGCGAAGGACGAGGACCAGGTTGGTGGTCTCCCCGGTGCGCAGCTCCTTCTCCACCGAGAACAGGTCGTTGGTCCAGCCGATGACGTCGGCGGCGGCCTCCCGCAGCGCGCGGCAGGCCGGCGAGAACCAGATCGCCGCGGGGAGTTCCGACTCCTGGGCGTACTCGATGAGGTCGAAGCACCAGCCCGTGGCACCGGAGACCCGCCGCCAGGCGATGTAGGCCTCGGGGGTGGGCACCTCGTGGCCGCCGCGGAACCGGAGCATGTCCTGGTTGGTGCGGATCCACGCGACGAGGTGACGGCGGAAACGGTCGCCCCAGGCTGGCCCCATGACACCGGTCACCCGCGGCACCACCTCGTCCAGGACGCGGACGGCCGGTGGCGCCGACACGGGGACGGCGCGCGCCCAGCCGCCGACGGCGTGCGCCATGGCCTCGAGTTCCGCTCCGGTCCCGGTGGCCGGTCCGGCGTCGCTGTCGTCGTCGACGGCGAACATCCACAGGGTGAGCCGGGCCAGCTCCGCCAGGCGGCCCGGGGGCGCCCACGGCCACACGTGCGCGGCCATGGCGACCTGCCGCTCCCGGCCGGCCTGACCCGAGGTCAGCGCGGACAGCAGACCGGCGCGCCGGGCCCAGGCCATGACCTGCGGCTCCACCTCCTGCAGACCGGGGTTGAGCAGCGACGGGCCCGGTACGCGGACGGGCCCCCCGGCCCGCTCCCGTACGGTCCCGCTGTGCGAGGCCCGTCCCCCCGGGCCGTCGATATGGACGAACGCAGACGTCTTACCCACCGAGATCCCCCCTTCCCGGGCCGTCGGCGGCCCGGGCAAGGACTACGACTTCCAGCCATCCCCGTCCCGGTTCCTACCCAGCGTTCGGCCATCGGACGCCAGGAACGGGCAGGCGACGTCAGAGGCAGGGCGGGCGCCGACACAACCGGGCGGGCGATGCGGGAACCCGGGCCGTTCGCATCGCGTCATGATCCGGGCGGGCACCGACCGCCCGCGACGCCGTTCACCTCCGCCTTCGGCGTCACCTTCACGTTCACCGAGGAGAGCAGTGCACAGACGCCGCCGCCCGTACTCCGCCGCCGTGACCGCCGCGCTCCTGGCCGCCCTGCTGGGTGCCTGCGGGAGCCCGGACTCCGGTGCCGTGGCCGGATCCGGACCGTCGGCCACCGCTTCCCCAGGCCCCCGTACCCCGGTCGCGAAGGCGGACCCGCCCGTCACCGGAGCGCTGGACGACCACCGGCACGTGGCGCGCAGGACGACCACCGGGCGGCGGCCGCACATGGTGCAGCGGTGCACCGACCGCACCCGGCGGGTGCGGCACACGTCCTCGAGCGGTTCCGGCAAGCGCAAGTCGACCCGGACCTGGTACACCACCGAGCACTACAAGGACTGCCGGAAGGTGCAGCAGGGCACCGAGTCCTACACGCGCGTGGTGTCGGCGGAACGCTGGTGCGTCGAGCTGGACGACGTCGGCGGCGACCGCACCCGGGACGACGTCTGGTTCAAGGTCGACTCCGCCACCTACGGCAGGGCCGCCGACGCGGAGGAGGGCACCCGGATGTCCTTCACCCCCCTGGCGACCGGCTGCTGACGGCCCGCCGCGGGACGGGACGACGCGGAGCGCCGCCGCCCCGGCGTAATCCGGATGCGCCCCGCCGGGGGCGTCTGCCATCCTCGCGCCCATGTCCACGTTCCGAGACCTCCTCGCCGAAGGGGAGGCCGTCCCGACCGAGGGCTGGGACTTCTCCTGGTTCACCGGCCGCGCCACCGAACAGCGCCCGTCCTGGGGTTACGCCCGGCTCCTCGCGGACCGGGCCGCCCGGGCCGAGGCCGTCCTCGACGTCCAGACCGGCGGCGGGGAGGTCATGGCGACCGTGCCCCTCGCCCCGCCGGTCGTCGCGGCGACGGAGTCCTGGGCGCCCAACCTGGCGATCGCCCGCCGCAACCTGGCACCCTTCGGCGCCACCGTCGTCCAGGCCGAGGACACGGCCGACCTCCCCTTCCCCGACGGCCACTTCGACCTCGTCGTCAGCCGGCATCCGGTGGTGACCCGCTGGGACGAGGTGCGCCGGGTGCTGCGTCCCGGCGGCACCTACCTGTCCCAGCAGGTCGGCGCGGGCTCGGTGCGGGAGCTGACGGACTACCTGATGGGGCCGCGGCCGGTCGCCGTGCACACGCAGGACCCCTTCACCACGACGGCCGGCTCCAGCGGGGTCGAGGCCACCGCCCGCGCCGAGGCGGCGGGCCTGGAGGTCGTGGACCTGCGCCAGGAGGCGCTGCGCATGGAGTTCCACGACATCGCCGCCGTGGTCCACTTCCTGCGCAAGGTCATCTGGATCGTGCCGGGCTTCTCCGTGGACGCCTACCGCGAGCGGCTCGCGGAGCTGTACGGCTTCATGGAACGGCACGGGCCCTTCGTGGCCTACTCGCAGCGCTACCTGATCGAGGCCCGCAAGGGCTGACCCCGGAAAGAAGGCACCCCTGGTGAAAGCGCCGACGACCAGGCCGTTCGAGGCCTCCGACGTCGATGCCGCGGCCGGCCTCCTCGCCGCCCGCCACCGCCGCGACCTCGCCGGGGAACCGGCGCTCGACCCCGGTTTCGCCGAACCGGCGGCCTGCGCGGCCCTCCTGCGGGACGCCTGGGAGCGGGGCGCGCGCGGAGCGGTCGCGGAGACGGCGGACGGCACGCTCGCCGGATACCTCCTGGCCGTGCCCGGCGACGACGTGCGCGGACGCCATGTGTGGACGGGGCCCGGGCACTACGCGGCACACGACGGGGACGTCCTGCGCGGCCTGTACGCGCACCTGTCGGGTCCATGGCTCGGCGAGGGGCGGCTGCACCACTACGCCGTCTCGGCCGCGCACGACCTGCCGGTCTGGCTGTCGCAGTGCTTCGCCTACGAGCAGGTCCACGCCGTGACGGATCTGGTGGCGGGAGAGGCCGGCTTCCACGACGACGTACGGGCCGCCGGGCCTTCGGACCTCGCCGCGCTGGAACCGCTGTTCCGCCTGGTCGCCGACGCGCACACGGGCCCGCCGGTCTTCGCCTTCATCGAGCAGTCCTTCCACGAGGGCCTGCGGCCGGGGCACTTGGAGCTGCTGGAGGACCCCGCCGTGTCCTACTGGCTCGCCGAAGGGCCGGAGGGGGCGCGGGGCTTCTGCGTCATGCGGCCCGTACCCGACGACGAGGTCTCGCCGACCGCGCCGCGCGGCTCGGTCGAACTGCTCCTCGCCGCGACCGCCCCTGAGTGCCGGGGCAGCGGTGTGGGGCGCCGCCTCACCGAGCACGCCCTCGCGGACGCGGCGCGGAGCGGATTCCGCGTGTGCGTGACGGACTGGCGGGCGGCGAACCCGCTCTCGTCGGTGTTCTGGCCGCGCCGCGGCTTCCGTCCCGTCGCCCACCGGCTGCACCGCCTCCTGGACCCGCGGCTGTCACAGGGCTGAGCCGGGCGGGCTAGTCCACGACGCCGAAGTCCTCCGGGAAGTCCTCCAGGAACGCGCGGCGCCGGGGATCGGTCTCGGCCGCCGTCATCGCCGCCAGCAGGTCGAGGAACCCGTCCCGCTGGCCCTCCGTCATCCGGTCGACCACGGCGGCCACACCCTCCAGGGCCTTCAGCGCCTCGTCCTGGTCCATGCGCTCGTCGTCCGCGTCCTCGACGAACCAGGTGAGGTCCACGAGAGCCGCCACGAGGGCGTGGGTGAGCGAAGGGTACGGAGGCATCGGCGTGTTCTCCCTGCGGGCTACGGCTGCGGTGTTCCCCGGCATCCCATCACGGGGCGCCGACACTGCCGCGCCCAGGTCGGTGCCGCAGCCGCCCGGGCGGGTTCCGGCGGGCGCGTACGGTCCGCCCTGGGGCCGCGCCCGCTTCACGGAGTACCACGCGTGCCACGTCGCGGCCGGCACCTGCCCCGCACGTGACCGCCCCGCTCTCGACGGTACGCCCAACTCACCATTCAGCGTTGCCTGTTCGACCGCGGCCCTGGGCCACTCGACAAGTCCGGCCGGCGTCTCCTGATGGGCCGTCATTCATTTTCCGTTGGCACACCGTTCTCGCGCGGTTCCGCAAGGCCGGCACCTCGGGGGCGGATTGGCGCGGGCACATGGGTGACCGTTTATGCTCTGCACCGTCATTGGGAATGTTGTGAACTCAACCACGTTTGGCCGTCGAGGGGACAGCGCGCCATGAACCGTCCGGGGATGTCGATCAACCAGGTGCGGATAGCCGTGGCCTTGCTCAGCCTCGCGCTCTTCGCCCAGACGACGTTCTGGCTGCTCTACGACATCGTTGTCCGCGGTCTGCCCGGCGCCTGGTCGCTGTGGACGACGGGATGGGTGCCGGGCCTTTCGGCGACCTCTTCGCTCGACCTCGGCCTGGCGGCGCTGCAGCTCTGCGCCGGTCTGGCCGCCCTGTTCCGCACCCGCGGCGCCGGCGGCCTGCTGATGACCTCGTGCACGGTGACCCTCGGCTTCCGCCTTCCGGCGGTCTGGTACCTGCTGCTCGACTCCCCCTCCGACCCGTGGTTCGGCACCCTCAAGGGCGCCTCGCTGAACGCGGTGGGCAGCACCGCCGTCCTCGCGGTGGTCATCTGCCTCGTCCTCGGCGGGCTCCTCCTGCTCGCACGGCACATGGAGTACGAGGCCGCCGCCTCGAACTCGGTGACCGGCGGGGTCCGCCCGGTGAAGGTGACGGCCACCGCCTCCGGTCTGCTGCTCGCGGTGCTCAACGTCTTCTACATCGGCCGGAACGCGGTGACGGCCTTTCAGGTCGGCCCTGGTGTGCTCACCGACCTGATCGTCGGCAAGGGCAGCGGGCGCGCCATCCTCGCGGTTCCTTCGCCGTACCAGTGGGTGTGCCTGACCGTGCTGTGCGGGGCCGGCATGCTGCTCGCCGCCAGGCGGCGGCCCACCGCCCCGGGCTTCTCGGTGGGCCTGTCGCTCTTCATGATGCCTTCGGCCTTCACGGAGCTGTGGGGCTACGCCGTCGGCTCGATGCCCGTGACCGCCGTGGACACCTCGCAGAGCCTGCTGGAGTTCGTCGGTTCGGCGGCGGTGGTCGCCCTCATCGTCGGCGACGTCCGCCGCGACCGCCGGCCCGACGACGCCGACCTCGACGTCATGACCCCCGCCGTGCCGATGAGAACCGCGGCAGGCGTACCTGCCGTACCCGTCACGCCCGCCGTAGCCACCACGCCCGCCGCACCGGCCGCACCCGCCGCACCCGCCGCACCGGCAGCCCAGGACGACGAGGACGACGACGCACCCGAAGAGGCCGTCGAGGCCGTGGAGATCACCGTCCCCGCCCAGCGCGACACCGACACCGACGCGAGCACCGACGCGGGCGCGAGCGCGGACCGTCCGGCGACCGAGGCCGCGGGCGCCTGACGCGGGCGCCGTCCCGGCCGGACCGGCTCCGCCGCGAAAAACGTTTGCGCGGAGCCGGTGCCGGTGCCGAGGGTTGCGCCATGCCCATCATCGTGCGGCCGGCCGCCCCCGAGGACGCCCCCGTCATCTGCGACCTGCTCAACGCCGTCGACGTCGTTGAGCTCGGGCGGCCCGAGACCGACCTGGCGACGGTCGAGTCGTCGCTGATCCATCCCGAGGCGGACCTGGAACGCAACTCCTGGCTGGCCTTCGAGGACGGCGCGCTCGTCGCCTACGGACTGCTGTGGGACGACTCCGGCGCCGAACGCATCGACGCCGACCACTACGTCCTGCCCGCCCACCAGGAGGCGGGCGAGCGGCTGCTGGGCCTCCTCCAGACCCGGGCCGCCGGACGCGCCGCGGAGAACGGCGCGGAGCGGGCCGTCGTCCACCTGTCCCTCAACACCGCGCCCACCATGGACACGTCCCGCCTGACGCGGCGCGGCTGGAGGACGGTACGGCGCTACCACGTGCTGACCCGCCCGCTGTCCGCCGCCGCGGACCCCGTCCCCGGGCCCCCTACCGGACTGACGCTGCGCGACTGCACAGCGGAGGCCGACCGCCGCCGCGCGCACGAACTCCTGCAGGAGAGCTTCGCGGAGCACTTCGACCACCAGCGGCGCACCTACCGGCAGTGGCTGGACGACCTCGGCCAGGGCATCGACTGGTCCCTGGTGTGGATCGCCTCGCTGGAGGGCGCGGGGGACGTGGGAGCGGCGCTGAGCCGTGACGACCGCGCGGCCATGGCGTGGATCCGGAGCCTGGGCGTGCGCAAGGAGGCGCGGGGCCGGGGCGTCGCCGGCCATCTGCTGCGCCACGCCTTCGGGGTGTACGCCGCCCGCGGCCGCGACACCATCGGGCTCGGGGTGGACACCGGCAACACCACGGGGGCCCTGCGGCTGTACACCGCGCACGGCATGACCCTCCACTTCGCCGTGGACACCTGGGAGCTGACGCTGCCCGCGGCCACCCCGGCGTGAGCGCGCCGCCCGCGGCGCGGTGCGGACGCCGCCCAGGTGGGCGCCGGCTCGCGTCGGGCGCGCGGACGGGAACCCCGCGCCGCGCTCACCGGTTCATTCGCGGTTCACGTTCCGGCCACTCCCGCGAGAACAGGGCTCTTTACCGTCCCTTGGTATTCGCTATACCGGAACATAGACTTGGAGGCACTGTGCGGCCGCACAGACTTCTTCCGCTGCTCCCCCGTCACGACGGCGGCAGGTCCGCTCTCACCTGCCGGTTCAAGTGCGGTGACGCCTGCGCCCACGAGGCCCCGAACACCAGCGGCAACGCCTACCTCGGCGACGTCGTCGCGGACGCCCTCTCCCGCCGCACCATGCTGCGGACCGGCGCCGTGGTCACCCTGGCCGCCGCCGCGGGCGGCATAGCCGTCACGTCCGGCACCGACGTGGCCGCCGCCGCGCCCGAGCCGCTGCACGGGGGCCACGGCGGTCACGGCGGCACCGTCGACCCCGACGCCGCCAAGGGCCTGCGCTTCCGGCCCGTCGAGCCGAACACCGTGGACGCCGTCGTCGTCCCCGAGGGCTATGCCCAGAGCGTCGTGATCCGCTGGGGCGACCCCATCCTGCGCGGCGCCCCCGCGTTCGACCAGGCGCGGCAGACCGCCGCGGCGCAGGCCGGCCAGTTCGGCTACAACAACGACTTCCTGCACCTGTTCGACCTGCCCGGCGAGCGCGGCCGTCAGGTACTCGTCGCCAACCACGAGTACACCGACGAGATCCTCATGTTCCCGGCCTACGACGCGGCGAACCCCACCCGCGAGCAGGTCGAGATCGCCTGGGCCGCGCACGGGCTCAGCGTGGTCGTGGTCGAGGAGGAGCGGCACTCCGGCCGCCTGTACCCGGTGAGCCGGCACGGCCTGAACCGCCGGCTCCACACCCGGACCGCCTTCCGGCTGACCGGCCCCGCCGCGGGCAGCCCCCTGCTGCGCACCAAGGCCGACCCTACCGGCACGAAGGTCCTCGGCACCCTCAACAACTGCGCCGGCGGCACCACCCCGTGGGGCACCGTGCTGTCCGGCGAGGAGAACTTCAACCAGTACTTCGGCAACGCGGCCTCGGTCACCGACCCGGTCACCGCGGAGCGGCTGAAGCGCTACGGCATCGCCGGCGCGGCCAGCGAGCGCAAGTGGGAGCGGTTCGACGACCGCTTCGACCTGGCCAAGGAGCCCAACGAGGTCAACCGCTTCGGCTGGATCGTGGAGCTCGACCCGTTCGACCCGGACTCGACGCCCCGCAAGCACACCGCGCTCGGCCGCTTCAAGCACGAGGCCGCGCAGCCCCGCCTCACCGACGACGGCCGCCCCGTCGTCTACATGGGCGACGACGAGCGCTTTGACTACATGTACAAGTTCGTGGCGAGCAAGGCGATGCGCCACGGCACCGGCCGGGCGGTCCGCGAGCACAACCTGTCGCTCCTGGACGAGGGCACGCTCTACGTCGCCCGGCTGACGGGCGACAGCCCGGCCGCCGAGTTCGACGGCAACGGGAAGCTGCCCTCGGACGGCGAGTTCGACGGCTCCGGCGAGTGGATCAAGCTGGCGAGCGGCACCACCTCCTTCGTGGAGGGCATGACCGCCGAGGAGGTCTACCTCTTCACCCGCATGGCGGCGGACAAGGCCGGAGCCACCAAGATGGACCGCCCCGAGGACGTCGAGCCCAGCCCGCGCACCGGTCGCGTCTACGTGGCGCTCACCAACAACACCAACCGCGGCAAGGCCGGATCCGCCGGTGCCGACGAGGCCAATCCGCGCAGCAACAACAAGCACGGGCACGTGCTGGAGCTGGCGGAGTTCTTCGACGACCCGGCCGCCGACCGCTTCGCGTGGCGGCTGTTCCTGGTCGCGGGCGACCCCGCCGACCCCGCCACCTACTTCGCGGGCTTCCCGAAGGACGACGTCAGCCCGATCTCGTGCCCGGACAACGTGGCCTTCGACCCGCACGGCAACCTGTGGATCTCCACCGACGGCGCGCCGGGCACCCTCGGCACCCACGACGCCCTCTTCGGTGTCGCGGTCAAGGGTGACAAGCGCGGTCAGGTCCGGCAGTTCCTGAGCGTGCCCAAGGGTGCCGAGACGTGCGGCCCGATCGTCCAGGACCAGCGCGTCCTGGTCGCGGTGCAGCACCCCGGCGAGACCGACGCCTCCACGTACGAGAACCCGTCCTCGCGCTGGCCCGACGGCGGCAAGCGGATCCCCCGCCCCTCCGTCGTCGTGGTGTGGCGCAAGGACGGCCGCGACATCGGCGTCTGACGGAGACGGCCCCGCCCGGCGTGCCGGGCGGGGCCGTCCCGCGGTCGTCGTCACGGGGCCGGACGGGACCGGCACCGCCCCGCACCGGCACGAGCGGCGCGGGGAGGTGCCGGACACCGACGGTAGGTCAGTGGACGGTGACCGGCAGCTCGTAGAGGTCGTTCTGGGTGACCACGGGCTTGTTGCGCAGCTTCGCCGCCGGGACCGCCAGGTCGAGCTTCGGGAAGCGCTCGAACAGGGCGGGCAGCGCCACCGAGGCCTCCAGCCGGGACAGCGCGGCGCCCGGGCACACGTGGGGGCCGTGGCCGAAGGCGATGTGCCGGATGGGGTGGTCGCGGGTGATGTCGAAGACGCCGGCGCTCGGGCCGTGCTGCTTCTCGTCGCCGCCGATCGCCGCGTAGGAGACGATCAGCGCCTCGCCCTTGGCGATCACCTTGTCGCCCACGGGGACGTCCTCGGTGGCGAAGCGGATCAGCACGTGCGAGGTGGGCGTGGAGTGGCGCAGGGTCTCCTCCACCACCGACTCCCAGCTCGCCTTGCCCTCCCGCACCAGCGCGAGCTGGTCGGGGTGGGTGAGCAGGTTCACGACCGCGTTCACGATGAGGGAGATGGTGGTCTCGTGCCCCGCGGCGATCATGAGCTGCAGGGTGCTCTGGATCTCCTCGTCGGTGAGGTGGTCACCGTCCTCGGAGGCCGCGATGAGAGCGCTGGTGAGGTCGTCGCCGGGCTCGGCGCGCCGGTCGGCGACGGTCTTGGCCATGAGGGCCGCGAGCTCGCCGAGGGTGGCGAGGACCTCCGCGGGCGGGGTCTGGGTGGAGAAGAACTTCTCGAACAGCACCTTCAGCCGCGGCAGGTGGGCCTCGTCGATGCCCATCAGCTCCTGTACGACGTACATCGGCAGCGGGTAGGCGAAGGTGGCCTTGAGGTCGAGTACGTCGCCCTCGCGCGCCGCCTCCTCGACACGCTCCAGGAGACCGGCCGTCAGCTCCTCGATCCGGGCCCGCATCTGCTCCACGCGGCGCGGGGTCAGCGCCTGGGCGACCAGGGCACGCATGCGGCGGTGGTCGGCGCCGTCGACGGTGAGCATGGAGCGGCCGGGGTTGGCCAGGCCGATCAGCGCCCAGTCGGCGGGTATCTCACCGCGGGTGAAGGCGTCCCAGTGGGCGATGTCCTTCACCAGCCGCGGGTCGGTCAGCAGCGCGCGGGCCTCGGCGTGGTGCGTCACGGCCCACACCGGCACCCCGCCGGGGAGCTCGACCGCGGCCAGCGGGCCCGCCTCACGCAGCGCGGTGCTCTCGGCGACGAGGTCGCCCACCAGCGGGTCCAGCACGATCGGGGAGGCCGCGTGGTGGCCGGTGACCGGGCATTCCATCAGAGTTCTCCTAGCACGGGGGTGGGTGTGAAGCGCACGGGGAGCTTGGTCATGCCCCGCAGCCACGGGGACGGACGGCGCACCAGATCGGCGGGGTCGACCGCCAGTTCGATGTCGGGCAGCCGGTCCAGCAGCACCTCGATGCCGGTGCGGGCGATGGCCTCGGCGATCTCCTGGGCCGGGAACGGGCAGCGGTGCTCGCCGTGCCCGAAGGAGAACCAGGCGTTGTTGCCGTTGGTGGAGGCACCGGCCTCCAGGTGCACCTGGGGGTCTGCGTTGGCCGCGGCGAAGCCGAGGATGAGCAGGTCGCCGGAGGCGATCTGGCGCCCGCCGAGCCGGGTGTCGCGGCTGGCCCACCGCCCGGCGATGTTCTGGCTGGGGGTGTCCTCCCACAGGACCTCGTTCATGGCCTGCCCGACGCTGTGCCGGCCGCCGGTGAACGAGGCGGCGAAGCGGTCGTCGGTGAGCATCAGCCTGAGCGAGTTGCCGATCCAGTCCGCGGTGGGCTGGTGCCCGGCCACGGTCATCACCATCAGGTCCTGCACGATCTCCTCGTCGGAGAAGTCGTACCGGTCGGCGAGCATCCGCGAGACGACGTCCGCGCCCGGCTGCTCCTTCTTCGCCTCGAGCAGTTCGGTCATCGCGGTGTAGACGTGCGTCTGGCCGGCGATGGCGTCCGGGCCGCCGTCGACCAGGTCCTTGACCGCCTTCACCAGGAGGGGGCCCTGCTCCTCGGGGAAGCCGTACAGCCTGGCGAGCACGCGGACCGGGAGCAGCATCGCGAACTCGTCGAGGATGTCCGCCGTACCGCCGCCGCAGAAGGTGTCGACGAGCGCGTCGGCGTAGCGCTCGGCGTAGCGGCGCAGTTCGACCGCGTCGATGGCCTCCATGGCGTTGCCCATCATCGCGGCGCGCTGCCGGTGGCGTTCGCCCACGGTGTAGAGGATCGAGGGCTGCTTGCGCCCGATCATGGGCAGCAGCGGCCAGTCGTCGGGGATGCGGTCCCACTGGTTCCACAGGTCCGAGTCGCGGCTGAAGAGCACGGGGTCGCCGGTGACGTGCAGGAGTTCCCGGTAGCCCAGCACGAGCCAGGCCGGAATGCCTCCGTCGAGCGTCACGGGGGCCAGGGCGCCGTGGTCGCGCCGCAGTTCCCGGTAGAGAGCGGCGGGTTCGACGTGGAATCGCGGACCGCTGAACGGCACCGCCCCGGCGAACGGGTCGGTGCCGGCGGCCGCGGTGGGCTGGCTGGTCACGGGGCGGTCATCTCCCGGGCGCGCGGGTGGGCGGCGGACAGGGTCTGCAGGTGCTGGACGAGGGTGATCAGGACGTCCTTGGAGGACTGCCGGGACCGCGCGTCGCAGTCCACCAGCGGCACCCCGTCCGCCAGCGACAGGGCGTCGCGGACCTGCTCCTCGGAGTGCTTGGGTCCGCCGAAGTCGTTGCGGGCCACCACGAACGGGGTGCCGTGGTGCTCCAGGCGGTCGATGGCGTACCAGGAGTCGTCCAGGCGGCGGGTGTCGACGAGCACCACCGCGCCGAGCGTGCCGGAGAACAGCCGGTCCCACAGGAACCAGAACCGCTCCTGCCCGGGCGCGCCGAACAGATAGAGCACGGTCCGCGCGTTGACGCTGATCCGGCCGAAGTCGAAGGCCACGGTGGTGGAGGACTTGGTCCCCACACCGGCGAGGTCGTCGACTGCGGCACCGGCCTGCGTCATGGTCTCCTCGGTGTTCAGCGGGCGGATCTCGCTGACCGAGCGCACCATGGTCGTCTTCCCGACGCCGAACCCGCCGGTGATGACGATCTTCAGCCCGTTGTCGGCGCTCGCGTCGAGCGGTGCCCGGGGCCCCGGCGGGCCGGGAACGAGGCCGGGGTCAGAGGTTGCGTAGTCCAACGAGCACCTGCTCCAGGATCTCGGGGTCCGGAAGTTGAGCCGCCGTCCGGACGGTACGGGGGTGCCGGGCGCTGATGCGGCCGGTGTCCAGCAGGTCGCACAGGAGCACCTGGGTGATGCCGACCGGCAGTCCCAGGTCGGCGGCGAGCTCGACGACGGCGGTGGGCCGGCGGCAGATCCGCAGGATCGCCGCGTGCTCGGACTGCATCCCCGGGACCGGATCGCACTCGGCGACCACCAGGGTCACCAGGTCGAACGCGTCGGACACGGGCCGGCTGCGACCCGACGTCAGGGTGTACAGCCGGTCCGGATCCTCCTCCCGGCCCGGGCGGGGTGTCATGCGCCGTCGCCGTCCTCACCGGGCACCTCGCGCGGGGGCGCGCTCAGGTGCTCGCCGAGCTGCTCGACCAGCTCGTGCATGTTGTGGCCGATCAGGCCGACCTCGGCGTCGTCGTCGGCGACGACCGCGAGGTGGGCGCCGTCGCCGGCCTCGACGATGAACAGGATCCCGCCGTAGAACTCGGCCATGGCCTGCCGTACGCCGCCGCTGCCGTCGCCGAACTCGATGGACGCGCCCTGGGACAGGCTCTGGATGCCGGCGGAGATCGCCGCGAGCTGGTCGGCCTGGTCGACCGAGAGCTCGGGGGTGCGGCACAGCTTGAGCCCGTCCCGGGACAGGACCAGGGCGTGGCGGGCGCCCGGGGTGCGCTCCAGCAGGTTCTCCAGCAGCCAGTTGAGCCGCTCGTCCGTACTGGTGTGGCCGGTGGCCGGTGCGGTCATCGCGCGTCGCTTTCTGGGGATGGGGCCGTCGCGTTGTGCTCGTCGCGGTCCGCGCCGGGCGCGGATGCGGGGGACTCGTGGTCGGGGGCGGGTGCGGGTGCGGCGGGGGTGGTGCCGTGCACCGCGCTGCGGAAGGTACTGAACCGCGCGGCCCGTTCGGCCGCCGTGCCGTGGCCGGCCGAGCCCGCACTCGGGCGTGCGGCGGGCCGGTCGTGGCCGGGCCCGTCGTGGCCGGCGGCGGACAGCGTCTGGCCGCGGCGGCGCTTGGGCAGGCCGCTCTCACCCAGCTCCGGCGCCGTGTGCCGGGCCTCCTCGTCCGGGTCGGGCGTCTCGGCGGGGGCCGGGACGGACGGGGCGGTGGCCGGGACCTCCGGGGGCAGGAGGGGCTCGGCGTCGGGACCGGCGTCCATGCCGGGGCGCGGGACGGTGAGCAGTTCCTGCGGGATCATCATGACCGCGCCGGTGCCGCCGCGGGCCGAGGGCCGGAAGGAGATGGTCAGGCCGTGCTTGAGGGCCAGTCGGCCGACGACCGTCAGGCCGAGCCTGGTCCCGGACAGGCCGGTCAGGTCCCCGGACCCGGCGGCGACGGCGCTCTGCGCACGGCGCAGCGCGACCTCGCCCATGACCAGGCCGCTGTCCTCGACGGTGATGACCGAGCCCGCGGGCACCTCCTCCACGTACACGTGGACCTCGGCGGTGGGCGGGGAGAAGTTGGCCGCGTTGTCCATGAGTTCGGCCAGCGCGTGCATGACACCCTCGGCGGCGTGGCCGACGACGGCGACCTCGCTGGTGGAGTGGAGCCGCACGCGCTGGTAGCCGGCGATGCGCCCCATGGCGCCGCGCAGGATCGACTCCATACGGATCGGCTTGGCCCACCGGCGTCCGGACCGGGCCCCGGTCAGCACGGCGATGCTGTCGGCGAGGCGGCCGGCCTGCGCGGTGCGGTGGTCCAGGTGCAGCAGGTCGTGCAGCACGGCCGGGTCGGTGTGGCGGTGCTCCATCTGCCGCAGGTCGGCCAGCATGCCGGTGGCCAGTGCCTGCATGCGCCCGGCGGCGTTGGCTCCGACGGCCATCGCCGCGGCGCGGCGCGACTCGCTGCTGCCCACGCGGTCGGCGATCAGGGCCAGCATGCGCCGCTGAGGGCCGGTCAGCGGCTCCCGTACGGCGGTGAGCACGCGGTCGACGGTCTCGCCGGCGGTGATCCGGCGGACGGCGGCGGGCAGCAGCTCATCGGCGAAACGTTCCGCCTCGGCCCGCAGGGCGTCGAGCTGCCCGGCCAGCCGCCGTGCCCGCCAGCGCTCCTGCGCCGCCACGGCCACGGCCACGACCAGGGCGAGGATCCCCGCGGCCGCGCCGGCCGCGGCGGGTGCCCGCAGCGACCCGGGAGCGGCGACGATCAGCCACACGGCCACCGGAATGGTCACCACCAGTGGTGCCGCCAGGGCCCGCGCCAGGTACGCGAGCGGAGCACGCTGCTCACGCGGCCGTGCCGGGATGCGCAGGCGCCCGGTCCGCGGGCGCGGTAGCGCGGTCTGCGCTGTCATCGATCAGGACCTCGGGACCGTCTGGACGGATGGGATGGGCGGAGCGGGAATCCGGCAAAAACGGGCACCACCACGCACACGAATCCCGGACGGGCTCCGTGTTCGCGGGGAACTCGCGGTCACTATATGCGAGTTGCCGAGGCTGTTGATCAATGCGCCGACGACATTCCTCGGCTGGTGGGGACATGTGGAGCAAACGCGGCGCGCGGCGGTCGCGATGCCGGGGAACCGCCGCTTCCGCTCCCCCGCGGCGCCACCGGAGGCACGTCCGTGGCCGGCCCATCTTGGCAGCGCCACTGACCATGTCTTTTGCCGTCCCGTCAGGGCCCGGGCGGCACTCCCGGGAAGGGGAGGCCGCACGGCCGGCGCACCGGCGGACGGCTCCGGCCCGGCGGCCGGCGGGGAACGCCGGCGGTCTGTCCACTCTGCGACATGTCGCAACCCCGCCACTCCCCGGCGCCCTATTCCCGCACGGACGCGCCCCGGACCCCGGCGACGTGGTACGCGGCTTCCTCCTCCGCGGCCACGGGCACACGGGCGAACCGCGCGGCCACACCGACGACCAGCGCCAGGCCGAGGGCCGCTGCGCCGATGAGGAACAGCGTGCGGTGGTCCTGGCCGCTGCGGGCGAAGACATAGGAGTAGAGGTAGGCGGAGAGGGCCAGCGACAGCGCACCGGCGACGGTCGCCCTGCCCCATGCCGCCGACTGCGCCTCGGGACGCCGCCCCACGAGTTCGTGGACGCGGCCCAGCACGACCGGCACGACACCGGGCGGGAAGGACCCGATGACGACGCTCAGCACCGCGATCTCGGGCAGGCTGTGCGCCGTGGCGAGCGCGGCGAGGGCCCCCGCCTGCACCAGGGTGATCAGCAGCAGGGCCCTGGCGAAGCCGAGGCGGTCGCCGAGCAGGCCGTAGAGGGTGGGGCCGACGAGGGCGCCGAGCCCGTACAGGATCCAGACCGTGGAGCCCGCGGACCCGCGGCCCAGACCCCGGCTGACGAAGTCGGCGAGGAACGCCATGGCCGGGGTGAGCCCCATCGAGATCAGGGCGTACTCCACGAGCAGCAGCCTCAGCCGCGCCGGGCGGACGGGCCTGCCCTGGCCCTCCCCCGGAGCCGAGGGGACCGCGGGTGCGGTGGGCCGGGGCCAGCCGTTCCAGCTCAGCGCGGTGAGGAGGGCGCACAGGACGGCGAGGCCCGTCCAGGTCCGGCTCAGGCCGAGGTGCAGCAGCAAGGGCACCAGCGTGCCCGAGGCGGCGATGCCGACGCCGAGCCCCGCGAAGATCGCGCCGCCCGCCAGCCCGCGCCGCTCCCCCTTCAGATACGGGAGCACCGCGCCGGCCACCCGCACCATGATCACGCCGCCCGCGAGCCCCGAGGCCAGGCGCCAGAAGAAGAACCAGGGCACCGACACGGGAACGCTGCAGGCCAGCAGTGCGAGCGTGGCCAGCGCCATCATCCACCGCAGGGCCCCGCGGTCGCCCAGCCACCGCCCCACCCGCCGGGCGCTCAACGCGCCGGCCAGGTAGCCGGCGAGGTTGGCCGCGCCGAGGTAGGCCACGGCGGACGGCGAGAACCAGTGGGCGTTGATCAGCTCGGGAACCAGGGGCGTGTAGGCGAACCGGGCGAGGCCGATACCGACGAAGCTCGCGCTCGCGCCCGCCGCTATCGCCCGCCACGCGGCGGGTCCCGGTGGTGTGGTGCTCATGTGCTCGTTTCCGCTCTCCGCCCGGTCACGGCCGACCCGGGCGCCGCCCGGTCCGTCCGCCGTCCGGGCCATCTTTGACAACCCCGTCATGTTTGACAGCCTTGCAAACTTTGACGGAGCCGTCAAAGATTGATTACGGTGGGGCCATGGCTGGACGGCGTCAGTTCGATGAGCAGCACACCCTGGGCCGGATCCTGGACGTCTTCTGGGACCAGGGCTACGGAGCGACCTCCATGCAGGACCTGGCGACCGCCACCGGAGTGCAGCGCGGCTCGCTCTACAACGCCTACCGCGACAAGGAGACGCTGTTCCTGCGCGTCTTCCGGGACTACGCGGACGCCTTCGTCGCCGAGGCCGCCGCCACCCTGGACCAGCCGGACGTGCGGCGCGCACTGGAGGACTTCTTCGACTTCACCATCGCCTCCATGACCCGCGGCACCCCCGCCCGCGGCTGCCTGTCGACCAAGACCGCCACCGACACCCAGGCGGACGCCGAACCCATCCGGATCGCGATCCGCGGCATGCTGGACCGGCTCGAGGGCGTCATGGCCGAACGGCTCTCCCGCGAGGACGCGGCCGGGCTGCTCACCGTCCCGCCCATCGAGGCCGCGCGGGTGCTGGTCACCATGACCCGGGGCACCGTGGTCATCGAGCGCGTCTACCAGGACGCGGACCGCCTCCGGGCCACCGCGAGGTCCCTGATCGCGATGGTGCTCGGCGCACGCCGGCAGGCCACCGCCTGACCAACGGGCCCGGTAGGGTGCCCCGATGACCGTATCGGAGGGGAACGAGCCCGGCTGGACGGCCACCCGGGCCTGGGTGCACCGCCACCTGCGCGAGGGGGAACGCGTCGACTCTGCGGAGCGGCTGCGCGGCGGCTGGACCTCGCAGATGCTCCGCCTGCGGGTCTCCGGGCCCGGAGAGGGCCGCCAGTTGGTGCTGCGCTCCTTCGTGAAGCCCTTCTACCTGCGGCACGCGGAGGGCCTGCTGACCCGTGAGGCGCGGATCCTGAAGCTGCTCGGCCCGACCGCCGTCCCCGCCGCCGAGTTCCACGCCGTCGACGCGAGGGCGGAGCACTGCGACCACCCCTCGCTGCTCATGTCCCATCTCCCGGGCGGCGTACGCCTGCAGGACGCGGAGGCCGGGGCACGGGCCTGGCTGCTGGCCCGCCAACTCGTGCGCATCCACGGCCTGTACGTCGGCGAGGAGGACCGGCCCCGCACCTACCAGCCCTGGACGGCGCCCGAGCGCGTCCGGCCGCCCGAGGACACGAGCCGTCCCGACCTGTGGGCCCGCGCGGTGGACGTCATACGCCGCGACCCGCCCGCCCACGAAGGCGGCTTCCTGCACCGCGACTTCCACCCGGGCAACGTCCTGTTCACCGGGCACGGCGGGCACCTGCGCATCAGCGGCGTCGTCGACTGGGTCGAGACCTCCTGGGGCCCCGCCGACCTCGACGTCGCCCACTGCGCCACGGCACTCGCGCTGCTGCACGGGCCCGCGGCCGGGATGCGCTTCGCCGACCTCTACACCGCCGCCGGCGGCCATCTGACCGGATCCCCCCGCGCCCATCTCTACTGGCGGCTCCTGGACGCCCTCGCCTTCGCACCGGACGCGGAGAAGGTGGCCGTCCCCTGGCGCGAACTCGGCCGCCGCGACCTCACCCCGGCGGCGCTCGCGACGCGCCTGGAGGCCTACGTCGCGGCGCTGCTCGCCCGCTACGGCGGCGGCTGACCGAAACAGACTGGCTTCCGGGGCCGGATGCCGTTCCCATCTGTGCAACTGCGCGTACTCCCCCCGGCTTTCGTCTTGTCACCCGGGTGTGATCGCCAGCAGGGTGCAGGGCGAGCCGCGGGCGCGATGGTGCGCCGAGCATCCGATGTCCCACTACCGAGCCCGGGGTCACGCCGGGCTGCCGGAGGCATTCGTCCATGTCAACACGCATACGGCCCAGACCGGTTCACCGCACCGGCCGCACCGGCCTGTCCCTCCTGCTGGCCGCCGCCGTCGCCCTGGGCGTCACCGGTCTGACCGCCCCCGCCCACGCCGCCGACCCCACCACCGGCACCGGGACGGCGGCTCCGACGCCGCAGCCCTCCACCGCCACCCCCGCACTCGTCGACGGCCTCACCGAACCCGCCGACGCCTCCGTACCCGCCGCCACCGCCGCCCGCGCCCACCTGGCCGGCCACCAGGACCGCTACCGCATCCCCGCCCCCGACCGCGACCTGGCCACCGACACCGTCACCACCGACCCCGACGGCACCGAGACCGTCCGCCTCGGCCAGAAGTACCGCGGCATCCCCGTCCTGGGCGCCCAGTACGTCGTCCGCATGACCCACAAGAACGGCAAACGCACCGTCACCGGCACCTCCGGCAGCTACTTCACCGCCCTCGACCTCGACACCACCCGCCCCACCCTCCCCACGCCCACCGCGGTGCAGAACGCGGTGCGGCAGGTGCGGGAGGAGCTGGCGAAGGGCGGTTACCGCCCGTCGCACGCCAAGAGCGCCAAGGACGGGCTGACCGGCACCGACCGCGGGCTGACCGTGCTGCCCACCGGCAAGGGCGTGCTGGCCCGCCACGTCACCGTGCGCGGCACCGACCCGGCCACCGGCGCGCCCGTGGTCCAGGAGGTCTTCGTCGACGCCGCCACCGGCATCGCGGTGTTCGAGTACGGAGGTCTGCCCACCTTCGCCCCGACGGCCTCCGCCGGCGCCGCCGCGCGGCGCAGCGGCACGTCCATGCGCAGCGGTACCTCGATGCGCGGCGGCGCGCCCGCGGCTCCCGCGACCGGTTCGACGGGCGTCACCGGCAGCGGTGTCCTCCTCCACGGCGCCACCGTGCCGCTGAACCTCACCAAGGACGCCGCCACCGGCCAGTACCTGCTGCGCGACTCCGCGCACATGGCCGACAGCAAGAGCCGCAACGTCATCCAGACCTGGGACGCCTCCAGCGTCTGGTACCAGGACGTGTCGGGGCAGTGGCCCGAGAGCGTCGTGCCGTTCGCGATGCCGACCACGAAGGCGCCGCAGGAGATGACCGACAGCGGGGCCGTGGACGCCCACTGGGCGGCCGGGAAGGTCTACGAGTTCTACCGCGGCACCTTCCAGCGGGACAGCCTCGACGGCAAGGGCATGGCCATCAACTCCCTCGTCGGCGTCACGGACTTCGGCTCGCCGTTCGTCAACGCCTTCTGGGACCACACGAAGATGGTCTACGGCACCGGTGACGACGAGTACCGCTCCCTCGCCTCCGACCTGGACGTCGTCGGCCACGAGATGACCCACGGCGTCGTCGAGCACACCGCCGACCTGGTCTACGCCGGCCAGTCCGGCGCCATGAACGAGGCCATCGCCGACTACCTCGGCAACGCCATCGACGTCACCGTGAACCGCACCTCCATGACCGACCCCGAGGCGAGCCTGATCGGCGGCGACCTCTGCCGGACCCGGGCACCGAAGGACTGCGCCTTCCGCGACCTCAACGACGGCGCCACGACGAAGGGCTTCCTCGGGCTGCCCCTCGGCTCCTCGTACGACAACGGCGGCGTGCACGTGAATTCCACGATCTTCAGCGGCGCGCTCTGGGACATCCGCGAGAGCCTGGGCGCCGAACTGGCCGACCAGATCGTGTACAAGGCGCTCACCTCCTACATCACCCCCCTCGACGGCTTCGACGAGGGCCGGGACGCGGTCGTCGCCGCGGCCAAGTCGCTGCACGTCAAGGGCGACCGCATGGCCAAGGTGAAGAAGGCCTTCGACGCCCACGGCATCGTCCCCGGCTGGGAGAAGGACCTCGGCCTGGACAGCGACGTCCTCCTCGGCCGGCTCGGCACCCTGATGTCGTTCGTCGGCACCGGCAACAGCCCCAGCGCGCGCGGCGACTGGTGGGCCGCCCCGAAGTCCAGCGCCGACGGCACCGAGCCGTACGCCGTGTGGACCGGCCGGACCGACGGCAAGGGCAAGCCCCGCCGGATCTCCCCGGTCGACGGGCGCTCGCACCTCAGCCCGGTCACCGACGGCAAGCGTGTGGTGTGGGTCGCGGTCGGCGACGTCCCCGGTGACGACCCCTGGGCCCGCACCTACGACATCCTGTCCGCGCCCGTGGGCGGCGGCCCCGTCAAGACCCTGTTCAGCACCGGTTCGGAGATCAGCGGTCTGAGCGTGGACGGCGACACGGTCGCCTGGTCCCACCGCGACGAGACGACCGGACTGCAGCGGGTCTCCTACCTCACGGGCGGCGCCACCACCCCGCAGCAGGTCCCGCTCGGCCGGGACTACAACCAGGCGGCCGAGCCCGCCGTCAAGGACGGGCGCATCGCCTACATCCACGACGGCATGTTCGACGGCACCTACGGGATCGTCGTGGAGGTCTTCGACACCAGGACCGGCAAGTCCACGGCGCTGGGCACGCCCTCGCAGCCGGAGTGGATCAGCACGCCGGTGATCACCGCGGCCGGTGTGTACTGGTTGATCGACACCGACTACACCGACGACGCCTACACCACCCTGCGCCGGGCGTCGCTCGACGGCTCGACCGTCACCGACGTCATCGCGGAGAACGGCCCGCGCCCCGTCCGGGCGTACGGCCTCACGGCGTCGGACACCGCGGTCACGCTGACCCTGTACTCCTCGTTCTCGCAGGTCTTCGACGACTACAACGACTCGCTCGCCAAGCTCTGGCAGTTCACCCCGCAGGGCGACCCGCTGGGCCGGGTCTCCTGCAGCCACGGCCAGCAGTCCAACGCCGCCGCGGGCACCGGGAACCGGGTCCTGTGGATGGACACCACCACCACGGACACCGACCTGGTGACCCGGGCCCGCCCCGCGGGCACCTGCCGCTGAGCGGCCGCGACACCGCAGCAGCCCGACGGGGGCCCGGACCGGCACACGCCGGACCGGGCCCCCGCCGGCCGTTCCGCGAGGCGTACGATCATGAGCCGGTGCGCGGACGTACAGGGGTGGCAGGCGGCATGGAAGTCTCGTCGGGAGGTCCTTGGGCGGGTACGGGGCTGGATCCCCTGGGCGCACGGGTCCTGGAGTACCTGGTGGGCCACCCCTCGGCGGACGCCGCCGCGGTGGCCGAGGCGGTCGGCACGTCCGCCGGAGGGGCCGAGCGCGCCCTGCGGGCGCTGGAGGACGAACTCCTGGTCATCCGCATCCCCGGCGGGTCCCCGCGCTGGAAGGCCGGCCCGCCGCGTTCCTCGCTGGGCTCGCTGCTCGCCCGCCGCCGGAGCGAACTGGCCCGCACGGAGCTGTTCATGGAGCAGCTCGACGAGCTCTACCGCTCCGCCGCGCACCCCGGCGCGCCCGACCTGGTGGAGGTGCTGGAGCACGGCGACGAGGTGGCAGCCCGCTACGCGCACCTGCTGAAGGGCAGCAGGAGCGAGGTGCTGCACCTGGCGAAACCACCGTATGTGACGGAGACCGCGGACGACTCGGGACACCGGGACCCGGACCGCACCGCCGTCGTCCCCGGAGTGCGGCTGCGGTCGGTGTACGAGGCCGACGGATTCACCGACGAGGTGTCCCTGGAGACCGCGATCCGGGGCACCGCGGTGGGCGGTGAATTCCGCCTCGGCACACGGCTTCCCGTGAAGCTGGCCCTCTTCGACCGGACCGCCGCCCTCCTCCCGCTCCACGGGGACCGCCCCTCGGCGGGCTCGCTGGTGGTGCACTCCCCGGCCCTGATCGAGGTGTGTGTGGCGCTCTTCGAAGGCATCTGGGAACGCGCGACGCCGGTCTCGCTGGAGAGCCGTCAGGACTGGCCCGCTCCGCGCCGCGAGCGTGAGGCGGTCGAGACCGACGAACGGACCCGGGAGATCCTCCACCTCATGGCCACGGGGATGAAGGACGACGCCATCGCCCGGGTGCTCGGCGTGAGCCGCCGGACGGTGCAGAAGCACGTCAGCGAGGCGGGCACCGCCCTCGGCGCCCGGACGCGGTTCCAGATCGCGCTCCTCGCGCGTGAACGCGGCTGGCTGGACGGCTGAGTCAGCCCCTCACGGCCGTGGACGGTTCCTTGGGCTGCGCTATACGCGCTGTTTGCCCTATATAGAACATTCAATCACTGTAAGCAGCACATATTGGTGCAAACCTGGAGTGTATGCGTATTTCGGAGCTGTCGAATCCGTACGGCGCGACCGGCGCACGACCGACCGCGGGCGAGATCGTGGACCGCCCATGGCGCATGCTGATCGGCGGCGCGGCGACCGAAGCGGCCTCGGGCGACACCATGGACGTGATCAACCCCGCGGACGAGACCGTGGTCACCCGGATACCCCTCGGCGGCGCCGCCGACATCGACGCCGCGGTGGAGGCGGCCCTGGCGGCGGCGCCCGCCTGGGCCGCGACCTCCGTCGCGGACCGGGCACGGGCGCTGGTCGCGCTCGCGGAAGCCATCGAGGCCCACGGCGAGGAACTGGCCTGGACCGACACCATCGACAACGGCAGCCCGATCGGGGTCATGCGGGGCGACTTCCGCGCTGCCGTCGCCGAACTGCGCTACTTCGCCGGACTCGCCCTCCAACTGCGCGGCGAGACCATCCCCGTGGCCGACCACGACGCCTTCGACTACACGCTGCGCGACCCCTTCGGTGTCGTCGGGCGGATCGTCCCCTGGAACCACCCCCTGATGTTCGCGGCCGCCCGCATCGCCGCGCCGCTCCTCGCCGGCAACACCGTCGTCCTGAAGCCCGCCGAGGCGACCTCGCTGTCCGCGCTGCGCCTGGGGGAACTGGCCGCCGGCCTCGTCCCGCCCGGCGTGCTGAACATCGTGCCGGGCCTCGGCCCCGACGCGGGCGAACGGCTGGTGACCCACCCCGACGTCCCGCGCATCGCGTTCACCGGCTCGTCCGCCACCGGACGCCGCGTCCAGGCGCGCGCGGCGAGCGCCGCGGTCAAGACCGTCACCCTCGAACTGGGCGGCAAGAACCCGCTGATCGTCTTCGCCGACGCCGACGTGCACGCGGCGGTCGACGGCGCGATGGCGGGCATGAACTTCACCTGGCAGGGCCAGAGCTGCGGATCCACCTCGCGCCTGCTCGTCCACAGCTCGCTGTTCGAGGAAGTGGTGACCGAGGTGGGCAGGCGCATGGACGCCATGCGCCTCGGCGACCCGGCGGATCCCGCCACGGACATCGGCCCCCTGGTCTCCGCAGAGCACTACCGCAAGGTGACCTCCTACATCCGGGCGGGGCTCTCCGACCCCGCCCTCCGCCTCGTCGCGGGCGGCAGCGCCCTGCACCGCCCCGGCTACTACGTCCGGCCCACCCTCTTCTCCGCCCCCGCCGGCCCCTCCGGGCCGCTGTTCCAGGAGGAGATCTTCGGCCCGGTGCTGGTGGCCGCGCCCTTCGAGTCGTACGACCAGGCGATCACCGAGGCCAACGCACTGCCGTACGGCCTGACCGCCAGCGTCTGGACCACCGACCTGCACACCGCCATGGCCGCCGCCCGCGACCTGCGCGCCGGCTACGTGTGGGTCAACGCCAGCTCGGCGCACATCCCCGGGGCCGCCTTCGGCGGGGTGAAGAACTCGGGCGTCGGCCGTGAGGAGGGCATGCAGGAGCTGGAGTCCTACACCCAGCCGAAGAACGTCTACGTGCGGTTCTGACCCCGCTTCCCACTTCACCCCCCCCGCATGACCAGGCCGACCCGCCGCCCACGCACCTGCCCGGAAGCCCGCGACGCGGCCTGACTCCCGCGCCCGGGGGCCGCGCCGCGTGCGCGCCGTCCCATTCCTGCGGGCCCCGTCAAAGTGCCGTCAAGGCGCTCCGGGCCCGCGTCAGGAACCCGCTAACGAACCCCGTCGGGGGTACTGCGGGGCGCTTCGCTACGTACACCGGCTTTTCACCGGGGCCGCGGACCCGACCGGGTGCGCGGCAACGTCCCCATACGACTTCCGGGGTGTCTCCGCATGCCAGATGTGGCCTTCATCGTCCTCACCTTCGCCGTATTCGCCGTGCTCGGCCTCGTGGCCAAGGGGGCGGAGCGGCTGTGAGCGTCGAAAACGCCGTCGGACTCGTCGTCGCCGTGGCCCTGGTCGGTTACCTGGTGCTGGCGCTGATCTACCCGGAGAAGTTCTAGTGAACGACACCCTCGCGGGCTGGCTCCAGATCCTCGCGCTCGTCGGCGCGCTGGCCCTGACCTACCGGCCGCTGGGCGACCACATCGCCCACACCCTCACCTCCGCCAAGCACCTGCGCGTCGAGCGCTTCGCGTACCGGCTCGGCGGGGTCGACGGTGACGCGGACCAGAAGTGGTCGGTCTACCTGCGGAGCGTGCTGGCCTTCTCGGCCGTCTCCGTCCTCTTCCTCTACGCCTTCATGCGGCTGCAGAGCCACCTGCTGCTGTCCATAGGCATGCCCGCCGTGACACCCGGCGTATCCTTCAACACGGCCGCGTCCTTCGTCACCAACACCAACTGGCAGTCCTACTCCGGTGAGTCCACGATGGGCCACCTGGTGCAGATGTCCGGTCTCGCGGTGCAGAACTTCGTGTCGGCGGCCGTCGGCATCGCCGTCGTCGCCGCCCTCATCCGGGGCTTCACCCGCCGCAAGACCGACCGCGTCGGCAACTTCTGGGTGGACCTCACCCGGATCGTCGTGCGGGTCCTGCTCCCGCTGGCCTTCGTCTTCGCGATCGTGCTGGTCGCCGGCGGCGCCGTGCAGAACTTCCACGGCGTGGACTCCATCTCGACGCTCATCGGCGACCACCAGAGCCTGACCGGCGGTCCCGTCGCCTCCCAGGAGGTCATCAAGGAGCTGGGCACCAACGGCGGCGGCTTCTACAACGCCAACTCCGCCCACCCCTTCGAGAACCCCAACGCCTTCACCAACTGGCTGGAGATCTACCTCCTGCTGGTGATCGCCACCTCGCTGCCGCGGACCTTCGGCCGCATGGTCGGCGACAACCGCCAGGGCTACGCGATCATCGCCGTGATGGGCGTCATCTGGGCCGCCTCGGTCGCGATCGTCACCGTCAACGAGCTGCACAGCGTGAGCAGCCAGGCCGGGCACGTGGCGGGCGGCATGATGGAGGGCAAGGAGCAGCGCTTCGGCATCTGGGGCTCGGCCCTGTTCGCCGTGTCCACCACCCTCACCTCCACCGGCGCGGTCAACTCCTTCCACGACTCGTACTCGCCGATCGGCGGCGGGATGACGATCTTCAACATGATGCTCGGCGAGATCGCCCCCGGTGGTACCGGCTCGGGCCTCTACGGCATCCTCATCCTGGCGATCATCGCGGTCTTCGTGGCCGGTCTGATGGTCGGCCGCACCCCGGAGTACCTGGGCAAGAAGCTCGGCGGCCGGGAGATGAAGTTCGCCTCCCTCTACATCCTCACCACCCCGGCGATCGTGCTGGTCGGCGCGGGCCTCGCCATGGCGCTGCCCGGTGAGCGGGCCGGCATGCTCAACACCGGTGCGCACGGCTTCTCCGAGGTGCTGTACGCCTTCACCTCGGCGGCCAACAACAACGGTTCGGCCTTCGCGGGCCTCACCGTCAACACCGACTGGTACAACACCGCGCTCGGCCTGGCCATGCTGTTCGGCCGCTTCCTGCCGATCGTGTTCGTCCTGGCGCTGGCCGGCTCCCTGGCGCGCCAGCAGCCGGTGCCGGCCACGGCGGGCACGCTGCCCACCCACCGGCCGCAGTTCGTCGGCCTGCTGACGGCCGTGATCCTGATCGTCGTCGGCCTCACCTACTTCCCGGCCCTGGCGCTGGGTCCGCTCGCGGAAGGCCTGTCCTGATGTCCCTGACCACCCTCGAACCCCCCGCGTCGCCGGGGGGCGCCCCGACCGAGCCGCAGCAGCCGCACCGGGTCTCCGGCGGCATGCTGGACCCGAAGCAGCTCCTCACCTCGCTGCCGGACGCGGTCAAGAAGCTCGACCCCCGGGTCATGATCAAGAACCCGGTCATGTTCGTGGTCGAGGTCGGCGCGGTCCTGACCACTCTGTCGGCGATCAAGGACCCGAGCGTCTTCGCGTGGGTCATCACCGTGTGGCTGTGGCTGACCGTGGTCTTCGCCAACCTCTCCGAGGCCGTCGCGGAGGGCCGCGGCAAGGCGCAGGCCGAGACCCTGCGGCGGACGAAGACCCACACCGTCGCCCGTCGGCTGACCGACTGGCGGCCGGGGGCGACCTCGCCCCGTGAGGAGGAGGCCGCGGCCTCCGACCTGAGGCTGGGCGACCACGTCGTCGTCGAGGCCGGGCAGATCATCCCGGGTGACGGCGATGTCGTCGAGGGTGTCGCGTCGGTCGACGAGTCGGCGATCACCGGTGAGTCGGCCCCGGTGATCCGGGAGTCCGGTGGTGACCGTTCGGCGGTGACGGGCGGCACGAAGGTGCTGTCGGACCGGATCGTCGTGCGCATCACCTCCAAGCCGGGTGAGACGTTCATCGACCGGATGATCGCGCTGGTGGAGGGCGCGGCCCGGCAGAAGACGCCCAACGAGATCGCGCTGAACATCCTGCTGGCCTCGCTGACCATCGTCTTCCTGCTGGCGGTCGTCACCCTGCAGCCGTTCGCGATCTACGCGGGCGCCGAGCAGAGCATCGTGATCCTCGCCGCGCTCGTCGTCGCGCTCATCCCGACGACCATCGGCGGCCTGCTGTCGGCGATCGGCATCGCCGGCATGGACCGCCTGGTGCAGCGCAACGTGCTCGCGATGTCCGGACGCGCCGTCGAGGCCGCCGGCGACGTCAACACCCTGCTGCTGGACAAGACCGGCACCATCACCTTCGGCAACCGCCAGGCGTCGGAGTTCCTGCCGGTCAAGGGCACGACCGCCGCCGAGCTGGCCAACGCCGCGCAGTTGTCGTCGCTGGCGGACGAGACGCCCGAGGGGCGCTCCGTCGTCGTCCTGGCGAAGGAGAGGTACGGGCTGCGCGAGCGGCACGAAGGCGAGCTCGGCCACGCCGAGTTCGTGCCCTTCACGGCGCAGACCCGGATGTCCGGCGTCGACGTCGACGGCCGCCAGGTCCGCAAGGGCGCCGCGTCCGCGGTGACCGCGTGGGTCGCCGCCAACGGCGGCCGGGCCGACGAGGAGGTGCAGTCGCTGGTCGACCGCATCTCCCAGTCCGGCGGTACGCCGCTCGTCGTGGCCGCCAAGGAGGACGGCACCGCCCGGGTGCTCGGCGTGATCCACCTCAAGGACGTCGTCAAGCACGGCATGCGGGAGCGGTTCGACGAGCTGCGGAGGATGGGCATCCGCACGGTCATGATCACGGGTGACAACCCGCTGACGGCCAAGGCGATCGCCGACGAGGCGGGCGTGGACGACTTCCTCGCGGAAGCCACGCCCGAGGACAAGATGGCGCTGATCAAGCGGGAGCAGGCGGGCGGCAAGCTCGTCGCGATGACCGGCGACGGCACCAACGACGCCCCGGCGCTGGCCCAGGCCGACGTGGGCGTGGCCATGAACACCGGCACCTCGGCCGCCAAGGAGGCCGGGAACATGGTGGACCTGGACTCCGACCCCACCAAGCTGATCGAGATCGTCGAGATCGGCAAGCAGCTGCTCATCACCCGCGGCGCGCTGACCACGTTCTCGATCGCCAACGACGTCGCGAAGTACTTCGCCATCATCCCCGCGATGTTCGCGATCGCCTACCCAGGCCTGGACAAGCTCAACATCATGCAGTTGCACAGCCCGGCGTCGGCGATCACCTCGGCGATCATCTTCAACGCCCTGATCATCGTCGTGCTGATCCCGCTCGCCCTGCGCGGCGTGCGCTACCGGCCGTCATCGGCCTCCTCGCTGCTGACCCGCAACATCTGGGTCTACGGCCTGGGCGGTCTCGTGCTGCCGTTCGCCGGCATCAAGGTGATCGACCTGATCATCCAGTTCATCCCCGGCCTCAGCTGACAGAAGAAGGCGATCCATCATGTTCGGCTCACTGCCCTCAGTGGTGCGCAACCACGTGGCAGCCCTGCGGATGCTGCTGGTGTTCACGGTGCTCCTGGGCATCGCTTACCCGCTGGCGGTCACCGGCGTCGCCCAGGCGGCGTTCTCCGACCAGGCCAACGGCTCCAGGATCACCCAGGACGGCAAGACCGTCGGTTCCAGCCTCATCGGCCAGAGCTTCAACCTCCCCAAGAAGAACCCGGACGACGCCGAGGAAGTCGCCCAGCCGGACCCGAAGTGGTTCCAGCCGCGTCCCGGCGGCTACGACCCGCTCGTCACCGGCGCCTCCAACCTCGGCCCGAACGACGAGGGCCTGGTGAAGACCATCAAGGAGCGCCGGGCCGCGGTCGCCGAGTTCGACGGCGTCGCGCCCGAGGACGTGCCGGTCGACGCCGTCACCGCCTCCGGCTCCGGCCTCGACCCGCACATCTCGCCGGAGTACGCCCGCGAGCAGGTGGAGCGGGTCGCCGAGGCCCGCGGCCTGGACGCCGCCGCCGTGCGCAAGCTGGTGGAGGACCACGTCGAGGGCCGGGTCCTGGGCTTCCTCGGCGCGGAACGGGCCAACGTCGTGGAGCTCAACCACGCCCTCACCGCGATGAAGTGACGTTGCACCACCGTTGTACCGTCCACACCACGCCGCCCGGCGGCGCAGGATCGACCTGCGCCGCCGGGCGGCGTGACACCCGCACAAGGAAGGACTCCCGGTGACGCAGCCAGTCGTCCCGGCCCCGGCCGGCTCCCCCCACGGACGGCCCGGCAGACTCAAGGTCTTCCTCGGGGCGGCCCCCGGAGTCGGCAAGACCTACCGCATGCTCGACGAGGCCCGCCGCCGGGCCGCCCGCGGCACCGATGTGGTCGTGGGATACGTCGAGTGCCACAAGCGGCCGCGTACCGAGGAGATGCTCGACGGCCTCGAGACCGTGCCCCGGGCCGAACGCGACTACCGCGGCACCGCCTTCACCGAGATGGACCTCGACGCCGTCCTCGCCCGCGCACCCCAGGTGGCGCTCGTCGACGAGATGGCCCACACCAACGTTCCCGGCGGACGTCACACCAAGCGCTGGCAGGACATCGAGGTGCTCCTCAAGGCGGGGATCGACGTGATCACCGCCGTCAACATCCAGCACCTGGAGTCGCTCAACGACGTCGTCGAGAAGATCACCGGCGTCCCGCAGCGGGAGACCGTCCCGGACGAGGTCGTGCGCCGCGCCGACCAGATCGAACTGGTCGACATGCCCGCCGAAGCGCTGCGCCGCCGCATGGCGCACGGCAACGTCTACGCCCCGGAGAAGGTCGACGCGGCCCTGTCGAACTACTTCCGCGTCGGCAACCTCACCGCGCTGCGCGAGCTGGCGCTGCTCTGGGTCGCCGGACGCGTGGACGAGGCGCTGCAGAAGTACCGCTCCGAGCACGGCATCGGGCGCGTCTGGGAGACCCGGGAGCGGGTCGTCGTCGCGGTGACCGGCGGCCCGGAGGGCGCGACCCTCATCCGCCGGGCCGCCCGCATCGCAGCCCGGTCCGCCGGCGGTGACCTGCTCGCCGTCCACATCGTCCGCAGCGACGGCCTCGCCGACACCTCACCCGCAGCGCTGGCCAAGCAGCGGGCCCTCGTCGAGAGCCTCGGCGGCACCTTCCACTCGGTCGTCGGCGACCACGTCCCCGACGCGCTCCTGGACTTCGCGCGGGCCGAGAGCGCCACCCAGCTGGTGATGGGCACCAGCCGCCGCGGCCGGCTCGCGCAGTTCCTGACCGGACGCGGCGTCGGCGAGACCATCGTGGAACGCTCCGGCGACATCGACGTCCACATGGTCACCCACGAACGGGCCGGACGTGGCCGCCTCCTGCCTGTGCCCTCCAGCAGCCTGCCCCTGGCCCGCAAGGTGGCAGGGCCCGTCGCCGGGTTCGTCCTGCCCGTGCTGCTCACCGCGGTGCTCGCCAACACCCGCGGGCACCTCAACCTCACCAGCGAGGCGCTGCTCTTCCTGCTGACCGTGGTCGGCGTCGCCTGCATCGGCGGCGTCGCCTCCGCGCTGCTCGCCTCCGTCACGGCGTCCCTGCTGCTGAACTACTACTTCATCCCGCCCATCGGCCGGTTCACCATCGGCGAGACCAACAACGTCCTGGCGCTGGCCGTCTTCGCGCTCGTCGCCGCGACCGTGGCGACGATCGTGGACCGCTCGCTGCGGCTGTCCAGACGCGCCGCCAACGCCACCGCGGAGGCCGAGACGCTGTCCTCCCTCGCCGGGAGCATCCTGCGCGGCGACCAGGCCGTCGAGGCGCTGCTGCACCGCACGCGGGAGGCCTTCGGCATGGAGTCGGCAGAACTCGTGCACCGCTCGGACGGGGGCGCGGCGACGGTGGACGACCCCGCCGAGGGCGGGGTGGCCGTGCCCGTCGGCCCGGACGACGTCCTCGTGCTGCGCGGGCGGCGCCTGGCGGCCTCGGAAAGGCGTGTCCTCATCGCGTTCGCCGGGCACGTGGCCTCCGCGCTCGAACGTGCCAGGCTGGCCGAGGCCGCCGCCGAGGTGGAGCCGGTCAGGGCGGCGGACCGGATGCGGACGGCGCTGCTCGCGGCCGTCAGCCACGACCTGCGCACCCCGCTCGCCGGCGCCTGGGCGGCCGTCAGCTCGCTGCGCAGCCGGGAGGTCGAGTTCTCCGCCGAGGACCAGCAGGAGCTGCTGGCCACCGCGGAGGAGTCACTGGACCGGCTCAACCGCCTGGTGGACAACCTGCTCGACATGAGCCGGCTGCAGGCCGGCGCGCTGAGCCTGGTCCTCGAACCCTCCTCGGTCGCCGAAGTGGCCTCGCTCGCCCTGGACAGCCTGGGGGACAGCCACGTCCCCGTGACCACCCAAGGCCTGGACGCCATACCGGACGCGCTGGCCGACCCACCGCTCCTGGAACGCGTCATCGCCAACCTGGTCACCAACGCGCAGCGGCACGCCCCCGAGGGCACCGCCGTCCTGCTCAGTGCCAGCGCCCTCGGCCCGCGCATCGAGCTGCGCGTCGCGGACCGCGGCCCCGGGCTGCGGCCCGCCGACCGGGAGCGGGTCTTCGAACCCTTCCAGCGGCTGGGCGACACCGACAACACCACCGGCCTCGGGCTCGGGCTCGCCCTCTCCCGCGGGCTGACCGAGGCGATGGGCGGCACCCTCACCCCCGAGGACACCCCCGGCGGAGGTCTCACCATGGTCCTGTCCCTGCCCACCGCCGACGGTCCTGCCGACGTGCCCGCCGCCCCCGTCGGCGGGGAGGAGTCGCTGACATGAGGCGCGTCCTGATCGTCGACGATGAACCGCAGATCCTGAAGGCACTGGACATCGATCTCACGGCACGTCACTACGCCGTCGCCACCGCGCCCGACGGCGCCACCGCACTCCTGCTGGTGTCCCGGCAGCCGCCCGACGCCCTCATCCTCGACCTCGGCCTGCCCGACATGGCGGGCACCGACATCATCCACGGCGTTCGAGCCTGGAGCCCGCTGCCCATCATCGTGGTCTCCGGCCGGACCGGACCGGCCGACAAGATCGAGGCGCTCGACGCGGGAGCCGACGACTTCGTCACCAAACCGTTCTCCATGGACGAACTGGCCGCCCGGCTGCGCGCCGTGCTGCGCCGCCCGCCCGCGCTGGAGGAGCCGGAGACCGTCACCATCGCGGACTACCGGGTCGACCTGGGCGCGTTCACCGTCGAGCGCCGCGCCGGCACGGGCGAGGCCCCGCGGCTCACGCCCACCGAGTGGCGGCTGATCGCCCCGCTGCTGCGCAACCCGGGACGCCTGATCACCGGGCGCCAGCTGCTGCGCGACGTATGGGGCCCCGGCAACGAGAAGCGCACCAACTACCTGCGCGTCTACCTCGCCACCCTGCGGCACAAACTGGAGCCGGACCCCGCCCACCCGCGCCACCTGATCACCGTGCCCGGCATGGGCTACCGCTTCGAGCCCTGAGCCGGCGCACGACGAGCACCCCGCCCGGTGAGCCCACCGGGTGGGGTGCGTCGTACCCGTCAGCGCGCTCCGAGGGCGCGGGTCGTCCCGCCGGGCCGACCCGCTCCGGCGGGCCGCCCGACGGCGTAGTGGACGTACTCGCCGAACAGCCGGAAACCGGCCGTCCAGGCCAGCCGGCGGCTCGGCCGGTTCCCGCGCGAGCACGTCCAGCCGGGGGTGCGGCCGCGGGCCGCGACGTCGCCGCACAAGCCCGACAGGCACGCGAGCGCCAGACCCTCGCGGCGGTGGCCCCGCAGCGTGACGACCGCGAGGTCCTCGTACCGGTCACCGAGGAAGTACGTGCACGCCAGCGAGACGAGGCGGCCCGAGCGGAACGCCCCCCACGCGTGGCCCGACGCGGCGAGCCCCTGCGCGCCGCCCCAACTGCGGGTGTTCCAGCGGACGTCGTCGCCCGCGGCGGCCACGGCCGGCCCGTCACGCGGTGCCAGCCTGCGCACCACCACGTCCCTCGGCGGCCGCCTGCGCGGCACCGGCCGTGACTGCACCCAGATCATCCGCTCCCAGGGAACGACGTGTTCGAACGCGGCCCCCAGGACCGGCAGGAAACGCGTGCGGGCCAGGACGTAGCCGTTCGCCAGAGGAGCGAGAGCGTCCGGGTCGACGTACCGGGGGTCGCCCTCCAGCAGCACATGGTCCGCGCACGCCACCGCGACGGCGCGCGGCGCGGCAGCCCGGTCCGCCCACCACCGCCCGTTGCCGGTCGCCCGCACGTGCTCCGCGAGCGCGACGGGCCCCGGCACGTCGGAGGGGAACCAGCCGTCCAGGGAGGGGACTTCGATCACCGCTGACCACACCTTCCGCGTACACCGTGGTACGTCCTGCGAAACGGACGGCGGTGCGGACCGGGGTCGTCGACCCGGTGGTCCGCACCGCCGTGGGGAATCAGCCCTGGCCGGGCTTGTTGCCGTGGCCGGCGCCCTTCTTGCGCCTGGCCCTCTTCTTGCGGGCACGCTTGGACACGTGTGACCTCCCTTCAGGTGGTGACGAGCAGGTCGGCGACCCTGCACAGACGGCGCACCGCGTGGTCCTCGACCGCGCTCCGGGCGGCCGGGGCGAGCGCGGCCCGGTCGTAGTGCGCGCCCGGCACGAGCTCGGTCTCCGGGTCGCACAGCCGGGCCACCCGTGCGGCGCCCTCGGCGGCGGGTTCGCCCTCGTGCCCGTACCGCGGCACCGGGCGCGTCCCGTACGCCCCCGGGTGCACGCTCACGGCCGTGACGCCGGCGGGCGCGGCCGCCCGGGTGAAGACGGTGAGGGCGACCTGGGACCGGGCGTACGCGGCGTGCCGCGAGTAGCGGCGCGAACGGTGCAGGTCGCTCCACGCCGGCGCCGCCGACCGGTGCGCCGCGGACGACACGTTGACCACCCGGCCGCCGGGGCGCGCCGTCAGCGGGCCGGTCAGTTCACGGGTGAGCAGGTAGGCCGCGAGGAAGTTCACCTGGAAGGAGATCTCGTGGCCGTCGGCCGTGAGGGTGTGGCGCTCGGGCGCCGCGACCGCCGCGTTGTTGACGAGGACGTCCAGCGCGGGGTGCAGGCCCCGCACGGCGGCCGCCAGGTGGCGGACCTCGGACAGCCGGGTGAAGTCGGCCACCGCCAGCCGCAGCCGGACGCGTTCGATGCCGCCCGCCACCAGCCGTTCGACCGCGTGGTGCGCCGACTCCGTGTCGGGACCGTGGACGATGACCGTGCAGCCCCGCTCGGCGAGCAGCCGGGCGGTCTCCCACCCGATGCCGGACGTCGCCCCGGTGACCAGGGCGGTGCGCGGCGGGACGACGGGGACGGACGACGCAGACATGGACCACTCCGTGGATCGGTACGCCGGATCGCGCCGGCCACGGAGGTGGGGCGCGCGCGTACGCGGGACCGAGCGGTCGCGCAGAGCGGCGACCGCGGGACGACGCCGGTACCTCAGGGCGCCGGCAGGACAACAGCGCGCGATACCGGCGGCACCCGATGAGGTGGCCGGTCGTCGTGGCGCGGACCGCTGTTCACGCGTTCCATCCAATGCGGCGGCGGATCCCCGGACAAGGATCCGCGGCGATTCCTGACGACGCCCTGACGAGCGCCCCACGCGGCGGCGTCACGGGCGCCGGCCGGCTCGCCTCGATGCGAGCGCGACGTATTGGCATTCCTGGTATTTCGCCCCCTATGGGTGCCGGAGTGCCCTCGGGCCGGGGGGTGCTGTACATTCCGCGCTTCCGCCGTGACGCAAGGAAAAGGTCCATGAGTACTCGCCCCCTGATCGCCGCACTCGCTCTTCCCCTCGCGCTGCCGCTCGCCGCCTGCGGCGCGGAGAAGGGATCCGCGCCGGCCGTCGCCGGGAGTCCCGCGGCGACGCCGTCCGTCGAGCAGTCCCCCGAGAGCCCCAAGTCGCCGGAGGAGTTCCTCGACCTCGCGGAAGCGGCGATGACCGGCGAAAGCGGATGGACCTTCTCGGTCACGGGCAGCGAGGGGCTGACCCTTCAGGGGCAGCGGAGCGCTGCCACGTACCGGGCCACGGTCCACCGCGGCACGGACCCCGAGGCGTTGCACTCCGAGGGGGTCAGCACCAATGGCAAGGGGACGAAGAAGAGCGAGGAGATCTATGTCGTGGACGGCACGGCATACGTGAAGGAGGACGGTGCGGCGTGGAAGCACGCACCCGCGTCCGACCCCGAGATGGAGAACAAGACCGAGGACCCGGTGGCCGCCATCGAGGAGTTCAGGATGTACGCCAAAGCCGCCGGCGGCGGCGATGTGAAGCTGACGAAGGCACGCGGCACGGTCGAACTCCGGGTGGCCCGCGGCAAGCAGAAGCTGGCCGCCGTCAAGGACCGGGCGTGGGCGAAGAAGGCGCGGCGGGAGTTCGACCCCACGGCCGAGCAGTTGCGCAACGCCGGTGTCCCGGTGAACGACGACCGGTTGACCCTGTCCCGGCTGCAGGAGGTCCTCGTCCTGGATGCGGCGACGTACCGGGTCAAGAGCCACCGCTATGAGCTCGAAATCCTCGTCCCGTATGCGGGCGGCGGGGACATCGCGTACGAGCAGGACGTCCGTGAGGAGAACCAGGGCGCGTACGCGGGGCGCATCGAACTGCCCGGCGACGTCGGCGCGTGACCAGGTGCTGCAGGGGCCCGGCGACTCCGGGGAGCGGGAGGATCAGTGCCCGTGCGCCCTGGCGCGGTGCACCGGGCCGTGCGGCTCGCCGCAGTGGCCGCCCGCCGAGCCGCCCGCGCCGACCGGGGTCGCGCCCACGGTGAGGAGTTCGGCGGGGGCGTGGTCGACCTGCAGGGTGGTGTGGGTGAGCCCGTAGTCCGCGCCGAGCAGGTGCTCCAGGTCGCGGCGGACGGCGTGGCAGTCCCCGCCCGGCTCGACCAGGACGTGCGCCGACAGCGCCGGCTGGCCGGAGGTGATGGTCCAGATGTGCAGGTCGTGGACCTCGGTCACGGCCTCGTGCGCGGCCAGCCGGTCGCCCACCTCGTCCGGGTCCAGGCCCGCCGGAGCCGCTTCCAGGAAGATCCGCCCCGAGTCGCGCACCAGGCCGCACCCCGCCTTGAGCATGAGGCCGACCACCACGAGCGTCGCGATGGCGTCGGCACGGACGAAGCCGGTCAGCAGGACGACGAGGCCCGCCACGGCGGTGCCGATGAAGGCGTACAGGTCGTTCAGCACGTGCTGGAACGCGCCCTCGACGTTGAGGGACGTGCGGTTGGCCCGCGACAGGCACCAGGCCGCGCCGATGTTGACGACCACACCGGCCAGCGCGGTGACCAGGACGGGGCCGCCCGCGACGTCGGGCGGCGAGACGAGCCGCCGCACCGCCTCGTACGCCAGCCACGCGGCGAGCAGCAGCAAGGTGATGCCGTTCGCCTGCGCCGAGAGGATCTCGGCCCGCTTGAGCCCGTACGTGAAACCGCCCCGCGCCGGCCGCGCCGCCAGCCGCATCGCCACGAGCGCCAGCACGATGGAGGCGGCGTCGGTGAGCATGTGAGCGGCGTCGGAGAGCAGCGCGAGTGACCCCACCAGCAGCCCGACGACGACCTCGACGGCCATGAAGCCGGCGATCAGGCCCAGCGCGAGCCCGAGCCAGCGCCGGTCGGCGTCCTCGGCCACCCCGTGCGCGTGCCCGTGCCCGTGCGCGTGCTCGCGTGCGTGCTCGTGATCGTGCCCGTGACCGTGCGCGTTCATGGTGCGGTGACCTCCCCGTTCCAGGTGCGACACCCGCAGGGAAGCACATGGGTGCCGTGATCGGCAAAGACTGCACCGGTGACCGTTGTCAACTTCGATAAGACGGCGGTGACCTGCGCCGATGTCCGGCGGGTCGGAGAGCGTACGGAATCCCCCTGCCGTGCCCTGCGGCGGGGGCGCCGGGAGGCGGGCAAGCCTCCCGGCGCCCCCGGCCGGGGTCAAGGGTTCGGGCTCGCTCCGCGGGCCGCGAGCATGTCGGCCATCAGGCGGATCTCCGCCTCCTGGCCCTCGACCATGCCCGCCGCCAGGCGTCGTACCTGGTCGGTCCGCGCGAGGTCCGCGGCCGCGGCCGCCATCTCCACACCGCCCTTGTGGTGGGCGGTGAGCAACTGGAGGTAGAGGACCGCGGCGGCCTTGCCATCGGCCGCCCCGAGCCGCCGCAGTTCGGCGTTCGTGGCCATGCCGGGCATCAGCGCCCCGTCGTGCGGCGAGTAGCCCATGTCGTGGGCCATCCATCCCATGGGCGGCTCCGAGGAGGACTTGGGCAGCCTCCAGACGTCCAGCCAGCCCAGCAGCATGCCGCGCTGGTTGGCCTGGGTGTTGATGACGTCGTAGGCGAGGCTGCGGACGTCCTCGTCGTCCGTGCGGTCGCGGACGATCAGGGACATCTCCACCGCCTGCTGGTGGTGGATCGCCATGTCGCGCGCGAAACCGGCGTCCGGCGAGTCCGTGCCCGGGGTGCCCCCGCTGCTGGGCCGCGCCGTCAGCAGGGTGAAGGCCAGGGCCGCGAGCACGACCAGCGCCATGCCGCCGGCGAGCGCGAGCAGCGGCCTGCCCGCGCCCCGGGCGGCGGTCACGAGGCCTTGCCCCCGGTGCAGGGCGCGCCGGGCTCCGGAGTCTGGTCGCCCTGCACATAGGTGTCGAAGAACTTCGCCACGCGCGGGTCGTCCGCCTTGGTGACGCCCAACTGGTGGCCCCACGCGGTGAGGGTGATCGGCGAGGCCTGGTCCGCGTACGGGCTGATCAGCGAGTACGGGGTCTTCGAGACCCGGGCGCTGAGCGTCTTGACGTCGGCGTCCGCCGCCTTGTCGGTGTACGTCACCCACACCGCGCCGTGCTCCAGGGCGTGCACGGCGTTCTCATTGGCGAGGGGCTTGTCGTAGACGTCGCCGTTGCAGTTCTGCCAGACGGGGCTGTGGTCGCCGCCGGCGGGCGGGCTCATGGGGTAGTCGACGGTCTTGTCGACGTGGTTCTGCGTGAGGCCGGACCACGTCTTCTCCCCGCTGACGGAACCGGCCGCCGCGGACTTCGCGTCGCCGCCTCCGCTGTCGTTCGCGGCGTTGACGAGGTAGACGCCGCCGCCGACCAGACCGACGAGGATGGCCGTGCAGGCGGTGATGGTGATGACACGGTTGCGGCGTTCGCGGGCCTGCTCCTGGCGGCGTATCTCCTCGACGCGCGCACGGCGGTCGGCGGCCCTGGCCTTGGAATGGGGGGAACCCATGGCATGTCCTGATTCCCCGCCGCGTCGGCGACGCGGCGGTGCTGGTGGAAGGGTCGGATGACGTACGGCGCGCACCGGCGGTCGCCGCCGGTGCGGTCGGCCCTTCTACGTCCGCTGGATCTGGAGCATGTGCAGGTCGAGGGAGCGCACGATGCCGGGGGACGGCGCGCCCAGTCCCGCGGCGGCGACCGCGGGCGGCCACACCGACGGCGGTTCCCCGCCGGGGAGGTGCGGCAGGGGAGCGGAGCCCAGGGTCACCGGCGTGTGCTCCGCGGGGGAGCAGCCGTTGCCGCGCCTGCCGGGGTCGTGGGCGTCCGTGCACACCTCGTCGGCGACGTACGCGACGTGCGAGGAGACCAGGGTCCGGGCCGGGCCGTACGCGTCGTCCGGAGGCCCGGCGTGGCCGCAGATCCCGAGGGCGGCGAGCAACCCGCACAGGACGAGGACAACACCGCTCAGGCGGGCGGGTATCGCACCGCCTCGGCCGGCTCCTCCGTCACTGCGCATCGCGGCAGATCGTACCCGCCGCGGCGCGCCGTACCCGCCCCGGGTGCGCCCCCGGCGGGAAACCGGCGTGCCCGCCGCCAGGGGGCCGTGCCAGGCTGCTCCGCATGGACGTTCGCCTGCAGCCGTGGTCGGAGGGAGCCCTACCGCTCCTCCGGCTGATCAACACCCAGGAGATGCGGCGGCACGTCGGCGGCCCGGAGCCCGAGGAGCTGCTGCTCGCCCGGCACGAGCGCTACCTCGCGCTGCCGGAAGCCGGCCTCGGCCGCATGTACGCCGTACTCCTCGGCGAGGAGCAGGTCGGCAGCATCGCCTACCACCGCCGCGACTGGCGGGGCGAAGCGATCTACGAGACGGGGTGGAACGTCCTGCCGCCGTACCAGGGCCGTGGCATCGCCGCCGCTGCCGGTGCCGCGCTGGTCGCCGTCGTGCGCGAGGCCGCCCGAGAAGCGGGGGCTCCCCGCGCGCTGCACGCCTTCCCGTCCGTGCGGAACGCCCCGTCGAACGCCCTGTGCCGCCGCCTCGGGTTCGCCCTGCGCGGCGCCTGCGACTTCGAGTACCCGAGGGGCAGCGGCACGATGATGCGCAGCAACGACTGGCGCCTCGAACTCGCCGCACCGCACCGGGCGGTGCCACGCTGAGCCACGCGACCGCGCCCGTCACGCCGCGCCCCGGCCCCGCGCCGCCTCGACCGCGGCAACTCCCCGGAAAACCTCGTTGGTCGTACCGACGCTCCGGGGGATCATCAGGTGCCCCGTCCGTTCGCGCGGCGGCGGTCGTTCGTGTGCCGTCCTGGGAGGGTCCCGCATGCCGCCTGAACCGGTAGTCCTGCGCGTGCTCGGAGACGGGCCGTTCGCCGAGATGGGAGAGCCCGCGTCGGCCGTTGCCGACGACCCGTCGCGGCTCGTGGCCGTGGGCGGGGACGTCGGCGCCCTTCAGTGGAGGGGCAGCGGGACCGGGAACTCCAGATGGACCGGGCACCGGGTCGGCGTGTACGAGCGGGACGGCCTGCGGTGCCGGCATCTGGTGCGGTCCCGTCACCCCGTGCGAACCCTCGCGTTCCACCCCGTGCTTCCCCTGCTCGCCGTCGGCACCGGGCGCTACGACGGCGGCTACTCCTTCGAGGGCGAGCTGCTGCTGATCAACCTCGACACCGGTGACGTCGTGTCCGTCCTGCACCACAGCCGGGAGGTGCTCCACGCGGAGTGGCTGAGCGGAACGGCACTGCGGCTGGTCCTGGCGCCGTCCGACGACTGGGACAACCCGCGCGCACACGAGCAGGGGCATGCGGTCGTCGTCACACGCGCGGACTGGGGCTCGGTCGGGCGGAGGACGGTCGGCGCCGACGAACTGGCCGCCCCCGCGGTGCCGGCGCCCAGGCAGGACCACCGAGAGGACGCCCGCCGGCTCCTGGCCGACCTCGCGGCCGCCGCCGGCCGCACGTGGTTCGTACGCCGAAGGGTGTGGGCCGTCGAAGGGCTGGAGGACGGCCGCGTCCTGGCCGCGCTGGACGGGGTGCTGGCGGAGGCGTGGCTGCCCTCGGGCGAGCGCCACTGGGCCGTGGAGGACGAGGAAGGAGGCCGGCAGCTGCTCATGGCCTCCGACGGCGCGTCCGTGTGGGCCAACGCCGAACGCGGAGCTGGTCGCAGGAGAGGACGCCGGGAGACGTCCGCGCCTCGCCTCGCCCGGATCTCCGTGGACACGGGGCAGGTGCTGGAGACCCTGAGTACGGGCGTGTTCTCGATTCTCGTCGCCGGCGGCGGCCGGGCGGTCCTGCGGCCCGTGGAGGACCGCCGCAACAGCCGCAGCCGGCTGACGATGTTCGACCTCGAGGGTCCGGCCGACGGCCCGGAGGCCGGCCACTTCGACCTCGTCAACCACCCGTTCGCGGTCCGCAGCGCGAGCCGTCCCTACGTCCTGGTGGGCACCGACCCGGACGAGCCCCACAGGGACAAGTGGGTCGCGGCCATCGGCGCCGACGGGGAGTTGCGGCGGCTCTACCCGCACTCCTGGGTGCCGGCGGAGCATCACTTCGGAGGTCCCGCGGTCGAGATCGGGCAGTCCCTGGTGTACGCCGGGGCCGTCCACCACGGCCATGGGCTGCAACCCGGTGGAGCCTACGTCGTACGCAGGTCCGCGAACGGAGCGGTGAGGTGGCAGCACCGCAGCGATCACCCCGTCACCGCCCTGGAAACCGACGGGGACACCGTCTACGCCGCCTGCAACTCCGGTGCCCTCACGGCGCTGGACGCCGGCGACGGTACGGTGCGATGGCACACCGACCTCGCGGTCGACGGCGCGCCGACCGCCGCCCTGTCCCTCGCGGTGACGCCCCGGGGACGCCTGCTCGTGGGGACCGTCGACGGCCGCGTGCTCGAGTGCGCGCTCTGAACCGCACGCTCTGAACCGCCCGTTCAACGGCGGTGGCGGGCCCGGCGTCTGGGGGAGCGGCGGTCCGCCACCAGGAAGAGGAGCAGCAGCGCCGCGACGACGCAGATCGCCACCGTCTCGGCCGTGAAGAGCAGTTCGCCGAGCCCGCGGTCCCTCGCCTCCACGGGAGGGAGGTAGACCTCCCGCGACGGACCGCCGGAGGGCGCGTCGGAGGGCAGGTGGAGGCGCAGGGGTGCCTTGCGGAGGCTCATCGCCGGCCAGTATCGCGGCTCCGGTCCCGCCGCGGGACGAGTCGGCCGGCAAGGGGGCGCCCGGGCCCGTGCCGCGCGCCGGGTCAGCCGGTGAGCGCCGGGAGCGCTGCGGGGCGGCGCAAGAGCCATCGCAGGAAGTTGCGCCGCGGCGGCCGCGCCCGCACCTTCCCGAACTCCAGCTCGCCCGCCAGCACCACGCGCAGTCCGACCGGTGTCGCCGGGCCGGCCGCGGGCCTGATGTCCACCTTGCCGAAGGCGACGGTCAATTCGTCGGCGTCCACCACGATGCCGGGCCGGGTCACGAGCACCAGCGAACTGCCGCGGACGTCCATGTCGATGCGGAGGGTGTCCTGCGTGATCACGGCGCGGGTGAAGTCCAGCACCACCTCGCCCCACTCCGACCGGACCTCCATGCGCCGTGGCACGACCCAACGGTCGACGCGGCGGAAGGAGCCCCCGCGGTTGTCGACGCGGACCACGTCCTTGACGTCCGGGGCGGCGGCAAGCGGCGTCCCGGCGGCGGCCGGCAGGTCGGCGGTGAGCGGGGCCAGTTCGTCGAGCGTACGGGCCGACAGGGCGGTCTCCAGGCGCTCGTCCAGTTCGGCCGCGGACAGCAGCCCGTCGCCCGCGGCCACGGTCAGTATGTCCACCACCCGGTCCCGGTCCGCGTGCGAGGCCCGCAACGGGGGCGGCGCGAGCGGCGCTCCCGCTGCGGACGGCACACCGGTGGGCCGGATCTCTCCCGGCATGTCCTCACCCCGTTCCGGTCGGCGCCTCCGAAAAGACGCGATACACCATTCGCGAACTAACGCTATATCGCGTCATGGGTGCACGCCAAGCCCGCACCCCGCTCCGCGCCGGGAGGGGGAACGCCGTTGCGTCCACGGCGGGTTTGCCGCGTGGGGCATGTCACAGACGGGGCGGCCGTCCTGTCCTTCTTCGGACAGTCCCTGTTTGGAGGAACGCATGAGCGCTGAGCACGCACACCTGCCCCCCGGCGTCGAAGTGGTCGCGACCCTGCCCGAGGCGGCGGGCCGGATCCCGGCCGGCGCCGAGGCCAGGACGATCCGGGTCACCCTGGCGCCCGGTGACCCCGGGGCGCCGCCGCACCGCCACCCCGGACCGGTCTTCGGCTACGTCACCGAGGGCGAGATCCTCTTCGAGCTGGAGGGGCAGCCGCCCCGGGTGCTCAAGGCCGGTGACGCTCTTTTTGAGCCCGGAGGCGACGTGATCCACTACCAGGGCGCCAACAACCTTCCCGATGCGCAGTCCCAGCTGGTGGTGATGATGTTCGCGCCTCCGGGCAGCCCGGTGCTGACCGTGGTCGGCGAGGACGAGCTGGCCGAACGACGGCACCTGCGGGTCACGTCGTGAGGTCCCGCCGCTGAGTCCTGGGCGGCGGGCCGAGTGCGGGAAACCGTGAGGCTCCGGGCGGACCGGCCGTCGACCGAGGCGGACTGTTCCGCCCGGAGCCTCACGCGTTCGCGGCCTCAGCTCAGGTCGATCGCCCGTCGCTGATCCGGCACGGCGGACACGGCGCCGGCGGCCGCGTCCAGCACTCAGGGGACGACGAAGCCGGGCCCGCGCCTCCCGGCGCCGAACCACCGGCCGCCACCGCCGCGCCGGGCCGACGGGACGCCCGGCGGCGCGGACGGCACGGCCAGGACCGGGCAGCGGGCGTGCGCGAAGCAGTGGGCCGCGACCGACGGCGCGAAGAGCCGCTGCCACGGGCCGTGCGAACCGGCACCCACCACCAGCAGCCCCGCCCCGTCACCGGCCACCTCCACCAGTGCCGGGCCCGGTCGTCCCAACGCGAGGACCGGGCGCAGCGGCGGGTCAAGGGGCAGGTCGCCGTCGAAGGCGGCGTCCAGGGCCGTCAGCAGCCGGCGCCGGGCGAGCCGCCGCCACCGGTCCGGCTCCGGCGGGAGGGGCGGCCACCTGCTCCCCGGCCCACCGGCACCGTCCCACACCGCCTCCCAGGCGGTGACCACGGTCAGCACGCACTCCCGGCGCCGGGCCTCCGCCGCGGCCCGGCGCAGCGCCGCCACGCTCCCGGGGGAGCCGTTGACGCCCACCACGACGCACTCCTCGCGGACCTCGCTCATGCCTCCATGGAACTCCCCGGAACGCGCGGACCGCAGGCCCTTGTCGCGATCCTGACGCCGTCCTCACCAGCCCGGCGACCCGCGCCGTTAACGTTCGCCCGCTCGCCGTCAACGTCGCGTCAGGGATCACCGTCACCCCCCCGACCCCGGGCATAGCGTCCCTGATGCGTCCCGGACCGCCGGCCCCGGCCGGGGCGCCCCAGGAACCGCAGCAGGTGCCGCACCAGGAGGAAGCCATGACAGAGCCCGTGTACGGGGAAGACCCGGAGCCTTCGGATCCGTCCCCGGCCGGACGACACCGGGAGACGTTGTACGTCCCCGTCCGGCCGGGACCCGTGGGATGCGTCGCGCGCATGTTCCGCACGCCCCTGGGCGGCCGCACGGCCGTCGGCTTCACCACCGCGGAGCGTCTCGCGGAGACGCTCGGCCCCGACCAGCAGTGGATCCCCCTCTCGGAATCCGCGCTCCGGTCGCTGGCCCGGCCGCTGGGCGTCACGGCACTGACCGTGGACCCGCAGTTCGCCGCACCCGCCGTGTCGGACGTGCCGGAGGAGACCGGTCGCCGGCTCGACCCCCAGACTCTCGGGGTCCTCAGGGTCACCGGCGCGGTCGCGCTGGTCGACGCCCTGGCCCTGTGGATCGGCTGAAAGGAGCGCCGTCATGACTCTCGTCACCGAGCACTTGGAGACCGCGTACCCCGACGCCGACCTGTCGGTGTGGCCCGCGTCCGCCTCCTCCGCCCCCCACGGTGAGGTCACCGTGGGCGGGGTCGCCCTGACCGAGGTCGCCGAACGCTTCGGCACCCCGGCCTACGTCCTGGACGAGGGCGAGGTACGCGACCGCTGCCGCGCCTACCGCGCGGCCTTCCCCGACGGCGACGTGCTGTACGCCGCCAAGGCCTTCATGTGCCGCGCCATGGCCCACTGGGTGGACGAGGAGGGCCTCGGCCTCGACGTCTGCTCGGCCGGGGAGCTCGAGCTCGCGGTCGTCACCGGCTTCCCGCCGGAGCGGATCCTGCTCCACGGCAACGCCAAGAGCCCCGAGGACCTGGCCACGGCCCTGCGCCTGGGCGTGGGCCGGATCGTGATCGACAGCACCGGCGAGATCGCCCGGCTGGCCGCCCACGTCCCGCCGGGGGACCGGCAGAAGGTGCTGCTGCGCATCGTGCCGGGCATCGCCGCCGGTCACCACAACGCGGTGCGCACCGGCACCGACGACCAGAAGTTCGGGCTGTCCCTCGCCGACGGATCGGCCCAGCACGCCATCGCCCGTGTGCTGGAGCAGCCGCGCCTGGAACTGGTCGGCCTCCACTGCCACCTGGGCTCGCAGATCAGCAGCGTCAAGCCGTACCTCTCGGCCGTGCGCCGCCTGGTCGGCCTGCTGGCCGCCGTGCGCAGACAGCACGGCGTCACGCTTCCGGAACTGGACCTGGGCGGCGGGCACGCGGTCGCCTACCGTCCGGGCGAGGCGGCGATGGACCTGACGACGCTGTCCGCGCGGATACGCGCCGAACTCGCCGAGGGCTGCGCGGCCGCCGGGCTGCCGGTGCCGCGGCTGACGGTGGAGCCGGGCCGAGCGATCGTGGGGCCCGCCGGTGTCGCGCTCTACCACGTGCTGTCGGTCAAGCGCACCGGCGGCCAGACCTTCGTCGCGGTCGACGGCGGCATGAGCGACAACCCCCGGCCCGCGCTGTACGGGGTGCGCTACGCCCCGCGGCTGATCGGCCGTCACTCCACCGAGGAGCCGGTGCTGGTGACCGTGGTCGGCAGGCACTGCGAGGCCGGTGACATCCTCGCCTCCGCGGTGCCGCTGCCCGCCGACGTCCGGCCCGGGGACCTTCTGGCCGTGCCCGTCGCGGGCGCGTACCACCTGTCCATGGCGTCCACGTACAACCTCGTCGGCCGTCCGCCGGTCGTCGCCGTCCACGAGGGGCGGGCGCGGCTTCTGGTCCGCCGCGAGTCCCTGGCCGACTTCCGCAACCGCGACATCGGGCTCTGAGCCCGGGCGCCGTCCGACGCCTCCGAAACGCCCTCCGGGCAGGTGATGTCCCCGCGTCCCCCTGCCCGGAGGTGCGACATGCCCGATTCCGGTGCGTGAGCCCCGGTCCACGAGAAGAGAGAGTCCGGTGAGTGTGGAGCACACCGTCCGCCCGAGCGTCGCGGAGGGCATCCGATGACCTCCGCACCCGCACCCGTCAGGCCGGACCGTGAAACCCCCGCCCTACCCCACGGGACCGGCGGGCAGCGCCGGGCAGGCGCCGGCCCGCTCGCTCCGGGACAGCTGTGGCTCGCCCTCCCCGAGGCCCTGCGCAAGCTCAACCCGGTGACGCTGGTCCGCAACCCGGTCATTTTCGTCACCGGGATCGGCGCCGCCCTGACCACCGGGCTCGCCGTCGTCCACCCCTCCGTCTTCGGGTGGCTCGTCACGTGCTGGCTCTGGCTCACCGTCGTCTCCGGCAACCTCGCGGAGGCCGTCGCCGAGAGCCGCGGCAAGGCCCAGGCCGACGCCCTCCGCCGCACGCGCAGGATCACCACGGCCCGCCGGCTGACGAAGGACGGCGAGAAGGCCGTGCACGCGATCGCCCTGCGACGCGGCGACACCGTCGTCGTCGGGGCGGGGGAGACGATCCCTGGTGACGGCGACGTCGTGGAGGGCGTCGCCGCCGTCGACGGGTCCGCCGTCACCGGCGAGTCCGCACCCGTCATCCGCGAGGCCGGCGGCGAGCGTTCGGCCGTCACGGGCGGCACAAAGGTGCTGTCCGACCGCATCGTCGTACGCATCACCCGGCAGTCGGGGGAGAGCTTCATCGACCGCATGATCGCCCTGGTGGAGGGCGCCGACCGGAAGAGGACGCCGCACGAGATCGCGCTCAACCTGGTGCTCGCGTTGCCGACCGCCGTCTTCCTCGTCGCCGTCGTGACCCTGCGGCCCATGGCCACCCTCTCCCACGAGCCCGGCGGCGCCACCGCGACCGTCCTGGTCTCGCTGCTGCTCTGCCTCGTCCCGACGACGATCACCGCCCTGCTGTCGGCCGTCGGCATCGCCGGCATGGACCGCCTGGTGCAGCGCAACGTCCTGGCGGCCTCCGGCCGGGCCGTCGAGACCGCCGGCGACGTCAGCACCCTCCTGCTCGACAAGACCGGCACGATCACCCACGGCAACCGCCGGGCCGGTGCGTTCCTGCCGCTCGGGGACGTCGAGCCCGAGTGGTTCGCCCGGTCCGCGCTGCTGTCGAGCCTCGACGACGACACCCCCGAGGGGCACTCGATCGTCGCCCACGCCCGCGAGCACTACGCGCTCTCCCACCACAAGGCCGACGAGATCGACCTGCCCGACGCCCGGTGGGTGCCCTTCCGCGCCACCACCCGCATGTCCGGGGTGGACCTCCCCGGGGGCAGGCGGCTGCGCAAGGGCGCACCCGCCGCCGTCGCCGCCTGGGTCCGCGAGCGGGACGGCACCGTCCCCGCCGGACTGGACGTGTACGTCGAGCAGGTGTCGTCCGCCGGCGGGACACCCCTCGCGGTCGCCGAACTCCCGGCCGGGGGCGGCCCCGCGCACGTCCTCGGCGTCATCCATCTGAAGGACGCCGTCAAGCCCGGACTGCGCGAGCGCTTCGAGGAGATGCGCCGGATGGGCATCCGCACCGTCATGGTCACCGGCGACCATCCGGTGACCGCTCGCGCCATCGCGGACGAGGCGGGCGTGGACGGCTTCCTCGCCGAGGCGACCCCCGAGGACAAACTCGCCCTGATCAGGCACGAACAGGCCGACGGCCACCTCGTCGCCATGACGGGCGACGGCATCGACGACGCCCCGGCGCTGGCCCAGGCGGACGTGGGCATCGCCATGAACACCGGCACCACGGCCGCCAAGGACGCAGGGAACATGGTCGACCTCGACTCCGACCCCGCGAAGATCGTGGAGATCGTCAAGGTCGGCAAGCAACTCCTCGTCACCCGCGGCGTGCTGACGACCTTCTCGATCGCCAACGACATCGCCAAGTACCTCGCGATCCTCCCCGCGGTGTTCGGCGGGGTGTACCCGGCCCTGGACGCCGTCGACGTCCTGCGGCTGCACTCGCCGGCCTCGGCGGTCCTGTCGGCCGTCGTCTTCAACGCCGTCGTCATCCTCGCGCTGATCCCGCTCGCCCTCCGGGGCGTCCGCTACCGGCCCGGCAACGCCGCCTCGCGGCTCACCCGCAACCTGTGGGTGTACGGCCTCGGCGGGGTCGCCGCGCCGTTCCTGGCGATCAAGCTTATCGACCTCGCCCTCGCCCAGTTCATCCCAGGGATCTGACCATGGCCCGTACCTCCACGCTGCCCCGCTGGGCCGCGCACCATCTCGCGGCCGTCCGCGTGGTGCTCGCGCTCACCCTCCTCGTCGGCCTGGCCTACCCCCTGGGCATGACACTGCTCGCCCAGGCGCCGGGCCTGCGTGACGCCTCGTCACGCGACACGCTCATCGGCAAGGCCTACACCGACTCCAAGGGCAACCCGCTGCCCGGCTACTTCCAGTCGCGCCCCTCCAACGCCGGCGACGGCTACGACACCGCGGCCTCCGGCGCCGGCAACCAGGGCGCCGAGAGCGTCGTCGACACCGCCGACAAGCCCAGCCTGCTCACCCAGGTGTGCTCGCGCAGCAAGGCGGTCGGAGAACTGGAGCACGTCGACGGCTCCCGCCCCTACTGCACCCCCGACGGCGTCGGTGCCGTGCTCGGCGTCTTCCGCGACGGCGGCACCACAGGCCGCGTGACCCACGTCGTCAGCCTCAACCAGGTCTGCCCGGCCCGGCCGTTCGTCAGCTCCTACGAGCGCGTGGTGGTCGGCTGCGCGGAACCCGGCGCCGACTACTCCCGGGCCGTCGTCACCCCCGTGCGCGGCGACGCCCCGGCCCGCCCCGAGGTTCCCGCGGACGCGGTGACCGCGAGCGGCAGCGGTCTCGACCCCGACATCACCCCCGCGTACGCGGGCCTCCAGGCATCGCGCGTCGCCCGCGAGCGGGGGATCGGCGAGGACACCGTGCGCGCGCTGATCGCGCAGTACACCACCGGCCGCGCTCTCGGCGTGCTCGGCGAGCCCGCCGTGAACGTCGTCGAGCTCAACGCCGCCCTGGACCGCACCCACCCGTCGCGCGGAGCGTGAGAGCAGACATGTACGGATGGATCCAGGCCTCCCTCGTCATCGCCGTCGTGGTCGGCCTCCACGTCCCCCTCGGCGACTACATGGCACGCGCCCTCGAAGGCGGCCGCCACCTCAGACCCGAACGCACCCTCTACCGCCTGTGCGGCGTCGACCCCGACAAGGAACAGAACTGGCGGCACTACCTGGGTGCCCTGCTCGCCTTCTCGGCCGTCAGCATCGCCGCGCTGTTCGCCCTGTTCACCCTGCAGGACAAGCTGCCGTGGTCGCTCGGCCGCGACGGCATGCCCTGGCGGCTCGCCCTCCACACCGCCGTCAGCTTCACCACCAACACCAGCTGGCAGAACTACGCGGGCGAGTCCACCACCGGCCACCTGGCCGTCATGGCCGGCCTGGGCACTCAGGCCTTTGCCTCCGGCGCGGTCGGCATCTGCGTCGCGCTCGCCCTCGTGCGCGGCCTGGTCCGGCGCGGGACGGACCGACTGGGCAACTTCTGGGTCGACCTGGTACGCAGCACCTTCCGCGTCTTCCTGCCCCTCGCCGTCGTCTCGGGCATCGTCCTGATCGCCCTCGGCGTGCCGCAGCACCTGTCGGGGAGCGACCAGCTCGCCGCCCCCGTCGGCTCCTGGGAGTCCGTCAAGCTGATGTCGGGCGACGGCGGCGGGGTCTTCAACGCCAACAGCGCCCACCCGTTGGAGAACCCCTCGGCCTGGAGCAACACGCTCGAGATCGTGCTCATGCTGCTGATCCCGACCGCCCTGATCCGCACCTACGGCAGGCTCGTCGGCAGCCTCAAGCAGAGCTGGACCCTCCTCGCGGTGGTCGGCATCCTCTTCGGCCTGCTGCTCGCCGCCGCCAACCTCGCCCAGAGCGCCCACACCGGCACTGTCAGCGCCGCGGTCGGCGGTCACACCGAGGGCACCGAGACCCGCTTCGGCGTACCGGCGAGCACCCTGTTCGGCGTGTCGGCGACCGCGTCGGCTGACGGCGCCGCCAACGCCTCGTACGACAGCTTCTCCAGCCTCGGCGGCGGGGTCCTGCTGGCCGGCATGATGCTCGGCGAGATCGCGCCCGGCGGCACCGGGAGCGGACTGTACGGGCTGCTCATGGCGGTGCTCGTCGCGGTCTTCGTCGGCGGCCTGATGGTCGGCCGCACGCCGGAGTACCTGCGCAAGCGCATCGGCGCCGGGGAGATGCGGTACGTCGTGCTCTACGCGCTCGTCGCGCCCACCGCGATCCTGGTGTGCTCCGCCATCGCGGTCGCCCTTCCCGGCGGACGTTCCTCGATGGGCAACCCAGGGCCGCACGGCCTGACCGAACTCGTCTACGCCTACACCAGCAGCACGGCCGGCAACGGCAGCGCGATGGCCGGCTTCAACGGCGCCACCGACCTGCACAACCTGCTCATGGTCGCCGCCATGCTGATCGGCCGCTACCTCCCGATGGTGTTCGTGCTCGCGCTCGCCGGGCGTCTCGCCCGGCAGCGGCCGGGCGTGGTCACCGTCGGCACCCTGCGCCCGCACGGGGTCAACTTCGTGGTGCTGGCCACCGGCGCCGCCCTGGTCCTGGCGTTGCTGAACTTCCTGCCCGTCCTGTCCCTCGGGCCGGTCGCGGAGGGACTGCTGTAGTGCCGACGGCCCGCCACCCCGGGCCGCGAGACTGAGAAGGTGACGAGGACCCGGTACCTCACAGCCGACAAGTCTCGACGGCTTCATCGCCGACGCGGGTACCCGGGGCGGACATCACCTTCGTGCGCCACGACGTCCGCCCCGTCCACGAGGCCATGACAGCCGCCGCGCGGGGCCGCGACATCTGGCTCGTCGGCGGCGGTGAACTGGTCGGCTGCTTCGCCGACCACGGACTGCTGGACGACCTGGTGCTGGGCGTAGCCCCGGTGACCCTCGGCGCCGGCGCGCCGCTGCTGCCGAGACGGCTGACCTCGGCCCGGCTGCATGCGCTGACCGGCGTCGAGCAGGTCGGCCAGTTCGCCTACCTCACGTACACGACGCGCTGAGGCCGGTGCCTTACGGGCACCGGCGGGTCAGCGGGCCGCGGCGGGCAGCACCTGGATGGTGCCGCCGACCCGGCGCTCGCCGACGGCGTCGGAGGGGCGGTTGGCCAGGGCGCCCCTGACGGCGATGGCGGTGGAGCCGCCGCCGTCGAGGTTCAGCGCGTCGACGGCTCCGAGGGACCGCATGAAGACCGCCGACTCGTAGAAGGTGAAGCCCTCGCTGCCTCCCGCGCGCCGGCCGTCCACGGTGGCCAGGATCAGCCGGCCCCGAGCGTCCACCCCGGCCATGGTGCGGGGCTGGCGCACGGCCGACCAGACGTAGCCCAGAGAGAGGTCCGCCGGGTCGAGACAGCCCTCGGTGGCGGCGTCGATGGCGATGCGCCCACCGGACACCAGCGTCGGCGCGGCGCTCACGATGCTGTCGTCCGGGCCGAGCACCACGCGTCGGCCCTGCGCGTCGCGGATGGTCCGGTCGACGGTGAGCGGCGCTCCGGCGGGGGCGTGGGCGCGCAGCCAGTCGGCGGCGGTGCCGAGGCCCTGCAGCACCTGTCCGCGGGCCGGCACCGAGCCGCCCCTCGGCCCCCGGGACACCACGCGGCCGGAGGCGTCCAGCACCACCTGGATGCCGGGCCCGGTCGGCAACGGCGCCTTGTACGAGGGGGTGAAGACCACCATGTCGTCCGGCAGCCGGCAGATGACGCCCTGCCAGGGGAGCGCACTGGGGACGCCTCCGGGGCGCCCGCAGTTGCGGGCGGTGCCCGGCACCCGGTTGATGCCCTGGGCCTGTCGGCCGGCGGCGCCCGCCCGTACGGTGACGACCGTGGTCAGGTCCGTCACCCGTACGCGGCGTCCGCCGTCCCCGAGGACCAGGGCCGCGCGCGAACCGACGGCCATCGCCTCCAGTCGGCCGTGCTCGGCGCCGACGGCCGCGGGCGTGCCCACCCGGCCGCCCTCGCTGTGGTCGACGAAGAACCCGCCGTTGACGCCGACGAGGGACCCCGTTTTGCGCGCGACCGCCGAGACCTTCTCCGGCCGTGCGACGTCGCCGTCGTAGGTGCCGGTGACCGTGCCGGTGAACTTCCGCGGGTCGACCACGACGACGTGGACGTTCTGACGGTCGGCCGGCTCCTCGACGTCGTAGCCCGTCCAGGTGGTGTCGGCGTGGAAGCCCGCTGCGCGTACCCGCGCCGCCGCGCGCGCGGCGGCCGCCTCCGTGCCGTACGAGCCGACGCGGACCCGCCGGCCCATCTCGCCCTGGGGCGTGTCGGAGTACCGCGGCCAGAGCACGGTCTCGACCCGCGGCCGAAACCCGGCGGTTCGCAGGTCCCGCGCCGTCGTGCCGGCCCAGTCCCGCGATCCGACGGCGGCCCACGTCTTGGCGCCGGTCACCCTGCCGGTCGCGCGCGCGGACACCGCGACCGTCCACGAGTGGTGCGCGCCGGCGTTCGTGATGACCCCGGTGCGCACCTCCGCGCCCGGGGCGAGGGTGCGGACGGTCCACCGTCCGGGGGGAACGGGCGCGTCCCGAGTTGTCCCGGCGGGGTCCTGACGGTGCGTGGGGGAGGGCGTCGCGGCGTCCGCCGGGGGGACGAGGATCCGCGCGGCCCCGTAGAGACCGAAGGAGGCGAGGACGGCGAGGGCGAGGGTGGTGCCGAGCGTGCTCCGGCGCCGGGTGCGTGACGGGACTTCGTGATCGGCCATGGCATCCTCACGGCTGGGAGGGCTGATCCGGGGACGTGGCCTGCCGGGCGGCGGACCCGGCCCCTCCGGCCACGCTTTCCTCGCCGATGAGACCGGAAATGCGAAACGCGCTCTCTTCACCCGGATGACGGCGGGAGGAAGCGCGGGCGAACGCGGCAGACGTGACGCGGGCCCCTTCCCCGCGAACTTCCCGTGGGGGGAACGGCCGGCGGCCGGGCGATGACGGGTGCGTGTGTTCCCGGCGCGGCGGAGCGCCGTCCGTGAGAAATGCGCGGGCGCGCGCCACGGCGTCGTGCGAGCATCTGCGGATGCTCACACTCGCCGACGAAGTCGGCTCTCTCGCCTGCACGGTGACGGGGGACGGGCCGCCGGTCGTCCTCGTGCACGCCGGCGTCGCCGACCACCGCATGTGGGACGACGTCGTGCCCGGCCTCGCCGGACACCACACCGTCATCCGCTACGACATGCGGGGCTTCGGCCAGTCCCCGCCCCCGGCCGGCCCGTTCAGCGAACACGACGACCTGCGCCGCGTCCTGGACCACTTCGGCCACGACCGCGCCCACGTGGTCGGCGCCTCCTTCGGGGGCCGTGTGGCGCTGGACTTCGCGCTCGCCCACCCAGCGCGCGTCCACTCCCTGGCCGTGTTCGCCCCGCCGTGGCCTGGGTACGACTGGTCGCCGCGGATGATCGCCTACGACGCGGCCGAGACCGAGGCCCTCGCCGCGGGGGACCTCGACGCCGCGGTCCGCGTCAACCTCGACATGTGGCTGTACGGCCCGGCCCGGGGCCGGGACGAGGTACCCGCCGGGTCGGCCGACCGGCTGCGCGGGCCGATGCGGACCGCGCTGACCCATCAGGGCGCGGTCGAGGCGCACTCCCGCGGCCGCGCGGACGGCGACGTCGCCACCCTCACCGTGCCCACCCTGGTCGGCGTCGGTCTCCTCGACGTACCGGACTTCCAGGACATCGCCCGCCGCTACGCCGCCGCGATCCCCGGCGCCACCCTGGTCGAGTTCGCGGCCGCGGCCCACCTCGTCGCCGTGGACGCCCCCGCCGACATGACCGCGGCGCTGGTTCCGTTCCTCGCCCGGTAGGGCCCCTCGGGGCGCTCGCACCGCCAACGCGGTGGCCCTATCGTCCGCACCGACCGCGCGCCGGGTCCCGGGGGTATGGATCACCCCCACGCACCGTGGGCGTCCGACGTGCCACGCACGCCGGGCGGGGCTAGGGAGAGGAGCAACCCCTGTGGACATGAAACTCGAGGTCGTGGTGGTGCCCGTCGCCGACGTCGACCGGGCCAAGGACTTCTACACGGGTCTCGGCTGGCGGCTCGACGCGGACGTCACCACCGGCGAGGACTTCCGCGTGATCCAGGTGACCCCGCCCGGCTCGCCCTGTTCGGTCATCTTCGGCACGGGGGTCAGCGCGACCGAGCCGGGCTCGGCCAGGGGTCTCCACCTGATCGTGGAGGACGCCGTGGCCGCCCGGGAGGAACTCGTGGGCCGCGGGGTCGAGGTGAGCGAGGTGTTCCACGACGCCGGAGGGGTGTTCCACCGCGCGGGGACGGAAGGACGCGTGGCCGGCCCGGACGCGGAGCGGCGCAGCTACTGCTCGTTCGCGTCGTTCAGCGACCCCGACGGCAACGAGTGGGTGTTCCAGGAGATCACCGAGCGGCTGCCCGGCCGCTGACCGCCGCCCCGCGCCGCAGGGCCCCGCACCGCGGACGGTGCGGAGCCCCGCGGTGCGGCACCGTCACGCGCCGGCCACGGCCTGCGGCAGCGCGGTCACGCCGAGGATGGCGAGGCAGTTCGTCCAGAGCGGGCTGAGGCGACCGGTGTCGTTGTAGAGCTTCGCGAAGAGCACCTGCCCCTCGAGCTGCGCGACGATCGACGCGGCGGCCGCATGGGTGTCGGCGACGGCGACCTCGCCGCGCTCGCGGGCCTCGGTGACGATCTCGTCGATCATCCCGACCTGCGTGTCGAAGATCTCCTGCAGCCGTCCGCGGATGGACTCGGTCTGGTTGCTCATCTCCAGCGTCAGGTTGCCGAACATGCATCCCGACACGGTGCCGCAGGACTGCTGGCCCGCGTGCTGGATCTCCTCGGTCGCCTCGAACAGCCGGCGCAGCCGCTCCAAGGGTGCCGCGTCGGCGCCCAGGATGCGGGTCCACTCACGCCTCTGCGCCGCCCAGTGCTCGTCGACGACGGTCAGGGCGAGGGCTTCCTTGGACTCGAAGAAGTAGTAGAAACTGCCCTTGGGCACCCCGGCCGCCTTGCAGATCTCGGCCACCCCCAGGGCGGAGTAGCCGCGCTGCTCGATGAGCGTCTGCGCGGCAGTGATGATCTTCTCCCTGGCATCACTCGTGCGTCCCATGGCACCAGTATACGACCGATCGACTATTTCCTCGTCGACCGGCCCGGATCACTGCTGCCCCTGACCGGGGATCCCGGCCGGCCCCCATGGTGGGTCCGGCGGCGCGCCGCCCGCCAGGACCTGTTTCCTCCCTGCTGGGAGGCGGCGACTCCCACCCGCCCGGCGTCCCGGGGATCCCTGGCAGGCCCTAGCATGGCGGCGTGGAGCTGCGTCAACTTCGGTACTTCGTCGCGGTCGCCGAGGAGCTGAACTTCGGCCGGGCGGCCGAACGGCTCCTGATCGCCGGGCCCTCCCTGTCCCAGCAGATCAAGGCGCTCGAACGCGACCTGGGGGTCCGGCTCTTCGACCGCGACCGCCGGTCGGTGTCCCTCACCCCCGCGGGCTCGACGCTGCTCCCGCACGTCCGGGCGCTGCTGGACCGCGCCGACGACGTGGGGCGCCGGGCGAAGCAACTGGCGGGCTCGGAGGCGGTGCGGCTCGGCTACGCCAACTGGCTTCCCAGCGACCTGGCGGCCCGCGCTTCGGCGGTGGCCCGGCTGCACGTCGACGCGTGGATCGCGCCCTCCCACACCCAGGCCGCCCGGGTGGCCGACGGCAGCCTGGACCTCGCGGTCTGCTGGGTGCGGACCGAGGACCTGCAGCGGCAGGGCCTGCGGTCCCGGCTCCTGGGCGCGGACCTGCTCTACGCGGTCTCCACCGGCGACGACACCAGTCCCGTGCGTGCCGAGGACACCGCCGTCCTCCTCGACGACGACAGCACCTCCTGGCTGTCGTGGAACCTCTACGCGGAGCGGCTCGCCGCCGACACCGGAGCCCGCGCCGTCCGCATCTCCGACGGCGGAGTCACCGGCAGCGGGTTCTTCGACCACGTCCGCCGCTGCCGGGGGCCGGTCGTCAACTGCCCCAAGGGCCAGACCGCCCCGCTGCCGCCCGACCTGGTCAAGCGGCCGGTCCTCGGCCCCGAGGTCTACTGGACCTGGTCGCTGGTCTGGCGGGCCGACGAGGTCAGCGGCACGGTGCTGGCCGTGGTGGACGCGCTCACCGAGGGCGTCGGCGACCTCGGCATCCACCGTTCGGACGTCTGGCTACCCGACGGCGATCCCTACAAGCGTTAGATTTCGACGGTATGCCGGAATTGTCGCCAGGTCGCCCGGGTTGTAGGTGACCGGTCGGCTATTTCGCCGGCGGAGTCCGTTCACCCCCCAACATCGGGAGCAGGTCATGAGCGTTCAGGGTCAGAAGGTCGCGGTCGTCACGGGTGCCTCGCAGGGCATCGGCGCGGGGCTGGTCGAGGGGTACCGCAAGCTGGGGTACGCGGTCGTGGCCACCTCGCGGAACATCGGCGCGTCGACGGACCCGGGAGTGGCGACGGTCCCGGGGGACATCGCGGAGCGGGACACCGCGGAGCGGGTGATCGCGACGGCGGTGGAGCGCTTCGGCCGGGTGGACACGCTGGTCAACAACGCGGGGATCTTCGTGGCGAAGCCGTTCACGGAGTACACCGAGGAGGACTACCGGGCGGTGCTGGGTGTGAACCTGGACGGGTTCTTCCGCATCACACAACTGGCGGTGGAGCGGATGCTGCAGCAGGGCGGCGGCCACGTCGTCCAGATCTCCAGCAGCCTCGGTGACCAGGCGGACGCGAAGGTGACCTCGGTGCTGGCGTCCCTCACGAAGGGCGGTCTGCAGGCGGCGACGCGGGCGCTGGCGACCGAGTACGCGAAGCAGGGGATCCGCGCGAACGCGGTGGCGCTGGGCACCATCAAGACCCCGATGCACCCGGTGGAGACCCACGAGGTGCTGGCCGGGCTGCACCCGGTGGGGCGGATGGGGGAGATCGACGACATCGTCGAGGCGGTGCTCTACCTGGAGCGGGCGCCGTTCGTGACGGGTGTGACCCTTCCCGTGGACGGCGGCCAGAGCGCGGGACGTTGACGTCCCGCGACCTCCGTCGTGGTGGGAGGCAGGGCCTTCCACCACGGAGGACGCCGGTCATGGCGTGCGCGCGGTCCCCGGGCGCACCGTTGAGGCCAGGTCGCGACCAATCCGTCCCCGCACTCCACCGAGGTCCCCATGCCGACGTACGCACCAGCCCGGCCGGCCGGCTGTCCGGTCCGGGACGGCCTGGAACGGCTCCTGGACGTCCTGCCCGCGGTGCCCTGCCCGTGGCGGGCCCGCCGCACGCAGGCACCCGGAGCCGACCTGCGTTTTCCCGTCCCGTACGACCCCCGCGAGCTCGGTTCCCTGCGCCGGCGGGTGCGCCGCGCGCTGGACCGGTCGGCGGTTCCGGAGGACGCGGCGGACGAAGCCGTCCTGGTCGTCTCCGAGCTGGTCACCAACGCCGTCACACACGGCACGTCGCCCGCAGAGCTGCGCCTCGTCCTGGGGCGGGAACACCGCGGCCTGCGCGTCGAGGTCACCGACGCCGGGCCGGTCCCGTCCGGCGACCGGGAGGACGTGCCGCCGGACGAACACGGGCGCGGCCTGCCGATAGTGGCCGCCCTCGCGTCCGACCACGGCGTGAACGTCCGGCCCGGGCGGACCACCTGCTGGGCCGACCTGCCCCTGGACCCGCCCCTGGACCGGTCCCGGCGGCACGGCGAAGGCGGCGGCCCGATCGTTTCCGTCGTGTCGGCGACGGCCCTCTCCGTGCTTCTGCTGGTCGCGGTGTTCGCGGCGGGCTGCCTGCTGCGCCTCGTCTGAGCCGGGGTACGAGGACCGCCCCCGGCCGCGGGCCGGTGCCTCACCGGCCGGGCCCGCCAGGTCATTTGGCATCATGCCCGGATGGACCTCGACCTCGTCCCACCCGTCGGCGTCGGCCCACTGCGGATCGGCATGGCCCGCGAAGCGGCCGACGACGCCCTGGCCTCCTTCCGCGACCCGGCCGCCGTCTCGGAATCCGACCGGCCGGGACAGCATGTGTTCCGGCCGAGCGGGTTGATGATCAGCATTCAGTGTTCCCGCGGTGTCCTCGAAGCCGTCGAGCTGGGCAGCCCCGTCACCCCGGCGGATCGCGTGCTGTTCCGGGGCGTGGACGTGTTCGGCCTCCCAGCACGCGAGGTCGTGCGGCGGATGCGCGAGCACACCGCGATCGACGAGGACCCGGACGAGCCCGCCTCGTTCGTCGCCCCCGACCTGTTGCTGGGCTTCTGGCGTCCCTTCGCGGCGGACGACGACCCGGACGAGGAACAGGGCCACTACTTCAGCTCGGTCCTCCTGGCGGAGCCGGGCTACTACGACACTCCCGACCAGGCCCTGGAACGATCCCGCGCGTCGGCCGGCCGGTGAGGCCGACGCGTGACCTCGTCCGACGGCGTCGTGTGCCTCAGGGCGAGGGGGACGGGCTGCTCGCGTCCCGGTTCCCGCCGGGGGCCGCGGCCGGTGTCCCGGGTTGCGGGAAGGCGGCCCGCACGGCGGGGAGCGTCAGGACCACGGCCACCGCGGCGAGTTGCCACACCGCGCCGAAGCCCAGCACCCCGCCCACGCCGACCAGGACGGACACCGGCCCGGCCGCGGCGAGCCCCACCGGCCCGAGCGCGAAGGCACCGAAGGCACCGTAGGCGCTGACCCGGGCGAGCGCGCCTGGCGGCACCTGCGACTGGGTGACCGTCGTGTACAGGGTGCCGCACACGGACGAGCCGGCACCGGCCGTCAGCGCGGCGGCGCAGATCCACGGCAGCGGCAGCCCGGCGGCGAGGGCGGCCGACGGCATCGCCCAGCCCAGGGTGGCGGCGGTGCCCACGAACAGCGGGCGGCGGGGCCGGCGCCCCAGCATCGCCATTCCGCCGGCCACCGCACCCGCCCCGTACAGGGCCATGACCAGACCCCAGGACGTGGGCCCGCCGAGGTCCCGCTGGGCCACCAGCGGCCCGAGGACGAGGAACGGCGCCCACACGAGGAGGTTGAACAGGCAGACGTGGGCCGAGGTGACCCACAGCCAGGTACGGGAGCGGAACTCCGTCCAGCCCTCTCGCAGTTCGGCGACGAAGGACGAGGCGGGCCCCGCGTCCCGGACGGTACGTGGCAGCAGGAGCAACGCGATCACGCTCACCCCGTAGCTGACGGCGTCCACGGCGAGGACCGCCGAGGCGCCGGCGGCCGCCGTGATGACGCCGGCGAGCGCGGGGCCCGCGATCGAGGCCGCCGAACGGGCCACGCCGAGCAGCGCGTTGCCGTCGGAGAGCGCGTCGCCCCGGACGATGCGGGGGACCAGCGCGTCGAGGGCCGGAGTGAACAGGGCCTCGGCCGCGCCCCAGACGACGACCAGCGCGATCAGCGTCGCCATGTGCGGATCGCCGCCGAGCAGGGCGAGGGCGAGGCCGGCCTGGGTGAGACACCGTACGACGTCCGCGGCGAGCATCACCTGTCTGCTGCCCCAGCGGTCGGTGAGGACGCCGCCGGCGAGCAGCACCAGCACCAGCGGCAGGATCCGGGCCGCGAGCACCAGGCCGAGTTCGGTGCCACCGCCGCCGGTCTCCAGGACGGCGAAGGCCAGTGCGACGGACGCCATCGACGATCCGAACAGCGAGGTGGCGTAGCCGATGAAGAAGCGACGGAAGTCGCGTTCGCGCAGGACAGGGGGACGGAGTTGGAGTGCCATGGGCGCAGCGTGCGTGCGGTGTGCGGCGACACGCCAGGCCCGCGGAGCAAATTATTGAGTCTGGTCGAATCAACTTATGATGGCTACGGTTCACGACACAGATACATTTACTGCGGTCGATCTGCCGGTCGACCGGATCGCCGGATCGCCGGGGGAGGGGTGGGTTCCGTATGACCCAGCCGGTGGAGTACGCCGTCGCCGTCGACCGCTTCCTCGCCGCCTCCGGACTGGGTGCGGGCTCGCGGCGGGTCTACCGGATCGCGCTGGCCACCTGGGCGTGGGGGCTCGTCGAGCGTCCACCGCCGGTCGGCGGGGGGCGCCGCAACGCCGAACCCCCGGCGGTCCCGCTGGCCCTGCTCGACGCACCGGGCACCGCGGGACGGCTTCGCGAGGCTTTCGCGGCACGGTCCGAGGCCGTCGGCGCCCGTACCGCCAACCGCGAACTGTCCGTCCTCAGCAGCGCCGTGACGTGGTGGCGCGCGGCGGGCTGGCTGTCCGGCGATCCTACGGACGGCCTGCGCGCGCTTCCCGTTCCGAAGGCGCGCCGAGCCGAGGCCGGACTCGGCGCCGACCAGGTGCGCGAGGTCCTCCGGCTGGCGGCGCCGCTGCGGGAGCAGGCCTTCTGGCATCTGCTCCACGAGACCGGGGCGTCCATCGAGCGGCTCCTCGCACTCGACGTCGACGACCTCGACCTGCCCGGCCGCCGCTCCCGCGAGCGCGCGGGGGAGCCGGTGCGCTGGGGGGACGGATCGGCCCGGCTGCTGCCGCTGCTCGTGCTCGGGCGGGTGAACGGGCCGCTGTTCCGGACCGGCCGCGGGCGGCTCTCCTACCGCCGCGCCGCGGAGGTGTTCACCGCCGCCACACGCCCACTTGAGCCCGGGGGACGTGGCTGGACGCTGCGGCAGCTCCAGGCGGCGGGCCGGCGCTGACCGTTCGGCCGGCGCCGGCCGTCCACCGTCAGCCGTCGGTCATCGGCCGTCCGCCGTCCGCCGTCAGCCGAGGACGCGCAGGGCGCTCTCCACGGCCGAGGCCATCCGTGTGCGTGCGGAGGACAGGTAGCGGCGCGGGTCGACGGTGACGGAGTCCGCCGCGAGGAAGTCGCGGACCGCGCCGGTGAAGGCGATGTTCAGCGCCGTGCCGATGTTGATCTTGACCATGCCCCCGGCGACGGCCCGGCGCAGTTCGTCGTCGGGCACGCCGGTGGAGCCGTGCAGGACCAGCGGGACGGTCGCCGCGCCGCGGAGGCGGCCGATCAGATCGTGGTCGAGCCGCGCCGTGCGGGTCGTCATGGCGTGCGAGCTCCCGACCGCCACCGCGAGGGCGTCGATCCCGGTGGCCGCCACAAAGGCGGCCGCCTCGGCGGGGTCGGTACGGGCGCCCGGGGCGTGCACACCGTCCTTGCCGCCTATCTCGCCGAGTTCCGCCTCCAGCCAGAGGCCGCGGTCGTGCGCCCAGTCCGCGGCGGCGCGGGTGGCGGCGACGTTGCGGGCGTGGGGGAGGGCCGACGCGTCGTACATCACGGAACCGAACCCGCAGTCCGCCGCGCGGCGGAGCAGATCCTCGTCGGTGACGTGGTCGAGGTGGAGACCCACGGGGACCGCGGCCGACTCGGCGACCGCGGCGGTGGCGCGGGCGATCGGGGCGAGGGAACCGCCGTGGAAACGGACGGCGTTCTCACTGATCTGGCAGACCGCGGGCAGCCCCGCGGCCTCCGCACCGGCGACGACCGCCTCCGCGTGCTCCAGGGTGATGACGTTGAAGGCGCCGATCCCGCGCCCGTCGGCGTGCGCCGCGCGGACGAGTTCGGCGGTGGGGACCAGCGGCATGACGCGGCGACCTCTCGATGGAATGATGTTGCGTGAACGTGATGGTTCAACCCGGAAACACCGCATAAACGTGCGCGGCCGCGCAGGAGCCGCGGCACCCGGGCCGGCACACCCGAACGACAGGGGACGAGGAGATGGCGGGAGCACAGGCCCGATGGAGCGCGCTGCTGGAGATGCTGACCCGGGACGGGAGCGTCGAGGTCGAGCCGGCCGCCGCCGAACTGGCGGTCTCCGCCGCGACGATCCGGCGCGACCTGGACGAACTGGCCCGGCAGAACATGGTCACCCGCACCCACGGCGGCGCGGTGATCAATGCGATCGCCTACGACCTGCCCCTGCGCTACAAGGCCGCCCGCAACGCCCCGGAGAAGGAGCGCATCGCCCGGGCGGCCGCGGCCCTGGTGAAGCCGGGCACGGTGGTGGGGCTCAACGGCGGCACCACGACCACCGAGGTGGCCCGGGCTCTCGCCGCGCGTGCCGACCTCGCCGGCGACGGGTCGGAGCCCGCGCTGACGGTCGTCACCAACGCGCTGAACATCGCGGGTGAACTGGCCGTCCGGCGGCACGTCAAGCTGGTGGTGACCGGCGGCGTCGCCCGCCCGGCCTCGTACGAGCTGATCGGGCCGCTGGCCGCGGAACTGCTCGCGCAGCTCACGCTCGACCTGGTCTTCCTCGGCGTGGACGCCGTCGACGTCACCCAGGGTGCGGCGGCCCGGCACGAGGGGGAGGCGAGCATCAACCGGGCGCTCGCCCGGCGCGCGGAGCGGGTCGTGGTGGTCGCCGACGCGTCGAAGCTGGGGAAGCGTGCCTTCGCGCGGATCTGCCCGGTGGAGGAGGTCGACGTCCTGGTGACGGACGGGAACGCCCCGGCCTCGCTCGTCGAGCCCTTCTCGGCGGCCGGAGTCGAGGTCCTCCGGGCCTGACCGCGCCTGCCGTCGCACAGCCACCTCCCCTTCGCCGTCCCGCCGTTCATGAAGCAGCATGCAATTTTCTGCAGGAAAATTGCTAGAGTCGAGCAACTTCACACATCATGCTCGACCGGGCGTGCTCGGTGTCAAGGGCCGCCGGACAGGGACGGAGTCCATCGATGAGTCAGAGTGAGACCCGGAACGAGAGCCGGAGCAGGACCAGGACCGAGATCGAGACAGCCACCCAGCCGGACTGCTGGCGCCGCGCCCTCGCGCTCGCGGGCGACGGGGAGGCACCCTGGCGGGCCGCGATACCGCGCCCCGGCGAGCGGGTGGCGGTCGTGGGCTGCGGCACCTCGTGGTTCATGGCGCACGCCTACGCGGTGCTCCGCGAGACGGCGGGCCAGGGCGAGACGGACGCCTTCGCCGCGTCGGAGATGCCGGCCGGCCGGTCCTACGACCGGGTTCTGGCACTCACCCGGTCCGGCACGACGACCGAGGTGCTGGAGGTGCTGGCCCGGCTGCGCGGCACCACCTCCACGGTGGCCGTCACCGCCGACCCGGCCACCCCCGTCATGGAACTGGCCGACGCGGCGGTGGTGCTGGACTTCGCCGACGAGGCCTCGGTCGTCCAGACCCGCTTCGCCACCACCGAACTCGTCCTGCTGCGCGCGCTGCTCGGGGAGGACCTCGCCGGTCTGCCCGCCCAGGCGGAGGCCGCGCTCGCCGCGCCGCTGCCCGAAGGGCTGCTGGAGACCGAGCAGTTCACCTTCCTCGGCCGCGGCTGGGCCTACGGTGTCGCGCAGGAGGCGGCGCTCAAGATGCGGGAGGCGTCCGGCGCCTGGACGGAGGCGTACCCGGTCATGGAGTACCGGCACGGCCCGATCAGCGTCACCGGCCCCGGCCGGGTGGCGTGGTGGTTCGGCGACCCCGGGGAGCTCCCGGCGGGGCTGGAGGGGGAGATCGCGCGCACCGGCGGCCGCCTGGTCGCCCTGGGACGCGACCCCCTCGCCGACCTGGTCGTCGTCCAGCGGCTGGCCGCCGCACTCGGCGCGGCGCGCGGCCTGGACCCGGACGCGCCCCGGCACCTCACGCGCTCGGTGGTCCTCGCGGACGGCCGGGGCTGACGGCCGGTCCGTCGCCCGTACGCAGGAACGCGGATGCCGTCCCCGCCCCGGGGAGGGGCGGGGACGGCATCAGGCGGGGACCGCGACCGTCAGGCCTTGGCCCACTTCTGGTTCTGCGTCCCGTAGCACTTCCACAGCTGGAGCGGGGTGCCGCTGGACGTGCCCTTGTCGAGCACGTCGACGCACTTGTCCTTGTTGGTCAGGTCGTTCGAGGTGTTGAGCCTGAACTGCTGGGCCCAGCCGCCGTTGCAGCGGGCCAGCTGGATGACCGCACCGTCCGTGAACGAGGCGCCGGCCAGGTCCATGCACATGCCGAAGGCGCGAATGGTCCCGTCGGAGCGGAAGTCCCACTTCTGCCAGGCGCCGCCGTCGCAGTCCTGGATCTGCAGCCGGGCGCCGTCGCGGCCGGTGCTGGTCTTCGCGCCGCTGACCGCGATGCAGCGGCCGCTCTGCACGCTGCGGATCCGCACACCGGGCACGGTGGCGGTCTGCTGAGTCTTGGTCGGCGTGGGGTTGCCGGCCGACGAACCCGATCCGGACCCCGACGAGCCGCCGGAGCCGCCGGTGGCCGAACCGCCGCCGGAGCCGCCCGTGGCCGAACCGCCGCTGCCGCTGGTCCCGCCGCCACCGCTTGCGCTGCCCCCGGTGCCGCCGGGCGTGCCGCCCACGGGCGGCAGGCCACCGCCGGTACCGCCCGAAGAGCCGCCGCTGTTCAGCTGCCCCTGCGACCCGGTCACCGGGGCGTTGTTCTTGCCCGTGGCGGGAGAGTCCTTGGAGCCGCTCGCGCCGGGCGACGCCGGCAGGACGCCGCTCTGCAACGTGCTGGGCTCGGCCACCGCGACCGGGTCGCCCTTGCCGCCCCCGTCGGGCAGCACGTCTATTCGCGCCATCAAGGGCACGACCAGCACCGCGCAGCCGATGACGGCCGAGGTGGTCGCCAGTACACTCCACGCCCGCCGGTCCGGCAGCAGCCGCCGGTGCGGCAGCGAGGGGCGTCGGGCGAAGGTGTCCGCGAAGCGGGGCTTCGCCCCGTCGAGAACCTCGGGGTCCCGTGGATCGGGATGGGGAGGCACGTGGTCTCCTGTCGGATCGGGAATCTGCGCGGAAGCGTAGGGCGCGCGTCCGCCCTTCGATTTCGGCAAGGTGAACATTAGTTTAAAATTTCACCAAGTGTGACAGTGAATGATCGAATATGCGCCAACACTCTGGTCGGAGCATGTCGTTCAGCAGCTTAATCTGTACGCCATGTGTGTGAACGAGTCCGACCGTCGTGAGGGCGGGGCGGACATCCTCGCCGGGCACGACATCGGCGACGCCGACGAACACAGCGCTGTCGCCAGCCTGATCATCGCCGAGCGGGACAGCCTGCGAAGGTTCGTCACCGGCCTGATGGGCCGCGACGTGCATGCCGCTGAGGACGTGCTCCAGGAGACGATGCTGCGCGCCCTGCAGCGCGCGGGACGGCTGGACGTGCACGAGCGGCCGGTCCGCATGTGGCTCTTCCGGGTCGCCCGCAATCTCGTGGTCGACCACCGCCGCCGCGACCGCGCCGTACCCGTCGGCATCACCGCCGCGGACTTCGCGGGCACCGCGCTCGAGCACTCCGACGACCACGCCGGCCTCGTCGAGGACCGTTCCGTGTTGCTCGCCGCGCTGAGCGCCCTGCCCCCCGCGCACCGCGAGGCGGTCGTCCGGGTGCACGTGATGGACCAGACCGGAGCCGACGCCGCCGCCGAACTGGGCGTGCCGCGGGGCACCGTCAAGTCCCGCACCCACCACGGTGTGCGGGCGCTGCGGGCCGAACTCGCCCGCCGAGGCGTGGACGGAGTGGCCGCGTGAACGCTCCCACAGGCTGGACACGGCTCATCGGACTCATCGGGCTGCTGATCCTCGTCGTCGTCCTGGCGCACTGGATCGTCCGTCGCAAGGGCGGCTGGGGCGCACTGCGCCGCCGCGTCGTGCGCGAACTGAAGACGGCCGCCCGCGCCTTCGCCACGCCCGTCCGTACGGAACTGCGGCACCGCCGCGGTCTGCGGGTGCTCGGCCGCCTGCTCCGCGACGCCGCCGGCTGGACGGACGCCGCGACCGCGCTGCGCCGGGCCGCCGCCGCACGCCCCGATGTACGGCCGTACGCGGCCCTCCTCGGCACCGACGTCGTCGGCGTCTACGCCGCGCACGGCCACGGCGAGTCCGCGCTGCCCGAACCGTGGGCCCGGGACGCTGCCGAACCGCGGCTGTGGTGGATCAGCCGCGCCGACCTCGGCGCCGCACCGGAGACCGGGCGCGACGGCGAGGCCCCCGTACTCGTCTGCCTCGGCAGGTCCGGTACCGACGCGGTGCTGCTCGACCTGACGGCCGTTCCCCCGGCGGTGTCCGTCACCGGTGAACGCCGCACCGCCCGCGCGGTCCTCCAGGCCCTCGCCGCCCAGCTCGACGCCCGCCTCCCCGCGGGCCGCGTCGTGGTCGGCGCCGGGGTGCACCCCCGGCACGACGGCCCCGCCGACGTCTTCGAGCGGCCCGGCGCAGGATACGCCGTGAGCGCCGAGGCACCGGAACGCAACCGGCCGGCCGGCATGCGCCTGCTCACCCTGGGCGTCGCCCACCACAGCACCCTGATCCTGGAGGCGGACGGGGACGGCCACCTGCGCCTGCACGGCGGCCCGCCCGCCCTCGCCGTCGACGCCCTGCCCCTGGCCCGCGTCGTCTCCCGGCTGGTGCACACCCTGCCGCCCGTCCCCGGGGACGACGGGGGCTCCGGCCCCAACCCGCCGAAGACGCTCCACGCCCTGTCCGCCGACGACGACCTCGTCGAGACCGGGCTCCCGTCCACCGCCATGGCCGTCTCCGCGACCGCCCCCCGGCCCGAGCCCACCCCGGCTCCCGCCGCCCCCGCCGCCGCAGAACCCGGCGACGAGGACGGCGACCTCGCCGAGCCGACCGCATTCGGACCGGCGGGCGTCTCCGCCGCCACCGCACGCTCCTCGTCCTCGTGACGCCCGAACTGGGAAGACCGTGAACCTCACCATCACCACCGTCGACGGCGCGGACGGCGCGCGCCGCGACCACCTCGTAGGGCTGCCCGCACGCACCACCGTCGCGGACCTCTCGGAGGCCGTGGACGGGGCGCGAACCCGCGACCTCTACCTCGACGGCCGCCGACTCGACCCCGACGCCTCCGTCGCTGCGGCAGGACTGCGCGAAGGCGGCGTCCTGGGCCTGGGCGCCCCCGGCAAGGAGCCCGACCGGGTCCGCGTCGGCGCGGAGACCGACGCCGGACCGGTGCTCGCCGAGGTCCACGTGGTCTCCGGACCGCAGGCCGGGCGCACCTGGCGGCTCGGATTCGGCAGCCACGAGGCCGGCTCCGGACCGCTCTGCGCGATCCGCCTCGAGGGCGACGGCGTCCCCGCGGGCGGTCTGTGGGTGACGGTCGGCGCGGACGGCTCCGCGCACTGGCACCGCACCGGCACCGCGCCCGGTGACGAGGTGCGCGGCCGGGTCGCCGCGCCCCCGCCGGACGACGCGGTCACCGCGCTTCGCCGCACCCGTCCGCACAAGGTCACCACCGAGCGCACCGCCGCCCAGGGACAGCCCGTGCCGTGGCCGCCCGGCGAGGACCTGACCGTGGGCTCCGTCCTGCTGAGGATGAGCGCGCCGGTCGAGGCGGACGCCGCCGTCACCGAGTCCGCGGACGGCTTCGGCATCGACTACAACCGCCCGCCGCGGATCGCCCCGCACCTGGACGGCGAGCGGGTGCGGCTGCCCTCGCCGCCCTCGCCCCCCGCCAAGCGGCCCTTCCCCGCGGCCATGATGATCGCCCCGGTGATCATGGGCTTCTTCATGGTCGCCATCTTCAAGTCGTACTACTTCCTCGCCTTCATCCTTCTCGGCCCGATGATGATGGTCTCCAACTGGGTCACCGGCCGCCGCACCGCACGCAAGGAGTACGAGGAGGCGGACCGGCAGTACAACCGGCGCCGCGTCGTGGTCGAGGACGGCGTCCGCGAGGCCGTCGCCCGCGAGAGCCGGGTACGCCAGGTCACCGCCCCCGACCCCGCCGCCGTCGCACTGATGGCCACCGGGCCGGGCAGCCGGCTGTGGGAGCGGCGCCGCCACGACCCCGACCACCTCGTGCTGCGGCTGGGCACCGCCGACCAGCCCTCGCTGCGCGAACTCGAGGACCCCGCCCGCGACGAGAACCACCGCACCATCCGCTGGAACATCCCCGACGCCCCCATCGGCATGGACCTCAGCGGCCACGGCGTGGTGGGCGTGGCCGGCCCCGCCGCCGAGGTGCAGCCGCTCGCCCGCTGGATGGCCGTGCAGGCGGCGGTGCTGCACACTCCCCGCGACCTGCGGATCGTGCTGCTCACCGATTCCAGCCGCGCCGCCGACTGGGCCTGGGTGCGCTGGCTCCCGCACGTGCGGCCCGCCGCGTCCGGCGGCCCGCTCGTCCTGATCGGCAACGACCCCGAATCGACCGCGGCCCGCGTCTCGGAACTGGTCGCGCAGATCCAGGTGCGCAAGCGGGCCACGAGTTCCGACCGCAACGCCGTCCTCATCGGCCCCGACGTCCTGGTGATCGCCGACGGCGCCCGGCGGCTGCGCGACGTGCCCGGCATGGTCCAGGTCCTCACCGAGGGCCCGGCCGCGCGCGTCTTCAGCCTGTGCCTCGACGAGCAGGAGCGGCTGCTGCCCGAGGAGAGCACCGGAGTGGTGCTCGCCGAGGCCGGCCGGCTCACCGTCAAGCGTCCCGGCACGCCCGAGGTCCCGGGGGTCCGCGCGGACCAGGTCACGCCTGAGTGGTGCGAGCAGGTCGCCCGCGCCGTGGCGCCGGTCCGCGACGTCAGCCCCGAGCACGACGCGGGACTCCCGCAGCGCGTGAAGCTGCTGGACCTGCTGAGCCAGGAACCGCCCAGCGCCGAGAAGATCCTGGCGGGCTGGCGGTCCCGTCCCGCCGCCACCTCCTTCGTGCTCGGCAGCGGCTTCGAGGGCCCGTTCTCCCTCGACCTCGTCCAGGACGGCCCGCACGGACTGGTCGCCGGTACCACCGGCTCCGGAAAGTCCGAGCTCCTGCAGACCTTCGTCGCCTCCCTGGCCACCGCCAACCGGCCCGACGAGCTGACCTTCGTCCTCGTCGACTACAAGGGCGGCAGCGCCTTCAAGGAGTGCGCGAACCTGCCGCACACCCTCGGCATGGTCACCGACCTCGACGCCCACCTGGTCGAGCGCGCCCTGGAGTCGCTGGGCGCCGAGCTGATGCGGCGTGAGCACGTCCTGGCCGCGGCCGACGCCAAGGACCTCCCCGAGTACCAGGCCAAGCGCGCCGCCGACCCCACGCTCGCGCCGCTTCCGCGGCTCCTGCTGGTCATCGACGAGTTCGCCACCCTGGTGCGCGAGGTGCCCGACTTCGTGCCCGGACTCATCAGCATCGCCCAGCGCGGACGGTCGCTCGGTATCCACCTGATCCTGGCCACCCAGCGTCCCGCCGGCGTGGTGACCGCCGACATCCGCGCCAACACCAACCTCCGGATCGCGCTGCGGGTCACCGACCAGTCCGAGAGCCAGGACGTCATCGACGTCAACGACGCCGTCGACATCTCCGCCACCACCCCCGGACGTGCCCTCGTTCGGCGAGGCCCCAAGTCCGCCGACCCCTTCCAGACCGCGTGGGTGGGCGCCGAGCGCCCGCGGCCGAAGTCCGCCGAGGAGACCGAGGCCGACAGCGGCGCCCGCAAGCCCGTCGTGGCGTCGGAGCTGTCCTGGGACGCGCTCGGCCGGGCCGCGGCGCCGGCCGCGTCGGAAGTCGTCCTCACCCAGAGCGCCCAGGCGCCCGCCCCCACCGACCTGCAGGTGCTGGTGGACGAGATCCGCGGGGCCGCGGGGCAGCTCGAGGACTACACCCCGCAGCCGAGCCCCTGGTTGCCCGCGCTGGAACGCCGGGTCCTGCTCGACGACCTCGACGCGATGAACCCCGTCCGCGAGGGACGCCTGCTCATCCCGTACGCCCTGGAGGACGTGCCGCAGCTGCAGCAGCGCCACGTGGCCGCGGCCGACCTCAGCAACTTCGGCCATCTGTACGTCATCGGCGCCCCCCGCTCCGGCCGCACCCAGGTGCTGCGCACCCTGGCCGGCTCCGCCGCGCGTCACCAGAGCACCGCCGACGTGCACTTCTACGGCATCGACGCGGCGGGCGGCGGCCTGGCCGCGCTCACCACCCTCCCGCACTGCGGTGCCGTCGTCCCCCGCCACGACACCGAGCGGCTGGAACGGCTGCTGCGCCGCCTCAACCAGGAGCTCGTCAACCGCCAGGAACTGGCGCAGCAGCACAGCGCCACCGGCATCGACGAACTGCGCAAGGTCCTCCCGAAGGCCGAACGCCCGGCGCACATCCTGCTGCTGGTCGACGGCTGGGACGCCCTGTCGGCCATGCTCGACGAGCACGAGTACAGCCACATGTACCAGGACATGGTCCGCCTGGTACGCGAAGGCGCCGGCGCCGGCATCCACTTCATCGGCACCTCCGAACGCTCCCTGCTCAGCGGCCGCATGGCGGCGCACAACGACCACCGGCTGCTCCTGCGGCCCGGCGACCGCTCCGACGTCCAGGCCGTCGGCATGAAGCCCGGCAAGCTGCCGGCGGAGATCCCGCCCGGCCGTGGCTGGCACGTCCTGACCGGTACCGAGACCCAGATCGCGCTGCTCGCCCCTGGCGGCGGCACCGAGCAGGTCGAGGCGCTCCGCAAGATCGGCGCCGCCGCGCTCAAGCGCGACGCGAGGGTGCCGCAGGCACGGCGCCCCTTCACGGTGGCCTCGCTGCCGCGGTCCGCGGAGTTCGCCGACGTCTACGACAAGGTGCCCGCCGGGCAGCGGCGGCCCCTGTGGGGCCTGCTGGGCATCGGCGGCGACCAGGGCGAACCGGTCGGCGTGGACCTCGCGGGCGCGTCCGCGGTGTTCGGCGTCATCGGCCCCACCGGGTCCGGGCGGAGCAACGCGCTCGCCTCCCTGGCGGTCTCGCTGCTCGCCGGGGGTACCTCGCTGGTCGTCCTCACCCCGCGCGAGTCCCCGCTGCGCGGACTCAGCCGGCACACCACGGTCCGCGTCATCACCGACACCGAACCGACCGAGGAGGCGGTGCGCTCCGCGCTCGCCGCGCTGCCCGGCCCGCGGGTGGTGATGGTCGACGACGCCGACCTGCTGGCGATGTCCGGCGCGGACAAGCTCCTCAAGGAGATCACGGTGTCCGGCCGCGACCAGGGCCTCGGCCTGGTCTACGCCGCGACCGCCGACGGTGTCCAGGGCGGCATGAGCGGCTGGATGTCCAGCGCCCGCAAGGCCCGCCGCGGCCTGCTGCTGGGGCCCAAGAGCACCACCGAGGGAGACCTGATCGGCGTACGGCTCCCGCACGCCGTCACCCGGGTGGCACCCCACGCGGGCCGCGGCTGGACCGCGGGACCGGGCAACGAGGTGATGGCGCTCCAGGTGCCGCTGACCTCGCTCCGCACGGAGTGACGCCCGCGCCGTGGCCCGCACCGCGGTGCGGGCCACGGCACGGGCCCCGGACACGACGAAGGGCCGGGCGGGAGACGACTCCCGCCCGGCCCTTCGCGCGCGTCCCCTACTTCTTGTTGAAGTTGTTCGCGACCTGGGTGTCGAAGTCCTCGGCGCCCTTGGCGATCGAGGTGAACGCCTCACCGAAGTTCTCCAGGCCGTGGATGGCCTGGGTGAGGCTTCCCGTGAACTGCTCGTAGGCGTCACGGATGGCAGGGCTGGCCTGGGGCAGCACCAGCTCGTCGTTGAGCATGCTCTCGACCTGGCCCTTCAGGCTCCCGAGCCGGGTCATCCACTCCTGGCAGGTGGCCGCGTGGACCGCCGCCCGCTGCCGGACGTCCTCGGGAACGATGTGAATCGCAGGCATTGCATCGCCTTTCTGTTCTGATGACTGGCCTGGGGGTGGTGTCCCCGATCAGGCGATCTTCGGGTTGGTGCCGCCGTGGGTACCCGGGTTCTGCGGATGGGTGTCCGGGTTGTTGGGGTTCTTCGGGTCTTCGGGGCCGCCGCCCGGCTTGTCGCCGCCGGACCACGTCCACTCCGGCGCCTTCCCGTCGGCGCCCTTGGGGCCGCGGGTGTACTCGGTGTGGCTGCCGTCGCTGCCGGTGACGGTCATGGAGCCGCTGCCGTCGCCGTTGATGTTGGCCACCGTGTGCGAGGTGCTGCCGTCGGGATACTTGGTGTCCGTCGTGTAGCTCGGACCGTTGTAGTTGGTGGTGGAGGTGTACTCGCTGCCGTCGTACTTGACGGTGGTCACTTCCTTGATGACCTTGCCGTCCTTGTCGACCTCCACGTGGGAGTCGATCGAACCGTTCGGCGTGTCGACGTGGAAGTCGGGCGGCGTGTCACCGGGGTCGGTGGCGGAGCAGAAGTCCGGCAGTTCGCCGGGCCCCTCGCAATCCTTGAGGTGGCTCTGCTTGTAGTCCCACAGGTCCTTCTTCTGCCGCCAGTTCTGAACGTGCAGATTGGCGCTCATCACACCCATCTCGGCGCCCAGCTCGCGGTCGAACTCGCGGAACGCCTCGCCCACGCCGCCGAACGCGGACGCCAGCTCCTTCAGGCCCTTGTCCGCGCGTTTCATGGTGCTGCTCGCGTTGGTGTGGAAGAGCGACATCGCACTGGCGACGCCCTCGTGTCCGAGGATCGCCTCCGCCTCACCGCTGCCCGAGCCGAGACGGCCGAAGACGCCCTTTGTGATGAGCGGGTCGATCTCGCCCGCCAGGGCGTCCAGGTCGCGCTTGGCCGCGTTGAGGACGTCGTAGTCGATTTTGATCTCGGGCACAGGGGACCTCCGGACGGTCCTTGGAGAATCCGGTCACCACGACCACGCACCACGCCCCCCGCCGGTTCACCGAGGCGCGCGGGTTTGACCCACGTCACATGAACCACGCGCGTGCCCCGCGCGTGGTCCACGTGGAGAGCTCCGCCGTGCTCCTCCGCTCCGAACCGAGAGGGATCCTGACATGCCTCGCCCGAGCGACTGGAACGTTCTCGGCCTCCACGGGGATCCGACCCCCGGAGACCCGGTCCAGATCCGTCTGCTGGTCGACGACCTGGTCAAGATCGGTTCGCAGGCGAGGACCATTGCGAACGCCATCGACCAGGTGATGAACACCGCGGACAGCAGTGTCTTCGCCGGGAAGACCGCCGACGCGCTGCGGGGCAAGGTCGACGACAGGCTGCGCAACCACATCAACGACGTGGCCGACTCCTTCTGGGAGGTCTCCCAGAACCTCGGTGCCTGGGCGAACCACATCGAGGACGCCCAGCGGAGGGCGGACGGCGCCCTGTCGGCCGCACGCGGCCTGCCGAAGGACGACCCGCAACTGGAGGCCCTTCGGCAGACCGCCCAGAGCGCGGGCACTGAGCTCGACGAGCTGGGCAACACGATCGCGAACGCGGTCAACAACGCCTCCGACATCCGGCTGCCGATCTCGGACTGCCAGGTCTTCTGGGAGATGTTCCAGATCCTGGCGATCATCCTCATCGTCCCAGCGCTGATCTTCGGCGGCCCGGTCGCCCTGCTCGCCCTCGGCGTCAACATGACGCTGTTCGTGAAGGCGGCCATCGATTTCGCCCGCGGCGACATCGGTTTCCTCGACCTGTTCCTCGCCGGGCTCGGCATCATCGCCCCCACCACGAAGGCGCTGCCGATCTTCGCCATCGGCGGCCTCCTCAAGTCCGGCTTCAAAGCCGTCCTCCAGTGGGGACGCAACGGCTTCCTGTCCCTGAAGGACTTGGTCAACGGGTTCCGGTTCGCCACCGTCTTCACGGGTCTGAGGGACGTCGCGCGGATCAGCCTGACCTGGGTGCGCCAGGGCGGACTGTGGGTCATGCAGAACTTCCACAACGTGCCCGCACTCGCCGGCTCGGTGTTCGTCAAGGGCGGGCTCGTCGTCGTGCAGGGCGTCCGCTCCATCCCCGTGGTGGTGCGCGGCTGGGGGTCGGCCATACGGGCCGGAGCCCCCGGGGCGTGGCAGAACTTCCGGATCTTCGCCCAGGAGACCTGGAGCAGCCAGATGGCCGGCGGCAAGTGGACGCGCCTGATCCTGCCCGTGACGCACACCGACATCGCGGAGTACGGGATGAAGGGCGCTCTGCGCATGGGCTTCTGGGACCGCGGCGTCATGGGCCGCGGCGTGTGGGACCTGCCGGTGGGCGGCACGGCCGCGCACACCGTGAGTGCCGTGCCGATGGGCCCGCACGGCGCGACCCCGCACCTGGACCTGGGGCACGCCAACATCAACATGGCCCGCATGGACCTGGAGGACGTGCGCTTCGGCAACTTCGCCGACACCCACACCTCCGTCCGCCCGTCCTCCTTCTCCGTGGCGCCCGTCAGCACCGTCGACCTGACAGGGCTGCGGGTCGGCACGGTCAACCCCGTCTCGGTGCACGGGGCGAGCGCCGTGTTCGACAACTCGACGGCGGGCTTCCGGGCCATGCGGCACATGGACGACGTGGTCGACATCGCCGGTACTCAGATGAGCCGGATGAGGATCGACGCCCTCGACGTGGCGCCCGGCCAGATGAGCGGGGGACTCGGGGTGAGCGCGGCGGCCCCCGGCGGCCATGTGACGCACTCCTCCGGCCTGTACGTGCCCGGCTCCGCCGGCGCCCCGGCCGTGCACGAAGGCGTGGACGTCTCCGCGCTCGTCGCCAAGGGCAACGGGGGCAACCTGCTCGCGCAGGGCCCGACCGGTGTCCTGACGGCACCGCCCGGCGGGACCGGCGCGCTGCACGCCGCCCTCACCGGAGTGCCCGCGCCCGCCCCGGGCAGCACGAGCCTGCACGACCTGCTCGCCGTCCCCGGCGCCCCGGGGGCGGGATCCGGTGCCGCGCACACCGCGCTGACCGGCGTCCAGGCGCCGCCGAGCGGTGCCGGGGTCCACGGCCTCCTGGGGGCCCCAGGCGGAACGCCCGCCCACGGCCCGCTCACCGGGGTCCCCGGGCACCAGGGCGGCACCGGCGCCGCCGGAGGCTCGGCGTTCGACCTGCTGTCGGGCGGCTCCAAGGGGACGCCGAACAACCCGGTGCCCACCCACATCGGGTCCGACCTCGGTGACAACGTCGCCGGTGCCGCCCGCGCCCACCAGGCCCAGCTGACCCTGGACGAGATCGTGCGGCCCGCCGGCAGCGGCCGTCCCGGCTCCGTGGTCACCGACGCCGTGCCCGGTTCCACCGCCCACGGCGTCCCTGCCCCCGGTCTGCCCAAGGGCGGCGTGCACGGCACACCGCCCAAGGACGCGGCCCGCTCGGCGCTCGACCTGCTCGACGACGGCCGCGGCGTCCGCCCCGTCGACGATCCCGCCTTCGCCGGCGCGCCCGGAACCGGGAAGGCCGTGGACACCGACGCGGGCCACGCCTTCGCCGGCGCGCCCGCACGGAGCACCGACGACGTGGTCGTCACCCCGGGCACGCACGACAAGGCGGTCGTCTCCGGCGACGGACACGTCGCGGTGCCGCTGCGTCAGGACCCCGTACCGGTCCCGCCCGCGGCCTCGGGCGGCGGTCACGTGCTCTCGCGCGAGGCGGACCTGCTCCACGAGGTCAACCTGAAGCTGGGCAAGATGGGGTCCGGCGCGGTGACGGTGGAGGCCGTCACCGCCGCCCGCCAGGTGCTGGAGGACCTCCGCGGCGCGGCCTTCACCAAGGTCGACATCCGGGCGCAGGCCGACCAGCTCGCCGTGCACCTCGCCGGCCCGGAACGCGGGAAGCTCCCCGGCGGCGTCCGGCACACGGACTTCACCGACGACGCGCCCGCGACCCCTGGGCCCGGCGGGCACCACGCACCGCCGGTCCCGCCGAGGCCTCCGCGGCCGGAGAGCGGCCTGCTCGACGGGCTCGACGACGTGGTCCTGGACGACACCGGGGCCCCGCTGGGTTCGCGCTTCGACTTCGACGACGACTCGGTGCCGGGCACTCCGGTCAGCGAGCACGGGACCGAGGACCTGGACGGCTTCTCGGAGTTCGTCGACCTGATCCGCCCGCTGCGGCAGCACGTGGAACGGGCCCTCGACAACCCCGCGGCGAACATCGAGGTGGCCCTCGTGGCCAGCCCGGGAGGCCGTACCTGGCGCGAGTTCTCCGACGACGTCGGCCACGCCATGGTGGCCGTGATGCTGCCGGGCGAGCGCAAACCGCTCACGATCGGCTTCTACCCCGAGGAGGGAAACCTCTTCGGCAACCCGGGTGCCATCGTCAACGACGCCGAATACCTGGTCTCCGGGCATGTCCGCGTACTGGGCACCTACCGGATCACGGCGGCGCAGCTGTTCGACGGATACCGGTACGCGATGGCCAACTCCGGTGCCGTGTACGACCTGTTCCGCTACAACTGCGTGCGGTTCGCCGAGGGCTTCGTCTCCGCCGCGCTCGGCAAGTCCGTGGCGGACCTGTGGGTGGCGGCGCCGTACCGACTCGTCGACACGATGCTGCGCCGCGACGGCGCCTGGCACTGGGCGGACGGCACGACGTCCGTGGCCAAGCTGACCGCCGACGACACGATCCGGTACCAGGACGCCTTCATCGAGGTGGAGGACTGGCGGGTTCTCGACGAGGGCCGGTTCCAGGCCGCCACCGACCAGGCGCAGAGCTTCGTGCTCTTCGACCACCAGCGTCCCCTGATCGACGGCAATATCGCGACCGTTCCGCAGAAGGAACGTCTCGCGATCCTCGGCCAGTTCGAGAAGATGATCACCCACACCATCCTCACCTCGGGTGACGACGCCGGACGCCAGCTGTCGCGCCAGCTCGGCGAGACGTACGGCACGCTCCGTCCGGGGCTGTCCGACCTGCCGGGCCCCTCGGTGACTGTGTCCGCCGGCGGCGACTCCCTCCCGGGCGTCGGACGGGGCTCCGTGGACAGCGTGCCGGAGCCCGTCCCGAGCCCCGGCGGGTCGGCCGCGGGGGATTCCGCCGGTCACCTGCCGCCGTCCTCGGTGCAGTACCCGTCCGACGTGCAGCACATGTTCGGCGAGATCGACGACATGCTGGACGAGATGGGCCTGTTCCGGCACTCGCTGGACGACCTGCCGTCCGGTCCTCCGTCGCCCGTGCACCCGGGGACGGGAGGGGGCGACGTCCACGTCGGCACCGGCGGGGACGACGTCGTACGGTTCATGGACGACACTCGGCCGGTGCGGCAGCACCTGGAGCACGCGATCGCCGACCCCGCGGCCGACATCCGGCTGGTCCTGGGGACCGACGGTTCGACGGGCGCCCGTTCGCTGACGGTCCTGCTGCCGGGCCGGGACGCGCCGGTGCCCCTGGGCCCGGGTGCGCCGGGCGAGCTCGGTGCCGTCCGCGGCACCGCCGACGGGGCCCCGGCGGGCGGGACGCACGTCGTGGAGGAGCACCGGATCACGGCGGCACAGCTGGAGAACGCCTATCTGTACGCGGCCCGGAACCTGCCGCTGTGGCACACCGACGCGGGCCGGTTCACCGACGGGTTCATGGACGCGGTGCTCGACGCGCGGCCGGCGGTGCCCGATGGCTCGGCCGGCAGGGCGGTGCGCGACGTGACGGCCGATGTCACGGACGTGCCGCCCGTGGTGGGGGACAAGGGCAAGGGCAAGCCGTCCGCCGGCACCCTGGACACCACCGGTACCGGATCGGACCACGGCGGCGTGCGCGGGAACTTCGCGGACGACCTGTCGGAGATCGACGTGGCGGCGTCCATCACCGACGCCCGCCGCGAGCTGATCAACGCCCGGACGATCCGCGACGACCTGCAGACGCGCTACGTGGACGGCGTCGGCACCTCGGCCGAGGTCGACGGCGTCCGCTACCTCGAGTCGTGGCAGCAGGTCAGGCAGGCCGACGACGCGCTGGCCCGGGCGGAGGCCCACTGGAACGAGCTGACCGGCGGAGCACCGCTCCCCGAGGTGCAGTCCTACGCCGGCCACGGCCTCGGCGGCGGCGCGCGCCTTCCGGAGGGCCTGCGTTCGCTGCTGCACCTCAAGGGCCGTGGCGACGCGGTTCCCCCGGCTCCCCAGGGAGTCGTGCAGTCCGTCGACCACGTGCCGTCCGCCACCCACGTCGTCACCCAGCTGGAGGGCGGCAAGCTCAGCCACGCCCTCGTGCCCAGCGGTCAGGACCTGACGGTGGCCCACTGGCTCAGCGAGCCGCAGTCGGCCCACGGATGGCCCAAGGGCCAGGGCAAGGAGGCCTACGAGGGCGACCTCACGGCCCATCAGGACATCCTGACCAAGGGGCTGGCCCGCGCGGAGCACGACGACGCACTGAAGTCGGTGCTGCTGCAGCAGCAGAAGTCGTTCGACGAGAACAAGCTGCTGTTCCAGGCCCTCGAAGGCCGTACGGAACTGCGGGACCTGCGCATGCCGCAGCTCTCCGCGATCGTCATGGCCGAACGGCGCGCCATCCGCACGCTCGCGGCGGACACGGACCAGCTGACCACCAAGCTGCGCAGCGACGAGTGGGAGTGGGCGAAGGGCTACCGGCTCGACGGGGCGGAGGCCGGTGAGCTCGTCACGAAGGTGCACAAGCACCTACAGGACGAGCTCTCGCTCACGGTGAACCTCAAGCTCGGCAACCAGCTGCCGGGCGGCGGGACGCTGCTGGACGCGATGACCGCGGACCAGCAGCTGCTCCGCAACGCATGGGAGATCGACAACGCCGGCGCCGGGTACTACGTCACGCGCGGCAACACGGAAGAGGCCCTCGGCCTGCCGGCGTCCGTGAAGCGGACGACGGACGCCTCGGGGATCTACCCGGGCCAGGGCGGCAAGCAGTTCGCCCCGACCGCGGCCGACATCGCGGACCTCCCGAACTACGCCGCCCTCACCTCCAAGTACCGGCCCAGCGGCGTGAAGATGTACGGGCAGGCGGTCTTCCACCTCAAGCCCAACTTGATGGAGCGGGCCACGTTCACGCCTGCGGACAGCTTCGGCCAGGGCCTGGAGGGCGCCATGAGCGTCACCGGGCGAGGCAATATGCTTCCGCTGCTCAACCACGGCCCCGAGCCGCTGGTCCGGCTCGCCTTCGCCGAGGCGACCGACTTCCAGTACGACAGTGCGTTCCGCGGCCTGCGCGATGCCGGGAAGCTCGAGGGGAAGCTCAACAGGTACTTCGAGGCCCAGCTCCACGGTGGCGTGAAGTGGGACGACCTCGACCGCGTCGTGCTCGTCAACGACGGCTTCAACCCGGCTGGACTGCAGGCGCAGAAGCTGCAGCTGGAGCAGTTCGCCACGGACAAGGGGCTCTCGTTCACGGTCGAGGTCCACAACGCGCGACCGGGCGCCGCGGTCTCCGCCCCGGGCGCGCCCCCGGCGCCCCCTGGATCCGGTGGCGCCCATCCCGGTGGAACCGGCGGCGCGGGTCCCTCGTCGGTGCACGGGCCCGGGCCGACCAGCGGCCACCCGGGCGGTCCCGGCACTCCGCCCGCACCGGGCGGCAGCAAGGCCGGCGGTGCGGTGGACGAGGTGCACGAGAGCTACGCCGACCTCGACTTCGCCCGCTCGCTCCTCGACGAGGGCGGCGTGCCCAGGGCGGACCTCTTCACGGACACGGCCGCGCGTGTCGAGCGGTCCGGTGACGCCTCGTTCGTCTCCCCGGCGGCACCGGCCGCCTCGGGGGGCTCCGCGAAGCTGACCGATGACCAGATCCTGAACGCCGTCGTCGGCACGGGCGGGCGCAACGGCGACGAACGCCGTACGCTCGGCGGTTTCGAGTTCGGCGCGGGCACCCGCAGCAACGACGGCAAGAACCTCGTGTCACGGCCGATCGTGGTCACCGTCAAGGACGGCGGGACGGAGGCCGACGTGGCCGTCCACCTGAACGTGATGCTCAGCTCGGGCAACGAGGCCGACGTGACGGTGACGGGCGGGAAGCTCGCGAACACCACGGAAGTCACGATCACCGGGAGCAAGTTCCACCTCACCGCGCGACCGCACACCGACCAGAACCTGATCGACCTGCACGGCCCGTCCAGCGACACCGCGTCGAAGTCCATCCACGTGGGGCCGAGCAACGCCAAGACCGGCTGGAACAGCAGGCCGGGCAACACCAGGAACCTCGCGCAATCCCTCGGCGTCTCGGAACAGAAGCTCATCGAGGCTCTCGACAACCGGTTCCCGCCGAGCGGACTGGTCGAGACGATCCACCGCTTCCAGGACGACGTGGAGCGTGCCGTCGTCCACGGCTCCGGCGCGGAGGACGTGCGGGTTCACTTCCAGGGTGACAAGTCGTTCCCCGTCCGGGGGGACTCCGGCGGCGTGTCGGCGCCCGCCGTCACCGGCCTGTCCCGTGGGGCGGGTGACGTCCTGCACGGTGGGGTTCCGGGTGCGGGGCGGGTGGATCTGACGCTGGACGCGGGTTGGGACGCTGCGCGTGGTGCGGCGGCGCCGAACACGGTGAAGCACTCGTGGGTGGATCCGGTGTCGACGCCCCGGGGCGGTGGCGCTCACGCGCCGCGGTACGAGGTGCAGGCCGGTTATGACGTGCGCCGTTTCGAGGTGGGCGGGCGTTCCGTCACGGATCTGACGGTGAAGGTGCGGCTCGCCGGTGACGGTCTGTCGCCGTCACAGGTGGACGCGCTGTGGGACCGTGCCGTGTCGGGTGTGGAGAGTGTCTTCAACCGTCCAGGTGCGGTGCTGCGCGATGAGAGCGTCCTGCACGTGACGCTGGAGCGGGTCACCGGGAATGCCTCTGACGCGCATCTGAACGTGAACGTGGGCAGGCCGCAGGGGGCGATGAACCAGCATCAGTGGCGGATCGACGCGACGGAGCAGGATCTGGCGCACGAGCTGGGCCATCAGCTGGGTCTGCGGGACGAGTACCGGGACACCACGGCCGGACACCGGCCCGAGGTCGACGGCAGTCTGATGGGCAACTACCACAACGCCGCCCCGGAGGGCCTGTCCCAGGGCGGGCTGCGCCCCCGCTACCTGGACCTCATCCACACCCAGGTGGTCAGCCACGACCACGTCCACGTGCCGCACGTCGACGTCGACGCGATCGACGGGATCGCCCCCCAGGCACCCGACAAGAACAAGGTCAAGGCGAGCACATCACAGCCGGCGGCCGTCCCGGCCACCCTCACGCGGCAGCCGGAAGCCACGCGATTCACCCAGGGTTACCAGAAGATCGCCGATTACTACGCGCTGAAGCCCCTCGCCCAGTACGACGGCACGGCCAAGGGCTCGCTCCAGGGCGGTGAGGGGACCCGTTTCGTCGCCACGGTCATCGCGACCCCGGACACGGATCTGCTGCAGCTTGCGCGGACGTACGGGACGGCGTTCGGGAAGGAGTCCCTCGGCGAGCGGCTGGGGCTCGTGATCGGCGTGAACGGACGGGTGGGCAACGACGCCGAGATCACCGATGCGGTGCGGAAGTTCGCCCAGCAGTGGGAGAAGGAGGGCGACTTCTCGGTTTCGGTCACCGGTTTCACCTGGGAGCAGCCCAATCGCCAGTTGTTGGCGGACGGCGGCCAGAAGATGGTCCCCTATGGTGCGCTCCGCGAGGCGGTCATCCGCAACAATCTCACCGAGGGCATGCTCGACAAGCTGAAGCTGAACTCCGGGGGAGAGGTGTACCTGCACGTCGGTGACGCCGACGTCATGAGCATGGTCGTCGGCGGGAAGCCGCTCTTCGAGCGTGCCGCCGCGAAGATCGAGGCCCTTACCGTTCAGAACGTCAACGCCCCCGAGGTGGTGAGTGGTGGTTACACGCTCCCCGGGGGTGTTGCCAAGAACGCCGCCGATCTTGACCTTGCCGTGCGCGACGCGATGGCGAAGACCGACACGCGAGCGATCTACTTCCCCGAGCCCAACACGTTCATCCGTGTCGACCCGAACCACGGCCTGGAGAAGGACATCCGGTTCGGCGAGATCTCGGGCGACAGCATCAACTACGGGGCCAGGGAGGGCGAGCGGCTTCTCGACAGCTCCCTCAAGAACCGCGGTTACATCTGGCAGGGTCGGGAGAACCAGGGCTTCGTCTTCGACTCGAGTCTCGCACTCGTCACCGATGGGGGGCGGATCGCCAAGGAGGTGGGGGACGACCCGCGGGCGATTCTCAGCGGGCTGACCCAGAGCCACGCGAACCCGAAGACCTGGACCGAGCAGATCGAGCGCCACATCAAGCTGCACCACCCGGACGTGCTCGTGAAGGACGCGAACGTCGGGAAGAGCCTGGCGGCCATCGCCTTCCACGACATCCAGGCGGACGGCATCACGGCCCTCAAGACCATGACGCGCAAGGAGCTCGGAAAGGCACTTCCGGCGGAGGCGGACGCGCTCAAGCAGGTGGCCGGCGACCACCCGGGTGCAGTCAGGCAACTGCTCGACATGGCCGTCGACACCCGTAACGCCCTCGTTGACGGCATCAACAAGCGTCTGCCGCAGTCCGTCTCCCCGTCCGCTCCGGCTGCGAGTACGTCGACGGCCGCCCACGCAGGCGCCGGTACGGGCGGGCGGCTGACCCCTGACGCCGTCCGGATCCTGGACAGCATCACGAGTTCGGGCACCGTCGACGGCTCCCGACGCACCCTCGCCGGCTTCGAGTTCGGAAAGGTCCGCGACACGGGGAGCACGAACCTCATCTCGCGGCCCGTGCTGATGACGGTCACGGAGGGGGACAAGACGGTTCAGGTGGCCGTCCACCTCAATGTGATGGTCACCCCGAGCGGGAGGCTCGACGGGACGTCGGTCACGCTCAACGGGACGGACTTCCATCTCACCGCGCGCTCGAAGGCCGCGCAGGACCTGATCGACAAGCACGGACCCTCCGCTCTGACGGCGGACAACTCGATCCATGTGGGGCCGGGCAACGCCAAGGCCGGCTGGGACAACAGGGCCGGTCACCTCCAGAACCTGGCGGACGAGCTCGGCATCACGAGGGACAGCCTGATCAAGGCGCTCGACAGGCGTTTCCCGCCGGGCGAACTGCCGGACACCGTGGCCCTGTTCCAGCGGGACGTGGAGCGTGCCGTCGTCCATGCCTCCGCCTCCGAGGTCATCACGGTGGAGTTCCGGGGCGACAAGTCGTTCCCGGTGCAGGACAAGTCCACCGGTGTCTCCGCGCGGGCGGTGGACGGGCCGGCCGGTGTGGTGGACGACTTCTTCCACGGTGCGGTTCCGGGTGCGGGGCGGGTGGATCTGACGCTGGACGCGGGTTGGGACGCTGCGCGTGGTGCGGCGGCGCCGAACACGGTGAAGCACTCGTGGGTGGATCCGGTGTCGACGCCTCGGGGCGGTGGCGCTCACGCGCCGCGGTACGAGGTTCGCGCGGGCTATGACGTGCGGAGGTTCGAGCTGGGTGGGCGTCCGGTCACGGATCTGACGGTGAAGGTGCGGCTGGCCGGTGACGGTCTGTTGCCCAGCGAGGTGGATGCGCTGTGGGACCGTGCGGTGTGGGGTGTGGAGCGGGTGTTCAACCGTCCTGGTGCGGTGCTGCGCGATGAGAGTGTTTTGCACGTCACGTTGGAGCGGGTCACCGGGAACGCGTCCGACGCGCATCTGAACGTGAACGTGGGCCGGCCGCAGGGGGCGATGAACCAGCACCAGTGGCGGATCGACGCCACCGAGCAGGACCTCGCACACGAGCTGGGCCATCAGCTGGGCCTGAGGGACGAGTACCGGGACACCACCGCGGGGCATCGCCCCGAGGTGGACGGCAGTCTGATGGGCAACTACCACAACGCCGCACCCGAGGGTCTGTCCCAGGGTGGTCTGCGCTCCCGCTACCTGGACCTCATCCACACCCAGGTCGCCGGCCACGACCACGTCCACGTGCCCCACGTCGACGTCGACGCGGTCGACGGAATCGCTCCCCACGCACCCGGCAAGAACAAGGCCAAGCCGAGTACCTCGCAGTTGGGACCCGTGCCGACGTCGTTCACGCAGCGGACGGAGGCCGTGCGCTTCAGCGAGGACTTCAACGACATCGCCAAGAATTACCGGTTGAATCCGGTGGCCCAGTACGACGGTGCGGCCAAGGGCTCGCTCCAGGGCGGCGAGGGGACCCGTTTCGTCGCCACGGTCATCGCGACCCCGGACACGGATCTGCTCACCCTGGCGAAGACGTACGGGACGGCGTTCACCGACGAGTCGGTCCTGGGCGAGCGGCTGGGCCTCGTCATCGGTGTGAACGGACGCGTCGGCAAGGAAGCCGAGATCACCGACGCGGTGCGGAAGTTCGCCCAGCAGTGGGAGAAGGAGGGCAACTTCGAAGTCTCCGTCACCGGCTTCACCTGGAAGCAGCCCAACTCCAAGCTGGTGGAGGCCGGCGCCCAGAAGGAGATCCCGTACGGCGCGCTCCGCGAGGCGGTGATTCGGGACGATCTCACCCGCGGCATGCTGAAGAAGGTCAAACTGAATGCCGAGGGCGAGGTGTACGTGCACGTCGGCGACGCCGACGTCAAGAACATGGTCGTCGGCGGGAAGCCGCTCTTCGAGCGTGCCGCCGCGAAGATCGAGTTGTTGAGCGCGCAGAACGACGGGTTCGCTCCCGAGATGGTGAGTGGCGGTTACACCCTCCCCGGGGGTGCCGCGAAGAACGCCGCCGACCTCGACCTGGCCGTGCGCGACGCGATGGCGAAGACCGACGCGCGGGCGATCTACTTCCCCGAGCCCAATACGTTCGTCCGTGTCGACCCGAACCACGGCCTGGAGAAGGACATCCGGTTCGGTGAGGTCTCCGGAAGGACCGTCAGTTACGAGGCCAGAGAGGGGGAGCGTCTCCTCGACAGCCTCGTCAAGAACCGCCGCCACCTGTGGCCGGGACAGGAGAACAAGGCCGTCGTGTTCGATTCGAACCTGGCCCTGGTCACCGACGGCGAGCGCATCGCCCTGGAAGTGGGCGATGACCCGCAGTCGCTCCTCACGGGTCTCACGCAGAGCCATGCGAACCGGAAGATCTGGACCGAGCAGATGGAGCACTTCCTCACGCTGCACCACCCGAACGTGCTCGTGAAGGACGCGAACGCCGGGAAGAACCTGGCCGCCATCGCCTTCCACGACATCAAGGCGGACGGCATCACCACCCTCGCGAAGCTGGACGCGAGGGAACTCGGTGCCGCCCGGTCAGTGGAATGGAAGGCGGTGCTCAATGCCGCCAAGGGCTCCGACGGCGCTTTCAAGCAGCTGGTCGGCATGGCCATGGACACCCGGAACGCCCTGGTCACCGGTATCAACAAGCACCTGCCGCTGTCCGTCTCGGCGGCCGCCCCGGGCGCCACGCGGCTGACCGGGGACGGGGTGCTGGACGTCGTCATCGGCAGGGGCGGTGGGAGGCCCGAGGACGCGCGTCGCACGCTCGGCGGCTTCGAGTTCGGCCTGAAGACCCGCAACAACGGCGGCAACAACCTCATCTCCCGCCCGATCGTGGTCAAGGTCGTGGACGGTGGGACGGAAGCGGAGGTGGCCGTCCACGTGAACGTGGTCCTCACCTCGAGTCATGAGACGCGGGTGGCGGGCGGGTCGTCGGTCACGATCAAGGGGAGCGACTTCCACCTGACCGCGCGTTCGAAGGCCGCCCAGGATCTGATCGACCTGCACGGTCCGTCCATCCTGACCGCGGACAACTCCGTCCACGTGGGGCCGAGCAACGCCACGCCGGGCTGGAAGAACAATCCCGGTCACCTCCAGAACCTGGCGGACGAGCTCGGGGTTTCGAAGGACAGCCTGCTCGACGGGCTCGACAGGCGTTTCCCGCCGGGCGAACTGCTGGACACGCTCAAGCGGCTTCAGCAGGACGTGCGGCGGACCGTCGTCCACGGCTCCGCCACGGAGACCGTGACGGTGCGCTGGGAGAGCGGGGACAGGTCGTTCCCGGTTCTGGACAAGCCCTCTCAGGTTTCGCCGCGGACGGTGTCCGGGCCGGCGGGGTCGGTCGACGACCTCATGCACGCCGCGGGTGCGGGGCGGGTGGATCTGACGCTGGACGCGGGTTGGGACGCGGCGCGTGGTGCGGCGGCGCCGAACACGGTGAAGCACTCGTGGGTGGATCCGGTGTCGACGCCTCGGGGTGGCGGTGCTCATGCTCCGCGGTACGAGGTGCGCGCGGGCTATGACGTCCGTACGTTCGAGTTGGGGGACCACTCGGTCACGGATCTGACGGTGCGGGTGCGGTTGGCGGCGGACGGGTTGTCGCCGACTGAGGTGGACGCGTTGTGGGACCGTGCGGTGTCGGGTGTGGAGCGGGTATTCAACCGTCCTGGTGCGGTGCTGCGCGATGAGAGTGTTCTGCACGTCACGTTGGAACGGGTCACCGGGAACGCGTCCGACGCGCATCTGAACGTGAACGTGGGTGGTTCGCGTGGTGCGATGAACCAGCATCAGTGGCGGATCGACGCGACCGAGCAGGATCTGGCGCACGAGTTGGGCCATCAGCTGGGTCTGCGGGACGAGTACCGGGACACCACGGCCGGACACCGGCCCGAGGTCGACGGCAGTCTGATGGGCAACTACCACAACGCCGCCCCGGAGGGCCTGTCCCAGGGCGGGCTGCGCCCGCGTTACCTGGACCTCATCCACGGCCAGGTCGCGAGCCACGACCACGTCCACGTGCCGCACCTCCCCGCCGCCTCGGACGACGTGATCGCGGCCGGCGGCAGCGGCGCCGGCGAACTCGACCTGCTCGACCCGGCCGTCTTCAAGGCGCAGACGTCCGGCTCCGGTGCGGCGATCGACGCCGTCGAACGCCGGTTGTCCGAGCTGCACGACGTGCACGGAACGGACCTCGCCGGGCGGATCTCGGCGCTCGACGAACTGACCGCGGCCGCCGACGACTTCCTCACCGCCCACCGTGGCGCACCGGGTGTCGCCGGCGTCGAGCGCATGCTGGTCCAGGTCCGGGCCGAGAGCGGCGCCTACCGGTTGCTGCAGGAGCGCGCCGCGTTCGGTACGGGCCACGGCGGCGGCGTGGCCGCCCTGGACGACCTGGCGACCCGCGTCCGTGCCGTCCTGGCGGGCGACGACCTCACGCAGGCGACCCGCGTGCGGCTCCAGGACGCGCTCACCGGCACCGAACGTCAGGCCGGCGCCCTGCGCCTGCTCGCGGGGAACGACGTCCCGGCAGCGTCGGCCCCCGCCCCGGCCGCCGCGGGGCGCGACGCGACCCCCGGCGCCGGCACGTCGAGCGACCTGCCCGAGGGCTCCGCGGGGAGCGTCACCCGGGTCGAGTTGAGCGACTCCGGCGTCGAGGGCGTCAACGGGCTGGTCATCGAGCGCATCGCGGCCGGCGACGGCAGCGTGACCCACCGCGTCCTCGGTCGCGGGTTCGAGCCCGACGAGGGCCGGACGGTCGTTTTCCGTGACGGCGGGTTCGACGTGCGGCACACCGCGTCGGACACGGTGGCCCGGTACAACGAGTCGGGCATCAGGACCGCCCAGGAGGCGCCGCTCCGGAACGCCGCCGGAGACCCGAACGGCCTGCGGCTGCACACCGATCTGAACGGTCACGGCCGCCCCGCGGCGGCCCGCCTCGCCGGCCCGGACGCCGAGCACCACCTCGCGGAACCGCTGGAGGACGGGACGGTCCGCGTCACCGATACCCGTACCGGCGAGACCACACGCCACCGCACCGGCGGCCACCCGGTCGACGGGGGCCTGCGGCTGCGCGGGGCGGACGGGACGCCGGCCGAGGGAGACCTCGTGCTGGTGCGTGAGGACGGCACCACCCGCGTCACCGACGTCCAGGGGCGCGACGTGCCCCGCACGGTGACCCCCCTGGAGGACGGCGCCGGGTTCCGGATCACGGACGACGTCAGTGGTGCGTCCGTGCGCCACGACGGGGCCGGACGGCTCCAGGAGAGCGGGCTGTCGCTCACCGGCGCGGACGGCGGACGCGGTGACCTGTTCCTGGCCCGCGACGGTGCGGGCACCCACACGCTGACGAACGCCCACGGCGTCCCGCAGCGCGGCGACGTCACCGTCCTTCCCGGGGACGCCGGTTTCCGGATCATCGACGACGGGACCGGCGCCACGTCCCGCCACACCCCGGACGGCCGCTGGCAGGACGCCGGGACCGCCCTCGCGGACCCGGCGGACGGGGCCCGCGGGGCCAGGGTCGTGGTCGCGGACGGCGCCGGCGGTGTGCGTCTCACGGACGGCCTGGGCCGGTCGCTCACCGAGCGTGTGACGGACGTCGGCGGCGGCCGGTTCCGCACGTTCGACGACACCACGGGTCGGTCCGTGCTCCACGACGTCCAGGGCCGGCACGTCGAGACCGGCACGGCGCTCGCCGGCCCGGTGGCCGGTACGCCCCGCGACCGCATCGTCGTCCCGGACGCGGCGGGCGGCCACCGGCTCACCGACGCCACGGGCGCCGCCCTGCCCGAGCGGGTCCGGGCACTGCCGGGCAACGGCGGTTTCCGCGTGACCCACGCCACCGGCTACCGGACGTTCGCCCCCGACGGCGCCTTCACCGGTGACGGCCTGCGCCTCACCGGCCGCGGCGGCGTACCGGCGGGCCACCTGGACCGTGCGGCGGGCGGGGGACAGCGGTGGCTGGACGAGGCGTTCGCGCCCGACGCCCAGCGGGCCGTCACGGTCCACGGGAACGGCCACATCGAGATCGCCCGGCCCGGCAACGGCCACCAGGTGTTCCACGGCACGACCGGGGAACTGGTCCAGGAGGTCACCCCGCTGCCCGGCGGCACACGGCAGGTGACCGCGGCAGACGGTTCCTTCGCCCGCCACGACGAGGACGGCGCCCTGACCGCCCACGGCACCCCGCTGCCGGACGAGGCGGGCGGGCGCGTCCTCGTCACGCGGGCGCCCAGCGCGGACGAGCCGAACGGCGCGCACTGGCTGGAGGACCCCGCGGGCAACACCATCCGGCACTGGAACGCCACCGGGCAGCCGGCGGGCGGCGTGCGGATCGAGTGCACGCTGCCCGGCGGCCCGCGCCGCGGGGAGTTCCTGGAGCTGGACCCGGACGGCGTGGTCGTCCGTCAGGGCTTCAACGTCCTCGACAAGGGCAGGACGACCCCGTACCAGTACGTCTTGGACCACGGGAGCAGCACGTGGGCCCGCACCGGAGGCGCCGACGGCGCCCCCCGGGGGGTGTTCCACCACGGCACTGCGGATCTGACGGGCGTCGCGAACGGCAGGGTGGTGCTGCTCAGCGCGACGGGGGCTCCGGTTCCCGTCTTCGAACGCCGGGTGCTGCCCGGCGGCGGGCTCCTCGACTCCTTCCGCCGCACGGACACCATCGCGTTCGGCCGTACCAACCCCCGTACGAGCTGGGCGCGCTGGGGCGACGAGGCCGCCCTCTCCGGCTCGGGGATCCGTGAGTACGACACGGCGGGCACCGGCTGGCGCGACCTCGACGGACGCGGCGACGTCGTCCACGAGTACCAGGCCGGTCTGCAGAAGCACACCAACGGCACGGGCCACACGCTGGCGCTGCGGGACGGGAACGGCGACCTGCGCTGGCACCGCTACGACGGCGCCGGCAAGGAGCTCGCCGAGGGCCCGCGGACCCCGGACCGCTTCGACTCCGGCTGGACCGACCTCGCCGACGACGGGCGGACCCTCGTCCAGCGCAAGTGGGGCATGGGCCGGCTGCCGGAGCACGCGGGGCAGTACGAGGAGCACAAGATCGTGCCGGACACCGGTGCGCCCGGCGGGTGGCGGACCGACGGGACCTGGCAGCGCCAGTCCCCGCACGGCAAGGAGGTCGGAAAGGCCGAGGTCGTCGACGGCCACCTGCTGGTCACCGAGCGGTGGCGCGAGCAGCGTCCGCCCGTCTGGGTCCGCAGGGGCCTGCTGCCGGGCGCAGGGGACGCGGAGGGCGCCTACGCCCATGTGCTCGGCGACAACGCGTACCAGATGTTCACCTGGGAGAAGCGGCCGATCGGCGCCGGCACCGGAACCTCGGGCGTGCGCTACGTCGGCCTCGACGGCGGAGTCCTCGACCTGACCGCGGACGGCCGCTTCGCGCGCCTGACGACCAAGCTGCACGACGGCACGGCCCTCAAGGTCGGCGACCACGCCGCACGTCCCGACCACGCACCCGCGGCCGCGGGGCACCAGCCGTGGGAGGCCGGGCAGTCGCGGGGTTACCGCGTGCCGCAGGACCCGGCGGCCACCGGCCTGCTGTGGCGGGACGAGTACCGCGACGCCGCGGGCGTCCACGTCGTCCGCGAGGGCCTCCCCGGCGGGGTGGTGCGCGAGTACACCACCCCGCGGGCCGTGGACGCCGCCGCCGGCCACGGCACCTGGGTCACCCGTGACGCGCACGGCAACCTCACCGGGATGCGGCAGCCGAACCCCGACGGCACCGTGAACAGCTTCATCGAGGGTGTGGGGAAGACGGACTCCGCGAAGTGGACGTGGCGCGAGGTGGACGCCGAAGGCACCCCGCTCGGCGCGTCCGGCACCCGCAAGTTCTTCCGCGGCTCCAGCGACCCGAAGCTGTCCTGGGACGATTCCTTCCGCGACCGCGACGCGGGCGGCCGGCTGGTCCGCGAGCGCCGCATGCTCGACAAGGGCCGCTACGTGCAGGCCTGGCGCGACCCGGCCGACGGCAACGGCTGGCTGACGGCCGCGTACGACCGGACCGGGCGCGGGATCGACCCCGGGCCCGGCCGGCAGGTGCGCAGCTGGTGGAACGGCACGTCGTGGCAGGACCAGTGGTCGCGCGGCGCGCGGCACTTCCGTGACGAGCTGCGGCCGCTGCCCGGCACCCAAGGCGCCACCGTCAGGCTCCGCGAGGTCCCCGTGGGCCTCGGCGGTCCGCTGCGGGTGCGCGAGTACGACCCGGCGGTAGCGACCCCGCACTCGGTCTGGAAGGAGTTCGACCACGAGTCCGTCGTCCGCGAGCGCCAGGCCGTGAGGGGCGCCGACGGAACCGTCACCGGCTACCTGGAGACGGACGCCTGGCGCGGCCAGTGGAACCGCTACGACGCCGACGGCGGGCTCGTCGCCCAGCGCACCGACAGCGGTCTGGTCTGGGAGCGCGGTCCGCTCGGCCAGATGAGGCTGGTCGGCAACGAGTACGACTACCGCGGGGCACTGACCGAGATCCGCGGCTGGGGGCGCCGGATCCGCGAGGCGCAGCGCATGCCGTGGTCCGGCACGGTGGTCCCCGACGGCGCCGGTGCGGCGCTGCGCGAGGCCCGGTACGAACCGTACTGGCGGACCGTGGCGTACAAGGCCGCCGTGGAGTTCGGCCAGGAGTTCGTCCTGGAGTTCGCCGCCAACCTGGTGGTGAACGCGATCGTCGACGCCGCCCAGCACAAGAAGTTCACCGGGGACGACGTGCTGAAGGCGTTCGCCAACGCCGCCGTGTCCTCGGGCGTCAAGACCGGTTTCGGCATCGCGGTGCACGAGAACCGGATTCCCGGGCTCCGGAACCTCGGCAACCTCAAGTCGACCCTGGCCAACGTCGACGGCGGCAAGCACGCGCAGCGCCGGCCGTTCAACCACGACAAGACCTGGACCAACGAGTGGGCCGGGAACGAGACGCCCACCCGCTGGCGCGGCGGCATCTACGACTTCGCCTTCAGCGCGGGCACCAGCGTGATCTCGGGATGGTTCAACGGCGCCATGAACGCCGCCGTGTGGGGCGTGAGCGACGCCAACGGCACCACGCATCACCTCAAGGGTGACGACGCGTGGCTGGACGGCGGCATCAACGCCATGGCGGCGCTCACCACGTCCGCCTCCACCGCCCTGGTCAAGAACGTCCTCGTGCTGGGCGGCGGCAGCCGGCTCTTCCACCGTCAGGGCTTCGCGGACTTCTGGATCCAGCTACCCTTCAAGATCTTCGAGAAGTCGATCCAGTCGGTTTACCTGACCGGTGCGTACCGTGCGAGCATCAACCCGTCCTGGTACCAGGTACCGCCGGCCGGCACCCAGTAGAAGCAGTAGAGGATCCGGAACATGACGCGTCACACCGTGGCCCCGAAGGGACAAGGCGGCCGGGGGGCCTTCCACCGGATCGCCGACGCGGTGCGCGCCGCCGCCCCCGGTGACGTGGTGGTGATCGCCCCGGGCACCTTCACCGAGGCGGTGGTGCTGGACCGCGCCGTCGTGCTCACCGCCGAGCACGGCCGGGGGAGCGTCGTGCTGGCCGCGCCGCCCGGGGACCGGCCCGCGCTGACCGTCGACGGGCCGGACTGCGCCGTGCACGGCGTCACCGTGTGGGGCGCCGACGACGGGGCCCCCGCGATCGCCGTCTCGCCCGGTGCCGGGCTGGTGCTGGAGGACTGCGCCGTCGAGGGCGGCCGGGTCCAGGCCCGCGGCCCGGAGGACGAGGAGAGCGGGACGACCGCCCTGATCCTGCGGCGCTGCCGCCTCGAGCGCGCCCGGCTGGCCGGCCTGCACCTGACCGGGGCGGTCCGCGCCCGGGCCGAGGACACCAGCGTCACCGGCGTGGACGGCACGGGCGTCGTGCTCTCCGGCACGGCCCGGTTGGAGGCCGCACGCCTGCGGCTGGACCGTACGACCGGCTCGGGCGTCCGGCTGCGCGGCAGCGCACGCCTGCGGCTCGCCGACTCCACGCTGACCGGCACCGGACGGGCCGGGCTGCTGCTGGAGGAGGCCGCCGAGGCCACGGCCGGCGAACTGCGGATCGAGTCGCCCGGCGCGGCCGGTGTGCACGTCACCGGTACGGCGCGCGCCGAGCTCACCGACTGCCGGATCCGCGGGGCGTCGGCCAGCGGGGTCGTGGTCCAGGACAACGCGGTGCTCGACGCGAACGGCTGCGCCGTCGCCGATGCCGGGGCCAACGGGCTGCTGGTCACGGGCGCCGCGCAGGCCCGGCTCGCGGACTGCCGGATCGACCGCAGCGCCTTCAGCGCCGTCCACCTTTCCGGCACCGCCACCGGACGGCTGACCGACTGCCTCGTCCGCGACGGGGCCGAGCACGGCGTCCACGCGGCGGGCGAGGCCCGTCTCGAACTCGCGGACTGCGGGATCAGGAACGTCGCCATGACCGGCGTCGCCGTGGCCGAGCAGGCGGTGGCGACGGTCACCGGCTGCCGCATCGACGAGGTGGCGACGGGCATAGGTGTCGGCTCGACCTCCGAGAGCCGGGTCGAGCACACCACGGTCACCGGCACCAGGGACATCGGGGTGCAGGTCGCGACCGGCGGCACCGCGGTCCTCACCGGCATCCGGATCACCGGGGCGGCCGCGGCGGGCGTCGTCGTCGACAAGGGCGCCGAGGCCACCATCAGCGGCGGATCGGTGGAGGACTGCGCCGGCTCCGGCGTCGTCGTGTGGACCGGAGCCCGCGCCACGGTCGCGGACCTGCGCATCGACCGGCCCGCCAAGAACGGCGTCTTCCTCGCCGAGGGCGCCACCGGCACCTTCACCTCCGTCGAGGTGTCCGGCTCGGGCTTCCCGGCGCTCCATGTGGGCACCGGCGCGGATCCCGTCTTCCGGCACTGCCGGATCCGCGACTGCGCGGACGCGCTCGGCACCGACGAGGGCGCGGCACCGGAACTGGACGACTGCACCGCCGACGGCGTCCCGCTGACCGCCGGGGGGCCCGCGCCCGCCCCGGCGGCGCCCTCCGCCCCGGGCGCTCCCACCGCACCGCCGCCCGTCGGCACGCGGCCCGCGGCCGGCACCGACGACCCGGACGTGCCCGAGGAGAGCCTGGAGGACCTGCTGGGCGAGCTCAACGCCCTCGTAGGCCTCGACCGTGTGAAGCACGACGTCGGCTCGCTGGTGAAGCTGATGCAGACCGTCCGCCGCCGCGAGGAGGCCGGACTGCCCGCCCCGCCGCTCAGCCGGCACCTGATCTTCGCGGGCAACCCAGGCACAGGCAAGACCACCGTGGCCCGTCTCTACGGCAGACTCCTGAAGGCCCTCGGACTGCTGCGCGAGGGCCACCTGGTGGAGGTCGACCGTACGGCCCTGGTCGGCGAGTACGTCGGCCACACCGGCCCCAAGACCACCGCCGCGTTCAACCGCGCCCTGGGCGGTGTGCTCTTCATCGACGAGGCCTACAGCCTCGCCCCCGTCGGAGCCGGCAACGACTTCGGCACGGAGGCCGTCGCCACCCTGGTCAAGCTCATGGAGGACCACCGCGACGACGTCGTCGTGATCGCGGCCGGCTACCCCGGCGACATGGACCGCTTCATCAGCTCCAACCCGGGCCTGTCCTCCCGCTTCGGCCGCACGCTCCTCTTCGAGGACTACGCGGCGGACGAACTGGTCTCGATCGTCGAGTACCAGGCCGCGGAGCACCAGTACGAACTCACCCCCACCGCCCGCGAGGAGCTCACCCGCCTGTTCGAGGTGCTCCCGCGCGGCGAGGGCTTCGGCAACGGCCGTTCCGCGCGCCAGATGTTCCAGGAGATGACCGAACGGCAGGCGCAGCGCGTCGCCGAACTCGACGACCCCACCGCGGACCAGCTCATGGCCCTGGAGGTCCAGGACCTCCCGCAGCCCGCCGTCCGCGGCTGAACGCCCGGGGCGGCGTGGCGGCCCGGCGGCGTGTTCGGGCCGCTCGTGGCCCTGGCCGCACAGGGCCTCGCGCAGCGCGCAGTCCGCGGCCCCCTGGTCGACTACCGGTGGCGGCGTCAGTCGCCGGGGGCGGGAGCGGGGGTCAGGCGCGTCTCCATCCGGGCCACCACCTGCTCCTGGGCGCGGCGGCGCGCGGCGGAGAGCCTGCGGTCGAGGACGAAGACCGGCAGGAGCCACGCCCAGCCCCACACGACCAGCCCGTGGGCGAGGTCCAGCGAGCGCAGCAGCGCGTTCGTGCCGTAGGCGAGGACGGCGGCGGCTGCCCAGGCAGGTGCCCGGTGACGGGCGAGCAGTCGCAGGGGCGCCCTCGCCGGGCCGGACAGTTCGGCGAGCGTGGCCGCCAGCACGGCGGCCCGGTGGTCCTCCGGCCGGCCCCGCAACCATGCCTCGGCGCGGTGCCGGGCCTCCTCTGCCGTGCTGTCGCGCAGGGCGTACGCGAGGTCGTCGCTCTGCGCCCGGGCGCTGCCCTGCTCCAGCTGGGCGGCCGCCGCCTGCATGCGGACGTCCTCCCACCACGAGCGCTGTGACCACCGCAGCGCTGCCTGGGCGTGTTCGGCCTCCGGGGAGCCGGGTGCGAGGCGCTCGAGTCGTTCGAGGAGGGTCCGCGCGCGGGCGGCCCGCCCGGGGTACTCGAACGCGTCGGCGGCGAGGCAGAACTCGGCGTACCCGGCGAGCAGTCCGGGGTGGTCCGGGGCGAGTTCCAGTCCCGCCCGGAAGGCCTTCTCCGCCTCGTCGTCGTGGTCGTCCTCGTCCTCGCCGACGTGCCCGAGCGCCAGCCAGCAGTGGAGGTCGGCGGACGTGGGGTCCTGCCGCAGCCCCTCCCGGGCGGTCCTGCGCACCGCCGCGTATCCGCCCGCGGCGTGGAGGTCGGCGCAAAGGCCCAGGTACTCGTCCGTCGTCGTCATGTGTCCCGCCCCTGAATTCATGCGCCCCGGTCGGGGCCGCACCACTGTGTGGCATGCGAACGCGCACGTCAACGCGGATTCGGGGCTGCGGGGCGGGGTGTCCTACAGATCCAGCACCAGGTCGGTGCGCGGCTGTGAGCAGCAGATGAGGGCGTTGCCCGCGGCGGGTTCGTCGACGGGTTCGGGGGCGTAGCCGACGCCGCCGGTCAGGACCGGGGTCTCGCAGGTGTGGCAGACCCCGGTGCGGCACGACCAGCGGGTCGGCACGTCGCACGCCTCGGCGAGTTCGAGGAGCGAGCCGTACGCCGGGTGCCACGGGACGCTGACGCCGCTGCGGGCGAAGGACACCGACGGCCCGGTCGGCTCGCCGGGCGGCGCGGCGGGCGGATGCGGGGTGCGGGCCGTCGCGCCGACCACGCCCGGGTTGATCGAGGACAGCGCGCCGAAGGTCTCCCGGTGGATGCGGTCCTCGGCCAGTCCTCCCGCGGCCAGCGCCTCCGCCATGTCGTCCATGAAGGCCGGCGGCCCGCAGACGTAGGCGTCCGCGTCGGGCGGCAGGTCCAGCGCGGCGATGCGGGCGGCGTCCAGCCGGCCGGCCCCGGTGTAGTCCGCGCCCGCGCGGTCGCTCTCCCGCGGCCTGCTGTACGCGATGTAGGCGTGCGCACCGGCCAGCCGCCCCACCAGGGCCCGGGACTCCGCGGCGAACGGATGGCTCTCCCCGTCGCGCGCCACGTGCAGCCACCACACCTCGCGCCGGCCGCAGGCGTCGGCCAGCGCGTACAGCATCGCCATCACCGGTGTGGCGCCCACCCCCGCGGACAGCAGCACCACCGGCGAGTCGCCCTCCCCGAGGACGAAGGTGCCGCGCGGCGCGGCGACGTCCAGCAGGTCGCCCTCCCGTACGTGCCGCCGCAGGTAGCCGCTGCCCGCGCCGTGCGGCTCCTGCTTGACGCTGATGCGGTACTCGGCCGCGCCGGGCCGCCCGGACAGGGAGTAGGTGCGGATCAGCGGGGGCCCGTCGGGTTCGGGCCGCATCCGGACGGTGAGGAACTGGCCCGGCATCCCGGCCGGCAGCGGGCTGCCGTCCTGCGCGGCCAGGGTCAGCGAGAAGATGCTGCTGCTCTCGTCCCGCACGCGGGCCACCCGCAGCGGGCGGAAGCCCGGCCACGCCGGGGGAGGGGCCGCCGCACCCGTCAGCCCGGGGTTGCCGGCGCTGCCGCCCTCCCCCGCCGGGCTGTCGAGCAGCGCCCGCATCGACGCCTGCCACCCCGGGCTCAGCGCGGGGATGCGCAGGGCACGCTCGACCTGGTCGCGGGCGTGCCCGGGCAGGTACAGCAGCGCGTCGATCTCGGCGACGGTCATGGCCTCCGGCCCGGTCCCGAGCTTGACGATCTCGTCGCCCGCGGTGACCTCGCCCTCCTCCAGCACCCGGAAGTAGAAGCCGGGGCGCCGGTGGGCCACCAGCAGTGCGGCCATCCGGGGCTCCGCCATGCGCATCCCGACCCGGTAGCAGGTCACCCGCGGCTGCGTGACCTCGAAGACGGCGCCGCCGATGCGGTACCGGTCGCCGATGCACACCTCGTCGTCCGGCAGCCCGTCCACGGTGAAGTTCTCGCCGAACTGGCCGAAGGTGAAGTCGTCCCGGCCGAGCTCCCGCTGCCAGTGACGGTACGAGTCCAGCTGGTACACCAGCACCGCGCGCTGCTCGCCGCCGTGCCCGCCGAGGTCCCCCTGCCCGTCGCCGTCGATGTTGAGCCGCCGGACCATGCGCGGACCCGACACCGGGTCCTTCCAGACACCCGTGTACGTCGTCCGGCCCTGCCACGGCACGTTCTTGGGCTTGCCGACGCTGACGGCGACCAGTGTGGCCATGCGCCATCTCCCTTGTAGCGCGACCCCCGCCTCCCGGCCACGCTATTACGCCGACCGTGCCGCGCAACCCGGCCGGTGCCACAGGGGCACCAGCGCCCGGAGCGAGAAATCCGGCCTCTGGCGGGATTGCGCGCGGGCACGGCGGTGTTGATCCACAGGACAGCGCCGGCCCCCCGATGGACGGAGACCCGCACCACCCATGTCCACCATCGTTGATCACGCCCATCCCGCTGAGCCCGAGGGCGAGCCCGCCCGGGACGGCGTTCCCGCACTGGACAACCCCGTGTGGGGCACCCTCATCGGCACGCACGCCCGCTTCGCCGAGGTCTGCGGACGTGCCGCCCGCTACCGGTCCGACGTGTCCCTCTTCGCCGGCCTGGCCGACCCGGCCGACCCCGCCGCCTGGGCCGATCTGGCCAAGCTGCTGGGCCCCGGCGGCACCGCCCTGGTCACCGGCGCACCGGTGGTCCCCGGCGACTGGGAGGTCGTGGAGGGCGGCGAGGGCGTGCAGATGGTCGACACCGCACTCCGCGCCGAACACGCCCCGGAGGCCGTACGGCTCGGCGCGGGCGACGTCGACGACGTCATGGACCTGGTCGCCCGCACGCGGCCGGGACCCTTCCTGCCGAGGACCCTCGAACTCGGCACGTACCTGGGCATCCGGGAGAACGGCCGGCTGATCGCCATGGCCGGGGAGCGCATCCAGCCGCCCGGCTGGACGGAGATCAGCGCCGTGTGCACCGACCCGGACCACCGCGGCCGCGGTCTGGCGACCCGGCTGGTGAGCGCCGTCGCCGCGGGCATCAAGGAGCGCGGCGACACCCCGCTGCTGCACGCCGCCGCGAGCAACACCAACGCGGTGCGGCTCTACGAGTCGATCGGCTTCAGCCACCGCCGCCGCACCCTGTTCCTGCTGGTCCGCGCACCGGGGGCGCAGGGCTGACCGCCGTCGTTCCGCTCCCGGTCCTCGCCCGCCGGGGCGGGGGCCGCGGGGCGGGCGGTGCGCACCGCGCTCGCGCAGCTCACTCTGGCCCCCTGCCCCACGACGCCGTCGACTGGCTCGCCTTCGACGGGCGACCTCGTGGCGCGCGGACCTCAGGCGCCGGCCGCCAGGCAGACCACCGGGACGTGCTGGACGAGGTTGTTCGCGAAGCCGCCGCGGTTCCAGGGCTGTTCCAGCGGCTGGGTGTGGCCCTCCGCGTCGGTGGCGCGGACGCTGAGCACGTGGTGGCCGGGCGTGGCGTCCCAGGTCGCGTGCCAGTGCCGCCACGCCCAGGGGTGGCCCGCGTCGTCCATTTCGGCCGCGTGCCAGGTGCGGCCGCCGTCCGTGCTCGTCTCGACGCCGGCGACGGGCGCCCGGCCGGACCACGCCCGGCCCTCCAGACGCTGCGGTCCCGGCCGCACGACCCGGGTGCGCGTCATGAAGTCGGGGAAGCCGGGCGGCACCATGAGCGCGCGCGGCGCGATGCGGGTCACCGGCTCGCCGGGTTCGTCGGGCTCCTGCCGGATGCGGTACGCCACGGCCTGCTGGAAACCGGTGAACGGGGTGTCCGTGAGCGTGATGTCGCGCAGCCACTTCACGTGGGCCATGCCGTACCAGCCGGGGACGACCAGGCGGACGGGGTGACCGTGCTGCGGCGGGAGGGGCGCGCCGTTCATGGCGTACGCCACCAGGACCTCGGGGTCCTCGGCCGTGGCGTCGGCGACCGTGAGCGAGCGCTGGTAGTCCTGCTCGACCCCCCGCTCCACGCCGTGGTCGGCGCCGGTGAAGACCGCCTCGACGGCCTCGGGTTCCACGCCCGCCTCCCGCAGCAGTGTGCGCAGCGGCACACCCGTCCAGTCGGCCGTGCCGACCGCCTCGTTCAGCCAGGGCTGGCTGACCGGGCGCGGGGTCAGTCCGGCCCGGCCGTTGCCGGCGCACTCCATGGTGACCCGGTGCGTGACCGCCGGATAGCGGCGCAGGTCGTCCACGGACAGTTCCAGCGGGGTGCGGACCTTGCCGCCGACGGTGAGCCGCCACGTCGCGGCGTCGGCCGGCGGGATGTCGAAGTGGACCAGCACGTAGTGCAGCCCGGGTGGTGTGACGTCGTAGCGCAGGGCCTCCAGTGGCAGCGCGTGGTTGCGGGCCGCCAGGCCCAGTTCGTCCATGCCGATGCCCTCGGCCGGGTCGGCCAGCCGGGACGCGGCGCTCACGTGCGCGAAGTTCGGATCATCCACGCCACCAGTGTGCCCGGAGGGTCCCGCCAGGTCACCGCCGGGCACGGTCGAGCAGGGCCCGCAGCACGGGACCCCGCGGCGACTCGCGGGGCAGCGCGCGCAGCGCCGCCCGCAGCAGTTCGACGTCGTCGTGGTTGCCGGGCCGGTCCAGCCAGTCGAGCAGCAGCCGGGCGTCGCCGCGGTCGCGCAGGGCGCGGCGCAGCGCCCAGTCGAGTTCCTCGCGCGCGTCGACGATGGCCGGGGCGTCCGAGCCGGGCAGCATTGCCCCGGGGTAGCGGGCCAGGGCCCTGCGGTGCGCGCCGCGCGCGAGGAGGGCGCGGACCTCGTCCGCGTCCGTGGCGGCCGGCAGCAGCAGCCGGTACGGGCGCGAGCCGAGGACCTGCGGGCCGAGCAGCCTGCGCAGCCGCGACATCTCGGCGCGCATGGTGACCCGCGCCGACTCGTGCTCGTGCAGTCGCGCCGCGAGCGCGTCGGCGCCGAAGCCCCGCGGGTGCCGGGCCAGCAGGAAGACGATCTCGGAATGCCGCGGACTGAGTTCCACCGTCCCGTACGGGGAGGTCAGCCGTGCCCGGTCGCGCGCCAGCACCTCCAGGCGGGCCCCTGCCCCCGAGGCGCCCGGAGGTCCCAAGGCGCCCGGAGTCCCCGGTGCCGGTGCGGCCGGGAGCACGCCGCGCAGGCGCAGCAGCCGCAGCTCGGCCTCCGCCGCCGCCACGGTGGCCCGTACCAGCGCCAGGGCGTGCGGCGCCGCGATGTGGTCGCCGCCGGTCAGGTCGAGCACGCCGATCACCGCGCCGGTGTCCGGGTCGCGGACCGGGGCCGCCGAGCAGCTCCACGGGTGCACCGGGCGGATGAAGTGCTCGCCCGCGTAGATCTGCAGGGGCCGCCCGAGCGCGACCGCGGTGCCGGGCGCGTTGGTGCCGGCCGCAGCCTCCGCCCACTCCGCGCCCTCGACGAAGCCGATCCGCTCGGCCCGCGCCGCCAGCCCCGGGGTGCCCTCGACCCACAGCAGCCGCGCGTGCTCGTCGCCGACCGCCACCAACTGGTCGCTGTCCTGCGCCGGTTCGACGAGCAGGCTGCGTACGACGGGCAGCACGGCCGCCATCGGATGCTGCCGCCGGTAGTCCCGCAGTTCCGCGGCGCCGAGCCCGGGGGAGCGGGGCCCGTCGGCCTCCGGGTCCACGCCGCCCCTGAGCGAGCGCTGCCAGGAGTCGCGCACGACGTCGCGCACCGGCCGCGGCGGGCGTCCCGTCGACAGGAACTCCTCGTGGGCGCGCGCCACGTCCCGCCGCAGGAGGTCCGGATCGGTCCCCGGCGGCCAGGCCGCGTAGGACGCCGCGTACGTGACAGTCATGGCCGTCCCCGGGAGTCGGCACGGACCGGTGCCCGGCGGCACCGGGTGGGGTGCTGCCGAGTGTAGTTCCGTGGTGGCGCTCCGCCGCAACCCTGTTGCAACCTTGCGCCCCCTACGGTCCCCCCAACCGCCGTCCGCGACGGAGCGGGCGGCTCGCTATGGGAGGCCGCCCCATGACCCGGTACGCCAACCCCGGTTCCGACGACGCGATCATGAAGTACCAGTCCCGCTACGACCACTGGATCGGCGGCGAGTACGTGCCGCCCGCCCGCGGCGAGTACTTCGCCAACCCCACCCCGGTCACCGGCGAGACCTTCACCGAGGTCGCCCGCGGCACCGCCGAGGACGTCGACCGGGCCCTCGACGCCGCCCACGCGGCCGCACCGGCCTGGGGCCGTACGTCGGTGACCGAGCGGGCCAACATCCTCAACAAGATCGCGGACCGGATGGAAGCGCACCTGGAGGAACTGGCCGTCGCCGAGAGCTGGGAGAACGGCAAGCCGGTCCGGGAGACCCTCGCCGCCGACATCCCGCTGGCCATCGACCACTTCCGGTACTTCGCGGGCGCCGTCCGCGCCCAGGAGGGCAGCCTCGCCGAGATCGACGACGACACCGTCGCCTACCACTTCCACGAGCCGCTGGGCGTCGTCGCGCAGATCATCCCCTGGAACTTCCCGATCCTGATGGCGACGTGGAAGCTCGCCCCGGCCCTCGCCGCGGGCAACGCCGTCGTCATCAAGCCCGCCGAACAGACCCCGGCCTCCATCCACTTCTGGATGAGCCTGATCGCCGACCTGCTGCCGCCCGGCGTGGTCAACATCGTCAACGGCTTCGGCGTCGAGGCCGGCAAGCCGCTCGCCGCCAGCCCGCGCGTGGCCAAGGTGGCCTTCACCGGCGAAACCACCACGGGCCGGCTGATCATGCAGTACGCCTCGCAGAACCTGAAGCCCGTCACCCTGGAGCTGGGCGGCAAGAGCCCCAACATCTTCTTCGACGACGTCTCCAGCGCCGACGACGACTTCTACGACAAGGCGCTCGAGGGCTTCACGATGTTCGCCCTCAACCAGGGCGAGGTCTGCACCTGCCCGTCCCGCGCGCTGATCCAGGGCGGCCACTACAACGCCTTCCTCGAGGCCGCCGTCACCCGCACCGAGAAGATCGTCCAGGGCCACCCGCTGGACCTCTCCACCATGATCGGCGCCCAGGCCTCCAACGACCAGCTGGAGAAGATCCTCTCCTACTTCGACATCGGCCAGCAGGAGGGCGCCAAGGTCCTCACCGGCGGCGAACGCGCCGAGCTGGGCGGCGAACTGGCGGGCGGCTACTACGTCCGGCCGACCATCCTCGAGGGCGACAACCGCATGCGCGTCTTCCAGGAGGAGATCTTCGGGCCCGTCGTCGCCGTCACCTCCTTCGGCGACTTCGACGACGCCATCGCCACCGCCAACGACACCCTGTACGGTCTCGGCGCCGGTGTGTGGACCCGCGACGGCAGCACCGCCTACCGCGCCGGCCGCGCCATCCAGGCGGGCCGCGTCTGGACCAACTGCTACCACGCCTACCCGGCGCACGCCGCCTTCGGTGGCTACAAGCAGTCGGGCATCGGCCGCGAGAACCACAAGATGATGCTCGACCACTACCAGCAGACCAAGAACCTCCTGGTCTCCTACTCCCCGAAGAAGCTCGGCTTCTTCTAGACCGCGCCCGGCACGGCAGGTCAACCGCCGTCGCGCAGCCGGACCGTGACGGTCTTGGGGCGCTGGTACTCGTGCAGCGCCAGCGTGCTCAGGTCCGTGCCGTGGCCGGAGGCGCCGCGGCCGCCGTGCGGGAGTTCGGCGGTCTGCACGAGGTGGCAGTTGAGCCAGACCTCGCCGGCGTCCAGCCGGCCGGCGAGGTCCAGGCCGGTGGCCAGGTCCCGGGTCCACACGGACGCCGCCAGGGCCTGCGGGACTCCGCCGGCCAGGGCCACGGCCGCGTCCAGGTCCTCGGCCCGCTGCACGGTGAGCAGCGGGCCGAAGACCTCCTCCACCACGGCCGGGTCGTCGTCGGGGAGGTCGGCCAGGATCCGGGCGGGGCGCCAGAAGCCGTTCTCCTCGCCGGGCCGTGGGGCGACGCCGGCGGCGACATTCCGCCCGGCGCCCGTGGCCTTGACGATGCCGTCGTAACGGGCCGCCTGGTCGGGGTTGTTGAGCGGGCCGAAGTCCCGTCCGGCGAGGCGTTCCCGCATCGCGGCGACCAGCCGTTCGACCGTCTCCTCGTGGTTCTCGCGCAACGTGATGACCCGGGCGGGTGCCGCGCAGCTCTGCCCGGCGTTGTAGGTGCAGGCCCGGGCCAACTGCGTCCAGGTGTCGTCGGGCGCGTCGGGCAGCACCAGGACCGGGGCGTTCCCGCCGAGTTCGAGACTGACCCGGCGCCCCGCGGCGCGCGCCGACACGTCCGCCCCCGCGGCCGCGCTGCCGGTGAACGCCACCATGTCGACGTCGGCCCCGACCAGCAGCCGGCCGGTCCGCCGGTCGCCCGGTACGGCCGTGAGCACGGCGGGACCGAGTGCCTCGGCGGCGTGCTCGGCGAGGAGTTCCAGGGTGTCCGGGGTGGTCTCCGCGGGCTTGGCCACCACCGTGTTCCCCGCGGCCAGGGCGGGTGCGCACCGCCAGGCGGCCATCATCAGCGGGTAGTTCCAGGGCACGATGACACCGACCACGCCGATCGGCTCCCGGCGCACCCAGCTCTCGTGGCCGTCGACCAGCCGCCCGCCGGCCGGTGCCGACTGGGCGCGGACGGCGGAGGCGAAGAACCGGAAGAGGTCGGCGACCTGCTCCACCTCTCCCGCCGTCTCGGAGTCCGGTTTCCCCGTCCCGGCGGCCTCCCGCGCGACGTAGGAGTCCGCGTGCTCCTCCACCAGCGCGGCCAGCCGCTCCAGTCGGCGTGACCGCTCCCTGGGGGTGAGCCCGCGCCAGCCGGGCAGGGCCGCGCGGGCCGCCGCGACCGCGGAGCGCACCTCGGGCTCGCCCGCCACGGCGGAGCTGCCCCGGACTCGGCCGGTGCGGGGGTCGACGAGGACGGTGTTCACAGCGCGGTCGCCTCCATCGGGGATCCGTTCACAGGTCGTACGCCCGCAGCCACAGCTCCAGCGTGAGCACCAGCCACAGCTTGCCGCCCTGCCGGGGGAGCAGAGCACCCTCGCCGCGCAGCCAGCTCCGTACGGTGTCGGGCCGGAACAGCCCGCGCCGCCGGGCGGCCCGGCCCAGCAGCAGGTCGCCGCCGAGCTCGCGCAGCGGCCCGGTGAGCCACTGCTGCACGGGGACCCTCATACCGCTCTTGGGCCGGTCCACGACGGTGGCGGGCAGCAGGTCCCGTACGGCCTCCTTGAGCACCCACTTCTCGGCCGTGCCCCGCAACTTGAGCGTGGGCGGGGTGGCGAAGGCGTGGTCGACCACGTGCCGGTCGAAGAGCGGGGCACGGCCCTCGACGCCCTGCGAGGCGGTCAGCCGCTCCACCTTGGTGAGGATGTGGTGCGCGCCCTTGGTGCGCAGGTTGCAGTGGAGCAGCTGGTTGAGCAGGTGCGTCATCCGGCCGGGGCCGGTCAGGTAGGGCTCGACGAAGCGCTGCGGGGGCGGCGCGGACTCCAGCGCGGACAGCGCGTCGGCGGTCAGCAGGTCCGGGAGGTCCGTCCAGCACTTGCGGTAGGACCGCAGGTAGGCGGTCGCCCGGTCCTCGTACCAGGGCTCCTCGCGCGCCCCCGGGGCGGAGGCGTGCATCTCCTGTACGAGCATCGGGAGGTTCTTCGGCCCGCCGAACACCGGGTCGCCGCCCTCGCCGTTCAGGACGACGCCGAGCCCGTCCTCCGCGACGGTCTCCGCCAGCAGCAGGTTCGGCACCGTCAGCGGGTCCCCGACCGGGCTGTCGAGCAGGGCGGCGGTGCCGGCGAGCCGGCCGGCGACCGCCGCGCCGGAGACCGTCAGCACCCGGTGGCGGGTGTGGCAGTGGGCGGCCACCAGCCCCGAGTACCCCAGCTCGTTGGGGAGTTCGCCGCCGAAGCTGATGGAGTAGGTGTGGACGGGGTGGCTGTGCAGCTTCGCGGCGAGCGCGGTCACGAGCGAGCTGTCGATCCCGCCGGAGAGCAGGACGCCGACGGCCTCCGCCTCGGGCAGCCGCCGCGCGGTGGCGTCCTCGAGGAGGGCGCGCAGGGTCAGGACGGGATCGCCGGAAGCGCCGGGCAGTTCCCGGGGCTCCCAGTGGACGGTCTCGGTCACGGTCCCGTCGCCCGCCAGCCGCAGCACCCGGCCGGGGAGGACCTCGCGCACGCCCTCCAGCAGCGTCTCGTCGCCCGGCAGATAGGCGAAGGTGAGGAAGGAACGCACGGCGGACAGGTTCATGCGGGTGCCCAGCGCGGGCCAGCGGCGCAGGGCCCGCAGGGAGGTGGAGGCAGCCCAGGCGCCGGCGGCGCGGGCGTAGAAGAGGGTGCGCGCGCCGACGTGGTCGCGGATCAGGACGAGGTCGTCGCCGTCGAGGACGGCGAGCACGAACATCCCCTCGGCCAGCGCCACGCCCCGTTCGCCGAGCCGGACCCAGCAGCGCAGCAGCAGTTCGCCGTCGCTCGTGCCGGGCGGGGCGGGGGCGCGGTCGGCGGCGAGGGCGCCGAGGAGCTCGGCGCGGTTGTGCAGGGTGACCTCGCCGACGGCGCGCCTTCCGCCGGCGTCGAACGGCCCCTGGGCGCGCCCGGGTTCGTCGCGTACGAGGGCGAGCCCCGGTGCGACGGGCGCGGCGCCCATGGCCGCGAGGTGGGCATCGGCCGGCCCGGACCGGCCGACGGCCGGCCCGCTCCCCGGGGCGAGGCAGACGCAGAAGCGCGCCATGCGGGATTCCTCTCCTGTTGCCGCTCACTGGTGTCGAAGGGACCGCCGGGCCCCCGCCGCGGGGCGGGGCCGGTCAGCCGAAGTCGTCGTCGCTCCAGCCGCCGCCGCCGTCGTCGTCCCAGTCCCCGTCGTCCCAGCCGCCTCCGTCGTCGCCGTCGGCCCCTCCGCCGGACGATGAACTCTGCGCCTGCCGGCGCAGCTCCTCTTCCTCCTCCGGCGTGAGGCTGAGCGGCGGGAGCTGTGCGGCGGTGATCGCCAGTCCCGCCACCCCGAGACCGACGAGGGCCGCTCCCATCCGGCCGCCGAAGGACGTCCGGTTCACCGTCAGGGTGTCGCCGCGTCCCCAGAGGGTCCGGCCGTAGCCGATGTCGCGCCCGTAGGTCACCGTGCCGTCGGCGAGCGCGCGCTTGAGGATCCGGTGGCCCAGCAGTTCGTCGGTCCCGGCGCCGCCCTGGCCGTCGTGCCAGTGCACCACCCCGTTCCGGCCGCGCCGGCGCCACTCCTGCCGGCCGTCCTCGTAGGTGCGGTGGACACTGCGGTCGGCGAGCAGGGTGTCGGTGTAGCCGATCTCGCGGGGGCGGATCATGTTCTTCCGTCCTTGGGTCTGCGGCGCTGTCCGGGCATACGGTCCTCGCGTCGGCTTCGGGGTCGGGGCCGGGTTCCGCTTCCGTTCATGCGTCGGGCCAGGTCATGAACCCGGAGGCGCGCAGCTCCCGCAGTTCGCCCCGGACGGAGTGGCGGGGCGGCCGCGGACCGCGGGCGATCCGCAGCACGGCGCGCAGCAGCCGGGCCGGCGGCACCGCGGCGACCTCGGCGAACCGGCCCGCGGCGAGCCACTCGGCCTCACGCGGCCGCAGGCCCGGCGGCAGCGGCCCGAGCGGCGGCACGGGACGGGGCACGCGCCCGGACACCAGGCGCATCGCCTCGGCGTGCCGGGGGACGAGCCCGAGGGAGACGACGTGCACCGGCGCCGCGCCCAGCGCCTTGCGCACCCGGCCGGGCAGGGCGATCCCCGAAGGGCTCGCGTCGTGCAGGACGTGCACGGTGGCGTCCCCGGCGCGCTCCAGGGCGGCCACGAGCCGCGGATCGAGCGGCAGACCGCCCTCGGCGTCCAGGACCGGGCAGGCGGCCTCCAGGTGCACGTGGTTCGCCAGCAGCATCCGGGCGATGGAGCGGTCCTGGCAGACCAGAAGCCGCTGCAGCCCGTAGTCGTGGAGATCGGGTTCCCGGCCAGGCCCGCCGATCCCGGCGCCACCGGTCGGCGCGGCGGGCAGGAGCCCGGCGGGCTCCCTGCCGCGCAGCGCCTCCGTGAAACGGGACAGCCGCAGCGGCGGGGCCGTGGTGCGCGCGAGGCGCCGCAGCGGTGCGGGCGTGGGGCGCAGCACGCGGCAGGTCTCGTAGTACAGCTGCCGCTCGGTGAAGCGCAGCCCGCCGGGAGCTGCGGCGCGCCGTCCGGCGACGGTGATCGCCTGCTCCAGCAGCAGCCGGCCGACGGGACGTGAGGGTTCCGGCATGTCAGTTCCCGCCCTCCACCGCTGGTTCCGGGGACTGCGGCCAGCTCAGGAAACCGGCGGCCACGGCTTCGCGTTGCTCCCGGTCGGCAGCGCCGCGGGCCTCCCGCACCGCTCGCACGACGGCGGACTCCAGCACCGCGGGAGGGACGGCGGCGAGCGGGCTGAACCAGCCCTCGACCAGCCAGTCGGCGTGGTCGGGGGCGGCCGGCGCCAGCTCGCGCAGCCACTGAGGTGGTTCCTCCAGCACGCTCTCGGGCGGATCCTCGTGGAGCCGTACGGCCTTCGCGTTGCCGACGACGACGCGGAGCGGCAGACCCGCGTCCACGACCACCCGCCGGGGCAGTCGCGCGCGGGCGTCGGCGACCAACTGGAGGCCTCGCAGACCCGCGTCGTGGAGCACGACCACGGGCCCGGTCCCGCAGAGCTCCCCGAGCCCGGCGGCAAGGGTCAGGTCCAGCCGTGCCGGAAGGTCGTTGGCGGCCAGGAAGACGCGCACGGCCGGGTCCGGGCAGAGCACCTCCACGGTCCCGGGCCGCGGCTGCCCGGTGTACGGGCGCGCCTCGCGGCCCGCTCCGTCGTCGACGATCCCGGGCGGCAGGTGCCCGTACACCTGGACCCATCGCGTGCAGATCAGCGACCGGAAGCTCTGCTCCGAGGGCAGGACGAAGCCGTGAGCACGGGTCCCGGGCATGTCCCGCGCGCTGAGCGCCGCCCCGTACACGAGGGCGGACACCGCCGTGCCCACGCTCAGCAGGAGCACCGCGAAGGACCGGCCGTGCACGAGGAAGCCGAGCAGCACCAGCCCGGCCAGGAGCCCCGCGCCGATGGAGTGGGCGGTCCTCGGGGAGATGCTGTTGTCCGGGCCCGCCTCCCGGACGGGGTTGCCGGTCCTCGCCAGGTACCAGAGCTGGGTGACCGTGACGTTGCGGCGGCCCCCGTCGGTGGCCTTCTCCACGACGCGGCGGATCCGCGTGTCGTGCATGCCCCTGCCGTGCACCTTGGGGTCGAGGGCGTACGGGCGCCCGCACTTGCCGCAGACGCTGTCGGGACGCTCCTTGCGCAGCAGCGACGCACGGCAGTTGGGGCAGATCACGGGCCCTCCTCGGGCCAGGTCATGAAGCCGAGGGCGGCTGCCCGCCGGCGCTGCGGAGCGGCCTGTGTCCCGGCCCTCTCCACGGCCCGGGAGACGGCGGCCAGGAGCCTGGCGGGCGGTACCCCGACGAGCGGGAACCCCCACCCCCGGGCCAGCCACGTCAGCTGCTCACCGCTGAACTCCCCTGTGGATTCCAGGGCCTTCATGACGTCCGCGCCCGGCCTGTCACCCCGTACCGGCACCGCGCGGTCGCGGCCGTGCACGGCACCGAGCGGCAGGCCGATGTCGACGACCCGGCGACCGGGCAGCGCGGTGCGCACGCGGTGGGGGAGGAGCAGGCCGTCGGCGGCGGCGTCGTGAAGGACCAGGACGGGGCCCCGGCCGGGCGGGGCAGCCGGCACGGCGGTGAGCGTCACCCCGTGACGGGCGGTCAGCCCCGCGGCGTCCAGGAAGACGGCGACGGAGCGGTCGGGGCAGACCAGCACGACGCCGTCCGCCGGGGCCGGGGGCCGGGGATAGCGGCTGTCGTCGACGACGCCCGCGGGAAGTGCGCCATAGACCTTCTTCCACTCCTCCAGCGGACCGGTCCGGAAGGCGTCCCGGGCGAGCCTCGGCCGGCCCCGGCCCACGCCCTTCACCTTCGCGACCACGAAGCCGCTCGCCGCGAGCAGTGCCACCCCGCCGACGGCACCGAAGGCCACGGAGCCCTGGCCCAGCCCGACGAGCCCGGCCACGACACCCGCGATGGCGAGTACGACGGCGCAGCCCATCTCCACCCGGGTGTTCCGCAGCGACGTGCGCGACAGGGCGTACCACAACTGCCCGGAGGTACAGGGGACCTGGCCCCCCTGGGTGAGGCGCAGGACGATCCGGCGGACCCGGAGGTCGTTCAGGCCCATCGCGTTCGTCTTGGGGTCCAGGGCGTACCGGCGGCCGCACTTGCCGCAGACGTTGCCGGGACGCTCCTTGCGGAGCAGCGACTTCTCGCAGTGCGGGCAGATCACCGGCGGCCCTCCAGTCCCCAGGCGAGCCGGCGCAGCCGCGCGGCCAGCCGCTCCCGCACGGTGGTGACGCCCGGCCCCCTCACCCGCTGGACGCGCTCGATGTCGCGCAGCGCGGCGGCGAGGGCGAGGTAGTCGGTACGGGCGAGGGTGTCCGTGCCCCTGCCGGGCGGGGCGGCGGCCTGCGGGGCCCCGGCCGCCCGGCGCTCGGCCTCGCCGGCGGTGATCGCGTAGTCCTCGTGGTCGATGCCGTAGCCGGTGTTGGCGGCCAGCAGGGGCAGCGGGTCGGTGCCCCGGTTGGCGAAGGAGTGCGGCACCATCTCCGGGATCCGGATCAACTCGCCGGGTACGAGCGGGACGTCGGTGACCCGGCCGCGTTCGGCGTCGTACAGCCCGCAGGCCCCGTGGCCGAGGCTGAGGACGAAGTGCTCCCCGCCGTGCGCGTGCGGGGTGAAGGCGCTGCGCGGGCCGACGATGCCGAGCTTTACGGTGGCGTTGGAGGGACGGTCGGGCGATGTGGCGGCGTCCCCCACGAGGTAGTGGGCGAACTGGCCGTCGTCGATGAACCGCAAGAGGTCGTGTTCCGGCCGCAGGTCCCGGGTGCCGTCACGATCGGCGAGGACCACCGATCCGTCCGGTCCCAGCCGGTACAGCCGCACACCGCGCGGCAGTTCCGGCACGACTCCACGCATGCTGCGAGACAAGCGCGCCTCCCCCAAGTGCCGCTCCGTACGCATGCGTATGGTAAGCCGCTGATCCGGAACCTGACGAGGTCGCGTGCGGGCCCGCGCGCCGACGCACGGCCGAACGGCGGGTGAACGCAGACCCGGTGACGGGGCGGGGCGGGCCCGTCAGGCGCGGGTGCGGCGGACGCAGGCCGCCGCGACCTCGCGGAGGCTTCCGGTGCGCCGGAACAGCTCGCGCTGGACGCGGGCGCCGTTGCCGGTCTTGAGGAGTCCGGCGAGGGCGTCCTGCGCGGGGATCAGGTCGCCGTTGTCCTCCAGGGCGTCGCGTACGTGGTCGAACAGGGCACGGACCACGGCCTCGGCCGGGGCGGGCTCCATGGACACCGGGTGGATCAGGCGGCCGTCGACACCCTCGCGGGCCGCCCGCCAGGTCGCCAGCCGCAGCAGGGCCACGCTGTGCGTGGACGGCGGCTCACCGGCTCGCCAGGCGCGGGCCGCGGTCTCCACCAGTGCCCGTACCAGCGTCGCCAGCAGCGCGGTGCCGGACGCGTCCAGGCACACGTCGGCGACCCGGACCTCGACGGTGGGGTAGGTGTGCGAGAGGCGGGCGTCGAAGTAGACCATGCCGGCGTCGCGCAGCGCCCCGGTGGCGATCATGGCCCGGACCTGCTCGTGGTA
>NZ_FZOF01000003.1 GCF_900188405.1 Actinacidiphila glaucinigra | reverse complement strand
AGGCGGCGCGGATCGGGCGGGCGATGGTGGCGGCGTTGCGGGCGGCGCACGCGGCGGGGGTGCTGCACCGGGATGTGAAGCCGGGCAATGTGCTGTTGTCGGAGTCGGGTCGGGTGGTGCTGACGGATTTCGGGATCGCGCAGGCTTCGGGGACGTCGACGTTGACGCGGACGGGTGAGTTGATCGGGTCGATCGACTTTCTGGCTCCGGAGCGGTTGACCGGTGGTGTGCCGGGGCCGGGGGCGGATCTGTGGGCGTTGGGGGCGACGTTGTTCCAGGCGGTGGAGGGGCGTTCGCCGTTTCGTCGGGACACGGCGATCGAGACGGCGTACGCGATCGCGACGGACGAGGTGCCGGTGGCGGGTCGTGCGGGGGCTTTGGGGCCGGTGATCGCGGGGTTGCTGGTGCGGGAGCCGGAGGGTCGTCTGTCGGCGGAGGAGGCCGAGCGGTTGCTGCGGGCCGGTGTCGCCGAGACCGCGACCGAGAGCGTCCCCCGCGACAGCCTCGCGTCCCGGGGCGTGTCCGGCCCCGCCGCGCGGTCGCGGACCGGCGGTCCCGTGACCGCTCCCGTTCCCCTCTCAGCCCTCCACCCGCCGCGCGCCCGACGGCGCCGTACCTCGCTGTGGACCGCCGCCCTCCTGGTGCCCGTTCTCGCCGGCGGCGGTTACTGGGCGGTGCCGCTCCTCGGCGAGCAGCGCCACCGCGCGGCGGGTCCGTCCCCGTCCCCGTCCGGGGTGACCAGGCCGGACACGCCCGCCGCCTCCGCCTCGGCCGTGCCCTCCGTGTCGCCGACGCCCTCGTACACGCCGCCCCCGGTCCCCGACGGCTACCACCTCGCCGCGGAGCGGGACCGCGGCTTCTCCGTCCCGGTGCCCGACGGCTGGAAGCGCCAGGTGAGCGACGACGGGCGGCAGTTCGTCTACGTCGACCCGACGGGACTGGTGGGCCTGCGCGTCGCCGCGCTCGACTTCGCGGGACCCAGCCCGCTCCGGCACTTCGAGGACGTCGAGGCGCAGATGGTCCCGGAGCTGGAGGGCTACGAGCGGCTGCGGATGCAGAGCACCCGCTGGCGCGGGCGGCCCGCCGCGATATGGGAGTTCACCTTCAAGGGGACGGCCCGTGACTTCCGGGCCGTCGACCTCGGCTTCGGGCAGCCCGGCGAGCAGGAGTTCACGGTGTACCTCTCCGCTCCGTCGGACCGCTGGGGTTCCTACCGGGCGGTCTTCGACAACGCCGTCGCCGGGTTCCGGCCGGACGCACGCTGAGCCGTCACCCGTCGCGGGACCCGTCGTGCCCCGGGGCGACGCCGATGCGGTCCGCCGCGGACGGCACCGAGGGCACCGAGGGCACGGCGCCGTCCGCGGCGAGGACGCCCGGACGGCGATCGCGGCGGAGGTCCCCGGCGACGAGGGCGACCACGGCCGCCGATCCCACGAGTTCCAGCAGGTCCTGGGAGGTGTCCACCAGGGTCTGCGCCACCGCGCCCGCCGCGTACGCCCACAGCTCCGTGAACGCCGACGGCATCATGAACAGCGCCAGGCCCACGGAGAACCCGGACGCGAGGGGGCGACGCCGGGCGGCGAACAGCATCCCGGCCCCGCACAGCACCGTCAGGCAGGCCCACTGGTACGGGGCGGAGACGCCGAGGACCGCTCGCCCCGTGCCCTTGCCGACGAGCAGGTCGCCGAGCGTGCCGGGGCCCACCTGGAAGGCCGTCACCGCGTTCCTGCCGATGTAGAAGACGTTCAGCACCGCGAGGAGCAGCCCCGAGGCGGTGGCCGTGACCTTCACCGGGCGGGTCCCGCCGCCGGCCGTCGCCTCCGCGGCTGCGGCCTCGTACTCCATCCGCCGCGCCAGGAACAGCAGCGCCCCGAGGACGACGGCGAGTACCACCGCGAGGACGGCGGTGCCGCCGACGGCCTTCACCGAAGCGCCTTCGAGGGTGCCGAACCAGGGGTCGGAGGGGGAGTCGAGGAGGACGTACCAGACCGCGGGCAGGCGGAAACCGAGCGTCGCCGCGCACGAGGCGAGCAGCAGTCCGCCGGCGCCACGGGTCCGGTGCAGCGCCGCCAGGCCCGCCGCGAGCTGCAGTGCCGCCAGGCCCAGGTCGAGGGAGGTCGTCGCCGCCAGGCCGGGTGCGTCACCGGTCGTCCACACCGACCACGCGCCGGGCAGACCGCGAGCGGCGATGTCGTACAGCAGCCAGGACGCCGTCTGGACGAACAGCGCGAGGCTGCACACGGCCAGGGCGACGCGCACCCGGTGGATCGACACAGCCGGATTCATCGCGTGCTGTCCCCCTCGACATCAATCTGAACCAGGCGCCGATGCAAGCATTTTGAGGGAGCCTCAGGCAAGTTCTGGCGGTGATTCCCTCGAATTGGCACGCCTCTTCCATTCCGGGCACGGAATTTCCATTCCGGGAGGGCGGATGCCCGGGTTCCCGAACGTGCCGTCGGCCGCGGCGCCCGCTGTCGGGTGTGGACCGGTGATGATGGAATCCGGGTGCCGCCCTCGTCGTACGGGAGGGCCGGAGCTGGCACAGCCGTACTATTTCGGGGACATCGAATCGGTCATAATGTCGTGGGCCGCGCCTCGCCCCGACCGGGCCCGCGGGCGCGGGTCCGTGCGCCTCGAGCGCGGCGATCGCGGTCGTGGGCGAACCTGGCGGGCAATGAGGCCCGACTGATTCGTCGACCGCGATGGAACGTGGAATCTCATTCAGAATTTCGATGATCGACCGTGGGTGGTCCGCGTGGGACCCGATCCGGAACCGGATAACGTTGTCATCCGGATGGCGGAATCGGCGCGGACACCCGGCCGAGAGGGCGCGGGTGGAAGAACAGCGATTGGCGGAGACGGTGGACTGCGCGGAGCGGCGCGATGGTTCCATTGATTACCGCGCCGACATGAGCTTGACGGCCGAACAGGCCCAGACCTCCGAACGGCACTTCCTGGAATGGGAGCGCGGCCCGTTCTCGCACCTCATTCGCCTTTCCGTCCCGCATTTCGCCGTCACCCGCGGATTCCGCTTCGTCGCGAGCGGCCACCTCATCGACGGACTGCTCTCCGCCCAGGTCTACTGCGACTCACTGACCGGGGTGTCGGGGAACAACCTCGACCGCGACCCGATCGTCGCGGACCTGGTGACGTCGGGCTGGATCGAGTTCCAGGAGGGGAAGACGAGGCATTCCGTCGGGCCCGGGCAGATATGCATCCGCGACACGAAGGCCTCCTGGGAGTTCTCGTGCGCGCCGGCGACGACCGCGCACGTCATCTCGATCCCCCGGCATCTCGTGATCCCCAGGATCGGGTCGCCCAGGGCGCTCGGCCAGGCGTACGTGTCGGACGCCGAGGTTCCCGAGGTCCGCTTCTTCCTCAACTTCCTGGAGGCGATCAGAAGGAGCAGCGGCGAGCTGGAGGGGTCGGCGGCCGCGCGGAGGATGGCCCGCGACGCCTGCGCGACGCTGTTCTCCCGCATCATCTCCGAACGACCGGGTTCGGGGCTCGGCGACCATCCGCAGGCCGTCGTGGCCGCCGCCAGGAACGTCATCGAGCGGAACCTCGAGAGCGGCGACCTGTCGCCCCCGATGGTCGCCCGCAGCGTCGGGGTGTCCCTGCGCACGCTGCACCGCTGCTTCTCGGCGTCGAACGACTCCGTCATGTCGTTCGCCCGGCGGCGCCGTCTGCAGCAGGCGCACGACGAACTCGTGGCCCGCGGCAGCACGGCCGGGATGTCCGAGGTCGCGGCACGATGGCACTTCTCGGACGCCAGCCACTTCATCCGGCACTTCAAATCCGTGTACGGCGCCACACCGGCCGCCTACCTCAAGAACCAAAGGAAGGTCAGTTCCCCATGACCCGAGTGCACGACCCGCTGGGGCCGGTCGCAACCGCCTACGCCGATCTCGTGGAAGGCCTGGCGACGGTCGCCACCGGACGCACCCGAAGGGGTCGGGGCGACGCCGTGCTGGCCGTCTCCGGGGCGCCGGTCGCCTCGCTGAACGGCGTGTTCAGCCCCAGCCCCGAACCGCTCGCCGACGACATCGCCGCGCTGGCGGAGTCCGAGCGGTGGGAGGTCCCGTGGAGCATCCAGGTCCGCGGGGTGCCGGGACGCCGCGTCACGGAGGAGGCGGCACGGCACGGTCTGACCCGCCTCGACCGCAGTCCGCTCATGGTCAGGCACGCCGACCGGGGGATGCCCGCGGAACCGGCCGGCGACTCCGTCACGGTGCGCCCGGTGAGCCCCGCCGAACTCGGCCTGTACGCTGCGGTCATGGCGGAGGGGTTCGAGGTGCCGCACGAGGTGTTCGGGCTGTTCGCCGATCCGGCCATGGGCCGCCTGGACGGGGTCACGTACTACGTGGCGGAGGCGGACGGCGTCCCGGTCGGGACGGGCATGACGGCGGTGCGCGGCGATCTCAACGGCATCTTCAACGTCTCAACGCTCCCCGCCCACCGGCGTCGCGGCTACGGGAGGGCGGTCACCATGGAGCTGGTCCGCGCGGGTCATCTCGTCGGCGCCCCCACGGCGTACCTCTACGCGAGCGCGATGGGCGAGCCCGTGTACGCGTCGGCCGGCTTCCGTACCGAGGAGTACCTCTCGGTGTTCTCGGCCCCGGCGCAGGAGTGACGGACGGACGGGCGGGCCCGGCCGCGTCACTCCTGCGCCGGGGCGTCGGGCCCGCGCCGCGGTCGCAGTATCACCAGCGCGAGCAGGAAGGCCACGGCCAGGAGCGCCGCGCCGGTGCCGAAAGCGAGGCGGAAGCCGCCGGTGAGGGCGGAGGCGGTGTCGTGCCCGTCGGCGACGAGCGTGTGTGTGCGGGAGCCGGCGAGGGTGGACAGGACGGCGACGCCGAGGGCGCCGCCCACCTGCTGGGTGGTGGTGAACAGGCCCGAGGCGACGCCCGCGTCCTCCGGGCCCGCGCCTGACATGCCGAGCACGGTCAGGGCCGAGACGGCGAGGCCGAAGCCTGCCGCCAGCAGCATCGTGGGCAGCAGATCGGCGGCGTAGCCCGCGTGCACCGGCAGCCGGGTGAGCAGGCCGAGCGCGGCCACCAGCAGGGCGAGCCCGCAGAGCAGGACGCGGCGCTCGCCGAAGCGCGCGCCCAGCCGGGCGGAGAGCAGCAGCGAGACGGTGCCGATGCTCAGCGCGGCGGGCAGCATCGCCAGTCCCGTCGCGGCGGCACCGTAGCCCCGGACGTTCTGCAGGTAGAGCGCCATGAGGATCTGGAAGCCGAAGAGGGCCGAGACCATCAGCACCTGGACGAGGTTGGCCCCGGAGACCTCGCGCGAGCGGAACATGCGCAGTGGCAGCAGCGGGGACTCGGCTGTCGCCTGGCGGAGCACGAACGCCCCGAGGAGCGTCACGGCCAGGGCGGCGAGGACCAGGGTGCGCGTGGAGGCCCAGCCGTGGCCGCCCGTCTGGACGATCGTGTAGACGCCGGTCATCAGGCCGGTGGTGACCAGGAGCGCGCCGAGGGCGTCGGCGCCCCGGGCCGGGGGACGCGCCGGGTCGGGCTCCAGCACGCGGACGGCCAGGAGTACGGCCGCCAGCCCGATGGGCAGGTTGATGAAGAAGATCCAGTGCCAGCTGACGGCCTGGGTGAGGACCCCGCCGAGCACCTGGCCGATCGAGGCACCGGCGGCGCCGACGAAGCTGAACGCGCCGATGGCCCGGCCGCGTTCGCGGGGTTCGGGGAAGAGCGTGACGAGCAGGCCGAGACTGACGGCGGAGGTCATCGCGCCGCCGATGCCCTGGAGGAAACGGGCGCCGATGAGCATGGCCTGACCGGTGGCGACGCCGCAGAGGAGCGAGGCACCGGTGAAGACGGCCAGCCCGGCGACGAACATCCGCTTGCGCCCGAGAAGGTCGCCGAGTCGTCCGGACAGCAGGAGCAGCCCGCCGAAGGCGATCATGTACGCGTTGACGGTCCAGGTCAGGTCGGCGGGGGAGAAGTGCAGGTCGCGCTGGATGGCGGGGAGCGCCACGGTGACGATGCTGCCGTCCAGGATGATCATCAGCATCCCGGCGCACAGGACGGCGAGGGCCGGCCCGCGGGAGCGGCGGCCGGCGGCGGCCTGCGCGGTCGCCGCCGTGGACGAGAGCTGCGAGAGCTGTGAGTGCTGCGAGTGCTGCGGGCGTAAGGACATGGCGTCGTCTCCTGGTCGTCGCGGAACCAGGTAAGACGCTAGCAGATGGTTTTGTTGAGGACTATTTGTTTCGGCCCTTCTTTCTGGGTCCGGGCGGTGCGACCGGCGCTCCACGAGGGGCGAAGCCCTCGACGAGCGGGCGCGGGTCCAGGGCGCCCCTGGCGTGATCGATTCGTCTCCCGTTCAGGCGAGTTGGCCCTTCGATGGGGCGGAAGGCCCGCCGGTGGGCCATAGGATGGCGCGGTGCTGGTGAAGTGGATTCGCTGCGGAATCGTCGATCGCGCCGGATTCGAGCGTGGGCAGCGGAAATGGGCCAACGGGCTCATGGGGGAGCCGGGGTTCCGGGGGCAGGGCGGCGGCTGGAGCCGCAGCCAGCCGGGTGTCGCGCACCTCTTCGCGTTCTGGGAGGACCGCGACTACTACGACGCCTTCATGGCCGGCCCCCACGACCGCCTCGCGGCCGCCCAGGCCGGCACCTACGAGAGCCTGGGCGTCAAGCTCTTCGAGCACCGCCTCGACGTCAAGGTCGGCTTCCGGCCCCGATTCGCCGACAGCGACCTGCTGCGCCTGGCGCACTGCAAGGTGCGGCCGGACCGCGTCGAGCACTTCGTGCTCATGCAGGAGAAGGTCTGGAACCCCGCCATGGCCGGCTCCCCGGGCATGCTGCGCGGGGTCTTCGCGCAGGGACCCGAGTCCGACTTCCTGGTGCTGTCGATATGGGACTCGGCCTCCGAGCACGCCAAGTACCGGGACGGTTCCATCCTGCGACTGTCCGAACGGGCCGAACTCGACGCCGACGTGCTCACCGTCGCCGGTGACGTCGTCGACCTGGAACAGTCGTGGTCGATATGACGGCGCGGTGACCGGGGGCCTGCCCGGGAGCCGTCCGCCTCAGCCCGTCCCGCCCTGTGCGGGACGGGTGATCACCGAGAAGTACGCGCCGTGCGGATCGTCGAGCACGGCGACCCGTCCGACGTGCTCGAGGTCGAACGGCGGCACGGAGACGCTGCCCCCGAGCTCGGTGGCCCGCGCTGCGGCCGCGTCGGTGTCGGCGACGGAGAAGTAGTGCATCCAGTGCTGGGGTATCTCCTGCGGCCAGGCGTCGTTCATCAGCAGGATGCCGCCGAACTTCCGGCCCGTGCCCTCCACCTCGAGCTCGGTGTAGGAGCTGTCCCCGGCGAACGGGTGGGTCTCGCCCGTCCAGCCGAAGACGTTCCGGTAGAAGGCGTGGGAGCCTTCCACGTCCCGGGTGTTGAGTTCGATCCAGCACAGTGCGCCCGGCTCGTCGAGCAGGCCCGCGCCGCCGAACCTGCCCGGCTGCCACGCGGCGAACTCCGCCCCGTGCGGGTCCGTGAACTGCGCGAAGCTGCCCTGGTCGAAGACGGCCATCGGCGGCACGCACACCGATCCGCCGGCCGCCTCGACCGCCTTGGCGGTGTCCGTCACGTCGTTCGTGGCCATGTAGGTGATCCACCGCGGACGGTCGCCCTCGGCCATCACCGGGCCGACGGCCGCCACCTGCTCACCGCGCAGGCTGAAGAAGGTGTACCCGCCGGCCTCCGGAGGGCCCGCCTCGGAGTCCCAGCCGAACAGACCGCCGTAGAAGGCGCGGGAGGCCTCGATGTCGGGACTGCTGAGATCGGTCCAGCAGGGTGTGCCGGGGACGAACGACGTGGTCTTCATGGCGGCCTCCAACCGTGGCGCGCGAAGGCGCCCCCCTCTTCATGCTGAGTCTGACGTGCGCCACTGACAATCGGAGCGGGGGACGTCCGGCCTGTGGACGCGGCGGGCGCCCGCCGCGACCTCGCTCGCGCGCACGAATTACAGTGAGGCCATGGCCCGACCGCGTCGCATAGTGCTCATCAGGCACGGAGAGTCCCAGGGCAATGCCGACGACACGATCTACGAGCGGGTGCCCGACCACGCGCTGACCCTCACCGACAGAGGTGTGGAGCAGGCCCGCGCGGCCGGCCGGGAGCTGCGGGAGCTGTTCGGCGAGGAGCGGGTGCAGGCCTTCGTCTCGCCATATCGCCGGACGCATCAGACCTTCCACCTGCTCGGCCTCGAGCCCAGCCGTACCCGGGCCAAGGAGGAGCCCCGGCTGCGCGAGCAGGACTGGGGGAACTACCAGGACGCCGAGGACGTGCAGCGGCAGCGCAAGGCCAGGGACGCCTACGGTCACTTCTTCTACCGCTTCGCCCAGGGCGAGTCCGGGGCGGACGTCTACGACCGTGTCGGGTCCTTCCTGGAGACGCTCTACCGCGCCTTCGACAAGCCCGAGTTCCCGCCGAACGTGCTCCTCGTCACGCACGGGCTCACCATGCGGCTGTTCTGCATGCGGTGGTTCCACTGGACCGTCGACGAGTTCGAGTGCCTGTCGAACCCCGACAACGGCGAGACGCGGATGCTGCTCGCCGAGCCCGACGGCCGGTACCGGCTCGACCGGCCCTTCTCCCGCTGGCGGACCACCGACTCCGACCTGGCGCGATATCACGGGTGAGATTGCGCACAGGACGATTGACCCGGGTGGCACCGGATGTCAGAGTTCTCCCGCCATGACCGCTGACCCGCATGACCTTCCACGCCGCCGCGCACTGTCCAGCCTGCGCGGTCTCGCCCTGGGTGACGCCCTCGGCTCCCAGTTCTTCGTGCCGGCGCACTACCCGGCGCTGCAGGGCCGCACGCTGCCACCGGGAACCTGGCAGTGGACGGACGACACCGAGATGGCGTGCTCGGTCGTCGCGGTCCTGGACTCGCACGGCACGATCGACCAGGACGCCCTGGCCGCCTCCTTCGCGGCGCACCACGACTTCGACCGCGGCTACGGCCCCGGCGTGAACCGGATGCTGCGGCTGATCCGGCAGGAGGGCGCCGACTGGCGCACCCTCGCGGCCGAGATGTTCAACGGCCAGGGTTCCTGGGGCAACGGCGCCGCGATGCGCGTGGCGCCCCTGGGCGCCTGGTACGCGGGCGAGCCGGAGAAGGCCGCCGAGCAGGCCGAACTGTCGGCGTACACCACCCACCAGCACCGCGAGGCCGTCGTCGGCGCGATGGCCGTCGCGGCCGCCGCCGCGCTCGCCGCGGACCCGGCGGGCCCCGGTGCCCCCGCGGACCTCGTCACCCGCGTCGTGGCGCTGCTGCCGCGCAGCGCCGTGCACGCCGGACTGCGCCGCGCCGTGGACATGCTCGACTACGACGACGTCGCCACCGTCGCGGCCGTGCTCGGCAACGGCCGGCGCACCAGCGCCCACGACACCGTCCCCTTCGCCCTGTGGTCGGCCGCCCGGGGCCTCGGCGACTACGAGGGCGCCTTCTGGACGACCGCCCGCGCGGGCGGCGACGTGGACACCACCTGCGCCATCGTCGGCGGGATCATCGCCGCCGGGGCCGGCGGCGAGCCCCCGCGCGCGTGGCAGGAGCGCTGCGAGCCGCTGCCGGAATGGCTGCCCGGCCGCTGAGCCGCCCCCGCCGCCCCCGTCCATGGGCCCGGCAATCCTCCGCATTGTCACGGCCCTGTCACAGACTGGGCCGTCGGGCCCACGGCAGGCCCGCCCGGCCGGCCGGCGCGCCTAGCCTGTCGGCCACGCCGTCCGGCTGATCTTCGCCGGACGCGCAGTCGAGTACCGGTCCCGCGCGCAGCCCCCGGCCGCCGCACGACCGGCGGGGAGGGGTTCTCATGTCCGACACGCCGTCCGACGCCGCACCGGCGACGCAGGCGCCGGCACAAGCACATCCGCAGGCACATCCGCAGGCGCCGCCGCGGAAGCACGGTCCACCCGTCCACCCGGCAGCGCCGTATGCCCGTCCCTGGACGCCTCCGCCGCCGCCTCCACCGCCGGCGTGGGTGACCGCGAGCCGGCCGCGGACCCCGCGCACCGTGCGACCCGCCGTGCTGTGGACGGCGCTGCTCACCGGTGTGCTGACCGCGGCCCTGCTCCGCGGCGGCCTGGGGATCAACCTGCTGCTGGTCACCGTTCCCGCCGCCGTCGCGGCCGCGGTCGCCGCCCTCGACCACGGCCGGCGGCTCCGGCCCTGGTCGGCGGTCTGGGCGGTGGCAGGCCTGACGCTGCTGCTGATCCCGGCCCTGCGGGACGCGTGGTGGCCGTCGTTCCTGGCCGTCGTCGCGGCCGCCTTCCTGGGCTCGCTGGCCCTGCACGGCAGCCGCCGCTGGCCGGGCGTCCTCCTCGGCGGCGCGGGGCTGTGGTTCGCTCCGGTGCCCGCGATCGGCTGGGCGCTGCGCGGGCTGCGCGAGCGGGCCGGCCGTGACCGCAGCCGGCTGCTGCCGATGCTGAAGACCGTCGGCGTGACCGTCGTGCTCCTGGTCGTCTTCGGCGCGCTCTTCGCGGGGGCGGACGCGGCGTTCGCCGATCTGCTGGCCGACCTCATGCCCGACGTGACCGTCACCGACGCGCCGCTGCGCGTCCTGCTCCTCGTCGTCGGCACGCTGTTCGCGCTCTGCGCGGCGTGGACGGCGGCGGCGCCGCGCCGCTGGGACCGGATCGAGGTGAAGCCGGGGCGCGCCCGCCGGCGGGCCGAGTGGGCGCTGCCGCTGGTCGTCCTCGCCGCGCTGTTCGCCGCCTTCAACGCCGTCCAGCTCGCGGTGCTGTTCGGCGGTTACGAGAAGGTGCTCGCCAAGACCGGGCTGACCTACGCGGAGTACGCCCGGCAGGGCTTCTGGCAGTTGCTCGTCGTCACCCTGCTCACCGTGGTGGTGATCGGCCTCGCCCTGCGGTGGGCGCCGCGCGGCACCGACCGGGACGTGCTGCTCGTGCGCTCCGTCCTGGGCACGATCTGCGTGCTGACCCTGGTCGTGGTCGCCTCCGCGCTGCGCCGCATGGACCTGTACGTCGACGCGTACGGGCTGACCCGGCTGCGGATCTCGGTGGCGGGGGTGGAGCTGTGGCTCGGGCTGCTGATCGTCCTCATCATGGCGGCCGGGGTGTTCGGCGCGCGCCGGCTGCCGCGCGCGGTGGTGGTGAGCGCCGCGGCGTCCGTCCTCGCCTTCGGGCTGGTGTCGCCCGACGCGCTCATCGCCGACCAGCAGGTGAGCCGCTTCGAGAACACCGGCAAGATCGACCTGGCGTACCTGCGGAACCTCTCCGCGGACGCCGTCCCGGAGCTGGACCGGCTGCCGGAGCCGCAGCGCTCCTGCGCCCTGGAGAAGATCGTGGAGCACCTCTACGAGGACGGCACCGAGGCCTGGTACACCACCAGCCTGGGTGAGGTCCGGGCGCGGTCCCTGCTCGACGATCGCCCGCCGCGGAGCGACTACCGGCCGTGTGACGCGGCAGGTCTGGAGGGCTTCTACGACGAGTGGCGCGACCCCGTCCTCCCGTGACGCCAACGCCGTGTGCCGCCGTCCCGGCCTCCCCTCGGGCCGGGCGGCGGCGCCGGCGTCAGGCCGCGGGCGTGCCCGCGCTGCCGCTGAGCGCCTCCAGGTCGCTCTTGCGGACCCGGATCACGAACAACGCCGTGACCAGCGCCAGCGCGACCAGCCCCACGGCCGCGTAGAAGGCGGTCGAGATGCCGTGCGCCAGGACCTCGTGGCCCCATGGCGGCGGCAGTTCGTGGGTCCGCCGGAAGCCGGCCTGCTGCTCCGGCGTGGAGTGCGCGAGGAAGTCCGGGAGCAGACCGGTGGCCTTGTCGCGGCTCGCGGTGCCGAACACCGTCACCAGGATGGAGAGTCCGAGCGAGCCGCCCACCTGCTGCATCGCGTTGAGCAGCCCGGACGCGGCCCCCGCCTCGTGCTGGGCGACTCCGGAGACGGCCGTCAGGGTCAGCGTGACGAAGTTCAGGCCCATGCCGAAGCCGAAGAGCAGCATCGGGCCGAGGACACCGCCCACGTAGCTGCTGCCGGGGTCGATCAGGGTCAGCCACGCCATCCCGGAACCGGTCAGCGCGGAGCCGGCGACGAGGAACGGCTTCGGTCCCAGCACCGGCAGGAAGCGGGTCGACAGCCCGGCGCCGGTCACGATCGCAGCGGTGACCGGCAGGAAGGCGAAGCCCGCCGCGATGGGGCTGTAACCCAGCACGTTCTGCACGAAGATGACGATGAAGAAGAACATGCCGAACATGGCCGCGGCCAGGCTCAGCATCATCACATAGGTGCCCGAGCGGTTGCGGTCGGCGAACATCCGCAGCGGGGTGATGGGCTCCCTGGCCCGCCGCTCGATGACCACGAAGGCGCCGAGCAGCACGATCGCGGCGGCGAACGAGGGAAGGGTCAGGGCGTCCCGCCATCCGGAGTGGGCGGCGCGGATGAAGCCGTAGACGAGCGAGGCCATGCCGAGCGTCGAGGTGACGGCTCCGGCGATGTCGAACCGCCCCGGGTGGCGCTGCGACTCGCTGATGAAGCGCGGCGCCAGGAAGGCGATCAGCAGGCCGATGGGCACGTTGACGAAGAACACCCAGCGCCAGTCGAGCCAGTCGGTGAGCATGCCGCCCGCCAGCAGACCCACGGCGCCGCCGCCCGCGGACACCGCGGCGAACACGCCGAAGGCCCGGTTGCGTGCCGGGCCCTCGGGGAAGTTGGTGGTGATGAGCGCGAGCGAGGTCGGTGAGGCTATCGCGCCGCCGACGCCTTGCAGGGAGCGCGCGGCGAGCAGTTGCCACGGCTCCTGGGCGAAGCCCCCCAGCAGCGAGGCGAGGGAGAACAGCAGGATGCCGAAGACGAACACCCTGCGCCGTCCCAGGATGTCGCCCGCGCGCCCGCCGAGCAGCAGCAGCCCGCCGAAGGTGAGCGTGTAGGCGTTGAGCACCCAGGACAGGTCGGTGGTGGAGAAGGAGAGCGCGTCCTGGATGTGCGGGAGCGCGATGTTCACAATGGTGGCGTCCAGCACGACCATGAGCTGGCAGGCCGCGATCACCGCGAGTGCGATGCCCGGCCTGCCGTCGCGTCGCGCGGCTCCGGGCTTTTGTGGTGAGGTGAGTTGTCCGGTCGTCACGAGGTCCCCCAGTCGGTGACTTAGTGAACGGTGGCGTTCACTGTGTACGACACTAGGATGATGGTTGTAGTGAACGCAAGCGTTCACTAGAGAGTGAATGAGAAGGTGGCATGGCCATGTCGCAGGGAGCGGGGACCCGTCGTCGCGGGCCCGTTCTGGAGCGGGCAATCCTCGGGGCCGCCCTGGAGCAGCTGAGCACGGTGGGCTGGCGGGGGCTGACCATGGAGGGCGTCGCCGCCGGCGCCCAGACCGGCAAGGCCGCCGTCTACCGCCGCTGGCCGTCCAAGCAGGCCCTGGTCGCGGACGCCCTGCAGACGGCCTTCCCTGAGGTCCCCGACGTCCCGGACCTGGGCGGGCTGCGGGAGGACCTGGTCTTCCTCGTGCTGCGGATGCGCGAGGCGATGTACTCGCGCGGCGGGCTCGCCCTGCGCTCGGTGATCGACGAGTGCGACCAGGAGGCGGCCCACTGCTTCGTGCGGCTGATCATGGAGGGGGTCGTCGAGCCCACCAAGCAGCGCATCCTGGACGTGGTCCGGCGCGGCATCGGGCGCGGGGAGGTGCGGCCCGACGCCACCGGCGACATCGTCGCCGACGTCGTGCCCGCGCTGATGATGTACCGGTCGAAGATCGGCGGGCGGGAGATCACCGAGGAGGACCTGATCGAGGTCGTCGACCAGGTGATGCTGCCCCTGCTGCGCCCCTGACGCGAGCGCCGGGACCGGCCCCGGCCGTCACCGCCGCCGCCCCGCACCCGCGGCCCCGCACCGGCTGCCCCGACCTGCTCCGGAGCGGCCCAACGCGGGAGCGTAGGCTAAGCCTTGCCATGGTCCACGAACCCCCAACCCACACCGTCGAGCGCTCGCTGCGCGCGACCCTCGGCGCCAAGGTCATCGCGGGCGTCGACGAGGTCGGACGGGGCGCCTGGGCCGGGCCCGTCACGGTGTGCGCCGCCGTCACCGGCCTGCGACGGCCGCCCGACGGCCTCACCGACTCCAAACTGCTCACCGTCAAGCGCCGCAACGAACTCTCCGGTGTGCTCACCGGATGGGTGAACTCCTTCGCGCTCGGCCACGCCTCCCCGGAGGAGATCGACGAGCTCGGGATGACCGCCGCGCTGCGGCTGGCCGCCACGCGCGCCCTGGACCTCCTGCCCGTGCGGCCCGACGCGGTGATACTCGACGGCAAGCACGACTACCTCGGAGGTCCCTGGCGCGTGCGCACGGTCATCAAGGGCGACCGCTCCTGCGTGGCCGTGGCGGCGGCGTCCGTGATCGCCAAGGTGCGGCGGGACGCGATGATGGCGGAACTGGGCGTCGACTATGCTCCGTTCGGCTTCGAGGCCAATGCCGGGTACCCTTCGCCGGTGCACCGGGCGGCACTGGAGGAGCTGGGGCCCACCCCCCTCCACCGGCTGTCCTGGGCATATCTCGATACGCTGCCGCGTTGGCAGCACTTGAAGAAGGTCCGGGAGACCGTGGAGGCGGGGGAGACGGGTGAGCAACTCGGGTTCGATTTCTGAGCCGAGTTGTGACCTACCCGCCGCTGCGTTGTTCCGGTGCATTTGATAGACATCAGCACATGCCTCTCACCCCCGAGGAGCCTCAGATTCACGAGAGTGTCCCGGGTCCCCGCGTAGCCCCGGCCGCCGGCCGGCCCGCGCCGACCCCCCGCCCCGTACCGGGCTCCGGCCCCCGTCCCGCGCCTCCGCGTCCCGCGCCGCCGCGTGGCGCTCCGGCGGCGAACGCCCGTCCCGGCCGTCCTGGTCCGGCTCGCGGGTCCGTCGTACCCCCGCAGCAGCGTTCGCCGCGGGACTCCGAGGCCGAGGCCGCGGCCTCCGTCTCCGCCGACCCGTCGGCGCAGATCCAGCTCATCCCCGCTTCGGTGGACGGCGCCCTGGACGCCGCCGACGAGGCCGTCGACCTGCTGCTGGACAGCGGGCGCGCTCCCGGTGAGGTCCTGGTGCTCACCACCGGCGAGCAGCACCCCTGGGCGGCGCACGAGCTGAGCTTCGGCGAGGCGTCCTACTGGGCCCAGCACGACGCCGGCGACGACGTGTTCTACGCCGCCCACGACGCCGACCGTGCCACGGGCCGGCCCGTGGTGGTCGTGGCCGTCAACGGCGGCTCCGACGAGACCGTGGCGCGTGTCCTGCCCTCCGCGATGGCGAGGGCCGGGAAGCTGCTGGTCGTCTGCGGCGACCAGCAGCGGATCAACGCGCTGCTCGGCGTCAACGCCTGATCACCGCGCCGCCGCGCGGCGCAGGGGCGGCGTCCCGCTGGGACGCAGGCTCGCTGCGCCGCGGCTCGCGGCCGCCGACCAGGAGGTGGCGTTCGGGGTCCGTCCGGTACGGTCCTCGCCCTGCACCCGCCAGCCGTCGTCGGTCACGGTGATGTACGACCCGGGGCGCAGCCCGTACAGCGAGCAGGCGTCCCGCAGCCCCCACATCCAGGCGCCGTCCACCTCGGTCCAGCCCGCTCCGCCGTCACGGCAGACGAGCAGGACCGCGGTGCGCACCGGTCTGCGCCGCCGCAGGTCGTCGGCCGTGATCCGGCGCAGGTGGACGAGGATGGCGTTGCGCCGCTCCCAGCCGTCGACGACGTGGGGGCGCTGCGCGAACGACGCGCTGGCCGTCAGCCGTTCGTCGGGGGAGTAGACCGCGACCACGGCGGTGCCGGGCGCCGGAAGGTGCCGCGTGTGCAGGTCCGTGACCACCTCGCGCGGGTTGATCAGCAGGGGGATGCCCGCGGCGGTCCATTCGGCAGGCTCGAGGGTGCGATGGCGTCCGGCGCGGCGGGAGGCATTCACGGATGCGGTTTCCGGAGCGAAGCCGATGGCCACGGTCCTCCCTTCGGGTATGCGTCCGCGACCGGGCGTGCGCGGGCATGCCGGTCGTGGGGCTCCAAGAGCCGATGCGGGGATCCAGAGTCAATTGTTCCTGTCGCACACGCGGGCGGCAACGGTCATTTCGCCGACCTGTCTGTTATCTGACCCTCCGCCGCTTAGATCCCTTCTCTGTCTCACATGGTGACTACCCATCAGCCTTGCAACGCCAGGACCAGGGGAAACACTGCCGTAACCCCGGCACGGCGCAACAACCGCGCCGCTACGGCCACGGTCCACCCCGTCTCGGTGAAGTCGTCGACCAGCAGGACGGGTCCCGAGGCCGTGGCGAGGGCGTCGGAAAGGGCGGGCGGAAGGGCGAACGCCCCGTGCAGCGCCCGCAGTCGCTGTGCGCTGTTGCTGCGCGGTACCCGCGAGGGCTCCAGGTCACCGCTGTGCGCCACCTCCCCGAGCAGCGGCATGCGGCCGATCTCGGCGATGCGCGCTCCGAGTGACGCGATGAGCTGCGGCCGGGTGTGCGAGGCGATGGTGACGACGCCTGCCGGCCGTTGCGGGGCGTCGGGCTCGCCGCTCGCCCATCCGCCCGGGCCCTTCGCCCAGTCGGCCAGCACCTGCACCACCGCCTGCGCCACATCGTCCGGAACGGGCCCGTCCGCCGCGTTCTCCGCGAACAGCGGGCGGAGCCGGTTGCCCCAGCCGATGTCGGAGAGCCGCCCGAGCGCCCGTCCGGTCGCGGCCTGTTCGCCCGGCGGGATCTTCCCCTTCAGGTCGATGCCGATCGCCGGCAGACCCGTCGGCCACATCCGGCGGGGCTCGACCTCGACCCCGGGCCGTCCGAGAGCGGCCCGCGCCGCCTCCAGGGCCTCGCGGGAGACCTCCGCGGTGAAGCGGGCCCCGGCGCAGTTGTCGCAGCGGCCGCAGGGGGCGGCCTCCTCGTCGTCGAGCTGACGGCGCAGGTACTCCATGCGGCACATCGAGGTCGTGGCGTACTCGCGCATCGCCTGCTGCTCGGTCCTGCGCTGCCGGTCGACCCACGCGTACCGCTCGGTGTCGTACGTCCAGGGCCGGCCCGTCGCCGTCCAGCCACCCCGCACCCGGTGCACGGCGCCGTCCACGTCGAGGACCTTGAGCATCGTCTCCAACCGGTTGCGGCGCAGGTCCACCCGGGTCTCGAGCGCCGGGACCGACATCGGGCCCCCGGCGGCGGCCAGGGTCTCCAGGGTGCGCCGCACCTGCTCCTCGCGGGGGAAGGCGAGCGAGGCGAAGTAGCGCCAGATCGCTTCGTCCTCGGGCCCGGGGAGCAGCAGCACCTCCGCGTGGTCGACACCGCGCCCGGCGCGGCCCACCTGCTGGTAGTAGGCGATGGGGGAGGAGGGAGAGCCCAGGTGCACCACGAAGCCCAGGTCCGGCTTGTCGAAGCCCATGCCGAGCGCCGAGGTGGCGACCAGTGCCTTGACCTCGTTGTTCAGCAGCGCGGCCTCGGCGGCCCGGCGGTCGGCGTCCTCGGTACGCCCCGAGTAGGCGGCGACCCGGTGCCCGCGCTGCCGGAGGAAGGCGGTGACCTCCTCCGCGGCCGCCACGGTCAGGGTGTAGACGATGCCCGAGCCCGGGAGGTCGCCGATGTGGTCGGCGAGCCAGGCGAGCCGGTGGGCGGCGTCGGGCATGCGCAGCACCCCGAGGGACAGGCTCTCTCGCTCCAGCGGCCCGCGCAGCACCAGGGCGCCCTCGTGGTCGCCGGTCCCCAACTGCTCGGCGACGTCGGCCGTCACCCGCGCGTTCGCCGTGGCGGTCGTGGCCAGCACGGGAACGCCCGGGGTGAGATCGGCGAGCATCGTCCGCAACCGGCGGTAGTCGGGCCGGAAGTCGTGGCCCCAGTCGGAGATGCAGTGGGCCTCGTCGACGACGAGCAGACCCGTGGTGAAGGCGAGTTTGGGCAGCACCTGGTCCCGGAAATCGGGGTTGTTGAGCCGCTCCGGGCTCACCAGCAGGACGTCCACCTCCCCCGAGGCGACCTCGGCCTGCACCGTGTCCCATTCCTCGGGGTTGGCCGAGTTGATCGTGCGGGCGCGGATGCCGGCGCGGTCGGCGGCGTCGATCTGGTTCCGCATCAGCGCGAGCAACGGGGAGACGATCACCGTGGGACCGCTGCCCCGCTCGCGGAGCAGCGCGGTGGCCACGAAGTACACGGCCGACTTGCCCCAGCCCGTGCGCTGGACCACCAGGGCCCGGCGGCCGTGTGCGACCAGGGCCTCGACGGCACGCCACTGGTCCTCGCGCAGGCGTGCGGTGCCCGTCGGGTCCCCGACGAGCCGGCTGAGGATCGTGTCGGCGGCTGTGCGCAGTGCGGTGGTCATGCCCCCATGCAACCCGATGGCACCGACACCGCGCCAACCGCACGGAGGCGGCCTGTGGATAACCAGGCGCAGATAATTGCGATGATATGCGCAAGTTATCCACAGGTTTTGGAGGGGTCTGGCGGAGATCCACGGCGTACGGGACCTTCGGATCATGACTCAGCACACCGAATCCCCCCGCCCCTCGGACGACCCGAAGGTCACGCTGCGCAGCCCTGCCGAACTCGCCGCCGCGCTCCCGTACCTGTGCGGTTTCCACCCCGACGACAGCATTCTCATGATCGCGCTGCACGGCGAGCGCGGCCGTTTCGGCGGCCGGGCCAGGCTCGGCATCCCACGGGAGGCCGCGGAGTGGCCCGGCGCCGCCCAGCAGTTGGCGGAGTGCCTGGTGAACGGCAGCGAGCAGCGCGGCTCACGGCCGGACGCGATCGTGCTCTTCCTCGTCCAGGAACCCGCCCCCGGGGAGGACCCCCACCAGGCCATGGAACGCCTGCGCCCGCTGGCGCAGCGGCTGCGGGTCGCCTGCGGCACGCTCGACGTCCCCGTCGTCGAGGCGCTGTGCGTCTCCTCGGGCCGCTGGTGGTCCTACTGCTGCCCGGACTCGGAGCGGTTCCCGCGCGAGGGCATCGGGATCACGCAGTCCGGAGATTCCGTGATGGCCGCGGCGGCCGCCTACGCGGGCCTGCGGATCACCGGCTCCCTCAAGGAGATGGAGGAGCGCCTCACCCCGCCCCCGCCCGGCGCACCGGCGGCCGCCGCCCGTGCGGACGCCCTGGACGCGGCGGCCGCCACCCTCGTCCCGCGCATGCTGGAGCGGGACGACTCCGACGAGGTGCGGCGCACCACCCTGCGGCTGCTGCGGGAGGCGCTCGAGCGCTTCCGGGCCGCCACACCCGTGGGGGAGGGGCCGGAGGCCGACAGCGACGACGACGCGCTGCTGGACGACGACGAGGCCGCCTCGATGATCCTCGGACTGCAGGACCGCGCCACCCGCGACGAGGCGGCCGAGTGGATGGACCCGCCGCACACCGACCCCGCGGTGCGCCTGTGGCGGGCGCTCGCCCGGCGCTGCGTCGAGCCGTACCACGAGCACGCCGCCGCGCCCCTGACCCTCGCCGGCTGGGTCGCCTGGTCCGCCGGGGACGAGGCCACGGCACGCGTGGCCTTCGGCCGCGCCCTGCACCTCGCCCCCGACTACACCTTCGCCCGGCTGCTCCACGCCGCCGTCAACAACGGCCTCTCGCCCGAGCCGCTCCGCCGCTACCTGCGCCGGCAGAGCGTCGCACGTGCCCGCCGGGCAGCGCTGCTCACAGCTCGCCGCGGGCCAGCCGGATCAGCCGGTCGAGGACCCGGCCGCCGCTCACCCGGAGTCCGTCGTGCTCGTACTCGTCGGTGACCCAGGTGCGCAGGCCCCGGACGGAGCGCGCGGTGGCGAGCGAATCGGCCGTGTCCACGTACATGTCGTCGTGGTAGACGGCCGCCGCCACCGGCACCTCGTTCCGCGCCAGCTGGTCCGGGTCGTACAGGTCGGGCCACTCCTCGTGCTGCGCCAGGTGGTGCGCCGTCTCGCGCAGCGGTGCCAGCGCCGGGTCCAGGGCGAACATCCAGGGGTAGATCATCTCGCCGGTCAGCAGCACCGGCGCGTCGTCCGCCAGCGGCTTGTCGACGTCGAACTGCGGGAACTCGGCCCGGACGGACTCGGCGGCCCAGCCGGTGGCCCGCGGCGAGACCGAACGCTGGCCGTAGATCGACTCGTGGAGCACCGCGTAGAGCGGATTGCCGGCGAAGGACAGATGCCCCTGGACCTCGGCGAGGAAGGAGTCGGAGAGCTGGAGGCCGGATCCCCCGGTCACGAAGGCGTCCTCGAGGAGGTAGTGCAGCGTGTGCGAGCCGGTGCCCGTGCCGAGGAGCATCCCGGTGACCTGGAAGGCCTCCGCGGTCAGCAGGCCGCCGCCCGGGAGCCTGACCTCGCGCTCGCGCAGGTGCCGCACGACCGCGCGGACCGTCTCGACGTCCTCGGGGTAACGCGCGTAGTGCGCGGCCGTCTTCCGCTCCACGCGGGGGTAGGCGGCCCGGTAGACGTCCTCGGCGGTGCTGCGCAGGCCGGCGAGCCCGCCGGTCACGAAGGCCTCGCGGACGCCCTCGGGGGCGAAGGACAGGTAGGTGAGCGTGCAGAAGCCGCCGTAGCTCTGGCCGAGCAGGCTCCACCGGCCGTCCTCGCCGAGCAGTTCACGGCGGATGAGTTCGCAGTCGCGGACGATCGAGTCGGCCCGGAAGTGCTCCAGATACCGGGCCTGGGCCGAGGCGTCCCCGCGCAGCGGCAGGGTCTGCCGGTTCGCCGGGGTGGAACGGCCGGTGCCCCGCTGGTCGAGCAGCAGCACCCGGTAGTCGTCCAGGGCCCGGGTGAGCCAGCCGTCGCGGCCCAGCGGCCGCGGCGACCGGCCGCCCGGTCCGCCCTGCAGGAACAGCAGCCAGGGCAGCGGATCTCGTTCCTTTCCGGCGGCCACGACCTCCCGTGCGTACACCTCGATCCGCTCACCGCCCGGGTCCGCGTGGTCGAGCGGCACCTGGAAGGTGTGGTCGGTGATGACGGTTCCCGGCTGGCGGTAGACGGCCATGGCTCTCTTTCCGGTGATACGGACAGCTTCCCGATCAGGAACGGTAGACGGCGCGTGACCCGAGTGCCCACACGGCCGTTCTCGTGGGTAGTGGCGCCAGCGCCCGAGCGACCGATTCGACGTGGAGGTGGCATGAGCCCGCAGCCGGTCAACCGGCCGCCCCGGCAGGACCGGGGGCCGCAGCCGGTGCACGACGCCGTGATGTGCGTCGCGGCCCCGGCCCTCGCGGTCTCGCCGGAGCACGGACAACTGGACGGAAGCGGCCTCGGCGGCTTCTACCAGGGCGGCCGCCGGGTACTGGCCCGCTGCGAGCTGCGCATCGCCGGGGCGCCCCCGGTCCCCGTGCAGGGCGGGCTCGTCACGGCGGGCCGGGCGCGGTTCACCTCCGTCGCCCGCGTCCCCGGCGACACGGCACCCGACCCGGCCCTCACCGTCGAGAGGCTCCGGACCGCCGGGGGCACCGAGCGCATCACGGTCCACAACACCGGATCCCGCGCCCTGCGCATCCCGTTCGAGGTGGCCCTGGCGACCGACCTCGGCGAACTGGCGGCCATCGCGGCCGGATCCTGCGGGCCGGAGCTGCAGTCCAGCGTGTGCGACGCGGGGCTGCTGTGGTCGGCGGAGGGCCTGCGAGCCCGGGTCACCGCCGTGCCGGCACCCGAGAGCGCCCTGGCCTCCGCCGGGTTGCTGTGCTGGGAGCTGGCGCTGCCCGCCGGGGCATCGCGAACGATCGAGCTGCGCGCGACGCTGGAGCCCGCCGTGGCCGGGGTGAACGGCGGATCCGCCCCGGCGGTCCCCGTGCCCTGGTCGGCCCCGGAGATCCGCGGCGGCGACGGCCGGGCGGAGACGCTGCTGCGTGCCGCCCTCGACGATCTTCGGGCGCTGCTGCTGCGCGACCCCGAGCACCCCCTGGACGTCCATGTGGCGGCCGGCGCCCCGTGGCGGCTCGGTCCCGCCCCGGCGGATGCCCTGTGGGCGGCTCGCATGCTGCTGCCGCTGGGCACCCGCCTGGCGGCCGGCACGCTACGGGCGTTCGCCCGGCGCCAGGACCCGGAGACCGGCGGCCTGCCGGGCCCGCTGCGCCATGCCGGTCCGCATCTGCCGCCCACCTGCTCCGGAGTGGAGGCGGGGCTGCTCTTCGTCACGCTGCTCGCCGAGGCCCGCCGGTGGGGGCTTCCGGAGCGGGAGACCGAACAACTGCTGCCGGCCGTCGAGCGCGGTCTGCGGTGGCTGCGGTCCGTCGCGGGCGAGGGCGGATACGTCCCCGATCCCGTGCCGGGCGGTCCCCTGCGCTGTGACGTACAGGCCCACGCGCACCGGGCCATGCTGCACGGCGCCGATCTGCTCCAGGCCCACGGACGCCCCGGCGCGGAGGAGTGGCGGGAGCGGGCCGAGGCGCTGCGCCGGAGGTTCCGGGAGGACTTCTGGCTGGACGACCCGGCCGGCGGGAGCCCGGCCGCCGCGCTGACCCCCGACGGCAGACCGGTGCCCCACCTGGGATCGGCCGCCGCTCACCTTCTCGACACCGGCTTGGCGGGCGGCTGCGAGTTCGCCCCCGGCCTGCTGGACAAGGTGCAGACGGAACAGCTCGCCCGTCTCCTGGCCGCTCCGGAGCTCGACTCGGGATGGGGGCTGCGGACCCTGTCCGCCAAGGCCCCCGGTTACAACCCCTTCGGCCACCGCGGGGGTGCGGTACGGGTCCACGAGACGGCCGTCGCGGTCGCCGGGCTGGCGGCGGCCGGCCACGAGCGCGAGGCCATGACGCTGCTCCTCGGCGTGCTGGACGCGGCAGGTGCGTTCGGGCACCGGCTGCCCGAGATGTACGCGGGGGAGCAGCGGGACGAGTCCCGCCGTCCCGCCCCGCACCCAACGGCGTCACGACCCGCCGCGGTGGCCGCCGCAGGCGCCGTGCACATGCTGCTGGCCCTCGCCGGGATCCGCCCCGACGCCCCCGAACGCATGGTGGCCGTGCGCCCGCCGGCCGCCTCTCCGCTCGGAGATCTCGACCTCGCCGGGCTGCGGGTGGCCGAGGAGCCCTTCGCGCTGCGGATCGGCGCGTCCGGTACGGCGGTGATCGAGGAGGCGGCTCCCGGACTCCAACTCGGTGCCTGAACCGGCGGGCGGCAGTCGGCGCCGGGCGGCGCCGTGACGTCGAACAACAGGCCGACGGCGCGTTGCGTCATCCCGTCAACCTGCTGTTTATCGTCAGGCAGACGACTATGATCGCGGGCATGGCGCCCTACGACCCGTCAGCTTTCCCGCCCTTCGCCGTCACTGTCGATCTCGTCGTGCTCACAGTGCGCAGCCACGCCCTGTGTGCCCTCGCGGTCCGCCGCGGTGAACCGCCCTACCAGGGCCGGTGGGCGCTGCCCGGCGGCTTCGTGCGCGGCGACGAGGACCTCTCAGGGGCGGCCGCCCGCGAACTGGAGGAGGAGACCGGACTGCGCGCGGGCAGCGGAGTCCACCTAGAGCAGCTGGCCACCTACGGCGATCCCAAGCGCGACCCGCGTATGCGGGTGGTGAGCGTCGCCCACCTCGTGCTCGCCCCGGACCTGCCCGCGCCCCGTGCCGGGGGCGACGCGCGCAGTGCCCGCTGGGCCCCGGTCGAGGAGCTGCTGCGCAACGGCGAGGAGGGCGCCCTCGCCTTCGACCACGCGCGCATCCTGGCCGACGGCGTGGAGCGCGCCCGTTCCAAGCTCGAGTACTCGGCACTGGCCACGGCCTTCTGCCCGCCCGAGTTCACCGTCGGCGAGCTGCGCCGGGTCTACGAGGCGGTGTGGGGCGTCGCCCTGGACCCGCGCAACTTCCACCGCAAGGTGACGGGGACGGTCGGCTTCCTCGTCCCCACCGGTGGCACGACGACCCGTCAGGGCGGGCGTCCCGCACAGCTGTTCCGCGCGGGTGGTGCAACCATCCTGAATCCGCCCATGTTGCGACCAGAGGTGTAAATTCCGGGCCATTTGCGCGTTATGGTGCAAGGGTGATCCAGGCCATCGGATTGACCAGTGCGTCCCGGGGCGATGAGCCCCCTGCCGTCGACGACCTCACCTTCGACGCCCGCTCCGGCGAGATCACCGTCCTGCTCGGCGACAGCGGCGCCGGCAAGTCCACCGTCCTGCGGATGATGCTCGAACTCGAACCGGGCCGCGGCATCACGCTCTTCGGCGGGCGCCCCCTGCACCGCCACACCCATCCCGCCAACGCGGTGGGCGTGCTCCTCGGCGACGTCCCCGGCCACCCCTCCCGGACGGCGCGCGGGCACCTGCGCATGCTCGCCGCCGCGGCCGGGGCCCCGGCCGAACGCGCCGACCAGGTCCTGGAGATCGTGGGCCTGCGCGAGACCGCAGGACGCCGTCTGTCGACCTTCTCCCTCGGCATGGACCGCCGCCTCGGTGTCGCCGCGGCGCTGCTCGGGGACCCGCCCGCGCTGCTCCTGGACGACCCCGCCCAGGGACTCTCCCCGCACGACACCGCGTGGTTGTACGGCCTGCTGAAGGCGTACGCGGCGCGCGGCGGCGCGGTCGTGGTCACCTGCGCCGACGCCAAGGCGGCGGGCCGGCTCGGTGATCGCGTCGTCACCCTGGACAGGGGCAGGCTCGTCGCCGACCAGTCCGCCCACGAGTTCGGCCGGCGCCGTCTGCGCCCGTACGTGGCCGTCCAGTCCCCTCAGGCCGAGCGCCTGGGTCTGCTGCTGACCGGCGACGGGACCGAGATCACCCACGAGAGCGGCAGCCGCATCCGCGTGCACGGCGCGACCACCGCCCAGGTCGGTGAAGCCGCCTTCCGGAACGGCATCCTCCTGCACCGCCTCGCGGACGAGGTCGCCGACACCGGTGTCCCGGAGGCCCCCCACAGCGAGCGGTCCACCGTGCCCCTGGCGGCCGAACGCGCCGCCGTGCCGCCCGCCGGACCCGCCCGGCCCGTCCGCTACGAACTGCGCCGCCTCACGGGCGTCCGCGGCCCCTGGCTGATCGCGCTCGTCTCCGTCCTGGCCTCGGGCCTGGCCACCCTGGTGCTGCTGCGCACCGGGCAGCACGCCTTCTCCCTGCGCCTGCTGACCGGCTGGTCGCACTCCCTGCCCCTGCCGGCCGCCGCGTTGGGCGGCGGGTTCCTCGGCGCCCTTGCCTACGGCCAGGAGTTCCGCTACCCCGCGCTGGCCCCCGCGCACGCGCCCGTGCCCCGCCAGCTGCGTCTGCTGATGGTCAAGCTCGCCGTCAACGGGGCCGCGGCGGTGCTGATCGCCCTCCTGGGGGCGGCTGTCGGCCTCGTCGCGCTGCGCCTCGAACTCGGGGCGGGCGGACTGCCCTCGCCGTTCGCGCTGGCCTCCACCGCGGCGGCCTCGGCCGCCCTCGCGCTCGTCTGCTGCTGGGCCGGGGTGCTGGCGGCCGGGGTGTTCCGCACCACGGCGCTCGGTCTGGCCGGCGTCCTCGCGGTTCCGCTGCTGGTGGCGCCGGTGGTGCGGCGCGCGGCTTCGGCCCCGGCGATCGACATGGCCCGGCTGGCGACCCAACCGGTCCGCTATTCCTTCGTTTTGTCGCTCTTCGCTCTCTTGTGTGCCTATGTGGCAACGGTCTTGCGCCGGAGAAACCCCATTTCCTTCCGATAAAGCGTCAATTATCAGGTGATGAGTGCTCACCCTTTCGTGTGCTTTTCAGGAAAGCCCTCAAGGCTTCCCGCGCCATCGCCGACAAATGATGCGTGAGTACCCTTGCGCACACCATGATGACCGCGGCCCGCCCCGCCGACCCGAGTCTCGGCGGCGGGGACATCGACCGCTATCCGTACGCCGACGCACCCGCCGGCCTCGACCGCCCGGGCGGTGCACCGTCCTGGGACGGCGGCGACGCCGACATGGGCCGGGTCGGCCGTCGGCCCGCCGGGAGCCGTGGCCGCGGGCTGCACGGCCAACTCGTCCAGCAACTCGGCCAGATGATCGTCTCCGGCGATCTCGGGGCCGACCGCCCGCTCGTCCCCGAGGAGATCGGCCAGCGCTTCGAGGTCTCCCGCACCGTCGTCCGCGAGTCGCTGCGGGTGCTGGAGGCCAAGGGCCTCGTCAGCGCCCGGCCCAACGTCGGCACCCGGGTCCGCCCGGTCAGCGACTGGAACCTGCTCGACCCCGACATCATCGAATGGCGGGCCTTCGGCCCGCAGCGCGACGACCAGCGTCGCGAGCTGTTCGAACTGCGCTGGACGATCGAGCCCCTCGCCGCCCGCCTCGCGGCGGGTCACGGCCGCGAGGACGTCCAGCAGCGGCTCGTCGACATGACCGACATCATGACCCACGCCGTGGGCCAGGGTGACGGCCTCACCTTCTCCCGGGCGGACGCCGAGTTCCACGCCCTGCTGCTGCAGGTCGCGGGCAACCGGATGCTGGAGCACCTGTCCGGCATCGTCACCTCCGCCCTGCAGGTCTCCGGCGGCCCCGTCACCGGCTGCGAGCGCCCCGGTGAACACTCGGTGGCCCTGCACACGCGGGTCGTCGAGGCGCTGGCCGCCTCCGACGGTGCCGAGGCGGAGACCGCGATGCGTCAGCTCCTCGCCGTGCACGCCGACACCGGTCCCGGCGGCTCGCCGGACCACGTCGTCCCCGCCCCGCGCGAGCACTGACCGGTCCCGCACGGCACGAGACGGCACCGACTTCCGCCGCCGGCCCACACCCTCCGGGCCCGGCGGCGGAGCCGTCCGCCATGTTTGACGCACGCTTCCGACCGGGCATGGTCGAGGCGTGCACGGGGAGTGTCCCGCTATCGACGGTTTGGCGCCGATCCGGGGTGTGACTCGGACCACGTACGGACGGGCGTAACGCTCTCGGCGGCAGCGCGATGAGCATAGAGGTGGCGGCCGTGCGAGGAATATCCGCGACGAACATGACGCTGAGTTGCCGAGCGGGTCCCACCGTAGTCGTTTTCCATCGTTCCGAGAGGTTGTTCGTGTCGGCCAGCACATCCCGTACGCTCCCGCCGGAGATCGCCGAGTCCGAGTCTCTGATGGCGCTCATCGAGCGGGGTAAGGCTCAGGGTCAGATCGCCGGCGACGACGTGCGCCGAGCCTTCGAAGCGGACCAGATCCCGGCAACCCAGTGGAAGAACGTTCTGCGCAGCCTCAACCAGGTCCTCGACGAGGAGGGTGTGACGCTGATGGTGAGTGCCGCCGAGGCGCCCAAGCGCACCCGTAAGAGCGTCGCAGCCAAGAGCCCGGCGAAGCGTACTGCCACCAAGACCGTCGCCACCAAGGCCGCTCCGGTCAAGAAGACCGTCGCCGCCAAGGCCGCCGCGGCCCCCGCCCCCACCGTGGCGGAGCCCGTGTCGGAGTCGGAGGACGAGGCCGTGGCACCCGCGAAGAAGGCCGTCGCCAAGAAGACTGCGGCGAAGAAGACCACCGCGACCGCCAAGAAGACCGCCGCCAAGAAGACCACCGCCACCAAGGGCAAGGACGAACTCGCCGAGGGCGAGGAGCTCCTCGAGGACGCCGCCCCCGGCAAGGACGAGGACGGCCCCGCCGCCGAGACCGAGGCGGAGAGCTTCGTCCTGTCCGACGAGGACGAGGACGACGCGCCCGCGCAGCAGGTCGCCGCGGCCGGCGCCACCGCCGACCCGGTGAAGGACTACCTCAAGCAGATCGGCAAGGTCCCGCTGCTCAACGCCGAGCAGGAGGTGGAGCTCGCCAAGCGCATCGAGGCCGGTCTGTTCGCCGAGGACAAGCTGGCCCAGGCCGACAAGCTCGCCCCCAAGCTCAAGCGCGAGCTGGAGATCATCGCCGAGGACGGCCGCTGGGCCAAGAACCACCTCCTGGAGGCCAACCTCCGCCTGGTGGTCTCGCTGGCCAAGCGCTACACCGGCCGCGGCATGCTCTTCCTGGACCTGATCCAGGAGGGCAACCTCGGTCTGATCCGTGCCGTCGAGAAGTTCGACTACACCAAGGGCTTCAAGTTCTCGACCTACGCGACCTGGTGGATCCGCCAGGCGATCACCCGCGCGATGGCCGACCAGGCCCGCACCATCCGCATCCCGGTGCACATGGTCGAGGTCATCAACAAGCTGGCCCGCGTCCAGCGCCAGATGCTCCAGGACCTGGGCCGCGAGCCCACCCCGGAGGAGCTGGCCAAGGAACTCGACATGACCCCCGAGAAGGTCATCGAGGTCCAGAAGTACGGCCGCGAGCCCATCTCGCTGCACACCCCGCTCGGCGAGGACGGCGACAGCGAGTTCGGTGACCTCATCGAGGACTCCGAGGCGGTCGTGCCGGCCGACGCGGTCAGCTTCACGCTGCTGCAGGAGCAGCTGCACTCGGTGCTCGACACGCTCAGTGAGCGCGAGGCGGGCGTGGTCTCCATGCGCTTCGGCCTCACCGACGGCCAGCCGAAGACGCTGGACGAGATCGGCAAGGTGTACGGGGTCACCCGTGAGCGCATCCGCCAGATCGAGTCCAAGACCATGTCCAAGCTGCGTCACCCGTCGCGTTCCCAGGTGCTGCGCGACTACCTGGACTGATCAGGCAGGACGCCCCGACGGGCCCGCGACCGCCACGGCGGCCGCGGGCCCGTCGGCATTTCCGGACAGTTCTCCGGATGCGGCCCCGGTCACGTCAGGTCACTGTGGGTGCTCAGGGCATTCCGGACGGTGAGGAGAATGCATGCGTTCCTCGATCCGCACGCTGATCGGCGGACTCATAGCCGGGTCCGCGCTCGCGCTGTCGCTACCGGCTTCCGCCACCGCCGCCGCGGTGGAGTACGCCCCCGGCGCCCCGGGCGCCGACAACGGTGTCATAGGGGGCACGCCGGTCACCACGGAGCAGTACCCGTGGGCGGTGGTCCTGTCGAGCCGGTCCCGCTACGGAACGGGCCGCTCGGGGCAGTTCTGCGGTGGAGCGCTGGTCGGGCCGAACACCGTGGTCAGTGCGGCGCACTGCTTCAGCCCGACCGCACTGGGCGGGGACTGGAACCAAGTGCCCGACCTGCGCATCATCGCCGGGCGGACGGACCTGGCCGGCTCCGCCGGCAGGGAGGTGGCGGTCCGCAAGGTCTGGGTCAACCCCGCGTACGACCCCACGACGAACAGCGGTGACGTGGCCGTCGTCACGACCGCGGAGCCGTTCCCCGTGGGAAGCGCGATACGCATGGCGGCACCGGGGGACGTGAACCCCTACGAGGCGGGCACGCCGGCACAGGTGCTCGGCTGGGGGGACACGGCGGGCCTGGGGACCTACTCGAACGTCCTGATGGCCGCGAACGTCTCGGTGCTCGCCGACTCGGTCTGTGAGCAGGCGTATCCAGGCAGTACGGAAGGCAAGTACCAGAGGAGCGGCATGGTCTGCGCCGGCGACCTGGCCGGCGGGCACGACTCGTGCCAGGGGGACAGCGGCGGTCCGCTGGTGGCGGAGGGGCGGCTGATAGGGCTTGTGTCCTGGGGCGCGGGATGCGCCCAGGCGGGACATCCCGGTGTGTACACCCGGGTCTCGGCGGTGGCGGGACTGGTCGGCCAGCACGCTTCGTGACGCGCGGCGGACAAGCCGACGGGCGGCCTCCCTTGCGGGAGGCCGCCCGTCGTGAGCTCGTCGCAGTGCTACGCGTCAGCGTTCGTCATCGGTCGCGACGGTCGAGGTGGCGGTGAGCCGACCGGTCTCGTCCTGTATTTCCGCAGCGATCTTCTTCAATTCGGGCTCGAACTTACGCCCGTGGTGCGCGCAGAAGAGCAGCTCGCCGCCACTGATGAGTACGACGCGCAGGTAGGCCTGGGCGCCGCAACGGTCGCAGCGGTCCGCCGCCGTCAGCGGGCTCGCGGGGGTCAGAACTGTAGTCACGTCGCCTCTTCTCTAGCTCGACGAGCTGTCGTACCAGGGTCAACATCCAACCAGGCCCAAACTGTTCCCGCGCAGGTCTTTTCCTTGGAAACTGTCGTTGTAGCGGCCGGATGCTACCGATTGGCGGCGAATGATCCTCTGGCGTCTTATCTGTCGGCTTCGGGTCGTTCTGGCAGATCTGGTCAGATTGTTCGGTTATGTCCCCCCGGCCCTGCGGCCGGTTGTTGAGGAGGACGTGCCCCGAGCCTAAATGGTTCATGCCTCCAGGGGAACGTGACATGTGTATCACTCAAACGAGGGATCGAACACGTCTTCGAAAACGGGCTAGCATGGTGCCCATATCGGGTCGCGGCGAAACGGCCGAGCGTGACCTCGGTACCCTCTCACCGATACGGCTGAAGAACTTCATGAGGAGACGTTCGCGTGACCGCCGAAACATCCGTGCCGTCCACCGCGTTGCTGACCGGTGCAGATCGTGACGGCTCCAACTACACCGCGCGACACCTGCTCGTGCTCGAGGGCCTCGAAGCGGTCCGCAAGCGCCCCGGCATGTACATCGGTTCCACCGACAGCCGCGGCCTCATGCACTGCCTGTGGGAGATCATCGACAACTCGGTCGACGAGGCCCTGGGCGGGCACTGCGACCACATCGACGTCGTCCTCCACGCCGACGCCTCCGTCGAGGTGCGGGACAACGGCCGCGGCATCCCCGTCGACGTCGAGCCCAAGACCGGCCTGTCCGGCGTCGAGGTCGTGATGACCAAGCTGCACGCCGGCGGCAAGTTCGGCGGCGGCTCCTACGCGGCCTCCGGCGGTCTGCACGGCGTCGGCGCCTCCGTCGTCAACGCGCTCTCCGCCCGGCTGGACGTCGAGGTCGACCGCGGCGGCCACACCCACGCGATCAGCTTCCGCCGCGGCGTTCCCGGCAGCTTCGCCAAGGCCGGCGCCGAGGCGCCCTTCGAGCCGGGCAACGGGCTGGACAAGGTCAAGAAGGTGCCGCGGGCCCGCACCGGCACCCGCGTCCGGTACTGGGCGGATCGTCAGATCTTCCTCAAGGACGCCAAGCTCTCCCTGGAGACGCTGTACCAGCGCGCCCGCCAGACCGCGTTCCTGGTCCCCGGGCTCACGATCGTCGTCCGCGACGAGCGGACCGACAACGGCTCCGAGGACGGGAAGCCGGTCGAGGAGACCTTCCACTACGACGGCGGCATCAGCGAGTTCGCCGAGTACCTCACCCCGGACAAGCCGATCTGCGACGTGCTGCGGCTGACCGGCAGCGGCACCTTCAAGGAGACCGTCCCGGTCCTCGACGACCGCGGCCACATGACCCCCACCGAGGTCACCCGTGAGCTCGGTGTCGACGTCGCCCTGCGCTGGGGCACCGGCTACGACAGCACGCTGCGCTCCTTCGTGAACATCATCGCCACCCCCAAGGGCGGCACCCATGTGCGCGGCTTCGAGGGCGCCGTCACCAGGACGTTCAACGAGGTGCTGCGCGCCACCAAGCTGCTGCGCGTCGCCGAGGACGACATCGTCAAGGACGACGCCCTGGAGGGGCTGACGGCGGTCGTCACGGTCCGGCTCGCCGAACCGCAGTTCGAGGGCCAGACCAAGGAGGTGCTGGGCACCTCGGCGGCCAACCGCATCGTGGCCAACGTGGTGTCCCGCGAGCTCAAGGCGTTCCTCACCTCCACCAAGCGGGACGACAAGCAGCAGGCCCGCGCCGTCCTGGAGAAGGCCGTCGCCGCGGCCCGGACCCGGATCGCCGCCCGGCAGCACAAGGACGCGCAGCGCCGGAAGACCGCGCTGGAGTCCTCGTCGCTGCCGGCCAAGCTGGCCGACTGCCGCAGCGACGACGTCGACCGCAGCGAACTCTTCATCGTCGAGGGCGACTCGGCGCTGGGCACCGCCAAGCTCGCGCGCAACTCGGAGTTCCAGGCGCTGCTCCCGATCCGGGGCAAGATCCTCAACGTCCAGAAGTCCTCGGTCACGGACATGCTGAAGAACGCCGAGTGCGGCGCCATCATCCAGGTCATAGGAGCCGGCTCGGGCCGCACCTTCGACATCGACCAGGCCCGCTACGGCAAGATCATCATGATGACGGACGCCGACGTCGACGGCAGCCACATCCGCTGTCTGCTGCTGACGCTCTTCCAGCGCTACATGCGGCCCATGGTCGAGGCCGGCCGGGTCTTCGCCGCCGTGCCGCCGCTGCACCGGGTCGAGCTCAGCAACCCGCGCAAGGGCCAGGACAAGTACGTCTACACCTACTCCGACCGGGAGCTGCGCGAGACGCTGCTGGAGTTCGAGCGCAAGGGCGTCCGCTACAAGGAGTCCATCCAGCGCTACAAGGGCCTCGGCGAGATGGACGCCGACCAGCTGGCCGAGACCACGATGGACCCGCGCCACCGCACCCTGCGCCGGATCAACATCAGCGACCTGGAGGGCGCGGAGCTCGCCTTCGACCTGCTGATGGGCAACGAGGTCGCGCCGCGCCGCGAGTTCATCGCCAACTCCGCCGCCACGCTCGACCGTTCGCGGATCGACGCCTGACGGACCGGGCTCTCGCACCGGCGCCCTCCCGCGGTCTCACCCGCCCGTGGAGGGCGCCGGAGCTTCCCCACTCCCAGGAGTGGGGCACCATCACCCGATGAGGTGAAGGTTTCTGCTTGGAGGCTCCCGGATCTTCCCGCAATGTCCATGCTTGGGCGCACGGCCGATCGGCCCGTGAAGCGAGGAGAGTTCGTGAACGAGCACGACCAGGCGGAAACCGGAGGGCTGCGGGTGGACGACCCCTGGTACGACGTCCTGGCCGCGGGGGAGTGGGAGGGTCCCGAGCCACCGCCCGTCTCCCTCCCGTCGCAGGCCCGCCCGGCCGACGACCACGCCCGGGTCTACCGGGAGGTGCAGGCCAGCGGTCCCTTCCAGGAAGTGCGTTCCCGGTACCGGCGGTTCGTCTTCCCGGCGGCCGCCGCCTTCCTGGCCTGGTACCTGCTCTACGTCGTCCTGGCGACGGCCGCGCCGCGGCTGATGGCCCGGCCGCTGCTCGGCGAGCTCAACGTGGCCATGGTCCTCGGTCTCGCCCAGTTCGCCTCGACCTTCCTCCTGACCTGGGCCTACGCCCGGCACGCCCGGCTGCGCCGGGACCGGGCCGCCCTCGACCTGCGCTGGGACACCCAGGAGCGGATGCGGTGACCGGCAACCACCAGGGCCTGGCGCTGGTCCTCTTCACCGTCTTCGTCTCCGTCACCCTGGCGATCACTGCCTGGGCGGGCCGGCGGCGCAGCTCCTCCGTGGAGTTCTTCGCCGGCGGCCGTCTCTTCTCCCCTCTGGAGAACGGATTCGCCATCGCCGGCGACTACATGTCCGCCGCCTCCTTCCTCGGCATCTCCGGGCTCATCGCGCTCTTCGGCTACGACGGCATGCTCTATTCCGTCGGCTTCCTCGTCGCCTGGCTCCTCGTGCTGCTTCTCGTCGCCGAACTGGTACGCAACTGCGGCCGCTACACCCTGGCCGACGTCCTCACCGCGCGCATGCGCCAGCGCCCGGTCCGGATCGCGGCGGGCACCTCCTCGGTCATCGTCTCCGTGCTCTACCTCGTCGCGCAGATGGTCGGCGCCGGAAGCCTGGTCTCCCTCCTGCTCGGTGGCCAGGGATCGGCCGCGCGCACCTGGACCGTCATCGGCGTCGGCGCGCTCATGGTCTTCTACGTCGCCTTCGGCGGCATGCGCGCCACGACCTGGATCCAGATCGTCAAGACCGTGCTGCTCATGGGCGGCACGATCACCCTCACCGTGCTGGTGCTCCTCCGCTTCCACGGCGACCTCGGGGCACTGCTGCGCTCGGCGGCCGACGGCAGCGGCCACGGCCGCGAGTTCCTCGGCCCCGGCATGCTGTACGGGCAGAGCTGGACCGACCGCCTGGACTTCATCAGCCTCGGCCTGGCCCTCGTCCTGGGCACCGCCGGGCTGCCGCACATCCTGTCGCGCTTCTACACCGTGCCCACGGCGCGCTCGGCGCGGCGGTCGGTGGTCTGGGCGATCGGCCTCATCGGCGGCTTCTACCTGATGACGATCGTGCTCGGCTTCGGTGCCGCGGCGCTGGTCGGCTCCCACACCGTGCGCGCCTCCAACGCCGCCGGGAACACGGCCGTGCCGCTGCTCGCCCTCGATCTGGGCGGGGGAGCGGGCTCCACCGGTGGGACGGTGCTGTTCGCGGTCGTCGGCGCGGTCGCCTTCGCCACGATCCTGGCCGTCGTCGCCGGGATCACCCTCGCCTCGTCCGCCTCCGTCGCGCACGACCTCCACGCGACGCTGCGCCGGCGAAAGGCCGCACCGGGCGGCAAGCGACGGGAGAACCAGGACGTGCGGGTGGCCCGGGTGGCCGCGGTCTGCATCGGCGGTGTGGCCATCGCGCTGAGCCTGTTCGCGCAGGGCCAGAATGTGGCCTTCCTCGTCGGGCTCGCGTTCGCGGTGGCGGCGTCCGCCAATCTGCCCGCGCTGCTCTTCACGCTGTTCTGGCGGAGGTTCACGACCCGCGGCACGGTGTGGGCGATCTACGGCGGCCTCGTCCCGGCGGTCGCGCTGGTGGTGCTGTCCCCGGTGGTGTCGGGCAGCCCGCAGTCGCTCTTCCCGGGGGTGGACTTCCAGTACTTCCCGCTGGAGAACCCGGGCCTGGTGTCCATCCCGCTGGGCTTCGCCGCGGGCTGGCTGGGCACGGTCCTGTCCCGCGAGCGCGCGGACGAGGACAAGTTCGCCGAGGTCGAGGTCCGCTCGCTCACCGGGGCCGGGGCGGTGTGACACCCGTTCCGCCTGGCGGAACGCTCTGATTGCCGCGGGCCCACGGCGCCTCCACGCTGTGCGGCATGCCATCGAGCCGTATGCGTTGGCTGCTGCGCGACGAGACGGGCGTGGCAGCGGTACTGGTCCTGCTGGTGCTCGTCGTGGGCATCGCCGAGCCCGACTTCCTGACCCGGTCGAACCTGACCGGGACCGCCCACAACGCCTGCTACGTGGGCCTGATGGCGGCCGGCATGGTCTTCGCCCTCGCCATGCGCGAGGTCGACCTGTCGGTCGGCGGGGTCTACGCGCTCGGTGTGACCGTCGGCGCCGTGTGCATCCGCGACGGCTGGTCCCCGTGGGCGGCGGCCGCCGCGGTGCTGGTGCTCTCGGCGCTGCTCGGGGCGGGCAACGCGATCGTGGCGACGTACGTGGGGCTGCCGACGTTCATCGTCACCCTCGCCACCGCCATGCTGTTCCGCGGCATCGGCCTGGCCCTGGCCGACGGCAGGCAGATCAGCGGGATGCCGCAGGACCACGCCTTCTTCCGGGTCGTCGGCGGTGACTCGGCCGGGCTGCCGACCGCGGTGTGGGTGCTGCTCGCCACGACGGCGGCGCTCACCTTGCTGCTCACCCGCACCCGTTTCGGGGCGCAGGTCAGGGCGGTCGGCTCCAACCCGGACGCGGCGCTGTTCACCGGTCTTCCCCTCGTGCGGACGCGGATCAAGGCCATGGCGCTGTCCGCGTCGACGGCCGGTCTGGCGGCCGTCCTGGCCCTGGCCTTCTTCATCTCCGGTGACCCGACCGTCGGCCAGGGGTACGAGCTGAGCGCCATCGCCGCCGCGATCATCGGCGGCACCGCGCTCGCGGGCGGTCGCGGCTCCGTGCCGGGAGCGGTGATCGGCGCGCTGATCCTCGCCGCCGTCGCGTCCGCCCTGGTGTTCTTCGACGTACCGATCAACTGGACCACGTTCGCGACCGGAGCGGTGATCCTCGCCGCCGTCGCCGCCGACAGCGCACTGCGCCGATTCCGCGGCCGCCACACCTGACCCCGTCACCGCTCCGGAGGCCACCATGGCGCACTCCCCGCACTCCCCGCACCTCCACCGTCCCACTCGGCGTTCCCTCCTGCTGGCCGGTGCCGCGGTGCCCGCCGCGGCCCTCCTCACCGGGTGCGGCGACGACGGCGGCGGCGAAGGCAAGGGCGACGGCACCCTGCACATGGGCATCGCCGTGGCCAACATCAGCCTCAACTTCGCCGCGGAGATGGTGAGCGGCGCCAAGTCCGCCGCAGCGCACGCCGGGGGCGTGGACTTCAAGGCGGTCGGCCCGCCCAACACCGACGGCCCCGCCGAGGCCCAGCTGTTCCAGAACCTCACCACGACCGCGAAGGACGGCGTCGTCCTGGAGAACCTGGACCCGCCGATCTTCGTCCGCCCCGCCGCGCAGGCGATCGAGCGAGGCGTCCCGGTCGTCGCCCTCGACACCGCCCCGCTCGACGGCTCCAAGGTGACGTTCTACGTCGGCAACGACAACTACGACATGGGCGCCACACTCGCCGAGGAGGCCCTCAAGCGCCTTCCCGCCGACCCCGCAGGCACGGTCGTCGTCGGTGTCCCCAACCCCGGCACGCCCGTCCTCGACAGCCGGGCCGAGGGCATCCGGGAGACCTTCGCCGCCAAGGCCCCCGGCATCAAGGTGCTCGGCCCCTTCCAGACCTACAGCGACCCGGCCCAGAACTACGGAGCCTGGCTCGCCCAGGTGCACGCCAACCCCGGAGCCCTGGCGTTCCTCGGCGTCGGCGACGCGGACAGCTACAACCTCGGGCGGATCAAGACCAAGGAGAAGGGCGCATACCTGGTCGCGGGGGCCGACGTGGACGTGAAGACCCTCGAGTACGTCAAGAGCGGGGCCAACTTCTGCACCGTCGACCCCGAGCACTTCCTCAAGGGCTACATCGCCACCGCGGTCCTCATCGACACGGTCAGGAAGGGCGGGGAACTCCCCGACGGCTGGTTCCGGATGCCCGGCCTCGTCGTCGACTCCTCCAACGTCGACGAGATCATCGCGCGCCAGAAGAGCGGCGAGGCCGCCTACCGCTGGTACAAGCCGCAGATCGACGATCTGCTCGCCCACCGGGACGCGCACATGAGGCCCCTGAAGGACGAGCGCTGACATGGCCGCCGCGTCCCCGATCCTCACCGCCCGCGACCTGGTGAAGTCCTACGGGGGCGTCACCGCCCTCGACGGCGCGGGCATCGCGCTGGCCGCCGGTGAGGTGCACGCCCTCGTCGGCGAGAACGGCGCGGGGAAGTCCACCCTCGTCCGGATGCTGCTGGGCATCGAGCGCCCCGACGGCGGCACGGTCGAACTGGAGGGCGCGCCGCGGCCGTACGCGGGCGCGCGGCAGGCCGCGGCGGCCGGGATCGCCGTCGTCGCCCAGGAGCTCAGCCTCTTCCCCGACCTGACCGTGCTGGAGAACCTCTACCCCTACGGGCCGCCGCGTCGGGCCGGACTCACCTCGCCCTCGCGCGCCCGGGACGGAGCCCGCGAGGTGCTCACCTCCCTCGGTCTGGCGCACGTCCCCTGGGACACCCCGCTCGGCCGCCTCGACCTCGCCGACCGGCAACTCGTCGAGATCAGCCGGGCCCTGCTGGGACGCCCGCGGGTCCTCGTCCTCGACGAGCCGACCTCCGCCCTGCCCGCCGACGCCGTCGAGCGGCTCTTCGCCGTGATCCGCCGGCTCGTCGTCGGGGGCCTCGCCGTGCTGTACATCTCGCACTTCCTGGAGGAGGTACGGCGACTGGCCGACCGGATCAGCGTGCTGCGCGACGGCCGTACGGTGATGCGCGGCGCCCCCGCAGGCGAGGTGTCGCTGGACGCCCTCGTCGCCGCGATGCTCGGTGACGGCCCGCCGCCCGCCGCGACGGCCCTCCGGTCGTCGCCCGCGGCGCCGACGGCGGACCGGATCGGCTTCACGGGGGTCAGCGCCGCGGGGGGCCTGCGCGACGTGACCTTCGAGGCGGTCGCGGGCGAGGTCACGGGCTTCGCGGGCCTGCGGGGCGCGGGGCACCTCACCGTCCTCGACATCGTCTGCGGCCGCGCCCGGCCCACCGCGGGCCTGGTCACCCTCCCCGGGGGCGAGCCGCCGCCGCGCGACGTGCGCCGCGCCGTCGCGGCGGGGGTCGCCTTCGTGCCCGGTGACCGCAAGCGGTACGGGCTCATGCCGGACCGCGCGGTCTGGGAGAACACCTCCGCCGCCTCCTGGCTCGCACGCGGCGACGGCTCGCCCTGGCTGCGCCGCTCCCGTCACGTGGGGCGGGCCCTCGCGCACGCACGGCGCCTGCGGCTCCAGGGCACGCCGTACACCCCGGTCCACGCGCTCTCCGGCGGCAACCAGCAGAAGGTCGTCTTCGCCAAGTGGCTCGACATCGAGCCGCGCGTCGTCGTCCTCGACGACCCGACCCGGGGCGTGGACATCGGGGCCCGCGCCGAGATGCACGCGATCGTCAGGGGGCTCGCGGCCGCGGGCAGGACCGTCCTCGTCACCTCCACCGACCTGGCCGAACTGGCCGAGCTCTGCGACCGGGTGCTGGTCCTGCGGCGCGGCCGGATCGCGGGGGAGCTCTCCGGCGCGGCACTGACCGAACACGCGCTGAGCCTCGCCATGAACGCCGGCCCCACCGGGCCGGAACCCGGCCCCGGCCCCGACACCCGAACCGCGGCCGACGACTGACAAGGGGACCCCATGGCAACAGGACGTCTCGACGGCAAGGTCGCCCTCATCACCGGCGGCGAGAGCGGTATCGGCCTGGCCACCGCCCGGCTCTTCGTCGCCGAGGGCGCGCAGGTCCACCTGCTCGGCCTCGACGACTCCGCGCTGCGCGCCGCCGCGGCCGAGTTCGGCGCCGAGCGCTGCTCCGCCGCCGTCACCGACGTCACCGACGCCGCCGCGGTGGCCGCCGCCGTGGGTGCGGGCCACGCCCGTTTCGGCCGCCTCGACGTCGTCTTCAGCAACGCCGGGATCTCCGGCGAGGTCGCCGCCGTCGAGGACTACCCGGAGGAGGTCTTCCGGCGGGTCCTCGAGGTGCATGTCGTCGGCGCCTTCCTCCTGCTCAAGTACACGCTGCCGCACCTGGGACCCGGTGCCTCCGTGATCGTCAACTCCAGCGTCGCCGGGCTCACCGCCGATCCCGGCATCAGCGGCTACGCGGCCGCCAAGCACGCCCAGGTCGGGCTGATGCGCGTCGCGGCACGCGAGTGCGCCGCCCGCGGCATCCGCGTCAACACCATCCACCCGGGCCCCACCGACACCCCGTTCATGCGGCGCATCGAGACCGCCGCCACCGGGCAGCCTTCCCAGCACGCGGCCAGGGCGTTCGACGCGATGATCCCCCTCGGCCGGCACGCGGCACCCGAGGAGATCGCCCGCACCGTGCTCCACCTCGCGGGCGACGACGCGAGCTTCACCACCGGAGCCACCGTCGCGGTCGACGGCGGCATGAGCGTATGAGAGGCGCCCCCGTCATGACGACCGCCCTGCGGGCCCTGCTGGAGATCCTCGCCGACGAGGGGGTCGACCGGGTCTTCGGCAACCCGGGCACCACCGAACTGCCCCTCATCGAGGCGCTGTCGGGGCCGGGGACCGTGCCCGAGTACGTCCTCGGCGTCCAGGAGGGCTCGGTCGTCGCCATGGCCGACGGCTACGCCCGGGCCACCCGCCGTCCCGCCTTCGCCAGCCTGCACATCGCCGCGGGCACCGCCAACGGCCTGATCGGGATGCTCAACGCCCGGCGCTCGCGCACCCCGATGGTCGTCATGGCGGGCCAGCAGGACCGTCGCCACCTGCTCCAGGACCCCATGCTCGCCGGGGACCTGGTCGCCCTCGCCTCCGGTGCGGCCAAACGGGCCGAGGAGGTGCACCGCCCCGAGGACCTGCCGCTTGTGCTGCGCCGCGCCTTCGCGCTGGCCCGGCAGCCGCCGCAGGGGCCGGTGTTCGTCTCCGTGCCGATGGACGTCCTCGAGGACGCCGCGCCCGTGGAGGTCCCGGCGCGCTCGCCGCTCGCGCCGCCCGGACCGGCCGGCGGGCTCGACCGGGCGGCGGCCCTGCTCGCGGCCGCCGAACGGCCCGCGGTCGTCGCCGGTGACGGGGTCGGCAGGGACGGGGCGGTGGCGGCGCTCGTACGGGTCGCCGAGGCGCTCGGCGCGGTCACCTACCACCAGCCGATGAACGACCATCTGGACTTCCCCGGCTCCCACCCGCTGTACGCGGGGCCGTTGCCGCCCGTCAACGCCCGCATCCACGAGCGGCTGAAGGGCCACGACGCGCTGCTGATCGCCGGCTGCCGCGCCTTCAGCCCGCACCACTACAGCCCCGGCCCGCCCGTGCCCGAGCACCTGACGGTCGTGCAGATCGACACCGACCCCGCCGAGCCGGGCCGCAACTTCCCCGTCGACCTGGGCCTCACCGGCGCGCTGGACTCCTCGCTGGCCGCGCTCGCCGGCCGTCTGACCCGGCTCGTCCCCGAGGACACCGCGCGCGAGCGGACACGGGAGGCCGGCGCACGGCACGCGCAGGCACGGGACCGGCTGGAGCTGCGGGCCCGGTCCGCGCGGGGCGGCGCCCCGCTCGACCCGCTTGCCGCCGCCCACGCCCTGGCCGGCGCGCTGCCGGAGGAGGCGGTGCTCGTCGAGGAGTCGATCACCGTCGGGGTGCATCTGCGCGACGTGCTGCGCCGGGACCGGCCGGGCGGCTTCGTCCACACGGTCGGCGGGGGGCTCGGCTGGGGGATCGGCGCCGCCGTCGGCCACCGGCTCGGCGCGCCGGAACGCCCGGTGGTGGCCGTGCTGGGCGACGGCTGCGCGATGTTCGGGCTGCAGGGGCTGTGGAGCGCGGCGCACCACCGGGTGCCCGTCCTGTTCGTCGTGATGGCCAACGGCGAGTACCGCACCCTGAAGGACACCCTCGGCGCCCGGGGCGGCGGCCCTGCCGTCCCCCATCCCGGCCTCGGCCTCGGCGAGCTCGACTGGCGCGTCGCCGCCCGGTTCTTCGGCATCCCCGCGGTCCGCGTGGACGGCACGGAGGAACTGGCGCGGACCGTCGCGGCGGTACGCGGCCTCGACGGCCCGCTGCTGGTCGAGGTGCCCTTGCGGGGGCACCCGTGAGCGCCGAGGACGCCACCGCGGCGGGGAGTCGGTCGATGCTGGCCCGCGGGGCCGCGCTGCTCGGCGCCTTCGCCGCGGGCGAGGACGGGATCCCGCTCGGCGAACTCGCCGCCCGCACGGGCCTGCCCAAGTCGACCGTGCACCGGCTGCTCGCCGAACTGACCGCCGTCGGCCTCGTCGAGCGCGGGACGGACGGCTACCGGCTCGGCCTCGCCCTCTTCGAACTGGGCCAGCGGGTGCCGCACCGGCGGCTGCGCGAGGCGGCGCTGCCGTTCATGGAGGAGCTGTACGAGGCCACCCACGAGAACGTGCACCTCGCGGTCGTCGACGGCGCCGACACCGTCTTCCTGGAGAAGCTCACCGGCCGCCGCTCGATGCGGATCATCTCCCGGGTCGGCGGCCGGCTCCCCGCGTACTGCACCGCCACCGGCAAGGCGCTGCTCGCCTACGGCACTCCGCCCGGCCTGGCCGCGGTGCTCGGCGTGGGGCTGCGCCGCCGCACCCCGCGCACCATCGTCGTGCCGCGGCTGCTCCAGCAGGACCTCGTCCGCACCCGCGCCCGCGGCTACGCCGTGAACTGGGAGGAGGCAGAGGTCGGCGTGTCCGCCGTCGCCGCCCCCGTCTACGGGCCGCGGCTCGGACCGCGCGCCTTCCCCGTCGCCGCCGTCTCCGTCACGGGCGCCACGCGGGGCCTGCGGCCGGACCGCGTCGCGCCCGTGGTGTGCGCGGCGGCACGGGCGCTGAGCCATGAACTCGCCCGCAGATGAGCCTGATCAGCCGCCCCGCGCCCACGCGTAGCGGTGCTCGGGGCGGCCGGTGTCGCCGTACTTGAGGGTGAGGCTGATCCGGCCCTCGCGCTCCAGGAACTTCAGGTAGCGCTGGGCGGTGGAGCGGCTGATGCCCGCGCGTTCGGCGACCTCGTGGGCGGAGAGCGGCCGCGCGGCCTCGGTGAGGACCTTGCGCACCAGGTCGGCGGTGGGCGCCGAGTGCCCCTTGGGCAGTTCCGCCGGCGCCGCACCGGCGGTGCGCAGCGCGCCGAAGATGCGGTCCACCTGCTCCTGGCCGGCCTCGCCGCGCCCGCCGACGCCGTCGAGCGTGCGGCGCAGCGCCGCGTAGGCGTCCAGCTTGCCCCGCAGCCCGGCGAAGCTGAACGGCTTGACCAGGTACTGCAGCGCGCCGAAGCGCATCGCCGCCTGTACGGTCGCCACGTCGCGGGCGGCCGTCACCATGATGACGTCCGCCGTGTGGCCGAGCTGGCGCATGCGCCGCACCAGGGTGAGGCCGGTCTCGTCCGGCAGGTAGTGGTCGAGCAGGACGAGGTCGACGTGCATGCGCTCCAGCGTCGCCAGCGCCTGGGCCGCCGTGTGGGCACGGGCGGTCACCCGGAATCCAGGGACCTTGGCGACGTACGCCGCGTTGATCTCGACGACGCGGAAGTCGTCGTCCACGACCAGGACGTCGATCATCGTGCTCCCCCCGAGGGCGCGGCGTCCGCCGCCGCGGTGCTGACGAGGTCCGCGCCGGCCAGTGCCTCCGGCAGGACGACGGTGAAGACCGCGCCGCCGCCCGCGCGGGCGGTCACCCGGGCCATGCCGCCGTACCGTTCGGCGAGCCGCCGCACGAGCGCGAGACCGAGCCCGCGGCCGCGGTGCGCGGGGGACCGCTTCGTCGTCCAGCCCTCGGCGAAGATCCGCTCCCGGGCCTCGGGCGGTACGCCGGGACCGTCGTCGGACACCCGCAGCACGACCGTCGTGCCCTCGGCGCGCAGCTCCACCTCGACGAGCGAACGGGCCGCGTCCAGGGCGTTGTCGATGAGGTTGCCGAGCACGGTGACCAGGTCGCGCGGGTCCACGACCCGGTCCGGCAGCAGGGTGGCGGTGGAGACCGACAGGCTCGCGCCTCGCTCCGCGGCGATCGCCGACTTGCCGACCAGCAGGGCGGACACCAGCGGGTCCCTGACCCGTTCCGCGACCTGTTCCGCGGAGGCCCGCTGGGCGTCGGCCACCTCGCCGACGAAGTCCACCGCCTCGTCGTACAGGCCGAGTTCGAGCAGCCCGAGCAGGGTGTGCAGACGGTTGGCGTGCTCGTGGTCCTGGGCGCGCAGCGCTTCCAGCAGCCCGTGAGTGCTGTCCAGTTCGCGCCCCAGCCGTTCCAGTTCGGTGCGGTCCCGCAGGGTGGCCACCGCCCCGCCGTCCCCGGTCGGCATGCGGTTGGCGACCAGCACCCGCGACCCGCTGACGGTGAGCAGGTCGGTGCCCGCGACACGGCCGGCCAGTACGTCGGTCGTCCGCCCGGGCGGCAGCACCTCGTCCAGCGGGCGGCCCGAGGCGTCCGGGCCGAGGCCCAGCAGCCGCTGCGCCTCGTCGTTGAGCAGCCGCACCCTGCCCTGGGCGTCCAGGGCGACGACGCCCTCCCGGATGCCGTGCAGCATCGCCTCGCGCTCGTCGAGCAGCGCGGAGATGTCGGCGAAGGCGAGACCGTGCGTCCTGCGCTGCAGCCGCCGCGACACCAGCAGCGCCGCGACGACTCCGACCCCGAGCGCGGCGCCCGCGTACAGCAGCAGCACCGGCACCGTGGCCAGCAGCCGCTCCCGCACGCTGTCGTACGCGATGCCCACCGACACGGCGCCCACGATCCTGCCGCCGGCCCCGTGCAGCGGCACCTTGGCACGCGCGGAGCGCCCGAGGGTGCCCCGGTCGATCTGCATGATCTCGCGCCCCGAGAGGGCCACGCTGGGGTCGGTGGAGACGTGCCGGCCGATCTGGGTGACGTCCGTGTGCGACCAGCGGACGCCGCGGGTGTCCATGACGACGATGTAGAGGGCGCCGGTGGCGCGGCGGATCCGCTCGGCCTCCTCCTGCACCGGGCCGGTGACGCTCGGCCGGGTGCTGACCAGGTCGTGGGCGAGTCCCGGGGTCGCGGCGGTGGTCTGGGCGATCGACAGCGCCTGACGCATCGCCTGCTGGTCGAGCTGAGAGCTGAGCGGGGCGAGGAACAGCCCGGTCGCCAGGGTGATCACGCCGGTGGTGAGGACGACCTGGACGAGCAGCACCTGGGCGAAGACGCGACGGGGCCAGCGGATGCGCATGTACGTCACCCCTGCCCTTCCCGGTGTTCCGCGCCCTTGCGGAATTCGCCCGTCCGTTTGCCCGGCTGTGAACGCAACGTAAACGCGGCCGGGGTCCGCTGCCCAGCCCCCGTGGCCCTTTCGTTGCGGTAGCGCGAGCAAAACGAGCAGAACAGCCGCTTGTGGGCACAAGGCGGAGTTGTGACCGCAAGGGTGCCGCCGTGACCCGGGCCGCACCTACCGTCCCGGCGCATGAGCACACACACCAGCCCCGCCATCGAACTGCGGGGTGCGAGCAAAGCGTTCCGGACCCCGTCCGGGGCCCTCCACACGGCGGTCCGCGACCTCGACCTGACGATCGGGCGCGGGGAGTTCGTGGCCGTCGTGGGACCGACCGGTTGCGGCAAGTCCACGACGCTGACCCTGGTCAGCGGACTGGAGGAGCCGACCGAGGGCGAGGTGCTGGTGGCCGGCGAGCCGGTGCGCGGCATCGGTGACAAGGTCGGCTTCGTCTTCCAGCAGGACGCCGTCTTCCCCTGGCGGACCGTGCTGTCCAACGTCATGGCCGGCCCCCGTTTCCGGGGCGTGCCCAAGACCGAGGCCCGGGAGCGGGCCCGCGAGTGGCTCGCCCGCGTCGGTCTGTCCGCCTTCGAGGACCGCTACCCGCACCAGCTGTCGGGCGGCCAGCGCAAGCGCGTCGCGCTCGCCGCCACCTTCGTCAACGACCCCGAGATCCTGCTCATGGACGAGCCCTTCTCCGCGCTCGACGTGCAGACCCGCGCGCTGATGTCGGACGAGCTGCTGGAGCTGTGGTCCGGCACGGGTGCCTCGGTCGTCTTCGTCACCCACGACCTGGAGGAGTCCATCGCCCTCGCCGACAAGGTCGTCGTCATGACCGCCGGGCCGGCCACGGTCAAGGAGGTCTTCGAGATCGACCTGCCGCGCCCGCGCCGGGTCGAGTCCGTGCGGCTGGAGCCGCGGTTCATCGAGATCTACCGGGAGATCTGGGCCTCGCTCGGCGAAGAGGTCCGCATCACCCGCGAGAGGAGCGCGGCCGATGTCGCCTGAGACCGTGGCGGCCCCCTCGGCCGCCGTCACCAAGGACCCCGCGGGCACCGACCGCGCGCGCTCCCGCGCCCGCGCCGCCCGCAACCGGAGCCACCTCGTCCACGGCAGCCGGGTGCTGCTCCTGGTCGCCGTCCTCGGGCTGTGGGAGTGGCTGGCCAGGGCCGGGGCCGTCGATCCCTTCCACTTCTCGATGCCCTCGCGGATCTGGGAGCAGATCCGCACCTGGGCCGTGGACGGCACCGCGCAGGGCACCCTGTGGGAGCAGATCTGGTACACGCTCTACGAGGCCCTGCTCGGCTGGGTCATCGGCGTCGTCGCGGGCGTGGTGCTCGGCATCGCCCTCGGGCGGATCCGCTTCCTCGCCGATGTGCTCGGCCCGTACATCAAGGTGCTCAACGCACTGCCGCGGATCGTGCTCGCGCCGATCTTCCTGATCTGGTTCGGGCTCGGTCCGGCCTCCAAGGTGGCCTCTGCCGTCGTCCTGGTCTTCTTCCCGGTCTTCTTCAACGCCTTCCAGGGCGCCCGCGAGGTAGACCGCAACCTGGTCGCCAACTCCCGCATCCTGGGCGCCCGCGACCGCCAGGTCACCTTCCAGGTCGTCATCCCCTCGGCCACCTCCTGGATCTTCACCAGCCTCCACGTGAGCTTCGGCTTCGCCCTCATCGGCGCCATCGTCGGCGAGTACATCGGCGCCACCAAGGGTCTCGGCCTGCTGGTCGCCGCCTCGCAGGGCACCTTCAACTCCGCGGGCGTGTACGCCGCGATGGCGATCCTCGCGGTCGTCGCGCTGCTCGCCGAGGGCCTGCTGACCTTCCTGGAGAAGCGGCTCTTCCGCTGGAAACCGGCCGAGGCCGGTTCCGACCGCTGACCCCACCGCCCTTCGACCACCCCCTTCACAAGGACGTGAACCAGATGCGCACGCCCCTCAAGGCCGCGGCCGCGGTCGCCGCCTCCGCCCTCGCCCTCACCACGCTCACCGCCTGCGGCGGGGACTCCGCCTCCGGCTCGGGCGGCGGCAAGGTCAAGATCATGGTCGGCGGCCTGGACAAGGTCATCTACCTGCCCGCGATGCTCACCGAGCGGCTCGGCTACTTCAAGGCCGAGGGCCTGGACGTCGAACTGCTCACCGAGCCGGCCGGAGTGCAGGCCGAGACCGCGCTCGTCTCCGGCGACGTGCAGGGCACCGTCGGCTTCTACGACCACACGCTCGACCTGCAGGTGAAGGGCAAGCAGGTGGAGTCCGTGGTGCAGTTCTCGCAGGCGCCCGGCGAGGTGGAGATCGTCTCCAACGAGGCGGCCGGGGACCTCACGAGCGCCAAGGACTTCAAGGGCAGGAAGCTGGGCGTGACCGGCATCGGCTCGTCCACGGACTTCCTCACCAAGTACCTCGCCGTCAGCAGCGGCGTGAAGACCAGCGAGTTCACCCCGGTCGCGGTCGGCGCCGGCCAGACCTTCATCTCCGCGATGGAGCAGGGCTCGATCCAGGGCGGTATGACCACGGACCCGACCGTGGCCACGATCCTCGACAAGGGCCTCGGCAAGGTGCTCATCGACATGCGCACCCCGGAGGGCTCCCAGCAGGCGCTCGGCGGGCTCTACCCGTCCTCCAGCCTCTACATGCAGACGGAGTGGGTCAACGGCCACAAGGAGACCGTCCAGAAGCTCGCCAACGCCTTTGTGAAGACGCTGCGGTGGATGTCCACGCACAGCGCCGCGGAGATCGCCGCGAAGATGCCCTCCGACTACGCGCAGGGCGGCGGGCAGGAGCTCTACGTCAAGGCGATCGAGAGCACGCTGCCGATGTTCACCAAGGACGGCGTGATGCCCGAGGACGGACCCGAGACGGTGGAGCGGGTCCTCAAGGCGTTCAACCCCAACCTGCAGAACGCCGAGGTGGACCTCGCCAAGACCTACACCACGGAGTTCGTCAAGAGCGCCGGCTGAATGCCGCTGATCTCCATCCGCAGCGGCGCCCCCAGGGCCGCCCCGCAGCTCTCGGGCCGGGGCGGTTCCGCCGCGACCGCCATCACCTCGACGTCCCAGGCCCGGCCGTCGAGATGCCGCACGCGGGTGCCGTGCTCGCCGTCCACGGTCAGCGCGTCGGCGCGCAGTTCGCCGGTCAGCCGCCGCACGGCCAGTTCGGCGGCCTGGCCCGGACGCTCCCACGCGGAACGCCCGCGGCAGCCCTCCAGCACCATGTCGCCCTCGCGGGCGGCCGCCAGCACCTGGTGGGCCAGTCCGGCGTCGACCCGGCCGTAGGCGTAGCCGTACGGCAGGACCAGCATCGTCGGCGAGAACCGGTGCCCGCCCAGGTGGGTCACCTCCCAGACCTCGCCGAGCCCGGAGGCGGCCAGCTCCGCGGCGAGCGGCCGGCCCTTGAGGGCGCAGCAGCGGTCCCGCTTGCCGTTGGTGCAGACGAGGGCGAGCGGGTCGCCCTCGTACGGCATCCCGAAGCCGCGGTGGTCGCCGCGGCCCAGCGCCTCGAAGTCGAGGCCAAGCAGCGCGCCCGGGTCCTCGACGACCGCCTCCCGCACCCAGGTACCGCCCGGCACGGTGTGCGCCACGTACGCCGTGCGCCGCCGTACGTCGTGCCGGTCCGCATGCCGCCCGGGCCGCCGGATCAGCCCGACCCGCACCCCGGTCCGGTCCGCGGCGCGTTCCAGCGCACGGCCCACCCGCGGATCCAGATGGCTCCCGGTCAGCGCCTTGGGGCCCCACGGCCCCGGCTGCTCCAGCAGCAGCCAGGTCCGCGCGGTGGCCGCCGTCGCGGCGACGGGCTCAGCCAGGGAGCTGGACGCGGAGGTGCAGGTGCTCATGAAGGTAAGCCTAACCTTCCGCATCACCCGCGGCTCTCCAGCCCCTCCCGTACTGCGCGCGGTGCGGTGGCGGTTGCGGTGTGCGACGGGGTGCGACGGGGTGCGAGCGCCCGGTCGCGGCCTACTGCCGCGGCGCCAGGGTGCGCAGGACGTCGAACTCGTTGCCCTCGGGGTCCGCCATGACCACCCAGTTCCGGTCCGGGCCCTGACCGACGTCCGTCCTGGTGGCACCCAGGCCGAGCAATCTGGCCACCTCGTCCTCGGTGCTGCCGTCGATCGGGCTGACGTCGAGGTGCAGGCGGTTCTTCACGGCCTTGCCCTCGGGCACCCGGACGAACAGCAAGGTCGGCGGCATCTGGCGGGCCCGGACCTCCTCGACGGTCGGCACCCAGGAGCCGATCTCGACCTTGCCCTCGCTCCGGTCGACGACCTCGAAGTCCAGGACCTCGCACCAGAAGGCCGCGAGCCTCTCCGGATCGTGGCAGTCAACGGTGAGCTCCGTGAACCTGCTTGTCATGACTCTCCCAGAACGTTCGGACGGGACACAGAGTATGGGTCACCGCCGGCGCAACCGGGCGTGGATCCCCGCGGGTTCGCGGCACGCCGGCGCCGGTCGCCCCGAGGGCACGAGCGCTGCGGTGACCGCGGTGACCCCCATGGCCCCGATGACCCCGATCACCAGGGGGCCGCGCTTGCGCCCCGCCCGTACCGGCGGCACGGCCACGTCCCCCGCGTCTCGATGGACTTGCGCAAGAGCGCAAACCACTTGCATGTCATGTCGTATGCTTGCGCTCATGACGCGACGGCTTGCCGAAGTAGCGAAGAAGGTCGGGGTCAGTGAGGCCACCGTCAGCCGTGTGCTGAACGGGAAGCCGGGTGTGTCCGAGGGCACCCGGCAGGCGGTGCTCACGGCGCTCGACGTCCTGGGGTACGAGCGGCCGACGCAGCTGCGGGGGAACCGCGCCCGGCTGGTCGGGCTGGTCCTGCCGGAGCTGCAGAACCCGATCTTCCCGGCCTTCGCCGACATCGTGGGGGCGGCCCTCGCCCAGCAGGGACTGACGCCGGTGCTGTGCACCCAGACCGCGGGCGGGGTGTCGGAGGCGGACTACGTCTCGCTCCTCCTCCAGCAGCACGTCTCCGGCGTGGTCTTCGCCGGCGGCCTGTACGCGCAGGCGGACGCGCCGCACGACCACTACCGCCTGCTGGCGGAGCGGAACCTGCCGGTGGTGCTGATCAACGCCGCCATCGAGGACCTCGGCTTCCCGAGGGTGTCGTGCGACGACGCGGTCGCCGTCGAGCAGGCCTGGCGGCACCTGTCCTCGCTCGGCCACGAGCGGATCGGACTGCTGCTCGGGCCCACCGACCACATGCCGTCGCGGCGCAAGCTGGTCGCGGCGCGGGCGGCCGCCGCCGCGGGCGGCGGGTCGCTGCCGGACGAGCACGTGGGGCGGGCGATGTTCACCCTGGAGGGCGGCCAGGCCGCGGCCGCCAAGCTCTGGGAACGCGGGGTCACAGGGATCATCTGCGCCAACGACCCGATGGCGCTGGGCGCCGTGCGGGCCGCGCGCCGGCTGGGGCTGTCCGTCCCTGGTGACGTGTCCGTGGTCGGCTACGACGACTCGGCGTTCATGACCTGCACCGACCCGCCGCTGACCACGGTTCGGCAGCCGATCGAGGCGATGGGCCGTACCGCCGTCGAGCTGCTCGCGCTGAAGATCGCGGGCAAGCAGGTGGCCTCCGACGAACTGCTCTACGAGCCGGAGCTGGTCGTCCGCGGGACGACGGGGCCCGTGCGCGGCTGAGCGGTCGCCGCGTCCCGCGGACCGGGCGGTTCCGACGATGTCGGAACCGCCCGGTCCGCGTTTGCGGCCTCGGGGTTCCCGCCCCGTGCCCGGTGTTCGCGGCCTTCGTTGGTGAGCTGCGCAAGGCGGTCAATGTTTTGCGAAATCTGCGCGAGATATTGCGGACATCTGTTTGTGGTGCTTGAGTGTGCGACGCCCCCGCTGCGTGTGGTCGGGGGCTTCCACGCTCATGCCCGAAGGGGACCACCGATGAGAAGCTCCTGGTTCCGCCCCGCCCGCCGTGCCACCGCGGCCACGCTCGTCTCCGCGCTGGCCCTGGCCGCCCTGACCGCCTGCGGTACCAGCAGCAGCGCGGACAACGACAACAACGCGGGCGGCGGTTCGTCCGACCCCACCGCCCCGCTGGACCCCAAGGCCAAGGTCACGCTGACCATCGACTGCATGCCGCCGGCCGCGAAGAAGGCGGAGCTCAAGGAGTGGAAGGAGGACGTCGCCACCTTCAACAAGAAGTACCCGAACGTGACGATCGACGGTAAGTCGACGCCCGGTCAGTGCGAGGAGCCGGCCCGGTTCACGGCCGCGCTGAAGGCCAAGTCGCAACCGGACGTGTTCTACACGTACTTCACCGACCTGCAGCAGGTGCTCGACAACGACGGCGCCGCGGACATCAGCGCGTACGTCACCGACAAGACCGTCCCGGCGCTCGCGGACATCGACTCCAACGTGCTCGACGTGCTGAAGAAGGACGGCAAGCTGTACGGCCTGCCGACCAGCAACTACCGCATGGGCCTGCTCATCAACCGCAAGCTCTTCACCCAGGCCGGCCTCGACCCCAACAAGCCCCCGGCCGACTGGGCCGAGGTGCGCACCGCGGCGAAGGCCATCGCGGGCCTGGGCAAGGGCATATCGGGCTACGGCGAGTACAGCGCGCAGAACACCGGCGGCTGGCACTACACCGCGACGATGTACGGCCTCGGCGGCGACGTCGTGTCCGCCGACGGCACCAAGGCGGCCTTCAACACCGACCTCGGCAAGGAGATCGTGCAGAACCTGCACGATATGCGTTGGACCGACAACAGCATGGGCCAGACCCAGCTGCTGAAGTGGGGCGACCTGCAGAAGCAGATGGCCGCCGACAAGCTCGGCATGTTCCTGGCCGCACCCGACGACATCACGTACATGGTCCAGCAGCTCGGCGCCGACTACGCCAACTTCGGCATGGGCCCGATCCCCGGCGGCAAGGCCACCCTCTTCGGCGGCAACGACTACATGATCAAGAAGGGCAGCTCGCCCGACAAGATCAAGGCCGCCATCGCCTGGCTGAACCTCAAGACCCTCACCCCCGGCAAGGGCCAGTTCGACTACGCCCGCAGCAAGGCGGACGGCCTCCCCGTCGGTCTGCCCCAGCCGGCCTTCTTCACCGGTGCCAGCAAGACCGAGGACGACCAGCTGAAGGCCGCCAGCGCCACCATGCCGGTCGAGAACTTCCGCGCCTTCATGGACAACCCGGTTCCCGGCAAGGCCGAGCCGGCGAAGGCCCAGGAGATCTACAAGGTCCTGGACAACGTGATGTCCGGCGTCCTGACCAACAAGAACGCGGACGCCGCCAAGCTGCTGTCCACCGCGGAGACCCAGGTCAACCAGGTCCTCGCCAACCAGTAGCCCAGGCCCCCTCGGCACCCGGCACCCAGGAGCGACGATGTCGGCCCCCAGCGCCCCCACCCTGCCCGCCAGCACTCCCGCGAAGAGCCGGTCGCGCCGTACGGTGCGCCGCCCCGCCCCGGACGGCCGCCGTCCGGGGCGGGCCGGCCGCGCCCTGCGCCGCAACCTCACCGCGCACGCGTTCCTGATCGGCGCCGTGCTGTGCTTCGCGTTCTTCTCGTGGTACCCGATGGTGCGGGAGTTCCTGCTGGCCTTCCAGAAGACCGAGAGCGGGCAGACCACCTGGGTCGGCTGGTCCAACCTGAACTACGTCTTCCACGACCCCGCGTTCTGGCAGGCCTGGCGCAACACCCTGCTCTTCACCGGCCTGGCCCTGCTGCTCGGCTTCGCGGTGCCCTTCTTCGTGGCATTGCTGCTCAACGAGATGCGGCACACCCGGGGTTATCTGCGGCTGCTGGTGTACCTGCCGGTCATGCTGCCGCCGGTGGCCTCGGTGCTGATCTTCAAGAACCTCTACAACCCCGAGTACGGCCTGTTCAACCGCATCCTGGAGACGCTGCACCTGCCGACCCAGCAGTGGCTGCAGTCCACCGACACCGCCATGCTCTCGGTGGTCATCGCCTCCACCTGGATGAACATGGGCGGTGCCACCCTGATCTACCTGGCCGCCCTCCAGGGCATCCCCGGCGAGCTGTACGAGGCCGCCGAACTCGACGGCGCCGGACTGCTGCGCAAGATCTGGCATGTGACGGTCCCGCAGACCCGGCTCATCCTGTCGCTGATGCTGCTGATGCAGATCATCGCCACGATGCAGGTCTTCACCGAACCCTTCCTGCTGACCGGCGGCTCCGGCCCGGAGGGGTCCACGACCACCGTCGTCTACCTGATCTACCAGTACGCCTTCAGCTTCAACAACTACGGCGGTGCCGCGGCGCTCGGCCTGGTGCTGCTCGTACTGCTGGCGGTCTTCTCCGCCGGATACGTGCGGCTCAGCCGCGCCGCGGACGAGTAGGACGGGACACACCGATGAGCAGCACGAGAACGCTGATATCGCCGACGCAGCTGGCGAGCCGGCGCGGCCGGATCCTCTACCGGACCGTCCTCACCCTGGTGGTCACCACCTTCACGCTGGTCTTCCTCGGCCCGCTGTACTGGATGGCCTCCAACGGCCTCAAGAGCACCGAGGAGTTCGCGCGGATCCCGCCCACCACCTTCCCGCAGGCCCTGCACCCGGAGAACTACACGAGCGCCTGGGAGGTGATGGATCTGTCCCACCTTCTGCTCAACACCCTCTGGTACGCCTTCGGGGCGCTCGCCTTCCAGCTGGTCCTCGATGTCGCCGCCGCCTACTCGCTGTCCAAGCTGCGCCCGGTGTTCGGCAAGGCGATCCTCGGGATGATGCTGGCCACGTTGATGATCCCGGCGACGGTCCTGGTCGTACCGCAGTACCTGACCGTCCTGGACGTGCCGATCTTCCAGCGCAACCTGCTCAACTCGCCCTGGGTGATCTGGCTCCCCTCGGTCACCAACGCCTTCAACATCTTCCTGCTCAAGCGGTTCTTCGACTCGGTGCCGCAGGAGCTGCTCGACGCCTCCGCGATCGACGGGGCCTCGCAGATGCGGACCCTGTGGTCGGTGGTCCTGCCGATCTCCCGGCCGATCCTCGGAGTGGTCTCCATCTTCGCGGTGGTCGGGGTCTGGAAGGACTTCCTCTGGCCGATGCTCACCCTGAACGACCCGACCAAGCAGACCCTCAACGTCGGCATCTACTCGCTCGCCAGCGGGGTGCCGGAGAACTGGCTGCTCGCGGCCATCGCGATGGCCTCGGTGCCCACCCTGCTGATCTTCCTGATCTTCCAGCGCAACATCATGAGCGGCCTCACCGCCGGCGGCCTGAAGGGCTGAGGCCCGGCCCCGACGGCCTCCGGCCGCACCCGTCCAGTACCACGCCGCCCGCCACGGGGCGGGCGGCGCGGTCCCAGCTGCCCGAAAGGACCAGTCACGTGGCAGACACCCACCCGGCCGAGGCCACCGACGCGTGGTGGCGCGGCGCCGCCATCTACCAGGTGTACGCACGCAGCTTCGCCGACGGAGACGCGGACGGCACCGGCGACCTCGCCGGGGTGCGGTCCAGACTGCCGTACCTGGCCGCGCTGGGCGTGGACGCGCTCTGGTTCAGCCCCTGGTACCCCTCGCCGATGGCCGACGGCGGCTACGACGTCGCCGACTACCGCGCCATCGACCCGGCGTTCGGCACCCTGGCTGACGCCGAGAAACTGATCGCCGAAGCGCGCGCCCTGGGCATCCGCACCATCGTCGACATCGTCCCCAACCACGTCTCCGACCGGCACGTGTGGTTCCGGGCGGCCCTCGACGCTGGGCCGGGCAGCGCCGAGCGCAAGCTGTTCCACTTCCGCACCGGCCGCGGCGAGGACGGCGAACTGCCGCCCAACGGCTGGCGCTCCCAGTTCGGCGGTTCCGCCTGGACCCGGCTCCCGGACGGCGACTGGTACCTGCACCTGTTCGCCCCGGAGCAGCCCGACCTCAACTGGTCCCACCCCGCCGTGCGGCAGGAGCACGAGGACGTGCTGCGCTTCTGGTTCGACCGCGGCGTGGCGGGGGTGCGCATCGACTCCGCCGCCATGGTCGCCAAGGACCCGGACCTGCCCGACTTCGTGGAGGGCACCGACCCGCACCCCTACATCGACCGCGACGAGCTGCACGACATCTACCGCTCGTGGCGGACCGTCGCCGACCCCTACGACGGTGTGCTGATCGGGGAGGTGTGGCTGCCGGACACCGAGCGCTTCGCCCGCTACCTGCGTCCCGACGAGCTGCACACCGCCTTCAACTTCGACTTCCTGGCCTGCCCCTGGGAACCGGAGCGGCTGCGCGCCTCCATCGACGGGACCCTTGCCGCGCACGCCCCGGTCGGCGCGCCGGCCACCTGGGTGCTGGCCAACCACGACGTCACCCGGACCGTCACCCGCTACGGGCGCCGGGACACCGGCTTCGCCTTCGCCGCCAAGGCCCACGGCATCCCCACGGACCTGGAGCTCGGCACCCGGCGCGCCCGCGCCGCCGCCCTGCTGACCCTGGCCCTGCCCGGTTCGGTCTACCTCTTCCAGGGCGAGGAGCTGGGGCTGCCCGAGGTCGAGGACATCCCGGCAGAACTGCTGCAGGACCCGATGTACTTCCGCTCCGGCGGCACCGACCCGGGCCGCGACGGCTGCCGGGTGCCGCTGCCCTGGTCGGGTGAGGCACCGCCGTACGGCTTCGGGGGCGATCACCCCTGGCTGCCGCAGCCGGCGGACTGGGCGCGCTACACCGCCGAGGCGCAGGAGACGGACCCCGGCTCCATGCTGAGCCTGTACCGGACGGCGCTGGAGCTCCGCCGTGCCGAACCCGGCCTCGGCGAGGGCCCGATGGACTGGCTCGACGGTCCCGGGGACGTGCTCGCCTTCCGCCGTGCGGGCGGCTTCGCCTGCGTGCTCAACCTGTCCGCGGACGCCGTCGCGCTCCCCGCGCACCGGCGGCTCCTGCTGGCCAGCGGCCCGCTCGCCGAGGACGGCCGACTGCCCCGGGACACCTGTGTCTGGCTGCGCCTGGACGACCCGGCCTGATCCGGCGGGACGGGGGCGTACGCGCCCTGACACCGCGTACGCCGAGGGGCGCGGCACCCGCACCGGGTGCCGCGCCCCTCATCGCTGTGGGCCCGCCGGTCACACCGGTCCGGCGACCACCGAGACCCGCTTGGTGAGGGCCACGCCCGAGCCGTCCCGGCGCGGGTCCTTCGGCGGGAGGTCGGCCGGCGCACCCGTCGAGGTGGCGGCACGTGCGGGGGTGCCACCGGCCCAGGCGAGCAGCAGCATGTCCTCCCCCTTCAGGAAGCGCTGGCAGCGCACACCGCCGGTCGCCCGCCCCTTGCGCGGGTACTGGTCGAACGGCGTGAGCTTGGCCGTGCCCTCCTCGGCCCCGGCGAGCGTCTCCCGGGTCCCGGCGAGGGTGAACACCACGGCGTCGGCCGACGGGTCGACCGCGGTGAAGGAGATCACCTTCGCGCCGTCCGTCAGCTTGACGCCCGCCATACCGCCCGCCGGGCGGCCCTGCGGGCGCACCTGGCCCGCCGGGTAGCGCAGCAACTGGGCGTCGTCGGTGATGAAGACCAGGTCCTCCTCACCGGTGCGCAGCTCGACGGCGCCGACGATGCGGTCGCCCTCCTTGAGCGCGATGACCTCCAGGTCGTCCTTGTTCGCCGGGTAGTCCGGCACGACGCGCTTGACCACGCCCTGCTCGGTGCCGAGCGCCAGGCCCGGGGAGGACTCGTCGAGCGTGGTCAGGCAGAGCACCTGCTCGTCCGGCTCCAGCGTCAGGAACTCCGCGAGCGGCGCCCCGCCCGCCAGGTTCGGCGCGCCGGAGGCCTCCGGCAGGATCGGCAGGTCGATGACCGCGACCCGCAGCAGGCGCCCGGTGGAGGTGACCAGGCCGACGTCGGCCCGCGCCGTCGTCGGGACCGCCGAGACGATCACGTCGTGCTTGACCCGCTTGCCGTCGCCCGGGGTCAGGGCCTCGCCGTTCGCCGTACGGGCCAGCAGCCCGGTCGAGGAGATCAGCACGCGGCACGGGTCGTCGGCGACCTCCAGCGGCACGGCCGCGACGGGCGTCATGCCCGGCTCCATCAGCAGGGTGCGGCGCTCGGTGGCGTACTTCTTGGCGACCACCGCCAGCTCGGCGCTGACCAGCTTGCGCAGCTCGGCGTCGGACTCCAGGATCTGCGTCAGCTCCTCGATCTCCTCGGTCAGCCGGTCCCGCTCGGACTCCAGTTCCATCCGGTCGAAGCGGGTCAGCCGGCGCAGCGGGGTGTCGAGGATGTACTGGGTCTGGATCTCCGACAGCGTGAAGCGCTCGATGAGCCGCTCCTTGGCCTGGGCGGCGTTGTCGCTGGAGCGGATGATCGAGATGACCTCGTCGATGTCGACCAGGGCGACCAGCAGGCCCTCCACCAGGTGGAGACGGTCCCGGCGCTTGCCGCGGCGGAACTCGCTGCGCCGCCGGACGACCTCGAAACGGTGGTCGAGGTAGACCTCCAGCAGCTCCTTCAGGCCCAGCGTGAGCGGCTGGCCGTCGACCAGCGCCACGTTGTTGATGCCGAAGGACTCCTCCATGGGGGTCAGCTTGTAGAGCTGCTCCAGGACGGCCTCGGGGTGGAAGCCGTTCTTCACCTCGATGACCAGCCGCAGCCCGTGCTCGCGGTCGGTCAGGTCCTTGACGTCCGCGATGCCCTGCAGCTTCTTCGAGCCGACCAGGTCCTTGATCTTGGAGATGACCTTCTCCGGGCCGACCGTGAACGGCAGCTCGGTCACCACCAGGCCCTTGCGGCGGGCCGTCACGTCCTCCACGGACACCGTGGCGCGGATCTTGAACGTGCCCCGGCCGGTCTCGTACGCGTCCCGGACGCCGTCCATGCCCACGATCCGGCCGCCGGTCGGCAGGTCCGGGCCGGGGACGTGGCGCATCAGCGTCTCGAGGTCCGCGTTCGGGTACCGGATCAGGTGGCGGGCGGCGGAGATGACCTCGCCGAGGTTGTGCGGCGGCATATTGGTGGCCATGCCGACCGCGATGCCGGAGGCGCCGTTGACCAGCAGGTTCGGGTAGGCGGCCGGCAGGGCCACCGGCTCCCGCTCCTGGCCGTCGTAGTTCGGCGTGAAGTCGACGGTGTCCTCGTCGATCGACTCGACCATCAGCGCGGCGGCGGGAGTGGTGCGGCACTCCGTGTAACGCATCGCGGCCGGAGGGTCGTCGTTGCCGAGCGAACCGAAGTTGCCGTGGCCGTCGACCAGCGGCACACGCATCGAGAACGGCTGGGCCATGCGCACCAGCGCGTCGTAGATCGAGGCGTCGCCGTGCGGGTGGAGCTTGCCCATCACCTCGCCGACGACGCGGGCGCACTTCACGAAGCCGCGCTCGGGGCGCAGCCCCATCTCGTTCATCTGGTACACGATCCGGCGGTGCACCGGCTTGAGCCCGTCGCGGGCGTCCGGGAGCGCGCGCGAGTAGATGACCGAGTAGGCGTACTCGAGGAAGGACCCCTGCATCTCGTCGACGACGTCGATGTCGAGGATGCGCTCCTCGAAATCGTCCGGCGGCGGGGTCTTCGTGGTGCGGCGGGCCATCAGGGCGCTGCTCCTTCGGCTGGACCTCATCGGATAAGGACACGGGACTGACGCGGACCATTGTGGACCGCCCCACCGACAGTCCGGACCACCCCCCCGGCTCATACGTGGCGGTGACGGGAACTTCGCGGGCCGTTTGTCCGCTGCCTAGAGTGGCAGGTCTCAGCACAAAACAACGAGTACGCGACCGGAAGGACAGCTTGCCCATGGGTCACACGGCCACGCCGGAGGCAGAATCCGGCGGCCTCACCGCGACCGAGCACCGCCTGGCGAACGGCCTGCGCGTCGTGCTCTCCGAGGACCACCTCACCCCGGTCGCCGCGGTCTGCCTCTGGTACGACGTCGGTTCCCGCCACGAGGTGAAGGGCCGTACCGGACTCGCCCACCTCTTCGAGCACTTGATGTTCCAGGGTTCCGCGAACGTCACGGGCAACGGCCACTTCGAACTGGTCCAGTCCGCCGGCGGTTCCCTCAACGGCACCACCAGCTTCGAGCGCACCAACTACTTCGAGACCATGCCGACCCACCAGTTGGAGCTCGCGCTCTGGCTCGAGGCCGACCGCATGGGCAGTCTGCTGTCCGCGCTGGATCTGCAGAGCCTGGACAACCAGCGCGACGTGGTCAAGAACGAGCGCCGCCAGCGGTACGACAACGTCCCCTACGGCACCGCCTTCGAGCGCCTGACGGCGATGGCGTACCCGGACGGGCACCCGTACCACCACACCCCCATCGGCTCGATGGCGGACCTGGACGCCGCCTCCCTGGAGGACGCCCGGGCCTTCTTCCGGACGTACTACGCGCCGAACAACGCCGTCCTCGCGGTCGTCGGCGACATCGACCCGGAACAGACCCTGGCCTGGATCGAGAAGTACTTCGGGACCATCCCGGCCCACGACGGCAAGCCGGCGCCCCGTGACGGATCACTCCCCGGGGTGATGGGCGGGCAGCTGCGCGAGGTCGTCGAGGAGGACGTCCCCTCGCGCGCGCTGATGGCCGCCTACCGGCTGCCGCACGACGGCACCCGCGAGGCCGACGCCGCGGACCTGGCGCTGACCGTGCTCGGCGGCGGGGAGTCCTCGCGGCTGCACAACCGCCTGGTGCGCCGGGACCGCAGCGCCGTCGCGGCCGGCTTCGGCCTGCTGCGGCTGGCCGGGGCGCCGTCGCTCGGCTGGCTCGACGTGAAGACGTCCAGCGGCGTCGAGGTGCCCGCCGTCGAGGCGGCCGTCGACGAGGAGCTGGCCCGCTTCGCCGAGGAGGGCCCGACCCCGGAGGAGATGGAGCGGGCCCAGGCCCAGCTCGAGCGCGAGTGGCTGGACCGGCTCGCCACCGTCGGCGGCCGCGCCGACGAACTGTGCCGGTACGCCGTGCTGTTCGGCGACCCGCAGCTGGCCCTGACCGCCGTCAAGCGCATCCTGGACATCACCGCCGACGAGGTGCGCGCCGTCGCGGCGGCCACCCTGCGGCCCGACAACCGCGCGGCACTGGTCTACGAGCCCACGTCCTCGCCGGCCCCGGCCGGCGAGGACTCCGACGAGGACGAGGAGGGCGCGGACCAGTGACCGACGTCCACACCACCATGACGTTCCACCCCCAGCCGCGGCCGGGGCAGCCCAAGCCCTGGGACTTCCCGGCCCCCGAGCGGTCCACGCTGCCCAACGGGCTGACGGTGCTGCGCAGCCGGCGGCCCGGGCAGAAGGTCGTCGCGGTCGAGGTGCTGCTCGCGGCGCCGCTCGACGCCGAGCCCGACGGGCTGGACGGCCTCGCCACGATGATGGCGCGGGCCCTGTCCGAGGGCACCGACAAGCACAGTGCCGAGGAGTTCGCCGCCGAGCTGGAGCGTTGCGGGGCCACCCTCGACGCCCACGCCGACCACGCCGGCGTCCGGGTCTCCCTGGAGGTCCCGGTCTCCCGGCTCGACAAGGGCCTCGGCCTGCTCGCCGACGCGCTGCGCGCCCCGGCGTTCCCGGACGGCGAGGTCGAGCGGCTGGTGCGCAACCGCCTCGACGAGATCCCGCACGAGCTGGCCAACCCCGCGCGGCGTGCCGCCATGGCGCTGTCCAAGGAGCTCTTCGCCGCCGACCTGCGCTGCTCCCGGCCGCGCCAGGGCACCGAGGAGACGGTCGCGCGCATCGACGCGGCCGCCGTCCGCGCCTTCTACGACACGCACGTACGGCCGTCCACCTCGACGGTCGTCGTGGTCGGCGACCTCGCCGGGATCGACCTGGACGCGCTGCTGGAGAGCACGCTGGGGGAGTGGAGCGGCAAGCCCGCCGAGCGCCGCCCGCTGCCCGCGATCACCGCGGACGACACCGGACGCGTCGTGATCGTCGACCGGCCCGGGTCCGTCCAGACCCAGGTGCTCATCGGCCGTGCCGGCGCGGACCGCCACGACCCCGTCTGGGCCGCCCAGGTGCTCGGCACGTACTGCCTCGGCGGCACGCTGACCTCGCGCCTGGACCGCGTCCTGCGCGAGGAGAAGGGCTACACGTACGGCGTGCGGGCCTTCGGGCAGGTGCTGCTCTCCACTCCGGAGGGCACCGGCGTCTCCCTGCTCGGCATCAGCGGGTCCGTGGCGACCGACGTCACCGCGCCCGCGCTGGCCGACACCTGGCAGGTGCTGCGCACCCTGGCGGCGGAGGGGCTCACCGACGAGGAGCGCGACGCCGCCGTGCAGAACCTCGTGGGCGTCGCCCCGCTTCGCTACGAGACGGCCTCGGCGGTGGCCGGGACCTTCGCCGACCAGGTCGAGCAGTCCCTGCCGGACGACTTCCAGGCCCGGCTCTACGAGCGGCTGGCCGCCACCGGCACGGTCGAGGCGACGGCCGCGGCCGTCAACGCCTTCCCCCTGGACCGGCTCGTGGTCGTCCTCGTCGGCGACGCCTCCGTCATCGCGGACCCGATCCGCGAGCTGGGCATCGGCCCGGTCGAGGTCGTCACGGGCGGCTGACCGGCACCGCCCACCGCCCACCGTGGCCCCGGGTGCCCTCGCGGCGCCCGGGGCCGCGGCGCGCCTGTGCCCTCCCGCAGGGGCGCGCACCGCCGGGGAGCTGCGGTGTTGCGGACGGTTGCGACCGGTTGGCGGCGGGTGTGGCATCCCGCACATATTGCCGGATTTTTTTGGATCCGGGAGCAACGCACGGTTAGCGTCCTCGGGTTGCCCGGCGGAATCAGCCGCCACCCGCGGCACCGGAGCAACGATCGCCGAGTCCCCGTCGGGCGTGAGCCTGGGGAGCCGGGGACCCACCTGAGATGTCCCTGGGGTGAATCGGGCGGCGTGCCGCTGCCCGTAGGAGACCTTCCTGCTCCGAACCCGTCAGCTAACCCGGTAGGCGAGAAGGAAGGAAAGGATCTCCGCCTGCCCATGCGGTCGTTCTCCATACGCTCCACCCTGGCCGGCGCCGCCGCGCTGACCACCGTCACCACCGGCGCGTTCGTCGTGCCCGCCGCGGCCGCCGACGCCCGGACCGAGGGTTCCGCCTTCGCCCGCTGCGCCGCCGTCGCCGGGGACCTGGCCACGCACCTCGCCGACCAGGCGTCGGCCCAGCACCGGGCCGCCGTCGTCGCCCGGAAGCAGCACGCCGCCCACGTCGCGCGGGCCGAGCGTGCCGCCCGTGAGCGCGCCGCCAAGGAGGCCGCGGCCAAGGCCGCCAAGGCCGCCAAGGCCAAGGCGGCCCGGGAGAGCGCCACCGCGCACGCGTCGCGCAGTGCCGCGGCCGGCCGCGCCGCGCTCGGCGGCTGGGTCGTGCCCGTCGCCGGCTCCATCGGCACGCCCTACCGCGCGACCAGCGGCCTGTGGTCCTCCGGCTACCACACCGGTGTGGACTTCGTGGCCTCCACCGGCACCCCGGTGCACGCCGCCGGTGCCGGCACCGTCGTCGAGGCGGGCTGGGGCGGCTCGTACGGCAACAACATCGTGATCCGCCACGCGGACGGCATGTACACCCAGTACGGCCACCTGTCCTCCCTGGGCGTGTCCGTGGGCCAGACCGTCTCCGCGGGTCAGCAGATCGGCCTGTCGGGCGCCACCGGCAACGTGACCGGGCCGCATCTGCACTTCGAGGCCCGTACGACCCCGTCCTACGGAAGCGACGTGGACCCGCTGGGGTACCTGCGCTCCAAGGGCGTCCGCATCTGAGCCCGTATCCGAGCCATTTCCCTCCCCCCCCACACGAAGGCCCCGGTTCCCCCGCCGGGGCCTTCGGCATGCCGGCGCTTCCCGGCCGCGGGTGTGTCCAAAAATGCTCCATGAATTCAGGGCGGCCGTCGGAATCGGCGCCGTGCTGGAATAGAGTCGCGCCAGAAACGCCGGCTCCTCCGTTACGCGGGGATGAAAGGGGGCGGTCGGCGCGCACCGAAAGGAACCTGCGATGTGGGGTCGGACGTGAACGGGGCCGGCGGCGCGGGCCGGCGGATTTCGGCCCGGGCGGTGTGCGCGGCGATCCGCGACGACATCGTCAGCGGGTTCTTCGCGCCGGGGAGCCGGCTGACCGAGGAGCAGCTGGCCAAGCGCTACGGGGTGTCGCGGGTCCCGGTGCGCGAGGCGCTGCGCACCCTGGAGTCCGAGGGCTTCGTGCGGACCCGCCGGCACGCCGGGGCGTCCGTCGCGGAGCCCACCGAGCAGGAGGCCGCCGACCTGCTGGACATCCGGGCCCTGCTGGAGCCGCTGGGCGCCGCGCGGGCGGCGCAGCGGCGTACCGAGGCCCATGTGAAGGTGCTGCGCGGACTCGTCCGGCTGGGCCAGGAGCGTTCCCTGCGGCGCCAGTTGTCGGACCTGCCGGCGCTGGACGGCTGGTTCCACGAGACGCTGGCCCAGGCCTCCGGCAGTCCGACCCTGGTGGCACAGCTGACCCAGCTGCGGCACAAGATCGCCTGGGTGTACGCGGTGGACACCCCGGGGCGCGCCGTGGAGTCCTGGGAGGAGCACGGCGCGGTCGTGGACGCGGTGGCGCGCGGTGACGCGGAGCGGGCGCGGCAGCTGATGGCGGCCCATGTGGAGCGGGCGACGGCGGTGCACCGGCTGCGCCGGCCGCAGAGCACGGGGCGCGGCGCCGCGGCGCGGTGAGGAAACGGAAACACGCCGTACACAATTCGAGCGGCCGGGTGCAACAAAAGAGCCGTATACAAAGTGGGGAATTGTGCGTGGAGATATTTCCGCGCCGCATCGCGCTGCGCGACGCCCGGAAATGGTGCGGAAATGGGGAAGGGGCGGGCCCGCGAAATCCGGCCGGATTTCGCGGGCCCGCCCCTATTGCCGTAGGGCGGCTGCGCGCGGCGTCAGACGGTCTCGGGGAGCTCGTCCAGCCCCTCGGAGACGAGCTTGGCCAGGCTGTCCAGAGCGGCGTCCGCACCGTCGGCGTCGGAGGCGAGCACGACCTCCTCGCCGCCGGCCACACCCAGGCTCAGCACGGCGAGCATCGAGGCGGCGTTGACGGGGGCGCCGTCCGCCTTGGCGATGGTGACGGGGACGCCCAAGGCGGTGGCGGCGCGGACGAAGATCGAAGCGGGACGTGCGTGCAGGCCCTCGGCCCAGCCGATGGTGACGCGGCGCTCAGCCATGGTGTTGCCCTTCGGGTCGTTCCTAAAGAGGTCTAGACCAGTCTGCCATGCCTCGGACACCGGTCCGTCACCACATCGTCGCACCGGTCCCGCGGCGGCCGGCTGCCCGTACGCTGGGGCCATGACGACGCCGTCCGACGCAGAGCGCGACTACCCGGTCCACTGGGAGGCGGACGTGGTCCTGCGCGACGGGGGGATCGCGCACGTCCGGCCCATCGCGCCGGACGACGCGGGACGGCTGGTGAGCTTCTACGAGAAGGTCTCCGACGAGTCCAAGTACTACCGCTTCTTCGCGCCCTACCCCCGGCTCTCCGACCGGGACGTGCACCGCTTCACCCACCACGACCACCGCGACCGCGTCGGCCTGGCGGCCCTGGTCGGCGGCGAGTTCATCGCGACCGTGCGCTACGACCGCACCGACGACGGCGAGGCCGAGGTCGCCTTCCTCGTCCAGGACGCGCACCAGGGCCGCGGCGTGGCCTCCGCCCTGATGGAGCACATCGCCGCCGTGGCGCAGGAGCGGGGCATCCGCCGCTTCATCGCCGAGGTGCTGCCCGCCAACCGCAAGATGATCAAGGTCTTCACCGACGCGGGCTACACCCAGCAGCGCAGCTTCACCGACGGCGTCGTGCGGCTCGAGTTCGACCTGGAGCCCACCGAGCAGTCCCTCGCCGTCATGCGCGCCCGCGAGCAGCGCGCCGAGGCCCGCTCCGTGCAGCGGCTGCTCGCCCCCGCCTCGGTGGCCGTCATCGGCGCCGGCCGCCGGCCCGGCGGCGTCGGCCGCGGGGTGCTCCGGAACATCGTCGCGGGCGGCTACACCGGCCGCGTCCACGCCGTGAACCGCTCCTTCCCCGAGGACCTGCGCACCCTCGAACCCGAGGGCGTCCCCGCCCACCGCTCCGTCGCCGAGATCCCCGACACCGTCGACCTCGCCGTGATCGCCGTGCCCGCCGACGACGTCGCCGAGGCCGTCGACGCATGCGGCCGGCACGGCGTCCTCGGCCTGCTGGTGATCTCCTCCGGGTACGCCGAGTCCGGCGCCGAGGGCCGCCGCAGGCAGCGCGCCCTGGTACGTCAGGCCCTCACGTACGGCATGCGCGTCATCGGCCCCAACGCGTTCGGCATCCTCAACTCCGCGGACGACGTCCGGCTCAACGCCTCCCTGTCTCCCGAGACCCCGGACGCCGGACGGCTCGGGCTGTTCACCCAGTCCGGAGCCATCGGCATCGCCCTGCTGTCCGGACTGCGGCGGCGCGGCGCCGGGCTGTCGTCCTTCGTCTCCGCGGGCAACCGGGCGGACGTCTCGGGCAACGACATCCTGCAATTCTGGTACGACGACCCGGCCACCGACGTCGCCCTGCTCTACCTCGAAACCCTCGGGAACCCGCGGAAGTTCTACCGCCTGGCCCGGCGCACCGCCGCCGTCAAGCCGGTCGTCGCGGTCAAGGGCGCCCGGCACTCGGCGGCCGCCCCGCCCGGGCACGCGGTCCCCCCTGTCCGCATCCCCGACAGCACCGTCTCCGCCCTGCTGCAGCAGGCCGGCGTCATCCGCACCGACACCGTCACCGAGCTCCTCGACACCGGACTGCTGCTGTCGTGCCGGCCGCTGCCCGCGGGACCGCGCGTCGCGATCCTCGGCAACTCCGAGTCCCTCGGGCTGCTCACCTACGACGCCTGCCTGACCGCGGGGCTGGAACCCGGCCTCCCGCTCGACCTCACCACCGCCGCAGGCCCGGAGGACTTCCGGGCCGCCCTCACCGCGGCCCTCGCCGACCCGGCCCACGACGCCGTCGTGGTCACGGCCATCCCGCGCGTCGGCTCGGAACTCGCCGAGGCCCCCGCGAGCAGCGACGACCCCGCACTGGCCGAAGCCCTCCACGCCGCCGCGGACGAGGCCGGATCCGGCAAGCCCGTCGTGGTCGTCCACACCGCCCTGGAGGCCATGGCCACCCGCCTCGCGGCCGTCCGCGTCCCCGCCTACGGCGCCGCCGATCGCGCCGTGAAGGCACTGGCCCGCGCCGCCGCCTACGCCCGGTGGCGCAGGGACGCCCAGGTGCCGGGCAGGGTGCCGGAATTCGACGACGTCGACGAGGCGGGCGCCTGCCAGGACGTCACCCGGCTGCTCGACCAGGCGGGGGAGCCCGCCGTCGTCACCCAGGGCGTCACCCTCGACGACCCGGCGGCCGCCGACCTGCTGGCCCGCTACGGCATCACGGTGCGGCCCGCGCTGCCCGCCCCCGGGATCGACGCGGCCCTGGAGGCCGCCCGCCGGCTCGGCTACCCGGTCGCCCTCAAGACCACCGCACCGCACCTGCGGCACCGCGCCGACCTCGGCGGCGTACGCCTGGACATCGCCGACCCCGACGACCTCAGCCGCGCCTTCGGGGAGCTGACCGCCCGGCTGGGCAAGCCCGAGGAGCTGCACCTGGTCGTGCAGGCCATGGCACCGCGCGGGGTCGACACGGTCGTACGCGCCACCGTCGACCCGGCCGCCGGCGCCGTGCTCTCCTTCGGCATCGCCGGCGCCCCCTCCGAACTGCTCGACGACATGGCGCACCGGCTGGTCCCGGCAACCGACCGGGACGTCGCCCAGCTGGTCCGCTCCATCAAGGCGGCCCCGCTGCTGTTCGGCTGGCGCGGCGCGGAGCCGGTGGACACCGGCGCCCTGGAGGCGCTGCTGCTGCGGGTGTCACTGCTGGTCGACGACCTGCCCGAGGTGGTCTGCGTCGACCTCGAACCGGTGGTGGTGGCCCCCGCCGGCCTCACCGTGCTCGGCGCCTCCGTACGCCTCGCGCGGCCCCCGGCCCGCACGGACCTCGGGCCTCGGGCACTGTCGTCCTTCTGAACACATGCTCCGCACTAGGATGGTCGCCATGGCGAAGACCGGTACGACGACCCAGGGGCTGCGCGCGGCGATCGAGCGCAGCGGCTACTACCCCGCCCTCGTGGCAGAGGCCGTGGAGGCCTCCGTCGGTGGGGAGCCGGTCGCTTCGTACCTGGTCCACCAGGAGACCACCTTCGACGCCAACGAGGTCCGCCGGCACGTCACCGTCCTGGTCCTGACGGGCACCCGCTTCATCGTCAGCCACACCGACGAGCAGAGCGCCGACGACACCTCCCCGAGCCCCTACGCCACCACCTCCACCGAGTCCGTCAAGCTCGAGCGGATCTCGTCGGTCGTGATGAGCCGGGTCGTCGCCAACCCCGAGTCGTACACCCCGGGCACCCTGCCCCGCGAGGTCGTGCTGACCATCGGCTGGGGCGCGGTCAGCCGCATCGACCTGGAGCCCGCCGCCTGCGGCGACCCCAACTGCGACGCCGACCACGGCTACACCGGCTCCTCCAGCGCCGACGACCTCAGCCTGCGGGTCAGCGAGGCGGGCGACGGCCCCGAGACCGTCCGCCAGGCCCTCGCCTTCGCGCAGGCGCTCTCCGAGGCGACAGCGGGCGCGGCCTCCTGATGGTCCATCCCGCCCCGTCCTACGAACCGCTCGACCCGTACGCCGCGCCCGCCCCCCGCTACGGCACCGGCGCGCTGAGCGACCTGCTGCCCGCGGTCGCCGCGGGGCTCGGCATCGCCGGCGTCCCGCCGACGGCGCTCGACCTGGCGCCGGCCGACCGGGTCTGCGTGTTCCTCGTCGACGGCATGGGCTGGGAGCTGATCCGCCGGCACCCTGACGAGGCGCCGTTCCTCACCTCCCTGATGGCCGGCCCGGCCACCGGCGGCGGCCGGCCGATCACCGCGGGCTTCCCCTCCACCACCGCGACCTCGCTCGCCTCGGTCGGCACCGGGCTGCCGCCCGGCGCGCACGGCCTGGCCGGCTACACCGTGCTGAACCCGGACACCGGCGAGCTGATGAACCAGCTGCGCTGGCAGCCGTGGACCTCCCCGACCGACTGGCAGCCGCATCCCACCGTCTTCCGGCTCGCCCAGGAGGCCGGGATCGAGACCTGCCAGGTCACCTCGCCCACCTTCCAGCACACCCCGCTGACCAAGATCGCCCTCAGCGGCGGCACCTTCCTCGGGCGGCTCACCGGCGAGGAGCGCATGGACCTCACCGCCGAGCGGCTCGCCGCGTCCGACCGCGCGCTGGTCTACACGTACTACAGCGAGCTGGACTCCATGGGCCACCGGCACGGTGTCGACTCCGACGCCTGGCGCGGCCAGCTGATGATGGCCGACCGGCTCGCCCAGCGGCTCGCCGAACAGCTCCCGCCGCGCAGCGCGCTCTACGTCACCGCCGACCACGGCATGATCGACATCCCCTTCGACCCGGAGTCCCGGATCGACTTCGACGAGGACTGGGAGCTGCGTGCCGGCGTCGCGGTCCTCGGCGGCGAGGCCCGGGCCCGCCACGTCTACGCCGTGCCCGGCGCCGCGGCCGACGTCTACGCGGTGTGGAGCGAGGTGCTCGGTGAGCAGATGTGGGTCGCCTCCCGCGAAGAGGCGATCACCGCGGGCTGGTTCGGCCCCGTCGTGGAGGACCGGGTGCGCGGCCGCATCGGCGACGTCGTCGCCGTCGCCCGGGACGACATCGCGATCGTCGCCACGCGCACCGAGCCGGGGGAGTCCACCATGGTCGGCCTGCACGGCTCGATGACCCCGGTGGAGCAGCTGGTGCCGCTGCTCGAAGTCCGCACCTGACGCACCGCGCCCACCCCCACCGCACCGCCCTCCGCCCCGACCCGCCCCGAAAGGCCGCCGCCTCCTCATGCCTGAGCTCGTGTTCTTCTCCGGAACGATGGACTGCGGGAAGAGCACCCTCGCCCTGCAGATCGAGCACAACCGCTCGGCACGCGGCCTGGAGGGCCTGATCTTCACCCGCAACGACCGGGCGGGCGAGGGCGTCCTGTCCTCCCGGCTCGGCCTGGAGACCAAGGCCGTCGAGGCCGCCGACGACTTCGACTTCTACGGCTACCTCGTCACACACCTGTCGGGCGGCGCCCGCGCCGACTACGTCATCGTCGACGAGGCCCAGTTCTTCACCCCCGACCAGATCGACCAGCTCGCGCGCATCGTCGACGACCTGCGGCTGGACGTCTTCGCCTTCGGGATCACCACCGACTTCCGCACCAGGCTCTTCCCCGGCTCCCGGCGGCTGGTGGAGATGGCCGACCGGATAGAGGTGCTCCAGGTCGAGGCCCTGTGCTGGTGCGGTGCCCGGGCCACGCACAACGCCCGTACGGTGGACGGGAAGATGGTCGTCGAGGGCGAGCAGGTCGTCGTCGGCGACGTCAACCGCCCCGGCACGGCGACCGGCTACGAGGTGCTCTGCCGCCGCCACCACATCCGGCGGATGACCGCGGCCGCGGCCCGTGCGGCGGCCATCTCGCCGGACGTCCTGCCGGTCGACTAGCCGCTGCTACTGCGTGCCGCCGGCCGGCTGTGGCCGGGAGTGGATCACGGTGAAGACGGCGCCCTCGGGGTCCGCCACGGTCGCCAGCCGGCCGTACTCGGACTCGCGCGGCGTGCGGATGACGCTGCCGCCGAGCTCCAGCACCTGGCGGGCGGCGGCGTCGGTGTCGGAGACCTCGAAGTACGTCATCCAGTGCGCCCCGCGGTCGCGCGGCAGGGCCCGGCCGACGCCGTGGATGCCGCCCACGGGGCGGCCGGCGAGGTGGAGCGTGACGTAGTCGATGTCGGTGGAGACGACCGCGTCGGCCTCCAGCCCGAAGACCGCCGAGTAGAACGTGCCGACCAGCGAGGTGTCGCGGGTGATCAGCTCGTTCCACACCGGCGTGCCCGGCTCGCCGCGGACCTCGGTCCCGCGGTGGTGCCGGGCCTGCCACACCCCGAACACCGCGCCCATCGGGTCCGAGGCCACGGCCAGCCGTCCCGCGTCGTCCGCGTCCAGCGGGCCGACGCCCACCGTGCCGCCGCAGATCCGGATCAGCTCGGCGGTCTTGTCGGCGTCGTCGGCGGCGAAGTAGGTCGTCCAGGCGATCGGCGGGTGCCGGTCCCCGGGCAGCTCGCCGATGCCCGCCACGCTCTTCCCGCCCAGCGTGGCACGTACGTACGGGCCCAGAGAATGCGGACCGGGGTGGAACTCCCAGCCGAACAGTTGGCTGTAGAACTCCTGCGTGGCCTCGACGCTGTGAGCCAGCAGGCTGACCCAGCACGGGGTGCCGTGCGGGTGGCGGTTCCCTACCTCGGTCATCAATTCTCTCCAGGGGAGCAGCGCTCGGGCTTGCAGGGGAAGTGCCACAGCGATGCTCGCACCACCGGGTGTGCCGTGGACCGGGGGCCGCGCCGCAGGTTTTCCGCGCGGGGTGACCACAATGGGCTTATGCATCCTGTCATTACCGTAACCGAATTGGCCGCATTGCCGAAGAGCGTCCCCGCAGGCGCCGCACTTCTGGACGTGCGCTGGCAACTGGGCGGTCCGCCCGGCCGTCCCGCCTACGAGGCCGGCCACCTGCCCGGCGCGCACTACGTCGACCTGGACACCGAACTCGCCGGGCCGCCCGGGGCGGAAGGCCGCCATCCCCTCCCGGACCTCGCGGTGTTCACCGCCGCGATGCGCCGCGCGGGCGTCGGACCTGACCGCGAAGTGGTGGTCTACGACGGCGGTCTCGGCTGGGGCGCGGCGCGCGCGTGGTGGCTGCTGCGGTGGGCCGGGCACGAGCGGGTCCGCGTCCTGGACGGCGGGCTGGCCGCGTGGACGGCGGCCGGGCTGCCCCTGGCCACGGACGTCCCCGCCGACGAGGAGGGCGAGTTCACCGCCGCTCCGGGCGCGCTCGGCGTGCTCACCGCCGACGAGGCGGCGGCGCTGGCCCGCCGCGGTGTCCTCCTGGACGCCCGCGCGGCGGAGCGCTACCGGGGCGACACCGAGCCCATCGACCCGGTCGCCGGTCACATCCCCGGCGCGGTCAACGCCCCGACCACGGAGAACGTCGTCCCGGAGACCGGCCTCCTCCTCGCCGCCGACGCACTGGCGGAGCGCTTCGGCAAGGCCGGCGCCACGCCCGGGACCGAGGTCGGCGTCTACTGCGGCTCCGGCGTCTCAGGCGCCCACGAGGTGCTGGCACTGGCGGTCGCCGGCATCCCCGCGGCGCTCTACGTCGGCTCCTGGAGCGAGTGGTCCGCGGCGGGCCGTGACGTGGCGACCGGGCCGCAACCGGGCTGACGCGGCGCAGGCTCCCGCGGTCGGGGGCCACGCGAGGGCCGCGCGAGGACCGCGCGGAGGGCGACACCGGGGCACCCCCGAGGGGCCGTGCCCCGGTCAGTCCTGCTTCTTGCGCCGGCTCCCGAAGACGATCTCGTCCCAGCTCGGCACCGTCGCCCGCCGCCCCGGGCGGACCCCGTCCGCCTCGGCCTGGCGGTCGGTGGAGCCGACCAGCCGGTCGCGGTGGGCGCCGACCGAACGCGGCATCAGGACGTCGGCGTACGCGGCGCCCGCGCCGGCGCTCGCGGCGGGGGCGGGCGGTGCCTCCTCCTCCGCCACGGGCGCTTCGGGACCGTCCTCGGTGACCGCTGCCGCGGCAGGAGCGTCGGGCGTAGTGGAGGGCGGCCCCGCCTGGGCCGGCACCACCATGTCGCCGCGGAAGCTGGGGACCGCCTCCAGGAGGCTGGTCAGGGAGTCGCGCTCCTCCTCCGCCCGCTCCTCGGCCGTGCGTTCCGCCCGCTCGGCGCGGTCGGGCCGCTCCAGCGCGCGGTCGCGCGGGAGCCGGGCGATGCGGGGCACGAAGGGGTAGCTCGGCTCCTGCGCCGCCTCCTGGGTCGTCTCCCCGATCAGTGCGCGCGCCTCGTCGTCCACGGCCTGGACCAGGCGGCGCGGCGGGTCGTACGTCCAGCTCGCCGAATGCGGCTCACCGGCCACGCGGTAGACGAGGAGGACCTCCCACGTGCCGTCGTCGCGGCGCCAGGAGTCCCACAGGACGCTGTCCTTCTCGGCGCCGCGCAGCAGCAGGCGCTCGGCGACCGCCTCACCGAGCTGCGGACCGGTGCTCTCGCCCTGGCGCCGCACCGCGGTCTTGCGGGCCCGCTCGGCCATGAAGGCACGCTCCGCCAGCACGGGGCCCTCGAAACGCCGGACGCGCTCCACCGGGATCCCGGCGAGCTGCGCGACCTCCTCCGCGGTGGCACCGGCTCGTATCCGCGCCTGGATGTCGCGCGGGCGCAGATGGCTCTCGACCTCGATCTCGATCTGGCCCAGCCGCGCGCGGTCGTTGCGGATGGCGGCACGCAGGCGTTCGTCGATCGGAAGCGTGTACTCGGTACTGTCGGCAGCCTTGAGAACCAGTCGTGTGCCGTCGTTGCTGACAGCCACGACACGCAGTTCGGGCACGGTTACCTCCCGGGTGGTGCCTGCCGACGTCACGTGCGTCGCTGCTCCCGATGGACGAGTGTGACCTGCCCGGGTGCAGCCTGCCACAACCTTGCTGAGTTTCCCGGCGTGTCGGGCATGTGCCGTGACACGCCGTTATGGCACGGTTACCTATTCGCAACGCTGAGTGACCAAACGCGCCACTCGACGTCAAGTGTCTCCGGTTCGATCGACGGCACCCCGGGACGAGTGCGCCGTCTCCCCCCGGAGCCAGGATTTGTCACAGTACTCCATTTGGGCCACGTCGGTGGGGCGCCGCGCCGTCGAACTTCGCGCGCGCCAAGGGAGTTGGGGCAGGATCTTCACAAAAACCCCACAAGTGGAACTATTCGCCGAGCACCCGCCGCAGGTAGTCGTTCCGGAACAGCCGGTCCGGGTCGAGCCGGTCGCGCAGGGCGGTGAACTCCGCGAAGCGGGGGTAGGCCTTGGCGAAGTAGTCGGCGTCCCGGGTGTGGACCTTGCCCCAGTGGGGGCGTCCCTGATGGGCGGTCATGATCTGCTCGACCGCGGTGAAGTACTCCTGGTACCGGCTGCCCCGGTACATGTGCACCGCGACGTAGGCGGTGTCCCGGCCCGAGGCCGTCGACAGCGCGATGTCGTCCGCCGGGGCGGTCCGCACCTCCACCGGGAAGCTGATCCTGAACTCCGACGACTCGACCATGGACTTCAGTTCGCGCAGCACCTCCACCGCGGCCTCGCGCGGCACCGCGTACTCCATCTCCACGAAACGCACACGCCGCGGGTGGGTGAACACCCTGTACGGGATGTCGGTGTAGGTGCGGGCCGACAGCGCCCGGCTGGAGACCTGGGCGATGCCCGGGATGAGGGAGGGCGCCGCCCGGCCCACGGAGCAGGCCGCCTGGAAGACCCCGTTGGACAGGAACTCGTCGTCGATCCATCCGCGCACCCCCGGGACCGGGGCGGCGGGACCCTGGCTGCGGTTGTTCCGCTTGGTGTTGCAGCCGTCGGTGTGGGGGAACCAGTAGAACTCGAAGTGCTCGTTCTCCTCGACCAGTTGGTCGAACTCCGCGACCACCCGGTCGAAACGCATGGGCTCCTCGCGGGCGGTGAGCAGGAAGAGCGGCTCCACCGCGAAGGTGATCGCGGCGACCACACCGAGCGCGCCCAGCCCGATCCTGGCGGCGGCGAAGACCTCGGCGTTCTCCCGCGCCGAGCAGGTGAGCACCGACCCGTCGGCGAGGACCAGTTCCAGCGCCTTGATCTGGGCGGCTATGGAGCCCGAGTCACGGCCCGTGCCGTGGGTGCCGGTGCTGGTCGCACCGGCCGCGGTCTGCTCCATGATGTCGCCCATGTTGGTGAGGGACAGGCCCTCGGCGGCGAGCATCGCGTTGAGGTGCTTGAGCTGGACGCCCGCCTCCACCGTGATCGTGCCGGCCTCGCGGTCGATGCCCCGCACGGCGGTCATCCGCTCGGGCCGGATCAGGACGCCCGAGGTCGCCGCCGCCGAGGTGAAGGAGTGCCCGGTGCCCACGGCCTTGGCCGGGAGGCCGTCCGCCGCCGCCTTGCGGACCACGGCGGCCAGTTCGTCCGTCGAGGCGGGCGACTCGGTCCGCGCGGGCAGGGCCCGTACGTTGCCCGCCCAGTTACGCCATGTGGCCTTCCCGGCGGTCCTGCTCGTCGTAGCCATGCGCACGCGTCCCCTCCAAGTCCGGCGCCGGCTCCAGCCGGCGGTACCCCAGGAACGCCGCCACCACGGCGAGCGCCGCGGCGGAGGCGGGCACCACGAACGCGGCCCGGGCCCCCGCCGCGTCGATGACCCACCCGGCCAGAGAGGCGCCGAGCGCCACGCCGACCGCGAGACCCGTGCTCGTCCAGGTCATGCCCTCGGTCAGCTTCGCGCGCGGTACCAACTGCTCGACGAGCGCCATGGTGGTGACCATCGTCGGTGCGATGGACAGGCCCGCGACGAACAGCGCCACGGCCAGGAACGGCAAGTTCCCGACCAGTAGTGGCGGGATCATACTCACGCCCATGGCCGCCACGCCCAGCAGGAAGCGGCGGGAGGCCGTTCCCTTCGGCTTCATCAGGCCGAAAAGCACCCCCGCGAGGCAGGATCCCGCCGCGTACACGGCCAGCACCACGCTCGCCGCGGCCTTGTGGCCCTGCTCCTCGGCGAAGGCCACGGTGTTCACGTCCACGGCTCCGAAGATCGCCCCGGTCGCGACGAAGGTCAGCACCAGCACCTGCAGCCCGCGGGAGCGCAGCGCGGAACCCGGGGTGTGCTGCTCGCGCGGGTGCGGCGGCGGCTCGGTGGCGCGCTGCGCGGTCAGCAGCAGCACCCCGAGCGCCATGAAGAGCACCGCCAGCAGCGGCCCCGCCTCCGGGAACCAGATCGTGCAGAGCCCGATCGACAGGATCGGGCCCACGATGAAGCAGGCCTCGTCGACGACGGACTCGAAGGAGTAGGCGGTGTGCAGCAGCGCGGGCGACCCTCGGTGGATCATCGCCCAGCGCGCCCGCACCATGGCGCCCAGGCTCGGTGTCGTCCCGGCCAGCGCGACGCACGCGAAGAGCGTCCAGTCCGGCGCACCGGTCCGTACGCACACCAGCAGGCCCGCCACCGCCAGCACCGTGATCCCGGCGGCCGGGCGCAGCACCCTGCGCTGGCCGTACCGGTCGACCAGGCGGGAGACCTGCGGGCCCAGCGCCGCCGCGGCCAGCGCCAGGGTGGCCGCGAGCCCGCCCGCGATCCCGTAGCGGCCGGTGACCTGGGACATCATCGTCACGATGCCGATGCCGAGCATGGACAGCGGCATCCGGCCGATGAAACCCGCAGCCGAGAAACCTCTGGTCCCCGGGGTGGAGAAGATCGCGCGATAGGGACTGGGCACAGGCGCTCCACGGCTTCGTCGCCGACGTCTCAAGGGGCTGAAGTAAGGAATGTGACTGCGTCACACAGCTTACAAAGGGAGCGCAAGCGGTTTTCGCCGGTTCCTCTGCCGTCACCGCCGGGTGGCAGGATCGGAACATGTCCGATCACACCGAGGCCGGCACCGCCGCTCCGTACGACGCACTGCTCCTGCTGTCCTTCGGGGGGCCCGAGGGGCCCGACGACGTCGTCCCCTTCCTGGAGAACGTCACGCGCGGCCGCGGAATCCCCCGTGAGCGCCTGAAGGAGGTGGGGCAGCACTACTTCCTCTTCGGCGGGGTCAGCCCCATCAACGCGCAGAACCGCGAACTGCTGGAGGCGCTGCGCAAGGACTTCGCCGGGCACGGCCTCGATCTGCCCGTCTACTGGGGCAACCGCAACTGGGCGCCCTACCTGACGGACATCCTGCGCGAGCTGACCGAGGACGGCCACCGCCGCGTGCTGGTCCTGGCCACCAGCGCGTACGCCTCCTACTCCGGCTGCCGGCAGTACCGCGAGAACCTCGCCGACTCCCTGGCCGCCCTGGAGGCCGAGGGGCGCACCGTCCCCCGTGTGGACAAGCTGCGGCACTACTTCAACCACCCCGGCTTCGTCCGGCCCATGGCCGACGCGGTGCTGACCGCCCTCGCCGCGCTGCCCGAGGACGTCCGCGACGGGGCGCACCTGGCGTTCACCACCCACTCGATCCCCACGGCGGCCGCCGACACCTCCGGCCGGCCCGAGGCGCACACCGAGGACGGAGCCGGCGGCGCGTACGTCGCCGAGCACCTGGACACCGCCCGGGTGATCGCCGACGCGGTGCGCGAGGCCACCGGGACCGACCGCCCGTGGAAGCTCGTCTACCAGTCCCGCAGCGGCGCCCCCCACATCCCGTGGCTGGAGCCCGACATCTGCGACCACCTGGAGGAACTCCACGCCTCCGGCGTCCCCGCCGCCGTCATGGTGCCGATCGGCTTCGTCTCCGACCACATGGAGGTCAAGTACGACCTCGACACCGAGGCGACCGCCAAGGCCGCCGAACTCGGCCTGCCCGTCGCCCGCGCCGCCACCGTGGGCGCGGACCCGCGCTTCGCCGCCGCCGTCCGCGAGCTGGTGCTGGAGCGCGCCGCCACCGAGCGGGGCCTGGCCCCCGAGCGGTGCGCGCTGGGCGCGCTCGGGCCCAGCCACGACGTGTGCCCGGTGGGCTGCTGCCCGGCGCGCAGCCCACGGCCGGCAGCCGCGGGCGCCGAGTGACCGGAGTGACCGAGACACCGAAACGCACGAGGAGTGCCATGACCGACCACCTCAAGGACGAACTCCTGGCCGTGGCCCTCGAGGCCGCCCGCAGGGCGGGCGAGCTGCTGCGCGACGGCCGCCCGGCCGACCTCGGAGTGGCCGCCACCAAGAGCAGCCCGATCGACGTCGTCACCGAGATGGACATCGCCGCCGAGAAGCTGATCGCCACCTTCATCACCGAGCGCCGCCCCGACGACGGGCTCCTGGGCGAGGAGGGCGCCAGCACCCCCGGCACCAGCGGCGTCCGGTGGGTCATCGACCCGCTGGACGGCACCGTGAACTACCTCTACGGCCTGCCGTCGTGGGCCGTGAGCATCGCGGCCGAGCTGGACGGCGAGACGCTCGTCGGGGTCGTCGAGGCCCCGATGCGGGGCGAGAGCTACCGGGCGGTGCTGGGCCGGGGCGCGTGGGTCAACGAGCGGGAGGCGGCCGTCCGCCCGGCGCCGCCGCTGGACCAGGCGCTGATCGGCACCGGCTTCGGCTACCTGAAGGAGCGCCGCGAGGGGCAGGCGAGGGTGCTGCGCGAGCTGGTGCCGCAGGTGCGGGACATACGCCGCGGGGGATCCGCCGCCATCGACCTGTGCGACGTGGGCTGCGGCCGGCTCAACGCCTACTACGAGCGCGGCCTCAATCCGTGGGACTACACGGCGGGCGCCCTGTTCGCCCGTGAGGCCGGCGCGCTGACCGGGGGCCGGCCGGGAGTGCCGGAGTCCACGGAGCTCACCGTCGCGGCCCCGCAGGGGCTGTTCGAGCCGCTGCAGCGGCTGCTCGACGAACTCGGCGCCTGGCACGACTGAGGGCGCCGCCGACGCCGACGTGGAGGCCCGCCGCCCGGTGCGGAACCGGCGGCGGGCACGCGAACGCCCCGGCACCTGTCCAGGTGTCCGGGGCGCGGCGTTCGGCTGTACCGCCCGGCGATCTCAGGCGATCTTGGGCAGCACCTGGACGCCGTGCTCGGCGGCGAGGCGGCGAAGGTCGGCCAGTTCGGCCTCCTCGACCTCGGCCAGGAACTCGTCCCCATCCTCGCGGGCGCGCAGAAGGTCGGATTCGGTGCTGTGTATGCGCTGCAGGATTCCAGTGGTGAATGCGTCCATCAGGTGGCGCCCCCTCGTCGTCGTGGGTTGACACAGGGATATTCGGGGTCGTGCGATGTGCGGGGTCGTTCACAGGTCTTGTCGGGGGACCCCTCGAACCACACAGCGGCTACTGCCACGGGAGTTGCGGACGCCCTGCGGGCGTGATCGGGGGTGTGCAGTCGTCCTCCCCAGGCCCACCGGAGGGGAAACCTCCGGGACGCGAGGAATTCGGCGCCGAGTCCTCTTACCCCTGTTTTACGGCCGCCCGGTGCAGGATGGAGTGGCGTTCGGCCTGCACAGGCGGGCTGGGCGCGGCTTCTTGAGAAGTGCCTAGGGAAGGAACAGCGCCTTGCGCGTACTGGTCGTCGAGGACGAGCAACTGCTCGCCGATGCGGTAGCCACCGGACTGCGCCGTGAGGCCATGGCCGTCGACGTCGTCTACGACGGCGGTGCCGCCCTGGAGCGGATCGGGGTGAACGACTACGACGTCGTCGTCCTCGACCGCGACCTGCCGGTCGTCCACGGGGACGACGTCTGCCGCAAGCTGGTGGAACTGGGTCTGCCGGCCCGGGTGCTGATGCTGACCGCCGCCGGCGACGTCAGCGACCGCGTCGAGGGCCTGGAACTGGGCGCCGACGACTACCTCCCCAAGCCCTTCGCCTTCACCGAGCTCACCGCCCGCGTACGGGCCCTCGGCCGCCGGACGACGGCGCCGCTGCCGCCCGTGCTGGAACGCGCCGGGATCAAGCTCGACCCCAACCGCCGCGAGGTGACCAGGGAGGGCCGGCAGGTCCAGCTGGCCCCCAAGGAGTTCGCGGTGCTGGAGGTGCTGCTGCGCAGCGAGGGCGCCGTGGTGTCCGCGGAGCAGCTGCTGGAGAAGGCCTGGGACGAGAACACCGACCCCTTCACCAACGTCGTGCGGGTCACCGTCATGACGCTCCGCCGCAAGCTCGGGGAGCCCGCTGTGATCGTCACCGTCCCCGGCTCCGGATACCGGATCTGATCCGCCGTGCCCGCGCCCTCGTCCTCGCCGACGACCCCGCCCGCGCCGCAGACCGTCCCGCCCAAGCCCACCTGGGACCCGAAGCCCGCCGCCCGGCCGATGCCGCTGCTGCGCCCCACGATCCGGATAAGGCTCACCCTGCTCTACGGCGGCATGTTCCTGATCGCCGGGGTGATACTGCTGTGGATCATCTACATGCTGGCGGCCCAGGCCATCCGCCAGGGCACCGAGGCGCAGTTCCACGTCGAGGCGGGCCGGCTCTCGCTCACCGGGCTGTGCCCCGAGCTGCCCACCGGCCCGACCAACCCGGACGCCTTCAACAAGGCCTACGTCCACTGCCTGGCCGTCCAGCGCGAGACCGCCCTGAACGTCCTGCTCAAGCGCTCGCTCTTCGCGCTCGTCGGCCTCGCCGTGCTCGCCTTCGCCTTCGGCTACCTGCTGGCCGGCCGTGTGCTGGCGCCGCTCGGCCGGATCACCCGCACCGCGCGCGGCGTGGTGAGCTCCGACCTGACCCAGCGGATCCACCTGACCGGTCCGGACGACGAGCTCAAGGAGCTGGCCGACACCTTCGACGACATGCTGGAGCGCCTGGAGAGGTCCTTCGACGCCCAGCGCCGCTTCGTCTCCAACGCCTCCCACGAGCTGAGAACGCCGCTGGCGATCACCCGCACGCTGCTGGAGGTCCAGCTCGCCGATCCGAACGCCTCCCCGGACATGCAGCAGCTGGGCAAGAACCTGCTCGTCACCAACACGCGCAGCGAGCAGCTGGTGGAGGGCCTGCTGCTGCTCGCCCGCAGCGACAACGAGATCGTCGACCGCAAGCCGGTGGACCTCGCGGAGGCGGCCACGCAGGCGCTGGAGCAGACCCGCAACGAGGCCGACGCCAAGGGCGTGGAGCTGCGCGCCGCGCTGGGCGAGGCCGTCGTGCAGGGCAACGGGGTGCTGCTGGAGCGCATCGCGCTGAACCTGGTGCAGAACGCCGTCCGCTACAACGTCGCGGAGGCGGGCTGGGTCGAGGTCACCACGGGCCTGGAGCCGGGGTCCGCGGTCCTGACGGTCACCAATACGGGGCCCGTCGTACCCGCGTACGAGATCGACAACCTGTTCGAGCCCTTCCGGCGGCTGGGTACCGAGCGCACGGGCAGCGACAAGGGTGCGGGCCTGGGGCTCTCCATCGCCAAGTCCGTCGCCCGGGCCCACGGCGGCACGATCTCCGCGGTCCCCCGTGAGGGAGGTGGCCTGGTCATGCGGGTTGTCATCCCCGTGTGACCTGTCACACGACACCCCCGGAGGCGTGTTCGCTTTGCGCTGAATTTTGCGGTCTGCGCGCCCCCGGGGCATGCTGTGAGCGATCACACATACGATTCCGGCACCGTGTACTCTCCGTCATTGCGACCTCCGGGAAAAGACCGGAAAAATCCATGTTTCCGCAGGTCATGATCACGGGAAGTACACGTGGAGGCGCGAGCAAGGTGCGACAAGCGGGCCGTTTCCGGTCATCACCGGCAGCGGATGCGATCACCTCTTCGGGGGTGCGGTTGGGTGTCGATTGAGTAACGGCACTTGATGTAAGGCAAAATCTCCGCTTCGGGCCGGGCACAAGACCGGCCTCCCATGCGTTACGTGCGCTGGAGACACCGCAGACACCCAGAGGGGGAGAGCGATACATGGCTACTGATTACGACACCCCACGCAAGACAGACGATGACGTCAACGAGGACAGCATCGAAGAACTGAAGGCCAGGCGGAACGACAAGTCGACCTCTACGGTCGACGTCGACGAGTTCGACCAGGCCGAGTCCCTCGAGCTGCCCGGAGCCGACCTCTCCAACGAGGAGCTGTCGGTCCGGGTCCTGCCCCGGCAGGCGGACGAGTTCACCTGCATGAGCTGCTTCCTCGTGCACCACCGCAGCCAGCTGGCGACGGAGAAGAACGGCAACCCGATCTGCCGCGACTGCGCGGCCTGACGGAGAGCCGGACCGTGGCGAGCGACGACGAGCGAGGCCACGAGGCCTCGCTCGCGGGCGCAACGGAGGGGCCGGCGGGCGAGCTCGTCCCGTTCCGTCCCCGCGGCCGTGCCGCAAGGGCACGGGCACGCGCCAAGGCGGCGCTGAACACCTTCGTCGACGGGCTCGTCGAGACGGCCCCGAGGGTCCCCGTCAGGGACCTGGAGACGCTTCGCCGCCAGTTCCCCGGGCTCGGGCCCGAGGAGCTGGCCGACAAGCTGGTGAGCGCCGCCACGATGGGCACCGCGACGGTCGGCGCCGGCATCGGCGCCGCCGCCATGCTGCCCACCCCGCCGGCCATGCCGGCGGAGCTGGCCTCGGAGACCCTCGGGGTCGCCCTGGTCGAGTACAAGCTCATCGCCGAGCTGCACGAGGTCTACGGGCTGCGCGCCCCGGGCACGCTGCGGCAGCGGTCGGCGATGTACCTCGCCGAGTGGACGGAGCGGCGCGGCATCGACTTCTCCAAGCCGTCCACGCTGAACATCGCCCTCGGCGGCAGGATGAAGCGCGAACTGCGCCAGCAGCTGATGAAGCGCACCATGCGCAACCTGCCGACGCTGACGCCGTTCATGGTCGGCGCGGCCGTCGGTGCCGTGATGAACCGGCGGGACACCAAGAAGCTCGCGGAGCAGATCCGCAAGGACCTGCGCGCCCGCCAGGTGCCCTGGGGGCTGCTGTCCGCCGAGGAGGAGCCCCCGCCCGCACTCGGGCCCGGCGAGTGACCGGCCAGGCCCCGGGCGCCCCGTGGCGGGGCGCCGGCCCGCTCAGGCGCGTACGTCCCGCAGGGCCGCGGCGAGGCGCTCGGGCGAGCGCGTCGACAGGTACAGGTACGGCGTCGGGTCCTCGGGGTCGGTGACCTCGACCTTGAGCGCGGTCGGCACGTAGGCGCGCAGCAGCATGAAGGCGCGCGGATCGGCCTTGTGCGACCGCCAGGCCAGGGCCTCGTCCCGGTCCAGCACCGTGGCCTCGCCGAGCGCCGCGACCGGGATCTTCGCGTCCCCGGCCACCAGTGAGCCGGCGACGACCCGCAGCCGCGGCGAACCGTACGCACTGACCAGGGCCGCTCCCGCGGCCGTGCCGACCACGAGCCCGGCGAGCAGGGCCAGGGGCCCCAGGGGCAGCAGGATCAGCGCCAGCGAGACGCCCGCGCCGACGGCGAGGCCCCACCAGGAACGCGGCGCGGTCAGCCGCTCCTCATAGCTCATGACGGTCATGACACCAAGCTTGTCATGCGGCACCGTCAGCGCCCGCCCCGGGACCGCAGCCTGCTCAGCGCGTGCGCGGCCCGAGGGGGGCGCCGCAGCCCTGTGGCGACCTGCTTGGCCCAGTCGGTCGCGGCGGTCGGCAGGGCGGCGTCCAGGACCGCGGAGGACCGTGCGTCGGTGCCCACCAGGTAGCGGGGGAGCGGCCGGGGCGCCGTGAGCGCCTTCAGGACGGTCCGTGCCACCGGCCGCGGCGAGGGCAGCTCCCGCTTGATCATCTCCTCGGCGGCCTCGTACTGGTGCCGGTAGGCCGAGTTGCGGCGCTGCGGCAGCCGGCTCGCGCCCCGCTGCCAGATGTCCGTGCCGTACGAGCCGGGCTCCACCAGCACGACCTTGACCCCGAACGGGGCCGCCTCCATCCGCAGCGCGTCCGTCATCGCCTCCAGGCCCTGCTTGCTCGCGCAGTACCAGCCGAGCAGCGGCATCGACACCCGCCCGGAGATCGACGAGATGTTGACGATCCGCCCCGCCCGCCGGGCCCGCATCGTCGGCAGCACCAGGCGGGCGATGCGCGCCGGGGCCACCAGATTGGTCTCCAGCTGCTGCCGCACCTGCTCGTCGTCGACGTCCTCGATCGCACCCGGCTGGGCGATCCCCGCGTTGTTCACCACCGCCCACGGGCCGCCGTCCGTCATCGTGGCGATCTCGGTGAACGCCCGCACGGAGGACGTGGCGTCCGTGACGTCCAGGAGTACGGTGCGCACCGACGCACCGGTGCGGTCCACCGCCTCCCGCAGCGCCTCCGCCTTCTCCTCGCTCCGTACCGTCCCGATGACGTCGAAGCCGGCGTGGGCCAGTTCGAGAGTGGTGGCGAGGCCGATCCCGCACCCGGCTCCTGTGACGACGACGGACCTGGGGGTCATGTGGTGCTCCAAGGGAAGCTGCTCCGGTGATGGGCGGGCCGCGGGGCCGGAAGGACAACGGCCGGGCGGCGGGATTCGATCCCGCAGGAGGGTAGGGTCTCCCGCGTGAGTGGAGCTACGACCGACGCCGGCCCGGACCGCCCGGGCCTGACACCGCCGCGCGACGCCGTCGCGCCGGAGCGGCACCCCGACGCCCCCGCTCCCGGCGAACCGCTGGGCGCGCACTACGACCACTGCTTCGGCTGTGGCGGGGCGCAGCCGCACGGCCTGCACCTGGAGGCCACGGCGGGTGAGGGCGTCAGCGTGACCGCCGAGTTCACGGTCCAGCCCGCCCACCAGGGCGCCCCGGGCCTGGCGCACGGGGGTGTGCTGGCCACGGCGCTCGACGAGACGCTCGGGTCCCTCGCCTGGCTGCTGCGCACCATCGCCGTGACCGGCCGCCTGGAGACCGACTTCGTGCAGCCCGTGCCGGTCGGCGCCACCCTCCACCTGGAGGCCCGCTGCACCGCCGTGGCCGGGCGCAAGATCTACTCCACCGCGGTCGGCCGGATCGGCGGCCCGGACGGCCCGGTCGCGGTCCGCGCGGACGCGCTGTTCATCGAGGTCAAGCTGGAGCACTTCACCGACAACGGCCGCCCCGAGGAGATCCGCGCCGCGATGTCCGACCCCGACCAGGTCAAGGTCGCGCGCGCCTTCGAGGTGAACCCGTGACCGGCGGTGCTCGCCCCCCGGTCGACGTCCTCATCCACCGTTTGCACGAGGACGTCCCGATTCCTTCGTACGGGCACCCGGGCGACGCCGGAGCCGACCTCGTCACCACCGAGACGGCCGAACTGGCCCCCGGCGAGCGCGCCGTACTGCCCACGGGGGTGTCGATCGCGCTGCCGGAGGGCTACGCCGCCTTCGTGCACCCGCGCTCGGGCCTCGCCGCGAGGTGCGGAGTGGCCCTCGTGAATGCCCCGGGAACGGTTGATGCCGGGTACCGTGGGGAGATCAAGGTGATCGTGGTCAACCTGGACCCGCGCGAGAGCGTACGGTTCGCAGCAGGTGACCGGATCGCCCAACTGGTCGTCCAGCAGGTCGAGCGGGTCCGCTTCCACGAGGTGGCGGAACTGCCCGGTTCGGTACGGGCGGCAGGGGGCTTCGGCTCCACGGGGGGTCATGCCGCGGTGGATGGCTCGCCGGTCGGTCCGTCCGGCAATGGATACGCATCGGTCATCGCTGACCGGGAAGGACAGTGACGTGTTCCGTCGTCGTCGCAAGGAGCGCGGAGACGCCCTCGACGAGCTCGCGGCCGAAGGCCCTGACGAGCTGGCCGAAGACGCCGAGGAGTCGGACGACTCCATGGAGTCCCGTCGGTACAACCTTCCGCCCGCCCCGAGGCCGGACGGCCCGTGGGACGTGAGTGAGGTCAGGGACCCGGCCGAGGGCAGGGTCGACCTGGGCGGCATCTTCGTGCCCGGTGTACAGGGCATGGAACTGCGCGTCGAGGTGGCCGGGGAGTCCATCGTCGCCGCGACCGTGGTGCTCCGGGAGAGCGCCGTCCAGCTGCAGGGCTTCGCCGCCCCGAAGTCGGAGGGCATCTGGGGCGAGGTCCGGGACGAGATCGCCTCCGGCATCACCAAGCAGGGCGGCATCGTCGACGAGGTCGAGGGTCCGCTGGGCTGGGAGCTGCGCGCCCAGGTACCGGTGCAGCTGCCCAACGGCGCCAACGGCGTCCAGGTCGTGCGCTTCGTCGGCTGTGACGGCCCGCGCTGGTTCCTGCGGGGTGTCATCTCCGGGCAGGGCGCCGTCCAGCCCGAGACCGCCGGCCTGCTCGAGCAGATCTTCCGCGACACCGTCGTCGTCCGCGGAGAGTCGCCGATGGCGCCGCGCGACCCGATCGTGCTGAAGCTGCCCAACGACGCCCAGATGGTGCCCGAGGGCATCGCCCAGGACGAGGGCGGCCGCTTCTCCGACGGCATCGACCCGATGCGCCGCGGACCGGAGATCACCGAGGTGCACTGAAGCCGGGGGCCCAGCGCCCCGGCCACGCCCGACGCCCGTGGGCCGACCTGTGCGAACAGGTCGGCCCACGGGCGTTTTCGCAGCTCACCGCCGGTGGACGTCAAAGGCCCGTCAAGGCGCCGCGAGGGCCCGTATGGAAGCCGTCAACGGGGTCCGCGCACGGCCGGATCGGAGGTTCCCTGGCCTGGTCAACGTGTCGTCCACAGGTGGGAGCACACGATGGCCGACCTCGTCTTCGTCGTCACCACGATCGCGGTCTTCGCGCTGGTCGCCCTCATCGCCAAGGGGGTGTCCAAGCTGTGAGCGCCGAGAACATCGCCGGCCTCGTCGTCGCGGCAGCGCTGCTGGTCTACCTGATCGCGGCGCTCGTCCGGCCCGAGAGGTTCTGAGGCCCGGACATGGGACCCGTCACCGCCGACGTGCTCCAGGTCACCGCGCTCGTCGTGGCGCTGGCCCTGGTGTACCGCCCCTTCGGCGACTACATGGCCGCCGTCTACACCTCCGACCGGCACCTGCGGGTCGAGCGGCTGGTCTACCGCTGCCTCGGGGCCGACCCGGACGCCCGGATGCGCTGGCCGGCCTACCTCAGGGCCGTACTGGCCTTCTCCCTCGTGGGCGTGCTGTTCCTGTACCTGTTCCTGCGGGTCCAGAACCACCTCCCGCTCTCGCTGGGCTTCGCCGCGATCCCGCCCGGCCAGGCGTTCAACACGGCGGCCTCGTTCGTGACCAACACGAACTGGCAGTCGTACATGGGCGAGAACGCCATGGGCCACGGCGCCCAGACCGCCGGCCTCGCCGTGCAGAACTTCGTCTCGGCGGCGGTCGGCATGGCCGTGGCCATGGCGCTCGTCCGCGGCTTCGTCCGCTCCCGCACCGGCGAGCTCGGCAACTTCTGGGCCGACATGGTCCGCGGCACCATCCGCATCCTGCTGCCCGTGGCGTTCGTCGCCGCGATCGTGCTGGTGGGCTTCGGGGCGATCCAGAACTTCGCCGGGTGGCACGAGATCACCACCCTCGCGGGCGGCCACCAGACGCTCACCGGCGGCGCCGTCGCGTCCCAGGAGGCCATCAAGGAGCTCGGCACCAACGGCGGCGGCTTCTACAACGCCAACTCCGCGCACCCCTTCGAGAACCCGGACGCCTTCACCAACCTCTTCGAGATCTTCCTGATCCTGGTGATCCCGTTCTCGCTGACCCGCACCTTCGGGAAGATGGCCGGCAACATCCGGCAGGGCTACGCGATCCTGGCCGCGATGGGCCTGATCTGGATCGGCTTCGTGACGCTGATGACCTGGGTCGAGACCGCGCACCCCGGCGCGGCGAACCAGATCGCGGGCGCCGCCCTGGAGGGGAAGGAGCAGCGCTTCGGCGTCGGCGCATCGTCGCTGTTCGCGGTGAGCACCACCCTGACGTCGACCGGCGCGGTGGACTCCTTCCACTCCTCCTTCACCGGCCTCGGCGGAGGCATCGCCCTGCTGGGCATGATGCTGGGCGAGATCGCCCCCGGCGGCGTCGGCTCCGGTCTCTACGGCATCCTGATCATGGCGGTCATCGCGGTGTTCATCGCCGGGCTGATGGTCGGCCGCACCCCGGAGTACCTGGGCAAGAAGATCGGCACCCGCGAGATCAAGCTCGCCGCCCTGTACATCCTGGTCACCCCCGCCGTCGTCCTGGTCTTCACCGCCCTGGCCATGGCCCTGCCGACCCCGCCGCACTCCATGCTCAACAGCGGGCCGCACGGCTTCTCCGAGGTCCTGTACGCCTACACCTCGGCGGGCAACAACAACGGCTCCGCCTTCGCCGGCCTGAACGCGGACACGCAGTGGTACAACACGACGCTCGGCCTCGCGATGCTCCTCGGCCGCTTCGTGCCGATGGTCTTCGTCCTGGCCCTGGCCGGCTCGCTCGCCCGGCAGAGGCCGGTGCCCGCCACCACGGGCACCCTGCGCACCGAGAAGCCGCTCTTCGCCGGTCTGCTCGTCGGCGCGATCCTGATCATCACCGCCCTGACCTACTTCCCGGCGCTCGCCCTCGGCCCGCTCGCGGAGGGCCTGTCATGAGCCGCACGAGCACCCCCACCCCGGCGGAGGAAACCATGTCCACCGACACGCCGGTGCGCGCCTCCGAGGGAGGACCGGCACCGCACACCCCCGACGCGGGCCACGGCGCCCGCATCTCGGGCGGCCTCTTCGACCCGGCCCAGCTGCTGCGGTCCCTCCCGGACGCGCTGCGCAAGCTCGACCCCCGGGTGATGGTCAGGTCGCCCGTCATGTTCGTCGTCCTGATCGGCTCGGTGCTCACCACCGTGCTGGCGGTGCTCTCCCCGGCCGACTGGTTCGGCTGGGCGATCGCCGCGTGGCTCTGGCTCACCGTGATCTTCGCCAATCTGGCGGAGGCCGTCGCCGAGGGCCGCGGCAAGGCACAGGCCGACACCCTGCGCCGGGCCAAGACCGACACCGTGGCCCGCCGGCTCGTGGACGGCGCCGAGGAGCGCGTTCCCGGCACCGGACTGCGCGTCGGCGACCGCGTGGTCTGTGAGGCGGGCGATGTCATCCCGGGTGACGGCGATGTCGTCGAGGGTGTCGCGTCGGTCGACGAGTCGGCGATCACGGGTGAGTCGGCTCCGGTGATCCGGGAGTCCGGTGGTGACCGCAGCGCGGTGACGGGCGGCACGAAGGTGCTGTCGGACCGGATCGTCGTGCGCATCACGACCAAGCCGGGTGAGACGTTCATCGACCGGATGATCGCGCTGGTGGAGGGCGCGGCCCGGCAGAAGACGCCCAACGAGATCGCGCTGAACATCCTGCTGGCCTCACTGACCGTCGTCTTCCTGCTGGCGGTCGTCACCCTGCAGCCGTTCGCGATCTACGCGGGCGCCGAGCAGTCGATGATCGTCCTGGTGGCGCTGCTGGTCTGCCTCATCCCGACGACGATCGGTGCCCTGCTGTCGGCGATCGGCATCGCCGGCATGGACCGCCTGGTGCAGCGCAACGTGCTCGCCATGTCCGGCCGCGCCGTCGAGGCCGCCGGCGACGTGTCCACCCTGCTGCTGGACAAGACCGGCACCATCACCCTCGGCAACCGCCAGGCCGCGGAGTTCGTGCCCGTGGCGGGCGCGGATCCGGCGGGGCTGGCCGACGCCGCGCAGTTGTCGTCGCTGGCGGACGAGACGCCCGAGGGGCGTTCCGTCGTCGTCCTGGCCAAGGAGAGGTACGGGCTGCGCGAGCGGCACGAAGGCGAGCTCGGACACGCCGAGTTCGTGCCCTTCACGGCGCAGACCCGGATGTCCGGTGTCGACGTCGGCGGCCGCCAGGTCCGCAAGGGCGCCGCCGGCGCGATCGCGGCCTGGGTCACCGGCAACGGCGGCACCGTCACCCTCGACGCGCAGCGCACCGTCGACGCCATCTCCGGCGCCGGCGGCACCCCGCTGCTCGTCGCGGTCAAGGACACCGAGGGCGCCCGGGTGCTCGGCGTGATCCACCTCAAGGACGTCGTCAAGCACGGCATGCGGGAGCGGTTCGACGAGCTGCGGAGGATGGGCATCCGCACGGTCATGATCACGGGTGACAACCCGCTGACGGCCAAGGCGATCGCCGACGAGGCGGGCGTGGACGACTTCCTCGCGGAGGCCACGCCCGAGGACAAGATGGCGCTGATCAGGCGTGAACAGGCGGGCGGCAAGCTCGTCGCCATGACCGGCGACGGCACCAACGACGCCCCCGCGCTGGCCCAGGCCGACGTGGGCGTGGCCATGAACACCGGCACCTCGGCCGCCAAGGAGGCCGGGAACATGGTGGACCTGGACTCCGACCCCACCAAGCTCATCGAGATCGTCGAGATCGGCAAGCAGCTGCTCATCACCCGCGGCGCGCTGACCACCTTCTCCATCGCCAACGACGTCGCGAAGTACTTCGCGATCATCCCCGCGATGTTCGCGGCCGCCTACCCGGGCCTGGACAAGCTCAACATCATGCAGCTGTCCTCGCCGCAGTCCGCGATCCTCTCGGCGGTCGTCTTCAACGCGCTGATCATCGTCGCGCTGGTGCCGCTCGCCCTGCGCGGCGTGCGCTACCGGCCGACCGGCGCCGACCGGATGCTCCGCCGCAACCTCGGGATCTACGGACTCGGCGGCCTGGTCGCCCCGTTCGCCGGCATCAAGCTGATCGACATGCTCATCTCCCTGATCCCCGGAATCCACTGACGGGAGGCGTGCAGCCAGTCATGAACACTTCCGTACGCAACTCCGCACGGCTGCTCTGGAGCGCCCTGCGCGCCCTGCTGGTGCTGACCGTCGTCCTCGGCGTCGTCTACCCGCTCGCGGTGTGGGGGGTGGCCCAGACGGCCTTCCGCGGCCAGGCCGACGGCTCCGAGGTGAGGGTCGGCGGCAAGGTCGTCGGCTCCGCGCTGATCGGCCAGAACTTCACCACCGGCAAGGACTTCGCCCCGGACCCCAAGTGGTTCCAGCCGCGCCCCTCGGCCGCCGACGCGGGCGCCGGGGCGGGGCCGTACGACCCGACCCACACCGGCGCCTCCAACCTGGCGGTCACCGGCAGGCCCCTCACCGATCTGGTGAAGGAGCGCAAGAAGGAGGTCGCCGCCTTCAACCACGTCCCGGAGTCCGAGGTCCCCGCCGACGCGGTCCAGGCGTCCGGCTCCGGCCTGGACCCGGACATCTCCCCGGCGTACGCGGACATCCAGACCGCACGCGTCGCCAAGGCCAACGGGCTGAGCACCGCCCAGGTCGCCCGGCTGGTCGTGGAGCACACGGAGGGACGGCAGTTCGGCATCCTCGGAGAGCCGACCGTCAACGTCCTGGAACTCAACATCGCGCTGCGGCAGCTGGCCGGCTGACCCGTCGCCGCGGGCCCCCGGGGACGGGTCGCGTCAGAAGGGCGTCAAGCGCGGGGGGCCCGCCGTCAGGGGACCGCCAACGGAGGGCTCCGGACATGGCCGGCGGGGTGAGAGTGGAGGCGCGGAGGGAGGCCTGCGCAGGCCGCTCGGGCGGTGCGGAGGGGGCGGCGGAATGGCGCACACCGTCACCGCCGGGAGGTGCCACCCCGGTCGGGATCCAAACGGCGGTGGGGATTCCGGGTCAGGGAGACGGCACCGCGTTCGCGCGAGGCCTCCCTTCCGTGGGGGACCGCCGGGCCGGCCGCGTCGCGCGTTGACGGCGTCGCTGCGCGGCCGCCCCGGCGCCGTTCGCGTTCGGCGACGGCCGGCACCAGCACCGCGCGGCACGTCGTGCTCCGCGACGCGGACCCAGGTCTGCCGACCGGCCTCCGCCCCTGACCGGGCCGTGTTGTCACATGCCCTCCGCCGACCTTCGGCCGGGGGTGTCCGGAGCCGTACCCCGGCCGCGGGAGACCCCGCAGCCGCCCGCCGGGCGATCCGGTCGGGGCCCCCGCCTGCGGGTCCCCGGTTCGCCGGGACGTCCGCCGCGTCACCGCCGTCACCCGGGCTTTCGGCGCCTGCCGCGCCCACCGGCGAGGGCGTCAAGGACGCGTCAACGTGTTCCCCCGAGGAACATCACGCCCGATTTGTCCACTGCTGGGACCATAGGATTCTTAGTGTCGGACGCGCCCGGAAGGGGCACGCCACGAGGCGGAACGTGGAGCCATGGCACGCGGGACTTTGCGGATGTACCTGGGGGCGGCCCCGGGAGTGGGCAAGACCTACGCGATGCTCTCCGAGGCCCACCGGCGCATGGAGCGCGGCACCGACGTCGTCGTCGCCTTCGTCGAGCACCACGACCGCGCCCGCACCGAGGTCATGCTGCACGGCCTGGAGGCCGTGCGGCGCAAGGAGATCGAGTACCGGGACACCGTCTTCACCGAGATGGACGTCGACGCGGTGCTCGCGCGCCGGCCCGAGGTCGCCCTCGTCGACGAGATGGCGCACACCAACATCCCCGGCAGCCGCAACGAGAAGCGCTGGCAGGACATCGAGGAACTGCTCCAGGCCGGCATCAACGTCATATCGACGGTGAACATCCAGCACCTGGAGTCGCTCGGCGACGTCGTCGAGTCGATCACCGGCGTGCGCCAGCGCGAGACCGTGCCCGACGAGGTGGTCCGGCGGGCCGACCAGATCGAACTGGTCGACATGTCGCCGCAGGCGCTGCGCCGCCGCATGGCGCACGGCAACATCTACGCCTCCGACAAGGTCGACGCGGCCCTGTCCAACTACTTCCGGCCCGGCAACCTCACCGCGCTGCGCGAGCTCGCCCTGCTGTGGGTGGCCGACCGGGCCGACGAATACCTGCGTCAGTACCGCACGGACCACCGGATCTCCGCCACCTGGCAGGCCCGTGAGCGCATCGTGGTCGGCCTCACCGGCGGCCCCGAGGGGCGGACGCTGATACGGCGCGCCGCACGGATGGCCGCCAAGGGCGCGGGCGGGGAGATCCTCGCCGTCCACATCGCGCGCAGCGACGGCCTGACGGCCGGCTCTCCGAAGGAACTCGCCGTCCAGCGGACCCTCGTCGAGGACCTCGGGGGTTCCTTCCACCACGTCGTCGGCGACGACGTCCCCGGAGCCCTGCTGGACTTCGCCCGCGGCGTCAACGCCACCCAGGTCGTGCTCGGCACCAGCCGCCGGCCCGCGTGGCAGTACGTCTTCGGGCCGGGCGTCGGCGCGACCGTGGCCCGCGAGTCCGGGCCCGACCTCGACGTGCACATCGTCACCCACGAGCACGCGGCCAAGGGCCGTGGACTGCCCGTGGCGCGCGGCGCCCAGCTGGGGCGCTCGCGGGTGATCGCCGGCTGGCTGACCGGGGTGCTCGGCCCCGCGCTGCTCTGCCTGGTCCTCACCCAGCTGCACCCGGCCCTCGGCATCGCCACCGACATGCTGCTGTTCATGACCCTCACGGTCGCGGCGGCCCTCGTCGGCGGCCTCTACCCGGCACTGGTCTCGGCGGTCGGCGGCTCGCTGATGCTGAACTACTTCTTCGCACCGCCCCTGCACACCTTCACCATCGCCCAGCCCGAGAACCTGATCGCCATCGTGATCTTCGTGGTGGTCGGCGTCGCGGTGGCCTCCGTGGTGGACCTGGCGGCGCGCCGCACCCACCAGGCCGCCAGACTCCAGTCCGAGGCCGAGATCCTGTCGTACCTGGCCGGCAGCGTGCTGCGCGGCGAGCACTCCCTCGACGCCCTGCTGGAGCGGGTCCGGGAGACCTTCGCCATGGAGGCCGTGTCGCTGCTGGAGCGGGCCGGCGAGCACGACGCGTGGACCTGCGCCGCCGGCGTCGGCAGCCGGCAGTGCCTGCGTCCCGAGGACGCGGACGTGGAGGTGCCGGTCAGCGACAACCTCTCCCTCGCCCTCGTCGGCCGGGTGCTGCCCGCCTCCGACCGCCGGGTGCTCTCCGCCTTCGCGGCCCAGGCCGCCGGCGTCCTGGACCGGCAGCGGCTGGAGGACGAGGCCGCCAGGGCCCACAAGCTCGCCGAGGGCAACCGCATCCGCACCGCCCTGCTCGCCGCCGTCTCGCACGACCTGCGCACCCCGCTCGCCGCCATCAAGGCGGCCGTCAGCTCGCTGCGCTCCGACGACGTCGCCTGGTCCGAGGAGGACGAGGCCGAGCTGCTGGAGGGCATCGAGGAGGGCGCGGACCGGCTCGACAACCTGGTCGGCAACCTCCTCGACATGTCGCGCCTGCAGACCGGCACCGTCACCCCGCTGATCCGCGAGGTGGACCTCGACGAGGTCGTCCCCAAGGCCCTGCGCGGCGTCCCCGACGGCAGCGTCGCCCTGGACGTCCCCGAGACCCTCCCGATGGTCTCCGTCGACCCCGGTCTCCTGGAGCGCAGCGTCGCCAACATCGTCGAGAACGCCGTCAAGTACAGCCCGGCCGGCACCCAGGTGCTGGTCGCCGCGAGCGCCCTCGGCGGCCACGTCGACCTGCGCGTCGTCGACCGCGGGCCCGGTGTCCCGGACGCCGCCAAGGAGCGGATCTTCGAGCCGTTCCAGCGGTACGGCGACGCCCCCCGCGGCAACGGCGTGGGCCTCGGCCTCGCGGTGGCCCGCGGCTTCGCGGACGCCATGGGGGCCACCCTGCAGCCCGAGGACACCCCCGGAGGCGGCCTGACGATGGTGCTCACCCTCCCGGCCGCGCCCGGCAGCGTCCCCGCCGCCCCGGACCTCCCGGCCGAGGCGACGACCTGACCGTGCCCGCACCGCACCCCCGCTCCACCCCCCTCACCGTGAAGGAAAGGCAGGCTCCATGAACCGGGTGCTCGTGGTCGACGACGAGCCGCAGATCGTGCGCGCTCTCGTGATCAACCTGCGGGCCCGCAAGTACGAGGTCGACGCGGCCCACGACGGCGCGACCGCGCTGCAGCTCGCCGCCGCCCGCCACCCCGACGTCATCGTGCTCGACCTCGGCCTGCCCGACATGGACGGCGTCGAGGTGATCCGGGGCCTGCGCGGCTGGACCAGGGTGCCGATCATCGTGCTCTCCGCCCGCCAGGCCTCCGACGAGAAGGTCGAGGCCCTCGACGCGGGCGCCGACGACTACGTCACCAAGCCCTTCGGCATGGACGAGCTGCTGGCGCGGCTGCGCGCCGCCGTACGGCGCGCCACGCCCGGCGGCCCCGAGGACGGCGCCGCGACCGTGGAGACCGAGTCCTTCACCGTCGACCTGGCGGCCAAGAAGGTCAACCGCGACGGCGCCGACGTCCGGCTCACCCCCACCGAGTGGCACCTGCTGGAGGTCCTGGTCCGCAACACCGGCCGCCTGGTCAGCCAGAAGCAGCTGCTGCAGGAGGTCTGGGGCCCGTCCTACGGCACCGAGAGCAACTACCTGCGGGTCTACATGGCCCAGTTGCGGCGCAAGCTCGAGTCGGACCCCGCGCACCCGCGGCACTTCATCACCGAACCGGGCATGGGCTACCGCTTCGAGACGTGATCAGTGAACCGTTCACCCGGGCCCGGTACCCTTCGAAGTATGAGTGGTACCACCCGTTCGGACCGGCCGGCCGGCCGCTTCCGCAGAATGCTCGACCGACTGTCCAGTTCCCAGGAGGAACTGCACTCCGACGAGCTGCGGCAGGACACCGCGGACGTCGGGTGCACCCGGATCTGCGACTGCGCCGATCGCGACATAGTGACCGTGACCGGTACACTACGCGCTGTCACTCTGCGGCCGCGGGCCGGCGTGCCCGCCCTGGAGGCCGAGCTGTTCGACGGTTCCGCGCCGCTGGACGTGGTGTGGCTGGGCCGGCGCAGCATCGTCGGCATCGAGCCGGGCCGAAGGATCATCGCGTCGGGGCGGATCTCCATGAACCGCGGCCGTCCGGTGCTGTTCAATCCCAAGTACGAGTTGCGTCCGGTCGGACAGGAGTAGTTGGTGGCGTCGATCGACAAGCGGACCGGGGCACAGCCCACGACCGGGCCCGAGCAGGGTCCGGAGCACGACGCGGCCGCCTCGAAGGCGGCCGCCGACCACGCCCTCTTGGAGGCCTTCGGCGGCGTCTGGGGCATGATCGACACGACGGTGCCCGGGCTCGTGTTCGTCCTGATCTACACGATCAACCGGGACATCCACACCGCGGCCATCGCCGCGCTGGGCCTCTCCCTGGTGCTGGCACTGGCCCGCCTGGTACGCAGGCAGACCCTCAAGCACGCCTTCAGCGGCGTCTTCGGAGTGGCCTTCGGCGCGGTGTTCGCGATGATGTCCGGCGACGCGAAGAACTTCTACCTGCCGGGCATGCTCTACACCCTCGGGCTCGCGGTCGCCTACGTGGTCTCCGCGCTGGCGAAGTACCCGCTGATCGGACTGCTGCTCGGCCCGATCCTCAAGGAGAACCTGTCCTGGCGGACGCGGAACCCGGGCCGGCTCGTCGCGTACACCAAGGCCACCTGGGCCTGGGGCATCATCCTGCTCGTCAAGTCGGCGATCCTCTTCCCGCTCTACTTCTGGGGGAACGTCACCCAGCTCGGCTGGGTCAAGGTCGCCCTCGGCATCCCGCCGTTCCTGCTCTGCGTCTACCTGACCTGGATCTTCCTGGCCAAGGCGCCGCCGCCCATCGACGTGATCGCGGAGATGGAGGAGGCGGAGCGCGCCGAGAAGGCCGAGCGCGACGCCAGGGAGGCCGCCAACAACTGACCCGGCGCCCCGCGCCGGCGAACGCACGAGGGGCGGCCGGAACCCACGGGTTCCGGCCGCCCCTCGTCGTACGTCCCGCGGGCGGCTACGCCCCGGCCTCGTCGCTGCGCACCGAGAGCAGGTCCTCCAGCTGCTCCTCGCGGTGCGGGGCCGCCACGAACAGCAGCTCGTCGCCCGCCTCGAGCGCGTCGTCCTTGGACGGGGTCAGCACCCGGTGGCCGCGGATGATCGTGACCAGCGAGGTGTCCTCGGGCCAGGCGACCTCGCCGACCCGGGTGCCCACCAGCGCGGCCTCCTCCGGGAGGGTCAGCTCGACCAGGTTCGCGTCGCCCTGGCTGAAGCGCATCAGCCGGACGAGGTCGCCGACGCTCACCGCCTCCTCGACCAGGGCCGACATCAGGCGCGGGGTGGAGACGGCCACGTCCACGCCCCACGCCTCGTTGAACAGCCACTCGTTCTTGGGGTTGTTCACCCGGGCGACGACCCGCGGAACGCCGTACTCGGTCTTGGCGAGCAGCGAGACGACCAGATTGACCTTGTCGTCACCCGTGGCGGCGATCACCACGTTGCAGCGCTGCAGCGCTGCCTCGTCCAGGGACGTGATCTCGCAGGCGTCGGCCAGCAGCCACTCCGCCTGGGGGACCCGCTCCACCGAGATCGAGGTCGGGTTCTTGTCGATCAGCAGGACCTCGTGGCCGTTCTCCAGCAGCTCGCCCGCGATGGAGCGGCCGACCGCCCCGGCCCCGGCAATGGCGACCCTCATCGGTGCGCCTCCTCAGGGCCCTTGGCGAACGCGGCCTCGACCTGTTCGACCTCGCCCGTGCGCATCATCACGTGCACCAGGTCGCCTTCCTGCAGGACCGTCTCCGAGGTGGGGAGCATGGCCTCGCCCAGCCGGGTGAGGAACGCCACGCGCACCCCCGTCTCCTCCTGGAGCCTGCTGATCTTGTGCCCCACCCAGGCGGTGTCCGTGTGCACCTCGGCGAGCTGCACACCCCCGCTCGGGTCGCGCCACAGCGGCTCCGCGCCGGACGGCAGCAGACGGCGCAGCATCTGGTCGGCCGTCCAGCGGACGGTGGCGACGGTGGGGATGCCCAGACGCTGGTACACCTCCGCACGCCGGGGGTCGTAGATCCGGGCGGCGACGTTCTCGATCCCGAACATCTCCCGGGCGACCCGGGCCGCGATGATGTTGGAATTGTCACCACTGCTGACGGCCGCGAACGCGCCCGCCTCCTCGATGCCGGCCTCGCGCAGCGTGTCCTGGTCGAACCCGACCCCGGTCACGCGGCGTCCGCTGAACCCGGAGCCCAGGCGGCGGAACGCCGTCGGGTCCTGGTCGATCACGGCCACTGTATGACCTTGCTGCTCAAGGGAGTGCGCGAGAGTGGAACCCACTCGCCCACACCCCATAATCACGACGTGCACGACCGTCCTTCCGGCTGCCAACAATTGCGGCCGATCCCTCTCAGGGTCTCAGACCGCGCCCAAAGCTACACACGCACGTAACCCCTCGATAGGTGGGCGGGGGATCGGAAATCTTGACGATCCTCTAACATCGCGGGGTGTCCAAACTGACCGACCTTCCGAAACGGATCCTGATCGGGCGGGCGCTCCGCAGCGACAGGCTCGGAGAGACGCTCCTCCCCAAGAGGCTGGCGCTCCCCGTCTTCGCCTCCGACCCGCTGTCCTCCGTGGCGTACGCGCCCGGAGAGGTGCTTCTCGTCCTGTCGATCGCGGGAGTGTCGGCCTACCACTTCAGCCCCTGGATCGCGGTCGCGGTCGTCGTGCTGATGTTCACCGTTGTCGCCTCGTACCGGCAGAACGTGCACGCCTACCCCTCCGGCGGTGGCGACTACGAGGTCGCGACGACCAACCTCGGCCCGCGCGCCGGGCTCACCGTGGCCAGCGCCCTGCTGGTCGACTACGTCCTCACCGTGGCCGTGTCGGTCGCCTCCGGCGTGGAGAACCTGGGCTCGGCCGTGCCGTTCTTCGTCGAGCACAAGGTGCTGGGCGCCATCGGCATGATCGTCCTGCTCATGCTGATGAACCTGCGCGGCGTGCGCGAGTCGGGGACGATCTTCGCCATCCCCACCTACGCCTTCGTCTTCGGCGTCTTCTGCATGCTGGCCTGGGGGATCTTCCGGATCGCGATGGGCGACGAGATGCACGCGCCGACCGCGGGCTACACCATCAAGGCCGAGCACACCGGACTCGCGAGCTTCGCGCTCGTCTTCCTCCTGCTGCGGGCCTTCTCCTCCGGCTGTGCCGCGCTCACCGGTGTCGAGGCGATCAGCAACGGTGTGCCCGCCTTCCGCAAGCCGAAGTCCAAGAACGCGGCGACGACCCTGGCGCTGATGGGCGTCCTGGCCGTCACCATGTTCTGCGGCATCATCGCGCTCGCCCTCAACACCAATGTGCGCATGGCCGAGAACCCGGCCGCCGACCTTCTGGTGAACGGCAAGCCGGTCGGGGCCGGCTACACCCAGGACCCGGTCATCGCCCAGGTCGCCTCCGCCGTCTTCGGCGACGGGTCGATCCCGTTCGTCTTCCTGGCCGGTGCCACCGCGCTGGTGCTGTTCCTGGCCGCCAACACCGCGTACAACGGCTTCCCGGTGCTCGGCTCCATCCTCGCCCAGGACCGCTACCTGCCGCGCCAGCTGCACACCCGCGGCGACCGCCTTGCCTTCAGCAACGGCATCGTGCTGCTCGCCGCCTTCGCCTGCGTGCTGGTCTACATCTACGGTGCCGACTCGACCCGGCTGATCCAGCTGTACATCGTCGGCGTCTTCGTCTCCTTCACCCTCAGCCAGATCGGCATGGTCCGGCACTGGAACCGGCACCTGGCCACCGAGACCGACCCCGCCGCGCGCCGCCGCATGAACCGCGCCCGGGCGATCAACACCTTCGGCGCCTTCTTCACCGGGCTCGTGCTCGTCGTCGTCCTGCTCACCAAGTTCACGCACGGCGCCTGGGTCGCCGTGCTGGGCATGGTCATCTTCTACGGCGTGATGACGGCCATCCGGCGCCACTACGACCGCGTCTCCAGCGAGCTCGCGGCCGCCGAGGAGCGCAGCGAGGAGGAGGTCAAGCCCTCCCGCGTGCACTCCATCGTCCTGGTCTCCAAGGTGCACAAGCCCACGCTGCGGGCCCTGTCGTACGCTAAGCTCTTCCGGTCGGACACGCTGGAGGCGCTCAGCATCAACGTGGACCCGGCCGACACCAAGGCCCTGCAGGCCGAGTGGCACCGGCGCGGCATCGACGTACCGCTGAAGGTGCTGGACTCGCCGTACCGCGAGATCACCCGGCCGATCATCGACTACGTCAAGAGCCTGCGCCGCAGCAGCCCGCGCGACGTCGTCTCGATCTTCATCCCGGAGTACGTGGTCGGGCACTGGTACGAGCACCTGCTGCACAACCAGAGCGCGCTGCGGCTCAAGGGCCGGCTGCTGTTCACCCCCGGCGTCATGGTCACCTCCGTGCCCTGGCAGTTGGAGTCCTCGGAGCGTGCCAAGCTGCGGGCCCGCAAGGGCGCCGAGTGGAACGCGCCGGGCTCCGTGCGGCGCGGCGAGGTGGGGCCGGCCAAGCGGCGCCGGGAGCCCAGCGGGCGGGTGTGAACCGGGGACGTCGGCGGGCCGTAGACTTGTCAGCTGCTCGTTCTTCGCCGTCCCCGTTCCCCTCGTGAACCAGGAGCCCGTCCCGCCATGCAGCACCGTTCGAAGGCCCCCGAGGCCGACGCCCTCGTCGGCGAGCGCTACGAGGTCGAGGTCGGCCCGGTCGCGCACGGCGGCCACTGCATCGCGCGGACGGTCCTGCCGGGCCACGACCGCCCGCAGGTGATCTTCGTCCGGCACGCGCTGCCCGGTGAGCGGGTCGTCGCCGAGATCACCGAGGGCGGCCCGGACTCGCGCTTCCTGCGCGCCGACGCTGTGGAGGTCCTCGAGGCCTCCCCGGACCGCGTCGAGGCACCCTGCCCGTTCTCCGGCCCCGGCAAGTGCGGCGGCTGCGACTGGCAGCACGCCGCCCCCGGCGCGCAGCGGCGGCTCAAGGTGCAGGTGATCACCGAGCAGCTGGAGCGCCTCGCCCACCTCACCCCCGAGGAGGCCGGCTGGGACGGCACCGTCGAACCCGCCCCCGGCGACAAGGTCGCCAAGGGCGAGGTCCCTGCCTGGCGCACCCGCGTCCAGTACGCCGTCGACTCCGAGGGCCACGCGGGGCTGCGCCGCCACCGCTCGCACGAGGTCGAGCGCGTCGACCGCTGCCTGATCGCCGCCCCCGGCGTCTCCGAGCTGGGCGTCGAGTCCCGCGACTGGTCCGGCATCGCCTCGGTCGAGGCCATCGCCGCCACCGGGTCCTCCGACCGCCAGGTCATCCTCACCCCCCGCCCCGGTGCCCGGCTGCCCATCGTCGAGCTCGACCGTCCTGTCTCCGTCCTGCGCGTCGACGAGCAGGGCGGCATCCACCGCGTGCACGGCCGCGGCTTTGTGCGCGAGCGGGCGATCGACCGCACCTGGCGCGTCGGTTCGGGTGGCTTCTGGCAGGTCCACCCGATGGCCGCCGGGCTCCTCGTCGAGGCCGTCATGCAGGGCCTCATGCCGCGCAAGGGCGAGACCGCACTCGACCTCTACTGCGGCGTGGGCCTGTTCGCGGGCGCCCTGGCCGAGCGGGTCGGCGAGACCGGCGCCGTCCTCGGCATCGAGTCCGGCAAGCGTGCCGTGGAGGACGCCCGGCACAACCTGGGCGACTTCGACCGCGTCCGCATCGAGCAGGGCAAGGTCGAGTCCGCACTGCCCCGCACCGGGATCACCGAGGCCGACCTCGTCGTCCTCGACCCGCCCCGCACCGGCGCCGGCCGCGCCACCGTGGAGCACGTCGCCTCCCTCGGCCCCCGCCGCATCGCCTACGTCGCCTGCGACCCGGCCGCCCTCGCCCGCGACCTCGGCTACTTCGCCGCGGCCGGGTACGCCCCGCGGCGGTTGCGCGCGTTCGACCTCTTCCCGATGACGCACCACGTGGAGTGCGTGGCGATCCTGGAGCCGGCGACGAAGGACGCCTGACGGGCAGTCAAGTCCCCGGCGCGGCGCTAGAGATACGCCGTGATCACCACGACCGAGACGAGCGCGCCGGCGGCGGAGCGGCCGAGCCACACCGGCCACGTCCCGTCGCCCCCCGTGCAGAACGTCACCAGCTCGCCTCCGGTCGCCTCGTCGACGGCACGTATGTGGCCGTCGGCGACGGACTCGCACACGTCGTCGTCCTGCTCCTCGAAGCAGCGCCTGACCTTCTCGGACAGCGTCTCCCAGGCCGCGGCGTCCGCGAAGCTGCCTGACGCCCCGTCGGTGCCGAAACCGTAGGCGTGGCCGTCGAGGAGCAGGCGGGGATCGTCGCCCTCGCTCAGCGCCAACTCCCAGGCGACGGCCGGTTCGTCCCGGATCAGAAGGCGCACGGCGGGCTCGTCGGTGACCGGGAACCGCTCCCCCTCGTACTCGCCCTCGCCGACGACCACGGCGCTCTCCAGCGCGTATTCGCCGGGGGGTATGCGCTCGGCGAGTTCCCGGGGGCCGCCGGCGAGAGCGTCCGAGACGGCCAGACGCCCGGACGGGATCCGCACCATGGCGACGCGCTGCGGTTCGGCCGTCTCCGTCTTCTCCCAGGGCTCCATGGGGAAGGGATTCCCCGGCCGGAAGAGGTCGTCGACCGGCAGTTCCATGCGCAGGGGCTTCGGTGGACGCCACAACGACGCGGGCTCCTCGCCCCCGGTGAACGCCGGCTCCCCGGCTGTCGCGGCACCGGGCCCGGGTCCGTCCGGCGGCCGGGGCGCGTCGGCCGCCCGAACCCCGTACCCGCTCCGGTCGTGCCACCGCCGCTCCTCCGGTACATCGGCCAGGGTCTGGAACGACCCTCCGTTCCGGCCCCGTTCGTACAGCATCTTCCTGCCCCTGCCACCGGGGAGGAGCTCCACCGTGAGCTGCCACGCGTCGGGCGCCAGGTCCGGCTGCTCCGGTGAGGCGTAGCGTCGTTCGACGTACCGCCGCAGGAACAGGCGGTCGTCCTCCAGGAGCCGGAGGTCGATCTCGTGCGTCCGCCGACCCAGCTCGTCGTGGGCCCACTGCCCGACGAAGAGGTCACGCCAGGCCACGAGGTGCACCTCGGCGGGGACCTCGCGCCCGGGGAGCCGGTGCAGCACCACATACGGGTCCCCGGCTGCGTCCCGCGCCTCCGCCTCCGCCCGCGTCAGCGGTCCGAACGCACGGCGGGTGTCGGTGTCCCAACCCACGGCGTAGGAAACCGTCACCATGTCCTCGCCCATGTCCCGCCCCTCCGGCGCGGTTTCCGCCCCCGAGGGTGAACCGCAGTGAGTGGATCACTTTCGGCAGAGCGTAATCGCCGCCTGTGACAGTGGCCTTGGCGCTCAGGTCGTCGGACGTACGGACACCGGCGGCGCGGTAGGATCCCGCATGGCGTGATGGAAGTCAGCGCCTGTGCAGCACCGTGCGAACCGGGTCTGCGTGCCCTCGCCGCCGGTTCGGCCGCGCGTGCGAGCACTGCCCCGCCGGGTGCGCCCGCTCTCGGGATCTCCAGAGTGCGTTCTTCCGGCAGTGCGCCACCGGCCGGCGTCGACCCGCACTGCCCGCACGAGCCCCGCCGGTCCGTCACCGACCGGTACGCAGGCTCCTCTTCTGGAGACGACGTGAAGATCCTCCCCGAGATTTCCCGCACGCTCAGCGAGTACCTCCTCATCCCGGGCCTGACCACCGAAGACTGCACGCCGGACACCGTGGATCTCGGAGCGCCCCTGGTGCGTCACCGAGTCGGCGAGGAGCCGGGAATCCGGGTCGCCACCCCCATGGTGAGCGCCATCATGCAGGCGGTGTCGTCACCGGCGCTGGCGGTGGCGCTCGCGCAGGTCGGCGGGTTGTCGTTCATCCACCAGAACCAGCTGATCGAGGACCAGGCCGCGGACGTGCTGGCGGTGAAGCGGCACAAGGCCGGCTTCCGGACCGGCGACGTCACCGTCGCGCCGCGGACGCCTCTCGGGGAGGTTGCCCGGCTGCTGGCGGACACCGAGCAGGGCGTCGCCGTGGTGACGGAGAACGGCGAGGCGGACGGCGAGTTCGCCGGGATCATCAGCCTCGACGACTTCCACCTGGAGCGGCACGGAGCAGGCGCGTCCGCGGGCAACCGGATGCGGGGACGGAGCGGACTGGTCACCGCGCCGGCCTCGGTCTCGCTGTCCGAGGCGAACGAGCTGATCTGGCAGCACCATCTGGACGTCCTGCCGGTGGTCGACGGCGGCCGGGTCGTCTCCATGGTCCTCAAGAGCGACTACCAGGCCCACAAGACCTACCACCGCGCGAGCGTGGACGCCGAGAAACGTCTGCGGGTGGGCGCCGGCATCAACTCCCGTGACTTCAAGGACCGCATTCCCGCCCTGGTGGAAGCCGGTGCGGACGTGCTGTGCCTGGACTCCTCCGACGGCTATTCCGTGTATCAGGCGAAGACCCTCGAATTCGCCCGGGAGACGTACGGCGAGGACGTTTTCGTCGGTGCGGGGAACGTCGTCGACGGCCGCGCCTTCCGCTACCTGGCCGACGCGGGCGCGGCGTTCGTGAAGGTCGGGATCGGCGGCGGGGCGATCTGCACCACCCGGGAGCAGAAGGGCATCGGCCGCGGGCAGGCCTCGGCGCTGCTCGACGTCGTCCAGGCGCGCGATGCCCATGCCCTGGAGACCGGGGTGTACGTGCCGCTGTGCTGCGACGGAGGTCTGCTGAGCGACTCGCACATGGCGATGGCGCTGGCGATGGGCGCCGACTTCATCATGCTCGGCCGCTACTTCGCCCGGCTCGACGAGAGCCCCTCGCGGAAGCTCCAGATCGGCGGCCAGTGGTACAAGGAGTACTGGGGCGAGGGCTCCCGGCGCGCGCAGAACGAGGCCCGGTACGGCCAGCGCGGCCGGATGGCCTTCGAGGAGGGCGTCGACGGCTATGTGCCCTACGCCGGCAGCCTGTACGACAACGTGGAGCGCACCCGGGCCAAGATCACCTCGACGATGATCAGCTGCGGCTCGACGAACCTCCGGGACTTCCACCGCGACGCGGTGCTCGTTCCGGTGTCCGCGGAGTCCTTCAAGCAGACCGGCGCCGAGGTGCAGCTTCGCCGCCCCGCCGTCGACTCCGGGGAGTGATCCGGCCGGAGCGGGCCGCGGCCCGGCCGGCGCCGGCGGGCTGATCGTGGCCGGTCGGCCGGCCCGCCCGCCCGCGCAGCCGCACCGCATGCCGGCGTTCCGGGAGTGCCTCCCGACGGCCTCCGCGGGGCTGGCATGAAGGTCTGAACGGTGCTTCACTTGTTGTCATGGCCTACCGGAAGACGCCCGCGGTGCAGGACCGCCTGGCCGCCGCCAGGGAGCAGCTGGTGGCGGCCGCCACGGCCGTCGTCGCCGAGGTGGGCTGGGCGAACGCGTCCGTCACCGCGGTGGCGGCCGCGGCCGGCATGTCCGTGGGCACGGTGTACCAGCACTTCCCGTCCAAGGGCGCGCTCGCGGTCGAGGTGTTCCGGCGGGCCTCGGGCCGCGAGGTCGAGGTGCTCGGCGAGGTGCTGCGCGACGGCGGCGGCGACCCGGTGCAGCGGCTGACCCTGGGGGTCACCGTCTTCGCCCGCCGCGCCATGGAGAACCGGGGGCTGGCCCACGCCCTGCTCGCGGCGCCCGCGGAACCGGCCGTGGGCGCCGAACGGCTGGAGTTCCGGCGCCGCTACCGCGCCGTGTTCGCCGAGGTGATCCGCGAGGGGACAGCCGCCGGGCTGCTGCCCGCCCAGGACCCCGAGGTCACCGCGGCGGCGCTGACCGGGGCCATCGGAGAGGTGCTCGTGGACCCGCTGTCCGTCCCCGCCGAGGGCGCGGCCGCCGAGCACCTCGTCCCCGAACTGGTGGCGATGTCCCTGCGCTGCGCGGGCGCCGCGCCCGCCGTCTGACTCCCCACGACCACGAAGGGCCCGACTGCCATGACCGCGATCGCAGACGCCGCGCCGCACAGCAACCCCGCCGCGCGCACGCACGAGGTGACCAACCAGGCGCCGCCGCTGGTCGGCCACGACGTCGCCGACGACGTCGTGCTGCTGGAGGGCGTGCGCCGCGAGGGGGCCGGGTGGTACGCCGGCGACCTGCACCGCCTCGGCCGGCTCGCCGGATCGGAACAGGTGCAGCGCTGGGCCGAGGAGGCCAACCGGTACGAACCGGTGCTGCGTACCCACGACCGGTACGGCAACCGCGTGGACGAGGTGGACTTCCACCCCTCCTACCACGCGCTCATGGAGGTCGCCCTCGCCGAGGGCCTCGCCGGAGCGCCCTGGGCCGACGACCGGCCCGGCGCCCACGTGGCGCGCGCGGCCGGCTTCATGGTGTGGAGCACCGCCGAGGCCGGCCACGGCTGCCCGGTGTCCATGACCTACGCCGTCGTCCCGGCGCTGCGCGCCGCACCCGAGCTGGCGGCGGTGTACGAGCCGCTGCTCACCAGCCGCGTCTACGACCCCGGACTGCGCGCCCCGGCAGGCAAGCGCGGGCTCCTCGCCGGCATGGGGATGACCGAGAAGCAGGGCGGCACCGATGTGCGGGCCAACACCACCACCGCCACCGGGCAGCCGGACGGCACCTGGCGGCTGCGCGGGCACAAGTGGTTCACCAGCGCGCCCATGAACGACCTGTTCCTCGTGCTGGCCCAGGCCCCCGCGGGGCTGTCCTGCTTCCTGGTGCCCCGGGTGCTGCCGGACGGCAGCCGCAACACCTTCCGCATCCAGCGGCTGAAGGACAAGCTCGGCAACCGCAGCAACGCCAGCAGCGAGCCGGAGTTCGACGACACCGTGGGCTGGCTGGTCGGTCCCGAGGGCCAGGGGGTGCGGACCATCATCGAGATGGTCACCATGACCCGGCTGGACTGCATCCTCGGCTCCGCCGCCGGCACCCGCGCCGCGCTCGCCCAGGCCGCCCACCACGTCCGGCACCGCTCGGTGTTCGGGGCGCGGCTGATCGACCAGCCCCTGATGCGCAACGTCATCGCCGACCTCGGTCTGGAGTCCGAGGCCGCCACCACCCTCGCGCTGCGCGTCGCCGGCGCCGTCGACCGGGCCCGGCGCGGGGACGCACAGGAGCAGGCGTTCCTGCGGCTGGCCACCGCGGTCGGCAAGTACTGGGTGTGCAAGCGGCAGCCCGCGGCGGTCGCGGAGGCACTGGAGTGCCTGGGCGGCAACGGCTATGACGAGGCGTCCGGCATGCCCCGGCTCTACCGCGAGGCACCGCTGAACGGCATCTGGGAGGGCTCCGGCAACGTCAACGCCCTGGACGTACTGCGTGCCCTCACCCGTGAGCCGGACTCCCTGGAGGCCTTCCGCGCCGAGGTCGAGGCCGCCGCGGGCGGCGACGCCCGCCTCGACGAGGCCTGGCGCCAGGTGCGCGGCGAACTGGTGCTCACCGAGGACGCCCCGCTGCGGGCGCGCCGGCTGGTCGAGCGCCTGGCGCTGGTGCTGCAGGGCTCGCTGCTCGTGCGCCACGCGCCGGCGCCGGTCGCGGACGCCTTCTGCGCCTCCCGTCTGGCCGGCGACCGGGGCCTGGCCTTCGGCACCCTGCCCGCCGGGACGGACCTGGCCGCGGTCATCGGGCGCGTGCCCGGCGCCACGGGCTGAACGGGCCGGGGTCCGCGGCCGCCCACGGCAGCCGCGGACCCGCTGGGGTCACGCCGTGCCGCTGATGCTCTCGGCCTCGATCACGAACACCACACGCACCTGGTCACGGCCGCCGTACCAGGGGTACGGACCGCCGGTGTACTTGTGCGAGAGCTTCTCGATGTGGTCTTCCGCGCCCTCCGTGGTCACCTCGCGCACGCGCCCGCGGACCTGGAAGTAGCGGGACGGGTCCTCCGGATCGGAGACGGCGACGGCCACCCGCGGGTCCCGTGCGATGTTCCGCGTCTTCACATGGCCGCGCACGCTGTTGACGAGCACGTGCTCGCCGTCGGTGTCGACCCACGTCTGGGTCAGCTGCGGCGAGCCGTCCGGCATGGTGGTCGCCAGGAAGCACAGGCTCGGGCGGTGCAGGAGGTCGAGCAGGTCGGCGGGTAGTTTCATGATCGTCCCTCGGTCGGCTGGGCGCAGCCTACGCCCCCCGGCGGGCGGCCCCGCGAGCGGTGTCCGACGCGAGAAAACACCGCCCCGGGGTCACGATGGGTGGGAAGGGCGCTACGCGCCGCAACCCCTCACACAGCGGACGGGCAATGAACTCCATGCGGGTGGCCCAGGTCTCCGAACCGGGCCGACCATTCGAAATCGTCGAGCGCGAGCTCCCGGAACCCGGCCCCGGCCACGTCCGGATCGCGGTCGAGGCGTCGGGCGTCTGCCACAGCGACGCCGCCTTCGTGTACAACGCCCTCCCGCACGTCACCTTCCCCCTGGTCACCGGCCACGAGGTCGCCGGGCGCATCGACGCCCTCGGTGAGGGCGTGCGGTACTGGACGGTGGGCGCGCGCGTGGCGGTCGGCTGGTTCGGCGGCCACTGCGGGCACTGCCCGCCCTGCCGCGAGGGCCACTTCATCGACTGCCGGAACCTGCAGGTGCCCGGCTGGGCGTACGAGGGCGGCTACGCCACCCACATGGTCGCCCCGGTCAACGCGCTGGCCCGGATCCCCGACGGGCTGACCGCGGTCGACGCCGCCCCGCTCGGCTGTGCCGGTGTGACCACGTACAACGCCTTCAAGAGGAGCTCCGCCCGCCCCGGAGACCTCGTCGCCGTGATCGGCATCGGCGGCCTCGGGCACCTGGCCGTGCAGTACGCGGCCAAGTTCGGCTTCGAGACGGTCGCCGTCGCGCGCGGCGAGGAGAAGCGGGCACTGGCCATGGAGCTCGGCGCCCACCACTACGTCGACAGCTCCGCCGGCGACACGGCCAAGGAACTGCAGGCCCTCGGCGGGGCCACCGTGGTGCTCGCCACGGCCTCCAACTCGCAGGCCATGGCGGCCGGAGTCGAGGGGCTGCAGCCCGGCGGGGAGCTGATCGTCATCGGCATCGACTCCGAGCCGCTGCCGATCACCCCGGCCCAGCTGATCCTGTCGTCCCGTTCGGTCGTCGGCCATCCGTCCGGCACCTCGCGCGACGTCGAGCACACGATGGAGTTCAGCGCGCTCGCCGGGATCCGCCCGATGACCGAGACGGTGCCGCTGGAGGAGGTCAACGAGGCGTTCGCCCGCATGATGTCCGGCGCCGCGCGCTTCCGCATGGTCCTCGTCCCCTGACCAGCGGCGAGGGCGGCCTGGAGTACGCGTTCGGCCACTACCGGGAGGTCCGCGGCGAACCCCCGGCGCCGCCCGGGCACCGGCGCGCCCGAGCGGTCCTGGGCACCACGCGCGGCGTCCGCGTTGTGGTGCCCCGGGCCATGTCGCGGGCGCCGCGGCGCTCCTACCGTCCGGCGCATGACCTTACTCAGAGCCGCACTTCACAGGGGCCGCCCGCGTGCCGCCCTGCTCGCCGTCCTCGTCGCTCTCCTCGCCGCTCTCGTGCCCGTACGGCCTGCCCACGCCGCCGGAGCGATCGAGGAGGTGACCGGTTTCGGCAGCAATCCGGGCGCGCTGCGGATGTACCGCTACGTCCCCGCCGGGCTGCCCCAGGGCCGGCCGGTCGTCGTCGCCCTCCACGGCTGCACCCAGAACGCCCAGGGCTACGGCGCCCAGAGCGGCTGGACCGCGCTGGCGGACCGCTGGGGCTTCTCCGTGGTGCTGCCCGGCCAGACCTCGTCCAACAACCTCAGCCAGTGCTTCAACTGGTTCCAGACCGGCGACATCGCGCGGGGTCAGGGCGAAGCCGCCTCCATCCGGCAGATGACCGCCCGCCAGATCGCCGACAGCGGCGCGGATCCGTCGCGGGTGTACGTCACCGGACTGTCCGCGGGCGGCGCCATGACGGCGGCGATGATGGCGGCCTACCCCGACGTGTACGCCGCGGGCGGCGTGGTCGCCGGGCTGCCGTACGGCTGCGCGCAGGCGGCGGGTTCACCGTACGTGTGCATGTACGTCGGCGCGACGCAGACGCCCGCGCAGTGGGGTGACCGGGTCCGCGCCGCCTTCCCCGGCTACACGGGTCCGTGGCCCCGGCTGACGGTCTTCCAGGGCACGGCCGACTACACGGTCAAGCCCGTCAACATGGACGACCTCGTACGGCAGTGGACGGCCGTCCACGGCACCGACCAGACCGCCGACACCTCCGACACCGTCGCGGGTTTCCCGCACCGGACGTACAAGGACGCCTCCGGCGCCCCGGTCGCCGAGACCTACAGCCTCACGGGCATGGGCCACGGCCAGCCCGTCGACCCGGGCAGCGGGGCGGCCCAGTGCGGCACGGCCGCCGCGTACATGCTCGACGTCAACCTCTGCGCGGCGTACCGGCTCGGGACGGGCTGGGGCCTGGGCTGAGCGGGAGGCGGGCGACGCCGGGCGCCGCGGGGGACGCAGGCGGCAGGGGTGACGGGGCGCGCGCCGGCCCCGCCCCGTCACTCCGCGGCCATGGCCGCCAGGCGGGTCACGGTGTTCCAGTTGCGGGCCGTGGCCGTCAGCCCCAGGCGCTTCTCCCACAGCGCGTGGGAGAGCCGGGTCTTCTGCACCCCGTTCGGGCAGTGCACGTAGATCTCGCGCTCGCCCGGCCGGAACTCGTCGGGAGCGAAGCCGGCCGGGTCCAGACCGGCGAGCCGGTCCGGTTCGACCGGCCCCGACAGGAAGGTGACCAGGAAGCGCGCGGGGTCGACGCCCGACATGTCGAACGGGTTGCGCTCGACGACCCCGGCGAGCGCGGCCGCCTCGCGGACGATGCAGGGCACCTTCCGCCCCTCGAACGCGGCGGCGACGGCCGCCTCCAGCGCGTCCGCCAGCTTCTCCGGATCGGCCTGCTCGTGCTCGAACAGGGCGTTGCCGCTCTGCAGATGGGTGCGCACGTACGTGCCGCCGATCTCCTCCAGGAGCCGCCGCAGGTCCTGCATCGGAAGCCTGGTCGTCGGCCCGACGTTGATCCCGCGCAGGAGGGCCACGTATCCGGTCACCCCGCCACATTAACCGGCGCCTCGCCGGGCTTACCCACTTTCGGAGGACCGGTGGCCCGGCGGAACGGTTCGCCACCGGGTGCCGCCGCTACGTTCGCGTCCATGAGCACGAAGCGTGACCGTCCGGTCGTCACCGAACTGCGGCTCTCCGCCTTCAAGTCGCATCGCGGCGCGGGCTTCCCGCTCAAGCCGCTCACCGTGCTGGCGGGGGCGAGCGGCACCGGCAAGTCCAGTGTCCTGGAGGGGCTGGGCCTGCTCGGCCGGCTCGCCGCCGGCGAGGAACTGGCCATGGCGTTCGACGGCGTGCGCGGGGGAGTGGCGGCCTGCGTGCCCCACGCGGCCAAGCCGGACGCGGAGGGTCGGCGCGGCTTCCGCATCGGGTGCACGGTGGACGGCGCGGTCGGCCCCGTCGCACTCGACGTCGCCGTGCAGACCGAACCCGAACTGCGCATCGTCGGCGAGCGGTTGACCGGCGCCGGCGAGACCCTGCTCGCCACCGCGCTGCGCGATCCGGGGCGGCGTACCGTCCAGGCGGCCTGGCACACCGCGGGGCTGGTCCCGGTGACCCGGGCCCCGCTGCCCGACGACCGGCTGGCCACCTCCCTGCTGCCGCTGCGCGTCGCCGGCACGACCGAGGGGCAGCGGCTGGTGCTCGCCGCCGCGGAGCAGACGGTGCTCGCGCTGCGCGGGGTGTTCCCCGTCGATCCCCGGCCGCACCTGATGCGCGAGCCCGCGCGGGTGGCCGACGGCCTGCTCCGCGGAGGCTGCGACAACCTCTCGGCGGTGCTGCGCCGCACCCAGGGCGAGTGCCGTACGCGGCACGCCGCGCTGGTCGGCGCGCTGCGGGCGGTGTGCAGCCCGCCCGTCGAGGGGCTGACGGTGATCCCCGCCGGGGAGCCGGGGACGGGGGCGTACGCGCAGTCGGTGGTGGCGGCCGTCGACCGGGGACCCCTGGGGCTCGTGCCGGTGGACCGGCTCGGTGACGGGGAGTTGCGCTTCCTCGCGCTGGCGCTGGTGCTGCTGACCGGGCCGGGCGTGCTGGAGGTGGACACCAGCGGCGAGGTGCCGGACGCCGTCCAGGTCCTCACGGTGCTGGCGGACGGCCTGGACGCCGGCCTGGACCGGGCGCAGTCGCGGCAGTTGCTGGCGCTGGCCGCGCAGGTCGCCGAACGGGGCCACATCAGGCTGATCGGCACGGTGCACGACCCCGCCGTGGCCGACGGGGCGGAGGGAGTGACGCTGCTGCGCCTCGGGAGCGCGGCGGCCGACCGGGAGCGGGTGCCGGCGCAGGGTACGGGCCCGGAGGCACCGGCCGCCGCGGCCCCGCCGGCCGGGCAGGCCCCGCCGGAGCACGCCGCGGCGGCGATGGGGTAGACCTGCGGGTGTGACCGATGATCTGCACGCGCTGCAGCGCAGGCTGGCCGCGTTCGCGGCGGCCCGGCGCTGGGAGCCGTACCACACGCCGAAGAACCTGGCCGCGGCCCTGAGCGTCGAGGCCTCCGAGCTCCTGGAGATCTTCCAGTGGCTCACGCCCGAGCAGGCGGCCGGGGTCATGGAGGACCCCGACAGCGCGCACCGGGTACGGGACGAGGTGGCGGACGTGCTCGCGTACCTGCTGCAGTTCTGCGAGGTGCTCGGCGTGGACGTGCTGGAGGCGCTGTCCGCCAAGATCGACCGCAACGAGCTGCGCTTCCCGCTGCCGGGGGCCGGCGACTGAGGCGCGGCGGCCCGTGCGCCCCGCTCCGCGGCCGGTCGCGCCGGGGGGTCACGCGCGCCGTTCGCACGGGCGGGGGAGCGGGTTGTCCACAGGCGGGAACCGGCCACTTCCCCATCGCGTCATGATCCGTCACTCTGAGTGAGGAACGGGATCGACGGGGTGGAGACGGGGGAGGTGCGTCGTGATGGATGCGGTACGGCTGATCCGGGCCACGCGGGAGGCGCTCAGGAGCGGCGGGACCGAGCGTGAGCTGATGGCGGAGGCCTGGCAGATTCAGGCGCTGACGGAGGCGATCGGCAGCCACCTCGCGCTCCACGGGGCGCCCGAGCTGCGCACTCCCGGATTCTCCGTCTGCGAGGCGGGCGGCCGGGCGTGCGGGGCCACGGGACCGCCCGGGGTGGCGTCGGGTCCGTTGCGCGCGGCCCTGCTCACCGATGTGCGCGAACCGGCCGGGACCTTGCGCGAGCTGCGCGAACTGCTGTCGGAGCTGGGCATGGCGCTGGTCTCGGTGGCCTGCACCGCCGAGGGCGAGACGGAGTACTGGCAGTGCATCGAGGCGGTCGACGCCGCCGACGAGTCCAAGGACCGGGTGGGTGTGCTCCTGCGCGCGGTCGAGGCGCGGCAGCGGGAGGGTGCATGAGCGCCAAGTCCGCACAACAGAAGCGAAGTTGGCGGATTGCAGCCGTCCCCGGTCCGGGAGGGTGCCACACGCGACAGGTCGCCGGTCGATTCCGGGCGAAGAGGTGCAGGATGGAGTCATGGATCTTCGAATCTTCACCGAGCCCCAGCAAGGGGCCTCGTACGACACCCTGCTCTCCGTCGCCAAGGCGACCGAGGAGCTCGGGTTCGACGCCTTCTTCCGCTCCGACCACTACCTCAAGATGGGCGACGCGGACGGTCTGCCGGGGCCGAGCGACGCGTGGATCACCCTGGCCGGCCTCGCCCGCGAGACCAAGCGGATCCGGCTCGGCACCCTGATGACGGCCGCCACCTTCCGGCTGCCCGGTGTGCTCGCCATCCAGGTCGCGCAGGTGGACCAGATGTCGGGCGGCCGCGTCGAGCTGGGCCTGGGCGCGGGATGGTACGCGGACGAGCACGCCGCGTACGGCATCCCGTTCCCGAAGGAGAAGTTCGCCAGGCTGGAGGAGCAGCTCGCCATCGTCACCGGCCTCTGGGAGACCCCGGTGGGCGAGACCTTCGACTTCAAGGGCACGCACTACACGGTGGAGAACTCGCCCGCGCTGCCCAAGCCCGCCCAGGCGAAGCTCCCCGTCCTCATCGGCGGCCACGGTGCCCGGCGCACCCCGCGGCTCGCCGCCCGCTACGCGGACGAGTTCAACCTGCCCTTCGGCTCGCTGGAGGACACCGCCTCGCAGTTCGCCCGCGTGCGGGAGGCCGCCGAGGAGCACGGCCGGGGCAAGGACGAGATCGTCTACTCCAACGCCCTCGTCGTGTGCGTCGGCAAGGACGACGCCGAGGTCGCCCGCAGGGCCGCGGCCATCGGCCGTGAGGTCGACGAGCTCAAGGCCAACGGCCTCGCCGGTTCCCCCGCCGAGGTCGTCGACAAGATCGGCCGCTACGCCGAGCTCGGTGCCACCCGGTTCTACCTGCAGATCCTGGACCTGAGCGACCTCGGGCACCTGGAACTGATCGCCTCCGGGGTCCAGTCGCAGCTCGGCTGAGCCCGGCACACCACGCGAGGAGCACCCGCGATGCCCGCACCCGCCAGGCCCCTGGCACAGGCCCTCGCCGAGGGCCCCGTCGTCCTCGACGGCGGGTTGTCCAACCAGCTCGCCGACCAGGGCTGCGACCTGGACGGCGCGCTCTGGTCCGCCCGCCTGCTCGCCGACGCGCCGGAGCAGATCGAGGCGGCGCACACCGCCTATGTGCGGGCGGGCGCGCGGGTGCTCATCACCTCCGGTTACCAGGCCACCTACGAGGGCTTCGCCGCACGCGGTATCGGACGGGAGGAGGCGACCGCCCTGCTGCGGCGCAGTGTCGCCCTCGCCCGCGCCGCCGCCCGCGACCGCGACGACGTGTGGGTGGCGGCCTCCGTGGGACCGTACGGCGCGATGCTCGCGGACGGCAGCGAGTACCGGGGCCGCTACGGGCTGAGCGTCGCGGAACTGGAGCGTTTCCACCGGCCCAGGATGGAGACGCTGGCCGAGGCCGGCCCCGACGTCCTGGCGCTGGAGACCGTGCCGGACACCGACGAGGCGGAGGCGCTGCTGAGGATCGCCGAGGGCCTCGGGGTGCCGGTCTGGCTCAGCTACTCCGTGGCCGGCGGGGCGACCCGGGCCGGGCAGCCGCTGGAGGAGGCCTTCCGGATCGCCGCGGACACGGACGCGGTGATCGCCGTCGGCGTCAACTGCTGCGACCCGGCGGACGCCACCCGCGCGGTGGAGACGGCGGCGGCGAACGTGGACCGGCCCGTGGTCGTCTACCCCAACAGCGGCGAGACCTGGGACGAACGGGCCCGCGACTGGAGCGGAGTCCGGGCCTTCGACCCGGCCCTGGCCGCCGTCTGGCAGAGCTCCGGCGCCCGGCTCATCGGGGGATGCTGCCGGGTCGGGCCCGCGCAGATATCCGCCCTCGCCCGCGCGCTCGCCGCCCAGCCGGGGAAAACCGCTGTTGAGGGCGGCGGCGGACAGGCGATACTCAGGCGGTGTTCCTGACGATAACAACCACCGGCAGCGGCGGCATGCCCGCCACGGACCTCGGCTTCCTGCTGCACAAGCATCCGGAGAAGGCCCAGGTCTTCTCGACCTCCTACGGCGACGCCCACGTCTTCTACCCCGTGGCGTCCGAGCAACGGTGCACCGCCGCGCTGCTGCTGGAGGTCGATCCGGTGGCGCTGGTCCGGCGCGGCAAGGCCAAGGGCCGGGGCGGGGCCCCCGACTCCGCGCTCGGCCAGTACGTCAACGACCGGCCCTACGCGGCCTCGTCGCTGCTCGCGGTGGCCCTCCGCACGGTGTTCGCCAGCGCCCTGAGGGGCGTCTGCGACGCCCGCCCCGAGCGGGCCGCGCAGCCCCTGCCGCTGCGGATCGAGATCCCCGCCGTGCCCGCGCGCGGCGGCGCCGCCCTCGTCCGCCGGCTCTTCGAGCCGCTGGGCTGGACCGTCGAGGCCGAACCGGTCGCGCTGGACGAGCAGTTCCCCGCGTGGGGCGAGTCGCGCTACGTGCGGCTGGCCCTGGAGGGCGAGATGCGGCTGTCCGCGGCGCTTAGGCACCTGTATGTGCTGCTCCCGGTCCTGGACGACGCCAAGCACTACTGGGTGTCGCCCGACGAGGTCGACAAGCTGCTGCGCATGGGCGACGGATGGCTCCCCGCCCACCCTGAGCAGCGGCTGATCACCAGCCGCTACCTGGCCCGCCGCTGGTCGCTGACCCGGCAGGCCATGGAGCGGCTGGAGCTGGCCCGGCTCGCCGAGGCCGACGACAGCGAGGCCGAGGAGATCGACAACGCCGTCGACGAGGAGGTGGACACCGAGGAGAAGCCGCTGCCGCTGGCGGTGCAGCGCCGCGAGGCGATCCTGGCGGAGCTGCGCGACGCCGGGGCGAACCGTGTCCTCGACCTCGGCTGCGGCCAGGGCCAGCTGGTGGGCGCGCTGCTGAAGGACGTCCGCTTCACCGAGGTCCTCGGCGTCGACGTGTCGTCCCGGGCCCTGGGCGAGGCCGCCCGACGGCTGCGGCTGGACCGCATGGGCGAGCGTCAGTCCTCCCGCGTCCGGCTGGTGCAGGGCTCCCTGACGTACACCGACGCCCGGCTCAAGGGGTACGACGCCGCGGTGCTCAGCGAGGTCGTGGAGCACCTCGACCTGCCCCGGCTGCCCGCCCTGGAGTACGCCGTCTTCGGCTCGGCGCGCCCCGCCACGGTGCTCGTGACCACGCCGAACGTCGAGTACAACGTGCGCTGGGAGACACTGCCCGCCGGGCACGTCCGGCACGCGGACCACCGCTTCGAGTGGACCCGCGAGGAGTTCCGCTCGTGGGCGGAGCAGGTCGCCGGACGGCACGGCTACGGCGTCCGCTTCGTCCCCGTCGGCCCCGACGACCCCGAGGTCGGCCCGCCCACCCAGATGGCCGTCTTCACCATGACCGCCGGTTCCACCACGACCGCGAAGGAGGTCACCCCCGCATGACCGGCAAGCGCACCCTCCCGGTGACCGATCTGTCCCTCGTGGTCCTGATCGGCACCACCGGCTCCGGCAAGTCGACTTTCGCCCGGCGCCACTTCAAGCCCACCGAGGTGATCTCCTCGGACTTCTGCCGCGGCCTCGTCAGCGACGACGAGAACGACCAGGGCGCCAGCGGCGACGCCTTCGACGTGCTCCACTACATCGCGGGCAAGAGGCTGGCCGCCGGCCGGCTCACCGTCATCGACGCCACCAGCGTGCAGCAGGAGAGCCGCCGCCAGCTCGTCCGGCTCGCCCGCGAGCACGACGTGCTGCCCATCGCGATCGTCCTCGACGTCCCGGAGCAGGTCTGCATCGAGCGGAACGCCTCCCGTCCCGACCGCGCCCACCTGCCCCGGCACGTCGTGCAGCGCCAGCAGCGCGAGCTGCGCCGCTCCCTGCGGCAGCTGGAGCGCGAGGGCTTCCGCAAGGTGCACATCCTGCGCGGCACCGAGGAGGTCGAGGCGGCCGAGGTCGTGCTGGAGCGCCGCTACAACGACAAGCGCGAACTTACCGGCCCGTTCGACATCATCGGCGACATCCACGGCTGCAGCTCCGAGCTGGAGACCCTGCTCGGCAAGCTGGGCTACGTCGACGGCGCGCACCCCGAGGGCCGCACGGCCGTCTTCGTCGGAGACCTCGTCGACCGCGGCCCCGACAGCCCCGGCGTGCTGCGCCGCGTCATGGGGATGGTCGCCGCAGGCAGCGCCCTGTGCGTGCCCGGCAACCACGAGAACAAGCTGGGCCGCTGGCTGAAGGGCAAGCAGGTCCAGCACACCCACGGCCTCGCCGAGACCATCGAGCAGCTGGAGAAGGAGGACGAGCAGGACCCCGCCTTCCGGGAGCAGGTGCGCGAGTTCATCGACGGACTCGTCAGCCACTACGTGCTCGACGGCGGCAGGCTGGTCGTCTGCCACGCCGGCCTGCCCGAGAAGTACCACGGCCGCACCTCCGGCCGGGTCCGCTCGCACGCCCTGTACGGCGACACCACCGGGGAGACCGACGAGTTCGGCCTGCCCGTGCGCTACCCGTGGGCCGAGGACTATCGCGGCCGCGCCGCCGTCGTCTACGGCCACACACCCGTGCCGAGCACCTCGTGGATCAACAACACCATCTGCCTGGACACCGGCGCCGTCTTCGGCGGGCGGATGACGGCCCTGCGCTGGCCCGAGCGCGAGATCGTCGACGTCCCCGCCGAGCGGGTCTGGTACGAGCCGGCCAAGCCCCTGGCGAGCGAGGCGCCCGGGGGGCACGACGGGCGGCCGCTGGACCTCGCCGACGTCACCGGCCGCCGTGTCGTGGAGACCGCGCACCACGGCCGGGTCGCGGTCCGCGAGGAGAACGCGGCCGCCGCGCTGGAGGTCATGAGCCGCTTCGCGGTCGACCCGCGGCTGCTGATGTACCTGCCGCCGACGATGTCGCCGTGCGCGACCTCGCAGCTGGACGGCTACCTGGAGCACCCGCACGAGGCGTTCGCCGCCTACCGGGCGGACGGCGTCGGCCAGGTGCTCTGCGAGGAGAAGCACATGGGTTCCCGTGCCGTGGCGCTCGTGTGCCGCGACGCGCAGACTGCCGGCGAGCGCTTCGGGGTGACCGGTGGCGTCACGGGCGCCCTGCACACCCGCACGGGCCGTCCGTTCTTCGACGACCCGGCCGTCACCGAGCAGGTCCTGGAGCGGCTGCGCGCCTCCGTCACCGCCGCCGGGCTGTGGGACGAGCTCGGCACGGACTGGCTGCTGCTCGACGCCGAGCTGATGCCTTGGTCGCTGAAGGCCTCCGGTCTGCTGCGCAAGCAGTACGCCGCCGTGGGCGCCGCCTCCGGCGCGGTCTTCCCGGGGGTGCTCGCCGCCCTGGAGTCCGCCGCCGCGCGGGGCACCGACGTGGCGGGCCTGCTGGAGCGGCAGCGCGGCCGGTCGGCGGACGCGGCCTCCTTCACCGAGGCGTACCGGCGCTACTGCTGGACGACCGAGGGCCTGGACGGGGTGCGTCTGGCGCCCTTCCAGATCCTGGCCGCCCAGGGCCGCAGTCTCGCCGCGCTCCCGCACGACGGGCAGCTGGCGCTCATCGACCGCCTGGTCGCGAACGACCCGACGGGGCTGCTGCAGGAGACGCGCAGGCTGCTGGTCGACACCCGTGACGAGGAGTCGGTGGCCGCCGGCACGCGGTGGTGGCTGGAGCTGACCGAGGCCGGCGGCGAGGGCATGGTCGTCAAGCCGCTCCAGGCCCTGGTGCGCACGGAGGACGGCAACCGCCTGGTCCAGCCCGGCATCAAGTGCCGCGGCCGGGAGTACCTGCGGATCATCTACGGTCCGGAGTACACCCGGCCCGACCAGCTGGTCAGGCTGCGCTCCCGGGCGCTGGGCCACAAGCGGTCCCTCGCGCTGCGCGAGTACGCGCTGGGCCTGGAGGCGCTGGACCGGCTGGCCGCGGGCGAGCCCCTGTGGCGCGTGCACGAGGCGGTCTTCGCCCTCCTGGCCCTGGAGTCCGAGCCGGTGGACCCCCGGCTGTGACGGACGGGGGGCGGGCACCCGGGTGCCCGCCCCTCCCTGGCGGTAAACCCCTGCCAAGTGGGAATGTCTAGCTCCATGGCATTCCATGTGGACTCCGAGGCAGGGCGGCTGCACCGCGTCATCCTCCACCGCCCCGACCTGGAGCTGAAAAGGCTCACGCCGTCGAACAAGGACGCCCTGCTCTTCGACGACGTCCTGTGGGTGCGCCGGGCCCGCGCCGAGCACGACGGCTTCGCCGACGTGCTGCGCGACCGGGGCGTGGCCGTGCACCTCTTCGGTGACCTGCTGCGGGAGACGCTGACCCTGCCCGAGGCCCGGCGCATGGTGCTGGACCGGGTCTTCGACGAGAAGGAGTACGGCCCGGTGGTCACCGACCACCTGCGCGCCGCCTTCGACGAGCTGTCCGCGGCCGAACTGACCGAGGCCCTGGTCGGGGGCATGACCAAGCGGGAGTTCCTGGCCCGTTTCGCCGAGCCGACCTCGGTCCGCTTCCACGTCATGGACCTGGACGACTTCCTGCTCGACCCGCTGCCCAACCACATCTTCACCCGGGACACCTCGGCCTGGGTCTACGACGGGGTCAGCATCAACGCGATGCGCTGGCCGGCCCGCTGGCACGAGACGATCCACTACGAGGCGATCTACCGCCACCACCCGCTCTTCGCGGGCGGCTCCTTCCACGTGTGGTCCGAGGGCCAGGCGGCCTACCCGTCCACCATCGAGGGCGGCGACGTCCTGGTGATCGGCAACGGCGCCGTCCTGATCGGCATGAGCGAGCGCACCACCTCGCAGGCCGTGGAGATGCTGGCCCAGCGGCTGTTCAACGCGGGGTCGGCCACCACGATCGTGGCCCTGGACATGCCCAAGCGCCGTGCCTTCATGCACCTGGACACCGTGATGACCATGGTCGACGGCGACACCTTCACCAAGTACGCGGGCCTGGGCATGCTGCGCTCGTACACCATCGAGCCCGGCGCCGGGGAACGCGACCTCAAGGTCACCGACCACCCGCCGGAGCACATGCACCGGGCCGTCGCGGCGGCCCTGGGCCTCGACGACATCCGGGTGCTCACCGCGACCCAGGACGTCCACTCCGCCGAGCGCGAGCAGTGGGACGACGGGTGCAACGTGCTCGCCCTGGAGCCGGGCGTCGTCCTGGCGTACGAGCGCAACGTCACCACCAACACCTTCCTGCGCAAGCGCGGCATCGAGGTCATAGAGATCCCCGGGAGCGAACTCGGGCGAGGCCGCGGCGGCCCGCGCTGCATGAGCTGCCCCATCGAGCGGGACCCGGTCTGACGGGCGGCGATCCGTGGCCGGGGCCGCCGGGGCTGTATAAGGATGCGAGTATTCGTATAGACTTCCACGGTCCCGGCGCACTCATGTTCGGCACCCGGCCGACCCCGACCTAGGAGCCCCCATGGCCATCGACCTCACGGGCCGCCACTTCCTCAAGGAACTGGACTTCGCCCCCGAGGAGTTCCGCGGGCTGGTGGAGCTGGCCGCCGAGCTGAAGGCGGCCAAGAAGGCGGGCACCGAGGTCCGGCGGCTCGCGGGCCGGAACATCGCCCTGATCTTCGCCAAGACCTCCACCCGCACCCGCTGCGCCTTCGAGGTCGCCGCGGCCGACCAGGGCGCCTCCACGACCTATCTGGACCCGGCCGGCTCCCAGCTCGGCCACAAGGAGTCGGTGAAGGACACCGCCCGGGTGCTCGGCCGGATGTTTGACGGCATCGAGTACCGCGGGACGGGCCAGGAGGTCGTCGAGGAACTGGCCGCCCACGCCGGGGTGCCGGTGTGGAACGGCCTCACCGACCAGTGGCACCCCACCCAGATGCTCGCCGACGTGCTCACCATGGCGGAGCACTCCCGTTCCCCGCTGGCGGAGACCGCCTACGCCTACCTCGGCGACGCCCGCTCCAACATGGGCAACTCGCTGCTGGTCACCGGCGCCCTCCTCGGTATGGACGTACGCATCGTCGCCCCGGAGCAGCTGTGGCCGGACGAGACGGTCGTCGCCGAGGCCCGGCGCCTCGCGGAGACCACGGGTGCCCGGGTCACCCTGACCGAGGACGTCACCGAGGGCGTCGCCGGCGCGGAGTTCGTCCACACCGACGTCTGGGTGTCGATGGGCGAGCCCGCCGAGGTCTGGGACGAGCGCATCGCGCTGCTGAAGCCGTACGCCGTGACCGCGGAGGTGCTGCGGGCCACCGGCCGTCCCGACGCGAAGTTCATGCACTGCCTGCCCGCGTTCCACGACCTCGGCACCGCCCTGGCCCGGGAGATCCATGCACGGCACGGGCTGACCTCCCTTGAGGTCACCGACGAGGTCTTCGAGTCGGCGCGGTCCATCGTCTTCGACCAGGCCGAGAACCGGATGCACACCATCAAGGCCGTCCTCGTCGCCACGCTGGGAGGCGTGTGAGGCGCCGCGTGTATGGCGCACTCGTGACGGCGGTCACGAAGGGGTGATAACTTCGCGGTGGTGGCAAGCCTGCCTCCCCCGTGAAGGAGGACGTGCCCATGAGCCCCTACCGAGGCTCCGCAGGCCGTACCGAGGAATGGCGGCACCTGCGGGTCGAGCGCGCCGACGGTGTCGTCACCGTCACCCTGGACCGCCCCGACAAGCTCAACGCGCTCACCTTCGGCGCCTACGCCGACCTGCGCGACCTGCTCACCGAACTGCCGCACCACGGCGACACCCGGGTGCTGGTGCTCGCCGGGGCCGGCCGCGGCTTCTGCTCCGGCGGGGACGTCGACGAGATCATCGGCGCCACCCTCGCCATGGGCGCCGGACAGCTCCTGGACTTCACCCGCATGACCGGACAGGTCGTCCGCGCCATCCGCGAGGCCCCCTTCCCCGTCGTCGCGGCCGTCCACGGCGTCGCGGCCGGAGCCGGCTCGGTGATCGCCCTCGCCTGCGACTTCCGCATCGTCGAACGCTCGGCACGCTTCGCCTTCCTCTTCACCAAGGTCGGCCTCGCCGGCGCCGACATGGGCGCCGCCTACCTGCTGCCCCGCATGGTCGGACTCGGCCACGCCACCCGGCTGCTGATGCTCGGCGACACCCTGGGCGCCGAGGAGGCCGACCGCATCGGCCTCGTCAGCGAACTCGTCGACGACGGCACGGCGGACGCGAGCGCCGCCGCCCTCGCCAAACGCCTGGCCACAGGCCCGGCGCTGGCGTACGCACAGACCAAGGCGCTGCTCACCGCGGAACTCGACATGCCCCTCGCCGCCGCGGTGGAGATGGACGCCACCACCCAGGCGCTCCTGATGACCAGCGAGGACTACGCCGAGTTCCACGCCGCGTTCACCGGGAAGCGCAGCCCCAACTGGAAGGGCCGGTAACCGTGCGGGTGGCCATCATCGGCGGCGGCCCCGGCGGGCTCTACGCGGCCGCACTGCTCAAACGCCTCGACCCGGAACGCGACATCACCGTCTGGGAGCGCGGTGCGCCCGAGGACACCTTCGGCTTCGGTGTCGTGCTCTCCGACGAGACGCTCGGCGGCATCGAGCACGCCGACCCCGTCGTCTTCCGCGCCCTGCAACGGGAGTTCACCCGCTGGGACGACATCGACGTGCACCACCGCGGGCGCGCCGTCACCTCCGGCGGCCACGGTTTCGCGGCGGTGGACCGGCGCACGCTGCTGGCGATCCTCCACGACCGCTGCCGCGACCTCGGTGTGACCGTCCGCACCCGCGAACTCGCCCCGGCCGCCGACCGGCTGGCCCGCGACCACGACCTCGTCGTCGCCGCCGACGGCGCGGGCAGCGCCACCCGCGGCGCCCACGCCGCCGTCTTCCGGCCCACCCTCACCGGACACCGCTGCCGCTACATCTGGCTCGCCACCGACCTCGCCCTGGACGCCTTCCGCTTCGAGATCGCCCGGACCGAGCACGGGGTGATGCAGGCCCACGGCTATCCGTTCCGGCCGGGCGAGAGCACCTTCATCGTCGAGATGCACGAGGACGTCTGGCGGCGCGCCGGGCTGGACCGGCTGGACGAGGCCGAGTCGATCGCCCGCTGCGAGAAGATCTTCGCCGACGCCCTGCACGGCCACGGCCTGCGCGGCAACCGCTCCCGCTGGATCGCGTTCACCACCGTGGTCAACGAACGCTGGCGGCACGGGAACATCGTGCTGCTCGGCGACGCCGCCCACACCGCGCACTTCTCCATCGGCTCCGGCACCAAGCTCGCCATGGAGGACGCCCTCGCCCTCGCCGCCTGCCTGCACGAGCAGCCCGGAGTCCCCGAGGCGCTCGCCGCCTACGAGGCCGAGCGCAAGCCGGTGGTCGCCAGCACGCAGCGCGCCGCGCGGGCCAGCCTGGAGTGGTTCGAGAACCTGGAGCAGTACGCCGCCCAGCCGCCCCGGCAGTTCGCCTTCAACCTGCTCACCCGCAGCCGCCGGGTCACCCACGACAACCTGCGGCTGCGCGACGCGGACTTCACCGCCTCGGTGGAGCGGGAGTTCGGCACCGGGCCGGACACCCCGCCGATGTTCACCCCCTTCACCCTGCGCGGGCTGACCCTGCGCAACCGGGTCGTCGTCTCGCCGATGGACATGTACTCCGCCGCCGACGGCACCCCCGGCGACTTCCACCTCGTCCACCTCGGCGCCCGCGCCCTCGGCGGCGCCGGCCTGGTCATGACCGAGATGGTCTGCGTCAGCCCCGAGGGCCGGATCACCCCGGGCTGCGCGGGCCTGTGGAACGACGGGCACGAGGCCGCCTGGCGCCGCGTCACCGACTTCGTGCACGCCCGGCCCGGCTCCGCGATCGGCCTCCAGCTCGGCCACAGCGGCCGCAAGGGCTCCACCCGGCTGATGTGGGAGGGCATCGACCAGCCGCTCCCCGAGGGCAACTGGCCGCTCGCGGCCCCCTCCCCGCTGCCGTACCACCCGCACGTCAGCCAGGTCCCGCACGCCTTGGACGACGCCGGACTGGCCGCGATCCGCGAGCAGTTCGCCGCCTCCGCCGCGCGCGGCGCCCGCGCCGGGTTCGACCTGCTGGAGCTGCACTGCGCCCACGGCTACCTGCTGTCGTCCTTCCTCTCCCCGCTCACCAACCGGCGTACCGACGCCTACGGCCGCGACCTGGCCGGACGGCTGCGCTTCCCGCTGGAGGTCTTCGACGCAGTCCGCGAGGTGTGGCCCGACGACCGCCCGATGACCGTCCGCATCTCCGCCACCGACTGGGCCGAGGGCGGCACGACCGCCGACGACGCGCTGGAGATCGCCCGGGCCTTCGCCGCGCACGGCGCCGACGCCATCGACGTCTCCACCGGTCAGGTCGTCCCCGACGAGGCGCCCGACTACGGCCGCTCCTACCAGACCCCCTACGCCGACCGGATCCGCAACGAACTCGGCCTGCCCGTCATCGCGGTCGGCGCCATCTCCTCCTGGGACGACGTCAACTCCCTGATCCTCGCGGGCCGCGCCGACCTGTGCGCGCTCGCCCGCCCCCACCTCTACGACCCCAACTGGACGCTCCACGCCGCCGCCGAACAGGGCTACTCCGGCCCCGGCGCCCCCTGGCCCCTCCCGTACCAGGCCGGCAGCCGCCGCCCGCCCACGGGCCGCACGGACGCCCCCCGCCCCCGGCTCACGCTGGACGTGTGAGGGGCGGCCGGCCGCGGGTCAGGCGAAGAGGGAGGTGTCGAGGGCGAACGCGAACGGCTCGGGGAGGTCGAGTTCCTTGCCGAACAGCACCCGCACATCCTGACGGTAGTCCTCGGCGTCCGGCTCGCTGTACAGAGTGACGGTGCCCTCGGTGCGGTCCACCAGCAGGTGGAAGGGGATGCCGGCAGCGGCGTAGCCGCCCCGTTTCGGGCCGCGGTCCTTGTCCGGGCCGGAGGACGTCACCTCGACGGTCATGACGACGCCATCCGCGTCTGCCCACGAGTCGAGACCACGGAAGAAACCCCGGGGAGCCACCGAGGCGTCGGGGACGAATCGGCCGAGCGGGGTGATCAGCCCCATGGTGCCCACGCCGTACAGCTCTGCGGCGGACTTCCTGGCGATCTGCCAGAGCAGTTCGCCTACGGCGTCCTCGTGGTCTCCGTCGGGCGGCGGGGTCACGACGATCTCCCCCTCGATCAGCTCGGCGCGGTACCCCTCGGGCACCGTGAGGTCGAGGAAGGCGGCGAGCACGGCGTCGCCGCCGGAGCCCGAGCGTTCGGTCGCGGGCAGTGCCATCTCGCGTACCTCCTCGACCGTCATGGTTCCGCTCCGACGTGGTCAGGTTATGCCCCGCCGGGTGGCATGGGCCTACATCCTTCCAACGATCATCCGAGGAGGCCGGTCACGCCGCGGGGTCGGCGGACCGCGCGAACTGCGCGCCCGCGTCGCGCAGCCGGGTGTGCAGCTCCTCGAAGACCGCCGCCGCGCGGGCGCCGGGCCAGTCGGGCGGCAGCAGGGCGGACGGCAGGCCCGGGTCGGCGTAGGGGAGGCGGCGCCAGGAGTCGAGGGCGCGCAGGTAGTCGGCGAAGGCCTCCTGCGGCGGGGTCGCCTCCCGGGCGGCCCAGGCGCGCAGCACGGGCTCGTGGGAGTCGAGGAAGGCGTGGTGGCGCTTGGCGACGGCGTCGAGGTCCCACCAGCGGCGCACGGCCGCGGCTGTCGGCTCGAAGCCGAGGTGGGTGCCGGCGAAGAGGTCGACGTAGGTGTCCAGCCCGAGCCGGCGCAGGGTGTGCAGGGCCTCCTCGTGGAGGCGGGCGGGCGCGATCCACACGCCCGGCGCGGCGGTGCCGAAGCCCAGGCGGGCCAGGCGAGAGCGGAGCAGGTGCCGCTTGTGGCGCTCGCTCTCCGGGACGGAGAAGACCGCGAGCACCCAGTCCGGGCCGCCCGTTGCGCCGGCCGGCTGACCGTAGATGCGCCGGTCGCCGTCGGCGAGCAGCTGCCGGGCGTCCTCGGACAGGGCGTAGCCCGCGGCGCCGCCGACCCGGTCGGGTTCCAGCAGGCCGCGGCGCTTGAGCCGGGAGACCGCCGAGCGCACCGACTGCGGGTCCACGTCGACGGCGCCCATCAGCCGGATCAGCCCGGCGACGGGTATCCGCCCGTCCCAGCCGTCGGCCCGGCCGTAGGCGCCGAAGAAGGTCAGGATCAGTGAACTGGGGGTGTGCTCGGTCACGCGATCACTGTAGGTCGCGCAGCCGGAAGCGCTGCAGTTTCCCGGTGGGCGTGCGGGGCAGGGCGTCGATGAAGACGATCTCGCGCGGGCACTTGTAGCTCGCGATCTCCTCACGCGTGAAGGAACGCAGCGCCTCGACCGTGTGCTCGTCGCGCGGCGGGCCGTCCCGCAGCACGACGAAGGCCCGGACGATCTGGCCGCGCTGGTCGTCCGGTACGCCGATGACGGCCGCCTCCCGCACGTCCGGGTGGCGCAGCAGCGCCTCCTCGACCTCGGGGCCCGCGATGTTGTACCCCGACGAGATGATCATGTCGTCGGCGCGTGCCACGTAGCGGTAGTAGCCGTCCGCCTCGCGCACATAGGTGTCGCCGGTGATGTTCCAGCCGCCCCGCACGTACTCGCGCTGCCGTTCGTCCGCCAGGTAGCGGCAGCCCGTGGGGCCGCGCACCGCCAGCAGCCCCGGCTCGCCGTCCGGCAGGGGGGACAGCGTCACGGGATCGACGACCCGGGCCTGGTAGCCCGGTACCGGCAGGCCCGTGGTGCCCGGGCGGATCACGTCGTCGGCGGCGGAGATGAAGATGTGCAGCAGCTCCGTGGCCCCTATGCCGTTGATGATCCGCAGACCCGTCGACTCGTACCAGGCGTGCCAGGTCGCCTCGGGCAGGTTCTCGCCCGCCGACACGCAGCGCCGCAGCGAGGACAGGTCCCGGGAGCCGTGCGAGGCGAGTATGGCCCGGTAGGCGGTGGGCGCGGTGAACAGCACGGTCACCTTGTGCTCCGCGACGGCCCGGGCGAGCTGCTCGGGGCCGGCCTGCTCCAGCAGCAGCGCGGACGCCCCCACGCGCAGCGGGAAGACGACCAGGCCGCCCAGCCCGAAGGTGAAGCCCAGCGGCGGGCTGCCGGCGAACAGGTCCGCGGAGGTGGGCCGCAGTATGTGCGCGGAGAAGGTGTCCGCGATCGCCAGCACGTCCCGGTGGAAGTGCATGCACCCCTTGGGCCGACCGGTCGTGCCGGAGGTGAAGGCGATCAGCGCGACGTCGTCGGACGAGGTCTCCACCGCGGCGAAGGAGTCCGGCCGGCCGGCGGCGAGCCGCAGCAGGTCGTCCGGCGCCTCGCCGCCGTACGTGGCGATGCGCAGTCCGGGCGCCTCGCACTTGGCGAGGTCGTCGACCGCGCGGATGTCGCACAGCGCGTGCCGGACGGAGGCGATCTCGCAGATCGTCGCCAGCTCGTGCGGGCGGTGCGCCGCGAGCACGGTCACCGCGACCGCGCCCGCCTTCATGACGGCGAACCAGCACGCCACCAGCCAGGGCGTGGTGGGCCCGCGCAGCAGCACGCGGTTGCCGGGCACCACCCCGAGGTCGTCGGTCAGCACGTGCGCGATGCGGTCGGAGGCGGCGCGCAGGTCCGCGTACGACCAGACCTCGCCGCCCGGCATCCGCAGGCAGGGCGCCTCGGGCCGTCCGGCGGCGAGGAGTTCGGTACCGCAGTTGAGCCGGCCCGGATAGGCCAGCTCGGGGAGGTCTTGGGTCAGGACGGGCCACTGGTCACGCGGCGGGAGGTGATCCCGCGGGAAAGTGTCCACGTGAGCTGATGGCAGCAGGTCCATGGCGGGTTCGCCCCTCGTTGGCCCCTGGTTGCGGACGGATTCAGCGTAACGTGTTTGTGACGGCAGTCAACGGTACGCGATACGGGAGGTGCCGAGTGGCATCGTTCGCGCTCGACCCGGAACAGCTCAAGTGGTGTGCACAGGTCCGTGATTGGGCCGCCGAACGGCTGCGGCCGCTGGCGGAGGCCGGCGAACCCGGGCGGGTCAACCGCCCGCTGCTCGCCGCCCTCGGCGAACTCGGCCTGCTGGCACGCCTCTTCCCCGGCACCGCCCTGGAGCTGTGCCTGCTCCGGGAGTCCCTGGCCCGCGAGTGCACCGAGGCCGAGACGGCACTCGCCCTGCAGGGCCTGGGCGCCCACCCCCTGCTGGAGTCCCCGGAGCTGGCCGCCCGCTGGATCCCGCGTGTCGTCTCCGGCGAGGCCGTCGCGGCCTTCGCGCTCACCGAGCCTGGCGCCGGTTCCGACGCGGCCGCCCTCGAACTGGCCGCGGAGCCCGCGCCCGGCGGCGGATGGCGGCTCACCGGCGAGAAGTGCTGGATCTCCAACGCCCCCGAGGCCGACGTCTACACGGTCTTCGCCAGGACCACCCCCGGTGCCGGGGCCCGCGGCGTCACCGCGTTCGCCGTCCCCGCCGACCGCCCCGGCCTCGGCGGCGAACACCTCGACATGCTCTCCCCGCACCCCATCGGGCGGTTGCGCTTCGACGCCGTACCGGTCGGGGAGCAGGACGTGATCGGCGAGGTCGACCGGGGCTTCCGGGTCGCCATGACCACCCTCAACCGCTTCCGGCCCAGCGTCGGCGCCTTCGCCGTCGGCATGGCGCAGGCCGCCCTCGACGCGGCCACCGCCCACGCCGCCTCCCGCACGGCCTTCGGTGCGCCCCTGAAGGAGCTCCAGGCCGTCTCCCACTCCCTGGCCGAGATGGCCACCCGCACCGAGGCCGCCCGCCTGCTGGTCTACGCCGCCGCCGAGGCCTACGACTCCGGCGCCGCCTGGACCGCCCGCAGCTCCGCCATGGCCAAGCTCTTCGCCACCGAGACCGCCCAGTACGCCGTCGACGCCGCGGTCCAGATCCACGGGGCCCGCGCGCTGGAGCGCGGCCACCTCCTGGAGCACCTCTACCGCGAGGTCCGCGCACCGCGTATCTACGAAGGCGCCACCGAAGTCCAGCGGTCGATCATCGCCAAGGAGCTCTTCGCATGACCCTCAACCGGATCAACCCGCCCGAGCTGTCCCCGCCCACCGGCTTCAGCCACGCGGTCACCGCCACCGGGCACACCCTCGTCCTCCTCGCGGGCCAGACCGCGCTGGACTCCGGGGGCAAGGTCGTCGGGGAGACGCTTCCGGCCCAGTTCGAGCACGCGCTGATCAACCTGCTCACCGCCCTCCAGGCCGCCGGCGGCACCCCCGCCGACCTCGCCCGGCTCACCGTCCACACCACCGATGTCGCCGCCTACCGCGACCACGCGCCCGAACTCGGGCGCATCTGGCGCGCCCTGGCCGGCCGCGACTACCCGGCGATGGCGGTCATCGGCATCACCCGCCTGTGGGACGAGGAGGCCATGGTCGAACTCGACGGCCTCGCCGTGCTGTCCTGACCGGTCCGGTGAACCGGGCGCCAGGGGCATCAACAGCCCCTGGCGCCGTGCCCGGTGCGACCACGCGAGGCCCCGCGGGCCGCGGTCCCGGCGGCCCGCACGCTCGCGCCGTGGAGGTCAGCCCCCGCGGCGCGAGGACACCTCGTCGCGGACCCGGGCAAGGATCCCGGCCGCCTGGTCGAGCCCCGCCTCCCGGCAGCGGTTGATGGCGGCGCGGAGCCGTGACAGGGCCGCGTCCGGCCGGCCGAGGCCGTTCGCCTCGACCAGCGCCGCGACCCGGACGGCCTCGGCGCGCGGCGCCTCGCCGCGAGGCCCGCCCTCCTCGTGGGCGGCGATCGCGAGCTCCAGTTCGGCGAGCGCCTCGGGAAAGCGCTCGGCGCCCGCGTAGGCCCGGCCGCGCTGGTAGTGCGTGGCGCCGCTCTGGTACCAGCGGGCGACGTCCTCGTCGTCCCCGGTCAGGGCCGCCAGGACCTCGTCGGCCCGGCGCAGGTGCTCCAGGGCGTCCTCCAGGCCCTCGGCGCCCCCGGCCGACACGGCGTACGCGGCGAAGTCCCGCATCATCTCCGCGACCGCGTGCGGGTTCGGCCCCTTGGCGTGCGAGGCGACGGCGCGGTCGTACGCGGAGCGCGCCGCGTCCTCGTTGCCGGCCCCCAGCAGGGCGACGGCGGCCTCCGAGGCGACGAGCGTGTGCGTGAACTGCTCCTCCCACGGCTCGACGGCGTCGGCCAGCAGCAGGAACTGCTCGGCGCTCGCACGGTGCTCCTCCAGCTCCCGCAGGCCCCGCGCCAGCAGCAGCCGGGCCTGGGCCAGGGCGCGTTCGTCCATACCGGCCGCGGCCTCGTCCGTGACCAGCGACTCCAGCACGGCGACGGCGTCCGCCTGGCGGTCGGCGCGGGCGAGCACGTCCGCCAGCTCCACCCGCAACTCTGCGGCGCCCGACGCGTCGCCCTCGCGGTCCAGCCGTGACGCGCCGTCGGACAGGTGGCGCACGGCCGCGCCCGGGTCGCCCGCGTGGTCGGCGGCGTGGCCGAGCAGCGCGTGGGTGCGCGCCACCGGGAACGCGGTGTCGCCGTGCGCGGCGGCCGAGGCGAGCGCGCCGTGGAACTGCTCCATGGCCTCCTCGGGGCGGTGCTGCTGCAGCAGCACCTGGCCGAGCAGCCCTCGCGGGCGCGTGGCGCGCCAGGGCGTCGCGGCCGCCTCCACGACCCGCAGCACGTTCCGCAGCTCCCGCTCGGCCCGCTCCGGATCACCGGAGCGGGCCGCGATGTCCGCGGCGTACACCCGGGTGTTGACGGTGCGCTCCGGGGCGCCGAGCCGTTCCGACTCCGCCACGGCCTCGGCCACGGCGGCCTCGAAGCGCTCGCGCAGCTCCGCCGGGACGTCGGGCAGCGCGGCCATCGCCTCGGTGTGCGCGAGGAACGCACGGCACTGCAGCACGACGAAGTAGGCGCGCCGGACCTCGGTTGTGGCCGTGCCCTCGTCCGCCAGAGCGCGGGCCTCGGCCAGTACGGTGTCCAGCTCCGCCCGGCCCTCGTCGGCCTCCGGGCCGGGCTCCACGCCCACCGAGGCCAGCCGCGCGCGGGCGGTCAGCACGCGCTCGGGCATGCCGGCCAGGGCGAACAGCTCGCGTGCCTCGGCGAGGGCGGCCTTGACCGCCGCCTTGTCCTCGTCCTCCATGGCCGCGAAGGCGCGGTGCTCTGCCAGTTCGCCCCGCAGCCGCTCCTCCGGGCCCAGCCGGGCGTCGTGGACATGGCCGTCGGCTCCGACGCGCTCGGCGATCCGCAGCCACAGCTCCTCGTCGCCGGGACGGCCCGCGTCGGCCAGCTCGCGTGCCTTCTCGACCAGTTCCACGAAGTCCTCGGGCACCTCCCGTGCGGAGGCGGCCACGGGCGGGGCCGTCACCACCGGCTCGCCCTCCGGCGACGGCACCGCCGCGGTGCGCAGCCCGAGCGCCAGCGGTTCGGCGAGCGGCGGCCGCCGGGCGAGCCGCGCCCGGCGGCGCTCGCCGACGGCGCCGGTGCCGTTGCGCCGGTCGAACGCGGCGGCCAGGGCGTCGCCCCGCTCGCTCACGTGGTCCAGCAGTTCCCGCGCCGTCCAGGTGCGCCCCACCGGCCCGGCGACGGGAGTCGTGTCGTACCCCTGCTCGACCAGGCGCCGGGTGAGGACCTGGACACCGGTGAGGAAGCCGAGCAGCGAGAGCGGGGCTCCGGCGGTGTCGAACAGGGCGCGGTTCTCGGCGAGGATCTCCAGCGCCCGCCCCTCGTTGCCGGACAGCGCGCAGAACTCCACGTGCAGTCCGGTCTCCTCGGCCATGCCGACGCGGCCCCGGGCGTGCCGGTAGCCGGTCAGGTGGTACGAGCGGGCCTCGTCGGTGCGGCCGAGGCGCAGCAGCGGCAGCAGGGCATGGGCCTGGGTGACCCAGGGCTCCTCCTCGCAGCTCTGGACGCCGCCGAGGACCGGTTCCCAGGTGCGCAGGGCCTGTTCGTCGTCGCCCGCGTCGAGGTGGTGCAGCCCCTGGTGCCGGGTCTCGCAGGCCAGGCAGTCGCTGAGCCGCTCCCGGGGCCGGGTGACCCACAGGTCCCAGGCGCTCTCGCGGTCCGCGCCGGTGTGGGCGGCGATCCGGTGCCGCATCGCCGCCACCGGCTGCAGGCCCTCACCGGCGGCGCGGTAGCGGTCGCCCATCCGGCCGACCCACCCGTCGACCGTCGCCAGCGGGACGTCCGGCACCTGGAGCAGCGAGGTCGTCACCCACTTGTGGCGCCACAGCACCTGGCGGGCCTCCCACTCGCTGAAGGAGCCGGGCACCTCCTCCCACAGCGTGAGGATCCGCGCGAAGACGACCGGGGACTTGCGGTGCTCGGCGGCGTACTCGTACGCCGACATGAGTTCGAGCAGCGCCGTCACGAGGACGTCCTTCTCCTCGAACTGCTCGGCCGCCTCGACCAGTTCCTCGGCGGTCACGGTGCGGGGCGTTCCGTAGGGGCGCTCGTTGTTCTCGCGGAGCGCCTCGAACACGGCCTCGGGGGTGTCCAGCATCAGTGCTCCTTGGCGTCCGGCCCGGACCCGGGGGTGTCCTGGTCGTGCATGGCGTGGGTGAGCAGGCCGATGAAGGCCCGGTTGAGCAGCGCGCTCTCGGAGGACTTCAGCGGCCGCCGGGTGAGCAGCAGTGCCTGCCCGTACAGGGCCTCGGCGGTGGTGAGGGCCAGCCCCCGCTCGGTGACGGTGGCGGCCCTGCGCACCAGCGGGTTGAGGTGGTTGAGGACGAGCTGGGCCCGCGGGGCCTCCGTGCGCAGCGAGCCGAGGATGTCCGCCCACAGGCCGTCGCTGCTCTGCGCGAGACCGGCCCGGGTGCGTTCGTGGCGTGCCTCGCGGTCGTCCAGGAGCAGCGCGGGCGCCGTGACCGGCTGGAAGGCCCGCAGGACGACGTCGCAGTCGTACTGGCCGACGACCTCTCGGGCGACCGCGAGGAAGGCGGCTGCGGCGAGTTCGGCGGCCGAGTCGGCGGGGTCGAGGTGCGCGGTCACGGTGGCCGGGTCCAGGTCGGTGACCGTGGTGCCCGGACGGATCTCGGGCAGCCGGTGCACCAGGTCCCGGTCGTAGGTGTAGCCGCCGTTGACGACGCCGAGGCCGGCGGCCGCGGCGATCGGGGCGACCTGCCGGAACTCGTCGACGCTGCGGGTGACCAGCACCGTGGGGTGGGCGCGGGCGAACTCCTCCAGCGTGACGTTGCCGTCCGTCGTCTCGAAGGGCAGCCACGGCAGCAGCATCCGCAGCAGCGCGTCGTCGTAGCGGGCCAGTGCCTTGACGGCGAGGTGGTGGCTGTCGATGAAGCGCCGCAGCAGCACCGGGTCGCTGGCGGCGAGCCCGGTCAGCCAGTCCCGGATGCGGGCGCCGAGGGCGTCGCGGACTGCGGCCAGCGTCTCGTCCTCGTACAGCGCCTCGCGCGAGGCGGTCGGGCGCAGGCTGGTGACGTCCACGACGCAGCGGACGAAGAAGGCCCATTCCGGGAGGAGTTCGGCGGCCCGGTCCGAGAGCAGCATGCCCTTGAGGTGCACCCGGTGCCCGGCCCGCTCCGACGGGTTGACGGCGGTCGGCAGCACATAGGCCACGCCCCGCAGCCCGGCGACGGGCAGGTCGAGGTCGATGGTGTCGAGCGGGGTGAAGCCGAACGTCGCGCGGCAGTGCTCGGCGAGCGCCTCGGCGCGGGCCAGCGGGGAGCCGTGGCGGCGTTCCCACGGCGGGGTCTCGTTGACCGTGGTGCTCTCGCCGCGCGGGTCGACGACGGTGACCTCGTGCCGCAGCAGACTGCCGTAGTGCCGGGCCAGGGAGGTCACCCGCTCGGGCTCCGTCCACTCGCCGGCGTCGGCGCGCGGGGTCAGCGTCACGCGGGTGCCCGGCTCGGGCAGCGCGTCGGCGGGGAGGGTGCGGATCGTGTAGCTGCCGTCGGAGCGTCCGCGCCATTCGACGGCCGGGGCGCCGGGCGAGGCCGCCGGGCGGCTGACGACCGTGATCTCGTCGGCGACCACGAAGCAGGCCAGCAGGCCGATGCCGAACTGGCCGATGAAGTCGCCGCGGGCGGCCTCGATCTCCCCGTCGGCGGCGCGCTTGGAACTACGCCCGATGGTGGCGAGGAAGGTGTGCACGTCGGCCTCGCTCAGCCCGACTCCGGTGTCGGTGACGCTGAGCGTGTCACCGGTCCGTACGGTGATCCTGGCCGGTGCGCCCGGCTGGACCGCCTGCCGGGCGGTGATCGCGTCGACGGCGTTCTGCAGCAGTTCCCGCAGGTAGACGCGGGGGCTGGAGTAGAGGTGGTGGGAGAGCAGGTCGACCAGGCCGCGCAGGTCGACCTGGAACGTGTGCGCTGACGGGGACTGGGACACCGAAGGGGCCTTCCGGGCGGTGCGCGGACGGGGAACGGGACGCGTGACGGTCAGGGACGTCCGGCGCGGAACCGCATGGTGCGGTAGGGCGACACCGGGACGTCGCCGTCGAGGTACTGCCACGGGAACTCCGTGACCAGCCCGCCGGTGGCGGTGAAGGCGGCCGCGGCCGCCTTCTTCTCGCCGGCCAGGACGAAGGCCAGGGCGAAGGTGTTGAGGGTGCCCAGCCGGCTGACCGGCTCCCCGTACGCGGCGTGGCGGTACGAGCGGTCGGCGGCCTCGTGGAGTTCCGCGACGACGCGGCCCGACCGCATGTACGGGCTGTCGGTGGCGCCGTGGTCGAGGTCGAGCCAGTGCTCCAGGTGCGCGACCGCGACCAGCACGCCGAGCGCGCTCCCCTCGGGGGCGTTCAGCGCGGACGCGCGCGCGAACGCGTGCATCTCGTCGTGGGAGCCGCCCCATTTCGCGCAGACCTGCTGCAGTTGCTGCTGGTGCGCGCCCAGGTGCTCCGGGAACCGCCGGGTGGCGGCCTCGAAGCGCAGGCGGGAGATGTCCTGGCCCAGCTGCAGTCCTCGGGCGGACATCTGCAGGAAGTACCAGGGGGACGCCCAGCCGGGCTCGAGCTCGGCGGCCCGGTAGAGCAGGTCCTCGGCGACCCCCAGGCGCTCGTGGAAGATCTGGAACTGCTCACGCGAGACGTGCTTCGCCCGCAGTCCGGTCCGTGCCTCCCAGGCCCAGACCACCTGGCGGGCGCCGGCCACGAGCAGCGCAAGGCCCGACTCGGGTTCGTCCGCGACGGCCTTGGGCATCCACTGCTCGTAGCCCGCGACCTCCGTGGCGTTGGCGATCAGCCAGCCGCGCTCCCCGTCGTCGGAGACCGCCGACAGCTCGTCGCGCATCGCCGGCCAGTCGGCCGCCTTGGCCGCCGCGAGCAGCCGCGCGAGCCGCGGGTTCCCCATCGCTGGGCTCATCCGCGCCACGGGACGTGGCGCCCACCGCTTCAGCGAGAGACCCGATCCGCTCCTCGTACCGCCGCCGATCGTCCCGTCCACGGGACCACGTCGGACCGCCACCATGAAGACCCCCTCCTGGCCTGGCCGTTTCTCCCCCATGGGCCATGATCCGCGGCCCGGAGCATGACTATCACGGCCACCTTGCGGGGGAGTAGCCGGTTTGCCGGCCAGGAGGGGCGGGACGGGTCAGATGTCGCGGAACGTCTCGATCTGCGCCCCGATGGAGTTGAGCCGCTCGGCCAGCTCCTCGTAGCCGCGGTTGATGACGTACACGTTCCGCAGCACCGAGGTGCCCTCGGCGGCGAGCATCGCCAGCAGCGTCACGACGGCGGGCCGCAGGGCCGGCGGACACATCATCTCGGCGGTGCGCCAGCGGGTCGGGCCCTCGACCAGCACCCGGTGCGGGTCGAGCAGCTTGACGTTGGCGCCGAGCCGGGTCAGCTCGGTGAGGTAGATGGCGCGGTTGTCGTAGACCCAGTCGTGGATGAGGGTCGAGCCCTGCGCCGTGGCGGCGATGGCCGCGAAGAAGGGCACGTTGTCGATGTTGAGGCCCGGGAAGGGCATGGGGTGGATCTTGTCGATGGGGGAGCGCAGCTTGGAGGGGCGGACGGTGAGGTCGATCAGCCGGGTGCGGCCGTTGTCGGCGGGGTACTCGGCCGAGCGCTCGTGGTCCAGCCCCATCTCCTCCAGGACGGCCAGCTCGATCTCCAGGAACTCCACCGGCACCCGGCGGATGGTCAGCTCGGACTCGGTGACCACGGCCGCGGCCAGCAGGCTCATAGCCTCCACCGGGTCCTCCGACGGCGCGTAGTCCACGTCCCGGTCGATCTCCGCGACGCCGTGCACGGTCAGCGTGGTGGTGCCGATGCCGTCCACCCGCACACCCAGCTCCTCCAGGAAGAAGCACAGGTCCTGGACCATGTAGTTGGAGCTGGCGTTGCGGATGACGGTCACCCCGTCGTGCCGGGCGGCGGCCAGGAGCGCGTTCTCGGTCACGGTGTCGCCGCGCTCGGTCAGTACGATGGGCCGCCGCGGGGCCACGGAGGGGGCGACCCGGGCGTGGTACATCCCGCTGGTGGCGGTCACGTCCAGCCCGAAGTGCCGCAGGGCGGTCATGTGCGGCTGGACGGTACGGGTGCCGAGGTCGCAGCCGCCCGCGTACGGGATGCGGAAGCGGTCGGTGCGGTGCATCAGCGGGCCGAGGAACATGATCACGCTGCGCGTGCGGCGGGCCGCGTCGGTGTCCATGGCGTCCAGCTCCAGCCGCGCGGGCGGGACGATCTCCAGGTCGTTGCCGTCGTTGATCCAGCGGGTGCGCACGCCGATGCTGTTCAGCACCTCCAGGATGCGGTAGACCTCCTCGATCCGCGCGACGCGGCGCAGGGTGGTCCGCCCGGAGTTCAGCAGCGTGGCGCACAGCAGTGCCACGCAGGCGTTCTTGCTGGTCTTGACGTCGATGGAGCCGGACAGGCGGCGCCCGCCGACGACGCGCAGGTGCATGGGACCCGCGTAGCCGAGGGAGACGATCTCGCTGTCGAGCGCCTCACCGATTCGGGCGATCATCTCAAGGCTGATGTTCTGGTTCCCGCGTTCAATGCGGTTCACCGCGCTCTGGCTGGTCCCGAGCGCCTCCGCAAGTTGCGACTGGGTCCAGCCCCGGTGCTGTCGGGCGTCACGGATGAGCTTGCCGATGCGTGCGAGGTAGTCGTCTCCCATGGGGAGAGACTATCTCACATATGAGATGTCAACCCGAGTTCGAGGTCAAGGAGGTACCGCTTGCGCTCCAGACCGCCCCCGTATCCGGTGAGACCGCCGGAGGCGCCGACCACCCGGTGGCAGGGCACGATGATGCCGACCGGGTTCCGTCCGTTGGCGAGCCCGACGGCGCGCGACGCACCGGGGCTGCCGAGCTTGTCCGCCAGCTGACCGTACGTCATCACCGTGCCGTACGGGATGGCCCGCAGACCCGCCCAGACACGCTGCTGGAAGGGGGTGCCGCGCAGGTCCAGCGGCAGGTCGAAGGCGGTCAACCCGCCCGCGAAGTACGCCTCCAGCTGTTCGGCGGCGAGCGCGAACGGTGACTCGTCCGGGGCGCGGCGCGCGCCGAAGGACTCCTCCGGTGGCCGGTGGCGCTGCGCGGTCATGTAGAGACCTGACAGGACACCGCCGGTCGCGACCAGGGTCAGCGGCCCGACCGGGCTGTCGACGAGGGCGTGTGTGCGAAGGGACATGATCATTCCTCAGACTCGGTCGGCGGGCAGGACGTTGACGGGGTGGTCGCCGGTGGCCCACAGGTGCTGCACGGCGTACGCGCGCCACGGCCGCCAGGCCGCGGCCCGCCGGACGAGGGCCGCGGGGGTCGTCGGGAGGCCGAGTTTTTCCGCGGCCAGCCGTACGCCCAAATCGGTGGCGGGGAAGGCGTCCGGGTCGCCGAGCGCCCGCATCGCCACCACCTCGACCGACCACGGGCCGAAGCCCGGGAGCGCCTCGAGCTGCCGCCGCGCCTTCTCCCAGTCGCTGCCGACGTCCAGGTCGAGGCCCCCCTCGGTCAGCGCGGCGACCAGGGCAGTCAGCGTGGCCCGCCGGGTGCGCGGCATCGCCAGGGACTCCGGGTCCAGGCCCGTGAGCGCCCACGGGGAGGGGAACAGGTGGGTCAGCCCGCCCCCGGGGTCGGCGACGGGCTCCCCGTGCGCCGTCACCAGCCGGCCGGCCAGCGTGCGCGCCGCGGCGGTCGACACCTGCTGCCCCAGCACCACGCGCACCGCGAACTCCGGCCCGTCCACCGTACGCGGCACCCGGCGCCCGGGATTCGCGTCCACGTACGGGGCGAGCAGCGGGTCCTGCCGGAGCAGCCCGTCGACGGCGACCGGGTCGGCGTCCAGGTCGAGCAGCCACCGGCAGCGGCTGATCGCGTGCGACAGGTCCCGCCAGTCGGTGAGGGAGAGCCGGCAGGCGACGTGGTCGGGCTCGGGCCGCAGGGACACGGTTCCGTGGCCGTGGGGCAGCCGCAGCGTGCGGCGGTAGGCCCCCTCCCGCCACTCCTCCACACCCGGCACGGCGGTCGAGGCCAGGTGCCCGAAGAGGTTGCCGGGGCACAGCGGGGCCCGGAAGGGCAGCCGCAGCGTCAGGGAGCCCGAGACGTCGGCGGCGGGGACGGGGTGCCGGCCCCGTGCCGCCCGCGTCCGCAGCTCGCTCGGGGTGAGTGCGAAGACCTCGCGCACGGTGTCGTTGAAGGCGCGGATGCTGCTGAACCCGGCGGCGAAGGCGACGTCGGCCATCGGCAGCGCCGAGGTCTCGATCAGCAGCCGGGCCGTCTGCGCCCGCTGCGCCCGGGCGAGGGCGAGCGGCCCGGCCCCGAGCTCGGCCCTCAGCTGCCGCTCGACCTGCCGTGTGCTGTAGCCCAGACGCGCGGCGAGTCCCGGCACGCCGTCCCGGTCGACGACCCCGTCGGCGATCAGGCGCATGGCACGGGCCACCAGGTCCGCCCGCTCGTTCCACCGCGGGGAACCGGGGGCGGCGTCGGGGCGGCAGCGCTTGCAGGCGCGGAAGCCGGCCTGCTGGGCGGCGGCCGCGCTCGGGTAGAAGCTCATGTTCTGCGGCTTCGGCGGCACCGCGGGGCAGCCGGGCCGGCAGTAGATGCGGGTGGTCAGCACCGCGGTGAAGAACCACCCGTCGAAACGGGAGTCCTTCGACTGCACGGCGCGTACACAGCGCTCGAAGTCCTCATGCACATCCCCAGCATCCGTGGCGGGCGCGGGCCGGGGCTAGCGAGAATCCGACATGGACGTGCGGGCGGGCGGCGCGGGACGTAGGTGTCGGAAATCCGCCGGACCCGCCCCCCGGCCGGTGATGGACTGCGGTCCGTGAACAGCGAACTCAAGGCCAAGGCCGAACTCTTCCGCTCCCTCCACGTCCCCGGGCGCCCGCTGCTGCTGGCCAACGCCTGGGACGCCGCAAGTGCCCGCGTCGCCGAGCGTGCCGGGGCGGCCGCCGTCGCCACCACCAGTTCCGGGGTCTCCTGGACCCTGGGCACCGCGGACGGCGACCACGTCGATCGCGGCCTCGCGCTGGAGCTGACCGCACGGGTCGCCGCGGCCGTCTCCGTGCCCGTCAGCGCCGACATCGAGGGCGGCTACGCGGCCGACCCCGAGGGCGTCGCGCGGACGGTGCGGGGGGTGCTGGCCACGGGCGCGGTCGGCATCAACATCGAGGACTCCCACGACGGCGGCCCGGCCCCCCTGCGCGCCGTGGACGACCAGGCCGCCCGCATCGCCGCGGCCCGCCGCGCCGCCGACGAGGAGGGGGTGCCGCTGTTCGTCCACGCCCGCACCGACACCTACCTGCGGGGCGCCGGCGACCTGGGGGAGACCCTGGAGCGCGCCGCCGGGTACCTCGCGGCGGGGGCTGACGGCGTCTTCGTGCCCGGCGTGGGCGACCCGGCCGTCGTCGCCGCCCTGGCCGAGGGCATCGACGCCCCCGTCGGCATCCTCGCAGGCCCCGGAGCGCCGCCGGTGTCCGTCCTGGCCTCCGCCGGCGCCGCGCGCGTCAGCCTCGGCAGCGCGGTCGCCGAGGCCGCCTACGCCCTGGTCGACCGGGCCGCCCGCGAGCTGCTCGCCACCGGCACCTACGCCTCCGTCGCGGGCGGCATCCCCTGGGGCGAGCTCAACGCCCTGATGCTCCGGGAGGGGTGACGGCGGGGCCCCGCCCCCGGTGTGACGTCCGGGGATCACGCCGAGGACCCTGTTCCCGCGCAGGCTGCGCCTGCGCGGGAACAGGGTCCTCGGCGTACGGAAGGGGCGTGATGCCGCACACAGACGGCCCGGCGCATGACCCGGCAGCGGTGATGTATTAGAGTTATCTCGACATCGAGATATCTGCCAAGGCGCACCGCTGCCGCCAGGGGTAAGGCTCCCCTTAGTTAGCCTTACCTTAGCGGAACGGCCAGGGGTCGAAGCGGCAGCATTGCGGTGGTACGCGCAAAGTTACGAAGGAGACTGTCGTGTCGGCGAACAGCTTCGACGCCCGCAGCACCCTGCAGGTGGGCGACGAGTCGTACGAGATCTTCCGGCTGGACAAGGTCGAGGGCGCCGCGCGCCTCCCTTACAGCCTGAAGGTGCTGCTGGAGAACCTGCTCCGCACCGAGGACGGCGCGAACATCACCGCCGACCACATCCGCGCGCTCGGCTCCTGGGACTCCCAGGCGCAGCCGAGCCAGGAGATCCAGTTCACGCCGGCCCGTGTGATCATGCAGGACTTCACCGGTGTGCCGTGCGTGGTCGACCTCGCCACCATGCGTGAGGCCGTCAAGGAACTGGGCGGCGACCCGTCCCGCATCAACCCGCTGGCCCCGGCCGAGCTGGTCATCGACCACTCGGTCATCGCCGACAAGTTCGGCACCCCGGACTCCTTCGCGCAGAACGTGGAGCTGGAGTACGGCCGCAACAAGGAGCGCTACCAGTTCCTGCGCTGGGGCCAGACCGCGTTCGACGAGTTCAAGGTCGTCCCGCCGGGCACCGGCATCGTCCACCAGGTGAACATCGAGCACCTGGCCCGCACCGTCATGGTCCGGGGCGGCCAGGCGTACCCCGACACCCTCGTCGGCACCGACTCGCACACCACCATGGTCAACGGCCTCGGCGTGCTGGGCTGGGGCGTCGGCGGCATCGAGGCCGAGGCCGCCATGCTCGGCCAGCCGGTCTCCATGCTGATCCCGCGCGTCGTCGGCTTCAAGCTGACCGGCGAGCTGCCCACCGGCACCACCGCGACCGACCTCGTGCTGACCATCACCGAGATGCTCCGCAAGCACGGTGTCGTCGGCAAGTTCGTCGAGTTCTACGGCGAGGGCGTCTCCGCCACCTCGCTCGCCAACCGCGCCACCATCGGCAACATGTCGCCGGAGTTCGGTTCCACCGCGGCGATCTTCCCGATCGATGCGGAGACCATTAACTACCTGAAGCTGACCGGCCGTTCGGAGCAGCAGCTCGCGCTCGTCGAGGCGTACGCCAAGGAGCAGGGCCTCTGGCTGGACCCGGCCGCCGAGCCGGACTTCTCCGAGAAGCTGGAGCTCGACCTCTCCACGGTCGTACCCTCCATCGCCGGTCCCAAGCGCCCGCAGGACCGCATCGTCCTCGCCAACGCCGCCGAGCAGTTCGCGAGCGACGTGCGCAACTACGTGGACGACGCCGACGAGGCGGGCAAGGAGTCCTTCCCGGCCTCCGACGCCCCGGCCGCCACCAACGGCGTCCCGACCCGCCCGACGGTGGTCACCGCCCCCGACGGCTCGACCTACGAGATCGACCACGGCGCCGTCACCGTCGCCGCGATCACCTCCTGCACCAACACCTCGAACCCGTACGTCATGGTCGCCGCCGCCCTGGTGGCCAAGAAGGCGGTCGAGAAGGGCCTGACCCGCAAGCCGTGGGTGAAGACCACCCTGGCCCCGGGCTCCAAGGTCGTCATGGACTACTACGACCGGGCCGGCCTGACCCCGTACCTGGACAAGATGGGCTTCAACCTGGTCGGTTACGGCTGCACCACCTGCATCGGCAACTCCGGCCCGCTGCCGGACGAGGTCTCCAAGGCGGTCAACGAGCACGACCTGGCCGTGACCTCGGTGCTGTCGGGCAACCGCAACTTCGAGGGCCGGATCAACCCGGACGTCAAGATGAACTACCTGGCGTCCCCGCCGCTGGTCGTGGCGTACGCCATCGCCGGCTCCATGAAGGTGGACGTCACCAAGGACGCCATCGGCACGGACACCGACGGCAAGCCGGTCTTCCTGCAGGACATCTGGCCCTCCGAGCAGGAGGTCAACGAGGTCGTCGCCTCAGCGATCGGCCAGGACATGTTCAGCACCTCCTACCAGGACGTCTTCGCCGGCGACGCCCAGTGGCAGTCGCTGCCGATCCCGACCGGCAACACCTTCGAGTGGGACCCGCAGTCGACCTACGTCCGCAAGCCCCCGTACTTCGAGGGCATGGCCATGGAGCCGGCCCCGGTCACCGACATCGCCGGTGCCCGTGTGCTGGCGAAGCTGGGCGACTCGGTCACCACCGACCACATCTCCCCGGCGGGTGCGATCAAGGCCGACACCCCGGCCGGCACGTACCTCACCGAACACGGTGTGGAGCGCCGCGACTTCAACTCCTACGGCTCCCGCCGCGGCAACCACGAGGTCATGATCCGCGGCACGTTCGCCAACATCCGCCTGCGCAACCAGATCGCGCCGGGCACCGAGGGCGGCTACACCCGCGACTTCACGCAGGAGGGCGGCCCGGTCGCCTTCATCTACGACGCGTCGCAGAACTACCAGGCCGCCGGCACCCCGCTGGTCGTCCTGGCGGGCAAGGAGTACGGCTCCGGCTCCTCCCGCGACTGGGCCGCGAAGGGCACCGCGCTGCTGGGCGTCAAGGCGGTCATCGCCGAGTCGTACGAGCGCATCCACCGCTCCAACCTGATCGGCATGGGCGTACTGCCCCTGCAGTTCCCCGAGGGCGCCACGGCGGCCTCGCTGGGCCTGACCGGTGAGGAGACCTTCGCGTTCTCCGGCATCACCGAGCTCAACGACGGCACCACCCCGCGCACCGTCAAGGTGACGACCGACACCGGCGTCGAGTTCGACGCCGTGGTCCGCATCGACACCCCCGGTGAGGCGGACTACTACCGCAACGGCGGCATCATGCAGTACGTCCTGCGCTCCCTGATCCGCAAGTAGGGATCACCGCGTCCGGACCCGGTGAACGGGCCCGCACCCCTGCCGGGGGTGCGGGCCCGTTCGCGTTACCGGCAGGTCTCAACTAGGGAAAGCTGTCCGTCAAAAGCGCGCATGACCTTGCCCACCTCGCGGGAAGTGGACTATACCTGTCGGCGTCCAGGAGGCCCGCTGAACGTGGGCTTGCGCGGGGGGAACAACGGGTGCGTGGCCCGTGCACAGATTCAACTCCGCACCGCATGGGTCCTGGAGAAGGTGAGGACTTGAGCATGAGATCCGACGTCAACCGGCGTGATCTGATCAAGCGGGCCGCAGCGGTGGGCCTGTTGGCCGCTCCCGCCGCGGGTCTGCTGAGTGCCTGTGCGTCCAGCGGCAGCGGCAACGACAAGGGCACCGATAAGGGCGAGAAGTCCAAGGAGAACCCCTTCGGCGTGGCCAACGACGCCCCTCTGGACGTCGTGATCTTCAAGGGCGGCTACGGGGACGCGTACGCCATCGAGTTCGAGAAGATCTACAAGAAGAAGTTCTCCGGGTCGAAGGTCAGCCACCTGGGCACCCAGGAGATCACCGGCAAGCTCCAGCCCCGCTTCAACGCCGGCAACCCGCCGGACGTCGTCGACGACTCCGGCGCCCAGCAGATCAAGCTGGACGTGCTCTACAAGAGCGGCCAGCTCACCGACCTCACGCCGCTCCTCGACGCGCCCTACATCGACGACCCGAGCAAGAAGATCAGGGACGTCCTGCAGCCCGGCACCATCGAGACGGGCAGCTTCGACGACGGCAAGATGTACCAGCTGTCCTACATCTACACCGTCTGGGGCCTGTGGTACTCCGGCAAGCTCTTCAAGGAGAAGGGCTGGACCGCGCCGAAGACCTGGGCCGACTTCATGTCGCTGTGCGAGGAGATCAAGAAGTCCGGCATCGCGCCCTTCACCCACCAGGGCAAGTACCCGTACTACATCAACATCGTGGTCATGGACCTCATCGCCAAGCACGGCGGTCCGGACCTGGTGAAGCGGATCGACGACATGGACGCGACCGTCTGGGACGATCCCGCCGCCAAGGCGGCCGTCGAGGCCGTCTACCAGATCGCCGACAAGGGCTACCTGCTCCCCGGCACCAACGGCATGACCCACATCGAGTCGCAGACCGCCTGGAACGAGGGCAAGGCCGCCTTCATCCCCTGCGGTTCGTGGCTGGAGAACGAGCAGCTGAAGGCCACCCCCTCGGACTTCGAGATGACCTTCCTGCCGATCCCCTCGCTGGACGGCGACAAGCTGCCCTTCGAGGCGATCCGGGCCGGCGCCGGTGAGCCCTTCATCGTCCCGAAGAAGGCCAAGAATCAGGCCGGCGGCCTGGAGTTCCTGCGGATCATGCTCACCAAGGAAGCGTCGAGCAAGTTCGCCCAGACGGCCAACTCGCTGACCGTGCTCAAGGACGGCGTCGGCTCCGACGTCCAGCTGCGCCCGGGCACCGCGTCCACCGTCACCGCGCTCACCGCGGCCGGCACCAACGTCTTCAACTACAACTACATCAACACGCAGAGTGCCTTCGACACCGACGTGCAGAACGCCAGTGCCGAGCTGATGGCCAAGCGCATCAAGCCCGCCGACTGGCTCAAGCGGGTCAAGGCGGCGGCCGAGAAGGCCAAGAAGGGCTCTTAGTACGCACCGGCCCTTGCGCACCGGGGCCCCGGTGCCCCCTGATGGTCCAGGGGGCGTTCGGGGCCCCGGTGCGACGGTCTACCCGATGGCAGGAGCAGCGCCATGCGTTACCGCAAGTACCCGTTCATCGCGGGATTCCTCGTCATTCCGGTCGTGCTCTACGTCGTCTTCGTGATCTGGCCGTACCTCCAGACGTTCGGGTATTCCCTGACGGACTGGTCCGGCCAGTCCCAGGAGATGCACTTCGTCGGCCTGGAGAATTACACCAAGCTCTTCGGGGACCACGTCTTCCTGCAGGCGCTCCAGCACAACGTGCTGCTGCTGGTCTTCCTGCCGGTGATCACGATCCTGCTGGCGCTCTTCTTCGCCTTCATGCTCAACGTGGGTGGCCGCGGCGGTACCACGGGCGTGCGCGGAGTGCGCGGATCCGCCTTCTACAAGGTGGTCTTCTTCTTTCCCCAGGTGCTTTCCGTCGCCATTCTCGTCGTGCTCTTCCAGGCGGTCTACCGCAGTGACGGAAGCGGCCTCCTGAACGGCATCCTCATCAAACTGCACCTTCAGGACCCGAGTGCCCCGGTCGAATGGCTGAACAGCCCCAACCTGGTGATGTGGTGCCTGCTCGGCGTGCAGATCTGGGCGGGTGTCGGTTTCTACCTGGTGCTGTTCTCGGCGGCCATGCAGTCAGTTCCGAAGGACATCTACGAGGCCGCGCTGCTGGACGGCGCCGGCCGCCTGCAGACCTTCTTCAAGGTGACGCTCCCGCTGCTGTGGGACAGCGTCCAGACGGCCTGGGTGTACCTCGCCATCGCCGCGATGGACTTCTTCGTGCTGGCCTCGGTCCTCACTCCGGGTTCGAGTTTCGGCGGCGGCCCGGACTACCACGGTGAGGTCATGGCGACCTACCTGATGCGCAACTTCCTCACCTTCGGAAAGAGCGGCTACGCCTGTGCCATGGGCGTCGTCATCCTCTTCCTCACCCTGATCCTTTCCGCCATCGCGCTGCGGGTCTCCCGCCGCGATCGCATCGAGTACTGAGCGGGGAGCGCATCCCATGGCCACTCCCATCAAGCAGCCCACTCCGGTGCCGGTCTTCAAGGGGCAGCCCACCACGATCGGCAGCAGGAAGACGGACCGGGAACGTTTCGCCGACGGCGGCACGACGCTCAACGTCTTCTCGCACGGTTTCCTGATCCTTTGGGGCGTGATGATCCTCCTGCCGCTGGCATGGATCGTCCTCGGCTCCTTCAAGAACAACACGGAGATCGGCGCGAGTGCCTGGTCCTGGCCCTCGCACTGGTCCTTCGACGCATTCTCCCGGGCCTGGGAGAAGGGCATCGGCGAGTTCTTCGTGAACACGGTGATCGTGCTGGTGTTCTCGGTCCCGCTGACCATGCTGCTGGGGTCGATGACCGCGTACGTGCTGGCGCGCTACGAATTCCCCGGCAACCGGATCATCTTCTACCTGTTCGTCGGCGGCGCGATGTTCCCGGTGTACCTCGCCCTCGTGCCGTTGTTCTTCATGGTCAGCAACCTGGGCATGCTCAACACCTACCAGGGCCTGATCCTGGTCTACATCGCCTACTCGCTGCCCTTCACCGTCTTCTTCATGCACTCCTTCTTCAGGACCCTGCCCACGGCGGTGCACGAGGCGGCCATGATCGACGGCTGTTCGCACTCCCGGGCCTTCTTCCAGGTCATGCTGCCGATGGCGAAGCCGGGCCTGATCAGCGTGGGCATCTTCAACGTGCTGGGCCAGTGGAACCAGTACATCCTGCCGATGACCCTCATGCAGCAGCAGTCCAGCAGCGACCCGGACCGCTCGATGCTGGCCCAGGGCCTGGTCAACCTGGCGCAGCAGCAGGGGTACTCCGGTGACTACCCGGCGCTCTTCGCGGGCATGACCATCGCGATGCTGCCGGTGCTCGTGGTCTACCTCTCCTTCCAGCGGCAGGTGCAGGCGGGTCTGACGGCCGGCACTTTGAAGTAACCGGAAGGTCACTCCACGTGGCCGCCGTCCGGTCGTCCGGACGGCGGAGCGGAAGCGGTCCCGCCGTATGCGGGGCCGCTTCTGGATTTTTCGGGCATTCGGTCAGCGGTCTGGTTCTGCCCCTTGACGGGAAGCGAGCCTAAAGGCTTGCTTAGAGTTCACATGTTGTAGACGACGGGGTCTCATCGGCGTGGCTCCCGTCCGGTTCGGCAGGAGTGGAATGGTCGTGGAGACTCCGGGATCCCAGTCGTCGCTGCACCGGGCCAACCTCGAGCGGGTGGTCCGGGCCGTACGCCTTGCGGGTTCGCTGACGCAGGCGGAGATCGCCCGTACGACGGGGCTGTCCGCCGCGACGGTCTCCAACATCGTCCGCGAACTGCGGGACAACGGGACGGTACAGGTCACCCCCACCTCCTCGGGAGGGCGCCGGGCCCGCGCGGTCGCGCTGTCCGGTGACGCGGGCGTCGTCGTCGGCGTCGACTTCGGGCACTCCCACCTGCGGGTGGCGGTCGGCAACCTGGCCCACCAGGTGCTCGCCGAGCAGTCCGAGCCCATCGACGTGGACGCCTCGGCCTCCGAGGGCTTCGACCGGGCCGAGCAGCTGGTCGCGCGGCTGATCGAGTCCAGCGGCATCGGCGCCGACAAGGTGATCGGCGTCGGACTCGGCGTGCCGGGCCCGATCGACGTGGAGACCGGCGCGCTGGGGTCCACCGCCATCCTGCCGGGGTGGGGCGGCATCAACCCGCGCCAGGAACTCGCCGAGCGGCTGCGCATGCCGGTCCAGGTGGACAACGATGCCAACCTCGGCGCCCTCGGCGAACTCGTCTGGGGCGGCGGCCGGGGGGTGAAGGACCTGGCGTACATCAAGGTGGCCAGCGGCGTGGGCGCCGGGCTGGTGATCGACGGCCGCATCTACCGCGGCCCCGGCGGCACCGCGGGCGAGATCGGCCACATCACGCTGGACGAGTCCGGCCCGGTGTGCCGCTGCGGCAACCGCGGCTGCCTGGAGACCTTCACCGCCGCCCGCTACGTTCTGGACCTGCTGCGCGGCAGCCACGGCCCCGACCTCACCCTGGCGCGCATGGTGCAGCTGGGCCGGGAGGGAGACCCGGGCTGCCGCCGGGTCATCGCCGACGTCGGCCGGCACATCGGCATGGGCGTCGCCAGCCTCGCCAACCTCTTGAACCCGAGCCGGGTGGTGCTCGGCGGCGATCTCGCCGAGGCCGGGGAGCTGGTCCTCGCGCCCCTCAGGGAATCTGTGGCACGCTACGCGATCCCCAGTGCGGCGCGCCGCCTCTCCGTTGTCTCGGGGGGCCTGGGGGCCCGCGCCGAGGTGCTGGGCGCCCTGGCGCTGGCCCTCAGCGAGGTGGGGGATTCGACCCTTTTGGATGCTAATGTTCCCGCAGCGGTTGCTGTGTCGTAGAGATCACTCTGCGTTCATCTAGATAACGAAACGCACCGTTGCCATCTCGTTAAGTATTTACTTCTTGACGTCAAGGCTGTTGCCGAGTTGACTCACGCTCACCTCGGCCGCTGTCTTTTGCGGCCCTGTCAGGGAGGCAACCCCACATGAACGCAATGATGCGTCGCGTCGTGATCGGCACCGCGGCCGTCTCCATGGCCCTTTCCGTTGCTGCGTGCGGCAAGGCCGGCGACGACAAGGCGGACGGCGGCAGCAGCAGCACCGGCAGCAAGAGCAAGACCATCGGTCTGCTGCTTCCCGACAGCGTCACCGCGCGCTACGACAAGTTCGACAAGCCGCTGTTCGAGGCCAAGGTCAAGGAGCTGTGCGCCGACTGCGACGTACAGTACGCGAACGCCGCGGGCGACTCCGGCAAGCAGGCCCAGCAGGTCAGCACCATGATCACCAAGGGTGTCAAGGTGATCGTGATCAGCGCCCAGGACGCCGCTGCCATCAAGACCTCCGTCCAGTCGGCCGTCGACAAGGGCATCAAGGTCATCGCCTACGACCGCCTCGCACAGGGCCCGGTCTCCGCGTACGTCTCCTTCGACAACGAGAAGGTCGGCGAGCTGCAGGGCCAGGCGCTCCTCGACTCGCTCGGCGCCAAGGCCAAGCCGTCGGCGAACGTCGTCATGATCAACGGTGACGACGCCGACCCGAACGCCGCGATGTTCAAGGCGGGCGCCCACAAGGTGCTCGACGGCAAGGTCAAGATCGCCTACGAGCAGAGCGGTCTGTGGAAGGACACCGTCGCCAACCAGAAGGTGACGGCGGCCATCACCCAGATCGGCGCCAAGAAGATCGCGGGCGTCTACGCCGCGAACGACGGCATGGCCGGCGGCATCGCCACCGCCCTCAAGGGCGCCGGCATCAGCGGCATCCCGCTGACCGGTCAGGACGCCGAACTCGCGGGCATCCAGCGGATCATCGCGGGCACCCAGTCCAGCACGGTCTACAAGGCGTTCAAGCCCGAGGCCGACGCCGCTGCCCAGCTCGCGGTCAACCTGATCGAGGGCAAGGCCATCGACTCGCTGGCCACCACCTCGCTGACCAGCGGTTCCGGTGACAAGGTCCCGTCCCAGCTGCTGACCCCGGTCTCGGTGACCAAGGCCAACGTCAAGGACACGGTCGTCGCCGACAAGCTGTGGTCCGTCGAGGAGATCTGCACGGCCGAGTTCGCCAAGGCCTGCAAGGCCGCCGGCCTCCAGTAACACGGCAGGCCCTCCCCCCGGAGGCCGCCACGCGAACCTGTCCGGTGCCCGCCCCGTCCAACAGACCCCGCTGACGGGGCGGGTGCCGGACAGACAGTCCGCTCCCGTTCATGTAAAGCTGTGCAGTTTGCACAAAACTCCGCGCCCCTCCAAGCGCGGCATCCCCGCCGGTCAGGCGGCGAAGGAGATGGTTCACGTGTCCGCTACGCCCGTGCTGGCGTTGCGCGGAGTCTCCAAGCGATTCGGTGCGGTCCAGGCACTCACCGATGTCGACCTGGAGGTCCACGCCGGTGAGGTCGTCGCGCTCGTCGGCGACAACGGCGCAGGTAAGTCGACCCTGGTCAAGACGATCGCGGGTGTCCACCCCATCGATGAAGGCGTCATCGAGTGGGAGGGCGAGGCGGTCAGCATCAACAAGCCGCACGACGCCCAGGGCTTCGGAATCGCGACGGTCTACCAGGACCTGGCGCTCTGCGACAACCTCGATGTCGTTGCCAACCTCTACCTCGGCAGCGAGATCAAGCGCGCCGGTGTGATCGACGAGGTCGCCATGGAGGCGCGTTCCAGGGAGCTGCTGAGCACCCTGTCGATCCGCATCCCCAGCGTGCGCATCCCGATCGCCAGCCTGTCGGGTGGTCAGCGGCAGGTCGTCGCCATCGCGCGCGCCCTGATCGGCGACCCCAAGCTGGTCATCCTCGACGAGCCGACCGCCGCCCTCGGTGTGGAGCAGACGGCCCAGGTGCTCGACCTGGTGGAACGGCTGCGTCAGCGTGGCCTCGCCGTCATCCTCATCAGCCACAACATGGTGGACGTCAAGGCCGTCGCCGACAAGGTGGCGGTACTGCGGCTCGGTCGGAACAACGGTGTGTTCGACGTCAAGAGCACGTCCCAGGAAGAAATCATCTCCGCGATCACGGGCGCCACGGACAACGCCGTGACCCGCCGTCAGGCGCGGCGCACGGAGGATGCAAAGTGAGCGACACGTCGAAGACCGTAAAGAAGGACGCGGTGGCAGCGGTCGAGGACGCGTCCTCGGCGGCCGTGCCCGTGGTCGACCCGCGCCTGCTCGTCCGTGAAGAGGGCTTCAAGGGCTACCTCACCGAGTTCAAGCGCAAGGTCCGCGGTGGTGAGCTCGGCGCGCTGCCGGTCGTCATCGGCCTGATCATCATCTGGAGCATCTTCCAGACCCAGTCCAGCGAGTTCCTCAGCGCCGGCAACCTGTCCAACATCGGCTTCTTCCTGGCCGCCACGGGCATGCTGGCCATCGGCCTGAACTTCGTGCTGCTGCTGGGCGAGATCGACCTCTCGGTGGGCTCGGTCAGCGGTCTGGCGTCGGCCATCTTCGCCATCTTCGTGACCAATCACGGAATGAACCCCTGGCTCGCCCTGATCCTGACGGTCCTGACCGGCATCGTCATCGGCGCGTTGCACGGCTGGTTCTTCGCGAAGATCGGTGTACCCGCCTTCATCGTCACCCTCGCCGGCCTTCTCGGCTGGAATGGCCTGATGCTGCAGCTGCTCGGCGACAGCGGAAGCCTCTCCATCCCCGACGAGGGGCCGCTGCACATTCTGGGCCAGCGCTCCTTCTTCATGGACCAGGACATCGCCGGCGCCTACCTGCTTGCCGGTCTCGGCACCGCGGCCATGCTCGCGGGCTCGTTGATCGACCAGCGCCGCCGCCGCGCGGCCGGTGTCCCGTTCCGGCCCACGAGCGAGATCGCGCTGCGCGTCGGCGCCCTCGCGGTGGTCTCCTTCGTCGCCGCGTACGTGCTGAACCAGGCGTTCGGTGTGCCGAACGCGCTGGTCATCTTCCTGGCGGCCCTGGTGATCGTCGACTTCGTACTGCGGCGCACCTCGTACGGCCGCAAGGTCTTCGCGGTCGGCGGCGGCATCGAGGCCGCCCGCCGGGCGGGCATCAACGTCGCCCTGGTGCGGATCTCCGTGTTCGCCATCTCCGGCGCGTTCGCGGCGATCGGCGGTCTGTTCTTCGCCGCCCAGACCTACACCGCGACGCTGGGTGCGGGTACGGGTGACGTCCTGATGCTGGCCATCGCGGCCGCGGTCATCGGCGGCACCAGCCTCTTCGGAGGCCGGGGCAGCGTCTGGTCCGCCCTGCTCGGCATGCTGGTCATCCAGTCCATCCGGACCGGCCTGGACCTGCTCAACATGAACACCGCGCTGCAGTACATGATCACCGCCGGCGTTCTGCTGGCCGCCGTGATCATCGACTCGGTGTCCCGCAGGAGCCAGAAGGCCGCCGGCCGCGGCTGAGGGTTCGCACCGCACACCAGTGGCGTGACGTGCCCGGCGCAGGGAAGATCATCCCAGCGCCGGGCACAGGTGTGTGCGGAGCTGAAAACGCGAACACATACACTCGGGTAACCGGCAAGCGACAACAAGGAGGCACGGGTGGCGCTGCTGACCCGTATCAAGGGACCGCGCGACCTCGACCGGCTGAGCCCGGAGCAGCTGGTCGAGCTGGCAGGCGAGATCCGTACCTTCCTGGTCGACGAGGTCTCCAAGACGGGCGGGCACCTGGGGCCGAACCTCGGCGTCGTCGAGCTGACCATCGCCCTGCACCGCGTCTTCGACTCGCCGAAGGACAAGGTGCTGTGGGACACCGGGCACCAGTCCTACGTCCACAAGCTGCTCACCGGCCGTCAGGACTTCTCCAAGCTCAAGGGCAAGGGCGGCCTGTCCGGCTACCCCTCGCGCGCCGAGTCCGAGCACGACGTCATCGAGAACAGCCACGCCTCCACGGTGCTCGGCTGGGCCGACGGACTGGCCAAGGCCAACGAGCAGCTCGGCAAGCGCGACCACACCGTCGCCGTCATCGGTGACGGCGCCCTGACCGGTGGCATGGCCTGGGAGGCGCTGAACAACATCGCCGCCGCCAAGGACCGCCCGCTGGTCATCGTCGTCAACGACAACGAGCGCTCCTACGCGCCCACCATCGGCGGCCTCGCCAACCACCTCGCCACGCTGCGCACCACCGACGGCTACGAGCGCTTCCTCACCCGCACCAAGGAGCTGCTGGAGCGCACCCCCGTCATCGGCCAGCCGCTGTACGAGACCCTGCACGGCGCCAAGAAGGGCTTCAAGGACTTCATCGCCCCGCAGGGCATGTTCGAGGACCTGGGCCTGAAATACGTCGGCCCGATCGACGGCCACGACCTCGCCGCCCTGGAGTCCGCGCTGCAGCGCGCCAAGCGCTTCGGCGGCCCGGTCATCGTCCACTGCCTGACGGAGAAGGGCCGCGGCTACACCCCCGCCCTGCAGGACGAGGCGGACCGCTTCCACGCCGTCGGCAAGATCCACCCCGACACCGGGCTGCCCATCGCCGCCTCGGGCGCGGACTGGACGTCGGTCTTCGCCGAGGAGATGGTCAAGCTCGGCAAGGAGCGCAAGGACATCGTCGCCATCACCGCGGCGATGCTGCAGCCCGTCGGCCTGGACAAGTTCGCCAAGGCATTCCCCGAGCGCGTCTACGACGTCGGCATCGCCGAGCAGCACGCCGCCGTCTCCGCTGCGGGACTGGCGACCGGCGGCCTGCACCCGGTGGTCGCCGTGTACGCGACCTTCCTCAACCGCGCCTTCGACCAGGTCCTGATGGACGTCGCGCTCCACAAGTGCGGTGTGACCTTCGTCCTGGACCGGGCCGGCATCACCGGCACCGACGGCGCCTCGCACAACGGCATGTGGGACATGTCGATCCTCCAGGTCGTCCCCGGCCTGCGGATCGCCGCCCCGCGCGACGCCGACCAGGTACGCGCTCAGCTCCGCGAGGCCGTTGCGGTCGAGGACGCCCCGACCGTGGTCCGCTACTCCAAGGGCGCGGTCGGCCCGGCGGTCAAGGCCGTCGGCAAGGTCGGCGGCATGGACGTGCTGCGCGCCCCCGAGCCGCAGGGCGACGGTGCCAAGCCGGACGTCCTGCTGGTCTCCGTCGGCGCGCTCGCTCCGATGTGCCTGGAGATCGCCGGCCTGCTCGACGCCCAGGGCATCACCACCACCGTCGTCGACCCGCGCTGGGTCAAGCCCGTCGACGCGGCCCTGCCCGGTCTCGCGGCCGGCCACCGGGTCGTCGTCACGGTCGAGGACAACGGGCGTGTCGGGGGTGTCGGCTCCGCCGTCGCCCAGGCTCTGCGCGACGCGAACGTGGACGTGCCGCTGCGCGACTTCGGCATCCCGCAGGAGTTCCTCGACCACGCCGGCCGCAAGGAGGTCATGGCCGAGATCGGCCTGACCGCCCCGGACATCGCGCGCCAGGTGACCGGCCTCGTCAGCAGGCTCGAGGGCCGCTACGCCGACGAGCCCACGCCCCAGGTCGCGAGCGACTGACGCCCGCTTCACCCCCTCGGCACCATCGGGCCGGGCGACACCCGGGCGGGTGATCGCCCGGCCCTTCTGCCGATGTGTAGGCGCGCCAGATCCGGTCACAAGCATCTGCGGATGCTGTGATGCAGGAACAACTGTGGAGGTGCGCCGGTGGACGTGGGCGGTAACGCTGCGAAGGGTCGAAGCGGGTTCTTCCGCACCAAATCGGTCGAGGAGTCCCTGAGGGACACCCAGGAGCCGGAGCACGCGCTCAAGAAGTCGTTGTCGGCACTCGACCTCACGGTCTTCGGCGTCGGCGTCATCATCGGCACCGGCATCTTCGTCCTCACGGGCAAGGTGGCGAAGGAGAACGCGGGCCCGGCGGTCGCGCTGTCCTTCGTCGCCGCCGGCGTCGTCTGCGCGCTCGCCGCCCTGTGCTACGCGGAGTTCGCCTCCACCGTCCCGGTCGCCGGGTCGGCCTACACCTTCTCCTTCGCCACCCTCGGCGAACTGCCCGCCTGGATCATCGGCTGGGACCTCGTGCTCGAACTGGCGCTGGGCTGCGCCGTGGTCGCGGTCGGCTGGTCCGGGTACCTGCGCTCGATCATGGACAACTGGGGCTGGCACCTGCCGTCCGTGCTGTCCGGCGGCGAGCAGAGCGGCTTCCACTTCGACCTGCTGGCCTTCCTGCTGGTGGCCGTGCTCACCGCCGTCCTGGTCGCCGGGATGAAGCTGTCGGCCCGGGTCACCGCCGTGGTCGTCGCCATCAAGCTGGCCGTGGTCCTGATCGTCATCGTCGTCGGCGCGTTCTTCATCAAGGGCCACAACTACACGCCGTTCGTCCCGCCCGCCGTGCGGTCCGAGGGCGCGGAGGCCGGTATCAAGGCCCCGCTCATCCAGCTGATCTCGGGCTTCGAACCGTCCCAGTTCGGCGTCATGGGCATCTTCACCGCGGCGGCCGTGGTCTTCTTCGCCTACATCGGCTTCGACATCGTCGCCACCGCGGCCGAGGAGACCAGGAACCCCCAGCGGGACGTGCCGCGCGGCATCCTCGGCTCGCTGATCATCTGCACCGTGCTCTACGTCGCCGTGTCCATCGTCGTCACCGGTATGCAGCACTACAGCCAGCTGTCGGTGGACGCGCCGCTGGCCGACGCCTTCAAGGCGGTGGGCCACCCCTTCTGGGCCGGACTGATCGCCTTCGGCGCCGTGGTGGGCCTGACCACGGTCTGCATGATCCTGCTGCTCGGGCAGAGCCGGGTCTTCTTCGCGATGAGCCGCGACGGGCTGCTGCCGCGCTTCTTCTCCCGGGTGCACCCCACGCGGGGCACCCCCTACCGCTCGACGATCCTGCTCGGCGGCATCGTCGCGATCGTCGCGGGCTTCACCACCATCGAGGAACTGGCCGAGCTGGTGAACATCGGCACCCTCTTCGCCTTCGTCGTCGTCGCCGTCGGCGTCGTGGTGCTGCGCCGTACCCGTCCGGACCTGCCGCGCGCCTTCCGCACCCCGTTCGTGCCGTGGCTGCCCGCGGTGTCGGTGCTCGCCACCCTGTGGCTGATGCTCAACCTGCCGGCCGAGACCTGGCTGCGGTTCGCCGTCTGGATGGCCATCGGCTGCGTCGTGTACTTCCTCTACGGCTACCGGAACAGCCGGGTGCGCAAGCCGGCCCGCCAGGACTGAGCTGACGCGGCGGGAGGGCGCCCGGTACGTTGGGCGCGTGCCGACCCGTCCCGAGACCGCCCGCGCTGCCGCGCCCGCGCCTCCGGAACGAGGTACGGGCGCGGCAGCGCGGGCGGTCTCGCGGCCCCGCCGGTTCTCTTGGCCCGTGCTGCTCCCGCTGCTGACGCTCGTGGCGGCCCTGGTCCATCTGCCCTCCTTCGTACGCCCGGTCTGGAACCCCGACGAGGGGTTCCTCGCGACGCAGGCGCGTGTGCTCGCCTCCGGCGGCGTCCTCTACGACACCGTCGTGGACCGCAAACCCCCGTTCCTGCCGTGGCTGTACCAGGGCGCGTTCGCGCTCTTCGGCGACGGCTCGCTGTGGCCCCTGCGGGTGGCGGCGGTCGTCGCCCACGTGGTGACCGCGGCGCTGCTCGTGGCCCTGGCCCGGCGCCGCTGGGGCGACCGGTGGGGCGCGGCCGCCGGGTTCGGCTACCTGCTGCTGTCCGTGGGCCTGGCGCCCGAGGACACGCAGGCGGCCTCCTTCGAGGTCTTCACCCTCCCGTGGACGGTTGCCGCCGTGCTGTGCGCCGACCGCCGGCGCTGGGGCGCGGCCGGGGTGGCGGTGGCGGGGGCGGCGCTGACCAAGCAGACCGGCGCGGTGGTGCTCCTCCCGGTGGTCTGGATGCTGTGGCGGGCCGCACGGGAGGGCAAGGCCGCGCCCGCGGGCGCGTGGGTCCGGCTGGCGGCGGGCTGCGCGCTGCCCGTGGCGGCCGTGGCCCTGGCCACCGGTGCGGGACGCTTCGTCTTCTGGACCGTCACCGGGTCGGGCACCTACATCTCGCCCGAGGGCGCCTGGCTGCTCGCCGCCGGACGGGGGCTCGGCAACGCCGCGATCCTCGCGGCGGCCGGAGCGGGGTTCGTACTGCCGGCCGTCCGGCTCGCCGCGCGCCGGCGGGCCGGCGCCGGGGCCGAGCTGTGGATCTGGCTCGGCGCGTCCGCCGTCGCCGTCGTGACGGGCTTCCAGTTCTACGGCCACTACTACCTGCAACTGCTGCCGCCGCTCGCGCTGGTCGGGGTGGCCGCGCTGCGCCGGCTGCCCGCCCGCGGGCCCGCCAGGAGGGCCGCCGCCGTCTGGACGGTGCTGGCGGCGACCGTCTTCACCGGCTGGGGCTTCGCGGCCCCGCGCGCCGAACTCGACCACGCCCGGACGGTCGCCGCCGCGATCCGCGCCCGCACCGACGCTGACGGGACCGTCCTGGTCTGGGGCATGCACCCGGAGCAGTACTGGCTCTCCGGGCGCGCCCCGGCCGGCCGTTTCCTCACCGCGGGATTCCTCACCAACTTCAGCGGCGGCCGCGGCGGGGCCCGCGTCGGCGAGCGGTACGCCGTGCCGGGCGCCTGGGCGGACTTCCGCCGGGAGTTCGCCGCCGCGCCCCCCGACGTCGTGGTCGACGACTCCCGGGGCGCCCCCTACGGCGCGGCGCACGTCCCCGGCCTGCGCCGCCTGCTCGACCGGGGCGGCTACGAGCGCGCCGGCACCGCCGACGGCGCCGTGCTGTACGTCCGGCCGCCGCACGGGTAGTCAGTCGCGCACCGCCCGCGGGCCGGCGACAGCCGCGCCGTGGGCGGTCACCCGGCGGCGCAGCTCGCGGTCGGCCGTCACGACCAGGCACGGCCGCTCCGGGGCCCGCGCCGCGACGAGTTCGGCGACGAGGTCGTCCCCGCTGCCCGGCGCCGCCTCGACCCGTACCCCCGGCACGGGCGTCACGTCCCGGGCCGCGCCCTCCACGACGAGCACGATGTCGAGCGGCGCCCGGCGGGCCCACTCGGGCACGTCCGCCCGCTCGGGCAGGCCGGTCCGCGCGAGCCCGGCGAGGGCGTCCCGTACACGCTCCGTCGCCCCGTGCCGGTCCCGCCACCATCCGTCGGGCACGGACCCCACGGTGTTGGCGGCGTCGACCACGACCAGGGGCGCTGTCCCATCGTTCACCGGCCCACCCTCCCACGGCCGGCCCGGAACCCGCCCGGCCCGGCGTCGCTCGCGTGAGGACCCACCCCCCAGGGGGCGTGGTCGCACACGGTGGTAGAAAGTCCCGGTGAAGCAGACGAAGTCCAAGCGCTGGCGGTCCTATGCCGGGACGGTGATCGTCCTGGGTGTGGTGTTCGGGGGTTCTGCCGTCCTCGGGGCGCATGTGCGCAGTGAGAAGCAGCACGAGGTCAAGGTGCCGGCCGGTGCCTCGGGCGAGGAGAAGCTGGCGGTGCCGGTCAGGCCCGCGAAGCTGCCGGTGACGCTGACCGTGTACGAGGACCTGCGCAGCCCGGAGTCGAAGGCCTTCGCCGCCGAGTACGCGGACACCCTCGCGAAGCTGGTCGCCACCGCTCAGGTGGGGATCGACTACCGCCTGGTGACGCCGACCGACACCGCGGACGGCGGCAGCGGCTCCCTTGCGGCGGCCAACGCGGCCGCGTGCGCGCAGGACGTGGGCCGGTTCCGGGAGTTCGTCGAGCAGGTCTGGGACGCCCAGCCCGCCGACGCCCAGGACGATCCGTTCACCAGCGACGTGTTCCTGAAGAGCCTGTCGAGGAAGGCCGGCGGCGTGGACGAGACGCACTTCGTCCCGTGCGTCCAGGGCGGGGACCACGACGGCTGGGTGCGACGGTCCCAGGAGGAGTTCGCCGCGGCCGGGTTCACCTCCGCGCCGGTCGTGCAGGTGAACGGCGAGACCGTCACCGACCCCGCGGGCGGCGCGTCCGGGCTGACCCCCGCCAAGCTGACGCAGCTGGTCGACAAGGCCGTCGCCGAGGTCGTGGACGGCACCACCGCGAACGGCTGACCACACCGCCCACGCTGCCATTCCGTCAGATTTATGTGGAAATCGGGTAATAAGGGCATGTGGCACTCGATCGCGAGGAGTGGTGGTGCACATGTCCACACCGGTGTTCGACGAGGTCGGGCCGCTGCCGGGCTGCGTCTGTGAGGACTGCGCACGGCGGCGCCTGATCCGGGCGGCGACCCGCGTCACCCCGCCGTGCGCGCCACCGGCGGCGGCCTCCGCCGCGCTGGTCGTGCTGGCCACGACCGGCGCGGCCGTCCTGGCGCCCGCCGCCGTGGCGGCTCCCGCGGAGGACGCCGGCCAGGCGATGTCCGCCGGCCGGACCGAGCAGGCGCAGCCGGACCTGATCGGTTCCGCGGCCCCGCTCCGCCTGAGCCGCGACCAGATCCTGGAGCGGGCCAGGCGCTGGATCGACGCCAAGGTCCCGTACGACATGCGCCGCCGCTGGCGGGACGGCTACCGGCAGGACTGCTCCGGATTCGTCTCCATGGCCTGGGGCCTGGGCACCAGCCAGTGGACCGGCACACTGCCCCGCTTCGCCGAGCGGATCGGCCGCGACGAGCTCGAACCGGGAGACATCCTGCTCTTCCACAACCCGAGCGACCCGGTCGACGGCTCCCACGTCACGATCTTCGGGGGCTGGGCGAACGCCGCGCACACCCGCTACACGGCCTACGAGGAGACCCGGCCGCGCGCCCGGGTGCGCACGACGCCGTACGCCTACTGGGACCACTCCAAGCGCTACGTCCCCTACCGCTACAAGTACCTGCGGGGCGAGGGCTTCGACGACCTCTACGACGACCTCTACGAGGACCTCGACGGAGATCTGGACCTCGGGGACCTGGCCTCCCTCGCCTATCCGGGGAGCCGCTCCTTCGGCCCCGGCGCCGCCAACGGCTACATCACCCGGCTCGGCACGATGCTGCGGCAGCGCGGCGCGGGGGAGTACTACCACGACGGGCCGGGGCCCCACTGGAGCGACGCCGACCGCCTCGCCACCCGCGCGTTCCAGCGCGCGCAGGGCTGGAAGGGGGATCAGGCCGACGGTTTCCCCGGCCCCCTGACGTGGCGTTACCTCACCCAGGGCGCGGGCTCCGACGTCGGCGGCGCCGGCCGCCCGGCGGCACCGGCATCCGCAACGGCACCGCCGGCCTACCCGGGCATCGGTGGCTTCCGGCCCGGCCAGTCGGGCCCGCACGTGCTCGCGCTGGGACGGAGGCTGGCCGCCAAGGGCTTCGGCCGGTTCTACGCGAAGGGGCCGGGCCCCCGCTGGGGCGAGGCCGACCGGCGCGCGGTGGAGGCCTTCCAGCGGTCCCAGGGCTGGTCCGGCAGCCGGGCCGACGGCTACCCGGGCCCCGAGACGTGGAAGCGGCTCTTCTCATGACGGTCACCGTGCAGGGGAGCCCTGCCGATCTCCCCGTCCCCGCCCGGGCGCCCGCCGTGCACGGCGCCCCCGGACCGGCCGCCGCGGCGGTGCCGCCCGAGATCGCCGAACGTCCGGGACGCTGCCTGCCCGGCGGCGTCGCCGTGCTCGCGGCCCTGGCGGCCGCCGGCGGCACGGCCGCGCTCCTGCTGGGTCCTGTCGGGTCCTCGCCCGTCGTCCGCGGCAGTGCCGTGGCCGTCCTCGCGGCGCTCACGGCCCTCACCGCGCTCGGCCTGGCCCGGGGCCGCCCCGGCTCCGTCTGGATGCTCTCCCGGCACGGCGCCTACCGCGGCACCGTACGCCGCACGGGACTGCTGTGGATCAGCCCGCTGCTCGTCCGCCGCCGTGTCGACACCAGCCTGCGCCACTGGCGTAGCAGCCCCATCGAGGCCACCGACGCCTGCGGCACCCCGCTGCAGGCGACGGTCCTGGTGGTGTGGCGGGTCAGGGACACCGCGCGGGCCGCCTTCACCGTCCACGACCACGTCCGCTACCTGCGCGAACAGGTCGAGGCCGCGGTCACGCGCTGTGTGTCCCGGCTGCCCGCCGACGACTTCCGCGGCCCCGGTCCCACACTCCGCCACACCGACCGCCTCGCGGACGACCTCACCCGGATCCTCGTCGAGGACCTGCGGCCGGTCGGCGTCGAGGTGTTCTCCGCCCAGCCCGTCCGCGTCGACTACGCGCCCGCCGTGGCCGCCGCGATGCGCCGCGCCCAGGTGGCGGCGCTCGACGCCCGCCACCGGCGGGCCGCGCTGGACGAGGCCCTCACCGCCGTCGGCGAGACCGTGCGCGGCCTTCTCGACCGCGGACTGGTCGACCTCGACGACTACGAACGCAAGGCCCTGGTGCGGGACCTGACGGTCGCCTACTGCACCGCCCGTCCCGCGGAGGGCGCCGCTCCCCCCGTCTGAGGCTCAGTCGGAGGTCGTGGACTCCAGCACCGACCGGGGGATCCCGGTGTCCTCCCGGATCGCCTTCCACAGCCGGGAGGCCTGCGGCTCGGCGGCCACCACGCGGTTGGGGTCGACCTTGTCGTAGGCGACGGGCAGCATGACGGTGCGCAGGTTGCCCGGGTCGAGGCCCTTCAGGCTGCGTCCGAAGTCGCCCAGTTTCACCAGGGAGCCGAGCCCGGAGTCGGTCGTCAGGGAGCGGGTGGCCGAGTCCGCGATCCGGTAGGCCTTGGCGGGGCTGCCCAGAAGGTCCTGCCGCTTGATCTCGTCGAGGGTCGCCAGCAGGAACTGCTGCTGCAGCCCGATCCGGCCGAGGTCGCTGCCGTCGCCGATGCCGTGCCGGGTGCGGACGAAGGCGAGCGACTCGGTGCCGTCGAGCCGGTGCGTGCCGGCCTCGAGGTCCAGGCCGCTGGACGTGTCGTGGATGGTCTTGTCGATGGTCACCGTGACCCCGCCGAGGGAGTCCACGAGGTCCTGGAAACCGGCGAAGTCCACTTCGACGTAGTGGTCGATCCGCACGTCCGAGATGTGCTCGACGGTCTTCACCACGCAGGCCGGACCAGCCGTCGTGTAGACCGAGTTGAACATCACGCGCTTCGCGGACGGCAGTGCGCTCCCGTCGCGGGCGGTGCAGTCGGGGCGGGTGACCAGGGTGTCGCGCGGGATGCTCACCGCGACCGCGCTCCTGCGGCCCTCGGGTATGTGGATGACCATGGCGGTGTCCGAGCGCGCGGTGCCGCCGGTGTTGCCGCCGGCCAGGCCCTTGTTCGCGCCCGAGCGGGAGTCGGAGCCGAGCACCAGGATGTCCTTGGCGCCGGTGGCGAGCTTCTCGGGCCGGTCCGGGCCGAGTTCCTGGTCCAGGTCGATGCTGGTGAGGTTGGAGTTCAGGTGGGCGTAGGCCCACCACGCCGTGCCACCGGCGAGCAGGACGAGGACCAGCAGTGTCCAGGCGACGATCCTGCGGATCCGCTGCCCCCGGGTGCGGGATCCGCGCGCCTTCGGCGGTGCGTTGACCGTGGCGGCCTCGTGGTCGGTGTCGACGGCGTGCGGCATCGCGTGCGTTGTCCTCCGTGGTGCGCGGTCCGGGAACCGGTCTCGACGCACCGCGTCGCGGCCGCCTCCCTCTCGTGATCGAGATCCGCGAAAGTGTAGCCCGCATGCATATCATGTGAAGAATTGGGGGCCCGGATCCATGGTGGGCCACGGGGGCGAAGGGGTGGGCGCACGTCATGAGGGGTGGAGCGGCGCGCGCGGCGCAACGGCGGGAGTCCGGCAGGCGCCCGGACGCACCGGACGCCGGGAAGGCGGCCACCGGCACGGCCGCCGGCACATGGCTGGTGCTCGGCGCCGACGGCCGGCTCACCGCGTACGCCCCGTGCCAGGGCGGCCTGTTGCGCTGGACGGAGACCGCGGCGGGCGGCGGCGGGTGGAGCGGACCGGACTTCTTCGCCGCGCCCGGCCTCACGCATCTGTCGATCGCCCAGGGCGGCGACGGCTTCGTGCACTTCCTGGGCCGCCGCGAACGACCGCGCGCCGACGGCCGGGTGGCCGTGGACGTGGTCTACGCCCTGCAGTACCAGAGCGGGCGCCCTCAGACGGAGTGGGTGCCGGTGGGCAATCCGCACAAGGAACCCGAGCGGGCCGGGCTGTTGGGAGTGCCGGTGGGGGCCGTCGACACCTCCGGGGCGGTCCATGTCTTCGTACGCAACGCAGGCGGCGGTGTGATGCTCCGGCGCGAGGGTAAGGGCGGCCGGTGGGAGCCCTGGAGCGACCTCCAGGGCAGCCAGGTGCAGGACGGGCTCGCTCCGACCGCCATGTCGTCCGGCCATGTGGAACTGCTGGCGTCCACCGGGACCTCGGCGCTGCGCTGGATCCAGCCGGAGGCCGGCGGCGTCATGCGCCGGACCCCCGACGTCCGGTCGGCCCCCGTCCCGGGGTCCGTCGCCGCGCTGGAGACCGCGCCGGGCCGGCTCACCTACTACTGGGCCGACGCCGGATCCGGCCTCGTCGCCTACCGCGCCGGGAACTGGGCGATCCCGTTGGGCGGCGACCCCGCCGGTGACGCCGTCGCGGTGGTCCGCACGGCGCTCGACGGATACGACTGCACCGTGCTGGCCTACCGGGACGTCGAGGGCCGGGTCATGCTCGCGGCCTGCGGCACGGAGAACGAGGCGGCGGGAGTGTGGTGGTCGCCGGCCGCCGAGCGGTCCGTGGGCTGTCCGGGACTGGCCCTCGACGTGTACGGCCGCGTCGTCCTGGCGACCATCGGTGCCGACGGGGCGCTGTACATCTCCAGGCAGCGCGCTGAGCAGGGACTGGCCATGGGCCCGTCGGCCCGTGTCTGACGGGTGGCCGCGGGCGATCACCGGCCCCGCTCCATGAGCCTGGGACAGGCCGGGAGCGCTTCGCCGCGGGCATGAATGGACGATGCACGCGCTCGTTCGGGGAGCCATTCTCGGCGCAACGGGTGTTTGCCGACTGTTTACCTGCCCTGGGTGGAATCGTGCGTTTTTTGTCATTTATCGCTGCTGTTGACATCTAACTGTTCACTCGGTGAAGATGTGCCCGGCCTGTGAATGTTTAATTTTTGATGTAAAGCGCACCGGCGGCCTGCCGGCGCGCTGGGGGCGCGGCTCGGGTGGGGACCTGAGGCGGACGGCGTGGTGGCGCCGCCCGCTCTGCAGAGGCCGCGGCAATGGAGAAGGGGCGGGGTGGCACGGTGCTGCTGCATGGGTGCGCCCGTGAAGGGCGGAGGGCGTGACGACCTTCTCCGAGCCCGCGGTTCGTGAGGCCGAAGGCGGTTCCGGACGGACACCGCCGGACCACACGGGACTGCCGCACCAGAGCGAGCCGCCCCGCGAGTACGGGCCGGTGAACCACGAGCGGGGCGACGTATACGTCGAGGAGCGGCTCTCACCGCTGGCGGCCAGGGAGGCCAATCGCGCGGCGGTCCTCAACCTGCTGGACGCCGTCGATGTGAAGGCCTTCGCGGTGCGCGGAACCTCCGACCACGGCACCGTCGTCGCCGTCGCCGAGGAGGACCGTGAGCGCGTGCTCTCCGTCCTGTTCCGCGGCCTCGGCCAGTACCCCGGTCAGCTGAGCGTGATCGACCCCGACGCGCCGCGTCCGGCCCGCCCTGTCTCCTCGCGGGACCCCCGGGCCTGGCACGACGTCGCCGGCGCGCCGGCCCTGCAGGTCAGTTGGTACCGGACCGACCCGGAGCAACGCCTGCTGCTCGGGCACGAGTACGGCTGCGCCATCGAGTTCTGGCGCAGCCACGGCAGCCACCTCGTCGCGCCCCGCCCCAACCGCGTCACCTGGGCCGTGCCGGCCGACGGCGCGGCCGTGCCGGGTGCCGCACGACTGTTCAGCCGCTTCGTCTCCGACTGGACCCCCAGGGACCAGGCGCCACCTGTCGAGACGCGTCCGGAGTTCCTCGTGAACACCGCGGACGACATCACGTTCCCGATCGACGCCGTCTACACCTGGGTGGACGGGAACGACCCCGCGTGGCAGCGGCGCAAAGCCGAGGCGAAAGGCGAGGTGTACCACACCGAGTCGGCGAGCGACGCGCGCTTCATCAGCCGTGACGAGTTGCGCTACTCAGTGCGCTCGCTGCACCTGTTCGCGCCCTGGATCCGCAACATCTACATCGTCACCGACGACCAGGTCCCGGAGTGGCTGCGCGAGGACGTCCCCGGCATCCGCATCGCCACCCACCGGGAGATCTTCCGCGACCCCGCGGATCTGCCGACCTTCAACTCGCACTCCATCGAGAGCCAACTGCACCACATCGAAGGGTTGTCCGAGCATTTCCTGTACTTCAACGACGACATGTTCATGGGCCGCCCGGTCGCGCCGCACGCCTTCTTCACACCGAGTGGCACCGCGCGCTATTTCCCCTCACGCAACCGCATTCCGCAGGGACCGGTGGCGGAGACCGACACCCCGGTCGACGCCGCCTGCAAGAACAATCGCGCGCTGCTCCAGGAGCGCTTCGGCCGAGTGATCACTCAGCCCATGGAGCACATCCCGTACGCCATCCGCCGCTCGGCGATGGAAGAGGCGGAACGCGACTTCCCCGAAGCCTGGGCGCGCACGTCGGCCAGCCGCTTCCGCGCGATGACCGACCTGTCGCCGACCTCGTCCTTCGCCCTCTATTACGCGGCTCTCACCGGTAGGGCGCAGCCGGGTTCCATGCCCTTCACATATCTGCATCTGTCGGTGCCCGACCTGGCGGACCGGTTGCAGCGATTGCTGGACGGGCGGGACCAAGACTCCTTCTGCCTCAACGACGCCTTCTCGACACCCGAGGACATCGAGGTGCAGCAGGAGTTGCTGGACGGATTCCTCACGTCCTATTTCCCGACCCCCAGCCCCTACGAGAAGTGAACCGGAGTTCTTGACGTGTCCGACTCGCCGTCGATGAGCTCTGCCGCGCACGTCTACAAGCGGCTCGTCCCGCAGCCGATGCGCAGCGCCGCCGCCAGCACGGTGCCGGGGAGCGTCCGGCGCAAGGTCAAGCGCCGGATCGCCCGGACCCTCAGCCGCCGTGAGGCCCGGCTGCACCTGCGCGCCCTGAGCCGGGTGCGCAAGGCCGACTTCGGCCGCTCGGAGCGGCGGGTCCGGACGCCCGACGGCCGCGTGGGGCACGTCCACACCGGGCTCACGGTCGACCTGGCCCGGCGACTCGACCACGACCTGGTCACCAACGCGCTCGACGCCGCCGAGATCCCGTGGTTCGCGGTTCCCGCGCTCGACGACCGGCGCGTGTGCATCGCCGTGGAGCACCGGGACAAGGGTGCCGTGCGGCGTGCTCTGCGCGCGTTGCTGGAGGAGCACACCGGCTATGTCGTGTCGGTCTCGCCGGGGAACAACGACACCGCGATGATTCCGGGCAGCCATGTGAGGGCCTGGAAGAACTACGGCAAGGCCACCGTCGTCCGCATCACCTGGCTGCGCACCGAACCCACCGAGAACCACTGGGTCGGCGAGGACCAGGGGATCGAGATCGAGTTCTGGACGGTCAACGCCGATCTGCCCCACGAGCGGCTGATCGGCCCCCGTCCCAACAGGGTGCAGCGCGCCGTCCCTCGTGATGCCCTCGGTGTCGAGATCGGCTTCAACCGGCTCTGCGGCTACAGCGACGTCGATGCGAGCCTGGAGCCCAGCATCACCCTGGAGGGCTTCGACATCCCCCGGCTGGAGGAGATCGCCTTCCCCGTCGACGTGGTGCTCGAGTGGCAGCACGCCACGCCCTGGGGCGAGGAACTGCTGAGGGCCGCGCTGCGCTCGGTGCACCAGTACGCCCCGTGGATCGACGTCGTCCACGTGGTGGCGCAGGCGCCGGTGCCGCAGTGGCTGCACCGCGGCGAGCATCTCACCGTCACCCCGGGCCTCCTGGGCGCCGAGCACCGTCTGCACCGGCTGCCCGACCTCGCGGACCATTTCCTGCTGCTCCGACCGGGGGCCCTGCTGGGCCGTCCCGTCCGGCCCTTCGACTACTTCACCCCGCACGGTTCCACGCGCCCCCGGCGCGGACCGTGGACGGCCGAGGAGTCCTTCTCCCCCTGGGCCGGCGCCGCGTACGCCGCCACCGGTTGCACGATCGGCCACGGCTACGCGCCGGGACCGCAGCCCCACAGCACGGCGATCCTGGGGCGGCTCGACTCGACCGATGCCGGCGCGCTGTCGCCGCCGGACGGCCAACTGCACTCCGTGGTGCCCGGAACCCACCCCGTGGACGGTCTCGCCCACCACATCGGATACGTCGCGGGGCTCGCCGACCTCTCCGGTGAGGCGTCCGCGGCGCTGCACGCGGCGCACCCCCACATCGGGAACCACCTGGAACGGCTCCTCGCGCGCCGGGACTCCCAGCAGATGCACTTCTTCGGCCTCGGTTCGGAGGCGGCTCTCAGCGGTGACGGCACCGAAGCCGTCCTCGGCTTCCTGCGCCGCTACTTCCCCGTCGCGAGCCCGTTCGAGCGCCAGGCCCCCGACCACATGGACGCCCGCCCGTGAGCACAGGCAATCCCGAGGCGTCGGCCGCCGTCGGGCTCTACCGCACCATCGTCCCCACGGCACTGCGGCGCCGGATCGCGCGGCATGTGCCGATACGGCTGCGCATGGCGCTCAAGCAACTGCTCCGCAGCCTGCAGTCCTTCGGGGCAGGGGGCCGGATGGTGCGCGGCGCCGTGGCACGGCGGCGCTGGCCGCAGCTCTTCCGCGGGGACGAGCGGCTCGCGGTGCTCACCGGAGGCGGCAGGCGGATCGCGCTGGTGCGGCCCACGACCTCGCCGCTCGGGCTGCGCGAGGCCAATCTCGAACTGGTGGTCACCCTGCTCGAGGAAGGGGGCGTCGACTACTTCGCGATCCGGGGGAACTCCGACTTCCGTTCCTGTGTGGCCGTCTCGGAGGCCGACCGGGGGCGGCTCCGGCAGATCCTGCAGGAGGTCGCGCTCAAGGAGCCGCTGTACCTGGTGGCATGTCAGGGCGACAAGGCCCGCGGCGGGGTCGCGGCGTGCGGATCGCGGCGTGCCCGCAGGATCACACGCGACGCCTCGGTGCTCCGCGTCGGCATGCTCTGGAGCGATCCGGGGAGTTCGCTGACGCTGGGCCTCGAACACGGCTGCGACATCGAGTTCTGGCGACCGCAGGAAGGCCGGCTGGTCGCGCCCCGGCCCAACCGCGTCACCCAGGACGTCGCGCTCGACGAGCCGCGGATCGCGGTCCCGGTCAGCCGCCTCACCGGCTTCGCGGCCCTGCACACCCGTCGCACCCGTTCGGTGCGGACGATCGCGCCGTGCGCCCAGCCCCTGCCGGAGGACGTCCGTTTCCCCATCGACGTCGTCTACACCTGGGTCGACGGCTCGGACCCGATGTGGCAGCGGCGGCGCAGCGCGTACGAGGGCGGCGGCTACCACGTCGAGTCCGCGAACGCGGCCCGCTACATCAGCCGCGACGAGCTCCGCTACTCGATGCGGGCCCTGCAGCAGAACGCCCCGTGGGTGCGGAACGTCTACGTGGTGACGGACCGCCAGCGACCCGGCTGGCTCAACGACAGCCATCCCCGGATCACCGTGGTGGACCACTCCGAGATCTTCGACGACCCGTCGGCGCTGCCGACGTTCAACTCCCATGCCATCGAGAGCAGGCTGCACCACATAGAAGGCCTGTCGGAGCACTTCCTCTACTTCAACGACGACATGTTCCTGGGCTGCCCCGTGACGCCGCAGACGTTCTTCCTGTCGAACGGCATGACCCGCACCTTCCTGTCACCCTCCCAGCTGCCCGGGTGGGAACTCACGCTCGGCGACAGGCCGGTCGACGCGGCGGGCAAGAACAACCGCAGACTCATCCTCGACAACTTCGGCTCGGCCATCGTGCAGAAGATGCGGCACGCGCCCTACGCGCTGAGGCGCAGCGTGCTCCACGAGATCGAGCGCGAGTTCGCCGAGGCCCACTGGGGGACCTCGCACAGCCGTTTCCGGAGCCCGACCGACATCTCGATCCCCTCCTCGCTGTACCACTACTACGCCTACTTCACCGGCAGGGCCGTGCCGTCGGAGATCAGCTTCGCCTATCTCGACCTGGCCAGACCCGAGATCCAGCGGCGGCTCGGCATCCTGCTCGCCCGCCGCGACCGCCAGGCCTTCTGCATCAACGACACGTTGTCCGACGGCATGGACGTGGCCCGGCAGACCGCCATGCTCCGAGGGTTCCTGGACGCGTACTACCCCGTCCCGAGCCCCTTCGAGCACAAGGAGCGCGAGGTCCGGTGAAGATCTCCTTCCTGATCAACAACATCTACGGCATCGGCGGAACCAACCGCACGGTCATCAACCTCGCCGAGGCGCTCGCCGTCCACCACGAGGTCGAGATCGTCTCCGTGTTCCGCCGGACGACCGCCACGAAGTTCGGGATCTCCCCGCGCATCACCGTGCGCGCCCTGGTGGACCTGCGCCCCGGCGCCGCCGACCACGGCGCCGCCGGCAGCGACGAGCCAAGCGACGTCGTGCCGCGCCAGGAGGAGTTCTCCGCCCAGTACAGCAAGTTCACCGATGCGCGCATCATCCGGGAACTCCAGCGGACGGGTGCCGATGTCGTCGTCGGCACCCGCCCCAGCCTGAACCTCTTCGTCGCCGCCCACACACGCGAAGGCGCGCTGCGCGTGGCCCAGGAGCACATGACCCACCTGGCCATCCCGGCCGCCGTCCGCGCGGAGATGGCCCGCGTCTACCCGCGCCTCGACGCCATCACGACGGTCACCGAGGCGGACGCCGGTTCGTTCCGGGAGAACACCCCCATCGACGGTGTCCCCGTCGTGGGAATCCCCAACAGCGTGCCCAAGCCCGCCGTTCCTCCGTCCGACTGCGCGCACAAGGTCGTCGTGAGCGCCGGCCGCATGCACCGCGTCAAGCGGTACGACCTGCTGATCCGTGCCTTCGGCCGGCTGGCCGAGGAGTTCCCGGACTGGCAGCTGCGCATCTATGGCGACGGCGGCGAGGCGGCCGGTCTGCGCGCTCTCGTCACCGAGCTGGGGCTGACCGGCCGGGCACTGCTCATGGGGGGCTTCTCGCCGATCGAGTCGGAATGGGCCAAGGGGTCGATCGCGGCCGTCACCTCCAGCGCGGAATCCTTCGGCATGACGCTGGTGGAGGCCATGCGCTGCGGTCTGCCCGTGGTCTCGACCGACTGCCCGGTGGGCCCCCGGGAGATCCTGCAGGACGGCGAGGACGGCATCCTCGTGCCGAACGGGGACGTTGCGGCGATCGCCGAGGGGCTGCGCCGCCTGATGGCCGACGACGCGCTGCGCCAGGGCATGGGAGCGGCCGCGCTCCGCAACGCCGCCCGGTACGACCCCGCGGCCGTGGCGGCCCGCTACGTGGACCTCTTCGAGGACGCCGCACGCCGCCGCGCCTCGGCGGGTCGCGGCTACCGTGCGCCGGCCGGGCCGCGGAAGACCGCCGCGGTCCAGATCACGGTCACTCCGGCCTCCATCGGCACGGCGACCGTGGACGTCACGGCGGACGGCGCGGGCTGGCTGAGGTTCTCCACCGAGGGCCCCGCCGATGGCAGGCAGCGCTGGGAGTTCGTACTCCGCGACAAGCCCTCCGACGGGGCGGCCCGCCCCGAGCTGGCCCTCGACACCACGCGGACCGCGCTGGGGAACGGCGGCACCCGCTACACGGCGGCGATCACCCCGTCGGACCTCGAACGGCTCGGCGACGGGCGCTGGCAGGTGACCATGCGGTCCCCGAAGGCGGCGGGAAGGGCCGTGCACATGAAGGCCGGAATCCGTGACACCCGCAGACTCATCGACGCACGCGGCGGGCTGCTCGACCGGCCGGTGACCGGTGCCGTCGGCTGGAGCCTGCCGTACGCGGATTCCCGCGGCCGGATCATGCTGCGCACCGTGTCGCGGCAGGAGCACGTCGAATGCATCGGCGTGGAGGTGACCGACACCGGTATCGCGCTGGAGGGCGTGCTCTGCGGTGAACGGCCGATCAGGCCGGGTGCGCTCTTCGTGGTGAGCCGGCGCGGCGGGAACAGGGTGGACCTCGAAGTCCCCGTCCAGCTCCTGGGCCGTCGGCGGTTCCGGGCCGAGGCACCGCTACGGCAGGTGGTCGACCGGCGGCTGACCCGCTGGGAGGACTGGGACTGGTGGTTCCAGCCGGATCCGGCCGACCGGCGCAAGGTTCGCGTGAGCCACATCCTGGAGGACTTTCCCGACGTCAAGGGTGCCCACGCATATCCGGCCGTGCCGCTCGCCGGGGACGAGCACGCGGAGTACGCCGTCGTCCACCCGGCCCGTCCGGTGTGGGTGCGGCCCTACTGCGCGGCTTCGGGAGCCATGGCCATGAACGTGGTCGATCGCTGAAGGAATGAGAAGATGAACCAAACGATCTTCGTACTCGGAGATTCGGTGGCCGCCCCCCGAACCGACGAAGAGTTGCCCATGGCGGGCTGGGGACAGAAGATCAAGGATCTCGTGGTCGGCCCGATCGAGGTGGCCAACTACGCCAGAAGCGCCATGACCTCCCGGAAGTACTTCACCGAGCGGTTTCCGGCGATGCTCAACCGGATGAGGCGCGGCGACGTCGTCCTCATCGGCTTCGGCACCGTGGACCGGGTGATCCAGGACGGAACGCGCTACGTCCCGGTTCCCGAGTACAAGGAGCTGCTCCGGCTCTTCACGCGCCACATCCACGAGGAGGGGGGAGTACCGGTCCTGGTCACCCCCTGCGCCCGCTACGCGTTCTCCGCCTCCGGCGAGGTGCTCCACACCCTGGGGGAGCACCCGCGCGCCATGCAGGAGGTCGCCGCCGAACTCGGCGTACCGGTGATCGACCTGACGAGCCGCACCATGGAGCTGTGGGCACAGATCGGGCCCACGCGCCTGCGGCAGTACTTCTGCTGGACGGACCCGGGGGAGCACCCCCAGCGCAGCGACGGCATCATCGACTCGACCCACTTCAACCACACCGGTGCGTTCGAGGTGGCCCGCATGGTGGTGGCCGCACTCTGCGACCTCCACATCCTGGACAAGCGAGACGTCGACGGCGCCGCGCTCATGGCGCCACCCGTGCTGCCCCCGGTCTCCGGGGAGTTCACGGTGCAGTCGCCCGAGTCCGCACTGCACTACACCGAACCCTCGGGTGAGGGGCCCGCCATCGCCAAGCCCGCCGCGGGCGGTCTCGCCGGCCCCATGGTGAAGCTCTCCGGCACCGCCGCCCCCGGCACCGACTACCTCCTCTTCTTCGAGGAGGGGCAGTACATCGGCGGTACGGGCGTGGGCGGCAACGGCCAGTGGGCATGGCGGCGTTCGGTCAACTGGGAGGCGGGGGAGCACGTCCTGCACTGCGTCGGACTCCGCGCCGACGGCTGCTCACCCGTCGTCGAGCACCGCTTCTCGGTGATGACCGAGGTGTCCCCGCCACGGGTCACGGCGCCCGCCGAGGGCGCCTTCGCCGGACCGCGCCCGCGATTCGCCGGCAAGGTGCAACCCGGCGCGACCAAGGTCGTCCTGATGGAGGACGGGTTGCTCATCGGCGCCACCGGAGTGGACGCGAACGGCGACTGGGCCTTCACCCACGCCCACCGCTGGCACCCCGGCGCGCACACCGTGGAGGCGATCGCCCTCTTCAGCACGGCGGAATCCGAGCCGGCCGTCCGGAACTTCAAGGTCGTCGGCGTCCCGGAGACCAGCCCGATCAGGACCTTCGGTGCCTCCCGCCACGACTGCGGCGAGGTGTGCGAGCACCGGCCCTTCACCGGCGACTGGTAGCCGCCGCGGCGCACGGAGAGACGGGAAACGGGCCGTACGGGAGCATCTCCCGTACGGCCCGCAGCTGTTCGTCCGCAGCCGGTGTTATGCCGGCACGCTCGCCACGCCCGCGGCCAGGAACGGCTTGCCGTGCACCCGCTCCGAGACGCCCTCACGGTCCAGGTACGGCGTGATGCCGCCCAGGTGGAAGGGCCAGCCGGCACCGGTGATCAGGCAGAGGTCGATGTCCTGCGCCTCGGCGACGACACCCTCCTCCAGCATGATGCCGATCTCCTGGGCCACCGCGTCCAGGACGCGGTCGCGCACCTGCTGCTCCGTCAGGACGCTGTCGCCCTGCACCAGGAGCGCGGCGACCTCGGGGTCCAGCTCCGGCTTGCCGGAATCGTAGACGTAGAAGCCGCGCTTGCCCGCCTTGACGACGGCCGCCAGGTTCGGGGAGACCGTGAAGCGGTCCGGGAAGGAGCGGTTGAGCGTCTCGGAGACGTGCAGACCGATCGCCGGGCCGACCAGCTCCAGCAGCACCAGCGGGGACATCGGCAGACCGAGCGGCTCGATGGCCTTCTCCGCGGTCGCGACCGGGGTGCCCTCGTCGATGACGTTCTGGATCTCGCCCATGAAGCGGGTGAGGATGCGGTTGACGACGAACGCCGGGGCGTCCTTGGTCAGCACCGCGGTCTTCTTCAGCTTCTTCGCCACGGCGAACGCGGTGGCCAGCGACGCGTCGTCGGTCTGCTCGCCGCGCACGATCTCCAGCAGCGGCAGCACCGCGACCGGGTTGAAGAAGTGGAAGCCGACGACCCGCTCCGGGTGCTCCAGCTTCGAGGCCATCTCGGAGACCGACAGCGAGGACGTGTTGGTGGCCAGGATCGTCCCCGGCTTCACCACCGCCTCGACCTCGGCGAAGACCTGCTGCTTGACGCCGATCTCCTCGAAGACCGCCTCGATGACGAAGTCCGCGTCGCCGAAGGCGGCGGCCTTGTCGAGGGAGCCGGAGACCAGGGCCTTGAGGCGGTTCGCCTTGTCCTGGTTGACGCGCCCCTTGAGCAGCAGCTTGTCGATCTCGCCGTGGACGTAGCCGACGCCCTTGTCCACCCGCTCCTGGTCGATGTCGGTGAGGACCACCGGCACCTCCAGGCGCCGCGCGAAGAGCAGCGCCAGCTGGGAGGCCATCAGACCGGCGCCGACGACGCCGACCTTGGTGACCGGGCGGGCCAGGTTCTTGTCCGGGGCACCGGCCGGGCGCTTGCCGCGCTTCTGCACCAGGTTGAAGGCGTAGATGCCGGAGCGCAGCTCGCCGCCCATGATGAGGTCCGCCAGGGCCTCGTCCTCGGCGTCGAAACCGGCGGACAGGTCACCGTCCTTGGCGGCGGCGATGATGTCCAGCGCCCGGTACGCGGCCGGGGCGGCGCCGTGCACCTTGGAGTCGGCGAAGGCACGGCCCTTGGCGACGGCCTCGTCCCATGCCGCGCCGCGGTCCACCTCGGGGCGGACGATCTGGATCTCGCCCTTGAGGACGGCCGCGGTCCAGGAGAGGGACTGCTCCAGGAAGTCCGCGCCGTCGAACAGCGCGTCGGCGATGCCCAGGTCGTAGACCTGACCGCCCTTCAGCTGCTTGTTCTGGTTGAGCGAGTTCTCGATGATGACGCTCACCGCGCGCTCGGCGCCGATCAGGTTCGGCAGCAGCGCACAGCCGCCCCAGCCCGGGACGAGGCCCAGGAAGACCTCGGGGAGGGAGAACGCCGGGATGGCCGAGGAGACGGTGCGGTAGCCGCAGTGCAGGCCGACCTCGACACCGCCGCCCATGGCCGCGCCGTTGTAGTACGCGAAGGTCGGGACCGCCAGGGACTGCAGGCGGCGGAAGACGTCGTGGCCGCCCTTGCCGATGGCCAGCGCGTCCTCACGGCGCTTCAGCAGCTCGACGCCCTTGAGGTCGGCGCCGACCGCGAAGATGAACGGCTTGCCGGTGATGCCGACGCCGACGACCGAGCCGTCCGCGGCCTCCTTCTCGACCTGGTCGAGGGCGGCGCTGAGGTTCGCCAGCGACTGCGGGCCGAAGGTGGTCGGCTTGGTGTGGTCCAGGCCGTTGTCCAGGGTGATGAGCGCGAAGCGCCCGGCGCCCAGGGGGAGGTCGAGGTGGCGCACGTGCGCCTGCGTCACGACCTCGTCCGGGAACAGCTCGGCCGCTCCCTTGAGGAGCTCGGCGGTCGTGGTCACTTGGTGCCTCCGTCGAAGTGCGGGTTCTCCCAGATCACGGTGCCGCCCATGCCGAAGCCGACGCACATCGTGGTCAGGCCGTAGCGGACGTGCGGCTGCTCCTCGAACTGGCGGGCCAGCTGCGTCATCAGACGGACGCCGGAGGAAGCGAGCGGGTGGCCGAACGCGATGGCGCCGCCGTACTGGTTGACGCGCGCGTCGTCGTCGGCGATGCCGTAGTGGTCCAGGAAGGCCAGGACCTGGACGGCGAACGCCTCGTTGACCTCGAAGAGGCCGATGTCGGAGATGGACAGGCCCGCCTTGGCGAGCGCCTTCTCGGTCGCCGGGACCGGGCCGATGCCCATCACCTCGGGCTCGACGCCCACGAAGGAGTACGAGACCAGACGCATCCTCACCGGGAGGCCCAGCTCCCGGGCGACGTCCTCGGCGGCGACCAGGGAGGCGGTGGCACCGTCGTTGAGCCCCGCCGAGTTGCCCGCCGTCACGTTGCCGTGGGCGCGGAACGGGGTCTTGAGGCCCGCCAGGTTCTCCAGCGTGGTGCCCGGGCGCATCGGCTCGTCGGCGGTGGACAGGCCCCAGCCGGTCTCGCCGCCCTCGGGCGAGGTGCGGCGCACCGAGATCGGCACCAGGTCCTGCTGGATCCTGCCGTTCGCGTACGCCTTCGCCGCCTTCTCCTGGCTGCGGACCGCGTACTCGTCGGCGCGCTGCCTGGTCAGGTGCGGGAAGCGGTCGTGCAGGTTCTCCGCCGTCATACCCATGAACAGGGCGGACTCGTCGACCAGCTTCTCCGACACGAAGCGCGGGTTCGGGTCCACGCCCTCGCCCATCGGGTGCCGTCCCATGTGCTCCACGCCGCCCGCGAGCGCCACGTCGTACGCGCCGAAGGCGATGCCGCCGGCGACGCTGGTCACCGCGGTCATCGCGCCCGCGCACATGCGGTCGATGGAGAAACCGGGCACCGACTTGGGCAGCCCCGCCAGGATCGCGGCCGTACGGCCCAGGGTCAGGCCCTGGTCGCCGATCTGGGTGGTCGCGGCGATGGCGACCTCGTCGATGAGCTCCGGGGAGAGCGCGGGGTTGCGCCGCAGCAGTTCCCGGATGGACTTGATGACCAGGTCGTCGGCACGGGTCTCGTGGTAGATGCCCTTCGGGCCCGCCTTGCCGAACGGGGTACGGACGCCGTCGACGAAGACGACGTCCCTAGCGGTACGAGGCACGTTGGCTCTCCTCAAGGTGCGGGTTCGCTTGCCGCGGGCAGAAGACGGCGGCTCCGCCGTACATGCTACTCGTGGGTAACCGATGTGCACAGTGCGGGTGTGCGGCGTCACACGTTCGGTCGTCCCCGGGGTTCCCGCGTGCGGGTGCGTCGTGGTGGGCGTGGGGGTTTTCCCGCCCTCCCTCCCGTTTGCCCGGCGCGGTCAGTGACCGCCTCGCACCGTGTGCGTGGGTCGGGGCCGCGCCGGCGCACGTCCTCAACGCTCGCGGTTTACGTCCACATCGTTCGGCGCCGGGTCCGCCGCTCGTCGTTTCCGGGCGCACCCCGCCACACCCCCTCCGGTGGTGTGGGCGCATGACGGCCGGTGGGGGGTGATGGGGTGCGCCCCTCCCGGCGCCGCCGGGAGCTGCCCCCAGCAGGGGGTCTTTCGGCCGCAGGTCGAGACAGGGTGCGCCTACTGGTGGTGCGGCCGACTCGGCGCTCACCGTGCCGCTGGCATCGAGCCGGATTGTGTGGGCGTTCGGTGAGGCGAGTGCGGCAACCCCGGACCGCCTTCTCACCCCCCCTCCGGCCGTCATGCGCCTACACGACGGGAGGGGGTGTGGCGGGGTGCGCCCGGAGACGACGAGCGGCGGACCCGGTGCGGAATGACGTAGGGCCAAACCGCGAGCGTTCTGGGGGTCCCCCCGGCCGAAGGCTGGGGGAGTGCGCCGGCGCGGCCCCGACCCCAACCCGACAGAGCGCAGACCCGCACTGACCGTGCCGGGCAATCGGGCGGGAGGGCGGGGAATGCCCGCCGCAGGCGCAACGCACCCGCAGACACCCACCGGCCGCAAGGGGCACCCCCCGCACCCCGCATCGCGGACCGCGTCAGGGCGTCGCGGACAGCGCCGCCGTGAGGATGGGCGTCGTGAGCTCGACCTGCCAGGGGCGCGCCCCCGCGTCCTGGAGGAAGACCGCCACGGACTCGCCACTGCGGTCCCGCGGCGGCGCCCAGCACAGGCGGCGGACGGTGTCCGGGGTGATCAGATTCTCCTGGGGGAGGTTCAGCTGCTCCGCCAGTGCCGAGACCGCCGCCCGTGCCGCGGAGAGCCGGGCCGCGGCGGCGGGGTCCTTGTCGGCCCAGGCCCGCGGCGGCGGGGGACCGGCGTAGGCGGGGCCGGGCTGCGGCAGGTCCCGCTCGGGGATGCTGCGGGCGTGGTCGATCGCGGCCTGCCACTGCTCCAGCTGGCGCCGGCCCATGCGGTGCCCGAATCCGGGGAGCGCGGCCAGCGCGTGCGCGTTGGGGGTGGCCTCCAGCGACGCGGTGACGATCGCGGCGTCGGTGAGGACGCGGCCCGGGGAGACGTCCCGCTCGCGGGCGATCCGGTCCCGGAGGTTCCACAGCTCGCGTACGACGGCCATCTGGCGGCGCCGGCGCACCTTGTGCATGCCGGACGTGCGGCGCCAGGGGTCGACGCGGGGCGGGGGCGGCGGGGCCGCGGCGATGGCCGCGAACTCCTGCAGCGCCCATTCCAGCTTGCCCTGGGCGCGCAGCTCCTCCTCCAGGGCGTCGCGCAGGTCGACCAGGAGCTCGACGTCGAGCGCGGCGTACCGCAGCCAGGGCTCGGGCAGCGGCCGGGTCGACCAGTCGACGGCGGAGTGGCCCTTCTCCAGGGCGTACCCGAGGACGTTCTCCACCATCGCGCCGAGCCCGACCCGGGCGAACCCTGCGAGGCGGCCGGCCAGCTCGGTGTCGAACAGCCGGTCCGGGCGCATGCCGGCCTCGTCGAGGCACGGCAGGTCCTGCGTGGCGGCGTGCAGCACCCATTCCGTTCCGTCGAGCGCGGCGCTGAGCGCCGTCAGGTCCGGACAGGCGACGGGGTCGATCAGCGCGGTCCCTGCTCCGGTGCGGCGCAGCTGGACCAGATAGGCCCGCTGCCCGTAGCGGTAGCCGGATGCGCGCTCGGCGTCGACGGCGACAGGTCCGGAGCCCGCGGCGAAAGCCGCGACGACGTCGGCGAAGGCCTCCGGGCTGGCGGTCACCGGCGGGATGCCCTCGCGCGGGTCCAGCAGCGGGACCGGCGCCGGGGGTGCTTCTGTTGCGGTCTCTCGGGCGTCGGTCACCAGTCAAGAGTATCTGTGTACAGCAGGGGCCCGCCGACGGAACGTTCCGGCGGCGGGCGCACCCGGGATATGACTTCGATCAGTGGATGATGCCGGTACGCAGCGCTACCGCGACCATGCCCGCGCGGTCACCGGTGCCCAGCTTGCGGGCGATCCGGGCCAGATGGCTCTTCACGGTCAGCGCGGACAGCCCCATCGAGACCCCGATCGCCTTGTTCGACTGGCCCTCCGCGACCAGCCGGAGCACCTCGACCTCGCGGCCCGACAGCTCGCGGTAGCCGCCGCCGTGGCCGGGGGCGCCCGGGGGGCGGCGCTGCAGCCGCTGGCCGGCCGGGCCGAGGGGGACGGCGCCGGGGCGGCCCGGGATGCCGAGGTTGGTGCGGGTGCCGGTGACGACGTAGCCCTTCACGCCGCCCGCGAGGGCGTTGCGAACGGCGCCGATGTCGTCGGCGGCGGACAGGGCCAGGCCGTTGGGCCAGCCCGCCGCCCGGGTCTCGGCGAGCAGGGTCAGCCCGGAACCGTCGGGGAGGTGTACGTCGGCGACACAGATGTCTCGGGGGGTGCCCACCCGGGGCCTGGCCTCGGCGATGGAGGACGCCTCGATCACGTCGCGTACCCCGAGCGCCCACAAGTGGCGCGTGACGGTGGAACGTACGCGGGGATCGGCGACCACCACCATCGCCGTCGGCTTGTTGGGGCGGTAGGCGACCAGGCTTGTGGGGTGCTCGAGAAGAACCGACACCGGGCCTCCTGGGACATTGGCTGGAAGGGTCACAGGTTCCTTCGGCAGCAACTTCGCCCGGCTTTAGAGAATGATCACGACTTGTTTAGTAACAATTCCGGCAATTCGGACGCGCTGTCGACCAGGGTCGATCGAAGGTGTGAAGATCGCGGTCACCGGGTGTCAGAGCTCGTTGACGGCGGTAAAGCGAATGGTCAGCGCGGGCGCGGCGGCCCTCAGCGGGTCTGCTGCGGACCGCGCCGCTTCGGCAGCGGCACCACCGAGGGACCGCCGCCGCCGCCGCCGGGCGGGGGGCACGAGGGCTCGGTGGGCGCGGGCGGCAGTCCCGCGCAGATGCACAGCAGGTCGCACCAGGCCGCCAGGTGGGCGGCCATGTCCGGTACGCCGCCGCTCACCGCGAGCGGCGTCCACGAGGCGCGGATCTCGATGCGGGTGGAGTCCTCCCGCCCGGCCAGGGCGCCGAAGTGGTGCGAGGAACTGCGCGAGACCGTGCCGCCCACCTCGGTGAAGGCGGCGCCGCGCCCCTCCAGGGCGCCGGTCAGCCACGACCAGCTCACCTCGGGCAGCAGCGGGTCCGCCGCGATCTCCGGCTCCAGCTCCGCCCGCACCAGGGTGACCAGCCGGAACGTGCCGTGCCAGCCCTCCTGCCCGTCGGGGTCGTAGAGCAGCACCAGGCGCCCGTCCCCGAGCTCCTCGTCGTCGTCGACGACGACCGCCGCCTCCAGGGCGTACGCGTGCGGCGCCAGGCGTTTGGGCGGGGGCACCGGATCGAGCTCCACCTCGTGCCGTACCCGGGCGCGCAGCAGTGCGTCGACCGCGTGCTGGAACGGGAGGGGGGCGTCGTTCCCGTCCGAGAGGTGCCCATGAGCCGCTGCCATGCCCGGAAGCGTAGGCCGAAGGGGGCCCGCAGTGAGGGAGGACACCCGGTCGGGCGGGTCGCCCACTTGGCGCATGCGAAGATTCGGGGGTGAGTGCGCACCAGCAGACCGCTGCTTCCCCCTTCATCCTGGCGTGCCGGCGCCGGCCCGTGCCGCACACCCCCGTGTGGTTCATGCGCCAGGCCGGGCGCTCCCTCCCCGAGTACCTCAAGCTGCGCGAGGGCATCCCCATGCTCGAGTCGTGCATGCGGCCCGACCTCGTCACCGAGATCACGCTGCAGCCGGTGCGGCGGCACAAGGTCGACGCGGCGATCTACTTCAGCGACATCGTGGTGCCGCTCAAGGCCATCGGGCTCGACCTCGACATCAAGCCGGGCGTCGGCCCCGTCGTCGAGCAGCCGATCCGCAGCCGCGAGGACCTGCAGCGCCTGCGGCCGCTCGACCCGGACGACGTCAAGTACGTCACCGAGGCGATCGGCATGCTCACGGGTGAACTCGGCGAGACGCCGCTGATCGGCTTCGCCGGCGCGCCCTTCACCCTGGCCAGCTACCTCGTCGAGGGCGGCCCGTCGCGCAACCACGAGCGCACCAAGGCCCTCATGTACGGGGAGCCCGAGCTGTGGGCGGAGCTCCTGGACCGCCTCGCGGACATCACCTCGGCCTTCCTGAAGGTGCAGATCGAGGCCGGTGCCAGCGCGGTGCAGCTCTTCGACTCCTGGGTCGGCGCGCTCGCCCCCGAGGACTACCGGCGCCACGTCATGCCGGCCTCCGTCAAGGTCTTCCGGTCCGTCGCGGACTACGGCGTGCCCCGCATCCACTTCGGCGTCGGCACCGGTGAGCTGCTCGGGCTCATGGGCGAGGCCGGCGCGGACGTGGTCGGCGTCGACTGGCGGGTCCCGCTGGACGAGGCCGCCCGCAGGGTCGGCCCGGGCAGGGCGCTCCAGGGCAACCTGGACCCCGCGGTGCTCTTCGCCCCGCGTGAGGCGATCGAGAAGAAGACCCGTGAGGTCCTGTACTCGGCCGGGGCGGCCCCCGGCCACATCTTCAACCTGGGCCACGGCGTCCTGCCCACCACGGACCCCGACGCCCTGACCCGCCTGGTGGACTTCGTCCACACCGAGACGGCCCGCTGAGACCGGTGACCCCGCGCCGCCCGGCGCGGGGTCACCGTGTCCGCGGCTACTCCCGCGGCTGCGCCTCGCCGTCGCCCGCCCCGGCCGGCGCGGGCACGGGCAGCGGCTCCGGCGGCGCGGCGACGGTGCGCCGGGCGGGCAGCGCACGGCGCAGCAGGCGGAAGCCCAGGTAGCCGAGAAGGGCCAGCGCCGCGAACGGGGCCACCACGGCGAGCGCGACGAGGATGCCCCGCAGGGTCAGGTAGAAGGCGTGCCAGCCGCTGCCGAGGGCGTCGCCCACGGCGGCCCAGAAGCCGTCGTCCCTCTTCTGCGGTGCCTCCTTGACGGGCGGTTCCTGCACCTCCAGCGTGATCGTCGCCATCCCGGTCCGCGCCTTCAGCGAGGCCTGCTGGGCCTCGAGCGCCTCCAGGTCGGCCTGGCGGGCGCTGAGTTCGCTCTCCAGCGAGACGATGTCGCTGAGCCTGGTCGCCCGGTCCATCAGCTCCCGCACCCGCGCCACGCTCGCCCGCTGCGTCTTGAGCCGGCTCTCGACGTCCACGACCTGGCCGGTGACGTCCTGGGCGTCCACCTTGCGGTTGCGCAGCGTGCCCAGCTCGGAGAGGTCCTTCAGCACGCGGTCGTAGCCGTCCGGCGGCACGCGGAGCGTGATGGTGGAGTACTCGAGACCGTCCTCGTCGAGGCTGGTGCTCTCGCTGCCGACGTAGCCGCCCGAGCCCTCCACCAGCGTGCGCGCCTTGGCCACGGCTCCGGAGACGTTCCGGGCCTCGACCGTCAGCGTCGCCGTGCGCACGATGTACGACTGCGCCAGGGTCGGGGTCCGCCCCGCCCCGGTGCCGGGTCCGCTGCCGGAGCCCTTGCCGGTGGCGTTCTGCGCGTCCGCGTCCGCCCGGGCGGGCTCCCGCGCGTCCGGCTGCTCGGCCAGGCCCGGGGCGGCGGCCCCGGCCTTGCCGTCCGCGGTGTCGGCGCTGCTCTCGCTGCCGCCGCCGGCGCCGCAGCCGGTGAGCATGAGGGCGGCGGCCAGCGCCAGGGCGCCGAAGGCGGCGGCAAGTGGTCTGCGCGCGGCGGTGGTTGACGTGCTCACAGGGTATCCCCCCGGGTCCGTTGCATGTGTTGCCGATTCGACGCGGGGGGCGCGGGGCGGGTTTCGGGTCCGTGATCCCGAAGAGGTCACGGTTAGGGCTCGTTCCGGCGTCTGAGACAGTGGAGGCATGAGCAATACGCAGCCCCTGGCCGGGCACGTGGTGGTCGTGGGCGGCGGGGTCTCCGGACTCGCCGCGGCGCATTTCCTGCTGGAGGGCGGGGCGGCACGGGTGACCGTGCTGGAGTCCTCCGGACGCCTGGGCGGGAAGCTGTACGCGGACGAGATCGCGGGCGTCCCCGTCGACCTGGGCGCCGAGTCGATCCTGGCGCGCCGCCCCGAGGCGGTCGACCTGGCCCGCGCGGTCGGTCTCGGCGACGACCTGGAGGCGCCCGCCACGACGAACGCGGGCCTGTGGACGCGCGGCCGGCTGCGCCCCATGCCCAAGGGCGGCGTCATGGGCGTTCCCGGCGACCTCGGCTCGCTCGCCGCCTCCGGGGTGCTGTCCGCGGCCGGGCTCGCGCGGCTGCCGCTCGACCACGTCCTGCCCCGCACCAAGGTCGGCGAGGACGTGGCGGTGGGCGCCTACGTCGCCGCCCGGCTGGGCCACGAGGTCGTCGACCGGCTCGTCGATCCGCTGCTCGGCGGGGTGTACGCGGGCAACGCCTACGAGATCTCGCTGCGCGCCGCCATCCCGCAGCTGTACGAGGGCGCGCGCGGCGGCCGCTCCCTGATCGAGACCGTCCGCGAGAGCCAGCGCAAGGCCGCCGCCGCCCGGCAGGACGGCCCGGTCTTCGCCGGCATCCGCGGCGGCGTCGGGCGGCTCCCGGTCGCCGTCGCCGAGGCCTGCCGCTCCGCCGGGGCCCGCATCGAGACCGACGCCCCGGTCCGGACGCTGCGCCGCACCCCCGACGGCTGGGAGGTCGCCTTCGACCACGACGGCACCCGCGAGACGCTGGCCGCGGACGCGGTCGTGCTGGCCGTGCCCGCCCCGGCCGCGGCCAGGCTGCTGGCCGCCGAGTCGCCGGGCGCCGCCACGGAGCTGTCGGCGGTGGAGTACGCGAGCGTCGCCCTGGTCACCATGGCCTTCCGGCGCCGCGAGATCGCCCACGCGCTGCCCGGCAGCGGCTTCCTCGTCCCCCCGGTGGACGGGCGCACCATCAAGGCGTCCACGTTCTCCAGCCAGAAGTGGCACTGGAGCGGCGCCGCCGACTCCGACGTCTACGTGCTGCGCACCTCGATCGGGCGGCACGGCCAGGAGGCCGACCTCGCCTGGGACGACACCGATCTCGTCCGCCTCTCCCGCGAGGACCTCGGCGAGGCCGTCGGACTCACCGCGGCCCCCGTCGCGGCCCGTGTCACCCGCTGGGACGGCGGCCTGCCGCAGTACCCGGTCGGCCACCTGGCCCGGGTCACGCGGCTGCGCGAGCACGTCGCGAAGCTGCCCGGCCTCGAGATGTGCGGCGCCCTGTACGAGGGCGTGGGCATCCCGGCCTGCGTTTCGAGCGCGCGCGGCGCGGCCACGCAGGTCCTGGGCACCCTGCGGCGGGCCGCGGAACCCGGCGCGGGACAATAGCCCCATGACCGACTCCACTGCTTCCGCCGCCCCCGCCAAGGCCCCCAACGCCGGCAAGAAGGCCAAGGACCTCAACGAGGTCATCCGCTACACCCTCTGGTCGGTGTTCCGGCTGCGCGACGTCCTCCCCGACGACCGCATCCGCTACGCGGAGGAGGTGGAGGAGCTCTTCGCGCAGCTCGCCGAGAAGGACGTCACGGTCCGCGGCACGTACGACCTGTCCGGGCTGCGCGCCGACGCGGACGTCATGATCTGGTGGCACTCCGAGACCGCGGACGCCCTCCAGGACGCCTACAACCGCTTCCGCCGCACCCTGCTGGGGCGCCGGCTGGAGCCCGTGTGGTCGAACATGGCACTGCACCGCCCGGCGGAGTTCAACAAGAGCCACATCCCCGCCTTCCTCGCCGACGAGACGGCCCGCGACTACGTCTCCGTCTACCCCTTCGTCCGCTCCTACGACTGGTACCTCCTGCCCGACGAGGACCGCCGCCGCATGCTGGCCGACCACGGCAAGATGGCGCGGGGTTACCCGGACGTGCGGGCGAACACGGTGGCGTCGTTCTCGCTGGGCGACTACGAGTGGATCCTGGCCTTCGAGTCGGACGAACTGCACCGCATCGTGGACCTGATGCGTCACCTGCGGGCTTCGGAGGCGCGTATGCACGTCCGCGAGGAGGTGCCGTTCTACACCGGCCGCCGCAAGTCGGTGGCGGATCTGGTGGCGGGCCTGGCCTGACGCCCTGCCCCGCGGGGGCTGTCCCGGGGTGGCGCGTTCCGGACGGAGTCCGGCGGGCCGGTCGAAGCCTGGGAGGCCCTCCGGGGCCGAGCAGCGCGGGGGCGGGCGCAAGGAGGTTCTGCCGCGGCAAGCTGGCGTGGGGCGACCCCGACGTGCGGGCGAACTGCACCGTATCGGTGGACCTGATGCGTCATCTGCGGGCTTTGGAGGCGCGTGTGCCCGTCCGCGATGAGGCGCCCTTCCCCACCGGCCGCCGCAAGCTGCTGGCGGGTCTGGCCTGACGCCCGGCCCCGCGCGGCGCGTCAGCTCAGGGCCGCGCGGAGTGCGGGATCGGGGAGGGTGGAGGGGCCCCGGACGGCGAGCGCGGTGAGGATCTGCCGGCTGTCGTCGGGGGCCGGGCCGTGGGGGACGTCGACGGCGCGCAGCAGGTCCCGGCCCGCGGGCGCGGCCCAGCGGGTGTACGCGTGGATCTCGAAGCGCGCGACGGCCAGGCAGCCGAGGGCGGCCGGCAGGGGGAGCGCGAACCACGGCAGCACCGACCGGTCGGCGGGGCTGAGGGTCGTCGCGGCCGCGGGCATGACCAGGACGAGGGCGGCGGCCGCGCGGACCTCGCGGATGGCGGCGGAGATCGACTCCCGGGCCGCCGTGGGCACCGCGAGCCCCGCGTCGGTGAGCCGCTGCGCCAGCGCGCGGACGCCGTCGGAGGTGGCGTGCGCCGCGCGTATCGAGGGGACGGGGGCCTGACCCTCGGGACCGGTGGCGGCGATCAGGGAGCGCTCCACGGCATCCCGGCCGTCGGGGTCCACGACCGTCGCCCAGCCGGTCCTGGCGAGCAGCAGACGGCGTTCGCGGCCCATCATGACCATCGTCAGCTCGGTGACCCGGCGCGGTCCGCCGGACAGGAAGGCCATCTCGTAGAGCCCGAGCGTGTGGTCGGCGGCCGGTGCGGCGGCCCCGTCAGGCAGATCGGCCGCGGCGACCGCCGCCCTGCACAGGCGTGTGCAGGAGACGATCGCCGCGGCCCAGGCCACGAGCAGGAAGAGCATCCACATGGGGGAGTTCTAGGCCGTGTCGTCAAACGCCCGCCTGCCCCGCGGCGCCTGGCACGGCACCTCGCTGCGTTGTCGAATCGTCCGAGTAGCCCACTACGAGGACGACTCTCCGCCTTGCGATGCACCGCACCAGACACCGCGGGGCCCGCCCTCCGGGCGGCCGGCGCTCGTTTGACGACACGGCCTAGCGGACCCCCGCAGGAGGTCCGCCCGCGGGGTCCCGGATCGGGGCGGGCGGACCGGTGCCGGCGGGGGCCGTGCGCGCTACGGCGTCAGCCGCAGTTGCGGTTGCCGTTGATGCAGCTCACGACCTGGTTCATCAGGCGCGTCGGCATGAAGTTGGCGAAGTCCGCGTGGTCCGTGACCGGCTTGTGCAGCTGCTCGGGGAAGCTGTCGAGCGCGAAGTTCGGACCCTGCGGGACCTTGTAGGTCAGCCGCATCTTCAGCTGGGGCACGGCCTTGAAGCCGGCCTGGCACCGTCCCGCGCCGTCGGCGAAGACGATGTGCGTGCGGTGGTTGGCGCTGTCGGCGTTCGTCCCGTCCCAGCAGTTGGGGAAGTTCAGGGTGCGGACCACGCGGCTGCCCTGCGGGCACAGCGGGTACTTGTCGGTGAGCTGGCGGTTCTCGAAGCCCGTGCAGCTCCACGACGCCTTGGCGTTGGCGACGCCGTTGGTGAAGGACTTGGCGTCACCCATGATGACCCGCAGGGTGGACGGCATCGCCGTCACCTTGGACGTCGGGCTGCCGCCGAAGACCAGCTGGACCGAGGTCGCCTGCAGGATGGTGCCGGTGTTGCCGTCGGCGTCCGGCGCGTCGTTCGCGGAGCGGGTGCGAAGGACCGGCCAGAAGTACGTCGACTTGTCCCCGCGGGCGCAGGTGGTGCCGGCCGCGGCCAGGGACTCGTTCGTCGAGAAGCCGTCGGTGCTCAGGTTGCCGACGTAGTCGTGGACGTGGTGCGCGCCGTTGGCGACGCCGGGGGCCACGATGAAGTTGTCGGGGTTGTGGTGCTTGTTCTCGTTGCGGCCGCAGCGGGCCGTGAACGTGCCGCGCGAGGCGCCCCGCTGGTTCGCCGCCCGCTGGACGTTGGGCTTGACGGAGCGGATGTCGGCGAAGTCCTCGCGGGAGGGGCCGTTGGTCTGCGAGCCGCCGCCGGCGGGCGCGGACGCCGAGGCCGAGGCGGACGCGGAGGGAGCCGCGGAGCCGTTCTGGCCGCCGTTGTTCTGGCCCCCGTTGTCCGCCTTGGTGCTGTTCCCCGGGCTCGGGCTCTGCCAGCCGCCCGAGTGGCCGGAGTTGGACCGCCAGTGTGCCGAGGCCGATCCGGTGACCAGGGCGAAGGTTCCGCCGGAGCCGAGCAGTGCCAGCACGGCTATCAGCACGAGTTGCTTGGTGCTCAACCTGCGCCGGTGGTTCATGTGTTGTCGTGTGGGCATGGGATCGCTCATTTCTACTGCGACGGCTGGGGGGATGAGGCCGCTGGGGGAAGTGAGTACGTCGGGGAGGGGGTGACGATGAGGGTCGGCTCACCGGGGGCAGGCGAGACCGGCACCGCCGCTGCGGGGTTGGTGGGGCTGGCGGTCGTGTCCACGGCGACCTGGTCGAAGTTGACCATCCCGGTCTTCTCCAGAACGGTGATGTGGTCGAGCACCGTCGCGTTCGCCTGGTCGGCCAGTTCCCGTACCAGCGAATTGCGGGTGGTGGCACGCACCTGGGCCACGACCGAGAACACCTGGCCGTGGGCGAGCCTCAGGATATTCGCGAACTTCTGGTCGAAATCCTGCCCGCTCGCCGATGACATGGTGGCCAGAAAGCCCATTTGCTGCTGTGTGGGCTGGTTGGGAAGGGTGATGCCCAATTGGGGCGCGATCGTACGGCACGTGGCGTCGAGGCTCGTGTGCCCGTCGATGAGGTGCTGCCCCGCGCGCTTGACCGCGGGTGTCGTCCCCTTCTGCAGGCCCATCTGCCCGGCGGGGAACTCCCACAAGCCGGCCAGTCGGACCTTGGTGACGAAGGTGCGGTCCAGCTGGGTGAGCGGACCGTACTGCGTGGACACGGTCTGGGCGCCGGCCGCGGTCACGGCCGGGCTGTTCAGCCCGGACATGACGGGGTAGGCCAGTGCGGCGAGGGTGACCACGAGAGCCCCGACCACGAGGCTGAGTCCGGTGGCGTAACGGGTGGATCGCATGGGACCGCACGTTAGTGCGTTTGAACCGTCCAAGGCGAGGAACAGTCACGTATTCGCGAATTCCATGAATCGCGGCCCGGACCTTGATACGTTGTTGCCTTTTCGCGCCCGATGACCCCCGCCGCCATTTCCGCCGCAGGTCGGAGGCCTCTTGAAAAAGATTATGGCAGCTTTGAACGGAGCGTGTCCCGCATACGTATGAATACGTGTGAGGGCTGTCGCGGCCCTGGAAAAACCCTTCCGCGCAGCCGCGGCCTGCGGGCCGGGAGCGGTGCCGGGCCCGACCGTTCCCGCCACCACGCGGCCAACTGCCGCGTGACCGTGGGACCGTGCGTTCCGCCCCGGCCGTCGAGGACGTATGCGGCGAAGTCCAGGGCGTCGCGGCGGTAGCCGCCCGCGAACGGCCGCACGACGGCGTAGCGCAGGAACGCCGGGCGGTACGCGGCCCCCAGGATCTCCGGCAGTTCGGGCGCCACCTTGGCGACGACGCCCGCGCGCTTGGCGGCCAGCGCGCGGCTCTGCACGCCGATCCGGGTCCGGTCGAAGCCCTCCGGCACCGGTGTCCCGGCCACGAGTGCGGACAGCAGCGCGGTCTGGCGGAGCGCGAGGCGCTGGCGGGCCGCCCCGGACGCCCCGGCCGCCCCGGACGCCCCGGGCGCCGCGGCGGCCCTGCCGGGCACGTCCGGCGGCACCTCCGGGCGCACGCCGGTTCCGGCGTCCACCACGCGGCGTATCGCGGCCAGTTCGCCGGCCAGCTCCCCGTCCGAGGGGAAGTCGTCGTCGCGCTCCAGCAGCACACCGGGCGGGCAGGCCCGCTCGTACAGCGCCGCCAGCACCTCCAGGACTGCCTCGGGGACGGGATGCGCGTGGCTGTCGTGCCACACGCCGTCCTTCTCGAAACCGCCCGCCACATGGACGTAGGCGATCGCGTGCACCGGCAGCGCGTCGAGCGCCGCGAGGGGGTCCTCACCGCGGTTGACGTGGTTCGTGTGCAGGTTGGCGACGTCGATCAGCAGACGTACCCCGGTCCGCTCGACGAGCTCGGCGAGGAAGGCGCCCTCGCTCATCTCCTCGTCGGGCCAGGCCACCAGTGCCGCGATGTTCTCCAGCGCGAGCGGCACCGGCAGCGCGTCCTGCGCGATGCGCACGTTCTCGCACAGCACGTCCAGCGCGTCCCGGGTCCGCGGCACGGGCAGCAGGTGCCCCGCCTCCAGGCGCGCCGAGCCGGTCAGCTCCCCGCCGCCGCGGACGAAGGCGATGTGCTCGGTGACCAGCGGCGCGCCCAGCGCCTGCGCGCGCTGCGCGAGCGCGGCCAGCCGGTCCGCGCCGGGCCGCTCGGCGCCCCCGAGGCCGAGCGAGACTCCGTGCGGGACGACCGTGACACCGCGCTCGCGCAGTCGCAGCAGGGAGTCGGGCAGAGCGCCGGGGCAGACGTTCTCGGCGACCGCCTCGACCCAGTCGACGCGGCCGGCCTCCGCGAGCGCCTCGACCGCCGCCGCGATCTCCGGCCGCCAGCCGATGCCCGTGCCCAGATACGAGTGCTCCATGCGCCCCCCTTCCTCCTGCGGGGGTTCTCGCCCGGCGCGGGGCCGGTGAACCCCGGGGAGGCGGGTTTCAGAGCTTGATTTGAGCTTGGGGCCCCGAGCCTGCGGCCTCAGCGGCGCAGCGCGGGATGGTCCGCCACGACGGTGCACGACCCCGGGGCGATCTCGGTGAACCCCGCGTCGCGCACCACGGGCAGCCCGGAGGCGGTGAGCGCCTCCCAGCGGTCCTGCGGCGCCGTGCGCACCGCCAGCGGGAAACCGGTGTCGCGCCAGTGCGCGCGCTCGGCGGCGGACAGCGCGAGCCAGGCGAGCTGGGCGCCGTGCCCGGCCTGCGCCATGGCCTTGCCGGCCGACATCTGCACCCCCGGGTTGAGCCAGAGCACCGGCGTCCCGCCCTCCGGCGCCACGGGCGGCTCCGGGTCCTCCAGTTCCGTCCCGGACACCTGCAGCCGCGCCAGGTCCTTGGGCCAGCCGTCCAGCGGCACCGGCGGGAAGACGCGGATCTCGGCGGACTTGCCGGTGACCGTGATGCCGGGAAGCGTCTCGGCCCGCCGCCACTCGGCGCCGCGCGCCCGCCGTACGACCTTGCGGATGCGGGCGTCCTCCCAGCCGCGTACCGCCTCGGCCCACTCCCCGTCCGCGAGGGTGGCGCGCTCGTCGGAGCGCAGCAGGAGCACGGCGCGGGCGGCCGTCTCCAGTGCGTCGGTGCGCGCCGGCGGGGCGGCCCGCTCGATGCGGACGACCAGGGGCAGGACGAACTGGGGTGCGGCGTCACGAGGATCGGTTGTCACCTCGACAGTCTGCCACCCGACCCCGGAAGAGCTTGTCGGAGCCGATCCCTCCGGGCCAGGATGCCGGGGTGCACAGCGACCTCTTCGCGACCGAGAACACGGCGCAGCCGGCCACCGAGCCCGGCATGACCCTCCAGAACGCCAAGTCGATCAAGTACGCGGTGAACGGCGAGTGCCTGGCCCGCCAGGGCTCGATGATCGCCTTCCGCGGCAACCTGCAGTTCGAGGTGAAGGGCCAGGGCGTCGGCAAGTTCCTCAAGCGCGCCTTCACCGGCGAGGGCCTGCCGCTGATGTCGGTCCGCGGCCAGGGCGAGGCCTGGTTCGCGCACGAGGCCGCCAACTGCTTCGTCGTCGACCTCGACCCGGGCGACAGCCTCACCGTCAACGGCCGCAACGTGCTGGTCTTCGACTCGACCCTCTCCTACGAGATAAAGGTCGTGAAGGGTGCCGGGATGGCCGGCGGCGGCCTGTTCAACAGCGTCTTCACCGGGCACGGCCGCCTCGGCGTCATGTGCGAGGGCAACCCGATCGTCATCCCGGTCACCCCGCAGGCCCCGGTCTACGTCGACACCGACGCCGTCGTCGGCTGGAGCGCGCAGCTGCAGACCTCCCTGCACCGCTCGCAGAGCTTCGGCTCGATGCTGCGCGGCGGCTCGGGCGAGGCCGTGCAGCTGATGCTGCAGGGGGAGGGCTTCGTGATCGTCCGGCCCAGCGAGTCCACACCTCACCAGCCCTCCAACTGACGTGCGGCTGGAGGCGGTCGGCCGCCGGTACGGGGCGCGCGGGCCCTGGGTGCTGCGAGGGGTCGACCTCGACGTGCCCGGGGGACAGGTGCTGCGCGTCGAGGGGGCGAACGGCAGCGGCAAGTCCACGGTCCTGCGGATCCTCGCCGGCATCGACCGCCCCACCACGGGCCGGGTCAGCGGACGCCCGCGCACCGCGTACGTGCCCGAGCGCTTCCCGCCGGCGCTGCCCTTCGACGCGCACGGCTACCTCGTGCACCTCGGGCGGGTGCACGGGCTCGGCGGCCGCACCGCCGCCCGGCGGGCCGAGCGCTGGCTGGAGTGCTTCGGCATCGCGGGGTACGCCCGTACCCCGCTCGCCCAGCTGTCCAAGGGCACCTGCCAGAAGGTGGCGGTCGCCCAGGCACTGGTGGCCGAGCCCGAACTCCTCGTCCTCGACGAGGCGTGGACCGGGCTCGACGAGGACGCACGCGCCGTCCTCGATGACGCCGTGCGCGCCCGGAGCGCCGCCGGCGGCACCGTCGTCTTCGTCGACCACGACCCGCGCCGGCTGGCCGCCGACACCACGGCGGCCCACCGCGTCCAGGACGCCCGGCTCGTGCCGGTGCCGCCGGACGCCGCCGGCGGGCCGCGCGTCGTCATCGAGGCCACCGGCGGCGGGGTGCCGCCGGCCGGGCTCGCGTACGAGCCCGCCGCGCCCGGCACGCTGCAGGTGACCGTCCCGGCCGCCGAGTCCGACGCCGTCCTGCGGCGGCTGCTCGCCGCGGCCCCGCCCTGGCACATCCGCTCGGTACGTCCCGCGCAGCCGCCCACGGAGCCCGCATGACCGCGACCCTGCACTACCGGACCGCCCTGCTCCTGCGGTCCTTCCGCTGGCTGCCGCCGCTGCTGCTGCACCTGGCCGTCATGGCGATCGGTCTCGCCGCGGGGCCGCGACCGCTGCTGGACTCCCTCGGCTGGAGCGCCGCCGCGCTGCTCCCGGCCGCGGCCTGGCTGGTGCGGGTCAGCGTGACGGCGGAGCCGCCGGCCGCACGTGCCTGTGTGGCGGCCGCCACCGGACCGGGGCGGGCCCACACGGCGGGCGTCCTGGCGGCGCTGCTGTGCTCGGTGGTCCTGGGCGCGGTGAGCACCGCCGTGGTCGTCGCCGTCGCCGACCCGCACACCACGGACCACCTGAAGGCCGTACCGGTCGTCCCGGCGGCCGCGGCCGGTCTCCTGGCCGCCCTGGTGACCGCGCTGCTCGGCACCGCCGTCGGCGCCCTCACCAACCCCCCGGTGCTGCTCCGCCCCGGATGGGCGGTGCCCGTCACGGCCCTCACCGCGGTCCTGGTCCTCGTGGCCGCCGGATCGCCCGCCAACGCCGCGGTCACCGGGCTCGTCACCGGTTCCCGTACCGGCGTCGTCCCGTTCCCGCCGGCGCCGCTCCTGCTGGCGGCGTTCGCCGCCTGCGGCGCCACCTGGCTCGCGGCGACGCTCAGCGGCCGCCGCGGCTGAGGGGCCCGGGCGGGTACGGGGGACGCTCAGCCCTCCAGCGCCATCCGGACACCCAGCGCCACCAGCACCGTGCCGGACACCGCCTCCAGACGGCGCCGCACCGCGGCGCGGCCGAACACCGACCTCAGGCGGTCGACGAACCAGACGTACGCCCCGTAGTAGCCGACCTCGTAGACCGCCCACAGCGCCGCGAGCCCGACCATGGCGGGGAGCTGGGGCGCGCCCGAGGGCACGAACTGCGGCAGGAAGGACATCGCGAAGACCGCCGCCTTGGGATTGGCCAGGTTCATCCCGAGCCCCGCGCGGTAGGCCGCCCACGGGGTCACCGTCACGTCCTCACCCGCCGCGGCCCGCCCGGGGTCCGCGCCGCGGCGGGCGGCACGCAGCGCCTGCACGCCGAACCAGACCAGGACCGCGGCGCCGACGATCCGTACGGCGTCGTAGGCGAGCTGGGAGGCCGCCAGGAGCGCGGTGAGCCCGAAGGCGGCGCACAGGCCCCAGACGAACACACCGGTCTCGTTGCCGAGGACGGTCGCGAAGCCGGCCCGGCGGCTGCGCAGGGAGTGCCTGATGATCAGCACCGTGCTCGGCCCGGGGGCCGCGGCGACGAGGGTGCAGGCACCGAGGAAGGGCAGCAGGACGCTCAGCATCCCGTCATGGTGCTGCAGCGGGCCCCTCGCGCACCAGACGGTTCCCCTGCGCCGCCACGTCCTGCCCGCCCTTCCCCGCGCCGTCCGCGCCGTCCCCGGGACCGCCGCCGCCGGACAGCCGCATCGCCACGCAGGCCCCGGCGTACAGCACCGCGACCAGGATCAGCAGCGCCCGGTAGCCGGTGAGCAGCGCCAGGTACTCCAGGGCACCGCCCGTCAGGGCGCCCAGCAGGTTGGCGCCGAAGGCGGAGGTCGGGTCCGGTGACCTGGCGAGGCGGTCGGAGAAGATCAGGTTGGCGCAGAAGATCGGCGCGAAGGCCAGCGCGACGGCTGCCGCCAGGCGTGCCGCGAAGGGCAGCGACAGCACGGCCTGCACCGGGACGAGCCAGCCGACGGCGAGCGTGACGAAGAGCAGGATCTGCAGCGCCGTCTGGTTGAGCCGGCGCATGCGGCGCCGCACCTCGACGGCGGCCAGCACCGCCAGCAGCACCCCGATGAAGACCAGCGCGTTCACCAGCCAGGTGGTGCCGAAGTACAGCGCGAAGCCGATGACGTTCTTCGTCTCCAGCAGCAGGAAGGCCGCGCCCATCAGGAACATGTCGGCGTAGCGCAGCGTCCCGCGCAGCCGCACCCCGGCCAGCCGCACCGAGATCACGGTGACCAGCAGGATCAGTCCGAGCGCGCCGAGGTAGAGGCTCGGCACGGTGCGGTTCAGCAGGTACGGGAAGGGGTGGTCGTCGTCGGCGGGCGGGGGCACCGCCCCGGAGGCCTGCCAGGCCTTCCCGCAGCGCTGGTCCGCCGGCGTCAGCCCGGCCACCAGGACCGCGGCGCGCTTGCTGTACTCCGTCATGCACGGCGCGTGCCCGAAGACCTGGTCCAGGCTCCCGGCGAAGCGGTCGATCAGCCATTGCTGCCGGTAGTAGTTGTACATGGCGAACGCGCCGCCGGGCGCGAGGTGGTCACGCGCCGACTCGAAGGCCTGCTTGGTGAAGAGATAGCTCTCCAGCCGCAGGTTGCTCGCCCCCGACACCAGCGTGAGCGAGTCCGGCAGGGCCAGCACGATCAGGTCGTACTTCGTGTCCGTCCGCTCCAGGAAGGCCCGGCCGTCGTTGATGTGGACGTGCACCCGCGGGTTCTCGTACGGCCGCGCGGGGTGCAGCTGCGCCCCGATCTCCTGCAGCCGCGGGTCGATCTCGACGGCGTCCACGTGCTGCGCGCCGTTGGCCAGCGCGACGGCCACGTCGTTGCCGTTGCCCGCGCCGATCACCAGCACCTTGCGGTGCGGATTGCCGGGGGTCTCCCGGTAGGCCTCCTCGTACGGCGAATTGGGCTGCTGCAGCACCTGCAGCGGCGCGATGCTCTGGTGCGGAACGCCGTTTGCGGCGATCTTGTACGTCCGCGAGCTGGTGCCCGGCTCGGGGCGGGTCAGCTCGATCTTGTAGTACGGCGACCACGACACCCCCGGCGCCAGCGACTCGAAGAGCAGCGTCAGCACCATCGCGGCCAGCGGCAGCGCGTACCGCAGCGTGTTCCGCCGGCCGCCGAGCACGAACAGCGCCGCCGCGGCGACCAGCCCCCACACCAGCGAGGGCGCGCGCAGCCACGACAGCCCCGCGAAGGCCACCGAACCGGTCAGCGAACCGAGCAGGTCCCAGCGGTAGGCCTCCAGCGACGGCAGCTGCCGGAACAGATCGGCGGTGATCTTGCCGATCGCCATCATGGCGACCGCGACCAGCAGGAAGAGCACCGGCAGCGTCACCCACTGCGGCAGCCCGGTGGTCTTGACCGCCGTGAAGTAGATGATGTCGCCGCTGCTCTGCCGCACCTGGACCGGGAACTCCCGTACCAGCACCACCAGCACCGCCAGCGGCAGCGGCGCCCACCGCTTGAGCCACTGACCGCGTTCCGCCCCGATGAGGAAGCCCAGCCCGATGCCCAGGAACGAACCGAGCAGGATGAAGTTGGAGAAGTAGCTCAGATGGACGACGTTCGCCCCCGCCCACCGGATCAGCGCCAGTTCGACGAAGAGCATGGTGGCGCTGGCCAGCAGCAACCTGGCCCGTACGTGGTGTTCCATGCCGCGCCACGTTGCCACCCGGTGGGCGGGGAGTCGACGGACGCGCCCCGCGTGGCGCGCGGGCCCCACGCGGGGGGCCTATCCGTCGGATTTCGTGATCAGTCCCCCACGGGGGCCAGTCGCAGCGAGATCGAGTTGATGCAGTAGCGCTGGTCCGTCGGGGTGTCGTAGCCCTCGCCCTCGAAGACGTGTCCCAGGTGCGAGCCGCAGCGGGTGCAGCGGACCTCGGTACGGGTCATGCCCATCGAGCGGTCCTCGATCAGCTCGACGGCCTTGCTGTCCTTCGGGTCGTAGAAGGACGGCCAGCCGCAGTGCGACTCGAACTTCGTGTCCGAGGTGAACAGTTCGGCGCCGCAGGCGCGGCACGAGTAGACGCCCCGGGTCTTGGTGTCGGTGTACTCACCCGTGAAGGGACGCTCCGTGCCGGCCTGGCGCAGGACCGCGTACTCCTGCGGCGTCAGCTCCTGACGCCACTGCTCCTCGGACTTGTCGACTTCGTACGCCATGGTCCTCCCTCTCCTCAGTTCTCCAGGCGCGCAAGGATGCGCGGACCGAGATCGGTCACGTCTCCCGCGCCCATGGTGAGAACAAGGTCACCGGGCTTGGCCATTCCGGCGACGACCTCGGGGACCGCTTCCTTGTCGTGCTCGGCGGTGACGTCGGCGCCAGCGGCGGCCGCCGCGTCGATGATCAGGCCGCTCGTGATGCCGGGGATCGGGTCCTCGCGGGCCGGGTAGATGTCCAGCACCACCGAGGCGTCGGCCAGCGCCAGGGCCCGGCCCATCTCGAGGCCCAGCTGCTGGGTGCGGCTGAACAGGTGCGGCTGGAAGACCACGACGAGGCGCCGGTCGCCGGCCGCCTCGCGCAGGGCCTGCAGGTCGGCGGTCATCTCGGTGGGGTGGTGCGCGTAGGAGTCGATGACCTGGACGCCCGCGGCGGTGCCCCTCAGCTGCAGCCGTCGCTTCACCCCGGTGTAGGTGCCGAGGGCCTTCGCCAGGCCGTCCGCCGGGACGTCCAGCGCGACGCCCGCGGCGAGGGCGGCGACCGCGTTGTGGGCGTAGTGCCGGCCGGGCACGGAGACGGTGAAGACGTGCTCCTCGCCGCCGAGACGGACGGTGACCTCGCTGGACATCCCGTGCGGGGCGATCCGCAGGATGCGCACGTCGGCCTCCGCGTCCTCGCCGACGCGCACGACGTTCAGCCCCTCGCGGCCGGCCACCCGGTCGGCCAGCTCCCGGGCCCCGGGGTGCTCGCCGACGACCAGGGTGCCGCCCGGGACGATCTTGCCGACGAAGACCTCGAACGACTCGTGGATCTCGTCCATCGACGCGTAGTTCGCGTGGTGGTCGATCTCCACGTTGAGCACGATCGCGACCTCGGGGTCGTACTTCTGGAAGCTGCGGTCGCTCTCGTCCGCCTCCGCCACGAAGATCTCGCCGGTGCCGTGGTGGGCGTTGGAGCCGGGCGTGTCCAGGTCGCCGCCGATGGCGTACGACGGGTCGAGGCCCAGCGCGGACAGGCTCACCGCGAGCATGGAGGTGGTGGTGGTCTTGCCGTGCGTGCCGGCCACCGCGATCGGGCGCGAGCCCGTCATCAGCGCCGCCAGCGCGTCCGAGCGGTGCACCACCGGGACGCCGCGCTCGCGGGCCGCGACCAGCTCCGGGTTGTCGTCACGGATGGCGCTGGAGACGACCACACAGGTCGTGTCCGGCGCGAGGTGGGCCACCGAGTGACCGATGTGGACGGTCGTGCCCAGCTCGCGCAGCGCGTCCGTGGTGCCGGAGTCCTTCGCGTCGCTGCCCGCGACGACGGCACCGCGCTGGGTCAGGATCTTCGCGATGCCCGACATCCCGGCCCCGCCGATCCCGATGAAGTGAGGTCGGTCCATGCCGGGGGGAAGGGTGGGGCTCATGCGCGGTGCTCCCTGGAACTCACTGGGTCGGTTGTCGGCCGTGCCCGATTCTTCCACCAGTCGGAGGCACGGCGTCCGCTCAGTCCTCGGCGTTGTGCGCGAACAGCTTCAGCACCGGCACGCCGACCTTGTGCCGGGCCCGGGACGTCCAGTCGCGGTGGAAGAACTCCTCCACCAGGTGCGGGGCGGTCAGCACGATCACCTCGTCGGCGTGGGTCTGCTCGACCACCGACCTCATCAGCTCGATGGGGTGCCGCTCGACCACCTCGCCCACCGCCTCGCAGCCCGCGTCGCGCAGTGCCGTCAGGCTGTGGTTCAGCGCGCGCTCGGCCGGCAGCAGTGCCTGGTCGCCCTCCGGGCGGTCGCGTTCGTGGACGGCCTTGTCCAGTTCACCCAGGGCGACGTCGTCGATGGCCCGCAGCAGCCGGTCCTGGTCGCCGCGGGGCTGCATGAGGACGACGAAGGACACGGGCTCGTCGCCGTGGAGCGTGGTGACCAGTTCCACGTCGGCGGGGACGAGCGGCTGCTCGATCATGAGTACGGTCGTGAACACGGACGCGTCCTTCTCTCTCGCGGGCCGTCGGGCCTGCCACGGAAACCATCCTGCCCCGCCGGGCGCGGGGCACGCGGGGTCATCTTTTCCCGCGCCGTGGCACGCGGACGTGCGCGGGCGGGCAATCGGCGCCATCCGGGTGAGGCCGGTGGCACCGGGCGGCCGGTCCCGGTCGTGCCGGGCCGGTCAGCCACGTACGTAGCGGGTGAACAGGAAGCCGTCCTCCTCCAGGATCGACAGCGGGGTGTAACGGACGGGGTCGGTGATGCCGGGGCCGTTCATGATGCGCATGGCGTCCCCGGCGGTCAGCAGCGGCGCGATCGTCAGGCACAGCTCGTCGACCACCCCGGCCGCGGCGAACTGGGCGAGCAGCCGCGGGCCGCCCTCGGTCAGCATCCGGCGCAGCCCGAGCGCGGCGAGCTCGCGCACCACGCGCGCCGGCTCCACGCCCGCGCCCGAGCCGGCCCTGACGACCCGCGCCCCCGCCTTCTCGGCCGCCGCGACCCGGTCGGCCGGGGCGTCCTCGCCGGTCAGCAGGAGCGTCGGCACCAGCGGCTCGGTGAACAGGGGCAGCGCGAAGTCCAGGTCGAGCCGTGCGCTCACCACGGCGATCGTGGCGGCCGGGCCCTGCCCCGCCGCGGTCCTGCGGTCCGCGAAGGCCTCCCGGGCGCGGGCCGGGCGGTAACCCTCCTGGCGCACCGTCTCCGCGCCGACGACCACGACGTCGGCCAGGGCCCGCAGCACCCCGAAGACCCGCATGTCGGCGTCCGAGGACAGCGGCTGGGAGCGCCCGTCGTGCCGGGCCGCGCCGTCCAGCGACGAGACCATGTTCGCCCGCAGCCAGGGCGTGCCGCCGGCCGGGTACGCGTACGCGTCGGCCAGCGCCTCCGGGGTGTCCAGGGCCTCCGGGCCGTCCGGGGTCTCGGCGGGTGCGGGGGCGGGGAAGAGGCGGCGCATGGCTGCAGTCTTCCACGGCCCGCGCGCAGTGGGACCGGCCACACGGCGGCGAGGGGACCGCCGGCGAGGCACTAGGCTGGAGTGCTGTGTCCTCGTCCTTCGCCGCAGCGCAAGAATCCAGCCCGATACCCGGCGGGACGCCGCCCGTGTCGCTGAGCGGACGCGAGCCGCACGTCCCGGTGGACCGGCTGGTGGCGGAGATGGTCCCGCCGCCGCGCTTCGACTCCGTACGGTTCGACAACTACCTCCCCGACCCGAAGCAGCCGAGCCAGTCCGAGGCCGTCGGCACGCTGCGGGCCTTCGCGGAGGGGCTGGGCGCCCCCGACGACGCCGGACGCAGGCGCTGGTTCCGGCGCCAGGCCGCGCCGGCGGCCCCGGCCGGCCCCGGCGGGGTCTACCTCGACGGCGGCTACGGAGTGGGCAAGACCCATCTGCTCGCCTCGCTCTGGCACGCCACGCCCGCGCCGCCCGAGCAGAAGGCCTTCGGCACCTTCGTGGAGCTCACCAACCTCGTCGGCGCCCTCGGCTTCCAGCAGGCCGTGCAGGCGCTCAGCGGGCACCGGCTGGTCTGCATCGACGAGTTCGAACTCGACGACCCCGGCGACACCGTGCTCGTCTCGACCCTGCTGGGCAGACTGGCCGGCGCCGGGGTGAGACTGGCCGCGACCTCCAACACCCTGCCCGGCAGGCTCGGCGAGGGCCGGTTCGCCGCCGCCGACTTCATGCGCGAGATCCAGGGCCTGTCCGCCCGCTTCCGATCGCTGCGCATCGACGGCGAGGACTACCGCCACCGCGGCCTGCCCGAGGCCCCGGCGCCGTACGCCGACGAGGAGGTCACCGCCGCCGCGGGCCGCACCCCCGGCGCCTCCCTGGACGACTTCGGCGCCCTCCTCGCCCACCTCGCCCGGGTCCACCCCAGCCGCTACGGCGCGTTGTGCGACGGCGTCGAGGCGGTCTTCCTGCGCGGCGTCCGCCCGGTGGAGGACCAGGCCACCGCACTGCGCCTGGTCGTCCTGGCCGACCGGCTCTACGACCGCGAGGTCCCCGTCATGACCTCCGGAGAGCCCTTCGACCGCATCTTCGGCGAGGAGATGCTCACCGGCGGCTACCGCAAGAAGTACTTCCGGGCCATCTCCCGCCTCACCGCCCTCGCCCGCGACGCCGGGCGGCCGGCCGCCCCGGACGGTTCCTGAGCCGCGGCCCCGGCCGCGCCCCAAGAGGGGCCGCGGAGCATACGGAGCGGGGGCCGGGGGGTGAGGTGCCGTGTTCCCCCCGCGTCAGGAGCCGTGCTAGACACACTCGGGTCAATCGCCTGTCCGCCAGCAGGGAGAGTGACCCATGTCCGTGACCAGACGTCAGATCATCGCGAGGACCGGTGCGTTGGGCGCCGGCATCGCCTTCTCCGGAAGCGTCTCGGAGGTGTTCGCCGGCACGGCGTTCGCCGCGGGAGCCGGCGGGTACGGCCCCCTCGTGCCCGATCCCGACGGCCTCCTCGACCTTCCCCGCGGATTCCGCTACCGCGTGCTGTCCCGCCAGGGCGACGCACTGAGCTCCGGCGAGGGAGCGGTGCCCGGGAACTTCGACGGCATGGCCGCCTTCCCCGCCCGCCGCGGCGACGGGGCGCGCCTCGTCCGCAACCACGAGAACCGCGCCACCGCCACCGCTGCCGTCCCCCTGGTCGACGGGCTGGTCTACGACCCCGCGGCCAAGGGCGGCTGCACCGTCCTCGCCCTCGACCGGGGCGGCGCGGTCACCTCGGAACGGGTGGCCATCGCCGGTACCGCCGTGAACTGCGCGGGTGGACCGACCCCGTGGCGCACCTGGCTGACCTGCGAGGAGAACGAGGACAAGGCCGGTACCGGCGGCTACGCCAAGGACCACGGCTTCATCTTCGAGGTGGACCCCCACGACCCGCGGAGCACCGGCGCCGAGCCGCTGACGGCCATGGGCCGCTTTCAGCACGAGGCCGTCGCCGTCGACCCCCGCGACGGCACCGTGTACGAGACGGAGGACGCCTTCCAGGCCCCCTTCGGCATGTTCTACCGCTTCCATCCGCGCAAGCCCCTCGGCGGCCGCGGATCCCTGCGGGCCGGCGGCACCCTGGAGGCCATGCGCGTGCCGGGTGTGCCCGACCTGTCGGCGGTGCAGGAGACCGGTGCCTGCTTCGACGGGATCGAATGGGCGCGCGTGCCCGATCCCCTGGCGAAGGAGACCCCGCTGCGGCAGCAGGACTTCGGGCCGCGCGGGATCACGCACGCCCAGAAACTGGAGGGCTGCTACTGGGGCGGCACCAGCGTCTACTTCGTCTCCAGCTTCGCGCGTGCCGCCGAGGGCTCGGCGGCCACCCACTTCGGCCAGGTCTGGCGCTACGACCCGGCCAGGCGGCGGCTGACCCTCGTCGTGGTCTTCGGGCCCGCGACCGACGTGCAGCTGCCGGGCGAGTCCCCGGACAACATCGCCCTCGCCCCGCAGGGCGGCCTGATGGTCTGCGAGGACGGCGGGGGCGCCCAGCACGTCTACGGCGTCTCCCGGCGCGGCGAGGTGTACGCGATGGCGCGCGGCCGCCAGAACATCGGCACCGCCGACGCCCCCGAATGGGGCGAGTTCGCCGGGGTCACCTTCGCGCCGGACGGCCGGACCATGTACGTGAACTGCTACAACCCCGGGACCACCTTCGCCGTCACGGGCCCCTGGGGCCGCGCTGGCGGCCACGGCTGATCCGTCGCACCATCGGACCAACCACCCGGGCGCCCGCGGGGGCCGTCGTCACGGAGGGAGGCGCGGTGACGAGGAACAGCCCGAAGTCCGGATCCGGCAGCACGGCAGGGCTGCGCGCGAAGCTGCGCGTCCCGTCCGGCGGCGGTCCCGTGCGGCTGCGGTCGCACGACCCGCGGGGCACGCCGGGCGGCCCGGCGGGCAAGACCGAGGCGCTGGAGGGCGTGCCGTACGCCAGGGACCGGATCACGGCGCTGCAGGAGCGGCTCTTCGCGCAGAGCACGGCCGGCGACCCGCGTTCCGTCCTCGTCGTCCTCCAGGGCATGGACACCGCGGGCAAGGGCGGGTCGGTGCGGCACCTGGCGAGCCTGCTCGACCCCGCGGGATGCCGCATCACCGCCTTCAAGGCCCCCACGGCGGAGGAGAAGGCGCACCACTTCCTCTGGCGGATCGAGCGCGCCATGCCCGGTCCCGGGCGGATAGGCGTCTTCGACCGCTCCCACTACGAGGACGTGCTCGTCCCCCGGGTCCGGGGCCGTGCGCCGCTCTCGCTGTGGGAGGAGCGCTGCGAGACCATCAACTCCTTCGAGGCCTCGCTCGCCGACGACGGCGTCAGCGTCGTCAAGGTCTTCCTGCACATCAGCCGCGACGAGCAGCGCACCCGCCTGCTGGCCCGGCTGGACAACCCCTGCAAGCACTGGAAGTTCGGCCCCGCCGACCTGGAGGACCGGGCGAGGTGGGCCTCCTACCAGCAGGCGTACGAGGACGTGCTCGGCCGCTGCTCCACGGAGGCCGCGCCCTGGTACGTCGTCCCCGCGGACCGCAAGTGGTACCGGAACTGGGCCGTCGGGCGGCTGCTGATGGAGCACCTCGACCTGATCGACCCGGTGTGCCCGCCGGCCTCCTTCGACGTCGAGGCCGCCCGCAAGCAGCTGCTGGAGGACTGACCGGCCGCGGGGCGGCTCAGCCGCTGCAGGCCGTGCGCTGGGCCTCGTGCCAGGCGCAGACCGGGCAGAGGGTCGCACCCGGCTGGGAGTCGGGGTGCTCGGTCGGGTCGCCGCAGTGGACGCAGATCGCGCGGGGCTCGTCGTCGGTCGTCACCCGTTCAGGGTAATCAGCGCTCACGGAGCACCGCGACCGAGTGGCCGGGCAGGTGGAGGCAGCCGGTGTCGGCGGGCGGCGGGCAGGGACGCCAGGCCGCGACCGGGACGTAGCCCCTCGGGTCGGCGCGGCCCGGGTGGTGCAGGGCGACCAGCGCCTCCTCGGGGGAGAAGTTGACCGCGATCCGGAAGCGACCGCGGTCCAGCCGCAGGGTGTGGCCGCCCACGGTGACGTGGACGGCGTCCAGGGCCGGGTCGGTCAGCTCGGGCTCGGCGTGGCGCAGCGCGATCAGCCGCCGGTACCAGGCGAGCAGCTCCGCGTGCGGCTCCCGGGCCTGCTCGGACCAGTCCAGGCAGGAGCGCAGGCGGGTCGCCGGGTCCTGCGGGTCGGGGATGTCCTCGGCCTTCCAGCCGTGCTCGGCGAACTCGCGGCGGCGGCCCCGGGTGATGGCGGCGGCGAGCTCGGGGTCGTCGTGGTCGGTGAAGAACTGCCAGGGCGTGCGGGCACCCCACTCCTCGCCCATGAAGAGCATCGGCGTGTACGGGGAGGTGAGCACGAGCGCGGCGGCCGCGGCGAGCAGCCCCGCGGGGACGCTCGCGCCCAGGCGGTCGCCCGTGGCGCGGTTGCCGATCTGGTCGTGGGTCTGGGTGTAGGCGAGGAAGCGGTGGCCCGGGGTGGTCGTCAGGTCGACGGGACGGCCGTGGGCGCGGCCGCGGAAACCCGAACGGGTGCCGTCGTGGAAGAAGACCCGGCGCAGCGTCTTGGCCACGGCGGTCACCGGCGAGTGCGCGAAGTCGGCGTAGTAGGCCTGGGACTCGCCTGTGACGGCGGCGTGCAGGGCGTGGTGGAAGTCGTCGTTCCACTGGGCGTGCACGCCCATGCCGCCGGCCTCGCGCGGGTCGGTGGTGCGCGGGTCGTTGCGGTCCGACTCGGCGATCAGGAAGAGCGGACGGCCGACCGCGGCCGCCAGCGCGTCGACCGCGCCGGACAGCTCCTCGAGCAGGTGCACCGCGCGGGTGTCGACGAGGGCGTGGACGGCGTCCAGCCGCAACCCGTCGAGGCGGTAGTCGCGCAGCCACGCCAGGGCGCTGCCGACCAGGAAGTCGCGTACCTCGTCGGAGCCGGGGGCGTCGAGGTTCACGGCGTCGCCCCACGGGGTGTGGTGGCGGTCGGTGAAGTACGGGCCGAAGGCCGGCAGGTGGTTGCCCGAGGGCCCGAGGTGGTTGTGGACGACGTCCAGCACCACCCCGAGCCCGTGGCCGTGCGCGGCGTCCACGAAGCGCTTCAGCCCGTCGGGGCCGCCGTAGGGCTCGTGCACCGCCCACAGCGACACCCCCTCGTACCCCCAGCCGTGCGTTCCGGGGAACGGGCAGAGCGGCATCAGCTCGATGTGAGTGATCCCCAACTCGGCCAGGTGCGGCAGGTGTTCGATCGCCGCGTCGAAGGTGCCGGCGGTGGTGAAGGTGCCCACGTGCAGCTCGTAGAGGACCGCGCCCGGCAGCGGGCGGCCCGCCCACTCCTGGGCCCAGGCGAACCGCTCGTGGTCGACGACCGCGCTCGGGTCCTCCGGCCCGTCCGGCTGGCGGCGGGAGCGGGGATCGGGCCGCGGCGGGCCCCCGTCCAGCCCGAAGGCGTAGCGCGAACCGTGCTCGGCGGGCACGTCGGCGCACCACCAGCCGCGCCGTTCGGGGTCGCGCTCCATGTCATGAGCCCGGCCGTCGACCCGTACCTCCACCTCACCGGCGTCCGGTGCCCACACGTCGAAGCGCATGGGCACCATGCTGCCCGCCGTACGGGGGTCACACCAGGTTGACGCGCTCCTGGGAGACCGGATAACCCGCCTTGGCGAAGTGCGCCGCCATGGGTGCGTTGGTCTGGTCGGTGGCGGCGGCGATCTTCTCCGCGCCATGACCGACCAGGTCGTGCGTGCACTCGACCAGCAGGTCGTAGGCGTAGCCGTGGCCGCGCTGCCCGGGCAGCACGCCGATGAAGCCCACGCAGAATCCGCCCGGATTGCGCCCCGGCACATGGATGCCGGCGAGCTCGCCCTCGGGGGTGTACGCCAGGCGCCACCACGCGCGGGGTGACTGGAGCCAGTTGAGGAACTCCAGTTCCTCGCGGGCGGCCGCGTCCGGGCCGTGCAGCCGCACCATGCGGCGGGTGTGGGCGTCGAGGCTGCCGACCCCGATGCGCTTGAGCACGTCCAGGACCACGGCGTCGTCCGGTTCGGGCCGGTACTCCAGTCGTCCGGTGCGCTCCGGCAGCCCGCACTCGGGGGTCCAGGTGTAGCGGTAGCGCTCGACGACCAGCTCCATGCCGGAGACGATCGCCGCGTCGATGCGGGTCTGGGCGGCCTCGCGCACCTCGCGCCGGTCCCGCCAGCCGGGCGGCAGCAGCAGTTCGTACTCGGCCTTCAGCGGTGCCGTGCGCAGCAGCCGTACGGCCGCGTCGGCGTCGGTGAAGTCGAACCAGTCCAGCGCGATCGGCTTTTCGTCGGTGGGAGCGGCCCACCACGCCGCGCGGGCGACGACGGTGCCGTCGCGCAGGGCGACCCACGTCCAGTCGGGACGGTACTCGCCGCCCTCGTCGGTCATGGCGTAGGTGTGGCCCATCAGGGACCGGCCGACCAGGCCGTCGTCCTCGGGGACCAGGGAGTGGAAAAGATGGGATTCGCCCGCGGCGAGCGGGCGGAAGACCAGATCGGTCATGAAGGTGAAGTCCTCACGGGAGAGTGGTGCGCTCCCGGTCAGACGGAGTACGCCCTGCGGACGACGGGGCGGGAGCGCGGAACGTTGAACAGGCACATGGCTTCCGCCTCCTTCCTCGGTCAAGGGCGTGCGCCCACCGTAACCGGCCCGGCCCCGGGGCGTCCACGCAATTAACGGCGCCGCCGCACGGGCCGCACCTTCTGGACACCCCGCCCTCCCCGGCCCGACAATCACGCAGGTGAGCTATGAGTTCCCGACGCACCCGCCGCGTCCCACCGACGCCGAACGCGAGCGCGCCATCGAGGTACTTCGCGAGGGTGCCGTCGACGGACGGCTGTCCCACGACACCTTCGTGCGCCGTATGGGACTCGCGCTCGAGGCCCGGCACTCCGCCGATCTGGCCGCCCTCATCGCCGACCTGCCGCCCCCGCAGGGCCGTTGGGCGCGGATGACCGGCTCGATCGTCCGCGCCGTCACCAAGACCTCGGCCTTCCGCGCCCGCATGCGGCTCGCCTGGGCCGTCCAGCAGCTGCCGCCCCTGCTGCTGCCCGCCCCCGGCCCCTTCCCGGTGCGGATCGGCCGGGACCTGTCGTGCACCTTCCGGCTCAGCCACTCCTCGACCTCGCGCTTCCACGCCGAGCTGAGCCACGAGGGCGGTCTGTGGGTGCTGCGCGACCTCGGCTCGATGAACGGCACCTGGGTCAACGGCCACCGCGTCATGGGCGCGGCCGCCGTCCGCCCCGGCGACCAGGTCACCTTCGGCGCGATGAGCTTCCGTCTCACCACCGCCTGAGCCGCGGGTCGGGACCCCGCCTCACGGCCCGAACATCGGCTCGTACGACCCGTGGCCGTCGTCGTCCACGTACGGCAGGAAATCCGGCGCCGTGCGCGCGGCCGTCGCCCGCAGCCGGGCGACGACCTCCTCGGCCGGAGGGAGCGTCAGCCCCAGGGCGGCAGCCAGCTCCTCGCGTTGCCGGTCCAGGTCCGGGTGGTCCTCGCGCACTTCGGCCTCCAGCTCCTCGGGGGAGCACCCCGAGTCCACGTCGTGCCACCACACCGGGCAGGAGACGATCAGCTCCATCGCCTCGGGCAGGTCCGCGCCGATCAGCGCCGCCTGCCCCTCGGAGTCCGCGTAGACCACGGGCCGCTCGGCGTCGCCGGACTCACCGCAGAGGAAGAACGTGCCGCCGGCACCGTCGCCGGCTATCGGGCGCATCGCGAGGCCCGAGGGCAGGCGTACGTCCTCGACCGGGTCGCGGCGGGTGATGTCGAAGTCGCCGGGCCAGGCGAGGCGCTGTATCACGACCGGGTCGTTCTCGATGCGGGTGAGCAGGGCTTCCGAGGCGTCCATGGCAGGACGTTAACAGCGGGGTCCGACAATCCGGTCCGCGTCGCTCAGGCGGTGCGGGACCGCGGCGGCGCCTCCCGGCCACCCGCCAGGCGCAGCACCTGCCCGCGGAACGGCGGCGGCCCCTCGTCGGCGGTGGCGAAGCGCAACTCGTGGCCGTCCGGGTCGCGCAGTTGCGGGAGGAGCCAGCCGCGAGTGGTGCGGACGACGGCGCCGTGGGGTTCGCCGAGCGCGTCGAGCCGGGCCGCCAGTGCCTCCAGCGCCGGGAGGTCCGGGACGCCGAGGGAGAACCACGCGAAGCCCGCGGAGGCGGCCGCGAGGGCGGGGTCGTGGCGCAGGCACAGCACCGGCCCGCCTCCGGGGTGGGCCATGGCGATGCCGGCGAAGGCACCGCCCTCCGTGAACTCCGCGATCCTGTGGTGGCCGAGGACCCGCTCGTACCACGCCTGCGACCGGGCCGGATCGCCGACGGGCAGCGTGACGTGGTGCACCCCGGCCAGACGCGGGATGAAGGGAATATCGGTATACATGCGGCATACCGTACAGCGCGCCCGGTCGTGGGACGCGGGGCGGAAGCGGCGTGCCGAGGGGCGGTTGACGGGCCGTCAGCAGCGCGGCGCCGACGGTGCTCCCCGCGGCACCCGGCGGGAGGGACGCCGGCGGCCCTCCCGCCCCGCGCCCCTGCGCGGCGGACGTCTTCCGCCCCGGGGCCTCACTCGTCCACGTCGCGCACCAGCAGGCCGACCGGCAGCCGCTCCAGCAGCTCCGCCAGCGGCACCACGGCCTGGAACGGACGGCCCGTCAGTACCTCCGTCCAGACCCCCTCCGGCAGCACCAGTTCCGTGCCGCGCCAGCCACCCGCGTCCGCGAGCCGCCGCGACAGCCGGGTGACGACAGTGAGCGCCCGGCCGCCGCGGACGAAGGCCACGCAGTGCTCCCCGGCCGGGCCGCGTGCGTACAGCGGCTCGTAGGAGGCCTGCGGGCCGGTGAACCACTGCGGGCGCGCCCGGCGCAGGCGCAGCGCGAACTCCGTCACCCGCCGCTTCTCGCTCACCTCGTCCTCGTCCCCGGCCGTGCCCGGATCGTACGGACGGCGGTTGGCGGGGTCGACGAGCAGCAGCTGCCGCTCCTCGTCGCCCTGGTAGACGTCGGGCACGCCCGGCATGGTCAGGTGCGCCAGGTGCGCGCCGAGGACGTTGACGCGTTCGGGCCCGCGCAGGGCGCGGTCGATGCGCCCGGTGGCGAAGGCGGCCGGTCCGCCGACCAGTTCCCGGACGAAGCCGGTCATGTCCCGCTCGTACTCCGGCCGCTGCTCGGTCCACGAGGTCCGCAGGCCCGCCTCGCGCTCCGACTTGAGCATGGTCGCCGCCACCAGGCCGGCCGCGCCGGGGTCGCAGAAGACGGCCGCGTACTGCCAGGCCTGGTACTCCACATGGCGCTCCGGGCACGGGATCCCGCGGTGCTCCAGGTACTCCCGCAGATCCGCCGAGACCTCGCCCAGCCAGTCGGCCCACTCGCCGGGCAGCTCGCTCAGCGCGGCGAGCCGGGCGCGGACGTCGGCGCTGCGCTTGGTGTCGTGGGTGGAGCGCACGGTCCCGGTCAGCGGCCAGTCGCGCAGCAACCGCTCGCAGAAGGCGTGGAACTCCTCGGGGGAGGTGGCGGGACGGTCCGGCTCCCGGCCGACCTCGTTGAGGCAGAGCAGGGGGTGGTAGCGGTAGAAGGCGGTGTCCTCGGCGGACTTGGCGCGCAGCGCCGAGGAGACCTGGGCGAAGCGCACCGTGAAGTCCGCCGCCGCCTCCCCGCCGCCCTGGTGGCGGCCCAGGGCCAGGTCGCACACCGCCCCGGCCGCCGGGAGCCCGGTGGCGCCGGCCGCGGCCTCCAGCAGCGCGGTGTCCCGCGCGTCGGCGGGCTCGCCGGGGACGACGTACGGGCGGTAGCGCGGCAGCCGTACGAGCGTCGCCTCGACGGCCGCGCGCAGCGCGGCGGGCTCCAGCCCGGTGGCGCGGACCGCGGAGCGGGTGAGCCGGTCCACCTCGGCCGCCAGGTCGTGCGTGACGATGTGCTCGGCGGCGGCGCGTACGGTCGGCGGCCACTCGCCGCCCGCCTCGGCGGGGGCGGCGGTGAACCCGCGGTAGCAGCGGGTGATCTCCTCGACGCCCGCCGGGTCGGTGAACAGCCCGTCGAGCCGGTCCAGGGCGTCGTAGCCGGTCGTGCCGGAGCAGGCCCAGCCGGCCGGCAGCCGCTCGTCGCCGGTGAGGATCTTCTCCACCACCGTCCAGCGGCCGTTCGAGGCGTCCGCGAGTCGCCGCAGGTAGCCGGCGGGGTCGGCGAGGCCGTCCGGGTGGTCGATGCGCAGGCCGTCGGCGACGCCCTCGTCCAGCAGCCGCAGCAGGGTGGCGTGGGTGGCGGCGAAGACCTCGTCGTCCTCGACGCGGACCGCGATGAGCTCGGAGATGGTGAAGAAGCGCCGGTAGTTCAGCTCGGTGCGGGCCTGCCGCCACCAGGCGAGCCGGTACCACTGGGCGTCGACCAGCGCGCGCAGCGGCAGCTCCTCGGTGCCGGCGCGCAGCGGGAAGGCGTGGTCGTGGTAGCGCAGCACCCGCTCGCCGGCCGCGCGGTCCCGTTCGACGCGCAGGTCGGGCAGCACCTCCTCCAGCGGGCCGCCCAGCACCGGCAGCAGCAGCCGGTCGCCCTGCGCCGCCCAGTCCACGTCGAACCAGCGCGCGTACGGCGACCGCGGGCCGTCCCGCAGCACCTCCCACAGCGGCCGGGCCAGGTGCTCGGGCGCGGGGACGGCCATGTGGTTGGGCACCACGTCCAGCACGAGGCCGAGGCCGTGCGCGCGGGCGGTGCGGGCCAGCGCGCGCAGCCCCTTCTCGCCGCCGAACTCCTCGCGCACCCGGGTGTGGTCGACGACGTCGTAGCCGTGCGTGGAGCCGGGCACGGCCTGCAGCACGGGGGAGAGGTGCAGATGGGAGACACCGAGCGCGGCCAGACGGGGGACGACGGCCTCGGCCGCGGCGAAGGGGAAGTCGGGCTGGAGCTGGAGCCGGTAGGTGGCGCTCGGCACGGAGGGGACGACAGCGGTCGGCGGGGTCGCGGCGCTTTCTGTCATGAGGGACTGACTACCCCGCCGACCGGTACGCCCATCACATCGGGCGCCCGGTTACGCCGGGCGCTGCAGGACCACCATGCTCCGGTCGGCCAGCCGCAGCCGGTCGCCCTGGGTCACCTTGCGCCCGGAGCCGGGGGCCACGCCCTCCGGGCGCTGGGTGTCCACGACCACCTGCCACTCCTTGCCGTGGTTGACCGGGACCACGAAGTCCAGCGGTTCGTACCAGGCGTTGAACATCAGCAGGAAGGAGTCGTCGCCGATGCGTTCCCCGCGGTCGCCGGGCTCGGAGATCGCGCTGCCGTTGAGGAAGACCACCAGGGCGTTGGCCTGGGCCTCCTGCCAGTCGTCCTGGGCCATCTCCTCACCCTCAGGGGTGAACCAGGCGATGTCCGAGAGTTCGTCGTGCGTCCCCTCGACCGGGCGGCCGTGGAAGAAGCGGCGGCGCCGGAAGACGGGGTGGTCGCGGCGGAGCCACACCATCTGGCGGGTGAAGTCGTGCAGCCGCTCGGTGTCCGCGTCGCCCTCCTTGGGCCACGGCACCCAGGCCAGTTCGTTGTCCTGGCAGTAGGCGTTGTTGTTGCCCTGCTGGGTGCGGCCGAACTCGTCGCCGTGGGCGAGCATCGGCACGCCCTGGGAGAGCATCAGGGTGGCGATGAAGTTGCGCATCTGGCGCTCGCGCAGGGCGAGCACCTCCTCGTCCTCGGACTCGCCCTCGGCGCCGCAGTTCCACGAGCGGTTGTGGCTCTCGCCGTCCCGGTTGTTCTCGCCGTTGGCCTCGTTGTGCTTGTCGTTGTACGACACCAGGTCGCGCAGGGTGAAGCCGTCGTGGCAGGTCACGAAGTTGATGGAGGCGAGCGGCCGGCGGCCGTCGTCCTGGTAGAGGTCGGAGGAGCCGGTCAGCCGGGAGCCGAACTCGGCCAGCGTGGCCGGTTCGCCGCGCCACAGGTCGCGCACGGTGTCGCGGAACTTGCCGTTCCACTCCGTCCACAGCGGCGGGAAGTTGCCCACCTGGTAGCCGCCCTCGCCGACGTCCCAGGGCTCGGCGATCAGCTTCACCTGACTGACCACCGGGTCCTGCTGCACGAGGTCGAAGAACGAGGACAGCCGGTCCACCTCGTGGAACTGCCGGGCCAGGGTCGCCGCGAGGTCGAAGCGGAAGCCGTCGACGTGCATCTCGGTGACCCAGTAGCGCAGCGAGTCCATGATCATCTGCAGGACGTGGGGGCTGCGCATCAGCAGCGAGTTCCCCGTGCCGGTGGTGTCCGTGTAGTAGCGCGGATCGTCGGCCAGCCGGTAGTACGAGGCGTTGTCGATGCCCCGGAAGCACAGCGTCGGCCCCAGGTGGCTGCCCTCGGCCGTGTGGTTGTAGACCACGTCGAGGATCACCTCGATGCCCGCCCGGTGCAGCTCGCGCACCGCCGTCTTGAACTCCAGCACCTGCTGGCCGCGGTCGCCCATCGAGGCATAAGCGTTGTGCGGGGCGAAGAAGCCGATCGTGTTGTAGCCCCAGTAGTTGCGCATCCCCGCGTCCACCAGCCGGTGGTCGTGGACGAACTGGTGGACCGGCATCAGCTCCAGCGTCGTGACGCCCAGCTCCGTCAGGTGCGAGATCACCGCGGGGTGCGCGAGCGCCGCGTAGGTGCCGCGGATCTCCTCCGGCAGTTCCGGGTGGAGCATCGTCAGGCCCCTCACGTGGGCCTCGTAGATGACGGTGCGGTGGTAGTCGATGCGGGGGCTGCGGTCCTCCGCCCAGTCGAAGTACGGGTTCACCACCACCGAGGTCATGGTGTGCGGCGCCGAGTCCAGGTCGTTGCGGGACTCGGGCTCCCCGAAGCGGTAGCCGTACACCGCCTCGTCCCAGTCGATCGTCCCGCTTATCGCCTTCGCGTACGGGTCCAGCAGCAGCTTCGCGGAGTTGCTGCGGTGGCCCCGGGTCGGTTCGTGGGGGCCGTGGACCCGGAATCCGTAGCGCTGACCGGGCATGACGCCCGGGAGGTACGCATGGCGGACGAAGGCGTCCGCCTCGCGCAACTCGACGGCGGTCTCCGAACCGTCGTCGTGCAGCAGACACAGCTCGATCCGTTCGGCGGTCTCGGAGAACACCGCGAAGTTGGTGCCGGCGCCGTCGTACGTGGCGCCGAGGGGATATGCCTGACCCGGCCAGACCTGCATGTCGTCGACTCTTCCACTTCTTCGCCGGGCGCCGGTAGGCCGCACCCCGGCCACATCGGTGCCGAAAGGGCATCGTCACGCAATTGGGCCCCTCCCGGTATGGAATCGCCAAGATCTTCCCCGTTACGGGTGTCCCAATTCCCACGCCTGCCGCAAGAATCCACCGTCCCGGGGCAACCTGTGCCGTCGAAGCGCCGTCGAAACGAGTGACAGTACGACACAGGGGAGACCTACGTGACAGATCAGGGGGAAAGCCGTTCCTTACCGCAAAAGGGAGGGCTCGGGCGCGGAATCAAGCGCGCCCTGTGGGGCGGCGGCACGGCCGTCGTCGCCACGGCGGTGATGATCGGCATCACGCTGCCGCGTGACGCCTCCGGCGACGACCACTCCACGACGGGCGGCCCCGCCGCCGCGCCGGGAGCGCCGGGGCAGCAGGACGCGGGCAGCGGTGATGTGACGGAGAACGAAGCGCCCGAGGGCGCGCACCAGAGCGGTCGCGGGCCTCTGACCAAGGCCGAGGTCGACCGGGCGAAGTCCATAGCCCTGGGCCGCGACGCGCTGCGCAGCGCGCAGGACGTGGACGGCGGGCGCGGCCCGGAGTACCTCGACACCGACCTCGCCGAACCGGCCGACGCCACGGGGGCGCGGACCGACCGGGCCAGACGGGTCGAGGTGCTCTTCTACGACTACGGGCACGACCGGCTCGTGAAGAAGACCGTCGACCTCGCCTCCGGCACCGTCGAGCGCACCGACACCGCCACCGGCCTGCAGCCGCCGCCATCGGCCGACGAGACCCGGGAGGCCGCGAGCCTGCTCATCGGGGACGCCCTCGGTACGGGGCTCCGTGCCGACTTCACGGCCGCCACCAAGGGCGGGGACCTCACCTCGCCCGACCAGCTGCGGCTGCGCGGCATCTCGTTCAACACCGCGGAGCAGTCCGCCCCCGCCGGTCTGGCCAAGTGCGGTCGGCACCGGTGCGTACGGCTGTTCACGCAGGTGAAGGACGGGCCGTGGATCGACACGACCAATCTCGTCGTCGACCTCAGCGACCGCACCGTCGGCCGGATCCACTAAGAGCGGAGACCCAGAAACGATGCGCACCACCCATGTGCGCCGGGCCCTCGGAACGGCCTCGGCGCTCCTCCTCCTGCCCGCGCTCGTCGCGGGCTCCACGACCGGACGGGCCGTCGCGGCCCCCCGGGCCGGCACGGCCGCCGCGGCGGACTGCGGCACCGCCACCGCCCTCACCAGGACCCTGCCCAACGGCACCGGCTGGAGCATGTGCTGGCGCATGAGCGGCACCAAGGGCCTGGTCCTGGAGAAGATCGCGTACCGGCCGAGGAAGGAGCCGCAGCCCCTCAAGGTGCTGAACTCCGCCACCCTCGCGCAGGTCAACGTCCCGTACGACTCCGGGCTGACCGAGTACAACGACCTGTCCGACATCGGCTTCGGCAACACCGCCGTCGACATCGGCCCCGAGGAGTGCCCCGGCGGCACCATCAGCGCGGCCTACATCCCGCAGCAGGAACGCACCGTCAAGGCGCTGTGCGCCACCACCGCGCCGCGCGGCCACGCCTACCGCAGCGACGTGTACGACGAGCACGGCACCGCGAAGAAGTACACCGCTCAGGGCAGCGACCTGGTCGTCTTCTCCGTGTCCCAGCTCGGCTGGTACGAGTACGTCACCCAGTGGAACTTCTCCGACGACGGCACCATCACCGCCAAGATGGGCGCCACCGGCGACCTCTCGCCCGGCGACTACAGCGGCGAGGGGACCGGCTGGCCCATCGGCAAGGGCCGCCACGACCACGCCACCAGCCACTACCACTCGGTCTTCTGGCGGCTGGACTTCGGCCTGGACGGCTCCAACCGGGCGAAGGTCGAGCAGTACGACACCAAGAAGGCCGGCCGGGGCGCCGGCTCCGCCGTCCTGAAGACCACCCGGACGCCGGTCGGCAGGGAACTCGCCGCCAACTCCGCGCTGCGCCGCTGGTGGCGCGTGGTCTCCACGGCCGGGAAGAACACCGACCGGCACCCGCGATCCTGGGAGCTGGTCCGGCAGCACTCCGACCGCTACGACGCGCACGCCTACACCTCGAAGGACCTGTACGTCACCCAGTACCGGGCCTGCGAGCGACTGGCCAGCGGCAACAGCGACCCGGCCTGCCACGGCCGGGGCACCTCGGTGGACAAGTGGGCGAACGGCGAGACCCTCACGCACCCGGTGATGTGGGTCAACGTCGGCTTCCACCACATCCCTCGCGACGAGGACCAGACGCCCATGCCGATCCACTGGCAGGGCTTCCAGCTCGCGCCGCGCGACGTGACCGCCATGAGCCCGCTCACACCGGACGAGCTCTCGGGCCGCAACGGGCGGGGACACTGACCGTCCGGCCCCGCCGGAGCCGGTAAGCATGTGGTGAAGTAGCGGCGTTACGGCTGCACCGCCTCCCGCCCCGCAGTACCCTTCCTTGATCGTGGACGGGGGCGGGAAGGCGGGTGCAGTCGTGATGTCGGGAGGTCTGGTGCTCCCCGGTGGTGGTGATCAGGGGGACCCGGGCGGCGGCATCGGCGAGGCAAGCACCGGTACGGCCGCCCTCGCACTGCCGTTGGAGATCGGAGCGGAACTGGACTGGGGCGCCGACGAGTGGGCCGAGGTGCGTACCCGCGCACGGCGCGCCGGACGGGCGTACGTATGGCTCAATCTCGTCGAACAGCGCCTGCGCGCCGTCGTCAACGCCGTGCTGCGCCCGATCTACGAACCCGTGCACGGCGACGAGTGGGTGGTCGCGGCCGCGGGCCCGGCCGGTCACGAGTGGGTGCAGCGGGCGGCCGCCGTGCGCGAGGTCAGCCGGCGCAAGGGGTTCCTGCTCGACCCGGCCGACGACAACATCCTCAGCTTCCTGACGCTGCCGCAGCTGCGCGAGCTCGCCGTCCAGCACTGGCCGTGCTTCGAGCCCTACCTCGACGACCGCCGGGAGCTCGAACTCGCCCTGGACGAGCTGGAGGTGGCCCGGCACGTCGTCTCCCGCAACCGGGCCCTGACCCGCACCGTCCTGGACCAGGCCGAGCGGGCCGCCGCCCGGCTGCTGGACGTGCTCGGCTCCGGGCCCGGCTACCCCTCCGCCGAGCGGCTGCCCGTGGACGCCGTCGAGGAGCTCGTCGCCGACCGCTACGCCGACGTCGTCGGCGTCTACCCCGACCGGGTGCGGCTGCAGCGGCAGCTGCCGGCCGAGGACCTGTTCGGGAGCGCGCGACGGCTCGACGCCGTGGGCATCGGCCTCAACCTGCTCGTGCAGAACTACTCGGGCAAGCGCCTGGTGCGGCTGGCGGAGTCCGGCTGCCGGGTGCGGCTGCTCTTCCTCAACCCGGCGAGCAGCGCCGTCCGCCGCCGTGAGCGCGAACTCGGGCTCGGCCGCGGCGAGCTCAGCCGCTCCGTCGAGATGAACATCATGCACATGCGGCGGGTGCGGGCCCGGCTGCGGGACACCGCCGCGTTCGAGATCCGGGTCTTCGACGAGACCCCGCGCTTCACCGCCTACCTCGTGGACGGCGACACCTCGGACGGCATCGCGGTCGTCCAGCCCTACCTGCGCAAGGCCCGCGGCATGGAGGCGCCGGTGCTCATCCTGCGCGGCGGGCCGCGGGAACTCGTGCAGACCAGGGCCGGCGAGACCGCGGAGGCCGAGCACGGGCTGTTCGAGATCTACCGCGAGGAGTTCGAGGGCGTCTGGGCCGACTCCCGTCCGGTCTCCTGACGGCCCGGTGGCCGGCCCCGGCGGACCGCCCCGGGCGGGCCTCTCCGACAGCCCGGCCGCGGCAGTGTCAGTGGCGCGCGGGATGATGGAGCGACACACGGGGGAACCGCGGGAAGGACGTGCGCCAATGGGCATGGGACGACGCCGGGCAAGGCCGGCCGGCTCCGGACGGAGGAGGACCGCGGGCACCCGCCCGCGCGGCGCGGGGGACGCCGCGGGCACGGGGGCCGCGCGATGAGCTGGATCAGCGACGCGCTGGTCGCGTTCGACCTGGAGACCACCGGCACCGACGTCGAGACCGACCACATCGTCACCGCCGCCGTCGTACGGCTGGAGGCCGACGGGGCCGTCTCGCACGAGCGGACCTGGCTGCTCGACCCGGGCGTCGCCATACCCGAGCAGGCGTCGGCGATCCACGGCATCTCGACCGCCCACGCCCGCGCGCACGGCGCCCCGGCGGGCACGGCGGTCGGGGAGATCGCCCACGCCGTCGCCGAGGTGCTGCGCTCGGGCACACCGCTGGTGGTGATGAACGCCCGTTACGACCTGTCGCTGCTCGACCGCGAGTGCCGGCGGCACGGCGTCGCGTCGGTCGGCGAACGGCTGGGCGGCGTGCCCGCGCCCGTCATCGACCCGCTGGTCATCGACAAGCACGTCGACAAGTACCGCAAGGGCAGGCGGGCCCTGCAGGCGCTGTGCGCCCACTACGGGGTGGAGTTGGAGGGCGCCCACGACGCACGGGCCGACGCGGTGGCCGCGGCCCGCGTGGTGCGCCGCATGGGGGAGCGGCACGAGCCCGTCGGCCTGATGGCGCTGGCGGACCTGCACGCCCTTCAGGTCCGGGCGGCGGCCGAGCAGTCGGCCTCCCTCCAGGCGTACCTGCGGCGCACCGCCGACCCGGCGGCCGTCGTCGAGCAGGCCTGGCCGGTCATCCCCCGGCCGAGGTGACCGCGGGGTCCGCGGACGCCGACGGGGGCGCCGTGCCGCAGTCGAGGATCCGCCCGTCCACGGTGCCGACCAGCAGCCTGCCGGCACCGGCCGCCGCGAGGGACAGGGGCACCACCACCTGCCCGTCGACGCGCAGCCGGTGCCGCCCGCGCGGACTGCCGGTCCGCGCGTCGAGCAGCACGACCTCCCCGGACCGGTGCGCGGCGTAGACGGTGTCCTCGTCCGCGTCCAGGGCCGTGACCGGCTCGTCGGCGGCGAACACCCACTCCGGCGCGCCGTCCGGCAGCCGGCGCCGCACCACGAAGGCGTTCCGCGCGAGCGTCTCCTCGTCGTCACGGACCACGGCGGCCTGCACCAGCGCGGTGCCGTCGAGCTGGACGGCCGGGCCGGGGAAGAGGTGCGAGCCGCGCCCGTTCTCCCAGTCGAGGGCGAAGAGCCCGCGCAGCGCGGGCTCCGCGCCCGGCTCAGCGCCTGGCTCCCCGCCGTCGAGCGCGCCGACCCACGCCCGGCCCCGCGGCACACCGTGGAGGTCCCGCACGAACAGCAGCTCGGCGCCGCGCCGCAGACGGAAGTCGCTCGCCGTCAGCGGGAAGCGCGCCGTCTCGGTGCCGTCGGGGGCGAGGAGCCGGGTCTCGCCGCCCGGCTGGTCCGGCCCTCCCCGCCGGACGGCGAGCCGGCCGTCCCGGCTGCCGGTGAACGTCACGGCGTGACCGGGCTCGATGGCCTCCAGCAGCCCCCCGTCCGCCAGGGACACCCGCTGCACCAGCGTGCCGGACCGCTGCCACCCCTGCCCCGACGGGCGCAGGGTGTGCCGGACGTTGACCCAGGCCGACCGCTGGTCGGCGGCCACATGGATCTGCTGCCCGCCGTCCGGGTCGGGCACCGACCACTGGAGTTCCCCCGACGGCAGCCGGCACTCCAGCAGCGCGCCCTCGGCCGTCGCCAGCACCCGGCCGTCGGCGAGCACCTCGACGGCCCGCACCTGACGGCGCGGCGCCCATGCCGCCCCGAGGGCGGCGCCGCGCTCCGCCAGCAGGTCGCGGGCGTCGCCGCCCGCGGGGTACGCGTACGGCACCCGAGGGCCCATCACCTCGCGGTAGCCGACGGAGCGGGCGGGCACCGCCCGCCAGTCCTCGCGTTCCAGGACGGACTCGAAGCCGTGGCTGAAGGCGTACTCGTAGTCCTTGTCCTCGGGGGTGACGACCAGCCGCAGTCGCCGCTCGTCCAGCCACTGGACGGAGACCACCTCGCGGCTGCCGTCCAGGACCGGCCGCACGTCGCCCGACTGCAGGTCCATCAACAGCAGTTGGCCCTCGAAGTCCCAGCTGCCGTCGTAGCGGCCCACGCCCACGGCCACCAGCGGCAGGAGCGGATGGAAGGCGACCGAGTCCACCGGCCACGGGCAGTCGTGCACCTGCCGGCAGCGCAGGTCCCGCGCGTCGTAGACGCCGACGCGGTACCGGGGTCGGCGCTCGATGCCCGCCCGCCCCGAGTGCGGCCAGGCGATCCACCCCATGTCGCCGCCCACGACCAGGCGTTCCAGCCGCTGGTCCGCGACGGCGACACGAGGTTCACCGACCTCCGCGAAGGGACGGTCGGCGAGGACACGACGGACGATCGAGGGATCTGGCATGGACACCGCCCGGGCCGGAGGGGTGCCCATCCTCGCAGCCCGGGCGGCGCCACGGGGTCAGAAGGGGTACCAGCGCACGGACGGATCGCCGTCCCGCAACGAGGCCACCCGCCGGCGGAACTCCGCGAGCGCGGCCGGGCTGCCCGGCGCGTGCTGCGCCACCCAGGCGCAACTCGCCGTCTCCCGCGCCCCGCGCAGCACCGCGCAGCCGTCCCACTCGCGCACGTCCCAGCCGTAGGCGGCCGTGAAGGCGTCGTAGGAGCCGGGGGCGAGGCCGTAGCGGTCCCGGCTGAGCGCCATGACGACGAGGTCGTGCTCGCGCAGATCGGCGGAGAAGGTCTCCAGGTCCACCAGGACCGGACCGCCCGGGCCGACGTGCACATTGCGCGGCAGCGCGTCGCCGTGGACGGGCCCCGGGGTGAGGTGCGGGGTCAGCGCGGCCGCGGCGGCGGCGAAACCGTCCCGGCGCTCCCGCAGATACGCGGCGTCCGCGGGGTCGACCGCCGTTCCGGCCAGCCGCAGCCAGCGCTCCACGCCGTCGAGCAGGTCGCGGGGCGGCAGCGCGAAGTCCGGCTGGGGCAGGGCGTGCACGAACCGCAGCAGCGCGGCGAGGTCGGCGGGCTCCGCGGGCCGTACGGCGTCCGGCAGCCGCTCCCAGTACGTGACCGGGTGCCCCTCCACCAGCCGGGCCTCCGGCGCCGCCGCCCGAACGGCCGGCACGCCGTGCGCGGCCAGCCAGGACGCCGTGCGCACCTCGCGGGCGGCCCGGTCCAGCAGGTCGGGACCGCGGCCGACCTTCGCGACGGTCACGCCGTCCGCGAGTTCGAACACCGCGTTCTCGCCGAGCGCGATCAGCCTCGCGCCGTCCTGCCCGTCCGCCGCGAGCACGGCCCGGGCGAGCTCTTCGGTGAACGCCATACGGCAATGATCGCAGATCAGTAGGCTGGCCCGGTGACCGAGGAAGACGTCATGGCCTTCTGCGAGATGCTGCCGCGGCTGCGGCGCGCCGCGAGCGGCGACCCGCATGACGCGGCCGAGCTCGAGGCCGTCACCGAGACCGTGCGGCGGGGCGCCGGCGACATGCAGGCGGTCACCGACCTCGGGCACCGGCTCGGCGTACGGGTCGTCGACGGCCGCACATACGCCGGCGGCTACGCCCAGGTGCCCGGTACGACCGGTGGAGGCGGCGGCATCCTGCGCCACCGCTGCCCGCGCGGCGTCTGCGCCCGCAGCGAGGACCCGACGGCGTCCGTCACCACCCCGCGCTGCGAGATCTGGGACGCCGAACTGCGCCCCGTCTGGTACTAGACCCGCCGTGCGGGTCCCCGCGGGGGAAGAGGAGGAGCGTCCGGTGCGCGCAGCCGTACGGCGCGGGGAGCAGCCGGTGCCGGTGGCCGGCACTCCAGGGCTTCGGGGCGGACGCGCGCGCCGGCCGGCGCGAGGCCGCAGGGATCCGGAAGGCGGGTCGTAGCGCGGTGGCGGGTCTGCTGGACGAGATCGGCGGGAAGCTCGCCGAGCGCTGGGTCTCCCTGCTCGCGCTGCCCGGGTCGCTCTTCCTGGGCACCGCCTGGGCCGCCCATGTGCTGGGTGGCGGGCGGCCGTTCGACGTGGGCCGTCTGCTGCGCGAGGTCGAGCGCTACGCGGACTGGACCGACGTCCACGGCGGGGCCGGGCTCTTCCTGGCCCTGGTCGCCGCGCTGCTGCTCGCCGTCGTACCGGGCCTGGCGGTGCAGGCCCTGGCCCGCGCGGTCCAGGTGCTCTGGCTCGGGCCCTGGCCCGGCGGGGCGGGGGAGCGGCTCGTGCGGCGCCGCCGCGCCCGCCGTGCACGCGCCGACGCGGAGGTCGCCGCCCACCTGCGGAACCACGAACGCGACGGCGACGAGGGCGAACTGGCCGCCGCCCGCGCGGCCGAGGCGCGCCGGGACCGGATCGCACCCCTGCCCCCGGCCCGTCCCACCCGCATGGGCGACCGGATGCACGCCCTGGAGCACCGCGTCGGCGCGTACTACGCCGTGCCCTTCACGGCGGTCTGGCCGCGGCTGTGGCTGGCGGCGACGGAGGCCGACCGCGGGGAGATCCGTACGGCGGCCGGCGCCTTCGAGGCGTCCACCCGGCTGTGCGGATGGGGCCTGCTCTACACGGCGCTGGCCTGCGTCACCGGGTGGTGGCCCGCCCTCGTCGCGGGCGCGGTGGTCGTCCTCGCCGCCTGGTGGCTCGGCCGCGAACGCCTCTTCGCCCTCGCGGACCTCGTCGACGCCGTCGTGGACCTGCGCCTGCGCTCCGTCGCCCGCGCGGTGGGGATCCCCGTCCCGCCGGGGCCCGTCGCCCCGGCGACCTGGCGGGAGCTCGACCTGGTGCTGCGCCGCCGCAGGTGACGCCGCCGGAGCGGACGCCGCCATGATGTGCCGGGCCGCCCGGCCCGCCGCCACGAGATCGGACGCGGATGCTGCACCTGCTGTTCCTGACGTACACCGGACCGGAAGAGGACGCCGGGCCGTTCGTCGCCGCCCATGTGGCCTTCCTGGAACGTCACCACCGCGCCGGCACCTTCCTGCTCTCCGGGCAGACGGTGCCCTCGTCCCAGGGCGGGGTGATCCTCGCCCGCGGGACGGACCGCCGCACGGTCGAGCGGATCGCCGCGGAGGACCCCCTGGTGACCGCGGGGGTCGCCACGTACACGGTGACCACCGTCGACCCGGCCCGCGTGCACCCGGTCCTGGCCGGGCTGCTCGGCGGCGCCTGACCCCCGGCCGCGGTGGGCTCAGCGGCCGATGTGGACGAAGGGGGCCCAGACCGCGGGGGAGCGGGCGTAGCGGGTGCGCAGGGCGCGGGCGACGTGGTTGAGGGCGCGGCCCGCGTCGGCGGGGGCGACGGCACCGGGCGCCGGGGCGCGGAGCGCGGCGTACAGGCGGGCGGCCAGGAGCGCGGAGACCGCGTCGTCGGCCTCCCAGAGGGCGCCGACGACCTGCGGGTAGCCGGCGGTCTGGAAGGCCGAGGCGAGGTGGACCGCCTCGTCGGGCAGTTGCCCGGTGTGGGCGGTGTGGCAGGCCAGCAGCACCGCCAGTTCGGCGTAGAGGAGTTCCTGCCGGGAGACGTCCCCGGCGCTCAGCGGGCCGCCGTGCAGGAGCAGGCGGCTGGCGGACGGGTCCCGCGGGTCGCTGACGCCGTGGCAGGCGAAGTGCACCCAGCGCGCCGTGCGCAGGGCCGCGAGGACGCGTTCGGGTGTGGCCGCCTCGCCCTCGAGGGCGCGGACGCCGCCCAGCGCGTCCGCGATCGCGGCGATCTCACGGGCCGAGGCGCCCGCGGAGCCCGCCGTTCCGGTGGGGCGGCCCACGGCGAGCAGCCGTCCCCCGGTGCGGCCGGAGGAGACCTGCCGGGCGTGCCGCAGGGCGCGCAGGGTGGGGGTGTAGGAGGAGGCCACCCGGTCCAGGACGCTCCGCCCGTCGGGCAGTTGGTGCTTGCGCTGCAGCCCGGCGGCGTGCAGCGGCAGGTACGCCAGCGGTCCCGAGGCCGACCACCACAGCCGGGGCGCGGCCGACGCGGGGGCGTCCGCGGGGAGCGGGCGGGTGAGGCCGAGGGCGGTGAGCACCGGCTCGGCCACCGTGCGCCACAGCCAGGCGAGGGTGTCCAGCACGAGTTCGCGGGCGCGGTCGTGCTCCTCCTCGGGCGCGTTCCGCGGCAGACTCACGGCCGCCAGGAACTCCTGTGCGCGCAGGGCGAGCTGTCCCTCCGTCAGTTCCCGCAGCGGCACGGAGAAGATCCGCTCCCGGGTGACGACGACCGCGTCGCAGCGCAGCCGGTCCACGTTGACGGCGACGACCGGCCCCTGTGCGGCCACGTCCCTCATCTCCCGCTCCGTGGGCGGCATCAGGAACCGCTCGAAACCCGCGGTACCGCGGACGCGCATCAGCAGCGCCTCCCACTCGGCGGCCGCGACGTGCCGTTCCATGAAGTCCTCGCCCGCCTCGGCCCGCCGCAGCCGTCCCGCGAGCGCGGAGAACTCCCGGGCCAGCAGGGGATGCGCCGCGGACAGGGCGGTCAGATCGGCGCGGGCCTCCAGGTCCTGGCCCATCAGCACCGCCCGGCCCTGCTCCAGCAGCGCCAGCGCCTGCGCTGGCCGCCCCGCGGCGAGCGCCGCGGCGCAGCCGGTACGGCCCAGGCTGGTGCCCGTCAGCGGGTCGGGCCGGCCCGCCTCCGCCGGGTCGCCGCCGTCCGTGCGCAGGTGCGCCATGGCGTACCGGCGGCCGAGCAGCGCGCCGCCGACGAAGGCCCGGCGGTCCTCCCGGGTCAGAGCGCGGGAGGCCACCGACGGCAGGGTCTCCAGCGCCCGGGCCGCCGCGTCGGCGGCGGCCGCCCAGTCGTGGTGCTCCAGCGCGTCGGCCATCGCGATGCGCGCCACCTCGAACCGCAGCGCGGGCATCTCGCCGCCGGGCTCCGCCGCGAACGCGACCTCGGCGGCCCGCGCCGCCCGCCCGTCCCCGCGGACCGTGGCGTCGGTGTAGTCCGCCCAGTGGCCGTACGAGGCCACCATCCCGCCCAGCAGGTCCGTCAGGCCCGGGGTCCGCTCCACGCGCCGCGAGGCGTCGGCGATCCTGCGGCGGGCCTCGGCGGACAGGACGGGGTCCTGGGTGAGCCCGGCGAGGTTGGTGAGCGCGTTGGCGTACTCGGCCTCGCCCGCGGCGCGTTCCGGCGCGTCGTCGGGCAGCAGGTCGAGCGCCGCCCGCAGTTCCGCGCAGCAGGCGCGCAGTGCGGCGGCGTCCATGGCGAGCACCGCCCGCATGTGCTGCCACGGCGCCGAGGTGAGGAGCAGGCGGGCGTGTTCCGGGGAGCCGTGGGGGAGTTCGGCCAGGACGCGGTCGCCGAGCGCCGCCGCCTCCTCGATCACGGCCGCGTCCTGGTCGGCCGTGTAGCGCATCGCGATGAGCGCCATCAACAGGCCCGCCGTCTGCGCCCGTTCGGGGCTCCCGGCCTCCGTCCGCTCCAGTGCCCCGCGCAACCGCCGCTCGGCGTCGGCGAGGAAGGCGGGATCGATGCCCTGGGGTGTGCCGGGGCCCTTGGCCACGGCCCGCAGCAGGGGCTGCAGGTCGGGAGGGACGGGGAAGGCCGAGGCGAAGCGCGTGAGGAGGTCGTCGCCCGCGTCGTCCCCCGGTTCCGGCCCGGGCGCCGCTTCCGGTTCCGGCACCGCTTCGGGCACAGGTTCCGGCACCGGTTCCGGTGGGGGAGCGGGGCCGGTCAGGACGCCGCCCCGTGGCAGGGGCGTCCGCAACCGCACCGGTGGCAGCGCGGGCGCGAACCGCACCATCATCGGCAGGAACCGGGTCGCCACCGAGCCCAGGGCCCGCGGCAGGAGCCGCATCCTGCCGCGGAGTTCGCCCACCGCGGCGGCCTTCTCCGCGATGTGCGGCAGCAGCGGATGGCCCGGCGGCAGCCGCTCCAGGAGCGCGCGCAGCATCCGCTCCGCCTCGGCGGCGTCGGCGACCTCCCAGGTGACGACCGCGCGGGCGGCCAGCAGCGAGGCCGCGTTCACCTCGTAGGCGCCGTCCTCGTCCGGCAGGCCCTCGGCCCGGTACGCCTCCAGGTGACCCATCGCCTCGTCGATCGTCGCGCGGGCCGGTGCCCAGGGCAGCGTGCACATCAGTGCCACCGCCAGCGCGAAGTGGACGCTGCGCATCTCGTGCCGGTCCCGGAGCCCGCCCATGGTGCGCCCGCTCGCCGCGGCCAGCGCCAGCCGACCGCCCCGCACGGCGACGTCCACCGCCTCCCGGTCCCGCGGATGCGCCCGGACCCGGGCGACCCCGGCGAGCACCGCCACCCGGCCCGCGTCCGGGGCGTCGACGTGCCCGGGGGTGACCGCCTCGAAGGCCTCCCGGGCGCGCGCCCACAGCGCCGGCAACTCCTCCGTGGCCCCGCACTCGTACCGGACGAGCGCGGAGTGCGCGAGCCGGGCCAGCAGCCCGGGGCGGCTCAGATCCTCCGGGGGCAGCGTGGCCAGCAGCTCCGCCACCCTGCCCTCCAGGGGGTCCGCCGGCCGGAACGGCTGCTGCGCGGGGCCCGACGGGTAGACGGCCGCGACCGCCACGAGGTCGTCGGGCGGGCGGTGCTGGGTCTGCGCCCCCAGGTGATGGCGGACCTCGGGGGCGGTACGGAAGTCGCCGTGCACCTGCGCGAGGGTGCGGTCGGCCAGCTGCAGATGCAGGACGAGCCGGGCACGCGACGGATCGTCGCGCGCCGCCGTGTCCAGGCCCAGCACCATCAGCGCGAGCGCAGCGGCGGCCGGGGCCCGTCCGTCCCCGCCCCGCCACGATTCCCGCAGCAGGCCCTCCGCCGCCTCGAGCAGGCTTCCGGGCGTCGTGCCGGCACCGTCGACCAGGCGCGCGGTGCCCGGCGTCTCCGCCAGCCCGAAGCGCGTCAGCATGCGGTCCACGGCCGCCCGCGCGTCCGTCATCAGCCGCCCCCGATCCCCCTCGCCGACGTCGCGGCAGGATAGCGCGCCACCCGCGACCGCCCCCCGCTCCGGCGTAGGGCGAGGCCGGCCCGCCGCGTCCGCGCGGTCCGTTCGGGCGGGTCACGCCGCCGTACGGCGCACCGCGTCGCGCAGGACCGCGGTGCCGCCGCCGCGGGCGTACACCTCGCGTTGCCGGCGTGCGCCGGAGCCCTGCGAGGTCAGGCGGTCGATGCCGGCGCGCACGGTGTACAGGTCGCCCGCGTCCTTCAAGGCGTCCTCGACGTGGGCGACCAGGGTCTCGACGACGTCGTGCGCGCCCGCCGGGCGGAAGGTGCGCGGATCGAGCAGGGCGCCGTCCAGCCCGGAGCGGCTGGCGCGCCAGGAGGCGAGCCGGAGCAGGGCCAGATCGTCGTCGGGCGCCGGGCGGCCGTCGGCCCACTCGCGGGCGGCGGTCTCGACCAGGCCGCGGACGAGCGCGGCGAGCACCACCGCGTCCTGGTACTCCGGGCACACGTCGCAGACGCGCACCTCCACCGTGGGGAACTTCGCCGAGAGCCGGGCGTCGAAGTAGAGCATGCCCTGGTCGATCAGGATCCCCGTGGCCAGCAGCCGCGACACCGCGGCGCGGTACCCCTCGGCGGAGCCGAAACCGCGCGTCGGCCCCGCGGTGGGCCAGCGGCCGAAGACCTGGTAGCGGTAGCTCGCGTACCCCGTGTCGGCGCCCTGCCAGAGCGGCGAATTGGAGCTGAGCGCCAGCAGCGGCGGCAGCCAGGGGCGGATGCGGTCGACGACGGCGACGCCCTCCTCGTCCGACTCCACCCCCACATGGACGTGGCAGCCGCAGGTCAGGGTCTCCTGCGCGGTGAGGCCGAAGGCCTGGGCCATCCTGCGGTAGCGGCCCCTCGGGGTGAGCCGGGGCGGCACCGCCACGGGGGAGGTCCCCAGCGCCGCCACCGCGACGCCCTCCGAGCGGGCGAGGCCGGCCGCCCTTCGGCGCCAGGCGCGCAGCTCCTCCCTGAGCTGGTCGAGGGTTGCGCAGGGGGAGCTGTTCAGTTCGAGCTGCTGCTGCTGCAGCTCGGCCACCAGTTCCCGGGACCAGGGGCCGCCGTCCAGCACCGCGTCCGCCACCGCGCGCGGTTCGCCGGACCGAGCGTCCACCAGGAGAAGCTCTTCTTCCACTCCCACGGTGCGTGCCACCCCCTTCCGATACCCGCTGAGCCCGCCGCTATCCGTCCGCGGACCTCACTCGGCGGACAGCAGATGGTCCATGGCCCGCCGGCACAGCGCTTCCGCCTCCTCGCCCGCCGTGGACGTCACGCTGAGGAACAGCCGCCCGCCCAGCCCCACCACGATCACCAGCGGAGCCCCGGACAGGCTGGTGTGCGCCGCGCCGTGGACGGCGGCCAGCCGCAGCGGCCCGTACGCCTCGGGGAGGTCCAGGCGGGTGTTGCTCACGGACACGTCGAACCGGGGGCCGCGCGACTCGCCGCGTCGCAGCAGGGCGCCGACGGCGCGGTGCGGGAGGAACGAGGTCAGCCGGAAGACGCGTACGAGCGGCCGCAGCTCCTGCGGGGTGAGCCGGGCGTGGATCCCGGTCCTGGCCTCGCGCGCGGCCGCCCACAGGTCGTCTGCCGCGCCGTCCACGGGGACGACGAAGCTCGCCGCGTACAGGCCCATGGCCTCCCCGGGCGGCGGTTCGAGCACCCGGCGCAGGTCCGCGGCGACCGCGATCCGGGCCGGGCGGCCCGGCGCGGCGGCCCGTGCGAAGGCCGCGCACAGGGCGCCCTGCAGCGTCGCGCCCTGCGCCCGGCACCGCTTGAGCAGCAGCTCCGTATCCTCGCGCTCCAGCGACCACGCGCGATAGGCGAGCCGTCCGTCCGGGGGGTACGGCGGCCGTACGGGCCCGCCCAGGGCGCGGGCGGTCCTCAGCAGGTCCCCGGGGCGGGCGCGCGGGCCCGGGATCAGCTCGTCCGCGGGCGCCGCCAGCACCGGCACCGGTCCCGAGCCGGGCGGCGGAGCCTCCGCCGGGTCCGGCCCGCCCAGGTGGGTCAGCAGGTCGCGCAGGACGACGCCCGCGGAGACGGCGTCGGCGACCAGGTGGTGGTAGACGGTGACGAGGTCGAAGGCCTCGCCCGCGTCGACGAGCACGAAGCGGGCGAGGGGACCGCTGCGGGTGTCGAAGGGCCGCGGGAGCTCCTCCTCCACCACGCGGGACCAGGCGCCCGCGCCGGCGTCCCTGACCACCCGCACCCCCGGGTCCGGCACCCCGGCCGTGGTCAGCCGTCCCTGCCACCACCCGGGGTCGGCGACGCGGACGCCGAGCAGGGGGTGGCGGCGCCGGACGGCGGCCACGGCCGCGCGGACCCGCCCGGGCGTGGTGCGGCCCTCGACGCGGGCCACGGCGGCGATGTTGACCGGGAGCCGCTCACCGGCGGCCCAGATGACGCGTTCGTACGGGGACAGTCGGCGGCGCACGGGGTGCTCCCCCTTCCTCGCGGGGCGGTCAGCGGTTCAGGGCGCCGCGCAGCCCCTCGGGGAGCGTGACGGCGGGGCGGTACGGGAGCCGGCCGCCGGGGGCGCAGGTCCACGCGGGATGCAGCGCCTCGGCGACCTTGTCGGGGTTGAGCGCCGACGCGCGGCCGAACAGCCGCGCCGCGGCCATCGCCAGCGGCCCGGGGATGTGGACCACCCGCGGCGCGCGGCGGCCGAGCGCGGCCGCGACGGCGGCGCCGATGTCCTCCCAGCGGTGCTCGGTGCCGTCGCACACGTGGTAGGTGCCGACCTCCGTGGCGCCGGGATCGGCGGCGGTGATCAGCGCCCGGCACAGGTCGTCGACGTGGATCAGCGAGTAGTGCCGCGGCCCGGGCCGGCCGACGGCGGGCAGCAGGCCCGTGCGCACCGCCGCCACCAGCCGCGGCAGGAACTCCGGGTCGCCGGGGCCGTACACGATCGGCGGCCGGACCACGACCGCCGGCAGCCGGTCCGCGGCGTCCCGCACCGCCCACTCGCCGCCGAGCTTGCTGCGCCCGTACGCGGAGACCGGCTCCGGCGGAGCGTCCTCGTGGCGTCGCCGCCCGGGGCCGGAGGCGGCCAGCGACGAGCAGTACACCAGGCGGGGCGGCACGGCGAGCGCCGCGGCCGCCTCGCACAGCCGCCGCGTCCCGGCGGCGTTGACGGCCGCGTAGACCCGCGGGTCGCCGGCCTTGGTGACCCCCGCCAGGTGGACGACCCGGTCCACGCCCCGCAGCGCGGCGGCCAGCCCGGCGCCGGTGACGAGGTCGCCGGGGACGCTGCGGGCGCCGGGCACGTCGCGGCCGCCGCGCACCAGCGCGGTCACCTCGTGGCCGCGGGCGGTGAGATGGCGTACGAGGTGGCCGCCGACGAAGCCGGTGGCGCCGGTCACGAGGTACCTCACCGCAGGCCCCCGCCGTCGCGCTCGTACAGCCGGTGCGTCCTGAAGTGCACCCCGCCCATGGCCTGCGCGTGCCGGTTGGAGCCGCGGTTGTCCTCCAGGATCCAGGACAGGTCGGTCTCGGTGTAGCCGAGCCGGAACGCTGCGCGCTGCGCGTCGGCGAGCAGCACCGCGACCAGCCCGCGGCTGCGGTGCTCCTTGCGCACGCCCGACGTACCGCCCCTGACGCGGGTGATGCGCCCCATCGCCCGGCTGATCCGCAGCATGCCGATCGGCAGTCCCCAGGTGGTCAGCCTGCCCCGTGCGGCGCGCAGCGCCTGGTTCACGTCGGGCACCCACAGGGTGAAGGCGGCGGGCTCCCCGTCCACCTCGGCGATCCGCACCAGCTCCGGGTGGACGACCGACTTCAGCTGCGCGGCCATGTGCAGGAACTCGGCGTCGGTCAGCGGGACGGAGGCGTAGTTCTCGGCCCAGGCGTCGTTGTAGATGTCCTTGATGGCGGCCATGTCGTCCTCGTAGCGGTCCCGGTCGAGCGGCCGCACCCGCACGGCGGGGTCGGCCAGGGTGCGCGCGGCGACCCGGGCGATCGCGGCGGGCGGCTCCCCGTCCGGGGGCATCGGCACCAGCCAGGACAGCAGGTCCTTGGCCTTGCCGAAGCCGCAGCCGGTCAGCAGGTCCGCGTAGTACGGCGGGTTGTACGGGATGCCCACGCTCGGCGGCCCGTCGAAACCGTCCACGAGCACCCCGCACTCGTCGTTGACGGAGAAGCTGAGCGGGCCCAGCATCCGGGTCAGCCCGCGCCCGGCGAGCCACGCCGCCGCCGCGTCGAAGAGGGCCCCGGCGGCCTCGAGGTCGTCGGCGCACTCGAAGAGCCCGAAGTGGCCGCACCTGAAGTCGTGCCGCTCCTGGAAGCGGGGGTCCGCGACGGCCGCGATCCGGCCGACGGTCCGGCGCCCCCGGCGGGCGAGGAAGAGCCGCGCCTCGGCCGTGTCGAAGAAGGGGTTGCGGCGCGGGTCGAGGAAGGCGCGCATCTCCCGCTCCAGCGGCGCGACCCAGTACGGGTCGTCGCGGTGGAGCGCGTACGGCAGCCGGACGAAGGCCGTCGTGGCGGCGCGGTCCTCGACGGGGGTGACGGTGACCGCGTTCACCGGGCCACCGCCTGCGCGGGCAGCTCCGGGACCAGGCCGACCCGGCGGCCGGCGGCGGCGAAGGCGTCCAGGATCCGCTCCAGGTGGACGTCGGAGTGGGTGGCCTGCACCGTCACCCGGATCACACACCGCCCCTCGGGGACGGCGGGGGCCCCCACCGCGTTGGTGAACACGCCCTCGTCGAGCAGCGCCTGCCACATGAGCGCGCACGTGGTGGCGTCCCCGATGAGGACGGGCACGACCGGGGTGACCGAGTCCCCCGTGTCGTAGCCGAGCGCGCGCAGTCCCGCGCGCAGTGCCTCCGCCAGGGCGAGCACGCGCCGGCGCCGCCAGGGCTCGGCCGCCGCGATGCCGAGCGCGGCGATCCCGGCGGCGAGGGCGGCGGGCGGCATCGACGCGGAGAAGAGGATGGAACGGGCGCTGTAGCGCAGGTAGTCGACGACGTGCGCGGGCCCGGCGAGGAACCCGCCGGTGGAGCCGAAGCACTTGGACAGGGTGCCGGTGAACAGATCGACCCGGTCCATGAGCCCGAAGTGCTCCGCGACCCCGCGCCCGCCCGGGCCGAGCAGCCCGATGTCGTGGGCGCCGTCCACGACGAGGCGGGCGCCGTGCCGGGCGGCGAGCTCCGTCAGCGCGGGGAGCCGGCACAGGTCGCCGTCCATGGAGAACATCCCGTCGGTGACGAGGACCTTGCCGGCGGTCGGCTCCGCGGCCGTGGCCTGCTCCAGGAGGGTGTCCAGCCGAGCGGTGTCCGAGTGCGGGTACAGCACGCGGCGCCCGGCGCCGAGCCGGATGCCGTCGACCAGCGAGGCGTGGTTGGACATGTCGCTGAAGACGATGTCGCCGCGGCCGATCATGGCGGCCACCGCCAGGTTCGCCTGGAAGCCGGTGGTGACCACGGCGGCCGCCTCGGTGCCCAGGAAGTCCGCGATCCGCCCCTCCAGTTCGCCGTGCAGGGGGAGGGTGCCGTTGAGGGTGCGCGCACCGGAGCAGGACGCGCCGTAGCGGGTCAGCGCCTCGGCCGCGGCCGCCGTCACCCGGGGGTCCGTGGACAGGCCCAGGTAGTCGTTGCAGCCCGCCATGACGACGTCCCGGCCCTCGACGACGGCCTCCCCGGCGCCCGTCATGTGCATGGTGCGGTAGAAGGGCCGGACGCCCGTCTCCACCATGGCCCGCACGAAGGTCGACGACGACAGGTCCTTGCGGAACGCGTCCGTGGCGTCCTGGATTTCGGTCACTGGCCTTCGTTCTCCCTTAGGTGAGGGGCGAGTGGATGGTCAGCCGGGCGATGTCGGCCATGCTCGGCCCGGCGTGCCGCACCGGCGGGGCGGCGGCCCGGGCGCCGGGCAGCTCGCGGGCGAAGGCACGGGCGAACGCGAGCGCCTGCGCGCGGGCCAGATGGGACCCGAGGCAGTAGTGCAGGCCGCCGCCGAAGGCGAGCAGCCGCTGCGCCGGCCGGTCCGGGTCGAAGACGTGCGGGGCGGCGAAGCGCTCCGGGTCGCGGTGCGCCGCGCCGATGAGCGCGTGGACGACCCGCCCGGCGGGCACCGGGCGGCCGCCCAGTTCTGTGTCCGCGTCCGTCACACGGGTCACCACCCGTCCCGGCGGGTCCCAGCGCAGCAGCTCGTCCGTGAGCGGTCCCGCGAACCCCGGCTCCTGGCGGATCCTTTCGGCAAGCGCGGGGTCGGCGGTCAGTGCCAGCGCCGTCCCGGCCAGCAGCGCCGCCGTGGTGGGCACGCCGGCGGAGAACAGCGTCAGCAGCAGGTAGCGGGCCCCCGCCGGGTCCTGCGCGGCCCACCGTGACAGCAGGTCCCCCGCGGGGTGCCGCAGCCGCTCGGCCAGCGCGCGGTCGTACGCGTCGAGCAGGGCCAGCGCGGCGGCGTCCGCGCGCCGTACGACGCTGGGCGGCGCGGCGAGTTCCTCCACCCGCACCATGGCGGCACTCTCGGCGGCGAGCCACCCCCGGTCGATCCACTCCGGCAGCCCGGCCATCTCCGCCAGGACCGCGGTGGGCAGCGGCCGGCAGACCCGGGCGACGACGTCCGCGGCGCCGTCGCGGCGCACGGTCGCGGCGAACTCCCCGACGTGGCGCTCGGTGAGCGGCTCCACGAGCCGCTCCGCCGCCTCCCGCACGACCCGGGGGGCCAGCACCGCGTTGAGCGGGCGGCGGCGCGCGGTGTGCTCCGGCGGATCCTGCTGCAGCGGCGTCTCGCACAGCCCGACCGTGCTCGCGCTCTCCCGCCACCCGGGGCGGTGGGCGTCGCGCCACCGGGCCCCGAGGGTGAGCCATTCGCGCCCCGTCAGCACCTGCCGGCACTCCTCGTACCCGGTGACCAGGAGCGCGCCCCACGGCGTCGGCACCAGCGGCCCCGCCGCGGCCAGCGCGTCGTACGCCGCGGCGAGCGCCTCCGGCTCCACGGCCCTGCGCCACTGCCGGACGAGGCCCGCCGCGGAACGTGCGTCAAGGGTGGTGGGCTTCGGGGGCAGCATCACGTGGCTCATGTGTCAGGAACGGACTTCGGCTCGGAGGCGGGCGGGAAAGCGTCGCGGGGCACGGCGCACGGAGCGGTGTAGGGGCGGTGGCCGGGCTGGCGGCGCCCCCGAGAGTGCTCTGCCGGAGGTGTTCCGATCCAGTCACAAGGGCGCTTTTCACCCACCCGTGAACGTAATTCGCCTTTCCCTCACGCGGTCCGCTACGGTCGACCGTCCGTGTCCGGACCGCCCCGCGTCCCCCGCAGGTGGTTCGTGAGCGGCCCACGACCCCGGCGCGGTGCACCGATCGCGGCGTCGCGGCATCCGCTCTCGCTCACCGGCCCCGTCACAGCCGGACCGACACCTTGACCTGGGTGTGGGTGACGACAAAGCCGTTGACGTGCACTTTGATCACCGACATGAAGTCGTCCCCGTCGACGCGCCGAGCCATGTCGAGGAGCGGTGAGCGATCCGTCGCGGCGAGCACGGCCCCCTCGGTTCCGATTCCGTGCAGTCCCATGTCCGCGCCCGCGCCGAGGGCCCCGCGAACGGCCCGGAAGACGCCGTGGCCCGGGTCGCCGGGCCCGTGGGGCGCCGGGGCGGGGCGGGGGCGGAATAGCCCGATGGGGCATCCGGTTGAAAAGGATGGTTGAATACTCAACGAATATTGGTGAGACGACGGAGGAGGGTGAAGCCGGTGCAGTTCGGGATCTTCACCGTGGGTGACGTGACCATGGACCCCACGACCGGCAGGACGCCGACCGAGCACGAGCGGATCAAGGCCATGACGGCGATCGCGCTCAAGGCCGAGGAGGTGGGGCTGGACGTCTTCGCGACCGGCGAGCACCACAACCCGCCGTTCGTGCCCTCGTCCCCGACGACCATGCTCGGCTGGATAGCCGCCCGCACGGAGAGGCTGGTCCTCTCCACATCGACGACGCTGATCACCACGAACGACCCGGTGAAGATCGCCGAGGACTTCGCGATGCTGCAGCACCTGGCCGGCGGCCGCGTCGACGTGATGATGGGCCGCGGCAACACCGGACCGGTCTACCCCTGGTTCGGGCAGGACATCCGGCAGGGCATCCCGCTGGCGATCGAGAACTACGCGCTGCTGCACCGGCTGTGGCGTGAGGACGTCGTCGACTGGTCCGGCCGCTTCCGCAGCCCGCTGCAGGGCTTCACCTCGACGCCCCGGCCGCTGGACGACGTGCCGCCCTTCGTGTGGCACGGCTCCATCCGCTCGCCGGAGATCGCCGAGCAGGCCGCGTACTACGGTGACGGCTTCTTCCACAACAACATCTTCTGGCCGGCCGACCACACCAAGCGGATGGTCGAGCTGTACCGCACGCGCTACGCGCACTACGGCCACGGCACCCCCGAGCAGGCCATCGTCGGCCTGGGCGGCCAGGTGTTCATGCGGAAGAACTCGCAGGACGCCGTCCGCGAGTTCCGGCCGTACTTCGACAACGCGCCGGTGTACGGGCACGGCCCGTCCATGGAGGACTTCACCGAGCAGACCCCGCTGACCGTCGGCTCGCCGCAGCAGGTCATCGAGAAGACGCTGGCCTTCCGCGAGTACGCCGGCGACTACCAGCGCCAGCTGTTCCTGATGGACCACGCGGGACTGCCGCTGAAGACCGTGCTGGAGCAGCTCGACCTGCTCGGCGAGGAGGTCGTGCCGGTGCTGCGGGAGGAGTTCGCCAAGGGCCGTCCCGCGGACGTGCCGGAGGCCCCGACGCACGCCTCGCTGGTCGCGCGCCGTGACGCGCGGGCCCTGGAGGGCAAGGAGAAGGAGGCCGCGAAGTGACCGCCGCGCCCCTGAAGCTCGTGGTCGTCTCGGCGGGCCTGAGCACGCCGTCGTCCACGCGGCTGCTCGGCGACCGTCTCGCCGAGGCCGTACGGCGGGCCGTCGCGGACGGCGGCCGTACGGTCGACGTCCGCGTGGTCGAACTGCGCGACCTGGCCGTGGACATCGCCAACAACATGGTCACCGGCTTCCCCGGCCGCGCCCTGGCGGAGGCCGTCGCGGCCGTGACGGGGGCAGACGGCCTGATCGCGGTGACGCCGGTCTTCTCGGCCTCGTACAGCGGGCTGTTCAAGTCCTTCTTCGACGTCATCGACAACGACGCGCTGTCCGGCAAGCCCGTGCTCATCGCCGCCACCGGCGGCACCGCCCGGCACTCGCTGGCGCTGGAGCACGCCCTGCGGCCGCTCTTCGCCTTCCTGCGGGCCGTGGTCGTCCCGACCGCCGTGTACGCGGCGTCGGAGGACTGGGGCGGCAGCGGCGACGCGCTCACCGACACCCTGCCGACCCGTGTCGCCCGCGCCGCGGGCGAGCTGGCGGCGCTCCTGGTGACACGGCCGTCGGCCACCGTGACCGCGGTGGATACGGTCGTTCCGTTCGAGCAGCAATTGGCCGCCCTGCGGCCCGAGTAGGAGAGACGATGGCACTGCGCGTCGCCGACAACCCCGGCAAGTCCCGTTTCGAGATCTTCGACGCGGCGGAGGAGGGCGGTGCCGAGGAGGTGGCCGGCTTCGCCGAGTACCACCTGTACCGGGACCAGATCGCGTTCATCCACACCGAGGTGGACCCCCGCTTCGGCGGCCGCGGCCTCGGCGGCGCCCTCGCCCGCGCCGCGCTGGACGCCGCCCGTGAGCGCGAGCTCGCGGTGCTGCCCTTCTGCCCGTTCATCCGCGGGTGGATCGGCAAGCACCCCGAGTACGTGGACCTGGTACCGGAGGGCGAGCGCCCGCGCTTCGGCTTCTGAGGCCACCGGCGGCGGGGGAGCGCGGGGGCGGTGGGACGTCGTCGGAGGCGGGGCCGGGCGGGCGGAATGGATCCGGTTGGTTGAATGTTAAATCGACCGTGCGGGTCCGGACCGGGCCCGCCGGGACCGCCGAGGAGGGCGTCATGCCTGCCGTGACCGTGGAGAACACCCTGCTGCTGCCCCGGGTCGCCGAACCCGACCCGGTGACGGCGCAGCAGCGTCCCGTCCGCCGGGTGACCTCCGCACCGCAGGGCTTCGAAGGAGAGGGCTTCCCGGTGTACCGCGCCTTCGCGGGCGTGCCGACGCGGGAGCTCGACCCGTTCATCCACATGGACCAGATGGGCGAGGTCGAGTACGCCCCCGGCGAGCCCAAGGGCACCGCCTGGCACCCGCACCGCGGCTTCGAGACCGTCACGTACATGATCGACGGCCGCATGGACCACCAGGACTCGCACGGCGGCGGAGGCACCATCACCGACGGCGCCACGCAGTGGATGACGGCCGGCAGCGGCATCCTCCACATCGAGGCGCCGCCGGAGGACCTGGTCGTCTCCGGCGGGCTGTTCCACGGCGTCCAGCTGTGGGTGAACCTGCCGCGGGCGAACAAGTGGAACGCGCCCCGCTACCAGAGCATCGAGGGCCCGGAGTCCGCGCTGCTGTCCTCGCCCGACGGCGGCGCGCTGGTCCGCGTCATCGCCGGCGAGGTCGCGGGACACGCGGGACCGGGGAGCACCTTCACCCCGATCACGCTGGTGCACGCCACCGTCAGCCCCGGCGCGCGTCTGGTCCTGCCCTGGCGGCCGGACTTCAACGCCCTGGCCTATGTGCTGTCGGGGCGGGGCACCGCGGGTGCCGAACGACGCCCGCTGGACGCGCACCAGATGGCCGTGTTCGGCAGCGGCGACACCTTGACCCTGGAGGCCACCGACCACCCCGACAGCCGCACCCCCGCCCTGGACGTCCTGATCCTGGGCGGCCGCCCGATCCGCGAACCGGTCGCGCACTTCGGCCCGTTCGTCATGAACACCAAGGCCGAGGTCATCCAGGCCGTCGAGGACTTCGAGCGGGGCCGGTTCGGACTGGAGCCGGCCGGCCGCATGCCGCACACCGCACCCGGAGAGGAGCTCGCGTGAACACCGTCACCACCCAGGGGTCCTACGCCTCCCATGAGGAGACCACGGCGGAGCGCTGGGCGCGCGCCGGGCTCTACTTCGAGGCCAAGGAGTACACCGAGGCGGCCCGGCTGCTCACGGCCGTCGTCGACGAGGTGCCCGAGCAGGTCGCCCCGCGCCTCCTGCTCGCCCGCGCCTACTACCACTCCGCCCAGCTCGGCCGCGCCGAGGAGCAGTTGCGCGTGGTCGTCGAGCGCGACCCGGTCGAGCACTACGCGCACCTGATGCTGGGCCGCACCCTCCAGCGGCAGGGCCGCGAGGCCGAGGCCGCCCCCTGGCTGCGGCTCGCCGCCGCCTTCGCGGGGGAGCCGCACCCGGAGGACTGAGCCGGTGCCGGGCCCCGGCGGCATCTCATGGCGCCGCCGTCCTAAAGGCTGGGCAAAGTTCCCGGCCGGGCGGCGGCGTCGCGCATATGTTCCCCTGCGGCTTCGGCAACTACTACGGGGGGAAAGCCGTGTCCGAACGATCAGGCACGTCGTCCGCGCTCGGCTGGGCGCTCACCATCACCTTCAACATCGTCCTGCCCGTCCTCACCTACGGCCGGCTCACCGACGCCGGCTGGAGCGAGTTCTCCGCCCTGCTCGCCTCCGGCGTGTGGCCGGTGCTCGACACCGCCATCACGCTCGCCTGGCGGCGCAAGGCGGACGAGTTCGCCGTCATCACCCTCGTCTTCCTGGTGATCACTGCGGTCGTCACCGTCGTGGGGCCGCACTCCACGCGCCTGCTGCTGGTCAAGGACTCCGCCGTCACCGGCCTGTTCGGGGTGGTCTGCCTGGCCAGCCTGCTCGCGCCACGGCCGCTGATGTTCTACTTCGGGCGGAAGTTCGGCACCGACGGCACCAAGGAGGGCGCCGAGCGGTTCGACGGGCTGTGGCAGTACGCGGGCTTCCGCCATGTCATCCGCACCATGACCGTCGTCTGGGGCGTCGGCTACGTCCTGGAGGCCCTCTTCAGGGTCAGCCTTTCCTACCGACTGTCGACCGCCACCATGGTGACGGTCAACTCGGTCCTGTCGTACGCCGTCACCGGTGCCCTCATCGCCTGGACGGTCCTCTACGGACGGCGCGCCGCAGCCCGCGGCAAGGAGCAGGAGCGCCTGGCCGCGGAGGCGGCGGCGGTGGCAGCCGCCCAGGGAGGAGCGGGGGAGGCCGCCGGGGCGCCCGGCGCACCATCGGCCTGACGGCAGCGGCCGCACAGGGCGCGCGTTCGGCAGTCCGGGCGGCTTCGGGCACCCTTGCCGCCGCGTCGGCCGGGCGGGTCGTGGCCACCGGACGCCCGTTGCCGGTAGACCGGCTGCCATGGAGAGCGAGAGCGGGACCGAAGGACAGCGGCGGCCGGTGGTCGCCACGGAGCGGGGCTCCGTGCGCGGGGTGACCGGGGAGCGGGGGGTGGCGGCCTTCCGCGGTATCCCCTACGCGGCGTCGCCGGTCGGCGCGCTGCGGTTCGCCCCGCCCGCCCCGCCCACCGGCTGGCCCGGCGTCCGCGACGCCGCCCACGCCGGCCCCGACGTGCCGCAAGGGCCGTCCCGGCTGGCGGTCGTCACGGGCCCGCACGAGACGCACGGTGACGAGGAGGGCTGCCTCACCCTCAACGTGTGGAGTCCCGAGGGGGCGCTCGAGCCCGGCGCCGCCCCCCGGGCGGTGCTGGTGTGGTTCCACGGCGGCGGCTTCACCACCGGTTCCGGCGGCTGGGACTGGTACGACGGCGCGCGGCTCGCCGCCCTCGGCGGCATCGTCGTCGTCACGGCCAACTACCGCCTCGGCCCGCTGGGCTGGCTGTACCTGCCGGAGATCGGTGCGAACAACCTGGGCAGCCGGGACCAGGCCGCGGTGCTGTACTGGGTGCGCGACAACATCGCGTCCTTCGGCGGCGACCCGGCGCTGATCACCGTGGGAGGGCAGTCGGCCGGGGCGTACTGCGCGCTCTGCCTCGCCGCCGACCCCGGGACGCGACCCCTCGTACGGCGGGTGATCGCCGAGAGCGGGCCGTGGGGGCTCGCACCGCAGGAGCCGGCCGAGGCGGCCGAGGTCGCCGCCGCCTATCTGCGCCTTCGGGGTGTCAGGCACCCGTCGGAACTGCGGGAGATGCCGGCGGAACGGCTGGTGTCGGCGTACGGGCGGCTGTCGGCCGAGCGCGCCCGGCCCGGCGAGGTCGCACCGCAGATGTACCCGGTGCTCGGCGGGGCCGGCCTGCCGGTCGCCCCGCTGGCGGCGGTGGCCGCGGGCGGTCTGGACGGCACGGACGTCCTGCTGGGCAGCACGCAGGACGAGATCACGGCCTTCCGTGCCGCCTCGCCGGCCGGCTTCCCCGTTGAGGGCGCCACCGAGCGGGTCTTCGGGGCCGGGGTGACCGACATCGCGTCCCGCTGCGCGGAGCGCGGCCGGCCCGCGTACGCCTACCGCTTCACGCGGCGCCCGCCCGGGGACGACGGCACCCTGGGTGCCACGCACTGCTCCGAAATCCCCTTCCTCTTCGGCAACTTCGAGGCCTTCGCCGAGGCGCCGATGCTCGGCCCGGTGGACGAGTCCGACCGCGCTCTCGCCCGGGCCTTCGGCGGGGCGCTCGCCTCGTTCGTGGCGACCGGCCGCCCGGACGGCGGGGAGGGTGGCGGGAAGGACGAGGGGCGCGGGCCGTGGCGGGCGTACGAGCCGGGGGCGGGCGCGCAGGTGCGGAGGTTCGGGTCGCAGGGGCGTTGACCCTTTCGGGGGATCGCACAAATATTCGAACACGGGATACGCTGCAGGCATGTCGAATTCAGGCGATGAGCGAGACCTCTTCTCGGATCCCGACCGGACCGCGCCGTTCGCGGTGCGCGGTCCGGCACCCGTCCTCGACCCGTTCCGGACCGCCGGCTCCGCGGGTGCGGCCACGGCCCCGGCCGCATCCGCGGCGCAGGGCCCGGGGAGCGGGGCCATAGCGCCGCGCCCCGGCGCCGAGGGCTGACCGCGGCGCAGTCCCCTGGCGGGCCCTGAGCGGGCAGCCGGTACGCCGCGGCCCGGCCCCCGTGGCGTCGGGGGCCGGGCCGGATCGTGCTCACGGGGGTCTGCCGCGTCAGCGGCCCACACCCGAAGGCTCGACCGGTGCGGGGGCGGTCGCCTGCCGCACCGGGGCGGGCGCGACGCCTGCCTCGTCGTGGGTCATGTCCGGCAGCCAGCTGAGCCACTTGGGCAGATACCAGTTGCGCTCGCCCAGCAGGGACATGACCGCCGGGAGCAGCACACCGCGGATGACGGTGGCGTCGATGAGCACCGCCGCGGCCAGGCCCACGCCCATCTGCTTCATGCTCTGCATGGACAGCGTGCCGAAGATCGCGAAGACCGCCACCATGATGACCGCCGCGCTGGTGACCACACCGGCGGTCGTCGTGATGCCGTGCCGGATCGCGCCCTGCGTGGTCAGCCCCCGCATCCGCGCCTCGCGGATCCGGGAGACCACGAACACGTGGTAGTCCATGCTGAGCCCGAAGAGGATCACGAACAGGAAGAGCGGCAGCCAGGCCACGATGGCGCCCACGCCCTCGGCGCCCACCAGGCCGGCGCCCCAGCCGTGCTGGAAGACGATGGTGAGGATGCCGTAGGCGGCGCCCACCGACAGCAGGTTGAGCACGATCGAGGTGATCGCGATGGTCAGCGACCGGAAGGAGAGCAGCATCAGCAGGAAGGCGAAGGCCACGACGAAGGCGAACACCGGGGGCACCGAGTCGCCGATCTTGTCGGTGAAGTCCATCGACGCAGCGGTCGAGCCGCCGATCGGCGCCGTCAGGCCGGCCACCTCGCCCAGGGTGCCCGGGCGCACCTCGTCACGCAGGACCTTCAGCGAGGCCTCGGCCCTCTCCTCGTCGGTGCCGCCCGTCAGCGGCACCTTCAGGACGGCGACGCCCTCCTTCTCGTGGAGTTCGGTCTCCACGGGGCCGGGGGAGGCGCCCTCGGCCACGGCCGCCCGGGAGAAGGCGTCGATGGCCTGACGCACCTCGGGCGAGGTGATGTCCGAGGCCTTGACGACGACCTGGGCCGGGTCCGGGCCGCCGGGGAAGGCCTTGTTGATGTCCTCGTACGCCCGGACGATCGGCAGGCCGTCACCCAGTTCCTGGCTCAGCGTCAGGTTGGCGGTGTTCAGGCCGACCGCCGGGACGGCCAGCGCGACCAGCGCCCCGCCGGCGACGGCCGCGGCCACCACCGGGCGACGCAGTACGCCCCCGAGGATCGCCCGCCAGACGCGGGACTCCCCGCCCGTCCCCTTGCCCCGGCGGCGCAGGAAGGGGATCCGGCCCTTCTCGACCCGCTCGCCCAGCAGGGAGAGCAGCGCGGGCAGCACCGTGACCGAGCCGAACATCGCCACGGCCACCACCATCATCGTGGCCAGGCCCATCGCCTTGAAGTCGCCGATGCCGGTGAAGAGCATGCCCGCCATCGCGACGATCACCGTCACGCCGGAGACCAGCACCGCCCGGCCGCTGGTGGCCGCGGCGATCCGCAGCGCGGTCTGCGCGTCGTGGCCCGCCTCCCGCTCCTCGCGCTCGCGCCGCAGGTAGAACAGGCAGTAGTCGACACCGACCGCCAGACCGACCAGCAGCATCACGGAGTTGGCGGTGTCGCTCATGTGGACGGTGTGGCTCACCACGGCCACCAGGCCGGTCGTCGCGAGGAAGGCCGTCATCGCCAGTAGCACCGGCAGCAGCGCCGCCACCAGCGCGCCGAAGGCGATCAGCAGGATGCCGAGCGCGACCGGCAGCGCCGAGTACTCGGCGCGCTGGAAGTCGCTGCCGAAGGCGTCGTTGAAGACCTTCTCCGAGCTGGCCGCGCCGAACTGCTCGACCTTCAGGTCCTTGTGCTTGTCCTGGACGCCGCTGACGGCCTCGACGACCGGTTCGACCCGGTCGGGCGCCGTCTGCGGGTCGCCGCGCATGTCGAACCTCACCAGTGCGGACCGGCCGTCCTCGGAGATCGCCCCGGCGTCGTACGGCGACTCGACGGAGGCGACCTCGCCGGTGCCCTCGACCGCGGCGACGACCTCCCCGACCACGGCGCGGAAGGCCGGGTCGGTGGCCTTCAGGGAACCCCCGGCCGCCTGGACCAGCACCATCTCGCCGGCCGGTCCGTCGTTCAGCCCCGCGTCGTCCAGGATGGCGACCGCCTGCCCGAACTCCCCGGGCACCTCCTCCCGGTCCGTCAGGTCGACCCGCCCGGCCATCGAGCCGATGACCAGCGCGAGTACGACGAAGAGCAGCCAGCTCCCGACCGCCGTCCAGCGGTGCCGGGCGCTCCAGCCGCCCATGGCGGCGGCGATGCCCTGCCCGCGTACCGTCCCCGCGGTACGTGCCCTGCCGTGTGCGCTTGCCACGGTTGCGAACCCCCTCGAAGCCGGGCGGTGGACCTCACCACCGCCTCGTCCTCGACGCTATGGGCCCGCGGGACACCGCCCCATCCGGCTGACAGGTGAACCGGCGGCGGGTTTCTCCTCCCCAGGGAGTGGGGAAAACCCCCGCCCGCGGGAGTGCTGCCCCCTACACCGATCTCGGTCCGGGGCTCGGGCCGCACGAAAACGGGATGCGGCCGACCCGTCTCTCCCCGCTAGGGTGAGCGGCACGCGGGGGCGGCTCCGTGGTGTGCTTCCTTCTCTTCGCTCCTCTGTAAAAGGAATCCCAGCGCACCCTCTTCCCGCCCCCGCTTCCCTTCCGGGAACCCGGCCCGGGATCCGGGCTACTGCCGGTAGCCGGCCAGGAAGCGGCCGATGCGGCTGATGGCGGCGTCCAGGTCGTCGGCGCGGGGGAGGGTCAGGATGCGGAAGTGGTCCGGGCGCGGCCAGTTGAAGCCGGTGCCCTGGACGACCTGGATCTTCTCGCGCAGCAGCAGGTCGAGCACGAACTTCTCGTCGTCGTGGATCCGGTGCACCTTCGGGTCCAGCCGGGGGAAGGCGTAGAGCGCGCCCTTGGGTTTGACGCAGCTGACGCCGGGGATCTCGTTCAGCTTCTCCCAAGCCTTGTCGCGCTGCTCGTGCAGCCGTCCTCCGGGCAGGATCAGGTCCTTGATGCTCTGCCGGCCGCCGAGCGCGGCCTGGATCGCCTGCTGGGCCGGGACGTTGGGGCACAGCCGCATCGAGGCCAGCATCGTCAGGCCTTCGAGGTAGCTCTTGGCGTGCTGCCGGGGCCCGGTGACGACCAGCCAGCCGGAGCGGAAGCCGGCCACCCGGTACGCCTTGGACAGTCCGCTGAAGGTCAGGCACAGCACGTCGGGGGCGAGCTGTGCCGCGGAGTGGTGCACGGAGTCGTCGTAGAGGATCTTGTCGTAGACCTCGTCGGCGAAGACGACCAGGTGGTGGCGGCGCGCCAGGTCGAGCATCCCCTCGAGCAGTTCGCGGGGGTAGACCGCACCCGTCGGGTTGTTGGGGTTGATGATGACGAGCGCCCGCGTACGGCTGGTGATCTTGGATGCGATGTCGTCGAGGTCGGGGAACCACTCCGCCTGCTCGTCGCAGAGGTAGTGCACGGCCTTGCCGCCGGCCAGGTTCGTCACGGCCGTCCACAGCGGGAAGTCGGGCGCCGGGATCAGCACCTCGTCGCCGTCGTCGACGAGGGCCTGGACGGCCATCTGCACCAGCTCCGAGACCCCGTTGCCGAGGAAGACGTCGTCCACGCCGACGTCGGCGAGCCCGCGTTCCTGGTAGTGCTGGGCCACCGCGCGGCGGGCCGACAGGATGCCGCGCGAGTCGCTGTAGCCGTGCGACGCGGGGAGCGTGCGGATGATGTCCTGAAGGATCTCCTCGGGCGCCTCGAACCCGAACAGCGCCGGATTGCCCGTGTTGAGCCGCAGGACGCTGTGCCCTGCCTCCTCCAGTGCGTTGGCGTGCTCGATCACCGGACCCCGGATCTCGTAACAGACGTCGGCCAGCTTGCCCGACTGCTTGTACTCCATGCGACGGCCTCCCGATCCGGTCCCGCGGTCCTGCCCGGTGCGCTGCTCTCCTTGGTTTTACCAAGTACGCGCTTGGAAAGTCCAACTCATTGTCTACACTGGGGATCATGCCGCGCCGAAGTTACGACCAGTACTGCTCCGTCGCCCGGGCCCTGGACACCGTCGGGGAGCGCTGGACGCTCCTGATCGTCCGGGAGCTGCTGGCGGGCCCCCGCCGGTACACCGACCTCCACGCCGACCTGCCCGGCGTCAGCACCGATGTCCTCGCCTCCCGGCTCAAGGAGATGGAGCGCGACGGCCTGGTCACCCGCCGCCGCCTCGCGCCGCCCGGTGCCGCGTACGTCTACGAACTCACCCCGCGCGGCAGGGAACTGCTCGGCGTACTCGGTGCCCTCGCCGAATGGGGCGCGCCGGAGTTGCGGGACCCCCGGCCGACCGACGCCGTCCGCGCGCACTGGGCCGCCGTGCCCCTCATGAGGCACCTCGCCGCGCTCCCCGGAGTCCCCGCGGGGGTCGTGGAGGTCCGCCTCGACGAGGGCGCCTTCCACATCGAACTCGGCGGCGGGACCCCCTCGTACGCCGACGGCCCCGCCAAGCGCCCCGACGCGGTCGTGGCACTGCCTCCGGGAGCCGTCCGCGGCATCACCGGCGCCCTGCGGGACGGGGGCGCCGAGATCACCGGCGACGGCCCCCTCGCGGACGCCCTGCGCGGCGCGTGAACCGCGGTACGGTGCCGGGGTGGAGCGTCGCCGCGTGGAACTCGGCCGGGTCCAGGAGACCCTGCTCATACCGCTGCGGGCGCGCGCGGCCGAGACGCGCCGCCGACGTCCGCTGACCAGCGACCCCCGGTCGGTGGAGGTGGCCGAGGCCCTCGACCGCGACCTCACGCGCGTCGGCGGCCGGCTGACGCTGCTCGGCCCCGTGTTCCGCGGCGTCGTACTCGACGACTGGGTACGGGAGTTCCTGGAGGAGCACCCGGCGGGCACCGTCGTCGAGATCGGCGCCGGCCTCAACACCCGCTACGAGCGGCTCGACAACGGCACCGCCACCTGGGTCGAGATCGACCTGCCGGACGTCATCGCGCTGCGCCGCGAGCTCTTAGCGGAACACGACCGCCGACGCATGGTCGCGGGCTCCGCGGCCGAACCGGAGTGGGCGGCGGCCGTCGCGGCCGCCCCCGGCCCGTACCTCTTCGTCTCCGAGGCCGTGCTCATCTACCTCACCGAGGACGGCGCCCGCTCCGCCGTCGACGTCATCCGCGACCGGTTCCCCGGCTCGGTCCTCCTGATGGACACCGTCGGTTCCGCGGAGGCCCGCCGCCGGCGCGCCGTCGACGTCGGCTGGAGCTGCGACGACCCGGGCGAACTGGCCGCCTGGGGGCTGCGGTTGCGTGACTCCCGCACCCTGTGGGACCTCCCGCCGCGGGCCCGCGCACGGCTCACCCCGGGGCGCCGCGTGCTGAGCGCGCTGCTCGACCGCGCCTCACGCGGCGGTGGTTCGCGGCTGTCCCGCTTCGACGTCGACGGGTTGTAGGGGTACCCGAGCGGGGCGTGGTGCTGCCGGTGTTCGGCTGTCGCGCCGTCTCGCTCCCTTCGGTCGCAAGGAGGCAGGCTGCGGACGGGAGGGTGGGGGCGGGGCTTCGTGGCGGTGTGCGGGTGGGTGCTTGGCGGGGGTTCAGGCGCCGGAGCGGGTCTCGTTGCTCATGGGCTCAGGTCTCGTTGCCGTCCACGGGTAGAGATGGCTGGTGGCCACGCCCACCGTTCGTGGGTGGCGCGCCTGCCGTGACCTGCGGCTGCGGGTGATTCCCCGACAGGTGAGGGGCTCTGGCGGGTGGTCTGCCGAGATCGGGCTCTGTTTCGCCGACACAGTCGGTGAAAGCGGGCCCGATCTTCTCGGGCTCACAGATCGGGCTCTGTTCCGCCGACCATGTCGGCGAAGCGAGCCCGATGTCCCGCCCACCCCTCATCAGCACCTCGAATCAGCCGCAGACGCCGGTCACGGCGGGCGCGTCCACCACCAGGAGTAGGCGTGGAAGCGGCCGTCTGCACCCGCGGACGGCAACGAGACCCGCACCACGGGAAAGGCACCCCGCTCCGGCGCCGGAACCCCCGCGACCCACCGGCCCGCACCCTGCGGTGAAGCCCCGCCCCCCACCCTCCCGTCCGCAGCCCGCGTCCTTTCGCCCGAAGGGCGCGAGACACCAGCGGCACCACCCGCACGACCGCAGGCGCCGCGTCCTCGGCGCCCCTCTAGGGCGTCGGCGGTACGGGGCCCCAGGACGGCGGCACGGCCGGGCCGCGCCCGCGGCGGCGCGCGGCCCGGGCCACGATGCCCAGCACCAGGCCGGTGACGGCCGACGCGAAGCCGAACAGCGCCGCCAGGGCCAGCAGCAGGGGGCCGGTACGGTCCTCCAGCACGCGGGCCCGGACGCCCGCGGCAGGCAGCGTGCCCGACCGCTCCCGGAGGAAGTAGCGGGAGTCCATGGAGTCCGCGCGGTGGTCGCCCAGCAGGAACAGCCGCCCCTCGGGCACCGTGACGTCGAACGCGGGCGCCCCGCCCGACGGGTCCCCGTCCTTCACGTACGGCTCGGACAGCTCCTCGCCGTTCACCGTCACCGGTCCGCCGCGCCGCTCCGCGACCCGGTCGCCGCCCTTGCCGATCACGCGCTCCAGCACCGGCCCGCCCTGGTAGCGGCTCTGCCCGTCGATCAGCACCACGTCGCCGCGCCGCACCTCGCCCGCCCCGATCCGCTCGAACAGCAGCCGCTCGCCGGGGGAGTAGGCGGGCTCCATGGCCGCGCTCGACACCGTGCCCGTCGTGTAGCCCGTCCGTGACGTCACCACCGCACCGGCCAGGAGCACCAGCCCCACCGGTCCGAGCACCCACGCCGCGATGCGCCGCCGTCTTCCCGCGTCCGTCATGGCCCCTCCCAGAGTCCGTGTACGGCGACGGTAGGGCACCGCCCTCCCGCCGGAACCATGGCCCCCCGGGCACCGCCCCGGTACCGTCGTAGGGGAGCACCGGGGGGTGGGGATGTCCGCTACGCACGTCCGCGCGCAGGTGGCGTCCTTCGCCGCCGCGCCCGTGCTCGGGGTCGCGGTCGCGGTCGCCGCCGTGCTGACGGCGCTGTCCGGCCGCTACGGCTTCCACCGCGACGAGTTGTACTTCCTCGTCGCCGGCGACCACCCCGCCTGGGGCTACGTCGACCAGCCCCCGCTGACCCCGCTCGCGGCCCGCCTGTCCACCGCGGTCTTCGGCGACTCGCCCGCCGGGCTGCGGGTGGTGGCCACCCTCGCCTGCGCCGCGACCGTCGTGACCGTCGCCGCCGTCGCCAGGGAACTGGGCGGCGGACGGGCGGCGCAGGTGCTCGCGGCGGCGTGCACGGCGGTCTCCGGTTTCGTCCTCGCCGTCGGCCACCTGGTCTCGACCGCCACCTTCGACATGCTCGCGTGGGTGGTCGTCTGCTGGCTCCTGCTCAGGCTGCTGCGCACCGGCGACCGCCGCCTGTGGCTCGCGGTGGGCGCGGCCCTCGGCGTCGGCATGCAGAACAAGTACCTGGTCGCCCTGCTGGCCCTCGCCCTGCTCGCGGCGCTGCTCGCCACCGGCCCCCGGCACGTGCTGCGCGGCTGGTGGCCGCTCGCCGGAGCCGCCGTCGCGCTCGCGGTGGCCCTGCCCAGCCTGTGGTGGCAGGCGGCGCACGGCTGGCCCCAGCTGACCGTGGCGGGCGGCATCAGCGCGGACGACGGCGCCGAGAACCGCGTCCTGTTCGTGCCCCAGCAGATCGTCTTCCTCTCACCGGTGTTCGTCCCGGTGTGGATCGCGGGCGGGCTGCGGCTGTGGCGCGATCCCGCGCTGCGGTGGGCGCGCGCGTTCGTCCCGGCCTACCTCCTGCTCGCCGTCGTGGTCGTCGTCTCGGGCGGCAAGCCGTACTACTGCCTGCCGTTGCTGCTGGTGCTGCTCGCCGCGGGCTGCGTCGCCTCCGTCTCCCGGCCGCGCGCCATGTGGCCGGCCGTCGCGGTCACGGCGGTGATCAGCGCCCTGATCTCGCTGCCGGTGCTCCCGCCGGGCGCGGTGGGCGCGGTGAACGGCGTCAACAAGGAGCAGGGCGAGCAGATCGGCTGGCCGCAGCTCGCCGACGCCGTCGCCGACGCCTGGTCCGCCGTCCCCGCCGCCGACCGGCCCCGCGCGGTCGTATTCGCCCAGAACTACGGCGAGGCGGGCGCCTTGGCCCACTACGGTCCCGCCCGCGGTGTGCCCGCCCCCTACTCCGCCCACATGAGCTTCGCCGACTGGGGCCCGCCGCCCGACTCTGCGACGGGTCCTGTGCTGCTGGTCCGCCAGAGGGAGGCCGACGGCCTCGAACAGTACTTCACCGACTGCCGCCAGGTCGGCAGCGTGGACAACGGCCACGACGTCGGCAACGAGGAGCAGCTCGCCGCGGTCGTCCTGTGCGCCGCGCCGAACGCGCCCTGGTCACAGCTGTGGTCATGGCTGCGCCACTACTACTAGAGCCTCCGGCCGCCGCGACACGGGGAAATGAATCGCAGGGGCCGGGGACCGCGCGTTACCGTGAACGGACTCGACGACCACGCTCCCCGGAAGTACGCCGCGGAAAGGGAGCGGCCCGCACGGCAGGTGCGTGGTGAGGGAGGGGCGGCACCACATGTCCCTGCCCTTCCGGAGGAGTTCCCCATGAAGATCGGTCTCGGCCTTCCCGTCGACGACCCCGCCGTGCTGACGACCTGGGCCCGCCGCGCCGACGACGGCCCCTTCAGCAGCCTCGGCCTGCTCGACCGCCTCGTGTACGACAACCCCGAACCGCTGGTCGCCCTCGCCGTCCTCGCCGGGGCGACCCGCCGGATCCGGCTGCAGACCGAGGTCCTCATCTCCCCGTTCCGCGACGCCGCCGTCCTGGCCAAGCAGGCGGCGACGCTGGACCGCCTCTCCGGCGGCCGCTTCACCCTCGGCGTCGGAGTGGGCGCGCGCGAGGACGACTTCCGCGCCGCGGGAGCCGACTTCCGCCGTCGCGGCCATCTGCTCGACGAGCAGATGGCGGTGCTGCGCCGCCTGTGGGCGGGCGACCCGTACGGCGAGGGAGCCGGACCGATCGGCCCCGCCCCGGTGACCCCGGGCGGGCCGGAGGTGCTGTTCGGCGGTTTCGTCCCGGCGGCGCTCGACCGGGTCGGCCGCCACGGCGACGGCTTCCTCGGCGCCGGGATGCCGCCCAAGGCGATGGACCGCCTCTTCCGTGAGGCGGAACGGAGCTGGGACCGCCACGCGCGGCCCGGCCGGCCCCGGCTTGTCGCCCAGGCCAACGTCGCGCTCGGACCGGACGCGGTGGTCGCCGCGGCCCGCGCCAACATCCGCGCCTACTACGCCTTCAGCGAGTTCGCCGACCGTGTCGCGGAGGGCCTGCTGACCACCCCGGAGCAGATCCGCGACGCGGTCGCCGGGTACGTTGGCGCCGGAGCCGACGAAGTGGTGCTCTACTGCTGGGCGTCGGACCCCGGCCAGGTGGAGCGCCTGGCGGACGTCGTGTTCTGACGCCCCCGCCCCCCGCCCCCCGCCCCCCGCCCCCGCCTCGCCTCAGGCCAGGGCCAGCGACAGACGCGGCAGCAGCGCCTCGTCGAAGCGCCGCAGCAGCAGCCGGGCGACCTCCGGGGCGTCGCCGAGGACGTCGGCGAGGAGGTCCGCCCCGGAGGCCAGGGCGCCGCGGGCGATGCGGTCGGGCAGGAAGCCCGGCGCGATGACGTACGGCGCGACGGCGACGTGCCGTACGCCGTCGGCGCGCAGCGCGCGCACCGCCTCGTCCGTGGTGGGAAGGGATGCGGAGGCGAACGCAGGCCGCACGGCGCACCAACCGGTACGCCGCCACTCCCGCGCGATTTCTGCGATCACTGCGATCGCCTCCGGGTCGGAGGAGCCCGCCGAGGCCAGGACGATCCCGGTCGAGGGGCGGTCGCCGGGGCCGAGCCCGGCTTCGCGCAGCCGCCGCTCCAGCGCGGCCTGCAGCAGCGGTGAGGGGCCGAGCACGTCGGCCCGGCGGACGCGCATCCGCGCATGGCGCGCCGCGGACTCGCGCAGCACCGCGGGGATGTCCGCCTTGGCGTGGAAGGCGCGGGTCAGCAGCAGCGGCAGCGCCACCACGTCGCGCACGCCCTCCGCGGCCAGCCGGTCCACGACCTGCGGCACGCTGGGCGCGCAGTGGTCGAGGAAGGCCGTCTCCACCCGCAGCCCGGGACGGGCCGCCCGGACCCGCTCGGTCAGGGCGTGGACGGTCGCGGCGTGCCGCGGGTCGCGGCTGCCGTGGGCGATGACGAGGAGGACGTGCCGGGCGGTCACGGTCAGCTCCGTACCAACAGGCCGCGGCTGCGCAGCACCGTGCGCTCCAGCGGCGCGAACACCAGCAGCTCGATGCCGATGCCGACGACCAGGATCAGCAGGATCGCCGCCAGCACGCTCGGCATGTCGGACAGTTCACGCCCCTGCTCCAGCAACTGGCCCAACCCCACGCCGAGGTCGGGGGAGGTGGCGATGAGTTCGGCGGCCATCAGGGAGCGCCAGGAGAAGGCCCAGCCCTGCTTGAGGCCGGCGAGGTATCCCGGCAGGGCGGCCGGCAGCAGCACATGCCGCACCGCGTGGACACCGGTGGCGCCGATGGTACGGCCGGCCCGCAGGAACAGCGGCGGGATCTGGTCGACGCCCGCGACCAGGCCGTTGGCGATCGAGGGCACCGCGCCCAGCAGCACCACGCAGTAGATCGTGGCGTCCGACAGCCCGAACCAGATGATCGACGCGGGCACCCACGCCACCGACGGCAGCGACTGCAGACCCGACAGGATCGGCCCGATCGCGGCCCGCACCACCCGGACCCGCGCGACGAGCAGGCCGAGCGGCGTGCCGATCGCGACGGAGGCCACGAAGCCCAGCGCGCCGCGCGACAGGCTGGTCCAGACGTAGCCGAGGAGGGTGCCGTCGAGCCACTTGTCCTGCAGGGCGCGTGCGACCTCCGCCGGACTGGGCAGCTGGTAGTGCGGCTTGACCTCGTAGTGGTAGGCGAGCTGCCACACCACCAGCACCAGGGCGATGGCGACGAGCGGGGGAACGGCCTTCTGCAGCAGCACGCGGGCCACCGGCACACGTGTGGTGGAGCGGGTCTCCAGGGCGTCGAGGCCGGCCTCGAGCCCCGCGAGGTCGCCGGTGTGCGCGGTGTGCGCCTTCGTCTCAGTGCTGGCCATGTCGGCGGATCTCCCCCCGGAGGTGTTCGGTGATCTCCACGGAGAGCTCGGCGACCGCCGAGTCCTCGATGCGGCGCGGCTGCGGGATGTCGACCGTCCATTCCCGGGCGATCCGTCCCGGCCGCGAGGAGAGCAGCACGACCCGCTGGGCGAGCCGCACCGCCTCGCGGACGTTGTGGGTCACGAAGAGCACAGACAGGCGGGTCTCGGCCCAGATACGCGTGAGTTCCTCGTGCAGGACGTCGCGGGTGATGGCGTCGAGCGCCGCGAACGGCTCGTCCATCAGCAGCAGCTGGCTGTCCTGTGCCAGTGCCCGGGCCAGTGCGACGCGCTGCCGCATGCCGCCGGACAGCTCGTGCACCCGCTTGCCGTAGGCGCCCCGCAGACGGACGAGCTCCAGCAGCCGCTCGGCCTCCGGGCGCCGTTCGGCGCGCGGCACGCCGCGCATGCGCAGGGCGAGTTCGATGTTCCTGCCCGCGGTGAGCCACGGGAACAGGGCGTGCTCCTGGAACATCAGGGCCGGGCGGCCGCCGGGGGTCTCGATGCCCCCGGCGGTCGGCCGGTCGAGTCCCGCGACCAGGTTGAGCAGCGTGGACTTGCCGCAGCCCGAGGCCCCCAGGAGGCAGACGAACTCGCCGGGGGCGACGTCGATGCTGATGTCGTCCAGCACGTGCGTCTCCGCGCCGGGACGGCCGAAGGACTTCGAGACGTGCTCGAGCCGTGCGGCGTGGGGGGCCGCGTCGACCGTCACGGCGGGCTGCTTGGTGAGTGCGGTGGCCATGGCGTCACCTCCTGAGGGCTGGGGCTGCGGGCTTCATGGGGTGCTGCCGGCCGTCAGCCGCCGAGACCGGCGTCGTCGATGGCGGGCTTGCCGTCGGCCTGGAGGACCTTGTTGAGGAGCGACAGGTCGTAGATGCCCTTGAGGGCGGGCTTCTCCAGCAGGCCGGCGGTGACGGCGTGGTCGGCCTCGGTCTGCAGGGTGGACGCCAGCGGGTCGTCGATCACCTGGATGCTCTGCCACGCCGGGTCGATGACGTCGGCGGGCAGCGGCTTGCCGGAGAGCCTCTCCAGCTGGGCGTTGGCGTCGGCCTTCGCCTTGTCCGGGTTGGCGTTGATCCAGGCGTTGGTCTTCACCGAGCCGCGCAGCACGGCCTCGACGACGTCCGGGTGCTCCTTGAGGAACGACTGGGAGACGATCACGTTGGTGATGACGAACTTCTTGTCCGGCCACAGGTCGCTCTCGTCCAGGAGCACCTTCGCGCCCTCGGCGACCAGCTTGGAGGCGGTGGGCTCGGGCACCCACGCGCCGTCGATCGAGCCGGTCTTGTAGGCGTCGGGCGTCACCTTGTTGTCCGTGCGGACCACGGAGACGTCGCCCTTGCCGCTGGTGGCGTCGACCTTCCAGCCCTGCTCGGCGATCCAGTTGAGGAAGGCCACGTCCTGGGTGTTGCCGAGCTGGGGGGTGGCGATCTTCTTGCCCTTGACGTCCTTCAGGGACTTGATCTTCTCCGGGTTGACGACCAGCTTGACGCCGCCGGAGGCCGAACCGGAGATGATCTTCAGGCTCTTGCCGCCGGACTTCGTCCAGCCGTTGACGGCCGGGGAGGGGCCGATCCAGCCGATGTCGATGGAACCGGCGTTGAGGGCCTCGATCTCCGCGGGCCCGGCGTTGAAGACCGACTCCTTGATCGTGGTGCCCGAGCCCAGTTCGTCGGCGAAGAAGCCCTCCTTCAGGCCCACCAGCGGGGTGGCGTGGGTGAGGTTCGCGAAGTAGCCGATCTTCACCGTCGAGGCGGACAGCTTCTTGCTGGTGCCGCTGCTCGCGGCCGCGTTGGTGGTGTCGTCCTTCTTCTCGGAGCCGTAGCCGCAGGCGGCGAGGGCCAGCAGCGGCAGAAGGGCGGCGCCCGCCATGAGGCGGCGACGGGCGGACGTTCTCGGGGCGGTGGTGCGATCGGCAGTCACGGGAGGTGATCCTCTCGATGGCCCCGGTCGGCGCCGTCTAGGGCGCGCCGGGGTGGTGGCTGTCTGGTGGTCGTCGGTGCGGTGCCGCCTGCGCGGCGCGGGTGCGGTGCTCGGCCGGGGTCAGCGCGCACATCGCGTGACACCGCCCGTGCCGCTGCCCAGACAGCCGCTGCCGACGCGACCGCCCTCCTTGGCGAATCCCGCGAAGGCGTCGTCGAACGCCATCAGAAGTCCCACCCCTCGTCCTCACCGGCCGCGTCCGCGGCGGCCGTGGCGGTGCGGGCGGCGAAGGCCTCGCCGGCCATGCCGGCGGTCAGCGTGGTGCCGTCCGCCGGGTCGATCAGCAGGAAGGAGCCGGTGAGCCGCGAGTCGGCGTACGCGTCCAGCGGCAGCGGCTCCGAGGTGCGCAGCACCACCGTGCCGATGTCGTTGACGCCGAACTCGCCCGGATCGTCCTGGTGCTCCAGCCCCCGGGTCAGGTCGATCCGGTACGGGAGCCGCTGCACGATCGCCTTGACCGTGCGGGTGCCGTGCTTCAGCAGCACGCGCACGCCGACCGCCAGCGGCCGCTCGTGCAGATGGCACACGGTCGCCTCGACGTCCCGGGTGGTCGCCGGGGCGGTGCCCGAGGGCGCTATCAGGTCGCCGCGCGAGATGTCGAGATCGTCGCTGAGCAGCAGCGTCACCGACTGCGGCGCCCATGCCACCTCGACCGCGGTGCCGAGCACGTCGATGCCGCTGATCGTGCTCGTCAGCCCGGACGGCAGCACCGTCACCGGGTCACCGACCCGCAGCACGCCCGAGGCGATCTGCCCGGCGTAGCCGCGGTAGTCCGGGTGCTCGGCGGTCTGCGGGCGGATGACGTACTGCACGGGGAAGCGCGCCGGCTGCGCGCCGGGGTCGCTGCCGACGGGGACGGTCTCCAGGTGCTCCAGGATCGTCGGGCCGCCGTACCAGTCCATGTTCGCCGACGGGGTCACGACGTTGTCCCCGGCCAGCGCCGAGATGGGGATCGTGGTGATCTCCGGGACGCCGATCGAGGCCGCGTAGGCGGTGAACTCCTCGGCGATGGCCGCGAAGACCGGCTCCGACCAGTCGACCAGGTCCATCTTGTTGACCGCGAGCACCACGTGCGGCACCCGCAGCAGCGCGGCCACCGCCGCGTGCCGGCGGGTCTGCTCCACGACGCCGTTGCGGGCGTCGACCAGGACCACGGTCAGCTCGGCGGTCGAGGCGCCGGTCACCATGTTGCGCGTGTACTGCACGTGCCCCGGGGTGTCCGCCAGGATGAACCGCCGCCGCGGTGTGGCGAAGTAGCGGTACGCCACGTCGATGGTGATGCCCTGCTCGCGCTCGGCGCGCAGGCCGTCGGTGAGCAGCGCCAGGTCCGGCGCGTCCTGCCCGCGGCGCGCGGAGGCCAGCTCCACGGCCTCCAACTGGTCGGCGAGCACCGACTTGGAGTCGTGCAGCAGCCGCCCCACCAGCGTGGACTTGCCGTCGTCGACGGAGCCCGCGGTGGCGAAGCGCAGCAGGGAGGTGGCCGAGAGCTGCTCGGCGGCGGTGGTACCGGTGGTCATGGCTAGAAGTACCCCTCGCGCTTGCGGTCTTCCATCGCGGCCTCGGAGAGCTTGTCGTCGGCCCGGGTGGCGCCCCGCTCGGTGAGCCGGGACGCGGCGATCTCGGCGATGACGGCGTCGATGCCGGCGGCGTCGGAGTCCACCGCGCCGGTGCAGGACATGTCGCCCACCGTGCGGTAGCGGATCAGCCGGGTCTCCACCGTCTCGCCGTCCTTCGGGCCGCCCCAGTCGCCCGCGGTCAGCCACATGCCGCCGCGCCGGAACACCTCGCGCTCGTGGGCGTAGTAGATCTCCGGCAGGTCGATCCCCTCACGGGCGATGTACTGCCACACGTCCAGCTCGGTCCAGTTGGACAGCGGGAAGACGCGTACGTGCTCGCCGGGGGCGTGCCGGCCGTTGTAGAGCTGCCACAGCTCGGGGCGCTGGCGGCGCGGGTCCCACTGGGAGAACTCGTCGCGCAGCGAGAACACCCGCTCCTTGGCGCGGGCCTTCTCCTCGTCACGGCGGCCACCGCCGAAGACCGCGTCGAAGCGCAGCTCCTGGATGGCCTCGGTCAGCGGCACCGTCTGCAGCGGGTTGCGGGTGCCGTCGGGGCGCTCGCGCAGCCGGCCGTCGTCGATGTAGTCCTGCACCGAGGCGACGTGCAGCCGCAGCGAGTGCCTGGCCACCGTGCGGTCCCGGTACTCCAGCACCTCGGGGAAGTTGTGGCCCGTGTCGACGTGCAGCAGCGAGAAGGGGACCGCCGCGGGGGCGAAGGCCTTCAGCGCCAGGTGGAGCATGACGATGGAGTCCTTGCCGCCGGAGAAGAGGATCACCGGCCGCTCGAACTCTCCCGCCACCTCCCGGAAGATGTGCACCGCCTCCGACTCCAGCGCGTCCAGGTGCGACAGCGCGAAGGGATTGCCGGTGCTCTCGTCGACCGCGACTACCGTGGTCACGCTGTACCCCCTTCGATCTCCCCCAGAGCTCGCGCCTGGGTGGTGCCCCCATCTCCGCCCGCGCGGCGAACGTGCCTCTGGCCGGTCGGGTGCGGCCCGGTAGCCGCGCGTACTCCCCCGGCTGTCGCCGGGAGGTGCCCCCAGCTCACAGGAGTCCCCTTTCCACCAGCAGCGCCGTCAGCAGCGCCGCCGAGTCCTCGACGGTGTGGTCCTGGGTCTCGATCCGCAGATCGGGGAGTTCGGGTGCCTCGTACGGGTCGTCGACACCGGTCAGCCCGGATATCTCGCCCGCGGCCTGCTTGGCGTACAGGCCCTTCACGTCGCGGACGGAGCAGACCTCCACCGGCGTGGCGACGTGCACCTCCAGGTACGTCGTGCCCCGCGCCTCGTGGCGCTTGCGGACGGCCTCCCGGCTGTCGGCGTACGGCGCGATGACCGGGACCAGCACCTTGACCCCGTTGGAGGCGAGGAGTTCGGCGACGAAACCGATCCGCTGCACATTGGTGTGCCGGTCCTCGCGGCCGAAGCCGAGGCCCGCGGAGAGGAACTCGCGGATCTCGTCGCCGTCCAGGACCTCCACACGGTGCCCGTCGCCGCGCAGCCGGCCGGCCAGCGCCTGGGCGATCGTGGTCTTGCCCGCGCTCGGCAGACCCGTGAGCCACACCGTGGCCCCTGTGCCCGTCACACCCATCCGCCCCTCCCGGGAGGTCCGTTCCGTCGTCATCAGCCGTGCAGCCCGCACTCGGTCTTCGCCTGTCCCGCCCAGCGGCCGGCCCGGGCGTCCTCGCCCTCCAGCACCCGGCGGGTGCAGGGGGCGCAGCCGACCGAGGCGTAACCGTCCATGAGCAGTGGATTCGTGAGTACCCCGTGCTCGGCGACATAGGAGTCCACGTCGTCTTGCGTCCAGCGGGCGATGGGGGAAACTTTGACCTTGCCGCGCCGGGCGTCCCAGCCCACCACCGGGGTGTTCGCCCGGGTCGGGGACTCGTCGCGGCGCAGACCGGTCGCCCAGGCGTCGTAGCCGGTCAGTCCCTCCTCCAGCGGCCTGACCTTGCGCAGCGCGCAGCACAGGTCGGGGTCGCGGTCGTGGAGCTTCGGCCCGTACTCGGCGTCCTGCTCGGCCACGCTCTGACGGGGCGTCAGCGTGATGACCCGCACGTCCATCACGGCGGCGACCGCGTCACGCGTGCCGATGGTCTCCGGGAAGTGGTAGCCGGTGTCGAGGAAGACGACGTCGACGCCCGGGGCGGCGCGCGAGGCCAGATGCGCCACGACCGCGTCCTCCATCGAGGAGGTGACCGCGAACCGGGACCCGAAGGTCGCGGTGGCCCAGCGCAGGATCTCGAGCGCGGGGGCGTCCTCCAGGTCACGGCCCGCCTGCTCGGCCAGCGCCCGCAGTTCGTCCGCGGTGTGCCGCTGCGCGGTGGTCACGAAGGGCCTCCCTCACCGGTCTCGGTACGCAGCCCCCGGGCCAGCAGGCCCAGGAACTTCAGCTGGAACGCGCGGTTGCACGACCGGCACTCCCAGGCGCCGTGCCCCTGCTCCGCGGGGTGCAGGTCCTCGTCCCCGCAGTAGGGGCAGTGGAAGGGTGCGGCACGCTCGCTCACGACAGCGCCTCCTCGCTCGCCCGCGTCACCCACTGCGCGAAGCGCTCGCCGTCCGTGCGCTCGGCCTGGAAGCGCTTCAGGACACGCTCGACGTAGTCGGGCAGCTCGTCCGCGGTGACCTTCAGACCGCGGACCTTGCGGCCGAACCCGGCCTCCAGGCCCAGTGCGCCGCCCAGGTGCACCTGGTAGCCCTCCACCTGGCGGCCGTCGTCGTCCAGCACCAGCTGGCCCTTGAGTCCGATGTCGGCGACCTGGATCCGCGCGCAGGCGTTGGGGCAGCCGTTGACGTTGATCGTGATCGGCTCGTCGAACTCCGGGAGCCGGCGCTCGAGTTCGTCGATCAGCGAGGAGCCGCGCGCCTTGGTCTCGACGATGGCCAGCTTGCAGAACTCGATGCCGGTGCAGGCCATCGTGCCGCGCCGGAAGGGGGAGGGCTGCACCTGCAGGTCCAGCGACTCCAGGCCCGCGACGAGCGAGTCGACCCGGTCCCGCTCCACGTCCAGCACGATCATCTTCTGCTCGACGGTGGTCCGCAGCCGGCCGGAGCCGTGCGCCTCCGCCAGCTCCGCGATCTTGCTGAGCGTGGTGCCGTCGACCCGGCCGACGCGCGGCGCGAATCCGACGTAGTAACGGCCGTCCTTCTGGCGGTGCACGCCCACGTGGTCGCGCCACTGCTGGACCGGCTGGTCGGGGGCGGGGCCGTCGGTCAGCGCGCGCCCCAGGTACTCGTCCTCCAGCACCCGGCGGAACTTCTCCGCGCCCCAGTCGGCGACCAGGAACTTCAGCCGGGCGCGGGTGCGCAGCCGCCGGTAGCCGTAGTCGCGGAAGATGGAGATGACGCCCTCGAAGACGTCGGGGACCTCCTCCAGCGGCACCCATGCGCCCAGCCGGACACCGATCTTCGGGTTGGTGGACAGGCCTCCGCCGACCCACACGTCGAAGCCCGGGCCGTGCTCGGGGTGGCGGACGCCGACGAAGGCGACGTCGTTGATCTCGTGGGCCACGTCCAGCAGCGGCGAGCCGGAGATCGCCGACTTGAACTTGCGGGGGAGGTTGGAGAACTCCTTGTTGCCGACGATGCGCCGGTGGGCCTCGTCGACGGCCCAGGTGCCGTCGACGATCTCGTCCTCGGCGATCCCCGCGACGGGCGAGCCGAGGATGACACGCGGGGTGTCGCCGCACGCCTCGGTGGTGGACAGGCCCACGGCCTCCAGCCGCCGCCAGATCTCGGCGACGTCCTCGATGCGGATCCAGTGCAGCTGGATGTTCTGCCGGTCGGTGATGTCCGCGGTGCCGCGGGCGAACTCCTGGGAGACTTCGCCGATGACGCGCAGCTGCTCGGTGGTGAGCCGGCCGCCGTCGACGCGCACCCGGAGCATGAAGAACTTGTCGTCCAGCTCCTCCGGCTCCAGGATCGCGGTCTTGCCGCCGTCGATCCCGGGCTTGCGCTGGGTGTACAGGCCCCACCAGCGCATACGGCCGCGCAGGTCGGCGCCGTCGATCGCGTCGAAACCGCGGTCCCGGTAGATCGTCTCAATGCGTGTCCGCACGTTGAGACCGTCGTCGTCCCGCTTGAACTGCTCGTTGGCGTTGAGCGGCGTCATGTGGCCGACCGCCCACTGGCCCTCGCCGCGGTGGCGGCTGACCTTGCGGCGCGGCGCGGCGGCGTTCGGCTGGTCAGGCGTGGAAGCCATGGCGATGGAGTCCTTCTGGCAGGCTGGAAAGAGTCGGTCGTAGCGCAAATAGTCCCCGTGGCCTGCGGATACGCCGGAACGCCACGAACAGCGCACGGCGTGGGCGCGTCATTGCGCCCGCGAGACCGGGGACGGCCGGATCAGTCCTGGACGGGACGGCGGCGAGTGCTCAGCACGCCTGACAGATGGCGCTGGACATGCGTCCGAGATCGACGTGCAGCCGACCTACCAAGGCGATTCCAGTGCGAGACATGTCGAAAGCGTGTCACGCGCATCTCGGGCCAGTCCACCGTTATCCATATGGTGGACATCTATATCCCGCATGGTGAGACGTCCGTTTTGTCGGTCACCTGACAGGACTCGCCGGGCGCAGGAAATCGGCCGCGATGGCCCGGAATCCACCGTGCCCACGGGTCCCGACGTGCCGCAGCTTGTGGCCCGCCAGCGCCGAACCCAGCCGTACCCCCGCACCGAGCAGGGCGCGGTCCGCGACCAGCGCCGCCAGCAGACCCGCAGCGAAGACGTCGCCCGCCCCCGTGGCGTCCTCGACCTCCCCGTCGGGCAGCGGACGGTGGGCGTATCGCTCCACGGTGCCGGGCCGGTGCACCTCCACCCGGTCCGGGTACTTCACCACGGACACGCCCTCCCGCCCCTTCCGCACATGGCCGAGCCGCTCGAACTCCCGCCCGTTGACCAGCAGGTAGTCGCTCATCGCCGCCATGGCCAGCACATCGGGGGTCGGCTCCGCCGACCAGGCGTGCCCCGGGTCGAAACTGATCAGCGTTCTCGGCGAACGCCGCCGCACCTCCGCCAGCAGCCGGTGCAGCGCCGACCCGCCGTCCGGGTCCAGGAACGAGGTGACGTGGACCGCCCGGGCCGCCGCCAGGTAGCCGGCGATCTCATGGAAGCGCTCCCGCACATGGGCGGCGATCCGCGTGTTCGCCCCGGTGTGGGTCAGCAGCGTGCGTTCCCCTCCGTCGTGCACGGACAGGCAGATCCCGCACAGCCGGTCCGGGTCCGTGGCCACCAGCCGCCGGTCGATGCCGAGCCCGTCGAGGACGGCGAGCGGACCGGCCGCGCCCAGCGGATCGCGGCCCGCGACGCCCACGTAGCCGAGCCGCAGCCCGCGGCCCAGGCGCCCCAGCGCGTGGAGGGTGTTGAAGGCCGAGCCGCCCGGCTCCGGCGTCAGCGGCACCCCCTCGTCCCGCAGCCACTCCAGGCCGGCGCGGACGGCGGGCTCGTCGACCATGCGCTCGCCGCCGCTCTCCGGCGGCTGCCGCAGCCGCATGTGCGCGCCGAGCCTGGCCAGCACGGGGCTGCCGTTCAGGGCGGACGCCCCCGTGATGAGGTCCAGGTTGAGCGCCCCGACCCCGACCACGTCCATACCCGCCCCTTCCCGCCGGCCGGTCCCTAGGCCGTGTCGTCAAATGCTCGCCTACCCAGCGGCGCCTGGCACGGCACCTCGCTGCGTTGTCGAATCGTCCGAGTAGCCCACTACGAGGACGACTCTCCGCCTTGCGATGCACCGCACCAGACGCCGCCGAGCCCGCCCTCCGGGCGGCCGACGTTCATTTGACGACACGACCTAGCGGGCTCCGGGCCAGGGCCCGGTCACGGGCCTCTTCTCCTCTTCCCCCGTCTCGGTGCGGAAGATGCGGAAGCCGCGCTTCTCGTAGTTGGCCAGTGCGTGCGGCCCGTCCAGGCTGCAGGTGTGCACCCACACCCGCTTCGTCGGGGTGCGGTCCGGCCGGCGCTCCGCCAGGTCCCAGGCGCGGGCGATGCCCACGGAGAGCAGGTGCCCGCCGATCCGCCGCCCCCGGAAGGCGGGCAGCAGCCCGAAGTAGGCGATCTCGACCTGGCCGTCGTCCTGCGGGTCCAGTTCGATGTAGCCGGCCGGGGTGTCCCGGTCGTACGCCACCCAGGTCTCCACGCCCGGGCGTTCCAGGAAGGCCCGCCACTGCTCGTACGACCACGGCAGACGGTCCGTCCAGGCGCAGTCCGCTCCCACCGAGGTGTAGAGGAAGCGGCTGAACTCCGGGGACGGCACCTCGGCCCGCACGATGCGGACGCCCGACGTCGCGGGGTCCGGCTCCAGGGAGGGCCGCAGATCTGCGTGGGAGGTCTGCTCCAGGGACCACGTGGTCACCGTGACGCTAGTGCTCATGCGCCACATTCTGCGGCCTCGGCCCTGTCGTCGAAGTCCCTCCTGCCCCGCGCCGCCTGGCACGGCCCCTCGCTGCGTTGTCGAATCGCCCGAGTAGCCCACTACGAGGACGATTCTCCGCCTTGCGATGCACCGCACCAGACGGCGCGGGGCCCGCCCTCCGGGCGGCCGGAGCCACTTTGACGACACGACCTCGCGGGCCCGGCGGGTCCCCGGCTCGCTGCCGCGGCCCGTCGGCTCCGCGCCCTCACGTCCCGAAGCGCGCCGCGCGCACCGCCGGCGCCGTCGAGTGCGGCAGCAGGTCCGCGGGATGGGCGGGGCGCACCACCGCGACCTCGACGCCGTCGGCGAAGCGGTAGGGACGGTGGTCGAGCACCCCGGCCAGGGTGCGGCGCAGGCGGGACATCTCGGCGCGCACCGTCACCGTGCGGGAGGGGTCGCCGAACAGGTCGCCGGCCAGTTCCGCGGCGCTTCGGCCGTCCCGGTGCAGGGCCAGCACGAAGAGCAGTTCGGCGTGGCGCGGGCTGAGCTCCTGCGACCAGCCGCCGGCCGCACCGGAGACGCTCACCGTCCACGTACGGGGCCGGCCGAGGTCCAGCACGACGTGCCCGGCCCCGGGCGCCACCTCCTCCGGCGGGACGACCCGCACCAGCCAGCCGCCCGGGAGGGGCTCCAGGGTGCAGGTGCCCAGCGCGGGCACCCAGGTGCGCCCGGCGCTCGGCGCGGCGGGCAGCGTGATCCGTTCCACCGGGGGCATCCCGGTCACGGCGGCCGTCCAGCCGTTGGGGTCGACGACCGCCGCCCGGCCCGGCATCCGGGCGAGCAGCGGGGCGGAGACCGAGCGCAGCCGGTCCACGGCCGCCCAGTGCAGGCTGCGCAGTTCGGCCTCGGCGACCTTGGTCACCGCCGTCACCAGCGACAGCACCGCGGGGTGCATGCCGGCCGCGGGCCCGCTGACGTCCACCGCGCCCAGCAGCCGACCGTCGCGCGGGTCTATGAGCGGTGCCGCGGCGCAGGTCCACTGGTGGTGCACCCGTACGAAGTGCTCGGAGGAGTGCACCTGCACCGGCCGCCCGGTGACCAGGGCGGTGCCGATCGCGTTGGTGCCGACGGCCTCCTCCGACCACGAGGCGCCCTCCGAGAAGCCGAGCCGGTCCGCGCTCCTGCGGACGGCCAGACTGCCGTCCCGCCACAGCAGCCGCCCCTCGGCGTCGGTGACCACCATGATGTGCCGGGCCTCGTCGGCGACCGAGACCAGGCCGTCGCGCAGCGCGGGCATGACGTCGCCCAGCGGGGTGCGGCGCCTGCGCACCTCGATCTCGTCGGCGGTCAGCATGCCGGCGTGACTGCCGTTGTCGGGGTCGACGCCGAGGTCCAGGGCGCGCCGCCAGGAGTCCTGGATGACCGGTCTGGCCTCGGTGCCACCCGATCCGCCGCCCAGCGCGGCGTCCCGCATGCCGGCCAGCAGCCGTGCGGAACGACGCGGTTCCTGGACGGACTGGACCGACAACGACCGTGCGTCGATCGGAACCTGGCTCATGGTGCTCCCCGCGTCCGTGTGCGCCGCGCTTTGTGCGCCCCGGCAGTGGCCGCGCCGTTTCTCCGCTGCCACACCATGTGCATATGGTGCCGTCGGGCCGGTCCCTCCGGTGGGATATCCGGCCAATACCTTGCAACTGTCTGCAACGGTTGCGAATATGCGCGCACTCGACGGACAGTGACGGCGCATCACGCTACTCGTACGGAACCCTGAATCCGTGCGACGGTGACGCGAGACCGGGGGTGGTGCCGAGTCGGCGCGGCACCACCCTCAGTGCGGCGCGGCGGCGGAACGTTTCCCCGAGGGTCCCGGTCCTTCCGCCGGGACCACGGGCGGACCGCCGCCGCACCCGCCCCTCACTCCCGCGGCTGTGCCCGCTCCACGATCGCCGCCAGGTCCAGGCCGCGCGGCAGCGTGCCGAAGGTCGCCCCCCAGTCCCCGCCCAGCCGCGAGGCGCAGAAGGCGTCCGAGACCTCCACCGGGGCGAACCGCACCAGCAGCGAGCCCTGCAGCACCAGCGCCATGCGCTCCACCACCCGGCGCGCCCGCGCCTCGACGCCCTCCAGATCCGCCAGTTCCGTCAGCAGCGACGTGATCGCGCCGTCCAGCCGGTGGTCCGCGCCGCGCGCCCGGCCGATCTCGCCCAGGAAGGCGTTCAGCGCCCGCGGCTCGCGCTGCAGCACCCGCAGCACGTCCAGGGCCTGCACGTTGCCCGAGCCCTCCCACACGGAGTTCAGCGGCGACTCCCGGAACAGCCGCGGCAGCCCCGACTCCTCCACGTAGCCGTTGCCGCCCAGGCACTCCAGCGCCTCGGCCACCAGCGGCGCGCAGCGCTTGGTGACCCAGTACTTGGAGACCGCCACCGCCAGCCGCCGGAAGTGCCGCTCCTGCTCGTCGTCCGCGTCGTACGCCGCCGCCAGCCGCAGCACGGTCGTGGTCGCCGCCTCCGACTCCAGCGCCAGGTCCGCCAGGACGTTCCGCATCAGCGGCTTGTCGACCAGCGGCCCGCCGAACGCGCTGCGGTGTTCCGCGTGGTGCACCGCCTGCGCCACCGCCTGCCGCATCAGCGCCGCCGAACCGGTCGCGCAGTCCAGCCGGGTGGCCGACACCATCTCGATGATGGTCGCGATCCCGCGCCCCTCCTCGCCGACCCGGCGCGCCCACGTGCCGTCGAACTCCACCTCCGCCGAGGCGTTGGAGCGGTTGCCCAGCTTGTCCTTGAGCCGCTGGATCAGGAAGACGTTGCGCGAGCCGTCCGGCAGCACCCGCGGCAGCAGGAAGCAGGTCAGCCCGCCGGGTGCCTGCGCCAGCACCAGGAAGGCGTCCGACATCGGCGCCGAGCAGAACCACTTGTGGCCGGTGAGCAGATAGGCGCCCTCCTCCGCCAGCGGCTCCGCGCGCGTGGTGGTGGCCCGCACGTCCGAGCCGCCCTGCTTCTCGGTCATCCCCATCCCGAACAGCGCCCCGGGCTTGTCCCCCGGGGCGACCAGCCGCGGGTCGTACACCCGCGACCCCAGCCGGGGCTCCCACTCCGCGGCCAGCGCCGGGTCCGCCCGCAGCGCCGGCACCGCGGCGTGCGTCATCGACACCGGGCAGCCGTGCCCGGCCTCCGCCTGCGACCACACCAGGAAACCCGCCGCGCGCCGAAGGTGACCGGCGGGGCGGGACCACGCGTCGGTCAGCCCGGACGAGACCGCCCGCCCCAGCAGCCGGTGCCAGGCCGGGTGGAACTCGACCTCGTCGATCCGGTGCCCGTACCGGTCGTGGGTGCGCAGCACCGGCGGATGGGCGTCGGCGGCCTCCGCCCATCCTCGCGCCTGCGCCGAACCGGCGACCCGGCCGAGTTCGCCGAGCTCACGGTCGACCTCCTCCCGGAGCTCGGGCGCGACGTGCCGCGCCACCCCCTCCACCAGCGCGGCGTCGGCGGCGTACACGTCATACCCGACCAGGGGCGGAGGCTGGTTGGTCACGGTGTGTGTGGGGGGACTCATGACGGTTACGGTAGGCGCGTGCAGGCAGCAGACGAAACACCCGAGCGGCCCAGGCGAGGCCGTCTCCACCGGGCGCGGGCCCTCTACCGGAACGTGTCCAAGCGCAAGGTGGGCTGGCTGCTGCTCAAGGACACGGTCGACTCCTGCATGGAGTACCGCGTCACCGGACTCGCCGCCGAAGCCGCCTTCTTCGTGCTGCTGTCGCTTCCGCCGCTGCTGCTGAGCCTCGTCGGCGCCATCGGCTACGTCGACGGGATCATCGGCACCGACACGATCGACAACATCCGCCGCAACATCCTCGACGCCGCGGCGACCGTACTGTCCGACAAGGGCGTCGACCAGCTGATGCGGCCGCTGGTCGACGACGTCTTCGGCGGCGGCCGGCCCGACGTGATCTCCATCGGCTTCGTCATCGCCCTGTGGTCCGGATCGCGCGCGCTGAACGTCTTTGTCGACACGATCACGATCATGTACGGGCTGGAGGGCAGGCGCGGCATCGTCAAGACGCGGCTGCTGGCCCTGCTCCTCTACATCGTCGCCCTGGTGATCGGCGCGGTCGTCATGCCGCTGATGGTCGTCGGACCGGACGCGGTGGTGTCGTTCCTGCCATGGAGCGAGGCCGTGATCCGGATACTGTACTGGCCGGTCGTCCTCCTGCTGTCGATCGCGTTCCTCACCACGCTCTACCACGTCTCCGTACCGGTGAGATCGCCCTGGTACGAGGACATGCCGGGGGCGGCCGTCGCCCTGCTGATGTGGGTCCTGGGCAGCTTCGTGCTGCGCATCTACCTCACCCAGACCGTCGAGGGCCCGACCATCTACGGCTCGCTGGCGGCGCCCGTCGCCGTGCTGCTGTGGATCTTCGTGTCGGCCTTCGCGGTGCTCGTCGGAGCGGCCGTCAACGCCGCCATCGACCGGGTGTGGCCCTCGATCGAGACCGCGGCCGCCCGCGAGGAGAACGCCCGGGCCAGGGAACGCGCCGCCGCCGACCTCGTCGCCGAGGCCGCCGCCCGCCGCGCCGCGTTCGAGTCCGGCCCGGACGACGAGGTCGGCCCGGAGGACCCGCCCGCCGAATTCCCCGAGCGCTGGGCGGGCTTCCTGCCGCCGGAGGACGTACGGTCCCGGCTGCGCGGCCGCCGCCCCTCAGGCAAGGACGGCGGCAGGCGACCGCGCGGCTGACACGGACCCGCCGCGGTGCCGGGGGCCGGTGTCATGCTGGAGCGATGTACCGGGAACGGACCTCGACGGTGCCGGGCGCCGTGCTGTGGACGAAGACGGCGGCTGCCGGGGCCGCCCGCGTGCTGCCTGACGGCTGCATCGACCTGATCTGGGGCGAGGACACCGGGCTCTTCGCGGCGGGGCCCGACACCACCGCCCACCTCTCCGGCAGCCCGCCCGGCACGCGCTACGCGGGGCTGCGCTTCGCCCCCGGGGTCGGGCCCGCCGTGTTCGGACTGCCCGCGCACGAACTGCGCGACCGCCGCGTGCCGCTGGACGCGCTGTGGCCTGGCGCAGAGGCACGCCGGCTCACCGAACGTGTGGCCGCGGCCGCCGACCCCGCCGCCGCGCTGGAGTCCCTGGTGCTCGCGCGCGACGTCCGGCACGCGACGTCCCCGTGGGGCCCGGGGATCGCCGCGAGCCTGGCGGCCGGCGCCCGCGTCGGCACGGTCGCGGAGGACACCGGGCTCAGCGAACGCCAGCTCCACCGCCGCTGCCTGGACGCCTTCGGCTACGGCCCCAAGACCCTGGCCCGCATCCTGCGCCTGCAGCGCGCACTTGAGCTGGCCCGGCACGGCCACGCCTTCGTCGACGTCGCCGTCCGCGCGGGCTACGCCGACCAGGCCCATCTGGCCCGCGACGTCCGCGCCCTCGCGGGCGTCCCGCTCGGCGAACTGCTCTAGGTGCCGGGGCTCGCGCGGGGGGCGGGGTGGTGTGTGAGCGCGGCTGGGTGGGTCGGCTGTCGCGCCGTCTCGCGCCCTTCGGGCGCAAAGATGCGGGCTGCGGAGGGGAGGGTGGGGCGGCTCTCCTCGGCGATTTGCGGGTGGGTGCGTGGTGGGGGTTCGGGCTCCGCAGCGGGTGGGGTTTCGGTTGGCGGGTGTCTCGTTGCCGTCCGCGGGTGCGGATGGCCGCTTCCACGCCTACTCCTGGTGGTGGGCGCGCCCGCCGTGACCGGCGGCTGCGGCTGATTCGGGGTGCTGTTGGGCGGTCTGCGGGAGATCGGGCTCTGTTTCGCCGACATGTTCGTCGGAACAGGGCCCGATGTCGGGGAAGCACCCGCAGACGCCGGTTACGGCGGGCGCGCCACCCACGAACGGTGGGCGTGGCAACCGGCCATCTGTACGCGCGGACGGCAACGAGACCGGGACCGTACGAGCAACCGGCCCCGCTCCGGAGCCTGAACCCCCGCCACCGGCCAACCCGCACGCCGCCGGGAAGGCCCGGCCCTCCACCCTCCCGTCCGCAGCCCGCAGTTTTGCGCCCGAAGGGCGCAAGACGAACCCGGACGGCTCAGGTCGCGCCCGGCGCCCGGAGTACCCGGCTAGGAGAACCGCGCGAAGAGGTCGACCGGGTTCCCGTCCGGGTCCAGGACCACCGCGTACCGCATCCCCCAGGGCGCGTCGAAGGGCTTCAGATGTCCCGCGTACCCGGCCCCGGTCAGCTCGGCGAACGTCGCGTCCACCTCCTCCGGTCCGTCACAGGTGAAGGCCAGCGCCATCCGGTGACCGCCCTGCGGCGGCTCCCACGAGGAGTCGAAGGAGCGGACCATCTCCACGGAGTCCCAAGCGATCCGCAGCCCCCCGGGCAGCGCCGCCTCCACGTGCGGCTCCGCCTCCGCCCCGGCGGGGATCTCCAGTCCCAGCCTGCGGTAGAAGGCCAGTGAGGCGGCCATGTCGGCCACGACGATCTCGACGACATCGAAACGAAGAGTCATGCCGCAACCGTAGGCGCGCACCGCCCGGCCCGTCTTGAACGAATCGGACACGCACCGGGCCGGTCGGCGCCGGTCAGCGCCGCGGGCCGGCCGGGGAGTCCGCCCCGGGGCCGCCGAGCGGGGTGGCCGAGACGGACCGGGACTGGCGGGCGGTGGACGCGGCGCGGCGAGGGTCGTGGGAGCCGGTGCGGCGGTCCGGGCCGCTGCTCTCGGACGGCTCCGGGACAGGGGACGTCGTCGGGTGCGGCGATGGCGGCGGGTCGGCCGCCGGGGGGACGGACACCGCGGGCACGGTCGGCCCGACCGCGGGGCCCTGCCCCGGGGAGGACAGCAGGTGCAGGGGTACGGCGACGACCGCCGCCACCGCCAGGGAGACCCCGGCTCCCGCGGCCGTCCGCAGCAGCCTGCGCCGCGCCGCCGCGCGGCGGACCTCGCGGAAGCGGCCGGGCGGCGGCCCGAGGAGCACCGTGCCGGGCCCGAGCAGGGCGCTCAGCTCGGGGTCGCGTTCCTCGTCCGGACCGTCAATGGGTGTGATCAAGGCTTCTCCTCAGTCCGGCTCGCAGCATTTCCCTGGCCGCGTGGAGGTCGGCCTTCACGGTTCCTTCCTTCCGTCCCGTCGCGGCCGCCACCTCCCGGACCGGCATGTCGGCGTAGTAGTAGAGCAGGATGGGCACCCGCAGCCGCTCGGGCAGCGACTGGACGAGCATCCGCACCGAGGGGTCGGTCTGCCCGTCGCGCCCCTCGCCCTGCCCGCCGACGAGGACCTCCGCGGTGGCGCGCCGCATGGCCCGGCGTTCGCGCTCCATCTTCCGCCAGTGGTCGCGCACGATGTTGGCGGCGGTGACGTAGAGGAAGCCGCGCGGTTCGTCCACGCTCGTCCAGCGCGCCCACAGCCGGGTGAAGGCCTCCGAGGCGATCTCGTGGGCCGTCTCGTCGTCGTCGACCAGCCGCCGGCACCAGCCGGCCAGGCGCGGGTAGAGGGCGGCGAACAGCTCGGACGCCGCTTCGTCCCGGGAAGACCGTTTCAACACTCTCCACATTCCGTCGTTCATCATGCCGCAGGCCTGCCGAGGGGCGGCCGGGCCGGGGGCGCGCAGCCCGACCGGCCCGGCCGCCCGTCGGCTAGTCGCGGCCCGCCGGGGTCAGGGAGGCGTACACCACGACGTTGTCGCGGTACCCGCTCCCGTCCGCGGTGCGGGGGCCGCCGCAGGTGATCAGGCGCAGCTCGGGGCGGTCCACGTCGCCGTAGACCTCCTCGGTCGGGAACCGCGCCTTGGCCACCGTCTGCACCCGGTCCACGGTGAACCGCGCGGACGCGCCGTCCCGCAGCCCGGCCACGACCCGGTCGCCCGGTCGCAGCCGTGCCAGGTCCCGGAAGACCCCGTCGCCGAACCGGCCGACGGTGACGTGGGCCAGCAGCACCGACGGACCGAGCTGCCCCGGCGTGGGGGAGTGCCGGTACCAGCCGGCGGGCGAGTGGCGCGCCACCGGCGGGACCTCCACCGTGCCGTCCGGGGCCAGCCCCAGCTCCATGACCGGGGTGTCGACCCCGATCGCCGGGATCCGCAGCCGTACCGGGACCGAGCGGGCGAGCGGGGGCGGCGGGGACGGATGCGTCCGGGCGGCCGCGGGCGGTGCGGAGACGACGGGCGGCGCGGCGACGGAACCGCCACCGGACCCGCCCGCGCATCCGCCGGCCCAGGGCAGGACCGCCAGGACCGCGACGGCCGCCGCCCACCTCGCGCCCGGGGTCATCCGGCGGTGGTGCGCCTGCGCCGCGTCACCACGAACGACCCGGCGGCCAGGAGCAGCAGGCCGCCCGCGGCCGAGGCCACCACCGCTCCGTCGGGACCCTGCGCGGCGGCCGGGGGCTGCACGCCGGTGTCGGGGGCACCCGCCGGCACCGTGCCGACCTGACGCGGCGACGGCACCGCGGACGGCGCCTCGGCCGGCGCGGCGCTGCGGGCCGGCGCGGGCTGCGCGCTCGGCCCGTCGGCGAACGCGGGCGCCGTCCCCGCCAGCACCGCGGTGCACGCCAGGGCCGCGGCGGTGAGAACACTCCTGCGCATGTATCGCTCTCCTTCGTCACCCCGCCCCTGCCCCCGGTGGGGCACGGGCGGGTTCTGGCAACTGATCGCGCGAAGAGACGAGGCGGCCCGCGAGCCGGTTGTAAAGAACGGGCAAAGTCGCTTCGGCGGTGCCGTCGGTGAACGGCGGGCGAAGCGGCGGCGACCGGCCGGAGCCGCCGTCCGGCCGGGCGTCACGGTTGGGCAACACCCAGCTCACGGCCGCAGCCGCACGTCCCCGCGAGCGCATCATGAGATCCGGGTGGGGACGTCAAAGGGGGCGGGGAGCAGTGGAGTTCACGGTAGAGCGGACGCTCGTGAGACGGGGCCGGCGGTGGCTGACCGGAGGCCTGGTCGCGATCGGCGCGTCAGTGGTGTGGCTGGTCGCCTCACGGAGCGCGACGGGCCCCTTGATGGTCGGGTTCCTGGCGGGCGTGGCGGCCTGGAGCGGTGCGAAGGACCTGCGGAGGGCGCGGCAGCCGTTCCGGCTGCGGGTCGACGCGTTCGGCATCACGCTGCAGGACGCGGAGCTCGCCTGGGAGCAGATCGACAGGGTCTCGCTGTGGCACGTCCCCAACACCGGTGAGGACAGCGAGACCACCACGCCGCCCAAGCCGCGGCTCACCCTCTGGACGGCGCCCGGCGTCGCCTTCCCCCGCAGGCCCGACCGCACCCGCGGCGACCGGCCGCGCTACACGCTCGTCGACTGCGAGGACCTCGACCAGAGCGTCTCCGAACTGACGGCCGTGCTGGCCGAGCACGGCGGCGCCGCCTTCGAGACCGCGCCGCGCGCCGTGCGCCCGCCGATCCCGGTGACCTTCTCGGGGCCGGAACTGCGTGTGCCCGGCGGGGAGCGGCAGTTCGTCGACGCTCGGCGGGCCGGCACCTGGACGCTGGTCTGGGCGGCGCTCGCCCTCGTCTTCGGCTACTCGTTCTGGGAACTCGTCCACGGCCGCCCCGTCGGTCCCGAGCCCTTCACCGCCTTCGGGCCGCTCGGCGCGATCGGCTGCTGCTACCTCACGGGGCGGTCGTACCGGCGCTGGCGCAAGCCGCTGCGGCTGCGCGTCGGACCGGCCGGGATCGGCATGCGCGAGGTGACCCGCGAGGAGTCGTTCTTCTCCTGGCAGGACATCGCCGCCGTCACGGTGGGCCGCCCGCCGACCACCGGCGACACCCGCCCGTGGCTGGTGGTGTGGCCGCTGCCGGGCAGCCGTCCGCACGACAACCCCTCCTACCTGGTCGACGGCCACAAGGCCTACGCCCTGGTGCGCCTCGACCGGCTGCCCGGAGGGGCCGAGGCCGTCGTCCCCGTGGTGCGGGAGTACGCGGGGGAGCGCTACGCCGAGACGGCGTGAGCCGTCGGCGGAAAATCGGTTGCGGGGTCTCCCGGAGCACCGGCTAGGGTGTCCCCGTCAGACCGCGAGTGAACCGGGAGGTGTTGGAGAGATGACTGTCGCCGTGATGGGCGCTGCCCGCATCCAGAAGATCATCAACCCCACCTCAGCGGTCGCCGGCTGACCCGGCCCGTCGCGAAGCACCCGACGGCGCAACCCCGCGCGACCGCCCTCCCGAAGGGCTCTCCTCCGTTGACCAACGGATCCGTCCCGCAGCCGTCCACCGCGCTCACCGCGTACGGCTGGGACTCCGCATTCGACTCCGACTTCGCCGTCCACGCGGAGCGGGGACTCACACCCGGCCGCATCGTCCGCGTCGACCGCGGGCTGTGCGACGTCGTCCTGCCCGACGGCCCGGGCGGTCTGAGGACCGTACGCGCCGACACCGAGGACGTCTTCACCCGCGACCCCATGAAGGTCGCCTGCACCGGCGACTGGGCCGCCGTCGACGAGACGCCGGACGCCGGCCCCGCGGTACGCGCCCTGCTGCCGCGCCGCACCACCTTCGTCCGCTCCACCTCCTCCAAGCGCTCCGAGGGACAGGTCCTCGCGGCCAACGTCGACCTGGCGGTCATCGCCGTGTCGATCGCCGCGGAACTCGACCTCGGGCGGCTGGAACGCTTTGTGTCGCTGGCGTGGACCAGCGGCGCGCAGCCGCTGGTCGTCCTCACCAAGGCCGACCTCGTCGACGAGCCCTCACACCTGCTGGACGACGCCCGCGGCGCGGCGCCCGGCGTGGAGGTCCTGGTCGTCAGCGCGGCCACCGGCCACGGCGTGCCGGAGGTGGCGGCGGCACTGGCCGGGACCACGTCCGTGCTGCTCGGGCAGTCGGGTGCGGGCAAGTCCACGCTGACCAACGCCGTGCTGGGCCGCGAGGTCCAGGAGGTGCAGGCCATCCGCGACAGCGACGGCAAGGGCCGGCACACCACGACCACCCGCGACCTGCTGCCGCTGCCGGGCGGCGGGGTGATCATCGACACCCCGGGGCTGCGCGGGGTCGGACTGTACGACGCCGACGCCGGTCTCACCCAGACGTTCTCCGACATCGAGGCGCTGGCCGGCGCATGCCGCTTCCAGGACTGCTCGCACGACTCCGAACCCGGCTGCGCGGTCCTCGCCGCCCTGGACGACGGCACCCTGACCCACCGCCGGCTGGACAGCTACCGCAAGCTGCTCCGTGAGAACGCGTGGATCGCCTCCCGCACCGACGCCCGGCTCCGCGCCGAGATGCGGCGCGAGTGGAAACTGCGCTCCGCCGCGGGGCGTGAGATGTACGAGCGCAAGCGCGGCGGCGGCCACCGCAAGGTGTACTGACCGGACCCGGCCCGGCTCCCCGTCGGGGAGCCGGGCCGGCGGTCATCCGGCTCCGTTGTGGCGCTCGCCCCCGCCGCGGCGCAGGGTCAGCGGGCTGCCCTCGTGCCAGAAGGTGTAGACGATGCTGCCGAGGCCGAGTGCGACGATGACGACGCCGAGGACGATCGAGTAGACCATGGCTCCTCCAGCCCGTTCGGGGTGCGCTTTACCGCACCTTCACCTTCGATGTCCGAACGTGACCTTCCCGTGGCCGTACCGTCTCACACGCGCGGCGGCCCAACTCCCCGTCGCACAGCCCGGGTTGTCCGCATGTGCGGCTCATTTCACCGGCAGGCCGCCCCGGGCGACGACCCCGGCGTACCAGCGGGCGCTGTCCTTGGGTGTGCGGCGCCGGCTCGCGAAGTCCACGTGCACCACGCCGAACCGCTTGCTGTAGCCGTGGGCCCACTCGAAGTTGTCCAGCAGCGACCACAGGAAGTACCCCTGGACGTCGGCACCGTCGGCGATCGCCCGGTGCACCGCGGCCAGATGGGCGTGCAGGTACGCGATCCGCTCGGGGTCGTGGACCGCGCCCTCGGGGTCGGCGTAGTCGTCGTACGCGGCGCCGTTCTCGGTGATGAGCAGCGGGGTGTCCGGCAGTTCGTCCCGCAGCCGCAGCAGCAGTTCGCGCAGACCCCCCGCGTCCACCGGCCAGTCCATCGCCGTCCGCGGCCCCGGCGCCGGCACGAACCGCACGTGCTCCCCGGCCCCCGGCCATGGCGACGGCCCCGCATGGCCGCCCGCGGCCACCACGGTCGGGGCGTAGTAGTTGAGGCCCAGCGCGTCCACCGGGCGGGAGATCACCGCGAGGTCGCCGTCCTCCACGAACGACCAGTCCGTCAGCGCGGCCGTGTCCCGTAGCAGATCCTCCGGGTAGGACCCGCGGAACACCGGGTCCAGCCAGATCCGGTTGGCCAGCGCGTCGACCCGCCGGACCGCGTCCGCGTCGGCGGCGCTCCCGGTGTGCGGGCGCACCGCCGCGAGGTTCAGCGTCAGCGACACCTGCGCCGGCACCGGAAGCCGCTCGCGCAGTACGCCGACCGCCAGGCCGTGCCCCAGCAGCAGATGGTGCGCCGCCCGCAGCGCCGCCTCCGGCTCCGTCCGGCCCGGCGCGTGCACCCCCTGCGCGTACCCCAGGAACGCGGAGCACCACGGCTCGTTCAGCGTCGTCCACAACGGCACCCGGTCGCCCAGCGCGTCCGCGACGAGCCCCGCGTACTCCGCGAAGCGCTCCGCGGTGTCGCGGACGGGCCAGCCGCCGGCGTCCTCCAGCTCCTGGGGAAGGTCCCAGTGGTACAGGGTCAGGACGGGGCGGATGCGGTGGTCCAGCAACTCGTCGACCAGGGCGCGGTAGAAGTCGAGCCCCTTCTGCACGGCCGGGCCCCGGCCGGTGGGCTGCACGCGCGGCCACGACACGGAGAAGCGGTAGTCCGTGAGGCCCAGCTCCGCCATGAGCGCGACGTCCTCGCGCATGCGGTGGTAGTGGTCGGCGGCGATGTCCCCGGTGTCGCCGTTGCGCACCTTGCCGGGCGTGCGGCTGAAGGTGTCCCAGATCGAGGGGGTGCGGCCGTCCTCGTCGGCGGCGCCCTCGATCTGGTAGGCCGCGGTGGCGGCGCCCCACCGGAACCCTTCGGGGAACGCGAGTGTCGTGTGCGGCGCGTTGTGGGTGCGTGGTGCGGTCGTGGTCATGCGTGCGCTCCTTGTGTGCGGGGTGGTTGTGGGTGCGGTCCGTTGACGTGTGCGGGTACGTTGCGCCTGCGGCGGGCTGTTCTCCCGCCCGCCCTCCCGATTGCCCGGCGCGGTTGGTGCGGGCCTCGCACCGTGTGCCTGGGTCGGTGCCGCGCCGGCGCACGTCCTCAACGCTCGCGGTTTACGCCTACATCATTCGGCGCCGGGTTCGCCGCTCGTCGTTTCCGGGCGCACCCCGCCACACCCCCTCCCGCCGGTTTGGGCGCATAACGGCCGGAGGGTGGTGAGTGGGCGGTCCGGGGTTGCCGCACGCGTCTTACCGAACGCCCACAGCATCCAGCTCGATGCTGGCGGGTCGGCCGCGCCACCGGTGCGCGGACCTTCGCTCGGCTTTCGGCCGGGGGCCCCTGGTGGAGCCAGTTCCCGGCGGTGCGGGGAGGGGCGCCTCCCTTCACCCCCCTCCGGCCGTTGGTCGCCGAACCGACCGAGGGGGCGGGGGAGTTGGGGGCACCCCCGACCGAAGGTTGGGGGAGGGTGGGCGTTCTGGACGCTGACGTGTATTTGTTGTGCGGCATCCGGGGTCCGACCTGGACCGCCCGTCATGCACATAAATATGCGGTACAGAATGCCCAGCCCCGGAGGCCCCGCCCCCGGCCCACCACGAACCGGGCGAGGCCCGCACCAATCGCGCCGGGCAATCGGGCGGGAGGGCGGGGGAGAGACCGCAACCGCAACCACGACGGCGCCGCACGTTGCGAACGGGCAACCCCTACCCCTTCACCGCCCCCTGCATGATCCCCCCCACGATCTGCCGCCCCAGCACCCCGAACACCACCAGCACCGGCACCGTCCCCAGCAACGTGCCCGCCATGATCACGGACTGGTCGTGCACATACCCCCCACCCAGCTGCCGCAAGGCAACCTGCACCGTGGGCTCCTGCGACGTCAGCGCGATGATCGGCCAGAAGAAGTCGTTCCAGGACGCCATGAACGTGAGCATCCCCAGTACCGCCATCCCCGGCCGGGCGATGGGGACGACGATGCTCCAGAAGATCCGCGCCGTCGAGGCCCCGTCGACGCGGCCCGCCTCGATCAGCTCGTCGGGCAGCGACTGCGCGAGGTACTGCCGCATGAAGAAGACCCCGAACGCCGAGACCAGCCCCGGGAGGATGACGGACTGGAGCTGGTTCACCCAGTGCAGCTCGGCGATGAGCATGAAGAGCGGGATGACGCCGAGCTGGGGCGGGATCATCATCGTGCCGACCGTGAGCGTGAGCAGCGCGTTGCGGCCGCGGAAGCGAAGTTTCGCGAAGGCGAACCCGGCGAGGGTGGAGCACAGGACGGTGCCGACCGTCACCGAGCCGGAGACGATGAGGGAGTTGAGCAGCGCCTTGCCGATGTCGGCCTGCTCCAGCACCTGGCGGAAGTTGTGCGCGAGGTTGCCGCCGGGCAGCAGCGCCGGCGGGCTCGCGGCGAGCTCCGCGTTGGAACGGGTCGCGGCGACGATCGTCCAGTAGAAGGGGAAGGCGGAGATCACCGCCGCGACGATCAGGATGGCGTAGGCGAGGCGGCCGCCGTGGTGCTGCCGGCCCGCCCGGGCCGGGCGGAGGCGGGGGAGGGGACGCGCGGTCCCGGCGGCGCGGCCGGACCGCGGTCGTGTGAGGAGCGCGCTCACCGGCGGGTCCCCTTCCGTGAACGGCGCCGTGCCAGCGCGGTGTTGAGCAGCACGAGCAGGACGATGAGGACGAACGTCACCCAGGCGATGGCGGCGGCGCGGCCGAGGTGGAAGTAGCCCCAGCCCTGCTCGTACATGTAGAGGCCGAGGGTCTGGTACTGGTGGGAGATGCCGCCCGAGATGCTCCCCTCGAACAGCAGCGGTTCCCCGAAGAGCTGGGTGGCGCCGATCGTGGAGACCACGATCGTGAACAGGACGGTGGGCCGCAGGCCGGGCAGCGTGACGTGGAGGAACTGCCGCCAGCGCGAGGCGCCGTCGAGTTCGGCGGCCTCGTACAGCTCCCCGGGGATGGACTGCATCCCGGCGAGGTAGATCAGCGCGTTGTAGCCGGTCCACCGCCAGGTGACGATCGTCGACACCGCGATCTGCGAGGCGACGGTCCCGGACTGCCAGTCGACGGGCCCGATGCCGGCCAGCCCGAGCGCCCAGTTGACCAGGCCGAAGTCGCGGCCGAAGAGCTGGGCGAAGACCAGGGTCGCGGCGGCCACCGACGTGGCGTACGGCAGGAGCATCGTGACCCGGAAGAAGGTGCGTCCGCGCAGTCGGTAGTTGAGCAGGTGGGCGAGGCCGAGCGCCATGAGCAGCTGGGGCACGGTGGAGACGACCCCGATGGTGAAGGTGTTGCGCAGCGCGGTCCAGAAGAAGTCGTCGCGCAGGAGAGCGGTGTAGTTGTCCAGGCCGCGCCATTCCATCTCGCCGGGGGTCTGGAGCTCGACGCGGTAGAGGGAGACGTACGCGGTGTAGAGCAGCGGGAACAGCCCGAACGCGGCGAACAGCGCGAAGAACGGCGCGATGTAGGCGTAGGGCGACAGCCGGGCGAGCAGGCGTCGCGGGGGCGCCGCGGGCGCCTGGGCTGCCGGGGGCCGGGCGGGGGGCACCGGCGCGGTGGCGGTCAGGGTCATGGGGCGGACCTTCGGCTCGGGGGAGTACGAGGGCGGTGCGGCCGGGCGCGGAGGACCGGGGGAGCGGTCCCGCGCGCCCGGCGCCGGCGGGTCGGGGGGCCGTCAGCCGACGGCGTTCTCGACGCCCTTCCTGGCGTGGCTCCACGCCGTCGCGGAGTCCGTGCCCTTGCGCTCGACCTCACCGAGCGCGTTGGTGATCTGCTGGTTGACGTCACCGTCGTGCACGCCGAGCACCTGCACCGGCGAGGCCTCGGCGGCGGCGCCGAAGATCCGCCCGATGGGCGCGTCGCTGAAGTACGGGTCGGTGACGTCCTTGACGGACTCGATCGCCCCGATGTTGGAGGGGAAGCTGCCCTGCTTCTTGAAGAGCTTGGCCTGCTGCTCCGCGGCCGTCAGCCATTTGACCAGCGCGAAGGCCTCCTTGGCGTGCGCGGAGCCCTTGGGGACGGCCAGATAGGACCCGCCCCAGTTGCCCGCGGCGCCCCCCGGGAGCGGGGCGATGTCCCACTTGCCCTTGCCCGCGTCGCCCGCCTGGCCCTTGATGTAGCCCAGCATCCAGGCGGGGCAGCCGATGGTGGCGAAGGAGCCGCTGCTGAAGGCCTGGTTCCAGGCGGGGGTCCACTGGGCGAGCTTGGCGCTCAGCCCGTCCTGGGCTGCCTTCACGGACAGGTCCCAGGCAGCCTTGACCGCGGCGTTGTCGTCGTAGACCAGCTTGCCGGAGGCGTCGTAGTAACGTTCCTTCTCCTGCCCGACGATGACGGAGTAGAGGCTGCCGACGCTGTCGAGCCAGGCGCTCTTGGCCCCGGCCTTCGCCTTGTACTGCCGGCCGAGCTCCAGATAGCCGTCCCACGTGGCCCACTTCTGCGCCAGTTCGGCCCGGTCGGTGGGCAGACCGGCCTGCTGGAAGAGGTCGGTGCGGTAGCAGATCGCCTCGGGGCCGACGTCGGTGCCCAGTCCCAGGGTGCGGCCGTCGGCGGTGGTGGCGGCGGCCCACTTGGCGGCGGAGAAGTCGTCCTGGAGGTCCTTGGCGCCCAGGGGGCCCAGGTCCTCGAATTTGTCGGCCTGCTGCTGGGTGACCGACGCGATCCGGCCCACCTCGATGCCCTGGACGTCGGCGAGGCCGCCGCCGCCCGCCAGCCGGGTCTGCAGGGCCTTCCAGTAGTCGGCCTCGTTCTCGGTGCTGCTCTGCTTGATGGTGACGCCGGGGTGGAGCTTCTCGTACTCGTCGTACAGGCCGGCCTCCTTGTAGCCGAAGGTGCCGAACAGGTCGACGGTGATCGTGACCTTGCCGTCCTTGTCCGCGGACGTGCCGGTCGAGCCGGATCCGCAGGCGGCGAGGAGTGCCCCGGCGAGTGCGACCGCCCCGAGTCGGAGGGTGGCGCGTCTGGCGGCTCGGGCAGTGGGCATGGAAGCCTCCCATGGCTTCGGGACGGGTGAGAGCACCCCGGTTGCGGCTCTTGAGAGCGCTCTCAAGCGATGCCCAGGAGAGTGCCGCCGCAGCCGGTGATTCGTCAAGAGTCGAATGGATAACGGCCGGTGGGGCGGCTCCGGGTCCCGTGCGGCTCCACGTCCTGACGGCATCGCCGCCGGCTCCATGACCATCCGTGAAGCTCTCCGGATGCCTGCGGCCATGGGAGCGGAAACGGTCGTGGAGGGGCACGAAATTGACATCTGTAGGACTCAATTACTCGTCCTCGGCCATGTCGTGCGATGGCCGGAGAGGCCTGTCGGAGGGCTGCTAGAAATTACCCGCCGGCGTGAATGTTCGTGCATGAGTACGGCTTTTCCGCGCCTCCCGTCCCTATGTCCGCGAGCCCGCCCGCCCGTATGCCCGAACAGACGCAGCAAGGGGAGCGATGACCTCGGCACCATCCGGTTCCGTGCCCGCCCGGAATGCCGCTCACGGTCTGCTCGGCCGCGCGCTGTCCAGGTGCCGCGACGAACGGGCCACCGGGGTGCTGCACGTCCAGGGCAGCCCCGGCGGGGCCTTCCATCTGCTCGACGGCGCGGTCGTGGCCGTGGAGAGCCCCGGGGCGCCGGGGGTCGGCACCCTGCTCGTCCGCTCCGGGCGCATCGACGCCGACGAGTGGAACGCCGCCCACGACGCCGCCGGTACGGGGCTGTTGCCGGGCGCGGCGATCGCCGCCGGGGGGCGGCTCGGCACGGCCGAGTTCCAGGTGCTGCACATGATGGCCGTTCAGGACGCGGTCTTCGCCGTGCTGGCCGGACGGCTGGACAACTGCGCCTTCGACCCCGCCGCGCCGGCCGCCCTGCCGCCGGGCCTGGCCCCGGGGGTGGAACCGGAGGAACTGCTGGTGGAGGCCGGTCGCCGGCTTGCCGCACTGGCGTCGCTGCCGCGCCGGGTCTCCCCCGACCGCGACCGGGTCACCGCCGTGGGGCCGCCCGCGTGGGCCGACGAGCCGCTGGCCCCGGTGCGCCGCGAGATCCTCGGCTGCGCCAACGGACGGCGCAGCCCCCGGGACATCGCGTTCCTCATCGGACGGGGGGTCTACACGATCACCGTGGAGGTCGCCAGGATGTGCGCCGAGGGCCTCGTCGAGACCGTCCCGGCCCCGCCGGCGCACCCGCTGCCGCCGCCCGTCGCGGACCCGGCGCCGCCGCCTCCCGAGCCGCTCGCCCCGGCCCCGGCCGAGCCGGCGGGACCCGCCGCGCCGCGCCCTTCCCTCGCGCCCCCGGAGGACGTCGCGGACCCGGGCCCGTACCCGCCCCTGCCGCAGTGGGGGCCGGGGGAGGCCCCGGGCGGGGCCCCGGCCGCCGAAGGCCTGCCCCGCCGTGAACCGGGCGCCAGCGGTATTCGCGAGGCGCTCGACGCGAGCCGCCCGCAATCGGGCTGGAAAGGATTTCTCCGGCCGCGAGGACGGAGCCGGACCGATTCCCCGTGAACGAAATCCCCGGGGACCGACGCAACACCGACCGAAGGGAATTCAAGGAGGTGCAGGTGCATGAATCATGACGCCCTGGTCGCGGAGATGCGCACGTTGCGGGACCAGGTGGTCGGCGTCACCGACACGGTCGTGGCGGCCGTCGACGGCCTGCTGATCGCCGCCGACACCGAGGACGCCATCGACCCCGACGGCCTCGCCGCGCTGGCCGCGGCCAGCCTCGGGCTCGCCCGGCGGATCGCGGCGGCGGCCCTGCGCGGCCCGCTCCGCAGGACCGTGACCTGCAGCAGCGGCGGCTACACCGCCGTCTACGCGGTCGGCGAGACCGCGATCCTCGTCGTCGTGGGCGACGAGGGCATGAACGTCCCCCAGCTCCACGTCGAGGCCAGGTCCGCCGTCGAGCGCATCGGCGCGATCCTGCTGGCCCCCGAACCCGAACCCGGACCGGGCGCCGTGCCCGCGCCGGACTCCGCGTACGACCCGCAGGGAGTCCTCGGATGACGACCCCGCCCCCCGCGAAGACCACCGAAGGAGTGCTGTGAGCACCACCGGAAAACGCCCGCACGGCAACCTGTCCGACCAGGTCATGGGCCTGGTGAAGAACCTGCGGCAGGAGGTCCCCGACTGCCTCGCCGCAGGTGTGGTCGACATGTCGACGGGCATGCTGCTGTCCGTCGACACCGTCGACAGCCATCCGCCGGAGGTCCTGGACCTGCTCGCCGCGGCGACCCTCGACCTCTTCCAGGGGCGCACGGTGGTGATGATCGAGGACGTCTTCAAGGAGCGCCGCGGGGTCACCAGCGACGCGCACTACTTCCAGGAGATCCTCGTCAACAGCGACAACCTGACCCACCTGTTCATGCGGCACAACCTGAACGAGGAGGTCGTCGCCGTCGTCGTCTGCCGCCGCTCGGTCAACGTGGGAATGCTCTTCGCCCAGGCCCGCCGTGTGGTCAAGGAGCACAGCACGCTCTGAGCCCCGGCCGGTCAGGCGCTGGCGCGCCGCACCAGCCGGGTCGGTGTGACGAGCGAGGACAGCGGGCGGCCGCCGCTGTCCTCCTCCGACCGCCGTTCCAGGCCCCGCACGAGCAGCCGGACCATCAACCGGCCCATCTCCTCGATCTCCTGACGGACCGTCGTCAGCGGGGGGTCGGCCAGCTCCGCGACCGAGGCCATGTCGTCGAAGCCGACGATCGCGACGTCCTCCGGCACCCGGCGGCCCCGCTCGCGCAGCACCCGCAGGGCACCGCAGGCCATCAGGTCGGAGGCGACGAAGACGGCGTCGACGTCCGGCGCCCGGTCCAGCAGCTGGGCCATGGCGCGGGCCCCGCCCGCCTCGGAGAAGTCGCCCTCGACGACCAGTCGCGGGTCGGCGTCCATCAGGATGTCGTGGTAGCCGTCGAGCCGGTCCACCGACGCGGTCTGGTCCAGCGGGCCGGTGACGGTCGCGATGCGCTCCCGCCCCAGCGAGACCAGGTGCCGCACCGCCTCGCGGGCGCCGCCGCGGTTGTCCGAGTCCACGTACAGCACACTGCGGTCCCCCTCGGCCGCCGGCCAGCCCGGGCGCCCGCCGAACACGGTGGGCAGCCCGATCCGGCGGGTGATGCCGGGCAGCGGGTCCTCGGCGTGCAGCGAGAAGACCAGCGCGCCGTCCACGTGCCCGCCGGACAGGTAGCGGCCCACGCGGTCGTAGTCGGCCGTGCCCTCCACCAGCAGCAGCACCAGCTGCGAGTCGTGCACCGCCAGCTCACGGCTGATGCCGAGCAGCTGCTGCGCGAAGAAGGGGTCCGCGAAGACCCGGCTCTCCGGCTCCGCGACGACGACGGCGACCGCCCCGGTGCGCCGGGTGACCAGCGAGCGGGCCGCCTGGTTGGGCACGTAGCCCAGCTCCTCGACGGCCTTGCGGACCTTCTCCACCAGCGCCTCGCGCACGCCCGTCCCGCCGTTCACGACCCGGGACGCGGTGGCCCGGGAGACACCGGCCCGTTCGGCGACGGCCTCGAGCGTCGGGCGCGCTCCGGAGATCTGGTCGGACAAGGGGTGCTCCTCTCGGGACGGGAACAGCGTAGTCCCTCCCGGAAGCGGGGAGAGAGCGCTCTCCCCGCAGCTCGGAGGCAGTTTCTGAGAGCGCTCTCTGCCCGTATTGCGCGAACGGGCTGCGGCCGGCCCTCAGGGCGGTCAGCGCACCGGGAAGCCGAAGGTGTAGCCCTGCTGCTTCAGCCAGGGCAGGATCTGCCGCAGCGCCTCGACGGTCTGGCCGCGGTCCCCGCCCGCGTCGTGGAAGAGCACGGTCGGCCCGTTGGAGATCTCGTTCCTGACGGTGGAGACCAGCGCGGCGGTGCCCGGCTGCTTGAAGTCCTCGGAGTCGACGTTCCAGCCGAGCGGGCGCATGCCGCGGGACGCCGCCAGCTGGCGGCTGTACGGGGTGAAGGCGCCGCCCGGGGCGCGGTAGTAGAGCGGCCTGACGCCCCCCGAGGCGCGGGTGATCATGCGTTCGGCGTCCAGGATCTCCTTCGCCTGGTACTCCCGCGGCTTGCCGTTCATCGTCGTGTCGTGCGTGACGGAGTGGTCGCACAGCCGGTGCCCGGCGGCCACCACCGCCTTCACCAGGCCGGGGTGGGCTTGGGCCTGCGTGCCGACCATGCAGAAGGTCGCCTTCACGCCGTTGTCCTGGAGCACCTGGAGGATCCGCGGGGTCCACTGCGGGTCGGGGCCGTCGTCGATGGTGATGTTGACGCCTCGCGGGCCCTTGTCGGAGGCGTGGGCGATGTCCATGTTCACCACCGGGGCCGGCAGCGTGGCGTCCGGCACGGAGGTCTGCCCGGGTATCGGCCGCGGCTCGGCGGAGGCCGTGGGCTTCGCCGTACGCTGCACCGCCTGCCGCCCGTCGGCGGTGCCGGCATGGGCGGTCCACACCGACGCCAGCGCGGCCACCCCTGCCACGCCCAACGCCGCCGCCAGTATCCGGCCGTTCGTCCCCCGCATCCCGCTCCACCCCATGTCCGCACCGCTCCCCGTGTCCTGTGTTCCGTGTTCTGTGTTCCGTACGTGCACACGGGAGGACGGGAGCGGGACGCCGGGGGATCCGGCTGTTACGGAGCCCTGACCGTTCCGTCGGGGGACGGCGACGGAAGCGGCCGCGGACCTGTGAGCGGACCTGTGAGCGGACCTATGAGGTGACGACGGCCACCAGCCACGCCCCGGCGACGAGCAGGCACGCGAACAGCTCGGCCAGCAGCGCCGTTCCCGCGGCCCGCATGGCCGTACGGGTGGAGGACCAGGCCGCGCCGTGGCTGCCCAGCCGCATTCGCTCGCCGCCGTAGAGAGCGAGGGTGAAACCGGCCGGCGCACCCACGACCGGCAGCAGGAAGAAGCCGGCGACGGCCCACAGCCCGGCGACGAGGAACGCCTGCCGGGGCACCCCGGCCTCCCGTACCGACCGTGCGGGCAGCAGGAGTTGAACGGCCTGGTTGAGCAGCAGCACACCGGTGGCCGCCGCCAGGACACCCCAGGACAACGGGGTGTGCAGATGCGTCGCCCACCACAGGACGGCGGCCCAGCACATCAGCGGGCCCGGCGCGCCCGGTACGAGCACGCCCAGCAGTCCGGACAGCATGACGGCACCGATCAGGCACAGCTGTCCGGTCCCCATGGGCCCAGCGTGCCGGAAGCCGGGCTCCGGCGCCCCCTGGTTTTCCGGCCTTGTCGCCTGCGCCCCAAGTCCCCGTAGGTCAGTGGTGGTTGCGTTCCACCCAGCCCCGCTCGTACGCGTGCCAGCCCAGCTGCAGCCGGGTCGTCACGTCGGCCAGCTCCATCAGCCGCTTCACGCGGCGCTGCACCGTCCGCAACCCCACCTCCAGCTGCTTGGCGACGCTGGCGTCGGTGAGCCCGGCCAGCAGCAGCGACAGGATCTGCAGGTCGACGGCGTCGGGCGCGTCGGGCGACTCCTCGTACGGGGCGCCCCCGGTGTCCAGCCGCAGCGGCAGGGCCTCGCGCCAGACGCTCTCGAAGAGCGCCATCAGCGAGTCCAGCAGCCCGCTGCCGTGGACGACCAGCGCGGCCGGGCCGCCCGCGTCCCGGGCCATGGGCACCATCGCCAGCGAACCGTCGGCCACCACCAGCTTGGTCGGGACCCGGTCCACCACCCGTACCCGCTCCTCGCGGCCGAGCGCCGCCGTGAGTTCGGCGATGCCGTTCGGCCCGCTGATGACCTCGCGCTCGACGACCACGCGGAAGCCCACCCCGCGTTCGGCGGCGCGCTCCTCGGCGGTGTTCTCCATCCCCGACACCACCATCGGGGTGCCCGTCACGAGGGCGCAGACCTCCTTCTCCGCGCCCAGTTGGAGCTGGTTGAAGCGGTGCGCCACGGCGCTCGCCCCGGTCACCACCTCGACCAGGTCGTGCGCCGAGGGCTCCGCCGCCTCGCCCCGGTACTCCTCCGCCAGTACGGCGGCCGTCAGTTCGGCCTGCTCCAGCTGGTGCCGCTGCTGGGTGAGCAGGGCGCCGAGCGCCACCGTGGGCGGGGCGGCCACCCAGCGGCCGGGCCGGGCGGAGGACTGCGCGACGAGCCCCTGCCGTTCCAGCAGCCGCAGGACGCGGGCCGCCTCGTCCTCGGGCATGCCGAGCCGGCGCGAGAGGTCGACGACCTCCGCGGCACCCAGCCCCACCAGGGCGCGGTACGCCGCCTCCTGGGCATCGTCCAGCCCTATGGCACCGAGCACGGGCACCCCTTCCGGATCCGGCGAACGCAACACGCGGGTATGGCGGAAATGAGCCATGGCGTAATCCCGCCGCCCGCCATCATCCCTGCTCGAACCCCTGTCCTGGCAAGGTGTCCCCACTGGATCGTCCGACGTGCGGCCCGAGGAGGGGGCCGGCCGCCCGTCGGGCCATTCGCGTTCCCGAACCCTGTTTCGCCGCGCGCCCTCCGGTGGACAATAGGGGCATGAGCCAGCAGGGGGAGACGGACCGCCGCCAAGAGGACGAGTGGTGGCGGCAGTTGTACGGGCAGCCCGACCCCGGGGGCCGCGAGCCCGGTGACACGCTCGACGACCGCTACAGCTCGGCCCTCAGCGCCCTCGGCGAGGAGGCCGACGGGGGCGGTACGGTGCCGCGGCAGACCGCCCCGCAGGACACGGCCCCGCCGGCCGCGCCCGGTGACGGCCGGTACGCCGGCGCCGACCCGGACACGGCCCCGCGCGGCCGGACCGGGACGGGCCCCGACGAGGACGACGCCGGCCCGCCCGACACCCTGCGGCTGCGCCGCCCCGCCCCGCCCCCGGCGACCGCCCCGCGCCCCTGGCAGTACCAGGGCCCGCCCCACCCCCAGGCGGCGCCCGAACCTGCCTCGGAGCCGCCCGGACTGCCCCCGGGCTGGGCCCCGGCCGAACCCGCCTTCGAGCCCCTGTCGTCCGAGGCGCCCCATGAGCCCCCGGCGCCCGCCGCCCCGGCCGCCGGGTCCGCACCGACCGTTCTGCCGGGGCCGACCCTCACCGAGGTGGCGTACATCGGCGACGGCCCGCCCACCTACGACCCCGAGCCCACCGCCTGGCCGGCGGCCGACCCGGACGGCCTCGACGACCTCGTCCCGGACACCGAACTCGACGGCGCCCGCTACGGCCTGCTGACGGTCCGTACGGCCTCGGTGCGCGGCGACTCCGCCCGCTACCGGGGCGAGCCGCGCCGCGACGCCGTCCTGACCGCCCGCTTCGGCGGCGGCGACGACGCGCTGCTGCTGATCGCCGTCGCCACCGGCCCGCGCACCTCGGACACCGCCCACCGCGCCGCCCGCGACGCCTGCACCTGGATGGCGACGGCGGTGGGCCGCAGCCAGGCGCGGCTCAGCGAGGACATCCGCGCCTCCCGCCGGGGCTCCCTCAAGTCGGGCCTGCACCGGTTGACCGACCGCTGCTACGGACGGCTGCGCGCCCGCGGCGAGGACCTGGGCCTTGACCCGGCCGAGTACAGCGCCACCCTCCGCTGCCTGCTGCTGCCCGCCGACCCCGACTGCCGCATCCGGCTCTTCTTCGGCGTCGGCGACGGCGGGCTCTACCGCATCCGCGGCGGCGAGTGGCAGGACCTCGACCCCTGGCGGCCCGACGAGCGCGCCGAGACCGAGGACAGCCCGGCCGTACGCTTCCGCTTCCGTGCCTCCGTGGCCCGTTCCGGCGACACCCTCCTGCTGTGCAGCGGCGGTCTGGCCGGGCCGCTGCGCGGCGAACCCGCCCTCGCCGCCCTCCTGACCCAGCGGTGGGGTGCCGCCGGGCCCCCGGGCCTGCCGGCGTTCCTCGGCGACACCCAGACCCGGGTCAAGGGCTACGCCGACGACCGGACGGCGGTCGCCGTCTGGGACGCCTGACGCGGCCCGGGGGTGAGCCGCAGCGTCAGGATCTGGAACGGCCGCAGCGCGAGGGCGACGGCGTCGCCCTCGAACCCGGCGTCCTCCAACGGCCGCTCCAGCAGGTCGGTGACGCGGGCCCCGGCGAGCGGGAAGCCCGTGGTGAGCGTGCCCGAGGCCCGGTCGCCCCGTGACTCGTACAGGCGCACCACCACGTCGCCGGAGCGGTCGTCGGCGAGCTTGACCGACTCCACGGTGATGCCGGGGTGGCCGACCCGCAGCAGCGGCCGCGGCGGCGGCAGTGAATCCGCCCGCCGCAGCGGCAGGTTGAGCGCCAGCCCCTCGGCGACGGCGTCGCCCACCGTCGCGCCGGGGAGCAGCGCGTAGCGGAAGCGGTGCGTGCCCTGGTCGGTGTGCGGATCGGGGCTGTGCGGGGCGCGCAGCAGCGTGAGCCGGACGGTGGTGTCGGTGCCGGAACGCCCCGCGTCGTGGCCGTACGTGGAGTCGTTGAGCAGCGCGACCCCGTAGCCGGGCTCGCCGACGTGCAGCCAGCGGTGGGCGCAGATCTCGAACCGGGCCGCGTCCCAGCCGGTGTTGGCGTGGGTGGGGCGGTGCAGGTGCCCGAACTGGATCTCGGCGGTGGAGCGCTCCGCGAGCACGTCCAGCGGGAAGGAGGCCTTCAGCACCTTCTCCGACTCGTGCCAGTCGACCTCCGTGAGCACGTCCAGCCGGCGGCTGCCGGCGGTCAGCCGGAGCTCCTGGACGACCCGGCTGCCGCCGAAGGCCCGTACGACCCGGACGGCGGCCCGCAGCGGCCCCTCCTCGACGAGCTCGACGGACTCCGCCGACGTCAGGTCGGTCCGCTTGCGCCGGTAGTGCCGGTCGATGTCCCAGGCGTCCCACTTGGAAGGATGGTCGGGGTGCAGCTGCAGCAGGTTGCCGCGCGCCCCCGGCGCCAGCACCTCCCGGCCGGCGGTCAGGTCGCGGACGGAGGCCAGCAGCCCGTCCGCGTCGACGGCCACCCGCAGCAGGCCGTTGCCGAGCACGACCAGCCCGTCCTCCCGCACCGCGCGCACCGGCTCCGCGGCGCTGACCGCCCGGCCGCCGGCGACCGCCGCGCCCAGCGCCGGGACGCTGACGGGCACCACCGCCCCGCCGTCCGCCAGGGGCTGGGCGCCGCTGCCCTCCGGCAGGGCGGCCGCCGTCGCGGCGTCCAGCTCGACGACCTCCTCCCGCGCGTACGGCGAGGCGTTGAGCAGGACCGGGGAGCCCTGGGAACCAGCGCCGCCCAGCGCCCGCACCGCCGACGCGATCAGGGCCTCCAACTCCTCCCGCACCTCCGCGTAGGTGTCGCGCGCCTCGCGGTGCACCCAGGCGATCGAACTGCCCGGCAGGATGTCGTGGAACTGGTGGAGCAGCACCGTCTTCCAGATCCGGTCCAGCTCCTCGTACGGGTAGGCATAGGGGGCCGGAGCGTCCAGCGCGGCCGCCGCGCACCACAGCTCGGCCTCGCGCAGCAGGTGCTCACTGCGCCGGTTGCCCTGCTTGGTCCTGGCCTGCGTGGTGTACGTCGCGCGGTGCAGCTCCAGATAGAGCTCACCGGACCACACCGGGGCCCGGTCGCCGTACTCGGCCTCGGCCGCCGCGAAGAAGGCGGCCGGCTTCTCGATCTCGACCCGGGGCGACCCCTCCAGGGAGCGCAGCCGGCGGGCCTTCTCCAGCATCTCCCGGGTGGGACCGCCGCCGCCGTCGCCCCAGCCGAACGGCACCAGGGACCGGGTGGCGCGCCCCTTCTCGGCGAAGTTGCGCACCGCGTGGGCCAGCTCGCGGCCCGCGAGCTGCGAGTTGTAGGTGTCGACGGGCGGGAAGTGGGTGAAGACCCGTGTGCCGTCGATGCCCTCCCACCAGAAGGTGTGGTGCGGCATCTTGTTGGACTGGTTCCACGACAGCTTCTGGGTGAGGAACCAGCGGACCCCCGCGAGCTTCGCCAGCTGCGGGAAGGCGGCGGTGTAGCCGAAGGTGTCCGGCAGCCAGATCTCCTCGGTCTCCACGCCCAGTTCGTCGAGGAAGAAGCGCTTGCCGTGGACGAGCTGCCGGGCCAGCGCCTCACCACCGGGCATGTTGGCGTCGGACTCGACCCACATGGAGCCGACGGGCGCCCAGTTGCCGTTCCCGACGGCCTGCCGGATGCGCTGCCACACCACCGGCTGATGCTCCTTCACCCAGGCGTACTGCTGGGCCTGCGAGCAGGAGAAGACCAGCTCGGGGTAGTCGCGGGCGAGCGCGGTGACGTTGGCGAAGGTGCGGGACGCCTTGCGGACGGTCTCCCGCAGCGGCCACAGCCACGCCGAGTCGATGTGGGCGTGGCCGGTCGCCGAGACGCGGTGCGCGCCGGTATGCGCGGGCCGGGACAGCGCTCCGGCCAGTTCGCGGCGGGCGTCGGCGGCGGTGCCGTGCACGTCGTGCAGGTCGAGCGCGTCCAGGGCGTCCTCCAGCGCGCGCAGGATCTCGTGGCGGCGCGGATCGCCGAAGTCCAGCTCGTGCATCAGGCCCTCGAGGACCTCGACGTCCAGCACGAGGTGCCAGACCTCCTCGTCCAATACGGCCAGTTCGGCGGTGTCGAAGCGGTAGAGCGGATCGGACCCGGCGGTCAGCACGTCGCCCAGCGGGGTCGGCCGCCAGTCGCGCAGCACGGCGGGATTGGCCGCGGCCTCCAGCAGCAGGTTCACCCGCTCGCCCCCGGCAGCGGGAGCGGCCACCGGGACATGGCGGTTGAGCGGGTGGACGCCCTTGACCGGCACCCCCTCGGAGTCGTACACCATCCCCTCGGCCACGAAGCCCGGGCCGTCGTTGCCGAACCCCGGGTCGATCACGGCCTCGACCCGGCGGCCCGTCCAGGCCGCCGGCACCGTGCCCTCCAGCCGGAACCAGCTCGTCGACCACGGCGGCCCCCAGGGCGTGCCCACGGAGAACGGTTCGAACATTCCGTCCGACCATGCCTTCAGGGCCTCGCCGACCGGCGGCGGATCGCCCCGCCGGTCCTCCACGTGCCACACCGACATGCCCAGCGGCACCCGTTCGGCGTAGCGGGCGGGCCGGACGAACTGGTTCATGGCCCTGGTCAGGCGCCCCTCGACCAGCAGACGGTCGTCGTGCATCTCAGCTCCTCGGGTCGGCTCACCGGATGGATTCCCCGTCAATGCGGTGGTGTCCCGTAACGCCCGGAAGGCGGACGGGGTTTTCGGGGCATGAGAAAAATCGCGCGTCCCCGCGGACTCTCCCGGCGCGGATTGCTCGGCGCCGCCGCCCGGCTCGCCCCCCTCGCCGCCGTCCCCACCGTCTCCCTGCCCGGGTCGGCGGCGGCCGCCACCGACCCGTACGCGGCGCTCGCCCGCGCGTCCGTCACCGAGTTCCGCAGCGCCTGGGACGCCTACCGCAGACTCGCCTGGGGCCGGGACGAGTTGCGGCCGCTCACCGGCGCCGGCTCGGACTTCTTCATCCCCGGCAGCACCCTCGGCCTGACGATCGTCGAGGCGCTGGACACCCTCTACCTGATGGAGCTGGACGAGGAACTGGACGCCGGCGTCCAGTGGGTGCGCGACGATCTCGTCCTCGGCCAGGACGCCCCCGTCCAGGTCTTCGAGACGATCATCCGCCTGGTCGGCGGGCTGCTCTCCGGGCACCTGGCCACCAAGGACACGGTGCTGCTCGACCGCGCCCGCGAACTGGCGGACCGGCTGCTGCCCGCTTTCACCCGGTCGCCCACCGGGGCCCCCTACCGCTATGTGAACCTTGCGACCGGTGCCGTCTCCGGCAAGGAGAACCACCTCGCCGAGATCGGCACCTGCATCACCGAGTTCGGCGAGCTGTCCCGGCTCACCGGGGACCGGAAGTACTACGACGCCGCGAAGAAGGCCCTGCACGCCGTCTACGAACGCCGCTCGCGGCTGAACCTGCTCGGCACCGGCATGAACGTCGAGACCGGCGCGTGGACCGGCACCACCGCCACCCTCGACCCGCCCGTCGACTCCTTCTACGAGTACCTCTGGGACGGCTGGGAGCTCTACCGCGACGAGGACCTGCGCACCTGGTACTCCACGCTCACCGCGGCCGTGCTCGAGCACCTGACCGAGCGCCGCTCCGGACGGCTCTGGTTCCGCCAGGCCGACATGCGCACGGGCGCCGCCACCGGGCACGCGCAGTCCGAACTGACCGCCTTCTACGCCGGGTTGCTCGCCCAGAGCGGCCGCGTCGCCGAGGGCGAGGCCTACCACGCCAGCTGGGCGGCCGCGCTGCGCTCCTTCCGCCTGCCGCCCGAGAGTCTCGACTACCACGGCATGCGCGCCCTGGACCCCTCCTACCCGCTGCGCCCGGAGTACGTGGACTCCTGCCTCTTCCTTTGGCTCACCACCGGCAAGGAGCTCTACCGGCGGCGGGCCGCCGAGATGTTCCGGCGGCAGAAGCAGTACTGCAAGGTGGTCAACGGGTACACCGTGGTGCGCGACGTGACCGCCCGTCCCATGAAGCTGGGCGACCTGACCCCGGCCTACTGGTTCAGCGAGAACGCCAAGTACTACTACCTGCTGTTCGCCCGGGCGCGCCGCTTCGACTACCGCTCCAACTACCTCACGACCGAGGGCAACGTCCTGCGCGGACTGCGCTGATCCGGGCCCGGGCCGGGGCCCGGTGGCGAAGGGCCGAAGCCGGCTAGCCGCCCGCCGCCACGGTGACCTCCGCCTCGTGGTGCACGGGGAAGTTGACCGAGCCGGCGATGAAGCACAGCCGGTGGGCGTCGGCGTGCAGCCCGACGGCGGCGTCCACCATGGCGGCGGAGGCCACTTCCACCCGCGGCCGCAGCAGGGCCCGCGTGAAGTGGCCGCCGCCGTCGCCGGTCTCCTCCATCGTGCCCTCCGCCCGGTCGGTGTAGGAGGTGACCACCACTCCGGCGACGGTGCACACGTGCAGATACGAGAGCATGTGGCACTGCGACAGCGCGGCGAGCAGCAGCTGTTCGGGGTTCCAGCGGGCGGGGTCGCCGCGGAAGGCCGGGTCCGAGCTGCCGGGTATCGGCGGCACGGGCAGACCGGGCGCGGCGATCTCGTGCTCCCGCCCGTACCCGCGGTACGTGCCGGTGCCCGTGCCGCGGTTGCCGGTCCAGACGACCTCGGTGGTGTAGGTGTGGCGCTTGCTGATGTCGGGCACGGCTAACGCTCCTCCTCCGTCCCGTCCCGCTCGTGGGCGGCACAGGTGTCCATGACGTGCTCACGGGCGGCCGCGTGGGCCTCTTCGGCACGGCCTGCGGCGATCGCGGCGAGCAGCCGCCGGTGCTGCGCGGCGACCTGGTCGGGGCGCTCCGGCGCGGCCAGCGACCGCCGGGTGGAGACCTGGATCTGGTCCCACAGCCGCTCCAGGGACGCGGCGGCCACCGGGTTCGCCGACAGGGTGGCGATCCGGCCGTGGAAGCGCCGGTTGTGCCGGACGGCCTCGGCCAGCCGGCCCGCGGCCGTGGCCTCCTGCGCGTCCGCCGCGAGCCGCTCCAGCGCGGTCAGTTCGGCGGGCGCCATCTCCCCGCGCCGCTGCCGCTCCGCTGCCAGCTCCGCCGTCAGGCCCTCCAGCACGCCGCGTACCTGGTAGGCGTGCCGCAGCGCCTGCGGCCCCAGTTCGACCACGCTCACCCCGCGTCCCGCGGAACGCACCAGCCCGTCGGCGACCAGCGCCCGGAACGCCTCCCGCACCGGCGTACGGCTCATGGCCAGTACCGCCGCGGCCTCGAGCTCGGTCAGGCGCTGGCCGGGGGCGTACACCCCGTCCAGGATCAGTTCCCGCAGCCGCGTGCGCGCGGCGTCCGTCTGCTGCACCCCACCACTGTATCCATTGCATGCAAAGTATTCAATGCATGCAATGGATGCAGTGCATACAGAAGCGCTCCGTCCCCGGCCCATGACTGGACGTGGTCGTGGTGGGGCATGCATTGCGCGTAGATGTTCGAACCCGAATGGGCGTCAGCGGCCGGAGCGGAGCCGATGGAACGTCAGCCTGTCCAGCCGGGCGGCAGGGAGGCCGGGGGGCCCGTCGAGGCGCGCCGGCTGCACCGGCCCCTCCAGCATGCCGACCTGCCGGCCGTCGCCGACGTCCGCAGGCTGCTGCGCGAGGCGTTACGCAGCTGGGGCGTGCCCGCCCTCGCCGACACCGCGGAACTCCTCACCACCGAACTCGTCACCAACGCCCTGCGGCACACCGACCGCGGCGCCGTCCTCACCGTGACGCTGCAGCACGGCCCGGCCCACTGCCTGCGCGTGGAGGTACGGGACTTCACGACCCGTCACCCGCGCCTGCGCGCCCCCTCCGACCGCCGCACCTCCGGCCGCGGACTGCTGCTCGTCCAGTCGCTCGCCGACGCCTGGGGGGTCCGCCCGGACGGCGACGGCACCGGGAAGATCGTCTGGTTCGAACTCGACGCCGGGGCCGGCTGACCCGCCGCCGGCCCGCTGACCCGCCGTCCGCCCCCGACGCGCCGCCGCCCCGGCCGGGGTTCCGGGCCGGGGCGGCGCACCGATGAGACGTCACGGACGCGCGCGATCAGCCGTACTGGCGCTCCAGGTCGGCGAGCTTGCGCTCCAGCGAGTCCAGCTTGGGGAGCGCCATGGTGTCGTCCTCGGCGGTGAGGTCGATCGTCGTCCGGGCGGTCTCCTCACGCACGGGCGACAGGGCGGGCCGGGAGCGCGCGGGCGGTCCGGCCTTCTCCGGTTCTATGGCAGGCTCCGCGCCGGACTGGGCGCCCGCCGCGGCCGAGGAGGGCAGTTCGTACTTGCTGCCGCCGCGGTTCCAGATCCGGTGCTGCCGGTTGATCGCCTTGATGCGGGCCCGTTCCAGGCGCTCGTGCCCGCGGCGGCGCATGGCCTCCTGCTCCTGGCGGGCACGCTCCTCGCGGACCTCCTCGACGGCCTCGTCCAGGGTGCGGACGCCCTCGAGCAGCATCAGCGACCAGGCGCCGTAGGTCTCACGGGGCGCGCGCAGCCAGCGGACCATGCGGATCTGCGGCAGCGGCCGCGGGATCAGCCCCTGCTCGCGCAGGGCGGCCCGGCGGGTCTGCTTCAGGGCGCGGTCGAAGAGCACGGCCGCGGAGAGGGACATGCCCGCGAAGAACTCCGGGGCGCCCGCGTGGCCGCCGCCGCGCGGCGCGTGGACCCAGTTGAACCATGCCGCCGCGCCCGCGAAGAGCCACACCAGCATGCGCGAGCCCAGCGCCGCGTCTCCGTGGCTCGCCTCGCGGACGGCGAGCACCGAGCAGAACATGGCCGCGCCGTCGAGCCCGAAGGGCACCAGGTACTCCCAGCCGCCGGAGAGGCCGAGGTTCTGCCGGCCGAAGCCGACCAGGCCGTGGAAGGACAGCGCCGCGGCTACCGAGGCGCACCCGAAGAGCAGGACGTAGGAGGCCGTTCCGTACAGGGCCTCCTTCTTGCGGCGCCGTTCCTCCGAGCGCTCCCAGGAATCGGCCTGGCCCGCGTCCTCCTTGCGGGCCTTGCGGTTGCGCAGGAACACCGCCGCGGCGGCGAGGACCGCGAGACCCACGGCGCACGGGAGCGCCCAGTCCAGCGTTGTGTCCGTAAGTCTCATCGTGCGATTCCTTGCGTCGCAGTACCGTCGCGCTCGGGCCGCGAGACGGCGTCCGCGCGCCATCCTGGCGAACACCCCGGACGTGTGATGCGGTTTCAGGGCAAGAGCACGCCAACGGTGGGGCGGCGTGGGGCGAGATCGCCAGAATGCTCGAACTGGGTAGCGGGTGTGGTTCAGTTGATCGAGCCGGAACCTGTGACCTGACGGGTGATCGGATGACATGGGTGAAAGATCCACATGAGGTGTGCCACACCTCGGACGATCTTGCCCGGGGGAGAGCGGGCCCACAGGGGGCTCGAAGCCGGTCGCCGAGCGTGTTGCAATAGATGGCGGCGCACACTCCCCGGCAAAGTGCGCCAGCGCACACGACTGCCCGAAGGAGCCCCTGTGGAGTACGCCCCCCGCGCCCAGCGGCGCCCCGCGGCGCCCGCCGCCGCGGCCCCCGGGCTGCCCCCCGGTCACGACGAGCGGGTCCGGGGTGCCCATCCGCACGCCGAGCCCGGCACGGGGGCCGCCCCGGAGCGGGCCGAAGGCCTTCCCCGGCCGCGCCGGCTGCCCGAGCGGTCCACCGTGCGGGACCAGGTCCTGCGCGCCCTGCGCGGCGCCCTGCTCACCGGAGAGCTGCGCCCCGGGGCGGTGTACTCCGCGCCCGCGCTCGCCGAGCGCTTCGGGGTCTCCGCGACGCCCGTGCGCGAGGCGATGCAACTGCTGGCCCGCGAGGGCGCGGTGGAGGCCATGCCGAACAAGGGCTTCCGGGTCGCCGAGCGCAGCAGCCGGGACCTCGCCGAGCTCGCCGAGGTGCGCGCGCTCCTGGAGGTCCCCGTCGTGCTGCGCATGGCCCGCACCCTGCCCGCGTCCCGCTGGGAGCAACTGCGTCCGCTCGCCGAGGCCACGGTGGCCGCCGCGGCCCTGGGCGACCGCGCCGCCTACGCCGAGGCCGACCGTGCCTTCCACCGCGCACTGCTGGAGCTCTCCGGCAACCGGCAGCTCGTCGCCGTCGCCGACGAGCTGCACCGCAGGTCGCAGTGGCCGGTCACCGAGGACCACGGCCACGCCCGCCCCGGCGCCTCACCCGTGCGCGGCATCAGCGCCCGTCTGGTCGCCGACGCCACGCAGCACGCGGCGCTGCTGGAGGCACTGGTCTCCGGCGACCTCACCGCCGTCGAGTCACTGGTGCGCCGGCACTTCGCCGGGGCGTGACGCTCAGCCGGCGTCCGCCGCCGGCTCCCCGGCCAGTTCCTCGGCCAGCCACACGGGCACCCCGCCCAGCGTCCGGAACAACCGCGCCGCCTCCGCGCGCAGCCGTCCCGCCTCGGGATCCGGCGTCACCCCGGCCAGCGCGGTCAGGGCCGGTGCGACGCCGACGGCGTAGCCGAGCTCCACACGGATCCGCAGCGACTCCGTGAAGCCGTGGCGCGCCTCGGCGACGTCCCCGTCGCGGGCCGCCAGCCCGGCCAGGTGCCGCCAGGTGTACGAGGTCAGCAGCACGTCTTCGTGGGCCACCGCCCCCGCGTGCGCCCGGCGGTACGCTGCCCGCGCCGCGGCGGGGTCGTCGCCCAGGTTCTCCGCGACCAGCCCGCGCCGGAAGTCCAGCAGCGGACGCCCCGCCGCACCGGGAGCCAGCAGCGCCGCGCTGCGCATCAGGGCCGCCCGCGCCTCGTCGGCCCGGTCGCGCAGCCCGAAGAGCGTCGCCAGGTACGCCAGGTTGCCGCGTTCGCAGGCGGCCTCGCCGCGCTCGTCGTCCGTACGGGCCAGGGCCTCCGCCGTGCGCAGGGCGTCCTCGGCCTCCGCCCAGCCGTCCAGGGTGAACATGCAGCACTCGATCAGCAGCGCCGCCCGCCGTGTGGCCGCCGCCGGCGACCGCTCCGCATGGGGCGCGAGCAGCAGCGCGGCCTCCGTCCAGCACCCGCGGCCCCGCAGCCGCGTCACGTCGGGCGGCGTGTCGCCACCCGGCGCGTTCGGTCCCACCTCTGCGTCCGACATGGCGGTGTCCGCCACTTGCCCTCCCCGAAGCGCGTCATCGAGCCGGTTGGGCCGAAGTCCAGCACGACACCGGGTGCCACGCCAAGAGGGCGGACGTCGCCGTGATCGATTTCCTGCCCGTCAATTGATCTCCATCGCCGCGACCGCGGCGCAACCGGCGCGCAACCGCTGCGCATCCGTGCCGCATCCGGTGGGGCGGACGGTGTTCACCGACCGCCCATGGTGCGGAGGGGACAGACCGTGCGCTTTTCCCGTGCCCGTATCGGTGCCGCCGTCGCCGCGCTCTGCCTCGGGGGCCTCGTCGCGCCGAGTGCCGCCCACGCGGCGGACACCTACGGCAGATGCAATCACGTGAACGACTGGTACCGCCCGACCCTGAAGAAGGGCCCGTACAACTCGAGTACCGCGGCCGCCGTCAAGCGGGTTCAGTGCCTGATCGACGTAAGGGCCTGGTATCCCCAGCCGCTGTCAAAGGACGGCGAGTTCGGGGCGAGGACGGATGCGGCGGTCCGGTGGGTACAGGACTGCGACGAGACGACCGGCGGCGTGGACGGCATCGTCGGCTCCAACACCTGGCTCGACCTGTACCTCCCCGACCCGGACTGCTCGCTCTGATCCGGGGCGACTCCCGAGCGCCCGGCCGGTACGCGAGCCGTCATGGTGATCCCCACGGCTCGCACGGGGACCGCGGGTGGCCGCCCAGGGCGAAGGAGATCGCCTCCTCCAGGTCGAGTGCGCCGCCCGCGCCGAACACCGCCTCGTACGCGGCGTCGCCATGAGCTTGCGGGCCTGCTCGGCGCACAGGTCCTGGGCGGTGCGCGGTTCCGCGGAGCCGAACTGCGCCGGGCCGAACGCCGGCCTTCTCCCGCCGGGGTCCCGCCGTCAGCTCATCCGCAGGGCCAGGAAGAAGTCCAGCTTGTCCTCCAGGCGCGACAGGTCGCGGCCCGTCAGTTGCTCGATCCTGCCGATGCGGTAGCGCAGAGTGTTGACGTGCAGATGCAGCCGGTTCGCGCAGCGCGTCCAGGAGCCGTCGCACTCGAGGAAGGCCTCGAGGGTGGGGATGAGCTCCGCGCGGTGCCGCCGGTCGTAGGCCCGCAGCGGGTCGAGGAGCCGGGCGGTGAAGGCGCGGCGGACGTCGTCGGGGACGAACGGCAGCAGCAGGACGTGGGAGGCCAGCTCCTCGTGGCCCGCGACGCAGACCCGTCCCGGGCGGGCGGCGGCGACGCGCCGGGCGTGGCGGGCCTCCTCCAGGGCGCCGCGCAGGCCGTCGGCGGAGTGGACGGCGGCGCTGACGCCGATGGTGAGCCGTCCGTCGCCGTCCAGGCCCCGGGTGAGGGGCGCGCGCAGGAAGGAGAGCAGGCCCTGTGCGGACAGTTCGGGCGCGGTGCCCTCGGAATCCGGCGACGACAGCGGGACGAGGGCCATCGCCTCCTCGCCCGCGTGGGCGACGGCGATGCGGTCGGCCTGATCGGGGCCCACCGCGCCCGGGTCGACCAGGGCCTCCTCCAGCAGTGCCTGGGCGACCGGGCCGGCCGCGGGCCCACCGCCGGCCCAGTCGACGCGGGCGACCACGACCTGCCACTGCGGAGCGGTGCCGAGCCCCGGCACCAGTACGGGCGCGGCCACCCGCAGCCGTGCCGCGATCTCGCCCGGCGGCGCGCCGGTCTGCACGAGGTCCATCACCTCGGCGGCGAGCCGGCGGCGCACGGTGCGCTCGGCGTCCCGCCGGTCGCGCTCGACGGCGATGAGCTGGGTGACGCCGTCCAGCAGGTCCAGGCGCTCGGCCGGCCAGTCGCCCGCGTCGGCGTCGACCGCCAGGAACCAGTCGGAGAGCAGGGTGCCGCGGACGTCGTCGGCGGGGTCGCCGCTGCGGATGGGGAAGAGCGAGTAGTGGCGGCCCGCGGTGTAGGCGCGGTGCGGCGAGGGGCGGCCGGTCCGGGCGGCGGCCAGGTGCTCGCCGGCGAGCTCGGCCGCTACGCCGGCGGGCAGCGGGTGGTCGGAGCCGGCGATCCCGCGCCCCGTCGTGGACAGCACCCAGGCGCGCAGGTCGAGGTCGCTGCCGAGCAGGTCCAGCACGGCGTCGGGACCGCCGCCCTCGGGTCCGGACGTCATCAGGCGGCGGTGCCGTTCCACCACGGCGGCCAGGTCCCCGGCACGCTCGGTGGACACCTGGCGCACGACGTGCTCGGTGATGGAGGCGAAGGCGACGTCCTCGTCGACCGCGAACAGCGGCAGCCGGTGCCGGGCGCAGGCCAGCACCAGGTCGTCCGGGACGGAGCCCAGCTCCGCCTCCCCGGCCGCGAGACCGGCGACACCGGCCGCGGCGAGGATCCGCACGAAGCGCTCCGAGTCGTCCGGCCCGCGGCGCCAGGCCAGCCCGGTCAGCACCAGTTCGCCGCCCGAGAGGTAGCGGCTGGGGTCCTTCAGGTCGGTGGTCATCACGCCACGGACCGTGCGGTCCAGCTCCTCCCCGCCGCCGAGCAGCCGCAGGCCGAGGGCATCGGTGTCCAGCAGTGCGCGCAGCCGCATCGTCGTCGCCTTGTCTCGAACGCTTCCTTGTCCGAGGCGCTACCGGGGAGGTGCCCGCCCGGTCGCGTCGGTGGTGCCGTGTCGATGCCGACAGGGATCCGGTTTGCGTTTTTCGGAGGAATCTACAAGGCCAGCTTAGCGACCGGCGAAGTGCTTCATGTGTTCGGTGACTGCACCCGGCACGGTGCCCGGACGTGTACTGGGTCACACAGCGTGAACAGGACATGAAAAGCCATCCCGTCCCCTGACGAAGAAGAGAGCGCTCATGGACTTCCTGCGTCCCGCGACCTGGGAGGAGGCCCTCGCCGCCAAGGCGGAGCACCCCACGGCCGTACCCATCGCGGGTGGCACCGACGTGATGGTCGAGATCAACTTCGACCACCGCCGGCCCGATGTCCTGCTGGACCTGAACCGCGTCGTCGACCTGTACGAGTGGGAGGTGGGGGAGGAGACCGTACGGCTGGGCGCCGCGGTCCCCTACACCCGCGTCATCGAGGCGCTCGGCAGGGAACTGCCCGGCCTCGCGCTCGCCGCCCGCACCGTGGGCTCCCCGCAGATCCGCAACCGCGGCAGCGTCGGCGGCAACCTCGGCGCCGCCTCCCCGGCGGGCGACTCGCACCCGCCGCTGCTGGCCGCGGGCGCCGAGGTCGAGGCGGTGTCCGTACGCGGCACCCGGCTGATCCCGGTCGAGGAGTTCTACACCGGGGTGAAGCGCAACGCCCTCGCCCCGGACGAGCTCATCCGCGCCGTGCACATCGCCAAGGCCGACGGCCCCCAGCAGTTCTCCAAGGTCGGCACCCGCAACGCCATGGTCATCGCGGTCTGCGCCTTCGGCCTTGCCCTGCACCCGGCGACCCGCACGGTGCGCACCGGCATCGGCTCGGCCGCGCCCACCCCGGTCCGCGCCGGCACCGCCGAGGAGTTCCTCACCGCGGCGCTGGAGGAGGAGGGCCTGTGGGACAGCGGGCGGACCGTCCCGCCGTCCGTGGCACGCCAGTTCGCGGACCTGGTCGCCGCCTGCGCCAGCCCCATCGACGATGTGCGCGGCAGCGCCGCCTACCGCCGACACGCCCTGCGGGTGATGGCCCGCCGCACCCTCGGCTGGACCTGGGACGAGTACCTCGGCAACGAGAGGAGCGCCCGATGCGCGTGACCTTCACCGTCAACGGACGGCGCCAGGAGGCAGACGACGTGTGGGAGGGCGAGAGCCTGCTGTACGTCCTGCGCGAGCGCATGGGCCTGCCCGGCTCCAAGAACGCCTGCGAGCAGGGCGAGTGCGGCTCCTGCACGGTCCGGCTGGACGGGGTGCCGGTGTGCGCCTGCCTGGTCGCCGCCGGCCAGGTGCAGGACCGTGAGGTCGTGACCGTCGAGGGCCTGGCGGACTTCGCCAAGGAGCGCGACACGGGCGCGGCGGGCCCCGGCACCGACCCGGGCGCCGCACAGCGGTGGCAGCCGCGCCCCGCCGGCCCGGCCACGGAGCTGTCCCCGGTCCAGCAGGCCTTCGTCGACGCCGGAGCCGTCCAGTGCGGCTTCTGCACCCCGGGGCTGCTGGTCGCCGCCGACGAACTGCTGGAGCGCAACGCCCAGCCCACCGACGCCGACATCCGCGAGGCCCTCTCGGGCAACCTGTGCCGCTGCACCGGCTACGAGAAGATCCTCGACGCGGTCCGCCTCGCGGCCGCCCGTACAGGGACGGAGGCCTGAGCGCGATGGGCGTGACCCGTACCCCCACCCCCACCACCCAGGGCAGCGAGACCACGGGCGGCATCGGCGAGTCCACGCTGCGCCCCGACGGCGTCCTCAAGACCACCGGTGAGTTCGCCTACGCCTCCGACCTGTGGCACGAGGACATGCTGTGGGGCCACACCCTGCGCAGCCCGCACGCGCACGCCGAGATCGTCTCCCTCGACGTCTCCCGGGCGCTGGCGCAGCCGGGCGTGTACGCCGTGCTCACCTACGACGACCTGCCCACCGACGTGCGGCACTACGGACTGGAGATCCAGGACACCCCCGTCCTCGCCCACGGCCGGGTCCGCCACCACGGCGAACCGGTCGCGCTGGTCGCCGCCGACCACCCCGAGACCGCCCGCCGGGCCGCCGCGAAGATCCGGGTCGAGTACCGGCAACTGCCCGTCGTGGTCGACGAGGCCACCGCCACCGCCCCGGACGCGCCGCTGATCCACGAGGGCCGCACCGACCACCACAGCGGCCACGTCCCGCATCCCAACGTCGTGCACCGCCAGCCGATCGTCCGCGGCGACGCCGACGCGGCCGCCCGGCGCGCCGACGTGATCGTCACCGGCGACTACGAGGTCGGCATGCAGGACCAGGCCTTCCTCGGCCCCGAGTCGGGCCTCGCCGTCCCCGCCGAGGACGGCGGCGTCGACCTCTACATCGCCACCCAGTGGCTGCACGCCGACCTCCGCCAGATCGCCCCCGTCCTCGGCCTGCCCGAGGAGAAGGTCCGCATGACGCTCTCCGGCGTCGGCGGCGCCTTCGGCGGGCGCGAGGACCTGTCGATGCAGATCCACGCCTGCCTGCTGGCGCTGCGCACCGGCAAGCCCGTCAAGATGGTCTACAACCGCTTCGAGTCGTTCTTCGGGCACGTCCACCGGCACCCCGCCACGCTCCATTACGAGCACGGCGCCACCCGCGACGGGAAGATCACCCACATGCGGTGCCGCATCGTGCTGGACGGCGGCGCGTACGCCTCCTCCTCCCCGGCCGTCGTCGGCAACGCCTCCTCCCTCAGCGCCGGCCCGTACGTCATCGACGACGTCGACATCGAGGCCCTCGCGCTCTACACCAACAACCCGCCCTGCGGGGCGATGCGCGGCTTCGGCGCGGTCCAGGCCTGCTTCGCCTACGAGGCGCAGATGGACAAGCTCGCCGCCGCCCTCGGCATGGACCCGGTGGAGTTCCGGCGGCTCAACGCCATGTCCCAGGGCGCCGTCATGCCCACCGGGCAGGTCGTCGACTCACCGGCCCCCGTCGCCGAACTGCTGCGCCGCGTCAAGGCGATGCCGATGCCGCCCGAGCGGGAGTGGGAGAGCGCCGGCGGCGGCGTGGACGTCCGCGCGCTGCCCGGCGGGCTGTCCAACACCACCCACGGCGAGGGCGTCGTCCGCGGCGTCGGCTACGCCGTCGGCATCAAGAACGTCGGCTTCTCCGAGGGCTTCGACGACTACTCCACCGCCCGCGTCCGCCTGGAGGTGATCGCCGGGGAACCGGTGGCCACCGTGCACACCGCGATGGCCGAGGTCGGCCAGGGCGGCGTCACCGTCCACGCGCAGATCGCCCGTACCGAACTCGGCGTCACCCAGGTCACCATCGACCCCGCCGACACCCGGGTCGGTTCGGCCGGCTCCACGTCCGCCTCCCGGCAGACGTACGTCACCGGCGGCGCGGTGCGGCACACCTGCCAGGCGGTGCGCGAACGCGTCCTGGAACTCGGCCGGGCGAAGCTCGGCACCCACCACCCGGCCTGGGCCACCGCCGAACTCCTGCTGGAGAGCGGCAAGGTCGTCACCGACGACGGAGAGGTGCTCGCCGGGCTCGCCGAGGTGCTGGGCGACGAGGCGATCGACATCGAGCGCGAGTGGCGGCACCGCCCCACCGAACCCTTCGACCTGCGCACCGGCCAGGGCCGCGGACACGTCCAGTACTCCTTCGCCGCGCACCGCGCCGTCGTGGACGTCGACACCGAACTCGGCCTGGTCAAGGTCGTCGAACTCGCCTGCGCCCAGGACGTCGGAAAGGCGCTCAACCCGCTGTCGGTCGTCGGCCAGATCCAGGGCGGCACGACCCAGGGCCTCGGCCTGGCCGTCATGGAGGAGATCCTCGTCTCCGACCGGGCCACGGTGCGCAACCCCTCCTTCACCGACTACCTGATCCCCACCATCCTCGACACGCCGCCCATCCCGGTCGACGTGCTCGAACTCGCCGACGACCACGCCCCGTACGGGCTGCGCGGCGTCGGCGAGGCCCCCACCCTGTCCTCCACCCCGGCCGTCGTCGCCGCCATCCGCGCCGCGACGGGGCTCGCCCTCCGGCGCGTGCCGGTGAGGCCGGAGAACCTGACCGGTACGTGAGGCAGTTCCGCCCGGCGCCGGACGGCGCCGGGCGGTCACACCGCACCACTCTCGGGCCGTCCCCCGGTCGTGCTGCGGACCATCCCAAATCCCGTACGGCGCGGGCCGTCCGGGTGTCCCTGTGAACCTTGGGAGTGGCACCGCATGACCCAGTCGACCCCGTCAGCCACGGACAGAACCGCCCCCGACGCCACCACCGGCGCGCCGCCTCCCCGGCCGGCCGGACGAACCCGGCTCGACCGGTACTTCCACATATCCGAACGCGGCTCGACCGTCGCCCGCGAACTCCGCGGAGGTCTGACGACCTTCATGGCGATGGCGTACATCCTGCTGCTCAACCCGCTGCTGCTGTCCGGCCCCGACGTGGACGGCCACCGACTCGGACAGACCGGCCTGATCACCGCCACCGCGCTGGCGGCCGCCGTCTCCACCCTCCTCATGGGCCTGCTGGGCAGGGTGCCGCTCGCCCTCGCCGCGGGCCTGTCCGTCTCCGGTGTGCTCGCCACGCAGGTCGCCCCGCACATGACCTGGCCCCAGGCGATGGGGATGTGCGTGCTCTACGGCGCGGTGATCGTGGTCCTGGTGGTCTCCGGTCTGCGGGAGGTCATCATGAACGCGATCCCGCTGCCGCTGAAGCACGGGATCACCATCGGCATCGGCATGTTCATCGCCCTGATCGGGCTGGTCAACGCCGGGTTCGTGGGCCGGGGCGAGGGCGGCCCGCTCACCCTGGGCGCCGGCGGGCAGCTGGCCGGCTGGCCGGTGCTGGTCTTCTGCGTCACCCTGCTGCTGATCTTCATGCTGCAGGCACGCGAGGTCCCCGGCGCCATCCTCGTCGGCATCGTCACCGGGACCGTCCTCGCCGTGGCCGTCCACGCGGCCGGCGGCACCGACGCGAAGGTGTGGGGGCTGACCGTCCCCGAACTGCCCGGCCACCTCGTCTCCGCGCCCGACTTCGGGCTGTTCGGGCAGGTCGAGTTCGGCGGCTGGGAGCACATCGGGGCACTGAGCGTCGGCATGATCGTCTTCACGCTCGTGCTGGCGGGCTTCTTCGACGCGATGGCCACCATCATCGGCGTCGGCACGGAGGCGAAGCTCGCCGACGACAGGGGACGCATGCCGGGGCTCGGCAAGGCCCTGTTCGTCGACGGCGCGGGCGGCGCGATCGGCGGCGCCTGCGGGGCCTCCGGGCAGACCGTCTTCATCGAGTCCGCGACCGGCGTCGGCGAGGGCGCCCGCACGGGCCTGTCGTCGGTGGTCACCGGAGTCCTCTTCGCCGCGGGGCTGTTCTTCACCCCGCTGGCGCAGATCGTCCCGGGTCAGGTCGCCGCTGCGGCCCTGGTCGTGATCGGCGCCATGATGATGGGCAACGCCCGGCACGTGGACTGGGGCGACCGCTCGGTGGCCGTACCCGTCTTCCTCACCGTGGCCCTGATGCCCTTCACCTACTCCATCACCGCCGGGGTCGGCGCCGGGGTCATCGCGTACACCGCGATCAAGTCGGCCCAGGGCAGGTTCCGCGAGCCCGGGATCTTCATGTGGGTGCTCACGGTCGTCTTCGTCGTCTACTTCGCCCTGCACCCCCTCGAGGGCTGGCTGGGCGTCGGCTAGGAGGAGTTGCCGCCATGCTCGACATCGCCGACGCGCTCGACCGCTGGTCGGCCGAGGGCAGGCCGTTCGCCGTGGCGACCGTCGTCGCGGTCGGCGGCAGCGCACCCCGGCAGCCCGGAGCGGCGCTCGCCGTCGACGCCGAGGGCACCGCCGTCGGCAGCGTCTCCGGCGGGTGCGTCGAAGGCGCCGTCTACGAGCTCTGCCAGGAGGTGCTGGAGACCGGCGAGCCGCTGCTCAGGCGCTTCGGGTACTCCGACGACGACGCCTTCGCCGTGGGGCTGACCTGCGGCGGCGTCATCGACATCTTCGTCCAGCGGATCGCGCCCGATGCGCGACCGCAGTTCGCCGGGGCACTGGCCGCCGCCTCCCGCGGGGAGGCGGCGGCGCTCGCCAGGGTCGTCGCGGGCCCCGCCGGCCTGCCCGGCCGGGCTCTGCTGGTGCGCCCCGGCGGGACGTACGAGGGCACCCTCGGCGATCCGGAGCTGGACCGCACCGCCGCGGCCGAGGCCCACGCCCTGCTGGGCGCGGGCCGCACCGCCACCGTCGGCATCGGCGCGGACGGCGGGCGCTGCGGCGAGCCGCTCACGCTGCTGGTCGAGACCAGCGTCCCGCCGCCCCGCCTGCTGGTGTTCGGGGCGATCGACTTCGCCGCCGCGCTGGTGCGGGTCGGCACGTTCCTCGGCTACCGGGTGACGGTCTGCGACGCGCGCCCGGTCTTCGCGACCGCCCGGCGCTTCCCCGAGGCCGACGAGGTCGTCGTGGAGTGGCCGCACCGGTATCTCGAGCGCACCCCGGTCGACGGGCGCACCGTCGTCTGCGTCCTCACGCACGACGCCAAGTTCGACGTACCGCTGCTGGAGCGGGCCCTGCGCATGCCCGTCGCGTACGTCGGGGCCATGGGGTCCCGGCGCACCCACGAGCAGCGGCTCGCCCGGCTGCGCGAGACGGGCCTCGGCGAGGCCGAACTGGGGAGGCTGCGCAGCCCGATCGGCCTCGACCTCGGCGCGCGCACGCCGGAGGAGACGGCGCTTTCCATCGCGGCGGAGTTCGTCGCCGCGCGTTGTGGCGGCACGGGGCGCCCCTTGCGGGGCGCCCGCACCCCCATCCACGGGGTGCGGTGAGCCAGTGCGTCGTGGTTGCGGTCCGTTGTTGTGTGCGGGTTGTTTGCGCCTGCGGCGGGCTGTTTCCCCGCCCGCCCTCCCGATTGCCCGGCGCGGTCGGTGCGGGTCCCGCACCGTGTGCGTGGGTCGGTGCCGCGCCGGCGCACGTCCTCAACGCTCGCGGTTTGGCCCGACATCATTCGGCGCCGGGTCCGCCGCTCGTCGTTTCCGGGCGCACCCCGCCACACCCCCTCCGGTCGTGTGGGCGCATGACGGCCGGAGGGGGTAGGGGGCGATTCGGGGTTGCCGCACGCGCCTCACGGAACGCCCACGGACGTGAGGCCTCCATGGGCAACGGAGCAGATCGGGGCGCGCGGGCACGGATCGCACTGCCGAGCGGCCGCCCTCCCTCAGTCTTCGGCCAACGGCGGCCTCATTCGCTGTGGGATGGCGTCCCGCCAAGTGATGTAGCCGATCATGCTGGCGGAATCCGCAGGTAGCGTCCCGAATCGTGCTCGCCGGAGGCCGTGTTGAGGCTCCCCGAGCCGGGACCAGCGGTGGTCGCACGACGCCGCGCATGGGCACGTGCCGGACGGCGCCGAAGCGGAGGCGACGGACCGTGATCGGCTACACCACGACGGGGGACACGACCCGCTGTGGCCGGTGTGGTTGTCGGCTGCTCGCCGGAGGTCGGAGTGCGTCCCCAACCCGCCGCTTGTCGTGTGCCGCGACAAGTCGGGCTCCGTGGCCGGCTGATGACCCTCGGCGTTGCCGTGACGCAGGAGCGCCGGTGGGCGTGTTGCCCCAGCCGTCCAGTGGGAGGTGTCCCCGGCGCGCACCCTTGCTCGGCCTGCGGCCGGGGGACCCCTGCTGGGGGCAGCTTCCAGCGGTGCGGGGAGGGGTGCACCCCATCACCACCCTCCGGCCGTTGGTCGCCGAACCGGCCGAGGGGGCGGGGTCGTAGGGGTGGGCGTTCTGGACGCTGACGTGTATTTGTTGTGCGGCATCGGGGGCGGGGAGCTGGGGTGCCCGCCATGCACATAAATATGCGGTACAGAATGCCCACCCCGGAGGCCCCGCACCCGGCCCACCACACACGCGCGCAGGCCCGCACCAACCGCGCCGGGCAATCGGGCGGGAGGGCGGGGAAACCCCCAACCGCAACCACGACGCACCCGCACACAACAACGCACCGGACACAGGACCGGCGCCCCCCGGAGGGTCACCGCACCTGCTGCTCGGCCCAGATGACCTTCCCCTCGGGCGTGTAGCGCGTCCCCCATCGTTCCGCGAACTGCGAGACGAGGAACAGCCCCCGCCCGCCCTCGTCCGTGGCGGCCGCGTAGCGCAGATGCGGGGAGGTGCTGCCGGCGTCGGAGACCTCGCAGATCAGCACCCGGTCGAGTATCAGGCGGACCTGGATGGGTTCGGCCCCGTAGCGGATGGCGTTGGTGATGAGCTCGCTCAGCAGCAGTTCCGTCGTGAAGGACAGCTCCTCCAGCCCCCACGCGGCCAGTTGACGCTGGACCGCCGCCCGTACCCCGGAGACCGCGGCCGGGTCGCCGGGTACGTCCCAGTCCGCGACGTGGGCGGGGTTCAGGACGCGGGTGCGGGCGACGAGCAGGGCGATGTCGTCGGACGGCCGGGCGGGCAGCATGGCCTTGAACACGTCCCGGCAGGTCTGTTCGGGGTCGCGGCCGGCCTCGGACAGGGACCGGCGCAGGAGTTCCAGGCCCTCGTCGATGTCCCGGTCGCGGTCCTCCACCAGGCCGTCGGTGTAGAGCACCAGGCTGCTGCCCTCGGGCAGTGTCAGCTCCACCGCCTCGAAGGGCAGTCCGCCCAGGCCCAGCGGGGGTCCGGCGGGTACGTCGGGGAACTCGACGGTCCCGTCGGGGTGCACGACCGCGGGCAGCAGGTGTCCGGCGCGGGCCACCGCGCAGGTGCCGGTCACCGGGTCGTAGACGGCGTACAGGCAGGTCGCGCCCGCGACGGTGGTCCCCGCGGGGGCGGCACCGTCACCGGTGGGCCCGGAGTCGTTCAGGTCGATGCGGCCGACCAACTCGTCGAGGTGCCCCAGCAGTTCGTCCGGCGGCAGGTCCAGCGTGCTGAAGTTGTGCACGGCGGTGCGCAGCCGGCCCATCGTGGCGGCCGCGTGCAGTCCGTGGCCCACGACGTCGCCGACCACCAGGGCGACCCGTGCCCCGGGCAGCGGCAGGACGTCGAACCAGTCGCCGCCCACCCCCGCCTGAGCGGGCAGGTAGCGGTAGGCGGCGTCCAGGGCGGTCAGTTGCGGCAGCTCCCTCGGCAGCAGGCTGTGCTGGAGGGTGACCGCCATGGCGTGCTCGCGGGTGTAGCGGCGGGCGTTGTCGACGCAGACCGCGGCCCGTGCCGCCAGCTCCTCGGCGAGCGAGAGGTCCTCCTCGTCGAAGGGCTCCGGGGCCTGCGAGCGCCAGAAGTTCACCATCCCGAGGAGCACACCGCGGGCGCTGAGCGGGGCGCAGATCAGCGAGTGGATGCCGAAGCCGACGACCCGCGCGCCGCGTTCCGGGTCCTGCGCCTGCCAGCCGGGGGAGTCGGCGAGGCGGGGTTCCAGGACGGCCCGGCCGCTGACGATGCCGGCTGCCTGCGGGCTGGACGGCACGAAGAGCAGCGGGTGCCCCGTGGGGTACAGCGGGTGGTCGTCGCGGACGCCGCTCACGGCGACCCGGCGCATCTCCACCGACGGGCCCGCCAGCGGTTCGTCGCCGCGCAGCACGCGTACCGCGAGGTCCACGGTGACGTAGTCGGCGAAGCGCGGCACCGCCACCTGCGCCAGTTCCTCGGCGGTCCGGGTGATGTCGAGCGTCGTGCCGATGCCCATGCTCGCGTCGTACAGCAGCCGCAGCCGGGTCCTGGCCGTCTCGGCCCGGCCGGACAGCGCCCGCAGTTCGGTCGCGTCGCGCAGGGTGGCCACGCTGCCGGGCGGGCCGCCGTTGCGGTCGGTGTGGCGGTTGTTGAGCACCAGCAGCCGCTCCCCGGCCGGCAGCACCTCGTCGGTGGCGTCCCGGCCGGAGGCCAGCAGTTCGCAGGCCCGCTCCTCGAGCCCGAGCCCGGTGACGGGCCTGCCCTCCGCGTCGGCCGGCAGGTCCAGCAGCCGTCGCGCCTCGTCGTTGGCGAGCAGCAGCCGCCGGTCGCCGTCGAGGATGAGGACGCCCTCGCGCACGGCGTGCAGCACGGCGTCGTGGTGCTCGTACATGCGCGTCATCTCGACCGGGCCGAGGCCCCTGGTCTGCCGGGTGAGGCGTCTGGCGATCAGCCAGGTGCCGGCGGTGGCCAGGGCCAGCACGCCCGCCGCGAACCCCAGCAGGACCGGCAGTTGATCGTTGACCGCGCCGCTGACCTTGGCGATGGTGATGCCCGAGGAGACGATGCCGACGACCCTGCCCCGGTCGTCGAGGACGGGCACGTTCGCCTGCACCAGGGGGCCGATGGTGCCCACGATGCTCTCCGTGACCACCTGGCCGCGCAGGGCCGGGCCGATGTCCCCGACGAACTTCTTGCCGATGCGGTCGGGCTTGGGGTGGGTGTAGCGGATCCCCTGACGGTCCGTCACCACGATGAAGTCCACCCCGGAGAGCCGGCGCGCCTGTTCGGCCCTCGGCTGCAGCACCGCGGTCGGATCGGGGGACTCCAGCGCCGCCGCGATCCCCGGTGAGCTCGCGAAGGTCGTGGCCACCGCCACCGACCGGTTGCGGGCCTCCTGTTCGCTGTCGTGCCGCGCCTGGACGAGGAGTTCGACGACGGCCGCGACGACCAGCAGGACGACGACCACGACCTGCAGCAGGAAGACCTGCCCGGCCACGCTGCGCCCCGCGGGCAGCGCTGGCAGCCCCCGCTCCGGTGGTTTCCTCGAGGCGCGATGATCGCTCGGCCCGCCCATAGGCTATGTCTACACTCCCGGGCACTTCCGGGGCGACTGTTACCCCCGAGTTCTTCGTGGCCGTACGGTGTCCGCATGCGCAGGACGACACCGGGGGCCGTGCTGGGCCGCCGTACGCTCAACCGGGCCCTGCTGGACCGGCAACTGCTGCTGGCGCGCTCGCGGATGGGCCCCGCGGAGGCGGTCGCGCATCTGGTGGGCCTTCAGTCGCAGGCCCCGCACGCGGCGTACACCGCGCTGTGGACCCGGCTCGACGGCTTCGCCTTCGGCGACCTGTCGCGTCTGCTGCTGGACCGCGGGGTCGTCCGGATCGCGCTGCTGCGCGGCACCGTCCACCTGGTCACCGCGGACGACGCGCTGCGGCTGCGGCCGGTGCTGCAGCCCCTGCTGGACCGGCAGATCGCCCAGGGCGCCTGGGCCCCCGGGGTGCGGGGCGTGGACCGCGAGGAGGCCATCGCCGCCTGCCGGGCGCTGGTCGAGGCGGAGCCGCGCACCCCGGGCGAACTGCGCGACCTGCTCGGCCCGCGCTGGCCGGACGCAGATCCGGTGTCGCTCGTCAACGCGCTGCGCAACTGGCTGGCGCTGGTGCAGGTGCCGCCGCGCGGCGTGTGGGGGGTGGCCGGGCGGACCGCGTACACCACGGCCGATTCCTGGCTCGGGCGTTCCCCCGCCGACGCCCCCGACGCGCGGGCGCTGGTGCGCCGCTACCTGGCGGCCTTCGGTCCCGCCTCCGTCGCCGACGCGCAGAAGTGGTCGGGGCTCACCGGGCTGCGGGAGGTCTTCGCCGCGATGGAGCTGCGCGCCTACCGCGACGAGGACGGCCGGGTGCTGTACGACGTCCCGGACGCCCCGTCGCTGCCCGACCCGGACCGGCCGGCGGCCGTGCGCTTCGTCGCCGACTTCGACAACCTGGTGCTCTCGCACGCCGACCGCTCGCGGATCCTGGCCCGGGAGCACGTGCGCCGGGTGATGACGGTCAACGGCATCGTCCGCGGCACGGTCCTCGTCGACGGCTTCGTGGCCGGCACCTGGCGCACCGACCGGGCGCGGGGCTCGGCCGTGGTCACGGTCGCGCCGTTCGCGCCACTGGCAGCCGCCGACCGCGACGCGCTGGAGGCGGAGGGCGGGCGGCTGCTGGCCGCCTCCGACCCGGAGGCCGGCCACCACGACGTGCGCTTCGCCTGACCGGCGCGGGCAGCACACGGGGCCGGGCGGAGGATCACTCCGCCCGGCCCCGGGCGCTGCCCGTCCGCCCGTTCGCCGGGCCGGGACGGCGCGGAGGTCAGCCGCGCAGCGGCGCCAGGGCGCTGCTCCACTCGATGACCTCGTCGATGAGGGTCGACAGGCTCGCGGCCTGGTGCTCGCCCGGGGCGAACTCGCTGAAGTTGACGAAGTCGGTGAAGAGGGAGAGCGCGACCTGGGTGCGCACGTCGGCCATCTTCAGCTCGCCGGCGATCAGGCGCAGGTGCTCGGCGGCACGGGCGCCGCCCACGGAGCCGTAGGACACCACGCCCAGCGCCTTGTGGTTCCACTCGGCGTGCAGGTAGTCGATGGCGTTCTTCAGCACGCCCGAGGTGGAGTGGTTGTACTCCGGGGTGACGAAGATGAAGCCGTCGAAGCTGCCGATCTTGGCGGCCCACTCCTTGGTGTGGGCGTTCTGGTACTGGCCCATGGCCGGCGGGATCGGCTCGTCGAGGTGCGGGAGCGGGTAGTCGGCGAGGTCCACGAGCTCGAAGGTGGCGTCGCCGGTGTGCTTGGCGGCCTGCTCGACGACCCAGTGCGCGACCTTCTCGCCGTTGCGGCCGGGGCGGGTGCTGCCGAGGATGATGCCGATCCTGGTCATGAGGCGTGATTCCCGATCTGTGTGGTGCGGGGTGTGGATTGAAGCTTCAACTTGAAGCTTCAAGTGCACTGTAACAGACCAGCTTGAAGCTTCAAGCGGTCCGATAGCCTGGCGACCATGACGAAGAACACAGCGGATCCGCCCGCGCCCGCCGCCGAGCCACGCTGGCTGCAGGGCGGCGAGCTGACCGCGTGGATGTCGATGGCCCGGGTCATGGCCCGGCTCCTGCCGGCCCTGGAGCGCGAGCTGGAGCGCGACGCGGATCTGAACTGGATGGAGTACCACGTCCTCGCGATGCTCTCCGAGCAGGAGCGGCACACCATCAGGATGAGCGTGCTCGCGGACCGCGCGAGCTCGTCCCTGTCGCGGCTGTCGCACGTGGTGCGGCGTCTGGAGCACCAGGGCTTCGTCCGCCGCGAGCCGGACCCCGGGGACGGCCGCTACACGCTGGCGATCCTCACGCCCGAGGGGTACGAGAAGCTGGTGGCCTCCGCGCCCGCGCACGTCGAGGCCGTGCGCCGGATGGTCCTGGATCCGCTGGACCCGGGCGAGCTGGAGGGCCTGGGGCCCGTCTTCGACCGGATCTACGCCGCCGTCGACGCCGCCGAGCGCGGCCGCTGACGTGGAGAGGGGTCGCTGCGGGCGGCTCGTGGCAGCCCGCAGCGACCCCCGGCTCGGCCTGACCTGACGTCAGGAGTCCGACCGGGCCCGCCCCCGGCGGCGCGGGTGCGGACGTTCCGCCGGGAACGAGGGCGGCGGCTCGCCTCGCCCGGGTGAGCCGTGACACGGAGCCCCTCGGGATGCCGGTGGGGGAACGCGCGGGTCGCCGGTGGGGCGGCGCCGCATCCCGCGCGTACGGCACGGACCGGGCCGGCGTCTTCGCCGGTGGCCGAGGACGAGGGGCGTTGGCGCACGTGCACTCGTGGGACGGGTCGGCCTGCTCGCTCTGTGCGGCACCCAGGCTAGGGTCGCGGCCCGGGCACCCCAAGGAGGGAATCCCCTGGCGCGGTCGCGTAGGGAAACCCCTCGGTCACGCCGCGTGCCCGGCCGAGGGCGCACGCGGCGGCCTGCGGCCCGTACGGTCGCGGTGGCCGCCTCAGCCGGCCCGGCGGCCCGCCGCCAGTCGCACGATGTCCACCCGTGAGCGGATGCCCAGCTTGCGGTACACGCGGGTCAGGGTCGCCTCGACCGTCTTCACGCTGACGAACAGCGCCGCGGCGATCTCCCGGTTGGTGGCGCCCTCCAGGACGAGCGCGGCCACCTGCCGCTCCATCGAGGCCAGCCCGTCCAGCTCCGGTGGCGCCGCCGCCGCGGGGGCCGCCGGGGCCTGGCCCGTCTGCTCCAGCCACGGCAGGGCCTTCGACCGCCGGAACAGCCGGCCGGCCTCGTCCAGCGCCGCCCCGGCCGCCCCGCGGTTGCGCCGGTCCGCCTCGACCCGGGCCAGCGCGAGGACGGCGCGGGCCTCGTCCAGCCCGTAGCCGAGGGCCGACATCCGCTGCCGGGCCCCGGTCAGCACCGCCACCGCCCCGTCGGTGTCGCCGCGCGCGGCGAGGAGCATCCCCTCGGCGCGCTCCAGGACGGCCAGGATGCTCTGCCGGCCGAGCCGCAGGGCGTGCCGGCGCGTCTCGTCGATGACCTCCCGCGCCTCACCGAGCGCGCCCGTCAGCACCAGTGCCTCGGCGAGGTCGCCCTGCCAGCGGCCGCGCGCGGGCTCCGTCACGCCCATCTCGCGTTCGAGCGCGCGCACCCGGCGCAGCGCGTCCACCGCGCCCTGCGGGTCGGCGCCGACCAGCCGGGCGTGCCCGAGCGCGTACAGCGCCCGCGTCATGTACGGCATGTCGCTGTCGGCCTCGGCCCGCCGCACCGCGTCCCCGGCCAGCGACAGGGCGCGTTCCACCGTGCCGCCGGCCGCCTCTGCCAGGGAGGCGATCTGCAGCGCGAAGCCCTCGCCGATGCCGATGTCCTCGGCCAGCCGCAGGCTCTCGCGGGCCAGGTCGAGCGCCGTGCCGCAGCGTCCCGAGCGCAGTTCGATCTCGGCGAGGCTGCGTACCGAGTAGACCTCCGTCTCCACCGCGCCGCGCTGCCGCGCCTCGCCGGCCAGCCAGGTCAACGCGGCCCGCGCCTCGTCGAGCTGATCGCTCATCAGCAGATAGCGGGAGCGGATGTAGACCGGGCCGTTGTGGTTCATGGCGACGTCCGGGTCCTGCGGCTCGGCGGAGGCCAGGGCCAGGGTCGCGGCGGCGTCGGGGTGCCCCATGGTCGTCTCGTTGAGGGCCTTGAAGGAGAGCGCCAGCAATTCGGTGCGCCGGTCCCCGGCCTGCGCGGCGAGTGCCGCCGAGCGGGCGGCCTCGGCCCGCGCCTCGTGCATCTGGCCGTCCACCAGGGCCCGCCAGGCGAGCTGGTAGCGCACCAGGCCCTGCAGCCGGGGGTCGTCGCCCGCGTCCGCCAGGGCCTGCGGGAAGACGTCGTCCACCTCGGACAGCGCCTGCCCGGCCGAGTCGATCACCACGCTCCACGCGCGCACCCGGTCCGCCGGGATCGTGGCCCGCGCGAGCACCTCGCGGGCGGTGGCGCGGGCGAGTTCGGGCTCCCCGGCGGTCAGCGCGTCCTCGGCGGCCCGCAGCCGCCGCTCGTCCGCGGTGGGCACCGCGCCCTCGGGGCTGTGCCGGGCGGCCAGCAGGCCGAGTTGGGCGGCCATCGAGGGGGCGCCGCGGGACCGGGCCTCTTCCGCGGCCTCGGCAAGGCTGGCCGCGACCCGCTCGTCCTTGCCGCTCGTCGCCAGCGCCAGGTGCCGGGCCCGTTCGATCGGGTCGACGGCGGCCGCGGCCAGCGCGGCGTGGGCGCTGCGCCGGTCCTCCGGGGTCGCCTCCGCGTACAGCGCCGCGGAGATCAGCGGATGCGCGAAACGCACCGGCCCGCTGCCGTCGTCGGGGTCCATCTCCACCAGGCCGAGGGAGGCGGCCACCCCCGTCTCGCCCTCGGCGTTGGCGCGACCGGCGCTGCGCAGCGTCGCGAGGGTCGGGCGGGCCCCCGCGCTGGCGATCAGCAGCGTGCGGCGGGTCTCCGCGGAGAGCATCTCCAGCCGGTTGAGCACCAGGGCGCGCAGCGAGGTCGGCACCGGCAGCGGCTCCCCGGGGCGCGGCGGGGTGCGGCTCTCCGCGAGGGCACGGCCGAGTTCCAGGGCGAACAGCGGATTGCCGCCGCTGGTGCGGTGGATGTCCCGGACGACCGCGCGCGGCAGACCCGTGTGGCCGCGCCCGTCGAGGAGCTCGGAGACGTCCGGGCGGGACAGCGGCGTCACCCGAAGCGTGAGCACGTCCTGCGGGAAGGCGCGCAGATAGCGGTCGTGCTGGTCCTGCGGATCGGCGTCGGTGCGGACGGCGCCCAGCACCCGCACCGGCAGTTCGGCGACCCGGCGGGCCGCGAAGGCCAGCAGTTCGGCGCTGGCCGGGTCCATCCACTGCAGGTCGTCCACGACGATCAGCACCGGGCCGTCGGCGGCCAGCGCCCGCAGCACCGACAGCACGGCCAGCCGCAGCGCCAGTCCGTCCCGTTGCAGCGAGGACTCCCCGCGGCCGGTGAGCGCCGACTCCAGCGCGGCCCGCTGCGGAGCGGGCAGCCGGTCGGACACCTGGTCGGCGACCAGGCCGAGCAGATCGACCAGGGCGAGGAAGGGGAGGTGCGATTCGGATTCGGTCGCGGAACAGCGCAGCACCGTGGGTTCGCCGTTGCATTCCTCGGCGAGTGTCCGCAATACGGTGGACTTCCCGATTCCGGCCGGTCCGTACAGCAGCAGGCTGCCACCGTGGGCGAGGTGCCCGCGGGCCCGTGCGAGCACATCGGCGCGCCCGATCACCTGGTCGGGCCGGGGTCTGGCCGGCACGTCGAAGACCTGCTCCACGGTCGCCGCTCCCCTCGTGTCGTGTCCGGGACAATGTTATGCAGAGAGCCGTGGAAATCCGCCGTCGTTGGCGTGGCTCTTCGGCTTCCGTCCGGTGCAGGGAAATTCACCGCCGCCGCCGAAATCGATGTCGCGCGAGGGGCGGCAGGCCGGGAAATGCGCGGGGGCAGCGACCTGTTGAACACCGGACCGTTCGTCAGGCCGGCCCCCGTCCCGCGCGTGCCGGTGGACACACCCCGAATGATCGGTCCGATCCCGCCGGCGGTCAAACCCCGAAATCGCCCCGGGCGAGGCGAACGCGGCGGCTTGTCCGCGGTTCCGCTGCTGCCCCGATCACGGTGCTTTGCGGGTGAACGCCGTACCGGTGCGCGGCCGGCGCGGCCGTTTCCGCCGCCGGCATCACCCCGCGGGCGCCGCCGGCGTGCACCGGCCGGCCACCGGTCCGGGTCCGCGTCTCAGGGGAGCAGGCCGGCCCGGCGGGCGGCGACGACCGCCTCGAGACGGGTACGCGCGCCGAGCTTGCGCATGGCCGAGCGCAGATAGCTCTTCACCGTCTCCGGACGCAGTCCCAGCCGGTCGGCGGCAGCGGCGTTGGTGGCCCCCACGGCCACGCACGCCAGGACGTCCAGCTCCCGCGAGGAGACGGCGACCGGCCGCCCGGCGGGGAGGCCGTCGCCGCCCCCGGCGGCCCCGGTCGCCGCGGCGAGCCGGCCGCACACGGCGAGCAGTTCCTGCCGCAGCAGCGGATCGGCGACCCGGCCGGCCAGCGCCCGCAGCTCACCGTGGGCCTCGCGGACCTCCTCCCAGGCCGCCGGGTCCCCGGCGGTCGGCTGGCGGCAGGTCGACAGCAGGCGGTCGGCCTCGTCCCGAACCGCCAGCCGCTGCTCCAGCTCGCGCGCCGCCTCCACCGCGGCGCTCACCGGGCGGTCGCCGAGCGCCAGCGGATGGCGCAGCGCACCGTAGAGCACCCCGCGCACCCGGCGGCGCACGACCACCGGCACGGCCAGCACCGAGCGCAGGCCCTCGGCGGCGACCGCCGCGTCGTACTCGTGGCTGATCACCCGCGAGGTGCTGTAGTCGGTGACGGCCAGCGGCCGGGACAGCGCGATCGTCTTGCCGCCCAGGCCGTTGCCCGCGGTGATGGTGAGCCCCTGCAGGGAGGCGGTGGCCGTGCCGGACAGCTCGGTGATCCGCAGCCGGCGCGGTTCGGGGAGCAGCCCTCCGAAGGCCACCGGCAGACCGCTGGTGCGCCTCATCCGCAGCAGCGCCGCCCGCAGCTCCGCCGCCTCGCCCGGTCCCGTCACGCCCCCGCCGCTTCCTCACCCCCGTTCGGGGGTAGTGAGAGCCTCGTCACTGACAACAGGATGCTACCGAGGGGGCCGGCGACGAGGAGGACACATGACGGCAACCAGCCGGACGGAAGAGTTCCGGGCGGCCCGGGACTTCCTGCTGCGCCACCGCGAGGACTACCGGGCGGCGTACGAGGGCTTCCGCTGGCCGCGTCCCGAGCACTTCAACTGGGCGCTGGACTGGTTCGACGTCATCGCCCGTGACAACGAGCGCCCCGCGCTGCACATCGTCGAGGAGGACGGCAGCGAGTCCGTCGTCTCCTTCGCCGCCATGTCCGAGCGCTCCGCCCGGGTCGCGAACCGGCTCCGCGGCCTCGGGGTGGGCGCCGGCGACCGGATCGTGGTCATGCTCGGCAACCAGACCGAGCTCTGGGAGACCGCCCTGGCCGCCATGAAGCTGCGCGCCGTGGTCATCCCCGCCACCCCGCTGCTCGGTCCCGCCGACCTCAGCGACCGCGTGGAGCGCGGCCGGGCCCGCCATGTGATCGTCCGGGCGGCGGACGCGGCGAAGTTCGAGCAGGTGCCGGGGGAGTACACCAGGATCGCCGTCGGCGGCACGCCCGCGGGCTGGCACGCCTACGAGGACGCGTACGACGCCCCCGCGGACTTCACGCCCGACGGGGACACCCGCGGCGACGACCCGCTGATGCTCTACTTCACCTCGGGCACCACCGCCAAGCCCAAGCTCGTCGAGCACACCCATCTGTCCTACCCGGTGGGCCACCTGGCGACGATGTACTGGATCGGCCTGCGCCCCGGCGACGTCCACCTCAACATCTCCTCGCCCGGCTGGGCCAAGCACGCCTGGTCCAACCTCTTCGCCCCGTGGAACGCCGAGGCGACGGTCTTCATCCATAACTACACGCGCTTCGACGCGGGCCGCCTGATGGCCGAGATGGACCGGGCCGGCGTCACCAGCTTCTGCGCTCCGCCCACCGTCTGGCGGATGCTGATCCAGGCCGACCTCGGTGTGCTGCGCACCCCGCCGCGCGAGGTCGTCGCCGCCGGCGAACCGCTCAACCCCGAGGTCATCGAGCACGTACGGCGCGCCTGGGGGCTGACCATCCGGGACGGCTTCGGCCAGACCGAGACGGCCGTCCAGGTCTCCAACCCGCCCGGGCAGCCGCTCAAGCCGGGCTCCATGGGCCGCCCCAGCCCCGGGTACGCCGTGGAACTCGTCGACCCCGTCACCGGCAAGCCCGGCGACGAGGGGGAGATCTGCCTCGACCTGTCCACCCGCCCGGTCGGCCTGATGACCGGCTACGAGGGCGACCCGGAGCGCACCGCCGAGGCCATGGCCGGCGGCTGGTACCGCACCGGCGACATCGGCTCCCGCGACGCCGAGGGCTACATCACCTACATCGGGCGAGCCGACGACGTCTTCAAGGCCTCCGACTACAAGATCTCCCCCTTCGAGCTGGAGAGCGCCCTGCTGGAGCACGAGTGCGTGGCCGAGGCCGCCGTCGTCCCGGCGCCCGACGCGCTGCGGCTGGCCGTGCCCAAGGCGTACGTCGTCCTCGCCGAGGGCTGGGAGCCGGGACCGGAGACCGCCGCGGCGCTGTTCGCGCACTCGCGGGCCGTGCTCGCCCCGTACAAGCGGGTGCGGCGCATCGAGTTCGCCGAGCTGCCCAAGACCGTGTCCGGCAAGATCCGCCGTATCGAGCTGCGGCAGCGCACCGCCGAAGGGGCCGTCGGCACCGAGTACCGCGAGGAGGACCACCGGTGAGCACCCCCGCGACGCCCGTCGAGCCGTCCTACGCGAGCGGCACCGGCACCACGCCCCTGCTCGGCGACACCATCGGCCGCAACCTGGACCGGGCGGTCGCCGCCTGGCCGCACAGCGACGCGCTGGTCGACGTGCCCAGCGGCCGCCGCTGGACCTACGCGCAGCTCGGCGACGCCGTCGACGACGTGGCGCGCGGCCTGCTCGCCAAGGGCGTCGGCAAGGGCGACCGGGTGGGCATCTGGGCCGTCAACTGCCCCGAGTGGGTGCTCGTCCAGTACGCCACCGCCCGCATCGGCGCGATCATGGTCACCATCAACCCGGCCTACCGCGTCCACGAGCTGGCGTTCGTGCTCGACCAGGCCGGCATCGAGGTGCTGGTCGCCTCCACCGAGTTCAAGTCCAGCGACTACCGCGCCATGGTGGAGCAGGTGCGCGGCGGGTGCCGCTCGCTGACCGAGGTCGTGTACATCGGCGACCCCACGTGGGACGCCCTCGTCGAGGCCGGGTCGAACGTCCCGTACGGGCAGCTCGCCGAGCGCGGGGCGGAGCTGTCCTGCGACGACCCCGTCAACATCCAGTACACCTCGGGCACCACCGGCTTCCCCAAGGGCGCGACCCTCTCCCACCACAACATCCTCAACAACGGCTACTTCGTGGGCGAACTGGTGGGCTACACCGAACAGGACCGGGTCTGCCTGCCGGTGCCCTTCTACCACTGCTTCGGCATGGTCATGGGAAACCTGGGCGCAACCTCGCACGGCGCCTGCATCGTCATCCCCGCGCCCGGCTTCGACCCGGCGGCGACGCTGCGAGCGGTCCAACAGGAGCGCTGCACCTCGCTGTACGGGGTGCCGACGATGTTCATCGCCGAGCTCAACCTGCCGGACTTCGCGGGCTACGACCTCTCCTCGCTGCGCACCGGCATCATGGCGGGCTCGCCCTGCCCGGTCGAGGTGATGAAGCGGGTCGTCGCCGAGATGCACATGGCCGAGGTCTCCATCTGCTACGGCATGACCGAGACCTCGCCGGTCTCCACCCAGACCCGCCGGGACGACGACCTCGAGCGCCGCACCGGAACCGTCGGCCGGGTGCTGCCGCACGTGGAGGTCAAGGTCGTCGGCCCGGACGGCGTGACCGTGCCGCGCGGCACGGCGGGCGAACTGTGCACCCGCGGCTACTCGGTGATGCTGGGCTACTGGGACGAGCCGGAGAGGACCGCGGAGGCGATCGACGCCGGCCGCTGGATGCACACCGGCGACCTGGCGGTGATGCGGGAGGACGGGTATCTGCAGATCGTCGGCCGCATCAAGGACATGATCATCCGCGGTGGGGAGAACGTCTACCCGCGCGAGATCGAGGAGTTCCTCTACGCGCACCCGAAGATCGCGGACGTCCAGGTGGTCGGCGTCCCCGACGAGCGGTACGGCGAGGAGATCCTGGCCTGCGTCGTCCTCAAGGACCCGGCTTCCGCGCTGACGGTGGAGGAACTCGGCGAGTTCTGCCGCGGCCGGCTCGCCCACTACAAGGTCCCGCGCCACCTGCGGCTGATGGACGCCTTCCCGATGACCGTCAGCGGCAAGGTCCGCAAGGTCGAACTGCGGGAGTCCTTCCGCTCCATGTGATGAGGGCGCGCTTGCCGCGGGTGATCGCCCGCGCCACTGCAGCCGCCGCCGCTACCCTGGCAACACACCTGACACGTACGGGAGACGGGGGCGACGGGGATGGGTCACTGGGAGGACGTCCGGCCGGGGGGCGGTGACCAGTCCGCCATTCCGGAATTGGTGTCCGCCGTGGTCGGTGCGGGCGGTGTGGTGCTGCTGAGCTCGTTCATGCAGGCCATGGGGACCAGGCTCGGCGAGATGACCGCCGCGCGCATGGGCGGCCGGGGCTTCTGGCGGCGGCGCGCGGCCACCGAGGAGGAGCAGATGGCGGCCGCGTTCATCGCGGCGGTGAGGAAGCTCGGCTCGGTCCGGCGCGAGGGCGGCGGGGTGCTGCGGCTGGAGGACGAGGCCTCGCGGACCAAGGTGCAGGTGCACCCGTTGCTGCCGGTCGGGGCGGTCGCCCAGTTCCAGCGGCTGGACCTGAGCCACCCGGAGGTCGCCGGACTGGAGATCGCCTGGACCGACACCCTCGGCGGCCACCCGCAGGGCGTCTGGGCCACCACGGGCGGCGCCGGGGGCGCCGGCACCCGCTACCTGTGGAACGACGTCCGCCGCACCTGGGAGCCCCACCGGCGCACGCCCTGAGGGACACCGTCGCCCGCGGGGAACCCGCAGTTCACGCAGCAGACACCGGGCCGTCATGGTGCGCGTCGTCCCGGCCGGGAGCGGTTGCTAGGGTGCGTGCTGCGCCGCCGCGGACACCCCCTTGCGGGGTGACGGTGCGGCGCGGATGCCCCGGGGGACGGATGTGCCCGAGCCCCGGCCCACGCGGCGGGGCGGCTCTCGGCACATCTTGGGTTTGGAAGGATTCATGACGGCTTCTCCCGACGATCCGGCGGCCGGCGAGGCCCCGGAGGCGGGCTCCCCCGCCGGTACGGCGCTGCCCCGGCGGACCCGGAGGACGTCCGCGATCGCCGACGCCTCCGCCACCACCAGCCGGACCCCCACGGAGTGGAACGGCGGCGACGCGCCCACACTGCGGGCCAGGCCGACCGCCGCCGCCCTGCCGGAGCGTCAGGAGGAGGGCGCGGAGCCGGAGTCCACCTACGCGGACGGCTTCGCCGCGGGGCTCGCCTTCGCGTCCCGCCCCGCATCCGAGGCCGACGAGGAGCACGCTCCGCCGGCGGTCGCGGGGACGGCCCCGCAGGCGCCGCCCCCTGCCGCTCCCCCGGCGAAGCGCCGCGGATGGTCCCGCCCGCTGCTGCTGGTCGGCGGGGGCCTGGCGGTCGGCGTGCTCGTCTGCGTGCCGTTCCTCCTGCGGGGTTCGGGCGGGCAGGAGCGCGGCGGAGCCGCCGTCACCCTCGCGGACGAGGACCCGGTGGTCGGGACCCCCGGGACCGGCCCGGCCACGGCGAGCCCGAACGGCGGCCGGTCGCCGTCCCCCGGGGACACTCCCCGCCGGCGGGCGGAGTCCGGGTCCCCGGACGGGCCGACCGCCACCCCGAGCACGACCGGGGGCAAGGCCACCCCCCGCGCAACGGGCGGGGGATCGGCGCAGCAACCCGCCTCCGGGCCCTCGCACTCCGCCGCAGCCTCCGGCATGGCGATCCGGAGCCACGACTCGGGCCGCTGCATCGACGGGAGCCCCCCGTGGGGCAGTCCGCTGCAGCTCTGGGACTGCACCGGCGGCGCGGCGCAGTCCTGGCAGATCAAGGCCGACGGCAGCATCCGCTCCCGGGGCCAGTGCATGGACGTCGCCGGGGGTTCGCGGGACGACGGCGCGGCGGTCCAGCTGGTCGACTGCAACGGCACCGGCGCCCAGCAGTTCCGCCTCAACGCCGCTCACGACCTGGTCAACGTCCAGGCCGACAAGTGCGTCGAGGCGGAGGACTCGCCGGGGGGCAACGGCACCAGGCTGCGGCTGTGGAGCTGCAACGGCCACGACAACCAGAAGTGGAGCCGCGGCTGACCGCCGTTCCGGCGGTCAGCGCGGGCGGCGGTCAGGTGTTGTCGTTCGACGCCAGGCACAACACGTACTTGGTCGAGCCGCGTTCCGCCTGCAACGTGGCCACCGTGCGCGGGTAGGCGGCGCACCCGCCGGTGTCGGTGGTGTTGTCGAAGCGGCCGACGACCTCGAACTGCGCCTCCGCCGAACCGCAGTCGACGACCGTCACGTCCGGGAAGAGGACTTCTCCGTTGCTGTGGACGCAGTCGCCGACCTCGGCGAACTCGGGGTCGTTGTGGAGCACCAACCAGCCTGCACCGATGAGCAGCACGGGTATCAGCAGGCCCAGGGCGGTGGGGCGGAGCAGGATCGGCCGGCCGGGGTCGGCGGGCGTGCCGGGGGCGCCGGGGACCGGCTCGGGCAGGCGGCTGATCCTCCACCGCTGGAACAGGTTGACCAGCAGGGTGAGCGGGTTGAGCAGCATCGAGGCCGGACTCCACCAGCCCTGCACCAGGCTGTCGGACACCATCTTGCGGTGCGTGGCGATGCCGCAGCGCCGGCAGAACGGGGCCCGGACCTTCAGGAAGCGCATCATCACGACCATGCCCTGGTGGCCCCGGACGGTCGCCTGGACCGCCGGCACCGAGCCGCAGAACAGGCAGGAGCGTCCGTAGCCCGGCACCTCCTGCCCGAAGGGCGGCAGCGGCCTCGGCCGCGCGGCCGGGGGCGCCGCCGGTGCCTGCGGCTCCGCCTGCGTCTGCGTGTGCGCGGGCGCCTGCGGCGGGGGAGCGGACGGCTGGGGCTGTGCGGGCGACGGCGTCGGCGTGGTCAAGGAGATCACCTGGGGTCCGTGTGAAGCCGATGTGAAGGGCGAGCGGAACCCTAGTGGGTGGTACCGACATCGATCGAGCGGATTGTCGAACGGCTTTGGCGTCTCCTTCTTGACCCGCGAGCCGGGGGCGCCCTATGTTCGCAGTAGTTCCGCATGACAAAAGAACACTTCCGCAATGTGGAATGCAGCACCGGGCGCGACAACCTGGACCGCAGGACGACGCAGGAGTGACCGAATGCCTCGAATGACCGCCGCCCGAGCGGCAGTGGAGATCCTCAAGCGCGAGGGCGTGGACACCGCGTTCGGCGTGCCCGGCGCCGCGATCAACCCCTTCTACGCCGCCCTCAAGGCCGCCGGCGGCATCCAGCACACGCTGGCCCGGCACGTGGAGGGCGCCTCCCACATGGCCGAGGGCTACACGCGCACCGCCCCCGGCAACATCGGCGTCTGCATCGGCACATCGGGCCCCGCGGGCACCGACATGATCACCGGCCTCTACTCGGCGACCGGCGACTCGATCCCGATCCTGTGCATCACCGGCCAGGCGCCGACCGCGGTGATCCACAAGGAGGACTTCCAGGCCGTGGACATCGCGTCCATCGCCGCGCCCGTGACCAAGGCGGCCACCACCGTCCTGGAGGCGGCCCAGGTCCCCGGGGTCTTCCAGAAGGCGTTCCACCTCATGCGCTCCGGCCGCCCCGGCCCGGTCCTGATCGACCTGCCGGTCGACGTCCAGCTCACCGAGATCGAGTTCGACCCCGACACCTACGAGCCGCTGCCGGTCTGGAAGCCCACCGCCACCCGCCGTCAGATCGAGAAGGCGCTCGCCATGATGGCCGCCGCCGAGCGGCCGATGATCGTCGCGGGCGGCGGGGTGATCAACGCCGACGCGGCCGGTCTGCTGGTGGAGTTCGCCGAACTGACCGGCACGCCGGTGGTGCCGACCCTGATGGGCTGGGGCGCCATCCCGGACGACCACGACCTCAACGCGGGCATGGTCGGCCTGCAGACCTCGCACCGCTACGGCAACGCGACCTTCCTGGAGTCGGACTTCGTCCTCGGCATCGGCAACCGCTGGGCCAACCGCCACACGGGCCGGATCGACGTCTACACCAAGGGCCGCACCTTCGTGCACGTCGACATCGAACCCACCCAGATCGGCAAGATCTTCGCCCCCGACTACGGGATCGCCTCCGACGCCGGCGCCGCGCTGGAGCTGTTCGTCGACGTGGCCCGGGAACTGAAGGCCGCCGGTGAACTGCCGGACCGCTCCGAGTGGGCCGCCTCCGCCCGGGAGCGCAAGGCGACCCTGCACCGCCGTACGCACTTCGACGACATCCCGATGAAGCCGCAGCGCGTGTACGAGGAGATGAACCGCGCCTTCGGCCCCGACACCCGGTACGTCACCACGATCGGCCTCTCCCAGATCGCCGGCGCGCAGATGCTGCACGTCTACCGGCCGCGCCACTGGATCAACTGCGGCCAGGCCGGGCCCCTCGGCTGGACCGTGCCGGCCGCCCTGGGCGTGGCGAAGGCCGACCCGTCGTCTCCGGTGGTGGCCCTGTCGGGCGACTACGACTTCCAGTTCATGATCGAGGAGCTCGCGGTCGGCGCGCAGCACCGGATCCCGTACGTCCACGTACTGGTGAACAACGCCTACCTGGGCCTGATCCGCCAGGCGCAGCGGGCGTTCGACATCGACTTCGAGGTCAACCTGGAGTTCGAGAACGTCAACTCGCCCGAGCTGGGCGCCTACGGCGTCGACCACGTCAAGGTCGCCGAGGGCCTGGGCTGCAAGGCGATCCGGGTCACCGACCCGGACGGGCTCGGGGCCGCCTTCGAGCAGGCGAAGAAGCTCGCGGCCGAGTACCGGGTGCCGGTCGTGGTCGAGGCGATCCTGGAACGGGTCACCAACATCTCCATGAGCGTCACCAACGACATCGGCAACGTCGTGGAGTTCGAGGAGCTGGCCACCGAACCCGGCCACGCGCCCACCGAGATCATCCCGCTCACGGGCTCCTGAGCCCGTTCGACCGCCGTGCCACCGGCCGCCACGTCCTGACCTCCCGGGCGCGGCGGCCGGACTCCACACACACCGTCCCGGGCAGGCTCCCGGAGGGCCCCGGACCGGTCCGCCCTACAGCGGCCCGAAGAGCCAGTTGCCGGGAGCCTCGGGGTCGGTGCCGATGTAGTAGGCACGGATGGCCGCCACCAGTTCGGCGGTGCTCACACAGCCGTCGCCGTCGGTGTCGATGCGGTTGAAGGCGGCGGCGATGTCACTGACGGGGGTGTTGAAGGCCCGCTGCAGGACCTCGAACTCCCCCCGCACGACATGGCCGTCGCCGTCGGTGTCGCACAGATGCGCGACGGCCTCGGCCGCCGGATGGAAGACGGGGTCGAAGGCGGGTCCCTCGATGAAGGCCTTGGTCATCCCGTGGTGGTACTCCGCGGAGGACAGCCGCCCGTCGCGGTCTCTGTCGGCGTACGCCGCCAGCTCCGCCCAGACGGCGTCCAGGCGCACCGCCACCGCCTTGCCCTTGGGCGAGGTGGGCGACATGCCGAAGCCGTGGATCAGCCGCGCGCCGACGTCCTGGAAGTCGGCGCGCTCGGCATATCCGTTGCCGTCCGTGTCCAGACGGCGGAAGGATTTGTCGAGCTTGCGCTTCAGAAGGGCCGTAGACATCGCTGCGTCCTTGACGTAGTCCTGGGTTGCCGTACGGAGGGGGAACCTCTCGATACTCCCCCGGGAGCGGCGGTCGCGCGACCCGAGTGACCACGGACGGTGAAGGGTTGGGCTGAGCTCGGCCCGGTTCAGGGTGTGGCGTGCGGGCCGGTCCTGATCAGGGCGTCGGCGGCGTCGTTGACCGGTTGCGGCGTGCCGGTGAGGTCCATGACGAAGAGCGGCACCCCCAGCCGGTCCGCGCGCAGCCGGGCGTCGTGGGCGTAGCCGGCCAGCGAGAAGAAGGCGCCGGTGGAGTCCTCGTTGAGGCAGTTCAGCCAGAGGGTCTCGACGTCCCGCAGCGGCGTCGGCCGGGTCGTCGGGTCGACCTGGGCCACGACCCCGTCGCCGCGCAGGTCGATGCCGTTGGCCGAGCGGTCCCCCGCGGTGCGCACACCCGCGAAGCCGAGCCACTTGAGGTACTGCGCGGCGGCGGTGACGGCGTCCCGCGCGGTACGGATGGTCACCGGCCGGAACGGCGGCCGCGGTGCCGCCGCCAAGGGCCCCGGGCCGGTCTGCCGCACCGGGGGGACGGGGCGCCGCTCGGGCGCGCGCAGGGCCCGGGTGTCCACCGGCAGCCGGACCACCGCCCCGCAGTCGCAGCCGAGTTCGGGCTGCGGCCACTGGTCGTCGCGTCCGCAGTCAGGGCAGCGCATGGCCACCCAGGAGTCGTCCCAGGACCGGTGGCGGATCTGCAGCGGGACGCCCCCGCGAAGGATCGGCAGGGCCAGCGGCGTGCCGCAGGCGCAGGGGAAGGTGGGTGCGGTGTAGGCGTGCTCCCGGCGGCAGGCCGGACAGCGCACGGGCACGCTCTCTGCCATGGTTCGCGACTCCTGGGCGGTGCGGGCGGTGCGGAGGGACGGCGGTGCTCGCCGGAACGGTCCTGCGCTCCATCGTCCCGCACGGGGAGCCCGTCGCGCACCCGTCTTCGCGTCCCCGGTCGCCCCGGGACACACCACCGCCCGGGGACCCGGTCCGCGTCCGGCCCGGTCGCGGCTCGGGTCCCCGGGCGGGGCCCGGCCCGCGCCGCCTCGACCTACCCCTCAGAAGCTCTCGGCGGCGCGGACGTTCGTGGTTCCGGGCGGCGGCGCCCCATCGGGCGCGACAGGACAGGTCGGGGCGCCGCCGCCCGGAAGTCGGGGGTCAGCCGGCGACCGGCCGGCCGGACAGGCGCTCCACGCCGCGCAGCAGGGCGGAGTGGTCCAGGCCGCCGTCGCCCTGGGCCCGCAGCGAGGCGACGAGGTTCGCCACCACCGAGCCGACCGGCAGGGCCGCGCCGACGTTGCGGGCGGCGTCGGTGACGATGCCCATGTCCTTGTGGTGCAGGTCGATGCGGAAGCCCGGGGCGTACTCCCGGTCGAGGAAGTTGCGCTTCTTGCGGGTCAGCACCGTGGATCCGGCGAGGCCCCCGTTCAGCACCTCCAGGGCCGCCGCCAGGTCGACCCCGGACTTCTCCAGGAAGACCACGGCCTCGGCGCACGCCTGGATGTTCACCGCCACGATCAGCTGGTTGGCCGCCTTGACGGTCTGCCCGGCGCCGTGCGGACCGCACAGGACGACGGTCCTGCCGAGGGCGTCGAACAGGGGCCGCGCCTCGTCGAAGTCTGCCCGCTCGCCGCCCACCATGATCGAGAGCACCGCCTCGACGGCGCCGGCCTCGCCCCCCGAGACGGGGGCGTCCAGGACCCGGATGCCCCTGGCGGCCGCGGCCTTGGCGAGGTCGACGGAGGTCTGCGGGGTGATCGACGACATGTCGATCAGGAGCGCGCCCGGCCGGGCGTTCGCCAGGATGCCGTCCTCGCCGTAGGCGACGGCCTCCACCTGGGGCGAGGCCGGGACCATCGTGACGATGACGTCGGCGTCCTTGACGGCCTCCGCGATCGAGCCCGCGGGAGTGCCGCCGGCTGCGGCCAGGCGGTCGAGCTTGTCCTGCTCCAGGGTGTGGCCGGTGACGGAGTACCCGGCCTTGATCAGGTTCTCCGACATCGGGGAGCCCATGATGCCGAGGCCGATCCACGCGACCGTGGGAAGTGAGGTGGTCATGATGTCCTCTCCGGATTACTTGTCGGCGTCGGCGAGCCAGTCGAAGGAGGCGGCGCTGCCCTGCGGGCCCGGCTTGTACTCCAGGCCGACCCAGCCGTCGTAGCCCGCGTCGCGCAGCCGGCCCAGGAGGGCGGCCAGCGGCAGGGAGCCCGTACCGGGCGCGCCGCGGCCGGGATTGTCGGCGATCTGGACGTGGCCGGTGCGGTCCGCGTAGGCGTCGATCGCGGCGGGCAGGTCCTCGCCGTTCATCGACAGGTGGTAGAGGTCGAGCAGGAACCTGGCGTTGCCCAGACCCGTCTCGGCGTTGACCTTGTCGACCACCTCGACCGCGGCGGCCGCGCTCACCAGCGGATAGCGCGGCGACTCCGGCTTGTTGAGGGTCTCGACCAGCAGCACCGCGCCGACCCGGTCGGCCGCGTGCGCGGCCCGGACCAGGTTCTCCAGGGCGAGTTCGTCCTGTGCCTCGGGGCTCACGCCGTCCACGCGGTTGCCGTACAGCGCGTTGAGCGCCGTGCAGCCCACCGAGTGGGCGAAGTCGGCGGCGACGTCGATGTTGGCGCGGAAGCGCGCGGACTCCTCGCCCGGCACGGACAGGGCGCCGCGGTCGGGGCCGGGGAGTTCGCCGGCGTAGAAGTTGAGGCCCACCAGTTGGGTGCCGGCCTCCCGCAGCGCGTCGCGCAGGGCGTCGAGTTCGGACTGCGGAGGGCTCGGCATCCGGGTCCACGGCCACCACAGCTCGACCGCGGAGAAGCCGGCCGCGGCGGCGGCCGCGGGGCGCTCCAGGAGCGGGAGTTCGGTGAAGAGGATCGAGAGGTTCACATCGAAGCGCGTGGAGTCGAAGCCCATCGCCTGCGCCCTTCCGTAATACGGAAACTTGTTTCTACCTAACGGAAGACTCCATGAGCCGGACGGCGGCTGTCAAGAGGGATGTTCCGGAAAGCCGCTGACCAGCTAGGTTGAAGGCGTGCGCCTGAGACTCGAATTCACCACCGAGCCGTTCGACCTGGACGAGCCCCCGCGGCACGCCGTGGTGGGCCGCGAGGTCCTGGAGGCTGCCGGGCTCGACGCCGTCGACGTCGGGCCCTTCGGCAACTCGGCCGAGGGCGGCACGGAGCAGGTGGTGGCCGTGGTCGGCGATCTGCTGCGGCGCACCCTGGAGGCCGGCGCGACCCGGGTGTCGCTGCAGGTCAACGTCCTCGGCGAGGCGGACCGGTGACCGGGCCTGCCGAGCATCCGTTCAGCGCGGCGATCAAGCCGCTCGCCGACGCCATGGGCGCGGAACTGGTGCCTCCCGGCGAGGCGCGCGGTGACGACGTCGTGCTCAGCTGGCAGGGCGCGGAGGTCGTCGCCGTACGGCTGCCGCACCTCGCGGACTCGCTCGACCACATCCTGGCCGACCTCGAGAGGCGGCACGGCAAGGCGCTGTCGGAACTGGAGCGCAAGGAGAAGCAGACGGTCGTCCGCATCCTGGAGGAGCGCGGTGCCTTCTCGGTGCGGCACGGGGTGGAGACGGTCGCCTCGGCGCTCGGCGTGAGCCGCTTCACCGTCTACAACTACCTCAACAGGGAGAACGCGGCGAAGGGCGGCCGCCAGAGCACCGCGTGAGGCGTCCGTCCGGGCGTTGCGGGCAGCGACTTTTCAACAAACTGTTGACGTCATGCGGTGGGCGCTCCTAGCGTGCCCTTGTGACTTCCAGCCCATCCCCGGGCCTGGCCCGGTTCAACGCCGCCGGCGGACCGGAGGCGATCGCGCTGCTGCACGAGGTCTGCGCGAGCCGCTCCTGGGGTGCCGCCGTCACGGCGGCCCGCCCGTACGACACCCTTGACGCGCTGCTCGCCGCCTCCGACGACGCGACGGCCGACCTCACGCCGGACGACCTGGCCGAGGCGATGGCGGGCCACCCGCCGATCGGCCGCCCCCGGCCCGGTGACCCGGTCTCCGCCCGCGAGCAGGGCGGGGTGCGGGACTCCCAGCGCGAGGAACTGCTCGCACTGAACCTCGCCTACCAGGAGCGGCACGGCCACGTCTTCCTCATCTGCGCCACCGGCAGGACCGGCGACCAGATGCTGGCCGCGCTCAAGGAGCGCATCGGCAACGACCCCGGCACCGAGCGCGAGACCGTCCGCACCGAACTGGGAAGGATCAACCGCCTCCGCCTCACCCGGCTCGTCGAGGCCGCGAAGGAGGACCCCGCATGACCTCCGTGTCCACGCACGTCCTGGACACCAGCGCCGGCCGCCCCGCGCGGGGCGTCGCCGTCACCCTGGCGGTACGTGCCGGAAGCGGTGCCCCCTGGGTCCCGCACGGCACCTCGGAGACCGACGCCGACGGCCGCTGCAAGGACCTGCCCGACCCGCCGCAGGGCACGAGCCACGTACGGCTGGAGTTCGCCACCGAGCCCTACCTCACCCGCCAGAGCACCGACCACCGCAGTCGAGCCGAGGACCAGCAGGACGCCCCCCGCACCAGGGACAGCGGAGCCTTCTTCCCGGAGGTGGCGATCGTCTTCGCCGTCGAGCCGGGCGAGCACTACCACGTACCGCTGCTGCTCAACCCGTTCGGCTACTCCGTATACCGAGGGAGCTAGCACCGACATGTCGCCCACCCGGCTCGGCCAGAACCAGTACGGCAAGGCGGAGACCCGCGTCGTCCGCGTCACCCGCGACGGCGCGACCCACCACGTCAAGGACCTCAACGTCTCCGTCGCCCTGTCCGGCGCGATGGACGACGTCCACACTTCCGGCAGCAACGCCGCCGTGCTGCCCACCGACACCACCAAGAACACCGTCTTCGCCTTCGCCAAGCAGCACGGCATCGACTCCGCCGAGCAGTTCGGCATCCACCTCGCCCGGCACTTCGTCACCGGACAGGAGTCCATCGAGCGGGCCAGGATCCGCATCGAGGAGTACGACTGGGAGCGGATCACGCCGGAGCACTCCTTCGTCCGCGGCGGACGCGAGACCCGCACCACCGAGGTCACCTTCGACGGCGCGCGCTGGCAGGTCGTCTCCGGGCTGAAGGACCTGGTGGTCATGAACACCACCGACTCCGAGTTCTGGGGCTTCGTCAAGGACCGCTACACCACGCTGCCGGAGACCCGCGACCGCGTCCTGGCCACCGAGGTCAGCGCCCGCTGGCGGTTCCACTGGGCCCGCGACGAGGACCCCGCCCCGCAGTGGCAGGAGTCCTGGGCCGAGGTCCGCGGGCACCTCCTCGACGCCTTCGCCGGCACCTACTCGCTCTCCCTGCAGCAGACGCTGTACGCGATGGGCGACCGCGTGCTCGAGCACCGCCCCGAGATCGACGAGGTACGGCTCTCGCTTCCCAACAAGCACCACTTCCTCGTCGACCTGGAGCCGTTCGGCCTCAAGAACGACACCCCCGACAGCGCGGTGTACTTCGCGGCCGACCGCCCCTACGGCCTCATCGAGGGCACGGTCCTGCGCGACGGAGCCGAGCCCCGCATCCCGGTGACGGACTGAGAGGCCACACCATGACCGCCCCAGCAGAGCGCATCGTCATCGAGAACTGCGCCGTCGCCACCGTCGACGCGGACGGCACCGAGTACCCGGCCGGCCACCTCGTCGTCGCCGGCGACCGCATCGAGTCCGTCGGCCCGGGACCGGCCCCCGCGGGACTGGAGGGCGTCGTACGGCGGGTGGACGGCACCGGCCACCTGCTCACCCCGGGCCTGGTCAACACCCACCACCACTTCTACCAGTGGATCACCCGGGGGCTGGCCACCGACCACAACCTCTTCGACTGGCTCGTCGCCCTCTACCCCACCTGGGCCCGCATCGACGAGGCGATGACCCACGCGGCCGCCCAGGGCTCCCTGGCGATGATGGCCCGCGGCGGCGTCACCACCGCCATGGACCACCACTACGTCTTCCCCCGCGGCACGGGCGACCTGTCCGGCTCCATCATCCGGGCCGCCGCCGGCATGGGGGTGCGCTTCACCCTCGCCCGCGGCTCGATGGACCGCGGCGAGTCCGACGGCGGACTGCCCCCGGACTTCGCGGTCGAGACCCTCGACGACGCCCTCGCCGCCACCGAGGAGACGATCGACAAGCACCACGACGCCTCGTTCGGCGCCATGACGCGGATCGCCGTCGCCCCCTGCTCACCGTTCTCGGTCTCCACCGAACTGCTGCGCCAGGGAGCCGAACTCGCCCGGCGCAAGGGCGTGCGGCTGCACACCCACGGTAGTGAGACCGTGGAGGAGGAGCAGTTCTGCAGGGAACTGTTCGGCATGGGCCCCACGGACTACTTCGAGTCCACCGGCTGGCTCGGCGAGGACGTGTGGATGGCGCACTGCGTCCACATGGCCGACTCCGACATCGCCGCCTTCGCCCGCACGCGGACCGGCGTCGCCCACTGCCCGTCCTCCAACGCCCGCCTGGCCGCCGGCATCGCCCGCGTGCCGGACATGCTGGCGGCCGGCGTCCCGGTCGGGCTCGGTGTGGACGGCACCGCGTCCAACGAATCGGGCGAGCTGCACACCGAGTTGCGCAACGCGCTGCTCATCAACCGCCTCGGCGCGCACCGCGAGGCGGCACTGACCGCCCGTCAGGCGCTGCGCCTCGGCACGTACGGCGGGGCCCGGGTGCTCGGCCGGGCCGGCGAGATCGGCTCCCTGGAGGCTGGCAAGCTCGCCGACCTCGTCCTGTGGCGGATGGACACCCTCGCCCACGCCTCGATCGCCGACCCCGTCGCCGCCCTCGTCCTCGGCGCGGCCGCCCCCGTCACCCTCTCCCTGGTGAACGGCCGGCCGGTGGTCGAGGACGGCCGCCTCGTCACCGCCGACGAGGACGCCATCGCGCGCGCCACCCGCGAGCAGGCCCGGCGGCTCGCCCGGATCGCGGGCCTGACCGGCTGATCACCGCTCACCCGCGGACCCCGGTCGGGGGAGGGACGGCCCTCCGACCGGTGCCGGGTCCCGCCCCCGCCGGGGCGGGACCCGGCGAACCCCGCGCCCGGCCGGGAATCCCGTTGGAGCACCCCGCACCGGCTCTGTTACGGTCGCCGTGCCGGCCGCGGGACTACGGTGCGACTTCCGGAACCTGCCTCTGAAGCAATGATTCGCTGCTCGTGCCCCCATTCCCCGGCCGGCGTCCAAGACAGGGGGAGCCGACGCCATGAGCGAGCGGGGGGCGGCCGTCGCCGCCGAGGACGTGCTGCTGTTCGTCAACGCGGCGATCACCGCGACCGGCCAGCGCGAGTTCCGTTCCGGCGCGGGGGAGCAGCGGCTGTCGCTGGACTTCCTCCACGCGTACATGCTGGGCAACTACCGCGACCTGTACGCCGGGGTCCTCGCCCTCGACATCAACGACCACAACGCGGCACTGATCGTCCGCCGCCTGCTGGAGACCGCCGCCGAGGCCGGCGCGGAACAGCGCCGCACCGAGGGCCGGCTCATCGCCTGCCGTCTGGCCCTGCTGCCGCCGCAGCGCGTGTACGGGATCTTCGGCGCCCTGCGCCGGGCCGGGGTGAACAACCGGCGGACGAGGGCGATCATCCGCGACTGGATCGCCGCCCGCCCGGACCCGGCCTTCGACGCCGTGAAGTACCGCGGCGGGTTCAAGCGGGCGCTGCGGCACGCCCATCTCGCCCCCACGGGGGAGGAACTGGGCACGTTCGTGTTCCGGCCGCTGAGCCGGGGCCGGTACGACACACCGCTCCTGGAGGCCTGGCGCCGCGCGCACTTCGCGCAGGACGCCCTGTACGAACTGCCCTACACCGTCGCCGAGGGCTTCGCCGCGAAGCACGGTGTGCCGCGCGAGGTGTTCCTGGAGCGCATCGCCCCGCGCATGACGCGCCTGGAGACCCTGCGGCTGCAGGAGTCCGCCCGGCGGCACGAGGCGGGCGCGGTGCCGGCCGCCCTGGACCGCATGCCCCTGACCCGGCTCGCCTCCTACGTGCTCTCGCTGCCGGTCGAGGAGCGCCTGCGGCGGCGCCGGGAACTGACCGGGGCCCTGGACGCGGCCGCCGTACGGGTGGCCGGGGAGCACCGGGGAAGCTGGGGGCGGGTCGCCGCCGTCCTCGACGACAGCTTCTCCGCCTCGGGTTCGGGCACCAAGCGCCGCCGGCCGCTGGCCGTCGCCCTGGCCTGCCACCACCTGCTCGCCGCGCTCGCCTGCGAGTACACCGGGCTGTGGACGTCCGGGCGGACCGACGCCCTGCTCGTCCGTCCGTACGGGGCGACGCCGCTGGGCCGGCGGATCCTGGACGCGCTGGAGACCGGGCCGTCCCGGCTGCTGATCGTCTCCGACGGCTGGGACAACGCGCCCCCGGGCCTGGCCGGCGAGGTGCTCCGCGTGTGGCGCACCCGCATCGACCCCGGCCGCCGCACCGAGGTCGTGCACCTCAACCCGGTCTACGACGCCGAGGACTTCGACGTGCTCCGGCTGTCCCCGGCCGTGGCCACGGCAGGCATCCGCGACGCCGAGGACCTGCCCGCGCTCGTCGAACTCGCCCAGTTCGCCGAGGGCCGCACCGGCCCGGCCGAACTGGCCGCCTACCTCGACGCCCGCGCGCGACGACTGCTCGACCGAACCCACCGGGGGGAGCACACCCGATGACCGCACTCGACCTGACCGGCCTGGACACCCGCCCCTCCCAGGTCTGGGGCGCCGTGCGCCTGGTCCCGCTGGTACGCGAACAGCCCGTCGAGGACCTGCGGCTGCACCCGAGGATCCTCACCGACGGGCCGTCCGTCGTGCAGGCCGGCCCGCGGCACGCGTACGTCTCGTACATCCCGCACGCGTTCGTCGCCACCTGGACCGGTGACGGAACCCCGGCCGCGGCCTACGGGACGCAGCTGGCCGAGGGCGCGGACGACGCGCGCCCCGCCACGGGCGCCCTGCGCATGCACCGCCGGATGGCCCGGCGCGAGGCCAAGGGCCGGCTGCGCTTCCTGCCCCTGCACCTCGCGCTGGAGGGCTATCTGGCACTGCACTTCGGCGGCCCCTCGGTCGCCTGGGAGGAATGGTCGCAGCGCGCGCTGCGCCGGGGCCTGTCCCCGCGCGCGGAGGAGGCGTACACGGGGGCCGAGGTGCGCGGACTCGCCGACGCGCTGCGGGTCTTCGAGATCCACCCCGGCCAGTGCGGCGTCCTGCTCTACGTCGCCGACGCCCTGGCCGCGGCCTTCGTCGTGCCGCACCCCGACGACTACCGCGCGCTGCACCCGACCCTCGTGCAGGACCTCTACGGCGAACTCGTCCACCACTACGCCACGCTGATGCCGCCTGTCCCGGAGTTCCGCGCCCGCATCCCCGGCACGGGCATCCGCTCCCTGGCAGAGCTGCGTGCCGCGGCGGCCGGACAGGAGCGGGCCTGGGCGCGGTTCCACGACACGACCATGGCCGCCGCGCTCCTGGAGCAGCCCCGCACCTGGCGGACGGTGTACCGGATGGGCCCCTTCACGCTCTCCCGGTTCCTGCCGGAGTTCCGCCCCGGGCGGGAGAACCACATCGGCGAGGCCGTCACGGACCGGCGGGGCCGGACCGTCTATCTCAAGACCTTCCGGCTCTCGGAGAGCCAGGCGCGCCGCGGCCATCTGCTCGACCGCCTCGCCGCCCACGACTGGCACCTGGCCCGCACCGCGGCCGCCCTCGGGGTCGACGAGGCGCAACTCGGCCGGCGTCTGGACTCCGCCGGCTTCGGCTCACTGCTCCGGCAGGACGTCCTCGACGGCCACCGGGCGCGGGCCCGCACCCGCTGAACCTCCGTGACGCGACGGGCCGCGCCCCTGGGAGCGGCCCTGGGCCTCGCGCCGGACCGCGCCGCCGCGGGAGATGGTGTACAGGTCGGTCGGCACCGGCCAGCCCTTCTGCCCGGCGTGGTCGCCGTTGAGCCCGCGCGCCCACTTGCTGTAGTCGGTCTCCAGCCCGTTCCCGGTGATGCGGATCCCGGGCGGCACCATCCGGGCCGCCCCCGAGGCCGGTTCGGCCACGGTGTGCCGCAGGGTGACGAACAGGGCCTGGTTCGCGGGATGGTCCGGCCCCGCGTCCAGGTGCCGGGCGACGACCTCCCGGCGCACCGGCAGCCAGAGCCGCAGCGCCGTCCGCGCCGACCGGGGCAGCGCGAAATCCTGCCGCGTAGCCGCCGTGCGGCCGGGCAGGTTCACGGTGAGCCGGATGCGGGACTCCTGCGCCGACAGGTCGGTGACGTCCGCGGCCACCAGGCCCTCGCGGGGCACCGCCGTCGCCCACAGCACCTCCAGCGCCGCCAGCAGCCGCAGCCGGTACGGCTCGCGGCGCGGCTCCACGGGGGTGCTCAGGGCCCGGCGCAGCACGATGTGCCCGGTGAAGTCCAGGGGCTCCTTGGTGTGCTTGGACCAGGGGCGCATCCCGCGGGCCTGCCACCCGAACGCGGGGCGCCCGGCGGCCCGGTTGAGGTCGGCGATGCCGTCCATGATGTCGCGCTGGCTGGCGGGGGTGAGCTGCCTGCCCACCTGGCCCGCCCGGGTGCGGTACAGACCGGCCGCGATGCGGCCGAGCACGGTGTCCGGCCGTCCGGGGTGGCCGAGGACGGCGTCGGCGAACAGCTCTTCGAGGCCGCCCAGCGCCTGGGGCGGGACGTCGGCGGCCGCGCGCTCCAGCACCGCGGCGGCTTTCCGCAGCCGTTCCTCCCGGGAGCGGGAGGTGGCGATGGCCGGGTCGGCGAGGGCGCGTTCCAGGGCGGCGCGGAGCTGGTGGAGAGCGGGCGCGGTCACGGCAGCAGCGTAGGGGCAGGGTGTGACAGACGGGGAGCGGCAAGCAGGTGGAGCAAGAAGTAATGCGAGGGTCGAGATCCTCCCGAGGGCCCGCGCGCCGCCTCCGACGCGTCCGCGCGGTCCCCGCTCCGCGGCCGTTGCCGCCGGCGGAGCCCGACCGGTAGAAACCTGTGGATCACCGCCGCACGCGCAGTGCGTACAGTGCGTGGCAGCAGCGGCTCGCGACACCGCCCGCCCGGAGCACCAAGGGGAACACCGTGCGACTCCACGTCGACCAGCGCCACGAACGGGTACTGGAGTTGGTCCGCCAGCGCGGCACCCTCCGCGTGTCCGACCTCGCCGACGAGCTGGGCGTGTCGACCGTGACCGTGCGCCGGGACGTGGAGACGCTGGCCGAGCAGGGCCGGCTGCGCCGGGTCCACGGCTCCGTCCTGGGGCCCGCCGCCGGGGGCGTGAGGGAGCCCGCTCTGGCGGGGGCGCGGGATGCCGAGGGGCTCGTGGTCGGCATGGTGGTGCCCACCCTCGACTACTCGTTCGGCGAGATCGTGCAGGGCGCCCGGGAGGCCCTGGAGGCCCGCGGCGGGCGGCTGGTCCTGGGCCTGTCCGGCTACGTGGCCGAGGGCGACGAGGAGCAGGCCGGCCGGCTGGTCGCCTCCGGGGTGGACGGGCTGCTGCTGACCCCGGGCTGGACGCCCGCCCCCGGGTGCGGGGCCCGGATCGCCGAGCGCGCGGTGCCGCTGGTGCTGGTGGAGCGGCTGGCGCCGCCCGGGAGCCAGGCCGCCGAGCTGGACCGGGTGCGGACGGACTCGGCGCAGGGGGCGGCCATGGCGGTGCGGCACCTTGCGGCACTGGGGCACGGCTCGGTCGCGCTGGTGCTCCAGGAGACCGCGCACGCCGGGCAGTTGCGGTCGGGGTACGCGGCCGCGGTGGAGGCGCTGGGGCTGGCCCCGGCCCCCGGGTCGCCGTACACCGCGCCGCCGGAGCTGCCGGAGGCGGAGCGGGTGGACGTGACGGTGCGGCACGTGCGGGGGCTGGTGGAGGAGCACGGGGTGCACGCGGTGCTGATGCACGGTGACGAACTGGCGGTCATGGTGGTCTCGCGGTTGAAGGCGCTGGGGCTGCGTGTCCCGGAGGATCTGGCGGTCGTGGTCCATGACGACCAGGCGGCCGGTCTGGCGGATCCGCCGCTGACGGCGGTCGCGGCGCCCAAGCGGGCGGTGGGGGAGGCGGCCGTCGCCCTGCTGCTGGAGCGCGTCGCGGCGGGCGGGGCGTCTTCGCCGCGCCGGCACGTGGATCTGCTGCCCTCGCTGCGGGTGCGGTCCTCCTGCGGGGCGGCGTACGGGGCCTGAGCGGCGCCGAAGGCCGGGTTCGGCACGGAGGCGCGGGCGGGTCAGAAGTGGCAGACCGCCAGGAGTGCCATGTCGTCGCTGCGGGGGCCGCCGGTGTGTGCGTGGACGTCGTCCAGGAGCGCGTCGAGCAGTTCGGCGGGGCCGGCGAAGGCCACGCCGTCCAGCCGGGTGACGGGGTCGTAGAAGGTGCCGTCGGCGTCGCGGGCCTCGGTGACGCCGTCGGTGTGCATGAGCAGGGTGGAACCGGGCGGGAAGGGGACGGTGTCGACGCGGTCGGCGGCCTCGCACAGGCCCATTCCGAGGGGCAGGGCGTGGCCGGCCGGTTCGGCGCAGCGCACGGCGCCCTGGTGCAGCACCAGTGGGGGCGGGTGCCCGCGGTTGACCAGGCGCAGCCCGGTGCCGTCGGCCGGGAATTCGGCGAGGACGGCGGTGACGAACCATTCCAGGCGGTCCATGCCCTCGCGGCGTTCGGCCTCGCGCCACAGCGCCCGGTCCATGCGGGCCGCCACCCCCGCGAGGGTGGGTTCCTCGTCGGCGGCCATGCGGAACGCGCCGAGCACGACGGTGGCCGCCTCCACGGCCGCCATGCCCTTGCCGCGTACGTCGCCCATGATGCAGCGCAGCCCGTAGGGGGTGTCCTGGACGGCGTAGAGGTCGCCGCCGATCTCCGCCTCGGCCTCGGCGGTCTCGTAGCGGGCGGCGATGCGGTACAGCCCGACCTGCCGCGGCGGAACGGGCAGCACGGCGCGTTGCACGGCGGCGGCGACGCTGCGCGCGGAGCGCAGCCGTACCTCGCGGACGTGGAGCAGGCGGTTGATGAACACGGCGACGACGGCGACGGCGCAGATCGACAGCAGTTCGCTGATGCCGCCGGGGCCGCCGATGTATCCGAAGTGGGCGAGGATGCCCGCGTCGGCGGCGATGGCGCCCACTCCGACCAGCACGGTGCCGGGCAGGGACATCAGGGGGGCGGCGAGCATGGGGGCGACGGAGTAGAAGGCGGTGGCGCTGAACTGGGCGGGGGTCAGGTAGTCGACCAGGAAGCCGCCGACGAGCAGCACGACGGGGAGCAGCCGGACGTACCGCAGGACGTCGCGTCCTTCGTCGGTGAGGTCCTCGCCCCCACTCGCCACGCGTGTGCTCCTGCCGTCGCTGTCGGGCCGCCGGGCTGGATCCCAGGGTCGCCGTGGTCCCGTCGCGTGGCCAGTCGTGGCGGTCCCCGCGGGTGAACGGCAGGCGGGCCGCCCGGCCCCGGGTAGCGCGCGGGGGCCGCTCGGGCGAGGCTGGTGGCACGACCCGTGAGCACAGGGAGCAGCAGCGATGATCCGCACCGACGCCCTCAACGAACCGGCCGTCCGCGCCTTCGTCTCGGCGGTGAACGCCGGGGACCGGGAGGCCTTCGAGGCCGCGCTCGCCGAGAACGCGACGATGTCCGACGACGGTTCCGACCGCGACCTGCAGGAGTGGGCGGAGCGGGAGATCTTCGATTCCCACGGCCACATGGACGTGCAGTCCCAGGACTCGGCGGGGCTCACCCTCATCGCGGACTACCGCAACGACGCGTGGGGTGAGATGCGCACGAAGTGGCGTTTCACCGTGGACGGCGGCAAGGTCAGCCGTTTCGACACCGGCCAGGCCTGAGCGGGGCCGGTCAGCCGGGCGTGCCGTCGCGGTACACCAGCAGGTAGCGCCAGAACAGCAGGCGTCGGATACGGCTGCCCGGCAGCAGGCGCGCCGCTTCGGTGCGGATCTGCGGCAGGGGTGTGCCCGGTGGGCGTACGGGGGCCCGGACCGGCTGCGGTTCGTGGCCGCGGATCCGGTCGGCGGCGGCTACGGCCAGCCGGGCGGCGGCGTTGACGGGGACGGCCGTCAGGCTCACCGCCCAGTCGGCGGGGGTGCGTTCGGGATAGCAGCCCAGGACGAGCAGGGTGCCGCCGGGGGCGAGCGCGGCGCGCAGTGCGGTGACCGTGGCGAGCGGCATGTGGTGCAGGGCGGCCAGGCAGGTGATGACGTCGTAGTGGGCCGGGGGGAGGTCCACGCGGGTGACGTCCGCGGTGCGGAAGGTGACCCCGGGTGCGGTTCCGGCCGCGGCCACGGCCTCGGGGGAGGCGTCGATCGCGTCGACCCGCAGTCCGCGGGCGGCCAGGCGCCGGGCGAAGCGGCCGGTGCCGCAGCCGACGTCCAGGGCGGTGAGCGCGCCGGGCGGGACCTTGCGCAGGAGCAGCCGGTGGTAGTGGTCGTTGTGGTCAAAGGGCATGCGCGGTGCCCTTCCAGTTCATGAGGTTGGCGAAGAGTTCGGCCTGCTCGACTGCGTCGTCGAGGGCGTGGTGGGTGTGGTGGCGGCGGGAGAGCAGTTCGCGGGGCATGGTGGCCTTGGCGACGGCGCGCAGCGGCACGTGGGCCTTGGCCGCGTACAGCGTCTTCATGTCGAGGCAGCCGGAGTGCCCGAAGGGGCTGGAGCCGGTGAAGCGGATGAGGTACCAGTACAGGAACATCCAGTCGTATGCGGCGGGGTAGCCGGTCATGACGGGCTGGGCGCCTTCGCTGACGGTGCCCACCCATGCGGTGAACTCGGCCATTGCGGCGGCCGGTTCGCTGCCCTCGGTGGTCAGGCGTGCCCGGTCCAGGCCGCTGACGGCGAGTGCCTGCGGGTCGGTCTCGGTCCCGGTGGGGCGCAGTTCGCGGTAGAAGGTGTCCCGTTCGGGGTCGGCGGCGGTGAATCCGCCGGCGTCCTGCCGGCCCGCGACGGCGGCCCCGAGGCTGAGCATCGAGTACGGGCCGGGGATGGGCCCGTCCGCCTCGATGTCCACCGAGATGTACAGGCTGGGCCGCACGGCGCGCGGTCGGGGTGCTGGCATGGCGACGATCATGCCAGCGGTCGCGCGCCGGCTGCCCGGCTTTTCCCGGGGTCGCGGGAAGTCTCGCGGCGCGCGGCGGCTCTCCCCGGCGGTGGCCGGGGAGAGCGGCGCGTGGTTCAGTCGAGCAGTTCGTAGGCCGGCAGCGTCAGGAAGTCGACGTAGGTCTCGTCGAGTGCCGTCTTCAGGAGCAGGTCGTGGGCCTGCTGCCAGCGGCCGGCGGCGAAGGCCTGCTCGCCGGTCTCCTCGCGGATGGCGGTGAGTTCCCGGTCGGCCAGGGAGCGCACGAGGTCGGCGGTGGCCTTCTCGCCGTTGTCGGCGAAGACGACGCCGGCGTTGACCCACTGCCAGATCTGGGAGCGGGAGATCTCGGCGGTGGCGGCGTCTTCCATGAGGTTGAAGATGGCGACGGCGCCCATGCCCCGCAGCCAGGCCTCGATGTAGCGGGTGCCGACCTGGACGGCGTTGCGCAGTCCCTCGTAGGTGGGTTTGGCGTCGAGGGAGTCGACGGCCAGCAGGTCGGCGGCGGTGACGTGGACGTCCTCGCGCAGCCGGTCCTTCTGGTGGGGCCGGTCGCCGAGGACGGCGTCGAAGGAGGCGCGGGCGATGGGCACGAGGTCGGGGTGGGCGACCCAGGAGCCGTCGAAGCCGTCGTGGGCCTCGCGGTCCTTGTCGGCCTTGACCTTCTCGAAGGCGACCGCGTTGACCTCGGGGTCGCGCCGGGAGGGGATGAAGGCGGCCATGCCGCCGATGGCGTGGGCGCCGCGCTTGTGGCAGGTGCGGACCAGCAGTTCGGTGTAGGCGCGCATGAAGGGCGCGGTCATCGTCACGGCGTTGCGGTCGGGCAGGATGTAGCGCTCGCCGGCGTCGCGGAAGTTCTTGACGATGGAGAACAGGTAGTCCCAGCGGCCGGCGTTGAGGCCGGAGGCGTGGTCGCGCAGTTCGTGGAGGATCTCCTCCATCTCGAAGGCCGCGGTGATCGTCTCGATGAGGACGGTGGCGCGGATGGTGCCCTGTGGCACGCCGAGGAGGTCCTGGGCGAGGACGAACACGTCGTTCCACAGGCGGGCTTCGAGGTGGGACTCGGTTTTGGGGAGGTAGAAGTAGGGGCCTTTGCCCTTGGCGAGCAGGCGCTGCGCGTTGTGGAAGAAGTAGAGGCCGAAGTCGACGAGGGCGCCGGGGACGGGTTCGCCGTCGACGGTCAGGTGGCGTTCGTCGAGGTGCCAGCCGCGCGGGCGCACGACGACGGTGGCGAGTTCGCTCTCGTCCTTCAGCGCGTAGGACTTGCCCTCGGGGGAGGTGAAGTCGATGCGGCGCTCGTAGGCGTCGATCAGGTTGACCTGGCCGCCGACCACGTTCTCCCAGGTGGGGGCGGAGGCGTCCTCGAAGTCGGCGAGCCAGATCCGGGCGCCGGAGTTGAGGGCGTTGATGGTCATCTTGCGGTCGGTGGGGCCGGTGATCTCCACCCGGCGGTCGTTCAGCGCGGCGGGGGCGTCGGCGACGCGCCAGTCGCCTTCGCGGATGTGGGCGGTCTCCGGGAGGAAGTCCAGGGTGCCGGTGCGGGCGATCTCGGCGCGGCGTTCCCCGCGCTTGGCGAGGAGTTCGGCGCGGCGGGGCGCGAACCGGCGGTGCAGTTCGGCCAGGAAGGCGAGCGCCCCGTCGGTCAGCACCTCCTCCGCGCGCTCGACGGGGGGTGCGGTGTCGGCGACGACGGCGTGCGGTGCGGGCCCTGATGCGGACATGAACCTGACTCTCCTCTTGCCGATGAGGGGTGGTGCCGTGCGGCCGGAGGAGCCGGGCGGCCACCGCGCCCCGGCCCTGGCACGGGGTGCCGGACGGGGCGGGTTTCGGCTGCGAGGCGCGCCGACCGTACGGGCGCTTCTGCTGGGTGGAGCATAGTTTTTGCATTGCGGAAGTTCAACGTTCTGTGGCACCCGGTGCAGGGGGCTCCGGCGGGTCCGCCAGCAGCCGCAGGTCGTCCGGGGTGTCGATGTCGGCGGGGACCGCGATGTCCCCGCACTCGACGAGTGCGATCGCCTCCTCGTGCCGCCTCAGGTAGGAGCGTGCCCCCTGGTCCCCCACCGCACTCGCGGCGATCGCCGCCCAGTGGGCGGAGCCCAGCAGGATCGGGTGGCCCCGCCTGCCGCCGTACGAGGCGGAGGCGAGGGTGCGCGGCGAGGCGTACGCGCCCACCACCCGGGCCACCGCCGTGGCCCCGATCCCGGGCTGGTCCACCAGTGCCACGACCACGGCCGGTGCGCCGGTGCCGGCCAGTGCCTCCAGGCCCGCGCGCAGCGAGGAACCCATGCCCTGCTCCCAGTGCGGGTTCACGGTGACGGCGTAGTCGTCCAGGGCGGCCCGTTCGCGCACCTGCGCGGCGTCCGCGCCCAGCACGATGTGGACGGGGCCGCAGCCGCCGGCCCGCAGCGCCCGCGCCGTGTGCTCGACCAGCGGGCGGCCGCCGTACTCCAGCAGCGCCTTGGGGCGGCCGCCCAGCCGCCTGCCCCCGCCGGCGGCCAGCAGCAGCCCGGCCACCGTGCCCGTGCTCGCGTCGCGTTCCATGCCCCCTGGATACCGTGGACGGGGGGCGGGGGAAAGGACCGGCCATGACGAGCTGGATCATCGCCGTACGCCACGGCGAGAGCGAGGCCAACGCCGCCTTCGCCCGTGGCAGGTCCCTGGACGGGGTCCGGGACGCCGGCGTGGCGCTGACCGCGCTCGGGCGGGAGCAGTCGGCGCGGCTGGGCCGTGACCTGCTGACGCTGCCCGGTGCGCAGGCGCCCGGCCGTGTCCGCTGCTCGCCCTTCGAGCGGGCCCGGCAGACCCTGCGCGCCGTCGAGGAGGCCGGGGCGGCCGCGGGCCGCGAACCGCTGCCCGTCACCTACGACGAACGCCTCCGGGACCGCGGCATGGGCCTGCTGGAGCTGATCACCCCGCAAGGGGTGCGCGAGCGCTTCCCCGAGGAGGCGCTGCGGCGCGAGCGTGAGGGCGAGGCCGCCTACCGTCCGCCCGGCGGGGAGTCGCCGCGGGACGTCGAGGCCCGCGTCCGGGACTTCCTGGGGGAGGCCGTCGCCCGCCCGGGCCCGCCCGTGCTGGTCGTCACGCACGACGCGGTGGTGCTGGCACTGTGCCGCCTGCTCGGGACCCCGCCGCCCGGCGACGCCCGCGTGGTCAACGCCTCGATGGCCCGCTGGTGGCGCGACGGCGCGGGGGACTGGCGGCTCGCCGACTGGAACCGGATCGCGGGTCCCGGACGTTGATGTCGGCAAGTCGTCACGTGGCGAAGGAAGTTACGGCGGATTTCGCTCTCCGTATAGCGGGGGAAGCGCTCCGTCGCGTTTACTGTCCTCCCCGATACGGCGGACCGGATGGGGCCGGCCGGCCATGGGGAAACATCGGGGGCCTACCTGTGGGGGACGTATCAGTGGTGAAGGACGTGGCCGCCCGCGCGGCGGTGGACGACGACGGGACCCTCGACCCGAGGGTGAGCGCCCTGCGGGCCGCGGTCGCCCGCTGTCGCCGTGAACTCGCCGGATACCGCGGCAACTTACCGGACCGGCACATCGCCGAGGACGAGCTCTCCGCGCTGGCCGCCGCCGCGGACGCCGGTGTCCCGGACGTCCCGCGGCTGCGCCGCGGCCTGCTCGTGATCGCCGGGGCGCTCGGCTCCGTCAGTGCCCTGGCCGGCGCCCTCACCGAGGTGCGGCGGGCGATCGAGCTGTTCGGCACCCCGCGTCCCCGGTGACGCGGGGTGCCCGCCGGGCCGGTCAGCCGAGTTCGGCCAGCCGGGGGACGGCCGGTGCGCAGTGGCTGTCGATCCAGCCGGCCGGCTCGGCGTCCGGCGGCACCACGATGACCGTGTCGACGCCGAGCTTGGCGTAGCCGGCCATGTCGGCGACGAAGGCGTCGGTGTCGCCGTCGCGGATGGAGTCGCCGACGAAGAGCATGGTCTTGCGGATCCGCTCGTAGTCGCGTCCGGCCTCGTCGCAGTGGGCGCGCAGCACGTCCAGCTTGTGCGCGACCTCGGCGGCCGAGGAGGCGAAGAGGTTGCAGGCGTCCGCGTACCGGGCGACCAGGCGGAGCGTCTTGCGCTCACCGCCGCCCCCGATCATGATCTCCGGGCGGGGTGTGCTCACCGAGGCCGGGGCGCTGCGGGTCTCCGCCAGGGAGTAGTGCGTGCCCTCGAAGGGGCCGTCGTCGTCCCCGTCCCACATCTGCAGGCAGATCCGCAGGGTCTCCTCCAGCCGTTCGAAGCGCTCCGCGAGCGCCGGGAAGGGCACGCCCAGGCCCAGGTGCTCACGCTCGTACCAGGCCGCGCCGAGCCCCAGGGTCGCCCGCCCGCCGGACAGGACGTCGAGGGTGGTCGCGATCTTCGCCAGCAGGCCGGGGTGGCGGTAGGTGACCCCCGTGACGAGGACGCCGAGCCGCACGGAGGAGGTCCGGGCGGCGAGGAAGCCCAGCGTCGTGTAGGCCTCCAGCATGGCGGCCTCGGCGCCGCCGTTGTTCTCCATCTGGAAGTAGTGGTCCATCACCGACAGCCAGCCCGCGCCGGCCGACTCGGCGGCCTCGCCTGCCGCGGCCAGCGCGGGCGCGAGCCCGGCCGGTCCTGCGGGATGGTCGAACTTCGTGAGGTGCAAGCCCAGTTGCATGGTCCCCCCGTCCGGGGTCGTGGTCGCTACGGTGACGACCGTAGGCCTTGGAGTGCGCTCGAGGTCAAGCCGCCGCGGCGGCACGACGACGTGCCTGTGCGGTTACCGCTGCCCACGCTGCCGACGCGGCCCCGGCCGTGCGGGTCCGCCCTCGGCCCGATGTGGGCCCCGGCTTTCGCGGCGTCCGCGGCCACCTCGGCTTCCCGGTGCGGCGGGTCCCCCCGGCCGGCACTCCAGCGCGGCGCAGGGCGTGGCAGGCGTCGCTGGGCGGCTTTCCCGTCGTCTCGCGCCCTTCTCGGCGCGGTGCGGGTGGGTTCGTGGCGGGGGTTCGACGCCGGAGCGGGGCCGGTTGCTCGTACGGTTGCGGTCTCGTCGCCGTCCGCGGGTGCAGACGGCCGGTACCACGCCCACCCTTTGTGGGTGGCGCGCCCGCCCTGACCTGCGTCTGCGGGAGCTTCCCCGGCAGGCACGGGGCTCGGTGGGTGGACTTCCGAGATCGGGCTCTGTTCCACCGAACATGTCGGCGCAAGCGGGCCCGATCTTGCGCCCGCCGCTCGACAGCACCCCGGAGCAGCCGCAGACGCCGGTCGCGGCGGGCGCGCCCACCACCCACCGAAGGCGTGGAAGCGGCCGTCTGCACCCGCGGACGGCAACGAGACCCACGCCGACGGAAAGGCAGCCCGCTGCGGAGCCCGAACCCCCACCGCGAACCCGCCCGCACACCGCCGACCGGCCGTGCGCCCCACGCTCCCGTCCGCAGCCGGCCGCTTCGCGCCCGAAGGGCGCGGGACGAACCCGCACCCGCCCACCGGCGCGGCCACCGGCGCGGCCGCCGCGCCGACCGCGTGCGTTCAGGGCGTCCCGTTGCTGGCCAGCGCGGTCGACAGCTGCCGTGCCACGCCCTGCAGCACCGGCACGATCTTCTCCGTGGCCGCCTCGGTCACCCGTCCGGCGGGTCCGGAGATGGAAATGGCGGCGGCCGTCGGGGAGTCGGGGACGGTGACCGCCAGGCAGCGGACCCCGACCTCCTGCTCGTTGTCGTCGACGGCGTAGCCCTGGGCGCGGATGTGCTCCAGTTCCGCGAGGAAGGCGTCCGGGTCGACGATGGTCCGCTCGGTGGCCGCCGGCATCCCGGTGCGGGCCAGCAGGGCGCGTACCTCCTCCGGCGGGACGTGCGCCAGCAGGGCCTTGCCGACGCCCGTGGAGTGCGGCAGGACCCGCCGTCCGACCTCGGTGAACATCCGCATCGAGTGCCGTGAGGGGACCTGGGCGACGTAGACGACCTCGTCGCCGTCCAGGAGCGCCATGTTGGCGGTCTCGCCGGTCGCCTCGACCAGCTCCGCCAGATAGGGGCGGGCCCAGGTGCCCAGGAGGCGGGCCGAGCTCTCGCCGAGGCGGATCAGCCGGGGCCCCAGCGCGTAGCGGCGGTTGGGCTGCTGGCGTACGTAGCCGCAGTCGACCAGGGTGCGCATCAGCCGGTGGATCGTGGGCAGCGGCAGCCCGCTGCTCGCGGACAGTTCGCTGAGGCCCACCTCGCCGCCCGCGTCGGCCATCCGCTCCAGCAGGTCGAAGGCGCGTTCGAGGGACTGCACGCCCCCGGCGCGGTCTGACGCCACGTTTCCTCCCCAGGCGGACGGTGGTGATGGTGCAGCCTACCGGCCCTGACCAGGCAGGTGACCGCTGTTCGGGGCGGTCGTGGGCGCGGCGGCGGCCGGTGAGCGCGGAAAACGCATTCCATTGGGTGGAATTCTCCAACTGTACTGCCGAGGCCGCGTGCGGCGCCGGGGAAGGGGTTGACGGCGGCTCGCGCGCGAGCGGAGGATGCATTTCAACAGAACGTTGAATTTCTGTGCGACGCCGGTGGAAGGGGAACCCGTGTCCGAGGCCGCTGACGCGATCGAGCTCGTGCTGCGTTCACCGCGGGTCGTCACCCCGCAGGGCGAGCGCCCCGCCGACGTGGCCGTCGCGGGCGGCCGGATCGCCGCCGTCCTGCCGTACGGGACAGAGCCCCCGCCCGGCGCGCGACTGGTCGACCTCGGCACGGACGCCCTGCTCCCCGGCCTGGTCGACACCCACGTCCACGTCAACGACCCCGGGCGCAGCGAATGGGAGGGCTTCGAGACCGCCACCCGGGCGGCCGCGGCCGGCGGCGTCACGACCCTGGTCGACATGCCGCTCAACAGCATCCCGCCGACCACCACCACCGCCCACCTGGAGGTCAAGCGCGCCGCCGCCCGCGGCCGGATCCACACCGACGTCGGCTTCTGGGGCGGCGCCGTCCCCGGCAACGCCAAGGACCTGCACCCCCTCCACGAGGCCGGGGTCTTCGGCTTCAAGTGCTTCCTGCTGCCCTCCGGCGTCGAGGAGTTCCCCCAGCTCGGCCCCTCCGAACTGGAGGAGGCGATGCGCGAGATCGCCCGCTTCGACGGGCTGCTGATCGTCCACGCCGAGGACCCCCGGCTCATCTTGGGCGCCCCGCAGCCCTCCGGCCCCGCATACGCCGGCTTCCTCGCCTCCCGCCCCCGCGCCGCCGAGAACGCCGCCGTCGAGGCGCTGATCGCCCTCGCCCGCCGCCTGGACTGCCGGGTGCACGTCCTGCACCTGTCCTCCGCCGAGGCGCTGCCCCTGATCGCCGCCGCCCGCCGCGACGGCGTGCGGCTGACGGCCGAGACCTGCCCGCACTACCTGACGCTCACCGCCGAGGAGGTCCCCGACGGCGCGACCCAGTTCAAGTGCTGCCCGCCGATCCGCGAGGCGGGCAACCGGGAGGCCCTGTGGCAGGGCCTGCTCGACGGCACCCTCGACTGCGTCGTCTCCGACCACTCGCCCTCGACCGCCGACCTCAAGCACCTCGACACCGGCGACTTCGGCGCCGCCTGGGGAGGGATCTCCTCCCTCCAGCTCGGCCTGCCCGCCGTCTGGACCGAGGCCCGCCGGCGTGGCGCCACGCTCGCCGACGTGGTCCGCTGGATGGCGCGGGGCCCGGCACGCCTCGCCGGGCTCACCACCAAGGGCGCCGTCGCGCCCGGCCACGACGCCGACTTCGCCGTCCTTTCACCCGACGAGAGCTTCACCGTGGACCCGGCCGCGCTCCACCACCGCAACCAGGTCACCGCCTACGCGGGCCGCACCCTCCAGGGGGTCGTACGGAGCACCTGGCTGCGCGGTGAGCGGATCGCCGACCACGGCACCCCGACCGACCCCTCCGGCCGCCTCATCACAAGGGAGAACGCGTGACCGCCACACCCCGGTACACCGGCGCCGCCCAGCCGTACCCCGGAGGGGACCCCTACGCCGACTACCGCGGCGCCGACCTGCCCTTCACGGGTCTCGTCGACCTCGCCGACCGGCGCCTGGGCGCCGGGGTGATCGCCGCCAACGACGAGTTCTTCGCCGAACGGGAGAACCTGCTCGTCCCCGGGCGGCCCGAGTTCCGCGCCGAGCACTTCGGCCACAAGGGGCAGGTCATGGACGGCTGGGAGACCCGCCGCCGCCGCGGCGCCGACGCCGCCGACCCGCACCCCGCCGACGCCGACCACGACTGGGCGCTGATCCGCCTCGCCGCCCCCGGGATCGTGCGGGGCGTGGTCGTGGACACCGCCCACTTCCGCGGCAACCACCCGCAGCAGATCGCCGTCGAGGCCACCTGCGCGCCCCTGTCCGCCGCGCCCGGGGACCTTCTCGCCGACGGCGTGGAGTGGACGGAACTCGTGCCCCGCACGGCCGTCGGCGGCCACGCCGCCAACGGCTTCGAGGCGGCCGTGGAGCGCCGCTTCACCCACCTGCGGCTCAAGCAGTTCCCCGACGGCGGCATCGCCCGGCTGCGCGTCCACGGCGAGGTCGTCCCCGACCCGGCGTGGCTGACCGCGCTCGGCACCTTCGACCTGGTCGCGCTGGAGAACGGCGGCGCCCCCGAGGACGTCTCCGACCGCTTCTACTCCTCCCCGGTCAACCCCATCCTGCCGGGCACCTCCCGCCGCATGGGCGACGGCTGGGAGACCCGCCGCCGCCGCGACAAGGGCCACGACTGGGCGCGCTACCGCCTCGCCGGGCAGGGCACCGTCCGCGCCGTCGAGATCGACACCGGCTACTACAAGGGCAACGCCGCCGGCTGGGCCGCCCTGCTCGGCCGCGACGGCGAGGACGGCGAGTGGTTCGAGATCCTGCCCCGCACCCCCCTGCAACCCGACACCGTCCACCGCTTCGTGGTCGGCGTCCCGCCCGCCACCCACGTGCGCCTGGAGACCTATCCCGACGGCGGCATCGCCCGCCTGCGCCTGTGGGGCTCGCTGACCGGGGCGGGCGCCGACCGCCTCGTCCGGCGGTGGGAGGACCTGGCCTGACGGCCCTGCTCAGGGGGCGGCCGGCACGAGCCGTACCAGGCCGAGCGAGGTGCGGTCGCCGACCGTCGTCTCGACGGCCTGGACCGCCCAGCGGCCGGGAGGCAGCGGGACGGCGGCCTGTTCGGGCATGCCGCCGCCGGGGTACTCGACGCCCAGCAGGCCGCCCGCCTCGGCGGAGTCCATGAGCACCGCGGGCCCGTCGGTCTCCCACGTCCCGCACTCCTGCCACTCGACGGCGGGATCGGCGAGGACCACCTCGGCCGCCGCGACGAGTTCGGCCTCGGAGTCGGCGCCTCCCCAGCGCAGGAAAGCCCGGCGCGCGGTGAGGTAGCAGGTCGTGGCGGGCAGGTCCCCGAGGACCAGCGCCCGGACGCCGTCGCCGCCGACGGGCACCACGCCCGCCAGGTCGTCCACGGCGCAGGCCCGGTCGTAGTCGTCGGGGGCGTTCCCGTCGCCGACGACCGTCCCCCGCTCCGCGCAGCCGCCCCAGGCGGCCAGGGCGGAGACGGGGACGGCGACCAGCGGGCCGCCCATCGACTCCACCCACGCGGGGGCGGGCAGGGCCGGCGCGGGCACGTCACGCGTGAAGGCATCCATGGCGCAAGTCTGGCGCCCGCCGCCGACGGTGAGCCCCCTCCGGGGCCCCGGTGCCCCGGAGGGGGTGCTGGTGCCGCGCGGCGCCGGCGTCTCCCTCGTACGTCGGCGCCGCGCGGGGCCGGTCAGCCCGCCGGCGTCAGCCGGAAGGACTGGGCTGCGGTGCCGTTGCAGGTGTACTGCTGCAGCAGGGCGCCGTCGGCCGCCGAAGCGGACGCGACGTCCAGGCACTTGCCGCTGTGCCGGGCCGTGAGGACGTACGAACCGTCCGCCTGGAGCACCGGCTTCCACTGCTGGTTGGCGCCCGAGGACCACTGCCAGGTCTGCAGCGGCACCGAGTCGCCCGTCGCCGACGCGCCACCGGTGACGTCCCAGACCTGCTCGGTGGCGGTCGCGTTGCGGTTGACGACGCGGTAGTAGCCGCCGTCGACCGGGCGGAACTGCCACTGCTGGTTGGCCTGCCCGGCCACGCAGCTCCACTGCTGCACCGCCGTGCCGTTGGCGGTGCCCCGGTCCTTGGCGTCCACGCACTTGCCCGAGCCGGCGCCGGCCACCTGGTACCAGGCGGAGGTGCTGATGCCGTCCCCGTCGCCGCCCCCGCCGCCGGTCGGCGCGCCGGACCAGGTGAAGGTGGTCGTGGCGCGGGCGGGCAGGCTGTAGCTGAAGTGCTGCCCGGCCTCGCGGACCGTGACCTGCTGGGTGGACGACGAGGAGTTGTGGGTGACCAGCACCCGCTGCCCGTCGCTGTTGACGAAGGCGGTGTTCCACACGGGGTCGGTGGCGTTGCTGCCGATCCGCACCGCGCCCGCGCGGACGAACTTCGTCAGCTGCCCCATCGTGTAGTACTCGACGGTGTAGTCGACCTGCCCGCTGCGCGCGTCCCCGTTGTGCACCGTGATCAGCCCGCTGCAGCTGTCGCAGCCGCCCGCGTGCGGGCCCCTGGCCTGGTCCAGCGCCAGCGACCACTTCACGTACGCGCGGGCCCAGTTGCGGGTGAAGCCGGTGATGTCGCGCAGGTCCTCCAGCTGCTGGTCGCCCACCCACGTGCCGCCGGAGTGCTCCGTCTCGTACTGCGCCACGCCCGGGTACTGGCTCTGGATCGTGCTGCCCAGCGCGTAGTTCGGCGGGGTCGGGGTGTAGCCGTGCCAGGCGACGCCCCCGAAGAGCGGGTCGCCGCGCAGCGCGGCGTCGGCGAGCTGGCCGGCGCCCGTGGTGTTCCAGTCGCCGTGGTTCCAGTCGTGGATCAGCGCCTTGGTGGTGATCCCGGCCGAACGGAACGCCGGGAAGAGGTGGTTCCTGGTGAAGTCCAGCAGCGTGGCCGCCGTCCACTCCATGGTGGGGTAGTTGCTGTTCGCGCCGCAGCACTGCGGCTCGTTCTGCACCGAGACGTAGTCGACGTGGACGCCGCGCTGCTCGTACGCCTGCAGGTACTTCACGAAGTACTGCGCGTACGTGTCGTAGTACTCGGGCCGCAGCTTGCCCATCTGGGTCAGCCTGCCGTTGTCCTTCATCCACGCCGGCGCCGACCACGGCACCGCCATGACCTTCAGGTCGGGGTTGAGCTGCCGCGCCCGCTGCGTCATCGGCAGGACGTCGGCCAGGTCCCGGGATATGGAGAAGTCCGACAGGTCGCAGCAGGTGTCGTCGTACGTGTAGTGGCTGCGCGCGATGTCCGAGGCGCCCATCGGGTTGCGCAGGAAGCCCAGGCCGATGCCCTCCGTGGGGGAGAACAGCTTGCGCATGGTGGCGTCACGGGTGGCCGCCGACAGCGCGCCGGATGAGTTCATCAGCCAGGCGGCGCTGTCGGTGAAGGACGCCCCGCCGCCCTCGAAGGGCTGGTAGCGGGCGGCGGGGTCCACCGTGATGACCGTGCCGCCGCTGCCGTTGCCCGCCTCGAAGGCGGCCGGGGTCTGCGTCTGCAGGCCCTGCACGACGGTTTTGCCGTCGGAGGTGGTGGTCATGGTGACCTGGACGGCCGTGGCGGCGGCCGCCCCAGGTCCGGCGAGCACTAATCCGGCGAAGACCGCCGCGACCGCCGCGAGCACGGCGATCAGGCGTCCGGTGTGGGGGTGGTGTGGCATCGCGGATCTCCTGTGTGGGGGGTGGAGACGGGATGACGAGGGAGGTCAGGCCGCGCTGCGGGCGCGGGCGCGGTGGGCGGCGATGATGTCGGCGTAGCGGCGGCCGCTGCCCTTCACGGTCCGGCGCTGGGTCTCGTAGTCGACGTGGACGAGGCCGAAGCGCTTGTCGTAGCCGTACGCCCACTCGAAGTTGTCCAGCAGCGACCAGGCGAAGTAGCCGGCGAGCGGGGCACCGCCGCGCACGGCGCGGGCGCAGGCCGCCAGGTGCTCCTCCAGGTAGGCGGTGCGCTCGGGGTCGTGGACCTGCCCGTCGGGGCCGACGCGGTCCTCGTACGCCGAGCCGTTCTCGGTGACGTAGATCTTGCGGGCGCCGTACTCCTCGGTCAGCCGCAGCAGCAGCCGCTCCAGGCCGCCGGCGTGCACCTCCCAGTCCATCGCGGTGCGGCGGACGTCCGGGACGCGTACGGCACGGGTGTGGGGGACCGGCCCCGCCGGGTCGTCGGCGACGATGTCGCGGAAGTAGTAGTTGAGGCCCAGCCAGTCCAGCGGCGCCGCGATCGTCTCCATGTCGCCTGCCTGGACGGGCAGTTCGACCCCGTACAGCTCCAGCATGTCCTCGGGGTAGCCGCGGCCGTGGATCGGGTCCAGCCACCAGCGGTTGGTGTGCCCGTCGGAGCGCAGCGCCGCGGCGACGTCCTCGGGCCGGTCGGAGGCCGGCTCGCAGGGGCTGAGGTTGTTGACGATGCCGACCTGGGCGTTCGGGACCGCGGCGCGCAGCGCCTGCACCGCCAGCCCGTGGCCCAGGTGCAGGTGGTACGAGGCGCGGACGGCGGCCTTCAGATCGGTGAGGCCGGGGGCCATCACGCCCTGCAGATGGCCGATCCAGGCCGAGCACAGCGGCTCGTTGAGCGTGGCCCAGTGGGTGACCCGGTCCCCGAGCCGCTCGGCCACCACGGCCGCGTACTCGGCGAAGCGCAGCGCGGTCTCCCGCTCCGGCCAGCCGCCGCGGTCCTGCTGCGCCTGCGGCAGGTCCCAGTGGTACAGGGTCGGGAAGGGGGTGATGCCCGCCTCCAGCAGGGCGTCGACCAGGCGGTCGTAGAAGGCCAGGCCCGCGGGGTTGACCGGCCCGCCGCCCTGCGGCATCACGCGCGGCCAGGCGAGGGAGAAGCGGTACGCGTCCAGGCCGAGCCGGCCCATCAGGCCGATGTCCTCCGGCACCCGGTGGTAGTGGTCGCAGGCGACGTCGCCGGTGTCGCCGTTCGCGACCTTCCCCGGAGTGCGGGAGAAGGTGTCCCAGATGGAGGGCGCTCGGCCGTCCTCGGCCACGGCTCCTTCGATCTGGTACGCGGCCGTCGCGGCGCCCCACACGAATCCGTCGGGGAGGGCGCTGAGGTCGAGGGTCACGGACTGCCTTTCGTTCGGGTGACGCTGAGGGGCGGTGGGGCTCACTTGACGGCGCCGGCGGTCAGCCCGGCGACGAGGTAGCGCTGCAGGAGCAGGAACCCGGCGACGACGGGCACGCTGACCACGAGCGAGGCGGCCATGACCTGGTTCCAGTACACGTCGGTCTGCGTGGCGTAGCCCTGCAGGCCGACGGCGAGGGTGCGGGTGGTGTCGTTGGTCATGACGGAGGCGAACAGCACCTCGCCCCAGGCCGTCATGAAGGCGTACACGCAGACCGCGACGATGCCGGGCACGGCGGCCGGGACGACCACCCGGAACAGCGCGCCCAGCGGCCCGCAGCCGTCGACCATGGCGGCCTCGTCCAGGTCCCGGGGGATCGAGTCGAAGTAGCCCGCCAGCATCCAGATGGAGAAGGGGAGCGAGAAGGTGAGGTAGGTCAGGATCAGGCCGCCGCGGCTGCCGTACAGGGCGATGCCCGTGGCGTTCCCGAGGTTGACGAAGATCAGGAAGAGCGGCAGCAGGAAGAGGATGCCGGGGAACATCTGGGTGGACAGGATCGTCACCGAGAAGAAGCGGCGCCCCTTGAAGTCGTAGCGGCTCACGGCGTACGCCGCGAAGATCGCCACCGCCACCGAGCACAGCGTCGCCCCACCCGCCACGAGCAGCGAGTTCACGAAGTACCGGGCGAGCGGCACGGTGTGCCAGATGTCCGCGTACGGGCGCAGGGTGAAGCCGCTGGGGAACCAGCGGAACGGGCCCTGCACGTCCTGCAGCGGCTTCAGCGACGAGACGACCATGACGAACACCGGCGCCAGCGCGAAGGCCGTCAGCACGGTCAGCACGATCCGCCGGGTCCACACGAAGGAGCGCGGCGCGGCCATGGGGCTGCGGGCGTCAGGCATCCTTCCTCCTCAGGGAGGTGGCGAGCAGGTAGAGCACCGTCACGACGAGCAGGAACAGCAGCAGGAGCACGGACATCGCCGAGCCGGAGCCGAAGTTCCAGGTCACGAAGGACGACTGGTAGATGTGGATCGAGATCAGGTCCGCGGCGTCCGGCGCGGCTCGCCCGAACAGCACATAGGGCGTGTTGAAGTCGTTGAACGTCCACAGGAACAGCACCAGCACCAGCACCTGGTTGACCGGGCGCAGCGACGGCAGGGTGATCCTGCGGATCTGCTGCCAGATCCCGGCGCCGTCCATCGCCGCCGCCTCGTACAGCTCGCGCGGGATGTTCTGCAGACCGGCCATCAGGCACAGGAACGCGAACGGCCACTGCCGCCAGACCGACACCGTCACCAGCGCGAAGAAGCTGTTGTCGCCGATCAGCCAGAACGGCCGGCCGTCGGTGAGGTGGAGCTGGTCGTGGATGACGTGGTTGATCATGCCGGTGTCCCGCTGGAACATGAACGACCAGGTGATCACCGCCGCGTAGACCGGCAGCGCGTACGGCACCAGGAAGACCGCGCGCAGCAGCCCGCGGCCGCGGAAGGCGTCCTGCATCAGGATCGCGGCGGCGGTGCCGAACAGCCAGGACAGCCCGACCGCCAGCACCGTGAACTCGCAGGTGACGAGGAAGGACTTGAGCAGGTCCTCGCCGACCGGGGCGTTGAAGTCCACCGCCACGCGGTAGTTGTCCAGGCCCTTCCAGGGGGCGGCCGACCAGTCGCTGATGAAGAACTGGGTGAGCTCCTTGAAGCTCATCACCACGCCGACGACCATCGGCACGAGGTGGATGAGCAGTTCCAGCGCGAGGGCCGGCAGAAGCAGGACGTACGGGAGCGACGCGCGCCGCAGCCGCGCCGGCAGGCGCAGCCGCGACAGCGGGGTCCTCCCCCCGGCGGCCCGCCGGCCGCCGGGGGAAGGCGTCTTGGAGCTGTGCCGGACGGGCGGCACGGTGGCGGTCATGGGTTCCTTCACGCTCACGACGCCGGCATCTGCTGCTGGGCCTTTTCGAGGGCGGCCTTGACGCTCTCGGTGGTGACCGGCTTCCCGGCGGCGGCGTCGGCGAACAGGTCCTTCATCGCGGTGCCGACGGCGGTCTCGAACTGGCTCTCGTTGGCGACCTGCGGCAGCGGCGCCGCGCTGTTGGCGAGCGCGTCCGCGAGGACCTTCAGGTCCGGGGTGGCGAAGGCCGGGTCGGACTGGGCGGCCTTGACCGGCGGGAGCGAGCCGTAGGTGCCGTTGAGGAGCTTCTGCTCGTCGTCGCTGGTCATGAACTTCACGAACTTCAGCGCGCCGTCGACGTTGTCGGTCTTCTTGAAGACGGCCAGGTTGATGCCCGCGACCATCGAGTTCACGGCGGTGTCGCCGGAGGCGCCCGCGGTCTGGAACGGCACCTGGGCGACGCCGTAGTCCTCGGGCTTCATGCCGTGGGACTTCAGCGAGGAGCCGGCGGCCTGCCACAGCAGCATGGCGGCCTTGCCGGTGGCGAAGTCGGCGACGGACTGGTTGGCGGCGTACTCGGCGTTGCCGGGGGCCGTGATCTTGTCCTTGGCGATGAAGTCGATGTACTGCTTGACGGCCGTGACCGCCTCGGGGGTGGTGAAGGTCGGCTTGCCGGAGGCGTCGAAGAAGTCGGCGCCGTGCTGCTTGCCGAAGACGAAGGCGTGGTGGACGTTCTCGGAGAGGTTGCCGCCCTCGACGGCGAGGCCGTACTTGCCGCCCTTGGTGAGCTTCTTGCCGTCGGCGACGAGCTCGTCCCAGGTGGCGGGCGGGTTGGCTATGCCCGCGTCGGCGAACATCTTCTTGTTGTAGTACAGGCCGTACGCCAGCGAGTACAGCGGGACCGCGGCCGGGTCCTTGCCCTCGGCGCCCGTCGCGCCCAGGGCCGAGGAGACGAAGCGGTCCTTGCCGCCGATGGCGTCGAAGGCCTTGGCGTCGAAGGGGCGCAGGGCGCCGGTGGCCTGCAGCGAGGCGGACCAGGTGTTGCCGATGTTGAGGACGTCGGGGCCCTGGCCGGAGGTGGCCGCGGCGAGGATCCGGTTGAGCAGGTCGGACCACGGGATGACCTCGAGCTTGACCTTGATCCCGGTCTGCTTCTCGAACTTCTCGAGCTCGGGTGTCAGGGTCGCCTTGTCGGCCTCGAGGCTGGCGCCCTGGTTGCTGGCCCAGTAGGTGAGCTCCTTGGGGCTGCCGTTGCCGCTGCCGTCGGTCGAGGAGCCGCCGCCGCACGCGGTGGCGGAGGCGATGAGAGCGGCCGCGAGCGTCGCGGCGGCCGTGGTACGGGTGATGTGCATGACCGGGGATCCCTCTCCAGGGTGGGTGCCTTCGGGAAGTGAAGAACGTCACGCCTTAATTCAAGGCGTGATTTAACGTCTGAGAAAACCTGGCGTCAAGACTTGGCGCAGCGATAGATTCAGCCGGGGAGGGAGCACCATGGCAGACCGAGGCAAGCGGACCGTACGCGACCTGCGGCGGGGCAACCGTTCGGCGCTCTTGCGTCACCTGTACTTCGAAGGACCCCTCAGCCGTCAGGAGTTGGCCAGGGACACGGGACTGAGCACAGGTTCCATCAGCAACGTCGTGGCCGAGCTCATCGCCGACGGCGTCGTCGAGGAGGCCGGCTCCGTCGAGTCCGACGGCGGCCGCCCCCGCGTCATGCTCAAGGTCGCCCCCCGGCACGGCTTCCTCATCGGCGTCGACGTCGGCGAGACCCGGGTCCGCGTCACCCTCTTCGATCTCGCCCTCGCCGAACTCTCCTCCACCGACCGCCCGCTGGCCGACAGCGGCCACGACGTCGCCCTCGTCGTCCAGCTCATCCTCGACGGCCTCTCCGTCGTCCTGGAGGACACCCGGGTCGACCCCGCCCTCGTGCTCGGCGTCGGCATCGGCGTCCCCGGCATCGTCGAGCAGGGCACCGGCGGCGCCGGCGCGGTCGTCCACGGCCAGACCATCGGCTGGGACGCCGTCCCCCTGGGCGCGCTGCTCGCCGAGGGCACCGCCCTGCCGCTGCACATCGACAACGGCGCCAAGACCCTCGGCCAGGCCGAGATGTGGTTCGGCGCCGGCCGCGGCGCCCGCAACGCCGTGATCGCCCTGCTCGGTTCCGGGGTCGGCGCGTGCGTGGTCGCCGACGGCAAGCCCTACCGCGGCGCCAGCAGCAGCGCGGGGGAGTGGGGCCACACCACCCTCCAGGTCGGCGGGCGGCTCTGCCGCTGCGGCGCCCGCGGCTGCCTGGAGGCCTACGTGGGCGCCGAGGCGCTCATCGAGCGCTGGGACGCGCCCACCGGGGTGAGCGAGGAGTCCGCGATCGCCGCCCTCCTCGCCGCCGCCGAGGCCGGTGAGGCCGCCGCCGTCGCGCTGCTCGACGAGGCCGCCGAGTACCTCGGCGCCGGCATCGCCGACCTCGTCAACCTCTTCAACCCCGAGCGCATCGTGCTGTCCGGCTGGACCGGGCTGATGATCGGCCCCCGGCTGCTGGACGCCGTCCGCGAGGCCACCGCCGCCTACGCGCTGCACCACCCCTGCGCCCAGACCTCCATCGAACTGGGCCGGCTCGGGACGGACGCCGTCACGGTCGGCGCCGCCACTCTGCCCCTCGCCCGTTTCCTCGACGCCGGCGGCCGCCCGCCCGCCCCCGCCGCACGGCCGGAGGAGCAATCGGAATCGAATCGTCCGGGTCGTTCGTTGTCGGGTACATCCGTCTGAACGAGAGCACCCCGAGACACCCGGAGCAGCGCAGTGACCCTCAAGCAGCAGATCGTCGGCAACGCCATGCAGATGGCCGTGTGCACCCTCCAGCCCGGCCAGACCGTCTACTGCGAGGCGGGGAAGTTCCTGTTCAAGACCGCGAACGTGAGCATGGACACCCGGCTGGCCGGCCCCGGCGCCCAGCGCCAGGACCAGGGCGGCGCGGCGGGCGGCGGCATGGGCGGCATGCTGCGCCAGGCGATGGGCACGGCCATGCAGGTCGGCCAGCGCATGCTGGCGGGCGAGAGCATCGCCTTCCAGTACTTCAGCGCGAGCGGCGGGGAGGGCACCGTCGGATTCGCGGGCGTCCTGCCCGGCGAGATGCGCGCCCTGGAACTGGACGGCTCGCGCGCCTGGTACGCGGAGAAGGACGCCTTCGTGGCCGCCGAGTCGACCGTCGACTTCGGCATCGCCTTCCAGGGCGGCCGCACGGGAACCAGCGGCGGCGAGGGCTTCATCCTGGAGAAGTTCACCGGCCGCGGCACGGTGATCATCGCGGGCGCGGGCAACTTCATCGACCTCAACCCCGCCGACTTCGGCGGCCGCATCGAGGTCGACACCGGCTGCATCGTCGCCTTCGAGGACGGCGTCCGCTACGGCGTGCAGCGCATCGGCGGGCTCAACCGGCAGGGGATCATGAACGCCGTCTTCGGCGGCGAGGGGCTGTCGCTGGCGACCCTGGAGGGCGACGGCCGCGTCATCCTGCAGTCCATGACCATCGAGGGCCTGGCCAACGCCCTGAAGAAGGCCCAGGGCGGCGACAAGCAGGGCCCGACCGGCGGGCTGTTCTCCACCCACGCCGGCTGAGCCCGGCCGGAAGGCTGCCTTGCGCGGGGCCCGCACGCCGCGGAGGCCGACCGGCGCCGACCGGGCGGCCCCGGGCCGCGCCGGGCCGCGCCGTGCCGGGAGCGCTCACCCCACCCCGGCCGAGCGCAGGACGTGCCGGACCGCCCGGTCCAGGGAGGCGCGTACCGCGTCCGCGTCACCCAGCGCCGCGGTCATCACGGCGCCGTCGCGCAGCATCATCAGCGTCGCCGCGTCCTCGGCGGCCTCGGGGGCGCCCGCCTCGGCGAGCAGCCGGGCGACCAGCCCCCGCAGCCAGTCCCGGTGGGCCACGATCGCGCGCGAGACGGGGTCGGCCGGGTCCGGGTACTCCGCGGCCGCGTTGAGGAACGGGCAGCCGCGGAAGCCCGGCGAGCACAACTGGTCGCCGAGCGCGCCGGCCACCCCCGCCAGGGCCTCCCGGGCGCCCAGACCCTCCAGCGCCGCCGTGGTGAAGGCGCGGATCTGCTCGTCGGTGGCCTGGATGTAGCTCAGGACGAGCTGCTCCTTGCCCAGGAAGTGCCGGTAGAGCGTCGCCCTGGTGGTGGACGCCTCCGTGACGATCCGGTCCATGCCCACCGCGTGGATGCCCTCGGTGTAGAACAGCCGGGCCGCGGTGGCCAGGATGCGGTCGCGCGGCGGCGCGTCCGCGGCGGCGAACGTGACGAGGGGAACGGCGGGAGGGGCACTCATGTCCTTGACGGTAGCGGACGGCACCGCGTAGCGTCGCGGCAAGAACGAACGTTCTGTCTCGCAGTTCTCCGGACCCGCCGAGCCACCCCCTTGTGAGAGGACCCCCCATGCCCGTGCCCGAGATCGGCACCCCCGCCCCCGACTTCACCCTCCAGGGAGTCCTGCTCGACGGATCGGGTGCCGAGCGCGGCGCGTACTCCCTGTCCGCGCAGCGCGGCGCCCCCGTCGTGCTCGCCTTCTATCCCGGGGACGACTCGGCCGTGTGCACCAAGCAGCTCTGCTCCTACACCTCCGACCTGGACCGCTTCCGCGACCTGGGGGCGACGGTGTGGGGCGTCAACTTCAGCGACCTCGACAGCCACGAGCACTTCGCCCGCAAGCGCGACCTGCGCTTCCCGCTGCTCGCCGACACCGAGCGCACGGTGGCCAAGGCCTACGGCGTCACCATGCCGGGCCTGGGCCTCAAGCGCTCGGTCTTCATCGTGGACGCGGAGGGCCTGGTGCGCTGGAAGCACGTCGCCCGCATCGGTCTGACCTTCCAGGACACCGACACCATCACCGCGCAGCTGGCCGCTCTCGGCCGGCGCTGAGCCGCCGCGACGCCGGTCGGCGGCGGTCTGTGTCGCCCTTCCGGCCGAGCGTGAAGCTGCGCTGTTGCCGAGCTTAAGAAAAGATCGATGGACTGAACGCTCGAAGCCGGGCAGATTGCTGTCTGCCCGGCGCAACGCGCGAGCCGGCGCCGACGGGCGCCGCCGCTTCCGCCCGGGTTCCCTCGTGCCCGGTCCGCGTCCCCCCGCGCGGGCCGGGCCACCCCTCGTCTGCCGGCAGGAGTCGCAAGAGTGAAGGCACTGGTGAAGGAGAAGGCCGCGCCCGGCCTGTGGCTGCGGGACGTCCCGGAGCCGGAGATCGGTCCCGGGGACGTCCTCATCAAGGTGCTCCGTACCGGGATCTGCGGCACCGACCTGCACATCCGTGCCTGGGACGGCTGGGCCCAGCAGGCGGTCACCACCCCGCTCGTGCTCGGTCACGAGTTCGTCGGCGAGGTCGCGGCCGTCGGCTCCGACGTCGCCGAGATCACGACCGGCGACCTCGTCAGCGGCGAGGGCCACCTCGTCTGCGGCAAGTGCCGCAACTGCCTGGCCGGCCGCCGCCACCTGTGCCGCAACACGATCGGCCTCGGGGTCGGCCGCGACGGCGCCTTCGCCGAGTACGTCGCGCTGCCCGCGTCCAACGTGTGGGTGCACCGGGTCCCCGTCGACCTCGACATAGCGGCGATCTTCGACCCGTTCGGCAACGCCGTCCACACCGCCCTGTCCTTCCCGCTGGTCGGCGAGGACGTGCTGATCACCGGCGCCGGGCCGATCGGCATCATGGCCGCCGCCGTCGCCCGGCACGCCGGCGCGCGCAACGTCGTCATCACCGACGTCAGCGAGTACCGCCTGGAACTCGCCCGCAAGGTCGGCGTCAGCCTCGCCCTCAACGTCGCCGAGACCAGCATCGCCGAAGGCCAGCGCAAGCTCGGCCTGCGCGAGGGCTTCGACATCGGCCTGGAGATGTCCGGCCGCCCCGAGGCCATGCGCGACATGATCGCCAACATGACGAACGGCGGCCGCATCGCGATGCTCGGCCTGCCCTCGGAGGACTTCTCTGTCGACTTCGCCAAGATCGTCACGTCGATGATCACCATCAAGGGCATCTACGGCCGCGAGATGTTCGAGACCTGGTACGCCATGTCCGTGCTGCTGGAGGGCGGCCTCGACATCGCCCCCGTGGTCACCGGCCGCTACTCCTACCGCGACTTCGACGCCGCCTTCGACGACGCGGCGAGCGGCCGCTGCGGCAAGGTCGTCCTCGACTGGACCGCCTGACCCTCCCGGCCCCCGGGGCACGGCCCACCCGTACCACCCGCAGCTTCCCAGGGAGAACCCCGATGTTCGACTCCGTCCGCGACGACCTGCGCGGCACCCTCGACGAGATCCGCGAGGCCGGACTCTTCAAGCCCGAGCGCGTGATCGGCAGCCCGCAGAGCGCCTCCGTCTCGGTCACCGGCGGGGGCGCCCCCGGCGACGTCCTCAACTTCTGCGCCAACAACTACCTCGGCCTGGCCGACCACCCCGAGGTCACCGCCGCCGCCAAGGACGCCCTGGACCGCTGGGGCTACGGCATGGCGTCCGTCCGCTTCATCTGCGGCACCCAGGAGGTCCACAAGGAGCTCGAGGCCCGGCTGTCCGCCTTCCTCGGGACCGAGGACACGATCCTCTACAGCTCCTGCTTCGACGCCAACGGCGGCGTCTTCGAGACCCTCCTCGACGAGAACGACGCCGTCATCTCCGACGCGCTCAACCACGCCAGCATCATCGACGGCATCCGGCTGTCCAAGGCCCGCCGCCTGCGCTACGCCAACCGCGACATGGCCGAGCTGGAGGCCCGCCTCAAGGAGGCGTCCGACGCCCGCCGCCGCCTCATCGTCACCGACGGTGTCTTCTCGATGGACGGCTACATCGCGCCGCTGGACGAGATCTGCGACCTCGCCGACCGCTACGACGCCATGGTCATGGTCGACGACTCGCACGCCGTCGGCTTCACCGGCCCCGGCGGCCGCGGCACCCACGCCCTGCACGGCGTGATGGACCGTGTCGACATCCTCACCGGCACCCTCGGCAAGGCCCTCGGCGGTGCCTCCGGCGGCTACGTCGCGGCCCGCGCGGAGATCGTCGCGCTGCTGCGCCAGCGCTCCCGCCCGTACCTGTTCTCCAACTCCCTCGCGCCGGTCATCGCCGCCGCCTCCCTCAAGGTCCTGGACCTGATCGAGGACTCCGAGGACCTGCGCACCCGCCTCGCGGAGAACACCGCGCTCTTCCGCTCGCGCATGACCGAGGCCGGCTTCGAGATCCTGCCCGGCGAGCACCCGATCGCGCCGGTCATGATCGGCGACGCCTCGGAGGCCGGCCGCATGGCGGAGCTGCTGCTGGAGCACGGCGTCTACGTGATCGGCTTCTCCTACCCCGTCGTGCCCCACGGCAAGGCCCGCATCCGGGTCCAGCTGTCGGCCGCGCACTCCACCGCGGACGTCGAGAAGGCGGTGGACGCATTCATCGCCGCGCGCGATGCCCTGGCAGGATGAATGGGTGATTGACGCACGACGGCTGCGGACCCTGCGGGCCGTGGCGGACCACCGTACGGTGACCGCCGCGGCCGCGGCGCTGTATCTGACCCCCTCCGCGGTCTCCCAGCAGCTCGCGGCCCTGGAGCACGAGACCGGCCACCGGCTGCTGGAGCGCGGCGGCCGCGGTGTCCAGCTCACCCCCGTCGGCGAGATCCTGCTCGCCCACGCCAACACGGTCCTCGCCCAGCTCGAACGGGCCGAGGCCGAGCTGGCCGCCTACACCTCCGGTGCCGCCGGCGAGGTGACCGTGGCCTCCTTCGCCACCGGCATCGCACTGGTGCTCGCCCCGGCCATCGCCGCCCTGGCCGGCACCGCCCCGGGCATCCGGGTCCGGGTCCGGGACGCCGAGGGCGACGAGTCGCTGCCCATGGTGCTGGACGGCCGCGCCGAGATCGCGGTCGCCGTCGAGTACCGCGGCGCCCCCCGCGCCGACGACCAGCGGCTCTCCCGCGTCCCCCTGTACGCCGAGCCCTTCGACGCCGTCCTCCCGTCGGGCCACCCCCTCGCCGGCGCCGGGACGGGCTCCGTCCGCGTCGCCGACCTCGCCGGCGAGACCTGGATCGGCCCGTACCCCGGCAACCCCTGCCACGACGTGGTCGTCCTCGCCTGCGAGTACGCCGGTTTCCAGCCCCGCCTGGAGCACTCCTCCGACGACTTCCGCGCGGTCGTCGCCCTCGCGGCGGCGGGCGCGGGCGTGGCCCTCGTCCCGCGCAGCGCCCTGCGCGACATGGACCTGTCCGGCGTCGCGGTCCACCCCGTCGACGACGTCGTCGCCACCCGCCGCGTCTTCGCCGCCGTCCGCCGCGGCGCCGAGGAGCACCCCCTGCTCCGCCCGGTCCTGGAGGCCCTGCGCGAGGCGGCGGAGGGCGCGGGCGGCACGGACTGAGGCAGGCGGCCGGAAGGTGTGAACTCCCGGGGAACATCCCGTGATTGTCGTTGACATGACAGGCTCTACGCGCGTCATCCTGAGTCCATGAGAATCCCCCCACGGATCCTTCGCATCGGCGCCCTGGGCGCCCTCGCCTCGGCCCTTCTCGTCGGCGGCCCCGCCGTCGCCACCGCCGCCCCGGCGCCCGCCGGCACCACGGCCGCGGCGGTCGTCGCGGCCGCGTCGGCCGGTGACATCTGCTACTCCGACCTGCCGTCCCAGGCCCACACCACGCTGCGGCTGATCGACCAGGGCGGCCCGTTCCCGTACCCGCAGGACGGGACGGTCTTCCAGAACCGCGAGGGCGTGCTGCCCGCCCACGCGAACGGCTACTACCACGAGTACACGGTCAAGACGCCCGGCTCCTCGACCCGCGGCGCCCGGCGGATCGTCACCGGCCAGGGTGCCGACGAGGACTACTACACGAGCGACCACTATGTGACGTTCGACCTGATCGACCACGGCTGCTGACGCGGCCCGGTCCACCGTCCCCGGGGCGGCGCCCGGCAGGTCCCACCGGGCGCCGCCCTTCGGTGTGTCAGTGCTCCCCCGCCCCTGCCCCGAAGAGCCGCTCCAGGGCGCGGGCCACACCGTCGTCCTCGTTGGAGGCCGTGCGGTGGGGGACCGCCGCGAGCACGGCCGGGTGGGCGTTGGCGACGGCGCAGGCGGTGCCCGCCCAGGTGAGGACGGGCAGGTCGTTGGGCATGTCGCCGAAGGCGACGACCCGCTCGGCCGGGATGCCGCGGTCCGCGCACAGGGCCGCGAGGGCGGCCGCCTTGGTGACGCCGCGGGCGCTGACCTCCAGCAGGCCGCGGCCGCCGGAGTGGGTGAACTGGGCCCCGCCGCCCGCGGCGCGCTCCGCGACGGCCAGCAGGGTGTCCGCGTCGAGCGCGGGGGACCAGACGAGCAGCTTCACGACGGGGCCAGGGGCCGTCCACAGTTCGGCGAGGGAGCGTACGGGGAGTTCGGCGTCCGCGTCCTCGGGCAGGTGGTGCCCGTACCCCGGGGCCCAGCGCAGATGATGGCCCGTCTCCACGGCGAAGCCGACGCCGGGCGCCGCGTCCCGCAGGGCGGCGGCGACGCTCCGCGCGACGGGGGCGGCGAGCGGGGTGGACCCCGTGACGGTGCGGCTGCCGATGTCGTACACGATCGCGCCGTTGGAGCACACCGCGGTCCCGGTGAGGCCGGTGGCGGCGGCCAGGGCGTCGAGATACCGGGGCGGCCGGGCGGTGACGAGGACGACCTCCGCGCCCGCGGCGGCCGTGGCGCGCAGGGCGTCCAGCGTACGGGCGGAGAGCGTGCCGTCGTCGCGCAGGAGCGTGCCGTCGAGATCGGTGGCGACCAGGAGGGGGCGGGGCATCGCCGCATCCTACGGAACCCCGCGGGGCCGGGTGCCGGGACCCCTTCCAGGTCACCGGAAGATCGCGTTTTTAAGTTAATTAGCAATTAATATTGACAGGCTTCGGGGGTCCGGCCACAGTTTCCGCCGTGGCACCGACGCCCGGTACGACCGGAGTGGGGTGTCCCGTACCCCCAACTCCCGGGAGAACCCATTGGCTTCGCATCGTGCAGGCGCGGCGCGACCGCGGCGGGCCGTGGCGGCCTTCGGCTGTCGTGGACGACGGCTCGCCGCGTTCGCCACCTCCCGTGAGGTGGGCGGCCGCGTCCACCGGGCCGCGCTCTGAGTCGCGCGCGACCGTCGTCCCGCCGCGCCTCGCAGCACCCGGCCTTACCCGTTCCACCCCGTTCCACCCCGCTTCACCTGCGTCGACCCGTGCCATCCGGCACCAATGGGTGTGTCCCCGGGCCTTGTTCGGCCCGAGGGTGGACCCTCCAGAAAATAAATTAGTAATTAATCTTGACGGGACGCTGACCCCTGCGACAGGCTCTTCCTGCCGCACCCAGAGCCGGGCCGTCAGGGGGCCTCAGCTCCGTTCCGTGGGCACCAAGGGAGTGCACATATGACCGCCTTCAACGCCAGCCGCCGCCGGTTCCTCGCCGTGTCCGGCGCAGTCGGCACCGGCGCGCTGCTCAGCAGCTGCGTCACCCAGAGCCCGTCCGCCTCCGGAGGAAAGTCCGGCGGCCCGGTGACCCTGCAGTCCAACCTCTCCTCCCCGCAGGCGAAGACCTCGATGCAGCAGCTCGTGGCCGCCTTCAACAAGAGCGGCGGGGCCGAGGCGAAGCTCAACACCGTAGCGTCGGAGACCTTCCGCACGCAGCTGCCGACGTACCTCACCTCGGCCAACCCGCCGGACATCTACACCTGGTACCCGGGTTCCGTCGCCGAGTCGTACGCCAAGAAGGACCTGCTCCTCGACCTGGACGACATCTGGGGCAAGCCCGAGCTGTCGGGCTACTCCGACGCCCTGAAGAAGCTGTGCACCTCGACCTCCAGCGGCAAGAAGGTCTTCGTGCCCACCAGCTACTACTGGTGGGGCATGTTCTACCGGAAGTCCAACTTCGCCAAGTGGGGCGTCCAGGAGCCGAAGAACTGGGACGAGTTCCTCGACCTGTGCGACAAGCTCAAGAGCAAGGGCGTCGCCCCGATCGGCCTCGGCGCCGGCGGCGACACCCCGTGGGTGGCCTCCGCCTGGTTCGACTACCTCAACATCCGCGTCAACGGTGCGACGTACCACCGCGAACTGCTCGCGGGCAAGCACCGCTTCGACGACCCCGAGGTCCGCAAGGTCTTCGACACGTGGGACGAGGCCCGCCCGTACTTCGACCCCAACGGCACGGCGATACCGTTCCAGGACGCCACCACTGCCCTGCTGCAGGGCCGGACCGGCATGATGCTCATCGGCACCTTCTTCGCCGATGCCGCGCCGAAGGACGCCCTGGGCGACCTGGACTTCTTCCAGTTCCCGATCATCGACCCCAAGGTGCCGGTCGCCGAGGAGGCGCCCACCGACGGGTACTTCGCCAGCGCCCGCAGCAAGCGCGCCGACGGCGTCAAGGAGCTGCTGAGCTACCTGGCCGGCGCTGAGGCGCAGGAGCTCTACCTCAAGAACTCCTCCGGCACCGCGCTGCCCACCCACCCGGACGCCAAGGACGCGGGCACCCCGCTGGTGGTCAAGGGCCGCAAGCTCATCGAGAGCGCCGCCGACGTGACGCAGTTCTTCAACCGCGACTCCAGCGACGCCCTCCAGCCGACCGCGGACACCGCGCTGGTGCACTACCTGGCCAAGCCCAAGCAGATCGGCTCCATCCTCACCACGTGGCAGCGCAGCGCACAGAAGATCTGGAGCCAGTGACAATGGCGCTGATCGGCTCCACACGTCGGTCCAGGGCCACCCGGGTGCCCCCGGTGGTCCTGGCCTTCGTCCTCATCCCGCTGCTCGCCGAGGCCTTCTGGGTCTTCTGGCCGGCCCTCCAGGGCTTCTACCTGTCCCTGACCTCCTGGGACGGCCTGGCGGCCCCGAAGTTCGTGGGCCTCGGCAACTTCAGCGAGATGGTGCACGACCCGGTCTTCCGCACCGCCGCGATCAACACGGTGCTGTGGCTGGTGCTCTTCGGCGGGCTCTCCGCCGCCCTGGGACTCGGTGCCGCGCTGCTGCTCCAGCAGGAGCGGCGCGGCGTCGGGTTCTACCGGGCGGCGCTCTTCCTGCCGGTGGTCTTCTCGCTGGTCGCCACCGCGCTGGTCTGGCAGGCCATGTACCAGCCGGACGGCCTGATCAACAACGTGCTGGACGGCGTCGGCCTCGGCAGCTGGAAGCACGCCTGGCTCGCCGACCAGGACACCGCCTTCTACGCGGTGATCGTGCCCGCGCTGTGGCGGCAGGTCGGCTACGTCATGGTGCTGTACCTGGCCGGCCTCAAGGGCGTCGACCCCGCCCTGTACGAGGCGGCAAAGGTCGACGGCGCCACCCGCTGGCAGCAGTTCCGGCACATCACGCTGCCGCAGCTGCGCAGCGTCAACGCGGTCGTCCTGTCGGTGATCGTCATCGACTCGCTGCGCTCGTTCGACGTGGTCTGGGCGCTCACCCGCGGCGGCCCGTACCACTCCTCCGAACTGCTGAGCACCTACATGTACTCCACCGCGTTCCAGTCCCTGCGCCTGGGATACGGCTCCGCGCTCGCCGTCGTCATCTTCGTGCTGGCCTTCGGCGTCATCGCGAGCTACCTCGTGCGCGCCTTCCGGGAGGCCGACTGATGACCGCCACCCACGCCGCCGCGCGCGTCGAGGAACCGTCCGACGGCGACGGCCGGACCGCCAAGGTTCCGGCCGCGGCGCCCCGCCGGTCCGTCCTGCGCGGCCGTGCCCTGCGCACCACGGGCTTCCACCTCGCCGCGGGCCTGCTGTCCGCGCTGTGGCTGCTGCCGATCGTCCTCGTGCTGGTCACCAGCACCCGGACCTTCGACGACATCGCCGCGCACGGCGTCGGCAGCTGGCCGCACTCCTTCACCCTCGACGGCTTCCGCCAGGCGTGGGTGGACGGCGGCCAGCAGCGCGCCCTCATCAACAGCCTGCTGGTCACGATCCCCAGCGTGCTGCTCTCCCTGGGCCTGGCCTCCATGGCCGCCTTCGGGCTCAGCCGCTACGACCTGCCGTTCCGGCGTGTCCTGCTGCTGCTCATGCTCGGCGGCAACCTGCTGCCCCCGCAGATCCTGCTGATCCCGGTCTCCAAGCTCAGCGAAGTGCTCGGCATCTACGACCAGCTGTACGCCCTGATCGGGGTGCAGGTCGGCTTCGGAGTCGGCTTCTACGTCTTCGTGCTGCACGGCTTCATGCGGGCGATCCCCGGCGAGATCCAGCAGGCCGCCGTCATCGACGGCGCGGGCCCATGGCAGATCTACTGGCGGATCATCCTGCCGCTGGCCCGCCCCGCGCTGGCCGCGCTGAGCGCCCTGTCGTTCACCTGGATCTTCAACGACCTGCTGTGGGCCATCACGGTGCTGCGCACCGACACCCAGATGCCCATCACCGCGTCCCTCATCGGACTGCAGGGCCAGTACGTCTCCATGTGGAACGTCATCGCGGCCGGCTCGGTGATCGCCGCCGCCCCGACTGTGGCCGTCTTCCTCCGCTTCCAGCGCCACTTCGTGGCCGGACTCAACCTCGGAGCCGTCAAGTGACCGCGCACGACCGGTGGCTGCTGCGCACCGACACCACCACCTACGCCGTCACCCTCGGCGGCGACGGCCGCTGGGCCGAACTCGCCGCCTGGGGGCCGCACGGCGCCGAGGATGGGCCGTCGCCCATGGACTGGTCGCGCCGCACCCACTTCATCACCCCCGCGGACGCCGCCCCGGCGGAGTACATCCCTTACGGGCTGCGGCCGTTCACCGGGGCCGACCTGGTCGCCTCCCGCCCCGGCGGCGACCGCGGCAGCTGGTGGCGGTTCGACGGAGCCACCCAGGACGGCGACCGGGCCCTGCGCCTGGACTTCGCCGACGACCTCCTCGGGCTGCGTACCGCGCTGCACTACGAGACGGTGCCCGGCACCGACGTCGTCCTGCGCTGGACGGAGCTGACCTGCACCGGCGAGGACGAGGTGCGGCTGGAGCGCTTCGACTCCGCCGCCGTCAACGTGCCCGTCCAGGGCGGCGCGCGGCTGACCTACCTGGCCGGCCAGTGGTCCCAGGAGTTCCAGCTCAGGGACGTGGAAGTGCAGCGCGGGCGCTTCGAGATGGAGAGCACCCAGGGCTCCGCCGGGCACGCGTACCACCCGTGGCTCGCGATCCAGGACGCCGCTGCCCCCGCCGAGGGCGCCACCCCCACCTACGGGATCGCCCTGGAGTGGTCCGGCAACTGGCGGATCACCGCCGACGCCGAGCCCGGCGGCGCGGTGCGCGTACGGGCCGGCCGCGTGCCCCACGAGGGCGCCGTCCGCCTCGCCCCCGGCGCCACCCTCGTCACGCCCCGGCTGGCCTGCGCGTTCAGCCCCGACGGCCTCGACGGCCTGGCCCGCGTCTGGCACCGCTATGAGCGGCACCTGACCGGCGAGCGCATGGACCGGCCCCGCAAGGTCCTCTACAACTCCTGGGAGGCCACCGGCTTCGACGTCGACGCCGAAGGCCAGCTGGAGCTCGCCAAGGTCGCCGCCGAACTCGGCGCCGAACTCTTCGTCGTCGACGACGGCTGGTTCACCGGCCGGCCGGACGACACCGGCGGCCTCGGCGACTGGGACCCGGACCCGGCCGAATTCCCCGGCGGATTCGACCGGTTCGTCGAGGACGTGCGCGCCCTCGGCCTGGACTTCGGCCTGTGGGTCGAACCCGAGGGGATCAGCCCCCGCTCGAAGCTCTACGCCGAGCACCCCGAGTGGGTCTACCGGATCGACGGCCGGCCCGCGACGCTCGTGCGCAACCAGCTGCTGCTCGACCTCGGACGCGAGGACGTCCAGGAATTCGTCATCGGCACGCTCGACGGGTTGCTCGGCTCCCATGCCATCAGCTATCTCAAGTGGGACATGAACCGTCCGCCCACCGAGCGCGGCCGCCCCGGCCACCCGGCGGGCGCCGACCCCGAGCACCAGGACCTCGACGCCGCGCACATCGCCGGCTACCTCCGCGTCCTGGACCACCTGCGCACCGCCCACCCCCACGTCACCGTCGAGGGCTGCGCGGGCGGCGGCGGGCGCGTCGAGCACGCCACCATCGCCCGCACCGACGTGGTGTGGCCCAGCGACAACACCGCGCCCATGGACCGGCTGCGCATCCAGTACGGATACCTCCACGCGCACGCCCCGCACACCATGAGTTCCTGGGTCACCGACGCCCCCGGTGTCTTCGACCCGCGGCCGCGCTCGCTCGCCTTCCGCTTCGTCAACTCCATGGCGGGCGTGCTGGGCATCGGAGCCGACATCCGCCACTGGACGCCCGGGCAGCGGTCCGAGGCCGCGCGGTGGATCGCCCGCTACAAGGAGGTCCGCGACGTCGTCCACCACGGCGAGGTCCACCTGCTGGGCAGCCCCGCCGACCCGACCTGCGGCGTCCAGTACGAGGAACCGGGCGGTGACCGCCTGGTGGTGACGGCCTGGAACACCGGCCTCCTCGACGGAGCGCCCCTGGTGCCCGGCCGGGCCGCCCGGCTCCGCCTGCGCGGGCTGCGACCGGACGCCGTCTACGCCGACGCCGCCACCGGCACCCGCTACAGCGGCGCGTACCTGCTCCACTCCGGGCTGCCGTTCGCCTGGACCGCCGAACACGACGCGGAGTTGACCGTCCTGGCACGGCAGTGACAACAGCGGAAGAATCCTCCCCCCACCCCCGCTCGAACAGGAGACGTCCCACCCCATGAACCCAGCGGCCCGTTTCACCAACCGCGTCGCCGTCGTCACCGGCGCCGCGTCGGGCATCGGTGCGGCAAGCGCGGCCCGCCTCGCGGCGGAGGGCGCGGCCGTCGTCCTCGTCGACATCGACGCCGAACGCGGCGAGGAGACCGCCGAACTGCTGCGCAAGGAGGGGGCCCGTGCCCTGTTCGTCGCCGCCGACGTCGCCGACGAGGACGACTGGGCGCGGGTGATCACCGCCGCCCACACCTTCGGGCCCGTCGGCGTCCTGGTCAGCAACGCGTACACGGTGGCGGTCGCGCCGGCCCACGAGACCAGCCTGGCCTCCTGGGAACGGCAGCTGTCGGTCAACCTCACCGGCGCCTTCCTGGGCGTGAAGGCGACGCTGCCCGATCTGCGCGAGCACCAGGGGGCGGTGGTGCTGGTCTCCTCGGTCCACGCCCACCGCGGCATCCCCGGCCACCCGGCGTACGCGGCGAGCAAGGGCGCCCTGCTGTCGCTGTGCGGTCAGCTCGCCGTCGAGTACGGCCCGGACGTCCGCGTCAACGCGGTGCTGCCGGGCCCGATCCTGACCGCCGCCTGGGACCGCGTCCCGGAGGCCGACCGCGAGTCGAGCGTCGCCGAGACCGCGGCCCGCCGCTTCGGCACTCCCGAGGAGGTCGCCGCCGCCGTCGCCTTCCTCGCCGCCGGCGAAGCCTCCTACATCACCGGATCGAACCTGCTCGTGGACGGGGGCTGGAGCGTCACCAAGGCCTCGGCCTGACGGAACAGAACGCACCGGCCACCGACCGAACAGTAAGAAAGGCAAACACATGACGCCATACGCGCGCCGGGGAGTGCACGGCCAGACCGTGGAGACCCTCGCCCGCCGGGTGCTCAGCGGCGAGATCCCCGAGGGAGCGACGCTCGACATGGCGGCCCTGCAGAGCGAGCTGGACGTCAGCCTGACGGCTCTGCGTGAATCGTTGAAGGTGCTCGCGGCCAAGGGAATGGTCGACGCGCGGCAGAAGCGCGGCACGTTCGTCCGGCCCCGCTCGGACTGGAACCTGCTCGACGCCGACGTGCTGCGCTGGCAGTTCTCCGAGAGCAGCGGCACCGGCGCCGACACCGCGCTGCTGCGCAACCTCGGCGAGGTCCGCGGCATCATCGAACCGGCCGCCGTGCGCCTGGCCGCGGCCCGCCGCACCGACGCCGATCTGGAGGCGCTGGAGGCGGCACTGACCGCCATGGGCGAGGAGAGCGGCGCGAACCACGCCGTGGAGGCCGACCTCGCCTTCCACCGGGCGCTGCTCGCGGCCACCCACAACGAACTGCTGGAACGCATGGAGATGGTCATCGAGTCGGGCCTGGCCCAGCGTGACCAGCTCGTGCACAGCGCCCCGCACAGCGAGGACCCGGTGCCCAGCCACCGGGCCGTCCTCGACGCCGTGCGCGACCGGGACCCGGACGCCGCGGAACACGCCATGCGCGCCCTGCTCGACCAGGCGACGCGCGATCTCGACAAGGTCAGCGGCCCGAAGGCGCCCGAGGGCGCGGACGGTTCCGCCGAGCAGAAGGACGGCCAGGCACAGTGAAGATCGCGCGCGTCGAGACCTTCCTCGTCCCGCCCCGCTGGCTGTTCTGCCGCATCGAGACCGACGACGGCGTCGTCGGCTGGGGCGAGCCGGTGGTGGAGGGCCGGGCCGAGGTGGTGCGGACGGCCGTGGAGGTGCTCGCCGAGCACCTCGTGGGCCAGGACCCGCTGCGGATCCAGGACCACTGGCAGGTGCTCAGCAAGGGCGGCTTCTACCGGGGCGGGCCCGTGCTCTCCAGCGCGGTGGCCGGCATCGACCAGGCCCTGTGGGACATCGCCGGCCGCGCCCTCGGCGTTCCGGTGCACACCCTGCTCGGCGGCCCCGTCCGCGACTCGGTCCGGGTGTACGCCTGGGTCGGCGGCGACGAGCCGGACCGGCTCAAGGAGGAGATCAACGCCCAGGTGGAGGCGGGCTTCTCGGCCGTCAAGATGAACGCCGCCGGGCGCACCCCGCCGCTGGGCAGCCCGGCCGAGACGGCCGCCGTCGTGCAGCGCGTCGCGGCCGCCCGCGAGGCCCTCGGCCCGCACCGGGACGTCGCGGTCGACTTCCACGGACGGTTCAGCGCCGCCAACGCGCGGCGCGTGCTGCACGAGATAGCCCCGCTGCACCCGTTGTTCGTCGAGGAGCCCGTCCTGCCGGAGCAGGCGCACCTGCTGCCGGGCCTGGTCGCCGCCTCGTCCGTGCCGCTCGCCACCGGTGAACGGCTCTACGGGCGGGCGGACTTCCTCCCGGCCCTGACGGCGGGCATCGCCGTGGCCCAGCCGGACCTGTCGCACGCCGGCGGGATATCGGAGGTCACCCGGATCGCCTCGCTCGCCGAGACGTTCGGCGCGCACCTGGCGCCGCACTGCCCGCTCGGTCCGATCGCGCTGGCCGCTAGCCTGCAGGTCGCCTTCGCCACGCCGAACTTCCTGATCCAGGAGCAGAGCCGGGGCATCCACTACAACAAGGACGCCGACCTGCTGTCCTACCTGGTCGACACCGAGCCCTTCCGGTTCGTCGACGGCCAGGCGCGCCGCACCGAACTGCCCGGGCTCGGCGTCGTGATCGACGAGAACGCGGTCCGCGCCGCGGACCGTTCGGGCCACTCCTGGCGCAACCCGGTGTGGCGGCACGCCGACGGCTCCTTCGCCGAATGGTGACCGGTGACCGGGTCCCGGTCGCCGTGGTCACCGACCCGGACCACGGCGGCCGCTGGACCTCGCTGACCGCGGGCGGCCGCGAATGGCTCTGGCACCGCGACGAGCCCCGCCGCCCCGGGGTCCGGCCCGGCGACCCCTTCGCCGACGCCGGCGGCCTGGAGGAGTGCGTACCCACCGTGCGCGGGCTGCCCGACCACGGGGACGCCTGGTCACGGCCCTGGCGCCGGGAGGGGGACGCGGAGGTCGCGGACTGCCCCGACTTCCGGCTGACCCGGCGCCTGAGTTCGCGGGCGGGGGCCGCCGTCGCCGACTACACGCTCACCGCCGAACCGGGCTACCGCTTCGTGTGGGCCGCCCACGCCCTGCTGGAACTCTCCCCGGACGCCTGGCTGGGCGTCGACGCGGGCACGGAGACCCGGCTCTACCCGGACGAGGGCGCGGGCTGGGTCACCGGTGCCTGGCCGCGCGTCGAGGGCATCCCCCTCGACCGGCTCGGACCGGACGACGGAAGTGCCGTCGGGGCGGTCGTCCTCACCCCGGGCGTGACCGTGCACGACGGCCCCGACGCGCTGCACCTGGCCGTCGAGGCCGACGGCCTTCCCGTCGCGGTCGCCCTGTGGCGCAACCTCGGCGGCTTCCCCCAGGACGCGCCGTACCGGTCGATCGGCGTCGAGCCGATGCTCGGCCGCGTCTTCGACCGCGCCGGGGCGGAGGACGGCGACACGGTCGTCGTCCCGCCCTCCGGCGAGGTCGTCTGGCGGCTCACGGTCACCGCGACCCGCCGCCCCTGAACCCCCATCACCAGAAGGGATGTCGGATGGATCTGCTCGCCGCGCTGCGTGCCCACCGGCTGCTCGCCATCGTCCGCGGCAGCGACCCGGACGCCGCGCTGACCACCGTGCTCACCCTCGTCGAGGAGGGGATCACCCTCATCGAGGTGTCCCTCAGCGGGCGTGACGCGCTCGACGTCATCTCCCGGGCGCGGACCGCGCTCGGCCCGGACGCGACCCTCGGGGCCGGAACCGTGCTCAGCGCGGACGACGCACGGGCCGCCCACAAGGCCGGTGCCACCTTCCTGGTCACCCCCGCGGTCAGCGACGGCATCGCCACCGGGCGGGAACTCGGACTCCCGGTCCTCGCCGGGGTGATGACCCCCACCGACATCCTCCAGGCGCTGCGGCTGGGCGCCGACGCCCTCAAGCTGTTCCCGGCCGGCAGCGCCGGCGGCCCCGGCTATCTGAGGGATCTGCGAGGCCCCTTCCCCGAACTGCCGTTCGTTCCCGTGGGCGGAGTGGACGCGCAGGCCGCCGCGGAGTACCTGCGGGGCGGCGCCGTCGCCGTCGGCGTCGGATCGCCCCTGATCGGTGACGCCGCAGAGGGCGGCGACGTCACGGCCCTGCGTGAACGGGCCCGCACCTTCCTGGACGTCGTCCGCGCGGAGGCCCGTCCGTGACCGCGACCGTGCCCCCTGCGGTCCTGGGGACCGACCGCCTCGAACTCGGCGAGGGCATCCGCTGGACGGACGGCCGCGCCGTGCTCACCGACATCCTCAGCGGCCGGCTGCTCGCCGCCGCCGACGGCCCCGCCTCCCCGCACACCGTTGTCGCACAACTCCCCTTCCCGCTGGGCGCGGTGGCGCCGGTGGAGGGCTGCCCCGGCCACTGGATCGCCGCCGCGGGCACCGGCATCTGCCGCATCGACCCCGCGGGCCGGGCCGAGTGGATCGCCCGCCCCGAGGACGACGCCCCGGTGCCGATGCGGATGAACGACGGCGTCGCCGACCCGCACGGCCGCTTCTGGGCGGGCAGCATGGCCTACGACACCACCGCGGACGCCGGCTCGCTCTACCGCCTGGACCGCGACGGCCGCGTCACCCGCGTGCTGCGGGACGTCACGATCCCCAACGGCCCGGCCTTCACCGCCGACGGCACCGTCATGTACCTCGCCGACAGCGCCCGGGGCGTCATCCGGCGCTACCCCGTCGACCCCGCGAGCGGCGACCTCGGCACCCCCGAGACCTTCGTCACCGTCGCCGAGGGCAGCCCCGACGGCATGACCACCGACAGCGAGGGCGGGCTGTGGACCGCCGTCTGGGGCACCGGGCAGGCCCACCGCTACCTCCCTGACGGCAGCCTCGACCGGATCGTCGACCTGCCCGCGGGACAGCCCGCCGGGCTCTGCCTCGGCGGCCCCGACGGCCGGACCCTCCTCGTCACCAGCGCGCACATCGGCCTTGCCGCCCCGGGACCGCTCGACGGCGCCGTCTTCGCCGTCCGGGTGGACGTGCCCGGCAAACCGGCCGCCGCGTACCGTCCGGCGGACCGCGCCGACACCCCCTAGGAAGCCACCATGAGCACCCCCCGGACGCTGCGACCCGGACCCGTGGTCTGCGTCGGCGAGACGATGGCCGCCCTCGCCCCCGACCCGCTCGGGCCGCTGGACGACGCGGACCTGCTGCGCGTCGACATCGCGGGCGCCGAGTCCAACGTCGCGCTCTACCTCGCCGACCACGGCATCCCCGCCCGATGGGTCTCCGCGGTCGGCGACGACCCCTTCGGCCGGCGGGTCCGAGCGCGGATCGCCGCGGGCGGCGTCGATGTCGCCGGGGTGCGCACCGACCCCGCCCGGCCCACCGGGCTCCTGCTCAAGGACCCGGGCGCGCACGGCACCCGCGTCCACTACCACCGCGCGGGGTCCGCCGCCTCGGCGCTCACCCCGGACGTGCTCGACGACCCGGCACTGACCGGGGCCGCGCTCGTCCACCTCAGCGGCATCACGCCCGCGCTGTCGCCCGGCTGCCACGCCCTCGTCGAACGGGCGCTGCGCCCCGACCGCCCGTGGCCCGTCAGCTTCGACGTCAACCACCGCCCCGCGCTGTGGACCGGCCGCTCCGCCGCCGACGTCCTGCGGCCGCTCGCCGACCGGGCCGACATCGTCCTCGTGGGCCTCGACGAGGCCCAGGCACTGTGGGGCGAGCGGATCACCGACGCCCGCTCGGTCCGTGAACTGCTGCCCGGGCCCGGAGTCCTCGTCGTCAAGGACGGATCCCACGCGGCCACGGCCTTCACCGGGACGGACGCCCACACCGTGCCCGCCCTCACCGTCCGGGTGGCGGAACCGGTGGGCGCCGGGGACGCCTTCGCCGCCGGATTCCTCAGCGGTCTGCTGCGGGACCTGCCCGTGGAGCGCGCCCTTCGGCTCGGCCATCTGACGGCGGCCTCCGCCCTGCGCGTCGCCGCCGACCACGGACCCCTGCCGGACGCCGCTCTCGTCGCCTCGCTCCTGGAGGCGGACGAGAAGACCTGGCGTGCCGCCACGATCGGCTGAGTCCTTCGGATGAGACCGTCCGGGGTGTCTCGTCCCGCAGGGTGACGTGTCGCGCCGGGCCCCCGGGTTACCGTGCGACACATGGACACGGTCGATCTCACGGTCTACGGCGAGGAGTTCACCGCCGATCCCTATCCCTTCTACGCCAGGCTCCGCGAGAAGGGGCCCGTGCACCGCGTGCGCACCGCCGACGTCGGGGAGCTGTGGCTGATCGTCGGCCACGACCAGGCCCGGGCCGCGCTCGCCGACACCCGGTTCGCCAAGGACTCCCGCGCACTGGGCTGGCTGTCCTACGACGAGGAACTCCTCGGCCGCCACATGCTCGTCTCCGACCCGCCCGAGCACACCCGGCTGCGCAAGCTGGTGGCCAGGGAGTTCACCGGCCGCCGTGTCGAGGAACTGGCGCCGCGCGTGGAGGAGATCACCACCGGGCTGCTCGACGCGATGCTGGCCCGCCCGGACGGCACCGCCGACCTCGTCGAGGCGCTCGCCTACCCGCTGCCCATCACGGTCATCTGCGAGCTGCTCGGGGTCCCCGACCTGGACCGGGAGGCCTTCCGGGCCTGGTCGAACGAGGTCGTCGCCCCGACCGGACCGGAGGCCGAGCGCAGCGCCTTCGAGGAACTGGCGGCCTACCTCCACGAGCTGATCGAGGACAAGCGCTGCGCGCCCGGCGACGACCTGATGAGCGCGCTCATCCGCACCACCTCCGAGGACGGCGACCGGCTCTCGCGCCCCGAGCTCAGCGGCATGGCCTTCCTGCTGCTGATCGCCGGACACGAGACCACGGTCAACCTGATCTCCAACGGTGTCCGCGCGCTGCTCACCCATCCGGACCAACTGGCGCTCCTGCGAGCCGACATGGGCCTCATCGACGGCGCCGTGGAGGAGATGCTCCGCTACGACGGCCCGGTGGAGACCGCCACCTTCCGCTTCACGACGGAACCGGTCGACGTCGCCGGCACCGTCATCCCGGCCCGCGAACCCGTCCTCGTCGCCCTGGCCGCCGCCGACCGCGACCCGGGCCGCTTCCCCGAGGCGGACCGCTTCGACATCCGCCGGGACACCCGCGGCCACGTCGCCTTCGGGCACGGCCTGCACTTCTGCCTCGGCGCCCCGCTCGCCCGGCTCGAAGGACGCGTCGCCGTCCGCGCCCTCCTGGAGCGCTGCCCCGACCTCGCCCTCGACGCCGATCCCGTGAAGCTGGACTGGCTGCCCGGCATGCTGATGCGCGGTGTACGCCGGCTCCCCGTGCGCTTCACGCCCACCGGCTCCGGCACGCCCGGCGCCTAGCACGGCCGGTTCCCGGCGGCGGCCGAGGGGAAGGCCACCCCGCGGCGGCCGCCGCAATCCGACGACACCGCCGGCCGCGCCGACGGGCCGGGCCGGTGCGGGCACCGCGTGGACCGCGACCCGGTCCGCGTCCACGGGGCGTTCGGCGCGCCACGCGCGGAGCAGGGCCCGTAGCGGTGGACCGCACCGGCCCGCCGTCCCGACGATCTTCCTGTCCATGCCGGATGTCCCTTCCCCCGTGGCGGCCCTGACGGCCCTGCCGCCCTGACGGCCCTGCCGCCGTGACGGCCGCGCTCGCTGTAACAGCCCTGCGAAATGGGAAACCGCCACCGCCGCGGATCGCGTTGCACGCCCGAGCCGAATTAACCGGATGCGGTGAACCTCCCGTCCTGCGAAGCTGCGCCGATGGACCGTCGCCGCATCTCACGCATCGCACACACCCACCACCCCATCGCCGCGCCGCTCGACGACGCGGTGGTGCGCCGTCTCCTCGGCAGGGCGCTGCGCCGCGGCGACGAACGCATCCTCGACCTCGGCTGCGGGGAGGCCGCCTGGCTCCTGCGGGCCCTCGACGGCCACCCGGGCGTCACCGCGGAGGGCGTCGACCTGGACACCGGCGCACTGCGGAAGGCGGCCCGCGAGGCCGCCGCGCTCGGCGTCGGCGACCGGCTGACCCTCCACGAACAGGACGCGGGCGACTTCGCCACGAAGCGCCCCTTCGACCTCGTCCTCAGCGTCGGCGCCGCGCACGCATTCGGCGGCCTCCTGCCCACCCTCGCCGCCGCCCGCGCCCACCTTGCCACCGGAGGTGCCGTCCTCGTCGGCGACGGCTTCTGGGAGCGCGAACCGACCCCGGACCTCGTCGACATGCTGGGGGAGTACGAGGACCTGGCGAGCACCGTGGACCGGATCGTCGCGGACGGCTGGACCCCGGTTCTCGCCCATGTCAGCACCGTCCGCGAGTGGGACGACTACGAGTGGTCCTGGACCGGCTCCCTCTCCGAGTGGGCCCTGGACCACCCCGGCGACCCCGACAGCGGCGCCGCCCTCGAAGCCGCCGCCGTCCACCGCGCCGAGTGGCTGCACGGCTACCGCGGCAGGTTCGGCTTCGTCACGCTGCTGCTGCGCCGCACGACCTCCTGACCGCCGGCCACTCAGGCGCCCGGCAGCCCCGTCGGCCGGGAACGGAAGCTCGCCACCACGATGTGGAGGCTCACGACCAGCGCCCAGAGGGGGAAGACCAGCTCGGCCAGCGGCACGTTCGGCACCACGAACAACAGGGTGACGCCCACGAGGTACCCCAGCAGCACCAGCCAGCGCGGGAACGACCCCAGCCGCATCCCGACGGTCGAGGCCGACAGCACGAACACCGCCGCCATGCGCATCGAGTACGTCGTCAGCAGGCTGTAGGTGAAGTGCTGCCCGAAATACGACAGCTCGGCCCGCGGGGTACCGGGCGAGGCGATCTCCGTGGTGGCCAGCAGGCTGCCGGCCGCGGCGGCGGCGCCGAAGAGCGTCGCGACGAACACCAGGCCGCTGCCGAGGAACACCGTCGAGAGGAACTTGTCCTCGCCCGGGCCGACGTGCGCGCGCACCGCGCCGATGAACCACAGGAAGAAGATGCCGGCGAAGGGGATGAGGGCCAGCGCCGTCTGCACGCCGCCGCGCGAGGACAGGCTGAGCGGCGAGCCGGTCAGCGCGCCCTCACCGCTCGGGATGGAGGCCCGGACCAGGACGATGGCGGCGCCGATCAGCACCGCGAACGCGATCCCCACCAGCCCCGCCGCTCGAGGCGTGCGCAGCGCCTGGGCCTTCATCGCCATGAAAGGTTCTTCCCTCGTGGACAGCCGGGACCGACTCATCCCAGGAAGCACCTGCGCAGGTGATCACGCCACCCGGGGCGGACCGCGGGGGTGACGTGCCCGAGGCGCCCCGCGGCGTCATCCCGCGCGCTTGCCGGCGCGCTCCGCGACCTCGGCCATCTCGGCGATCGTGACGGGCCGCCGCTCGCTGCGCGAGACCTCGCACGCCTCCGCCACGAGCAGCGCGTCGAGCGCCTCGCGCCCGTCGCAGGGGTTCTCCGCCCGGCCCGTCACCACCCGCAGGAAGGCGTCGATCTCCGCCCGGTACGCGTCCCCGAAGCGGTCCACGAACCCGGTCCAGGGGTCGGGCACGCCCGGCGCCGCGCCCGGTTCCACGGACGTGAGCGGCGTACGGGGACCGACGCCGACCGCGATCTGGTCAAGCGATCCGGCGAGTTCCATGCGGATGTCGTATCCCGCTCCGTTGTAGCGGGTGGAGGTGGCGGTCGCGAGGGTGCCGTCGTCGAGGGTGAGGAGCGCCGCCGCGGTGTCCACGTCGCCCGCCGCGCGGAAGAAGTCGGCCCCGCCGTCGGCACCCGTGGCGTACACCTCGACGACCTCACGGCCGGTCACCCACCGCACCGCGTCGAAGTCGTGGATCAGGCAGTCCCGGTAGAGCCCGCCGGACAGCGGCACGAACTCCGGCGGCGGGGGCACCATGTCGGAGGTCAGCGCACGTACGGTGTGCAGCCGTCCGAGCCGGCCGGCCCGGACGGCCTCCCGGGCGGCGCGGTAGCCGGGGTCGAAGCGGCGCTGGAAGCCCATCTGGAGGACGGTGCCGGCCTCCTCGACCTCGTGCAGCGCGACGACCGTCGACTCCAGGTCGAGGGCGACCGGCTTCTCGCAGTAGGCGGGGAGGCCGGCCCGCACCGCGCGCGAGATCAGCCCGGCGTGCGCGGCGGTCGCCGAGGCGATGACGACCGCGTCCGCGCCGCCCGCGAACGCCGCGTCGACCGAGGCCGCCGCCCGGGCCCCGGCACCGAGTCGCGCGGCGGCCTCGGCGGCCCGCGCGGCGTCGGCGTCCGCGAGGACCAGTTCGGAGACCTCGGGATGGGCGTGGAGGGTGGCCGCGTGGAAGGAACCGAGGCGCCCGACGCCGAAGAGGACAACGCGCATGTACGGGGTGCCTTTCTCACGGGTGCGGTGGAGGCGGGGGCGGGGCGGCCAGGGAGTAACCGCCCCACCCGCGCCGGATCCGGGGTGGCCGGGGACGTGCGTCCCTCAGCGGTAGAACGCCGGGCGGTCGACGAGTTCGACCTCGACGCGCCCGCCCTCGCTCTGCGAGCGGACTCCCGCCTCGCAGACGGCCGCGGCGGCGTAGCCGTCCCAGACACTGGGGCCGGTGACCTCGCCGCGCCGGGTGGCGTCGACCCAGGCCTGGACCTCGCGGTCGTAGGCGTCGGCGAAGCGCTCCACGAAGTCCTGGGCGATCGTGCCTCCCCAGCGGCCCGCGGTGTTGACGAGCAGGTCGTGCGCGTCGCCGATGCGGGCGCTGCCGCGTTCGCAGACCGCCTCGGCCTGCACCTGGTAGCCGAAACCGCAGTTGAGGAAGACCTCCACGTCGACGACCGCTCCGCCGTCGGTCTCGAAGACCACGAACTGCGGGTCGTCCAGGCCCTCGGGCGCGTGCGAGGACGGACGCGGGCGCAGCACGGTCACGGAGGTGATCTCCTGGCCGAGCAGCCAGCGGGTCACGTCCATCTCGTGCACGAGCGAGTCGTTGACGAGGTTGGCGTTGGTGAAGCCGGACGGGATGCTCGCGTTGCGGTGCCGGTTGTGCAGCATCAGCGTCCGGCCGAGTTCACCGCTGTCCAGCAGGGTCTTGAGCTTGGTGTACTCCGCGTCGTAGCGCCGCATGAAGCCGACCTGCACCCGCCGGTGCCCCAGCCGCTGTTCGGCCTCCATCACCCGCAGCGCGGAGGCGGCGTCCGGAGTGAGCGGCTTCTCGCACAGCACCGGCAGGTCGTGCTCGAAGGCGGTGAGCAGTGCCGCCTCGTGGGCGGGGCCGGGAGAGGCGATCAGGACGGCGTCCACGTCGGCCGCGGCCATGGCCGCCGCGGGGTCGGTGTAGGCCGTGCAGCCCTCGATGCCGTCGGCGACCGCCTTCACACGTTCGGCGTCGACGTCGACGACGGCGGTCACCCGGGCGCCGCTCACGACCTCGTTGATGCGGCGTACGTGGTCGGCGCCCATCTTGCCGGTGCCGATGACGGCGACCCCGAGCGGTCCGTGCTGCGTCATGATGCGTGTCTTCCCTTTCGTGGGCGGTGCGTCAGGCACCGCAGGAGCGCAGGAACTTCCGGGTGCGCTGCGCGATGGGCAGCGGCCGCTCCGGCTCGCAGGGGTACATGTCCTGCTCGACGATGGCGAACAGGTCGACGCCCAGCCTCTGGGCGGCGGCCAGCACCGGTTCCAGGGCGGGCACCCCGCCCGGCGGCTCGCACATGACGCCGCGCTGCACGGCCGGGCCGAAGGGGACGCCGTTCTTGACGACGTCGGCGAGGATCTCCGGGTCGACCTGCTTCAGGTGCAGGTAGCCGATCCGCTCCCCGTAGGTCTCGATGAGCTTGACGCTGTCGCCGCCGCAGTAGGCGTAGTGACCGGTGTCCAGGCAGAGGCTGACCAGGCCCGGGTCGGTGGCGTCGAGGAAGCGCTCGACGTGCTCCTCGGTGTCGATGTGCGTGTCGGCGTGCGGGTGGACCACGATGTCCAGGCCGTAGGTGTCGCGGACCTGGCGGCCCAGCCGCTCCATGCCGGTGGCGAGGTGGCCCCACTGCTCGGCGGTGAGTTCGCGCGGCTCGATGATCTCGGCGGTCTTGTCGTCGCGCCAGAAGGACGGGATGACCACCAGGTGCCGGGCGTCCATCGCCTGGGCGAGCGCCGCGACCTGGCCGACGTGCTCCCAGGTGGCGTCCCAGACCGACGGGCCGCGGTGCAGGGAGGTGAAGACGGTGCCCGCGGAGACCTTCAGGCCCCGGCGAGCGGTCTCCTCGGTGAGCCGGGCCGGGTCGGTCGGCAGGTAGCCGTACGGGCCGAGCTCGATCCACTCGTAGCCCGACTGGGAGACCTCGTCGAGGAAGCGCTGCCAGGGCACCTGCTGCGGGTCGTCGGGGAACCAGACGCCCCACGAGTCGGGCGCGGAGCCGATCCGGATCCGGTCCAGAACGGGGGAGGGGGCAGTCATGAGGAGGGCTCCTCTCACCGGTCGCCGCGGACCGGTCGTGGTTCGGTAGGGCGGCCCGTCAGGGCGGTGGTACGGATGCCCGCGGAGCTCCGTGGTCCCGCTGGAAGCTTCGCCGTCCGGCCGGGCAGCCGTCAAGAGTTAGTCCTGACATACGGACGTCATGTCAGGGTGGGGGAGGCCCGGGGCCGGCCCCTCACGGGGAGGGGCGACGCTCGGCCAGGTCCTCCAGTTCGGGCAGTTCCTCCACGTCGACACCGCGGACCTGGGCCAGTTCGTGCTTGAGCGCGGCCAGCTCGGCGCCGCCCGCCATGTGGTTGGTGAGTTCCTCCAGGGAGACCTCCTCGCGGCCCGCGCTCAGTTCCAGGGTGCCCAGCCGCAGCACGGAGAAGTGGTCGCCCACCATGAACGCGTGGTGCGGATTGTGGGTGATGAAGATGACGCCCAGGCCCCGGTCGCGTGCGGCCGCGATGTACTTCAGGACGACCCCCGACTGCTTGACGCCCAGCGCCGCGGTCGGCTCGTCCAGGATCAGCACCCGCGCGCCGAAGTGGACCGCGCGGGCGATGGCCACGGACTGCCGCTGGCCGCCGGAGAGGGTGCCGATGGGCTGTTCGAGGTCGTCCAGGACGATGCCCATCGCCCGCAGTTCCTCGTCCGCGGTCCGTTTCATCCGGGCGATGTCCAGGCGGCGTACGGGCCAGGGGCCGCGGGTCAGCTCGGAGCCGAGGAAGAAGTTCCGCCAGACCGGCATCAGCGGAACGGTCGCGAGGTCCTGGTAGACCGCGGCGATGCCGCGGTCCAGCGCCTCCCGCGGGGTGTTCAGCCGTACGGGTGCGCCGTCGATGCGGAACTCGCCCTCCGTGTGCCGGTGCAGCCCGGAGATGATCTTGATCAGTGTGGACTTGCCCGCGCCGTTGTCACCGAGGACGCAGGTGACCTGCCCCGGACGGACGGCCAGGTCGACCCCGTGCAGGGCGCGGACGTTGCCGTAGCTCTTGCCCACCCCGTCCAGTTCGACGAGGGGCTCGGTGCCGGCGGCGGGGCCGCCGGCAGTGGTGGCAGTGGTCATCGGGCTCACCTCCGGGTCGCCGTGCGGCGGACCCACAGATTGACGAGGGTCGCGATCAGGAGCATCACGCCGAGGAAGAACTTGAACCAGTCGGGGTTCCAGTTGGCGTACACGATGCCCTGCGAGACCATCCCGAAGATGAAGGCGCCGATCACCGAGCCGATCGCCGAACCGTAGCCGCCGGTGAGCAGGCAGCCGCCGATGACCGCCGCGATGATGTACAGGAACTCATTGCCGACGCCCTCACCGGACTGCACCGCGTTGAACGAGAAGAGCAGGTGCATGCCGGTGAACCAGGCACCGAAGCCCACGGCCATGAACAGCGCGATCTTCGTGAAGGCCACCGGTACGCCGACCGCCCGCGCGCTGTCCTTGTTCCCGCCGACCGCGAAGGTCCAGTTGCCCAACCGGGTGCGCAGCAGCACCCAGGTGGCGAGAGCCGCGAAGCCCAGCCACCACAGCACCGTCACCTTGAGCTGGACACCGCCGACGCCGATCTCCGAGGCGAACACGGCGCGCGCCTGGTCGAAGCCGTCCATGTCGCTGATGGAGTCGGTGGCGACGTTGCCGGTGAAGATCTTGGTGACCGCCAGGTTGAGGCCCTGCAGCATCAGGAAGGTGGCCAGGGTGATGAGGAAGCTGGGCAGCCCCGTCTTCACCAGCATGTAGCCGTTGAGCGCCCCGATGCCCAGGGACACCACCAGGGCGACGGCCACGCCCGTCCACACGTTCATGCTGAGCTGGAAGCTGAACATGCTCGCGGTCAGGGCCGACGCGGTGACCGCGACGCCGGCCGAGAGGTCGAACTCGCCGCCGATCATCAGCAGGGCCACGGGCAGCGCCATGATGCCCATGACCGACGCCTGGTAGAGCACGGTCGCCAGGGAGCCCGCCTCGCGGAAGGACGGCGCCACCGCGAAGAAGAAGAGGTAGACCGCGACGGCGGCGATCAGCGCGCCGATCTCCGGGCGGGCCAGTGTCCTGCGCAGCAGCGAGCGTTCTGCGGTGCGGCCGTCCGCCCCGGAGGCGGGTGCCGCGGGTGGTGAGGGGGACGCCGCGGGGGCGGCTGCCTGGGACACAGGGATCACCGGGTGCCCTTCGCGGCGAACGCGGCCACGGACTCGACGTTGTCCTTGTCGACGAAGGCCGGGCCGGTCAGGACCGGTGCCACCCCGCCGCCGCTGACGTTGCCGTTGGTCTTGTACAGCCACAGGGAGTCGACGGACAGGTAGCCCTGCAGATACGGCTGCTGGTCGACGGCGAACTGCACCCCGCCGTCCTTGACGGCCTTGACCAGGTCCTTGTTGAGGTCGAACGTGCCGACCTTGGCGTCGCTGCCGGCGTCCGCGACCGACTGGACGGCCGTGAGCGCGAAGGGCGCGCCCAGGGTGACGACGTAGTCGATGCCGGAGTCCTGCTTGAGCTTCGCGGTGATCGTGGACTTCACCGACGGCATGTCCGTGCCGTTGACGTAGAGGTTCTCGGTCTTCCCCTTGAACGTCTTCTTCACACCGGCGCAGCGGGCCTCGAGGGCGACGTGGCCCTGCTCGTGGATCACGCAGATGTAGTGCTTGGCGCCCAGGTCGTTGAGCTTGTCGCCCAGCGCCTCGCCGGCGACGCTCTCGTCCTGCCCGAAGTACTCCAGGAGCCCCTGGTCCTTCCAGTCGTCCAGGCCCGCGTTGAAGCCGACCACCGGGATGCCCGCGGCCTCGGCCTTGGCGACGACGTCCTTCATGGCGTCAGGCTTGGCCAGGGTGACGGCTATCCCGTCGACCTTCTGGTCGATCGCGTTCTGGATCAGGTTGGCCTGGGTCGCGGCGTTGGGGTCGTTGGAGTAGATCAGCTCCACGTTGTCCTTGGCGGCGGCGGCCTGGGCGCCCTTGCGGATCAGGTCCCAGAAGGTGTCGCCGGGGGCCGCGTGCGTGACCATCGCGATCTTCATCCGCGGCGTGTCCGCCTTGCCCGCGGCGGCGGTGTCCGGCGACTCCTCGGCCTTCTTACCGCCTGAGCTGCTGGAACAGCCGGCTGCGAGGAGGAGCGCGGCGGCGGAGAGGGCCGCGGCGGCGGAGATCCGACGGTTTCTGCGAGAGCGTTCCATGTTCCTGCACCTCACTGCGGTGGGAGGGAGAAGGGGACGGACGTGTTCACATGGCCGGGTGCTGCACGGGAGCAAACCCCTCCCCAGGGCCCCTGTCAAGACTTTGTCAAGACATCAATTCATCTCGACGTAACGACAAGATAACGACCCGGACTTCCGGTGGACGGTACGTTCGTATGTAAGGACATAGTGTTGACATCCCGCGACCGGGCGGGCTAGACCTGACAGGGCCGCAGAGCGACCCCCCGGTGACACACGACGAGGAGTCACGTCCATGACCGAGCCGTACGACCTGATCACGATGGGCCGGATCGGGGTGGACCTCTACCCCCTGCAGACCGGTGTCCCGCTGCCCCAGGTCGAGACGTTCGGCAAGTTCCTCGGCGGCTCCGCCACCAACGTCGCGGTCGCCGCCGCCCGCCTCGGCCGCAGCACGGCCGTCATCACCCGCACCGGCGACGACCCCTTCGGCACCTACTGCCACCAGGCGCTCAAGGAGTTCGGGGTCGACGACCGCTACGTCACCCCGGTCGCCGCGTACCCGACGCCCGTCACCTTCTGCGAGATCTTCCCGCCGGACGACTTCCCGCTCTACTTCTACCGGCTCCCCAAGGCCCCCGACCTGGAGATCCACGCCGACGAGCTGGACCTGGACGCCGTCCGGGCCGCCCGCATCTTCTGGATGACCGGAACCGGACTGTGCGCCGAGCCGAGCCGCACCGCCACGCTCACCGCCCTCGAGGCCAGGGCGCGGCGCGGCACCACCGTCTTCGACCTCGACTGGCGCCCCATGTTCTGGAAGGACCCGGAAGAGGCCCGCCCCTACTACGCACGGGCGCTGGCCTCGGCCACCGTCGCCGTCGGCAACCTCGACGAGTGCGAGATCGCCACCGGGGTCCGCGAACCGCGCGCCGCCGCCGAGGCGCTGCTCGCCGCCGGTGTCGAACTCGCCGTCGTCAAGCAGGGCCCCAAGGGCGTGCTCGCCGTCCACCGCGACGGCACCACCGCCGAGGTGCCGCCGGTACCCGTCGAGGTGGTCAACGGGCTCGGCGCGGGCGACGCCTTCGGCGGCTCCCTCTGCCACGGGCTGCTCGCCGGCTGGGACCTGGAACGGATCATGCGCCATGCCAACGCCGCGGGCGCGATCGTGGCCTCCCGCCTCGCCTGCTCCTCCGCGATGCCCACCGCTTCGGAGGTCCAGGACCTCCTCGGCCGCGGCTGACGGTCCGCCCTCTGCCCGAAAGTGAGCTCCTCTTGAGCATCAGCATCTCCGACCTGGTGAAGGTGCGGACCCACCACCCCGAGGCGATCGCCGAGGCCGCCGCCCGCCGTGTCCGGCGCCCGCTCGTCGGCGACAGCGGCCGGCTGATGATCCTCGCCGCGGACCACCCCGCGCGGGGCGCCTTCGCCGTGGGGGACCGCGAGTTCGCCATGGCCAACCGCGTCGACCTGCTGGAGCGGCTGTGCACCGCGCTCTCCCGCCCCGGTGTGGACGGGGTCCTCGGCACCGCGGACATCCTGGAGGACCTGCTGCTGCTCGGCGCGCTCGAGGGCAAGGTCGTCATGGGGTCGATGAACCGCGGCGGCCTGGCCGGCGCCTCCTTCGAGCTCGACGACCGCTTCACCGGCCACCGCGCCCAGGACATAGCCCGGCTCGGCTTCGACGCGGGCAAGCTGCTGCTGCGCATCAGCTACGAGGACAGCGGCTCGCTGAGCACCATGGTCGCCACCGCCCGTGCCATCGACGAGATGGCCGAGCACCGGCTCCCGGTCTTCGTCGAGCCCTTCATATCCCGCCGCGTCGACGGCCGGGTCCGCAACGACCTCAGCGCGGAGGCCGTCACCAAGTCCATCGCCATCGCCTCGGGTCTCGCCGGGACCTCCGCCTACACCTGGCTCAAGGTGCCCGTCACCGAGGACGTCGACGACATGGCCACCGTCATGGAGGCCTCCACCCTGCCCGCCGTCCTGCTCGGCGGCGAGGTGGGCAGGGAACAGGACGCGGTCTACGAGAAGTGGCGCAAGGCGCTGCGGCTGCCCACCGTCCAGGGCCTGGTCGTCGGCCGCACCCTGCTCTACCCGCCGGAGGGCAGCGTGGAGACCGCCGTCGACACCGCCGTCGGTCTGCTGTGAAGTCCTGGTCGAACCGCGAGAAGTGCGAGGCCCACGCCATGACCAGCACCGAGAACCACCTGGCCGCCGGGAAGGCCGCCGCCGGCCCGTACGCCGTCGACGTCGACCCCGGCCGGGCCGGCTGGGAGCACTCCTCGCTGCGGATCCTGGACCTCCCGCCCGGCGGACGGCACGAGTTCGCCACCGGCGACAGCGAGTGGATCGTGCTCCCGCTCTCCGGCGGCTGCGAGGTCTCCGCCCAGGGCGAGACGTTCCGGCTCACCGGGCGCGAGAGCGTGTTCACGGCGGTCAGCGACTTCGCGTACGTCCCGCGCGACGAGACGGTGACCCTCACCACCGCCTCCGGGGGCCGCTTCGCCCTGACCGGAGCCCGCTGCGAACGCCGGCTGCCCGCCCGCTACGGACCGGCCTCCGCCGTCCCCGTCGAACTGCGGGGCAGCGGCAGTTGCAGCCGCCAGGTCAACAACTTCGGCGCCGCCGGTGTCTTCGAGTGCGACCGCCTGATCGCGGTCGAGGTGCTCACCCCGGCGGGCAACTGGTCGTCCTTCCCACCGCACAAGCACGACGAGGACCGCGAGGGCGAATCGCGCCTGGAGGAGATCTACTACTTCGAGATCGCCCCGGCACACGGCAGGGAGGGCATCGGATACCAGCGCGTCTCGCCCTCCGGCAACGGCCGGGGCACCGACGTCCTCGCCGAGGTCCGGGGCGGCGACGTCGTCCTCATCCCCGACGGCTGGCACGGCCCCTCGATGGCCGTCCCCGGCCACGACATGTACTACCTCAACGTCATGGCGGGCCCGGGGGAGGAGCGCGCCTGGCTGATCTGCGACCACCCCGACCACGCCTGGATCCGGGACACCTGGCCGGACCAGCCCGTCGACCCGCGTCTGCCCCTGTACACCGCCCCCGCCGCCCCCGGCGAAGCCCCCGAGAGGTCCTGATGAGCAGCCAGTCCGTACGCCGCCTCACGGTCGCCCAGGCGCTGGTGCGGTTCCTGTCCGCGCAGTACACCGAGCGCGACGGAGTCCGCCGCCGGCTCGTCGCCGGCACGTGGGGCATCTTCGGCCACGGCAACGTCGCCGGCATCGGCCAGGCGCTGGTGGAGTACCGGCAGGAGATGCCGTACCACCAGGGCCGCAACGAGCAGGCCATGGTGCACGCCGCCGTCGGCTACGCCCGCCAGCTCAACCGGCTGTCCGCGCAGGCCGTCACCACCTCCATCGGCCCCGGCGCCACCAACCTCGTCACCGGTGCGGCGCTCGCCACCGTCAACCGGCTGCCGGTGCTGCTGCTCCCCGGCGACTCCTTCGCCAACCGGGTCCCCGACCCGGTGCTCCAGCAACTGGAGCACACCCAGTACGGCGACGTCTCCGTCAACGACACGCTGCGCCCGGTCTCCCGCTGGTTCGACCGGATCACCCGGCCCGAGGCGCTGATCCCGTCCGCGCTCCAGGCGATGCGGGTGCTCGCCGACCCCGCCGAGACCGGCGCCGTCACGCTCGCCCTCCCGCAGGACGTCCAGACCGAGGCGTACGACTGGCCCGAGGAGTTCTTCGCCGAGCGCGTGTGGCACGTACGCCGCCCGGCCCCCGAGGCCGCCGAACTCGCCGCCGCCGCCGAGGCGGTGCGCACCGCCCGGCGTCCGCTGATCATCGCGGGCGGCGGCGTCCACCACAGCGAGGCCGAGCCGGCCCTGGAGGCACTGGCCGAGGCGACCGGCATCCCCGTGGCCTCCACGCAGGCGGGCAAGGGCTCACTGCGCCACGACCACCCGGCCGACCTCGGCGGCGTCGGCCACACCGGCACCGCCGTCGCCGACGACATCGCGCGCACCGCCGACCTGGTCATCGGCGTGGGCACCCGCTACACCGACTTCACCACCGCCTCCTCCACGCTCTTCGCCGCTCCCGGGGTCCGCTTCCTCAACCTCAACATCACCGGCTTCGACGCCCACAAGCTCGGCGCCCGCACCCTGGTCGGCGACGCCCGCACGAGCCTCGAAGCCCTCGCGCAGGCCGTGGCGGGACACCGCGTCGAGCCGGAGTACGAGGCCGAGTACCGCGCCGGCAAGGAGCGCTGGGAGCGTGTCGTCGACGCCGCGTACGCCGCGGACGACACCGACCGCCCCACCCAGACCCAGGTCCTCGGCGCCCTGGACTCGGTGGTCGGCGACGACGACGTGCTGATCAACGCCGCCGGCTCCCTCCCCGGTGACCTGCACAAGCTGTGGCGCGCCCGCTCCCCGCGCCAGTACCACCTGGAGTACGGCTACTCCTGCATGGGCTACGAGATCCCGGCCTCCATCGGTGTGCGGATGGCGGCGCCCGACCGGCCCGTGTGGGCGCTCGTCGGCGACGGCACCTACCTGATGATGCCGACGGAGATCGTGACCGCCGTCCAGGAGGGCCTGAACATCAACCTCCTCCTCATCCAGAACCACGGATACGCCTCCATCGGCGGACTGTCCTCCGAGGTCGGCGGCGAGCGCTACGGCACCGCCTACCGCTACCGCGCCGCCGACGGCTCCTTCACCGGCGACCCGCTCCCCGTGGACCTCGCCGCCAACGCCGCCAGCCTCGGGATGGACGTGCTGCGCGCGGAAACGGTGCGCGAACTGCGCGAGGCGCTGGCCGCCGCCCGTGCCTCCGACCGTCCGACCTGCGTGTACGTCGAGACCGACCCCACACCGACGGCCCCCGCCGCCCAGGCGTGGTGGGACGTGCCGGTCGCCGAGACCGCCTCCCGCGAGGCGGCCGTCGAGGCCCGCAAGTCCTATGAGCGGCACCTGGGCGACCGCCGCCGCCACCTGTGAGGGGGCGCCCCGCAACCCGCTCCCGGAACCCCGCACCACCGACCGCACCGGCCCGTCCACAGGCCCTCGAGAAGGCGTGGATCCTCATGTTCGGACAATGTGATGTCAGAGTTTCCTGAGATCGAGACCGGCGGATACGCTCCCCCTGTGTCCAAAGCAGAGTCCGCGCCGCTCGAGTTCGAGGTGGACCGCTCCAGTCCGGTGCCGCTGTACTACCAGCTCGCCCAGCAGCTGGAGGGCGCCATCGAGCACGGCAGGCTCGCCCCGGGCAGCCTCCTGGGCAACGAGATCGAACTCGCCGGACGCCTCGGTCTCTCCCGGCCGACCGTCCGGCAGGCCATCCAGTCCCTGGTCGACAAGGGGCTGCTGGTGCGCCGGCGCGGCGTGGGCACCCAGGTCGTGCACAGCCAGGTCAAGCGGCCCCTGGAGCTGAGCAGCCTCTTCGACGACCTCCAGGCCGCCGGGCAGAGCCCCGCCACCCAGGTGCTGCGCAACGAGACCGAGCCGGCCACCGCCCAGGTCGCCGCCGCCCTCGGCATCGCGGAGGGCAGTGACGTCGTCGTACTCCAGCGGCTGCGCTTCACCCATGGCGAGCCGATGGCCCACATGTGCAACTACCTGCCGCCCGGACTCATCCCCCTGGACAACGCCAAGCTGGAGTCCACCGGTCTCTACCGCATGATGCGCGCCGCCGGGATCACCCTGCACAGCGCCCGTCAGTCGGTCGGTGCCCGCTGCGCCACCGAGGCGGAGGGCGAGCTGCTCGCCGAGGAGCCGGGAGCGGCGCTGCTCACCATGAGCCGGACGACGTACGACGACACCGGACGGGCCGTCGAGTACGGCACGCACATCTACCGCGCCTCCCGCTACGCCTTCGAGTTCCAGCTGCTCGTACGGGCCTGAACGGCCGCGGAACCCCCCCTTCCGCAAGCATCGCCCCCTGTGACGGATACTTGGTCGGTTCCAAGACCAGCAGGGAAAGGCACGACGTGGAGAGCGCGAACAGGGGAAAGCGTGCGCTCGGTGCGCTACTGACAGTGGTCATCGGTGTGGCGCTGGCGGGCTGCAGCAGCACCGGAGGCCTGCGCGCGGAGCAGCGGGCCAAGGAGGCCCAGGCCAACGGTTCGGCCGTCGACACACCGAAGTGGACGGTCGCCATGGTCACCCACGCCGGTGCCGGCGACAGCTTCTGGGACATCGTCCAGAAGGGCGCCCGGCAGGCCGCCGCCAAGGACAACATCAAATTCCTGTACTCCAACAGCGACCAGGGCAAGGACCAGGCGCAGCTGGTGCAGACGGCCATCGACCAGAAGGTCGACGGCCTGGTCGTCACGCTCGCCAAGCCCGAGGCCATGAAGGACGTGGTCCTGAAGGCGGAGAAGGCGGGCATTCCGGTCATCACCATCAACTCCGGGTCCGCCCAGTCCAAGGAGTTCGGGGCCCTGGCCCACATCGGCCAGGACGAGACCATCGCCGGCGAGGCGGTCGGCGACGAGCTCACGGAGCGCGGCAGGAAGCACGTCCTGTGCGTGCTGCACGAGCAGGGCAACGTCGGCCACGAGCAGCGCTGCGCGGGCGTGAAGAACACCATCGAGGGCACGACGGAGAACCTCTACGTCAACGGCACCAACATGCCCGACGTCCAGTCCGCCCTCCAGGCCAAGCTGGCGGCCGACCGCTCCATCGACGCCGTCGTGACCCTCGGCGCGCCCTACGCCGCGACCGCCGCCAAGGCGAAGGATCAGGCGGGCAGCCAGGCCGAGGTCGACACCTTCGACCTCAACGGGCAGGTCGCGGCCGCGCTGGAGGCCGGCACCATCGGCTTCGCCGTGGACCAGCAGCCGTACCTGCAGGGATACGAGGCCGTCGACCTGCTGTGGCTCTACCGCTACAACGCCGACGTCCTCGGTGGCGGCAAGCCCGTGCTCACCGGCCCGCAGATCGTCACCAAGGACGACGCGGCCGCGCTGAAGGACTACGCGAAGCGGGGCACCCGATGACCGCGGACAGCCTCGCGCCCCCGAGACGGCTCGGGAACCGCCTGTTCGGCCGCCCCGAGCTGGGCGCGGTCGTCGGCGCCGTGGCCGTCTTCGTCTTCTTCTCGGTGGCCGCCGACTCCTTCCTGCGGCCGGCGAGCCTCGGGACCGTCCTGTACGCGGCGTCCACCATCGGGATCATGGCGGTGCCGGTGGCGCTGCTGATGATCGGCGGCGAGTTCGACCTGTCGGCGGGCGTCCTGGTGACGTCCTCCGCCCTGGTGTCGTCGATGTTCAGCTACCAGATGACGGCGAACGTCTGGGTGGGCGTCGGCGTCTCGCTGCTCGTCACCCTCGCCATCGGCTTCTTCAACGGCATCATGCTCTCCCGCACCAAGCTGCCGAGCTTCATCATCACGCTGGGCACCTTCCTGATGCTCACCGGCCTCAACCTGGGCTTCACCAAGCTCATCGACGGGACGGTCAGCACCAAGTCCATCGCCGACATGGAGGGCTTCGCCTCGGCGCGTGCGCTGTTCGCCTCGCACCTGACCATCGGCGACGTCGGCCTCCAGGTCACCATCCTGTGGTGGATCGTCCTGGTCGCCGTCGCCACCTGGGTGCTGCTGCGCACCCGCGCCGGCAACTGGATCTTCGCGTCCGGCGGCGGCCCCGACGCGGCCCGCGCGGTCGGCGTCCCCGTCACCCGTACGAAGACGGGCCTCTACATGGCCGTGGCCTTCTGCGCGTGGATCTCCGGGCAGCACCTGCTGTTCTCCTTCGACGTGGTGCAGTCGGGAGAGGGCATCGGCAACGAGTTCCTGTACATCATCGCCGCCGTGATCGGCGGCTGTCTGATGACCGGCGGCTACGGTTCCGCCATCGGCTCGGCGGTCGGCGCGTTCATCTTCGGCATGACCAGCAAGGGCATCGTCTACGCCGAGTGGAACCCGGACTGGTTCAAGTTCTTCCTGGGCGCCATGCTGCTGCTGGCGACGCTGCTCAACGCCTGGGTCCGCAAGCGGGCGGAGGCGGCGAAGTGACGGCCCTGGTGAAGCTGACCGGCGTCAGCAAGGCGTACGGGCACGTGCGCGCCCTGGAGGACGTCTCCCTGGAGGTGCACGCGGGGGAGATCACCTGCGTCCTCGGTGACAACGGCGCCGGGAAGTCCACGCTGATCAAGATCATCGCGGGGCTGCACCAGCACGACCGGGGCAGCTACGAGATCGAGGGCGCGCCCGTGCGCCACGCGTCCCCCCGCGAGGCGCTCGACCACGGCATCGCCACCGTGTACCAGGACCTGGCGGTCGTCCCGCTGATGCCGGTGTGGCGGAACTTCTTCCTCGGCTCCGAGCCGAGGAAGGGCCGCGGCCCCTTCAAGCGCCTGGACGTCGCCATGATGCGGGAGACGACCCGCACGGCCCTGCGCGACATGGGCATCGACCTGCGCGACGTGGACCAGCCCATCGGCACCCTGTCGGGCGGGCAGCGCCAGTGCGTCGCCATCGCCCGGGCCGTGCACTTCGGGGCCAAGGTGCTCATCCTCGACGAGCCCACGGCGGCGCTCGGCGTCCGGCAGTCCGGCGTCGTCCTGAAGTACGTCGCCGCGGCGCGGGACGCCGGGCTCGGCGTGGTCCTCATCACGCACAACCCCCACCACGCCCACCTCGTCGGCGACCGCTTCGTCCTGCTGCGCCGCGGCACCATGACCGGCTCCTACACCAGGGACGGGATCACGGTGGACGAGCTCACCCGGGAGATGGCGGGAGGCACGGACCTGGAGGCCCTCGCCCACGAGCTGCGCCGCCCGGCGCCGTGACGGCGGGCGGGCGGCCCCGGCCGCCCGCCCCGCGCACCCGCCCGCCGTCGCGGCGGGCCGGGGCCACGCCCCCGCGACCACCGGCACTTTAGAATCACTCGGAGAAACGCCCCCGACCCCGGAGAGACGAGCCTTGCGAGCGACGACCGAGCTGCAGTTCGGGACCGAGTCCGGGATCGGAACCACGGGGGTGAACCGATGAGCATGTACCGAGGTGCCGCCCGCACCTCCAGCAGCTCCACACTGCTGAGCACGGTGGGCCGCCGTGAGCGCCGCTCACACCTCACCGCGCCCCGCGTCCCCACCGTCGGCATCGACATCGGCGGCACCAAGGTGATGGCCGGCGTGGTCGACGCGGACGGCAACATCCTGGAGAAGCTGCGCACCGAGACCCCGGACAAGAGCAAGAGCCCGAAGGTGGTGGAGGACACCATCACCGAGCTCGTCCTCGACCTGTCCGAGCGCCACGACGTGCACGCCGTCGGCATCGGCGCGGCCGGCTGGGTCGACGCGGACCGCTCACGGGTGCTCTTCGCGCCCCATCTGTCGTGGCGTGACGAGCCGCTGAAGGCCCGCCTCACCGAGCGCCTGCGCGTTCCCGTCATGGTGGACAACGACGCCAACACCGCCGCCTGGGCGGAATGGCGCTTCGGCGCGGGCCGCGGCGAGAACGACCTCGTCATGATCACGCTCGGCACCGGCATCGGCGGCGCCATCCTGGAGGACGGCCATGTCAAGCGGGGCCGCTACGGCGTCGCGGGCGAGTTCGGCCACATGCAGGTGGTGCCCGGCGGGCACCGCTGCGCCTGCGGCAACCGCGGCTGCTGGGAGCAGTACAGCTCGGGCAACGCCCTGGTGCGCGAGGCCCGCGAGCTGGCGGCGGCCGAGTCCCCGGTGGCGTACGGGATCATCGACCGGGTCGGCGGCCAGGTGCGGGAGATCACCGGTCCGCTCATCACGGAGCTCGCCCGTGAGGGTGATGCGATGTGCGTCGAGCTCTTCCAGGACATCGGCCAGTGGCTGGGCGTCGGCATCGCCAACCTCGCCGCGGCCCTGGACCCTTCCTGCTTCGTCATCGGCGGCGGCGTCAGCGCGGCCGACGACCTGCTGATCGCCCCGGCCCGCGACGCGTTCCGGCGCCACCTGACCGGGCGCGGCTACCGGCCGGAGGCGCGTATCGTCAAGGCGCAGCTCGGCCCGGAGGCCGGGATGGTCGGCGCCGCGGATCTGGCGCGGCTGGTCGCGCGCCGCTTCCGGCGGGCCAACCGGCGGCGGGTCGAGCGGTACGAGCGCTACGCGAAGGTTGTCGGCAAGTGAGTGCCATGCCCCCGAGGAAGCCGCCGCGCTGGGTGCAGTGGACGGTCGTCCCGCTGCTGATCCTGGTCCCGATCGGCTATGTGATCATCTCCGCGGAGCAGAGCCGGGACAGCGGCGAGGAGAAACAGCAGCAGGCCGCCGCCACCACGCTCACCCACCTGTGGCCCACCAAGGTGCAGCGGCGGATCTACGAGGTGACGATCCCGTCCGGTTCGGATCCGGTGGCGTACCTGGAGACCAACAACTGGGCGTCCAGCTCCTTCTACGTGCAGTTCCGCACCAACCAGGGCGGCCTGGACACCTTCCTCGCCCAGTACGGCAAGAGCCGCTCCGCCCTCGCGGACGCCGACGTGACGGTGAGTCCCAAGCAGGCCCGCACCGTGCGCTGGACCTTCGGCGCGGACCGCCGGTGGGCGGGCCTCAAGCTCAAGCAGCACGGCGACAAGCCGGACCACAACATCACGGTCGACTTCTCCGACACGGACCATCCCGTGGTCTATGTCGTGTCCACGATAAACTTCCGCTGATCGGCGCCCAGGCGCCCCAAGGGTTCCGCGCCGTCGCGGGGCCCGGCCGTCGACGCCCGCGAACGCCTGGATAGCGTGGAGCGAGTGAGCGACGAGCAGAGCCCCAAGACCCTCCAGCACCGCATCGACGGCCCGCAGGACGCGCCGGTCCTGGTCCTCGGCCCCTCACTGGGCACGACGTGGCACATGTGGGACCGGCAGATACCCGAGTTGACCCGGCAGTGGCGGGTCCTGCGGTACGACCTCCCTGGGCACGGCGGTGCGCCCGCCGACCCCTCCATCTCCACCGCGGACCTCGCCGACCGCCTGCTGCGCACCCTGGACGAGGCCGGCGTCGAGCGCTTCGGCTACGCGGGCTGCGCCTTCGGCGGCGCCATCGGCACCCAGCTCGCGCTGCGCGCCCCGCAGCGCGTCGCCTCGCTCGCCCTGGTCTCCTCGGCAGCCCGCTTCGGCACGCCCGACGCCTGGCGGCAGCTCGGGGTGGTCGTGCGCGCCAACGGCCTGGAACAGATCGCCCTGAGCGCCCCAGAGCGCTGGTTCGCCCCCGCCTTCCGTGAGGTCCAGGCCGCCATCGTGGACTGGTCCGTCCAGATGGCCCGCGCCGTCGACCCCGAGTGCTACATCGCCGCCTGCGAGGCGCTGGCCGCTTACGACGTGCGCGCGGAGCTGGGCCTGATCACCGTGCCGACGCTGGTCCTGGGCGGCGCCGAGGACCAGGTGACGCCGCCGGCCGACGCCCGGGCCCTGGTCGCCGGCATACCCGACGCGCGGCTCGCGGTCGTCCCCGGAGCCTCGCACCTGGTGCCGGTCGAACAGCCCGCCGCCGTGGGCGAGCTCCTCGCGCGCCACTTCGAGGCCACCTGGACCGAGCAGCCCGCGGCCGTGGCCGTACCCGCGCAGCCCGCCCCCTTCGTCCCCGAGCCGGCACCGGCGGCGGCCCCTGCGCGGCCCGCCCCGCAGTACCAGGGCGGCACTGCGGCCGGGCCGGACCGGTACGCCGAGGGCGACCGGACCCGGCGCGAGCTCCTGGGCGACGCATACGTCGACCGGGCGGCCGAGGAGACCGAGGAGGCCGCCGGGGACTTCGAGGACTTCGTCACCCGCTACGCCTGGGGCGAGGTCTGGAACCGGCCCGGGCTCGACCGGCGGACCCGCAGCGTCATCACCCTGACCGCGCTCGTCGCCGGCGGCCACCACACGGAACTGGCCGCACACACCAGGGCCGCGCTCCGCGGCGGCCTCACCCCGGCCGAGATCGAGGAGGTGCTGCTGCACACCGCCGTCTACTGCGGGTGCCCGCCGCCACCTCCGCCTTCGCGGTGGCGCGGCGGGTCATCCGGGAGGAGACTCGGCCACGGGAGTGAGCCCGCGCGCACGGCGACCTGGTCGCCCCGTCAGCCCATCGGCATCTCCACCTGGATACGGCGTGTGCGGCGCGCGGGGCCTCGGCCATGATGGCCATGCAAAGGATCACCGCTCCGGAGGAGAGTCATGAAGCTGACGAAGAGGGGCCACGCCTGCGTGCGGCTGGAGAAGGACGGGCGGGCGCTCGTCATCGATCCCGGAGGCTTCACCGAGCCGGACGCGGCGGTGGGTGCCGAGGCGATCCTCGTCACGCACGAGCACCCGGACCACTTCAACGAGCAGCAGCTGCGCGCCGCCCTGGAGGCCGACCCCGCCGCCGAGATCTGGACCCTGAAGAGCGTCGCCGACCAGGTCTCGGCCGCCTTCCCGGGCCGGGTCCACACCGTCGGCGAGGGCGACACCTTCAGTGCGGCCGGCTTCGACGTCGAGGTGCACGGCCAGATGCACGCCGTGATCCACCCCGACATCCCGCGCATCACCAACGTCGGCTTCCTCGTCGACGGCTCCCTCTTCCACCCCGGCGACGCGCTGACCGTGCCCGGCCGGTCCGTCGAGACGCTGCTGCTGCCCGTGCACGCGCCCTGGAACAAGGTCTCCGAGGTCATCGACTACCTCCGCGAGGTGAAGCCGGCCCGCGCCATCGACGTGCACGACGGGCTGCTCAACGACCTCGCCCGCACCATGTACGACCGGCTGCTCGGCCCCGACGGGCCCGGCGTCGGCGGCGCGGAGCACGACAGGATGGCCTCCGGCGACAGCACCGACCTGGGCTGACGTCCCAGGCCGGCGACCTGCCGCGGACGGTCTCCGGGAACGCCCCGGGACCGGTTGTCGTAGGCGGGCGGTACATTCGGGTCCATGCGCATCGCCACCTGGAACGTCAACTCGATCACCGCCCGCCTGCCGCGGCTGCTGGCCTGGCTGGAGAAGAACAGCCCGGACGTGCTGTGCATCCAGGAGACCAAGTGCGCCGAGGAGCAGTTCCCGTTCGACGAGCTGCGCGCCCTCGGCTACGAGACCGCCGTCAACGCCACCGGCCGGTGGAACGGCGTCGCCCTCCTGTCCAAGGTGGGGCTCGAGGACGTCGTCGTCGGCCTGCCCGGCGGCCCGCTGTACGAGGAGGTCGACGAGCCCCGCGCGGTCTCGGCGACCTGCGGCCCGGTCCGGGTCTGGTCGGTGTACGTGCCCAACGGCCGTGAGGTCGGCCACGAGCACTACGCGTACAAGTTGCGCTGGTTCCAGGCGCTGCGCGCGGCGGTCGCGCAGGACGCGGCGGGCGAGCGTCCCTTCGCCGTCCTCGGCGACTACAACGTGGCGCCCACCGACGAGGACGTGTGGGACCCGTCGGTCTTCGAGGGGATGACCCACGTCACCCCCGCCGAGCGGGAGGCGCTGGCGCACCTGCGCGAGGCCGGGCTCAGCGACGTGGTGCCCCGCCCCCTGAAGTACGACCGTCCCTACACCTACTGGGACTACCGTCAGCTGGCCTTCCCCAAGAACCGCGGCATGCGGATCGACCTGGTCTACGCGAACCAGTCCTTCGGCAAGGCGGTCGGCGACGCCTACGTCGACCGCGAGGAGCGCAAGGGCAAGGGCGCCTCCGACCACGCCCCGGTCGTGGTCGACCTCGACGTCTGACCGGTCCGGGGGAGGCCCACCGCGAAGCGCCCGCCGGCCCTGCGCTGGAATTCGACGTGGCCGCGCAGCCCCGGCGGGCAGGGCAGGTGCAAGGTGGCCGGGTGCGCCACCTCGCGCAGGTCCACCACCAAGGCGTCGTCCGGTAGCCCGGCCAGCACGGCGGCCAGCTCCGGGTCGGCCTCCGGGCGGGCCCGGCCCACCGGGGTGCCCCGCACGTCGGGCCGGTAGGAGAAGACGTGCGAGGTCTCGGCGAGCCGCTCCAGCACCGCGGCGTGCTCCGGGACCGTCCCGTCCGCCCGTTCCGGCAGCGACACCGGCCCGGGCCCTGACTCCCGTCCCGCCTCGGGCGCCATGCGGTCCAGGGCGGCGAGCCCCGCCCCGGCGAGCAGGGTGACCCAGTCGACCAGCGAGGGCGCCACGTACGCCCAGGTGTCTAGGAAGACCCCGGTGGCCGCGAACACCCGGCCCCAGGCACCCGTGTCCCCGTCCACGTCGACGAAGAGCGTGTCCCCGCCGGACTCGTGCAGCAGGTGCGCGGTGCCCGGCGGCCCCACGGCCCAGCCGCCCGGGTGCAGACCGCGCTCGGGGGCCAGCCGGTACTCCTCCAAGTCGCCGATGCGGATCGACCTCACCCTGCCGACCAGGTGCCGCACCTCGTGCGGCAGCGGCACGCCCCATGCCGCGACCTCGGCGTCGTCCGCGCCGGGTGCCAGCCGCACCGCCCCCGGGGCCCGTGCTGCCAGCTCCTCCAGCAGGCGCCAGGCGCGGTCCGCCTCCCGCACCCCGGCTTCCCGTTCATCCCGCATTGCGTGGCCCTTCTCGCGCCGTGCAGCCTTACGTTACGTATTGTGCGGCAACGGAACGTATACAACGTGTCGTTACCGTTGGCATACGCCCGCGCGTACGCTCCGGCCATGAAGAGCTTCTCCGTCGACATCGCCGCCGCCGTGCTCGAACCCGAGCCCCTGGATCCGGGGCAGATCGTCTCCGGCTCGCCGGAGGTGACCGGGAAAGTGCTGTGGCGGTCGCCCGACGGCACCCGCACGAGGGGGATCTGGCAGATCACCCCGGGCGTGGTGACCGACACCGAGGCGGACGAGATGTTCGTGGTCGTCAGCGGGCGCGCCACCGTCGAGGTGGAGGGCGGACCGACCCTGGAGCTCGGCCCGGGCGACGTCTGCGTCCTCCGCGAAGGAGACAGCACGACATGGACCGTCCACGAGACACTGCGGAAGGCCTACGCCATAGGCTGATGCCCATGGACATCTCCTTCCTGGACAGGTGGCGCAAACGGTACGGCGAGGTCCGCGGCGCGGCCGTACCGGAGTCCCTCGCCGAGGACCCGGAAGGAGTCGCCGAACTGCTCTCGGAGTGCGAGCTGCTGCGTGCCAGGGCCGAGGCCGAGGGAGTCGAACTGGACGACACGTCCGTCTCCTTGGAGCGTCTGGACCAGCTGGTCCCGCGCTGGCGCGACGACCCGGACGAGCTGTCCTGGCTCGGCAACGACGCCGGGCTCTACCTCGGCACGGTCGTCGTGCGCACCGTGCCGGGCGCCAGCTGGCAGATCTGGCCCAACGGCCGGCCCGTCATCCTGCTGGCCTCCGGCCGTGAACTCGACGTCGTCGAGGCCGGCCACGAGTGGGCGGAGAGCGGCACCCCGGAGCTGTCCCAGGTCTACGCCGAAGCCTCCGAGGCCTGAGCGCCGCCAGGGCACGTGGCCGGGCGCCTAGATGACGCGTTCGGCCTCGCCGAGCATGGCCTCGAACCAGCGGTCGAAGCCGTAGAGCAGCGAACCGGGCGGGGTGGCGGAGAGCCGGTAGACCAGCGAGCCACGTGGGTCCGCCGGCGGTCCGATGACAGAGACGAAGGCGGCGCCGTCGAGGCGTACCAGCCGCCACACCGGCGTGGTGCGGTACCGGTAGACCTCGAGGTGAATCGTTCCTTCTTCGGCGAGGGCGCCGAGCATGTCCTCCGCGAAGCGCAGGCTCGAGGCGAAGAAGCGCGGTGTCTCGCCGACCTCCTCCGCGATCCGGGCGACCGCCGGGCTCTCCGGGTGCAGCAACAGCAGCCGCATACGGGCCGGGGACCGCCCCCGGCGCGTCAGCGGCCCGCGCAGCAGCGAGTCGCCGAGCGCCAGCAGCCCCAGGGCGCGCACCCCGACCACGTCCACCGCGTCGGCGCCTGCCGCCACCTCGCGGATCTCCGCGGCCGCCTCCGGCTTGGTCAGCGCGACCGCGGCGACCTGCGGATGGTCCATCAGGTCCCGGACGCCGTAGGAGCGCAGACGGCGCGGCGCGAGCCCCATGAGCAGCCGCGCGTGGTCCGGCATGAGCAGGCCCTGCGCGATCCGCTCGAACACGTCGAACCGCACCACCGAACGGCGGCCCCGCACGATCTCGTTGACCCGGCCCTGCAGCAGCCCCGTCGCGGCCGCGATGCGCGACTGGCTCGCGCCCCCGTACTGCTGCGCGAACCGCAGGATCGCTCCGGCGTCGCGGGTCCGCAGGGCCTCGCGTATCTCCTCGCGCTCCCAGGCCCACGCGGGGATTTCGACGGCATCACCGGAAACCGGTTCCGACATCCACGACTCCCGTCCACCCCGTCGGCGTTCCACCGGCGTTACCAGCGGGTATGTCGTGGTGAGAATAGCGCGGGGGTATCGCGTGCACGTGGGCTTCACGGGAATGCTCGGCGCCACCTACGACACCTGTGAGGTGGTCACATGGGGGACAACCTGGCCGCGCGGCCCCCGTTCCGGCGCGTCGCCCCCGGCGCCGGCCGGGATGCGGGCGGCGAGTCGCCCCCGGATACCCTCCATACCCACGATCCGGCGGCCGAACCCGTTCCGGCCCCGCCCGCCACGGTGCTGCTGGGTGAGGTCTTCCTGCCCGCCGACGACCTGGCGCCCGCGCAGGCGCGCCGCATCCTGGCGGCGACCCTGGACGTGTGGGGTCTCGGGTACCTGCTGGACACCGCGGGCATCGTGCTCGCCGAGCTCGTCTCCAACGCCGTACGGCACGCCGGCGGCCGGCGTGGGGGCGTGATGCTGTCGCGGCGGCTGACGCTGGTGCACATGTCGGTCCGCGACGGCTCCCGCACTCCGCCCTGCCTGGTGCTGACCGGGCGGGTCCCCGACACGACCGGGAGCACCCGCGGTCTCCAGGTGGTTTCAGCCCTCACGTACCGCTGGGGGACAGAACTCCTCCCGGGCGGCAAGCGTGTCTGGGCCGAGATCGCCGTCTGACGGGGCGTCGGGAGGTGCATGATGGGGTCATGGACTCCCTGCAGCAGATGCCCAACATCGGCGCGGTCCTGGCCGAGCGCCTCCGCAGCGCCGGCGTGCCGGACGCCGACGAGCTGCGCCGACTCGGATCCGGAGGGGCCTTCGCGATGATCCGCGAGGGGCTTCCCGAGGACGCCCGCACCCACACCCTGCTCGCCCTCGAGGGCGCGATCCGCGGTACCCGCTGGACCGCCATCCCCAAGGCCGACCGCGACGCGCTGGTCGGCCGGGTGCTCGGCGAGGGCCACGCGGGCGCTGCCGCCGGAGGCCGATAGCCACAGTACGCAGACACCGCCGCCGGCGGCGGGGCGCGGCCTCACCGGACCCCGTCAGGACGAGAAGTCGATGCTGTACGCCACGCGCCAGCGGTCGGCGCGGATCACCGTGTCCGAGGTCTCGACGGCGCGGTCGTCGGCGTCGAAGTGCGTCCGCTGGACCGCCGTCACGCACTGTCCGTGCGCGCAGCCGAGCGCCTGTGCCTCCCAGCCGGTGGCCGGCCGCGACTCCAGGATCTCGCGGGCCCGTACGACGCGGACCCCGATCGCGGCCAGCCGCCCCCGCACCCCGCGACGGGCGTAGGGGCCGCGCTCGGGGTGCGCGACGTCCGTGCCGTCGGTGATGGCCAGCGGCTCCCAACTGGTGGCGAGCTGCACGGGCCGGCGGTTTGCCAGGTACTCGTAACGGGTCATCACCACCGGGTCGCCGGTGGCGATGCCCAGCCGCTCGGCGATGGCCGGCGGGGCGGTCATGGTGACGGTCGAGGCCTCCCAGTCCACCTCCGCGGTGTCTCCGACGACCCGTGTGGCGAAGGGCGAGTCCACGGAGCCCGTGCCGCGGTCGAGCGTCGCGCGGGCGGAACGGTCCACCACGAACACCCCTCGCCCGAACTGCCCTTCGACGTATCCCGCCGCCTTCAGCACGCGCACGGCCCGGTCGACGGTCTGGTCGCTCGCCCGGTAGGCCTCCTTGAGCCGGGAACGGGAGGGGATGGGGGACTCGGGCTTGAGGAGTCCCTCGTCGATCCGCCGCATGAGGTCGTCGGCGATCCACTGGTACACCGGCCCCGGCTCGGCCATCCGCGCCGTCCTCTCTCCCGCTCGTGGCACGACCTTAGGTACGCAGGCCACGGCTGCGTACCGAGGTACGCACGCTACGGGAGTGACGGTCGGCGAAGCGGTACGGAGAGCCGCGAGGGCTGCGCCGCCGGGGAGGAGAAGGCCAGGCCGGAGATGCTCGACGCGGAGGGGGCCGACGGTGTCCGCGGCCGCCGCCCGGCCGCGGCCGGCCGGGATCTCGTAGGCGGTGGAGTACGGCATCAGGTCCACTCCGAAGGGGGCCTTCGGGTGTTCGCTCCCCGCCCCGGTGACCGAGGGCGTCACACTGCCGATACGTCCGGATGCGGTGCGCCGGCAGCGGTTGCCGGGCCTGAGGGAACGTCAGTCCGTCGAGCGAACTTGCGACACATCCATTGACTCGGGACGCGCGGGGCGCCGAGTCTGAACCCGTCAGCGTCGACAGGGGGAGGGCCCGATGGGTGTCGGACGTGCATCGATCCTGGGAGCGGCCGTGGCGTCGGCCGCGCTCGTGCTCACCGCGGTGAGCACGGTTCCGGCCACCGCGCACACGCGCGACGGCCACCGTCCGGGACACGGCCACGGCAACGGCCACCGGGACGCGTACGTCGCGCTCGGGGACTCGTACACCTCGGGACCGCTCATCCCCGACCAGGTGGACGCCAACTGCGCCCGGTCGAACCGCAACTACCCCTCGCTGGTCGCGCAGCGCCTGAGAGGCACGACGCTCACCGACGTGAGCTGCGGCGGGGCCACCACCGCCGAGATGTGGAAGGCGCAGGGCAGCAACCCACCGCAACTGGACGCCCTGAGCCGGCGTACCTCCCTGGTCACCCTGCAGATCGGCGGCAACGACGTCGGCTTCGGCAGCATCATCCGCACCTGCGCGGGCGCCGCGGTCTCCGACCCGACCGGCAATCCCTGCCAGAAGTACTACTCGGCCGGCGGCACCGACCAGTTGCGGGCCGCCGTGGAGGCGACGGCGCCGAAGATCGACGCCGTGCTCGACGCCATCCACCACCGCGCGCCGCGGGCCCGTGTCGTGGTCGTCGGCTACCCGGCGCTGCTCCCCGACAGCGGCGTCGGCTGCCGCCCGGCCGTGCCCTTCGCCGACGGGGACTTCGCCTACCTCCGGGACACCGAGAAGCGGCTCAACGCCATGCTGGCCCGGCGTGCCAAGGCCGCCCACGCGACCTATGTCGACACCTACACCCCGACCGTCGGCCACGACATGTGCACGGCCCCGGGCGTCCGCTGGATCGAGCCGCTCACACCCGCCGCTCCGGCCGCGCCCGCCCACCCCAACGCGCTGGGTGAGAAGGCCATGGCCGCCGCCGTCCTGGACCGGCTCTGCGTCCGCGGCCGCATATGACGGGGCCGCGGGGGCCCGTGCCCCCGCGGCCGCCCGTCCGGCGCCGGGCCCGTCACTCCGCGGCGACGGCCACCGGGCGACTGGCGGGGGTCCTGGCCTCACGGGTGACGTCGGCGACGACCTCCACCACATCGGGTCCGTAGGCGTCGGAGTTGACGACCTTCAGCAGCAGGCAGAAGGTGCCGTCCACTCCGTACTTGCGGGACAGCCGCAGGTAGTGGCGGGCGAGGTAGCGCACGGCGGCCTGGTTGGTCACCCCGCGCTGGCCGGAGGCGAGGAAGACCGGGCGGTTGTTCCCGGTGTTCTCGTCGGCGGCCAGCCGGGCCAGGAAGACATACTCCACCTTGCCCTTCTCCATGCGGTAGGTCTCGCCGCCCACGGTCAGCGCGCCCTGGTCCTCGACGGGCCCGGTGAAGTCGTTGACCTGGAAACCGGGCAGCATGGAGCGCAGGTGCGCCGCCATGCGATGGTTGGATATGGGACCGCCGATGCAGAACTCCGTGCGCGCGCCGAAGCCCTGCCACGCGGTGTCGTGGGGCAGGATCTCGGCGTGCGCAGCGCACTCCTTGATCAGCGCGGACAGTTCGATCAGCGCGAAGACGTCATGGCGCGCCACGCTCCATCCCCGCGTCGAGCCCGGATCGCGGTTGATCACCATCAGGCACTCCGAGCCGGAGGGCAGCCCGAAGAAACGCTGTTTGCGGTGCAGCTTGCGCCGCCACAGGTACGTGCGGACGAACCAGCCCAGCGCGGCGCTGATACCGCTCGCGGCCAGTCCCAGGAGGATGTTGCGCACGTCGTCGCTCATGGGCCGGGATGGTAGTTGAGGCGTTCCTGACGAGAAAGGCAGGGTGGGGTTAGGCTGCCCGGACGGTCGCCCCAGTGGAGGTCCACGTATGCGTCGTCACGCTGTACGGAGTCTGTCGCTGCTCGCCGTAACCGCCACCGCCGCGTTGTCGGTGGCCGCGGCCCCGCCAGGGGTGGACGCCCGCGCACGGGACGCCACGCCCGCCAAGGTCCCGCTCGCCGTCGGCTACGGGGGCGCGGTCTCCAGTGTCGACGCCGACGCTTCCGCCGCGGGCATCGAGGTGCTGCGGCGCGGGGGGAACGCCGTGGACGCCGCGGTCGCCACCGCGGCCGCCCTGGGTGTCACCGAGCCGTACTCCGCGGGAGTCGGCGGCGGCGGTTACTTCGTCTACTACGACGCCAAGCACCGCAAGGTCCACACCATCGACGGCCGTGAGACGGCCCCCAGGAGCGCCACCGACAAGCTCTTCGTCGAGAACGGGCAACCCCTTCCCTTCAACGACGCCGTCACCAGCGGTCTGAGCGTCGGCGTTCCCGGCACGCCCGCGACCTGGGACACCGCCCTGCGGTCCTGGGGCAGCCGCAGCCTGCGGGACGTGCTGGGGCCGGCCGAGCGCCTCGCGCACGACGGCTTCGCCGTGGACGCGACCTTCCGCAGCCAGACGGAGGCCAATCAGGCGCGCTTCAAGGACTTCCCGGCCACCGCGGCGCTCTTCCTGCCCGGCGGGCAACCGCCCGCCGTCGGCTCCACCCTCAAGAACCCCGATCTCGCCCGCACCTACGCGGAGCTGGGCCGCAAGGGCGTCTCCGCCGTCTACAGCGGCGGCATAGGCGCCGACATCGTGAACACCGTGCGCAAGCCGCCGGTGGACCCGGCGGCGACCCGCGTCGTCCGCCCGGGCGACCTCACGACGGCGGACCTCAAGGCCTACAAGGCCAAGCCGCAGAGCCCCACCCGCGTCTCGTACCGCGGTCTGGACGTCTACGGCATGGCCCCCTCCTCCTCCGGCGGCACCACGGTGGGCGAGGCGCTGAACATCCTGGAGCGCACCGGCAGGCTCTCGCGGCTGTCCGAGGCGCAGTACCTGCACCGCTTCCTCGAGGCGAGCCGGATCTCGTTCGCCGACCGCGGTCGCTGGGTCGGCGACCCGGCCTTCGAGAAGGTCCCGACCTCGGGGCTGCTGTCCCGGAAGTTCGCCGACTCCCGGGCCTGCCTGATCAAGGACGACGCGGTGCTGACCAGCCCGGTCGCCCCGGGGGACCCGTACCACCCGGCGCGCTGCGCCAGTGGCGGCAAGGCCGCCCCGACGACGTACGAGGGCGAGAGCACCACGCACCTCACGGTCGCCGACAAGTGGGGCAACGTCGTCGCGTACACGTTGACGATCGAGCAGACCGGCGGCAGCGCGATCACCGTCCCCGGGCGCGGTTTCCTGCTGAACAACGAGCTGACCGACTTCTCGTTCGTCCCGGCCAGTCCCGCCGTCCACGACCCGAACCTGCCGGGCCCCGGGAAGCGGCCCCGCTCCTCGATGTCGCCGACGATCGTGCTCAAGGACGGCCGTGTCGACTTCGCGCTGGGCTCGCCCGGCGGCGCCACGATCATCACCACCGTGCTGCAGGTGCTCACCGAGCACGTCGACCGCGGCATGCCGCTGGTGGACGCGATCGCCGCGCCGCGTGCCAGCCAGCGCAATGCCGCGGCCACCCAGGTCGAGCCCGCCTTCCTCGCGAGCGACGTGGCGGCGGAGCTGAAGGACATCGGGCACAGCTTCGCCGACGCGGGTGAGATCGGCGCCACGACCGGCGTGCAGCGGCTGCCGGACGGCCGCTGGCTCGCCGCCGCCGAGACGGTGCGCCGCGGCGGCGGCTCGGCGATGGTGGTTCAGAGCACCACGCGGTAGTGGGTCGTCAGGCGCCGCTCGTCGTCCAGCACATGGAAGGCGACGCCGGGCGGCGCCGAGCGGTCGGCCACCGAGCCGTCCTGCTCGCCCTCCCACGGCATGCGCAGCGTCCACGTCACCCCGGGCGCGGCGATCAGCGGCCGCCCGCCGAAGGTGGTGGCGGCGGGCGTGTGCGCGTGCCCGGTCAGGACGGCGACCACCTCCGGGTGCGCGGACAGCAGTTCCTCCAGGGCCGCGGGCCGGCCGAGCCGGTAGCCGTCGGGCAGCGGATGGTGCAGGGCGACGGGCGGATGGTGGAAGGCCAGCAGCGCCGGGGTGCCGGGGGCCAGCCCGCCCAGGGTCGCGGACACCCACCCCAGGGTCTCCTCGTCGAGGAGGCCGTCGTCCTCGCCCGGGATCGTCGAGTCGCACATCAGGACCGCGGTCCCGGCCACGAGGTGCGCCCGGTTCACCGGTCCCGTCTCCTCGGCCTCGCCCAGCAGCGCCTTGCGGTAGGCGGCCCGCCGGTCGTGGTTGCCCGGACAGGGAAGGACCGGGAAGGGCGCGTCGAGGATCCGGACGGCCTCCTCGTACTCGGCCGGGGCGCCGTGGTCGGCGATGTCGCCGGTGACCAGCAGCGCGTCCGGCGGCCGCGGGAGCCCGCGCAGATAGGACATGACGCGGGTGGCGCGCTCCGTCGAGCGTTCGGTGCCGTCCAGATGCAGATCGCTGATGTGAGCCAGCAGCATGGGCCGCTCCCCTCCAGGCTTAATGCTTGATTACTCTTCTGCCATTAGAACGGTAGGGTGCGGCCGGCGGACGATCAAGAGGAGGGGCGCTGTGGAGCGCTACCTGGCCCTGGAACTGGTGAGCACCATCCGGCACGACGGCGACGGAGGGGTCGCCGACGACCTCGTCGATCCCTCCGCGCTCACGGCCTGGGTCCGCGAACACGTCCCCGACTACGGAGACTTCACCGCGGACGGCGCCGCGCTCGCCGATGTCCTCGCCCTCCGCCGCGCCGTGCGCGCCCTCTTCGCCCGCGCCGTGGCGCCGGCACAGCCCAGCTCCGCCGACGCTCGGCGCCTGACGCCCGCCGAGCAGGCCCTCGCGCACCTCAACGCCGCCGCGGCGCGGGTCCCCGTCGTGCCCCGGCTTGTGTGGGAAGCGGAGGAGGCGCCCGTGGCCCGCCTCGTGCCCGCGGCGGAGGGTGACGACCCCGCCGCCCGGGTCGTCGCCGAACTCGCCCGCGCCGCCGTCGGCTTCCTCGCAGGACCCGAGCGCGAACGGCTGCGGGCCTGCACCGCGCCCCGCTGCGTCCGGTACTTCGTGAAGTCCCACGGCCGCCAGGAGTGGTGCAAGCCGTCCTGCGGCAACCGCGCCCGTGTCGCACGCCATTACCGCCGTCACCACCCGGAGGCGGCCCCGTCCTGAGGCCCGGGGACGCCCTGGTGCCGGGCCGCCGGTGAGGGGGCGCACCGCCGTGCCTCCGCGCGGGGTCCGGGCGCCCGTGCAACCTCCGCCCCCTGCGTGAAAACTCTCCGTAGCGCCGCCGTAACACGACGGGTGTCGAATGCCGTGCGGACCACACGCTTCCGCCGCCGGGCGGCGGGCAGGGAGGAGCGAGCGTGGAACGCGGGGCGCGCAGCCAGGTCATCGGCTCGGTCGACGAGTTCGCCCGGTACCTCCGGGGGCTCGTCGGCGCGGTGGGCGACACGCCCGGCTGGTACGCGGTCTTCGCCGAACGCGATCCCGAAGGCGTCAGGGCCTGGCTCGACGGGTCCGACGTCCCGCCGTGGGACGTCGTCCTCTCCCTGCTCCAGCACGCCGCCGCCGCGCGCGGCACCCACCCGGAGGAGGCGGCGGCCGAGCCCGCCCGCAGACTGCACGCCGCCGCCGTCGCCGCCCATGACGCCGCACCGGGCGGCGAGGCGGCGCTGAGCACGCGACTGGACGCCTTATCCAGGGAACGCCGGTACGCGGTGCTGCACGAGCGCGACGTCGCCGCCGCGCTGCGTGCGGCCGCCACCCCCGCCGAGGCGGAGCGCCTCGGCAACGAGCTCGCCTGGGCCCGCGACGACCGCGAACGGGCCGTCGCGCGCTGCGCGGAGTTCCAGGCGCGCCTGGACGCGGTCCGCTCCCGCCCCGTCGTTCCCGAGGGCTGGTTCCGCCCGCAGACGGCCCCGGCCTCCCGCGTGCCGGCACCCCGCGCCCCGGCCGCGTCCCCGCCCCCGGACGAGGACGCTCCGGCCGCCGCACCCGGCCGTGGTGACGACGACGCCGCCCAGCCCGGGACGGCCCACCGGCCCTCCGCCCGTGGGCGCAGGCAGCGCCCCCGCGGTGGAGCGCGGTACGGCGGTGCCCGCTTCGCCGGCGCACCCGAGGCCGAGGCGGCCGCAGCCCCTGTCGCGCCGCCCGTCGTCGCGGCACCGGAGGGCGGCGCCGCCCCAGGTCCCCGCGGAGCGCGCTTCGCCGGCGCGGCGGGCCGTGAGACGCCCGGCACCCGCGAGGCCGGGCAGCCGCGCACCGACGTCCGTGAGGCGCACGCCCGCAGGGAGGCCGCGCGGCTGGCCGCGGCACGTATGGCGGAACTGCGCCGCACCGGCCGCACCGGCGAGGCGTACGTGCTGATGAGCGAGGCCGTGGCGGGCCCGCCCGAGGACGTCCCCGAGCTCGCGGCCGCGCTGGAGCGGTCGGGACTGGCCGCGGACGTGGCCACCCTGCTGTGGGAGCTGGCCGCACAGCCCCCGCGGCGTCTGGCGGCCGCCGCGACCGCCCTGGACTCCGCCGGCCGCGGCGACGACCGGCGGACCCTGCTGCACCAGGCGGCCGCCAGGCCCGCCGCCGAGGTCGCCGCGACCGCCGAGGCCCTCCTCGACGCCGGCCACCGGGACGCCGCGCTGAGCCTCCTGGCCGCCCTCGTCCGCGCCCGCAGCCCGGAGGCGGCCGCCGGCATCGTCCGCGAGGGCGCCGGGCTCGTCGGCCCGCTCCTGGACGCGGCGGGGCTGGTGTCGGTCTCCAAACGCCGCGACGTGGCCGCCGCACTGCGCCGAGCGGGTCTGCCCGACCGCGAAATCTGATCGGCTTCGTTGAGTAACGGCGCCGGTATTGCCACAGTGGGCTGTGGGCTCTTACGTTCGTCCCAGCGCCGGATCTACGTGCGTAGACCAGCCCGCCGTTCCGGCGTGACCTCGCGTCAAAGGAGCTGTCATGCCCAATGTCGTACGCGCCGCGCTCGTCCAGGCGACGTGGACCGGTGACACCGAGTCGATGATCGCGAAGCACGAGGAGCACGCCCGCGAGGCGGCCGCGCGGGGCGCCCAGGTGATCGGCTTCCAGGAGGTGTTCAACTCCCCGTACTTCTGCCAGGTGCAGGAGGCCGAGAACTACCGGTGGGCCGAGCGGGTGCCGGACGGCCCGACCGTGCAGCGCATGCGGACCCTCGCCCGGGAGACGGGCATGGTGACGGTGGTGCCGGTCTACGAGATCGAGCAGGACGGCTTCTACTACAACACCGCCGCGGTGATCGACGCCGACGGCAGCTATCTCGGCAAGTACCGCAAGCACCACATCCCGCAGGTCAAGGGCTTCTGGGAGAAGTACTACTTCAAGCCCGGCAACCTGGGCTGGCCGGTGTTCGACACGGCCGTCGGCAAGGTCGGCGTCTACATCTGCTACGACCGCCACTTCCCGGAGGGCTGGCGTGCGCTCGGCCTCGCGGGAGCACAGCTGGTCTACAACCCCTCGGCGACCCACCGCGGGCTCTCCTCCTACCTGTGGCAGCTGGAGCAGCCGGCCGCGGCCGTCGCCAACGAGTACTTCGTCGCCGCCATCAACCGGGTCGGCCAGGAACCGGTCTACGGCGACAACGACTTCTACGGCACGTCCTACTTCGTCGACCCGCGGGGCCAGTTCGTGGGCGACGTCGCCTCCGACAAGGAGGAACAGCTGATCGTGCGTGACCTGGACTTCGACCTGATCCCCGCGGTGCGCCAGCAGTGGGCCTTCTACCGGGACCGCCGCCCTGACGCCTACGGCACTCTGACGGAGGCGTGAACACGTCCATGACCATCACCGAGAACCCGCACGCCGCGCTCCTCTCCCGCCACCGGGCCGTGATGCCGCAGTGGCTCGCGACGTACTACCGGGAGCCCATCGAGATCACCCACGGCGAGGGCCGCCACGTCTGGGACGCCGAGGGCCGCCAGTACCTCGACTTCTTCGGCGGCATCCTCACCACCATGACCGCGCACGCCCTGCCGGAGGTCACCGCGGCGATCCGCGAGCAGGCCGGGAGGATCCTGCACTCCTCCACGCTCTACCTGAGCTCCCAGGCCGTCGACCTCGCCGAGCGCATCGCCCGGCTGTCGGGCATCCCGGACGCCCGGGTCTTCTTCACCACCTCCGGCACCGAGGCGAACGACACCGCGCTGCTGCTCGCCACCACCTACCGGAAGTCCAACCAGATCCTGGCGCTGCGCAACAGCTACCACGGACGTTCCTTCTCCGCGATCGGCATCACCGGCAACACCTCCTGGTCGCCGACGAGCCTGTCACCGCTCCAGACGCTGTACGTGCACGGCGGCGTCCGCCACCGCGGCCCTTACGCGCACCTGTCCGACGCCGAGTTCACGGCCGCGTGCGTGGCGGACCTGGAGGACATCCTCGGCCAGGCCAACGGCCAGGTCGCCGCCCTGATCGCCGAACCGGTCCAGGGCGTCGGGGGCTTCACCTCGGGTCCCGACGGGCTGCTGGCCGCCTTCAAGGAGGTCCTCGACCGGCACGGCATCCTGTGGATCACCGACGAGGTGCAGACCGGATGGGGACGGACCGGTGAGCACTTCTGGGGCTGGCAGGCGCACGAGGGTTCCGGCCCGCCGGACATCCTGACCTTCGCCAAGGGCGTCGGCAACGGGCTGTCGATGGGCGGCGTCGTCGCCCGCGCCGAGGTGATGGACTGCCTCACCGCCAACTCCATCTCCACCTTCGGCGGCAGCCCCATCACCACGGCGGGCGCGCTGGCCAACCTCCAGTACCTCCTCGACCACGACCTGCAGGGCAACGCGCGGCGCGTGGGCGGTCTGCTCAGGTCGCGGCTGGAGGCCATCTCGGCCGGGCTCCCGGTGGTGCGCGAGGTGCGCGGCCGCGGGCTGATGCTCGGCCTCGAACTGGCGTCGCCGGCCGCGGCGGGCGTCGTCCTCGAGGCGGCGCGTGAGGGCGGTCTGCTGATCGGCAAGGGCGGCCGGGCCGGCGACGCGCTGCGCATCGCCCCGCCGCTCTCCCTGACCGTCGCCGAGGCGGAGGAGGGCGCCTCGATCCTGGAGGCGGCGCTCAAGCAGGCGCAGAGCGAGCTGGGCGACGGCCCGGCCTGAGGGGACGTCACGACATCGCGTGGACCGGGTCCTTGGCCCGGCCCGCGCGATGCCGTCAGAGCTCCAGGTCGACGACGAGCGGCCGGTGGTCGGAGACCGGCACGGCCGGCGCCGCCGCGGAGCGCACGGCGGCCCGCCCGATGCCCGCCGCCAGTACGTGGTCGAACTGCACCAGGGGACGGTGCGAGGGGTAGGTGCGCGTACGGGCGAGCGCCCGCCAGGCCCCGCCCAGCGCCAGCGGCGGCACCGGGCCCACCAGGTTGAGGTCGCCCAGGAGCAGGTGGGGCCGGGGCAGGCCGGCGATCCAGCGGCGGACCGCCACCAACTGGCCCACGTTCCAGCCGGGGACGAACGACAGGTGCACCGCGACCACCGTGAACGGCCCGCGCGCGCCCTCCAGGACGGCGGCCAGGGCGCAGCGCGGCTGGTCGGTCATCATCCGGAGCCCGGCGAGTCCGGGCACCCGCAGGGGCAGCCCGACGGGCGAGGGGGACAGCCGCCGGGCCCGCCACTCCCGTACGGGAAGCCGGGTGGCCAGGGCTGTCCCGTGCGACGGCGGGCCGTCGCCGTCGGCCGCGTCCCGCGGACCGTAGACGCGCAGCCCGGGCTCGGCCGGATCGGGCACCCAGCCCCTGCCCGGCACCGAGCTGCCATGCACCGCCGACGCGTAGCGCCAGTCCCGGGCGCCCGACGCCGCGGCGGCGGCCGCTGCCTGGTCCACCCGGCCGGACCGTTCCTGGAAGCGGTCCAGCTCCTGCAGCGCGAGGACGTCGGCGTCCAGGGACGCGACGGCCCGCGCGAGGGGTTCCCCGGCGTCACCGCCGGGGAAGGGGGCCGGTCTGCCGTCACTGATCGGCAGGCCGTGCAGCACGTTGAACGTCGCGAACCTCATGGGCCCGCCGCCCGTGGTCCGGTGGCGGCGGGGGAGGGCGCCGGGGTGCCGGCCCGCTGCCGCGGACGGCCCGGCCTGCGGAAGTGGGCGTACGGCGGGTACGCCTTGAAGGCGACGTCGAGTTCGGGCCCGCGCCCGCGGCCCGCGGACTCCAGCAGAGGAGTGAGCTGTTCGACCAGGGCCATGCGCCCCTTCACCACGCCCTTCTTGCGCGGCCCCTGACCGGCCGCCCACGCCAGCTGCGTGGCGGCGCAGGAGAAGGTGCCGCGGCCGCCGACGAGGAACAGCGTCCGGGCGTGCCCGACAGGCCGCAGCCGGTCACGGGAGTCCGCGTGGCCGTACCCCTGCCACCAGGCGTCGGCGTCGCGCGCCGTGCGCGCCTCGTCGGTACGGACCGTCAGGGGCACCCCGCCGGTCAGCCGGCGGCGCAGCCGGGGCCACTCGCTCACCCGCAGGCCCAGCGAGTGATGGACGAGGACGAGGTCGACGCGGCCGCCGGCCGCCTCCAGGTACGCCTCCTCGTCCAGAGGGACTCCGCGGCGCAGCGGCACGTGGACGACGGTGCGCCGCGAGCACGCCGCGAAGGAGAACAGCCCGGCCAGCGCCGAGAGCCCCGCATGGTCGCCGACCAGGAAGCCGTACCCGGCCGGGTCGGTGAGGGCCGTGTGGCGCGGGGGATGCCAGGGCTGCACGATCCGGTGCTCCACCGGGCCGGTGCGCGGACGGAAGTGACGCAGCCTCAGCCGCATACGGGATCCTCCATGCGCCCATCGTCGCCGTGCCACCGCGGCCGGGGCAACGCGATTTCACACCTCGTCACCTACAGACCCGAACGCCCGGTTCATGGCATATTGTGAGCGTTCGCCGTACGGGGGTGCGGGGTCGCAGCGATCGTCCCCGTAGATGGAGAGCAGCGGTATTGCCACCGTGGGTGACCGGTCATACGTTTTCCACCATGGCGGGGTCTACGTGCGTAGAGCCGTTCCGACATGGCATCGAGGTTTCCGGGGACCCCGCCCTCAGCCATTGGAAGGAGTGGGAGCATGAGCCGCATCGTCATCCGGGGCGGACTGGTCGTCACCGCCGCGGAGGAGGTCCACGCGGACGTCCTCGTCGAGGGGGGCAGGGTCGCCGCCCTCGCGTCGCACGACTCCGACCCGGCACGGGGCTGGACCGCGTCCGCCGACCGCGTCATCGACGCGACCGGGAAGTACGTCATCCCGGGCGGCGTCGACGTGCACACCCACATGGAGCTGCCCTTCGGCGGCACCCATGCTTCCGACACCTTCGAGACCGGCACCCGGGCCGCCGCCTGGGGCGGTACGACGACGATCGTGGACTTCGCCGTCCAGTCGGTCGGCGAGTCGCTGCGTGCCGGACTCGACGGCTGGCACGCCAAGGCCGACGCGCAGTGCGCGATCGACTACGGCTTCCACATGATCCTCTCCGACGTCAACGAGGACACCCTCAAGGAGATGGACATCCTCGTCGAGGAGGGCGTCACCTCCTTCAAGCTGTTCATGGCCTACCCCGGGGTCTTCTACAGCGACGACGGCAGGATCCTGCGGGCCATGCAGCGCGGCGCCGACAACGGCGGCCTGATCATGATGCACGCCGAGAACGGCATCGCCATCGACGTCCTGGTCGAACAGGCCCTGGCGGCGGGCCGGACCGACCCCCGCTACCACGGCGAGGTACGGCACGCCCTCCTCGAGGCCGAGGCGACCCACCGCGCCATCCGGCTCGCTCAGGTCGCGGGCTCCCCGCTCTACGTCGTGCACGTCTCCGCCCAGCAGGCGGTCGAACAGATCGCCCTCGCCAGGGACGAGGGGCTGAACGTCTTCGGAGAGACGTGTCCGCAGTATCTGTTCCTGTCCACGGACAACCTCGCGGAGCCGGACTTCGAGGGCGCCAAGTACGTGTGTTCCACGCCGCTGCGCCCGAAGGAGCACCAGGCGGTTCTCTGGCGGGCCCTGCGGACCAACGACCTGCAGGTGGTGTCGACGGACCACTGCCCGTTCTGCTTCGTGGGGCAGAAGGAGCTGGGCCGGGGTGACTTCTCGAAGATCCCCAACGGGCTGCCGGGGGTGGAGAACCGGATGGACCTGCTGCACCAGGCCGTGGTGGACGGTCAGATCAGCCGCCGCCGGTGGATCGAGATCGCCTGCGCGACGCCGGCGCGGATGTTCGGCCTCTACCCGCGCAAGGGCACCATCGCGCCGGGCGCGGACGCCGACATCGTGATCTACGACCCGGGCGCGGAGCAGGTCGTGTCCGCCGCCACCCACCACATGAACGTGGACTACTCCGCCTACGAGGGCAAACGCCTGCGCGGCAAGGCCCGCACCGTGATGTCCCGCGGCACGGTCGTCGTCGACCAGGACCGCTACCTGGGCCGGGCCGGCCACGGCCGTTACCAGACCCGCGAGACCTGCCAGTACCTCGTCTAGCCACCCCAGGGAGCAGAGCCATGGACTTCGGACTCGTCCTGCAGACGGACCCGCCCGCTGCGGGGGTCGTGGAGCTGATGCGGCGCGCGGAGCGCAACGGCTTCACCCACGGCTGGACCTTCGACTCGACCGTGCTGTGGCAGGAGCCGTTCGTCATCTACAGCCAGATCCTGGCGCGGACGGAGCGGATGGTCGTCGGCTCCATGGTCACCAATCCGGGCACCCGTACCTGGGAGGTGACCGCCTCGACCTTCGCCACGCTGAACGAGATGTTCGGCAACCGGACGATCTGCGGCATCGGCCGGGGCGACTCGGCGATGCGGGTCGCGGGCCGCAAGCCCAACACCCTCGCGCGCATCGAGGAGGCGATGCACGTCATCCGCGAGCTCGCCGAGGGCCGGGAGGCCGACCTCGGCAGCGGGGCGGTGGTGAAGTTCCCGTGGGTGCGGCCCGGTGCCGAACTCCCGGTGTGGATGGCGGCGTACGGGCCCAAGGCGCTGGCGATCGCCGGGGCGAAGGCGGACGGGTTCATCCTGCAGCTCGCCGACGTCTATCTGACGGAGTGGATGGTCAAGGCCGTCAGGGACGCCGCGGTCGCCGCCGGCCGGGATCCGGCCGAGGTGAAGGTGTGCGTGGCGGCTCCGGCGTACGTCACCGAGGACGACTCCCCGCAGGCGCTGGCCCACGCCCGCGAGCAGTGCCGCTGGTTCGGCGGCATGGTCGGCAACCACGTCGCCGACCTCGTCTCCAAGTACGGCGAGCACTCCGCCTCCGTGCCCGACGCACTCACCGACTACATCAAGGCCCGCCAGCGCTACGACTACTCCCACCACGGCCGCTCGGGGAACCCCGACACCGCGTTCGTCCCCGACGAGATCGTCGACCGCTTCTGCCTCCTGGGCACCCCGGAGCGCCACGTCGAGAAGCTGCGCGCCCTCAAGGCCCTCGGCGTCGACCAGTTCGCGGTCTACGACATGCACGACGCCAAGGAGTCCACCATCGACGCCTACGGCTCCGCCGTCATCCCCGTACTCCGCGGCTGAGGGGGAGCACCGCGCCCATGACGGCCCCCACGCCGCCCGCCCAGATCACGCACCCCGACGGCCGCGTCGAGCTCCGACTCGACGCGGCCGTCCCGCACGGCCCGTACGCCAACCAGGACCTGCTGCCGATTCCCATCGCCAAACGGCACTGGACCACCTACAACTTCACCGCGCTGTGGATCGGGATGGCGCACAACATCCCGTCCTGGACCCTCGCCTCGGGCCTGGTCGCCCTCGGCATGGACTGGAAGCAGGCGGTGTTCACCATCGCCCTCGCCAACGTCATCGTGCTGGTGCCGATGCTGCTCACCGGCCACGCCGGCCCCAAGTACGGCATCCCCTTCCCGGTGCTGGCGCGTTCCTCGTTCGGGGTGCGCGGCGCGAACCTCCCGGCGCTGCTGCGCGCCGCCGTGGCCTGCGCCTGGTTCGGCATCCAGACCTGGATCGGCGGCCAGGGCATCTTCGTCCTGCTGGGCAAGATCTGGGGCGGCTGGGCGGGCGCCGCGCACGTCGCGGGCTACCCGTGGACGCTGTGGGTCTGCTTCCTCGCCTTCTGGGCGCTGGAACTGGCGATCATCTACCGGGGCATGGAGACGCTCCGCCGGTTCGAGAACTGGGCCGCGCCCTTCGTCCTCGTCGGCGCCGTCGTCCTGCTGGTCTGGATCACGAACAAGGCGGGCGGCCTCGGCCACCTGCTGGACCAGCCCTCGGAACTGGGCTGGGGCGGGGACTTCTGGAAGGTCTTCTTCCCCGCCCTCATGGGCATGATCGGCTTCTGGTCGACGCTCTCCCTCAACATCCCCGACTTCACCCGCTTCGGTGCCGGGCAGCGTGCCCAGGTCTGGGGCCAGACGCTCGGCCTGCCGACCACGATGACCCTCTTCGCCGTCCTGTCGGTGCTCGTCACCTCCGGCTCCCAGGCGGTCTACGGCGAGGCCATCTGGGACCCGGTCGAGCTGGCCGGCAAGACCGACAACGTCCTCGGGCTGCTCTACGCCCTGGTCACGGTGCTGGTGGCCACCCTCAGCGTCAACATCGCGGCCAACGTGGTCTCCCCGGCGTACGACCTGTCCAACCTCGCGCCCCGGCACGTCGACTTCCGCACCGGCGCGCTGATCACCGGCGTCGTGGGGGTGCTGATCTTCCCCTGGAAACTGACCTCCACCCCCGAGCTGTACATCTTCACCTGGCTGGGCGTGGTCGGCGGCGTCCTCGGCACCGTGGCCGGCGTCCTCATCGCGGACTACTGGGTCGTGCGGCGCACGCACTTGGCGCTGCCGGAGCTGTACGAGGCGGGTGCCGGGCGCTACTGGTACCGCCGTGGCTGGAACTGGCGGGCGGTGCTCGCCCTCTTCATGGGCGGCCTGCTCGCGGTCGGCGGCTCGTACTCCACCGTCGACGCCGAGGGCCGCAAGCAGGGTCCGTTCCCCGTCGACGGACTGATCCCGCTGCTGAAGCCGCTCGCGGACTACGGCTGGGCGGTGGGCCTGGTCACCTCGTTCGTGCTGTACACCGCCCTGATGCGGAAGGCGGGACCCGCCGCGCGGACGGCGTGAACCCGCCAAAGCCACGGCGGGTGCGCGGCGCCGCGGCCGATCTGGTCTGATGGAGGAGTGATCGATGACGCACTCTTCAAGGCCGTCGAGGACACCGTGCGCGCGGCCGCCGAGGCGGAGGTCGTGCCGCGCTGGCGACAGCTGGGCGCCGGCGACATCAGCCACAAGACCGGACCGGGGGACCTGGTCACCGTCGCCGACCGCGAGGCGGAACTGCGGCTCGCGCGGGAGCTGCCGGCGCTGCTGCCCGGTTCCGTCGTGGTGGGGGAGGAGGCGGTGCACGCCGACCCGGGCATCCTGCGCCGCATCGGCGGCGACGACCCGGTGTGGATCGTCGACCCTGTGGACGGCACCGCCAACTTCGTCGCCGGCAGGCCCGAGTTCGCCACGCTCGTCGCCCTCGCCCACGGCGGCGAGGTCCACGCCTCCTGGACGTACGTGCCGCGCCTGGACCTGATGGCCACCGCCCGCCGCGGCGGGATCGCCCGGCTCAACGGCGAGCCGATCCGCACCGCCGGCGACTCCGGCGGGGCCGCGCTCAAGGTCGCCACCTCGCAGTTCGCCTTCCTCGACGAACAGGAGCGGCGCCGGTTCGAGGGGCTCGGCACCGACGGCGTCGAGGCCCGCCAGTGCACCTGCGCCGGGCTGGACTACCTGGAGGTCGCCCGGGGCGCCATCGACGCCGTCGCCTTCACCTGGGAATCGCCCTGGGACCACGCGGCGGGCGTGCTGCTCGTGGCCGAGGCCGGCGGCGCCAGCGTCACCGCCGGGGGCGTGCCCTTCCGGATCGGCGGCGGCAACGCCTTCCCCTTCTCCGTGGCGCGCGACGAGGCGACCGCGCGACGGGTCGTCGACCTCATGGCGGGTGACCGATGAGCAGGGCACACGTCACGGACGTCATCCTCGTCGGCGGCGGGCCCAACGGCCTGACCGCCGCGGTCGAACTCGCCCGGGCCGGGCACTCCGTGGAGCTCTTCGAGGCCGCCGACCACGTCGGCGGCGGCGCCCGCACCGAGGAACTGACGCTGCCGGGCTTCCGCCACGACCCCTGCTCCGCCGTGCACCCGTTCGGCGCCGGCTCGCCCGCGTTCAACGCGATGCCGCTCGCCGAGCACGGACTGCAGTGGCTCCACCCCGAGCTGCCGCTCGCGCACCCCTTCGACGACGGCACCGCGGCGGTCCTGGCCCGCACCGTCGGCGCGACCGCCGCCTCGCTCGGACCGCGCGACGCGGGCACCTACCGCCGGCTCCTGGCCCCGTACGTCGGCCGCTGGGACACCCTCGCCCACGACTTCCTGCGCCCCCAGTGGCGGGGACTGCCGAGCGACCCGCTGCGCTTCGCGGGCTTCGGGCTGACCGGGCTGCCGCCGGTGGCCGTGCTCGCCCGGCTGTTCCGCGACGAGAAGGCGCGCGGGCTGCTGGCCGGTCTCGCCGCCCACGCCATCGCGCCGCTGACCAGCCCGCTCACCGGCGCGACGGCGCTGCTGTTCGCCGTCTCCGGCCACGAGGTCGGCTGGCCGGTCCCGCGCGGCGGCTCCCAGTCGATCGCCGACGCCCTCGCCTCCTACCTGCGGCTGCTCGGCGGCACCATCCACACCGGCGTCATGGTCCGCAAGCTCGACGAGCTGCCGCCGGCCCGGGCGTACGTCTTCGACACCTCGCCGACCGCGCTGGCGCGTATCGCCGGGCTCGGCGACGCGTACCGGAACTACCGCTACGGCCCCGCGGTCTGGAAGATCGACTACGCCCTCGACGGCCCCGTGCCCTGGACCGCCGCCGAGCCCCGGCGGGCCGGCACCGTGCACATCGGGCCGAGCTTCGCGGAGATCGGCGACGCCCTGAACCGGGCGGTGCGCGGCCGCCCGCCGCAGACCCCGTTCCTCATCACCGCCCAGCCCACGGTCGTCGACCCGGGGCGCGCCCCCGAGGGCAAGCACGTCTTCTGGGTGTACGGACACGTGCCCAACGGCTGGCGCGGCGACGCCACCGAGGCCGTCGAGCGGCAGATCGAGCGCTTCGCCCCCGGTTTCCGGGACCTCGTCCTCGCCCGGGCGGTCAGCGGCCCGGCCGAACTCGCCGCCCGCAACGAGAACTACGTCGGCGGCGACATCGGCAGCGGCGCCTTCGCCGGCCTGCAGATGGCCTTCCGCCCCAAGGTGAGGTGGAACCCCTACGCCACCTCGCGCCCCGGGGTCTTCCTCTGCTCCTCCGCCAGCCCGCCCGGCCCCGGTGTCCACGGCATGTCGGGCCACCACGCGGCCCGCGCCGTCCGCCGCCACCTGGCGGGCGCCGCCCGCCGGTAGCCCCTGCCCCGTCGGCGGCGGGCGGCGGGGCAGCGACTAGCATCGAAGGCATGGAGCAGCGCGTATTGGGCAGGACGGGCCGCAAGGTGTCCGTCGTGGGTCTCGGCACCTGGCAGCTGGGCGCCGACTGGGGCGAGGTCCGTGAGGAGGACGCACTCGCCGTCCTCGACGCGGCCGTGGCGGAGGGCGTGACCCTCTTCGACACGGCGGACGTCTACGGCGACGGACGCAGCGAGCAGCTGATCGGCCGCTACCTGCGGGAGCGCCCGGACGCCGGGATCTTCGTCGCCACGAAGATGGGCCGCCGGGTCGCCCAGGTCCCCGAGAACTACGTCCTGGACAACTTCCGTGCCTGGAACGACCGTTCCCGGGCCAACCTGGGCGTCGACACCCTCGATCTCGTGCAGCTGCACTGCCCGCCGACCGCCGTCTACTCCTCGGACGCCGTCTTCGACGCCCTCGACACCCTCGTCGAGGAGCAGCGCATCGCGGCCTACGCCGTCAGCGTCGAGACCTGCGAGGAGGCGCTGACCGCGATCGCCCGCCCGGGCGTCGCCAGCGTGCAGATCATCCTCAACGCGTTGCGGCTCAAGCCCCTGGAGCAGGTCCTGCCGGCCGCCGCCGAGGCCGGCGTGGGCATCATCGCCCGCGTCCCCCTCGCCTCCGGCCTGCTGTCCGGCCGCTACACCAAGGACACGGTCTTCCCGGCCGACGACCACCGCACCTACAACCGGCACGGCGAGGCCTTCGACCAGGGCGAGACCTTCTCCGGCGTCGACTACGCGACCGGCCTGGAGGCCGCCGCCGAGTTCGCCGCCCTCGCCCCCGAGGGTGCCACCCCGGCCCAGACGGCGCTGCGCTGGATCATCCAGCAGCCCGGCGTCACCACGGTGATCCCCGGCGCCCGTTCCGTCGAGCAGGCCCACGCCAACGCCGAGGCCGCCGCCCTGCCGCCGCTGCCGCAGAGCACGCTGGACGCCGTCCGGGACCTGTACGACCGGAGCATCCGCGCCCAGGTCCACCACCGCTGGTAGTCGCGGCGCAGGACCTGCCGTGAGCCGTGCCCCCGGAGATGCCGTCCGGGGGCACCCGCGTCAGCCGGTCGGGGCCTGCCGGGCGATCCCGTCCAGGAGCGCGGGCAGTGAGCTCCCGATCGGCTCGCGCACCAGCTCGTCCGCGATGTCGTCGTACGGCGTCGGCTCGGCGTTGACGATCACCAGCCGCGCGCCGTGCTCCGCCGCCATCCCGGCGAGCGAAGCGGCCGGCTGCACCTGCAGGCTGGTGCCGACCGCGACGAGGACCGTGCACCCCTTGGCGATGGCCATCGCGTTGCCCAGGACCACGGGATCCAGCCGCTGCCCGAACATCACCGTCGCCGACTTCAGGATCCCGCCGCACTTCCCGCACGCGGGGTCCGGCTCGCCCGCCCGGACCCGTGCCAGCGCCTCGTCCATGGGCGTACGGTCGTGGCACCGCGTGCACTCCACGCTACGGGCCGTGCCGTGCAGCTCCAGCACCTTGCGCTCGGGCAGCCCCGCCATCTGGTGCAGACCGTCGACGTTCTGCGTGATCACGCGCACCGGCACCCCCGAGCGCTCCAGCCGGACGATCGCCTCGTGCGCGGCATTGGGCCGCGCCTCCAGCGCCGCGCTGTCCATGCGCATCAGCCACGACCTGCGGCGCACGTCGGGATCGGCCATGTAGTGCTCGTACGTCACGAGCTTTTCGGCCTCCGGATCGCGCCGCCACAGCCCGTTCGGACCGCGGTAGTCCGGGATGCCGGAATCGGTGGAGATACCTGCGCCACTGAGAATGGCTACGAGAGGCCTGACCATGAGCCGAGAGTAGGACGCCCGCAGGCCTTCGAGCGAACGGATATCGCGCCGCGCGGCACGCGCCGCCCGTCCCCGCCGGCCTTCGCCGCATGCTCGCCCACCTGCGATTTTGTCTCGATTAACAGCGGTCGAGAACAGTCTCGTAGCACTGGACCTAGCAGGGAAAGGCGACCATGAAGCAGTCAGCAGAGGTCTCGCGAGCTCCCCGATCCTTGAGCGTTCACCGGGGGGACTCCCTCGAGTTCGTCGAGTCGCACCCGAGTGAGCCGGGCAAGGGCGTGCGTGTGGCGCACTTCCTCGGCCCGGACGATGGCGCCAGTCATCTGTCGATCGCGATCGTCGAACTCGAGCCCGGTGGCCACGTCGTCGGACACCGGCACCCGTTCGAGGAGTCGTACTTCGTCCTGGAGGGCAACCCGCTGCTCGCGGTCGCCGACCACCACTACGCCCTGCGCCCACAGGACTTCGGCCTCGTGCCCTACGCCGTCGGCCACGCGTGGAGCAACCCGACCGATCAGCGGGTGCGCATGCTGCGCGTGCACGCCCCCCAGCCGCGCCCCATCGACGGCAGGGGGACGTGGGGGGTGTTCGAGGCGCCCGGGACGCACGTGCCCACACAGGGCGTGCCCGTCGACGAACTCGACCCGGCCAAACCGTACGCCGGTCACTTCGACCAGGCGGACATGGCGCCGCCCGGGTCCATCTCCATGCCGGGTTACCACGGTGCGAACGTGCAGAACGTCCAGATCCGCATGATGGTGGACGATCTCCTCGGGGCGCGCCACCATGCGATGTTCATCGTCCAGTTCACGCCCGGCGTTGTGGACAACGCTCCTCTCAAGACCGCGAAGGAGCACTTCCACCCCTTCGAGGAGATCTACTACCTGATCTCCGGGCAGGCGCGCTCCTTCTGCGACGGCGAGCAGGACCTGGCCGGGGCCGGCGACCTCGTCTTCGCGCCCGTCGGCGCGTCGCACGGCTTCGCGGCGCTGGGCACGGAGCCCCTGTGCTGGATCGAGGTGCAGTCGCCGATGCCGCCGGCGAGCGGCGGATTCACCTTCCACAACGACTGGTCGCAGCAGACCAACATCGGGTGACCGTCGCCGCCGCGCGCGAGACGGGTCCACGGGGAGGGCGTCACCGGTTCCGCGCCCTCCCCGGGGGACGCGGCCGGCCGCAGGCGGGCGTCGGGTCGCCGCCCGGGGTTCCGCCTCCGGGTCAGCCCAGCGCCGTCCGGACCTGTCCGACCAGCGCCGACGCGTCCTCCACCGCCGCCACCGGGTCGCCGAGGCCGGCCAGCACGGCCTCGGCGCGGGCCCGGAAGCCGGGCGGGGTGTCCGGGAGGGCGCCCGCGGCGGCGAGGGCCCCCTTCTCGTTGAGGCACCACTCGCGGTGGTGGGCGTGGAGCGACTGCGTCAGCACCCCGACCGCCCGCGACAGGCAGAGCGCGGCGTGCAGGACGTCCCCGGCACCCGCGGACTTGCGGGCGTTCACCACGAGGAAGTCCGCCTCCCAGGACGCCCCGACGAGCGCCTCGCGCAGCGGCTCGGGGTAGACCAGCGTGGCTTCGCGCAGCGCGGTCAGCTCGCCCGCCGGATCCGCCAGGACACGGCCGAGGGCGACCTCGCCGGCGTACACCGGGGACCAGAAGCCCAGCGGATGGCCGGCCTGGACGCCCACCTCGTAGCGGCCGGCGCGGCAGTCGTCCCACACCCGCCGCACACGGTCCAGGTCCCGCAGGATCCAGTCGACCTGCAGGCCGCCGACGCGCAGCCACGCCCCGCCGTTCACCCAGGGCCCCCAGCCGCCGGGGCCGGCGATCTCCACCGGCCCGCCCGTCGCCTCGGCGGCGAGCGCGGCGAGCGCCTCCAGGTCCGGTTCCCCGCGGTAGTACACGCCGAGGTCCCAGTCGGAGTCGGGGCGGTGCGTGCCGCGCGCCCGGCTGCCGCCGAGCATCACCGCGACCACACCGGGGACCCGGGCGAGAGCCCGCGCCATGGGGGAGACCGGGGGTACGTGTTCGGGCTCGTGGGGCACCGTGCGAGTGTAGGAGGACCCCCGGCGCGAGGAGTACCGAATTGTTCACGACCCGGCCCACCCTCCAGGGCACCTTCGGAATGGCCTCCTCCACGCACTGGCTCGCCTCGCAGTCGGCGATGGCCGTGCTGGAGAGCGGCGGCAACGCCTACGACGCGGCGGTGGCCGCCGGGTTCGTCCTGCACGTGGTCGAGCCGCACCTCAACGGACCGGCGGGCGAGGTGCCGATCATCGTCGCGCCCGCCGGCGGTCCCGTACGCGTGCTCTGCGGCCAGGGCCCCGCTCCGGCAGGGGCGAGCGTCGACCACTACCGTGCGCTGGGCCTGGAGTTCGTCCCCGGCACCGGTCCGCTCGCGGCAGCCGTGCCCGGTGCCTTCGACGCGTGGATGGTGCTGCTGCGCGACCACGGCACCAAGCCGCTCACGGACGTGCTCTCCTACGCCATCGGCTACGCCGAGCAGGGCCACCCCGCGGTGGAGGCGGTCGGCGCCACCGTCGGGTCCGTGCAGGCGCTGTTCGAGACGGAGTGGACCACCTCGGCCGGGCTGTACCTGGCCGGCGGCCGTCCGCCCCGTCCGGGCGCCCTCCTGCGCAACCCCGATCTGGCCGCCACCTGGCGGCGGTTGCTGCGGGAGGCGGAGGCCGCCGGCAGCGGCCGGGAGGCGCAGATCGAGGCGGCCCGCAAGGTGTGGCGCGAGGGCTTCATCGGCGAGGCGCTGGCCGCCTTCGCCGCCCGTCCCGCGATGGACGCCACCGGCGAGCGCCACGCCTCCACCCTGACCGGGGACGACCTCGTCGCGTACGAGGCCCGCCACGAGGACCCGGTGACCTTCGCCTGGAACGGCTGGACGGTCTGCAAGGCGGGAGCCTGGAGCCAGGGCCCGGCCTTCCTGCAGCAACTGGCCCTGCTGCCGGACCCCGCCGACCTGGAGTACGGCACCGCCGACTACGTGCACACCCTGGTCGAGGGCACCAAGCTCGCGATGGCCGACCGCGAGGCCTGGTACGGCGACGGCGAGGACGACGTCCCCCTCGCCGAACTGCTCTCACCCGCCTACAACGACGCGCGGCGCGCCCTGGTCGACCCGGCCAAGGCCTCCCACGAGCTGCGCCCCGGCAGCCCGGGCGGCCGCACACCGCGGCTGCCCCGTTTCCCGCTCCACGACCCGGCGGCGGCAGCAGGCTTCGACGCCATGGGTGTCGGAGAGCCGACCGTCGCCCACAACGGGGCGACCCGCGGCGACACCTGCCACCTCGACGTCGTCGACCGCTGGGGCAACATGGTCGCAGCCACCCCCAGCGGCGGGTGGCTGCAGTCCAACCCGGTGGTCCCCGGGCTCGGCTTCCCGCTCGGCACCCGTCTGCAGATGACCTGGCTGGAGCCCGGACTGCCGAACTCCCTCACCCCGGGCCGCCGTCCGCGCACCACGCTCACCCCCTCGCTCGCGCTGCGCGACGGCGTGCCGGTGATGGCCTTCGGCACGCCGGGCGGAGACCAGCAGGACCAGTGGTCGCTGCACTTCTTCCTGGGTGTCGCCCTGCGCGCCCCCGTCCGGGGCGGCCTCGACCTCCAGGGCGCCATCGACGCGCCCAACTGGCACAACGACAGCTTCCCGAGCTCCTTCCACCCGCGGGAGATGCGGCCGGGCAGCCTCACCGTGGAGAGCCGCTTCGAGGAGTCCGTCATCGCCGCGCTGCGCGGCCGCGGCCACGACGTCACCGTCGCCGCCCCCTGGTCCGAGGGCCGTCTGTGCGCCGTGGCCCGCGACCCGGAGACCGGCGTGCTGTCCTCGGCCGCCAACCCGCGCGGGATGCAGGGCTACGCGGTGGGCCGCTGACCGGCCCCTGGGGCCGTGTGGGTCGGGTCGGTCGTGTCCGTGACCCGGCGCCGGGCGTGCGCCCGCCGTGACCCGGCGCCGGGCGTGCGCCCGCCGTTGGCCCTTGCGGGACGCGCGTGGACACCGCAGGTACCAACGGCGCGTCCCGGCCGGGGCCGCCCCCGACCCTGGGGGCCGGCCCGTTCGCGCCGCCGGGGGCGGGCCGCCGACCCCCGCGGGATGCAGGGCTACGCGGTGGGCCGCCGACCGGCCGCCGGAGGAAGGCCGTTGACCAGCTCGACGGGGCAGACGCCGTCCTCCAGAGCGGCCAGAGCGGCACGGACCCGGCGGTAGAGGCCGGGGGAGAGGTACTCCTCGGCCTCCTCGGGCGTCGCCATCCGCCAGGCGGACAGCTCCTCCTCCTGCAGCACGATCGCGCCGAGCGCGGCCTCGTCGAGCACCCCGCCGTCGTACATGTACGAGGTCAGCGGCGGCCGCCCGGACGGCCCCTGCACCCAGTCGACGGTGAGCAGGGCGCCCGGCTCGACGTCCAGCCCGACCTCCTCCAGGGTCTCCCGGCGCGCCGCCTCGCGGGGCGTCTCCCCGTCGGCCGACTCGATGGTGCCGCCGGGCAGCACCCACTTGCCGTCCTCGCGGTAGGTGGTCTCGGCGATCAGGATGCGGCCCCCGGCGTCGCGGAAGAGCGTGCTGGCCCCGGCGAGGACCTTCGGCAGGCTGTCGATGTACGCGGAGAAATCGGTGGTGGTCACGCGCCCCAACCTACGGGGTCGCGGCCCTCGACGGCGGCGGCCACCTGCGCCGGCTCCAGGCTTCCGGGGGCGCGGCGGTCGCGTGCCGCGCGGTTCGCGAGCCGCCGCAGCGTCTCGTTGACCGGCACGGGTATCCCGTGGAGCCGCCCGAGGAGCACGATCTCGCCGTTGAGCCAGTCCGCCTCGACGCTCCCGGTGCCCCGGGTCAGGCTCTGCCAGGACGAGCCGCCGCCCCGGGCGAAGCTGTCGACCGGCCGCAGGCTCACCAGGTCCCCGCGCACCGCCGCCTGCTCCTCGACGCCCGCGTACGGGATGCCGGCGGCGTCGAGCACCGCGGTGCCCTCCGCCTTCGCCCGTTCGAGGAGGCCGGCGGCCGTGTCGTCCCAGCCGCCGCACAGGGCCTCGACGGCGTTGCCGAGGTTCGACAGCAGCTTGGCGTACTTCCAGCGCATCACGTCGGGCACGACCGGGGCCGCGAAGGAGGACTTCTCCAGGTCCGCGGAGACGGCCCGCGCCAGGTCGTCCGTCCCGTGCGGGTAGCGGCCCAGGTGGAGGATCCCCGTCAGCGGCCCGCAGGGGGCGACCACCTCACCGGGCTCCAGGTGGGTCGACGGCAGCCACACGCACATCCCGTAGACGTCGCGGAAACGGCGCAGCGCCATGCGTTCGTTGGCCACGCCGTTCTGGGCGCAGACCAGCGGCAGGCGGTCCGCGACCGGGGCCCAGGCATCGAGCGCGGCCTGTGTGTCCTGCGTCTTCACGGCCAGCACCAGTACGTCGTCCGCCCGGAGTGACAGCTCCTGCGGACCGGCGGCGACCGGGACGGGCAGCTTCAGCGTCCCGTCCGGCGTCCGCAGCGTGAGCCCGCGATCGCGCAGCGCCTCAAGGTGCGCTCCCCGCGCGACCAGGACGACCTCGTGACCGCTCTCGTACAGCCGTCCGCCGATCGTCGCGCCCACCGCGCCCGCTCCCACAACGATGTATCGCACACGCGAGACCCTACGGCACCAGAAGAACCGTGCGGCGGGCCAGTTCGCTGATCGCCGCCCCGTCGAAGCCGAACACGGCGCTGCGCACCCGGTCCTGCAGCGGCTCGGTCCACTGCGGGGGGATCGCGGCCGCGCCGCAGAGCACCCCGGCGACCGAACCCGCCGTCGCGCCGGCGGAGTCGGTGTCCAGGCCGCCGCGTACGGTCAGCGTGATGGTGGCGGTGAAGTCGCCCGCGCCGTAGAGCAGTCCGGCGGTGACGAGCGCGGCGTTGGGGACGGTGTGGATCCAGTGCAGCCCGCGGGTCTCCTCGTCCAGCTCCGCCATCGTGGCGGCCCAGTCGAGCCCCGCCTCGTGCAGCGCCATGGTCCCCCGCACCGTACGGGCCAGCCGGCAGCCCGGCGGGACGTGCTGCAGCGCCGACTCCAGCGCGGCCCGGGCGCCGGGCGCCGTGAACGCGGCCGCGATCAGCGCCGCCGCCCACATCGCGCCGTACACCCCGTTGCCCGTGTGCGACAGCACCGCGTCCCGGCGGGCGAGCGAGGCGGCCCGGCGCGGATCGCCGGGGGAGGTCCAGCCGTGGACGTCGGCGCGGATCAGCGCCCCGATCCACTCCTGGTACGGGTTGTCGGCCGTGGCCGTCAGCGGCGGCCTCAGCCCGTTGGCGAGGTTGCGGTACGCCGCCCGCTCGGCGGTGAAGGTCTGCAGGTAGGGGAGGCGCAGCAGCCACAGTTCGCCGACCTGCTCGGTGGTGAAGTCCGGGCCGTACGTCTCCAGCAGGTCGAGCCCGAGGATCGCGTAGTCGACGTCGTCGTCCCGCGCGCTGCCGTGGATGTTGCCGCGGGTGCACTGCGGCCACTCCGGGCGCAGTGCGAACTCGGCCGGGTCCGGCGGCGGGTCGAGCACCGGGATGTAGTCGGTCAGCGGCAGCGCGCCGGCCATGCTCAGGTAGCGGTCGATGCGCTCGCGGGTCCAGTGGTCGCCGCGCTCGACGGGCTTGCCGAGCATGTTGCCGGCGATCCGGCCGAGCCAGCCGCCGAGGACGCGGTCTTCGAGGGAGAGGGCGGAGAGGGCCATGCCTACGGTGTACCGCCCGGGCACCCCGGGATAGGGTCCAAGCGGCGCGACCTGCCGTAAGGGAGATCAAAGTGACGGACGCACGGCCTGTGCGGGTGCTCATAGCAGCGGACAAGTTCAAGGGTTCGCTCACCGCCGTCGAGGTGGCGGAGCGGCTCGGGGCGGGACTGCGGCGGGCCGCCCCCGGTCTCGTCGTCGAGTCCGTGCCGGTGGCCGACGGCGGGGACGGCACGGTGGACGCCGCCGTCGCCGCGGGGTTCGAACGGCGGCTGGTGGAGGTCACCGGGCCGCTCGGGGAGCCGGTCACCGCCGCGTACGCGCTGCGCGACGGCACCGCCGTGGTGGAGATGGCCGAGGCCTCGGGACTGCGGCACCTGCCGCCGGGAGTCTTCGCGCCGCTGACGGCGACCACCCGCGGCACCGGTGAGCTGCTGAGGGCGGTGCTCGACGCGGGGGCGCGGTCCGTCGTGCTCGGCGTCGGCGGCAGCGCGACCAACGACGGCGGCGCGGGCATGCTCGTCGCGCTCGGCGCCCGTCTGCTGGACGACCGGGGCGAACCGGTCGGTCCGGGCGGTGCGGCGCTCGCCGGGCTGGCCTCGGCGGACCTGTCCGGTCTCGACCCGAAGCTCGCCGCCACCGAGGTCGTCCTCGCCAGCGACGTCGACAACCCGCTGCTCGGCCCCAAGGGCGCCGCCGCCGTCTACGGTCCGCAGAAGGGCGCCACGCAGGAGGACGTCGCGACGCTGGACGCCGCGCTCGCCCGCTACGCCGAGGTGCTGGGGGCCGGTGCGGCCGCCGAGTCCCCGGGCGCGGGCGCGGCCGGCGGGGTCGGGTTCGGGGCGCTGGTGGGCCTGGGCGCCTCCTTCCGGCCCGGCGTCCAGGTGCTCCTGGACATGCTCGGCTTCGCGGAGGCCCTGGAGCGGGCCGACCTGGTCATCACCGGCGAGGGCTCGCTGGACGAGCAGACCCTGCACGGCAAGGCCCCGGCCGGTGTCGCGGCCGCCGCCCGTGCCCGGGACGTGGACGTGGTCGCCGTCTGCGGCCGTCTCACGCTGTCCGGGCCGGCCCTGGGCGCGGCCGGCATCCGGCGGGCGTACGCGCTGACCGACCTCGAGCCCGACCCGGCGCGCTGCATAGCGGAGGCCGGGCCGCTGCTGGAGCGCCTCGCCGGGGACATCGCGCGCGACCTGGCGGCCTGACCGGGGAACGCCAGGGGCCCCGAGCCTTCCCGGCTCGGGGCCCCTGTCACGTACCTCGTACGGCTGTGCGGCCGTACGGCTACGGAAGCTGCGCCGTACGCGCCTCACGGCGGTTGTTGCGGATCGTGTTGACCCGGCGGGTCGTCGCGAAGAGCGGGATCACCGCCGCGGCGCAGATCTGCAGGGCCGCGCCCGTCTGCAGCAGCACGTCACCGCCGGGGACGGCGAACGCCCAGCAGACCAGGCAGCCCATGCTCAGCACGATCCAGGCGAGCGTGATCGTCGCGAGCCGGCCACGCGGCTTCGGGTACTCGACCCGGCTGACCATCAGCCACGCCACACCGACGATGGCCAGCACCGTCGGGATGAAGGGCAGCTCCAGGAGCACGACCGAGATGACCGTCATCGCCCCGAAGGGGCTCGGCATGCCCTGGAAGATCCCCTCCCGCACCGTCGTGCAGGAGAAGCGTGCCAGGCGCAGGACGACCGCGAGCAGCACCACGACCGCCGCCACCGCCGACACCTTGCCGTAGGCGTCGTCCGAGATCAGGCCCCAGACGACCACGAAGTAGGCGGGGGCCAGGCCGAAGCTGATCAGGTCCGACAGGTTGTCCAGTTCCGCGCCCATCGCCGAGCTGCGCAGCTTGCGCGCCACGAGCCCGTCGAAGAGGTCGAAGACCGAGGCCATGAGCATCAGCAGCACGGCGGTGGCGGCGCTGTGCCGCGTCATGCCGCCGTCGGTGTTGCCCATCAGGTGCGGGACCAGCACCCCGGTGGTGGTGAAGTACACCGCCATGAATCCGCAGATCGCGTTGCCGAGGGTGAGGCCGTCCGCTATCGACAGGCGCGTCGACAGAGGCATGTCATCGTCGTCGTCCTCGTCCACCGAGGCGACCCATGGTGCCTGGGTGTCGGGATCAATCACGGTCAAGGCGCGTCACCCCAGCCACGGTGGTCTGGCCGACCTCGACGGCGGGCTCGACGCCCTCCGGGAGGTAGATGTCCACACGGGAGCCGAAGCGGATCAGGCCGATGCGCTCGCCCTGCTCCACCTTGGTGCCCTGCGGCACGTAAGGGACGATGCGGCGCGCCACGGCTCCGGCGATCTGCACCATCTCGATGTCGCCGAGCTCGGTGTCGAAGTGCCAGACGACGCGCTCGTTGTTCTCGCTCTCCTTGTTGAACGCCGGAACGAATCCACCGGGGATGTGCTCCACGGACGTGACCGTGCCGGCGAGCGGCGCGCGGTTCACGTGGACGTTCAGCGGGCTCATGAAGATCGCGACGCGGGTGCGCCCGTCCTTCCACGGCATGATGCTCTGCACCACGCCGTCGGCCGGCGAGATGACGCGGCCCTGGGCGATCTCGCGCTCGGGGTCGCGGAAGAACCACAGCATGCCCGCCGCGAGGGCGGTGGTGGGGACGGCCACGGCCGCCCAGCGCCCGGAGCGGCGGGCGCGGACGAGGCTGACCGCCGCGGTGGCGACGGTCGGGAGGAGCCACGGCGACGCTCCGCGCGCGAGGCGTACGCCGGCCCGGCTGTCGCGTTGTGCAGAGGAATGGCTGTGGGGCATGGAAGACCTTCGTAGCGGAGGGTGCCGCAATGATGGTGCAGGGGACGGCGGCTTTCCGTGAATGGTATCGGGAGTCCCCGGCAACTGGGCAAGCCAGCAGTCGAGTCAGTGGCCGGTATTTGATGACTGGGTGTGACCTTTGGCTCGCACAAAGTGTCACAACCCAGACATTCACCCCTGGATCCGGTACTCCTCGAGCAGCCGGCGGCCGATGATCATTTTCTGGATCTCGGCGGTGCCCTCGCCGATGAGCAGCATCGGTGCCTCGCGGTACAGGCGCTCGATCTCGTACTCCTTGGAGAAGCCGTAGCCGCCGTGGATGCGGAAGGAGTCCTCCACGACCTCCTTGCAGTACTCCGAGGCCAGGTACTTCGCCATGCCGGCCTCGAGGTCGTTGCGCTGGCCGGAATCCTTCTTGCGGGCCGCGTTCACCATCAGCGCGTGGGCCGCCTCGACCTTGGTGGCCATCTCCGAGAGCTTGAACTGGATCGCCTGGTGCTGCGCGATCGGCTTGCCGAAGGTCTGCCGCTGCTGGGCGTACGCGATCCCCAATTCGAAGGCCCGCTGTGCGACACCGCAGCCCCGGGCCGCCACGTTGACCCGGCCGACCTCGACACCGTCCATCATTTGGTAAAAGCCGCGGCCGCTCTGACCGCCCAGGACGCGATTTGACGGAATCTTCACATCCTCGAGGATGAGTTCGGTCGTGTCGACGCCCTTGTAGCCCATCTTCTCGATCTTGCCGGGCACGGTGAGACCCTTCACCTTCGGGTTCGGGCCGAAGCCCGGCTCCTTCTCGATGAGGAAGGTCGTCATGGACTTGTGTGGGGCCGCGCCCTCGGGCTGACCCTCGTCGGTCCGGCACAGCACCGCGACGAGGTTGGACGTGCCGCCGTTGGTCAGCCACATCTTCTGGCCGTTGATGACGTAGTCGTCGCCGTCCCGGACCGCCTTGGTGCGGATCGCCGAGACGTCGGAGCCGAGGCCCGGCTCGGACATCGAGAAGGCGCCGCGCACCTCACCGGTGGCCATGCGGGGCAGGAAGTACTCCTTCTGCTCCTCGGTGCCGTGCTGCTTGAGCATGTAGGCGACGATGAAGTGCGTGTTGATGATGCCCGACACGCTCATCCAGCCGCGGGCGATCTCCTCGACCGTCAGGGCGTAGGTGAGCAGGGACTCGCCGAGGCCGCCGTACTCCTCGGGGATCATCAGCCCGAAGATGCCGAGTTCCTTGAGGCCCTCAACGATGTCGGTGGGGTACTCGTCCTTGTGCTCCAGCTCGTTGGCGACCGGGATGATCTCCTTGTCGACGAAGCTGCGGACGGTGGAGAGGATCTCCTGCTGGATGTCGGTCAGCCCGTCGGTCTGCGCGAGGCGGCTCATGTCTGCGGTCTCCTAGGCGTTCAGCTCGGGGCGGCCGGGCTGCTCGCCGCCGCGCTCCTTGATGTAGGTGGCGGTGGGGACCATCACCTTGCGGCGGAAGACGCACACCAGGGTGCCGTCCTGCTTGTACCCCTTGGTCTCCACGTGGACGATCCCGCGGTCGTCCTTCGACTTCGACGGCCATTTGTCCAGCACGGTCGTCTCGCCGTAGATGGTGTCGCCGTGGAAGGTCGGCGCCACGTGCTTGAGCGACTCGACCTCCAGGTTGGCGATCGCCTTGCCGGAGACGTCCGGCACCGACATGCCGAGCAGCAGGGAGTAGACGTAGTTCCCCACGACCACGTTCTTCCCGAAGTCGGTGGTCTTCTCGGCGTAGTTCGCGTCCATGTGGAGCGGGTGGTGATTCATGGTCAGGAGGCAGAAGAGGTGGTCGTCGTACTCGGTGACCGTCTTCCCGGGCCAGTGCTTGTAGACGGCGCCGACCTCGAACTCTTCATACGTACGGCCGAACTGCATCTCTCCTACGCCTCCGGGGTGTCGAACGTGTTCGTACGGGTGTTCGTCGCGGGGGTCACGCGGCGACCTCCAGCGGGTCCAGCTTGTTGGCCCTGCGGATCTCGTCCACGATCCTGCCGATGATCTCGGTGATCCCGAAGTCCTTCGGCGTGAACACGGCCGCGACACCGGACTCGACCAGCTTGGCCGCGTCCGCCGGCGGGATGATGCCGCCCGCGATGACCGGCACGTCGTCCACGCCGGCCCTGCGGAGCCGGTCCAGCACGTCCGGCACCAGCTCGGCGTGCGACCCGGAGAGGATCGACAGGCCCACGCAGTGGACGTCCTCGGCGACCGCGGCCGAGACGATCTGCTCGGGCGTCAGCCGGATGCCCTGGTAGACCACCTCGAAGCCGGCGTCGCGCGCCCGTACGGCGATCTGCTCGGCGCCGTTGGAGTGACCGTCCAGGCCCGGCTTGCCCACCAGCAGCCGCAGCTTGCCGGTGCCCAGCTCCCCGGCCGTCCGCGCCACCTTGCGGCGTACCTCGGCCATCGGCGTGCCCGGCTCGGCGGTGACCGCGACGGGGGCGCCGCTCACGCCCGTCGGGGCGCGGAACTCGCCGAAGACGTCGCGCAGCGCCCAGGACCACTCGCCCGTGGTGACGCCCGCCCGGGCGCACTCCAAGGTGGCCTCCATGAGGTTGCCGGTGCCGGCCGCCGCGGCCTTGAGGGCCTCCAGCGACCGCTGTGCCCGTACCTCGTCCCGGTTGTCGCGCCACTCGTGGAGGGCGGCGACGACCCGCGCCTCGTTCTCCGGGTCGACGGTCATGATGGCGCCGTCCAGATCCGAGGTGAGGGGGCTGGGCTCGGTGCCCTCGTAGCAGTTGACGCCGATGATCTTCTCCTCGCCGGACTCGATCCGCGCCCGGCGCTCGGCGTGCGAGGAGACCAGCTGCGACTTCAGGTAGCCGGACTCCACGGCTGCCATGGCGCCGCCCATCTCCTGGATGTGCCCGATCTCGGCCAGCGACCGCTCGACCAGCTCGGCCACCTTCGCCTCGACGACGTGGCTGCCGTCGAAGATGTCGCCGTACTCCAGCAGGTCGCTCTCGTGGGCCAGCACCTGCTGGATGCGCAGGGACCACTGCTGGTCCCAGGGGCGCGGCAGGCCCAGCGCCTCGTTCCAGGCCGGCAGCTGCACGGCTCGGGCCCGGGCGTCCTTGGAGAGCGTCACGGCCAGCATCTCCAGCACGATGCGCTGGACGTTGTTCTCCGGCTGCGCCTCCGTCAGGCCGAGCGAGTTGACCTGCACCCCGTAGCGGAAGCGGCGCTGCCTGGGGTCCTCGATGCCGTAGCGCTCGCGGGTGACCTTGTCCCAGATGCGGGTGAAGGCCCGCATCTTGCACATCTCCTCGACGAAGCGGACGCCCGCGTTGACGAAGAAGGAGATCCGCGCGACGACGTCGCCCATCCGCTCCTGCGGCACCTGGCCGGAGTCGCGGACCGCGTCGAGGACGGCGATCGCGGTGGACATCGCGTACGCGATCTCCTGCACCGGCGTGGCCCCGGCCTCCTGCAGGTGGTAGCTGCAGATGTTGATCGGGTTCCACTTGGGGAGGTGGTTGACCGTGTACGCGATCATGTCCGTCGTCAGCCGGAGCGACGGGCCGGGCGGGAAGACGTACGTCCCGCGCGACAGGTACTCCTTGACGATGTCGTTCTGCGTCGTCCCCTGGAGCCTGGTGACGTCGGCGCCCTGCTCCTCGGCGACCACCTGGTAGAGCGCGAGCAGCCACATGGCGCTGGCGTTGATGGTCATCGAGGTGTTCATCTCCTCCAGAGGGATGTCCTGGAAGAGCCGGCGCATGTCGCCGAGGTGGGCGACCGGGACCCCGACCCGGCCCACCTCGCCGCGGGCCAGGATGTGGTCGGGGTCGTACCCGGTCTGCGTCGGGAGGTCGAACGCGACCGACAGGCCGGTCTGGCCCTTGGCGAGGTTGCGGCGGTACAGGGCGTTGGACGCCTCGGCGGTGGAGTGCCCCGCGTACGTCCGCATCAGCCACGGACGATCCTTCTGACGCTCGTTCATGGTCCCTCCCGGTCTCAGACGTTCCGGAAGCGGTTGATGGCGTCGATGTGCCTGGCCCGCAACTCCGCGTCGCGGACGCCGAGGCCCTCCTCGGGGGCGAGCGCCAGCACGCCGACCTTGCCCTGGTGCACGTTGCGGTGCACGTCGTGGGCGGCCTGGCCGGTGTCCTCCAGGCGGTACGTCTTCGACAGCGTGGGGTGGATTTTGCCCTTGGCGATGAGGCGGTTGGCCTCCCACGCCTCGCGGTAGTTCGCGAAGTGGGAGCCGACGATGCGCTTGAGCGACATCCACAGGTAGCGGTTGTCGTACTCGTGGTTGTAGCCCGAGGTCGAGGCGCAGGTGACGATCGTGCCGCCCTTGCGGGTGACGTAGACCGAGGCGCCGAAGGTCTCGCGGCCCGGGTGCTCGAAGACGATGTCGACGTCCTCGCCGTCGGTCAGCTCGCGGATGCGCTTGCCGAGGCGCTTCCACTCCTTCGGGTCCTGGGTGTGCTCGTCCTTCCAGAACCGGTAGTTCTCGGCGGTGCGGTCGATGATGGCCTCGGCGCCCATGCGGCGGCAGATCTCCGCCTTCTGCGGCGAGGAGACCACGCAGATCGGGTTGGCGCCGCCGGCCAGCGCGAACTGGGTGGCGTAGCTGCCGAGGCCGCCGCTGGCGCCCCAGATCAGGACGTTGTCGCCCTGCTTCATGCCGGCGCCGTTGCGGGAGACCAGCTGGCGGTAGGCCGTGGAGTTCACCAGCCCCGGGGCCGCGGCCTCCTCCCAGCTGAGGTGCCTGGGCTTGGGCATCAGCTGGTTCGACTTGACCAGCGCTATCTCGGCGAGGCCGCCGAAGTTGGTCTCGAAGCCCCAGATGCGCTGCTCGGGGTCGAGCATCGTGTCGTTGTGGCCGTCCGCGGACTCCAGTTCGACGGACAGGCAGTGCGCGACGACCTCGTCGCCCGGCTTCCAGAGGTTCACGCCGGGCCCGGTGCGCAGCACGACGCCCGCCAGGTCGGAGCCGATCACGTGGTACGGCAGGTCGTGCCGCTTGGTCAGTGGGGAGAGCCTGCCGTACCGCTCGAGGAAGCCGAACGTCGACACGGGCTCGAAGATCGAGGTCCACACCGAGTTGTAGTTGACCGAACTGGCCATGACGGCCACCAGGGCCTCGCCCGGGCCGAGCTCGGGCACGGGCACCTCGTCCAGGTGCAGCGACTTGCGCGGGTCCTTCGCGCGGCTGTCCACGCCCTCGAACATGCCGGCCTCGTCCTTGTGGACGGTGATGGCGCGGTACGACTCGGGCAGCGGCAGGGCGGCGAAGTCCGCGGCCGTGCTTTCGGACGCCATGATTGCGTCGAGGATGTCCTTCACGGTGATGCCTCCGGCGAAGCGCGACGTAGGGACGCTTGAGGGAACGTCGGGGGTTTGCTGGGGGTGGTGCCGTCGGTTCGGCGGTGGTTCCGGCTGTCCGTGGCGGTCGCACGGATGGAGCGGAGCGCGTGGTGGCGCGGTGAATGCCTGTGACGCAGGCGCCCGGGCCTTGGGGGACAGACGGCGTGCGACGGATCCCGGCACGCCGCCCGCCCGGACAGCTCTCACGTTATGGCACCGCGTGCCACCCTGCAAGACACTGGGTGCCAACAATTATTCTCAGATGGCACCACGGCTACACGTTTGAGCAACACAGGCAGGCGCCCCCGGCACGAAGGCCTGGGGGCGCCGGTGGGAAGGCGGAGGTGCAGGAGGGCGCCGGGGGCGCGAACGGGCGGCTACGCGCCCTTCAGGGCTTTTTCGATCGTCCGCATGACCTCGGCCGGAGAGGCGTCCGTGCGGGCCACGGCGATGACGACCTCGCCCTGCTGGGAGGCGAGCACCGGGGCGGGGGAGGGGCGCCGGCCGATGCCGGTGCCGAAGGTCTGCTTGATCACCTCGAAGGCGTGGTCGAGCTGCGACTCGACGTCCCCCTTGCCGCCCGCGCGGAGCCAGCGGCGCAGCACATGGTTGTGGGCGGCGACGACGGCGGACGCGGCGACCTCCGCCAGCAGCGGGTCGTCGTCCCCGTCGTGGTGGGCGCCCTCGTCGAAGTGGCCCAGCAGATAGCGGGTGAACAGCCGCTCGTAGCGGGCCACCGAGGCGATCTCGCGCTCCCGCAGGATCGGGATCTCGCGGGTCAGGCGGTAACGCTCCACCGAGACCTCGGGAGCCTCGGCGTACATGCGCAGCACCTCGGTGATGCCGCGGCACACCGTGTCGAGCGGGTGCTCGTGCGGTTCGGCGGAGTCCAGCACCTGCCCCACGCGCACCAGGGTGTCGTCGTGGTCGGGGAAGATCGCCTCTTCCTTGGAGCGGAAGTGCCGGAAGAACGTCCTGCGCGCGACCCCGGCGGCCGCCGCGATCTCGTCGACCGTGGTCGCCTCGTACCCCTGGGTCGCGAAGAGATGCATCGCCGCGGCGGCCAGTTCCTGGCGGACACGATGGCGCTGGGCGGTGCTGGAGGACGCGCGGGCGGGCTTCACGGGCTGGGGCATACCGCGAACGTACTGCATTCCCGCTGAGGCGTGGACCGAGCCCGGTGTGCGGAGGCGGTGGGGCGGTCCCAGGAGACCGCCCCAGCCGCCAGGATCGTCCCGGCCGTCCCAGGCGCCCGTGTGATCAGCGGCGGGCATACTCGCGGAAGCCGCGGCCCGTCTTGCGGCCGAGGCAGCCCGCGGACACCAGGTGCTCGAGCAGCGGCGCCGGCGCCAGGCCCGGGTCGCGGAACTCCTTGTGCAGCACCTGCTCGATCGCGAGCGAGACGTCCAGCCCGACGACGTCGAGCAGTTCGAAGGGCCCCATGGGGTAGCCGCCGCCGAGCTTCATCGCCGAGTCGATGTCCTCGACCGTCGCGTAGTGCTCCTGGACCATCTTCACGGCGTTGTTGAGGTACGGGAACAGCAGCGCGTTGACGATGAAGCCGGCCCGGTCGCCGCAGTCCACGGGGTGCTTCCTGATCCGTCCGCAGACCTCCTGGACCGTGGCGCGCACGTCCTCGGCGGTCAGCACGGTGCGCACCACCTCGACCAGCTTCATGGCGGGCGCCGGGTTGAAGAAGTGCATGCCGACGACGTCCCGCGGGCGCGTGGTGGCCGTCGCGACGGCCACCACGGGCAGCGAGGACGTGGTCGTGGCCAGCACCGCGCCCGGCTTGCAGACCTTGTCCAGGGTCGCGAAGAGCTGCTGCTTGACGGGCAGGTCCTCGGCGACCGCCTCGACGGCCAGGTCCACGTCGGCGAAGGCGTCCAGCGAGCCGGCCGCGGTCACCCGCGCCACGGCGGCGTCACGCTGCTCCTGGCTGAGCCGGCCCTTGGCGACGGACCGGTCCAGGGACCTGGCCAGCGCCGCGACCGCCTTGTCGGCCTTCTCCTGGCCGCGTGCGGCCAGCACCACCTCGTACCCGGCCTTGGCGAAGACCTCAGCGATGCCGGTGGCCATCGTGCCCGAGCCGGCGACGCCCACGCTGCGCACGGGACGCCCGCCGCCAGCACCGGCGGCATCGGCCGGCGTCTCGGCGTCCGCGACGACCGTCGCGCTGCCGGGGGCCTCGTAGGTGTAGAAGCCTCGCCCGGCCTTGCGGCCCTTGAGACCGGCGGCGGTGAGCTGCTTCAGGACGGGCGCGGGGGCGTGCAGCCGGTCGCGCGAGGCCTCGTACATCGCCTCGAGGACGGTCTGCGCCGTGTCGATGCCGATCAGGTCCAGCAGCGCGAGCGGGCCCATGGGCAGGCCGCAGCCCAGCCGCATGGCCGCGTCGATGTCCTCGCGGGTGGCGTACCGGGCCTCGTACATGGCCGCGGCCTGGTTGAGATAGCCGAAGAGCAGTCCGTCGGCGATGAAGCCCGGGCGGTCGCCGACCGCCACCGGCTCCTTGCCGAACGAGCGGACCAGGTCGGTCACGGCGCCGGTGGTCTCGGGGGAGGTCAGCACGGTGGAGACCACCTCGACCAGCTTCATGACCGGGGCGGGGGCGAAGAAGTGCAGGCCGAGGACGCGGTCCGGGCGCGAGGTGTGCGAGGCCAGCCCGGTCACCGACAGCGCGTTGGTGCCGGTCGCGAGGACGGCGCCGGGCTTCACGATGGCGTCGAGGGCCGTGAGGACCTCGCGCTTGATCTCGAAGTTCTCGGTGACGACCTCGATCACCAGGTCGGCGTCGGCCGCCGCCTGAAGGTCGGGGAAGGTGCGGAACCGGGCCAGGATGTCGCCGCGCTCGGACTCGGTGATCCGCTCGCGCTGCACGGCGCGGGCGGTGGAGGCCTCCAGGGCGGCGACGGCGCGCTGTGCGGCCGCGTCGTCGATCTCGATGCCGATGACTTCGTGGCCGGCCCGGGCGACGACCTCGGCGATGCCGGTGCCCATGGTGCCGAGACCGATGATGGCGACGGTGGGGAAGGGACGTGGACGGTCCATCGCGGAACTCCGAATGCTGAGGGTCCGCGCCGTGCGTCTCTGCTGCGCAGGCGCGGGGGCGGGAGAGTCGAGGAGCCGCGGGCTGCGTACGCGTGTGTGTGCGTACCCGCGTGAGATCCGGCGAGCCCTGTCCCGGGGCTGCGCCACGATGGTGCCGAACCGACAACGGCTGCACACGGCGGCTGCGTCACCAGGCCGCTGCGTGCGTTGGTTAGAGGGTAACCGGTGAGTAACCTCGGCGCCAGACCTCCGCCCATGTGATTTGCACCGCCTACAGATGAGCGCGCCATTAGGGTGAGCGCAGGGGGAGAGGGGGCACCGTGGAACGGGTACAGGGGGGCGCCGGTCACGCGGCGCGGCGCGCGGCCCAGCTGTACGGGGCCGTGCGGGCGGGGGAGACGGACGTCGCGCGGCTGCGCGGGCGCGGGGAGCCGCGCCGCGTACTGGGTCTGCTGGAGTTCGCCGGCCAGGGCCGGCGCGAGGAACGCGGCGCCTATCTGCGGCGGCTGGCGGCCTCCCCGGACGCCGCCGCCATGGTGCGGCCCTGGCTGGGGCCCGCGGAGCGCGGGCACCTCGACGTCGCGGGCGGGTGGGCCCCCGCCGTCCCGCCGCTGCTGGTCAAGCTTCCCCGCGGCACGGAAGACGAGCGCCGCTACGCCTTGGAGGCATTGGCGGTCAAGCGCCCCATGGAGGCGACGGGACCACTTTTCGGCCTGCTCGCCGCACTCGCTCCTGACGAGCCCTCCTGGTACCCGGAGCTGATCGAGGACACCGTCAGTCGGATCGTCATCGGTGGTCAGCCGACCTCGTGGCGCCGTACGCCCCGGACCGACCCCGTACTGCCCGGCGCCTGCGTGCCCATGCTGCTGCGCCAGGCCTGCCAGGCGGTGCCCCGTGTCAGGCGGCTGGCCCTGACTCTGCTCGGCTGCGGCCATGACCCGGCGCATCTCGGCCTGTTCACCGCAGCGGCCGGCGACCCGGACCGGGGGGTGGCCTCGGCGGCGCTCGTCGCGCTGGGGCGACTGGACGATTCCACGGCCCGGGACCACCTCGCCGCCGTGCTGACCGAGCCCTCACGCTCCCTGGACGAGCGGGAGATCGCCGCCGTGATGCTCGGCCGGGCCGGCGACCGGAGGGCGTTCGAGACGCTGGTCCTGCTCCTCAACCATCGCGACGGCATCCGCAACGCCTCGGCGGCCGAAGCCCTCGCCCGGCTCGGCGACCCGCGGACCGCGCGGGCCGCCGCCACGCTCGCCACGAACCGGCTGCGGATCGCCTACGCCCTGGCCGCCGTGCGCCTGCTGGGGCGTATGCGGGCGCCGGAGTCGCTGCCCGCGCTGACGTCCACCCTGACCTGGCTGCTGGACGAGGACCGCACGGCCCAGCAGGCCGCCGCCGGGTGCGTCGAGGAACTGGGACGGCTCGGCGACGCGCGCGCCGTACCCGTCCTGACCCGGGCGGCCGGGGATCCCCGCCTGCGTGCCGCGGCCGTGGACTCCCTCGGCCGGATCGGGGGTCCCGACGTGCTCGGGGTGCTGCTGGGGGTCGCCTCCGACGAGGACGGGGACGTACGTGCCGCCGCGGCGCGCGGGTTGGCCCGCTACGAGGACGAGCCCCGCGCGACGGCCGCCCTCGCGGGATTGTGCGCGCTGCCGTACCCCCGGCGGATCGTGCGGGCCCTGGTGCGGTCGGGCGACCCGGCGGCCGCACCGGTGCTGGCCGCGGTGCGGGACGGGGCGCCGAGTGCCGCGACGCGCCGTCTCGCGGGGCGCTTCAGGCCGGATCCGTCGCGTACCGCAGCTCCTTGAGCGGGACGCCGTCGTACATCTCGATCTGGTCGGTGCCGTCGGGCGCGAACCCGGCCCGCTCGTAGAAGCGCAGTGCCTGAGCGTTGTCCGCGAGCACCCACAGGCGCAGGCTCCGGAAGCCGCGTTCGCCGGCGCGGGCCCGTACGGCGGCCATGAGCGCGCGCCCGGTTCCCCGGCCGATCCGGTCGGGGCGTACGTAGATCGCGTACAGCTCACCGGCCTCGGCGTCGTCCGGCTCGCCGCGGTAGGGGCCGAGCGCCGCCCAGCCCGTCACCTCGGCGCCGTCCGTGGCGACCAGGTTGTCCACCCGCTTGCCGCCCGCGTCGAACCACTCCTTGCGGCGCTCCGCGTCCGCCCCGGCGTCCATCGCGTCGAGGTACGACTGCGGCACGATCCCCGCGTAGGCCGTCTGCCATCCCCGTACGCGGACCGCCGCCACGGCGTCGATGTCGTCGCGGGTCATCACTCTCACATCCGTCATGGCCGCGACGTTAAGGGGGGTGGAGCCCGGCGGGCACCCGCTTTTACCGGGCTCAGATCAGGGTCAGCTGGGTCGGCTGGGCCGGATCCGGCGCGGCGGGCGGACCGGGGGCCTCCTCCTCGGGTGCGGCGATCCGGCGCGCGGCCCCGGAGCGGCTGGGCCCGATCCCGAACTCGGCCGCGAATTCGTGCACTTGGCGGGTGATGCGCCGCTGGTACCAGGTGGGCGCGTAGGCGCCGCCCGCGTAGAGCGCCTTGTAGCGGGAGATCAGCCGGGGGTGGTGCACGGAGAGCCAGGCCATGAACCACTCCCTCGCCCCGGGGCGCAGATGCAGCACCAGCGGGGTGACGGACGTGGCGCCCGTCCCGGCGATCGCGCGGACCGTCTCGCGCAACTGCTCCGGGGAGTCGCTGAGGTACGGCAGCACGGGTGCCATCAGGACGCCCGAGGGTATGCCGTGCTCATTGAGCGTGCGGCAGACCTCCAGCCGCTTCGCGGGAGACGGCGTACCCGGCTCCACCGTGCGCCACAGGTCCCGGTCGACGAAGCCGACGGAGACCGCGGTCGACACGTCGGTGACCTCGGAGGCCTGCACCAGGAGGTCCAGGTCGCGCAGGATCAGTGACCCCTTGGTGAGGATCGAGAAGGGGTTGGCGTGGTCGCGCAGCGCGGCCAGGATGCCCGGCATGAGCCGGTAGCGGCCCTCCGCGCGCTGGTAGCAGTCGACGTTGGTGCCCATGGCGATGTGCTCGCCGTGCCAGCGGGGCGAGGCGAGCTCACGGCGGAGCAGCTCGGGTGCGTTGACCTTCACGACGATCTGGGAGTCGAAGTCCAGGCCGCTGTCGAGGTCCAGGTAGGCGTGCGTCTTGCGCGCGAAGCAGTACACACAGGCGTGGCTGCAGCCGCGGTAGGGGTTGATCGTCCACTCGAACGGCATCCGGGACGCGCCCGGTACGCGGTTGACGATCGTGCGGGCGCGCACCTCGTGGAAGGTGATCCCGCGGAACTCGGGGGTGTCGAACGTACGGGTCACGGCGTCCACGCCGAAGAGCGCGGGTGTGGTCGCCGCCGTGTCGCGGCTCAGGTTGTCCCACCTCATGCCGCCTCCTTCGTTGCTCTCCTCCCGAGAATAGAACATCTGAGCGAATAGCGTCGAGGGGGATCCGGGGGATTCCTGGGGCCACTGTGCGTGACCGCGTACGACGCGGGCCCCGGGCGCCGCCGACGGCGGCGCCCGGGGCCCTGCCGGACCGTCCGCCGTCACTGCGGCCGGAGGCCCAGGACGAGGTCGCGCGGCAGGCCGTGGGTGTCGTGGAGGTAGTGGAAGTCCTCCTCGTCCAGCGGACCCCGGAACCGGGGGCGGGCCAGCACCTGACGGCCGCGCTCCAGGAGCCGCCGGAACCGGCGCTCCTCCTCCAGCAGCACCCGGCGTGGCTCGTCCGGGTCCAGGGTCTGGCGGAAGTGGTCCAGGGTGTGCCGGACCAGCTCCTGCGGCAGGTCCCCGAGGCCGCGGGAGGGATCGTCCCGCCACAGGGTGGTGAGGACCCGCCGCACCAGCCGCCGCAGCACGTAGCCGCGGCCGGTGTTGGCCGGGCGCACCCCGTCCCCGATCACCACCACGGCCGAGCGCAGGTGGTCGCTGACCAGGCGCAGCGACGGTTCGTCCAGCGGCCACAGGGGCGGTACGAGGCGCCGCCAGGGGGCGAGGACGTCGCACTCGAAGACCGACGTCCGGCCCTGCAGCAGCGAGGCCAGCCGCTCCAGGCCGAGGCCGGTGTCGACGTTGCGCTGAGGGAGCGGCACGAGCGAGCCGTCCCCGAGCCGGCGGTGGCGCATCATGACGTGGTTCCAGACCTCCACCCATCGGTCGTCGCCCGTGGGCGTGGAGCGCGGCGGGGTGTCCCCGGTCCACAGGAAGATCTCCGAGTCGGGGCCGCACGGACCGGTGGGCCCGTTGGACCACCAGTTGTCCTCGACCGTGAGCTCCACCGGGACCCCGTGCTTCTCCCACAGCTCCAGGGAGGCGGTGTCGGGACCCGTGCGGTCGTCGCCGCCGAACACCGTGGCGTGCAGCCGCCCGGGGTCGACGCCGAAGCCCTCGGTGAGCAGCCCGTAGCCCCAGTCCAGGCTCTGCGGGCCCTCGTAGTCGCCGAGCGACCAGGTGCCGAGCATCTCGAAGACCGTCAGATGGGTGGGGTCGCCGACCTCCTCCAGGTCCGTGGTGCGCAGACAGCGCTGCACATTGACCAGCCGGCTGCCGAGCGGGTGCGGGCGCCCCTCCAGGTGGGGGGTGAGCGGATGCATGCCCGAGGTCGTGAACAGCACGGGGTCGCCGGGCGGCGGCAGCAGGGTCGATCCGGTGATCCGGTGGTGGCCGCGGTCCTCGTAGTACTCGACGAACGTGCGGACGATCTCTTCGGTGTCCATGGGGGGTGGCTCCTTCGCGTGGAGGGCGGGGAGGCACCGGGCAATCGGTCCGCACGATCACCGGGATCGGGGCGGGAGCCACGAAACCACCGGCGGGCCGTTCCCGGTCGCCGGTGGTGAGGAAGGGAGGTACGTCAGGCGGCGGCAACCGGCGAGCTGGTCGCTCGCGCGGTCGCGGTGCTGCTGTGGCCGGTGACGTTCATACGGCAGACGATAACGCGCCGCGAGCCGACGGGCACGTGATTTCCGGCCGGGCAGTGGGTCATCGGGACGGGCATCGGGAGGGGCATCGGCAGGGGCATTGGGAGGGCGGCCCGATTTCGCGGGCAAGCGGCCGTGGTGATTGGCTTGTCGGCGACGGCACACGGATCGACGGAGGACGGCGATGGCACAGGTCGAGGCCACCACGCAGCGCGAGATCGCGGCGAGCCCGGAGAGCGTCTTCGCGGCGCTCGCCGACTACACGGGCACCCGGCAGAGGCTGCTTCCCGAGCAGTTCAGCGAGTACGAGGTGCGTGAGGGCGGCAGCGGCGCGGGCACTCTCGTGCACTGGAGGCTGCAGGCCACGGAGAAGCGGGTCCGGGACTGCCTCCTCGCGGTGACCGAGCCGACCCCGGGGCAACTGGTCGAGAGCGACCGCAACTCCACCATGGTCACCACCTGGACGGTCACCCCGGCCGGCGAGGGCCGCGCCAAGGCGGTCGTCACCAGCACCTGGACGGGCGCCGGCGGCATCGGCGGCTTCTTCGAGCGCACGTTCGCGCCCAAGGGCCTGAACCGCATCCACGACGCGGTGCTCGCGCGGCTCGCCGCGGAGACGGAGAAGTAGCAGGCGGCACAAGGGAGGCGGCCGGAGCCGGGTGACGTCCGGCCGCCTCCCTTGATGCGCCGGTCCTCCCTTGACGTGCCGGACGTGCCGGTCATGCCGGCCGTGCTGTACGCGTCCTGCGTGCGCGCCGTCGCCCGGTGGGCGCACGCCGGTGGGCACGTCACTTGAAAGGGTGGATCTGCCGCACTCCGGCGCATCCCCGGCGCCCCGGATCGTTGTCGCAGGGCAGGCGCGACGAGGGGAGCGGTAGGCAGATGGGCGGCACCACCGGGACGACCCTGTCCGAGGAGACCGGCACCCTCACGGACACGACCGGCGCCGGCACGGGCTCCGAGGGCCGACCCGCAGCCGTCCCGCCGGAACAGGGCGCGCCTGTCGGCGGACTGAGCCCGCGCAGGGTGCGACTGGTCTTCCTCGGGCTGATGCTGACCCTGCTGCTGGCCGCCCTCGACCAGATGATCGTGGCGACCGCCCTCCCCAAGATCGTCGGCGAGCTGCACGGCCTGGACAAGATGTCCTGGGCCGTGACCGCCTACCTGCTCGCCTCCACCGTCGGGCTGCCGATCTACGGGAAGCTCGGCGACCTCTTCGGGCGCAAGAGCGTCTTCCAGTTCGCCATCGTGGTGTTCGTCATCGGATCCGCCCTCGCAGGCTGGTCGCGCTCCATGGACGAGCTGATCGCCTTCCGCGCCATCCAGGGCGTCGGCGGCGGCGGGTTGATGATCGGTGTCCAGGCGATCATCGCCGACATCGTCCCGCCCCGGGAACGCGGCCGCTACATGGGCCTGATCGGCGCCTCGTTCGGCCTGGCCTCCGTGGCCGGGCCGCTGCTGGGCGGCTTCTTCACCGACCACGCCTCGTGGCGCTGGTGCTTCTACATCAACGTGCCCTTCGGTCTGCTGACCCTGGCCGTCATCGCCGTCGTGCTGAAACTGCCGCGGCCGGCCGTACGCCCGCGGCTGGACGTGCTGGGCGCGCTGCTGCTGACGGCCGGCTCCACCTGCGTGGTGCTGCTGACCAGTTGGGGAGGGACGACCTACGCCTGGCGTTCTGACGTGATCACCGGGCTGGGCGCGGCAACGCTCGTGTGCGCCGTGCTGTTCGTGGTGGTGGAACGGTTCGCCGTCGAACCGCTCATCCCGCTGCGGCTCTTCCGCGACGGCGTCTTCACCGTCTCCGCCCTCATCGGCGCCGTCGTCGGCGTCGGCCTCTTCGGTGCCGCCAGCTACCTCCCCACCTTCCTGCAGATGGTGAACGGCGTCAGCGCGACCGAGTCCGGGCTGCTGATGCTGCCCATGATGCTGGGCGTCGTCCTGGCCTCCGTGGTCTCCGGCCACATGATCAGCCGTACCGGGCGCTACCGGGTGTTCCCGCTGGCGGGCGGGGCGCTCTCGGTGGCCGGCATGTGGCTGCTGTCGCTGCTGGAGAGGGACACCCCGCGCGTCGAGTACAGCGTCTACATGGGCGTGCTGGGGCTGGGCATCGGCCTCGTGATGCCGGTGCTGATCCTCGCCGTGCAGAACTCCGTGCGGCCCGCCGACCTCGGCACCGCGACCAGCGCCAACAACTACTTCCGGCAGATCGGCGGCTCGGTCGGGGCGGCCGTCTTCGGCACCCTGTTCGCCAACCGGCTCGCGGACGGGCTCGCCGACCGGCTGCCGGGCGGCGTCGACCTGCCCGACCCCCAGTCCATCACCCCGCACATGGTGCACGCGATGCCGGCGCCGCTGCGCGACGCCTATGTGCAGGCGTACGCGGAGGCCATGCCGCGCATCTTCCTCTACCTGGTGCCGGTGCTCGGCCTCGGCTTCCTGCTCGCCTTCCTGCTCAAGGAGAAACCCCTGGTGACCCAGCACGTCCCCACCGCCCGCAAGGCCGAGACCGTCGGCGTCCCGGTGTGCGGCACCGTCCAGCACGCCGACGGCAGCACCGTGGGCCGGGCGGCGCTCACCCTGATCGATGTGACCGGCCGTCAGATCGGGCGCGGCGCCACGGGCGAGGACGGACGCTACGCGCTGAGCACCCCGGGCAGTGGCAGCTACGTCCTGATCGCCGCCGCCGGAGGTCATCAGCCGCAGGCCGTCAGCGTGACCGTCGGGGAACGCCCGGTCGAGCTCGACGTGGTGCTCGGCGGCGCGGGGCGGCTCGCGGGCACCGTGCGCACCGCCGACGGCACGCCCGTACGGGAGGCCACCGTCACCCTCACCGACTCCCGTGGCGACGTGGTGGCCACCACCCGCACGGGGAGGGACGGCGACTACGTCCTGAGCGACCTCGTCGCGGGGGAGTACACGCTCGCCGCCAACGCCCCCGCATACCGGCCCGCGGCGCTGCCCGTGTCCGTGCACGCGGCAAGGGAGACCCGGCAGGACGTGGAGCTCGCCGGCGGTGCGCTGCTGCGCGGCACCGTGCGCGGCCCGGGCGGCAGCGCGGTGGAGGACGCCCGGGTCACCCTGCTGGACGCCGCGGGCAACGTCCTGGACACGGTGACGACCGGCCCGGACGGCGTCTTCCGCTTCGTCGACCTGGCCGCGGGCGAGTACACCGTCGTGGCCTCGGGGTACCCGCCGGTGGCCACCGTGCTGCGGCTCAGCGGCGGCGAGCGCACCGAGCGCGACGTCCACCTCGGCCACGAGGACTGACCGGCCGCCGACAATCCCTGACGGTCCCTCAGGGTCGGGGCGTGCGCCCGCGCATGCCCCGGCGCGTTCACGGCTCTGAGCGGGCGCGCACCGGATTCGCCCAATGCGCTACGCGGCACCCGGTGTCGGTCGTACCGTGGATGCGGAGCCGCAGATCTTGCGCCGGGGGCCGACCACCTCCGGTCTCCGTCGGGATCCGGGCGCCGCAGGGGAAGGAGCCGGACGCGTCATGCAACGTCGCACTCCGCCGGGGGAGGGGAGCCGCGCCGCGCTGCCGGAGCAGCGGACCGCACTCTCCGGACGCATCCCTCTCGCCGTGGTCGTCGTCGACGGCGACGGGCTCGTCTCGCACTGGAGCACGGGTGCCCGCAAGCTCTTCGGGCGCGCCCGGGAGGAGGCCGTGGGCCGTCCTGCCGTCGACCTGCTGCCGGTCTCCGGCGCGCTCGGCGAGGAGCCCGGGCAGGACGGCCCCGAGGCGCCGGCCGGAGCCGACCTCGACGTCACGCTCAGCGGCGCGATCCCCTACCCGACCGCCGGACGCGCCCGGCTCAACCAGGGGCCCGCCCCCGACCCCGGAGGCCTCCCGGCGGACGTCCTGTGGTGGGCCTACCCGCTGGTCGGCCCGGGTCCCGAGCGCCTGCTCGTACTGGCCGCCGACGCGGCCCTGGTGCACGGCGAGGACGACGCCCCGCCCGGGGAGTCCGAGCGGATCGCGCCCGGCTTCGCCCTGCACACCGAGTTCCCCGGCGCCGACGGGCTCGCCAAGCGGCTCCCCGAGATCCTGCCCAGCATGAGTGTCGCCGAGAGCGGGCGCATCGTCTCCCAGGTGCTGGAACTCGGCTACCCGGTCCTGGAGATCAGCCGGCACGACCGGGTGCCCGTCACCCCCGACTGGGGCGTGCCCCGGCGGGAGGAGCGCAGCGCCCTCAGGCGGCGCGCCGCCCGTGAGGCCGGCGTGGAGCCGCGCGGTACCGCGTCGGAGGAGCTCGAACCCGATTTGGAGTACGCCGCCGTCCGCGAGCGCCTGGAGTTCCTCAACGAGGTCAGCGGGCGCATCGGCACCTCCCTGGACCTGACCCGCACGATCCGGGAGGTGTGCGCCGCCGTCGTCCCGCGCTTCACCGACGTCGCGGGCACCTACCTGCGCGAACAGGTGCTCGCGGGCGAGGGCTTCCCCGACGGCCCGCCCGACGTCACCACCATGTGGTACCGGGCCGCCCTGGAGCACACCGACGAGCCCGGCCGCTGGGACGACGTCGTACCGGTCGGCGAGTCCATGCCGTTTCCCGAGCACACCCCGTTCTTCCAGTGCATGACGAGCGGTCAGCCGGTGCTGGTGCCCAGGATCACCGAACCCATGGGTGAGGCGATCGCCTCGCAGTTCGAGAAGCGCGACATCCGGCCGCTGATCACCGGGCGGTCGATGCTGGTCGTGCCGCTGAAGGCGCGCAACGTCGTGCTCGGCTTCATGATCCTGCTGCGGCACGGGGAGCGCCCGCCGTTCAACGACATGGACCGTGTCACGGGCGCGGAACTGGCCGCCCGCGCAGGGCTCGTCCTGGACAACGCGCGCATGTACACGTACCAGGAGAACGTCGCCGACACGCTGCAGGACAGCATGCTGCCGCAGATCACCCCGCGGATGCCGGGGTGCGACGTGGCGACCCGCTACCTGCCCGGCACCCGGCTCGGCCGCGTCGGCGGTGACTGGTTCGACACCATCAAGCTGCCCGGCTCCCGGCTCGCCCTGGTCGTGGGCGACGTCATGGGCCACGGCCTCAACGCGGCCGCCATGATGGGCCAGTTGCGCACCGCCGTGCAGACCATGGCGGCGCTGGACATGCCGCCGGCCCAACTGCTGCGCAATCTCGACGACCTGGCGCAGCGCCTCGGCGAGCACTACCTCGCCACCTGCCTGTACGCCGTGTACGACCCGATCCGGTCCGAGCTGCACATCGCCAACGCGGGCCACATCCCGCCCGTGCTGGTGCGGGCGGAGGACGGCCGCAGCGAGCTGCTCGACGTGCCCACGGGCGCGCCGATCGGCATCGGAGGGGTGCCCTTCGAGACGGTCAGGGTCGCCGTCGGCCCCGGCGACCGGCTCGTGCTGTGCACGGACGGGCTGGTCGAGGTGCGCGGGCAGGACATCGGAGCCGGTCTCGCCGCGCTGTGCGAGAGCGCCGCGCACCCCGCCGCCTCCATGGACGACGCCTGCGACACGATCATCCGCGCGCTCAACCCGCCGGGCGGCCGCAAGGACGACGTGGCCCTGCTGATGGCCCGGCTCAACGGCATCCCCCGTGAGGACGTCGTCAGCTGGCAGCTCGCCCTCGACCCCCGCGAGGTGGGCAGGGCCCGCATCCTGACCCGGGGCGCCCTGGAGCGCTGGGGGCTGGACGAGGCAGCGGAGGCGGCCGAGCTGATGGTGGGAGAGGTGGTCACCAACGCCGTCCGGCACGCGCACTCGCGGCACGTCGAGCTGCGCCTGGTCCGCACCGACGCGCTGCTGTGCGAGGTCTCCGACGACGACCACGCCGTGCCCGTCCTGGTGGGGGCCGGGCCCGAGGACGAGTCGGGGCGGGGACTGCGGATCGTGAGCCGGCTGGCCCGTGAGTGGGGCGCCAGCCGTACGGCGCAGGGCAAGACGGTCTGGTTCGAGCAGGCGCTGCCGTGGCGGCGGACCGCGGGACGCTGCGGTGTCCCGGCGGGTGCTCGAACGTAGCGAACAAGCTGCTGTCACGACTTCTCCCGCACGCTTGCCCGCGCCGGTCGACGCCTGTAGCACAGAGCTGACGGGGGCTTCGGCCGCGCGGCCGGACCGGTCCGCGGCGACGGACACGTGGACCTGGGGAGATCGCATGGACGTCACCGGCACGAATCTGCAGGCGTGGGAGGGCTTCTGGCGCGACGCCCCCGGAGGGCCGGGGTCGGTGCTCTGGGACGCGGGGGCGGAGGTCACCGCGGCGGCCCACCTCTCCTTCTTCGAGGCCCACTTCGACCCGTCGCTGCCGGTCGTGGACCTCGGCTGCGGCAACGGCACCCAGACCCGCTTCCTGGCCAAGCGGTACGGCCGGGCCGTCGGGGTGGACCTCGCGGCGGCCGCGATCGGCCACGCGCGGCATCAGGACCCGGGCGGTGTCGCCGAGTACCGGCAGCTCGACGCGGCCGACCCCGAGGCGGTCCGGCGGCTGGCCGAGGAGCTGGGCGAGGTGAACGTGTACATGCGTGGAGTGCTCCACCAGTGCCGTCCCGAGGAACGCGCACCGCTGGTCGAGGGCATCGCCGTGCTGACCGGCGGGCGCGGCCGGGTGTTCGCGGACGAACTCGCGGCGTCCGCGAAGGACGCGCTGATGGGGCTCGCGCAGCGGCCGGACGGGCCGCCCGCCAAGCTCGCGGCGATCTTCGCGCACGGGATCGCGCCGGCCGAGATGCCCGACGCGGCCGTCCCGGAGCTCTTCCGCGCGGCGGGGATGGAGGTGCTCGCACGCGGTGAGGTCGCGCTCGTGACGACGGAGCGGCGGGCGGACGGTTCGTGGTTCGAGGTGCCGACGAACTGGCTGGTGGCAGGGGGTGCCGGCTGACCGCCACCGGTCTGGGCCACTGAAGTTTTCCACAGGCGGGGCGGGGGCCTGGTGCGGGGCGGTGACTTTGCGTAACGTTCCATGCCATGAAGATCCTGATCAGCGCGGACATGGAGGGCGCCACCGGGGTGACCTGGCCCGGTGACGTCCTGCCCGGCACGGAGGGCTGGCAGCGGTTCCGGCATCTGTTCACCTCCGACGTGAACGCCGCGATCGCCGGCTTCTTCGACGGCGGCGCCGACGAGGTCCTGGTCAACGAGGCCCACTGGTCGATGCGGAACCTGCTGCTGGAGCAGTTGGACGAGCGCGCCGAGATGGTCACCGGGCGGCACAAGGACCTGTCCATGGTCGAGGGCGTGCAGCATGGCGACGTGGACGGCATCGCCTTCGTCGGCTTCCACACGGGCGCGGGGACGGAGGGGGTGCTCGCCCACACCTACCTCCCCAACTCGATCACCGGCGTGTGGGTCGACGGCAGCCCGCCGGCGAGCGAGGGCCGGCTGAACGCGCTGGTGGCGGCCGAGTACGGGGTGCCCGTCGTGCTGGTCACGGGCGACGACCGGACCGGAATCGACGCCCGGGACTACGCACCGGCGGCGCGCACGGTCGCCGTCAAGGACTACGTCTCGCGGTACGCGGCCGTGTGCCGTCCGCCGGCCCGCACGGCGGCGGACATCCGCGCCGCCGCCAAGGACGCGACGTCACTCGCGGTGCGGCACGAGCCGGTGCGGGGCGGGCCGTTCACGATCGAGGTCGAGTTCGACGCGGCCCACCTGGCGGGAGCCGCCGCGATCGTGCCCGGTGTGGAGCGCACGGGCGAGCGCCGTGTCGCCTACACCTCACCGACCATGTACGAGGGGATCCGCTGCTACAAGGCCGTGACCACCCTCGTCTCGGCAGCTGTGGAGGAGCAGTATGGCTGACACCCGGGCACTGGACGAGGCGGTCCGTTTCACCTCGGAGCTGATCCGGATCGACACCACCAACCGCGGTGGCGGGGACGGAAACGAGCGTCCGGCGGCGGAGTACGCCGCGCGACTGCTCGACGAGGCCGGGATCGAGGCGCGGGTCCTGGAGTCGGCGCCGGGGCGGGCCAACGTCGTGGCGCGGATCGAGGGCGCCCCGCGCGCCGGGAACGGAGCGGGCGCGCTGCTCGTCCACGGCCACCTGGACGTCGTGCCCGCCCAGGCAGAGGACTGGAGCGTGCACCCCTTCTCGGGCGAGGTGCGGGACGGGGTGGTCTGGGGGCGCGGCGCGGTCGACATGAAGGGCACGGTGGCGATGGTGCTCGCCACCGTGCGCTCCTGGGCGCGCAGGGGCCTGCGCCCCGAGCGGGACATCGTGCTCGCGCTGACCGCCGACGAGGAGGACAGCGCCACCTACGGGGCGACCTACCTCGTCGAGCGGCACGCGGAGCTGTTCCGCGACTGCACCGAGGGCATCAGCGAGTCCGGGGGCTTCACCTTCCACGCCGGGCCCGGGCTGAGGCTGTACCCGGTGGCGGCCGGGGAGCGCGGGACGGCCTGGCTGAAGCTCACGGCGCACGGCAGGGCGGGTCACGGCTCCAAGGTCAACCACGCCAACGCCGTGACCAGGCTCGCCGCGGCCGTCTCCCGCATCGGCGAGCACCGCTGGCCGGTGCGGGTCATCCCCACGGTCCAGGCGGCGCTGACCGAACTGGCCGCGCTGCACGAGGTCGAGCCCGACTTCGACGACGTCGACACCCTGCTCACCAAGCTGGGCACGGCCGCCGCCCTGGTGGAGCCGGTGATCCGCAACAGCGCCAACCCGACGGTGCTCGAGGCCGGCTACAAGGTCAACGTCATCCCCGGTACCGCGGTCGCCTACGTCGACGGACGGGTCCTGCCCGGCGGCGACGAGGAGTTCGCGGCCACCATGGACGAACTCACCGGTCCCGACGTGGAGTGGGAGTTCCACCACCGCGAGATCCCGCTGGAAGCCCCCCTCGACGCGCCGGTCTACGCCGCGATGCGGGAGGCCCTGATCCACTTCGACCCGGACGCCCACGTCGTGCCCTATGTGATGGGCGGCGGCACCGACGCCAAGCAGTTCTCGCGGCTCGGCATCCAGGGGTACGGCTTCTCCCCGCTGAAGCTGCCCGAGGGCTATGACTACGCGGGGATGTACCACGGCGTCGACGAACGGGTCCCGGTGGAGGGGCTGCACTTCGGCGTCCGCGTACTCGACCGGCTCATGCTGGGCCGGCAGGACACGACCGACGGAGTTGCCCGATGACGCGCGCCCCGATCATCGCCCCCTATGGCGCCTGGGAGTCGCCCGTCGACGCCCGCACCGCCGCCTCCCACGACGGACGCCCCGAGTTCCCCGCGTTCGTCGGTGACGAGGTGTGGTGGACCGAACCCCGGCCGGCCGAGGGCGGCCGCCGTGCCCTCGTGCGCCGCCGCGCGGACGGCACGGCCGGCAGCCCGCTGCCCGCGCCGTGGAACGTCCGTACCCGCGTCATCGAGTACGGCGGCCGGGCCTGGACGGGCACGGCACGCCCCGGGACGGGACCGCTGATCGTCTTCTCCCACTTCCCGGACCAGCGGCTCTACGCGTACGAACCCGACGTCGCGGGCGCCGTGCCGCGGCCGCTGACCCCGCTCTCGCCGGTCGGCGACGGGCTGCGCTGGGCCGATCCGCAGATCCACCCGGACCGCGGTGAGGTGTGGTGCGTGCTGGAGGAGTTCACCGGGGAGGGCCCGAGCGACGTACGGCGGGTGGTCGCCGCCGTACCGCTCGACGGCTCTGCCGCCGAGAACCGTGCCGCCGTGCGTGAACTCTCCGACGACTCGCACGACTTCGTGACCTCGCCGCGCCTCTCCCTGGACGGCCGGCAGGCCGTGTGGATCGCCTGGGACCACCCCCGGATGCCCTGGGACGGCACGGAGCTCAAGCACGCCGCAGTCGGACCGGACGGCGACTTCGGCGCCGCCCGGACGATCCTCGGCGGCCCCGCCGAGTCCGTCGCCCAGGCGGAGTGGACACCGGACGGCACCCTGATCGCGGCCACCGACCGCGACGGCTGGTGGAATCTGCACCGTGTCGATCCGGCCACCGGCGAGGCGGTCAACCTGCACCCGGCACAGGAGGAGTTCGCCGGGCCGGGCTGGCAGATGGGGGCGCGCTGGTTCGCCCCGCTCGCCGCCGGGACACTGGCGGTGCTGCACGGCAGGGGCGCCCAGCGGCTGGGGATACTCGACCCGGCGACCGGCGAGCAGGTCGACGTGCCGGGGCCGTGGAGCGAGTGGACGGCCGCGCTGTCCACGCAGGGCACCCGGGTGGTCGCCGTGGCCGCCTCGGCCCGCAGTTCGTTCGAGGTCCTCGAACTCGACACCTGTACCGGCCGTACCCGGGTCATCGGCGCCGCCCACCACGACACCGTGCCCCCGGAGTTCCTGCCCGATCCCGTGGAGCGCATCTTCACCGGGCCCGGCGGACGGGAGATCCACGCCCAGCTCTACCCGCCGGCGAACCCCTACTTCGCCGCGCCCGAGGGAGAGCTGCCGCCGTATGTCGTCTGGGTGCACGGCGGCCCGACCAGCCGGGCACCGCTCGTGCTCGACCTGGAGATCGCCTACTTCACCTCGCGGGGGATCGGGGTCGTCGAGGTCAACCACGGCGGCTCCACCGGCTACGGGCGCGCCTACCGCGAACGGCTGCGCGAGCAGTGGGGCGTCGTCGACGTCGAGGACTGCGCCGCCGTCGCGCGGGCGCTGGCCGAGGAGGGAATCGCCGACGGGCGGCGGCTCGCGATCCGCGGCGGCAGCGCCGGCGGCTGGACGAGCGCGGCCTCCCTCACCGGCACCGACGTCTACGCCTGCGGCGTGATCAAGTACCCGCTGCTCGACCTCACCGGCTGGGCCGCGGGCGGTGAGACCCACGACTTCGAGTCCCGCTACCTCGACTCGCTCGTCGGGCCCTACTCCGAGGTCCCCGAGCGCTACCGGGACCGCTCGCCGGTGACCCGGGCCGACCGGCTCACCGTGCCCTTCCTGCTGCTGCAGGGGCTGGAGGACGTGATCTGCCGGCCCGTGCAGTGCGAGCGGTTCCTGGAGCGGATCAAGGGGCGCGGCGTCCCCCACGCCTACCTCACCTTCGAGGGCGAGGGCCACGGCTTCCGCCGCGAGGACACGATGATCACCAGTCTCGAGGCGGAACTCTCCCTCTACGGGCAGGTCTTCGGCTTCACCCCGCCCGCCGTACCAGTTCTGGAGCTCACCAAGTGACACCGCTCGTCCCGCTCACCCGCCCCCGCCGCCTCGTCCCCGGGGACCGGGTCGCCGTCGTCGCGCCCAGTGGACCCGTGCCCCGGGAACGGCTGGACGCGGGGCTCGACATCCTCCGCGGCTGGGACCTCGACCCGGTGGTGGCGCCGCACGTCCTGGACCGGCACCCCGTCTTCGGCTACCTGGCCGGAACGGACGCGGCGCGCGCCCGAGACTTCCAGGAGGCCTGGTGCGATCCGTCGGTGGCCGCCGTGCTCTGCGCCCGCGGCGGCTACGGCGCCCAGCGCATGACCGACCTCCTGGACTGGGAGGCGTTGCGGGCGGCCGGGCCCAAGACGCTCCTCGGCTTCAGCGACATCACCGTGCTGCACGAGGCGTTCGCGGTCCGGCTGGGCCTGTCCACCCTGCACGGCACCATGATCGCGGCGCACGGCTTCCTCAAGGACGAGCCCACCCGTGCCCAGTTGCGGGACACCCTCTTCGGGCCCGAGCGGACGCGCGTCCTCGGCGCCCCGACCGCCCGGGCCCTCGTCCCCGGCACGGCACGCGGTGTCACCGTGGGCGGCTGCCTGGCCCTGCTCGCCTCCGGCCTCGGCACACCGGACGGGCGGCCCGGGGTGCCCGGCGGCATCCTCCTGCTGGAGGACATCGGCGAGGAGCCCTACCGGATCGACCGGATGCTGACCCAGTTGCTGCGGGCCGGCTGGCTGGACGGCGTGGCGGGTATCGCCCTCGGCTCCTGGCGGGAGTGCGGCCCCTACGAGGAGGTGCGGGCGGTGCTCCTGGACCGGCTGGGCGGACTCGGCGTCCCGGTCGTCGAGGAACTGGGCTTCGGCCACTGCGAGACGAGCCTGACCGTGCCGCTCGGCGTCCCCGCCGTCCTGGACGCGGACGCAGGCACCCTCACGGTGGAGGCGGCCGTGACGGAGGACTGACCGGGCGGCACGATCGCGCAAGTGGGCGTCTGTCATGGGCGAGCCCGGCGTACCGCCCGTCGCCACGGGGCCGGCCCCGTGGCGACGGGCGCCCCGGGCCCGAGTCCTCAGGACGGTTCGGCCGCCGAGAGCGCGGTGACGGCGACGACACCGTCGCACTCGGCGAACACCCCGTCGTCCAGAGCGACCTGGTGCCTTCCCGCACCGCCGGGCAGGCCCAGCACCATCGTCGGGTACTGGACCGGGGCCTCGCCCGAGGCGCAGATGCCGTCGCCCTCGCCCTGCACCTGGTGGAACGTCAGCTTCACCCACGCGCGGCCGCCCGGTGCCAGCGCGACCGGCGCGGCCGCACCGGTGTGCCGCACCGTCAGCGGCACGTTCATCTCCGGCGAGCCGTTGGCCGCCCCTGCCACCGTCGGGAAGCCCTCGACAACGCAGGGCGCGTCCGAGGTGTTGGTGAACCCGACCACCGCCGCCCCGGTGCCGGTGCCCTGGGGGCGTACGGCGGCCTGGTGCGCCGCGGTCGCCTCCAGGTCTTCCGCGCCGCAGCGCCCCGCCGGCCCCGCCGAACCCCCGGACCCACCTGAACCCCCGGACCCCGCTGAGTCCCCCGAACCGCCGGGCGCCGGTGACGTGCTGGAGGCCGGGACCCTCTCCCCCGCCGTCCGCGACGGCGCGGCCGTCGGCGATGCGGTCGGCGCGGTCGGTGCGGGCGCGCCACCGCCCGCGGCAGCGTCGTCCCCCTGGCATCCCGTCAGCAGCACCGCCGCCGTCGCCGCCAGTGCCACCGCGATCGCGGCCCGCCTCGTGTTCCTGCGCTCCATGACGTCCCCCCGGGTCCTTCGGCTGCTGTGCTGCCGCGGAACACGAGGCCGTTCCGCTCCCGGGTTCCGTGCGTACACGCCCGGTACGGAACGGTGACGCCACGGAGTCGTCCGCTCCGCGCGGTTGCGGTCGCCGGGATGTGGTGACCGCCGCGGGACCGGGCAGGAGCAGAGGTACGACTCGACAGGGGAGGAGAGCCGTCACATGACCAACGACCGCACCCGGAACCGCACAACGACCCTGCGCGCCGGCGCCGCGACGCTCGCCCTGGCCGTCGTCGCGACGCTGCCGGCGTGCAGCGGCTCCGGCGGCGGAGGGCCCCATGCCGCGGAGCCGCGGCCCGCGATCGCCGTCGCCCCGGCCTCCGGCGGGCGGGCCGTGCCCGTCGACCGCAAGGTGACCGTGCGGACCACCGCCGCGCGGATCGACTCCGTACGCGTCACCGCCCCCGGCCCCGGACCGTTGCGCGGCACGCTCGCGTCCTCCAAGGAGAGCTGGACCTCGGCGGGCCGGCTGGCCCCCGGCGTGACCTACGACGTCCTCGTCCGCGCCACCACGTCCGGCGGCAAGCGGCTGACGGAGCACACCACCTTCACCACCGCCGAGCCGAAGCGCACCTTCGTGGGGGAGTACCACCCCGACAAGGGCACCACGGTCGGCGTGGGGATGCCGGTGTCGATCGTCTTCAACAAGCCGATACGCGACCGGGCGTCCGTCGAGCGCAAGCTCGGCGTCACCGCGAGCCCGGCCGTCGAGGGCGCCTGGAGCTGGATGAAGGACTGGAGCGGCCGCGACCGCGTCGACTTCCGCCCGCGCTCCTATTGGAAGCCCGGCACCGACGTCACCCTCCGCATGGACCTGGACGGGGTCGACGCGGGCGGCGGCCTCTACGGCACGCAGAACCGGGTCGTCCGCTTCCGGATAGGGGAGTCGGTCGTCACCACGGTCGACACCGCCCGCAAGACCCTCACCCTGCGCAGGGGCGGCGAGGTCCTGCGCACCATCCCCGTCTCCACCGGCAAGCCCGGTTTCGAGACGTGGAACGGGACCATGGTCGTCCTGGAGAAGACGCCCAGCATCACCATGAACTCCCGCACCGTGCGCATCTTCGGCCCCGAGGCGTACAACCTGAAGGACGTGAAGTGGGACGTCCGGCTCACCACATCGGGCACCTTCGCGCACGCCGCGCCCTGGAACGAGGGCAAGTTCGGCCGCGTCAACGGCAGTCACGGCTGCATAGGGCTGAGCACGGCCGACGCCAAGTGGTTCTACGACCACGTGTCGCCCGGCGACCCGGTGACCGTCGTCAACTCCACCGACACCGTGCAGGTCAACAACGGCTACGGCGCCTGGAACGCCGGCTGGGCGGACTGGCGGGCGGGAAGCGCCCTGTGACCGCCGCCAGGTGAGGAGGTCAGGGCGTCACCCACCCCGCCACGAGGACCGCGGGGAAGAGCCGGTGGACGGCGAGGAAGCCGAACGGGCGCAGGAACTCCACGCGCACGCGCCTGGCTTGCCGGGCCTGCCCGGGAGCGCTGCCGGCGATCAGGGAGACGGCGGTGACGGCGGCGGCCCGGAAGCCCTTCGCGCCGAAGGTCGCCGTGGCCGCCTGCTTCGCCGCGCCGACGGCCAGCGGCTGCACGCTGATGCCGGGGAAGTGGCCGGTGCCGGCGTCCCGGGCCCGGGCCAGCCCGAACAGCTCGGCGTGGTCGAGGAGGTCGTGCTCGGCGTCCACGGTGAACGGCACCGTGGTCAGGTCGAGCGCGGGCGCCGGGTCGAAGCTCGTGACGTCCTCGACCACGACCCCCGGCCCGGGCCGCCCGTACGGCAGCAGATTGCCGGGGAGCACCTGATACGTCCCGCCGAGGGCGGCCACCCCGGCGGCGAGCACCTCGCCGGGGGCGACGTGGTCGGGGCCGCGCAGCAGGTGGACCTCGATGCCGTTGGTGCCGTTCACCTTCGCCATGGTCAGCGGGCCGAAGGGCGTGGCCGCGACCCCGGCCATGTCCAGATGGCGCGAACTGCGGAAGAGCGTCCCGGTGTGGTGGTCCTGGAAGGGCTCGGCCCAGTCGGTGCGCAGGGCCAGCGCGTTCGCGAGCAGCAGGAGGGTGTTCCGGTCGACGGCGACCGGCATCCTGGGGACCATGCCGTGGGTGCGGTCCGCGGCCCAGGCGTCCAGGGTCTTGCGGTCCGTCTCGACGTCGCCGGTGAAGTGCCCGTGGGCGCCGGCCGGGAGCAGCGAGAGCCAGCCGGGTGCGAGCGGCAGGGAGGCGCGGGTCCACAGGCCCACGGCGGTGTCGACGCCGTCCATGGCGTCCAGCCGGGCGAGCAGCCGTCCCGAGGCGCCGGCGGCCGTCGCGGCGTCCGTGGCCACGGCCTGCTCCAGTTCGCCGCGCGCGGGGCCTGCGGCGCCCGCGGCGAGCAGGGCCAGCAGCGGCCAGACTCCCGCGGCCGAGAAGACCGTCTCCCCGGTGCTGCCGCCGGCCAGGGTCCCGCGGGCCCATCGCGCCGTCAGTCCGTTGACCGCGCCCACCAGCGTGCGGTCGTCCATGTCCCCCACCGTCCCCCCGTCCCCCCGCCGCGCCGGCGCCGTCCGTGCCGTCCGCGCCAGCCGTGTCGGAGGATCATCCCAGCGTCCGGGCGGAGCGGCCAAGAGGCCGTGGCGCGGCCGCGGCACCACCGCAGAGCGCTGCAGGGCCCGCAGCGCAGCAGGGCCCGCGCTTGCCGCGCGGGCCCTGCTGTACTGCTGTACTGCGGTTCGAACGACCTACGAGGTGGGACTCCCTTCGCCGGCATGGTCCGGATCAGGTGCTAGGGGTCGCTCTCCGGTCTCAAAACCTCTTCCCGGACCTTCGAGCCTCTCAGCCCGGCCGTTGAACCCGGTTCCGGTGGAAGCCGCTGCTTCCCGCTCCGCAACCAGTGCTACCGAACTCCCTCGCTCGCCCCGTAGGCCACGTTCCAATCTACCCAGCGCGGCAGCGGACGACTAGTGGTAAATCATGCCAAACCATAATTTTCCGCACTTAATTCCGCCTCTTGTGCTTCTTGTGCCCCCTGTGCCCCTGCTCTCCCGTCCGCGACACGGCTGTCATCGACGAGCCGTTGTGCGATCCGTTGACGCCGTCGCGCGGCGCCCCTACCGTCACTTGGCGCGCCACCCAATGAACGACAGTTCACTATGCGAACGGAACTGATCAGATCAGGGAGTGCCCATGCGTCGCACCTTTCCCCTGCTCCTGACGGCGGCAGCGCTCCTCGCCGCCGGGGTCACCGCCTGCGGCGACTCCGGCGAGCCCGCCGGCAAGGGCGCCTCGTCCGGTTCCGGCGGAGGCACGCGGAGCGTCACGATCGGCGCCATCGCCATCGTCGACACCGCTCCCGTGTATCTCGCCCAAAGTCAGGGCTTCTTCAAGAAGCACGGCATCGACGCGAAGATCACCTCGGTGCAGGGCGGCGCCGCCAGCATCACGGGCGTGATGGGCGGTCAGTTCGCGTTCGGCTTCGCCAACACCACCTCCCTGCTCACGGCCCAGCAGCAGGGGCTGCCGCTCAAGGTCGTCGCCAACGGCGTCGCCTCCACCGGCGAACGGGACACCGACTACAGCGCCGTACTCGTCCCGGAAGGCAGCCCGGTGAAGTCCGCGAAGGACCTCGCGGGCAGGACCGTCGCGGTCAACCAGCTGAAGAACATCGGCGACACGACCGTGCGCGCCGCCGTGCGCAAGGACGGCGGCGACGCCTCCAAGGTGGAGTTCGTCGAGATGCCCTTCCCCGACATGCCGGCAGCCCTGGCCAAGGGGCGGGTCGACGCGGTCTGGGAGGTCGAGCCCTTCGTCACCCAGGCCACCGGCCAGGGGGCCCGCGCCGTCGCCTGGCCCTACGCCGACGCCGCGCCGGACCTCACCGTGGCCATGTACTTCACCACGCAGCCCACGCTCCAGAAGGACCCGGAGCTGGTGAAGGACTTCACCGCCGCCATGAACGAGGCCCTCGCCTACGCCGACGCCCACCCCGACGCCGTGCGCGAGATCCTCAAGTCGTACACCTCGATCCCCGCCGAGGCGATCGCCAAGATCAAGCTCCCCAAGTGGCCGGCGGAGATCAACCGGGAGTCCGTGCAGACCGTCGCCGACGACGCCCGCCAGGACGGCACGCTCACCAAGGACGCCGACGTGGCGGCCCTCCTGCCATGACAGGACGCGACGCCGCGTACGGAGCGGCCGGCCTCGCGGTGCTGTTCGGCGTCGCCGAGGCCGTCCCGCGACTCGGCCTGGTCTCCCGGGACTTCCTGCCCCCGGCGAGCGAGATCCTGCGCACCCTCGGGCACGAACTGACCACCCGTCAACTCTGGTCGGCGCTCGGCGACACCATGAGCGCCTGGGCCCTGGGCCTGGCCATCGCGTTCGTCCTCGCGGTCGCGCTCGGCACCCTCATCGACGCCGTCCCGGGTGCCCGCGCCGCCACCGCCTCCACCGTCGAGTTCCTCCGCCCCATCCCCTCCGTGGCGCTCATCCCGCTCGCCACCCTTCTCTTCGGCGCCGACCTCGGCTCCAGCCTCCTGCTGATCGTCTACGCCGCCTTCTGGCAGGTGCTCATCCAGGTGCTGTACGGCGTCGCCGACGTCGATCCCGTCGCCCGCGAGACCGCCCGCTCCTACCGCCTCGGCCACTGGACGACGCTGCGCCGGCTCGTCTGGCCCACCGCGCTCCCGTACGTCATGACCGGACTCCGGCTCGCCGCCTCCGTCGCCTTCATCCTCGCCGTCACCGCCGAACTGGTCATCGGCAGCCCCGGACTCGGGCTGCGCATCCAGCTCGCCCAGTCCGGCGGCGCCGTGGCCACCGTCTACGCCTTGATCACCCTCGCCGGGATCATCGGGGTCGTCGTCAACCTCGCCGTTCGCAGCCTGGAGCGCCGGCTGCTGGCCTGGCACCCCTCCGTCCGCGGGGAGGCGGCCGCATGAGCCGCGCCGCGCGTCTTATGCTCGGCGCCCTGCGGGTGCTGGGGCTGCCCGTCCTCCTCGTCGCCGGCTGGTGGGCGTGGAGCGTGTGGCGGCCCAGCTTCTACGTGCCCTCGCCGCAGCGGATCGCCGCCGTCTTCGGCGACGTGTGGCTCACCGCCCGCCTCGGCGACGACGTGCTGCCCAGCCTCGTCCGGCTCCTCGCCGGGTACGTGCTCGCCGCGCTGCTCGGCGTCGCCCTCGGCACCGCCATCGGCCTCTCGGGCCGGCTGCGCGCCGCCACCGAACCCGCCCTGGAGTTCTTCCGCGCGATCCCGCCGCCCGTGCTCGTGCCGCTGATCATGCTCGTCGCCGGGCTCGACACCGCCATGAAGGTCCTGGTCATCGCCTCGGGCGCGATCTGGCCCGTGCTGCTCAACACCATCGAGGGCGTGCGCGCCGTGGACGAGGTGCTCTCCGACACCGCGCGGGTCTACGGCCTGCGCGGCCCCGCCCGGCTGCGGCGCCTCGTCCTGCCCGCCGCGAGCCCGCAGATCATGGCGGGACTGCGGCAGGCGCTGTCCATCGCCATCATCCTCATGGTCATCGCGGAGATGTTCGCCAGCACTTCGGGCATCGGCCACACCGTCGTGCTGTTCCAGCGGCAGTTCCAGATCCCGGAGATGTGGAGCGGCATCGTGCTGCTCGGCCTGGTCGGCTTCCTGCTCTCGCTCGCCTTCCGCGCCCTCGAGCGCCGGGTCCTGCACTGGCACTGGCACCAACGGGAGACACATGCTTGAGATCACCGGACTGCGCAAGGTGTACGAGGGCCGCGGCCGCGTCGTCGAGGCGCTGCGCGGCATCGACCTCACCGTCGAGCGCGGCGAACTCGTCTGCGTCGTCGGCCCGTCGGGCTGCGGCAAGACCACCCTGCTCAAGTGCGTCGCCGGACTCCTCGCGCCCACCGCGGGACAGGTCCGGCTCGCCGGGCGCGTCGTCGACGGGCCGCCGCCCGGCATGGCGGTGGTGTTCCAGGAGTACGGCCGCAGCCTCTTCCCGTGGCTGACGGTCAGCCAGAACGTCGAACTCCCGCTCCGCGAGAAGCGGGTGCCGGGCCCGCGCCGTACCGCCCTCGTCCAGCAGGCGCTCGCCGCCGTCGGCCTGGCCGACGCGGGCTCCGCCCACCCCTGGCAGCTGTCCGGGGGCATGCAGCAGCGCGTCGCCATCGCCCGCGCCGTCGCCTACGAGCCCCAGGTCCTGCTCATGGACGAGCCGTTCGCCGCCGTGGACGCGCAGACCCGTGCCGACCTCGAGGACCTCCTCCTCGGGCTCTGGCACCGTCTCGGCATCACCACGATGCTCGTCACCCACGACATCGACGAGGCCGTCTACCTCGCCCGCCGGGTCGTCGTCCTGTCCGCCGCGCCCACCGTCGTCCAGGAGGACCTGCACGTCGACCTGCCGCACGACCGCGATCAGATCATCACCCGATCCGACCCCCGCTTCGCGGAACTGCGGGCCCACGTCTACGGGCACATCCGCGCCGCCAAGACGGATCCGGGACGACCGCCGGCGGGCACCATGAAGGCATGAGACGGTCCACGGCCGCGCTCGGCAGCGCGGCATTCCTCCTCGCGGCGCCCGGCGTCGTGGCGGGACTCGTGCCCTGGTGGCTCACCCGGTACGCCTCCGGCGACGGCCCCTGGCCGGTACGGGCGGCCGGCGGTCTGCTCGCCCTCGCCGGGGCGGCGGTGCTCCTGCACGGCTTCGCCCGCTTCGTACGCGAGGGGCGCGGCACGCCCGCGCCGGTCGCCCCCACCGAACGCCTCGTCACCGGCGGCGCGTACGCCCGGGTCCGCAACCCCATGTACCTGGCCGTCGTGGCGCTCGTCGCCGGGCAGGGACTGCTGCTCCTGCGGCCGGTCCTGCTCCTCTACGCGGCCGCCGTGTGGCTGACCGTCGCCGCGTTCGTGCGCTGGTACGAGGAACCGACGCTGCGCGCCGCCCACGGCGAGGCGTACGAGGCGTACCGCCGGGCCGTGCCCGCGTGGCTGCCTCGGTGCGCTCAGACCCGGTCGAAGGGCTCCGCGTAGCGGAACGCCCCGCTCACCGACGGGGTGTAGCCGGACAGCGGGCGCACCTGGAAGTACGGCCCCCAGGCCGGGTCCGGCGGCGTGATCCGGTAGTCCGTGCTCGCCCGGAAGCCGTACCGGCCGTAGTAGTCCGGGCTGCCCAGCAGTGCCACCAGCGGTTCCCCGAGGGCGTCGGCGGCGCCCAGCGCGGTGTGCACCAGGGCCAGCCCGACGCCCTTGCGCTGGTGCTCCGGCGCGACGCTGAGCGGGCCGAGACCCACCACGGGCGTGCCCCCGGCGTGCGCCCGTGTGCAGACGACGTGGCCGATGACGCTCTCCCCGTCGGCGTCCACGGCGACCAGGGACAGCTCCGGCAGCCAGGCGGCGCTCTTCCGCAGCTCGGCCAGCAGCGTGACCTCGACGGGAACGGGACGGTCCGCCGAGGCGAACGCCTCCCCGGTGAGTGCCTGCACGGCGGGGACGTCGTCGGGGGTCTCGCGTCGAATCAGCACCCGGGCAGTCTGAACGCCCCGCCCCTGCCCGGCAAGCGCATTTCGAGCCCGGCCACTCCGTTGGCCGTCCTTCCGGGGTGCCCATGGCGGTTCGCGGCGGCCCGTGGCGCGGGCGGCCGCGCATACGGCGTGGTCACGGGGGCGGTGCCGCGGCGGTTGTCGACCGGGCCGCGCGACGCGCCCGCCCGCCCGGCGGGTTGACGCATGTGCGCGCCTTCGCCCGCGGGTTCGGGCAGGGATGCCCCGGCCGCGGCGCGGACGGCCTTGTGCACCGTGCCGCGGTGGCGAAGGGGTTCGGGTGGTCGACGGCTCCGGTGACGCCGCGAGCGGACGGGGCGTCGCCGTGCCGGTTCGGCAGTGCGCGGACATCCGCCGCGCCGAGTGGGCGGTCCGGCTCGTGCCGTGGTCACCGCGGACCCCGCGCCCGCGCCGCCGTCACGTGCGCCGGGCGGCGCGCGCCCGCGGCCGACGGCTCGGGCCAGGGGTGCCACCCCGCGGTACGCGTCCCGCAGCGGCCGTGCCGCGCCGGGTCGTCACCGCCCTCGGCACGAGTGTGCGCCGCCGCCGCGTCAGACCGGTTCCGTGTCGGCCGGGGCCGACACACGAGGGCCGCGGAGGGTGTCCGGGAAGGGGCCGCGCAGCAGGGAGACGAGCCCGTGGGCGAGTTCCTCGCGCCAGCACAGGTAGTCGTGGCCGCCGTTGTACTCGTGGTGCGCCACTTCGTAGCCCTGGGCCAGCAGGGCGTCCCGCAGCCGGCGGACCGCGGCCGTCAGCCCCCACTCCTGCAGGCCCGCCGACAGGTGGAAGCGGACCGGTCTTCGGGCGAGCGACGCCACGCGCCCGGTCAGCCACTCCTCGGGCAGCGCCTCCGCGCGGTGCCCGGCCGGCCACCAGAAGGCGCCGGACTGCGCGAGCACGTTCCCGAAGCGCTCCGGCCGCCGCAGCGCGGCGTACGCCGCCGCCAGTCCGCCGAGGCCCTGGCCGGCGACGACCGTGCGCGCCGGGTCGCCGCTGACCGGCCACCGACGGGCAGCCCAGGGCAGCAGCTCGCGGGTCAGGAAGGCCACGAAACGGTCGTCGCAGGTGAGTTCGCGGCGCCGGGTGTCGCTGTCCAGCGCGTCCGGCATCAGCGCGACCAGCGGCGGCAGCGCACCGGCCGCCACGAGCCCGTCGAGCAGCGACGAGACGTCGAGGTGCTGCTGCCACACGTCCCCGTCGAGCAGCACGACCACCGGCAGCCCGGCCAGGTCCTCGTAGCCGGACGGCGCGTAGGCCCACACACGGCGCCAGTTGCGCAGATGCGCGCTGCGCATGGTGTGGACGGAGACCTCGCCCGCCGGCGGCCCCGGCCGGCCCCGCCACGCGCCGAGCGGCGCCGGGGCCGCGGGGAGGGCGACCACCGAGAGCGGCTCGGTGCCCCAACGGGTGGGGAAGACGGTCCGGTTGAGGGGGTCGCGGCGCGGGTGGCGGCGCAGCCCGCGCAGATAGGCCTGTCCCTTCGGCCCGGACGGCGCCGCGGCGGCGCCCTCGCCCTCGTCCACGCACAGCGCGTACGTGGCGCGCCAGTCGGCGCGCATCCTTATCGTCCAGTGCCACACGTCCGTGCCCGGCACGCGCGACATCAGGTTGCCGGCCAGGTCGTCAGGGTCGAGCACCTGGTTGGGCAGGGCCAGCACGGCGCGCGTCTCGGCCGTTCCGCGCCAGAGGAAGGTGACCGCGGCGTGCCCGGGGTCGTCGTCCAGGCGCTCCACCAGGGGTGTCCCCTCGGCCTCCACGGCCCGCCAGAACTCCGCCTCGCGCCCGGGTCGGGCGGCCAGCGCCGCGAGCCGCGGACTGTGCGCGCGTTCGACGGGCGCCGGGCGCGGGACGCGGGGCGCGCGCGAGGGCGTGCCGTTCGGCGGGCTCCAGAGCGTGGACAGCATGATCGGCAAACCCTCCCGGACCCGTCCGACGGCAAAAGAAGGCCAAAATGACGTTCACCATATATTGAAGTCCGCACGCGGCCCGGTCCATGAGGTCCAAACCCCTGACGGCGCGGGCCGATACGGGGTTCCATGTCCTCACCCGACCAGCGGTGACAGAGAGAGGGACCTCTTGGCCACCACCGTGCGACGCACCACCCTCACCCTCCCGGCCAGCCCGCTCGGCCCGGAGAACCCCCTGCCCTCGCTCAGGGCGCCCGGGGACCCGCACCTCCTCGACCCGGCCGAGAGCGCCGCGCTGCCTGCCGGCATGGCCCGGCGCATCGGCTACGGGCGACTGCGCACCCTGCTCCCCGTACCGCGTCTCGACGGCTACACCCGCGAGCGCGTGCCCACCGCACTGGACGCGGTCGTCCTGGAGAACGACCGGCTGCGCGCCACGGTCCTGCCGGGGCTCGGCGGCCGCCTGTACGCGCTGCGCCACAAGCCCTCGGGCCGCGAACTGCTGCACACCGACCCCGTGCTGCAGTACGCCGACTTCGGCCTCGCCGGTGCCTGGTTCTCCGGCGGCGTCGAATGGAACCCGGGCGCCACCGGACACACCGCGCTCAGCTGCGCCCCGCTCCACGCCGCCCGCGTCCCGGCCCCCGACGGCGGGGAGATGCTCCGCCTCTGGGAGTGGGAGCGGCTGCGCGACCTGCCCTTCCAGATCGACCTGTGGCTCCCCGAGGGCTCCGACTTCCTCTACGCGGGGGTACGCGTCCGCAATCCTCACCACCGGACCGTTCCCCTCTACTGGTGGTCCAACACCGCCGTACCCCAGACACCTGGCACCCGCGTCGTCGCACCCGCCACCCACGCCTGGCACTTCGGCGCGTCGCGCACCCTCCAGCGGGTGCCCGTCCCCGAGGCGCCCACCGCCTCCGAGCACCCTGCCGACTGGTTCTACGACCTGCCCGACGGCGCCCGCCCCTGGATCGCCGCGCTCGACGCCGACGGCCGCGGCCTCGTGCAGACCTCCACCGACGCCCTGCGCGGCCGCAAGCTCTTCGTCTGGGGCCAGGGTTCCGGCGGACGCCGCTGGCAGCGCTGGCTCGCCGGGGACGAGGGCGACGGCCCCGGCTACCTGGAGATCCAGGCCGGACTCGCCCCCACCCAGCTCGAACACCTCCCCCTGGCCGGGGGCGCCGCCGTGAGCTGGCTGGAGGCGTACGGCCCGCTGGAGGCCGCCCCCGGCGCGGATTCGGGTGCCGTGGCGGAGCACCTGGAGGCGGTCCTGCCGCGCGAGCAGTTGCGCGCCGCCCACGAGGCGTGGCTGCCCGCCGCCGACACCGAACCCGGGGACGTCCTCGCCACGGGCTCCGGCTGGGGAGCCCTGGAGGTGACCCGCGGCCGGTTCGACCTGCCCGGTACGCCGTTCACCGCCGACACCCTCGGCGGGCGGCAGAAGCCGTGGCTGGAACTCCTGCTCGCCGGGGTCTTCCCGAGGCTCGGCGAGGATGCCGTTCCCGGCCCCGTGCTCGTCTCCCCGGAGTGGCGGGAACTCCTGGAGACCGCGGGCACGTACGAGGGCAACGCGTGGGCCCTGGACTACCACCTGGGCCTCGCGCAGTGGCACGCCGGCGACCGCGCGCAGGCCGTCCGCAGCTGGGAGCGGGCCGCCGCGGGGTCGGAATCATGCCTTCCGCTGCGCTGCCTCGCCGTCGCCGACCAGAGCGACGGCAACCCCGAACGCGCGGCGCAGCGCTACCTGGAGGCCTTCCGTGCGGTCCCCGCAGGTGAGGCCTGGGCCACCGCCGCGGCGGCCCTGGCCCGCGAGGCCGTCCCGGCGCTCCTCGCCGCCCGCCGTCCCGGCGACGCCGCCGCCGTGCTCGACGCCCTGCCCGGGACGGCCCGCGGGCGCGGGCGCTTCCGGCTGCTGCACGCCCAAGTGCTGCTGGCCGCGGGGGACACCGCGGGCGCGCGGGCCGTCTTCGAGGAGGGCTTCACCGTCGACGACCTGCGCGAGGGCGAGGAGTCGCTGCACACCACGTGGCGCGCCCTCACCGACGAACCCCTGCCCGGGGGGTACGACTTCCGCATGGCCCCGGCGCCCTGAAAAACCGTTCGCCCGCGGCGCGCGGCACCCCGCACAGTGGTGCGATCCACGCACCACCACGAGGGGGAACCCGATGTCGACGCTGCGCGTCACGGCCGAACGGCTCACCGTCCACGACCACCCGAACGCGGACGCCCTGGAACTCGCCCAGGTCGGCCTCTACCGGGCGGTCGTGGCCAAGGGCACCTACCGGACCGGCGACTTCGCGCTGTACATCCCCGAGCAGTCCGTCCTGCCCGCCGCGCTCATCGCCGAACTCGGCCTGACCGGACGGCTCGCCGGCCCCGCCGCCGACCGCGTCAAGGCGGTCCGGCTGCGCGGCGAGCTGTCCCAGGGCATCGTCTGCCGCCCGGCGGCACTCGACGGAAAGGACCTGGCGCGGGCCGCCGGGGACGGCACCGACTTCGCGGACCTGCTCGGCATCACCAAGTGGGTGCCGCCGGTCCCGGTGTCGATGAGCGGCGACGTGGAGTCGGCGCCGGACCTGCTGCCGTGGATCGACATCGAGAACGTCAAGCGCCACCCCGGCGTCCTCACCGGGGGCGAGCCGGTCGCGATCACCGAGAAGCTCCACGGGACGGCCTGCTGCCTGACCTACCTCGCCGACTCGGGCCGCGTGCTCGTCACCTCCAAGGGGCTGGGCGCCCAGCGCCTCGCCCTGAAGGAGGCCGACGGCAACCTCTACTGGCGCGCGGTCCGCGGACACGGCCTGCCCGACGTCGCCGCGGCCCTCGCCGGCCGGCTCGGCGCCACCCGGGTGGCGATCTTCGGCGAGGTCTACGGCGCCGGTGTCCAGGACCTCGGCTACGGCGCCGACGCGGGCCGCGGCACGCCCGGCTACGCGGCCTTCGACGTCGCCGCCGAGATCGACGGGACCGTCCGCTGGCTCGACCCCGCCGAGGTGCTCCCGGCCGGGAGCGTGCCGCTGGTGCCCACGCTCTACCAGGGCCCGTACGACCTCGACGTCGTCCTGGACCTCGCGCGCGGCGCCGAGACCGTCTCCGGCCGCGGCCTGCACCTGCGTGAGGGCGTCGTGGTCCGGGCGATGCCCGACCGGCACAGCCCCGAGCTCGGCGGGCGCGCCGTCCTCAAGGCGGTCAGCGACGCCTACCTCACCCGCAAGGGCGGCACCGAGTACGAGTGACTCCCGCCGAACGCGCATGACCGTTCCCTCGCTGGGTACGCGCAGCCCCCGAGCCACCCCGTACGCAAGCAACGGAAAGGGAACGGCCATGACCGATTTCACCACTCCGAACGGTGCGCAGCCCCCGGCGCAGCGAGCCCTGCACGAGATCGCCACCGGTGGTGACAACGCGGCCGCGCTGAGCACCCTGGCGGCCAGCGACATCCTGCTGCCGGTGCCGGCGCCGCCGGAAGAGCCCGCGGGGGACGGGGCGGAGCAGGAGACGATCAGCCTGCCGGTCTTCGAGCAGGAGGACGGGACGAAGCTGGTCCCGGTCTTCACCTCGGAGGTGCGCCTGGCGCATGCCCTGCCCAACGCGCGGGGCTACCGCATCCTGCCCCTCGCGGCGCTGAGCAGCGGCTGGCCGTCGGACGACCTCACGCTCGCGATAGACGCGGGGTCGCCGGACACCCTCACCATCAAGGGCGAGGGCGTCCGGGCGCTGGCGGGGCTGTCGGGCTGACGGCGGTCCGTCCTCCGCACGAGCGAAGCGGGCCGCGCCCCCGGGGAGCGCGGCCCGCTTCGCTGCGTCGGTCAGAGCGGCCGGTAGACGGTCAGGGCCTCGTTGGCCTTGTCGATGACCAGCTCGCGCGGCGCGGGCGCCACCTCGCCGTCGAAGGCCAGGCGGGTGCCGGGCTCGACGCCGCCGATCCGCATCCGCCGCAGCAGCGCCGTCGTCGAGCCGGTGAGGGCGGCCGCGAGCAGGCGGGTGCGGGCGTACGGGCTGCCGGGGACGATGCGGACGTCGAGCTGCCCGTCGGACAGGGCCCGGCGGCGCAGCGGCGCCGGGCCGATGCTGCGGTAGGCGCCGTTGCCGGCGAACAGCATCCACACCGAGTGCCGGCGCCCGTTGATCTCGAGGTCGATCGGGGCGGAGGTGCGCAGCACGTGCAGCGCGGCCAGCACCCCCGCGGGCCAGCTGCCCACGCGCCGCGACCAGCGTTCGCGGTAGCGCACGAGGTCGGGGTAGACGCCGATGCTGAAGGTGTTGAGGAAGACCGTGGACTCCGCGGCCCCGGCCTCCTTGCCCGCGGCGGCGCCGGTCGGGGTGACCCGTGCGACGTCGACGGCGATGGCGGTGCCCTCCCGGACCGCCCGGGCGGCGTCGTCGATGCTCTCGATCGACAGGTCGAGCGCGAAGTGGTTGTAGGTGCCGCCGGGGGAGACGAGCAGCGGGACGCCGTGCCGCAGCGCGATCGACGCGGCGAGGCTGACGCTGCCGTCCCCGCCGTGGATGCCGAGGGCGCCGCCGGCCTCCGCGGCCTGCTGGGCGGCCTTCTCCAGCATCTCGGCGAGGTCGTCGTCCTCGGAGCACTCCTCGACCACGGCCTCCGGCAGCGCGCCGCGCAGCCGTTCGGCCGGCGGGCCGAGCAGCGGCGGAGGGCCGGAGACCTCGTTGACCACCGCGAACAGCCCGCGGCCGTCCGGCAGGGCCGGTGCGTCGGCCCGGGGGGTCGGGGGCACCGCCAGCTGCCGTCCGGTCGGCACGAGGCCGCGTACGGCCAGGGCAGCGCCCGCGCCGAGGGCCATCCCGGCGGCGACGTCGCTGGGGTAGTGCACGCCGGTGTAGATCCGGGAGAACGCCACCGACCAGGCGACCGGCAGCACCGCGGCCCCCCAGCGGGGCGACTCCAGGGCGACGCCCGCGGCGAACGCGGCGGCCGACGCGGCGTGGCCGGACGGGAAGGACGTCGTGCCGGGCTGCCGCGACAGACGCCGTATCACGGGCACGGAGTCGAGGACGGGGCGGTTGCGGCGCACCGCGCCCTTGCCGATGGTGTTCACCACCGCCGACGCCACCGCCAGCGACCCGGCGCCGCGCAGGGCGGCGCGCCGGCCGGTGCGGCCGCCGACGGCCGCGATGCCGGCCGCGACCCCGAACCAGAGCAGCCCGTGGTTGGCGGCCCTGCTGAGCCGGGGCAGCACCGGCTCGGCGGCCGGCCACGAACGGGTCGCCACGTTCAGGAACAGTTCCTTGTCCCATGCGCTCAGGATCCGGCGCACAACGACTACCTCCATGATCGATCGATTCCCCGGCGTTGCGGGTGTTGCGGGCGGTGCGGTGCGGTCCGGGGCGCGCGGGGCCGGTGGCCCGGCCCCGCGGTCGTGCGGCCCGTCAGGCCTCCGGGCGCATGCCCAGGGTCCGTACGACTTCCTGGACGTTGGCGTACCGCCGGTTGTCGCCGGGGAGTCCGTCCACCAGGTCGGTCAGGGGGTCCGGCGCGTGCCGGTCGCGCAGGGCGCGCAGCAGGTCGCCGCGCCGCGCGGGGAACGGCTGCCGGGTCAGGTGCCGGGCGAGCTCGAACCGCACCGCCGTGCCCTCGGGGGCACCGGCCCAGGCCGGTCCCGTGCCGACCTCGGGGTCGTCGTCGGCGGCGGGTTCGGGGTCGTGCCACTCCTCGACCCGGGTGGAGTGCCCGGAGCGCAGCATCTCGCGCAGCTCGTGCTTCATCTCGTCGTCACGGTGGACGCTCAGACGGTCGCTTCCTCGTTGCACGGTGGCTCCTTTCCTCAGGGGTCAGGTCTCTCCATCGTCTACCCGGACCAGGGATCCGATGCCTGTCGAATGCCCGCAGAAGCGGATGAATCCTCGCACCGGGGGTACCAAACGGGCGAGGTGACCGGGAGGCGAAAGGAAGGTGCGCGCCCCATGAGCCGCTACCCCGGCGGGGTCGACCCCGCAGACCTGGACGAACGACAACTGGTGCAGGAACTGGAGTCGGTCCACCGGACCCGCCACGAGACGCTGCTCTACGGCTCCGGCGCGGCCCTCGACGCCCACAACTCGCGGATGGCGGCCCTGGAGGGCGAGTACCTGCGCCGCCATCCCCAGCGGATGGTCTCCTCCGGCCGTACCCGGGCCGGGGCGAGGGCCCGGACGCTGCGGATGCCGGTCCAGGCCCAGCAGTAGCGAACGGGTCCGGGAGCACCCGCGCGTGCGGGGCGCGCGGCCGCCCGACGGCCGCCGTACGCCCCGCAATCCGCTCGCGGTCGCCTGCCCTACCACCGGTACCAGCGTGAGCCGCCGGAACCGCTGCGGGCCACGAATCCGAGCAGCCACAGCACCAGGACGACCAGGGCGACCCACCAGAGGATCTTGACGGCGAAGCCCGCGCCGAAAAGGACGAGGGCCAGTAGCAGAACGAGTAGCAGCGGGACCATGGGAACACCTCCTGGACTCCGGTTGCCCTGGATTCCCGGCGGCACGCAGAGGAAATGCGCGCGCCCCGGCGGCGGGGGTGCGGAGCGCGTGCGAGGGTGGCGGCGGTGGCCGGGTCGGCGCGCCCGGCCACCGCTCCCGCCGGTCACCCGATCCCACCGGAGGCACGGATGCAGCGGACCTCACCGCCGGCCCCTGCCGGGCGCCTCGCGCGCGGCGCCGGGCGGCCGGACCCCGGGTTGCCGGTGCCGCGGTACTGGGCGGAGCGCCTGTCGGCCGGGATGCCGGGCGGTGCCGCACCGGAGCCGCCCGGGGGCGGCGAGGCGGTGCGTACGGCCGCGGCGGGCTACTGGGAACGCCGCGGGCTCGCCACGACCGCCGCCGGTACCGTCGCCGCGCCGGGCGCGGAGCCCCTGCTGCTGGCGCTGCTCGCGGCGGTGGACGGCGACGTCGTGCTCGCCAGGCCCGCCGCCGCCTGGCAGGCGCCGCTGGTGCGGACCCTCGGCCGCCGCATGACGACGGTGCAGACCCCCGCGGTCGGCGGCGGCGCCCCCGACCCCTTCGCCCTGCTGGAAGCGGTGCGCCGGGCCCGCGCGGAGGGCGCCGACCCGCGGGTCCTGCTCCTGGCTGCCGCCGACGACCCCAGCGGGACGGTGACACCCCCGGAACTGCTGCACGAGGTGTGCGAGGCGGCCGAGCAGTGCGGGCTCCTCCTCGTCTCCGACGAGACGTACGCCGACACCGTGCACCGTCCGCACGAAACGGTGCTGCTCACCCCCGCCGAGACGCTGCCGGGCCGGACGGTCGTCGTCACCGACCTGTGCGCGGCCCTCGTACCGCCGTCCTGGCCCGTGGCGATCGCCCGCTTCCCGTCCACCACGGAGGGCGCGCGCCTGCGCGCCGCCGTGGCGGACCACTGCGCGGGGCTGCGCGCGGTGCTCCCGGAGCCCGTGGCCGCCGCGGCCGCCCTCGCGCTCGCCGAGGACGACGAGGTCCTGGCCCACCTCGCCGCGGCGAGCCGTCTGCACGCCGCCCTCGGCGCCGCCGCGTACCGAGCGGTCACCAGGGCCGGCGCCCTGAGCCGTCCGCCCGAGGCGGGCTTCCACCTCTACGCCGACCTCGGCCCGCTGCGGCACGTCCTGGCGGCAGCCGGCGTCACGGACGCCCCGACCCTGGAGACCGCGCTGTCCACCCTGCTCGGCCGCCCCGTCCCGGGCGGTCACCGCTTCGGCGACGACCCCTCCGCGCTCCACGTCCGCATCGACACCGGGCCCCTCCACGGCACCGACGACGTCATGCGGCGTGCCGCCCTCGACGCCCGGGACCCGCTCGAACTGCCGCACGTCGCCGCGGCGTTGTCCGGCCTGGAGGCGGCGATCGCCGACCTGTCCACGGGCGCCGCCTGACCGGGGGTCCTGGACGGCGTACGCGGCCCACGGGCCGCCGCGCGATTGTGTGTGACCTGGGCGCGGCGATCAGCGGCCTGACGACGAGGGGCGTCCGCGCCGCGTGCGGGGCGTGGCTCGCGGTGGGTGGGACGAGGCGCCCGCAGGCGCGGGTTGCGGGGGCCGCACGGGCGTGGTGCCGTGCCCGGCGCCGGCCGCCCGCCCGTCCGGGCGCGCCCGCGTCCCCGCCGTGCCCGGGCCGCGTTGACGTCGGCGTCCGACCGCCCCGCTGCAGAACCACCGCAGCCTCGGTGCCGCCGGGCTGTCCGACCTGACAGCAGCGAGGACCCGCCGCGGTGCACGGACGGAAGGGTCCCGCGCATGCGGTCCCCTCGGTGGCTGGGTGCGGGGTGAAGCGCTTCCGCGTACCCGCGACAAGTGGTCGCCACCGTGCCGGTGCATGCGCTCACTCGGCGCGGGGCTGCCGCGGGTGGCCGTCGTCGCGAAGCCATGGGCGCCACCACTGGGCCCCACCGGGTCCGCGTGCGCGGGCGGGGGCATGCCCCGGTCGGAGCGCCCCCGCCGGAGGCGGTCAGTGGCCGGGGTGTTCCGCCGCGGTGTCGTCGGGGGCGGTGGGGCCGGAGGCGGAGCCGCGGAGGCGGCGCCGGAGTTGGGGCGCGGAGGCGATGAGCAGGGTGAGGGCGACGGCGAGCAGGACGCCCTGCCACGGTTCGGGGAAGAGGGTGCCGCCGAGGATGCCGATGAGCTGGTAGGCCGCCGCCCAGGCCAGACAGGCCGGGACGTCGCCGCGGGCGAAGCGGCGGACGGGCATCTCGGCGAGCAGGCAGGCGACCATCACCGGGATGCGGCCGGCGGGTATGAGGCGGGACAGGACGAGGACGGTCACGCCGTGCTCGTCGAGCCGGCGTTGCGCGTCGGCGAGGTGCGCGGGGTCGGCGCGTTCCTGCAACCGCCGCATCCAGCGCGACCCGTTGCGCGAGCGCACGCCGCGGTGGCCGAGCAGGTAGAGGCCCATGTCGCCGAGGAAGGCGGCGCAGGAGGCGATGACGAAGACCAGGGCCAGGGAGAAGGGGGCGGTCTGGTGGAAGGCGACGACGGCGGCGCTGCTGACGAGCGCGCCGGTGGGCACGACCGGTACGAGCGAGCCGAGCACGACCAGCAGGAAGAGGGAGGGGTAGCCGACCACCTGGCCGGTGGACTGGGAGGAGGCCTGTTCCGCGAGCAGGGTGAGTCCGCTCATCCGGCGGCCTCCAGCACCAGGGTCTCCCCGTGCTCCAGCCGGTGCACCGCCACCGCGGGTGCCAGCCGCCCGGCGAGCCGGACGAACTCCTCGCCGGGGGAGTGGAATTCGTGCGGGCGGACGGCGTCCATGCCGATCGGCCAGTACGTGCCGTAATGGATGGGCACGGCGGCGCGCGGGGCGAGCCGCTCCAGGGCCTGGGCGGCGCGCGCCGCGTCGAGGTGGCCGGTGCCGAGGAACGGTCCCCAGCCGCCGACCGGCAGCAGCGCGGCGTCGCAGGGGCCGACCTCGTCCGCCATCCCGTCGAACAGCCCGGTGTCCCCGGCGAAGTACGTCCGTTCCTCGCCCACCAGCACGTAGCCCAGCGCGGGGGAGCGGCGCGGGCCGTACGGCAGCCGCCGTCCGTCGTGCGCGGCGCTCACCACGCGTACCGTCAGCGCGTCCACCTTCACCTCGTCACCGGGGGAGACCTCGGTCAGCTCCAGCCGCCGGTCCGCGGCGAGCCGCCGCAGCCGGGGCACCGCGGCGGGGGCACCGCGCGGCACCAGTACCCGGGTACCCCGGGAGAGCCGGGCCAGCGAGCCGGTGTGCAGGTGGTCGGCGTGCAGGTGGGAGACGACGGCGACGTCCGCCAGCGCCGCGCCCGGCGGCGGCACCGCGCCGCGCCGCCTGCGCAGGTGGGCCAGGCGCGGGGCGAACAGCGGATCGGTGAGCACCCGCACCCCCGAGTCCCGCACGGTCACCGTCGCGTGTCCCCACCAGGTGATCTCGACCGCCACTCGTGCCTCCTCGTCTCGCCCCGAGCCTATGCTCCGGCGTGCCCGACGTGTGCCCCCGGTGCGCCGCGGAGCGCGGGGGAGACTGTGACAGTCTGGGGGTATTCGTGTTCAGGGCCGCGGACGGACATCGGCGGACGGCGGCAGGCGTGAGGAGACGTGAGGAGAGGGTGGGCGTGCTGCGTCGGTGGCGGGCCGCCGGGGGCGCGATCGTCCGCGTGCTGGTCGTGTGGGCGGTGTCGACGGCGACGATGGCCGTGCTCGCCGGGATCCTGCCCGACTTCCGCATCCAGTCGCCCACCGGCGACAGCCCCACCCGGATCGCGGTGACGGCGGCTGCCGCCGCCGGTGCCTTCGGTCTGCTGAGCGCGCTGGTCTGGCCGGTGCTCGTGCGGGCCGTGCTGCTGGTGCCCGCGCTGGTGCTGGGCCTGCTGGTGTTCTTCCTCAACGGCTCGCTGCTGCTGCTCGCGCTCCGCTTCACCCCCGACTGGCAGGGCGACATCGCGCCGGCCACGGCCGTGGTGATCGCCGCCGTGATGTCGGCGGCCTCGTCCGCGGCGAGCACGACGCTCGCCATGCGCGACGACGCGGCGTACGGCCGCCGTCTGGCGCGCCTGGCGGGCCGGCGCAGGGGCGCCGGGAACGAGGCGGACGGCGCGCGCGAGCCGGGCTTCGTCTTCGTCCAGCTGGACGGAGTCGGGCACGACGTGCTGCGCGAGGCCGTACGTCCGGTCACCCGCAAGGGACGTCTGCGCCCGCCCGCGATGGAGACCGTCGCCGAATGGCTCGACGGCAGCCACCGACTGGTGCCGTGGACGACCGACTGGAGCAGCCAGACCGGCGCCAGCCAGCTGGCCATCCTGCACGGCAGCAACGAGGACGTGCCGGCGTTCCGCTGGTACGAGAAGGAGACCGGGCAGGTCATGGTCTGCAACCGGCCTTCCTGCGCCGCCGAGCTGGAGCGCCGCGCGGTCGCCCGCACCGGGCGGGCCGGGCTGCTGGCGCCGGACGGCGCGAGCCGGGGCAACCTGTTCAGCGGCGGCGCCGGGCAACTGGCACTGGTGATGTCGGTGTCGACCCGCCGCCGGCGCTTCTCCGCGGACCGGCTGGCGATGGCCCGGCTGCGGTCCCGGGCGGTCGGCGCCCCGGAGGGCGGCGATCCCGCGGCCGTGCTGGCCCGGGTCGGCGCCACGCGCTCCCGGACCGGCTACTTCGCTTACTTCTCCGACCCCGCGAACGCCGTGCGCACCGCCGCGTCCTTCTGCGCGGAGGTCGTCCAAGAGATCACCGAGTCCGTCTCCGCGCGGCTGCGCCACGAGCGTCCGCGGGTGCGGCGCGGCGGGCTCTACCCCTTTCTGCGGGCCTTCGCCACCGTCGTCGAGCGCGACGTGGCGGTGGCGGCCGTCGTCGGCGACATGCTCGCCGGACGCGGCGCCGTCTACGCCGACCTGGTGGCGTACGACGAGGTCGCGCACCACTCAGGGCCGCGCAGCCGGGACGCGATGCGGGTGCTGCGGCGTCTGGACCGCGCCATCCGGCTGATCGCCGACGCCTCCCGGTACGCGCCGCGGCCCTACCGGATCGTGCTGCTCTCCGACCACGGCCAGAGCCACGGCGAGACCTTCGAGACCGCGTACGGGCTGACCCTGAGGGACCTGGTGCGGGCGGGGTGCGGGCTGCCGGTGCGCCGCCGCGCCCGGGGCACGGCCAGCGGCGCCGAGGCGCGCGCGGCGGCCCGTGCCGCACTGCACCGGCCCGAGCACGGGGGCCGCGCGGGCGAGGAGCGGGAGACGGCCGGGCCGTCCTCGGAACCGGTGGTGCTGGCCTCGGGGAACCTGGCGTTGATCTCCTTCCCGGACCTCCCGGGGCGCGCGGACCGGCAGGGCGTCGAGGCCCGCCACCCCGCCCTGCTGCGGACGCTTGCCGAGCACCCCGGCATCGGCTTCGTGCTGGTCCTGGACCGGGAGCGCGGCCCGCTCGTGCTGGGCGGGGACGGCGGCGAGCACGAGCTGGAGACGGGCCGGGTCACCGGCCGCGACCCGCTGGCGCCGTTCGGGCCGGGCGCGGCGGCCGCCGTGCTGCGCACCGCCCGCTTCCCGCACGCCGCCGACATTATGGTCAACTCCGCGTACGACCCGGTCACCCGGGCCGTGCACGCCTTCGAGGAGCAGGTGGGCTCGCACGGCGGCCTGGGCGGCGACCAGAGCCGCGCCTTCCTGCTGCACCCCTTCGACCTGGACGGGCCGGACCCGCTGGAACGGCTGGTCGGCGCGGAGGCCGTGCACGGGCTGCTGGCGGGCTGGCTCGGACGCAAGCCCGTGGCGGAGGCGCCTCCGGTCGCGGACGGGAAGGACGAGCAGCCCGTCGCCGGCTGACGGGAGCCGCGCACGGGACTGGTGTCCGGCGCCGGTCCCCTTCGGGTGGGTTCACCGTCCGCCCGGGGCGCACCGCCGGGTTCCCGCCACGTACGGGTGATTGACCTACGGGCCCCGCTGCTGGACGCTTGCCCGCGATTGATCGAACGGTGCGCGCGGGCGGGGTCCGCGGGCGGGAGAGGCTGCGATGCCGTACTACGAGGACCTGAGTCCGTACGCGTACTTCACAGAAACGATTCCGCCGGATGTCTCCGCCCACGCGGTCGGCTGGCTCGACCCCGCCCACCCCTTCCCGCAGTCCGAGCCCTCCGCGGAGTTCGCCGACCGGCTCTTCGCCCTGTGCCGCGACCACCTGTGCGCCATCACCCACGGCTGGTACGGCTGCATGCTGTGCCGCCGCAGGCTGATCGGGGGCGGCCGCTTCAACCCGGTGAGCGTGTCCCGCGGCGGCGAGCGGATCCTCGTGGGCCACGGCGAGGTACGGGTGGAGGGCGGCACGGGCACCTGGCTGATCGCGCCCGACCTGGTCGTCCACTACGTGCTGGCCCACCGCTACGCCCCGCCCGAGTCCTTCGTCGAGGCGGTACTGGCCGGCCGGGTCGTCGCGGGCTGCCGGTAGTCCCCTTCGTCCCCCCGTCCCCTCACGGGCTGATCGCGAGCACCACGTACGCCGCCAGCAGCGACAGGTGCACGGCGCCCTGCAGGGGGGTGGCGCGTCCCGGTATCACCGTCAGGGTGCCGACGGCGACGGTGATCGCCAGCAGCACCATGTGCGTCGAGCCCAGCCCGAGCAGCAGCGGGCCGGACATCCAGAGCGACGCCACGGCGACCGCCGGGATGGTCAGCCCGATGCTCGCCATCGCCGACCCGAGCGCCAGGTTGAGGCTGGTCTGCACACGGTCGCGGGCGGCCGCGCGGACCGCGGCGATGGTCTCGGGGAGCAGCACCAGCAGGGCGATGACGACGCCGACGAAGGAGGACGGCAGACCGGCGTACTGCACGCCCCGCTCGATCGTCGGCGACTCCACCTTGGCCAGCCCCACGACCGCGATCAGCGCCACCACCAGCAGCGCCAGGCTGAACAGCGCGGCGCGGGTGGTCGGCGGGACGGAGTCGTCCTCCGAGACGTCGATCACCTCGCCGCCCGGCTTGACCGGCAGGAAGTACGCCCGGTGCCGCACCGTCTGCGTCGCCACGAACAGGCCGTACAGCACCAGCGACGCCAGGGCGGCGAAGGTGAGCTGGGCGGTGGAGAACCGCGGGCCCGGGGTGCTGGTCGTGAACGTCGGCAGCACCAGGCTCAGGGTGGCCAGCGTCGCCACCGTCGCCAGGGAGGCGCCCGTCCCCTCCGGGTTGAACACGGCCACCCGTCTGCGCAGCGCCCCCACCAGCAGGCAGAGCCCCATGATGCCGTTGCAGGTGATCATGACCGCCGCGAAGACGGTGTCGCGGGCCAGGCCGGCGCTCTTCGGGCCGCCGTCCGCCGTCAGGGTGAGGATCAGGGCCACCTCGATCACGGTCACCGCCACCGCCAGCACGAGCGCGCCGTAGGGCTCGCCCACCCGGTGCGCCACCACCTCCGCGTGGTGGACGGCGGCGAGCACCGCGACGGCCAGGAAGACCGCGACGACCACGACCGCCGCCACCGGCAGCACCCGCCCCCACGTCAGGGCCAGCAGGACCACCGAGAACGCCGGGACGAGGACCGTCCAGTGCAGGGCGGACACGGGGAAGCGAGCGGTCATGCATCCGAGACTGACACCTCGTCAGGGTCGGCGCGACGCGGGGAACCCGGACGTGCCGCCGCTCATCGCCCGGCCGGGGGAAACGTCTGTTCGGCCCAGATGGTCTTGCCCGCGGAGGTCTGCCGGCTGCCCCAGGACTGGCTCAACTGCGCGACCAGCAGCAGGCCGCGGCCGCCCTCGTCGTCGGACAGGGCACGGCGCAGGTGCGGGGCGGTGCTGCTGCCGTCGGAGACCTCGCAGATCAGGGTGCGGTCGCGGATGAGCCGCAGCTGGATCGGCGGGGTGCCGTAGCGGATCGCGTTGGTGACCAGCTCGCTCACGATCAGCTCGGTGACGAACACCGCCTCCTCCATGCCCCAGGCGAGCAGCCGCTCCGCCACCGCCTGCCGGGCGTCCGCGACGTGCGCGGGGTCGTGGGGCACGTCCCACATCGCGACCTGGCCGTCGTCGAGCGCCCGGGTACGGGCGAGCAGCAGCGCGACGTCGTCGACCGGGCGGTCCGAGGGGAGGGTCTTCAGGACGGTGTCGCAGGCCGCCTCGATCGTCGGGGCGGGGGCGCTCAGCGCGGAGCGCAGCCGCGCCAGGCCGGCGTCCAGGTCGAAGTCCCGGCTCTTGATCAGGCCGTCGGTGTAGAGCGCCAGCAGGCTGCCCTCCGGCAGCTCCAGCTCCACCGCCTCGAACGGCAGTCCTCCGACGCCCAGCGGCGGTCCCGCGGACATCGGGACCATCTCGACCCTGCCGTCGGGGAAGCGCACGGCGGGCGCCGGATGCCCGGCGCTTGCGAGGGTGCAGCGGCGCGCGATGGGGTCGTACACGGCGACCAGGCAGGTCGCGCCCAGCTCGCCGCTGGTCTCGGCGGGCGACACCCCCCGGCCCCGGCCGTCCTCGGGATCGAGGTGCGTGACGAGGTCGTCGAGGTGGGCGAGCAGCTCGTCCGGCGCCAGGTCCACGTCCGCGAGGGTGCGCACCGCCGTCCGCAGCCGTCCCATCGTCGCCGAGGCGTGGATGCCGTGGCCGACGACGTCGCCCACGACCAGGCCCACCCTCGTGCCGGACAGCGGGATGACGTCGAACCAGTCGCCGCCGACCCCCGCCCGGGCCCCGGCCGGCAGGTAGCGGGAGGCCACCTCCACCGCGGCCTGCTCGCGCAGCCGCAGCGGCAGCAGACTGCGCTGGAGGGTCAGCGCCGTGGAGTGCTCCCGTGTGTAGCGGCGCGCGTTGTCGACGCACACCGCGGCCCGCCCGGCGAGTTCCTCGGTCAGCGTCAGGTCGTCCTCGGTGAACTGCTCCGGACGCGCCCAGCGGATGAACACCGCCACGCCGAGCGTGATGCCGCGCGCCCGCAACGGGACCGCCAGCACCGAATGGATGCCGTATTCGTGGACCTTGGCGTCGCGGAGGCTGTTCTGCGCCAGCCACAGCGTGAAGTCCGGGTGCCCCAGCCGGCTGAGCACGGGCCGGCCGGTGGCCAGGGCCCGGGACGGCGGGGAGAACTCCGGGTAGACGTCGAGTTCGCCGAGGTCGACGGCCGCGTCCGGGGCGCGGCCCGAAGCGGTGCGGTGGGCGACCCGGCGCAGTTCCACCCCGCGGCCGGGCGGACCCGGCGGGGGCTCCTCGCCGTGCAGCACCGAGTCCAGCAGGTCCACGCTGGCGAAGTCGGCGAAGCGCGGTACGGCCAGCTCCGCGAGCTCGTCGGCGGTGTGCACCACGTCCAGGGTGGTGCCGAGCCGCGCGCCGGCCTCGTTCAGCAGGGCCAGCCGCCGGCGGCCCCGGAACTGCTCCGTGCTGTCGAACGCCGCGCTCGCCACGCCGTGGATCCGGCCCTGCGGGTCCCGAACCGGCCACATCTCGGTGCTCCACGCCCGCTCGCCTCCCGCGGCACCCGCGGCGGACGGGGTCTCGTAGTGCGCCGCCCGGCCGGTCTCCGCGACCCGGCGCAGGTGCTCGTTGAAACCACGCCGCGCCTCGTCGTCCAGGAGCGCCCCGGAGAAGGGCCGGCCCTTCAGGTCCGCCGCGGGGACGCCGATCATGCCGGCCGCGGTGTCGTTGACCCGGCGGTAGCTCAGGCTGGTGTCGTACGTGGCCATGGCGACGGACGACTGCTGGAAGGCCCACAGCAGGAACGCCGTGTCCGAGTCGGCGGGCGCGGCGGTGACGACGCAGCCGGCGGGCCGGTCGTCGGCGTCCAGCGAGGGGGAGACGCGTACGTGGAGTTCGAGTTCCCGCCCGTCCCGCCGGCGCGCCCGCACCCGGCCGCGCCACTCGCGGCCCACCGGGACCGCCCCCTCGTCCGCACCGAACACCTCGGCGACGGGACGTCCCACCGCTTCCGCCGCCGACCGCCCGAGCAGCCGTCCCGCCCCCGCGCTCCATCCCGTGACCACCCCCCGCACGCTGACGGTGACCGCGGCCGTGGCGGCCGGGTCATCGGGGTCACTCGTGTTCATCGTCGGCGATCACACACCCGTCGCAGTCCCTACCTCCCCAGAGTGCGCGCTCCGCCGGACACCATCAAATCGGCCCCGCCCGCCCCGGGCCCGCCCCGTGCCCCCGCCCCGAGGCCGCTGTCGGTGGCGGCGGCGATACTGGCCGCCATGCGCGCGAGCCGGCTGGTCTCCCTCCTCCTGCTCCTCCAAGCTCGGGGCCGGATGACCGCCGCGGAGCTGGCGGAGGAGCTGGAGGTGTCCGTACGCACCGTCTACCGGGACGTCCAGTCGCTGCACGAGGCCGGGATCCCGCTGTACGGCGACGCCGGGCACGAGGGCGGCTACCGGCTCCTCGACGGCTACCGCACCCGGCTGACGGGCCTGACCGCGGACGAGACGCAGGCCTGGTTCCTGGCCGCGCTCCCCGATCCGGCCGCGCAGCTGGGGCTTGGGGAGGCCGCGGCGGCGGCCCGGCTGAAGATCAGTGCCGCGTTGCCGCCGGCGCTGCGGGAGCGGGCGGAGCGGGTGCGCGAGCGGTTCCTGCTGGACGCGCCCGGCTGGTACGGCCCCGACGAGCAGGTGCCGCATCTGCCCGTCGTCGCCGACGCCGTGTGGAACCGGCAGGCGGTCCGGGTGCGCTACCGCCGGTGGCGGGAGCCCGCCGAGAGCGATCGCAGGCTCGAACCGTACGGCCTGGTGCTCAAGGCGGGCCGCTGGTACGTGGTGGCCCACGACGGCCGCGAGCGGCGCACGTACCGCGTGGACCAGATGCTCGAGGTGTGCGTCCTCGACGAGACGTTCGCGGCCCCGCCCGGCTTCGACCTCGCCGGGTACTGGCGGGAGTACCTCGCCGGATTCCACGCGCGGCTCCACCGTGAGCAGGCGCTGATCCGGCTGTCGCCGCGCGGCGCCGAGCGGCTGCCCGCGCTGCTGTCGCGCGCCGTGGCGCGGGCGGTGGCCGAGGACGGCGAGCGCGAGCCCGACGGCTGGGTCCGCGCCCGCGTGCCCATCGAGTCGGTCGCGCACGCGCACGGCGAGTTCCTCAGGCTCGGCGCGGATCTCGAAGTCCTGGCGCCGGATCCGCTGCGGGAGCTGCTGGCGGAGTCGGCGCGGGCGCTGGCAGCGCTCTACGCGCCGCCGCGAGCCACACCGCCGCCCCCGCCGACGCCACCGCGCTGAGACCGGCGACCACCGCGAAGCCGGTCGGCACCCCGGCGCGGGTCGTCACCGCCGAGGTCCCGAGCATCACGGCCACGGTCGCGGCGAGCCCGTAGGCGTTCGCCGTCCCGAAGGCCCGCCCCACGCGGCCCTCGTCGACCGCCGTCATCAGCAGCGTCCGCGAGGCGATGCGCGCCTGCCCGAAGACGAACGCCCCGGCCGGTACGAGCAGCAGCAGCCCCGTCACCCCGAACCGGGGCTGCAGCGCGAACAGCACGGCGCAGACCGTGAACCCGGCGAGCGCGAGCCGCAGGTCCCCCAGCCGGGCACCCGTCCGCCGGTACGCGGCCGCCGCCAGCAGGAAACCGGCGCCTCCGAGTGCGTCCACCGCGCCGACGACGGCGGGCCCCCGGTGCAGTTCGGCGATGACCAGCACCGGCATGAGGGCGTTGAAGACGGTCACCACCACACTGCCCTGGGCGTACAGCACGACCAGCGGCCCGTACGGCCTCCGCGAGGGGACCGGCCGCGCCGTGGGCACCGCTGCGGCGGAGCCCACGGCGGCGGAGCGCCCCGGCCCGCGCCCGGTCGCCAGGACGAGGACGGCGGAGGCCACGAAGGTCCCCGCATTGAAGACGAACAGCGGGGCGGGCCCTGCGTACTGCAGGGCGAGACCGCCCACCGCCGCCGACAGCAGCATGCCGCTCTGCAAGGCCATCTCGTACCGGGCGTTGAACCGCCGCAGCCGGCCCTCGGGCACCCGTTCCCTGATCAGTGCCGCGCTCACCGGCACGAAGAGCGCGGATGCCGTCGCCAGCGCGAGGTTGCTGCCGTAGACGACCGCCCCAAGCGGCCAGCCCAGTACCGTCCCGAGCGCCGGTACCAGGGCCACGACGGCGCTGAGCAGGTCGCATCCCGCCCACAGCGCCCGCCGGTCGTAGCGGTCGGCCAGCCGGCCGGCCAACGGCGACAGCACGGCCTGGGGGACGGCGACGGCGATGAAGAGCCAGCCCACGTCGAGCACCGAGCCCTGGGCGCGCACCATCAGCAGGGCCGCGGCGATCAGCTGGATGTTGTTGCCCAGGGAGGTGATGAACACGGCGGGCAGGAGGAGTCGTTGAGTGCGTCCGGTGGTGGTCACGGGGACCGATGGTGCCGCTCTCCGCTGACATCTGCTGTCAGTGGGACTCCGCGGGGCGCCCCCGGTTAATCGGTGGACGCGCCGCCCTCGTTCCGGACAGCATTCCGGCGATGACGAGAACCGACACACCCACCGCCTGGGACGAGCGCTCCGCGCTGACGACCCTCCTCGACTACGCCCGTGACACCGCCCGCGCCAAGTGCGAGGGCGTCACGCCCGAGCACGCCCGCAGCGCCCCGCTCCCGGGTTCGCCGCTGATGACGCTCAGCGGACTGGTCAACCACCTCCGCTGGGTGGAGTACTACTGGTTCGAGGTGGTGTTCCTCGGGGGCGAGGACGAGGGCCCCTGGACGGACGACGACCCCGACCGCGAGATGCGGATCGCCGTGGACATCCCCCTCGCCGACCTGCTGGCCGACTACGAGGCACACACCGCCCGCTACCGCGAACTCGTCGCGGCGCACGACCTGGACGCCCCCGCCGCGCGCCCCAACCGCGACGGCCGCCACCCCAACCTGCGGTGGATCCTGCTGCACCTCGTCGAGGAGACCTCCCGCCACAACGGCCACCTCGACGTCCTGCGCGAACTCGTCGACGGGACCACGGGCGTCTAGCGATGTCAGTGGTCCGCGATACGTTCCACAGCGAACACACAAGATCGACCACGAACGACCCAGGGGCGGGCAGCATGAGCAGGACCGAGGACATGAGGGAGAGGCGGCGGATACGCGTCGCCGCCACGGTGGGGGCCGCCGCCGTCGCGCTGACCGCGACGGCGGGCTGCAGCGCCGCGCGTGACACGGCGGACGCGGTGGGCAGGACGGAGTCGATCGCCCAGATCCTCGCCCGTGTTACCACCACCACGGAGAAGGTCGGTTCGGCCAGGGTCGACGTCACCACCGACGTGGGGCAGGGCACCTCTGTCACGATGAAGGGCACCTACTCCTGGGGCAAGGGCCTCGCGTACGACGTCGTGATGGACACCTCGGCGGCGCAGATGCAGCCGCTCCAGGACGATCCGAAGGTGCGGGCGCTGATGGTGGACGGCGCCTACTACTACAACGTCGACCCGCAGCCCGCCGGCCCCCTCAAGGGCAAGCACTGGATGCGCGTCGACCTCTCCGCCGTCGTGGGTGCGGACAACGCCGACACGATGGTCAAGAACGCCGACCCGACGGCGGGGCTGCGCTCCATCGGGCTGACCAAGGACGTCAAGGACCTCGGCGAGCAGACGATCCGCGGCAGGGAGGCCCGCCACTACCGGGCCACCCTCGACAAGACCCGGCTCGGCGCCGCGGGGAAGGCGCTGTCCACCGCGGACGAGAACTCCCTCTTCCACTCCCTGGTCGGCACGGTCGACAAGGTCACGATCGACGTCTGGGTGGACGGCAAGGACCTGCCGGTCCGTGTGGTGCAGGTCATGGGCAAGATGAAGGTGTCCATGGACTTCCTCAGGTTCGGCGGCACCAAGGCCGTCGCCGCACCCCCGGCGTCCGACACGGCGGACCTCAGCAAGCAGTTCGAGGCAGCGGGCCAGGGCTGACGAACGGGACGACCGCCGAAGTCCCCTTCCACCGCCCCGGGTTGCGCCACCATGCAGGAGGATCCGGGGCGGCCTGCGGCCGCATGGGCGAGCAACGGGAGGCAGGGCATGGACGAGCGGTTCGCGGTGCTGGCGTGCGCGGGATCGTTCCTGGAGGAGGACGGCGACGACGTCCGGCTCCCGCACCGCTGGACGCCAGGCGGCGTCGGGGTGCGGTCGGCGTTCACCGGCGGCCACGTGCTGAACCTCGCGGTGGCGGCCTGCGTGCTCAACGACCTCTACCGGGAGGCCGCGGCCGGCGGGCTGGAACTGCGGGGCGTCCGGGTGCGCGCGGAGGGCGGCTTCGACACCGGCCCATGGCGTTCGACCGGCATCTTCTACACCGTCGAGATCGACAGCGACGCGCCCCGGGAACAGGTCGCGGCACTGATCGCGACCGTCGACGAGGTCGCCGAGATCCCGCGTGCCCTGCGCCAGGGCGCCGAGGTCACCCGCTCGGCGGGCTGAACGCGGCGCCGTCCGTCAGAGCCGCCGCGCCGTGCCGAATTCCGCCAGCCGTGCCGCGGCCGCGTCCCAGGCCCGGCCGTCGCCGGCCGGCTCGTACGTGCGCAGCGGCTGGGTGGCCGCGACCAGGGCGCGCATCGCCGCCAGGCCGTCGGGACCGTCGCCGACCGCGCCGTGGGCGCGGGCCTGGACGAGGATGTTGCCCAGGGCCGTGGCCTCGGTGGGGCCGGCGACGACCGGGAGGCCGGTGGCGTCGGCCGTGAACCGGCACAGCAGTTCGTTGCGGGAGCCGCCGCCCACGAGGTGGACGCGGTGGATGTCCCGGCCGGCGAGTTCGGCGGCCTCGCGCAGGGTGCGGCGGTGGGCCAGGGCGAGGCTCTCCAGGATGCAGCGGACGACCGCCCCGTGGGTCTCCGGGGGCCTCTGGCCGGTCCGGTGGCAGAAGGCGCGGATCCGGGCGGGCATGTCGCCGGGCGTCAGGAACACGGGGTCGTCCGGGTCGATGAGGGCCGCGAAGGGCTCCGCGGCGGCCGCCGCGGCGAGCAGTTCCCGCAGGGGCAGTCCCTCCCCCCGCTGCTCCCATGTGCGGCGGCACTCCTCCAGCAGCCACATGCCCATGATGTTGCGCAGGTAGCGGATGGTGCCGTCGATGCCGCGCTCGTTGGTGAAGTTGGCGAGCCGCGAGGCCTCCGTGAGCACCGGGGCGTCCAGTTCGAGACCCGCCAGCGACCAGGTGCCGCAGGAGATGTACGCGAAGTGCGGTCCGGTGGCCGGGACCGCGGCCACCGCGGAGGCGGTGTCGTGCGAGGCGACGGTGACGACGGTGGTGTCCGCCGGCAGCCCGGTGTACGCGGCCACGTGGGGCAGCAGCGTGCCGGCGTGGGTGCCCGGGCGGCGCAGCGGCGGCAGCAGGCCCCGCTCGATGCCGAGCCGGCCGAGGAGTTCCTCCGCCCAGGTCGCGGTGCGCGCGTCGAAGAGTCCGGTGGTGGAGGCGTTGGTCTCCTCGGCGCCGATGGCGCCGGTGAGCCAGTGGGTGAGCAGGTCGGGGATCATCAGCAGGGTCCGCGCGGCGGCGAACTGCGCGCCGTCGCGGGCTGCCGCCAGCTGGAAGACCGTATTGAAGGGCAGATGCTGCAACCCGGTGACCCCGTACAGCTCCTGCGGGCCGATGTCGTCCCTGACCCGGTCGGCGACGTGCTCCGTCCGGCTGTCGCGGTAGTGGTGGGGGATCCCGAGCAGGGCGCCGTCCGCGTCGAGCAGTCCGTAGTCGACGGCCCAGCTGTCGATGCCGACCGACGTGACGCCGTCCCCGGCCCGGGCCGCCAGGCGCAGGCCGTCCAGGCTCTCCCGGAACAGGGCGAGGACGTCCCAGTGCAGTCCGGTGGGCAGCCGGACGGGGGTGTTGGCGAAGCGGTGCACCTCGTCGAGGACGAGGTGGTCCGGGCCCACCCGGCCGAGGATGACGCGGCCGCTGGTGGCGCCGAGGTCGATGGCGGCGAATGGCACGTGGGCCCCTCGTGTTCTGGTCGTTCGGGTCGGAGCGACGGGTGCGGTCGGTGCGGCGCGGCCGCCGCGGGGGGTCGGTGGGTGGTACGGGTGCGGGGGAGCCGGCCGGCCGGCTCCCCCGCGCGGTGCGGCCGGTGTCAGCGCAGGAACGCCGCGGCCACGCCGGCGTCGACAGGGACGTGCAGACCCGTGGTGTGCGTCAGTTCGCCGCCGGTCAGGGCGAACACCGCGTTGGCGACGTGCTCGGGGAGCACCTCGCGCTTGAGGATGGTGCGCTGGGCGTAGAACTCGCCGAGCTTCTCCTCCGGCACCCCGTACGTCGCGGCGCGCTGCGCGCCCCAGCCCGAGGAGAAGATGCCCGAGCCGCGGACGACCCCGTCGGGGTTGACGCCGTTGACGCGGATGCCGTGCTCGCCGAGTTCGGCCGCCAGCAGCCGGACCTGGTGCGCCTGGTCGGCCTTGGTGGCGGAGTAGGCGATGTTGTTCGGGCCGGCGAAGACCGCGTTCTTGGAGGCGATGTAGACGATGTCACCGCCGAGCTTCTGCGCGATGAGCACGCGGGCCGCCTCGCGGGAGACGAGGAAGGAGCCGCGGGCCATGATGTCGTGCTGGAGGTCCCAGTCGCGTGCGGTGGTCTCCAGCAGCGGCTTGGAGATGGAGATGCCCGCGTTGTTGACCACCAGGTCCACGCCGCCGAAGGCCAGCAGGGCCTCGTCGAAGGCGGCGCGGATGGCCTCCTCGCCGGTGACGTCCACGGTGACCGCGACCGCGCGGTCCGGGCCGCCCAGCTCCTCGGCGACGGCCCGGGCGTTCTCCTCGTTCAGGTCGGCGACGACCACGCAGGCGCCCTCCGCCACGAGGCGGTGCGCGATGGCCTTGCCGATGCCCGAACCGGCCCCGGTGACCAGGGCGATGCGGGTGGCCAGCGGCTTGGGCTTCGGCATCCGCTGGAGCTTGGCCTCCTCCAGCGCCCAGTACTCGATGCGGAACTTCTCCGCCTCGTTGATCGGGGCGTAGGCGGAGACGGCCTCGGCGCCGCGCATCACGTTGATCGCGTTGACGTAGAACTCGCCCGCGACGCGCGCGGTCTGCTTGTCCTTGCCGTAGCTGAACATGCCGACGCCGGGAACGAGGACGATCGCCGGGTCCGCGCCGCGGATGGCGGGGGAGTCCTCGGTGGCGTGCCGGTCGTAGTAGGCCTGGTAGTCGGCGCGGTAGGCGGCGTGCAGCTCCTCCAGGCGGGCCACCGCGTCCTCGAGCGGCGCCGTCGGGGGCAGGTCGAGGACGAGCGGGCGGACCTTGGTGCGCAGGAAGTGGTCCGGGCAGGAGGTGCCGAGCGCGGCCAGCCGGGGGTGCTCGGCGTGCGCGAGGAAGTCCAGGACGGGCGCGGAGTCGGTGAAGTGGCCGACCTGAGGACGGTCCTGGGAGGAGATCGCCCGCAGGACCGGGGCGAGGGCGGCGGCCCGGGCCCGGCGCTCGGCCTCCGGCAGCGGCTCCCAGCCGGCCAGCGGCGCGCCGAACGGGTCCTGCCTGCCCTGGCGCTCCAGGAACTCCTCGGCGGTGCGGATGATCCACAGGGCGTTGCGCTCGCACTCCTCGGAGGTCTCGCCCCAGGCGGTGATGCCGTGACCGCCCAGGATCACCCCGACGGCCTGCGGGTTGGCCTCTTTGATGGCGGCGATGTCGAGGCCCAGCTGGAAGCCGGGACGGCGCCACGGGACCCAGGCGACCTTGTCGCCGAAGCACTCCTGGGTGAGCTTCTCGCCGTCCGCGGCGCAGGCCAGCGCGATGCCCGAGTCGGGGTGCAGATGGTCGACGTGGGCGGCGTCGACGAGCCCGTGCATGGCCGTGTCGATGGACGGGGCGGCGCCGCCCTTGCCGTGCAGGCAGTAGTCGAACGCCGCGACCATCTCGTCCTCGCGCTCGGGGCCCGGATAGACGGCGGTCAGGGCGCGCAGCCGGTCCAGGCGCAGCACGGCGAGGCCGGCCTCGGTGAGCGTGCCCAGGTCACCGCCCGAGCCCTTGACCCACATCAGGTCCACGGCGCCGCCGGTGACGGGGTCGGTGGCGGTGGCCTTGGCGGAGGCGTTGCCCCCGGCGTAGTTGGTGTTGCGCGGGTCGGCGCCCAGGCGGTGGGCGCGCTCCAGCAGTGCGGCGACTTCCGGATGGGTGGCGGGTGCCATGGGGTGTCCTTCGGGAGGGGAGGAACGAGGAGGAGCGGGACGGCGGTGCCTACGCGCCCCAGCCGGCCTGGGTGCCGCCGACGCGGTCGGCGACGATGTGCTCCTGCCAGCCGGAGGCGCGGTAGGCGGCGACGGGGTCGGGGGCCAGGCCCCGCTCCTCGCGCACCTCTCGCAGCAGCGGGCGCACGTCGGTGTTGTACGCGTCCATCAGGGCGGCGTTGGCGGCGAGGACGTCACCGGAGCGCTGCGCCTCGCCGAGGGCGTCGAGGTCCACCAGGAGTGCCTTGGCGGTGGCCTCCTGGACGTTCATCACCGAGCGGATGACCGCGGGGATCTTGGCCTCGATGTTGTGGCACTGGTCGAGCATGAAGGCCACGCCGGTCTCCGCCTCGAGGCCGCGGTTCTTGGCGACCTCGTGCAGGATCCGGAAGAGCTGGAAGGGGTCGGCGGCGCCGACCATCAGGTCGTCGTCGGCGTAGAAGCGGGAGTTGAAGTCGAACCCGCCGAGCTTCCCCTGGCTCAGCAGGAAGGCGACGATGAACTCGATGTTGGTGCCTGGCGCGTGGTGGCCGGTGTCGACGACGACCTGCGCCTTGGGGCCGAGCTTGAGGCAGTGGGCGTAGGCGGTGCCCCAGTCCGGGACGTCGGTGGTGTAGAACGCCGGCTCGAAGAGCTTGTACTCCAGCAGCATCCGCTGGTCGTCGCCGAGACGCTCGTAGACCTCGGCCAGGGCCTCGGCGAGACGCTCCTGACGGCCCACGATGTCGTCCTGGCCGGGGTAGTTGGTGCCGTCGGAGAACCAGAGCTTGAGGTCGCTCGAACCGGTGGCGTCCATGATGTCGACGCACTCCAGCAGGTGGTCCGTGGCCTTGCGGCGGACCCGCGGGTCGGGGTGGCAGACGCTGCCGAGCTTGTAGTCGTCGTCCTGGAAGACGTTGGAGTTGATCGCGCCGAGCTCCAGGCCGCGCTCCTTGGCGTGGGCGCCGAGCGCGGTGTAGTCGTCCACCCGGTCCCAGGGGATGTGCAGGGCCACCTTGGGGGCGACGCCGGTGAACTCGTGCACCTTGGCCGCGTCGTCGAGCTTCTCGTACGGGTCACGGGGCACCCCGGCCTGGGCGAAGACCTTGAAACGGGTGCCGGAATTGCCGTAACCCCAGGACGGCGTCTCGATCCGCTGGGCTGTGAGTGCGGCCTTGACGGCTGCGATGTCAGGCATGTCCACCTCGGATGGCTCGGTGAATCGGCTCAGTGAACCGGCTTCCAGTGAATCGATTCATTCGGCTGTGAAGCTATCCACGTCCACCGCTGGTCGTCAAGGGGTCTGCCGGTCCGGATCCCCGTTATTGAATCGTGTCATCCGCCCTACGGAAGCGCGTTGTTGCTGTTCGTGCGGTGTTGTCAGGGCTGTTACCTGCGAGTTTCGCGAGGGTGCAGGTCAGGAGGGGGAGGCGGCAGCTCTTGACGCCTTCGCGGGGCGGGGCTAGCTTCCCGGCAACTCCGTTGAAACATTTCATAGCAGGAGGGCGCAATGACGCACCCCGAACCGGAGACCACTCCGGTGCTCGCGCTCGAGGGGGTGAGCAAGTCCTTCGGTGCCGTTCGCGCTCTGCGCGGTGTATCGCTCCGGCTCCACGCCGGCGAGGCCCATGCCCTGGCGGGCGAGAACGGCGCCGGCAAGTCGACACTGATCAAGACCCTCGCGGGTGTGCACCGCCCGGACACCGGCACGGTGCTGCTCGACGGCCGGCCCGTGGAGTTCCACGGCCCGGGGGACGCCCGTGACGCGGGGGTCGCCGTCATCTACCAGGAGCCCACGCTCTTCCCCGACCTGTCGGTGGCCGAGAACATCTTCGTCGGCCGGCAGCCGCGCCGTTCGCTCGGCAGGGTCGACCACAAGGCCGTGCGCGAGGCCGCGGCCGAGCTCTTCCGCCGCCTCGGCGTGGACCTCGACCCGGAGCAGCCGGCCCGCGGACTGTCCATCGCCGACCAGCAGTTGGTGGAGATCGCCAAGGCGCTCTCCTTCGACGCCCGCGTCCTGATCATGGACGAGCCGACCGCCGCGCTCACCGGCAGCGAGGTCGCCCGGCTCTTCGGCGTCGTCAAGTCCCTGCGCGAGCAGGGCGCCGCGGTGCTCTTCATCTCCCACCGCCTCGAGGAGATCTTCGCCCTCTGCCAGCGGGTCACCACCCTGCGGGACGGCGCGTGGATCGCCAGCGAGCCCCTCGACGGGCTCACCGAGGACGACCTGGTGCGCCGCATGGTCGGCCGCGACCTGGACGAGCTCTACCCCAAGCAGGACGCCGAGATCGGCGAGGTCGCCCTCAGCGTGCGCCGGCTCACCCGCGAAGGCGTCTTCACCGACGTCTCCTTCGAGGTGCGCCGCGGCGAGATCGTGGGCCTGGCCGGCCTCGTCGGCGCCGGGCGCAGCGAGGTCGCCCGGGCCGTCTTCGGCGTGGACCGCCGGGACGCCGGCGAGGTCGTCGTCGACGGCAAGCCGCTGCGCGGCGGCGCGCCCAGCCTGGCCATGGCCGCGGGGATCGCGCTGGTCCCCGAGGACCGCCGGGCCCAGGGCCTGGTGATGGACATGTCCATCGAGCGCAACATCGGCCTGACCGGCTTCGCCGCCACCACCAAGGGCGGCCTGATGAGCCGTGGCGCCGAGCGCAGCCGCGCCCTGGACTGGGCCGTGCGGCTCCAGGTGAAGTACGCCCGGCTGGCCGACGTCGTCGGCACCCTCTCGGGCGGCAACCAGCAGAAGGTCGTCCTCGCCAAGTGGCTCGCCACGGCGCCCGGGGTGCTGATCGTCGACGAGCCCACGCGCGGCATCGACGTCGGCACCAAGGCCGAGGTGCACCGGCTGCTGTCGCGGCTCGCGTCCGAGGGCGTGGCCGTACTGATGATCTCCTCCGACCTGCCGGAGATCCTCGGCATGGCGGACCGCGTCCTGGTGATGCACGAGGGACGACTGACGGCCGAGATCCCCCGGTCGGAGGCGACCGAGGAATCCGTGATGGCGGCGGCGACCGGCCGCGTGAGGAGGGCGGCGTGACCGTGACCGCCGACACCCCGCAGCAGATCGCCGCGGACGAACCGACCGCGTCCCGCCGCTTCCTGGACCGGGTGCTGAAACTGCGGGCGCTCGCCGTGCTCGCCGTGCTCCTTGTCATGCTGGCCGCGACGCAGATCTACAACAGCGAGTTCCTCTCCCAGCAGGGCGTCAAGGACCTCCTGCTGAACGCCACCATCCTCGTGCTGGTCGCCGTCGGCCAGGCCATGGTCGTCATCACCCGCAACGTCGACCTGTCGGTCGGCTCGGTGCTCGGCATCTCGGCCTTCGCGGCCGGCACCTACCTGCACGGCGGCGGCAACCCGCTCCTCGCCGTGCTCATCGCGGTCGGACTCGGCGTGCTCTTCGGCCTGCTGAACGGCCTGCTGGTGAGCCTCGGTCAGGTCCCCGCGCTCGTGGTGACCCTGGGCACGCTCTACATCATCCGCGGCATCGACTCCATCTGGGTCGGCTCCCGCCAGATCACCGCGAACGACCTGCCGGCGAGCTTCGTCGACTTCGGCCACGACGGCCTGTCGGTGATCCCCTACCTCGCGCTGCTGACGCTCGCGGTGCTGGTCGCCGCCGGCTACTACCTGCGCAGCTACCGCGGCGGCCGCGACCTGTACGCGCTGGGCTCCAGCCCCGAGGCCGCAAGGCTGGCCGGCGTACCGGTCCGCAAGCGGATCCTCACCGCGTACGTCGTGTGCGGGGCGCTCGCCGGACTCGCCGGCGCGCTCTACCTCGCCCGGTTCGGCAACGTCGACTCCGGCACCGGCAACGGCTACGAACTGACCGTCGTCAGCGCCGTGGTGGTCGGCGGCGTCGCCTTCACCGGCGGCTCCGGCACCGTGTACGGCGCAGCGCTCGGCGCCCTGCTGCTGACCTCCATCAACAGCGTCCTGCCCTCCATCGGCGTCAGCTCGGTGTGGGTGCTGGCCATCGACGGAGTCCTGCTCCTGCTCGCCATCGCCGTCGACCGGATCGTGGCGCTGCGGGTGGCCGGCGTCCTCCGCAAGCGGGCCGCACAGATGAGGAGTGCCCACCATGCCTGAGACCACCAAGGCCCCCGCCCCGCTCGCCCGCCTCGGCGGCGCGGTGCGCTGGGACACCGCGGTCGGCGCCCTGCTCGTCGTCCTGCTGATCTGCTCCTTCTCCTTCGTGGAGAACTTCGGCAACGCCCTGAACGTGTCCTTCCTGATCGGCAACACCCTGCCGATCGCGCTCATCGCGCTGCCGATGACCATGCTCGTCGTCTCCGGTGAGATCGACCTGTCCGTCGGTTCGACCGCCGGCCTGTCCGGCGCCGTGATGGGCGCGCTGTGGAACGGGGGCATGGCGATCGAGACGATCATCCCGATCTGCCTGCTCCTCGGCGCCCTGTGCGGCCTGGTCAACGGCCTGCTGGTGACCCGGCTCGGCCTGCCCTCGCTCGCCGTCACCATCGGCACGCTCGCCGCCTACCGCGGCATCGCGCAGATCGTGCTGGGCGCGGACTCCGTCACCGACTTCCCGCAGCAGTACCTCGACTTCGGCGCCGGCCGGATCGACGGTACCTTCATCCCGTACGCGGCCATCCCCTTCGCCGTGCTCCTGCTGATCGCCGTCCTGGTGCTGCACGCGACCCCCGTCGGGCGCTCCCTGTTCGCCGTCGGCGCCTCGGAGGAGGCGGCCCGGTTCGCGGGAGTGCGCGTGCGGCGGCTGAAGCTGGCGATGTTCGTGACGACCGGCCTGATCTCCTCCCTCACCGGGGTCTTCTGGGCGCTGCACTACGCCAGCGCCCGCTACGACAACGCCACCGGCCTCGAGCTGTCCGTCATCGCGGGCGTCCTGCTCGGCGGCATCGACTTCGACGGCGGCAAGGGCACCCTGGGCGGCGCGATCGCCGGTGTGTTCCTGCTCGGCGCGGGCCAGAACGTCATGAGCCTGCTCAACGTCTCGGCCCAGTCCCAGATCGTCGTCACCGGAGTGCTCCTGGTGATCTCCGTCCTCGCCCCGAGGATCGGCCGCCAGGTCTCGCAGGCCAGGGCGCGCAGGAGGTCGGCCGACAAGGCCCCGGCCGCGCTCGCCGCCTCGTGAACCCCCACCTCCCCCCGCACACGTCACACGGCACCACAACCCCCCGCACCACCTCCCGTCCTCACTCCGGCGCCCGCACCGGCAGCGAAAGGATCACCATGTCCAGAACCCTCACCCGTCGAGCCACCGTCGTCGTCGCCGTGACCGCGGCCGTCGCGCTCGGCGCCACGGCCTGCGGCGGCACCACCAAGAACTCCTCCAAGGACAGCGGCGGCGGCGCCAAGGCGACCGCGTCGGCCGACCCCAACGCGGCGACCAAGAAGGGCCTGACCGTCGCCTTCCTGCCCAAGCAGGTCAACAACCCGTACTTCACCATCGCCGACGGCGGCGGCAAGCAGGCCCTGGACGCGCTGGGCTCCTCCTACAAGGAGGTCGGCACCAGCAGCGGCACCGACACCGCCGGCCAGGTGAGCTACGTCAACACCCTGACCCAGCAGCAGGTCGACGCGATCGCCGTCTCCGCGCAGGACCCGGGCGCGCTGTGCACCTCGCTGAACCAGGCCCGCAAGAACGGCATCAAGGTCGTCACCTACGACTCGGACACCAAGCCCGAGTGCCGCGACCTGTTCGTCTCGCAGGCCAGCTCCGAGGACCTGGGCCGCACCGAGGTGCAGCTGCTGGCCGAGCAGATCGGCTACAAGGGCGAGATCGCGATCCTCTCGGCGGCGCAGACCGCCACGAACCAGAACACCTGGATCGACTTCATGAAGGACGAGCTCAAGGACCCCAAGTACAAGGACGTCAAGCTGGTCAAGGTCGCCTACGGCAACGACGACGCCCAGCAGTCCTTCCAGCAGACCCAGGGCCTGCTCCAGCAGTACCCCAACCTGAAGGGCATCATCTCCCCGACCACGGTCGGCATCAAGGCGGCCGCCCAGTACCTGGCGGGCTCCAAGTACAAGGGCAAGGTCAAGCTGACCGGCCTCGGCACGCCCAACGACATGCGCGCCTACGTCAAGAACGGCACCGTCGACGCCTTCGAGCTGTGGGACCCGGCCAAGCTCGGCTCGCTCGCGTCGTACGCCGCGGTCGCCCTGGCCTCCGGCCAGATCTCCGGCGCCGAGGGCCAGAGCTTCAAGGCCGGTGACATGGGCAGCTACACCATCGGCAAGGACGGCGTCGTGGTGCTCGGCAAGCCGACCGTGTTCACCAAGGACAACATCGACCAGTTCAAGTTCTGAGAGCCCGGGCGTGGCGGAGAAGGGCCGCACGGTGGGGATCAAGGACGTCGCCCGTGAGGCGGGGGTGTCCGTGGGCACGGTCTCCAATGTGATCAACCGGCCGGACGCGGTCCCCGAGGCGACCCGGGTCCGTGTACAGCGCGCCATCGCCCGGCTGGGGTACGTACGCAGCGAGTCCGCCCGGCAGTTGCGGGCGGGCCGCAGCAGGATCATGGCCCTGCTCGTGCTCGACATGGGCAACCCGTTCTTCGTCGACGTGGCACGCGGCGCGGAACGGGCGGCCCGGGAGGCCGGGCTCGGCGTGATGGTCTGCAACAGCGCGCAGAACCCGCAGGAGGAGGCCGCGTACCTGTCGCTCTTCGCGGAGCAGCGGGTGCGCGGGGTGCTGGTGACGCCGGCCGACGCCGACGGCGGCAACCTCGCCGCGTTCCGGCGGCACCGCATCCCCTTCGTCCTCGTCGACCGGGTCGCGGCGGGCACCTCCGAGTGCTCGGTGTCCGTCGACGACGTGGCCGGCGGCCGTATGGCCGTGGGCCACCTGGCGGCCGCCGGGCACCGGAGGATCGCGTACGTCTCCGGGCCCGGGCACCTGCAGCAGGTCCGGGACCGGCGCGTGGGCGCCCTCGCGGCCCTGGAGGAGGCCGGACTGCCGCCGGAGACCCTGCGCGAACTGCCCACCGAGCGGCTGGACGTCGCGGCCGGACGGGACGCCGGCCACCGGCTGCTCGGCCTCCCGGAACGGCCGACCGCCGTGTTCTGCGCCAACGACCTGCTCGCCCTCGGGGTGCTGCAGGCGCTGTACGCGGCGGGGGTGGACGTCCCCGGCGAGATGGCCATCGTCGGCTACGACGACATCGAGTTCGCGGCCGCGGCGGCGGTGCCGCTCACCTCCGTGCGGCAGCCCGCCGCGAGCATGGGCGCGCTGGCCGCCGGGATGCTGCTGGAGGAGACCGGGCCGCAGGCCCGGGAGCACCGGCACCGGCGGGTCGTGCTCCAGCCGGAACTGGTGGTCCGCGACTCCAGCCTGATCAGGCGCTGAGCCGCGCCCGGCCGGGTGCCGTTCCGGGCCGGGTCGCGGTGCGGCGCTGGCTTCGGCTGCCCGGCCGCTGATCTGCGCGCACGTGCGTACGGGGACGGGACCGGGCACGGGTTCAGGAGCACGGGCGCCGGTGGGTCGTGCTCCAGTCCGGTTTGGTGGTCCGCGACTTCGGCCTGATCAGGCGCTGAGCCCGTCCGGGCAGCCGGTGGCGGCGCGGGTCTCCGCGTCGCCGCGGCCACCGGCCTGATCAGGTGCCGGGTCGATCCGGCGGGTCTGGGGCTCCGGTCGTGGTGCGGCCCGTGAGGTGCTGGTTTTGGCCGCGCGGCCGCTGATCTGCGTGCACGTGCGTACGGGGACGGGACCGGGCACGGGTTCGGGAGCACCGGCGCCGGTGGGGGTCTCCGCTTCGCCGGGGCCACCGGCCTGATCAGGCGCCGGGCCGGTGCGGGCGGCCGGCGGCCGTGCGGCCCATGGTCAGCGCGAGTTTGCGCAGCCGCCGCCAATCCGTGCGGACACCCGTCGCCGGCACTCCGGGGCGGCTGCGCGGCACCCGGACGCGCAGCGCGCCGGGGCGTACGCGGCAGCGCACGGGGGTGGGCAGCACGAGGGCCTCGCCGTCCACGCCCGCGTCGATCTCGGCGGCGTCGGCGGTGGTCAGCACCTCCCGGGCCGTCGCCACGGTCAGCCCGGAGGCCACCCGGGGGCCCATCAGCAGTCCGGCGGCCTGGGCCGCGTTGTCGACCTTGACGCCCAGCACCCCCAGCAGACCGGTGTCGAGACGGTCCCGGCGGCCGAGCCCGGCCGGGTCGTCGGTCCGGTACGGGTTGTTGCTCACCAGTACGGCCTGCGGCTCGTCGATGACGGCGTCCCCGGCCGTCGCCGTCAGCCGGGGCCCGGCGCGGTGCGTGAGCAGGTCGGGCAGAAGCTCCAGGATGGTGCCGACCTTGTCGTCGCGGTACGCCGGGCTCTGCACGACGGCCGCGTAGGCGCCGAACGAGACGTTGTTGACGAAGGGCCGGTCGCCGACGTAGCCGAGGTCGACCCGGAGCTCCACGCCGTCCCTGAGCGCGTCCAGGCAGGCCGCGGGGTCGGCGCGGTCCAGACCCAGGTCCATGGCGAAGTGGTTGCGGGTGCCCGCGCAGATCACCAGGAACGGCAGTCCCCGCTCGGCCGCCACCCCGGCCACCAGTGCCTGCGTGCCGTCCCCGCCGGCCACCCCGAGCAGGTCGGCGCCCTCGTCCGCGGCCCGCCGGGCGAGCTCGGCGACGTCCTGCGGATGGTCGGGGTCGAGCAGCACGACCCGGGCGCCGAGCGCCTCCGCCTTCTCCTTCAGCCCGAATTCGCCGACCTTGCCGCCGCCTGAGCGCGGGTTCATGATCAGGAACGGCCGCCGTGGCCGGGCCGCGATCCGCTCCCTCAGCCGCGCCTCGTGGGCCCGGGTGGCGCGCACCGCGCTGCGTCCGGCGGCGACGGCCAGCGCCCACAGGCCGAGCGAGGTGACCACGACCCACAGCAGATTGGCCCGGTCGTAGTAGGCGAGGACGACCAGCGGGGTCGCAGCGGTCAGCAGCACGGCCAGCGCCCGCACCACACCGCGGCGGGTCAGCACCCACCACGCCCCCGCCGCCGTCAGCGCGGTGCCGCCCAGCGCGGCGCCCACCAGTGCGATGCTGCGCAGTCCGGCGACCACCAGCGGCAGCGCCACGGCCGCCCCCGCCGCGGTCAGGGCCAGGCGGGCCAGCCAGCGCTGCGCGACGTGCCTGCGGGAGAGCGGCTCCATGCCTCGACAGTGCCACCCCACGGCCCCGGCCCGCCATCCCGGCCGTTCCCCCGGGTGGCGATCCGGCCTCCGTTCCCGGGTGCTACGGTCCCGGGCATCCGGCGGCGGACCTCACGCACCGTCACCGTAAGCCGACGCAAACACCGCCGACGGACGAGAACCTGCTGTGGGCGGTGGAGACACCGGCGATCTCGTTCGGCAGACGCGCCTACAGCGTCCGGGAGTTCCTCGACGAAGTGGGGGAGGGCGGTGGCCGGGGACTCCCCGGGGCCGGGCAAACGCCCCGACGGCGCGTTCGAGCTTCGCGACACGTACGGCCAGTTCGTGGACACCGTGCTCACCGCCCGTGAGCTGACCTCGATCGTCGCCACCCTGGCGGCGACGATCGAGGCCGGCTGACCGGCGGCCCGCCCGGGGCGGGCGCCGGAGCGTCAGGTCGTGCAGCGCAGCACGCCCGCGGCCTGTTTGGCGGTCAGCACGCGGCGCACGCTGTTCGAGACCAGCGTCCGTACCTTCGGTTCGTGGCGCATGGCGTAGCGGATGCCCTCGGCCATCGTGGGGATGCCCTTGGGGGAGACAGTGAGGGTGAGGTCGCCGCCGGCGCGCAGGAAGGAGAGGGCGCGCTGGCCGAGCGCCGTGGACTGGGCGGAGGCCGCCTTGCCGAGGTCGTCGGAGATGATGACGCCCTTGAAGCCCAGGTCGCGGCGGAGGGTCTGATCGACGATCACCGACGAGAACACGGCCTTGTGCTTCGGGTCGATGCGCTTGTACGTGGCCAGTGACACCATCACCAGCCCCGCGCCCGCGGAGATCCCCGCGCGGAAGGGCGCGATGTTGCTGCCGGTGCGGGTCAGCGTCGTGTCCGTCACCGAGGCGGTCGTGTCGGTGTTGCCCTTGACGCTGCCGAGGCCGGGGAAGTGCTTGGGTGTGGTCAGCACCCCGGCCGTCTTCGAGCCCTGGACGTACGCCGTGACGTGCGGGGACACCACGCCCGACGTCGAGCCGAACTGGCGGCCGTAGCGGCCGATGGGGGCGTTCGCGGTGCCGATCGAGGTGGGGACGATGTCGGCGACGGGAGCCAGGTTGACGTTGACGCCCGCCTTCTTCAGCTCCTTCGCCCAGGTCTCCGCGCGCGAGCGCAGCGTGGCGGTGGACCAGGTGCCCTGGGTCTTGCCGCTGGGGATCGTGGAGAAGCCGGTGCCCTTGAGGACCTGCACCTGGCCGCCCTCCTGGTCCGTGGAGACCAGCAGGCCGATCCGCTGTCCCGCCACCGTCACCCCCAGCGACTTCTGCAGCCCGTCCACCAGGGACCGGGTCTTCGTCACCCCGGAGGTGCTGCGGCCCGCGAGGAACACCGACCCGACGGCGTACGACCGCATCGCGTCCAGGTCCGCCTTCGGCGGCGTGGGCAGCTGGGCAGCGCCCATGAAGAGCTGGCCCACGCGCTGCGTGTCGTTCATCGCCGCCAGGACCCGGTCCACACAGGACGCCTTCGGGGCGGTGGTGGCCGCGGGCCGTCCCGTGGCGACCATGGATTCCGGGGAGGACGGCGAGCCCTGGCAGGCGGCGAGGGCCATCGTCGTGGCCAGCAGGGCGAGGGACACGCGGCGGGAGGTGCGGGCATACGAGGTCACCCGTGCAGCGAATATCCTGATTGTCCTCTCTGTCAATCGGAGCGGGACGCCGGGGGAGGGGTCATGACGAGCCGTTATGTCGCCGTGGTGGGGCCGGCCGAGGCCACCGGGCGGGAGCGCGAGGACGCCCGCAGGGTGGGCGAACTCCTGGCCCGGCGCGGCGCCGTCGTCGTCTGCGGCGGGCTCGGCGGGGTGATGGGCGCGGCGTCCGAGGGGGCCCGCGCGCAGGGCGGGACCACTGTCGGACTCCTCCCGGGCCGGGACCGCCGGGCGGGTGACCCCTCGCTCACCGTGGCGATCGCCACCGGCCTCGGCGAACTCCGCAACGGCCTCGTCGTCGCAGCGGCCGACGCCGTGGTGGCGGTCGGCGGCAGCTGGGGCACGCTGAGCGAGGTGGCGCTCGCCCTGCGGACCGGCAAGCCGGTCGTCGTGGTCGGCGGCTGGGACGTGCGGGGGCCCGGACCTGGGGAGACGTTCCTGCGGGCGGCCTCCGCCGAGGAGGCCGTCGACGCCGTGGAGGCCGCGCTCGCGGAGTCCTCCCCGGAGGGCTGAGCGACCGGGGAGGACATGCTCGGGTCAGACCGCGATGGTCTTCAGCTCGGTGTAGTGGGCCAGCCCCGCCGCACCGAACTCGCGGCCGACGCCGCTCGCCTTGAAGCCGCCGAAGGGGGCCGCCATGTCGGGAGAGGCGCCGTTGACGTTGAAGGTCCCGGTACGCACCCGCCGGGCGATCTCCAGGCCGTGCTCCCGGTCCGCCGTCCACACCCCGCCGCCCAGCCCGTACGGGGAGTCGTTGGCGATGCGGACGGCCTCGTCCTCGTCGTCGAAGGGGATCACGACCAGCACCGGCCCGAAGATCTCCTCCCGGGCGATCCGCATCGCGTTGTCGACATCGGCGAAGACGGTGGGACGCACGTAGTGCCCGCCCTCCAGGCCCTGGGGGATCCCGGGGCCGCCCGTCACCAGCCGCGCGCCCTCCCGCACGCCCAGCTCGACGTACGAGCGGACCCGCTCCGCCTGGTCGGCGCGGACCATCGGGCCGAGGAAGGTGGCCGGGTCCGCGGGGTCGCCCACCGCGAGGCCCTCGGCGAGCGCGGCGACCGCCGCGACGACCTCCTCGTAGCGGCTGCGCGGGGCCAGGATGCGGGTCTGCGCGACGCACGCCTCGGAGTTGTTGCCGAAGGAGGCGTACTTCAGGCCCGCCACGACCTGGTCGAGGTCGGCGTCCTCCAGGACGATCGCGGCGGACTTGCCGCCCAGCTCCAGGGTGACGCGCTTGAAGGTCTCCGCCGCGGCGCCCGCGATGGCGCGGCCAGCCGTGGTGGAGCCGGTGAAGGCGACCTTGTCGACCCCGGGATGCGCGACCAGGTGGGCGCCGGCCTCGCGGCCGCCGGGCAGGATGCTCACCACCCCGTCGGGGAAGCCCGCCTCGGCGAAGAGCTCCCCGAGCAGCAGTCCGTCCAGCGCGGTCTCGGGGGACGGCTTGAGCACCACCGTGCAGCCGGCGAGCAGCGCCGGGACCAGCTTGGCCAGCGCCGACTGGTGCGGCGCGTTCCACGGGATCACCGCGGCCACCACACCGACCGGCTCCCGCCGCACCACCGTCTCGCCGCCCCCGGCGGCCGGGCGGCGCTCCTCCCACGCGAGCTCGCCCGCGGCCCGCAGATACCCCTGGGTCTGCACGGACACGGCCGGCTGCAGCATCGAGGTGAACCAGTGGGGGGAGCCGTTCTCGGCCGTGATCAGCGCGGCGATCTCGGCGGCCCGGGCCAGGTGCAGCTCGTCGAACCGGGCCACGGCCCGTATCCGCTCCTCGGGGGCCATGCGCGGCCACGGCCCCTCGTCGAAGGCGGCGCGGGCCGCGGCCACGGCCCGGTCGACGTCGGCCGGGCCGGCCTGGGCGGCCCGGCCGACCAGGGAGCCGTCGTGGGGTGAGCGGACCTCGATCAGGTCCGGTGCGGAAGGGGCGGTCCACCGGCCGCCGATGAAGAGCCGGTCATACGTGATCATCAGGAATCCTCGGGTCGTTCACGGAGGGGATCGGGGCCGGCACGGCGCGTACCGGCCGCCGGCGACGGCTCCACGCTCCGCCCGGCGCCACGGGGGCGGCCAGGGACGGAGTGTCCCTGGGACTGGCCGTACCAGGCACGCGCAGCGTCCGGTGCCGAGAATGGGCACATGCCTTCCGCCGACCGCCCGCACCGCCCCGACAAAGCGCTCGGCGACTTCCTGCGCGCCCAGCGGGGCGCGGTCGACGTCGGACGGCTCGGTCTGCCGGACGACGGACGGCATCGCCGCGTCCCCGGGCTGCGCCGCGAGGAACTCGCCGAGCGTGCCCACGTGAGCGTCGACTACGTGGTGCGCCTGGAGCAGGGCCGTACCCGCCGGGTCTCCCAAGCCGTGCTGGAATCACTCGCCGACGCCCTCGAACTGGCCCCGGACGAGCGGGCCTACCTGTTCGCCATCGCCGACGTCACCCAGCCGAAGGCGTCCCGCCCGGCCCCCGCGCAACGGGTGCTGCCGCAGATCCAGCAACTGCTGGACGGCATGCGCGACGTCCCGGCGATGGTCCTGGGCCGCCGGCAGGACGTCCTGGCGTGGAACGCCCCCGCCGCGGCGCTCCTGACCGACTTCGCCGCCCTGCCGCCCGAGCACCGCAACGTCATCCGGCTCACCTTCCTCGATCCCGCCTACCGGGCGCTGTACGGGGAGGAGTGGGCCGGCATCGCCCGCGAGTGCGTGGCCTCCCTGCGGATGGAGGCGGGCCGCTACCCCGAGGACCCCGCGCTCGCCGCCCTCGTGGGCGAACTCAGCGTCAAGGACGCCGACTTCCGCAGCTGGTGGGGAAGCCACCGGGTACGCGGGGCCAGGCCGCGCAGCAAGACCTACCAGCACCCCTTGGTCGGGCCCCTCACGCTGGACGTCCAGCAGTTGACCGTCGAGGGCCAGACCGGCCAGTCGCTCATCACCTACACCGCCCGGCCCGGCACCCCCTCGGCGGAGGCGCTGCGCTTCCTTCTGCAGTGGTCGGCGTCCGGCGCGCCCGAGGGTGATGCCGCGGGGCGGCGTGCCGCGGGCGAGGCGGAGCGGCGGGACGGCTGACGGCTCTCCGCGTGCGGCGGCCCGCGCCGCCGCCGCGCACCGGGCCGACCCCACAGGTTCCGGTCCGGGGCGTGCGGTGGGCCGCTGAACCCCCGCGCCGCGCAGGGAGTGGGCCGCTGAACCCCCGCGCCGTGCAAGGTGTGTGCCGCGGTGCCCCGCCTTCGGCACGGCGTCGCCGCCGACGTCTGCCCCCGACCGCTCCCGCCCGACCGGCGACGTACCGGCGCGCCGGATCGTCGGGGCCCTCCGTCATCCGCGCCTCGGGGCCGGCCGGCCCCGCCGGTTGGGGGTGTTTCGTACCGGCAGCGGGGGGTTCGCCGTGCCCTGGTGGGGGTCGTCGCCGGTTGCCCGAAGCGCCGTGTCGCCGTTGGGACATGTCGCAGCTGTGACAGCCGATAACCGGTGACACCTCCCCGGCATCGGCAGATTCTGGCGGACAGCGCGTGACCCGGAGCTGTACGAAAGGTGTTTGGGTGATGGCAAGGTTCCGCCTCACAGCGGCGATATCGACAGTGCTGGTGGTGACACTCGGAGGCACCACGGCCGCCTCCGCGGGGACCGCACCGGACGGACCGGCGCGATCCGCCGACCGTACCGGGACGTCCTCCGCCACCGTACGGCTGGTGACCGGCGACCGGGTGACGGTGACGTCGCTGCCCGGTGGGCGGCACACCGCCTCGGTCCAGCCCGGACCCGGCCGTGAGGGCATCCCCTTCCGCACGCTGGAGACCGACGGCAAGTCCCTGACCGTCATACCGTTCGACGCCGAGGCGCTGGTGTCCACGGGCACCCTGGACCGGCGGCTGTTCGACGTGACGGCGCTGATCGCCGCGGGCTTCGACGAGGCGCACACCTCCACGCTGCCGCTGATCGTCTCCTCGCGGCCCGAGGCGACCCGGGCACGCGTCACCGCGCAGGCGGCGAAGACCGCCGAGGCGACCGCCGACCGGCTGGTGGCGCTGCGCGCGGACAAGACGGCCTCGCGCACCCTGGAGAGCATCGACGCCCGCTCCCTCCGGGTCGACGGCGACGAACTCGGCGCCTTCTGGAAGACGCTGAACCCCGGTGGGAGCTCGGACGCCGCCCGGGCCGCGGTGACCCCGCGGGTCTCGCTGGACGGCAAGGTCAAGGCGGTGCTGGACCGCAGCACCGCGCAGATCAACGCGCCCGCCGCGTGGAAGGCCGGGTACGAGGGCCAGGGTGTGAAGGTCGCGGTGCTGGACACCGGCGTCGACGCGAACCACCCCGATCTCGCGGGGCGGATCGCGGAGGCCAGGAACTTCTCCGACAGCACGAACACTGACGACCACTTCGGGCACGGCACGCACGTCGCCTCCATCGTCGGGGGCACCGGCGCGGCGTCGGCGGGGACCCGGCGCGGTGTGGCGCCGAAGGCGGACCTGCTGGTCGGCAAGGTGCTCGGTGACGAGGGCTCCGGGTCGGAGTCGCAGGTCATCGACGGTATGGAGTGGGCGGCGGGCGAGCACGCCAAGGTCGTCAACATGAGCCTCGGTGCGGACATGCAGACCGATGGCACCGACCCGATGAGCCAGGCCGTCAACACCCTGACCGCGTCGACGGACACGCTGTTCGTCATCGCCGCGGGCAACGCCGGCCCGGGGCCGTCCACCGTCGGATCGCCGGGCGCGGCCGACGCGGCGCTCACCGTCGGCGCCGTCGACCGGGACGACTCCCTCGCCTCCTTCTCCAGCCGCGGCCCGCGCTTCGGCGACGGCGCCGTCAAGCCCGACGTGACCGCCCCGGGGGTGGGCATCGTGGCCGCCCGTGCCGCGGGCACCACCATGGGCGACCCGGTCGACGCGAACTACGTCGCCGCCTCGGGCACGTCGATGGCGACTCCGCACGTCGCGGGTGCCGCGGCGCTGCTGGCGCAGCAGCACCCGGGCTGGGGCGCGCAGCAGATCAAGGACGCGCTGATCAGCACTTCGCGCACGGTGCCCGGCACCAAGGTGACCGAGCAGGGCGGCGGCCGCATCGACCTGGCCACCGCCACCGGCCCGATCACCGCGACCGGCACGGTCGTGCTGCCCCCGGTCCAGAACGGCGGAAAGGCGGGGCGGCAGCAGGCGGCCACCGTGCGCTACACCAACACCGGTGACAAGACGGTCGATCTGAAGCTGGCCGTCAAGCTGTCCACCGGAACCGGGCGCGCGCTGCCCGACGGGGTCGTCACCCTCGGCTCCGGCACCGTGAGCATCGCGCCCGGTGCCACCGCCGACGTCCCGCTGAGCACCGACGCGGCCCACGCCGCGCGCGGGAAGTACTACGGCTACGTCACCGCCGCGGCGGCCGACGGCACCGTTGTCGCCCACACCACCGTCAGCCTCAACGTGCACGCCCCCAAGCACAAGTTGACCGTGGTCGCCCGCGACGCCGACGGCAAGGTCATCGAGGGCGCGGCGCCGACGATCTGGGGCGCCGACGGGTTCGTGGCGTACAGCGCCGTCGAGCCCGGCGTCGCCGAGGTCGAGGAGGGCACCTACCAGCTCAGCTTCGGGACGCTGGACAGGGCCGCCGACGGCCAGGAGCTCCGCGAGGTGGTCAACCCGGAGGTGAAGGTCACCAAGGACACCACGGTGACGCTCGACGCCTCCAAGGTCACCGAGGTGAAGATCCGCACGCCCCGGCCCGCCGAGCAGCGCGGCATCCTCAGCTACCAGACGTACCGGAAGATCGACGGCAACGGCCTGATCCAGGGCGTGATGTTCTTCGACATCGCCAAGCGGCTCTACGTCAGCCCCACCGCGCGCGTCACCGACGGCGACTTCGAGTACGCCTCGCGCTGGCAGCTGGTCGCCCCGCAACTGCGGGCGAAGGTCTCCGGCACGTCGCCGGCCTTCACCCCGTACTACGTGCCCGCCTCCCCGGCCTTCGACGACAAGGGCGCCAAGCTGACCGCCGTCGACGCCGGCACCGGCACCGCGGCCGAGCTGAAGAAGGCCGGCGTCCGCGGGAAACTGGCCGTCGTCCGCTGGCACTTCACCGACGACCGGGAGCTCGCCGCGGCGGCCAAGGCGGCCGGGGCCAAGGCGCTGATGCTGGTCGTGGAGGACGGCTTCTACCCCTGGACGCGCTGGAGCCCGACCGGTGACCGGATGGCCGTGCCCACCATGCGCGCCGGCTCGGCGGAGGGCACCGCGCTCCTCAAGCACATCAACAAGCGGACCACCACGGTGGAGTTCTCCGGCACGGTGCGCAGCCCGTACCTGTACGACGTGATGCAGGTGTCCAAGGGCTTCGTCCCGAAGAACCTGGTGCACACCGTCTCCGAGCGCGAGAGCGCCGTGGTCCGCAGCACCTACACCCGTACCGGTGCCTCGCAGTGGGCGAGTGAGCAGCGCTTCGGGTGGCGTCCGTACCAGGACACCGCCTGGAACCAGTACAGCCGTGAGGTGCCGACGGGCCTTGAGCGTGTGGAGTACGTGACCGGCGGGGACACCCTGTGGCGCCACACCGTGCACCACAACGTCGTGTTCGGCATGGACACCCCGCTCGGGGCGGGCATGCAGAACGTGCCGCGCACCTACCGGCCCGGTCAGAAGGCCACGGAGCGCTGGTTCGGGGCCGTGGTCCGTCCGTCGATCCCGCGCGGCGCGGCCTGGCCGTCGGTGCGCAACGGCAACACCCTGTCCCTCTTCGTTCCGGAGTTCAACGACTCCGGCACCGGCCACTATTCGTTCTATGAGCTCAACGGCTTCGGTGGGGGCATCGGGACCGGCACGGCCCGTGCCGGCGCCGCAGCGCCGGTGGACGACACCGCCACCGCGGTGCTCTACCGCGACGGGAAGCGGATCGCCGAGTCCGACCAGGGCGCCTGGGGCAACTTCGAGGTGCCCGCGGGCGACGCCCGGTACCGGCTGGACCTGACCACCGCCCGCACCTCGGACGACTGGCGGTTCGGCACCGGCACCCGCACCTCGTGGACGTTCCGCTCGGGCACCGCGGCGCAGCCGACGGCGCTGCCCCTGCTGCAGGTCGACTACACGGTGCCGGTCGACGCCCGCAACGCGGTGGGTCCCGCCCGCCGCCACACCCTGGGCCTGAACGTGCGGATGCAGGACGGCGTGGCCGCGCCGCGCGGGGTGACCGTGCGGGTCGAGACGTCCTACGACGACGGGCGGACCTGGACCCGGGCCGCCACGGCCCGCAAGGGTGGCGGTTTCACCGCCGCCGTGGAGCGTCCGTCGCGGGTACGCGGCGACGCCTATGTGACGCTGCGCGTGACCGCGACCGACGCGGCGGGCAACAGCGTCCGGCAGACGGTGGACCGTGCGTATCTGCACAGCGGCGCACGGAACTCCGGAGGACGGTGACGGTGGGGCGTCACCGTTGACACAGCGGCGGGTGCAGGGGAGTGTGGGCCCCGGCACCCGCCGCGCCATGGTCACGAAACATTCCCCGGGTATATTCCGGTCTTTAACGATATGTGCGGCTCATGCGCCTGGTGCGCATGCCGTGCGGACCCGTCCCGGACCGGAGGAATGCGGCATGCTCGAGGTGGCTGGCCTCACCGCGGTCGAGGAGACCGTCTACCGGCTTCTGGTCGCCACCGCCACCGCCTCGGCGGACGAGGTCGCCGCCCAGACGGGCCTGCCACCCGGGCAGACGGAGGGCGTCCTCACCTCCCTCGCCACCAAGGGGCTGGCCAGCCCCACCGACGGCCTCCCCCGCCAGTACGCGGCGACACCGCCCGACGTGGCCCTGCTGCCGCGGCTGCAACGCCAGGCCGACTCCCTCGACAAGGCCCGCACCGCGGTCACCGACCTGCTGGAGAGCTACCGCAGCACCGCGCGCCGCCAGGACGCCGGTCAGCTCATCGAGGTCATCACCGGCAGCGAGGCGCTGCGCCAGAACCTGCGGCAGATGCAGGAGAACGCACGCCACGAGGTGCTCTGGTTCTGCAAGGCCCAGTACGTCGCCATGCCCTCGGGGAGCAACCGCGCCGAGTACGACGCGCTGGCCCGCGGCGTGCGCTACCGGGTCCTGTACGAGCGGGCGTTCTTCGACGACGACGGGGCCATCGACAACGTCGTCGAGGGGGTCCAGGCCGGGGAGATGGCCCGCTCCGTGCCCCATCTGCCGCTGCGGCTCGCGGTCGCCGACCGCAGCATCGCCATCTGTCCCCTGGTCCCCGGCGGCCCGCACGGCAGCCCGAACGAACCGACCGCGGCGCTGCTGCGCGACAGCAGCCTCCTGGGGGCGCTGACCGCGCTGTTCGAACGCTACTGGGAGGATGCGGTCCCGCTGCACGTCAGCGCCTCCGGTGCGGTGAGCGGCGCCGACGGCGCCGACGAATCCGACCCGCTGAGCGAGACCGACCGCCGGCTGCTGTCGCTGCTCGTCGCGGGCGTCGCGGACAAGGCCATCGCCAGCCAGATGGGCCTGAGCCGGCGCACCGTCCAGCGCCACATCCAGCACATGATGACGCTCGCCGGCGCCGCGACCCGCATGCAGCTCGCATGGCAGGCGGCCCGCCGCGGCTGGCTCTGAGCAGGGTGCGGGAGGGCCCGGGGGCGTAGGGTGAGAGGGGCGTGAGTGCCCGAGGCCCCGGAGCGTTGGTGCCATGTCCCGACGTCACACCGCTCCCTCCAGCAGCGCCGAGGAGCTGTTGAACACACTCGGACAGCTCACCGGCCGCATCCTGGAGCGGATCAAGATGCAGCAGGCTCGGGTGGAGCTGGCAGCCGCCCTGCAGCGGCACACCCTCGGCGCCGCCCTCCCCGCCGTCCGGGGGCTGCGCGTGGCGGGCCGGTACGCCCCTGCCCGCGACGGGCTCGACATCGGCGGCGACTGGTACGACGTGTTCCCCATGCCGGACGGCACCGTCGGCTGCGCGATCGGTGACGTTCAGGGCCACGACGTCGAGGCCGCCGCCTACATGGGCCAGGTGCGCACCTGCCTGCGCGCCGTCGCCGTCGCCACCACGGAACCGGCGGAGGTGCTCGCCCGCACCAACGACCTGCTGATCTCCATGGGATCCGGGCTCTTCGTGACCTGCACCTTCCTGCGCTTCGACCCGGAGAGCCGCGAACTGGTCGACGCCCGCGCCGGGCACGTCCCGGCGGTGTGGGCCACCGACGACGGCCGCTGCGAGGTCGTGCTGGACGAGGGCGGCCTGCCTCTGGGCATCCTCGACGGCGAGAAGTACCCGTCGAGCCGCCGTGTCCTGTCCGGCACCGGTGCCTTCGTGCTGGTCACCGACGGGGTGGTGGAGGGCCCCGGCCATCCGATCGACGAGGGGCTGGCCCGCGTGGCGGAGCTGGCCGCAGCCGGCTGCTCCGCCGACCCCGACGAGCTGGCCGCCCGGGTGATCGCCGTGGCCGACCTCACCGGCCACAGCGACGACGCCGCGGTGCTCGTCCTCGGGCACGGCGGCCCCCGCGGGACGGCGGCCCCATGACCGCGGGCGGGTACGCGCAGGGGCTGCGGCGCCACCGGGCCACGGCCCTGTGGGTGCTGGTCATGGCCGCCGCGTACTACGGCGGGGCCCGCATCGGACTGGAGCAGCAACTGGTGCGCGGTCAGGTCACCCCGATGTGGCCGCCGACCGGGATCGCACTGGTCGGCCTGCTGCTCGGCGGCATCCGGCTGTGGCCCGGGATCGCCATCGGCGCGTTCGCCGTCAACATCATGATCGGGCCGTCGTTCCTGCCCGTGCTGGGGATCGTCGCGGGCAACACGCTCGCCCCGGTGTGCGCCGTCCTGCTGCTGCGCAGGGTGGGGTTCCGCGTCGAACTCGACCGGCTGCAGGACGCGCTCGCCCTGGTCTTCCTCGGCGCGCTCGGCGGCATGCTGATCAGCGCGACGATCGGCAGCGGCGTGCTGGTGGCCTCCGGGGCCGTACCGGCCGGCGACTTCTGGCCCACCTGGTCGGTGTGGTGGACCGGCGACGCGATGGGGGTGCTGGTGATCGCGCCGCTGCTGCTCGTGCTGCGCACCGCCCGGCTGCCGCGCGGGGTCCCGGCGTACCGCTGGGCGGAGGCGACGGCCCTCCTGGCGGGCACCGCGCTCGTCACGGTGGTGGCCACCCACAGCACACCAGGGCTGCTCTTCCTCGTCTCTCCGCTGCTGATCTGGGCCGCGTTCCGCTTCCAGCTGGCGGGCGCCGCGCCCTGCGCCCTGATCACCTCGCTCATTGCGATCGACGCCGCCGCGGCCGGGTCCGGCCCGTTCGCCGGGCTCGACCTGTTCGCCAAGATGGCGACCCTCCAGGCCTTCAACGGGTCCGCCGCGCTGACCGCCCTGCTGCTGTCGGCGACCGTCACCGAACGGGAGCACACCCGCCGCGAGATCGAGCAGGTCTGCCGCAGGCTCGGCGAGGCGCTGTCGCGGCTCGCGCCCGACGAGAAGATCGAGCACTGGGCGGCCGTGCCGCCCGGGGAGCGCGGCCACGACTAGCGGTGCCGTTCCGCGCGTCCTCCCGGCGGGGTGGCGCTACTTTGAGAGGGGGCCCCACGAGGGCCGCCACAGCGGACGGAGGTGCCGGTGGGGACTGGCGGCGGCAGCAAGGACGCCGAGGGCCTGCCACGGTTGCAGCTCGACGAGTTGCTGGACGAGCTGCAGTCGCGCATCGACGCGGTGCGGGGGACGCGTGACCGTGTGCACAGCCTGCTGGAGGCGGTGCTGACGGTCGGACGGGAACTGGATCTGCCGCAGGTGCTGCGGCGGATCGTGGAGGCCGCCGTCCTGCTCGTGGACGCCGAGTACGGGGCGCTCGGCGTGATCGGCGACGACGCGCGGCTGGCCCAGTTCCTGACGGTGGGCGTCGGCGACGAGCAGATCGAGGCCATCGGGCCGCTGCCCTCGGGCCACGGCATCCTGGGCGAGCTGATCCGCCGCCCGGCCCCGTTGCGGCTGGAGGAGATCGGGCAGCACCCGGCCTCGTACGGCTTCCCGCCGAACCACCCGCCGATGCACTCGTTCCTGGGGGTGCCGATCCGGGTCCGCGACGAGGTGTTCGGCAACCTCTATCTGACGGAGAAGCGGGGCGGCAAGGAGTTCGACGGCGAGGACGAGACGGTGCTGTCCACCCTCGCGGTGGCGGCCGGGGTGGCGATCGACAACGCCCGGCTGTACGAGGAGGCCAGGTCGCGGCAGCGGTGGCTGGAGGCGAACGCGGAGATCACCCGGGGCCTGCTGTCGGGCATGGGGGAGAACGCGGTGCTGGAGCTCATCGTGGAGCACGCACGGCGGATCCTCGGCGCGGACCTGGGGGTGCTGGCCCTGCCGGCCGGGAGCGGCGGGATCACGATGGTGATCGCCACCGGCATCGACGCCGACGCCCACCGGGGGCTGACACTGCCGTGCGAAGGATCGTTCACCGGGGCGGCCATGGCCGCGAACGAGCCGCTGACCAGCGTCGACATCCAGCGTGACCCCCGGGTGGTGGCGGGCCCGCCCCGGTTCGAAGGTCTGGGCCCCGCGGTGGCGGTGCCGATGGCGACCCCGCAGGGGGTGCGCGGGGCGCTGCTGCTGGCCCGTGCCGAGGGGGAGGTGCCGTTCACGGAGGCGGAGACGGCGCCGCTGCTGGGCTTCGCCGGCTCGGCGGCCCTGGCGATGGAACTGGCCGAGCGCCGGCGGTCGGCCGAGCAGCTCGTCCTCCTGGAGGACCACGACCGGATCGCCCGTGACCTGCACGACCTGGCGATCCAGCGGCTGTTCGCGACCGGGATGACGCTGCAGAGCGCGGTGCGGTTCGTGGACCATCCGCAGGCGAGCGAGCGGCTGCTGCGGGCCGTGGACGACCTGGACGAGACGATCAAGATCATCCGGTCGACGATCTTCGGGCTGCGCAGCCACGACACCGGCCCCGCCCGCCAGGGGCTGCGGGTGCGGACGGCGAAGGCGGTGGAGGAGGCGGTGCCCGCCCTGGGCTTCACCCCCTCGCTGCGCATGGAGGGCCTGATCGACACCGACGTGCCCGCCGCGGTCGCCGAGCACGTGGTGGCGGTGCTCGGCGAGGCCCTGTCGAACGTGGCCCGCCACGCGAGCGCCCGCACCGCGGACGTGTCCCTCGTCGTCGGCTCGGGCACGCTGACCCTCGCCGTCAGCGACGACGGGGTGGGCATCCCCGAGGGCGGGCACCGCAGCGGACTGGCCAACCTCGCGCAGCGCGCGCTGAGGCTCGGCGGCACGATGACCCTCGAAACGCCCGGCCGGGGCGGCACCCGCCTGGTCTGGCGAGTGCCGTCGGACGGTGGCCGTACGCGCTGATCAGCCGCGCTCCACGGACCCGCGGACCGGTACCCGCGGCGCGCAGTCCCCGGTCGCCGCGGCGCCGAACCGGATCAGCATCTGCACCAGGCCCGGCCCGTAGTCCGTGGTGCGCATCGCCGCCCGCAGGTCCGGCCACTCCATCGCCTCGTGCAGCAGCGTCGCATGGACGGTGTGCGCCGTCGCGAGGAGCACCACGCGCTCCATCGCCTGCCCCGCCCGCAGCCAGTCCGCGCACGAGTCGTCGGGCGTGGTCAGCACGGCGACCAGCGGCCTCCGCCCGGGATCGAGCGAGGCGGCGGCGCCGGCCCCGGAGTCCTCGTGGACCCGGCCGCCGGAACCGGCGGCGCGGCCCACGTCCGTCTCGCCGCGCTGCTCGGCCTCCGCCGTCAGCCGCAGCAGCCGCAGCGTCTCCTCGGTGCGCGGCAGGGTCAGGGAGGCGCCCTCCGCGTGGGCGGCGTCGATCAGCTCCAGCACGACCGCCCCGGTCGGGCAGTGCGCGAAGTACGGCGTACGGCAGCTGTGCCGGCGCCAGATGGCGTCGTACAGGTCCCGGTACGGGCTGTCGCCGACGTGCCGCGGGCCGATCGGGCGCACCGAGGCGAGCAGATCGGGGTCGCCGGGCACGGGCAGCAGCTGAACGGCCGGCTCCCAGCCGAAGTGCGCCAGGGCGACCCGCAGGTTGAACACCGCGGCGCCGACGGACACGTGCAGGGCCCGGGCAGCCGCCTCCGGCTCCGGCACCCCCGGTGCGGGGACCGCGCGGACCTGGAAGGTGCCGGTGTCCGGATCGAGACGGTAGCGCCAGGGCCGGCTGCCGCGGAACGAGGGCGCCGCGACGGCGGCGGAGATCAGCTTCTCCAGGGTCGCCCCGTTGAGTGTGGTGGGATTCATGACGCGCTCCCTCCGGCCGGCGCGTCTCCCACCCTGCACGCCGCGGTGCCCCGCGGGGAGGGCCGACCGGCCCCACCGCGTGGGCCGCCGGGGCACCCTCGCGGGACCGCCCGCACGGTGGCGGGATCCCCGCGGGCGGGCTCGGCGGCTGCGTCGCTTGCCGCCCGCCTGCGGAGCGCGCCAACGTCACCGCCGCACTGGGACCTACCCGCGGCGGCGCGGTCGTTCAGGGGCCGGAGCCCGGCGCGCCACCCGGTGTCCGGTGCTGCGTGGCGAGTACGGCCGCCTGGATGCGGCGCTCGACGCCGAGCTTGCCCAGCATCCGGGAGATGTGGTTCTTGACCGTCTTCTCCGACAGGAACAGCCGTTCCCCGATCTGCCGGTTCGTCAGCCCCTCGCCGATCAGCTCCAGGATCTCCCGTTCGCGCGGGGTCAGCCCGGCCAGCGCCTCGTCCTGCGGTTCCGGCGGCTGCTCCTGCTCGCGCAGGCTGTTCATCAGGCGGGCGGTGGTCGCGGGGTCCAGCATCGACTGGCCGGAGGCCACCGTGCGGACCGCGGAGACCAGGTCGGAGCCCTTGATCTGCTTGAGCACGTACCCGGCGGCCCCGGCCATGATCGCGTCCAGCAGCGCGTCGTCGTCGTCGAAGGAGGTCAGCATCAGGCACGCCAGTCCCGGCATGCGCGAGCGCAGCTCGCGGCAGACGCCGATGCCGTCCCCGTCCGGGAGGCGCACGTCGAGGATCGCCACGTCCGGCCGCAGTGCCGGGGCGCGCGCCAGGGCGTGGTCGACCGTGCCGGCCTCCCCGGCGACCTCGATGTCCGGTTCGGCGTCGAGCAGATCGTGCAGTCCGCGCCGCACCACCTCGTGGTCGTCGACCAGGAACACCCTGATCGGCGCCCGTTCGGTGAACTCCCGTGCCTCACTCATCCCGGCCCCCAGGGCATCCGTTCCCGATTTCCCGATCTCGCGGCCGCGCGCCGCCCGGGGTCCAGCAGACACGCCCTCGCGCGCCGCCGCCACCGGTGCCGCCCGATCCCCGACCGGGCCACGCGTCCTTCAGCGCACCGTGCTGGCGCTGCCCTGAGGCCCGTACAGGTCGAGGAGCCGGGTGCGGGCCCCCTGCAGCCGGTGCGCGACGATCTGCGCGACCCGCCGGGCCACCGCGCGCCCGAACACCGCGTCGGCCTCGCACAGCGCCCGTACCACCGTGGCGTCGAACTCGTCGGCCCGCACCGGACTCTGCGTCCGCGCGCCCAGGTGCCAGGAGTACGGCGGGAAGAGCCACGAGCAGCCGAGCAGGTCGCCCGGGCCCAGGGTCTCGACCACGGCGGGCTGCCGGCCGGGCACGTGCAGGTCGAGCGCGACCGAGCCGGTGCGGATGATCCAGAAACGGTCGGCCCGGTGCCCCTCCTCGAAGATCCGGGACCGGGCCGGGAAGGACACGTCGCGCGCGAGTTCCAGCAGCCGCCCGCGGGTCTCCGGGGGCAATGCGTCGAGCAGGCCCGTCGTGGTGGTGGTCATCGCGTCCTCCCTCTCGTCCGGTACGCCCTCACCTCCAGGGTCCCTCCGCCACATGGGGTGCGAGGAGGGGCCGACCGGCCCCAACGCGGGGGTCGTCGGGGAGGATGGGCCCATGCCGTCCGCCGTCTCCACGCCCGCCCCGCCGCCTGGGAGATCCGCCGCCAAGCGCGGCAGGCGCGGACTCCTGCCGGGGCTGACCACCCTGCTCGGCTACCGCAGGGCCTGGCTGCGCGGCGACCTGCTCGCCGGCGTCACGGTGGCGGCGTACCTCGTGCCGCAGGTCATGGCCTACGCCGAACTGGCCGGGCTGCCGCCGGTGGCCGGACTGTGGGCCACCCTCGCCCCGCTCGCGCTGTACGCCCTGCTGGGGTCGTCCCGGCGGCTGTCGGTCGGCCCCGAGTCGACCACCGCGCTGATGACGGCGACCGCGATCGCGCCCCTGGCCGCCGGCGACCCCGGCCGCTACGCCGTGCTCTCCGCTGCGCTCGCCGTCGTGGTCGGCCTGCTGGCCGTGGTGGCGTGGGCGGTACGGGCGGGCTTCGTCGCCGACCTGCTGTCCCGGCCCGTGCTCGTCGGCTACCTCGCCGGAGTCGCGTGCATCATGATCATCGACCAGCTGCCCAAGCTGACCGGGGTGCCCGTCGAGGGCGAGGCGTTCTTCCCCCAGCTGGTCTCCTTCATGACGCACCTGCCCCAGGCGCACGCGGGGACGGTGGCCTTCGCCGCGTCCGCGCTGCTCTTCCTCTTCCTCGTCCAGCGGTACGTCCCCCGCGCCCCCGGGCCGCTGCTCGCCGTGGTGGCCGGCACGGTCGTCGTCGGCGTCTTCGGCCTGGAGGCGCACGGCATCGCCGTCATCGGCGAGGTCCCCTCCGGGCTGCCCCGGCCGGCCCTGCCCACCCCCGGCGACCTGGAGCGGCTGCTGCTGCCCGCGGTGGGCGTGCTGCTCGTGGGCTACACCGACTTCGTGCTCACCGCGCGGGCCTTCGCCGGCCGGGACGCCGACCGCCTCGACAGCAACCAGGAGTTGCTCGCCCTGGGCGCCGCCAACCTCGGGTCGGGCGTCCTGCACGGCTTCCCCGTCAGCAGCAGCGCCAGCCGCACCGCGCTCGGCGCCTCCGCCGGCAGCCGCACCCAGCTGTACTCCCTGGTGACGCTGGTGGCGGTGGTCTGCGTCCTGCTGTTTCTCAACCCGCTGCTGTCCGCGATGCCCTCCACCGTCCTCGGCGCCATCGTGGTCTTCGCGGCCTGCCGGCTGGTCGACGTCTCCGGTTTCCGCCGCCTGGCGTCGTTCCGGCGCCGTGAACTGCTGCTGGCCCTCGCCTGCCTGGTGGGCGTGCTCGCGCTGGACATCCTGTACGGCGTGATGGTCGCCGTCGCCCTGTCGGTGGCCGAGATGCTGATCCGGGTGGCCCGGCCGCACGACGCCGTCGAGGGGCTGGTGCCCGGTCTGGCCGGCATGCACGACGTCGACGACTACCCCCAGGCCCGCACGATCCCCGGCCTGCTCGTCTACCGCTACGACTCGCCGCTGTTCTTCGCCAACGCCGAGGACTTCCGGCGCCGGGCCCTCGCCTCCGTCGACCGGCAGCACGACCCGGTGCGGTGGTTCGTCCTCAACACCGAGGCCAACGTCGAGGTCGACATCACCGCCCTGGACGCCCTGGACGAACTGCGCCGCGAACTCGCCGACCGGGGCATCGTCCTGGCGCTCGCCCGCGTCAAACAGGACCTGCTGGACGACCTGGACGCCTACGGGCTCTCCGAGTCGGTGGGCCGGGAGCGGATCTTCCCCACCCTGCCCACGGCGGTCGACGCCTACCGCGCCTGGGCGGAGGACGGCGCCGACGGGGGCGGGAACGGGTCCGCCGGGAGCGGGGACGGGGCGCACTGACGGGAGCGGGCCCCACGGCGCCACCGTGAGGAGCACCCTGTGGGAAGGCCGCCACGGCACCGCGCCGCGGCCGCCGCCGAGGGGGACGCGTATGACCAGGCGGAAGCGGCAGGAAGCCCCGGAGAACCCGGACGTCCTGGCACCCGAGGAGGTGTCGGATTCCGAACGACTGCTGTTCGGCGGGCCGTTGCGGTACGACATGGGCTGGAACAAGCACGACGGCTCCTTCCTGGAGCTGGGGCTGCGCGCGATGATCCGGCGGCTGCCGCAACTTGTCGCCACCACCGTGCGCCTGGCCCACCGGGCCGATCCACGGGCCCTGCGCGTCGTGGCGCTGGCCGAGGCGGGCCGTGGTGTCGCCCAGGCGGTGGGCCTGGTCGCCGTCAACTGGGTGCTCTCCCGGCTGCTCGTGCCCGGCGGGACCGCCGAGCGGCTGACCGGCGCCGCCCCGGCGCTGGCGCTCGTGGCCGGCGCCGCGCTGACCGGGGCGCTGCTGCGCTCGGCCTCCACCGCCGGCACCGGTAAGCTGGAGCCGACCGTGGAACGGGCGGCCACCGAGATGTACCTGGAGCGGGTCGCCCGCGTGGAGCTCGCGGCCGTCGAGGACGACGAGTTCCACAAGCTCCTGGACTCGGCGTCCTGGGGCGCCGCGTCCGCCCGACGAATGATCAACTTCTGCTCGTCGGTGGTCAACGCGCTGATCTCGCTGGTCGCGGCGGCCGGCGTGCTCACCGTCCTGCACCCGGGACTGCTCCCGCTGCTGGCGCTGATGACCCTGCCCAGCGCCTGGAGCGCGCTCACCATCGCCCGGCGCCGCTACATCTCCTTCCACAACTGGGTGCAGCACGCCCGCGCGGGACAGCTGCTGGGACGGCTGCTGATCGAGACGCAGGCGGCGCCCGAGGTCCGGGTCCACGACCTCGGGCCCTTCCTGCTGGGGCACTTCAGGGCGATGGCCGAGAACGGCGAGCGCGAGCAGACCCGGCTGGCGCGGCTCGCGGCGCGCACCGGACTGGTCGCCTCGGCGTGGACGGGGGTGGCGACCGCGGCCACGTACGGCGCGCTGGGCGCGCTGCTGTGGAGCGGGGCGATGGCGCTGTCCGTGGCGGGCACGGCGGTCATCGCCATCCGCAGCGGGTCCTCCGCCCTCGACCGGCTCGTCGTCCAACTCGGCTATCTGCACGAGGAGGCGCTGTTCGTCGCCGACCTGGAGCGGCTGTGCGCCGAGGCGGACCGCCGGGTGATCCCGCCGGGCGGGCGCGACCTGCCGGAGCGGGTCGAGGCCATCCGGTTCGAGAAGGTCACCTTCAGCTACCCGGTCACCGCCGCCGAGCCCGGCACCCCGCTCGTGAAGCCGCCGGCCCTGTGCGAGGTCGACGTCACCATCCCCGTCGGCCGGGTCGTCGCACTCGTCGGACGCAACGGCAGCGGCAAGACCACCCTGGCCAAGCTGCTGTGCGGGCTGTACACACCGGACTCCGGACGGATCCGCTGGGACGACGTCGACGCGGCCGAGGCCGACCGGCGGCAGATCACCGACCGGATCGCCCTGGTCTCGCAGGACGCCTACCGCTGGCCGTTCACCGCGCGGGTCAACGTCGGCATCGGCCGCCCCGACGCCTTTCTGACGGACGAACGCCTCGACGCCGCCGCCCGCTACTCCGGCGCCGACGAGGTCGTCGCGGGCCTGCCCCGCGGCTGGGACACCCTGCTGGGCCGCGGGTACAAGGGCGGCCACGAGATATCCGGCGGCCAGTGGCAGCGGCTCCAGCTCAGCCGGGCCCAGTACCGCGACGCCCGCATCCTCATCGTCGACGAGCCGACCAGCGCCCTGGACGCCCAGGCCGAGCAGCGGGTCTTCGACCTGATCCGGGAGCTCGCCGCCGACGGGCAGACCGTCGTGCTGATCACGCACCGCCTGCACAGCGTCCGCCACGCCGACGTCATCTACGTTCTGGACCGGGGGCGCGTCGTCGAGCACGGTGCCTTCGCCGACCTGATGCGGCCGGGGGCGGGCACGGGCGACTTCCGTGAGATGTACCTGCTGCAGTCCCGCCAGTACCAGCACCCCGAGCACAACTGACGTACGGGACGGCCCCGTCGCGCGCACGGCCGGTGCCGCGCGCCGGGGCCGGCGCGGCTACCAGCCGTGCGCGGTCGCGGGCGGCTCGCAGAGTTCGAAGACGAGCTCGCCCGTGTCCGCGACGGCCGTACGGGCCACCCGCACGCGCGCGCCGCTGCGCACGTGCATCGGCAGGGCGCCGACGATCCGGCCCCGCACCGAGAACCCCTCGGAGAGGTCGACGACGGAGGTGTCCCGCATCGAGCGGACGATCACCCCGGTGCCGTCGCTGAGCACCTCGTCGAGCTCCGTGGAGGCACAGGTGGGGCAGAGGAGGCGCTGGAAGGCGGTGTTGCCGCACCAACGGCAGCGCTGGAGCAGCAGCCCGCCGTCAACCGATTCGTGGTGCGCGTCGAGAGTCCGGTCATCCATGGCGGACACCATATGGCACTGAGTGCACTTTGGGAAGGCACTGAGTGCCTTAAGTGGGGGACCCCTCCTCCGCCAGGCCCGCCTCGATCTCCCGGACGACCCGCCACATGGGCGTCCGCCGCTTGGTGATCACGATCACCACGTCGTCCTCCGCCTCCGGGGGGCCCTGCCGCGTGGCGCCCTCCCCGTTCCAGGCGGCGCGCACGAACTCCAGCGCGTGGTCCACGGCCGCGCCGGCGTCGCCCTCCGCGCCCGAACGCAGCCAGGTGCGCAGGCCGTTGTTGTGGGCGGCGACCACGGCGGCCGCGATCACGTCGGCCCGGAGCTTTCCGTCGGGGCGGTCCGCGTAACGCGCCCCGAGGTAGTCGGCGAGCGCGCGTTCGTAGCGCCACACGACGGAGAGTTCGTACGCCCGCAGACCGGGCACCTGCTTGGTGAGCCGGTAGCGCTGCACGGAGAAGGTGGGGTTCTCGGCGTACATGCCGAGCACCAGGCGCGCCGCGTCGCAGACCCGTGCCACCGGGTCGTCCCCGTCGGCGCTGGCCTCCAGGAAGCGGGTCATGTCGGCGAGCGCGCGCTCGTGGTCGGGGAAGACCACGTCTTCCTTGGAGGGGAAGTAGCGGAAGAACGACCGGCGCCCGACGCCGGCGAGCGCGACGATGTCGTCGATCGTCGCCGCCTCGTAGCCGCGTTCCAGGAAGAGCTGGAAGGCCGCGGCGACGAGGGCGTCCCGCATCGGGGGCTTGGTGGTCATGGAGGCGAACCTAACACCGGGGAACCGTCGATCGATGGCACTGAGTGTGCATAATTGAGGGTACTCGATGCCATGGCAGCCTGACGCGGACTGGAGTAACGGACGTGAGTGACAATTTCGACCTCTTCCGGACGTCGGAGGAGCACGACATGCTCCGGGACGCGGTGCGTTCCCTCGCCGAGGCGAAGATCGCCCCGTTCGCGGCGGAGGTCGACGAGCAGGGCCGGTTCCCGCAGGAGGCGCGGGACGCGCTGGAGGCGAACGACCTGCACGCGGTGCACGTGCCGGAGGCCTTCGGCGGCGCCGGTGCGGACGCGCTGTCGACGGTGATCGTGATCGAGGAGGTGGCGCGGGTGTGCGCCTCGTCCTCGCTGATCCCCGCGGTGAACAAGCTGGGCTCGCTGCCGGTGCAGCTGTCGGGCTCGGAGGAGCTGAAGGCGAAGTACCTCGGGGCTCTGGCCCGTGGCGAGGGGATGTTCTCGTACTGCCTCTCCGAGCCGGAGGCCGGCTCCGACGCGGCGGGGATGAAGACGCGCGCGGTGCGTGACGGGGACTTCTGGGTGCTCGACGGCGTCAAGCGGTGGATCACCAACGCGGGCGTGAGCGAGTTCTACACCGTCATGGCCGTGACCGACCCGGACAAGCGCTCCAAGGGCATATCGGCCTTCGTGGTGGAGAAGGGCGACGAGGGCGTGTCCTTCGGCGCCCCGGAGAAGAAGCTGGGCATCAAGGGGTCGCCCACCCGCGAGGTGTACTTCGACAACGTACGCATCCCCGCCGACCGGATGATCGGCGCCGAGGGCACGGGCTTCGCCACGGCGATGCGCACCCTGGACCACACGCGCGTGACGATCGCGGCGCAGGCGATCGGCATCGCGCAGGGCGCGCTGGACTACGCCAAGGGCTATGTGAAGGAACGCAAGCAGTTCGGCAAGGCGATCGCCGAGTTCCAGGGCATCCAGTTCATGCTTGCGGACATGGCGATGAAGCTGGAGGCGGCGCGGCAGCTGACCTACGCGGCGGCGGCGAAGTCGGAGCGCTCGGACGCGGACCTGACCTTCTTCGGCGCGGCCGCCAAGTGCTACGCGTCGGACGCGGCGATGGAGATCACCACGGACGCCGTGCAGCTGCTGGGCGGTTACGGGTACACGCGCGACTACCCGGTGGAGCGGATGATGCGCGACGCGAAGATCACCCAGATCTACGAGGGGACCAACCAGGTCCAGCGCATCGTCATGGCCCGCAACCTGCCGTAGTCGGCAAACCGAGAGTGTGGAGGGACATCAAGTGAGCTTGAGGATCGTTGTCGCGGTGAAGTACGTGCCGGATGCCACGGGGGATCGTCATTTCGCGGGGGATCTGACCACGGATCGGGATGCGGTGGATGGTCTGCTGTCGGAGCTGGATGAGTATGCGGTGGAGCAGGCGCTGCAGATCGCTGAGGCGTCGGGTGATGCCGAGGTGACGGTGGTGACGGTGGGTCCGGAGGATGCGAAGGACGCGTTGCGCAAGGCGTTGTCGATGGGTGCGGACAAGGCGGTGCATGTCGAGGACGGCGGGCTTCACGGTAGTGATGTGATGGGGACGTCGTTGGTGCTGGCGAAGGCGGTTGAGCACGCGGGGTTCGATCTGGTGGTGACGGGGA
>NZ_FZOF01000009.1 GCF_900188405.1 Actinacidiphila glaucinigra | reverse complement strand
AGGGCGTTGACGGCCAGGTCCAGCAGCCAGGAGCGGATGACGGTGCCCTCCTGCCAGGAGCGGAACACCTCGCGCACGTCGGTGACCGAGTGGACCTTCTCCAGCAGCTCCCAGCCCTCGGCGTAGGCCTGCATCATGGCGTACTCGATGCCGTTGTGGACCATCTTGGCGAAGTGGCCGGCGCCGACCTTGCCCGCGTGCACGGAACCGAAGTTCCCCACCGGCTTGAGGGCGTTGAAGACCGGCTGCACCTTCTCGACGTGCTCGGCCTCGCCGCCGTACATCAGCGCGTAGCCGTTCTCCAGGCCCCAGACGCCGCCGGAGACACCGCAGTCGACGAAGCCGATGCCCTTGGCGGCCAGTTCCCCGGCGTGCTTCTCGTCGTCCGTCCAGCGGGAGTTGCCGCCGTCGACAACGATGTCGCCCGGCTCGAGGAGGCCGCCGAGCTCGTCGACCACGGACTGCGTGGCGGCGCCGGCCGGCACCATCACCCACACCACACGCGGGGCCGCGAGCTTGTCCACAAGTTCCTGCAGGCTGTGGACATCGGCGAGATCCGGGTTGCGGTCGTAGCCGATGACGGTGTGACCGGCTTGGCGGATGCGCGTGCGCATGTTCCCGCCCATCTTGCCGAGACCGATGAGACCGAGCTCCATCGTTGATCCTTCGTTCGAAGCCTGCCTGACCTACGTCGAGCCTACGTCGGCTCCCGCAGGGCGACGCGACCGGACAGGCCTCGCGTCAGCCGGACAGCCGGACCGGCATGATCAGGTACTTGTACGCGTCGTCGGCCTCGGCGTCGACGGCCGGACGGCCGCTGAGCAGGGCGGGCTTCGTCGAGGTGGTGAACGACAGCTGCGCCACCGGGGAGTCGATCGCGCTCAGGCCGTCCAGCAGGAACGTCGGATTGAAGGCGATCGAGATGTCGTCGCCCTCCAGCTTGGCGTCCACCCGCTCCACAGCCTGTGCGTCGTCGCTGGAACCCGCCTCCAGGGTCAGCACGCCCTGCTCGAAGCTCAGCCGGACCGGCGTGTTGCGCTCGGCCACCAGGGCCACGCGCTTGACGGCCTCGACGAAGGGGGCGGTCTCGATCACCGCGACGGAGTTGAACTCCGTCGGGAAGAGCGTCCGGTACTTCGGCAGATCGCCCTCGAGCAGGCGGGTGGTGGTGCGGCGGCCCGCGCCCTCGAAGCCGATCAGGCCCTCGCCCGCGCCGGAGCCGGCCAGGGCGATGGCGACCGAGTCGCCGTTGGTGAGCGACTTCGCGGTGTCCAGCAGCGTCTTGGCGGGCACCAGGGCGACCGCGGAGATGTCCGGGGTCTCCGGCTTCCACAGGAACTCGCGGACCGCGAAGCGGTAGCGGTCGGTGGCGGCCAGGGTGACGGTGTCGCCCTCGATCTCGATCCGCACACCGGTGAGCACCGGCAGGGTGTCGTCACGGCCGGCGGCGATGGCGACCTGCGCGGCGGCCGCGGCGAAGACCTCGCCGGGGACGGTGCCGGAGGCGGTGGGCATCGCGGGCAGCGCCGGGTACTCCTCCACAGGCAGGGTGTGGAGTGTGAATCGCGAGCTGCCGCAGACGACGGTGACCCGCACGCCGTCGGTGGAGATCTCCACAGGCCTGTTGGGAAGTGCGCGCGAGATGTCGGCGAGCAGCCGGCCGGAGACGAGGACGGTGCCGTCCTCCTCCACGTCCGCCTCGACGGACACCCGGGCCGAGACCTCGTAGTCGAAGCCGGACAGGCTCAGCTGGCCCGCCTCGGCCTTCAGCAGCAGGCCCGCCAGGACCGGCACCGGGGGACGGGCCGGGAGACTGCGGGCCGCCCAGGCCACTGCCTCCGCGAGTACATCGCGCTCCACCCGGATCTTCACCGGAACCGCCTCCTGCTGTTGCTGGCTGTCTGTGGCCGACTCTCTTGGCCCTGCTGGCCCTCTTGCCGGGAACAGTCTGACAGCCGCCACGGACATGCGGTGCGGGTTGGGGTCAAGCCGGGGAGCGGGGAGGCCGACGGCCCGCGGCTCGGTTGTGCACAGGACCCACTTCGAAGCAGATTCCCCGGTAACTATCCCTGGTCGTAGTAATAGGGGGTGTGGATACCGTGGATAAGTGGTTCCGGTGCAGGTCAGACCCTGTTTTTTGTCCACCGCGCCTGTGGGCGGAGCCCGTGGACAACCAGGCCGATCTGTGGACGGCCGAAAGTTGTGCACACGCGATTCACAGGAGACCCCCGGTTCTCCCCAGCGCTGTCCCCAGGAATACCCGGGTTCTCCCCAGCCCAACCCACCACGTTGGTGTGATGCGGTTCACTCCGACCGGTGAGCGGGTGTGTTCCGTTGCCGAACAGTGGACAGGACTGTGGAGAAGCGGCCCCCGACTGGGGACAACGTGCCCCAACCTGTGGGCGAGCGGTGGACAACCGCGAGGGCGGCCCTGTGGGCGGCCGGAGCGTCCACAGTCTGTGGATCCCGGTTGCCCACAAATCCACATGGCTCCCAGCAGCCCGAATGAGTATCCCCCGGCCCTGCCTGTGGACACGTTCTGGACAACTCGGGCATCCCCAGGCTGTGGACGGGGGAAAACCGCCCCGTCCTGTGGAGAGACGTTCCTGTCCCCAGGCCGCGGCCGGCGCAATCGAACAACGAGAAGCGCCCCGGGAGTTGGCCCGGGGCGCTGTGGACGGACGAGAGGGTGTGCGGGAGGGCCCCGCGTCAGCTCTTGATGCGGTTGGTGAGCTCGGTGACCTGGTTGTAGATGGACCGCCGCTCGGCCATCAGGGAGCGGATCTTGCGGTCCGCGTGCATGACGGTCGTGTGGTCGCGGCCGCCGAACAGGGCGCCGATCTTGGGCAGCGACAGGTCCGTGAGCTCACGGCACAGGTACATGGCGATCTGCCGGGCCGTGACGAGCACCCGGCTGCGGGAGGAGCCGGAGAGGTCCTCCACGTCCAGCCCGAAGTACGAGGCCGTCTCCGCCATGATCGCCTGTCCGCTGATCTCGGGGACGGAGTCCTCCCCGCCCGGGATCAGGTCCTTCAGCACGATCTCGGTGAGCTGCAGGTCCACCGGCTGACGGTTGAGGCTGGCGAAGGCCGTCACCCGGATCAGCGCGCCCTCCAGCTCGCGGATGTTCCGCGAGATCCGGGAAGCGATGAACTCCAGCACCTCCGGCGGGGCGTTGAGCTGCTCCTGCACCGCCTTCTTGCGCAGGATCGCGATCCGGGTCTCCAGCTCGGGCGGCTGGACGTCGGTGATCAGACCCCACTCGAAGCGGTTGCGCAGCCGGTCCTCCAGCGTCACCAGCTGCTTGGGCGGCCGGTCCGAGGAGAGCACGATCTGCTTGTTGGCGTTGTGCAGGGTGTTGAAGGTGTGGAAGAACTCCTCCTGCGTCGACTCCTTGCTCGCCAGGAACTGGATGTCGTCGACGAGCAGGATGTCCATGTCGCGGTAGCGCTTGCGGAACGCGTCCGCCTTGCCGTCGCGGATGGAGTTGATGAACTCGTTGGTGAACTCCTCCGAGCTCACGTAGCGCACCCGCGTGCCCGGGTAGAGGCTGCGCGCGTAGTGCCCGATCGCGTGCAGCAGGTGCGTCTTGCCGAGGCCGGACTCCCCGTAGATGAACAGCGGGTTGTACGCCTTGGCCGGGGCCTCCGCGACGGCGACCGCCGCGGCGTGCGCGAAGCGGTTGGAGGCGCCGATGACGAAGGTGTCGAAGAGGTACTTGGGGTTCAGCCGCGCGGTGGGCTCGGCCGGCCCGCCGGAGCCGCCCGTCCCCGTCCCGGCGCCCGAGGGGGAACCGGCACCACTGCCGCCGCCGGTGCGCGGCGTCGGCATGGTCGGCATTTGCGGCGGCGCCGGCTCCGGGCGCGCCGGGGGCTGGTGGACCGGGGGCATCTCGTAGCGGGAGGCGGGCGGCTGGTACGGCTCGCGCTCCTGGTAGTCGCCGAACCGCTGCTGCTGCCAGCGGTCCTCGGGGTCGTGGGGCGGCCAGCCGCCGGCACCGCCGCCGGGTCCGACCGCGTGCTCGGGGTAGGCCGGGCGCATCCGCGGGACCTCGCCGTAGCCGTGCGGCCGCTCTCCGTACCGGGGGGGCTCCGCGCCATACCCGAGCGGGTGCGGCTGAGGCTGGACCTGGGGCTGCGGTTCGTGGGTGACCGGGGCCGGCGGCGCGGGGGCCGCCTCCGGCTCGCCACCCGAGGCGACGGCGATGGCGATGCCCACGGGGTGACCGAACTCACGGCTGAGGACGTCGGTGATCAGCGGGAGGAGCCGTCCCTCCAGCACGCTCTTGGCGAACTCATTGGGGGCGGAGAGCACCGCGGTGCCCGCGACGAGCGCCAGCGGCTGGGTCCGCTGCAGCCACTCCGCGTCCTTCGGCTTGATGTCGTCGCTCTCGGCGAGCAGTTTCTGCAGGACCCTGGGCCACACTGAGGCAAGATCGGCAGTTACGTCAGCCACAGTGCACGCTCTCTCGGTCGCTGGTTGGTGCCGATGGGTCCCACGAAGGTGTGGTTCAAGGGACGGACGGGAAGGTTTCGGAGTTCAGCCACGGTAGTCAGCGCGGCCTGCCTGGTTCAAGTCGTTGTCCACAGGGTGTGCAAAACCACGTCCGGATGGCGGCTCCGCACGTCCGTTGCCGGGCTGGTTTGACCTGACGGCGCGGCCCCGCGTACCGTAACCAGGTCGAGTTGTCGATGGCTGCTGCCGCCTGCCTACCGATGGGCGAGGATCACTCAGGTGATCGTCAAGCGGTGCACACCTGAATGTTCCGCGAGTTCTCTCGTGGGCGCACGGTGACAGCCAGGCGACGCCCACACACGATTCATCCTGGAGCCCCCGAGTGAGCAAGCGCACCTTCCAGCCGAACAACCGTCGTCGCGCCAAGACCCACGGCTTCCGGCTGCGTATGCGTACGCGTGCCGGCCGCGCCATCCTCGCGACCCGCCGCAGCAAGGGCCGCGCCCGCCTGTCCGCCTGATCGCACCGAAGCGCGAGGTGTGAGTCGTGCTGCCCACCGAGAATCGGCTGAGGCGGCGGCAGGACTTCGCGACGGCAGTGCGTCGAGGACGCCGGGCCGGACGTCCACTCCTGGTCGTCCACCTGCGCACCGACAGTGACACAAGGGACCCGCACGCAGCGGGGGGGAGTGCCTCCCCGGCGCGTGCGGGTTTCGTCGTGAGCAAGGCCGTCGGTGGCGCGGTGACCCGGAACCTGGTCAAGCGTCGGCTTCGTCACCTGGTCCGCGAACGTCTGTCCGTGCTGCCCCCCGGTAGCCTGGTAGTCGTACGAGCGCTGCCCGGTGCGGGTGACGCAGACCATTCACAGCTGGCCCGAGACCTGGATGCCGCCCTCGGGAGGCTCCTGGGGGTGGCGCTATGAAGTACCCGTTGCTGGCCTTGATCAAGATTTACCAGTGGACCATCAGCCCGTTGCTCGGTCCGGTCTGCAAGTACTACCCCTCGTGTTCGCACTACGGGTATACGGCGATCGATCGGCACGGCGCGATCAAGGGCACTGCCCTGACCGCGTGGCGGATCCTGCGTTGCAACCCGTGGTCGCTGGGCGGTGTGGACCATGTCCCGCCGCGCAAGCGCCCGCCGTGGCACGCTCGCCTGCGCGAAGCCCTCCGGGGTGACGCACCGGGCGGGTCCGTTACTCCCGAGCCCGTCGAGACGCCTCATGCCCAAGGAGCCTGACCGTGGGGATCTTGAACCCCCTCTACGCCGCCGTTTCGTGGATCATTGTCCAGTTCCACTCGCTGTACGGCCTCGTCTTTGACAAGGACGGCGGCTTGGCCTGGGGCCTGTCGATCGTCTCCCTGGTGGTCCTGATCCGGATCTGCCTGATCCCGCTCTTCGTGAAGCAGATCAAGTCGACCCGGAACATGCAGGCGCTCCAGCCCAAGATGAAGGCGATCCAGGAGCGCTACAAGAACGACAAGCAGCGTCAGTCCGAAGAGATGATGAAGCTGTACAAGGAGACGGGTACCAACCCGCTCTCCTCGTGCCTTCCGATCCTGGCGCAGTCCCCCTTCTTCTTCTCGCTGTACCACGTGCTGAGCTACATCGCTCAGGGCAAGCAGGTCGGCGTGATGAGCCAGGACCTGGTCAACAGCGCCCAGAAGGCGCACATCTTCGGTGCCCCGCTCGCCGCGAAGTTCACCGACAGCGCCGACAAGCTCGCCTCGCTGGGCGCCTCGGTCACCGACGTCCGCGTGGTCACCGTCATCATGATCGTCCTGATGTCGGCCTCGCAGTTCTACACGCAGCGCCAGCTGATGACGAAGAACGTCGACATGACGGTGAAGACGCCGTTCATGCAGCAGCAGAAGATGCTGATGTACGTCTTCCCGATCATGTTCGCCGTCTTCGGTATCAACTTCCCCGTCGGTGTCCTCATCTACTGGCTGACCACCAACGTGTGGACCATGGGGCAGCAGATGTTCGTCATCCGCCGGAACCCGACCCCCGGCAGCCTCGCCTTCAAGCAGCGCGAAGAGCGCCTGAAGGCCAAGGGCAAGCTGAAGGTCGAGCCCGCCGTCGCCCAGGAGCCGCAGGACGCGGCGCCGGTGAAGCGCAGCCAGCCCAAGCGCCAGACCAAGTCCCAGCGCCAGACGGGCGGCCCCGCGCAGCCGGCCGCTGCCGGCGGCACCAAGCCCAAGCCCAAGCCGGGAGGCGGGGCGGCCGCGGGAACCAAGCCCAAGCCGAGCAGCGGCGCGGACAAGCCGAACCTGTCGAAGAAGAAGTAGCAGAGGAGTCCCGCCGTGACGGACGGCAACACCACCGACGCGCTCACCCGCCTCGAGCAGGAGGGCGAGATCGCGGCCGACTACCTCGAGGGGCTGCTGGACATCGCCGACCTCGACGGTGACATCGACATGGACGTCGAGGGGGACCGTGCCTCGGTCTCCATCGTCGGCGACTCGTCGAGCCGTGACCTCAACAAGCTCGTCGGCCGGGACGGCGAGGTGCTGGAGGCGCTCCAGGAGCTGACCCGGCTCGCGGTCCACCGGGAGACCGGCGACCGCAGCCGGCTGATGCTGGACATCGCCGGCTTCCGGGCGCAGAAGCGGGCCGAGCTGACGGAGCTGGGCGAGAAGGCGGCCGAGGAGGTCAAGGGCTCCGGCGAGCCGGTCAAGCTCAAGCCGATGACGCCCTTCGAGCGCAAGGTCGTGCACGACGCCGTGGCCGCCGCGGGGCTGCGCAGCGAGTCCGAGGGCGAGGAGCCCGAGCGCCGGGTGGTCGTTCTCCCGGCTTCCTGACCTCCCCCGGTCTCAGCGGTACTCACTCGGCCCCGTCTGTTCGCAGGCGGGGCCGAACCTTGTCAGCCTGGTGAAGGCCCGTAACAACGGAAGGACGGTTCTCGTGACGGAGGCAGCGGCGGAGCTTCCCCCGGCGCCGGAAGCGGCACGTGAGGTGTTCGGTGAGCGCTTCGCGGACGCGGTGCGGTACGCGGAACTGCTCGCCGACGCGGGCGTGCGCCGCGGGCTGATCGGTCCGCGGGAGGTGCCCCGGCTGTGGGAGCGCCACCTGCTGAACTGCGCGGTGCTCGCCGAGGTGATTCCCCAGGGCGTCTCGGTCTGCGATGTGGGCTCGGGAGCGGGGCTCCCGGGCATTCCGCTGGCACTGACCCGGCCGGACCTCAGTATCACCCTGCTGGAACCGCTGCTGCGCAGGACGACCTTCCTCGAGGAGGCCGTGCGGCTGCTGGGGCTGTCCAATGTCGTGGTGGTGCGTGGCCGGGCCGAGGAGATGGTCGGCAAGGTGCCGCCGGTGGACGTGGTGACCGCGCGTGCCGTGGCCCCGCTGGACCGCCTCGCCGGCTGGGGGCTTCCGCTGCTCCGTCCACACGGGGAGATGACGGTCCTCAAGGGGGACACGGCCGAGGAGGAGCTGAAGGCCGCGCGTGCCGCACTGAGCCGCCTCGGTGCGGTGGAGACCTCCGTGGTGCAGGTCGGCGAGGGGATCGTGGATCCGCTGTCGACCGTGGTGCGAGTGCTCGCGGGGGAGAGCCCCGGAGGTGTGCGTGCGGCGACCCGGCGGGCCAAGGCTGCCCGGGCGAGCCGTCGGCGCCAGCACTGACCGCGACCCCCGTCGTGTGCTCCATACAAACGGCCATACGTACATAATCCGGAGTGTCGTGTAGGAAACGGTCGCGGCGCTGCGCATCGTGTTTCACGTGAAACGGCGCTTTCTGCTTCCAGGAATCCTTGGCCGGGCCCGTGCCGCGGCCGAATCGCTCTCTCATCGGACCGCCGAGATGACCCATTCGGTGACTCAACCGGTGGATTCATCCACAGGAGAACGGTCCTCACTGGTTCGCGACCCCGAAAGCATGGCAGGCTCTGTTCATTGCGAGCTTGTAGTCGAGGAGAGTGAATCCTTGCGGTCCGACGCCAACATCGCGGGACCGATGACCGATCCGGTCCCCGGTCCCCGCACCGAGCCGTTCGGGGACGATGTTTCACGTGAAACACCGCCCCCGATGGACGACACCCCCATCGGCCGCGCCGCCCAACTGGCCGTGGAGGCACTGGGGCGGGCCGGTGAAGGACTCCCCCGTCCACCCCAGACCCGAGTGGTCGTGGTCGCCAACCAGAAGGGTGGGGTCGGCAAGACCACCACCACGGTCAACATGGCAGCCTCCCTGGCCCTGCACGGGGCCCGGGTGCTGGTCGTGGACCTCGACCCCCAGGGCAACGCCTCCACCGCCCTCGGGATCGACCACCACTCCGAAGTCCCCTCCATCTACGACGTGCTGGTGGAGAGCAAGCCGCTCTCCGATGTGGTCCAGCCGGTGCCGGACGTGGAGGGCCTCTTCTGCGCTCCCGCCACCATCGACCTGGCGGGCGCAGAGATCGAACTGGTCTCCCTGGTGGCCCGGGAGAGCCGGCTGCAGCGGGCCATCGAGGCCTATGAGCAGCCGCTGGACTACATCCTCATCGACTGCCCGCCCTCGCTCGGTCTGCTGACCGTCAACGCCATGGTGGCCGGCGCCGAGGTTCTCATCCCGATCCAGTGCGAGTACTACGCACTGGAGGGCCTGGGGCAGCTGCTCCGCAATGTGGAGCTGGTCCGGGGCCATCTCAACCCCAAGCTCCATGTCTCCACCATCCTGCTGACCATGTACGACGGCCGGACCCGGCTCGCCTCGCAGGTCGCCGAGGAAGTCCGTACCCACTTCGGCAAGGAGGTGCTGAGCACGAGCATCCCGCGCTCGGTTCGTATCTCGGAGGCCCCCAGCTACGGTCAGACGGTGCTGACCTACGATCCGGGTTCGAGTGGGGCGCTGTCGTATCTTGAGGCGGCACGCGAGATGGCCATGCGTGGCCTGGGACGCACCCAAGAGCTCAAAGAGCTGAACACGTCGGAGGGGAACCAGTGAGTGAGCGACGCAGAGGACTCGGCCGTGGGCTCGGCGCGCTGATTCCCGCCGCACCGAACGGTGCGGACGCGGCAGCCGCGACCGCGGTGGCGACGGCGGCGACCGCCGCGCCGGTCCTGGCGCCGGAACGAGGTGTCGCCGCCGCCAAGGTGGCGGCCCTGGTGGAACAGCAGGGACGTGAGGGGACCGCGACGATCCCGGTTTCACGTGAAACGCCGGAGGCCATCGCACCCCAGGAGCCGCCCATGGTGGCGGGGGCGTACTTTGCGGAACTGCCGCTGGACGCGATCATCCCCAACCCGCGGCAGCCGCGTGAGGTCTTCGACGAGGACGCGCTGGCCGAGCTGGTCACCTCCATCAAGGAGGTCGGCCTTCTGCAGCCGGTCGTCGTCCGTCAGGTCGGCTCGGAGCGCTACGAGCTCATCATGGGTGAGCGGCGCTGGCGGGCCAGCCGCGAGGCGGGCCTGGAGGCCATCCCCGCGATCGTACGGGCCACCGACGACGAGAAGCTTCTCCTGGATGCGCTCCTGGAGAACCTGCACCGTGCCCAGCTGAACCCGCTGGAGGAGGCGGCCGCCTACGACCAGCTCCTCAAGGACTTCGCCTGCACCCACGAGCAGCTCGCCGACCGCATCGGCCGCTCCCGTTCCCAGGTCTCCAACACCCTGCGCCTGCTGAAGCTCTCCGCGCCCGTACAGCGGCGTGTGGCGGCCGGTGTGCTCTCCGCTGGGCACGCCCGCTCCCTGCTCGCCCTGGAGGACGTGGAGGACCAGGACCGGCTCGCCAGCCGGATCGTGGCCGAGGGGCTCTCGGTGCGCGCGGTCGAGGAGATCGTGCATGTGATGAACTCCGAGTCCCAGCCCGCGCGGAAGGCGCCGACGCCCCGGGCCGGCAAGCGGATGTCCCCCGCCCTGACCGATCTCGCGCTGCGGCTCTCCGACCGCTTCGAGACCCGGGTGAAGGTGGACCTGGGACAGAAGCGCGGGAAGATCGTCGTGGAGTTCGCCTCGATAGAAGATCTGGAGCGCATCCTCGGCTCGATGGCACCGGGCGAGGACACGGTCCTCGAGCGGTCGCTCACCGAGGAGACGGACGAAGAGGAGTGACCGCCGAACTCCTCACCGTCCTGTGACGGAGCACGACTTCTGAGCGGGTCGCATCCCGAGAGGGATGTGACCCGCTTTTTGCTGGGCCGTTCGCGTTGCTCCGGTGTCGGACTTGTCCGCCCGCGGATACGATGCGTACGGGATGGAGCACTACCTCCGAGGAGGGGCTCATGCGATCGGTGCGGCGCGTTGGAGTGGAGCACGATTGGCAGAAGGCCGCCCTCCTCGCAGCGGGGCTCGGGCTGGGCGCCGTGGGTGGCTTCGTCGGCAGTTGGGTCCACGACAGAAACGAGGGTCAGACCTCATGGGGCGTCGGCTCGTTCCGCTCACGCTGGACAACCTCCCGGATCTCCCCAACCGCTGCCGCGCGTGCGTCTTCTGGGAGCTCGACCCGGTAAGCGGAGAAGCCGCCGTCCAGGCCGGCAAGCCGGAGTTGGAGAAGGAGGCCTGGATCTCCGCGGTGTTGCTGGAGTGGGGATCCTGCGGCCGCGTCGTCTACGTGGACGAGGTGCCCGCAGGTTTTGTGCTCTACGCCCCGCCGGCCTATGTGCCGCGCTCGACGGCCTTCCCCACGAGCCCCGTCTCCCCTGACGCGGTCCAGCTGATGACCGCCAGGATCCTCCCGGGCTTCCAGGGACAGGGGCTGGGCCGGGTGCTGGTGCAGACGATGGCCAAGGACCTGGTGCGGAGGGGCTTCCGTGCGATCGAGGCTTTCGGTGACGCGCGCTGGGAGGAGCCCGCGTGCGTCCTCCCCGCCGAACACCTGCTGGCCGTCGGCTTCAAGACCGTGCGGCCGCACCCGCGGTTCCCCCGGCTGCGGCTGGAACTGCGGACGACGATCTCCTGGAAGGAGGACGTCGAGATGGCGATCGACCGGCTGCTCGGCGCCGTGCAGAAGGAACCGGCGCTGCGGCCCCTGTGAACGACGAAGGGCCCGCCCCTCACGGGGTCGGGCCCTTTCGCGACCGTCTGCGGTGCTCAGCCGATGAAGTCGGCCAGGTCGCGCTCGATGGCGGCCTTCGGCTTGGCGCCGACGATGGTCTTCACGACCTCACCGCCCTTGTAGACGTTGAGGGTCGGGATCGACATGACGCCGTACTTGGCGGCGGTGACCGGGTTCTCGTCGATGTTCAGCTTGACGATGGTGATCTGGTCGCCGTGCTCCGCGGCGATCGCCTCGAGGGACGGGGCGATCTGGCGGCACGGACCGCACCACTCGGCCCAGAAGTCGACGAGCACGGGCTTGTCGCTCGACAGGACCTCCTCGTCGAAGGTCGCATCGGTCACGGTTTTGGTGTTGCCGGCCACGGCAGTCTCCTCGGTGTGTAGGACGGGTACTTGGTTGTTCGGTGCGGTCAGACGACCGCGGCGGCGGTCTGCTCGGGCTCGCGGGTGTGCTCGTTGCCCGCGTCGCTCAGAGCGGCGAGGTAGCGCTCGGCGTCCAGGGCGGCGGAGCAACCGGTGCCCGCGGCGGTGATCGCCTGGCGGTAGGTGTGGTCCACGACGTCACCCGCGGCGAAGACACCGGGGATCTTCGTACGGGTGCTGGGCGACTCGACCTTGAGGTAGCCCTCCTCGTCCAGGTCGAGGACACCCTTGAACAGCTCGGTCCGGGGGTCGTGGCCGATCGCGATGAACAGTCCGGTGACCGGCAGCTCGGAGGTCTCGCCGGACTTGGTGTTCCGCAGGACCAGGCCGGAGAGCTTGCCGTCCCCGTTGATCTCGGCGACCTCGTTGTCCCAGAGGAAGGAGATCTTCGGGTCGGCGAAGGCGCGCTCCTGCATGGCCTTGGAGGCGCGGAGGGTGTCCCGGCGGTGGACGACCTTCACGCTCTTGGCGAAGCGCGAGAGGAAGGTCGCCTCCTCCAGGGCGGTGTCGCCACCGCCGATGACGGCGATGTCGTGGTCCTTGAAGAAGAAGCCGTCACAGGTGGCGCACCAGGAGACACCGCGACCGGAGAGCTGGTCCTCGTTGGGGAGCCCGAGCTTGCGGTGCTGGGAACCGGTGGCGACGATGACGGCCCTCGCCCGGTGGACGGTGCCCGCGGAGTCGGTGACGGTCTTGATGTCACCCTCGAGGTCGACCTCGACGATGTCGTCCGGGATCAGCTCGGCACCGAACCGCTCGGCCTGGGCCCGCATGTTCTCCATGAGGTCGGGGCCCATGATGCCGTCGCGGAAGCCCGGGAAGTTCTCCACCTCGGTCGTGGTCATCAGGGCACCGCCGGCCGTGACCGCACCTTCGAAGACCAGGGGCTTGAGGGAGGCGCGGGCGGTGTAGAGCGCGGCTGTGTATCCCGCCGGCCCGGAACCGATGATGATCACGTTTCGGACGTCGCTCACGGGTTCTTCCTCGTCTCTGCTGTGCCGACTCGCCGGGTGCCTTGGCGGCGGGACCATTGTCATCCCGCCTAACGGATCCTACGGTCCGGGCATTCCCATCGGCGTGGCGCTAGCGAGGGTATGTCTCCTCGCGGAGGAGGGTGCCCGTGGCGGGCGGCTGCGCGGTGGTGCACGAGGCGTCCACGACGTAGGCGTCGACCAGTGCGGGGTCGCCCTTGTGCGGTAGCACGAGCAGATAGGAGTCCATGCGTTCGTACCTGCCCCGTTGGACGGCGATCGGGGTCTCACGGCGGTCCACGGCCGCCAGGACACAGGACGGCGTGACGCTTTCCATTCCGACCATCGGGGACTGTCCCGAGGGCTTGCTCTCCGCGTGATCGCTCGCGCCGCGTGTCAGCAGATCGTGTACCTGCACGCCGAGCGTGTCGGCGTCAGCCTTGGCACCCACGCCGGAGGCCGTCGACGACTGAGTGTCGGCGCTCCCCCCTGCGTCCCAGGTGGACTGGGCGAGGAATGACCCGAGGCCGACCACGGCGGCCGCGGAGGCGGCCACGAGGATTCCCTTGCCCCAGCGTCGACGGGACCGGGTGCCAGGACGCCCGGGCCCACTGGGGCCGGCGCCACGGCCGGAGGGCCGTCCGGCAGCCGGTGCCGATGTTTCACGTGAAACACGAGCAGGCTCCGAGGTTTCTGTTTCACGTGAAACATCGGCATCGCCGGATGCGGCGAGCAGCGCCTCCGCGGCGAGCGCGGCATCGATCCGGCCGGCGACGTCCGCGGGCATCCGCGGCGGGCCGGGCAGCGTGCCCAGCAGCCCGCGAATCTCGTCCAACGAGGCGCGTACATCCGCGCAGAGCGCGCAGCCGTCGATGTGCCCGCGGACATCGGCCGAGCGCTCGGGCGGGAGGATGCCCTCGGTGAGTGCCGAGATCTCGGCGACCTCGGGGTGCTCGTCCGTACCCGTCGTCGACGTCATGGGTGTCCACCTCCGCCCTGTGTGAAGCCGTGGCCCGGCCGGGCCTCCGTCTCTGGGACGGATGCGTTCTCCGTCCGGTTCCTTGCCCCTGCCTGATCGCCCCTACTCCCCGGCCCGTCCCGCAGGTGGGACAGGAGCGGCAGCAGCCGCGCTCTGCCCCGGGCGCATCTGCTCTTGACCGTCCCCGCCGGAACGTCGAGGACGGCGGCGGCCTCGGCCACGGGATAGCCCTGCATGTCGACCAGGACCAGGGCGGCCCGCTGTTCCACGGGGAGCGTCGCGAGCGCCTGCAGCAGTTCCCGGTGCAGCTCCCCCCGCTCGGCGGGGGCGGCGGCGGACTCGTGCGGTTCGAGCAGTTCCTCGAACTGCTTCTCGTCCGTGACCGCGGAGGTACGGCGTGAGGCGGCCTTGCGCGCCCGGTCCAGGCACGCGTTCACGGTGATGCGGTGCAGCCAGGTCGTGACGGCCGACTGCCCGCGGAAGGTGTGGGCGGAACGGAAGGCCGAGACGAGCGCGTCCTGCACGGCGTCGGCGGCCTCCTCGCGGTCCCCCAGGGTCCGCAGCGCCACCGCCCAGAGCCGGTCGCGGTGCCGGCGGACGAGTTCCCCGAAAGCGTTCGGGTCCCCCGCGACATGGCGGGCGAGGAGATCGCTGTCGCTGACCTCCCCGCCCGTGCCCTGCGTGGCCACCATCCCCCTCCCCGCGGGGCTACTGCCCCTCGAACCTCACATTGGTGATGGCTTGCTTGTGGCCGGCGCCGGAGTACCCGTCGGCATCCGAATAGGGGAGCGCGGTCAGCCAGACCACGACGTAACGCGTCTCCACGGGTGCCTTCAGCGTGAGCTTCGCCGCCTTGCCGTCGGTGGTGACGGTGGCCAGTTTCTTCAGCTGGCTCGGCTCGGCCGTGGAGGCCAGCGAGTCGGCCGCGTAGAGCGTGACCGCGGTGTGGTCGCCGCCGTAGTAGAACTCTATCGATGCCTGGCCGAGCTTCTTCGTCGCTCCCAGGTCGTAGGCGATACCGACGCCCTTCTTGACGGAGGGGGCGAATTCGGGGCCGTCGGCGAAGCTGTTCGTGCGCCAGTACGTGGACGTCTTGCTGTCGTACGTGGCGCCGACGTCGTTCGGGTGCTGGGCCCCGCCGTAGGGTGCGTACTCGGCCGCCCCCTGGACGGGAAGCGGCTTCAGCGTCACCTGGTTCGCGCCGCCGTTGTCGCTGCCGCCGTCGCCGCCCGTGTTGTGGGACGTGGAGGTACCGCCGGACTTCGCCTGGTTCTCGCGGTCCATGAGCGTCTCCGCGAGCTGCCAGCTGCCGAGGCCGAGGGCGACGATGAGGAGAGCCGAGACGGACCACTTGAGCGCCTTGCCGGTGCGCCCGGGCAGAGCCGGCGGCGGCGTGGCGGAGAGGACCGACGTGACGCCGGGGGACGTGGGTCCCCCGGGAGTCTGGCGGTAGGAGCCCTGCTGGTACGTGGTGCGTGAGTAGGGCGTCATGGTCGGCTCGGGCGGCCGGATCTTGGGGATCGCGGCGACGGCCTTGGCCAGTTCCTCGGGGGTGGTGCAGGGCTCCGGCTCGCGGGAGGCCGTCGCCCCGTCGTTGACGAGGGCGCGCATGGCGACTTCCGACAGCCCGCGGTGGACGCCCGCCCGCACCTGGTCGGGTGCGACGAGGCCGACGTCCTTGGGGAGGCCGGTGAGCCCGTGCTCGTCCTCCGGGTACGGCCAGCGCTGGGTGAGCGAGGCGTACAGGAGGGCTCCGATGGCCTCGGTGTCCTCGCGCTGCGGGCGCTCGGAGGAGATGCCGCGCAACGCGGCGGCGACCGCCAGACCGCGGATGCGGTACTGGCCGGCCTCGGTGCGCAGGACGGCGTCGGGGCCGAGACGGAGATGCGCCAGGCCCTCGCGGTGGGCGGCGGCCATGGCCTGGGAGATCTGGTTGACCATCTGGTGCGCCTCGTGCGGCTCCAGTGGGTCGGCGGCGATCAGGGTGGTGAGCTCCCGTGCGTCCGGGAGCCACTCGTGGATCACGTAGACGAGGTCGTTCTCCTCGACCGCGTCGAGGACCTGCACGAAGCGCGGGTCGCCGAGGAGGGCCGCGGAGCGGGCCGCCGCCAGCACCGAGCGGGCCCGGCTGTGGTCGGCGGGAAGGGTGTGGATGCCCACGGCGCGGCGCAGCTTCTCGTCGACGGCCCTCCAACTGCTGAAGCCGTCGGCACGGGTGAGGCACTCCTCCAGGCGGTAGCGCCCGGCGAGCTTGTGGCCGCTGTGGAGCTCGGGCGGCTCGGAATTGGTCGGTGCTGTCTCCTCAGGGGGGGTCTGCTGTGGCGCGTCCTGCTCTTCGCTTTGGTCCGTCGCCTCGTCGGCCGTGGCACTTTCCGCGTGGGCGGCGAGCTGCTTGTCGCCGCCCTCATTGGCCACTCCGACGGCAGCCGTGCTCCGTTCCGCCACCGTCGTTCCTGCCTCCCCATCCGTTGCAAGATCTGACAACACAGCCGAGGACAATTGTGCCAACAGTCCACCGCTATGCACGACACACGACGGCCCCCGAAGGTTGCGCGGTACGGGACGTCAGCGGCCCAGCCGGCCCCTGACCATGCCGACCATGGCCGTCATCTCCTCGACGCGCATGCGCTTGGCGGCGACGAAGAAGATTCCGCCCAGCACAGCGGCGCCGAGCACCAGCGACAGCAACGATGCGGCAGCGCCGTGACCCAGCGAGTGCCAGACACCGTAGACGACGGCGCCGGCGCCCGCTGCGGCGGGGATGCACGCGCCGAAGAGCCTGGCGTAGGTACGGACCACGCGCTTGCCGTCGATGTCGCCACCGAGGCGCCTGCGCAGCCGCTTGACCGCCACTCCGACGCCGATCGCGTAGGCCAGTCCGTACCCGGCGGCCATGCCGACCACGGCCCACCGGGCGGGCAGCAGGAAGTAGCAGGCGGCGGCCGCGGTGGCGTTGCAGATCGCGACGATGACGGTGTTGTAGAAGGGGGTGCGGGTGTCCTCGTACGCGTAGAAGCCGCGCAGGACGATGTACTGCACCGAGAAGGGGATCAGGCCCAGTCCGAAGGCCATCAGCACGAAGCCGATGTTCACCGCGCCCTCGCCGGAGCTGCTGTAGAGCAAGGTGGCGATGGGGAGGCCGAGGGCGAGGAAGGCGAAGGCGGCGGGCACGATGGCCACGCCCGAGGTCCGCAGGCCGTAGGAGAGGTCGTCGCGGACCGCGGCGGCGTCGCCGTCGGCCGCGGCGCGGGAGATCCGCGGGAGCACGGCCGTCATGACGGAGACGGTGATGATGGCCTGCGGCATCTGCCACAGCAGCAGCGCGTAGTTGAAAGCGGTGATGCCGGTGCCCTCGTGGCCCGTCTTCTCGGCCGCCGCGCCCGCCGCGGTGGCGAACTGGGTGAGGACGATCAGGCCGATCTGGTTGGCGAGGACGAAGAAGAAGGTCCACTTGGCCAGCTTCGCCGCGTGGCCGAGACCGTGGCCTCGCCAGTCGAACCGAGGCCTGATCCGGAATCCGGCCTCGCGCAGGTAGGGGACCATCGCCAGGGCCTGCACGGTCAAGCCCAGCAGGGTGCCGAGGCCGAGCAGGCGGACGCCCTCGGGGGTGATGGTCTGCGAGGAGACACCGGTGCTGGTGAAGGAGCCGAAGGCCCAGATGAACGCACCGAAGGTGGCGATGATGACGACGTTGTTGAGGACCGGGGTCCACATCATCGCGCCGAAGCGGCCGCGGGCGTTGAGGATCTGCCCGAGTACGACGTGCACGCCCATGAAGAACATGGTGGGGATGCAGTAGCGGGCGAAGGTGACCGCGACCTCGAACCTGACCGGGTCGGAGGCGATGTCGTGGGACATCGCCTGGATGAAGACCGGTGCGGCGATCACACAGACGGCGGTGACGGCCGCCAGACCGACGACGACCAGGGTGAGCAGACGGTTGGCGTACGCCTCGCCGCCGTCCTCGTCGTTCTTCATGGCGCGTACGAGCTGCGGGATGAAGACCGCGTTGATCGCGCCGCCGCCGACCAGGATGTAGATCATCGTGGGCAGGGTGTTGGCGACCTGGTAGCCGTCGTTCAGGGTGCCGACGCCGATCGCGGCGGCCATGACCAGGGTGCGCAGGAATCCGGTGACCCGGGAGACGAGGGTGCCGGCCGCCATGAGGGCGCTGGACTTGAGGACGCTGCCGGCCCGTCCGCCGGACTTCCCGGCCGCGGGCGCCGCCGCGGGCTCGGGCTCCGCGGGGGCGGTCTGCACCGGCTCGTCGCGGAAGAGGTGGGCGTACTCGTCCGGCCGGGCCGGCCTCCCGTCCTCGTCCGGCGCGTTGGAGACCAGCTCGTCGACGCCGACGTACCGGGTGTTGGCGTCGTCGGCGTACGGCATGCGGTACGGCTCCTGGTGCGCGTACGGCGGCCCGTAGGCATGCGGCTGGGCCGGCGGGTGCGCGGCGCGGTCGTAGAGAGCCTCGCCCACCGGGTCCTCCACGGTCGGATCCTGCCGCCGGTACGGATCGCGGGCGTAGGTGTCCTGCAGGTACGGGTCGGGCGCGGCAGGGTGCTGCCCGGGCTGCTCGGGGAACCGCTCCCCGGCTTCCCGTTCGCGCTCACCGTCGTACGGTGCGTTCATCTCTGCCCCACCTCATCGGACATGGCTCGCTGGCTATCGGTCCACCTTCTCACCCGTCCCGGACGGGTCCGTACTTTCCGGGGAGGTGTCCGGCGCCAGGTCACCCGGCTGCTCGTCACCGACGCCGTCCCGGTCACCCATGGTGCCCTTCCCGGCGTCGTCTCCGTCCTCGCCCGTCTCCCCGTCGTCGGACGGGTCGGCGTCGTCCCCGGACGGGTCGGCGTCGCCGTCCCCACCCTCGGTCGCCGCGCGACGCTTGCGCTGGTGGTACATCCGGGCGCCCGCCAGCACGAGCAGCAGGAGCCCGGCGGCGATCACCAGCATGACGGAGGATGTGATGGAGGTGACATCCACCTGGAAGGTGATGGGCGTGCTGAACTTGGCGCCGTCGGGCGTGTAGAGCTGGGCCGTGATCGTGTTCAGGCCGTTGCGGGCGGCGGTGCCCTCGAACTTCAGGGAGCGGGTGTGGCCGCCCTCGACGGTCACCGGCTGCGCGTCGCCGGGGTCGAGGCTGTTGCCCTGGCTGGAGGTGAGGCGCAGCTCCAAGCCCTGCACGGTCTGGCCGAGCTCGTTCTTCACGGTGACCGGGATGGTGCCGCTGCGGCCCGAGAGCGTGAGCGTCCCGGTCTTGGGGAGCAGGTAGACCAGGCTCATCAGGTCGGACAGGTAGTCGGAGATGGCCGTGCGGTAGGCGGCCGACCTGTGGGCGGAGCCGCGCCACTCGGTGGACATCGAGCGCATCAGCGCGTTGCCGAAGGGGGTCCGCACCCGGTCGGGCTTGCTCAGGAGGGCCATGAAGTCGTCGAGCTCGCCCTGGGTCGCCTGGATCTGGCGGAAGGCCGCGGTGCTCATCTCCTGCTTGCGCAGGCGCTTGGGGTAGGCGCCGGTGCCGGGCACCTTGCGGTTGGCCCTCGGGTCGGGGGTCGCCTCCGCCGCGGCGGAGAAGTCCGCGGTCTCCGCCCAGCCGCTGCCGGCGACCTCGGTGATCGCCTGGGCCATGGCCTGGGCCTGTGAGGCCTTGGCCATCCGCTGCGGGGCGACGACGACGCTGCGCTGCCGGTCGGGCGCCTGCATCGTGATCATCAGGGTCTGCGCCAGGTACTTCTGGACCGCGAGGGTCGAGGAGCCGGCCGACGTCATGTCGCCCTGGAAGGCCTTGGAGAGCCCGGAATCGGCGACGACCGCCGTCGTGCCGCCGCCGATGGGCCGCGCCGAGGTGGGGGTGTAGTTGAGGTCGCCGGGCTCGCCGAGGCTGTCGCTGCGGGCGATCACCTTGTCGGCGCCGGCCGAGGTGGCCACGTCGACGATGGAGGGGTCGACGGCGCCCTCGACGGGCCAGGAGACGTCCGTGTCGGGGGTGACCTGGCCGTTGAGGACGACCTCGACGGTGGTCGTCGCGAGTTCCGTGGCGGTCTTGAGGTGGTTCAGGGTGCCGGGGACGCTCTTGCCGCGGTGGGCGATGGAGGCGATGTCGGGATCGGCGAAGGGCAGCGCGACGACCTCCTTCCCGACCACGGCCTCCTTGAGGCTGTTCAGCCAGCGCTTCGCGTTCTCGGTGCCGGTGCCCGACGTGGTGTGATCGAGATCACCGCCGGGGCCGGCTACCTGGTACCGGCGCGTCATCGCGTCGACCGTGGAGAGCAGGTCCGGGTCGATGACCCAGGTGACGGGCAGATCCCGTCCGAGCGCCACCATCTGCTGCAGACGGCCGCCCGGCGCCAGGTCCCCGGCGAGGTCGTCGTCGAGGAAGATCGGGCTCTGCTGGTCGTCGCTCTCGCTGCGCACGGCGAGGTGCGGGCGGTCGATCAGCGGCCACAGGAAGGTGTAGCGGGTCGGCTTGGCGTCCCCGTCCGGGTACCAGGGGAGGAAGGTCCGCTCGATGCCGAGGTACTCGTCGTAGCCGCGGTCGCGGGTCTGCCCGGTCAGGGAGACCCCGAGCTGGTAGACGCCGTCCGGGCCCAGGTCGAGATCCTTGACCGGCACCTTCAGGGTGAAACTGCGGCTGATGCCGGCGGACAGGTCGTCGACCGGCATGGTGTGCCCGGTGATCTCCGCGCCGTCGGCCAGGGTGTGGGGCGCGCTGGTGGACACGTCGTTGATGGCGCTGCGGCTGTCCAGCGGGCCCTGGGGGGCGATCTCCACGCCGACGTGGGCGCCGCTGACGGTGTGCTTGCTCTTGTTGGTGACGGTGCCCGTCACCGTGAGGGTGTCGCCCTTGGCCGGGGCGGTGGGGGACAGCGAGTTCACCGACACGTCCACGGTCCGGCCGCTGGGGGTCTCCGCGTACGCCGCGGGGGCCGTACGGGCCTGGACCAGGCCGGTGAACAGGGTGGCGCCCACGAGCAGCGCCGTGGCCCGGCGCAGCCTCGAACGGGCCGGAGTTCCTCCGGGGTGCTGTGCCGCCTCGCCCACGCGCTGGCCGTCCCTCGTCGTCATCGGATGTGCGTCCTGGAATGGTAACGATGCTCGATGACCCAAAGTGCTGTGAGTGGGCCACAAGATCGATACAGTCCGGGGGCGGGAAGGCGTCGGGCATGATCGCGGGTGCCGGTAAACCGGTCCGCCGCGGGGCGCATGGGCACGTACCCTTTTCTGTTGTGCCGAATGCCAACAACGCCCCCCAGACCCTGAAGCCCGCGCCCGTGATCGCGCCGGTGGCCGAGGACCTCGGTCGCCGCTTCAAGGACGCCGGATTCCGGCTTGCCCTCGTCGGCGGCTCGGTCCGCGACACCCTGCTCGGCAGGCTCGGCAACGACCTCGACTTCACCACCGACGCCCGGCCCGACCAGGTGCTGAAGATCATCCGCGGGTGGGCGGAGGCCGTCTGGGAGGTGGGCATCGCCTTCGGCACGGTCGGGTGCCGCAAGGGCGGCTACCAGATCGAGGTGACCACCTACCGATCCGAGGCCTACGACCGGACCTCGCGCAAGCCGGAGGTCTCCTACGGGGAGACGATCGAGGAGGACCTGGTCCGCCGGGACTTCACCGTCAACGCGATGGCGGTCTCGCTGCCGGAGGCGGAGTTCGTCGACCCCTACAGCGGGCTCGGCGACCTCGCACAGCGGCTCCTGCGCACTCCGGGCACCCCGGAGGAGTCCTTCTCCGACGATCCGCTGCGGATGATGCGTGCCGCGCGCTTCGCCGCCCAGCTGGACTTCGAGGTGGCACCCGAGGTCGTCACGGCGATGACGGAGATGGCCGACCGCATCGAGATCGTCTCCGCCGAGCGCGTCCGGGACGAGCTCAACAAGCTGATCCTCTCCGACCACCCCCGCAAGGGCCTGCAGCTGCTGGTGCAGACCGGCCTGGCCGCACGGGTCCTCCCGGAGCTGCCGGCCCTGCGCCTGGAGCGGGACGAGCACCATCGCCACAAGGACGTCTACGAGCACACGCTGACCGTCCTGGACCAGGCGATGGCGCTGGAGACCGAGGGGCCGGACCTGGTCCTGCGCCTCGCCGCGCTGCTGCACGACATCGGCAAGCCGCGCACCCGGCGCTTCGAGTCCGACGGCCGGGTCTCCTTCCACCACCACGAGGTGGTCGGCGCCAAGATGGCCAAGGGGCGGCTGACCAAGCTCAAGTACCCGAACGACATCATCAAGGACGTCGCCCGGCTGGTGGAGCTGCATCTGCGCTTCCACGGCTACGGGACCGGGGAGTGGACCGACTCCGCCGTCCGGCGCTACGTCCGGGACGCCGGACCGATGCTCGACCAGCTGCACAAGCTGACCCGCTCCGACTGCACGACCCGCAACAAGCGCAAGGCCGCGGCGCTGGCGCGAACCTACGACGGGCTCGAGGAGCGGATCGCCCAGCTGAAGGAGCAGGAGGAGCTGGACGCGATCCGGCCGGACCTGGACGGCAACCGGATCATGGAGATCCTGGGCATTCCCCCGGGGCGCGAGGTCGGCAAGGCGTACGACCACCTGCTGGAGCTGCGCCTGGAGAACGGCCCGCTGGGCGAGGAGGCCGCCGTGGCCGCGCTGAAGGAGTGGTGGGCCGCGCAGGTCTGAGCGCCCGCCGTCCACGCGTCGGACGCACCGAGGGGGTCATGTTTCACGTGAAACATGACCCCCTCGGCTGTAACGGCGACCCCATCACTTGGTGATGCTCTGCAGGCAGAGCACGACGTTGTTGAAGTCGGTCCCGGACTGGGTGTAGTAGACGTCCGACTCGGTGACGGATTCACACTGCTTCTGGTCGGTCGAGTCGTCGAACTTCTTGACGATCTTGAACTGGGCGTCGCCTGAGGAGCAGTCGACGTCCACCAGGTCCGGACTCCCTTCGGTGCCCTTGTTGTGGAGGCAGCCGCCGACCTTCGACGTCTCGGCGTCGGTCTGGTCGAACTGGGAGAAGGCGAACCGCACGCCGATGACGACCACGATGGTGATGATCACGCCGATGATGCGCTTGCCGATGTTCCTGCCGCGCCGCGGCGGGGCGGCGGGCGGCGGGAAGGCGCCAGGCTGGCCTTGCGGGGGCGGGAACGTGCCGGGCTGACCCTGTGGCGGCGGGAAGGCGCCGGGCTGGCCCTGCGGGGTCGGATGGTTTGTGTCGTGCGGTGGCGGAGTCGCCATGGTTGTTCCCCTCCCTGGGATGAACCTGTCAGTTCCTGTGAACGCGCGAACGTTACTGGAGGGGTCGGACAGGCCATCTGTCGGGGCGGCTGTTTCACGTGAAACGGGCGGAGGTGGAGTGATCTTCGTGTTTCACGTGAAACGACGCGGGGTCCTGGCGGTGCCGACCGCCACCGCTGCGTAGACCGCCGAGAGCGCCAGCAGGAGCCCCGCGGAGCGGCCGTCCGGCGGGAGGACCAGGGCGCAGATGGCCGCGGCGCCGACGAAGGCGACATTGAACAGCACGTCGTAGATGGAGAAGATCCGCCCCCGGTAGGCGTCGTCGATCGAGGACTGGACCACGGTGTCCGTGGCGATCTTCGCCCCCTGGGTGGCCAGGCCCAGCACGAAGGCCGCCGCCAGCACCGGGGCCGGCTCGAAGGGGAGGCCCAGTCCGGGGAGCATGACGGCGGCCGAACCCGCGCAGACGGTGATCCATCCGAAGGTGCCGAAGCGGCCCGTGGCCCAGGGGGTGACGACGGCCGCCGTGAAGAAGCCGGCGCCCGAGACGGCGACCGCCAGGCCGAGGAGCGCGAGGCCGTCCGCCGTGCCGCGGTCCGCACCGTCGGACCCCGACCACGCGTAGCGGCACAGCATCAGCACCGTCACCGTGAGCCCGCCGTAGCAGAAGCGCATCGCCGTCATCGCGGCCAGGGCACGCGCCGCGTGGGGTCGCCGGCGCAGATGCTTCAGGCCGTGCACCAGGCCGCGGAAGGTGCTGAGCAGCGCCTCGCCCACCCGCGGCTGGACGCGGGACGGATCCGGCCCCAGTAGGTCCCGTCCCAGGGTGAGCGCGGTGAGCCCGGCACAGAGATAGAGGACGGCGCCCAGCACCACGACCAGGACGTCGGAGCGGACGCCCTCGGGCACCACCAGGTGCATCAGGAAGGCCGCCCCGCCGCCCGCCGTGGCGGCGAGCGTGCCCGCGGTCGGGGAGAGCGCGTTCGCCATGACCAGCCGCTCCCCGTCGACGACGCGGGGCAGCGCGGCCGACAGGCCGGCGAGCACGAAGCGGTTGATGCCGGTGACCGAGAGGGCGGACAGGTAGAAGAGCCAGTCCGGAACACGCAGCAGCATCAGCACGGCCGTGCCGAGGGAGAGCGCCGCCCGCAGCAGGTTGCAGTGGAGGAGGACCTGCCGGCGCCGCCAGCGGTCCAGCAGGACGCCCGTGAACGGCCCCAGAAGCGAGTACGGCAGCAGCAGGACCGCCATCGCGGAGGCGATGGCGGCCGGCGAGGCCTGCTTCTCCGGGGAGAAGACCACATAGGCCGCCAGCGCCACCTGGAAGACCCCGTCGGAGAGCTGGGACAGCAACCGCACCGACAGCAGCCGGCGGAAGTCCCGGAAGCGCAGCAGCACACGGAGATCACGGACAACGGGCATGCGCACAGCCTCACATGACGCACAGGCCCCCGGGTGCCATACCCGGGGGCCTGTGCGGTCGCGTCGTACGACGAGTGGTGACGGGGGTTAAGCCGCTGTTCAGCGCTCGACCTCGCCGCGGATGAACTTCTCCACGTTCTCGCGGGCCTCGTCGTCGAAGTACTGCACCGGCGGGGACTTCATGAAGTAGGAGGACGCCGACAGGATCGGGCCGCCGATGCCGCGGTCCTTGGCGATCTTCGCCGCGCGCACCGCGTCGATGATGACACCCGCGGAGTTCGGGGAGTCCCAGACCTCGAGCTTGTACTCCAGGTTCAGCGGGACGTCGCCGAAGGCACGGCCCTCGAGGCGGACGTACGCCCACTTGCGGTCGTCCAGCCAGGCCACGTAGTCCGAGGGGCCGATGTGGACGTTCTTCTCACCCAGGTCGCGGTCGGGGATCTGGGAGGTGACGGCCTGCGTCTTCGAGATCTTCTTGGACTCCAGGCGCTCGCGCTCGAGCATGTTCTTGAAGTCCATGTTGCCGCCGACGTTCAGCTGCATGGTGCGCTCGACGATGACACCGCGGTCCTCGAAGAGCTTGGTGAGCACGCGGTGCGTGATGGTGGCGCCGACCTGCGACTTGATGTCGTCACCGACGATCGGCACACCGGCCTCGGTGAACTTGTCCGCCCACTCCTTGGTACCGGCGATGAAGACCGGGAGGGCGTTGACGAAGGCGACCTTGGCGTCGATGGCGCACTGCGCGTAGAACTTCGCCGCGGCCTCGGAACCCACGGGCAGGTAGCAGACGAGCACGTCGACCTGCCGGTCCTTGAGCACCTGCACGACGTCGACCGGCTCCTCGGCGGACTCCTCGATGGTCTCGCGGTAGTACTTGCCGAGACCGTCCAGGGTGTGGCCGCGCTGGACGGTCACGTCCTTCTGCGGCACGTCGCAGATCTTGATGGTGTTGTTCTCGCTGGCACCGATGGCGTCCGCGAGGTCGAGACCGACCTTCTTCGCGTCGACGTCGAAGGCAGCGACGAACTCGACGTCACGCACGTGGTAGTCGCCGAACTGCACGTGCATGAGGCCAGGCACGCGGCTGGCCGGGTCGGCGTCCTTGTAGTACTCGACACCCTGCACCAGCGAAGCGGCGCAGTTGCCCACGCCAACGATGGCTACGCGAACCGAACCCATTCCGGTTGCTCCCTGTTTGATCGTCACGCGGGTCCCCGGCGCATGCCGGGTCCGCCGTTTTCCTGTTGGTTGTCCTGCTCGGCATCGGCGGACGGAGCGGTCGGGGGCTGCTTGCCGCGCCCCGCCCGCTCGGTCTCGATCAGCTCGTTCAGCCAGCGGACCTCGCGCTCCACCGACTCCATGCCGTGCCGCTGCAGCTCGAGCGTGTAGTCGTCGAGCCGCTCACGGGTACGCGCGAGGGACGCGCGCATCTTCTCCAGGCGCTCCTCGAGGCGGCTGCGCCGCCCCTCGAGGACACGCATCCGTACGTCCCTGGACGTCTGGCCGAAGAAGGCGAAACGAGCCGCGAAGTGCTCGTCCTCCCACGCGTCAGGCCCGGAGTGGGCGAGGAGCTCTTCGAAGTGCTCCTTGCCGGCCGCCGTCAACCGGTACACGATCTTGGCCCGTCGGCCGGCCAGCGGCGCGGCGAGCGGATCGGGTTCAGGGCCGGTCTCCTCGACCAGATAGCCCTGAGTGACCAGTGTCTTGAGGCAGGGGTAGAGGCTGCCGTAGCTGAACGCGCGGAACACACCGAGCGAGGTGTTGAGCCGCTTGCGCAGCTCGTAACCGTGCATCGGGGATTCGCGCAGCAGGCCCAGGACGGCGAACTCGAGGATGCCGGAGCGTTTGCTCATGCCCTCGTTTCCCTCCCGTCCGTGCCGTCGTCGCCTCTTATCTCGCCGTGATGTATCGGCTCGATACATCGAGACGATAGAACGACTTCCGGGGTACGGCAAGACGGCTCACGGTGACCGGCGTCACATCACGAAATCTGTCCACCGTCAACCGCCCGGAATGTGATGAACATCTGGCTAGAACCTCTTTTGACCGTGCGTACTCTGTTCGCCATGCAGAGCACCGGGAACCGTGTGACCTCAGTGAGCGTCCTTGTCCCTGGTGCAGTGCGGGCATCGCACGCCGGGGGGACCGGAAATCAACTGCCGCTTTCAGGCGATTCCGCCTGTCCTAGGAGTAGCTGTTCATGAGCGAGCACCGTCGCAAGCCGCCGCAGTCGCCCGGCGACGGCCGGGCAGCCGCCCGGCGCGGCGCGCAGCAGCAGCCCCCGCCGCCAGGCGGTCGGCGGGCCGCTGGGCCGCCGAGGCCGCAGCCGCACGGAACCGGTTCGGGGCAGGGCCACGGCCCGCGCCAGGGAATGGGACAACCCCCCCGCCAGGGTGCGGGGGCGGGTACGGGGGGCCGCGCGAGCACCGGCGGCCGGGCCCGGGGGGCCGAGCCGCCCTATGAGGGGCGTGCCGCCGCGCGCCGTGCCGCCCAGTCGTCGCAGAAGGGCGGCCGCCGTCGGCCCGCCACGGGCGCGCAGGGCGGGCGCGGCGGGGGTCAGCCCCCGAAGAAGCGCATCGTCGACTACCCCCGCTGGGGGAGGGACGGATGGCGTCGCTGGATGCCGTCGTGGAAGCTCGTCTCCGGACTGTGCCTGTTCTTCTTCGGAAGCCTGGTCGCCGTCGCCGGCGTCGGGTACGCGATGGTGGGCATCCCCAACGAGAACGACGCCGCCAAGTCGCAGAACAACGTCTACTACTGGGCGAACGGCGACCGCATGGTGGCGACCGGCACCGGTGCCAACCGGCAGAACGTGGGGCTCGCCGACATCCCCAAGGCGATGCAGAACGCGGTCATCTCCGCGGAGAACAAGAGCTTCGAGACCGACTCGGGCGTCGACCCCATGGGTGTCGCCCGCGCCCTGTTCAACATGGCGAAGGGCGGCCAGGCGCAGGGTGGTTCGACGATCACCCAGCAGTACGTCAAGAACACCTTCCTGAGCCAGGACCAGACGGTCACCCGTAAGTTCAAGGAGCTCTTCATCTCCATAAAGGTGGGGACGAAGCTCGACAAGGACGAGATCCTCCAGGGCTACCTGAACACCTCGTACTACGGCCGGAGCGCCTACGGCATCCAGGCGGCGGCGCAGACCTACTACGGCGTCGACGCCTCCAAGCTCACGCCGAGCCAGTGCGCCTTCCTGGCGGCGCTGCTCAAGGGCCCGACGTACTACGACCCGGCCGGGGCCACGAGCATCGACACCGCCGCGACTCCGGAGTCGAACCGCAAGAACTCCGAGTACCGCTGGAAGTGGATCCTCGGCGAGATGTACAAGGACGGCAAGCTCAACAAGGACGAGTACACCGAGGCCGTCAAGAAGTACCCGATGCCGCAGGGCCTCAAGGCGACCAAGGGCATGACCGGCCAGATCAGCTACCTGGTCGACACCGCCCAGAACTACGTGCTGGCGCACTCCGACATCAGCCGCGCGGAGCTGGACCGGGGCGGTTACGAGATCCGCACGACCTTCGACAAGAAGAAGGTCGACGCCCTGCAGAACGCCGTGAAGAAGGTCGAGAAGGACAACATCAAGCCGAAGCAGCGGAAGCTGGACAAGTACGTCCAGTTCGGCGCCGCGTCGGTGAAGCCCAACGACGGAGCGATCGTCGCCCTCTACGGCGGCGCGGGCTTCGAGAACAACCACTTCACCAACAACGCCGACACCAAGGGTGTCCCCGTCGGCTCGACCTGGAAGCCGTTCGTCCTGGCCGCCGCCATGGAGTACGGCACGTACCGCTCCGACGGCGAGGGCATCTCACCGCTGAGCAAGTACAACGGCAACGACCACATCAAGATCAAGAACAATGACGGCACGTACGTCCTGAAGAAGGACAACACGGCCTTCTTCCAGGAGAACGAGAGCCCGACGCCCTGGGGATACATCACACTGCGCAAGGCGATGGAGCAGTCCATCAACACGCCGTTCGTGCAGCTCGGCATGGACGTCGGCATGGAGAAGGTGGCCGACGTCGCCGAGAAGACCGGGATCCTCAAGGCCTCCATGGCGGGCCGGAACGCGTCGTTCGCCCTCGGTACGTCCACCCCCAGCGCCATCCGCATGGCGGACGCCTACGCGACCTTCGCCGCTTCCGGCAAGCACGTGGATCCCTATTCGGTCGTGTCGGTGAAGAAGAACGGAGCCGACGTCCCTGGCTTCGACAAGCCCAAGGTGACCCGGGTGATGCCGGCCGAGGTGGCCGACAACGTCAGTGACGTCCTGGAGAACGTGATCCAGAACGGTACGGGTTTCCGCGCCAAGGAACTCGGCCGCAAGGCGGCCGGCAAGACCGGTACGACCGACAGCAACAAGTCGGCGTGGTTCGTCGGGTACACCCAGCAACTGTCCACGTCCGTGGCGATGTTCCGGGAGAACCCCAAGACCCACGGTCTGATGTCCATGAACGGCACGGCGGGCGTCGAGTCCATCCACGGTGGTGACATCCCGACCGAGATCTGGACCGCCTACATGAAGGGCGCGGTGACGGGCCCCGACACCGGCTTCCCCGACGCCCCGAAGATCGGCGACATCCACGACGGGGAGGGCGCCCCATCGCCGAGCCCCTCGGTCACGGCCACTCCGAGCGAGACGGCGACCACGAAGCCGACCCCGACCATCTCGCAGCCGCAGGCCCCGCCGACCCCGACCGAGTCCGGGGAGTGCAAGCCGTGGTGGGAGTGCCAGGACGCCGGTGGCGGTGCCAACGACGGCGGAACCTCCGACGGGGGTACCGGCGGGACACCGTCGACGAGTCCGTCCTCCAGCGCCACGGGCAGAGGCAGCGGAGGCAACGGCAACGGCGGACTCCTGGGTTCGGGAGGCAATGGCGGTTAACCGCCCCGTCTTGAGTCGAGCAGTACATCCGCGGCCGCGGAGGGCACCGTGCCCTCCGCGGCCGCGGGCGTTCGCGGGCGGCGGGGATGCGGCGTGGGGATCCGACGCTCCGCGCGCGGAGATGTAGGGCAGGATGTGGCCCATGACGATCGTGCGCGAAGACCCCCACCACGAGGCCTCGGAGGCCGAGGCGGTCGTGCCCCCGACCCGCGAGGACCCGGTCGCGGTGGCCGGGAGCGAGGTCATCGGCGGCCCGCTCGGCCGCTTCGCGGCCGTGGGGCGGCGGGGCTGGTGGAACCCCCTGCGCGTCGTCGTGCTGGTCGCGATCGGGATGTTCGCGCTGGGCATGGTGCAGAAGGTGCCGTGCTACGACAGCGGCTGGTTCTTCGGGGCGAACGCCCAGTACAGCCACGCCTGCTACTCCGACATCCCGCACCTGTACCACGGCCGGGGCTTCGCCGACGACCTGGCCCCGTACTTCGACCGCATCCCGGACACGGTCTCCGGGGGCATGGGTTACCTGGAGTACCCGGTCCTGACCGGGCTCTTCATGGAGGTCGCCTCCTGGCTGACCCCGCACGGCGGCACGATCCAGCACCGGGAGCAGGTCTACTGGCTGGTCAACGCCGGGATGCTGCTGGTCTGCACGGCCGTCATCGCGGTCTGCACGGCCCGGACCAACCGGCGCCGCCCGTGGGACGCACTGCTGGTCGCGCTGGCACCCGCGTTCGCGCTGACCGCCACCATCAACTGGGACCTTTTCGCGGTCGCCCTCGCGGCGGCCGGGATGATGCTCTGGTCGCGCAACCGGCCGCTGGCCGCGGGCGTCCTGATCGGGCTGGCGACGGCCGCCAAGCTCTACCCGGGGTTCCTGCTCGTCGCACTGTTCTTCCTGTGCCTGCGGGCCGGGAAGCTGAAAGCCTGGGGCGCGGCCGTGGGCGGTGCGGCGGGGGCCTGGGTCGTGGTCAACCTGCCGGTGGCGCTGCTCGCCTGGGACGGCTGGTCGAAGTTCTACACGTTCAGCCAGGAGCGGGGCGTCGACTACGGTTCCATCTGGCTGATCATCTCCCAGCAGACGAAGTGGAACATCGAGCCCCAGGCGGTGAACCACTACGCCGAGGCGCTGGTCCTTCTGCTGTGGGGGGCGATCGCAGCGCTGACCCTGTACGCCCCGCGGCGCCCGCGCTTCGCGCAGCTCGCCTTCCTCGTCGTGGCGGTCTTCATCCTGACCAACAAGGTCTACTCGCCGCAGTACGTGCTCTGGCTGGTGCCCCTCGCGGCGCTCGCCCGGCCGCGCTGGCGGGACTTCCTGATCTGGCAGGCCGCCGAGGTCATGTACTTCCTCGGGATCTGGTCGTACCTGGCGTACACGACCGGCGGCAACAGCAAGGGCCTGCCGCAGGACGGCTACCACCTGGCCATCGCGGCGCACCTGATCGGGACGCTGTACCTGTGCGCGGTCGTCGTCCGCGACATCCTCTTCCCCGAGCGCGACCCGGTCCGCCAGGACGGCTCGGACGACCCCTCCGGGGGCGTGCTGGACGGGGCCGAGGACGCGTTCGTGCTCGGGCGGCCCTCGCACCAGCCGCGGCACGCGGCGCCGCTGCAGGGCGGACCTGAGGACGGCTACGGATACGGCGAGGCGCGCCCGGTGCAGTGGGGCGTGGACCCGGCGCCGCCGGCCTCGCCCCACTGACCCCGGGAGGGGCTCAGCGGTCGACGACGCGGTCGTACTGCGTCGTCGTGTGCCGCAGGTGCGCCACCAGCTCGTCGCCGACCGCCGGGGGCGCCACGTCGCCCGGCAGGAAGAGGATCGAGACCTGCATGTGCGGGGGCTCGGCGAACCAGCGCTGCTTGCCCGCCCACACGAAGGGCGACAGGTTGCGGTTGATGGTGGCCAGGCCGGCCCTCGCGACGCCCTTGGCGCGCGGCATGACGCCGTGCATGGCCTTGGGGGCCTCCAGGCCCACCCCGTGCGACGTGCCGCCCGCCACGACGACCAGGTGGCCGTCCTCGGACGCCTTGTTCTGGCGGTAGCCGAAGCGCTCGCCCTTGGCGATGCGGGTGACGTCCAGGACGGCGCCCCGGTACTCGGTGGCCTCGTGGTCGCCGAGCCACAGCCGGGTGCCGATCCGGGCGCGGAAGCGGGTCTGCGGGAACTGGTTGCGCAGCTGGGTGAGCTCGCCCGCCTTCAGGTGGCTGACGAACATGGTGTGCAGCGGGAGCCGTGCCGCGCGCAGCCGCTCCATCCAGCGGTGGACCTCCTCCACCGCGTCGGAGCCGTCGGTCCGGTCCAGCGGCAGGTGGATGGCGAAGCCCTCCAGGCGGACGTCGTCTATGGCCGAGTGCAGCTTGACCAGGTCGTCCTCGCCGACGCCGTGGCGCTTCATGCTGCTCATGACCTCGATGACGACCCGGGCGCCGACCAGGCCGCGCACGCCCTCCACGGAGGACACGGAACGGATGGCGCGGTCCGGCAGCGGCACTGGCTCCTCGCCCAGCCGGTACGGGGTCAGCACCAGCAGGTCCCCGCCGAACCAGTCCTTGATCCGGGCGGCCTCGTACGTGGTGCCCACGGCGAGGATGTCCGAGCCGAGCCGGATCGCCTCCTCGGCCAGGCGCTCGTGGCCGAAGCCGTACCCGTTGCCCTTGCAGACGGGTACCAGCCCGGGGAACTGCTCCGCCACGGACTGCTGGTGCGCACGCCAGCGCGCGGTGTCGACGTACAGGGTGAGCGCCATGGCCGGAACGGGGACCTTTCTGCGGTGTCTGCGGTCAGTCGGGCACGTGCACGTGGGTCAGCGACGGGACATGTAGATGTCGAGTGCCTTGTGCAGCAGCTTGTTGAGGGGGAAGTCCCACTCGCCCAAGTATTCGGCAGCCTGCCCACCGGTGCCCACCTTGAACTGGATGAGACCGAAGAGGTGGTCGCTCTCGTCCAGCGAGTCGCTGATGCCGCGCAGGTCGTACACGCTCGCACCGAGGGCGTAGGCGTCGCGCAGCATCCGCCACTGCATGGCGTTGCTCGGCCGGACCTCGCGCTTGTGGTTGGCCGAGGCCCCGTACGAGTACCAGACGTGCCGGCCGACGACGAGCATCGTCGCGGCGGCGACCGTCTCGCCCTCGTGCTGGGCGAAGTACAGCCGCATGCGGTTGGGGTCCTCGGTGTTGAGGACCTGCCACATGCGCTGGAAGTAGGAAAGGGGCCGCGGGCGGAAGCGGTCGCGCTCGGCGGTGACCTCGTAGAGCTGCTGCCACACGGGGAGGTCGTCGTAGCCGCCCTGGACGACTTCGACGCCGGCCTTCTCGGCCTTCTTGATGTTGCGCCGCCACAGCTGGTTGAAGCCCTTCTGGACGTCGTCCAGGCTGCGGTTCTCCAGCGGGACCTGGAAGACGTAGCGGGGCTGCACGTCGCCGAAGCCGGCGCCGCCGTCCTCGCCCTGCTGCCAGCCCATGCGCCGCAGGCGGTCGGCCACCTCGAAGGCGCGGGGCTCGATGACCGTCGCCTCGACGTCGCGCAGGCGCTTGACGTCCGGATCGGCGATGCCGGACTTGATGGCGGCCGCGTCCCAGCGGCGGATGACGACCGGCGGGCCCATCTTCACGGAGAAGGCGCCCTGCTGCTTCAGGTGCGCCAGCATCGGGCGCAGCCACTCCTCCAGGTTGGGGGCGTACCAGTTGATCACCGGGCCCTCGGGGAGGTAGGCGAGGTAGCGCTTCACCTTGGGCAGCTGCCGGTAGAGCACCAGGCCGGCGCCGACCAGCTCACCGGTCCTGTCGTCGAACCAGCCGAGGTTCTCCGAGCGCCACTCGGTCTTGACGTCCGCCCAGGCGGGAACCTGGCAGTGGCTTGCCGAGGGCAGGCTCTGGATGTACGCCAGGTGCTGTTCCCGACTGATGGTCCTCAGGGTCAAGCTCATGCGGGGCGCTCCCCATCGCTGCGGCTACGGCATTGCTGACTGCATTACTGCGCCGAAGCCTACTGCGAACGGTGAACGCCCCCACGAGGGCTGTGGACAACTCGGTCCGCGGCTTCGCCCGGCGGGTGCCGGGTGGACGGCTGGGAGACGGCGGGGCCTAGGCCGTGTCGTCAAACGCCCGCCTGCCCCGCGGCGCCTGGCACGGCACTCCCCCAGCTCCGCTGGGAGGTGCCCCCACGCTGCGTTGTCGAATCGTCCGAGTAGCCCACTACGAGGACGACTCTCCGCCTTGCGATGCACCGCACCAGACACCGCGGTGCCCGCCCTCCGGGCGGCCGGCGCTCGTTTGACGTCACGGCCTAGGACAGCACGCCGCCGAACAGGCCGCCGTGGGCCATGCCGAGGTAGAAGCCGATCGCGGCCAGCCCCATGCCGATGATGAACAGGAAGCGCTCTGCCGTGGTGGCGGAGCGGTACTGGCCGAAGGCCCCCACGAGGATGCCCGCCAGCCCCGCCCAGGAGCTCAGCAGGTGGAGGTGGTCCCAGATCGCCGCGATGGCGGCGAGCAGGCCGAGCACGACGGTCACGACGGCCAGGGTGTTCTCGACCGGGTGGGGCCTGCCGTCGGAGTTGAGGGTGCTGAGGGCTCGCTGGTAGAGACGGCTGCCGGTCGTGGGTCGCACTGCCTGTGCCATGAGGCACCTCCGTGATGGAGAGGTGGCGCATCGTAGCGCCGGACACACCCGATGTGTACAGATTGCGGGCTTCCGGGGGCGGATTTCAACCGGAAGCCACGAGGCGGGTAGTGTGTACCGTCTGCACCGGTGTCTGTGCAGGCCCACACGACGGTCCCGCAGGGGCTCCGGGGAGTGATCCCCGGAACGCCGCGGGCGTTGTCGGTGGGCCGCGATACCGTTGCGACGCGATGCAAACCCTCCTGCCACGGAAACGCCGTGGCCGTTGAGTCCAAAGGAGGTGGGTTCCACATGCGTCACTACGAGGTGATGGTCATCCTCGACCCCGATCTCGAGGAGCGTGCTGTCTCCCCGCTGATCGAGAACTTCCTCGGCGTCGTCCGCAACGCGGGCGGCAAGGTCGAGAAGGTCGACACCTGGGGCCGTCGTCGTCTTTCGTACGAGATCAAGAAGAAGCCCGAGGGCATCTACTCGGTCATCGACCTCAACGCCACTCCTGAGGTCGTCAAGGAGCTCGACCGTCAGATGAACCTGAACGAGTCGGTTCTCCGGACCAAGGTCCTCCGTCCCGAGACCCACTGAGCCTGCGGGCTCAGGCAGTCGGGAAACCGAGAAGCCAAGCAACGCCGAGAGGTCACTCACCATGGCAGGCGAGACCGTCATCACGGTCGTCGGCAATCTCGTCGACGACCCCGAGCTGCGCTTCACCGCATCTGGTGCGGCGGTCGCGAAGTTCCGTGTCGCGTCCACTCCCCGCACCTTCGACCGGCAGACCAACGAGTGGAAGGACGGCGAGAGCCTCTTCCTCACGTGCTCGGTCTGGCGGCAGGCTGCGGAGAACGTGGCCGAGTCGCTCCAGAAGGGCATGCGCGTCATCGTGCAGGGCCGTCTGAAGCAGCGCTCGTACGACGACCGCGAGGGCGTCAAGCGGACGGTCTACGAGCTGGACGTCGACGAGGTCGGCGCCAGCCTCCGCAGCGCGACCGCCAAGGTCACCCGGGCCAGCGGCGGCGGCGCCTCGCGCGGCGGCCAGGGCGGCTACGGCGGCGGTGGCGGCCAGGGCGGCAACTGGGGCGGTGGCTCCGGTGGCGGCCAGGGTGGCGCGCCCGACGGCGACCCGTGGGCGACCGGCGCTCCTGCCGGTGGCGGCCAGGGTGGCGGCGGCGGCAACTGGGGCGGTGGCTCCGGTGGCGGCGGCGGTTTCTCGGACGAGCCGCCCTTCTAAGGGCGGCAGCGCACCAAACTTCTTGATCACACTGGAGAGAGACAATGGCGAAGCCGCCTGCTCGCAAGCCTAAGAAGAAGGTTTGCGTGTTCTGCAAGGACAAGATCACGTACGTCGACTACAAGGACACGAACCTGCTGCGGAAGTTCATCTCCGACCGCGGCAAGATCCGTGCCCGCCGGGTCACCGGCAACTGCACCCAGCACCAGCGCGACGTCGCCACGGCCGTGAAGAACAGCCGTGAGATGGCGCTGCTGCCCTACACCTCGACCGCTCGCTAAGGAAGGGTGACCGAGCAATGGCGAAGATCATCCTCACCAACGAGGTCAGCGGCCTCGGTGCCGCCGGCGACGTCGTCGAGGTCAAGAGCGGTTACGCCCGCAACTACCTGATCCCGCGCGGTTTCGCGATCGCGTGGACCAAGGGTGGCGAGAAGGACGTCGAGCAGATCCGCCGCGCGCGCCGGATCCGTGAGATCGCGACCGTCGAGCAGGCCAACTCGTTCAAGGCGCAGCTCGAGGGCGTCAAGGTCAAGCTGTCGACCCGCGCGGGCGACGCCGGCCGGTTGTTCGGTTCGGTGACCCCGGCCGACATCGCCGCCGCCGTCAAGGCCGCGGGCGGTCCGGACGTGGACAAGCGCCGGATCGAGATCGGTTCCCCGATCAAGACGCTGGGCTCCCACAAGGTGTCGGTGCGCCTGCACCCCGAGGTCGAGGCCGCTCTCGACGTCGAGGTCGTCGCTTCCTGACCCGCACGCACCGCGTGAACGCCGGGCCCGGAACCGCGAGGTTCCGGGCCCGGCGTCTTTCCGCTCTCGGGAGGGGCCGCGGTCGGGCCGCGGCTCAGGCGCGCACGGCGCCGGTGACGGCCCACTTCCCCGAGCGGGCGCGCCAGTGGAGGCCGGCCAGCCGGGTGAGCATCATCAGCCCCATCGCCCACCACAGGGCGGTGAGCCCGCCGCCCAGGGCCGGTACGGCCAGGGCGACCGGGGCGAAGACGGCGAGGGTGACGACCATCGACCAGGCCAGATACGTGCCGTCGCCCGCGCCGATGAGGATCCCGTCCAGGACGAAGACCACACCGCAGACCGGCTGGGCGAGCGCCGCCACCAGCAGGACGGTCATCAGCTCGGAGCGCACGGCCGGGTCCGAGGTGAACAGCGGGGCGATCAGCGGCCGGGAGAGGGCCAGGACGAGGCCGATGACCACGCCCGAGGCGATGCCCCACTGCACCATGCGGCGGCAGGCGGCCCGGGCCCCGGCCGTGTCGTCGGCGCCGAGGTAGCGGCCGATGATGGCCTGGCCGGCGATGGCGATGGCGTCGAGGGCGAAGGCGGCCAGCGACCAGAGGGTGGTGGTGATCTGGTGGGCGGCGATCGAGGCGTCCCCGAGCCCGGCCGCGACCGCGGTGGCGAGCATCAGGACGGCCCGCAGGCTCAGCGTGCGGATCAGCAGGGGTGTCCCGGCCTGGGCGCAGGCGCGGATGCCGGCGAGGTCGGGCCGCAGGGAGGCGCCGTGCCGCCGCGCCCCGCGGACCACGACGGCGAGGTAGACGGCCGCCATCGCGTTCTGGGCGATGACCGTGCCCCAGGCGGAGCCGGCGATGCCGAGGCCGGCGCCGTACACCAGCACCACGTTGAGCACGGCGTTCACGGCGAAGCCGCCGACGGCGACGTAGAGCGGGGTGCGGGTGTCCTGCAGCCCGCGCAGCACACCGGTGGCCGCCAGGACGACGAGCATCGCGGGGATGCCGAGGGCGCTGATCCGCAGGTAGGTGACGGCGTACGGCGCGGCGGTGCCCGAGGCGCCGAACAGGTCGGTGAGGGCGGGTGCCGCAGGGAGCGCGATCGCGACCGCGGCGGCGCTGATGAGGAGGGCGAGCCAGATGCCGTCCATGCCCTGGCGGATCGCCGCGGGCAGGTCGCCCGCGCCGACCCGGCGGGCGACGGCGGCCGTGGTGGCGTACGCGAGGAAGACGAAGACGCCGACGAGGGTGGTCAGCAGGGCGCCCGCGACGCCGAGCCCGGCGAGCTGCGATGTGCCGAGGTGGCCCACGATCGCGCTGTCGGCCAGGAGGAAGAGCGGTTCGGCGACGAGCGCGCCGAAGGCGGGCAGCGCGAGACCGACGATCTCGCGGTCGTGGCGGCGTACGGCCTGCTGGGGGGAGAGTTCGGCGACCTGGGGCACCCGGTCAGGGTAATCATCCACATGTAAGGGATGCAAGAAGATACTGCCTCTTACTTTCGGCTGCGCAGGGTGATCTCCTCCGTGCCGTTTGTCGTGATCTTGCGCCGAGCGGGCAACTTTTTCTTGTCCACAGTGGGTGGATGAAGAAAGCGCAGGTCAGCGGCGTGATCATTGGGTGATTGTGTGCTTGTCCACCGCGCTGTCCCCCGCCCTGTACACAGCTGGAGCGGGCTTCTCCACAGGTAGGGGCGGTTCTTCAACAGGTCATCCCCAGCCCCTGTGGATAACCGTCTTGGCTGTGAGCCCCGCGGACCCCTACCGTGGGGCGTCGCCCGACGTGCCACAGGTGTGTCCGGCGGCCGAATGTCAGAGCCGTGGCGTAGGAAAAGGGACACGACGCAGCGGTCCGCGCCGGAGGGGAGGAGGTGGCAGGGGTGAGCCAGCCCGAACCCGCGGACGACCACTGGGGGAGCGAGCCGCCGTTCCCGCCGGACGGTCCCGGCGACCGTCTGCCCGTCTCCCGGTTCCGCCGGAAGGACGAGCGGGACCGCGACCGCGACCGTGACGACGACCGCGGGGCGGCCGGTTTCGAGCGCGTACCGCCGCAGGACCTGGACGCCGAGATGTCGGTGCTCGGCGGCATGCTGCTGTCCAAGGACGCCATCGCCGACGTTGTCGAGGTGCTCAAGGGTGCCGACTTCTACCGGCCCGCCCACGAGACCGTCTACGCCGCGATCCTCGACCTCTACGCCCGAGGTGAGCCCGCCGACCCCATCACCGTGGCGGCCGAGCTCACCAAGCGCGGTGAGCTCGCCCGGGTCGGCGGCGCCCCCTATCTGCACAGCCTCGTCAACGCGGTGCCCACCGCCGCCAACGCCGAGTACTACGCGGAGATCGTGCACGAGCGCGCGGTCCTGCGCCGGCTCGTCGAGGCGGGTACGCGCATCACGCAGATGGGGTACGCGGCCGACGGCGACGTCGACGAGATCGTCAACTCCGCACAGGCCGAGATCTACGCCGTCACCGAGCAGCGCACCAGCGAGGACTACCTCCCGCTCTCCGAGATCATGGAGGGTGCCCTCGACGAGATCGAGGCCATCGGCTCGCGCAGCGGCCAGATGTCCGGGGTGCCCACCGGCTTCGCCGACCTGGACTCCCTGACCAACGGCCTGCACCCGGGCCAGATGATCGTCATCGCCGCCCGTCCCGCGATGGGCAAGTCCACGCTCGCGCTGGACTTCGCCCGCGCCTGCTCGGTCACCAACGGCATGCCCAGCGTCTTCTTCTCCCTCGAAATGGGCCGCAACGAGATCGCGATGCGTCTGCTGTCCGCCGAGGCCCGGGTCGCCCTGCACCACATGCGCTCCGGCAACATGACCGACGACGACTGGACGCGGCTGGCCCGCCGCATGCCCGACGTCTCGGCGGCCCCCCTCTACATCGACGACTCGCCGAACCTGTCGATGATGGAGATCCGCGCCAAGTGCCGCCGGCTCAAGCAGCGCAACGACCTCCGCCTGGTCGTCATCGACTACCTCCAGCTGATGCAGGCGGGCGGCTCGCGCCGTCCCGAGAGCCGTCAGCAGGAGGTCTCCGACATGTCCCGTAACCTCAAGCTCCTGGCGAAGGAGCTCGAGGTCCCGGTCATCGCGCTGTCCCAGCTGAACCGTGGTCCCGAGCAGCGTACGGACAAGAAGCCGATGGTCAGCGACCTGCGTGAGTCGGGCTCCATCGAGCAGGACGCGGACATGGTGATCCTGCTGCACCGCGAGGACGCCTACGAGAAGGAGTCCCCGCGCGCGGGCGAGGCCGACCTGATCGTCGCCAAGCACCGAAACGGCCCGACGGCCACCATCACCGTCGCCTTCCAGGGCCACTACTCGCGCTTCGTGGACATGGCCCAGACCTGAGCCGGGACCCCCGCGGGGTCTTCCGACGGCGGCTGCCGCGCCCGCTCCTGTCGGCTGGTGTTCAGCCGGGTCGGAAGAACGCGAGCATCTTCTGGGCGGCGTCCGGCGACGTCAGCAGTTCGTGTATCTCCGCGGACATCCGGGCGGCGGCGCCGGTGCGTTCGAACATCTCGCGTTCGTACTCCTCGACGGCGGTGGGGAAGTCGTCCGGGTGCGCGGCCAGCGCGAGACCGAGCAGGGCGCCGTCGAGCAGGGCCATGTTGGCGCCCTCCCCCACCGGGGGCATCAGGTGCGCGGCATCGCCGAGCAGCGTGACGCCCGGCGTCGACGGCCAGGTCAGGCCGACCGGGAGAGTGGCGATCGACCGCGGTACGACCGTGTCGTCGCAGGCCGCGATCAGCGCGGTGAACCGCGGGTCCCAGCCGCGGAGCAGGTCGATCAGCCGCGCCCGCGCGGCGGCCGGGTCGGCGAAGGGTATCCCGCTGGTGGCGAACCAGTCCTCGGGGGTGTTGTAGAAGCTCAGGCCGATGCGCACGCGGCCGTCGCCGTTGCGCTGCGCCGCGAGCGACAGTCCGTCGCCGAGCACCCAGTAGTTGCCGCGCCCGACCATCGCCGCGAGTTCGGGGTGCGTGCGGTCGATGTCGGGAATGCCGACCTCGACGATGTTCTGGCCGATGTGCGCCGGGCGGGCGTCGGTGAGCAGCGTGCGGACCCGGGACCACGCGCCGTCCGCGCCGACCAGCAGGCCGCACGTCGCCGTGCTCCCGTCGGCGAAGCGCAGCACGCCGTCGTCGGCGGATTCGAAGGCGCGCCCCCAGCGCACCGTTTCCTCGGGGAGGGAGTCCAGCAGCAGGTCGCGCAGATCGGCGCGGTCGACCTCGGGTCGCTCCAGCGGGGCGTCCTCGGGGGTGTCCTCCTGGAGCAGCAGGGTGCCGTCCGGTTCGAGAAGACGCATGTCCTGGCCTTCACCGCGGGCGATCGCGTGGAACCGGTCGATCAGACCGGCCTCGCGCAGCGCCCGCTGGCCGGAGTGGATGTCGAGCATGCCGCCCTGACCGCGCGCACCGCGGGACGATTCACGTTCGTACACGACGCAATCCATGCCGTTCACGTGCAGCACACGGGCGAGAGCCAGGCCGCCGAGGCCGGCTCCGACGATGGCGATGGTCATGACCGCTTCCCTTCGATACACCGTACTGATCGATACACTGTATCGATCACAGGCGGTGTACGGTTGGCCGCATGTTGGTGTGGGAGAGGCCGGAGCCGCCGAATCGACCCGTTCCGGCCCCGTTGAGCCGGGAGCTGATCGTGCGGGCGGCGATCCGGCTCGCCGACGCGGACGGATTGGAGGCGGTGTCGCTGCGCAAGGTCGCCACCGTGCTGGACGTCCGTCCGATGCGGCTGTACGGCTACATCGCCGGCAAGGAGGAGTTGCTCGACCTCATGGTCGACGCCGTCCACGCCGAGATCCGGCCGGTCGGGGAGGGCCGGCGGGAGGTGCTCCGGTCTCTCGCCGAAGCCACCCGGCACGCCGTTCACGAGCACGAATGGCTCGCCGACCTCCTGGGCGGGCGGCCCCAGCTCGGGCCGCACGCGCTGGCCGGTGGGGAGGCCGTGGTGGCCGCACTGGACGGCGTCGATGTGGACGCCGTCATGCCGGTGGTCGCCGCGGTCAACGCGTACGCGATCGGCGCGGTGCGCCGGGAGGTCGCCGAGCGGCGTGCCGAACGGGCCACCGGGATGGACGAGAAGCGCTGGCAGGCCTCGCTCGGGTCCTATCTGGAGCGGACCTTCGCCACCGGCCGGTTCCCCGCCCTGGCCACGGTGGTGCGCGACGCCGCCCATCTGGACGCCGACCACACCTTCCGGATCGGCCTCGACTTCCTGCTCGACGGCATCGAGGCCCGCATCGGGAGGTGAGGCACGACCGAAGTGCCGGGCCGGGGCACCCGGACCGCCGTACGCCGTTCGCCCGGCTGTCACCTTTCGGCCGTGCAGACGTCACGGGGGCGCGATGGGATGCGCGGGCTTCGTCCCGTGGCGTGAAACATGCCAAGTCGCGGACGACGCGCCCGCCTTCGCGGTCCGAGGTACGCCGCCGTGCCATGCCGTCCCGGGACGGAACCCCGGCACGAACTTCCGATGGCACCACGGCGGCATCGGACGCCCCGTTCCCCCTCTCCTGCAGGAGGCCCCGCCGCCCATGCGTCTGCGTACCGCCACGGTCGTCGCCAGCCTGCTCACGGCCGGCCTGACCCCGCTCACCCTCGCCGCCCCGGCGAGCGCCGCCCCCGCCAAGTACTACGACGACTTCAACGGAGACGGCTACCGCGACCTCGCCGTCGGCTCCCCGTTCGCGACGGTCGGCAGCGCCCAGGGCGCGGGCGCGGTCGTCGTCTTCTACGGCAGGTCCACCGGCATATCCACCTCCGGCAAACGGACCGTCATCACCCAGGCCTCCGCCAACGTGGCAGGGACGGCCGAGGCGTTCGACTTCTTCGGCTCCAGCCTCACCTCCGCGGACCTCGACGAGGACGGCTACGCCGACCTGGTCGTCGGTGCCCCCCGCGAGGCCATGGGGACCAAGGAGGGCGCCGGCCAGGCCACGGTCCTGTGGGGCGGCAAGTCCGGCCTCTCCGGGGGTTCGTCCCTGCCCCAGCCCTCCTTCGACGAATGGGAGACGTACGCGAGCGGGGTCGCCGCCGCCGACTTCGACGGTGACGGGCATGCCGACCTGACCCTCACCGGCCGTACCCAGAGCCGCCTTCTGCGTGGCCCCTTCAAGCGTTCGGGGACCTCCGTCGCCCCCCTCGCCGCAAGCAAGCTCGCCTTCGGCAGCAGGGTGGACGTGGTCGCCGGCGACCTCAGCGGCGACCGCGCCGCCGAGCGCGTCTACCCGTACCTCGTCGACGACGACCCGGGCGGCGACATCAGCTACCACCGCTGGAACGGCGCCAAGTACCTCATGACCGAGCTGACCTCCGCCGACGGGGATGTCGCCGCCATCGGCGACATCGACCACGACGGCTACGGGGACCTCGTCGTCGGCAACTACGAGGACCCCCGCTCCGGGGCCCCCGACGGCCACAAGGGCGGCGAGATCGCCGTCTGGTACGGCTCCGCCACCGGCCCGGACCCCGCGCAGACCCCGACGGTCATCAACCAGGACACCCCCGGCGTCCCGGACACCGGCGAGACCGAGGACCACTTCGGCATGTCCCTGAGCGTCGGCGACGTCAACGGCGACGGCTACGCCGACGTCGCGGTCGGCGCCCCCGACGAGAAGGTCGGCACCAAGCAGTACGCGGGCTCCGTCACCGTGCTGTTCGGCTCCGCCGCCGGGCTCAGGGCGAGCGGCGCCAAGACGTACACCCAGGACACGGCGGGCGTCCCCGACAGCGCCGAGAAGTACGACCGGTTCGGCTCCGCCGTGCGCGTGATCGACGACAACCGCAACGGCAGGGCCGAGCTGGTCATCGGCGCGGGCGACGAGAACGGCTACGGCTCCGTCACCGTGCTGCGCGGCACCGACAACGGTCCCACGGTCACCAACGCCAAGGTGATCACCGCTCGCAACGTCTCCCTCAAGGGCGAATCCGCCTTCGGCCAGGTGTTCTCGCGGTAGGTCCCGGTGGGTCCCGCGCCGTGGGGCCCACCGGGCTCAGCCCAGGGCCACCATCAGCGGTGTGTGGCGGCGGTGTTCGTCGCCGGGCAGGTCGCGGTCCCCCAGCACCATCAGGGTGTTGGGGAAGACGGGGGCCACGCCGTGCTCCGCGGCCCAGCCGTCGAGGCCGCCGGGGACGCCGGTGCGCAGGTCGAGGCGGACCGGGGTACCGGCGTCCGCGGCGATCGCGGTGATCAGCCGCCGGGCCCCGGCGGCGTCCCCGGCGACGACGGGGCCCACGACCAGGGTGTCGGCGTTCAGCCAGGCGGAGGCGTAGCCGGTCAGTACACCGTCCTCCTCGGCGACCACGACGCGCTCGGCGAACCGGGGCAGGTCGCGCAGGAGGGGCGAGCGGTCCGCGCCGAACACCTCGGCGTCCAGGGCGAGCAGGGCCGGCAGGTCGGCCTCGGTGAAGTCCCGCGGTTCCCCGGCGCCGGGAGCGGCGTTCCCTGCGGCCACGGCGTTCCCGGCGGGCGCCGGCGGGGTGAAGCGGCCGCGGTGTGTGACGACGGTGCCCGTGGCCCGGAAGCCGAGCTTCTCGTAGAGCGGGCGGCCGCGTTCGGTGGCGTGCAGGGTGACCGTGTCGTCGCCCGCCTCGGCCAGGACGTGGCCCATGATGCGCCGTCCGAGGCCCCGCCCCTCGTAGCGGGCGGCGACCAGGACCATGCTGACGGCCGCCAGGCCGCCCGCGTAGCGGGTGAGGACCGTGGTGGCGGCCAGGCCGTCTCCGTCGGGGGCGTCGACGCCGTAACCGGTGCCATGAGTGAGCAGGAAGCGCCACTTGTGCTCCTCGGCGCCCCAGTCGCGGCTGACGGCCAGCGCGCTGCAGGCGGGGAGGTCGGCGGGGGTGAGGCGGCGCACGGAGGCCGTCGGGGAAGTCATACGGGCAGCGTGCCCTGGCGGTGGCGGCCGGGGCCCATAGTTTTCCCCTATGGCCATCGGCCGGTGCCTGGTTATCCTCCCGGGGTGACGCTGACCTTGCCCGGCCTGCGGGCGTTCGTGGCGGTGGCGCGTACGGGCTCGTTCTCGGCGGCCGCGCGGCAGCTCGACGTACGCCAGCCGACGGTGAGCGAGTCGGTGCGCCGGCTGGAGGCCGCCGCGGGGCGGCCGTTGCTGGTGCGCAACCGCGAACGGGCCGAACTGACCGATCTGGGGCGGCGGATCCTGGCTCACGCGGTGGCCGCGGTGGACGCCGCGGACGAGCTCGAGGGGCTGCTGGACGGGGCGTCCCGGCCGTTCACCGTGGGCTTCCTGGGCGAGGCGGCGGCCGGCCGGACCCGGGAGCTGCTGGACCTGGTGCAGGCCCATGTCACCGGTGATGTGCGGCTGCGCCGCTACGACTTCGACGACCCCTCCTGCGGGCTGCTGGACGGGCACTGCGACCTGGCCATCGTGTGGCCCCCGCTGGACGCCCCGGGGCTGGGGATGGTGACCGTCTCCAGCGACCGGCGCTGCGTGGCGCTGCCCGCGACGGACCCGCTGGCCCGCCGGAGCGAGGTCGCGCCCGCCGAACTGGGCGGCAGGACCTGGGTGGTGCCGCGGACCGGGGACGTGGCGTACGCCGGCTTCCGCCACCCGTCGGCCGTGGGCGTCGCCCACGTCGCCGGGACGGTGCCGTCGGGGTCGCTGGAGGAGACGCTCGAACTCGTGGCGGCGGGCCGGGGGTGCGCGCTGGCGAGCACCTCGACCGACGAGCACTACGCGCGGTCGAACGTGGTGATCGTGCCGCTGGCCGGGGACGTGCGCTGCACGGTCGCGCTGGCCTGGCGGGCGGCGGACCGCAGACCGGCGGTCCGCGGGGTGGCGGAGGACGCCGCCCGGCTGTTCGGAGGGACGCCGCCGGGGACCGGCCGGGCGGCGGGTGACGAGGGAGGGGCCGCATGGGACGGCTGCACATCTTCGACATGGACGGGACGCTGATGCACGGCTCCTCGGCGAGCATGGAACTCGCCCGGGAGCTGGGGCTGGTGGCGGAGTTCCGCGAGCTGGAGCACGCGCTCGGGAGCGGTCTGCTGGATTCGCCGGGCTACGCGGAGCGGGCGTACGAGCTGTGGCGGGCGCTCACCCCGGCGCAGGTGGCGACGGCGTTCGAGGGCGCCCCGTGGCTGGCCGGGATACGGGAGGTGTGGGCGGACATCGCCGCCCGCGGGGAGCACTGCGCGGTGGTGTCGCTCTCCCCGGACTTCTTCGTGCGCCGGCTGCTGGAGTGGGGGGCGCACGAGGTGCGGGCGTCGGTCTTCCCGGAGATCCCGTTCGGCCCGGCGGCGGGACTGGACGTGGCGGGCATCCTGGTGCCGGAGACGAAGGTGACGGCCGCGGACGAGCTGTGCGCCCGCTACGGGGTCAGCCGCCGGGAGTGCGTGGCGTACGGGGACTCGCTGTCGGACACCGCGCTCTTCGCCGCGGTGCCGGTGTCGGTCGCGGTCAACGGGGACCACCATGTGAGCGGCCTGGCGAGCCACGCGTACACGGGGCGCGATTTGCGTGAAGCGTATGCGCTGGTCATGGGCTGAATACGTGACGATCGAACGGTGATGATCGTCACGAAATTGAGTGACGGTTGTGAAAGCAGTGACTCGGGGTAGGGTCGACAGGGTTCCGCGACAGCGGGGCTTCACATTCGGCTGAGCTTAACGGGATCGGTATCGCCGTTTCCGGTACTTCCGGCTATTTGTCCGGGCGACGTGAAGCCCTGGCAGGCTTTCCGCGCAGGATGTGTGGCCGACGTACGGAAACCGACCGGGAGAAGCTCGAGGCGAAGCTGACCATGGACGCTCTGATCACGAACGCGGCCGAACCGGGCAAGGGAGCCGGGGCTGGCTCCCCCGGATGGTTCGATCCGCACACACCCCCTGACGGGCCGAGACCCCATCACGAGGGCGACGGCGCGGCCGCGCCGAGCCGCCCGGTACGGCCGATAAGGCCGGTGGGCACGGGAGCCGGGCGGAACGGCGACCCGGGGCCCGCGCTGCCGCGGCCCGGCCCCGCGCAGGACGCGGCGGGGGCGCGGCACCATCCGGAGCCGCCGGCCCGGCAGCAGCCCCCGCCGCGGGCGGAGGTCCGGCCGCGGTCCCGGCCGCCGAGCGCGGACGCGCAGCTCATCCGGCGGACGATGGAAGAGGTCGCGCCGGTCGCCGACAAGACGACGTCGTATTTCTATGCACTTTTGTTCATACGACATCCGGAGTTGCGCGAACTTTTTCCCGCCGCGATGGACTCGCAGCGCGATCGATTGCTGAAAGCGCTCCTCACCGCCGCGGAACACATAGACGACGCCGAGATACTCACCGAATACCTGTCCCACCTGGGCCGCGGCCACCGCAAATACGGCACGCGCCCCGAGCACTATCCGGCCGTGGGGGAATGCCTGATCGGGGCCCTGACCCGGTACGCCTCGGCGGTCTGGAACGACGAGGTCGAGGGCGCCTGGGTGCGTGCCTACACGGTGATCTCGCAGATCATGATCGACGCGGCGGCGGCCGACGAGAAGCACGCGCCGCCCTGGTGGCAGGCCGAGGTCGTCAGCCATGAACCGCGCACCTCCGACATCGCGGTGGTCAGCGTCCGCCCCGACCAGCCCTACCCCTTCCTCGCGGGCCAGTACACGACCCTGGAGACGCCCTGGTGGCCCCGGGTCTGGCGGCACTACTCCTTCGCCAGCGCCCCCCGCTCGGACGGCCTGCTGGTCTTCCACGTGAAGGCCGTCCCGGCCGGCTGGGTCAGCGGGGCGCTGGTCCATCGCGCCCGGCCCGGCGACGTCCTGCGGCTCGGCCCCCCGGGCGGGTCCATGGTCGTGGACCACAGCACCGACAACGGGCTGCTCTGCCTGGGCGGCGGCACCGGCATCGCCCCCATCAAGGCCCTGGTCGAGGACGTCGCCCAGCACGGCCGCCGCCGGGCCATGGACGTCTTCTACGGCGCCCGCAGCGACCACGACCTGTACGACCTGGACACCCTGCTGGGGCTCGCGCAGAGCCACGCCTGGCTCTCGGTACGCCCGGTGGTCTCCCACGGCCGCGGCGAAGGGGGGCTGCACGGACCGCTCCCCGAGATCGTGCAGCAGTACGGCCCCTGGCCCGAGTACGACGCGTACCTCAGCGGGCCGCCCGGGATGATCCGCAGCGGGGTCGACACCCTCGTACGCGGCGGCATGCCCTCGCAGCGCATCCGGCACGACCTGATCGAGGAACTGGTCGCGGCGGGTCCCTGAGCCCGGCCCCTCCCCACGCCCCCACCACCCCCACGAGGAGAAACGTTGCCGCAGGAACGTCCCGGCAGTGCGGGAGAGCACCGCGTCCAGGAGGAGATGGGCACGGCCGACCGCGCGGACCGCTTCTACGCCGAGCAGGTGCTGGACCACCTCAACCCGCGGATGCGCGAGTTCACCGAGCGGCAGGAGATGTTCTTCCTGTCCACGGCGGACGCCAGGGGGGAGTGCGACAGTACCTTCAGGGCGGGCCCGCCCGGCTTCCTGACCGTCCTGGACGAGCGGACCCTGGTCTACCCGGAGTACCGGGGGAACGGTGTGACGGCCTCGCTCGGCAACATGCGCGAGAACCCGCACGTGGGCATCCTGATGATCGACTTCACGCGGGACCGGATCGGTCTGCACGTCAACGGCCGCGCGCGGACGGTCCCCGACGGCGCGATGCGCGCCCTGTACCCCTCGCTACCGGTGGACGCGGTGCCCGGCCGCAGGCCGCAGTTGTGGGTGCGGGTGAGCGTCGAGGAGGCGTACGTCCACTGCTCGAAGCACATCCCGCGGATGGCGAGGGTGCCCCTGCAGGGCGGCCGGGCCTGGGGCACCGACGACGTGCGGCGCAAGGGCGGGGACTACTTCGGGGCGGCCGCCGACGCGGCGCACGCGCGCGGGGGGCGGGCCGGCGGCGCCCGTCCCGGCTGGTTCGGCGCCTGAAGGCGCCCGGGCCCGCCCCGGCCCGCCCCGGCCCGCCCCGGCCCGCCCCGGCCCGCCCCGGCCCGCCCCGGGCCGCCCCGGCCGGCCCCGGATCAGCCCAGGTCGGCCGAGAGCAGTCCCAGCACCCCTTCGATGTTGCCGTCGAGGTAGTGCCGCAGGGTGAGCGGCACGATCTCCACGGAGGCGAGCCCGACCCGGCTGAAGGGCACGCGGACCACGTCGTAGGTGCCCGAGGGCTCGTCCACCTCCGGGCCGTGCCGCCGCGAGGGGTCCATGGAGGCCAGCCGGCACACGAAGAAGTGCTGCACCTTCACCCCGTGCGAGCCGTCCTCGCCGATGTGCTCGACGGTGTCGACGAAGGCCGGGACGACGTCGGTGACCTTGGCGCCGAGTTCCTCGTCCAGCTCTCTGTGGAGCGCCTCGACGATGGTGGCGTCCTCGGCCTCGACGCCGCCGCCGGGGGTGACCCAGTACGGGTTGAGCCCGGGCTTGGTGCGCTTGATGAGCACGAGGGAGTCGCCGTCGAGCAGGATGGCACGGGCGGTGCGCTTGACCACCGGCCGGGTGGCCGGGGCGGTCGGTGCACCGGGTGTGGCAGGTGCTTCGATGTCCGGGGGCATGCCTGAGATCTGCCGCGGCGCGGGAGGCGGCAAACGCCTCCGGGACGGCGAATCGGAAGGTCCCGTTCTCGCGGAGGCCACCCGCCGTACGCCGGGCGCGCGGTCACCAGGCGGCGGAGGAGCGCATCAGCTGCTCGTGCACCCGCGCGATGTGCGGCAGCGCGAGTGTTCCGGCGCGCACCGAGACGAAGTACGTGCGCAGGGGCGGCACCGGCGGCTCCAGCAGTGCTTTGGCGGCACCCGCCGTGATCGCCTCACAGCACAGATAGCGGGGCAGTACGGCCATGCCGACCCCGGCGACCACGCACTCCAGGACGGCCCTCAGGTCGGGCACGACCACGGCAGGGACGATGGCGGGGGTGGCGTCGAAGACCGCCGACCAGTAGTGGTCGATCAGCGGCATGCCCTCGTCGTAGGAGATCACGGGGATGTCGTCGAGGACCCGTGCCCCGTGGGTGCGCACCGCGAGCGGGCCGCCGATCCGCTCCTGCCAGGCGGGGGCGGCCACGAGTATCTGCTCCTCGTCCCACAGGGCGGTGGCGGTCAGCAGCCGGTCGCGCGGCCGGACGGTGCCGATGGACAGGTCGTGGTGGCCCGCGGCGAGGCCGGCCAGGGCCTCGTCCTCCCCGGCCAGCGAGATCCGCAGCTGGAGGCCCTCGGCGACCAGAGGGGCGAGGGCGGGGAGGGCGCGCAGGGAGGTGAAGGTGGGCGGGCCGGCGAGGTGCAGGGTGCGGTTGCCGGACTCCTCGTCGAGGTCCGCCTCGGTGATCTCCAGGAGGGCGTCGAGGTGCGGGGCCACCCGGTGGGCCAGGTCGTCGCCGACGGGCGTCGGGGCGACGCCGCGCGGCAGGCGGAGGAACAGGGGGCGGCCGACCTGCCGCTCCAGGCTGCGGATCTGGCTGGTGACGGCCGGCTGGGACAGTCCCAGCAACTGGGCGGCCCTGGTGAAGGAACCGGCCCGGTGGACGGTGACGAACGTGCGCAGCAGCGCCAGATCCATGGAACCGCCCCCTCCCACCACCGGTACTACCGGAACATATAAATATATCGATAGGTCTGTATCGAAACTGTGATTGGACACTGACGCAGAGTCAACTAGCCTTGTTCGGGCGGATCTCCGCGCGTAAAGCCAGGGTGGTCCGAGCCACGAGGGGGGAGGCTCGGGCCACCCATTCTGCGTAGTGTCGTCTACGTAGATATATCTGTTCCAGATGAACGAGTGGAATCAGCGCGCGGCGGCGTCCAGGGCCTGCGTCACGTCCCGCACGATGTCGGCAGCGTCCTCCACCCCGACCGAGAAGCGGATGAAGCCCTCGGGGACCGCGTCGCCGCCCCAGCGCGCCCTGCGCTCCGCGGTGCTGGTCACGCTGCCGAAGCTGGTCGCCTCGGTGGTCAGCAGCAGCTCGGACAGGAAGCGCTCGGCGTGCTCCTTGTCGGGGAGCGTGAAGGACACCACGCTGCCGAACCGGGTCATCTGCGCGGTCGCGACGGAGTGCGCCGGGTCGTCCGCCAGGCCGGGGTGACGTACGTCGGTCACCTCGGGGCGCCGGAGCAGCGCGGCGGCCAGCTCCAGGGCGTTGGCGGCCTGCCGGTCCACCCGCAGCGCGAGTGTGGACAGCGAACGGTGCGCCAGCCAGGCCTCCATGGGGCCGGGGATCGCCCCGACGGTCTTGCGCCACATCCGCACCCCGGCGGCGAGTTCGGGCCGACGGGTGGTCACATAGCCCAGCAGCAGGTCTCCGTGGCCGGACAGCGCCTTGGTGCCGCTCGCGACCGAGAAGTCCGCGCCCAGGTCCAGCGGACGCTGGCCGAGGGGGGTGGCGAGGGTGTTGTCGACCGCCACGAGCGCGCCGGCGGCGTGCGCGGCGTCGGCGAGCCGGCGGATGTCGCAGACGTCCAGGCCGGGGTTGGACGGCGTCTCGATCCACAGCAGCCGGGCGCCCTCCAGCGCCTTGAGCTGGGCGTCGCCCGCGGTGGGCGCCAGGCGCACCGAGACCCCGTAGTCCTCCAGGCGGCCCTGGAGGGAGCGGGTGGCCTGGTAGCAGTCGGAGGGCAGCACCACGGTGTCGCCGGAACGCACCTGGGAGAACAGCACGGAGGAGATGGCGCCCATGCCGGAGGAGAAGGCCAGTGTCTCGGCGGGGGTGCCGGGCGACTCCAGCGAGGAGATCGCCTCCTCCAGCCGGGTCCAGGTGGGGTTCTCGTCGCGGCCGTAGGTGTACGGGCCGGTGACGTCGCCCGGCAAGTGGAAGTGCGCGGCGAACACCGGCCCGGGCAGCGCCGGCTCGTGGGCCCGGGCCGGCGGGCGGCCCGCGTGCACGCTGCGGGTGCTGTCCCCGGGCCTGCTCTCGTACTCCGTCATCGCCCTCTCCTCGCCTCTCCCCGTCTTCGCGAACGTACAGGCGGAAGATACCGGTGTACGGGCCAACGAACACGGCCGTCCGCTAGGCGGACGCCAGGGCCTCGCGGGCGGCGCGACCCGCGGCGGCCCCGTAACCCGCCCCGAACAGGACGGCATGCACCAGCAGGGGGTGCAACTGGTGCAGGGGAACCCGTTCCCGGCGGCCGGGCAGCGGCCGGACCTCCTCGTACGCGGCGAGCAACCGCTCCAGATGCGGACAGCCGAACAGCTCCAGCATCGCCAGGTCGGCCTCGGGGTGCCCGCCCTGCGCCGCCGGGTCGACGACCCGGGCGCGGCCGCCGGCGGCGAACAGGACGTTGCCGGACCACAGGTCGCCGTGGATCACCGCGGGCGGCTGGGCGGGGCCCGCCAGCCGCGGCAGCGCCTCGCAGACGCGCTCGACCGCGCGGACGTCCGCCGCTGCCATGGCCCCGCGGTCACCGGCTCGCCCAGCAGGGCGGCGACCCGGTCGGCGAGCCCGGCCGCAGCGGTCACGGCGCGGGCGCGGGCTCGCGGCCGAGGGCGTCGCGTACGGCGTCCAGCAGGCCGTCGGCGGCGGCCTCGCACATCTCCAGGCACGTCTCGAAGCCGCTCAGGTCCCCGTAGTAGGGGTCGGGCACGTCCAGGCCGCGGCCGTCCGCCCCGGCGTCCGCGGCGGGGTCGTAGGAGCGCAGCAGCCGCACCTTGGCGGCGTCCTCGGGGGTGGGCGCCAGCCGGCGCAGGTCCCGCAGGTGGCCGGAGTCGAGGGCGATCACCAGGTCGAGCCCGGCGAACCACTCGGGCTGGAACTGGCGCGCGACGTGCTCGTACCCGTAGCCGCCCGCGCGGAGCACGGCCACGGTGCGGTGGTCGGCGCCGTCGCCCTCGTGCCAGGAGCCCGTTCCCGCGCTGTCGGCGACGACCAGGGCGCCGAGCCCGGCCTCCTCGACACGGGCGCGGAAGACGGACTCGGCCATCGGCGAACGGCAGATGTTGCCGGTGCAGACGAAGCACACCCGCAGCGGTGTGCGGGAGGACGGAGCGCTCATGGGCTCCATGATGCAGCCCCGGGGTCAGTCCTCGTCCGGGAGGACCATGTTCAGGGCCCAGGAGACGATGCTGATGATCAGGCCGCCGAGGAACGCCGCCCAGAAGCCCTCGACGTGGAAGTCGAGGTCGAGCTTGCCGGAGATCCAGGAGGTCAGCAGCAGCATCAGGGCGTTCACGATCAGCGTGAACAACCCGAGGGTGAGCACGAGCAGCGGCAGCGACAGCAGCTTCACCAGCGGCTTCACCAGCCAGTTCACCACGCCGAAGACCAGGGCGACGAGGATGAGGGTCAGGGCCCTGTGCCCGGTGTCGTCACCGGTGAGCGTGATGTTGCCCACGAGCCAGATGGCCACCAGCAGGGCCCCGGCGTTCGCGAGCGTCTTGACGACGAAGTTCATCATGGCTGAGATCGTCGCAGAAGTGATCGCACAGGCACAGAGGTGAGGGAGCGGCCAAGTGAAGGTGTTCCGGCTGGACGACCTGGAGGCCGAGCGGGCCGCCAACGAGGGCGCGTACCTCAGTTTCCTGCGCGAGCGGAACATGTCCGCCGGGCTCTACGCCCTGCGGGCCGGGGAACTCGACCCGCAGAAACCGCACGCACAGGACGAGATCTACCTGGTCGTGAGCGGCCGGGCGCTGATCACCGTGGGGGAGGAGACGACGCACGTCGCGCGCGGCAGCGTGGTCTACGTCCCGGCCGGGGCGCCGCACCGCTTCCACCACGTCACCGAGGACCTGAAGGTCCTGGTGGTCTTCTCGCCCCCCGAGGCCTGAGGGCCTTCGCCCCCGGGTTCCCGTAGGGGGCGGGTCAGGGACGGATGGGGACCGCGAGGCCTCCGCAGGGGACCGCCGCGGCCCTAGCCTGGGAGCGGAAGGACGACAAGGAGGAGGAAACGGTGAAGCTCTTCGAGGGCCTGCCCTGGTGGGTCAAGTGGGTCGCGGTGCCGGTGATCGCGATCGTGGTCTTCGGCGGCATGATCGCCAGCGCGATCGGGTTCCTGTTCTGGCTGCTGTTCAAGGTGCTGGTCTTCGTGGCGCTGGTCGGCGGACTGGTGTACGTGGTCAAGAAGTTCACCTCGTCCTCGTCCGACTCCCGCGACTCCCGCGACAAGTGGTGACCCCGTGGGGCCCGGTCGCCGGGCCCCACGGGACGTGCGCCGCTCAGTCCTGGAGCCGGACGCGCTCCGGGCTCCGCGGCGCCGCACCGTTCGATGGCGCGTCGCCGCCCGCGCCGGTCGCGCCGTTCATCTGGGCGAGCAGCTGACGGGCCAGGCCCAGACCGGTGCCGCCCATGGTGAGCGCCTTGGCGAACATCTCCGACATCCCGTCGGCGCCGTTCAGCAGCACCATGTGGTCCACGTTGCCGAAGGCCTCGGCGCCCGCCCGGACGATCTCCGGCCAGTTCTCGGCCAGCTGCTGGGCGACGACCGCCTCCTGGTTCTCCGCCAGGGCGGCCGCCCGCGCCTTGATCGACTCGGCCTCGGCCAGACCCCTGGCCTTCGCGGCCTCGGCCTCGGCCAGACCCCGCGCCTGCGTCGCGGCGGCCTCGGCCTCACCCGTGGCCCGGGTGGCCGCGGCGCTCGCCTCACCGCTGACCCTGGTCTGCTCCGCCTGCGCCGCCGCGGCCGTCTTGACGCGGTTCGCCTCGGCGGCGGCGGCCAGTTCGGTCTCGCGGGCCTTCGCCTCGGCCGCCGAGATGCGCGCGTCGCGCTCGGCCTCGGCCAGGGTCCGCTTCTCGTACGCGGAGGCGTCCGCCGGCTTGCGGACGTCCGCCTGCAGCTGCTGCTCGCGCCGCTGGGCCTCCAGCTCGGCGACCCGGGTCTCCTGGACGACGACCTCCTGCCGGGCCGCCGCCTCCGCGAGCGGGCCCGCCTGCCGTGAGGACGCGGTGGCCTTGTCCCGCTCGGCCATGTAACCGGCCTGCAGGATCTGGCTGTCCCGGGTCGCCTCGGCCATGCGGGCCGCGGCCTGCTGCTCGGCCTCGGTGGCCAGCCGGTCGGCCTCCGCCTGCGCGATGCGGGCGTCACGCTGGACGGCCGCGGCGTGCGGCGCGGCCAGGTTGTTGATGTATCCGGTCGGGTCGACGATCTCGTGGATCTGCAGCGAGTCGATGATCAGGCCGAGCTTCTCCATCTCCGAGCCCGAGGCCGCACGGGTCTCGGCGGTCAGCCGCTCCCGGTCCCGGATCATCTGCTCCACCGTCAGCCCGCCCACGATGGACCGCAGATGACCGGCGAAGACGTTGTGCACCCGCTCGGGCATGAACTTCTGCTGGTCCAGGAAACGCCGTGCGGCGTTGGCGATCGACACCATGTCGTCGCCGACCTTGAAGATGACCACGCCGTGCACCTTCAGCGGGATGCCCTGCTGGGTGACGCAGTCCACGTTCAGCTCGGCCTCGTTGAGGTCGAGCGAGAGCCTGCGCACCGCCTGGACGCCGGGCATGACCAGGGTCCCCCGCCCCGTGACGATGCGGAATCCCATCCCCTCCCCCACACCGTCCGTACGGTGCTTGGACCCGGAGATGACCAGTGCCTCGTTGGGCTCGGCGACCCGCCACATGAGCCTGAACAGGCCGACCAGAATGATGATCGCGACGAGCGCCCCGCCCGCCGCAACGCCGATCAGCATCGGCATACGCCCCCTTACGAATGGCCCCGATCGGGGCCGCGTACGGGAGTGTGCGCCTGCGGGTGACGGTCCGGTAGGTCCTGGCGGATCCTTGTCGCTTTCTTGACGTGGAGCGGATCGCTCCGCTCAGCCGTACGCGGGGGCCACGTACACGGTGCGCGGCGGCAGGTGCTCCACGACCACCACGACCGTGCCCTTCTCGATGCGCTCGCCGGCCGTCGCCGGGTACGCCAGGAACGCCTCGGCACCGCCCCGGACGTGCACGATCACCTCACCGACCAGCCCCGGCCCGACCGTCCCGGTCACCCGGCCCTGCAGTCCGACCACGTCCCCTCCCGGCTCACTTGGCGCGGCGCCGGTGTCCGCGACCGGTGCCCGCGGGAACAGTGTCGCCGCTGCCGCGGTCCGCCGACACCACCAGGACGGCCAGCGCGGTCGTCAGCGGCACCGCCACCACCAGGCCGATGCTGCCCACCAGGGTCCGCACGATCTCCTCGGCGACCAGTTCGCTGCCCGCCACCGCCAGCACCCCGCGCTCCGCGATGGAGAAGAGCAGCAGCAGCGGCAGCGCCGCGCCCGCGTAAGCCAGCACCAGGGTGTTGACGACCGAGGCGATGTGGTCCCGCCCGATCCGCATGGCCGCCGAGTACAGCCGGCGCCGGCTCGCCCCCGGGTCCGCCTCGCGCAGCTCCCACACCGCCGAGGTCTGGGTGACCGTCACGTCGTCCAGGACGCCCAGCGAACCGATGATGATGCCCGCCAGCAGCAGGCCGCGGATCTCGATGTCCGGGTAGAGGGAGTGGATCAGCCCGGTCTCGTCCGAGGTGTTGCCGCTCAGCAGCGCCCAGTCGATGAAGACCGAGCCGAGGACGCCGATCAGCAGCAGCGAGCACAGGGTGCCCAGGACCGCCACCGAGGTACGGGCGTTGAGGCCGTGGCACATGTAGAGCGCGATCAGCATGATGGCGCTGCCCCCGATCACCGCCACCAGCAGCGGATTGCTGCCGTGCAGGATCGCCGGGAGGATGAACAGCGTCAGCACCGCGAAGCTGATGACCAGCGCGATCAGCGCCAGGACCCCGCGCAGCCGCCCGACCACGATCACCACCGCGGCGAAGATCCCGGCCAGCAGCCACAGGGGGAAGGCCCGGTCGACGTCGGTCACCGAGTACTGCAGTTCGCGCGGCGCCTGCGGCGCGTACGCCAGCAGCACCTTCTGGCCCTTCGTGTAGTGCCGCGTCTGGGTCGGCTGCACGATCTCGGTGAAGGTGCGGCCCGCGTCCTTGCCCGAGACCACCTCGATGGTCGCGCGCTCGCAGACCGCAGGACCCGAAGGCGCCGACGCCGGGCCGGGGGAGGGCGCTGCTCCGGTGTCCGGTTCGGCGTTGACGTCGGAGCACTTGACGTCCTCGACCTTCACCACCCGCCCGGACTGCGTCTGCTGGTCGAAGCCGACGCCGCTGCGCTCGTGCTTCGGCACGCCGCCCGGCCACAGCACCACCAGCCCGGCCACCACGGCCGCGACGAAGGGGATCAGGACGGCGGCGATGACCTTGCGCAGGTGCCGGGAGACCGGCGGCACCGGGCCGTGACCGTGTCCGTGACCATGGGCTTGCGTGTGCGGCTGAGAGGAGTCCACGGCCCGATCATCGCAACACCCTCTGGTGTGCGTCAGCGAGGACCCGCTAGCGTTGAGGCACCTTTGCAAACGCGGGAGCTCGGAGCACCGGGCTGAGAGGGCGCTGACCGGCCGAAGGGCCACCAGCTGCGCCGACCGCTGAACCTGTTACCGGGTAATGCCGGCGTAGGGAGTGGGTCTCATGACCATGCAGGATGCACACGCGCGCGAAATCGGCTGGCACAAGGGCTACATGACCGGGTCCCGCCCGGACATCGAGGTCCCCGTCCGCCGGGTGCACCTGACCAACGGCCGGGACGTGACGCTGTACGACACGTCCGGCCCGTACACCGACCCGAACGTCACCACCGACGTCCGCCGCGGCCTTCCGCCGCTGCGGGAGAACTGGATCGTCGCCCGCGGCGACACCGAGGAGTACCCCGGCCGCCCCGTCCGCCCCGAGGACGACGGCCTCAAACACACCTCACCGCGCGGCGGCCTGCGCAACCTGGACGCCGTCTTCCCCGGACGCCCCCGCCTTCCCCGGCGCGGCCGGCCCGGAGAGCCGGTGACCCAACTGGCGTACGCGCGGCGGGGCGAGATCACCCCGGAGATGGAGTACGTCGCGATCCGCGAGAACGTCTCCCCCGAGGTCGTCCGCGAGGAGATCGCGGCGGGACGTGCCGTCCTGCCGGCGAACGTCAACCACCCGGAGATCGAGCCGATGATCATCGGCAAGCGGTTCCTGGTGAAGGTCAACGCCAACATCGGCAACTCGGCGGTCACCTCCTCCATCGAGGAGGAGGTCGACAAGATGACCTGGGCCACCCGCTGGGGCGCCGACACGGTCATGGACCTGTCCACCGGGCGCAACATCCACACCACGCGCGAGTGGGTGCTGCGCAACTCCCCCGTCCCCATCGGGACCGTCCCCCTCTACCAGGCCCTGGAGAAGGTCGACGGCAAGGCCGAGGAACTGACCTGGGAGATCTACAAGGACACCGTCGTCGAACAGGCCGAGCAGGGCGTCGACTACATGACGGTGCACGCCGGCGTGCTGCTGCGGTACGTCCCGCTGACCGCCCGCCGCAAGACCGGCATCGTCTCCCGCGGCGGGTCGATCATGGCGGCCTGGTGCCTGGCGCACCACAAGGAGAGCTTCCTCTACGAGAACTTCGAGGAGCTCTGCGAGATCCTCGCCGCCTACGACGTGACGTACTCCCTGGGCGACGGACTGCGTCCCGGCTCCATCGCGGACGCCAACGACGAGGCCCAGTTCGCGGAGCTGCGCACGCTCGGCGAACTCAACACCGTGGCCAAGCGGCACGGCGTGCAGACCATGATCGAGGGGCCGGGGCACGTCCCCATGCACAAGATCAAGGAGAACATCGACCTCCAGCAGGAGATCTGCGAGGAGGCGCCGTTCTACACCCTGGGCCCCCTCACCACCGACATCGCGCCCGCCTACGACCACATCACCTCCGGCATCGGCGCCGCGATGATCGCCTGGTGGGGCACGGCGATGCTCTGCTACGTCACCCCCAAGGAGCACCTGGGCCTGCCCGACCGCGACGACGTCAAGACCGGCGTCATCACCTACAAGATCGCCGCCCACGCCGCCGACCTCGCCAAGGGCCACCCCGGCGCGCAGGAATGGGACGACGCGCTCTCCGACGCCCGCTTCGAGTTCCGCTGGGAGGACCAGTTCAACCTGGCCCTCGACCCGGACACGGCACGGGCGTTCCACGACGAGACGCTCCCGGCGGAGCCGGCCAAGACCGCGCACTTCTGCTCCATGTGCGGGCCGAAATTCTGTTCGATGAAGATCTCCCAGGACATCCGCCGCAGGCACGGCGGAACCCCCGAGGAGATCGAGGCCGGCATGGCGGAGAAGTCCCGCGAGTTCGCCGCCTCGGGCAACCGCGTCTACCTCCCGATCGCCGACTGACCCGCGATCCTGCGGCGGCCCGCCCGGCGGGCCGCCGCAGGATCAGGTACCCCCGGCCGCCTCTAGGCAATCTCGGGGCCGATGTGCAGAGCGGCCAGGCGGGGCAGGCGGCGGTGCATCTCGGCGTCGTCGTCGAAGTCGAAGTCCTCGCCCATGTCCGGCTCGGCCCGGGCCTCGGTCCCGGCGGGCCGGTGGGCGGCCCAGGCGGTCCAGAAGGAGTCCCGGTCGCCGGTGAGGCGCTCGAAGGCCTCGGCGGCGGCGTAGTTGACCTCCTCGTGGAACAGGGCGTCGTCGTTCCCGTCCCGTGCGGCCGCGACCACGGTGGGGTGACCGGCCAGGCTGTCCGGCGCGGCCGCCACACGGTCGTACCAGTCGCGGCCCTGGGCGATCACCCCGGCGCGGAAGTCGATGAAGGAGTCGTCGGAGCAACCGCCGCCTATGAGGTAGGCGGCGGCCCAGACGTCCCAGCGGTACAGGGCGTCGTGCAGTGCGTCGAAGCGTTCCGCGTACTCCAGGATCTCCTGGCGCGGCCGTTCGGTCAGCAGGCGCACCAGCGCCTCGTCGAAGGGCTCGCCGTCGGCCGCCGCCGTGGCGCGGGCGGAGTCGATCAGCTGCCAGAACCGGTCGGTGTCCATGCCCGCACTGTGGCACCGGGGTACGACAACGCCCCGGGTCCGCCGGGTCAGTCGGGTCTGTGGTCGGGGCCGCCGAAGTCGGGGCTGGAGAAGTCCGGGCTGGTGAAGTCGGGGCTGGTGAAGCGGTCCCCGGGTTCGGGGGAGGACTCGTGGCCGGGGCTGGAGAAGTCGGGGCGGGAGTAACCGAGCCGCGGCATGCGGGGGTTGCCGCCGGTGGCCGCGGAGGGGGCGGTCGGCGCTGTGGGGGCCGCACCGGCGGCCTTGGCGAGGGCGTCGTCGAGGAAGGGCTGCAGTCCCCGTTCGACCAGGGCCCGGCGCCACAGCTCGCGGGCGAGGGCGACGTCGCGGGGCTCGTCGCCGGGAGGGTCGTGGAGAGCGGTGGAGCCGTTGCGCAGCGCGGTGAGCAGCAGCCCGACCATGCCGATGACGATGCCGCAGACGGCGACGGCCGCGAAGAGCCAGCCGGCCTGCCGCAGCGGCTGGGCGATCGCCGGTTCGGGGTGCCCGAAGCGCAGGGCGTACCCGAGCACCAGGAAGATGACGGCGGCCGTGCCCGCCAGGATCGGTGTGAGCACGGCGACGACGGCGAACAGCCCGGCCCCCGAGCCGTCCGCGGCGACCGGGGCCGCCGCGGCCGCGTAGCCGAGGCCCGGCACGGTCGCGGCGCGTGCCTCCCGGCGCTGTTCCGCGAAGGCCTCGCGGACCTTGACGAACTGCTCGTACTCGGGCGCGGCGCAGGCCGAGATGGGCTCGGCCGCGTTGAGCGCCATGGTGCGCAACTGCTCGGCGTTGAGGCGGTTCCGCGCCTCGGCGAGGGCGGCCCGCGTGCCCTCCGAGTGCAGAGCCGTGTCGAGGGCTCGCTCGAATTCCGGGCGGTCCTCGGTCAGCAGGTGTGGAGCGCTGTTCATGTGCATCCCCCGATGCTCCGTCTCCGGTTCCTCCCGGGGTTCACGAAGGACGAAGGTCCGGTCCGGCTGGGCGGAAGCGGAGGAGAAGCTGCCTACGGATATCCCGATGGTAGAGCGCGGAGGTGACGCGGTGACAGAGTGTTTCCGGAAAATGGGGGTTTCGGGGTCTACAACGGCAGCTGTGCGACCAGGAGTTTGCCGTCCATGGTCACCCCGCCGTCCATGGCCACCGCCAGGTCCTCCGCGTACACGTGCGGTCCCTCGACGACCGCGGAGCGGTCCGGCTGCTCGGTGCCGGGTTCCGCGCCGGGCTCGCCGAGCAGGTACGGGATGGGGCTGTGACCGTGCACGACGCGGTGGCCGCCGTAGGTGTCCAGCAGTTCGCGGGCGGCCTGCGGCCCGGACTCGCCGCGGAAGGCGAAGCGCCGGGTGAACTTGCGGAACAGCTCCCAGCACTCGTCGGCGTCGCCGCGCTGCAGGATGCCCGTGACGGCGTCGTTCATCGCGTCGATGGTGGTGCCGTACTCCAGGTACGCGGTGGTGTCGGAGTGCAGCAGCAGATGGCCGTCGGTGAGGGCGGCCGCGTCCAGCCGGGACATCCAGGCGACGTGGTGGTCCTGCAGCCGCTCCATGTCGCTGGTCTGGCCGCCGTTGAGGCGCCAGGCGGCGAGGAAGGAGGCGGTGCCGGCCGCGGAGTTCACCGGGGTGTCGCCGAAGCGGTGGGCGCCGAGCAGGAGTAGTTCGTGGTTGCCCATGAGGGCCCTGGCGTAGCCGCCGGCAGCGGCGGCCTCCGCGGACAGCTGCATGACGAGCTCGATCACGCCGATGCCGTCGGGGCCGCGGTCGGTGAAGTCGCCGAGGAACCACAGGCGGGCGTTGCCGGCCGCCCAGTGGGCCTCGGAGTCGATCAGCCCGGTCGCGTACAGGGCCTCACGCAGCCGGTCCACGTAGCCGTGGATGTCGCCGACGACGTAGAGCGGGCCGAGTGCCTGGGTGTCGGCCGCGGTGACCACCGGGAGGTCGCGCTGTGTGGGCGTGTACTCCGGCGGCATCATCTGCTCGTCGATCATGGTCTGTTCGTGCTCGGCCGGATGTCCGGGCGGAGCCGGAGCCCCGACGGCGTCGGCGGGGTGCACCGACGACGTCATGGGCGCGCCGTGCGCCACCGCCTCCGCGGGGTCCTGAGACCAGCCGTACGAGGTACCGGGCATGGGTCCCTGACCTGCCCCCTGAGTCATCGACCCCTCCACCGTCGCGCCACCATCCGCCCATCATAGGAATGACGATGTCGTGGCGTGACACACCTGCTGATAGCGATTTCATCCGGCGCGGACAAATCCACCCGGGGCGGGCTCTTCTCGCCCCGGAAGCGCCCGTTCCTATTCTCCCGCGGGTCCCCGGGGCGGGCTGACGGTGGTGCGCGGCGAGCGCCGCTGGGAGGACGTGCGCACGATCAGGTCGGTCGGCATGACCTGCTGCACCGGCCGGCCCGCGTCCACCCCTTCGATGGCGTCGATGAGCAGCTGGACGACCGCGGTGCCGATCCTGCCCGGTTTGAGGGAGAGCGTGGTGATCGGCGGCTCGGTCGTCGCGTAGACCATGCTCTCGCTGCAGCAGACCAGCAGGAGGTCCTCGGGTACGCGCAGCCCGTAGCGGCGGGCGGCGGCGAGCAGGTCGGTGCCGTTGGGGTCGAAGAGGCCGTAGACCGCGTCGGGGCGGTCGGGCCGGGCGAGCAGGCGGTCCGCGGCGACGGCGCCGGCGCACGGGTCGTGGGCGGGGTAGGCCTCGACGACGGGTTCCTGGCCGATCCGCTCGCACCACTGCAGGTAGGCGGTGGTGGACAGCCGGGTGTAGGTGTCGGTGCTGGTGCCGGTGAGCAGTCCGATCCTGCGGGCCCCGGCCTCGGCGAGGTGCTCCAGGATGCCGAGCACGGCGGCCTCGTGGTCGTTGTCGACCCAGGCCTGCACGGGCAGGCTGCCGGTCGGGCGGCCGTCGCTGACCACGGGGATGCCCTGCCGCACCAGCTCGGTGACCATCGGGTCGTGGTCGGAGGGGTCGATCACGACCGTGCCGTCCAGCGCGACGTTGCTCCACACGTCGTGGCGGGAGGAGGCCGGCAGGATGACCAGGGCGTATCCGCGGGCGAGCGCGGCGGAGGTGGCGGCCCGGGCCATCTCGGCGAAGTAGGCGAACTCGGTGAAGGTGAAGGGCTCTTCCCCGTACGTCGTCACGGTCAGGCCGATCAGCCCGGACCTCCCGGTGCGCAGCGTGCGGGCGGCGGCGGAGGGGCGGTACCCCAGCCGGTCGGCGACCTCGCGGACGTGGCGGCGGGTGGCGTCGGGCAGTCGGCCCTTGCCGTTGAGCGCGTCGGAGACGGTGGTGATCGAGACCCCGGCCGCGGCGGCCACGTCCCTGATGCCGGCCCGCTCCAGCCGGCGTCCGACGGGCCGGCTCGCCTGGTGCTTCCCTGCTGCTGTCATGGCGTGGTGATAGTAGGGGTCGGGTGGTCCTTTCGCGGGGTGCCGGAGAAGCCGTTGACAGATACGTTTCCCCGCCCGCGGCGCCCGGCGTGGCCGGGAAAGCGCAGGTGGTGGCCGGTTCCTACCGCAGGTTACCGGGCCGTTACGGGGTGCCGCCCGCCCCGCGCCGCGCGGGGTGCGCAGCCATCAACTCACCCCTACGAGGGATGCGCGCCACCGCGCGCGCCACCGGCGCGCAGTGCGTCGCACCACCTGCACCGTTCCCCGTGAGCCCCCGCCGCGAGCCCGTGTGCCGCAAGGCCTCCCCCGGCCGGGCGGGCGCTCGTATGGTGTGGGGCATGAGCCCCAAACTGCGCCGCGAACTGGACGGCATCCCCACGTACAAGCCGGGCAGACCCCCGGCCGTGGAAGAGGGAGTGACCGCTTACAAGCTGTCCTCCAACGAGAACCCCTACGCGCCGCTGCCCGGTGTCCTGGAGGCGGCCACCGCCGCCGCGGAGAACTTCAACCGCTACCCGGACATGGCGTGCACGGCCCTCCACGCAGAGCTGGCGCACCGCTTCGGCGTGCCGGAGGAGCACATCGCGACGGGCACCGGTTCGGTGGGTGTCGCGCAGCAGTTGCTGCAGTCGACCGCGGGCCCGGGTGACGAGGTGATCTACGCCTGGCGGTCCTTCGAGGCCTATCCGATCATCACGCAGATCACCGGCGCGGCCTCGGTACGCGTGCCGCTCGACGCGGGCGAGACGCACGACCTTGACGCGATGGCCGCGGCGATCACCGACCGGACAAGGCTGATCTTCGTCTGCAACCCCAACAACCCCACCGGCACGGTGGTCCGCCGGGAGGCGCTGGAGCGCTTCCTGGACCGCGTCCCGCCGGACGTGCTGGTCGTGCTGGACGAGGCGTACAAGGAGTTCATCCGCGACCCCGAGGTCCCGGACGGCGTCGAGGTCTACCGCGACCGTCCCAACGTGGCGGTGCTGCGCACCTTCTCCAAGGCGTACGGGCTCGCCGGACTGCGCGTGGGGTTCGCGATCGCGCACGAGCCGGTCGCCGCGGCGCTGCGCAAGACGGCCGTCCCCTTCGGTGTGAGCCAGCTCGCCCAGGACGCGGCGGTGGCCTCGCTGCGTGCGGAGGCGGCGCTGCTGGAGCGGGTCGACGCGCTGGTCGGCGAGCGCACCCGGGTGTTCGACCGGCTGACCGCGCAGGGCTGGACGGTGCCGGAGACGCACGCCAACTTCGTGTGGCTGCGGCTGGGGGAGCGCACGACCGACTTCGCCGCGGCCTGCGAGCGGGCCGGCGTCACCGTCCGTCCGTTCGCGGGGGAGGGCGTGCGGATCACGGTCGGCGAGGAGGCCGCCAACGACGTCCTGATCCGCACGGCGGAGGCTTTCCGCAAGGAGCTGTGACCGTCCCCACGCTGCGTCCCGGGTGTCGCGGGACGTCGTAGCATGCCCCCTTTCGCCCCCTCCCACCCCCCGGTGTGAGGGGGCGAAAGCGTGTGCGGCATACTGAGCTTGTGAATGCGTTCACTTTCACAAGCTCGCCAAGTTAGGAGGCGTGACGTGGACCTGGCACTGGACTCCGTCGCCGTCGCGCGATGGCAATTCGGCATCACGACCGTCTACCACTACCTCTTCGTCCCCCTCACGATCTCCCTCGCCGCCCTGACCGCCGGTCTGCAGACGGCCTGGGTGCGCACGGGCAAGGAGAAGTACCTCCGGGCGACCAAGTTCTGGGGCAAGCTCTTCCTGATCAACATCGCCATGGGCGTGGCCACCGGCCTGGTCCAGGAGTTCCAGTTCGGCATGAACTGGTCGGACTACTCGCGCTTCGTCGGCGACGTGTTCGGCGCCCCGCTCGCCTTCGAGTCGCTCATCGCCTTCTTCTTCGAGTCCACCTTCATCGGGCTGTGGATCTTCGGCTGGGACAAGCTCCCGCAGAAGCTCCACCTGGCCTGCATCTGGCTGGTCTCGCTGGGCACGATCCTCTCCGCGTACTTCATCCTCGCCGCCAACTCCTGGATGCAGCACCCGGTCGGCTACCGCTACAACAAGGTCACCGGCCGCGCGGAGCTCACCGACTTCTGGGCCGTGCTCAGCCAGAACACCACCCTTGTCGTGGTCTTCCACACGCTGACGGCGGCCTTCCTGACCGGCGCCGCCTTCATGATCGGCATATCGGCCTACCACCTGGCCCGGCGCAAGCACGTCGCCGTCATGCGGACCTCGCTGCGCCTCGCGCTGGTCACCGCCGTCGTCGCCGGCCTGCTCACCGCGATCAGCGGGGACCGGCTGGGCAAGGTCATGTACGAGCAGCAGCCGATGAAGATGGCCGCCGCCGAGGCCCTGTGGGACGGCGAGTCCCCGGCCCCCTTCTCGATCTTCGCCTACGGCGACGTCGAGAAGGGCCACAACACCGTGGCCGTCGAGGTCCCCGGGCTGCTGTCCTTCCTCGCCCACGACGACTTCGACTCGTACGTCCCCGGCATCAACGACGTCAACAAGGCCGAGCAGGAGAAGTACGGCCCCGGCGACTACCGGCCCAACATCCCGGTCGCCTACTGGGGCTTCCGCTGGATGATCGGCTTCGGCATGACCTCCTTCGCGGTCGGCCTGGCGGGACTGTGGCTCACCCGCCGCAGGTTCTGGCTCGCCGAGGACCGGCGCACCGCCGACGACGAGCCGCCGCACCTGATGCTCACCAGGAACACCGCCCTCTCCCCGGCCCTGTCCCGCTGGTACTGGCGGATCGGCCTGCTCACCATGGGCTTCCCGCTGATCGCCAACTCCTGGGGCTGGATCTTCACCGAGAACGGCCGCCAGCCGTGGGTCGTGTACGGGCTGCTGCGCACCGAGGACGCGGTCTCCCCCGGCGTCTCCACCGCCGAGATGCTGATCTCGCTGATCGTCCTCACCACGCTCTACGCCGTCCTCGCGGTCGTCGAGGTCAAGCTCCTGGTCAAGTACGCCAAGGCCGGGCCACCCGAGCTCACCGAGGCCGACCTCAATCCCCCCACGAAGATCGGCGGCGACGCCGACCGCCCGATGGCCTTCTCGTACTAGGGAGAGACGGCATGCACCTCCACGACGTCTGGTTCGTCCTCATCGCGGTCCTGTGGACCGGCTACTTCTTCCTCGAGGGCTTCGACTTCGGCATCGGCGTCCTCACCCGGCTGCTCGCCCGCGACCGCCCCGAGCGGCGGGTGCTGATCAACACCATCGGCCCGGTCTGGGACGGCAACGAGGTCTGGCTGATCACCGCGGGCGGCGCCACCTTCGCCGCCTTCCCCGAGTGGTACGCCACCCTCTTCTCCGGCTTCTACCTGCCGCTGCTGGTGATCCTGCTCTGCCTGATCATCCGGGTCGTCGCCTTCGAGTACCGGGCCAAGCGCACCGGCGAACGCTGGCAGACGGGCTGGGAGCAGGCCATCTTCTGGACCTCCCTGCTCCCCGCGTTCCTGTGGGGTGTGGTGTTCGCCGACATCGTGCACGGGGTGGAGATCGACGCCTCCGGCGAGTACACCGGCGGGCTCCCGGAGCTGTTCGGCCCCTACGCCCTGCTCGGCGGGCTCGTCACGCTCAGCCTCTTCACCTTCCACGGCGCGGTCTTCGCGGCGCTGAAGACCCTCGGCGACATCCGTGCCCGTGCCCGCCGCTTCGCCACCCGCGCCGGAGCGGTCACCGCGGTGTTCGCACTCGCCTTCCTGGCCTGGACGCAGGGCGACGGCGGCAACGCCCGGAGCCTGGCGGCCGCGGTGGTCGCCGTGCTGGCGCTGCTCGCCGCGCTGGGCGCCAATCTGCGCGGCCGCGAGGGCTGGGCGTTCGCCTTCTCCGGGATCACCGTCGTCGCCGCGGTGGCGATGCTCTTCCTGGTGCTCTTCCCGGACGTCATGCCCTCCACGCTGGACCCGGCGTGGAGCCTGACGGTGGAGAACGCCTCCTCGACCCCGTACACGCTGAAGATCATGACCTGGTGCGCCGCGATCGCGGCCCCGCTGGTGGTGCTCTACCAGGCCTGGACGTACTGGGTGTTCCGCAGGCGGATCGGCACCCAGCACATCGCCGAAGCGCACTGAGGAGCTGTTTCACGTGAAACCCGTCGACCCCCGGCTCCTGAGGTACGCCCGCGCGACCCGTGTGTTCCTCGCCGTCTCCGTCCTGCTCGGCCTCGTCGGCGCGGGCCTGGTCATCGCGCAGGCGATGATCGTCGCGGAGATCGTCGTCGGGGGTTTCGAGGACGGTCTCGACGCCGGGGCGCTGCGCACCCCGCTGCTGCTGCTCGCCGGCGTCGCGGCCGGCCGGGCGGCCGTCTCCTGGCTCACCGAGCTGTGCGCCCACCGCGCCTCCGCCGCCGTCAAGTCCCAGCTGCGCACACAGCTGCTGGAGCGGGTCACCGCCCTGGGCCCGGCGGGGCTCACCGAGCGCCGGACCGGCGAGCTCACCACGCTCGCCACCCGGGGCATCGACGCCCTGGACGGCTACTTCGCCCGCTACCTGCCCCAACTGGGCCTGGCCGTCGTGGTGCCCGCCGCCGTCCTCGCCCGCATCGTCACCGAGGACTGGATCTCGGCGCTCACCATCGCCCTGACCCTCCCCCTCATCCCGGTCTTCATGGTCCTGATCGGCTGGGCCACCCAGACCCGCATGGACCGTCAGTGGCAGCTGCTCTCCCGGCTGTCCGGCCACTTCCTCGACGTCGTCGCGGGCCTGCCCACGCTCAAGGTCTTCGGCCGGGCCAAGGCCCAGGCCGAGTCCATCCGCGCCATCACCGCCGACCACCGGCGCGCCACGATGCGGACGCTGCGCATCACCTTCCTCTCCTCCTTCGCCCTGGAACTGCTCTCCACCATCTCCGTCGCCCTGGTCGCCGTCGGCGTCGGCATGCGGCTGGTCCACGGTGAACTCGACCTCTACACCGGGCTGGTCATCCTCGTCCTGGCGCCCGAGGCGTACCTGCCGCTGCGCCAGGTGGGAGCCCAGTACCACGCGGCGGCCGAGGGGCTCTCCGCCGCCGACGAGGTCTTCGCCGTCCTGGAGACCACGCCGCCCCGGCGCGGCACGGTACCGGCCCCCGATCTGCGGACCGCGGTCGTCGCACTGGACGAGGCGGCCGTCGAGGGCCGCCTCGGCCCGGTCTCCCTGCGTGTCTCCCCCGGCGAGACGATCGCCCTCACCGGCCCCAGCGGTATCGGCAAGAGCACGCTGCTCTCCGTGCTGCTCGGCTTCACCGAGCCGACCTCGGGACGGGTCCTGATCGACGGCGCCGACCTCGCCGCGCACGACCCGGCCGGCCTGCACCGGCAGATCGCCTGGGTGCCCCAGCGGCCGCACCTGTTCGCCGGGACCATCGCCGACAACGTACGGCTGACCCGGCCGGACGCGAGCCCGGCCGAGGTCCGCGCCGCGCTCCGGGACGCCGGCGCCCCGGACCTCGACCCCGCCACGGCCCTCGGGGAGGGCGGCGCCGGGCTCTCCGCCGGACAGCGCCAACGCGTCGCCCTGGCCCGGGCGTTCCTCGCCGACCGGCCGCTGCTGCTGCTCGACGAGCCGACGGCGGCACTGGACGGCGAGACCGAGGCGGCCGTGGTCGACGCCGTCCGGCGGCTCGCGGCCGGCCGCACGGTGCTGCTCGTCGTGCACCGCCCCGCGCTGCTCGCCGTGGCGGATCGCACGGTGCGGTTCGACGGCCGCCCGGCGCGTGCCGTGCCGGCGGCGGTGCCCCCGTCCCGGGCCGCGGCCGGTACGCCCACGCCCGAACCCCTCGGTGCGGCCCCCGTCGTGCCCGCACCGTCCGCCGCGTCGTCCACGGGGTCCGCGCCGCTGACCCGCGTGCGCCGGATCGCCTCGCCGCTGCGGCCGCGGTTCGCCCTCGCGCTGCTGCTCGGCGCCCTCGCCCTGCTCAGCGCCGTCGGCCTGATGGCGACCTCGGCCTGGCTGATATCCAGGGCCTCCGAGCAGCCGCCCGTCCTGTACCTGATGGTCGCGGTCACCGCGACCCGGGCCTTCGGCATCGGCCGGGCGGTCTTCCGCTACGCCGAGCGCCTGGTCGCGCACGACGCCGTCTTCAGGGCCCTCGCCGGCCTCAGGGTCACCGTGTACCGGCGGCTGGAGCGGCTCGCGCCCGCCGCGCTGCGGGACACCCGGCAGGGCGACCTGCTCTCCCGCCTCGTCGCCGACGTGGACGGTCTGCAGGACTACTTCCTGCGCTGGCTGCTCCCGGCCGGCGCCGCCGCGCTCACCGGCACCGCCGCGGCCGCGTTCACCGTGTGGCTGCTGCCCGGTGCCGGAGCTGCCCTGGCGGTGGGGCTGCTCACCGCCGGCGTCGCCGTGCCCGCCGCCTCCGCGGCGCTCGCCCGGCGCGCCGAACGCGCTCTCGCCCCCGCCCGCGGCGAACTCGCCGCCCAGGTGGTCGACGTGCTCACCGGCACCGCCGAACTCACCGTCGCAGGGGCCCTGCCCGGGCGCCGCGACCAGGCGGCCGAGGCGGACCGGGTGCTCACCCGGATCGCGGCCCGCTCCGCGGCCGGCGCGGCGCTCGGGGCCGGGCTCGGCGCCCTGGTCAGCGGACTCACCGTCACCGTCTGCGCCTGGGCGGGTGTGCGGGCGGTGGCCGACGGCGGACTGTCAGGGGTCGCGCTCGCGGTGGTCGTGCTCACCCCGCTCGCCGCCTTCGAGGGGGTGGCGGCCCTGCCGCTCGCGGCGCAGTACCGGCAGCGCAGCCGGCAGGCGGCGCGGCGCGTGTACGACGTGCTCGACGCCCCTGAGCCCGTACGGGAGCCGGAACATCCCGCGGCCGCGCCCGCCGGGCCCCACCCCCTGGTGCTGCGCGGGCTCACCGCCCGCCACCCGGGGCAGCCCCGGCCCGCGCTGGACGGCGTCGGCCTGGAACTGACCCCCGGTCGCCGGATCGCCGTCGTCGGCCCCTCCGGATCGGGCAAGACGACCCTCGCCCACGTGCTGCTGCGCTTCCTGGACGTCGAGGAGGGCACGTACACCCTCGCGGGCACCGACGCCACGGCCCTCGACGGCGACGCGGTGCGCCGCATGGTCGGCCTGTGCGCCCAGGACGCGCACGCCTTCGACAGCACGGTCCGGGAGAATCTGCGCCTGGCCCGCCCCGGCGCGGACGACGCGGAACTGCGGAAGGCGCTCGCCGCCGCCCGGCTCGACCTGGACCTCGACCTCCCGGTCGGCGAGCACGGCACCCGCCTGTCCGGCGGCCAGCGCCAGCGGCTGGCGCTGGCCCGCGCGCTGCTCGCCGACTTCCCCGTCCTGGTGCTCGACGAGCCGGCCGAACACCTCGACCTGGCCACCGCCGACGCCCTGACCGCCGATCTGCTGGCCGCGACCACGGGCCGGACGACCGTGCTGATCACCCACCGCCTCACCGGTCTGGAGGAGGTCGACGAGATCCTCGTCCTCGACCGCGGCCGGGTCGTCCAGCGCGGTACGTACCGTGAGCTGGCCGCCGCCGACGGCCCGTTCCGCCGGAGCCTGGACCGCGAGCGCGCGGCCGACGCACTGGGCGCGCCGGAGCCGGAGTCGATCACGGCGTAGGACGCGGCACCGCCCTAGGCTCGCCGTATGGCAGAACCACTGGCCAGGCTGCTGGACGCCGTCGGCTCGGTCACCAGCGCGCTGCTGGCGGACGAACAACCGGGCGACGACGCGCTCGACGTCGTCGCCGAGCAGGCCCGCGCGCTCGTGGGGGCCGACGCGGGCCTGGTGCTGCTGCCGACCGTCGAGGGCGGCCTCGAAGTGGTCGCCGTCTCGGCCGAACAGCCCGCGGGCCTGGTCGGCACGGTGCTCGAGGCGGACAGCCCGCCCGTGGCGCCGCTGATGGCGGGCGAGCCGGTGTTCGTGGAGGACGCCTCGACCGACGCCCGGATGACCACGGCCATCGCCCCGCGCTTCGGGGCCTGCATGATGCTGCCGCTGCAGAGCAGCGGCCATGTGATGGGGGCGCTCGCGCTGCCCAGGGCCCACGGCGTGCCGGGCTTCACCGAGGACGAGCGGTTTGTCGCCACCCAGTTCGCGGCGCAGGCGGCGCTGGCCCTGCTGCTCGCCGGCGCCCAGCGCGACCGCAACCGGCTGGCCGTGTACGAGGAGCGCGACCGGATCGCCCGCGATCTGCACGACCTGGTCATCCAGCGGCTCTTCGCGACGGGCCTGATGCTCCAGGGGGCGCGGCGCAAGGCGCTGCCGCCCGACGCCGAGGAGGGCATCGCGCACGCGGTCGAGGAACTGGACGCCACCATCCAGGAGGTGCGGACGGCGATCTTCGCGCTGCAGCAGGAGCCGCGGGACGACGCACCGGCGGGACTGCGCGCCCAGGTGCTGCGCGAGACCGGCTCCGCCGCCCGCGGCCTCGGCTTCCCGCCCTCCGTGCGCTTCGTCGGACCCGTCGACCACCGGGTCGGCGCGCTCAGCGCCCGCAACCTCGTCGCGGCCCTGCGCGAAGCGCTGTCCAATGTGCAGCGGCACGCCGGCGCCACCTGGGTCGAGGTGGTGCTCGACGCCACCGCCGTGCTCTCCGACGGCCGCGAGGGCGTGCGGCTGATCGTCTCCGACGACGGCGTCGGCATCCCCGAGACCGGGCGGCGCAGCGGCCTGCGCAACCTCGCCCGCCGCGCGGAGTCGCTGGGCGGCGAGTCCATCTTCGGGCCGGGACCGGACGGCAAGGGCACCACGCTCGCCTGGGAGGCGCCCCTCTGAGCCGGCCCGGAGGGGTCAGCGGGCGGCGAGGATCCGCTCGATGACTCGGGCCACGCCGTCCTCCTCGTTCGCCACGGTGCGGTGCGTCGTGGCGGCCAGCACGTCGGGGTGGGCGTTGGCGACGGCGTACGAGGTGCCCGCCCACGACAGCATGGCGAGGTCGTTGGGCATGTCCCCGAAGGCCACCACCTCCTCGGCGGAGATGCCGAGGTCCGCGCAGCAGCGCGCGAGCGTCGTCGCCTTGCTGACCCCGGCGCCGCTGATCTCCAGCAGCGCCGACGGGCTGGACCGGGTGATCTCGGCGTGCTCCCCGGCCACCGCGCGGGCGGTGCGCAGGAAGACGTCCGGGTCGATGGAGGGGTGCTTGGCCAGCAGCTTCAGCACGGGCTGGCCCCGCCGCCCGCCGTCGAGCAGATCCTCCACCGGGGCGACGACCGCGTCGGGGGCGGGGGCGTACGGCGGGTAGTCCGGCTCGTACGCGAAGCCGCCGGTCAGCTCGACGGCGAAGGCCGTGCCGGGGACGGCGGTGCGCAGGGCCGCGATGACCGCGAGGGCGTCCCGCGGGTCGAGGGGGTACGCCGCCAGCAGCCGCCTGCCGCGGTGCAGGTCGTAGACGGCGGCGCCGTTGGCGCATATCGCCATGCCGTGGCCGGCGGTGTGCGCGGCGACGACGTCCATCCACCGTGCGGGCCGCCCCGTGACGAAGAAGACCTCGATGCCCGCGGCCTCCGCGTCCGCCAGCGCGGCGATCGTACGGGCCGAAACGGTCTTGTCGTCGCGCAGGAGCGTGCCGTCCAGGTCGGTGGCGATCAGCCGCGGCGCGGGGGCCGCGAGGGTGGCGTCCGGGGTCCGGGGATGCTGGGTGGCTGAGGTCACCGCCCCATGGTCCCCCATGTGGATGCATATGACAGCAGGCGGGTGCGGAGTGCGATGACCGCCACACTCTCCGTCGCCGTCGCCGGTGCCGGGTTGTCAGTGCCTGCTGCCACCATCACGCCATGGCCCTTGTGCGTTGTGAAGAGCAGCCCGACCGGGAACCGGTGCTCCTGGCCGACGCTTTGCCGACGGTCGTGGACGGCATCCGGCTGGCCGCGCGCGCCGGGATACCCGTCGCCGATCCGGCGGGCGGCACCGCCACGACCTGCGGCCGGTGCGCCTGCGCCGCATACCGCCACCGCACCGCCGGAGGACACTGGATCCTGGTCGAGCCCGGCGAGTGGCCCCTGGGGGCCGTCCCGGCCGGCCGCCGCTGGCGGGTCGCGGGTGACGGCACGGCGGTCAACCTGCGGGCCACCGTCCCCTCCGACACCTGCCGGATCAGCCATTCCGACGTCTGCCCCGCGGGCCCGCCGCCCGCGGCGTCGCCCGTGCTGCTCGGCCAGTGGCGGCGCAACGCCCGCCGCCGGCTCAACTGAGCTGGGCCGGCGCCTCGGTCGCGATGCGCTCGAAGACCTTCTCGTCCGCCGCGTAGACGGAGTCCGGCACCGGCCAGTGGAGCACGATCTCCGTGATGCCGACCTCCGCGTAGCGGCCCGCGAAGTCGACGAAGGCGTCGAGCGACTCCAGCGGGCGCTCGGCCGTGGAGCCGGTCAGCAGGACGCGGTCGAGCTCGCCCGGGTCGCGCTCGATCTCCGCGCAGGCGATCTCCAGCTGGTCGTACTGGCGCGAGACGACCTCGGGGCACTTGTCCACGGGCACGTCCGCCGGGCCCTTCGGGTCTCCGTAGGTCACCCAGGCCTGGCCGTAGCGGGCCGCCAGCCGCAGCCCGCGCGGGCCCGTCGCCGCCACCGCGAAGGGCAGCCGCGGACGCTGCGTGCAGCCGGGGATGTTCCGCACCTCGTGCGCCGAGTAGAACTCGCCCTCCTGACTCACCACCGGCTCCGTCAGCAGCCGGTCCAGCACGGTGACGAACTCGCCGAAGCGGTCGGCCCGTTCCCGCGGCGTCCACGCCACCTGGCCGAGCGCGGTCGCGTCGTAGCCCACCCCGCCGGCGCCGATGCCGAGCGTCAGCCGCCCGCCGCTGACGTCGTCGAGGGTGATCAGCTCCTTGGCGAGCGTCACCGGGTGCCGGAAGTTCGGGGAGGTGACGAGCGTGCCCAGCCGGATCCGCTCCGTCGCCGCGGCCGCCGCCGTCAGCGTCGGGACCGCCCCGAACCACGGGCCGTCCCGGAAGCTCCGCCACGACAGATGGTCGTAGGTGTAGGCGGTGTGGAAGCCGAGCTCCTCGGCCCGTCGCCAGACCTTCCGCCCCTGCTCGTGCCAGCGGTAGATCGGCAGAATCACAGTGCTCAGGCGCATGTTCCCCACCCTACGGGGTGGCTGTTGCCCGCCCGGGCCGAAGTACTGGGGTGGTCAGGGCGGCAGCCGCCGTCCGGTGGAAACCCGTCGGCGAGCCGCGCCCGGCCGGCCGGCGCCTCCGCACGCCACGGGACCCTGGACTCCCTTGCGGACGCCGTCGGCGGCGTCTTTGCCGCGGCCGACGCCGCGGATACCCCCGGTGGTGGGGAGCCGCAACTCGGGGCGCGCCTCGCAGAAAGGCCGTCGCCGGAGCGGCCGGCCGGGGCACAGCTCGGCCACCCGGGTGGTGTTGATCGGAATATCGGCATCCTCGGGGTGCGGCACCGAGGATTTCGTGCTCACTTCCGCATCATCGGATTAGTCGCTCCCGACTCACCGAAGGAAGTGAGAGGTCATGGCTGCCAACACCCGTGTCAGGACGTTCTGGGACGTCTTCGTGACGCTCCTGCTCAAGATGGTCGCGTACTTCGGGTTCGCCGTCCCGGCGTCGCGTAGCACGGCTCCGGCCGCGCCGCGACCGGAAGCCGTCCCCGGCACCCGGTTCCTGCCCACCGCCGAGGCGGTGCGCCACTGGGCACCGGCTCCGCGAACGGAACCGGCACCACAACCGGTGGCCGTGGGCGCCGCCGCGTCCGGGCCGGGACTCCGTGTCGAACCAGGGCTCCATGGTGAACCAGGACTCCGTGCCGGAGCCGGCGGACGCACACCCGAGGTCCCGTCGTCCCGCAACGCGTCCCGCAGTTCGTCGCATCGGTCGTTGCGTCCGTCGTCCCTCACGCCGTACCGCGACGAGCCCGTCGTGCCCGAGCCGTCCGTCCCCTTCGTCCCGGCGCCCTGCCTGACCGCCGCGGCCGACGCCCACTCCCTGCCGCCGACGATGAAGCAGCGCATCCGCGCCGAGGCCCACGGCGCCTCGCCCGTGGCCCGCGTGCGCACCCGTCCGATCGGCGACGCCGGCCTCGACCCCGCGCTGAGCGACATCACCGAGGCCCCGGCCCGTACCCCCCGCCGCGAGTGGGCGCTCTGCGCATGACCGCCGCGGACGCGTGTGACCAGCCGGTACGACGTGCCGCACGGCCCCCGTTGACGGGACGTCAAGCCGTCCCGACCCCGGATTCCACGCACCACCACGGCGCCGGACACGGCGCCCGCTCCAGCGGAACCGTCCGGACGCCCCGGACGACGGGCGCACACACCGGCCCGGGCCGGAGCACGGCAGTGAGCTCCACCTCCAGCTCCATCCCCAGCACCGCCCCCAGTACGACCCGGAGCACCACCCAGAGCACGAGCACGAGGACGAGGACGAGGACGAGGATGCCGGAGACGACCCGCACCCCCGAGGCTGTGACGGTCACCGCCGGCTCGACCCGGCACCATCCGCGGGCCACGGACCGTCCGGTCGCCGGCCCGCCCGCGTTCGACGGCGAAGCAGGCCCACGCCCGCACCGCACGACCGAGCACCACACGACCGAGCACAGCGCACCGACGTACCGCACGATCGAGCACCGCACACCCACGCACCCCCCGCGCGAGCGCGGCACACGCACACCCGTGCATCCGCACCCGCACCCGCACCCGCACCCGCACCCGCACCCCACGACCCGACGCAGCGCCACGCGGCACCACCGCGGGGTCCGGCCCGTCGGGGTCGACCGGTGGAGCCGACCGTGCTCCCGGACGACGCCCCGCCACGGCTGAACCGCGCGACCCGCAGGAGGAACCCCGGCAAGACGGACGCACCGCATCGCCTCCCCTACGGGGAAGTCAACCCCAAGGACTACGCACAACCGCCCCCCAGAGTGACGACGGGGTGTGGCCCGCGCCACTAGGTTCGTGGCGTGACTGTGATCGCTACCGAAAGCCTGACGAAGCGGTACCCGAGGGTGACCGCTCTGGACCGGCTCACCGTCGACATCGCACCCGGCGTGACCGGGTTGGTCGGTGCCAACGGAGCCGGCAAGTCGACCCTGATCAAGATCCTCCTGGGGTTGGCGCCGGCCACGGAAGGCCGGGCTGCCGTCCTGGGCATGGATGTGGCGACAGAGGGCGCGGCGATCCGCGCCCATGTGGGCTACATGCCGGAGCACGACTGCCTGCCCCCTGACGTGTCGGCGACGGAGTTCGTCGTCCACATGGCCCGTATCTCGGGGCTGCCGCCGTCCGCCGCGCGCGAGCGCACCGCGGACACGCTCCGCCACGTCGGCCTGTACGAGGAGCGGTACCGCCCCATGGGCGGGTACTCCACGGGCATGAAACAGCGGGTGAAGCTGGCCCAGGCGCTGGTCCACGATCCCCGGCTGGTGCTGCTCGACGAGCCGACGAACGGGCTGGACCCCGTCGGCCGCGACGACATGCTCGAACTGATCCGGCGCGTGCACACCGAGTTCGGGATCTCCGTGCTGGTCACCTCCCACCTGCTCGGTGAACTGGAGCGCACCAGCGACCACATCGTCGTCATCGACGGCGGCTCCCTCCTGCGCTCCTCCTCGACCAGCGACTTCACCCAGGCGACCGCCTCGCTCACCGTCGAGGTCACCGAGCACGAGGACGAGCTGGTGGAGAAGCTGACCGCCGCCGGGCTCAACGCGCACGCGGACGGCCGGCTGATCATGGTCGACATCGACGGGGACGAGACGTACGACGCGGTCCGCGACGCGGTCGCGGAGCTCGGCACGGGCCTGGTGCGCATGGAGCAGCACCGGCACCGCATCGCCGAGATCTTCCGGGGAGGGGACGAGCATGACGCAGCTTGAGGGCAGGCCGCCCGCCGCCGACGTCATCCACGACATCGGCTACCGGCACTACGACGGCCCGCGCCTGGGCCGTGGCTACGCGCGCAAGTCGCTGTACGTCCAGAGCCTGCGCAGCGCGTACGGGCTCGGCCGGTCGGCGAAGTCCAAGGTGCTGCCGATGATCCTGCTGGCCGTGATGTGCGGTCCGGCCGCGATCATGGTCGCGGTGGCGATCGGCACCAAGGCGACCAAGCTGCCGATCGAGTACACCCAGTACGTGATCATCATGCAGGCGGTCATCGGTCTCTACCTGGCCGCGCAGGCCCCGCAGTCCGTCTCGCTCGACCTGCGGTTCAAGACGACCCCGCTGTACTTCTCCCGTCCGATCGAGGCGGTCGACTACGTCGCGTCGAAGTTCGCGGCGCTGACCACGGCGCTGTTCATCCTGACCGGGACGCCGCTGCTGGTCATGTACATCGGGGCGCTGCTGGCCAAGTTCGACGTGAGCGACCAGAGCGCGGGCTTCGCCAAGGCGATGCTCGCCGCGCTGCTGCTGTCGATGCTGTTCTCGGGCATCGGCCTGGTCATCGCGGCGCTGACGCCGCGCCGGGGCTTCGGCGTCGCCGCGGTCATCGCGGTGTTCACGCTCTCGTACGGCGCGGTGACCAGCGTGCAGGGCGTCGCCTCGATCAACGGCAACGCCGACGTGATCGGCTGGCTGGGACTGTTCTCGCCGATCACGCTGATCGACGGCGCGCAGACCTGGTGGCTGGGCGCGACCTCCAGCTTCCCCGAGGGCGCGGGTCCGAAGGACGCGGTCGTCGGCACGGTCTACCTCCTCGTCCTCCTCGCCGTGATCGCCGGCTCCTTCGGCCTGCTGATGCGCCGCTACCGAAAGGCCGTACTGTCGTGACCACCCTGTCCATCGACCATGTGTCCCGCTGGTTCGGCAACGTCGTCGCCGTCAACGACGTGACGATGACGATCGGTCCCGGCGTCACCGGCCTGCTCGGCCCCAACGGCGCGGGCAAGTCCACCCTGATCAACATGATGGGCGGCTTCCTGGCCCCCTCGGCCGGGACGGTCACCCTCGACGGCGCCACGGTCTGGCGCAACGAGCAGGTGTACCGGCACATCGGCATCGTCCCCGAGCGCGAGGCGATGTACGACTTCCTGACGGCACGCGAGTTCGTGGTCGCCAACGCGGAACTGCACGGGCTGGCGGACCCGGGGGCGGCGGCGGCTCGCGCCCTGGCCACGGTCGAGATGGAGTTCGCCCAGGACCGCCCGGTCGCCACGTACAGCAAGGGCATGCGGCAGCGCGCCAAGATGGCCTCCGCGCTGGTGCACGACCCGTCGGTGCTGCTGCTGGACGAGCCCTTCAACGGCATGGACCCCCGGCAGCGGCTGCACCTGATGGAGCTGCTGCGGCGGATGGGCGCCGAGGGCCGCACGGTGCTGTTCTCCTCGCACATCCTGGAGGAGGTCGAGCAGCTGGCGAGCCACATCGAGGTGGTCGTCGCCGGCCGGCACGCCGCCTCGGGCGACTTCCGCAAGATCCGCCGGCTCATGACGGACCGGCCGCACCGCTACCTGGTGCGCTCCAGCGACGACCGGGCGCTCGCCGCCGCGCTCATCGCGGACGGGTCCACGGCCGCCATCGAGCTGGACTGGAAGGAGCGGGCGCTGCGCATCCAGGCGATCGACTTCGCCGGCTTCACCGAGCTGCTGCCGCGCGTCGCGCGGGAGCGGGGCATCCGGCTCTACACGGTCTCGCCGTCCGACGAGTCCCTGGAGAGCGTCTTCTCCTACCTGGTCACGGCGTAGGCACACGGCTGTAAGGAGCTCCGATGTTCAATCCCACCGTGGCCAGGCTGACCTACCGGGGGCTGCTGGGCCGCCGCCGGGCCCTGGTCCTGTTCGCCCTGCCCGCGCTGCTGATCCTGATCTCCGTGGCGGTGCGGGTGCTGGTCGGCGCCGACGACTCCATCGCGAGTTCGGTGCTGGGCGGTTTCGCGCTGGCGACGATGGTGCCGCTGGTCGGCGTGATCGCCGGCACCGGCGCCATCGGGCCGGAGATCGACGACGGCTCGATCATCTACCTGCTGGCCAAGCCGGTGCGGCGGCCGACGATCATCGTCACCAAGCTGCTGGTCGCGATCGCGGTGTCGGTGGTCTTCTCGGCCGTGCCGACCCTGATCGCCGGGTTCATCCTCAACGGCAACAGCCAGGGCATCGCGGTCGCGTTCACCGCCGCGGCGGCGGTCGCCTCGGTCACGTACGCCGCGATCTTCCTTCTGCTGGGCGTGGTGACCCGGCAGGCGGTGGTCTTCGGCCTGGTCTACGCCCTGATCTGGGAGTCGCTGATCGGCAGCCTGGTGCCGGGGGCGCGCACGCTGAGCGTGCAGCAGTGGGCCCTGGCGCTGGCCCAGAAGATCGCCGGTGAGGGCCTGGTGACCTCCGACGTGGGGCTGCCGCTCGCGGTGGTGCTGCTCGTCGGCGTCACCCTCGCCGCGACCGCCTTCGCGGGGCAGCGGATGCGCTCGCTGACGCTGGCCGGCGAGGAGTGATCGTTCCGGCCTGAGGCCTGTCGTCCCGTAAGCCGCCCGGGTGGTCTTCTTCCGCCCGGGCGGCCCTGCTCCCCTGACGTCCGCACATCGGATTGTCAGATTTGCGGCGTGATGTCCGAGACTCCGCTGCTCTTCGCCGTGGGCGTGTTCCTGGCCGCCCTCGGCCTGCTCATTGCGCTGTTCAGCCCGGAGCTGGCCCACCGTATCGACGCGCTCGCCGCGCGCTCCACCGCCGGGCTCCGCCGCCGGTGGTCCCGTTCGCGGGACCGCCGGCGCTTCGTTTTCGTCCCCCGGAAGTGGGTCACGTCACAGGACTCCTTGAAGATTCAAGGGAATGCCGTTACGGTGAAGGAGGTTGAATCGTAAACCAACACGTCCCCAAGGAGTTCATCATGGGTCTCTTCAGCCGCAAGAGCGAAGCCACCGCGACCGCCGCCACCACCGCGCCGTCCGCCGACCTGGCGCACCTGACCGGTGAGTACACGATCGACCCCACTCACAGCGAGGTCGGCTTCTCCGTGCGCCACGCGATGGTCACCACCGTGCGCGGCCAGTTCGCGGAGTACGAGGGCAAGCTGCAGCTGGACGGCAGCAAGCCGGCCAACTCCTCCGCCGAGGTCACGATCAAGGTCGTCAGCATCGACACCAACCAGACCCAGCGCGACGAGCACCTGCGCACCGGTGACTTCTTCGACGCCGCGACCTACCCGGAGATCAGCTTCCGCAGCTCCTCCGCCGAGCAGGTCGACGACGAGACCTACCGCATGCACGGTGACCTCACGATCAAGGACACCACCAAGCCGGTCTCCATCGACTTCACCTACAACGGATCGGCCATCGACCCCTACGGCAACCTCCGGGTCGGCTTCGAGGGCTCCACGACCGTCAACCGCGGCGACTGGGGCCTCACCTACAACGCGGCCCTCGAGGGTGGCGGCGTCCTGATCAGCGAGAAGGTCAAGCTGACCTTCGACATCTCCGCGATCAAGGCGGCCTGAACCCGCTGAAGCCGCCGTCCCCCTGTCGCACGATGGAGGGGATGGCAGTGGACGAGACGGCCGGCACCGCCGGCACCGGGCGCCGCCGCTCCGCACTGCGCGGCGCGGCGGCCCGGGTCGTCGTCCCCGACGTGCGTGCCTGGGTGCGCTCCACCCCCGGGACGCACATCTGGCTGCTGGTCCTCGCCACGACCAGCTGCGTCATGGCGGCCGCCCCGCCGGAACTGCGGTCCTTCCTGCTGCAACAGAACAGCACGAACCTGGCGGAGCTGGACTCCCGGCCGGTCCGCGCGCTGCTCGGCAGCGCGCTGTGGACCGAGTCCCCGGCGGCCTTCGGGCTCTACATGCTCTGCTTCGAGGCCGTCCACGCCCCCGCCGAGCGCTGGCTGGGCACCCGGCGCTGGCTCGGCGTCGCCGCCCTGGCCCATGTCGGGGCGAGCGTCCTCAGCCAGCAGGCCGTCCTGCTCGGCATCCACGCCGACCGGCTGCCGGCCTCGCTCGCCCGCACCGTCGACATCGGCGTCAGCTACGGGCTCGCCGGGGTCGTCGGCGTGCTCGCGCACCGCGTGCGACCGCCCTGGCGGCTGCCCTACCTGCTCGCCGCCGCGGGCTTTCTCGCGTATCCCCTGGTGACCCCGGGCCGCACCTACACCGACCTCGGGCACGTCATCGCCCTGCTGATCGGCCTCGCGTGCCGCGGGCTCACGCCCCGGGGAAGAGCCGCTCCAGGACCAGGGCGATCCCGTCCTCGCCGTTGGAGGCCGTGACCTCGTCGGCGGCCGCCTTGAGCAGTGCGTGGGCGTTGCCCATCGCGACGCCGTGGCCGGCCCACTCGAACATCGGCAGGTCGTTGGGCATGTCGCCGAAGGCGATGGTCTCCGCGGCCGTCACACCCAGCCGGCGGGCGGCCAGCGAGAGCCCCCGGGCCTTGGACAGGCCCAGCGGCAGCAGCTCCACGATGCCCGTACCGGACATCACGGCGCTCACCAGGCCGCCTGCGGCCGCGGTAGCGGCCTGCGCGAGCTCGTCGTCGCTCATCCCCGGGCACTGGATGTAGAGCTTGCTGACGGGCGACGCCCACAGCCCCTCCACGTCCTCCACCGCGCCGCCGACCGGCAGCTCGGAGTCGAACAGCCGGTAGCCGGGGCCGAGCACGATGTCGCCGTCCACGCCGTCGAGCGCCGCCGCCACGGCCAGCCGGCCGGTCTCCGCCTCGATCTTGGCCAGTGCCGCACGGGCGGTCTGCCGGTCCAGCGTGACCGAGGTCAGCAGCCGGCGCTCGCCGGCGTGGTAGACCTGCGCGCCCTGCATGCAGACGGCCAGGCCCTCGTAGCCGAGGTCCTCCAGGACGCGCACCGTACGGGCCACCGGGCGGCCGGTGACGACGATGTGCCCGGCACCCGCCGCGACGGCCGCGGCGAGCGCCTTGCGGGAACGTTCCGAGACGGTGTGGTCGGGACCGAGCAGCGTGCCGTCGAGATCCGTCGCGACCAGACGGTAGGGGAGCGGAGAGGTCACTTGGCGACCGGCTCCAGCACCTCACGGCCGCCCAGGTAGGGGCGCAGCACCTCGGGGACGCGGACCGAGCCGTCGGCCTGCTGGTGGTTCTCCAGGATGGCGACGATGGTGCGCGGGATGGCGCACAGCGTGCCGTTGAGCGTGGCGAGCGGGCGGGTGCCGTTCTCGTCCCGCAGCCGCACCGACAGCCGGCGGGCCTGGAACTCGGTGGTGTTCGAGGTCGAGGTCAGCTCGCGGTACTTGCCCTGGGTGGGGATCCACGCCTCGCAGTCGAACTTGCGCGCCGCGGAGGAGCCCAGGTCGCCCGAGGCCAGCTCGATCACCCGGTAGGGCAGTTCGAGCGAGGTCAGCCACTGCTTCTCCCACTCGAGCAGCCGCGCGTGCTCGGCCTCGGCGTCCTCGGGGCGGGTGAAGACGAACATCTCCACCTTGTCGAACTGGTGGACGCGGATGATGCCGCGGGTGTCCTTGCCGTACGAACCCGCCTCGCGCCGGTAGCAGGGCGAGAAGCCGGCGTAGCGCAGCGGCAGCTTGGACGCCTCGATGATCTCGTCCATGTGGTACGCGGCGAGCGGGACCTCGGAGGTGCCGACCAGGTACAGGCCGTCCTTCTCCAGGTAGTACACGTCGTCCTCGACCTGGCCGAGGTAGCCGGTGCCGGCCATGGCCTCCGGCTTGACCAGCGTCGGGGTCAGCATCGGGGTGAAGCCGGCCGCGGTGGCCTGTGCGACGGCCGCGTTGACCAGGGCCAGCTCCAGCAGCGCGCCGACGCCGGTCAGGTAGTAGAAGCGCGAGCCGGAGACCTTGGCGCCGCGGTCGACGTCGATGGCGCCGAGCAGTTCGCCGAGGTCGATGTGGTCCCTGGGCTCGAAGCCCTCACCGGCGAAGTCGCGCGGGCTGCCGACGACCTCCTTGACGACGAAGTCCTCCTCGCCGCCGACGGGGACGTCCGGGTGGACGATGTTGCCGAGCTGCAGCAGCAGGCGCTGAGCCTCCTCGGCGGCCTCGTGCTGCTCGGCGTCGGCGGCCTTGACGGCGGCCTTGAGCTGCTCGGCCCGCTTCAGCAGCTCGGCCCGCTCCTCGCCCTGGGCCTTGCCGACCAGCTTGCCCAGCGACTTCTGCTCCGCGCGCAGCTCGTCGAAGCCGGTACTGGACGACCTGCGCCGCTCGTCGGCGGAGAGCAGGGCGTCGACGAGCGCGACGTCCTCTCCACGGGCGCGCTGGGAGGCGCGCACACGGTCGGGGTCCTCACGAAGCAGGCGAAGGTCAATCACGGGAACAGGCTACCGGTGCGCCGGGTGCGGACGCGACAAGTTAAGTGCTTTATGGGGCGTTATGTCCGCTTCGAAAGGGGGTCGCGGGAAATGCCGTACGGCCGACAATGGCGGGTCGGTTACCGTCAACCGAATTCTTCGCGTCCCTCCGGGGAGGGCATGTGGCCTGTGGACAAAGGCAGTTGGGGCAGGTCCGGAGCGGAGGGTTATCCACAGGGGGAGGGGTTTCCCCGTCACTTGTCCACAGCGGGTGTGGATGGGCTGTGGAAGATGGACTTGATCATTCCGCGGGGTGGGTGCGGGGGCATGGATTCCCGGTCCAAACCCTCTTAACACTCACTTTCGAGTGAGAACTCTTCCCTCTATCGAGTTGTTCGAAGGTATTGGGATGACGAATGATGACCTGGGGGCCTGTGGACCCACTTGGCGCGAGTGTGCCGATTTGTCGATCTGGCGGTTCATTGGGCGACTTGTTCTGTCGACTTATCCCCAGCCCGCGGCAGAGGCCTGTGGATAACCCGGTGGACAACCGAAGGGGCCACCGGTTGTTCACCGGAGGCCCCGTGAAGCGGCGCGCGAACGCCTCAGACCCGCCCGTCCAGGGCGCGGCCCAGCCAGTCCGCCGCGGCCGTGAACTCCTTGTCCGTGGTCCCCTTGCGCTGCTGCGGCGGCACCTCGTCCGCGCGCGGGTAGGAGCCGAGGAAACGCACCTGCGGGCAGATCCGCTTCAGGCCCATCAGCGCCTCGCCCACCCGGCGCTCGGTGATGTGCCCCTCGCAGTCCACCGAGAAGCAGTACCGGCCGATCCCCTCACCGGTGGGCCGCGACTCGATGCGGATCAGGTTCACCCCGCGCACCGCGTACTCCTGCAGCAGTTCCAGCAGCGCGCCGGGGTGGTCGTCGCCCAGCCAGAACACCGCCGAGGTCTTGTCGGCGCCGGTCGGCGCGACCGGCCGGGCCGGACGGCCGACCAGTACGAAGCGGGTCTCGGCGTTCGCCGCGTCGTGGATCTCCGTGGCCAGCGGCTCCAGCCCGTACGTCGGCGCCGCGAACTCACCGGCGAACGCCGCGTCGTACCGGCCCTCCGCCACCAGCCGGGCGCCGTCGGCGTTCGACGCCGCCGACTCCCACGCGGCCTCCGGCAGGTGCGCCGACAGCCACCTGCGCACCTGCACCTGGGCCGCCGGGTGGCCCGTCACCGTCTTGACGTCCCCGAACCCCGTGCCCGGGCGGACCAGCAGCGCGAACGCGATGCGCAGCAGCACCTCGCGGTAGATCATCAGCGGGGAGCCCGCCGCCAGTTCGTCCAGCGTCGCGGTGATGCCGCCCTCCATCGAGTTCTCGATGGGCACCAGGGCGGCCGCGGCCTCCCCGCAGCGCACCGCGTCGAGCGCGGCCTGCACCGAGACCATGGGCACCAGCTCGCGGGTGGCCGCCTCCGGCAGCGTCCGGAGCGCGGCCTCGGTGAACGTGCCCTCAGGGCCGAGATAGGTGTAACGGCTCGCCGGCGACATGTCTGTCAGCCTAGGCCCTGCAACGGCGCCCTTCCTCAGGACTCCAGCAGCCGCTGGCCCACGTACTCGCCCGGCGCCGCGCCGCCCGGGACCGCGAAGAGCCCGCCGGCCTCGTGGCGCAGGAAGCGCGACAGGCCGTCGCCCCGGTCGAGCTTGCGCTGCACCGGCACGAATCCCTTCAGCGGGTCGGCCTGCCAGGCCACGAAGAGCAGCCCGGCGTCCGGCGCGCCGTCGTCGCGGTAGCCGTCGTGGTACGAGTAGCCCCGCCGCAGCATCGCCGCGCCGCTGTTGGAGGCCGGGGCGGCGACGCGGACGTGCGCGTCGGCGGCGATCGCGAAGGCACGGCCGTCCGGGCCGATCTTGTCGAGGTCGGGCCTGCTCGCCTCGGTGCCGCCGGACAGCGGCGCGCCGTCGGCCTTGCGGCGCCCGATCACCTTCTCCTGGCGCTCCAGGGGCAGGTTGTCCCAGGTGTCCAGCAGCATGCGGATGCGCCGGACGACCACGTAGGAGCCGCCCGCCATCCACTGCGGGGAGCCGGCGGCGGGGACGAAGACGCGCGCGTCGAAGTCGGGGTCGGAGGGCCGCGGGTTGTTGGAGCCGTCGACCTGGCCCATCAGGTTGCGGGCGGTACGGGGCTCGGCGGTCGTGCCGGGCGTGCGGTTGAAGCCGTTCATCTGCCAGCGCAGGGAGGCCGTGCCCGCGGCCTCCTTCTGCAGCACGCGCAGCGCGTGGAAGGCGACCAGGGCGTCGTCCGCGCCGATCTGGATCCACAGGTCGCCGTCGCTGCGCCGGCGGTCGAGCGCGTCGGAGGCGAAGTCCGGCAGCGGGGCGAGGGCCTCCGGCAGCCGCCCGGTCAGCTCCGTCCTGGTGAAGAAGGTACGGCCGAAGCCGAAGGTGACGGTGAGCGAGGACGGCCCGGCGTCCAGGGCGACCTGGTTGTCGCCCACGGGCGCCCGGCCCTCCGTCATCGCCTCGGCCGCCGCGGACCAGCGGCGCAGCAGGGCCGCGGCGCCCTTGCGGCCGGACCCCGCGGCCAGGTCGAAGGCGACGAGGTGGCCGCGGGCCTGCAGCGGGGTGGTGATCCCGGCCTGGTGGGTGCCGTGGAAGGGGACGGCCGTGGCGCCGACCGAGGTCAGCGCGGTGGCCTCGTCCCGTGTCGCATGCGCGGTGACGGCGCCGGAGGCGCCGCCCACGAGCAGTCCCGCGGCGCCCGCCGCGCCCGCGGTGCCGAGCAGCCGGCGCCGCGAGAGGTCCTGAGGGCGGTCGTTCATGAGCCGATCTTCACTACCTTGGTGCGGGTGACCTGGTCGATGTCCGAGGTCCGGACGGTGACGGCGATCGTCCACTCCCCGGGGACCGGGATCTGGACGTTCGCGGCACTCCAGTGCCCCGTGTCGACCTTCCCCAGCGTCACCGGGATGGGCCCGATCTTCTTGGACTTCAGGGTGAAGGAGATCTGCACCTCGGGGACGTCGAAGGCCCGGCCGTCGGGGGCGGTGACCAGCAGGTGGAGCTCGTTCTCGGCGATGCCGCCCGGATCCATGGTCACCTCCGCCTCGCCCTTGCCGTCGGTGCCCCCGGTGTCGAACGGGATCCTCACGTCCAGCGGCTCGGGCACCTCGGACACCGGTGCCGACGCCTGCTGCGCCGCGCCCTCCTCGGCGGCCCTGCCCGGCTGGGTGCCGGTCAGCAGTGTCGTGACGGCCAGCACCACGACCGCGACGGCCACCTCCGCCAGCACCGACTTGCGCAGGCCGGTGCGCTCGGCGTCGCCGTCGCGCTCCTTGCGGGCGCGCTCCTTGGCCAGCGCCGCCTCCTGCCGGGCCAGCTGCCCGGCGCGCTCGGAGGCGTCGCCGCCCCCGCCGCCCGCGCCCTTGCGTCCCGCGGCGACGGGCTGGGCGACGGCGGCCGCCCTGCCGCGGACGGCCGTCTCGCCGAGCCGCGCGGTCCAGCGGCGGGACAGCCAGGCCAGCTCCACCAGCAGGATGACCAGGCCGACCTTGACGAGCAGCAGTTGCCCGTAGCCGGTCGACACCAGCGCGTCCCAGGAGCCGAGCTGACGCCAGGACTGGTAGACGCCGGTGACGACCAGGGTCACCACCGCCCCGAAGGCGATCCTCGAGAATCGCCGCACCGTGGCCCGCTCCACCCGATGCCCGCCCCACAGGGCGGCCAGCAGCGCGGTGAGGCCGCCGAGCCAGACGGCCATGGCCAGCAGGTGCACGATGTCGACGGGCATCGCCACCGACGCCTGGATGCCGACCGAGGCGTGCTCGGCCATGGCCCACGTGGCGGCCAGGCCGACCGACACGACCGTGCCGCCGATGGCCAGGCCCCAGGCGAGGTCCTGCCGTTCGACCGGGTCCTCCCGCTTGGCCCAGCTGCCGAAGAGCACCGCGATGAACACCGCGCCCGCGGCGAGCAGCAGCAGCCGGGACAGCAGCGCCGCGCCGGGCCGGGTGTCCAGGACGTCCCGTACGCCGCCGAGGTCGAAGGCGTCGCCGAGCGTGCCCCCGTTGGCGTAGGGGGCGCGCAGCATCAGCAGCAGTATCGTCGCGGCGACCATCGTGGCCCAGCCGGTGGCCACCAGCCGCCGCATCGGCCGCGTCCGCGCGCCGTCCGGCCAGCACACGCCGATGAAGAACGCGGCGCCGATCAGCAGCGCGAAGCCGAGGTAGGCGGCGTAGCGGGCGATGTCGTACAGGGTGCCGACGGCGCCCCCGCCCACCTCCTGGGTGGGCAGCGCGACCGAGGTCTTGGAGGGCGCGCCGATGGAGAAGGTGAAGGCGCCCGCCACCGGGTGGCTGTCGGCCGAGACGGCCTTCCACGCGACGGTGTACGTGCCGTTGCCGAGGCCCGGGCGCAGGGCGACGGCCGCGGTGGTGTTCCCCCGGCCGGCGTCGTTCGCGTCGCCGGTCTCGGCGCGCTCGCCGTCCGGGCCGAGGACCCGGATGGCGTCCCTCGACAGCAGCACGCCCTCGGAGAAGGTCAGCCGCACCTGCGCCGGCGCGGTCTTGACGACCGATCCCTGGGCCGGGTCGGAGCCGACCAGCGCGGCGTGCGCGGACGCCGGCGCGGCGGTGCCGAACAGCAGGCCGAGCACGGCGAGCGGCACGGCCAGCAGGCGCAGCGCGGACTTCGTCATCACCCTCATGGCGCTCTCCTCAGTCCCCCGGGCGGTAGCCTGCGGGCTTGACCGGTACCCGTACGTCGATGGTGTCGGCATCGTCGAAATGCAGCCGGAGCGACACCCGCTCGCCGGCCACGGGCTTGTGCTCCAGGTCCGTCAGCATCAGGTGGTTGCCGCCGAGCGCGAGTGTGAGCCGCCCGCCCGCGGGGACGGTGAACGAGGTCACCCGGCGCATCCGGTTGTCCTCGGTGCTGTGCAGGGTGATGTCGCCGGACAGGTCGCTGGTGACGGAGGTCAGCCGGGCGTCCCGGCCGCCGGTGTTGGCGACGGTGAAGTAGCCGGCCGCCATGTCCGCCAGCGCGGGCTGCGGGATGTAGGCGCCGCTCACCTTCAGTTCGGGGCCGTCGGGCGACCCCGAGCAGGCCGTGGCGCCGAGCAGCACCAGGGCCGCCGCCACGGGGATCCGCCGCAGGGAGCGGGTCACGGGGTCCGCCCCGCGATGATCTTCGGCAGGTCGGCGGCGAACTCCTCGGACGTCGTGCCCGACATGTACAGCGCGTGCGCCTTGTCGTCCTTCGGCGAGTACGCGATGACCTGGGCGCCGTGCGTCACGGTGATGCTGCCGTCCTTCTCCTTCACCGGCTTCTCCACGTCCACGCCGAGCGAGCGCGCGCCCGCCTCGATGGTGGCGAAGTCGCCGGTGAGGCCGACGAAGGACTTGTCCTGCGCGCCCAGCCACTCGCCGAGCCGCTTCGGGGTGTCGCGCTCGGGGTCGGTGGTGACGAAGACGACGACGAGCCGGTCCTGCTCGGCCGCGGGCAGCTTCGACTTGGCGATGGCGATGTCGCTCATCGTCGTCGGGCAGACGTCCGGGCAGTGGGTGTAGCCGAAGAAGAGCAGGGTCGGCCGGCCCTTGGTCCGCTCGGTGAAGTCGTACGTCTTGCCGTGCGTGTCCGTGAGGACCATGTCCGGCTTCTCGAACGGCGTGTCGAGGACGGTGGCGGCCTTCGGTGTCGCGTCGATGGAGACGACGGGCCCGGCGCCGGAGGCGTCCGTCCCGCCGTCGGAGCCGCCGCAGGCGGCGAGGGTCAGGGCGAGAGCGGCGACGGCGGCGGCCGAGGCTGCCGCCCTGAGGGTGGTACGCATCAGGGGTTCCCCAGGAATTCGGTGCGGCGCCGGGACGGCCGCGGTGCGTGCGCGGCGGCCGCCCCGGCGATGGTGCGTCAGGCGGACGGAGTGCCCTTGCCGCGGCGGCGGCCGGCCACCACGCCGAAGGCGACGCCGAGCACGCCCACGACGATGCCGACGATGCCGAGCACCCGGGCCGTGGTGTCACCGGCGTCGGCGGAGGCGGCCTTCTCGGTGGCGGCGTCGCCGGTGGCCGAGACCGCCTCGGCCTTGGCGTCGTCCTTCTTGTCGTCCGAGGTGGCGTCGTCGTGGCCGTGGCCGTCGTCCGCGGCGTCGGCCAGGGTCAGCACGGGCGCCGGGTGCTCCGGCTCCTCCTCACCCTTCTGCTGCTCCTCGATCCAGCGCACGACGTCCTTGTTGTCGTACGTCTGCAGCGCCTTGAAGACCAGTTGGTCGGTGTCCTCGGGCAGCGGGCCCAGGGAGACCGGGAACTGCTGGAACTCGCCGGGCTTGATCTTCCCGCCGCTCCAGGTGATCTTCGTGACGGCCTCGGTGAGGTCGCCGTGCCCGGTCTTCAGCGGGGTCTTGAGCTTGGTCTTGGTGATCTGCGCCGTCCAGCCGGGCACCGGCTGGACGGAGACGGAGGCGATCGGGTGGTCGCCCGGCAGGTTGACCTCGACCTTGATCGTCGACGCCTTGTCGTCCTCGTTGGGGACCTTGAACGCGACCGTGCTGTAGCCGCCCTTGGCGGCGTTGCCGGGCTGGACGCTCACGTGCGCGAAGGCGGGGACGGCGGTGGCGAGGACGGCCGCCCCGGTGACGGCGGCGAGGGCGGTGGCGCGGCGCATGACGGTGTTCATGATGCGGAGACTCCACGGTGACGGAGGAAAGGTGGCGGATGGCACGCGTGCGGCGCGCGCGACTTCCGCCCTCATACGTCGGTGGAGCGGGTCGCGTTCAGGCCGCGAGGGCGTGCGCCGGCGGACCCCGCCGGGCCAGGCTGTGCCGCAGCAGCACCGTGCGCGGCACGGGGGCGGAGCCGTCGGTGCGGCCCGCGCCGGGGACGGCGCAGGGCGTGGCCGGGCTGCCCGTCAGCAGCAGGCGTACGAGCGCGACGGCATGGCGCAGGGCGCCGCCCGACAGCTCGGCCAGCCCCCGGACCGACAGCGCGACCAGCCGCCACAGCGCGGCCTCGCCGCGGCGCAGCAGCCAGCCGGCGGTCACCGCGGCGACCGCGTGCCCGAGCAGCATGGGGAGGCTGTAGGAGAGCATCGTGCTCTCGGCGGCCGCGGGGGACATGCCGGGCATCACGGCCATCCCGGGCATACCCGCCATGTGGCTCGTTCCGGCCACGGTGTGCACGTGGGAGGGCAGCTCGGTCACCCGCTCGTCGCAGAGCAGCCGTCCGGCGATCTCGGCCACCCCGCCGCCACCGCAGATCCCGCCCAGGTTGAACAGCACGTGCAGCACGAGCTGTCCGCCGGCGAGACCGGTCGCGATGGCCGGTGTGGAGCGCTCCCTCCCGGCGAGCGGGGTGGCGAAGGCGAAGACGGCGAGCCAGCCCGCAGCCAGCGTCCAGCCGGGTACCCCGTGGCCCGACGCCAGCATGTGCGCGCCCGCGGACAGCACGACGCAGACCGCGGTGAACACCGCGGCCCGCAGCAGTCGCAGATCGGCGCCGGCGCGCACGGGAGAAGACATGACGGGCGTCATCCTCTCACCGCGCACCCCTCTTGCGAACGGCGGGGCCCGGAACACGCCGGTCTGTGCTATGGCGTCCGGTGCCGTTCCTACACCCGCCTGTGGAGCGGGGGCATCCGCCGTATGGCTGGCATCACGTCAACGCCACGCTTACCGACCGTGTTTCGGGGCAATACGTATCGGTATGTCGAGCCGCAGCCAGGAGGCTGAGCATGAGCATCTGGTGGTCCCTCCATTTGCGGCGCGAGGCTGCGAGCGTTCCGCTCGCCCGCCGGCTCCTGCTGGGGACGATGGAGACGGCCGGGGTGGACCCGGACATCTCCTACGACCTGTCCGTCGCCCTCACCGAGGCCTGTGCCAACGCCGTTGAGCACGCCGCCCACGGCGAGTACCGGGTGACGGCCCGCATCGAGGGCGACCGTTGCCGCATCGAGGTGGCGGACTCCGGCCCGGGCTTCGCCCCGGACCTGCGCCGTACGCACCACTCCGTACGCCCGCTGGCGAAGAAGGACCAGCACGCCGAGCACGGGCGCGGACTCTTCCTGATCGAGGCCCTGGTGGACCACGTCCACTTCCACAACCGTCCCGGACACGGGGCGGTGGTCAGTTTCGACAAGATCCTCAAGTGGCGGGACGACTCGCTGCTCAAGGTCTCCTGACGCACGGAGGCCGGGGCCGCACGGAGGTCCGTGCGCCCCGGCCGTCCGTCCGGGTGGCGGGGTCAGCCCTTGAGGGCCGCCATCCAGCGCTCGACCTCGTCGGAGCGGCGCGGCAGGCCGTCGCTGAGGTTCCGGTTGCCGTCCTCGGTGACGAGGATGTCGTCCTCGATGCGGACGCCGATGCCCCGGTACTCCTCCGGCACGGTCAGGTCGTCGGCCTGGAAGTACAGACCCGGCTCGACGGTGAGGACCACGCCCGGCTCCAGCGTGCCGTTGACGTAGGTCTCCGTGCGGGCGGCGGCGCAGTCGTGGACGTCCAGGCCCAGCATGTGGCCGGTGCCGTGCAGCGTCCAGCGGCGCTGCAGGCCGAGCTCGAGGACGCGCTCGACCGGGCCCTCCAGCAGGCCCCACTCGACGAGCCGCTCGGTGAGCACCCGCTGGGCGGCGTCGTGGAAGTCGCGGTAGGCCGCGCCGGGGCGGACCGCGGCGATGCCGGCCTCCTGGGCGTCGTACACGGCGTCGTAGATCTTCCGCTGGATGTCGGTGTACGTGCCGTTGACGGGCAGCGTGCGGGTGACGTCGGCGGTGTAGAGGGTGTGGGTCTCCACGCCGGCGTCGAGCAGCAGCAGGTCGCCGGGGCGGACCGGGCCGTCGTTGCGCACCCAGTGCAGGGTGCAGGCGTGCGGGCCGGCCGCGCAGATGGAGCCGTAGCCGACGTCGTTGCCCTCGACGCGGGCGCGCAGGAAGAACGTTCCCTCGATGTAGCGCTCGGAGGTCGCCTCGGCCTTGTCGAGGACCCGGACGACGTCCTCGAAGCCGCGGGCGGTGGAGTCGCAGGCCTTCTGCAGCTCGCCGATCTCCCACTCGTCCTTGACCAGCCGCAGCTCGGACAGGAACTCCTTCAGCTCGGCGTCGCGCTCGGCGGTGACCTTGTCGGTCAGCGCCGCCTCGATGCCGGCGTCGTAGCCGCGGACGACCCGGACCGGGCCGGTGGCCTCGCGCAGCACGTCGGCGACCTTGCGGACGTCGGCGCACGGCAGGCCCAGCAGGACCTCGCCCTCGGTCAGGCTGTGGCGGCGGCCCGTCCACAGCTCGCCCTGGCCGTCCAGCCAGAACTCGCCGTTCTCCCGGGAGGAGCGGGGGAGCAGGTAGGCGGTGGCGTCGTGAGATCCGTCACCGTTGGGCTCCAGGACCAGGACGGCGTCCTGGGTCTGGTCGCCGGTGAGGTGCACGTACTCGCTGGCGGCACGGAAGGGGTACTCCGTGTCGTTGGCGCGGGTGCGCAGGTTGCCGGCCGGTACCACCAGCCGCTCGCCGGGGAAGCGGGCGGACAGCGCCGCGCGCCGCTTGGCGGCGTACGGTGCCTGCTCGATCGGCTGCAGATCGCGCAGCTCGGTGTCGGCCCAGCCGGACTTCATCACCTCGGTGAGCTCGTCGGAGACGGCCGGGTACAGGCCGTTCTTCCGCCGCTTGATGGGCTCGTCGCCTTCCGGGGTCTCCGGAGCGCGGTCCTCGACCACGTCGTGCCTCCTCGCTGTAGACCACCCCATCGTAAGTGGGCGCGGAAGACGGCCGGCTGCGGTCCCCGCCGGGGCTCAGTCGAAGCGGGCGGCGAGCAGGACGACGTCCTCGGTCGGGTGGGGGTCCTCGTGGTCGTCGGGGAGCATGGTGTGCAGGACGTGCTCCGCCAGCTGCGCCGGGTCGTCCCGGGCGCTCCGCGGGGCGGACGCCGCGGCCGCGTGCAGGCGGGCGAAGGCGCGGTCGACGGGATCGCCGGTGCGGTGCAGCAGGCCGTCGGTGTAGAGCAGCACGGTCTCGCCGGCCAGCGCCCGGAACTCGACGCTGGGCGCCTCCCAGCAGCTGAGCATGCCCAGCGGCGCGGACAGCGAGGTCTCCACGTACTCGACCCGGTGCGCGCCGACGACCAGCGGGGGGCAGTGCCCGGCGCCGGCCACCACGACCTTCCGGGAGGCCGGCTCGGCATAGGCGAACAGTGCCGTCGCCGACCGGGCGGGCTCGGTCAGCCGCAGCAGCAGCTCCAGGTCGGAAAGGACCGCGACCGGGTCCTCGCCCTCCATCACCGCGTACGCCCGCAGCGAGGCCCGCAGCCGTCCCATCGCGGCGACCGCGCTCATGCCGCCGCCGCTCACCCCGCCGACCGACAGCCCCAGCGCCCCCTCGGGCAGCGGGAGGGCGTCGTACCAGTCGCCGCCGCCCCCGGCGGCCGGGCGGTGCCGCACGGCCAGCCGGACCCCCGGGACCCGCGGCAGGCGGGTCGGCAGCAGCTCCTCGCGGAGCGTGGCGACGGTGGCGCGGCTCCGGTCGAGTTCGAGCAGCCGGGCGAGATGCTCGGCGGCGTGGCGGCAGTACAGGCCGATGAGGTGGCGCCGGCGCTCGCCGGGTTCGGCGGGCTCGTCGTAGAACCACAGTGCCGAGCCCAGCCGGCCGGCGGAGTCGGCGGAAAGGCGCAGGGCGTAGCTGGCGCCGAAGCCGAGGCGCAGGGCGACCTCGCGGTGGCGCCGGCCGATCCCGGGCTCGCGGCACAGGTCGGTGTGGATCTCCTCCGCGGGCACCGCCTCGGGTGCCGCGGGCAGCGGGACGGTCTCCAGCGCGCCGAGTTCGGCCGGTCCGAGACCGAGGCCGACGACGGTGGGCGGACCCATCCGGTCGACGGGGGAGACGGCGGCCAGACCGCGCCGGGCGCCGACCAAGGCGCCGCCGGCGCGCAGCAGTTCCCGCAGCGCGTCCTGCAGCGTCGCGGTCCCGGCCAGCCGCTCGGTGAGCTCGTGCAGGGTGGTCAGGTCCGAGACCCAGGAGGCCAGCCGGTCCTGGGCGGCCGCGAGCGGGTCGGCCGGATCCGGCGTCGCGGAATGCGCGTTCGGGTCACCCGGCGGGCATTGCTGTTCGACCGTGGGGGAGGCAGTGTGCGCCGGTGCCGGAATGGGTGGGTCGATTCCGGCCACTTTCGGTAGGCGCGCCGCGCTCATGGCCGCCGGCTTTCACGCTTTTCGTCGTGACGCGGCGACGCCTCCGCAGAGCAGCGCATTTCCGTCAATAGCATCGCAAACCCCCAAGCTCGTGCTGCGCCGCTGTCAAGGGATTCCCTTCTACCGCCTACTCGTGGGTGTGTCCAGGATTGCCCAGGTAGATGGGCTGGTGTCGGCGAGTCCGAGGAGATGCAGGACTATGGCCGAAAAAGGGCACCGCGTGCCACAATTAGTTGTCGACTGAAGGGGTTCGACAGCGCGTCATATCCGTCGCAGTGGGTACGTACGGGATGGGAGTTGGCGGCCTCAGGAACCCGGCGCCCTGCCAGGGCGTCGTAGATGGAGACGGTCGACCCTCCCTCCCCGTGGCGGGGTTGTTGCACGGCCGGCGGGACCGCACAGAGCAGCAAACGCAAGCACACGCAGCAGTTCCCAGCACTCCGCAGGACGAACAAGCGCCAGTGTGCGCCACCCCCCGCCAGGTTCCACGCTCGGCTCGAGACGTGATGCGCTGCCTCGTAAGCGGTGTGTTCCAGATTACGTTGTGTCATGGGCAGATCCCTGAGCGCTAACGGAAAGGAACGAGCGCAGATGCGCGAGATCCTCGGAAAGCGACGCAAGAGCAGTCCCGAGCTGCTGCGTGCGGCGCTCACATGCGCCGAACGGTGGCACTGGCCCGTGGTACCCGGAGCCGGTACGGACGCAGGCGGCGGATGCGCCTGTCTGCGTCCCGACTGTCCGGTGCCGGGCGCCCATCCGCACGATCCGGGCCTCCTCGCGGCGACCCGCGATCCACGGATGGTCCGCTGGTGGTGGACGCGGCGGCCGGACCAGCCGCTCGTGCTCGCCACGGGCGACCGGGTCTCGGCGGTGAGCCTGCCGGCCGTCGCGGGGGCGCGGGCGCTGGGCGTCTTCGACAAGCTGGGGGTGCGCACCGGCCCGGTCGTGGCCACCCCCACGCGCCTGGCGGTACTGGTGGAGCCGTACTCCCTGGAGGAACTGGGGGAGTTGCTCGACCGCCACGAGTGGGTCCCGACCTCGCTGCGGTACCACGGCGAGGGCGGCTACCTGCTTTTGCCGCCCTCCCCGGCCGGATCCGGCGGCACCGCGGGGGCCCGCTGGGTCCGGCAGCCGGTGGTGGACCCGGGCGACCGGGCACCGTGGCTGCCCAGTGTGCGGGTGGTCGTCGACACCCTGGTGCAGGCGGGGCGCACGGCGCCGGACGGCAGCCGGCTCTCGTACTGACCGGTGCCCCGCGGCGGGGCTCGGAGAAGGTGCGTGACGGCCGCCGCCGCGGTCGGTCGTCACTCGTTCGGGTAAGAGCGGGGGCCGTTGCCCGGGGAACGGGCAACGGCCCCCGTCGCATGTCCGTTTCTCCCGCTATGTTCTGTGCATGATGCGTGCGCCGAACCTGCGGATGGCCGCCCTCGCCACGGTCGTGGCGGTCGCCGCGATGCTGCCCCTGACCGGCGCCACCGCCGGGCCCGTCCTCCCCGCCGTGCCCATGGACCTGACGACGGCCATCACCGACGGCAAGCCGCTGTCAAGCGACTCCAGTGTCTTCGACAGCCTGCCGAAGCTGGCCGGATCCGAACGCCAGACCGCATCCTGCGGGCCCCAACTCACCTCACCGCAGGGCCTGGAGGCGCAGACCTGCACCATCGGCGAGGACGGCGACACCTGGGCGCGCACGTACTACAGCAACTCCACGGGCCGGCCCCTGGACGGCGTGCTGACCCTCATGCTGCCCGACGGCCGCACGGTGCAGGTGCGGTGCGCCATCACCGCGGACCGGGGAAGCGGGAACTGCGAGACGCCGCGTGAGCCGACGGTGGCGGGGGCGGCGGAGCCGTACATGGCGGTGGCGGAGATCGCCGAGCAGGATGGGGAACACCCGCTGCTGCGCAGCGGATCCGGGCACTGAGCCGGACAACCGACCCGGACATGGAAACGTCCGGTCGCTGGCGACGGGGGATGCACCAGCGACCGGACTGTTTAAACGGTAACAAGACTTCGCCCGTACGCAAATCCGGGGTACGGGTTCAGGCCCGGGTTCCGGGCCCGGCCGGCAGCGGCTGTGACCAGGATCACCCGGTGGGGACGATGGCCCGAACTGCCGCCGCCGGCAAGGGAGACCGGTCAGCTCAGGGTGATCTGCCGGTTGGTGAAACCGCTGCGCGCCCGCCGCTCCTCCGCCGTCAGCGGGGCCGTCCGCTCCAGCGCCTCGGCCAGCCGCTCGCCGAAGGCCGCCGCCGGCTTCTCGACCTCGTCCGCCGAGACGCCCGTCGGCAGGTCCCACACCGGGACGACCAGCCCGTGCGCCCGGAACGAGCCCACCAGCCGCGTGTCCTCGCCCAGCGACGAGGCACCGGCGGCGTGCAGCCGGGCCAGCGCGTCGAGCAACTGCTCCTCGGGGTGCGGCATGACCCAGCGCAGGTGGTTCTTCTCCGGGGTCTCGCACCAGTACGCCGCGTCGACCCCGGTCAGCCGCACGGTCGGGATCACGGCCGCGTTCGCCCGCTCCAGCGAGGCGGCGACCTCACCGGTGGCGGACTCCGCGTGCTCCAGCCAGAACTCGAAGCCGGTGTGCACCACGGGCTCGAACGCGGCGCCCAGGTCCAGCAGATCCTGCAGCCGGGGACCGTCGGGTGCCGGGCGCTCGCCGCCCACCGGGTTGCCCGGCTCGGCCTGCAGCGAGCGGAGCAGGGTGTCGGCCAGGTCCCGGCTGATGTCCCCGGAGGCGGTGTCGTTCTGCAGGCCCAGCAGCACCGCGCCGGTGTCGCGGCGCAGCCCCGGCCAGGCCATCGGCAGCACGGTCGCCAGCGTGACGGACGGCACGCCCTCGGGCAGCGGGTCCCTGAGCGTCAACTCGGCCGTGGCGGCGGGCACCAGCTCGCGCAGCGCCACCCAGTCGCACTCGCCCGGCAGGCCCTCGAAGGGACGCCGCACCAGCTCGGTCACCGCATGTGCCGCCTCACGGCCGTGGCACGCCTTGTAACGCCGCCCCGAACCGCACGGGCAGGGCTCCCGGGCACCGACCGCGGGGATCTCCCCGTCGGTGATCTGCGGACGGGCGGGGGCCTTCGTCTTCGTCGGGCGCTTCTTCGCCATGGCTCGATCTCTCCCGGTAACGGCGGTGTTCCGGCCGTGAGCCTAGCGCCACGCCGTCCGTCCTCATCGGAGGTCGCGCCCGTGCGGACCGGGCAACTGCCCGGCGGGGCCTACGGAAGGTCGTCGAAGGGGTCCGCGAAGTCGATCGGGATGTCGAGCTGGGGCACGAGGTCGTCGCGTCGCGCGTGCCGGCTGCGCACCGCGAGCATCGCCCACACCGTGACCTCGCCGGGGGCGTCGCGCACGCCCCAGCGCAGCGACAGGTTCCGTACGATGCCCAGCCCGCGGCCGCCGCGGGCGGTGAGCGAGGGACTGGCCGGGAGCGGGCGGGTCGGCCCGCCGCCGTCGGTGACCTCCACCGTCAGCAGGCCGTCCTCGTCGATCCGCCAGGATGCCCTGATGCCGCTGCCGCCCGGGGACGGCGCGTCCTCGCCCAGCGGCCGGGCGTGCCGGCAGGAGTTGCTGAGCAGTTCCGACAGGATGAGCACCGCGTCGTCGACGGCCGGCTCCGCGACCCCGTGCGCGCACAGTTCCTTGCGCAGCCTGCGCCGCGCCTCGGCCACGCCCGCCGGACCATGAGGCAAGGCCATGGTCGAGGACGTCGGCACCTCCTGGGCCACCACCAACGCCACCCCCGAGACCTCCTTCACCCCACGCCACGGGATGGATGCCCTCTCGTTCTCGGCCGGAAACCGGCCAACTGCGATCTCTTGGGGCACACACAACGATCGAACAGGTTCCGAACGCGCCGGTGCACACCGCCCGGGACGGGCGATCGCCCCTATTCCCTTCAGCAGCGCCCGAGTTGGGCCAGCACCTGGCGCGGGCGGTTGGTGATGACGGCGTCGACGCCCAGCCGTACGCAGAGTTCGACGTCCTCGGGTTCGTTCACCGTCCACACGTGCACTCGGTGCCCGGCCTCGTGCAGCCGCTCCACGTACCCCGGGTTGGCGCGCAGGATGCGGATGCCCGGACCGGCGATTGCCACCCCCGCCGGCAGCCGGCCGTCGCGGTGCCGGGGCAGTACGTACTGCATCAGGAAGACGGTCGGCAGTTCGCGCGAGGCCATCCGGATCCGGCGCAGGGAACGCGAGGAGAAGCTCATGACGCGGACCCGGGACGGCTCGCCCGGCTCGGGCCACAGCATCCCGAACCGGTCCAGCAGCTCCACCAGCCGCTCCTCGACCTGGCCCGCCCAGCGCGTGGGGTGCTTGGTCTCGATCGCCAGCTCCACCCGGCGGCCGGTGTCCGCGACCAGTTCCAGGAGCCTCTCCAGGGTCAGCACCCGGCTGAGCTCGTCCGGGTCGCCGTCGAAGCGGTCGGGGGCCTCGGCGTCCGCGTCGAGGAGGGAGCGCAGCTCAGCGGAGGGGCGCCGCCGCGTCCCGCCGGCGCGTCCGGTGCCCGGCTCCGCCTTCCAGCTGCCGAAGTCCAGGCTCCTGAGGTCGGCCAGCTCCAGCGCGGAGACCGCGCCCCGGCCGTTGGAGGTGCGGTTCACCCGGCGGTCGTGCACGCAGACCAGCGTGCCGTCGGCGGTGAGGCGTACGTCGCACTCCAGGGCGTCCGCGCCGTCCTCGATGGCCTTCCGGTAGGCGGCGAGCGTGTGCTCCGGGGCGTCCTCGGACGCTCCCCGGTGAGCCACGACCTGGATCGCGCGGAGATCGGTCACCGGGCTATCGTGCCATCCGCCGGACCGGGATCCGCCGCTGCTTACGGCGGCCTGACACCCGGTGGGAAAAGCTGTGTCCATCATGACGGTCGTCGTACGTACCGTAGCCGTAACCGTACGCACGGCATACAACGCATATCCGAGGAGAACAGCCGTGAGCACCGAGAACGAGGTCGGCCCGGTCCCGGCGGCGCTGCCGACGCAGCCGCCCGCTGACACTGTGTCCGCCGCTCCCGCTGCGCCTCCCGCGCCCCCGGCCTCCGAGCCCGCCGCCACGCCGCCCGCCGCGCCTGCCGCTCCCCCGGTCCAGGCGCAGGCGCCGTCCCCGGGCCCGGCCGCCCCCGCGGTGGCGGAGGCTCCCCCGGCCCCCGCGGCGCCGGAGCCCGTGGCGCCGGCGGTGTCCCGGGCGCCCGAGGCCGCTCCCCCGGCCGCCCCCGCGGCACCGCCCGCCGAGGTGCACACCGCGCCCCTGCCGCCGGTCGCGCCGCCGCCCACCCAGCCGTACGGCGGTCCTGCCGGTCCTGCCGGTCCTGCCGGTCCCACCGGTCCCACCGGGCCCTTCGGCGCCATGGGCCCCATGGGCCCGTCCGGTCCCGCGGGCCCGGTCTGGGGCGCGCCGGTGCCGGCCGCCCCGGCGCCCAAGAAGCGCGGCACCGGCGGCCTGGTCGCCGCCGTGCTGGTCGCCGCGCTCGTCGCGGGCGGCATCGGCGGCGGGGTCGGCTTCTGGGCCGCGGACCGCAACGACAACGCCTCGACCACCGTCTCCTCGGTCGGCAACCCCAAGGACCTCAGCCGCGCGGCCGACTCGGTCGCGGGCATCGCCAAGCAGGCCCTCCCCAGCGTCGTGACGATCGAGGCCACCGGCCGCCAGGAGAGCGGCACCGGTACCGGCTTCGTCTACGACAAGGAAGGCCACATCCTCACCAACAACCACGTCGTCGCCCCGGCCGCCGACGGCGGCAAGCTGACCGCCACGTTCTCCGACGGCAAGAAGTACGAGGCCGAGGTCGTCGGCCGCGCCCAGGGGTACGACGTCGCCGTCATCAAGCTCAAGGGGGTCACCCCCGACAAGCTCACCCCGCTCGCCCTCGGCGACTCCGACAAGGTGGCCGTCGGCGACTCCACCATCGCCATCGGCGCCCCCTTCGGGCTCTCGGGCACCGTCACCACCGGCATCGTCAGCGCCCTGCACCGTCCCATCGCCTCCAGCGACGGCGAGGGTTCCAACGCCTCCTACATGAGCGCCATACAGACCGACGCCTCGATCAACCCGGGCAACTCGGGCGGACCCCTCCTCAACTCCGAGGGCGCGGTCATCGGCATCAACTCCGCCATCCAGTCCACCGGCGGGAACGACGGCGCCGCCCAGTCCGGCAGCGTGGGCCTGGGCTTCGCCATCCCCATCGATCAGGCCCGCCGTGTCGCCGAGGGCCTGATCAAGACCGGCGAGCCCGTCTACGCGGTCATCGGCGTGCACGTGGACTCCAGCTACAACGGGGAGGGTGCCAAGATCGCCACCGGCGCCGACGCCGTCACCGCGGGCGGCCCCGCCGACCAGGCCGGCCTGCGCGCCGGAGACGTGATCACCAAGTTCGACGACACGGTGGTCGACTCCAGCCCCACCCTCATCGGCGAGATCTGGCAGCACCAGCCCGGCGAGAAGGTCGACCTCACGTACACCCGTGGCGGCCAGACCCGCACGGCCACCGTCACCCTCGGCGAACGCAAGGGCGACAGCGCCAGCTGAGCCGACCCGTTAGGCTGTCCCCCGCGCCGCCCGGCCCACCACACCGGACTCCGCGGCGCGGGGAGAGTTGCCCGAGCGGCCTAAGGGAACGGTCTTGAAAACCGTCGTGGCAGCGATGTCACCGTGGGTTCAAATCCCACACTCTCCGCACAGGCCGGCGAAGGCGCTGGACAGAAGGGGTGCCCCAAGACACGGGGGCGCCCCTTCTTCGTGCGTGGTGGCGCCGTACCTTCCCCGTGGTTTCCCGTCTGATCGGGCACGGAAGGGGCACGCACGGGTCGCTCGCGCAACCTGAGGCCGGTGCCGGCCCAGAACAATCATGAAGGCGGGGGAAGGCCATGGGGACCTACCGGCAGACCGTTGTGGACCTGGATGCCTCACCGGAAGAGGCGGTGGCGTGGGGCGACCGTGGTAGGGAGTGGCTTGAGGCGGAAGGGCTCATCCGTCCGGTGCCGTGGCAAGACGGTGTGGTGCAGTTGGCCGGGCCACGCTGGCGGGAGGCCGTCGACCTGGTCCCGCCGGACTGGCGGGCCCGGATAAAGGAGTTGGAGGAGGAGCCTTGCGGGGAGTTGCGGGTCGTGGCGGGTCGCACCGTCTTGCTTGCCGGTATGGGCAGAGTCCCTGACCCGATCTGTCCTCGCTGCCAGAGCGCGACCTCCACCTGGTCCGGTGAGGTCATCGACACCTGGTACACCACGGGCGCCGCTGACCTCGGCTGCCCGGCTTGCGCTCGCCGCGTCCCGCTTCCCGACTGGGACTGGACACGCGACTACTTCGCCTTCGCCTACCTCGGCTTCGAGTTCGACGACTGGCCGCCCCTTGATCCCCATTTCACCGCCGCCTTCGGAAAGGTGCTGGGGCACCGCATCCGGGTGCTCGCGGGAAAGTGGTGAGACCAGAGCAGAGGTCGGCGTACCGGCTTCGGGCGGGAGATGCCATGGGGCGAGAGTCGGGGCCCGTACGCTGACCGCGAATGGGGCCGGCTCCTCCCCTGCCCCATGGCGGTTGCGTGGTTGCCTGAAGCCGACCTGAGGCCGTGGAGCCGACCGCCCGAGCCACGCGCCGCCCGTTCTTCCCTTCGTGGCTCGCGCGGCGAGCGGAGCGAGCCCTTGACGAGGTGGAGAAAACCGTCGTGGCGGCGATGCCACCGCGGGTTCAAATCCCGCACTCTCCGCGCACGGGCTCGGCGAAGGCGCTGGACAGAAGGGGTGCCCTCAAGACACCGGGGCCTTCTTCGTGGTTCCGCGTCTGATCGGGCACGCCAGGGGCGCGTCGGTCGTCAGGCGCCAGCCGGCCTCGGTGGTCCGCCAGGCAGCGCGGCTCCCGGTCGGCGGCCTTATCGGTCGCCTACACGCTGGGGGAAGGTATGAAGAACCGTCAGCCATCGCAACGATGTCGCCGTGGGTTCACATCCGAGGCGCTGAACGGAAGGGGTGCCCCAAGACACGGGGGCGCCCCTTCTTCGTGCGCGACCGGCACTCTGCTCCCTCTCGCTCGCCCTCCCGGTTTTCACCGGCCGCGCCCGGAGCGCGGAACGCGGGCTCGCACCTGGTGATGTGCGATGTCGATGGGGTCTGTTCCCGATCTTCACACACGGCACTTGCCGAACATAGGCTCGCCCGGCTCGGTTCGTTCGTCGAGGAGACGGTGGCATTTTGGTCGGCATGCGCACGACGCGTTGGTGGGTTGCCCACTGGTCCGGGGCATTGCTCTCCCTGATCTGCATGGTGTCGGCCGTGTGGTGGCTGATCGCGATGGAGTACGACGCCCAGCTTCCCGCGTGGACCCGGGTGGGACGGATGGTGCAGAGGTCGCGCCCCGAACGCATCGCGCCCGTGCTCATCGTTTTGGGCGCTTTCGCTCTGCTGTACTTCGGACACGAGCTCCGCTCCGCCCTGCGTGACCGCCGCCGATCGCGGGTTCCGCACGTCGACGCCCGGTGACCGGCGGGTGTGAACCTCCGGCCGCTCGGGCGCGCGTGGAACGCGGTCATCGTCCGGACGGGGCGCGGCCCCGCGGGTGGAACCCCGGTGTCGGTGACCGGGGGGCGGGGGCGGGGCTGGGAGAATACGCTTAACGGTCAAACCGGTCATGGGATCTGCTCGCGTGCCGCGGGCGGGCACTGAGCCGGTGCCGGCCGCCGTCCCGAACGGCAAGGGCTGATCACCATGACGGGTGTCGCGCTCCTGGGTCTGCTGCTGGCCACGGCCGGTGGCCTGGCCTACGGCCGTCAGCGGTTCCCGGTCGCGTTCTGGCTGCTGTTCGGGCTGCCGCTGGCCTGGGGGCGGTTTCTGTCGACCTACGGTTCCACGATGGTGGCCTGCGGGCTGGCCGTACCGCCGTCGCGGGCGCGGGCGCTGGCGGGGTGGGCGGTGGGGCGCCGGGAGGCCCGGCCGGTGCCGCCGAGGATCCGCCGGTTGGGCGGCTCGCTGACCGGCCTGCGGGTGCGGCTGCGGCTGCCGGGCGGGCTGGAGCCGGCCGACGTGACCGCCGCGTCCAGCCGCCTGCGCCACGCGTGGGGCGTGCACGCGGTGCACGTGGTCGAGCTCGGGCCCGGGGTGGTCGAGTTGCGGATGACCGGCTACGACGTGCTCCGCGACGTACGGATGCCGCGTCGCCTGCCGTCCGGGCCGATGGTGGTGCCGGTGGCGCTGCGGGACGACGGGACCGCCTTTGTGCGCAACTACCGGGAGATCCCGCACGCCCTCACCCTCGGGGCGAACCAGTCGGGCAAGTCGGTCTACCAGCGCAACCTGATCATGAACCTGGCCAGGCTGCCGGTGGCCCTGGTGGGGATCGACTGCAAGGGCGGGGTGGAGCAGATCCCGTACGCGGCCCGGCTGTCGGCCCTGGCGACCGACCGGGAGCAGGCGGCGGAGCTGCTGGACGCGCTGGTGGGGGAGATGGAGCACCGCTTCGCGCTGCTCAAGGAGTGCCAGCGCACGGCGCTGGACAGCCCCGACGAGGAGGTGGCCTCCGACATCTGGGGGCTGCCCGCGTACGTGCGGCCGGTGCCCGTCGTGGTCCTGGTCGACGAGGTCGCCGAACTCTTCCTCAGCGCGACGAAGAAGGACGAGGAACGCCGGGACCGGATGGTGGCGAACCTGATCCGGCTGGCCCAGCGGGCCCGCGCGGTCGGCATCTACCTGGAGATCTGCGGGCAGCGCTTCGGGGTCGAGCTCGGCAAGGGCGCCGCCACCCTCCGGTCCCAGCTCTCCGGGCGCGTCGTGCACCGCGTCAACAAGCAGACCGCCGAGGTGGGTCTGGGCGACATCTCGTCCGAGGCGACGACCGCCGCGACCGCCATCGCGCGGGACCGGGTGGGCGTCGCGGTGGCGGGCGACGCCTCCGGCGGCTGGTCCCACATCCGTACCCCGCTGGTGTCGATCGCCGAGACCGCGGCCGTCTGCCGGGCCCACGCCCACCTGGTGCCCGACCTGCCGGCCCTGGACCGCCACCGTCCCTCCGCGCGGGGCGAGGAGGACGGACCGGCGGAGCCCGGGCCCTTCCCCCGGCCCCGCTCGGGCCCCGAGTGACGCCGGGCCCGGCGGCGCGTCGCGTGAACGGCTAGCCTCGCGGGGTCGTTCGCCGGTGCAAAGGAGGGGGATCGTCATGGCAGCAGCGGGATTTCCGCCGATCGAGCCGTACGCGTCGGGGCTGCTCGACGTCGGAGACGGGCAGCGCGTCCACTGGGAGACCAGTGGCAACCCGGAGGGCAAGCCGGTCCTGTGCGTGCACGGGGGCCCGGGCTCCGGGGGCAAGAGGGGCAGCAGGAAGACCTTCGATCCGGCGGTGTACCGGATCGTGCTCTTCGACCAGCGGGGGTCCGGGCAGAGCCTGCCGCACGCCTCGGACCCGGCGGTGTCGCTCGAGCACAACACCACCGAGCACCTGATCGCCGACATGGAGCGGCTGCGCGAACACCTGGGTGTCGAGCGGTGGATGCTGTACGGGGGCTCGTGGGGCTCGACGCTGATCCTGGCGTACGCGCAGCGGTACCCCGAGCGGGTGTCGGAGATCGTGATCGTCGGGGTCACCACGACCCGGCGGGAGGAGATCGACTGGCTCTACCGCGGCGTGGCCCGGCTGGTGCCGGGCCCGTGGGAGGCGTTCCGGGACGGGGTGCCGCCCGGGGAGCGGGACGGCGACCTCCCGGCCGCGTACGACCGGCTGCTCGGCAGCCCGGACCCCGCGGTGCGGGAACGCGCCGTACGCGACTGGATCACCTGGGAGAACGCGGTCATCGCCCACGAGACCAACGGCAAGCCGGGGGCCTACGGCGACCGGCCGGACGACGACCTGGTCGCCTTCGTACGGATCTGCGCACACTACTTCGCCAACGGCGCCTGGCTGGAGGAGGGGCAGTTGCTGCGGGACGCGCACCGGCTCGCCGGGATCCCGGGGGTGCTGATCCACGGGCGTCTTGACCTGGGCAGTCCGCTGACGACCGCGTGGGAGCTGGCGAAGGCGTGGCCCGGAGCGGAACTCCAGGTGATCGACGACTCCGGACACACGGGCAGCCCCGCCATGGGCGAGGCGGTCGTGGCGGCGGCGCGGCGCTTCGGCGCGCGCTGACCGTGCGCGGGAGGGCGCGGGAGGGCGCGGCCGTACCGCCCCTCCCGCACGGTCACTTGCCGCGGTCGCGGGGCGGGACGATGTCGAGGATCGCCATCATCCCCATGTCCTCGTGGTTGAGGATGTGGCAGTGCAGCACCGTCCGGCCGGTGAAGTCCGTGAAGGGGACGCGGATGACGACGTTGCCGCGGGCGGGCACGTTGACCGTGTCGAACCAGCGGTGATCCGGGTCGGTGGCCTTCCCGTCGGTGCTCATCAGCTGGAACTGGTTGGTGTGGACGTGGAAGGAGTGCTCCTCGTCGGAGTCGTTGCGGACGGTCCACTCCTCGACGGTGCCGAGGACCGAGGTGAAGTCCACCCGGTTCGGGGCGTACTTGCGGGCGTTGATGTAGAACTCGTCGCCCGCGTCGTTCTCGGTGAACACCACCGTCTTGCGGTCCGCGATCACGGCGTGCGCCAGGTCCTCGTTGGGCGCGAAGTCCGTCGGGATGCGTGCCGGGGCCATCGGGGTGCCGCCGGTCACGACGGTGGCCAGGTCGGTACGGGGGAACCGGTTGCCGGCCTTGCCGGTGTCGTAGGCGAGGGTCTCCAGGGTGGTGGTGCCTGGCCGGCCGCCGGCCTGCACCAGGACGTCGAAGCGCGCGCCGGCGGCGATGACCAGCGTGTCCGCCGCGTAGACCCGCCGGACCGGGTAGCCGTCCTGGGCGATCACATGGAAGCGGCCGCCCTTCAGGTGCAGGCGGTAGTAGATGTTGGCCCCGATGTTGGCCAGCCGCCACAGCTGGGTCTCGCCGGGCCGCAAGGAGATCACCGGGTTCTGCCGGCCGTTGACGGTGCGGTTGGTGCGCGTCCCGATCTTCAGCTTGTGGGTCCTGATCGAGTCGCCGTGGATCTGGAAGTCCTTGAGCGCGACGACGTGCTCGGTGATCCCGCGCAGGGACGGGGGCAGGTAGCGCCGCAGGCCGTCCACGACGATGACGCCCGACTCCCCGCCCGCGACCTGGGCGGCGGACATCATGTCGGCGTGCGAGTGGTACCAGTAGGTGCCGGGCGTGACGGTGCGCGGCAGCCGGTAGGTGTAGTGGTGGCTCCCGCCGTACTTGATGGCGACGAAGATGTCGTCGGCGGGGCTGCGCGGCGAGACGTGGAGCCCGTGCACATGGACGTTGGTGTCCTCGCGCACCCGGTTGGTCATGGTGAGGTCGATGCGGTCGCCGGGCCGGACGCGCAGCGTCGGCGGCATGTACATCCCGTTGTAGGTGAGGGCGTACAGCCGGTGGTCGCCGACCTGGACCTTGCGGCGCTCGACGACGATCGTGGCCTTGAGGACGCCGTCGCGGCTGACCAGTTCCGGGGGGTCCTGCAGCCGCGGGCCGGGTCCCGCCGGGGGTGCCTGCCGGTCCTGCGGGGCGGGTGGCGGCGTGGCGTGGGGGTGCCCGGACGGGGCGTGCCCCGCGCAGCCGGCGAGCCAGGCGGCGGCCAGGAGCAGCAGGGCGACCAGCCGGGCCAGCGGGGATCGGGTACGGGACCGGGTCACATCTCTCCCCAGGGAAGCGGTGCGGCCGGGCGGGGACGTCCGGGCGCGGGGCGCGACGGGCGACGGGGTCCGTCAGCCGGAGCGTAGGAAGCGGACGGCTGGCTTCCGGCGCGCCACGCACCACTGAGGGGCGGCATCCGCTCGAACGGCAGCACGGCAGCACGGCGGCATGGCAGCACCTCGGGCCGCGGCCGGTCCGGGGAGGGCGGGGCGTCGAGATTGGCCGAAAGCCGTGCTGTAACGATTCCGCGCCCGCGGGGGGCCGGGTTGCGGCGCCCGGGACGCGGGCGGGCGGGCCTGCCGGGGCGGTTGTGGAGGTTTGTCGACAGATCGTCACGCTTGCGAGCGAAAGGGATCAAGGTCCGGCTTGTCCGCCGTGGTGCTGGGCAACTCTGGTTGCGGCGACGTCGCAGAGCCGGCGGAGCGGTCGGCCGACCGCGCCGCGCACCTCGTATCCACTCCTCGGAGGGAAACACATGGCAAGCATCCGTACCGCCCGAGTCATGGCCGCCCTGGCCGCACTGCCGCTGGCGGCGGCGCTGTTCGCCGGCACGGCGGTGGCCGACAACGGCGCCGTGGCGGGTGGCACCTCCAACGCGACCGTGGTGAGCAACAGCGGCGGCAACGTGGGCCGCGACAACTTCGGGACGGTGACGACCACGCAGCAGGCGGCGACCGGGGCGGGGGCCTCCAATCAGAACAGCACGGCCAGCGTGGTCGGTTCGGCCTTCACCACCATCAACCAGCCGACGCTGAACATCCACTTCGGGCCCATGTGGTGAGCGGGCCGGCCCGTCGCCGGGGTGGCGGGCCGGGGGGCTGAAAGGGTCGACTGCGCGACGGCAGCCTCACTGCCGTCGCGCAGTCGTGTCCGGCGTTGTCCACAGCCTGTGGACAACCTCTTCCGGTCCGGACGTCTTGACAGTGGTGCCGCCCTCTCGCCAATCTGACGATCAGTCAGAAACAGGGGGCGGTGACGGCGGCCATGACGACCGAGGACGACCTGTACGAGCGGCTGGCGACGTACGAAGGGCGCCCCGCCGCCGTCGCGGGCGAGGGCGGGGACCCCGTCAACGCGCCCATGATCAGGCACTGGTGCGAGGCGCTGGGCCATCCCGTCCCGGCGGACGGCACGGCACCCGCCCCCATGCTGCAGGTGTGGACCATGCGCGGGCTCTCCACCCACCCGGGCACCGCCGGGGGCGGCTCCCGCGCCGGCGCCTACGACGAACTCCTCGCGCTGCTCGACGGGGCGGGCTGCACCGCGGTCGTCGCCACCGACTGCGAGCAGGAGTACCTGCGGCCGCTGCGACCCGGCGAGCGGATCACCTTCGACGCGGTGATCGAGTCCGTGTCGCCGCGCAAGACCACCCGGCTCGGCAGCGGTCACTTCGTCACCACGCGGATGGACGTCCGCGCGGACGGCGAACTCGCCGGCCGCCACCGCTTCCGCATCCTCAAGTACGCCCCCGCGCGGGCGCCGGGCGAGCGGCCGCGGCGGCCACGCCCGGTCGTCAACCGCGACAACGCCGGGTACTGGGAGGGCGTCGAACGGCACGAGTTGCTCATCCAACGCTGCTCCTCCTGCGGCACCCTGAGGCTGCCGTGGCTCCCCGGCTGCAACACATGCGGCTCCGACGCCTGGGACACGCTACCGGCCTGCGGGCGCGGCACCGTCTTCAGCCGTGTCGTCGTCCACCACCCGCCGTTCCCCGCCTTCGCCCCCCCGTACGCGGTCGCCCTGGTCGAACTCGCCGAAGGCGTCCGCCTCCTGGGCGGCGTCGTCGGCGTGCCGTACGACAAGGTGCGCATCGGCATGCCGGTGGCGCTCGAGTTCCGGCACGCCGACGGGGAGCCGGCCGTGCCCGTCTTCCGCGCGGAGGTGTGAGATGACCGGACCGGGGGTGCGGACGGGCGACGTCCTGCCGGAGTTGCGGATCCCCGTGACGCGGACGCTGGTCGTCGCCGGGGCGATCGCCACCCGCGACTTCCAGGACGTCCACCACGACCCCGACGCGGCGCGGGCCAAGGGCTCGCCGGACGTCTTCCTGAACATCCTCACCACGGGCGGGCTGGTCGGCCGCTACCTCGCGGGGCACTTCGGCCCCTCCGCGGTGCTCCGCTCGCTGCGGGTGCGGCTGGGGGCGCCGGCCCACCCGGGCGACGAGCTGGTGTTCACCGGGAACGTCACCGCCGTGCGCGGTACGGAGGCGACCGTGGAGGTCCTCGGCACGCTGCGGCAGGGGCGGCACGTCACCGGCACCGCGGTGGTGGAGGTGGGCGGCGGATGAGTGTACGACGGCGCGACGGCCTGGGCGGCCGGGCCGCGATCGCGGGGATCGGCGCCACGGAGTTCTCCAAGGACTCCGGGCGCAGCGAGCTGAAACTGGCCGTGGAGGCCGTGCGGGCGGCCATCGAGGACGCCGGGCTGACGCCGGCCGACGTCGACGGCATGGTCACCTTCACGATGGACACCAGCCCGGAGATCACCGTCGCCCAGGCGGCCGGCATCGGCGAACTCGGCTTCTTCTCCCGCGTCCACTACGGGGGCGGGGCGGCCTGCGCCACCGTGCAGCAGGCCGCGATGGCCGTCGCGACCGGCGTCGCGGACGTGGTCGTCTGCTACCGGGCCTTCAACGAGCGCTCGGGCCGCCGCTTCGGCTCCGGCGTCCAGCAGCGCGAACCCTCGGCGGAGGGCGCCGCGCTCGGCGTCAACCTGCCGTCCGGGCTGCTCACCCCCGCGTCCTGGGTCGCCATGTCGGCAGAGCGCTATCTCCATACATATGGTCTGGAACCAGAGGTTTTCGGCCATGTCGCCGTCGCCGGGCGCCGGCACGCCGCGACCAACCCGGCCGCCTGGTTCCACGGCCGGCCCATCACCCTGGCCGACCACGCCGCCTCGCGGTGGATCGTCGAACCGCTGCGCCTGCTCGACTGCTGCCAGGAGACCGACGGCGGCCAGGCCCTGGTCGTCACCTCCGCCGAACGCGCCCGCGACCTGCGGCACCCGCCGGCGGTGGTCCGGGCGGCGGCGCAGGGCGCGGGGCGCGGCCAGGAGCAGATGACGGGCTACTACCGGCCGGACCGTGATCTGTGCGGGCTGCCCGAGTCGGCGGTCGTGGCCCGCCAGCTGTGGCGCACCTCCGGTCTCGGGCCGAAGGACGTCGACACCGCCGTGCTCTACGACCACTTCACCCCTTTCGTCCTGATGCAGCTGGAGGAGTACGGGTTCTGCGGGCGGGGCGAGGCGGCCGCCTTCGCCGCCGACGGCGGACTGGAACTGGGCGGGAGGCTGCCCGTCAACACCCATGGCGGCCAGCTCGGCGAGGCGTACCTGCACGGTATGAACGGCATCGCGGAGGCGGTGCGGCAGTTGCGCGGCACCGGCGTCAACCAGGTCCCCGGCGCGGCCCACGTCCTCGTCACGGCCGGTACGGGGGTGCCGACCTCCGGACTGCTGCTCGGCGCGGCGGACTGAGCGGGCCCCGGGCCCCGGCGGCCCATCCGGGGCCGGGTGTTGCTGCGTACGGCTGACAGCGGGGCGTGGCTCCCCCGCCGGCGGGTAGCCGCCCGCGTTCACTCGACCCATGCGCGAACACAAGCCGATCATCCGACACGGGGCGATCGTGGCGATGGTGCTTGCCTGCCTCCTGGCCGGGCCCACCGCGGCCGAGGCCGTCGCACCGCGTCCCGCGGGGCCGGTCGCCAAGCCCGCCTCGGTGACGGCTTCCACGCCCGCCCAGGCCCGGACGTACCGGCAGGCCCGGGCGCCCGGCGACGGCGGTGACGACGGCCCGTTCGGCTTCGCCGACACCGGCCTCCTCGACGGCCTGGACCTCCCCTACGGCCTCGGCGGCGACGAGGGCGCCCCCTCCGGGGGCGGCCCGGCCCGGGTCTACCGCGGCTACGGCTTCGACACCTGCCGCACGCCTCCGCTGTCCACGATGCGCGCCTGGCTGCGCTCCAAGTACCGCGCCGTCGGCGTCTACTACGGCGGCCGCGCCCGCGCCTGCAGCACCCAGCGCCACCTCAACCGCAAGTGGGTGCGCTCGGTGCACCGGATGGGCTGGCGCATCCTGCCGATCTACGTGGGCTCGCAGTCGCCCTGCGTACGCGGCAAACACCTGCGCAACCACCGGATCAGCACCGACGACCCCTGGGGCCAGGGCGCGGGCGAGGGCTGGGACGCCGTGCGCAGGGCCGCCGCCCTCGGCTTCGAGCCGGGCAGCGCGCTCTATCTCGACATGGAGGCGTACAACGCCAAGCGGTCCCGCTGCGCCGACCAGACCCTCGACTTCATCCGGGCCTGGGACCGCGAGGTCGACGACGCCGGCTACCTGCCCGGCCTCTACAGCAGTTCGGAGTCGGGCATCCGGCACATCGAGCGGGCCCGCCGGGAGGGCTACGACGACCTGCCGCGCGCCGTCTGGTTCGCCCGCTGGCAGGGGAAACCGGCGGTGCGCAGCGAACCGGTGCTCGACCGGGACGCCTGGCATCCGCACGGTCGCATCCACCAGTACTCGGGCAGCGTGCGCGAGAAGCACGGCGGCCGGCGGCTGGCGATCGACCGCAACCGGCTGGACGGGCCGGTGGCCGTCGTCGGATGACGCGGCGGACGACGCGGCGGACGGCCTGGCGCGCGGCCGCGAGGGCGCCGTCCCTGCGGGGTGACCCGTAGGGGCGGCGGGCGCGGCCTCAGCCCTCCGGAGGTGGGGCGGGCCCCCGCCCTACGACTTCAGGGTGACCCCGCTTCGGCACCTGCGGCGGATCCCCCGCACGCGGACCGGCTCCTAGCGTGGAGCCATGACCACGCCCGTGTGCACAAGTGCCTCGCAGGCCCAGTTCACCCGCTACGTCCGGGCCAAGGGCCCGGCGCTGCTGCGGACCGCGCGCTCGCTCACCGCCAACCCCTGCGACGCCGAGGACCTGTTGCAGACCGCCCTGACCAAGACCTACCTGGCATGGGACCGGATAGACGACCACCGGGCGCTGGACGGCTACGTGCGCCGCACGCTGGTCAACACCCGCACCTCGCAGTGGCGCAGGCGCCGGGTCGAGGAGTACGCCACCGACGAGCTCCCCGAGCCGTGCGGCCACGCCGTCGCGGGCCCCGACGCGGCCGAGCAGCAGGCCCAGCGCGACGCCCTGCTGCGCGCGATCGCCCGGCTCCCCGCACGCCAGCGGGCGATGGTCGTCCTCAGGTACTACGAGGACATGAGCGAGGTGCAGACCGCCGAGGCGCTCGGGGTCTCGGTGGGCACGGTCAAGAGCGCGGTGTCGCGGGCCCTGGGCAAACTCCGGGAGGACCCCGAATTGCGCCTGGGGTAGTGACATACCGATCGGTATGCCAGCAGAATCTCAGCACCCACCTACCCACGCGTAGCCGCTTCAACGAGGAGGCGACCGGTGCTGAGCACAATGCAGGACGTTCCCCTGCTGGTGTCCCGGATCCTGACCCACGGCTCGACGGTGCACGGCCGGTCGCAGGTCACGACCTGGACCGGCGAAGGCGAGCCGCAGCGCCGCTCGTTCGCCGAGATCGGTGCCCGCGCCGCCCGGCTGGCGCACGCGCTCCGCGACGAGCTCGGCGTCGAACCGGACGACCGCGTCGCGACCCTGATGTGGAACAACGCCGAACACGTGGAGGCGTACTTCGCGATCCCCTCGATGGGCGCGGTCCTCCACACGCTCAACCTCCGGCTCCCCGCCGAGCAGCTGGTCTTCATCGCCAACCACGCGGCCGACCGCGTGATCCTGGTCAACGGCACGCTCATCCCGCTGCTGGCGCCGCTGCTGCCGGCGATGGAGTCCGTCGAGCACATCGTGGTCGTCGGCCCCGGCGACACCTCGCCGCTGGAGGGCTGCCGGCCCGCCCTGCACTCCTACGAGTCCCTCATCGAGGGCCGCCCGGACCGCTACGACTGGCCCGAGCTGGACGAGCGTTCCACGGCCGCCATGTGCTACACCTCCGGCACCACCGGCGACCCCAAGGGCGTGCTGTTCTCGCACCGTTCGATCTACCTGCACTCCCTGCAGGTCAACATGGCCGAGTCGATGGGCCTGACCGACAGCGACACCACGCTGGTCGTCGTGCCCCAGTTCCACGTCAACGCCTGGGGCCTGCCGCACGCCACCTTCATGACCGGCATCAACATGCTGATGCCGGACCGCTTCCTGCAGCCCGGCCCGCTCGCCGAGATGATCGAGGCCGAGCGCCCCACGCACGCCGCCGCCGTCCCCACCATCTGGCAGGGCCTGCTCGCCGAACTCTCCGCCAACCCGCGCGACATCGGCAGCATGGGCCACGTCACCATCGGCGGCTCCGCCTGCCCGCCCTCCCTGATGGAGGCGTACGACAAGCTCGGCGTCCGGCTCCTGCACGCCTGGGGCATGACCGAGACCTCCCCGCTGGGCACCATGGCCCACCCGCCGGCCGGCCTCACCGAGGAGGAGCAGTGGCCGTACCGGATCACCCAGGGCCGCTTCCCCGCCTCCGTGGAGGCCCGGCTGGTCGGCCCGTCCGGCGAGGTGCTGCCCTGGGACGGCGAGTCCGCGGGTGAACTGGAGGTCCGCGGACCGTGGATCGCCGCGGCCTACTACGGCGGCGCCGACGCCGAGGCGCTGCGCCCCGAGGACAAGTTCAGCCCCGACGGCTGGCTGCGCACCGGGGACGTCGGCACCATCACCCACGACGGCTACCTGACGCTGACCGACCGCGCCAAGGACGTCATCAAGTCGGGCGGCGAGTGGATCTCCTCCGTCGAGCTGGAGAACGCCATCATGGCCCACCCGGCCGTCGCCGAGGCCGCGGTGGTGGCCGTACCCGACGAGCGCTGGGGCGAACGGCCGCTCGCCACGGTCGTCCTCAAGGACGGCAGCACGGTCGGCTACGAGGAGCTGCGGACCTTCCTCGGCGCGAGCGTCGCCCGCTGGCAGCTGCCCGAGCGCTGGGCCGTCATCCCGGCGGTGCCGAAGACCTCGGTCGGCAAGTTCGACAAGAAGGTGATCCGCCGCCAGTACGCGGCGGGAGAGCTGGACGTCACCAAGCTCGTCTGACGACGCGCCACGCGTACGCCGGGCCCCGGGGGATGCGCCCCCGGGGCCCGGCGCACGTCGAGCGGTGGGCCCTCAGGAGCCGATCTTGCCGAGCATGTCGACGATGCGTCCCTGGACGTCCGTGCTGGTCGAGCGCTCCGCGAGGAAGAGCACCGTCTCGCCGGACGCCAGCCGCGGCAGTTCCGCCGGGTCGATGTCGCCCGCGGTGTAGACGACCATCGGCGTGCGCTCCAGCCGGCCGTTCGTGCGCAGCCAGTCGACGATCCCCTGCCGCCTGCGGCGGATGAGCATCAGGTCCATCACCACGAGGTTCGGGTGCACCTGCGCGGCCAGCGTCATCGCGTCCGCCTCCGACTGGGCGTGCGCGACGTGCATCCCGCGCCGCTCCAGCGTCGCGGTGAAGGCCTGCGCGATCGCCGTGTGGGCCTCGATCAGCAGCACCCGCGGCGGGTGCTGCTCGCTGTCCCGCGGCGCCAGCGCCTTGAGGAGCACGGCGGGGTCGGCCCCGTACGCGGCCTCGCGGGTCGCCTGGCCGAGGCCGGCCGTGACGAGCACCGGCACCTCGGCCTGCGCCGCCGCCTGACGCAGCGACTGCAGGGCGGTCCGGGTGATCGGCCCGGTGAGCGGGTCCACGAACAGCGCGGCGGGCGGCTCGGCGACCTGCGCGTCGACCTCCTCGCGCGAGCGGACGACGACCGGACGGTAGCCGCGGTCGGTCAGCGCCTGGCGGGTGGCGACGTCCGGCTCGGGCCAGACCAGCAGACGGCGCGGCTCGTCCAGGACGGCGCCGGGCTCGTGGGAGTTCTCCTCCGTGACGTCGACGGCGCCGTTGGGACCGTCGAGCGGCTCGGGGCCCTCGGTGGCCTCCGTGGGAGCGCCTATGGCGTACGCCCGGCCGGGGGTCTCGGTGCCGTTGACGGCCGCGGGCGCGGCGGGCTGCGCGGGCCCGGGTTCCACGGGGGTGGCCAGCTTGCGGCGCCGCCCGGAGCCGTTCGAGGGCTGGACGATCTGCTCGTTGATCTGCTGGGCGAAGGCGACGCCCTGCCCGAGGGTCCGCACGCTGATCGCCCGGCCCTGCGTACCGCCGTCGTTCTGCGGGGCCTGCGCCTCGGGCTGCGGTTGCGGCGGCACGGGCGGCAGCGCTTGGGGCGGGACCATGGGCTGCGGCTGCGGCGGCGCAATCGGCTGGGGCTGCGGCCCGGGCTGCGGCACGTGCTGTGCCACGGGCTGCGGTTCCGGGCTGCGCTGCGTCTGCTCGGGGATCATCGGCGGCTCGATGGCCAGTGGTTCCGGCTGCGGAGCCGGGGCCGGCGGGGGGAGCCGCCGCGGGTCGACGATCGCCGACGGGCGCGGGGTGCTCTCCACGATGCCGCGCGGACGGCGGGCCGAACCCTGGGCCTCCGGCCACTCGGTCGCCGGGGTGGCGGGCACGGAAGGGGCCGGGGCGGAGGGGGCGGCCGGCAGCGCGGGGAGTTCGGGCGCGGCCGGGGCCTCCGCGACGGTGGCCCGGCGCGCACGGCGTCCGTTGCCCGGCGCGCTCTGCTCGGGCGCGGGTGCCGCCGGCAGCGCGGGAACCAGCCCCGCCTGCGGCTCCTGCGGCCCGCCGCGGCGGGCCCTGCGGCCGGTCGGCTGCTCCTCCGGGTCGGCGGGGGCCGGGGGGAGGGCGGGCTGCGCCTGGGGCTGCGGCTCCTCGGGTCGGCGCAGGGCGCGGCGCCGTCCGGTGGGGGTCGGTGCGTCGGTGGTCGGCACGGCGGGCAGCGCGAGCGCGGCCCCGGGGACCGGCGCGGGAGCCGCCGTCGGCGCGGCCTGCTGCGGCGGCTGCGGGGCCGGGACGGCCACCGGCGCCGGCGACGGGGAGGGCGCCTGCGGCAGGGCGGCGCGTCCGGTACCGCGCACCGGCTCGGCCGGCACCGGCATGACGGTCGTCTCCGACTCGCGCCGGGGCTCCTTGACCGCCGTCTTCGCCCCGCCCTTGCCGACCGGCACCTCCATTACGTACGCGCTGCCCTGGCCGGGCACCTCGTGCGTCTGGAGCACGCCGCCGTGCTTCTCGACGATGCCGCGCGCGACCGGCACGTGCACCGGGTTGTCGCCCGCGTGCGGTCCGCGCACCTCGATGCGGACGGAGTCGCCGCGCTGCGCCGCCGCCACCACGATCGTGGAGTCGACGCCGCCGACCACGACCGGCATGTTGCCCGCCGCGTCGACGCCCGCCACGTCCGCGATCAGGTGGGACAGCGCCTGGGACATCCGCTCGGCGTCCACCGTCGCCTCGATCGGCGGGGCGTGCACCGCGTACTGGGCCCGCCCGGGACCGATCAGCTCGACCGCGGCCTCGACACCGGACGCCACGACCTTGTCCATCGAGGTCGTCTCGCGCTGCAGCTTCTCCTCGCCGCGGTCGAGCCGCTGGAAGGACAGCACGCTGTCGATGAGCGTGGTGATCCGCGCGTAGCCCGCGGTCAGGTGGTGCAGGATCTGGTTGGCCTCCGGCCACAGCTGCCCGGCCGGGTCGTTGGCCAGCCCGGCGAGCTCGGCCCGCAGTTCGTCCAGCGGCCCGCGCAGGGCGTCGCCGAGCAGCGACTGCAGTTGCGCGTTGCGGGCGGCGAGCGCGTCGAAGCGCGTGCGGTCGGTGAAGGTCATCACCGCGCCGACCAGCTGCTCGCCCTCCCGCACCGGCGCCGTGATCAGGTCGACCGGCACCGAGCGCCCGTCCTTGCGCCACAGCACCTGGCCGCGGACCCGGTGCTTCAGCCCGGAGCGCAGCGTCTCGGAGAGCGGCGTCTCCTCGGCCGGGAGCGGGCTCCCGTCCGGACGGGAGTGGTGCACCAGCGGGTGCAGCTCCTGCCCGCCGAGGTCGGTGGCCCGGAAACCCAGGATCTGCGCGGCCGAGGGGTTGACCAGGACGATCTTGCCGTCGGTGTCGACGCCGATCACGCCCTCGCTGGCGGCGCGCAGGATCATCTCGGTCTGACGCTGCTGGCGGGCGAGTTCGGTCTCGGTGTCCAGCGTTCCGGTGAGGTCCCGGACGACCAGCATCAGCAGCTCGTCGCCGGTGTAGCTGTAGGTCTCGGCGAAGGGTGTGCGGGCGTCGTCGAGGTTCGCGCTCGTGACCTCCACCGGAATTTCACTGCCGTCGGTCCGCCGGGCGATCATCCGGGTCGGCTTCGTGCGGCCCACGTCGTCGTCGGGGCGGCGCATCGAACCGGGGATGCGACGCGCGTCGAACGCCGGCAGGAGATCGAGCAGCCCGCGGCCCACGAGGGCGGTGCCCGGCGACTCGAAGGTCTCCAGGGCGATGGAATTCGCGTTGACGACGGTCCCGTTGGCGTTCACCAGCAGCAGGGCGTCGGGGAGCGCGTCGAGTATTGCCGCGAGGCGAGCAGCGCCTCGGGATGGCCTGCTGCTCACGAGACGCGTCCTCCCTGAAAACCGCACTTGCCGCCGCGCCACCACCCGCGAAGGGGCTTCCACCGGTGCTGGCCCATCTTGCCGCCGACCGGGGGGCATGTCACTAGAGCGAGTGTACGGGCAGAGGTTGGCAGCGAGGCGCCGGATACCCATGTCCCGTACGCGTGAGTAGTGTTCGCGTCCGAGGCGTGCGGATGTGGTGTCGGTCACCCCCGCGGGTCACACACCCGTCCCACACACCGGCTCACCCGCCCAGGTCGCCGGACCCGTCGCGGACCGCGGGCGCGGGCAGCACCGGGGCCATCCGCCCCCAGCGCGCCGTCTCGCAGCCGTTGCTGCGGTCGTAGCGGGCGTCCACGGGCCGGCCGCGCCAGCTGCCGCGCACCGTCGCCCGCTGCGGGCCGCTGTAGATCATCGTGCACATCGTGCCCTTGGGCGAGGGGCCCACGGGCCCGCCCAGCCGCTCCAGGCGGGCGCACGCCTCCGACGCCTCGGGGTGGGTCCCGCCGACGGGATCGCAGCGCAGGTCGTACTCCGACAGGCGGCCGCCCCCGTCGTCCACGGTCACCCGCAGTACGTCGGGCGGCGCCGCCGGCCCCGGAGGGCAGGCCAGGGCCGGCGCGGCCACCGTCAGCGGCAGGCCGAGCGCGAGCGCGGCGGTCATGGGCACACGAGCCAATCGCATGCTCCGTCCCTACCTCCCCGCGGCGGCCCGCGCCCGCCAATCCACCCGATCGTGGGCGCGCCGCCGCGGCGCCCGCCGCAACGCCTTTGCCCTGGCCGCACGAGGCCTAGTAATCTGGTCAGCGATTGGTCCCAGCCCGGTGGGCTGTGCCATCATCTGCACACACCCGCTCGCGCGGGCACGTCAGGAGGCGTCGCCTAGTCCGGTCTATGGCGCCGCACTGCTAATGCGGTTTGGGCTTTACCGTCCATCGAGGGTTCAAATCCCTCCGCCTCCGCCTCACAGAAGCCCCGGCCACCCGGCCGGGGCTTCTGCCGTTCCCGGCCCCTCCGCTGGACCGCCGTTGTGGCGTTTGTGCAGGTCAGGCCGTGTGTGGCTAATGGATTTCACCTCACGGCGCGGGTCATGTAATGTTGTTCCCGCAACGCCGACCGGCAAGAAAACGCCGGGAAGCACAAGCACTCGTAGCTCAACGGATAGAGCATCTGACTACGGATCAGAAGGTTGCAGGTTCGAATCCTGCCGAGTGCACAGCGAGCCGAAGGCCCCCGGGATCACCCGGGGGCCTTTCGCGTTGCCGCCCGCGCGCGCGGATCCTTCCGCGTCACCCGGAGTCAGGGGGCGCGGCCCGGACGCGTCATGCGTGCGTGGGCGGCCCCCGGCACGTCGGTGAAGGTGCCCGGCGCCGCTGCCGGCGGCCGCTGTGATCCACCTCCGCCCGGCCGCCGGCGGGGCTGTTGCGGCGGCTAGGGTGTGCGCAGTCAGGACCGAGTACACACAAGGAGGGGTGGTCACGATGGCGGACATCGAGGCGGCCAAGAAGGCGTTCACGCGATTCGATGTCGACGGGGACGGGCTCATCACGGCCGGCGAGTACAAGAGCGTGATGGCGCAGCTCGGGGACTTCAACGTGACCGAGACCGTGGCGCAGAGCGTCATCAGGGCCGTCGACGCCAACGGCGACGGCAAGATCTCGTGGGACGAGTTCTGGGCGGCCCAGCAGGCCTGACACCGGGCCGGGGGTTCAGGTCTCCTCGAGGAGGAGCTGGGGGACCTCGGCCGCGCCGCAGAGCCGCAGGGTGCGCGCGTGCAGTCGCGGGCAGCGGATGGTGACGCGGTCGGCGGGGCCGAGGGACGCCACGTGGCGGATCAGGACGGATGCGCAGCGGGCGTCGATGAAGGACAGCCGGGTGAGGTCGACCCGGCACGGCGGGCCGGAGGGCGCCGCGAAGGCGTGACGGACGGCCAGTTCGAAGTCGTCGCGGGTGGCGAGATCGGCGTCGCCGCGGAGGGCCAGGGTGCCGCCGGCGTGCTCCGCGCGCAGGGAGCCGTGGCGCGGGCGTACGCAGACCGGGTGGGCGGCCCGGACCCGGTCGAGGAGCGAGGCGGCGCAGCGCCGCTGGTCGTACTCGCAGATGGCGGTGAGGCCGAGGTCCGCGAGGAGCGGGGTCATGGCGGCCTCGTGGCCGAGCAGGCGGTCGCGGTCGAGGCCGGGACCCAGTGCCCAGGACATGTCGCCGGCGACCCGGAGGCCGGAGAAGCCCTGTCCGTGGGCGGCGTTCGTCGCCGCGGTCCAGGCGGCGGCCGTGTCGTAGCCGGGTACCGCGGGGGTGATGACGAGCGCGCTGTGACGCATCGCCTCGGCGGCGCGGATGCCCTGCGCGGTGAGGCGGGTGACGGCCTCGGCCGGGGGTGTGCCGGGGCCGGTGAGGAGCAGCACGCGTTCGCCGCGGGCCAGGCCGATCGCGGTGAAGGCGGCGCGGATCTCCCAGCGGTCGTCCTCGTCCTGGAAGCCCAGGCAGGCGTGGTCGCCGGACGCCATGCGGTCGACCGGGACGGTGCGGGGCACGGTGCCGCTGTCCATGGGGCCGAACATACGCCCGGCCCCGTGAGGCGGCCGGGCGCTGAACGCCTTTGAGCGGAGCGTTCCGTTCCTGTTCGGTGGGATGTCGCCGGTTGCCTCCGGGCGGACCGTCAGTGACCGGCGGGCTTCAGTGCCGCCGCCAGCCTGCGCCACTGCTCGCGCGGCAGTCCGGACCGGTCCTCACCCGAGGCCAGCACCTGGACGGCGACGTGGTCGGCACCCGCGTCGAGGAAGGCGTCGATCCGCTGCCGGACCCGCTCCTCGTCGCCCCAGCCGAAGAGCGCGTCGACCAGGCGGTCGCTGCCCCCGTCGGTGAGGTCGTCCTCGTCGAAGCCCAGGCGCAACCAGTTGCCCGTGTAGTTGGGGAGCGTCAGGTAGAACGCCAGCATCTCCCTGGCGGTCTCGCGGGCCCGCGTCGGGTCGGTCTCCAGGATGACCGTGAACTCCGGTGCCAGCAGGGGCCCTTCGCCCAGCGTGGCGCGTGCCTCGGCGGTGTGCTCGACGGTGACCAGGTACGGGTGGGCGCCCGCCGAGCGGTCGCGGGCGAGTTCCAGCATCCGCGGGCCCAGGGCGGCGAGCACCCGCTTCCCGGCCGGCGCACCGGCGGCGTCCAACTCGTCGAGATAGCCGGTCATCGCGGCGTACGGGCGCTTGTACTGCTCGACGAGGCGGGCGTGGCTCACGCCGATCCCCAGGAGGAAGCGCCCGGGGTGGGCCGCCTCGAGCGTGGCCTGGCGGGCGGCGGTGTCCTCGGCCCCGTACTGCCAGATGCTGAGGATGCCGGTCGCGACGGTGATCGAGGAGGTGGCCTCGATCAGGGGGGCCGCGTGCTCGACGCCGCTGCTGCCGCCGAGCCAGAGGGCGCCGTACCCCAGTTCCTCCAGTTCGGCGGCGGTCTCGGCGAGTTCGGCCGCGCGAGCCGGGTCGGGGTCGCGTAGCCCGCCGCTCCACAGGCCGTAGCGTCCGATCGCCGGCGTCCGGCTGTCGCTCATGGGTCTTCTCCCGCCACGAAGTCCGTGTGAAGTTCGACTGAAGTTCGACGTCCTTCGTAGCAAAACGCGGTCCGCGGCCCGCGCATTCCCCGCCCGGCGGCGCGTCAGGGTGGTGTACCGGCCCCGCGGAAGATCCCTCGACAGGCGATTCTCAGGGAAATCACAGACGGCGGAAAGGGTGTTCTCAGGGGCGGCGCACAGGATGCGGGCATGACCGCGTCTCCCTCCCCCGCCGCCGACCTCACACGCCCCGACGGCTCGCCCGTCCGGGTGCTCGTCGTCGACGACGAGAACGACCTCGCCGACCTGCTCTCCATGGCCCTGCGCTACGAGGGCTGGGACGTCACCACCGAACACACCGGCTCCGACGCGCTGCGCACCGCGCGCGAGCTGCGACCGGACGCCGTGGTCCTCGACGTCATGCTGCCCGACATGGACGGGCCCGCGGTCCTGGCCCGGCTGCGCCGCGAACTGCCGGACGTGCCGGTGCTGTTCGTCACCGCCAAGGACGCCGTCGAGGACCGCATCGCGGGCCTCACCGCGGGCGGGGACGACTTCGTCACCAAGCCGTTCGGCCTGGAGGAGGTCGTGGCCCGGCTGCGCGGACTGCTGCGCCGGGCGGGGGCGGCCGCCGTCCGCCAGGACTCGCTGCTGGTCGTGGGCGACCTCGTGCTCGACGAGGACAGCCACGAGGTCAGCCGCGGCGGCCAGGGCATACATCTCACGGCGACCGAGTTCGAGCTGCTGCGGTACCTGATGCGCAATCCGCGCCGGGTGCTGAGCAAGGCGCAGATCCTCGACCGCGTCTGGTCCTACGACTTCGGGGGTCAGGCCAACGTCGTCGAGCTCTACATCTCCTACCTGCGCAAGAAGATCGACGTGGGCCGGCCCCCGATGATCCACACCCGGCGCGGCGCCGGCTACCTGATCAAACCGGGCGAAGCGGTCTGAGCCGTCCCAGCCGGCGCCCCCCGCGGTCGCGGGACGGGCAGGGGGCGCCGGGGCCGGCTCTAGTCCTTCGGGGCCAGCCGCGCCGGGAAGCCGCCCGTGGCGATGGGGCCCCAGTGCTCGGGGGTCACGCGGACCAGGGACTTGCCCTGCCTGACCATGGCCGCGCGGTACTCGTCCCAGTTCGGGTGCTCGCCCGCGATGTTGCGGTAGTACTCCACCAGGGGCTCGACGGAGTCGGGGGAGTCGATGACCTCGGCGGTGCCGTCGACCTGCACCCAGGGGCCGTCCCACTCGTCCGACAGGACGATGACCGAGGCCCGCGGGTCGCGGCGGGCGTTGCGGGCCTTGGCCCGTTCGGGGTAGGTCGAGACGACCAGGCGCCCCGCGTCGTCGACCCCGCAGGTGACGGGGGAGCCCTGGGGGCGGCCGTCGGCGCGGGTGGTCAGCAGCAGGGCGCGGTGGCGCGGTCGTACGAATTCCAGCAACTGGTCGAGCTGGACGCTGGTGTTGGTCGCGATGTTGGCAGCCATGGACGGCAGCCTATGCGGCCCGCGGTCATCCGGCGGGGAGGGCCGTCCCCTGGACCGCCTGGATGTCGAGGGTGACCCTGAGCGTCGTCCCCATGGTGGCGATGCCGGCCCGGACGACCTGGTTCCAGTTCATCGCGAAGTCCTCGCGGCGCAGTTCCGCCGTGGCGCGGAAGGCGGCGCGCACGCCGCCCCAGGGGTCCGGCCCGGTGCCCAGGCAGGCGAGGTCCAGGTCGACGGGACGGGTGACGCCGCGCATCGTCAGCTCCCCGTGGACGGTCCACCGGTCGGCGCCGGCCGGCTCCAGCGAGGTGCTGCGGTAGGTGACGGTCGGGTGCTCGCGGACGTCGAGGAAGTCGGCGGAGCGCAGGTGCTCGTCGCGGGTGCCGTTCCCCGTGTCGATTGACGCGGCGTCGATCACGGCCTCGACGGACGACGCGAGCGCCTGCTCCGCGACGTCGATCCGGCCCGCGAAGGTCCGAAAGCGGCCGTGCACGCTGGACAGGCCCAGGTGCTGGGCGACCGCGCCGACCTCGGAGTGCGCCGGGTCGATCGTCCACGGTCCGGGCGGCGGCAGTTCGGGGCCGCCCGCGCGGTCCAGCAGCAGGGTCCCGAGGTCCGCCGAGCCGGAGGCCGTCACCAGTGCCGTCGCGGCGGCCGGGCGGTAGCCCACGGCCGTCACGATCACGGTGTACGCCCCGGGGGCCAGCGCCGCGGTGCGTACGGCGCCCTCGGCGTCCGCGGGCTCCCGCGCGATCTGCTGCCCGGTCATGTCGGTGACGGTGACGACGGCGTGCGCCACCGCCCAGCCGTCCTTCGTCCGGATCCGCCCGCGCAGCCCGGTTCCTGCCCTTGTGTCCATGTACCTCGCTCGCCTTCGGTGCGTTCCCCCGGCCGGGCCCGGTCCGGACGGTCCCGGCCGTCCCCTGCCCGGCCGTCCCGACCGGACCCGTTTGTCCCCCGTCCACCGGTCCGCGCGTCTCCGCGGCGCACGGACCGGCCGATGGTTCACCCCTCGGGGTGCTTCAGTTCGACGTCGAAGCCCTCCGCGGAACCGGCCTCGGAACCGGCCTCAGGACCGGCCGCGGCGCCGTTGCCGACGGTGACCTGGGTGGCCACCGGCGGGTAGCCGCCGGCGACCAGCGAGTACTCGCCGGCGTCCAGGTCGCCGAAGGCGTACGCGCCGTCGGCGCCGGTGGTGGCGGTCGCCACCACGTTCCCGGCCGCGTCGATCAGGGTGACGCGGGCCTCCGGGAGCGGCGTCCGCGCGGTGCCGCCGAGCACGGTGCCCTGCAGTCGGGCTCCGGCGCGGAGCGGGACCTCGACGTGGGTCGGGCCGTTGCCCGCGACCTCGACCGGCAGTGCGGCCGGCCGGTAGCCGGTGGCGTTGACGGCCAGGGTGAAGTCGCCCGCCGGCAGGTCCTCGAAGCCGAACGCGCCGTCGGCGCCGGTGCCGCCGGTGGCCAGGACCTCGCCTCGGACGTCGGTCACCACGACCATGGCGCCCGCGACGGGTATGCCGGTCGCCTCGGCGACCACGGTGCCGCTGAGCCCGCTGGTGCCGGCCAGGACCACGTCGTACGGGACGGGTTCCTCGCCGACCACCACGGTGGAGGCCTGCGGCTGGTGGCCGTCGGCGGCGGCGATGAGGACGTACGAGCCGGCGCCGGGCGCGATCAGCTCGTAGCCGCCGTCCGCGCGGGTGGAGGCGCGGCCGAGCTGGCGGCCGGTGAGCGAGATCAGGGTGAGCGTGGCCCGTTCGACGCCCGCGCCCTCGGAGCCGCGCACCTGGCCGTGGATCGCGGTGCCCTCGGCCGGCAGCGGGATCACCGGCGCGGCCACGCCGACCGCCTCGGCGGTCTCGGCCGCGGTTTCGGCGAGGGTCTCGGCCGCGGAGGCCTGGGCCGGTACGGCCGAAGTCTGCTCGGCGTGGCCGGGGACGCCGGCCGCCTGCTGCAGACCGCTCGCGGTCTTGAGCGGTACTTCCTTGATGAAGATCACCAGCAGCAGCGCGAGGAACGCCACCGGGGCCGCCACCAGGAAGACGTCGCCGGCCCCGTGGCCGTACGCGCTCTCCACGACGTGGCGGACCGGCGCGGGCAGCGTGGCCAGGTCCGGGATGGCGCCGGCGGACTCGCCGGTGGACTTCACGCCCAGGGCGGCCAGGCCGTCCGCGACGTAGTGCGTCACGCGGTTGCCGAGCACCGCGCCCAGCGCGGAGACGCCGATCGCGCCACCGAGGGTGCGGAAGAAGGTGACGACGGAACTGGCGGCACCGAGGTCGGCGGCGCCGACCTGGTTCTGCACGGCGAGCACCAGGTTCTGCAGCATCATCCCGACGCCGAGGCCCAGCAGCGCCATGAAGAGCGCCAGGTGCCAGTACGGGGTGTCGGAGCGCATCGAGCCCAGCAGGGCGAGGCCGCCGGTGAGCAGCACTCCGCCGGAGACCAGGAACGCCTTCCAGCGGCCGGTGCGGGTGATGATCAGGCCGGAGACCGTGGAGGAGAGGAAGAGACCGGCGATCAGCGGGATGGTCATGACGCCGGACATCGTCGGCGACTCGCCCCGCGCCAGCTGGAAGTACTGGCTGAGGAAGACCGTGCTGCCGAACATCCCGGTGCCGACGAACATCGAGGCGACCGAGGTGAGGCTGATGGTCTTGTTGCGGAACAGCCGCAGCGGCATGATCGGCTCGCTCGCGCGGGACTCGACCAGGACGAAGACCAGGACGAGCAGCAGCGCGCCCGCGAGCATCGCGTAGGTCTGCCAGGAGATCCAGTCGTACTTGTCGCCGGCGAAGGTGACCCAGACCAGCAGCAGGCTGACGGCGGCGGTGACGAAGAAGGCACCCGCCCAGTCGACCTTGACCCGGCGCCTGGCGACCGGCAGGTGCAGGGTCTTCTGCAGCACGATCAGCGCGATGATCGCGAAGGGCACGCCGACGTAGAAGCACCAGCGCCAGCCGAGCCAGTCGGTGTCGACGATGACGCCGCCGAGCAGCGGGCCGCCGACGGTGCCCAGCGCGAAGGCCGCACCGAGGTAGCCGCTGTACCGGCCGCGCTCCCGCGGAGAGATCATCGCGGCCATGATCACCTGGGTCAGCGCGGTCAGACCGCCGGCGCCGATGCCCTGGACGACACGGCAGGCGATGAGCATGCCGGCGTTCTGCGACAGACCCGCGACGAGCGAGCCCACCACGTAGATCACCAGCGCCAGCTGGACCAGCAGCTTCTTGCTGAACAGGTCCGAGAGCTTGCCCCACAGCGGGGTGGTCGCGGTGGTGGAGAGCAGGGCCGCGGTGACGACCCAGGTGTAGGCGCTCTGCCCGCCGTGCAGATCGGAGATGATCTTCGGCAGGGCGTTGGAGACGATCGTGGACGACAGGATCGCCACGAACAAGCCGAGGATCAGCCCTGTCAGGGCCCGTACGATCTGCCGGTGCGACATGGGGGCCGCGTGTCCTGCGTGGGCATCGGTCCCCCGCACACCGGCCGGTGATGCGGTTGTTGCCATCGTCATCCTCTTCACGTCGTGGAATGTGTACGGGGGCGGCAGTCGGCGGCGAAGTCCCTGCGCAGCCGGTCCAGCAGCCGGGAGAACTCGGTGACGTCCTCGTCCGGCCAGTCCCTCAGGTGGTGGGCCAGCGCCTCGGCGACCCCGTCCTGGGCGGCGCGCAGCATGTCCGCGCCCCCGGGGGTCAGGCGCAGCAACCGCGACCGCTTGTCGTGCGGGTCGGGGAGCCGGTCGATCCAGCCGCGCTCGGCGAGGTGGGCCACGTGTCTGCTGGTGACGGACATGTCGACCTCCAGCAGCTCGGCCAGCCGGCTCATCCGGAGCTCGCCGTGGCGGCTGATCACCGAGAGCACGCCGAGCGATGCCGGCGGGCACTGCGGTGGACAGGCCCGGCTGAGTTCGCGGGCGACCACCGGGATCGCGCGCAGCTGGCTCGCGAGTTCCGCGAACTGCTCCTGCGTTGCCATGGCGCCTCGCTTCCCGACCCTTGTTGGTTGCCTCAAGCAACCTTAGGAACGTTGGTTGCTGCAGGCAAATTCTTTCGGGTAAAAACCTCCAAAAGGAACGACCCGCCTCCGGTCAAGGAGGCGGGTCGTCGGATAAAAGCCGCAGGTCAGACAGATGCCGTGGTGAGCTGCTCCAGCTCCGCGGCGGTCAGCTCCAGGGCCATCGAGGCCAGCAGCGCGGTCAGCTGCCCGGGCGTACGGGCGCTGGCGATCGGCGCCACGACGGTCGGCTGCGACCGCAGCCAGGCCAGCGCGACGCTCGCCGGCTCCACGCCGTGCGCCGCCGCGACCTCGTCCAGCGCGGCCAGCACCCGCGGCCCGCGCTCCGACCCCAGGTAGGCGCCCGCGCCCTCCGCCCGGGGGCTGTCCACCGTGACGCCGGGCCGGTACTTGCCGGTGAGGAAGCCCCGCGCCAGACCGAAGTACGGCACGGAGGCGAGACCGTGCGCCTCGACGACCTCGCGCAGCGGACCTTCGTACCCCTCGCGCTCCACCAGGTTGTAGTGCTGCTGCAGCGCCACGTACTTGGTCAGGCCCTCGCGGTCGGCGAACTCCAGCGAGGCCGCCAGCCGCTCGGGGCTGATGTTGGAGGCCGCGACGTGGCGGACCTTGCCCTCGCGGACCAGCCCGTCCAGAGCGGTGACGATCTCCTCGACCGGGGTCTCGGGGTCGTCGTAGTGCGTGTAGTAGAGGTCGATCCGGTCGGTGCCCAGCCGGCGCAGCGACTCCTCCGCGGCGGCCTTGACCGTCGCGGCCTTCAGGCCCTTGAAGTCGGGGTGGGAGGCGACCTTGGTGGCGACGACGACGTCGTCGCGGCGGCCGCGCTTGGCGAGCCAGGAGCCGATCACGGTCTCGGACTCCCCGCCGCTGTGGCCCGGGACCCAGGCCGAGTACACGTCCGCGGTGTCGACGAAGTTGCCGCCCGCCTCCGTGTAGGAGTCCAGCACCTCGAAGGAGGTCGCCTCGTCCGCGGTCCAGCCGAAGACGTTGCCGCCGAGACAGAGGGGGGAGACGTCGAGATCAGAGTTGCCGATGAGTGCCATGTGGTCTTGGACGCGGCGGGGACGGGCGGTATTCCCCGGCTGTTCCCCTCGCCAACGGCGGACCTGGGGTGACCTCGCCGACCTGACTTCGCTAGGGTCCTGCCCCATGACTACCCCTGACAACAACTACGACCCGGCCGGCAACACGCAGATGTTCCGCGCCTTCGTCGACGAGGAGCCCGCCCAGGTCCAGGCCGCGGGCGGCAACAAGACCGGGCTGATCGTCGGCGTCATCGCGGCCGTCGTCGTGATCGCCGCCGTGGTCTGGTTCGCGGTCGCCTGACCGGCGCGCCACACCACGTCCACTGACACCGGACGCCGGCGGTCGCCGGCCGTCCGGCGGTCGTCGTGCGCCGGTGCCCGGCGGGCCCGCCCCGCTCAGCGGAACAGCGACGCCAGCTCCACGCGCGAGCGGACCCCGAGCCGGCTGAAGATGTTCCGCAGGTGGTACTCGACCGTCCGCGTGCTGAGCAGCAGCAGATCGGCGATCTCGCGGTTGGTGGCGCCCTGCGCCACCAGCTCGCAGATCCTCGTCTGCTGCGCCGTCAGCTCCCGGCGGCCGCCGGGCTCCCGGTCCACCGGGCCCACCCGGTCACCGGCGGCGCGCAGTTCGGCCGCGGCCCGTTCCGCCCAGGGGCGGGCGTCGAACTGCCGGAACACGGACACCGCGTCCCGCAGCAGGCCGCGGGCCTCGCCGGGCCGGCGGGTGCGTCGCAGCCGGGAGGCGTAGAACAGCTCCGTCTTGGCCAGTTCCAGGACGGTGTCGTCGCCCTGGTGCAGCCGCAGCGCCTCCCGGAAGTGGGCCACGGCGCTGGCGTCGTCCTCCGCCAGCAGCCCGTGGCAGCGGTGCGCCAGCGCCAGCCGGACGCTGCTGCGGCTCGCCGCCGCCCAGTGCTCGTACGCGCGCAGCGCCCCCGCGGCCTTCGCCCGCTGCCCGCAGCGCACCGCCGCCTCGACGAAGTGGGGCGCGGCCATCCCCCGGACCGCCAGATTCACCTGGCCCGCGCCGCCGCGCATGCGGGCGAAGCGGGACAGCGCGTCGGCGGGCCGGTCCGCGGCGAGGTCCGCGCAGGCGGACACCCAGCAGTTGAAGGCCCCGGGACGGCCCAGCCCCCGTACGGCGACGGCGCGTTCGGCGGCCGCCATCCGCAGGCCCGCGGTGGCGCTGTCGCCCTGCAGCGCCGCGAGCAGCGCCAGCACCGAGAGGTGGTCGACGGAGAGGTTGCGCTGGCCGGTCGCCTCCGAGAGCCGCAGCCCCTCCTCGGCGGCGGCCCCGGCGGCGGCGTACCGGTCGAGCGCCAGCGCGCACAGCGCCTCGTAGACCAGTGCCGCGGGCACCAGCGCGCCCGCCCCCTGACGACGCGCCCGGTGCACGGCCGAGGTCGCCAGGGCGTGCGCCCTCGGTGCGTCCCCCAGGGTGTACGCGGCCTGGGCGGCCCAGATCGCGGACTCCGGGTCGGCCAGCGTCTCGGCGAGCCGGACCACCCGGCGCAGCGCCCACTGCGCGCGGTCGTGCCGGCCCCGGAAGGTCGCCGCGAGCCCCGCGAAGTGGTCGAAGACCAGCCGCTGTTCGGGTGGGTCGTCGCTGCGGCGCAGGGCGTCGGCACGGTCGGCGAGGGCGAAGAACGCGGCGAAGTCGCCCGCCAGGCACGCCGCCTCGCCCGCGAGCATCAGGGCCCGTACGGCCGGTGCGCGCCGGCCGGCGGGGAAGCCGCCGACCGCCGCGGTCAGATCGCGGCAGGCCACGGCGGGCACCCCGTCGCGCAGTTCGATCTCGCCCCGGACCAGCGTGCCCGGTGCCCCGCCGGGTACCGGTCCGCCCTGCGCTCCGGCCCGGCGCAGCAGGCCGCGCGCCCGCCGGGTGTCCCCGGCGGCCTGGGTGTCGGCGGCGGCCGCGACCAGCCAGCGGACCCGGGTGTGCGGACGGGCGGCGGCCTCGGCGCCCCGCTCCCACGCGGCGGCGGCCGCGGCGTGACCGGCGGACCGGCGGGCGGACCCGGCCGCGGCCTCCAGTTCCCGTTCCGGCCCCGTTGACGGGCCGGCGGAGCGGCCGAGCCGGTGGAGCGCCCGGAACAGCCCGGCGGCCGGGGGGTCCAGCACCGAGGCGAGCGTCCCGTACGCGGCCAGCCGGTCGGCGGGGGAGAGCAATCCGGTCAGCGAGGCGCGCAGCAGCCGTCCCGGTACGGTCGCCGTCCCGTCGCGCACCTCGACCAGCCCGCGGGCACGGGCCTCCTCGACACCGCCGGCGCCCGGCCCGCGGCGGCGGGCGGCGGATTCCAGCACCGCTACGGCCAGCGGCCCGCCGCAGAGCAGGAGCGCCACCACGGCACGGGCGCCCGGCGTGAGCGCCCGGAAGCGCTCCCGGTGCCGCTCGCGCAGCCTGCTCCCCTCGGGCAGCGCGGGCGGTTCGGGCAGCCGCCCGGCCACGGCCGCCCCGGCGAGTTCCACCAGGGCCAGCGGGTTGCCGGCGGCCAGGCCGAGCACCGTGACCGCGTCCGAACCGTGCGGTGGCAACCCGGGGAAGCGGTCGGCGAGCGTCCGGCGCGCGGCGTCCGGTGGCAGCGGTCCCAGACGCAGGACGTCCAGACCCTCCAGCGCGGCGGAGACGGGGCAGCCCTCGTCGGCCGCGAACACCACGGCGGCGTCGATGCCGGTGAGGCGGCGCGCCGCCATGCCGAGCGCGCGCAGCGTGGCGGGGTCCAGCCACTGCGCGTCGTCCACGCACCACAGCAGCGGCGCCGGGCGGGCGAGTTCGGCGACCAGACCGGACAGCGCCGCGCCCAGTGCGAGTTCGCCCCCGGCGGGCTCCCTCCCGGCGAGGACCTCGGCCAGCGCAGCGCCGTACGGTCCCGGCAGGGCCCGCACGCGTGGGGCGACCTGCAGCAGGGTGCGGTGCAGGCCGGCGAGCGGGACCCGTGCCTCGGCCCGTGCCCCGTCGGTGCGCAGCACGGTCGCGCCGGCCGCCGCCGCGGTGCGCGCCGCGGCGGTGAGCAGCGAGGTGCGTCCGGTGCCCGGTCCGCCGAGCAGCAGCAGCGCCCGTCCCCCGCCCTGCGGGGCCCGGCCCGACAGGGCGTCCAGGAGGGTGCGTTCGCGGTCCCGGCCGTACAGCGCCGGCGGCCACGCGGCGGGTTGGCTCCGTCCGGCCTCCATGACGCCAGTGTCTGCTGGCGTACATCGGGAGGGAAGGGCCGTGCGTCATGTTCCGTTCATGACAGGAGCGACACTGGTGATTCCACCGGTCCGTCGCCCGCAATTCGCTCCGAGACTCCTGTCGACCCCCACGACAAGGAGTTCAGATGCGACGAATATGGGCGATCCTGCTCACCGTGGCGGCTGCCGTCGGCCTCGGTACCTTCGTGGCGCCGGGCACGGCGAACGCCGCGACCCACACCCCGGTCGTCTTCGTGCACGGCTACACCGGCAGCGCGAGCAACTGGGACTACGCGGAGACGGTCTTCGTGGCCGGCGGCTACAGCCGCAGCGAGCTCTTCGCGTACGAATACAACTGGGCGCAGTCGAACAAGACCAGCGCCGCGGGACTGGCGAGCTATGTGCGCCAGGTGCTGGCCCGCACCGGCGCGACCAAGGTCGACATCGTCAACCACTCGATGGGCGGCCTGGTCACCCAGTGGTACCTCACACAGCTCGGCGGCAGCTCGTCCGTCCGCCGGGTCGCCTCGGTCGCGGGCGCGAACCACGGCACCACCTTCGCCTCGGCCTGCGTGATCTACGCGTCCTGCGTCGAGATGCTCCCGGGCTCGTCCTTCGTCCGCACCATCAGCAGCGGTGACGAGACGCCGGGCAGCACGGTCTACGCGACCTGGTACTCGCCGTGCGACGGGGTCATCATCCCCTACACCAGCACCCCGCTGAGCGGCGCGAACAACCACCTGGTGGCGTGCACAACCCACATCGGGTTCCTCAGCGACACCGGCAGCCTCGGCCAGATCCGCTCCTACCTGGCCGGCTGACGCACCACCACGCCCTCCCGCGGACGCGGGGGCCGGTCCCGGGACGGACCGGCCCCCGCCCGCGCGTGCCTGGGGCGGCCGGCGCTCAGGAGTCCGCGACCGAGACGTCCCGGGTCTCGACGTGCATGCCCGCCGGCACCCGCCACGCCTCTACGCAGACCTCCCAGGTCCCCTTCGCGCTGCCGCCGCCGGGGACCGGCACCGGCGCGGCGCGGCTGCTCCGCACCGTGGCCCAGTCGACGCCCAGCAGGCCGATGACGTGGGTGCCGAAGGTGATCGTGCCCGCCGTCGCGGCGCGGTCCCCGGTGTTGGCGAGGGTGACGGTGACCTTCTCGCACCAGCGGTCGGCGGCCGCCGCGCGCTCGACCGCGTCCACCACCAGGCGTGCGGGCGCGCCGGGCGCGGACGCGGACGGGGAGGAGGCCGAACCGCCGGGAGCCGGACGCCCCGTGGGGCCGCCGGAGGGCGTCTCGGACGGCCCGGTGCCGCCCTGCCCCGACGGGGTGCCCGTGCCGCCGGGCCGCTGCGGGGCGTCCGCCGGCGGCGAGGAGCCCGCGCCGCCGGGGCCGTCCGGTGCGCGGGGTGCGTCCGGAGCGGCGGGCGACGTGCGGCCGGACGCGGACGGGGAAGCCGTACGGCCGTCCAGCGGCACGAGGTCCACGTCACCGGAGGGCGGGGCGTTCACCCCGGGCCCGCCGGCCGGGCCCGGGGCGCCGGCGGCCACGTAGCCCGCGCCGTTGCTCTCGCAGTCCGGGCCCAGCGCGGCGAAGGCACCCAGGCAGACGACGGCCGCCGAGGCGGCGGCCAGCGCGCCCCGGCGGCCCGGTGTTATGTGCACCATCCCGCCAGTGTACTGACGAACCGTCAGGAATGAACCGGCCGGTCCGCCTCCGCCGGCCGGTCCCCGCCCCTACTGCTCGGCGGTCAGGCCCTCGCGCAGCTGCGCCAGGGTCCGGGTCAGCAGCCGGGAGACATGCATCTGGGAGATGCCGACCTCCTCGCCGATCTGCGACTGCGTCATGTTGGCGAAGAAGCGGAGCATGATGATCCGCCGCTCCCGGGCGGGCAGCTGGGCGAGCAGCGGCTTGAGCGACTCGCGGTACTCCACGCCCTCCAGCGCGGTGTCCTCGTAGCCCAGCCGGTCGGCCAGCGAGCCCTCGCCGCCGTCGTCCTCCGGGGGCGGGGAGTCCAGCGAGCTCGCGGTGTACGCGTTCCCGACCGCGAGGCCGTCGACCACGTCCTCCTCGGAGACGCCGAGCGCCGCCGCGAGTTCGGAGACGGTGGGCGAGCGGTCCAGCCGCTGGGCCAGCTCGTCGCTGGTCTTGGTCAGTGCCAGCCGCAGTTCCTGCAGCCGGCGCGGGACCCGCACAGACCACGAGGTGTCGCGGAAGAAGCGCTTCACCTCGCCGACGATCGTGGGCATCGCGAAGGTGGGGAATTCCACGCCGCGGTTGCAGTCGAAGCGGTCGATCGCCTTGATCAGCCCGATGGTGCCGACCTGGACGATGTCCTCCATCGGCTCGTTGCGGCTGCGGAAGCGGGCCGCCGCGTAGCGCACGAGCGGCAGGTTCAGTTCGATGAGCGTGTCCCGTACGTACGCCCGCTCCGGGCTGTCGTCCGGCAGCTCGGCGAGCCGCAGGAACAGCGAGCGGGAGAGCGTGCGGGTGTCGACGCTCGTGTCGATGGCCTCGATCGTGCTGTCGACGGCGGTGGTGTCGGCGACGGCGGTGCCGGCGGTGTCGATGGCCTTGCCGTCAGGAGCATCGTGCGGCGCTTCGGTGTTCAGCACCTTCGGACTGCCCACTTCTACGGACATGCCACCCCCTTGAGGTCGCGGACGGGTGTCGCGGGCGACGGTTCGTTCCCCCACTGGAATACCGGAGGCCGGACCGCGACAAACGCAGTTCCCGCAGAATGTCACATGTCGGCAACGCGCTGTAGCGCCATGTCGACTTATTTCTCAGGGGGTGGGTAGTCCGTAAGGGTTACGATTCGAGCTGGTTTGCGGATCGGAGCCGGGCGAAGCTGCGCGAGAGCAGCCGGGACACATGCATCTGCGAAACCCCGAGTTCGGCACTGATCTGCGATTGCGTCAGATTCCCGAAGTAGCGCAGCAGCAGGATCCGCCGTTCCCGCTCGGGGAGCTGCACCAGCAGGTGCCGCACCAGGTCCCGGTGCTCCACGCCGGTCAGGGCCGGGTCCTCGTAGCCGAGCCGGTCCAGCAGCCCGGGCGCCCCGTCGCCGCCCTCCTGGGCCGCCTCCAGGGACGTGGCGTGGTACGCCCGCCCGGCTTCCAGGCAGGCCAGCACCTCGTCCTCGGAGAGCTTCAGCCGCTCGGCGATCTCCGCGGTGGTGGGGGTGCGCCCGTGGGCCACCGTCAGGTCCTCGATGGCGCCGCTGACCTGGACCCACAGCTCGTGCAGCCGGCGCGGGACGTGGACGGTGCGGACGTTGTCCCTGAAGTAACGTTTGATCTCGCCGACGACGGTCGGCATCGCGAAGGTCGGGAACTGCACCCCGCGTTCCGGGTCGAAGCGGTCGATGGCGTTGATCAGCCCGATCGTGCCGACCTGGACGACGTCCTCCATCGGCTCGTTGCGGCTGCGGAAGCGGGCCGCCGCGTAGCGCACCAGCGGCAGGTTCACCTCGATGAGGGCGGCCCTGACCCGGGAGTGCTCCGGGGTGCCGGGCTCCAGCCCCGACAGCTGCTCGAACAGCACCTGCGTCAGGGCCCGCGCCTCGACCGCGTTGCTGTTGGTGCTCCCCCTGCTGCTACCGCTACCGCTGCCGTTGCCGCTGCCGGTCGGCGTACCGGTCGTGGTGCCGGTCCCGCCGCCGCCGGTCGTCGTGCCGGTCCCGCTGCCGTCTCCGGAGGTCGATGGTGACGCGGGTCGGGCCGACACGGACATGCCACTCCTCATCGGTCCACTCATCCGGCAAAAGCGGTCATAGCATCACAATTCATGTGGACTGTGTGCAAGCGAGGCGCGGCCCTCAATGAAAAAGCCCTCCGCCCGGCGGGCGGAGGGCTGTGCGTCAGGAGCGGGGCCCGAGGGGCCGCCGCGGGGGGTCACTCGAACACGTAGTCGGCGACCACCCAGGTGGAGAACTCGCGCCACAGCGCCACCCCTGCCTGGTGCGCGGGGTGCTCCAGATACGTCTTGAGCGCGGCGGCGTCCGCCACCGAGGAGTTGATCGCGAAGTCGTAGGCGATCGGGCGGTCCGAGATGTTCCAGCCCAGTTCCCAGGAGGCCAGCTCGGGGATCTGCCCGCCGAGCCGCTCGAAGGCGTCGACGCCGGCCACGACCCGGGGGTCGTCGCGTTCGACGCCCGCGTCGAGCTTGAAAAGGACCAGGTGGCGTATCACGGTGCTGTGCTCCTCACCGGCTCCCGGCCGGTCAGTTGACCAGCGCGGTCATGAACTCCCCGACGCCCTTGGCGGCGTCCGATATGCCCTGGAAGCCTATCTGCACGAGATCGGCTGCGCGGGCCGGCGACGTCACGATCGTATAGAGCACGAAAGCCACGATGACGTACATGGTGATTTTCTTCGCCTGCGCCATGGCTGGAGTGTATCCACCGGATGGCCCAATCAGACCGGGTGACGGAAGGCCTCCTTGCGGGTGATCCACGGCCCCGTCCCGCTCCGCGTGTGACGCTCGCCACAGCCGGTCCGGAAGGCCGGAAAACACCGAGAACGCCCGGTCCGGAAGGGGCGTCGGCCTCGGTCGCGGGTGTGCGTGGCCCGACGGTTCGGCCAAGGTCTCGCTGCTCGGCGCGGTCACCGTCAGGCAACCCCGGCCCAGAGCTGTGGCGGTGGGATCCGGACCCAGGAAGAAGCCGTCATCTCGCCCCGGCTGCGGCCGGGATGCCGACTGCTGCCGCAGCGCGGCCGCGCGACCGACGTGCCGACCGGACCGTCAGCAGTCCTCGTTCCTCATGACCGCTCCGAAGACGATGAGCTGCTCGGGAGTCTGCTTCGCACTGCAGATCTTCCACACCTCGCCGTCACCGATGGGGCGGTGCTTTCCGCTCGCGTCGAAGAGCTGCACGTCGGCGTCGGGGCCGAGTTGCTCGATCGCTCCCTTGACGCTGCCACCCAGGAAGAGGGGCAGCGGAACGTCGCCCGGGCCGGAACGCGAGGCGGTCGGCGTCGTCGGGGGCCGGGACGGAGCGGCGTGGCCCCGGGACTCCTGCGGCTGGGGGGAGGCGCTGCAGGCGGTGAGCCCGGCGAGGACGGCGAGGACGGTGAGAGCGAGAACCGGTGTGACGGAGCGGGTGCGCATGTCTCCCTCGAAGGTGGCCGTGATCCGGCGATCATCATTGCTGCCCTGTCGGCACAAGGGAAGTGGCGGGCGGCGCCCACCGCACCGGGTCGGGGGCCGGTGCCGTAGACGGCTGTCCGGCGCTTGGACGGAGCGAGGCGGCGGATGCGGCGGTGGTGCGAGCACGCCGGCCCGGAGGCATCGGGACCGGACATGAGGCACAAAGCCGAAGGGCGGCATCCGGGAAGTTGTTCCCGGATGCCGCCCTTCGCTTGCTCAGAGCGGTAGCGGTGGGATTTGAACCCACGGAGGAGTTGCCCCCTCACACGCTTTCGAGGCGTGCTCCTTAGGCCGCTCGGACACGCTACCGAGACAGAGCTTAGCGGACGTCCGGGGGTGCTCCGAAATCCTTTGTCCGGAAGAAGCGGGTGAGGAGCTCGCCGCACTCCTCGGCCAGCACGCCGTGGATCACTTCCGGACGGTGGTTGAGGCGGCGGTCGCGGACGAGGTCCCACAGGGAGCCCGCCGCCCCGGCCTTCTCGTCCACGGCGCCGTAGACGACGCGCTCGAGGCGGGAGGCGACGACGGCCCCGGCGCACATGGTGCAGGGCTCCAGGGTCACCACCAGCGTGCAGCCCGTCAGCCGCCACTCCCCGAGCGCCTTCGCGGCCTCGCGGACCGCGAGCACCTCCGCGTGGGCGGTCGGGTCGCCGACCGCCTCGCGCTCGTTGCGGCCACGGCCGATGACCGTGCCCTGCGGGGACAGCACGACCGCGCCCACCGGCACGTCGCCGGTGCGCGGGGCGAGACGGGCCTCCTCGAGGGCGAGCCGCATCGGGGAGACCCAGGGGTCGCGCAGCGGGTCGGTACCGGTCAGCGGACCGCCTCCAGCACGTCGGCGCAGCCCAGCGAGTCGGCGATCTCCCCGAGCGCCTCCCCGGTGAGCGCGCCGTCGCCGCTGAGGGCCAGCAGCTCCTTGTCGCTCATGCCGAAGTCCGAGAGGAGCTCGGCGTCCCCGAGCGGGCCCACGGGGACGTGCGCCTCGGTCGGGCCGGGCACCACGTCGTCGTCGAGGTCGTCGGCGTCACCTTCCTCGGTGCCGTCGAGGTCGACGATCTCGTCCAGGTCCTCGGGGTCGCGCCCCAGCATTTCGTCGGTGAGCAGGATCTCCCCGTACGAGCTCCGCGCCGCCGTGGCGGCGTCGGACACGTAGATCCGCGGGTCCTCCTCACCGTCGACACGGACGACGCCGAACCAGGCGTCCTCCTGTTCGATGAAGACCAGGACCGTATCCTCCCCGGCTGAAGCCGCCCGGGCCAAGTCGGTCAGGTCGGCGAGGGTTTCCACATCGTCGAGATCGGTCTCGCGCGCTTCCCAACCGTCCTCGGTGCGCGCGAGCAGTGCGGCGAAGTACACCGTGACTCTCCCACAGGTCTCAGGCCGTCCGGACTTACGGGCGGGGGCCGAATGTTCCGGCGCAGGTCCCCGCCCACACTCGGCATCGTGGCAGAAACCTCGGCTTTGCGAAGGGTCTTCCGCGCGTGCCGCGTGCCAGGCCTTCCGGCTTTTTTCCGCGCGGCGGCCTGCGGGGACCCCGTCGGCGCCCGCCAGGTGGCGGCATTGTGCCGACCTGGGGACTACCAGCGGAACGTTCGCATCCGCATCTGCTGGCGCGCGCGTGCCGCGCGTGCCCGGCGTGGCTGGACGCGGTCACGGAGCTCCTTGGCCTCGTTCAGCTCGCGCAGGAACATGGCGCGCCGCCGTCGGCGTTCGGCGTCGCGCTCCTGCTGCGTACGGGCCTCGCCCGTGTCGTCCGCGCCGGCGCCGTCGCTGCCGCGCTCCGTCATGGGGCACCACCCCTAGGGATCCACGTGCCCGGCCGGGACAGTCCGGGCGTAAGTGCACGCATTCCCCCTCTCGGGTGGTTCGAAGCGTGACCGGCGGCACGGACCGGGCAGGCCGGGGCACAGGCCGAACGTTAGAGTCGTGGACATGCGGATCCACGTCGTCGACCACCCCCTGGTGGCGCACAAACTCACCACCCTGCGCGACGAGCGCACCGACTCGCCGACCTTCCGTCGGCTGGCCGACGAGCTGGTCACCCTGCTCGCCTACGAGGCGACCCGTGACGTGCGCACCGAGCAGGTGGACATCAGCACGCCCGTCGCGGGCACCACGGGCGTGCGCCTGTCCCACCCGCGTCCGCTGGTCGTGCCGATCCTGCGGGCCGGCCTCGGGATGCTGGAGGGCCTGGTGCGCCTCCTGCCGACCGCGGAGGTCGGCTTCCTCGGCATGATCCGCGACGAGGAGACCCTGGAGGCGAAGACCTACGCCACCCGGATGCCGGAGGACCTGTCGGGGCGGCAGGTCTACGTCCTGGACCCGATGCTGGCCACCGGCGGCACGCTGATCGCCGCGATCGACCTGCTGATCGAGCGGGGCGCCGACGACGTGACGGCCGTGGTGCTGCTCGCCTCGCCGGAGGGCGTCGAGGCGATGGAGCTCGCGCTGGCGGGCAAGCCGGTCACCGTGGTCACCGCGGCGGTCGACGACCACCTCAACGAGCAGGGCTACATCGTCCCGGGCCTGGGCGACGCGGGTGACCGCCTCTACGGCACGGCCGGCTGACGCCGCCGTCCCACGACGCACGGAACCGGCCGCCGGGGCCTGACGCCCCGGCGGCCGGTTCCGTCGTACGGCCGTGCGGCCGCGCTAGCAGGTTCCGGCGCTCGGCGCCGCGCTCGGGCGGGCCAGGGCGGCGAGGGCCTTCTCCACGGCCTTGTCGCCGGAGAGCTTGGTGAAGCCCTTGCCGAGCATGACGTCCACCGTGCCGGTGGTGCGCTTGGAGCCGGCGGCCGCGGGCTTCAGCGTCGTCGTGCCCTTGATCTGGGCGCCGACCAGCTTCATCGCGGCCTCGGCCTTGGGCCCGTGGCCGCCGATCAGCAGCGCGGCCACCTTCACCTTGCGGTCGTACTCGGGGTCGGCGTTGCCGAAGGTGCCCACCTTGAAGCCGCGCGCGGCGAACTCGTCGGCGGTGTCCTTGGCCAGGCCGCCCTTGGCGGTGGCGTTGTAGACGTTGATCGTCACCTCCCCGGGTTCCGGGAAGGCGGTGGGTGCCGCCGAGGCGGAGCCCGGGGCGGCCGCGGCCTTGCAGGTGCGCTGCTTGGCGGCGTTCTCGGCCTGGGCGGCCGTGTCCTTCGCCGGCGTGGACTTGCCGCCGAAGACGTCGACCAGTTGGAGCGTGCCCCAGCCGGCCAGGCCGACCACGGCGACGGTCGTCACGACGACCGCGACGATGCGCACCTTGCTCCGGGGGCGGCGCATCCGCGGGTACTGGTTCCCGGTGACCCGGTACTTTCCGCCCATGCCCGGGGGCGTCAGCATGCTCATGTGCGCAGCGTAGTGCGATCGGGCGGCCGGGCCTACTAAACGATCAACCAATCGGGGCCAATGGGGGGGAGTTGAACCCGAAAGGGCGAAGGCGTCCCCCGCGGAGGCGGGCCGGGCCGAGCGCTCCGGAGGTCAGTCCATCTCCAGCACCCGGGCGTGCAGCACCTGGCGTTGCTGCAGCGCCGCGCGCACGGCCCGGTGGAGACCGTCCTCCAGGTAGAGGTCGCCCCGCCACTTCACGACGTGCGCGAACAGGTCCCCGTAGAAGGTCGAGTCCTCGGCGAGGAGGGTCTCCAGGTCGAGTTGCCCCTTGGTGGTGACCAACTGGTCGAGGCGTACCGGACGTGGGGCGACGTCCGCCCATTCACGGGTGCTTTTCCGGCCGTGGTCGGGGTACGGCCGCCCGTTTCCGATGCGCTTGAAGATCACACGGAAAGCCTACCGGGCAAGGGCGTACGGGCGCAGCAACGGCGCAGGAGTGCGATGGTGGGCAAATACGGTGATAGCGGGAGCAGCGGAGCAGCCCATGACCACGCCGAGCCCGCCCGGCGCCGCCCGGGCCATCGCCGAGGGGTACGCCTTCGCCGGTCCGGCCCTCGAACTCGGCGCCCTGCTGTGGGAGGACCGGCCACTGCCCGGGGCGCCCGTGCGCGTCCCGCTGGCGGTGCTCAACCGGCACGGCCTCGTCGCGGGCGCCACCGGCACCGGCAAGACCAAGACGCTCCAACTCGTCGCGGAACAGCTCTCCGCGCAGGGCGTGCCGGTCTTCCTCGCCGACGTCAAGGGCGACGTCTCCGGCATCTGCGCCCCGGGCCTGCCCGGCGACCGCGTCGCCCGGCGGGCCGCCGAGGTGGGGCAGGACTGGAGCCCGGCCGGCTGCCCCGCCGAGTTCTACGCCCTCGGCGGCATGGGCCGGGGCATCCCGCTGCGGGCCACGGTGACGAGCTTCGGTCCCGTGCTGCTGTCCAAGGTGCTGGGGCTCAACACCACGCAGGAGCAGTCGCTCGGCCTGATCTTCCACTACGCCGACACCAAGGGCCTGGAACTGCTGGACCTCAAGGACCTGCGGGCCGTGGTCACCTTCCTCACCTCCGACGAGGGCAAGCCGGAGCTGAAGGGGATCGGCGGGGTCCCGCCGGCGACGGCCGGGGTGATCCTGCGCTCGCTGACGGCCTTCGAGGCACAGGGGGCGGGGGCCTTCTTCGGCGAGCCGGAGTTCGACACCGCCGAACTGCTGCGCAGCGACGGCGACGGGCGGGGCGTCGTCTCCGTTCTGGAGCTGCCCGCCGTGCAGGACCGGCCGCAGCTCTTCTCCACCTTCCTCATGTGGCTGCTGGCCGACCTCTTCGAGGAACTGCCCGAGGTCGGCGACCTGGACCGGCCCAAGCTGGTGTTCTTCTTCGACGAGGCGCACCTGCTCTTCACCGGGGCGAGCAAGGCCTTCCTGGAGGCCATCACGCAGACCGTGCGGCTGATCCGCTCCAAGGGCGTCGGCATCTTCTTCGTGACGCAGACCCCGAAGGACGTGCCCTCAGAGGTGCTCGGCCAGTTGGGCAACCGGGTGCAGCACGCCCTGCGCGCCTTCACCCCGGAGGACGCCAAGGCGCTCAAGGCGACGGTGCGCACCTTCCCCACCTCGCCGTACGACCTGGAGGAACTGCTCACCGGGCTCGGCACCGGCGAGGCCGTGGTCACCGTCCTCGACGAGGACGGCGCCCCCACCCCGGTCGCCGCGGTGCGGCTGCGGGCACCGCGGTCGCTGATGGGCCCCGCCGATCCGGCGGCGATGGACGCGGCGATCGGGAACTCGCCGCTGTACGGGCGCTACGCGCAGGCGGTGGACCGGGAGTCGGCGTACGAGCGGCTGGCCGGACGGCCCGAGGCGGCTCCCGCGCGGCCGTACCCGCCGGGCCCTGCCGGCCGCGGGCGCCGGGAGCGGCCGCAGGAGGAGACGGGGATGGTGGAGCAGGTGATGGGCAGCGGGGTCTTCCAGTCGCTGGCCCGCTCCATCGGCACCCAGATCGGGCGGGAGATCACCCGGTCCCTCTTCGGCACGTCCAAGCGCCGCCGTCGGTAGGGTCAAGAGCCCTTCGCGGCCTTCGCCTCCTTGGCGGCCCGCTTCTGCTCCTGCTTGAAGGCCCGCACCTTGTCCAGCGACTCCGGGCCGGTGATGTCGGCGACCGACCGGTGGGAGTCCCGCTCCCCGTATGCGCCCGCCGCCTCGCGCCATCCCTCCGGCGTCACGCCGAGCTGCTTGCCCAGCAGCGCGAGGAAGATCTGCGCCTTCTGCTTCCCGAAGCCGGGCAGCTCGTTGAGCCTGGCCAGCAGCTCGCGGCCGTCGGAGACGTCGCGCCAGACCGCCCCGGCGTCACCGTCGTAGTGCTCGACGAGGTACTGGCACAGCTGCTGGACCCGCTTGGCCATCGACCCCGGGTAGCGGTGGACGGCGGGCTTCTGCGAGAGCAGCTCGGAGAAGGCCTCGGGGTCGAAGGCCGCGATCTCCCCGGCGTCGAGGTCGTCGCGGCCCATGCGCTGCGCGATGGTCCAGGGGCCGGAGAAGGCCCATTCCATGGGGATCTGCTGGTCGAGCAGCATGCCGACCAGGGCCGCCAGCGGGCTGCGGGAGAGCAGGGCGTCGGCCTCGGGCTGCTGGGCGAGGTGGAGTGTCGTTGCCATGCACCGATGATCTCGCCTGCCGGGGTTTGCCGCCCGCGGGTCACCCGGACGGCGCAGCGCGGATGGCCGTACCGACCGGCCGGGCGGACCGTGTGGAGTGTCCGGGCAGCGAGCCCGGGCAGCGAGGGACGGGAGCCATCTCATGAGCCAGCAGACACAGCCGGTCACCGAGCGCCCTCACTCGGGGCTGGCGTCGGGGGGTACCACCTTCGCCGGGGTGCTGCTCATCGTCTCCGGTGTCGTGATGATCCTGGAGGGCATCTCGGCCATCGCCCAGGACGACGTCTGGGTCCGGCTCGGCGACTACGTCTTCAAGTTCAACCTGACGGCTTGGGGCTGGATCCACCTCGTGCTCGGCGTGCTGGTCATCGTGGTCGGTGCCGCCCTGCTCCAGAACGCCCCCGACTGGGCCCGGGTCGCCGGTGTCGCCCTGGCGGCGTTCAACATCATCGTGAACTTCGCGTGGATGCCGTACACGCCGGTGTGGGCGATCATCGTCATCGCCATCGACGTCTTCGTCATCTGGGCGCTGTGCAGGAGCTGGGGGGAGCACCCCAAGCGGGCCTGACGTCCGCGGACGAGCGGGGCCGGCCCGGGCGTACGGGCCGGCCCCGGATGTTTCCCCGGGGTGTTTTCACCCGTTCGTATGGGTTGCCCGTCATGCCGGATAGCGCCCGTGGCCCCGGGTAGCGCTGAACGAGTGACGCAGCCATTTGAACTGCCCGACTTCTACCTGCCGCACCCCGCGCGACTCAACCCCCACGTGGAGCAGGCCCGGGAGCACTCCCGAGGGTGGGCGCGGGAGATGGGGATGCTCGAGGGCTCGGGCATCTGGGACACCGGCGACCTCGACTCGCACGACTACGCGCTGCTGTGCGCGTACACGCACCCGGACTGCTCCGGGCCGGCCCTGTCGCTGGTGACGGACTGGTACGTGTGGGTCTTCTTCTTCGACGACCACTTCCTGGAGGCGTTCAAGCGCACGCAGGACCGCGAGGGCGGCAAGGCGTACCTGGACCGGCTGCAGGCCTTCATGCCGATGGACCTGGAGCAGGGCATGCCCGAGCCCCGGAACCCGGTGGAGGCGGGCCTCGCCGACCTGTGGGCGCGCACGGTGCCGGCGATGTCCGCGGACTGGCGCAGGCGTTTCGCCGAGAGCACCGAGCACCTGCTCAACGAGTCCCTGTGGGAGCTGTCCAACATCAACGCGGGCCGGGTGCCCAACCCGGTGGAGTACATCGAGATGCGCCGCAAGGTCGGCGGCGCGCCCTGGTCGGCGGGGCTGGTGGAGTACGCCGCCGGGGCGGAGGTGCCGGCCGCGGTCGCCGGGGCGCGGCCGCTGCTCGTGCTGCGGGACGCCTTCTCCGACGCGGTGCACCTGCGCAACGACCTCTTCTCGTACCAGCGGGAGACCGAGGAGGAGGGCGAGCTCAGCAACGGCGTACTGGTGCTGGAGACCTTCCTCGGCTGCACGACGCAGGAGGCCGCCGAGTCGGTCAACGACCTGCTGACCTCACGGCTGCAGCAGTTCGAGAACACCGCGCTCACGGAGCTGCCGCCGCTCTTCGCCGAGCACGCGCTCGACCCGGTGCAGTGCGCGCGGGTGCTGGCGTACGTCAAGGGCCTGCAGGACTGGCAGTCCGGCGGCCACGAGTGGCACATGCGCTCCAGCCGCTACATGAACGGCGGCGGGGCGGGGGCGGGGGCGGGGGCCGGAGCCGAGGCGCCAGGGGCCGGGTGGTCGCCGTTCGCGCTGCCCGGGGGGCTCGGGCTGTCGGCGGGCACCGTACGGACCACCGGCCGCGCCGAGGCGGCCCGCGTCCGCGGGTTCACCCACGCGCCACGGAGCACCGGGCCGGTCCCGCTGCCCGACTTCCTCATGCCCTTCCCGGCCGCGCTCAGCCCGCACCTGGACGCGTCCCGGCGCCATGTCGTCGACTGGGCGCACCGGATGGGCCTGCTGCTGCCGCAGCCCGGGGTCCCGCACTCCCACGTGTGGGACGAACACAAGCTGGTCGCCTTCGACTTCCCGCTGTGCGCTGCCGGCATCCACCCCGACGCGACCGCCGAGGGGCTGGACCTCACCTCGGGCTGGCTCACCTGGGGCACCTACGCCGACGACTACTTCCCCGCCGTGTACGGCCGCACCCGCGATCTGGCCGGCGCCCGCGCGGCCAACGAGCGGCTGTCGGCCTTCATGCCGGTCGACGGCACCCCGGCCCCGGCCCCGGTCACCGCCCTGGAACGGAGTCTGGCCGACCTGTGGACGCGGACGGCCGGGACGATGGAACCGCAGGCGCGGCGCCGCTTCCGCACCGCCGTCGAGAACATGACGGCGAGTTGGCAGTGGGAACTGGCCAACGCGGCGCAGAACCGCATCCCCGACCCCGTCGACTACCTGGAGATGCGCCGGCACACCTTCGGTTCCGAACTGACGATGAGCCTGTGCCGGCTGGGCCACGGCGCGCCGGTGCCGGAGGAGGTCTACCGCAGCGGGCCGATGCGGTCGCTGGAGAACTCCGCCGCCGACTACGCCTGCCTGATGAACGACGTCTTCTCGTACCGGAAGGAGATCGAGTACGAGGGCGAGATCCACAACGCCCTGCTGGTCGTGCAGAACTTCTTCGACTGCGACGAACAGGCCTCGCTCGCCGTCGTCCACGACCTGATGACCGAGCGGATGCGGCAGTTCCAGCACGTGGCCGAGAACGAACTCCCCGTGCTGTACGACGACTTCGCCCTCGGCGCGGACGCGCGGTCGGTGCTGGACGACTATGTGCGCGAGCTGCAGAACTGGCTCGCGGGCATCCTGGCCTGGCACCGCGGCTGCCGCCGCTACGACGAGGCGGAACTGCGCCGCCCGGTGGGGGGCGTCGGCGCCCGGCTGGCCGCCGGGCCGACCGGGCTGGGCACGTCGGCGGCACGCCTGGCGGTCCTGGCCGCGCGCTGACCCCGGGGGCGGGGCAGGGGGCGCCGGGCGCGCGCCACCCTGCCCTTCGCCGGGTCGCCGTGCGGGGGGTGTGTTCGGCCCGCGGTGTGTGGCTCGCGGACGAGGGGTGGCCGGTGCGGGCCGCATTGCGACGGCCGCGGTCGGGTCGGTGGCGGCGGAGGCGCGTCTTTCGTGCGGCCCGCTGGAGGAGGTGCTGCCCGAGGCGTACCTGGCAGTCCTGGCCGCGCGCCATCCTGCCCTTCGCCGGGTCGCCGTGTGGGGGTGTGTTCGGCCCGCGGTGTGTGGCTGGCGGACGAGGGGTGGCCGGTGCGGGCCGCTTCGCGACGGCCGCGGTCGGGCCGGTGGCGGCGGAGGCGTGGGCTTCGTGCGGCCCGCTGGAGGAGGTGCTGCCCGTCCTGCGCGTCGAACGCGACCGCGCCGCCGGCGAGAGGGTGCCGCGCTGCCACGACCACGCCTTCCCCCTGCGCCCCGGCACCGAGGAGCTGCAGTGGTACGGGCTCGCCTGGTGGCGGCAGCCCCGTACCGAGCCGAACCGCCGGCGCTTCCTCACCGTCTCCGAACTCATCGCGGTCCGCGTCGAGGACGACGAGGTCTTCGCCGCCACCCACGCCACCCTGCTGCGGCTGACCCCCTGTGCCTGGTCCTGTCCGGCTCCGGACCTGCCGGGTCGCGGTACGGCCGGCCCGGCGGCGCAAATCGTTTGCCCTGCCGGGCGGGGGATGTGACGATCCCGCACATGACCGAAAGCCACTGCCACGGAAAGGGCGCGCGCCGCCCGCACCGGTGAGCCCCGAGGTGCCGGCCCTGCCGCCGGACCCCCTCGCGCACGGTCCCTCCCCGCCCGCAGCCGGAGACACCCCGGCCGCCCCGCCCTGCACGGACACAGGAGGACCGACACCGTGAACGAAGCACTGACCGCGATACGCCGGCTGGTCGACGCCGGCGACGCCCGTGGCGCCATCCGCGAACTGCGGGCCCACGCGGAGACCACCGACCCCGCCCGGCTCGCCCCCCTCGTCCAGGGTGTCGCCCGGCTCTCCGGCCTCGACGCCCTCGCCTCCGCGGCCGCCGCGCTGGCCGCGGAGCCACGCGGCGCACAGGAGCTGTACGCGTACGGCTACGCCTGCGTCGAGGACGGCGCGTCCTTCCTCGCGGTGCCCGCACTGCGCGCGGCGCTGCGTGAGGCGCCCGGCTCCCGCCGCGTCCTGGTCGAGCTGGTCGCCGCACTGGAGCGTGAGGAACGCCACACCGAGGCGACGGAGCTGCTCCGCGCGCGCGAACCGGACCTCGCCCCCTGGCCGGAGCGCTATCTGCTGGCCCACAACGCCCTGGTGGCCGGTGAGGTGGCGCTCGCCCGCGACACGGCCGCCCGGCTGCCCCGGCCGGCCGGGGCCGACGAGAGCTGGCGGCCCGCCGAGGAACGCCTGCGCCGGATGCTCGGGCGGGCCGAAGCGGTGGCCGGGTTCTGCCCGCTGGACGACCGCGACCTGCGCGGCTGGCACCACGTCCTGACCGGCGGCCTGCTGGCGACGCTCTCCCCGTACGGTTTCGCCGACGGCATGACGGGCCGCTGGGCCTTCCTCCAGGACAGCCCCGGCCTGTGCCGCCTCGGCCTGGACCGGCTCCGGCTGACGATCGAGGCCGCCGGGGCCGCACCGCGGGCGGTCTGCGCGCTGCCCGACCGCTCCAGCCGGATCATGGCCCTGGCCGCGGCCCGGGTCCTGGAACTGCCCGTCGAGCCGTACGCGCCGGACCGCCCGGACACCGTCGTCGTCGGCTACGACCTGGGCGACAGCGACCCCGCCCTGCTCCGCGGGCTCCTCGACCGCGCCCCGGGCCAGGTGCTGTACGAGCACGCCACCTGCTGGACCCGGCCGCCCGCGGTCTGCGCCGACGTCAGCGGCCTGCTCGCGCAGCACTGCGTCCCGTTCTGGGGCGAGCAGGTGCGGCAGGACCCGGACGGCTCCGTCGGGACGTCCCCCGCCGACGACCGTGCCGAGCGGGACATCGCCGGCGACGTCCTCGCCGCCGACCCGGCCCCGGATCCGGGCGACGGCGCGACCCCGCCCGACACGGACGAGGTCTTCCGCTCCTTCGCCGCCCGGCTGGCGGGCCGCCGGCCGCGGGGGCCGCGGGAATGGGCCGCCCCGTCCGGTCCGGTGCGCAGCAGCCGCTTCGCCTGAGGCGGCGGGCCGCCGTCAGTCCATCCAGGCCTGGTACGACATGACGTCTCCGGCCCTCACCCGGTACTCGGGCTGGTCCCGGGTGAACGTCTCCTCGATGCCGAGGACGCGTCCGTCGGCGGGGTCGAGGACGATCATGCGGCGCAGCCCGTCGGCGTCGTGGACGTAGGCCTGGCCGGGCCTGCCCAGCCGGTCGGTGACGGCGCCGGCCGGCCGCAGGCCCGGGGCGGCGGCGAGGAGCTCGTCGACGGCTGCCGTGCCGGAGAGGCCCGGGGTCCAGTCGTGGAGCAGCGAGGTCAGCGCGTCCAGCAGTGCCGGGGTGTCGGCGCAGGCGCAGCCGTACACCTGGGACAGGTACCCCCGCATTTCCTTCGCAGAGTCCGGGGGCTCGGTCCCGGACCGGCCGTACGGGGGGAGGGTGCCCGGCGGGTAGGCGGCGCGGTGCAGCACCGCGCCGTCGGCGACGGTGCGCGGGGCGCCGCCGGAGTCGCTGATCACCGGCTTCCCGGGGTGCCGCGGGTCGGTGGCGACGACCAGTTCGGTGCCTCCGCCGTCCGCGTTCCAGCGGGTGAGGTGCTCCTCGGGCAGGATCACGGGCGGGCGGGCGCCCGGGCCCGACTCCATGCCCATGCTCCACATCATCACGTGGCTCCCGCGGCGGGTGCCCGTGCCGCCGCCCCGTGCCGCCGCCTCGCGCGCCGCCCCGGCCACGTCGGCCAGCGGGACCCCCCGCGAACCGGCCAGCGGACGCAGCGCGACGGGGGCGGCGACCGCCGGGGTGGTGCCGGTCCCGGTCAGGACGAGGACCAGGACGGCCACCACGGCCACCACGGCCGCCGCGACCGCGGCCAGGCCCGTGACGAGGCCGCCCAGCCGGCGCGCGGTCCGGCGGGGCGCGGACGCGGCGGCCCCTTCGGACGCCGCTTCGGCGGCCAGCAGCCGCCGCAGGCCGAGTTCGGCCCGGGCGTCCAGCGGGCGGTCGCGCCAGCGCGGATCACCGGCCGGCACGGGATCGGCCCGGCGCAGCAGCTCCAGCTCCGGCTCGTCGGTCATGGCCCCTCCTGGGTCACGGTCATCCCCATGCGGTCGATCTGCTCGCGGAGTCTGCGGCGCGCCCGGTGCAGGCGCATGGCGGCCGCGGAGCGCCCGCAGCCGAGGGCCACCGCCAGCTCCCCGACGTCCAGCTCCTCCCAGGCGGTGAGCCGCAGCACCTCCTGGTCGGTCGCCGCGAGCCGGCCCAGCGCCTCGTGCACCCAGGAGCCGGGCGCGTCGGTGCCCGGGCTCGGGACCAGGTGCGTGCCGTGGGCCGTCTCGTGGTTCCCGATCCGGTCCAGCAGCCTGCGCCGCCGCCCCTGCCCGCGCACGCTGTTCGCCATGCAGTTGCGGGCGACGCCGTACAGCCAGGGCAGCGAGTACGAGGGGTGCTCGGCGCGGCGCCGCCAGGCGACGGCGAACACCTCCGCCACCACTTCCTCCACCTCGTCGTACGCCTGCCGCCCGGCCGTCCGCCGGGCGACGTAGCGGCTGACCGCCCAGTAGTGCTCGCGGTAGGCAGCGGCGAACGCCTGTGACTGCGTCTCGTCCGTGCTCATGACCGCTTGGTGTCCGCCATGGGACCGATCATCACACCCCGCCGATGTGATGTTCCCCGGGTGACGACGCGGCCGGGCCCGGACACCTACCGGGCATGAGTCTCACGTTCCCGCGACGCACGGCGTCCGCCGTGGCATGGCTGACCACGACCGACCACAAGGCCATCGGCACGCTCTACCTCGGTACGGCGTTCGCCTTCTTCTGCGGGGGCGGGGTGATGGCCCTGCTGATGCGCGCGGAACTCGCCCGTCCGGGGCTGCAGGTCATGTCGAACGAGCAGTTCAACCAGCTGTTCACGATGCACGGCACGATCATGCTGCTGATGTTCGCGACCCCGCTGTTCTCCGGTTTCGCGAACTGGATCATGCCGCTGCAGATCGGCGCGCCGGACGTCGCGTTCCCCCGGCTCAACATGCTCGCGTACTGGCTCTACCTGTTCGGCTCGCTGATCGCGGTGGGCGGTTTCCTCACCCCGCAGGGCGCGGCGGACTTCGGCTGGTTCGCCTACGCGCCGCTGTCGAGCGCGGTGCACTCACCGGGCGTGGGCGGCGACCTGTGGATCATGGGGCTGGCGCTGTCCGGCTTCGGGACCATCCTCGGCGCGGTCAACCTCATCACCACGGTCGTCTGCATGCGCGCCCCCGGTATGACGATGTTCCGGATGCCGATCTTCACCTGGAACGTCCTGCTCACCGGAGTGCTGGTGGTGATGGCCTTCCCGGTGCTGGCCGCGGCGCTCCTCGCGCTGGAGCTGGACCGGAAGTTCGGGGCGCACATCTTCGACCCGGCGAACGGCGGGGCGCTGCTGTGGCAGCACCTGTTCTGGTTCTTCGGCCACCCCGAGGTCTACATCATCGCGCTGCCCTTCTTCGGGATCGTCAGCGAGGTCATACCGGTCTTCTCGCGCAAGCCCATGTTCGGCTACACCGGCCTGATCGCGGCGACGATCTCCATCGCCGGGCTGTCGGCGACGGTCTGGGCGCACCACATGTACGTCACCGGTGGGGTGCTGCTGCCCTTCTTCTCCTTCATGACGCTGCTCATCGCGGTGCCGACCGGGGTGAAGGTCTTCAACTGGATCGGCACGATGTGGAAGGGCTCGCTGAGCTTCGAGACGCCGATGCTCTGGGCGACCGGCTTCCTCGTGACCTTCGTCTTCGGCGGCCTCACCGGGGTGATCATGGCGTCCGCGCCGCTGGACTTCCAGGTCTCCGACACCTACTTCGTGGTGGCGCACTTCCACTACGTCGTCTTCGGCACCGTCGTCTTCGCCATGTTCTCCGGGCTGCACTTCTGGTGGCCGAAGTTCACCGGCAAGATGCTCGACGAGCGCCTGGGCAAGATCACCTTCTGGACGCTGTTCACCGGCTTCCACGGCACCTTCCTCGTCCAGCACTGGCTGGGCACGCAGGGCATGCTGCGGCGCGTCCCCGACTACCTGGCGGCGGACGGCTTCACCACGCTCAACACCGTCTCGACGATCAGCTCCTTCCTGCTGGGCCTGTCGTTCCTGCCGTTCCTCTACAACGTGTGGAAGACGGCCAAGTACGGCGAGCCGGTCGGGACCGACGACCCCTGGGGCTGGGGCCGTTCCCTGGAGTGGGCGACGAGCTGCCCGCCGCCGCGGCACAACTTCCGCTCCCTGCCCCGCATCCGGTCCGAATCGCCCGCCTTCGACCTGCACCACGCCGCACCCATGGTGTCGGGAACGGTATCCAAGCTGCCGGATGCGCCACTCCCGGCGACCCCGGCCGACGCCTAGCGTCGGTGCCATGACCACGTACGAGGCCGCCACCGCCACCCGCTCGCGCACCCACACCTGGGAGCCGCGCCCCGAACCCACCCCCGAGCTCCTGGAGATGACCGGTCGCGAGGTCCTGCAGGGCGCGATCGACGGCCTCTTCCCCGAGGCCTCGATCATGAGCACCCTGGGCTTCCGTCTCGTCGGGGTCGGCGACGGGCGCGCGGTCTTCGAGGGCGACCCCGGGGACCACCTGCTCAACCCGATGGGCACGGTGCACGGCGGTTTCCTCGCCACCCTGCTGGACTCCGCTCTCGGCTCGGCCGTGATGAGCCGGCTCCCGGCCGGATCCGCGTACACCACCGTGCAGTTGGGGGTGCACCTGATCCGGCCGGTGCTCCCCGGCACATCCACGCTGCGCTGCGAGGGCGTGGCGCTCCACGTCGGACGGACGACGGCCACCGCCGAGGCGCGGGTGACCGGCACGGCCGACGGGAAGCTCTACGCCCACGGCACGACGACCTGCGCGGTGCTCCGGGCCGGCTGATCCCTCAGCCGGCCGCCCGCACCGCGCCCTCGCCGACCGCCAGGGCCAGCGCCATGATGCTGAGCTGCGGGTTCACCTCGGGGCAGCTGGGCAGCGCCGAGGCGTCGGCGATCAGAACCCCGTGGACACCGCGCAGCCGGCCCGTGGGGTCGGCGGGCGCCACCTGCGGGTCCGCGCCGAGCGCCACCGTCCCCGTGGGGTGGAAGGCCGACAGGTGCAGCTTCCGTGCCGTGACCCCCTCCAGGGCCGCCGCGAACTCCCGCCGGGTACGGGCCCGCGGGGCGGCGGGGACGCCGGTGAGGACCTCCTCGGCCCCGGCGGCGAAGAGCAGGTCGCCCATCGCGCGGACGGCGCGCAGCAGACGGCGGCCGTCGCGGGGGTCGAGGTCGTAGCGGAGCAGGGCGCCCTCGCGGCCGAGGACGCGTCCGCCGGGCCGGTCCGCGATCATCGCGCCGAGGGTGGCCAGTCGTCCGGAGTCCTCCAGTTCCGCGCGCAGTTCCCGGCCGACGCCCGGCAGCACGAACGAGCCCATGCCGGGCGGCGGCGCGGTCGCCTCGACGAGGATGCCGTCCTCGTGCAGCTCCTCCACGCCGACGCTCTGCAGCACCGCCGGCCCGCCGTCCGCGACCGGCTCGGCGAACCGCCCGGCGACGCTGGTCGCGGGGTGCACGGCCAGGTTGCGGCCGGTCCGCGGGTGCCCGCCGAGGCCGGAACGGCGCAGCAGCGGGGGAGTGCGCAGCGCGCCCGCGGCCACCACGACCAGCGGGGCGAGGATCTCCAGTTCGCTGCCGTCCGGGCGCCGTACCGCCACCCCGCAGGCGCGCGGGCCGCCGGGCCGGTCGGGCTCGGTCAGCACACGCCGCACATGGGCCCCGGTGACGATCCGGGCCCCGGCCGCGCACGCCTGCGGCAGCACGGACAGCTGGACGCTCTGCTTCGCCCCGGACGGGCAGCCCACCACGCACTGGCACGACCCCCGGCACCCGGGGGCGTTGCGCCGCAGGGGCGCGGCCCGCCAGCCGAGCCCGTCCGCGCCGAGCAGGGCGAGAGTGCCGTTGCGGCCCAGCACGTCGCGCGGCTGGCGGGCCACCCGCAGGGTGCGCTCCACCTCGTCCAGGTACGCGCCGAAGGCCACCGGGTCCGCGAGATCCCCGAGCCCGTACTCCTCGCGCCACCGGGCCAGCACCCGGTCCGGAGTGCGGTAGCAGGTACCGGAGTTGACGACCGTCGTGCCGCCGACGGCGCGCCCGGTCGGCACGACCATCGGGGGGCTGCCGAGCGCGACGGTGGCTCCGCCGTCGCGGTACAGCTCGGCGAACCGGTCGAGCGGGGCCCGCCGTCCGAACTCCGCCGTGGTGTGCCGCCGGCCCTCCTCCAGGACGACCACCCGCAGGCCCGCCCGCGCCAGGGTGCGTGCCGCCATCGCCCCGCCGGCGCCCGAGCCGACGACGACGGCGTCCGCGCGGGAGCGGTCCGGCCACTCGCCGGCGGGGACGCAGTCCAGCGGCGGGTCCTGCGGGGCCGGGGGCGCCGCGGCGCGGGGCGGCTCCGCCAGCAGCCGCTCGGTGCCCGCCGCCAGCAGCACCGGCACCTTCACCACGTCGAGCAGGGGCAGCAGCGCGGGCCGCGCGGCCAGCCCCGCCAGCACCCGTTCCCGCTCCCCCGGGCCCAGCCGGTCCAGCCGCCGGCCAGTGCGCGCCGCCGCGTAGGCGTCCACCGCGGCCGCCGCGGCGCGGAAGCCGTGCCGGGTCCGCGCGGGCATCGCCGCCAGGAGGCCGTCCAGCCGACGCGGCACCCCCGCGGGCCAGCCGCCGTCGCCCGCGTCGGCGAGCAGCGCGGCGACCAGGCCGCGGACGGCGGCGCTCACCGGTCGCCCACTTCGGCGTGGGCGGTGCCGGCGAGCGTCCACTGCGCCTCGGTGCGCCAGCCGCCGCGGCCCCGGCGCTCCAGCACCACATGGGCGTCGGCGGTCTCGCTGTTGCGGCACACGGCGGGGGAGCCGTCGGGGTCGGCGTAGTCGAGGGCGAGGGTGCGCTCGGCCGGCTGGTCGACCCGTACGGCGATCCGCCGCCCGCCGGCGCGGCCCGTCACCGTCCAGCGCGGCAGGCCGATGTCGGCGGTGAAGCGGCCGAGGCCGGCGCGCCCCAGCGCCGGGCGCAGACCGCCGCGCGGCCAGTCGCGGCCGTCCTTGCGCAGCCGGAGGAAGACCAGCGGCGGCAGCCGGTCCAGGCCCGGGCGTGTGGAGACGGCGGCGACGACCTCCAGCACGTCCCCGTCGCCGAGGTCGGCGTGCAGCCAGGCCCAGCGCCGGGCGTTGCCGTGGCCGTAGATGCGGGCCGAGGCCCCCGGGGCGGCGCGCAGCGCGAGTTCGGACGTGCCGTGGCGGACGGTGCCCGTGTACCGGGCGCGGGGCGAGGGCACGATCTGCGCGGCGGGCAGCAGCGGGTGCCGCCACGACCAGCGCGGGAAGGTGTACAGCGGCCGCTCGCCGCCGGCGTCCTCGGTGAGGTCCCAGGAGAGCCCGCCCGCCGTGCCCCGCAGCCGGCCGGGCACGGCCTCGACCCCGTCCGCAGTGAAGCCCCCGGCGCCCTTCGCCGGACCCCAGGGCAGCGGGCCGAAGCGGGCGTGCTCCACGGGGCCCTTGCCCTGCGGAGGGAAGACGGCGGCCCAGCCGTGGGCGAAGGCGGGGGAGCCGTCGGCGGGGGCGACGAGTTCGTGGTGGAGCCACAGCCCGGTGCCCGTCGCCGGGTCGGTGGCCGTGGTGTACCAGACCTCGGTGCGGCCCGCGGTGCCGTCCCAGCGTGGTGCCCACTGCGCCCGGGGGTCGTCCCGGCGCGGGAAGCGGAAGCTCGCCAGGAAGGGCGCGAGCGAGGTCGCCGTGCGGAAGCGCAGGGTGCCCGTGCCGGCCGGCTCCGGGCCGTCCCCGGCGGTGAGGGTGAAGGGCAGCGTGGTCATCGAGGCCAGCGGCCGCCGCGGGGTGACGGACTTCCAGCCCTCCAGCAGGCAGCGCTCACCGTCGAGTTCGCACTCCAGCCGGTAGTGGATGCGCCGCCGGGCCAGCGGGGAGACCTCCAGCGTGCCGGTGACGGCGGTGTCGGCGCGGCCCGCGACACGCAGCCGTCCGGTGACGAGGGCCGCGGTCGTGCGGTGCGGCAGCAGCAGGTCCTCGCTGCGCGCCGTCAGCTCCAGCCGCACCGGCCGCTCCCGGTCCTCCCCGCGCAGCCGTACGGTGCCCGTCATGGTCTCGGCGAAGACCGTCCCCCGTGCCGCGCTCACCGGGACTTCAGCCCCTCGCGCATGATCTCCTCGGTCGCCGCCAGGTACGCCTCCGCCGCCGCGCGGGCGGCCGCGCCGTCGCCCTCCTCCACCGCGGCGACCACCGGCGCCAGCCGCCCGTACGCCTCCTCCGCGTCCTGGAAGGGGCCCGCGAGGTGCCGGCGCATCGGCAGGTAGGCGTTGAAGAGGGTGTTCGTGAGGAGCACGTAGACACGGTTGCCGGTGGCGCGGGCCAGGGCCCGGTGCACCTCGGCGTCCGCGAGCTGCACCGCGTCCGGGTCCCCGGCCGTGCGCACCGCCTCCACCAGCTCCCGCAGCCGGGTCCGCGCGGCGCCGCCCGCCCGGTTCGCCGCGGCGCCGGCGATCAGGGCGCCCACCCCGCGCCGCACCTCGAAGATCTCGGAGAGCCAGCGGGCGTCGTGCCGGACGAGCATGGGCAGCAGGTCGGCGCCGCCGAGGCGCTCGTAGTCCCGCACCCGGGTCCCGACGCCGTGCCGGGTCTCCAGCAGTCCGGCCTGCACCAGCCGCCCGAAGGCGTGCTTGAGGGTGGTGCGGGTGACGCCGTACCCCTCGGCCAGCGTGCGTTCGGGCGGCAGCAGGCTTCCCGCGGGGCGGCGGCCGGTGAGGATCTCCTCGCGGATGCGGTCCTCCAGGACGTCCACGATCGACGTGCGCGGCAGCGCTTCCATCACACCTCCATGGTTCAGTGGATGAGCCACTCAACCAATGAGCCGACGCACCGTCAAGACCCGCCCCCGCTGCGGCCGTCACCCGCCCGGCCGCGCGGCACCCGCCGTCCGGTCGCCGCACCGCGGCGGTCGGCTTACGTTCGCGATGGCGTGCCCTCGCCCAGCCCGGCCCCGCCCGATCCCGCCCCGTCCCCACGGCCGAAGGACACTGACATGACGCACCCGTGCGCCCGTCCGCCCAGGTTCCGCAGCACCGTGCGGAGGGCCCTCGCGACGGCCCTCGCCGCCGCCGCGCTCCCCACGGCGCTGGCGTGCGGCGGGCCCGCGGACACCACCCGCGCCCCCGAGGGCTCCCGGACGGCGACGTCCGCGCCGGCCTCGCCGGTGGCGCGGGCCGAGGAGCCGGGCCGCACGGCGGGCCCGTCCTCCGCCTCCCCCGCGTCCGCCTCCCCCGCGCAGGCCTCGCCCAGCGGCTCGCCCGCCGGCGGGGACTTCCCGGCGCTCTCCGGCGAGGTCGTCGGGAAGCTCGACGGCGCGCTCGAGGACACCCTGAAGAAGACCGGAGTGCCCGGCGTGAGCGTCGGGTTGTGGGCCGAGGGCAAGGGCTCCTACGTACGCGCCCTCGGCGTGGCCGACCGGAAGTCGAAGGCGCGGATGTCGCCCGACCTCTACATGCGGATCGGCAGCGAGACCAAGACCTTCACCGTGACGGCGCTGCTGACCCTGGTCGACCAGAAGAAGGCCGGGCTCGACGACCCCGTCTCCCGGTACGTGGACGGCGTGCCCGGCGGCGACGGCATCACCCTGCGGCAGCTCGCCGAGATGCGCAGCGGCCTCTACAACTACACCGACGACCCGAACTTCCAGAAGGCCCTCAAGGCCGACCCCGACAGGGAGTTCGTCCCCGCCGAACTCCTCGCCTACGCCTTCCAGCACCCCTCGCCGTCCGGTCCCGGCTCCCGCTTCCAGTACTCCAACACCAACACCGTCCTGCTGGGCCTGGTGATCGAGAAGGCGAGCGGTCTGCCCTTCGGCGACTACCTGCAGCGCAACGTGCTCGATCCGGCCAAGCTCAAGCACACCGTCCTGCCCGCGGGGCGCGCCTTCCCGAACCCGCACGCCCACGGCTACACCCGCCAGACCAAGGACGGGAAGGAGGCCGACGCCACGGACTGGAACCCCTCCTGGGCGTGGGCGGCCGGCGCCATGATCTCCGACCAGCAGGACCTGCAGGCCTGGGCCCGCATCGTGGCCGACGGCACCCTGCTCGGCAAGGCGACCCAGGCGCAGCGCACGACCTTCCGCCCCACCTCGTACCCGGGGATCGGCTACGGCCTCGGCCTCTTCGACAACCACGGCTGGATCGGGCACAACGGCTCGCTGCCCGGCTACCAGAGCACCGCGGTGTACCTGCCCGGAGCCAAGGCGACCATGGTCGTACTGCTCAACACCGACACCGCCGTGGGCGGCAGCGAGCCCAGCAGCCTCTTCGCCGAGGCGATCACCAAGATCGTCACCCCGGCCCACGTCTACGCGTTCCCGCCCACCAACGGCACCGGCACCAGCCCGAGCAGCAGCTGAGCGCCCGCCGCCCCGGCGGCGTGGAGGGGCTCAGCCCACCGCGAACGGCGGCCTGCGGTCCCGCCACGGGACGGCCTGCTCCAGCTGCGCGGCCACGGCCAGCAGCAGGTCCTCGCGGCCCTGGGCGGCGACCAGCTGCACCCCGACCGGCAGCCCCTCGCGGCTCTGGCCGAGCGGCAGGCTGACCGCCGGATGGCCCGAGACGTTGAAGGCCGCCGTGAACGGCCCGTACGCGAACAGCTCGCGCAGCCACGAGCGCACCGTGTGGCGGGGGTCGTCGTGGCCGAGGGTGCCGTGCGGCGCGGGGAGCGCGCCCAGCGTCGACGTGACGAGCAGGTCGTACCCGGCGAAGAAGCGCCCCGCCGCGCGGGTCACCCGGTGCTGGGCGTCGATCGCCGCCATCAGCCCGAGCGCCGTGCACGCCTCGGTCTCGGCGAGCACCGCCCGCGACACCGCCTCCAGCAGCGAGCGGTCCATGCGCGGCGCCGCCCGCAGCAGCGCGCCGCCACTGGCGAACGCGCCCAGCGCGGTGGCCTCCACGAGGTCCTCCGCGTCCAGGCGCGGCGCGTCCTCGGTGACGTGGTGCCCGATCCACTCCAGCACCTTGCCCGCGTCGACGGTGACCGAGGCGACCTGCGCGTCCACGGGTGTGCCCGTCCACGCGGCGGTGGTCACGGCGATCCGCAGCCGCCCCGGGTCGGTGCGCACCGCCCGCGCGTACGGCACCGGGGGCGCCGGGAGGGGGTACTTGTCGCCGTACGAGGGCCCGCCCACGGCGTCGAGCAGCGCTGCGGCGTCCCGTACCGTCCTGGTCACGGCGAACTCCACCTGGAGCCCGAACGCCGCCTCGCCCGCGAGCGGCCCGCACGGGGTGCGCCCCCGGCTCGGCTTGAGCCCGACCAGCCCGCAGCAGGACGCCGGGATGCGGATCGAACCGCCCGCGTCGTTGGCGTGCGCCAGTGGCACCGCCCCCGCGGCGACCAGCGCGGCCGAGCCACCGCTCGAACCGCCCACCCCGCGCGCCGGGTCCCAGGGGTTGCGCGTCGGCCCGTACCGGACCGGCTCCGTGGCGAAGCTCAGCCCGAACTCCGGCGCGGTGCTCTGGCCGAGCGCCACCAAGCCGGCCTCCCGGAACCGGGCCATCAGATCGTGGTCCGCGTCCGCCACGGCACCCCGCAGCGCGCGGCTGCCCAGGGTGAAGGGCACCCCCCGCACGAACGGCCCGCCGTCCTTGACCACGAAGGGCACCCCGCCGAACGGCCCGTCCGCGCGGTACGCGGGAGCGGGGTCGAACAGCGGCAGCGTCAGCGCGTTGAGCTCGGCCCCCGCCGCCTCCAGCGCCCTGCGGGCGACGGCCTCCACCTCGCCCGCGCTCACCTCCCGGGACCGGATCAGCTCCCGCAGCGCGGTCGCGTCCCGCTCCGCGTACTCGTGCAGCTCCAGCGTTCCGCCCTCCCGCGCCGCCCCGTTGACCCTTTGACCTGCTTTCGCGGTCGCCGCGGCCAGCGTGGCACGCGCCGCAGGGCCGCTACCACGGGGTTTTCGCGGGTGGGGCGCGGGCGTCAGACCACCTTGCGGCGGACCAGCGCGCCCAGGACCAGCGCGCCGGGAACGAGGGGGAGCCAGACCGTCACGATGCGGTAGCCGAGCACGGCCGAGGTGGCCGCGGCGAGCGAGGCGCCCGTGGCGACGAGGGCCACCACGAGGGCCGCGTCGACGGAGCCGACGCCACCGGGGGTGGGCAGCGCCGCCGCCGCGACGCTGGCCACCAGGTAGGCGAGGGCGACATGGGCGAACGGCACCGGGACGCCCAGGGACATCGTGACCGCGACGAGGCCGGCCGCCTGCAGGGCGGGGAAGGCGAGCGAGCCGCCCCACAGCGCGAGGGCCCTCGACGGCCGGGCGTGCAGCGTCCGCGCGTCGGTGAACGCCGTGGCCAGGAAGGTACGCACCACCTGCCGCAGCCGCGGCACGGCGACCAGTACGACCGTCGCGACCGCGCAGACCCCGGCCGCCGCCCCCGCCGTCGGGCCGACCGGTACGGAGACGCCGTTCGGCAGCAGCCCGTCGAGCCGCAGCGCGTGCGGGAACACGACGAGCAGCACCGCCAGCAGCGTCCCGCGGCCGACGCACTCGGCCAGGAAGTACAGCGCGATGGCCGCCGCCGACCGGGCGGGCGGCAGCCCGCACGCCCGCATGAAGCGCAGGTTGACCGCGCTCGCCCCGATGCCGGCGGGCAGCAGGTGGTTCGCGGCGCCCGCGGCGAACTGCGTCGCCAGCAGCCGTCCCGCCGGCAGCCGTTCCAGGACCGTGCCCTGCCGCATGAACGACACCGCCACCCAGGCCAGTCCGGTCGCCGCGACGGCGGCCAGCAGCCAGCCCCGGTTGGCGTCCAGCAATCCGCGGCCCCCGTCGGCGATCAGCTGCCAGTGCCGGGCCACCCACCACCCGACCAGCGCGATCGGGGCCAGGCAGGCGATCCGGCGCAGGGTCGCGCCGCTCAGGAGGTGTGGAGTCGTCGTGGTGGTGATGCCCATGGTCCGGTCGCCCCCGCGCGTCGTGCGCCTGTCCGCAGGTGTTGTCGCCCCTTCATGCCCTGTCCGCGCGACCTGCGGGTGTCCTGCGGCTGACGTCCGGCCCGTCCCCGGATGGCGGAACGGCTTCATGGGCCGCCGCCCTCGGTGCCGGGGCCCGCCGCCGGATGCCGAGGGGCGGTCAACGCCGGGACTCCGCGGGGGGTTTGTGCACCGCCTTCCCGGGCAGGCGATCCCCGTGCTTCGGAACGGAGGCACGCACGCGCGGGGCGCCCCGCCAGGGCCCCCGGAGCGCGGAGCGTGTCCTTCCGTACGGCACGCCCTGCGCGGCGCGGCGCCCGGACCCCGCAGGAAGGCGCAGGACGACCATGGCCGCCCGAAAGCCCCGCACCAGGCATCCGCATCCGTACCCGCCGCCGCACCCGCCCCCGGGTGCCCGTACGCGTCCGCACGACGACGCCCCGGACACCGCCGAGGCCCTGCGGCGGATCGCGGCCCTCCCGGAAGGGCCGGAGAAGGAGGCCCTGCGCGAGCAGGTCGTCATCGCCTGGATCCCGATGTCCGAACGCTCGCGCGGCGCTTCCTGCACCGCGGGGAGTCCACCGAGGACCTCCGGCAGGTCGCCGCGCTCGGCCTGGTGAAGGCCGTGCGGCGCTACGACCCCGCACGCGGCAGCGCCTTCGAGAGCTTCGCCGTCCCCACGATCGTGGGTGAGGTCAAACGCCACTTCCGCGACCACATGTGGGGCGTGCACGTCCCCCGCAGGGTCCAGGAACTGCGCAGCCGGGTCCGCACCGTGCGCCACGAACTCCTCGGGACGCGGGGCCGCACCCCCACCGTCGCCGAGATCGCCGCGCACGCGCGGATGAGCGAGAAGGAGGTGCTGGCCGCCATGGAGGCCATCGACAGCTTCGCCCCCGCCTCCCTGGACTCCGCCACCCCCGGCGCGGAGGGCCGCACCTTCCTCGACACCCTGGGGTCGGAGGACCCCTGCCTCGACTTCGTCGTGGACCGTGTGGCCGTCGCACCGCGGCTGCGCGAACTTCCCCCACGCGAACGGCAGATCCTCTACCTGCGGTTCTTCCGGGACATGACGCAGACCCAGATAGCCGATCAGCTGGGCCTGTCCCAGATGCACGTCTCCCGGCTGATCACCCGCACCTGCCGCCGGCTTCGCGAGGAGGTCGAGGCGGCCGAGCGGACCGGGGACGCCGGGCCCGCAGCAGGGCGCGGTGGACGTCCGCCGGCAGCGGCCGGCCCGCCGCGCTCGCCACGAGCGCGGCCGCGACGTCACGGAGTTTGACGTTGCCGTACTGGGAGGCCCGGACGAGGACCGCCCAGGCCGCGTCCCCGGGGCAGGGCGTCAGCGCCATCACCATGCCGACGGCCTGGTCGATGACCGACCGGCTGCCCAGCGCGCGACGCAACTGCTCGTTCTCCGCGCGCAGCCGTCCCACCTCGCTGTCCGCGTCGTCCTCGGGACCGGCCGGCAGGGGGACCATCGTCAGCACCTCCTGACGTCCGGGTGCCCCGAATGCACGTTCCCATACGGGTACCGGAGGTGACGGCCCGGCGGTCCGGACTCAGCCGCGCAGCGCGATCCCGGACGAGGGAGTGACGAGGATGCCCATGTTGCGCTCCGTCATCCGCAGCGCGGCGTCCGCGAGGTCCCGGTGGATGTGCGCCACGGCGTCGGGGCGACGACGGTGGGCACGTGGCGGATGTGCGCGTCGAGCGCGGAGTGGAGCACACACTGCTCGGTGACCTGCCCGCACAGCACCAGGCGGCCCACCCCCAACTGCCCCAGCAGGTACTCCAGCGGGGTCTGGAAGAAGATCGAGTGCCGGGCCTTCACGACGAACAGCGAATCCGCGTCGGGGCGTACCGGCTCCACCAGGTCGGCCTGCGGGCCGTCGAGGGCGATGTCGAGGATCTCGTCGTGGTGCGAGCGCCGGCGGCCGAAGTCGTCGTTGACGTAGACGACGTCCACGCCCTCCTCCCGGGCCCGGGAGATCAGCCGCCGCGATCATGTCGACGACCACGAGCGCGGTGGCGTCGCCGGTGCCGTGCATGCCTGGACGTCCTCGGGTGGGGGAGGGGGCGCCGGGCAGCGTACGCCCGCGCCGGGCACGGTGCCCAGGTCAGGCGGGCGGCCGGTCCCCTCGGCGGGCGGCGCGCGGGGCCCGTTGGGCCGCACGGGCGGCACGCCGCGGCACGCGCGGCGTCGCGGACCCGGAGGCCGCGGCCCGGCTGGTAGCTTCGCCAGCCTCGCGGGTCCGACCAGTGCCGTGCCCCGCGCGCCATTCTTCTCGGGGACGGAGACCTGGGTGACGGAAGCGGTGGAAGACCAGGACAACGGGCACGGGACCGCCGTGACCCCGCCGGCGGCCCTCGACCGCCGGGGCTTCGTCAAGTCGGCCGCGCTGGCCGCCGTCAGCCCCGCCGTCCTCGGCACCGCCGCCCAGGCGGCCCCGCTCGCACCGTCGTTGCAGGCGGCCGCCGCCGCGGCCGCGACCGCCGCGGCACCCGGGGCGGTCCCCGGCGTCGCGGCGGCCGCCGTCCACGGCCTGGTCGCCCGTCTGCTGGCCGTTCCCGCGCCGTCCCGCGGCGCCGACTGGCTGCGGCAGGCCCTGCAGGTGGCGGTGGAGCTGGAACTCGCCACCATCCCGCCGTACCTGTGCGCCTGGTGGTCGGTGCGGGACCGGTCCGACACGGTCGCCACCCTGATCCGCGGCATCGTCACCGACGAGATGTTCCACATGGGCCTGGCCTGCAACATGCTCGTCGCCGTGGGCGGACGGCCGCGGATCGCCGCCGTCAGCCCCGACTACCCCTGCCGCCTGCCCGGCGGCGTGCGCAGCGAGCTGACGGTCCACCTCTCCGGGCTGACCCGCGCGTACGTGCGGGACGTCCTCATGGCCATCGAGACCCCGGAGTCCCCGCTCCCCGAGCCGTCGGCGGGGCCGCCGACCATCGGCGACTTCTACAACGGGGTCGTCACCGCCTTCCTCGACAACCGCCCCGAACTCACCGTCCGCGGCCAGATCGGCCAGCGCATCGGCCCCGACGAACTGCTGCCGATGCGCACCCTGGACGACGTCGTCGCCGCCGTGGAGATCATCAAGGAGCAGGGCGAGGGCACCTCGGACTCCCCCGAGGCGCCGACCGGCGAGGCCACCGGGGGCCACCGCGACGTGGCCCACTACTACGCCTTCGCCGAGATCTACCACGGCCGCACCCTGCAGGAGTCCGACGGCCTGTGGGAGTTCAGCGGCCCGCCCGTCCCCTTCCCGGACGTCCGCCCCATGGGCGTGGTCCCCAAGGGCGGCTGGCCCCACCCGCCCCGCGAGGCGGCGACCCTGCTGCGCCGCTTCGACACCGCCTACGGCGAGCTGCTGCGCGACCTGGAAGCCGCGTGGCAGACCGGTGACCACGGTGCGCTCAACCGGGCGATCAGGACGATGGAGCAGCTGGAGGAGCCCGCGCTCGCCCTCATGGAGATCCCGCTGGGCGACGGGCGCCACACCTACGGCCCCCAGTTCCGCCCCTCCGTCCCGGCGGCCGGGCAGCCGCCCGCCGCCGCGGGCGGCGGCACCCCTCCGGGACGCCGGCCGTAGCGGGCGCGCCCCCCACGCGGTCAGGGGCCGCCCGGCCGCCCGGATGCGGCGCCGCGGGGCCGTCCACCGCACAGGGGACGGCGGTGCCGTCCGCACCTTCTCGGCGCCAGGCGTGGGATCTTGTTGCGACGCGCGGGTGAGCCCGGCCTGTCATATGCCGGTTGCGCAGTCCGGCGGGGCACCCATACGGGGCCGCGGCGCCGTCGGGCGCCGCCCCGTCGCGGCCGTACCGGGCCGCCCGTACGAGGGAGTCCCCCGCCTCATGATCCGCCCGATAGCGCTCGCCGCCGCTGCCGTCCTGGCCGCGGGCGCCACCTTCATATCCGCCGTCCCCGGTTCCTCCGCCCCCCGCGTCGAACGGGTCCGGGCCGCCGATCTCGGGCCGGGTGGGCCCTGGTTCCGGCTCCAGGACCAGCCGGGGAACGGCGACCGCACCCCCGGCGTCCAGGAGGTCTCGCCCTTCGCGGACCCCGTCCGCTTCAACGGCAGCCTGCACCTGGCCGTCACCGGCGACCAGCAGTCCCAGGCGGCGCACCCCTTCACCGCGAGAATCCCGCTCGCCACCATCGCCGCCTCGGAGCTGTCGTACGACTCCTTCGTCACCACCGGCAGCGTCACCGGCACCGCGGCGAACCTCCAGCTCCCCATGATCTGCGCCGGCAGCTTCACCACGCTCAGCTTCCAGCCGCAGCTCGCCACCGACGGCCAGGGCCGACAGGGCGTCGTCCAGGGCGTCTGGCAGCACTTCGCCAACGCTCCCGCCTCGCTGTGGCGGACCTCGCGGCCGGCCGGGACGATCCCCGCGCAGGCCGACCGCACCCTCGCCGAGTACATCGCCGCCTGCACCGCCGCCGGCGACGGCGTCGACGGGGTCATCGCCAACGCGGGCCGGCTCGGCCAGCCCAACACGGGGCTCACACTCGACACGTACGTCGACAACCCGACCGTCGCCGGCACCACGTACGACTTCCTCGTCGACGGCCGCACCACGGCCCGCATCACCCTCGGCAACAGCACGCCGGGGCGGCCCTGCCACGCCGCCTCGGGGCAGATCGTCTTCACCGACCCGGCCGACGGTCCCGCGTACCGCTCCGTGGGCATCCGGCTGATCCTCACCCGCACCCGCGGCATCGACCCGGGCGACCTGACCGTCACCGCGGGCGGCACCCCCGTCGTCCTCACCCCCGGGCCCGGCGGCATCCTCGTCGGCACCTACACCCCGTCGCCCGCCGTCGACCTCGGTCCGGGCGGCACCTTCGGCGTCCCGGTCTCGGTGACCTTCCACAACGGTCCCTACACCGCCGACGACGCCGAACCCGCCGGCATCGCGGGCGGTCCGGGCGGTCAGGGCCACCGGGGCGGCACCCTGACGCTCACGGCCCATCTGCTCGCCCTCGGCTACGAGCCCCTGCAGTTCACCGGGGTCGCGGCCGTCACCACGCTCCGCGGCTGACGCCGCCGGCCGGGACCCGGGCCCCCGCGAGGGCCCGGGTCCCGGCCGCTACGCGTCCCGGAACTCGTGCACGACCTCGATCCGGCCCACGATGTGCCGGTTGAACTCCGGCAGTTCCTCCGCGGGCACCCACAGTTCGAGGATCGTCCGGCCGCCCGCCTGGCGCACCGGGTAGCGGGCGGCGAACCCGGCCTCGACCTCGAAGCGCGTCACGTAACCGGCACCGGAGGCGGGGACGTTCCAGTCGCGGGCGATGCGGATCGCGTAGTCCTCGTCGAGCACCGGGTAGAAGATCGGCTGCTCGGGCAGCCGCGGCGGCCACTCCCGCCACCCCGAGGCCTCGACCAGCGCCAGCTCCTCCGGCCCGGTGGGGCGCCACAGCGTCATCGTGTCCGTCATCGTCCTGCCCTCCCGCCCGGGTCGCCCGGATCGCCCGGTCCGGCCGTCCACCGTACGGGCCGCCGCCGTCCCGGCCCACCGGATTACGGCCCCGCATAGGATCGGAGGTACGGCGTCGCGTGCCGGTCACCGGCCGGGTGAGGCATGGAGGCGCCCGTGAGAATGCCTTACGGAGGCATCCCACCGTGTCAGTCGAGTTGAACCACACCATCGTCCACTCCCGGGACAACCGCGAATCCGCGGACTTCCTCGCGCACATCCTCGGCCTGCGGGCCGGCGAGGCCTGGGGCCCGTTCGTCCCCCTCCAGTTGAGCAACGGCGTCACGCTCGACTTCGCCACCGTCCCGGCGGAGGCGATCGTCATGCAGCACTACGCCTTCCTCGTCCCCGAGACCGCGTTCGACGGGATCCTGAGCAGGATCCAGGAGGCCGGCCTCACCTACTGGGCCGATCCGCACGGCAAGCGGCCCGGGGAGATCAACCACAACGACGGCGGCCGCGGCGTCTACTTCACGGACCCGGCGGGCCACGGCATGGAGGTCATCACCCGCCCCTACGGGAGCGGCGGCGGCACCACCGGCGAGAGCTGAGAGGGAGGCGGGGAGGGATTGCAAGATCCCTCCCCGCGCCCGATCTTGATGGAGCATCAGATTCGCCCTTACCCTGCCGACAGCGCGCCTCGCGCCCGTCGAGGGGAGTGGTCGTCATGGCCGAGAACCCGTCCGGTACGCCGTCCGACGACGAGATGCTCCAGGCCCTGGCCCGGCACCTGTCCGGGGACGGCGGCGCCGTCCGCCTCGACTCCTCCGCCGGTGCGGACCTCTCCTGGCACTCCGTCCTCGACTGCCGCATCCGCCGCACCACGGAGACCCGCAAGGAGAGCGCCAGGACCGAGAAGGGCCGCAAGGACCTCTCCGCGCTCCCCACCTACACCCACCTCGCCGACTACCGGCCCGGCGTGCCCGCGGAGCACGGCTCCCTGCACCGGATCGAGCTCGTGCGCGAGGGGTCCGTACGCCACAACACCTGTGAGTGCGGCAACGGCGAATGGGCCTGCAAGCGGTGCGAGGGCCGCGGCCGGCTCCCCTGCGATCCGACGACGGCCTGCCCCGACTGCCGGGGGCTGGAGCCCTGCGCCGAATGCGACGGCACCGGCAAACCGCGGCCGCGGGCCAAGGACCGCGACCGCGCCGCGGCGGCGACCGCGTCCCGCACCGTTCCCAAGCGCGTCCGCTGCGCCAAGTGCCGCCGCCCCGACGCCGCGTGCCCCACGTGTGCCGGGCGGGGCCGCACGCAGTGCTCGCAGTGCACGGGGACGGGACTCGTCGACTGCCCCAAGTGCACGGGCGGCGGCACCGTCGCGCACGACGCGTGCGGGGGGAGCGGGGTCGTCACCACCTGGGTCGGCGCCCTCATCGAGCAGCGCAGCCGCGAGGAACTCGTGCGCCGCCCCCTGAAACGGCCGCCGTTCCCGGTCCGCCGGCGCACCGCCCGCCTGGGCCGGTGGCGCAAGGCCGTACTGACCGGCGACGACGCCCTGCCCGGCGACCTCGACGCCACCCACGCCGAGGCGCTCGCCCCGCACCTCGTCCCCGCGGGCGAGGTCCACCGCAGGGTCGTGCTGCGTCACTTGCCCCTCGCCCGCATCACCGTCCCCACCGACCCCGAACGCGTCTTCTACGCCTTCCCCGGGAGCGACGGCATCGAGGTGCTCGGGCTGCCCTCCAGCCGCCGGGTCGTCCGCGGTCTGGCGATCGCGGCGGCCGCCCTGGCCGTGGTCGTGCTGCTGCTGAGCCTCCTGGGGTAGCCGGCCGCGCACGACGAGGGCCCCGGCCTCGTCGGAGGCCGGGGCCCTCGTGCCGCCCGTGGGCGGACGCGAAGCGTGTGGATCAGGCGGTCACCGGCTTGCCGCCGATCTGGCAGGCCTGGCAGGGCGGGCGGCCGCAGGTGCACTGGGTGATCGCCTCGAGTACACCGCGGTCGTGGTAGAGGCACTCGTCGCGGCAGGTGTGGCGGGGGATGAACCCGGCCTCGATCTCGCCGGGCCAGGGCTCGTGGCCCTCGCGGCAGCGGGCGAAGCGCTCCGGGTCGGTCGCGTGCAGTTCGTGCATCGCGGAGCGGGCCTCGTCCTCCATCTTCCGTACCCGGGTCACCAGGGCCTTGAGCTCGGCGGCCAGGCCCTCGAAGCGCTCGGTGCCGGTGCGTACGTGGGCGGCCCGCAGGGCCATCGCTGCGTTGCCCAGGAACCTGCCGGCGTCCTGGAGGTCGGTGACGTGGTGCATCTGAAGGCCGTTCACGCCACGGACCCATACGGCGTCCATGCTCACTTCTCCACCTCTCCGGCGTTCGCCCTGTTCCGCGCGAAGCGTTGTGTGCCGTCCGATGAGCGGGGCTCCATTGCCACTGCATTACGGAAAAGGCCGATGCATATGAACGCTAAATCCGCGAGTGGTGTCCGTCCAGGAAAAACCCAGTGAACCGCCTCACAGCGGGCATACCGCGCGCACCGTGCACCGCCGGTCCGGGACCTGTGGGCCTGTGTCCAGGACTTACGTCCCGGACCTACGTCCCTGCGGAGCCCGGGCCGACACGGGCCCGGGCAGGCGCTCGGCGGCGGCTCCGGCCGTCCCGGAAAGCCCGGAATGCGGTCGCGCCCGCGATGCGGTATAAGCGGCGACCGGCCCGGGACGGCAAGGGGAATTGAATGGGATCCGGAGTTTCCGGGAGCGCCGGAAAGGGAACCCGGGAACTCCCTTCCGTTATGCTCCGGACGCCTTCCGCCGACCTTGACAACTGTCTTGCGGAGGCGTCTCCTTGATATAGGGATTGTTCCCCCGGCGTGCGCTCGACGGGGTGTGTCGCAGACGTCGAGGTTGACCTGGGTGCGCCGATGACCGGAGGCAACTTCATGGCGACCTATGAATACCTTTGCAGCGACTGCGGGCCTTTCGACGTCAGGCTGGCGATAGGTTCCGCACCCGCGACGCACGACTGCCCCGCCTGCGCGGGCGAGGCCCGGCGGGTGTTCTCCTCGCCCTCCCTCGCCGTCACGCCGCACGGGCTCGCCGTCTCCCGCGAACGGGAGGAGAAGTCCCGTGAGATGCCGGACGTGGTGTCCGCCCCGCCGCCGCGCGAGCGGCCGGCGCCGCGGCCCCATCCGGCGCTGTCCCGGCTGCCCAGGCCCTAGCGCGAGGGCGGTGATCGGCTGGTCGGAGCTGTTCAGGGGGGCCAGTGCCGGAGCGCGGACGCCGCTCCCGCCGAAGCGGGAACCGGTGGCGCGCCGGCGGCAATCCGTCCCCACGCGGACTTAGGAGGTGCGTCCCCGTGGCGAACGTGGGACTGCTCTTCGTCGGTGCGGTGCTGTTCATGAACGGCCTGCTGCTGCTTCAGAAGGTCGACCCCAAGTCGGCGGCGGTGTTCAACCTCTTCGTGGGTGCGCTGCAGGTGCTGACCCCGACGTACCTCATCTTCACGGCGGGCAACGACCAGGACAAGATCCTGGCGGCGTCCGGGCTTTACCTCTTCGGATTCACCTACCTCTACGTGGGTATCGTCCTCCTCGCGGACATCGACAATATCTGCGTCGGCTGGTACTCCCTGTTCGTGGCGATTGTCGCCCTCGGGTACTCGTTCGTGAATTTCCATCTGTTCAAGGACTACCCGTTCGGCGTCATCTGGCTGTACTGGGCGTTCCTGTGGGGTCTGTTCTTCCTCGTGCTCGGTCTCGGAAAAACGGAGCTCAGCACCTATGTCGGCTGGGTGACGGCGATCGAGGGCTGGGTCACCGGCGTGATCCCCGCGGCGCTGCTGCTGTCCGGCTACTGGAAGCACACCACGGAGATCGCCATAGCCCTGGGTGTCTTCGGCGTGGTCGTGTTCGCGGCGTTGTGGCCGCTCACCAGGAAATCGCGGGAGCAGGCGCGGGCCACCGCGTCGTCCGGGTCGCCGGGTTAGGCGCCGTGCGGCCGGCCCGGCAGGGGCCGGCCGGTGCGCCGGAGGCGCGGGACCACCGTCCTGACCGGATCAGAAAAGAGAGGCTGTCATGCCCGAAGTAGTTTTCAGCGTGGACCAGACCAAGTCGATGCGCGATCAGGACACCCCAGGACACAACAGGTGGCACCCTGACATACCCGTCGCCGCCATGGTGAAGCCCGGAGCCGAGTTCCGGATGGAGTGCCGGGACTGGACCGACTGCCAGGTCGGCAACAACGACTCCGCCAACGACGTCCGCGACATCGACCTCACCATCCCCCACATGCTCAGCGGCCCGATCGGCGTGGAGGGCGCGGAGCCCGGCGACCTGCTGGTCGTCGACATCCTCGACCTCGGCCCCGTACCCCAGCAGGCCGGGGACGCCGCCGGCCAGGGCTGGGGCTACACCGGCATCTTCGCCAAGGCCAACGGCGGAGGCTTCCTGACCGACTACTTCCCCGACGCCTACAAGGCGGTCTGGGACTTCCACGGCCAGCAGGCGGTCTCCCGGCACCTGCCCGGGATCCGCTTCACCGGCATCACCCACCCGGGACTGTTCGGGACCGCCCCCTCCGCCGAGCTGCTGGGCCGGTGGAACGCGCGCGAGAAGGCGCTCATCGAGACGGACCCCGAGCGCGTCCCGCCGCTGGCCGTCCCGCCGGACCCCTCCCACGCGCTCGCCGGCACGGCCACCGGGGACCTCGCCACGCGTATCGCCGCGGAGGGCGCCCGCACGGTGCCGGCCCGTGAGAACGGGGGCAACCACGACATCAAGAACTTCACGCGCGGCTCCCGGGTCTTCTACCCGGTGCTCGTGAAGGACGCCAAGCTCTCCGGCGGCGACCTGCACTTCAGCCAGGGCGACGGGGAGATCACCTTCTGCGGCGCCATCGAGATGGGCGGGTTCATCGACTTCCACGTCGACCTGATCAAGGGCGGTATGGAGAAGTACGGCATCTCGACCAACCCGGTGTTCATGCCCGGCAACGTCGAACCGCGCTACTCGGACTTCCTCACCTTCATCGGGATCTCCGTCGACCACGACACCGACACCAACTACTACCTCGACGCGACGCTCGCCTACCGCCGCGCGTGCCTCAACGCCGTCGAGTACTTCAAGAAGTTCGGCTACAGCGGCGAGCAGGCCTACCTGCTGCTCGGTTCGTCCCCCATCGAGGGGCGCATCAGCGGCATCGTCGACATCCCCAACGCGTGCTGCTCCCTGTACGTGCCGACCGCCATGTTCGACTTCGACGTGCGGCCGTCGGCCGCCGGACCGACGCGGGCGGACCGCGGCCGGGCCGCGCTGACCTCCTGAACGACGCGCGCACCCGGGTCCCGGCCTTCCCTCGGGCCGGGACCCGTCCGCGGCCGCACCGCGCGGGGTCAGGCGCGGTAGAGCGACTGGAGCCTGACCACCTCGCCGTTCAGGTCGAAACTGACGTCATAGCCCTGCCACTCGCGTTCCGGGGCGGGCAGGGCCCACCACCGGGTGATGAACTGCGCCTGCGAGTAGGTGTGGGGGGCGGATTCGTCGCCCAGCGGGACCGACAGCAGGACCCGGCCCTCCGGGGCCATGCGCACCGTCGTGTACGGGCCCTTGCCGGGGATGATCTCCCACCCCTCGATCGGTCCCGTGAGGGCTTCCCTGCGGGCGGAGCGCACCGAGAGGTACGTGCGCCCGTCCTTGATCCACGCGTTCTCGACCTGCACGAACTGCTTGCCGCCCGCCCAGCGCGCGGGGGCCTTCGCCGACGGCGCGCCCGACGGTGCGTCCGACGGCGCGCCCGACGGGCCGTCCGATGCCGGGGCCTGGGCGGAGTAGGAGGAAGAGGGCGCGCCGGAGGGCTGCGCCGGGGGCGGCGCCGAGGACGAGGCGGGGGCCGAAGCCGTGGCCGGTGCGGGGGAGGAGGCGGCCGCGTCGGCACGGCCGGTGTCCGCGTCGTCCGCGCCCTTCCCGGAGCAGGCGCCGAGGGCGAGGACGGTGAGGGCGAGGGCGGTGAGCCGGGCGGCGGCGCGGTGGCGCGGGGAGGACGAGGCGAACACGGTGGGTCCCATCGGGTCGGGTGCGGGCGGCGTGCACAGGCTCTACGCACCGGGCCGCCACGCGGGTTACACCGGGAATGTCATGGACCGGTAACAACTCCCCGCCGCGCTAACCGGCCTCCCGCAGGGAGGCCACCCGCCCCTCGTCGTCGTAGTCGATCTCGAACGTCCACCGCGGTCCGCCGGCCAGCCGGCCGACCAGCCCGCCCAGTTCGCGGTCCGCGGGACGCCCGCCCGACAGCCGGAACGTCTCGACCGGCGTCGTGCGAGGCAGGGTCAGCGTGTGCACCACACCCGTGGGCACCGGCGTGCCGCCCGCGACCGCCCGGAGCTGCCGCACGGTGATCCGCACGCGGTCGCCCTGGGCCACCGCGTCGTGGACGTAGCCGAGTTCGCCGGCGTACTCCTCGCCCGGCGCGGGGGCCGGAGGGACGAAGCGGGAGGGCGGCGGCGACGGCGTGGCCGCCCCCGGCTCCGGCACCCGGGCGGTCCCGGCCAGCGCGATGCCGCCTCCCAGCAGGGCGCAGGCGAACACCGCCACGACGGACGCCCGCACCGTACGGGCGCGGCGGCGGCGCCGCTCGCCGCGGGCCCGCACCTGGTGCGCGGCCATCGGTACGACCCGCCCCCGGCCGGACTCGGCGAGTTCGCCGAGGAGTTCGCCCAGCTCGGTCCCGTCAGCCATGCCTGCCCTCCGGAAGCCGGTCCGCGCCGGGGTCCAGTTCCGTGTGCGCCAGCAGCCGCGCGAGCGTCGCCCGCCCACGGCTGAGGTGCACCTTGACGGTGCCCACGGGGGAGCCGGTCTCGGCCGCCACCCGGTCCACCGGAAGATCGCACAGATGGTGCAGGACCACGGCCCGCCGCTGTGCCTCCGGGAGCTGCCGCAGGGCCTCGACCAGCACCACGTGGTGCGGTTCCGGCGGCGGCACGACCGGGGGCGGGCCCTGCCGGCGGGCCAGCGTCAGCGCGGTGCGCACGCGCCGCCACCGGCTCACGGCCAGGCGCCACGCCACGGTGCGCACCCAGGCCTCGGGCGCGCCGTGCAGGTCGAGTTCGGCCCGGTGCTCCCAGGCCCGGGCGAACGCCTCCTGCACCACGTCCTGCGACTCCGCGAGGTCGCCCGTCATCGCGTACAGCTGGCCGACGAGGCGGCCGACACTCGCACCGTAGAACGCGTCGAACTCACGCTCCCCCGTCACATGCCCCGAAGGCTCCCCGGGCAGTCGCATACCTCATCCCCCGCCGGACGTCCTGCGTCCCGGCACACACGTGGTCGATCCCGCGGGACCATTCTGTTGCCCGGGGCGACCGTGCTCAAGCTCCGGCCGGTCACGGTGCCTTCACGGCGGGCCCGGTGCCCGCGGTGTGGCGGTCCACGTTGGCCGTCAGCCGGCGCAGCAGGTCCTGGGCGGCCGCGATCTCCTCCCGGGTCAGCCCGATGGCGTCCCCGATCGCCAGGGGGACGGTGCGGATCCTCTCCCGCAGCGCGGTCCCCTCCGGCGTCAGCGCCACCTCCACCACCCGCTCGTCGTCCGCCCGGCGCTGCCGCTCGAGCAGGCCGTGCGCCTCCAGGCGCTTGATCAGCGGGGTGAGCGTCCCGTAGTCCAGGTGCAGTGCGGCCACCAGTTCCTTGACGGTCACGGTGCGGTGCTCCCAGAGCACGACCATGACCAGGTACTGGGGGTAGGTCAGGCCCACCGCGTCCAGCAGGGGCCGGTAGACGCCGGTGACCGCGCGCGAGGCCGCGTACAGCGTGAAGCAGAAGTGGTCGTCCAGCAGCAGCGAGGGCTCCGCGGGGTCGCCGTTCCCGGGCGCGCGGGTGTCGTCGTTCACGATTCCCTCCCCTTCCTTGGTCGTGGGCGGGATCTCCGGACATTGTCGCATCTCCCGCGTGAGCTATGGACTCGTACCCTATTAGCTTGCGCACAACTTAAACGGGCGCTAGATTTCTCGTCATCGGCCGGAGCGGACGCCCCGGGACCGACCCCCTGTCCGGCGCGCCCGCCGGTCGCCGCACGCCAAGGAGCCACCATGAACCTCAAGACCGTCTTCCGCCCCACCCGCAAGAGCGTCGCCGTCCTGGGCGCCGCGGCCGGCGTCGCGGCCCTCACGCTGACGGCCACGGCCCCGGCCAACGCGGCCAAGGCCGCGCACCGCCCGCAGGAGAAGAAGCCCACGGTCGTCCTGGTGCACGGCGCCTTCGCGGACTCCTCCAGCTGGAACGGCGTGGTGACCCGTCTGAAGCACGCGGGCTACCCCGTCGTCGCTCCGGCCAACCCGCTGCGCGGCCTGGCGAGCGACTCGGCGTACGTCCACAGCTTCCTGGAGAGCGTGCAGGGCCCGGTCGTGCTCGTCGGCCACTCCTACGGCGGCTCCGTGATCAGCGAGGCCGCGGCAGACTCCCCCAACGTCAAGGCGCTCGTCTACATAGCCGCCTTCGCCCCGGACAAGGGCGAGACCGTCACGCAGATCTCCGACAAGTTCCCCGGCGGCACCCTCGGCGAGACCCTCAACCCCGTGCCCTTCCCGCTCCCCGGCGGCGGCACCGGCACCGACCTGTACATCAAGGCCGACAAGTTCCGCGCCCAGTTCGCGGCGGACGTGCCGAAGACCGTCGCCGAGCAGATGGCCGCCACCCAGCGCCCCGTGGCCGCCTCGGTCTTCGACGAGAAGGCCGCCGGCGCCGCCTGGCGGAACATCCCGTCCTGGGACCTGGTCACCACCCAGGACAAGAACATCACCCTCGCCGCCCAGCGCTTCATGGCCAAGCGGGCCCACGCCCACACCGTCGAGATCAAGGCCTCCCACGCCGTCTCGGTCTCCCGTCCCGACGCGGTGACCCGCATCATCGAGCAGGCCGCCCGCTCCACCGTCCGCTGACCCCCGCGCACGACCCGAAGGGGCCCCGGCCGGGGCCCCTTCGCGCCATCCGTGGCGGCGCCGCTCAGCCGCCCATGACGGAGATCTGCTTCTTCTCCATGGGGTTCGCGTCGGCGTACCGCACCAGGTCGAGGAAGCGCCGGTCGCGCACCACCGCCAGCAACTGCCCCGCGGTGACCGGGGCGGAGGCCTTCGCGTCCGGGTCGGGGTAGACGGCGAGCTCCGCGTCGCTGTGGCCGTAGGCGAAGCGGACCCGGGTGTACGTCCTGTCCGGAGCGCCGTCGAGCAGGCGGTACGCCGCCACCTTGGTGCCGTCCGGCAGTGTGCCCTGCTCGCAGCTGCCGCCCCTGAGGGAGCCGGGGTCCTCGGGGCACGTGTCCCCGTGCCGGGTCGACCTGGGGACACTGCCGGAGGGCCGTACCGACAGGACGACGCCGAACACCTCCCCGTCCGCGGTCTCGCCCTGGTAGCGCCACACCGCCAGGTCGACGGGCCGGATCAGGCCGACCTCGTCCGGAAGCAGCTCGTCGAGGAGTACCGCCGCCCGCTGCTGGAACTCCTCCTGGCGCTCGCGCTCGGCGGGCGGCAGATCGGCCATGGCGTCCTCGGTGTCACTGGTGGGCTCGACGTGGACCGGCGTCCGGTACGGAGCCGGCTCCTCGGACGTACGCGGCGAGGGCGTGGTGCTCGCGGCGGGACGTACCGTCCCGCCGCCGTCGCCGCCCGGCAGTACCACGGAGCCGAACACCACGGCCCCGACCGCGCAGGCGACGGCGGCGGCGACGGCGACCCGGACGCGTGCCCTGCGGCGCCGTCCTTGCACCACCGCGGCCGGCACCAGGTCATGGGCCGGCGGCAGCTCCGCCACCGCGTGCTCCATGAACTCCCGCACCAGCAGGGCGCTTCCGTGTTCGTCCTCGGGCATGTTGTCTCCCATGGCGGTCCCTCAGCTTCCCGTGGCGTAGACGTGGGCCTCGCCCAACTGGGCGCGCAGCTTGACCAGGGAGCGTGAGCACTGGCTCTTGACGGTGGACTCGCTGCACTTCAGCAGCGTGGCGACGGACTCGACGCTCTGGTCCTCCCAGTAGCGCAGCACGACCATGGCCCTGGCCCTGGGCGGCAGTCCGGCGAGCGCCGACAACAACGTCACCCGCAGGTCGGCGTGGTCGGGCGAGGGCCCGGGCCCTGGGCGCGAGTGCGCCAGCAGGTCCCGCAGCCGCCGTCTCCGCTCGGCCAGGTACGTACGGGTCAGCACGGTCCTGGCGTACGCCTCGACGTGGTCGGCGGCACTCGCCCGCCGCCAGTGCTGGAACATCTTGGCGAGCGTGGTCTGCGTCAGGTCCCGGGCCGTGTCCGCGTCGCCGCACAGCAGGTACGCGGTCCGGTACAGCCGTTTCTGACTGGCCCGGGCGAAGGCCTCGAAGCTCTCCGGCGCCCGCGGGCCCGCCGCCGCTCCCGGGCCCCGGCCGTTCTCCGGCATCTGTTCTCCTCTCGGGGCCCGCACGGGCCCTGTCCTGTCACCCGTGTTCAGAGCGCCCTCGGCCGCGGGAGGTTGAAAGCCGATTCCACCGCGGTCGCGCGGAGCATCCCGTCCGCGGTGGCGGGACGCCCGGCTGCTACCGTCCGCCACCATGTGGGCTCGAGAGACCGTGGCCGGCCGACGTCCCGCCGGGAACGGCGCGGAAGACCACTCCGGAGGGTGTGTGCCGCCGGGCCGTAGGCTTCGAGCAGGTCGTCCACGTCGTCCCCGAGCCGGGTCGTGGCCGACGGCGAGTCGGCGAAGTCGTCCTCGTACTCGGGCAGCCAGTGCCGTACCTGGGCGACCGTGAGCGGATGCCGGGCGATCAGGAAGGGTTCGACCCGCACTTCCCGCACCGGCCGGGATTGGTCGCTCTGCGCTTGCCCTCACTTCGGCGAGAACGCCGATCCCTGTCAGAGCTTCAGCGGCCCGTAGGTGCCCGCATGGAAGGTGAAGACGGTCGGCTGGGCGTCGAACTCCTCGCGGAAGTGCCCGCCGTAGCCGGGTTCTTCGACGTGAGGTGCGAGCAGGTCGAGGATGGGGACGAGGTCGGCCAACATGTCGTCGAGCCAGAGGTTGCGGCTGTACAGCCCCCAGACGTGGCGCTCACCACCGGCCGTGAAGCCCCAGGACTGGCGTCGCAGGGACGCGAAATCACCTCCGGGCAGGCGGCTGTCCGGATCCGGGGAGAGCAGCGGATACGTGTGCTCCTCCCCGTCGATTCCTGCCGGGCGTTCAGGGCTCAGGCCCAGGTGCCATCGCAGCGCGTCCAGGACCGCATCGGGCGCGTCGTCGCGGAGGAGGCAGGCGAAGACGACTTCGTAGTGGAGGCTCACGGCGCCGAATTCTTCATGCCCGAGGCACCGTGCTTTCCCCTGGGTCTCTGTCTGATCGGGCACGGCAAGGGCCCGGCGCCGTGGGGGGGGGGAGGATGGCAACGTGCAACTCCCCTACGTCTACCGCGTGACAAAGTACGACCCCGCCGACCGTGACGCACACGGGTATTACACCGGCAGTGAGGACACCGTCAGTGATCACGGCGAGGTCGAGGCGTCCTACCTTCAGGCGGTCGCGGCCTTCGCCAGGGACGCCGGCGTCGATCACCTGGCGGTACGTGAACCACAGGTCCCGTCCTTCGTGTACTTCGGTATGGAGCCACCGGTGGACGGCTTTGGGCTGGACGGGCTCTTCCCCGCCGGCCCTGCCGGCTTCTACGACGGGGCAGAAGTATCGCTCGAGATCGGGCTGCAACTGGTGTGCGTCATGTTGCGCGACAACGGTGCCTGGTGCCGGCTGGAGGCGGAAGGCGCGTTCGCGGTCCATGTGGGGTGGGACCAGTACCTCTACATCAGCAGCAGCCGGCCGTGCGAGGAGGCGTCGGCCCACACCCGGGAGCTCGGACTGTTCCCGGAACGCCTGCGCACCTCCCCGTACGCCTTCGAGGCCGAGGGGGAGGAACAGGAGCAGGTCACCCAGCGGCCCGGCGATGACGACTTCTGGGCCGAGTTGCACAGGGCAGTCGCCGACGGCAGCGCCGGAATCCTGGAGGAGACGTATCTCGAAGGCGCCTCACGGTGGCACCGCCTCGACCGCGACACCGTCGACACGGTGCGCGCCCGATTGGCTCCCCGGGCCCGTCTGGCCGCCTGGCCCCCCTTGTCGCCCGACATCGACGCCGTCCTGAAGGCCCTCCCTACAGAAGGTCTCGTCGAGGGCGTCTGGCAGGACAACGACGGTCACATCCACAGCGCCATCGCCGACGAGACCGCATTCCCGGAGCTGACCGCCCGTATGCGCAGCGCCCGTGCCGCCGCACTACTGTCCGCGTACGCGGGTGAAAGTGTTCCTCTGTTCACAGCTGTCATGCCGGACAACGACGGAGTTCTGCGGGCTCGTTGGCGGACCGAGCCGACGCCGAGCGACCGAGACTGGGCCCTCCGCCACCCCGGGCGCTGAGCCGACCGCCCCTGAGGGGTTTCCCCTCAGCGGCTCGAGACGCCGCGCCGCAGCGCTCGGAAATACGCTCGGCCCGGACGCGCTCGCGGTACATGCACATGACCGGATCCGCGCTGAAGATCGTGGCTTGCCAGATCGGCGACGCGCTGTCGAGCCGGCCGGATACCAACGGAGAACGCCGAAGGGCCCCACCGCGAGCGGTGGGGCCCTTCGACATCGTGCCCGGTGAGGCACTGGCGGAGGATACGAGATTCGAACTCGTGAGGGGTTGCCCCCAACAGGCTTTCCAAGTCTGTTGGCTGGTGGTGGGCAACGCGCAGGGCCGTTCACCTGCGTTCGCGGGCGGTTGGTAGCTGGGGAGGGCATGCGGCCGGAACCGTGGTGAATGTCTGTGAACACTGCTGAATGAGACGGAAACTGAGACGGAGCCCGCGCGCAACTCCGGTGGCAGCGGGCTACGGTCGGCGCTAGCGTGTAGCAGTGATCACCAACGGCGGGGCGGCCCTTGGCGCGCAGGCTGCCCTGCGCTTGACGCAGACGGGCCTCTATGAGTTCGAGCCAGGGCTGACGGACGCCGAGTTGGCGCGTATCGAGGAGGAGTACGGCTTCGAGTTCGCGGACGATCACCGTGCTTTCCTAGCAGCTGGCCTGCCGGTCAATGTGCCCCCTGAGGAGGGACAGACCTGGTCCAGACCCTGGCCCGAGTGGCGTGGGGGCGACCTGGACAGTCTGCGACGGCAGCTTGACTGGCCGGTCGAGGGCGTTCTTCTCGATGTTGAGCACAACGGGTTCTGGTACGAGGCTTGGGGGGAACGTCCGAGCGACGACGCCGCCGCTCTGGCCACCGCACGGGACCGTCTTGCTGATGTGCCGGTGCTTGTGCCTGTGTACGGCCATCGGTATCTCCCTGCCGGCCGGGGAAGCTCCGGGCATCCTGTGCTCTCGATGTGGCAGACCGACATCATCTACTACGGGCTAGACCTCGTTGATTACATCCACCGGGAGTTCGACGAGGCACGAGGCAACGTCGACAACAGTTGGAACCCGAAGGCAACTGCTCCTTTTTGGCGAGATCTTCTCTGAGACGCTTAAGGCACGCATCGGATCTACGAGTGCTCTGAGCTTGGGAATCACCGTCTGAAGCCTGGCGAATCGTGCCTCTGATCTGGGCTTATGGCATCTCTGGGTCCAGTCGCAGAGCTCTGTCGTTGCTCGCCATTGACCGAGACTGACCGCCCGTTCTGGTGCGCATCTGGGGCGGTCCATCTCCCCGCCAACACCTCACGCGAGCTATCACCGGAAGTGTCGGCGATGCCGCCGGAGCAGCCAGCCACCACCAAGTCACCCAAGATGAACACTGACCTGGCAAGGCGCGACGAGTTTGGCCCGTGGGACAGTTGCGGCACCGCCCGTCGCGCGTCGTCAAGGAGAAGGACTCAATGAGAGTGCTGCCCGCCGTCACCGGTCGCAATGAGTTCGATGCCTTGGTCATCAGGACCGACTACCAGGACGACCAGGCATGGCAGAACGTGGTGGCTGTTCTGATGAAGCCGTGGGGGGATAGGCAGTACGAGGCGGAGGTGCACTTCGTCAACGATCCGGCCTGGGCAGGAGCAACCGTTGAAGAGGTGCTGTGTGCCGTTCGCGCTGACGAGGACGTATCCGTTGTCTTCCTCGTTGACCAAGAAACCATGAAGGATGAGGTTCACGCGCTGCTGGCGGTTACCACGCTGACGCGAGATGAGTGCGTAGATGACGAGGACTACGAGCAGCTGACTGAGTTCGGCCGCGAGTTTCGAACCGTCCCTGCGGGGGTCCACGAAATCTACGCGAATTTGAGTATCGCCAACCTGGGCTTCGAGGAGTTCGCAGGATGGGCCCACGATGACCCTGAGGGGGCCTTTCGCCCCTCCTGGACAACTGACCGTTGAGGGTGAACCTGCGGAAATTTCCTCGTTCGGTTACATCGGCAGGACGAAGAAACGACATCAGTTGTCGAAGAAGTGATCCGGGGGTCCGCTGACCTGGGCTTGCCTAGACGATCAACGCTGTGACCTGCGATTGAGTGGTCAACGGTTGTCGGCGTTGGTCGTCGTTGCGCGCCCTCGGACGGCCCAGAGACGGCCCAGGCAGGGGTGGTTGTCGAGCTGCGCACCTCGGCTGCTTTGATCAGCTCATGCCCCGTACTGGTGATCCAACTAGCGGCAGATCCGAGCGATGGAGTCTGGCTGTGCCCTTCGGCGCGGTATCCGTCGGGTTCTGGTTCTGCTGTCCGTTCTGGATGCTCGTTTGGTTCGTTGCCTTGCCGCTTGGCCTGACGGGTCTGGTCCGGGGTGTCATTGAATATCGCGCCGCCTCACGTCTAGGTGCGAGCCGCGCGCAGCCTCTGACTGGGCTTGCGCTTTCGGCTGTGGGAACAACGGCAGCCATCGCGTACATGATCTTTTTGCTTACGCACCCGGACCTGCCAATTCAGGAGTAGGTCGGTGGAGTCTCAACGGGCGAGTCAAACCGCACACGGTCTTGAAAACCGTCGTGGCAGCGATGTCACCGTGGGTTCAAATCCCACACTCCCCGCAGTAGGCCTGCGAAGGCGCTGGACAGAAGGGGTGCCCCAAGACACGGGGGCGCCCCTTCTTCGTGCGCGATGGCACCGTGGTTCCCCGCGGTTCCCCGTCTGATCGGGCACGGAAGGGGCACGGCCGTCAGACGAGCCGCCAACGCCAGCACCACGGAGCGAGGTCAGTAGTCGGGTACTCCTCGCGGCCGCCAGCCCGCTGCACGAGAAGACGACCTCTATCCATGGAGACCCGATCTCCTGGCATGAGAAACAGAGGACGGTCGAGGCGGAAGATCCAATCCGGATCAAACCTCACCTCGTTGAGCAGCAACATCCTGGGTGCCGTCGCTGGATTGCCGAAGACTCGCATGGCTCCATGCTGCACCGCGCCAGGATCCGGGATCACCTCTTTAGGAGCGAGGTGGGGCCGCGTCGTGGCTGACCTGCAGAATCCCAGCCTCGGCGGCCGTCCGCCTGAGTACCCGGCAGGCTCCGAGATTCCCCCTGGCTCCCCGCTGGATCTGGCACGATTGTGGCACGAGCTTCAGTCGCCCGCGAACCACAGGTAACTGCCTGGAGTGGCCGCGCATTGCTCCAGCATCGTCGCGAGATCCTCCAGCGCTGCGAGCTGACGCTCATCACCGCATCGTTGCCGCAGATCGTGGATCTCCTAGAGGGCAGCGGCAGACTCCTGCTCGTTCATCAACGTATCCCCGTACGGATCGACAGCAGTGAGCCTCCCGGCTATTCCAAGGAGCTGGAGCGAGCCGAGTGCATCGGCCAACGCGTCACCATGTCCGTTAGAGCTCCGCAGGAGTGTCGCGCGGGACTTGCCCCAGTTACGTGCCGGCCGCGATGCGTGCAGCTCCAGATCGATCCCCATATTCCATGATGCGCACAGATCTTCTGGAAGTGGGGCGGCGGCTCCCTGACCTGGAGCTCTTCCGGCGACCCACGCTGTGACCTACGACTTACCTGCCGAAGGTTGTCATCGTTGGTCGCCTTTGGCTGTCCTCGGACGGCCCAGCAGTCAGTACCGGAAGCGTGCGGAGTCCCCCTTGATGCGCACCAGGAAGTCCCTGATGGGTTCGCCTCCGTCTTCCGGTGCCAGCTCAAGGCTCAGCGCGGAGATGGCCTCGTCGACTTTGTGGATCGCGTCCATGTCGCTCCGTTCTGCAGCGGCTCGCAGCGCCTCCATGTGGGGCCTGAGAGTCGTCCAGCCGGTCGAAGCTTCGAAACGGCAGTCGTACCAGAACATGTCGACGGTTTCGAGAACGAGCCTGCCGATCACTTCCTCGCCACGGCGTAGCTGCCATGCGTCCTTCATCGCTGATCCCTTCGGCGTAGAGGCCGCAAGGGCACCCCCGAAACGGTCCGGGTGCACCCGAAGGTGTTCGCCACCCTCACCGCCCCCTCCTTCGGTCCCGTCCACAACCGCCCTGGCACCGCGCCCTGCCGATGCGGGCTCCGCCACGGCGAGGACGACACCGCGTTAGGCACACCCCTGAACCCTGACAGCTACGACTACGCGGGTGCGGTGCTGTGGAACAACCACGCCTCCGACCTGTGGCGGTACTTCACCATCTACCTCCGCAGAGAGATCGCCGCCCGCGCCGGCCTCACCCAGCAAGCAGCCCGCGAACAGTGCCGGGTCTCCTTCAGCAAGGTCGCCGAATACCAAAAGCGTGGTGCCGTCCACTTGCATGCCGTCGTCCGACGGCCCAGACGGACCCGACTCACCACCCCCACCGTGGGCGACCCTCGACCTACTCACCGACGCCATCCACGCCGCCGCCCGCCGTGTCGCCGTTCCCGTTCCTGCCGCCGGCGACTACCCGGCCCGCACCCTTACCTGGGGCACCCAGCTCGACGTCCAGCCCATTCGCTCTGCCGACGCCACTACGGACGGCGAACTGACCGAGCCGGCCGTGGCCTCCTACGTGGCCAAGTACGCCACCAAAGCCGCCGAGACCACCGGCACCGTCGACCGCCGCGTCGGCAACCGCGAAGCGCTGGTCCTGCTGGGCGTTCCGCCTCACCCGCGGCGATTGATCGAAACCTGCTTCGACCTCCACCGCCTCTACCCCGACCGCAAGCTCCTCGATTGGGCCCACATGCTCGGCTTCCGCGGCCACTTCTCCACCAAATCCCGCCGCTACTCCACCACCCTCGGCGCCCTACGCCAGGTCCGAGCCGACTACCGCGCCGCCCAACAACGCGCCGCCCTCGGCCTGCCCGACCCCGACGACTGCCCGGAAGCCACCACGCTCGTCCTCGCCCACTGGGCCTACGCCGGACACGGCCACACCCCCGGCGAATCCGTCCTTGCCGCGTCGATCGCCCGGGACCTCCAGCTCAACCGCGAGACCGCCCGCGAAGCCTTGAAGGAACTCGATGAGGAGGGGACATGGCCGTGAACGAACTGGATGACCTGTCGGGGGCGGGAGACACCACGCTGTTGCTCCTCACTGTGGAAGAGACCGCTCGGCGACTCGGGATCGGCCGGACCACCTGCTACAGCCTCATCAGTTCGGGAGAGATCGAGTCGGTCACTGTCGGCCGGCTGCGCAAAGTCCCCGCTGATGCTCTCCCCGCCTATGTGGCGAGGCTTCGCCGAACCACCCACACGATCGTGGCTGCCTGAGGGGGAGAGCATGACGGACCGACAGAGGACACGGCAGCCCAACGGCGCGTCGTCGATCTACTTCGGCAAGGACGGAAAGTGGCATGGGCGTGTGACCGTGGGCGTCCGCGACGACGGCAGGCCCGACCGGCGCCACGTGGAACGGAAGACCCGAGCGGAGGTCACCAAGGCTGTTCGGGAACTGGAGCGGCTGCGCGACGAGAAGAAGCTGCGGAAGCCCGGCAAGGCCTGGACGGTGAAGACGTGGCTTGAGCACTGGGTGGAGAACATCGCCAGGCCGCACGTCTCGGAGAACACCTACGACGGCTACGAGGTGGATGTCCGCGTCCACCTGGTGCCGGGCCTGGGAGCGCACCGCCTGGACCGGCTGGAACCGGAGCACCTGGAGCGCTTCTACCGGAAGATGCAGGACAGCGGCAGCGCCGCCGGTACGGCACACCATGCCCATCGCACCATGCGTACGGCTCTCGGGGAGGCCCTGCGCCGCGGGCACGTCCCCACGAACGCCGCAGAGATCGCAAAAGCACCTCGCCTCGAAGAAGAAGAGATCGAGCCGTACACGATCGAGGAGGTTCAGCGCCTGCTCTTGCAGGCATCGAAGCGACGCAACAGCGCCCGGTGGGTGATCGCGCTCGCCCTCGGGCTGCGACAGGGAGAGGCCCTGGGTCTGCACTGGGAGGACATCGACCTGGAGACCGGATACCTCCGCACCCGCAAGAACCGCCTTCGCCCGAAGTACGCGCATGGCTGTGGCGGCGACTGCGGCAGGAAAGCCGGGTACTGCCCCCAGCGCGAGCAGGTACGCCGCGAGTACAAGTCGACCAAGTCCCGGGCGGCCCGCCGCACCATCGGCCTGCCGGACCCGCTGATCAAGCTGCTCCGTCGACACCTGGAAGAGCAGGAGCACGAAAGGATCGCCGCCGGCGAAGCTTGGCAGGGCACCGGGTACGTCTTCGCTCAGCCTGACGGCTCGCCACTGGTGCCGAACACGGACTACCACCACTGGAAGGAGCTGCTTCAGCTCGCGGGAGTACGGGACGGCCGACTGCACGACGCTCGCCACACCGCGGCGACGGTCCTACTTCTGCTCGGCGTTCCCGATGTCGTCGTGGACGCGATCATGGGCTGGGAACCGGGCGGCTCGGCCCGGATGCGCTCGCGGTACATGCACGTGACCGGACCCGTGCTGAAGAACGTGGCTCGCCAGGTTGGCGACGTGCTCTGGAGCTCGCCGGATACCAACTGAGACGGAAACTGAGACGGAGAACGTCGAAGGGCCCCACCGCGACCGGTGGGGCCCTTCGACAACGTGCCCGGTGAGGCACTGGCGGAGGATACGAGATTCGAACTCGTGAGGGGTTGCCCCCAACACGCTTTCCAAGCGTGCGCCCTAGGCCACTAGGCGAATCCTCCGCGGCAAACATTACTAGACCGGAGGGAGTGCTCGCGAACTCGTTCCCGGGTGATCCGATCATGTAGGCTGGGCGCAGCCCCTCACGTGGCGCTATCTCGCTGAAACCCCCCAGGGCCGGAAGGCAGCAAGGGTAGGTGGGCTCTGGCGGGTGCGTGGGGGGTCTTTTGCTGCCCGCGGGCCTGCGGGAACACGGTCCGGGGCGGCCGGGGGAGGCCTCCGGTGTGGGCGCCGTCACATGGGCGGGGCCCGGGTGTCGGTGGGGGCCGATATCGTCGTAGGCGTGTCCCTCGCTCTGTACCGCCGCTATCGCCCCGAGACCTTCGCCGAGGTCATCGGGCAGGAGCACGTCACGGACCCGCTGCAGCAGGCGCTGCGGAACAACCGGGTCAACCACGCGTACCTGTTCAGCGGGCCGCGCGGCTGTGGCAAGACGACCAGCGCCCGCATCCTGGCGCGCTGCCTGAACTGCGAGAAGGGCCCGACGCCGACGCCGTGCGGGGAGTGCCAGTCGTGCCGCGACCTGGCCCGCAACGGCCCGGGGTCGATCGACGTGATCGAGATCGACGCGGCGTCGCACGGCGGTGTGGACGACGCGCGCGACCTGCGGGAGAAGGCCTTCTTCGGGCCGGCGAGCAGCCGTTACAAGATCTACATCATCGACGAGGCGCACATGGTCACCCCGGCGGGCTTCAACGCCCTGCTGAAGGTGGTCGAGGAGCCCCCGGAGCATCTGAAGTTCATCTTCGCGACCACGGAGCCCGAGAAGGTCATCGGCACCATCCGGTCGCGCACCCACCACTACCCGTTCCGGCTGGTGCCGCCCGGCACGCTGCGCGACTACCTGGCCGAGGTCTGCGAGCGGGAGGCGATCCCGGTCGAGGCCGGGGTGTACCCGCTGGTGGTCCGCTCCGGTGCCGGCTCGGTGCGTGACTCGATGTCGGTGATGGACCAGTTGCTCGCCGGTGCGGGCGAGGCCGGTGTGACGTACGCCATGGCGACCTCGCTGCTCGGCTACACCGACGGCGCGCTGCTCGACGACGTCGTGGACGCCTTCGCCGCCGGGGACGGCGCGGCGGCGTTCGAGGTCGTGGACCGCGTGATCGAGGGCGGGAACGACCCGCGGCGCTTCGTGGCCGACCTGCTGGAGCGGCTGCGGGACCTGGTGATCCTCGCGGCGGTGCCGGACGCGGTGGAGAAGAGCCTGATCGACGCCCCGGCCGACGTCGTGGAGCGGATGCGGGCGCAGGCCGGGGTGTTCGGGGCGGCGGAGCTCAGCCGCGCCGCGGACCTGGTCAACGCCGGGCTCACGGAGATGCGCGGGGCGACCTCGCCGCGTCTGCAGCTGGAGTTGATCTGCGCCCGCGTGCTGCTCCCGGGGGCCTACGACGACGAGCGGTCGCTGCAGGCGCGTCTGGACCGGCTGGAACGCCGTGCGTCCGCCGGTGGTTTCGCGGCGCCCGCGGGTGGCCCGGCGGCCCCGGTCGTGGAGTTCGGGGAGCCGCTCCCGCCTGGCGGCGGCCCCGCGGCGGCGCGCGCGGCGATGGGCGGACCGGCCCGGCCGGCCGAAGCCGCCCCCGCACCTGCCGCCGCTTCCGCCCCCGCACCCGCCCCGGCTCCTGCGGCCGCCCCCGAGCCCACGCCGCCGCCCGCCGCCCCGCCCGCGCAGGCTCCCGCCGCGCAGCGTCCCGGCGCCTGGCCGAGCGCCACCGCCCCCGGTGGCGGGCAGCGTCCCGGCGCCTGGCCCACCGCGGCATCGGCGGCGGCACCGGCCGCCGCGTCGCCCGCCCCCGCGGCCCCGCAGGCCGCCGCCCCGGTACCGGCCGCACCGACCGCGCAGCCCATCGGCGACGCGTCGCGCGTCCACCAGATGTGGCCGACCGTCCTCGACGCGGTCAAGCGGCTGCGGAAGGTGACCTGGATACTGCTCGACCAGAACGCCCGCCTCGTCGGCTTCGACGGTTCGACGCTGCAGATCGGCTTCGACAACCCCGGCGCCCGCGACAGCTTCGCCAACCGCGGCCACGAGGAGGTGCTCAAGCAGGCGATCAGCGAGGCCCTGGGCGTCCAGTGGCGCATCGAGGCGATCGTCAGCCCGGGCGGCGGCCCCGGAGGCGGCGGTGCCGGAGGCGGTGCCGGTCCCATGGGGCCGGGCGGTGGCTCCGGCGGGCCCCGTCCCGCGCCTGCGTCCCCCGCGCCGTCCGAGCAGCAGCCGCAGCAACAACCGCACCAGCAGTCGCAGCAACAACCGCACCAGCAGTCCCAGAACCCGGGCTCGCCCCCGGCACCTCCGTCGCCGCCCGCCGCGGCGGCCGCGGCCCGTGCCGCGGTGAACGCGGCCCCGGCGGCGTCCGCGTATCCGCCCGTCGCCGACGAGCCCCCGCCCGTCGAGTACGACATGCCCGAGGACGACGACCCGGACCTGGACGAGACGGCGCTCAGCGGCCACGACCTCATCGTGCGCGAGCTGGGCGCCACCCTGATCGAGGAGATCGCCAACGAGTAGCCGGGGCGGCCCCGTTCCTCCTGTGCGGAACGGCACGGCCGGGGCGGAACGGGCGACGCGCGCCGCTCGTTCCCTCGTACGGGTAGCGCGAGCGGGCGCCCGAGCACGTAGGCTCGCCCTACCCGCACAACCGACGTCGTGAGGCAGGAGCGAGACCGTGATCCCCGGTGGTGGTCAGCCCAATATGCAGCAGCTGCTCAAGCAGGCACAGAAGATGCAGCAGGACCTCGCGGCGGCCCAGCAGGAGCTCGCCGAGACCGAGATCGAGGGTACGGCCGGCGGTGGCCTGGTGAAGGCGACCGTGACCGGAGCCGGCGAGCTGCGGGGTCTGGTCATCGACCCCAAGGCGGTCGATCCTGAGGACACGGAGACGCTGGCCGATCTGGTCGTCGCCGCCGTGCACAACGCGACCGCGAGCGCGCAGGAGCTGCAGCAGAACAAGCTCGGCCCGCTCGCCCAGGGGCTCGGGGGCATCCCCGGCCTTCCTTTCTAGTCCAGGCGACGAACGAAGAGGGCACAGCGTGTACGAGGGCGTGGTTCAGGACCTGATCGACGAGCTGGGCAGGCTGCCCGGCGTGGGTCCCAAGAGCGCGCAGCGGATCGCCTTCCACATCCTGCAGGCCGATCCCGCCGACGTCCGGCGGCTCGCGCACGCCCTGAGCGAGGTCAAGGCGAAGGTCCGGTTCTGCGCGGTCTGCGGCAACGTCGCGGAGGCCGACCAGTGCCGGGTCTGCCGTGATCCGCGCCGCGACCCGACCGTCATCTGCGTGGTCGAGGAACCCAAGGACGTGGTCGCGATCGAGCGGACCCGCGAGTTCCGCGGCCGCTACCACGTGCTCGGCGGCGCGATCAGCCCGATCGAGGGAGTCGGTCCGGACGACCTGCGCATACGGGAGCTGCTGGCGCGGCTCGCGGACGGCAGCGTCACCGAGCTGATCCTGGCCACCGACCCCAACCTCGAGGGGGAGGCGACGGCCACGTATCTCGCACGCATGGTCAAACCGATGGGACTGAAGGTCACCCGTCTCGCGAGCGGTCTGCCGGTCGGCGGCGACTTGGAGTACGCCGACGAGGTCACGCTCGGCCGGGCCTTTGAAGGAAGGCGGCTGCTTGATGTCTGACAACGCCCTGGACCCCGATGACTTCGCCTCCTCGATCTCGGACCAGATCGAGAGCTTCATCCTGTCGGTGCGGGAGGTCGCCAAGGGCGACGACCCCGACAGCGCGGTGCCCTACCTGCTGCTGGAGGTCTCCCAGCTGCTGCTGGCGGGCGGCCGCCTCGGGGCGCACGAGGACATCGTCCCGGAGGAGCGCTACGAGCCCGACATCGGCCCGGAGCCGGACGCCGACGAGCTGCGCCAGCGGCTCGCGGTGCTGCTGGAGCCGATCGACGTCTACTCCGAGGTCTTCGACCCGTACGTGCCGCGCAGCACACCGGTGGCCTGCCGGATCTCCGACGACCTCGCGGACGTCGTGACGGACCTCGCGCACGGCCTGGCGCACTTCCGCGAGGGCCGGGTCAGCGAGGCCCTGTGGTGGTGGCAGTTCTCCTACCTGTCCAACTGGGGGCCGACCGCCTCGGCCTCGCTGCGGGCCCTGCAGTCCCTCGTCGCCCACGTACGGCTCGACAGCCCGCTGGACGCCCTGGACGGCCTGGACACCGACCACGGCGCCGACGACGAGGAGAGACTCGCCGCCGAGGCCGGCCGGGTGATGGCCGCCGAGATCGCCAAGCCCCTGGGGCTGCGCCCCACCCGCTGAACCCGGACCCGGTCCCAGGACGCCACCGCGCCCGTCCCCTCCCGAGGGGCGGGCGCGTGTCCGTGTGGGGCGGCCGGGGGCCGTAGTGATCCGGAGCACGCTGCCCGGTGTGCATACCTCGGCGTGTCGCTGGGCAGATGGCTCGCAGAGTGGGCCCGGCGTCTCACCATGTGGTATTGAGGGGTCCGTACCGGCCTGCTCGTTAGACTGAGCCGAACGCAGTACCGGATTTGAGGAGCGCACGTGGGCCTTGTCGTGCAGAAGTACGGCGGCTCCTCCGTTGCGGATGCCGAGGGCATCAAGCGCGTTGCCAAGCGGATCGTCGATGCCAAGAAGAGCGGCCACCAGGTGGTCGTCGTGGTCTCGGCGATGGGTGACACGACGGACGAGTTGATCGAGCTCGCCGAGCAGGTATCTCCGATGCCTACCGGCCGCGAGTTCGACATGCTGCTGACCGCCGGAGAACGGATCTCCATGGCCCTGCTGGCGATGGCGATCAAAAACCTCGGACACGAGGCGCAGTCGTTCACCGGCAGCCAGGCGGGTGTCATCACCGACTCCGTCCACAACAAAGCGCGCATCATCGACGTCACGCCGGGCCGCATCCGCACGGCGCTCGACCAGGGCAACATCGCGATCGTGGCCGGCTTCCAGGGCGTCTCCCAGGACAGCAAGGACATCACGACGCTGGGCCGGGGCGGCTCCGACACGACCGCGGTGGCGCTGGCGGCGGCCCTGGACGCCGAGGTGTGCGAGATCTACACCGACGTCGACGGCGTGTTCACCGCGGATCCCCGCGTGGTGAAGAAGGCGCAGAAGATCGACTGGATCTCGTCCGAGGACATGCTGGAGCTCGCCAGCTCCGGCTCCAAGGTGCTCCTGCACCGCTGTGTGGAGTACGCCCGCCGTTACAACATCCCGATCCACGTCCGGTCGTCGTTCTCCGGCCTCCAGGGCACTTGGGTCAGCAATGAGCCGCGAGAGGACCAGAAGGGCATGGAGCACGCGATCATCTCCGGTGTCGCGCACGACACATCCGAGGCCAAGGTGACGGTCGTCGGTGTGCCCGACAAGCCCGGCGAGGCCGCCGTGATCTTCCGGGCGATCGCCGACGCCGAGATCAACATCGACATGGTGGTGCAGAACGTGTCGGCCGCGGCCACCGGCCTGACCGACATCTCCTTCACCCTCCCCAAGGCCGACGGCCCGAAGGCGATCGATGCCCTCAAGCGCGTCCAGGGCGGCATCGGCTTCGAGACGCTCCGCTACGACGACCAGATCGCCAAGATCTCGCTGGTCGGCGCCGGCATGAAGACCAACCCCGGTGTCACGGCGCAGTTCTTCGAGGCGCTGTCCAACGCGGGCGTCAACATCGAACTGATCTCGACCTCGGAGATCCGCATCTCGGTCGTCACCCGCGCCGAGGACGTCAACGAGGCCGTGCGCGCCGTGCACTCCGCGTTCGGCCTGGACAGCGAAACCGACGAAGCGGTCGTCTACGGAGGAACAGGCCGCTGATCACCCCCGTTTCGGTCGAGTGACCCAAATCCCAGGTCTATACCGCTTGATCGGAAGCCTGTAGGCGCCAGACAATTTCAGCTCCCTGTGTGTCGCAACCGCGCGACGCACAGGGAGCGTCCTTGTGTCAGCGCACTGCCCTACTGTGCTGCAGGCCGGGCGCGGCGCAACAGCGCCGGGAAAAAGGGGCATTGGGGAAGAGTTGGTACGCATGCGCATATGTGCTACACCGTCAAAAACGGTGCCTCGGGCGTACAACCCTGACGGGGGGACGCGTGTCCAACAGTCGTGGCAGAGGCACTCGGCATCGAAGCACCCCTCGTGGGGCGGAGCAGCGCTCCGGCGCGCCCGCACGTCCGGCGGCCGTCGCGCGCAGTCGGCGGCATCCCGGTGATCGCGCCCTGGCCTGTGGTGCAGGCGCCCTCGGACCGCGGCGACACTGACGGCGCGATGTCAGTCGGGACGACCGTCGACCACCTCACCGAGACCTACCGGGCGCACTACCGCTCGCTGCTCGGCCTCGCCGCACTCCTGCTCGACGACACCGCCTCCTGCGAGGACGTCGTCCAGGAAGCCTTCATCCGCGTCCACTCGGCCCGCAAGCGGGTCCGCGAGCCCGAGAAGACCCTCGCCTACCTGCGGCAGACCGTCGTCAACCTCTCCCGCTCCGCCCTCCGCCGCCGCATCATGGGCATGCGACTGCTGTCCAAGCCCATGCCCGACATGGCGAGCGCCGAGGAGGGCGCGTACGAGGCGCTGGAGCGCGACGAGCTGAAGGCGGCCCTGCGCAAACTGCAGCGCCGGCAGCGCGAGGTGCTCGTGCTGCGCTACTTCGCCGACATGACCGAAGCCCAAGTGGCCGAGACCCTCGGTATTTCCATAGGCTCGGTGAAGGCGTACGGCTCGCGCGGTCTCGCGGCGCTCCGCGTCGCGATGGAGGCCCCGGCATGACCAACTCGACCCCACCCGGCGGTATGGAACCCGAGAACGACATCAACGGCGGCAGCCCGGAGGAGCGGCTGAGCCCCGACGAACTGGCGCTGCGCCGCCTCATGCGCGACGCGGTGAGCGACATCCAGCCCGGGCAAGAGGCGCTGGACCATCTGCGCCGCGCGGTCCCCGCCCGGCGGACCCACCGCCGTCAGTTGCTGGCCGGCAGCGCGGCCGCGTGCCTGCTGGCACTGGTCGCGGTCCCCGCGGCCCTGCACGCGGCGAACATCTCCGGCTCCGCCAAGACCGGCACCGCCAACGCGTCCAGCGCCCAGGACACCGGTGGCACCGACGGCGGCCCGGACGGTCCCGCCGCCGGCGCCGGCACACCCAGCCCGACCGGCGGCGACGGCAGTCCCGACGAGAACCCCACGCACACCGGCGGCTCGCACCCCCAGGTCCCGCCCGGGTCCTCGGACCCCGTGGACCCCTCCGACACGCTCGCGGCCAACGCCCCGCTGTGCTCCACCGACGACCTCGGCGACGCCTCCGGCTACGCGGGCGCCTCCGACGGCGCGGGCCGGGTCAGCGGCTGGTTCCAGGTGGCGAACACCTCTGATCGCTCGTGCACCGTCGACGGCGGCGGCACGGTGACCTTCGCCGCCCAGGGCGCGGCCGAGTCCGCCCGCATCAGTGTCGTCGACCACACCGCGAACGACGGCACCACGCTGCCCGACTCCCTCGGCACGCTGATCCTCAAGGCCGGGCAGAGCTACCGCGTCCAGTTCACCTGGATCCCGGCCGCGGGCGGCGCGGGCGGCTGCACACCCCCGTCCACGCCGACGCCCACCGCGACCGCCACCAACAGCCCGACCGGTGAGGCGTCCGCGCCCCCGTCCGGCGAGAACGGTGCCTCCCAGGGCGCCCCGGCGGCCATCGTGCTGAGCCACACCCCCGAGGCCGGAGCGCCCGTCGTCAACGCGACGATCGACGGCGCCTGCGCCGGGACGGTGTACAAGACCGGCGCCGTCGCCGCCCAGTAGCAGGGGGCGGTTCCAGGGGACGGCCGGGCGCCCCGTACCGTTGACGGCGTGTACCGGTTCCTGCTGTCCCCCCGCTGGCTGGGCGGGCACCTCTTCATGGTGTGCGCCGTGGTCGTCTGCACGTTCATGGGCAGCTGGCAGTTGAGCCGGTTCGAGGCCCGCGTCGACAGCCACCGCGCCGCCCAGGACACCCCCGCGACCGCCGCCCGCGACGCCGTCCCGCTGGAGCGCCTGCTGCCGCGGGCGACCTCCGCGGTCACCACCGAGACGGCCGGCCGCTCCGTACGGGCCACCGGCCGCTACGACAGCGCGCACCAGTTCCTCGTACCCGGCCGCGAGCTCGACGGACGCACCGGCTACTACGTGCTCACCCCGCTGCGCACCGGCGACGGCGCGGCCGTCCTGCCCGTCGTCCGCGGCTGGCTCCCCGGCGACGCGGACCGCGCGTCCGCCGCCGCCGTGCCCGCGGCGCCCGCCGGCGAGGTCACCGTCACCGGGGCCCTGCAGGCCCCCGAGGGCGCCGACACCGACGGCGCGATCGGCAGCGGCGGGCTCCCCGAAGGACAGTTGGGGATCATCAGCGCGGCCTCCCTGGTCAACCTCGTCCCGTACCAGGTGTACGGCGCCTGGATCACCCAGACCGAGGGCGTCCACGCGCCCCTGCGGGCCGTCCCGCCCGTCGCGCCGAGCGGCACCGGCCTGGACCTCAAGGCCTTCCAGAACCTCGGCTACACCGGCGAGTGGTTCGTCTTCGCGGGCTTCGTGGTCTTCATGTGGTTCCGGCTCGTCCGCCGGGAGGCCGAGACCCGGCGCGACGCCGAGCTCGGCCTCACCGCGGAGGAGGGGCCCGCCCCGGCCTCAGCCGCCGAGGTGGCGGCGGACGAAGTCCAGCTCCAGTCGTAGCTGCTTGATCCGCTCGTCGACGACGAGCGAGCCGTGCCCGGCGTCGTAGCGGTAGACCTCGTGCGTCTTGCCCAGGCCCGCCAGCCGCTCGACGTAGTTGTCGATCTGCCGGATCGGGCAGCGCGGGTCGTTGAGGCCCGCCGAGATGTAGACCGGGGCCTTGACCCGCGCCACGTACGTGATCGGCGAGGACGCCTCGTAGCGCTCCGGGACCTCCTCGGGGGAGCCGCCGAACAGGGTGCGGTCCAGCGCCTTGAGCGCCTCCATCTCGTCGCCGTACGCCGTCACGTAGTCCGCGACCGGTACGGCCGCCAGGCCCACCGTCCACAGCTCGGGCCGGGTGCCCAGCCCCAGCAGCGTCAGGAAGCCGCCCCAGGAGCCGCCGGACAGCACCAGGCGCGCCGGGTCGGCGAAGCCCGACTCCACCGCCCACGCCCGGACCGCCTCGACGTCCTCCAGCTCGATCAGGCCCACACGGTGCTTGAGCGCGTCCGTCCACTCCCGGCCGTAGCCCGTGGAACCGCGGTAGTTGATCCGCACCACCGCGTAGCCGTGGTCGAGCCAGGCCGCCGGCCCGGCCGCGAAGGCGTCCGAGTCGTGCCAGGTGGGCCCGCCGTGGATCTCGAACACCGTCGGGTACGGGCCCTCGCCCCGCGCGGGCCGCTGGACGAGCGCGTGCACCCGGCCGCCCGGCCCGTCCACCCACACGTCCTCCACCGGCAGCGAGCCGGGGGCCCGCTCGCCGGGCGCCTCCAGCACCACCGCGCCGGTCGTCGACCGCACCTCCGAGGGCGCCGCCGCCGACGACCACAGGAACTCCACGGTCCCGTCGGGGCGGGCCGTGGCGCCGCTCACCGAGCCCGCCGGGGTGTCCAGCCGGGTCAGCTCCCCGTCCGCCAGCCCGTAGCGGTAGATCTCGCTGCGGGCCCGGTACGAGTGCACCACCAGCAGCGCGGTGCCGTCCGGGTACCACTCCGCCGCGACGTCACCAGGCAGGTCGATGGCGAGCGCGGTCTCCGTGCCCGCGGCGACGTCCCAGACCATCGGCTCCCAGCGGCCGCGCCGCTGGTGCGCCACCAGCAGCCGGGCGTCCCCCAGGACCGGGGCGAACCCCAGGCACTCCAGGCCCAGTTCCTTCGTGCCGCCCTCGCTGTCGTCCAGCTCCGCGACCTTCGTGCCGTCCGTCGTGACCACGCGCAGCGCCGAGTGCATCGCGTCGCCGTGCTCGGTGTGCTCGACGACGACCAGCGTGCCGTCCTCCGAGAGCGCGCCGACCCCGCCCGACTCCTCGTGCCGGTAGATCTCCACCGGCTCCGCCCCGGGACGCACGACGTGGACCGTCGTGCCCTCCTCGTCGGTGGAGCGGCCGACCACCGCGAGCCCGCTCCGGCCCAGCGCCAGGCCCGCGGGATACGAGGACTCCAGCCCGGGCGCGGCCGGCTCGTCCGGGCCGCCATCGAAGGGCTGCCGCATCCACACGCCGAACTCGTCCCCGTCGGTGTCCGCGAACCACCACACCCAGGCGCCGTCCGGTGTCAGCGTCCCGTCCGATGTGCCGTTCGGCCGGTCGGTGACCTGCCGCTGCGCCCCGGTCGTCCGGTCCCACGCGTAGAGCTCGTAGGTACCCGTCGCATTCGACACGAACAGGCTGCGATGGGGGGCGTCCTCCGCCCACTCCGGCAGTCCGACGCGTGGCGCCCGGAAGCGCTTCTCCCAATCCGGCATCCCAGCCATGACGTCGCTCATGCCACCATCAAACCCGATCGCGCCCCGTGGTGGACCGTGGCCGTCGTCACCCGCTGCGATCACGTCCCGGAACGACGATCAGCGCCGTCCCCCGCCCCAGGTCCACCCGCGACCGCGGGGGCGCCCCGTCGCCCTCCTCGTCGCGCAGCATCAGGGTCGCCCGGCGCTCGTCCAACTCGTTGCGCTTGCCCGGGGAGAAGCTCGCGTGCAGCTGCTCGAAACCGGTCGAGGAGACCTGCCCGCTGCGGCCGCCCCACCGGCCCAGGCGCAGCACCTGGTCGACGAAGGCCACCCCGATCAGCAGGATCACCAGGCCCGGCAGCGTCATGAAGACCACGAACTCCACACCCATGGCCCTACCTTCGCACGGTGCCGCCGCGACGGCGACGGCCCCGCGGGCACCCGGCTACCCTCGCGCCATGACCGCCGCCGAACAGCCCCTCGTCCCGCCGGGCTTCGCCGTCCCGGACCCGCCCGCCACCGACCGCTTCCGCCTGGAACCCCTGGGCCCGCGGCACAACGCCGCCGACCACGCCGCCTGGACGTCCAGCATCGACCACATCCGCGCCACCCCCGGCTTCGAGGGCCGCTCCTGGCCGCCGCCGGACGGGATGACCCTCGAGGCCAACCTCGAGGACCTGCGCAAGCACGCGGAGGACTTCGAGCGGCGCACCGGCTTCACCTACACCGTCCTGTCCGTGCCCGGCGGCGACGTCATCGGCTGCGTGTACGTCTACCGCTCCCGCGGCGAACCCGGCACCGTCGACGTCCGCTCCTGGGTCAGCGCCCGCAACGCCGCCCTGGACGCCGAACTCCACCGCGTCGTCGGCGACTGGCTCGCCCGTGCCTGGCCCTTCGCGCGCATCGCCTACGCGCCCCGCTGAACCCCTGCCGGGGCGCTCCGGAGATTCACACGTTCGGCCCATCCGGGGCCGCCGCCACGTACGACGTGTGATGGGCTGGTGACGCAGCGGAGTCGCGGGGGGCGCGTCCGAGCGCTCCGCGACACGACCGGACCACGACCCCCGGATCCCCGGAATCCCCCGGGGCCCGGGCGCCGCGTCCGGCGGTCCCTCCCCCGTCACACGGGCGCACGAGGAAGGCGTGGCGATGATCGCTGTCCTGGACACCGGCGGGATACCCCGGCGCAGGCTGCGCGGCGCGCTCGCGGTGCTGAGCACCTGCGGGCTGCTGCTGACCGCGGCCTGCGCCACCGCCGTCCCGCCGCGGCCGGCGTCCGCCGCCGGACGCGCCGTGGACCCCGCCGCGGGCGTACCCCCGGAGCTGCGGCGCTACTACGAGCAGCGCCTCGACTGGAAGGCCTGCCAGGACGTGCCGGGCTTCCAGTGCGCCACCGTGACGGTGCCCCTGGACTACGCCCGCCCCGAGGCCGGCGACATCACCCTGACCGCCGCCCGCCTGCGGGCCACCGGCGACGCCGCCGCCCGCGTCGGCTCGCTCCAGGTCAACCCGGGCGGCCCCGGCGAGTCCGCCGTCGACTACCTGGTCGCCGCCGTCGGCACCTTCTCCCCGGCCATGCGCACCGCGTACGACCTGGTCGCCGTCGACCAGCGCGGCGTGCGGTACAGCACCCCCGTCGACTGCGAAACCGACACCCCGGCCACCCCCATGGGCTTCGGCCTGCGGGTCTCCGACGGCGCTGCGGAGATCGCCGACTCCTTCGAGGCGTTCGAGGAACTCGCCGACGCCTGCGAGAAGCAGGACGGGGATCTGCTGCCCCACCTCGGCACCCCCGACGCGGCGCGCGACATGGACGTCGTGCGCGCCCTCCTCGGCGACGAGCGCCTGCACTTCCTCGGCTACTCCTACGGCACCTACCTGGGCGCGACGTATGCCGAGCTCTTCCCCTCGCGGGTCGGACGCATGGTCCTGGACGGCGCCATCGACCCCGCGCTCGACGGCTACCGCGAGAACCTGGACAGCACCGCCGGCTACCAGCTGGCCTGGGAGTCCTTCGCCGCCGACTGCGCCGCCCGCCCCGACTGCCCGGTCGGCCACTCCGTCGCGGAGGCCGGCCGGGTCCTCGACGGACTGGTGGACAAGCTGGACGCCGGCCCCCTGCGCCAGGGCAAGGACATCACCGTCACCGGAGAGGACCTCCTCACCGCGGTCATCACGGCCCTGCGGGGGGCCTCTTGGGAGGAGCTGCGGACGATGCTGCGCCAGGCCCTGGCCGGCGACACCGCGGAGTTGCAGCAGTTCGCCGGCGCGGACGAGGACACCTCCGGCAACGCCACGGACGCCCTCCTCGCCGTCGACTGCCTGAGCTCCACCCTCGGCGCCCGCTTCTCCGGCGCCGAGGCGGAGGCCGCCCTGCCCGCCTTCCTGCGTGCCTCACCCCAGTTCGGCGCCTCACTGGCCACGTTCCTGGTCCTCTGCACCCGCTGGCCGGTCCCGGCGACCCAGGCCCCGCACCCGATCAGCGCCCCCGGCGCCGCCCCGATCCTCGTCGTCGGCACCATCCGGGACCCCGCCACCCCGTACCCCTGGGCCCAGTCCCTCGCCCGCCAGCTCGACTCCGGACGGCTCCTCACCTACGACGGTGACGGCCACACCGCGTACCACCGCGGCAGCCCCTGCATCGACGACGCCGTCGACCGCTACCTCATCCACGGCGAACTCCCCGCCCCGGGCACGGTCTGCGGCTGACCCGGGGCGGCCCGGGACGTCCTCCCGGGCCGCGTTCCGCCACTCAGCGGCGCGAAGGGGCCGCGCGGTGTCTCAGATCACCCAGAGCAGTCCGTTGCCGCCCAGGAGGGTGCCGTTCTGCTGGGGCAGGCCGACCGAGGTGGCGGTGAACACGCGGCTGCCCGTGGCCGTCGGCCCGGCGGTGCCGCCGGGGAAGACCCAGACCGCGCCCGTCGAGTTGTTCTCCGTGGCCGCGCCGACGAACAGCTCGGCCTTGCCGTCCTTGTTCACGTCACCCGCGGCGACCGTCGTGCCGAAGAAGTCGTCGACCTCCGAGCCGCCCGGGACCTTCGCCGTGTCCTGGTTGAAGGCGTACGCCCCGGCGCCGAGGGCGCCCGTGCGGCGACCGGGGATGACGGTCACCTGCCCGGCCCGGCCGATCTTGCCGATGGATTCGTAGGGTGTCCCGACCACGATGTCGGCGAGCCCGTCACGGTTCAGGTCCGCCACCGCCAGGGCGCCGCCGAAAGCGTCGTACTTCTCGCTCCCGCCGGGGACGCCGACGGTGTTCTGCGTGATCTGCACCGGTGCGGCATCGGGCGAGATGCCTCGTGCCGAGCCGTACCAGACAAGGACGCGACCGCCCAGCACGCCGTCGACCCCGGAGACTTCGGGCTCGTCGGGGTCGCCGGCGACGAGGTCGGAGTATCCGTCGCCGTTGAGGTCGCCGGCGGCGACCATGAGGCCGTTGCCCTTCTGCAGAGCGAGAGCGTGGTCCTCGGGGTTCACGACGATGTGGCCGCCGGTCAGACCGCTGTAGCGGTAGGTGGCGTTCACGTGGTCCTGAGCGCCGTCCCCGTTGAAGTCGCCCAGCGCCACCGCCTCGGCCTGGGACATGTCCGCCGGAGTCGCCGAGCCGCCGAACGTACCGGTGCTGCTGAAGGGCCCGGTGAAGCGGACCGACCCGGCCCGGGAGCCCACCAGGACTTCGGTCTTCGCCCCCGGCCCCGTGCCGGCCGCGGCGAGGTCCACGCCGTAGTAGAGCGGGTCGCCCTGGGGCGTCGGCAGGTTGGTGCCCCGGGTGAGGCCGGCGCTGCTCCCCCAGAGCACCGTCACCGTTCCGGCATCGATCCCCTTGGCCGTGCCCTCGTAGGGCGATCCGACGACCAGATCGGCGTACCCGTCGCGGTTCAGGTCCGCCGTGGCGGTGGCGGCACCGAACCGGTCGAACGCCTCGGCGGTGCCCGGGATGGAGGCGGTGTTCTGCGTGATGATCTTTCGCCGGGACGCCGACAGGCCCGTTCTCGATCCGTACAGCACGACGACCGCACCGGCCGCCTCTTTGCCGGCAACATCCGCGCCAGGGGCGGGCAGGACGGCGTCACGGTAACCGTCGCCGTTGAAGTCACCGGGTACCGCGCCGTGCACGGCGGCCGCGGGGGTGGCCGGCAGCAACGTACCGCCGAGCAGTCCGGCGACCAGGATCCCGGCGGCTCTCCAACTGCGCCCGGTCAGACCGCGGTTCATGGTCATGTCGTGTCCCCTCCACCCCGGGCACACCTCCTGTGCACCCACACGTCGCAGCGGATTGTAGAGCGCCGCGCGGCCGCGGCCCGATGGGAGGTGCTTTACGGCGAGCGCACAGCGCAGACGCGAGCGCGCTCTCCAGGCTGGTTCCGGGTCCGGCCAGGCGACCGGCGGCGACTCGCGCCCGGAAGCAGCCGTACACCACGGTCCCGACGCAACGCCGCCTGCTCATCGTGAGGTTCGGCCGGACCTCGGCCACGACGTACTGGAGGACCACGTCATGGGCGACCGGCGTGATGTACGGCCGGTTCCGGGGCCGCCGCGGTGCGTCGTGGCGCCGGTCGGTCGGTCGGTGCGTATCGCTGCCGCCGGACAGCGGTGTGCCGCTCGAAGAGATCTCGCGCCTTGTCGGGCGGCCCGGCACCCCGGTCACCGAGGAGGTCCACCACAAGCCGATCCGCCCCGTGATTCAGACGGGGGCCGGAAGCGTGAGTCACACAGAAAGTCACGCAACACGAGTCAGGGCCGCCTGGGAAATTCCCAGACGGCCCTGATCTGCATCTACGAAGTCGGGGTGGCGGGATTTGAACCCACGGCCTCTTCGTCCCGAACGAAGCGCGCTACCAAGCTGCGCCACACCCCGGTGTCGTACCGTGGCCTCCGGCCCGGCGCGACGAGGATTACTCTAGCGGACCTCCCGCTGGAGACGAAATCCGGTTTTCGCGGGCGGCTCAGGCGCCCGGCGTCAGGGTGAGCAGGGTGGCCTCGGGCGGGCAGGCGAAGCGGACCGGGGTGTAGCGGTTGGTGCCGCAGCCGGCGGAGACGTGCAGGTAGGAGCGGTGGCCGGCGGCCTCGTGGGTGGACAGGCCCTTGACCCGGTCGGTGTCGATGTCGCAGTTGGTGACCAGGGCGCCGTAGAAGGGGATGCAGAGCTGGCCGCCGTGGGTGTGACCGGCGAGGATCAGCGGGTAGCGGTCCGCGGCGAAGGCGTCGAGCACGCGCAGGTACGGGGCGTGGACGACGGCGAGGGAGAGGTCGGCGTCCGCGTCGGGGCCGCCGGCGACGGCGGCGTAGCGGTCGCGGCGGATGTGGGGGTCGTCGAGGCCCGTGAAGGCGATCTCGATGCCGTCGTCGAGCTTGAGGCGGCCGCGGGTGTTGTTGACCCCGACCCACCCGGCCACGTCGAAAGCGTCGCGCACCTCCTCCCAGGGGTTGCGGGCGACGCCGATGGCGGGGTCGTTCTTGCCGTTGAGGCCGTGCTCGCCCCGGACGCGCTCGAGGAGGTAGCGGGCGGGGTTGCGCAGCTTGGGGGCGTAGTAGTCGTTGGAGCCGAAGACGTACGCCCCGGGGAGGTCGAGCAGCGGGCCGAGGGCGTCCAGCAGCTCGGGGACGCCGTGGGGGTCGGAGAGGTTGTCCCCGGTGTTCACCACGAAGTCCGGACGGAGCCCGGCCAGCGACTGCAGCCAGCGGCGCTTCTTGTTCTGGCCGCTCACCATGTGGATGTCGGAGAGCTGCAGGACGCGGATCGGCCGCATTCCGGCCGGCAGCACGGGCACCCGCACCCTGCGCAGGCGGAAGGACCGCGCCTCGATTCCGGCGGCGTAGGCCACGCAGGCCGCACCGGCAGCTGTGATGCCCAGGGGTACTCCGTATCGCGCGCGCATGCCCTCCATGGTGGCAGACGGCTCGTCAGGGATAAATTTCCGGCCCTCCCGGCGGCGACCTGGCAGACTCGGTGCCATGACCACCACGCTCAAGCAGCGTCTGCACGACGACCTCACGGCTGCCATCAAGGGACGGGACGAACTGATCTCGTCCACCCTCCGTCTCACCCTCACCGCGATCACCAAGGAGGAGGTCGCGGGCAAGGAGGCGCGCGAGCTCTCCGACGAAGAGGTGCTGATGGTGATCGCCCGCGAGGCGAAGAAGCGCCGGGAGGCGGCCGACGCCTTCGAGCAGGGCGGCCGCAAGGAGTCCGCGGAGCGCGAGCTGGCGGAGGGCGAGGTGCTGGGCGCCTACCTGCCCAAGCAGCTGGACGACGCCGAGCTGGCCGGGATCGTCGCCGCGGCGATCACCGAGTCGGGGGCCGAGGGGCCCAGGGCGATGGGCGCGGTCATGAAGATCGTGAATCCGAAGGTCGCGGGCCTGGCCGAGGGCGGCCGGGTCGCCGCCGAGGTGCGCAGGCAGCTCGCGGGCGGCTGACGGAGCGGCGCCCGACCGGGCGCCCATGACAGCCCGCGGCGCCCGAGGGCGGCCGACAACGGAAGGGGCGCCGGGACCGATCGGTCCCGGCGCCCCTTCGGCGTCATGTCACGTACCGGGGGGATCAGCCCGCCCCGGTGCCACCCGTCTCGGGGGTGCCGGTCCCGGGGCCGGCGTTGGTCGCGCCGCCGCGGCCGTTGCCGCCGCCCCCGTCGCCGCCGCCGAAGATGCCGCCGAAGAGTCCTTCGTCGCCCCCGTTGCCGCCGTTGCCGCCGTTGCCGGGGCCGCCGTCGTCGCCGGGGCCGTGGTGGTCGTCGTCGTCGTTGCGCGGCTTCTCGGGATCCTTGATGGCGACCGTCGGCAGACCCGGCGAGACGGTGCCGGCCAGGGCGCCGGACATGGCGTCCTTCCAGATCGGGCCCGGGGTGTCGGCGCCGTAGACCTCGGTGTGGTACTGGCCGCCGATGGTGATGTTGGTCATCCGGCGCTTGTGGGCCGGGTCGCCGACCCAGACGGCACCCGCCATGTCCGAGGTGTAGCCGACGAACCAGGCGGCGTAGCGGTAGTCCGTCGTACCGGTCTTGCCCGCGCTGTCGCGGTCGCTGAGCCCGGCCTGCTGGCCGGTGCCGTCCTCGACCACGCCCTTGAGCAGGGTGTTGATCGTGGAGGCGGTCTGCTCGGACATGGCCCGCTCGCACTGCGTCTTCGGCACCGGCAGCTTCTTGCCGTTCGCGTCGCTGATCGACTCGATGGCGACCGGGGTGCAGTACTCGCCCTTGCTGGCGAAGGCGGCGTAGGCGGCGGCCATCTTCAGCGGCGACATCTCGTTGACGCCGAGGGTGAAGGAGGCACCGAGGCCGAACTTCGTCCCGCCGGCGCGCTTGGTGATGCCGAGGGAGTTGACCATCCGCGTCACGTCGCACAGGCCGGCGTCGGCCTCCAGCGAGACGAAGTAGGTGTTGATCGACTTCGCCAGCGCCTCCCGCATCCCGTACGGACCGACCTCGTCCTTCCGCTCGTTGGGCACCTTGGCGGTGCTGGTGTACCGCTTGCCCTCGCAGTCGGTCACGTCCGGGTACGGCATCTCGTTCGGCGAGGGGTAGGACTGGGCCGTCGACATGCCCTTCTCCAGGGCGGCCGCGGCGGTGAAGGGCTTGAACGTCGAACCCGGCTGGTAACCCGCGCCGCCGCCCATGTTCCGGTCGACGGAGTAGTTGATCTGGGTCTGGTTCTTCCCGAAGCCGTACGGGCGGGACTGGCCCATTCCGACGATCTTGCCCGTGCCGGGCTGGACCAGGGTCACGGCGGTGGCGACGTCGTCGCTCTTGTACACGTGCCGGCTGATCGACTCCTGGACGGACCGCTGCGCCTTCGGGTCGAGGGTGGTGCGGATGGTGAGGCCGCCCTGGTCCCAGCGCTTGGAGCGCTCGCTCTTGGTCTTGCCGAAGGCCTTGTCGCTGAGGAAGACCTGGCGCACGTAGTCGCAGAAGAAGCCGGCGCCGTTGACGGCGGTGATGCAGCCGTTCTTGGGCTGGGTGATCTTGAGGCCGAGCGGCTTCTTCTTCGCCTCGTCGGCCTCGGCCTGCGTGATGTTCTTCACGTCGGCCATCCGCTGCAGCACCACGTCGCGGCGCTTCTTGGCCTCTTCCGGGTCGTTCACGGGGTCGTAGCGGCTCGGCGACTGGACGAGACCGGCCAGCAGCGCGGACTCGGTGAGCGACAGGTCCTTCGCGGACTTGCTGAAGTAGCGCCGCGAGGCGGACTCGACCCCGTAGGCCTGCTCGCCGAAGAACGTGATGTTGAGGTAGTTCTCGAGGATCTTCTGCTTCCCCAGCTCCTGCTCGAGCTGGATGGCGTACTTCATCTCCTTGATCTTGCGACCGAGGGTCTGCTGTGTGGCCTGCTGGACCTTGGTGGGGTCGTCGCCGGCCTCCTCGACGAAGACGTTCTTCACGTACTGCTGCGTCAGGGTGGACGCGCCCTCGGAGACACCGCCCTCCTGGGCGTTCTTGTTGAGCGCGCGCAGGATGCCCTTGACGTCGATGGCGCCGTGCTCGTAGAAGCGGGCGTCCTCGATGGCGACGATGGCCTGCTGCATCGGCTTGCTGATCTTGTTCAGCCCCACGACCTTGCGGTCGCGCGAGTAGACGGTCGCGATCAGGTCGCCCTTGGTGTCCAGGATCTGGGTGCTCTGGGACAGCGGCGGTCGCTTGAGCTCGCCCGGAAGGGAGTCGAAGCCGGCCGCGGTGCCCTTGGCGCTCAGTCCGAGTGCTCCCGCCGCGGGGAGGGCGATACCGGCCAGCACGACGCCTGCCAGGACGCTGATGCCCAGGAACTTGGCTGCCTGCTGGGCTGAGCTGGTGCCGCCGCTGCTGGTGGGGCGCGATCGCTTGTGACCCATGGGGTGCAGCTTACGTTGCCATTCTCAGGACGTGGGCATGCTTGTTCGCCTACTCTGTAACAGACAGGCGCGAACACTGCGCACACGTCTGTCCTCCCTCGTCACTCTTGTGGGTGATGAGAACTGCCCGAATTCCTGTCATATGCCAGCCATATGACCTGGATCTCAGGCCCCAGAAGTGGCGAGATGACCGTTTCGCGGCAATTCGCCCATTCTGCCGTCGGCTCACTCCGTCGGGTGATCTGCCGCGTACCCATAGTCCGTTCGGGCCATTCAAGATTGGGCCTGAAAGGGCTGTTGCGTCGTGCCCACCTTCCGTAACGTCCTCAACTGGCAACGGTGAATATGCCGCTTGCCGCCGTGGGGGAGCCTCGATTCGGGAGAGGACGGCGCCAGCATGAGCAGCTGGGTTACGGACTGGAGTACGCAGGCCGCGTGCCGCACGACGGATCCGGATGAACTTTTCGTCCAGGGAGCGGCCCAGAACAGGGCCAAGGCGGTGTGCACCGGCTGCCCGGTACGCACCGAGTGCCTGGCCGACGCCCTGGACAACCGGGTGGAGTTCGGCGTCTGGGGCGGGATGACCGAGCGGGAACGCAGGGCGCTGCTGCGCCGGCGCCCCACGGTCACCTCGTGGCGCAGGCTGCTGGAGACGGCGCGCACGGAGTACGAGCGCAGCACAGGTGTGCTCCCGCTCGACGACGAGAGCTACGACGAGGGCTACGACGACTACGCCGCCGTCGGCTGACCCTGCGCGAGACGTTCGCCGATCGCGCGCAGGCCCTCGAGGTCGTGCACGTCACCGGGCAGGGCCGCGACGTCCACCATCGGAACGTCCGGGTGCACGGAGACGAAGCGGTCACGGGTGCGCCGCTCGCGCGCGACCAGCTGCATCCGTTCGGCGTGCAGGCGCAGCATGCCGGCGGCGAGGCGATCGGCGTCCAGCGGGTCCGGGTTCGTGGACCGGCCCGCGTCGCCTTCCTGCGCGGGCGCGGGAAATGCAGGGGAGCCGGTGGGCGATTCGGGAGAGCTCGTGTCCGCACTGTCCGTACTGGGGGTCCCTTCGCCGCCGTCGGCCGTACGGAGTCCAGCTTTCCCGCCGGGCTGATCCACAATGCCGACGCTTTGAAGATTTTCTGCAGATTCGTCAAACTCCCCGGTCAGCCGGGGAGTTGACGGATTCCCGGCCACGGGGTCGGCGTCGGCGGTGCCAGCAGCGTCGGCGGTGTCCGGGTCGTCGGCGTCGTCCGCGTCGTCCGGGTAGTCCGGGTCTTCGGGTTCGCTCAGGTCGTCCAGGGCCTCCGCCGCCGCCAGCGCCCGTTCCGCCGTGAGCTGTGCCGCCCCGCTGCCGTGCACGCGGTTGAGCACCAGCCCGGCGAGGGGCATGTCCTCCGCCGCGAGCCGTTCCACGAAGTACGAGGCCTCCCGCAGCGCGTCCCGCTCCGGCGCGGCCACCACCAGGAACGCCGTGCCGTTCGCCTGGAGCAGCTTGTAGGTGGCGTCCGCGCGGGAGCGGAAGCCGCCGAACATCGAGTCCATCGCCGCCACGAAGGTCTGCACGTCGCGCAGCAGATGCGCGCCCATGACCTTGCTGAGCGTGCCGGTCATCATCGACATCCCGACGTTGAGGAACTTCACGCCGGCCCGCCCGCCGACCTTCGCGGGAGCCATCAGCAGCCGGATGAAGCGCCCGTCCAGGAAGGACCCCAGCCGCTTCGGGGCGTCCAGGAAGTCCAGCGCCGACCGGCTCGGCGGGGTGTCGACGATGATCAGGTCCCACGCGTCGAGCGCGCGCAACTGGCCCAGCTTCTCCATGGCCATGTACTCCTGCGTGCCGGCGAAGCCCGCGGAGAGCGACTGGTAGAAGGGGTTGTCCAGGATCGCCCGGGCCCGCTCCTGGTCCGTGTGCTGCAGCACGACCTCGTCGAAGGTCCGCTTCATGTCGAGCATCATCGCGTGCAGCTCACCGCCCGCGGACTCGTCGATCCCGGCGACCTTGCGGGGGGTGTTGTCGAGTTCCGTCAGCCCCATGGACTGCGCGAGCCGGCGCGCCGGGTCGATGGTCAGCACGACGGCCTTCCGCCCGCGCTCGGCGGCGCGGACGCCCAGGGCCGCGGCCGTGGTGGTCTTGCCGACCCCTCCCGAGCCGCAGCAGACGACGATCCGGGTTTTCGGATCGTCGATCAGCGGGTCGATGTCCAATACCGGACTCTCCAGGCTCATGCGACCCCCAGCCCCTGCTTCCGCAGATTTTCAGCCAATCTGTACAACCCGCCGAGATCGACCCCGTCGCCCATCAGTTCCAGCTCGTACGCCGGCAGCCCCAGTGAGCCCAGTTCCTCGCGCTGGGCGCGTTCCAGGGCCACGCGCTCCGCGTGCTCGTGCGCCTGGGCCAGCAGCGGGTCGACGAGCCGCTCCGCGAGGCCGCCGCGCCGCGCGCCGCCGAGCCCCGCCTGGGAGAGCGCCTTGGCGATCGCCGTGCGCTGCCCGTCGCGCGCCGATGCCACGGCCGCGCCGTCCATCACCACCGGGCGCACCATGTTGATGATCACGGCTCCGGTCGGCAGTCCCGCCGCGCGCAGTTCCTCCACGCCGTCCATGGTCTCCTGGACCGGCATCTCCTCCAGGAGGGTGACCAGGTGTACCGCCGTCTCGGGGGACTTCATCACCCGCATCACGGCCTGCGCCTGATTGTGTATCGGGCCGAACCGGGCCAGCCCGGCGACCTCGTCGTTGACGTTGAGGAAGCGGGTGATCCGCCCGGTCGGCGGCGCGTCCAGCACCACCGCGTCGTACGACCGCCAGCCGGCCCGGTCCTTGCGGCGTACGGCCTCGCAGACCTTGCCGGTCAGCAGGACGTCGCGCAGGCCCGGTGCGACGGTGGTGGCGAAGTCGATCGCGCCCAGCTTTTTCAGGGCCCGGCCGGCCCGGCCGAGCTTGTAGAACATGTCGAGGTAGTCGAGCAGCGCCTGTTCGGCGTCGATGGCCAGCGCGTGGACCTCGCCCCCGCCCGGCGCCACCGCGATCTTGCGCTCCTCGTAGGGGAGGGCCTCGGTCTCGAAGAGCTGGGCGATGCCCTGGCGTCCCTCCACCTCCGCCAGCAGCGTCCGCCGTCCCTCGGCGGCGAGGGCGAGTGCCAGCGCCGCGGCGACGGTCGTCTTGCCCGTGCCGCCCTTGCCCGTCACGATGTGGAGCCTCACACCTGCGAGCCTAACCAGTCGAGGGCGGGGCTACGCAGGGGCGGGGCTGTGCCAGGCATTACAGTCCCCTCATGAAGAAGTGGGAATACGCGACCGTGCCGCTGCTGGTGCACGCGACGAAGCAGATCCTGGACACCTGGGGCGAGGACGGCTGGGAGCTCGTCCAGGTCGTGCCGGGCCCGAACAACCCCGAGCAGCTGGTGGCGTACTTCAAGCGGGAGAAGAACGCGTGAGCGCCGTCGAGCAGCGGCTCGCGGAACTGGGGCTGGAGCTCCCCGCCGTGGCCGCGCCGCTCGCCGCGTACGTCCCGGCCGTTCGGTCCGGCGCGTACGTCTACACGGCGGGTCAGCTGCCGCTCGTCGACGGCAAGCTGACCTGCACCGGCAAGGTCGGCGCCGAGGTCACCGCGGACGAGGCCAAGCAGCTCGCCCGCACCTGCGCGCTCAACGCCCTGGCCGCGGTCCGCTCCGTCGTGGGTGACCTCGACCGCGTCAAGCGCGTCGTGAAGGTCGTCGGCTTCGTCGCCTCCGCCCCCGACTTCACCGGGCAGCCGGCCGTCGTCAACGGCGCGAGCGAACTGCTGGGCGAGGTCCTCGGCGAGAAGGGCGTGCACGCCCGCAGCGCCGTCGGTGTGGCCGTCCTGCCGCTCGACGCGCCGGTCGAGGTCGAGATCCAGGTCGAGGTCGAGGACTGACGTCCCGTACCCCTCCGGCGTGGCCCCGCCGGGCCACCGGAGGGGTGCCCGGGGCCGCCCGGCCCGGGCCCTATCGAACATCCCCGCGGAAGCGCATAGCATCCGCCCCATGACCACCACGAACGGCCAGTGGTTCCCGCCGACCTGGCCCGAGCGGATCCGCGCCCTCACCGCGGGCACCCTGGAGCCCGTCGTGCCGCGCCGTGCGGCGACCGTCCTGCTGCTGCGGGACGCAGGCGGCGGCCCCGCGGTGCACATGCTGCGGCGCCGGGCCTCCATGGCCTTCGCCGCGGGCGCGTACGCGTATCCCGGCGGCGGGGTGGACCCGCGCGACGAGCGGCCGGTGGCCTGGGCGGGACCCGCACCGCGGACCTGGGCCGCCCGGCTGGGCGAGGGCCTGGACCCCGCCGAGGCGCAGGCGATCGTGTGCGCGGCCGTGCGCGAGACCTTCGAGGAGTCCGGCGTCCTGCTGGCCGGGCCCGACGAGGCGTCCGTCGTCGCGGACACCACCGGCGAGGACTGGGAGGCCGACCGTCGCGCCCTGGTCTCGCGGGAGCTGTCCTTCGCCGACTTCCTCGCGCGCCGCTCCCTGGTGCTCCGCTCCGACCTGCTCGGCCCGTGGGCCCGCTGGATCACCCCGGAGTTCGAGGAGCGCCGCTACGACACATGGTTCTTCGTGACCGCGCTCCCGCCCGGCCAGCGCACCCGCGACGTGTCGGGCGAGGCGGACCGCACCGTGTGGCTGAGCCCCGCCGAGGCCGTGGCCGGCTACGACCGCGGCGAGATGACCATGCTGCCGCCGACGGTCGCGACGCTGCGGGAGCTGCTGCCCTACGGCTCGGCCGCCGCGGCCCTGGAGGGCGCCGCGGAGGGGCGCGACCTCACCCCGGTGCTGGCGAGGGCCGGCCTCGTGGGCGACGAGATCGTGCTGACCTGGCCGGGCCACGAGGAGTTCACCAAGCGGATGGGAGCCGCCGAATGACCGCGGCCCCGCAGCCCGGCAACCCCCGTGCGGAGGTCGGCGGGCGGGCGACCGCCCGCGCGGTGTGCGTGCTCGCGCCGAACCCCTCGCCGATGACGCTGGACGGCACGAACACCTGGATCGTCTCCGAGCCGGACTCCGAGTTCGCCGTCGTCATCGATCCCGGGCCGCTGGACGAGGGCCATCTGAGCACCGTGGTCTCCACGGCGCACTCCCTCGGCAAGAGGATCGCCCTCACCCTGCTCACCCACGGCCACCCCGACCACGCCGAGGGCGCGGGCCGCTTCGCCGAGCTGACCGGTACGCCGGTGCGCGCCCTCGACCCGGCGCTGCGGCTGGGCGACGAGGGCCTGGCCGTGGGCGACGTCGTCACCACGGGCGGCCTGGAGCTGCGGGTCGTGCCCACCCCCGGGCACACCGCGGACTCGCTGTCGTTCCACCTGCCCGCCGACCGGGCCGTGCTCACCGGCGACACCGTCCTCGGCCGCGGCACCACGGTCGTCGCCCACCCCGACGGGCGGCTGGGCGACTACCTGGACTCCCTGCGCCGGCTGCAGGCCCTCACGATGCACGACGGCGTGGCCACCGTCCTGCCGGGCCACGGCCCGGTCCTCGCCGACGCGCGGGGAGCGGTCGAGTTCTACCTCGCCCACCGCGCCCACCGCCTCGCCCAGGTCGAGACGGCCGTGGAACGGGGCCTCGCGACGCCCTCCGAGGTCGTCGCCCATGTGTACGCGGACGTCGACCGCGCCCTGTGGCCGGCCGCCGAGCTGTCGGTGCGGGCCCAGCTGGACTACCTGCTGGAGCACGGGCTGATCTGACGGCCAGCGCACACCAGGGACGGCGAAGGGGCGCCCACCGCGAGGTGGGCGCCCCTTCGTACGCGTACGGGCGTCAGCGCGAGCGCTTGGCCAGCCGCTCGACGTCCAGCAGGATGACCGCCCGTGCCTCCAGGCGCAGCCAGCCGCGGCCCGCGAAGTCGGCGAGGGCCTTGTTGACCGTCTCGCGGGAGGCGCCCACCAGCTGGGCGAGTTCCTCCTGCGTCAGGTCGTGGACGACGTGGATGCCCTCCTCGGACTGCACGCCGAAGCGGCGCGACAGGTCCAGCAGCGCCTTGGCGACGCGGCCCGGGACGTCGGAGAAGACGAGGTCGGACATGACGTCGTTGGTGCGCCGCAGGCGCCGGGCGACGGCGCGCAGCAGGGCGGTGGAGACCTCGGGCCGGACGTTGAGCCACGGCTGCAGGTCGCCGTGGCCGAGGCCGAGGAGCTTCACCTCGGTCAGCGCGGTGGCGGTGGCGGTGCGCGGGCCGGGGTCGAAGAGCGACAGCTCACCGATCAGCTCGCCGGGGCCCACGACGGCGAGCATGTTCTCGCGTCCGTCGGGGGAGGTGCGGTGCAGCTTCACCTTGCCCTCGGTGACGACGTACAGCCGGTCCCCGGGTTCCCCCTCGTGGAACAGCGAGTCGCCACGCGCGAGCGTGGCCTCCGTCATGGAGGCGCGCAGTTCAGCGGCCTGCTCATCGTCGAGCCCCGCGAATAGCGGTGCGCGCCGCAGAACGTCGTCCACGAGCTCTCTCCTTGTCGACATCGCTGGGTCGGTCCCCATCATGCCCGACAGCAAAAACAGTGCGATCAATCACAAGTCTGTCTTATGTGCTCGTGTGATTGTGTTCCGGGGGTCCGTTTGGGGGCCGGATCGCGGCTCTCCAGGGCGATTGTCGGTGGCGAGGCTTAGGCTGGCCGGGTGTCCGATACGCCAAGTGCGCAGAAGAAACGGCAGGGTGGCGGGGCCGGGAGGGTGACCGCCGCCGCGGATTCCGCTGTGAGCGAACAGGCTCCCCGCAAGACCTCCACGGCCCGCGCGCGGGCGTCCCGCAAGCCCGAGTCGCGGCTCGCGATGGTGCGCAGAGCCCGCCGGATCAACCGCGAGCTCGCCGAGCTGTACCCGTACGCCCACCCCGAGCTGGACTTCGAGAACCCCTTCCAGCTGCTCGTCGCCACGGTCTTGTCGGCCCAGACGACCGACCTGAGGGTCAACCAGACCACCCCCGCGCTGTTCGCCGCGTACCCGACGCCCGAGGACCTGGCGGCCGCCGACCCGGAGGAGCTGGAGCAGATCCTCCGCCCCACCGGCTTCTTCCGTGCCAAGGCGCGGGCGCTGCTCGGCCTGTCGGCGGCGCTCCGCGACACCTTCGGCGGCGAGGTGCCCGGCCGGCTGGAGGACCTGGTCACCCTGCCGGGCGTGGGCCGCAAGACGGCCAACGTGGTGCTCGGCAACGCCTTCGGCGTCCCCGGCCTCACCGTGGACACCCACTTCCAGCGGCTGGTCCACCGCTTCGGCTGGACCACGGCCAAGGAGCCGGAGAAGATCGAGCAGGACGTCATGGCGATCTTCCCGAAGAGCGAGTGGACGATGGTCTCGCACCGGCTGATCTTCCACGGCCGCCGGATGTGCCACGCCCGCCGCCCCGCCTGCGGCGTCTGCCCGATCGCACCGCTGTGCCCGTCCTACGGCGAGGGCGAGACGGACCCGGAGAAGGCGAAGAAGCTGCTCAAGTACGAGATGGCCGGCGGCCCCGGGCAGCGGCTCAAGCCGCCGCCGGGGTTCCCGGGCAAGGCGGCGCCGCCGCTGGAGGTGGAGTGACGCAGGCACGACCCGACATCGAGGACGTCGCGCTCGACCGCGAGGGGCTGCCGTCCTGGCTCGGCCCGGTGGTCCGCGCGGTCGACGCCGTACGGCCCGAGCAGCTCAGCCGCTTCCTGCCGCCGCCGAGCGGCGGCCGGCCCTCCGCCGTCCTCATCCTCCTCGGCGCCGGCGCCGAGGGGCCCGAACTGCTCCTGATGGAACGGGCGGCCTCCCTGCGCTCCCACGCGGGGCAGCCCTCCTTCCCGGGCGGTGCCCTCGATCCCGAGGACGGCGACCCGGAGGGTGAGGGCCCGCTGCGGGCCGCGCTGCGCGAGGCCTGGGAGGAGACCGGCCTCGACCCCTCGGGGGTGCAGGTCTTCGGGGTGCTCCCGCGGCTCTACATCCCGGTGAGCGATTTCGTCGTGACGCCGGTCCTCGGCTGGTGGCGTACGCCGTCCCCGGTGGGAGCGGTCGATCCGGCCGAGACCGCACGGGTGTTCACCGTCCCCGTGGCGGATCTCACCGATCCCGCCAACCGCGCCATGGTGACCCATCCCAGCGGCCTGCAGGGGCCCGCGTTCCTGGTGCAGGGCGCCCTGGTGTGGGGTTTCACCGCGGGCCTGATCGACCGGATCCTGCACCACGCGGGCTGGGAACGACCCTGGGATCGTGCAAAGACGGTCCCGCTGGGTTGATCCTCCATGAGACGGTGTCCAGGTGAATGTGCTGGACATCGTGCTGCTGTTGGCCGCCGTGTGGTTCGCGATCGTGGGCTACCGTCAGGGATTCATCGTCGGCGTGATGTCGGTGGTCGGGTTCCTCGGCGGTGGTCTGGTCGCGGTCTACGTACTGCCCGCGATCTGGAACGCGGTCACCGACAACTCCCAGCCCGGCACGGTGGCGGTCGTCGCCGCGGTGGTCCTGATCATCGTGTGCGCGTCGGTGGGCCAGGCCTTCACCACGCACCTCGGCAACAAGGTCCGCACGCACGTCAGCTGGTCACCCGCGCGGGCGATCGACGCGGTCGGCGGCGCCCTCGTGAACGTCCTGGCGATGCTGCTGGTCGCCTGGCTCATCGGCTCCGCGCTCGCCACCACGACCACGCTGCCCAGCCTCGGCCGTGAGGTCCGCTCCTCCCGGGTGCTGCTGGGGGTGGCGCAGATCGTGCCGCGCGAGGCAGACAACTGGTTCGCCGACTTCAGTTCGGTGCTCGCGCAGAACGGACTGCCCCAGGTCTTCTCGCCGTTCGGCAACGAGCCCATCACCGCCGTCCCCGCCCCCGACCCGGCGCTCGCCGACAGCGCGGTCGTCGGCCGCGCGCGGCGCAGCATCGTCAAGGTCGTCGGCACGGCACCGAGCTGCGGCAAGGTGCTGGAGGGCACCGGCTTCGTCTTCGCGCCGCACCGGGTGATGACCAACGCCCACGTCGTCGGCGGCGTCGACAACCCGACCGTGCAGATCGGCGGCGAGGGCCGGGTGTACGACGGCAAGGTCGTGCTCTACGACTGGCAGCGCGACATCGCGGTCATCGACGTACCGTCCCTGGAGGCGCCCGCGTTGTCCTTCAGCACCACCGATGCCCGCTCACGCGACGACGCCATCGTCGCCGGCTTCCCGGAGAACGGCGGCTTCGACGTCCGTGCCGCCCGGGTGCGCGGCCGCATCCCCGCCTCGGGCCCGGACATCTACCACCGGGGCACCGTCGAGCGCGACGTCTACTCGCTGTACACGCTGGTCCGCCAGGGCAACTCCGGCGGACCGCTGCTCACCCCCGAGGGGAAGGTGTACGGCGTGGTGTTCGCCAAGTCCCTCGACGACGCGGACACCGGCTACGCCCTGACGGCGGACGAGGTCCAGCAGGACGTCCGGGCCGGGCGTACGGCGAACCGCCAGGTCGACACCGAGAGCTGTGCCCTGTAGGCCGTCCGGGGGAGCCGGCCGGCCGGCGAGGGGCCGCGCCCGGTCAGCCGCTGCGGGTATGCCTCAGCCGGGCGCCCACCCAGCGGGCGCGGCGCCTGAGGATGTGAGGAATGCCGAGTCGGGAGCCTCCGGACCGATGGTCCGGGGCCTGTGTCCCGGTGGTGATCCGCGCTCCGTTGGCGCGGCGGTCGCGTGACACGTCACGGTAGTCGTGCGTCCAGCCCATACCGAGCTGTCTGCCCGGGGTCCATGGTCGGTAACCGCCTGGCGGTCCATCAGTTGGCCTATGCGCCCGGCATTTGGCTGATCGTCGTACGGGATTAACGATCCGGTTCCGGGTCCTTGAGCCAGTTGACCAGCTCGGCCGAGAACGCCGCCGGATCCTCCTCGTGGGGGAAGTGCCCCAGCCCGTCGAAAAGCCGCCAGCGGTACGGCGCCTCCACGTACTCCCCGCTGCCCGCGGCGTGCCGGGCCCGCATCGCCGGGTCGAGCGAACCGTGCAGGTGCAGGGTGGGCACCCGCACCGGACGCTTCATGCGCCGGTTGAACTGGAAGCCGTCCACCCGGGCCAGCGAGCGCACCATCCAGCGGTAGGGCTCGATCGAGCAGTGCGCCGTCGACGGGATGAGCATCGCCCTGCGGTAGGCGTCCACCGTCTCGTCCTCGGGCAGCCGGGGCCCCGACCAGTCCCGCAGCAACCGTCCCACCAGCGCCGCGTCGTCCGCGACCAGCTGCCGCTCCGGGACGAACGGGCGCTGGAACCCCCACACGTGGCCGCCGGCCGCGCTGTGCCGCAGATCCGTCAGCATCGCCGCGCGCCAGCGCCGCGGGTGCGGCATCGAGCACACCGCGAGCCGCCGGACGAGCTTGGGCCGCATCGCCGCCGCCGTCCAGGCCAGGTAACCGCCGAGGTCGTGCCCGACCAGCGCGGCGTCCGGCTCGCCGAGCGAGCGGATCACGCCGGTGACGTCGAGCGCCAGATTGGCGGGGTCGTAGCCGCGGGGTGTGCGGTCGCTGCCGCCCACCCCGCGCAGGTCCATCGCGACGGCGCGGAAGCCCGCGTCGGCCAGCGCGGTCAGCTGGTGCCGCCAGGTCCACCAGAACTGCGGGAAGCCGTGCAGCAGCAGCACCAGGGGGCCGTCGCCGAGTTCGGCGATGTGGAAGCGGGCGCCGTTCGCGGCGACGTCCCGGTGGGTCCAGGGCCCGTCGATGCGTACCACCGGGGAACTGTCAGCGAACGTCATGCTCTGAGCGTGTCACACCTTGACCGCCACCGTGGTCTCCGTGCCGCCGGAGGGGGCGCTGCGCGGGTGCGGCTTGACGCCCTGCAGCACCGCCGCGGTCTCCTTCGCCGAGGCGATGCTGCGCTCCGGCTTCTTGATCTTCTTGAACTTCGAGCGCGCCATCAGGCCGAGCAGACCGGCCAGCACCAGGTAGGCCCCGCCGACGATGAGGAACGACCAGGCGAGGCCCAGCCCCAGGTTGTGGATGCCGTACGCCGCCGCGAAGCTCAATACCGGCAGCGAGAAGAGCGCCAGGATGCCGGCCGCGCCCACCGCGCCACCGCCGATGCCGGCGCGCTTGACGTCCTGCCGCAGCTCCGCCTTGGCGAGGGCGATCTCCTCGTGGACCAGCTCGGACAGGTCCGCCGTCGCCGAGGCGAAGAGCTGACCGAGGCTGCGGCTTCCGTTGGGGCTCACGGTCACCCCCACGTTCACGGGCTCGTCCGCACGGCTCATCGGGTCCTCCGTCGTCGTCATGGTGCGTCAGTCGTCATCCGGGGCAAACGGGTTACCCCCCGATCATGCCCGACTCATCCTCGCCGGTGTCCCCGGAGCGCGCCACTTCCGCCAGCCTGCGGTGCTCGGCCGCCTTGGCCTCGTGGATCGCGGCCATCCGCAGATGGAACTCGGGGTCCGCCCACTTGTAGACGTCCGGGACGCCGTCCCGGTCCTCGTCGCGCTCCTCGTCCTCGCACATGCGGCGGTACGTGTCGTTGCGGAGCTTGAGCAGCACCGCGGCGAGCACCGCGGAGGTCAACGAGCCGATCAGGACGGCCGCCTTGACCTCCTCGGTCAGCACCTGGTCGCCCTCGAAGGCCAGCTCGCCGATGAGCAGGGAGACCGTGAAGCCGATCCCCGCGAGCGTGGCGACGGCCAGGACGTCGGCCCAGGCCAGATCGGGGTTGAGCTCCGCGCGGGTGAAGCGCGCCGCCAGCCAGGTGCCGCCGAACACCCCGACCGCCTTGCCGACGACCAGCCCCAGCACCACGCCCAGCGTCTCGGGACGGCCGAACACCTCGGCGAGCGCGCCGCCGGCGATCGGCACCCCCGCGGAGAACAGGGCGAACAGCGGCACGGCCAGCCCGGCCGAGAGCGGCCGTACGAGGTGCTCGATCCGCTCTCCGGGGGACCGCTCCTCGCCCTCGCGCCGGTGGCAGCGCAGCATCAGGCCCATGGCGACGCCGGCGATCGTGGCGTGCACCCCGCTGGCGTGCATCAGCGCCCAGTTGACCAGCGCGAGCGGTACGTACACGTACCAACCGCGCACCTCCTTGCGGAGCAGCAGCCGGAACAGCACGAGCCCGGCGAGGGCCAGGGCCAGGGCCACGAGATCGATGCCGGAGGTGAAGAAGACAGCGATGATCAGGATCGCGAAGAGGTCGTCCACGACCGCCAGGGTCAGCAGGAACGCGCGCAGCGCGGACGGCAGCGCGGTGCCGAGCACGGCCAGCACCGCCAGGGCGAACGCGATGTCGGTCGCCGTCGGAACCGCCCAGCCCTGCAGGGAACCGCCGCCGACGGCGTTGACCACCGCGTACACCAGCGCGGGCGCCGCCATGCCGCACACGGCGGCGATGACGGGGAGCGCCGCCGCCGAGGGGCGGCGCAGTTCGCCCGCGACCAGTTCCCGCTTGAGCTCGATGCCGGCGACGAAGAAGAAGACCGTCAGCAGCCCGTCGGCGGCCCAGTGGCCGACCGACAGGTCCAGATGGAGCGACCCGGGGCCGAAGGTGAAGGCGACGGTGGACCGGTACGAGGCGCTGAGCGGGCTGTTCGCCCAGATCAGCGCGAAGACGGCGGCCACCAGCAGGATCACGCCGCCCACGGTCTCCGTCCGCAGCGCGTCGGCGACGAAGTTCCGTTCGGGGAGGGACATCCGGCCCAGGAAGACGGAACGGCGGCGGTTGGTCGCGGTCACGGGGGGTGGACCTCCGGTCGGGCTCGGCATGGCTGATCACCTTGCCGACCAGACTTCCCGGCACGCCCCGAATCACTGTCGCGTTTCTTACGCCTTCAGCAGCTTACCGGGTCGGCGCCGGAGCCTCCGGCGTTCCTCACATTACGGACAATCGCCGGGCGTCGCAGGAGTGTCCCGCACCGCCGGGAAAGGCGAAGAGGCCCCCGGAGGGGCCTCTTCGGCGCGGTGACGGGGACCGGTCAGTCCTCGCCGCCGGCGCTCGGGAGCTTCGACTGGATGAGGTCCATGACCGAGGAGTCCGTCAGGGTGGTGACGTCCCCCAGCTCCCGGTTCTCGGCAACGTCGCGCAGCAGCCGCCGCATGATCTTGCCGGAGCGGGTCTTCGGCAGCTCCGCCACCGTGAGGATCCGCTTCGGCTTGGCGATCGGGCCGAGCGTCTTGGCGACGTGGTCGCGCAGTGCGGCGATCAGCTCGTCGCCGTCCTCGGACGCGGCGGTGCCGCGCAGGATGACGAAGGCGACGATGGCCTGCCCGGTGGTGGCGTCGGCGGCGCCGACCACGGCCGCCTCGGCGACCTTCGGGTGCGAGACGAGCGCCGACTCGACCTCGGTGGTGGAGATGTTGTGGCCCGAGACGAGCATGACGTCGTCCACCCGGCCCAGCAGCCAGATGTCGCCGTCCTCGTCCTTCTTGGCGCCGTCGCCGGCGAAGTAGCGCCCTTCGAAGCGGGACCAGTAGGTGTCCAGGTAGCGCTGGTCGTCGCCCCAGATGGTGCGGAGCATCGACGGCCACGGCTCGGTCAGGACGAGGTAGCCGCCGGAGCCGTTGGGCACCTCGTTGGCGTCGTCGTCCACCACGGTCGCGGAGATGCCGGGCAGCGGGCGCTGCGCGGAGCCGGGCTTGGTCTCCGTCACGCCGGGCAGCGGGGAGATCATCATGGCGCCGGTCTCGGTCTGCCACCAGGTGTCCACGATCGGGCAGCGGCCGCCGCCGATGTGCTCGCGGTACCAGATCCACGCCTCGGGGTTGATCGGCTCGCCGACGCTGCCCAGGACGCGCAGCGAGGACAGGTCGAACTTGGCGGGGATGTCGTCGCCCCACTTCATGAAGGTGCGGATCGCCGTGGGGGCGGTGTAGAGGATCGTGACCCCGTACTTCTGGACGATCTCCCAGAAGCGGCCCTGGTGCGGGGTGTCCGGGGTGCCCTCGTACATCACCTGGGTCGCGCCGTTGGCCAGCGGGCCGTAGACGATGTACGAGTGGCCGGTGACCCAGCCGACGTCGGCGGTGCACCAGTAGACGTCGGTCTCCGGCTTCAGGTCGAAGACGGCGTTGTGGGTGTAGGCGGTCTGCGTCAGGTAGCCGCCCGAGGTGTGCAGGATGCCCTTGGGCTTACCGGTGGTGCCGGAGGTGTAGAGGATGAAGAGCGGGTGCTCGGCCTCGAAGGCCTCCGGGGTGTGCTCGGCGGACTGGCCGTCGACGAGTTCGTGCCACCACACGTCGCGGCCCTCGGTCCACGCGACCTCCTGGCCGGTGCGCCGGACGACCAGCACCTTCTCCACGCCGGCGGAGCGGGAGACCGCGTCGTCGACGGCGGGCTTCAGGGCGGAGGGCTTGCCGCGGCGGTAGCCGCCGTCGGCGGTGATGACCAGCTTGGCGTCGGCGTCGTCGATGCGGGCGGCCAGGGCGTCGGCGGAGAAGCCGCCGAAGACCACCGAGTGCGCGGCGCCGACGCGGGCGCAGGCCAGCATCGCCACGGCGGTCTCGGGGATCATGGGCATGTAGATCGCGACCCGGTCGCCGGCCGTCACGCCCAGCGCGGTCAGGGCGTTCGCGGCACGGCTCACCTCGTCCTTGAGCTCGGCGTAGGTGATGGCCCGGCCGTCACCGGGCTCGCCCTCGAAGTGGATCGCCACGCGGTCGCCGTTGCCGGCCTCGACGTGCCGGTCCACGCAGTTGTAGGCGACGTTCAGGGTGCCGTCGGCGAACCACTTCGCGAACGGCGGGTTGGACCAGTCCAGGGTCTCGGTCGGCTCCTTCGCCCAGGTCAGCCGGCGGGCCTGCGCCGCCCAGAAGCCCAGTCGGTCGTCACCGGCCTGCTGATAGGCCTCCGCGGTCACATTGGCACCGGCCGCCAGCTCGGCGGGCGGAGCGAACCGGCGCTCCTCCTTCAAAAGGTTGGCCAGGCTCTCGTTGCTCACGCCGTGCTCCTTCGCAGGGTGTCCTCTTGTGTCCCATGGCATAGCTCACCAGCCGGAGGGGCGGAATGACAAGGGTTCGCGACGAAAATTGGTTTAGACCTGTCGCGGTGAAGCGCCCGCACACGGCTCCGGCCCGCCGGCGGGTGCGCGGCGGGCCGGGGCGCGTGGGCCACCCGGTGCGGGCGGCCCAGGTCAGACCGTGTCGAGGACCTCCGGCCGAACCGCGGCGAATGTGCCGCTCGCGGCGTCGAGGACGTAAGCCTGGGCCTCGGCGACGTGGAAGTACATGCCGTGCAGTTGCAGCGACCCCTCGGCCACCCTGCGGGCGACGCAGGCATGGGCCATCAGGTGGTCCAACTGCTGCACCACGTTGACGAGGCAGAGCCGTTCGAGGTCGTCGGCCACCGGGCGGTCGGCGAGGGCGACCTCCCCGCGTCCGGGCCCGCCGATCCGTTCCAGCCGGGCGACGCTCGGGCGGCCGTGGCGCAGCCAGCGGGCCAGCGGGGTCTGCGCCCCCGGCTCGTGGCCCGCCCCGCCCAGCAGCGCCTGCATGGCGCCGCACCCGGAGTGCCCGCACACCGTGATGCTGCCGACCTGCAGCACCTCCACCGCGTACTCGATGGCGGCGCCCACGGAATCGCAGGAGGCGTCGGCTCCGGGCGGCGGCATCAGATTGCCCACGTTGCGCACGGTGAACAGGTCGCCCGGCCCGCTGGAGGTGATCATGCTGGTGACCAGACGGGAGTCGGCGCAGGTGAGGAAGAGCTGGGTGGGCCGCTGCCCTTCGCGGGCGAGCCGCGCCAACTCGTCCCTGACCAGGGGCGCCGTGTTGCGCTGGAAGGCGCTGAGCCCGCCCACCAGTTGCCCTGCCGCTCCCGCCGCGCTGCCCGGCTTGGTGCAGTGGTGGTTGCGCCACGGTGTCCAGGGACGGCAGGCGTGTGCGCTGGACGGGACCGTGATCGGCGTGCCCGACCGGCCCGTGAGCGTCGCCCAGCCGCCGCGCGCCCGGTGGCCGTCGCACCAGTGCTGCAGCGACTCGTACGCCGCGTGGTCCATGAAGGAGCCGTCCAGGGTGATCACGGCGCTGGCCTCGTCCGGCACCTCCGCCAGTGCCCGGGTCAGCCGGGGCACCGCGAGGAAGGTCAACTGCCCGCGTACGAGCACCTGGTGGACGCCGGCCTCCTCCGTCACCGTGATCCGGGTGTGCGTGAGCCTGCGCAGCGACAGGAAGACGGCCACCGCGATGCCGGTCGTCACCCCCTCCAGCACACCGAGCAGCAGCACCGCGCCGAGCGTCGCCGCGTAGACCGGGAACTCCCGGTGCCGCTGCACGTGCTTGATGTGCGCGAAGCTCACCATCTTCATCCCGACCACCATGACCAGGGCGGCGAGGGCGGCGAGCGGGATGTGCTCCAGCAGCCCCGCCAGCAGCCCGGCGCACAGCAGCACCCACACCCCGTGCAGCGTGGTGGCCCGGCGTGTCCGGGCGCCCGCGGCCACGTTCGCCGAACCGCGGATCGCGCCGCCGGCCACCGGCAGCCCGCCGAGCAGGCCCGAGAGCACGTTGGACGTGCCCTGCCCGAGCAACTCCCGGTTCAGGCGGGCCGGGACGGCGTCCCCGGGCTCGCCGCGCCCGGAGCGCAGCTTGTCGATCGCCACCGCGGACAGCAGCGACTCCATGCTCGCGACCAGGGTGACGGTCAGGACGGCGGCGGCGATGCCGAGCACCGGCCCGTGCGGCAGCCCGGGGAGCGCCACCGCGTGCCAGGCGGGCAGGTCGACCCGCGGCACCACGATGGGAACGCCGACGGCGGTCGCCGCCGCGATGGCGGCGAGCGGGGCCGGGACCGTGCGCAGGGCCTTGCCGGCCCGCCCCGGAAGGCGCGGCCACCCGACCAGCACGGCCACCGTCACCGCCGCGATCAGCAGCGCGCCCGGGTGCGGGGACGACAACTGCTGCGGCAGGGCGGCCAGATTGGTGAGCGCCGAGCTGTCCGGGTTCGCGCCGAGCACGACATGGAGCTGGGCGAGCGCGATGGCGGCGCCGATGCCCGCCAGCATGCCGTGCACGATCGCCGGACTGACGGCGAGTGCCGCCCTGGCCACCCGTAGGGTGCCCAGGGCGAGTTGGGCGAGTCCGGCCAGCACGGTGATGGCGCACGTGGTGCGCCAGCCGTAGCGGTGGACGAGCTCGGCGGTGACCACCACCAGGCTGGTGGCGGCACCGCTGACCTGGAGCGGCGCACCGCCCATCAGCCCCACGACGATGCCGCCGACGGCGGCGGCGATCAGCCCCGACTGCAGCGGGGCGCCGGTGGCCAGGGCGATGCCCAGCGAGAGTGGGACGGCGATCAGGAAAACGGTGATCGAGGCCGACAGGTCGTGCCGCCAGACGGCGGCGGCCCCTTCTCCGGGGCGGGGTGGCGGTGGCAGATCCTGCGGTGGGGTCTGCGACTGCTGCGTCTGAGGTTCTGGCGTGGCGTGCATGTTCCCGTCTCCTCCGGGGCGGCGCGGCTGCGTTCGGCTGGTGCGCGTACGCGGTCGTGGTCACGGCTGTTGCGGCGGGTGCTCTCGGCCCTGAAAGTAACGGACTGTAATTGTTTGATTACTCTCAAGAGTCAGTAAATGGAGAGTAATGCAGATAAAGGGCCCATGGATCAGGATTCGCCCGAACGGGCGAACGATTACCCGGTGAGGGTGAACCGTTCGCCCAGGACGAAGCCGGGGTCGACCTGCGAGGCGAGGTCCGCGCCGGTCCGTGCGTTGCCCCAGCTCTCCGCGTTCTTGAGGTGGAAGTGGACCATCTGCCGGGTGTAGCGCCCCCAGTCCCGCCGCTCGTACGAGGCGTCCGCGGCGTCGCGCATCGCGCGCAACGCGGCGCGGTTGGGCTCCTCCAGCTCCCCGAAGCGCGGCGGGCGGCCCTTCTCCATGGCGCGGACCCAGTCCGAGTGCCCGACGGTGACCAGCAGGTCGTCGCCCACGTGCGAGCGCAGGAAGTCCACGTCGTCCGGGCCCTGCACCTTGTTGCCGACGACGTGCAGGGCGACCCCGAAGTCCCGGGCGTACTCCTTGTACTGGCGGTACACCGCGACTCCCTTGCGGGTCGGCTCGGCCACCAGGAAGGTCATGTCGAAGCGGGTGAACATGCCGGAGGCGAAGGAGTCGCTGCCGGCCGTCATGTCGACGACGACGTACTCCTCGCGGCCGTCGACCAGGTGGTTGAGGAACAGCTCCACCGCCCCGACCTTCGAGTGGTAGCAGGCCACCCCCAGGTCCGACTCGCTGAAGGGGCCGGTGACCATCAGCCGCGCCTCGCCGCCGTCGAGTGCGACGGGCCGGGCGCAGGCGGCGTAGACCGGGTTGTCCTCGGTGACCCGCAGCAGGCGGGAGCCCTCACCGGGAGGGGTGGTCTTGATCATCGTCTCCGCGGACGCGATCCGCGGGTTGGCGCCGCGCAGGTACTCCTTGATCTCCGGGAGGTGGGCGCCCAGCGCCGGAAGGGCGGCGGCAGCCTCCTCGTCGAGGCCGAGCGCCGGGCCGAGATGCTGGTTGATGTCGGCGTCGACGGCGACGACGGGGACGTGGGCGGCTGCCAGGTGGCGGATGAACAGGGAGGACAGCGTGGTCTTGCCGCTGCCACCCTTTCCGACGAAAGCGATCTTCATGTTCGTTAAGCGTAGTGACGGGGGCTCTCTCCCGGTGCCTCCGCCGCGGGAGTTCACCCGTCGGTGGGCATCCGGCGTCCTTACCGGTCGCTTCCGTGCTCCTTCCGTGGTCCTTCCGTGCCTCTTCCGGGTCGCCACCGGGTCCCTTCCTGTCCTCCGCCGGGCACGGCACGGGCGCCCGCGGTCCGCGTGACGATGCCCACTCGCCCACCGGGGCGGCGCCGGGGGTGCGTAGGGTCGTGCGTATGGGTACGACAGCTGATCCGCTCGCCGTTCTCGGTTCGCTCCCCGGTGTCGCCGAGTCGGTGGACTCCGTACGGAAGGCCGTGGACCAGGTCTACGGGCACCGGGTGATGCGCCGCCGCTCCGACGAGGTGTCCTCGGAGGCGGCGCTGCGCGGCGCCCGCGGTTCCGCGGCGCTCTCCGGCGCCGACTGGGCGCTGGAAGAGGTGCGCAGGCGCAGCGACTTCTCCTCCGACGACGAGTCGCGCGCGGTGGGCGCCGCGCTGCGGCTCACCGCCGAGGCCGGGCAGTTGCTCTCCGTCTGGCGGCAGTCGCCGCTGCAGGCGCTGGCCCGGCTGCACCTCGTCGCGGCCGGCGGCACCTCGCCGGACGAGACGGTCGGCCGCCCGCGGCAGGCGGGCGAGAAGGTCGAGGAGCCGCTCCTGGACGTCGCCGAGTTCCCGCTGCCCGAAGCCGCGGAGGTCGTCGCGCGCCTCGACGGGCTCGCCGACCTGCTGCTGTCGGGCAGCGAGGCGCCGGCGCTGGTCGTCGCCGCGATCGTGCACGGCGAACTGCTGTGCCTGCGGCCGTTCGGCTCGTACAACGGCCTCGTGGCACGGGCCGCGCAGCGCGTCGTCCTCGTCGGGAGCGGTCTGGACCCCAAGTCCATCTGCCCGGCGGAGGTCGGCCACGCCGAACTCGGCCGCGCCGACCATCTGAAGGCGCTACGGGGCTACGCCTCCGGCACACCTGATGGCATGGCCGCCTGGATCTCGCACTGCGGGCAGGCCGTGGGCCTGGGCGTACGGGAGAGTGTGGCGGTCTGCGAGGCCCTGCAGCGCGGCGCCGCGTAGGCGCCGTCCCGGGCGCGCCGCGGGCTCACATCCGGGGCACAAGGCTGCGGCGGCACCGCGCGGGTGCCGCCGCTGGCACGACCGTCGGGTTACCAAGCGTGCACGATATCTGCCCATCAGGTCGGGAGCTTTGCCCGTCACCTGGTGCGGCCGGCCCGGTCAGCGGGTCTGCGTCGCGTGGGTTCCCAGCTGTCATGCTCGGTCCGTGGGGCCTGATTCGACGGGGTTCCTCGCGGAAGCCGTGGTCTCGCGGGCCGTAAAACCTTTGTACCGCGCCTTCGGGAGAACCGGAACCCCTCGCCGTAGTTCTTTGCATACGAGGTCCGATCGGTGCGATCTGCGCGAAGGGGGCATTCCGGTGCACATCAGGACAGTGCGGGCCTGCGCCGCCGGGCCGCGTACCAGACGAGTCCGGCCGTGGCGGCGGCCGCGCCGACCGCGGCCAGTGCCAGCACCGGCCCCGAGGGCATCGTCAGCGCGGGCACCCGCTGGTGCAGCCGGACGGGGCGGCTGAAGGTGAGCATCGGCCATTCGCGTGACGCCGCCTCCCGGCGCAGCCCGCGGTCGGGGTTGACCGCGTACGGGTGGCCGACCGACTCGAGCATCGGGACGTCGGTCACCGAGTCGCTGTAGGCGAAGGAGCGCTTGAGGTCGTAGCCCTCGATCGCGGCGAGTTCGGTGATGGCGCGGGCCTTGGCCGGTCCGTAGACGTAGTGCTCGATCCCGCCCGTGTAGCAGCCGTCCTCGACCGCCATCCGGGTGGCGATGACGTGGTCCGCCCCGAGCATCTCGCCGATGGGCTCGACGACCTCGGCGCCGGAGGCGCTGACGATGACGACGTCGCGGCCGGCCAGGTGGTGCTCCTCGATGAGGGAGGCGGCCTCGTCGTAGATGATGGGGTCGATGAGGTCGTGGAGGGTCTCGGCCACGATCTCCCGCACCTGCTGCACGTTCCAGCCGCGGCACATGTCGGAGAGGTACTTTCGCATCCCCTCCATCTGGTCGTGGTCCGCGCCGCCGAGCAGATAGACGAACTGGGCGTACGCGGTTCGCAGCACGGCGCGGCGGTTGATGAGGCCGCCTTGGTAGAACGGCCTGCTGAACGCCAAGGTGCTCGACTTGGCGATCACCGTCTTGTCGAGATCGAAGAACGCGGCGGTGCGCGGCGACAGGTGGTTTTCCACGAGGACGAGCATAGGGACCCACCATTCGGCGTAAGCTCCTGCGCGTGGGTTTGCCTGAGAAGGCCTTCGGGTACACCATGGAAGTCACGGATCGTTCGCGACCGTGCTAACCCGGTCTGGCTCCTCCCCCCCCGAGTCGGACCGTGGGGACGACCCCCGCTCTCCCCCCCGGCGGGGGTCGTCGCATGTCCGGGGGCATATTCAGGCCTTGTGTCAGAACGCGCCCGGCGTGTGATCGGCCCCCCGCGGTTTCCGCGGGGGGCCGATCCTTTTCCCTGCGCCGCTACGGTGAGTGACGGATCGCATTCGTTGTGCTGCCCGGTGGAAGCCACTCGCGCGGGTGGCGGAGATATCCACAACGGCCAGGTTATCCACGGATTCCCACCAAGATCATCAATTTTCGGCGACTCGCGAGACTCTGGCGGCAAATGCCGCGCCGGAGATCTGTCCGGTGCATGGGCCCGATAGCGGGACCCGCCGGAACGAGCGAGGGGGATGTCGTGGTGGCCGAATCATTCAACGGTGAAACAAAAGGAACGCGTGACGGGCGGGTGTCCGGGTGGGCATCGACACGGCCGCGCGGAAAGGACGACCCCGGCTGCGGCCCGCTCATCGTGACCGAGGACGGGGCGCTTCTGGACGACCTGCTGCGACTGTGCGCCGCGGCGGGCGCGGAACCGGAGGTCGCCTTCGGGGTCCCGCCGGCGCCGGGCAGCTGGGAGGCTGCGCCGCTGGTGCTGGTCGGCGCCGCGGACACCCGCCGCGTGCCGGGTACGGCGCGCCGCCGCCGGGGGGTGCTCCTCGTCGGCCGGGACCTGGACGACCCGGACGTGTGGCGCCGTGCCGTGGACGTCGGAGCCGAGCACGTCGCCTTCCTGCCCGACGCCGAGACCTGGCTGGTCGACCGCATCGCCGACGTGGCGGAGGGCGCCGGCGACCCGGCCCTGACGATCGGGGTGGTCGGCGGCCGCGGCGGCGCGGGGGCCAGCACTCTGGCCTGCGCGATGGCCGTCACGGCCGCCCGCTCCGGACGCCGCACGCTGCTCGTCGACGCCGACCCGCTCGGCGGAGGCCTGGACGTGCTGCTCGGGGCCGAACGGGTGGGCGGCCTGCGCTGGCCGGACCTCGCCGAGTCCCGTGGCCGGGTCAGCAGCGGGGCGCTGGAGGAGTCGCTGCCCCGCACACACGCGCTGAGCGTGCTCAGCTGGGACCGCGGGGACACCGTCGTCATCCCCCCGCAGGCCATGCGGTCGGTGATGGGTGCCGCCCGGCGGCGCGGCGGTGTGGTGGTCGTCGACCTGCCGCGCCGGATTGACGAGGCCGTGGCCGAGGCGCTCGCCCAGATCGACGTCGGCCTGCTGGTCGTCCCCGCGGAGCTGCGCGCGGTCGCGGCCGCCGGCCGGGTCGCCTCCCGGATGGCCATGGTGCTGCGGGACCTGCGGGTCGTCGCCCGCGGCCCCTTCGGTTCCGGGCTCACCGACGAGACGCTCGCCGAGCTGGTCGGGCTCCCGCTCGCCGGCGAGCTGCCGCCGGAGCCCGGCCTGCCCGCCGCCCTGGACGGCGGCGAGGCACCGGGCGGCAGCGGCCGGGGCCCGCTCGCCGGGTTCTGCTCGGCTTTCCTCACGGCGGCACTGCCCGGCGGCGGGAGCGTGGCCGCATGAGCGCCGACGTGATGACGCCCGCCCTGCTCGACGCGGTACGGCTGCGACTGGCCGCCTCCGGTGACGAGCCCACCCCGGCCGGCGTGGCCGCCGCGCTGCGGGCGCAGGGCCGGCTGCTGGGCGACACCGAGGTGCTCGACGTGGTGGCGGCCCTGCGCTCGGAGATGGTCGGTGCCGGGCCCCTGGAGGGGCTGCTCGCCGAACCGGACGTCACCGATGTGCTGGTGAACGGGCCGGACGAGGTGTGGGCCGACCGGGGCGCCGGGCTGGAGCGCACGCAGGTGCGGTTCACGGACACCGCGGCCGTGCGCAGGCTCGCCCAGCGGCTCGCCTCCGCCGCCGGGCGGCGGCTGGACGACGCCCGGCCCTGGGTGGACGCCCGGCTGCCGGACGGCACCCGGCTGCACGCGGTGCTGCCACCGGTGGTGGTCGGCGCCCCGTGCCTGTCCCTGCGGGTCGTCCGCACCAGGGCCTTCACCCTGGAGGAACTGGTGGCCGCGGGCAGCATGGACGGCGGTACGGCCGCCCTCCTGCGGGCGGTGCTGGACGCCCGCCTGTCGTACCTGGTCTCGGGCGGCACGGGCTCCGGCAAGACCACGCTGCTCAGTTGCCTGCTCGGTCTCGTCCCGCCGGGCGAGCGCATCGTCCTTGCCGAGGACTCCGCCGAGCTCCGGCCGCGCCATCCGCACGTCGTCCGGCTGGAGACCCGGCCCGCCAACCAGGAAGGCGCCGGCCTGGTCACCCTGCGGGACCTCGTGCGGCAGGCGCTGCGCATGCGGCCGGACCGGCTGGTGGTCGGCGAGGTGCGCGGCCCCGAGGTCCTGGATCTGCTGGGCGCCCTCAACACCGGCCACGAAGGCGGCTGCGGGACGGTCCACGCCAACGCCGCGGGTGATGTGCCCGCCCGGCTGGAGGCGCTGGGCGCCGTGGCGGGCCTCGACCGGGCCGCGTTGCACAGCCAGTTGGCGGCCGCCCTGTCGGTGGTGGTGCATCTGGTGCGGGACCGCTCGGGCAGGCGCCGCGTCGCCGAGATCCATGTTCTGGAGCGCGGACCGGACGGGATCGTCGGCACCGTCCCGGCTCTGTGCGGGGGCGAACGCGGCCCGGGCTGGGGCCGCTTGACCGCGCTCTGCGAGAGGGGGCGGCCATGAACGCCGTGGTGCTCCTCACCGCCGTGTGCGCGGGCGCCGCCGCGTGGGTGATGTGCGCGCGGGGCGAAGTCCTGCGTAGGGCAAGGGCGTTGCTCGGCGGTGCCCCTGAGGCCCGTGGGGCGTCCTGGGGGCTCCTGGGACCCGGAGGCCTCGAAAACCGCCTCAACGGGCTCCTGGAGCCGTTCCGGGTGCGGTTCGGCTGGCGCCTCGGCCGTGAAGTGCTGCTCCTGCCGGGTGGGTCGGTCGTGGGCCTGGCCGCCGGATCGGTGCTGCCGGTCCTGCTCGGGGCGGCCGCGGTGCCGCTCGCCGGGCGGTGGCTGCGCGGGCGGGAGCGGCGCGCCGAGGCGGAACGGCGGGCTGTGGCGGTGGGCGCGCTGTGCGCGGCGGTCGCCGGAGATCTGCGGGCCGGACTCGCCCCGCCCGCCGCGCTGGCCGGTGCGCTGGGCCGCGAGGGCTGGCCGGAGCACCCGGGCCTGTCCAGTGCCGCTCTGCCGTTGCTGGCCGCCGCCCGGTTCGGCGGTGACGTACCGGCGGCGCTGCGGGCGGCCGCCCGGCTGGAGGGCGCCGAGGGGCTCTCCGGTGTCGCCGCGTGCTGGCAGGTCGCTGTGGACGGCGGCGCGGGGCTCGCGGACGGCCTGGACCGGATCGCGGTCGCCCTGCGTGCCGAACGCGACCAGCGGGAGGACCTGAGGGCCCAGCTGGCGGCACCCCGCTCCACCGTGGCGTTGCTGGCCCTGCTGCCCGTCTTCGGGCTGGTCCTGGGCACCGGGCTGGGCGCCGATCCGCTGGGCGTCCTGCTGCGCACACCCGCCGGGCTCGGCGCCCTGGCCGCCGGCGGGCTCCTGGAGTGGGCGGGGCTCGCCTGGACCGCGCGCATCGTCCGTACCGCGGAGGGCGGGTCATGAGCGGCGACGTCGTCCACAGGCTGGGGATCGTCGTGGCGTCCGTGGTCGCCGCCCTGTGCGTCGCGGGCGCCCTGACCGCCGTCAGGAGGGAGCGCGCCGCACGGCGCAGGCTCCGGCTGCTCATGGGCACCGCTCCCCTGGCCCGGCGGTGCCGCGGGTGGCCCGGTGCGGTCTCCGTCCGGGAGTGGGCGCCCGTCGCCGGTGTCGCCCTGGGTGCGTTTGCCCTGGTCGGCGGCGTCCCCGGGGCGGCGGCCGGGCTGGGCGCCGCATGGGCCATACGGCGCCGGCAGCGGCGGCCACGGCCGATGGGGCACGCCGACCGGGACCGGGCCGCGCGGCAGCTGCCGCTGGCGGCCGATCTGATGGCCGCCTGCGTCGCGGCCGGGGCGGGGCCCCGCGAGGCCGCGGAGGCCGTCGGGCCGTCCCTCGGAGGGCCCCTCGGGGAGGCGCTCACCCGGGCCGCGGCCGAACTCCGCCTGGGCGGCGACCCCGCGCAGTGCTGGGGCCGGCTGGACCGGCTGGGCTGCCGCGAACTCGCCCGGTGCATGGAGCGCGCCACCACGACGGGAGTGCCGCCGGTCGAGGAGATCGCGCGCCTCGCCGCCGGGTGCCGCGCCGAGCACGCCCGTTTCGGGGCGGCGCGCGCACGCCGCGCCGGAGTGCTGATCACCGCCCCGCTGGGGCTGTGCTTCCTGCCGGCCTTCCTCCTCGTGGGGGTCGCGCCGGTGGTGATGGGGCTGGCGGGGGCGATCCTCGCCGGCACGACGATCTGAAGGGGGATCCCATGCGAGTCATGCGTTGTCTGAGGAAGCTGCGCCGCCGGTGCCGTACCGGCGAGCGCGGGATGACCACGGCCGAGTACGCCGTGGGCACCCTGGCGGCCTGCGGTTTCGCGGCCGTGCTCTACAAGGTGGTCACCTCGGGCGCGGTCAGTTCCGCGCTCAGCGGGCTCATCAAGCGGGCCCTCGATGTGGCGTTCTGACCGCCGCCGCGATGCCGGCTACGTCACGGCGGAGGCCGCGGTGGTCGTCCCGTCGCTGGTGTTCCTCACGGCGCTGCTGCTGTGGGGGCTGGCCGCGGCGGCCGCGCAGATCCGCTGCGTCGACGCCGCGCGGGCCGGAGCCCGCGCGGCGGCCCGCGAGGAGCCCGACGGCGCGGTGCTGCGGGCGGCCCGCTCGGCGGCTCCCGCCGGGGCCGCCGTCTCGGTCCACCGGGGCGGCGATCTGGTGCGGGTCACGGTCGAGGCCCGGTCCCTGTCCCTCACGCTCCACGGCGAGGCGGTCGCCGCCGTGGAGGCGACGGGGGAGGGGCCGTGAGCCGGCGGGGACGCGACCGGGGTTCCGCGACCGTCTGGACGGCCCTCCTGGGGGCGCTGCTGGCGCTGGCCGCCTGCGCCGTGCTGACGTTCGGCGCCGCCGTCGCGGCACGGCATCGTGCGGGGGCCGCCGCTGACCTCGCGGCGCTCGCCGCCGCCGACCACGCCCTGCGGGGCGGCGCCGAGGCCTGCGCCGTGGCCGGACGGGTGGCCGCCGCCCAGCACGCCCGGCTGGTGCGCTGCGTGGTCAGCGGTGAGATCGCCGACGTCACGGCCGCGGTCGGGCCCGCCCGGGTCCGCTCCCGGGCCGGGCCTCAGGACTCCGTGTCCGGGGCGGGTGCGGGTACCGCTGCGCCGGGCTCCGACGGGCCCTCCGCCGCGAGGAGCACGTCGAGCAGACGTACCGCGGCCTGCTTGTCCAGCGGGTCGTTGCCGTTGCCGCACTTGGGTGACTGCACGCAGGAGGGGCAGCCGAACTCGCACTCGCAGGAGGCGATCGCCTCGCGGGTGGCGGTGAGCCACCCGCGGGCGGTGCGGAAGGCCCGCTCCGCGAAGCCCGCGCCACCGGGGTGGCCGTCGTACACGAAGACGGTCGGCAGTCCGGTGTCCTGGTGGAGCGGCACGGAGACCCCGCCGATGTCCCAGCGGTCGCAGGTGGCGAAGAGCGGGAGGAGACCGATGGAGGCGTGCTCGGCGGCGTGGAGGGCGCCGGGCAGCTCCTCGGGGTGGATGTGCGCGGCGTCGAGCTGATCGTCGGTGACCGTCCACCACACGGCGCGCGTACGCAGGGTGCGGGGCGGTAGGTCCAGCTTGGTCTCGCCCATCACCTCGTTGGTGATCAGCCGGCGGCGGAGGAAGGAGACGACCTGATGGGTGACCTCGACGGAGCCGAAGTGGAGGCGGGCCTCGCCCCACTCCTCCACCAGGTCCTCGTCGAGCACCGAGATCGCCGTGGTGTCGCGGGCCATCGTCGAATACGGCGGATCGGCCTGCTCCACCAGCGCGACCGAGTCCTCCAGGTCCAGGTGCCGGACGAGGTAGGTGCGGCCCTGGTGCAGGTGGACCGCGCCCTCGTGGACGGTGGTGTGCGCGGCGCCCGCGTCGACGGTGCCGAGCAGCCGCCCGGTACCGGCCTCGACCACCTGGACGGGCTTGCCGCCCTCGCCGCGGATGTCGGTGAGGTCGGCGGCCCGCTCCCGCCGCGTCCAGTACCAGCCGCCGGAGCGGCGCCGCAGCAGGCCGCGGCGCTCCAGCTGGGGCAGCAGCCCGGCGGTCTCCGGCCCGAAGAGCGCCATGTCCTCCTCGCCCAGCGGCAGCTCGGCCGCGGCGGCGCACAGGTGCGGGGCGAGGACGTACGGGTTGTCGGGGTCCAGCACGGTCGACTCGACGGGACGGCGGAAGAGGGCGTCCGGGTGGTGCACGAGATACGTGTCCAGCGGGTCGTCCCGGGCGATCAGCACCGCCAGCGCCCCCTGACCCGAACGCCCCGCGCGGCCCGCCTGCTGCCACAGGGAGGCCCTCGTGCCCGGGTACCCGGCCAGGAGCACGGCGTCGAGCCCGGAGACGTCCACACCCAGCTCCAGGGCCGTGGTGGAGGCCAGTCCGAGGAGCCGCCCGGTGTGCAGGTCGCGTTCGATGGCCCGGCGCTCCTGGGGCAGGTAGCCGCCCCGGTAGGCGGCGACCCGGCGGGTCAGCCGGCGGTCGATCTCGGCGAGGCGCTCCTGGGCGATGACGGAGATCAGCTCGGCCGCCCGCCGGGAGCGTACGAAGGCCACCGTGCGGGTGCCGTCGAGCACCAGGTCCGTCAGCAGGTCGGCGGCCTCGGCGGTCGCCGTGCGGCGCACCGGGGCGCCGTGCTCCCCGCTGAGCTCGGTGAGCGGGGGCTCCCACAGGGCGAAGGCGACCTCCCCCCGCGGTGAGGCGTCCTCGGTGACCTCGGCGACGGGTACGCCCGTCAGCCGGGTCGCGGTGGCGCCGGGGTCGGCGGCCGTCGCGGAGGCGAGGAGGAAGACGGGATCGGCGCCGTAGCGGGCGCAGACACGCCGCAGCCTGCGTATGACCTGGGCGACGTGCGAGCCGAAGACGCCCCGGTAGGTGTGGCACTCGTCGATCACGACGTACCGGAGCTGCCGGAGGAAGGAGGACCACCGGGAGTGACCCGGCAGGACACCCAGATGGAGCATGTCGGGGTTGGTGAGCACGTAGGTCGCGTACTGGCGGACCCACTCGCGCTCCTCGAACGGCGTGTCGCCGTCGTAGACGGCCGCGCGCACCGCCTTGCCCAGCGGGGCGGCGATCTGTGCCACGGCCCGCCGCTGGTCGGCCGCCAGGGCCTTCGTGGGTGCGAGGTAGAGCGCGGTGGCGCCCCGGCCGTTCGGCGCCTCGGAGCCCTCCAGGAGAGCGCTGAGGACCGGTACGAGGTACGCCAGGGACTTGCCGGAGGCCGTTCCCGTGGCGACCACCGCGGAGGTGCCGGCGAGGGCGTGGGCGGCCACCTGTGCCTGGTGCTCCCACGGCCGCTCGATGCCGCACGCGCGGACCGCGTCGATCACCTCCGGGCGGATCTGATCAGGCCAATCGGCATGGCGACCCGCCCGTGGGGGCAAGTGCTCCGTATGGGTGATGCGCGCGGCCCTGCCCGCCCCCGTGGCAAGCCGCTCCAGGAGGGCGACGGGGGAGGTGCGGCCGTGCGCCGACTGCGGAAGATGATCCTGAGCCATCGGCACTCAGTGTGTCACTGGCATGACGGACAATCGCCGTAAGGCGTCGTGCATGCCCGCTGGTAAGTGATTGAATGCCATCGCGGCTGCCGATCCATGGGGGGCGACCGCTCGATGCAAGGTGCTGGAGGATCCGTGGACCTGTCCCTGTCGACTCGAACCGTCGGCGACCGTACGGTCGTCGAGGTCGGCGGCGAGATTGATGTGTACACCGCTCCCAAGCTGCGTGAGCAGCTGGTGGAACTCGTGAACGACGGTAGCTACCACTTGGTCGTGGACATGGAAGGCGTGGACTTCCTGGACTCGACCGGGCTGGGCGTGCTGGTCGGCGGGCTCAAGCGGGTTCGCGCGCATGAAGGCTCGCTGCGCCTGGTGTGCAACCAGGAGCGCATTCTCAAGATTTTCCGTATCACCGGCCTGACCAAGGTGTTTCCCATCCACACCTCGGTCGACGAGGCCGTCGCGGCGACCGACTGACGTTCGGCGCCGGACCATGGGGCTCCGGGCGACGCCGACGCCCGGGCCCCTGTGTTGCCCGCCCACAGGCACGAGGGGGAGGCCATGCCCACCGTAGAACTGCTCTTCAGCGCACTGCCGGAGCACGTCCGCACCGCACGACTGGTGGCGGCTGCGGTAGCCCGCAGGGCAGGGGTGGACGAGGCCGTCCTCGACGAGGTCCGGCTTGCCGTCGGTGAGGCGTGCAGCCGGGCCGTCGGCCTGTACCGCAGCAGTGGTGCGGACCGTCCGGTCCGGGTGGTGCTGACCGAGGAGGAGAAGAAGTTCTCCATCGAGGTCGGCGACAAGTCACCCGAGGCGGAGGACCGCCCCGCCGACGCCGCCAGTGTGCCCTCGGCGCGTGGCGACAGCCCCGCCGAACACTCCGAGCCGCTTCCCGACGGCTCGCCCTCCTCGTCCGACTCCTCCGAGGCGGAGGACGAAGGCCAGATGGGTCTGGCGGTCATCAGTGGCCTCGTCGACGACGTCGAGGTCTTCTCGGGAGAGTACGGCGATGTCATCCGGATGAGCTGGCCGCTGAACCCGGCCGCGCTCTCCTAGCCGCCCAGCCCCCCTCACGCGCTCCTGCCGAGCTGCCTGCGAGCTTCCGCCGCAGGTCAGCTCGGCGTGCGCGGATTCACCCGGTGGTTGATCCACTTACACGGTGACTGTTCACCTTTTCCGGTGATATCTGTGGGCGATCTCCTTTGCTATATCCCCGGCCTCGGCGAATTTCGTTTCCTGCGCCCTGTTTTGATCTAGTTCGGCTCCCTACAATCCGTCCATCTTTGCTCAGCGCACACGCCTGAGCGTCGCGGCTGCTGAGTCGCCGGAGCCGCGCGCCCACGTGCCAAACGTCAAGGAGGACGAATGGCGGGGCCACTCACCCCTCACCTGCAGGACATCGCTCAACCTCTGGCCGCAACACCCGTACTGACCGACGGCAACCGCAATCTCGTGCTCGTCATCGCGGTGGTGGCACTGGCCGCACTGGTGCTCGCCGTGGTGCTGGTACGTCAAGTGCTCAGTGCCGACGAGGGCACCGACAGGATGAAGGAGATCGCGGCTGCCGTGCAGGAAGGCGCAAACGCCTACCTCGCACGGCAGTTCCGCACTCTGGGGATTTTCGCGGTCGTCGCGTTCTTCCTGCTCATGCTGCTGCCCGCGGACACCACGTCGCAGCGCATCGGCCGAAGCGTGTTCTTCCTCGTGGGCGCCGGATTCTCGGCGGTCACCGGCTACATCGGCATGTGGCTGGCGGTGCGCAGCAACGTCCGCGTGGCCGCGGCCGCACGAGCCGCGACCCCGGCGCCGGGTGAGCCCTCGGCGGATCTGACGACGGTCTCGCACCGCGCGATGAAGATCGCCTTCCGCACCGGCGGCGTGGTCGGCATGTTCACCGTGGGCCTGGGCCTGCTGGGCGCCTCGGCCGTCGTGCTGGTCTACAAGGCCGACGCGCCCAAGGTGCTGGAGGGCTTCGGCTTCGGCGCCGCGCTGCTCGCCATGTTCATGCGTGTCGGCGGCGGCATCTTCACCAAGGCCGCGGACGTCGGCGCCGACCTGGTCGGCAAGGTCGAGCAGGGCATCCCCGAGGACGACCCGCGCAACGCCGCCACCATCGCCGACAACGTGGGCGACAACGTCGGCGACTGCGCCGGCATGGCGGCCGACCTGTTCGAGTCGTACGCCGTCACCCTGGTGGCCGCGCTCATCCTCGGCAAGGTCGCCTTCGGCGACTCCGGCCTGGCCTTCCCGCTGCTGATCCCGGCGATCGGCGTGCTCACCGCCATGATCGGCATCTTCGCGGTGGCCCCCCGCCGCAAGGACCGCAGCGGCATGACCGCCATCAACCGCGGATTCTTCATCTCCGCGGTGATCTCGCTGGCGATGGTGGCCGTCGCGGCGTTCGCGTACCTGCCCTCGACGTACGCGGAGCTGACCAACGTGCCTGGCGACATCGCCTCGCACGGCGGTGACCCGCGCATCCTCGCGCTGGTCGCCGTCGCCATCGGCATCGTGCTGGCGGCGCTCATCCAGCAGCTGACCGGCTACTTCACCGAGACCAACCGGCGCCCGGTGCGGGACATCGGCAAGACGTCGCTGACCGGGCCCGCCACCGTCGTCCTGTCCGGCATCTCCGTCGGCCTGGAGTCCGCGGTGTACTCGGCCGTCCTCATCGGCCTCTCGGTGTACGGCGCCTTCCTGCTGGGCGGCGCCTCGATCTGGCTCGCCCTGTTCGCGGTGGCGCTGGCCGGCACCGGTCTGCTCACCACCGTCGGCGTGATCGTGGCCATGGACACCTTCGGCCCGGTGTCCGACAACGCCCAGGGCATCGCCGAGATGTCCGGCGACGTCCACGGCGAGGGCGCCAAGGTGCTCACCGACCTCGACGCGGTCGGCAACACCACCAAGGCGATCACCAAGGGCATCGCCATCGCGACCGCCGTCCTCGCGGCGACCGCGCTGTTCGGTTCCTTCAAGGAGGCCGTCGACACCGCGGTGCGGGAGGCGAACATCTCCGCCGCCGATCTGCGGTGGCTGGACCTGGACATCTCCCAGCCCAACAACCTGGTCGGTCTGCTGCTCGGCGCGGCCGTGGTCTTCCTCTTCTCCGGACTGGCCATCAACGCGGTCTCCCGGTCCGCCGGCTCGGTGGTCTTCGAGGTGCGCCGGCAGTTCCGCGAGCGGCCCGGGATCATGGACTACACCGAGAAGCCCGAGTACGGGCGCGTCGTCGACATCTGCACCAAGGACGCGCTGCGCGAGCTGGCCACGCCCGGTCTGCTCGCCGTGCTCGCCCCGATCGCGGTGGGCTTCGCCCTCGGCATCGGCGCGCTGGGCTCGTACCTCGCCGGGGCCATCGGCGCGGGCACGCTCATGGCGGTCTTCCTGGCGAACTCCGGCGGTGCCTGGGACAACGCGAAGAAGCTCGTCGAGGACGGCCACCACGGGGGCAAGGGCAGTGAGGCCCACGCCGCCACCGTCATCGGCGACACCGTCGGCGACCCCTTCAAGGACACCGCGGGTCCCGCCATCAACCCGCTGCTCAAGGTCATGAACCTGGTGGCGCTGCTGGTCGCCCCCGCGGTGGTCCAGTTCTCCTACGGTGACGACGCCAACCTGGCCGTCCGGATCGGCGCCGCGGCCGTGGCGCTCCTGGTCATCGTCGTCGCCGTCTACATCTCCAAGCGCCGCGGCATCGCGGTCGGGGACGACGAGGGTGTCGACACCGGCCACGACGACAGCCAGAGCACGAAGCGATCGGCCGACCCGAACGCGACGGCCACGGTCTGACGTAGCGTGAGCTCACCTTGATACGGCGGCGGGCGTCATCCTCCGGGATGGCGCCCGCCGCCTTCGCGCACGTCAGATGCATCACCCTGTTCTTGGTTCATAAGGGGCAATAGTGGTCACATCGAGTGGAAGCGATGTGGCCCGCGGACAGGAGCCGTGTAGGTTCCGGGGCCGTGAAGAACAAACTCGCGGCTGCGCTGTCCGTCACGGCTGTGATCCTCGCGACGGGGTCGCTGTCGGGATGCGGCGACGGCAACAAGGAGCTCGACGCCTGGGCGAAGACGGTCTGCGACCAGGCCTCCGCACAGGTCAAGAAGATCAACGACGCGAACACCCACATCAGCAACACCCCGAGCAACGCCAAGCCGAAGGACGTCCGCAGCGCCGACTCCACGGCGTTCGGGCAGATCTCGGACGCCTACAAGGCGCTCGCCGGGATCGTCGGCAAGGCCGGTGACCCGCCGGTCGACAACGGCGCCAAGCTCAAGCAGGACGCGGTCGGCGACCTCAACTCGCTCTCCACGGCCTACGCGAACCTGCGCAAGCAGGTCGACGCGCTGCCCGTCTCGGACCAGGCGAAGTTCGCCGACGGGCTGAAGAGCGTCTCCGACAACCTGGCCAAGGTGAGCAAGAGCGGCGAGCAGGCGCTCGACACACTGCGCCAGGGCGAGGTCGGCCAGGCGATGGCCAAGCAGCCCGGCTGCCAGGACTCCGCCGCCAAGCCCTCGAAGTCCTGACCGTCCGAGGGCGGGTGGGGCCCGCCGGGCGCCCCTTCCGGGGTGACAATGGCAGCGTGAGTACGCAGCCGCCCCCGCAGCCCCTGCCCGCCCCCGACCGCACCGCCGCCCTCCGCGACGCGCTGCGCGCCGCGGCCTTCACGGCCGACGGCTGCCTCGACCTGCTCGGGGCGACCGCCTACGCCGCGCTCTCGCGGGCGGAGACCGTGCCCGCCCTGCGCGCCACCCGCGGCGGCAGCCCGCTGGAGAGCCTGGTGCGGCTCTTCCTGCTGCAGCAGCCGGTCCCGTACGCGCGGCTGCGGGAGGTGCTGCCCCTCGACGCGGCCATCGAGGACGGCTGGCTCGTCCGGGACGGCGACGAGGTGCGCGCCACGGTGGACGTCCGCCCCTACGGCGGCGACGGCGGCGAGGACTGGTACATCGTCTCCGACCTCGGCTGCGCCGTGGGCGGCGCCAACGGCATCCGCACGACGCCCGGCGTGGACCGCGCGGACCTGGTGCTCGGCGTCGGCGGCGCGTCGACCACCCTCGCGGGGATCACCGTCCGCACGCCCGTGGCCCGGGCGCTGGACCTCGGCACCGGCTCCGGCACCCAGGCGCTGCACGCCTCCCGGCACGCCACCCGGGTCACCGCCACCGACCTCAACCCCCGCGCCCTGCACTTCACGCGGCTGACCCTCGCCCTGTCGGGCGCCCCCGAGCCGGACGTCCGGCAGGGCAGCCTCTTCGAGCCCGTCGGCGGCGAGCGCTACGACCTGATCGTGTCCAACCCGCCCTTCGTCATCTCCCCCGGCAGCCGCTTCACCTACCGCGACGGCGGCATGGCCGGCGACGACCTGTGCCGCACCGTCGTCCGGCAGGCCGCCGACCACCTCACCGAGGGCGGATACCTCCAACTGCTGGCCAACTGGGAGCACACCGAGGGCGAGGACTGGCGGGACCGCGTCGCCGCCTGGGTGCCCGACGGCTGCGACGCCTGGATCGTGCAGCGCGAGGTGCAGGACGTCACGCAGTACGCGGAGCTGTGGCTGCGCGACGGCGGCGACCACCTGGCCGGGCCCGAGGCGTACGCCGCCCGCTACGGCGCGTGGCTGGACGCCTTCGAGCAGCGCAAGACCAAGGCCGTCGGTTTCGGCTGGATCACCGTGCGCAGGACCGGCTCCGACCGTCCCGTCGTCACCGCCGAGGAGTGGCCGCACCCGGTCGAGCAGCCGCTCGGCCCGCACATCGAGGCCTGGTTCGGCCGCCAGGACTTCCTGCGCACCCACAACGACGCGGCGCTGCTCGACGAGTGCTTCCGGCTGGCGGACGAGGTGGTGCAGGAGCAGGTGGGCCTGCCCGGCGCCGAGGACCCGGAGCACGTCGTCCTGCGGGCCAACCGCGGCATGCGGCGCGCGACGAGGGTGGACACGGTCGGCGCGGGCTTCGCGGGCGTGTGCGACGGGACGCTGACGGCGGGTCGGATCCTCGACGCCATCGCCCAGTTGCTCGGCGAGGACCCGGTGGCGCTGCGGGACCGTACGCCGGAGGCGATCCGGCTGCTGGTGGAGCAGGGCTTCATCGAGCCGGTGTGAGCGGGAACGCGACGGCCCGCCTGCGCAGCGGAGCGGAGGCGGGCCGTCGGGGCGCGGATGGTCAGCGCAGGACGCGGCCCTGCGCGTCGGTGGGCGCGCTGCCGGCGAGGCGGACGATGCCGTCGATGAAGCCCCACAGGCCGCCGAGGCCCAGGGTGACGACCGAGACGACGAGCTGCAGGACGCCGATCTTGGTGTGGCCGGTGTAGAAGCGGCCGATGCCCAGACCACCGAGGAAGATGCCGAGCAGGCCGGCGGCGACCTTGGACTTGTCGGACAGCGGGCGGCCCGACGGGTCGAGGCCGAACGGAGCGTCAGTGGTGGGGGTAGGCGTGGCCATGGAACGTGCTCCTCGTGCAATGGGGACGAATCAGCGGGAGCACGCGCATCGGTTGATCCGGCCCCCCGCCTCGGATTGGCTGAATCTTGGCATTAGAAATGGACATCTGTCCCTCTGATTAACAGACGTCACGGAACCGTGATCGCCGCGTTGTCAAACCGCGTTGCGTACGACGGCCCACACCACGGCCGCTCCGAGGACCGCCAATTGCGCGCGTTTGCCGATCGTCGTCCGGTACGTCCGGCCGCGCAGCCCCTCCGTCACCCACCGCGCGTACAGATAGAGGGGAAAGGGGCTCGCCAGGAGCAGCAGCGCGTTGTCGTGGAAGGCGGCCGACAGGTCGCCGTGCATCAGGTCGTAGACCATGCGGGTCGCACCGCAGGCCGGACAGAGCAGCCCCGTCAGGAAGTTGAAGGGGCATCGGGGCAGCCAGTGCCCCTCCTGGTGCGGGTCGGTGCCCCACAGGTAGGCGGCGCCCGCCGCGCCCGCGACGAGCGACGCCACGGGGGCCGTGGCCGGTCGTGCGGCCACGGCCCTGAGGCGGTTGCGGGTCGGGGAGGCCATCGTCGTCAGCTGCGCAGGATGCGGCCCTGGGAATCGGTGCGGTCGTTGCTCGTCAGGAAGAGGATGCCGTCGATCAGCGCCCAGATGCCGAGGCCGCCGCAGGTGAGGAGCTGCGCGACACCGATGCCGATGTCGCCCACGTAGAAGCGGCCGATGCCCAGGCCGCCCGCCAGCAGCTGCAGCACGCCCGCCACGACCTTGGACTTGTCCGACAGAGGGCGGCCGTACATGTCGTAGCCGTACGGGGCGTTGGGGTCGCCGGTGTACATGCCCTGGGGGTAGCCCTGCGGGTAACCCTGCTGCGGATAGCCGTAGCCGGGCTGCTGTCCGTAGCTGCCCGGGCCGGCCGGGGGCTGCTGCGGGTAGCCGTAACCGTCCTGCTTGGGCTGGCCGTACGGGTTGTTCGGGTCGGACATGGCGGGACTCCCCCTGAGTGAACGTTCGGTGTGTCCGGACATCTTGTCAGGCGAGTCAAGGCGGGCAGGGGCGGGAAGCAGCGCGGGAGGAGCGGCGGGAACGCGCGAACTGACAGCGGGAAGGGGGTGCGGGATGGGAGCGCGGGAGTACCCCCGCGGCCGGGCGAGCGGCCGGCGGGGAGCGAGGCCGGAGTGAGACGGGAGTGAGGGGGGAGCGAAAGGAATCGGCCAGCCCTTTTCGGGCGGCGTTCACCGTGGGTTCTTCCCACTGTCGCCGCGGCGTGCCACTCTCCGAGGCTGCGGGCCGGTCATGGAGCACAAGAGGGATCCGGGGGGCATGTACATGGAAACGGTGCCAGGGATCTTCGCCGGGACGGTCTTCGCGGTTTTCGGGGCGGCCCTTCTGGCCTGGACCGTCACCCGGTCGCTGAGGCACCTGCCGGTGGTCCAGGGAGGGGGCCCGGCGTCTGTCGCCGTGGCGGGTTTCTTCGGAGTGGTTTCGCTTCTTGTCGGGGTTTGGCTGTTCCTGATCCTCTGAGCTGGGCAAATCGGACATGGGCGGCAGTCCGTGCGGCAGACAGGACGCTTGTCGGGTTACCGTTCGAGTGGCGTTGCGGACTTTTCCCGTTTGACACGGGACCGGGATGTACGGTCACACTCCGCAGCGAGACCACCTTCGACCCGGAGAGAAGAGCGAAGTTGTCCCCGACCCGCGAGACCGCACAGGGCAGCGGCCGCCGACTCGTGATCGTCGAGTCGCCTGCCAAGGCGAAGACGATCAAGGGCTACCTCGGCCCCGGCTATGTCGTCGAGGCCAGCGTCGGGCACATCCGCGACCTCCCGAACGGGGCCGCCGAAGTGCCGGCGGAGTACAAGGGCCAGCCGTGGGCGCGGCTCGGCGTCAACGTCGACAGCGAGTTCCAGCCGATCTACGTCGTCAACGCGGACAAGAAGGCCCAGGTCAAGAAGCTGAAGGACCTGCTCAAGGAGTCCGACGAGCTCCTGCTCGCCACCGATGAGGACCGCGAGGGCGAGGCCATCGCCTGGCACCTGCAGGAAGTCCTCAAGCCCAAGGTCCCGGTCCGCCGGATGGTCTTCCACGAGATCACCAAGGACGCCATCCAGGAAGCCGTCCGCAACCCGCGCGAGCTGAACCAGACCCTCGTCGACGCCCAGGAGACCCGCCGCATCCTCGACCGCCTCTACGGCTACGAGGTCTCGCCGGTCCTGTGGAAGAAGGTCATGCCGCGCCTGTCGGCCGGCCGTGTCCAGTCCGTCGCCACCCGGCTCGTCGTCCAGCGCGAGCGTGAGCGCATCGCCTTCCGCTCCGCCGAGTACTGGGACCTGTCCGCGACCTTCGCCACCGGCCGCTCCGGCGATGCCACCGACCCCGGCACCTTCGGCGCCAAGCTCAACGCCGTCGACGGGAAGCGCGTCGCCCAGGGCCGCGACTTCGGGTCGACCGGGCAGCTCAGGGAGGGTGCGGGCGTCCTCCACCTGGACGAGGCCGCCGCCCGCGCGCTCGCCGCCGCCCTGGAGGGCGCCGCCTTCTCCGTCCGCTCGGTCGAGTCCAAGCCGTACCGCCGTTCGCCGTACGCGCCCTTCCGCACCACGACCCTGCAGCAGGAGGCCAGCCGCAAGCTCGGCTTCGGCGCCAAGGCCACCATGCAGGTCGCCCAGAAGCTGTACGAGAACGGCTTCATCACCTACATGCGTACGGACTCCACGACCCTGTCGGAGACCGCGATCAGCGCCGCCCGGGCCCAGGTCACCCAGCTCTACGGCGCGGACTACCTGCCGGACAAGCCCCGCGTCTACGCGGGCAAGGTCAAGAACGCCCAGGAGGCGCACGAGGCGATCCGCCCATCGGGTGATCGTTTCCGCACCCCGGCCGAGACGGGCCTCACCGGCGACCAGTTCCGCCTGTACGAGCTGATCTGGATGCGCACCGTCGCCTCCCAGATGAAGGACGCGGTCGGGCAGTCCGTCACCGTCAAGGTCGGCGGCCGCGCCACCGACGGCCGGGACGTCGAGTTCTCCGCCTCCGGCAAGATCATCACCTTCCACGGCTTCATGAAGGCCTACGTCGAGGGTGCCGACGACCCCAACGCCGAGCTCGACAGCAGCGAGCGCCGGCTGCCCGCCGTCACCGAGGGTGACGCGCTCTCCGCGCGCGACATCACCGCCGACGGCCACGCCACCAAGCCGCCCGCCCGCTACACCGAGGCCTCGCTGGTCAAGGAGCTGGAAGAGCGCGAGATCGGACGCCCGTCGACGTACGCGTCGATCATCGGCACCATCCTCGACCGCGGCTACGTCTTCAAGAAGGGCACGGCCCTGGTGCCGTCCTTCCTCTCCTTCGCCGTCGTCGGCCTGCTGGAGAAGCACTTCGGCCGGCTCGTCGACTACGACTTCACCGCCAGGATGGAGGACGACCTCGACCGCATCGCCCGCGGCGAGGCCCAGGCCGTGCCGTGGCTGCGGCGCTTCTACTTCGGCGAGGGCGAGACCCCGGTCGGCGGCGCCGCCGACGCCGGCAACGGCGACGGCGACCACCTCGGCGGCCTGAAGGAGCTGGTTGAGGACCTCGGCGCCATCGACGCCCGTGAGGTCTCCTCCTTCCCCGTCGGCAACGGCATCGTGCTGCGCGTCGGCCGTTACGGCCCGTACGTGGAGAAGGCCGGCGAGGCCGAGGGCGAGACCGGGCAGCGCGCCGACGTCCCCGACGACATGCCGCCGGACGAGCTGACCGTCGAGCTCGCCGAGGAACTGCTCAACAAGCCGAGCGGCGACTTCGAGCTGGGCGCCGACCCGGAGACCGGTCGCCAGATCGTGGCCAAGGACGGCCGCTACGGCCCGTACGTCACCGAGATCCTCCCCGAGGGCACCCCGAAGACCGGCAAGAACGCGGTCAAGCCGCGTACCGCCTCCCTCTTCAAGTCGATGTCACTCGACACGGTGACCCTCCAGGACGCGCTCAAGCTGATGTCGCTGCCGCGCATCGTCGGCGCCGACGCCGAGGGCGTCGAGATCACCGCGCAGAACGGCCGCTACGGCCCGTACCTGAAGAAGGGCACCGACTCGCGCTCCCTGGAGACCGAGGACCAGCTCTTCACGATCACCCTCGACCAGGCCCTGGCGATCTACGCCCAGCCGAAGGTGCGCGGCCGCGCCGCCGCCAAGCCCCCGCTGAAGGAGCTGGGCACCGACCCGGTCAGCGAGCGCCCCGTCGTCGTCAAGGACGGCCGCTTCGGCCCGTACGTCACCGACGGCGAGACCAACGCCACACTTCGCCGCGACGACGACGTCGAGACGATCACGCCCGAGCGCGGCTTCGAACTGCTCGCCGAGAAGCGGGCCAAGGCCCCCGCCAAGAAGACGGCGAAGAAGGCCCCGGCGAAGAAGGCGACCGCGACCAAGACCGCGGCGAAGACCGTGGCGAAGAAGACGGCCGCCAAGACCACCGCGGCGAAGAAGACCGCGGCGGCCAAGACGACCGCCAAGAAGACCGCCGCCAAGGCTACGACCACGGCGAAGAAGGCCGCGTCCGCGGCGGCGAAGCCCGCCGAGTAGTCCCCGCGGGGACCGCACACCCGGTGCGGTCCCGGCAGGCGCCCTCCGGGACGGCACCGGGTCCCGATAGGCTGGCGGAATGACGCGATCCGAGCAGCCAACGGACACGTTCGCCGACGAACTCGAGGCCGACTCACGGCAGCGAGCCGTGGGAGCGCTCCTGAAGATCCCGCCCCTGCGCAAGCTGTGGGGCGCCCAGCTGACCGGCACCGTCGGCGACCGGCTGGCCCTGCTGGTCCTGGTCGTCCTGACGGCACAGGCCGCCGCAGGCGCCGAGTCCTTCGGCGGCGGATACCGCGGTGCGGCCTTCGCCGTCGCGGCCGTCTTCGGGGCGCGCCTGCTCGCCGCCCTGCTCTTCGGCGCCGTACTGCTCGGCCCGCTGGGCTCCCTCACCGGGCCAGGCGGCGTGCTCGACCGCCGGTGGACGATGATCGGCTCCGATGTCGTACGCCTCGCGCTGCTGATCGTCGCCCCGCTGTGGATCGACTGGGTGCCGGCCGATGCCGTCGCCTGGCTGCTGGTCACCGTCTTCGTCACCGGAGTGGCCGAGCGGCTGTGGACCGTCGCCAAGGACGGCGCCGCCCCCGGTCTGCTGCCCGCGCCCGCGCCGGGCGCAGGAACGGTACGTCCGCTGCCCGACCGCCTCGACGCGCTGCGCCGCCTCGACCAGCGCACCGGCTTCGTCGCCTTCCCGATCGCCGCCGCGAGCCTCGTCGTCGTCACGCTCGTCGGCAACCTGATCGGCCTCGGCGTCGACTGGTTCGGCCTGCACCAGGCCGCGCTCGCCTCCTATGTCGCCGCAGGGCTGTTCGCCGCCTCCGGCGCCGTCCTCTACCTGCTGCAACTGCCGGGCGACCAGGCCACCCCGCCGCACTCCCCGCTGCAGGGCCTGCGCAGCAACGACCGCGGGCGCACCGGCGCCGTACCGTTGCTCGTGCTCGGCACCGCCACCGTCGCCGGCGCCATCGCCGCCGCCGTGGCGCTCGCCGTGCTGCACGCCGCCGACCTCGGCGGGGGCCCGGTCGGCTACGGCCTGCTCGTGCTGGCGCTCACCGCCGGCCCCGTGCTCGGCATCCGGATCGCCCCGCGCACCCTGCCGGGCCTGTCCCGGCGGCGCCTGCTCGCCATCGCCATCGCCGTCACCGGTCTGGCCCTGCTGCTGGCCGGCATCGTGCCCGACCCGACGACCGTGCTGCTGCTGGCGCTGCTCGCCGGCGTCGCGGCCGGGATCACGGCCAACACCGGGCACGTCCTGGTGGACCAGGAGACCGAGGAGTCCCGCCGGGGCCGTGCCACCGACCACCTGCACGCGGTCGCGCACCTGCTGATGGCGGTCGGCGCCGTCGGCGCCCCCCTGCTGGCCGGCGGCATCGGCCCGCACCGCGTCGTCAACGGCCACTTCACCTTCGACCACGGCGGCGCCGCGTACGCTCTCATGCTCATCGGCGCCCTGCTGCTGCCCGTCGCGGCGCTCGTCCTCGGCAAGACCGACGACCGCCAGGGCGTGCCCCTCCGCCGCGACCTGCGCGAGTCCCTGCGCGGCGGCGACCCCGAGCAGGCGCCCGCCCCCACCGGCTTCTTCATCGCCGTCGAGGGCGGCGACGGGGCCGGCAAGTCCACCCAGGTCGAGGCCGTCGCCGAATGGATCCGCGGCAAGGGCCACGAGGTCGTCGTCACCCGCGAGCCGGGCGCCACGGCCGTCGGCAAGCGGCTCCGCTCGATCCTGCTCGACGTCTCCAGCGGCGGGCTGTCCCACCGCGCGGAGGCCCTGCTGTACGCCGCAGACCGGGCCGAGCACGTCGACACCGTCGTACGCCCCGCGCTGGAGCGCGGCGCGGTCGTCATCTCCGACCGCTACATCGACTCGTCCGTCGCCTACCAGGGCGCCGGGCGCGACCTCGCGCCGACCGAGATCGCCCGCATCTCCCGCTGGGCGACGGACGGACTCGTCCCGCACCTGACCGTCCTGCTCGACGTCACCCCCGAGGCGGCACGCGAGCGCTTCACCGAGGCGCCCGACCGGCTCGAGTCCGAGCCCGCGGAGTTCCACGACCGCGTGCGCACCGGATTCCTCACGCTCGCCGCGGCCGACCCCGCCCGCTACCTGGTCGTCGACGCGGCCCAGGAGCCGGAGGCCGTCACGACGGTGATACGGCACCGTCTCGACGAGATCCTCCCCCTGTCGGAGAAGGAGATCGAGGCCCGCGAGGAGGCCCGCCGCCAGGCCGAGGAGGAAGCCCGTCTCCGCGCCGAGGAGGAGGCCGCCCGCCGGGCCGAGGAGGAGCGGCTTGAACGCGAGCGCCAGGCCCAGCTGGAGAAGCTCCGCGCGGAGGAGGAGGAACGCCGCCGCCTCGCCGAGGAGGAGGCCCGCCGCCAGGCGGAGGAAGCCGCGGCGGAGGAGGCCCGCAGGCAGGCCGAGGAGGCCCGCAGGCAGGCGGAGGAGGAGCGCGCCCGCCGCGAGGCCGAGGAGCGCGTCCGCCGCGAGGAGCACGAACGGCTGCGCCGCCAGGCCGAGGAGGAGGCCCGCCTCCGCGCCGAGGCCGAGGAGCGCCGCCTGGAGCGCCAGCGCAAGGCCGAGGAGGCCCTGATGCGGGCCGAGCAGGCCCGCATCGAGGCGGAGGACGCGACGAAGACCGTCGAGACGCCCCGCCCGCAGTCGCCGTCGGCCGCGTCGGCCGCGTCGACCGGGGACGCGGAGACCGCGGTGCTCCGCGCGGTGCCCGTGGACGACGAGACGGCGGTCCTGCCGTCGGTCAAGCCGGCATTCCCCGACTTCACGAAGCCGGCCGAGACGCCGCGGCCCGCCGCGCCTGCCGCGCCCGCCGACGTGGAGGAGACGGCGGTCCTGCCCCCGGTCGCCCCCGGCGCGGCGGACGAGACCGCCGTCCTGCCGGCCGTCCCCGCCGAGGACCGTGTGCCGCCCGGCATCTTCCGGCCGGAGGGACCCAAGGCGGCGCCGCGGGACCCGGAGAACGAGCGCACGCGGGAGATGCCGTCCGTGTCCGAGGAGGGGCGCCGCCCCCGGCCGCGGCCCTCGTGGGCCGAGGAGACCCCGCTCGACGACCTTCCGTCCCTTGCGGACGAGTTGCTCGGCGGGCGCGAGGAGGACGAGGATCGCGGGGGCGGTGGCGGCCGCTAGGGCGTCTATGCGGGTGGGTTGTGGTTGCGGTCCGTTGTTGTGTGCGGGCTGTTTGCGCCTGCGGCGGGCGGTTTCCCCGCCCTTCCTCCCTCCCCCAGCCTTCGGCCGGGGGGACCCCCATCCGGCGCGGTCAGTGACCGCCTCGCTGCGTACGTTTGGGGCCGATGCCGCGCCGGCGCACTCCCCCAGCCTTCGGCCGGGGGGACCCCCAGAGCGGCCGGAGCGGTCCGGTGTCGGCCGGTGTGGAGGTGGGCGCCCTCGGCGCGCGTATGACGGGCGGCGGCTTCGGTGGTTCGGCGATCGTGCTGGTGGAGGAGTCCGCGGCGGAGAAGACCGCCGAGGCGATCGCCGGCGCCTTCGCCACGGCCGGTCACCGCGATCCGCGGGTCTTCACCGCGGTGCCGTCGGTGGGAGCCCGCCGGCTGGTGTAGGCCCGCTACCGGGTCGACAGGGTGCGGCGTGGTGCGGGTGTCCGTGTCCGGCTGTCGCGCCGTCTCGCGCCCTGCGGGCGCAAGGCGCCGGCTGCGGAGGGGAGGGTGGGGGCGGGGCTTGTCCGCCGTGTGCGGGTCGTGGGCGGCACGGGTTCAAGCGCCGGAGCGGGTCGCCTTTCCTTTGGGCCTGGGTCTCGTTGCCGTCCGCGGGTGCAGACGGCCGGTTGCCACGCATACTGCCGGTGGGTGGCGCACCCGCCGTAACCCGCGTCTGCGAGTGCTTCGAGGTGCTGTCGAGCGATCGGAACGACATCGGTGGTTGCTGCACGCGTCACTCGACGCCGACACCATCCGGCTCGATGCCGGCGAGTCGGCCGCGCCACCGGTCCGCGCATCCTTGCTCGGCCTTCGGCCGGGTGAACCCCTGCTGGGGCAGCCTCCAGCCGTGCGGAGAGGGGTGTACCCCATCACCTCCCACCGGCCGTCAGTCGCCCACGGATACGGAGGGGGCGGGGTCGTAGGGGTGGATGTTCTGGACGCTGCGGGATATTTGTGTGCGGCATCCGGGACTCGGACATGGACCGCCCGCCATGCACGTAAATAACCCAGTCCAGGACGTGCAGCCCCGGAGGCCCCGCACCCGGCCCACCACGCACGCGCGCAGGCCCGCACCAACCGCGCCGGGTGGGGGTCCCCCCGGCCGAAGGCTGGGGGAGGGCGGGAGGGTGGGAGAACCGCCCGCCGCAGGCGCAACGCACCCGCACCCAACCACCGGGCAGCCCGGCGCAGCCGTAACCGCGCCGGGCACGAGCAAACCGCTTCGCACCGCAGGGCCCGCACCGTAAGAATGACCCTGTGCGGTACCTGATCCTCGGCGCCACGGAGGCGCGCGGCCCCCGCGGCGCGCCCGTGTCCCTGGGCAGCGGCAAGCGACTGCGGGCCCTGCTGGCCGCACTCGCGCTGAACGCCCCGCACGCGGTGTCCCCGGACGCCCTGATCGCCGAGGTGTGGGGCGGCGAGGGCGACGGGCCGCCCCAGGACGCCTCCGGCGCGCTGCAGGCGCTCGTGTCGAGGCTGCGCCGCGCCCTCGGGCCCCGGGACACGGACGGCGCCAGGGACACCATCGCCTCGGGCCCCGCCGGCTACCGCCTGCTCACGGACACCCCGGACGACGTCGACCTCCACCTCTTCGAGCGCCTCGTGCGCGAGGGCGGCGCCGCCCTCGACGCCGGCGACCCCGCCGGCGCCGCGGAGACCCTGGAGTCCGCGCTCGCGCTGTGGCGCGGCCCCGCGCTGGCGGACCTGCCGGACCGGGGTTCGGCCGCCGCCCGGGCGGAGGACCTGCGGCTGTCCGCGACGTACCGCCGCATCGAGGCGTGCCTCGCGCTCGGCCGCGCCGCCGAACTGCTGCCGCAACTGCGCGGGCTGGTCGCCGAGCACCCGCTGCACGAGCCGTTCCGGGCGCAGTTGATACGCGCGCTGCGCGCGGCGGGCCGCCCCGCCGACGCCCTGGCCGCGTACGAGGACACCCGCCTGGCCCTCGCCGACCGCCTCGGCACCGACCCGGGCCCGGAACTGCGGACCCTGCACGCCCAGCTGCTCTCCGCGGAACCCCGAACGGCGCCCCCCACCTCCGCCACCCCGCCCCGCACCGGGAACCTGCGGGCCCGCCTGACCAGTTTCGTCGGCCGCGAGGCCGAACTCGGCACGCTGCGCGCGAGCCTGACCGACGGCACGCACCGCCTGGTGACGCTGACCGGGCCCGGCGGCTCCGGCAAGACCCGGTTGTCGCAGGAGGCCGCGGCCGCCGTGACCGGCTCCTCGGCCTACCCGGACGGGGTGTGGCTGGCGGAGTTCGCCCCGCTGGACCGCCCGGCCGCCGTACCGGACGCCGTGCTGAGCGCGATCGGGCGCCGTGACACGGCCGTGCTGGCCGCCGCCCGCGAGGTGCGCAGCGCGGGCCAGGAGGCCGACCCGGCCGCGCGGCTGCTGGAGCACTGCGCGCAGCGCCGCATGCTGCTGGTGCTCGACAACTGCGAGCACGTCATCGACGCCGCGGCCGCGCTCACCGACCAACTGCTCGCCGCCTGCCCAGGGGTGACCGTGCTCGCCACGAGCCGGGAGCCGCTGGGCCTGCCCGGCGAGACGGTGCGCCCGGTCGAGCCGCTGCCGCTGCCGACCGCGCACCGGCTGTTCGTGGAGCGGGCGGCGGCCGTACGCCCGGGCTTCGACGCGGACCGCGACCACTCGGAGGCGGTGGACGAGATCTGCCGCCGCCTCGACGGGCTGCCGCTGGCCATCGAACTGGCCGCCGCCCGGTTGAGGGTGCTCACCCCGCGGCAGATCGCGGCCCGCCTCGACGACCGCTTCCGGCTGCTGACCGGCGGCAGCCGCACCGCGCTGCCCCGCCAGCAGACGCTGCGCGCGGTCGTCGACTGGAGCTGGGACCTGCTCGGTGGGGCGGAGCGCACGGCGCTGCGCCGGCTCAGCGTCTTCGCCGGCGGCTGCACGCTGCAGGCGGCGGAGGCTGTGTGCGGGGAGGAGGCGCTGGAGCTGATCGGCCAGCTCGTCGACAAGTCCCTGGTCGTCGTGGACCACGGTGCGCAGGAGGTGCGCTACCGGCTGCTGGAGACGATCCACGAGTACGCCGCCGAGCGCGCCGCGGACGACCCCGCCGACCTGGCGGAGGCGGCCCGCAGGCACACCGCGTACTTCACGGACTTCGCCCGCACCGCCGACTCCGCCATGCGCGGCCCCGACCAGCTGGTCTGGGCGGCGCGCGTGGAGGCCGACCTGGACAACGTCCGGGCCGTGCTGCGCCGGACGATCGACGCGGGGGACGAGGACGAGGCGATCGCCCTGGCCCTGGCCATGGGCTGGTTCTGGTGGCTGCGCAACTTCCGTGACGAGGCGCGGGAGTGGCTCGTCCGGCTCATCGCGATGTCCGAACTGCCGGACGATCCGGGCGCCCCCGGTTTCTGGCCGCGGATGAGCCTGCGGCTGCTCCATCTGTTCGTGGTCAGCGACACCACGCCCCGCGAGGAGATGCAGAGCCCGCAGATGCTGGCGCTGGCGTCGAGGATCATCGAGGTCTACAGCGTGCCGAGCCCGCACTCGACCCGCTTCCCGGGCATCCTGTGGCCGTTCTCCGACTACGTCGTGGGCCGCCACGAGGCGATCCGGGGCCACGCGGACGCCATGGTGGCCGCGTGCCGCACGTACGGCGGCGAGTGGGAGCTCGCGGCCGCGCTGATGTTCCGTACGCACATCACGATCGACCTCCCCGGCGGGCTCCCGCGGGCCGCCGCCGACTGGCCGGAGCTGCTGGAGCTCAGCGAGCGGCTCGGCGACCGCTGGATGCGCGCCCAGGTCTGCGAGGCCGGCGCCGAGATGGCGCTGGCGTACGGCGACTACGCGGCGGCCCGCGCGGATCTGGAGGAGGCGCTGCGGCTCGGCGGTGAGCTGGGCGCGCACGTGGAGGGCATCTTCGTCCGTTCCCGCCTCGGCGAACTGGCCCACCGGGAAGGCGATGACGACGCCGCCGAGAAGCTGCTGCGCCAGGCGGCCGAGGAGGCCGAGCAGTACGGGGTGTGGGACGCCCGCGCCTACATCCGCGCGCTGCTGGCGACGATCCTGCTGCGCCGCGGCGACCACCGGGAGGCCCGGAGGCTGGTCGAACTCGCGCACGGCGAAGGACGGATGGGCACGCCACCGCCGGACTTCGAGCTGCTGGTGGCGAGCCTCTCGGCCAGGGTCGCCGCCGCCGAGGGCGACACGGCGGGCGCCCTGGCCGGATTCGCGGTGGCGCTGCGCGCGGGGCTCGACGGCTTCTGCGCCGAACCGCGGCTGGCGTCGGCCGTCGAGTACGCCGCCGAGGTGCTGCTCGCCCTCGGTGATCCCGTACGGGCCGCCCGGCTGCACGGTGCGGCCGACGGGCTCCGGGCGGGGCTGCCGCGTCCGGTCCCCGAGGAGGAGGGGGTACGCGCGGCGGAGGCACTGGCCCGCGCGGCGCTCGAGGACGGCCCGTACGAGCGGGCCCGCGCCGGCGGCCGGGAACTGGGCGGCGAGGGCGCCCACGCGCTGCTGGCCGAGGCGACCGCCTGACCGCGCGGGAGAACGGCGCCGGGAGATCGGTGCCGGGGAATGGCCGGGGACGGCCTCCTCGTTGCATCCTTGAGGATTCAACCGCTGATTTCGGTGACGGAGAGAGCATGAAGGTCGAGATCTACAGCGACATCGCCTGCCCCTGGTGCTATGTCGGCAAGCGCCGCTTCGAGCGGGCGCTCGCCGCCTTCCCGCAGGCCGACCAGGTCGAGGTGGTCTACCGCCCCTTCCAGCTCGCCCCCGACAAGTCGGAGACCCCGGAGTCCCACCGTGCCTACCTCAACGAGCGCTACGGCCCGCAGTCCGCGGCGATGGACGCCCGCCTGGAGGAGCTCGGCCGCGCCGAGGGTCTGGCCTTCGACTTCGACCGCGCCATCGAGAACAACACCCTGCTCGCCCACCGCCTGCTGTGGCACGCCCTGAACGCGTACGGCGCCAAGGAGCAGGCCGCGCTCAAGGACCGGCTGCTCGTGGCGCACTTCGCCGAGGGCGCCGACGTCGGCGACCGCGACACGCTGGCCGCGCTCGCCGCCGAGGCGGGACTGGACCGCGACCGCGCGGCCGTGTTCCTCGCCTCCGACGAGGGCCGCGCGGAGGTGCTCGCCGAGATGGACGACGCCCGCGCCATCGGCGTGAACGCCGTCCCGACCTTCGTCTTCGAGGGCAAGTGGGCCGTCCAGGGCGGCCAGGAGTCCTCGACCTTCCTGCGCGTGCTGGAGCAGGTCGCCCAGGAGACCGGCGCCGTACCGGCCGCCCCCGCGGCCGACGCCTGCACCGACGGCGCGTGCGAGGTCCCGGCCGGCTGAACCGGCGGGGAGCGGCGGCACGTCTCAGTCGCAGGTGATCCGGGACACCGCCCAGTCCGCGACGTTCACCACGTGGAACCTGCGCGTCGGTTCGACCTTCAGCCGGATGGTGCTGTTGCCGGCGATCGGCACGTGCACCGGCACCCCGGGGTCACCGCCGCGCAGCACCTCGGAACGCCACAGTTGCCCGTGGTCGCCGTGGACCGAGAAGCGCGCCGCGCCGAAGCCCAGCGCGAGGTCGTCGATGCCGACCACGGCGTCGAAGGCGGTGCAGGAGCGGTTGAGGTCGATGGTGACGGTGGACGGCGCGCCGACGGTGATGCCGTCGGGGTAGCGCGTGCCGCCGACGCGGAGGCCCCAGCGCTGCCAGACCCAGTTGCCGAGCCGGATCGTGGGCCGGTCCGAGCGGCCGGCGACGCCGTAGCCGAGCCCGCTCAGCCGGTGGACCACCGGATCGGGCACCGGGGTCGGCGTCGGAGTGGGCGTGGGCGTGGGAGTGGGCTCCGGGGTACGGCTGGGGGACGCGGCGGGCGGCTCACTGGGCGTGGGCGCCGGTTCCTCGACGGGACGCGCCGCAGGCGCCGGGGTCGGGGCGACGGCCACGGGGGCCGGGACGGACGGCGTCGGGCTCGGCGCGGGGGAGGGCCGCGACGCCGAGGGGGTGGGCGTGGGCGACGGCGCCGGTACGGCCGGCGCGGCCGAGGGCTTGCTCTGCGCCTGCGGCCGGGGCGTGCTGTCGTCCCCGGTCAGGGCGATCGCCACCACGGCACCGGCCGCCGCGAGCGCCAGCCCAGCGGCGACGGCGATCTTCACCGGTGCGGCGGCCCCTTCCGCGGCCGCCGCACCACCGGCGCCCGCCGCCGCACCACCGCCCGAGCCGCCCGAAGCGGCGGCTGCCGCGGCGCCCGCGCCGGCACCGGCCGCCGCACCGCCCGCGGCGATGCCCGCCGCCTTGGCCGCGTACGCGGCGCCGAACCAGCCGACGACCGCGACCGGCAGCAGCCCCTTGAGCGCCGCGTTCACGTCCGCCAGCTCCGCCGCCGCCAGGCGGCAGTTGGCACACTCCTCCAGGTGCTTGCGCAGCTCCCGGTCGGCCCGCATCCGCAGTCCGCCGCGGGCGTGGGCGCCGAGCCGGTCCGCGTAGCGGGCGCAGGACCCCTCGGCGGTCAGCGTGGACGACACATGCGCCTGCAGGTAGGCCTGGCGCAGTCCCTCGCGGGCCCGGTGCGCCAGTACGGCCGTGGCGTTGGCCGTCAGCCCGAGCAGCGGCGCGACCTTGCTGGGCGACTCCTCCTCGACCGCGGTGTGCCACAGCACCGCCTGCCAGCGTTCGGGGAGGGTACGGAAGGCCTGGATGGCCAGGGAGCGTTCGGCCTCGTGCATGGCCCGTACGTCCGCGCCCAGCTCCTGGGTGCCCTCGGCGGCCGCGGCGCCGGCCGAGGTGACCGCGAACACCGCGAAGTCGTCGACCAGTTGCTCCCGCTTGGCCGTGCTGCCCCAGGACGCGGCCACCCGCCGCACCGTGGTGAGCAGGTAGGCGCGCACCGCGGCGTCCGGACCGCTGCCGCCGCGGATCGCCTGCAGCGTACGGGCGAAGACCTCGCCGGTCAGGTCCTCGGCGGTGTGCCGGTCACGGCAGCAGCCGCGTGCGTACCGTCGCACGGCCGCCACGTGCCGCCGGTACAGCTCCTCGTACGCGCTGTCGTCGCCGCCGCGCACCCGGGCGACCAGGTCGGCGTCGGACAACTGCGTCCCGGGAGCGTCCGCGGCCTCGGGGAGACGCTCCGCGAGCGGCTCCCGCTGCTCCGGTACGCGGCCGGACGGCGGACCCCCACCGGAGTCCGCCCCAGCCTCCGCGGGCGGACCGGACTCCCCGTTTCCTTCATCCACGGGCGTAAGAGTGGCACACCCTTACCGTCCGACGACCTGTCAAGCATCAGAACCACCCGTCCGGGGAGTTTCACCCCCCGGAAGCGGGTCATCACCTGAACGGGTCAGCGTCACGCCCCCGGACGGGACCGCAGTCCCTCCAGCAGGATGTCCAGCAACCGGGCCGAGGCGGCGGCCTGCTGGGCCGGGTCCGGCAGCGACGGCGCCGCGGTGGCGATCACCAGCAGCACGTCGGCCACCGACACGTCCACGCGCAGCTCACCGGCCGCCCGTGCCCGCTCCACCAGCTGCCCGACTACGTCCAGGAGGGCGGTGATCCCGGCGCCCGACGTGATGTCGTCGGCCCCGCCGCGCTGCTGCGGCACCCGCGCCCCTTCGGCCGCACCGGCCGGCTGCACCTGCAGCACCTGCGGCGGCAGCAGCCGCCCGGCGCCGGAGGCCACCGACGTGCGCAGGAAGCGGGACAGCGCCGACCAGGCCTCCTCCTCCTGGCCCAGGGCCGAGCGCGCCTGCTCCGTCAGCCGTGCCGTCTCCTCCTCGGCTATGCGCCGTACCAGCACGTCCTTGCTGGGGAAGCGCCGGTAGACGGTGCCGACGCCCACCCGGGCCCGCCGCGCCACGTCCTCCATCGGCGCGCCGTACCCCAGCTCGCCGAAGACCTCGCGCGCGGCCCTCAGGACGTGCTCGAGGTTGCGCTGTGCGTCCACCCGCAGCGGGGACGTACGGCCCCCGCCGCCACCGCGCACGTCCGGATCGGGATGGCCGCTGACGGTCGCGGTCATCGCCCATTGCGGGTCCTGAATATGCATATGTGTATCCCCCGGTTAATCGCGTCTCCCCCCGGAGACTCCCCACCCCATGATCGCCGGAAGGCGGCGGACTGCGCCGCGCGAGCACCCCGGCGGGATACGAACATAGTTGAGCCCCGGTCAAGAATGAAGGGGGAACCCACCCACGATCGGAGTACCCGGGCCGCCGATTCTCCCTTCGGGCACTTCACACCGGTCAGAAACCCGCCCGTGACCTGCCGGAGAACAGGATTCGGCCATTCATTGCCGTCCGCCCTGTGGACAAACCCCGATGGCCCATTGCCTCATGGAACGATGGCAGCACTCAAGGGGCCGTCCGGCGCGGCAGAAGAATCCGGTATCCCGCGCATCCTCGTCGTCGGCGGCGGTTATGTGGGCATGTACACCGCTTTGCGGCTGCAGCGCAGGCTGAAACACGACGAAGCGGAAATCGTCGTGGTCGAACCGCAGCCCTACATGACCTACCAGCCCTTCCTGCCCGAGGCGGCCGCGGGCTCCATCTCGCCCCGCCACGTGGTGGTGCCGCTGCGCCGCGTCCTGGACCGCTGCACGCTGGTCATCGGCGAGGCCCGGCGCATCGACCACGGCAAGCGGGTCGCCACGCTCACCACCCTCGCCACCGAGGAGGAGGGCTCCGTCGCCCTGGAGCTGCCGTACGACCACCTGGTGCTGGCACCCGGCTCGGTCTCCCGCACCCTGCCCATCCCCGGCCTCGCCGAGCACGGCATCGGCTTCAAGACCGTCGAGGAGGCCATCGGGCTGCGCAACCACGTCCTGGAGCAGCTCGACATCGCCTCCTCCACCCGGGACGTCGAGGTCCGCGACGCTGCCCTGACCTTTGTCTTCGTCGGCGGCGGCTACGCGGGCGTGGAGGCGCTCGGCGAGCTGGAGGACATGGCGCGCTACGCCGTGCGCTACTACCACAACGTCGAGGCCGACGACCTGAGGTGGATCCTGGTCGAGGCCACCGACCGCATCCTCCCCGAGGTCGGCGAGGAGATGGGCCGGTACGCCATCCGCGAGCTGCGCGGCCGCAACGTCGACATCCGCCTGAACACCCGGCTGGAGTCCTGCGAGAACCGCGTCGCCGCCCTCGACGACGGCTCCCGCGTGCCCACCCGCACCCTGGTGTGGACGGCCGGCGTCAAACCGCACCCCGTGCTGTCCCGCACCGATCTGCCGCTGGGCGGCCGTGGCCGGATCGAGTGCACCGCGGACCTGCGCATCGCCGGCACCGAGGGCGCCTGGTCCGCGGGCGACGCCGCCGCCGTCCCGGACCTCACCTCCGACGACCCCGGGGCACTCTGCGCGCCCAACGCCCAGCACGCCCTGCGCCAGGCGCGCGTCCTGGCCGACAACATCGTCGCGAGCCTGCGCGGCGAGCCCCTGACCGACTACCGTCACGCGTACGCGGGATCGGTCGCCTCGCTCGGTCTCCACAAGGGCGTGGCGCAGGTCTACGGGCGCAAACTCAAGGGCTACCCCGCCTGGTTCATGCACCGCGCGTACCACCTCAGCCGGATGCCCACCTTCAACCGCAAGGCGCGCATCCTGGCCGAATGGGTCCTGTCCGGGCTCTTCAAACGTGAGATCGTCTCGCTCGGTTCGCTGGAGAACCCCCGCGCCGAGTTCGAGCTCGCCGCGGAGACCGGACGAAAGCCCGACGCGCCCTGACCGCCAGTGCGGATGCGGTGGCCGATTCCCCCGGAGCGGTGGGTCGGCCACACTGGACCCGTGACCAAGCGTGCGCCAGCACCTGCAAAGAGTGACAAATACGAGGAATCGGACGTTTGAACCTCACGCGTTGGAGCGCCCGGCTCCCCGGAACACAGCGACGCAATGCCCAGGCGGCGGCCGCCGGTGCCGAACCCCCGTCCGGCGGAGCGGTACCCGCAGCGCGCGGGGAGGCCGCCGAGCACCCGGACGCGCCGGCGCACACCCTCGACGCCCTCCCCGTACGCGAGGTGCTGGGCCGGCTGCCCGCCCTCATCGCGGTCACCCACGGGCCCACCCACCACCTCGGGTACGTCAACGAGGCGTGGGCCGAGGTCTTCGGCACCCGCACGCCGGGGGAGCCCGCCCGCGAGTCCCTCCCCGAGCTCGCCGAACTCGGCCTGCTCCCCCTGATGGACCAGGTCTTCCGCAGCGGCAAGCCCCGCACCGTCAAGGCCCGCAAGGTCGCCACCGCCACTCGTCAGGGCTACTTCACCCTCACCTGCAGCCCCGTCCCGGTGAAGGACGCCGGCGACACCGGTGGCGTCCTGGTCTTCGCCACCGACGTCACCGACCAGGTCCAGTCCGCCGAACGGCTCCGCGAGAGCGAGCGCCGCCTCCACGCGACCGCCGTCACCCTCCAGCGCAGCCTGCTCCCCCAGGAGCTCGAACAACCCGACGACCTGCGCGTCGCCGCCACCTACCAGCCCGGCGGCACCGACGCCGCCGTCGGCGGCGACTGGTACGACGTCATCACCCTCGGCGCCGGCCGCACCGCCCTCGTCATCGGCGACGTCATGGGCCGCGGCGTGCGCGCGGCCGCCGTCATGGGCCAGCTCCGCACCGCGGTCCGCGCCTACGCCCGCCTCGACCTGCCCCCGCACGAGGTCATCCAGCTCCTCGACGGACTCGCCGCCGAGATCGACGCCACCCAGATCGCCACCTGCGTCTACGCGGTCCACGACCCCAGCGAGGGACGGCTGGCCTACGCCTCCGCCGGCCACCTGCCGATCGTCGTCCGCGACGCCGACGGCACCGTCCGCCGAGCCGACGAGCCCACCGGACCGCCGCTGGGCACCGGCGGCTGGGTCCACACCTCCGGCTCCGTCCCCCTCGGGCCGGGCGCCACCGCCGTGCTCTACACCGACGGCCTCATCGAGCGCCGCGGCGAGGACATCGACGAGGGCGTGTCCGCCCTGATGAACGCCGTCGCCGGCGCCACCGGCAGCCCCCAGGTCATCTGCGACCGCCTGCTGCGCGCCCTCGGCGTCACCTCCGAGCATGCCGACGACGTCGCCGTGCTCGTCATGCAGTACCCGCAGCGCGAGGGCAACGACTCCGAGCTGTTCCGCAACGCATCCCTGGAACTGCTCGGCGGCATCGAGGCGGCCCCCCGCGCCCGCGCCTTCGCCCAGGGTGTGCTGACCTCCTGGCGCTTCCCCGTCGAACTCGTCGACCTCGGCGTCCTCGCCGCCAGCGAACTGGTCGCCAACTCGCTCCAGCACGGCGTTCCGCCCATGCGACTGCGGCTGCGCCGTACCGACCGGCGCCTGATCATCGAGGTCACCGACGGCGACGACCACCTGCCGCGCCGCCGCCGCGCCGAACCGGCCGACGAGGCCGGCCGGGGCATCTCCATCATCGCCACCATCGCCTCCGCCTGGGGATCCCGGCGGACCCCCGGCGGCGGCAAGGCGGTGTGGTGCGAGTTCGCACTCCCCGGCTGACGGGGGATCACGCCGCCAGCACGGGCTCCCGCATCGGCGCGTCCTGCCCGACCGTGAGGCGCCGGCCCAGCCGCACCGAGAGCACGGTGACCGCCAGCGAGCACGCGACCAGCATCACGATGTACTCGGCGTACATCCCGCCGCCCGCCATCAGCCCGCCGACCGCCGGACCCACGGCCAGCGCCAGCTGCTTCACCAGCGCGAACGCCGAGTTGTACTGGCCGACCATCCGCTCCGGCGACATGTCCGCCACCAGCGGCGCGACCGTCGGCGACAGCATCGCCTCGCCGAGCCCGAACAGCGCGTACGTGGCGATCAGCATCGCCGTCGCGACCCCGTGCGCGGAGCCCGTCAGCCCGGCGAGCCCCGCGACCACCCACGCCACGGCCCACAGCAGACCGACAGCCGCGATCACCCGGCTGCGCCGCCGCCGCTCCACCGACCGCAGGACGGCGAACTGCGCCACCACGATCGCCGCGGTGTTCGCCGCGAGGGCGAGGCCCAGCGTCGCCGGCGACACCTTGGTCACCTCGACCGCGTACGCCGAGAGCCCCGACTCGAACTGCCCGTAGCAGGCGAAGAACAGCACCCCGCCCAGCACGCACAGCTGCACCATCGCCCGGTCGGCGAGCAGCGCCCGCCAGCCGCCGACCGCCTTCTCCGTCGGCACCGTCTCCATGCGCGCCGCCTTCGGCAGCCGTACGGAGGCCGCGACGACACCGAGGACGACGAACATCGCGGCCTCGATCGAGAAGAGCAGCGTGAAGGAGTCCGGACGCGAGGTGTCGACCAGCAGACCGCCCAGCAGACCGCCGACCCCCAGCCCGAGGTTGCTCAGGAAGAACTGTGTGGCGAAGGCCCGCGACCGCGTCCTCGGCGTGGAGCACCACACGATGAGCGTGGCCAGCGCAGGCTGCATCACGGCGATGCCGGCGCCCATCACCGCGGAAGCGGCGATCACCAGGGGCGCGCTCGACGCGAGCCCGAAGCCCATGGAGCCCACCGCCGCCGCGAACGCACCGGCCAGCAGCACGGGCAGCGGGCCGTTCCGGTCGATCGTCCGACCGGTGAACGGCAGCACGGCGAGCGCGGCGACGGCAAACGCGGACAGTACGACGCCCGCCGTGCCCGCTCCCAGATCCCGTACCTGCGCCACGTAGACGAACAGGAACGGGACGGTGAAGCCGTTGCCGAACGCGCTCAGCGCGTTGCCCAGCTGGATCCGGCGCAGCGCGGCGCCCATCGCGGTGGTCACACTCACCCCTTAGGTCAGTAGTTCTTGAACATGAAGACTTCAACTTTAAACTTCGAAGCTAAACAGTACATGCCGGAAGTCTTTAGGGCCAACGAGTTTCGTGGGACACTCCTGCCATGACGAGCGCATCCGACGGTTCCGCCGGCACCCCGCAGGAGCTGGACCTCGACGAGCAGATCGCGATCTACCAGCGCGAGTACCCCGAGGTGGATCCCCAGGTCGAGAAGATCGTCACGGCCCTGGGCAGGCTCAACCGCCGTATGAACGTGGGCTACAGCCGGCACCTGTCGGCGGTCGGCATCACCAGCGCCGAGTGGGAGGTCCTCAAGGCCCTTGTGGTCGTGGGCCGTCCGTACCGCCTCGGCCCCGGCGACCTCGCCAAGCGACTCGGCCTCACCCCGGCCGCCATGACCCACCGCATCGACCGCATGGTCTCGGAGGGACTGGTCACCCGCGAGCGCGACGAGCGCAACCGCGTCCGCGTCATCGTCGAGCTCACCGACCTCGGCCGCAGCAAGTGGCTGGAGACGATGCGCATGGCGTCCGCCTTCGAGGCGGACCTCCTCCAGGACCTCGCCCCCGACGAACGCAACGTCCTCGGCGACCTGCTGACCCGTCTCCTGCGTCGCGTCGAGGCCGACCAGCCCGACGCCGGCGGCCGCCTGACGGACCTGGACTGACCCTGCTGCCCCGGTTTGACAGACGTACGGGGGATCCGTAATGTTCTCCGAGTTGCCCGCCGGTGAACACCGGCTCCGGCCGGCCCCGGGCAGCCATCCCGTAAGACCCATCTCGACGAACGGCTTCGTGTCGTCTCGTTCGCGTGTGCGTTTTCCGGAATGAGGATCGAAGGAATTGCTCGATTGGCATCGGGCGCCACCGGTCCGCTAATGTTTCACCAGTCGGAACGGCCCAACAGCCGGGAGGACAAGCCCCGCTGACTGGGGATCAGGCCGGAAACGGTCTGATAGAGTCGGAAAAGCCGGAAAGCGAAAGCCGGACGGCGAACCCCCTCCAGAGGGTGGCGGAGAAGGAAATCGGATCTGCTAAGCTGGAGACAACGAAGGGAAAGCCCGGAGGGGCCGGTGAGACGGTCTCGAAGGAAGCTTCCGTTCCTTGAGAACTCAACAGCGTGCCAAAAGTCAACGCCAGATATGTTGATACCCCGTCCATCCGTTCGGATGGTCGAGGTTCCTTTGAAGAAATACACAGCGAGGACGCTGGGCACGTCGGGATTATTCCTCCCGATGGTGCCGCTCTCGTGAAGACATTCACGGAGAGTTTGATCCTGGCTCAGGACGAACGCTGGCGGCGTGCTTAACACATGCAAGTCGAACGGTAAAGCCCTTCGGGGTGGATCAG
>NZ_FZOF01000058.1 GCF_900188405.1 Actinacidiphila glaucinigra | reverse complement strand
GAGATCGCCACCAAGGACTGTGACCTTGTGGATCTGCCTGTCAGCGGTGACTGCGAGGACAAGGCCGGACCCGCAACGTGCATTCATCCTTCCGGGGGATCAGGTCGATGTCGCCCTGTGCGCTGCGGAGATCGTCGACAGGCTGTCTGCAGACGCGTACGCCCTGGTCCTGCTCCCAGATCCCTCGGCTGCGGCCCATGAGTTCCTGGGCTGGAACGCTCTCAGGCTTATCTGCGGGCAGCAAGTGAGGGAGGGGCTGGGATTGTTGATCGAAGGGCGGCCGGAGGGACGTGCTCGCGGTGGCGGCGGAGGTGATGCACAGCCAAGACTGCCTGAGAGCGGGTTCGAGCGGATTCGGCGCGCAGTACGACGTCAGAACGTGGCGGGGGCGTACTGGGCGCGTCGATTTTGCCTTGCCCGCACGGGAGCCCGGCGGCAGTTCCCTGGACCGGCATGCCCGCCTCAAGCGGTTTCTGGCCGGCCAGGGGTAAGGGAGGCGCGATGAGGCAGGATTTCTCCGCGATGGCGCCGGGGCGGGCGCAGGCGATACTGGCTGTAGTGGAGCGGCGTCACCCGGGCCGACTCGATGCCTTGCGGACGAATACTTTGGTAGAGCTGCGCGCATGGAGGGCGGAGATCCAGCTTTGGATGCATGATCCGCACAGCGGCTGGGGACCTTGCTCGGTGGACGGCGAGTACAACACCGAGACCGTCCCTCCCTCCGTACACCTCGGTGGGGCGTCGCCGCGCGAGCAAGCATTCGCCGCCCTGCACGAACTGGGGCACCATCTGCAGCAGTCCGACTACGGTCTGAGGGCTCCCGTGTCCGACTGGAGTTGGAACGAGTCCGAAGCCCTGGAGGAAGAGGCGTGCGATGCCTTCGCCGCCCGTGTCCTGCTCCCCGAGCCTCATCTTCCCGACGCTCTGCGGAAAACAGGGCCGACGGCTGCCGACGTAGTCGCACTGCTCAGCAGCTCGCATGCCTCGCGGGAGGCCTGTTGTGTGCGCGCCTCGGAGTTCTTCCTCAGCAGCGGCCTCGTGGTGCTTCTCGACGCGGAAGGCAGAGTTGTCTTCGCGGCCCGCCACGGCATGATGCCGCCCCAGCGCGGTTCCGACCAAGCGGCCACCCCGCTGATCCGTGCCGCGTTGAGGAGCCGAGGCAGCGCCCAGGTGGACCGGGCCCACCTCGTCCTTTGCGACGGGCATCCCAGTGAGGATCTGTACGGTCAGGCCGCGTGGCTGGACGAGAATTACCTGGTGGCGGTGCTCGGTGTCGATCAGGTGGCCTGGCGCCGGTTCAATCCGCCCAGGTCCGGCAGCGGTACGAGCCGATTCCTCTCAGGGAGGCTCTGCGAGACCTGTGGCGAGGAGGTCTCGGTGTCGGAGACCTGCGGGATGTGCTGGCAACCGAAATTCCCGCATGGGCAATGCGGCTGCGCTGCCGCCTGGCCTGCCGCGTATCGGTGGTGCCCCTTCTGCAACCAGAGGAAGTTTACGGCGCAGTTCCCGAAGCCGGGTCAAACTGCCTGCCGGAACTGCGATTAGCGGCTCCGCAACCCGCCCTCACCAGTTGCTTGCCGAGGGCCCGGGCGATTCGCACGGTGCGACGTGAAGCATCGGTGGACGCCACCGGTGGCGTCCCGCCGCCGGCCCGCGGGGGCTGGCTGTGCCTGGGGCACGGCGGCCCAGGGCACTGCGGGGCGGCTTCGCCCTGGCCGTCTACATCCTCAACCCTGATCCGCCCGAGCAGACAATGACCATCGCCTGTGGGCTCGGGCGACCGGACACACCTACGTCTTCTTCAACGGCTCATGGCAGTCCCCCCACCAGTACAGTGACGGCCCCTTGTGTATGTGGTACTCGGGTGATCCCCCCAAACAGCGTGGGAACCGGCGGCGCGACGGGGTCAGCCGTACTCCACGGGCTATGAGGCCCTGTCCGGCGGATCACGGCGTCGTAGTCTGCCGCACATGCACAGCACATTGACCGAGCACGCCCGGTGTCTTTACGGAGACGAATACCGCCCGACACCGGCATGCGGTCAGGAGCACCGCGAGCGCTACTTCGTCGAGGAACTGACCTTCGCTGATGCGGACGCGATCCTCTCGATGCTTCGGGAGCTCAGCCCGAACCTGGTCGACGGCCAGCTCCCGGTCTGGATCCGCAACCTCGCCTATCGGCTCGTGCTCCTGCAGAGGCCGGACGAGCCTGCGCTTCTGCGGGAGGCCGCGCAGAACCTGTGGCTGCACGGACCGGATTGGGACGACATCGCGGCGCAACTCGAGCGGCGGGCCGAAGAGCTGGAAGCCCGCTGACGGAACGGGCGGACCGTCACCTTCAGTCTATACGCGGATCGAGGTCACGGTGACGACGTAGCGTCCGCTCCCCCTTGCCGGGGGTCTTTGACGGATACCGCCGGACCGCGGGCCGACCCTTCGCAGGAGCCGGTGTCCTCAACGGCGCTTGCAGGTCCCCTGTCCAGACTGCCGTCACGTCGCGACGAAGCCCACAACGGCGCTGGCGTCGTGATCACCTCGGCTTCGCCCGCTTGGCGCGGCCGTCACAACGCCTCGGCTGGCATCCACGGCACGTTCCTTGGCTCAGCGGTTCGTCCAAGGTCGTCCGGAACATGACGCCGTCACCGTTGCCGCGAACAGGCGTTGTGCTAGGAGGTTCGCAGGGCGTCCTTCGGACGGTGCGGCCCGACGACAGAAAGAGGGTCTGCATGGCACGGGAGTTACTGGTCGTGTATCAGGGCCCGAACGGGATCCGGCGTACGCTGCCGGCGGAGCAGATCGCCGGGGTTCCCCTCGCCGAGCTGCATGAGGTGTGGAAGCCCTCTCGGCATCCGACCCAGCGCAGCATCGTCACCTATTGGTGGGCGGCGACCACCCGGCGTCATGTGGGCTGCCGGTCACTGGATCGGCTCGCGACCGCCATGCTGCTGGACTTCCACCCCGGGGTGCACGCTTTCAGCGCATGGTCGGCGCAGCTGGTCTGGCGGGAGCGCGGCCGCGAGCACCGCATGGTCCCGGATTTCTTCGTCCGTACCGCGGCGGGGACCACGATAGTCGTCCTCTGCCCGCCGAAGACGGGGCCGAGCGCGCGCTTCGAGCGAGGGTTGCAGGTCCTCCGCGAGGCCTGCGCGGACGCGGGGTGGCAGCCGGCAGCCCCGCGGCTGCCAGGGACAACGGCCCTGGCGAACTTGCGGTGGATCTCCCGGCGGAGGCATCCGCGTTTTGGTGACGCGGAGGTCGAGGCGTCGCTGGTGCGGGCGTTCGCAGCACCACGGCCTTTGATGGACGGCGTCGAGACCTGCGGGGTACCGCGGATGCTGGCCTTGCCGCGGCTGCATCACATGCTGTGGCACCGGCGGCTGGGGGTGGACTGGAATCTCCCGCTGGGCCCGGAGTCGCTGGTAGGTCCGCTGGGTGAGGGCGAGCCGGAAGCGCTTCGGGCGCCGCTTTGCGTGGAGCGCCGGTGACCGTGGACGAGGCGGACGGGCGGGCGGCGCTGACGGTGCGGACAGCGCCTCGTGGAGTGCTGGTGCGCGGGGACCAGGTGCGTTGGCGTGGCGGAGAGTACGTCGTCGCTGGTGTCGACGGCGTGCGGGTCTTTCTGGAGCCCTCCTCCGCCAGCGGCGCCACCCCGGTGGTGGTGCTGTTGTCGTTGCTGGCTGCGGCATTGGACTTCACTGTGCTCGATTCCCGTGGACGGCCGCTGCTGCAGGCGGAACTCCCGGATTTCGCGATGATGGAGGGCATCCCGGCGCACGCGGCGGAGGCCGCGCGGCGCTGGGAACGGGCGATCATTGAGGTCGAGACCGGGCTGCTGCCGGGGGCGCCGCCGGGAACACGTCCGAGGCCGGCCTACGACCCGCAGAGCACGACGCTGATCGAGCGCTACCAGGCCAAGGCCGCGGAGTTCAACGCGCTGCTGGGATGGTCAGTGTCCTGGCAGACGGTGCAGGCCAAGCGGTTGAAGTACTGCAAGGAGCGAACGGCCCTGGCGTTGGTGGACGGGCGCAGTACCAGGGCGCGCCGTCAGCACGGGCTGACCGATCCGCGGGTGGTCGATCAGTTGCTGACGTTGGTTGATCGGCAGCGTCAGCAGCTGGATGCGCCCAGCGACGCCAGGAAGTTGTTCAAGCAGTTGCGCCGGGTCGTGCGGGCCACGCACGGACAGGGGGTGAAGCTGCCGGCCGAACCGACGTTGTACAAGCTGCTGCAGCGTCTGGGTATCGAGGCCCGCGACCTTGCCGGCTCCCGCGTACCGGGCCGGCCACGGTCGGCCGGCGGGGCAGTGCCGCCTTTCTCGGTGACGAGAGCCACCATGCCCGGCGAGCTGGTGCAGATCGATTCGACCGATCTGGACGTGTGGGTCCTGGGCGACGACGGTCAACCGGCACGGGCCGAACTGACCGCTGCGGTGTGTGTGGCCACGCGCAGCATCATCGCCGCGGTGCTGCGGCCCAAACAGCCGCAGCAGCGCGGCGAGGTCCGAAAGGCGGCCCAGGGTGGCCTGATCACGGGCAGGCGTGCCCGCGGGCGGGCGACGAAGGCGGTGGACGCGTGCGAGGTCCTGGCCCAAGCTCTGGTGCCGGCGCCGATGCGGCCCGGGTTCGACATGGCCGTCCACGCCAGCCACTCGGACCTGCCGTACGAGGAGCTGGCGGCGGTCGATCCACGGTTCGCGCAGGCCGCGGCACGGCCGGTGATCATCCCGGACCTGGTGGTGATCGACCACGGCAAGGTCTTCGTGGGAAACACGTTCCGCGATGCCTGCGAGTACCTGGGGATCTCGATCCGTCCGGCCCGTAAAGGGACCGGATCTGACAAGGCGATCATCGAGCGCACGTTCTTGTCGATCAAGTCGATGTTCAGCCAGCACGTGAACTCCTACACCGGGAACCGGCCGTACCGGGTCCGCAGGACTGTGGACGGTGAGCAGTTGTGGACGCTGGCCGAACTCGACGACATGCTGCAGCAATGGATCGCGCTGGAGTGGCAGAACAAGCCGCATCCGGAGTTCGACGACCCGTACGACCCATACATGCCGGAGCTGTCGCCGAACCAGATGTACGCGGCGTGCGTCGCGGTCGAGGGCTACCTGCCGATCCCACTGAACCGGGAGGACTATCTGCGGCTGCTGCCAACAGCGTGGGTGGGCGTGAGCGAGCAGGGCATCCGGTTCAAGAACCGCACCTATGACCACCCCGCTCGCGACCCGAAGGAGGGACTGAACCCCTACCGGCGGGTGCCTTCGGGGTTGCAGGGCAGGAAGCACAACGGCTGGGAGCTGCGGTACTCCCCCAACGACCTGTCCCGGGTGTGGCTGCGGGACCACCGCACCAACATCTGGGTGGAGGCGGTGTGGGTGCACCAGCACGTGGTCGGAGCTCCGTTCACGCAATTCCTTTGGGACATCGCTGCATCACAGCACCTCGAGCGGGGCGGCGGACTCAAAGACGATGAGGCGATCGCGCAGGTACTGGCGGAACTGCTGGACCGCGCTTCCCGCAGCCCGGACCGGTCCGGGACGGTGACCGTGCCCGACGGATACGCCCCACTGCCGGCACCCGGTCCCGCCCACGAGTTCGACCCCTATGCCGGGCACGACATGGCGGACCTCTTGGCCGCCGCCCACGCCGCGTCGCCTGCGGACGACCCGCTGGCGCTGGACGATCTCGGCTTGTACTCCCCCGACCCTGCTCCGGGTGACGCCAGCATCGACTGGTCGCAGCCGCCGCAGCCACCGGACCCTGCCTGGGCTGCCTGGGAGCGGGAGCAGGACTCGACCGGGCCGGCAGATCCACCCGTCGCTGCCGGAGGTGATGACTTCGATGCCCGTTACCAGCGGACTCTGACGGAGTTTGCCCAGCGGCAGCGCGACGACGACGCCGAGTCGTGAGCACCCGCGCGACATCGGCTTGCTGCAGCCGGCTCACGAGCTGCAGCAGACGACGACACAGAGTTTTAAGGGAGCACACGGAGATGGCGGAACTGACCCGCGAGGAATGGCTGGCGCTCAGCAACCCGACGGTGCCGGAGCAGATGCTCCTGGCACCGCCGGTCCCGATGTGGCCTCAGGACTGCCATGCCTGGCGCGCTCGGGCCGACAGGCTCGATGAAGTCCCGGAGCTCGCGGACTGCGCCCCGATGGGCACGAAGGTCACCGACAACGATCGGCGGCTGCTGTACTCCGCGCACATGCGGACTGTGCGCACGCCTGCGATCCGCAAAGGGATCCCGGTGACGGCCGAGCCGATCAAGGCGAACCGGCAGCGGATCGGAGGAAAGATCGCGATCGTTATCGAAGGACCGCGCGGCACGGGGAAGTCGACGCTCCTGGACGCGATCGCCGTGTACTGGCATCGGCGGCTGAGTCGGCTGTACGGGCCGGACGAGAACCGGATTCCGGTCGTCGCGTTGACCGTGCCGCCACCGGGTCGCGGGAACGTACGCAACTGGGCCGGCGCGTTCGCCCGCTTTCTGGGGCAGGAACGCGAGGGCGGCGACCCGACGGCTTCGGTGATCCATACGATGCGCAACGCCCGCACTCTGCTGGTCGTCGTCGACGCCATCGAGCGGCTCCGCACCCGTACCGAAATCGAGCAGGCGTTTCAGTACCTGGATGTCATCAGCGAGGAGACCGGTGCGACGTTCATCTACTGCGGCCGCAATGCGCACCCGATCGTCGACCCGCAGACCCGCGACAACGACACCCCACTCGAGCAGGACGAGACGCCGTGGGGCGACAGCGTGGTCCTGCGTACCAGCCGGATCGGCTACAGCGACGAGGAGATGGCATCCTTCGTTTCCATCGTCGACCTGTTCGACGCAGATCTGCGGTTGTTCCGGCACGAGCGCGGTGACCTGACCGCGCTGGCCCCGTACCTGCACAGGCGCAGCCGCGGCTACATGCGCACGCTGTCCCACCTGATCTGCCAGGCGGCACAAGGAGCGATCCTGAGCGGGGAGGAGCGCATCACCGAGGACCTGCTGAAGAAGGTGTCGCTCGGGCAGACAGTGCAGTTGTGAACCATACGGGTCTGTGCCCAGCCGTCCGGTCACATCCCCCCTTCCGTCGGGCTTCCCGGCACGGTGGATGCGGCTATGCCGCAGGCGCAGGCCCCCTCGGCTTGCCCTCCTTCAGCTTCTTCTGCATCTTTTCCCACCGCCGGCGCTGCTCGGCGTTGAGGATATGGGGGGTGGAACGGAAGAGCCCGATCCACCAGCCCAGCGGGTTCACTCTGTCGGCAATGGCCGACCTCCGGCACTCGTAGTGCCTTTGTGGCACGTCCAGATGGCCTTCTCGTTTCAGAAACGCCGCGGCATCTTGGAGGGCGAGGTCGAACGTCGACTCCAGGTCGGAGAGCTCGCTGCCCCGGGAGTCCGCCTCCCTGGCCTGTGGCACCACAGCGAGGGAGGGCTTGCTGTAGGCGGGTTCCGGATCGTCGGTTCGCGTCGCGACGGCAAGGGCGTGCAGGGTTCCGCCGTATTCGCGGCCGCCAGGCCGCGGATGGATCCCGATGGCACGCAGCAGGTCCCGCTGCTCTCGGTGGTGTAGTCGGAAGAAGTCACGCTGCTGGCGACCGACCCACTCGTCGATGGTGCCGTCGCCGCGCTGGTACGGAACGTCTGGGGTGCGGCGCCATGGTTCAGGGCCGGGTGACAAGAGCTTGGCGCGCAGGTACTTGCGGTGCCATTCCCGGGGCCAGGGCGGGTTCCAGTATGGATCGATCGCTTCCAATGCCTGCTGGCGCTCGGCGGGCAGCCGGCCGGCAGTCGCCTTTTGCCGCTGGGCGGCGAGCCAGGCACCCAGCTTGTGGCCGCCGACCTCTTCGCTGCCGGGGACAAAGAGGTGGCCGTTGTCTTCCGCCCAGGCCCGGGCGCGTTCGAGCATCGACTCGGGCGCGGACCTGCCGGCGGCCCACCGCATGCCGAGCGCGTCCAACGCCTCGTATTGCTCGGGCGGGAGGCGGTTCAGGGCTTGCCGCAGGCGAAGGTTGCTCAAGCACAGGCCCAGCGAGAAGCCATCGTCGTCGATATAGGGAGCGGGGACGTCCAGGTGTCCGAAGCACTGGTGGTAGGCGCTGGCCGAGGCGAGTGCCTGCTCCCAGGTGCCGATGGCGGGCACAGCGATCTCCAGGCCCAGAACTTGTGCCAGTTGGGCTGCTCGCTCCGGGTGGGCGTAGAAGCTGGGTTGTACCTGCAGGCGGCCGCCGCGGGGCCGTGTGATGGGCAGAGCGATGCGGTCCATGAACGATTCGTCGTGCGCGCGCAGTGCCTGCAGCAAGGTGAACAGGGTCTCGAACGACGAGTTTTTGAACAGGTCCGTGGCCCTGGCGCCGCGGCGAGCGTAGACGGGGAAGACGAGGGTGGTTTTCTTTCCGGCGCCGGGGGGTTGCCGAAGCCCGCGGCCGATGGCCTGGATGGCGTCGATGATGCTGTAGCGGGGCTGCACGAAGACCACGGCGTCGACATCGGGCATGTCGACGCCCTCGTTGAGGACGCGGACGTTGGACAGGACCGCGCATGGCCGGTCGGGATCGCCGAAGTCGATCAGTAAGGCATGACGGTCCGCGTTCGGCTGCTTGCTGTGGATGGCCCGCGACCACAGCGCTTCGCGGCGCAGCGGCGGGCCGACTTGCAGAGCGGTCTGCGGCAGCGAAGCGGCAAATGCCTCGGCGTCATCGATGCGGTTGTAGAAGACCAGGACTCGGCGCAGCCCGTGTTCCAAGATCGCACGCAAAAGGGCGACCTGGACGGCGCCGTTGCGTAACCCGTCGTGGTGGGCCGTAACGCCGGGTGTGCTGGCTGCCAGGATGGCGTGCAGGTCGGCGTCCTCGTCCTCGACGACCGGTACCACGACCTGGTAGTCGGCCAGGATGTTCAGCTCGATGGCTTGCGGCATGCCCAGCTGGTACACGATCGGCCCGAAGATTTCGCGGTGTTCCATGGTGGCCAGGGGAATCCGCTCCGTCAAAAGTTCGTCCGTGGCGGCCCGTCTTCTTCCCCAGACCCTGGGGGTGGCGGTCATGTACAGGCGGAGCCTGGCTGGGATCGCGGCATCGTCGTGGACGGTTCCCCATCCGGTGCCGAACGCGGAGCAGGTGCGGTGGGCTTCGTCGACGACGACGAGATCCCATGGCGGGCATCCGAACTGGGCGTGGGCCTCGCGGATGTGGTGGAGTGAGCCGTAGGTCGTGAACACGGTGAAGGGGCCGCTGGCTTTGGCCACGGCTGCGATCTCCTGCGGGCATTGGGTCATCACCACCTCGTCCGTGGACATGCCGGTGTCGCGTTGAGTCACGGAACACACCCCGAGCGCCATTCCGTTGCGCCCGGCCTCACGCCACCGCCGGATGGTCTGCATCACCAGGGCTCTGGTCGGCATCACCACCAGGACATTGCCGCGTGGCACCAGGCTGCCCGCTGCTGCGACGGCGATCAGCGTCTTGCCCGTGCCGCACGCGCTGACCAGTGTCATGCGCGGCTCACCGTCGGCCGCCGCGACCTCGATCGCGGCAAGCGCGTCGGCCTGGTGCTCGCGTAGTTTCACCACACCTCCGGAAGATCCGTTGCGGATCGCGCGGGGAATGTACCCGCCCAAAGCACCACTCCGACGGGCCTATCGGCGAATTTCAGCCAAAGTCCTCCTCTGGTGGATAAAGGAGGGCGAACAGCGCGCATGTGCCAGTGGGACGCCGTAAAGAGGTTGGGGGCCTGCGATCCGTTCAGGGGCGGGCTCCCCGTTGCGGCAGCCGCCGGAACTGCATCTCGGCGGTACGGAGAGGAACCCACCAATGGCAACGACGGCCGGTCGTTCCCGCAGTGATGGCGCGCCTGCGCGCAGGAGCAAGGCCTGGCGGCCGGCACAGCGGCTCGCTCTGTCGGTGCGGTCCATCGGCGGGGAGTCGACCGGCTCCTTCGCGCGGCGATTGGCAGACGCCAACGGCATCCCCGACCAGGAGTTCTGGGCCATGTTCGGAACGCCCGTCCGTAAGTACGGTGCCCCGAGCGACCCCCGCTACAGCGATGGATACCTGAACGCCGCGGCTCTCGAGCGCCTGGCCGTCATGGCCGGCCGACAGGTCAGGGAATTGCAGTTCGCACTGCCGAACCTGCGCCCCCACCGGCTCTTGCCCGAACAAGCCGATCCGGTCTGGGACTGGCCCTGGGACACGTCCGGCTGCTTCCTGGTGCGGGTATGCGAGGTGTGCGCCCGCATCAAGAACACCAGCCTGCTCTCCTACCTCGCCTCTGACACGACCTGGCAGGTGTGCTGGGATCATCGCCGCTGGCTGGACAATCGCCGCGAGCCCGGGACGGACGCCATCACCTTGGACGCCCTGCCCGAGGTCCTCGACGCGCACCAGCAGCGGGTCGTGCTGGAACGCAGGTTGGGCGCCGGCGGACGCGCACTGTTCGCGGACGCCTACGCGATCGTCTCGTGCTGGTGGAACGTCCCCGCACTGAACGCACCCGTATGGCGGAACCGCCAGCACCTCCTGGCCAGGGCCGGCCGGGACCACCTGCGTGTGGCGCCGCTGGTTTTCTACCCGGAAGCGGTCCAACTGGCTCAGGCGCTCGCAGCCCGGGAGCGGCAGCGACTGCGACGCACCCTGACCCGCGAGGGCCACTATCGGTGGCTGGACAAGGTGGCTGCGGCCATGGACCGGTGGGGCATCCCGAGCGAACCAGCGCTGGACGCGGTGGAGCACTGGGCCGACCAGCATCCGCCGCTAGGCAAAACCGGGGATCTGCAGGCGGCACGGCCGATGCGCGGCCGGCACCGGCGGCTGCCTCTGGCCGACAACGCACACGCGCTCAATGAGCCGCTGGGTGAGCGTTCCTGCCTGCCGTGGAAACTCGGTGAGCTTCTCACCAGCGAACTGAACCCGGCGTTCGGCGGCTGGGCCGTGCACGGCCGGGCATGATGCTGGCGTTAACGCGTCCCGGCGCCCACCGCGAACGCCTGACCTCCGTTGGAGGTAACGCGTCCCGGCGCCCACCGCGAACGCCTGACCTCCGTTGGAGCCGTGTTCGCTCCGACTCGATGGGACCGGTCGGCGCCCACAAAGCTGGCGAGGTAGGACCGCCTCATCTGATCGCCGCATCGCGGACAGTCGCCGAGAGTTGTTCGCGACGCGGCGCGGATATGGGTCGAATCCTAGGTGCTCGATGTCGCCGCAGCCGCCAGCTACGACCTACGAGCGCACAGTCGGCCCCTCGGGGCCGGGGTCGCGGGCCGGAATCTCGCTCCGGCAGTCCTTGCACTCCACCGTGTGCGGCAGCGTCGTGAACCGGATGCCGGAGATGCCGTAGGACCCGTCGATGCGGTAGCTCCCGCAGACAGGACAGGGGGTGGCCTGAAAGTTCTTCTCGCACCGCAGGCACCGGCCGTGCCTCACCGCGCCTTCGTCGCCCTGCTTGATCAACGTGTCGGCGCTTCCGCACCGCGCACAGTGGACTTCCTCTTCGTCCATGTCTACTCCCTAATCAGGTCCTGGAACTGCGGACAACCGACGGCGTGCCACTCCTGACGAGGGCCTCCCCCTCAACGATCACGACCTCGGCATACCACGGCACGACAGCTACGTACGCGTACGCCTCCCGGACGCCTGCCCCAGTCTCCATGAGGGGCCGGGGCCCACCTCGCATCGTCACCTTCCGAGTAGTCGCCTCCACCAATTGGTCCGCACGGTGAACGTGGGGGCTGGCAGCTCGATGCCGTCCCGGCGAGAGATCCAGTACGTGCGGCGGCGAGGCGGCAAAAGGTCGTACTCAAGGCTGCGCAGGCCGGAGCCCTCCGTTATGTGGAAGGGCACGGTCACCCAGACGCTGCCTCGCGTCTCGTGAGGCTGGATAGGGCAGCCGCTCAGGCTCAGGTCCCAGGTGTCGGTGGTGCCGTTGTCCCGGTCATCCCGAACGCTGATCGTCCCCACAGCCCGATGCCGCAGAGGCAGTCCCTGCTCGCGGGCCTCGCAGTTCTCCGAGAGCTCCTTGGCGGTGAAGTTCGCCTGCAAGAACACCCGCACCTCTCCGCCGGCGCCATCGGTCTCCCGGGCGGGAACGATGAGCGGTGAGGGCGCGCGCAGTTCCCGGTTGTCCTCCGCCGCCACGGCGAAGTCGCCATCGAACCGGGCCTCGATCGCCCGGCCGCTGAGGTTCTCCAGCACAACCGCGGCTTGGAGGACCGTGCGCTCGCCCTCCTGCTCAGGGAAGTGCCAGTCGTGGCCGGCGGGCCAGGGGTTGCAGGGCATCCCGATATGGGACCAGGCCAGCAGCGGCCATGTCGGCTCTTCAAGCCGGACCGAGACTTCCGGAGCGCGGTCGTCCAGTCGGCCTCGGTCACCGGCCAGGAGTACGGCCTGGGAGACATCGACTCCGGAGCGGGTCAGGAACGATTGCCAGGCAACAGCGAGCAGGGCGATCAGTGAGATCACCGCTGTGACGGCCGTGGCGCCTGCGGACAGTTCAGTCCAATGCACTTCACTCATGGCCAGGGATTCTCAATGGTCAGGACCGTAACTCGCCAATCATGACACAGGAGTTGCTGCTGTTCATCGACCACGTACCATCCCAGCGGGAGCCCGCCGTACGACAAGGCCCCAGCCACCGGCAACTCCACTGCTGGAAGCCGGGCCATCGCTGCCTGTTCGCCTCAGAAGCTCAGCTCGAAGTTGTCCTTTTTGACACAAAGCACCCCTTTGCCTGAAACGGCTCGGAGCGTGAGAGGCGGGACCTACGGCCCCAACCGGGGCCTACGCGGCCCCGGACCCCACGCCAGCGCCTAGAGAGAAAGTCGACGGACCTGGACGAGGTTGCCCGGCGCTACCCGGGCCGCAAGCTCAGCTTGGATCGCAAGAGGGAACCACTTGAGTTCTATGGCAGTGACGACAGCCGCGGCGGCGGGTTCTCCGTGGACTCGCTGGAGTTCTTCTTTTTGATCTCGCAGTACTACCGCGAGGCCCTGCCCTTGCGCATCATCCTGCTGCTCATCGCCTGCCAACGCGCTGGCGGCCGCGTCCACCTCACGCAGGACAAGATGGCCACCGTCCTCGACGTCGCGCGGACCAAGGTCAACGATGCACTCCGGGAGTGCATGTCCCATGAGGTCTGCTTCCGAGTGAAACGCGGCATCTACCAGCTCAACCCCCCATACAGCTACCGCCTTGGCGAGTACATCCCCGGAACCGAAACCACTGGACCTGAGTACCGCCGAGTCGACCAGCACGAGACGATCGCAGGCATCCGCGCTGACCTGACCCTGCCAGAACTGGTCAGGTACCCCAGCCTTGACCACATGAGGCAAGCTATTGAGGAACTGCGGCAAGAACGGGCGCGCAAGCGCGCAGAACGCCGCGACGAGCGCGCCCAGCAGTTGGAAGAGGGGACAGACCAGTGAGCACCCTGCGATTCGCACCGGTCACCGCCGAAGGCCTCATCGCTGACCTCGACCTTCCCCCGGCCGCCTACCGGGTCCTGCTCAAGCTCCGCAGTCTCAGCGAACCTGGCGGCCGCATCGAGATCGACCAGGCAACGATCGCGGGCTCGCTCGACCTGAGCCGCCCCAGCGTGACTGACTCGGTGGCCGCTATCAGCGCCATGGACCGGTCCGAGCGCCTTGACGACCCCCGGTTCGTTGACCGTTACCGCAGTGACGTCGCGGCTCACCAGGACCAGCTCGCTCAACAGCGCAAGAGGAAGGCGGCAAGGAAAGCAACAGTGAGCCGTCGCGGGGCGCTTCATGCGGTTGGCTGAGGCTTCCCCGTGGTCTGACGTGTACGAGGCCGGTGAACCCCGCCACAGAGCGCCTTTCCGACCACGCCATCGGCCCCGCGAGGGGCCGATGGCGTCAGCGTGGTGGGCAACGGACGCCAAGCAGTCATCGCCGGCCGCGCAGCTCCCGCAGGAGCTCGGCAACAGCCTTCAGGATGCGAGCGCGGTCCTGAGAGGCGGTGCCCTTCAAAGCCAGACCGGTAATGGTTACTGCGGCGATCGCGAGGATCGCGACCCCTGCCAAGAGCACGGCTGCAAGCTGGATGTCCATGTGTCAGTCCCCTCTCAAACGACCTTGACTGCCTCGTGCGAGGCGGCCACGAGAACGGTCGCGGGGTCCCCTAGGCGCCGACCAGGGATACCGGATCACCGGATTTCCGGCCACACAACCGCAGGTCACAGCACTACGCGGGCCCCGGCCGACAGATCGCGCCGGATCGCAATCGAGTCGAGAGGCGGGAAGTGACCACCACTGAAGGGCTCACGGGGCGGCAAGCTCTGGCACAGAGACTCCGGCTCCTCTACGACGAGCTACGCCGGCTGCAGCCGAGAAGGACGCAGAAGGCCGCAGTCGAAGAGGCCAATCGGCGCCTCCGGGAAGCCGCAGGCCTCCCGAGGGACGAGCCCTCGCCGCGTGACAAAAACGGAGTAGACCTCTCATTCCAGGCCGTAAACGACTGGTTCCGTTCCTCGAAAGCGCCGACCTTGCCGCAGTCATTTGACGATCTGTGGGCGGTGATCGCCGTGATGTTGGAATGGACCGGCGAGCTTCGCGACAAGCTGAGCAAGGACAGGCTCTACCGTGCCTGGCACAAGCTGTACCAAGAAGCCGAGAGGGGAGGCGATCTCGACGAAAAGTTGCGCGGCTATCTGGAGGCCGCCTGCAAGTCCGTCGATGAGCACCCGTATCCGGGCCTTCCCGGACAGATGGAACGCCTTTCCTTGGCTGAGGTCTACGTGCACCAGCGCAGCCGCCCTGCAGCCGCGGGAAGCACCACCAGCTTTGCTGCGGGCGGCGCCGGGCCGGCCGAACCCGCCCTGGCTGTCGAGGTCATCTTCCACAAGGCTGACCGCATGTGCGTGCTCATTGCTGGCCCGGGCGTCGGCAAATCCACTCTGCTGAGTACACGGCTACGCGATGCGGCCAGACCATGGCTCAGCGGAAGGAGCTCAGGGAAGAGCGGAGCGTCAGTCCCGATCCGGGTAAGTGCACACACTCTCGCAGGAGACGAAACGCAGGTCCCTGATGCGCTCGCCGCCTCCACCCGAAGGCTCTCCCGATTCGGGCGGGACCCGGAACTGGCCAGAGCTCGCTTCCTCGAGCGCCCATGCACCGGAGCGCACTGGCAACTACTCGTAGACGATCTCGATGAACTACCCAACGCGGACGAGCGCCGCGCCGTCCTGCAGAAGTTGGACAACGCCGTCAAGCAAGATCCACCGATCTACCGGTGCGTCGTAGCCACCCGCCCTCTGACCGAGAACGAGCTCGACGTCCTCGGAAGTGCCGTGCCGCACTACGAACTGCAGCCTTTCACCACCGACGACCTGCACACCTACATCGAAAGGTGCTTCCGCAGGCGCTGGTCGCGGCCCGAGGCCGCCCGCCGCAGCGGCCACTTCGCCTCCGCACTCTACGAAGCCTCACTGGTCGAACTGGCCCGCACGCCCCTGATGGCCTTCCTCCTGTGTCAGCTGTACCTTGCCCACCCTGAGCGGCCGTTGCCCGACGGCCGTACGGGGGTCTTTGAGGCATTCTCGCGGCTGCTCTACGGGACCAACCCACGCAAACGCATCCGAGATAGCCACCGAGAAGCGATCCAGCACCTGATTGAAGACCTTCAAGGCTTCCGGGCACACCAGGAGGCTCACGATGCCGCACGGCACGTCTGTGAGGCGCTGCCCGAGCTCATCGACTCCCTGGCGCACCAATGGCTTACGGGCCATCAGACCTCAGTAGCGGAGGCACTGGCTTCACACGAGGCTGTCCGCCGCCCCAGCAAGGTGCACGAGAAGCGCTGGACAGCGTTCTTGGAGGACCTACTCCGGCACACCGGCCTGCTCGTCCACAGCGCAGACGGTCTCGGCTTCCCCCATCAGACCTTGCTCGAATACCACGCTGCTTGTCACGCCACACGCAACGAAGAGGTACGCGCCGAACTGCTCGACGCTCTGCTCCCACCGCAGCCCTCGGCTCATGAGGACGGCTGGACGGCCCCGGATCTGGAGCCGTCGTATCTCGGCTTCCTCCTCGACGCGCTTCTCGCGCCCCACGACCAGATTGCGGTCAAAACACTCCAGCGCTTGGATGACCTCACCGCCGGAGGAGGCATCGAAACATTGTCTTTCCTCTTGCAGCAGGAGTGGTTGCGGACTGCTCTCCCCAGCCAATCGAGAGTCCTCTGGCTGACCCGTATGGCCGACGAGACCGACTCCGATGATCACGTGCGCGTTGAAGCGGCCTGGGCTCTGGCCCGAGTGCCAGGGTTCACACAGGAGGGAGTCGACCGACTGGAACGCTTCGCCGACACGGAAACCCTCGACAGCTGGCATCGCGTGAAGGCGGCTGGGGTTCTGGCCGGAGTCGCCGGATTCGAGCAGGCCGGAGTCAGACGACTGGAACGCTTCCTCAATAGCACCATCCTTGATGACATTCACCGCGTGACGGCTGCCTGGGCTCTGGCCGGTGTAGAGAGGTACGAGCAGGCCGGAGTCAACCATCTGACCCGCATGGCCGACGAGGCCGATTCTGATGATCACGTGCGCGTTGAAGCGGCCTGGGCTCTGGCCCGAGTGCCAGGGTTCACACAGGAGGGAGTCGACCGACTGGAACGCTTCGTCGGCGGTAGCACCGGCCTTGATGGCGTTCACCGCGTGAGGGCTGCCTGGGCTCTGGCGCGGGTTCGGGGGTTCGAACAGGCCGGAGTCGACCAGCTGAAAGGCCTCGTCCACAACGCCACTCTTGACGACTCCCGCCGCATGGACGCCGCAGTGTTCTTGGCCTCTTTCGACACGAATGCAGGGGCTGACGCGTACACCTGTCTCGCCGACGATACGACCCTCCACTACATTTACCGCATTGCAGCGGCCGAGGCATTGGCCGGCATTGAAGGGTACAAGCAGACGGGGGTCGCCCGGCTGGAACGCTTCGCCCGTGACCCCACCCTTCACCACCGATACCGCATGATCGTTGACTCGGCCCTGTTAGTCTCCCGCCGATAAAAAGCGTCCCTGCCGTTCCAGCGGTAAGCGCGCGCCGTTGGAGCGGCGTAGGAGGGCCCAATGGGCCGGGGTTCTGGGTGACTAGTTTGCCCTTACGACGCGTCAGGCGGGGCCTAGCGAGCGGCTATGCTGCCCGGCACCAGCCAGTGATCCGGCCGGGCACAGGGCAGCAGTCCTGGCTCCGGCCAAGCGGGGAAGTGTGGCCCTGTCGGATGTGGGCGCCGCGCCTTGAGAATGGATGGAACACCACGCATGGCTCACCCGTCCCATCGTCGTATCGCCATCTTCGGCGCCGGCTACATCGGCCTGGTGACCGGGGCTTGCTTTGCCGAGCTCGGACACCACGTCGTGGTCCGCGACATTCAGCCCGAGAGAATCCGGCTCCTCAACGTCGGTGAGTTGCCGATCTACGAACCCGGTCTCGGCGACCTGATCGCCCGCAACAAGGAGCGGCTGACGTTCACTCTGGACGCCGAAGAGGCCGTCCGGGACGCCGACGTCGCCTACGTATGCGTGGACACCCCGCCCACGCCATCGGGTGACGCCAACCTGTCGCGGGTCTGGTCGGTGATCGACGCGCTCAAGGCCGCTTCGCACCTGGCCGCGGTCGTGGTGAAGAGCACCGTGCCAGTGGGCACCGCGGCGCGGGTGCGCGCTGCCCTGGACGCGGCCGGCCTGTCCCATGTCGGCTACGTGTCCAACCCGGAGTTCACCGCCGAGGGCAAGGCGGTCAGTGACTTCCTGCACCCGGACCGGGTCGTCATTGGCTCCGACGACCCGGCCACCGCTGAGCTGATCGCGAGCCTGCACGAGGGCATCGACGGCCCGGTGGTCATCATGGACACCGCGTCCGCCGAGATGGTCAAGCTCGCAGCGAACGCGCTGCTCGCCACGAAGATCACGTTCACGAACGAGATCGCCACGATGTGCGAGGCGACGGGCGCCGATATCGAGCCGGTGACCCGGGCGATCGGCCTGGACCATCGGCTCGGCCCGCACTTCATGAAGGCCGGCCTCGGCTACGGCGGCAGCTGCTTCCCCAAGGACTCCCGGGCGCTGCGGGCCATGGCCAGCAACGCCGGCTACGCCTTCCAGCTGCTGACCGCTGTGATCGAGGTCAACGACCTGCAGCCGAGGCGGGCGATCCAGCGGCTGAAGACGGAACTGGACGGGCTCGGAGGCAAGACGATCGCGCTGCTCGGCCTGGCGTTCAAGGCCGGAACCGACGACATGCGCGAGGCCCCCAGCACGGTCATCGCGTCCCGGCTGTTGGCCGAGGGCGCCACCGTCCGCACCTGGGATCCGCTGGCCCAGCCCGGCGACAGTGAACCCTGGTCGTCGACCACGCGGCACTTCACCCCTGTCGAGGCCATGACGGGTGCGGACGCGACGCTGATCGTCACCGAGTGGCCGCAGCTGGTTGAGGTGCCGTGGGACCAGGCGCGAGCGGTCATGCGCCGGCCACTGGTCTTCGACGGCCGAAATCTACTGGACCCGGCCGCCATGGCGGGCCTGGGCTTCACCTACATGAGCGTGGGGCGGCGCACCGTCTCCGGGTAGGCATCGGAGGATCACCGCCGTCGTTCTGGTTCCGGGGGCTGGCTTATCGGCTTGGCCGTGCCGGTGGCGAGTCGTTGTGGGTGAGGCCGGCTCGGGCGGCGACCTCGTCGACGTGTGCTGCCAGCAGGCCGACCACGTCGGGCTGGCAGGCATCGGGGCGATGGAGGTGGGCGACGGCGCAGAGCGCGGTCATGGCAACGTCGAAGAGTTCACGCTGCACGTCGGCCATCGTTGCGGAGCGGCCTTTGCAGGGGTTGTGGCCGGTGGCGCCGACCAGTGCCGCAATTACTTCCCCTGCTTCCTCGCCGACCTTGGTCACCCTGCCCCACAGCAGTGCCTCCGGATCGCGGTCCCGGTTGTCGGGGTGGGCGTCGATCCACCGCGACACCGCGTGGACGCCGGCGTTGATCCGGCCGGACTGGTCGGCCGCCCCGGTCGCGGTCACCGGGTGTCCACGCCGGTGTGCGGCAACGCCATGGGAGCGCTGACGGCCAGGACGTGTTCGGAGGTGCCCAGGACGCTGGGCTGGTCCTCCAGACGCCGCAGCGCGTCGAGGACCTGGGCACGGCGCCCCGGGTTCTGCAGGCGCTCGGCGAGATCAGGCAGCAGCTTGGGCGGGACCTACGGCCCCAACCGGGGCCTACGCGGCCCCGGACCCCACGCCAGCGCCTAGGGCGCGCTGGACCGCCCTTTCCTGCCGCCTGCCCTGCGCTCCGCGCACCCCTCGGGCGCTGGGCGCCCTCGGTGGGCAGTTGCCCTTGGTAGGCCGCCCCCCTCTGCTGTAAGCGAGGCCGGCAGACGGTCGAGGGCAATGGTTTCGCCATAAGGGGGCTTACGGCGGGGCAAAGGAGCCGGGGTACTTCCGGAAGCGACCTTGCAGACATTTGGCACGGCGGATCCGCGCGTTCCGTCGATACCCGCCAGGCGCCGGACCCGAACCCTGGTCGGGTCCCACTTTCCAGACAGGGCTCGGCTAGCCCTGCACCAACCTTCATGATCACTTCCGGACCGTAGTTCCGCGCAGTACCCAAAAGGTTATCCCCGTAGTCACAACATCCTCCGCCCAGTTGCAGCACCACAGGTCAGAGCGTCACGGAGCCGGGTACCAAACGCCCCTGCAGCACACCACACCAGGTCAGACGGTAGACCAGAGCTACATATACGTAACTCAAATACCCAAGGTCAGCACATCGAGCATGTCGTAACTAGAGAGAAAGTCGACA
>NZ_FZOF01000072.1 GCF_900188405.1 Actinacidiphila glaucinigra | reverse complement strand
TGGATCGAGTCGGGCCGCGGCGCCGGCGATCTGCGCGCTGTCGGCCTGGAGGCCCTGGGTCACCCGCTGCTGGGCGCGACCGTGGCGCTCGCCGACTCCGACGGCTTCCTCTTCACGGGCCGTCTCTCCCTCGACACGCACCCCTGGCTCGCCGACCACGCCGTCATGGGCACCGTCCTGCTTCCCGGCGCGGCCTTTGTGGAGTTGGCCGTTCGTGCCGGTGACCAGGTCGGTTGTGACGTGCTGGAGGAACTCACCCTCCAGGCCCCGCTCGTTCTCCCCGAGCGCGGCGGCGTGCAGGTGCAGATCCACGTGGCCGCGCCCGACGCGGACGGCACAGGTCGTCGCACGTTCACGCTCTCCTCCCGCGCCGAGGACAGCGCCGCCGATGTGTCGTGGGTGCGGCACGCCGACGGCGTCCTCGCCCAGGGCGCCGGAAAGCCGGACTTCGAGCTCACTCAGTGGCCCCCGGCGGGAGCCGAGGCCGCGGACACGGACGATCTGTACGAGGTGCTGGCCGGGCTCGGAATGGGCTACGGGCCGGTGTTCCGCGGGCTCACGGCCGCGTGGCGGCGCGGGGAGAGCGTCTACGTCGAGGTCGCGCTGCCCGAGGGGCACACCGCTGCCGCGCGGGACTTCGGCCTGCACCCTGCCCTGCTCGACGCGGCCCTGCACGCGCTGGCGCTGGGTGGGCTCGGCGGCACCGTGGGCGTGGGGCGGCTGCCGTTCTCCTGGACCGGGGTGACGCTGCACGCGGCGGGCGCCGAGGCCCTGCGGGTCCACGTCGCGCGAACGGGCGCGGACGGCGTGCGCCTGGAGATCGCCGACACCACCGGCGCACCCGTCGCCACCGTGGACGCCCTCGCACTGCGCACGGTCTCCGCCGAGCAGGTACGCCTGGCCGAAGCCGCGCACCTGGAGTCGTTGTTCGGCGTGGAATGGGCGCCTGTGACCGTTGCGCCCGGTGACGGTGCGGAGGATCGGCGCTGGGCCGTCCTCGGGCGGGACGAACTGGGCATGGCCTCTGCGGGCGCTGTCGTGGTGGAGTACGCCGACCTCGCCGCGCTCGGCGAGGCGCTTTCGACAGGCGAGCCGCTCTACGACGCGGTCGTCGTCCACCTGCCCGGCACCGGTCACGACGGCGTGGCCGGCGCGGTGCATTCAGCGGTGCGGGGTGCGCTGGGAACCGTTCAGGAGTGGCTCGCGGACGAGCGCTTCGCGGACACGCGGCTGGTGTGGCTGACGTCGGGCGCCGTGACGACGGTGCCGGGTGGAGCGGTCGCGGATCTTTCCGGCGCCGCGGTACGGGGACTGCTGCGCTCGGCGCAGTCGGAGAATCCCGGCAGCTTCGTGATGATCGACCTCGACGACGACCCGGCCTCGGCTGGGGTCCTCGCCGCGGCCCTCGCCACCGGTGAGCCGCAGCTCGCCATCCGCCGAGGCATGGTGCAGGCGCCCCGGCTGGCCCGGGTCCCGGCCACGCCAGCGCTGACCCCGCCCGCGGACAGCGTCGCCTGGCGCATGGACATCGAGCACAGGGGCACCGTCGACAACCTCGTCCTCGTCCCCAGCCCCGAGGCGGAGGCGCCGCTGGAGGCGGGCCAGGTCCGCGTCGCGGTGCGGGCGGCGGGGCTGAACTTCCGTGACGTCCTGAGCGCGTTGGGCATGTACCCGGGTGACGCGGGGCTGATGGGAAGCGAGGGCGCCGGCCTCGTCGTGGAGACCGGCCCCGGTGTCACCGACCTCGCCCCCGGCGACCGCGTCATGGGGATGCTGCCCGGGGCGTTCGGCCCGCTCGCGGTGGTCGATCGCCGCATGGTCGTCCCGATGCCGGACGGTTGGACGTTCGCCGAGGCGGCGTCGGTGCCGATCGTGTTCATGACGGCGTACTACGCGCTGCACGACCTTGCCGCACTGCGCGGTGGGGAGTCGGTGCTCGTCCACGCTGCCGCGGGTGGCGTGGGTATGGCCGCCGTGCAGCTGGCCCGTCACTGGGGCGTGGATGTGTATGCCACGGCGAGTCCCGGCAAGTGGGAGACGCTGCGCGGGCTCGGCCTGGCCGACGACCGCATCGCCTCGTCCCGCACGCTCGACTTCGAGGACGCGTTCCGCAGCGCCACGGGCGGACGCGGCGTCGATGTCGTCCTCGACTCCCTCGCGCGGGAGTTCGTGGATGCTTCGTTGCGGTTGCTGCCGCGTGGCGGGCGCTTCGTGGAGATGGGCAAGACCGACGTCCGCTCGCCGGAGGACGTCGCCGCCGCTCACCCCGGAGTCACCTACCAGGCGTTCGACCTGATCGAGGCCGGACTCGACCGCATTCAGGCGATGCTCACCGAACTGCTGGCGCTGTTCCGATCCGGTGCCCTGCACTTGCTCCCGGTCTCCGCGTGGGACCTGCGTCAGGCGCCCGAGGCGTTCCGTCATCTGAGCCAGGCACGTCACGTCGGCAAGATCGTGCTGACCCTGCCGACCGACTGGGACCCCGAGGGCACCGTCCTCATCACCGGTGGCACGGGTGCGCTCGGCGGCCTGGTCGCCCGGCACGCCGTCACCACGCGCGGCGCCCGTCACCTGCTGCTGACCAGCCGCCGTGGTGAGTCCGCCGCCGGAGCCCGTGAACTGGCCGCCGAACTAGGCGCCATGGGCGCCGAGGTGACGATCGCCGCCTGCGACACCGCCGACCGCGACGCGCTGGCCGCCCTGCTGGAGTCCGTACCGGCCGAGCACCCGCTAACGGCTGTCGTGCACACGGCGGGCGTCCTCGACGACGGTGTCATCGACTCCCTCACCCCCGAGCGGCTCGAGAGGGTTCTTCGCCCCAAGGTCGACGCGGCCCTCCACCTGCACGACCTCACCCGCCACCTCGACCTCGCCGACTTCGTCCTGTTCTCGGGGATCGCCGCGGCTTTCGGCGCGGCCGGGCAGGCGAACTACGCCGCTGCCAACGCCTTCTTGGAAGGCCTTGCCGAGCAGCGGCGAGCCCAGGGGCTCGTGGCCACCGCGCTCGCGTGGGGCCTGTGGGCCCCGCAGGTGGGCGGTATGGCGACACGGCTGGACGAGGCCGATCTCCAGCGCATGGCCCGGGACGGCGTGGGCGCCCTCTCGGGCCGGGAAGGCCTTGCTCTGTTCGACACGGCGCTGGCCGTCGGTGCCGCGGTGCTGCTGCCGATGAGGCTCGACATCGGGGCGTTGCGCGCCCAGGCCCAGACCGGTTCCCTGCCATCGCTGCTGCGTGGTCTGGTCGGGGCTCCCACTCGCCGTGCCGTGGCCGCCACGGGCGCGGGAGGGGAGGCCGGTTTCCGGGAGCGTCTGGCCGGGCTGGCTCCGGCCGAGCGTGACCGTGTTCTGCTGGATCTGGTCCGCAAGCAGGTCGCCATCGCGCTGGGCTACCCCGGGGCGGGCTCCGTCGAGCCCGGGCGCTCGTTCAAGGAGCTGGGCTTCGACTCCCTGACCGCTGTCGAGCTGCGCAACCTGCTCGGTGCCGCAACGGGCAAGCGTCTGCCCGCCACGCTCGTCTTCGACTACCCGACGGCCACCGCGCTCGCCGGATACCTGCGTGAAGAGCTTGTCGGCGACCTTACGGACGCCGACGCGGCCCGGGTGGGGACCGCCCTCGCGCCGAGCGGACCGCGAACGGTCGAGGCGGACGACGATCCCATCGCGATCGTCGCGATGAGCTGCCGCTACCCCGGCGGCGTCCGCAGCCCGGAGGACCTGTGGCGTCTGGTCGAGGCCGGCGGCGACGCGATCTCGGGCCTCCCCGCCGACCGCGGCTGGGACACCGGCGAACTCCTCGTCCACGGCGATGCGCGGACCTTCCAGGGCGGCTTCCTGTACGACGCCGACCTTTTCGACGCGGACTTCTTCGGGATCTCCCCGCGTGAGGCGCTGGCCATGGATCCGCAGCAGCGGCTCCTGCTCGAAACCGCCTGGGAGACCTTCGAGCGCGCGGGCATCGACCCGGCCACCATGCGCGGCAGCCGGGCGGGTGTCTTCGTCGGAGCCGCCTACACCGGGTACGACGCGCAGCTTGAGCAGTCCGGCACCGACGAGGTCCTCGGCCACGTGATGACGGGCAACGCGGGCAGTGTGATGTCGGGCCGTGTCTCGTACGCGCTGGGGCTCGAGGGCCCGGCGGTGACGGTGGACACGGCCTGTTCCTCGTCCCTGGTCGCGCTGCACTGGGCGGTGCAGGCACTGCGGCAGGGCGAGTGCTCCATGGCCCTGGCGGGCGGTGTGACGGTCATGTCCACCCCCACCACCTTCAGCGAGTTCGGCCTCCAGGGCGGTCTGTCGCCCGACGGCCGCTGCAAGGCGTTCGCTGGCGCCGCCGACGGCACGGGGTGGGCGGAGGGTGTGGGCATGCTGCTCGTGGAGCGGCTGTCGGACGCCCGGCGGAACGGTCACCCGGTCCTCGCTCTGGTGCGGGGTTCGGCGGTGAACCAGGACGGCGCGAGCAATGGTCTGACGGCGCCGAACGGCCCTTCGCAGCAGCGTGTGATCCGGCAGGCTCTGGCGAGTGCGGGCCTGTCGAGCGCTGACGTGGACGCGGTCGAGGCGCACGGCACCGGTACGCGGCTGGGTGACCCGATCGAGGCGCAGGCGCTGCTGGCCACCTACGGGCAGGAGCGTTCGCCCGAGCAGCCGCTGCTGCTCGGCTCCGTCAAGTCCAACCTCGGGCACACGCAGGCCGCCGCTGGTGTCGCGGGCATCATCAAGATGGTCATGGCGATGCGGCACGGCGTGCTGCCCCGAACCCTGCACGTGGACGAGCCCACCCCGCACGTCGACTGGTCGGCGGGAGACATCGCCCTGCTGACCGAGGCCGTCGAGTGGCCCGACACCCGGCGCCCGCGTCGTGCCGGCGTCTCGTCGTTCGGCATCAGCGGCACCAACGCCCACACGATCATCGAGCAGGCACCGGGCGGGATCACCGAGGCCGACGAGTCTCCGTCGCAGGCGCCCGGCGTGCTTCCGTACGTCCTGTCGGCCAGGACCCCCGACGCCCTGCGCGCCCAGGCCCGAAAGCTGCTGTCGGTGGTCGAGTCCGGCGGTGGCCCGCGTCCCGCCGACCTGGCCCACTCGCTGGCGACCAGCCGGGCGGCCCTGGACGACCGGGCCGCGATCGTCTCCGACGGCATCGACGGTCTGAGGACCGCCCTTGTGGCTCTCGCCGAAGGAGAGCAGACCCCCGGCCTCCTCCGGGGGGCGGCCGCCGCCGGCTCGCTCGCGTTCCTGTTCACGGGGCAGGGCAGCCAGCGACTGACGATGGGCCGTGAGCTGTACGACGCGTACCCCGTGTTCGCGGAGGCGCTGGACGCGATCAGCGCGCACCTCGATGTGCCGTTGCCGGAAGTGCTGTTCGGCGACGACGCGGCTCTCCTCGACCGGACGGAGTTCGCGCAGCCGGCGTTGTTCGCTGTGGAGGTGGCGCTGTTCCGGCTGCTGGAGTCCTGGGGCGTGAGGCCGGACTTCGTGTCCGGTCATTCGCTCGGTGAGATCGCCGCCGCTCATGT
>NZ_FZOF01000040.1:44139-58669 GCF_900188405.1 Actinacidiphila glaucinigra | reverse complement strand
TGGGTATGGATGCTGCTGAAGACCCTGTAGCCGTGGTTGCGTGCTTGCTGGATGAGCCGTGGGACGGCAGGTGGAACAGCCTTGCGGTGGCGGGCGTCGATCTAGTGTCGATTTACACCAGGATGGAGGGCTGCACGTACACGTGGATCACCAATGGCGGCTCCCTCCACGAGCGGGGGATGGCGACCGTGAGGTTCATCTCTGACGAGATTGAAAGGGTCCTTCCCGAACTGGCTGAACATGACAGCGTGCACGTATGGACTCGGTTGCACAGGATGGCTCAGCTGATGGTCGCTCACAACAACGCACCGGTTGAGGTGAGCTCCTAGGAACTCTCCGGTCGGTCATGTGTGGAGCCAGATGACGAGGCTTGCCGCCGTGATGGTGCCGAGGAAAACGTAGCCACGCTTGTCATAGCGGGTGGCCACTGCTCGGTGGTTCTTGAGCCTGTTGATGGCTCGTTCGACGGTGTTGCGCTTCTTGTAGCGGTCCTCGTCGAACCCCGGTGGCCGGCCGCCGTGTGCGCCCCTTCGCAGGCGGGCGGCCCGGCTGTCGGCCTTCTCCGGGATCGTGTGCGGGATGCCCCGGCGTCGCAGGTACTCCCGACACGGCCGGTTGCTGTAGGCCTTGTCAGCGGTCGGAACTGGGGGCTGTCACTCCGCTGGCCGGCAGTGATGAGCAGGGACAGCGGGCGGCAGCGACCGTCGGCGCTCAGGTGGATCTTGCTGGTGAAGCCACCTCGCGAGCGGCCCAGTGCCTCACCTGCTGAACCCCCTCCGCCAGTCGGCCGACCAGGCTCTGCCACGGAGGTTCGGCCAGGTGTTCCGCCGCGTCGTCCCCCCTTTGGAGCGGCCGTGGTAGGTGGCGGGTCGTTGCGGGCGCCGGCGGCATGCTGATGAGCGCGCACGCTCGTTGAGTCGACCGAGACGTCCCAGTCCACGTCACCCGCGGCGTCGGCTGCGGCTTGGATCTGCTGCAGCAGATGTTCCCAGGTGCCGTCTGCGGACCACAGCCGGTGGCGCTCGTAGACCGTCTTCCAGGGCCCGAACCGCTCGAGAAGGTCGCGCCACTGCACACCGGTCCGCACTCGGTGCAGAATCCCGTCGATTACCTGCCGATGGTCTCGCCATCGGCCACAACGACCATTGCTCACCGGCAGGAACGGCCAGAGCCGTTCCCACTCGACATCCGACAAGTCACCACGCTGATCACGCCCCCATACCCCGACCAACGAGTCAGGAGCGAGCCAGTCACATGATCGACCGGACAGCTCCTAGTACTGCAACGGTCTTTGTCGTGACGGGTGGGCAGTGGGCTCGTTGAGTGGGCATGGGGTGGGATGTGGTGCCGGCTGATGCGAGCCGGTGGTCGTTGGGCCTGTCAGAGTTGCATGAGCGGTTTGTGCACCGGTTCGCAAGGTCGGAGCCGCGTGAATCTGCGCTGGCCTATATGCAGGGGCTGATAGCTCCGCTGGAGCGGAAGAACGGCTGGACGTTGGCTGAACAGGCCGGTCACGCGGCTCCGGACCGCATCCACCGGCTGCTCAACCGGATCGGGTGGGACGCCGACGAGGTCCTCGATGACGTGCGGGACTACGTCGTGGAGCATCTCGGTGACCCCGACGCGGTGCTGATCGTGGACGACACCGGCTTCCTGAAGAAGGGCGTGCGGTCGGCCGGAGTGCAGCGGCAGTACTCCGGCACCGCCGGACGCACGGAGAACTGCCAGGTCGGGGTCTTCCTCGGCTATGCCACCGACCGCGGCCGCACGCTGATCGACCGCAAGCTGTATCTGCCGACGTCGTGGACCGACGACCGTGAGCGATGCCGCCAGGCCGGCATCACCGATGAGGTGGCCTTCGAGACGAAGGTGGCAACGGCAAAGGCCATGGTCCGCCGGGCGATTACCGACAAGGTCCCGTTCCGATGGGTGACCGCGGACGCCGCCTACGGCTTCAGCAAGAGCTGGCGCACGGAACTTGAACAGGCCGATGTCTTCCACGTCATGGCCACCACCCGCCATGACACCGTCGTCTCCCGCTGGGCCATGGACCACCCCGTCCACGACCTGTTCAACGGTCTGCCCAGGCAGAAGTGGAAACGCCGCTCGTGCGGCGCCGGCGCTCACGGACCGCGTGTTTTCGACTGGGCCCGAGTGGAGGTCCGTCCCTGGCACCGCGAGGACCGCCGGCACTGGGTCATCGCCCGCCGCAGCGTGAGCCGCCCGCAGGAAATCTCCTACTACATCGCCTACTGCCCGGCCGGCACCACGCTCGACGAGCTGATCCACGTCGCCGGGGCCCGGTGGGCCATCGAGGAGTGCTTCCAGACCTCGAAAGGTGAGTGCGGCCTCGATGACTACCAGGTCCGCCGCTACGACGGCTGGCACCGCCACATCACCTTGGCCATGGCCGCCCACGCCTGCCTGACCGTCCTGCGAGCCCGCGAGCTGGATGCCGGGAAAGCAGAAACGGATCCTCCGACCTCGTCCCGCTCAGCCTCCCCGAGCTCAGACGCCTGATCACCCGACTCACTCACCGCAGACCACACTCCATCGACCACGTCCTGCACTGGTCACACTGGCGACGCCGACGACAACACCAAGCCCGCACCAGCCACTACAAACGACGCGGCCACATACCGCCTGAAGCTGCCCACCCGTCACGACAAAGACCGTTGCAGTACTAGTGAGCGGGCGTTGACCCCTCACTCATCTGAACGCGCCTTGCTCGCAGTGCGGATGCTGGCCTCCAATGCCGCCATCAGGTCCACGGCCGGTACCGGCTCCTCCAGCTCCTCGACCTCGCCGCCGGTCATCTTCGCCACCGCGAGCTGCTCCAGCGCCGCCGCGTACTCATCGTGCAGGCCGGCGATCTCCACGCCGGCGAGCTGGTTCATCAGCAACTCGGCGAGCTCCAGCTCCCGCTCCGTCACCGGCGCCGGCGAGGACAGGTCACCGGGCTCCCGGATCTCCTCCGGCCACAGCAGCGTGTGAAGCACGAGCATCCCGTGGCGCGGCCTCAGCACCGCCAGCCGCTCCCGGGTGCGCAAGGTGACCTTCGCGACCGCCACCCGCCCGCGCCGGGCCAGCGCCTCCACCAGCAGCGCGTACGGCCGCTGTCCCTGCTCGCCGGCGGCCCCGACCCAGTAGGGCTTGGCATAGAGCACCGGGTCGACGTCGCGCTCGTCGACGAAGCCCAAGACGTCCATGGTGCGCTTCGTCGGGAGGGGGAGCGCGGCCAGGTCCTCATCGAGGAGCACAACGGTGCGGCCGTCCGGACGCTCCCAGCCACGGGCGATCTCCGACTGCGGGACCTCGACGTCCTCGCTCTCACAGACCCTTCGGTGCTTGATCCTGGAGCCATCGGGCGCGTGAACCTGGTGGAATCCGGTGCCGTGCTCGTCGGTCGCCGAGTAGAGATGGACAGGCAGGCTGACCAGGCCGAAGGTCACGTAGCCGGTCCAGATCGCGCGCATACCGACAGCGTGAAGGCCGGGGCGGTTCACCGCGCGAGCAGCTGCTCCGGGCCGGTGATCGTGCGGGCCCTAAACGCTGGCGGCAGCTCGTTGCGCGGTGCCCATCGAACCAGGCGCGCGGCGCCCATCGGGCCGACCAGAGGGTGCAGGGCCGACCAGAGGGTTCGGCGGAGAGCGACCCGTTCGACCGGGTACTCGCGGCGCTCCGTCGCATGGCCCGGGTACGGGATCCTAGCGATTTGCGGGCTGGCCCTGGGGTGGTTGGTTGCGCTCCGGGTACGCCTCGGTGACCGCGACCGGCTCGGCACCGTCCCCGGGTGGCCAGGACGGCACCTCCACCGCATCACGCCAATAGCGCCGACGTTCGGCTCGATGGTGAGGGGTCGACCCAGCCAACCCCGGACGGCGCCGCTCACTCCCTCGAGTGGCCAGCGCACCGGCCCCGGCGTAGCGCCATCAGGACGCGTGTTCCTGGCAAGGCGAACCGCTCGCTTCGGCCTCATACCAACGTGTTGCGGTGGCCCGGAGGCGTTCCGCCCTCCGCGTGCGCTGGCCGACGCCTCCGACCAGACTGAAAAGAGTGGAGACGACCCAGCGTGGCCCCTGCCCGCTGCCTCTTCAGGCGCTCCGCCTTTGCGAGCGAGCCTTTGCCTTCTCGGCGGCGGCGTGCGCCGGTCGGCACATCAGCTTCGTAACCCTCGAAGGGAAACCTGATGAGTGACGTACCCAAACTCGCCATCGCCGTCGCGGTCGCGGGAGGCTACATCCTGGGCCGGACGAAGAAGGGGCGACTGGCCTTCACCATGGCTACCTACCTGGCTGGACGCCGGTTCGGCCTTGAACCCCAACAGTTGCTGGCGGAAGGGGCGAAGAGGCTGCGTGAACTTCCTCAGATCGAAGAACTCAGCGAACAGCTACGCGGCGAGGCCCTGAAGGCCGGACGTCAGGCGATGGGCGCGGTAGCCGACCGCAAGCTCTCTGAGCTGGCCGACTCCCTCCACGCACGCACAGAACGCATAGGCAAGAGCAAGGAAGAGGAGCCGGAAGAAGAGGAGGAGGAACCCGAGGACGACTACGAAGAGGAATTCGAGCCCGAAGAAGAGGAGGAGCCCGGGGAGGAAGAGGAACCTTCGGGGGATGCGGCAGAGCCGGAAGAAGAGGAGCCAGAGGAGCCAGAGCCGAGGCGACGCCGGGCAGTCCGGAAGCAGGACGCGAGCCGCGACGACGAGGCGCGCGGTCGGCGGGCCACGCGCCGGCCCACGAAAGCAGCTCCCCGCTCGGCGCCAGCCAAGAAGACAGCGGCCAAGAAGACGGTCCCAGCGAAGAAGCCCTCCGCTCCGGCGAGGAAGACCGCCGCCAAGAAGACAGCGGCGAGGAAGACATCCACACGGCGGAGGTAGGCCCATGGCCAGCACGACACGAGACAACGGGCAGGCCTCGGGCCTGGACCAGTTGCGCGGCGCGTTTACAAGCTTCATGGGAGCGCAGGTAGGAAACCTGGCGGACAAGACCAGCGACAAACTTGGCGACGTCACCAGCGGGCTTCAGGGTGTAGCTGACAGCGGCGGTGTGCTCCCCAAGGCGGGTCTGCGGATACTCCAGGGTGATTCACCTGCCAAGACGTTGATCGGCGAGAAAGCGAAAAGCGTCAAAGACAACGTCGTCAACAAGGTCAAGGGGGTATTCGGAGGCGGAAGCGGCAAGGGCCGTAAGGGCGGCACCACCAAGGTCATGAACATCATCGAAGTGATGGACGTCGGTGTCCCGCTGCGCTTCGCTTACGACCACTGGACTCAGTATGAGAAGTTCAGCAGCTTCACCAAGGGCGTCCGCAGTGCATCACGGGGCAAGGACATTGACAGCGACTGGAAGGTCAAGGTGGGTCCGTCGACCCGCGGGTGGAAGGCCACGACGCAAGAGCAGGTTCCGGACGAACGCATCGTGTGGAGCTCGGAGGGCGCCAAGGGCACCACGCGTGGCTGTGTCAGCTTCCACGAACTGGCACCCAGCCTCACTCGCATCGTGCTCGTGGTCGAGTACTACCCGTCCGGCTTCTTCGAAAAGACCGGCAACATCTGGCGCGCTCAAGGGCGGCGTTTGCGCCTCGATTTCAAGCATTTCCAGCGTTACGTGACCCTCACTGACGAGGAACCGGACGGCTGGCGCGGCGAAATTCGCGACGGTGAAGTGGCCCGCAGCCACGAGGACGCCATAGAGGAAGAGGAGCAGGCTGCCGAAGAGGAAGGCTCAGAGGAGCCCGACGAGTACGAAGAAGAGGACGAGTACGAGGAAGAAGAGGACGAGTACCCCGAAGGGGAAGGGGACGAGTACGAGGAGGAAGGCGCGTACGCCGAGGAGGCCGAGGAACACCCAGAGGAAGACGAAGGCGAGGAGGACGAAGAGCAAAGCGCGTAAGGGCCCGGCAAGTACGGCCGCAACGGTGACGCTTCTCTGCCCTCATGTGGCCCGAGACGCTTCGTGCGGTTTCAGCTGCGCGGGTTAAGTTGCGCGATCCTGGCGTTGAGCGCCGTAGCAAACGAGCACCATGCCGCGTAGGGCAAGAGTGCGGTGGCCGCCCACGGGTCGCAACGTGATACGCGACGAATGAGGTGCAGGTTGCTGGCATTGAGTAGTGCAGTTGCAGCCAACCCGGCACGTGGGCTGCGGGCAGCGAAGAACAGCCAACTCCAGGCGGCGTTTAGAGAAAGGTTCACCGCCAGGACGCTTGCCAGTTTGCTGCGGTCCCCGTCATCGGCCTGGCTCCAAGCTCGACCCACTGACCAGGCGAGGCTCGCGTAAAGAGGTGTCCACGCGGCGCCAAACGCCCTCGGTGGTGGCTGCCACCGGGGCTTGGACAGCCGTCGGTACCACGTGCTCCGGGAATCCGTTGCCGCACTCCCTACGGCGGCAGCTGCCGTGACTGCTGCCGCAGCGCCGGCGTAGGGCTGCCACGAAAGCCGCGCCTGCCCGCCACGTTCGCTGATCAGCCTCACGCCAACCATCCTTTCCCAAGCGGCCGCTGCGGCCCTTACGCCAGCCCAGTACCTACGTGGTCGCCCGCCTCCCCGTAGCCCACCGCGCGAGGTTCCGTCCGTGCACCTTAGGCCAGGAGCCGTCATCACTGCCGCCGGTGTGGCCAGCGGGCAAAGCTCGTTTGCCGCAGGCACAGACGCCTACACCCTTCGCCTTCGAACGGACACGGGACCACATCACAATGAAACCGCTCGTCCGGGAGACCGCCACCGTAACTTGGCCAAATCGGCCACGGTGTGTGTCCCATGAGTCCGCCAGCCGTATGGATCGCTCGCGCTCGTGGCCCGTTCGTACCAGCCGGAATGGCAGGAGAGATCTCCTGCAGGGACGGTGGGAGACACCGGCCGGCCTTCCGAGTCCAGCCCTGCGTCTTCACCGAGGAGTCGAGCGATGCCCGAACGTAATACCGTGCTGCGCAGCCTGCATGATTTGGGCCTTGCCGCTTGGTTCGGTGGTTCCCTGATGGGCGCGGTCGGGCTGAACGGTGCGGCTCGGGCAGAGGGCACTACGTGGGAATCGACCACCCGGATCGCCGCTTCCGGCTGGTCCAAATGGAGCCCGGTGAGTGCCACGGCGATCGGCGCCCACCTCGTCGGCAGCAGTGGCTTGCTCGCGGTCAATGCCGCCCGTGTCGTGGCCCAGCAGGGTGTCGCCGCCTCCACCCTGGCCAAAACCGTTTTGACCGGAGCGGCACTGGCTGCCACGGCCTACAGCCGCGTCCTGGGCAAGAAACTGGAACTCGCCTCCTCCACTCGTTTCGAAGACGCGGAGAAGGCGGCCAAGCACCCGATCGAAACCGACAAAGCGCAGCGGCATCTGGCGATCATGCAGTGGGCAGTACCGGCTCTGACAGGAGGGCTGCTGATCCTCAACGCTGTCCACAACGAGCAGCAGCGCCCCTCCCAGCAGGTTCAGGGCATGTGGCAAAGGGCCCTATCAATCGCTCCTCATTTGCCTGCTACCCCGGATTGGCACCTGATGCGCTCGTCGAGGTAGGCCCTGAGCATGTCCCGCGACGGGATGCATCGCGTGCCTCTTGCGGTAGCATCCCCGGCGATCTCCCGAAGCGCGAGCCGTGAAGATGCGAGCCGTAGAGACGAACCCGATCCTGGAGAGAAGGGTGACTTCGTACCGCGCGCCTCGCGTTGATGGCAGGTCGCAGCAGGTCTTGGAGCCACGGCAGAAAGCACCAAACGATTGACGAGATGGCTCTGACCAGCCTCACGGGCGTCCGCTGTCAACCGGACCCGACGGTCAGAATCGCAGGGGAGAAAAGCATGACGGGCAACGACCAGCTCACGGCCAGGGACATCATGTCCGGCGGAGTTCAGTGCGTCGGCGCGCACCAATCGCTTCAGGAAGCGGCAAGAATGATGCGCGACCTGAACGTCGGATGCCTGCCCATCTGCGGGGACGACAACAGGCTCACGGGCCTGATCACCGACCGCGACATAGTCGTCCAATGCGACGCAGAGGGCATCGACCCGGCAACGGTACAGGCGGGAACCCTCGCCGGAAACCTGCAATGGATCGACGCGAGCGCCGGTGCCGACGAGGCGCTGCAGTTGATGGAACAGCATCAGATCAAGCGCCTGCCAGTCATCGACACTGAGCACGGTCACCAACTGGTCGGCATGATCAGCGAAGCCGACCTCGCGCGCAATCTGACGGACACCCAGATCGCGGAATTCGTGACCCGGGTGTACGTCAACCCCTGATCCGGTGGCGGGCTGCTCCCTCGCCCACAAAGGGCAGGACGCCGCCCCTGCCGGAAGGCTCAAACAGTCGTGCAATTGTCTTCGACGAGCAGTGGCCGGCGCGCCCAGGTAGCGCGTGAAGGAAGGCCCACTCCTATGGAGTGGGCGTCTCGGCCCGGGATCGACCGCTCCAGCGCGAACCATTCGTCGGGCCGACCACCGCCGCCGGTTGCTGTCAGCACACCGGCGGCAGCAGTCGACAGCGTTCTCCCGGCCCGGACGTGCCACCGGTGCCGCTGACTCGACGCCTCCACCGTGAGGGTCCGGGCGCAGAGCGAACTGCCATCGACACGCGCGAGACGGCCCCGCTCCAAGGGGGATCACTAAGGAGTGGGGCCGCGTTCTGATCCAGGGGGGCGACGAGCAGTCCGCCTCGGCTCTCGGGGGCGGTGCCCGCCCAGCCCGTTCCCTGGTACTTACGGGCGGTCCGGCTGGGCCCCGCGCCTCGTGGTTCACTCACACAACCAGCCGGACGAACACCTTGCACGCTACGCCGCCCGCGGTGCAGTCCGCCCCGGCCTCTCGACGCGTTTCAAGTCCACGCGCTCATTGTGCGGGAGATTGGACGGGGCAGTGCTCCTTCGGACACCCCTCGCCCGGTCCTCGTAGAGTTGTACGTATGGCGGATCTTACGCTCGTGCAAATCGAGGGGATCGCCCGCGCAGCCCACGCGGACCAGACGGACAAGTCGGGACGGCCCTACGTGGAGCACGTCCAGGCCGTGGTCGATGGAGTGAGGGAGCGGGGCGGCTCCGAGGAGCAGATTGCCGCCGCTTGGCTGCATGACACGATCGAAGATGAGAAGCTCTCAAGCGAGTGGCTTGTCTCCGCGGAGCTTCCCCAGTATGTGAAGGACTTGGTCGACGCCATGACCAAGCGACCAGGGGAAAGCGACGAGTCATATGTGCGGCGGATCCTCGCCGTGCCGGGCGCTCGCCTCATCAAGGAAGCCGACCTAGCGCATAACGCTGACCCTGACCGGCTCGCCCTGATCGACGAACCGACTCGGCGCCAGCTCAAAGAGAAGTACGCGAGGCTGAGGCGGCTGCTCGGCCTGACAGCGGGCGACGTGTAACTCCAACGAGGGCGCCTCGCTCCGCCGCCTCCGGCGCGAACCGTTCGATGATGCCGTACACGAGTGGGTGGGCACGCTGCTTCGGACGGGCTTCGAGCCACCCGATAGCGACGCCGTCCAGGCCCAGTTGCGGCAGGCCCCTGGGGACCCCGGAAGCGGAGTTCTACAAGGCCGCCGAGCCTTTGGTTGCTGCCCAGCATGTCAGCTGGCCGGCGACCTTCTGGGCTGTTTGTCCTGTTGTTGCATGGGCAGGCGTGTGGGACGTCCTCACGACAACGGAGGAGAACCATGGCGACAGGTGAGACAGGATTCAAGGACGTCGCGTACGACCTCGTGTCGGTCCAGTACCACTCACTGAAGGCCGGACACGACTACGGACAGTACGTCCGGGACGCCAAGAACGCCGGAGAGACCGAGATCGCGGACTTCTTCCAAGACGTGATGCGCGAGGACTCCGAGCGTGCTGCACGGTGTCACGATTTCCTCACGGAACTGGCAGAGAAGGGCGACATCGGGCCAGCCGCCTCCTGATCGAACAAATCAGGACAGGTTCCCGGGATCGGCCGCCACGATGTTGTGGGGGCCGACCCCTCCGCTACCTCCCCGGGAGGAGCAACCGACGGTCGGCACCAGCGACGGCCCTCGAGCTGTTGCGCCTCTCGGTGCTCGCATGGCTGTCCTCGCCGCCACGGCGGGGCTTCACATCCGCTGGCCGCAGAGGGCCGCGTGCCGAGCTGGTAACCAGGGAGAGCGCAGATGTCGAGGCTGACCGTCCAGGCCAAACACTCACGAGCCCCCCAGCCCCACCAGCGCCCCATCCAAGAGGCGGCCGTTTGGGGCCGTTATGGATCTGAATGCGGCACGCAGCGGTTCGCCGGCGTGGGCACGGGTACCCGATGGTCCTGCCGCGAAGGGCAACCGCGAGGAAGTGATCGATCATGCGGGCCACCGTGTGGCACGGCAAGCACGACGTACGGGTCGACACCGTGCCCGACCCCCGGATAGAAGAGCCGACCGACGCCCTGGTGCGCATCACGTCCACCGGCCTGTGCGGATCGGACCTGCACCTCTACGAGGTCCTCGCCCCGTTCATGACGCCCGGCGACATCCTCGGGCACGAGCCCATGGGCATCGTCGAGGAAGTCGGCTCCGAAGTGGACAACCTCGCACCCGGTGACCGTGTCGTGGTCCCGTTCCAGATCGCCTGCGGCACCTGCTACATGTGCCGCGAGGGGCTCCCGACGCAGTGCGAGACGACGCAGGTCACCGAGTACGGGAGCGGTGCGGAACTCTTCGGCTACACCAAGCTGTACGGAAGCGTCCCCGGCGCTCAGGCCGAGTACCTGCGTGTCCCGCAGGCGCAGTTCGGGCCGATCAAGGTTCCGGACGGCCCGGCCGACGACCGGTTCGTCTACCTCTCCGACGTCCTGCCCACGGCCTGGCAGGCGGTGAAGTACGCCGACGTCCCCGAGGACGGCAGCGTGGCCGTCCTGGGTCTGGGACCGATAGGCGACATGTGCTGCCGCGTCGCGCGTCACCTGGGCGCGGGCAAGGTCATCGGCATCGACCACGTACCGGAGCGGCTGACCCGGGCGCGCCGCGACGGTGCCCAAGTGTTCAGCCTCGACGAGTACCAGGACCAGGACGAACTCGTGAAGGCCGTCCGGGACGCCACCGACGGCCGCGGCCCGGACGCCGTCATCGACGCCGTGGGCACCGAGGCGCACGGCAGCAACGTCGGCAAGCTCGTCCAGCAGTCCGCCGGCCTGCTCCCGCGTGCGTGGGCAGCCAAGCTGATGCAGACCGCGGGCGTCGACCGCCTCGGGGCCCTGCACCTGGCCATCGACATGGTGCGCCGAGGCGGCACGATCTCGGTCAGCGGCGTCTACGGCGGCATGACCGACCCCATGCCGATGCTGACCCTGTTCGACAAGCAGATCCAGCTGCGCATGGGCCAGGCGAACGTCCGGCGCTGGAGCGACGAGATCCTCCCCCTGCTGACCGACGAGGACCCGCTCGGCGTGGACAGCTTCGCCACGCACCACGTCCCCCTTGAGCAGGCCCCGCAGGCCTACGACATGTTCCAGAAGAAGGCCGACGGCGCCATCAAGGTCCTCATGATTCCTTGACGCCTGAGGTCACCCAGGCGGCGCGTCCAGGGGCGTGGCCGCCAGGGCCCGGGCCACGCCGTACAGGTTCGCGGCCATGGCGCGGCCCGTCCTGTGGGACCAGTCGTGGCCGCGTTCGTCGTCGAGGTAGTCGGGGCCGGCCCCCGGCCCGAGGTGCCAGTACGTCCAGGCCTGGCCCGGGATGGCGTAGCCGATGTCGCCGAGGGCCCCGGAGATCTCGCTGATGACGTGGTGTGCGCCGTCCTCGTTGCCGGTCACCACCACCCCGGCCACTCGGTTGTAGGCGACCGGGCGGCCACGGTCGTCCGTCTCGGACATCATGGCGTCCATGCGCTCCAGCACGCGCTGGGCGACCGACGAGGGCCTGCCCAGCCACGTGGGGGAGGCGACGATAAGGATCTCCGAGGACAGCAGCTTCTCGTGGATTCCGGGCCACGCGTCCCCGCTGCCCTCGTCGCTGGTCACGCCCGGCTTGATGTCGAGGTCCACCGCGCGGACGCAGTCGATATCCACGCCGTAGGCCGCAAGCTGGTCCGCCACCACCTTCGTCAGGGCGTAGGTGTTGGACGGCTGCGGCGACGGTTTGACGGTGCAGTTGATGACGAGCGCTTTCATGCGGCTCTACCTACCTCCGATGCGGCTGGGCATCCCCGCGAAGGCGGACGACTCACTCTCCCGGTCAGTGCCGGGCGTGCGCCGAATCGCCCGCGCGGCCTATCAGCGGGCCGGCTGTAGCCCGCCAGCCAGGGTTCGGCCGCCCACGGTGGCCTGGTGGAAACACACCGCTATCCCAGCGCCTGCCAGCCCCGAACGGGGAAGCGTGCACTTTGTCGGGGTAAACGAGGGGAAAGGACCACGGATCGACGTGAGGACGGCATGCCTGGTGACGGCACCGGTCGCCGAGAAGGCCGCGACGAGACCCGGGAAGAGTGCGCCGACCGCCAGTGGGGTGAACTCATCCAGGAGGTGCGGGTCGCTCAGACGGGCGTCCAGATCCTTTTCGGTTTCCTGCTGACCGTCGTCTTCACGCCGCGCTACCCGCAACTCGAGCAGACCGACCAGATCATCTACATCCTCACGGTCGTACTGGGCGCCTCCGCCACCGGGGCACTGGTCGGACCGGTCTCCTTCCACCGCATCGTCGCCGGGCGCCGCATCAAGCCGGAGACCGTGCAGTGGGCCTCGCGCCTCACCTTCGCAGGGCTCGTCCTTCTGCTGGCCACCATGACCTCCGCCCTGCTCCTGGTCCTGCGGGTAGCCACCCACGACCCGTTCGTGCCCTACCTGGTCGCGCTGGTCCTCGCCTGGTGCCTGCTCTGCTGGTTCGTACTGCCCCTGTGGGCCCGATCCCGCTTCACCCAGGACTGATCGGTTTCGGTCCGCGCCCACCCGATTGCCGTATCAATCCACAGTGCGGGATGCCGATATCGCGGGAGTGCGATGAAGAATTCGACAGGCCGACTCCGCGCGTCCCGCGACCACGGGACGTCTCCCCCGTAGAAGTCGCTCCAGCCCCGCAAACGGCATGGGGACACGACCTGGACTTCAGCAACGTGCTGCTCCGCGTCGTGCGGGAACTGGGCACCCGCGGGCTGCTTACCTTCAGCCCCCCAGGCACGGGCCTGCCATCAAAGCCAGCCGCAACGGATGTGCCTGGGCGAAGCGCGGCCGACAATCGCCGTTGACCGCGGGCGCCGGCTTGGGGCAGGCGCCCCGGGGTAGCCGGAAGGCGTCCGCTAGGCAAGGCTGGCAGAGAGGGCGGGGCACATGGCGACGTTCGTCCGGAGGACCCGAACGGCCCCACGAGCCGTAGCGCAAGCCCCGCGCCGCTGTAAGGACGGCCTTCCGGCACTGGACGACGCGACGAGGGTGGCCCCAAGGGACGCCAGGAAATTGTCGAAAGATTTCTTCGCCAGGCTAGGCGGGCTGGAGGAAGGGACTCGCGAATACCAGTACGCCAGAAACACGCTGATCTCGTCACGGTGGTATTGCTGCACCCACGCAACACGCAGGACCTGCACCGCCTCGACCTCCCGCAGCCAGGCCGGAGCATCGGGTGCGTCGACGGCCTGAAGCAGTGCGAATCCGTCCTCTCCCACCGCCAGCGCCCACCGCTGACGGGCGTCGGTCCCTTTGGGGAAGCGGAAAGAGTCGATGCGTTTGCCGTAACGTTCGAACCACTGCGGCGCGGCGATCTGCCGCAGCCAGCCGGGCGCCGCGACGGCCAGCGTCTCCAGGGCGGCGCGCAGGGTCTCACCGACGAACTCCATCCGGTTCAGCATCCGCACCGCGGCCAGCACGTGTGTGGAGTCGGTCCGCTGGCGGCCGCCCGCCCGCAACAGCCCCAGCGCGCCAACCCGTTCCAGCAGCCGATCCAGGACCAGTTCTTCCAGACCGTGCGCGATCAGCCGGTCCCGGAACTCACTGAGCACGGAGAAGTCGAACCCGGGATCCTCCAGTTCCAGGCCGAGCGCGTACTTGACGTCGATCCGCCCGCGGACCGCGTCGGCAGCCTGCCGGTCCGTCAGTCCCTCCGCGAACTGCAGCACGCTCACCAGCGCCAACTGCCCCGGCGGCCACGCCGGACCACCCCGGCGCGGAAACGCCCGAGCGAACTGCTCGTCCTCGAACAGCGGACCGAGTTCATCCCGGATCCGCATGGCCAGACAACCCTTACGGAACGCAGCACGAGCCACCCGCGCGGTGGCCTCCGGGACGAACGGAAAAGGCACAGGGCGCAACGACATCGCCGCCCCTCCTTGCCTCCCCGCGAGACGGAACGAACCCCCACCAGACTGCCCGCACAAGCAACATCACCAAGCACACTCACCGAATCCGCCAACAAAGTCTTTCAGCCCCGGGAGGAATCGGGTCCTGAACGCTTGGGCGTGAAACGCCCAGGCCTCGCTGCGCCTCAAGTCGGCTGTCAACGGCGGCGATTGTCAGTCCGGCCGAATACGGTACTGGTCGTGGGCGTGAAGATTGTCGTGCAAGCCAAGCTGCTGCCGACCGCCGAGCAGGCGGTCGCGTTGCGGTCGACGCTGCACGCATGCAACGCCG
>NZ_FZOF01000040.1:0-43409 GCF_900188405.1 Actinacidiphila glaucinigra | reverse complement strand
GCGTGCGTCACGCGTCCCAGCCCCTGCCTAGCAGGGGCTCAGATGCGGGAGAGCACACGACAGCCAGTGGTGTACCTACCTGCAAGCCCGGTCCTTCATGGCCGGGTCAAGTTGACGTTCGGCACGGATCACCACCAGCTCTTCCTTCTCCTCGCCCGGAGCTATGAGCCCCCGCGCCTCCAGCCACGCCGACCGGCCGCGCAGCACAGGCCCGAAGGGGATGTACCGGCGCTCGGTGACCACGGTCCGCAGTCCGGCACGACGGAGTCGGCCCAGGGTGCGCTCGACACCGCAGAGACCGGAGTGGACCAGGAGCAGGACTCCTCCCGGGTTGAGCAGCGGCGGCGCGTCCGCACAGACTCGGTCGAGCAGAGCGCGGCCGTCGGACCCCGCATCCCACGCCCGGGCGCGCCCCCGGGCGGGGAGGTCTGCTCGCGGAGACGGCACGTACGGCGGATTGGCCATGATCAGGTCGAAGCGATGACCTGCCACGGGCCCGGTGAGATCGCCGCGCAGCACCCTGACCCGCAATCCATTGATGCGGGCGTTGAACCACGTGGTGCACACCGCGCTCACGGACGCGTCCACGGCAGTCACCTGGGCCGCGCCGCCTTCGGCGGCGGCGAGCGCCAGCGCGCCGCTTCCCGTCCCGAGATCGAGGACATCGGCGGCGACCAGAAGCTCCCGCTGCAATGCGTCCTCGAGCAGGCAGGTGTCGCCTTGCGGGCGGTACACCCCCGGGGGGCACAAAAACCACATAACGTGCGGCTACCCGCGTGTCCGCGATCAAACGAGCGGCAGTCGCGAGCGGAACTATCGCCACATGGGACTGGTGTCGAGAGAGGCCAGCATGTCGAGCGGGTCGCGGTGCACGGCGGCGGCGCCCGCCTCCTCCAGCTCGGCGCGGCTGATGCCCCCCGAGAGAAGCGCCACGCAGGGCACCCCCGCCTTTCCGGCGGCCTCGATGTCCCACACCGTGTCTCCCACGAACACCGCTCGGTCAGCAGGCACGCCCGCGCGTTCCAGCGCCTGCGCGACCAGGTCGGGTGCCGGTTTGCTCGCGGAGACGTCGTCCTTGCTGGTGGCGTCCGCGATGACGTCGTCGGCGTCGAGGGCGGCCCGCATCACGGCGAGCTCCTTGCCGTCGGCCGAGGTGGCCAAGACGACCCGGAAGCCACGGGCCGCCACCGCGCGCAGCAGGTCGGCGGCACCGTCCAGAGGGGCGAGGGTGGGACCGTAGGCGCCGTACAGGGCCTTGTGGGCGTCGCTGATCGGGTCATCCTTGCTGCGATCTCGCTCCTTGCCCAAGAGGCGCTCCAAGAGATGGTCGGAACCCATACCGATGCAGCGGTGGATGTCCGCCATCGCCACTGTGTGTCCGGCCTGCCGGAACGCCTCCCACCACGTGACCGCGTGGAGGTAGTTGGTGTCGACGAGGGTGCCGTCCATGTCGAAGAGCGCGGCGCGCTCGACCTCGTCCCTCATGATGGCCGCTCCTTCCGCTCGGCTACCGGAGTGGTTCACGCCAGTGCGTCTACCCGCCATCTGTGAGATAAGGCGGCCAGCCACGATCGTGACGAGCGTCCCGTTCGCGAACGCGGCGCGCCGGCCTTGAGTGTGCCCTGGCTTGAGGCAACCTCGGCTCGCGCGCGGCATTTACGCATAATCGATGAGCCCGCCGGTGAACAAGGCTGGCGACGCCGGGTGAGCGGCTGTTGCACGTCCGCGATGGATCGACTCATCGAAAGATCACGGCCGGGGGATCGGTGTCCCGGGCTCCACGCCCAGCTGCACTTCTTCCGCGCGACAGAGGTGCGTCCCCATGTTGCGCTCCATCATGCGCAGCGCCGCGTCGGCCAAATCACGGTGGATGTGCGCGACAGCGTCACTCGCGACGGTCGTCGGCAGGTCACGGATGTGCGCGTCGAGTGCCGAGTACAGCACGCACTGCTCGGTGACCTGCCCGCACAGCACGAGATGGCCGACGTTCTGCCGGTCCAGCAGGTACTCCAGGGGGGTCTGGAAGAAGATCGAGTGCCGGGCCTTGACAACGAACAGTGAATCGGCGTCGGGCTTGACCGGTTCGACCAGGTCGGCGTGCGGGCCGGCGAGGGCCATGTCGAGGATCTCGTCGTGGTGGGAGCGCCAGCGACCGAAGTTGTCGTTGACGTAGATCACGTCCACACCGACGCGCCGGGAGCGGGAGATGAGGCTCCGCACGGCTGGGAGAATCTCCCGCACTGATGGAAGCAGGAGTTCGGCGTCTTCGTGCTCATACGTGTTGATCATGTCGATCACGATGAGCGCGGTCGTTTCCTTGTCGTGCATTGTGTCGCGGACCTCGATGGTCGCCGGGGCAGCCGCCTACATCCGGCGCAAACCGCCTCCCGCCGGGTTCGACCCGCCCTGGCGCTTGCGCAGGGAGCTGCCGGGACGGAGCGACGCTGCCGCGAGAGCCAGGATCAGTCCGATCACGCCGACGATGACATTGTTCGTGATGGTGCGTGTGGTACTGACGTTGCCAGTGATGCACCACGGCGCGATGATCGTCCACAGGGCGATGATCGCTGCCGCCCAGGCCCTGGAGTGCGCCCGCTCGAAGCCGCGCCCCACGCCTCCCATCAGCAGGGCGTACGCGATTCCGGCGACGAGGTTGTTCACGGCGATCGTCGACAGCGCGTTGAAGCCGAACAGCGCGTTGAAGCCCACGATCCACGGTGAAGCGGCCAGGTAGATACCGGTGAGCAGACCCATGGCCTCCACGGCCTGGCTGCGGTTGGTGGCGGTCACGCGCTCGTAGTCCGCTCGAAGTTCAAGCAGATCGGGGTGCTGCTCGATGCCGGGTTGCGTCCGAGACATGCGGACCATCTCCGTTCATTTCGAACATTTCAGATATCCCCTACCCGGACTTGGACATCCAAGTCCCGGCGCTGGATCACGCGAGCGGAGTAACGCACAGCAAGCACGTTCTTGAGAGCCCTTGCCACTTAGCACCCCAGTTTCCAGTACCTCAGGGAGGCTTTAGGGCCGACTGGGATCATCCTCTCTGCAGAAATATCAGCAACGATGACGGGTAGCAGACCATTAAGGCCCTCAAATTGATCACCTAGGGGTGAACGAGATGCCTGCAGGATCGAGCCGCAAACGCGAACGACAGTACGAGCACATCAAGGACAGCGCCGAGGAACGCGGCGAGAGCGAGAAGCGGGCCAAGGAGATCGCCGCGCGCACCGTCAACAAAGAGCGGGCTCGCGCCGGCGAGTCCAAGAGCGCCAGCCGCAGTTCTACCGAGGACATGTCCTCTGGGCGCCGCGGCGGTCAGCGGTCCGGCAACGGTTCGCAGGGCCCGACCCGCGACCAGCTCTACGCGGAGGCCAAACGTCGAGGCGTCGACGGTCGCTCCCACATGAACAAGGCCGAACTTCAGCGCGCGCTCGGGAAGTAGCTCAGCCGCCGGCCCGTTGTGGTCAGGTCAGGTCCGAGCATAGTGCTGAGGCGCAGTCACGGCCATGAGGCCGCAGTACCGACCATTGGAGGGCGTCGTGCTCATCCTGGGAATTATCCTGCTGATCATCGGTTTCCTCACGGGGATCTCGATCCTGTGGACCATCGGGATCATCCTGGTGATCATCGGCCTCGTGCTCTGGGTACTGGGCGCAGTGGGGCACAGCGTCGGCGGCCGAAAGCACTACTGGTAGCGGGCGCGGTCCGGGCCGTCAGCCGTTCCGGAGGCCACGCGCGACCGCCACGGCGGCTGCGGCGGCCATCGCCGCTGCCGCCCCCGCGGCCATGTGGTGACGCGAGGCCCAGGCCTGCGCGCTCGTTGCGCGGGCCTGCGGCCCGAAACGGCCGTGCGCACCGAAGTCGTGGCCGCTGGGACCATCGTCGGCGGGGGACCACAAGTTCACCAGTGCCGCGGGATCGCGGTCCTCGGCCGTCTGCTGCGAACGGAAGCCGGTGCGGGCCAGATAGCGGTCCAGGACGCCCGGCGCCACCGCGTTGGCCAGCAGTGTCGCCGCGGTGCTCGCCCCTACCCAGTATTCGCGCCGGCGCGGGTGATCCGCGGCGTGCACGATCGCCCGGGCCGCCACCTCGGGCTCATAAATCGGCGGCACGGGCTGAGCCCGGTGAGGGAGCCGGCTGAGTACCCAGTCGAACTGCGGCGTGTCGAGCGCCGGCAGTTGCACCATCGTCGTACGCACCTGTGAGCCCGAGTGCAGCAGTTCGCAGCGCAGCGACTCGTTCCACCCCTGGATGGCGTGCTTGGCACCGCAGTACGCCGACTGCAGCGGGATGCCGCGGTAGGCAAGTGCTGACCCCACCTGCACGATCGCCCCGTGATCGCGCGGGAGCATGCGTCGCAGGGCGGCTTGCGTGCCGTACACGTAACCCAGGTAGGTGACCTCGGTGACCCGCCGGAACTCGTCCGCCGCGATCTCGGTGAAGGGGGCGAAGACACCGGTGAAGGCGTTGTTGACCCACACATCGGGAGGTCCGAACGCCTCCTCGACGCGGGACGCGGCCTCCTCCACGGCGCCGGCATCGGAGACGTCGACCGGCACGGTGAGCGCCTCGCCGCCCGCCCTCACCACGTCGTCGGCCGCCGCGGCCAGACCTGTACGTCCGCGGGCCAGCAGGGCGACACGGTCCCCGCGGGCGGCGAACGCGCGGACCGCTGCCCTGCCGACACCACCGCTGGCCCCGGTCACCACGACCGTCTTGGTGTGCCGCTGGTTCGTCATGAGGCTCGGCTACCCGGGTCGCGGGCTTCGTATCAGGGGCCGGGGACGGGGCGGGCAGTCCCGCGACCGGGAAGGCCGGCAGGTGCATTAGGAGCAAGATGCCGGATGGCCCCGATGGGCGCACGCTGAAAGCAGTGAAGAGCACCGTCCCGAGGGCCGCGGCCTCTCACGGCCCTCGACCCGATGAGCTGGTTTCCGTCCGTGGTGGTGTGACGGGGACCAGCTCATTGCCATGGGGGTGAGCCTGATGGCCTGAGCCGGTACGGGGCGGGCGCCCGAAAGCGGCGGTACGCCTCGTCGAGGAGGAATCCATGGCCGAGCGTGACCTGAGCAAGGGCGACGAGGTGTCGTGGAAGAGCCACGGCCAGAAGGTGACAGGCAAGGTCAAGAAGAAGATCACCAAACGGACCCGGGCGGCGGGCCGCACCGTCGACGCCTCCAGTGAGGAACCGCAGTACGAGGTGGAGAGCGACAAGTCCGGGCGATCGGCCGTCCACAAGCCTGAGTCACTGGGCAAGGAAGAGTGAGCCGTGGCCGGGAGGCGGGAAGAGCGGGACGAGGCGGTGAGCGCCTTCGAAGAAGCGGTCAACATGACGGCGGCCCAGCTCGAGAAGTGGCTTGCCACCGATGAGTCGAAGAGCGTCGATCAAAGCGACGGCGGCGAGAGCGTGGGCCACGCCTCGGGCCGGCGGATCGTCACGCTGCTGCGCACCAACAAGGGCGACCTCAGCGACGACGACCTGGCGCACATGCGCAAGGTCGTCGGCTACGTCCACCGGCACGTCAAGCAGCGGCCCGGCGGCGATGTCACCGAGACACGGTGGCGGTACTCCCTGATGAACTGGGGCCATGATCCACTGAAGTGAACGCTTCTTGGAGCGGACGGCGGGCCTCCCTCAGCAGGGAACCGAGCCGGCTGAGGGAGGCATCGTCAGGGTTGTGCGCCTTTGCTCAGGCGGCGCCGCTCTCCGACGGAGCGGGGAACCGGTCCCATACGCGGTGGGCGCCCAGCAGCGCGGTGATGTCGCGCAGCACGGCCTCGCTGTCGGAGCCGGTGACCACGCCGAGCGCGTCGGCGCCGATGCCGGCCGCCTGCAGTGCGGCCTCGGCGTTGTCCCAGCCGCCGATCGGCTTCGCGTGGCGGTAGGCCTCCTGGAGCATCAGCACGATGCGCGGGTCGACGGGCGTGGCGGCGAGAGCCGAGGCCCCGGCCTTGGCGTCCCGGCCGCCTTGGGCGTCGGCGGCCGGGACGGGGGCCCCGGCCAGCAGCAGCGCGTCGAACTCGACCGAGCGCGCGGTGGCGAAGCTGCGCTGCACCGTCACAGGATCGGCGCCTTCACCTGTGAGGGTGCCGCCGGTCGGGGCGACGATCAGCGGGACCATCCCGCCCGCCAGCACGGAACGCCGGACGGTGTCCACAGCTCCCAGGTCGCAGGTGCCGTCGGTGACGATGCCGATGACGCGCCCGGCGGTCGGCCAGGTGCGACTGACCTGCGACAGCGCAGGACTGGGCTGCGCCTCGGTGAGCGGTTGCGAGGCCTCCGGGGTGGGCAGGCCCAGACCTTGCGCGACCTGCCGGCACAGGTAGGGATCAATGTTCGCCAGGACCAACAGGGTGCGTTCCTTGATGGCCCGCTCGTAGCACTTGCCGAGCTCGAAGGTGTAGGCGGCAATGATGTGCTCCCGTTCGGCCGGACTCATGCTGAGCCAGAACAACCGTGCCTGGCTGAAGTGGTCGTCGAACGAGGCCGATGCCTCACGTACCTTCGCGGCGGCCGCGATCGGCGTGGGGTGCTCGATGTAGGCGTGATCCCCGGCGCCGGCGAAGAACGGGCAACCACCGTCCAGGGAGTTGGGCTTGTAGGGGGCGACGCCCGTGTGCACCGCGTCCTGGTGGAAGCCGTCGCGCAGCATGTCGTTGACCGCGGCGTGCGGCCGGTTGATCGGGATCTGCGGGAAGTTGGGGCCGCCCAGCCGGGTGATCTGGGTGTCGAGGTAGGAGAAGAGCCGTCCGGCCAGCAGCGCGTCGTCGGTGATGTCGATGCCGGGAACCAGGTGGCCGACGTGGAAGGCCACCTGCTCGGTCTCGGCGAAGAAGTTGGTGGGGTTAGCGTTCAGGGTGAGCAGCCCGACGGGCTGCACCGGTGCCAGCTCCTCCGGGACGATCTTCGTCGGGTCCAGCAGGTCGATCCCCTGGAAGGTCTGCTCCGGGGTGTCGGGGAAGGTCTGGATGCCCAGCTCCCACTGCGGGTGCGCGCCGGCCTCGATGGCGTCGGCCAGGTCGCGGCGGTGGAAGTCCGGGTCCATGCCGCTGATCATCTGCGCCTCCTCCCACACCAGGGAGTGGACGCCAGCTTTGGGCTTCCAGTGGAACTTCACCAGGGTGGTGGCGCCGGTGGCGCTGACCAGGCGGAAGGTATGGACGCCGAACCCCTCCATGGTGCGGAAGGAACGCGGGATGCCGCGGTCGGACATGTTCCACAGGGTGTGGTGCGTGGCCTCGGTGTGCAGGGACACGAAGTCCCAGAAGGTGTCGTGCGCGCTCTGCGCCTGCGGGATCTCCCGATCCGGATGCGGCTTGCCGGCGTGGATGATGTCCGGGAACTTGATCGCATCCTGGATGAAGAACACCGGGATGTTGTTGCCGACCAGGTCGAAGACGCCCTCGGACGTGTAGAACTTGGTGGCGAACCCGCGGGTGTCGCGCACGGTGTCGGCGGAACCCCGCGAACCCAGGACGGTGGAGAACCGCACGAAGACCGGCGTGTCGACGTCCTTCGCGAGGAAGGCAGCCTTGCAGACCTCGGCCGTCGTGCCGTAACCCCGGAAGACGCCGTGCGCCGCGGCGCCCCGGGCGTGCACCACTCGCTCCGGGATCCGCTCGTGGTCGAAGTGCATGACCTTCTCGCGCAGATGGTGGTCCTGCAGCAGCACCGGACCGCGCGGTCCGGCCTTGAGCGAGTGATCGGTGTCGGGCAGGCGCGCGCCCTGCGCGCTGGTGAGGAAAGCGCCGTCCTGGGCCCGCACGGTCTTGGACGGCCCGTCCGTGCGCCCCGTGGCGCTGAGCGGGGTGGGCACGTCCTGGTCGGGCTTGGCCGGCAGCGGCGTGTGCGGCTCGACCGGTTCCTCCACCGTCGGAGGCATGCTCGCCGGCACGCCGGGGATGTCCGCCCGTCCCGCGGGGGTGAGCCCCGCGCCCACGTCCATGACCTTGTCTACGATCTTCTTCACCGGGCCCGGCTCGTTGGCCATGGCGCTCTCCCGCTCGTCCCTCGGAAACCCTGTCGTCTCCGGGTAACCGGTGCCACCCGCGGGCAAACGGCGCGGCGTGGGATGTCCGCCGTTCGCGGCGCATGTCACCCCGGGTGCCAGGTGGCATGCGCCTCGCGGGGAGGGCAGGTGGGAGCCTTAGAGTCCTGGCAGGAGGCCACCCGGAGAAAGCCCGGATCGCCATGTAGCACACCTTCAACGAACACCGATTCGTCTACCAGGGGGCTCAGCTGGCTCTGGACGAGCCCGGCGATGGGCCTCTCGCCGAGTACGCGCACGGCGGTTTGGTCAGCCGCGTGGTCAGACCGCATGGGTTTCGTCGCGGTCGGAGACCCGTCTCCGCTGTGGCGTTGGAGCGAGGGTCTGGACGCTGAGACGGTCACTACTACTCGGCTCCGCCTAGCACGATCTTCCACACTCGGGTCGCCACCTGGAGGTTGAGCCGGTCCTCGACGTTGGCGAGGTTGTTGCCGCTGATGTCACGGATGCGCTGGAGCCGATAACGCAACGTACTGCGATGGATCGCGAGGGATTCGGCGGTCTCGTCGTAGTTGCCGCCGCAGTCGAAGTACCGGGTCAGGGTCTCCACCATGGCTGTGTGGTGCCGGGAGTCGTAGTCGATGAGCTGCCCGAGCCACTCGTGGACAAACGTTTCTAGTTCCCGGTAATCGTTGCCAGGTCCCAGAACCCGGTAGAGGCCAAGCTCGTCGAAAAACGTCGTGCCGTAACGCTCGCGGGAATGACGGCGCACTTCCAGGGCACGCTGCGCCTCCTGGTAGCGGTGGGGGATGTCGTCCGGGGAGTTGCACTGAGCGCTCACCCCGATGGCCCCGGACCGTGTCCCCGTCTCCCGGGCAAGCGCCTCGTACAAAGCCCGGGCGGGCGGTCTGTCGTCGGCGAGTAGAACCACGTGGTCGGAACGCCGGGTCAGCAGCGAGCGCATGCCCACGGCAGAGGCTGCCCGGCCCACGGTTTGTGCGAAGTAATCGTCCGCAGTCCGATTCGACCACTGCACCACGACGATGTAGTGGCTGCGGTGCAGGTCGTGTCCGACTGCCTCGGACCGGGCGAAGGCGCTCGCCTCGTCCGTCCCCGCCAGGAGGTCGTCGGCCAGCTCGCGATGCAGCCTCAGCTCCACTTCGGCCAGAAGACGCAGGTGCGCCAGCTCCAGGGCGAGCAACGTGGCGGCGTGCTCCAGCGCGAGCACAGTGTGCTCGTCGGCCTCGTCCTGGGCATCGACCAGGGCCAGCACGCCCAGGATCTCTCCGTGCGGGCGGACCAGGGCGATCAGCCGGTCCTTGATTCGGACCGGCCCGGCCTCCCGGGCGACGGCGTACAGCATTTCGTCCTGGCGTACAGGGTCCGGTTCCGGATAGGGGTCAGGGCGGCTGGGTCCGGTCCAGGACCTCAGCCGACCGAAGCGGTCCTCGACCAGCGCGGGAAGTCCAGTGAGCCCGTGCAGAGCGCGGGTAATGGCTTCCTCGCCGCCGTCCGAGCCCGCGACCTCGGTCATGATCGCGTGAACGGCCCGCTGCCACCCCAGCTCGGCCACAACGGAAATCAGCTGCCCTTGGAGAACAGTCCGTTCCTCCCTCAGCCGGTGAAGCTCGACCGCGTCCTCGCGGTGGCAGCGGTGTGCGAAGGCGACGGTCAAAGCACCAGCGGCATGCCGGACGAGCATGGCGAGCAGGGATCGCTCGGCCTCGGTGGGCTGGGATCGGGACGTCACCACGAGGTAGCCGAGGAGTCCCCCATGTCCCCGTAGCCCCAGGGCCCGGCCCCAGGATCGGTCGGGTACGGTCACAGGACCGTCATGCCCGGCCAGCTCCCGCACCTTCCGGTCCACGGCCAAGGCATGGGCCTGCCCGTCCCTCGGGCTTGGGACCAGGTCGCCGTCCACCCTGAGGTACCCGGCCTCGGCGCTATATGGCCCTGCGGCAGCTATGCCGTCCATGGCCAGGCGCAGGATCTCGCCTTCGTCCCGAGTGTCGAATAGGGCGCGGGAGAGCGCCATCAGTTTGTGGGGGGCACCCTCATCTGGGGCTGGAACGCGTGGGCGGGCTCCTCTTCGCGTGGCCGCGCTGTACCGCCCGCTACACCGGGTGGGGCTGCTCTCCCGGTCGTAGTGGCGGTGGTGCAGGGTGCGCGCCCGGCTGCCGGCCATGGGATCACTCCGTTCTCCCTAGCGGGCGGTACACGTTCCGTGTTCAGCGGCCGGCCATGGGGTTACTCCCTTCCGCCGAGTCCGCCGAGAAATGACGGCGACCCTTCGCGTACCCCACCCGACGCAAATTACCCGAGATGTCCGGAGTCTTTGGCTTTGTGCTCGTGGGGTGACAGGCTCTGCTGTTCTTGGACTTGCCGGGTGCAGGCGTAGAGCTGCTCGGCTCGCGAGTCTGGGGCTGCCTGGGCTCGCGTATGCCCGGCAGGAAGGACTGGGCGATGACCGAACACTCACGCAGGCCGATTGTCACGTACGAGACGTACAAGGAAGCCGAACGCGCCGTCGATCACGTCTTACCTGGGGTTTTCGCACAGAGGGCGGCCACCATCGGTCATGACGTCCGCCTCGGCGAGCATGTCATCGGGCGTATGGACTACAGCGGGGGCCGTCTGGCACGAAGCGGCGAGCGGGGCTTCCCGGTGCGCTGATCAGCTGGCTTTGCGGCCTCGGCAACCGGCTGGAAGCTCCTCGTCCCCGCCCTCTACGGCCCGATTTCCGGAGCGCTCGTGACCCCAACCTGAACGATCAGATCCGCAGTGCCGGCGCATGCCGCCGCACGGGAGGAGTTCCCCATGGCCAAGGCAGTGGGCATCGACCTGGGCACCACGAATTCGGTGATCGCCGTGTGGGAGGGCGGTGAACCGTCCGTCGTGCCCAACAGCGAGGGCAACCGCACGACACCGTCCGTGGTGGCCTTCACCGACACCGGCGAACGCCTGGTGGGCCAGTTGGCCCGGCGCCAGGCGATCCTCAATCCCAAGGGCACCATCTACTCGGCCAAGCGGTTCATCGGCCGGCACTTCGACGAGATCTCCGACGAGGCGAGGGCGGTGGCGTACGACGTCGTCGAGGGCGACGGCGGGGCGGCCCGCTTCAAGGTGGGCGACAAGCTCTACGCGCCTGAGGAGATCAGCGCGCAGGTGCTGCGCAAACTTGCCGACGACGCCTCCAAGCAGCTCGGGGAGCGGGTCACGGAAGCGGTCATCACGGTCCCCGCCTACTTCAATGATGCTCAGCGCACCGCCACCAAGGACGCCGGACGGATCGCGGGACTGGAGGTGCTGCGGATCATCAACGAGCCGACGGCGGCCGCCCTCGCGTACGGAATGGACAAGAAGCAGCACGAGACCGTCCTCGTCTTCGACCTGGGCGGCGGCACCTTCGACGTGAGCATCCTCGACGTCGGCGACGGCGTGGTGGAGGTGCGCTCCACCGCCGGCGACAGCCACCTGGGCGGCGACGACTTCGACCGGCGTCTGGTGGATTACCTCGCGGACGACTTCCAGAAGGAGAACGGCATCGACCTGCGCAAGGACCCGCAGGCGCTGCAACGACTGTTCGAGGCCGCGGAGAAGGCCAAGACCGAACTCAGTTCGGTGACGCAGACGCAGGTCAGCCTGCCGTTCATCACCGCCGATGCCTCGGGCCCCAAGCACCTCACCGACTCGATCATGCGGTCCACGTTCGAGCAGATCACCGGCGACCTGGTGGAGCGTTGCCTGGGACCGGTCCAGCAGGCAATGGCCGACGCCAAAGTCGGCGAGAGCGACATCGACGAGGTCATCCTCGTCGGCGGCTCCACGCGTATCCCGGCGGTCCAGGCCCTGGTGCGCCGGCTGACCGGCGGCAAGGAACCCAACATGAGCGTCAACCCCGACGAGGTCGTGGCCCTGGGCGCCGCGATCCAGGCCGGGGTACTCAAGGGCGAGGTCAAGGACGTCCTGCTACTCGACGTCACACCTTTGTCGCTGGGCGTAGAGACGCGCGGCGGAGTCATGACGAAGATCATCGAGCGGAACACCACCATCCCGGTGCGCCGCAGCGAGACGTTCTCCACCGCCGAGGACAACCAGCCGGCCGTCGATGTGGTGGTGCTCCAGGGCGAGCGCGAGCTGGCCGCCGACAACCGGGTGCTCGGCCGCTTCCAGCTCACCGACATCCGGCCGGCGCCGCGGGGCGAACCACAGATCGAGGTCACCTTCGACATCGACGCCAACGGCATCCTCAACGTCAAGGCCCGCGACCGGGACACCGGCAAGGAACAGGGCATCACCATCAGCGAGAGCTCGAACCTGGACCGCAGTGAGGTCGAACGCATGGTCCAGGAGGCCGAGAGCAACCGAGGCCAGGACCAGGCACTCCGCGAGGCCGTCGACGCCCGCAATGAGCTCGACGCCGTCGCGTACCAGGTCGAGAAGCGCCTGGCCGAACTGGGCGACGCAGCGCCGGCGCACGAGAAGGCACGCGCCGAGATGCTTGTGTCCGACGCCCGGGCGGCGGTCAAGGAAGAGGCGGGCGTGGAGCGGGTGAGGCCCCTGACCTCCGAACTCCAGCAGGTGCTCGCCGGGCTGGCGGCCCATCAGGACGCGACTACCACGGGCGGTCCCGGCCAAGACACCGCCACCGGTGGTCCCACGAGCGGCGGTGGCGACGACGTCATCGACGCCGAGTTCGACAAGGACTGAGGCGCGCCATGCCCAGCCGCTCCCAGGAACCCCACCAGGCCGCGTCGGATCCGGTCGAACCGGTCCCGGAAGGCGCCGTACGCCCTCCTAGCGGGGACTTGCCGCAACCGGGCCCGCCGCCCCGGCCGGAAGCGGCGAACGGCGAACCGGGACCCGACGCCGCCGGCCCCGCGCGTGCCGAAGACGAGTACACGACCGCGATCCAGGAACTGGAGGACCGCTGGCGGCGCGCGCTCGCCGACCTCGACAACCTTCGCAAGCGTCACGCCAGGGAACTGGAGCGGGAGCGGGCGGTCGAGCGGTCCCGCACGGCGGCCGCCTTCCTGCCCGTCATCGACAACCTCGAACTCGCTCTCAACCACGCGGGCGCCGATTCGGGCGCGATCGTGGAGGGCATCCGGGCTGTTCGCGACCAGGCAGTAAACGTCATCGAACTGCTCGGCTACCCGCGACACGCGGAGACCGGCGTCGCCTTCGACCCGGCCCGGCACGAGGTGGTCGGCGTCGTCCAGGACCCCGACGTGGAGCCGGGCACGGTCGTCGAGGTGCTGCGCGCCGGCTACGGGGACGGCGAGCGGCAGCTCAGACCAGCTGCGGTGACCGTCGCAAAGCGGGAGTGACCGGCGATGGCACGGGACTACTACGAGGTGCTGGGCGTGTCACGGACCGCGAGCCCGGACGAGATCCAGCAGGCATATCGCAAGCTCGCTCGCAGGTACCACCCCGACGTCAACAAGGACCCCGAGGCGGAGGAACGCTTCAAGGACCTCAACGAGGCGTACAGCGTCCTGTCGGACCCGAAGACCCGGGCCCGTTACGACCGCTTCGGCGAGGACTTCCGCAAGATCCCCGAGGACTTCGACGAACGGGTCGCGGCGGGAGCGGGCGCCGGCTTCCGAGATGGGAGGACCGCGGGTGCGGGCGGTCCCCGCGTCCGGTACGCCACCGGCTTCGGAGCGGAGGGCATCGACATCGAGGACCTGCTCGGCTCCATGTTCGGAGCCGGCGCCGCCCGAGGCGGCGTCCCCGGAGCGGACCAGGAGGCCGAACTGCCCCTCACCGTCGAGGAGGCCTACAAGGGCGGCCGTCGCACCGTCACGCTCGCCGGTCCCGGCGGGCAGCCGCGGCGGTACGAGGTCGATGTGCCGCCGGGCGTCACCGATGGGCAGCGCGTCCGGCTGGTGGGCGAGGGCGGCCAGGGCAGTGGTGACGCCCCCGCGGGCGACCTGTACCTGCGGGTGCGTATTAAGCCCCACCCTCGGTTCCGGCTGGACGGCCGGGACGTGCACATTCAGATCCCGGTTGCCCCCTGGGAGGCGGCCCTGGGGGCGACCGTGCCGGTGCCCACCCCCGGCGGCAGCACGGCCAAGGTCACGGTGCCTGCGGGCTCGTCCAGCGGTCGACGGCTGCGGCTGCGCGGCGAAGGCATGCCCAACCCGCGCGGCGCGAACGGCGACCTGTTTGCCGAACTCCGCGTCGTGGTGCCGCCCACCCTCGGCGATCGGGAGCGTGAACTGTTCGAGGAGCTCGCCGCCACCTCGTCGTTCGACCCCAGGAGGACACGATGAAGGACCGACCCCCGGGAGCGGCTGGCATCGGCCGGGCCGGTGTGGGCCACCGTCCGGTACGAACGGGTGCCGACATCACCGCCTCGACGGCTGTCCGGTACGCGCTCGTGCCCGCCCCCAGGCTCTCCTTGAACGTGGTGGCCAGTCGCTCGGGTCTCCACCCCGATCTGATCCGCCGGTTCGTCGCCCTCGGCCTGGTCGACGCCGAGCGCGACGCAGCGGGGCACCTGGTGTTCGACCCCACGGCCCCGGCGGTCCTCGCCCGTATCCAGCGGCTGCGCTCCGGACTCTGCCTCAACTACGCATCCATCGGCCTGGTGCTCGACCTGCTCGACCGCATCAGCCTGCTCGAAGCCGCCCTGCGCGGCCGCGGCACGAGGAGTGAAACACCCCCATGGACATGAACCGTCTCACCCAGAAGTCCCAGGATGCCCTTCAGGAGGCCCAGACCGCGGCCGTCCGCATGGGCCAGACCGAGGTCGACGGGGAACACCTGCTGCTCGCACTTCTCGATCAGGAGGACGGTCTGATCCCGCGGTTGCTGCAACGGGCCGGCACCGACCCGAAGGAACTGCACGCGGCCGTGAGCGAGGACCTCTCCCGCCGCCCGAAGGTCACTGGCCCCGGCGCGGCACCCGGCCAGGTCTTCGTCACTCAGCGCCTCGCCCGCCTCCTAGATGCCGCCGAACGGGAAGCCAAACGCCTCAAGGACGAATACGTGTCCGTGGAGCACCTCATGCTCGCCCTTGTTGAGGAGGGCTCTTCGACCGCCGCCGGGCGACTGCTCAAGCAGGCCGGCATCACCAGGGACTCGTTCCTGAACGCGCTCACCCAGATCCGCGGCAACCAGCGCGTCACCTCCGCCAACCCCGAAGTGGCCTACGAGGCTCTGGAGAAATATGGCCGTGATCTCGTCGCCGAGGCCAGGGACGGCAGGCTCGACCCGGTCATCGGCCGAGACGCGGAGATCCGCCGCGTCACCCAGATCCTCAGCCGCAAATCCAAGAACAACCCCGTCCTCATCGGCGACCCCGGCGTCGGCAAGACCGCCATCGTCGAGGGCCTCGCCCAGCGCATCGTCCGCGGCGACGTGCCCGAAGGGCTCCGCGACAAGATCGTGTTCGCCCTCGACATGGGCTCCCTGGTCGCCGGAGCCAAGTACCGCGGTGAGTTCGAGGAACGCCTCAAGGCTGTGCTCAGCGAGGTCAAGGCCGCCCAGGGGCGCATCTTGCTCTTCGTCGACGAACTGCACACCGTCGTCGGCGCGGGCGCTGCCGAAGGGGCCATGGACGCGGGCAACATGCTCAAGCCGATGCTCGCCCGCGGCGAACTCCACATGATCGGCGCAACCACCCTGGACGAGTACCGCAAGCACATCGAGAAGGATGCCGCCCTCGAACGCCGCTTCCAGCAGGTCCTGGTCGACGAGCCGAGCGTGGAGGACACCATCTCCATCCTGCGCGGACTGCGCGAACGCCTGGAGGTTTTTCACGGCGTGAAGATCCAGGACTCCGCGCTGGTCTCCGCGGCCACCCTCAGCCACCGCTACATCACCGACCGGTTCCTGCCCGACAAGGCCATCGACCTCGTCGACGAGGCGTGCGCCCGGCTGCGTACCGAGATCGACTCGATGCCCGCCGAACTCGACGAGATCACACGCCGCGTCACTCGTCTGGAGATCGAGGAAGCGGCCCTCTCCAAGGAGACCGACTCTGCCAGCAAAACCCGCCTGGAGGAGCTGCGCAGTGAACTGGCCAACCTGCGCGGTGAGGCCGACGCCAAACACGCCCAGTGGGAGGCCGAACGCCAGGCGATCCGCCGCGTGCAGGAACTGCGCCAGGAACTGGAACAGGTCCGCCACGAGGCGGAAGAGGCCGAACGCGCCTATGACCTCAACCGCGCCGCCGAACTCCGCTACGGCCGCCTCCAGGACCTGGAGCGCCGACTCGCCGCAGAGGAGGAGCAACTGGCCGCCAAGCAAGGGCAGAACCGGCTGCTGCGCGAGGTCGTCACCGAGGAGGAGATCGCCGAGATCGTCGCCGCCTGGACCGGCATCCCCGTCGCCCGCCTCCAGGAGGGCGAACGAGAGAAACTGCTGCGCCTCGACGAGATCCTGCGCGAGCGCGTCATCGGCCAGGACGAGGCCGTCAAGCTCGTCGCCGACGCCATCATCCGCGCCCGCTCCGGCATCCGCGACCCCCGCCGCCCTATCGGCTCGTTCATCTTCCTCGGCCCCACCGGCGTCGGAAAGACCGAACTGGCCAAGACCCTCGCCCGGACCCTGTTCGACTCCGAGGAGAACATGGTCCGCCTGGACATGAGTGAGTACCAAGAGCGGCACACCGTAAGCCGGCTCATGGGTGCACCGCCCGGATACATCGGCTACGAGGAAGGCGGCCAGCTCACCGAAGCCGTCCGCCGCAAGCCGTACTCGGTGGTGCTGTTCGACGAGATCGAGAAGGCGCACACTGATGTCTTCAACACCCTGCTGCAGATCCTCGATGACGGCCGCATCACCGATGCGCAGGGCCGCACCGTCGACTTCCGCAACACCGTGATCATCATGACGTCCAACATCGGCTCCGAGCACCTCCTCGACGGCGCCACGGCCGAGGGCGAGATCAAGCCCGACGCCCGCGCCCTGGTGATGGGCGAGCTGCGCGGGCACTTCCGCCCGGAGTTCCTCAACCGCGTCGACGACATCGTGCTGTTCAAGCCGCTCGGCGAGCGGCAGATCGAGCGAATCGTCGAGCTGCAGTTCGACGAGCTGCGGAAGCGGCTGGCCGAACGCCGCATCACCGTCGAACTCACCGACGCGGCTCGGGAGGTTATCGCCCACCAGGGCTACGACCCGGTGTACGGGGCGCGGCCGCTGCGGCGTTACATCTCCCACGAGGTCGAGACACTGGTCGGGCGCGCGCTGCTGCGCGGCGACGTCCAGGACGGCGCGACGGTCCGCGTAGACGCCGAGCACGGCGAGCTGGTGGTCACCTACGACCAGCAGGCGGAGCGGGAAACGAGGGCGGCGTGAACACCACCCGGACGGTGACCTCGACCTGCCCGAACTGCGGGCGCACCAACCGGATTCCTGTGGCCGCCGAGGGTCGCCCCAACTGCGGCCACTGCAAGCAGCCCCTGCCCTGGATCGTCGACGCAGGCGACGACGACTTCGCCGAGGTTGCCGACAACGCCACCCAGCCCGTCGTCGTCGACCTCTGGGCCACCTGGTGCGGCCCCTGCCGCATGGTCAGCCCCGCCCTTGAACAGGTCGCCCGCGACCTCGCCGGACGGATCAAGCTTGTCAAGGTCGACGTGGACAAGAATCCGCAGCTCAGCCGGCGGTTCGAGGTACAGGCGGTGCCGACCCTGCTCGTTCTGGATCAGGGCGAGACGGTAGCCCGGCAGGCCGGCGCGGCACCCGCGCACGTCCTGCGCTCGTGGGTCGAGCAGGCGATGAAGGGAAGGCAGACCACTGCAGGAAAGTGATAACGATGGGCCGACCACCGCAACCGGATTGTACGGAGGCTATTCCCGTAGCAAAGGTGGGCCCACCCGCAGGTACCTGGGCCGACTCGCACGCTCGCCCGTACCCGGGCCGTCGGATGCCTGGGCCTGGCAGGGCATTTCAGGGAGGCTGATTGGTCCCGACATGCGCATTCATTCACGTAACCCGTCAGCCAGGCTGGCGGGGAAGCCGAGGGGCCGGGAGCTACCCCGGCGCCCGCAGTCGGAGGTTGCCGTCATGACCGTGATGTCCATCGCCAGGTTCGAAAGGTTCTTCCGCGCAGCCGCGGGGCTGGACGTCGACAAGAACGATCTCAAGCGCTACAGCGACTTCGTCGACGCCAAGCTCTACGATCTGCTGACCGTTGCCCAGGCCACAGCCAAGGCCAACGGGCGCGACATCATCCGGACCTGTGACCTGCCGATCACGAAAGGCCTGCAGGAGAGCATTCACCACTTCCAGAAGATCGACCAGGAAGTAGAAATCAAGCCGATTCTAGAGCAGCTCGCCACCCACCCCGCGCTGGACCGGACGCCCGACGAGGAGACCGAGGCGGCTTATCCGGACATCATCGGCGGACTCAGCCTGGCCCTTGCCCAGAGCTTCAAGATCCTCCACCCCGACCTGAAGAACCCGCAGACTCAGCACTGGGACGAGGCCCGAGCAGTCTTCGACCTGCTGCTGTGAGTGGCGATCGCCTCATCCGCGTCCAGGGTGCCGCCAAGACCGATCTGTGACCCCGCCAGATGTGAAGTCGGTCCTGAGCCCACCGATGCGCCGCCTCCACGGCGAACCCATCCACGAGACCGCCGGCGCCGCCCGGCTGCGATCCGGCTATGGGCGCCCCTGCAGGGCGAGAGTCCGCGGGCTGAACGGATGCGCGTAACGCATCAAGTCCTGGCGCCGCGACGCTGGACTGGTGGGAACGCCCAAAGGCCCGGGAACCCGCGTCTCGACGCAGCCTGCTGCGGCCTGGTGCGCTCGACACGGGAGGGGTGATGTCCCGCCGGGCTGTTGCCGCCCCGGTGCTGCGCCGCTGGGTGAAGGAGACCATCGCGGGCGCCGCGGCTGAGCAGTCCCACCCACGGAAGGAGAACCCTGATGACCACGATTCCCGACCCGCACCTGGCGATGGTGCGCCCAGTGACGCCCCATACTCCGGAGGGCTGCGAGGAGTGCCTCAAGGAGCGTTCCCCGTGGGTGCACCTGCGGCTCTGCCTCACCTGCGGGCACGTCGGCTGCTGCGACTCCTCGCCCCTCAAGCACGCCAGGCGGCACGCCGGCAGCGCCGGTCACCCCATCGTGCAGTCCTTCCAGCCGGGAGAGGACTGGCGCTGGTGCTACGTCGACGAGGCCCTGGTCTGATGAGCGCGGCCGAGCACAAGCAGAGTGCGGTCCACGAGACACCAGACCGGTACGGGGCGTTCCCGCGCCTGACACCGGAGCAGCTCGAGGACCTGGCTGGGCACGGTGAGCGCCGAAGGACCGCCGAGGGCCAAGTGCTGTACCGCGAAGGCGAGCCGTTCCGGGAGTTCCTCGCGATCCTCAGCGGGACCGTCGAGATACTCCACGATCTCGGCGGGCCCGACGAGCGCACGGTGGCCGTACACGGACCCGGCAGATTCCTGGGCGAACTCGGGTTGCTGGAGGGCCAGACGGCGTTCAACACCGCCGTGGTGCGCGAGGCGGGCGAGGTCCTCGCCGTGCCGGTGGAACGGCAACGAACCCTGGTCGGCCGCGACCCCGTCCTCGGCGACCTGATCCTCCGCGCTTACCTGTGCCGCCGGTATCTGCTCATCGGCCTCGGCGCCGGCTTCCGGATCATGGGCTCGTGCTACTCACCGGACACGCTGCGGCTGCGGGAATTCGCCGCCCGCAACCGGCTGCCTCACCGCTGGGTGGATCTGGAGAAGGACAAGGAGGCGGAAGCGCTGCTGCGCCGGTTCTCCATCCGCCCCGAGGAGACTCCGGTGGTCATCTGGAAGGGCGAGCGGGTACTGCGCAATCCGAGCAACGCCGAACTCGCTCGCCTCATCGGGCTGCCCGCCCCCTCGCCGGAGGCCGGGCGGTGTGACGTGATGGTGGTCGGGGCGGGCCCCGCGGGACTCGCCGCCGCCGTGTACGGTGCCTCCGACGGTCTCACCACGGTCACTGTCGACGCCGTGGCCACCGGAGGCCAGGCCGGTACCTCGTCTCGCATCGAGAACTACCTTGGCTTCCCGTCGGGCATCTCCGGGGGCGAACTCATCGAACGCGCGGTGCTCCAAGCCCACAAGTTCGGTGCCCGCCTCATGGTGCCGGCCCAGGTCAGTGCCCTCACCCCGCAGGACGACGAGTACGTCGTCACCTTCGCAGACGGGTCCCGGGTCCGGGCGGCCGCCGTGGTGCTCGCCTCGGGTGTCTGGTACCGCCGGCTCGAGGTGCCCGGCATCGACCGCCTGGAGGGCGTCAGCGTCTACTACGCTGCCACGGTCCACGAGGCCGGTCTCTGCCAGGCGGATCCGGTCGCCGTGGTCGGCGGCGGGAACTCCGCCGGGCAGGCGGCGCTCTTCCTCGCGAACCACGCGTCCAGGGTCCACCTCGTCGTTCGGGGCGGTGACCTAAACGCGGACATGTCGCGCTACCTGGTGGACCAGGTGGAACCGCACCCGAAGATTGAGGTGCTGCTCCACTCCGAAGTCCGGCGTGCCTCGGGGGAGGAGAAGCTCGAGTCGCTGCTGGTGGAGGACAACGCAAGCGGTGAGCACCGGGAGCTGCGGGTCGCGGCGCTGTTCGTGTTCATCGGGGCCCGGCCGCACACGGAGTGGCTCAGGGGCGTGCTGGCCCTGGACGAGAAGGGCTTCGTCCTCACCGGCGCTGACGCCCAGGCGGCGGCCGATCCGACCCGGTGGGACTTGCTCGGCCGGGGTCCGTTGCTGCTGGAGACCACCCTTCCCGGGGTCTTCGCCGCCGGCGACGTCAGGAGCGGCTCGGTCAAGCGGGTGGCCTCGGCGACCGGTGAGGGTGCCATGGCGATCCGCCTCGTGCACGAGCACCGCGGAAAGACAGGAAATCTGGTCCGCTCCGCTGGCCCCTAGTCCAGGTGCGCCGGCCGGTGGCGGCCCGAGCCTTTTCCTGACGCTGGCCTTCTCCCTGACGACCCGTGGGCGGCCCGGCCCACCCCCCGAGCGTCCTCCCAGCCGCCTCCAGCGCTACGCCGCCGGTTCCATGAACGGGATGAAGTGGCGAGGGAGAGGCACTACCCGGCGACTACGGTGTGAGCAGGAACGCCGCAGTGACGCAACGAGCACGGACAGCATGGCGTAGAGGCAGATGATGCCGATGGGTCATGCGGAGGAGATGTGGCCGTACCTCCTGCACCTACCGGCGGGCCAGCGTGTCACGCGGCGTCGACGTTGCCTCCGAGGCATCCTGTGGGCACGGGCGATCGCGGGGGCAGCCGTCGGGAAGGAGTCATGCGGGTGTCGTCTGCGGGCGTTACGGTCGTGGCTCTCCTGGCGGATCCGGATGCGCCGACGGAGATCGCGCAGCGCATGGCCCAGGTACTTCCCACTCGGCTCGCCGACAAGTCGGGCCAGGGGCGGCGTTTCGAAGTCAAGGTGGTCAGTGAGCCCTTCACCGCAGGGACCGAGGACCCACCCACCTTGATGCGCCGGATCATGGACCGCGGAACAGCTGAGCATTGGGACATCGTCGTGGCCCTCACCGACCTTCCGCTGCGCTCACACGGGCGGAAGGTCGTTGTGGATCTGAGTCACGAACACGGTTTGGCGCTGGTGTCTCTTCCTGCGTTGGGGGGCTTGCGTCTGCAGTCGAGGGCGCGGCGGGCCGTGGAAGAAGCCGTGCTGGGCTTGGCGGGTCCGCCGGCCACTGGGACTGGAGGACCTCCGCAAAGTCAGCCGGTGCTCGGGCCCTTCGTCAGTCGTCTCGCGCCTGTTCACCGGGGCCCGGTCGAAGAGGAGGAGACCGCTGATCTTCGGTACGTCGTCAGCGGGCCGCGCGGTTACCTGAGGGTGCTCGTCGGTATGGTCCGCGCCAACCGGCCGTGGCGGTTGGTGCCGGGCTTGTCGAAGGCCTTGGCGGCCGCACTGGCCACGGGAGCAGTCGCCACCGTGAACTCCACCATCTGGAGCCTGGCCGAGTACCTGAGCGCGCCACGCCTCGTGATCGCGACGGTCGGGTCTGTCGGGCTCATGATCGGCTGGCTGATCATCGACGCAGAGCTGTGGCATCGATCGACAGAGGTCTCGGCGGAGGCGAGGCAGAGGGCGAGGCTGTACAACGCCTCGACGGTCATGACCGTGGGTATCGGGGTGCTCGTCTGCTACGGCGGGTTGATCGTCATCAATTTGGTGTGGGCTCTGTTCATCATCAACGGCGAAGTGTTTGCTTCCGTGACACGAAGCCCGCTGCAGGCAGCGGAATACTTGACGTTGTCATGGTTCGTCGCTTCGGTTGCCACCGTGGGCGGCGCGCTGGGATCAGGCTTGGAGAGCGACGAGGCGATCCGGGCAGCCGCCTACTCCAAGCGCGAACAGGAACGTCTCCACATGCTCCAGGACGACCACGGTGACCAGCTGGTAACCTGAGTTGAAGACGCGTCGTTGATTGACGGTCGTCCGGGTCCGAAGATTCCGCTGGTCGATCAGTGCGTGAGTGTTTCGCGTCATGGGCCGACGGGGACTCGGACGGTACGCCGCCGGAGCGCCGGGGTTTCGCTTGACGGCCCGGCTGTGGCACCACCGTTCCATCCGAACCGCGTGGACAGCCCACACAGGCATGCCGGAGCCGCGGACCTCGTCGCACCCACTCCCTGGAGTCAGGCTCTTTGCGCTGTCTCCATCCCTGCTGTGCCGCGGCCATGCTGCGGCACCAAAGGAAGCCATCATGAAAGCAGCGGTATATGAAGGCCCGCGAACGGTCACAGTGAAGGACGTACCAGACGCGAAGATCGAACACCCCTGCGACATCATCGTCAAGATCACCACTACCAACATCTGCGGTTCGGACCTGCACATGTACGAGGGCCGCACCTCGTTCGAGTCTGGCCGCACCCTGGGACACGAAAACATGGGCCAAGTCGTGGAGGTCGGCCCGGCCGTCCGCAAGGTCCAGGTCGGCCAGTACGTGGTACTGCCCTTCAACATCGCCTGCGGCTTCTGCAAGCAGTGCGAGCGCGGTCTCACCAACTACTGCCTGACCATGCAGCCGGAACCGGCACTGGCCGGAGCCGCCTACGGATTCGCCGACATGGGCCCCTACCAGGGCGGCCAGGCAGAACTGCTGCGCGTGCCCTACGGCGACTTCAACGCGCTGCGTCTGGGCGAGGACGCCGCCGACCGGCAGACCGACTATGTGATGCTCGCCGACATCTTCCCCACCGGCTATCACGCCACCGAGATGGCCCACGTCAAACCGGGCGACCAGACGATCGTCTTCGGGGCCGGTCCCGTCGGGCTGATGGCGGCCTACTCAGCCCTCCTGAAGGGCGCCGGCCGTGTCTGGGTAGCCGACCACCAGCCCGACCGGCTGCGCAAGGCGGAGGAGATCGGGGCCATCCCGATCAACACCGCCGAGCAGAAGCCTGCGGAGGTCGTCAAGGAGGCCACCCTCGGTCTGGGCGCCGACAACGGTTGTGAGTGCGTCGGCTACCAGGCACACGACGCCAAGGGACACGAGGACGCCAGCCTCACGCTCAACGGACTGATCGACTCGGTCAGGTTCACGGGCGACATTGGCGTGGTGGGCGTGTTCCTGCCCAAGGACCCCGGCGGTGCCGAGGCCCAAGGGGAGCTGGAAGCGCAGGGCAAGGTCCCGATCGACTTCGGCATGATGTGGTTCAAAGGCCAGCACATGGGCACCGGGCAAGCGCCGGTGAAGAAGTACAACCGGGCGCTGCGGGATCTGATCGCCGGCGGGAAGGCAAAGCCCAGCTTCGTCGTCTCCCACGAACTCAGCCTGGACGAGGCACCCACCGCCTATGAGCACTTCGACGCCCGTGACGAGGGCTGGACCAAGGTGGTCCTGCATCCGAACGGACACGGCAACGGCCACAAGGGATAAGGGACCCGAGGGCCGCCGTCCCACCCGTTTCCCCGGACCGGTCCGGCCGACCGGTGGCGCTCACCCCCGGCCGGCCGGGGCTGAATGGGCGACGATCGCCTGCGCTCCGGTCGGACCTGAGCCAGCGGCAATCGCCCGCTCTCCAGCCCGGTGGGACGGACGGTGGACGCCCAGTATTGTCCGCAGTGGCACCGCCGCGTCCCAGCGGTGCGGCCGCCCTGTTCCTGGGCCCGTGCGGGAGGCTTTCCTTGCCTGACGGCTGCGCCTACCTCAATCAAGCCGACGCGACCCGGCAGGGCGTTCCGGCTGGGCTCACACCGTGAGGTGGCTGCGGGCCTTCGGGGAGGTCGTGCGATCCGGGCTCACGATCGAGGAGACGCGGCTGGAGCCCCTGCTCGCGCTGCGCACGGCCGCTGGGGTGGCGATCGTCGTCGGGCCGGCGCTGTGGCTGGCTTCCCCTGCATACGCCGCGTCCGCCGCCCTGGGTGCCTACTCCGCGGGTGGGGCCACCTTCCAGCGCACCTGGCGCCCACGCAAGGTGATCGCGCTCGGCGCGGGCGCAGGCCTGGCGCTCAGCACCTTCGTGGGCTACCTCGCAGCGGGGCGACTCGTGACGTTCCTCCCCCTGCTGGCCGTATGGGCCTTTCTCGCGGGGATGGCGTGGGCCGTCGGATCGACCGCTGGGATCGTCGCAGCGACGACCGTCGGCAGCATGCTGGTGACCATCACCCTGCCCACAAGCGTCGAGCGAGCCCTGGAGCACGCAGGGATCATCGCGCTCGGAGGCGTGGCACAGGCCGTGCTCATCTTGCTCTTCCCGATCCGCCGGTGGGGGGCACATCGTGACGCGCTCGCCGACGCCCTGGCCGCCGTGGCGGACTACGCCCGCCGGCTGCGACACGACCCGACCGCCCCGTTCGACCCGGAGCCGTTGATGACGGCCCGGGACGCGGCCGCCGTGACGCCCTCACAGGCTCGCACCCGTCCCCCCGCCCTCCACGGACCGCGGGGCCTGGCCGAGCGCATTCGGCCGGTCGTTGCCGCGCTCGCCGACCCGGACGTCGGCGCCCCGTCGGATGGACCCGGGCGGGACCGGGCCCGAGAGCTGCTCAACGCGGCCGCCGACGTCCTGGACGCGGCCGCCCGTTCGATCCGCCGTGGCACTCCCGCCCAGGTGCCGCCCGAGAGCGCGGACGTCCTGCGCGCCGACGACGAGCACGAGGTGCTGGAGGGCCCCGCCCGGCAGGCCGCCGAGCAGCTCGTGGAACTACTCGGCGAGGCATTGGAGGTCGCCGGGAGCGGCGCGCGCGGAAAAGTGGCCACATCGCCCGGCACCGCGAGCGCCCAGTTTCTGGTGCGCCCGACCATGTTCCGGCTGCTCCCGGTCGCCGTCCGGGCGGTCCGCTGTGAGCTCCGCTGGGATTCGCCCGTGTTCCGGCACGCCATCCGCCTGGCGGCGGTGGCCACGCTCGGCTATCTGATCGCCGCCCGGCTACCCCTGAACCACGGCTATTGGGCACCCATCGCCTCAGTGATGGCGATGCGGCCGGACTTCCACCGGACGTACGCGCGTGTCGTGGCCCGTCTTGCCGGGACCCTGGCCGGGGTCGCGCTCGCCACCGGGATGGTCCGGACCCTGGGCCCGGACGCCCATGTGCTCGGTGGGCTGGCGGTGGTCTCGGCGGGCCTGTCGTACACGCTGATCCGCACCGGTTACGCCTACTCCCAGTGCTTCACTGCCGCATACGTCGTCTTCCTGCTCGGGATGGGCGGCCAGGCATGGGAGCAGACGGTCCCGGAGCGGGTGGTGCTCACCCTGATCGGCGGGGCCCTGGCCATGCTGGCGTACGTCGTGTTCCCCGCATGGGAGACGCCCCGACTGCCGAACCGGCTTGCGGACTGGCTCGCCGCCAACGGTCGCTACGCGGCCGCGGTGCTGCGCAGCTACGCCGAACCGACCGGGGAACGTCGCGCCGACATGCGCAGGGCATTGCTGGCGAGCAGGGAGGCACGAGCAGCCTGGCAGGAGGCCTATGACCAGGCAAGGCAGGAACCGGTCCGCCCCAGGGGTCTGACGTCGCGCGAGGCGGAGGAGGCGCAAGAGGCGCTCAAGGGTTTCGGCCGGGCGGCGATGCTCATGGAGAGCCATGTCCCGCGGGCCGACAGCCGTTCCATCCCCGAGGCGGAGCGGTTCGCCGAGGCCCTGGAGGCGGACACCGCGCAGGCAGCGGACGACGTGCGCGAGCACCGGATTCCGGACTGGGGGCGCCTGGAGGAGGCGCTCCATGAGTGGGAGGGCGCCCCAGCCGGGGACCGGAGCACGGTGGCGCGGCGCGGCGCCGAACTGCAGAGGCGTGCCTTGGAGGATCTCACGACGGCCGTCAGCCGCACACCCCTGGAACGGGACGTCGGCTCTGTACGCGAGGAGCAGCGGGTACGCGCGGCCGTGGCGGCGGAAGGTGACGGATCAGGACCCGCTCACCGGCGTGGGTGACGGCGTCGGCGACGGGTAGCGCCGCGCCTCCTGAACCGGGAAGTAGTCTCCAGGCCGCGTCGAGCGCCGCCACACGTACGCCGCTGTCGCCATCACGAGGATCAGCCCCGCCAGGATGAGCAGTTCGATCCCCTCGACGTTCCACCGGAAGGACTTCTCCGCCTCGGCCGTCACGATGAGCACCTTGCGAATGCCGGCAATCAGGCCGACGACGAGAAACGGCTCCGCGTCGAGCGTCTGGTTCCTGATGGTGAGGCGGACGGTGTGGAGCAACTCGGCCACGATGAACAGCACAAGGCCGTTGTCCAGGGCGGAAAGAACGACCGTCTCCTCGCGGTACGGCCCCTGGATCGACTTGATGACGTCGTGGACGACCCCGACGGCCAGGAGCCCCGCCAGCAGTACGAGGAGCGCCGCGACGACGAGGTGGATACCGTCCTCGATGAGCTGTAGGAGGCTCTGCACCCGGCCGCCGCCCTCGATCTTCGGGAGAATGGATCGCACAGTCAGCATGCTAGGGGTGCCCCGGCCCACTGGCGCGGCGTGCTGCCGAACGGGTGGACAGCATCTCGTCGGAGCCACGATGTGTCGGCGGCCGGAGCGCTGAGCACGGCCTCGACGGAGTCCTCGGGGGCCGTCCCGCCGTGGCAATGTCGAGCGATCGCGTACGCAGCCGGTGCCGAACGGGACGAGGTCGGGCGCCGCGGCGATGATGATCAGCGCGACGGCGGCGAGGGGGGAACCGAGGGTCAGGACGGTGCGAAGGGCGCGGGCGTCGAGGATACGGCCGATGGGGATGCCGGCCAGGGCTGAGATGAGCAGGGACGCTGACCGACGAAAGTGGCGGCGGCCACGAAGGCACCTGTCCATCGATGCCGGCCTTGCCCGGCGCGGCGTACCGGTCCGAATCTCTGCGCGTCCAGCCGAAGGCACGAGGCCGGTAAAACCTGTTACCCGGGGAGCCGCCCGGCTGAGCGGAGGACATGCCGGAAGAGCGTGATCCCGGACGCCGGGAGGGGGCCCGGCGTCCAGGGCATTCACCCATCATGCGGCCTGCCTCACCGCACCATCCGGCTGCCCTCGATCCGCCACCACACACACGCGTATGAGGCTGTTTCCACCCAGACCGGCCGGGCAGCCGCCTCATATGACGCAATTCGGATACACCATGATGACCGAGCAGGCGGGCCCCAAGGACCTGGTGGCCCACGTGGTCAGGGCGGAGGAGGCGGGCTTTGACTTCTCGGTGACTTCCGACCACTACTTCCCGTGGCTGGACGAGCAGGGTCACGCGCCGTACGCCTGGAGCGTGCTGGGAGCGGCCGCGCAGGCCACCTCGCGGATCCCGCTGATGACGTACGTGACCTGTCCGACCGTGCGCTACCACCCGGCCGTCGTCGCGCAGAAGGCGGCGACGCTGCAACTGCTGTCCGAGGGCAGGTTCCGGCTCGGCCTGGGTTCGGGGGAGAACCTCAACGAACACGTCGTGGGCGGTGGATGGCCGGCCGTGGACGTCCGCCACGAGATGCTCGCCGAGGCCGTGGAGATCATCCAGGCGTTGTTCGAGGGAGGCTACGTCAACCACCGCGGCGAGCACTTCGACGTCGAGTCGGCGAAGCTGTGGGAACCTGCCCGACCTCCCGCCGCCGATCGGGGTCGCCGTCTCCGGGGCACAGTCCTGCGAACTGGCGGGACGGCTCGCCGACCTGATGATCGCCACCGAGCCGGACGCCGAACTGGTGGCCGCGTTCGACGAGCAGGGAGGTTCGGGCAAGCCGCGGGTCGGGCAGCTGCCGGTGTCCTACGACCCGGACCGGGCCACGGCCGTGCGCCGGGCGCACGAGCAGTTCCGCTGGTTCGGCGGCGGCTGGAAGGTCAACTCCGAACTGCCCGGGACGGAGGCCTTCGCCTCGGCCGGCGCCCACGTGCGCCCGGAGGACGTCGCGCAGTCCATCCCCTGCGGGGACGACCCGGATGCCTTCGTGGAGGCGGTCCGCCCGTACGCGGAGGCAGGGTTCACCGAGATCGCCCTCGTCCAGGTGGGCGGCGACAGCCAGATGGCCTTCCTGGACTGGGCCGAGAAGACCCTGCTCCCCGCACTGCGGGAGCTCTGACCCCCGTCGACAGACGCGGTCGGCGGAGACCACCGCACGGCTGTGGGCGGCCCGAGAAGGTGATGTGTGATGGACAGGAGCACCGGGCACCGGGACAAGGCGACGGTCAAGGCCTTGCTGGACAGCGAAGGCCACACCTATGCCGAGGACGCCGGCATCAAGCTGAAGAACACCCCGCAGCCGCTCTACCAGGCGCTGGTGGCAGCCTGCCTGCTCAGTGCCCGGATCAAGGCGACCGTGGCCACCGACGCGGCGCACGAGCTCTTCGCGGCGGGCATGCGCGACCCGCGCCGGATGCGCGACGCCACCTGGCAGCAGCGGGTCGACGCGCTGGGCAGGGGACACTACCGGCGCTACGACGAGCGGACGGCGACGCAGCTCGGGGACGGGGCGGAGCTGCTTCTCGACCGGTACGGCGGCGACCTGCGCCGGTTGCGGGACGAGGCGGACGGCGACCCGGAGGAGATCCGGCGCGCTCTGCGCCAGGTTCCCGGGCTCGGGCCGGTCGGCGTGGACATCTTCCTGCGGGAGGTGCAGGCGGTCTGGCCGGAGACCGGCCCCTTGTTCGACGACAAGGCCCTGCAGGGCGCCGAGCGGCTCGGCCTTCCGGCTCGGCCGGAGGAGCTGGCGGCCCTGGTGCCCAAGGCCGCCTACGCGGTCTTCGCCGCGGCCCTGGTGCGGGCGGCTCTGGACCGTCACGTGGTCGAAGAGGTCGCCAAGGCCCAGTCCTGAGCGAGGACTCCTAGCGGCGCGCGTCCGGGAGCTTCCCGGCGAGTTCCGTCAAGCTCGCCGCTTCCCAGTTCGCGGGGGTCATGATTCCGGGATAGTGCGCGCGCCCCCTGCGCAGCCAGGAGCCGGTCAGGCCGGCGCGTCGCGCGCCGTCGACGTCCCAGGGATGCACGGCCACGAGCATGGCCTCCATAGGCCGCACGCCGGCCCTGTCCGTGGCATGGAGGTATGCGTCCCGACAGGGCTTCCAGCAGCGCGGCCCCGAGACGTCGAGCAGGGCGTCGAAATGCCCCAGCAGGCCTGCGCTGTCGAGGAGCCGCCGGGTCGTGGCCGCGGAGCCGTTGGTCATCGTCAGCAGTCGGTAGCCGGCGGCGTGCAGCATCCGTACGCCGTCCGGCACATCCGGGTGCACGGTGAGCGCGGCGAATCCTTCGACCAGGTGGTGGGCGGCGGCCTCCGCGTCACCGGTCCAGTTACCCAACCCGGTGAGCAGGACCCGCGCGTTTTCCGTGGCGACATCGGAGAAGTTCGCGTACCCGCCGGCGGCCGTCAGCGCGAAACCGTCGCGCAGGATCCCGGCGAACCAGGTGGGCAGCAGGTCGGCGGACGCGCCGACCTCTGCGAAACGGTCGCCCAGGGGTGTCATGTCGCTGAGCGTTTCATTCACGTCGAAGACGATCACGCTGATGGGGTTCACGGCCACGATGACGACTCCTGAGCGGCGGCTGTTTCGCTGTCTTTCCATCGTGCGACACCGTCGGTGCGCTCGCGGCCTCCGTGCGTGGCCGCCTGGGTGCGGATTGTTCAGCCTGGCATTTCTGGGCAGCACGTATATGAGGTGATAAAGATGGATGAACGTGGGCGTAATGGATCTTCCGCCGTCATGGATGCGATGGCGCATCCCCTCGACACGATGAAGTCCACGGCGCAGCGCCTGCCGGGGGCGGACACGGTCAAGGGGGCCGTCGACAACGTACTGGACACGGTAGGGGTGGTGTCGCCAAGGACGCGGCGAGTGGCCGCTTACACCGGGGCCGGCCTCTTGGGGGTTGCCGGGGTCGTCGAGTAGCCGGTCGCGGCCGCCGGTGCGGCCGCGGTGTGGCTGACGCAGCAGCGGCCGGGCGCGAAGCGGGCCCAAGCGCCGGTGCAGGACCAGGCCCAGGCGCAGGCCGCGCAGGGCGCGCCGGAGATGCAGGACGCGATGATGCCGCCGGAGACGCGGATTCCGTCCGAATCCCACGCGCAGGGGCACATGTCAGCAGCGAAGACGCGCGAGTCCCCCATGGCCGAGAAGGGGCCGGCAGCGATGACCGAACCCTATGAGCTTCCTACTCCCGAGGGCGGGCCGAGCAAGGCCAAGGTCAAGGCGAAGGAAGGCAAGAAGGCGAAGGCCTCCGACACATGAGGCCGCTGGACGGGCTTGGACTACTGATCGGGCTGCCTGCCGCGGGCCTGCGGCTCGCGGCGAGCGCGCCTACAGGCGTCGCGCGCCACGTGGTCCCTCTGGCGGATGCCGGGGCGCGCGCGGCAGTGCGCAGCGCCGTGGCCGCCTCACGCGGGGCAGTGCGGCTGGGGCGGGCCACCCAGCAGGCCGTCACCGCAGGCTCTTGCTGGGTCGGCGACCGTCACCTGCACGTTCCTCTGCGGGCACGCCCCGGCGTGGCCTTGGACCGCCGGCAGGTGGAGGCGGCGGCGAAGAAGGTAGCCCGGTCGCTGGCCGAACACCCCGAGGTGCTGACGGCGTACTGGGACGGCGGCCTCGGATCGCTGGTGGTGCAGCTCGCACAGGACGCGGTGGCCGACACGGTGGCGGCCCGGGCGGCGGAACTGGCCGACGCCCACCAACTGGAGCAACCCGCGGAACCGGACCACGACCATCCCGGCCAGGCCCCGGGGGCTCGCGTCCATGCCGCGGCCCTCGGCTGCGACGTGGCCGGGATCGCCACCGCGACAGCCGCACGGGTACTGCGCCTGACCAGCTCCCCGCGGATGGTGACCGCGGCCGTGACGGCGCTGCGCGAGGACTCCCGACCGCGCGCCTGGCTCCAGCGCAGGCTGGGGACACCGGCCACCGACGTGGTCCTCTCCGCCGCTTACGCCGCCGCCCACGGCTTCGGGCAGTCCCCGACGGCTCTCGTGCTGGACGCGGCCCTGCGCGCAGGTCAGCTCATCGAATCCGTCGCGCGTTCCGCGTTGTTCGAGGTCCACGACCAGCTGTGCGCGCCCGAACGGGAGAGTCTGCCCGTGCCCCGGGTGCGGCGGCCCGGCCTCCACGTGCTGCCGGCGCAGCAGTACGCGGACCAGGCCGTTACCGGAGGGCTTGTGGGTGCGGCTGCGACGCTGGCCTTCACCCGCAACGGCGCCGAGGCCGCCGAGGCGGTGCTCGCCGCCTCGCCGCGGGCCGCACGCTACGGGCCCGTCGCGTTCACCGCCGCCCTGGGCACCGGCCTGGCCCGTCGCAAGGTGCTCGTACGGGACCTGGAAAGGATCCGGCAGCTGGAGCTGGTCGACACGATCGTGCTGCACCACTCCGTGATCAGTGGACGCAAACGCACCCTCCTGGAGGTCACCCCCCGGGGCGACGACTGGGACCACGACCGGCTGTGGCATGCAGCCGCGGCCACGCTCCGGGACCAGGACGAGCAGCCGGCGGACGGTGAATCCGGCTCCGACCGCGAGGTGCGTCTGCGGCCTGCTCCCGGCACCGCCCCCGGCACCCGCACCGGGCAGATGACCGTTCTCGACCAGGACAGCCGTGAGGTGGGTACCGTCTTCGTCGGTAGGGAAGTCGACCCGCTGGCGGAGGCGGTGCTGGACGTGGCCCGCCGGGCCGGCCTGCACGTGGTCGTGGCCGACGACGGGACCCTCGGCGAGTTCGGCGCGCTCGCCGACCAACTCACCCCCGAGGACGTCACCTTGACGGACCTTGTCCGTCAACTTCGGCAGTCCCGGAGGATCGTGCTCACGGTGGCCCGGGTGGCCCCCGGTACCCGGCCCGACGACGACGTGCCCACGGGACTGCTCGGCAGCGACGTGGCCGTGACCGTCGTCGACGGGAGCAGCGCCGTGCTGTGGGCCGCGGACGCGCTCGTCCTGGACGACCTGGCCGGCGTGTGGCGGCTGCTGACCGCCGTGCCGGGTGCCCACGCCGCCGCCCGGCACGCCAAGATCCTGGCCGAGGCCGGAGCTGCCCTGTCGGAACTGATGGTGCTCACCCGCGGCTCGCGGGGACGGAGCGCCGCTTGGCGCGTGGGGCTGCGGCTGAGCCCGGTCAACGCCGCCGCGGCGGCCGCCCTAGTCGACGGCTGGCGCGGCGCCCGGCACGTACTGCGCCCCGACGTCCCGTGGCCCCGGCCGCGCGTGCCCTGGCACGCTCTGGAACCCCAGGAGGTCATCGACCGGCTGCGGGAGACGCAACGGTCGCTGCGGCAGGAGACGACCCGTGCCCGGTCGGCGGCCGGGCGCCTCGGCCAGGCGGTGGCCGCATCACCCGTTGTCGCGCCCCTGCGCCTGACGGGCCGTCTGGCCGGCGCGGTCCGCGCCGAGCTGGACGACCCCCTCACCCCCGTACTCGCCGTCGGGGCCACCGCCTCCGCTCTGCTGGGCTCGGCCGTCGACGCCCTGCTGGTCACCGGCGCGATGGGCGTCAACGCCCTCGTCGGCGGCATCCAGCGCCTCCGCGCCGAACAAGCCCTGGCCTCCCTGGCAGTGAGCCAGCGTCAGCAGGCTCGCCGGGTGGTCGACCCGGACACCGGCGACACGCGCACCGTCGAGGCCGGACGGCTCACCCCAGGGGAGATCATCGACCTCCAGACCGGCGACGTGATCCCCGCCGACGCGCGGCTGCTCGAAGCCGAGGACCTCGAGGTCGATGAGTCCTCCCTGACAGGGGAGTCCCTGCCCACCCTCAAACAAGTGGAGGCCACCCCCCGGGTACCAGTGACCGACCGCGACTGCATGGTCTTCCAGGGCGCCACCGTGGTGGCGGGCCATGGCCGTGCCGTGGTGGTGGACACCGGAGACGACACCGAGGCAGGCCGCGCCGCCCACCTGGCCGCCCGGATGCCGCCCGCGCCCGGAGTCCAGGCCCGCCTGCGTGAACTGACCTCCACCGTGCTGCCCCTCACCCTGGCAGGCGGAGCCGCGGTGACCGGAGTGTCGCTGCTGCGCGGCACCCCGGTGCGGCAAGCCGTCGCCGGAGGGCTGGCCGTCGCCGTCGCAGCCGTGCCCGAAGGGCTGCCGCTCACCGCCACCGTCGCCCAACTGGCCGCCGCCCGCAGGCTGACCGAGCACGGAGTGCTGGTGCGCACCCCGCGCACCCTGGAGGCACTGGGCCGGATGGACACGGTCTGTTTCGACAAGACCGGCACCCTCACCGAGAACCGGCTGCGGGTGGTCCGCACCGCCGCGCCCGACGGCCACGACCATGACTCCGAATCCACTGAAGGCCTCGCAATACTGCGGCAGGCCGCCCGGACCTGCCCCCAAGCCGACGACGACCACGGCGTCCACGCCCACGCCACCGACGGCGCCGTTCTCGAGGCTGCGGGCGACGATCCGGAGTGGACCCCCGGCGACACCCAGCCCTTCCAGGCCACCCGCGGCTACGCCTCGGCCACCGGTCACGACGCGGAGGACACCCCGCTGCTCGTGGTCAAGGGCGCCCCCGAGGTCGTGCTGCCCCTCTGCCCCGACGCCGACGACACGATGGAGACGGCCCGGAGGCTGGCATCGGAGGGCCTGCGCGTCCTGGCTGTCGCGGAACACCGAATGCAGCCGGACCAGTTCGAGAGCGCACTGGAAAGTCCCCTAGAAGAGCATGAGTTGCGGCTCGCCGGCTTCATAGCCCTGGCAGACACGCCCCGTTCCGACGCGGCACCGCTGATCTCAGGCCTCCGGAAGGCCGGCGTGCGGCCGGTGATGCTCACCGGTGACCACCCCGAGACCGCCAAGGCCGTGGCCGTCGCACTGGGCTGGCCCGAAGGCGTCTCGGTCGTCACCGGGGACGAGCTGGCCTCTCGCGACCGCACCGGACGAGCGGAGCTCGTCCGCGACTGCGGCGTCGTCGCCCGCGTCGCCCCCGAGCAGAAGCTCCAGGTCATCGAGGCCCTCAGAGAATCCGAACGCGTCGTGGGCATGGTCGGCGACGGTTCCAACGACGCCGCCGCCATCAGGGCCGCCGACGTCGGCGTCGGCATCGCCGTCCGTGGCTCCGCGGCCGCGCGCAACGCCGCCGACCTCGTCATCGTCAACGACGAACTCTCCGCGCTGATCGAGGCGGTCGCCGAGGGCCGCGCCCTGTGGCACAGCGTCGCCGACGCGCTGACCGTCCTGATCGGCGGCAACGCCGGCGAGATCGGCTTCTCCCTGTTCGGGACCCTGGTCTCCGGTGCGTCCCCGCTGTCCACCCGGCAACTGCTGCTGGTCAACCTGCTCACGGACATGTTCCCGGCCATGGCGGTCGCCGTCACCCCGCAAGGCAGTGCGGACGCCAGCCCTGACGCGGAAGAGGGTGCGGCACGGACCGGCACCGCACCGTTGGGCCTGGGAACCCTGGGCGCGCCCCTGGCCCGGCGGATCCGCCACCGCGGCATCCTCACCGCTCTCGGCGCCGCGGCCGCCTGGCTGGTCGGCACCGTCACCCCTGGCAGCGCCCGGCGTACCAGCACCATGGCGCTGTGCGGCGTGGTCGGTGCCCAGCTGACGCAGACCGTGACCGGCCGCCGTCACAGCCCGATGGTGTGGCTCACGGTGCTCGGTTCCGCCGCCGCGCTCATCGCAATCATCCAGACCCCCGGCGTGAGCCAGTTTTTCGGCTGTACCCCGCTCGGCCCCGTCGCCTGGGCCGGGGTGACCGCAGCCGTCGCCCTCGCCGCCCTCGCGCCGCGCTCACCGGCCGGCAGCTGAGGGTCCGCCGCTCCGTAAGCGCGGCGGGACGCTACGGTGCGAGGCACGGGTGACCGAGGTCGTGGTGCGCTCGGGCCGGGCGGTGGGGGTCCGTACGGCCGACGGCGACACGGTCCCGACACGCCGCGCCGTACTGCCGACGTGTCCGTGCCCACGCTGTACGGGCAGCTGGTCAGCCGGGACGACCTCCCGGACCGCGTCCTGGAGGAACTGCGGCGTTTCCAGTGGGACTTCGTGACCTTCAAGGTGGGCTGGGCCCCGGAGGGCGCGGTGCCGTGGTCGTCTCCTGCTGCAGCGCAGGCGGGCAGCGTGCATCTGGCCGAAGGGGTTGACGCGCTGACGCAGTTCGCCGCCGAGATCGCCATGGGGCAGGTCCCCGAGCGGCCCTTCCTCCTGTTCGGGCAGATGACAACAGCGGACGGCGCACGTTCCCCTTCTGGAACCCAGTCCGCATGGACGTACACCCACCTCTCCCACCGCGTCCGCGGGGACGCGGGCGGGGCGGGCATCACCGGCACCTGGACCCGCACCGACCGGGAACTGATGGCCGACCGGGTCGAAGCGCAGGTCGAACGGTACGCACCGGGCTTTCGTTCACTCGTCGCCGCCCGCCGAGTCCTCGCCCCACCGCAGATCGAAGCGAACGACGCCAACCTCTCTGGCGGTGCCATCAACGGCGGCACCGCGGCGTGCACCAGCAATTGGTCTTCCGTCCCCTCCCCGGTACGGGGCGGCCGGAGACGCCGATCACCGGCCTGCTCCTGGCATCCGCCGGGGCTCATCCGGGCGGCGCGTCCACGGCGCCCCAGGCGCCAACGCGGCTCGTGCCGCGCTGCGTACCCGGTCGCCCAGCCGCCTGCTGAGCGGAGCACAGTGGGCCCTGGCCCGACGGGGCCGGCACTCCACGTAGTCCGCTGAGCGGCTAGCGACGACCTCGCGAGGACCGTCGCTCGGTGCTGGAGCAGGCCACACAGAGCATTGGGGCGCTCCGGCGCGCATCCCGCCTGAGCGCCCCAAAAGGGCCCGATCGTCAGGAGCGGCCGCGGCCGGTGACGAAGTCGCGGGCCCGGTCCACCAGCCCGGCTCCCGGGGCCAGGAGCTTGTTGCCGGGCGGGGTGTCCGGCGCGCTGGGGTGCGGCCGGGTGGGGGCTACCTTTTTGGCCCTGCGCACCTTGTCCCCGAGGTCATTGAGCTGCTCGGGCGTGCAGGCCTGCGCCAGGCTCGGGAAGAGCTGCCGTTCCTCCTCCTGGACGTGCTCGGTCACGTCGGTGATCAGCTTGCCCACCAGCTGGTCGAAGCGGGCGTCGTCGATGTCGACGTCCTCCAGGTCCTTCAGGACCTGCTCCACCTCGGCGTGCTCCTCGATCTCCTTGTCGGCGAGGGCGTCGCCTCCGGGCAGGTGCTCCCGGACGGCCGGGTAGAGGTACATCTCCTCGGCCACCGAGTGCCGCACCAGCTCGATGGTGACCTCGTCCAGCACGTTCCTGCGTTCCTTGTCGCCCGGGGGCAGCGCCCGCAGACGGGCGAAGTACTCCTCCACCTCGCGGTGGTCGGCCGTGAGTTCTGCGATGACGTTTCCGCCGTGTCCCATCACGTGACTCCTTCCGGGTCGGTGTGCGGTCTACGGTCTTCTCCGGAGCGGCTTCCCGATCCAAGGGCGGGCACGCCCCCCTTTGTCAGCCATCCGGATGGCGGTGTTCCGCCCAGGCCGCGGCGGTGACGTCGGGATCGACCAGGACGTCGGCTGCGGTGCAGGCCAGCGCCTGGGCGGCGGCCAGCATCACCTCCCGGGCCCGGGAGGTAACCCCGGCGGCGGCGAACTTCGGGGTGTGGTCGGAACCGTCCGCCCCGGTGATCGCCAGGAACGGATGGATGGTGGGCAGGCTGGTGCTCACCGTGCCGACGTCCGAGGAGCCCAGGTAGACGCCCGGCGTGGGCTCGCCCGCCTGGAGGCCCGCCCGGGCCAGGTGGGCGGTGAAGCGCGAGGACAGGACGGCGCTGTTGCGGAAGTGGTCGTAGCCGGCGTCGACGGTGGTGCTCTCCGCCCGGGTGCCGGTGGCCCGCGCCACCCCCTGCGCGCACTCGGTAAGGGTGTCCGCCAGCTCGTCGCGGGCGGCCGTGGTCGCCCCCCGCAGGCCGAACAGGCCCTCCGCGTAGTCCGGGACGATGTTGGTGGCCTTGCCGCCTTCGGTGACGATGCCCTGCACGTGGGACCCGGAAGGAAGCCGCCGGCCGAGCACCGCCAGGGTGTTGAACAACTGGATCAGCGCGGCGAGCGCGTCGACGCCCTCGGTCGGATTCCCGGTGGGGTGGGCGGCCCGGCCGTGGAAGGCGACCCGCACCTGGGACGAGGCCGTCAGAGGTGCCCACGACCAGCTGTACACGCCGGGGTGGAACATCAAGGCCGCGTCCGCCCCCTCGAAGACCCCCGCCCGCGTCATGGCGACCTTGCCCCCGCCCCGTTCCTCCGCCGGGGTCCCCACCACCAGCAACGACCCGGAAACGGCCGCAAGCGCCTCCCGCAGGGCCAGCCCCGCCCCCAGCCCGGCCGCGGCGATCAGATGGTGGCCACAGGCGTGACCGAGCCCAGGCAGGGCGTCGTACTCCAGCAGCAGCGCCACCCGCGGGCCGTCGCCGTCGCCGGTGCGTGCGACGAAGGACGTGGGCAGCCCGGCCACCCCGCGCTCCACGGAGAAGCCCTCCCGCTCCAGCTGACCAGTCAGCATGCGGGCCGCCCGTACCTCCTCGAAAGACGGCTCAGGATCGCGGTGCAGCGCGAGCGCGACGCCCCACATTGGGGCCGCCCGTGCGGTCAGCTCCTCCGCGACACGTGCGTACAGCTCGTCGAGTTCCTCGGGCATCGGTGGCCTCCCCGGCTGTCTCCGGTTCGCCTACCCGCCGCCGCGGCGGACGACCGTACGGACTCGGCGGGCCCCACCGTTCGTCGCTGTGCGCCCGCATGAGCCGGTGGTGCCGGGGCACGCGCCCATAAAGGAGGGACATATACAGGTATTTCTTATTTGGAAGGAAAGCGCGATGACGAAGAAGCAGAACCCCTCGCACGGCCAGGGCCCCAGCCGGCACAAGGGCGACGACCAGCACGGATGGGCCACGGACGTGGACGCCACGGAGCAGCAGGACAACCCCAGCGGGCACCGCTCCTTCCACCCGGACACCTACGCACCCGGCGGCAGGAACCGCCAGCCGTCCCCCGAGGACATCGAGGCGTCGAAGGAGGGCACGCCGGCCCACGACGTGTCCCGCAGTGGTGAGGAGCGGGCCGGTAAGTCCGGCAAGCGCCAGATCCAGGACACCGGGCCGCGCGGCCCCTCTGGCCGCCCTAGCGGTGCCAAGGACACCTCGCAGTTCAGCGGGGTCGACCCTCAGGAGCCGCAGACCAAGCACCGCGGTCGCTGACCACCGCCGTCCTCCCACGGGGCGTTTCCGCCATCCGGGCGGGGGCAGCCGCTGTTCATGGACCATTCGCACGCGCCGGTCCTGGAGGCGCTGGCCGCCTACCATGCGACCGGTCAGACACCGTTCACCCCACCCGGTCACAAACAGGGCCGGGGCGCCGATCCCCGTGTCCTGGAGGCGCTGGGAGACGCGGTCTTCCGCTCCGACATCCTGGCCACCAGCGGCCTGGACGACCGCACCTCCTCCGGCGGTGTCCTGGAGCGGGCGCAGGCGCTCATGGCGGACGCCGTGGGAGCGGATCACACGTTCTTCTCCACCTGCGGTAGCTCGCTGTCGGTCAAGTCGGCGATGCTCTCGGTCGCCGGACCCCACGAAAGGCTCGTGGTCGGACGGGACGCCCACAAGTCCGTCATCTCGGGGCTGATCCTCTCGGGCCAGGAGCCGATCTGGGTGCGCCCCCAGTGGGACCCCGACCTGCACCTGGCCCATCCGCCGTCCCCGCAGGCGTTCGCCGCGGCCCTGCGCGACCACCCGGACGCCAAGGGCGCCCTGGTCACCAGCCCCACCCCGTACGGGACCTGCGCGGATCTGTGCGCGATCGCCGATGAGTGCCACCGGCAGGGCAAGCCCCTGATCGTCGACGAGGCGTGGGGAGCGCACCTGCCCTTCCACCCCTCGTTGCCGACCTGGGCGATGGACGCCGGAGCGGACGTGTGCGTCACCTCCGTGCACAAGATGGGGTCGGCCCTGGAGCAGACCTCGGTCTTCCACCTCCAAGGGGACCTGATCGACCCCGCCGTACTCAAGGCCCGCGAGGACCTGCTGGGCACCACCAGCCCCTCGGTGCTGCTCTACGCGGCGCTGGACGGCTGGCGCCGGCAGATGGTGGAGCACGGCCACGCCCTCTACGACCGGGCCCTCGCCGTGGCCGAGGCCCTGCGCGGCCAGATGGAAACCCTCGACGGCTTCCACGTGCACGGCCGCGCGGACTTCTGCGCTCCGGGCCGGGCCGCCGATCTGGACCCCCTGCAGGTGATCGTCGACATCTCCGCGCTGGGCACCACGGGATACCGGGCCGCCGACTGGCTGCGCGCCCACCACGGGGTGAACCTCCACGTCAGCGACCACCGCAGGATCAGCGCCCAGCTCACCCACGCCGACAACGAGGACACCACGAAGGTCCTGGTCACCGCCCTGGCAGACCTCGTCGACCACCTGGGCGATCTGCGCCCCGCGGCTCCCGTGCACATTCCGAGCCCAGAGGAACTCACCCTGGAACAGGTCGTCCTGCCCCGCGACGCCTTCTTCGGCGAGACCGAGCAGATCCCGATCGCGAAGGCCGAGGGCAGGATCACCGCCGAAATGCTCACGCCCTACCCGCCCGGCATCCCTGCCGCCCTGCCCGGCGAACGTCTCAACCGGCAAGTGCTGGACTACCTGCGCTCGGGGGTCGAGGCCGGGATGGTCGTCCCGGACGCCGCCGACCAGAAGGTGCGCTCCATCCGAGTCGCGATCGAGAAGTGACGGAGGAACCCGCATGACCTCCCGCAACGAGGACCCGGTCAGCCGCCACCCTCAGCCGGACTTCCCCGCCCAGGACCAACCGCATCCGGGCTGGACGGGGCCGATGGACCCGCCCCCCGACCACGGCGAGACCTCCTACGAAGGCATTGGCCTGCTGGAGGGCAAGGCCGCGGTGATCACCGGCGGCGACTCCGGGATCGGCCGGGCCGTCGCGCTCGCTTTCGCCCGCGAGGGCGCGGACGTGCTCATCACGCACCTGCCCGAGGAGAGGGCCGACGCGGACACCACCGTCGGACTCATCGTGGACGCCGGACGCAAGGGCGTCGCCCTGTCCTGTGACCTCCGCGAGGAGGAGCAGTGCCGCGAGGTGGTCGACCTGGCGCTCACGCAGTTCGGGCGGCTCGACATCCTGGTCAACAACGCCGCGTACCAGATGTCACAGCCGGACGGGATCGGCGCGATCGACACGGAGCAGTTCGACCGGGTGCTCAAGACCAACCTGTACGCGATGTTCTGGTTGTCGAGGATGGCCCTGGAGTACCTCCCGGCCGGCGGTTCGATCATCAACACCAGCTCCGTGCAGGCCTACAAGCCCAGCCCCCATCTGCTGGACTACGCGATGACGAAGGCGGCGATCGTCAACTTCACGCAGGGACTGGCACAGATGGTCGCCTCCAAGGGGATCCGCGTCAACGCGGTGGCCCCGGGACCGGTGTGGACCCCGCTCATCCCGGCGACCCTCCCCGACACCACCGAGTTCGGCAAGCAGTCCCCGCTCGGCCGACCCGCCCAGCCGGCCGAGATGGCCCCGGCCTACGTCTTCCTCGCCTCCCAGCGCGCCAGTTACATCACCGCGGAGGTCGTCAACGCCACGGGCGGCACGCCGCTGCCCTGAGGAGCGGCATGCGTCTCAGACGGCCGGGAAGTCGGTAAATCAACGGCCGAACGCCAGCTTCGACTGAGGAGTACACCGTGTTGATGGCCCACCCCGCCGTCCTGAACGACCTGATCGACCGCTACCAGACGCTTCGCCTGCTGAACCCGAAGGCCCCCGAGGTCCGCCGACGGCTCGACGACGTCTCGTACACGCTGTGCCTGGCCACCGGCACCAGCGACATCGACGCAGCCCTGCTCGCGGCCCGCCTCCACCTGCCTGGCGCCCGCCCCCACGACGACTCCGCCGTCCCGGCCTGACGCAACGCGTCAGCGGCGGCGCGGCTGGGCTTCCGCGTCCTGGCGACATGCGACGCGCGTACGGGGGCCGCGGCCGACATGCCGAACCCCGCGGGCGCGGCGCTAGGTCTTCGGCTGCACCCGGGTTGGCTTCGTTGACTGGGCCGGAGTGACCGCACCGCCGTCGCGGCTCTCGCAGCCCTCGAACCCCGGCCACTCTTTTGTCCGCCGACAGCGCGTCACGCCACCTGGTTCCGCCGTCGGATGCGCTTCCCACCCGCCATCGAGCACGTGGCGGCGCGAAGGGTGACGACCCATGAGGCCGCACCCACTCAGACCAGCGGAGGGGCCTTGGTCAGCGTGGCCGACAGCAGCAGGGTCAGGGTGGCACCTGCAAGGAAGGTCACCAGCAGGGCGCGCGGCCACCGGGCGAAACGCGCCGCGGCCTCCCGCAAGGGGGTGCGGATGCGCATCTGGCGCAGTCGCCGGTCAAGGGCTCGGTCCTCATGGCGGAGCAGTCGCTCGATCCCTTCGAGAGCCGTTCGTTCCCGGACGGTGAGCCGGCGGTCCTCCCTCATCGGCGTCTCCTGGCAGGCATGGGCCGGGCTGCTCCGGCCGTCTGTGCCCGCGTGTACCCCGTGGAGCGGCAAAGACCGGTGCCTTACGGGGATTGACCTGATAAGGCCCACGACGCGCGGGGTGCCGGCCGCGAATCGCGGCCGGCACCCCGTCGTTGCTGCGAGCGAGGGTCAGGTCACCACCGGTACCAGCGGCGGCGCCCGCCTCCCTCGGCGGCCCGGAACACGAAGCCGAGCAGCCACACCACCAGGACGACCAACGCGATCCACCACAAGGCCTTGAGGGCGAACCCCGCCCCGAAGAGGATCAGGGCCAGCAGCAGGACAAGCAGCAAGGGAACCATGTCTTTTACCTCCTGACCCCGCGTGTGCCCCGCTGTCGTGCCAGCATGCTCGGCGGCAGCGCACCGCGCGCTGGCTACGCCGGTACGTCGAGGTCCACGCACGGGGTGTCCAACCCCGTGACGCGGCCAGTGCCCGGCGGGTTGCTCACGGGGCGCTAATTGGGGGGCAACCATCCTTGCGCTGGTCCGTGTTGGTCGAGCGCGCCGCGTGCCGACGTTGCAACAGATGGACGGGCTGACTTCCCGGTGCAGTGAGCCAGTCCCGTTTCTACTCTCATGCTGCTTGGACGCACTGCACATACGTGTTCCTGCATTGCTGCTACATGCCTTGCTCAACCAGCGGACCCGGGACGTAGGTGAAGGCCTTGGCGATGACGTGGGATCCGCCCCGACAGAGATGGCAACGGCGAGCGTGCCAGCAACGCCGGCCGGAGCGATGACCGACAGTTCATCGTCGGCCATCACTGCGAAGGGCGTCTGAGCAGCCGCGAATGTGACGTTCTGCGCTGTGCTCCCGTTTGTTCCGATGACGGTGACCACGGTGCCCCCGAAGGTAGACCCGGACGAGGGTGTCAGGCAGGCCACGGTGGGGGCATCGATGGGCGAAGGCGGGGAAGGCGATGTGATGCTTGACGTACTGGTGGAGTCACGGATGATCGCGGGCTCTGGCACATCGCGTCCAACGCGCGTCCAGGCCGTAGGTCACGTCGCAGTCATGGAAACGGAGTGGCGTGATGCGGACGGTGGGTGTGGAGGAGGAGCTCCTGCTGCTGGACGCGGAGTCCGGGGAGCCGCGGGCGCTGTCGGCGGCGGTGCTGGCGTCGGCGCGCCGTGACCCCGACGCGACCGGTGAGGTGTTTGAGGCGGAACTGCAGCGTCAGCAGTTGGAGTTCGCGACTCGTCCGCAGGCGCGGATGGAGGATCTGGCGGCGGAGGTCGTGCGGTGGCGTGCGGAGGCGGCCCGCCACGCGGAGCAGTCCGGTGGCGCGGTCGCGGCGCTGGCGACCTCGCCGCTGCCGGTGAGCCCGTCGCTGAGCACGGGGGAGCGGTACGGGTGGCTGCGTGAACGTTACGGGCTGACCGCGGCTGAGCAGCTGACGTGCGGCTGCCACATCCATGTGTCGGTGGAGTCCGACGAGGAGGGCGTGGCGGTCCTGGACCGGATCCGCGGCTGGCTGCCGGTGCTGCTGGCGCTCAGCGGGAACTCGCCGTTCTGGCAGGGCCGGGACAGCGGGTACGCGAGCTACCGCAGCCGGGTGTGGGGCAGGTGGCCGTCGGCCGGGCCGGTGGAG
>NZ_FZOF01000008.1 GCF_900188405.1 Actinacidiphila glaucinigra | reverse complement strand
CGGTCGGCTTCGGAGAGCTGCTGGACGCTGGCGATGAGGGTGGCGACCTCGGGGTCGGGGGTGGTGCCGGTGCCGTCCTCGACGTACAGGTGGATCCCGCAGGCCTCGGCCGCGGCCCGGCGTACCGCCTCCAACGGAAGTTCCAGGCCCCGTGACAGACCCTCCAGCGTGGACTGCTGCGGCATCCGGGCCACCCGCGCGGTCGTCGCCAGGTGATGCACCGTCGACCGCGGGACACCACCGCGCCGCGCCACCTCACCGTACGACCAGCCCCGCTGCTCCAGCCGGCGCTTGATCAGTTCCTGCAGTGCGTTCACCACGGGATGGATTCTTCCTGCTAGCACGTCGGTTGACCCGTCCGAGTGAGATCGAGTCTACAGCGGGCCCACCCACCCGACCCGGACCCACACCCCCCCACCTGCACCTTCACCCCGGTTCCGTGGGGCGGTTCCGGCACGGGGGCGAGTCCATCAAAACCGGGTCGCCCCGCACATGGACTTCCGCGGTTTTGCCCCCGCTCTTCCGGAGCGCGTGCGTCCGCGCGCGCGGGAGCGCGAGTGACGGCTCGGGACGGCGTGCCGGTGGCCCGCGGAAGCGCCCCCCGGGCCGTCACTGCCTCCGGCCCGGGGGGCATACGACCGCGCCCGGTCCGGGAGGGCCCTCGTGGGGCCGTCCGGACCGGGCGCGGATCGCCGACGGCAGGTCAGGCCTTCTTCGTCTCCTGGAAGATGGCGTCGATCTGGTCGATCAGGTCGAGCAGCTTCTGGCCGGTCGCCGGGTCGGTCGAGGCCTTGGCGGCGCTGCCCGCCTTCAGCGCGTCGTTGAAGAGCTGGTGCAGCTGCGGGTACTTCTCGAAGTGCGGGGCCTTGAAGTAGTCGCTCCACAGCACCGACAGGTGGTGCTTGACGAGCTCCGCGCGCTGCTCCTTGATGACGATGGCGCGGGCCCGGAAGTGCGGGTCCTCGTTGGCCTGGTACTTCTCCTGGACCGCCTTGACGGACTGCGCCTCGATGCGGGCCTGGGCCGGGTCGTAGACACCGCAGGGCAGGTCGCAGTGAGCGCTGACCTTGACCTTGGGCGCGAACAGGCGAGCGAGCATGACTGTCCTTCCTCGTGATCGTCTTTCCACCAGGGAGATTACTCCCCTGTCGAGTGGTTTTCTCGGGCGCCCCTTGGTGCTTAGGACAAAAGTCTGGTGTCACCCTGAGGCTGATGGAGGATGGAGAAGGAGGCCGAGCATGCGCGAGGCTTGGGCCGGGCAGAGGAGGAGCGTGCCGTACCAGCTGGTCGAGGTGACGGGTCCGTCGATGGTGCCGACGCTGCAGAACGGCGACTGGCTGCTGGTGCAGCACGTCAGGAGCGCCGCGGAGGTCCGCGAGGGTGACGTGGTGGTGCTGCGCCATCCGCTCCAGCAGGACCTGCTGATCGTCAAACGCGCCGTGGAGCGGCGCGAGGGCGGCTGGTGGGTGCTGGGCGACAACACCTTCGTGGAGAACGACAGCAGGGAGTTCGGCACCGTCCCGGACGAGCTGGTGCTCGCCCGGGGGCGGGGGCGCTTCCGGCCGCCGCGCGAGGTTCAGCGCTCGGTGGCGGGTGTGGCGGGCTGGCTGGCGTCCTGCGTCAGGCCGCTCAGGGCCGACCGCTCGTTCTCCAGGCGCTTGCGGGCGCGGTAGGCCGCGACGTTGGCGCGGGTCGCGCAGCGGTCCGAGCAGTAGCGGCGGGACCGGTTGGTCGAGGTGTCGATGTAGGCGTTGCGGCACGTGGTGGCCTGGCAGATGCCGAGCCGGTCCACGCCGAGGTCGGTGAGCTGGAAGGCCAGGCCCATGCAGGCGGTGGCGGCGTACGAGGCGGTCGCCGTGGCCGCGTGCTCCGCGAGGTGCATGTGCCAGTCGGGCCGGCCGCTGTCGTCGAGGTACTCGTGGCCGGAGACCTGGGGGCTGACCGGGAACTCCAGCAGCAGCGCGTTCAGCAGGTCGACGGCACGCACCTCGTCGTTCTCGGAGGCGGCCTCGAAGACGCCGCGCAGCCGGGTGCGGACGGTGCGCAGCCGCTGCACGTCGGCGTCGCCCGCGCGGGCCGCGGCCAGGCTGGACGGGCCGAACAGCTCGCGCACGGCGTCGACCGAGGTCAGATGGTCGATGCCGCGTTCGGGCTCCTCGCTGTTCACCAGGCGCACGGCGTAATCGGAGTAATAGGCGAGTTCCACTTGTAGTCCTTACGCGTGCGCTCTAAGGTCGGTAATGACTGCTCTTGGTTTAAGGGTATTACGACTGGAGGGGAACCGTATGTCCGACAGCACCGCGGCGGCGACCGACTGGCAGGCCTGGCAGGACAGCTGGGACCGGCAGCAGGAGTGGTACCTGCCGGACCGCGAGGAGCGGTTCCGGGTCATGCTCGACATGGTGGAGGCGCTGGCCGGCCCCGAGCCCCGCGTGCTGGACCTGGCCTGCGGCACCGGCAGCATCTCCGACCGGCTGCTGCGGCGCTTTCCGGGTGCCCGCTCGACCGGCGTCGACCTCGACCCGGCGCTGCTGACGATCGCCCGCGGCCACTTCGCCGGCGAGCGCAGGATCGAGTTCGTCACCGCCGACCTGCGCGACCCGCACTGGCAGCGCGCCCTGCCGTACGACACGTACGACGCCGTGCTCACCGCGACCGCCCTGCACTGGCTCAAGCCCGGGCCGCTGAAGGCCCTGTACGGGACGCTGGCCGGCCTGCTGAGCGACGGCGGGGTCTTCCTCAACGCCGACCACATGCCCGACGCCTCGACGCCCCGGCTCAACGCGGCCGTGCGCGAGCTGGACCGGGCCCGCCGCGAGCGGCAGCGGGCGGCGGGCGTGCCGGACTGGGAGCAGTGGTGGGCCACCGCCAAGGCCGACCCGGTGCTGGCCGGTCCCACCGAGGAACGGTTCGTGATCTACGGCTCCCACGCCGACGGCGACGAGCTGCCCCCGGCCTGGCACGCCGCGGCCCTGCGGGAGGCAGGCTTCGGGGAGGCGCGGGAGGTCTGGCGTTCGGTGTCGGATGCGATCGTCCTCGGGCTGAAGTGATCCGTACCCCGTTGCGGGGGAACGCGTGAGGGGCGGCGCCGACCGGCGCCGCCCCTCACGCACGCGCGTTCAGAGGACCTTGGAGAGGAAGGCCTTGGTGCGGTCGTGCTGCGGGTCGGTGAGCACGTCGCGCGGGTGGCCGGTCTCGACGACGACGCCGTCGTCCATGAAGACCAGGGCGTCGCCGACCTCGCGGGCGAAGCCCATCTCGTGGGTGACCACGATCATCGTCATGCCGTCCTCGGCGAGGCCCCGCATGACGTCCAGGACGTCGCCCACCAGCTCGGGGTCGAGCGCGGAGGTGGGCTCGTCGAAGAGCATCAGCTTGGGCTCCATCGCCAGCGCGCGGGCGATGGCCACCCGCTGCTGCTGGCCGCCGGAGAGCTGGGCGGGGTAGTGTCCGGCCTTGTCGCGCAGACCGACCCGGTCCAGCAGGGCCAGCGCCCGCTCGCGGGCCACGGCCTTGGCCTCCTTCTTCACGCGCACCGGGGCCTCGATCACGTTCTCGATCGCGGTCATGTGCGGGAAGAGGTTGAAGCGCTGGAAGACCATGCCGATGTCGCGGCGCTTGGCGGCGACCTCGCGGTCCTTGAGCTCGTAGAGCTTGTCGCCCTTCTGCCGGTAGCCGACCAGCTCGCCGTCGACCGAGAGCCGGCCGCCGCTGATCTTCTCCAGGTGGTTGATGCACCGCAGGAAGGTGGACTTGCCCGAGCCCGACGGGCCGATCAGGCAGAACACCTCACGCGGGGCGACCTCCAGGTCGATGCCCTTGAGGATGTGGGCCAGGCCGAAGTGCTTGTGCACCGCCTCGGCCTTGACCATCGGGTGGGCGCCGGTGCCCTTGCTGAAGTCGGTCATCGTGCCACCTCCGGGCGGCGGAAGGTGCCCAGGTTCTGCTTGATCCGCTGCCACGGGGTGGGCGGCAGGTTGCGGGTCGTCCCACGGGCGTAGCGGCGCTCAAGGTAGTACTGGCCGACCGAGAACACCGAGGTGAGGACCAGGTACCAGACCGCGGCGAGGAAGAGCATCTCCACGGTGGCACCGGTGGTGTTGCCGATGTCGGTGGTGGAGCGCAGCAGTTCGGCGTACTGGGCGGCCTGCGCGGCCAGCGACGAGGTCTTCAGCATGTTGATGAACTCGTTGCCGGTCGGCGGGACGATCACCCGCATCGCCTGCGGCAGCACCACGCGGCGCAGGTTCTGGCCCTGGGTCATGCCCAGCGCGTGCGACGCCTCGGTCTGTCCCTCGTCGACGGACTGGATGCCCGCGCGCACGATCTCGGACATGTAGGCGGCCTCGTTCAGACCCAGGCCGAGCAGCGCGGCCATGAAGGGGGTCATGAACTGGTTCATCTCGTCCTTGTAGAAGCCGAGATTGATGACCGGGAAGATCAGCGCCAGGTTGAACCAGATCAGCAGCTGGACGTAGACCGGGGTGCCGCGGAAGAACCAGATGTAGCCCCAGGCCACCGAGGAGGTCACGGGGTTCTTGGACAGCCGCATCACCGCGAGGACGATGCCCAGGCCCAGGCCCAGCGCCATCGACACGACGGTGATGACGACCGTGTTCCGCAGGCCCTTGAGGACCGTGGAGTCGAACAGGAAGTCCGGGATCGCCCCGTAGTTCACGTTCGCGTTGGCGAACGCGTTGACCAGCAGGCCGAGCACGGCGAGCACCAGGATCGCCGAGATCCAGCGACCATAGTGCCGGACGGGGATCGCCTTGATGGCCTCCGGGCGGGAGGCGGCGGCGGGCGGGGTCCCGGCCGGGGTGCCGGCCGGGACCTTGTCATTCGCTTCGGACATGGAGGAAGGCCTCTTGCTGTCGTGACTCAGGAGCCGCCGTTGATCTTGGCCTCGGTGACGGCGCCGTCGGTGACGCCCCACTTCTCCAGGACCTTGGTGTAGGTGCCGTCCTCGATGACGGCGGTCAGCGCGGCCTGCAGCGCGTCGCGCAGCTCGGTGTTGCTCTTGGCGACCGCGATGCCGTACGGGCCGGCCTCGACCTGCTCGCCGGCGAGCTCGAAGTCGTTGCCGCCGCCGGAGGTCTTCACCGCGTACGCGGCGACCGGGAAGTCGGAGACGTCGGCGACGACACCGCCGGCCTTCAGACGGGTCTGCGCCTCGGTGTCGGTGTCGAAGGGCTGGATCGACATCGGCTTGTCGCACTTCTGGGCCTTGAGCAGGTCCTGCGAGGTGGTGCCGCGCTGCACGGCGACCTTCTTGCCGCACAGGTCCGCCAGGGACTTGACGCCCTCCGGGTTGCCCTTCTTCACGATGATCGAGGAGCCCGCGGTGAAGTAGTCCACGAAGTCGACGCCCTCGCCGACCTTCTTGCCGGTGGAGGAGTCGACGCCCTCCTGGCGGTCCTTGGTGTCGCTCATCGCGGACATGACCATGTCGTAGCGCTTGGCGCGCAGACCGGTCAGCAGGGTGTCGAAGGTGCCGTTGTTGAACTCGACCTTCACACCGAGCTGCTTGGCCATGGCGTCGGCCAGGTCGGGGTCGATGCCGACGTTCTTGCCGTCCTTGACGAACTCCACCGGCGGGTACGCGATGTCCGAGCCGACCTTGAGCACGCCCGCCGACTGCACCGACTTCGGAAGCTTGGCGAACAGCGGAGCCTTGGACGCGTCGCTCGAAGCGGACGGGGAGCCGCCCTTCTCCGTCTGGTCGCCGCAGCCGGTGAGGGCGAGGGCACCGGCGACCGCGATCGCTGCGACCGCGGCGAAGCGGCTCGTCACGGTCGAGCGACGGGTGGTACGTGCGGTCATGCTGGTTCCTCCTGCGGGAGTCCTGGGAGCAGGCGATTTTCCGGGCACACGCGTTCGGGTGTCGCGTACGCGTGTGATCTCCGCATCTTGCCATCCGGACACGTCCTCATGGGGGTCCGGATGTGTCAAAATCGCATAACGGGCGATCCCCTGGCCCTCGCCAGGCCGGTACACCAAGGCCGGACCGTGGTGGGGCCGCGCTGCGAAGTTGCGTGCATCACTTTCCTTGTCCCGCTATTCGGACGACTTGTTGCGTTGTGCGCAGAAGTTCCCGATGTGCGAAGCCGTGGTGCGGCGAACAGACTCGTCAGCGGAAAGCGTCTTCCGGTACAACGGACCATCACCCCTCACCGGGGGCCCCTCGGCGTGCGTGCGGCGCGCCTGGCCTCCGTCGCGCCCGGGACCACTCGAGTCCGGGTGTGCGGAAGCCGAGCCCACCTACCCCCTGTTGTAGGGGGTAGTACCCTCATAGACAATTCGGACAAAGGGGTCAACAGTGGCAGCGGAGATTGTCAATCCTCGCACCGACAGCACCAGCAGCACCGACAGCACCGAACGCGCGGAGAGCACCGACGGCGACGGCCCGGATAGCCCCGTGGACCCGGTGTTCGCCCTCCACCGCGGCGGCAAGATGGAGGTGACCGCGACCGTCCCGGTCCGCAACGCCGACGACCTGTCGCTCGCCTACACGCCGGGTGTCGCCCGGGTGTGCACCGCCATCGCCGAGCAGCCCGAACTGGTCCACGACTACACGTGGAAGTCCCAGGTCGTGGCGGTCGTCACGGACGGCACGGCGGTGCTGGGCCTCGGTGACATCGGCCCTGAGGCGTCGCTGCCGGTGATGGAGGGCAAGGCGATCCTCTTCAAGCAGTTCGGCGGTGTGGACGCGGTCCCGATCGCGCTCGCCACCACCGACGTGGACGAGATCGTCGACACCGTCGTGCGCCTCGCCCCCTCCTTCGGCGGGGTGAACCTCGAGGACATCTCCGCCCCCCGCTGCTTCGAGATCGAGCGCAAGCTGCAGGAGCGCCTGGACATCCCGGTCTTCCACGACGACCAGCACGGCACGGCCGTCGTCACCCTCGCCGCGCTGCGCAACGCCACCCGGCTGACCGGCCGTGCGCTGGGCGAGCTGCGCGCGGTGATCTCCGGGGCCGGCGCCGCCGGCGTCGCCATCGCCAAGATCCTCGTCGAGGCCGGCATCGGCGACGTCGCCGTCACCGACCGCAAGGGCGTGGTGCACGCGGGCCGCGAGGACCTGAACGCCGCCAAGCGCGAGCTCGCGACGTACACCAACCGGGCCGGGCTCACCGGCACCCTGGAGGAGGCGCTCGCGGGCGCGGACGTCTTCATCGGCGTCTCCGGCGGCACCGTGCCGGAGGAGGCCGTCGCCACCATGGCGAAGGGCTGCTTCATCTTCGCGATGGCCAACCCCACCCCGGAGATCCACCCCGAGGTGGCGCACAAGTACGCGGCCGTCGTCGCCACCGGGCGCAGCGACTTCCCGAACCAGATCAACAACGTGCTCGCCTTTCCCGGGATCTTCTCGGGGGCGCTGCAGGTGCGGGCCTCCCGCATCACCGAGGGCATGAAGATCGCCGCCGCCGAGGCGCTGGCCGCGGTCGTGGACGGCGAGCTGTCCGCCGACTGTGTGATCCCCTCGCCGTTCGACGAGCGGGTCGCCCCCGCGGTCTCCGCCGCCGTGGCCGCGGCCGCCCGCGCCGAGGGCGTCGCGCGCCGCTGAGCGCCGCCGTACGCCCGCAGACCACGCCGTCGCGCGGCGCGGTGCCCGCGACCGGCGGGCACCGCGCCGCGCGGCGCGTGTCACATCCCCGCGCGGTTACGCCGGGGCACCGTACGGCGCTAGCGTCAAGGTCATGTTCGCTGCCTACGCCGCCCGAATCGACCGCGACCAGCCGCTGAACGGCCTTGAACTCGGGGAGCGCCCCGAGCCGCAGGCACGGCCCGGCTGGAGCACCGTCACCGTCAAGGCCGCCTCCCTGAACCACCACGACCTGTGGTCGCTGCGCGGGGTGGGGCTCGGCGAGGAGAGCCTGCCGATGATCCTCGGCTGCGACGCCGCCGGGATCGACGAGCACGGCAACGAGGTCGTCGTCTTTCCCGTCGTCGGCCTGAGCGGGCACGGGGTCGGCCCCGACGAGCCGCGCAGCATCCTCACCGAGAAGTACCAGGGCACCTTCGCCGAGAAGGTCTCCGTGCCCACCTGGAACCTGCTGCCCAAGCCGAAGGAGCTGTCCTTCGAGGAGGCCGCCTGCCTGCCCACCGCCTGGCTGACCGCCTACCGGATGCTCTTCACCAACGCGGGTGTGCGCCCCGGCGACTCCGTTCTCGTCCAGGGCGCCGGGGGCGGTGTCGCCACGGCCGCCATCGTGCTGGCCAAGGCCGCGGGCCTGCGGGTCTTCGCCACCAGCCGGGACGAGGCCAAGCGCAAGCGTGCCGAGGACCTCGGCGCCGACGCCGCCTTCGAGCCGGGTGCCCGGCTGCCGCAGCGCGTGGACGCGGTCATCGAGACCGTGGGCGCCGCGACCTGGTCCCACTCGGTCAAGTCACTGCGCCCCGGCGGCACGCTGGTGATCTCCGGGGCCACCTCGGGGCCGAACCCGAAGGCCGCCGAGCTGAACCGGATCTTCTTCCTGGAGCTGAAGGTCGTCGGTTCGACCATGGGCACCAAGGACGAGCTGGCGGACCTGCTGAGCTTCTGCGCGCTCACCGGGGTGCGGCCCGTCGTCGACACCGTGCTGCCGCTGGACCGCGCCCGCGAGGGCTTCGCCAAGATGGCGGACGGCGACCTGTTCGGGAAGGTCGTCCTGACCGTCTGAGGTCCGTGGCCGGGCCGGGGCGCCGCGCCCGGCCCGGCGCCGGTCGGATCGTCGAAGCCCGTCTTCAGGCGCGCCGGTGGCGCTCCCACGGCCAGGCACGCCAGCCCGGCGCCCCGCACACGATGACGCCCCGCACACGATGACGGCACAGACCCGGTCGTCCTCACGGGCAGATCGACATCGGCGCGCTCGGCCGCGAAGCGGGGCGGGCCGGGATTTGGGATCCCGCGGCCGGGGCGCCCGGACGGACGGCCGGGCCGCGGAGATCGACGGGACGGCCCTAGTTCCGGTCCTTGCGCCCGCCGCGCAGGACGACGCCGATGTGGGCCGCCGCCGTGGACAGATGGCGGCGCACCTCGCGCAGCTGCTCGGCGTCCACGCCGTTGTCGCGGGCGGCGTCGCGTACGTCGTCGCGGAAGCGGTCCAGCAGGCGTTCCAGGTCACGGGCCGGGTCCTCGGTCACGGCTGCGTCCTCCGCGCCCCACTCGGGCGTCTCCGCGGGTTCCGGCTTCACATACGGCGGCCAGGTGGACGTACGGCCGAACTGGCCCAGCTCCCGGGTGAGTTCCGCCAGCCCCTCGCGGACGCCGGTCTGCCAGTCGCCGCGCCTGACGTGGTCCTGGACCTCCTCGTGGACGCGGCGCGCGATGCGCTGCACCTCGTCCCGGGCGGCGTCCTGGGCCTCCCGCGCGGCACGCTTGGCGGTGCGGGCCTCCTCGCGGGCCTGCCGGATCTCCTCCTTCGAGCGGCGCATCTGCTCCTTCCAGTCCGCCGGGGAGGACTTGGGCTGGGTGCGCGAGGCCTGCTGGGCGGCCGCCCGGATCTCGCGCCGCAGGTCGCCCGCGGCGCCGCGCACGTCCTCGCGGATCTCGGCGGCGAGCGTGGAGACGGAGTCGCGGATCTCGTTCTCCAGGTCGGCGATCTCGTCGCTGCGGGAGGCGAGTTCGGCACGGCCCGCGTCGGTGATCGAGTACACCTTGCGGCCGCCCTCGGTGGAGTGGGTGACCAGGCCCTCCTTCTCCAGCTTGGCCAGCCGCGGGTAGACGGTGCCGGCGGAGGGGGCGTACAGGCCGTGGAAGCGCTCCTCCAGCAGCCGGATCACCTCGTAGCCGTGGCGGGGGGCCTCGTCCAGCAGCTTGAGCAGGTAGAGGCGGAGCCGGCCGTGGGCGAAGACGGGGGCCATCTCAGACCTCCTTCCGGAACGGGTCCGTGTCCGCGGGTCCGTGGTCCTGCTGCGGCGGGCGGCGCAGCAGCGCGATCGCGCCCGACACCGTGGTGGCCTTCAGCCGGGAGCCGCCGGACCCCATCCGGCCGGAGATCCGCTTGGCCCCCCACTGCCCGCTGACCCGCAGCTCGTCGAAGGCGCAGGAGACGTCACCGCTGGTGGTGTTGGCGTCCACCTCGGCGTCCCCGGGGTCCGGGATGCGGATCGCGATCTCCCCGGAGACGGAGGTCAGCCGGACGTCGGCCCCGCTGCGCGGGTCCAGGTCGAGCACCATGTTGCCGCTGACGGAGTCGGCCTTGACGGTGGCGCCGCTGCCCTCGACCACGGTCAGGTCGCCCGAGACGGTGTTGACCCGCAGGTCGCCGGAGACCGCCTGGGCCTCCACGTTCCCCGCCACCGTCTCGGCGGTCACCGGGCCGGCCTGGCCGACCAGGGTGATGTCGCCGTTGACGCCCCGCACGGCGGTGCGGTCGGAGATCCCGGAGACCACGGCGCTGGCGCCGACCACGCCGACCGACACGTTGGTGCGCTGCGGGACCGCGAGCGAGACGACGGCGTGCCGCCGCCAGCCCTTGCGGTCGAGCCACTTGAGCAGGCCCTTCCACGGCAGGTCCTCGTAGGTGACGGTGAGCGTGCCGCCCTCGTGCGAGACGATCAGCGGCGGGCCGTCGAGCTCGCTCACCTCCAGCCGGGCCGGGCCCTCGTCGACGCCGACCACGTTGACGGCGCCGTTGACGACGCGGACGTGCAGCGTGTCGACGTAACCGTCGAAGACCATCTTGTGCGGCTCGGTGACCGTCCACTCCCGTGAGCCGGGTGTTCCGCTCATTTCGCCCCTCCTTGGGGTCACCCGGGCGCCCCGGGGCAACGACGGCAACGCAACATATCGCGTCTCTCCTAGAGACACGATATATCGCGTGGATCGGAAGTCAAGGGAGCGCCGTGCGCGCCCCGGTGGCGGTTCGCTGCGGAACGCGGCCTCGGTACGGCCGGTTGTGCGGCGTACGGGTGAGGTCCCTCACGCGGGACGCGAAGTCGTGCGCGCCGTGACCGGCCGTACGGGGCCCCGGATGATGTGCTCGACCCCCATGCGCCCCCGCACCGCTCCGCCCGCCGCCGTCCTGCTCCTCACGGGCCTCGCCCTCGCCGCCTGCGGTACCCGCGCCGACGCCGGTGCGCCCGCCGCCGAGGTGAGCCCCGCGCCCGCCCGGGTGGGCGCCTGCACGGCCGGCACGACCGCCGTGCGCTTCGTGGCCGCCGCCGTCCACGCGACCGCGCGGCGGCCCGCGGTCGCCAGGGTGGAGGTCACCAACACCTCGGGCGCCCCCTGCACGCTGGCCGGCGCCACGCGCCTCACCGCGCGGGACGACCAGGGCAAGGCCGCCCCCGTCGAGACCGACAACTCCGCCGCAGCCGGCACCCGGGCCGTTGACCTCCGCCCCCGCGCCACGGCCGTCGCCGACGTCGGGTACACCGACCTCAACTTCGAGGGCACCGCCTCGGCGCGCGAGGTCTGCCCCGTCCAGGCCTCCCGCGTGGAGATCACGCTCCCCGGCGACGTGGCCCGGACCGTCGAGGTCACCGGGGCCGACGGGGCCCCGGCCGTCTTCAGCGTCTGCGGGGGGCGGGTGAGCTTCGGCGCCTTCGGCGCGTCCCGCGCCTGAGGCGGGCGGCCGGGTCGCGGAGGGATCCGCGGAGTGCGGTCACTCGTCCTCGTCCTCGTCGTCCAGGCGGGCCAGCCAGGTCGCCAGCCGCTCCACCGGGATCTCGAACTCCGGGTTGAGGTCGACGAACTCCCGAAGCCGCTCGGCGAGCCACTCGAAGGTGACCTCCTCCTCGCCGCGCCGGTTCGCCAGTTCCTCGATGCCGCGGTCGGTGAAGTACAAGGGGTGCTCCGGAACACTCGGTCGAGAACGTTTGACCCGGTCAGGATATGCACAGCGGCGAAGCTCTCGCGCTGCCGCCGGTCGGCGGGCTAGCCTGATCATTCGTCAACTCGCGGGGGGGCCCGGAACACGGGCCCCGGGGGATCGGGAGGATGTCATGGGGGATCGCGCACGACCCATCGAGCTGCCGGACGGGACGACCGTGTGGGCCCGCGTGTCCCGTCTGGAGGTCGAGGGCGGGGACTCCCGGATCGACGAGTGGGAGGACGTCTCGGTCTGGGACGACCTCACGGCCCGCGTCGAAGGGCTCGAGCCGCTCGTGCGTGGTGTGGCCGCCTCCGTGCGCCGGGCCGCGTCCGCGGCGGCGCCGGACGAGGTGAGCGTCGCCTTCGGCGTGGAGGTGTCCGCCAAGCCCGGCAAGGCCATCGCCCTGCTGGCCGACGGGGAGGCCAAGGCAAACCTGGCCATCACTCTGACCTGGCGGGACCGTCGCGCCGGCGGCCACGCGGACGGTGAAGACCCGGCCCGGTGATGCCGGGCTACGGGGTAGCGGTGGCGTCGGGGCCCGATGCGCGCGGCGAACTGCGGCAGCTGAGCCGTGAGGCGACGGTGGCGATCAGCGGCCCCCGCGGTACGGCGCACGGTGTGTGGGGCAGCGGCTTCCTGGTCGCCCCGGGATGGGTGCTCACGGCCGCCCACGTGCTGTTCGACCGGGAGGGGAGGCCACGGGGCACCGGGGACCTCGGCGTGGTGATCGCGGGCGGGCTGGTCGCCGGCCGGGCGGCCTACTGCCTGCCGCACCCGGCGGGACCGGTCCCGTTCTGGGAGGAGCGCTACGGTACCCGCCCCGACCTGGCTCTCGTCCACCTGCTGTCCGACCCCCTGCCGGACCATCCCTGCATCTGGCTCGGCGACCGTCCGGAACCGCTCTTCGACGACACGGCCATCTTCGGCTGTCAGGACGGCCCGGCCGGGGCGGTCGAGCTCATGGAGATGAAGTGCGAGCTCACCGCGCAGCAGGGCCCCCTGCTCACCCTGAGTTCCGGACCGGGGGTGGCGAAGGGGATGTCCGGTGGCCCGCTGATCGACATGGAGCGCGGGGAACTGGTGGGGGTGGTCAAGTCGCGCCACTCCACCGGTACGGGAGTGCTGGCGAACCACTTCTCCGCCCTGCGCGAGCTGTCCCCGGCACATCTGCTGCCCGGTGGCGAGGACCTCGGCCCGGAGCCGTACGCGGAGCTGATGCGACGGCACGACCGGTGGCACGCGGATCGTCAGCAGCCCTCCGGGCCCGCGCGCACGACCTGGGCGGACGTCCAGAAGAGGCTCCCCATCCACGCGGGGCGCTGGACCCCCGTCGACCGGACCAAGGCCCTGGGCCTGCTGGCGGCCCTGCCCGGCCCGCAGACCCCCGACATCGTCGGCCGGACCGTGGCCCGGGCGCTCGACATCCCGGAGCGCTCCTGGCAGCCGCGGCTGGTGGGATGGCGGGACGGCCACGGGGTCCTGTACGGGTACCCGGACCCTTACCGGGAGCTTCTGGTCTTCCTGCGTTACCTCATGATGGCCGCGCAAGAGGTGCGGTGCGGCGGCGAGCGGCCGACCGCGGAGGTCGAGCACCGCCTGGAGAGGCTCGAGCGCTGGGTCCTTGCGCGGGGCGAGGACCTTGCGCCGGAGCACCGCGCGGACCTCGCCCGGCTCGGTCCGGTCGCGGAACCCTTCGCGGCGGTGCCGCCGGCCGCGCGGACGTCGTCGGCCGGGACGGAAGGCGAGTCCGGTCCGCCCACCGTGCTCGTGGAGTTCGAGCCGCTCGCGTACGGCCACCGCGGTGACCTGTTCAACTGGGCCATCAGGCTCGGCTACGGGGAGGGCCGCTGGAGACAGGTCGCGGCCGACCACGAGCCGTACGGACTGGGCTTCGACGAGGCCGTCGAACAGGTCCGCGGAGTGCTCGGCCGGGCGCTGGAGGGCGCCGACGCGGCGGGCGGATCACCGGCCCGGCTCGAAGTGGCGGTGCCGGACGAGCGCCTCGGCACGGCGGCCCACCTGTGGGAGGACACCATGGGGCCCCCGGGCGCAGCCGTGCCCCGGGCGGTCGGCAGCGGACGCGAGGTCGTCGTGCGCGACGTGGGTCGGCGGGGCGACCCCGACCCGCAGTGGCAGGACAGGTGGCAGCGTCTCGTCAAAGCGCGACGCCTGAGGGGACTGCGGCTGCCGCCCGTGGGCGCGCGGACGACGCCGGGCGAGGTACGGGCCGCGCCGTACAACGCGGTGCCGGTGCTGTGCGGCGCGGTGGACCAGGGGGTGGGGCGCGACTCCGCCTCGGTGGCGCTCGACAGCGGTTTCCCGGTGGCCCTGTGGCGGGTCGACGGCCATCCGGACCTTTCGTGCGGTTCCCGCTGCGACGGCTTCCACTCCCGGATGTCGTCGCTGCTGGACGCCCCGGAGTGGCGGCACGAACACAGCTCCGTGCGGGACCTGCCCGAACGTCTGCGGCGGCTGCGGGCCGCCGTGGAGGACGACGACGACGGTGCGCGGTACCTCGGCAGCCTCGTCCTGCTCTATGACGATCCCGGCAACCCGTTGCCTCAACTCTTCGGCCCGTCAGTACACTTCCCCCTCCTGTCATGACGCGACCGGAAACCGTCGTGACCTTCCGTACGCGTGGGTACTGTCATAGCGTTCTGTACTGAGAAGGATGCTCCCGGCCGGCCCACACCTCCCGACCCTCTGCCGACGAACCGCCAGCGACGAGGAGTGTGACGTGAGTGAGTGGCTGATCTACCGAGGCGCGGGAGCCCCGCACGACGGGATCGCCGAGCTGCCGCCACCTCCTCCGTGGCGGGACTTCGACGGCGCGCCACTGGTGCCGCCTCCCGCCCCCCTGGACCCGGGGTCCGAACGCAGGCTGGGCGTGCTGCGCCGCCAGGCCCGCTACCACCGCCCCGGCACTCACGAGCGCGAGTTGGTCAACGCGGCCCTCTATCTGCGCCGCCCGCTGCTGGTCACCGGTGAGCCGGGGAGCGGAAAGAGCACCCTCGCGCATTCGGTCGCGTACGAACTCGGACTCGGCCGCGTCCTCGGCTGGCCCATCGTCAGCCGCAGCACGCTCCGGGACGGCCTCTACCAGTACGACGCCATCGGCCGGCTCCAGGACCTGCAGATCGAACGTTCCGCCGGGACCTCCGGTGCGGAGGACTCGGCAGGGGGCATCGGCCGCTACATCCGCCTCGGGGCCCTCGGCACGGCGCTCCTGCCGTCGTCCCGGCCGCGTGTCCTGCTCATCGACGAACTCGACAAGAGCGACATCGACCTCCCCAACGATCTGCTGAACGTCCTGGAGGAGGGTGAGTTCACCATCCCCGAACTGGAACGCATCGCCGACCGCGCCCCGGAGGTGGCGGTGCGTGACGACGACGGTCGCATCGTCACGGTGCGCCACGGGAAGATCCGCTGCAACGCCTTCCCCTTCATCGTCCTCACCAGTAACGGGGAACGCGACTTCCCGGCGCCGCTGATGCGCCGCTGCATCCACCTGCAGATCGGCGTACCCGACAAGGAGCGTCTCGCGGGCATGGTGCGGGCGCATTTCGGGGACGAGGCGGCGGAGCGGTACGACTCGGTGATCGACTCCTTCCTCGCCCGTTCGCCGGGCGACGTGCGCGCGGTCGACCAGTTGCTCAACGCGATCCACCTCACCCAGCAGGCCGGTTGGGTGGACGAGGACGAGACCCGCCAGCGGCTCACCGCGGAACTGCTGCGGCCGCTCGACCGGACGCGGTGACCTCAGGTGCCTTCCGGCACGCCGGAGGAGGTGACCGGCCGAGCCTTCGAGGAGCTCATCGGCCGGATGAGGGACGCCGGGGTCAGGCTGGACGCCGAAGGGATCGCCGACGCGCTGTGGCTGGCGCAGTGGGCCGGCCCTGAGGGCCGGGAAACCCGGGCCCCCACGGGCCGGTCGCGGTCGGACCGATGGGATCAGGACGTTTCTCCCGCACCCGCCGGAGGGGCCGGCGACCCGTACCCGCCCGGGGCGGACGCGGACCCGGCGGAGCCCTTCGCCGCCGGGAGGCACGAAGTCGATCTGCATCCACGCCGCGGTGGTGCGCAGTCGTCCTCGCCCCCCGTCGGTGACGCCGTGCGCACGGTGTCACTTCCTGCGGCCTCCGCCTTTCCCGGGCTGCTGCCGCTGGAGCGCAGCCTGCGGCCGATCCAGTCGTACCGCCCCCAGGTGGCAGCGGTCCGCACCGAACTCGACGAGCCGGCCACAGCCGATCTGACCGCCGAAGCGGGCGGCCTGGTGCTGCCCGTCCTGCGCGGGGTGCGCCGGCAGGAGGCCGAACTCCACCTGCTGATGGACGCCTCCGCCTCGATGGCCGTCTGGGAGCAGATGCTGCAGGAACTCCGGGAGGTCTGCGAAAGGGTCGGCGCCTTCAGGAATGTGACGATCCATTACCTCCGTCCGCGCGGGAACGGCGTCGCGATCTCCTCCGGCCCGGGAGCGCACGAGGCGCTGCGCCCTGTGGAGCAGCTCTTCGACCCCACGGGCCGCAACCTCGGTCTCGTCGTCAGCGACTGCGCCGGGCCGTTGTGGCAGAGCGGGGCCCTGCACCGGATGCTCCACCGCTGGGTGCGGACGGCCCCCGTCGCGGTCGTGCAGCCGCTGCCCCAGCGGCTGTGGGGGCGTACCCTCCTGCCGGCGGTGCCCGGTCTGCTCCGCCGGCCGCAGGGAGGGGGGCACCGTGCACCCCGATTCCATCCGCTGCGCCGGGTCCGGGGTCCCGTACCGTCCGACGCGCTGCCGGTCCCCGTGCTCTCCCCGGTGCCTGCCGCGCTCGACGTCTGGGGCCGGCTCTCGGCGGGCACCGCGGGCGTCACCTTGAACGGTGCCGCCGCGTGGGTGAGCGCCGAGCAGTCCGCCGTCGCCCCGCGCGCCCCCGGCTCCGAGGATCTCGGCCCGGAGGAACTCGTCCGGGTCTTCGACGAGTCCGCCTCGGCCCCCGCACGGCAACTCGCGCTCTATCTGTCCGCCACACCCCTGACGCTGCCGGTCATGCAGCTCGTCCAGCGCTCGATGCTCCCGCAGACCGGACCGCCGGAACTCGCGGAGATCCTTCTCAGCGGCCTGGTGCGGGTGGCCAAGGACAGCGAGGACGAGCCGGGGGCCGAGGGGCTGTGGTACGACTTCCTGCCCGGGGTGCGCGATCAACTGCTCGGCCGGCTCAGCGCCGGAGAGGCCGCACTGGTCCTCAAGCACTGCTCCCTGTACATCGAGCGGACCTTCGGCCGGAGCGCCCGCAACTTCCCGGCGGTCGCCGTCGCGTACCTCTCGGGCGCGGGCCGCGAGCCCGCGACGGGTCCCGACGCCGTTCCCGAGCCCTTCGCCCGGGTCTCGGAGCGGGTGCTGCGCCGGTTCGAGCCGACCTTCGTGCTCCCGGCCCCGTCCGGAGCCTCCCCGGAACCGGCCGCGGCGGTCGAACCGGATCCCGCGGCCGAAGGACTGGCCAGTCTGGAGCGGTACGAGCGAGAGGGGGCCAGCCGTGACCTGCTCGAAGCCGTCCGGCTGCTGCGGGCCGCCCGCGTGCCCGCCGACGTCCGCCTCGCGGACGCCCTGCTGTACGCGTGGCGGGAATGGCGCGACCCCGGTGCGCTGGACGAGGCGGAGCAGGCCGCACAGAACGCACTCACGGCGGCGACCACCGGTGCGGACGTCCCGGGCGGGACGGGGCCGGCCGCCACCGTGACACTGGTGTCCGTCCTCAAGGAGCGGGCGGCGGACCGGATCGCGAACGGGCAGCTGCACGCGGCCCTGGCCGATCTGCTGCGGGCGACGGACCAGTGCCGCACGGCCCTGCGGAACCCCGGGGCGGAGCCGGAACCGCTGCTGCGGTGCGCTCTGCTGCACGCGCAGGCACTGCGCACCCTGTACGTGATCGACGAACGGCTCGACGACCCGCTGGGGCAGGACGAGCGGGCCCTGCTGCTCACGGAGGCGGAGGACTGTCTCACCGCGCTCCTGCCGCGCTGGCCGCCGTCCGGGCTGCCGGCCGCGCTGCTGCTCGAACGCGGGCGGGTGCTGCTCGCCCGGGCCCGGGCGGCGGGTTCCCGTGGCGACGGCACGGAGCAGCAGGCCCTCGTGCTGCGGGCGGTGGCCGACCTGGAGGCGGGTGCCCGGCCCGCCGACCCCACGGACATCCCGCGGGGCGACCTCCCCGCGGCCCTGCTGGATCTCGCGGAGGCGCTGGCCCTGGAGACCGGTGGCCGCGGCTGGGACCGGGCCGCGGAGGCGCTGGAGGAGGCCCGCGACCTCGCGCACGACCTCGGGGACGGGCCTTTGGAGGCGGAGTGCCTGCGTCGTACCGCCGGGATCTGCCGTGCCCGCTACACGCAGTCCGCCGAACCGGGTCCGCTGCGCCGGGCCGACGACGCCCTGGCGCGGGCCGTGCCCCTGGTGCCGGTGGATTCGCCCGTCCACGCCGCACTGCTGGCGGAGCGGGGTGAGGTGCTGCTGGAACGCGCCGCCGGGACCGGGGAGACGGCACTGGTCACCGAGGCGGTGCACGTGCTGCGGGAGGCGGTCTCCGAGACGCCGCCGCACACGGCGGGAGCGGCCGCCCGTCGGCTCCACTTCGGCCGGGCGCTGCGCCTGCGGCACCAGCGGCAGGGCGGCCTCGCCGACCTGCACGAGGCGGCGTGGACCCTCGAACAGGCCGGACGCGCCGAAGATCCGTCGGTGTCCTCGCGCGCCGCGCTGGAACTCGGCGACGTGCGCGTGGCGTTGGGCAACCGCACCGGAGTGCGGGAGAACCTGGAGCAGGCCGCCGTGGCGTACCGGCGCGCGGCCGCCGACGCGGTGGCCGCCGGCAACCCCCTGCTCGCCGCCCAGGCGCAGCACCGGCGGGGCGAGGTGCTGGAGACCACCGCCGGGGTGGCCGCGGCACTGGAGGCGTACCGGGAGTCCTGGGAGCAGTGGCAGGCCGCCGGCGGCCCGGCCTCGCCCGAGGCCCTGCGCACCAGGAGCCGGATGCGGGTGCTGGAGACGCCGCCATGACCAGACAGGTGTTTCCCGGTACGGGAGTTCGGGCATGTCCGAGCAGCAGACACCGCGACGAGGGGAACGCCGTGCAGAGTCCTCCGACCAGCGTGCCGTCGAGCGAACGGCACAGCCGGGAAACACCACTCCCCGACTTCACGGCCGTCGACATCGGGTCGGTGCCGGACCGTTCGGGCCATCCCGTGCTCTCCTCCGTCGTCTCCGGGCTGCTGCAGCGGTGGCCGTCGGCGGACGAAGCCGTGGCGGACTTCGGGGACAGCGCGGCCACAGAACGCTTTTGAGGCAAGACCGCGGAGCGAACGCGTCACTTCCGGCCGAATGTGTTTGTCCGACGGCTTAGTTGTGTCATGCAAGGAAGAGGCAGGCGGTCGGGCACGGGCCCGGCGGCGTGGACACCGTCAGGGGGCGCCGTGGTCGGCACCGGCGGTCTCCCGGACGGGGACGGTGCCCCGCACCCGGCGCCCTGGCCGCTGCTGCTCCTGGACGTGGCCGCGTTACGGGACTCCGGTGTGGCACCGGTCCCGTTCCGGCAGTTCGTCCTGAAGATCCACAGCCGCTGCAATCTCGCCTGCACGTACTGCTACATCTACGAAGGGGCCGACAGCACCTGGCGGCTCCGCCCCGTACGGATGTCCGTACGGACCATGCGGGCCGCGGTGGCCAGGATCGCGGAACACGTCAGGGCCCACCCGATCGCGGAGATCAGGGTCGAGATGCACGGCGGAGAACCCTTGCTGGGCGGCCCCGGGCCACTGGTGGGTCTGGCCGACATGCTCCGTGCCGCCCTGCCCCGATCCTGCACCCCGCGCGTCGTCGTACAGACCAACGGGACCCTGCTCACCGGTGCCGTGCTCGACCGGCTCGGCGCCGCGGGCATCCGCGTCGGGCTGAGCCTGGACGGCGGCTCGCGGGAGTTCAACAGCCGCCGGGTCGACCACGCGGGCCGGCCGTCCTGGCCGGCGGCGGCCCGCGCGGCCCGGCTGCTCGCCGAGCGGCCCGAGGTCTACGCCGGCATCCTCACCACGATCGACGTGCAGAGCGACCCCGCGGGTCTGTACGCCTCGCTCCTGTCACTGCGCCCGCCGTCCCTCGATCTCCTGCTCCCGCACGCCAACTGGACCACACCGCCCCCGAAGGGCAGCGGCCCCGCGCCCTACGGCGAATGGCTGAGCACGGTGTTCGACCTGTGGTGGACGGCGGAGCGGCCCGGACCGCCCGTCCGCCTGTTCCACGAGATCATCGGGCTGCTGCTGGGGCGGCCGAGCACCACCGAATCCGTCGGCCTGTCGCCGATGGCCGCTCTGATCGTCGACACGGACGGCTCCATCGAACAGGTCGACTCGCTCAAGTCCGCCTACGAGGGTGCCGCCTCTACCGGCCTGGACGTCTTCGAGCACACCTTCGACGCCGCTCTCGACCACCCGGGCGTGGCGGCCCGCCAACTGGGACTGTCCGGCCTGTCCGGGCAGTGCCGCCGCTGCGCGCTGGTGGATGTCTGCGGGGGTGGGAACTACGCGCACAGATTCCGGATGGCCGACGGTTTTCTTAACCCGTCCGTGTACTGCGTCGATCTGGAGCAGCTCATACGGCACATCGCCCACCGGCTCGACGAGGCGCTGGGCGACCTCCGCAATGCCCCCGGTCGCTCCACCAACACGCCCTGAGCTGGGTATTTCTGAGGGTTCGGCAGATAGTCTAAGGTGCCCGATGTCAGCGCTCGCAACCGCGTCATGGAGGGAGACGGTCGAATGGCCGAGCAGTCCCGGACCACTGGCCCCGGCGAGCACTTCACCATCAGTTACGCGGGGTTCAACCGCCCCTGGGCGACCTGGATCTCACACCAACTGGTCGGTCTCGGTCACCAGACGACGCTGCTGCGGTGGGACCCCGGCCCCGACGCCCCGCTGGCCGGCGCGCTCGGCGACCTCCTGGACGCTCCCGGACGCGTACTGCTGCTCCTGGACAACTGGTACTTCCGGCTCGGCCCGCGCACGGACGAGGAGTGGACGGAGGCCCTGCGCGAGGTCGTCCCGCCGAACGTCGACCGGTTCGCCGCGGTAAGCGTCGCGACCCGCGCTCTGCCGACCACCGCCGCGGCCCTGCGTCCGGTCGACCTCCGCGACCTGGACGCCGTCGAGGCACGGCGGCTGATCCTGCGCCGCCTGGGCCTTCCCACCGCACCGCTCCCGGCGGGCAAGAACGATGCCAAGGCCCCCCGCTTCCCGCACGACCCGCCGGAGATCCGCAAGATCCCCCGGCGCAACGACCGCTTCACCGGCCGGGACCCGGTCCTCGAGCAGCTCTACGACCTGCTGACCGCCGGCGGCTCCGAGGGCGCGCGCTGCGCCCTGCACGGCATCTCCGGCGTCGGGAAGAGCCAGATCGCGGCGGAGTACGCGCACCGCTTCGGAAACGACTACGACGTCGTCTGGTGGATCAGCGCCAACTTCCGCGGGACGGCACGCGAGCAACTGGCCGAACTCGCCCCGCGGCTCAACCTCCCGGTGGGCCAGGAGATCGGCGACCGGATCCGCGCGGTCCACGAGGCCCTGCGGGTCGGCCGGCCCTTCGGCCGCTGGCTGATGGTCTTCGACAGCGCCGACTACATGGACCAGGTCGAGGACCTGCTCCCCGAGGGCACCGGCCACGTCCTGCTGACCACCCTCACCAGGGACTGGTCGGTCTCCGGCCGGGCCCAGGAGATCGAGGTCCTGCCGTTCCTCCGCGAGGAGAGCGTCGCCTACGCACGACGGCGCGCACCACGGCTGACGGCCACCGAGGCCGATCTGCTGGCCGAGGCCGTGCAGGACCTCCCGCTGCTGCTCGCGCAGACGGCCGCGTGGCTGGACACCAATGCCATGCCGGTCAAGGAGTACGTCGAACTCATCAGGCGCGGTGAACCGGGGCAGCTGGGCATCGGCATCGGCGCGGACTACCCGATGGGTTTCCAGACCAGCTGGTCGATAACGCTGAACACCCTCCGCGACCGCAGCCCGGCCGCCGCCGAACTGCTGAAGCTCCTGGCCTTCTTCTCCCCGGACCTCATCCCGGTCCGGCTGGTGCAGGCCGCCCGCCCCGGAGATCTGCCCGAGCACCTCGCCACCCTGGTCGCCGACCCGATCGGCTGGCACACCGCCCTGCGCCGGCTCTCCGAGGCCACCGCCGTACGGCTGGACTACCAGTCCGGTCCCGGTCAGGAAGCCGCGGTCGGGAACGCCCAGATGCACCGGCTGTACCACGGATTCCTTCGCAACGAACTACCCGATGAGGAACGAGACGTCATGTCGGTCACCGCGTGCAGTGTCCTGGTGAGCGCGGATCCCCGGCGGCCCTCGGACACCCGCGAATGGTCCCGCTACGCCGAGCTCATTCCCCATCTGAAGCCGGCCGGTGCCCTGGACAGCCCCGATCCGGCCGTGCAGGAACTCATCCTCAACTGCCTGGAGTACCTGAAACTGCGGGGCGAGTACACCACGGGCCTTGCCCTGTGCGAGCAGGCGCTGGCACGGTGGCGTACCCGTATGCCGGCCACACACCGCACCATGCTGTTCGGCGTCCACCAGCACGCCAACATGCTCCGGCGCTCGGGGCGCTACCGGGAGGCGGAGGCCGTCGGGCGGGCCGTCGTCGAGGTGCTGGCGGACCGTGAACCCGACGACACCGACCTCCTCAGGGCCAAGAACGGACTCGGCGGCAGCCTCATGGCGCTGGCCCGGCTGACCGAGGCCTACGAGCTGTACGACGACGTGTGGCGGCAGTACGGCGGGCGGCTGGGGGAGGAGGACCCGAGTACCATTCAGGCCCGGAGCAACCTGGGCATCACCCTGGGCCTCCTCGGGCGCTACGGCGAGGCCCTCAAGGTGCACGGTGAGAACCTCGCCGTACGGGAACGCCTCCTGCGGCCCGAGCACCACCAGACGCTGCAGTCGGGACTGTCCTACGCCTGGATGCTGCGGTTGCTGGGCCGGTACCCGGAGGCGGCTTCCCGCCAGGAGCTCAATGCCCGGATGCACCGCCAGGTCATGGAGGCGAACAACCCGGAGACGCTGCGCGCCGAGCACAACCTGGCGCTGTGCATGCGGCGCAACGGCGACCTCGTGCAGGCGGAGTCGCTGATGCGGAGCGTCGTGGCCAGGTCCGCCCAGGTGCAGGGCCCGCGCCATCCCGAGACGCTGATGCTCCAGGCCGACTTCGCCACCTTCACCAGGGAGCACGGCGACCTCGAACAGAGCCGCGAGATGTCGGTCTCGGTCGCCGAGCGCTACCGGACCCTGGTCGGGGCGGACCACCCCTACGCCGTCGGCACGCACGGCAACACGGGCCTGGTGCTGTGGGAGTACGGCGAGCGGGACGAGGCCCTGGCCATCGCCGAGAAGGCCCTGGTCGGAATGGTGGCGGCGGTCGGTGCGGAGCACCCGTGGGCACTCGGCTGCGCCCTCAACGCCGCGGGGGCACGCCACCTCGCGGGTGACGAGGAGGGCGCCCTGGAACTCAGCCGCGCAACGGCGGCCACTGCCGAACTCGTCATGGGCGAAGCCCATCCGCTCACGTTCTCGTGCAAGGCCGCACTCGCGGACGACCTCAGGGGTCTGCGCCGCAACGAGGAGGCCAACAAGCTGGAGCGCCAGACGCTGCAGCAGCTGTCGGAAACGCTCGGTGCCCAGCACCCGCACACCATGTCGGTACGCCGCCGCGAGCGCCCCTACTGGGACTTCGAACCCCAGCCCATCTGAGCCCGCGCAAACGGAGGGGCCCCGCACTCGGCGAGTGCGGGGCCCCTCCTCGTGGTGTCGCTCAGTGGTGCCTCAGAGCTCGAAGACCTCGTGCACCAGCTGCTCCTGCTCCTGCTGGTGCCGCTTGGCCGAACCGACCGCCGGCGACGAGGAGGACGGACGCGAGACACGACGCAGCCGGTCGGCGTTGTCGGGCGCGGCGCCGAGCACCAGGTCGAGGTGGTCGATCAGGTTGAGCGCGATGAACGGCCAGGCACCCTGGTTGGCCGGCTCGTCCTGGGCCCAGACGTACTTCTGGGCCTTGGTGAACGGGGCCAGGGCGGCCTGGATCTCCAGACCCGGCAGCGGGTAGAGACGCTCGATGCGGATGAGGGCGGTGTCGAAGGCGCCGCGCTTCTCGCGCTCGGCGACGAGGTCGTAGTAGACCTTGCCGGAGCAGAAGACGACCTTGCGGACGTCCTCGGGCCTGCCGGCTCCGGAGGCGAAGTGCGGGTCGTCGATGACCGGCTGGAACTGGCCGGAGGTGAACTCCTCCGTCCGCGAGGTCGCCGCCTTCAGGCGCAGCATCGACTTCGGGGTGAAGACGATGAGCGGCTTGTGGTGCGGGTTGTGGACCTGCCACCGCAGGAGGTGGAAGTAGTTCGCCGGGGTGGTCGGGACCGCGACCGTCATGTTGTTCTGCGCGCACAGCTGCAGGAAGCGCTCGATGCGGGCCGAGGAGTGGTCCGGGCCCTGGCCCTCGTAGCCGTGCGGCAGCAGCAGGGTGACGCCGGAGGTCTGGCCCCACTTCTGCTCGGCCGAGCTGATGAACTCGTCGACGACGGTCTGGGCGCCGTTGACGAAGTCGCCGAACTGGGCCTCCCAGGCGACCAGCGCGTCGGGGCGGGCCAGCGAGTAGCCGTACTCGAAGCCCATCGCCGCGTACTCGCTGAGCAGCGAGTCGTAGACGTTGTAGCGCGCCTGGTCCTCGGACAGGTACAGCAGCGGGGTGTAGTCCTCGCCGGTCTCCCGGTCGACCAGGACGGCGTGCCGCTGGCCGAAGGTGCCGCGGCGGGAGTCCTGGCCGGCGAGGCGGACCGGGGTGCCCTCCATCAGCAGGGAGCCGATGGCGAGGGTCTCGCCCATGGCCCAGTCGATGGTGTCGTCCTCGACCATGGCCGCGCGGCGCTGCAGCTGCGGCATCAGACGCGGGTGGACGGTGATCCGCTCCGGGATGTTGACCTGCGAGGCGGCGATCCGCTTCACGGTCTCCTGGCTGATCGCGGTGCCCACCGGGACGGGGAACTCGGGCCCGGCGGCCGCGGTCTCCTCCTGCTGCGGGGCGGCCGGCGCGGTCGCCTCGCGGACCTCGGTGAAGACCTTCTCCAGCTGGCCCTGGTAGTCCTGCAGGACCTGCTCGGCCTCTTCCAGGGTGATGTCGCCGCGACCGATGAGGGACTCGGTGTAGAGCTTGCGCACCGAGCGCTTCTTGTCGATCAGGTCGTACATCAGCGGCTGGGTGAAGGACGGGTTGTCGGCCTCGTTGTGACCGCGGCGGCGGTAGCAGATGAGGTCGATGACGACGTCCTTGTTGAACGCCTGGCGGAACTCGAAGGCGAGCCGCGCGACGCGGACCACGGCCTCCGGGTCGTCGCCGTTCACGTGGAAGATCGGCGCCTCGATCATGCGCGCGACGTCGGTGCTGTACATCGACGAGCGGGAGGACTCCGGGGCGGCGGTGAAGCCGACCTGGTTGTTGATCACCACGTGCACGGTGCCGCCGGTGCGGTAGCCGCGCAGCTGCGACATGTTCAGCGTCTCCGCCACGACGCCCTGGCCGGCGAAGGCCGCGTCGCCGTGGAGCACGACCGGCATGACGGTGAAGTCCGTGCCGCCCTTGCCGATGACGTCCTGCTTGGCGCGGGCGATGCCCTCGACGATCGGGTCGACCGCCTCCAGATGCGAGGGGTTGGCGGCCAGCGAGACGGTGATCTGCTCGCCGTCCAGGCCGGTGAAGGTGCCCTGGGCGCCCAGGTGGTACTTCACGTCGCCGGAGCCGTGCATCGACTTCGGGTCGAGGTTGCCCTCGAACTCCCGGAAGATCTGCGCGTACGACTTGCCGACGATGTTGGCGAGCACGTTGAGGCGGCCGCGGTGGGCCATGCCGATGACGACCTCGTCCAGACGCGACTCGGCGGCGGCGTCGATGACGGCGTCGAGCAGCGGGATGACGGACTCGCCGCCCTCCAGCGAGAAGCGCTTCTGGCCGACGTACTTGGTCTGCAGGAAGGTCTCGAAGGCCTCGGCGGCGTTCAGCCGGCGCAGGATGCGCAGCTGCTCGTCGCGCTCGGGCTTGGTGTGCGAGCGCTCGACGCGGTCCTGGATCCACTTGCGCTGCAGCGGGTCCTGGATGTGCATGAACTCGATGCCGACGGTGCGGCAGTACGAGTCGCGCAGCACACCGAGGATGTCGCGCAGCTTCATCAGCGACTTGGCGGCGAAGCCGCCGACCGCGAAGTCGCGCTCCAGGTCCCACAGGGTGAGCCCGTGCTCGGTGATGTCCAGGTCGGGGTGCTTGCGCTGCTTGTACTCCAGCGGGTCGGTGTCGGCCATGACGTGGCCGCGGACCCGGTAGGAGTGGATCAGCTCGAAGACGCGGGCGGCCTTGGTGACGTCGTCGTCGTGGCTGGCGTCGATGTCCTTGAGCCAGCGGACCGGCTCGTAGGGGATGCGCAGCGCCTTGAAGATGTCGTCGAAGAAGTTGTTCTCGCCCAGCAGGAGCTGGTTCATGATGCGCAGGAACTCGCCGGACGCGGCACCCTGGATGACCCGGTGGTCGTAGGTGCTGGTCAGCGTCATGACCTTGGAGATGCCCAGCTTGTTCAGGGTGTCCTGGGAGGTGCCCTGGAACTCGGCGGGGTAGTCCATCGAGCCGACGCCGAGGATCACCGACTGGCCGGGCATCAGGCGCGGCACCGAGTGGACGGTGCCGATGCCGCCGGGGTTGGTCAGCGAGACGGTCACACCGGAGAAGTCGTCCATCGTCAGCTTGCCGACGCGGGCGCGGCGGACGATGTCCTCGTAGGCCTGCCAGAACTCGAAGAAGTTGAGGGTCTCGGCCTTCTTGATGGCCGCGACGACCAGCTGGCGGTCGCCGTTGGGCTTGACCAGGTCGATGGCGAGGCCGAGGTTGACGTGGTCGGGCTTGACCAGCGTCGGCTTGCCGTCCTTCTCCGCGAACGACCAGTTCATCGCGGGCATGATCTTCAGTGCCTGCACCATGGCGTAGCCGATGATGTGGGTGAAGGAGACCTTGCCGCCGCGGGCGCGCTTGAGGTGGTTGTTGATGACGATGCGGTTGTCGAACAGCAGCTTCACCGGGATGGCACGCACGGACGTGGCCGTGGGCAGCTCCAGCGAGGCGTTCATGTTCTTCGCCACGGCCGCGGACGGACCGCGCAGCGTCACGTACTCCGGACCCTTGGGCGCCTCGGTCGCCGGGGCGGCCTTCGCGGCCGGCTGCGGCTGCGCCGGGGTGGGCTTCTCGGCGACGGGCTTCGCCGGGGCCGGAGCCGGAGCCGGAGCGGCGGGCGCGACCGGCGCGGGGGCCGGGGCCTGGGCGGCCGGGGCCGGCGCGGCGGCGGGCGTCACGGGCGGTGCGACCGGTGCTGCGGCAACGGGTGCGGCCGGAGCGGCCGGCGGCGCTGCGGGGGCCGGCTGAGGCTGGCCCGAGGCGACTGCGGAACCCGTATCCGCTCCCGGCTTGTAATCGGCGAAGAAGTCCCACCAGGCTCGGTCGACCGAGTTCGGGTCCTGGAGGTACTGCTGGTAGATCTCATCGACAAGCCACTCGTTAGGCCCGAATCCCGCGGCAGGGCCCTGGCCCTGCCCATCGGTTTCGGTCGGGACGCTCGAGCTACTGGGGTGTGGCGACACGGCGGCAACCGCCCTCTTCCGCTTCACAAGGTGATGGACAGCGGAAATAAAGGCTACGCCTACCTGAGCGTTTCCTGCAGGCGGGGAGCCCAGTCGTCGCCTAAGTCACATCGGAAAGGCGGTTTCGGGGCGGAGTTTGGCGGGAATGGGGTGCTGAATCGACTGGTCCGGTTGCCTCTGGCAACGTCTGCCCAGGCAGGAGCGTCAAGCCGGCGCCGTGGTGGACCCCGGGAGGGTGACGCGGATCCGGCAGCCGCGGGGGGACTCGGCCACCGCGATGCGTCCGCCGTGGAGGTCCACCGCCCAGCGCGCGATCGCCAGTCCCAGCCCCGTCCCGCCGTCGCCCGGTCCCGCGGTGCCGCGGTTGAACCGCTCGAAGACGCGGGTGCGCTCGGACTCCGGTATGCCCGGGCCCTCGTCGAGCACCTCCAGGTCGAGACTGCCGGGGCCGCCGCCGCGCCGCGCGCGGACGGTGACCCGGCCGCTGGGCGGGCTGTGCTTGACGGCGTTGTCGATCAGGTTGGCGACCACCTGGTGCAGCCGCTCGGCGTCCGCGTACGCGGTCAGCTCCGGCGGTGAGACGTCCAGGTGGAGGTGGACGTCCTTGCGCGCCCGCCGGCCCGGCGCCTGGCCGTCCTGCAGTCCGAGGCCGGCCGTCTTGATCACGGCCGACAGGTAGGGCCAGACCTCGAAGCGCTTGGCGTCCAGCGGCACGATGCCGTTGTCCAGGCGGGAGAGGTCCAGCAGGTGGGCGACGAGCAGGCTCAGCCGCTCCGCCTGCTGCAGCGCGGTGCGCATGGTCTCCGTGTCGGCCTCGGAGACCCCGTCGACCACGTTCTCCAGGACCGCGCGCAGCGCCGCGATCGGGGTGCGCAGCTCATGTGAGACGTTCGCCACCAGCTCCTTGCGGTGCCGGTCGACGGCCTCCAGGTCGGCGGCCATCCGGTTGAAGGTCTCGGCCAGTTCGCCGACCTCGTCGCGGCGCACCGCGGTGACCCGCCGGCTGTAGTCGCCGCGCGCCATGGTGCTGGCGACCGAGGTCATCTCGCGCAGGGGCGCGGTCAGCCCGTGCGCCACCAGCTGCGAGATCAGCAGCGAGGCGATGATCGAGAAGATGGTGATGATCCGGATCTCGGTCGCGGAGTGCATCGCCACGAAGACCAGGCCGGTGGTGATCAGCACCGAGGCGAGCACCAGGTACTGCAGTGCCGCCTTGATCGACCGGAAGGGGTCGTACGGCCTCAGCGCGGCCCACACGCGTTCCCGCAGCTTCGGCGGGCGCGGCGCGCTGTAGGGGCTCACGGCGTGGGCGTCTCGAGCGCGTAGCCGACGCCGTGCACGGTACGGATGCGTTCCGCGCCGATCTTCCGCCGCAGCGCCTTGACGTGGCTGTCGACGGTGCGGGTGCCGGAGGCGTCCGCCCAGTCCCACACCTCGGCGAGCAGCTGCTCCCGGGAGAGCACCGCGCGCGGCTGCTGGGCCAGGCAGACCAGCAGGTCGAACTCGGTCGGGGTGAGGTGCACGTCGGCGCCCCGGACCCGGACCCGGCGCTGGGCGTTGTCGATCTCCAGGTCGCCGAGCTGCATGTTGGCGCCGCGCGGGTCGCGGGCGGCGATGGTGGCGCGCTCCACGCGGCGCAGCAGCACGTGCACCCGGGCCACCAGCTCGCGCAGCGAGAAGGGCTTGGTCATGTAGTCGTCGGCGCCCACGCCGAGCCCGACGAGCATGTCGGTCTCGTCGTCGCGGGCGGTCAGCATCAGCACCGGGACGGGGCGCGAGGCCTGCACGCGACGGCAGACCTCCAGGCCGTCGTACCCGGGGAGCATGACGTCGAGGACGAGGAGGTCGGGCTGCCAGGAGGCCGCGGTCTCCACGGCGGCGGGGCCGTCGCCCGCGGTGCGGACCTGGAAGCCCTCGGCCCGCAGGCGTACCGCGATGGCGTCGGCGATCGTCGCGTCGTCCTCGACCACCAGCACGCGGCGCTGCGCACCGGGGGTGGCCGCCACCGCTGCGGCGTCGAGCGTCGTCGGCTGTGTGCTGTCCATGTGGGGTCCCCCATGGTCGTTTGCGTTGCGCTGCAGCGTACGGGGCGGGACGACGCCGCGGCTATGCGGGTTTGATTGCCAGGTGCACGACATCCGGAACGCCCCGATTCACCGGGATCTCGATGGTCCGGACCTGCGTGAACTGCGCCGACCCCAGTGCGTCGTCGAACGCGGCGGACGGCTGCGCCGACCATACCGCCAGTACGCCACCGGGTTCGAGCCGCTCCCGGCAGGCCGCGAGACCCGCCGGACCGTACAGACCCCCGTTGCCCTCGGTGACCGTCCAGTCCGGGCCGTTGTCGATGTCCAGGCAAAGTGCGTCGTACGTCACGTCCGCGTTCCGGACGTAAGCCACCAGATCGCCCTCGACCACGCTGACCCGCGGATCCTCCAGCGCCCCTTCCGAGAAGGCCCCCAGCGGGCCCGCGCGGTGCCAGTCGACCACCGCCCGCTCCCGCTCGGCCACCGCGATCCGCGCCCAGCGCGGCTCGCCCGCCGCCCGCGCCAGGGAGAAGCCCACCCCGAGCCCGCCGATCAGCACCGACAGACCGGTCCGGTCCGCCGGGAGCGCGGCCAGGGCCGCGTCGACCAGCAGGCGCTCGGAGCGGCCGTCGGAGGTGTCCATCAGGAAGGTGCCGTTGGCGATGATCTCGTAGCGTCCGCCGCTGCGCCGCAACGCGATCTCGCCGTAGGGCCCGTCACGCCGGTCGAGGGTCACGGGCCGTTCGTCGTCCTCGTCGTACATGCCCACACAGCGTAATGACGCGGTCGCCCGGGCTGTACCGGTTATCGGACCCCGTCCGCGGCCGGGCCCCGGACCGCCACCAGGGCCGCGCCGGCGGCGAACAGCAGGACGGCGGTGGCCCAGGCGGCCGGCTGGGCACCCGGCTGCATCGACCAGGCCCACACCGCGGCGGCCCCGCCCGGGGTGCGGGGCGCCGCCAGGTAGGCGGTGCCGCCGTAGACCACCGGCGGCAGCCAGCTGAGCCGGGCGCCGAACAGCGCGGCGCCGGCCGCGGCGAGCCCGGTGAAGCCGAGCACGCCGCGGACCAGCGTCGGGGCGCCGAAGTGCGCCGGGTCGCCGGGCACCGCGGTGCCCAGCCAGAGCGCGGCGAGCCCGGTGAGGGCGAGCAGGTGCGCGCCACGCCACCGCCACCACGGCAGCGGCGCGGAGCGGTCCAGTTCGCCGGAGCGGCTGTGCAGCGAGAGCCCGGTGACCGCGGCGGCGAGCACCGGGACCAGGACGACCACGGGCACCTGGGCGCCGGAGTCGAAGAGCGGCCGGTCGACCAGCCGGTCCGCGCCCCAGCGGGAGACGGCGAGGAGGACGGCCAGCGCGGCGGCGGTGCCGGGCAGACCGCGCGAGCGCAGGTAAAGGGGTACGAGCGAGGGCGTCATGGCCGTGCCTCCTCGGCGGGTGGGGTTGGTGATCACGGCGCCGGGACACCACTGGTGTCGCAGCCCCGCGCCGCGACCAGGTAGCGGCCGAGCCAGGCGCGGCGCTCGGCCGGTGCCAGCGCGCGCAGGCGACGTGCCGCCGACTCCGCGTGCCGCTCCTCGGCCGCGGTGTCCGCGAACAGCGGGCGGCCGAGGTCCAGCCACTCCTGGACGGCGTACTCGGCGGGGTATCCGGCCGGGTTTGAAGAGCCCTCGCAGCCGAACGGCATGGTGACCGCGAACACGAAGTCCCGGTAGAGCATCTCCGGATCGCCCAGGCGGCCGCGGAAGACCCCGCCGTACAGCTCGAACCGGACCTCGCCGGGCGGTATGACACCACCGGTGCCGCCCTCGCGGTAGCGGACGGGAGCCCCCGGCGCACCCGCCAGCCGGGAGTCGATCCGCGTCACCACCGCCCGCACGGCGGGCAGCGCGCCGGCGTGGTCGGCGCGGACGCACACCGCGGGCGTGCCCCGGTCGCAGACCAGCGCGGTGGCGGAGGAATCGGAGCGCAGCAGGCCGTCGCCGGTGCCGTACAGCACGGACCCGGCGGCGACCGCCGCCAGGAGCGGCAGGACGGCGAGGGCCCTGCGTCGCGCATGGCCCGCCAGCAGGGCGGCGGCGGCGAGTCCGGCCGTCCAGACCACGCAGAGGACCCCGGCCCACCACACGGGGACGTCGCCGAACCCGCCCCAGGCCTTGTTCGCGGGGCTCAGCCATGCCGTGCCCGGTCCGGTGTACCCCGAGACGCCGACGCCCAGCAGGACGTACCCGGCGACGCCGACCAGAGGTGGCGAGAAGCGCCAGGGCACGGCCCGCCCCGCCGCGAAGCCGAGCGCCCCCAGGGAGCCGAGCGCCACCGCGTCCACCACCGGCAGGTGCCAGGCGGGGTGCCCGTAGGACGGGTACGGCAACAGCACCCCCAGGCATACGGCGGTCGCCGCCAGGTAGCCCAGCACCGGCCAGGCCATCGACGGCAGGGCCGCCGTCAGCGCCCTGCGCAGCGGCGACCGCGCGGCGGAGGCGAGCAGGTCGCCGGTGCCGCGCCGGCCCTCGCGGCCGCCCTGCCAGCAGCCCGCGGTGAGGGCGAGCGGACCGCCGAGGATCAGGCCCGCCCCACGGAGCGTCGCCTGGGTCGTCGCCCAGGTGTCGAACAGGAAGTACCGCCTGGCCAGCACGGCGACGATCACGCTCACGGCCAGCACGGCGCCCACCCACACCCCGGCCCCGCGCAGCAGCTCGGTGCGGTGGACCCGGGGGGCGGCGGGAGGTGCCGGCGGTGCGGTGGCCAGGGTGCCCGCGGCGCTCATACGGCGGCCTCCGGCGAGGCGGCGCGTGCGGAGCGGTGGCGGCGCAGCGCCGCCGTGTAGCCGCGTTCGGTCGGGCTGTCCCCGGCCGCGTCGTCGTCACCGGCGGCGGCCAGTTCCCCCGAGGTGCCGCAGAAGGCGACGCGCCCCTCGTCGAGGAGGGTCACCTCGGTGCAGGCGGTGGCGACGTCCTCGACGAGATGGGTGGAGACCAGGACGGTCGACGTGGTGCCCAGCTCCCTGAGCAGGGCGCGGAACTCCACCCGCTGCTCCGGGTCGAGGCCGGCCGTCGGCTCGTCGAGCAGCAGCAGCTCCGGGTCGTTGACGATCGCCTGGGCGATCCCGACCCGGCGCACCATGCCTCCGGACAGCGTCCTGATCCGCGCGTCGGCGCGCCCGGTGAGGCCGACCCGTTCCATCGCGCGCTCGACGGCTTCCGGCACCGCGGCCTTGGGCACCTCCTTCAGCCAGGCCATGTACGCCACGAACTCGCGCACCGTGAAACCGGGATAGTGGCCGAACTCCTGCGGCAGGTAGCCCAGGCGCCGCCGCACCGAGGTGCGCCCCGCGGGGACCGCCGGATCGACGCCCAGCAGCTCCAGCCGTCCGGACCGGTACGGCGCCACGGTGGCCAGCACCCGGATCAGCGAGGTCTTCCCCGCGCCGTTTGGGCCGAGCAGCCCGTGGACGCCGCGCCCGATGCGCAGGTCGAGGGCGTCCAGGGCGGTGGTCCTTCGGTGCCGCACGGTCAGGCCGTCCACATGGACGGTGGTCTCGGTGGTCACGGGCGCTCCAGGTGGTCGAAGGCGGTACGGCGCAGGATCAGCAGGCAGGCGCAGGCCGCGGCCGCCGCGGCCCAGGCGGGCTGAGCCGCGGGAGAGAGCAGCAGGGGCACGGCGACGGCGGGAAGCCCGCACAGGGCGACGGCCAGCAGCCAGGCGGCCGTGACGGCGACGGCGGCCCGATGGCACCCGGTCCAGCTGCCGAGCGCCAGGGTGGCCCCGGTCAGCACGAGCCCCGGCAGCAGCCAGGCCACGGCCGCGCCGGCTCCCGCGAGGACGCCGCCGGCGGCGCTCAGCAGCGGCACGCACACCGCCAGGACGAGCCCGGTGCGCGTCAGCAGCAGCCGCAGCCCGCCGGACGGCGTCGACGCGGCCAGTTCGTGGGCCGGGTCCCCGTACCTGCCGTAGGCGAGCGCCACACCCACCGGCGGCAGCACCGGGGCGAGCGCCAGCAGCCAGGGGCGTCCCTCCGGCGCCCCGCCGAGCCGGGACAGGGCCACGGCGACGGCGAGCGTCAGCAGTACGGATCCGACCCAGGCGGGCCGCAGCACGCGCGCGGACTGCAGGGCCGCCCGCCAGGGAAGGGTCCGCCCGGCCCGCGGGCCGGCCGCGGCCGCCTCCAGCACGGCCTCGCGGACGCCGGCCAGGAGGGGGCCGGCGCCGCCCGTCCTGACCAGCGCGGAGATCCGGATGGCGCAGGCCGTGCAGGAATCCAGGTGCGTGTCCACCGACCACGCGGCGGAGTCGGCGAGCGTGCCGTCGGCGTAGGCGGCGGCCGTGTCGTCCGGCACGTGCCGGACGGTCCGCTCGGCCCGCCGGGGTGCGGGGGTGGGTCGGCGGTTCAGCATGCGGCTCCTCCAGCGGGGCCGAGGGCGACGAGGGCGGCGCGCAGTTCGCGACGCGCCCGCGAGGCCCGGGTCTTGACGGTTCCCTCGGGTATCCCGAGCAGGTGTGCGGTCTCCCGCGTGGTGAGGCCGTCGACCACGGTGGCCCGCAGCACGGCCCGCAGTTCGGGGGAGATCCGGTCGAGCGCGGCGCCTACGTCGCCGTACTCCAGCCCGGCGAGGACGTCCTCCTCGGCCGAGGGGGCGGTGCCGGGTGCCCGCGCGGCGAGCAGGTCGCGGCTGCCGGCCCGCGCGGCGGCGCGACGGGCGTCCGCCAGCCGCCGGACGGCGATCACCCACAGCCAGCCGCCGACCGCGCCGCCGCCGTGGCCGTCCGCCGAGCGCCAGGCCGTGACGAAGGTGTCCTGGAGAACCTCGCGGACGGTCTCGGGGTCCGAGCAGCGCCGGGTGAGCCGGGCGTGCAGCCACCCGGAATGGCGGTCGTACAGATCCGCGAGGGCCTGGGAGTCGCCCCGGGCGACCGCGCGCAGAAGCGCGTCGTCCCCGGGGGGCTCGTGGCTCATGGGTCGGAAGAGTCTCACACCCCTCTATCGCCGCCGCTGCCGCGCGCGGTTCTCGGGAAGGGGCGGCAAGGACGTCCGGCGGTGCCCGCGCGGGGCCCGGGAAGGGTGCTCAGCGGCCGATCGCTCAGAGCGAACACGACCTGGGGAACACCAGGGGCATCAGATGCATTGAGTCTGCATAGCTCAACTTGATTGCTTAGGGAGAGATAATGGCTCAGTCGTCTTCGTCGGCGTTCGCGCCGCTCACCCTGCCCGTGCTGCCCCTCGACGACGAGGTGGTCCTGCCCGGCATGGTCGTGCCGGTGGACCTGACCGACGCCGAGGCGCGCGCCGCGGTCGAGGCGGCGCAGGCCGCCCAGCGGTCCGGGCAGCCCGGACTCGGCAACAAGCCGCGGGTGCTGCTCGTTCCCCGGGTGGACGGGGACTACGCGGGCGTGGGCACGCTGGGCACCGTCGAGCAGGTGGGACGTCTGTCGGACGGCGATCCCGGTGCCGTCATCCGCGGTGTGAGCCGCGTGCGCATCGGCGCCGGCACGACCGGTCCCGGCCGCGCCCTGTGGGTGGAGGGCACCGAGCTCTCCGAGCCCGCACCCGCCGAGGCTCCCGGCACCGTCGCGGAGCTCATGAAGGAGTACAAGGCCCTCGCCACCAGCTGGCTGCGCAAGCGCGGCGCCTGGCAGGTCGTGGACCGCGTCCAGCAGATCGAGGAGGTCTCGCAGCTGGCGGACAACGCCGGCTACTCGGGCTTCCTCACCACCAGCCAGCGCATCGAGCTGCTGGAGACCGTCGACCCGGTCGCCCGGCTGCGGCTGGCCACGCAGTGGCTGCGGGACCACCTGGCCGAGCAGGACGTCGCGGAGACCATCCGCAAGGACGTCCAGGAGGGCATGGAGAAGCAGCAGCGCGAGTTCCTGCTCCGGCAGCAGCTGCAGGCCGTCCGCAAGGAGCTGGCCGAGCTGAACGGCGACCCGGAGGACGAGGCGGACGACTACCGTTCCCGCGTCGAGGCCGCCGACCTGCCCGAGAAGGTGCGCGAGGCCGCCCTGAAGGAGGTCGAGAAGCTGGAGCGGTCCAGCGACGCGTCCCCCGAGGGCAGCTGGATCCGCACCTGGCTGGACACCGTCCTGGAGCTGCCGTGGAACACCACGACCGAGGATGCCTACGACATCCCCGGCGCGCGGGCGGTGCTGGACGCCGACCACGCGGGCCTGGAGGACGTGAAGGAACGCATCACCGAGTACCTGGCCGTGCGCAAGCGCCGCACCGACCGGGGTCTCGGCGTCGTCGGCGGCCGCCGCGGCGGCGCGGTGCTGGCCCTGGTGGGTCCGCCCGGCGTCGGCAAGACCTCGCTCGGCGAGTCCGTGGCCCGCGCGATGGGGCGGAAGTTCGTGCGCGTCGCGCTCGGCGGCGTCCGCGACGAGGCGGAGATCCGGGGCCACCGGCGCACCTACGTCGGCGCGCTGCCCGGCCGGCTGGTGCGTGCCATCAAGGAGGCCGGGTCGATGAACCCGGTGGTCCTGCTGGACGAGATCGACAAGGTGGGCTCCGACTACCGCGGCGACCCGGCCGCGGCCCTGCTGGAGGTCCTGGACCCGGCCCAGAACCACACCTTCCGGGACCACTACCTGGAGGTCGAACTGGACCTGAGCGACGTGGTGTTCCTCGCCACCGCCAACGTCCTGGAGGCCATCCCCGAGCCGCTGCTGGACCGCATGGAGCTGGTGCGGCTGGACGGCTACACCGAGGACGAGAAGGTCGTCATCGCGCGTGACCACCTGCTGCCGCGCCAGCGCGAGCTGGCCGGGCTCGGCGAGGACGAGGTCACCGTCGACGACGCGGCCCTGCGCAAGCTGGCCGGGGAGTACACCCGCGAGGCGGGCGTGCGCACCCTGGAGCGGTCGATCGCCCGCATCCTGCGGAAGGTCGCGGCCAGGCACGAGCTCGGCGAGCGCGAGCTGCCGTTCACGGTGACCCCGGAGGACCTGCGGGAGCTCATCGGGCGGCCGCACCACGTGCCGGAGTCGGCGCAGGACCCGCAGGAGCGGCGCACGGCGGTGCCGGGCGTGTCCACGGGCCTGGCGGTGACCGGCGCGGGCGGCGACGTCCTCTACATCGAGGCGTCGCTGGCCGACCCGGAGACCGGCGGCAGCGGGCTGCAGCTCACCGGGCAGCTGGGCGACGTGATGAAGGAGTCCGCGCAGATCGCGCTCTCCTTCCTGCGCTCGCACGGCGCCGAACTGGAGCTGCCGGTCGGCGATCTGAAGGAGCGCGGCGTCCACATCCACGTCCCCGCGGGCGCGGTCCCGAAGGACGGCCCGAGCGCGGGCGTCACCATGACCACCGCGCTGGCCTCGCTCCTGTCGGGGCGCCGGGTCCGCACCGACGTGGCGATGACCGGCGAGGTGTCGCTGACCGGGCGGGTGCTGCCGATCGGCGGCGTCAAGCAGAAGCTGCTGGCGGCGCACCGGGCCGGGATCACCACCGTGGTCATCCCCAAGCGGAACGAGGCGGACCTGGACGACGTCCCCGCCGAGGTCCTGGAGAAGCTGGAGGTCCACGCGGTCTCGGACGTCCGGCACGTGCTGAAGCTCGCCCTGGAGCCCGCCGTCACCGGCGCGGACTCCGGCCTGGAGGACGGCCCCGCGCCGTCGGCGGCGGAGCCCTCGGTCGCGGCCTGAACGAGGCCCTGACCGGGTGAACGGAGAGCGGCCCCTCCCATGGCCTGAGGAGGGGCCGCTCTCCGTGCGTGCGGCCGTCGGCGGGACACCAGATGTGGAAGTGCCCCTGGTCACGTGGTTGGTCCGCGCCTGCGAAATACTGGGGGCGCTGCGCACAGGGCGGCCGGAGACGAGACGTTTTCACGACGGAAGGCGGGTGACCAGGTGGCCGGAACCGCCGGCTCCCCCAGGGAGGCGGATCCCGTGATGGAGGCGCTCGAACGCGAGCTCACCGTCCTGTTGCGGCGTGCCCGCGCCTCCTCCGGCGAGATGGCCCGCGAGGTCCATCCCGACCTGGAGCCCGCCGCGTACGGGATCCTCGCCCGGCTCGCCGAGACCGGACCCGAGCGGGCCACCGTGCTCGCCGGCTACTTCGGTGTCGGCAAGGCCACGATGAGCCGTCAACTGCGCGCCCTGGAGGACCTCGGGCTCGTCCGGCGCGAACCGGACCCCGCCGACGGACGGGCCTTCCTGGTGCAGCTGACCACGGAGGGCGCCGAGCGCTTCTCGCGGGTCCGGCAGGCGCGCCGGGCCCGCTACGTCAACCGGCTCAGCGGCTGGGACCGCGACGAACTGCGCGAACTGGCCCGGCTGCTGGGCCAGCTGAACTCCTCGCAGGAGCAGGAGGGCGCGTAACCCGCGCGGCCCTCCGCCCTCCGCCGGCGTGCGGGCCCGCCGCCGTCACCACTGCGCCAGCACCGCGGTCGCGTCGTCGCGCACCTTGCCGCGCGGGAAGCGGGTGCCGTCCGGGTCCGCGGACTCCGCAGCGCGCACGCGCCGCAGGAGTTCCCCGGGGCCGGCCTTGCGCAGCAGCGTGAACGCGCCCTGCCAGTCCTGCTCGTGGAAGACCTCGACCAGACGGGCGGCGCCGTCCGTCAGGGCCGCGACCGCGCGGACCCGCGAGCGCGGGTGGGTACCCGTGACGGCGCGGTCCGCGACCGCGGGGTCGGCCGCCGCGGTGAAGAAGCCGCCCTCGGCGTTGCGCAGGGCCTCCACCGCCCGTCCGTACTCCGCGGCGGCCTCGGCGCGGGCGGCCGTGCCGCGCGGCAGGGCCCGCACCGCGGCGCGCAGCGCGGTCACCGGACCGGGCAGCCGGTCCAGCCGGTCGTCGCGCACGGCACCGACCTGACCTGCGGTGTCCTCGATGAGCAACACCGAGTCGGATAGCACCAGATGCTCCACGGTGTCCGCATTCCACCGGACCGCCACCACGGTCGCCTGCGGGGTGCGGCGGTGATAAAGGTCACAGGTGTCGCGGTGCGCGTCGGCGGTGCGCAGGACGGCTTCCGCGAGACACTGCGCCAGGCTCGGGGCCGCGGGCGAAACGGACAGTTCGATCATGGATCCGCCCAGGTGGGCGACGTACCAGGGGACGTCGTGACGGCAGCCGGTGGGGCCGTCGGGAGGGGTCACGCCGTCCAGCAGGACCAGTGAACCGCCGCCGCCTGACGCGGGCATGGCCACCGCCACGAAGTCCTCGTTGGGGCGCCCGGGGCTGCCGGGCTCGGTCGCCGTCTCGATGCGCATGCGGTCAGTCTGCAGCAGCCGCCGGGGGGAGCTGTTCGAAGTCCGGGGACGCCCGCCGGGGGTCACCGGTGGGCGAAGGCGCGCATCCTGCCAGGGCGGCGGCCGCGATGCCAGTTCCGGTGCCGCTCGGCCGGAAGGCGCGCGCGTAACGATCCAGCCGGGGAGTTGAACGTCAACTTGTCGGTGCGATTCACTCGTTCGGGTGTCGAGGCGGGGGACGCACATCTGCATTCCGGGTCGGCCTGAGAAGGTCGGCACGATGCCGGGATGAGGCCAGACGTTGCCGTGCTCGGTGCCCGGCCGATGTGTCGTCATCTCGGGACCAGTGGATCAGGCGAGACGGGATAGCGAGCACCGGTGCGAACACGACGTAACCCGCGGACCAAGCGCGTACGGCAGAGACTGCTGGGCGCCCTGCTGATCTGCGCCGTCACGGTCCTGGCCGCCTCCGCTCCTGGCGTTGCCACGGGCGTGCGCGATCTGGCCGAGGCGCAACGACTGGTCGGCATGGCGCGACTCGGGACCCAGGCGGTCTCGCTGTCCCACGCCCTGGCCGACGAACGCGACGGCATGGCCGTCTTCGTGGCCGGCGGCCGCTCCACCGAGGGCGGCGACGGCGTCTCCGAGACCCAGCGGGTACGGGTCGACCGCCAGGCCAAGGAGGTGCTGGCGGCGGCGGCCGACGCCGACACCGACGACGCCCCCGCCTTCGCCGACGCGACCGCCGAGGTTGTCCGGCAGCTCGGGGAACTCGCCGCCGTCCGGCAGAAGACGCTCTCCGGCCCCGGCTCCGCCGAGGCCGCCGTGGCGGCCTACGACCCGGCGATCCGGGCACTGCGCGGGATCGGCTCCGCCGTCGCCCGCTCGCTGCCCGCGCGTGGCGCCTCCGCCGACACCACCGCGCTGCCCGAACTCGCCCGCGCCGTCGACCAGGCCTCCGTCCAGCGCGGCCTGCTGGTGGGCGCGCTCACCGCCGACGGCGGGCAGTCCGGCCTGGTCGGCGCCGCGCAGACCGCCGCGGTCAGCGAGCGGTCCGCACTCGCCGACTTCCGCGGCGGGGCCTCGCAGGCCGCCGTCGAGCAGTACGACCAGACGGTCACCGGCTCCGACGTCAACGAGGCCGACAAGCGGCTCGAGAAGCTGCTGAACAGCTCCTCGCTGTCCGCCGCCGACCGTGAGCACAAGCCGGAAGCGGTCCAGGCGGCGCTCTCCGCACGCGTCGACATGATGCGCGGTGTCGAGTCCTCGCTCGCCGCGGCCGCCGCCGACCGGCTCGCCGCCTTGCGCGACGACGACGTGACGGCCCTCGAACTCCACATCGCCCTCGCCTCGGTGTGCTTCCTGCTCGTCCTGGGCGTCGGTGTCTCCACGGCCCGCTCCATCACCCGCCCGGCCGCCGCCCTGAACCGCTTCGCCCGCGGGGACGTCCCCGCCGACGAGCAGGTCAGGATCGTCGGCTCCGACGAGTTCGCGGCGACGGCACGGGCCGTCAACGCGCTCCGCGCCGAGGTGAACGGGCTGCGCGGGCGCGTCGCCGCTCAGGACGCCGAGCACACCAAGCTCCAGGGCGTACGGGACGCCCTCGCCGCGGAACGCGATCTGCTGCACGGCCGGCAGGACGCGCTCACCACGCGCCTGGGCTCCCTGCAGGACAACGTCCACGGCACCTACGTCAGCCTGACGCTGCGCACCCTCGGTCTGGTCGAGCGCCAGCTCACGCTGATCGAGCGGCTGGAGGAACTGGTCCACGACCCGGAGGAGCTCTCCCAGCTGTTCAAGCTGGACCACCTGGCCACCCGCATGCGCCGCAACAGCGAGAACCTGCTGCTGCTCGCCGGCACCGAGCACGGCCACGCGCACCCCAAGCCCGTCCCGCTGGTCGACGTGGCGCGCGCCGCGGTCTCCGAGATCGACAAGTACGAGCGGGTCCGCATCCACCAACTGCCCGCGGGACGCATCGCGGGGTTCGCCACCGACGACCTCAGCCACCTGATCGCCGAGCTCCTGGAGAACGCGGCCGCCTTCTCCCCGCCGGAGACCGAGGTGCAGCTGTCCGGTTGGATGCTGGAGAGCGGCGAGCTGATGCTCTCGGTCGAGGACGAGGGCATCGGCATCCCGGCGGCCCGGCTGGACGAACTCAACGCGCTGCTGACGCAGACCGATCCCGCGGAGCACACCTCCGTCGCCGAGGCCACCGGGATCGGCGTGTACGTCGTCGCCCGGCTCGCCGCCCGGCACGGCATCCGCGTGCAGCTCCGCGACGCCAAGCGCGGCGGCACCACCGCCGTGGTGGTCGTCCCCACGGCGCTCACCGCGCCCGCGGAGGACCCGGACGGCCCGCAGACCCCCGTGGAGGCGGCCGTCGCGGGAGAGCCGTGGCAGCCGCGCAAGGCGTTGCGGCGGGCCCGCGAGGAGCGGGCCGGGGAGCCGGAGCGCACGGCACCGGCGGCCGTGGAGCCGGCGACGGAACCGGCCGGCACCGCGCCCGGCGACGTACCCGGTGAAGCGTCCGACGAGGCGTCCCGGCCCGGGGGCGACGCCATTGAGCACGCCCGCGCCGACCGGCCCGCTTCCGCCGCGACCCCGGATACGGAGTCCGCGCCGGCACCGGTCGCGGCGTCCGGGGCGCCGGCTCAGGCCCAGGCGCCGGCTCCGGCCGCCGGGGAGACGCCGGACGGCGGGGGGCTCACCGCCAAGGGGCTTCCGCAGCGGGTGCCGCGGTCCACGGGGCTGTCGGGCGAACCGCAGGTCCGGGGGAGGGCCCGCCAGGGGGGCGGGGTGGACCCGGAGGAGCTGCGGCGCAAGCTCGGCGGCTTCGCCCAGGGCCTGCGCGAGGGCCGGGCGGAGGCCCACGCCGAGACGCAGGAGATCCGGCGCGGCCTGCCCGCGCCGAGGAAGGCCGCGGACGCGGCCGCAGCGGAAGGCAGTTCGGGGGGACACCAACAAGTCGAAGCCGAAGGCGTCGAGGAGGCACGCGGTTGATGTCGGCCGGTACGGACACCCAGAGTGAACGGGGCCTGAGCCACGAGGCACGTAACCTCCAGTGGCTGCTGAGCAATTTCGTGGAGGACGTGCCCGGGGTCCGCTCCGTGGCCGTCGTGTCCTCGGACGGACTGCTGCTGCTGACCTCGGAGCCCGAGGACGAGGCCGAGGCCGGGACGGCGGACGAGGGCGCGGCGGACGGTGCGGCCGGACGGCCGCCCCGGGGCCCGGCGGGCACCTCCGCCGACCTCGCCACGGTGGTCTCCGGCATCGCCTCGCTGACCGACGGCGCCGCGCGCCTGATGGACGGCGGCGGCGTGCGCCAGACGGGCGTGTCGATGGAGAACGGCAGCGTGTTCGTCATGACGGTCGGGGACGGTTCGCTGCTCGGTGTCCACGCGGACGCCGAGTGCGACATGAGCGTGGTGGCCTATCACATGGCCCTGTTCGTGGGCCGGGCCGGCCATGTGCTCACCCCCGCGCTCCGCACGGAGCTGCGCCAGGCGATCGAGGAGGGCAGCTGATGCGCCGTCCGGTGATTCCCGCGGCCCAGGCGGCCGCCGCCCTCCCGGTACGGGGTGCCGGGCGCAGGGCCGCCCGCGTACGGCCGTACGCGCTGACCGGTGGCCGTACGACCTTCGGCCACGTGCTGCTGGTGGAGACCTTCGTCGCGACGATCGACGCCTCCGCCGAGCGCCGTGAGCTGACCTCGGGCGGCTGGGCCGAGCGCGTCATGCCGGAGATGCGGGCCATCGTGGAACTGTGCCGCCGGATGCGCTCGGTGGCGGAGATCTCGGCGCTGCTGCGCATGCCGCTCGGTGTGGTCCGGGTGCTGCTCAGCGACCTGGCCGATCAGGGAAGGATCCGCGTGTACGGGACCGGGCACGGGCCCGGCGCCCCGGATCGCGCGCTGCTGGAGAGGGTGCTCGGTGGACTTCGCAGGCTCTGACATGTCGTCCCTCGCGGAAGAAGACGGCCTGCAGGAGTGGCAACTGGACGTGAGCCACGCCCCCACCTCGACCAAGATCGTGGTCGCGGGCGGATTCGGCGTGGGCAAGACCACTTTCGTCGGCGCGGTCTCGGAGATCACCCCGCTCACCACCGAGGCGGTGATGACCCGGGCCAGCGAGGACATCGACGACCTGGGTTCCACCCCGGACAAGACCACCACCACGGTGGCGATGGACTTCGGCCGCATCACGCTCGACCGGGAACTGGTGCTCTACCTGTTCGGCACCCCCGGCCAGCAGCGCTTCTGGTTCATGTGGGACGACCTGGTGCGCGGCGCGATCGGCGCGGTCGTCCTCGCCGACACCCGCCGGCTGGCCGACGCCTTCCCGGCGCTGGACTACTTCGAGAGCAGCGGTCTGCCCTACGCCGTGGCGGTCAACCACTTCGAGGGCACCACGGCCTACGAGGAGATCGACGTCCGCGAGGCGCTCGCCGTGCCGGACGAGGTACCGGTGGCGATATGCGACGCCCGCGACCGCCAGTCGGTGATCCAGGTGCTGCTGGCCCTGGTCAAGCAGGCCCTCGTCGCACAGCCGGACTAGGGCGACACGGCCGACACGGCCGAGCACTCCTCCGGGGGAGTCGTGGGGACGCCCGCCGGACGCACTCAAGCCGCACCGCACGAGAGAGCATGCCGCCTTGCGCAAGATACTGATCGTGGGAGCCGGCCAGTCCGGGCTCCAACTGGCCCTGGGCCTGCAGGCCCAGGGGTACGAGGTCACCGTCATGTCCAACCGCACGGCGGACGAGATACGCCAGGGGCGTGTCATGTCCACCCAGTGCATGTTCGGCACGGCGCTGGCGCACGAGCGCGACCTCGGCGTCGACTTCTGGGAGGACCAGACCCCCCGGATCGAGGGCCTGGGCGTCTCCGTCGCCGCCCCCGACGGATCGAGGCCCATCGACTGGGTGGGACGGCTCGACGCGTACGCGCAGTCCGTCGACCAGCGGGTGAAGATGGCCGGCTGGCTGGAGACCTTCGTCGAGCGCGGCGGCAAGCTGGTCGTCCACGGCGTGACCGTCGGGGACCTGGACTACTTCGCCCGCGCCTACGACCTGGTGATGGTCGCGGCGGGCAAGGGCGAACTGGTCTCCCTGTTCGGCCGGGACGCGGGGCGTTCCCCGTACGACAGCCCGCAGCGAGCGCTGGCCGTCGCCTATGTGCACGGCCTCGCCCCGCGCCCGGAGCACCCCGACCTCCACGCGGTGCGGCTCAACATGGTGCCCGGCGCCGGCGAACTGATCGTGATCCCGGCGTTCACCACCTCGGGCCCCTGCGACATCCTCTTCTGGGAGGGGCTGCCGGGCGGCCCGCTCGACGTCTTCGACGGTGTGAAGGACCCGCGGGAACACCTGCGCATCACCCTTGAGCTGATGGAGCGTCACATCCCCTGGGAGTACGACCGCGCCCGCGAGGTCGAGCTGACGGACGCCGGCGGCACCCTGGCCGGGCGTTTCGCGCCGGTGGTCCGGCACCCCGTCGCGGAACTGCCCTCCGGCGGGCTGGTGCTGGGCGTCGCCGACGTCGTCGTGGCCAACGACCCGATCACCGGCCAGGGTTCCAACAGCGCCTCCAAGTGCGCTGCCGCCTATCTCGACGCCATCGTCGAGCAGGGCGACAAGCCCTTCGACCGGGACTGGATGGAGTCCGCCTTCGCCCGCTTCTGGGCCACCGCCGAGCCGGTGACCAAGTGGACCAACGCCCTGCTCGGCCCGCCGCCGGAGCACGTCCTCGGCCTGATCGGCGCCGCCGGGCAGCTGCCGGCCGTGGCGAACCGCTTCGCCAACGGCTTCGACGACCCGTCGGACTACGAGTCGTACTTCTACGACCCCGAGGCGGCGGGCGCCTACCTGGCCTCGGTCGCCGGAGCCTGACCGCTCCGCGGCGCCGGCGGTGCACACCGCCGGCGCCGCGACGCCGGACGGCCTGCCGGTCTCAGCCCCGCAGCCGCGTCCGCTGCATCGACGCGAGCCTCAGCACCACGCCGATGCACAGCGCCCCCGCCAGAACCCAGAGCGCGGCGCCCGCCGTCTCCGTCGCCGCCGGGTCCCCGGTGGCGGTGGGGGAGGCCAGGAGCTGGGCCGCCACGAAGAGCAGCCACCACGAGGTCAGCAGCACGCTGGTGCGCCGCGGACGTCCGGGCGGCGAGCTGGCCGCCCATATGTCGTTGATGATCCGCTTGGGCAGGACGAAGCCGGCCAGCGGTATCAGCCACGCGCCCGTGGTCCAGCCGCGCCGCATCCGGTGTCCACCGGGCGCCAGCGCCTCGGCGTTCACCCGCATCTGCCACAGCCAGCGCAGGAAGACCACCCCGGTGAGCACGAAGGCGACATGGCTCAGACCGGTCAGGGTGACGACCTGGTCCTTCCGCACGAGCGCGGCGTCCGAGCCGGCGGCGGCGCGGTCGAGCAGCAGCCGGTCGGCGAGGAGCGCGGCGTTCACCAGCACGCACACCCCGAGCGCGGCCACGACGACGACGGTCGTCGCCCTCGGGACGAAGACCGGCTCGCCCCGGGGCGGACGTGCGGGCGGGGAGATGATGACGGCGTCGTCGTGGGTCACGGCGCCGCAACCTACCGCCGCCCCCGCTCTCCGGTCCACCGCTGCCCGCGTCCCGCCGCCCGCGCAGCGGCTCCGGTACGCGCGCCCCGGGTGCTCGCGGTCCCGCCCTGGCGGGGTCCGCGGGGCTGTGAAACGCTCGTCGTACGGGACATCCGTCCGGCTTCCGCACACGGATCCCGCACGTGTGGGTCCGGCCGTCCGCCGCGCAAGGCCCCCGGCCCGGGCTCCCGTACGGGAGAGGGAACGGCCATGACGACGACCGAGCACGACCGCGACGGCCACCTGGACCCCACCCTGTACCGCACCCCGGCGGACGCGGTCGCCGCGCCACCGGAGAGTCTCGCCTACGTCGCCGGGTTCGACCCGGCGGGCGAGCGCCCGGACGCGCTGTTCACCGTCGTCACCGACCCGCAGTCCCCGGCCTACGGCCGGGTGGCCGCCCGGGTCGAGCTGCCCGACCGGGGCAACGAACTGCACCACTTCGGCTGGAACGCCTGTTCGAGCGCGCTGGCCCACCCCGGTCACCACCACGCCGCGCGGCGCTACCTCATCGTCCCGGGACTGCGTTCCTCCCGGCTGCACGTCCTCGACACCGTCCCCGATCCGGCCCACCCGCGCCTGGTCAAGGTGGTCGAGGCCGGGGAACTGGCCGCCAGGGCCGGCTACTCGCGGCCGCACACCCTCCACTGCGGCCCCGACGGGGTCTTCCTGTCCTGCCTGGGCGGCGCGGACGGCGCGGACGGGCCCGGCGGTGTCGCGCTGCTGGACCACGAGACCTTCGACGTGCTGCGCGCCTGGGAGACCGAGCGTGGACCGCAGCGGCTCGCCTACGACGTCTGGTGGCACCTGCGGCAGAACATCGCCGTGACCAGCGAGTGGGGCAGCCCCTCGATGATCGAGGACGGGCTCGTCCCCGAACTGCTGCTGGACCGCCGCTACGGGCACGCGGTGCACTTCTGGGACCTCGAGAGCGGACGGCACCTGCAGCGCGTCGACCTGGGGGACGAGAACCAGATGGTGCTGGAGCTGCGCCCCTCCCACGACCCCGAGGCGACCTGGGGGTTCGTGAACACCGTCGTCGACGTCGAGGACCTGTCGGCCTCGGTGTGGCTGTGGACCCGGGAGAACGGGGAGTTCACGGTCCGCAAGGTGATCACCCTGCCCGCCGAGCCCGCCCGAGCGGAGGACCTGCCCCCGGCGCTGCGGCCGTTCGGCGCCGTACCGCCGCTGATCACCGACATCGACCTGTCGGTGGACGACCGGTGGCTGTACGTGTCCGCGTGGGGGACCGGCGACCTCCTCCAGTACGACGTGAGCGACCCCCTCCGGCCGAGGCGGACCGCGGCCGTGCGACTGGGCGGCATCGCCGGCCGGCAGACGCATCCCGCGGAGCCGGACGTCCCGCTGAGCGGCGGATCGCAGATGGTCGAACTCAGCCGCGACGGACGGCGCGTGTACGTGACGAACTCCCTGTACGCCGCGTGGGACGAGCAGTTCTACCCCGAGGGCATCGACCCGTGGATGGTGAAGCTCGACGCCGACACCTCGGGCGGCGGGCTCGGCGTCGACGGCGGCTTCTTCCCGCACGGATCCGACTTCGGGGGACTGCGGGTGCACCAGACCCGCCTGGAGGGCGGCGACGCCTCCTCGGACTCGTACTGCTACCGCCGCTGACCGCCGGGTGGACCGGGTGGGCGGTGCCGCCGGTGGGTGGGCGCGGGTACGTCTCGCGCCCTTCGGGCGCACAGCGGCGGGCTGCGGATGGGGAGGGCGGCGGCGCCCTTCTCGTCGCGGTGCGGGTGGGTTCGTGGTGGGGGTTCGGGCTCCTGAGCGGGGCCGGTTGCCCGTACGGTTGCGGTCTCGTCGCCGTCCGCGGGTGCAGATGGCCGGTTGCGACGCGCACCGTTCGTGGGTGGCGCGCCCGCCGTAACCTGCGTCTGCGGGTGCTTCCCCGACAGCGGGCCCTGTTCCGCCGAACATGTCGGCGAAAGCGAGCCCGATGTCTTCTGACCGCTCGACAGCACCCCGAATCAGCCGCAGTCGCCGGTCACGGCGGGCGCGCCCACCGCCCACCGGAGGCGGGGAAGCGGCCGTCTGCACCCGCGGACGGCAACGAGACCCAAGGCACCGAAAAAGCGGCCCGCTCCGGAGCCCGAACCCCCACCACGAGCCGACCCGCACACCGCTGCGAAGGCTCCGCCCCCACCCTCTCGTCCGCAGCCCGCCGCTGTGCGCCCGCAGGGCACGAGACGGCGGGACGGTCAACCCACCCACCCGCCGGGGCCGTCACCCGGCGACGTCGACGACGACCTTGCCCCGGCCCTCGCCGCGCTCGACCACGCCGTGCGCCTCGGCGGCCGTGGACAGGGTGAAGCGGCGCGGGTCGACCAGCGGCCGCAGGGCCCCGGCCTCGGCGAGGGCGGCCGCCTCGCGCAGGATCGCGCCGTGGTGCTCGCGCCCGCGGCCGGTGAGCATCGGCAGCAGCGTGAAGACCCCGGAGTAGCCCGCCCCGCGGAAGGACAGCGGTGCGAGGCTGTGGGTGCCCCAGCCGAGGGCGCTCACCACGTGCCCGGTGTAGGTGCGCACCGCGGTGAAGGAGGCGTCGAGGGTCTCCCCGCCGACGGTGTCGAAGACGACGTCGAAGCCCTCGCCGCCGGTGTGCTCGGCGACATAGGCGTCGACCGGGGTGGTGGTGCGGTCGATGGGGGTCGCCCCGAGACCGGCGATGGTCTGCAGGCTCCGCGGCGAGCCGGTGGCGAAGACCTCCGCGCCCCGGGCCCGGGCGAGCTGCACGGCGACATGGCCGATGCCGCCGGCGCCGCCGTGGACGAGCACCTTCTGCCCCTCGCGCACGCCCGCCCGGTCCACCAGGCCCTCCCAGGCTGTGATGAAGACCAGCGGCAGCGCCGCCGTCTGACGCATCGTCAGTGCGTCGGGTTTGCGGGCCAGCAGCCGGGCGTCCACGGCCGCGTACTCGGCCAGCGACCCCTGCAGGTCGCCGACCCCGCCGGTCAGGCCGAAGACCTCGTCCCCGGGTGCGAGGCCGGTGACGTCCGCCCCGGTCTCCTCGACCACCCCGGCCAGGTCCAGGCCGAGTACGGCGGGCGGCCGGGTCCGGGCGTGGGCCGCCTTCCCGGCGCTGATCTTGGTGTCCAGGGGGTTCACCCCGGAGGCGGCGATCCGGACCAGCACCTGTCCGGGGCCGGGCACGGGGGTGCGGATCGCGCCGAGGACGAGGGGGCTGCCGAACTCCTCCAGCAGGACGGCGCGCATCGTGGTGTCCACCGGGGGGCGGGAGGGGGTCATGGGGTGTCCTTTCGAACAGACAGGTCTGTTTGATTCAGGTCGAAGGAACGCCCTCGTCCCCGTGGTGCGGACGAGGGCGGGGCCGGGATCAGACGGTGGGCGGGCAGGCCCGCTCGACCACGGCGCGTGCCGCCGCCTTGGCGGCGGCCGGCATCGCCGGATCCTGTTCGAGCTTGCCCGCGGCCAGCGTGCCGTCCACGAGCAGGGTCAGTTGCAGCGCGAGTCCGTCGGGGTCCGCGGCGCCGGCCGCCTCGGCCAGCCCGCGCACCCACGCCCGTACGGCCCGCTTGTGCGCCACGGTCACCTCGTGCGGCAGGCTGCCCGGCTCGCTCTCCGCGGCGGCGTTGATGAACGGGCAGCCGTGGAAGCCGTGGCGCTCGTACGAGGCCGAGACCGCGTCGAACAGGCCGACCAGCTGCTCGCGGGGATCGTCCCCCGCCGCCAGCGCGGCGGCGCGCAGCCTGCCCCGCCAGGAGTCGTCGATCCTGCGCAGGTAGGCGGCGGCCAGCTCGTCCTTGGAGGGGAAGTGCACGTACAGGGTGGACTTGGCCACGCCCGACTCGGCGATGATCCGGTCGACGCCCACCCCGCGCAGGCCGTGGGCGGCGAACAGCGCCTCGGCCGTGGTCAGTATGCGCTCGCGCGCCGGGGGACGCTTCGCCGTCGTGGGCATGGTGCTCACCGTGATCCTCGCCGGGGCCCGGCGGGCCCCTCACGGCAAAACTAACAGACAGGTCTGTCCGATGAGGGCGAGACCCCGGTCACACCGGGGCCGGCTCCCGCACGCGCGGGGCGCCGAGGGCTTCAGGAGCGCGAGGCGGTGCCCAGCGGGGTCGGGTCGTGGGCCGACTTGGGGGCGACGGGGGAGACGTAGTGCTTCATCGACGGGTCGTCGGAGTCCGGCCGGACGGCGCCGAGGACCGGGTTGGCCGCGATCGGGGAGATCTTGACGACGCCGCCCGGGCGCGGCGCCTGGATGACCATGCCGTTGCCGATGTACATCGCCACGTGGGTCGCGCCGGGGAAGTAGACCACCAGATCGCCGGGGCGCAGCAGGTTCAGCGGGATGTGCGGCAGCTGCTTCCACTGCTCCTGGCTGGTGCGCGGGATGGTGGTGCCCGCGTGCTCCCAGGCCTGCGAGGTCAGGCCCGAGCAGTCGTACGCCTTCGGGCCCTCGGCGCCCCACACGTAGGGCTTGCCGAGCTGGGCGTAGGCGAAGCTCAGCGCCCTGTTGCCGGCCTTCGACGGCGTGAGCGCCACGCTGCCGAGCTTGCCCGAGCGCAGGAAGGCCGCCTGCGCCTGGTCGATGCCCTGCTGCTCCAGCTTCTGGAGGTCCTCGATCTGGGTGCCGGTCAGGCCGGCGAGGATCCGCTCGACGTCGGCGAGCTGCCGCTCGATTTCCTCCTTGGCCTCGAGCTGCTGCTCCTCCAGCTGCTCCGAGCCGTCCAGCGCGTGCTGCTGGGCCCGGTTGAGCGCGGCGATCCGCTTCTCGCCGTTCTCCAGCTGGGCGACGAGCTCGGCCTGGCTGCCCGCGGCGCGGTCGAGCATGTGCCCCTGGGTGAAGGCGTCCTGCGGGTTGTTGCTGAGCAGCAGGTTGAGGTACGGGGAGACGCCGCCGGACTTGTACTGCTCCCGGGCCAGCTGCCCGGCCAGGGCGCGGGCGTCGCTGAGCGCGGTGCGCTCCTCGGCGAGCTGGTGGTCGAGGCGGTCGGCCTTGCTCTGGTTCTCCTCGAGTTCGGCCTTGGCCTGGTCGTAGGTCTCGGTGGCCTGTTCGGCCTTGAGGTAGAGGTCCTGCAACTGCTCCAGCAGCACGACGAGCGTGCGGTTGTCCGGCACCGGGTCGTCGGGAGCGGCGTAGGCCTGGGCGGGGATCCCGAGCGCCGCGGCGGCCAGCAGCGTCCCGCAGACGAGTGCCCTGCGCACCCACTCCTTGGGTCGGTGTGCTGCTGACATCCCGTCACCTCCGCCTGTTCCACCGATACGTGCGGGTAGATCCTTACATGATCGGGTCGGCTATGACAGGGGGCCGGGCCGGAACGGGCGGCTCCGCCGGTCGCGGAGCCACCCGTTCGTCCGGCGTCATCCGAAATAGGTGTCGAAGTTCCGCTGGAATTCCCAGTTGCCGAACTTGTCCCAGTTCACCGACCAGGCCATCAGGCCGCGCAGCGAGGGCCAGGTGCCGTGGGTGGCGTAGCCGCCGCAGTTGACCTTCCTGGTGAGGCAGTCCAGCGCCTTGTTCACCTCGGCCGGGGTGGTCCAGCCGTTGCCGGCGTTGCTGCCGGCGGGCAGGCCGATGGCGACCTGGGAGGGGGAGAGCGGCGCGAACACCCGGGAGGTGTTGCCCGCGACCGGGAAGCCGGTCAGCAGCATGTCGGTCATGGCGATGTGGAAGTCGGCGCCGCCCATCTGGTGGTACTGGTTGTCCAGTCCCATGATCGGCCCGGAGTTGTAGTCCTGGACGTGGAGGAGCGTCAGGTCCGCGCGCAGGGCGTGGATCACCGGGAGGTACGCGCCGGCCCGCGGGTCCTGGGCGCCGTTCGGGCCCGGGCCGTAGAACTGGTACCCGAGCTGGACGAAGAAGGTCTCGGGGGCCATGGTCAGCACGAAGCCGCCGCCGTACTTGGCCTTGAGGGTCTTCAGCGCGGAGATCAGGTTGACCACGACCGGGGTGGTCGGGTTCCGGAAGTCGGTGTCACCGGCGTTGAGCGAGAGCGAGTGGCCCTCGAAGTCGATGTCCAGGCCGTCCAGTCCCCAGGTGTCGGTGATCCTGCTGACGGAGGCGACGAAGGCGTCGCGGGCGGCGGTGGTGGTCAGCTGGACCTGGCCGTTCTGGCCGCCGATGGAGATCAGCACCTTCTTGCCCTGCGCCTGCTTCGCCCTGATCGCGGCCTTGAACTCCGCGTCGGACTCCACGTTGGGGCACTCGGCGACCGGGCAGCGGTCGAAGCGGATGTCGCCGGAGGTGGTGGAGGTGGGTTCGCCGAAGGCGAGGTCGATGTAGTCCCAGCTCGCCGGGACGTCGGCCATGCGGACGTAGCCGGAGCCGTTGGCGAAGCTGGAGTGCAGGTAGCCGACCAGGGCGTGGGAGGACGGCGCCGGATCGGTCGGCGTCGGGGTCGGCGTCGGCGTCGGATCGGTCGGTGTCGGGTCGGTGGGGGTCGGGCTGGGTGTGGGGCCGCCGGGGCCGGTCAGCGACAGGTCGTCGGCGTAGTACGTGGGCTGCGCGTACCAGCCGTGGACGTAGACCGTCGCGCTGGTCTGGTTCGGGCCGGTGGTGAAGCTCACGTTGAGCTGCTGGTAGGCGCCGCCGGTGCCCGGGGTCCAGGTGCTGGTGCCGCCGTCCACGCCGATGTAGACGTAACTCCCCTTGACCTGCGCCGAGAAGGTGTACGCCGTGTCGGGGGCGACGCCGACGGTCTGCTTGCACTGCGCGGTCCCGGTGCCGCCCGGGCTGCCGGCGAGGGCGTGACTGCCGCTCTTCGCCTGCCCGGTCACCACCTGCGTGGTGCCCGGGTCGCAGCTCCAGCCGGACAGGTTGCCCGACTCGAAGCCTCCGTTGGCCAGGAACTCACCGGCGTGCGCCGTGGGGGCGAGGGCGACCAGCCCGCCGAGGACGGCGGTGCAGGCGAGGGTCGCCGTCGCGGCGACGAGGTGTCTCATGGGGGCCGCTCCTTCGGGGACAGGAAGAAGTGCGCATGACAAGTCGCAGCAAACAGGTCTGGACCAATTCTGTCAATGGTCCGGACCATCCCCGTGGCCGGTCACCCGGATCGCCCGCCCGTGGGGGGCGGTCGCGCGGGCGACCGCCCCGGCGGCTCACGCCCGCGGCTTCGACCAGGGCCAGCGCGGCTTCTCTGGCCGGTTCCCCTCCGGGTCGTAGACGAAGACCCAGCGCGTACGGCGCTGCGCACGCGCGCCGGGACTGGGCTCGCGATGATAGACGTGCACGACGGGGGGTGCGCCGTCCTCCTGCGGCACCGGTACCTCGTACACCTTCGGGGGCTGCCCGGTGATGCCGGTCAGCACCCCCAGCACGCGGCCGTCCAGCGGCCCTCCGACGAATTCCGTGTCCTCATGCCTCACGGGCTCAGGGTAGGCCCAACGGAGGGGGCCACGTTCAGGAAACGGCAGGTGGGAGCAGATGTGCGATCCCCTGGGCCAGCGGGGTCACCCGGCGGGCCAGGTCCCCGGCGGGGCTGCCGGGGCTCTCCCGCTCCAGTGCGGCCAGCGCGACCTCGGCGGTCTCCTGGTCGGTGGTGGAGCTGACCAGCAGCAGCGCGACGAAGTGGTCCACCAGCCACCTGCGCAGCTCCTGGGCGGGGGGCCGCTTGCCCTCGTCCAGCCAGGTCAGCGAAACGGCCTCGACGCTGGCGATCCAGGAGCGGACCATCATCGCCAGCCGCGGCCCGGGGTGCGGGGCCCCCAGGTGCATCAGGATCTGCTCGGCCGCGCTGCGCCGGACGCCGTCCACGATGGCGTCGGTCCGGCTGGTCTCGGCCACGCTGCCGCCGCGCAGCAGCGCGGAGTACGCCGCGTCGTGCTCGTCCACGAAGGCGAGGTAGCGGTCCAGCGCGTTGGACAGGCGCTGGGTCATCTCGCCCTCCGCGGGCTCGACGAAGCAGGCCCGCAGCTCCTCGGCGGCGTTGCGCATGGCGGCCTCGTACAGCTGCTGCTTCCCGCCGGGGAAGTAGCGGTAGACCAGGGGGCGGGAGACCCCGGCGGCCGCGGCCACGTCGTCGACCGAGACGTCCTCGGGCCTGCGGTGCCCGAAGAGGTCCACCGCGGCGGCGAGCAGCTGGGTACGGCGCTGCTCGACGCTCAGCCGGCGGTAGGCGGGAGCGGCGGGCGCCGGCGTCGAACGGCCGTTCATGGACGCCAGCGTATCCGCCCGCGCGACGGGCTACCCGAGAAGCCCCGAGGTGCGCCACATGCGCCGTACGCCCGGACCCTCGAACATGCCGATCTCGTCCAGGAAGTCCATCAGCTTCCGTGCGGCCTGCCGCATCACGTCCCGGCGGTGCGGACTGGTGCGGGCCAGCTCGGCGGCGTACCGGGGGTCCAGTCCCACCGAGGCGTAGACCCGCGGGCTGATCAGCGACCGGGCGATCACCCGGGCGGCCTCGGCGGAGGAGACCCGGGTGAAGGCGATCTCCCAGCGCGGCGCCGAACTCATCTGGCGGCGCAGCTCCTCACGGGCGTACCGGATGTGCCGGGCCTCCTCGACCACGTGGATGCGCGTGACGCCGCGGGTCAGCGGCTGCACGCGCTCGTCCGGGAAGGTCAGCCGCTGCATCCAGTCGAGGATCTCCTCGGCGAGCAGGGTGCCGGTGAAGGAGCCGGGGGTGGTGGAGACCGTCTTCAGCACCCGGCCGAGGTTGTGGTCCAGCCGCGACGGCTTGTACACGGGCGTGCCGAGCCGGGTCACCAGCCGCGCGAACATCTTCGAGTGACGGCACTCGTCGGCGATCTCGGTCAGCGCGTAGCGGACGTGTCCGCTGGTGGGGTCCAGGTCGTAGGAGTGCCGCAGCAGCAGCTGCATGAGGATGATCTCGAACCAGATGCCGATCGAGGCGAGCGACGCCGACTCGTGCCGGCTCAGTTCGATCCGCTGCTCCTCGGACATGTGCTTCCACAGCGGGGTGTCGTACAGGGAGCACAACTCGGGCGGCCAGAACCACTTGCCGTCCTCGAACGGGGCCTTCCAGTCCAGCTCGGTGTCGGGGTCGAAGGAGTGTTTCGCGGAGGCGTCGAGCAGCCGCTCCGCCACTTTCTCACGCGTTGCAAGAGGGGTGCCAGCGGTCATGCTCTTATGAGACTGTGTGTCAGCAAGCCCGTCAAGAGTCGAGGAGACGCCAATGCCGTCGCAGGACAACCTGTGGGAGATCCCGGCCTCCGGGGCCGCGCGCTTCTCCTGGGAGTACGACGACGGGCGCGACCGGCTGCTCGCCCTCTACCAGAAGGGCAAGGACAAGCAGTGGGACGCGGTCACCCGCATCGACTGGGACATCGAGGTCGACCCGTACGACCCGCTCGGCGTGCCGGACCAGAACATGACCGTCTACGGCACGCCGTACTGGGACAAGATGTCCGAGCGGAACAAGCGCGAGATGCGCCGCGCCTACGCCTCGTGGCAGTTCAGCCAGTTCCTCCACGGGGAGCAGGGCGCCATGGTCTGCGCCGCCCGCATCGTGGAGTCGGCGCCCGACCTCGACGCCAAGTTCTACTCCGCGACCCAGACGATGGACGAGGCCCGGCACGCCGAGATCTACTCCCGCTTCCTGCGCGAGAAGGTCGGTATGACCTACCCGATCAACGACTCGCTGCAGGCACTGCTCGGCGACACCCTGCGCGACTCCCGCTGGGACATGCCCTACCTGGGCATGCAGGTGCTCATCGAGGGCCTGGCGCTGGCCGCCTTCGGCATGCTCCGCGACACCACCGACAAGCCGCTGCCCAAGCAGATCCTCGCCTACGTCATGCAGGACGAGGCCCGGCACGTCGCCTTCGGGCGGATGGCGCTGCGCGACCACTACAAGCAGCTGTCCGACGCCGAACTGCGCGAGCGAGAGGAGTTCGTCATCGAGGGCTGCTACCTCATGCGCGACCGGCTGCGCGGCGCCGAGGTGCTGGAGGACTTCGGCATCCCGCGGCAGGAGGCCGAGGAGCTGAGCGAGCGCTCGGAGTACCTGCAGCTCTTCCGCAAGCTGCTGTTCAGCCGCATCGTGCCGTGCGTGAAGGACATCGGGCTGTGGGGCGAGCGGCTGCAGCGCGCCTACGTCGACATGGGCGTCCTGGAGATGGGCGACTCCGACCTGGACCTGCTGATGGCCCAGGACGAGGAGATCGCCGAGAAGCTCGACGCCGAGCGCTTCGCCGAGGAGGAGACCGCGCGGGCCGCCGAGGTCGAGGAGGCCATCGCCCTGGGCGCCCAGGACTGACCGGGGCGGGGCACCGGGTCAGTGCGCCAGCACCGCGCGCATCACGGCGCGGGCGACCGGGGCCGCCTTGCCGCCGCCGCTGATGTCGGCACGGTCCGCGGCGGCGTCCTCCACGACGACGGCGACGGCGACCTCCGCGGGGGCCCCGCGGCTCTGCTTCGCCCAGGAGATGAACCAGGCGAACGGGTTCCCGCGGTTGTCCTCGCCGTGCTGCGCCGTGCCCGTCTTGCCGCCCACCAGCGCGCCGGGGAGCGCGGCGTTGCGGCCCGTGCCGTGCCGCACCACGGCGACCATCATGTCCTGCATCGCGAACGCCACGGCCGCGTCCATGACCTGCCGGTAGGCCCGTTGCCCGGTGACCTCCAGCGGAAGCCCGGCGCCGTCGGTGGTCCGGTCCACCAGGTGCGGGTACATCAGCGTGCCGTCGTTGGCCACGGCCGCGGCGACCATCGCCATCTGCAGCGGGGTGGCCCGGGTGTCGTACTGGCCGATGGACGACAGCGCCAGCTGCGCCCGGTCCATGCGGCGGTCGAAGACGCTCACCGCGGGGTGCGAGGGCACCCCGATGGAGGGGTCGTTGAAGCCGAAGGCCTCGGCCGTCTCGCGCATCGCCCGCAGGCCCACGTCGTCGCCGAGCTTGCCGAAGACGGTGTTGCAGGAGACGACGTACGCGTACCGCAGCGGCGCGTCCTCGCAGCCCGCGGACGCCGACTCGTTGCCCAGCGCCGTCGTGGAACCCGGCAGGGGGTAGGGGTCCGGGGAGTCGGTGGGCCTGTCGACGTCGGTGACCACCCCGGAGACCAGCGCCGCGACCGCGGTCACCGTCTTGAAGGTCGAACCCGGCGGATACGTCTGGCGCAGCGCCCGGTTGAGCATCGGCTGGTCCTCGGCCGTGACGAGCCTGCGCCAGGCGCCGAGCGCCTGCGGGCCGGTGCCGGCGATCGTCCCCGGGTCGTAGGAGGGCGTGCTGACCAGCGCCAGGATCCGGCCGGTCGCCGGGTCGAGGGCGGCGACCGCGCCCTTCTTGCCGCCCAGCGCCTTGTACGCGGCCTTCTGCACGGCCGGGTCGATGGTGGTGCGGACGTGGCCGGGGCGTTGCGGCTGCCTGCTGACCGCGTTCCACAGCGGGAGCGCGGACAGACCGGGGGAGGAGCCGGAGAGGATGTCGTCCTCGGCGGCCTCCAGCAGGGCCGTGCCGTACGTCTGGGAGGAGAAGCCGGTCACCGGGGCGTAGAGCGGGCCGTCGGCGTAGGTGCGGACCCAGTCCAGCTGGGCGCCGGTGGACCGGGAACCGGTCACGGGCCGGCTGCCGACGAGGATGTCGCCGCGGGGCTGCCCGTAACGCTCGATCGGCACCCGCCGGTTGGCGGGATTCGCGTCGTACGCGGGGGCCCGCACGACCTGGATCCGGAGGGCGTTCACCAGCAGGGCGACCAGGAGCAGCAGGCACAGCGCCGCGGCCCGGCGGGCGTACGGGATCACGCGGCGTCCGTCCCGCCGGCGGCGGTCCGGCCGGCGTCGGTCCGGCCGGCGTCCGGACCGGGCAGCGGACGGCGTGCGGTGTCGCTGAGCAGGATCAGCAGGGCGACGATCACCCAGTTGGTGACGACCGACGAACCGCCCTGCGCCAGGAACGGCATCGCCATCCCGGTCAGCGGGATCAGGTCCGTCACCCCGCCGGCGATCACGAAGACCTGCAGCGCGACGATCGAGGCCAGCCCCACGGCCAGCAGCCTGCCGAACGGCTCGCGGATCGCCAGCCCCGCCCGGTAGCCCCGGGCCACCAGCAGCCCGTACAGCAGGAACAGCGCGGTCAGCCCCGTCAGTCCCAGCTCCTCGCCCGCCGTGGCCAGGATGAAGTCGGACTTGGCCGCGAAGCCGATCAGGATCGAGTGCCCCTCGCCCAGGCCGGTGCCCAGCAGGCCCCCGGCGGAGAACGCGAACAGCGACTGCGCCAGCTGGCCCGGCCCCAGGCCCGCCTCGATGCTGGCGAAGGGGTGCAGCCAGTCCGCCACCCGGGAGTGCACATGCGGTTCGAGCGTGCCGACGAGGAAGGCGCCGGCCGCCGACAGCACCAGCCCGATCGCGATCCAGCCGGTGCGGCCGGAGGCGACGTAGAGCAGGATCACGAAGAGGCCGAAGAACAGCAGCGAGGTCCCCAGGTCGCGTTCCACGACCAGCACGCCGAGGCTGATCGTCCAGACCGCCAGCACCGGGCCGAGCACCCGGCCGGTCGGCAGCTGCAGCCGGTGGAACCGCCAGACCCGCCGTCCGGCGTACGCGAGCGCGGCGCGGTTGTCCGCGAGGTACGCCGCGAAGAACACCGCCAGCAGCACCTTCGCGAACTCGCCGGGCTGCAGGGACAGGCCCGCGACCCGGATCCAGATCCTCGCGCCGTTCACGGCGGGGAAGCAGCTCGGCGCGATCATCAGCACCAGGGCCGCCACGACACCGAGGTACGCGTACCGGGCCAGGGTGCGGTAGTCGCGCAGCAGCAGGACGACCGCGGTGAACAGGGCCACGCCCAGCCCCGACCAGATCAGCTGCGCCGGGGCGGCGGCGTCGGGGGTCTCCAGGTCGAGGCGGTAGATCAGGACCAGGCCGAGGCCGTTGAGCAGCACCCCGATCGGCAGCAGCAGCGGGTCGGCGTACGGGGCGCGCAGGCGCACCGCGAGATGGGCCGCCAGCGCCAGGCCGCCGAGCGCCGCGCCGTAGCCGGCCGCGCCCCGCGGCACGGCGCCGTCGTGCGCCAGGCCGACCGCGCAGTAGCCGTACACCGGGATCAGCACCGCGCCGACCAGCAGTGCCAGCTCGACGCCCCGGCGGCGGGGCAGCCGGACGGCGGGCACGGCGAGGGCCGGCGGCGAGGTCCCGGGGGCGGGGGCGGTCATGGGACGCAACGTAGCAAGACATCCAGGACAAATCGCTCATATTCCTCAAGGGTGGCGCTGTCACAGGGGGCCACTAGCGTGGCCGCCATGACCTTCAAGGCACCGCAGTCCCTGTCCGAGCTGCCGTACGCGCAGGCGCTGGAGCCCTTCGACGGGTCCGGGCTCGGCGTCGAGGAGCGCTACGACACCGTCCACTTCGACGGGCTCACCCTCGACGAACAGGACGCCGGCGGCGCCGTCTTCCTCGAGTGCGCGATCACCGACACCGTCCTGGAGGGCGGCAGCCTGCGCCGGGCGCGCTTCAACGAGGTCTGGCTGCAGGGCGACCGCTTCGTCGGCGCCTCGGCCGCCGAGACGAACTGGATGGACGTCACCGCCGACTCCTGCGTGCTCGCCGGGGTCGAGGCCTTCGGCGCGGTGCTGCGGCGGGTGGTCTTCCGGCGCTGCAAGTTCGACTCCGTCAACCTGCGCGCCGCCCGGCTCCACGAGGTCGTCTTCGAGGACTGCGTGCTGCGCGACGTCGACCTCGGCGGCGCCCGTCTGCAGGACGTCTCCTTCCCCGGCACCGCCCTGGAGCGCCTGCGCCTCGGCCGCGCCGAGCTCGACGCCGCCGACCTGCGCGGCGCCACCCGCCTCGACCTCGCCGACGGCCACGACTCACTGCGCGGCGCCGTCATCGGCAGCGCCCAGCTGCTCGACCTGGCCCCGGCCCTCGCCGCCGCGCTGGGCATCGTCGTCCGGGACGGCGAGGAAGAGCGCCCGCGCCGTCCCCGGCGGCGCTGACCGGCCCGCGGCCGGCCCGCGGCCGAAAAGGTGCGGCGCGGGCCCGGCCGGCGCCGCAGAATCACAGGCATGGGAAAGACGTACGAACGCATCGACGGGCGCCTGCGCGCCTTCATCGAGGACCAGAAGGTCTTCTTCACCGCCACAGCGCCCCTGTCCGGCGACGGGCACGTCAACGTGTCACCCAAGGGCCTCGACGGTTCCTTCGCCCTCCTCGACGACCACACCTTCGCCTACGCCGACCTCGGGGGCAGCGGCGCCGAGACCATCGCCCACCTGCGGGAGAACGGCCGCATCACCCTGATGTGGTGCGCCTTCACCGGGCCGCCCACCATCGTGCGGGTGCACGGGCGGGGCGAGCCCGTCTTCCGCGACGACCCGCGCTGGGACGAGCTCCTGCCGCACTTCTCCGACGACATCCGCAAGCGGACCGACCTGCGCGCCGTCATCGTCGTCACCGCCGAACGCATCAGCGACAGCTGCGGGTTCGCCGTCCCCACCATGGACTTCCGGGAGGAACGGCCGCTGCACACCCGGCGCTTCGCCCGGGAGACCGAGGAGTCCTTCAGCGACTACTGCGAGGGCAAGCCGTACGTCGCGACCAGCCTCGACGGGCTGCCGGGGCTGCCGCTCCCGCTGCCGCCCCGCACCTCCTGAGGGGCGCGCCCGCACCAACCCGGTTCCGGGGAGCGCGATTTGGGACGACAGAGTCTCAAAAGCACCCTTGCGGCGACAAGATCCCTCTGTCGTACTTGTACGGCCGTGTGTCCGGAACCGAGAGGTGGTCCCCCCATGCCCGTACGGTCCGCGCGCGGTCGCCACCGCAGACCCCAGCCGCCGAGCCGGCTCTCACCGGTGTCCGTCGCCGTCACCGCCGCCTCCGGCGCGGGGCTCGCGCTGCCCTTCATCGCCGCCTCGGGCGCGGGCGCGGCCACGGCCGGCACCTGGGACAAGGTCGCCGCGTGCGAGAGCAGCGGCAAGTGGCACATCAACACCGGCAACGGCTACTACGGGGGGCTGCAGTTCGCCCAGTCGACGTGGAAGGCGTACGGCGGCACGAAGTTCGCCGCCCGGGCCGACCTGGCGACGAAGACCGAGCAGATAGCGACAGCCGAACGCGTGCTGGACGGGCAGGGCCCCGGGGCGTGGCCCGTGTGCTCGCAGCGCGCCGGGCTCACCCGGGGCGGGCAGGAGGCGCAGGACCAGCCGCAGCGTGAAGCGGCCACCCCGGCGAAGAAGACCGGGAAGAACGCCGGGAAGAGCGCCGGGCAGAACGCCGAACGGAAGCAGAGGGAGAAGCAGAAGCCGGAGACGGACCGCCGCCCCGCGGCGCCGGGCGGGTCCTACACGGTCGTCAGCGGGGACACCCTCTCCGGGATCGCCGACGAGCAGGACGTCCACGGCGGCTGGCAGCGGCTCTACGCCGTGAACCGCCCGGTCGTCGGAGCCGACCCCGACCTCATCCTCCCCGGGCAGGAACTGTCCGTGCCCGGCGCGAAGCCCGCGAAGGACGCCAGGCCCTCGAAGACCTCGAAGACCTCAAAGCCGTCCAAGCCGTCCAAGCCGTCCAAGACCTCGAAGCCCTCCAAGAGCCCGAAGTCCGCGGAGCGGCGCGCCGAACCCGCCTCCGCCACCCGGGCGTTCGTGGCGCCGGTCAGCGGAGGGCTCGGCACCCCGTACCACCGCAGCGGATCGCACTGGGCCAGCGGCTACCACACCGGCCAGGACTTCACCGTGGCCACCGGTACCTCCGTCAAGGCGGTCGCCGAGGGCACCGTCGTCGAGGCCGGCTGGGGCGGCGCCTACGGCTACCAGGTGGTGATCCGGCACCACGACGGCATGTACACCCAGTACGGCCACCTGTCCTCGCTGACGGTGCGCGCCGGCCAGTCCGTGGCCGCGGGCCGCCAGATCGGCCGCTCGGGTTCCACGGGCAACACCACCGGCCCGCACCTGCACTTCGAGGTGCGCACCGGCGAGGGGTACGGCTCCGACGTCGATCCGGTCGCCTACCTGCGGCGGCACGGCGTGCGGCTCTAGCCGGCGGCGGGCCCGGGCCGTCGCGGCCCACGCGCCACCGGCGGACCGCACGGGCCGCACGGAGTCCGGCTAGTGCTCGCGCTCGACGAGGTCCTTGAAGCGTTCGAGGTCGTCACGGACCGTGCGCTCGATCGCGCTGACCTGGGCGAAGCCCTTGGGGCCGCCAAAGGCGTCACGGATCTCGGCGGGGTCGTACTCCATGCGGACCTGGACGCGGCTGTGCTGCTCGTCGATCGGGAGGACCGAGCACGTCCCGGTGATCTCGGCGCCGCCGCTGGTGCGCCAGGTCATCTCCCGGGTGTCGCTGCGGGCCTTGGTGCGGTCGGAGAACTCCGCGTCGAGCGAGTCGCCGCCGGTCCCCGACACGCCGAGCCGGGCCCTGCCGTCCCCGGCGGCGCTCGCCTCCCGGACGCCCCCGACGAACTGCGGGTAGTCCTCCAGCCGGTGCAGGTGCCGCCACGCCACCTCGGTCGGAACGTTCAGGTCGATCTGCTCTTCGAGTCTGCTCATGAGCTGCCACCTGCCTTCCTCCCTCCAGCGTGCCTCCTGCCCCCGGCTCACGCCACGCTGACCTCCGGGACGTCAGGGACCTCCGGGACCTCGGTGACCGCTTCCGTCACGGCGACGCGGCCGCCGAGGCGGGGGGCGGTGCGCAGGCCGGCGTCGCCCTGGGTGAGGAGGCGGACGGCGGCCCAGGGGAGGTTCACGCCGGTGAAGGCGGTCTGGAAGATCCCCGCGGAGGGGCGGGGGTTGGCCTCCAGGAGGACGGGCTCGCCGTTGCGGTGGCGCAGCTGCACATTGGAGAGGTACGCGAGGCTGAAGTGCCCCACGAGGCGGCTGGCGATCTCCGTGATCCCGGGGTCGTCCAGGAGCAGCCGGTAGCGGCCCTCCTTGGCCCGGGGGATCGCGGCGAGGAGCCGCCCGCCCGGCGCGGACAGGCAGTCGACGCTGATCTCGGGGCCCTCCAGATAGGGCATGACGATCATGCGGGGAACGTGCTCACCCTCGTCCGCGGCCCGCTTCATCGCCTGGGCGACCGCGTCGACCGAGGCCATCGGCCTGGCGGGGGCGAGCAGGTCGCGGATGCCCATCGGCCGGTCCTCCAGGATGCGGAAGCCGAAGGCCGAGTACTCGCCGGCGGGTTTGATGCACAGGGTCTCGCCGGTCGCCGCGAGCTCGTCCACCGCGGCCCGCAGGCCGTCGGCGTCCCGCACCACCCGCCACGGCGGCACCGGGATGCCGGCGGTGAGCGCCTCCTCGTACGTACGGCTCTTGCTGGTCAGGATCTCGACCGAGGCGAGCGGCGAGCACATCAGCCGGGTGCCCTCGGCGGCGAACGCGTCGGCCCGTCCGGCCAGCGCGGTCAGCCGGCGCGGCGGCACGAGGACGTCGATCCCGTGCCGGCGGCAGAAGTCGAGGGCGAAGTCGGCGTAGGCGTCGTCGCCGACGTGACGGGGCTCCACCTCGGCCACGTCGCACGCGGCCAGGGCGGGGGCCGAGGGGTCGACGTTGGTCCCGTGGATACGGACGTCCACGGAGTCGGGGTTGCCGCGCAGCATCCGCATCACCTGGGTGGTGGCCACCCCCGCGCTGCTGAGCCATATTCGGAGGGCCAACGGACGCTCCCCTCATGCATGGGGCGCGGCAGGAAGGCATGCGGAAGCGCACGTTTTCCGGCCGTCCGGGATCTTGTGTGAGGCGGATCATATCCGTGTTCGATGACGCCGGTGTTTCACGTCCGCGGAGCGCAGCGGAAGAGCGGTCGACCCGCCGTCACTCGTCCGTCCCCCGGGAACGGGCGGGACGGCCGCGGCGGGCCAAGGCTGGGAGGCGACAGCAGTCCCTCCGGCCGGAAGAGAGAGCAGCATGGCTGGGCCTTCCTCCCCCGCTCCGCTGAACCGACGTCACATAGCGCGCGCGGGCGCGCTCGTCGCGGCGCTCGCCTCGACGGCGCTCGCCGCCGGTCCCGCCCTCGCGGCCGCGGTCGCCGACGGCGCCGCCGGCGGGGCCCGGCCGACCGTCGTGCTGGTGCACGGCGCCTTCGCCGACGCGTCGAGCTGGAACCCGGTGGTCGAGCGCCTGGAGAACGCCGGCTACAAGGTCGTCGCCCCCGCCAACCCGCTGCGCGGGCTGGTCGGCGACTCCGCCTACACGGCCAGTGTGCTGAAGAGCATCGACGGCCCGATCGTGCTCGCGGGCCACTCCTACGGCGGCGCGGTGATCAGTGGCGCCGCGGCGGGCAACCCGAACGTCAGGGCGCTGGTCTACGTCTCGGCGTTCATGCCGGACGCGGGGGAGAGCCTGGGCGGGCTCGCGTCCCGGTTCGCGCCGAGCGACCTCGACTCGGCGCAGCGTCCCGTGCCGTACCGGGACGGGACGGGCAGCGGCACCGACATCTACATCCGGGACTCCGTCTTCCGCAAGGTCTTCGCCGCGGACCTGCCCGCGGCCGCGACCCGGCTGATGGCCGCCGAGCAACGGCCGATCGCGACGCGGGCGTTCACCGACAAGGCACCCGGCGCGGCCTGGCGGACCATCCCCTCGTGGGCGCTGGTCGCCACCCGCGACCACGCCATCAACCCGGCACTGGAACGCTTCGGGGCGAAGCGCGCGGGCTCGCACACCGTCGAGGTCGACTCCTCGCACGTCGCGATGCTCTCCCACCCCGACGCCGTCGTCCGGATGATCCGCGAGGCCGCCGACAGCACGGCGTCCGGTTCCGCGGAACGCCCCGCGCTCGCCGACACCGGCCCCCGGGACCGGGTCCTCACCAGCGTGGGCGGCTTCGCGAGCGTCGCCCTCGTGGCCGGCGCGGTCCTCGTGGCGGTCGTGCGCCGCTACCGCCGCTGAACCCCGGCGCGGTGAGGGTCACCGCCCCCACCGCGCCGGGCCCCGAAGCACTCCCCGGCGCCGGCTCACGGACCGGTGGGGATGCCGACCGAAGGCGAGCGCCTACGGCCTCCGTCATCGCGGTCGCCGAGCGGCCCGCGCCGCATCCGCCGTCGCGTGCCACCTCCGGTCGCCGGCGCCGGCGCCGGCGCCGGACCGGTCCGCCGGAAGGCGGTGACGGCGTTCGGCCACGCGCCTCGTCGCGGAGGGGAGCACGGGCCCCGGCGCCGGCTGCCGGGAACGGCGGCTCGCACATGGCCGCGGGGCCTCAGCCCAGCCGTACGGCGACGGCCGCGCGGTGGCCGTCCCCGACGGCGACATCCGATAGCGTCCAGCCCTCGGGGCCCGCGGCCGGGTCGGGGCCGGAGCCCACGTAGTCCTCGGACGGGTCCCTGGACAGGCCCGTCCCCAGGCCCTTCAGGTACGCCTCCTTGCGCGCCCACGTCCGCGCGAAGGCCTCCCGGCGCTCCACCGGCGGCAGCATCCCGAGCTCGTCCACCTCCGCCGGGTGCAGCGAACGCCACACGCCGTCCACGGCCTCCTGGCCGGGCAGCGCCTCCACGTCCACCCCCACCGGGCTCGCGGCGAAGGCCAGCAGCGTCAGCTCCCGGGAGTGCGAGAGCGAGAAGTGCGGGCTGCCGCTCTCCACCGCGGGGCGGCCGTGGGGGCCGCCGCAGGACGGGCAGGTCTCCCGGGTCAGCGGCACCGCGCCGGGCCGGGTCCCCAGATACGCCGCCAGCAGCAGGCGCAGCGCCACGTGCGCGGTGACATAGCTGGTGCGGTCGCGGTCGAAGTGGAAGGCGGAGGCCCGCTCGCGCTCCTCCCGGTCCAGCAGTCCGGGCGCCAGATGGACGGCGGCGGCCGCGTTCGCCGCCGTGTCCACCAGGCACAGCCGCGGCGGATCGCCGGGCCCCGGCGGGGTGAGCCGCCGGGCAGCCGCCGCCACGGTGAACCGCTCCGGGACCAGCGTCACGGCCGGGCCGCCGGCACCGTGGACGCGGCCGGGACGATCGCGAACGCCTCGACCTCCAGCAGCAGTTCGGGCCGGAAGAGCGCCGCCACCTGCACCGCAGAACTGGCCGGGGGCCGCTCGGTGTCGACGTACGCGTCGCGCGCCTCGCGGACCGCGGGCAGGAAGGCGACGTCGGTGACGAAGAAGGTCAGCTTGACCACGTCGCTCCAGCCCGCCCCGGCGGCCGCCAGGCAGCGGTCGAGGTTGGCGAAGACCTGGCGCGCCTGCGCCGCCGGGTCGTCCGCTCCGACCAGCTCGCCCCGCTCGTCCACCGCGATCTGGCCCGACACCGCGACGAACCGGCCCTCGCCCCACACGACGTGGCTGTAGCCGGTGCCCGCGAGGACACCCTCCGGAGCGGCGACGTGGGTGAGGTGCGTCATGCGTTCCCCCTTGATGATCGACACCGCTCCATGCTCTCCCACGGGGTCGATCCGGCGCCACAGCGGACGTCATGACCGGTGTCATTGGCCAGGGATTCTCTGGGCATAAATCGTCATATGGGCGGAGACAGGAGGTTCCCCTCATGAGTCATGCCGAAACCTACGATCTGACCTTCCCCGTCTCCGGCGACACCGTCGTCGTCAAGCGCACCGAGCGCAAGGGTGCCGGGGGGCACCCGGTGTACAGCGACGACACGGGCATCGTCCAGGCCGAGATCAGCGACCGGGGAGAAGTCCGCATGCTCGCGACGGGCGGGCACCAGCGCCACGACGTCCCCTCGCGGGCGACGCCGCACTGAGCCTCCCGCCCCCTCCGGCGTCCCGGAACCGGCCCTGCCCCGGCGCCGGACGCCTGCGGCCCCCCGGTCCCCGGTCGCCGTACGTGACCGCGCGGACCGGGCCCGTCGCCGGCGCCCGGCCCGACGTCGCCACCCGGGTTCCCGGCTAGTCGATTTGAATATCCAACTCACTGGGCTACCGTGGGTCGGGAACACCGGACCCGCATCCCCAGGGGGCGTCATGCCCGGCTCGATCACGGACACGGAAACCGCGGACGCCACCGGCACCCCGCGACCCGCGGACGACGGCACCGTCCGCATCGACCGCTCCTGGTGGTCGTGGAACGGGGCGCAGGGAGGTCATGTCGCCGCCCTCGCGCTGGCGGCCATGCGCGACGACCTGGCCGCGCGGACGGGGGAGCGCCTCCCGGTCCGCACCCTCGGCGCGCACTTCCTGGCCCCCGTCGACGAGCGCCCGCTCCGCCTCGCGGTGACCACCCTGCGCGAGGGCCGCCGTTCGTCGGTGTCCTCGGTCACCGCGCTGCAGGACGACTCCGCGGCCCTCACCGGCGCCGCCGTGTTCGGGCGGAGCGAGCCCGGCCCCGGCCACGCGGGTACGCCCGCGCCCGTCGTCCCCGGTCCCGAGGCCTGTCCGCCGCTCACCCTGCCGCGCTCGCTGGCGGCGTTCGCCGCCCACCTGGAGATCCGCCCGGCCGACGACGCACGCCCCCTGGCCGGCGGTGCGCGGGCCGAACTCACCGCCTGGATGCGCTTCGCCGACGGCCGGCCGCTGGACCCGCAGGCGCTGGTCGTCCTCGCCGACGCCCTGCCGCCCGCGCTGTTCGCCGTGTGGACCGAGCCCCGCCCGGTACCGACGGCCGAACTGACCGTGCACTTCACCGACGTCCTGGACGCCGCGCCCGCCGAGGGCTGGGCCCTCGTCCGCAGCCGCACCGAGCACGCGGGCGGCGGCTGGGCCGTCGAGGACAGCGCCCTGTGGACCGAGGACGGACGGCTGCTCGCCCTGGCCCGGCAGGCGCGCGCCGTACGCGACTTCCGCCCCGGCCACCAGGGCTGACCGCCCGTCCGGCCCGTCCGTGCCCGTTCGTGCCCGTCCCCACACGGACGGCGGCGGCGCCGGACCCCCCTCCCGGTCCCGGGGAGGGGCGTCCGGCGCCGCCGGCCGGCCGAGGCGCGGTGCGGGGTCAGCCGATCTCGGCCCCGTACACCTCGAGCGCGTCCGTCACCGGCTGGAAGAACGTCTCCCCGCCGCCGGTGCAGTCACCGCTGCCGCCCGAGGTCAGGCCGAGGGCGGTGGCGCCGGAGAAGAGGGCGCCGCCGCTGTCGCCGGGCTCGGCGCAGACGTCGGTCTGGATCAGTCCGGAGACCGAGCCCTCCTGGTAGTTGACGGTCGCGTCGAGCCCGGTGACCGTGCCGTCGTGCACCTGCGTGGTGCTGCCGCTGCGCTGCACGGCCTGGCCGACGGCCGGGGTCGCCGCCGAGGTGATCTCCTGCGCCGAGCCGTTGTACAGGTCGACCGCGCTCGGGTGGTCGACATCGCTGCCGGTGTACTTGACCAGCGCGTAGTCGTGGCCGGGGAACGTCGCGGCCTCGACGGAGCCGATCTCCCGGCCGCCGGAGCTGTCCGACCAGCTCTTGATGTCCACGCCGCAGTGGCCGGCGGTGAGGAAGTACGGCTGCCCGTCCTTGACGACGTTGAAGCCCAGCGAACAGCGGGCGCCGGAGCCGAAGATGGCGTCACCGCCGGCGATGAAGGGCTTGAACTCGCCCTTCGACTTCTGAACGCGGGCCGTACCGGCGCCGAGGCCGTCCACCGCCTCGTCCAGCCGGTCCATCCCGGCCGCCGACACCGTCCGGTCGGCCGTCACGACCACCTGGTTGGTCCGCGGGTCGACCGACCAGGCGGTGCCGGGAATGCGGGCCTGAAGCCCCAGGGTCCTTGTGGCGGCGCGCAGTTCGGCCATGGTGTGGGCGACCGTCCTCGGCACGGCGCCCGCCGCGCGGACGGTGTCGGCGGCCTCGGCGCCGAGCACGTTGACGACGAGCCGGTCGCTCCCGGCGTCGTAGTACGACCCCGCGGTGTCCTCGGCGTCCAGTTCCGAGGTGAGGTGCGCGGCCAGCGTCACCGCGGCCGCGGGCGTGAGGCTCCGGGGGGCGGGTGCCGGGCCCGGCGCGGCGTTGGCGTGCGGCAGCACGATCAGTGCCGCCAGCACGGCCGTCGCGCCGCCGCCCGCGAGTACGGCCTTCCGCCCGGATATTCGACGATGCTTCAAGTCCTGTACCTCCGTGTGGGGGGATGGGTCGGCTCAACTGCCGCCGACCCGGAGGAATTTGCGGTCCCAGGCGCCACATCCCGAAAAGAATGCGTGTCCACGCCAAGCAACGCCGTCGAGTATTCCGAGGCCGTTTGGTGAGCGGCAAGGCGGCATTCCGGTCTCCACAGCCGTCTCACAAGACATCCCGATTCCTCGGATGGAACCTTTCATTCCGCTCCGTGGAAGGGCTCCCGCCGCGCTGCGCGACGGGCCGGGCACATCGGGTGAGGACTACACCTGTCCGGTAACCGCCCCCGGGAACACCGGCGGGCGCCCCCGTGAGGGCGCCCGCCGGGTCGTCGGAACCGGTCCGCTACGTCCCCGGCGGTACGGCGGGGATCGCCTCCTGCGGCGTACGCGTCGTCGACTGCGTCCCGGCGGCGGTGGCGGCCGGGTTGAGGTCCCGGTGGACCACGCGGGCGACCGCCTCGATCGTGGCGACCCCGGCGTTCATGGTCCGGTTGTCGTGGGTCAGCACCGTGAGGGAGTAGTCGTGCCCCGAGCCGGTGAACGCGCCGAGGCTGTGCACCCGCCAGCCGTGGGTGGCGCGCGGCAGCCAGCCGTTCTTCACGTGGACCGTCACGCCCCGCGGGGCGCCCGCGGGCGTGCCCCAGCGCTGCGCGGTGACCACCTTGTTCATCAACTTCAGGATGTATGCCCGGGAGTTGTCGCTCAGCACCGAGTTCTTCGCCGTCACCAGGTCGAGCAGCCGCTGCTCGTCCTTGGCCGTGATCTGCGTCAGCCCCCAGTAGCCGTTGCTCCCCGGCACGGTGCGGGTCATCCCCGCGGCCTTCAGGAAGCCCTTCACCTTGGCCACCCCCAGCTGCCGCCAGAGCTGCGTGGTCGCGGCGTTGTCCGACTTGGTGATCATCGCCGTGGCCAGCTTGACCTCACGCGCGGTCAGATAGCGGTTGTGCTTCTTGTTGTCCCACAGCAGGGTGGCCAGCACCGTCACCTTCACGGTGCTCGCCGAGTCGAACCGCTGGTCCGCGCGGAGCGTGCACACCGTCTTCGTCCTGCGGTCCCGCAGCGACAGGGCCACCGTCGCCGTCCTCCCGCGCAGCGCGCCGGTGATGTCCGCGCTCAGCTTCGCCGCCAGCCCCGCCTTGCCCGAGGTGCACACCACCGCCGGTGCCGCCGCCGCGGCGCTCCCCGCACCCGTCCCCACGACGGCGGTCGGCACGACCGTGCCCACCACGACCGCGGCCGCCGCAGCTCTCCCGGCGCGCCGCGCCGTCCGTCCCCGTTCCATGGCCCCTCCCCGTCCTCCCCGTCGGCCCGTCGCCGGGCCCTCGCACACGTTGACTCGCGCTCGCGTGCGAATGGTTGTACGGGGACGGGGCCGTTCCCCCAATGGAGCGGGTTCAGCGGACGCCGCGCGTGCGGAACTGGATGCTGATCCGCGGCCCCACGGCGCGAGTGCTCTTGGGGATCGCGTGCTCCCACGTCCGCTGGCAGGAGCCGCCCATCACCACGAGGTCGCCGTGTCCCAGCGGCAGCCGCATCGAGGCCGCGCCCCCGCCGCGGGGCCGCAGCGCCAGGTCGCGCGGGTCGCCGACGGACAGGATCGCCACCATCGTGTCCTGGGTCGCCGACCGCCCCGTCCGGTCACCGTGCCAGGCGACGCTGTCCCGGCCGTCCCGGTAGAAGCAGAGCCCCGCCGTGACGAAGGGCTCGCCGAGCTCGTCGGCGTAGTGGGCGTCGAGGGCGGCGCGGGCCTCGTCGAGGACGGGGTGCGGCAGCGGATCGCCCTCCCCGTAGAAGGACAGCAGCCGGGGCACGTCGACCTCCCGCTCGTACATCCGGCGGCGTTCCGCCCGCCACGGCACCGAGCCCGCCAGCTCCCCGAACAGGGCGTCCGCCCCCCGCAGCCACCCGGGCAGCAGGTCGAGCCACGCCCCGCTGCCGAGCCCGGTCCGCCGGAGGCCGTCCAGCGGACCGAGCAGCAACTCGTCGGTCTGGTCGAAGAGCGATCCCTGGAGCGGTGCGGTCATGGCTCCAGGGTAACCCCTCAATCGAACAAGTGAGCTATTCCGGCTGTTCTCCGAACGCAGCCGGGTCGAGCCCGGCCAGCCGCTCGGGATCGGCCAGGATGTCCAGCTCGACGACGAGGCCGTCCACGATCGTGAAGCCCAGGACCGACACCACCCGGCCCTCCGCCACGGCGACCACCCCCGGCGCCCCGTTGACCAGTGCCGGCCGCGCCTGCAGGGCCGCGTGCCGGAAGGTGAGCGCCTGGCTCGCGACCGTCCGTGCGCCGCGCACCTCCCGGGTCGCCCCGGGAAAGGCGGCGCCGGTGTCCGCGCGCAGTACGACGTCCGGGTGCAGCACCGCCACCAGGGCCTCGAAGTCGCCCGCGTGCGAGGCCGCCAGGAAGGCCCTGACGACCTGCCGCTGACGGCCCAGGTCGGCGTCCGGCACCGGAGTCGCCCCCTGCACCCGGCGCCGCGCCCGGCTGGCCAGCTGCCGCGTCGCCGTCGGCGTCCGCCCCACCATCGGGGCGATGTCCTCGAAGGGCACCGCGAACATGTCGTGCAGCACGAAGGCGAGCCGCTCGGCGGGCGACAGCGTCTCCAGCACGACCAGCAGCGCCAGCCCCACCGAGTCCGCCAGCAGCGCCGCCTGCTCCGGGTCCCCGGCCGCGTCCGGCGGGCTCACCACCGGGTCGGGCACCCGTACGTCGTCCAGCGGCGACTCGCCCCGGGAGGTGCGCGAGCGCAGCATGTCCAGGCACACCCGGCCCACCACGGTCGTCAGCCAGCCGCCCAGGTTCTCGATCCCGTCCGCCCTGGCCCGGTTCAGCCGCAGCCACGCCTCCTGCACGGCGTCGTCCGCCTCGGTCAGCGACCCGAGCATGCGGTACGCCACCGCCCGCAGGTGCGCGCGGTTGTCCTCGAACCGCTCCGCCAGGAACTCCTCGTCGTCCATCGGTCCCTCGGTCCCATTCCCTCGTCGCGTTCCCTCGGCGCACTGACGAACCGGACGCGTCCAATGTGACAGAGGGGTGCGACAGGGCGGGGGCTGCGACGAGGGGGCGGTGCCGCGTCGGCCGCCGGATCACCAGCCGGCGAACAGGCGCCCCCGGTGCGAGGCGCGCCGCGCGCTGTTGAGCAGCGCCTGGATCTGGCTCCCCGCCTGGTCCGCGGCCTCCAGCCGGGACGGGAAGGGCAGCCGGGCGTCGGTGTGGCCGTTCCCGTACTCCACGCGCAGCGTGATCCCGTACCGGTCGACGGCCACGGGCAGGACCCGCCGCGCGCCGGGGGCGGGGGCGGGCCGTACCAGCCGCAGGAGCAGCGGTACCAGTTCCGCGTGGTCGTCCACCAGGTGCGTCAGCATCCCCGCCTCGGCCGTCGCCAGCGGGTCGGCCTCCGCCGTCGTCAGCTCCGCCAGGCCGACGGAGGCGGTGCCCTCGGCCGTCTCCAGCGTCGCGTGCACGAACTGCACGCACTGGCTGTCCGGGGCGTCCGACCGGTACGGCGCGGCCGTCCAGCCCGTGACGGTCACGCGGGCCCGCACCCGGTCCCGTACCGGGGTGGGGGCGACATCGGTGAACTCCAGCGAGATCGGCGTGCCCTCGGGGCCGAAGGCTGTCTCCAGGGGGTGCAGGTGGACGTGGCCGGCGAGCGCCTGTGCGGTCAGCCGGGTCACCTCCGTGCGTTCGCGGTCGGTGACCACGGTCATGGAGTGGGCCGAGGCGAGGACGGACCGGATGCGTTCGGCGTGCGTCGGCCGGGCGGGAGCGAGGGGGGCGGTGGTCTTGCTGCGCATCCGGATCTCCGCGGAGGTGTCAAGTTAGGTTTGCCTAACCTAACCACATGTGCCCGGGCGCCGCCATCCCCGTGAGGGCTACCGCCCCGCCCCGTACTCCTCGGGGCAGGGCGGAAGCACGTCGAGGAACTCCTCCGTGGTGAGGATGGCGTGCGCGTAGACCGGCGCGTTCACCTCGAAGGTCGCCTCCATCTCCGCCGGGCTGAAGGCGGCGATCGCGTCCCGCACCAGGGTCACGTGGTAGCCGAGCTCCTGGCCGAAGCGTGCCGTGGTGTCGACGCAGGTGTTGGCGCGCATCCCGATCAGCACGATGCGCGACACCCGGTGCTGCTTCAGCTGGAAGTCCAGGTCCGTGTTGGCGAAACCGCTCGACGACCAGTGCTCGTGCACCCGGATCTCGCCGTCGACCGGCTGGAAGTCGGGATGGAACTCGCCGCCCCAGGAGTCCCGCGCGAAGATCTGGCCCTTGACGCTCGCCTCCTGCGCGGGGGAGAGGTGCTCCCAGTCCTGGTAGTCCCCGGGTGCGGTGCGGCGGTGCGCGACGAAGAACGTCCGTATACCGCGGGCCCGGGTGGCCGCGAGCACCTGCCGCATGTGATCGAGCAGCCCCACCTGCTCGGCCACCGTTTTCGCGCGTGGCCAGAGTTTCCCGCCCTCGGACAGGAAGTCGTTGTACGGGTCGACCAGCAAGAGGCCGGTGTTGGCGCTGGAATATCCCACTGCTTCCATGTACCGATTCTCGGCCCGGACCCGAAGGGGCACCTGCGCAGCAGGTCAGAGCCGGTGTCGGTGGTCAAGCCACGAAAGGACGGGACATGACCCGCGGCGTGCGCCGGTGTTCCCTGGCGGGGAGAGTTCCCCCCACAGCCGAAACGCCCGTGAAACACCGAGCCGTTCCGGAATCCCGTGGCCGGTTCACTCCTCCCGGCAGGGGCGCACATAATGGGAAGGGAGGGCGCACGGGAATCCACCTCAATTCCCGATGCCCTACGTCTGGGGAGAGTGCCGTGAGTTCCATACCTCCTCCGCCCGATCACCCCGCCGGCCCTCCGTCCGGGCCGCTGTCCGGCCGGCCGTCGGGAGAGCACCCGCCGGTGACCCCGGGGCCCCCGCCCCCACCGGCGGCGCCACCCCCCGGCCCACCGCCACCGCCCGGACCACCCGGTCCCCCGGGCCCGCCGAGCGGCGCGGGGCGCGGCGGCGAGCCAGGAGAACCCGGCCGCCACCGCGGACCCCCCGCCCCGTGGTGGCGGGCCCGCCGCACCCTCGTCACCGCGGGCACCGCGATGGTCGTGGCGGTCGCGGTGATCTTCGCCTTCTCGTTCCTCGGCGGCACCAAGGGCGGCGGCGAGATCTTCCTCCAGAACGCCTCCGCCGCCGGCCCCGACCCCTTCACCCCCTCCACGGCGGGCGAGCCGGGAACCGCGGTCACCCCGACCATCACCCCCAACGAGTCCTCGGCCCCCGGCGGAACCCTCAAGGTCAGTGGAGCCCACCCGGGGCTCTACAGCGGCAAGCAGAACAAGGCCGCCTGCGACGTCGAGAGGCAGATCGCGTACCTCACCGGCGACCCGGCCCGCAGCAAGGCCTTCGCCGAGACCCTCAAGGTCGAGCAGCAGGACCTCCCCGCGCATCTGCGCGCGCTGACGCCCGTTCAGCTGAACTGGGACACCCGTGTCACCAGCCACGGCTTCAAGGACGGCAAGGTCACCGACTACCAGGCGATTCTCCAGGCCGGCACCCCCGTCATGGTCGACAACCGCGGCGTGCCGGTGGTCCGCTGCGCCTGCGGCAACCCGATGAGCGCGCCCGACGCCGCCAACGGCACGCCGACGTACAGCGGCCGGCAGTGGGAGACCTTCCGCGCGGCGGGCCTGGTGGCGGTCGTCCCGTCCGACAAGCCGATGAAGACGCTGACGCTCTACGACCAGGACAGCAAGCGCTGGTTCGAGCGCCCCAGCGGCAAGGTCGGGGGCAAGCGCGACCACAAGGTCGAACCCCCCAGGGGCGGGCCCTCCGACTCCTCGGTGCCGGTCCTGCCGTCGCCCTCCACCGGCTCGCAGCTGGAACCGCCGGGGACGACGATGCCGCCGCCGAGCGAGGAGAGGAAGCAGGAGGAGCAGCCGAAGGAGGAGCCCAAGTCGCCCGGCACGCAGGAGCAGTCGCCGGAGAAGGGCACGGAGGAGTCCCCGAAGAGCGAGGAGCCGAAGAGCGAGGAGCCGAACAAGGAGGAATCGCCGAAGCAGGAGGAGCCGAAGTCCCCGGGCACGCAGGAGGAGTCCCCGAAGCAGGAGCAGCCGAAGTCCCCGGAGCAGCCGGAAAAGCCGGAACAGCCGAAGACGCCCGAGCAGCCGAAGCCCCCGGAGCAGCCCGAGAAGCCCCCCTCCGAGCCCCCGCAGCAGGAGCCCGTACAGCCCGAACAGCCGCCAGCCCAGCCCAAGTCCTCCGGCGGCGGCACGGGCGACCAGCCCCGGCAGCAGCCTCCCGCCCTGCCCAAATCCCCCGTCGAACCGGCCCCCAGGTCCAGCTGACGCCCCGGCCCGCACCGGCCCCGCCCCCACCCGGGGACGGGGCCGCTGTCGGACCCGCCTGCGACGATCCCCGCATGCTGTACGACACCGTGCCGGCCGAGGCCCGCAGGAACGACGCGCTCGACGACGTACGATCCGCCACCCTCGACCGCGCCCGCTGGCTCCTCGACCTCCTCGACCGCGGCCGAGCGGAGTACCGGCTCGCCTTCGGTTCCCACAGGGGGGAGTACCGGCGCCTGGAGGAGCTGCACGCGGGGATCCGGACCGAGATCGACGAGGGACTCGCCACCCGGTCCGGCGGCGAACTGCGCGCCGCCGCCCTGTCCCTGCTGCTGGTCGCCCGTCCCGACGGCTCCGGCGTGTGGCACTACCGCGACCGGGTCGCGTCCCTCATATCCCACCAGCGCGGATGGACGCCCGACGAGGTCGCGGTCATGCTGCTGCGCGTCGGCGAGTACCGCGCGGGCCACTGGCTCGCGGAAGCCCTCGGCGCGGTGCTCGACGCCGTCGACCGGCTCGACACCGACGGTCGCCGTGCGGTCACCCCCCACCTGCGCCAGGCGTACCGAAGGCTCATGGCCGCGGAAGTCGGCGCGGACGTGCGCGGACGGCTCGGCCGGCGCCTGCGCGCACTGCTGCCGGACGACGCCGCCGCCGGCATGCCGGACGAGCTGATCCCCGGGGACGCCCCGTGGGCCACCGCGCTGCGCGAGCACGCCGACACCGCGCCCACGCCCGAACTGGCGGAACTCGTCCGGCACCTGGCGAGCCCGTCGGGGCCGCGCCCGTCACAGCGCTGGCGACGGACCTGCCTGGCCCTGAGCGAGGCGGCATCGGCGCGCGGCACGACGGCGGAGATGCTGCGGGCACTCGCCGAGGACCCACCGCTGTGCAGCAGGACGGACGGGGCGCCCGCCCCCTGGCACGGAGACGGCTTCCACCTCCACTACGTCGTCGGGCAGAACGACGGCGACCTCGCGCGCGGCGTCGTCTGGGCCGCCGCGCTCACCGCCGGCCCGGCCACGGCCGGCCACCTCACCGCCCTCGCCCTGCGCACCGGCGGACCCGGATCCGACGTGATCGATGACCTCAAGCTCGCGGGCGCGGCGATCAACGCGCTCGCCGCGATCGACGATCCCGCCGCGCTGGAAGACCTGTGGCGGCTGCAGACGAAGCTCAAGCACCGGGCGCTCCTCAAACAGCTCGCCACCGCCCTGGCGACGGCCGCCGCACGGCAGGGCATCACCCCGGGACAGCTGATCGAGCGCAGCGTGCCCGGGCACGGCCTGGCCCCGGACGGCAGCCTCGTCCGCGAACTGGCCGGCCACCGCGCCCGGGTGGCGATCGAGGACGCCGTCACCGTACGGCTCACCTTCACCGGCCCGGACGGACGGACGTCCCGTACGGCCCCCGCCGCGGTCAAGGCACGGTGCGCGGACGAACTCGACGAGCTCAAGCTCCTGGCCAAGCAGGTGCGGGCCACGCTGTCGGGGGAGCGGGCCCGCCTCGAAGCGCTCATGTCGGCCGGGCGCACCTGGAGGTACGAGGAATGGCGCCGCCACTACCGCGACCACCCCGTGACCGGCGTCCTCACCCGGGGCCTGATCTGGGAGGCACGCGACGCCGAGGGCTACTGGCACGCCGTGGCACCCCTGAGCGAGCCAGTGGGCGAGCCCTCGCAGATGCGGCTGTGGCACCCGGTCCACGCCTCGCCGGACGCCATCGCGACCTGGCGCGCCCACGTGGTCGCCGCCGGGCTGCGGCAGCCGTTCAAGCAGGCGTTCCGGGAGATCTACCTGCCGACCCCGGCGGAGGAGGAGACCGGCGTCTACTCCAACCGCTTCGCCGCGCACATCGTGGACTACCCCCGGTTGTACGCGCTGTTCAAGGAGCGCGGCTGGCAGGCCGACTTCCTCGGGAACCACTATGGCGGCCACGACGGCCTGGCCCGCGGCGAGTTCGGCGACGGCGGGTGGCGCGCGTGCCTCCACCACGAGCCGGCCGGCTTCGACGCCGGCTACGCCCCGGACCACGCCGCGACCGACCAGGTCAGGTTCGAACGCCGCGACGGCCGGCGCTGGCGCGAGACCCCGCTGGCCGAAGTGCCGCCCCTGGTCTTCAGCGAGGCGATGCGCGACGTAGACCTCTTCGTGGGCGTCACCTCGATCGCGGCCGACCCGACGTGGACCGACCGGGGGGAGGACCGGTACGACGCGTACTGGCGGGCCGCGTCCTTCGGGGAGCTGACCGCGAACGCGGAGATCCGCCGCGAGGCCCTGCAGCGCATCGTGCCGCGCCTGAGGATCGCGGACCGCTGCACCCTGGAGGGCCGCTACCTGACGGTCCGCGGGGACCTCACGACGTACCGGATCCACCTGGGCTCCGCGAACGTGCTGATGGCACCGGACGACGCCTACCTCTGCATCGTCCCCGCCCGGCGCAAGGCCGACGACCGAGGGGTCTTCCTGCCCTTCGAGGACGACCGGCTGGCGCTGATCCTGTCCAAGGCGGCACTGCTGGCCGCGGATTCCCGGATCACCGACCCGACGATCCTCCGCCAGATCGAGCGGGCCGCCCGATGACCACGGTGACGTTCCAGGACGAGACGGCCGGGGGCAAACCCCTCACGGCCCTGGAGGTCAGCGGCCTCCCGGACCGCATGACCGCCCGCGACCTCCTCCACCTCCGCGTCCGCGAAGAGGTGACGCGCCACAACGCGGACCCCGCCAACACGCCCCTCGACCGGCCCACGGAAGCCGCCCGCGCGGAACGCGCCTTCCTGTCGAACGCCTTCTTCGTCCTGACCCCCACCCACCAGGTCACCGAGCTGGACGACGTCATCGACCTCACGACAACCCCGACCCTGACCTTCCTCCGCCTCGTCCCGCTGGCCGGAGGCTGACCCCGGCCGCCGGCAAGGGACGCGGCAGGCGGGCGGGGATGTTCAACGGTCAACCCCCCACAGGCGGGCGTCCAAGCCCCGGAGGGGTCCCGGTCGCGGTGGGCCAGAAGGGGTAATAAGCTCACAAAGTGAGGCCGCACCGGAGCCTGGAACCGTTGCACGGAGGCGTTCGCACCTCGCACACCCTGCGTACCGCGTACGCCCTGATCGGCGCGCTGGCAATGCTGTGCTGGCTGGCACTGCCCGCCGCGGACGCCCGTGCCGACGACCCGATCGTGCTGTCGCGGACCGGCCAGATCACCGACAGGGTGGACGCGCTCGGTGACCGCAAGGGCGCCGTCGCGACGGCGCTGAAGGACCTCGACGACGCGCACCGCGTCCAGCTCTACGTCGCCTACGTACGTGACTTCTCCGGCCGCACCGCCCAGAACTGGGCCGACGCGACCGCCGAGCGCAACGGCCTCGGCCTGAACGACGTACTGCTGGCCGTCGCCACGCACGACCGGCAGTACGCGTACTCCGTGGACCAGGACTCGCCGCTGACCGACGCCCAGTTGCGGGACGTCGCGCAGACCGCGGTCGAACCGGCGCTGCGGCAGAACGACTGGGCGGGGGCGGCCATCGGCGCGGCGGACGGCATCGGCGCGGTCCTCGCGGGCGTGCCCGTGCCCACTCCGGCGATCACCCCGGGCGAGGCCGACCCGGGTGGGGCCGGCGGCTTCGGGGTCACGGGTGGTGAACTCGTCCTGCCGGTCGTGGTGCTCGGAGCCCTGCTCGCCTTCGCCTGGTACATGTATGCCCGGCGCAGGCAGCGCCCCGGAACCCCTACCACCCGGGGAGGGGGAGGCTGGGGCGGGCAGGCCGAGCAGGCCGTGCCCCTGCCCGAACTCGACCGCCGGGCCAGGGAACTGCTCGTCCAGACGGACGACGCGGTGCGCACCAGCAGCGAGGAACTCGGATTCGCCACCGCGCAGTTCGGTGAAGAGGCGGCCGCGCCCTTCGGGGAGGCGCTCAGGTACGCGGAGTCGGAACTCACGGCGGCCTTCAGGCTCCGGCAGCAGCTCGACGACGCGATCCCGGAGGACGACGCGGCCAAGCGCCGCATGCTGGACGAGATCATCGCACGCTGTACCGAGGCCAATCGCCGGCTCGACGCGGAGGCCGAGGGCTTCGACCGGCTGCGCGCGCTGGAACAGAACGCGCCCCAGGCGCTGGAGCACGCCGAGGCGGAGCTGCGGGACATCACCGGTCGGACCGACACCGCGCAGGCCACGCTCACCGCGCTCGGCACGCGGTACGCGCCCACCGCGGTCCAGGCCGTCACGGGCCACGTCGAGCAGGCCAGGGACCGGCTCGTGTTCGCCGCGACCCACGTCGGCCGGGCTCGCGAGGCCGTCGCGGCGGGCGCGGGCGGCACGGCCGCGGTCCATCTGCGGGCCGCCGAGGGCGCCATCGACCAGGCGGGCACGTTCGTGGACGCCGTCGGCCGGCTGGCGAAGGAGCTCGCGGAGGCGGCGGGCAAGCTGCCCGGCGTGCTGACGGAGACCGAGACCGACCTCGCGGAGGCGCGGGGCGTGCTCGCCGGCACCCCCGAGGGCATCTCCACCGCCGACCTGCGCGGCCGGATCGCGCGCGCCGAGACGGTCGTCAGCGAGGCGAGGACGCAGATCGCCGCGGGACCGTACGACCCGATCGAGGTGCTGCGCCGCGTGGAGGAGGCCGACGCGGCCCTCGACGGCGCCCTCACAGGGGCGCGCGCGGACGAGGTGAGCAACCAGAAGGCCCGCGTACTGCTCGACCAGGCCCTGCTCACGGCGCGCAGTGCGGTGGGCGCGGCTTCGGACTTCGTCACGACGCACCGGGCGGCGGTGGGCAGCGAGGCCAGGACGCGTCTGGCCGAGGCACAGCGCCACCTGGAACTGGCGCAGGGCTCCGCGGATCCCGCAGCGGCGCTCACGGCAGCGCAGCGGGCGGATGCGCTGGCCAGGGCGGCGCAGCAGCTGGCCGAGGGTGATGTGCGCGGGTACGGCGGTCCGTACGGCGATGCCATGGGGGGCCGCCGCGGAGGTGGCGGCATGGGCGGTGCGGTGCTCGGCGGCATCCTGCTCGGGGAGATCTTCGGCGGTATGGGCCGCGGGGCCGGCGGGGGCGTGTTCGGCGGGGGACGGGGCGGTGGCTTCGGCGGGGGGTTCGGCGGGGGGTTCGGCGGGGGCGGCCCCGGCAGCTTCGGCGGCGGGGGGACACGGGGGCGGAGGGGCGGTGGCGGCAGATTCTGAGCGGCAACTCGGGGAAGCGAGAGCGAGAGGTTGGCCCCATGACCAAGCAGACGATCCTCGGCCGCGTCGCGCAGCTGGCGAAGGCGAACATCAATGCGCTGCTGGACCAGGCGGAGGACCCGCAGAAGATGCTCGACCAGCTGATCCGCGACTACGGCAACAACATCAGCGAGGCCGAGCAGGCGGTCGCCACCACCATCGGCAATCTGCGCCTCTTGGAGCAGGACCATGAGGAGGACGTGGAGGCGGCCGGCGAGTGGGGCACGAAGGCGCTGGCCGCCAGCAGGAAGGCGGACGAGCTGCGGGCCGCGGGTTCGGGGACCGAGGCGGACGCGTTCGACCGCCTCGCCAAGGTGGCGCTGCAGCGGCAGTTGCAGGCGGGGCGCGAGGCGAAGGACGCCGAGCCGACGATCGCGACGCAGCGGGAGGTCGTCGGAAAGCTGAAGACCGGCCTCGACCAGATGAAGGTCAAGCTGACGGAGCTCAACGCGAAGCGCGACCAGTTGGTGGCCCGCGCCAAGACGGCCCAGGCGCAGAGCCAGATGCTGGACGCGGCGGAGAACATCAATGTGCTGGACCCGACGAGCGAGTTGAGCCGCTTCGAGGAGATAGTCCGCCGGGAGGAGGCGAGGGCACTGGGCAAGCAGGAGCTCGCCGACTCGTCACTGGACGCACAGTTCGAGCGGTTGGACAGCATGGGCGACGCGGCCGAGATCGAAGCAAGGCTGGCCGCCCTGAAGGCCCACGCCTGACCAGCGGCCCCACGGCAGCCCCCGCAGACGGTGACAGCGGGGTGCGGCGCTGGCGGTGGGTTGCCAGCCGCTCGGAAACACGAGGCCCGCCGGGCATGCGGGCTTCAGCACTGGCCCGACCCGCGACAGGATTCGAACCCGCGCACACGGCTCCGGAGGCCCCTTCCGCCCCAGGCGTGTGCGCAGGTCACAGGCTCACGGCCAATAGGTGGGCGATTGCTCGTCCACAGGTAGTCCACGAACCCGTGGTCGCGATCGCCTGGGACTCCTCATCCCGCGCGGTAGTGGCGCAGGCGCTGATCTGAGGGTCTGGTTGCTAGCCCTCATCGTCATCGATGTCAGCGGCGGGAAGGATGGCAGACAGCTCCCCAGGCAGCTCAAGCTTGTAACGTGCTGCAATGACACCGAGTTGAATCCCGAAGATGGCTCGTAGTTCGCCAAGCGCAGCGCCGAATGTGGCGCTCTGTGCGCGGCCTCGTACATGCCCTGAGTGGTTGTTGCCGACTGTGTCCAGGAACCGCCGGCATGCGGCACGCATGGCCTTGAGGTGCTCGGAAAGTTCAGCGCCGGTGTCAGGCTCCATCAAGATCTGAGTCAACATCTCTCGGATCTGCAGGACCGAAGCTACACAATGACCAGGATCATCGACCGCGGATGTGATCGCGCGAGGCATGGTCAGAACCCTGCGGTCCTCCAGGTACACGACGACCCTCTCGGCAAGGGCACGCTGAGGAGTTGGCAGGTCCCAGTCCACCCCACCGAAGGGCGTGCTGAAACCTTTGACCCGGCGCATGATCTCCAGAACCTTCACCCTCGGCATCCTAGGCAGGTTGGCGAGCGGCTGTGACCCACAAGGCCGTATTGCCTGAACGGCCGTGCACGGTTTCCGAGGCTTCTGGCAGGCAGAGGTGCGTGTTTGCGGCCGTCATCAGCGTGCACGGTAGTGGCTGCAGTTCCCATGCTTCGTGGCGGCAGGCGGTGAAGCGCTATCTCAGATAGCGGCTGACACACCAGACCTGACTGGACCACCTCGGACGCCAGAAGGCGCGGCTCAGGACCTGTCTTCGTGTGAGGATCTCGGCGAGACAGTCAAGCTAATGACCTCTGGGGGGCGCATGCAGTGGACAGCGATAGTGGCGACGGCTGTGGGTACGGTGCTTGGCGTGCTGAGTACCCTCGTTGTCGACCAACTCCGGTGGCGTCGCGAGACGTCCGAACGGGAACGTGATGCGCTACGAATCTCGTTCATGGAATACCTGGCAGCCCTCGCCCGGGCTCGGGATGCCTTCTCCCGGGCTGAACCGTCTCAGGAACGTATCGGCAAGGGGCACCTAGCGATTGGTGAGCATGGCGTATACGCCGCGCAGCAACAACTGGAGTTGGTGGCCCGACGGCCGATTATCGATTTGGCCGGCCAGGCCACTCTCACGGTGCTTGACTTCCATGACGTTGTGGTCGCCGGTCAGAACGCAGACTCTGTGGAGTACCTGCAGGCATGGCGGGCGGCTCGTGAGGCCCGGCATGCGTTGATACAGGAGATGCGAACGGCTCTGCGGCGATCCTGAGGCGAAAGGTCAGGAGTGAAGGGGTTTGACCCACAACCGTTTCGTCCCGAGCAATGCGGGCGCCCGTGTCACCTGGGGGAACTCTCTGTGACCTGCGAGAACTGTTCGTGAGCGTCTGTGGTCACGCCAGGGCTAGGGCGTCGGGCCAGGGCTACGTTCCACGGTGGAGCTCCGCTGCCGCACGATGCCCGTAGAGTCGGCTCGCTGTGCCGACCTGTGGTGCTCGATGGAGACCTTGAGCTCGGCGGGCGTCGGCCAGGGCGCCCGGCGGTGGATCATGCGGTGGCAGTTCGCGCAGATGAGAGCGAGGTCGCTGAGTTTGGTCCGGCCTTCGCCGGCCTCGTGAAGGGGCACGACGTGATGGCACTCGACGTACCCGGCACCTCGCTCGCCGTAGACCTCCTCGAAGTCGAATCCGCATGCCTCGCAGGCGAGACTTCCGCCCTTCCGCAGAACAGAGTCGATCTTCTTCTTGCGCAGGCCCTTGTTCCGCTCGCGTGCCAGGTGCCGGCGCATGAGCAGGCGCCCTTCGGCGGCGCTGAAGTCGTCGTCGAGCTCCTCGCCGCCCGCCAGGTCGAGGCCCTGAAATTCGCCTGACGTAATGCCCTCCCGGATGAGCCTTGCGGCCTCGGCCATCTCGTCCGGGCGGCCCAGGAACTCGTTGAGGACCTCGGCGTCGAGGCTGCCGCCGTTGGTGGGCTTGCCGCGGTACTCGGGGTGCCGGGTGGCGATGTCGAAGGTCTTGCGGGCCACGCCGTTGGGGTTGCGGAACTTCTCGTTGCGGTCGGCCTCGGCGTGGATCGGCAGCAGCTGCAGGAGCGCGGACAGCTCGATGACCTGGCTGGCCTGCGCGTCCAGGCCCCTCCACTCGTTCTTCATGACGAGATCGCAGGCCAGGATGATCTCATCGCGGGCCCAGTCAGGGTTCTTGACGGCCTTGACGTGAAAGCCCAGGCGCTTCAGCCAGGCCGCTGCGTGATCCTTCCCGCCGCTGAACTCGCTGGGAGCCAGCGCCCGCTCCTGATCCCACTTGTGTGCCACCCCGGCTATCGCCTTGGAGTCGTACTCCCGGCCCTCGTGCACCAGGACATACGCACGGGCCTCACCAAAGCCGTACTTCGACAGGAACGCCTCGCGTCCCAACTCATCGTGCTCTGCAACCGTCTTGAGCACGGACTCCCGAGTGATCACTCCTCTACGCATGAGCGAAGAGTACGGCGAGGAACTGACAGGCCGGATGCCAGCTGCCGTGACCGAGGAGGCGCTGGGGGGCGACCACTGCCTTGTAAGTTCGGGCCTGGCATCGTGCGGCCTGCCGAAAGGCGCCTACGGTGGCGGCCTACTGTTGCTCTACGGCCGCCACATCTCGTGGCTGACTGTCGGCGTTGATGTCATCTGCTGATGTCAGTCACGAGGGCCCCAACGATTCGAACGCGCCTGCGAGGCGCTCCCGACGACCGCGGCCCTCGCCACGGTACCGCGAGGCATCTCGGTCGGCCTGCGGTGTAGGGCTGCACTGCCGTGCACGCGGACCGAACGTTGAGCGAACCGTAGCGAACCGCGAGAGTGCGACATGCAACAGTTTGGTGACTTTCCGTGATCCTTCGTGTCGTTCTGTTCCCATCGGTCAGTGAGATGGCCCACACTCGTCCCACCGGGTGAATCGGGGGGACCGCCGTGTCCGTGATGTGTGACGGGGGGTTATTGACATACGTATCGGGCGCGGGCAGAGGCCTAAGGGTCGTCCACTGGCGGACGACGAGCAGGTCACCCACTATGGGAAGAAGGAACCACCGTTGCGCTGCTGCGAGGGGTCGTGTCGGTTCCGACATTTCCCGAGGCAGGGAGAGGACGGGATGTCGATCGTCGTCGGTCTCGTCAAGGTTGAAGATCTTGGGCCGGTCATTGATCAGCCCAGCAGTGGCGCGCGATACTCGACAGTAGGGAAGCTACGGGAGCAGGGCTTCACGGTCCGGCACACCCCCAGCCAAAAGAACCCAGATCACGCCACGGTCTCAGTCAAAGGTGATTGGACGGCCGAACGGGGGCATGCATTCAACCTGTGCTTCGGAGACCCCACCTGGGTTGATGACATTCAGGAGCAGACATGACAGAGCCACTGACACCCGATCTGGGCGCTTTGCCGTGGAAGCCGAAGCGCGGGTTTTCGATGGTCCGGGAGTTTAACCGCTGGGACATCCCCACTTCGGGCATCGTCCGAAGCCGCTGGACACGTCACTACTACCTCTTCCAGTGCCTGGATGGAGCATCCGGCCAGTACAGCGTGTGGGCCTACCTGGCCCTCACCAGGAGCGAGGCCCGGAGACTTCTGTCGCTACAGGGGGACGAGCTGCGTGCCGCGCAGCACGAGCTGATGCTTACGAGGACGTTGGCGGTCGTTGTGGCGGAGGAAGATGCGGGCATCATCCACCGCGTGCGCGGCCGGCTCGCCCAAAGCGAGCCGGAACCCCGGCTTGAGCGAGACGTGAGCCTCAGGGTGCAGCGGGAGATCCAGGACGAGGCGAGCGCTGTGCATGCCATGCCGGTCTTTGCTATGTCCTGACGGGTCCAACAGCCTGGCGCTCCTCGTTTTCCTGCGGGACGGCGGGGAGCGCTTCGGTGTGTTCAAGGTGTTGGGCTGCTATAGGGCCCGACGTGCAGCGCCGACGTAAACCGCGTTCCATCAGGATGCGAGAGGACGCGAATCACCGGACGTTGCTGGCGGTCCGAGCAGGCCACCGGCACGTGAGCCGCAGCCGCACGTGGGCTGCGCTCTACAAGGCACGTCGCCCCGGGGAGGGCGCGATAAGCCGCATGCGTCCGGTGCTCGACCACCCAAGTTGGCTCCAGCTCGCGGGACTTGACGGGAGATCAGTCTAGGGGCTAGCCTATCGAGGCAGCTCAACAGTTGCATGGTGTCCCTCGTGTCACGCGCATGCGGCGCAGAGCGAACCTTGTTGCGAGAATGCTTGTCGAACTCGCCGCAAAGGTGCGTTGCCCCAAGGCCTACGTCGGTCAGCTTCTTGACACGGTGATGGAAGCCAGCTTTGCGAGAGCCGAGATGCAGCAGATTGGCTTTCGTGAACCACAATGGCCACACAATATAATTGAATACGACTCACTTGAGGTCCGATTTCCTTCCGCGGTGGATTGCTTTCCGCGAATTTGAAGTCGGGCCTTTTTGCTGTCCGGACGACAGTAAGGGTAGGAGAAGCTCGCCTGGAAATGAGATTGGAGAATGGAATGCGCAAGATGATTCAGGAATTTTGGCGGACGGTCCGTTACGCCATCGACGACGAGGGTCGGACCGCCCGCCTCAAGTCCCTGCTTGTAACGACTGCCATCGTTGTAGCGGGATGTTACGCCCTGGTCGCTGGTCGTTGGGTCTAGCAAGACAGCAGACATACAGGACAACGCAAGGGTACGGCGAGCTATGGCCCTATGGCCAGGGCTTGCCGTACCTGGAGCAGTTGATCTGTGCCACGTTTTCAGGCCTGGCGCCATGCATCGAAGAACCGCTTGCGGTCCGGCGATGTTTCAAACTCCCGCCGGCCGGCCAGCACGACACGCCATGCGCTCATCTCTGCGTCTCGTAGCCACAGCTCGCCCCCGTACCGACCGCTAACACCGATGGTGCCGCGGTCCAGCACAGAGCCGATGACATCTGCTGTGGCGTCGCGTTGATCCGACGACAGCTTCTCCAGGAAGCTCAGGATGCGGAAGGCAATGCCGCTCTCATTGCCGTCACGGACGCGATCGAAGAAGGGGCCGCCCATGTTGGCAGGGTCGATGCTCAGGGCCGCGCTGCCCCCGGCGTCACGGATGCGCGCCCAAAAACCTTGCCCTTCCGCAGTTCCCGGCAGGGGGAGTGCAGCGAAGAGGTCGATCAAGTGACCGTTGGCAGCTTGGCTGTACGCAGTGTCGCAGGTAGCGGCAGCCGCGATCGTGGCCACGTGGCGGACAGTGAGGCCGCCATCTTCGGGCCAGCCGAGGGGAGTGTTGAGCTCCCGGGTGAGGTGCTGTTCTAACTCGTCATCATCGGGTTGTTCGCCGCCGACATACCGGTTAACGATCAAGCTGTCCCCCTGGGGCTGCGGTCCGATACTCCGACATTCCAGCATGCCAGCGCCAGGGACCCTTGTGTGGATGCTTTGGGACTAACGGGCGCTCCGATCGCGAGTCCCCCCGGCAGAGACACTTGGGCGATGCCGCACAGCGCTGCTTCCTACTAGGGTAAATTACCTTGATCGCGACTTTTCATACCAAAATGCAACCCATGATGTAATTCTGGAGGACAACCGGTCAGCATCCCGGCATAATCGGGCAGGTGATCGTCCTTCTCGACACCACGACATTCGTGGCCGATCCCCTGTGTAGAGGAACCGCATGGCGTGTGTTGGCCCACGCTGCGGCAACCTGGAATGTTCGCCTAGCCGTGCCTGAAGTGGTCATCCGGGAAGCGGTGGCCGGCTACCACAGGCGTGTGACCGAGGCACTGGTAGGACTTCAGCGACAAAAAGAGAAGAACGGTGGCGCGCTCGGGATTTCTGCGATCTACGATAAAACACGAGTCGATATCGAAGCAGCATCCTCGCGCTACGGCGAAGACTTGCGACAGCTGCTCAGTGAGATCGACGCTCAGATCCTCGCCCCTCCAATCGTTGATCATATTGAACTCGTTGAACGCGCCGCTCAGCGAAAAAAGCCGTGCGACGGCAACGGTAACGGGTATCGCGACACTCTCAACTGGATCTCTGTGCTGGAAGCGGCTAAGAACTCCGACGAAGACGTCGTTTGGATCTCCGATAACAGTAAAGATTTTGGCCGCGAAGATGGCGAGGGCCTGCACGATGACCTTGCAGCCGAAGTAACCTCAATCGGCGCAGAAGGTCGTATCAAGTGGCTTAGGTCTCTTTCTGAATTGATCCTGGAACTTGCCGGCAAGCGGTGGCCCGAATTTTCAGACGACCTCCGACAGATTCAGGAGCGTTTGCAAGCCGACGCCGTGGAAGGTTTTCTTAATACGGAAATCCTTGCGGGATGCATGGAGCAGACCATCAGTCCACGGATGTGCGGACTTCCCATCCAGACCCGTTCTGCGAAGATCATGGCGATCGGGGCGATGACGCATTCTTCCTTCTCCGTACGCGGGGCCTCTGTCGAAGGTGAAGGGATCATTGAATTTACTGCAGTTTGTCCTACGACGGCCCTGATCGAACTGCCGATCACTGCTGACGCGGAAGGCCGCGAAGTTGAATCAGTCACCGAAGACGGGGTATTCGTCTGGGTCTCTAAGGACCTCCACTTCACGGGAATCGTTACTTCGGATAGATATGGTCGACCAGTTAGCGGCGAAGTCACGAAGATTGGCTCATCTCCCGACGATCCTGGACGAAATGCCTGGTCTCGGATGTCAGATCTTGGATCGCTGCTTCCATCGCTAAGCGCTGTCATGGCGTCCATGCGTAGGCCGCTCATCGACCCTAAGGTCTTCGAAGCGATGCGTAGGCCGCTCATCGACCCTAAGGTCTTCGAAGCGATGCGTAGGCCGCTCATCGACCCTAAGGTCTTCGAAGCGATGCGTAGGCCGCTCATCGACCCTAAGGTCTTCGAAGCGATGCGTAGGCCGCTCATCGACCCTAAGGTCTTCGAAGCGATGCGTAGGCCGCTCATCGACCCGCAAATCATGGAAGGAATGAGGATCCGCGCCGCCGGACTCGATGCGTTCGAGCAAATTCGTAACGAGAATTCGACGGATCAGGAATCTGATTCAGGAGCGGACGTTGAGGGCGTTGATGTAAGTGATGAACTAGCCTCCGAAGATGATGATTCATCCCCTGGCAACTAGTTGCAGCTGAAGCAGCGAGGTCGGTGGAGCGGCTTTGGGCGGGAGCTGCTTTGGGGCGAGTGATCATGGCCCCGTAAGCTGGTTGCGAGTCGGGCAGTCTGTGGATCTGCCCGTAAAGCACGACGTTGGGGCCATGATCGTAGAGGCTCGCCCCAAAGTGGCTGCCTAAAGCCGTGGAGCCGACCGTCCCAGCCACACCGGGCTTCTCTTTAGTGGTCCTCGCCCGTACGGCGAGCGGCCGGCGGCCGGGCCGGAGCGGGGCGCAGACAGGAGCGGCGGCCCGAGGCGCCGGGTCGCGCGCCGCCGCGCTCTGCGCGGCGGGAGCGCCTTGATGAGGTAGAGAAACCTGTAACAGCTCAGCTCGCGCGACTGAGCACGTTCAGGTGCTCCAAGTAGTCCATGCCGGCAGGTGCCTTGTTGAAGTCCCGGTTCACGATCGCGGCAAGCTCGCGGCTGACCATGAGCAGCGAGGGTAGCGACTGGCGCTCGCCCTTGAGGGCCCACTCTCCGTACTGGACGGCTTGCTCAAGATCACCTTGTCGCGCGGCGACCACGCCAAGGGTGACCCTTGCTTCGGCCATGCGCATGGGCGCTCGCTCCGCACCGTCGAAGTCGGTGCCGGCCCGGATGACCTCGTGGGCCAGGTTCTCGGCGAATCGGTCTTCGCCCAGTAGGCGGTAGCAATCCATGGCGTAGAAGTCGAACTTGGCAGGGTCAACCACGAAGTGGTGATCGAGGTTCTCGGGGTAGGCCATGCCTTCGAGTAGCTTTCGGCCCCGATCCAAGGCGACTTCGGTCTGCCGACGGTCGCCGAGACGCGCCCATCCCTTGGCCTCATGCGCTGCCAGCTGAACGGCGACTCCCTTACCTCGGGCGGCTTCGCTGCCTGCCTGAGATGCGGCCAGGATGCCGCGGTAGTCGCCGGTTGTGAGAGCGAACCAGGCGCGCATCTCGTGGGCCCATCCAGCGATCTCGGCGTTCTCGGCTTCGTGAGCGAGGGACAGCGCTGCTCGACGGGTGCTCTCGGCGGCGGCACGGTCTCCCATGTCGTACTCGACGCACCCGACCAGGAGGGCAAGCCAGCCGGAAAGGGCCAGCACCTCTCGGTGCTGGGCGAGCGTGAGCCGCTGAGACTGGAGGCCAGCAATGCGTCGCAGCCATTGGCGTCCCTCGATGGCGAGCTGGCCACTGGGAAGGTGCGGGTACTCCGAGCACAGGCGGTCGGTGGTGATACGGAGCGCGTCAAGCGTGGCGTTGTCGACGTCGGATGCTTGCAGCCGGCTCAGTATGTCCAGGGTTTCCATGCCGCTGGCCGCTGCGATCTCAGCGCCGCCGTCGCGTCGTCCGGCCACCGGAAAGATCGCATGGGTCACCGTGCCAAAGGTCTGGGCGATGATCGGCTGGTAGAAGTCGCTGGGCAGGACCTCGCCGGACTCCCAGCGCTTCCACTGCCGCAGCATGCTGGCGCCCTCAGGCAGAGGCTTGGGCGAGTGGGCGCGCAACGCGGCAACGGCTTCCGCCTGCGACCACTGCCGCGCTTCCCGCTCTCCCGCAATGCGTCGCGCCCAAGCAGGCCGCTCGTCGCTCATGTGCCCTCCCATCGGGGTGCCTGCTTCGAGTCTGGCACCCAATGAGCCCCTGACACGGGGGTGACAAGGGGTTGTCACCACTGCTGTCCACCTGTGACACCTTCGATGTCACTGGCCACCCGATCACGCACCGCGCATGGTGTCTCACACGTTAAGCGCTGCCCGGGTGATCGGCTCGCTCCTCCAGCTTGGCCACTCGGGCGGCAAGCCGCTGAAGCTCGGAGGTGAGCGCCTTGATCTCGTCCCGAACGTCGGAGGCAGCCGGCCGTGCAGCGCCGCTGTCATTGCCGGTGTCGTCCTTGACGAAGTACCCCCGGTTGGGGACCGACCTGATCAGGCCCTCATCGATCAACTCCTGGAGGCCCTTAGTCACCGTGACTGGGTGGACCTGGAAGCGGTCGGCCAACTCTCGAAGGGACTGCAACTTCCTTCCCGGGCCCGGCTGTCCGGACGCGATCTCTGTCCGCAGGATCTCGGCGATGCGACTCGCCTTCGTCCTCGGATCGTCTGGGGGGACGCTCATGCGCCGATCGTACCGAGGGGCGCGGACTATCACGCCCTCTCCTGCGCGAAGGTATTGCACACTAGTCTGTGATAGTGCACTCTATCCGTGATGGCTCCGCCGTTGCGATTCCCCCGGGAGGGCGGCGCATCTACCGCCAAGCAGCTCCGCCACCCTCCCTCGTCCTCGAAAGGAACTTCCATCATGCCGTCCTTCAAGATCGACACTTCTACGGCCGTGGTGTTCGTGGCGACTGCGCCTACCCCGAAGCTGGTGAGCAAGCAGACCGGTGAGGTGGCGATCGACCGGGAGACCGGTGCACAGCTCATGACCGTGGGTCTGCTGATCTCCGACGAGGGCGAGGGGAACCTGTACCAGGTGACCGTGCCCTCGACGGGGGTGGAGGCGACGCTGACGCCGGGCACTGCGGTGTCGGTGATCGGCCTCAAGGCCCGGGACTGGGAGAACACCTTCAACGGCCAGACCCGGCACGGGATCTCGTTCCGCGCGGTGGCGATCACGGCGGGAGTCTGAGCCGTGGATCTGGCGACGCTGATCGAGATCGGCACCCCGTTAGCGGGGGCTGCCGGCGGCCTGGGCTACGCGAAGGTGAAGGCGCCGGGCGTGTACTGGTCGCTGGTGGGTCTGCCGGTCGCGTTGGGCCGGTTCCACTTCACCTACGCCTCCACGATGGACGTGTGCGGGCTAACGGTGGCCCCGTCCCGGCTGCGGGCGTTCATGGTCCGCACCGTGGCCCGCCGTGAGGTGCAGCCGGTCCCGCCGAAGATCCGCCGCGTCGCTGGCTCCGCCACCGGCATGCGGGTCCGCCTGCGGCTGCCCGCCGGCCTGGAGCCCGACGACGTTGCCGCTGCCTCAAACCGGCTCCGGCACGCCTGGGGCGTCCACGCCGTGCACGTGGCGGAGATCAAGCCCGGCGTGGTGGAGCTGCGGATGACCGGCTACGACGTCCTGCGCACGGTGCGCATGCCGCGCCGCCTGCCGTCCGGCCCGATGGTGGTGCCGGTGGCGTTGCGGGAGGACGGGACCGCGTTCGCCCGGAACTACCGGGAGATCCCGCACGCCCTCACCCTGGGGGCGAATCAGTCGGGCAAGTCGATGTATCAGCGCAACCTGATCAAGCAACTCGCCAAGCTCCCGGTGGCGCTGGTGGGGATCGACTGCAAACGCGGGGTGGAACAGACCCCGTATGCGCCGCGCCTGTCGGCCCTGGCCACCGACCCGGAGCAAGCCGCGGGCCTGCTGGATGCGCTGGTGGGGGAGATGGAGGCCCGGTTCGATCTCCTCAAGGACTACCAGGGCACCGCCCTGTCGACGCTGAACGGGGATATCACCTCCGACATCTGGGGCCTCCCCATGAGAGTGCGACCGGTCCCGATTGTCGTCCTGGTCGATGAGGTCGCGGAGCTGTTCTTGACGGCGACGAGGAAGGACGAGGAACGCCGGGACCGCATGGTCACGCAGTTGATCCGGCTCGCGCAGATGTCCCGCGCGGTCGGCATCTACCTGGAGATCTGTGGCCAGCGGTTCGGCGCGGAACTCGGCAAAGGCGCCACCATGCTCCGCGCGCAGCTCACCGGCCGCGTGGTCCACCGGGTCAACGACAAGCAGACCGCCGAAATGGGCCTGGGCGACATCTCACCCGAGGCCATGCACGCCGCAACCGCCATCGCCGCCGACCGCCCCGGCGTCGCCGTGGCGGGGGATGCCTCCGGCGGCTGGACCCACATCCGCACCCCCCTGACCTCGATCACCGACACTGCCGCGGTCTGCCGGGCGCACGCCGATCTGGTCCCGGACCTGCCGGCCCTGGCGCCGTTCCGCCCGGACGTCCCGGAAATCGCTGCTCCGGTCGATGTGGTGCCGCTGGCCCGGCCCCGCCCGGTCACCGACTAACCCGCACTCCCCGCACCTCGGTTGGCGTGACCGCTTCGCGCCAGGTCCCTACCCCACCCATGCCTGGAGAGGAGTGCCAGCGATGGCCGCTCGCAAGACCAGCCGCCCGGCCAAGACCGCGCCGCCGAAGTGCCCGGACTGCCAGGGCGACGGCGAGACCACCGAGACCGTCCGCGTCGGTGCCCGCAAGGGCCGCGAGACCGGTGATCGGCAGGCCGCGCTCTGTCTGACCTGTTTCGGCACCGGCACCGCCCCGTCCTGACCCCAACGCCCCGGCGCCGGGCGGCTGGCCTTCATGCCCCGCCCGGCCCCGGGACTACCAATCCGAAAGGAGGTGACCCGGTGTCCCGCCCCAACCGCTTCGACCCCGTGCTGATTCAGGCCGTGATCGCCGGTGCACTGTCCTTCGCCCACCTGCACGACATCGCCGAAGCCGCCGGCCAACACGGCTGGAAAGCCTGGGCCTACCCCATCTCCGTCGACCTGCTCCTCGTCGCCGCCTGGCGCCGCATGCGCACCCTCCGCGCTGCTGACCGTCCGGCCCGCGCCGCCTGGACCTGGTTCGTCATCGCGCTGACCGCATCCCTCGGGGCGAACGTCTCCACCGCCGGGCTGCTCGACATGAACGCCGTCCCCGCCTGGCTGCGCATCCTCGTCGCTGGCTGGCCCGCCCTGGCCTTCCTCGGCGGCACCCTCCTCGCCCACACCCTCGCCCCGGCACCCGAACCCTCCCCGGTACCCGAAGCCGTCCGGGTTGCGGAACCGGCCCCACAGGTGACGGTCGAACGGGCCCCCGACCCCACTCCGGAACTCCCCGCCGCCACGCCGCCGGAGACCGCTCCCGTGCTGGCGCCGGTGTCCTCGCCTTCTGTTCCGCCGGCGCTGCTGGCGCACGCCCGGAAGGTCGCCGACGCCCACCACGCCACCACCGGTACGCCGATCGACGCCGCGACCCTGCGCACCCGCCTCGGCGTCCCGCCCGCACTGGCCGATGTGATCGCCGCCCAACTCACCTGACAGGAGGACACCTCGATGCGTCCGCACATCCGCGCCGCCCTGGAACGCTCCGCCGAACTCACCCGGAACAACCGCCTCATTGACGGCATGCGTATGGGCGAGGCCGCGATCAACCAGGCCACCGACGACGAACACCCCGAGATCCGGCAGTGGCTCACCGACCACGCCGGCGACTTCACCGGACAGGAGGACTGAACCATGCCGCGCCCGAACCGCTTCTACGACGTGATCCGCATCGGCCCCGTGAGGGTCGGCAGCTACCACGACGGCCGCGGACGCACCCGCCACTCTGCCGCCTGCACCGCCCCGGGCTGCGGCTTCTCCACCGACTACCGCGACCGCTCCGGCGCCGAACTCGCCGCCCGCACCCACCGCTGCCAGCCCTGAAAGGAGATGACCCATCGTGCGCTACCCCGACGCGCAACTGCGAGCGAACCACCGCCCGTCCGAACTGATCCCGCCCGGCGTCCACCCCGGCCAGGTCGTCGTCATCCAGGCCGCGCCGCCCTCCTACGCCGGAAAGATCCTGCTCACCCTCACCCTCAGCGCCAGCACCGCCCTGGTCATCGTCGTCCTGGCCTTCGCCCTCCAGACGATTGCCGCCGCCGCTGCTGCGGCCATCCCCACCGTGGGCGGGGCAAGCGTCTCGCTCCACCTCGCACGCAAGCGCTGACCGGCCCCCGGGCGACGCACAAGCCGCCAAGCATCGCCGCCGCCCGGACGGCCCGGCCCCTTCCAACCCAGTCGAAAGGAAGACCCATCATGCCCCAGCACACCTCGCACCGGCCGGTCTGCCGCGACTGCGACGGCTTCCCCGTCGTCGCCATCACCGCCGGCACCCGCCACCCGGACGGCACCCGCACCACGCTCCGCGTCACCTGCCCCGGCTGCAACGGCACGGGCCACACCACCCCCGCCGCCGTTCTCGCCCGCGCGGGGAGGTGACCCGGTGATGACTGCACTGTCGCGGAACGGGCTGCGGGTGCTGGACCTGTTCTGCTGCCAGGGCGGCGCCGGCATGGGCTACCACCTCGCCGGCTTCGACGTCACCGGCATCGACACCGCCGCGCAGCCCCGCTACCCCTTCACCTTCGTCCAGGCCGACGCCCTGGAGTACCTCGCTGCGCACGGCTCCGGTTTCGACCTGATCCACGCCTCCCCGCCCTGCCAGCGCTACACCCGCGCCCAGCAGATCCGCGGCCGCGAACACCCCGACCTGATCGAACCGCTGCGCGACCTGCTGCTGGCCACCGGGCGCCCCTACGTCATCGAGAACGTGCCCGGCGCACCCCTGCTCGACCCGGTGGAGCTGTGCGGCGCCATGTTCGGCCTGCGCACCTACCGCCACCGCCGGTTCGAGACCTCCTTCCCGCTCCCGCACCGCCACCACCCCCGCCACCTGGCCCCCAGCGCCAAGATGGGCCGCCCCGTCCGGGACGGCGAATACCTCCAGGTCGTCGGCAACTTCTCCGGCGTCGCCCTCGCCCGCACCGTGATGGGCATGCCCTGGGCCAACCGCGACGGACTGCGCGAAGCCGTCCCCCCGGCCTACACCCGCCACATCGCCGCCCAGTTCCTCACGAACACCGGCCCGGCGGTAGCCGTATGACCGACACCGCCACCGCGGCGGGCGTGGACCCGGCCACCCTGACCGACCTGCTGCGGGTGGCCGGCGCCCCGGGCTTCCACCGCTGGCAGGAACAGATCCGCCGCACCGGCGGCTGCTCCGACCCGATCCACCTGACCGGCTACACCAAGACCCTCGACCGGGCCACCGGCCACGTCCTGCACTTGTACTCGACGGACACCGAGCCCGGCGGACGGCTCCGCGTCGCGTGCGGAAACCGCCGCGCATCGCGCTGCCCGGCCTGCGCCTGGACCTACGCCGGTGACACCTACCACCTGATCCGCGCCGGCCTCGTCGGTGACCCCGGGAAGGGCACCCCCGAGACGGTGCGGGTGCATCCGAAGGTGTTCGCCACCCTCACCGCCCCCTCCTTCGGTCCCGTCCACAACCGCCCGACGTCGGGCCGCTGCCGCTGCGGGACCGCCCACCGTGAGGACGACACTGCGTTAGGCACGCCCCTGGATCCCGAGTCGTATGACTACGCGGGTGCGGTGCTGTGGAACAACCACGCCTCCGACCTGTGGCGGTACTTCACCATCTACCTCCGCCGCGAGATCGCCGCCCGCGCCGGCCTCACCCAGAAAGCCGCCCGCGAACAGTGCCGGGTCTCCTTCGGCAAGGTCGCCGAATACCAACGCCGCGGCGCCGTCCACTTCCACGCCGTCGTCCGCTTCGACGGCCCGGACGGACCCGACACGGAGCCCCCGCCCTGGGCGACCCTCGACCTGCTCACCGACGCCATCCGCGCCGCCGCACGCCGGGTTGCGGTCCCGGTTCCCGCCGCCGGCGACTACCCGGCCCGCACCTTGGCCTGGGGCACACAGCTCGATGTGCAGCCCATCCGGTCTGCCGACGCCGGTACGGACGGGGAGCTGACCGAGCAGGCTGTCGCCTCGTACGTGGCCAAGTACGCCACCAAAGCCGCCGAGACCACCGGCACCGCCGACCGCCGGGTCGGCAACCGCGAGGCCCTCGTACTCCTGGGCGTCCCGCCCCACCCGCGACGGCTGATCGAAGCCTGCTTCGACCTCCACAAGCTCTACCCCGACCGCAAGCTCCTCGACTGGGCCCACATGCTCGGCTTCCGCGGCCACTTCTCCACCAAATCCCGCCGCTACTCCACCACCCTCGGCGCCCTACGCCAGGTCCGCGCCGACTACCGCGCCGCCCAACAACGCGCCGCCCTCGGCCTGCCCGACCCCGACGACTCCCCGGAAGCCACCACGCTCGTCCTCGCCCACTGGCAATACGCCGGCCACGGCCACACCCCCGGCGAATCCGTCCTCGCCGCCACCATCCACCGCGACATCCAGACCAACCGCGAAACCGCCCGCGAAGCCCTGCAAGACCTCCGAGCACAGGAAGGGACCGCAGCGTGAAGGACGAATTGATGACTGTTCCGCAAATCCTTGCCGAGTTGGGCGGCGTTTCACGTCGTACGTTCTACCGCTGGCGTGAACTGGGGCAAGGGCCTGACGCGTTCAAGCTTCCTAACGGAGAGCTCCGGGTGTGGCGTAGTGACTTCATGGCGTGGCTGCGCCGGCTGGAAGGGACCGCCGCGTGAGGTCTCTCGACGTGAAGGTGTGGGCCGTTCGCAAGCGGAACACCAAGACACCGTCCTATAACGTGCGCTGGTCCGTGGGCGGCCAGGTCTTCTCCGATACGTTCCGGACCAAAGGGCTCGCTGAAAATTTCCGCTCCAAGATCCTGCGGGCGGCCCATGACGGTGATGAGTTCGACTCCGGTAGCGGTCTTCCTGAGTCCATGGCTGAGAAGAAGCCCACGCTGACCTGGTACGACTTCGCGCTCAAGTACCTGGCCATGAAGTGGCCTCACGCCGCACCGAATACGCGCGTCGGGATCAATGAATCGCTGGCGGCGGTGACCGTGGCGCTTCTGGATGACCGTCTCGGCAGGCCGACGGATGAACTGCTCCGCAAGGCCTTGCGGAACTGGGCCTTCGTCCTGCCAGGGCCGAATGATCGGGAACTGCCGCCGGAGATCGCCAACGCGCTGCACTGGGTGTCCAAGGCATCACGCCCGCTGGTCGATCTCGGTGACCCAGTGATCGGACGTGCCGTGCTCGATTCGCTCAAGCTCAAATTGGACGGTACCGCCGCGGCTGCCGAGACCGTGCGCCGGAAGCGACGGACGCTCGTCAACGCCATGCATTACGCGGTCGACCTGGGCGCGTTTCCAGAGAATCCGCTCTCCGGCGTCCGGTGGCAAAAGCCCAAGGTTTCCAGCGAGGTAGATCCCCGGGTCGTCGCTAACCCTCACCAGGCGCGCGCTCTGCTGTGTGCCGTGTCGTACCTCGGCGGCTACCGCCGTGCCCGCGGCCGGCGCCTGGTCGGGCTGTTCGCCGCGATGTACTTCGGGGGCCTGCGTCCGGCCGAAGCGGTCGGCCTCGCCGATACAGACCTCACCCTGCCCGCCATCGGATGGGGCTCCGCCCTGCTCCACCGCACGCGTCCCAGCGTCGGCAAGCAGTGGACCGACTCCGGGGAGAGCCACGACGACCGCGGGCTGAAGAACCGGCCCGCTGAGGACGTGCGACGGGTGCCGATTCCCCCGCAGCTGGTGGTCATCTTCCGCGAGCACCTCGACACCTTCGGGACCGCCGGCGACGGGCGCCTGTTCTTCAGTGAGGGCGGGGGAGTGGTCTCGTCGTCGTCCTACTACCGCGCTTGGCAGGAGGCTCGCGTGCTGGCGCTGCCGCCGGCTGTGGCCGCCTCACCGCTCGCCCGGCGTCCCTACGACCTCCGGCACTCGGCGCTCTCGACGTGGCTGAACGCCGGCGTGGATGCCACTGAAGTTGCCGAACGGGCGGGCAACAGCGTGGAGGTGCTGCTGAGTCGGTACGCCAAGTGCATCGACGGCCGGCAGGAGGTCGCCAACCGCCGCATTGAGGACCTGCTGCGCGAGTACGAGTGACGATCGGCGGACTTCTGCGATCCTGGCCCCCGGACCTTTCCGGGGGCCTTCGCCGTTTTCGGGGGCTGACCTGGGCCGATGGCTCAAGATCCTGTCCACGTACTGTCCACAGACCCCGTCCTACGGCCACTTTTGGCGGCATACGGCTGCGCATACGCGAAGACCCCGCATCCAGCGTTCTGGCTGGTGGCGGGGTCTTTTGGCACCTCGTGCGAGGTGCCCCCGGCAGGATTCGAACCTGCGCACACGGCTCCGGAGGCCGTTGCTCTATCCCCTGAGCTACGGGGGCGTGTCGTCCGCCGTGGCGGCGACGGGTGAAACCTTACCAGCCTGGAAGGGGTGTCCGTGTACAGGGTTTCCGGGGAGGCGGGTTGCTGGAGGGGGCGGGGTGAAGGACGTGCCCCGAGCCGTGTGCCTGTGGCATAGCCCATGGCGGCGGGGCGTGTCCGGCACACCGTCGTGGCGTCCCCCGGTCGGGGAAGGAATGGGGAAAACGCGGACGCATCCGATCCGGCACGCCTAGGCTCTGAATGTGCCGGGCGTGTCCGGCCGGGTGCTTGTCGTCGACGACAACAAGGTCATCCGGCAGCTGATCAGGGTCAATCTCGAGCTGGAGGGCTTCGAGGTCGTGACCGCGGCTGATGGTGCCGAGTGCCTGGACGTGGTGCAGCAGGTACGCCCCGACGTGGTGACCCTCGACGTCGTCATGCCGCGCCTCGACGGGATACGGACGGCGGCCCGCCTCCGCTCCGACCCCCGCACCCGTGACGTGCGGATCGCCGTGGTCAGCGCCTGCACCCAGGCCGAGGTGGAGAGCGCCGTCGCCGCCGGGGTCGACGCCTTCCTCGGCAAGCCCTTCGAGCCCGGCGAGCTGATCCGTGTCGTACGGCGGCTCGTCGGTGTGGACGCCGACGTCGACGCCGACACCCCCCAGGAAGGCGCGTCGGCAGGCACCCCGGGCAGTGCGTGACGAGCGGTGACCAAAGGGTGAAACCCGTTCGCGTCCGCACCCCCCTCCTCGCCTACGCTTGCGCTTGTGACCCCCGCTGAGCTCTCCCGCACCGTGCTCGCCACGGTCCGTCGTGCCGTCGAGGCCGACGAGCTCAGCCTCACGGGCCCCGTGCCCGAGCGGGTCGTCGTGCGCAGGCCACCGCGCCCCGGGTGCGGGGACTACGCCACCAACGTGGCCCTGCAACTCGCCCCCCTCACCGGCGCCGCGCCCCTCGCCATCGCCGACGTCATCAGCCGCCGGCTCGCCGCCGCCCCCGGCATCGCCCGGGTGGACGTCGCCGCACCCGGCTTCCTCAACATCACCCTCCAGGGCGATTCCCACGAGGCCCTCGTCGACCTCGTGCGCGAGCAGGGCCACCGCTACGGCGTCGACGGGAACAAAGACCTTCCCGAACCCGCACCCACCGGCGAACCCCGCGCCGACGCCTACGCCGCCGCCCTCCGCCGGCTCCACGCCGCAACCGGCATCGAGCCGCCCGCGCGACGCCCGCACCCCGTACGCCGGACCCCGGACGAGTTGCTGCGCACCCTCGGCGCCGACGCCACCGCCTGGGCCCTGCTGCGCCCGCCCGCCGAGGACGCCCCCCGCACCGACCCCGCGGAGCACCTGGCACAGCGCGAGGGCAACCCCCTGTTCCTGGTCCGGTACGCTCACGCCCGCAGCCGGGCCCTGCTGCGCAATGCCCACGACCTGGGCCTGGAACCCGGCGCCGCATCCGGCCGCCGGGACCCCGCGGAGACCGAACTGCTCGGCCTGATCGCCGACTTCCCCCGCACCGTGGAGGCCGCGGCCCGGCACGGCGCGCCCGACCGGGTGGCGCGGCTGCTGGAGCGCACCGCCGACGCCTTCCTCCGCTTCCACGACGCGTGCCCGGCCCTGCCGAGGGGCGAGGAGAAACCCTCGGCCGTTCACGGGGCCCGCCTGGCGCTCGCCGACGCCGCCGGGACCGTGCTCGCCAACGGCCTGACCCTGCTCGGCATCAGCGCCCCCCGACACCTGTGAGAGCAGAGAGCACGAGACGATGAGCCGTTCCGCACACCCCGCCGGGCCCCGCTACGCCGACGTCCTCCCCGAGGGCCACTACGCGGCGCCGCCCGCCGACCTGAACACCCTGGACCCCCGCGTCTGGGCCCGTACCGTCACCCGGGACGCCGAGGGCGTCGCCACCGTGGGCGGTCTGGACGTCCGCGGCCTCGCGGAGGAGTTCGGCACCCCCGCCTACATCCTGGACGAGGCCGACTTCCGGGCCCGCTGCCGTGCCTGGCGCGAGGCCTTCGGCGCGGACGCCGACGTCTTCTACGCGGGCAAGGCGTTCCTGTCCCGCGCGGTGGTGCGCTGGCTGCACGAGGAGGGCCTCAACCTCGACGTGTGCTCCGGCGGCGAGCTCGCCGTGGCGCTGTCCGCGGGGATGCCGGCCGACCGGATCGCGCTGCACGGCAACAACAAGACCACCGCGGAGATCCGCCAGGCCGTCGAGGCCGGGGTGGGGCGGATCGTGGTGGACTCCTTCCAGGAGATCGTCCGGGTGGCGGACGCCGCCCAGAAGGCGGGCAGGCGCCAGCGGGTGCAGATCCGCGTCACCGTCGGCGTCGAGGCGCACACCCACGAGTTCATCGCCACCGCGCACGAGGACCAGAAGTTCGGCTTCTCGCTGGGCGGCGGGGACGCGGCCGAGGCGGTGCGCCGGGTGCTGCGCCTGGACTCGCTCGAACTGGTCGGCATCCACTCGCACATCGGCTCGCAGATCTTCGACACCTCCGGTTTCGAGGTGGCGGCGCACCGGGTGATCGGCCTGCTGCGGCAGATCCGCGACGAGCACGGGGTGGAGCTGCCCGAGATCGACCTCGGCGGCGGCCTCGGCATCGCGTACACCCCGGACGACGACCCGCGGGAGCCGCAGGAGATCGCCAAGTCGCTGGGGGAGATCGTCTCCCGCGAGTGCCGGGGCGCGGAGCTCGCCGTCCCGCGGCTGTCGGTCGAGCCGGGCCGGGCGATCGTGGGCCCGACGGCGTTCACCCTCTACGAGGTGGGCACGATCAAGCCGCTGGAGGGCCTGCGCACCTACGTGAGCGTGGACGGCGGGATGTCGGACAACATCCGCACCGCGCTGTACGACGCCGAGTACAGCGTGGCCCTGGTGTCGCGGTCGAGCGACGCCGAGCCGATGCTGACCCGGGTCGTCGGCAAGCACTGCGAGTCGGGCGACATCGTGGTGCGCGACGCCTTCCTCCCCGCCGACCTCGCGCCCGGCGACCTGCTGGCGGTGCCGGCGACGGGGGCGTACTGCCGCTCGATGGCCAGCAACTACAACCACGCCCTGCGCCCCCCGGTGGTCGCCGTCAGGGACGGTGAGGCCCGGGTGATCGTCCGGCGCGAGACGGAAGAAGATCTCCTGCGTCTCGACGTCGGCTGACGTGAAATCTCACATAGAAGAAGCCCGGTCTCGCGATCCGGACGGCACGTGGAAACTTCCGTCCGGTGCGTGAGACTGGGACCGTCCAAGAGGCTTGCAAGAGCTGAAACCGCGAAGCGAGGTCGGATGATGCGTACGCGTCCGCTGAAGGTGGCGCTGCTGGGCTGTGGTGTGGTCGGCTCAGAGGTGGCGCGCATCATGACGACGCACGCGGACGACCTCGCCGCGCGGATCGGCGCCCCGGTGGAACTCGCCGGGATCGCCGTACGGCGGCCCAACCGGGTGCGCGCGGGCGTGCCCGCGGAACTGCTCACCACGGACGCGACCGCCCTGGTCAAACGCGGGGACATCGACGTGGTCGTCGAGGTGATCGGCGGCGTCGAGCCCGCCCGCTCGCTGATCACCACCTCCTTCGAGCACGGCGCCAGCGTGGTGTCCGCCAACAAGGCGCTGCTGGCCGCGGACGGTGCCGCGCTGCACGCCGCGGCCGTCGAGCACGGGGTGGACCTCTACTACGAGGCCGCGGTCGCCGGCGCCATCCCGCTGATCCGCCCGCTGCGCGAGTCGCTGGCCGGCGACAAGGTCAACCGGGTGCTGGGGATCGTCAACGGCACGACCAACTTCATCCTCGACAAGATGGACACCACCGGCGCCGGCTACTCCGAGGCGCTGGACGAGGCCACCGCCCTGGGCTACGCCGAGGCCGACCCGACCGCCGACGTCGAGGGCTTCGACGCCGCCGCCAAGGCCGCGATCCTGGCCGGCATCGCCTTCCACACCCGGGTGACCATCGACGACGTGCACCGCGAGGGGATCACCGAGGTCACCGCGGCCGACATCGCCTCGGCCCGGCGGATGGGCTGCACGGTGAAACTGCTCGCGATCTGCGAGCGCAGCGCCGACGGGCGTTCGGTCACCGCCCGCGTCCACCCGGCGATGATCCCGCTGACCCACCCGCTGGCCAGCGTGCGCGAGGCGTACAACGCGGTCTTCGTGGAGGCCGCGGCGGCCGGCCAGCTGATGTTCTACGGCCCCGGGGCGGGCGGCTCGCCGACGGCCTCCGCGGTGCTGGGCGACCTGGTGGCGACCTGCCGCAACAAGCTGGCGAGCACCACAGGGCCGGGGGAGTCCGCGTACGCGCAGCTCACCGTGAGCCCGATGGACGACGTGGTGACGCGCTACCACATCAGCCTGGACGTGGCGGACAAACCGGGTGTCCTGGCCCAGGTGGCCACGGTCTTCGCGGAGCATCAGGTGTCGATCGACACGGTGCGGCAGCAGGGAAGGAATCCGGCCGCCGACGGAGTCGCCGTCGAACAGGGCGGCGGCGGGCGACGGGAGGGCGGGGAGGCGTCGCTCGTCGTCGTCACCCACCGGGCGCCCGACGCGGCGCTCGGGGCGACCGTCGAGGCGCTGCGCAAGCTCGACACCGTCCGGGGCGTCGCCAGCATCATGCGTGTGGAAGGGGAGTAACCCAGCGATGAACGCAGTCTCGGCCGGCCGCGTGCCGGCCACCCACCAGTGGCGCGGCCTCATCGAGGAGTACCGCGACCGGCTCCCGGTCGGTGCGGCGACCCCCGTGGTCACGCTGCTCGAGGGCGGCACCCCGCTGGTCCCCGCCCAGGTGCTGTCCGAGCGCACGGGCTGCGACGTCTTCCTGAAGGTGGAGGGCGCCAACCCCACCGGCTCCTTCAAGGACCGCGGCATGACGATGGCGATCTCCAAGGCCAAGGAGGAGGGCGCGCAGGCGGTCATCTGCGCCTCCACGGGCAACACCTCCGCCTCGGCCGCCGCCTATGCGGTGCGGGCCGGGATGGTCTGCGCCGTCCTGGTGCCGCAGGGCAAGATCGCGCTCGGCAAGATGGGCCAGGCGCTGGTGCACGGCGCGCGCATCCTGCAGGTCGACGGCAACTTCGACGACTGCCTGGACCTCGCCCGCGGCCTGTCCGACAAGTACCCGGTGGCGCTGGTCAATTCGGTGAACCCGGTGCGCATCGAGGGCCAGAAGACCGCCGCCTTCGAGATCGTGGACGCGCTCGGCGACGCGCCGGACATCCATGTGCTGCCGGTCGGCAACGCCGGGAACATCACCGCGTACTGGAAGGGCTACCGCGAATACACCGCGGACGGCGTGTCGACGCGCAATCCGCGAATGTGGGGCTTCCAGGCCTCCGGTGCCGCGCCGATCGTGCTGGGCCACCCCGTGCGGCAGCCGCAGACGATCGCCACCGCGATCCGCATCGGCAACCCGGCGTCCTGGCAGTTCGCCGAGGAGGCGCGGGACGAATCCGGCGGCCTGATCGACTCGGTGACCGACCGTCAGATCCTGGCGGCGTACCGGCTCCTCGCCGCCCAGGAGGGCGTCTTCGTCGAGCCGGCCTCGGCCGCGAGCGTCGCCGGGCTGCTGCAGGCCGCCGAGCAGGGCAAGGTCGACCCGGGCCAGCGGATCGTCTGCACGGTCACCGGCAACGGCCTCAAGGACCCCGACTGGGCGGTGGCCGGCGCGCCGCAGCCCGTCACCGTTCCGGTGGACGCCGACGCGGCCGCGGAGCGGCTCGGGCTGCTCTGACCCCCGAGGGACAACAGGGGCGCACGGATTCGCACGCGACACGCATCACGCGCTGTCCGTGCGCCCTATGTCGCAGGAGAACCTTCCTTCGATAGGCTGACCTCACACCGGCGCCGCCGCACGCCGTTCTGGCTCATGCCATTGGCATCCTCCTCGCGGGATCCCCTTGGTACGGTCCCCCAAGTCCTCGCCGCCGTACGGCAACGATGCCGCGGCATCGCGAGGCGCAAACGCCCGTGAAACAAGGAGAGTCATCGAACGATGGCCGGACCAGCCTTCCGCGCCGCCGCCGTCCGAGTGCGCGTCCCCGCGACCAGCGCCAATCTCGGACCGGGCTTCGACGCCTTCGGCCTGGCGCTCGGACTCTACGACGACGTCGTGGTCCGGGTGGCCGACTCCGGTCTGCACGTCGACATCGCCGGCGAAGGCGCCGACTCGCTCTCCCGCGACGAGAACCACCTGGTCGTACGCTCCCTGCGGACCGCCTTCGACCTGCTCGGCGGGCAGCCGCGCGGCCTGGAGGTGGTGTGCGCCAACCGCATTCCGCACGGCCGCGGACTGGGCTCCTCCTCCGCCGCCATCTGCGCCGGCATCATGGCCGCCCGCGCGGTGACGATAGGCGGGCAGGACAAGCTCGACGACGCCGCTCTGCTGGAACTGGCCAACGAGATCGAGGGCCACCCGGACAACGTCGCCGCCTGTCTGCTCGGCGGCTTCACGCTGGCCTGGACCGAGGGCGGCGCCGCCCACGCGGTCCGGATGGACCCCGCCGAGTCGGTCGTTCCGGTGGTCTTCGTGCCGGGCAGGCCGCTGCTGACCGAGACCGCCCGGGGGTTGCTGCCGCGCACCGTCCCGCACGTGGACGCCGCGGTCAACGCGGGACGCGCCGCGCTCCTCGTCGAGGCCCTCACCCGGCGGCCCGACCTGCTGCTGCCCGCCACCGAGGACCGGTTGCACCAGGAGTACCGGGCGCCCGCGATGCCGGAGAGCACGGCACTGGTGAACCGACTGCGCGCCGAAGGCGTCCCCGCCGTCATCTCGGGTGCGGGACCCACGGTGCTCGCGCTGGCGGACGAGGAAACCGCCGACAAGGTCTCCCGGCTCGCGGGCGAGGGGTGGGCGGCGAACCGTCTGGCCCTCGACGCGGCGGGGGCGAGTGTGCTGCCGCTCGCTGTGGGGCAGTGACACGATTGCCGGTCGTAGAGAGGGGGAATGTTTGTTGGATCCGGTAGTGTTAATCTCATTGCTGCACCCGTGGACTCAGGCACCCGCCTGCTGGACCTGTTGTCCCGGTGCCTTGTGTCCCGCATCGGGACCGCCCATTCTTCCGGGAGCCTCCCACACCGCATAGGCAGCCTGCCTGGGCAGTGCCGAGCACGCTCCGGAGACGGCGCGGGTGACATTTCACCCGAGAGTGAACTCTCACCTCGCCGGTAACTGTGTTTTTTTGTTCCACATCATTTCCTCCGCCATCAGGCGGACCACCGCCCCGGGTCCGGCGCAAGTGATAAGGACCGGATCCGGACAGCACGACCGGTCGCCGAGCCAGACAGGCCGACGTCCGCTCCAGGGAAGGACCCTTCGTGAGCGACACCACCGATCTGATGGGCGTACGCGCAGACAGCCCTGTCGCCGCGTCCGATGCTGCCGCGCCTGCCACCGGTGCTGCCACTGCCCCCGCCGCGCGGCGCCGTCGCGCGGGTACCGGTCTTGAGGGCATGGTCCTGGCCGAGCTGCAGCAGCTCGCCTCCGGTCTCGGCATCAAGGGCACCGCGCGGATGCGCAAGAGCCAGCTCATCGAGACCATCAAGGCCGCGCAGTCCGGCGGCGGCGCCAAGGCCTCCGCCGCCGAGGGCGCGCCCGCCGCCGAGAAGCCGAAGCGCCGGGCCACCTCGCGTACCCGTACGGGTGAATCCGCCGAGGCCGGCAGCCAGGGCGCCGAGCAGCAGCCGAAGCAGATCGAGATCCCCGGCCAGCCGGCCGGCGAGAAGGCCGCGTCCGCGGCCAAGGGCAAGGCGGAGTCCGCCAAGTCCGAGCAGTCCCCCGAGGGCCGTGCCGAGGCCGCCGTGGACAGCGCCGAGGGCAAGTCCGGTGAGGGCAAGGGCGGCGACGACCGCCGCGAGAGCCGCCGCGACCGTCAGCGGGACCGGCAGCGCGACCGCCGCAAGGGCGGCGAGGACGGCGGCCAGCAGCGTCAGCAGCAGGACGGCGGCCAGCAGCGTCAGCAGCAGGGCGGCGGCCCCCAGGGCGGCCAGGACGACTACGACGACGAGAGCGGCGGCCGCCGCCGCAGGGGCCGTTACCGCGACCGCCGCGGCCGCGGTGGCAACCGCCGCGACGACTTCGCGGGCGAGCCGCAGGTCGCCGACGACGACGTCCTGATCCCGGTCGCCGGCATCCTGGACATCCTCGACAACTACGCGTTCATCCGGACCTCGGGCTACCTGCCCGGCCCGAACGACGTGTACGTCTCGCTCGCCCAGGTCCGCAAGAACGGCCTGCGCAAGGGCGACCACGTCACGGGTGCCGTCCGGCAGCCGAAGGACGGCGAGCGCCGCGAGAAGTTCAACGCGCTGGTGCGCCTGGACTCCGTCAACGGCATGGCGCCGGAGAGCGGCCGCGGACGCCCCGAGTTCAACAAGCTCACCCCGCTGTACCCGCAGGAGCGGCTGCGGCTGGAGAACGAGCCCGGCCAGCTGATCACCCGGATCATCGACCTGGTCGCCCCGATCGGAAAGGGCCAGCGCGGCCTGATCGTGGCCCCGCCGAAGACCGGTAAGACGATCATCATGCAGGCCATCGCCAACGCGATCACCCGCAACAACCCCGAGTGCCACCTGATGGTCGTCCTCGTCGACGAGCGTCCGGAAGAGGTCACCGACATGCAGCGGTCGGTGAAGGGCGAGGTCATCTCCTCGACCTTCGACCGTCCCGCCGAGGACCACACCACCGTCGCCGAGCTCGCCATCGAGCGCGCCAAGCGGCTGGTGGAGCTGGGCCACGACGTCGTCGTCCTGCTGGACTCCATCACCCGTCTGGGCCGCGCGTACAACCTCGCGGCGCCCGCCTCCGGCCGCATCCTGTCCGGTGGTGTCGACTCGACCGCGCTGTACCCGCCGAAGCGCTTCTTCGGTGCCGCGCGCAACATCGAGGACGGCGGCTCGCTGACCATCCTGGCCACCGCGCTGGTCGAGACCGGCTCGCGCATGGACGAGGTGATCTTCGAGGAGTTCAAGGGCACCGGCAACATGGAGCTCAAGCTCGACCGGAAGCTCGCGGACAAGCGGATCTTCCCGGCGGTGGACGTCGACCCGTCCGGTACCCGCAAGGAGGAGATCCTGCTGGCTCCGGACGAGCTGAACATCACCTGGAAGCTCCGCCGGGTGCTGCACGCGCTCGACTCGCAGCAGGCGATCGAGCTGCTGCTGGACAAGATGAAGCAGACCAAGTCCAACGCCGAGTTCCTGATGCAGATCGCCAAGACCACCCCGGGTGGCAACAACGACTGACGCCCCGGCGTCGGCACGGCTCAGGAGGCCGGTCCGGTCACTTCGGTGACGGGACCGGCCTTCCGTCGTACGCGGCCGCCGGCGGCGTCCGGGTCCGCCGTGGCACCGACCGGATGGCTCTCACCTGCGGCGGTGTCCGGCGCGTCCCGCTGCGGGGCGGCCCCGGACCCGCTGTCATAGCCCTGCGGGCACCCCCTCGCGTGGCTGATCACCGGATGGGGTATCCCGATCATAAGGAGTCGAATCAGGACAAGAGGAGCCGATGCCCGAGCACGCGGACGACGGACGAGCCGCCCGGCGACGCCTTCGCAGCCCGAGCCTGCGCAGCCCCCGCCGGCGGGCCCTGCGGATCACCGCCTGGGTCGTGGCGACGTTCCTGCTGCTGACCACGACCGCCGTCGGATGCCTCTACCTCAAGCTCAACGGCAACATCAGGGGCATCGACATCAACGCCCTCCTCGGGCGCGACCGGCCGGCCGACGTCGACAACGGCTCGATGGACATCCTCGTCCTGGGCTCGGACTCCCGTTCGGGCAGCAACCAGAAGGCCGGCGGCGGCACGGACGACGGCACCGCCCGCTCCGACACCGCGATGATCGTCCACGTCTACCAGGGGCACGACCGGGCGAGCGTGGTCAGCATCCCCCGCGACACCCTCGTCGACCGGCCCGCCTGCGCCGAGCCGGGCGGCGGCACCGCCCCGCCCCGCAGCGGCGAGATGTTCAACGAGGCGTACGCGATCGGCGGCCCGGCCTGTGCGGTCAAGACGGCCGAGACGATGACCGGCATCCGCATGGACCACTACATCGAGGTCGACTTCTCCGGCTTCCAGCACCTGATCGACGCCCTCGGCGGGGTCACCGTCACCACCAGCCAGGCCATCAGCGACGACCGCAGCCACCTGCACCTGCCGGCCGGCACGCACCACCTCGACGGCAAGCAGGCCCTCGGCCTGGTGCGGACCCGGCACGGTGTGGGGGACGGCAGCGACCTGGGCCGCATAAGGCTGCAGCAGGCCTTCCTGAAGGCCCTGGTGGACCGGGTGAACGGCATCGGGCTGCTGAGCTCGCCGACCCGGCTCTACGAGATCGCTGACACCGCCACCGGTGCCATCACCACCGACTCGGAGCTGGCGTCCGTCAAGAAGCTGGTCGGCCTCGGGGAGAGCCTGAAGGGGCTGGGGTCCAAGGACATCGGCATGGTCACGATGCCGGTGCGCTACGACCCCGCCGACCCCAACCGCGTACTGCCCATCACCGACCAGGCGGAGCAGGTCTGGGCGGCGCTGCGGGCCGACAAGCCGATCCCCAGGTCCGCCACCAAGGGCTCGGCAGGTGACGACGTCGACACGAACGGTGTGGTCAGGAGCTCCTCGCAGGCGTCCGCCGGCGGACCGGAATAGATCACCGCGGCCCCCGGTTTGGGGAGATGCGGCCAGTGCTGGCAGACTGGTACGTCGGCCCCGGTTCACGTGACGCAAGCCCGCGGCACGACCCGGGACCCTCCCGAACACTAGGAGAACCCCTTGAAGCGCGACATCCACCCGGAGTACGTGGAGACCCAGGTCAGCTGCACCTGCGGCGCCTCGTTCACCACCCGCAGCACCGTGAAGGACGGCGTCATCCGTGCCGACGTCTGCTCCGCGTGCCACCCGTTCTACACGGGCAAGCAGAAGATCCTCGACACCGGTGGCCGTGTGGCCCGCTTCGAGGCCCGCTTCGGCAAGGCGGCCGGGTCCGCCAAGAAGTAGCGACCCGAAAGCGCCGGTCCACGGCTGCCCGGATATCCTCCGGCGGCCGGACCGGCGCTTTGTCGTCCCAGGCTGGTTCACCGGCGTTCACCCCTTCCAGAAGCAGGGATCCTGATGTTCGAGGCGGTCGAGGAACTGATCGGCGAGTACGCCGACCTCGAGAAGAAGCTTGCCGACCCGGCGGTCTTCGCCGACCAGGCCAACGCGCGCAAGCTCAACAAGCGCTACGCGGAGCTGACCCCCATCATCGGCACCTACCGCGGCTGGAAGCAGACCGGCGACGACATCGGCACCGCGCGGGAACTGGCCGCGGACGACCCCGACTTCGCCGCCGAGGTGAAGGAGCTGGAGAAGCAGCGCGAGGAGCTCACCGAGCGCCTGCGGCTGCTGCTCGTCCCGCGCGACCCCAGCGACGACAAGGACGTGATCCTGGAGGTCAAGGCGGGCGAGGGCGGCGAGGAGTCCGCGCTGTTCGCCGGCGACCTCCTGCGCATGTACCTGCGCTACGCCGAGCGCCAGGGCTGGAAGACCGAGATCATCGACGCCAACGCCTCCGACCTCGGCGGCTACAAGGACGTCCAGGTCGCGGTGAAGACCAAGGGCGGCAACGGTGCCACCGAGCCCGGTCAGGGCGTCTGGGCCCGGCTGAAGTACGAGGGGGGCGTGCACCGCGTGCAGCGCGTGCCGGCCACCGAGTCGCAGGGCCGCATCCACACCTCCGCCGCCGGGGTGCTGGTGACCCCCGAGGCCGACGAGGTCGAGGTCGAGATCGGCCCCAACGACCTGCGGATCGACGTCTACCGCTCCTCGGGCCCCGGCGGCCAGTCGGTCAACACCACCGACTCCGCGGTGCGCATCACCCACCTGCCCTCCGGGCTGGTCGTCTCCTGCCAGAACGAGAAGAGCCAGCTGCAGAACAAGGAGTCGGCGATGCGTATCCTGCGCTCCCGGCTGCTGGCCGCCGCGCAGGAGGAGGCCGAGCGCGAGGCCTCCGACGCCCGCCGCAGCCAGGTGCGGACGGTGGACCGCAGCGAGCGCATCCGCACCTACAACTTCCCGGAGAACCGCATCTCGGACCACCGCGTCGGCTTCAAGGCGTACAACTTGGACCAGGTCCTCGACGGCGAACTGGACGCGGTGATCCAGGCGTGTGTCGACGCCGACTCGGCGGCCAAGCTGGCCGCCGCAGGCGACGGAAGCTGAACCGGAGGCGGAGAACGTGAACCTGCTGCTCGCCGAGGTCGCCCAGGCGACCCAGCGGCTGGCCGACGCCGGCGTTCCCTCGCCGCGGTTCGACGCCGAGGAGCTCGCGGCGTATGTGCACGGGGTGAAGCGCGGAGCGCTGCACACCGTCGCCGACGCCGACTTCGACGCGCGCTACTGGGAGGCCGTGGCCCGCCGCGAGGCCCGCGAGCCGCTGCAGCACATCACGGGCCGGGCGTTCTTCCGGTACCTGGAGCTCCAGGTCGGCCCCGGGGTCTTCGTACCCCGACCGGAGACCGAGTCGGTCGTCGGATGGGCCATAGACGCGGTGCGCGCCATGGACGTCGCCGAGCCGCTCATCGTCGACCTGTGCACCGGTTCGGGCGCCATCGCGCTCGCCCTGGCACAGGAGGTGCCGCGCAGCCGGGTGCACGCGGTGGAGCTGTCCGACGAGGCGCTGGTGTGGGCCCGCAAGAACGTCGAGGGCAGCAAGGTCGACCTGCGGCAGGGCGACGCCCTGGAGGCCTTCCAGGACCTCAACGGCCAGGTGGACCTGGTGATCTCCAATCCGCCCTACATCCCGCTCACCGAATGGGAGTACGTGGCGCCGGAGGCCCGCGACCACGACCCCGGTATGGCGCTGTTCTCCGGTGAGGACGGCCTCGACACCATCCGCGGCATCGAGCGCACCGCGCACCGGCTGCTGCGGCCGGGCGGGGTCGTCGTCATCGAGCACGCCGACACCCAGGGCGGCCAGGTGCCCTGGATCTTCACCGAGGAGGCCGGCTGGGCGGATGCCGCCGACCACCCCGACCTCAACAACCGCCCCCGGTTCACCACTGCCCGCAAGGCGACGCCGTGACCACGGCGCCGCACGTCATGGAGGTCTGCTGATGGCACGGCGTTACGACTGCTCGGACGCGACGGACCGGGTTGCCGGACTGCGCGAGGCCGCGTCCGCCGTACGCCGCGGCGAGCTCGTGGTGCTGCCCACCGACACCGTCTACGGCATCGGCGCGGACGCGTTCAACACCGAGGCCGTCGGCGACCTGCTGGAGGCCAAGGGCCGGGGCCGCAACATGCCCTCACCCGTCCTGGTCGGCTCCCCGAACACCCTGCACGGCCTGGTCACCGACTTCAGCGAGCAGGCCTGGGAGCTGGTCGACGCCTTCTGGCCCGGCGCGCTCACCCTCGTCGCCCGTCACCAGCCCTCGCTCCAGTGGGACCTGGGGGACACCCGCGGCACCGTCGCCGTCCGCATGCCGCTGCACCCGGTCGCCATCGAGCTGCTGACCGAGACCGGCCCCATGGCCGTCTCCAGCGCCAACCTGACCGGGCACCCCTCGCCGCAGGACTGCGACGCGGCGCAGGAGATGCTCGGCGACTCCGTCGCGATCTACCTCGACGGCGGCCAGACCCCCGCGGCCGTGCCGTCCTCCATCGTGGACGTCACCGGCAAGGTGCCCGTCCTGCTGCGGGCGGGCGCGATCAGCGCGGAGCAGCTCCGTGAGGTCGTACCCGACCTGGAGGTCGGCAATTGACACCGCCCATACCCGGGCAGTGGGATCACGGCGAGCGCCCGTTCCGCATCCTCCACGTCTGCACCGGCAACGTCTGCCGCTCGCCGATGGCCGAGCGGCTGACCCGGCACGAGCTGACGGTGCGGCTCGGTGACGGCGCCGCGGGGATCATCGTGGAGAGCGCCGGCACCTGGGGACACGAGGGCGCGCCGATGGAGGCGCACGCGGCGACGGTGCTCGCCGAGTACTCCGCCGACCCGGTGGGCTTCCTCGGACGCGAGCTCCTCGACGACCACGTGATCGACGCCGACCTCGTGCTGACCGCGACCCGCGACCACCGCGCCCAGGTGATCTCCATGGGGCACGCGGCGGGTCTGCGCACCTTCACGCTCAAGGAGTTCACCCGGCTGGTGAAGGCCATAGACCCGGCGACGCTGCCGGAGGGCAGCGTGACCGAGCGCGCGCGGTCCCTGGTGCGCGCCGCCGCGGCCCTGCGCGGGTGGCTGCTGGCGCCCACCGCCGACGCGGACGAGGTGTACGACCCGTACGGCGCCCCGCTGACGTTCTTCCGCAGCATCGGCGAGGAGATCCACGACGCGCTGGACCCCGTCCTGACCGCGCTCACCGGGGTTCCGGCGCCCACCGCCTGACCGCGCGGGCGGAAGGTTTCCCCGGGTCGCGGGCGGCCCTCGGGACGGGCGCCCGGGGCGCGGCGGCCCGGCCCGCGGCGAGTCCCCGGCCCCCGGTGGAGCACAACGCGGCGCGAAATGTCCGGAAGGGTGCAACAGTGGCAGGTGAGAACCTTCCCAGCCGCCCCCGGGAGCGCCGCCATGCCCACCGCGGAAGCGTCTTCACCCCACATAGTCACCCCCACGCTCCCGGCGGGGGGCCGCGGCCTCGACGAGCTGCGCGCCCATGACCCGGAGCTGGCCGACATCCTCCTCGGAGAGGCCCAGCGGCAGGCCTCGTGCCTGCAGTTGATCGCGGGCGAGAACTTCACCTCCCCGGCCGTCCTGACGGCGCTCGGCTCACCGCTGGCCAACAAGTACGCCGAGGGCTACCCCGGTCACCGCCACCACGCCGGGTGCGAACTGGTGGACCTGGCCGAGCGGCTGGCCGTGGAAAGGGCCACACGGCTGTTCGGAGCCGCGCACGCGAACGTGCAGCCCTACTCCGGCTCCTCGGCCGTGCTGGCCGCCTACGCGGCCCTCCTGGTCCCCGGGGACACCGTCCTGGCGATGTCGCTGGCCCACGGCGGCCACCTCACCCACGGGTCCGAGTCGAACTTCTCCGGCCGCTGGTTCCGCATCGCCGGATACGGGGTGACGCGGGGCGAGACCTTCGAGGAGGGCGGGCTGATCGACTACGAGCAGTTGCGGGACCTGGCACACCGGCACCGCCCGAAGGCGATCGTCTGCGGTGGCATCGCCTACCCCCGGCACATCGACTACGCGGCCTTCCGGGAGATCGCGGACGACGTCGGCGCGTACCTGATCGTGGACGCCGCGCACACGCTCGGCCTGGTCGCCGGCGGCGCCGCGCCCAACCCGGTGCCGTACGCGGACGTGGTGTGCGCCACCACGCACAAGACGCTGCGCGGACCGCGCGGCGGGCTCGTCCTGTGCGGCGCGGACCTGGCCCAGCGCATCGACCGGGCGGTCTTCCCCTTCTCGCAGGGCGGTCCGCACATGCATGCCGTCGCCGCGAAGGCGGCGGCCCTCGCCGAGGCGGCGCGGCCGGAGTTCGCGCTCTACGCGCACCAGGTCGTCGCCAACGCCCGCACGCTCGCCGGCGCGCTCGCCGCTCAGGGCGTGCGCATCGCCACCGGCGGCACGGACACCCATCTGATCGCGGCGGACGTGTCGGCCCTGGGCGTCACCGGGATGCGCGCCCGCGGACTGTGCGCGGCCGCCGGGATCGTGCTGGACAAGTACACGCTGCCGTACGACACGGAGCCCTGCACGGCCGGATCCGGAATCCGTCTGGGCACCGCGTCGGTGACCACCCAGGGGATGCGCGAGGAGCAGATGCCGCAGGTCGCGGACCTGATCGTGCGCGCGCTGCGGGAGGAGCGGGGACTGGCCGGCGAGGTCGCGGAACTGGTGGAGGCGTTCCCCCCGTACCCCGGCTGAGACGCGCTTCACAGGGGGGCCGGGCCACCCGGGTGAGTGGCATGTGCAACCCTGGGTACCCGCTGTGAGTCTTCGTCTGTGTTTACAGTCGCCACCCGGACGCGAATAGGGTGTGCCCGTGCGCGAGTACCTCTTGACCCTGTGCGTGGCAGCTGCCGTGACCTACCTCCTCACGGGGCCGGTACGGAAGTTCGCCATCGCGGCAGGTGCCATGCCCGAGATCCGCGATCGCGACGTCCATCGCGAACCCACGCCACGCCTCGGCGGTATCGCCATGTTCGGCGGCCTGTGCGCGGGCCTGCTGGTGGCGGCCCACCTGACCAACCTCAAGAGCGTCTTCGAGCTCTCCAACGAGCCGCGGGCGCTGCTCTCCGGCGCGGGCCTGATCTGGCTGCTGGGCGTGCTGGACGACAAGTGGGGCGTGGACGCCCTGATCAAGCTGGGCGCGCAGATGATCGCGGCCGGCGTGATGGTGCTGCAGGGCCTCACCGTGCTGTGGCTGCCGATCCCGGGCAAGGGCATCGTCGCGCTCACACCGGTGCAGTCGACCCTGCTGACCGTGGCCCTGGTCGTGATCACGATCAACGCGGTCAACTTCGTCGACGGACTCGACGGACTCGCGTCCGGAATGGTGTGCATCGCCGCGATCGCGTTCTTCATGTACGCGTACCGCATCTGGTACGGCTACGGCATCGAGGCGGCCGCCCCGGCGACGCTGTTCAGCGCCATCCTCATCGGGATGTGCCTGGGCTTCCTGCCGCACAACCTGCATCCCGCGCGGATCTTCATGGGCGACTCGGGCTCGATGCTGATCGGCCTGGTGCTGGCCTCCGGCGCCATCTCGATCACCGGCCAGACCGACCCCGACGCCATCACCAACCTGACCGGTTCGACGCGGGACACCACGCACTTCATGGTGCCGGTCTACATGCCCCTGGTGCTGCCGCTGACGCTCATCGCGATCCCGGCGGCCGACCTGGTGCTGGCCATCGTGCGCCGCACCTGGAACGGGCAGTCGCCGTTCGCCGCCGACCGCGGCCACCTCCACCACCGACTGCTGGACATCGGCCACTCGCACAGCCGGGCCGTGTGGATCATGTACTTCTGGTCCGCGCTGATCGCTTTCGGCGCGGTCGCCTTCTCGGTCAACTCCTCCAGTCTGTGGATCGTCCTGGGCATCGTGATGCTGAGCGCCATGGGCCTGAGTGCCCTGCTCATGCCGCGTTTCCGGCCCCGGGCCCCGCGCTGGGCCGAGGCGTTCGTCCCGCCGCGGTACCGCCGTACCCAGGTGGAAGCCGCGCAGGAGGCACACGACGCCGCCGCGGCCACCATCGCCGCGGGGGAGGCCCCCGGCGTCAACGGGGCGACCGCGCTCAGCGCACGGTCCCTGGTGGACGCCGGCCGCGGCTCGGGCAGCCGTCCGTAGGCCGAACGCTCTTTAGCACACCCGTCGCGAAGCGCCGGGGAGACTCCGCGAGAGGTACTTCTTCCGTGTGACAGGTCACACACGAACCGGGTAAAGACCTCATCAAATAGTTTGTGATACCGTTCACGAGAACCCGGAATCAAGCCGAAAGACCCTAGTGCGATGGTCTTCCGGCGTGAGGCATGTCCTCGCCGCCGGGCTACCCTCGTCCTCGACGACCCCTGTACTCCCAACCTCGCCGGAGGAGCTGCCGCCATGCAGTCCAACGACGTCCGAACGCTTCTGAACTGCGCCGTGCCCGCCGTTGCCGCGGGGGTGATCGCGGTCGCTGTCTCCGGCGTACTCGCGGGCGGCAAGGGCGCGATCGGCGCGGGCTTCGGCGCGGTGGTGGTGATCGCGTTCATGGGAATCGGTCTGACGGTGCTTCAGCGCACCGCCCGTTCCTATCCCACGCTGTTCCAGGCGATGGGCCTGATGCTCTACACCGTGCAGCTGCTGCTGCTCGCCATCGTGCTGGCCGTGTTCAAGAACACGACGCTCTTCGACACCCAGGTGTTCGCCTTCACCCTGCTCGGCACGACCCTGGTGTGGATCGCCGCCCAGGCCCGTGCTCATATGAAGACCAAGATGCTGTACGTGGAGCCCGGCTCCGCCGGAACTTCACCGTGAAAAGCAGGGCCGGTGCAGGCGGACTTCCGCTCGTTTGCTATCGTCCGGTCTCAACTGCGGCAGAGCTGGCGCGGGTGGCAGTCATGCCTTCGCAACAGCCCTTCGGCTCAGCGCCCACCCGCCGCCCCCACATCCGTCAGACCAGTCCAGTGCCGTTCCGTGGCCGTGTGCCGCGCCGACACGTAGAGGTTGCCGTACCTATGCGCCACGCTGAAGGAGCTCTCGGTGAGTGATGTAACGACGCTCGCCTTCGAGACGAACTGCCACATCTTCGACGGGTGCGGCTTCCCGGCCCCCGGCCTGCACTCCTTCCTCTTCAAGCCGCTGATCGGCGACGGGGACAGCAGCGTCTACTTCAACAAGACGATGCTGCTGGCGCTGCTCGGCAGCATCGTGATCGTCGGCTTCTTCTGGGCTGCGTTCGCCAAGCCGAAGATCGTCCCGGGCAAGCTGCAGATGGTCGCCGAGGCCGGCTACGACTTCGTCCGCCGCGGCATCGTCTACGAGACGATCGGCAAGCGGGACGGCGAGAAGTACGTGCCGTTCATGGTGGCGTTGTTCTTCTTCGTCTGGATCATGAACCTGTGGTCGATCGTGCCGATCGCCCAGTTCCCCGTGACGGCGATCATCAGCTACCCGGCCGCGCTCGCCGCGATCGTGTACATCACCTGGATGTCGCTGACCTTCAAGAAGCACGGCTTCGTCGGCGGCTGGAAGAACATCACCGGCTACGACAAGAACCTCGGCGCGGTACTGCCGATGGTCGTCGGCCTGGAGTTCCTCTCCAACGTCATCGTGCGGCCGTTCACGCACGCCGTGCGACTCTTCGCGAACATGTTCGCCGGGCACGTCCTGCTGCTGCTGTTCACCATCGCCAGCTGGTACCTGCTCAACGGGATCGGCATCGCCTACGCCAGCGTCTCGTTCGTGATGGTCATCGTCATGACCGCCTTCGAGCTCTTCATCCAGGCCGTCCAGGCGTACGTCTTCGTGCTGCTGGCCTGCTCCTACGTGCAGGGCGCGCTCGCCGAGCACCACTGAGCAGCCGCACGACGCACAGCCCCCCGATTGTCCGGTGGCCAACCCCCACCGGTCCGTGAAAGAGAAGGAAGAAACAGCATGTCCGCTGTGAACCTCGCCGCCACCCAGATCCTCGGCAACCTGGGCTCCATCGGCTACGGCCTCGCGGCCATCGGCCCCGGCGTCGGCATCGGCATCATCTTCGGCAACGGTACGCAGGCGCTCGCCCGCCAGCCCGAGGCCGCCGGCCTGATCCGCGCCAACCAGATCCTCGGCTTCGCCTTCTGTGAGGCGCTCGCGCTGATCGGTCTGGTCATGCCGTTCGTCTACCCGACCTCCTGAGTCCGGGCTGACGAGACCAACCCCTTTCGACGGAAGGCACTGATGTGAACGCCCTGGCACAGCTGGCGGCCGAGGAGGCGGAGAACCCCCTCATCCCGCCGATCCCAGAGCTCGTCATCGGTCTCATCGCCTTCGCCATCGTCTTCTTCTTCCTCGCCAAGAAGCTCCTCCCGAACATCAACAAGGTTCTGGACGAGCGCCGCGAGGCCATCGAGGGCGGCATGGAGAAGGCCGAGGCCGCACAGGCCGAGGCTCAGCGGACCCTCGAGGAGTACAAGCAGTCGCTCTCCGAGGCCCGCCACGAGGCCGCGCGTCTGCGCCAGGAGGCGCAGGAGCAGGGCGCCGCGCTCATCGCCGAGATGCGTGCGGAAGGCCAGCGGCAGCGCGAGGAGATCATCGCCGCCGGTCACGCCCAGATCGAGGCCGATCGCCGGTCCGCCGCGCACGCCCTGCGCCAGGACGTCGGCAAGCTCGCCACCGACCTGGCCGGCAAGATCGTCGGTGAGTCCCTCGAGGACACCGCCCGCCAGAGCCGCGTGATCGACCGCTTCCTCGACGAGCTCGAGGAGAAGGCCGAGGCCGCGCGATGAACGGAGCGAGCCGCGAGGCACTGGCCACCGCGCGCGAGCGCCTCGACGCGGTGACGGGCAGCACGTCCGTCGACGCGGCGAAGCTCGCCGAGGAGCTGGCCGCCGTCACGGGGCTGCTCGACCGCGAGGGTTCGCTGCGCCGCGCCTTGACCGACCCGGCCCAGCCGGGTGAGGCCAAGGCGGGCCTGGCGCAGGCGGTCCTCGGCGGGCAGATCGGCGGCGAGACGTCCGACCTGGTCTCGGGCATGGTCCGCAGCCGCTGGTCGCAGTCGCGTGACCTGGTCGACGCGCTGGAGGAGCTGTCCTACGGCGCCGACCTGATCGCCGCGGAGCGGGCGGGCCACCTCGACGACGTCGAGGACGAGCTGTTCCGCTTCGGCCGCATCGTCTCCGGCAGCAGCGAGCTGCGGGCGGCGCTGACCGACCGCGCCGCGGGCGGCCAGGCCAAGGCGGCCCTGCTGCACTCGCTGCTGGGCGGCCGCGCCAACCCGGTCACGGAGCGGATCGTGGTCCGTCTCGTGACCCACCCGCGAGGCCGTAGCCTGGAGGCAGGGATCGACGCCCTGTCCAAGCTGGCGGCGACGCGCCGTAACCGCACGGTTGCGGTCGTGGTGTCGGCGGTACCGCTGAACGACCGGCAGAAGCAGCGCCTCGGTGCCGCGCTGGCCACGATCTACGGCCGGCAGGTGCACCTGAACCTCGACGTGGACCCCGCGGTCCGCGGCGGCATCTCGGTTCGGGTCGGCGACGAGGTCATCGACGGGACCATCGCGGACCGCCTCGAAGAGGCGAGCCGCCGGATGGCCGGCTGAACCAGCCACCAACTCAAAGAGCAGTACCAGCGGCCCGAGTTGGGCCGTAGCGAATACTTCGGGCCCAACAAGGAGAGCAGGGAACCCAGATGGCGGAGCTCACGATCCGGCCGGAGGAGATCCGGGACGCGCTGGAGAACTTTGTCCAGTCGTACCAGCCGGACGCGGCCTCGCGCGAGGAGGTCGGAACGGTCAGCCTGGCCGGCGACGGTATCGCCAAGGTCGAGGGTCTGCCCTCGGCGATGGCGAACGAACTGCTGAAGTTCGAGGACGGCACCCTCGGTCTCGCCCTCAACCTCGAGGAGCGCGAGATCGGCGCGATCGTCCTCGGCGAGTTCAGCGGCATCGAGGAGGGCCAGCCGGTGCAGCGCACCGGTGAGGTGCTCTCGGTCGCCGTCGGCGAGGGATACCTGGGTCGCGTCGTCGACCCGCTCGGCAACCCGATCGACGGCCTCGGCGAGATCGAGACCGAAGGCCGTCGCGCCCTGGAGCTGCAGGCTCCCGGCGTCATGGCCCGTAAGTCCGTCCACGAGCCGATGCAGACCGGCCTCAAGGCCGTCGACGCGATGACCCCGATCGGCCGCGGCCAGCGTCAGCTGATCATCGGCGACCGCCAGACCGGCAAGACGGCCCTGGCGATCGACACGATCATCAACCAGCGCGACAACTGGCGTTCCGGCGACCCGAAGAAGCAGGTCCGCTGCATCTACGTCGCCATCGGTCAGAAGGGCTCCACCATCGCGGGCGTGCGCGCCTCGCTGGAGGAGGCCGGCGCCCTGGAGTACACCACGATCGTGGCGGCCCCGGCGTCCGACCCGGCCGGCTTCAAGTACCTCGCCCCGTACACCGGCTCGGCCATCGGCCAGCACTGGATGTACCAGGGCAAGCACGTCCTGATCGTCTTCGACGACCTGTCCAAGCAGGCCGACGCCTACCGTGCCGTCTCCCTCCTGCTGCGCCGCCCGCCGGGCCGTGAGGCCTACCCGGGTGACGTCTTCTACCTGCACTCCCGTCTGCTGGAGCGCTGCGCCAAGCTCTCCGACGAGCTGGGTGCCGGCTCGATGACCGGTCTGCCGGTCGTCGAGACCAAGGCCAACGACGTGTCGGCGTTCATCCCGACCAACGTCATCTCCATCACCGACGGCCAGTGCTTCCTGGAGTCCGACCTGTTCAACGCGGGCCAGCGCCCGGCGCTGAACGTCGGTATCTCGGTCTCCCGAGTCGGTGGCTCGGCGCAGATCAAGGCCATGAAGTCGGTCGCCGGCCGCCTGCGCGTGGACCTCGCCCAGTACCGTGAGCTGGAGGCGTTCGCCGCCTTCGGTTCCGACCTGGACGCGGCCTCCAAGGCGCAGCTGGAGCGCGGCAAGCGCATGGTCGAGCTGCTCAAGCAGGGCCAGTACGCGCCGTTCCCGATCGAGGACCAGGTCGTCTCCATCTGGGCCGGCACCACCGGCAAGCTGGACGACGTCCCGGTCGAGGACATCCGCCGCTTCGAGCGCGAGCTGCTGGACTACCTCCGCCGTGAGAAGAAGGACCTGCTGCTGAGCATCGCCGAGACCGGCAAGCTCGGCGACGACACCGTCGAGGCCCTGACCGACGCGGTCGTGGAGTTCAAGAAGCAGTTCGAGACCTCGGACGGCAAGCTGCTGGGTGAGGGCTGAGCATGGGCGCCCAGCTTCGGGTATACAAGCGCCGCATCAAGACAGTCACCGCGACCAAGAAGATCACGAAGGCGATGGAGATGATCTCCGCGTCCCGGATCGTCAAGGCCCAGCGCCAGGTCGCGGCATCGTCCCCGTACGCCGATGAGCTCACCCGCGCGGTGGCGGCGGTCGCGACCGGTTCCAACACGAACCACCCGCTGACCACCGAGGCCGAGAACCCGACCCGTGCCGCGGTGCTGCTCGTCACGAGCGACCGCGGTCTGGCCGGCGGCTACTCGTCCAACGCGATCAAGGCTGCCGACCGGCTCACCGAGCGGCTGCGCGCGGAGGGCAAGGAGGTCGTGCACTACATCATCGGCCGCAAGGGCGTGGCGTACTACGGCTTCCGTGAGCGCCCGATCGCCGGATCGTGGACCGGGTTCACCGACAAGCCGGTGTACGCGGACGCCAAGTCGGTGGCCGACCCGCTGATCGACCAGGTCCTCAAGGACACGGCCGACGGCGGCGTCGACGAACTGCACATCGTCTTCACGGAGTTCGTGTCGATGCTGACGCAGGCGCCGGTGGAGAGGCGGCTGCTGCCGCTCTCCCTGGACGACGCCACCGGTGGCGAGGCCCGCAAGGAGGGGGAGATCCTCCCCCTGTACGACTTCGAGCCGTCGGCGGAGGGCGTCCTGGACGCGCTGCTGCCGCGGTACGTCGAGAGCCGGATCTTCAACGCGCTGCTGCAGGGTGCCGCTTCCGAGCACGCCGCCCGCCGCCGGGCGATGAAGTCGGCGACCGACAACGCCGAGGAGCTCATCAAGACGCTCACGCGGCTTGCCAACCAGGCCCGCCAGGCCGAAATCACCCAGGAAATCAGCGAGATCGTCGGTGGCTCCAGCGCCCTGGCCGACGCGTCTGCGGGGAGTGACTAAACATGACCACCACTGTTGAGACGGCCGCTGCCACGGGCCGCGTCGCCCGGGTCATCGGCCCGGTCGTCGACGTGGAGTTCCCCGTCGACGCCATGCCGGAGATCTACAACGCCCTCACCGTCGAGGTCGCCGACCCGGCCGAGGACGGCAAGAAGAAGACGCTGACCCTCGAGGTCGCCCAGCACCTGGGCGACGGCCTGGTCCGCGCCATCTCCATGCAGCCCACCGACGGCCTGGTCCGCCAGGCCGTGGTGAGCGACACCGGCACGGGCATCACCGTCCCGGTCGGCGACTTCACCAAGGGCAAGGTGTTCAACACCCTCGGTGAGGTGCTGAACGTCCCCGAGGAGAACGCCAACGTCGGCGAGCGCTGGACGATCCACCGCAAGGCGCCGAAGTTCGAGGACCTCGAGTCCAAGACCGAGATGTTCGAGACCGGCCTGAAGGTCGTCGACCTGCTGACCCCGTACGTCAAGGGCGGCAAGATCGGTCTGTTCGGTGGCGCCGGTGTCGGCAAGACCGTCCTCATCCAGGAAATGATCATGCGTGTGGCGAAGCTGCACGAGGGCGTTTCCGTGTTCGCCGGCGTCGGCGAGCGCACCCGTGAGGGCAACGACCTCATCCAGGAGATGGAGGAGTCCGGCGTCCTCGACAAGACGGCGCTGGTCTTCGGCCAGATGGACGAGCCCCCGGGCACCCGTCTGCGGGTGGCGCTGGCCGGTCTGACCATGGCGGAGTACTTCCGCGATGTGCAGAAGCAGGACGTGCTGTTCTTCATCGACAACATCTTCCGCTTCACGCAGGCCGGCTCCGAGGTCTCCACGCTGCTCGGCCGCATGCCCTCCGCGGTGGGTTACCAGCCGAACCTCGCGGACGAGATGGGCCTCCTCCAGGAGCGCATCACCTCGACCCGTGGTCACTCGATCACCTCGATGCAGGCGATCTACGTCCCCGCGGACGACCTGACCGACCCGGCGCCGGCGACCACCTTCGCCCACCTGGACGCGACGACCGTTCTGTCCCGTCCGATCTCGGAGAAGGGCATCTACCCGGCGGTCGACCCGCTGGACTCGACGTCCCGCATCCTGGACCCCCGCTACATCGCGGCGGACCACTACGAGTGCGCCATGCGCGTCAAGGGGATCCTGCAGAAGTACAAGGACCTCCAGGACATCATCGCGATCCTCGGTATCGACGAGCTGGGCGAGGAGGACAAGCTCACCGTCCACCGCGCCCGCCGGATCGAGCGCTTCCTGTCGCAGAACACCCACGCGGCGAAGCAGTTCACCGGCATCGACGGCTCCGACGTCCCGCTGGAGGAGTCGATCTCCGCGTTCAACGCCATCGCCGACGGTAAGTACGACCACTTCCCTGAGCAGGCGTTCTTCATGTGCGGCGGCATCGAGGACCTCGAGCGCAACGCCCGCGAGCTCGGCGTCAGCTGACGCCCGTCGCCTGACGGCTCACCGTGGCAGGGGGCGGACCCTGTGTCCGCCCCCTTGCCGCACCCCCGTTATCCTTTGTTTTATGCACCCGCCGGACGGCGGCGGGTGCCGACCCGAGGAGCCATCTTGGCTGAGCTGCACGTCGAGCTGGTCGCAGCGGACCGCCGTGTCTGGTCCGGCGAGGCCACACTTGTCGTCGCACGCACCGAGTCCGGCGACATCGGCGTCATGCCGAACCACGAGCCGCTGCTGGGCGTGCTCCAGTCCGGTCCGGTGACGATCCGCACCAGCGAGGGCGGCACCGTCGTCGCGGCGGTGCATGGAGGCTTTATCTCCTTCGCGGACAACAAGCTGTCGGTGCTGGCGGAGATCGCCGAGCTCGCCGAGGAGATCGACGTCCAGCGTGCGGAGCGGGCTCTGGAGCGCGCGAAGGCCGACGCCGACGCCGCCGGTGAGCGCCGGGCCGAGGTCCGGCTGATCGCCGCGACCAGCGGGTCGCGCTGAGCCTCCGGCCCAGTGGGCCATGAGCCGCGGGAGGCCCGTGAGGGTGTCCCGCGGCTGCAGTATCCCTATTCGTGACATGGAGCGAGGAGGTCGGTGGGCGTGATCCTCGCTTTTCAGGTGTGCGGGGCCCTGGTGGCGGTGGCGCTGCTGGGGCTGTTCGTCTTCGGGCTGCGGCGCCGGCTGATCCAGCGGCCCGGCGGCACGTTCGACTGCAGCCTGCGGATGCCGCCCACCGGCGCCGACAAACCCTCCGGCAAGGGCTGGGCGTACGGCGTGGCCCGCTACAGCGGTGACCGGATCGAGTGGTTCCGGGTCTTCTCCTACGCGCCCCGGCCGCGCCGGGTGCTGGAACGCTCCGCCATCGAGGTGCTCCACCGCCGCGCCCCCGAGGGCCAGGAGGAGCTGGCGCTCCTGTCCGACGCCGTCATCCTGGTGTGCGAGCACCGCGGCACCCGCCTGGAACTCGCCATGAGCGACGACGCCCTCACCGGCTTTCTCGCCTGGCTCGAGGCCGCCCCTCCGGGCCAGCGGGTCAATGTGGCGTAGGTAGCAGTACCGCCTTCTCCGATGGTTGGGGGTCCCCCCGGACGAAGTCTGGGGGAGGGGCAATGTGGCGTAGGTAGGAGTACCGCCTTCCCGCCGGCTGGGGTTCCGCCCGGACGAAGCGCGCCTCCCCGGCCGGTCCTAGGGCCGCTCCGGCAGCCCCAATTCCCGCGCGAGGACCGCCGCCTGCAGGCGGCTGCGCAGCCCCAGCTTGGCCAGCATGCGGCTGACGTGCGTCTTCGCCGTGGCCTCCGCCATCTCCAGACGTGCCGCGATCTCCGCGTTGGACAGGCCCTCGCCCACGCAGACCAGCACCTCCCGCTCCCGCGGCGTCAGCGGGCCGAGGACGGCACGGTCGGCGGCCGGACGCGGCCGCGGGCGGGCGAACTCGCCGATCAGCCGGCGGGTCACCGCGGGCGCGATCATTCCCTCGCCGCGCGCCACCAGCCGTACGCCCTCGATCAGCTGATCCGCCTCGGTGTCCTTCAGCAGGAATCCGGCGGCGCCCGCGCGCAGCGCCCCGAAGACGTACTCGTCCAGGTCGAACGTGGTGAGCACGAGTACGTCGGCCAGCCCCTCCGCGACGATCTCGCGGGTCGCGGAGACCCCGTCCAGCCGGGGCATCTGGAGGTCCATGAGGATCACGTCCGGGCGCAGCTCGCGGGCGACGCGGACCGCGGCCTCCCCGTCGGCCGCCTCGCCGACCACCTCGATGTCGGGCACCGAGCGCAGGATCAGCACCAGCCCCGCCCGTACCGCGGACTGGTCCTCGGCGACGACCACCCGGATCATGCGTTCCCCTCCATGGGCAGTACCGCCCTCACCCGCCACGTCGTGCCCTCGCCGCCCGCCTCGAAGGTGCCGCCCAGCAGTTCGGTGCGCTCCCGCATCCCGATCAGGCCGCTGCCGGAGCCGGGGGCCCGGGGACCGGGCCGGTGCGCCACGCCGCCGTTACGGCAGGGGCTCGCCACGGTCACCGTCAGCGCCCCGCCGTCCTGTTGCAGCACGACGGGCACCTCGCCCGGCGACGCGTGCTTCAGGACGTTGGTCAGGGACTCCTGCACGATCCGGTAGGCCGCCAGTTCCACCGGCGCGGGCAGCGGGCCGGCCCCCTCGGGGCGCTCGTCGCGCAGCACGAAGGCCGAGTGCGGGGCCGCCGCGCGCATCTGCTCCAGGAGCGCGTCCAGGCCGGCCAGCCGCGGGACGGGGGCCGGCTCCCCGTCCTCGCCCGCCGAGTCGCGCAGCAGCCCGATCAGCCGGCGCATCTCGGACAGGCCCGCGACGCTGTTCTCGCGGATCACCGCCAGCGCCTCGCGGGCCGGGCCCTCATGGCGGTCCAGTGACAGCGCGGCGGTGGAGTGGACGGCGATCGCGGAGAGGTGACCCGCCACCATGTCGTGCAGTTCGCGGGCCATCCGGGCCCGCTCGCGGCCCACCGCCTCCCGGCGGTCCAGCTCGGCGAGGAGCGCGGTCTGCTCCGCGCGGAGCCGTTCGTGGGCGGCCTCGTCGCGGTGCCGCCGTACGATCACCCCCGTCGAGGCGGGGGCCACCGAGACCAGGGCGCCGACGACGCCGATCAGCAGGGACTCGGCGACCGGGTGCACCGCCACCGCGGTGGCCGTGATCGCGGCCGTGCCGAGCACGCTGCCGACCGGGACGACCCGGGTCAGCCGCTTGGGCCCGTACAGGACGGCGGCGTACACGAGGTCGGTGAACATCAGCACGGTCACCAGCAGCGAACCGATCACGAAGTCGGCGCAGAGGGTGAGCACGCCGGCGACGAGCGCCACGCGGGGCGCGGTCCGCCGCAGCAGTTCGCATCCGGCCATGATCACCAGCGGGAGCAGCGGCAGCCAGGCGCGGTCGCCCGCCGGATGGTTCCCGGAGTAGGTGTACAGCCCGAACGCCCACATCGTGAGGCCCCCCGCGAGCCCCGCGGCGGCGATCAGCACGTCGTCGCGGTGCGGGCGCCGGGCGGCGGTGGTCGTCATGGGCCCATCCCAGCACGCGGCGCGGACGCCGCGCGTCCACCGGGGGTCGGAGCCGGTACGTACACCGAAGGATGCAGCCGGGACTCATCAGCGCCGACGACGCGCCGCGCGACGCCGTCGGGGGAGCCTTGCGGCATGTTGGTGACGCTGATCATCGGGTGCGAGATCGCCTTCTGGGTGCTGCTCGGCGCCGGGCTCGCCGTGCGCTACCTGCTGCGCCTGCCCCGGGCGGGCGCGGCCCTGCTGGTGTGCGTGCCCCTGGTGGACCTGGTGCTGCTGGCCGCCGCGGTGGCCGACCTGCGCGACGGTGGCACGGCCGCCGCGCGGCACGGTCTGGCCGCCGCCTACGTGGGCTTCTCCGCCGGCTACGGCCACTCCGTCGTCCGCTGGGCCGACGCCCGCTTCGCGCACCGCTACGCGGGCGGCCCGAAGCCCCCTCCGGCGCCGAAGTACGGCAGGGCCCGGGCCGTGCACGAGTGGCGGCTGCTCGGCCGTACCGCGGTCTCCACGGCCGTCGCCGCCGCCCTGCTGCAGCTGGCCGTATGGCTTGTCGCGGACGCCGGGCGCACGGCGGCCCTGGGGGAGTGGCAGGTGCGGATGGGGGTGACGGCCGGGATCCACGCCGTCGTCGCGGCGAGCTACACGCTGTGGCCCAAGCGGGAGCCGGCCGCCTCGCCGCGCGTCTGAGCGGGCGGGGTCAGCGGTTCTCGCCGGGCACCCACAGCACGTCGCCGACCTCCTTGTTGGCCGTGCGGGCCAGGATGAACAGCAGGTCGGACAGCCGGTTGAGGTAGGTGGCGGTGAGCGGGTTCATCGTCTCGCCGTGCTCCTCCAGCGCGGCCCACGTGGAGCGCTCGGCGCGGCGGACGACCGTGCACGCCTGGTGGAGCAGCGCGGCGCCCGGGGTGCCGCCGGGAAGGATGAAGCTGCGCAGCTTCTCCAGCTCCTCCAGGAAGCGGTCGCAGTCCGCCTCCAGCCGGTCCACGTAGGACTGCTCGACGCGCAGCGGCGGGTACTTGGGGTCCGGGACGACGGGTGTCGCGAGGTCGGCGCCGACGTCGAAGAGGTCGTTCTGGACCCGTACGAGGACGGTCGAGACCTCCTGCGGGAGCGCGCCGAGCGCGAGCGCCACACCGATCACGGCGTTCGCCTCGTTGGCGTCCGCGTAGGCCGAGATGCGGCTGTCGGTCTTGGCCGTGCGGCTCATGTCGCCGAGGGCGGTGGTGCCGTCGTCCCCGGTCCGCGTGTAGATGCGCGTCAGATTGACCATGTGTCGAGCGTAGTCAGGCCGCGCCCCGGCCGCGCTCCGGCCGCGCCCCGTGGCGGGACCGCGGCGGGGGACGCGGAGGCGGACTCCGGGGGCGGTCCCGGCCAAACTGGACGCGGTGCGGCAGCAACTGGGCGCCGGGGCCCTCAACTGTGCGACGAAGGACACAGGGTGACCCGCCTCTCTTCCTGCTGCGCTCCTCCGCGGAGCGACGTTAAGGTCCCGGCAACAGCATCGAGAAGATAGGTGTGTGCCGTGGCGAAGAAGCTCGCCGTCATCGGAGCCGGCCTGATGGGCTCCGGCATCGCGCAGGTGTCCGCACAGGCGGGTTACGAGGTCGTCCTGCGTGACATCACGGACGAGGCGCTGGCCCGGGGCAAGGGCGGGATCGAGGCGTCCTACGAGAAGTTCGTCGCCAAGGGCAAGCTCGCCGCCGAGGACGCGGCCGCCGCGCTCGCGCGCATCACCACCACCACCGACCTGGACGCGGCCGCCGGCGCCGACATCGTCGTCGAGGCCGTCTTCGAGAAGATCGAGGTCAAGCAGGAGATCTTCCGCGCCCTCGACAAGATCGCCAAGGCGGACGCGGTGCTGGCCTCCAACACCTCCGCCATCCCGATCACCAAGATCGCCGCGGTGACGGAGCGCCCTGAGAGCGTGGTCGGCACCCACTTCTTCTCGCCGGTGCCGCTCATGCAGCTGTGCGAGCTGGTGCGCGGTTACAAGACCAGCGACGAGACCCTGGCGCGCGCCAAGGCCTTCGCCGAGGAGGTCGGCAAGACGACCATCGTCGTCAACCGGGACGTGGCCGGCTTCGTCACCACCCGGCTGATCGCGGCGCTGGTCGTCGAGGCCACCAAGCTCTACGAGTCGGGCGTCGCCACGGCCGAGGACATCGACGTCGCCTGCAGGCTCGGCTTCGGCCACGCGATGGGCCCGCTGGCGACCGCCGACCTCACCGGCGTCGACATCCTGCTGCACGCCGCCGACAACATCTACACCGAGTCGCAGGACGAGAAGTTCGCCCCGCCGGAGCTCATGCGGCGCATGGTGGACGCGGGCGCGCTCGGCCGCAAGAGCGGCGAGGGCTTCTACCGGTACTGACGGAGCGTCAACCCGAAGGGCCCGGCCCGGTGCGGATGCCCGGCGGGCTGGGCCCCTCGGACCTCTCCTGTCACTCGCAAGGGTGAATTCGGTATCGGTTCGCTCACAGACGGCAACCTCTTCGTACGACGGACCGTCAGTTACGTAGAACCACGGCAGTTTCCACCCATTCACTTCACGGGGAGGCGTAATGCACATCAGGGGCGATCACGCCGAGCTGGTCGTCGGGGGCCGCCTCGACGTCCGCACCGCGGCGGACGCCCGCAAGGTCCTGCACAGCGCGGTGGACGGGGGCCACGGCGACCTCGTGCTCGACCTGACCGAACTCGACTCGTGGGACGCGACGGGCCTGGGGGTCATCATGGGGGCGCACCGCCGCTGCGGCCGGGCGGACCGGCGTCTCGTCCTGCGGGGCGTGCCGGCGCAGATGCAGCGGCTGCTGGTCGCCACGAGGCTGCACCGCATCCTGGTCATCGAGGGGGGAATCGCGGCAGAAGCACTGCCGCGGACCTAGGGCACCCACCGGGCGCGTCGGCACGGAAGCGGCAACCCGGGACAGATTCGGACGCAAGGGCGGCATGGCCGCCCTGGGCTTCGCACATACTGTGGGAAGGTTTAGGGTTCGGTTCCGGCGTGCCTCAACCCCGTACGCCGAGGAGGGGAGCCGGACCGGTCCAACGGCGGAACCGCGGGCCCGGTGGGGCCCCGCTGCGACGCACATGGGGGGCGGAGACTAATGGACCCACACGGACCCGACATGACCGGTGACGAGTACGGCGCACAACAGGACTCCACGAGCTTTGCCGACGCGACGCCCGCCGTGGGCGCGGAGGACGGCACCGCGCCGGCCCCGCGCGTCGGCCGGCCGCCGCGCGACCCGCTCGCCCTCGAGCTCGGGGCGGCCACGGCGGACGGCGACGCGCCACGCGTCGTCGAACTCGTGGTCGGTGACTACAGGCTGACCCTCAATCCCGTCGACGGCAGCGAGGTCAGCTCCCTCGCCCCCGGCGGCCTGCCCGCGCCCGTACGGCGCGCGGCGCAGGAACGCGCGGCGCTCACCGCGGCCGCCCGGCCGACGGCGCCGCCGGGGCCCCTCGCCCCCGAGCTCCCGCTGCTGGAGCGCGGGGAGGAGCGCGAGCGCCTGGTGCGGCTGCTCTCCCGGGGCCGCTCGGTGCGCGTGACCGGGCCCTCCGGCGCCGGCCGCAGCGTGCTGCTCGACGCGGTCGCCGAGGCCTGCGTGGACCTCGCCCCCGACGGCGTGATCCGGCTCTCCGGCTACCGCCGGACCCCCAGCGACCTGCTGCAGGAACTCTTCGGCACCATCTACGAAGCCGAGGACTACCGCCCCGACCGCAGCCGGCTGCTCGAACTGCTCCGCGAGGTCGGCGCGGTCGTCGTCCTGGACGACCTGGAGTTCGGCGGCGCCTCCCTGGAGGAACTGCTCGCGGCGGCGCCCGAGTGCGCCTTCGTGATGTCCGCCACCCCCGACGTGCCGGCCCCCTCCAGCGACTCCCTGGTCGAGGAGGTCTTCCTCCCGGGACTGACCCGGGTCGCCTGCCTGGAGCTGCTGGAGTTCTCCGCGGGCCGCCCTCTGGAGGAGGAGGAGACCGCCTGGGCGGCCGACCTGTGGTTCGAGTCGGAGGGCCTGCCGCTGCGCTTCGTCCAGGCCGGTGCGCTGCTGCGGCAGCGCGACGCCCTCGGGGCGGAGATCCTCGCGGCCGACGAGTCGGTGTGGGGCGACGTCGAGGCCGTCGACGGGCTGCCCGTCGACGCGCCCTTCGACGCCCGGCCGGGGGCGTCGGCCTCGCACGTGCCGCTGCCCTCGCTCGCCGAGAGCGCCGCCCCCGCGGTCCTGCTCGCCTCCCGCCTCGGCGCCTCGGCGCAGGAGGCGCTGCGCTTCGCCGTGGCCCTGGGCGGCGAGTGCCCGCACCCGTCGCACCTGCCGGCCCTCATCGGCGACACCCACGGCGACGCCGCCCTCGGCGAGATCGTGGCCGTCGGGCTCGCCGTTCCCGTCGCCGCGCACCACCGCCTCGCGGCGGGCGTGAGCCGGCAACTGGCCCTCGTGGACGGACTGGCGGCGGAGGCCGCCGCCGAGGGCTCCCCGCAGGCACTGGCCGCCGCCCAGCACTACGCCTGGTGGGCCGGGCACCCCTCGGTCACCCCGCAGCGCGTCGCCGCCGAGGCGGAGGCCATCCTGGCCGCCCTGGGGGCCGCGCGCGACGGCGGGCACACGAGCGCCGCCGTTCTCCTGGCCCGTACGGTGGCGCCCGTCCTCGCCGCGGCCATGTACTGGAGTGCGTGGGAACGCGCGCTGCGCGTCGGCCAGGAGGCCGCCCGGCTGGCCGGGGAGGTGGCCGAGGAGGCGTACTTCCTCCACGAACTCGGTGTCCTGGCGCTGTGCCTGGGCAGCCTGGACCGGGCCCGCAGTGAACTGGAGGCATCGATAGCCCTGCGCGGCGCTCTCGCGGACCGCCAGGGCACGACGGTGGGGCGCCGTACCCTCGCGCTCGTCGCGGACCGCGAGGGCGGTCCTGTGCCCGGCACGGGCCTCGTGGGCGTCGAGACCCCGGCGACCGGAACCGACATGTCCGAGGCGCCCACGACGATCATCGGCAAGCGCCTGGCCGCGGCGGCCGCCGCCCCGCGCCGGATCGCCCTCACCGGTTCCCGCCGCAACCTCGTCGCCGCCGGTGCGGGCGCCCTGCTGGCGGCCGTGCTCGGCACCGTCGTCACCCTCGGCACGACGGCCTCCGGCGGCGACCAGAACACCCCCATGAACGTGAAGCCGGTCGAGTCCGCCCAGGAGGACGGCGCGGACGACGGCCTCCCGGCCGAGGACCTTCCGACCCCCGGCTCCACCCAGCGGCCCAGACCCTCCGCGAGCGGCAGCGACACCGCGACGACGCCTGGCGCACCGGCCGGCGGCACCACGGGCGCCGGCGGCGCCGGGTCCGTGTCCGGTGGTGGCTCCGGCGGCACCGACGGCGGGGCCGACGGCGGCTCCTCGACGGGCGGCGGTTCGCACGGCGGCGGCTCGGGCGGTGGTTCGCACAGCGGCGGCTCGGGGGGCGACCCGAGCGGGGGAGGGGACACGGGGGGCGACGGCGGCACGGGCGACCCGACCGACGGCGGCTCGACGGACGGCGGCTCGACCGGAAGCCCGTCCCCCTCGGACTCGGCCACTCCCACCGATCCCACCCCGAGCGGGTCGGAGTCCGGCGACGGCGGCACCTCCGCCAGCGCGAGCGCGCCCGAGAGTTCCGCCACCGTCACCGGTCTGCCCGGCGCTCCCGACAGCTCCGGCACGATCGCCTGACACGCGCCCGTCATGGCGCGGCCCGGCGGTCTGCCGACCGCCGGGCCGCGCCGTACCGCTTCCCCGCCGACGGGCGGGGAAGCGGGCGGTGTCCGTCAGAAGAGGCGCAGCTTGTCGTCCTCGATGCCGCGCAGCGCGTCGTAGTCCAGGACGACGCAGTCGATGCCGCGGTCCGTCGCGAGGACCCGCGCCTGCGGCTTGATCTCCTGCGCGGCGAAGATGCCCTTCACGGGCGCCAGCAGGGGGTCCCGGTTGAGGAGTTCGAGGTAGCGGGTGAGCTGCTCGACGCCGTCGATCTCGCCGCGGCGCTTGATCTCGACCGCGACCGTCGTGCCGGACGCGTCCCGGCACAGGATGTCCACCGGGCCGATGGCCGTCGGGTACTCGCGGCGGACGAGGCTCCAGCCCTCGCCGAGCACCTCCATGCGGTCGGCCAGCAGCTCCTGGAGGTGGGCCTCGACGCCGTCCTTGATCAGGCCGGGGTCGACGCCGAGTTCGTGCGTGGAGTCGTGCAGCACGTCCTCGATGGTGATGATCAGCTGCTCGCCGGCCTTGTTGGTGACCGTCCAGACCCCGTCCTCGCCCTCCTTGAGCGTGCAGGGCGGCGACATCCAGTTCAGCGGCTTGTAGGCACGGTCGTCGGCGTGGACGGAGACACTGCCGTCGGCCTTGACCAGGAGCAGCCTGGTCGCCGACGGCAGATGGGCGGAGAGCCGGCCCGCGTAGTCCACGGAGCAACGGGCGATGACGAGACGCATGGTCGGCAACGTTACTCGCTACCGGGCGCGTCCGGAAAATGGCCTGTTGTGAACGCTCCCGCCTAGTGTCATGGGACCTCTCCGCCTACGGTTGTGGGTGGAGGCCGTCGTGCGGGAGAACTCTGGGCGGCTTCTCTCCGTAGTCCGTCTGACTCCTCGGACAGGGGGGTCACGAGAGGAGTACTCATGTCGCTCGACGTCTCACCGGCCCTCCTCGAACAGGCCGAGCGAGGCGAGGTCGACGAACGGGAATTCGTCGACTGCGTCCGGACCTCCCTGCCTTACGCATGGGACATGATCAGCTCTCTGGCGGCACAACTCAAGGTGGACGGCGGCGAGTTCGCCGACAACCAGGTACCCCCGCCGGATGAGCACGCGCGCGGGCAGCTGCTCCGCGCCCTGGCGAGTGACGCGATACGGGGGGCCCTGCAGCGGCACTTCGGGGTCCGGCTGGCGTTCCAGAACTGCCACCGGGTCGCGGTGTTCCCGCTGGACCCGGCGGTCGACGGGCGTTACGCCACCTTCACCTCCGTACGCGCACAGCTGCTGAACCAGTCCCCGGAACTGCGGGACTGCTGAACCGGGCAGGGTGCTCCCGCCATTGGTCGCACCACTGCTCTTTCAGGTTTCAATCAGGCCAATTGCGGGAGCACTTCGCTGCCGAGCCGCGCCACGTTCTCCTCGGTGGCCGCGAGATCGCCCGAGCCCTCGACGAGCAGGGCGAAGCGGCGGATGCCGGTCCGCTCGGCGGTGGCGGCCAGCCGGTCGGCGCACAGCGCCGGCGGGCCCACGGGGTGGAGGCCGCAGAGGAGTTCGGTGTAGGCGAGCGGATCGCGCATCGTCCGGGGCCGGCCGTCGACGGTGCGGTGCGCGGCGAGGCCCCGCTGGAGCCAGCCGGGCATCGCCTTGGTGAGGGACTCCACGGCGTCGGCGCGGCGGTCCGCGATCTGTACGACGCCCGCGGAGACATGTTCCGCTTTGGCCACCAATTCGGGTGAAAGCCCCGCATCGCGCGCCTCGGCCTGCCACATTGCGACCATGGCAGCTTTGTCCTCGTCGCCGCAGTGCATGCCGAGCAGCATCGGCAGGCCCCTGCGCGCCGCGAGCCGGACGCTGCCCGGCGAGGTGCAGGCGACGACGACCGGCGGCCCGCCCGGCGCCTCGAACTCGTCCGCCCGCGGTACGACATCGACCTCGCGGAAGGCGAATCGTTCACCCGAGGCCCCCACGCGGGGCTCGCGCAGCCAGCGCAGCAGCAGGTCCAGCGACTCGGGGAAACCGCTCTCGAAGGCGGCGAGTCCGGCGCCGAAGACCTCCAGGTCCACCCATGGGCCGCCGCGGCCCACGCCCAGCGTGAAGCGGCCGCCCGAGGTGATGTGCAGCAGCGCCGCCTGCTCGCCGAGCGCCACGGGGTGCGCGGTCGGCAGCACGCTCACGGCCGTCCCGATCCCGATCCGGCGCGTCCTGCCCAGCAGCAGCGCGGCGAGCGTCACGGCCGACGGGCACACGCCGTACGGCACGAAGTGGTGCTCCGCCAGCCATACGGAGTCCAACCCGGCCTTCTCCGCCGCCTCTGCGGACCGCACCGCGCGGTGCAGCGCCTCCCCCGGTCCCTGCCCCGGGAATTGGGCGGCGAGGACGAAAGTACCGACACGCATCGTGCTTCACACCTTCCTCGGTGGCCGACACGGCTCCCCTACTCGGCACTAACGCCTGACACGTGCCAAAGGCACGGTCCGGCCACCGCGATTTCATGATTTTCTAGGTGATGGCCGGAATGGGGGATACCCGGACGGGTACCCGGCACCGTGCGGGCTACGCGTACGCTGGGAAGCGGTCCCGAGTCCCCCGAACCGCATGAGGTGTGTGCCCGTGTCCCCGCGCCGAAACCGCCCACGAGGCGCCGCCGGCAGAGCCGAGGAGCGTCCCGAGGCCGGCCCGGCCCGGGGTCCGGAGCGCGTGGAGAGCTGGCGGGGCGAGCAGTGGACCGTCCGCCAGCTGGCCGGGAGCACGGGCGGCAAGCACTACCGCTGCCCCGGCTGCGACCAGGAGATCCCGCCGGGGGTGGGGCACTTGGTGGCCTGGCCGGAGCACGGCGGCGTGGAGGACCGGCGCCACTGGCACACCGCCTGCTGGAACGCGAGGGACCGCCGGGGCGCACGGCTCCAGCGGTCCCGCAACGCCCCCCGGTACTGACCGGGGGACGGAAGTCCGGTGCCCCGGGTCAGACGTCGCGCTTGGAGAGCGTCGCGCAGGCCGCGCCCAGGGCGACGGCCGTGATGATCGCGAGCACGACCAACTGGCGCACCCCGTCGGCGTCTCCGTTCTCCAGCATCGGCATCTGGTAGAGCGACGCGATGGCGTTGGGGGAGGAGTACTCGATCAGCTTCTCCTGCACCTTGTGCAGGCTGTCCGACTGCATGAAGATCGCGATGATCAGCGGCAGCAGGACCACGCCCATCATCGTGGTGATCGCGCCCGCGGAGTGCCGCAGGAGCGCGCCCACGGCCAGCGAGAGCAGCCCGAGCAGGGCCACGTAGAGGCCGACGCCGACGGTGGCGCCGAGCCACTGGGTGCCGCTGGCGGTGGTGAGGCCGTTCTCGACGACCAGCCGGGGGCCCAGGAAGGAACCCTCTCCCACCGGCTTGCCGCCGAAGGTGGCGTAGTTCATCAGCGCGGTGAGCGCGCAGGCCACAGTGGTGACGGTGAAGGTGAGCGCGAAGAAGACGATCGCCTTCGCGGCGAGCACCCGGCCGCGCTGCGGGCAGGCGGTCAGGGTCGTGCGGATCATGCCGGTGCCGTACTCGGAGCTGATCACCAGCACGCCGAGGGTCATCACGCAGAGCTGGCCGAGGAGCACGCCGAACAGCCCGAAGCCGAGCACCGGGTCGGAGACGATGTCCGACGAGGACAGGCCGACGATCAGGAGGTTGATCCCGAGGATCAGCACCAGCATGACGCCGAGCGTCCAGATCGTGGAGCGCACCGTGCGGATCTTGGTCCACTCGGACCTCAGGGCGTGGCCGAGGTGGGTCCGCTCCACGGGGACGGTGGAGGAGAACTGCGGGGCCGGCATGTGGACGGGGGCGGTCATCGGGCGTCCTCGACGGGCTCGGTCGGCTGCGGGGCGGACGGGGCGGCGGGCGCCGCGGGAGCGGCCGGCTGCGTGTACGGGTTCACCGGCGGGGCGTACGCCTGCACCGGAGGCTGCTGCGGGTGCTGCTGCGGCTGCCCGTAGCCGTACCCGTACGGCTGCTGCTGCGGGACGGGCTGCGGCCACGGTGCCTGCTGCGGCATGCCCCAGCCGCCGGGCGCCGGCGCACCGGCGGGCTGCTGCAGACCCTGACGCGGGTCGGCCGTGGAGCGGTAGTCGACGGCGCCGTTGGTGAGGCGCATGTAGGCCTCCTCCAGGGAGGCCTGGTGCGGCGAGAGTTCCCACAGCCGCACCGCCGCCTCGTGCGCGAGGTCGCTGATTCGCGGCAGCTCCAGACCGGTCACGCGCAGCGCGCCGTCCTGCTCCTGCTGCACCTGCGCGCCCGCGTCGGTCAGCGCCTTCGTCAGCTTCTCGCGGTCCGCGGCCACGTCCGGGGTGCGGACCATCGCGAAGCCCGTGGAGTTTCCGGCGATGAAGTCCTTGACGCTCATGTCGGCGAGCAACTGGCCGCGGCCGATCACGATCAGATGGTCCGCGGTCAGCGCCATCTCGCTCATCAGGTGCGAGGAGACGAAGACGGTACGGCCCTCCGAGGCGAGCTTGCGCATCAGATGGCGCACCCAGTGGATGCCCTCCGGGTCCAGGCCGTTGACCGGTTCGTCGAAGAGCAGCACCTCGGGGTCGCCCAGCAGCGCCGCCGCGATGCCGAGGCGCTGCCCCATGCCGAGCGAGAAGCCCTTGGAGCGCCTGCCCGCGACCTCCTGCAGGCCCACCACGCCCAGCACCTCGTCCACCCGGCGGGCGGGGATCCCGGACAACTGCGCCAGGCACAACAGGTGGTGGCGCGCGCTGCGCCCGCCGTGCACGGCCTTGGCGTCCAGCAGCGCGCCCACCCGGCGCGGGGCGTTGGGCAGCTGCCGGAACGGCTGTCCGCCGACGGTCACTCGTCCCGCGGTGGGGGTGTCCAGGCCCAGGATCATCCGCATCGTGGTCGACTTCCCGGAGCCGTTGGGCCCCAGGAAGCCGGTCACCATGCCGGGCCGCACCTGGAACGACAGGTTGTAGACGGCCGTCTTGCTGCCGTAGGTCTTGGTGAGGCCGACTGCCTCGATCATGCTCCGCCCCTCGACGAACAGTCCGCGGGACGGTGCTCGCCCCCGTGAGGATTAGGAGGCTAGCGGGGCCGGATCGGTTCCGGGGCCGTGAGGCCCGAATTCCGGGGGAGCGGTCAGGCGTCCCGCTTCTTCAGCAGCACGTAGCCGCCGATCAGCGCCACGATCACCCACAGCGCCATGATGCCGAGTCCGCCCCACGCGCTGTAGGGGGCGGGGTCGTCCGGGGCGATCGTGGCCCGCATGATCTTGCTGCCTGCCTGGTCCGGGAAGTACCGGGCCACGTCCTTGGCACCCGGTACGGCCGAGAGGATCCCGGAGATCAGGAAGAAGAAGGGGATGAGGATGCCCAGTGAGACCATCGGGCTGCGCAGCATCGTCGCGACGCCGACCGCGAAGAGCACCATCAGCGTCATGTAGAGGCCGGCTCCGAAGACCGCTCGCAGGACCCCCGGATCGCTGATCGAGGTGTCGAGGTCGCCGCCGAGGATGGCCTGGCCGATGAAGAAGGAGATGAAGCTGACGATCACCCCGAGGACGAAGGTGATGCCGGCGGCGACGGCGACCTTGGAGAGGTAGAAGGTCGCGCGCTGCGGCACCGCCGAGAGCGAGGCCCGGATCATGCCCGTGCTGTACTCGCTGGAGATGATCAGCACGCCGAAGGTGATCAGCGCGAGCTGACCGAGGAAGAGACCGGACAGGCTTTGGCTGGTGGCGTCGAACTGCGCGCGGGCGCCCTCTTCGATGGTGTCCCACTGGGTACGGAAGAGCAGGCAGAACAGACCACTGATGACGATCGTCAGGACGGCGGCCGACGCCAGCGTCCACACGGTCGACCGGACGGTCCTGACCTTGGTCCACTCCGACTGCAGAACAGCGGTGGTCGCTGCCATGTCAGGCTTCCTTTCCGGTGTGCGTGTTCCAGGCGGCGCCCCACTGGGGCGCGGGCGCCGCGGCCTCGCCGGCCTCTGCCGCGGGCCCACCGGCGTGGTACTCCACCGACTCGGCGGTGAGTTGCATGAACGCCTGCTCCAGGGAGGCCTGCTGGGGGCTGAGCTCGTGCAGCACCAGCTGGTTCCGGGCGGCGAGTTCACCGATCTTGGCGGATTCCGCGCCCTCGATCTCGAAGGCGCCCTCGTCGTCGATCACCGCGATGATCGACGCGGCCGCCAGCGCGTCCTTGAACTTCTCCGGCTCCGGGGTGCGGACGCGCACGTAGGAGCGGGAGTTCTCGGCGATGAAGTCCGCCATCGTCGTGTCCGCCATCAGCTTCCCGCGACCGATCACGATCAGGTGCTCGGCGGTCAGCGCCATCTCGCTCATGAGGTGGCTGGAGACGAAGATCGTGCGGCCCTGGGCGGCCAGCCCCTTCATCAGATTGCGGATCCAGTGGATGCCCTCCGGGTCCAGTCCGTTGACCGGTTCGTCGAACATCAGGATCTCGGGGTCGCCGAGCAGCGCCGCGGCGATGCCGAGACGCTGTCCCATGCCGAGGGAGAAGCCCTTGGAGCGCTTCTTGGCGACGGGGGCCAGACCGACGATCTCCAGCACCTCGTCGACCCGGCGGGCCGGGATGCGGTTGGACTGGGCCAGGCACAGCAGGTGGTTGTACGCCGTGCGGCCACCGTGGATGGCCTTGGCCTCGAGCAACGCACCGATGTGCTTCAGCGGTTCGTGCAACTCGCGATAGTGCTTGCCGTCGATGCGGATGCTGCCGCTGGTCGGATTGTCCAGGTCCAGCATCATGCGCATCGTCGTCGACTTGCCCGCCCCGTTGGGGCCGAGGAAGCCGGTGACCACCCCCGGACGCACCGTGAAGGTGAGGTCATCCACCGCGGTCTTGTCCCCGTACCGCTTGGTCAGCCCCTGCAGCTCGATCATGCCGCATACACTATTTGGCCGCGGCGTGCGATGCACGCGGAATTCATGCCCCCGTTTGCGCTCCCCGGACACGACCGAGCCCCCTGCCGGGAAGGCGGGGGGCTCGATGTGCGCCAGGGGCTGCGCGGAGCGTCAGCGCTGGGCCGGGACGCCGCGCGAGACGGGCTCGTCGTCGGCGGGGGCGCCGGCCGCGGCGACCGCCGCACCGGTCAGCGTGGCCAGCATCTCGCGGACGTTGGTCAGCTGGGCGTTGATGCTGTCGCGGCGGTTGGTGAGGGCCGCCAGCTCGCGCTCGGATTCGCTGCGGATGCGGTCCGCCTTGGCGTTCGCGTCGGCCACGATGTCCTCGGCCTGGCGCTGAGCGGTCTCCACCGTCTGGCGGGCGCGGCGCTCGGCGTCGGTGCGCAGCTTCTCGGCCTCCAGGCGGAGCTGCTCGGCGCGGTGCTCGATCTCGGCGAGGCGCTTTTCGGCCTTGGCCTGACGCGACGCGAGGTCGCGCTCGGACTGCTCGCGGCGCTTGGCCAGGTTGGTCTCGAAGTCGGCCGCGGCCTGGGCCGCCTTGGCGCGGGTCTCCTCGAAGAGGGCGTCCGCCTCCTCGCGCTTGGCCTGCGCGTCCTTCTGCGCGTCGGCGCGCAGCTGGCCGGCCTCACCCTTGGCCTTCTCGACGATGCGCTCGCCCTCGTCCTCGGCCTTCGACTTGCGCTCGGCGGCGTAGGACTCGGCGTCGTTGCGCACCTGGGTGGCGGCGGACTCGGCCAGCTCGCGGTGCTGCTCGGCGGCGCGGCGGGCCTCCTCGCGCAGGTCCTTCGCCTCCTCCTCCGCGAGGCGGAGGATCTTCTCGACGCGCGCGCCGAGACCGGCGTAGGACGGTTCGGCGTCGTTGACCTGGGCCTGCGCGTTCTGGGTCTCGAGGTGGAGTTCCTCGATGCGCTTCTCCAGCGCGTTGATCCGGGCCAGCGCGCTGTCACGGTCGGCGACGAGTTTGGTGATGCGGTCGTCCACCTGACCGCGGTCGTATCCACGCCGCACGAGCTCGAAGCCGAAGGGGGAGGAAGTGTCGCTCATGGGGTTCCTGTCAATTCAGACCGGGTGGGGTGATAGGGGGAATCCTAGGGGCCGAAGCGGCGTGTCTTACAGTCACTGTCCAGTAACTGTGCACAATGTCCGCTCAATCGAGTGGCGCATCGTCGGACCGCTTGCTCCCTGTCCGGGGCGTACCGACCGCTGCACCAGCGGTGACCGCGTTCTTACCGTTCTGTGTGGTGTTCTGACTGTTGCCCTTCCCCCCGTCGGCCGGCTGCTGGAATGACTCCAGTGCCTCGAGGACATCCTGCACGCGGGTGATCTCCGCGTTGATGTCCTGCCGGCGCCGGCTGAGCACCTCGAGCTCCTTCTTGCCCTCGGTCACGATGCGCTCGGCCTCGACACGGGCCTCGCTGCGCACCCGCTCCGCGTCGCGCTCCGTGTCGTTCTTCTTCTGCTCGGCCCCCTTGAGCAGCTCCTCCGCCTTCTTCACCGCGGCGATGCGGACCTTGCTCGCCTCCGCGCTCGCGTTGGACCGCGTCTCCTCGGCCCTGGCCTCGGCGTCCGTGACCAGTTCGCGGGCCTTGGCCTCGGCCTTCTCCAGCTGCTCCGTGGCGGCCTCGACGAGCTTGTCGACGCGCTCGCCCGCCGACTTCATGGTGGCGGCCGACTCCGAGCGGGCCCGCTCGTGCAGCTCCTCGACCTCGGCCTCGACGCGCTGCCGCAGCTCCGTCGCGCGCTCGCGGATGGCGGTGGCGTCCCTGCGGGCCTCTTCGAGCAGCGTGTCGGCGTCCGTACGGGCCCGCTCCACCATGCCGTTGCTCTCCGAGGTGGCCCCGGCGACGATCCGGTCGGCCTCCTTGCGGGCGGCGCCGACCATGGTGTCGGCCTGCTCCTCCGCGGTGGTGCCGATCTTGAGGGCCTCGCCCTGTGCCTGCGAGATGAGCTCGTCCGCCTGGCCCGCGGCCTCGGCGCGGCGCTTGTTGGCGTCCTCGCGGGCCTCGTCCCGGATCCGATCGGACTCCGTGCGGGCGGCCTCGGCGTCGCGCTCGGCGGACTCCAGGGCGTCCTTGGCCAGGATGCCCAGCCGCTCCGCCTCCGCACGGGCCTTGGTGATCAGCTGGTCCGCCTGCTGGGCCGCGTCCGTGCGCCGCTTGTTGGCCTCGTCGCGCGCCTCGTCCATGATGCGGCGGGCCTCCGCCTCGGCGGTGCCCAGCGACTCCTCGGCCGCGCGGCGGCGCTCCTCGGCGTCCCGCTCCGCGGAGTCGAGGGCGTCCTTGGCGAGGATGCCCAGCCGCTCGGCGTCGCGCTGCGCCTTGCCCACGGTCTCCTCGGCCCGGGCGGCGGCGTCGGCGCGGAGCCGGTCGGCCTCCTCGATCGCCTCGGTGAGCAGCCGGTCGGCCTGCTCGGCGGCCTCCACCCGCTGCCGGTTGGCCTCGTCGCGGGTCTCCGTCCGCAGCCGGTCGGCCTCCTCGATCGCCTCGCCGACCGTGCGGTCGGCCAGCTGCCGGGCCTCCTCGGCCTCCTCCTGCGCCTCGCGGCGCATCCGCTGGGCGTCCTCGGTGGCGCGCTCGCGCTCGGCGTTGGCGTCCGCGTGCAGCCGGTCCGCGGCCTCCTGGGCCTCGGACCGCAGGCGCTCCGCGGCGTGCTCGGCCGCCGAGCGCAGCCCGGTGATCTCCTCCTCGGCCTGCTCGTGCAGCCCGTTGACCGAGTCCCGCACCTGCTGGGCGGTCTGCTCGGCCGCGCCGACCAGCTCGGCAGCGTGCCGCTCGGCCTCGGCGACCAGCCGCTCCGCCTCGGCGCCGGCCTCCTCCACCCGCTTGCGGGCGGCGGCCAGCAACTCCTCGCCCTCGCGGCCGGCCTGTGCGCGCTCCTGCTCCGCCTCGCCGCGGGCCGCGCCCAGCAGCTCCTCGGCCTCCCGGCGGCGGCGCACGGCCTCCTCCTGGGCGGCGGACAGCGCCTCGGCCGCCTCGGCCCGCAGCCGTCCTGCGGTCTCCTGCGCCTCGGCGCGGACCCGGTCGGCGGTCTCCTGGGCCTCGGTGCGCAGGGTCTCGGCCTCGGCTGCGGCGTCGCCCCGCAGACGTACGGCCAGCTGCTCGGCCTCGGCCCGGGTCTGCGAGGCGTCGGCGGCGGCCTCGTCGCGCAGCCGTACCGTCTCCTGCTCGGCCTGCTCCTGCAGCCCGCGGACCCGCTCAGCGACCTCCGTGCGCAGCGTGGCCGCCTCCTCGGCGGTCTCGCGGCGCAGCCGCTCCGCCTCGGTGCGGGCCTCGCGCAGCGCCTCCTCGGCCGCGGCGATGCGGTGCTCGGCCTCCTCGCGCAGCCGGACCAGATCGGCCTCGGCCTCGTCGCGCAGCCGCTGGGCGGCCCGCTCGGCCTCCTCGCGCAGCAGCCGGCCGGCGCCCTCGGCGTCCTCCTTGACCTGCTCCGCCTGCTGCTCGGCCTCGGCGCGGACCTGCTCGGCCTCGCCCCGGGCGCGCTCCAGCAGCTCGTCGGCCTGCCGGCGCAGGCCCCCGGCACGGTCGATCGCCTCGGTGCGGACCTTCTCGGAGTCGGCGGTCGCCTTCTGCCGGTGCTCCGCGGCGTCGGCCTTCGCCTTGGTCAGCAGCTCCTCGGCGGACCGGGCCGCCTCCTCGATCTGCTGCACCGCCTCGCGCCGCGCCTCGCCGCGGATGCGCTCGCCCTCGGCGACCGCCTCGGCGCGCAGCTGCTCGGCCTCGCCACGCAGCCTGCGGGCCTCCTCCTGGAGCTCGACCGTCTTGGCGCGGTACTCCCTGGTGTCGTCCTTGGCGGTGCCGAGCAGCTCCTCGGCCGACTCCTCGGCCTGGCCGCGGAGCCGGTCCGCCTCCGCCTCCGCCTCGCGGCGGATGCGCTCGGCCTCCTCGCTCGCCGCGCCGGTGGTGGCACGGGCGTCCTCGGTGGCCTTGTTGAGCACCTCCTCGGCGGTGCGGGCCGCCTTGGCCAGCGCCGCCGCGGCGTCCTCGGCCGCCTCGGACTTGGCGGTCTCCTGGGCCTGGCTGCGCAGCCGCTCGGCCTCGTTGTTGGCGTCGGCGAGGATCTGCTCGGCCTCGGCCTTGGCGGCCTCCGCCTCCTTGGTCGCCTCGGCGACCAGCCGGGCCACCTCGGCCTTGGCCGTACGGGTGCGCTGCTCGTTGTCGGCGTCGACGGTGGCCAGCCGCTTGGCGGCGTTGGCCGAGGCCTCCTCGCGGAGCCGGTCGGCCTCGCTCTGCGCCTCGCGCAGCTTCTCCTGTGCCTCGCGCAGCTTCTCCTCGGCGGAGCGGGAGAGTTCGCCGGCCTGGGTGCGGGCGTTGTCGGTGTCGCTCTGGGTGGAGGCACGCAGCTGCTCGGCCTGCGTGGTGGCCTCCTGGGCCTGGCTGGCCGCGGCGTTCAGCAGCCGCTCGGCGTCCGCGCGGGCCCGGCGCAGCAGTTGATCGGCCTCGGCGCGCGCGGTCGAGGACTCCGACTCCAGCCGGTCGCGGGCGCCCTCGGCGATCCGCTGCGCCTCGGCGCGTGCGGCGGCCAGCGCGGCCTCCGACTCGGTGCGGGTCTCCTCCATGAGCCGGCGGGCCTGCGACTCGGCGCGGGCCCGCAACTGCTCGGCCCAGGCCACGTTCTCGTTGACGTGGCTCTCGACGTTGGTGCGGCGCTCGGCCAGCTCCTCGTCCAGCCGGCGGCGCCGGCCGACGGCCTCGGCGTGCCACTCGGCCTCCACGCGGGCCTGGTGCTCGGCCTGCTCCTGGAGGAGGCGCTGGGTGGCCGCCCGGGCCTCGCGCAGCTCCCGCTCGGCGTCGGCGCGCAGTTGGTCGGCCTGGATCTGGGCATTGCGCAGCAACTGGTCGGCCTGGTGGCCGAGGTTGTCGTAGGCAGGACGGCTCGCGAGGTTGCGGCGCGCCTCGTGCAGCTTGGCGCGCAGCACCTCGACCTGGTAGCCGAGGTCGTCGGCATGCTGGACGACCTTGTCCCGCTCCTTACGAAGCCGCTCCATCTCGGCCTCGAACTGCGAGAGGTGGTCGTCCTCAACCTCGTAGCGGTCGTAGCCCCGCACTCCGCGGTCCCATCCGTCTCCTGGTGTACCCACCCGCCAACCGAGTGAGATTCCCCGGGGCCCCGTTTACCGCGGAGCCTTGCGGAGAATTGTGTCCGATCCCACGCCGAGGCGCGGGCAGGTACCCCAGCCCACCCCGGGGTCGCCAGGCCACTCTACCGGGGCGAGTCGTCTCCGGTCAGTGGTCCTTGGCCGAGGTGACGAGCTCGGTGAGCACTCCATGGCAGTCCTTGGGGTGCAGGAAGGTGATCCGCGACCCCATGGAACCCTTGCGCGGACTGTCGTAGAGCACCCGCACACCCTTGTCGCGCACGGAAGCCGCGTCCGCGTCGACGTCCTCGGTGCCGAAGGCGATGTGGTGCACCCCCTCGCCGTTCTTGGCCAGCCACTTGGCGACGGTGGAGTCCTCGCGGGTGGGCTCCAGCAGCTGGAGGTAGGAGGCCCCGCCGTCGGAGGTCTCGTTGATCTTGAGCATGGCCTCGCGCACACCCTGCTCCTCGTTGACCTCGGTGTGGAACACCTCGAAGCCGTAGGTGGCACGGTAGAACTCGACGGTCTTGTCGAGATCGAAGCAGGCGATGCCGATGTGGTCGATTCGCGTCAGCATGACTCCAGTGGACCGCCGGTCCGCATGGTCACGCAACGTGCGCGCGATCACACCGTCTGCCGGGTGACCGCCGGCTCCACCCCTCAGTACATTGACACCACCCTCGAAAACCATCGTTAACATTCCCTCCGTGCAAAGGGGCCGCGTCATGACCAGCCAGGCACGAACGTCCGTGATCGTCGCGGGTGCGCGCACCCCCATGGGCCGGCTTCTCGGCTCGCTGCGCACCTTCTCCGGGGCCGAGCTCGGCGCCGTCGCCATCAAGGCCGCGCTGGACCGGGCGGGCATCGGCGGTGACCAGGTGCAGTACGTGATCATGGGCCAGGTGCTCCAGGCGGGTGCCGGGCAGATCCCGGCCCGTCAGGCAGCGGTCAAGGCCGGCATCCCGATGAACGTGCCGGCGCTGACGATCAACAAGGTCTGCCTCTCCGGACTGGACGCCATCGCCCTCGCCGACCAGTTGATCCGGGCGGGTGAGTTCGACGTCGTCGTGGCCGGCGGCCAGGAGTCGATGACCAACGCCCCGCACCTGCTGCCCAAGTCCCGCGAGGGCTTCAAGTACGGCGCCGTCCAGATGCTGGACGCCATGGCGCACGACGGTCTCACCGACGCCTTCGAGAACATCGCCATGGGCGAGTCGACCGAGAAGCACAACACCCGCCTGGGCATCGGCCGCGCCGAACAGGACGAGATCGCCGCGCTGTCCCACCAGCGGGCGGCGGCCGCGCAGAAGAACGGCCTGTTCGAGGCCGAGATCACCCCGGTGGAGATCCCGCAGCGCAAGGGCGAGCCGGTGGTCTTCGCCAAGGACGAGGGCATCCGCGCCGAGACCACGGCCGAGTCGCTCGCCAAGCTGCGCCCCGCCTTCAGCAAGGAGGGCACGATCACCGCGGGCACCTCCTCGCAGATCTCCGACGGCGCCGCCGCGGTGGTCGTGATGAGCAAGGCCAGGGCCGAGGAGCTGGGCCTGGAGTGGATCGCCGAGATCGGCGCCCACGGCAATGTGGCCGGTCCGGACAACTCGCTGCAGTCGCAGCCGTCCAACGCCATCGCGCACGCCCTGAAGAAGGACGGCCTGTCGGTCGGCGACCTGGACCTGATCGAGATCAACGAGGCCTTCGCCGCGGTGTCGGTGCAGTCAATGAAGGACCTGGGTGTGACACCTGAAAAGGTGAACGTCAACGGCGGTGCCATCGCCCTCGGTCACCCGATCGGCATGTCCGGCGCCCGTATCGTCCTGCACCTGGCCCTGGAGCTCAAGCGCCGCGGCGGCGGTGTGGGCGCGGCGGCCCTGTGCGGTGGCGGCGGCCAGGGCGACGCCCTGATCATCCGCGTACCGGGCAACTGACACGAACTGCGGGCGAATGAGCCGAAGGGGAGCGGCCGCTGTCGACAGCGGCCGAGCGAACCGGAGGCGAACCGAGCCCCTGAAAGGCGAAGAGGAGCGTTGGCGATGGACGTCCCCACCCTGGTGGAGCAGGCGCGGCAGGGCCGCCCGCGGGCGGTCGCCCGGCTGATCTCGCTGGTGGAGGGGGCGTCCCCGCAGCTGCGCGAGGTGATGGCCGCGCTCGCGCCGCTGACCGGCGGCGCGTACGTGGTCGGGCTGACCGGCTCGCCGGGCGTCGGCAAGTCCACGTCGACGTCGGCGCTGGTCTCGGCGTACCGGCGGGCCGGCAAGCGGGTCGGGGTGCTGGCCGTCGACCCCTCCTCGCCGTTCAGCGGGGGCGCCCTGCTGGGCGACCGGGTCCGGATGAGCGACCACGCGTCCGACCCCGGCGTCTACATCCGCTCCATGGCCACCCGAGGCCACCTGGGCGGTCTGGCCTGGGCCGCGCCGCAGGCGATCCGCGTGCTCGACGCGGCCGGCTGCGAGGTGGTCCTGGTGGAGACCGTCGGCGTCGGCCAGTCCGAGGTGGAGATCGCCGCCCAGGCCGACACCTCCGTGGTGCTGCTCGCGCCGGGCATGGGCGACGGCATCCAGGCGGCGAAGGCGGGCATCCTCGAGATCGGCGACGTGTACGTCGTCAACAAGGCCGACCGGGACGGCGCCGACGCGACCGCCCGCGAGCTCAACCACATGCTGGGCCTGGGCGAGACCCGCCGGCCGGGCGACTGGCGCCCCCCGATCGTCAAGACGGTCGCCGCCCGCGGCGAGGGCATCGACGAGGTGGTCGAGGCCCTGGAGAAGCACCGCGCGTGGATGGAGGAGCACGGGGTGCTCGCGGAGCGCCGGCTGCGCCGCGCGGCCCTGGAGGTCGAGCACATCGCCGTCACCACGCTGCGCGAGCGCATCGGCGACCTCCACGGCGACCGCCGCCTCGGCGCGCTCGCCGAACGGATCGTCGCCGGCGCGCTGGACCCGTACGCCGCCGCCGACGAGCTCGTCGCGGGCCTCACCGAGCGGGCCTGAGGCCCGCGCCCCTCGGGCGCGGGCTCTCGCGGCGGTGGGTCAGGCCTTGCCGCGCACCGCGCGCAGGTGGTCCGCGACCGGGTTGAGGGCCTTGCGCAGGGCCGCCAGGTCCTCGGCGGGGAGCAGGTCGATGAAGTGCTCCCGTACGGCGGCGACGTGGTGCGGGGCGACCTTGCGCATGGTCTCCCAGCCGTCCTCGGTCAGGACGGCGAACAGCCCGCGCCGGTCGGACTCGCAGTTCTCGCGGCGGACCAGGCCCGCGGCCTCCATGCGGCTGATCTGGTGCGACAGCCGGCTCTTGGACTGCAGGGTGGCGCGGGCCAGGTCACTCATCCGCATGCGGTGCTCGGGTGACTCCGAGAGGTTCACCAGGATCTCGTAGTCGTTGTAGGTCAGACCGAACGGCTGCAGATCCCGTTCGAGCTGGTGCGTCAGCAGCTTGCTGACCTCCAGGTGGATGCGCCAGGTGCGCTGCTCGTCGGCGGTCAGCCAAAGGGTGCCGGTCTCTGTCTCCATGATGGAATTATACCCAGAAAGTTGAAATCCGGATTATTCGGGGTCCCGGTACGTGTCGGTAGGTTCACAGACCGAAGCGGCGCTGCAAGTCCCCCAGCTGTCCGGGGAGCCTCGGCACGCCCTGCGGCGCGCCCGGGGTGCCCGTCCCGCCGCCCGGGACACCGGCCTCGTGCGGGACCGCGCCCGTGGCCTGCTCGGGCATGAGCACCTCGCTCGACTGGAGCAGCACCTGCCCCGCGCCGACGAACTCGAACTGGTGCTCCTCGCCCGAGGTGCCGCCGACGCCGGTCAGCGCACGCAGCCCGCCCAGGACGCCGCGCATGTACCCGTGGTCGTAATGGTGGCAGGGGGAGGGGCAGTCCGCCCATCCCACCAGGGCCTGCGGGTCGACGCGGACCGGCGGCTCGACGAAGTGCACGGCGCCGTTGGAGGCCGCCACGAACTTCCCCGTGCCGATCAGGGTGAGGAAGCCGGGGATGATCGACTGCTTGAGCGACAGGCCCGGCTGGAAGGCCAGCAGGTTGCCCGACCGGATGGTCAGGTTGCCGTCCTCCAGGTCGAAGGAGTTCACGTCGAACGCCCGGTCGGCGAGGATCATCTTGCCCTGGCCCTCGGCGACCACCCAGTCCGCGGCGTGCAGCGGGGAGTGGAAGTTGCTGCGGATCAGCCCGTCGAGGGCGCCGTGGCCGATGCCGTGGAAGCTGATCTGCCCGTAGTAGGCGATCATCTTCCCCTTCTGCAGGAACCACTGGCCCTTCAGGTCGACGCTGAAGGCGTACGGGTTGACGTTGTCGTCGACCGGCAGGGTGTACGGGTCGTGGACGACCGGTCCGGTGCTCACAGCTTCTCCTCACTCGCCTGGACGTAGACCGTGCCCTGACCCGACAGCTCCAGCTGGAACGCCTCGCCGGAGCCGCGGCCCACCATGTCGCGCCAGCCGAGCGCGGTGGACAGCTTGTTGCGCACGTCGCCGCGGTGGGCGACGTACGCCTGGGGGTCGACGTGCACCGGGCGCTGCGGGGTGATCGGCAGCTCGATCACGCCGCCGTGCGCCATCACCGCGACCGCGCCGTGCCCCTGCAGGGTGGTGGTGAACAGCCCCTGGCCGGTGACCTGGCCGCGGATGACGCCCATGACGCCGCCCTGGGACCCCATGAACATCGTGCCCTGCCGCAGCGAGCCGTCGAAGGCCAGCAGCCGGTCCGCCTCGACGTACAGGGTGTCGCCGCCGAGGTCCACGCAGTGCACGTGGTGGCCGCCGTGGCCGAACATCACCGAGCCGTGGCCCTCGACGGTCATCAGCGGGGTCGCCTCGTTGGCGAGCCGGCGGCCGATCATGGAGCCGATGCCGCCCTGGCCGCCCTGCATGTTCGGGGTGAAGCTCACGTTCCCCCGGTAGGCGAGCATCGCGCCGCGCTGGCTGAACAGCCGCTGGCCCGGCAGCACCTGGGCCTCGACCATCTTGGAGTTGATGCGGGTGAACGGCATCAGACCTGCCCCCCGATGGTGTTGCGCTCGCTCGGCTGCACGTAGACCAGGCCGTCGCCCTCGAAGCGGATCTGGAAGGACTCGCCGCCCGACTCGCCGATCACCGTCCGCCAGCCGATGCCGGTCTGGAAGTGCTGCTGGAGGTTGCCGGTGTGCGCCACGTACGCGCCCGGGTCCACCTGCAGCGGCATCCCGGGGCTGACGCGGAGCACCACCGCCGGGCCGTCGGAGGTGATCGCCGCCTGGCCGGCGCCCTCCACCGTGGTGGTGAACAGGCCGTTGCCCTGCGAGGCACCGCGCAGCCCGGTGAAGGTGGTGCCGGTGCGCAGCGTCGCCTCGGTGGCGAGCAGATTGCTGGCCTCGACGTAGAGCTTCTCGCCGTTCAGCCGCACGAGGTTGATCTCGCTCGCGCGATCGGCGAAGTAGCAGGTGCCCTGCCCTCGTACCTCCATGACCTCCATGGACTCGCCGGTCAGCCGTCGGGTCACCATGCCGCGCAGACCCTCGCCGCCCCCGGACATCTTCTTGAAGCTCATCTGGCCGTCGTACGCGACCATCGAGCCGTTCTTCGCCTTCACGGCGTCGCCGGCCATGTCCACGGCGAGCACCTTGCTGCCCTGCAATCGAAACTGAGCCACGGGTCAGACCGTATCCGTCCGGGAGGAACCCGTCACCAGGGTCCTCGTCATGTGAAGTTCACAGGTTTCGTATCGCGTGTCGTGGAGGGGGACGCCGTCCGCGCGCCGGCGGTTCACCGGCGCCCCGCGACCCCGGGGGAGGGGCGGCCCGGTGGCCGGGTCATAATGGACGGAGCGTTTGTGATCGCATTCACAAACAATCCGATCCTCAGCGCCGGCGCCCGCCGCAGTCCCCTGTCCCGATAGTGAGGTCCCGTGGACACCAAGACCGCCTCCGCCCTGAACCGGCTCCGCCTGGTCTCCGCCCCGGAAGGGGTCTCCTTCCTGCTCCTGCTGATCTGCTCGGTGCTCAAGCGCACCACGGACTTCAACGCGGTCCCGGTGATGGGGTACGTCCACGGCTCCCTCTTCGTCCTCTACGTCGTGTTCTGGCTGGACGCCTGGAACCGCACCAAGTGGCCGCTCGGCCGCGCCGCGCTCTACTTCGTGCTCTCCGTCCTCCCCACCGGCGGCTTCTTCGCCGAGCGCAGGCTGCGCCGCGAGGCCGAGGACAGCGTCATCGCCGCCCGCGCGCGCAAGGAGCTCAAGGAAGGCGTGGTCGAGGCATGATCGTCGCCTTCTCCGTCACCCCGCTCGGCGTCGGCGAGGAGGTCGGCGCGTACGTGGCCGACGCGGTCCGCGTGGTCCGCGAGTCGGGCCTGCCCCACCGCACCGACGCGATGTTCACCTCCATCGAGGGCGAGTGGGACGAGGTCATGGACGTCGTCAAGCGCGCCGTGGCCGCCGTCGAGGCCCGGGCGCCGCGCGTCTCGGTGGTCCTCAAGGCCGACATCCGGCCCGGCGTCACCGACGGGCTCACCTCCAAGGTGGAGACCGTCGAGCGCCACCTCGCGCAGTAGCCGCACCGCACCCCGCGGGGTAGCGCGCACCGGCGGTCAGTCGCCGGCCAGCGCGCCGCCCAGCGGGGTGCGTTCGTACAGCACCTGGTGGCCGTAGCGGCGCGAGGTGAGCAGGCCCGCGTCCCGCAGGACCGCCAGGTGCGCCGACACCGACGACAGCGCGAGGCCGTGCCGGTGGGCGAGCGCGGTCGTGGTCGCGGGCTCGCCCAGCCCGCCGAGGATGGCGGCGCGGTTGGCGCCGAGCAGCCGCACGAGGGCTTCGGAGGCGGCCTGCGGCGCCTGCCACAGCCCTCCGATGCCGCGGGCCGGATAGACGACGGTGCCCTGCCAGGGCGGGTCGAAGCCCGCCGCGAGGTCCGGCCACACGAAGACGCTGGGCGCCAGGACCAGGCCGTCGCCGCCCAGGTCCCGGTCGTGCTCCGTCGGCTTGTGCAGCGTGAGGGTGTCGTCGGCCCAGCTCAGCGACGGGTGGAGGTCGGCGAAGAGGCCGCTCAGCCCGCCGTCCGCGAGCCGGCGCGCGCGGAAGGCGATGTCCGCCTCCAGCACGGCGCGCAGCCGGGGCCAGTACGGGGCGACCAGCGCCTGCCATGCGCGCTCGTACAGGTCCGCCAGTTCCCCTACCGCGCGCGCCGGGTCGGCCAGCATCGCCCGCCCCTGCGGGGTGGCGGCGGCGCCGGGGGTGTCCGCCAGCGAACGGGCCAGGTCCTGCCGGGCGACCTCCGGGTCCGTCGCCCGCACCCGGGCGAGTTCGTCCTCGATGGCCGCCGACGGGCCCTGCGGTGGCGGGCAGAGGAAGTCCGGGCTGTGACCGGGGCGGGGCATCAGCAGCCACAGCGGGGTGAGGTCCAGCGCGCGGGCCGCCTCACGGGTCTGCCGCAGCCAGGGCATGTGGTAGGCCTGCAGCCCGGGTTCCTTCAGCGTGCGGACCGCGCCCTCGGTCTCCCACAGCGGGGAGACCGCGAACCGGCAGCGCAGCAGGTCGTCCGGTCCGAAACGCATGCGGAACGGCACGGCACGCCCCTCGCTCCCCGGTGGTGACCCGATGCTTTCGGCTGGAGCCGAAACACTACGCCGCGCCCCCTCCGGGCCGCCAGGCTGCGCCCATGACGCTGAACACCGACACCACCGCGGCCGGCCCGGCCGCCGGGCGCGGCTACCGCGCGGTCTTCGCCGTACGGGAGTTCCGGGCCGTCTTCGCGGCGCACGTGCTGTCGCTCCAGGGCACCGTGGTCGCCGAGATCGCGCTGTCCGTGCTGGTGTTCCGGCTCACCGGGTCGCCGCTGCTGACCGCGCTCACCTTCGCGCTCGGCTTCGTGCCGTACGCGCTGAGCGGCACCCTGCTCGCCGGGATCGCCGACCGCTTCCCGCCGCGCCGGGTGCTCGTCGTCTGCGACCTGCTGTGCGCCCTGTGCGCGGCCGGGATGGTGCTGCCCGGGACGCCGATCGCGGTCCTGCTGGGGCTGCGCTGCGTGATGGCGATGATCGCGCCGGTGTTCACCGGAACCCGTGCCGCGAGCCTGGCCGACATCCTGCCGGGCGACACCTTTGTGCTGGGCCGGTCCCTGATCCGCATGGTCGCGCAGGGCGCGCAGATCGTGGGCTTCGGCGTCGGCGGGTTCCTGCTGGTCGTCGTCCCGCCCCGGGCCGCGCTGGCGATCACCGTGGCGGCCTTCCTGGGCTCCGCGCTGCTGCTGCGCCTCGGCACCGCACGCCGCCCGGCGCGCGGCGGCGGCGCGGCACGCTCCGCCGGCGGCACCGGCCGCCTGATGCGGGACCCCCGGGTGCGGGCCCTGCTGCTGCTCTGCTGGATCCAGCCGTTCTTCGTGGTGTTCCCGGAGGCGCTGGCGGCCCCCTACACCGATTCGATCGGCGCCGGCACCCCGGGCCTCGGTCTCTTCATGGCGGCGATGCCCGTCGGCACCGTCCTCGGCGAACTCCTCGCGGGCGCCTTCCTGCCGCCTGCCGCCCGCGCCCGCCTGACCGTTCCGCTCGTCGCGTGCTCGCTCCTGCCGTACGCCCTCTTCGCCCTGCGCCCCTCGCTGCCGCTGGCCGTCGCCGCGATGTTCACCACGGGCCTGACGGCCGCGTACACCCTCGGTCTCGACCAGTGGTTCGTGGCGGCGGTGCCGGAGGCGTTGCGGGGGCGGGCGATGACGTTGCAGTCGGCGGGGCTGATGACGATCCAGGGGCTGGGGATGGCGGTGGCGGGTGCGGCGGCGGAGTTCGTCGCGCCGCATGTGGTGGCGGCGGGTGCGGCCGGTGCGGGGACGGTGTGCGTGCTGGTGGTGCTGGCGCGGGTGCGGGGGACCGCCGCAGACGGCGTCTGAGCGGGCCGGGCGGAAACGTGCTCGTGGTGCCGCGGACCGTATGGGGCGGTCCGCGGCACCACGAGTGATGGGGTGCCGGTCGGGTCAACCGGTCCTGGGTCAGCTGACGTTGACCCCGGTCCATGCGGCGGCGACCGCGTTGTACTCGGCGGAGCCGGTTCCGTACAGGTCCTTGGCCGCGCTCAGGGTGGAGGTGCGGGCCTTGGCGTAGTTGGTGGACGAGGTGAAGTACACCGTCAGCGCGCGGTACCAGACGGCGGCGGCCTTGGCGCGGCCGATGCCGGTGACGGTGGAGCCGTTCTTCGTCGGGCTGTTGTAGCTCACGCCGTTGATGGTCTTGGCGCCGCTGCCCTCGGAGAGCAGGTAGAAGAAGTGGTTGGCCACGCCCGACGAGTAGTGGACGTCGAGGTTCTTCACCGAGGACGACCAGTAGTCGGCGGAGGCGCCGTCCTTGGACGGCTTGTCCATGTACCGCAGCGGGCTGCCGTCACCGTTGATGTCGATCTTCTCGCCGATGAGGTAGTCGGGCGTGTCCGAGGGCAGGTTCTCGTAGAACTCCACCATGGTGCCGAAGATGTCGGAGGTGGCCTCGTTGAGGCCGCCGGACTCGCCGGAGTAGGTCAGGCCGGCCGTGGCGCTGGTGACGCCGTGGGATATCTCGTGGCCCGCGACGTCGAGAGCGGTCAGCGGGTGGGTGTTGCCCGAGCCGTCGCCGTAGGTCATGCAGAAGCAGCTGTCGTCCCAGAAGGCGTTGACGTAGTTGCTGCCGTAGTGGGCGCGCGACAGGGAGCCCTTGCCGTCGCCTCGGATGCCGGAGCGGGCGAAGGTGTTCTTGTAGAAGTCCCACGTCGCCGCCGCGCCGAACTGCGCGTCCACGGCGGCCGACTGCCGGTTGGAGGCGGAGCCGTTGCCCCAGACGTCGTCGGTGTCGGTGAAGGTGGTCCCGTTGCCGCTGGTGCGGTTGTTCAGGTCCGTGGTGTAGATGCCGCCGCGGCTCGCGTCCTTGAGCGTGTAGCTGCTGCCGGACTTCGTGGTGGTGAGCTGGACCGAGCCCACGTGGACGCCGGTCCCGCTGCCGGTCTGGATGCCCTCGTAGCGCTGGATCACGGCGCCGGTGGCGGCGTCGGTGATGACGTTGAGCGCGCTGGGCGTGCCGTCGGCCTGGGTGCCGTGGACCACGGTCCGGTACGCCAGGCGGGGTGTGCCGCTGACGGCCCAGACGACCTTCTCGGGGGCCGCGGCCGACCCGACCGCCTTCAGCGGCTCCTCGCCCTTGACGAGCGGGGTCTTCAGCAGGCCCTTGACCGTCGCCGCGGCCTTCTCCCGGGCGGCGGCGGCCGTGACGGAGGGCGTGAGCGTGGCGGGCGCGATTCTCGCGGTGACCGCGCGCGAGACGGACCGGGTGGCGCCGCTCCTGTCCTGGTGCACCACCAGGTCGCCGCCGAGCACCTCCAGGCCGGCGTAGGTGCGGTCGTAGCGCAGGTGACGGGTGCCGTCGGGGTCGACGACGGCGTCCCTGACGGTCAGTTGCTCGCGGTCGCCCAGGCCGAGGCTCCCGGCGAGGCCGGCGGCCTCGCCGCGGGCGTCGGACAGGGCCTGCGCGTGGGATGCGGCGATGCCCTGGGCGGTGGGGGCGCTCTGGGCGTTCGCGGCGAGGGACTGGAGACCGCCGGCCAGGAGCGCCGAGGCGGCGGCGAGCGTGCCGAATGCCAGCTTCTTGCGCAATGTGACTCCTTGGCTCCCGTCGCGTGGGGGCGACGGGCGAGGACCCCGGGCATGTGGGTGACCGGGGCCGTGTGGGGGGTGCGCGGTGTTCCGCGCGGCAAGGAGCCTCGCACCGAACGACGGGTTAATGACAGGTGCATTTCATCCTTTGGCCGGTTCGTGCGACGGCGACCCCGGCCCATGCGGCCATCTCCCGTCCCAAAGGGTGACAACTCCGTCCCACGCGTAGGGGAAACCCTCCCCGGGGAGGGCGGCTTTCCGGTCACGATCCGCGTCCCGGGTGGCTGAAACATCGCGGTAATACGTGTGACGGGAACCCGCCGTACGATCACGCGCACCAAGGCGACGGCGGACGGCGCCGTCCCGCCCCGCGAGACGCGGCTGCCCAGCATGTGACCGACGGGTAGGCTCGGGCCTGTGCCCAAGCCGCTGAGCCTGCCCTTCGACCCCATCGCCCGTGCCGACGAGATCTGGACCCGGCGCTGGGGGCGTGTGCCCTCGATGGTCGCGATCACGTCGATCATGCGCGCCCAGCAGATCCTGCTCTCCCAGGTCGACTCCGTCGTCAAGCCGTACGGGCTGACCTTCGCCCGCTACGAGGCACTGGTGCTGCTGGCCTTCAGCAAGGAGGGCGAGCTGACGATGTCCAAGATCGGCGAACGCCTCATGGTGCACCCCACCTCGGTCACCAACACCGTCGACCGCCTGGTCGCCGCGGGCTTCGTCGCCAAGCGGCCCAACCCGAACGACGGCCGCGGCACGCTCGCCTCCATCACCGCCAAGGGCCGCGAGGTGTGCGAGGCCGCCACCGAGGACCTCATGGGGATGAAGTTCGGGCTCGGCGCGTACGACGACGAGGAGTGCGCGGAGATCTTCGACCTGCTGCGACCGCTGCGCATAGCCGCTGGGGACTTCGAGGCGTGATGCGCACCACGGCCGGGGCCGTGGTGGGCGCCGGAATCGCAGCGGTTACGCTCGTCCGCATGAAGCAGAGTGTTCTGACCCGGTACCGCACGCTCGCCTACGTGACGGGCGTGCTGCTGGTGCTGCTGACCATCGGCGTGATCGGCAAGTACGTGCTGGAGATCGACGGCGCCGCGGGCTTCACCAAGGTCGTCAGCATCGCCCACGGCTGGCTGTACGTCCTCTACCTGGTCTTCGCCTTCGACCTGGGCTCCAAGGCGAAGTGGCCGCTCGGCAAGCTGGCCTGGGTGCTGCTGGCCGGCACGATCCCCACCGCCGCGTTCTTCGTCGAGCGCAAGGTACGCCGCGAGGTCGCGCCCCTGGTGGTCCCCGCGGGTGAACCCGTCAAGGTCTGAGACCGGCCTGACCAGCGACTTCCTCCCCTCGTTCAGCGGACGGGGGGATCCGCCGTCGACAGGTACTAGGACGTCCTAGTATTTTCGCCTTGTAGGGGTCATCCTCGTGGTACGGGGACCGGCCCGGCAGGCGAGAGAGGCGGAGACACGGCATGGACGCTGCAGCCATCGAAGAGGGGCGCAGCCGCTGGCAGGCGCGCTACGACGCCGCGCGCAAGCGCGAGGCCGACTTCACCACCCTCTCCGGGGACCCGGTGGAGCCGGCGTACGGGCCGCCCGCAGGCGCCGAGGTGCCCGGCTTCGAGCGGATCGGCTGGCCCGGCGAGTACCCCTTCACGCGCGGACTGCACCCGACCGGTTACCGGGGCCGTACGTGGACGATCCGCCAGTTCGCGGGCTTCGGCAACGCCGAGCAGACCAACGAGCGCTACAAGATGATCCTTGAGGCGGGCGGCGGCGGTCTGTCCGTCGCCTTCGACATGCCCACCCTCATGGGCCGCGACTCCGACGACCCCCGCTCGCTGGGTGAGGTCGGTCACTGCGGTGTCGCCATCGACTCCGCCGCCGACATGGAGGTCCTGTTCAAGGACATCCCGCTCGGCGACGTCACGACCTCCATGACGATCTCCGGCCCCGCGGTGCCGGTCTTCTGCATGTACCTGGTGGCCGCCGAGCGCCAGGGTGTCGACCCCGGTGTGCTCAACGGCACCCTGCAGACCGACATCTTCAAGGAGTACATCGCGCAGAAGGAGTGGCTGTTCGCCCCCGAGCCGCACCTGCGCCTGATCGGCGACCTGATGGAGCACTGCGCGGCGGGCATCCCCGCGTACAAGCCGCTGTCGGTCTCCGGCTACCACATCCGCGAGGCCGGCTCCACGGCCGCGCAGGAGCTCGCCTACACCCTGGCCGACGGCTTCGGCTACGTGGAACTGGGCCTGTCCCGCGGGCTGGACGTCGACACCTTCGCGCCGGGCCTGTCCTTCTTCTTCGACGCGCACCTGGACTTCTTCGAGGAGATCGCCAAGTTCCGCGCAGCGCGCCGGATCTGGGCCCGCTGGATGCGCGACGTGTACGGCGCCAAGACCGACAAGGCGCAGTGGCTGCGCTTCCACACCCAGACCGCGGGCGTCTCGCTCACCGCCCAGCAGCCGTACAACAACGTCGTCCGCACCGCCGTGGAGGCCCTCGCCGCGGTCCTCGGCGGCACCAACTCGCTGCACACCAACGCCCTGGACGAGACGCTGGCGCTGCCCAGCGCCCAGGCGGCGGAGATCGCGCTGCGCACGCAGCAGGTGCTGATGGAGGAGACCGGCGTCGCCAACGTGGCCGACCCGCTGGGCGGCTCCTGGTACGTCGAGGCGCTGACCGACCGCATCGAGGCGGACGCGGAGAAGATCTTCGACAAGATCAAGGAGCTCGGCGCCCGCGCGGTGCCGGACGGAAGGCACCCGGTCGGCCCGATCACCTCGGGAATCCTGCGCGGCATCGAGGACGGCTACTTCACCGGCCAGATCGCCGAGGCCGCCTTCGAGTACCAGCGCGCCCTGGAGAAGGGCGACAAGAGGGTCGTCGGCGTCAACTGCCACACCGGCTCGGTGACGGGCGACCTGGAGATCCTGCGGGTCAGCCACGAGGTCGAGCGCGAGCAGGTCCGCGTGCTCGCCGACCGCAAGGGCGAGCGCGACGACGCGGCGGTCCGCAAGGCGCTGGACGCGATGCTGGCCGCCGCCCGGGACGGCAGCAACATGATCGGGCCGATGCTCGACGCGGTGCGGGCCGAGGCCACGCTCGGCGAGATCTGCGGCGCCCTGCGCGACGAGTGGGGCAGCTACACCGAGCCCGCCCGCTTCTGACGGACGACGCGGGGCCCGTCGGGAACAGCGCGTGTTCCCGACGGGCCCCGCCGGCCGTCGTGCCCGCCGCCCCCGGAGTCCGGGGGCGGCGGGCACACGGCTCAGAACTGCTCGACGAAGTACGGCTGCAGGGTCATCCAGCCGTTGCCGCGGGCGCCGTTGCGGGTGCCGTTGTCGCTCCGGGCCAGCGTGTACCAGGAGTCGACGTAGTCCGGGTCGTCGGTCCACCAGTCGTCCGGGATCGCGTCCAGGACCGCGTTCACCAGCGGGATGTAGGCGCCCTGGTCGGCGATGGTCAGCAGGACCCCCGCGATGGCCTTGGCCAGGTCGCGGTAGTTGGTGCTGCCGTCGTCCTCCATCATCACGGCGTCGGCGAGGTTGTACTTGTACAGCGACCAGTTGACCAGGATCTGGTTCGGGCTGTACGTCGTCCCGTCGTTGTCCAGGTACGGCATGTCGACGGGGTCGACCCGCACGACTCCGTCCTGGCCGAAGCCCGTGACGAGGGTGTAGATCTCGGCGTCGCCCTTGACCCACGGCTCCTCGTCGTCGGAGAGCCGGACCTGGGTGATGCGCGTGGTCCAGAAGCCGGCCGCGGCCGCCCCGGCCGACGAGGACGGCGCCGCGGAGCGCCGCTCGGAGGACGTCAGGCCCTGGCGGTCCAGCTCGCCCCGCAGGACGTCCAGGCCCGCGGCCAGCGCCTTGGAGCCGTCGATGTCGACGACGTACACCGGGTGGGTGGGGGCGGTACGGGCGTCGAGGCGGTGGGCCCGGCCCCGGCTGTCGTAGGCGGTGACGGTGCGGGCGTCCTCGTCGGAGCTGGCCGCGGCCACCCAGGGGGTGACACCGGAGGCCAGCGCCCCGCGCATCGAGTCGTCCCCGAGCCGCAGCCGCAGCAGGGAACCGACGTCCGCGCCGAGGCCCTTGGCGGCGGCGATCCGCCGGTCGGCGTCGGCGAGCGCGGGCCGCAACTGCGGGTCGGCGAGTTCGGTGACGGCCACCTCGTCCGAGGACAGCGCCGCGTGGCGGACGCGGGCGCGCCACGAGGCGTCGGAGAGGGAACCGGCGATGGCGCGCGCCGCCTGGTCCTCCGCCACGGTGACGGCGGACGACGGGGCGTGGGCACGCGGGGCGGCGGTCGCGGGGAGCGCGGTGGCGCTCTGTGCGGCCGTCAGGGCGATCAGCGAGGCGGCGACGGTGGCGACGACGCCGCGCCGACCGGGGTGAGGGTGTCTCACGTGGATCGATCCTCCTGGGGGCGAGCGATCAATGGGCGCGCTGACAGGGTGGAACGAGGGAACGCCGAGCAACGGCCATGCCTGGCCGCCGGGTTGTCTATGCGAGTAGATGACCCGCCGGTAAGCATGACGATGACATGCCATACGGGCAAGGGGTGTTGAGGTTTCCTCGAAGGAAGATCGGCCGAACTCCCGGCGACGGCTAGATCGCCGAGGCCGCCGCGAGCCCGCCCAGCAGGACGGTGGTGAAGCGGGCCGCCCAGTCGGCGTCCACCGGTTCGCAGCTGACGAGCGCGCGGTGCACCACGGCCCCCGCGATGACGTCGAAGATGAGGTCGACCTGCGCTGTGGGGTCGCCGTCGTCCGGCGGGATCTCCCCGCGTTCCTGGGCCCGCCGGCGGCCCTCGATGACCAGGCGCTTCTGCCGGTCGACGATCGCCGCCCGGATCCGCCGCCGCAGCGCTTCGTCGTGGGTGGCCTCGGCGACCACCGCCATGAGCGCGGTCCTGGTGGCTGGCTGCTCCAGCAGGGCCGCGAACTGCAGCACCACGCCCTCCACGTCGGCCCGCAGGCTGCCCCGGTCGGGCAGTTCGAGCTCGTCGAAGAGCGCGGCGACCGCGTCGACGACGAGTTCGTTCTTGTTCGCCCAGCGCCGGTAGAGGGTGGTCTTGGCGACCCCGGCGCGGGCCGCGACGTCGCCCATGCTGAGCCTGCCCCAGCCGAGCTCGACCAGGGCCTGCCGCGCGGCGTCCAGGATCGCCCGGTCGGCCTCCGCACTGCGGGGACGTCCGGTCCTTCTGCCTGTTTCACGCGCGCACATGGCTGGGAACCCTATCCCCGTTGCGCGGCGTGCGACCCTGCAGTTACGCTACGGGTCGTATCGAAAGAGTGGCGGCCACCGCGTGCGAGTCGGGGACTTCGCATCGGGTGGTGCGTCATCGCCGCGCGCCGCAGGTGGCGCTTTCGGGGGGCGATTCCCCGGGAACCGCGACGAGGGGGGAGGATTGGTCTCATGCAGCCACGGAACATGTCCATGAGCGGCGTGGTCGACCTCGCCGCGGTGAAGGCGGCCGGAGAGGCCAAGGCGAAGGCCGAACAGGCCCGCGCGGAAGCCGCCCGCAACGGGGGAGCGCCCGCCGCCCCCGCCCTGGTGACCGAGGTCACCGAGGCCACCTTCGAGAGCGATGTCCTGCAGCGCTCCACCGAGGTCCCGGTCGTCGTCCACTTCTGGACCGACCGCGCGGACGCGAGTGTGCAGTTGCAGGAGACGCTGGAGCGGCTCGCCGCCACCTACGCGGGCCGGATCGTCGTCGCCAGGATCGACGTCTACGCGAACCAGCTGCTGGTGCAGCAGTTCGGCGTGCAGGGCATTCCCGCGGTGTTCGCGGTGCTGGCCGGCCAGGCCATGCCGCTCTTCCAGGGCGCAGCTCCCGAGGACCAGATCCGCGAGGTGCTGGACCAGCTGGTCGCCGTGGCCGAGCAGCGGTTCGGCATCACGGGGGTGCCGGCCGAGGAGGGTGCCGAGGTGCCGGTCGCCGAGGAGCGGCCGCCCACCGCGCAGGAGATCGCGCTGTCGGCGGCGCACGACGCGCTGGACCAGGGCGACCTCGGTGGTGCGATCCAGGCGTACCGCAACGTGCTCTCGGACGACCCGGCCAACGCCGAGGCGAAGCTGGGCCTGGCGCAGGCCGAGTTGCTGCAGCGGGTGGAGGGCGCCGACGCGCAGGCCGCCCGCAAGGCCGCGGCCGACGCACCGGCGGACGTCGCGGCGCAGATCGCCGTGGCCGATCTGGACCTGGTCGGCGGCCATGTCGAGGACGCCTTCGGCCGGCTGGTGGACACCGTGCGGCGCACCGTGGGCGAGGACCGCGACACCGTGCGGCTGCGGCTGCTGGAGCTGTTCGAGGTGATCGGTTCCGACGATCCCCGGGTGACGGCCGCCCGCGCGGCGCTCGCACGAGTGCTGTTCTGACCTGATCACGTAAGGTGGCCGTGCCTCGAAAGCCATTTCGAGCCCGGTGTGGGACCGGCCGCGCTTTACCAAATCTTGATGAAGCGCGGCCGCTGTTACTTCCGGTAAGAGAGTGACAGGAATGTGTCCGCATCTATCACCCGATGGGCGATTTTCACACCCTCACCGCAACTACGCAGGGTAACCGTTGTGGTCTAGACCATATCTTCTGGGTTATCGCACCGTTACCCGCTAGTAACGACGCCCCTTGTGCAGCGGCGCCGAATGGACCACGATCGGCCAAGCCCGGTCCGTCGCCGAGAAGTCGGCATCCAGCCGTCCGATTCGAGCGCGGGTCCCCACCGGGCGGGGACGTCGAAGCTGTGCCAGCAGCGGACGCGGACCACGGACAGGGGGGTCTCCGCCGTCCGGCGGGGCCTGTCCAGCAGGTTGCGCGAGAGCGTGGCCGTGTGGTTGTCGCTCGGGGGTGATCGCCGATTTTCGGACAGTGTCGTCCGCTCTTACCCGCGTGACGGCCGTCGATACGGCGCTCTCCTTCCCGAGGACGTAGCACTTCTCCCATCCCGCCGCAATCCCCACGATTCCGGCCGGAGATGTACGTCCGAGAAGGAGGAAAGTCATGGAGTCGCTCATCCGCGGCGGTACCAGATGGAAGCGGTTCGCCGTTGTCATGGTCCCGAGTGTCGCCGCCACCGCGGCGATAGGCGTGGCCCTGGGGCAGGGCGCGCTCGCCGCTTCGTTCAGCGTGTCGGGCCAGCAGTTCAAGGTCGCCGCCCAGGACCTGCAGGGTGAGGGCTTCGTCCAGTACGGAGCCCTCGACATCCAGCACGGCGGCAAGCCGGTCCCGGTCGCGGTGTCCGCGTTCGACTCGGCCACGATCACCGGACTGTGCCAGTCCGTGGTCGTGCCGACGCCGATCGGTGACGTCACGCTGAAGCTGGGCGCCGGCAACGGCGGCAAGAAGGTCGAGGCGAAGAACCTCTACATCGACCTCGACCAGCTCGACGCCGATGCGGAGTTCACCGACATCAACATCGGTGTCGCCGCCGGTGACACCGAGCAGGGTCCCGGCATCAAGGCCGGTGACAAGACCGACCCCGGTTCCTTCGCCCAGGAGGCCCGGAAGGCTCACCTCACCGGTGTGCAGCAGACCGCGTGGGCAACCAGCGCGGGCACCTTCAAGCTCAGCGGGCTGAGCATGTCGGTGAAGATGGGCTCCGGCCAGAAGCTCGAGTGCTTCTAGCCTGACCAGAGGGGGTGGGGGGCACGGGATGCCCCTCACCCTCCTCACCCCGACTCTTTCCAGAAAGCCAGTCCCAGGGAGCTGTTTTCCATGAGCGCCGAGACACACGGACTGAGGGGCCGGTTCGGCTATTGGCGGTTCCGCTTCCGCGTATGGCGCGGGCAGCGGCCGTTCTGGGCGGGCCTGCTGACGCTGCTGGCCGGTCTGCCCATCGCGTACTTCCCGTACGCCCATCTCTCACTCGGCGCGCTGAGCCTGACCATGGCCACCACGGCCGGGTCCGGTTCGCTGATCATCGGCGTGCTGCTGGTCGTACTCGGCCTCACCATGTGGTTCCAGTCGGCGGTGCGGGTCTTCTCGGGCGTCGCGTCGATTCTGCTGGCGCTGGTGTCGCTGGTGGTCTCCAACTTCGGCGGCTTCGTGGTGGGCTTCCTGCTGGGCCTGATCGGCGGCGCCCTCGCCGTCTCCTGGGCCCCGGGCGCACCGCCCGCCGACGGCGGCGCGGACCCGGCGGAACTGCCCGGCAGCGGCAAGGGTGACGACGGTGACGCCGGCTATGTGCCGCCCCCCGGTTCGCCCTACGCGGCGGCCTACGGCGAGTACCCGGCCGACCCGGCCGCCGACCAGGCGGCGACCGCCCCGCAGCACCCGGTGGACGGCGCCGAGACCGTAGACGCGAACGGGAGGCACAGTGCGGGGTGATGAGGTTCAGCCCGCTTCCGGGGTCGCCGCCGGCAGCGGCACCCGTGAGAGAACGGGGCCGCGGCACGCGGCACCGAGGAAGTCGCTGCTGACCAAGCTGCAGATGCCCGCGGGCAAGGCGATAGCCCTGGCCGCGATGCCGACGGCGGTCCTGATGGGCATGGGACTGACCCCGAGGCTGGCCTCTGCCGACGAACTGCCGAAGAACCCGTTCTCGGGCACGAAGTGCGTCGAGCAGCCCGACGAACCGTCGGCGTCCGCGACGCCGAGCGTCACCCCGTCGGGCGGGGCCACCAAGTCCCCGACCGCGACCCCGTCCGTGAGCCCCTCGTCGGACGACCCCACGTCGGGAACCCCGGGTTCCGGCGACGGGGGCGGCAAGGGCGACGAGAGCGGCGGCGGTTCGTCCGGTTCGTCCGGTGGTGCGGGGACGACGGCGCCCGACCCGTCCGCCTCGCCGTCGGCGACCAGGCAGAGCGACCCGCTGGACCCGCTGGGCGTCGGCGACGCCCTGGGCGACTTGCTGGGCCTCGGCAAGAAGAGCGAGGAGCCCGCCGCGGCGACCCCGTCGCCGAGCACGACGCCCGCCCCGGGCGCGACGTCGGCCGCTCCCAGGCCGAGCGCCTCCACGGGCACGGTGGAGAAGAAGACCGAGGACACCACCGACGCGCTGAAGAAGAGGGTGTCGGAGGCGGTCGAGAAGCTCTCGGAGACGACGGGGAAGGCCACGCAGCCCCCGAGCCCCTCGCAGAGCTCACCGGCCGAGTCGGCGGACGGCAAGACCCCGTTCCCGTGCCCGACCCACGACGCGCAGGCACTGGCGGACGCCGCCTACCAGGAGACGCAGTCGCTGCTGCCGGACGACCCGTGGGTCCTGCGCAGCAGTCTGCTGACCCTGACCGGGCTCGACTACAAGGGCATCGTCGAGGTCAAGACCTGGAGCGGAAAGGTCAAGAAGGTCCTGAAGTTCACCGCCACCGGCGTGGACATCAAGGACCTGCGGCAGGAGGTCGTGGGGCCGAACGGCACCGTCGGGCACGTGGACGCCCGCAAGGGCAGCACCTCGACGATCCGCAACGGCACGGTGACGATGTACACCGAGTCGCTGAAGGGCAACCTCTTCGGGCTCATCCCGATCGAGTTCACCCCGGACACCCCGCCCCCGATCAACGTGCCGGCCGCCTTCTTCACCAACGTGACGGTCGAGCAGGCCGGTCAGTTCGGCGGCACGCTGACGGTCCCCGGCATGCACGTGTACAACACCGCGGACTGAGCCGGGCCGCACAGGACCCCTCCGGGAGCCGCGCACGAGGAAACGGCGGAGGGCGCCGTCCCCGCAAGGGGAGGTGCCCTCCGCCGTTCCCGTGTCCCGGGCGGCCGGTCAGACCGCGCGGTGGCCGAGGTGGTGGACCCGCACCAGGTTGGTGGTGCCGGGGACACCGGGCGGGGAGCCGGCCGTGATGATCACGGCGTCGCCCTCGGTGTAGTCGCTGAGCTTCAGCATCTCCTGGTTGACGATCTCCACCATCTCGTCGGTGGTGTTCACGTGCGGGACGACGGTGGTCTGCACGCCCCAGGTGAGTGCCAGCATGTTGCGCGTCGACTCGTCGGTCGTGTACGCCACCACGGACTGCGGCACGCGGTAGCGGGCCAGCCGGCGGGCGGTGTCGCCGGACTTGGTGAAGGCGACCAGGGTCTTGGCGTCCAGGTAGTCCGCGAGTTCGGCGGCGGCACGGGCGACGGCGCCGCCCTGGGTGCGCGGCTTGCGGCCCTTGAGCGGCCACAGGCCCTGCTTGAGCAGTTCGACCTCGGCCGCCTCGATGATCCGCGACATCGTCTTCACGGTCTCGATCGGGTACTTGCCGACGCTGGACTCGGCGGACAGCATGACCGCGTCCGTGCCGTCCAGGATCGCGTTGGCGACGTCGGAGGCCTCGGCGCGGGTCGGACGGGAGTTGGTGATCATCGACTCCATCATCTGGGTCGCGACGATCACCGGCTTGGCGTTGCGGCGGCAGAGCTCGATCAGCCGCTTCTGCACCATCGGGACCTTCTCCAGCGGGTACTCCACCGCCAGGTCGCCGCGGGCCACCATGACGCCGTCGAAGGCCGCGACGACGTCCTCCATGTTGTCGACCGCCTGCGGCTTCTCGACCTTGGCGATGACCGGCACGCGGCGGCCGACCTCGTCCATGACGCGGTGGACGTCACGGACGTCCTTGGCGTCGCGCACGAAGGAGAGCGCCACCATGTCGACGCCCATGCGCAGCGCGAAGCGCAGGTCCTCGATGTCCTTCTCGGACAGGGCGGGGACGTTGACCGCGGCGCCGGGCAGGTTGATGCCCTTGTGGTCGGAGATGACGCCGCCCTCGACGACCAGGCAGCGGACCCGCTGGCCCTCGACCTCGATCACGCGCAGCGCGACGTTGCCGTCGTTGATCAGGACGGGGTCGCCGGCGCGGACGTCGGCGGGCAGGCCCTTGTAGGTGGTGCCGCAGATGGTCTTGTCACCGGGGACGTCCTCGGTGGTGATGACGAACTCGTCACCGGCGACCAGCTCCACGGGACCGTCCGCGAAGGTCTCCAGGCGGATCTTGGGCCCCTGGAGGTCGGCCAGCACGCCGATGGCACGTCCGGTCTCGACGGAGACCTTGCGCACCCGCTGGTAGCGCTCCTCGTGCTCGGCGTGGCTGCCGTGGCTGAAGTTGAAGCGGGCCACGTTCATTCCGGCCTCGGCCAGCGTCTTCAGCTGGTCGTAGGAGTCGACGGCGGGACCCAGGGTGCAGACGATTTTCGCTCGGCGCATGACGACGATCCTATCGGGTTTGTTCCGCTCCGGAATTTTCCCGTGCGGGGGAGGCATGGACGGTGCGGACGGCGGCCATAGAGTAGAGCCTCCGGGTGGCCTCAACGAGTCACCGGCCGGTCACCAGCGAGTACGTCTGCTGTGCGATCTCCAGTTCCTCGTCGGTGGGGACGACCGCGACCGCCACCCGGCTGCCCCCTGCCGACACCACGCGGGCGGCGCTGCCGCGCACCGCGTTGCGCACCGGGTCCAGCTCGACGCCCAGCGCCTCCAGGCCGCCCATGGCCGCGGCCCGGACCGCCGCGGAGTTCTCGCCGACGCCCGCCGTGAAGGCGATCGCGTCGACCCGTCCCAGCACGGCGGTGTAGGCGCCGACGTACTTGCGCAGCCGGTGGACGTAGACGTCGAAGGCGAGCTGTGCGGCCGCGTCGCCCTCGGCCATCCGGCGGGCGATCTCCCGCATGTCGTTGTCGCCGCACAGGCCGAGCAGGCCGGAGCGCTTGTTGAGCAGGGTGTCGATCTCCGCCACCCGCATTCCGCCGACGCGGGCGAGGTGGAAGACCACGGCCGGGTCCAGGTCCCCCGAACGGGTCCCCATCACCAGGCCCTCCAGGGGGGTGAGCCCCATCGAGGTCTCCACGCACTCCCCGCCGCGCACGGCGGAGGCGGAGGCGCCGTTGCCCAGGTGCAGGACGATGACGTTGACCTCGGCCGGGTCCCTGCCGAGCAGCCGCGCGGTGGCGCGGGAGACGTACGCGTGCGAGGTCCCGTGGAAGCCGTAGCGGCGCACCTGGTGGGCGTCGGCGGTCTCCCGGTCGATCGCGTAGCGGTAGGCGTGCTCGGGGACGGTGGAGTGGAAGGCGGTGTCGAAGACGGCGACCTGCGGCAGGTCCGGGCGCAGGTCGCGGGCGACCCGGATGCCGGTGACGTTCGCCGGGTTGTGGAGCGGGGCCAGCGGCGCGAGTTCCTCGACGGCGGCGAGCACCTCGTCGTCGATCAGCGTCGGCGCGGTGAAGCGCGTGCCGCCGTGCACGACCCGGTGGCCCACCGCGGCCAGTTCGGGGGAGTCCAGGCCGAGACCGCGGGCGGCGAGCTCGGCCGCGACGGTCTTCAGCGCCTCGGCGTGGTCCGCGGCCCCGCCCGGCTCGCCGATCCGCTCGACGATCCCGGCCGCCGGCCGGCTGCCGTCGGCCATGTCCAGCAGCTGGTACTTCACCGACGAGGAGCCGGAGTTGAGCACGAGTACGCGGGTGGCGGTCACGGTGCCTTCCCTGTTGTGGCCGGTCACCGGTCGCCCTGGGCCTGGATGGCCGTGATGGCGACGGTGTTGACGATGTCCTGGACGAGCGCGCCGCGCGACAGGTCGTTGACGGGCTTGCGCAGGCCCTGCAGCACCGGGCCGACCGCCACCGCGCCCGCCGAACGCTGCACCGCCTTGTAGGTGTTGTTGCCCGTGTTGAGGTCCGGGAAGATCAGCACGGTGGCGTTCCCGGCGACCTTCGAGTCCGGCAGCTTGGTGGCCGCGACCTTCGCGTCGACCGCCGCGTCGTACTGGATCGGGCCCTCCACCAGCAGCTCCGGGCGCCGCTGCCGGACCAGTTCGGTGGCCCGGCGGACCTTGTCCACGTCGGCGCCCGAGCCGGAGGTGCCGGTGGAGTACGACAGCATCGCCACCCGCGGCTCGACCCCGAACTGGGCGGCGGTCTCGGCGGACTGGATCGCGATGTCGGCCAACTGCTCGGCGTCCGGGTCCGGGTTGACCGCGCAGTCGCCGTACACCAGCACCCGGTCGGCCAGGCACATGAAGAAGACGGAGCTGACGATGGACGCGCCCGGGGCGGTCTTGATGATCTCGAAGGCCGGGCGGATCGTCGCCGCCGTGGAGTGGACGGCGCCGGAGACCATGCCGTCGGCGAGGCCCTGCTCCACCATCAGCGTCCCGAAGTAGGAGACATCGGCCACGACGTCGTACGCCAGCTCGTAGCTGACGCCCCGGTGGGCGCGGAGCCTGGCGTAGAGCTCGGCGAAGTTCTCGCGCAGCGGCGAGGTCTGGGGGTCGGTCAGGGTGCAGCCGGGCACGTCGACGTTGACGCCGAGCTCGCCGGCCCGCTTGCGGATCGCGTCCTCGTCGCCGAGCAGGACGATGTCGCACACGTCCCGGCGCAGCAGGACCTCGGCCGCGTGCAGGATGCGCTCCTCGGTCCCCTCGGGGAGGACCACCCGGCGGCGGCCGGAACGGGCCCGCTCGATCAGCTCGTGCTCGAACATCATCGGGGTGACGCGCTCGCCGCGGACCACCGACAGCCGCTCGGTCAGCTCGGGACCGTCCACGTGCTTCTCGAAGAGCCCCAGCGCCGTCTCCGCCTTGCGCGGGGTGGCCGCGCCCAGGCGCGCCTCCAGGGCGAAGAGCTCGGCGGCGGTCGGGAAGCTGCCGGACGGCACCGACATCACCGGGGTGCCGGGGGCCAGCCGGGCCGCCAGGGCCATGATCTCCGGGCCGGGCACCTCGTCCAGGGTGAGCAGGATGCCGGCGATGGGCGGGGAGCCCGCGGAGTGCGCGGCCAGCGAGCCGATGATCAGGTCCGCCCGGTCGCCCGGGGTGATCACCATGCAGCCGGGGGTCAGCGCGCGGATGAAGGTCGGCAGCATCGCGCCGCCGAAGACGAAGCCCATCACGTCCCGGGACAGTCCGCCGTGGTCCCCGAGGAGCACCTCGGCGTGGAGCGTCTCGACGACCTGGGCGACCGTGGGGGCCGACAGCGCGGGCTCGTCGGGCAGTACGTACGAGGGCACCGGGAGCCGGCGGCGCAGCCGCGTCGCGGCCTCCTCCAGCACCTGCGGGGGCACCCGGTTGGCGATCATGGCGATGATGTCGCAGCCCAGCCCGCTGTACGCCTGGTGCGCGTTGCGGACCTCGTCCACCACCGAGTCGGCGCTCTGATCGCGGCCGCCGACCACGGGGATCACCGAGGCGCCGAACTCGTTCGCCAGCCGGGCGTTGACGCCCAGCTCGCCGGGGAGGTTCGTCTCGTGGAAGTCCGAGCCGAGGACGAGCACGGTGGGGAACTCCGAGGCCACCAGGTGGTAGCGGTCCACGAGGCGGGCGATGAGCGCGTCCCGGCCCTGCTCGGCCTGGAGCGCGGCCGCCTCCTCGTAGCTCAGGCCGTAGGCGGTCGCCGGGTCCTGGGTGAGCCGGTAGCGGCTGCGCAGCAGCTCGAACATGCGGTCGGGAGTGTCGTGGACGAGCGGCCGGAACACCCCGACGCGGTCCACCTGCCGGGTCAGCAGCTCCATCACGCCCAGCTCGACGACCTGGCGGCCGTCCCCCCTGCCGATACCGGTTACGTACACGCTGCGCGTCACGCGCTCTCTCCGTTCCTGCCCGGGCGTGATCCACCCAGTCGGGTGGCGGACATCTGTTGACATTACCGTTCGGTGTGCGTATGGCGCGCGGCGGGTGCGGTGCGGACCTACGATGCGAAAAGGCGACCGTACACGCGACCGGAGGGAGCGTGGAGCGCCATGCGCATCGGAGTCCTCACCGCCGGCGGCGACTGCCCAGGGCTCAACGCCGTCATCCGCTCGGTGACCCACCGCGCGCTGACCTACCACGGCGACGAGGTCATCGGCTTCGAGGACGGCTTCAAGGGCCTGCTGGAGGGCCGCTACCGTCCGCTCGACCTCAACTCCGTCAGCGGCATCCTCGCCCGGGGCGGCACCATCCTGGGCTCCTCCCGGCTGGAACGCGCGCGCCTGCACGAGGCGGCCGACAACTGGCGCACCATCTGCTCCGGCTACGGCCTGGACGTCCTCATCCCCATCGGCGGCGAGGGCACGCTCACCGCGGCCCGGCTGCTCGCCGAGGCCGGCATGCCGGTGGTCGGCGTCCCCAAGACCATCGACAACGACATCTCCGCCACCGACCGCACCTTCGGCTTCGACACCGCCGTCACCGTCGCCACCGAGGCCATCGACCGCCTCAAGACCACCGCCGAGTCCCACCAGCGCGTCATGGTCGTCGAGGTCATGGGCCGGCACGCCGGATGGATCGCCCTGGAGTCCGGCATGGCCGGCGGCGCCCACGGCATCTGCCTGCCGGAACGGCCCTTCGACCCCGCCGACCTCGTCGCGATGGTCGAGGAGCGCTTCGCCCGCGGCAAGAAGTTCGCCGTCATCTGCGTCGCCGAGGGCGCCCACCCCGCCGAGGGCACCATGCCGTACGCCCACGGCGAGATCGACGCCTACGGCCACGAGCGCTTCGCCGGCATCGGCGCCCGGCTCGCCGCGGAACTCGAGCAGCGCATGGGCAAGGAGGCGCGCCCCGTCATCCTCGGCCACGTCCAGCGCGGCGGCGTTCCCACCGCGTACGACCGGGTGCTGGCCACCCGCTTCGGCTGGCACGCCGTGGAGGCCGCGCACAAGGGAGCCTTCGGCTGCATGACGGCGCTGCGCGGCACCGCGGTGGACCTGGTGCCGCTCGCCGACGCGGTGATGGTGCTCAAGCGGGTGCCCGAGGACCGCATGCAGGAGGCGGAGTCGGTCTTCTGACGGCTCTTCCGACGGGTCGTCACGGGCGTCCCGCGCGGCGGCTCACGGACGGCGCTGCGGGGCCCAGCGGTAGGTGAGTTCGGGCCTGCCGACCTGGCCGTACTGCGGGGCGCGGACCGCGCGGCCGGTCTCCACCAGGTGCTCCAGGTAGCGGCGGGCGGTGATCCGGGAGACGCCGACGGCCTGGGCCGCCGCGTTCGCCGACAGGCCCTCCGCCGCCTCGCGCAGTGCCGCGGTCACCGCCTCCAGGGTGGGGCCGCTGAGACCCTTGGGGAGTACGGAGCCCTCCGGGCTGCGCAGCGCCGCCAGCGCGCGGTCCACCTCGTCCTGCCCCGAGGCCTCGCCGCCGGCGAGCTCGTCGCGGTAGCGCGCCCAGCGCTCCAGCCGGTCGCGCAGGGTGGGGAAGGTGAAGGGCTTCAGCAGGTACTGCACCACCCCGACCGAGACGGCCTGCCGCACCACGCCGAGATCGCGGGCCGAGGTCACCGCCACCACGTCGGCGGTGTGCCCGGCCGCCCGCAGGGTGCGCACCACCTGCAGCCCGTGACCGTCGGGCAGGTTGAGGTCGAGCAGGATCAGGTCCACCTGGTGGCGTTCGAGGGCGCGCAGCGCCGCGCCCCCGGAGTGGGCCACCGCGGCCACCGTGAACCCCGGCAGCCGGTCCACGTACAGCCGGTGGGCGTCCGCCGCCACCGGGTCGTCCTCGACGACCAGCACCTTGATCATGTCCGCACCTCCCCGCGCAGCGGCAACCGTACGGTGAAGGATGCGCCGCCGCCCACCGCCCGGTCCAGATCGACGGTGCCGCCCGCGCGCCGGGCGGTCTGCTCGACGAGCGCCAGCCCGAGGCCGTGCCCGTGGCTCTTGGTCGTCCAGCCGCGCAGGAAGACCTCCCGCACCACCGCCGGGTCCACCCCGCGCCCGCTGTCGGTGACCCTCAGCAGCAACTCGCCGTCGTCGGTGCGGGCGGTGACCTCGACGTGCGGGCGCGCCGTCGTCTGCGCGGCGCCCTCGATGGCGGCGTCCAGGGCGTTGTCGACCAGGTTGCCCAGGAGGGTGACGAGGTCCCGGGAGGTGAGCGAGGCGGGCAGCACCCCGTCGTCGATGCGGCTGTCCTCGGTGACCGTCAGTTCCACGCCGCGCTCGTTCGCCTCGGCCGCCTTGCCCAGCAGCAGCGCGGCCAGCACCGGTTCCGCGACCGCCGCCACCACGCGGTCGGTCAGCGCCTGGGCCAGCCGCAGTTCGGCGGTGGCGAACTCCACCGCTTCCTGGGTGCGGCCCAGTTCGATGAGCGAGACGACCGCGTGCAGCCGGTTGGAGGCCTCGTGCGCCTGCGAGCGCAGCGCCTCGGCGAAACCGCGCACGGAGTCCAGCTCGCCGGTGAGGGACTGCAGGTCGGTGTGGTCGCGCAGGGTGACCACGGTGCCGCGGCGCTCCCCGCCGCGCACCGGCGAGGTGTTGACCACCACCACCCGCTCCGCGGTCAGGTGCACCTCGTCCACCCGCGGCTCGGCCGCCAGCAGCGCGCCGGTCAGCGAGGCGGGCAGCCCGAGGTCGGCGACGTACGAGCCCACCACGTCCCCGGGCAGGCCCAGCAGTTCGCGGGCGGCGTCGTTGCACAGCGCGACCCTGCGGTCGGCGTCCAGCAGGATCAGGCCCTCGCGCACCGCGTGCAGGGTCGCCTGGTGGTAGTCGTACATGCGGCTCAGCTCGTCCGCGGCCATGCCGTGCGTGTGGCGGCGCAGCCGGGCGTTGGCGAGGTAGGTGCCCAGGCCCCCGACCGCCAGGGCCGCCGCGGCGATCCCGATGAGCACCGCCAGTTGGTCCCGCACCTGGTCGGTGATGGCCTCGAGCGTGATGCCGACGCTGACCAGGCCGACGATCCGGCCGTCGTCGCGGACGGGGGTGACCACGCGCACGGACGCGCCCAGCGTGCCGGTGTACGTCTCCGTGAAGGTGCCGCCGCGCTGCGCGCCCTCGATGTGCCCGAGGAAGGGGAGGCCTATCTGCTGGGTGTCGGGGTGCGTCCAGCGGATGCCGTCCGGGCTCATGATCGTTATGAAGGAGACGCCGGTGTCCCGCCGGACCTGCTCCGCATACGGCTGGAGCGCGGCCGTGGGGTCCTCGCCGCGGATCGCCGCCGCGACCGAGGGGGCGTCGGCCACCGCCCGCGCGGCGGCCGTGACCCGGTCCTTCGCGGCGTCCTCCGCGCGCTCGGCGGCGTTGACGTAGACGAGCACCGCGATGCCCGAGACCACCATGGCCACGATGACCACCTGCATCGCGAACAACTGGCCCGCCAGGCTGCGCGCACGGCGGCGCGGCCGGGGGCGGCGGAAGCGGTTCGGGAGCGGCATGCCCACCAGTGTGCACAGGTCCCGCGAACACAATGAACGCAAACGTGACCTGGCTCACTGCACGGGCGCATAGTCACCGGGACCTATCCAATCGCGGACGTCCCGGGACGACGTCTGGGTGGACCGAGGAGACGAAGGTGTCAGTGCCGGTACAGAGCCGTACCCAAGGTCGCAGGGACCGCACCCATTTCCTGTACATCGCGGTGCTCGTCGCCGCGGTCGCCGGCGCCGTGCTCGGCATGGTCGCGCCCGACGCGGCGATCGAGCTGAAGCCCATAGGCACCGGGTTCGTGAACCTGATCAAGATGATGATCTCGCCGATCATCTTCTGCACGATCGTGCTCGGCGTGGGCTCGGTCCGCCAGGCCGCCAAGGTCGGCCGGGTCGGCGGCCTCGCCCTCGGCTACTTCGTGGTGATGTCGTTCGTCGCCCTCGCCATCGGCCTGGTGGTCGGCAACATCCTCCAGCCCGGCGACGGACTGCAGCTGACCGACGCGCTCAAGGACGTGGGCCAGGCGCAGGCCAAGGACGCCCCGGCCGAGACCCTGCCGGACTTCCTGCTGGGCATCATCCCGGTCACCCTGGTCTCCGCCTTCACCGAGGGCCAGGTGCTGCAGACCCTCCTGGTCGCGCTGCTGGTCGGTTTCGGCCTGCAGGCCATGGGGTCGGCGGGCGAGCCGATCCTGCGCGGCGTCGGCCACATCCAGAAGCTGGTCTTCCGCGTGCTGTCCATGATCATGTGGGCGGCCCCGATCGGCGCCTTCGGCGCGATCGCGGCGGTCGTCGGCTCGGCGGGCGTGGACGCCCTCAAGGCGCTCGCCACGATCATGTTCGGCTTCTACGTCACCTGCCTGATCTTCGTCGTGGTCGTGCTCGGCCTGATGCTCCGCTTCTTCGCCGGGGTCAACCTCTTCCAGCTGCTGAAGTACCTCGGCCGGGAGTTCCTGCTCATCGTCTCCACCTCCTCCTCGGAGTCGGCGCTGCCCCGCCTCATCGCCAAGATGGAGCACCTGGGCGTCAGCCGCCCGGTCGTCGGCATCACCGTGCCGACCGGCTACTCCTTCAACCTCGACGGCACCATGATCTACCTGACCATGGCCTCGCTGTTCATCGCCGACTCGATGGGTCAGCCGCTCTCCCTCGGCCAGCAGATCACCCTGCTGCTGTTCATGATGGTCGCCTCCAAGGGTGCCGCCGGCGTCACCGGCGCGGGTCTGGCGACCCTCGCCGGAGCGCTGCAGTCGCACAAGCCGGCCCTGGTGGACGGCGTCGGCCTCATCGTCGGCATCGACCGCTTCATGAGCGAGGCGCGCGCCGTCACCAACTTCGCGGGCAACGCGGTCGCCACGGTGCTGATCGGCACGTGGACCAAGGAGTTCGACCGTGAGCAGGCCCGGCGCGTGTTCGCCGGCGAGCTGCCCTTCGACGAGACCACGCTCGTCGACGACGGGCACGGTACGGCTTCCGAGCCGGGTGAGCCTGCTGAGCCGGCGGACACCGGCAAGGAGCCGGTGAAGACGGCCTGACCGGCCGTCACCCCCAGAACGGTCCCGCCGGGCGGATCCCCCCTCCGCCCGGCGGGACCCGTCTTTGTGCGGCGTTCACCCGGTCGGCCCATGGCGCGGGGCGAATTTCCGCAGGGCGGGCCGGGCGCGCGGGAGCCGGTGAAGGAGCGGGCGCGAAGGGCTCGTGCGCCGGGCGTGCGGTCGGCTCCGCGACACGCCGGATGGCGTGACGAGGGGGTCGGTACCGAGCGGCGCTCGTTCCGCTTCAGAAACTTGGTCTCGAATCGGAAAACTCCTCAACTCCCCTCCTGGATAAGGGAGATAATCACACGGCCCGGCCATGGGGGGTGGGGAGTACGCGTGCCTGCTGGACTTGACGAAAACGTGCACTTGTCACGGCTCGCTCGTTATGCGTGTGCGTCGCCTTTCTGTGTTCGGGATGAGATATTTGCCGCATTCCGGACAAATGGTGTGCGCGCGCCAACGCACCCCGAGTGAACGAGGTCCCCGCTATGACTGCCACCCCCACCGTGATGGCCGAAAACGATGTCCTGGCCGGGCGCTCGCAGACGCGGCGGAGGATCCCGCTGGCGGAGCTCGCCTCCCGCGGCAGCTCACTCGCCTCGCCGACCCTCAGCCGCGTGATGCCCGCCGCAGCCTCCGCCGGGAACGTCCCGGTCGCGGCCTTCCAGTCGTTCAGCAGCAAGTAGGCCCGACCGACTCGGGGGTCCGGGCCGCAGCCATGGAGACACCAGCGCCGACCAGGGCGTTGTCGCAGTTCGTACTGAAGTTGCACAGCCGGTGCGATCTGGCGTGCGATCACTGCTACGTCTACGAGCACGCCGACACCAGCTGGAAGGCGCGGGTCCGCGCCACGCCGGACGAGGTGGTCGAACGCGTGGCGGCACGGATCGCCGAGCACGCCGCGGCGCACCGGCTCCCGGGCGTCCAGGTGGTGTTCCACGGGGGAGAACCCCTGCTGGCGGGCCCGGCGCGCATGCGCCGGGCCGCAGCCGCGTTACGCGGGGCGCTCGACGGCGTGTGCGCCCTCGAGCTCGGCATCCAGACCAACGCCCTTCTCCTGGACGAGCGGTTCTGCGACGTCTTCGACGAGTTCGGCATCTCGGTCGGCGTCTCTCTCGACGGCGGCCGGGCCGAGAACGACCGGCACCGGCGGTTCGCCGACGGGCGCGGCAGCTACGACCGCGTGGTGGCGTCGATCGGGCTGCTCCGCGAGCCGCGCTACCGCCATCTCTTCGGCGGGCTGCTCTGCACGATCGACGTCGAGAACGACCCGCTGGCGGTGTACGAGGCCCTGATGGCGCTCGAACCGCCCCGCATCGACTTCCTGCTGCCGCACGCCACCCACGACGTCCCGCCCCCGCGTCCCGGCGGCGCCCGGGCGCCCTACGCGCAGTGGCTGCTGGCCGTCCACGAACGCTGGACCGCCGAGGGACGCCCGGTGCCCGTGCGGGTCTTCGACTCCGTGCGCCGGATGCTGCGCGGCGGGAGCAGCCTCGTCGAGTCGATCGGCACCGATCCGGTCGACCTCGTCGTCATCGAGACCGACGGCAGCTTCGAGCAGGCCGACTCGCTCAAGACCGCCTTCGACGGCGCGCCGGCCACCGGGATGGACGTGTTCGCCCACTCCCTGGACGAGGTCGCCGCCCACCCCGGCATCGAGGCACGGCGGCAGGGCAAGGAGGGGCTGTGCGACGAGTGCCGCCGCTGCCCGGTCGTCGACGTCTGCGGCGGGGGACTGTACGCGCACCGCTACCGCACCGGGAGCGGATTCGCGAATCCGTCCGCGTACTGCGGCGACCTGATGGAGTTGATCCTCGGCATCCGCGAGGCCGAGGAGACGGAACGGGAGAACCCGGTGAGCACCGCGTCGGGGCAGCAGCCCCAGCACCCGCTGACGGAGGACCAGATCGACCAGCTGGCCGCCGGCTACGGCGACGCCGCGACGGTCGCCGCGCTCGCCGCCGAGCAGTTGGTGATCACCCGCGGGCTGCTCACGGCCGTCTGGGAGCGTGCTCCCCGGGACGGCAGGACCGCCGCGGTCTGGCGGGTGCTCGCCGAGGTCGACGAGGCCGCGCCGCAGGCCCTGGACGAGGTGCTCGCCCACCCCTACGCACGGACGTGGGCCCGGCACTGCCTGGAGACGGGCGGCGACGGCGGGGCGGACGTCGCGGGGCTCGCCGAGTTCGCGGCCGCCGCCGTGGTGCGGGCCGCGGGCCGGTACGAGGCGACCGTCCGCGTGCCCGTGCACGACGGCGCGGTCCGGCTGCCGGGGCTCGGCCGCGTCCTGGTCGGCGCCCCCGACGGGGAGGACGCCGAGGTCGCCGCCACCGCCGACGGCTTCTCGGTGAGCGCCGCGGGCGGCACCGTGCGGATCGACGTGCACGGCCCGGGGGACGCGCGATGGCACCCCGTACGGCGGGTCGGCCCGGCCGGCTGGAGCGTGGCGCTGGAGGACACCGACCGCTACCGCGACGCCCACCAGTGGCCTTCGGTGCCCCGGCAGGACGAGGCCGAGGTGAAGGCCTGGCACGAGGACCTCGTCGCCGCCTGGGACTTCCTCGGCCGTGAACTGCCCCGCTACGCGCCGGGCCTGGCCGCCGGGCTCGGTACCGTCACCCCGCTGGTCCCGCCCGGCGACGGCAGCGACGTCAGCGGGGCCGCCCGGCAGGCGTTCGGCGCGGTCGGCATCGCGCGGCCCGCCTCGCCGGACACCCTGGCCCTGCTGGTCGCCCACGAGTTCCAGCACGTGAAGCTCGGTGCCGTGCTGGACCTGGCGGACCTGTACGACCCGCAGGACACCCGCCTCTTCCACGCCCCGTGGCGCCCCGATCCGCGCCCGCTGGAAGGGCTGCTGCAGGGGACGTACGCCCATGTCGCCGTCGCCGAGTACTGGCGCGCGCAGGCCCGCCGGGACGTCCCTGGGGCCGCGGCGCCCTTCGCCCGCTGGACCCGCGAGACGGCGGAGGCGGTCGACCGGCTGGCAGGCAGCGGATCGCTCACCCCGCTCGGCAGACGGTTCGCGGACGGGATGGCCCGCACCGTCGCCCCCTGGCTCTCCGAACTGAAGGGGGTCTGAGGTGCACACGCTGGAAAGCCTGACCAGGGCCCTGCGCGCGCTGGGCATCGAGCCGGGGGAGGTGCTGCTCGTCCAGGGCTCGCTGAAGGCGCTCGGCCCGGTCGAGGGCGGCGGGCGCACCGTGGTCGCGGCCCTGCGGGCGGCACTGGGCGACCACGGCACCCTGGTCGCGTACGCGGCGACCCCGGAGAACTCGCTCACCTCCCGCGTGCACCGGCAGCGCACGGAGGGCATGGACGAGACGGAACTGGCCGCCTACCGCGAGGCGATGCCCGCCTTCGACCCGCTGACCACCCCCGTCTCGCCCAGCGTGGGGCGGCTCGCCGAGGAGGTACGGCTGCTCCCGGGCGCCCTGCGCAGTGCGCATCCGCACACCTCCTTCACCGCCTTCGGCCCGGCCGCCGGCTTCGTCACCGAGGCCCACGCGCTGGAGAGCCACCTCGGCGAGGACTCGCCCACCGCCCGGCTCTACGACCTGCGGGCCCGTGCCCTGCTGATCGGCGTGGACCTGTGGGTCTGCACCGCCTACCACCTGGCCGACTACCGCGCCGTCCCGCCGCCGGACCGCCTGTACCAGGCCGTGGTGCGCACGGAGGACGGCGGCAAGAAGTGGGTGCGCTTCGAGGCGCCCGACATCGACGACCGGCACTTCCCCGGGCTGGTCCCGGTGGTGGCGAGCGAGTGCGCGGTGCTGGACGGTCCGGTCGGTGACGCGTCCTGCCATCTGGTGCCGATCGCCGACGCCGTGGATGCCATCGCCAAGTGGCTGGTGAACAACGGCCGTTGACCCGATCCGCGCAAAAATGATGGTCATGCGCTATTCCGCCGGAGAATCGGCGGTTCCTACACTGAGATTCCCTCACGAGGGGTGGAGCGGGGTCGTGTAGGTCGGGCGGGGGAGATGGCGCATGGCATTACCCGTGGGGCAGGGAGACGCCTCGGACAAGCCCTATTTCTTCCTCAGTTATGCGCACACCCCCAGGAACGACCCCTCGGACCCCGACCCCGACCTGTGGGTCGCCAAGCTCTACAACGACCTGTGCGCGCACATCCTGCAGATGACGACGCTGCCCGCCGGGGTGAGGGCGGGCTTCATGGACCGGGGGATGAACGTCGGCGAGGGCTGGCCCGAATCGCTCGCCGAAGCGCTCGCGCACTGCCGGGTGTTCGTCCCGCTCTATTCGCCCCGCTACTTCCGCAGCCAGCAGTGCGGCAAGGAGTGGTACGCCTTCTCGCAGCGCGCCGTCTACCACCGGTCGCTGCACGACCGCCAGATATCCGGCATCGTGCCCGCGCTGTGGGTGCCGGTCGCGGCGAACGACATGCCGGGCCCGGCCGAGGGACTGCAGTTCAACCACGCGGACTTCGGCGAGGACTACGCCGCCGAGGGCTTCTACGGGCTGATCAAGCTCAGCTACCTCAAGCACGAGTACGAGCGGGCCGTCTACCGCCTCGCGCAGCGCATCGTGCAGGTCGTCGAGGACACGAAGATCGCCAAAGGGCGCCACCTCGACTACCACCACGTCCCCAGCGCCTTCGGGCCCCCCGGCGCCAGCCGGCCGCTGCGCGTGACGGTACTCGCCTGCTGCGACACCGAGGAACTGCCCGCGGGCCGCAGCCCCAGCTGTTACGGGCCCTCGCCCCGCGACTGGAACCCGTACCGCCCGCAGAGCAGCCGGCCGCTGGCCGACCACGCCGCCGACCTGGCGCGCAACCTCGACTACCGAGTCAGCGTGGGGGTGTTCGAGGAGGAGCTGGACCGCCTGCTGGACCCCACCCCCACCGCCCCCGGGCTGCTGCTGCTCGACCGCTGGGCACTGGCGTCGGCCGAACGGCGGGAGATGCTCAGCCGCTTCGGCAGTGAGCACCGGCCCTGGGTCAGCGTCCTGGTGCCGTGGAACCGTGCCGACCCGGAGTCGGGCGGCCACGAGGAGAACCTGCGCCGTCTCGCCGACGACGCCCTCGACCCCAGCCGCACGGACGGCACGGGCGGGCGCTTCGTCCGCAACAACATCCCGAGCCTCGAGGTCTTCAGCGACGACGTGCCCAGGGCCGTGGGACGCGCGGCCAAGCACTACGCCGCCCACGCCCCGGCCTTCCCGCCCCGGGGCCCGCACAGCTCGCGCCCCAGGCTCCGGGGTCCGTCCGCCGGGACGTACGGATCCGACCGCTCCTCCCCGCACGGCCTGCACGACGACCGCGGCACCACTGAACCCGACAAGCCGGAGGGCCAGGATGACCGAGAGCCGTAACGGACGTGTGATCACGTTCTACTCGTACAAGGGCGGCACCGGACGGACCATGGCCCTGGCGAACACCGCCTGGATCCTCGCCGCGAACGGCCACCGGGTGCTGACGGTGGACTGGGACCTGGAGGCCCCGGGCCTCTTCCGCTTCTTCCACCCCTTCCTCGACTCCTCCGCGCTCGCGGCCACCACCGGCATGATCGACCTGATCACCGAGTACCGGGAGGAGGCGCTGCGGGACGTGCCGCGGCCGCCCGACTGGCACCGCCAGTTCGCCCGGGTCCGCCCGCACGCCATATCCCTCAACTGGGCCTTCCCCGACGGCGGCAGCCTGGACTACCTGTCCGCCGGCCGGCAGGACCGCAACTACTCGACCGCGCTCACCGGCATCGACTGGGACGTCTTCTACGACCGCTTCGGCGGCGGCCAGTTCCTGGACGCCATGCGCGCGGACATGCGGCGCCACTACGACTACGTCCTCATCGACAGCCGCACCGGCCTCAGCGACATCGCCGACATCTGCACCGTCCACATGCCCGACGAGCTCGTGGTCTGCTTCACCCTCAGCGACCAGAGCATCTACGGCGCCTCCGCCGTCGCCCGCGACATCGAGGAGCGCTACAACGGCCGCGGCATCCGCATCTTCCCCGTGCCGATGCGCATCGACGACGGCGAGAAGGAGAAGGCGGACGCCGGACGGGCCCTGGCCCGTTCCCGGTTCGAGGGGCTGCCGGCCGGGATGGACGACGACGAACTCGTCTCTTACTGGGGGTCGGTGGAGATCCCGTACCGCCCCTTCTACGCCTACGAGGAGATCCTGGCGACCTTCGGGGACGCCCCGGGCCTGTCCAGTTCGATGCTGTCGGCCTGCGAACGCCTCACCTCCGTGGTCTCCGGCGGCTCGGTGACCTCGCTGCCCCCGATCCCGGAGTCGGAACGGCTGCGCTGGGCGGCGGAGTTCACCCGCCGCAGGCCCGTACCGCCGTCCGGGCTGGTGCTGGCGTACGTGCCCGAGGACCGTATGTGGGCGGACTGGATCGAGTGGATCCTGACCCGGGCCGGCTTCCGGGTCGTCCCCTGGGACGTGGAGACCCACACCGCCCCCGCGGAGCAGCCCGCAGTGGCCGGGGCGTCCTCCCGCACCCTCGTCGTGCTGTCCGCCGCCTACCTGCGGTCCCGGCGGGCCATGCGGGTGTGGGAGTCGAGCGCGGGCACCGACCCCTCGGGCCAGCAGCACCAGCTGATGCCGATCCGGGTCGGCGACGTACGCCCCGGCCCGCCGCTGGCCCAGCGCAGCCCGGTCAGCCTGGTGCGGCTCGACCACTCCGCTGCCGCCACCACACTGCTGCGCGCCCTCGGCCGGGACGAAGCGGACCTCAACCCGACCGCCATGGCGGGCGGTCCGCGCTACCCCGTCGGCGACCCCAAGGTGTCTAACCTGCGGCCCCGCAACACCTTCTTCACCGGCCGCTCCACCGTCCTGGACCGGCTGCGCGACCGCCTGGGCGGCGGCAACCCCTCCGTCCAGCCCTTCCCGCAGACCCTCCACGGCCTCGGCGGCGTCGGCAAGACGCAGGTGGCGCTGGAGTACGCGCACCGCTTCAAGGCCGACTACGACCTGGTGTGGTGGATCGAGGCGGAGCAGGAGGACCGGATCGCGCCCTCCCTCGCCGAGCTCGCCCGCCGGCTGGAGCTGCGCGTCGGGGACAGCGTGTCCGAGGCCGCCGAGGCGGCCCGGGAGGAACTGGCCGCCGGTACCCGCTTCACGCGCTGGCTGCTGGTCTTCGACAACGTCGAGGACCCCGAGCGGGTACGCCGCTTCTTCCCCGGTGGGCGCGGCCACATCGTGGTCACCGCCCGGAACAAGCCGCCGACGGGACCGACCGAGCCGCTGGAGATCGAGGTCTTCAACCGCTCGGAGAGCGTGGAGCATCTGCGCCGCCGGGTCGGCGGCATGAGCCGGGAGGACGCCGCGCAGGTCGCCGAGGCGGTCGGTGACCTGCCGCTGGCCGTCGAGGTGGCCGCCGCGTGGCTCGCCGAGACCGCCACCCCCGTCGACGTCTATGTGCACCAGCTCAAGGAGCAGACGACCAAGGCCCTGTCGGTCACCACCGCCGCCGGCTATCCGCGGGAGGTCGGCGCGACCTGGAGCATCTCCATCAGCCGGCTGCGCAACCAGTCCAAGGCCGCCGTCCGGCTGCTGGAGCTGTGCGCGTTCTTCGCGGCCGAGCCGATCTCGATGACCCTGATCGAGAGCGACTCCATGATCCAGGCGCTGCTGCCCCACGACCGCGAACTGCGGGACCGCTACATGCTCGGCAAGGTCATCCAGGCGCTGAACCGCTTCGCCCTGGCCAAGGTCGACCCGGCCGACAGCAGCATCCAGGTGCACCGGCTGGTGCAGGCGGCCGTGCGCTCGGAGATGTCGGAGGACGACCGGCAGGAGACGATGCACGAGGTGCACCGCATCCTCGCCGAGGCCCGGCCGCCGGAGGACGCCATCAACGACCCGGCGAACTGGCCCGGGTTCGAGCTGATCTGGCCGCACCTCGCCCCCTCCCAGGCCGAGGACTGCCGCGAGGAGAAGCCGCGGCAGCTGCTGGTCAACCGTGTCCGCTACCTGTGGAAGAGCGGTGAACTGGAGCAGGCCCGGCTGCTGGCCGAGCAACTGCTCCGCAACTGGCAGCAGTCCCTCGGCCAGGACGACCAGCAGACCCTCAACCTGCAGTTCGAACTCGCCAACGTGCTGCGCTCGCAGGGCAAGTACCAGGAGGCCCGGCAGTACGACGAGGACACCCTGACCCGGCAGACCGCCCTGCTGCCCGCCGGCCACCCGCACACGCTGATCACCGGCGGCAGCCTCGCCGCGGACCTGCGGGCACTCGGCCTCTACCAGGAGGCCAGGGAACGCGACGAGGAGATCTACGCCGGATTCAAGGACATCTTCGGCGAGCAGCACCCGCGCTCGCTCGTCGCGGCCAACAACCTCGCCATCGACTACCGCCTCACCGGGGACTCCGAACTCGCCCGCCGGCTGGACCAGGAGACCGTGGACCGGCGGACCCCGATGCTCGGCGACCGCCATCCGTACACCCTGTCCACCAAGGCCAATCTCGCCCGCGACCTGCGGGAGGTCGGCGACTACACCGGATCCGTCGCGATGCTCGAAGAGGTGATGGACGTCTTCCAGGACGTCCTCAACCCCGACGTGCCCGAGACGCTCCGCAACGCCAAGAGCCTCGCGGTCTCGCTGCGCAAGGCGGGCCGCGCCGCCGAGGCGATGCGGCTCACCCAGGTGACCTACGACCGCTACCTGGAGCGGTACGGTCCCGAGGTGCCCGACGCCCTCGCCTGCGCCCTCAACCTCGCAGCCGACTACTCGGCGGCCGGGGACAAGGAGAAGGCGCGCGACCTGGCCCTGGACGCCCTCGCCTCCTACCGGCAACTGCTGGGCGACGAGCACCCGTTCACCCTGGCCTGCCGCAACAACCTCGCCATCTACCTGCGCGGCAGTGGCAACGCGCGGGAGGCCGTGGAGGTCGGCACCGACACCCTGGCCAAACTGGAGCGGGCGGTCGGCCCCCGCCACCCGTACACCCTGAACTGCATGATCAACCTGGGCAACGCGACGGGCGAACTCGGCGACAACGAGCGGGCCGTGACCCTCCTGGAGGCCGCCCTGCGCGGCCTCACCGAGCGCTACGGCCCCGAGCACCCGGACGCCCTGGCCTGCGAGATCAACCTGGCCTACGCCCTGCGGCAGTCCGGGCGGCACACACGGGCGCAGGCGATCCGCGGCAAGGTGCTCCCGGAGTGCGTACGGCTGCTCGGTGAGGAGCACCCCCTCAGCCGGGCCGCCCGCGAGTGGTACCGGGTCAACCGGGACCTGGAGCCGCAGCCGGTGTGAGCGGCGGTCAGGCGGGCACGGACCGTTCCCGGCCGTCCCCGGCGGCCGCCCAGGCCAGCACCCGGGGGAGCACCGACAGGGCCGCGAAGTGCGCGGCCCCCGGCTGCACCACCATGGTCGCGCCGGGGATGTGCTCGGCCAGCCAGCGGGAGTGAGCCACGGGTGAGAACACGTCGTCCTCCCCGTGCCACAGCAGCACCGGCGCCGCGATGCGGTCCAGGCCGAACCCCCAGCTCCGGTTGAACGCCATCGTGTCGTCGATCCAGCCGTCGGCCGAGGTGCGCAGCGCCTCCGCGTAGGTGCGCAGCAGCATCGTGCGCAGGCCCGCGTCCGCGATCACCAGCTGGTCCGGCAGCGGCATCTCCTCGCGGAGCAGGGCGAGCAGACTGGCCGGATCGTCGCGGATGGTGCGGGAGCGCAGTTCCAGCCGGGCGGCGAGCCGCCGGTGCGCCGCGTCGGCGGTGGTGTGGTCGCGGACGTTGGACCGGGTCATCCCCGCGTGCCAGGCGAGCCCCCGCGCGTCCCGCGGCGCGAGCCCCACCAGCACCGCCACCCGCCGCACCCGGTCCGGCAGCAGCGCGGCGCACGCCAGCGAATGCGGACCGCCGCCCGAGCGGCCGACGACCGCGAACGCGTCCAGACCCATGGCGTCCGCGATCGCCGCCACGTCGGCGGCGGCGTCCGCGACCCGCCGGCCGGGCAGCCGCTCGGAACCGCCGTAGCCGGGCCGGTCGAAGGAGATCAGCCGCACCCCCAGCCGGTAGAGCACCGCACTGCGCGGCACCGGGCCCAGCCGGCTGCCGGGTGTGCCGTGCAGCAGGAACACGGGTCTGCCCCGCGGATCGCCCCGGGTCTCCACCGCCAGTTCCCGCCCGTCCCTCGCCCGCACCACACGCACTCCGAGCGGCCCCCTCTCGTGTGTCCTCCGGCCCGTCCCTCACACCCGCATCTCGCGCCTCGCCTGCCAGGTGGTGTGCTCCCGGGACACCGCGTCCTCGGCGTCGCGGGTCAGCTGGGACCACAGGTGCTCGGCATGCGGGTCGTCAAGGTCCAGCGACGCCAGCTGCACCCGGATCAGCTCCAGCTCGTCCGCCGCCACCCGGTACGCCGCGGCCAGCGGGCTGTACTGGCGCAGCTGCGCCCAGGCGGCCACCGAGGCCGTGATGGCCGACACGAAGCCCAGGGTGTCGAAGGGGGACCAGCCGCCCGCCCGCAGGACCAGGAACAGGATGCCGAGCAGCGGGAACGTCATCGCCAGGCGCCCCGCCCGGCGGCCGTTCACCTCGCAGCGGGCCGCCTTGACCGTGTACCACTCGTGCTGCACCCGGATGCGCTCCCGCAGGTACACGTCGTGCCGCACACGCAGCGGCGCGTCCCGCAGCCGCCGCATCGCCGGGGTGATGCCCGAGTCGACATGCCGGGGCAGTGCCCTGCTGCGGCGGAAGGTGTGCAGGACGTCGCCGAGCTGCAGGCGGTAGAGGGCGTCCGGGTCGCGTTCGTCGCCGGGTGGCGTGAAGGGGTCGGCCCGCACCGAGTACTTCCAGGCGAGCGTCTTCATGGACTCGGCCAGCGCCCGGCCCTCGTACCAGAGGGCCTGCGGGTTGTGGCGGTGGATCACCCAGGTCGTCCACGCGGCGAACGCGAACAGGGCGGCCGCGAGCCACGAGGCCCAGTGCAGACGGCCGGCGGCCACGTCGAACGAGCTGAAGACGGAGGCCACCGTGAGCAGGCCGAGCTGCCGGCGCGACAGCCGTACGGTCTGCAACTGGCCCCGCAGCGACGCCCGGTCGGCGCCCCAGAACAGGTCCGGCAGCAACTCCCGTTCGCTCACCATCGGCAGCGGCCCCCCGGTACTCGCCGAATCCCGCAGTCACCCCAGTATGGGTGCGCAGGGGGTGGCCGCCCAGTAGGCGTCCGGCCGAACTCCCGCTCCCTGCGGGCCCCTTGCCCGCGCGGGCGGCGCCCGCCCGCACCTGGCGTGGCGCGGGCGGGACCCGTCCCTCGAAGGCGGCTTCGCGTCGTCCGGTCAGGCGGGGCGCAGCCAGACCGTGGCCAGCGGGGGCAGCGTGAACTGCACGCTCTGGCGCCGGCCGTTCCAGGCGACCGGCTCGGACTTCAGCGGCTCGGCGTTGGTGACGTCGCTCCCGCCGTACACGGCGGCGTCGGTGTTCAGCACCTCCCGCAGCGCCTCCACCCCGTCCGGCACGCCGATCCGGTAGCCCTGCCGGACGACCGGCGAGAAGTTGCTGACCGCGATCAGCGGGTTCCCCCCGGCGTCCAGGCGCACGAAGGAGAAGACGTTGTCCTCGGCGGCGCCGCCGTCGAGCCAGGCGAAGCCGTCCGGGGTGGTGTCGCGCTGCCACAGCGGCGGCGTGGCCCGGTACAGGGTGTTGAGGTCCCGGACGAGGTCCCGGACGCCGCGGTGGTCGCCTGCCGCGGAGTAGGTCTCGTCGAGCAGCCACCAGTCCGGTCCGTGGTCGTGGGACCACTCGGCGCCCTGGGCGAACTCCTGCCCCATGAAAAGCAGTTGCTTGCCCGGGTGGGCCCACATGAAGCCGAGGTAGGCGCGGTGCGTGGCGCGCTGCTGCCACCAGTCGCCGGGCATCTTGGCCACCAGCGCGCCCTTGCCGTGGACGACCTCGTCGTGCGAGATCGGCAGGACGTAGTTCTCGCTGTAGGCGTACACCATCGAGAAGGTCATCTCGTTGTGGTGGTACTTGCGGTGCACCGGCTCGTGCTGGACGTACTCCAGCGAGTCGTGCATCCAGCCCATGTTCCACTTCAGGCCGAAGCCGAGCCCGCCGAAACCGGCCGGGCCGACGTGGTGGGTGGGGCGCGTGACGCCGTCCCAGGCGGTGGACTCCTCCGCGATGGTGACGACACCGGGGCAGCGCCGGTAGACGGTCGCGTTCATCTCCTGCAGGAAGGCGACGGCGTCCAGGTCCTCGCGGCCGCCGTACGCGTTCGGCGCCCACTGGCCGTCCTCGCGCGAGTAGTCGAGGTAGAGCATCGAGGCGACCGCGTCCACCCGCAGCCCGTCGATGTGGAACTCCTCGCACCAGTAGACCGCGTTGGCCACCAGGAAGTTGCGGACCTCGGTGCGGCCGAAGTCGAACTCCAGCGTCCCCCAGTCGGGATGCTCCCCGCGCCAGGGGTGCTCGTAGAGGTTGGTGCCGTCGAAGTCCGCCAGCGCCCAGTCGTCCTTGGGGAAGTGGGCCGGCACCCAGTCCATGATCACGCCGATGCCCGCCCGGTGCAGCGCGTCCACCAGGTACCTGAAGTCGTCCGGGGTGCCCATCCGGGCGGTCGGGGCGTAGTACGAGGTGACCTGGTAGCCCCACGAGCCGCCGAAGGGGTGCTCGGCGACCGGCATCAGCTCCACGTGCGTGAAGCCCAGATCGCGCACGTAGGCCGGGAGCTGCTCGGCCAGTTCGCGGTAGGACAGCCCCGGCCGCCAGGAGGCGAGGTGCACCTCGTACACCGAGAAGGGCGCCTCGTGCACCGGCAGGCTGCCGCGCGAGGCCATCCAGTCGGCGTCCTGCCACTCGTGGTGGGCCGCGGTGACGACGGAGGCGGTGGCCGGCGGCTCCTCGGTGCGGCGGGCCATCGGGTCGGCCTTGAGCCGCCGTCCGCCGTCCGCGCCGCAGATCTCGAACTTGTAGCGCTGCCCCTCGCCGACCTCGGGCAGGAACAGCTCCCACACGCCGGAGGAGCCCAGCGAGCGCATCGGGAAGGCGGTGCCGTCCCAGTAGGTGAAGTCGCCGACCACCCGCACCCCGCGTGCGTTGGGCGCCCACACGGTGAACCGGGTGCCGGTGACGCCCTCGTGGGTCATCGGCTCGGCGCCCAGCGCCCGCCACAGCTGCTCGTGCCGCCCCTCGTGGACGAGGTGCAGGTCGAACTCGCCGAGCGCGGGCAGGAAGCGGTACGGGTCGTGGACCTCGCGCTCGTCCCCGTCGTAGGCGACGGCCAGCCGGTACTCGGGGACCTCCGTCAGCGGGAGCACCCCGCTGAACAGCCCGTCGCCCTCGTGGTTCAGCACCGTCCGCGTCCCGTCGCCGGTGACGACGGCCACGCTGCGCGCGTACGGCCGCAGGGTCCGGAAGGCCAGGCCGTCCGCCACACGGCGGACGCCGAGCAGCCCGTGGGGGTCGTGGTGGGCGCCGTCCAGCAGCCGCCGGCGCTCGCCCGGGTCGAGTTCCGGGGCCGGCGGAACGTCGCCGGTCACCGGGCCCGCGGTCGGCGCCACCTCGGGCGCGGGCGGCGGAGCCTGGTGGCCGACGCCCGCGGGAGGCGCGGTGCGCGGGGCGGTGCCCGAGGCGGGCGGGCGTTCGGACCCGGCGGGGTCGTAGCCGCGCGCGACGGCCTCCGAGGATCCGGACGCGTCCGGTCGGGGGCGGCCCGCGGCGGCCGGACCGGCGCCCTCGGCCGCGGGTTGCGCACCTCCGGTCTTCCCACCGCGGGCGGGTTTCGCACCGGCCGCCTTCTGCGGCCGGGTGGCCGAGGCCGGCGGGTTCGGCGGGGCAGCGGGGGGCGGCGGGGGAGCCGAGCCCTCGGATCCGGTGCCGCGAGAGGGACGTGCGGCGCGGGCCCTCCCGTTCCCGCCCGGGCCGGGGGTGCCGGCGGTGGCGTCGGGGAACGGCTGGCGATCGGTCACGATCAGGTCCTCCTCGGATGGGCGTGGGGGTGCCCGGTCAGGGGGTGCGGCCGTGCGGCGGCTGTGCGAGACGGCGCACCGCGGCCATGGGGATGGGGAGCCAGGCGGGCCGGTGCCTGGCCTCGTAGAGCACCTCGTAGACGGCCTTGTCCGTCTCGAAGGCTCGTATGGCGACGGGCTCGTCCCTCGGATCGGTACCGGCGGCCTCCGCGTAGCCCGCGCAGAAGGCGGCGCGCTGCGTCTTCGCCCATTCGGGCGCCCCGGGGGCGGACGGGTCGTGGTGCCGGGCGGCGTAGTCGAAGGAGCGCAGCATCCCGGCGACGTCCTGCACCGGGGGCGCGGGACGGCGGCGTTCGGGCAGCGGCCGGGCCGGCTCGCCCTCGAAGTCGATCAGCACCCACCCGCCGGGGCCCGTGCGCAGCGCCTGGCCGAGGTGGAGGTCGCCGTGGATGCGCTGCGCGGCCAGCGTCGTGCCGCGCGTGCCGAGCGCGGCGAGGTCGTCGAAGGCGGTCCTCAGGGCGGCGCGGTACGGCCGCAGGGCGGGCACCGCCGCCGCGGCGGCGTCCAGCCGCCCGGCCATCGCGGCGGCGAGCAGTTCGATCTGCGGACGGCGCAGGGTGCTCGTCGGCAGGGCGCGCGCCAGCGCCAGATGGACCTCCGCGGTGGCGCGCCCCAGCGCGCGCGCCTCGCCGGAGAAGTCCGTGCCGTCCTCCACCGCCTGCAGGGCGAGTTCCCACGCCCCGGCGGAACCGGGTAGGAAACGCTGCAGCACGCCGAGCGTGGCGGGCTCGTCGTAGAGGCCGAGCGCCTCGAACCAGGCGGCGGGCGCCGGGACCCGCCGCGAGCCCGCCCGCGCCAGGGCGAGCGAGAGCTCCAGGTCCGGGTTGGGGCCCGGGGCGATCCGCCGGAACAGCTTGAGGATGAACGTGTCGCCGTAGATGACCGAGCTGTTGGACTGCTCGGCGGTGGACAGCCGGGGCGCCAACCCCACCGGGATCGCCGCATCCGGCTCGGAACCGAAGCGCAGGTGCCCGGTGCGGCCGGGGGCGCGCAGCCGCTCCAGCAGCAGGGACGTCAGACGGGGGTCGTGCAGCGCCTCGTAGATGGTCAGGCCGTCCAGGGGTCCGCCGACGGCGTGCCCGACGAGGGCGGGTGCGAGCGCGGGCGGCAGCAGCGCCCGGGTGCCGAGCAGCAACTGGTAGGTGTCGGGCGGCTGCCCGCGTCCGCTTCCGGGCATCCGCTCCTGCACGTCCTGGTGGACGTCGAGCAGCAGATGGAGCAGCCCCGGGGTGCCCAGCCGCCCGTCGGCGGGCAGCAATTCGGTGGCCGAGACCAGTCCGAGGCCGCTGATCGGCCGCCCCTTCCCGGCGAACCACCGCTGCCGGGGCAGCCACTCCCGCAGCATCGGGACGAGCGCGGGGAGCAGCCCCGGTGCCGGGGGCACGGTGGTCCCCGACCGGACTGCGGAGGTGCGAAGCCACGAGGTGTCCGACATGACGTCCTTTCCTCGGGTGCCGGGCCTGCTGGTTCCCTAAGTGAAGGGGCGCGCTGCGGCGATGGTCCGACGAGTGGGACGTGTCGGACGAATATCATCCGAGCCGGTGGAGCAATTGGCGTACTTGGCGTACGAGGGACAAGGGCCCGTACAGCATCCGATATGACGCTGGATCCGGCAGGGGGAGCCTGCCCCGGCGGCCCGGCACGAAACCGTGCCGGGCCGCCGGGTCGCCGTCACCCGGCGGGCCCGCCTACACCGCGTCGCGGCGCAGCCGGAACCAGTAGAAGCCGTGACCGGCGAGGGTGAGCAGGTACGGCCATTCGCCGACGGCCGGGAAGCGCACCCCGCCGATCAGCTCGACGGGATGCCGGCCCGTGAAGGACCGCAGGTCGAGCTCGGTGGGCTGGGCGAAGCGCGAGAAGTTGTTCACGCACAGGACGAGGTCGTCCTTGTACTCGCGCAGGAAGGCCAGGACGGCCGGGTTGGTGGAGGGGAGTTCGGTGTACGAGCCCAGCCCGAAGGCCGGGTTCTGCTTGCGGATCTCGACCATCCGGCGGGTCCAGTGCAGCAGCGAGCTCGGGGAGCTCATCTGTGCCTCGACGTTGGTGACTTGGTAGCCGTAGACCGGGTCCATGATGGTCGGCAGGTAGAGCCGGCCCGGATCGCACGAGGAGAAGCCCGCGTTGCGGTCCGGGGTCCACTGCATGGGTGTGCGCACCGCGTCTCGGTCACCGAGCCAGATGTTGTCGCCCATGCCGATCTCGTCGCCGTAGTAGAGGATCGGCGAGCCCGGCAGGGAGAGCAGCAGGGCGGTGAAGAGCTCGATCTGGTTGCGGTCGTTGTCCAGCAGCGGGGAGAGCCGGCGCCGGATGCCGATGTTGGCCCGCATGCGCGGGTCCTTGGCGTACTCCGCGTACATGTAGTCGCGCTCTTCGTCCGTCACCATCTCGAGCGTCAGCTCGTCGTGGTTGCGCAGGAAGATGCCCCACTGGCAGTTGCTGGGGATGGCCGGGGTCTTGGCCAGGATCTCCGAGACCGGGTAGCGGGACTCCCGGCGTACCGCCATGAAGATGCGCGGCATCACCGGGAAGTGGAAGGCCATGTGGCACTCGTCGCCGCCCTTGGCGTAGTCGCCGAAGTAGTCGACCACGTCCTCGGGCCACTGGTTGGCCTCGGCGAGCAGCACCGTGTCGGGGTAGTGGGCGTCGATCTCCTCGCGGACCATCTTCAGGAAGTCATGGGTGCGCGGCAGGTTCTCGCAGTTGGTGCCTTCCTCCTGGTACAGGTACGGCACCGCGTCCAGCCGGAAGCCGTCGATGCCGAGGTCCAGCCAGAACCGCAGGGCGGCCAGGATCTCCTCCTGGACCTTGGGGTTCTCGTAGTTGAGGTCCGGCTGGTGCGAGAAGAAGCGGTGCCAGTAGTACTGCTTGCGCACCGGATCGAAGGTCCAGTTGGAGCTCTCGGTGTCGACGAAGATGATGCGGGCGTCCTGGTACTGCTTGTCGTCGTCCGCCCAGACGTAGTAGTCGCCGTAGGGGCCGTCCGGGTCCGTGCGGGACTGCTGGAACCACTCGTGCTGGTCGCTGGTGTGGTTGACGACGAAGTCGATGATCACCCGCATCCCGCGTTGGTGGGAGGCGTCCACGAATTCCACGAAGTCGGCCAGGTCGCCGAACTCCGGCAGTACGGCCGTGTAGTCGGCGACGTCGTAGCCCCCGTCTCGCAGCGGCGAGGCGAAGAACGGCGGCAGCCACAGGCAGTCGACGCCCAGCCACTGCAGATAGTCCAGTTTGGCGGTGAGCCCTTTGAGGTCGCCGATGCCGTCGCCGTTGCTGTCCTGGAAGGACCGTACGAGCACTTCGTAGAAGACGGCCCGCTTGAACCAGTCGGGGTCCCGGTCTTTGGCCGGGGTGTCTTCGAACGTGTCAGGTACGGGTTCGTTGACGATCAAGTGGGTGACCCTCCTGTCGATGGAGTAGGTCGCAGGGTGAGGATGTGCGCGGGCGTACGGCCCGGCTCGAGGCGCACATAGTTGTCCCTGCCCCAGTGGTAGGTCTCGCCGGTGAGCTCGTCGCGCACCGGGGTGGACTCGTGCCACGCGAGGCCGAGTTCCGGCATGTTCAACGAGACGGTCGCCTCCTGGGTGTGGTGCGGGTCCAGGTTGACGACCACCAGTACGACATCGCTGCCGTCGCCCGAGCGCTTGGAGTACGCCAGCACCGCGTCGTTGTTCACGGGGTGGAAGCGCAGGTCGCGTAGCTGCTGGAGCGCGGGGTGGCGGCGTCGCAGCCGGTTCAGCGTGGTGAGCAGCGGAGCCAGCGAACGGCCGTCGGCCTCGGCTGCCGCCCAGTCGCGGGGCTTGAGCTCGTACTTCTCCGAGTGTAGGTACTCTTCGCTTCCCTCGCGCACCGGCGCGTTCTCACAGAGCTCATATCCGGCGTACACCCCCCATGTGGGGGAAAGGGTCGCCGCCAGGACCGCACGCGCCTCGAACGCCGGGCGGCCGCCCCGCTGCAGATAGGCGTGGAGGATGTCCGGGGTGTTGACGAAGAAGTTGGGCCGCATGTAGCTCGCGGCCTCGCCGGACAGCTCCGTCAGGTACTCCGTCAGTTCCTGCTTGCCGTTGCGCCAGGTGAAGTAGGTGTACGACTGCTGGAAGCCGATCTGGGCCAGGGTGTGCATCATGGCCGGACGGGTGAAGGCCTCCGCCAGGAAGATGACGTCGGGGTCGGTGCGGTTGATGTCGGCGATGACCTTCTCCCAGAAGACCACCGGCTTGGTGTGCGGGTTGTCGACCCGGAAGATCCGCACCCCGTGGTCCATCCAGTGCCGCAGCACCCGCTCGGTCTCCTGCACGATGCCGCCGAAGTCGGCGTCGAAGGCGATCGGGTAGATGTCCTGGTACTTCTTCGGCGGGTTCTCGGCGTACGCGATCGAGCCGTCCGCCCGGGTGGTGAACCATTCGGGGTGCTTGCCGACCCACGGGTGGTCGGGGGAGCACTGCAGCGCGAAGTCCAGGGCGATCTCCAGCCGCAGTTCGCGCGCCCGCTCCACGAAGAAGTCGAAGTCCTCGATCGTGCCGAGGTCCGGGTGGACGGCGTCGTGGCCGCCCTCGGCGGAGCCGATCGCCCAGGGCGAGCCCACGTCGTGCGGTCCGGGGTCGAGCGTGTTGTCGGGTCCCTTGCGGAACGCTGAGCCGATCGGGTGCACGGGTGGCAGGTAGACCACGTCGAAGCCCATCGCGGCGACCGCCGGCAACCGCTCGGCCGCCGTGCGGAAGGTGCCGGACCTCGGTGGTCGCCGGCCCGTGGGATCCACCACGGCACCTTCGGACCGGGGGAACATCTCGTACCAGGACCCGAACAGCGCACGCTGCCGCTCCACCTGGAGGGCCGCGGGACGGGAGGCGCTCACCAGGTCGCGCAGCGGGTGCCGGCCGAGCACCTCCACCACGTCGGCCGCGAGGGCGGCGGCGTGCCGCTCGGCGGGCGTGCGGGAGGTGTCGCGCAGCGAGTCGGCTGCGGCCAGCACCACGGCGCGGCCGTCCTTCTTCGGTACTCCGGCCGCGGCGCGCTCGTGCAGTTCGGCCCCCTCGGCGAGGACCAGTTCGGTGTCGATGCCCGCGGGGACCTTGATGCCCGCGTGGTGCCGCCAGGTGGCCACCGGATCGCTCCAGGCCTCCACCGTGTACGTCCAGCGGCCCTCCGCGGTCGGGGTCACCTCGGCGCCCCAGCGGTCGGTGCCGGGGGCGAGTTCGCGCATGGGGATCCGTGGCCCGGAACGTCCGGCGGGGCTGCGCAGGACCACGTTCGCCGCCACCGCGTCATGTCCCTCGCGGAACACCGTGGCGGTGACCTGGAAGGTCTCGCCGACCACGGCCTTGGCGGGGCGGCGGCCGCAGTCGACCAGCGGGCGGACGTCCAGGACGGGGATACGACCGATCATTGCGCCTCACCAGTTTGTGCGGGTGGCCGGACGGGTACCTTCCGCTCTTTTTATCTGCTCCTTCGGATGCCTGCCTGTGGGCATGACCGCTCCTGTCCGCGTTCACTCGGGTGGGCGGATACGAGTTGTGGTGTGGGAGGGTTCGGCGCCGCGTCGCGCAAGGGTGAGCCTGCCCATTGGATGACGGTCGAATACTCCCCGGGAAGGGGTACTGGCGCGTAAGTTGCGCTCCCGGCGGTCCCGGCGGCGCCCGTACGAAGACAACCGGCCACCGTCCCGCGGCCCGGCGCGCACCGCCGCCGAGGGCGCCGGGCCACCGCCCGCGACCCCGTCCCGGCCGTACGTCGTAGCCCCCGCGGTGCGCCGCGGCCGACGGCCGTGCAGCGGTGGTCGTAGCCCCCGCCCGACACGCTGACGAGGCGTCCGCGGGCCCGCGGGCGGGGGGCCAGGGACGCCCGTGACGTCCCCGTACGCCAGGGCACGGGTGCCGCGCCGCGGCGCCCGGGTTCGGGATGTTGGGTCCCCGGTTGTCACCACCGCACCGAAAGATGCCGCTACCGTCGGAGATGTGAAGGCTATTCGTCGATTCACCGTGCGAACCGTCCTGCCCGAACCACTACGTCCCCTGGGGGAGCTCGCGCAGAATCTGCGCTGGTCCTGGCACAACGAGACCCGTGAGCTGTTCCAGTCCGTCGACCCCGAGGGCTGGAGAGCCGCGGCCGGCGACCCGGTGCGGCTGCTCGGCGCCGTCTCGAAGGACCGGCTGATCGCCCTCGCCAAGGACCGAAGGTTCCTCCGCCGGCTCGGCACCGCCGTCGAGGACCTCCACGACTACCTCGGCAATCCGCGCTGGTACCAGGGCGCCGCCGAGGCCGGGGAACTCCCCTCCGCCATCGCCTACTTCTCGCCCGAGTTCGGGATCACCGCCGCGCTGCCCCAGTACTCCGGCGGCCTCGGCATCCTGGCCGGCGACCACCTCAAGGCCGCCAGCGACCTGGGCGTGCCGCTGATCGGGGTCGGCCTGCTCTACCGGCACGGCTACTTCCGCCAGTCCCTGTCCCGGGACGGCTGGCAGCAGGAGCACTACCCCGTGCTGGACCCCAACGAGCTGCCGCTGTCGCTGCTGCGCGACGAGGACGACGGCCCCGTCCTGATCACCCTTGACCTCCCCGGAGGACGCAGCCTGCGCGCCCACGTGTGGCTGGCCAGGGTCGGCCGGGTCCCGCTGCTGCTGCTCGACTCCGACGTCGAGGAGAACCACCCCAACGAACGCGACGTCACCGACCGCCTCTACGGCGGCGGCAGCGAGCACCGGCTGCTCCAGGAGATGCTGCTCGGCATCGGCGGCGTCCGTGCCGTACGCACCTACTGCGCGCTGACCGGGCACCCGGCACCCGAGGTCTTCCACACCAACGAGGGCCACGCGGGCTTCCTCGGCCTGGAGCGCATCCGCGAGCTCGCGGCCGACGGAGAAGGGCTGGATTTCGACTCCGCCCTGGAGGCCGTGCGGGCCGGCACGGTCTTCACCACCCACACCCCCGTGCCGGCGGGCATCGACCGCTTCGACCGGGAGCTGGTCGCCCGGCACCTCGGCGACGACGGCGAGCTGCGCGGCGTGGACGTCCAGCGGGTGCTGGAGCTGGGGATGGAGACCTACTCCGGCGGCGATCCCAACGTCTTCAACATGGCCGTGATGGGGCTGCGGCTCGCGCAGCGCGCCAACGGGGTGTCCACCCTGCACGGCGGCGTCAGCCGCGAGATGTTCGCCGGTCTGTGGCCGGGCTTCGACCCGGAGGAGGTGCCGATCACCTCCATCACCAACGGAGTGCACGCCCCCACCTGGGTGGCGCCCGAGGTGTTCCGGCTCGGCGCCCGCCAGGCCGGCGCGCAGAACGCCGAGGACGCGATGACCACCGGGCTCGCCGACACCTGGGAGAGCGTCTTCCGCATCCCCGACGCCGCGATCTGGGAGCTCCGCGGGGAGCTGCGCGAACAACTGGTGCGGGAGGTGCGCCGCAGGGTGCGCGCCTCCTGGCGGCAGCGCGGCGCCGGCTCGGCCGAGCTGGGCTGGGTCGACGGCGTCCTCGACCCGGACGTGCTGACCATCGGCTTCGCGCGCCGCGTCCCGTCGTACAAGCGGCTCACCCTGATGCTGCGCGACCAGGACCGGCTGATGGAGCTGCTGCTGCACCCGGCCCGGCCGATCCAGATCGTCGTCGCCGGCAAGGCGCACCCGGCCGACGACAGCGGCAAGCGGCTGGTGCAGGAGCTGGTGCGCTTCGCCGACGACCCCCGGGTGCGGCACCGCATCGTCTTCCTGCCGGACTACGACATGGCCATGGCCCAGCACCTCTACCCCGGGTGCGACGTCTGGCTGAACAACCCGCTGCGGCCGCTGGAGGCGTGCGGCACCTCCGGTATGAAGGCCGCGCTCAACGGCTGCCTCAACCTGTCCGTCCTGGACGGCTGGTGGGAGGAGTGGTTCGACGGCAACAACGGGTGGGCGATCCCCACCGCCGACGGCTTCGGCGCGGCCGGCGACCCCGACCGCCGCGACGACATCGAGGCGGCGGCCCTCTACGACCTGATCGAGAACCAGGTCGCGCCCCGGTTCTACGACCGCGGCGCGCCGGGACTGCCGGTCCGCTGGATCGAGATGGTGCGGCACACCCTGAGCACCCTGGGGCCGAAGGTCCTCGCCGGGCGCATGGTCCGCGAGTACGTGACCCGGCTGTACGCGCCCGCCGCGCGCGCCCACCGCCTCGCGGGCGGCGGGGAGTCCGTCGAACTCGCCGCGTGGAAACGGCGGGTGCGCGAGCAGTGGCCCCTGGTCGGCGTCGACCACGTGGAGACCGGTGCCTCGGTCGGCGGCTCACCGGAGCTCGGGACCACGCTCACCCTGCGGGTCCAGGTGGCCCTCGGCGGCCTGGAGCCCGGTGACGTGGACGTCCAGGTGGTGTCCGGGCGCGTCGACGAGTCCGACCGGATCGCCGACCCGACGGTGGTCTCCCTCAAGCCGGGCGGACGGCCGGACCTTGAGGGCCGCTGGCTCTACGAGGGCCCGCTCGCCCTCGACCGCACCGGGCCCTTCGGCTACACCGTCCGCGTCCTGCCGATGCACCGGCTGCTCGCCTCGGTCGCCGAGCTCGGGCTGATCGCCGTGCCGCCCGAGGCGACGGGGATGACGGCCGGCGTGCTGCGCTGAGCCGGACGCCCCGCGGGAACGGGACCGGGCCCCGGCCGTCGTTGACGACGGCCGGGGCCCGGCGTGTACGGTCAGCCGACGGGGGTCAGCTGCTGGTGTTCACCGCGGTGTCGTCGACCACGAAGCTCGTCTGCAGCGAGGAGTCCTCGGTGCCGGTGAACTTCAGGGTGACGGTGGAGCCCGCGAAGGCGTTCAGGCTGAAGGACTTCTGGGTGTAGCCCGAGGCCTTGTTGAGGTTGGAGTAGGTGGCCAGGGTGGTCGACCCGGCGGTGACCGTCAGCTTGTCGTACTGGGTGCTGGTGGTCGTCTCGGCGGAGTCGATGTGCAGCCAGAAGGTGAAGGTCGCCTTGCAGCCCGCCGGGATGCTCACCGACTGGGAGAGCGTGTCGGTGTGGGTCGAGCCGTAGCCGTCCAGCCACGCCTTGTACGAACCGCCGTGGGCGGCCTGGCTGCTGGAGTTGGTGATCACACCGCTGGAGGCCGTCCAGGAGGCGCTGCCGGACTCGAAGCCGGGGTTGCCGAGCAGTTGGGCGGAGGCGCAGCTGCCGGGGGTGGTGACGGTCCAGGTGAAGGACGCGGTGCCGGTCTTCGCCGCGGAGTCGGTGACCGTGACCGTGGTGTTGTACGTGCCCGCGGCGCTCGGGGTGCCGGAGATCAGGCCCGTGGAGGCGTTGATCGACAGACCGGAGGGCAGGCCGCTCGCCGCGTAGCCCAGCGCGCCGCTGTTGGTGCTGCTCGCCTGGATCTGCAGGCTGACCGCGGTGCCCACGGTGCTGCTCTGGTTCCCCGGGTTGGTGACCGTGACGCCCGAGACGGGCGCGTGGCTGCCGACGCCGATGCCCGCGAAGGCGTTCTGCACGCCCGCGTACTGGGCGGAGCCGGCGCCGTAGAGCGCCTGGGCGGCGTTCAGGGCGGCGGTGCGGGCGCCCGCGTAGTTGGTGCTGCTCGTCATGTACGAGGTCAGCGCCTTGTACCAGATCTGCAGCGCGGCGGCGCGGCCGATGCCGGCGACGGCGATGCCGTCGGCGGTCGGGCTGTTGTAGCTCACCCCGTTGATGACCTTGGCGCCGCTGCCCTCGGAGAGCAGGTAGAACATGTGGTTCGCCGGGCCCGAGGAGTAGTGGACGTCCAGGTTGCCGATGCCGGAATACCAGTTGTCGGGTGACGTGCCGTCGCGGGACGGCTTGTCCTGGTAGCGCAGCGGGGTGCCGTTGCCGTTGATGTTGATCTCTTCACCGATGAGGTAGTCACCGATGTCGTTGCTGTTGTTCGCGTAGAACTCGACGCCCGTGCCGAAGATGTCGGAGGTCGCCTCGTTCAGGCCGCCGGACTCCCCGGAGTAGTTGAGGTTCGCCGTGGCGGAGGTGACGCCGTGGCTCATCTCGTGGCCCGCGACGTCCAGCGAGGTCAGCGCGTGGGTGTTGCCCGAGCCGTCGCCGTAGGTCATGCAGAAGCAGCTGTCGTCCCAGAAGGCGTTGACGTAGCCGCTGCTGTAGTGGACCCGCGAGTACGCGGCGACACCGTCGTTGCGGATGCCGCTGCGGCCGAAGGTGCTCTTGTAGAAGTCCCACGTCGTCTGCGCGCCGTAGGCGGCGTCGGCGCCCGCGGTCTGGGTGTTGGAGCCGGTGCCGTCGCCCCAGACGTCGTCGGCGTCGGTGAACAGCGTCCCGGTGCCGGAGGTGCCGCGGTTGAGGTTGTACGTCTTGTGGCCGCCGCGGGTCGTGTCGTTCAGCTGGTACGTCGAGCCGGACAGCGTGGTGGTCAGCGAGACCTGGCCGCTGTACTGGGTGTTGCCGGTACCGGTCTTGACGTCCTGGTACCGGTGGAGCTCCTTGCCGGTCACGGCGTCGGTGACGACGTGCAGCCGGCTCGGCGTGCCGTCGTCCTGCAGGCCGCCCACCACGGTCTCCCAGGCGAGCTTCGGGGTGCCCTGGCCGGCCCAGATCACCTTGCGGGCGCCCTCCGCGGCGGGTGCCTCGGCCTTGAGCGCCTTGGCGGCCTTCAGCGCGGCGGTGGTCGCGGCGGACTCGACGACCTTCGGCGTCGTCGAGGCGACCGTGATCCGCCGGTCGGTGTTGAACGTCGTGCCGACCGTGCCGGCGCCCTTGGCGGGCGTGTGCACCACGAGGTCGCCGCCGAGCACCGGGAGACCGGCGTAGGTGCGCTCGTAGCGGGTGTGCAGCGTGCCGTCGGCGTCCTTGACGACGTCCCGGACGACCAGCTTCTCCTTGCTGCCCAGACCCAGCGACCGGGCCGTGACCGCGGTGCGGTCGCCGGCGCTCTTGATCAGCGCCGTGCGCTGGGCGGGGGTGAGCTTCGCCTCGAGGGCCCCGGTGCGGAGCTGGCTCGTGTGGGGGGCGGCGTTCGCCGTCGCGGACGTGGCCGGTATGCCGACGGCGATGAATGCGGCGGTGGCGACCACACTGGCGGCCGCGACTGCCTTGCGGGGGGATCGTCTCACTCGGACTCCTACTGCGTCGGCCGCGGTTGGCGGCCGGGGACAGCCGGGCAGACGGGGTGTGCTGCCCGGGCGGAACTAGCCGTGCGGGTGGGACGTGCGGAGTTCGGACGGTGCGTCAGCACGATGCGGTGCGATGTGTGGGCGTACTGACGGCCGACCGGGGGAAGAGTGCCACTGTTCATGGCTTGGTGTCATGTACGTGACGAGAAGTTGGCCGAATTCGTCCTTTGAGGGGGACATCGGGTTCGCATTCCGGACAGGGCGGGGCGAAGCGCTCCGGTGTACGGGGCCGGGGCGGGTGGGGCCGGCCGGCCCCACCCGCCCCGCAGGCACGCGCTAGACGAGGCTGTCGCGCCAGGCCTGGTGCAGATCGGCGAAGCGCCCCGCGCCGGAGACGAGTTCGGCCGGGGTGCCGTCCTCCACGATGCGGCCCTGGTCCATCACCAGCACCCGGTCCGCGATCTCCACCGTGGACAGCCGGTGCGCGATGATCACGGCCGTGCGGCCGCGCAGCACCTCCCGCATCGCCTGCTGCACCGCGCGCTCGCCCGGTACGTCCAGCGAGGAGGTCGCCTCGTCCAGGATGAGCACCGCCGGGTCGGCGAGCAGGGCGCGGGCGAAGGCCACCAACTGGCGCTGGCCCGCCGAGATACGGCCGCCGCGCTTGCGCACGTCGGTGTCGTAGCCCTCGGGCAGCGCCGCGATGAAGTCGTGGGCGCCGATCGCCCTCGCGGCCGCCTCGATCTCCTCGCGGCCGGCCTCCGGGCGGCCGATGGAGATGTTCTCGGCGACGGTGCCCGAGAAGAGGAACGCCTCCTGGGTCACCATGACGACCCCGCGGCGCAGTTCGGGCAGGGCCAGGTCGCGCAGGTCCACCCCGTCCAGGGTGACCCGGCCGTCGGTCGGGTCGTAGAACCGGGCCAGCAGCTTGGCCAGCGTCGACTTGCCCGCGCCGGTGGCGCCGACGACCGCGACCGTCTGCCCGGCGGGCAGCCGCAGGTCGAAGCGGGGCAGCACCTCGCCGCCCGTGCGGTAGGCGAAGCGGACCTGGTCGAAGACGACCTCGCGGCCGGGGACGTCAGCCTCCGTGGCCGGCAGCGTGCGCGGCGCCCGCGGCTCGGGCACCGAGGGCCGCTGGGCCAGCAGCCCGGCGATCTTCTCCAGCGAGGCGGCCGCCGACTGGTAGGAGTTGAGGAACATGCCGAGCGGGTCGATCGGCGCGTACAGCCGCCGCAGGTAGAGCACGAAGGCGGCGAGCACGCCCAGCGCGAGCGAGCCGGAGGCCACGCGGTACGCGCCCCACACCACCACCAGCGCCACCGAGGTGTTGGCGATCAGCCAGGAGCCGACGGTGAAGCGGCCCATCTCCAGGATCGCGTCGCCGTTGGCCTTCCGGTGGGTGGCGTTGAGCTCGTCGAACGCCTCGTCGTTCGCCTTCTCGCGGCGGAATGCCTGCACGGGCCGGATGCCGTTCATCGTCTCGGTGAAGCGCACGATGACGGCGGCGATCGCCGCGGAGCGGAGCGTGTAGACCTTGGCCGACCGGCGCCGGAAGATCCGCACGGTCACCACCAGCGGCACCGCGGTGGCGAGCGCGAACAGGCCGAGCTCCCAGTCCAGCCACAGCAGGACCGCCGAGATGTAGAGCACCGACAGCCCGACGTTCAGCAGCTCCTGCAGGCCCTCGGTCAGCAGCTCCCGGATCGACTCCACGTCGGAGGTGGCGCGGGCGATGATCCGGCCCGAGGTGTACCGCTCGTGGAAGTCCAGGCCGAGCGCCTGGGCGTGCCGGAAGATCCGGCTGCGCAGCTCGACCAGCACGTCCTGGCAGATCCGGCCTGCCTGCCGGATGAACGTACGCTGCAGCAGGCCGCCCGCGACGGCGCAGCCGATGTAGCCGACCGCCACCGCGATCAGCGGCCCGTGGTCGTCCCGGCGCAGCGCCGGGATGGCCCGGTCGATGGCCACCGCCACGATCAGCGGGCCCGCCTGCACGGCCGCCTGCTGCAGCAGCAGGAGTACCGCCGCCAGCCACACGCGCCGCCGGTGCGGGCCGACCAGTTCGCGCAGCAGCGCGCGTGACGCCCCCTCGGGCGCCGGAAGCCGGTCCTGGTCGAAGGCGTCGTCCTGCCGGCCCTCCCGTGCCTCCCCGGAGTCCCGGTGCCCCGCCGGTTCCTCGTCGGCCGACGTCTCGGCGGGCTGCGACTGGGCCACGGAGGTCATCGGGTGCTGCTCCCTTCGAATTGCGGGCGGTCCGGCGCGGCGGGCGTGCTCCCGTCCTGGCCGGACATCAGGCGGCGGTAGGCCGCGGAGGAGGTCAGCAGCTCCTGGTGGGTGCCGACCGCGGTGATCCGGCCCTCCGACAGCAGCGCCACCCGGTCGGCGAGCATCACCGTGGACGGGCGGTGGGCGACCACGAGTGCCGTCGTGGTGGACAGCACCTGGCGCAGGGCCGCCTCGACGAGGGCCTCGGTGTGCACGTCGAGGGCGGACAGGGGGTCGTCCAGCACCAGGAAGCGGGGGCGGCCGACGACCGCGCGGGCCAGCGCGAGCCGCTGCCGCTGACCGCCGGACAGGCTCAGGCCCTGCTCTCCGACCTGGGTGTCCACACCCTGCGGAAGCTTGTGGACGAAGTCGCACTGGGCGATCTCCAGCGCCCGCAGCAGGTCCGCCTCATCGGCGCCGGGCGCGCCCATCAGCACGTTCTCCCGCACGCCGGCGGAGAACAGGGTGGGTTCCTCGAAGGCCGTCGCGACCAGGGAGCGCAGAGTGGAGCGGGTGAGCAGCGCGGCGTCGGTGCCGTCCAGCGTGATGCGGCCGCCGGTCGGCTCGTACAACCGCGGGATGAGCGAGGTCAGGCTCGTCTTGCCGCTGCCCGTCGCGCCGACCAGCGCCACGGTCTCGCCGCTGCGGATGTGCAGGTCGATCCCGGTGAGCAGGTCGGGGGTGCCCTCGGGGGCGTCGGGGTAGCGGAAGCGCACGGCGCTGAAGCGGATGCCGTCGGCGGGCCGCCCCTCCTCGGCGGTGCCGGTGCCGGTGCCGGTGCCGGTGCTCGTGCCCTTGCCGGTCTCCGGCGGGACCTCGGTGTCCAGGACCTCGAAGACGCGGTCGGCGGCGGTGGCCGCCTCGTTGCTGAAGGACAGCAGCCAGCCCAGCGACTCCACCGGCCAGCGCAGCGCGAGCGCAGTGGACAGGAAGGCGACCAGGGTGCCCGCCGACAGGCCGCCGTCGGCGACCTGCACCACGCCCAGGACCAGCGCCGCGCCGAGCGCGACGTCCGGCAGGCCGACGATGACCATCCACAGGTCGGCCAGCAGCCGGGCCTTGCGCAGCTCGGTGCCGCGCAGTTCGCGCGACTGCCGGTGGAAGGCCTCGGCCTGGCTGCGGTGCCGGCCGAAGGCCTTGATGATGCGGATGCCGAGCACCGACTCCTCGACCAGCGTGGTCAGGTCGCCGACCTGGTCCTGCGCGGTACGGGAGGCCACCTGGTACCGCGCTTCGAAGTACGAGCAGAGGATCACCAGCGGCACGACCGGTACCAGCAGGATCAGCCCGAGGGACCACTGCTGCACGAACAGGATGCCGAAGCCCGCGACGATCGTGGCGGTGTTGACCGCGAGGAAGACCATCGGGAAGGTCAGGAACATCCGCAGGATCTGCAGGTCGTTCGTGGCCCGGGAGAGCAGCTGACCCGAGCCCCAGCGGTCGTGGAAGGAGACCGGCAGGCGCTGCAGCCGGTGGTACAGGTCGGCCCGCATGGTGGCCTCGAGCCCGGCCATGGGGCGCGCCACCAGCCAGCGCCGAACGCCGAAGAGCCCGGCCTCCAGGAGACCGAGCAGCAGCACCAGCCCACCGCCGAGCCACACCCCGGACGGGTCGCGGTGGGCGACCGGACCGTCCACGATCCACTTCAGGACCAGCGGGATCAGCAGCGCCAGGCAGGACGCGACCACGGCCACACCCGCGGAACCGAACAGCCGGTGGCTGATCGGCTTCACGTACGGCCACAGGCGCAGCAGTGATCGCACGGCGGATCGGGAACGTTCGGGCTCGGGTTGGTTGGTCGACTCAGGCATCGTTTCAGAGGGTACGTGCGACCGCCGACAACGCTCATCCGGATTTTCGGCCGAGGTCGCGCACGGCGGGCACCGCCAGCAGCGCCACGCACACCAGCAGGGTCACCGCACCCCCGGCGAGCAGCACCGGGCGCGCGCCGAAGACGCCCGCCGCAGGCCCCGCCAGGGCCTGGCCGACGGGCAGCATGGCGACCGAGCCGGCGACCTCGTACGCGTGGATCCGGTTGAGGATCTCACCGGGCACCTGGGTCTGGACGCTGGTGGCCCACATCACACTCCAGAACGCCCAGGCCGTCCCCGCGACCAGCACCGCCGCCGCGACCGCCGGCACCGGAAGCCCGGCGCCGACCGCCGCCGGGTAGAGCGCGAACCCGAACAGGGCCACGGCCCCGCCGCGCAGCGGCCGGGCCGGCCGCACCCGTATCGCCAGCAGCCCGCCGAGCGCGGTGCCCGCGCCCAGCGCGGACGAGACCAGGCCGTACGCCTTCGGGCCGTGCTCGGGCAGGATCTCCCCGGCGGCCAGCGGGGTCACCGGGCCCATGACGAGGATCATGAAGCCCATCCAGATGACGATCACCGACCACATCCAGGTGCGGGCGCGGAACTCCCGCCACCCCTCCACCAGGTCGGCCCGGAAACTGCTGCGCGCGGAGGCGTCCCGCGCCTCCCGCGCGGTGCGCCCCGGCAGCCGGAGCAGCAGCAGGCAGACGGCGCTCACCGCGTAGGTGCCGGCGTGCACGGCGAACACCCCGCCCGCGGAGGTGAAGGCCACCAGCACTCCGGCGAGCGCCGGGCCGGCCAGCGCCATCAGCGACTCGGCGGTGCGCACCACCCCGTTCGCCTCCTGGACGTCCCGGGCCACCTGGGGCACCGTGCTGGCCACCCCCGGCTGGAACATGGCGCCCGCCACGCCGTTGACCGCGCCGATCACACAGATCTGCCAGAGCACGACGTGCCCCGAGAAGAAGAGCCAGGCGGCCAGCGACTGCGTGGCGACCCGTGCCAGGTCCGCCCCGATCATCAGGCCGCGGGCGCTGAAGCGGTCGGCGAACACCCCGCCGAGGACGACCAGCCCGGCGAAGCAGGCGGTGAAGGAGGCCATGGCGTAGCCGATGTCCCCGGCGCCGTAGCCGTGCTGGAGCAGCCCCGCCGACAGGGCGACGGGCAGCATCGAGTCGCCGAGCATGGCGACGCTGCGGGCGGTGAAGTACAGGCTGAACCCCCGTGACCACAAACGGTCCCGGGGGGCGGCAGGCGCGTCGAGGGCGGAGGCGCACGGCGGCGAGGGCGGAGGTGCGGAGGTCACGGCCGACCAGTGTGGACTGGACCAATTGGCCGAGTCCACACCTTTGCCGCCGCGTCTCGTCCCTCAGACGGCGCGCAGCAGCAGCACCGTCCTGCCCGGCACCGTCAGCGCCCGCCCGCCGCGGTGCCGGCTGCCCGGCGGTTCCGCCTGGTCCTCGCGCGAGGTGTCGAGCAGCAGCTCGTACTCCCGGGCCCAGGGCCCGCCCGGCAGGGTGAAGCGGACGGGGCGGTGGGAGGCGTGGAAGACGGCCAGGAAGCTGTCGTCGGTCACCGGGCGGCCGCGCGAGTCGTGGTGCGGGATGTCGGCGCCCGACAGGTACATCCCGAGCGTGGACGTCGGGCCGTACCAGTCGGCGTCGGTCATCTCCCGGCCCTGCGCGGTGAACCAGGCCAGGTCCCGCAGTCCTCCGGCGGACTGCGGACGGCCGGAGAAGAAGGCCCGCCGGCGCAGCACGGGGTGCGCCCGGCGCAGGGCGATCAGCCGGGCGGTCAGGTCGCGCAGCGAGGCCCAGGCCGGATCCTCCGGCAGCGACCAGTCCAGCCAGCTGATCTCGTTGTCCTGGCAGTACGCGTTGTTGTTGCCGCCCTGGGTGCGGCCCGTCTCGTCCCCGGCCACCAGCATCGGCACGCCGGTCGACAGCAGCAGCGTCGAGAGCATGTTGCGCAGCTGGCGGCGGCGCAGCTCGCCCACGGCCGGGTCGTCGGTCTCGCCCTCGTGGCCGCAGTTCCAGGCCCGGTTGTCGTTGGTGCCGTCGCGGTTGTCCTCGCCGTTGGCCTCGTTGTGCTTGTGTTCGTACGTCACCAGGTCGCGCAGGGTGAAGCCGTCGTGGGCGGTGATGAAGTTGACCGAGGCGTACGGCCTGCGCCCGCCCCACGCGTACAGGTCGCTGGAACCGGACAGCCGGTACCCCAGGTCGCGCACGTCGTGCCGGCTGCCGCGCCAGAAGTCCCGGACGGTGTCGCGGTAGCGGTCGTTCCACTCCGTCCACAGCGGCGGGAAGGCGCCGACCTGGTAGCCGCCGGAGCCGACGTCCCAGGGCTCGGCGATGAGCTTGACCCGGCGCAGCACCGGGTCCTGGGCGATGACGGCGAGGAAGGGGGAGAGCATGTCGACGTCGTGCATCGACCGGGCGAGCGCCGCGGCGAGGTCGAAGCGGAAGCCGTCGACGCCCATCTCGGTCACCCAGTAGCGCAGGGAGTCGGTGATCAGCCGGAGCACCTGGGGCTGGACGACGTGGAGGGTGTTGCCGCAGCCGGTGTAGTCGGCGTAGCGGCGCGCGTCGCCCGCCAGCCGGTAGTAGCCGTGGTTGTCGATGCCGCGCAGGGAGAGGGTGGGCCCGAACTCGCTGCCCTCGGCGGTGTGGTTGTAGACGACGTCGAGGATCACCTCCAGCCCCGCGTCGTGCAGGGCGCGCACCATCCGCTTGAACTCGCCCACCTGCTGTCCGCGGGTGCCGCTGGCGGCGTAGCCGGCGTGCGGCGCGAAGTAGCCGATCGAGTTGTAGCCCCAGTAGTTGCGCAGGCCGCGGCGGAGCAGGTGGTCCTCGTGGGCGAACTGGTGCACCGGCAGCAGTTCGACGGCCGTCACGCCGAGGCCGGTGAGGTACTCGATCGCCGCCGGGTGGGCCAGCCCGGCGTAGGTGCCGCGCAGTTCGGGCGGGATGCCGGGGTGGCGCATGGTGAAGCCGCGCACGTGCACCTCGTAGATGACGGAGTCGGCCCAGGGCGTCTTGGGCCGGCGGTCGTCCGTCCAGGGGTCGTCGTCGTCCACCACGACGCCCTTGGGCACGTACGGGGCCGAGTCGCGGTTGTCCCGCACGGTGTCGGCGACCGCCTGCTCCGGCCAGTCCCGGACGTGGGCGTACACCTCGGGGGGCAGCGTGAAGTCGCCGTCGACCGCCCGCGCGTACGGGTCCAGCAGCAGCTTGGCCGGATTCCAGCGGGCACCGGTCCACGGGTCCCAGCGGCCGCCGACCCGGTAGCCGTAGCGGTGGCCGGGCAGCACCCCGGGCACGAAGCCGTGCCAGATCTCATGGGTCAGCTCGGTCAGCGGGACCCGGGTCTCGGTCCCCTCGTCGTCGAACAGGCACAGCTCCACCGACTCGGCGCCGCCCGCCCACAGGGCGAAGTTGGTGCCCGGGCGTCCGTCGGGGCCGGTGTGGAAGCGTGCCCCCAGCGGCTGTGGACTGCCCGGCCACACCACGGTGTCCCCGGCCCCGGCGGGCCCGGGCACCGCCGGCGCGGTCTCCGGGCGCGGCAGCGGCACGGCCACGGGGGCGGTCCGGTGGCCGTTCGGGCGCAGCTTTCCGGACCGGTCGACCGATTCGTCCTCGCGCGTCTCCGACACGTGCTCGCCTCCTGCGGCTCGGGGGACGCCGGACCCGGCCGGCGCCGGCCGTGCCCGTGCGCGGCGCGGTGTCCCTCCGCGCGCGCGTCGCGCCCTCCCGCTTTACCTTCCCGTTCCCCCCTCGGCGTCACACGCGTGATCGATCGTGGGCATCGCGGACGTTTCCCCGGGGCCGTCCGGTCGTTGACCGAGCGTGACGACTGCGGTGCGGCGCGCTCTGCGCGCGGGGGCGGGGCTTGCCACCGCCATGTGGCTGGCGGGGATGCTGACGGCGTGCGGGCTCGGGTTCGGGCCCGCGGACAGCGGTGCGCCGGCCGACGACACCCCGAAGGTGTCCGAGGCGAGGATCAGGATCACCCCGGTGGACGGTGCGCGTGACGTGGAGGCGGACGACCCCTTCACGGTCGAGGCCGATGACGGCCGCCTCACCTCCGTGCACGTCGAGGACGGGGACGGGGAGGTGGTGGAGGGCGTGTTCACCGCCGACCGGTCCCGCTGGCACCCCCGGTCGCGGCTGTCGCTCTCGGAGAAGTACACGGTGGACGCCGTCGCCGAGGACATGGGGGGCCGGCGCGCCGCCAAGCACGCGGTGTTCACCACCCTCGTCCCCAAGAACACCCTGATCGGCTACTTCACGCCCGAGGACGGCCAGACGGTCGGCACGGGCATGATCGTCTCCCTGGACTTCAACCGTCCGGTCGCCGACCGCGAGGCCGTCGAGCGTGCCGTCAGCGTCGGCTCCTCGCCCGCGGTGGAGATCGCCCCGCACTGGTTCGGCGACCGTCGCCTCGACTTCCGTCCCCGCGAGCGCTGGCGTCCCGGCACGAAGGTGACGCTCTCGCTGCGGCTGCGCGACGTCGAGACCGCCCCCGGGGTCTACGGGGTGCAGTCCAAGGACGTCACCTTCGACATCGGCCGGGACCAGACCAGCACCGTGGACGCCGCCGCGCACACCCTGACGGTGCGCCGCGGCGGGCAGGTGACGCGCGTGCTGCCGATCTCGGCGGGCGCCCCGTCCAACCCGACGTACAACGGCTCGATGGTCATCTCCGAGAAGCTCCGGCTGACCCGGATGAACGGGGACACGGTGGGCTTCGGCGGCGAGTACGACATCCCCGACGTCCCGCATGCCATGCGGCTCACCCGCTCGGGCACCTTCGTGCACGGCAGTTACTGGGCGGCACCCGGCACCTTCGGGGCGGCCAACACCAGCCACGGCTGCGTCGGCCTCCTCGACGTGAAGGGCGGCGGCACGGCCACCCCGGCGGGCTGGTTCTTCGCGCACTCGCTCGTCGGCGACCTCGTCACCGTCGTCAACTCCCACGACCGGACCGTCTCTCCGGACAACGGCCTGGGCGGCTGGAACATGGCCTGGGAGCAGTGGGCGGCGGGCACCTGAGGCCGGGGCCTCCGACTGGGACGGAACGGTGACAAAACCGGGATCCCCAACACCGGTTCCGTGTGGTTCTCTAAGCGCAGGGTGAGGGGGACTCACACTTGGGCCACGGGGCCACGGGCCGGTTGGGGAGACGACAGTTGAAGGCGATACAGGGCGCGCCGGGCGCAAGGCGGACCACCTTGGCCCTGGCGGTGGGGGCGATGCTGCTCCTGGTCAGTGCGTGCGGGGGCAGCGCCAGCGGCGACAGCAAGGACGGGGGCAAGGCCAAGCCGGGGGCCTCGGCCTCGCAGGGCGGCAAGGGCGACACGACCGAGTCGCAGGCCGTCGTCACCATCGCGCCGGAGGACGGCGCCGACGAGGTGGCCACGACGGGGGACCTCAAGGTCACCGCCGGCAAGGGCAAGCTGACCTCGGTCGTGGTGAAGAGCGGCAAGGGCGACCCGGTCGAGGGCAAGATATCCACCGACGGCAGCAGCTGGGAGCCGACCGAGACGCTCGGCACCTCCACCAAGTACTCGGTGGACGCGATAGCCAAGGACGGCGCGGGCCGTGAGTCGGCCAAGCACGCGAGCTTCACCACGGTCACCCCGAAGGACACCTTCATCGGCTTCTTCACCCCCGAGGACGGCCAGACGGTCGGCGTCGGCATGCCGGTCTCGCTCAAGTTCAACCGGGCGATCACCGACAAGCAGGCGGTCCAGGACGCGATCAAGGTGACCGCGAACCCCTCGGTGCCCGTCGTCGGCCACTGGTACGGCGACCAGCGCGTGGACTTCCGTCCCGAGAAGTACTGGGCCAAGGGCACCAAGATCACCCTCTCCCTGCGGCTGAACGGCGTCGAGGCGGCGAAGGGCGTGTACGGCACCCAGTCCAAGGACGTGCACTACACCATCGGCCGCAGCCAGGTGAGCATCGTGGACGCCGCGAAGCACACGATGAAGGTCTACCGCGACGGCAAGCTGACGAAGACCATACCGATCACCTCGGGCGGCCCCGGCACGACGACCTACAACGGCAAGATGGTCATCACCGAGCGGTACAAGGTGACCCGCATGAACGGCGACACCGTGGGCTTCGGCGGCGAGTACGACATCAAGGACGTGCCGAACGCCCAGCGGCTGACCACCTCGGGCACCTTCATCCACGGCAACTACTGGGCCTCGCCCGGCACGTTCGGCAACTCCAACGTCAGCCACGGCTGCGTGGGCCTGCGGGACGTGCGCGGCGGCAACGGCGACACCCCGTCCTCGTGGTTCTACAACAACTCGATGATCGGCGACGTCGTGGAGGTAAGGAACTCCCACGACAAGACCGTGCAGTGGTGGAACGGGCTCAACGGCTGGAACCTGCCGTGGAGCCAGTGGACCCCCGCCTCCTGACGCGCCCCGTGAGGCACGTCGCAGCGTAAACGGGCGTTCACGGATACCCTCGTCGGCCATGACAGTTAATCTCGAGGTCGACGAGGGTGTCGGCACCATCCGCCTGGACCGCCCCCCGATGAACGCCCTGGACATCGCGACCCAGGACCGGCTCCGCGAGGTCGCGGAGGAGGCGTCCCGGCGCGAGGACGTGAGGGCCGTCGTGATCTGGGGCGGCGAGAAGGTGTTCGCGGCGGGCGCGGACATCAAGGAGATGCAGGTCATGGACTACGAGGCCATGGCCGTGCGGGCCCGCGCACTGCAGGACTCCTTCACGGCGGTCGCCCGGATCCCCAAGCCGGTGGTGGCCGCCGTGACCGGTTACGCCCTCGGCGGCGGCTGTGAACTCGCGCTCTGCGCCGACATCCGGATCGCCGCGGACGACGCCAGGCTCGGCCAGCCCGAGATCCTGCTCGGCCTCATTCCCGGTGCGGGCGGTACGCAGCGGCTGTCGCGCCTGGTGGGCCCCGCCAAGGCGAAGGACCTCATCTTCACCGGCCGCATGGTCAAGGCCGACGAGGCCCTCACCATCGGCCTGGTGGACAAGGTGGTCCCGGCCGGGGAGGTGTACGCACAGGCCCGTGCCTGGGCCGAGCGGCTGGCCCGCGGGCCGGCGCTGGCGCTGCGCGCGGCCAAGGAGGCGGTGGACGCCGGCCTGGAGACCGATCTGGAGACCGGCCTCACCATCGAACGCAACCTGTTCGCGGGGCTGTTCGCCACCGAGGACCGTACGACGGGCATGCGCAGCTTCGTCGAGGAGGGTCCGGGCAAGGCGAAGTTCCGCTAGGACCAACCCGGTTGAGTGACAGCCGGCACCCGTCGGGTCGCCTTAAGTAGACCTTAAGAGGACCTTAAGGCGACCTGCGCCGATTTCATCGGCCGTTCGTCTCGGACACCCTCTTCGTGCAGGTGAGGGGGGTCGTGTGAGATCCATCATTGCCCTTGACATATGCCAGTACGGCAACTCGGAATGACGCGTTCCGCCGCGTCAATTCCCTCGATCCGCCCCGAACCGCCGTTGCGTACGGCCATCATGAGAGCATGGCGGGGCAGCAGGGAGCATCTGAGCAGCCGCAGCGGGTAACGGTCCCGGCGGCGGGGTGGCCGCCCACGGCGGTCGACGATCTGGCGGCGACGTCCCTCGATCTGTTGGGGAATCCCTCCGTGGACGAGGTGCGGCTCTCCTCGCGCCCGGAGTCCGCGGCCACGGCCCGCCGGCTCGCCCGGTCGGTGCTGCGGCTCTGGGGCCTTCCCCAGTTCGACGACGTCGTCGAGTTACTCGTCTCCGAACTCGTGGGCAATGCCGTGCGTCACACGGGGGCCCGCACCTTCGGTCTGCGCATGCTGCGCCGCCGCGGCTGGATCCGGGTGGAGGTGCGCGACCCGTCCCGGGCGCTGCCCTGCTTGATGCCGGTGCGCGAGATGGACGTGAGCGGGCGCGGACTCTTCCTGATCGACAAGCTCGCCGACCGCTGGGGCGTGGACCTGCTGCCGCGCGGCAAGACGACCTGGTTCGAAATGCGGGTCATCGACCGCTGAACGGCAAATGAACAGCTAACCTGCGTTTGCAAGGTCAGTGTCCCACCTCACTCCCACATCGTGAGGTTTCGGCTGCGATGTCTCGTATAGTTATGGAGCAACGACCCCCATGACCCGGGCTCGGTCGTCCCATGGCGTCGTGGATCACACCCCCTGGCTCCACGACGAATCGAGAGGCCCCAGCAGCGTCGCACAACGATGCGCAGGGGCCTCTTTCGTCTTCCGGCGGGACACGCCGACAAGGGTGACCATTCCGGCGACCGGGCGATACCGGGGTGATCGTGGGCATATGATCGCACTGCGCACGCTGCGCCGGCTCTGCGCCGCCGCCCTTTCCCTGGGGGTGCTCGCACTCCCCGTCTGCACGGCCGCCGCGGCCGTCGCCCCGGGTCTTCCATACGACCCGGCCGTCCCCGAATGGTGCCCCGTCGTCCCGGACCGGCTCTACGCCGCCGCGGACACCAGCGTCGACCTCGACCGGATCAGGCCCGACGAACCGGCCTGGCGCTCCAACTGCAACGCCCTCTTCCGCGGGGACGAACGCCCGCCGGAGTCCGTCTTCAAGGACGGGCTCCGTCCCGCGGACGTGAGCGACGGCGAGTACGACCTGCAGGCCTACGCCCGGCGGGAGCAGCCCTCGCCGTTCGTGGCCACCACCTACGACCGCGAGTTCCTCAAGCATCAGACGACCGCCTACCACTACTACATCGACGCCCCCGGGGGCATCGAGCTCGACGAGACCCTCGGCACCCGGGAGCTGCGCTCGGCCCGCACCGGCGTGGTCTTCCCGGGGGGCGTCGCCCGGCAGTTCATCGTGAAGGCCTGCCCGGTGGACAAGGCCACCAAGGCCGAGCTCACGGCCCGGTGCGTGCCCAACCCCGCGTACTCGCCGTGGCGCGGCTGGCCCGCCCCCGACTGGACGGGGGTGAAGGAGCCCGCCGCCCCGCCGCCCGCCGTCAAGCCACCCGCGGTCAAGCCCCCTGCCGTCAAGCCGCCCGCGGTCAAGCCCCCTGCCGCCCAGTCGCCCTCCGTCAAGCCGTCCGCGCCTCCGGCAGTCCAGCCGGGTGCGTCACCGGCCGGCCGGCCGGCCGTGCCTCCTCAGACCGTCCAGCAGGGCGCGCCTCCGGCCGCGCGGCCGTCAGTGCCTCCGGCGGCCCGGCCGGGTACGTCACCGGCCGGCCGTCCGGCCGCGCCGCCCGTCGCCCAGCCGGGCGCACCCCGGACGCCGGTGGAGGCCGGGGACGGCCCGGTGGGCTGACGGCACCCGCGGTACCCGCTCCGTCGTGCGGTGCGGTGACCGGCCCCGGCCGGTCGCCGCACCCATGGCGGAGCTTCGCCGTCGGCCCGTTCCCCGTCCCGGCCCCGCGGGCGATCGCCCCGGTCACGGCAACGCGAACGGCGGCCACCAGCGCTCCGGTGAGCGTGGTGGCCGCCGCTCGGCAGGTGCTGCGGCGGGGCCTTCAGCCCAGGCGCAGCACCGCGGTGAGCACCTCGTCCAGCGTCGCCGCGGGGTCCTCCACGGCGTCACGGCTGCGCCAGGCGACGAAACCGTCGGGGCGGACCAGGATCGCGCCGCTCGGCGTCATGCCGTGCACCGCCGTCCAGTCCGTGCCCGCCTCGGGCACCAGGTCGGCCTGGGTGGACTCGCCGAGCCGGTACGCCTCCAGCGGCACCCCGAGGCGCTCCGCGACCGCGCGGGCCGCGTCGTGCCAGGCCGTGCCCTTCGGCCCGTCGCCGGTGAGCAGCACCATGGAGCGCTCGTACAGGTCCAGCGTGGAGCGGCGCTCGCCGTCCCGGGTGGTCACCCACACGTGCGGGGAACGGCCGCCGGGTTCGGCGACCGGGCGGAAGTCCTCGGGGACGACCGGGCGCCCCGGGTCCGCGCCGAGGAACGCGCCCTCGGGGTAGCGGTAGCCCAGCGCGACCACCAGGACGCCCTTCTGGGGTCCGCCGCCGGCCGGCGGCGCGTACCCGGGGTGGGCGTGCTCGGCGGAACGGGCGGAGGCCCGCTCGCTGGTGGCCACGGCGACCGGGCGGCGCTCGGCCTCGTACGTCTCCAGCAGCCCCGGCCCGGCCCAGCCGCCGGTGACCGCGGCGAGTTTCCACGCCAGGTTGTGGGCGTCCTGGATGCCGGTGTTGGAGCCGAAGGCCCCGGTGGGGGACATCTCGTGGCACGAGTCGCCGGCCATCAGGACCCGCCCGCGCCCGTAGGAGTCCGCGACCCGCTCCGCGGCCCGCCAGGGGGCCCGGCCGGTGATCTCGATCTCCAGGTCCGGCACACCCACCGCGGTGCGGATGTGGGCGGCCAGCCGCTGGTCGGTGAAGTCCTCGATCGCCTCTCCCCGTTCGGGGTGCCAGGGCGCGTGGAAGACCCAGTTCTCCTGGTTGTCGACCGGCAGCAGCACACCGTCGGCGTCCGGATTGGTCAGATAGCAGGCGATGAAGTAGCGGTCGCCCACCGCGTCGGCCAGCCGCTTGGCGCGGAAGGTCGCGCTGATGTTGGCGAACAGGTCGCCGCGGCCGCTGTGCCCGATGCCCAGGGCGCCGCGCACCGGGCTGCGCGGACCGTCGGCCGCGATCAGGTAGTCGGTCCTGACGGTGCTGCGCTCGCCGGTCTCCCGGTCCATCAGCTCGCAGGTGACACCGTCGTCGTCCTGGGTGAACGAGACCAGCTCGGTGCTGAAGCGCAGGTCGCCGCCGAGCCCGCGGGCGTAGTCCAGGAGCACCGGCTCCAGGTCGTTCTGGCTGCACAGGCACCAGCCGCTGGGGCTGATGCCGGACAGCCTGCCGCCCGGGTCGATCTCCCGGAACAGCCACTCCGCGTTGTCCGAGGTGAGCGAGTCGGCCTGCAGGATGCCGTGGTTGTCGGCGAGTACGGAGGCGGCCCGCCGGATCAGCGGCTCGGCCCCCGCCGTACGGAACAGCTCCATGGTCCGCAGGTTGTTGCCGCGGCCACGGGGGTGGATGGAGGTACCCGGGTGCTTCTCGACGAGGACGTGCCGGACGCCGAGCCGGCCCAGGAAGACTGAGCTGGAGAGCCCGACGAGGGAGCCCCCCACGATGAGGACCGGAACCCGGTCTTCGGCCTGTGGAGTCATAGCTCCCTTGATGCCCGATTACCGGGGGTATTTTCGCCCGTCACCCAATTGGATCACATATCTCGCACCGGTTGGGCCACCACAGCACGATCGTTGGACGACGGACCTCGGGGGTTGCTAGCTCTCGGAAGAGGTGGAATATGCCGGCCCAGGCCGAAAAGGTCTCGCAGTCCGCGCTCGATGGCAATCGCCTGCGCGTCGTCCTCATGCTTGAAGTTGAAGACGGCGCCGAGCAGCGGTTTCTTGACGCGTATGACCAGATGTGCCGCCACGTGGCTGCCGTGCCAGGACACGTCAGCGACCAGTTGTGCCAGTCGATCGAAAATCCCTCGCAATGGCTGATCACCAGTGAGTGGGAGAGTGCGCTGCACTTCCTCGCCTGGGTGGACAGCCCGACCCATCTGGAGATGGTGCAGCCGATGCACGGCTGCGTGAAGGACACCCGCTCGCTCCGCTTCGGGGTGCTGCGGGAGACCCGTACCTCCTACGAGTCCGGTCGCATGCAGACCGTGCCGCGGGTCGGGGACGGGATCATCCGCCACGCCATCACCTTCACCGTGAAGCCCGGCAGCGAACAGAAGGTGGCGGACATCCTGTCCGGCTACACCTCGCCGCAGGCCGTGGTCGACGAGAACACGCGGCTGCGCCGCACCTCGCTGTTCATGCACGGCAACCGTGTCGTGCGCGCCGTGGAGGTGGAGGGCGACCTGGCCAGGGCACTGCGCCACGTCGCCCGCCAGCCCGAGGTGCGGGCGGTCGAGGAAGCCATCAACCCCTACCTGGAGGTGGACCGGGACCTCAACGACCCGGGCTCGGCACGGGAGTTCTTCGCCCGCGCCGCGCTCCCGGCCGTGCACCACGTCGCCAGGGGCGCCGACCGGCCGGAGTCCCTGAGCCGGCACGCCCTGATCTACCCGGCCAAGGCGGGCTCCGGCCCGGCGGTCGCCAAGATGCTCGCGCAGCAGGACGAGGAGGCCGTGGACGTCCCCAAGGGGCCGCTCGCGCGCAGCACCGTCTACCTCCGCGAGGACATCGTGGTGCGACTGGTGGACCTGCGGGTCCCGGTGGAGGAGGTTCCGCTCGTCGCCGTGGGCGCCGCCGGCAAGCACAAGGCCGGCGTCCTCGCCAGGCTGCTCGACCTCGGTCCCGACTGGGACCTCGGGGACGAGCAGGGCCTGAAGCGGTTCCTCGTCGAGTGCGACATGCGCATGGTCACCGACCGCAGCGCGGCCACGTCCTGACCCGTCCGAGCGATTGGCAGCCGGCAGGTACCGGCCGGCCCGGGGTGCGCCCCGGGCCGGCCCCCGCCGGAGGAGGCAAGCATGGATGATCTTCTGACCAACGAACGGAACGTTCCGTTCACGCCGACCATCGTGAATCTGGGGGACACCCCGCACAACCGCCGCCGCGGCGGCGACCTGCGGGCGATGCTCACCCCGACCGCGTGCGGCGCCACCAGCGGCTTCATGGGCGTGGCGCTCGTGGACCCCGGTGACCGGATCGGCGAGCACTACCACCCGTACTCCGAGGAGTTCGTCTACGTGGTCTGCGGTGCGCTGGAGGTGGACCTCGACGGCGAGCCCCACGTGCTCCGCCCGGAGCAGGGCCTGATGATCCCGCCGTACGTCCGCCACCGCTTCCGCAACGTGGGCGACACCGAGGCCCGGCTCGTCTTCCACCTCGGTCCGCTCGCTCCGCGCCCGGAGCTGGGCCACGTCGACACCGAGGTCACCGAGCAGACCGAGGACGCGGCGTCATGACCCGCCGGGTGGCGGTCACCGGGGCCGGTGTCGTCGCCCCCGGCGGTGTCGGGGTCCCCGCTTTCTGGGAACTGCTCACCGCCGGCCGGACGGCGACCCGCGGTATCACGCTCTTCGACCCGACGGGCTTCCGGTCCCGCATCGCCGCCGAGGTCGACTTCGACGCGGCGGCCTGCGGGCTGACCCCGCGGGACGTGGAACGCGCCGACCGGTACGTCCAGTTCGCGCTCGTCGCGGCCGCCGAGGCGGTCCACGACGCCGGGCTGGAACTGGACGAGGAGGACCCCTGGCGGGTCGGGGTGTCCCTCGGCACCGCCGTCGGAGGCACCACCCGGCTGGAACACGACTACATACGAGTCAGCGAACGAGGCGCCCGCTGGGACGTCGACCACCGCCAGGCGGGTGCGCATCTGCACCGGGCGTTCGCGCCCAGCGCGCTGGCCTCGGAAATAGCCGAACGGCACGGTGCCCGCGGCCCCGTGCAGACCGTCTCCACGGGCTGCACCTCCGGCCTCGACGCCGTGGGCTACGCGTTCCAGACCATCGAGGAGGGACGCGCCGACATCGTCATCGCCGGTGCGTCCGACTCCCCGATCTCACCCATCACGGTGGCCTGCTTCGACGCCATCAAGGCCACCTCCCCCAACAACGACGACCCGGCCCACGCATCCCGGCCCTTCGACGCCCGCCGCGACGGCTTCGTGATGGGTGAGGGCGGCGCCGTGCTCATCCTGGAGGAACTGGAGCACGCCAAGGCGCGCGGGGCCCGGATCTACTGCGAGATCGGTGGCTACGCCACGTACGGCAACGCCTACCACATGACCGGGCTCACCACCGACGGCCTGGAGATGTCCGAGGCCATCGACCAGGCCCTGGACCACGCCAGGATCGACCCGGGCGACGTCGACTACGTCAACGCGCACGGCTCGGGCACCAAGCAGAACGACCGCCACGAGACCGCGGCGGTCAAGCGCTCGCTGGGCGCACATGCCTACTCCACGCCCATGAGCTCCATCAAGTCCATGGTCGGCCACTCCCTGGGTGCGATCGGCGCCATCGAACTCGCCGCCTGCACCCTGGCCCTCGCCCACGGCGTGGTGCCGCCGACCGCCAACTACGAGACCCCGGACCCCGAGTGCGACCTGGACTACGTCCCGCGCACCGCCCGTGAGCTGAAGCTGCGCACCGTGCTGTCCGTCGGCAGCGGGTTCGGCGGCTTCCAGTCCGCGGTGGTCCTCAACCGACCGGAGGGGAGCCAGCGATGAACACGCAAGCGGTGGTCACCGGCATCGGCGTCGTCGCACCGAACGGCATCGGAGCCGACGCCTTCTGGAAGGCGACCAGGGAAGGCGTCGCCGTCCTCGACGCGGTCACCCGCGAGGGCTGCCAGGACCTGCCGCTTCGCGTCGCGGGAGAGGTCCGCGGCTTTGACGTGTCAGCGGTCGTCGAGGACCGCTACACGGTGCAGACCGACCGGTTCACCCACTTCGCGATGGCGGCCGCCGACCAGGCACTCGCCGACTCGGGACTGCGCTTCGACGAGGAGGCCCCCTTCGACATCGGCGTGGTGACCGCGGCCTGCTCCGGCGGCGGCGAGTTCGGCCAGCGCGAACTGCAGCACCTGTGGGGCAAGGGGCCGCGCTTCGTCGGCCCGTACCAGTCCATCGCGTGGTTCTACGCCGCCAGCACCGGACAGATCTCGATCCGCGGCGGCTTCAAGGGCCCCTGCGGCGTGGTCGCCAGCGACGAGGCCGGCGGTCTCGACGCCATCTCCCACGCCTGCCGCAACATCACCCGTGGCACCGGCACCCGGGCCGTCGTCGTCGGCGCCGCAGAGGCGCCGCTGGCGCCGTACTCGGGTGTCTGCCAGCTCGGATACGAAGAACTCAGCCTGGAGGAGGACCCCGAACGGGCCTATCTGCCCTTCACCCGGCACGCCCGCGGCTTCGCCCCCGCCGAGGGCGGCGCGATGCTCGTGGTCGAGGACCCCCGGCACGCCGCCGGCCGCGGGGCCGAGGTGCAGGCCGTCATCGCGGGGCACGGCGCCACCTTCACCGGGGCCTCGCGCTGGGCGGAGTCCCGTGAGGGACTGGGCCGCGCCATCCGCGACGCCCTCGCGGAGGCCGCGTGCGCCCCCGGGGACATCGATGTCGTCTTCGCGGACGCGCTCGGCACCCCGGAGGCGGACCGCGCCGAGGCGGGGGCACTGGCCGACGTGTTCGGCAAGCGCGCCGCGAAGATCCCCGTGACCGCCCCCAAGACCGGCACCGGCCGCGCCTACTGCGGCGCCCCGGTGCTCGATGTGGCCGCCGCCGTGTTCGCCCTGCGGCACGCAGTCGTGCCCCCCACCCCCAACGTCACCGACACCTGCCACGACCTCGACCTGGTCACCGGCCGGCCCCGGCCGGCGGAACTGCGGACCGCGCTGGTGCTCAGCCGCGGCCTGATGGGTTCCAACTCGGCCCTGGTCGTCCGGGCGTAGCGCAGGCTCAGTGAAGGAGAGCTCTTCCATGAGCAAGGAACTGACCTACGGCGAACTCGCCGCCCTGATGAAGTCCAATGCCGGTATCACCGTCGACGCGGGCCTCCTCGACGGCCACCCGGAGACACCTTTCGCCGAGTACGGACTGGACTCGCTCGGCCTGCTCGGCATCGTCGGCGCCCTGGAGAACGACCGGGGCATCCCGATCGCCGGCGACGCCGACTCGTGCAAGACCCCCGGCGCCTTCATGGACGTCGTCAACACCTCACTCAAGGCAGGAGTCTGACCCATGCCCGGCCACACCGAGAACGAGATCACCATCCCCGCCCCCATGGACGTCGTCTGGGACGTCACCAACGACGTGGAGGGCTGGCCGGACCTGTTCAGCGAGTACGCCTCCGTGGACATCGTCGAGCGCGAGGGCGACCGGGTCGTCTTCCGGCTCACCATGCACCCCGACGAGCACGGCCAGGTCTGGAGCTGGGTCTCCGAGCGGACCGCCGACCGCGCCACCCGCACGGTGCGCGCACACCGGGTCGAGACCGGCCCGTTCCAGTACATGGACATCCACTGGGAGTACGAGGAGGTCCCCGGCGGCACCCGGATGCGCTGGACCCAGGACTTCGCCATGAAGCCCGGCGCCCCCCTCGACGACGAGGCGATGACCGACCGGATCAACGAGAACTCCAAGATCCAGCTGGAGCTGATCCGCGAACGCATCATGCAGCGCCACGGCGGCGGCGCGGCATGAACAGCTACCGCAGCCTGATCGTGGCCAGGATGAAGCCCGGCGCCGAGGAACGGGTGGCGCAGGTCTTCGCCGAGTCGGACAAGGGCGAACTGCCCGGTCTGATCGGGGTCACCGGACGCAGCCTGTTCCAGTTCGGCGACGTCTACCTGCACCTGGTCGAGGCCGACCGGCCGCCCGGCCCGGAGGTCGGCAGGTACAAGGACCACCCGGCGTTCCGGGACATCAGCGAGCAGCTGTCGTCCTTCATCTCCGCGTACGACCCCGAGACCTGGCGCGAGCCCAAGGACGCCATGGCCCGGGAGTTCTACCGCTGGGAGCGCAGTGGCTGACAAGGCCACCGCCGAGCCGGACTGGGTGCGCTGCGAGCGCTGTGCCGCGCTCGTCTACGGCAAGCGCTACACCCGTACGCTGCGCGTCTGCCCCGAATGCGGCGCGCACGGCCGGCTCACCGCCCGGCAGCGGCTCGACCAGCTGCTGGACGCCGGCTCCTGCCGGCCGCTCGCCGCGGAGCGCGGCGAGCGGCCCGCGGAGCACGACCCGCTGGGCTTCACCGACACCCGCCCGTACGCCGAGCGGCTGCGCGAGGCCCGGGCGGAGACCGGGATGGACGAGGCCGTCGTCTGCGTGGGCGGCACCGTCGAGGGGCAGCCGGCCGTGGTCGCCGCGATGGACTTCCGCTTCCTCGGCGGCAGCCTCGGTCTGGAGGTCGGGACGCAGATCACCCGGGCCGCCCGGACCAGTCTGCGGCGGCGCGTCCCCCTGCTGCTGGTGACCGCCTCCGGCGGCGCCCGTATGCAGGAGGGCGCCCTGTCGCTGATGCAGATGGCCAGGACCGCCCAGGCGCTCGCCGAGCTCGACGAGGCGGGCGTCCTCGTGGTGTCCCTGGTCACCGACCCCACCTACGGCGGCGTCGCCGCCTCCTACGCCACCCTCGCCGACGTCATCCTCGCCGAGCCCGGCGCCCGGCTGGGCTTCGCCGGACCGCGCGTCATCCAGCAGACCACCGGCCAGCGGCTGCCCGAGGGCTTCCAGACCGCGGAGTTCCTCCTCTCACGCGGCCTCATCGACGACGTCGTCCCGCGGGCCGCGCTCCGTCCGACGCTGGCCCGGCTGCTGCGGCTGCGCTCCGGGGAAGGCGCCGCGCGGCCGGGTGCGCGGGGTTCCGCCGAGCGGCCCCGGCCGGCGATCGTGCCGCGCGGGCCCGCCGTACGTGTCGTCCGCACGGCGGACGAACTGCCGGAGCGGGACGCCTGGGAGGCGGTGCGCCTGGCCCGGCACCCGATGCGGCCCACGGCCGCCGACTACGCGGCCCATCTGCTGCAGGACTTCCACGAGTTGCACGGCGACCGGCTGGCCGCCGACTGCCCGGCCGTCATCGGCGGGCCGGGCCTGCTGCACGGCAGCCCCGTCATGCTGATCGGCCATCACAAGGGCGGCCCCGGGCTGGAGGAGCGCCGGCGGCGGCACTTCGGCATGGCCACCCCGGCCGGCTACCGCAAGGCCGCCCGCCTGATGCGGACCGCCGCCAAGCTGGGCATGCCGGTGGTGACCCTCATCGACACCCCGGGCGCGAACCCGGGTCCGGAGGCGGAGAGCGGCGGCCAGGCCCTCGCCATCGCGGAGAACCTGCGGCTGATGTCCCGACTGCCCGTACCGGTCGTCGCCGTGATCACCGGCGAGGGCGGCAGCGGCGGGGCGCTGGCCTTCGCCGTCGCCGACCGGGTCCTGGTCAGCGCGAACGGCATCTACTCCGTGATCAGCCCCGAGGGCTGCGCCGCGATCCTGTGGAAGGACCCCGGCGCCGCCCCCGCCGCGGCGGCCGCCCTGCGGCTGCACGCCCGCGATCTGCTCCGGCTGGGCATCGTCGACGGCGTGGTCCCCGAACCGCCCGACGGTGCCCACGGGGACCACGCCCACGCGGCCGCCCTCGTCGGCGGCGCGCTCTCGGCCGCCCTGGACGAACTGCGTCCCTGGGCCCCCGACCGGCTGCTGGCCGAGCGCCGCGACCGGTTCCACCGTTTCGGCCGACTGGAGGAGGAGGCAGCACCGTGACACTCCACGGCGACGACAGGACGGCCCGCCCCCCGGGCGCGGGCAAGGCCCTCAACGGAACGTCCCCCGGCGGTGCGCCGGCCGGGCTCCCGGCGCTGGAGGCGGTCTGCCGCAGCGCCACCGAGCTGGCCCGCTCCATGCCCACCCCGCCGCGGCGGATCAGGCTGCGGCACGGGCAGACGGCGGTCGAGATCGAATGGCCGCAAGCGCCGGCGCAGCACCCGGCGGGCACCGCCGGGCCCGCCTCCGCACCCGAGGCGGCGCCCGCGACCGCCCTCGCCGCAGCGGCCTCCGCACCGGCTCCGGCGCCCGCCGCCGGGGGACGCAGCCACGGCGCACAGGAGGCGCAAGAGGCGCACGGAGCGCACGCTTCCACGTCACTTCACTACGTCTGCGCCCCCACGGTGGGCACCTTCTACCACGCCCCCGAGCCGGGCGAGCGCCCCTGCGTCTGCGTCGGCGACCTCGTCCGCCCCGGCCAGCCCGTGGGCGTCCTGGAGGTCATGAAGATGATGAGCGTCGTCGAGGCGGACGTGGCCGGCCGGGTCGTGGAGGTCGTCGTCCCGGACGGGCAGCCCGTCGAGTTCCAGCAGCCGCTGATCGCACTGGAGCCGATACCGGTGGGGGAGTGAGAGCCCGTGTTCTCCACCGTCCTGGTCGCCAACCGTGGCGAGATCGCGCTGCGGGTCGCGCGCGCCTGCCGTGAACTCGGCATCCGGACCGTCGCGGTGTACTCCACCGCCGACCGCGACTCGGCCGTCGTCCGCTTCGCCGACGAGGCCGTGCACATCGGGCCGCCCCCGGCGAGGGCGAGCTACCTCAACATCCCCGCCGTCGTCGAGGCCGCCCGCCGCACCGGCGCGCAGGCCGTCCACCCCGGTTACGGCTTCCTGTCGGAGGACCCCGACTTCGCCGAGGTGTGCGAGGCCAACGGCCTCACCTTCATCGGGCCCTCCCCGGACGTGCTCTCCCGGCTCGGCGACAAGGCCGCCTGCCGCGCGCTGATGGCCGAGGCCGGACTGCCCGTGCTGCCCGGCAGCACGGGCCCGCTGGCCGGCGCCGCCGACGCGAAGGAGGCGGCGCAGCGGACCGGTTACCCCGTGATCCTCAAGGCCGTCGCGGGCGGCGGGGGACGCGGCATGGCCGTGGTCACCGACCCCGACCGGCTGCTCGACACCTACCGGCGCACCTCCGCGCACGCCCGCTCCGTCTTCGGCGACGACCGGCTCTACCTGGAGCGGTACGTCGAGCGGGCCCGCCATGTGGAGGTGCAGGTGCTCTGCGACCGGCACGGCGCCGTCGTCCACCTCGGCGAGCGCGACTGCTCGGTGCAGCGGCACCACCAGAAGCTGGTCGAGGAGACCCCCGCCCCGGACCTGCCGGCCCGGCTGAGGTCGGCGATGTGCGACGCGGCCGTCCGCGGCGCCCGGGCGGTCGGCTACACGGGCGTGGGCACCTTCGAGTTCGTGCTGACCCCCGAGCGCGACTTCCACCTGATGGAGGTCAACTGCCGGCTCCAGGTGGAGCACCCGGTCACCGAGATGGTCACCGGGATCGACCTGGTGCGTGAGCAGATCCTGGTCGCCGCCGGGCATCCGCTGACCCTGCGCCAGGAGGACGTCGTGCACCGCGGGGTCGCCGTGGAGTGCCGCGTCAACGCCGAGGACCCCTCGCGCGACTTCGCCCCGACCCCCGGCCTGCTCACCGAGTTCGAGGCCCCCGGCGGCCCCTTCGTACGGGTGGACACCCACGCCTTCCCCGGCTGGCGGATCGGGCCCGACTACGACTCCCTGCTCGCCAAGGCCGTCGTCTGGGCCCCGGACCGGGAGCGGGCGCTGGCCCGGATGGACCGGGTCCTGGAGGAGCTTCGGGTGCGCGGCGAGGGCGTGTGCACCACGGCCGGCTTCCTGCGGAAGGTGCTGGCCCGCCCGGAGTTCCGGGCGGGCCGGCACACCACCGGTCTGGTGGCGGAGATGACCGGCTAGCAGGTCACCGCGCCCCGCCGACCGTGCTGTGCAGGGCGTGCAGGTAGGCGTTGACCGGGGACACCTCGCCCACCTGCAGCCCGGCCTCCGTCATCAGCTTCACCATGCTGTCCCGCGTGTGCTTCTGGCCGCCGACGTTCAGCAGCAGGAGCAGGTCCATGGCGGTGGTGAAGCGCATGGACGGCGTGTCGTCGACGAGGTTCTCGATGACGATCACCTTGGTGCCGGCGCCGCCCGCCGCGACGACGTTGCGCAGCGTGCGCCGCGTGCTGTCGTCGTCCCACTCCAGGATGTTCTTGATGATGTACAGGTCGGCGGCCACCGGGATGTCCACACGGCAGTCCCCGGGCACCAGCCGGGCCCGCGCGGCGAGCGGGCCGCCCTCGCGCAGCCGCGGGTCGGCGCCGGCCACGACCTTCGGCAGGTCCAGCAGCGTGCCCTGCAGCTCGGGGTGCTTCTCCAGCAGCGCGGCCAGCACGTGTCCCTGGCCGCCGCCGATGTCGGCGACCGAGCCGACGCCGGACAGGTCGAGCAGCGCGGCGATGTCCTCGGCGGACTGCCGGCTGGAGGCGGTCATGGCGCGGTCGAAGACGCGGGCGCTCTCGCGGGCGTCGTCGTGGAGGTACTCGAAGAACTCCTTTCCGAAGACCTCGGGGAAGATGTTGCGGCCGCCGCGCACCGCCTCGTCCAGCCGCGGCCAGACCTCCCACGTCCACGGCTCGGTGCACCACAGCGCGATGTAGTGCAGGGTGTTCGGGCTGTCCTTGCGGAGCATCCGCGACATCTCGGTGTGGGCGAAGCGGCCGTCCGCCTGCTCCTCGAAGACCCCGTACGAGGCCAGGGCGAGCAGCAGCCGGCGCAGCTGGCGCGGCGCGGTGCCGACCATGGCCGCGAGCTCGTCGACGGGCGACGGGTCCTTGCCGAGCGCGTCCGGCACGCCGAGCCTGACCGCGGCCCGTACGGCGGCGGCGCAGGCGGCGCCGAAGACGAGCTCGCGCAGCCGCATCGCGGGCGGAGTGGCGGCCTCGGCGCGCGCCGCGTTCGCGGTGCCGTCCGCGCTGGTGGTTTCTGTCAAGGTCATTCCTCGCACAACCCCTTCGGTTCGGAGACGCGGCACGTGTTGTCACGGAGGACATTCGCGGTGCCCCGGTCACGGTCGGCCAGATCGGCCGGGCTGTTGCCCAGGGTCGTGTTGCCCCGGACGGTGTTGCCGGTGTCGGGGGCGCCCACCACGCTGCGGAAGAGCACGATCCCGCCGGACATCGGTGAGGTGCCGTGGTTGTCCACGACCCGGTTGCGGACCACTAGGGTCCGCTCCGCCCCCGTCAGCACGATCCCGGCACCCTGGATGAAGGGGAGCCGGGCGTTGGGCGGGCAGTACTTGTTGTTCGCCGCCACGAGGTTGTCGGAGACGGTCAGGCCCCCGGCCCGCGGGACGCCCTCGTCGCCGACGACGAAGACGCCGCCGCAGTTGGCGGTGATGTGGTTGTCGACGACCCCCAGGTTGCGCACCCGGCGCAGCACGACCCCGATCCGGTTGCCCGTCAGCTCGTTGCCGCTGACGCGGGTGCGCAGGGTGTCCAGCGCGCCGCCCTCCGCGTCCGCGGTGTTGGCCAGGAAGATCCCCGACTCGCCGTTCTGCCGGGAGACGTTGTCGCGCAGGAGCGTGCGTACCGAGTGCTGGACACCGATGCCCTGGTGCCCGTTGTGCTCGGCGGTCACGTCACCGACCTCCAGGCCGTCCGTCCAGGAGGCGTCGACGCCGTTCTTGCGGAAGCCGGAGACCGACAGCGACAGCAGCCGGACACCGTCCAGGCCGCTCTGCTCCGTTCCGGTGACGCACAGTCCGTGGCCCGCCTGGGCGCAGGCGTTCCCGTCGGGCCTCGCGTCCGGGGTCAGGACGGTGTCCGCGCCGTTGCCGACCAGCGTGAGCCCGGGCTTGGTCACGTTGACGCTGCCCGGGTAGGTCCCGGGGAGGATCTTGATGACGTCGCCCGGCCGGGCCCGGTCCACCGCGGCCTGGACGGACTCCCCGGGCCGGACGACGAGCGCGCCCGGCGACGCCGCCTCGGCCCCGGGAATGGCGCACAGCCCCAGCACACTGACGACCGCGGCCACGGCGGCCGCGTGGGGCCGACGAAGTGTCATGACTGCCGTACCTGCTTTCCGGGTGACGTCCCGAGTCACCCGAAATCTGACGCTATGAGTGGTTCTGGCGGATCGCCACTCTGCCGGGGCATCAGAGGCGGCGGCGCGCGGAGGACCGCACGGGCACCACCACCCGGTGACCGAGCACCCCCGCGTCCACCGTTCCGTCGGCCGCCGCGTACCAGAGCCAATGGGCGCCCGGGACATGGCCGACCGTCAGGACCGTCCAGCCGCCGCCCTTCGGGCCCGCCAGCGCCGCCAGCAGACGGGCCTCCTCGGCGTCCGGCCGGTGCAGCAGCACGACCAGCCCCGCAGTCGCCTGCGGCGTCCCCGCCCCGCGCAGCGCGGGGATCTGACGGACGGTCCGGACCCGGAGCACGGCGGGCGGCCCGGGCAGCTCGCCGGCACCGGGGCCCACGGCGACCAGCACGGTACGGGCCGCGGGCGCCGCCTCCAACACCCCGTCCACCAGGGCGAGCACCGCCTCCCGTGCGACGGCGGGATCCCCGAGCACACTGAGGACGCCGCCGATCCGCGCGAGGTTCACCAGCACCTGGCCCCGGCCGACCGCGCCGAGCCTGGTCAGTTGGGGCAGCGGTCCCGGACCGGGGGCGGGTGTGCCGGCCGGTGCGAGACCCGTGCGCTCCCAGCGGGTCGGGGTCAGCGCCGTCCACGGCGCCGGGGCCGGCCCGGCCGCCGAGACCGTGGCCAGCACCCGGCCGGGCTCGGCGAGCACGCCCCGCACCCGAACCGGGCTGTCGGGCCGTCCCGCCAGGGCCAGTTCGCGCAGCGCGTGCCGGACCACCAGCGGGGTGCGGGTGTCCGCGGCGAGCCGCCGGCCGAGCGCCGCCCGCCGGCGCCGCCGCACCGCCCTCAGCAGCGGACGCCGGCCCGCGGCGAGACCGGCCAGCAGCGCCACCGCCCCGATCCCCGCCGCCGTCATGCCGTACGACGGCCGGCCGGCCCCGGCGCGCGGTGGCCGGGGCTCACCGGTGGCCGTCGCCGGTCCCTTCGGCACCAGCCGTACGGGGCCGGCGGGGGAGCGGTCCGCGGCGGTGCCGGGGGACGGGGCGACGGCGAACAGCACGGCGGCCGCCGCCAGCAGGCGGATCGTCCTCATCGCGGGGCTGTACCGCATCGTTCCTCCTCCTGTGGACCGGCTGTGGACCGGCTGTGGACCGGCTGTGGACCGGCAGGGCACGCGGGGGCGTGTGACCAGACACGGCCCGCGCCGCCCGGCGGTTCAATCCCGGGCCGCGCGGTGTGAGGCGGCTCACCTGAACCCCGCCCGGACGGGGGCCGTGTCTGCGTCGAGGCACCGCGGCACGGTCGGTGGGCGGACGGAGTGGGCGGATGGCGGCAATGCGGTCCCGTACCCGGCACAGCCGGGGCACGAGTGACGAGGCGCTCGTCAGGGCGCTCTACGAGGAACACGGCAGGGCCCTGCTCGCGTACGCGACCCGCCTCACCGGCGACCGCGCCGCGGCCGAGGACGTGGTCCAGGAGACCCTGATCCGCGCCTGGCGCCACCCCGACGCACTGCTCAACGGCAAGGGCTCCGTGCGGGGATGGCTGCTCACCGTGGCGCGCAACATCATCACCGACCGGCACCGGGCCAGGGCCGCCCGCCCCACCGAGGTCGCCGAATCGACGGCGGCCCCGCCGGTGGAGCGCGACCACGCGGAGGCGGTGGTGGACGCCGTGGTCGTCATGGAGGCCCTGGAACGGCTCTCCGCCGACCACCGCGACGTGCTCTACGTGCTCTACTTCCGCGGGCAGAGCGTCGCCGAGGCCGCCAGGACCCTGGGCATCCCCCCGGGCACGGTCAAGTCCCGGTCGCACTACGCCCTCAAGGCGCTGCGCGACTTCTGCCGGCACACGCCCGTCGAGTGGGGGGAGGTCGCGGCATGAGCACCGGGGAGCGGCACGACGGCGAGGCGCTCACCGCCCGCGTCCTGGGCGCGCTGAACGACGAGGAGGTCCGTGCCGTGGACGAGCACGCCGCGTCCTGCGAGCCCTGCGGGACCGAACTCGGCGAACTGCCCGCCCTCGCACGGGCCCTCGGCGGCGTCCCGCCGGAGGCCTTCCTGGACGGCCCGCCGGAGGGCGGGGACCTGCTGCTGCAGCGGACGTTGCGTCAGGTCCGCGCCGAGCGCGCGGGCGCACGGCGGCGACGGCGGGCGGCCCGGCCGCCGGTCGCGGCCCCGGCGCCGGGGCCCGTCCGTACCGCCTCGGGCGCCGACCCGTCCACTGGGGCCCGGTTGACCGTGCGGCTCACCCCGGCCACCGCCGCCTGGGTGCGGCTCCGGGCCCGGGTCGGCGGTATCCCGGCGGGGGAGCACTGCCTGCTGGTGGTGGTGGCCCGGGACGGCGCCCGGCAGATCGCCGGCAGCTGGGTGGTGGCGCCTGCCGGGGAGGGCCGCGGCGTCAGCCTGGACGGCTCCGCGGCGGTGGCCCCGGACGAGGTCGCCGCGGTCGTCGTGGAGACGGCCGACGGCACGGCGTACGTGTCGGCGAAGCCCTGACCGCCCGCGGGGAGCGCCTGCGCGGGCCTCAGGCCGCCCGTGCGGGCGTGCCGGGTGAGGCGGTGACGGCGGAACTTTCGTTGAAAGGTAAACTAATGAGAGTTCAATCACCCGACGGAAGGGTGTGCGGGTTCAGGGTCGCCAGCATGCGCTGCAGGTCGGCCCGGACGCGTGCCCGCTCCTGAGCGCCAAAGGGGGAGAGGGCCTCCTCCTCGGCGGGGGCGATGGCCTGTTCGGCGCGGACCGCCAGCTCCTCGCCCTGCGGGGTGGCGCTGATCTCGATGATCCGGCCGTGCGTCGGATGGGCCCGCCGCTCCACCAGTCCGCGCTCGGTCAGCCCCTGGACGGCGGTGCCCATGGACTGCGGTGTGACCCCGCATCGGCGCGCCAGTTCGGCGCTCGACATGGCCCCGTAGGTGCTCAGGTGCATGAGGGCGCTGAACTGCGCCTGGGTCAGTCGGAGCGGGCGCATCGCCTGCTCGATGCGGATCGCGTAAGCCTGCGAGAGCTGCCAGATCAGATAGCCGATGTGCTCGCGGGGTTCGCGCGGGGGCATACCGGATGCCTTCCTTTTGTCTGTTAACTTATATAAGTCAGCTTACATTATAGGAGGGATCCTCCCTGGTGGACACCGTGATCATCACCGATGCGCAGCCCCCCGCGGACGAGCCTCCGTCGCACCACCGGCACCGGCACCGGCACGTCCCGGGACCGCAGACCGACGCACCGCCCGCCCGGGTGGGACTGACCGGCCCCAAGGCCGTGATCACCCCGGTGATCACGGTGCTCGTCGTCGGGCTCTCCTTTGTGAGCGTCTTCCTGGCCGCCTTCCACACGCCCACGGCGCACCGGCTGCCGGTGGCCGTCGTCGCCTCGGACCACTCGGCGGCCCTGTTCGACGTCCGCCTCCAGCGCATCGCGCCCGAGGCATTCCAGGTCGACCGGTATCCCGACGCGGCCTCGGCCCGGCACGCCGTGGAGCACCGGGAGGCCTACGCGGCCTATCTGTCCGAGGGCGGCAAGCCCAAGGTCGTCTACGCCGGCGCGAACGGCCCGGCGGTGTCCGCTCTGCTCACCCCCCTGGCGTCCGTTCCGCACGGCGAGAGCCACAAGATCCCCGTGGTCGACATCCTGCCGCTGTCGTCCGGTGACAGCAGAGGGCTGTCGGTCTTCTACGCCTCCTTCGGGCTGATCCTGGCAGGTTTCCTGTTCGGCCAGCTCACCTACCAGGTCGCACCACGGCTCTCCTTCAACCAGCGCGTCCTGAGCATCGGTCTCTTCGCCGTCCTCGGCGGCCTGGCCACCACTCTCATCGCCAGTACGGCCTTCGGCGCGATACCCGGTTCCTTCTTCGGGATCTTCGGCGTCGTCACCCTCATGGCCGGCGCGGTGGCCGCCGCCACCGTCGCGCTCATCCGCGTCTTCGGCCCGGCCGGGGTGCTCCTGGGCTCCATCTTCATGCTCATCATCGGGAACGCCACCAGTGGCGGCGTCCTCCCGCCGTACTTCCTCCCGGGCTGGCTGGAGCCACTGACCTCCGTCATGCCGGCCGGGGTCGGCGTCCGCGCCATGGACGGAGTCGCCTACTTCCACCACGACGGCCTGACCCGCGGGATCGTCATCCTCTGCAGCTGGATCGTGGCGAGCGTCGGCACCATGTTCCTGCTCGACCGCATCGCGGCGACCTCGGGGATCGTGCACGCGGCCACCCGCTGACGGGGACGGCTGCTCCCGGGGGAGCAGCCGGCCGGCCTCCCCCCCCGGACGACGACCGGCCGCGCCACCCACGGCAGCCTGGGGCCATGGCGACGACCACCACCCCCGCGGCCCCGGGACGGACCCTCGGCGGCCCCCGCACGGCAGACCGCCTGTGCCACGCGACCGGCGCCGTGCTGATCCTCTCGGGCCTGTTCCACCTCGCCGTCCTCGCGGTGGACGGCGGCCCCTGGGACGGCCCGGTGTCCTGGCGCAAGCCCGCGACCTTCGGGCTCTCCTTCGGCCTGACCCTCGTCGCGGTCGCCTGGGTCACCTCGTACCTGGAGATCGGCGCGCGCCTGCGCACCCTGCTGCTGGCCGTGTTCGCCGCCGACTGCGTCGTCGAGGTCGCCGGCATCACCCTGCAGGCCTGGCGGCGCGTGCCGTCGCACCTCGACATGGAGACCGGCTTCGACACCGCGGTCTCCATGACCCTCGCGGTCGGCGGCGGCGTCCTCGTCGCCGTCCTGTCGGCCTTCGCCCTCGTGTCCTTCCGGCGCCGGCCCGCCGGCCCCGCCGGCATGCCCCTCGCCCTGCGCGCCGGCTTCGCGATCCTGCTCGTCGGCCTGCTCTCCGGCGCCGCCATGATCGCCCGCGGCGTCCATCTCACCCGGACCGGCCACCAGGCCGCCGCCTACGCCTCCACGGCCCCCCTCAAGCCCCTGCACGGCGTGAGCCTGCACGCCGTCCTCGTCCTCCCCGCCCTCGCCCTGCTCCTGTCCCGCACCCGTCTGACCGCCCCGGCGACCACGCGCATCCTCCGCGCCGCCACCGCCTGCTACGCCCTCGCGGTCGTCGCGACAGCCGCGTGGGCCGCGCTCACGTACCGCTGACGCGGAGTCCCGGTCCGGTGGTGCCTGGCATCATGCGGGCATGGGGAGGCAGGACAGCGACGAGGCGTACGTACTCGACCTGTGCGACGAGGTGTTGGCCGAGCGAGGCGAGCGGCAGCGCCGTTTCGATTGGCTCGTGGGTGATCCGAGCCCGTCGGGCCGCAGAGCACGCTTGCCGGTCGATTCCTGCTGGCCGGGCCACGGACTGGTGGTGGAGTACCGGGAGATCCAGCACGACCGGCCGGTCACCTTCTTCGACAAGCCCGAGGCCCTGTACGACGCGCGCCGCGAGGCGCTGATTCCGGCGAACGGCCTGGAACTGCTGGTCATTCGACCGGCGGACCTGGCGGCCGACTCTCGGGGGCGGTTGCTCCGGGTCCGCGAGGCGGACCTCGCCGTGCTCCGCAGGCTCCTCGCCACGGCGGAGCACCGCCTGACGACCGACGAGGACCGCGTGGTGGCCGTCTTCCGCCGCTGGTTGATCTCCCGAGGGTGGACGGCCGTGCTGCCGACCGACCACCACACCGACATCGAGGCCGTGCGGGACGGCCGGCGGATCGTGGGAGAGGCGAAGGGCCGCACCAAGGAGCCGGGCGTCGACGCCGACATCGCCTACGGGCAGCTGCTGAGGAGGATGACCGATACCTCCGAGACCACGCGCTACGCCCTCGTCGTGCCCACCTCCGGTCTCCGTGCAGCCCGACGTGTGCCCGTAGCCGTGCGCCACGTGCTCCGGATCGACGTGTACGAGGTCACGGACACCGACGGCGTGCGGCCGGCGGCCGACTGACCCCTCCGTGGCCGGGCTCGGGGCGCCAACTCGCCGGTTCCGCCCGGGCGACGGCAGGCCGCCGGGCGGGCCGGCGGGGGCCCGCCCGGTCAGCACTCGATGACGTTGACCGCGAGGCCGCCCCGCGCCGTCTCCTTGTACTTGACCTTCATGTCGGCCCCGGTCTCCTTCATGGTCTTGATGACCTTGTCGAGGGAGACGTGGTGCCGCCCGTCCCCGCGCATCGCCATGCGCGCGGCGGTGACGGCCTTGACCGCGGCCATCCCGTTGCGCTCGATGCAGGGGATCTGGACGAGCCCGCCGACGGGGTCGCAGGTGAGGCCGAGGTTGTGCTCCATGCCGATCTCCGCGGCGTTCTCGACCTTCTCCGGGCCGCCGCCGAGGACCTCGGCGAGGCCGCCCGCGGCCATGGAGCAGGCGGAGCCGACCTCGCCCTGGCAGCCGACCTCGGCGCCGGAGATGGAGGCGTTCTCCTTGAACAGCATGCCGATCGCGCCCGCCGCGAGCAGGAAGCGGACGACGCCGTCCTCCCTCTCGGCCTCCGACGACTGCCCGGCCACGAAGTTCACGTAGTAGTGCAGGACGGCAGGGATGATGCCGGCGGCGCCGTTGGTGGGGGCGGTGACGACACGGCCGCCCGCGGCGTTCTCCTCGTTGACGGCCATGGCGTACAGGGTGACCCACTCCATGGCGTGCGCCGCCAGGTTGCCCTCGGCGCGCAGCTGGCGGGCGGTGGCGGAGGCGCGGCGGCGGACCTTGAGGCCGCCGGGGAGGATTCCCTCGCGGGTCAGCCCGGCCCGCACGCAGTCCTGCATGACGCGCCAGATCTCCAGCAGGCCCGTGCGGATCTCCGCCTCGGTGCGCCAGGCCTTCTCGTTCTCCAGCATCAGGCCGGAGATGGACAGCCCGGTCTCCCGGGTGAGCCGCAGCAGCTCGTCGCCGGTGCGGAAGGGGTACTTCAGCACGGTGTCGTCGAGCTTGATGCGGTCCTCGCCGACCGCGTCCTCGTCGACGACGAAGCCGCCGCCCACCGAGTAGTAGGTCTTCTCCAGCACGGGCGCGCCGGTCTCGTCGTACGCGAAGAGCGTCATGCCGTTGGCGTGGTACGGCAGCGAGCGGCGCCGGTGCAGGACCAGGTCGTCGGCGGAGAACGGGATGTCGTGGGCGCCGAGCAGGCTGATGCGGCCGCTGCTGCGGATGTGCTCGACCCGCTCGTCGGCGGTGTCGACGTCGACGGTGCGCGGGGAGTGCCCCTCCAGGCCCAGCAGCACCGCCTTGGGGGTGCCGTGGCCGTGGCCGGTCGCGCCGAGCGAGCCGAAGAGTTCGGCGCGCACGGAGGCGACACCCGCCAGCAGGTCGTCGTTCTTCAGCCGCTGGGCGAACATCCGCGCGGCGCGCATCGGGCCCACCGTGTGGGAACTGGACGGGCCTATGCCGATCGAGAAGAGGTCGAAGACGGAGATGGCCACGGTGCGATGACTCCTCGGATTCGCGGACCCCGTTGTCCGCGGGCGGCCGGCGGGGTCGCCGCCGGAGTGGTACGTGAGCGGCGTGGGTGCGCCGCACTCGCTCCAGTGTGCGGGACCGTCCACGCGGACGGTCCCGCACACCGGGTGACGCTCGCTACTTCAGGCCGGGGTACAGCGGGTGCTTGTCGGCCAGGGCGGTGACCCGGGCGCCGAGCGCCTTGGCGGTCTCCGCGTCGAAGCCCGGCTTGAGGGCCTCGGCGATGACGTCGGCGACCTCGTGGAAGTCCTCGGTGCCGAAGCCGCGGGTGGCCAGCGCCGGGGTGCCGATGCGCAGGCCGGAGGTGACCATCGGCGGGCGCGGGTCGTTCGGGACCGCGTTGCGGTTGACCGTGATCCCGATCTCGTGCAGCCGGTCCTCGGCCTGCTGCCCGTCGAGCTCGCTGTCGCGCAGGTCCACCAGGACCAGGTGGACGTCGGTGCCGCCGGACAGCACCGAGACCCCGGCCGCGGTGACGTCGTCCTGCGTCAGCCGCTCGGCGAGGATCTTCGCGCCCTCCAGGGTGCGGACCTGGCGGTCCTTGAACTCCTCGCTCGCCGCCACCTTGAAGGCGACCGCCTTCGCCGCGATGACGTGCTCCAGCGGGCCGCCCTGCTGGCCGGGGAAGACCGCCGAGTTGATCTTCTTGGCGAGCTCGGCCTTGGACAGGATGACGCCGCCGCGCGGGCCGCCCAGCGTCTTGTGCGTGGTCGTGGTGACGACGTCCGCGTACGGCACGGGGGAGGGGTGCAGCCCCGCCGCCACCAGACCGGCGAAGTGCGCCATGTCGACCATCAGGTACGCGCCGACCTCGTCGGCGATCCGCCGGAAGGCCGCGAAGTCCAGCTGCCGCGGGTACGCCGACCAGCCGGCGATGATCAGCTTCGGGCGGGACTCCTTGGCCAGGCGCTCGACCTCGGCCATGTCGACCTGCCCGGTCTCCTGGTCCACGTGGTAGGCGACCACGTTGTAGAGCTTGCCGGAGAAGTTGATCTTCATGCCGTGGGTCAGGTGCCCGCCATGGGCGAGGTTCAGACCCAGGATCGTGTCGCCGGGGTTCAGCAGCGCGAACATCGCGGCCGCGTTGGCCTGCGCGCCCGAGTGCGGCTGGACGTTGGCGTGCTCGGCGCCGAAGAGCGCCTTGATCCGGTCGATCGCGAGCTGCTCGACGACGTCGACGTGCTCGCAACCGCCGTAGTAGCGGCGGCCGGGGTAGCCCTCGGCGTACTTGTTGGTCAGCACCGAGCCCTGGGCCTGGAGCACCGCGACCGGAGCGAAGTTCTCCGAGGCGATCATCTCAAGGGTGGACTGCTGGCGGTGCAGTTCGGCGTCGACGGCGGCGGCGACGTCGGGGTCGAGCTCGTGCAGTGAGCTGTTGAGAAGCGACATCAGGGGGTCATCCGTCCGGAGGTCGGAGTGGACAGGGCGGAGCGGCGGCAGGGCTCGGGCGGTCAGCTGCCGGTGAAGGCGGTGTACTCGTCCGCGGAGAGCAGGTCGCCCGGCTCCTCGGAGATCTTCACCTTGAACAGCCAGCCGCCCTCGAAGGCCGCCGAGTTCACCAGCGAGGGGTCGTTGACGACGTCCTCGTTGACCTCGGTGACCTCGCCGGAGACCGGGGCGTACAGGTCGCTGACCGACTTGGTCGACTCCAGCTCACCGCAGGTCTCACCCGCGGCGACCGTGTCGCCCACCGCCGGGAGCTGGACGTAGACGACGTCGCCGAGGGCGTTCGCCGCGTGCTCGGTGATGCCCACCGAGGACACGCCGTCCGCGTCGGCGGCCGAGACCCACTCGTGCTCCTTGCTGTACCGCAGCTGCTGGGGGTTGCTCATGGCGTGAATTCTCCTGGATGCAGGTATGTGCTGGTGAACGGCTGTCTTGACAGGTGGGACGGCTGTGCCGGATGTGACCGGGACCTCAGCGCTGCCGCTTGTAGAACGGCAGGGCCACCACCTCGTACGGCTCATGCGTACCGCGGATGTCCACGCCCACACCAAGGGAGCCCGGCGCGGCGTGCGCGGCGTCCACGTACGCCATGGCGATCGGCTTGCCCAGGGTCGGGGACGGGGCGCCGGAGGTGACCTCGCCGACCACCTCGCCGCCCGCCACCACGGGGTAGCCCGCCCGGGGGACGCGGCGGCCCTCGGCGACCAGGCCGACCAGCTTGCGCGGCGGCGTGGCCTCGGCCTTGGCGGCGGCCGCGGTCAGCGCCTCGCGGCCCACGAAGTCACCCGGCTTGTCGAACTTCACGACCCTGCCGAGCCCGGCGTCGAAGGGGGTGAGCGCGGTGGTCAGCTCGTGCCCGTACAGCGGCATGCCCGCCTCCAGGCGCAGCGTGTCCCGGCAGGACAGGCCGCACGGCACCAGGCCGGCGTCCGCGCCCGCCTCGGTCAGCGCCTGCCACAGCTTCTCCGCGTCGGCCGGGGCGACGAAGAGCTCGAAGCCGTCCTCGCCGGTGTAGCCCGTGCGGGCGATCAGCGCGGGGACCCCGGCCACGGTGCCGGGCAGGCCCGCGTAGTACTTCAGCCCGTCCAGGTCGGCGTCGGTGACCGACTTGAGGATGGCGGGGGAGTTCGGGCCCTGGACGGCGAGCAGCGCGTAGGCGTCCCGGTCGTCGCGGACCGCGGCGTCGAAGCCGGCGGCGCGTTCGGTGACCGCGTCGAGGACGACCTGGGCGTTGGAGGCGTTGGCGACGACCATGTACTCCTCGTCGCCGAGGCGGTAGACGATCAGGTCGTCGAGGATGCCGCCGTCGGGGGCGCAGATCATCGTGTAGCGGGCACGGCCCACGGCCAGCGCCGAGATGTGGCCGACCAGCGCGTGGTCCAGCGCCTCGCCCGCGGCCGGACCGGTGACCGTGATCTCGCCCATGTGGGACAGGTCGAACAGACCGGCCCGGGTCCGCACGGCGGTGTGCTCGTCGCGCTCGCTGGCGTACCGCAGCGGCATGTCCCAGCCCGCGAAGTCGGTCATGGTGGCGCCGAGGGCGCGGTGCAGCGCGTCCAGTGCGGTACGGCGGGGTTCACTCATCGGGCGGGCTCCCAAGGCGAGGAAGGGACAGACAGGGCGATGACGGGGCAGGTCCTCCCCATCTGTCATCGGAACCTGAGAGGTTCACCTGGACCCTCCGGTCGGAGGAGTCCTGGTTTGCACCTTGGGTGGGGCGGCGCCCCCGTCGCCGGGAGGGCTCGCCCGCTTTTCAGATGTGCCTCGAACGCGCGGTATCTGTGCCTGAGAGATTCAAGGGAGGACTTGCTCCTTCGGCGTCCCGCCCGCCGCAGCGGTGCGGAAGCTCTCCCGCGCGGCCTCGAACGGCCGATATGTGATTGAGGCCGCCATCATTGCACGGGCGCCCGCCGTTGTCGCGATCGAGTCCCGGATGTCCCGGTCCGGTTCCGATCCGGTTGTAACGCCGCCGTTTCTCTGGGTAGGCAAAGACACAGGATTTACCATTTCTTGAACGTCGGACCCGGAGGGCGAACTGTGCGGTGGCAGAGTGCGTATGCGACGGCCGGGGGCCCGGCCGTGTCCCGGCCGGTACCGGCGCGGGCCGGGGAGGCGCGCCGTGGGGGCCGCGCCGTGCGGCCGCGCCGGCTGCTCGATCTGCGGCGGGGGCGCCGGCCGGTGCGCACCCTGCGCTACCCGGCGGGTGACGTCCTGGTCGTCTCCGGCCTTCCGGGCGGCGGCAAGAGCACCCTCATGCGGCGCGCGAAGGGCGGGGCCCGCCTGATCGACTCGCAGGACGTGAGGGAGCGCTGGCAGGCCCGGCTGCCGCGGCTGCTGCCGTACGCCCTCTACCGCCCCCTGGTGCGGATCGCGCACTACGCCGGGCTGTGGCAGGCGCTGCGCTCCGGCGACAGTGTCGTCGTGCACGACTGCGGCACCCTGCGCTGGGTGCGCGCCTGGGTCGCCCGTCAGGCGCGGCGCCGGGGGCGGGGCATGCACCTGGTGCTGCTCGACGTCCCCGTGCGGACCGCTCTGGACGGTCAGCGCGAACGCGGCAGGGGAGTGTCGGCGTACGCCATGGCCCGGCACCGCAACGCCTCCCGCCGGCTGCTCGCCGAGGCGGAGGCCGGCCGGCTTCCCGGGGTGTGCGCCTCGGTGGTGCTGCTGGACCGCGAAGCGGCCCGGGAGCTCGAGGCCATCGACTTCGACGGCTGAGCGGCCGGGCCGCGTCGCGTGAGGGGCGGTACTGCTACTGACCCTGGAGGTCCTCCTGGGCCTGCGGCGCGATCTGCGCCTCGGGCGGCAGCTGCTCCCCCTGGTCGTTCAGAGGGAGCGGCAGCGGGAGCGGAAGCGGCAGCGGCAGCGCGCCGGTGAGCAGCTTCGGCACCGCCAGCAGCAGGGCCTGCAGGTCGGCGACGACGGTGGCGACACCGGCCGTCACACCCGCGAGGTCCTTCGCGACCACCTTGGCCAGCAGGTCCGTGACGTCCTGGACCAGCTTGGTGAGCGCGTTCTTGACGTCGGTGACGGCGTCCGCGGCACCCTGGTCGCCCGGACCGCCGATCTGGTCGATGGCGCCCTGGTCGATGGCGCCCTGGTCACCCGGCTGGCCGAGATCCCCTGGCTCCAGGCCCGGTTGTGGCGCGCCCGGATCGAAGGCCGACGGGTCGGTGACGCCGGGAGATACCGCACCAGCCTGGTCGAGGACCGAGGCCAGCTGTCGGCTCGCCTCCTCCAGACCCCTGCGGAGTTCCTCCAGCTTCGCCGAGTCCGGGCTTTCGATCTGGGCTTCCTGGGTGAGCTTGGCCCCGATGGACAGCGTGTCACCCAACTTGGCGATGAGTTCGGCGTTGCCCGTCTCCGCCGCCCGGGCGGCGAGGTGCTCGACCTCGACGGCCGTGCTCCGGGTGGGGGCCTGGGCACTCGCGACACCGCCGGTGAGGCCCATCGTCAGCGCGGCGCACACGGCCGCCGCTATGAGGGTGGAGTTGATCCTGGTGATGCGCATGTCGAGATATCTCCCGGTTGAGGGTTTTCTCCTTGCTCGTCCTACCTTCGGAGCCGTAGTGACGCTTCGCAACCGGACGATCGCGTTATGTGACGTATACGAGGTGCGGGGGTCGCTCGCGCCCCGCGCCGGATAGGGTTTCCACGGAGCGCACCACCACGGCAAATTGCGAGGCGAGACGCAGTGAACATCCCGGGGCAGCGGATAACGGACGGCTTCGCTCCGTCGGTCCACGGTGCCGGCGGCTGGCCCGCCAACGAGCTCGAGGAAGTGCTCTCCGCGGCACTCGGCGATCCGGGTGCCACGGCCCGCGTCCTGGAGGTGCTCGGGCGCTCGCAGTTGTGGATTCCGCTGCCGAACGGCGGCGGTCCCGAGAGCACCGACCTCGACCTGCCGACCCTCGAACTCGAAGGCGGCGTCTACGTTCCGGTCTTCAGCTCCGAACAGCAGTTCCTCGCCGCCGGTTCCGGCATGAGCTTCGCCGTCGCCCCCGCCCGCGAGTTCGCCCGCGGGCTGCCCCCGCAGCTCGGGATCGCCGTGAACCCCGGGGGCGCGGTGGGCCTTCCGCTGCCGCCCGCAGCGGTGATGGAGCTGTGCCGCACCGACCGCGAGCCCGGCACCCCGAGCGGCGCCCGGGTCCGGCTGTGGGAACCCTCGCCGGACGAGGAGCCGGTCGACTTCCTGGCCGTCGCGGCGGGCGAGTTCGCCGTCACCCCCGTCGTGCTCTCCGCCCGCCGCGCGCTGGCCAGCGTCGAGGGCGACCCCGCCACGCTCTTCGTCGGAGTCGAACTCGACCGCTGGCAGGAGGAGGACCGGGCCGCCGCCATGGCCGCCCTCGGGCGCGCACTCGGCGCCGTACCGCTGCCCTGGCAGGTCAATCTGGTGCTGCTGGACGTCGCACAGGACCCCATCGGCGACTGGATGCTGGAGCGCGTGCGACCCTTCTATGTCGGCACGGGCGCATAACCTGGGTCCGGCACGACACCCGAGGCATTCGGCGAAGCAGACGACGCGGACAAGGCAGACGCGGAAGGGCGGGACACGTGAGCGCCGGCGTGGGAGGGGGCGGGGGGCTGGAGCATGCGCTCCGGCAGGTGACGCCCGGTAGGTACGACGCCTACGAGGAGGTGCTGCGGGCCCTCGCCGACAGCCAGGTGTGGATGCTGCTCTGGCAGGGCACCCCCGGCGGCGCGGACGCGCAGTACGGCAACATGGAGGTCGCCGGCCACGGCTACGCGCCCTGTGTGACCTCACCGCAGGAGTTCACCGCCTGCGGCTGGAACCGGGCCCACGAGGTGGTGTCCGGTCGCGAGATCGCGGCATCGCTCTTCCCCGACCGCTGGGGACTGTGGCTCAACCCGCACGCCCCCGGCGGCGGAATCGGCATCCCCTGGCTCGACCTGCGGCGCGTCTGCCTCGGCCTCGACCGTTCCCCGGCCGGACCGCTGCGGATCGGCGAGCCCGCGCTCCAGATCCCCCAGTACTACGCCCTGTTGACCCAGCAGGCCCATCGCACCCCGGCCGTCCGCTCGCTGCGGCGCGCCTGGGTGCAGCCCGCGCTGGGCGAGCCGTACCTGGCGATCGGCGTCGACCTCTACGACGCCGGGCCCCAGGCGGTGGAGACCGTGCGCCTGATGATGCAGTCCGCCCTCGGGGCGGTGCCGCAGGGGCTGCCGGTCGCCACGGTCGCGCTCACGGACGAGTACGACCCGGTCGGCATGTGGATGCGGGCCTCGGCGCAGCCCTTCTACTCCCGCGACGCCCACGGCGCGCCAGGTGCGCCGGGTGCACCCGGGGCGACGTACGGCTGGGCCCCGCAGCCCTACTGAGGCCTCCGGCGGGCTTTTCCCGCCCGCCCCGCGTGCGGCGCCGTCGGCGGCTGCGGCCGGTTCTCGCCCCGCGTTCACGCAGCGCGGGCGGTGACGGGCGGGAGGGTGGGAGACAGCCCGCCGCGGGCGCGGCGGACCCGCACTCGTCCACGCATCGCGGCGAGGGCCCCGCGAGGGGCCGCCCGTCACAGGACCGCGTCGATGAGCCCCAGCGGCGGGCTCCCCAACTCCAGCAGTGCGCCGTGGAACCGCTGCAGCGAGAACTCCTGCCCCCAGGCGAGCCGGGCGCGCTCACGCAGCCGCATGATCTCCAGCTTGCCCCAGGTGTACCGCCCGTACGCCGCGTCGAAGGTGCCGCGCCGGGCCTCGGAGGCCGCGCCGGCCCGTGCGAGGTGGGCGTCGCGCATGAACCGCTGTGTCGCCTCCTCCAGCGTCATCGCCCCCGTGTGCAGTCCGATCGCGCACGCGAGCCGGGTGACGCGTACGAGCGCCTCCAGGGCCACGCCGATCGCGAAGCGGGGGTCGCGCGAGCGGAAGCCCTCCTCGAGGCAGACCTCCTCGACGTAGTGCGCCCAGCCCTCGCAGAAGGACAGCGAGTGCAGGACACGCCGTACCTGCGTGGGTGCGTGCCGCAATGCCCGGCCGTGGGCGAAATGGCCGGGCGCCACCTCGTGGACGGTGATCGCCGGCAGGCTCGTGCGGCTGAAGACCGAGAGCCACTCCTCGCGTTCCTCCTCCGGCCAGTCCGGCTCCGGCGGGGTGACGTGGTACCAGGAGGCGGAGTCGGCCTCCTCCGGTGCGGCCCAGGTCATCATCGCCATGGACCAGCGGCGCGACGGCGGCGCCGGCCCCACGAGGCAGTCGCCGTCGAGCCAGGGCACGAGCCCCCGCCGGCGGGTGAAGTCGATGACCTCCTCGGTGAGCCGGGCCGCCTCGGGGATGACCCCGTCGGCGTCCGGGTGGTCGGCGAGCAGTCGCGGGATGAGCTCGTCCACGGTGGACTTCGGGTCCAGCCGTCCGCAGGACTCGGTGAGGAGCGCGGTGAGCCGGTCCCGCTCGCGTTCGGCCTCGTCGGCGAGCGCCGACAGGTCCACCCGCAGGCCCTCCTGACTGCCCATCAGCAGCGCCAGCGCCTCCCCGCCGAGCCGGGGATCGGGGTCGCCGGTCTCGGCGGCGCGGGCGATGTGGTCGACCAGGCGGGAGTGCGCGGCGAGCGCGGGACCCGCCTCCGGCTCGGTTTCCCGGTCGAGGTCGGCGGCGAGGCCGCGGACCGCTCCGAGGAGTGCCCCGGCGACCGGCGCACTCACCCGGTCGAGCGACGCGATGGCCGCGTCGACCGCGTCCGGCCACTGCTGGAGGTGGCGTCTGCGGGCCTCGGAGAGTTCCTCGCGGGGCGCGTACTCGCGGTCGTAGGCGGTGAGTTCGAGATTGGACAAATGCGGATATGGGTCGCGCCGGTGCAGTTCCAGCTCGCCGTACTGGACCTTGAGGGTGTCCTCGAAGACCGAAAGGTGCCGTTCGTCGTGGGGGTCGGCAAGGGCCGGTTCGCGGAGCCGGGCGTGGGCGAGCGAGGACAGTCCGCGGCGGACGCCGTCGGGTGACAGGTCCTGCAGCTGGCCGTCGTACTCGTGGAGTCCCGCCATCTCCCTGACCACGGGGACCATCAGGTCGCACACCGAGCGAAGCCGATCATTCATGGCATCGAAGGTAGCGACTCCCGTTGCCTCGCGGCGATCTGTCAACGCGCGTAACACTGCGGTAATAACGGACGAAGGTTCACCACATCACGGTTGCGCATCGCTTCCCTGCGGGGTCTGGCGCGTGATCCACGCCCCATGAAGACTCGCGCACCAAGGCGCTGCACGCGTCGCCTTAACGATTCATCACCAGCCAAACACACAGCCCAGCGCCACCGCACCACCATCAAGAGCTGCGCCCGACATGGTCGGTCCGCTCCGTCGACCCGGGCGGACGGCCAGGCGAAGCCGGCCACCGCCGGCAGGGGGATGCACGAGGAGACATGACAGCACCGCTGCACGACACCGCCGAGACGACCGTCGCCGACGTCGCCGCCGACATACCCGCGAAGGCGATCGAGGGGCGTTCGCCCGGGCGTATCGCATGGATGCGCCTCAAGCGCGACAAGGTGGCGCTGGCAGGCGGCGTGATCGTCGTCTTCCTCATCCTGGTCGCGATCTTCGCCCCCCTCATCGTCAGCGCCCTCGGGCACCCGCCGAACGACTTCCACGAGGACAAGATCGACCCGCTCTTCGGCACCCCCACCGGCAAGTGGGGCGGCATCAGCGGGGATTACCTCTTCGGCGTGGAGCCCGTCAACGGCCGCGACGTCTTCAGCCGCATCGTCTACGGCACGCGGATCTCCCTGCTGGTGGCCTTCCTGTCGGCGATCGTCGCGGTCGTCCTCGGCACCTTCTTCGGCATCATGGCCGGCTACTTCGGCGGCTGGGTCGACGCCGCCATCGGCCGTGTCATGGACGTCCTCCTGGCCTTCCCCCAGCTGCTGTTCATCATGTCCCTGGTCTCGGTCATGCCCAACTCGCTGCTGGGCTTCAGCGGCACCGGCGTGCGCATGGGCGTCCTGGTGGTCGTGATCGGGTTCTTCGGGTGGCCGTACGTCGGCCGCATCGTCCGCGGCCAGACCCTGAGCCTGCGCGAACGCGAGTACGTCGACGCGGCCCGCAGCCTCGGTGCCGGCCGCGGCTACATCCTCTTCCGGGAACTGCTGCCCAACCTCGTCGCCCCGATCACCGTCTACGCGACGCTGATGATCCCGACGAACATCCTCACCGAGGCCGCCCTGAGCTTCCTCGGGGTCGGCGTGAAGCCGCCCACCTCGTCGTGGGGACAGATGCTCTTCAAGGCGCTGTCCTTCTACGAGACGGACCCGATCTTCATGCTGATCCCGGGTCTGGCCATCTTCGTCACCGTGCTCGCCTTCAACCTCTTCGGTGACGGCGTACGGGATGCGCTGGACCCGAAGGGCTCCCGCTAGCCCTCGCACACCGCCCCTGCCATTCCCGTCAGGTGGCTTCTCACCGAGAAGGACCGCAGGTCCGCGGAAAGTCGCGGACCGCGAATCACGGAGGTTACGAAAAAGTGACATCCCCACGCTCATCGAGGCGCAGGCTGGCCGCAGGGACGGCCGTCGTGGTCGTCGCGCTGCTGTCCACCGCCGCTTGCGGCGGAGGCGGCGGTGGCAAGTCCGACGGCAACGCCAAGGCCCCCGGATTCAACGCCGCCGTCAACAAGGTGGCGAACGCGTCCGACAAGAAGGGCGGCACGCTCAAGTTCATCGGCACGCAGGACGCCGACTCCTGGGACCCGCAGCGCGGTTACTACGGCTTCATGTGGGACTTCGCCCGGTACTACACGCGCCAGCTGGTCTCCTTCACCCCGGAGCCGGGTCTCGCCAGCACCACGCTGAAGCCGGACCTCGCGACCGGCCTCGCGAAGGTCGAGGACGGCGGCAAGACCTACACGTACACCCTGAAGGACGGCCTGAAGTGGGAGGACGGCTCCCCGCTGACCTCCAAGGACGTCAAGTACGGCATCGAGCGCATCTGGGCGCAGGACGTCATCTCCGGCGGCCCGATCTACCTGCAGCAGGTGCTCGACCCCAAGGGTGAGTACAAGGGCCCGTACAAGGACACCTCGGCCGACAAGCTCGGTCTGAAGTCCATCGAGACCCCGGACGACAAGACCATCGTCTTCCGCCTGCCGAAGCCCAACAGCGACTTCGAGCAGATGCTGGCGATGCCGTCCGGCTCCCCGGTGCCCGCGGCCAAGGACACCGCCGCGAAGTACGGCCTCAAGCCGTTCTCCAGCGGCCCGTACAAGTTCCAGTCGTACACGCCGAACAAGTCGATGGTGCTGGTCCGCAACACCAACTGGAGCGCGTCCACCGACGACCTCCGCAAGGCGCTGCCGGACAAGATCACGGTCACCCTGACCACCAACGCCGACGACATGGACAAGCGCCTGATCAACGGCGACTACGACCTGGACCTCAACGCCACCGGCGTCGGCCAGGCCGCGCGCGCCGAGGTGCTCGGCAAGAACAAGGCCAACGCCGACAACCCGGACACCGGCTTCATCCGCTACGCGGTCTTCCCGACCACGGTCAAGCCGATGGACAACATCCACTGCCGCAAGGCGGTCATCCTCGCCGCCGACCACAAGTCGCTGCAGACCGCCCGCGGCGGCCCGCAGGCCGGTGGCGCGATCGCCCCGAACATGCTCCCGCTGGGCATCAAGGGCGCCGACGGCAAGTACGACCCGTACAACGTCCTGAAGGACACCACGGGCAACGTCGAAGAGGCCAAGAAGGAGCTCAAGGCCTGCGGCCAGCCCGACGGCTTCAAGACCACGATCGCGGTCCGCAACAACAAGCCGATCGAGATCGCCACGGCCGAGTCCCTGCAGGAGTCGCTGAAGAAGGTCGGCATCACCACCGAGCTCGACGAGTTCGACGGTGCGCAGACCTCCGGCATCATCGGTGCCCCGAAGACGGTCAAGTCCAAGGGCTACGGCATCATCATCATGGGCTGGGGCGCCGACTTCCCGTCGGGCCAGGGCTTCCTCCAGCCGCTGGTCGACAGCCGGTTCATCCTCGAGAGCGGCAACAACAACTTCGCCGAGATCAAGGACAAGGCCATCGACGGCCTGTTCGACCAGGCGCTGACCCAGACCGACGCGAACGCGGCGGCCGAGGTGTACAAGCAGATCAACCAGAAGGTCTCCGAGGGCGCGTACTACCTGCCCTTCACCTTCGAGAAGAACATCATCTGGCGCAGCTCGCGCCTGACCAACGTCTACACGGCCGACGCGTACAACGGCCGCTACGACTACGCCTCGCTGGGCGTGCAGTAACAACTCTCGAATCGATCGAGTGCCACACCCGCTAGGCACGAAGGGCAGGTGATGGCCGCGTGCGGCGGCCCGGGGAACCCCCGGGCCGCCGCCGGGCCGAGCACAGTGCTTGCATACATCATCCGGCGACTGTTCGCTGTCGTCGTCATGTTGCTGGTCATCACATTGGTGACCTTCGGGATCTTCTTCCTGATCCCCAAATGGGTCGGTGTCGACCCCGCCACCTACTTCATCGGGAAGCAGGCGGACCCGGCCTCGCTTGAGGGCATTCGGAAGAAGATGGGCCTCGACGACCCCATCCTCGTGCAGTTCGGCAAGTTCCTGTGGGGGCTGGTCGCCGGGCGTGACTACGCCAACGGCACGGACGTCACCCACTGCTCCGCCCCCTGCTTCGGCTACTCCTTCCGCAACGAGCAGGCGATCTGGCCGGTCCTGACCGACCGTCTCCCGGTGACCATGCAGCTGGCCGCCGGCGCCTGCGTCATCTGGGTCGTCGTCGGTGTCGGCACCGGTGTCGTCTCCGCTCTCAAGCGCGGCTCCGCGCTCGACCGCACCCTGATGACGGTCGCGCTCGCCGGCGTCTCGCTCCCCATCTACTTCACCGGCATGATCGCCCTGGCGGTGGTCGTCTACGGCCTGGGATGGATCGACGGCCAATATGTGCCGTTCGGTGAATCGGCCTCCGGCTGGTTCGGCGGCATGCTGCTGCCATGGGTCACCCTCGCCTTCCTCTACGCGGCCATGTACGCCCGGATGACCCGGGCCACCATGCTCGAGATCATGGGCGAGGACTACATCCGCACCGCGCGGGCCAAGGGCCTGCGTGAGCCGGTCGTCATCGGCAAGCACGCCATGCGCTCGACCATGACGCCGGTGCTGACCATCCTCGGCATGGACCTCGGCGCCCTCGTCGGCGGCGCGATCCTCACCGAGACGACGTTCAGCCTGCCCGGTATCGGCCAGGCGGCGGTGAAGGCGATCTCGGACAAGGACTTCCCGCTGATCCTCGGCGTCACGCTGATCGCGGCCGTCGCCGTGGTGGTGGCGAACCTCCTCGTAGACCTGCTGTACGCCGTCGTCGACCCGCGCGTGAGGCTGTCATGACCGACCTCCCCATCCAGAAGTCCGGCACCGGGGCGGACTCCGCCCCGAACGAGCCGGTGGCCGGGAAGGCGAAGCCCACGGCGTTCCTGGAGGTCCGCGACCTCAAGGTGCACTTCCCGACCGACGACGGCCTGGTGAAGTCCGTCGACGGCCTCTCCTTCCAGCTGGAGAAGGGCAAGACCCTCGGCATCGTCGGCGAGTCCGGCTCCGGCAAGTCCGTCACGTCGCTGGCGATCATGGGTCTGCACCGGGCCGGCCAGTACGGCCGCAGCAAGGCCCGGATGTCCGGCGAGATCTGGCTCGAGGGCAGGGAACTGATCTCGGCCGACCCGGACGAGGTCCGGCGGCTGCGCGGCAAGGACGTCGCGATGATCTTCCAGGACCCGCTGTCGGCGATGCACCCCTACTTCACCGTCGGCGCGCAGATCGTCGAGGCGTACCGGGTGCACCACGACGTGTCCAAGGCCGTGGCCCGCAAGCGCGCGATCGAGATGCTCGACCGCGTCGGCATCCCGCAGCCCGACAAGCGCGTCGACGACTACCCGCACCAGTTCTCCGGCGGCATGCGGCAGCGCGCGATGATCGCCATGGCGCTGTCCAACAACCCCGACCTGCTCATCGCGGACGAGCCGACCACCGCGCTCGACGTGACCGTGCAGGCGCAGATCCTGGACCTGATCCGGGACCTGCAGAAGGAGTTCGGCTCCGCGGTCATCATCATCACCCACGACCTCGGCGTCGTCGCCGAGCTCGCGGACGACATCCTGGTGATGTACGGCGGTCGCTGTGTGGAGCGCGGGCCGGCCGACAAGGTCTTCTACGAGCCGCAGCACCCCTACACCTGGGGCCTGCTGGGCTCGATGCCCCGCCTGGACCGTGAGCGCACCGAACGGCTCAACCCGGTCAAGGGGTCTCCGCCGAGCCTGATCAACGTGCCGTCCGGCTGCGCCTTCCACCCGCGCTGCCCGTACGCGGAGCTCACCGGCGGCGCCAGCACCACCGTCGTTCCGGAACTGAGCGAGGTCGGCAGCCGGCACCACGCCGCCTGCCACCTGAGCGCGGCGGACCGGGAGCGCATCTGGACCGAAGAGATTGCGCCGAAGCTGTGAAAGGCCAGGAGATGACGATCCCCCAGCAGTCGACCGCCGACGGGTCGGATGCGCTGCTCAAGGTGAGCGGCCTGGTCAAGCACTTCCCGATCACCAAGGGCCTGCTGCGCCGTCAGGTCGGCGCGGTCAAGGCCGTCGACGGCATCGACTTCCACGTCAACCCCGGGGAGACCCTCGGCGTGGTCGGCGAGTCCGGGTGCGGCAAGTCCACCATGGGCCGGCTGATCACCCGGCTGCTCGAACCGACCGGCGGGAAGATCGAGTTCGAGGGCCGCGACATCACGCACCTGGGCACCGCGGGCATGCGCCCGCTCCGCCGCGACGTGCAGATGATCTTCCAGGACCCGTACTCCTCCCTCAACCCGCGGCACACCGTCGGCACCATTGTCGGCGCGCCGTTCCGGCTGCAGAAGGTGCAGACGGAGAACGGGGTGAAGCGGGAGGTCCAGAACCTCCTGGAGCTGGTCGGCCTCAACCCCGAGCACTACAACCGCTACCCGCACGAGTTCTCCGGCGGCCAGCGGCAGCGCATCGGCATCGCCCGCGCGCTGGCGCTCAAGCCCAAGCTCGTGGTCGCGGACGAGCCGGTGTCGGCGCTCGACGTCTCCATCCAGGCCCAGGTGGTCAACCTCCTGGACGACCTGCAGAGCGAGCTCGGCCTGACCTACGTGATCATCGCGCACGACCTGTCGGTCATCCGGCACGTGTCGGACCGCATCGCGGTCATGTACCTCGGCAAGATCGTCGAGGTCGCCGACCGCGAGGACCTCTACACCAAGCCGATGCACCCGTACACCAACGCGCTGCTCTCCGCGGTGCCGGTGCCGGACCCCAAGCGGCGCGCCAAGCGCGAGCGGATCCTGCTGACCGGCGACGTCCCGTCGCCGATCTCCCCGCCGTCCGGCTGCCGCTTCCACACCCGCTGCTGGAAGGCGACCGAGGTCTGCAAGACCACGGAGCCCCCGCTGGTCACCCTGGCCACCGGGCACGAGGTCGCCTGCCACCACCCGGAGAACACCGGTGACTCCGGCGACTCCGGCGGCGGTACGGCCGGGAAGACGGCCGAAAAGGCGTAACCCCGGCACCCGGCACAATGGAGCCGGTGCACACCGAACTGTTCAGCCACTCCGTCCAGCACGTGCTCGACCTCGTCGGAATCTTCGTCTTCGCGATCTCCGGCGCTCTGCTCGCCGTACGCAAGAACTACGACGTCTTCGGCATGGCGGTGCTCGCCGAGGTCACCGCGCTGGGCGGAGGGCTGATCAGGGACCTGATCATCGGAGCGGTCCCGCCGGCCGCCTTCACCGACCTCGGGTACTTCCTCACCCCGCTGATCGCCACCACGGTGGTGTTCTTCCTGCACCCCCAGGTCGAGCGGATCAACACCACCATCAACGTCTTCGACGCCGCCGGCCTCGGCCTCTTCTGCGTCGCCGGCACCACCAAGGCCTACGACTACGGCCTCAACCTCACGGCGTCCGCCACCCTCGGCCTCGCCACCGCCGTCGGCGGGGGCGTGCTGCGCGACCTGCTCGGCAACGAGGTCCCCTCCCTGCTGCGCTGGGACCGCGACCTGTACGCGGTACCGGCCATCGTGGGGGCCACCGTCGTGGTGGTGCTCATCAAGTTCCAGGCCCTGACCCCCGCCACCGGGGTCCTCGCCGTCCTCTGCGCCTTCGCCCTCAGACTGCTGGCCATGCGCTACCACTGGCGCGCCCCCCGCGCCTGGCACCGGCGCACCACCGCGGCGGAGGAACTCCACCTGTAGCGGGGCACCGCCCGGGAGGGCGGGCCTCGGTCCGGGCAGGCGCCGCGGCGGCCGTAGAATCACGCTCATCATGGCCTACCTCGACCACGCCGCCACGACCCCGATGCTGCCGGAGGCGGTCGAGGCGATGACCGCGCACCTCGCCGTCACGGGCAACGCATCCTCCCTCCACGCGGCCGGCCGCCGGGCCAGGCGCACGGTGGAGGAGTCCCGCGAGTCCCTCGCCGCCGCGCTCGGCGCCCGCCCCAGCGAGATCGTGTTCACCGCGGGCGGCACCGAGGCCGACAACCTCGCGGTCAAGGGTCTGTACTGGGCCCGCCACGACGCCGACCCGCGGCGCACCCGGGTCCTCGCCAGCCCCGTCGAGCACCACGCCGTCCTCGACGCCGTCGACTGGCTCGCCACGCACGAGGGCGCCCGGGTCGAATGGCTCCCGGTCGACGCCTACGGGCGCGTCCACCCCGAGGCCCTGCGGGAGGCCATCGCCCGCGACCCCGGCGATGTGGCGCTCGCCACGGTGATGTGGGCCAACAACGAGGTCGGCACGGTCTTCCCGATCGCGGAACTCAGCGAGGTGGCGCGGGAGTTCGAGGTGCCGCTGCACTCCGACGCCGTCCAGGCCCTCGGTCAGGTCGAGGTCGACTTCGCGGCGTCCGGGCTCGACGCGATGACCGTCACCGGGCACAAGGTCGGCGGCCCGTACGGGGTCGGCGCGCTGGTGCTCCGGCGCGAGATCGGCCCGGTCCCCATCCTCCACGGCGGCGGTCAGGAGCGCGGCGTACGCTCCGGCACGCTGGACGTGCCCGCGGTCGCCGCGTTCGCCGTCGCCGCGGCGCTGGCCGCCGAACGTCACGAGGACTTCGCGCGGGAGATCGGCGCCCTGCGCGACGACCTGGTCGCCCGGGTCCGCGAGGCCGTCCCCGAGGCCATCCTCAACGGCGACCCCACCCCCGGAGGCCGCCTCCCCGCCGGCGCCCACTTCTCCTTCCCCGGGTGCGAGGGCGACTCCCTGCTGATGCTGCTCGACGCCCAGGGCATCGAGTGCTCCACCGGCTCCGCGTGCACCGCCGGCGTCCCCCAGCCCAGCCACGTCCTCCTGGCCATGGGCGCCGACCCCGACCTCGCGCGGGGCTCCCTGCGGTTCTCCCTCGGGCACACCTCGACGGCGGAGGACGTCGCGGTCCTCGGCGAGGCCATCGCCCCCGCGGTGGCCCGCGCCCGCAGCGCGGGCCTGATGTAACGCCCGCGGCGCCCTCGCCCTCGCGTTGCGTCCGGTGCCGGTTCGCGGGCGGCTCGCGCGCCGTTGCGCCTGCGGCGGGCCTTCCCCGCCCGCCCACCCGTGCGGCACCGTGGGCGTGTGCGGGTGGCTCCTGTGGGTGGTCGCTGTGCGTCGGCGGCCTGCGGCGGTGTGCCGCCTTTCCGCCCGCCACCCGTGCGGCACCGTGCGCGTGTGCGGATGGCTGCCGTGGGTGGTCGCTGTGCGTCGGCGGCCTGCGGCGGTGTGCCGCCTTTCCGCTCACGCAACGCAGGGGGCAACGGGTGGGCGGGTGGGAGACCGCCCGCCGCAGGCGCAACGCACCGGCACTCGTCCGCACACCCGTTAAAGGGCACCGCAGGTGCAACGCAGCGGTACCCGGCCACACACCCGCACCCGCGTTCACGTAACGCAGGCGGCAACGGGTGGGTGGGAGACCGCCCGCCGCAGGCGCAACGCACCCGCACTCGCCCACACACCCGCAGCCCGCAAGGGCCCCGCGGCGACCGGCCCCGCGAACCGGCGCCGGGGCGCCGTACTCTAGGAGGCGCTATGACTGACTTCCCCGGTGCACCCACAGGCCCTGGCGACGGCCGTCGCCTCCGCGTGCTCGCCGCGATGAGCGGTGGCGTCGACTCGGCCGTGGCGGCCGCCCGCGCCGCCGAAGCGGGGCACGACGTCACGGGCGTGCACCTCGCCCTCTCCGCGAACCCGCAGTCCTTCCGCACCGGTGCCCGCGGCTGCTGCACGATCGAGGACAGCCACGACGCCCGCCGCGCCGCCGACGTGATCGGCATCCCCTTCTACATCTGGGACCTCGCCGACCGCTTCCGCGCCGACGTCGTCGACGACTTCGTCGCCGAGTACGCCGCGGGCCGTACGCCCAACCCCTGCCTGCGCTGCAACGAGAAGATCAAGTTCGCCGCGCTGCTCGACAAGGCGATCGCCCTCGGCTTCGACGCCGTGTGCACCGGCCACTACGCCACCGTCGTCGTCAACGCTGACGGCTCCCGCGAGCTGCACCGCGCCTCCGACGCGGCCAAGGACCAGTCGTACGTGCTGGGCGTCCTCGACGAGCGGCAGCTGGCGCACGCCATGTTCCCGCTCGGCGACACCCTCACCACCAAGGACGAGATCCGGGCGGAGGCGGCCCGCCGCGGCCTGTCCGTCGCGAAGAAGCCCGACAGCCACGACATCTGCTTCATCACGGACGGCGACACCCAGGGCTTCCTCGCGCGACGTCTCGGCACCGCCGAGGGCGACATCCTCGACGAGGACGGCAAGCGCCTGGGCACCCACTCCGGCGCCTACGGCTACACCGTGGGCCAGCGCAAGGGCCTGCGCCTGGGCGTGCCCGCCGCCGACGGCAAGCCGCGCTACGTGCTCGACATCTCGCCGGTGAACAACACGGTGACCGTCGGCCCGGCCGAGGCGCTGGACGTCACGGCCCTGACGGCGATCCGCCCGCGCTGGTGCGGCACCGCGCCCGACGGCGCCGGGCCGCGTACGTACACCGCCCAGCTGCGCGCCCACGGCGACGACGTGCCCGTCACGGCCGAGCTGGCCGACGGAGAGCTCAGCGTCCGTTTCACCGGCGGAGCCGTCCGCGGCGTCGCGCCGGGCCAGGCGGTCGTGCTCTACGACGGCACGCGCGTCGTCGGCTCGGCGACGATCGCGACGACGGAGCGCAGCCCGCGCGCCGCCGCGAGCGCCTGACGCCTGCCCCTCCGAGCGCGGGTCACGGAACGGGCCGGGCGCCCCCCTGCCCGGCGTCCGGCGCCATGCGCGAGACTGGCCCGCATGAACATCTGCGTCTTCCTCTCCGCCGCCGACCTCGAGCCCCGCTACACCGAGCCGGCCCGCCAGTTCGCCGAGTTGATCGGCAAGGGCGGCCACACCCTGGTGTGGGGCGGCTCGGACGTGGGCCTGATGAAGGTGATGGCGGACGGGGTGCAGGAGCACGGCGGGCGCCTGGTCGGGGTCTCGGTCGAGTTCCTCGCGGCCAAGGCCCGCAAGGGCGCGGACGAGATGGTGATCGCGGCCGACCTCGCCGAGCGCAAGGCGGAGCTGCTGGCCCGCGCGGACGCCGTGGTGGTCATGGTGGGCGGCACCGGCACGCTGGACGAGGCGACCGAGATCCTGGAGCTGAAGAAGCACCGCCTGCACACCAAGCCGGTCGTCCTGCTCAACACGGCGGGCTTCTACGACGGGCTCAAGGAGCAGTTCCAGCGCATGGACGCGGAGGGCTTCCTGCCGCTGCCCCTCACCGACCTGGTGTTCTTCGCCGAGGACGGGGTCGCGGCGCTCGCCTACCTGGAGGAGAACGCCGGCATCGTGTGAGCCGGCGGGGATGACAGCATGGGGCCCATGTCGATTCACCTGATCACCGGCGCGGGCTCCGGCATCGGCGCCGTCGTGGCGCAGCGCCTCCTCGAACGCGGCGACGAACTGTGGCTGCTGGCCCGCGACGCCGGACGCGCCAAGGAACTGGCCGACCGCTTCCCGGGCGCGCGCACCCTCGTCGGCGACCTCGCGGAGCCGGAGCGGCTGTCCTGGGCGCTGGGCCACCAGTCGCCGCCGGACCGGCTGGACTCCCTGCTGCACATCGCGGGCGTCGTGGACCTGGGGCAGGTGGGCGAGCTCACCCCGAAGACCTGGAACCGGACGCTCGCCGCCAACCTCGTCGCCCCCGCCGAGCTGACCCGCCTCCTTCTGCCCCAACTGCGGCTCTCCCGCGGCCACGTGGTCTTCGTCAACTCCGGCGCCGGGCTCAACGCGCACGCCGAGTGGGGCGCCTACGCGGCCAGCAAGCACGGCCTCAAGGCGCTCGCAGACTCCCTGCGCCACGAGGAGCACGCCAACGGGGTGCGGGTCACCTCCGTCTACCCGGGGCGCACCGCCACGCCGATGCAGGCCAAGGTGCACCAGCAGGAGGGCAAGGCGTACGACCCCTCGCGCTGGATCGCCCCCGAGTCGGTCGCGACGGCGATCCTGACGGCGATCGACCTGCCGCGGGACGCCGAGATCAACGACCTGACGATCCGGCCGGGAGCCTGACCGGCCCGCCGTCGTAGGCTGCACCGGTGAGCACGGAAGGTACCGAAGCGAAGTTCCGGCTGCCCGAAGGGGCGGCCACCGGTGTGGGGTCGATGCCGGGAGGTGACGCGCGCGAGGCGGCACGGACGGCGACCGGGGCGCTCGAGGCGCTGCCGTTCCTGCCGGAGCTGCCCGCGCGCGGCCCGGGCGCCGACATGATCGGCCGTACGCTCGGGATGCTGGTCGAGCTGTACGCGCGCGTGGAGCCCAGCGGATGGCGCTTCGGCGACCGCCCGGGCCGGGACACCCGCCGGGCCGGGGCGTGGCTGGGGGAGGACCTGGACGCCCTGGAGGAGTTCACCCAGGGCTACGAGGGCCCCCTCAAGCTCCAGGCCGTCGGGCCGTGGACGCTCGCGGCCTCCGTCGAGCTGAAGAACGGCGAGGCGGCGCTCTCCGACCCCGGGGCCTGCCGCGACCTGGCCGCCTCGCTCGGCGAGGGGCTGCGGCTGCACCTGGAGGACGTGCGCCGGCGCGTGCCCGGCGCACAGCCCGTGCTGCAGCTGGACGAGCCCTCGCTGACCGCCGTGCTCCAGGGCCGGGTCAGGTCCGCCAGCGGCTACCGCACGCACCGTGCGGTGGACCGGGGCGTCGTCGAGGGCGCGCTGCGGGACGTCATGGCGGCCGTAGGCGCTGGGGACGGCGTGCCCGTGATCGCGCACTCCTGCGCGCCGGAGGTGCCCTTCGCGCTGCTGCGGAGGGCCGGGGTGGCGGGGGTGTCGTTCGATTTCTCGCTGCTCACGGAGAGTGACTGGGACGCCTTCGGTGAGGCGGCCGAGGCGGGAACCGCGCTCTTCACCGGTGTCGTCCCGGGTACCGATGCCCCATTGTCGGACCCTGCGGGTAGCGTCAGTGGTGTTCGGGCGCTGTGGCGCAGGCTGGGGCTGTCCCCGGGGGATCTGGGCACCTCCGTGGCGGTGACCCCGTCCTGCGGTCTGGCGGGGGCCTCGCCGGCCTATGCCCGTGCCGCACTCGTGCACTGCGCGAAGGCGGCACGCTCGCTCGTCGACAACCCTGAGTGAGGATGGGATGAGGAAGGACGTGGACGTGGAGGACTCCGTGATCCCCGAGGGCGCCAGGAACGAGGACGTGCCGGCGCAGGCGCGCGAGCTGCACGCCTCCCTTGCCGAGCAGGTCGAGGAGCACCGCTTCCGCTACTACGTCAAGGACCAGCCGGTCGTCAGCGACGCCGAGTTCGACAAGCTGCTGCGGCGGCTGGAGGCGCTGGAGGACGAGCACCCCTCGCTGCGCACGCCGGACTCGCCGACTCAGAAGGTGTCCGGCGCCTATGCGACGGAGTTCACCTCCGTCGAGCACCGCGAGCGCATGCTCTCCCTCGACAACGCCTTCACCGAGGAGGAGCTGAACGCCTGGGCGGAGCGCCTCGCCGCGGAGCTGGGCCCCCCGGCGGGCGAGGGCGGCACCTACCACTTCCTGTGCGAGCTGAAGGTCGACGGCCTCGCCGTCAACCTCACGTACGAGAACGGCCGCCTGGTGCGCGGCGCCACCCGCGGCGACGGCCGCACCGGCGAGGACATCACGCCCAACGTCCGCACCATCGCCGAGATCCCGGACCGGCTGGCGGGGGAGCGCGTCCCCGCGCTGGTCGAGATCCGCGGCGAGGTCTTCTTCCCCATGGAGAAGTTCGAGGAGCTCAACGCCCGCCTGGTCGAGGCGGGCGACAAGCCCTTCGCCAACCCGCGCAACGCCGCCGCCGGCTCCCTGCGGCAGAAGGACCCCCGGGTCACCGCGAGCCGCCCGCTGCACATGGTGGTGCACGGCATCGGCGCCCGCGAGGGCTTCACCATCGACTGCCAGTCGCACGCCTACGAGCTGCTGCACGAGTGGGGCCTGCCCACCACCAGGTACGCCCGCGTGGTCGGCACGCTCGCCGAGGTCAAGGAGGCCATCGCCTACTACGGCGAGCACCGCCACGACGTCGAGCACGAGATCGACGGCATCGTCGTCAAGGTCGACGAGATCCCGCTGCAGGGCCGGCTCGGCTCCACCGCCCGCGCGCCGCGCTGGGCCATCGCGTGGAAGTACGCGCCGGAGGAGGTCAACACCAAGCTGGTCGACATCCGGGTCGGCGTGGGCCGCACGGGCCGCGTGACGCCGTACGCGGTGGTCGAGCCGGTCACGGTGGCCGGCTCCGAGGTCGAGTTCGCCACCCTGCACAACCAGGACGTGGTCAAGGCCAAGGGCGTGCTGATCGGCGACACCGTCGTGCTGCGCAAGGCCGGTGACGTCATCCCGGAGATCCTCGGCCCCGTCGTCGACCTGCGGGACGGCAGCGAGCGCGCGTTCGTGATGCCCGCCCAGTGCCCCGAGTGCGGCACCCCGCTGCGGCCGATGAAGGAGGGCGACATCGACCTGCGCTGCCCCAACGCGCGGGGCTGCCCGGCGCAGATCCGGGAACGGCTGTTCTACCTGGGCGGCCGCAGGTGCCTGGACATCGAGAACTTCGGCTACGTCGCCTCCGCCGCGCTCACCCGGCCGCTGGAACCCGCCGAGCCGCCGCTGAGCGACGAGGGCGACCTGTTCGGCATCACCGCCGAGGACCTGCTGCCCATCCGCGCCCACGTCCTCGACCAGAACACCGGCCTGCCCAAGCGCGACCCGGAGACCGGTCAGGAGAAGGTCGTCTCGGTCTTCGCCAACCAGCAGGGCGAGCTGAAGAAGAACGCGGTGGCCATGCTGGAGAACATCCAGCAGGCCAAGGAGCGGCCGCTCGCCCGGATCATCGCGGGCCTGTCGATCCGTCACGTCGGCCCGGTCGCCGCCGAGGCCCTGGCCCGCGAGTTCCGCGACCTGGACGCCGTCTTCGCCGCCGACGAGGAGCGACTGGCGGGTGTCGACGGCGTCGGCGGGATCATCGCGGCCTCCCTCAAGCAGTGGTACGAGGAGGAGTGGCACCGCGAGATCCTGCGCAAGTGGAAGGCGGCCGGGGTCCGCTTCACCGAGGAGGGCTCCGACGAGGGGCCGCGTCCACTGGAGGGCCTCACCGTCGTCGTCACCGGCACCCTCGCCACCCACACCCGGGACGGCGCGAAGGAGGCGCTCGTGAGCCGCGGGGCCAAGGTCACCGGATCGGTCTCCAAGAAGACCGACTTCGTGGTCGTCGGCGACAGCCCGGGCTCCAAGTACGACAAGGCGGTGCAGCTGAAGGTGCCGATCCTGGACGAGGACGGCTTCGCCGTGCTGCTCGGGCAGGGCGCCGACGCGGCCCGGGAGGCGGCCGTGAACCCGGAGGGCTGACACCCCATCATCACCCTTTCGGCCCATAGGGGAACGATCCGGGAGGGTGGGATCCATTCCGGGCAACAGCAGCCGATCGGTGCCCGTGACAGCCTTTATCGGCCTACTGTTGAGAGGCGCGCCTTCGGGCATGGGCCCTCCAGCAGCCCGGCGGTCAATGCCGCGGGCAAGGGCGTGTGGTGGAACGGCGCACGCGGCTGCGAGAGGGTACGGGCATGGAACCGACGGACAGCGCCGGACCGGCGCAGCGGCTGCTCGGACCGGCCGCGCCGGTGCTGCCCGCGGCGGCACTCAGGTACTCGGTCGTGGGCGCTGCCGCGGCGGCCCTGGTGGTGGGCGTCGTCCGGATACTCGTGGACGGCAACGCCTTCTTCCCCGGCGGCGACGTCGGCTGGGCCTTCGCCGTGCTCACCGGCATCATCGTCGGCCACCTGGTCGCCATGGGCCGGGACCGCTGGTGGGGCGGCACCGGCTCCGGCGCCGCGCTGACGCTCGCCATGCTGCTGCTCTACGGCTGGGTGCCCGCGGTGCTGGTCAGCCTGGCCGTGGTCGTCCTGGTCGGCGCGGCCCGCCGGCACCGCTGGCGCGAGGCGCTGCTGCACGGCGCCGTGGACATCCTCGGCATCGGCGCGGCCTCGCTCGCGCTCTCCGTCTTCGGCATCCACCCGTCCGTCGAACAGCCCTGGCAGCCCGCCACATGGGGGATGGCCGCCGTCCCCGCGGTGCTCGCCGCGGCACTCGGCTACCTCGCCGCGACCCGCACCCTCCTGTGGTACGCGATCGTGCCGCGCGCCGGGGCACTGCCCACCGTGGCCCGCACCGCGCTGATACGCCAGGGCTTCGTCGGCGTCGCACTGCTCGGCATCTCCCCGCTGATCATCATCGTCGCGGCCGATCTGCCCCTGCTGCTGCCGCTGTTCGCCGTGCCCCTGATCGCACTCGACTCCACGCTCTGGATCGCGCACGCCCGCGCCGAGGAGCAACTGCGCGACCCGCTCACCGGACTGCCCAACCGTCAGTGGCTGCTGGAGCGCACCTGGACCGCGCTGGACGACGCCGCCCGCAGCGGCGAGCGCGCCGCGCTGGTCCTGATCGACCTCGACAAGTTCCGTTCCGTCAACGACACCCTCGGCCACATGGCCGGCGACCGGCTGCTGCTGCAGATCGCCGACCGCCTGCGGCTCGCCCTGCCGCGCGGCGCCGAGGTCGCCCGGCTCGGCGGCGACGAGTTCGCCGTCCTGCTCCCCACCTGCGACGCGCCGACCCGCGCCCAGCGCATCGCCAGGGCCCTGGTCGCCGCGCTGAGTTCGCCGTTAAGTCTCGACGGCCTGACCCTGGTCCTCGAGGCCAGCGCCGGGGTCGCCGTCTACCCCGATCACGCCGGTGACGCCGAGGGCCTGCTGCGCCGCGCCGACGTCGCGATGTACCAGGCGAAACGTGACCGCAGCGGGGTCGAGGTCTACGAGTCCTCCCGCGACGGCAACACCCCCGACCGCCTGGGCCTGCTCGGCGACCTGCGCCGGGCGCTGGACCGCGGCGAGGTCGAGCTGCACTACCAGCCGAAGGTCCGCTTCGACGGGCAGGTCGCCGGGCTGGAGGCGCTGGTCCGCTGGGTGCACCCCGAGCGCGGCCGGGTCAGCCCCGAGGAGTTCATCGCGATCGCCGAGACCTCCGGGCTCATGCCGCAGCTCACCGAGTACGTCCTGGAGACCGCCCTAGGCCAGGTCGCCCGGTGGCGCGCGATGGGGCTCGACGTCCCCGTCGCCGTCAACGTCTCGCCCCGCGACGTCCACTCGCCCGGGTTCGCCGGGGCCGTCGCCGCACGCCTGGCCCGGCACGGGGTCCCGCCGGGGGCGCTGCAGCTGGAGATCACCGAGCACGTGCTGCTGGAGGACCCGCAGCGCGCCGCCGACACCATGGCCGGGCTGACCGGACACGGGGTGAAGATGTCGCTGGACGACTTCGGCACCGGGTACTCCTCCCTGGTGCATCTGCGGCGGCTGCCGGTCAGCGAGCTGAAGATCGACCGCTCGTTCGTGGCGCGGCTGTCCGTCGACGCCGAGGACGCGGAGATCGTGCGCTGCACGGTCGACCTCGCCCACTCCCTCGGACTCCTCGTCGTGGCGGAGGGCGTCGAGGACGACGAGACGTGGGAGCGCCTGCGGGACCTGGGCTGCGACGCGATCCAGGGCTGGCTCGTCGCCGCCGCGATGCCCCCGGAGGAGACCACGGCCTGGCTGCGGCTGCGCGGCCGTTCCGGATGGCGCCGCCCGGCGGAGCTGGAGGCCGCGAAGGAGCGGGCCGCCGTCCCCGACGCGCAGTAACGTTTGCGGGCCCGCGACCTGCGGGCCCGCACCCCCCGCGTCGCGTCGTCGGCGCCCCGTGGACCCCACCCGCCCCGGCGGCACCACGGGCCCGGCCGGCCCGTCCCGGCGCACCCCGACCGGGCGAAGCGCAAACCGTTTCGCCCCCGGGGCGCCCGCGCCCATAGGATTGGGCGCGAAAAGACCAAACTCACCCCCAGAGGATCGCTGCATGCCAGGCATCACGCGCGAGGAGGTCGCCCACCTCGGCCGGCTGTCGCGTCTGGAGCTGAAGGACGAAGAGCTCGACCACTTCGCCGGACAGCTCGACGCCATCATCGGCGCGGTCGCCCGCGTCTCCGAGGTGGCCGGCGAGGACGTACCGCCGACCTCCCACCCGCTGCCGCTGACGAACGTCATGCGCCCTGACGAGGTCAGGCCCAGTCTGACCCCGGCGGAGGCGCTGTCCGGCGCGCCCGCCCAGGAGCAGCAGCGCTTCAAGGTGCCGCAGATCCTGGGGGAGGACTGATCACGATGACCGATCTGACCAGGCTCACCGCCGCGCAGACCGCGGCCGCCGTCGCCTCCGGCGAGACGTCCGCCGTCGAGGTCGCCCAGGCCCACCTCGACCGCATCGGCGCGGTCGACGAGAAGGTCCACGCCTTCCTGCACGTCGACACCGAGGGCGCCCTGAAGGCCGCCAAGGCCGTCGACGACAAGCGCGCCGCGGGCGAGAAGCTCGGCCCGCTCGCGGGCGTCCCGCTGGCGCTGAAGGACATCTTCACCACCAAGGGCATCCCGACGACCGTCGGCTCCAAGATGCTCGAGGGCTGGATCCCGCCGTACGACGCGACGCTGACCGCCCGCCTCAAGCAGGCCGGCATCGTCATCCTCGGCAAGACCAACATGGACGAGTTCGCCATGGGGTCCTCCACCGAGAACAGCGCCTACGGCCCCACCGGCAACCCGTGGGACCTCACCCGCATCCCCGGCGGCTCCGGCGGCGGTTCGTCGGCCGCCCTGGCCTCCTTCCAGGCCCCGCTGGCCATCGGCACCGACACCGGCGGCTCCATCCGCCAGCCGGCCGCCGTCACCGGCACGGTCGGCGTCAAGCCCACCTACGGCGGGGTCTCCCGCTACGGCATGGTCGCCTTCAGCTCCTCCCTCGACCAGGGCGGCCCCTGCGCCCGCACCGTGCTGGACGCGGCGCTGCTGCACGAGGTCATCGCGGGCTACGACCCGATGGACTCCACCTCCATCGACGCCCCCGTCCCGCCGGTCGTCGAGGCCGCGCGCAACGGCGACGTCAGGGGCCTGCGGGTCGGCGTCATCAAGGAGTTCGCCGGCGAGGGCTACCAGGCCGGCGTCATGGAGCGGTTCAACGAGTCCGTCGAGCTGCTGCGCGAGCTCGGGGCCGAGGTCGTCGAGCTGTCCTGCCCGTCCTTCGAGTACGCGCTCGCCGCGTACTACCTGATCGCGCCGTCCGAGTGCTCGTCCAACCTGGCCCGCTTCGATGGCCTGCGCTACGGCCTGCGGGTCGGCGACGACGGCACCCGCAGCGCCGAGGACGTCACCGCCCTCACCCGCGAGGCCGGCTTCGGCCCCGAGGTCAAGCGCCGCATCATGCTCGGCACGTACGCGCTCAGCTCCGGCTACTACGACGCCTACTACGGCAGCGCCCAGAAGGTCCGCACCCTGATCTCGCGGGACTTCGAGCGCTCCTTCCAGCAGGTCGACGTGGTGATCTCGCCGACCACCCCCACCACCGCGTTCCCGATCGGCGAGCGCGCGGACGACCCGATGGCGATGTACCTCGCCGACCTGTGCACCATCCCGGCCAACCTGGCGGGCAACGCCGCCATGTCCGTGCCCTGCGGCCTCGCTTCCGAGGACGGGCTCCCGGTCGGTCTGCAGATCATCGCCCCGGCCATGGCCGACGACCGCCTCTACCGTGTCGGTGCGGCCGTCGAAGCGGCGTTCACCGCACGCTGGGGGCACCCGCTGCTGGAGGAGGCACCGATCCTGTGAGCAAGCTCGAGAAGGCCAAGGGCTTCAAGAAGAGCAAGTCCGGCACCTACCTGTCGATCGGCACCACGCTCTTTGGCGCGGTCGGTGTGGCACGGCAGATGAAGCGCGGCCGGGCCGACAGCGACACGCTGCTGCTGATCGATGCCGTCGTGAGCGCCGCCGCCATCGCCACCGGCGTGGCCCTGCTGGTCCGCCAGCTGCGGCGGCTCGGCGACGACACCGACTTCGACGTGTTGTCATCCTGACGGGGAACTGAGAGGTATCGGAACTGTGACCGTCACGGACCTGGTGTCGTACGAGGACGCGCTCGCGTCCTATGACCCGGTGATGGGCCTCGAGGTCCACGTCGAGCTCGGCACCAAGACAAAGATGTTCTGCGGCTGCTCGACGACACTCGGCGCCGAGCCCAACAGCCAGGTGTGCCCGGTGTGCCTGGGCATGCCCGGCGCGCTGCCGGCCGTCAACGCGACCGGCATCGAGTCGGCGATCAAGATCGGCCTGGCGCTCAACTGCGAGATCGCGCAGTGGTGCCGCTTCGCCCGGAAGAACTACTTCTATCCGGACATGCCGAAGAACTTCCAGACCTCCCAGTACGACGAGCCGATCGCCTTCAACGGCTATCTGGACGTCCAGCTGGAGGACGGCGAGGTCTTCCGTGTGGAGATCGAGCGCGCCCACATGGAGGAGGACACCGGCAAGTCCACGCACGTGGGCGGGGCCACCGGCCGAATCCACGGCGCCTCGCACTCGCTGCTGGACTACAACCGGGCCGGCATCCCGCTGATCGAGATCGTCACCAAGCCGATCGAGGGCGCCGGTGAGCGCGCGCCCGAGGTCGCCAAGGCGTACGTGACCGAGCTGCGCGAGCTGATCAAGGCGCTGGGCGTCTCCGAGGCCCGCATGGAGATGGGCCAGATGCGCTGCGACGTCAACCTGTCGCTGCGCCCCCTCGGCCGGGAGAAGTTCGGCACCCGCAGCGAGACCAAGAACGTGAACTCGCTGCGCAGCGTCGAGCGGGCCGTCCGCTTCGAGATCCAGCGGCACGCGGCCGTGCTCTCCTCGGGCGGCACGATCGTCCAGGAGACCCGGCACTTCCACGAGGACACCGGCTCCACCACCTCCGGCCGGATCAAGGAGGAGGCGGAGGACTACCGGTACTTCCCGGAGCCCGACCTCGTCCCCGTCGCCCCGGCCCGCGAGTGGGTCGAGGAGCTGCGGGCCGGTCTGCCGGAGCTCCCGCGGGTGCGCCGGGCGCGCCTTCAGAAGGACTGGGGCATCTCCGACCACGAGATGCAGTCGGTGCTCAACGCCGGCGCGATCGACCTGATCGTCGCCACCATGGAGGCGGGCGCCGACGCGGCCGCCGCACGCAAGTGGTGGATGGGCGAGCTGGCCCGCCGTTCCAACGAGGACGGCGTGGAACTGGGCGCCCTGCCCATCACCCCGGCCCAGGTGGCCCGGGTGGCGGCGCTGGTGGCCGAGGGCTCGCTCAACGACAAGCTGGCCCGCCAGGTCATCGAAGGCGTGCTGGCCGGCGAGGGCGAGCCGGACGCGGTCGTGGACAAGCGCGGCCTGAAGGTCGTCTCGGACGAGGGCGCGCTCGGCGCGGCCGTCGACGAGGCCATCGCGGCCAACGCCGCCGTCGCGGACAAGATCCGCGGCGGCAACCTGGCGGCCGCGGGCGCGCTCATCGGCGCCGTCATGAAGATCACCCGTGGTCAGGCCGACGCCAAGCGCGTGCGCGAGCTCGTGCTGGAGAAGCTGGGCGTCCAGGGCTGATCGGGCGCGGCCGTCCAGGCCGGCAGGTACGCAAGGGGCGGGCTCCCGGTCGGGGGCCCGCCCCTTCCGCGTCGTCGCAGGTCGGCCGCTTGTAAGGGCGACATAAATTCCCCTCGCGGGGTGTGATTCAGCGCACGAACGCGGCCAACGATCTTTTCTTCCTGGTTCAGTCGAAGACGTACGTGTTGTGTTCTTTGCGGGCTCTTCGCCGGCCTGAAAGATCCGCGCAACCCCAGGGAGAGCAATGGCCGCCCTTGCCCGCTGGTGCCTCGACCGCCGTCTCGCCGTCGTCCTGCTGTGGCTCGTCGCCCTCCTCGGTCTGTCCACGGCCGCCCTGGTCGCCGGGTCCGCCTACTCGAACGACTACGACATCAAGGGCACCGACTCCAGCAAGGCGACCGCCCTGCTGAAGGAGGCCTTCCCAGGCTCGGCCGGCGACAGCGACACGATCGTCTGGCACACCGACAAGGGAACCGTCGGTGTCGCGTCCGTCAGGGAGCGCCTGACCGGCACGCTGGACAAGGTGGCCGAACTCCCCGGGGTCGCCTCGGTGACCAGCCCCTACGGCACCGAGGGTGCCGGGCAGATCAGCCGCGACGGGCACACCGCCTATGCGACGGTGATGTTCGACAGGCCCTCGGACGACCTGCACGCCGGCCAGGTGCAGCAGGTCGTCGACACCGCCAGGGCCGCCGCCGACGACAACACCCAGGTCGCCCTGGGCGGTGGCGCCATCGCGCTCACCGAGGGCGGCGGCGGGCACATGAGCGAGGTCGTGGGCGTCGCCGTGGCGGCCGTGGTGCTGCTGGTGGCCTTCGGCTCGCTCTTCGCGATGTTCATGCCGATCGTCACCGCGCTGGTCAGCGTGGGCACCGCGTACATGGCGGTCCAGCTGCTCGGCCACCTGATCAGGGTCGCCGACTTCGCGCCGATGCTCGGCCTGCTGATCGGCCTGGGCGTCGGCATCGACTACGCCCTGTTCATCGTCACCCGCCACCGCAGAGGCCTGAAGCAGGGACTGCCGGTACGGGAGGCCGCCGAGAAGGCGGTCGCCACGACCGGCAGGGCGGTGGTCTTCGCCGGCGGCACGGTCTGCGTGGCCCTGCTCGGCATGCTGATCCTGCGGCTGTCCTTCCTCAACGGCGTCGCGATCGCCGCCTCCCTCACCGTGATCCTCACCGTCGCCGCCTCGGTGACGCTGCTGCCCGCGCTGCTGGGCACCATCGGCATGAAGGCGCTCAGCCGCCGGGAGCGGCGCCGGCTCGTCGAGCACGGGCCGTCGCCCGAACTGCCGACCGGGTTCGCGGCCCGCTGGTCCGCCTTCGTCGAACGGCACCCCAAGGTGCTCGGCGCGGTCGCCGCCGTCGTGATGCTCGTGCTGGCCCTGCCCACGACCTCCCTCCACCTGGGCGCCTCCGACCAGGGCAACAGCGCCGCGGGCACCACCACCCGCCAGGCGTACGACATGCTCTCCGAGGGCTTCGGACCGGGCTTCAACGGCCCGCTGCAGCTGGTCGCCAAGTCCGGCGACGCCGCCGACCGCGCGGCGCTGGAGCAGCTCACCGCCGTCCTGGCGCGCACCGAGGGCGTCGCCGCGGTGCACATGGAGCAGCCGCAGCACGGCAGCGGGCCGGACGTCATCGACGTCGTCCCCACCACATCCCCGCAGGACCAGGCCACCGACCGGCTCGTCGCCCACCTGCGCGAGGACGTCATTCCCGAGGCCACCGAGGGCACCTCTCTGGAGGTGTACGTCGGCGGTGTCACCGCGGGCTACGCGGACTTCGCCTCGGTGATCGTCGGCAAGCTGCCGCTCTTCGTGGGCTCCGTCATCGGTCTGGGCTGCGTGCTCCTGCTGCTGGCCTTCCGCAGCTTCGGCATCCCGCTCAAGGCCGCGGTCATGAACATCGCCGCCGTCGCGTCGTCCTTCGGCATCGTGGTCGCGATCTTCCAGTGGGGCTGGGGGAGCGAGCTGCTGGGGCTGGGGGCGGCCGGCCCGATCGAGCCCTTCCTGCCGGTGATCATGGTCTCGGTGCTCTTCGGGCTCTCCATGGACTACCAGGTCTTCCTCGTCAGCCGGATGTACGAGGAGTGGCGCGAGACCCGTGACAACCGCCGCGCGGTCCGGGTCGGCCTCGCCGAGACCAGCCGCGTGATCAACTCGGCCGCGGTCATCATGATCTCCGTCTTCCTGGCCTTCGTGCTCAGCGGCGACCGCGTGATCGCGATGTTCGGCATCGGGCTGGCGGCCGCCGTCGCGCTCGACGCCTTCATCCTGCGGACGCTGCTCGTACCGGCGCTGATGCACATGCTGGGCGACTGGAACTGGTGGCTGCCACGCTGGCTGGAGCGCCGGCTGCCGCGGATCTGCATCGAGGGCCCGGCGGAGCCCGCTCCGGCCGCCGCGGACGAGGCCGGCTCTCAGAAAGCTCTCATAATCTGACCGTACGGTTGCCGCCCATGGAGACCACCAAGACCCACGGCGCGGATGCCGGCGAACTCGCCGCGGACGCCGGGCCCGACCGGACCGAGGACGACGGCGCGACGGACGCGACCGCGCCCGAAACGGCGCCGCCCGTCACCGCGCCCGCCACGACCGGCGAGCCGCCGCAGGACACCGACGAGTCCGACGAGTCCGACGACGCCGACGAGCCGGAGACCACCGGCACGGCGGACGCCCCCGCCGCCCACGCCGGGGTCGTCCCCGGTGCGGCGGCCGTCGTCGGCGCCGCCCTCGGCCTCGCGTCCCTCACCGGAACCTGGCTGGGCACCGTACTGGCCGAGCGGCGGCAGCTGATCGGGCAGATCAACACCTCCTCCGGCAGCCCCGCCCAGCAGATCGAGCAGATATACGGCGCGCCCTGGCACACCACGGCCGCCGTCAACGGCGTCTGCGCGCTGGTGGCCCTCGTCCTCCTCGGGGCCGTGCTGCTCGCCGGACGGAACTCCGCGCCCTGGGTGCGCGCCGTCGCCTGGGGCGGTCTCGCCCTCGGCGTGCTGGGGCTGTTCGTCGCCGCCGGGACGTGGTTCGACCTCTTCGGCGGGCTGCCGACCGTGGCCGAGACCCCGGTCTCGTCCGGCGGCTGAGACCTCCGGGGAGGGCGCCGCTCGGGTGTCCCGGCGGCCTGAGTGGTCCGCCGCGCGGACTAAGGCATCCGCACCCCCGAAGCCTGGGCGGTTGCCCGATGCGCCCCACCCCCCTCGGGGACGAGGCTGATGGCACGGAGAAGACCTCCGGACCATCGGTCCCGAACCCGAGGAGCAACGGATGTACACCCACGAACTGCTGGGCCGCGAGAAGGCGGAGCAACTGCTGCGCGAGGCCGCCCGGTACCGCCTGGCCCGCCAGGCACGTGAGGCCGCCCGAGAGGCCGCCCGCGCCGCCGCCGGCCGCCGGGTGACCGCCGCCGACCAGGACGAGGGAAGGCGGCACGCCAGGAGGGCCGGCCGGCTCATCCGGCGGCCGAGGGCCGCCGGATGAGCACCGCGGTGCCGGTGGAAACAGGTACCGCGCCGTCAGGGCCCCGTGCGATGCTCGGGACCGTGCAGAACCAGTCGGTCAGCCCGGTGTTCGTCGGACGCACCCGCGAACTGACCCGCCTCACCTCCGCGCTCGCCCGCGCCCACGCGGGCGAGCCGCAGGCGCTGGTGATCGGCGGCGAGGCGGGCGTCGGCAAGACCCGGCTCGTCGAGGAGTTCCTCGCCGCGGCCCAGGACGGACCGGCGACCGTCACCGCCGTCGGCGCCTGCGTGGAGATCGGCGCGGACGGACTGCCGTTCGCACCCGTCGCGACGATCCTGCGCGCCCTGCACCGCCGGCTCGGCGACGAACTCGTCGCCGCGGCCGCCGGCAGCGAGGCCGAACTCGCCCGCCTGCTGCCGGGGCTGGGCGGGACGGACGGCCCCGACCCGCTCGCGGACCAGCGCGACGAGCACGGCCGCGCCCGGCTCTTCGAGCTCACCTCGCGGCTGCTGGAACGGCTCTCGGAGGAGCGCACGCTCGTCGTCGCGCTGGAGGACCTGCACTGGGCCGACCGCTCGACCCGCGAACTCCTCGGCTACCTGCTGCGCTCGCTCTCCCGCGGCCGGCTCGTCGTCCTGGCCACCTACCGCTCCGACGACATCCACCGCCGCCACCCGCTGCGGCCCTTCCTCGCCGAACTCGACCGGATGCGTTCCGTCGCCCGCCTCGAACTGTCCCGCTTCACGCGCGCCGAGGTCCGTGCCCAGGTCGCCGGCATCCTCGACTCCGAGCCCTCCCCGAGCCTGGTCGACCGGGTCTTCGGCCGCTCCGACGGCAACCCCTTCTTCGTCGAGGAACTGGCCTGCAGCATCACCCAGGGCTGCCGCACCGGACTCAGCGACAGCCTGCGCGACCTGCTGCTCGTCCGCGTCGAGACACTGCCCGAGACCGCGCAGCGCGTCGCCCGCGTCGTCGCCGAGGGCGGCTCCGCCGTCGAGTACAGGCTGCTGGAGGCCGTCGCCGGGCTCGGCGAGGACGAGCTCATCGAGGCCCTGCGCTCCGCCGTGGGCGCCAAGATCCTGCTGCCCACCGACGACGGCGACGGCTACCGCTTCCGGCACTCGCTGGTCCGCGAGGCCGTCGGCGACGACCTGCTGCCCGGTGAGCGCAGCCGCATCAACCGCCGCTACGCGCGGGCACTGGAGACCGACCCCGGCCTGGTGCCCGCCGACGAACTCCCCGCCAGGCTGGCCAGTTACTGGTACCACGCCCACGAGCCCGCCAAGGCGCTGCCCGCCGTGCTGGCCGCCTCCGTCGAGGCACGCCGCCGTCACGCCTACGCCGAACAGCACCGGCTGCTCGAACGCGCCCTGGAGCTGTGGGACGACACCCCCGCGGACGTCCGCGAGGAACTGCGGCCCGTCGACTACGTCGAGGTGTTCCCTCCCACGACCCCGGACTCCGGCACGGGGGACCCCGGCGGCTGCCACCCGGCCGGCAGGCCCCTGCAGTACATGGACCTGCTTGCCGAGACGACTGTGGCCGCGCGCCTGAGCGCCGACCGCGAGGGCGCCTACGAGGTCACCAAGCGGGCGCTGCGCCTGCTGGAGCGCTCCGGGGACCCGCTGCGCGCCGCCTGGTTCTGGATCCAGCGCTCCCGGCTGATGGTCGCCATGGGCCGCGGCGACGGCTGGGCGGAGATCGCCGAGGCCCAGGAACTCGTCCGCGGGCTCCCGCCGTCACCGGTCCACGCCGAGGTGCTGGAGAGCGCTGCCGGCTGGGACATGATGCACGACCCGGGGCCGGACAGCATCGCCACGGCGGAGCGCGCCATCGAACTGGCCCGGCTGGTCGGCGCCGAGGAGACCGAGCTGCACGCCCGGGTCACCCTGGGCATCCTGCTCGCCGACGCCGGTGACGCCGACGCCGGCATCGCCGAACTGGAGGCCGCCCGCGAACGGGCCGCCGCCGCCCGGTACGGCAGCCTCACGGTGAACACCGACGCCAACCTCGCCGCCCTGCTGGAGGCCGTGGGCCGCTCGGAGGAGGCGATCGCGGTGGCCCGCAGGGGAGTGGAGAGCGCCACCCGCCACGGGCTGCGCGACGGCGTCACCTTCGCCTCCGCCAACCAGGCCGAGTCCCTGCTCGCCCTCGGCCGCTGGGACGAGGCGGCCGAGGTCGCCGCCCGCGGCCGGGAGAACACCAACCACGCCCTGTACCTCGGCTGGGCCGCGACCCTGCTGGCCCATGTCGCCGTGCGACGCGGGGAGTACGACCGCGCCGAGGCCGAGGTCGCCGCCGCCCGGGACCATCTGGGCCCCCAGGACCACCAGCCGCAGAACACCCTGCCGCTGCGCCATCTCACCATCGCGGTCGCCGCCGGGCGCGGGCGCTTCCTGGAGGCGAGGGCCGCGGTACGGGCCGCACTGGAAGCCGGGTTCCCGCCCGCGTTCCACCGCTACGTCTGGCCCATGCTGCACACGGCGGCGGCCGTGGAGGCGGACGCCCTCGGACTGCCCGGCGCCGAGGCGGGACGCGCCGAGACGCTCGCCCTGATCCGCAGGGCGGCGGGCCGGCTGCCCCGGTTGTCCCCGGTGTGGGCCGCCCACGCCCTGTTCGTCGAGGCGGAACTGCTGCGCGCCGAAGGGTGCACCGGCCCCGAGCCCTGGGCGGCCGCCGAGGAGGCGTACGCCGCCCTCGACCGCCCGTATCCGCTCGCCCTGGTACGGCTCCGGCACGCCGAGGCCCTGCTCGCCCTGCACGAACCCGGCGCCCGCGACCACGCGACCGCCCTGCTCCGCCGGGCGTGCGAGGTCGCCGACTCCCTGGGCGCCGTCCCGCTGCGCGACGCCGTCCGGCTGCTCGCCCGGCGCGGCCGGCTGGCGCTGGAGGAGCCGGAGGCGGCCGCCGCCCCCGAAGCCGCCGGGGAGCAGGAGCCCTTCGGCCTGACGGCGCGCGAGCGCGAGGTGCTGCGCCGCGTCGCCGCCGGCTACACCAACCGCCGCATCGCCGAGGAACTGTTCATCTCGCCGAAGACCGCCAGCGTGCACGTCTCCAACATCCTCGCCAAGCTCGGCGTCTCGGGCCGCGGCGAAGCGGCCGCGCTCGCCCACCGGCTGCGGCTGTTCGCCGGGCAGCCGGGCTGAGTGACGCCCCGCGGGCGGCAGGCGTACGGCTAGCCGCCGGCCCGCGGCGGACGTATCAGGACGGCGCCCGAGTCCAGGTCGACCGGGCCCCGGCCGGGATCGGCGTCGCCCTCCTCGTCACGCACCAGTTCCAGGCGGTTGCGTTCGTCCTCGGCATGCCTGCGGCCCGGAGCGAACAGCTCGTCCAGCGCGTTGAACATCGCACCCCCAGGGTGTCGTCGGGTCAGCTCACCCGCAGCCGCAGGATGCGGTCGTCGCCCTTGCGGGGATCGCCGCGGCCGTCGGTGTTGCTGGTGGTCAGCAGCAGTCCGCCGTCCGGATCGGCGAGGACGGTGCGCAGGCGTCCGTACTCGCCGACGAGGAAGGCCTGCGGGTCGGCCGCGGCCTTCGTCCCGACCAGCGGGATCCGCCACAGGCGGGCGCCGCGCAGCGAGGCCATCCAGATCGAGCCGTCCGCGTAGGCGATGCCGCTGGGCGAGGCGTCGTCGGTGCGCCACTGCGCGACCGGGTCCGCGTAGCCGTCGCGGTGGGCGAGACCCTCCACGACCGGCCAGCCGTAGTTCTTCCCCGGCTCGATCAGATTGAGCTCGTCCCAGGTGTCCTGCCCGAACTCCGCGGCCCACAGCCTCCCCCGGCTGTCCCAGGCCAGGCCCTGCACATTGCGGTGGCCGTAGGAGTAGACGACGGAGTCCGCCTCCGGATTGCCGTGCACGGGCTCGCCGTCGGGTGTCATCCGCAGGATCTTGCCGCCCAGGGACTTCTTGTCCTGCGCCAGACCCCGTTCGCCGCTCTCGCCCGTGCCCGCGTAGAGCATGCCGTCGGGGCCGAAGGCGATCCGCCCGCCGTTGTGGATGGCGCCGTGCGGGATGCCGCGCAGGATCGTGTCCGGCGCGCCCAGCTGCTCCCCGGCCGGCTTCGCCGGGTCGTAGAGCATGCGCGCGATGCGGTTGTCCGAGTCGGTGGTGAAGTACGCGTACACCAGGTGGTCGGTGGCGAAGTCCCGGGAGACGGCGAGACCGAGCAGGCCGCCCTCGCCTCCCGAGGAGACCCCGGGCACCGTGCCGACGGGGTTGGTGCGGCCGCTGCCCGCGGCGACCCGGACGACGCTCCCGGTGTCCCGGGAGGCCACCAGCAGATCGCCCTCCGCCAGCGCGGCCACGCCCCACGGGGTCGTGAGCCCGGTGGCGACCGTGCCGGTCACCTCCGCCGTGCCCCGCGCCGGGGCCGAGGGCTCGTCGGTGCCTCCGGAGGCCGGTGCCGACTCGGCGGCGGAGACGGAGGCGGAGGCCGGGGGAGCCGGGGCGGAACCACCGTCCGGGGAACATCCGGTGGCGAGCAGCGCGGCACTGGCCAGCGCGGCGGTCACGACGGCGGCACGGCGTCCCACGCTTCCCTCCCGGGGGTTCTCCGGCTCGGACTCCAAGAACATCACATCCATCACTACACCGCCCGGCCGTTCGCGGTTCCCACCGCAGGCCGTGGTTCTCCCCCGCGACCAACCGGCCCCGTCCGTCACGGTGGCGACCTCAGTCCCAGGAGCCCCGCGCCGGCGGCAGCGCCGCGATCTCCGCGAAGTCCTCCTCGGTCAGCCGCAGTTCCGCGGCCCCGGCGTTCTCCGCCGTCCACCGCTGCTGCTTCGCCCCGGGTATCGGCACGACCTGCCGTCCCTGGGCCAGCACCCAGGCCAGCGCGACCTGCGCGGGCGTCGCGCCGTGCACCTCGGCGACCCTCCGCAGCCCCGCGACGATCGGCTGGTTGGCGGCCATCATCTCGGCCGTGAACCGGGGATGGCGGGCCCGTACGTCGTCCGGCTCGAAGCCCTGGCCGGGGGTGAGGGTGCCCGTCAGGAAGCCGTTGCCGAGCGGCATCGCGGCCATGAAGCCGACCCCGCGCTGGGTGCACCAGGGCAGCAGTTCGGCCAGCGCCTCGGGCGACCACACCGACAGCTCCGCCTGTACGCAGCTCACCGGGAAGACCTGCTGGGCGCGGCGCAACTGCCGCAGTGTCTCGTCGTATATGCCCGCGCCCGCGCGCCGGGCCGCCCGGGCGCCCACCGCGCACCACCCCAGCGCGCGCACCTTGCCGGCCGCGACCAGTTCCGACATCGCGCCCCACGTCTCCTCGACCGGGACCTCGGGGTCGGCGCGGTGCAGCTGGTAGAGGTCGATCACGTCGGTCTGCAGCCGCCGCAGCGACGCGTCGACGGCCCGCTTCACGTACGAGGGGCGGCCGTTGGCCACCAGGTGCTGCTCTCCGACGAGCAGCCCGCACTTGGTGGAGACGAAGACCTCCCGCCGACGCTCCCTCAGCACCCGCCCCAGCAGCAGCTCGTTGGTGAACGGCCCGTACATGTCGGCGGTGTCCAGCAGCGTCGTACCGTGGTCGAGCGCCGCGTGCACGGCCCGCAGTGACGATTCGCCGTCCTGCCGGGACGCCGTGTACGCCCAGCTCATCGGCATGCATCCGAGGCCGACGGCGCCCACCTCCAGAGCCGCTGATCCGACCGTCCTGCGCTCCACCTGGCTGACCTCCGCTGACCTCTCGCGCCGCCCCACTGTGCCATAGCCTCCTGACCATGGCTGACATCACCCGGAACCACCGCCCCACGGTCTGGCTCCCGATCCCCGCCGAGGAGGTCGAGGGGCTCCCCGCCGAACTCGACTACCTCTTCTGGGACGGCGACGAGGAGTTCCCTGCCGACCCCGCCGACGCCGCCTTCTATGTGGTGCCCTACATGAAGGGTCCGGAGGTCGTCGGCCGCCCGCTGCCCCGCATGTCCGGGGTCGGTGTCGTGCAGACCCTCAGCGCCGGCGTCGACCACGTCACGCCGTACATCCGGCAGCTCCCCCGGGGGGTGCGGCTGTGCAACGCCCGCGGGGTGCACGAGGCCAGCACCGCGGAGCTGGCCGTCGCGCTCACCCTGGCGGCCCTGCGCGGCATCCCCCGCTTCGTACACGGCCAGGACGCCGAGGAATGGCACTCCGGCTTCTACCCGGCCCTCGCCGACAAGCAGGTGCTCATCGTCGGCTACGGATCGATCGGCGCCGCCATCGAGGACCGGCTCACCCCCTTCGAATGCGACGTCGCCCGGGTCGCCCGGCTGGCCCGGAGGTCCCCGCGCGGCCCCGTGCACGCCCTGGGGGACCTGCCCCGGCTGCTGCCGCAGGCGGACGTGGTCGTGCTGTCGACCCCGCTCACCCCGGACACCCGCCATCTGGCCGACGCCCGGTTCCTGGCCGGGATGAAGGACGGGGCCCTGCTGGTGAACGTCGCCCGCGGCCCGGTGGTCGACACCAAGGCGCTCCTCGCGGAACTGGAGGCGGGCCGTCTGCGAGCGGCACTCGATGTCACCGATCCGGAGCCACTGCCTCCGGGGCACCCGCTGTGGCACGCGCCGGGCGTCCTGGTCAGCCCGCACGTCGGAGGCAGCACCTCCGCCTTCCTGCCCAGGGCGAAAAGGCTGCTCCGCGAGCAACTGCGCCGTTTCGCGGCCGGTGAGGACCTCGCCAACGTCGTCCTGACCACCTGAACACGCCATGGCACCTGGTGCCTCACGCATGGGGCAGGACGCTACGCGTGGTCACGCTGTGTAGAGGAACTATGTCCCTGAGTGACTGAACTGGTGTATCGTCCCGCACTGGGGGAACACGACCGGCGTGGCTCGGCGAGCCGCGAACGGGCGTGGGACGACTCAGGACTTGATGGGGGGCGACGGGCGATGCACGGCCAATGGACAGAGCATCCGACGCTGGACCACGGCACACCGTGCCGGGGACGTTCACGGTCCCAGGGGACGACACCGTGAGCGCGCCCGGTGCGGTCCTCTCGCAGGCCTCCGCGCCGGGCAACCGGACCGGCCTGCTGCCCCAGATGCTGCTGGCCGTACTCTGCGGCGGCTACGCCGTCGGGTCGGCCTTCGGCTGGGGCGGTTCCACCGGGCTGGCCCTGGTCATGGGCGACTTCGGGCTCTCCGTGGCGGCACTGGCCGCGGCCGTCTCCTGCCTGGTCTACGTCCGCAGGGCCGCCACCGACCGGTACCGGCCCGCATGGGCGCTGTTCGCCGTCTCCTCCGCCATGGTGGCGCTCGGCAACGGAATCTGGGGCTGGTACGAGGTCGTGCTGCGTGGCGACGTGCCGCGCACCTCGGTCGCCGACTTCTGCTTCCTGCTCTTCGCCCCTCCCGCCATCATCGGGCTGCTGGTGCTCGCCAAGCGGCCGGTCACCCGGGCCGGCTGGGTCTGCCTCGGACTGGACGCCTGGCTCATCGGCGGCTCCCTGCTGACCCTCTCCTGGACCCTCGCCCTGGCCCAGACGGCCCTGTGGGAGGGCCACAGCACCGCACGCATCGCCCTGTCCCTGGCGTACCCATTGCTGGACATCATGCTGGTGAGCATGGTGCTGGCGCTGCACTTCCGGCGGTCCTCGGCCAACCGGGCGGCGGTGAACACCGCCATCGCCTCGCTCGCCCTCACCGTGCTGTGCGACGCGCTGTTCACCTCGCCCCTGCTGCGCGAGCACTACAACTCCGGCCAGATCCTGGACGCCGGATGGTTCGCCGGCAGCATGCTGCTCGCCTACGCCCCCTGGGTCGGCGAGCGCGACACCGCCGAGCGGGTCGCGGCCGAGCGGGGGACCGCCGAACGGGAGCAGGAGCAGGGCCGCCGTATGAGCGGCTCACTGGCGGCGCTGACCCCGTACCTGGCCGCCGCGGTCTGCGTGCTCGGCATCCTCTACAACGTCATCGACGGCCGGAAGAGCGACCGGGTGGTGCTGCTGACCGGCTGCACCGTCGTGCTCGCCCTGGTGGTGCGGCAGGGCATCATGCTGCTGGACAACATGGCCCTCACCCAGGAGCTGGCCCAGAAGGAGAACCACTTCCGGTCGCTCGTGCAGGGTTCCAGCGACGTCATCATGATCGCCTCGCCGACCGGCGCGCTGCGCTACGTCAGCCCCGCCGCCAAGGGCGTCTACGGCTGCGACCCCGAGGAATGGGTCGGCACCGAGTTCGCCACCCACATCCATCCGGACGACCTGGGACGGGTGGTGCACGAGGTGCGCCGCTTCCTGGCCGCGCACGCGGCCGAGGAACCCGCCACCCGCATCGAGTGCCGCATACGGCACGGAGACGGCAGCTGGCTCAACGTCGAGTCCAGTGTCAACCGCCACCAGGGCGGCCTGATCTTCAACAGCCGCGATGTCACCGAGCGGGTGCGGCTCCAGGCACAGCTGCAGCACAACGCCTCGCACGACCCGCTCACCGACCTGCCCAACCGGGCCCTGTTCACCGAACGGATCCGCCAGGCGATCGGCGGCCGCCGGTCCGGTGACGGCGACACCGGCACCACGGCGGTGCTCTTCATCGACCTCGACGGCTTCAAGGCGGTCAACGACACCGTCGGCCACCAGGCCGGCGACGAGCTCCTCGTCCAGGCGGCGCGGCGCCTGCAGGACTCGGTACGCGCCGGCGACACCACCGCACGCCTGGGCGGGGACGAGTTCGCCGCCCTCATCTGCGGCACCAGCGCCGACCCCCATCTGCGCGAGTACCAGGTCCACGAGGTCGCCGACCGGCTCCGTGCCGCCCTCTCCGAGCCCTACCGGGTGGACGGCACCGAGGTCCGGGTGGCCGCCAGCATCGGCGTGGCCTTCGCCGACCCCGGGGTCAGCCCCGGCGAGCTCCTGCGCAACGCCGACCTCGCGATGTACCGGGCCAAGCAGGCGGGCAAGGGCCGGGTCGAGATGTACGCGCCCGCCATGCAGGCCGAGGTCGTACGCCGCGCCGAGCTCGCGGGACGGCTGCGCACGGCCCTGCGGGACGGCGAGTTCGCCCTGCTCCACCAGCCCGTGGTCGACCTCGGCACCGGCGAGGTGACGGCGGTCGAGGCGCAGGCCCGCTGGCGGTCCGCCCAGGGCATCCTCTTCACCCCCGCCGAGTTCCTGCGGGTCGCCGAGGACACCGACCGGACCGCACAGCTGGCCCGCTGGCTGCTGGAGGAGGCGGTCGGCCAGGCCGCGCTGCGCCACGCCGCGGGCAGCCCGGTGCCCGTCGCCGTGCGGCTGTCGACGCGGCGCCTGATGCACCGCGAGCTGCCCACCAAGGACGTGGAGGCCCTGCTCGAACGGCACGGGCTGCCGCCGGACTCCCTCGTCCTGCAGGTCGCCGATCAGGACCCGCGGATCTCCCTGGACGAGCTGGAGCGGCGGCTGACCGCGCTCAGCCGGCTCGGGGTGCGCATCGCCCTGGAGGGCTTCGGCAGCGGCTACGCGCCCATGGACACGCTGCGGCGGCTCCCCGTCGACGTGCTCAAGCTGGACCGCGGGCTCACCGAGGGCGTCGTGGAGTCCCCGCGGCTGCGGAAGATCACCGCGGGGCTGCTGCGCATCGCCGAGGACCTCGGGATCCGCTCGGTGGCCGAGGGCGTGGACCGCCCGGAGCAGGTGCTGGCCCTGCGCGAGATGAACTGCACCCACGGGCAGGGAATGGCGTTCTCCGGGCCGCTGGACGAGCACCGGCTGCGCTCCTCGCTGACCCGCGGCAGCTATCCCGTGCCCGGTGGGGCGGTCCCGCCGGACAGCCCCCGGATCTCCGTACGCGGCACACGGAAGGCGGACGAGCTACGCTCAAATAATGAGACGCCCGTCCCACCCGCTTGACACTCCCCGCTCGCGAGGAGGAAGGTCAGTCCCATGCGCACCCGAATTCTCGTACTTGGAAAGCGCGTCGGCTGACCCGGGGCCCCTGACCGCCTCGTGGAACGCACCGACGCGCTCCCCTCGCTTGCCTGCCGGCACGAGGGGTTTTTTGTTGCCTGGGATCCAGACATACCGCCCTCTCCACCCTCAAACTCCTGAGAGATGAGAACCAGATGACCGAGCAGGCCACCGGGGCCCACCACCCGCAGCCGCGGGCCCGCGGCGCCGCGCCGCAGCCCACTCCCGCCGAGCGCGTCACGGGCGCCCAGTCCCTCATCCGCTCTCTCGAGGCGGTCGGCGCCGACACCGTGTTCGGTATCCCGGGTGGTGCGATCCTTCCCGCGTACGACCCGCTCATGGACTCCTCGAAGGTGCGCCACGTCCTGGTCCGGCACGAGCAGGGCGCCGGTCACGCCGCCACCGGCTACGCGCAGGCCACGGGCAAGGTCGGCGTCTGCATGGCGACCTCGGGCCCGGGTGCGACCAACCTGGTCACCCCGATCGCGGACGCCCACATGGACTCGGTCCCCATCGTCGCCATCACCGGTCAGGTGGCCTCCAAGGCGATCGGCACCGACGCCTTCCAGGAGGCGGACATCTGCGGCATCACGATGCCGATCACCAAGCACAACTTCCTCGTCACCAACGCGGACGAGATCCCCCGCACCATCGCCGAGGCCTTCCACATCGCGTCCACCGGGCGCCCCGGCCCGGTCCTGGTCGACATCGCCAAGGACGCCCTGCAGTCGCAGACCACGTTCTCCTGGCCGCCCGTCACCGACCTGCCCGGCTACCGCCCGGTCACCAAGCCGCACGCCAAGCAGATCCGCGAGGCCGCCCGGCTGATCAACGAGGCCAAGCGCCCCGTGCTGTACGTCGGCGGCGGCGTGCTCAAGGCCCGCGCCACCGGAGAGCTGCGCATCCTGGCCGAGCTGACCGGGGCCCCGGTCACCACCACCCTCATGGCGCTGGGCGCCTTCCCCGACAGCCACACCCAGCACGTCGGAATGCCCGGCATGCACGGCTCGGTCTCCGCCGTCGCGGCCCTGCAGAAGGCCGACCTGATCGTCGCCCTCGGCGCCCGCTTCGACGACCGCGTCACCGGCAAGCTCGACTCCTTCGCCCCGTTCGCGAAGATCGTGCACGCCGACATCGACCCGGCCGAGATCTCCAAGAACCGCGTGGCCGACGTGCCGATCGTCGGTGACGCCCGCGAGGTCATCGCCGACCTGATCGTCGCCGTCCAGGCCGACCACGACGCGGGCCGGCGCGGCGACTACGCCGACTGGTGGAAGCTGCTGGGCGGCCTGCGCGACACCTACCCGCTCGGCTACGACCTGCCCGCGGACGGCAGCCTGTCCCCGCAGCAGGTCATCCAGCGGATCGGCGAGCTGGCCCCGGAGGGCACCCTCTTCGCGGCGGGCGTCGGACAGCACCAGATGTGGGCCTCGCAGTTCATCTCCTTCGAGCGGCCCAACACCTGGTTCAACTCCGGCGGCGCCGGGACGATGGGCTACGCCGTCCCCGCCGCCATGGGCGCCAAGGCCGGCCGGCCCGGCGCGACCGTGTGGGCGGTCGACGGCGACGGCTGCTTCCAGATGACCAACCAGGAGCTGGTCACCTGCGCGCTGAACAACATCCCGATCAAGGTCGCCATCATCAACAACGGCGCCCTCGGCATGGTCCGGCAGTGGCAGTCGCTCTTCTACAACGAGCGCTACTCCAACACCGTCCTGCACGCCGGTGAGACCAACGCGGGCCGCGGCTCCCACCAGGGCTCCAGCGATACCCCGCCGCCCGGCACCCGCGTCCCGGACTTCGTGAAGCTGTCGGAGGCCATGGGCTGCGTCGGTCTGCGCTGCGAGTCCCCCGACGAGCTGGACGAGATCATCGAGAAGGCCAACGCGATCAACGACCGCCCGGTCGTCGTGGACTTCATCGTCCACGAGGACGCCATGGTGTGGCCGATGGTCGCCGCCGGCACCTCCAACGACGAGATCATGGCCGCCCGCGACGTCCGCCCCGACTTCGGCGACGCCGCGGACGACTGAGGACCGAGAGAGAAGCAGAGGAACGACGCGACATGTCCAAGCACACGCTCTCCGTCCTGGTGGAGAACAAGCCCGGTGTCCTGGCCAGGATCACCGCCCTGTTCTCCCGCCGCGGCTTCAACATCGACTCCCTCGCCGTGGGCACCACCGAGCACGCCGACATCTCCCGCATCACCATCGTGGTGAACGTGATCGAGGACCTCCCGCTGGAGCAGGTCACCAAGCAGCTCAACAAGCTGGTGAACGTCCTGAAGATCGTGGAGCTGGAGCCCTCCGCCGCCGTCCAGCGCGAGCTGGTCCTGGTGAAGGTGCGTGCCGACAACGAGTCCCGGTCCCAGATCGTGGAGATCGTCCAGCTGTTCCGCGCCAAGACCGTGGACGTCTCGCCCGAGGCGGTCACCATCGAGGCCACCGGCGGCGCCGACAAGCTCGAGGCCATGCTGAAGATGCTGGAGCCCTTCGGCATCAAGGAACTCGTCCAGTCCGGCACGATCGCGATCGGCCGGGGTGCACGCTCGATCACCGACCGCTCTCTGCGCGCCCTCGACCGGACCGCATAGCGAGACCGCCAGACTTGATCCCGGCCCGCGGACGTAGTGTGTGGGCAACCCCCCAGATCACCAAGGAGAGACCCGAAGTGGCCGAGCTGTTCTACGACGACGACGCCGACCTGTCCATCATCCAGGGCCGCAAGGTCGCGGTCATCGGCTACGGGAGCCAGGGCCACGCCCACGCGCTGTCGCTGCGCGACTCGGGGGTGGACGTGCGCGTCGGCCTGCACGAGGGCTCCAAGTCCAAGGCGAAGGCCGAGGAGCAGGGTCTCCGCGTGGTCACCCCCGCCGAGGCCGCGGCCGAGGCCGACGTCATCATGATCCTGGTCCCGGACCCGATCCAGGCGCGGGTCTACGAGGAGTCCATCAAGGACAACCTGAAGGACGGCGACGCGCTGTTCTTCGGACACGGCCTGAACATCCGCTACGGCTTCATCAAGCCCCCGGCCGGCGTCGACGTGTGCATGGTCGCCCCCAAGGGCCCGGGCCACCTGGTGCGCCGTCAGTACGAGGAGGGCCGCGGCGTCCCGTGCATCGCGGCCGTCGAGCAGGACGCGACCGGGAACGGCTTCGCGCTCGCGCTGTCCTACGCCAAGGCCATCGGCGGCACCCGTGCGGGCGTCATCAAGACGACCTTCACCGAGGAGACCGAGACCGACCTGTTCGGTGAGCAGGCGGTGCTCTGCGGTGGTACCGCGGCGCTGGTCAAGGCCGGTTTCGAGACCCTGACCGAGGCCGGCTACCAGCCGGAGATCGCGTACTTCGAGTGCCTGCACGAGCTCAAGCTCATCGTGGACCTCATGTACGAGGGCGGCCTGGAGAAGATGCGCTGGTCCATCTCCGAGACCGCCGAGTGGGGCGACTACGTCACCGGTCCCCGCATCATCACCGACGCCACCAAGGCCGAGATGAAGAAGGTCCTCGCGGAGATCCAGGACGGCTCCTTCGCCAACAACTGGATCGCCGAGTACAACGCCGGCCTGCCGAGGTACAACGAGTACAAGAAGGCCGACGAGAGCCACCTGCTGGAGACCACCGGCAAGAAGCTGCGCAAGCTGATGAGCTGGGTGGACGAGGAGGCGTAAGTCCTCCGCACCGCGGTCTGCACGGTCCCGGGGGCGCCGCGCCCCCGGGACCTGCCGCTTTGGCCACGCCGTACACCCTCGTGCGGGTGATCCTTCCACGTTGGCGCAGGATGCCGGGCCCGCCGCCGATAGACTCCACTAACAAGCGCGTCAGGCTCACAGCGTCGTGCGTCTTCCACGCGGCATGCCATCCCTCTCCACCGCCTTCGGCCGTCGGGACGCGGCCGTAGACCAGGGACTAGTGAGGACTCACGTGAGCAACCCCGTCGTACTCATCGCTGAAGAGCTGTCGCCTGCCACCGTCGACGCCCTCGGTCCGGACTTCGAGATCCGGCACTGCAACGGCGCCGACCGAGCCGAACTCCTGAGCGCGATCACCGATGTCGACGCCATCCTGATCCGCAGCGCCACCAAGGTCGACGCCGAGGCCGTCGCCGCCGCCTCCAAGCTCAAGGTCGTGGCCCGCGCGGGCGTCGGCCTGGACAACGTGGACGTCTCCGCCGCCACCAAGGCCGGCGTCATGGTGGTCAACGCCCCGACCTCCAACATCGTCACCGCCGCCGAACTCGCCTGCGGTCTGCTGATCTCCGTCGCCCGCAACATCGCCCCGGCGAACGCGGCCCTGAAGCAGGGCGAGTGGAAGCGCAACAAGTACACCGGCGTCGAGCTCGCCGAGAAGACCCTCGGCGTGGTCGGCCTCGGCCGCATCGGCGCCCTGGTGGCCCAGCGCATGTCGGCCTTCGGGATGAAGATCGTCGCGTACGACCCCTACATCCAGCCCGCGCGCGCCGCCCAGATGGGCGTGAAGATCCTCAGCCTCGACGAGCTGCTGCAGGTCTCCGACTTCATCACGGTGCACCTCCCCAAGACGCCGGAGACGGTCGGCCTCATCGGCGAGGAGGCGCTGCGCAAGGTCAAGCCGCACGTCCGCATCGTCAACGCCGCGCGCGGCGGGATCGTGGACGAGGAGGCGCTGTTCGCCGCGCTCAAGGAGGGCCGGATCGGCGGCGCGGGCCTGGACGTGTACGCCAAGGAGCCCTGCACGGACTCCCCGCTCTTCCAGTTCGACAACGTGGTGGCCACCCCGCACCTGGGCGCCTCCACGGACGAGGCCCAGGAGAAGGCGGGCATCTCCGTCGCCCGTTCGGTGCGCCTCGCCCTCGCCGGTGAGCTGGTGCCGGACGCGGTCAACGTCCAGGGCGGGGTCATCGCCGAGGACGTCCGCCCGGGCCTGCCGCTCGCCGAGAAGCTCGGCCGGATCTTCACCGCCCTCGCGGGCGAGGTGGCGGTCCGCCTCGACGTGGAGGTGCGCGGCGAGATCACCCAGCACGACGTGAAGGTGCTGGAGCTCTCCGCCCTCAAGGGCGTCTTCGAGGACGTCGTCGACGAGACCGTCAGCTACGTCAACGCCCCGCTCTTCGCGCAGGAGCGCGGCGTCGAGGTCCGCCTCACCACCAGCAGCGAGTCGCCCGACCACCGCAACCTGGTGACCGTGCGGGGCACCCTCTCGGACGGCACCGAGGTGTCCGTCTCCGGCACGCTGGCTGGTCCCAAGCACATCCAGAAGATCGTCGCGGTCGGCGACGACGACGTGGACCTGGTCTTCGCGGAGCACATGGGCTTCCTGCGCTACATCGACCGCCCGGGTGTCGTCGGCACCATCGGCCGCATCCTGGGCGACGCCGGCATCAACATCGCGGGCATGCAGGTCGCCCGTGACCAGGCAGGCGGCGAGGCGCTGGTCGCGCTCACCGTCGACACCGCCATCCCCGCGCCGGTGCTGGCCGAGATCGCCGAGGAGATCGGCGCGACCTCGGCCCGCGCGGTCAATCTCGAGGGCTGACGGCCGGTTCGCTCCGCTGGGGGCGGCCGACCCGGGTGATCCGGGTCGGCCGCCCCTTCGCCGTCAGCGTCGCCATCGTGGGGGAGCCGGGCCGGAAGCGCAGCGCCACCGCCGCGAGGAAGAACAGGCCCAGCACCGGGTAGGGAGAGGCGAAGGGCTGCAGCCACCACGCCAGGTGCAGATCGAGGTCACCGGCCTTCGGCACGATCCACAGGGTGCGCGCCAGGAAGACCACCGCCGCCACCCGCAGCGCCCAGCGCGGCGCCTCTGCGGCGAGCAGGATCAGCATCGGCACGCACCACACCCAGTGGTGCGACCAGCTGATCGGCGTGATGAGCAGTGCCGTCACCGCGCAGCACACCACGCCCCAGGCCTCCCGGCCCAGCCGGCCCATCCGCACCGAGACCGCGAGCCCCGCGCAGGCCACCACGAGCGCGGCGACCGCCCACACCGCACCGGGGTGGGCGGTGTGCAGCACCCGGGCGGCGAAGCCCTGCAGCGACTGGTTGTCGACGATCCAGACCTTGCCGATGCGGCTGGTGTCGAAGACGCAGCGGGTCCAGTAGTCGACCGTCGCGCCGGGCAGCGCGAGCGCCCCCAGCAGTGCGGTCCCGGCGAACCCGGCGGCGGCGACCGCGGCTTCCTTCCGCCGGCCGGTCAGCAGCAGGTAGACGGCGAAGATCGCGGGGGTGAGCTTGATGCCGGCCGCGACGCCGATCGCGATGCCCTTGCCGCGTGCGCCGTCCGGCCTGCTCAGGTCCCACAGCACCAGTACGGCGAGCAGCAGGTTGATCTGGCCGTAGAGCATCGTCTGGAAGACAGGCTCCAGCCACAGCCCGAGGGCCATGGCCAGCAGCACCACCACCCAGCGCGAACCTCGGGCGCGCGGCCATCCCGTCGCCCGGCAGGACAGATGCGCGAGCAGCCCGAGCAGCAGCAGGTTGCCGCCCATGAAGGCCAGCTTCAGCAGCGGTACGGGCAGCCACGTCGTCGGCACGAACAGCAGCGCGGCGAACGGCGGGTAGGTCGCCGGGAGGTTCCACTCGGTGACGGTGAAGCCGTACAGGTCGGTGCCGTCGACGGCGGCCGCGCCCTCGGCGCGGTAGACCTGCATGTCGGCCATGGGCACGGCCATCGACAGGCACAGCGCGGTGAATGCGGCCAGCGACACGACGAGCAGCAGCCCGGCGAGGAGCAGTCTGCGGTCGGCGCGGGGTCTGCCGGGGACGGTCGGCGGCGTCCTCCACAGCGCTGGGCGTTCGCGTCCGTGGGCCTCCGTGGAATGAGTCACCGGCTCCCGATCCCCTTGTTTCGCCATCCGCGGTGTCCGCGCCGGACGCGCGGTTCGCCCACGTCCTACGCGTGTCGATCAAGCCCCCCTGAGCCCTGTCGGCCCGAGCCTCGCGTCACGTTACTTGTGCCCCCCCGGGTCGGCAACAGTCCCTTCAGTCCCCGAGCCCGGCCGTCTTGAGGGCTATGTGGAGCAGCAGCCGGTCCTCCCCGTCGTCCAGGTCGAGGCCGGTCAGCCGCTCGATGCGGGACAGCCGGTAGTACAGCGTCTGCCGGTGTATCCGGAGCTCCGCGGCGGCGCGCCCGGCCTGCCCCGCACGGTCGAGGTACACCTCGGCGGTATGTGCGAGGTCGGAGTGCGAGGGGTCGAGCAGCGGACGCACCGCCGGATCCACCGCCCCGGCGGGCAGCGCGGCCAGCATCCGGTAGGGGCCGATGGCGTCCCACTCGGCGGTGCGGCCGAGCCGCGGCTGGGCGCGGGCGGCCCGGGCCGCGGAGACGGCCTCGTGCCATGCCGCGGGCAGTTCGGCGAGCCCCTGGCGGGGGGTGCTGATCCCGGCCCGCGCGCTCGGCTCCACCGCCTTGCCGTTGCCCTCCATCAGCCGTGCGGCCGCGGTGATCGCCGGCCCCGACATCGTCGCCGCGCGCAGCCGTACCAGGGCGGCGAGCGCCGTGGCCGGGGGCTCCCGGTGTGTGTCGGCCGTGCTTTCCTGCGGCGGCACCACGCACAGCGCGGCGGCGCCCGGCACGCTGCGAGGCCCCGGTGCGTCGCCGTCCTCGCCGCCCGGCCAGGGCAGGACGCACACCACCGCGTGGGCCTCGTCCGCGTCCGGGCCGAGCGCCTCCCGCAGCGCCTCGCGGGCGGCCGTACGACCGGGCCCGGGGGAGGAGCCGAGAAGGTCGCCCAGCGCCCGGCCCGCGTCGGCGCCCGCGCGGGACTCGGCGGCCAGCAGCGCGCCGATACGGGCGGCGACCGCCATGGCGGCGGTCAGCTGGGCGTCGGTGTGCCCGCTGGTGTCCAGCAGCCACACATAACCGTGCACGACGCCGCCGTGCCGTACCGGCAGGCACAGCCGGGGCCGGAAGACCCCGGCGTCGGGCGCGGCCGGGATGCGGACCGGGGCGGTGGCGCGGGCGATACCGAAGCGCTCGAACCAGGAGCGGACCTCGGCGGTGGAGCGGCGGGTGAGGATCGACCGGGTGCGCACCGGGTCCATGGCACCGTCGTCGTCGCTGTCATGGGCGCCGAAGGCGATCAGCCGGAAGTCGCGGTCCTCCAGGGTCGCGGGGGCGCCGAGCAGCGCCGAGACCTCGTCGACCAGCTCCTGGTAGTCACCACGCACGCCGCCATTCTCCCTCATACATCTGTATGAGCGATGCCGATCGGATGCGTGACAGCTGTCGATGGCGGGCGGGGTAGGTGAATCCTAGATTTCACGGCGACGCTGCCTGCCCCCTGGGCAGCCCTTCAACCAGGAGGAGACCGTGCTCGGTCCCGTGCTGCTCGCCGCCTCGCGCAGCGACCGTATGCGCCGCGTCGTCGCGGGCGCGCCGATCACCCGCCCCGTGGTGAACCGCTTCATCGCGGGTGACGAGCTGGCGCCCGCCATGGACACCGTGCGCTCGCTGACCGCCTCCGGCCTGGAGGTCACGCTCGACCACCTGGGTGAGGACGTCACCGACAAGGCGACCGCGCTCGCCACCCGCGACGCGTACCTGCGGCTGCTGGAGGCTCTGAAGGCCGAGGGCCTGGGCACCCGCGCCGAGGTCTCCGTCAAGCTGTCGGCCTTCGGGCAGGCCCTGCCGGCCGGCGGCCACGACATCGCGCTGGAGAACGTCCGTCCCGTCGCCGACCTGGCGAGCGAGATCGGCACCACGGTCACGCTCGACATGGAGGACCACACCACGGTCGACTCCACCCTCGCGATCCTCGACGACCTGCGCCTGCGTCACCCCGGCACCGGCGCCGTCCTGCAGTCGTACCTCTTCCGCACCGAGGAGGACGCCCGCAACCTCGCGGTCGCCGGCTCCCGCGTGCGCCTGGTCAAGGGCGCCTACAAGGAGCCCGCCAACGTGGCCCACCAGGACAAGGCCGAGGTCGACCGCGCCTACGTGCGCTGCCTGAAGATCCTGATGGCGGGCGAGGGCTACCCGATGATCGGGTCCCACGACCCGCGGCTGATCTCCATCGGCCAGGAGCTCGCCCACCGCCACGGCCGCAAGCAGGGCTCGTACGAGTTCCAGATGCTGTACGGCATCCGCACCGCCGAGCAGCGGCGGCTGGCCGAAGAGGGCGAGCGCATGCGCATCTACGTCCCGTACGGCGCAGACTGGTACGGGTACTTCATGCGGCGTCTCGCGGAGCGGCCGGCGAACCTGGCCTTCTTCCTGCGGTCCTTCCTCCCCACCCGCTGACCACGACCCCACAAGGACACAAGGAGATGTCTTCCATGGACGCTGTGACCCAGGTCCCCGCCCCGGTGAACGAGCCGGTGCACTCCTACGCCCCGGGGAGCCCGGAGCGGGCCCGGCTGGAGGCGAAGCTGAAGGAGCTGGCCGGGAACCCCGTCGAGCTGCCGATGACCATCGGCGGCGTGCGGCGGATGGGCGGCGGCGAGCGCTTCGACGTCGTACAGCCGCACAACCACGGCGCCCGCCTGGGCACCTACGCCAACGCCACCCAGGACGACGCCCGCGACGCCGTCGAGGCCGCACTGGCCGCCGCCCCGGCCTGGCGCGCCATGTCCTTCGACGACCGCGCCGCCATCATCCTGCGCGCCGCCGACCTGCTGGCCGGCCCCTGGCGCGAGACGATCGCCGCCTCGACGATGCTCGGCCAGTCCAAGACCGCGCAGCAGGCCGAGATCGACAGCCCCTGCGAGCTGGTCGACTTCTGGCGCTTCAACGTGCACTTCGCCCGGCAGATCCTGGCCGAGCAGCCGATCGCCAACTCCCCGGGTGTGTGGAACCGCCTCGACCACCGCCCGCTCGAGGGCTTCGTCTACGCGATCACGCCCTTCAACTTCACCGCGATCGCCGGCAACCTGCCGACCGCCCCGGCCCTGATGGGCAACGTCGTGGTGTGGAAGCCGTCCCCGACCCAGACGCACGCCGCCGTGCTGCTGATGGAGCTGCTGGAGGAGGCCGGGCTGCCCAAGGGCGTCATCAACCTGGTCACCGGCGACGGCATCGCCGTCTCCGAGGTCGCCCTGGAGCACCCGGACCTGGCCGGCATCCACTTCACCGGTTCCACCCGGACCTTCCAGCACCTGTGGAAGACGGTCGGCAACAACATCGACAAGTACCGCTCCTACCCGCGGATCGTCGGCGAGACCGGCGGCAAGGACTTCGTCGTCGCCCACCCGTCGGCCGACCCGGCGGTGCTGAAGACCGCGCTGACCCGCGGCTCCTTCGAGTACCAGGGCCAGAAGTGCTCCGCGACCTCCCGCGCCTACATCCCGCGCTCGCTGTGGGAGAACGGCTTCAAGGAGGAGTTCGCGGCCGAGGTCGACGGCCTCACCATGGGTGACGTCACCGACCTGTCGAACTTCATCGGCGCCGTGATCGACGAGCGCGCCTTCGCCAAGAACAAGGCCGCCATCGACCGCGCCAAGGCCGACCCGACCGTCGAGGTCGTCGCCGGCGGCACCTACGACGACAGCGTCGGCTACTTCGTCCGGCCGACCGTGCTGGCCTCCTCCGACCCGGAGAACGAGATCTTCCGCGAGGAGTACTTCGGCCCGGTCCTCGGCGTCCACGTCTACGACGACGCCGACGAGGGCGCCTTCGAGGCGATGCTCACCCAGATGGAATCGGTCGCCGCGTACGCGCTGACCGGCTCGGTCGTCTCCCGTGACCGCGCCGCCGTCGCGCACGTCATGGAGAGGCTGCGCTTCGCCGCGGGCAACTTCTACATCAACGACAAGTCCACCGGCGCCGTGGTCGGCCAGCAGCCCTTCGGCGGCGGCCGTGCCTCCGGCACCAACGACAAGGCGGGTGCCGCGCAGAACCTCATGCGCTGGACGTCGACCCGGTCGATCAAGGAGGCCCTGGTGCCCCCGACCGACTACCGCTACCCGCACATGGGCTGACCTCCGCGTCACCCGGACGAGCCCGCAAGGGGCAGGGCCCGGTACCCCCGATTCCGTGGGGTGCCGGGCCTTCGCCGTCTCAGATAGTAGGAAGTCCGAGTAATTGTGGAGACAGATCGGCCGAGCTGTCCTAGCTTTGTAGAAGCCGAACGTCTCGCTCCACCAGCGACCGGCGGACGTCAGCCGCGCACCTCTGGCAGGTCACCCCCTGCAGCGCCGCTCCCCGCCCCGTTCTATGGCGACACAACCCTCCTCTTCTTCTCCGGGAGCTGTTCACCATGGACGAGACCGCCCGCAAGAACGCCGCCGAAGCCCTCCAGCGCGCCCTGGACCGCCGTGACAACGGCGGCTCGACGGGTCACGAGCCGCGATGAGCGGCCCCCTCGTGCCCCGCCGGATCAGCCGTCTGCGGCGCCTGGCCTACCTGGCCGTGCGCGCGATGGTGAAGTGATCGATCCGTCTGCCGTTCTCGGCGAGTGCCGAGACGACCAGCCGTGCCGTCCTGCCGGACGGCGCGGGCTGCGACTCCACGGACAGGAACGAGTGGCCGGTGTAGCGGACGCGTGACCACTCCACCGTCTCCGCGGCCTTGTGGGCACCCTTCACCCAGCGATAGGTGTCCACGCTCTCCAGGTCCTTGACGTGCCCTTCGTGGCTGTCCGGCACGGGGAAGGCGTACAGGGTCTTCCCCGCGCCGCCCGCCGTGACGTAGACGATCCCGTCCCGCTCGGGGTAGGTGGTCGCCCCGACGGGGACGGCCCTGCCCACGGCGTCGCGGCGCACCGCGTCGGTGCGCTCGTAGACGTGGTTGTGCCCGTTCACCACCAGGTCGACCCGGTGCTTCTCGAAGAGCGGCACCCACGCCTCGCGCACCCCGCCCTCTGAGGCGTGCGCGCTGGTGGTCGAGTAGGCGCAGTGGTGGAAGAAGACGACCACGAAGTCGGTGCCGCGCCGCGCCCGCAGCTCGCCCAGTCGCCGGTCCAGCCACGCGGTCTGCCGGCCGCCGCTGATCCCGCGGTTGGCCGGGATCTCGTACGACACGTCGTTGGCGTCCAGCGCGACGACGGCCACGTTGCCGTAGGCGAAGGAGTAGGCGCCGGGGATGCGCGCCGGGTCGGGGCCGTCGCCCGGCAGTGTCCAGCGGGCCTCCTGGCCGCCGTAGCCGTTGGGGGAGTACCAGGCCTCCATGTCGTGGTTGCCGAGCGCGACCATCCACGGGACGCGTGCGGCGACGCTCTCGGTCTGGGCGAGGAACTGGTCCCAGACCCGCGCGTCGTAGGTGTCGTCCCGCTTGCCGTGGCCGGAGTCGTCGGCGTAGCAGATGTCGCCCGCGTGCAGGTGGAACGCGGGGTTCTGAGCCAGGATCAGACTGTCGTTGGCCAGCGCGTGGTAGCTGACGCCCTGGTCGCCGAAGGCCGTGAACACGAACGGCCGGCGCTGCGCGGGGTCCGGGGCGGTGGTGAAGGAGCCGATCGTGGCGTAGGCGGACGGCAAGGCGGGGTCGAAGCCCCGGTGCCCCACGCCGTAGTAGTACGTGGTGCCGGGGCGCAGCCCGTCGAGCGCCGCGTGCAGGTAGTACTGCTCCACCGCGGGCAGTTCCTTGCCGAGCGCGGCCGTGTGCAGCGGGCGCACCTCGGCCTCGATCCGCTGCCCGAGGTCCCAGGGCCGCAGCCCCACCCGCACGAACGGCCCCCGCACCGGCAGCGGTACCTGCCAGGAGACGCGCATCTGCGTCCCGGGGTCGGCGCCGAAGGCCAGGTGACGGCCGAACGGGGCCACCAGCGCACCGTCCACGTGGGCGGCGGCCGGCGGGGCGAGCACCTCGGGGAAGCGCACCGGCGCGGAAGTCTCCCCGCCGGCGTACGCGGACGCGCCCAGCACACCGGCTCCGGCGACGATCCCGGCGGCCGCGACGCCGCCCCGGATCACCCGTCTGCGCGAATGCCGCTCCCGCAGGTGGGCGTGCTGCTCCGCCATGCTCAGACGGCCGGCGAGGTGCTCGTCGATGCCCATCCGTGGAGTGTCCATGGACAGGGAATTCCCCGCCGCCGCCAACTCAGCACGGTCAGACGGGTGAACAGCACCCGGCGGGTACGCACCGCGTCCGCCATGCGGACATCACGTGTCATTCCCTGGACGGGAGAGTAGGGTTCTCGCCATGTCTCGCAGCATCAGTCTCGCAGTGATCCCCGGTGACGGAATCGGCCAGGAAGTGGTGGCAGAGGGCCTCAAGGTCCTGTCCGCCGTCCTTCCGCAGGACGTGAAGCTGGAGACCAAGGAGTACAGCCTCGGCGCCAAGCGCTGGCACGAGACCGGCGAGACCCTGCCGGACGCGGAGCTGGAGCAGCTCAAGGCGCACGACGCCATCCTGCTGGGCGCGGTCGGCGACCCTTCGGTGCCCTCCGGCGTCCTGGAGCGCGGCCTGCTGCTGAAGCTCCGCTTCGCCTTCGACCACCACGTCAACCTGCGGCCCTCCCGGCTCTTCCCGGGAGTGAAGGGTCCGCTGGCCGGTGAGCCGGACATCGACTTCGTCGTCGTCCGCGAGGGCACCGAGGGCCCCTACGTCGGCAACGGCGGTTCCCTGCGCACCGGTACGCCGCAGGAGGTGGCCACCGAGGTCAGCCTCAACACGGCGTTCGGCATCGAGCGCGTGGTGCGCGACGCCTACGCCCGCGCCCAGGCGCGCCCCCGCAGGAAGCTGACGCTGGTCCACAAGAACAACGTCCTCGTGCACGCCGGCCACCTGTGGAAGAACATCTTCGACCGGGTCGGCGAGGAGTACCCCGAGGTCGCCACCGACTATCTGCACGTCGACGCGGCGACGATCTTCTTCGTCACCCAGCCCGAGCGCTTCGACGTGATCGTCACCGACAACCTCTTCGGTGACATCCTCACCGACCTGGCCGCCGCCGTGACCGGTGGCATCGGCCTCGCCGCGAGCGGCAACATCAACCCGGGCGGTGAGTTCCCGTCGATGTTCGAGCCGGTGCACGGCTCCGCCCCGGACATCGCCGGCCAGGGCAAGGCCGATCCCACCGCCACCGTGCTCTCGGTCGGCATGCTGCTGCGGCACCTCGGCTACACCGCCGAGGCCGAGCGGATCGAGGCCGCGGTCGCCGCGGACCTCGCCGAGCGTTCCGCGGCGCGCAGCACCTCCGAGATCGGCGACGCGCTCGCCGCACGAGTAGCCGGCTGACCGCCGGGCAAGCCTCCGCCAGTCGGCCCGGCCGGTCAGCGACCGCACCACGACTGACCTCCACCTCCCGGGCCGCGCATGTATGTCCTCGGCCCCACCGCTGCGATAATCGGCGGTGGGGCCGCTGTGCGAGGGGAAACTCGGACGTCCTAGCAGCTGAGGACGTCGGGTGCGGTCCGCCCTGACCCTGACGCGAAGGACACCACACATGACGACGCCCACGATCGAGCTCAAGCCCTCCTCGCACCCGCTGCCCCACGCGCAGCGCGAGGCGATCCTCGCCAGCCCCGGCTTCGGCCGCCACTTCACCGACCACATGGTGACGATCCGGTGGACCGAGGGCCGAGGCTGGCACGACGCGGAGCTCGTGCCGTACGCGCCGCTCTCCATCGACCCCGCGAACATGACGCTGCACTACGCGCAGACGATCTTCGAGGGGCTCAAGGCCTACCGTCAGCCCGACGGGTCCGTCGCCACCTTCCGTCCCGAGGCCAACGCCGAGCGCTTCCAGGCATCCGCCCGCCGCCTGGCCATGCCGGAGCTGCCCGTCGAGACCTTCATCGCCGCCGTCGACGCGCTCGTCAGCCAGGACAAGGAGTGGGTGCCCAGCCAGGGCGAGCAGTCCCTCTACCTGCGTCCGTTCATGTTCGCCACCGAGGTCGGCCTCGGCGTCAAGCCGGCCAACGAGTACCTGTTCATGGTCATCGCCTCCCCGGCGGGCGCCTACTTCCCCGGTGGCGTCAAGCCGGTCTCCGTCTGGCTCTCCGAGGAGTACGTCCGCGCCGCGCCCGGCGGCACCGGCGCCGCGAAGGCCGGCGGCAACTACGCCGCCTCCCTGGTCGCGCAGGCCCAGGCCATCGAGCACGGCTGCGACCAGGTCGTGTGGCTCGACGCGATCGAGCGCCGCTGGATCGAGGAGATGGGCGGCATGAACCTGTACTTCGTGTACGGGGACAGGATCGTCACCCCCGAGCTCACCGGCTCCCTCCTCCCCGGCATCACCCGCGCATCGCTGCTGCGCATCGCCGCCGACCTCGGCTACGAGGTCGGCGAGGGCCGCATCTCCGTGGACGACTGGAAGAACGGCAACGCGGACGGATCACTGACCGAGGTCTTCGCCTGCGGCACCGCGGCGGTCATCACGCCGGTCGGTTCCGTGAAGTCCACCCGCGCGGACTGGACCGTCGGCGACGGCCGGTCCGGCGAGGTCACCATGAAGCTGCGCAAGGCGCTGCTCGACATCCAGACCGGCCAGTCCCCCGACACCCACGGCTGGATGCACCCCCTGGGCGGCTGACCGCCCGCCGTCCGCGTACGGCGCCGCCCGGGGCAGGGCCCGGGCGGCGCCGCACTCCTGCCGCGCGACGGCGGGGCCGGGCGGGGAGCGGCCCGTCTCACACGGGGACGGCGATCCGTTCCGGCGTCCGCGCCGGCGGCGCGGGGTGCGGGCGGCCCGCGTCGAGCGCCAGGTACACCGCGGCCGTGACGGCGCCCGATATCAGGAAGCTGAGGTCGATCCCGCCGGTCACGGGCAGCAGGGGCCCGCTGTACGCCGGGGTGTCGACGGACAGCAGCCCGATGCCCGACCCCGCCGCCCAGGCGACCGCGGCCCGCACGTTCCAGCCGCCGCGGTACCAGTACAGACCGCCGCGGCCGCGCCGGTTGTAGACCTGGAGGGCGTCGGCGTCGTAGCGCCCCCGGACCCGGGCGAACCCGATGAGGGTGATCACCGCCCACGGGGTGCCCACGGCGGTGAGCAGCAGGACGAACGAGGTCATGGCGTCCTGTGCGGCCCAGGCGAAGTGACCGAGGTAGACCAGCAGCGTCGAGACCGCGGCGACCACGTAGGTCGCCTGCGTGCGCGTCGCCCGCGGCAGGATCGCGTCCAGGTCCAGGCCCATGCTGTAGAGCATCAGCCCCGCGTTGCCCACCGAGCCGGCCGAGGCGTTGACCAGGAGCAGCACCAGGTACCACGCGGGCGCCGCCGCGACGAGGGGCCCCGCGTAGTCCTCGCCGGCGCCGACGGCGAGCGCGGTGAAGGTGCCGAAGAGCTGGGGTACCAGCAGCCCGGCGACGAGCCCGGCGCAGGTGGCCCGGAAGACCCGCGGTTGGGAGAAGCGGCGCGGCGATATGTAGCGCGTGTAGTCGCCCAGCAGGGTGATGAACGCGATCGGCCCGCTCAGGCCCGCCGAGACCGTGGCGAGCAGCCAGGTCGGCCAGAAGCCGCCGAGCAGGTACTCCGTGCCGGCGGGCGCGGCCGTGGTGAAGTCCCCCGCGTACGCGACGACCCCTATCACCAGCAGCACCGTCAGCCCTATGGACAGGGCGCGGCTGAGTCGCAGCAGCATCCGGTAGCCGAAGACCGCGGACGTGGCGGTGCAGGCCGCGAGCAGGGCGTAGACCACGGCGTAGCTCCAGCCGCCCGCCGGGAGCCCTACGAGCCGGTCGAGGCAGCCGACGACGGCGTCGCCGCCGACCCAGAGGGTCAGCGCGGTGTAGCCCAGCGACAGCAGCAGCCCGATGACCGAGCCGAGCAGCCGGCCGCGCACGCCGAAGTGCGCGCCGCTGCTCGTGGACAGGTTGGTGGCCGTGCGCAGCGAGACCAGCGCGAGCGGCGCGACCAGCACCGTGCCGACCACGGTGCCCACGAGCAGGGAGGTGAAGGAGGCCCACCAGCCGAGACCGAACGAGACGGGGAGCCAGCCGAAGACGATCACGCCCAGCGCGAGGTTGGAGCCCAGCAGGATGCTCACCAGATCGCGGGGACGACTGGTCCGCTCCTCGTCGGGGACGGTGTCCACTCCGCGTTGTTCGATCTGCATGGCGGGCTCCCTTGCCGTGCCGGGAAAGTTTGAACGCCACTCAATTTCCTCTGACCGCTTCCCGACGTCAATACTTCCCATGGGTGTCTTTCAGGTTTAGAGTGGTGCTCTAATCGGTGATCGATGTGGGAGGTCGACATGGGAGGTGTCCAGGCGTGAGGCTCACTCCGACCGAGCGCGACCGGCTGCTGCTGTTCGGCGCCGCGGAGCTGGCCCGGGCCCGCCGTGCGCGCGGGCTGCGGCTCAACGTGCCCGAAGCCACCGCACTGATCGCCGACGCCGTCTGCGAGGCCGCGCGGGACGGCGCGCGCCTCGCGGAGGCCGTCGAGGCCGGCCGTACCGTGCTCGGTCCCGGGGACGTGCTGCCCGGCGTGGCGGACGTCGTCACCGAGGTCCACGTGGAGGCCGTCTTCGACGACGGCTCGCGACTGGCCGTGGTCCCCGACCCGATCGGCGGGGGCTCGCTGGAGGCGGAGGCGCCCGGGGCGGTGCTGCCCGGCCCGGCCCGGCCCGAGCGGTCCCCGGAGGCGGTGGTGGCCGTGCGCAACACCGCCTCCGTACCGGTCAGCGTGACCTCGCACTTCCACTTCTTCGAGGCCAACCCCCGGCTGGACTTCGACCGTTCGGCGGCGTACGGCATGCGGCTGCACGTCCCGGCAGGCTCGTCCGTGCGCTTCGGGCCGGGGGAGGAGCGGGAGGTCGGGCTGGTCCCGATCGGCGGCGACCGCGTGGTGATCGGTTTCGCCGGGCTCGTCGACGGCCCGCTCGACGCGCCCGGCGCGAAGGCGGAGGCGCTGCGGCGGGCCGCCGCCTGCGGATACCTGGGAGCGCAGCGATGAGCATGGACCCCTACGAGTACGCCGCCGTGCACGGACCGCGTGCGGGGGACCGGGTCCGGCTGGGCGACTCGGGCCTGGTGGTCCGCGTCGAGTCGGACTCCCAGCGGCCCGGCGACGAGTTCCTGGCCGGGTTCGGCAAGACCGCCCGCGACGGGCTGGCGCTCAAGGCCGCCGCCGTCCGCGAGACCTGCGACGTGGTGATCAGCAACGTCCTGGTCATCGACGCGGCCGTCGGCATCCGCAAGGTGTCCGTCGGCATCCGCGAGGGCCGCATCCACGCCATCGGCCGGGCAGGCAACCCCGACACCCTCGACGGGGTGGACGTCGTGGTCGGCACGGGCACCTCCATCGTGTCCGGTGAGGGGCTGATCGCCACCGCCGGAGCCGTGGACACCCATGTCCACCTGCTGTCCCCGCGCATCATGGAGGCCTCGCTCGCCTCCGGGGTCACGACGATCATCGGCCAGGAGTTCGGGCCCGTCTGGGGCGTCGGCGTCAACTCGCCCTGGGCGCTGCGCCACGCGTTCAACGCCTTCGACGCCTGGCCCGTCAACATCGGCTTCCTCGGGCGCGGTTCGTCCTCCGACCCGGCGCCGCTGGTCGAGGCGCTCGCCGAGGGCGGCGCGTCCGGCTTCAAGGTCCACGAGGACATGGGCGCCCACACCCGCGCCCTGGACACCGCGCTGCGCGTCGCGGAGGAGTACGACGTCCAGGTCGCCCTGCACAGCGACGGCCTGAACGAGTGCCTGTCCGTGGAGGACACCCTGCGCGTGCTGGAGGGCCGGACGATCCACGCCTTCCACATCGAGGGCTGCGGCGGCGGGCACGTGCCCAACGTCCTGAAGATGGCGGGCGTGCCCAACGTCATCGGCTCCTCGACCAACCCCACCCTGCCCTTCGGCCGGGACGCGGTCGGCGAGCACTACGGGATGATCGTCTCCGTCCACGACCTCAAGCCCGACCTGCCGGGCGACGCGGCCATGGCCCGCGACCGCATCCGCGCCGGCACGATGGGCGCCGAGGACGTGCTGCACGACCTGGGCGCGATCGGCATCACCTCCTCCGACGCCCAGGGCATGGGCCGCGCCGGCGAGACCGTGCGCCGCACCTTCGCGATGGCGGGGAAGATGAAGGCCGAGCGCGGCCCCCTGGAGGGGGACGGCCCGGACGACGACAACGCCCGCGTGCTGCGCTACGTCGCCAAGCTGACCATCAACCCGGCGATCGCCCACGGCCTCGCCCACGAGATCGGCTCGATCGAGGTCGGCAAGCTCGCCGACATCGTGCTGTGGCGGCCTCAGTACTTCGGCGCCAAGCCGCAGATGGTGCTCAAGTCCGGCTTCCCCGCGTACGGGGTCACCGGCGATCCCAACGCCGCCACCGACACCTGCGAACCGCTCGTCCTCGGCCCGCTGTTCGGGGCCCACGGCGCCACCGCCGCCGACCTGTCAGTGGCGTTCGTGGCCCGCCCCGCACTGGAGCTGGAGCACGACCGGATGCCCACCCGGCGCCGTCGCGTCGCCGTGCGCGGCACCCGCGGCATCGGTCCGGCCGACCTCGTCCTCAACTCCCGTACCGGGCAGGTGGACGTGGAGGGCACGACGGGCCTGGTGACCCTCGACGGCGATCCGCTGCGCTCCGAGCCCGCGGAGCAGGTGTCGCTCAGCCGTCTCTACTTCTTGTGACAAGGACCAGCGCCATGCCCAGCACCCCCGCCGCCGACGGCTACACCATGCCGCCCGAGTGGGCCCCGCACACCCGCACCTGGATGGCGTGGCCGTCGCCCAGCGTCACCTTCGACGGCGCGGAGGACCTCGCCCAGTCCCGCGCCGCCTGGGCCGCGGTGGCCCTGACGGTCGCCCGCTTCGAGCCGGTGACGGTCGTGGCCCGGCCCGAGGACGCGGCGGGGGCCAGGGAGCTGCTCGGCTCCGGCGGCGCGGACGTCACGGTCGCCGAGGCGCCGCTGGACGACGCCTGGATGCGCGACATGGGCCCGACCTTCCTGACCGGCGGCGGGCGCCTCGCGGCCGCCGACTGGACGTTCAACGGCTGGGGCGCCCAGGAATGGGCGGCCTGGGGGCACGACGCGCAGATCGGCGCCTTCGTCGCCGGGCGGGCCGGCGCCGCCCGCTACGCCACCTCCTTCGTCAACGAGGGCGGCGGCATCCATGTCGACGGCGAGGGCACCGTGCTGCTCACCGAGACCGTGCAACTCGACCCGGGCCGCAATCCGGGCTGGACGAGGGAGCGCGCGGAGGCCGAGGTCCACGCCTTCCTCGGCACCCGCAAGGCGATCTGGCTGCCCCGCGGTCTCACCGCCGACTACGGGCGCTTCGGCACCCGCGGGCACGTCGACATCGTGGCGGCCTTCGTCCGCCCCGGCGTGGTCGTCGTCCACAGCCAGCAGGACCCGGCCCACCCCGACCACGCCGTCTCGCGGGAGGCCGCGTCCCTGCTGCGAGCCGCCACCGACGCCCGGGGCCGGCCGCTGGAGGTCGTGGAGCTGCCCGCGCCGCAGGTCCGGGAGGCGGACGGCGAGCTGGTCGACCACTCCTACGTCAACCACTACCTCTGCAACGGCGCCGTGGTCCTGTGCGCCTTCGACGACCCCGCCGACGAGGTCAACAAGGCGGTCTTCGAGCGGCTCTTCCCGGACCGGGAGGTCGTGCTGGTGGACGCTCGTACGATCTTCGCCCACGGTGGTGGTATTCATTGCATCACCCAGCAGCAGCCCCAGGTGTGACCGCCCCACCACCTCCGGAGGAACAGTGACCGGACCCGCCCGCCCGCGGCGGCGGCTCAAGCAGCCGCGCGAGGACGTGATGGCCGCCGCCATGGCGACCATCGCCGAGCGCGGGCTCGCCGAGCTGACCATCGCGGGCATCGGCCGGCAGGTCGGCATGAGCAGCGGGCACGTCCTCTACTACTTCGGCAGCAAGGACGAGCTGCTGCTGCAGACCCTCGAATGGAGCGAGGAGCAGCTCGCCGCCGAGCGCCGGCGGGTGCTGGGCGGCCCCTCCGCGCCTCGGGAGCGGCTCGACGCCGTGATCGACCTCTACCTTCCCGACGGGCGCCGCGACCCGCGCTGGACGCTGTGGTCCGAGATCTGGAACAGGACGACGGCCGCCGAGGACGTGCTGCGCCGCCAGCTCGATCTCGAACTGGTCTGGCACCGCGACCTGGTCGCCCTGCTCGCCGAGGGCATCTCGCGCGGCGACTTCCGGCCCCTGGACCCCGAGCGCTTCACCGTGCGGCTGCGGGCGCTGCTGGACGGCTTCGGGGTGCCCCTGGTCATCGGGCTGCCGGGGACGGACCGCGGGCAGACCCTGGAGCACGTCAAGGAGTTCCTGGACGACGCCCTCACCCCGGCCCCCGCGGGCTGACGGAAGGCTCGCGGCCGGGGGCGGCGCTGCTGCCCGGGCCGGAGCGGACGCGGCCGCCGCGGCCCCCGCCGGCCCGGTGCCCGCATTCTGAGACCGTGTCCCACGTCCGCGGGTCCTGTGGCAGACTGCCGATGTGCCCTCGTTCGCCATGATTATCGGCAGCAGGCGCGCCGGTCCTCAGTGATCGCCGAACCGCAGACCATCGCGGAAGCGACCACCGTGTCCCAGACCCGCGCGCAGACCTCTCGCACCCGCGAGGGGTTTTTTCGTTTCCCGGCCCACCCGCGCCGGAGGCGGCGCAGCGCGAGGGATGATGGGGGCAAGTGGAGCCCGGTCTTCCGGAACCACTCACCCGACAGGAGTTGGAACGAACCATGACGGCCGTACTGGACGACAGCTTCCACGTCTTCGACACCACGCTGCGCGACGGCGCGCAGCGCGAGGGCATCAACCTCACCGTCGCCGACAAGCTGACGATCGCCCGGCACCTGGACGACTTCGGGGTGGGCTTCATCGAGGGCGGCTGGCCGGGTGCCAACCCGCGCGACACCGAGTTCTTCGCCCGCGCCGCCGCGGAGCTGGACCTGCGGCACGCCCAACTGGTGGCGTTCGGCGCCACGCGCCGCGCCGGCGGCAACGCCGCGGAGGATCCGCAGGTCAGGGCGCTGCTGGAGTCGGGAGCCCCGGTCATCACGCTGGTCGCCAAGTCCCATGACCGGCATGTCGAGCTGGCCCTGCGCACCACGCTCGAGGAGAACCTGGAGATGGTCCGGGACACCGTCTCCCACCTGCGTTCCCAGGGCCGACGGGTCTTCGTCGACTGCGAGCACTTCTTCGACGGCTACCGGGCCAACCCGGGGTACGCCAAGGAGGTCGTGCGTACCGCCCACGACGCCGGCGCCGATGTCGTCGTCCTCTGCGACACCAACGGCGGGATGCTCCCCGCCCAGATCACCGCCGTCGTCCGCACCGTGCTCGCCGACACCGGAGCCCGCCTGGGGATCCACGCCCAGGACGACACCGGCTGCGCCGTCGCCAACACCCTCGCCGCCGTCGATGCGGGCGCCTCCCACGTCCAGTGCACCGCCAACGGCTACGGCGAGCGGGTCGGCAACGCCAACCTCTTCCCGGTCGTCGCGGCGCTGGAACTCAAGTACGGCCGCAAGGTCCTGCCCGCCGGTTCCCTCGCCGAGATGACCCGCATCTCGCACGCCATCGCCGAGGTCGTCAACCTCACGCCCTCCACCCACCAGCCGTACGTGGGAATCTCGGCCTTCGCCCACAAGGCGGGGCTGCACGCCTCCGCGATCAAGGTCGACCCCGACCTCTACCAGCACATCGACCCGGAACTGGTCGGCAACACCATGCGCATGCTGGTCTCCGACATGGCGGGCCGTGCCTCGGTGGAGCTCAAGGGCAAAGAGCTCGGCATCGACCTCGGCGACGACCGGGAGCTGGTCGGCCGCGTCGTGGAGCGCGTCAAGGAGCGCGAACTCGAGGGCTACACCTACGAGGCCGCCGACGCCTCCTTCGAACTCCTGCTGCGCGAGGAGGTGGAGGGCAGGCCGCTGCACTACTTCCGGGTCGAGTCCTGGCGCGCCATCGTCGAGGACCGCCCCGACGGCACGCACGCCAACGAGGCGACGGTCAAGGTGTGGGCCGACGGCCAGCGCATCGTCGCCACCGCCGAGGGCAACGGCCCGGTCAACGCGCTGGACCGCGCGCTGCGCGTCGCGCTGGAGCGGACCTACCCGCAGCTGGCCAAGCTGGAGTTGGTGGACTACAAGGTCCGCATCCTGGAGGGCAAGCACGGCACGGAGTCCATCACCCGGGTGCTGGTCTCCACCTCCGACGGCAGCTGCGAATGGTCCACCGTCGGTGTCGGCGAGAACGTCATCGCCGCCTCCTGGCAGGCACTGGAGGACGCCTACGCGTACGGGCTGCTGCGGGCCGGCGTGGAGCCGCGCCGGAACGACTGAAGGGCCCGACACGGCGGACGCGGCGTGATAACCCGCGTCCGCCGCGCCGGAATAATTGCCGTGGGCACCGGAATTCTCACCCGGTAATTCCGGGTGATTGATCCGTCCCAAGAAGAGCACGTGTCCATGAGTGGACACCCGGCGCCCGGGTCGTTACGGTCGAATTATCGGCGTCATCGACGTGGGATGACTTGATCCGCAGGTCAGATGGCGTGCGCAGTCGGAATCGACCGGCTGTCATGGTGCCCGGCGCACCGCATTGCAGATTTCGCCCTCCGGGCCCGCTTCGCATGTCCTCCATGCGTCCCCGGCCGGGTCGAGCGCACCATCCGCGCGTACCAGATTCCAGGGAAGAAGAAATTCATGCGCGCCAAGCGAAGCATCGCATTGCTGGCAAGCCCCCTCGTCGCGGCCGCGGCGCTGGCGTTCTCGTCGGCGGTACCGGCAACGGCGTCCGCGGACACCTCGCACCACGCGACGGCGTCCGCGCAGCAGGCTCCCACCAAGGACGACCCGAAGTACCAGCAGGGTTACAACGCCGGGCTTCTCGACGGACGCTTCGACGGGAAGTCCTGCTCGTACTACGACTCCTACAGCCCGGAGACCACGAACGCGAAGTACAAGTCGGGCTACTCCAGCGGCTACAACGTCGGCTACAACGCCAAGTGCAGCAACTAGCGCCCCGCACGCTCCAAGTGCCGCGCATACGCGCGTAGAACACCGGGCACACTCCTCCTGCTCCCTGCTCCACCTGCACCGCCGCCCCACCGGAAGCACGGTCCCCAGCAGGAGGAATCCCCATGAAGTTCCGCTCCGTCCTGAGCGCGCTCGTCCTCGCGCTCGGAGTGCTGTTCGCCCCCGGCGTCGGTCTGACCGCGTCCCACGACGCCTACGCCGTCACGAAACTGACGCACGCCCAGGCCACGACGATGTTCCGCAACGCCGGGATCACCTGGTCCTCGTCAGGCGGTTGCTCCAACCGCAACAACGCGACCTGCACGTCCTTCGACCAGCTCAACCAGCCGACCGCACAGGGCGCGGTGACGCTGAAGGGCGCCACCGGCTGCGCCCTGAACATCACCGGCGGCACCGAGACCGGCCACGCGAGCGGCACCTACTCGCACTGGAACGGCTACAAGCTCGACTACGGCAAGAACAGCTGCGTCACCAACTACATCCACGGCGTCTTCACCTACATCGGCCTGCGCGGTGACGGCGCACCCCAGTACCGCTCCGGCTCGGGCAACATCTACGCCGACGAGGGCAACCACTGGGACGTCCTGTACTACAACTGCGGCGGCTGCTGATCCGTGCCCGCGGAGCCGCCCGCGGCACGGTCCCGGCCGTGCCGCGGGCGGTCCCGCACACCGACGACGCTCACGCCCAGGACCGGACCTCCACCGGGTCGCCCACTGCGATCGTGCCCGGCCGGAGCACCGCCGCCTTCATCGCGAAGCTCACCTTGTTGCCGTACTCCGGCTCCCGCCGGTAGCCGGCCAGGGTGCGCACCGGCTCGGGTCCGGCGGTACGGCCGGTCGCCTGGTCGACCAGCGGTACGGAGCAGCGCATCGCGCGCACGGAGTAGCCGAGGCGGGCGGTGCCGACGTCCATGAGCCGCGCCCGGTCCTCGGTGTGGGGCTCGCTCCAGCCGGCGACCGCGATGTTGGGGCGGAAGCGGTCCACCGGCACGGGTGTGCCGCCGCGTTCGGTGATGCGCCTGTTGAGGTCGTCGAGCGAGGCCAGCGAGGCCACGGAAAGGGCGTGCGCGTCGGCGAAGTTGACCTTGCCCGGGTGCTCGCCCCAGCCGTCCCGGTCGAAGCCCGGACGGACCCGCACCAGGCGCGAGGGCGCACCCAGCGCCTCGGAGAACCAGTGCGCTGCCTCCTCGCCCTGGTCCACCGCCGGCCCCAGCGGCCGGTCGAACAGGACGACCTCGCGCGAAGGCCCCTCGTACGCCACCTCCAGCGTCAGTTCCCCGGCCCCGGGCGCCGACAGCGACAGGTGCTTGCCGTCGTCGGTGACGTCCGCGCGCACCACCGCCATCCGCGGGAGCGTCCGCTGGCTGCGGAAGGATCCGTCGGCCGCGTCGACCACTATGAACGTACGGTCGTGGACCAGGCCGGTAGCGGTGACGGCCGCGCCGGTCAGGGGCACGCCGGCGCAGCCCTTGACGGGGTAGCAGGTCAGCGAGTGCACGGTCGCGGCGGTCATGGGGCTCGTCCTTCCCGGGGCGGAGAAACCCATTCGATCACGCTCCCGCGCCCGGCGTACCGTCATCGCGTGACCGACGACACGACGCCGAGGATCAGACCCGCGCGGGCCGAGGACGCGGACGCGATCACCGCGGTGTTCCTCGCCTCCCGGGAGGCCGCGATGCCCTGGCTGCCCCGGCTGCACAGCGACGAGGAGACCCGGTGGTGGGTCGCGAACGTCGTCCTGGAGCAGTGCAGGGTGTGGCTCGCGGAGGAGACCGGGACCGGTGCCGCGGTCGGCTTCGCGGCACTCGGGGGCGACTGGCTGGAGCATCTCTACCTGCGGCCCGACGTGCGCGGACGCGGCATCGGCACGCGGCTGCTCGACGAGGTCGTGCGCCATCACCCGGACGGCCCACTGTCGTTGCACGTCTTCCGGCGCAACACCGCGGCACGCGCGTTCTACGAACGGCACGGCTTCCGTGCCGTCCCCGGCAGCGGGGGCACCGAGAACGAGGAGGGCGAGCCGGATCTGACCTACCGTCTGCCGCCGGTGACCGACCGGTGACCAACGGCACACGTACCGACCGGTAACGCGAGGACCCCGCGGATCATAGGGTGAGCGCCGTACGCTCCCCACCCTCGAACCCTGGGAGACCGCATGCGTTCCGCGAAGGACTTCTTCCGACCGCTGGCCGTGGGGGCCCCGGCCCCCGTACGGGAAGTGCCGTTCCGGCCGTCGCGGATGATCCACTTCTTCGATCCGAGCAACGAGAAGATGGCGGCGAAGGTCCCCACCATCGCCCCCAAGGTGGACGTCCTGCTGGGCAACCTGGAGGACGCCGTCTCGGCCGACCGCAAGGAGGCCGCCCGTGCGGGGCTGGTCGCCACGGCCAAGGCCCAGGACTTCGGCGACACCCAGCTGTGGACCCGGATCAACAGCCTCGACTCGCCGTGGGCGCTGGACGACCTGCTGACCCTGGTCACCGAGATCGGCCACAAGCTCGACGTCGTGATGGTGCCCAAGGTCGAGGGCGCGGAGGACATCCACTACGTCGACCGGCTGCTGGCCCAGCTGGAGGCCAAGGCGGGCATCGGGCGGCCGATCCTCGTCCACGCGATCCTGGAGACCGCGACGGGCGTCGCGAACGTCGAGGAGATCGCCGGGGCGAGCCCCCGGATGCAGGGCATCTCCCTCGGCCCCGCCGACCTCGCGGCGAGCCGCCGCATGAAGACCACCCGCGTCGGCGGCGGGCACCCGGGGTACCTCGTGCGGGAGGACCCCAAGGATCCCGGGATGGAGCTGCCGCGGCTGACCTTCCAGCAGGACCTGTGGCACTACACGATCGCGCGCATGGTCGACGCCTGCGCGGCGCACGGGATCCTGCCCTACTACGGGCCCTTCGGCGACATCAAGGACACCACCGCCTGCGAGGACCAGTTCCGCAACGCCTTCCTGCTCGGCTGCGTCGGCGCGTGGAGCCTGCACCCGGTGCAGATCGACATCGCCAAGCGGGTCTTCTCCCCGGCGCCCGCCGACGTGGCCTGGGCGCGCAGGGTCATCGACGCCATGGGCGACGGCACCGGCGCCGTGATGATCGACGGCAAGATGCAGGACGACGCCACGGTCAAGCAGTGCCACGTCGTCGTCGAGCTCGCCGAGGCGCTGGCCGCCCGCGACCCGGAGCTGGCGCAGGCGTACGAGGCCGCGTACAAGGAGCAGGAGCAGAACCGATGACCGACGCGATCCTGCGGCCGCGCCGCTCCGTCCTCTACATGCCCGGCGCGAACGAGCGCGCCCTGGAGAAGGCGAAGACCCTCCCCACCGACGCGCTCATCCTCGACCTGGAGGACTCCGTCGCGCCCGACGCCAAGCCCGAGGCACGCAAGCGGGTCGCCGCGGCCGCCGCCTCCGGCGAGTACGGGTACCGGGAGGTCGCCATCCGGGTGAACTCGCCCGGTACGCCCTGGCACGAGGACGACCTGCGGGCCGCCGCCGAGGCGGGCCCGGACGCCGTGGTCGTCCCCAAGGTCGACTCGGCCGCGACGGTGCACGCCGTCGAGCGCGCCCTGGAGGCCGCGGGCGCCCCCGACCGCACGGCCATCTGGGCGATGGTGGAGACCCCGCGCGCGATGCTGGACGCCCGTGCCGTCGCGGCGGCCTCCGAGCGGCTGCGCGTACTGGTCATGGGTACCAACGACCTCGCCAAGGAGCTGCACGCCGAGCACGTCCCCGGCCGTGCCCCGCTGCTCACCGGGCTGTCGCTGGCCCTGCTGGGCGCCCGCGAGGCCGGCAAGGTGATCCTGGACGGTGTCTACAACGACGTCACCGACGAGAGCGGCTTCGAGGCGGAGTGCGTCCAGGGCCGGCGGTTCGGCTTCGACGGGAAGACCCTGATCCACCCCCGGCAGGTGGAGGTCTGCAACAGGGTCTTCGCCCCCTCGCCGGAGGAGGCCGACAAGGCGCGGCGCATCATCGAGGCCTTCGAGGAGGCCGTGGCCGAGGGCCGGGGGGTGGTCACGGTGGACGGCCGGATGATCGAGAACCTCCATGTGGATGACGCCCGGCGTGTCCTTGCGCTGGCCGAGGCGGTATCCGGAAGGTAGCGCTCCCGTTGAGTCCGGGTGGACAACCGCTACAAAGAAAAGGTCCCGCACGTGCCGTGCGGGGCCTTTCTTGTGTTGGTTCTGTCCAGATGCTCCATGAAGCGGGTCCGGACACTGTACGAAGTCGACGCCGATTTTGACGGCCCTCCGCTCGTATGGTCGATGGCATGAGCGTTTTGGACGAGGTGCCGACCCAGCCCGCCGAGGCCGAAGGGGCCGAAGAGGCCGCGCAGCCGGCGAACGACGCGCGCGGGCGCGTCGCGGAACTGCACGCCATCCGCGAGCAGGTCCGGCTCGGCCCCAGCGAGAAGGCCACCCAGGCCCAGAAGGCCAAGGGCAAGCTGACCGCGCGCGAGCGCATCGAGCTGCTGCTCGACGAGGGCTCCTTCAACGAGGTGGAGCCGCTGCGCCGGCACCGCGCCAGCGGATTCGGCCTGGAGTCGAAGAAGCCCTACACCGACGGTGTCATCACCGGCTGGGGCACCGTCCACGGACGGACCGTCTTCGTGTACGCCCATGACTTCCGGATCTTCGGCGGCGCGCTGGGCGAGGCCCACGCCAGCAAGATCCACAAGATCATGGACATGGCCATCGCGGCCGGCGCCCCGCTGGTCTCGCTGAACGACGGCGCCGGTGCCCGTATCCAGGAGGGCGTCTCGGCGCTCGCCGGCTACGGCGGCATCTTCCAGCGCAACACCCGCGCCTCCGGTGTGATCCCGCAGATCTCCGTGATGCTCGGCCCCTGCGCCGGCGGCGCCGCGTACTCCCCGGCCCTGACCGATTTCGTGTTCATGGTCCGGGAGACCTCCCAGATGTTCATCACCGGCCCGGACGTCGTCCAGGCCGTCACCGGCGAGAAGATCTCCCAGAACGGGCTCGGCGGCGCCGACGTCCACTCCGAGGTCTCCGGTGTCTCGCACTTCGCGTACGACGACGAGCAGACCTGCCTGGAGGAGGTCCGCTACCTGCTGTCGATGCTGCCGCAGAACAACCGCGAGAACCCGCCGTCGGCCCCCGCCGCGGACCCGGCCGACCGGCGCTCCGACGTCCTGCTGGACATCGTCCCGGCCGACGGCAACCGCTCGTACGACATGCACCAGGTGATCGAGGAGCTCGTCGACGACGGCGAGTACCTGGAGATCCACGAGCGCTGGGCGACCAACATCATCGTGGCCCTGGCCCGCCTCGACGGCCAGGTCGTCGGCATCATCGCCAACCAGCCCGCCTCCCTCGCCGGCGTCCTCGACATCGAGGCCAGCGAGAAGGCCGCGCGCTTCGTGCAGATGTGCGACGCCTTCAACATCCCGCTCATCACCCTTCTGGACGTCCCCGGCTTCCTGCCGGGCGTCGACCAGGAGCACGGTGGCATCATCCGGCACGGCGCCAAGCTGCTGTACGCGTACTGCAACGCGACCGTGCCGCGGATCTCGCTGATCCTGCGGAAGGCGTACGGAGGTGCCTACATCGTCATGGACAGCCAGTCGATCGGCGCCGACCTGACCTACGCCTGGCCGACCAACGAGATCGCCGTCATGGGCGCCGAAGGCGCCGCCAACGTGATCTTCCGCCGTCAGATCGCCGAGGCCGACGACCCCGACGCCATGCGCGCCCGCATGGTGAAGGAGTACAAGTCCGAGCTGATGCACCCCTACTACGCCGCCGAGCGCGGCCTGGTGGACGACGTGATCGACCCCGCGGAGACGCGCGAGGTCCTCATCCGCTCGCTCGCGATGCTGCGCACCAAGCACGCCGACCTGCCGTCCCGCAAGCACGGCAACCCGCCCCAGTAAGGGAGAGACGAACCCCGTGAGCACCCCTGCCGACAGCACCTCCGCCGCGCTCGTGCGCGTGGAGCGCGGCCACGCCAGTGACGAGGAGCTGGCCGCCCTCACCGCTGTCCTGCTCGCCCGCGCCGCGGCCCAGGGCCAGGACGCGACCGACTACGTCAAGCCCCGCTCCACGGCCGGCTGGCGCCGCCTGGAGCGGCAGTCCGGCTTCAGCGCGCCGCACAGCTGGCGCAGCTGACCCCTCCGGTCCCGCACGGCGGCGCGGCACCCCTCCCGGGTGCCGCGCCGCCGTCGTCGTATGGGGGCACCACGACGCGTCCCCGGCCCGGAGCGCGGCCGCGGCGCCGCCGCGGCTCCCCAGGCAGCGCGAAGGCCCCGCACATCTCGTGCGGGGCCTTTCGCGTCGTGCTCGGGAGCGGGAACCGCTACCGCAGCCGCGCCATCAGGGCGTGCTCGACGAGCGTGATGAGCGCGCTCTTCGCCTCGGCCCGGTGCCGGGCGTCCGTGATGATGATCGGCGCCTCGGGGCCGATCTGGAGGGCCTCGCGGACCTCCTCCGGGTTGTACGGCTGGTGCCCGTCGAAGCCGTTGAGGGCGATGACGAACGGCAGGCCGCTGTTCTCGAAGTAGTCGACGGCCGGGAAGCAGTCGGCCAGCCGGCGGGTGTCGACCAGGACGACCGCGCCGATGGCGCCGCGCACCAGGTCGTCCCACATGAACCAGAAGCGGTCCTGGCCCGGCGTACCGAACAGGTAGAGGATCAGGTCCTCGTCCAGGGTGATACGGCCGAAGTCCATGGCCACCGTCGTGGTGGTCTTGTCCGGCGCGTGCGTCAGATCGTCGATCCCCGCGGAGGCGGAGGTCATCACGGCTTCGGTACGCAGCGGGTTGATCTCCGATACGGCACCGACGAACGTGGTCTTGCCCACGCCGAAGCCGCCCGCCACCACGATCTTCGCCGAGGTGGTTGAGCGAGCTGGACCGCTAGAGCTTGCGAAGTCCACTGAGCACCCTTTCGAGCAGTGTCACGTCTGGCTGTCCGCCCGAGGCATCGTCGCCACCGGGCTGGTGAATGGCGACGAGCCCGGCCTCCGCCAGGTCGGCGACGAGGATTCGGGCGACGCCGAGGGGGATGGAGAGGAGCGCGGAGATCTCCGCGACCGACTTGATCTCCCGGCAGAGGATGCAGATCCGCTGGTGCTCCGGCAACTGGCCCCGCAGCTGGGCCGGGTCGGCGGTCGTGCTGACCAGTGCCTCGATGGCGAGCTGGTAGCGCGGCCGGGTGCGGCCACCGGTCATGGCGTAGGGGCGTACCAGACCGGACGGCGTCCTGGCGCGCCCGGTCTGCGCTGTCCGAGGCGGTGGCGCCTGCGGGGGTTCGTACGGCTGGATCCTCGGCTGCCGGTGCGGCGGCATGGGGCCGGGATGCCCCCCACCGTGGGTGGGGGGTGGCTCCTGGCTCGGTGCCGAGGGGAAGTTGAACCGCTTCAGGGGCGGCTGCTGTTGGTGATTGCCGTACTGATCTCCGCCTGGGGGCGTTGCCACGGTTCCTCCTCCAGCTGGGTAGCGCGTCTGAAAACCCTACGGGTCCCCAGACGCGCCCGCATGCCTGTCCGTTAGTTGAGCAGGCTGCCCTGCAATTCCGCACGCAGATCGGGGGTGAGCACATTGCCCGCCCGATCGACCAGCAGGGCCATCTCGTAGCCCACGAGGCCGATGTCGCACTCCGGGTGCGCCAGCACGGCCAGCGAGGAACCGTCCGAGACGGACATGATGAAGAGGAAGCCGCGCTCCATCTCCACGACGGTCTGGTTCACGTGGCCGCCCTCGAAGATGCGCGAGGCACCCGCGGTCAGCGAGGTCAGACCGGAGGCCACCGCGGCCAGCTGGTCCGCGCGGTCCCGCGGGAATCCTTCGGACATCGCCAGCAGCAGGCCGTCGGCAGAGACCACAACCGTATGGGAGACCCCCGGGGTCTGGTCCACGAAACTGGTGATCAACCAGTTCAGGTTCTGTGCCGCCTGGCTCATCGGACTCAACTAACGCTCCTGGTGCTTGGGGCCGAAGCCCTGGCCGTTCGTGTCAGTTCCCGCAGTGCGTCCCTGCTGGACACCGCGCCGGAGATTGCTCAGCCGGCCGCGGACGTCCTCGGGTGCACGGGAGACCATCGGTCCACCCTGCGGAGTCTGCTGGGCGGTGCCCGGGACCAGGTTGGCCTTGGGGACCCGCCGGGGCAGGCCGGAGGGGGTGACCCCGCCCGCCTTGGGCTTACGGGCCTGTTCGGCCCGCTGCCAGTTCTCGTCGTTCGTGGAGCGCCAGTCGGAGGACGACTCCCCGTCCGGCGCCGGTGCGGAGGGCGCCGGCTGCGCCGGGAAGGCTTCCGCCGACTGGGGTTCCGGCTGCGCCGGGGCCGCCGGGCCGGACTGCTGCCATCCGCGGTCGCGGCGCGGCAGTCCCGCGTCGGTCACCGAGGACTGCAGCGGGCCGGTGGTCGGACCCGATTGGTCGAAGCCTACGCGCTCCGGGGCCCCGAAGGGGGCGGCTGCGGCGGAATCGGTCGCGGCCTGGGCGGGGAAGCCCTGCTGCTGGGCCGCCTGCGGCAGCTCGCCGCCGGGTGCTGCCGTCCACTGCTCCTGGGCGTAGCCGTTCTGCTGCTGCCAGTCGTCCTGGGCGTAGCCGTTCTGCGGAGCGGCGTATCCCTGCTCCGCGTAGGCGCCCTCGGTGTACGCCGGCTCCTGGAACCCGGGCTGCGCGTCGTAGCCGTGCTGCTCCGGGAACGGCTGGGCCTGCGGCTCCTGGTAGCCCTGCTCGGCGTAGCCGTTGGCCGGGAAGCCGTTGTCCTGGAAGGGGGTCTCCTGGAACGCGGCCTCGGCGCCGGACTCCTGGTAGCCGTCCTGGAAGCCCGTCTCCTGCGCATCGCCCTCGAAGGGCGGGCGCTCCGCGGTGCGGTCGCCGGCCGCGGCCTCCAGCTGGGCGCGGCGCTGGTCGCGCATGAGCGAACGGCCGACCGGGTCGAGCGAGCGGGCGTCGTTCGGGACCTCGGCGCGCTCGTAGCGCGAGTCGTCGAAGCCGAGTTCGGCGGCGGTCGGCCCGTAGGCGTCGAACTGCGGGGTCTCGAGCTCCGGCACGATCCGGGAGACGGTGAAGTCGTCCTCCAGCGGCATCTCCTCGCCGCCGCCACCGTGGGTGATCGGCTCGGGGAGCATGACCAGCGAGGTGGTGCCCGCCTGCTCGCCGGAGGGACGGAGCTGGACGCGTATGCCGTGCCGGTCGGCCAGGCGGCCGACCACGAACAGGCCCATGCGCTTGGAGATCGACGCGTCGACGATCGGCGGGTCGGCCAGCTTGTGGTTGATGTCCGCGAAGTCCTCGGCCGTGAGGCCGATGCCCTTGTCGTGGATCTCGACCATGACGCGGCCGTCGGGCAGCCGCGTCGCGGTGACCCGCACCTTGGTCTGCGGCGAGGAGAACGTGGTGGCGTTCTCCAGCAACTCGGCCAGCAGGTGCACGAGGTCGGTCACGGCGGTGCCGTGGATCTCGGTCTCCGGGATGCCGACCAGCTCGATACGGGCGTACGCCTCCACCTCGGAGGCCGCCGCGCGCAGCACGTCGACCAGCGGGACCGGCTGGTTCCAGCGGCGGCCGGGCTCCTCGCCGGCGAGGACCAGGAGGTTCTCGCCGTTGCGGCGCATACGGGTCGCCAGGTGGTCCAGCTTGAAGAGGTTCTCCAGCTGGTCCGGCTCCGCCTCGTTGTTCTCCAGGTCCGTGATCAGCGTCAGCTGGCGCTGGATGAGGCCCTGGTTGCGGCGGGAGAGGTTGGTGAAGATCGCGTTGACGTTGCCGCGGAGCAGCGCCTGCTCGGCGGCGAGCCGTACCGCCTCGCGGTGGATCTGGTCGAAGGCGCGGGCGACCTCGCCGATCTCGTCGTTGGAGGTGATCGGGATCGCCTGGACGCGGGTGTCGACCTTGCCCGGGTCGGTGCGGGAGAGCTGGTCGACCAGGCTGGGCAGGCGCTGCTCGGCGACCTCGAAGGCCGAGGTGCGCAGGCGGCGCATGCTGTTGCTCATGGAGCGGGCGACCATCGCGGCCACGATGAAGGCGATGATCAGCGCGATCAGCACGACGGCGGAGTTGACGATGGCGTCGATGCGGGCGCTGTCGGCGATGTCGCTCGAGTCGTTGTAGGCCTGGTTGGCCAGGTGCTGCTCGACGTTCTTGTAGGCGTCGAAGGCGAGGGTGGTCGCGCCGAACCAGCTCTGCGCGGTCACGCCCTGGCTCTTGAGCTGCTCAGGGTCCTGACCGGAGGCGATCAGCTTGATCATGTTTTCCAGGCTCGGGGGCGCCTTGAAGGGCTGACCGGCCTGCTTGGCCGCCTGTGCGGCCTCGGCGACCTGCTCCTTGCCCTTCTCCAGGGCCGCGGCCTGCTCGTTCTGCAGCCGCTGGTAGTCCGCGTCGGTGCCGCCGCCCCGGTACTCCTCGAGGGCGACCTGCTGGAGGTAGGCGTACGAGGTGAAGGCGGTGACCTGGAGCTGCAGCTCGCCGTCGGCGAGCTTGCTGCGGTCCTCGACGAGCAGGTGGGTGCCTATGGAGCGGGTCAGCGACTCGGCGGCCTTCGACAGTTCGAGCGCGTAGAGCGTGCGGCCGTAGGAGGCGACGCTGTTGGTGCCGAAGCCCAGCTCGTTCGCCAGCTCCATCAGCGGGTGCTGGACCTCGACGTACTTCTCCTCGGTCTGCACGCCCGGGAGCTGCCGGGTGAAGGCCGTGTCGCGCAGCTTCGCCAGGACCTTCTCGCCCTCGCGGATGTTCTCCACGCGGCGCTGCAGCCGGTCGTTCACGGGCAGCTCGGCGACGGCCGTGTCGAACTTCGCGGCGGCCTGGTCGGTGGCCGCGCGGGTCGCGGTGACGGTCTCGTTGTCGGTGTCGCCGGCCAGCAGGGGAACGACGCTGAGATCGCGTTCGTTCAGGATGGCGTTGGCGTAGTCCACGGCGGCACGTACGGCGTTGGCGGTCCGCACCGCGTCGTCCGCGTCCTGCCAGGTCTTCACCGAGCTCTGCACCCGGAAGCCGCCGAAGACCAGGGCGACCAGCACCGGGATGAGGAGGATGACGTTCAGACGGGTGGCCACCCGCCAGTTGCGCATGGCGAAGCGGCTTCCCGCGCTCGCCGCCGGCTCGGGGGCAGGGGCGGCCTCGTGGGCGGTGTCCTGTGCCGTGCCGTATCGCGCAGGCGGGGTGAAATTGCCACGCGGGTGGTCCGCGGGACCCGGCTCTGCTCGCCTCGTGTTCCTCACTCGACCAACAACCTCTCGGCGACGGCGCGGGCGGCGCCGTTCCTACTCTCGGGTTTCGATGAATTCCAGCACGTCATGGGGGTGCTCCACAAACCTCCGGCGAGGAGTGCGAAGCCATGATCACGCGCCGGTCAAAGGGGGCATAAGCGTAAAGCGGTGGCAATTCACTGGGTGGATGTATGCGCAGTGAAGCCGACTGGGCGCGGGCGGTGTTCGGGTTGTTGCGATTCGCGGTCGAAACGTTATGAACAGAAGGACCGGCCATGTCAAAAGACACAGCCGGTCCTTTCGTGAAGTGGCAAGCTGGAACGCTTACTTGAGACGAGCGAGCAACGCGTGTTCGACGAGCGTGATGAGCGCGCTCTTCGCCTCGGCCCGGTGCCGGGCGTCGGTGATGATGATGGGCGCGTCCGGGCCGATCTGCAGCGCCTCCCGGACCTCGTCGGGCGTGTACGGCTGGTGCCCGTCGAAGCCGTTGAGCGCGATGACGAACGGCAGGCCGCTGTTCTCGAAGTAGTCGACGGCCGGGAAGCAGTCCGCCAGCCGGCGGGTGTCGACCAGGACGACGGCGCCGATGGCACCGCGGACCAGGTCGTCCCACATGAACCAGAAGCGGTCCTGGCCCGGCGTACCGAACAGGTACAGGATCAGGTCGTCGTCGAGCGTGATACGACCGAAGTCCATCGCCACGGTCGTCGTGGTCTTGTCGGCCACGTGCGTCAGATCGTCCACGCCCGCGGACGCCGAGGTCATCACGGCCTCCGTGCGGAGCGGGTTGATCTCCGAGACCGCTCCGACGAACGTGGTCTTGCCCACGCCGAAGCCACCCGCCACCACGATCTTCGCCGAGGTGGTGGACCGGGCCGCGGGCGGCGCACCGTACGCCGCCTGCTGCCCCGGCCTAGAGCTTGCGAAGTCCACTGAGCACCCTTTCGAGCAGTGTCACATCAGGCTGTCCGCCGGCCTCGCCGCTGCTCGGCTGGTGGATGGCGACCATACCGGCCTCAGCCAGGTCGGCCACCAGAATCCGGGCCACCCCCAGCGGGATCCCCAGCAGTGCGGAGATCTCGGCGACCGACTTGATCTCCATGCACAGGTGGCAGATGCGCTGGTGTTCGGGGAGTAGCCCCTGGAAGGCACTCGCGTCCGCGGTGGTGCTGACCAGCGCCTCGATGGCGAGCTGGTAGCGGGGCCGGGTGCGACCACCGGTCATGGCGTACGGCCGCACCAGCGGCTGGTCGCCTTCGTCCCCGTACGGCGCATGGTGGGGCGCGCCGTACGGGCCGGGCGAGGCGGGCGGCGGGGTCATGAATGGTCCTCCGGGTAAGAGCGGACGCGTGTCGCGAGTAGTCATGGGGCGTGCATTCGGCCGGGCTCCGGAGAGCTCAGCCCATCAGGCTGCCTTGGAGTTCTGCGCGCAGGTCGGGGGTGAGAACGGCGCCCGCTCGGTCGACGAGCAGGGCCATCTCGTAGCCCACGAGGCCGATGTCGCACTCGGGGTGCGCCAGTACGGCGAGTGAGGATCCGTCCGAGACCGACATCAGGAGGAGGAAGCCGCGCTCCATCTCCACGACGGTCTGGTTGACGCTGCCGCCCTCGAAGATGCGGGACGCGCCCGCGGTCAGCGAGGTGAGGCCGGAGGCCACCGCGGCCAGCTGGTCGGCGCGGTCACGGGGGAAGCCCTCGGACATGGCCAGCAGCAGGCCGTCGGCGGATACGACCACGGTGTGGGACACCCCGGGGGTGTTGTCCACGAAGTTGGTGATCAACCAGTTCAGATTCTGTGCCGCCTGGCTCATCTGACTCAACTAACGCTCCTGCTGGTGAGTGGTGCCAAAGCCGCGGCCGTCGGTCGTTCCCGTACCGGCCTGGCGGCCCTGCTGGATACCGCGACGGAGGTTGGTCAGGCGTCCGCGCACGTCGTCGGGCGCCCGCGAGATCTGCGGACCGCCCTGTGGGGCTTGCTGGGGAGCACCGGCTCCCGGGACGAGGTTGGCCTTGGGGACCCGCCGCGGCAGACCGGACGGGGTGACCCCGCCGGCAGACGGCTGGCGCACCTGGCCGGCGCGCTCCCACACCTCGTCGTTCGGCGAGGACCGCCACGCCGCCGATTCGCGGCGCGGAGGCTGCGGCGGCTGCGCGGGCTGTGCCGGGTGCGCGGGCGGCGCGGGGTACTCGGCGCGGGCCCGCTGCGGCTGCTGCTGGTGGGGCTGCTGCTGCGGCGCGGGCTGCTGCGGGCGCTGCGGCGGCCGGGTGGGCGCGCCGACGCTCTGGCCGTTGCCGTTCTGCTGCGCCGGGACCGGGCCGCTCTCGACGTGCACCTGCTGCATGCGCTCCGCACGACCGGTACGGAACCAGTCCGACTCGAGGGAGTCGAAGATCGGGCTGGACTCGTCCGCGCGCATCGGGGCCGGGGGCAGCGCCATCGGCTCGCTGACGGGCGGCAGCGGCTGCCGCTCGGCCTGCGGGGCCGCGGGACGCTGCTGCTGGTGACCGCCACCGGGGCCCTGGGCGTAGCTCGCGGAGTGCCGCGGGCCCTGCGGGGCCGCCGGAGCGGGCGGCGGGGTCTCCGGCGCCTGCGGGTACTGAGGTGCCTGCGGGTACTGCGGTGCCTGGGGCGCAGCGGGGCGCTGGAAGACGTCGCTGCGGGTGAACTGGCCCTGCTGCTGCGGGACCTGGCCACCGTGCTGCGGCATCTGCGGAGCCTGCGGCATCTGCGGGGCCTGCGGCATCTGGGGGGCCTGCGGCATCTGCGGGGCCTGGGGGCCGCCGTACGCCTGCGGCGCGTGCGGCATCGCGTTGAAGTCCGGGCGCTCGAACTGCGCCGTGGACTCCAGGTCCTCGTGACCGCGCGGCATGTCCGCCTCGGGACCGTGCGCCGCACCCATCGGCTGCGGGGCCGCCGGACGCTGCGGGGGAGCCGCGGGCCGCTGAGGTTGCTGCGGCTGCTGCGGCCGGCCCTGGCCGCCGGGGACCTGCTCGTTGGCCCAGCTCGGGCCCGAGCGCTGCGGGCCGGGACCCGCCGGAGCGCCGGGGCCGCCCGGACGGCCGCCCTGCGGGCCCATGCCGGGCCCGGAGTTGAGGGCCGGACGCGACGCGGAACCGGACACCTGGCCGCGCTGGCCGCTGCGGTGCATGCCGGCCAGTCCCGTACCGCCGCCGCCCATCGCGGGGGCGGGCGCGCCCGGAGCCGCGCCGGGGGCACCGCCGGGCTGCTGGCCGCGGTTGCCCGCGCCGGGCTGCGGCTTGGCGCCGCCCTGGGTGACGTCCACCGGCAGCATGACGAGCGCGGTGGTGCCGCCCGAGTCGGACGGACGCAGCTGGATCCGGATGCCGTGTCGCAGGGACAGGCGGCCGACCACGAACAGACCCATGCGGCGGGAGACGGAGACGTCCACCGTCGGCGGGTTCGCGAGCCGCTCGTTGATGTCGGCGAGGTCCTCCGGGGAGAGGCCGATGCCGGTGTCGTGGATCTCGATCAGCACGCGGCCGTCGGGCAGCGCGTGACCGGTGACCCGCACCTTGGTCTGCGGGGAGGAGAACGAGGTCGCGTTCTCCAGCAGCTCTGCGAGCAGGTGGACGAGGTCGTTGACGACGCGGCCGGTGACCTCGACCGCCGGCACCGAGGTGAGCTCGATGCGCTCGTACTGCTCCACCTCGGAGGCGGCGGCGCGCAGGACGTCGACCAGCGGGACCGGGCGGGTCCAGCGGCGGCCGGGCTCCTCGCCCGCGAGGACGAGGAGGTTTTCGCCGTTCCGGCGCATACGGGTCGCGAGGTGGTCGAGCTTGAAGAGGCTGGACAGCTGGTCCGGGTCGGCCTCGCGGGACTCCAGTTCGGAGATCAGGCTCAGCTGGCGCTGGATCAGGCCCTGGCTGCGGCGCGAGAGGTTGGTGAACATCGCGTTGACGTTCCCTCGCAGCAGCGCCTGCTCGGCGGCGAGACGGACCGCCTCGCGGTGGACCTCGTCGAACGCGCGGGCCACCTGGCCGATTTCGTCGCGGGTGTGGATGCCGATCGACTCGACCGAGGTGTCGACGTCCTGCGGGTCGGACTCGGAGAGCTGCTTGACCAGCTCGGGCAGTCGCTTCTGGGCGACTTCCTGGGCGGTGTCCTGCAGCCGGCGCAGCGAGCGGACCATCGACCGGGCGACGACGAAGGCGCCGACGACCGAGATACCGAGCACGAGGAGGATCAGCGCACCGCTGAGGATCGCCTCTTGCTGGGCCTCGTCTCGCAGCGTCAGGGCCTTCTGCTGCATCTGCTGCAGCAGGGTCTGCTCGATCTGGCCCATGACCTGGAGCTTGGTCTTGGCGTCGTCGTCCCAGTCCAGGTACGAGGTGTCCTTGAAGTTCTGGATGCTGGACTCGGAGGCCGTGATGCGCTCGACCTGCTGGTCGACCTTGGTGACGATGTCGTTGCCGCCGTTGAGGCCCTTGAGCAGGTCCCCGGCGTTCGCCTGGCCGTAGATCTGGCCGAACTGCTTCAGCTCCGTGTTCTCGGAGCGGTGGACGCTCGAGAGGTAACGGAAGTCGGCGGCGCTGAGCGTGCGGTTGTCGGCGAGCGCGGCACTGACCACGGCGCGCTGGATGGAGTCGTACTCCTTGGCAGCCGAGAAGGCCGCCAGCGCGCGGGTGCTCGCGATCATCTCCGGGTTGCCGGTCGCCTCGGCCAGTTCCTGGGAGAGGTCGATCAGCGACTGGATGATGTTGTTGTAGTCGCTGACGGTCTGCGAGATGTAGCCGTCTTCCTCGTACGCGTTCTCGCGGATCGTGTTCAGCTCTTGGAGATTACGAGAGATCACGGACAGCGAGGCGTTGACGCCCGTGAGGTCCGGCGAGACCTCGTTCGCGGCGGTGTTGTAGGCCGTGCGTGCCAGCTTGGTCTTCGCCTGGGAGGCCTTGATGTTGTCGTCGTTGACGTCCCGGGGCGTGCTGGACAGCGGCCCGGCCGCGGCGTCCCGCTCCTCCTGGAGCGCGGCGGCGAGCTTGGTCGCCTGCTCCGTGAGGTCGGTCAGCGAGGTCATGGCCTCCAGTTGCTGCACGTTCTCCAGCGAGCTCTGGATGCGGAGCGCACCCAGCGTGGTCGCGGCGACCACCGGCAGCGCGAGCAGCGACACCAGACGGGTGCTGATGCGCCAGTTGCGCATGGCTATTCGAGAGCCGTGCTTCGGGCCGGTGCGCACACCGATTCCCGGCGTGACGTCGCTCTGCGCGCCCGCGGTTCCGGCGTCTGCGGTTTCATCCCGGCGGGCGGGACCGTGTTCGGTCCCACCGCGCTGCTCCGGGTCGCCCGCAGCGCCGCCATCCCTCTTGAAACGTCCCTGCACTAGCGTCGCAACCTCTGGACCAGGCGTCCCCCGCACGGGCGGCAGGACGGTGTCGAGTCTTCGGAGTACCGCCCCCCGGCGGAATACCCATTGGCCGCCGCCGCTCGGCGATCGCACGCTCCCCCCTGCGCGCCGGCATCTGTTGATACGGCGGTCCGGGGAATTCCAGCACAGTGCCGGACGTCCAACAAGGGCCGACATGTTTCGAGTGGAATACGTGACTCAGCGCGTCCGGTGGATCACGCGGTGTCGGTCCCCTTTCGGATTTCTTCCGGCAATCCGGGCTTTCTCCAGGGGGGTTGGGGTCCCCCGTCCGGCGCCCGGCTGCTGCCAACCGGGGGTGAAGAGTCCGGATCGGCCGTGATGTCGGATTGGGGGGCATCGGCCGGCCGACCGATTCGCCCCTCTTGTCCCGGCCTTCGTGAGGAAAATCACAGGCCGTCAGTTGTATTGGGCATCCGGATCGGGGAACAGGCGCCGATAGATTGACGTTTGACACAGCCGTGTATTACGTCAACCGCGCCTTGCGGGGCGCCCGGTACAACACGAGGTTCTGACCGGCCCATGAAGACGACCATGATCATGCGACCCATAGCCAACCCGCGCCGTACCACCCTCGCGCACCTGACGGACGCCGAGGACGCGCGGACCGCAGAGGTCGCGCCGGCCGTCGAGGGCGCGGAGGCCGTCGTGCTGCCCCGGCAGACCGCCAACCCCCGCCGTACCGTCCTGACGGAGCTGCCGACCGCCTGAGGCGCGGCTCGGCGGGCGGGGCCGGGAGCCACCCCCGGGATAACCTGGAGCGTCAGTCTCCGGCCAGTGAGGTGAGCTGCTTCCCGTGCGCATCGCCAGGTTCTCCATCGACGGCAATGTCGCCTTCGGCGTCGTCGAAGGCGACGAGTCCGTCCCGGACGGACTCGTCCTCGACATCATCAAGGGCATCCCGTTCGCCGAGTACGAGCGCTCCGGCACCAAGGTGCCGCTGAGCAAGGTCCGGCTGTTGCCGCCGGTGCTCCCCAGCAAGGTCGTCGCGATCGGCCGGAACTACGCCGAGCACGCCGCCGAGCTGGGCAACGAGGTGCCGGAGGTCCCGGTCGCCTTCTTCAAGCCGTCCACCTCGGTGATCGGCCCCGGCGACCCCATCGTGTACCCCTCCTTCTCGCAGGAGGTGCACCACGAGGCCGAGCTCGCCGTCGTCATCGGCCGGATGTGCCGCGAGGTCCCCCGCGAGCGGGTCGCCGAGGTCGTCCTCGGCTACACCTGCGCCAACGACGTCACCGCGCGGGACGCCCAGAAGGCCGAGAAGCAGTGGGCGCGCGCCAAGGGCTTCGACTCCTCGTGCCCCATCGGCCCCTGGATCGAGACCGGCCTCGACCTCGCCGCCGCGAACGACCTCGCCGTCACCGCGACCGTCAACGGCGACCTCCGCCAGTCCGGCCGCACGAGCCAGATGATCCGCTCCATCGAGGACCTGATCGTCCACATCACCGAGGCCATGACGCTGCTCCCGGGCGACGTCGTCCTCACCGGCACTCCGGCGGGCGTCGGCCCGCTCCACGTCGGCGACGAGGTCGCCGTCTCCATCGAAGGCATCGGCACTCTCACCAACAAGGTGATCAAGCGTGACTAGCGCAGCTCCCGTACGCGTACGTTTCTGCCCCTCGCCGACCGGCAACCCCCACGTGGGCCTGGTCCGCACCGCCCTGTTCAACTGGGCGTTCGCCCGCCACCACCAGGGCGCCCTGGTCTTCCGCATCGAGGACACCGACGCCGCCCGCGACTCGGAGGAGTCGTACGAGCAGCTGCTGCAGGCCATGCGCTGGCTCGGCTTCGACTGGGACGAGGGCCCCGAGGTCGGCGGCCCGCACGCGCCGTACCGGCAGTCGCAGCGCATGGACGTCTACCGGGACGTCGCCGCGAAGCTGCTGGAGTCCGGCCACGCGTACAAGTGCTACTGCACCACCGAGGAGCTCGACGAGCGCCGCGAGGCCGCCCGTGCCGCCGGCCGCCCCTCGGGCTACGACGGCCACTGCCGCGACCTCACCGCCGAGCAGGTCGACGCGTACGAGCGCGAGGGCCGTGAGCCCATCGTCCGCTTCCGCATGCCCGACGAGACGATCACCTTCACCGACCTGGTCCGCGGCGAGCTGACCTTCACGCCGGACAACGTGCCCGACTACGGGATCGTCCGGGCCAACGGCGCGCCGCTGTACACGCTGGTCAACCCGGTCGACGACGCGCTGATGGAGATCACGCACGTGCTGCGCGGCGAGGACCTGCTGTCCTCCACCCCGCGCCAGATCGCGCTCTACCGCGCGCTCGCCGAGATCGGCGTCGGCAACGGCACCACCCCGCACTTCGGCCACCTGCCGTACGTCATGGGCGAGGGCAACAAGAAGCTCTCCAAGCGCGACCCGCAGTCCTCCCTCAACCTCTACCGGGAGCGCGGCTTCCTCCCCGAGGGGCTGCTGAACTACCTGTCGCTGCTGGGCTGGTCGCTCTCCGCCGACCGCGACGTCTTCACCGTCGAGGAGATGGTGGCCGCCTTCGACATCGACGCGGTCAACGCCAACCCGGCGCGCTTCGACCTCAAGAAGGCCGAGTCGATCAACGGCGACCACATCCGCCTGCTGGACGTGAAGGCGTTCGTCGAGGCCTGCGGCCCGTGGCTGAAGGCCCCGTTCGCGCCCTGGGCGCCCGAGGCGTTCGACCAGGCCGCCTTCGAGGCGATCGCGCCGCACGCGCAGACCCGTCTGACGGTGCTCTCCGACATCACCGACAACGTCGACTTCCTCTTCCTCGACACGCCGGTGGAGGACGAGGCGTCCTGGCAGAAGGCGATGAAGGACCCGGCCGCCGCCTCGGCGCTGCTGACCACCGCCCGGGAGAACCTGGCGGCCGCCGACTGGAACGCCGAGGCGCTCAAGGACGCCGTGCTCGCCGCCGGCGAGACCCACGGCCTCAAGCTCGGCAAGGCCCAGGCGCCGGTCCGGGTCGCCGTCACCGGCCGCACCGTCGGGCTGCCGCTCTTCGAGTCCCTCGAAGTGCTCGGCCGTGAGCGCACCCTGGCCCGCGTCGACGCCACCCTGGCGAAGCTGGCCGGCTGACCGAGGTAGGCCTATCCGCCCCGGGCACCTTGCCAGGAGCCCGGGGCGGCACGCTTCCCGGACCACGTCATGCGCCGCAGGACCCGGCCCCCGATTCCCCCGCTGCCCCAGCGCCGCGGGGTCGATCCCGTACGCGTGCGGCTGCCCGGCACCGGGACCTGGGCGACGGTCCGCGACCACCTGGTGGACCGTCTCGGCGCGGCGGTGCCCCCGGAGCGGGTGGACGCCATGTTCGCGGCGGGGGAGGTGCACGGGAGCGACGGCCCGCTCGAACCCGACGCCGCCTACCGCCCGGGCGGCCACGTCTGGTTCCACCGGGAGCTGCCGGCGGAGGTCCCGGTGCCCTTCGGGATCGAGGTGCTCCACCGGGACGACCGGCTGCTCGTCGTCGACAAGCCGCACTTCCTCGCCACCATGCCGCGTGGCGTCCACGTCGTGGAGACGGCGCTGAGCCGGCTGCGCCACGACCTCGCGCTGCCCGAGCTCAGCCCGGCCCACCGGCTCGACCGGCTGACGGCGGGCGTGGTGATGTTCGTGATCCGCCCCGAGCTGCGCGGCGCCTACCAGACGATCTTCCGCGACCGGCTGGTGCGCAAGGAGTACGAGGCCGTGGCCCGGCACGACCCCGCCCTGGCGCTGCCGCGCACGGTGGAGAGCCGGATCGTCAAGGAGCGCGGCGAGATGGCGGCCCGCGAGGTCCCCGGCGAACCCAACGCCCGCAGCCACGTGGAACTGCTGGAGCACCGCGACGGGCTGGCCCGCTACCGGCTCCGCCCCGAGACCGGCCGCACCCACCAGTTGCGGGTGCACATGAACGCCCTGGGGGTGCCGATCCTCGGCGACCCCGTCTATCCGCACGTCCTGCCGCCGTTCGCGCCCGGCGACTTCACCCGCCCGCTGCGGCTGCTGGCCCGGGTGCTGGAGTTCGACGACCCCGTGACGGGTGACCGGCGCCGTTTCGAGAGCCGCCGGACGCTGTTCACCCGGTGGCAGCCGGGCCCCGGCGCCCCGGACGGAGCACCGGGTTAGAGTCGGCATATGCCGATCCGCGCCGTGCTCTGGGACATCGACGACACGATCTTCGACTACTCGGGTGCCGAGCGGACCGGCGCGCTGCGTCACCTCGAGGCCGAGGGCCTGCTCGGTGCGTTCGGCGGCGAGGAGCGGGCGCTGGGCACCTGGCGCGAGGTGATGGAGACGCACTACGCGCGCTTCCTCACCGGGGAGCTGGACTTCACCGAGCACCGCAGGGAGCGTGTCCGGGCCTTCCTGGGACCCTCGGTGAGCGACTCCGCGGCCGACGCCTGGTTCGCCGCCTACTACGTGCACTTCGAGGCCGCATGGTCGGTCTTCCCCGACGTGGTGCCGGCGCTGGACGCCCTCACCCCCGGCTACCGGCACGGCCTGCTCTCCAACTCCAGCACCGCCCACCAGGAGCGCAAGCTCACCCGGCTGGGGCTGCGCGACCGCTTCGAGTGCCTGGTGTGCTCGCAGGAACTGGGACACGCCAAGCCCGCCCCGGAGGCCTTCCTGGGAGCGTGCGAGGCCCTGGGACTGCCTCCGGAGGAGGTCGCCTACGTCGGCGACAAGGCCGACACCGACGCGCGCGGCGCCGACGCGGCGGGCCTGTACGGGGTGTGGCTGGACCGTACGGGTTCCGTCACCGCGCCGGACCTGCGGCGGATCACCGGGCTCGCGGAGCTGCCCGCACTTCTGGCGGCGGATACTCGTTTTGGAGCCCCGTCACCGATCGGGTAATGTTCTTCCTGCGCCGCCCGGGCGGGCCGAAATGGCCGGTACGGGGAGCGCGGCCAAACAAAACCCCCTGCGGGGGGTTGAGTTTTGGTGGGGTATGGTGTAATTGGCAGCACGACTGATTCTGGTTCAGTTAGTCTAGGTTCGAGTCCTGGTACCCCAGCGCAGATCTTCTGCAAAGCCCCCGTTGTGTAGCGGCCTAGCACGCTGCCCTCTCAAGGCAGTAGCGCCGGTTCGAATCCGGTCGGGGGTACTGATCTCTCTCGCAGGGATCGCTAGGGCCCCCGTTGTGTAGCGGCCTAGCACGCCGCCCTCTCAAGGCGGTAGCGCCGGTTCGAATCCGGTCGGGGGTACTTGACACACCATGGGGTATGGTGTAATTGGCAGCACGAGTGATTCTGGTTCATTTAGTCTAGGTTCGAGTCCTGGTACCCCAGCGCATTTCCTCAAGGCTTGCCCCCGTTGTGTAGCGGCCTAGCACGCCGCCCTCTCAAGGCGGTAGCGCCGGTTCGAATCCGGTCGGGGGTACAACGAGGGGAGGCCCTCCGCTTCGGCGGGGGGCCTCTTCCGTTTTCCCCGTTCCCCTCCCCGGTGCCTTCCCCGTTCCCGGCGGCCGGGCTCACTCAACTCCGAAGCGGCGCCGGGACTCCTCGGCCTCGGCGAGCCGGCGCAGGCTCAGCAGCACCGGTTCGTACAGCACCGTGAGGGTCACGGCGGCGGCCGCCTGTTCCAGCGGGGTGTCGTAGGTCTCGACCAGATCCAGGTCGTGGACGGCCTGTTGGGCGGCGAGCCGCGCGTAGGGCGCCAAGTGCCGTGCGCTGCTGGGGTATCCGAGGCGGGTCAGGGCGGCGACCGCCGTCACGAGCATCCGGTACGCGGGGGAGGGGCCGTACTTCTCGCCGCCGTGGCTCCAGCCGAGTTCGGCCATCAGCCCGTCCACCTCGCGGCGGGCCGTCCCGGTCGCCGGGTCGTCCTCGTCGGGGTCCGGGCCGTGCGGCAGGGCGAAGGTGGCGGCGCCGAGCCGCATGTGCTGGTTGAGCGAGTCGTCCTCCACCGCGGCGAGCACCTCGCGGGCGGTGGCCACCGGCACCTTGCCGACCTGGATCAGCGCCCGGACGAACCGCAGCCGGCGCAGGTGCTCCTCTCCGTACTCGGACTGCGTGGCCGTGACGCGACGGCCCGGCGGGAGCAGGCCCTCGCGCAGGTAGTACTTGATCGTGGCCGTGGCCACGCCGCTGCGTTCACTCAGTTCCGCCAGTCGCATTCCCTTGCGCCCTCCATTGGATAGTGGCACTATCTAAGCATGGATAGTTCCACTATCCAACACGACCGACAGGGGGCTCCTCATGTCCGCGCAGGTGATTCCGGGCCGCAACACCGCCGCCGCCGAGGGCGGCATCGTCGTGTTCCTCATCGGGATGCGGATCAACCGCTTCCTGGCATTCGGCAGCTGGCTCCCGGTGTTCCGTGCCATGCCGCGCATGCTGCGCGAGCTGTCGCAGGACGACGGGAGCGGGTTCCTGGGATACCGGCTGCTGTTCGGCGGGCCCCGGGTGATCTACGTCGTCCAGTACTGGAGGTCCACGGAGCAGCTCTTCGCGTACGCCTCCCAGCAGGACAAGCAGCACCGGCCCGCGTGGGCGGCGTTCAACCGCCGCGCGCGGGCCGGCAAGGGCAGGGTGGGCTTCTGGCACGAGACGTACGCCGCGCCGGCGGGCGCCTACGAGTCCGTCTACGTCGACATGCCCGCCTTCGGGCTGGGCGCCGCGACGGGCGTCGTCCCGGTGGGACGCCGCGGTGAGACGGCGGCGCAGCGGCTGAAGGCGGGCGAGGAGCGGGCGGCCTGAGGCCGGCGCTCGGGGCTCAGCCGCTGCGGCGCAGCGCCTCGGACAGGCGGCCGGCGGCGTCCACGACGGCCTGGGCGTGCATGCGCCCGGGGTGCCGGGTGAGCCGCTCGATCGGGCCGGAGACGGACACCGCCGCCACCACGCGGTTGGACGGGCCGCGCACCGGGGCCGAGACGGAGGCCACACCCGGTTCCCGCTCGCCGATCGACTGGGCCCAGCCGCGGCGCCGTACGCCGGAGAGCGCGGTGGCGGTGAAGCGGGCCCCCTGCAGCCCGCGGTGGAGCCGCTCCGGCTCCTCCCAGGCGAGCAGGACCTGGGCGGCGGAGCCGGCCTTCATCGGCAGCGTCGAGCCGACCGGGACGGTGTCCCGCAGTCCGGACAGCCGCTCGGCGGCGGCCACGCAGATGCGCATGTCGCCCTGGCGGCGATAGAGCTGGGCGCTCTCGCCTGTCACGTCGCGCAGGTGCGTGAGCACCGGCCCGGCGGTGGCCAGCAGGCGGTCCTCGCCCGCCGCGGCGGCCAGTTCGGACAGCCGCGGGCCGAGGATGAAGCGCCCCTGCATGTCGCGGGCCACCATCCGGTGGTGCTCCAGGGCGACGGCGAGGCGGTGCGCGGTGGGGCGGGCGAGACCCGTGGCGCCCACGAGCCCGGCCAGGGTGGCCGGGCCGGACTCCAGTGCGCTGAGCACCAGAGCCGCCTTGTCGAGAACGCCGACGCCACTACTGTTGTCCATGCAACGATACTCGCGTCTCACTCTGTGAAACGCAAGTTCAATTTTCCGGCGGACGCGGCACGCTGGAATGCACAGGCCCGCTGCGGCCACTCCCCACAAGGGCGCGGACACACAGGGCAACGACGAACAGGCCGGCAGAGCGGCCGGTCGGAGGGAATGCGATGGCAAGGACACTCGCGGAAAAGGTCTGGGAGGATCACGTCGTACGGCGCGCCGAGGGCGAGCCCGACCTCCTCTTCATCGACCTGCACCTGCTCCACGAGGTCACCAGCCCGCAGGCCTTCGACGGTCTGCGGATGAACGGCCGCCCGGTGCGCCGGCTGGACCTCACCATCGCGACCGAGGACCACAACACCCCCACCCTCGACATCGACAAGCCGATCGCCGACCCGGTCTCGCGCACGCAGCTGGAGACGCTGCGCAAGAACTGCGCCGAGTTCGGGGTGCGGCTGCACCCGCTGGGCGACGTCGAGCAGGGAGTCGTGCACGTCGTCGGTCCGCAGCTGGGCCTGACCCAGCCGGGCATGACGGTCGTCTGCGGCGACAGCCACACCTCTACCCACGGTGCCTTCGGCGCGCTGGCGTTCGGCATCGGCACCAGCCAGGTCGAGCATGTGCTGGCCACCCAGACCCTGCCGCTCGCCCCGTTCAAGACCATGGCGATCACCGTCGACGGCGAGCTGCCCGGGGGCGTCACCGCCAAGGACCTGATCCTGGCGATCATCGCCAGGATCGGCACCGGCGGCGGCCAGGGCTACGTCATCGAGTACCGCGGCTCGGCCATCGAGAAGCTCTCGATGGAGGCCCGGATGACCATCTGCAACATGTCGATCGAGGCGGGCGCCCGGGCCGGCATGATCGCCCCCGACCGGACCACCTTCGACTACCTGCAGGGCCGTCCGCACGCCCCGCAGGGCGAGGACTGGGACGCCGCCGTCGCGTACTGGAAGACGCTCAGGACCGACGAGGACGCCGTCTTCGACCACGAGGTCGTCATCGACGCCGCCTCGCTGTCCCCGTTCGTGACCTGGGGCACCAACCCCGGCCAGGGCGCCCCGCTGAGCGCCTCCGTGCCGGACCCGGCCGGCTTCGAGGACCCCAGCGACCGCCTGGCCGCCGAGAAGGCCCTGGAGTACATGGCCCTGGAGCCCGGTACGCCGCTGCGCGAGGTGAAGGTCGACACCGTCTTCGTCGGCTCCTGCACCAACGGCCGCATCGAGGACCTGCGCTCCGCCGCCTCCGTCGTCAAGGGCCGCAGGATCGCCGACGGCGTGCGGATGCTGGTCGTGCCCGGCTCGGTCCGGGTGGCGCTGCAGGCCGTGGAGGAGGGTCTGGACAAGGTCTTCAAGGAGGCCGGCGCCGAGTGGCGGCACGCGGGCTGCTCGATGTGCCTGGGCATGAACCCCGACCAACTGGCCCCCGGTGAGCGCTCCGCGTCCACCTCCAACCGCAACTTCGAGGGACGGCAGGGCAAGGGCGGCCGCACCCACCTGGTGTCGCCGCAGGTCGCGGCCGCGACCGCGGTCACCGGCCGCCTCTCGTCCCCCGCCGATCTGCCCGGCGCAGCCGTCCTGGAGGCCTGAGAACGATGGAAGCTTTCACCACGCACACCGGCCGCGCCGTGCCGCTGCGCCGCAGCAACGCCGACACGGACCAGATCATCCCGGCGCACTGGCTGAAGAAGGTCACCCGCAACGGCTTCGAGGACGGCCTGTTCGAGGCTTGGCGCAAGGACCCCGAGTTCGTCCTCAACCGGCCCGAGCGCCAGGGGGCGACCGTCCTGGTCGCCGGCCCGGACTTCGGCACCGGCTCCTCCCGCGAGCACGCGGTGTGGGCCCTGCAGAACTACGGTTTCAAGGCCGTCATCTCCTCCCGTTTCGCCGACATCTTCCGCGGCAACTCGTTGAAGAACGGCCTGCTCACCGTGATCCTGCCGCAGGAGACGGTCGAGGAGCTCTGGCAGCTGACCGAGGCGGACCCGACGATCGAGATCACCGTCGACCTTCAGGCCCGCGAGGTCCGCGCCGAGGGGATCACCGCCCCCTTCGAACTGGACGACAACGCCCGCTGGCGGCTGCTCAACGGCCTGGACGACATCAGCCTCACCCTGCAGAACGAGGCCGACATCGCCGCCTACGAGGCCGAGCGCCCCTCCTACAAGCCGCAGACCCTGCAGGTCTGAGAGCTCCAGCGGCCCCGCGGCCGCCCGCCCGCCCCACCTCCGCAGCGCCCCCCGCCCCCACCGGGCGGGGGGCGCTGCGGCGTGTTCGGCTCCACACCTCGTGACAACTCACCGCAGATGACACAATCGGCACATGGAACACGATGGCCAACTCGAGCTGTACGGGTTCCTCGCTGCCAGGTTGAAGCAGGCCCACACCCGGGTGGCGGGTCTGCAAGTGCCGGAGGACGTCAGGATGCAGTTGACCCGGCGGCTGCTCGTCATCACCGCTGCCGCGAAGCACGATCTCGCGGGTGCGGCAAGGCGTCTGGAGGAACTGATGAAGGACCTCGACGAAGGCCGATTCCCCGATCAAAGGTCTTCCTGAGCCCCGAGTTCGTTGCGGCACAAGGGTGATTCGCCCGTTTCGTATTTGATTTGCGGTATATATCCGCCTAGCGTGCGAAAAAGCCCGAACTTCATCGCCGGGCAAGTTTCCGAAGGGGAAGACGTGAACAAGGCGCAGCTCGTTGAAGCGATTGCCGACAAGCTCGGCGGCCGTCAGCAGGCCGCGGACGCGGTCGACGCCGTCCTGGACGCGATCGTCCGCGCGACGGTGAGCGGGGACCGGGTCTCGGTCACCGGCTTCGGCTCGTTCGAGAAGGTGGAGCGTCCTGCCCGCTACGCCCGCAACCCCCAGACCGGGGAGCGGGTCCGGGTCAAGAAGACCTCCGTCCCGCGCTTCCGCGCCGGTCAGGGCTTCAAGGACCTGGTCAGCGGGTCGAAGAAGCTCCCCAAGGCCGGAGAGGTCTCCGTCAAGAAGGCGCCCAAGGGCAGCCTGAGCGGAGGCGTCACCGCCAAGGCCACCACCAAGAAGGCCGCCGCGAAGAAGACCACGGCGAAGAAGGCCGTCACCAAGGCCGCCGCGGCCAAGAAGACCACCGCCGCCAAGACCACGGCCAAGAAGGCCACCGCGGCCAAGGCGACGACGGCGAAGAAGGCGGCCGCCAAGAAGACCACGGCGAAGAAGGCGACCGCCAAGAAGACCGCCCCGGCCAAGAAGGCGCCCGCCAAGTCGGCGGCCCGGAAGACCGCCACCAAGCGGGCCGCGAAGCGGTAACGATTCCGCGGCCCCGCACACGCCGACGGGCCGGACACCCCTGAATCAGGGTGTCCGGCCCGTCGGCGTGTGCTCAGGCCCCCGGGTCGGGGAAGGTCTGCAACGTCACGAACACCACCCGGCGCCCGTCCCCGCTGCCCTCGGTGCGGATGCGCACCCGCTGCCCGGGCCGCAGCAGCCGCAGGCCCCCGGCGTCGAACGCCGCCGCGTCGAACGGCAGCGGCGTCCCGTCGTCCAGCAGCACGCTGCCTGCGCGGGTCTCGGGGTCGTAGGTGTACGCGGTGGCCTGCATGGGCCTCAGCCTATCGGGCACCGCCGCCCGGGGCCGGTGCCCCCGCGGCCGGGCAACCGGCGGGCCCGGGCCCCGTGGCCCCGTCCCGCGGCGCCGCCCGAAGTGCGGGCCGCAGCAGCACCCGCGTGTGCGGCCCGACCCCCAGCAGCAGGGCGGCGGCCAGGTCCTCTCCCGTATCCACGTCCCGGCGTACGGAGTCCACGTCCGGCAGGACGATCTCATGGGCGCCGGAGGCCCGGTGGCGGGCCCGCGAGGGCCCCCCGAAGGCCGGCGCGAGGGCGGTCCCGGCGGTGGCCGCCAGCAGCGTGGTACCGATTCCGGCCGCGTCGGCCAGAAACGACCGCCCTGGGCGCCGTGCGGCCGCGCGGAGCACCGCGGCCAGTTCGGCGGGCCGCAAGGCCGGGAGATCGGCGTTCAGGGCCGCCACGGCCGCCGCGGGGTGGCGCCGCAGGACCGCTTCGGCGCCGTGCCGCAGCGCCGCGTTGAGGCCGGCCGCGGGGGAGTCCGCCTCGACGCGCGCCCCGAGGGCCGCCAGCACGGACCCGGCGAGCGGGTCATCGGTGACGACCGTCACATTTCGTACCACCTCGCAGGCGAGCGCGGCGGCCACCGTGTCCTGCGCGAAGGCCAGCGCCAGCCCCGGCCGCACGGGGCCGACGGCCTCCGCGAGGCGGCTCTTGGCGGCGGACAGCGGCTTCAGCGGGACGACGAGCGTCCATTCCACGGGTGGCGACACCGAACTATTGTGCTCGGGTCCCCCGGGGCCACCGCCACCCTGCCCCAACCCCCCTTCCCGGCGGCCCGTCTCCGGGTGCACGATCTCCCTGGTGCGTGCCCGGGCCTCCTGGTCCCGGCGCTTCCGTCGGGGCGTACCCCGAGGGCCTTTCGCCCTGGCGTTACGGTGGCCCTTCCGGCGACACTTGTGCGGCCGCACCGGCCGTACGATGCCGCCGACCACAGCAGGCCGCGATCCGGTGACCCCCGGGTCGGCGGCGGAACGAGGAGGAGTTCTGGTGTCCCGCCGCAGAATCGGCTTCTGGTACCGGCTCGCAGCCGTCATCGCCAAACCGCCGCTTGTCGTTCTCTTCAAGCGGGACTGGCGCGGAATGGAGCACATTCCGGGCCAGGGCGGATTCATCACGGCGGTCAACCACAACTCGTACCTCGACCCGCTGTCGTACGCGCATTTCCAGTACAACACCGGGCGGGTCCCCCGCTTCCTGGCGAAGGCGCCGCTGTTCAAGCCCGCCTTCGTCGGCGCCATACTGCGCGGCACCGGCCAGATCCCCGTCTACCGCGAGAGCACCGACGCCGCGAACGCCTTCCGGGCCGCGGTGGACGCCATCAACTCCGGCGAGTGCGTCGCCTTCTACCCGGAGGGCACGCTGACCCGCGACCCCGAGATGTGGCCGATGGTGGGCAAGACCGGTGTGGCACGGGTCGCGCTGATGACCAAGGCCCCCGTGATCCCGGTCGCCCAGTGGGGCGCCAACGAGGTCATGCCGCCGTACGCCACGGAGAAGAAGCTCCGCCTCTTCCCGCGCAGGACCCTGCGGGTCGTCGCCGGACCGCCGGTGGACCTCTCGGCCTTCTACGGGCAGGAGGCCAACGCCGAGGTGCTCAGGGACGCCACCGACACCATCATGGCCGCGGTCAGCGAGCTGCTGGGCGAACTGCGCGGTCAGACGCCGCCCGCCGAGCGCTTCGACCCTCGCAAGCAGAAGGGGAACACCAAGTGACGACGCGCTGCGCGGTCTACGGCGCGGGCTCCTGGGGAACCGCCTTCGCGATGGTGCTCGCCGACGCGGGCGCCCAGGTGACCATGTGGGGCCGCCGCCCCGAGGTGGTCGAGGCCATCAACACCACGCGCAACAACCCGTACTACCTCCCCGGGACCGAGCTGCCCGCGACGATCACCGCCACCACCGACCCCGCCGAGGCGGCCCGGGACGCGGAGTTCGTGATCCTCTCCGTACCGTCGCAGACGCTCCGCGGCAACCTGGCCGAGTGGCAGTCGCTGCTGCCCCGGGACTCGGTGCTGGTCAGCCTGATGAAGGGCGTCGAACTCGGCACGGCCAAGCGGATGAGCGAGGTCATCGAGGAGGTCGCCAAGGCGGGCCCGGAGCGCGTCGCCGTGCTGTCCGGCCCCAACCTGGCCAAGGAGATCGCCGCACGGCAGCCCGCCGCCAGCGTCGTCGCCTGCCGCGACGAGGCCGTCGCCAAGCGGCTGCAGGCCGCCAGCCACACCGCGTACTTCCGGCCGTACACCAACACCGACGTCGTCGGCTGCGAACTCGGCGGCGCGGTGAAGAACGTGATCGGCCTGGCGGTCGGCATCGCCGACGGCATGGGCCTGGGCGACAACACCAAGGGCTCGCTGATCACCCGCGGACTGGCGGAGACCACCCGGCTCGGCATCGCGCTCGGCGCCGACCCGCTGACCTTCTCCGGTCTGGCGGGCCTGGGCGACCTCGTCGCGACCTGCTCCTCGCCGCTGTCCCGCAACCACACCTTCGGCTTCAACCTGGGCAAGGGCATGACGCTCGAGGAGACCATCGCCGTCACCCGGCAGACCGCCGAGGGCGTCAAGTCCTGCGAGTCGGTGCTCGACCTCGCCCGCCGGCACGGCGTCGACATGCCCATCACCGAGACCGTCGTCGACATCGTGCACAACGGCAAGCAGCCGGTCGTCGCGGTCAAGGAGCTGATGTCGCGCTCCGCCAAGTCGGAACGCTGACGTCCGGAACGGTAAGGTCAACGCGACATGAGCATTCAGCCTTCTTCCCGCAAGCCGCGCGTCGCCGTCGTCTTCGGCGGACGCAGCTCCGAGCACGCCATCTCGGTCGTCACCGCAGGCGCCGTACTGAGCGCGATCGACCGCGACAAGTACGACGTGCTGCCGATCGGGATCACCACCGACGGCCGTTGGGCGCTCACCGCCGACGACCCGTCCCGGATGGCGATCGCCGACCGCGCGCTGCCGAGCGTCGAGCAGCTCGCCGAGTCCTCCGACGGTTCGGTGATGCTGCCGGTGGACCCGGCCAGCCGCGAGGTCGTCTACAGCGAGCCCGGCTCGGTGCCCAAGGCGCTGGGCGACGTCGACGTCGTCTTCCCCATGCTGCACGGCCCCTACGGCGAGGACGGCACCCTCCAGGGACTGCTGGAGCTCTCCGGTGTGCCCTACGTCGGCTCCGGAGTGCTCGCCTCGGCCGTCGGCATGGACAAGGAGTACATGAAGCGGGTCTTCATCTCCTTCGGCCTGCCGGTCGGCCCGTACGTGGTGATCCGCCCCCGCGACTGGGAGAACGACCCCGCCGCGGCCCGGAAGACGGTCGTGGACTTCGCGGCCGACCACGGCTGGCCGGTCTTCGTCAAGCCCGCGCGTGCCGGGTCCTCGATGGGCATCAGCAAGGTCAACGACCTCGCCGGCCTGGACGAGGCGATCGAGGAGGCCCGCCGGCACGACCCCAAGGTGCTGGTGGAGTCGCTGCTGCGGGGCCGCGAGATCGAATGCGGCGTCCTGGAGTTCGAGGACGGCCCGCGCGCCTCCGTCCCCGCGGAGATCCCGCCGGTCACGGCGCACGACTTCTACGACTTCGAGGCGAAGTACATCGACTCCGCCGAGGGCGTCGTCCCCGCCCCGCTGACCCCGGAGCAGACCGCCGAGGTGCAGCGGCTCGCCGTGGCCGCCTTCGACGCGGCCTCCTGCGAGGGCCTGGTCCGCGCGGACTTCTTCCTGCAGGACGACGGCGAGTTCGTGATCAACGAGATCAACACGATGCCCGGCTTCACGCCGATCTCCATGTACCCGCGCATGTGGCAGGAGAGCGGCGTCGGCTACGCGGAACTGGTGGACCGGCTGATCCAGGCCGCGCTGCGGCGCCCCACCGGCCTGCGCTGAGCCGCGAACGGCGAGGAGCCGTGCCCCCGGGGGCCCGTCAGAGCTCGGAGGGGATCGCCGTCTCCACGGCGTGCCCGAGGTCGGTCAGCGGATTGACCTCGGGCTTGTAGCGGGCGGGTACGGTCACCTCGACGAAGGCCTTGCGGCCGGTCGTCGTGAAGCGGTAGCCGTCGCCGGTCTGCTCGATGAGCCAGCTCACCCCGTTCACCTCCACCGCCTCTGCGGTGGGGTTGTACACCGGGTTGCCCGGGGTCAGCATCTCGGGTCGCGGCACGCCGCAGCGCAGCACCACCGTAGGATCCCCCCATCCGGCGGTGAGGTCGGAGACGGGGCTCACCGACCGCTTCGACAGGCCGTCGACCTTCCCGGGCAGCGCGTCGTGGAGGGCGCCGCACATCCGGGCGGCGGAGGCGGAGGGCGACGGCACGGCGACCCCGCCCGCGGCAGTGCCGGAGGCGGAAATCCAGACCGCCGCCGCGGACAGGCACGCGACGGCGGACACGGAGACTAGCGCTACCCGGCGGTACATCACCCGCCGAGCCTACAGGGGGCCTACAGATGGACGACCGGACAGGTCAGGGTGCGGGTGATCCCCTCCACCTGCTGCACCTTCGCCACCACGAGGCGCCCCAAGTCGTCGACCGTGTCGGCCTGGGCACGCACGATCACGTCGTACGGGCCGGTGACGTCCTCGGCCTGGATGACCCCCGAAATCTTGGAGATCACCTCAGCTACTGCCGAGGCCTTTCCTACCTCGGTCTGGATCAGAATGTACGCCTGTACCACGGAACCTCCAGGGCGGCTACGAGGATCATGTGGGAGGGAACGTCACGGTACCGCGTCGCCGCATGCCGCGGGGAGACCCGCGCGGTACCGGCCGTGCCGAAGCCGCCGCGCAAGCGCACACAGAAGGGGACCGGCCAGGTGAAGGGGACAGTCAGATGAAGGGCACCGTGGGCGAACTGGGGGAGTTCGGGCTCATCAGGGAGTTGACCGCCCGGCTCACCTCCAGCCCCGCCGTCCGGCTCGGACCGGGTGACGACGCCGCCGTGGTCGCCGCCCCGGACCGGCGGGTGGTGGCCACCACCGACGCGCTCGTGGAGGGGCGGCACTTCCGCCGCGACTGGTCCACCGCCTACGACGTGGGCCGCAAGGCCGCAGCGCAGAACCTCGCGGACATCGCCGCCATGGGCGCCGTGCCGACCGCGGTGCTGCTCGCCCTGGTCGTCCCGGCCGACCTGCCGGTGACCTGGCCGGTCGAGCTGATGGACGGCATCCGGGACGAGTGCCAGGTGGCCGGCGCGGCCGTGGTCGGCGGCGACGTCGTCCGCGGTGACACGATCATGGTCTCCATCACCGCACTGGGTGATCTGCGCGACCGAGAACCCATCACCCGATCCGGTGCCCGCCCCGGCGACGTCGTCGCCGTCACCGGCTGGCTGGGCTGGTCCGCGGCGGGACTCGCCGTCCTCTCCCGGGGGTTCCGCTCCCCGCGCGCCTTCGTCGAGGCCCACCGCCGCCCCGAACCGCCGTACCACGCGGGTCCCGCCGCCGCGGAACTCGGCGCGACGGCCATGACGGACGTGAGCGACGGGCTCGTCGCCGACCTCGGCCACATCGCCGCCGCGAGCGGCGTCGCCATAGACCTGTCCTCCGCGGACATCGACATCCCGGCGCAGATGGCCGACATCGGGCAGGCCGTGGGGGTCGACCCGCTGCACTGGGTGCTGACCGGGGGAGAGGACCACGCGATAGTCGCCGCCTTCCCCCCGGACACGAAGCTCCCCGCCCGCTGGCGGGTCATCGGCCGGGTGGTGAAGGCCACCACGGCGCCCCAGGTCACCGTGGACGGCGCCCCCTGGGACAAGGCGGGCGGCTGGGACCACTTCGGGGCCGAGTGACGGCGGCGACTAGATTCGCCGTATGACGATCCCACCACGCGTGCTCACCGTCGCCGGCTCCGACTCCGGCGGCGGCGCGGGCATCCAGGCCGACCTGAAGACCATGCTCGCCCTCGGCGTCCACGGGATGAGTGTGGTCACGGCCGTCACGGCGCAGAACTCGCTGGGCGTCCAGGGCGCCTGGGAACTCCCGGTGGAGGCCGTACGGGCCCAGTTCCGCAGTGTCGTGGACGACATCGGCGTCCAGGCGGTCAAGACCGGGATGCTCTCCTCGGCCGGGCTCGTCACCGCCGTCGCCGAACTCCTCGCCCCGCTCGACGTCCCCGTGGTCGTCGACCCCGTCGGCGTCTCCAAGCACGGCGACCCGCTGCTCGCCGCCGACGCTGTCGAGGTCGTCCGGACGCGGCTGCTGCCGCTGGCCACCGTCGCCACCCCCAACCTGGACGAAGTGCGCCAGATCACGGGAGTCGTCGTGGACGGCGAGCCCGCCATGCGAGAGGCCGCGGCGGCCGTCCTCAAGTGCGGACCCCGCTGGGTCCTGATCAAGGGCGGCCACCTGAGCGGCGACGCCGTCGACCTGCTCACCGACGGCAGCAGCGAGCACTGGCTGCGCGCCCCGCGCCATGACAACCGTCACACCCACGGCACCGGCTGCACCCTGGCGTCCGCCGTCGCCTCGTTCCTGGCACGGGGGCTGGACGTCCCGGAGGCGGCCCACGCCGCCAAGGAGTACGTCACCGGGGCCATCGAGGCGGGCTTCCCCCTGGGCGGCGGCATCGGCCCCGTGGATCATGCCTGGCGGCAGCGCTGACGCATGCCGGTGGATCCCGGTGGGATCCACCGGAATCCGGTGGGAGAGCACACCAGAAAGCCGGTCCACCACGAGGGTGGACCGGCTCAAGTAGCCGCAAAGGCTGCGCTACGACGTCCTATGCGTCAGCGCGCGACCTTGCCGGCCTTGATGCACGAGGTGCAGACGTTGAGGCGCTTCGGCGTCCGACCGACCACAGCACGCACCGTCTGGATGTTGGGGTTCCAACGACGGCGGGTACGGCGGTGCGAGTGCGAGATGTTGTTGCCGAAGCCCGGCCCCTTGCCGCAGACGTCGCAGTTGGCAGCCACGGGTCACTCCAAAGACTTCAGATGCACTAACGGATAAATCCCGGCGGCGCCCGACGTCCGTCCAAGTGCATGAAGGAAGAGCCGGTGGTGCCGAGGGACGGCCCGGGACAGCCCCGGGCAACCGGAGCAGCATACTACGTCCGCTCCTGTCCCTCGAAATTACCATGGTCAGCGGTACGGGGCGGTCGCCCGGAGGGCCCCGGCCCTCAGTACGCTGCGTGCGGACACCTCCCCACCCCAGGTCCCCGGCCGCCCCCGCAGGAGGAACACGTGCCGCCGACGCTCGACCCTCCCGCGGTCCGCGCATGGTGCCGGCTGTCCCTCCAGGCGCTCGGGCGGGCACGCGAGGAGATCGACGCGATCAACGTCTACCCCGTCGCCGACGGGGACACCGGCACGAACCTCTTCCTGACCGTGGAGTCCGCCGCCCAGTCCGTGGACGCGGTCTTCGAGGGCCACGCCGCCTCGGGCGGCACCCCGGACCTCACCTCGTGCCTGCGCTCCATGGCGCACGGCGCGCTCATCGGGGCGCGCGGCAACTCCGGGACGATCCTCGCCCAACTCCTGCGCGGCATGGCCGAGGTCCTCACCGAGGACGCAGGCGACCTGCGGCCCGCCCTGCGCCGGGCCGCCGAGTCCGCGTACCAGGCGGTGGCGCACCCGGTCGAGGGCACGATGCTGACCGTCGCCACGGCGGCCGCGGAGGCCGCCTCCGTGGTGAACGGCGACGTCCACGAGGTCTCCCGGGCCGCGTACGAGGCGGCGCGCCTCGCGCTGGCGGCGACCCCGCGGCAACTGGCCGTCCTCGGCGACGCCGGGGTCGTCGACGCCGGCGGCCGCGGCCTCGTCGCCGTCCTGGGTGCCCTCGCGGACGCGGTCTCCGGCCAGGCCCCCATGGGTCCGCTCGACGACGTCCTGCGGGTGCCGCTGCCCCGGAGCGCGTCCCAGGTCGTGCCGTACGGCTGCGCGACCGGTGAGGACGGTACGGAGGGCGGCGACCCCCACGCGGTGCCCGGGGGGCCGGGCTTCGAGGTGATCTATCTCCTGGAGGCACCCGACCGCGCCGTAGCCGCGCTGCGCACACGGCTGGACCGGCTCGGCGACTCCCTGGTGGTCGTCGGCGGGGACGGGCTGTGGAACGTCCACGTCCACGTCGACGACGTGGGCGCCGCCATCGAGGCCGGGATCGAGGCCGGACGGCCGTACCGCATCAAGGTCACGCACTTCGGCGACCAGGCGCGGGCGCTGGAGCAGGGCCGCCGCGGGACGGCCGGCCCGCACGGTGCGGGCGAGCGGGGGGAACGCGCGCTGCGCGCCGTCGTCGCCGTGGTGCGGGGCGACGGGCTCGCCGGACTCTGCGCCCAGGCCGGCGCCACGGTGGTCGCCGTACGGCCCGGGGAGCCGCCCGCGAGCGGCGACATCGCCGAGGCCATCCGCCGCGCGCACGCCGACGAGGTCGTCCTGCTGCCCAACGAGGTCGAACTGCGGCACGCGGTGGGCGCCGCGGCCGAACAGGCGCGCGCGGAGGGGGTCCGCGTGGCCCTCATCCCCACCCGGTCCGCGGTCCAGGGCATCGCCGCCCTCGCCGTCCACGAGCCCACCCGGCGCTTCGACGAGGACGTCGTCGCCATGACCTCCGCGGCCGGCGCCACCCGCTACGCCGAACTCGCCGTCGCGGAGGCCAGATCCTGGACCATGGCCGGCGTCTGCCAGGCCGGGGACGTCCTCGGCCTCATCGACGGGGACGTCGCGGTGATCGGCGGCAACCTCGTGGAGACCGGGATCATCGTCCTGGACCGGATGCTCGCGGCGGGCGGGGAGATGGTCACGCTCGTCATCGGGGCCCACGCGCCGGCGGATCTGGCGGACCGCCTCGAGGCGCACGTCCGCGACAGCCACCTCGCGGTCGACACGGTCGTCTACGACGGCGGCCAGGAGACATGCCCCCTCCTGATCGGCGTCGAGTAGCCCTGCCGGTCAAGCCGCCGATCTCGCGAAATCGGCGGGCCGCGGCCACGTCCGGCCGTGTTTTCACCGCGAATTCATCAGCCCGCAACCCGCCGGCCCTGCCGTCGCCACCTGCGACGATGTCGACGCCAACCGGTCCCGCCGCGCACGTGTGTACGTCACACGAATGCATTTCCGAACCATGAATGCCGCCCGTACGATGCTTCGACCATTCATGATTCCTGCCAGGGGGAAACGCGGCGGGGGTCTCATCGATGTGGGGGCTCATACACATGCGCATTCGCGCCACAGTGGCAGCCGTTTCGGGCGCCCTGGCTCTGTCCGCACTGGCCGTGCCGGCCGCGCACGCCGACGGCACCGCACATGGTTTCTCCTTCCCGTCCCTCACCAAGCGGACGGCCGCCCCGGCCGACGACGCGGAGGGTGACACGACCATCTCGAGCGTCGTCGTCAACGCCGGGAAGCCCGTCGTGCTCGGCACGACCAGCAAGCTGACCGTCAAGGTCACGCTGACCGCCAACGACCCGTCGGGCATCTACGACGCCGACGCGCTGCTCTACCACGGCACGTACCCCAACGCCGTCGACGGCGCGGAGACGTCCGTCAAGGCGTGCGGAGCGAAGAACGCGGCGACGTACACCTGCACGCTCACCTACAGCTTCACGTCGAAGGAAACCGTCTACAAGAACGGACTGGCGGGCACCTGGAAGGTCGCCGCCTACGCGGTCGGACAGGACGGCGATTTCGTCGAGAAGGACGCGCTCAAGACCTTCAAGGTCCTGCGCACCTCGAAGGTGACGGTCAACGCCGCTCCGGAGCCGGTGAAGAAGGGCAGGACGATCACGGTCACCGGCTCCCTGACCCTGGCGAACTGGGAGACGCACAAGTACGGCGGCTATGCCGGCCAGAAGGTCGCGCTGCAGTTCCGCAAGGCGGGCACGACCAACTACGTGAACGTCAAGGGCATCACGTCGAGCAGGACGGGCTCGCTGAAGACCACGGTCAAGGCCGCCCAGGACGGCTACTACCGCTTCAACTTCATCGGTTCGCCGACCGCCGCCCCCGTCGTCGCCGCGGGCGACCACGTCGACGTCAAGTGACCGGATGACCACGGTGTGCCGGGCCGGGCGCGCGCCTCAGGCGTCCGCCCGGCACACCCCGTGCCGGGCTGAAGGGAAGACGGAGGCGGCCCCAGGTCGGCCGCCGGCACAGCGGCGGCGCCGCACGCGACACACAGGCACCACATTGTCCGCGGGGTGCGCAAAGATGGACGCGATGTCTGCTGCCCTTGACGAACCGCTCGCAAAATCCGTCGGCGGCCGCACCGCAAAGGTGTTCGCCGACCACCTCGACCTGCGCACGGTCGGTGACCTGCTGCACCACTACCCGCGCCGCTATGCGGAACGCGGCGAGCTGACCCGCCTGTCCGACCTTCCGCTCGACGAGCACGTCACCGTCGTGGCCCGCGTCGCCAAGGCGACGAAGAAGACGTACGGCCCAGGCAAGGCGCGCCTGGAGGTGGTCGTCACCGACGGTAGCGGCTCGCTGACCCTGGTCTTCTTCGGCCGGGGGGTCTTCAAACCCGAGCACGACCTCCTCCCGGGCCGGCGCGGCATGTTCGCCGGCAAGGTCTCCGTGTTCAACCGGGCCCTGCAGCTGGCGCATCCCGAGTACCAGCTGCTGGACGCGGAGGACGGCAAGGAGGCCGTGGACGCCTTCGCGGGCCGGCTGATCCCGATCTACCCGGCGTGCAAGCAGGTCAACTCGTGGACGATCGCCAAGACCGTGGACACGGTGCTGACCTCCCTGGGGGCCACGCAGTGGTCCGGCACGGGTGAGCCGCTGCCCGCCGCGCTGCGGGAGTCGCGCGGGCTCGCGGCGCTGCCGGAGGCGCTGGAGAAGATCCACCGCCCGCGGTCCAAGGCGGACATCATGATCGCCAAGGAGCGCCTCAAGTGGGACGAGGCCTTCGTGCTGCAGGTGGCCCTCGCGCGGCGCCGCGCCGCGGACGACGCGCTGCCCGCCGTGCCGCGCGCACCGGCGGAGGACGGCCTGCTGAAGGCCTTCGACGCACGGCTGCCGTTCACGCTCACCGAGGGCCAGCAGAAGGTGTCGGCGGAGATCTTCGCGGACCTGGCGACGGACCACCCGATGCACCGGCTGCTGCAGGGCGAGGTGGGTTCCGGCAAGACGATGGTGGCGCTGCGCGCCATGCTCGGGGTGGTCGACGCGGGCGGTCAGGCCGCGATGCTGGCGCCCACGGAGGTGCTGGCGCAGCAGCACCACCGGTCGATCACGGAGATGATGGGCGACCTCGCCGAGGGCGGCATGCTCGGCGGCTCGGACCTGGGCACGAAGATCGTGCTGCTGACGGGTTCCATGGGGGCCGCCGCCCGCCGCCGGGCGCTGCTGGACCTGGTGACCGGCGAGGCCGGGATCGTCGTGGGCACGCACGCGCTGATCGAGGACAAGGTGCAGTTCCACGACCTGGGTCTGGTCGTGGTGGACGAGCAGCACCGTTTCGGCGTCGAGCAGCGCGACGCGCTGCGGGGCAAGGCCAAGCAGCCGCCGCACCTGCTGGTGATGACGGCGACGCCGATCCCGCGGACCGTGGCGATGACGGTCTTCGGCGACCTGGAGACCTCCGTGCTGGACCAGTTGCCGGCGGGCCGTTCGCCGATCGCGACGCACGTCGTGCCCGCCAAGGACAAGCCGCACTTCCTCTCGCGCGCCTGGGAGCGGGTGCGCGAGGAGGCCGAGAACGGGCACCAGGCGTACGTGGTGTGCCCGCGGATCGGCGACTCGGACGACGAGGCGGACGCGCCGAAGAAGAAGTCCGCGGAGGACGAGGCGGAGCGGCGGCCGCCGCTGGCCGTGCTGGACACCGCCGAGCAGCTCGCCAAGGGGCCGCTGGCGGGGCTGCGGGTGGAGGTGCTGCACGGGCGGATGCAGCCGGAGGCGAAGGACGACGTGATGCGCCGCTTCGCCGCGGGCGAGGTCGACGTCCTGGTGGCGACCACGGTGATCGAGGTCGGCGTCAACGTGCCGAACGCCACCGCCATGGTGATCCTGGACGCGGACCGCTTCGGCGTCTCGCAGCTGCACCAGTTGCGCGGCCGCGTCGGCCGCGGCTCGGCGGCGGGTCTGTGCCTGCTGGTGTCCGAGATGCCGGAGGCGACCTCGGCCCGCGCCCGGCTGGACGCCGTGGCCGGGACGCTGGACGGCTTCGAGCTGTCCCGCATCGACCTGGAGCAGCGTCGTGAGGGCGACGTGCTGGGGCAGGCCCAGTCCGGGACGCGCTCGTCGCTGCGCATGCTGACGGTGATCGACGACGAGGACGTGATCGCCGCCGCCCGCGAGGAGGCCACCTCGCTGGTCGCCGCGGACCCCGAACTGGCGGGCCAGCCGGATCTGCGCAGCGCGCTGGAGAGCCTGGTGGACGCGGACCGCGAGCAGTATCTCGACAAGGGCTGACGGGCCGTCATTGTCAGTGCCCCCTGGGAGAATGGACACAGTCCGCGCCGATCCGCTCGGGAATCGGCGTAGTTGGACCTTTGGGGGCTGATTTCATGTCGTTCCGTCATCTCAACGAACTGCCGCTCGGTGAGAAGGTCTTCCGGATCGAGCTCTCCAGCGACGACGACACCACCGTCACCCTGACCCTGGCCGGCTGGTCCGAGGACGACCCGGACACCCTCCTCGCCTCCGGCACGCTCACGCTGCCGCTGACCGACGTCCCGTCCCTGCGCATCGCCCTCAACCGCGCCCTGCGCGCCCTCGCGCTCGTGGCCGACGTGTCCGAGCCCATCCCCGACCGCGACGTGCTGCGCGAGCTGTTCCCGGGGCACGGCGCGCCCTGGGTGCCGCAGCACGAGGAGGAACTGCTCCGCCGGTTCCACGACGGCGAGTCCATCGCCCGCATAGCCGCGCGCTTCGGCCGCACGCCCGACTCCGTCCGGACGAAGCTGCGTGAGCTCGGTCACGACCCGCGCCGCCCCGAGCACTGCCCGCCCGACGGCTGCCTGTCCTGGTCGCGCTACGCCTCGCCGGCGCTCGTGGGAGGCGTGCCGGGCTCCGCCCTGCCGGAGGCCGGGGGCGAGCAGGGCCGGGACTGACCTACGTATCGTGGGGGAGCGGCGCCGCGCAGGCGCCGTTCCCCGCCCACGAGACGAGTGAGCCGAAGATGACCCGCGTGATCGCCGGAGCCGCCGGTGGCCGCCGCCTGGCCGTGCCGCCGGGCAACGGAACCCGACCCACCTCGGACCGCGCGAAGGAGGGGCTGTTCTCCACCTGGGAGTCGCTGCGCGGCGCCCTGCACGGGGCGCGGGTGATCGACCTGTACGGGGGATCGGGCGCCGTCGGACTGGAGGCGCTGTCGCGCGGTGCGGCGCGCGTGCTGCTGGTCGAGTCCGACCCGCGGGCCGCCCGGGTCATCCGGGAGAACGTCCGCGTCCTCGGGATGCCCGGCGCCGAGGTGCGGGCCGGCAAGGCCGAGAAGGTGATCGCGGGAGAGCCCCCGGCGGAACCGTACGACCTGGTGTTCCTGGACCCGCCGTACGCCGTCACGGACGACGAGCTGCGCGAGATCCTGCTCACACTCCGCACGCGGGGGTGGCTCGACGCGGATGCCGTCGCCACCGTGGAGAGGAGTACCCGAGGCGGGGAATTCCGCTGGCCCGAGGGGTACGAAGGGATCAGGGCCCGTCGGTACGGCGAAGGGACGCTTTGGTACGGTCGCGCCGCCGACGTCGCCGACGCGTCATGAGCCACCCGCAGAACCCTCAGAGCGAGGAGTCACCGTTGCGCCGCGCAGTCTGTCCCGGGTCCTTCGACCCCGTCACCAATGGACACCTCGACATCATCGCCCGCGCCTCGCGCCTGTACGACGAGGTGTACGTGGCCGTGATGATCAACAAGTCGAAGCAGGGCCTCTTCTCGATCGAGGAGCGCATCGCCCTCATCGAGGAGGTCACCGCAGAGTACGGAAACGTGCGCGTGGAGGCCTTCCACGGCCTCCTGGTGGACTTCTGCAAGCAGCGCGACATCCCCGCCATCGTGAAGGGCCTGCGCGCGGTAAGCGACTTCGACTACGAGCTGCAGATGGCCCAGATGAACAACGGGTTGTCCGGTGTGGAGACCCTGTTCGTCCCCACCAACCCCACCTACAGCTTCCTGTCCTCCAGCCTCGTCAAGGAGGTGGCGCAATGGGGCGGCGACGTCGCCCACTTGCTGCCCCCCGTCGTGCTGGAGGCCCTCAAGAAGAAGCTCGCGCAGCAGTAGAGTCTGGGACGTGGACGTCCAGAAGAAGCTCGACGAGATCGTGGCCGCCGTGGAGGCCGCCCGGTCCATGCCGATGTCGGCCTCCTGCGTGGTCAACCGTGCCGAGCTGCTCGACATGCTCGAAGACGTGCGGTCGGCGCTGCCCGACTCGCTCTCCCAGGCCCAGCAGCTGCTGGGCGGGCGGGAGCAGATGGTCGAGGAGGCCCGGGCCGAGGCCGACCGGATCATCGGGGCCGCGCACGCGGAACGCGGTTCGCTGATCTCCGACACCGAGATCGCCCGCCGCTCCCAGCAGGAGGCCGAGCGCATCGTCACGGAGGCGCAGCGCGAGGCCACCGAGATCCGGGCCGAGGCCGACGACTACGTCGACAGCAAGCTCGCCAACTTCGAGGTCGTGCTGACCAAGACCATCGGCTCGGTGGACCGCGGCCGCGAGAAGCTGCTGGGCCACGGCCCGGCGCTCGACGAGAACGGCTACCCGTACGAGGACGACGACGCGCCGGAGCGCAGCGGCGACCCCGAGACGCTGCGCCGCCGCGCCGACGAGTACGTGGACGCCAAGCTGGGCGCCTTCGAGGCGGTCCTCAGCAAGACCCTGGAGGCCGTCGGACGGGGCCGCCTGAAGCTGACCGGCCACCGCCCCGTCGACGAGCTCGGCGCCGGCCTGGCCCACGACACGGACGGCGAGGGCCATGTCCCCGGGCAGTCCGACGCCGAGTACCTCGCGGGCTTGGCCGCCCCCGTGGCCCCCGGCGACTACCAGTACGACCCGAACGCCGTGCAGCAGCCCGACTACGGCTACCAGCAGCCCGACCCGTACCAGCAGCAGGTCCAGCAGCCCGACCCCTACCAGCAGCAGGGCCAGTACGCCGACCCGTACGCCGCGCAGCCGCAGCAGGCCTACTACGACCCGAACTACGGCTGGCAGCAGCCGCAGCAGACCGGCTACGAGCAGCAACAGCAGTACATGCCGCAGCAGCACCAGCAGGGCCAGGGCGCGGCGCTGGACGAGACGAGCTTCTTCGACACCAGCATGATCGACCTGAACCGGCTGCGGGAGCTGGAGCAGGAGCGCGGTTTGGGCTGAGCCCGGGGGACCGGTATCCTGATCCCTCAGCCGTGTGATCCCCGGCGCTTTGGCGTGCCCGCCGTCGCACCGGAGGGCACGCGCCGAACCGAAGAAAGCAGGAGCCCTGGACACCCGCCTCGACCACCGCAACCCGCTCGTGTTCGACACGCACGAGCTGGGTCGTCGTCCTGGGGCGATGAAGAAGGTCTCCCGTTCGGTGCCGGCCCCCAAGGACATGGGCATCGAGGTCATCGGTGTCCGCGAGGGCGCGGAGATCACGCTGGACCTCCGCCTGGAGTCGGTGATGGAGGGGGTGCTCGTCACGGGCACCGCCCGCGCACCGCTCTCGGGGGAGTGCGTAAGGTGTCTGGAGCCGGTCGAGCGCGAGCTCGAGACGGACTTCCAGGAGTTGTACTCCTACCCCGACGCCGACACCCGGACCGGTGGGCACCAAGGTGCCGCCGACGCCGGTGACGACGCCGAGGAGGAGGACACTCTCTTCCTCGAGGGCGACCTGTTCGACCTCGAGCCCGTGCTGCGGGACGCGGTGGTTCTCGAACTGCCGCTGCAGCCGGTGTGCCAGGACGACTGTTCCGGCTTGTGCCCCGATTGCGGGGTACGGCTGGCGGACGACCCGGACCACCACCACGAGGTCACCGACATCCGTTGGGCGGCCCTGCAGGAAATCCAGCTGAGCGGTGCCGAGGACGGCGCCGACGAGAACCAGGAGAAGTAGCCGTGGCTGTTCCCAAGCGGAAGATGTCGCGCAGCAACACGCGCCACCGCCGTTCGCAGTGGAAGGCTGCGCCCGTGAGCCTGGTGGCGTGCGAGCGCTGCCACGAGCCGAAGCAGCAGCACATCGCGTGCCCGAGCTGCGGCACCTACAACCGTCGTCAGGTCCTCGAGGTCTGATCGGCGGGTGAGGGGCTCCATGTCGTCAGACGGCGCAACGTCGACGGACGCCGGTAGGGCAGCCTCGTCCCCCGCGGTTCTGGAAGGGCGGCTCGGGTACACACTCGAACCCGCCCTTCTGGTGCGTGCGCTGACCCACCGCTCGTACGCGTACGAGAACGGTGGTCTGCCCACCAACGAGCGCCTGGAGTTCCTCGGGGACTCCGTGCTCGGCCTGGTGGTCACGGACACGCTCTACCGCACCCACCCGGACCTTCCGGAGGGCACGCTCGCCAAGCTGCGGGCCGCGGTGGTCAACTCCCGGGCCCTGGCCGATGTCGGCCGCGGCCTCGACCTGGGCAGCTTCGTCCGCCTCGGCCGGGGCGAAGAGGGCACGGGCGGCCGGGACAAGGCGTCGATCCTCGCGGACACCCTCGAGGCGGTGATCGGCGCGGTCTACCTGGACCAGGGCCTGGACGCCGCGTCGGAGCTGGTGCACCGGCTCTTCGATCCGCTGATCGAGAAGTCGTCCAACCTCGGTGCGGGACTGGACTGGAAGACCAGCCTCCAGGAACTCACCGCGGGCGAGGGCCTCGGTGTCCCGGAGTACGTGGTCTCCGAGACCGGACCCGACCACGAGAAGACCTTCACGGCTGCCGCCCGCGTCGGTGGTGTCGAGTACGGCACCGGCACCGGCCGCAGCAAGAAGGAAGCAGAGCAGCAGGCCGCCGAGTCGGCGTGGCGCGACATCCGCGCCAAGCGCGACGCGAACGGCGCTGTCGCCGGCTGAACCCGTCAGGCCCGTCCGGCCGGCCCCCGAGGCCGCCCGGGCGGGCCTTGCGGTTCCCCGGGCGGGGAACCGCCGTCCGAGAGGAGCGCCCCGAGTGCCGGAGCTGCCCGAGGTCGAAGTCGTACGCCGCGGCCTGGACCGCTGGGTGAGCGGGCGCACGGTCGCCCGGGCCGAGGTGCTGCACGCCCGTTCCGTGCGCCGCCACCTCGCCGGCGGCGCGGACTTCGCCGCCCGGCTGGAGGCGCAGACCTTCGGCCCCGCCCTGCGCCGCGGCAAGTATCTGTGGCTGCCGCTCCACGACTCCCCGCTGGCCCTCCTCGGTCACCTCGGCATGAGCGGCCAGCTCCTCGTCCAGCCGGAGGACGCGCCGGCCGAGGCCCACCTGCGGATCCGGATCCGCTTCGAGGACGATCTCGGGACGGAGCTGCGCTTCGTCGACCAGCGCACCTTCGGCGGCCTGTCGCTGCACGAGTGCGTGCCCGGCGACCCCGAGCGGCTGCCGGTCCCCCTGTCGCACATCGCCCGCGACCCGCTCGACCCCCGCTTCGACGACGCGGCCTTCCACACCGCGCTGCGCCGCCGCCGCACCACGATCAAGCGGGCACTGCTGGACCAGTCCCTGATCAGCGGGGTCGGCAACATCTACGCCGACGAGGCGCTGTGGCGCACCAGGCTGCACTACGAGCGGCCGACCGCGACCCTGACCCGGCCGGTCACCACCGAGCTGCTCACCCACATCCGCGAGGTCATGACCGACGCCCTCGCCGCCGGCGGCACGAGCTTCGACAGCCTGTACGTCAACGTCAACGGGGAGTCCGGCTACTTCGACCGCTCCCTGGACGCCTACGGCCGCGAGGACGAGCCCTGCCGCCGCTGCGGCACGCCGATCCGCCGCCGCCCTTGGATGAACCGCTCGAGCTACTTCTGCCCGCGCTGCCAGCGACCGCCGCGCGGCCCGGCCGGCACGACCGCCCTCGCCGTCCGCTCGTCGTAGCGGCCGGCGGCCGTGGTCGCAACGGTGACGACAGGGCCGCCGTGAACCCCCGGCGCGGACGGGACCGTACGGCGCACAATGGGCGGATGCCTCTCGACGGCCCACCCTCCCCGCCCGCCGCCACGTACGCCGAGACCGCGGAGCCCCAGCCGGAGATCCCCCTGATCGGGGGTGACGTGACCGAGGGCGTCGTCCGCGTCGGTGACACGGTCCGCCGCCCGACCGGCGCGCACAGCCCCCTGGTGCACGCCCTGCTCCGGCACCTGGAGCACGTCGGATTCCCCGGCGCCCCGCGCCTCCTCGGCATCGACGCGGCCGGCCGCGAGGTGCTGACCTACGTCACGGGCGAGGTCGCCGGACGTCCGCGTCCGGCCTGGATCGCCGACGAGGCCCGCCTCGTCTCGGTCGGCCGCCTGGTCCGCGCCTACGACGACGCGGCCGCCGGCTTCACCCCGCCCGACGGCGTCCGGGCCCCTTCCGGCCCGGCCCCGCACCCGGAGACGCCTCCCGCGCCCGCCCATCCCGCCGAGGTGATCGGGCACATGGACTTCACGCCGGACAACATCGTCTTCCGGGACGGCCGGGCCGCCGCGCTCATCGACTTCGACCTGGCCAGGCCGGTCCCCAGGGTCGAGGAGATCCACAACGCGATGCTCTACTGGGCCCCCATCGGCGACCCCGCGGACGCCGACCCCCACCTGCGCGACGTCGACGTCCCCCGCCGCTGCCGCCTGCTCGCCGACGCGTACGGCATGTCCGGCACCGATCGCGGCCGCCTGCTGGAGGTCGCCGTGCTGCGGACCCGCCGCGCGTGGTTCTCCATGAAACGCATGGCCGAGACCGAGGGCGGCGGCTGGGCCCGCATGTGGCACGAGGGGGTCGGCGACCAGATCAAACGCCGCGAGGTCTGGCTGGAGCGCCACGGCTCCTCGATCGAGGCGGCGCTCACCGCTCCCTAGCGCCGGGGGAGTGCCCCTCACCACCGGCTCCGTCGGTTCCTCCACCGCGCCCCACCCCACTCAGCCCCGATCCGGGCCGACGGCGTGCGGCCACGCCCACCTCTACGTCCCCGGAGCCGCCCCCGTTCAACGCGGCACCGGCGGCCGGCGGCTGCCTCAGTAGCCGAAGTCCTGCGTCCACCAGGGGCCGCCCTCGCCGAGGACGGCGCCGACGCCGATCTTCTTGAAGTCGCAGTTGAGGATGTTGGCGCGGTGCCCCTCGCTGTTCATCCAGGCGTCCATGACCTCCTCGGGGGTGGCCTGGCCGCGGGCGATGTTCTCGCCGCCGAGGTTCTTGATGCCGGCCTGGGCGGCGCGGTCCCAGGGGTCGTCGCCGTCGGGGTCGGAGTGGTCGAAGAAGCCCCGGGCGGCCATGTCGGCGCTGAAGTCGGAGGCGAGCTCGGAGAGCTTCTTGTCGGAGTGCAGCGGCTGGCAGCCGGCGGTGGCCCGGACGGTGTTCACCAGGGCCAGGACGGAGGTCTCGACGACGCTCTGGTCGCCGTCCTGCACCTCCTCGTCGCCGCCCGGCACGAGGGTGGCCGCGGGCGGGGACGGGACGTCGGTGGGAGTGGAGGACGCCGAGGGCTGCGGCGCGGCGGGAGTGGTCGCGCTTTCCTCCGGGGCCGAGGCCGGGGCGGAGGGGGTCGGCGTCGCCGAGGTCGCGGGCGCCGACGGGGCCGCGGGGGGCGCGGTCGTACGGGCGTCGCCGCGGCTGGCGGGGGCCGAGGTGTCGCGGTCGGCGGGCACGGCGCCGACGTCCTGGGGGCTCGCGGTGTTCGGCAGCCCGGCGGCCTGGACCTGACCGGGGGCATCGTCGTGGTACGCGAACCCGCCGGAACCGTCCGGCGAGGGCAGCAGCCCGCTGGAGACGCCGATCGCGCCGACGGCCAGCGCGGCGGACGAGGCCAGCAGCCCGGTGCGCACCGGGTTCTGCTTGCGCCGCCGGGCCCTGTTGGTCTGCCCGCGGTGGCGCGGCGCCTCCGAGAACGGCGCCGGCTCGGAGGCTGTACGGCTGTGGCGGCCCATCCGGTGCAGTCCTTTATGTCGACGGTGTTCACCCGAACGGGTGAGTCCTGTTGCGGCGCGACTGTACCGAAAGACAGGCGGGGCCGGTGTGAACCCTGTGCAACTGGCGGGTTAGCGTGCTTCCATGAACGACGCTGTCCGACTCACGGCCTGGGTGCGAGGCCGAGTACACCAAGTGGGTTTCCGCTGGTGGACGCGGGTGAACGCACTGGAGATCGGTGGGCTCGACGGCTATGTGAGCAATCTCTCGGACGGACGCGTGCAGATCGTGGCCGAAGGCGACCGGTCGCACTGCGACCGACTGCTCGACTCGCTGCGGACCGGCGACACGCCCGGCCGCGTCGACGGCGTCACCGAGATCTGGGGCGAGCCGCGCGGCGGCTACGAGGGCTTCGCGATCCGCTGAACCGGCGCCCGGCGCACCGCGCCGTCCTCGCAGGTGAGGGGCGAGGTCACAGATCGCCGGCAATCTCACCTGGCAAGAGCGGCAAGGAGGTTGCCATTTCGCGCCTCGCGTGCAAGGCTGCCGACATCGAGGACGCGGTGATCTTCGGGGAGTGATCGACGGCCCCGTCCTCCAGCCACGCGGGACGCCCGCGGCGCCTCTCTCGCGCCGTGTTTTCTTAGGCGTACCCGACGAGCGGGCTGTGATCGTGTTGACCGTCCAACCATTTGGTGAGACGCTGGAAGCCCCGCGCACCGCAGCTGTAGGCATGGCAAAGGGCAGCTTCGGCGCACACGGCGCGGGTGCCTACAACCCCTCACAAACGACCCACACCGCTCCCCGGTCGGTCACTCAGCGTGGAGGACCATCCATCATGGCAAAGGCGCTTCTCGGTTACGTCGGCGGCCCCGACCCTCGACTCCTCGCCGAGATGCGAAGGCTGCAGCAGCGTGTACAGGACCTGGAAACCGAACTCGTACGGATCCAGGCCGAGAACGACACGCTGGCCGCCGCCTCGCGCGAGCTCGTCGACGTACCTCACGCGGAGCCGGTTCTCGCCTGATCCGGCCTTTCGGCCGATCAAGTGGAAACGACTCCGTCTGGGAATGTGCAAGGGACGCCCCGGCGTCCCTTCGTCGTTTTCCGCCCCGTTGCCCTCCCATGATCTCCGCCCTTGCATTGCATGTGCCCCCCGCATTCCTCGGTGAAACCGAGAGCGGGAGGTAGAGTCCAACGGCGTGCACCTCAAGAGCCTGACCCTGCGCGGGTTCAAGTCATTCGCCTCGGCGACGACGCTGCGGTTCGAACCCGGAATCACCTGCGTCGTCGGCCCGAACGGTTCCGGCAAGTCCAACGTCGTGGACGCGCTGTCCTGGGTCATGGGCGAACAGGGCGCCAAGTCGCTGCGCGGCGGGAAGATGGAGGACGTCATCTTCGCCGGCACGACGGGGCGGCCGCCGCTCGGCCGTGCCGAGGTGTCGCTCACGATCGACAACGGCGACGGTGCTCTCCCGATCGAATACGCCGAGGTCACCATCACGCGGATCATGTTCCGCAATGGCGGCAGCGAATACCAGATCAACGGCGACACCTGCCGGTTGCTGGACATCCAGGAACTGCTCTCCGACTCCGGTATCGGCCGCGAAATGCACGTCATCGTCGGTCAGGGACAGCTGGATTCGGTCCTGCACGCAGACCCGATGGGCCGCCGCGCCTTCATCGAGGAGGCGGCCGGCGTCCTCAAGCACCGCAAGCGCAAGGAAAAGGCGCTGCGCAAGCTGGACGCCATGCAGGCCAATCTGGCCCGCGTCCAGGACCTGACCGGTGAGCTGCGGCGTCAGCTCAAGCCACTGGGACGGCAGGCGCAGGTGGCGCGCCGGGCGGTGGTCATCCAGGCGGATCTGCGCGACGCCCGGCTGCGGCTGCTCGCCGACGACCTGGTCACCCTGCGGGAGGCGCTGCGCGCCGAGGTCGCCGACGAGGCGGCGCTCAAGGAGCGCCGCGACGCCGTCGAGACGGACCTCGCGGCCGCCGTACAACGAGAGGCGCGGCTGGAGGAGCAGGTCAGGGAGCTCGCCCCGCGGCTCGCCGACGCCCGTGCCACCTGGTACGGGCTGTCCCAGCTGGCCGAGCGGGTCCGCGGCACCATCGGCCTGGCCGAGCAGCGCGTACGGCATGCCACCGCGCAGCCCGCGGAGGAACGGCGCGGCCGCGACCCGGAGGAGATGGAACGCGAGGCCGCCCGTATCCGCGAGCAGGAGGCGGAGCTCACCGACGCACTGGAGGCCGCCCAGCGCGCCCTGGACGACACGGTCGACCACCGCGCGGAACTGGAACGCCGCCTGGCGGAGGAGGACAAGGCCCTCAAGGCCGCCGCCCGCGCCATCGCCGACCGCCGTGAGGGACTGGCCCGGCTGCAGGGTCAGGTCAACGCCGCCCGCTCCAAGGCCGGATCCGCCGAGGCCGAGATCGGCCGGCTGACCGCCGCCCGCGACGAGGCGCGGGAGCGCGCCGAGTCCGCCCAGGAGGAGTACGAGGAACTCCGCACCCGGGTCGAGGACCTGGACGCCGACGACTCCGAGCTCGACGAGCGCCTCGAGGCCGCCAAGGACGAGCAGGGCCGTGCCGACGAGGCCCACTCCGCCGCCCGCGAGGCCGCCACCGCCGCCGAACGCCGGCGTGCCGCCCTGTCCGCGCGCCACGACGCCCTCGCCCTCGGCCTGCGCCGCAAGGACGGCACCGGTGCCCTGCTCGCCGCGGGCGACCGCCTGTCCGGGCTGCTCGGCCCCGCCGCCGAACTCCTCACCGTCGCACCGGGCCACGAGGTGCCCGTGGCCGCCGCGCTGGGTGCCGCCGCCGACGCCGTGGCCGTCTCCGGTCCCTCCGCCGCCGCCGAGGCGCTGCGGCTGCTGCGCAAGGACGACGCGGGCCGCGCCGCGCTGCTCGTCGCCGGTGACGCCGTCCCGCAGCAGGCCGCCGAGGTGCCCGCGGGCGCGCGTGCGGCGGCCGCGCTCGTCGGCGGTCCCGACGAACTGCTTCCGGCCGTGCGCCGTCTGCTGCGGGGCTACGTCGTCGTGGAGAGCCTCGCCGACGCCGAGTCACTGGTCGCCGCCCATCCGCGGCTGACCGCGGTGACCGCGGAAGGCGACGTCCTCGGCGCCCACTTCGCCCACGGCGGCTCGGCCGGCGCCCCCAGCCTGCTGGAGGTCCAGGCCGCCGTCGACGAGGCCGCCGCGGAGCTGGAGGCACTCGCCGGTCGCTGCGAGGCGCTCGCGGAGGAGCAGGCCGCGGCCAGGGAACGCAGGGCGGCCGCCGCCCGGGTGGTCGACGAGCTGACGCAGCGTCGCCGGGCCGCGGAGAAGGAGAAGTCGGCCGTGGCCCAGCAGCTGGGCAGGCTGGGTGGGCAGGCACGTGCCGCGGCGGGGGAGGCGGAACGTTCTGCCGCCGCCGTGGGCCGCGCCGAGGAGTCGCTGGCGGCCGCGATAGAGGAGTTCGAGGAGCTCTCCTTCCGGCTGAGCGAGGCGGAGGCCGCCCCCGCCGACGAGGAGCCGGACACGGCCGTGCGCGACCGGCTCGCCGCCGACGGCGCCAACGCCCGCCAGACGGAGATGGAGGCGCGGCTCCAGGTCCGTACCCACGAGGAGCGGGTCAAGGGCCTGGCCGGCCGCGCCGACGGCCTGGACCGCGCCGCCCGCGCCGAGCGCGAGGCCAGGGCGCGGGCCGCCCGCCGCAAGGCGCGTCTGGAGTACGAGGCGCAGGTCGCCTCCGCCGTGCTGAAGGGCGCGCAGGGCCTGCTGGCGTACGTCCAGGTCTCGCTGGGGCGTGCGGACGAGGAGCGGGGAGCGGCCGAGCGGATCAAGTCCGAGCGCGAGGCGGAACTGGACACCGCGCGCCGCCGCGGCCGGGAGCTGAAGTCCGAACTGGACCGGCTGACCGACTCCGTCCACAAGGGTGAGGTGCTCGGCGCGGAGAAGAGGATGAGGACCGAGCAGCTGGAGGGCAAGGCGCTGGAGGAGTACGGCGTCGAGCCCGCGGGCCTGGTCGCGGAGTACGGACCCGACCAGCTCGTGCCGCCGTCCCCGCCCGCCGAGGGCGAGGTGCTGCCGGAGGACCCGGAGCACCCGCGCAACAAGCCGCGCCCCTACCACCGGGGCGAGCAGGAGAAGCGGCTGAAGGCGGCGGAGAAGGCATACCAGCAGCTGGGCAAGGTCAACCCGCTGGCGCTGGAGGAGTTCGCGGCGCTGGAGGAGCGGCACAAGTTCCTCTCGGAGCAGCTGGAGGACCTGAGGAAGACCCGGGCCGACCTGCTCCAGGTGATCAAGGAGGTCGACGAGCGGGTCGAGCAGGTCTTCACCTCCGCCTACCACGACACCGCGCGGGAGTTCGAGGGCGTGTTCTCCCGGCTCTTCCCCGGCGGTGACGGCCGGCTGATCCTCACCGACCCCGAGAACATGCTCACCACCGGTGTGGAGGTGGAGGCCCGTCCGCCGGGCAAGAAGGTCAAGCGGTTGTCGCTGCTGTCGGGCGGCGAGCGCTCGCTGACCGCGGTGGCGCTGCTGGTGTCGATCTTCAAGGCCCGGCCGAGCCCGTTCTACGTGATGGACGAGGTCGAGGCCGCGCTGGACGACACCAACCTGCAGCGGCTCATCGGCATCATGCGGGAGCTGCAGGAGAGCTCCCAGCTGATCGTCATCACCCACCAGAAGCGGACCATGGAGGTCGCCGACGCGCTGTACGGCGTGTCCATGCAGGGCGACGGGGTGTCGAAGGTCATCAGCCAGCGCCTCAAGTCCTGACCGGCCCGGCCGGGCCGGGTCATTCCTTGAGCCGGGGCAGCACCTGCTCCGCGAACAGGCGCAGGCTCCGCCAGCCCTCCTCGACCGGCATCCCCCCGCACAGCGGGTGCAGCACGAGGGCGGCGGCCGGGTCGGTGGCCGCCTCCGCGAAGGCGACGCACTCGTCGGGGGTGACCACGCGGTAGACGCCCTCGCGGCGCAGTTCCTCCGGGGAGGCCGCCGTGGAGCGCACCGCCGAGCGGATGCCGGCGGACTGCCACGAGGCGTAGGTGGCCGCCTCGTGGAACAGGTGCCGCCCGTACTCGGTCCAGGTGCGGTCGGGGTCCTCGGACAGGTGGAGCAGCGGCACCTGCGGCGGGGGCATCAGGCACCAGCCCTCCGTGCCGTGCTCGGCGAGCTGCTCCCGGTAGTAGGTCTCCAGCTCCGGCAGATGGGCGCTGGGGAAGAACGGCAGTCCGAACCGCGCCGCCCGGCGCGCCGCGGCGCGCGAGCTGCCGCCGACGATCAGCAGCGGGTGCGGGGAGCTGTGGGGGCGGGGCGTGACCCGGACGGTCCGGCCGCGGAATTCGAAGGGCTCACCGGTCCAGGCCTTCAGGAGGGTGTCCAGCAGTTCGTCCTGGAGGGCGCCGCGCCGGTGCCAGTCGACCCCGAGGGCCGCGTACTCCTCCGGGCGGTAGCCGATGCCGGCGACGGTGACCAGCCGTCCGCCGCCGACGTGGTCGAGCACGGCGAGGTCCTCCGCCAGCCGCAGCGGGTCGTACAGCGGTCCGATCAGGGCGGAGACGGTGACCGCGATCCGGCGGGTCGCGCCGAGGGCGGCCCCCGCGAAGGTGAGGGGCGAGGGCAGCCAGCCGTCGGGGGAGCCGTGGTGCTCCTCGGTCTGGAGGGTGGCGACGCCGTGCTCGTCGGCGTACGCGGCCATTTCCAGGGCCGCCCGGTAGCGGTGGCTCAGCGGCCCGGGCGAGGCCGCGGGGTCGACGAGGTTGAAGCGTACGACAGTGGCGGGCATGCGCCGACGTTAGCTGACGAACCGTCAGATTAACAGAGTCGCGGACGCCCGCCGGGTGGCTCCCGGGAGGGCGGGCCGCGTGACCGATACTGGACGGGTTATGGAAACCGTCATTCTTGCCGTAGTCATCGCCCTGGTCGTGATCCTGGCGGCCGGCGGGCTGGTGGTGGGCAGCCGCCGCAGGAAGCAGCTGCCCCCCGCGCCGCCCACCGAGCAGCCGACGATCACCGCGCCCCCCGCCGAACCGCACATCGGCGACGAGGCCGAGGCCCCGCGGGACGAACCCCGCCGGACCATCGAAGAGGTCGAGCTCCCCGAGTCGGAAGACGCCTCCGCAGGCGGCGTCCTCGTCGAGGAGCGCCCGGCCGCCCCCGAGATCGAGCAGCCCGAGCCCACCGCCGGCCGCCTGGTGCGGCTGCGCTCCCGCCTCTCGCGCTCGCAGAACGCGCTCGGCAAGGGGCTGCTCACCCTGCTCTCGCGCGAGCACCTCGACGAGGACACCTGGGAGGAGGTCGAGGACACCCTGCTCACCGCGGACGTCGGTGTCGCCCCCACCCAGGAGCTGGTGGAGCGGCTGCGCACCCGGGTGAAGGTGCTCGGCACCCGCAGCCCCGCGGACCTGCGGCAGCTGCTGCGCGAGGAACTGCTGACCCTGGTCCGCACGGACCTGGACCGCACGCTCCACACGGACGGGCTGCCGAACGCGGACGGTGCCGACCAGCCGGCCGTGCTGATGGTCGTCGGCGTCAACGGCACCGGCAAGACCACCACCACCGGCAAGCTCGCCCGGGTCCTGGTGGCCGACGGCCGCAGCGTCGTGCTGGGCGCCGCCGACACCTTCCGTGCCGCGGCCGCGGACCAGCTGCAGACCTGGGGCGAGCGGGTCGGCGCCCGGACCGTGCGCGGGCCCGAGGGCGGCGACCCGGCGTCGGTCGCCTTCGACGCGGTCAAGGAGGGCATCGCCGAGGGCGCGGACGTCGTGCTCATCGACACCGCCGGCCGGCTGCACACCAAGACCGGCCTGATGGACGAGCTCGGCAAGGTCAAGCGCGTCGTGGAGAAGCACGGCCCGGTGGACGAGGTCCTGCTCGTCCTGGACGCCACGACGGGCCAGAACGGCCTGGTGCAGGCCCGGGTCTTCGCCGAGGTCGTCGACATCACCGGCATCGTGCTCACCAAGCTCGACGGCACCGCCAAGGGCGGCATCGTCGTCGCCGTCCAGCGCGAGCTGGGCGTCCCGGTCAAACTGATCGGCCTGGGCGAGGGAGCGGACGACCTCGCGCCGTTCGAGCCCGAGGCCTTCGTGGACGCGCTGATCGGCTCGTAGCCGACGGCATCCGCGGAAGCGGACAAGCGGACGAGCCGACAGACGGGCAAGGGGCGCACTCCCGGGAGTGCGCCCCTTGCCCGTTGCTCACGTGCTCACGCGTACGCGCGGTCGCGGTGGCAGACGTACGCCAGCGTGCCGAGCAGCAGCCGGGCCTCCGGGGGCTGGCGGGCGGCGTCCAGCGCCGGCGGCCGCAGCCAGCGGACCGCGCCGAGGCCGCCGAGGTCGGAGGGGGGAGCCGTCACATGGTCGCCCGGCCCGAGGCAGCGCAGGTCGAGGTCGGCGTCGTCCCAGCCCATCCGGTACAGCAGATGCGGGAGCTCGGCGGCGGCACCCGGCGCGACGAAGAACTGCGCCCTGCCGTCCGGGGTGGCGACGACCGGGCCGAGACGCAGCCCCATCCGCTCCAGGCGCACCAGAGCGCGTACGCCGGATCGTTCCGCCACGTCGATCACGTCGAAGGTGCGCCCCACGGGAAGCATCAGCGCCGCGCCCGGCACGCGCTCCCAGGCGGCCACGGCCTCCTCGAGGGTCGCCCCGGCCGGCACCTCGCCGGCGAACTCCAGTGCGTGGGCGCCCGGCGCCTCGCACCCCGGGTCACCGCAGGAGCACTGGCCGCCCCCGCGCGTGGCGCGCGCACCCGGCGCCACCGCCCATCCGCACAACCCGGTGTACTCCGCCACGGTGGTGCACGCCGAGGCGTGCGTCCGGCGGCGCGCGCCGGAGCGGATGTGTCGCATCTCCCGCATGCTGCCGATCGTGAAGCCCATGACACCCCCAACGGGTCGCAGTTGCCGATGGTTACGCCCGTGCCTGATCGGCATGTGTCAAGTGAATCGCTCCGCGTGCACATGTAGTTCATTCGAAGGGGTGGCGAATGGTGGCGTTTTCGCTGCAGGCATCGCCGGATGGGTGATCGTAGGATTACTTTCGGTTTGCAAGCCCCGGAAGTGTGCGGGCCGGCGGGTATGCCGGAGGCAAGACTCGTAGGACACTGAGGCACATGGGGGCCAGGCAGGCAACGGCCCTCATCCCCGGAGGTGTTGGGCGACGGAATGGGGGCGTCACGGTGGGCGGCACACAGGACAAGCAGCCCAACGCGCAGTTGACCTCTTGGTTTGTGCGCAGTGGCTGGTCCAAGGGCGAACTCGCCCGTCAGGTGAACCGCAGAGCGCGCCAGATGGGGGCGCTGCACGTCAGCACGGACACCTCGCGGGTGCGCCGCTGGCTGGACGGCGAGCAGCCGCGGGAACCGATCCCGCGGATCCTGTCCGAGCTGTTCTCCGAACGCTTCGGCACCGTCGTCCCGGTAGAGGACCTGGGGCTGCGTCCCGCCCACCAGCCGCCCGCCTCGACCGGAGTGGACCTGCCGTGGGCGGGGCCGCAGACGGTCCAGATGATCAACGAGTTCTCCCGCAGCGACCTGATGCTCGGCCGCCGCGGCTTCCTCGGGACCTCCCTGGCGCTGGCCGCCGGCCCCGCCCTCGTCGAGCCGATGCAGCGCTGGCTGGTGCCCACCCCCGCGTCCGGCCCCGACATCCCGCCGCCTCGCGACTCCCGCGTCAGGGCCCGGCTCTCCGAGCCCGAGCTGGAGCTGCTGGAGGCCACCACGGTGATGTTCCGGCAGTGGGACAACCAGTGCGGCGGCGGCCTGCGCCGCAAGGCGGTGGTCGGCCAGCTGCACGAGGTCACCGACCTGCTCCAGGAGTCCCATCCGCACTCCGTCGCCAGGCGGCTCTACCGCGTCACCGCCGAGCTTGCGGCGCTCGCCGGCTGGATGTCGTACGACGTCGGCCTGCACCCCACCGCGCAGAAGTACCTGGTCCTGGCCCTGCACGCGGCAAAGGAGGCCGACGACCGCCCGCTCGGAGCCTTCGTCCTGTCCAGCATGAGCCGCCAGATGATCCACCTGGACCGGCCCGACGACGCACTGGAACTCATCCACCTGGCGCAGTACGGCAGCAGGGACAGCGCGAGCGCCACCACCCAGGCGATGCTGTACGCGATGGAGGCCCGCGCCTACGCCAACATGGGTCAGGTCAGCAAATGCCACCGCGCCGTGCGGATGGCGGAGGACTCCTACACCGATTCCCGGCCCGCCGAGGACCCGGACTGGATCAGCTTCTTCAACGAGGCCGAGCTCAACGCCGAGAACGCCCACTCCTACCGTGACCTGGCATACGTGGCCGGCCGCAGCCCCACGTACGCCTCGCTGGCCCACCCGGTGATGCAGCGGGCCGTCGACCTGTTCGCGCAGGACAGCGTCCACCAGCGCGCCTACGCCCTCAACCTGATCGGCATGGCCACCGTGCATCTGCTGCAGCGCAGCCCGGAGGAGGCCGCGGGGCTCACCGTCCAGGCGATCGACGTCGCCAAGCACGTGCGCTCCGAGCGGGTGAACACCCGCATCCGCAAGACCGCCGACAGCGCCCTGCGCGACTTCGGAAAGGTCGCCGAGGTCGCCCAGCTCAGCGAGCGCCTCGCCGCCGACCTCCCCGAGGTCGCCGAGACCGCCTGATCCGGCGGTCCGCCCCGCACCCCGGCCGCGGCCGGCCATCCCGACAGCCCGACTCGGCTCCCCCATGCCAGGTCAACCGGGTGGCTCGCCGCGGCCGGTCCTCGTTCACCGGCGCGTCCCCTCGACGGCGTGGCGAGGTTTGTACACCCCGGCCCGTGCGGCACGTATACAGCTCGTCGGCCCGTCCGAGGGGTCGTGGCGTCATGAGGGCGTCGTCATGGCGGCGCCCGCTGGGGCGGCGGTTCATCGCGACGTAACACGGACGACTTCTTCGTCACGGTGACGAAACACCCGATGGCGTCGACGGAAACCCGGCTGGGACAACCTCATGGCGAAAACCGGCCCACCGAGCCCGCATCCCGCACGGGCCGTTCGGATGACGAGGAGACGCCGATGGCAGCAGGCTTTCTGACGCTTGCCGCAGACACGCCCACGCTCGACAGCGGTAGCACGGCGTTCATGCTGCTGAGCGCGGCACTGGTGCTCGTGATGACCCCCGGTCTGGCCTTCTTCTACGGCGGCATGGTCCGGGTCAAGAGCGTCCTGAACATGCTGATGATGAGCTTCATCGCCATCGGCATCGTCACGGTGCTGTGGACGCTCTACGGCTTCAGCGTCGCGTTCGACTCCGGGAACGCCTTCTTCGGCGGCTTCGAGTGGGCCGGCATGCGCAACATCGGGATCGCCCAGCTGTGGGACGGCTACACCATCCCGGTCTACGTCTTCGCCGTGTTCCAGCTGATGTTCGCGATCATCACACCGGCCCTGATCAGCGGTGCCCTGGCGGACCGGGTGAAGTTCACCGCCTGGTCGCTCTTCGTGGCCCTGTGGGCGACGGTCGTGTACTTCCCGGTCGCCCACATGGTCTGGGCGTCCGACGGCTTCCTCTTCACCCGCGGCGTGATCGACTTCGCCGGCGGTACGGCGGTGCACATCAACGCCGGTGCCGCCGCGCTCGGCGTGATCCTCGTCATCCGCAAGCGCGTGGGCTTCAAGAAGGACCCGTTCCGGCCGCACAACCTGCCGCTGGTCATGCTGGGCGCCGGTCTGCTGTGGTTCGGCTGGTTCGGCTTCAACGCCGGCTCCTGGCTCGCCTCCGACGGCGTCGCGGCCGTGGCCTTCACCAACACCCAGGTCGCCACCGCCTCCGCGATGCTCGGCTGGCTCGCCTACGAGAAGATCAAGCACGGCTCCTTCACCACCCTGGGCGCCGCCTCCGGCGCCGTCGCCGGCCTGGTCGCCATCACCCCGGCCTGCGGCTCGGTCAGCCCGCTCGGTGCCATCGCCGTCGGTGTCATCGCCGGTGTGGTCTGCGCTGCCGCGGTCGGCCTGAAGTACCGGTTCGGCTTCGACGACTCCCTCGACGTGGTCGGCGTCCACATGGTCGGCGGCATCATCGGCTCGCTGCTCATCGGCTTCTTCGCCACCGGCGGGGTCGGCCAGACCGCCAAGGGTGTCTTCTACGGCGGCGGCTTCGACCAGCTGTGGAAGCAGTTCCTCGGCGTCGGCGTGGTCCTGGCCTACTCGCTGGTCGCGTCGGCGATCCTTGCCAAGCTCATCGACCTGGTGATCGGATTCACCGTCAGCGAGGACACCGAGGTCGCGGGCATCGACCAGGCCGAGCACGCGGAGACCGGCTACGACTTCGCGGGCGTGGCCGGCGCGGTCCGCTCCGCCCTCTCCTCCCTGGACAGCAGCAGTGGCACCGGCACCCAGGTGACCGACGCCCCGTCGAAGAAGGTGGACGCGTGAAGCTCATCACCGCGGTCGTGAAGCCGCACCGGCTGGACGAGATCAAGGAGGCCCTGCAGGCCTTCGGCGTCCAGGGCCTGACGGTCACCGAGGCCAGCGGCTACGGCCGCCAGCGGGGCCACACCGAGGTGTACCGCGGTGCCGAGTACACCGTCGACCTCGTGCCCAAGATCCGCATCGAGGTGCTCGTCGAGGACGGCGACGCCGACCAGCTGATCGACGTCATCGTCAAGGCGGCCCGCACCGGCAAGATCGGTGACGGCAAGGTCTGGAGCATCCCGGTCGAGACCGCCGTACGGGTCCGGACCGGGGAGCGCGGCCCGGACGCACTCTGAGGACGCGGGGGCGCGGCCGGGACTCCGGCCGCGCCCCTTCGCACCACCGAACCCGAGCAGTTCCACCGCACGGCCTGCGACTGGAGACAGTGTGACGGAGAACGTCGACGCGAAAGCCCGCGACGGACACGCCCCTGCAGGCTATGCGGCGGCCCGGCTGGCCCTCCTGAACGGCGAGGGCCCGTCCGGGCCGCCGCGGCGCAAGGCGCTGGCCGCCCTCACCGACACATGGCTCGCCGACCTCGCCCGCGGCGCGGCCGACCGGACCGGGACCAGGGGCTGGTCCCTGGTCGCCGTCGGCGGCTACGGCAGGGGCGAGCTCTCCCCGCGCAGCGATCTCGACCTGCTGCTGCTCCACGACGGCTCGGCCGGCCCCGCGGACGTCGCCGGCCTCGCCGACGGGATCTGGTACCCGGTCTGGGACCTGGGCGTCGCCCTCGACCACTCCGTCCGCACCCCGGTCGAGGCCCGCAAGACCGCCGCCGAGGACCTCAAGGTCCAGCTCGGCCTCCTCGACGCCCGCCACATCGCCGGGGACACCGCCCTCACCGCGTCCCTGCGCACCGCCGTCCTCGCCGACTGGCGAAACCAGGCCCCCAAGCGGCTCCCCGCGCTCCACGAGCTGTGCCTGGAGCGCGCCGAACGCCACGGCGAGCTCTCGTACCTGCTGGAGCCCGACCTCAAGGAGGCCCGCGGCGGCCTGCGCGACGCCACCGCCCTGCGCGCCGTCGCCGCCTCCTGGCTCGCCGACGCGCCCCGCGAGGGACTGGAGGACGCCCGCACCCGGCTGCTCGACGCCCGGGACGCGCTCCACCTGGTGACCGGCCGCGCCACCGACCGGCTGGCCCTGCAGGAGCAGGACCAGGTGGCCGGCGCACTCGGCCTGCTGGACGCCGACGCGCTGCTGCGCCAGGTGTACGAGGCCGCCCGGACCGTCGGCTACGCCTTCGACGTCACCTGGCGCGAGGTCGCCCGGGTCCTGCGCTCCCGCCAGTCGAGGCCCCGCAGGCGCGGGCTGCTCGGCCGCTCCCGTCCCGATCAGGCGAACGCGCCCGAGCGCACCCCGCTCGCCGAGGGCGTCGTGGAGCACGAGGGCGAGGCCGTCCTCGCCCTCACGGCCAGGCCCGAGCGCGACCCGGTGCTGCCGCTGCGCGCGGCCGCGGCGGCGGCCGAGCACGGCGTACCGCTGTCGCTGCACGCGGTCCGCCGGCTGGGCGTGGCCCAGGCGACCCGGCCGCTGCCGGTGCCGTGGCCCGCCGAGGCCCGCGAACAGCTCGTCACGCTGCTGGGCGCGGGGGAGTCCACCGTGCCGGTGTGGGAGGCCCTGGAGGCCGAGGGCATGATCACCCGGCTGCTCCCCGACTGGGAGCGGGTCCGCTGCCGCCCGCAGCGCAACGCCGTGCACATCTGGACCGTCGACCGGCACCTCATCGAGTGCGCGGTGCGCGCCTCGCGCCTGACCCGCCGGGTCGGCCGTCCCGACCTCCTGCTCATCGCCGCCCTGCTGCACGACATCGGCAAGGGCTGGCCCGGTGACCACTCCGAGGCCGGCGAGGTCATCGCCCGCGACGTCGCGGCCCGCTTCGGCTTCGGCCGCGCCGACGTGGAGACGCTGGCCCTGCTCGTCCGCCACCACCTGCTGCTGATCGAGACCGCGACCCGGCGCGACCTGGACGACCCCGCCACCGTGCAGAGCGTCGCCGACGCCGTCCGCGACTCCGAGACGCTGGAACTGCTGCACGCGCTGACCGAGGCGGACGCCCTCGCCACCGGCCCCGCGGCCTGGAGCGCGTGGCGGTCCTCGCTCGTCGGCGACCTGGTCAAGCGGGTCGCCGCCGTCCTGGCGAGCGGGGCGGTGCCCGAGCAGGCCGACCGCGAGCCCACCGCCGAGGAGGAGCGCCTGGCCGTCGAGTCGGCTCGCACCGGGGGCCCGGTCATCGCGCTGCGCGCCCACGCCGAACCCGACCCCGACGGCACCGCCCCGCGGACCGCGGACGACGAACCCGAGCCCGTCGGCGTGGAACTGCTGCTCGCCGTTCCCGACCGCCCCGGGCTGCTCGCCGCGGCGGCTGGCGTGCTCGCCCTGCACCGGCTCACCGTCCGCGCCGCCGACCTGCGCACGGTCGACCCCATCGGCGACGGCCCGGTGACCCTCCTGCGCTGGCGGGTGGCCGCCCAGTACGGCTCGCTGCCCGAGGCGGCACGGCTGCGCAACGACTTCGCCCGGGCCTTCGCGGGCTCCCTCGACATCGAGTCCCGGCTGGCGGAGCGCGAGTCCGCCCATCCCCGCCGCCGCGGGGTCTCCTCCCCGCCGCCCAGGGTCACCGTCGCCCCCGGCAGCTCCACCGCCGCGACCGTCATCGAGGTCCGCGCCCACGACGCCCCGGGGCTGCTGCACCGCATCGGCCGGGCCCTGGAGTCCACCGGCGTGAACGTCAGGTCCGCCCGCATCAGTACGCTCGGCGCCAACGCGGTGGACGCGTTCTACGTCACCGACACCGCCGGCGCTCCGCTCCCCGACGTACGCGCGGCCGAGGTCGCCGACCAGGTGGAGCGGGCCCTGCGCTGACGCGGTGGAGACCATTCGCGGGCCGGGCGGATACCCTTGAGGACGACCTATCACCCGCCCCCGACCTGAGGATCCGCGACCGACGTGTTCGACACCCTTTCCGACCGCCTCGCAGCGACGTTCAAGAACCTCCGGGGCAAGGGCCGCCTCTCCGAGGCGGACATCGACGCCACGGCGCGCGAGATCCGTATCGCGCTGCTGGAGGCGGATGTCGCGCTGCCGGTGGTCCGCGCCTTCATCAAGCAGGTCAAGGAGCGGGCGAGCGGGGCCGAGGTGTCCCAGGCCCTCAATCCCGCCCAGCAGGTCATCAAGATCGTCAACGACGAGCTGGTCGGCATCCTCGGCGGTGAGACCCGCCGGCTGCGCTTCGCCAAGCAGCCGCCGACCGTCATCATGCTCGCCGGTCTGCAGGGTGCCGGCAAGACGACCCTGGCGGGCAAGCTCGGCCGCTGGCTGGCGAGCCAGGGCCACACCCCGCTGCTGGTCGCCGCCGACCTCCAGCGCCCCAACGCCGTCAACCAGCTCCAGGTCGTCGCGGAGCGGGCGGGCGTCGCGGTCTACGCGCCGGAGCCCGGCAACGGCGTGGGCGACCCGGTCCAGGTCGCCAAGGACTCCCTCGAGCACGCCCGCACCAAGCAGTACGACGTCGTGGTCGTCGACACCGCCGGCCGCCTCGGCATCGACGCCGAGATGATGCAGCAGGCCGCGGACATCCGCGACGCCGTGCGGCCCGACGAGATCCTCTTCGTCGTCGACGCCATGATCGGCCAGGACGCGGTCAACACCGCCGAGGCCTTCCGCGACGGCGTCGGCTTCGACGGCGTCGTGCTCTCCAAGCTCGACGGCGACGCCCGCGGTGGTGCCGCGCTCTCCATCGCGCACGTCACCGGCCGCCAGATCATGTTCGCCTCCAACGGCGAGAAGCTGGACGACTTCGACGCCTTCCACCCCGACCGGATGGCCTCGCGCATCCTGGGCATGGGTGACGTCCTCAGCCTGATCGAGAAGGCCGAGCAGACCTTCAGCCAGGCCGAGGCCCAGAAGATGGCCGAGAAGCTGGCCAAGGGTCCCAAGGAGTTCACCCTCGACGACTTCCTCCAGCAGATGGAGCAGGTCCGCAAGATGGGTTCGATCTCCAAGTTGCTCGGCATGCTCCCGGGCATGGGCCAGATCAAGGACCAGATCAACAACCTCGACGAGCGCGACGTGGACCGCACGGCCGCGATCATCAAGTCGATGACCCCGGGCGAGCGCCAGGACCCGATGATCATCAACGGCTCCCGCCGTGCCCGCATCGCCCGCGGTTCCGGTGTGGACGTCAGCGCCGTGAAGAGCCTGGTGGAGCGGTTCTTCGAGGCCCGCAAGATGATGTCGCGGATGGCCCAGGGCGGCATCCCCGGGATGCCCGGCATGCCGGGCCTGGGCGGCGGCGCCCGCCAGAAGAAGCAGCAGAAGAAGGCCAAGGGCAAGCGCCAGAGCGGCAACCCGCTCAAGCGCGCCGAGCAGGAGAAGGCCGACGCCGCCCGCCGCGAGCAGCAGGCCGGCGGCGCCTTCGGGATGCCGGCGGCCCAGGAGGGCCAGAACTTCGAACTGCCCGACGAGTTCAAGAAGTTCATGGGCTGATCCGGTCCCGTGTCCGTACGGCGGCGGCGCTTCCCGGGAGGGAGGGGCCGCCGCCGCGCGTGCATCATGGACCCATGCGCGTACACATCCGTGCCCCGGAGCCGGCCGACGCCCCCGCGTACCGGGAGGCGGTCCTGCGTTCCGCCGAGCACGTCGGCCGGTGGAACCCGGTCGAACCGGACGGGCTGCCCGAACTGCTGCGGCGCCAGGGGCCCGTGCTGCGGACGTTCCTGATCCTCGACGAGGACACCGGCGGGATCGTCGGCAAGTGCAACGTGGCCAACATCGTCATGGGGCGCTTCCGCAACGCCAGCCTGGGCTACGACAGCTACGTGCCCTTCGCCGGCACCGGGCGGATGAGCGAGGGCCTGCGGCTGGTCGTCGACCGCTGCTTCGCCCGCGAGCCGCAGGGCCTGGGCCTGCACCGGCTGGAGATCAACGTCCAGCCGGAGAACGAACGGTCGGTCGCCATGGCCAAACGCCTCGGCTTCCGCCACGAGGGCTTCACCCCCCGCATGCTCTACCTGAACGACGCCTGGCGCGACCACGAACGCTTCGCGCTCACCGCCGAGGAGTGGCCCGGGGCCTGAGGGGCGGCGGAGCGGCGCTGTCCTTATGGTCGGGGTATGGGCAATTCCGTACCGCCCCGGCAGAATCCGGACGACCCATGGCGGACGGAGGGCGCGCCACCCTCCTCGCCCACCCGGCGTCGGCGCCGTATGGGCGGCTGGGGCGGCATGATCCTGACGGCGCTCGCCGTCTTCCTCATCACCGACCTGGTGCTCTCGTTCTTCACCGGGTCCCGGCCGACCACGATCTCGTACACCGAGTTCGGCCGGCAGCTCGCCGCGGACAACATCTCGAAGATCTACTCCAAGGGCGACTCCATCGAGGGGCAGCTCAAGCGGAAGCAGGACGTGCCCGGGGCGGACGAGGGCACGTTCATGCAGTTCAAGACCCAGCGGCCGGTCTTCGCCGACGACGACCTGTGGGCGACCCTGACGAAGAACAAGGTCACCGTCACCGCAGAACCCGTCGTCCAGCAGCGCGGACTGCTCTACAACCTGCTGCTCTCGCTCGCCCCGGTCCTGCTGCTGGTCCTGCTGTGGCTCTACGTCTCCCGCCGGATGAGCAAGCTCGCGGGCGGGCTCGGCGGCCTGGGCGGCATCGGCCGCCGGGCCCCGCCGCGGCCGGTCGTCCCCGAGCTGGGCCGCCGCACCACCTTCGCCGACGTGGCGGGCATCGACGAGGTGGAGGCCGAGCTCAACGAGGTCGTCGACTTCCTCAAGCGCCCCCAGGCCTACCGGGCGCTCGGGGCGCGGATGCCGCGCGGTGTGCTGCTGGCCGGACCGCCCGGCACCGGCAAGACCCTGCTCGCCCGGGCCGTGGCCGGCGAGGCCGACGTGCCGTTCTTCTCCGCCTCCGCCTCCGAGTTCATCGAGATGATCGTGGGCGTCGGCGCCGGCCGGGTGCGCGAGCTGTTCGCGGAGGCCCGCAAGGTCGCACCGGCGATCATCTTCATCGACGAGATCGACACCATCGGGCGCGCCCGCGGCGCCGCGGGCGGCATCGGGGGCCACGACGAGCGGGAGCAGACCCTCAACCAGATCCTCACCGAGATGGACGGCTTCTCCGGCTCCGAGGGCGTCGTCGTCATCGCCGCCACCAACCGGCCCGACGTCCTGGACCCCGCCCTGACCCGGCCCGGCCGCTTCGACCGCGTCGTCCACGTCAGCCCGCCCGACCGCACGGGCCGCGAGGCCATCCTCGGCATCCACCTGCGCCAGGTCCCCCTGGAGGGCGGCATCGACCTGACCGCCGTGGCCCGTGCGACGCCCGGGATGACGGGCGCGGAATTGGCCAACCTCGCCAACGAGGCGGCCCTGCTCGCCGTCAAGCGCGGCAAGGGCGCCGTCGGGCAGAGCGAGCTCTCCGACGCTCTGGAGAAGGTGCAGCTGGGCGCGGCACGCCCGCTCGTGATCCCCGTCGAGGAGCGTCGCCGTACCGCCTACCACGAGTCCGGGCACGCCCTGCTCGGCATGCTGCACCCGGGCGCCGACCCCGTACGCAAGATCACCATCGTCCCGCGCGGCCGCGCCCTCGGCGTCACCCTCTCCACCCCCGACTCCGACCGCTACGCGTACACCGAGGAGTACCTGCGCGGCCGGATCATCGGCGCGCTCGGCGGCATGGCCGCCGAGCACGTCGTCTTCGGGGTGATCACCACCGGCGCCGAGAACGACCTGGAGCAGGTCACCAACGTCGTCCGGGGCATGGTCGGCCGCTGGGGCATGAGCGAGAAGGTCGGCCCGCTCTCCGCGATCCCGGCCGACTCCCAGCAGCCCTACGGACTGTCCGCCGCCCCCGCCACCCTCGACGTGATCGACGCCGAGATGCGCAGGATCGTGGACGAGTGCTACGGGACGGCCTGCCGGCTGCTGGGCCGGCACCGCGAGCAACTGGACGCCCTCGCGGAGCGGCTGCTGGAGGCGGAGACGCTGGAGGAGGGCGAGGCCTACGAGGCGGCGGGCATCCCGCGTCTGGCGAAGGCCGCCGAGTAAGCCACCGCCGGGCAGCCGCCGCGGGGTCGGGGCAGCGGTCGCGGTCGCGGTCGCACCGGGAACGTCCCGGCTACACCCGGGCCACCAGGTACCGGAACACGTTCTCCATCCGGATCGTGCCGTCGGCGCGCCGGTACGCGTGCAGCGCCTCGCGCAGTTCCTTGCGCACCTGGTCCTCGTCGGTGGCCGCCACGGCCGCGTCGAAGAGCCCGGTCGAGACCAGGCCGCGTACCGCGCTGTCCATGTCGGGGTAGCCGAAGGGGCAGGACACCCGTCCCGAGCCGTCCGGGCGCAGCCCCGCGTCCCGCGCCAGGTCCTCCAGATCGTCCCGGCCGCTGAGCCGGACCGCGGCCGCGGCCGCGGCGGTGGCGTCGCGCGGCTCGGCCAGCCGGGCCGCTACCCGCAGCACCCGCCCCGTCGCGCAGCGCTCGGGCGGCCCCCAGCCGGCCAGCACGACCGGGCTGCCCCGTTCGGCCAGGCCCGCCGCGGCCCTGAGCGCCGGGACCAGCTCACCGTGTGCCGTCCCCGGGTCGAGGGCGGTCACCATCGTGAACGGCGGCCCTTCCGTGCCGGGCACCTCCTCCGGGCCGCCCGGCACGAGCCGGGTGCGCCCGTCGGACCGCACCGGCGCGCCCCACTGCGGCTCGGGCAGCAGCCGCTGCCGGGCCAGCGCGAGACGCCGTTCGTCCGGATCGCATCCCGTGACCGCCGCGCCCCGCGCCGAGGCCATCAGCAGCGCGAGTCCCGATCCGCACCCGATGCCGAGCAGCCGGGTGCGGGGGCCGACCTCCAATCGCGCGTGCACCGCCTCGTAGAGCGGTACGAGCATCCGCTCCTGGATCTCCGCCCAGTCACGCGCCCTGCCGTCGGTCCGGTGTGTTCGTGGGTGCCGTGCGAGCGTAGGTGTCATCGAGCGCCCCAATCAGCCGCGTCGCTGTCTCGCCGAAAGCCTTCCTCGTACGCCCCCCGGTTACGCCGCGCACCGTCGCCGTCACGCCGCGCATGCCCCCGGAGTCAGCCAACTCCCCTTCCGGGCCGTAGTCCAGAGGTTTGAAGGTGAGGATTGGGCCGATTCCCGGACCCGCCGATTCACGTCCGGCGCCCCTGTCCCCGTACCATCTGCGGCATGGCAAAGGCTCCCGTACTCACGCCCCAGGCGGACGACTTCCCGCGCTGGTACCAGGACCTGATCAACAAGGCCGAGCTGGCCGACAACGGCCCGGTGCGCGGCACCATGGTCATCCGGCCGTACGGGTACTCGCTGTGGGAGCGGATGCAGCAGGAGATGGACGCGCGGATCAAGGAGGCGGGCGCCCAGAACGCGTACTTCCCGCTCTTCATCCCGCAGTCCTACCTGACCCGGGAGGCCGAGCACGTCGAGGGCTTCGCGCCGGAGCTGGCCGTGGTCACCCACGGCGGCGGCAAGGAGCTGGAGGAGCCGGTCGTCGTCCGGCCCACCTCCGAGACGATCATCAACGAGTACTTCTCCAAGTGGGTGCAGAGTTACCGCGACCTGCCGCTGCTCATCAACCAGTGGGCCAACGTGGTCCGTTGGGAGATGCGTTCGCGGCTCTTCCTCCGCACGAGTGAGTTCCTGTGGCAGGAGGGCCACACCGCGCACGCCACCTACGAGGACGCCCGCGAGTACGCGGCGATGATCCACCGCGACGTCTACGGCGACTTCATGACCGAGGTCCTGGGGATCGACGTCGTCCTCGGCCGCAAGACCGCCCGCGAGCGCTTCGCCGGCGCCATCAACACCCTCACCCTCGAGGGCATGATGGGCGACGGCAAGGCGCTGCAGCTGGGCACCAGCCACGAGCTGGGCACCAACTTCGCCAAGGCCTTCAACACCTCCTACCTGTCGAAGGAGGGGCAGCAGGAACTGGTCTGGCAGACCTCCTGGGGCGTGTCGACCCGCATGGTCGGCGGCCTGATCATGTCCCACGGCGACGACAACGGACTGCGCGTGCCGCCGCGGCTGGCCCCGGTGCAGGCCGTCGTCCTGGCGATCAAGGGCGACGACGCGGTCGTCGCCAAGGTCCGCGAGATCGGCGACCGGCTCAAGGCCGCGGGTGTGCGCGTCCAGGTCGACGTGCGCACCGACACCCCCTTCGGCCGGCGCGCCGTGGACTGGGAGCTCAAGGGCGTCCCCGTCCGCGTCGAGGTCGGCCCGCGCGACCTGGAGAACGGCACCGCGATGCTCGCCCGCCGTGTCCCCGGGGGCAAGGAGCCGGTGGCGATCGACGAGCTGGCCGCGCTGCTGCCCAAGGTGCTGGAGGAGGACCAGGCCACGCTGCTGCGCCAGTCCCGCGAGCGCCGCGAGTCCCGCACCGTGGACGTCAAGACGATCGCCGAGGCCGCCGAGGCCGCGACCACCGGCTGGGGCCGTATCCCGTGGGCGGACCTGGGCCCGGAGGGCGAGGCCAAGCTGGCCGAGCAGGGCGTGTCCGTACGCTGCCTCCTCACCGAGGACGGCGCTGTTCCGGAAGCGGACGACGCGCCGGGTACCGTCGCGCTCGTCGCGCGGGCATACTGACCGTCAACTGACTGAAAAGCGACGTACGTAATCGGCAGTACGTCCACGCTTGAGGCGGGTGCGTGACTTCTCCACTGTCCTCCGCACCCGCCCTCAGCCGTACGCATCATCCGGAACTGACTAGTACGTGCAAAATATTTGGGATGGCCCGGTATCGGAACACAGGGCGCCCCCGGCTCGTTGTCACGACGTGAGCACGACACCACCAGTCCTCGCCGCCGAGCTGGCAGTCGCATGGGCCGACATTCAACGGCACCATCCCGAACTGCCCGACCTGGCCGCCCCCGAGTCCCTGATCGGAGAGTCCTCGTCCGCGTGCGGCACGGAGCTCTCCTTCGAGCGCCTGCTGCACGAGGCCGTCCACGGAGTCGCCGCCGCACGCGGCGTCCGGGACACCTCGCGGGCAGGTCGCTACCACAACCGTCGATTCCTGGCCATCGCCGACGAGCTCGGCCTGGACCACTCCGAGGAGCCGCACCCCAGCAGCGGCTTCTCCCTGGTCCAGATGCGCCCGGACACCAAGAAGCGCTACCGGGCGACGATCGACCGCCTGCAGCGCGCGCTCAGAGCGCACACCGTGGCGACCGCCGCCGACACCGCCCGCAGTTTCCGCGGGCCCGCCGCCCGGCACGGGTCCTCGGGCGGAGGCGTACGGGTGAAGGCGGTCTGCGACTGCGGACGCAACGTCCGGGTCGTGCCCTCCGTGCTCGCGCAGGCGCCGATCGTCTGCGGGGCGTGCGGTACGCCGTTCCGGATTCCGGAGGCCGCGGCGGTCGCGTGAGCGCCCGCCGCGGCACGGGGGCGGCGCCCTACGGGGGACAGCGCCGGTGGGGTCACCGGCGTGCGGCGGCATGCCCGCCGTATGGCAGAATGGTCAGCTGAGCACTCGGCAGCCGTGCAGGACCCCTCTCTCCTTCGGCTGACGCGTCCGTCGGGCAAACCGGCTCCACAACCCCACGTGGCGGTCTGTTCTGCCCAACCACGTCAACACCAGGAGAACCCACTCCCGTGGCAGTCAAGATCAAGCTGAAGCGTCTGGGCAAGATCCGTTCGCCTCACTACCGCATCGTCGTCGCCGACTCCCGTACCCGCCGTGACGGCCGGGCCATCGAGGAGATCGGTCTGTACCACCCGGTCCAGAACCCTTCGCGCATCGAGGTCAACGCCGATCGCGTCGCGTACTGGCTGGGTGTCGGCGCGCAGCCGACCGAGCCCGTGCTCGCCATCCTGAAGAAGACCGGCGACTGGCAGAAGTTCAAGGGCGAGCCGGCTCCGGCCCCGCTCCTGGTCGCCGAGCCCAAGGCCGACAAGCGCGCCCTCTTCGAGGCCGCCGCCAAGGACGCCGGTGACGAGCCCAAGGGTGAGGCCATCACCCAGAAGGCCAAGAAGTCCGACAAGAAGGACGAGGCCGCCGAGGCGGCCGAGTCGACCGAGGCCTGATCGTGCTCGAGGAGGCCCTCGAGCACCTGGTCAAGGGCATCGTCGACAATCCCGACGAGGTGCAGGTCGCCGCGCGCACCCTGCGTCGCGGGAAGGTCCTCGAGGTCCGGGTGCACCCCGACGACCTCGGCAAGGTGATCGGCCGCAACGGCCGCACCGCCCGCGCCCTGCGCACCGTCGTGGGCGCGATCGGCGGACGGGGTGTACGCGTCGACCTCGTCGACGTGGACAACGTCCGCTGAGGTACACAGCACCGGCACGGGCCGGGGGTGGCAATCGGGCCGCCCCCGGCCCGTGGTCTTATCCGACACGTGAGCACAGGAGCGCGAACAAGTGCAGCTGGTAGTGGGACGCATCGGCCGCGCCCATGGCATCAAGGGCGAGGTCTCGGTGGAGGTGCGCACCGACGAGCCGGAACTGCGGCTCGCCCCGGGCGCCGTGCTCGTCACGGACCCGGCCTCGGCCGGCCCGCTCACCGTCGAGACCGGCCGGGTGCACAGCGGCCGGCTGATGCTGCGCTTCGCGGGTGTCAAGGACCGCACCGGCGCCGAGGCACTGCGCAACGTCCTGCTCATCGCCGACGTCGACCCGGACGAGACGCCGGAGGACCCCGAGGAGTTCTACGACCACCAGCTGGTCGACCTCGACGTGGTCACCACCGACGGGACCGAGGTCGGCCGGATCAAGGAGATCTCCCACCTGCCGTTCCACGACCTGCTGGTCGTCGAACGGCCGGACGGCACCGAGGTCATGGTGCCCTTCGTCGCCGAGATCGTCCCCGAGATCGACCTGGAGCAGCAGCGGGCCGTCATCGACCCGCCGCCCGGCCTGCTCGACGAGGCCGAGGCGGAGCAGTAGGACCATGCGCATCGACGTCGTCACGATCTTCCCGGAGTACCTGGAGCCGCTGAACGTCTCCCTGGTCGGCAAGGCCCGGGAGCGAGGCCTGCTGGACGTACGCGTCCACGACCTGCGCGAGTGGACCCACGACCGGCACAACACGGTCGACGACACCCCGTACGGCGGCGGCCCCGGCATGGTCATGAAGCCCGAGCCATGGGGAGAGGCCCTGGACGCGGTCCTGGAGTCGGGCGAGGGCTCGCCCGTACTGGTGGTGCCCACCCCGAGCGGCCGCCCCTTCACCCAGGAACTCGCGGTCGAGCTGTCCGGGAAGCCCTGGCTGGTCTTCACCCCGGCGCGCTACGAGGGCATCGACCGGCGGGTCATCGAGGAGTACGGCGACCGGCTCGACGTCCGCGAGGTCTCCATCGGCGACTACGTGCTGGCCGGCGGCGAGGCCCCGGTCCTGGTGATGGTCGAGGCGGTCGCCCGCCTGCTGCCGGGCGTGCTCGGCAACGCCGAGTCCCACCGCGACGACTCCTTCGCCCCCGGCGCGATGGCCGACCTGCTGGAGGGCCCGGTCTTCACCAAGCCCCCGGTCTGGCGCGACCGCGGAGTGCCGGAGGTGCTGCTCAGCGGCCACCACGGCAAGGTCGCCCGCTGGCGCCGCGACGAGGCCTTCCGCCGCACCGCGCAGAACCGTCCCGACCTGATCGAGCGCTGCGACCCGGCGACGCTCGACAAGAAGGACCGCTCGATGCTCGCCGCACTCGGCTGGGTGCTCGGCGAGGACGGGCGATTTGGGCGAGCCGTGGAGTCCGTGGAAGAATAGGCGGCTGCCGTAGTGCGTCCGGCGTGCGCCCCTGCCACAGGGGGTCATGACGACCGTCCGACGGGCCGGCATTCGTATCACCACCACAATCCGCCGATGACCTGTGGCATGGGCGAAGAAAGCAGACGAACATGTCTCACCTGCTCGACACCGTCGACGCCGCATCGCTGCGCAGCGACGTCCCGGCCTTCCGCCCGGGTGACACCGTCAACGTCCACGTCCGCGTGATCGAGGGCAACCGCTCCCGTATCCAGCAGTTCAAGGGCGTTGTCATCCGTCGCCAGGGTTCCGGCGTCCGTGAGACCTTCACGGTGCGCAAGGTCTCCTTCAGCGTCGGCGTCGAGCGTACCTTCCCGGTGCACAGCCCGATCTTCGAGAAGATCGAGCTCGTGACCCGCGGTGACGTGCGTCGCGCCAAGCTGTACTACCTCCGTGAGCTGCGCGGCAAGGCCGCGAAGATCAAGGAGAAGCGCGAGCGCTGAGCCCGCCGGGCACAAGCGGAGCCCTATAGGCTCTGCGCTCGATGGACACAGAGGTACACCTTCCGGAGCGCGACCGCGCCGATGCCGCCCAGCGGCGGGATGAGCGGTCGCGCTTCGGCGTACGTACACAGCGGTATGCGCTCCTCGTCGTGGCGGCCGCCGCCGTGGTCGCGCTGGTCAACGTGTTCGTCGCGCAGCCCTTCGAGATTCCCAGCGGGTCGATGGAGAACACCCTGCGGGCGGGGGACCGCGTGCTCGTCAACAAACTGGCGTACCGTTTCGGCAGGATGCCCGCCAGGGGCGACGTCGTGGTGTTCGACGGCAGGGGATCCTTCGTGCAGGGCTCCGGCGGGACCGACTTCGTCAAGCGTGTGGTCGGTGTGGGTGGGGACCGGGTGACCTGCTGCGACGACCGGGACAGGATCACCGTCAACGGGCGCCCGCTGGACGAGACCTATCTTTACCCCGGGGACACGCCGTCCCGGGTAGCGTTCGACATCGAGGTTCCGAAGGGGAGGCTGTGGGTGATGGGTGACCACCGTGCCGACAGTCGCGATTCCCGTGATCATCTCGGTGACCCCGGAGGGGGCACGGTCCCGGTGGACGAGGTGATCGGCCGGGCGGAGGCGACCATATGGCCGCTGGGCCGCCGCCGGTCCCTGGACGGCGCCCATGGGTAGCCGCGGCCGGGAACACGCCGGCCAGCCGCGCCGCGCCGAGTACCTGGGCGAGGAGCCGGCGGGCCCGCGCAGGGGCGGCGGCCGGGCCGATCGGCGCAAGCTGGCGCGGAAGGTCAAGCGCAGGCGGCGTCGTTCCGCCGCCAAGGAGATACCCCTGCTCATCGGGGTCGCGCTGCTGATCGCGCTGGTGCTCAAGACCTTCCTGCTGCAGGCCTTCGTCATCCCGTCGGGTTCGATGGAGCAGACGATCAGGATCGGCGACCGCGTGGTCGTCGACAAACTCACGCCGTGGTTCGGCTCTCGTCCCCAGCGCGGCGACGTGGTGGTGTTCAAGGACCCGGGCAACTGGCTGGACGGCGAGCAGGCCCAGTCCGGCGAGGACCCGGTGGTCGTCAAGCAGGTCAAGGAGTTCTTCACCTTCATCGGGCTGCTGCCGTCCGCGGACGAGCAGGACCTGATCAAGCGGGTGGTCGCGGTCGGCGGCGACACGGTGAAGTGCTGTGACGCCCAGGGCAGGATCACCGTCAACGGGACCCCGCTGAACGAGCCCTACATCCATCCGGGGAATCCGCCGTCGGAGATCAAGTTCACGGTGAAGGTCCCGCCGAACCGGCTCTTCGTGATGGGCGACCACCGTTCCAACTCCGCGGACTCCCGCTTCCACCTCAAGGACGCCGGCGACGGCACCGTGCCCGAGAGCCTGGTGGTGGGCAGGGCCTTCGCCGTGGCCTGGCCCATGGGGCACTGGGCCGGACTGAAGGAACCGGCGACGTATTCCGGCGTCGCGGCGCCGGGGGGTTCGGGCGCGTCTGCCGCGAGGGCGGGTCCCGGGGTGGCAACATCCAACAATCGGCAAGGAATGACCCCGCTCCCGACTCCTGCGGAACTCCCGCTCGTTATGGGGGTGGTGAGCTTGCGCCGCATGTGGCGCGGGCGGCAGCGCGTGGCAAGCGGAATAGGGAGTGGATGTGGGGGACCTGGTGGTCGGCGCAAGGTCCGGACGCGAAGAGCCGGAGGATCGGGGCCCCACGTCGAGCGGTTCGTCGGGCGGTTCGTCAGGCGGCGGCGAGGCGCCGATTGACGCGAACGACCGTGACGGCGGCGGGGGCAAGAAGCAGCAGCGTTCGTTCTGGAAGGAACTGCCCCTGCTGATCGTCATCGCTCTCGCGCTGGCCTGGCTGATCAAGACCTTCCTGCTGCAGGCGTTCTCCATCCCCTCGGCGTCGATGGAGAACACCCTCAGGATCGGCGACCGGGTACTGGTCGACAAGCTCACGCCCTGGTTCGGCTCCGAGCCCGAGCGCGGCGAGGTCGTGGTCTTCCACGACCCGGGCGGCTGGCTCGGCGAGACCGTCCCGGTGGACACCAACCCGGTGACGGGCGCGATCCAGAAGGGCCTGAGCTTCGTCGGCCTCATGCCGTCCGCGGAGGAGAAGGACCTGATCAAGCGGGTCATCGCGGTCGGTGGCGACACGGTGGAGTGCAAGGGCACCGGCCCGGTCAAGGTGAACGGCAAGGCGCTGGAGGAGCCGTACATCTACCCCGGGAACACCCCGTGCGGTGACCGTCCCTTCGGTCCGATCAAGGTCCCGCAGGGCCGCATCTGGGTCATGGGCGACCACCGGCAGGACTCCCTGGACTCCCGTTACCACCAGAACCTGCCGGGCAACGGCACTGTCTCCGTGGACGAGGTCGTCGGCCGCGCGGTCGTCGTGGCCTGGCCGATCAGCAACTGGTCCACCCTGTCCGTGCCCAGCACCTTCGACCAGCCGGGTATCAACGCGGCGGCGGCGGGTCTGCCCGCCACGGCTCTGCCGGCCGCGGGCGGACTGGCCGGCGCGGCCCCGCTGGTGATGTGGCGGCGGCGCCGTCTGATCAACCGGGCCGGGTGACGGGGCTGCCCCCGGTCCGTACCCCCGGGTAGGGTGCGGACGCATGAGCACGAGCACACGCACGGGCACGCGGACGGCGACGGGGCGAGCGGGCGAACAGGGCGGCGGACGGATCGGGCGGATAGCCTCCGGTCTGGCCGTCGCCCTCGGCTGCGTCCTCTTCCTGGGCGGTTTCGTCTGGGGGGCGCTGCTCTACCGGCCATACACCGTCCCCACCGGATCCATGACCCCGACCGTGGACGCGGGCGACAAGATCCTCGCCCAGCGGATCGACGGCTCCGAGGTGCGGCGCGGGGACATCGTGGTCTTCACCGACCCGCTCTGGGGCGACGTCCCCATGGTGAAGCGGGTCGTGGCGGTCGGTGGTGACAAGGTGGCCTGCTGCGACAAGCAGGGGCGCCTCACCGTCGACGGCAAGCCGGTCGACGAGCCGTACCGCCTGGACACCGAGGGCCCGGCCTCGCCCATGCCCTTCTCGGCCACGGTGCCGCAGGGCAACCTGTTCATGATGGGCGACAACCGGGCGACGTCCGAGGACTCCCGGCTGCGCCTCGGCGATGCCGACAACGGTTCCGTGCCGCGCGGCACGGTGTCCGCGCGGGTCGACGGTGTGGCCTGGCCGTTCGGCCGCGCGGGCATGGTCGACCGGACCGGCGCCTTCGCCGCCCTGCCGGGCGGGGGTCCCTCCGATCACGGTCCGCTGCGCACGGTGGGTGTGGCGATCGCGGCCGGCGTGGTCCTGATCTTCGCGGGTGCGGCCTACGGCCCGGTCGCGGACCGGGCCCGGCGCCGGGCGGCGCGACGGTCATGAGACGGCGCGCGGCCCGGGTCATCCTGCTCGACCCCTCCGACCGGATCCTGCTGCTGCACGGGTACGAGCCGGACGACCCGTCCGTCACCTGGTGGTTCACCCCGGGCGGCGGCGTCGAGGAGGGCGAGAGCCTGGACGTCGCCGCGCGCCGGGAGCTGGCCGAGGAGACCGGCATCACCACGGCCCTGCTGGGTCCCGTGCTGTGGGAGCGCTCGTGCGCCTTCGACTTCGACGGCCGGCGCTGGGAGCAGGACGAGTGGTACTACCTGGCCCGCACCGACGACGTCCGGGTGCACACGGGCGGCCTCACGGAGCTGGAGCAGCGCAGCGTGGACGGCCTGCGATGGTGGACCTGCGAGGAACTGCTCGCCTCGCATGAGACGGTGTACCCGACCAGGCTCGCCGAGCTGCTGCGCAGGCTGCTCGACGAAGGTCCCCCATTGTCCCCGATTCACCTGGGGACGGAGCGTGACTGACGCACAATGGGGGGACGTACGGCTGAAGGGGAACATGCCATGAGCGCCGAGGACCTCGAGAAGTACGAGACCGAGATGGAGCTGAAGCTCTACAGGGAGTACCGGGATGTCGTCGGCCTGTTCAAGTACGTGATCGAGACGGAGCGTCGTTTCTACCTCACCAACGACTACGAGATGCAGGTGCACTCGGTCCAGGGCGAGGTGTTCTTCGAGGTCTCCATGGCTGACGCGTGGGTGTGGGACATGTACCGGCCGGCACGCTTCGTCAAGCAGGTGCGCGTGCTGACGTTCAAGGACGTGAACATCGAGGAGCTGAACAAGGCCGACCTCGACCTGCCCTCGGACGACTCCGGCTTCAACGGCTGAGGCCGCCCGGGCCGGCGGGTTGTCCACAGGCCCCGATCAAGATCATCTCGCGGGCGCCACCTCCCTCACAGTGAGTGACGGAGGTGGTACGGATGAACGCCCGAGGAGCTTTCGGACGCTACGGCGAGGAACTGGCGGCCCGGTCGCTGACCGACGCCGGGATGATCGTGCTGGAGCGGAACTGGCGGTGCCGGCACCGCGAACGCCACGGCGAGATCGACATCGTGGCGGCGGACGGGGACGCGCTCGTGGTGTGCGAGGTGAAGTCGCGCGCCGAGACCAGCGGTGAGCACCCCATGGCCGCCGTCACACCGCGCAAGGCCGAGCGGCTGCGTCAGCTGGCCGAGTGCTGGCTCGCCGACCACGGCGGGCCGCCGCCGGGCGGCGTGCGGATCGACGTGGTGGGCGTGGTGCTGCCGGCACGGGGCGCCGCCCGCGTCGAGCACGTGCGGGGGGTGGAGTGATGGGCTTCGCCCGTACGTGTTCGGTGGCGCTGCTGGGCGTGGAGGGTGTCGTCGTCGAGGTCCAGGCGGACCTGGAGGCGGGGGTGGCGGCGTTCACGCTGGTGGGGCTGCCCGACAAGAGCCTCAGCGAGAGCCGTGACCGGGTCCGTGCCGCCATCGTGAACAGCGGTGAGGCCTGGCCGCAGAAGAAGCTGACGGTCGGCCTCAGCCCGGCCTCCGTCCCCAAGGGCGGCAGCGGCTTCGACCTGGCGGTGGCGTGCGCCGTCCTCGCCGCGAACGACCGCGTCGCCCCGCGCGACATCGCCGACCTGATGATGATCGGCGAGCTCGGCCTCGACGGCCGGGTCCGCCCGGTCCGCGGTGTGCTGCCCGCGGTCCTGGCCGCGGCCGACGCCGGGTACCGCCATGTCGTGGTGCCCGAGCGCACGGTCGCCGAGGCCTCGCTCGTGCCGGGGGTCTCCGTGCTCGGGGTCCGCAGCCTGCGGCAGCTGATCGCGCTGCTCAACGACGAGCTCGCCCCGGAGGAGGACGAGGAGCCTGCCGACGGGCGGCCGGACCCGATGCTGGCCGGCCTCACCCTGCCCGGCGTCGGCCACGGCACGGGGCTCGCCGACACCGGCACCCCGGACCTGGCCGAGGTCGCGGGTCAGGGCGCCGCCAGGACCGCCCTGGAGGTCGCTGCCGCGGGCGGCCACCACATCTACCTCAAGGGGCCGCCGGGCGCGGGCAAGACGATGCTCGCCGAGCGGCTGCCCGGGCTGCTGCCGCCGCTCACCCGCCAGGAGGCGGTGGAGGTCACCGCGGTGCACTCGGTCGCCGGGATCCTGCCGCCGGGCCGGCACATGGTGGAGCAGCCGCCGTACTGCGCGCCGCACCATTCGGCGACCATGCAGTCCCTCGTCGGCGGCGGGAACGGGCTGCCGCGGCCGGGCGCCGTCTCACTCTCGCACAAAGGGGTCCTCTTTCTGGACGAAGCACCCGAATTCAACGGTCAGGCTCTGGACGCACTGCGTCAGCCGCTGGAGTCCGGGCACGTGGTGATCGCCAGGGCCGCCGGAGTCGTCCGCCTTCCCGCACGGTTCCTGCTCGTCCTCGCCGCCAACCCCTGCCCCTGCGGGCGGTACGGCTCGCCCGGCGGCATGTGCGACTGCACGCCGAGCATGATCCGCCGCTACCAGGGGCGGCTGTCCGGGCCGCTCCTGGACCGGGTCGACCTGCGGGTGGACGTGGAGGCCGTCGCCCGTTCCGAGCTGATCGGCGGCGCGGGCTCCGCCGAGACCACCGCGGTCGTCGCCGCGCGGGTGCGGGAGGCCCGCGAGCGCGCCGCCGCCCGGTACGGGGACACGCCGTGGCGGCTCAACAGCCAGGTCCCCGGCCACGAACTGCGCACCCGCTGGGCCGTGGCGCCCGGCGCCCTGCGCGCGGCCGAACGGGACATGGAGCGCGGACTGCTCACCGCACGAGGGCTCGACCGGGTCCTGAGGGTGGCCTGGACGGTCGCCGACCTCGCGGGCCGCGACCGGCCGGCCGGCGTCGACATGGAGCGCGCGCTGGAGCTGCGCACCGGTGTGCGCCGCGGAATGGCGGCGGCAGTGACGGGAGACAAGCGATGACGCAGATGCTGCCCGGCATGGACGACGACGCCGGGCCGGACCCGGAGGAGGAGCCGCCCCCGACGCCCGAGGAGCGCCTGGCCCGGGCGGCCGTGACGCGGATCGCCGACCCCGGCGACGGGCTGGTCGGCGCCTGGCTGCGCGAGTTCGGCCCCGTCGAGACGGTACGGGCGCTCACCGCCGAGGAAGCGCTGCCCGGGGCGGGGCAGCAGCGGACGGCCGGGTACGCCCTGCGGGCCCGCAGGGTGCGGCCGGAACGGGATCTGGCGGCGGCCCGCGCCACGGGCACCCGCTTCGTGTGCCCCGGTGACCCGGACTGGCCCCGGCAGCTCGACGACCTCGGCGCCGAGCGCCCCTACGGGCTCTGGGTGCGCGGCGGTGCCTCGCTGAGGATGTGGGCGCTGCGGTCGGTCGCCGTCGTGGGCGCCCGGGCGTGCACCGACTACGGCTCCCACATGGCGGCGTCCCTCGGCGCCGACCTGGCGGAGGCCGGCTGGGTCACCGTCTCCGGGGCCGCCTACGGCATCGACGGCGCCGCCCACCGCGGCGCGCTGTCCGTGACGGGCGCCACGGTGGGTGTCGTCGCCTCCGGGGTGGACGTGCCGTATCCGCCGGGTCATGCCGAGTTGATCGGACGCATCGCCGAACAGGGGCTGCTCATCGGTGAATTGCCACCCGGCTCGCACCCCACCCGCAGCCGCTTCGTGCTCCGCAACCGTGTGATCGCGGCACTCACCCGGGGCACCGTCGTGATCGAGGCCCAGTTCCGCAGCGGCTCCCTGATCACCGCCCGCCGGGCCCGCAAGCTGGGGCGTTTCGTCATGGGCGTCCCAGGCCCCTGCACCTCCTCGCTGTCCCGCGGGGTCCACGAGCTGCTGCGCGCCGACGGGGTCCTGGTCACCGCCGCGGCAGACGTCATCGAGCTCGTCGGGCGCATCGGCGAGGACCTCGCGCCCGAGCGCCGCGGTCCCGTGCTGCCGCGGGATCTGCTGCCGCCCGCGACCGCCCGGGTGCTGGAGGCCCTGCCCGCCCGAGGCGGGGCCTGCCGCGAGGAGCTCGCGGTCGCCGCGGGCGGCACCCCCGACGACACCCTCACCAGGCTTCATGAGCTGCACGCCCTCGGTTTCGTCGAACGTGACGGACCGCGCTGGAAGTTGGCGCGAGGCGGCGGGACCGCTCCCACGCCGGAGGGAGACCGCCAAGCCGACACGCTCTCCCGGTGAACACACCATCAGGTGACAGGACGGTTCTTGACCTGGGACCCCCTGGATGGCGAGGTTATGGGGACGCCCGAACGTCGCCCTGAGCGACGGCCCCGTCACGCTACGCTCAAGGAGGTTCGAGTCCCGCCCGTCCCTCAGGTCAACGCAGAACGGCTCAGATCGACGCATGCACCGGCACACACCCGGGCACGAAGGCAGCACGGCGGCGACCGCCGTCACCGGAAACCCCCGCCCGCCCGCCCCCACCTCGCTCGACGCGCTGTGGCGGACCTACAAGGCCACGGGGGACGCGCGTCTGCGCGAGCAGCTGATCCTGCACTACTCGCCCCTGGTGAAGTACGTGGCGGGACGCGTGAGCGTCGGCCTGCCCGCAAACGTGGAACAGGCGGACTTCGTCTCCTCCGGGGTCTTCGGGCTCATCGACGCCATCGAGAAGTTCGACCCGGAGCGCGCGATCAAGTTCGAGACGTACGCGATCACCCGGATCCGCGGGGCCATGATCGACGAGCTGCGCGCCCTGGACTGGATCCCGCGCTCGGTGCGCCAGAAGGCCCGCGCCGTCGAGCGCGCCTACGCCACCCTCGAGGCCTCCTTGCGCCGTACCCCGAGCGAGTCGGAGGTCGCCGCCGAGATGGGCATCGCCCTGGAGGAGCTGCACGGAGTCTTCAGTCAGCTCTCCCTGGCCAACGTCGTGGCCCTGGAGGAGCTGCTCCACGCGGGCACCGACGGCGGCGACCGGCTCACCCTGGTCGACACCCTGGAGGACACCGGCGCCGACAACCCCGTCGAGGTCGCCGAGGACCGCGAGCTGCGCCGGCTGCTCGCCCGCGCGGTCAACACCCTGCCCGAGCGGGAGAAGACCGTGGTCACCCTCTACTACTACGAGGGGCTCACCCTCGCGGAGATCGGTCAGGTGCTCGGGGTCACCGAGAGCAGGGTCAGCCAGATCCACACCAAATCCGTGCTGCAACTGCGCGCGAAACTGGCCGACGTCGGCCGTTGACGCCGCATTGCCGACGGGTGCGCCCGGCGGGCACGCCACTTCCGTACAGTGGTGAGGTGCCCAAGATTCGAGCGGCCTCGGTGGCCGAGCACCGGTCGATGCAGCGCGACGCCCTGCTGGACGCCGCCCGCAGTCTGCTCTCCGAGGGCGGGACAGAGGCCCTGACCTTCCCCGCGCTGGCGGAGCGCACCGGGCTGGCCCGGTCCTCCGTCTACGAGTACTTCCGCTCCCGGGCCGCCGTCGTCGAGGAGCTGTGCGCCGTCGACTTCCCCGTCTGGGCGGCCGAGGTCGAGGCGGCCATGGAGGCCGCCCCGTCCGCCGAGGCCAAGATCGAGGCCTACGTCCGCAGCCAGCTCACCCTCGTCGGCGACCGCCGGCACCGGGCCGTGGTCGCGATTTCCGCGGGCGAACTCGACGCCGGCGCCCGCGAAAAGATCCGCGCCGCCCACGGCGGACTGATCGCCATGGTCGTCGAGGCGCTCGCCGCGCTCGGCCACCACGAGCCGAGGCTCACCGCGATGCTGCTCCAGGGCGTCGTCGACTCCGCCGTCCGCCGAATCGAGCTCGGCGCCGCCGAGGAGCCGGACACCATCGCCGACGCGGCCGTCACCATGGCCCTGCGCGGGGTTCTGGGCTGACCCTCGGGCTGGCCCGCGGGGCGTCCGCCTCCCCGTCCGCTCCCTCCGGCAGGGGGACCCCGAAGACCGGCAGCAGCCGCGAAGGCCCTCCGCGCAGCATCGCCAGCGGCAGCAGCGACAGCGGGTCGAGGTAGGCGTCCCCGCGCAGCAGCCCCCAGTGCAGGCAGCCGCCCGGGCAGTGCCACGGGCCCTCATCGAGCGCCCCCACCACCTGCCCCGCGCCGACCTCGTCTCCCACCGCGACGGACGCCCGCACCGGCTGGTACGTGATGCGCAGACCGCCGGCGAGCTCGATCGCGACCACCCCGCGCCCCGCCACCTGCCCGGCGTACGACACCCTCCCGGGCGCCGCCGCGCGCACCGGTGCGCCGGGTCCCGCGCGCAGGTCCACGCCCCGGTGCCCACTCGCCCACGGAACCGCCGGCGAATCGAACCCCCGCTCCACGACCGGCCGCCGCCCTCCGTCGCCCGGCATCACGGGCCAGGCCCGGTCCGCGCCCCCGCCGCCCCCGCCGCCCCCGCCGACCGGGACGACCGGCGTCCGGACGGCAGCCTCCACCGGGCGCACGAGCCACCCGAGCCACGTCAGTACCGTCGACACCACCGCCAACACCACCGCCACGTATGTCCTCATGCTCCAACGGTGACGCCTCCCGCCACTTCCGGACGATCATGGAACCGGCCTGTGGAAAACCCCGGACGGCCTCCGCCCCCAGGCACGATGTCGCCCGCCGCTCCGGCGGTCCCGTACACTTTCCATGGCGATCCGGGTCACCGGGTCGACTTCGCACGCCCCGCCACCGCCCGACAGTGAGCGGTGGACGCGTTCCTCGGTCCCTTGTGGCACGGCGCGTTCGGGGCGTCAGGCGCGGCCGCCGTCCGGCGACCGCGGAAACCGAGTACCCCTAGGAGTACGGCCATGGCCGTCGTCACGATGCGGGAGCTGCTGGAAAGCGGCGTCCACTTCGGGCACCAGACCCGCCGCTGGAACCCGAAGATGAAGCGCTTCATCTTCACCGAGCGCAACGGCATCTACATCATCGACCTGCTCCAGTCGCTGTCGTACATCGACCGCGCCTACGAGTTCGTCAAGGAGACCGTCGCGCACGGCGGCACCATCCTCTTCGTCGGTACGAAGAAGCAGGCCCAGGAGGCCATCGCCGAGCAGGCGACCCGGGTCGGCATGCCCTACGTGAACCAGCGCTGGCTGGGCGGCATGCTCACCAACTTCTCGACCGTCTACAAGCGCCTGCAGCGCCTGAAGGAGCTCGAGGAGATCGACTTCGAGGACGTGGCCGCCTCCGGCCTCACCAAGAAGGAGCTCCTGGTCCTCTCCCGTGAGAAGGAGAAGCTGGAGAAGACCCTGGGCGGCATCCGCGAGATGCAGAAGGTGCCGAGCGCCGTCTGGATCGTGGACACCAAGAAGGAGCACATCGCCGTCGGTGAGGCGCGCAAGCTGCGCATCCCGGTCGTCGCGATCCTCGACACCAACTGCGACCCCGACGAGGTCGACTACAAGATCCCGGGCAACGACGACGCGATCCGCTCCGTCACCCTGCTGACCCGTGTGATCGCCGACGCCGTCGCCGAGGGCCTCATCTCCCGCTCGGGTGCCGCCTCCGCCGGTGACAAGGCCGAGGGCGAGCCGCTGGCCGCGTGGGAGCGCGAGCTGCTCGAGGGCGACAAGGCGAAGGCCGAGGAGACCGCTGCCGAGGCCGCTCCGGCCGAGGCCGCCGCTGAGACCGCTCCGGTCGAGACCGAGACTGCTGCCGAGGCTCCGGCCGAGGCCGCCGAGGCGCCCGCCGCCGACGCCGAGCAGGCCTGAGCCTCAGCCCGCCTTCCGACGCGTGTGAGGACGGCGGGGGCTCCGGCCCCCGCCGTTCGTCCGTAGAACCACCGCTCACCGGATTCACCGACTTCCGAAGAGAGACTGACAGACCATGGCGAACTTCACCGCCGCCGACGTCAAGAAGCTCCGCGAGCTGACCGCCGCGGGCATGATGGACTGCAAGAAGGCGCTCGAGGAGGCCGAGGGCGACCTGGACAAGGCCGTCGAGATCCTCCGCGTCAAGGGCCAGAAGGGCGTCACCAAGCGCGAGGGCCGCTCCGCGTCCAACGGCGCCGTCGTGTCCCTGATCGCCGGTGACAACAGCGAGGGCGTCCTCGTCGAGCTCAAGTGCGAGACCGACTTCGTCGCCAAGGGCGACAAGTTCATCGCCGCCGCCGACGCGATCGCCGCCCACGTCGCCGCCAGCAAGCCGGCCGACCTGGAGGCGCTGCTCGCCTCCGAGATCAAGGACGGCCAGACCGTCCAGGCCTACGTCGACGAGGCCAACGCCACCCTCGGCGAGAAGATCGTCCTGGACCGCTTCGCGCAGTTCACCGACGGCTACGTCGCCTCCTACCTGCACCGCACCAGCCCGGACCTGCCCCCGCAGGTCGGTGTCCTGGTCGAGCTGGACAAGGAGAACGCCCAGGTCGCCAAGGACGTCGCGCAGCACATCGCCGCCTTCGCCCCCACCTTCCTGTCCCGCGAGGAGGTGCCGGCCGAGACCGTCGAGAACGAGCGTCGCGTCGCCGAGGCCACCGCCCGCGAGGAGGGCAAGCCCGAGGCCGCCCTCACGAAGATCGTCGAGGGTCGCGTCAACGGCTTCTTCAAGGAGAACGTCGTCCTCGAGCAGGCCTTCGCCAAGGACAACAAGAAGTCCGTCCAGAAGGTGCTCGACGAGGCCGGCGTCTCGCTGAAGCGCTTCGCCCGCTTCCGCGTCGGCGTCTGAGCGACCAGCCGCGCAAGCGTTTGACCGACGGCCCCGCTAGGGTCGTACGCAGCCGGCCGCTCACCGGCAGGCCGCAGTTGTGACGAGGAGGCCATTGCCCACAGGGAACCATCACGGACCCTCGGCAATGGCCTTCTTCGTACGTGCACGAGGAGATCTCCATGGAACAGGACGCCGACAAGGCACCCACCGCCACCGGCACGCACAAGGGCCGGTACCTGCTCAAGCTCTCCGGCGAGGCCTTCGCCGGCGGAGGGGGGCTCGGAGTCGACCCCGACGTCGTGCACACGATGGCCCGCGAGATCGCCGCGGTCGTCCGCGACGGTTACGAGATCGCCGTCGTCATCGGCGGCGGCAACTTCTTCCGCGGCGCCCAGCTCCAGCAGCGGGGCATGGACCGTGCCCGGTCCGACTACATGGGCATGCTCGGCACGGTCATGAACTGCCTCGCCCTCCAGGACTTTCTGGAGAAGGAGGGCATCCAGTCGCGCGTGCAGACGGCGATCACCATGGGCCAGGTCGCCGAGCCCTACATCCCGCTGCGCGCCGTGCGCCACCTGGAGAAGGGCCGTGTGGTGATCTTCGGCGCCGGTATGGGCATGCCGTACTTCTCCACCGACACCACCGCCGCGCAGCGCGCCCTGGAGATCCATGCCGAGGCGCTGCTGATGGGCAAGAACGGGGTGGACGGTGTCTACGACGCCGACCCCCGCTCGAACCCCGACGCGGTGATGTTCGACGCCCTGGAGTACTCCGACGTCATCGCCCGCGACCTGCGCGTCGCGGACCTGACGGCGATCACGCTGTGCCAGGACAACAAGCTCCCGATCCTCGTCTTCGAGCTGCTCGCGGAGGGCAACATCGCGCGGGCCGTGAAGGGTGAGAAGATCGGCACGCTCGTCAACGACACGGGCGCCCGCTGACGGACGGCGCCGGCCGCAACCCGGCCGGCGATCCGCCCGGAACGGGGATGGACAAGACGCTGCCGGTCGGACACCGTGCAGGAAAGACGCGCGCAAGGGCCGAGGCTCTGCCTTCTGAATACCAGGAGCACATGGTGATTGAAGAGACCCTCCTCGAAGCCGAGGAGAAGATGGAGAAGGCCGTCGTGGTCGCCAAGGAGGACTTCGCCGCGATCCGCACCGGTCGTGCCCACCCGGCGATGTTCAACAAGATCGTGGCGGACTACTACGGCGCCGCGACCCCGATCAACCAGCTCGCCTCCTTCGCGGTGCCCGAGGCGCGGATGGCCGTCATCACCCCGTTCGACAACTCGGCGCTGCGCAACATCGAGCAGGCGATCCGGGATTCGGACCTGGGCGTCAACCCGACCAACGACGGCCGTATCATCCGGGTGGTCTTCCCGCAGCTCACCGAGGAGCGGCGCAGGGACTACATCAAGGTCGCCCGCGGCAAGGCGGAGGACGCGCGGATCTCGATCCGCAGCGTGCGCCGCAAGGCCAAGGAGACCCTCGACAAGCTCGTCAAGGACGGCGAGACGGGCGAGGACGAGGTGCGCCGCGCGGAGAAGGAGCTCGACGACACGACCCACAAGTACGTGGCGCAGGTCGACGAGCTGCTCAAGCACAAGGAATCCGAGCTGCTGGAGGTCTGATCCGGCGCACCGCCGGATCCGCTCCTTCGGCCCGGCACGCCCGCGGCTGAGCCACCCATCCACCCGACCATCCATCCGACCGACCCGGACCGGACGAAAACGCGAGGCGAAACTCCGTGAACGACTCTTCTTGGGGGCCCTCGCCACACGCCGGTTCCTGGGGAGGCGAGGATGAGGTGGGCACCCGGATGGGCGGCCCCTTGTTCCGCGACGACGCCCCCGAACCCGAGCGGCACTCCGCCCGGCCCGACCGTTCCGCGCCCCAGCCCTCGGCGGCGGGTGGGAACGGCGGCCGGGCGAAGAAGAGCGCGGGGCGCAACCTGCGCGCCGCGATAGGGGTCGGCGTCGGGCTCGGCGTCGTCATCATCGCCTCGCTCTTCATCGTCAAGGCCGTCTTCGTGGGCGTCGTCGCCGCGGCGGTCGTGGTGGGCCTGTGGGAGCTCACCTCGCGCCTGGCCGAGCGCAAGGAGATCCGGGCTCCGCTGGTGCCGCTCGCCGTCGGCGGCGCCGCCATGGTCGTCGCCGGCTATGTGCGCGGCGCCGAGGGCGCGTGGGTGGCGATGGCGCTCACCGCACTCGCCGTCCTGGTCTGGCGGATGACGGAGCCACCGGAGAACTACCTCCGCGACGTGACGGCGGGCGTCTTCGCCGCGTTCTACGTGCCGTTCCTGGCCACGTTCGTGGTGATGATGCTCGCGGCGGGCGACGGCCCGTGGCGGGTGTTCGTCTTCCTGCTCCTCACGGTGATCAGCGACACCGGTGCCTACGCCGTCGGCTGGCGTTTCGGCACGCACAAGCTCGCTCCCCGCATCAGCCCCGGCAAGACCCGCGAGGGCCTGGTCGGCGCGATCAGCTTCGCGATGGTCGCGGGCGCCCTGTCCATGGAGTTCCTGATCGACGACGGCCATTGGTGGCAGGGGCTGCTGCTGGGCCTTGCCGTGGCCGTCAGCGCGACCCTCGGCGACCTGGGCGAGTCCATGATCAAGCGGGACCTCGGCATCAAGGACATGGGCAAGCTGCTGCCCGGCCACGGCGGCATCATGGACCGCCTCGACTCGTTGCTGCCGACCGCCCCTGTGGTGTGGCTGCTGCTCGTCGTCTTCGTCGGCTCGGGCTGAGCCTCCCAGGCCGCCGGGTGTTCAGCCCGGTCGCGGTCCCGTCGCCACGGGCCGGGCGGGATCGGCGCTCCACTCGCTCCACGAGCCGACGTACAGCGCGGCGTCGATACCGGCGACGGCCAGGGCCAGCACCTGCTGTGCCGCCGAGACCCCCGAGCCGCAGTACACGCCGACCCTGCCGCCGCCCGCTGTGACCCCCAGGGCGGCGAAGCGGCGGGCCAGTTCACGGGCGGGACGGAAGGTGCCGTCGGCGGTGACGTTCCCGGCGGTGGGAGCCGACACGGCCCCCGGGATGTGGCCGCCCACCGGATCCAGCGGCTCGACCTCCCCCCGGTAGCGCTCGGCCGCCCGTGCGTCGAGCAGCACGCCCGTACGGGCCAGCGCCGCCGCGTCCTCGGCGCTCAGCACCGGGAGCGAGCCCGGCACGGCGTCGAAGTCGCCGGGCTCCGGTGCCGCGCCCCGCGTGGTCAGTTCGCCTCCGGCGGCCGTCCAGGCGGGGAGTCCGCCGTCCAGCACCCGTACGTCCCCGTGCCCGGCCCAGCGCAGCGTCCACCAGGCCCGTGCCGCGGCCCAGCCCTGACCGCCGTCGTGGACGACGACCCGGCTGTCCCCGCGCACGCCGGCCCGCCGCATCGCGGCTTCGAACACCCCGGTGTCCGGCAGCGGATGCCGACCGGACGGGCCAGGCGGTCCCGCGAGGTCCGCCTCCAGGTCGACGTAGACGGCGCCTGAGATGTGGCCCGCCTCGTACGCCGCCCGTCCCGACGGCCCGCCGCGCTCGTACCGGACGTCGAGGAGCACGGGCGCGGCGCGCTGGTGCAGGTCGGCGGCGAGCTCCGGGGCGCTGATGATCGTGTCCACCGGCCCATCCTGGCGCAGCCCTGCCGGGCCGGGAAGCCGGCTGACCCCACCGTCGCCGCCGCTGAGCGGGAGCGTGCCGGGCGACTTTCCTGACCTGCGCCGTCGCGGCCCGGCGTGACGGTGGTCGCAGGGTGCGGTGGGCCGCGACGCTGGTCGGCGATCCGTCCGCCGCTTACACTCGAACGTGTGTACGAGCTTCCTCCGGATCCGCAGCGCCTGCGGGTGATACGCCTCTATCTGCAGATGCAGATCGCCGCAGTCGACGCCAAGATCCAGGAGGCGGAGTCCGATTCCGCCCCCGTTGCGGCGGGGGTTCCGTCGGAGACCGGAGGCGGCGCACCGCAGCGGGACAAGGGGGGAGCCCGCAGTCCTGCCCGTGCCTGGCGGCTGCAGAGCGTCCCCGATCCGCGCGGCGGCTCGGGCCGGGGCGTCCTCCATCGCGACGACTGCCGCGTTCCCGGGGGCGGCCGGCTGAACCGGCAGGAGTTCGAGGTGGCCCTCGGGATGCCGGACGTCACGTCGTGCGGGGTCTGCCGTCCGGAGGCGGAGCCCTCCGCCTGAGGTCCGGCGACGCGTTCCGTGGGCCCGCATGCGACGGACAGTCAAGTTACTGCATCGTAACTTGACGACCGCTACCCGCGGTAACACTTGTGTGGGTACCGTCCTGCCCAGCCGCCTCGGAGCGGCGCGCGAGGACGCCGTGGGGCCATGGGACGCCCCGTGACCTCGTGCGACGCCCCTCCGTACCCCCTGCCCTTTCCCAGGAGGTTCGCCATGCCCGTACGCAGACGTCTGCTCGCCGCGGCGATCACCACCGCCGCCGCGTGCCTCGGCGCCCAGGCCCTCCCCGCCGCCGCGGCCAACGGATCCGGCACCGTGGTGTCCCGGGGTGTCACGATCCCCGCGTTCTACCGGCCGCCGGCCGAACTCCCCGCGGCCGAAGGCGCCCTGATCCGCAGTGAGCCGCTTCCGCTCGCCCTGAGCCTGCCCGGACTCCACGGGCCCCTGCCGGGCAGGGCCACGCGACTCATGTACCGGTCGACGGATTCCAACGGCCTCCCCGTGGCCGTCACCGGCGCCTACATCGAGCCCGCGGCCGCCTGGAAGGGCCGCGGACCGCGCCCGCTCGTCGCCGTCGCCCCCGGCACGATGGGGCAGGGCGACCAGTGCGCGGCCTCCATGGGCCTGGAGCGTCCGCTGCTGTTCAACGGACGGACGGTGTCGGTCGGTTACGAGGACCTGGCGATCTACCGGCTCCTCGCCGAGGGCGCAGCCGTCGTCGTCACCGACTACATCGGCCTCGGCGCCACCGATCGGCTGCACACCTACGTCAACCGCGTCGACGGCGCCCATGCCGTGCTGGACGCCGTCCGCGCCGCGCACGCCGTCCCCGGGGCGTCCGTGACCCCGGCCTCGCGTGTGGGCCTGTTCGGCTACAGCCAGGGCGGCGGCGCGACCGCCGCCGCGGCCGAACTCCAGCCCGCCTACGCCCCCGAGATCGCACTCGCCGGCACCTACTCCGGCGCCCCGCCCGCCGAACTGACCTCGGTCACCGCCGCGATCGACGGCAGCGACCTCGCCGGCGCCCTGGGCTGGTCCGTCAACGGCTTCCTCCAGACCGACCCCGCCCTGAGGCCCATCGCCGAGGCCCACCTCAACACCGCCGGAAAGGCCGCGCTCGCCGACCTGTCCACGATGTGCGTCGGCGACGCGCTCTTCGCCTACGGCTCCGCACACAGCACCGCCTGGACGAAGGACGGGCAGTCCATCGACGCCGTCATCCGTGAGGAACCCGCGCTTCGGGCCTTCCTGGACGACCAGCGCATCGGCAGGCTCAAGCCCGCAAGTCCCGTCCGCGTGGCGACCGGTGTCAGCGACGACCTCGTCCCGCACGCCCAGGCGCGCGCACTCGCCGTCGACTGGTGCCGCAAGGGAGCGGACGTCACCTACAAGCCGGTCGTCCTGCCCGATGCGGGTCGTGCCCTGGTCAACCACTTCGTGCCGCTCCTCGCCGACCAGGGCGCGGCCGTCTCCTGGCTCACCGACCGCCTGTCCGGCAGGCCCGCAGCCTCCAACTGCCGTTCACTGCCGATGCAGCCCTGACACCGGCTGCCCAGGGTGCGTCAACTCGCCCCCGTTTCCGGGCACGTTCGCCGGAGAGCCGGGGTGGAGTGGGGGTGCGCCGGACGGAGGGGCCCGAAGTAGTGCGCGAGGGCCCAGCGGGCGACGCGGGCTCCCGCGAGGCAGCCCGCGGTGTCCGCGGTACGGGTGTGGATGCCGGCCCAGACGCGCGCGTCGATCATGTCCTGGTTGAACCGCACGGCGTCGTCGTAGTGGCGTGCGGTGCCTGTGGCGTCGGAGGTGAAGGTGAGATCGAGACGGGTCGTGCCGAAGAGTCCCATCAGGGTCTGAGCCACCGCGCCGGCGACCGCGGCGTGCCCGCTGATGTGGTCGGGGTGCGGTGGTGTCACGAGCAGCGGCTGCCACTGCGGATCCGGCTCGGTGGCCGGGTTGCCGTCGGTGCCGGCGAGCCGGACGGCGGTGATCGGACGCCAGGAACCGTAGTGGAGCTTGGCGTCCCACGCCGTGATGACGGCGTCGGTCGCCGTCGCGTTCGCCGCGGCGAACAGCCGTGCCGTGTCGGCGATGTCCAGCCGGTGGCGTGCGCTGTGGTCGCGGTACGCGGCCTGGAGCTGGACGGCCAGGTTGCCCCCGAAGAACAGGGCGGTCTCGGTCTGCCGCGCGGTGCGGGGCGAACCCGTCAGCGCGCCCATGGTCCTCACCTCGTTCACGTCCCGGGCGTAGCGGGCGGAGGCGAGGGCGGGCGGCGGGCCGGGCCGGAACCGGGAGGGCGAGGTGAGCAGCAGCGGGCGCAGCCGGGCGAGCCAGGTGTCGATGAAGGCCAGGTTCCCCGGCGGGGTGGGCCGCCAGACGCCGGGCGCGGGCGGGGTGGTGAAGTCCACGGTCGCGAACCGGCCGTCCCCTTCGCGCAGCCGGATGACGTGGTCGGCGGCGCGCGCCCCGAAGGCCACGCCCTGCCGTTCGGCGTCGCCGTCGGGGATCCTCGCCAGCGAGTCCGCGTACGCCGCGTCGAGCAGCGCCTTGGACGCGGGGAAGTCGGAGAGCAGGACGTCGTGCGCGGCGGTCACGGCCGCCGCTTCCGGTGACGCGCCGGCGGGTCCGCGGGCGTGCCACTTGTAGGGCGCGTAGCGGCCCTCGATGCCGACCACGGCGTTGTAGACGGCGACCGAGACGAACCCGTGCCAGACGACCGCCTGCCCGGACGGACGGGTCGCGCCGAGGTTGGTGCCGATGACGTTCGTGGCGATGGCGTTCCACTCGCGGACGGCGGCCGGATCCGCCGCGGGCCGGTGTTCCCTGCCGGAGGCCTGTGCCGGAACGAGGGCGGCGGCCGATACCGCGGTGACGGCGAGGGCCACGGGCACGACCGTGCCGGTGAGCCGTCCGTACCACCGCGAGAGGCGCCCGGAGGACGGAGCGGTCCTGTCTGCGGGACTCATGGGGAGACTCCTCGTCGACGTCGGGCCCGAGCCGGACCGGAGGGAGTTCCCGCCCGGTTCGGGCCATATCGACGTCGTTCCTACCCATGGTCGGGCGGGGCCGCCGCCCGGTTCGTCAGGTGCGCGGCCGGTTCCCGCCGTCCGCCGCACAGGCGGTACCCGCCAGAGGGCGACGGTCCCTCGTACAACCGGCCACGCCGGTGCCCGCCGTCCGGCGGGCGGCCACTGCGACGGGCCGTCCACTCGGGCGGGTCAGGGGATGGCGATGGGGGGCGGCGGCTGAAGGGGCCCCTGCAGCGGGTACCAGGCACCGCAGACCGGCAGGGTGCCGGCGGTGTTGCAGCGGTTCTCCGCCATGTCGCCGCGGAAGGTGACGACCTTCACCGACAGCTCCGCCGTCGAGGAGGTGCTCACGCTCGCGCCGCACACTCCGGTGCCGGGGTATCCGGGGAGCCCGCTGAGGTCCTGCCAGGTGTAGGTGCCGCCGCCCACCGGGGTGGTGTCGCGCTGCCCCACGAACGTCCGGCCGCGGACCACGGCGACGGAGTAGTCGCGGTTGCTCGCATTGGCCGTGCCAGCCGAGTCGATGTCGCACCCCGAGAGCCTGCCGGGGCCGGGGAAGGGGGCCACGAAGGGCCCGCGGCCGGGGCCGAGGAGGGGAGCGGCGGGGTCGAGGACGGGACCGGCACCGGTTTCGACGATGGGACTGGTACCAGGGCCGAGGAGAGGTCCGCGACCGGGGTCGAGGAGGGGGCCGGAGCCAAGGAGGGGGCCCGAACCGAGGAGGGGATCGGAACCGAGCAGCGGGCCGAGGCCGAGCCCGGGACCGCCACCGAGTCCGGGGTCGGTGCCGAGGTCTCCGCCGGGGTACGGGTAGTCGTTGTACGGGTCCGGGTATGCGTCGTACGGGTCGGGCCACGGGAAGCTCGACGAGGAAGCCGCGGGCGTGTCCGCTCCGTCCGTGCCCACGGCCTGAGCCGTCGTCAGGGAGCCCGCGGATATCGCGGTGGCGATCAGGGCCGCCGGCACCACGGTGCGCGCGAGTCGTCCGAACCGTCGAAGGGACCGCCCGCAGGGCGGCGGGGTCCTGTCTGCAGGACGCATGGAGACACTCCTCGTCGATTTCTGGCCGGCACCGAACCGGAGGGCTTCCGGCACGGCTGGGGCCCCTGTGGACGGGATCCGTACCCGCACCCGCCGGCGTCGGGCGCCAAGGTCATCCCAGTGGCGCAGCCCGTTCCCTCCCACCGGGCCGCACTCACCCGATCGACGCCCCGTGTCTCGACAGACCTGACACCCCGTGAGCCGTACAGCGCTGGCCAACGTTCGCGGGGTCCGGATGGCGCGCGGGCCTCAAGGTGCAGGCAGGGCGGCATTCATGACATACAGATGGAAAACGGAAGAGGCCCAGGCCGGGCCCCGAGCGGCGAAGAGGTGGCTGAGGTGGCGGAAGCCTCCACGGACGAGTCGGCCGGCGAGCGGTCCGTCGAGGAGGGGGGATACCAGCAGGAGCTGAAACGCACGCTGGGCTCCTTCCAGGTCTTCGCGATCTCGTTCGCGTTCATCTCCGTTGCCGTCGGCATCTTCTCGACCTACGACGACGTGCTGCAGAACGCGGGCCCCGTCGGCATCTGGCTCTGGATCCTCGTCGCGGTCGGGCAGTGCCTGGTGGCCCTGGTGGTCGCGCAGCTCGCGGGGCGCATCGCCCTCAGCGGCTCCTCGTACCAGTGGGCCTCGCGACTCGCCGACCCGAAGGTCGGCTGGGGGTTCGGCTGGCTGACGTTCTGCTACCTGGCGATCGCCGTGGTCGCGATCGACAACGCCCTCGCGAGCCAGGCCTTCATGCCGCTCGCCGGCATGAGGCCGGACGAGGACACGGCACGGGTCATCACGCTCGTGGTGCTGTTCGTCCAGGCCGTGCTCGCCGTGGCCTCGACCCGCCTCGTCAGCCTGATCAACAGCGCGGCGGTCGGGCTGGAACTCGCGCTCGTCGTGGTCATGGCGGTCGCGCTGATCATCGCCGCGGCGGTCACGGGCAACGGCTCGGTCGGCAACCTCACCTCACGCGGCATCACCGAGGACGCCCCGCACTACTTCGCCCTCGGCGGCGGACTCATGATCGCGATGATCATGGGCCTGGCCACGCTCGTCGGCTTCGACTCCGCCGCGAACCTCGCCGAGGAGGCCAAGGACCCCTACCGCAGCGTCCCCCGCGCGATCGTCGGCTCGGTCGTGGCGGCGGGGCTGCTGGGCCTGCTCTTCCTGGTCACGCTCACCGTCGCCATCGAGGACGTCCCCCGCATCAGCCGCGACGGCTCCCCGGTCGCCACCATCATGCGGGACCAGCTCGGGCCGGTGACGGAACGCACGCTGCTGATCGCGATCACCTTCGCCTTCTTCGGTGCGGGGATGGTGGTGATGGTCGCGTGCTCGCGGATCATCTTCGCGATGTCGCGCGACGGGCGCTTCCCCGCGCACCGGCTGATGCGCCGGGTCAACCCGCACACGCGGACCCCGATCCCGGCCACCGTGCTGATCTTCGCCATGGGCGTGATCCTGATGGTGGCGCTGCCCGGTGCCGCACTGCTGGAGCTCATCACGGCGTCGACGATCCTCCCGGCGCTCATCTACGGCTCGACGATCGTCCTCTACCTGGCGGTCCGCCGGCGCCTGGGCCGCCGCAAGGGCGCCTTCGACCTGGGCCGCCTCGAACTGCCGGTCGCGGTCGCCGCCCTGGTGTGGACGGTCGTCGCGCTCGTCGCCCTGGTGACACCGCGGGAGGCGCTGGTGCCGCTGGTGATCGTGGTGGGGCTGCTCGTCGTCGGCGCGCTGTTCTTCCTCGGCATGCTGATCTTCGACCGCGGGTGCCTGGAGGCCGAGCCCGGGGACGTGGACGTCTTCAAGCACTGAGCCGCCGCGCACGCGCCCGCCGGCCGCGGTACGGCACGGGAACGGCTCGTCAGCTCGCCGCCGGTGCCGCCGCCCACGGAAAACGCCGGGCGCGGGTCGCCGAGGCGCTTCTAGACTCGGCCCGTGATCCGCACCGCAGTTCCCGAGGATGCACCGGCCATCGGCGCCCTGAAGGTCCGCGCATGGCGGGCGGCGTACGCCGGGTTCATGAGCCCGGAGTTCCTCGACGGGCTCGACCCGGTGAGCGACGCGGCGGACTGGGCCGAGTATTTGGCCGAACTCGCCGGCGAGCACCGGTTGTGGGTCGTGCAGGAGGGCGACAGCGTGGCCGGCTTCTGCCGGACCGGTCCGGCCGATCAGTCCCAGGACCCGGACCTCGGCCCCCGCGCCGCCGAGGTCTACGGCCTGTACGTCGAACCCGGTCGCATCGGTACGGGTCTGGGCCACCGGCTCTTCGGCCACGCGGTGACCGACCTCGAGGGGCGCGGCCACGGCCCCCTGTGCGTGTACGCGTACGTTCCGAACGCTCCGGCCCTGCGGTTCTACGAACGGGCCGGCTTCGGGCGCGACGGCATGACTCGCGCCGCCGACGAGGGCGGGACCGGGCTCATCGAAGCGCGACTGGTGAAGCCTGCCCGCGCGGGTGGCGTCGCCTGAGGCGGCGGAAACGGTGCCCGTGTCTCCCACCTGCGACGGTCCGTTGGGGGCATGCGCGCTGAAAGCGTGGCCCCATGAAGCGAGTGATCCCCTCCGGAGCGCACGCAGCCGAGCCCTGGCACTGCGACCCGCGCGCGAGGAGCACGAGTGAGGGCACAACTCGACCCCTTGGTGCGGCTCTTGCCCCGTACACCGAGGTGCCTGGCGGCCCGCCGTGGGCCGTTCTCACGGGTCACGGGGGACAGCGGGCCTCGGTGCCGGCTCCGTGATCGCTGCCGTCGAGGCCGGGCAGCCCGAGCCTCCCGAGCGGCTTCGAGGCGTTCGTCGAGGAGTCGGTGTCGGGATTCGCGCTGGATCACCAGGAGAACGGCTGGGACGCCCGGCGCACCCGGACTTCCCCGCACCGGGTGGCCTGGCGGTCCACCGAGGACTGGGATGCTGCTCCACCATGCCGCCGTCGAACGGCAGGACGACAGCCGGTCCACGCGCGGGCATCACCACCGGCCACTTGTCGTTCCTGCTCGCGGCTTACGAAGGGCGGCACTTCGCGTCCCGGTGGGGCATCGGAATCGGAGTGGATCGGACGCGGTCCGTGAGCCGCCCAACTTCAAGCGGATCCGTTGCCGGGCGGGGCTCTCGCATTCCCGCCTTTGCCGGGAGAGCCCGTCCCTCAATCACTCCCGGGAGATCGCAGCGTGGTCCGTCTCCACGGGTCGGCGGAATTGGCTCAGATGAACGGGCCATCGGAAACCGCATAATCGCACCACAGGCCGATCGCATATTGTTCGGAGTATTCGTGCTGTGAGTGCACCTGCTCCGGCGACCACTCGTCCGGTCCTGGATCGAGGTCCAGAACGCAGCGCTCGGGCGTGCAGTCCAGCTTCAGGCCGTCCGACAGGACGAAGTGCGACTGCTGCTCGCTGCAGACGAATCGGTAGTCATGGACGCCTCCGATGGTGATGTGGACAAGGCGCCATGCATTGTCCGTCGCCATGTCCACGGCTTGGATGTCGAACGAAACGGTCCGACCCGCCGCTGAGCCCCTCGGCACATGCAATCGAATACCGGTGATCACGCCGTCTTCGAACTGTCCGAATCTGGCAGTGAATATCTTGGCGTTTTCCGCAGAGAGTCGTTCAAAGTTCACTACTCGTCCATTCCCGGTGTTCCGGCGCCCTGCCGGGCGGAGAGGCCGGATCTGTCGTTGCCCTGCGGCGTCCTGTCTACGCCCCAAGTCCCGCGTGGGTCGATCACGCCTGCGCCTTGTTCGCCGGGGGTCGCCGCCCGAGGGTGACGGGACCCTCACGCAGCTGACCTGGGCGGCCCCAAACGATCTGCGACACTGGACGGACCATGCCTGCACCCGGAGAACTCACATTCGTCGCGCCGCGCGGAGCCAAGAGGCCGCCGCGGCATCTTGCCGATCTTTCGCCCGAGGAGCGCCGGGAGGCGGTCGCGGAGCTGGGGGAGAAGCCGTTCCGCGCCAAGCAGCTGTCGCAGCACTACTTCGCGCGGTACGCCGATGACCCCGCCGCCTGGACGGACATCCCGGCGGCGGCGCGGGGCAAGCTGGCGGAGGGGCTGCTGCCGGACCTGATGTCCGTGGTGAGGCACAGCAGCACCGACAACGACACCACCCGCAAGACGCTGTGGCGGCTGTTCGACGGGACGCTCGTCGAGTCGGTGCTGATGCGCTACCCGGACCGCGTGACGATGTGCATCAGCTCGCAGGCGGGCTGCGGCATGAACTGCCCGTTCTGCGCCACCGGCCAGGCCGGTCTGGACCGGAACCTGTCGACCGGGGAGATCGTGCACCAGATCGTGGCGGGCATGCGCTCGCTGCGGGACGGGGAGATCCCTGGCGGACCGGCGCGGCTGTCGAACATCGTGTTCATGGGCATGGGCGAGCCGCTCGCGAACTACAAGCGCGTCATCGGCGCCATCCGCCGGCTGACCGACCCGGAGCCGGACGGGCTGGGGCTGTCGCAGCGGGGCATCACCGTGTCGACGGTGGGCCTCGTCCCGGCGATGCTGCGCTTCGCCGACGAGGGCTTCAAGTGCCGGCTCGCGGTGTCCCTGCACGCGCCCGACGACGAGCTGCGCGACACCCTGGTGCCGGTGAACACCCGCTGGAAGGTGCGCGAGGTGCTGGACGCCGCGTGGCACTACGCGGACGTGTCCGGGCGCCGGGTCTCGATCGAGTACGCGCTGATCCGGGACATCAACGACCAGGGATGGCGGGCCGACCTGCTGGGCCGGCTGCTCAAGGGCCGCCGCGTCCACGTCAACCTGATCCCGCTCAACCCGACCCCCGGCTCGAAGTGGACGGCCTCGCGGCCCGAGGACGAGCGGGCGTTCGTGGCGGCGCTGGAGGCGCACGGCGTCCCGGTGACCGTCCGGGACACCCGGGGGCAGGAGATCGACGGCGCCTGCGGTCAGCTGGCGGCTTCCGAGCGCTGACCAGCGCTTGCTAAGGTGACGGTCGTTTGCGGCCGTTTGCCGCGACGTCACGCACATCACACAAAAGAACATCCGACAGGGGAGCGCGGAAAGCGCTGAGAGTGCGGCACGGCCGCAGACCCTCGGACCTGATCCGGGTCATACCGGCGTAGGGAGTCACCACATGAGCACCACTCGTCGGCGTGTGGCCGGCACCGCACTGGCCGTCGCGATAGGCGCGACCGCGCTCGCCGCCTGCGGCAGTGACAGCGGGGACACCGCAAAGGGCGAGGGCGGCACCGCCTCCAAGACCGTCACACTGGTCAGCCACGACTCCTTCGCCGCGTCGAAGGACGTGCTGAAGGCGTTCACGCAGCAGACCGGCTACACCGTCAAGGTGCTGCGCGGCGGCGACGCCGGCGCCGCCGTCAACCAGGCCGTGCTGTCCAAGGGCAACCCCCAGGGCGACGTCTTCTTCGGCGTCGACAACACCCTGCTGTCCCGGGCCCTCGACAACGACCTGTTCGAGCCGTACGAGGCCAAGGGCCTCGACAAGGTGCCCACCGCGCTCCAGCTGGACGCCGCGAAGCACCGCGTCACCCCGATCGACTTCGGCGACGTCTGCGTCAACTACGACCGGAAGTACTTCACCGAGCACAAGCTCCCCGTGCCCGAGAGCCTCGACGACCTCGTCAAGCCCGAGTACAAGGACCTGCTCGTCACCGAGAACGCCGCCACCTCCTCCCCGGGGCTCGCCTTCCTCCTCGCCACCACCGCGAAGTACGGCGACGCGGGCTGGGAGGACTACTGGAAGAAGCTCAAGGCGAACGGCGTCCAGGTCGTCGACGGCTGGGAGCAGGCGTACTACGACAACTTCTCCGGCGCCGGCGGCGGAAAGGGCGACAGGCCGCTGGTCGTCTCGTACGCCTCCAGCCCGCCCGCCGAGGTGCTCGGGCTGAAGACGCAGCCCGAGCAGGGGCCGACCGGTGTCGCGACCGGCACCTGCTTCCGGCAAGTGGAGTTCGCCGGCCTGCTGAAGGGCGCGAAGAACCCCGAGGGCGGCAAGGCGCTCGTCGACTTCCTGCTGAGCCGCCCCTTCCAGGAGGACATGCCGCTCAACATGTTCGTCAACCCCGCCCGTGACGACGCGAAGCTGCCCGAGGTCTTCACCAAGTACGCGCCGGTCGTCGCAGAACCGGCCACCGTCGCCCCGGAGAAGATCGCCGAGAACCGTGAGCAGTGGGTCAAGTCGTGGTCCTCGCTCGTGCTGAAGTAACGAAGACCGCCGGGGGAAGGCGCGCCCGGGCGGCGGCAGTCCGGCCGCTCGCCGTAAGGCTCGGCCTGATGGCCGTGCCGGTCGCGTTCTTCGGGCTGTTCTTCGGGTACCCGGTCGCCGCCATCGTCTCCCGCGGGCTCCGCGAGGGCGGGCGGTGGCGGTTCGGCCGGTTCGCGGACGTCCTGGGCGAGCCCGACGTCCTGCACGTGCTGTGGTTCACCTGCTGGCAGGCGGCCGCCTCCACCGCGCTCACCCTGGCGATCGCGCTGCCCGGCGCGTACGTCTTCGCCCGCTTCGACTTCCGCGGCAAGCAGGTGCTGCGCGCGGTGGTGACCGTGCCCTTCGTGCTGCCGACGGTGGTCGTCGGCTCGGCCTTCCTCGCGCTGCTGGGGCGCGGCGGGCTCCTCGACGAACTGTGGGGGGTGCGCCTGGACACCACGGTCTGGGCGATCCTCCTCGCGCACGTCTTCTTCAACTACGCCGTGGTCGTACGCACCGTGGGCGGTCTGTGGGCGCAGCTCGACCCCCGCCAGGAGGAGGCCGCGCGGGTCCTCGGCGCGGGACGCCTCGCGGCCTGGCGCAGGGTGACGCTGCCCGCCCTCGCCCCCGCGGTCGCCGCGGCCGCGCTCATGGTCTTCCTCTTCACCTTCACCTCCTTCGGCGTGATCCAGATCCTCGGCGGCCCCACCTTCTCCACCCTGGAGGTGGAGATCTACCGGGAGACCGCGCAGCTGCTCGACCTGCCGACGGCGGCCGTGCTGACGACCGTCCAGTTCGCCGCCGTCGCGGCGATCCTCGCCGTGCACGCCGGGACCGTACGGCGCAGGGAGAGCGCGCTGCGGCTGGTGGACCCGGCCCGCACCGCGCGCCGGCCGCGCGGCGCCGGCGAGTGGGGGCTGCTGGCGGGCGTGCTCGGCGTGGCCGCGCTGCTGATCCTGCTGCCGCTGGGCGTGCTGGCCGAGCGCTCGCTGCACGGACCCGACGGCTACGGCCTCGGCTACTACCGGGCGCTGGGCTCGGTGGCCGACAGCGGCGGGACCTTCCTGGTGGCGCCGGTCGCCGCGGTCTGGAACTCGCTCCAGTACGCGGCCGCCGCCACCGCGATCGCCCTGGTCGTCGGCGGGCTGGCCGCGGCCGCCCTCACCCGGCGGGCCGGGCGCCTCGTGCGGGGCTTCGACGCTCTGCTGATGCTGCCGCTCGGCACCTCGGCGGTGACCATCGGCTTCGGCTTCCTCATCACCCTCGACGAGCCTCCGCTGGACCTGCGCTCCTCATGGATCCTGGTGCCGCTCGCCCAGGCGCTGGTCGGGGTGCCCTTCGTGGTGCGCACCATGCTGCCCGTGCTGCGCGCCGTGGACGACCGGCTGCGCGAGGCGGCCGCGGTGCTCGGCGCTTCCCCGCTGCGGGTGTGGCGCGAGGTCGACCTGCCGCTGGTGCGGCGGGCGCTGCTGGTGGCGGCCGGCTTCGCCTTCGCAGTGTCCCTGGGCGAGTTCGGCGCCACCGTCTTCATCGCCCGCCCCGACAACCCCACCCTGCCGGTCGCGGTCGCCCGCTTCCTCGGGCGGGCCGGGGAGCTCAACCACGGCCAGGCGATGGCGCTCAGCACCGTGCTGATGCTGGTGTGCGCGGGCGCGCTGCTGGCGCTGGAACGTATCCGCATCGACAGGTCGGGGGAGTTCTGATGACCCTGCTGCGACTGGACGGCGCCACGGTGCGCTTCGGCGGGCACACCGCCCTGGACGCCGTGGGCATGGAGGTCGCCGAGCACGAGACGGTGTGCGTGCTCGGGCCCAGCGGCAGCGGGAAGTCCACGCTGCTGCGGGTCGTCGCGGGGCTGCAGCCGCTGGACTCCGGGCGTGTGCTGCTGGCCGGCCACGACCAGAGCGGAGTTCCCGCCCACCGGCGCGGCGTGGGCCTGATGTTCCAGGACCACCAGCTCTTCCCGCAGCGCGACGTCGCCGGGAACGTCGACTTCGGTCTGCGCATGCGCGGCGCCGCCCGTGCCGAACGCGAGCGCACCGTCGAGGAGTTGCTGGAGCTCGTCGGCCTGCCCGGCGCGCAGCGGCGCGCCGTCGCGTCCCTGTCCGGCGGTGAGCAGCAGCGGGTCGCCCTGGCCCGGGCGCTGGCGCCGGGGCCGAGACTGCTCATGCTCGACGAGCCGCTCGGTCAGCTCGACCGGGGCCTGCGGGAACGCCTGGTGGTCGAGCTGCGCGGGCTCTTCCGGCGGCTGGGCACGACGGTGCTGGCCGTCACGCACGACCAGAGCGAGGCCTTCGCGCTGGCCGACCGGGTCGTCGTCATGCGCGACGGCCGTGTCGAGCAGGCCGGTACCCCGCTGGAGGTGTGGCAGCGGCCCGCCTCCGAGTTCGTCGCGCGCTTCCTCGGCTTCGACAACGTGGTGGCCGCCACCGTCACCGGCGAGGCCGCCGACACCGCCTGGGGCAAGGTCCCCGTCCCCGCGGGCTCGCCGCAGGGCGCCGGTCGGCTGCTCGTCCGGCCCGCCGGCGTACGCCTCGTCCCCGCCACCGACGGGCTGCGCTGCGACGTGCTCGCGCGCACCTTCCGCGGCGACCAGGTCACCCTGCTGCTCCGCCCCGAGGAAGGCCCGCGGCTGGAGGCGGGCTGCGCCCTGCGCGACGCCCCCGCGGAGGGAGACACGGTCGGCGTCTCCTTCACGGCGGACGAGGTCGTGGTGCTGGGCGGGTAGACCCCGTTGAGCACCGGGGGCCTCCGGGGCGCGCGGGTGGGCTGTTCGGCTGTCCCGTCGTCTCGCGCCCCGCGGGCGCACGGCGGCCGGCTGCGGATGGGGAGGGTGGGGGCCGGGCGGTCGCGGGCGGCACGCCGGTGCGCACGGGCGTGGTGCACACGCTGCCGTCCGCAGGTATGGATGGCCGCTTCCACGCCATCCGTGGGCGGTGGGCGCGCCCGCCGTAACCTGCGTCTGCGGGTGCTTCGAGGTGCTGCCGAAGAGCCGCGAGCGAGATCGGGCCCGCTTGCAGCGTCATAGACGTCGAAACAGGGCCCGATGTCGGATCGGGGAATCACCCCCGGACGCCGGTTACGGCGGGCGCGCCACCCACGAAGGGTGGGCGTGGTCACCGGCCATCTGCACCCGCGGACGGCGACGAGACCGGAGTCAGACGAACAGCCGGCTCCGCTCCGGCGCCTGAACTCCGGCCATCCACCCACCCGCACACTGCAGACAGGACCAGGCCCCCACCCTCCGCTCCGCAGCCCGCCGCCGTGCGCCCGAAGGGCGCGAGACGGCGCGACAGCCGACGACGTACGGGCTAACCCCGCGACAGGCGCGCCAGTGCCTCCGGGGCGTCCTCGACGGAGTCGACGAGTGCGATGCGCGGCTCCATGGTGCGGCCTTCGGCCAGTGCCTGGAGAAGGGGCCAGGCCGGGAGGCGCCGGGTCCAGTGGTCGCGGTCGACCAGCACCATGGGGCGCGGGGTGCCGTGGGACTCGTAGTAGTTCGGCGTGGTGTTGTCGAAGACCTCCTGCACGGTGCCCGCGGCGCCCGGCAGGAAGACGACCCCGGCGGTGCAGCGGGCCAGCAGCCCGTCCTCGCGGGTGGCGTTGGCGAAGTACTTGGCGATGTGCTCGGCGAAGGCGTTCGGCGGCTCGTGCCCGTAGAACCACGTCGGCACGCCGATGGAGGCGCCCCCGCCGGGCCGGCGGTCGCGGACGTCGAAGGCGGCGCGCGCCCAGTCCGTGATGGAAGGGCGGAAGGAGGGGACCTTGGCCACCGTCTCCAGGGCCTCGGCGAGCATCGCGTCGTCGAAGGGCGCCGCGTAGGCGCCGAGGTTGGCCGCCTCCATGGCGCCCGGTCCGCCGCCCGTGGCCACGGTCAGGCCCGCGCGGGTCAGCGCCCGGCCGAGGCGGGCGGCGCCCGCGTACGCGTCGGTGCCGCGCTCCATGGCGTGACCGCCCATGACGCCCACGACGCGGGCGTCCATGACGAGTTCGTCGAAGGCGTCGGAGACCGCGTCGTCGTGGATGCTGCGGAGCATCGACGCGTAGATGTCGCCGCTGCCCCGGGTGCGCAGGAACCACTGGTAGGCGCGGGCGTCCGGCGTCGCCTCGTAGCCGTCGTCGACGAGGCCCTCGTACAGCGCGTCGGGGCCGTAGAGCGAGCCCCGGTACGGGTCGAAGGGCAGGTCCGGGACCGGGGGGAAGACCATGGCGCCGGCGGCGCGGACGTAGGCGGCCGCCTCCGGCTCCATCGGGCAGCCCAGGAAGACGGCCTCGGCGATGTCGGCGGACATCAGGGCGGGCGTACGGGTCGTCAGGTCGACCGACTGGACGCGGTGACCGCGCAGCGAGCCCGACGCGGCGACGCGGTCGAACTCCTCGATGGTCTCTATCTCGTGATCGTTCGGATCGTTCGGCGACAGCACGCCCGTCACCCTAGCGCCCGCGGCGGGGGCCGCCGCCGCGGGGCTCCGCACGGCGCTACGGCAGCGGCAGCGTGCCCAGGCGGGCGATGAGCAGGGTCAGCGGCAGCACCACACCGAGGACCGCGAGGGCCCGCACGGCGGCCGCGTTGCGCAGCAGGGCGGCGGGTGCGCCGAGCCGGGTGAGGGCGGCGGTGGCCGGACGGCGGGCGCGCTTGGCGTCCACCGTCGCGGTCAGGGCGGTCGCGACCGCCGACAGGACGACCAGGAAGGCACCCAGCGCGGTGAGCGGCCCGACGGGGTGCGCCGCGGCGCCGAGCCGGTCGGTGCCGGCGAGGGCGGTGGCGGCCACCGCACACAGCGCGCCCAGCGGGCGGCCCACGAGCGCCGCCTCCTCCTGGAGGGCCCGGCCCGCCAGCAGCCGCAGGGCACCGGGCCGGTACGACGCCAGCAGCCGTCCGCACAGGTGGACCAGGCCCGGCATGGCCAGCACCATGCCGGTGGCCGTCAGCAGCCAGCCGCCGACGACGGCCGGGGCGACGTGGCCGAGGCCGCCGGGCAGCGGGAGCGTGCCACCGGGCCCCGGGGCGCCGGCGTCCCCGGCCGAGGAGATCTGCACGGCCAGGCCGATCGCCACGAGAGCCACGCCCCACGGCAGGCCGGACGGAGTGCGGCCCTCGTTGCCGGCGGGCTCCTCCTGACCGGAGCGCCGCGGCCGCAGTACGACCGCGGCCGCGACCGCCGCGGCCAGCGGCAGCGTGGCCGAGAGCGTCAGCGCGCCCGCGAACGGGAGTTCCCGGTCCGCGCCCAGCGCCTCGGCGGCACCGGCGAGGTGCGGGCCGGGCAGGTCACCGCGGAGGAAGAGGAAGCCCAGGAGCGCGGTCAGGACGCCCAGGCCGCAGTTGAGGGCGGAGCTCGCCGCGGCCAGCAGGGGCAGCCCGTGCCGGCCGAGCCCGGCGGCGGCCAGGCCCGCGTGCAGCCGTCCGCTCGGCTCCGTACGGGCCACGAGCACCGACAGGTGGACGGTGGCGGCGAACGGCGCCGCGCACCACAGCAGCCGGACCAGGCCGTCCGGGGCGTCCGCGGGGTGTGCGAGGGCGTGCCCGAGTACGGCGAGCAGCAGGAACCCGGTGCCCGCGGCCGCGGCGACGACCAGCAGCCGGCGCAGCAGCACCTCCGGCCGGGAGCCGAGGGCTACACGGAGGCTGAGCACGAGTCGGCGTCCTCCCGCTCCTGTTGGGGCATGCCGGCCGTGAAGCGGCCGTCGACGAGGGTGACCACCCGGTCGGCGAGGGAGACGACCTCGGGCTCGTTGGACGCCAGCACCACGGTGATGCCGTGCGAGCGGGCCGCGCTGGTCAGTATGCGCAGCACCTGGGCGCGGTCGGCACGGTGCAGCGGGGCGGTCGGTTCGTCGGCGAAGACCACCGACGGCCGGTTGACCAGGGCGCGGGCGATCGCCACCCGCTGCCGCTCGGCCTGCAGCAGCCGGCCGGGCCGCTTGCGGGCGGCCCCGCCGATGTCCAGCCGGTCCAGCCACTCCTGCGCGTCCGCGCGGGCCGTGCGGTACGGGACGCCGCACAACAGGAGCGGCAGTGCGGCGTTCTCCCGGACGGTCAGTTCGGGCAGCAGCTGCGGGCTGCTGTCGATCCAGCCGAAGCGCTCGCGGCGCAGCCGCTCGCGGGCGGTCGCTCCGAGGGTGTGCACGGGGGAGCTGTTGAACCACACCTCGCCCTGCTCGGGGAGCAGTTCGCCGGACAGACAGCGCAGCAGGGTGGTCTTCCCGGCGCCGTGCGGGCCGAGGACGCCGAGGATCTCGCCCTCACGCACGCCGAGGGACACGCCGAGCAGAGCGGGTGAGCGGTCGTGCGTGTGGCGCAGGCCGCGGGCCCACAGCACGTCGTTGTCGGGTGGGTTCACGTTGGCCTCTAACGAACGCGGGGAGTCCGGGTCACTGCGGCACCGTACGCGCCCGAGCCCCCCGGACCCCGGTCACGGGGGCGTGTTCCGCGCCCGCGCCCACCCGTGCGGCGTACGCACGGGCCCCTGTACGGCGTCCGGCCCGCGCGGACGCCGACGGGCCGGGGCACGCGGTGTGCGTGCCCCGGCCCGCGGGTGGCGAGGGGGACTGTCAGAGCTTGGTCCAGGCCTCCGTGAGGACGGTGCGCAGGACGCCCTCGATCTCGTCGAACGTCGACTGGTCGGCGATCAGCGGCGGCGCGAGCTGGACGACCGGGTCGCCGCGGTCGTCGGCGCGGCAGTAGAGGCCGTTCTCGAAGAGCGCCTTGCTGAGGAAGCCGTACAGGACGCGCTCGGTCTCCTCGTCGGTGAAGGACTCCTTGGTGCCCTTGTCCTTCACCAGCTCGATGCCGTAGAAGAAGCCGTTCCCGCGGACGTCGCCGACGATCGGCAGGTCGTGGAGCTTCTCCAGGGTGGCGCGGAAGGCGCCCTCGTTGTCGAGCACGTGCTGGTTGAGCTGCTCGCGCTCGAAGATGTCGAAGTTGGCCAGGGCGACCGCCGACGACACCGGGTGGCCGCCGAAGGTGTAGCCGTGCAGGAAGGTATTGTCGCCCTTGTAGAAGGGCTCGGCGATGCGGTCGGAGATGATGCACGCGCCGATGGGGGAGTAGCCCGAGGTCATGCCCTTGGCGCAGGTGATCATGTCCGGGACGTAGCCGAACTTGTCGCAGCCGAACATCGTGCCGAGCCGGCCGAAGGCGCAGATGACCTCGTCGGAGACGAGCAGCACGTCGTACTGGTCGCAGATCTCGCGGACCCGCTGGAAGTACCCGGGCGGGGGCGGGAAGCAGCCGCCGGCGTTCTGCACCGGCTCCAGGAAGACGGCCGCGACGGTGTCGGGGCCCTCGAAGAGGATCTCCTGCTCGATCTGGTCGGCGGCCCAGCGGCCGAAGGCCTCCGGGTCGTCGCCGAAGAGCGGGGCGCGGTAGATGTTGGTGTTGGGCACCTTGTGGGCGCCGGGGACCAGCGGCTCGAAGGGGGCCTTGAGGCCCGGCAGGCCGGTGATGGACAGGGCGCCCTGCGGCGTGCCGTGGTAGGCGACGGCGCGCGAGATGACCTTGTACTTGGTCGGCTTGCCCTTGAGCTTGAAGTACTGCTTGGCGAGCTTCCAGGCGGTCTCGACGGCCTCGCCGCCGCCGGTGGTGAAGAAGACCTTGTTGAGGTCGCCGGGGGCGTAGTCGGCCAGGCGCTCGGCGAGTTCGACGGCCTTGGGGTGGGCGTAGCTCCACACCGGGAAGAAGGCGAGCTCCTGGGCCTGCTTGTACGCGGTCTCGGCGAGCTCCACGCGGCCGTGGCCGGCGTTGACCACGAACAGCCCCGCGAGGCCGTCGATGTACCGCTTGCCCTTGTCGTCGTAGATGTACGTGCCCTCGCCGCGCACGATGGTCGGCACAGGGGCGTTCTCGTACGACGACATGCGGGTGAAGTGCATCCACAGGTGGTCGTACGCGGTCTTGGAAAGGTCCGCGCTCATGGCTATCTGGTTCCCCAGGTGTAGGTCTGCTTCCGGAGCTTGAGGTAGACGAAGCTCTCGGTGGACCGCACGCCGGGCAGCGTGCGGATCCGCTTGTTGATCGTCTCCAGGAGATGGTCGTCGTCCTCGCAGACGATCTCGATCAGCAGGTCGAAGGAGCCCGCGGTCACGACGACGTACTCGACCTCCGTCATCTCCGCGAGCGCGTCGGCGACGGGTTCGATGTCGCCCTCGACGTTGATGCCGACCATCGCCTGCCGCCGGAACCCCACGGTGAGCGGGTCGGTGACGGCGACGATCTGCATGACGCCCTGGTCGAGCAGCTTCTGGACGCGCTGGCGCACGGCCGCCTCGGACAGGCCCACGGCCTTGCCGATGGCGGCGTACGGACGCCTGCCGTCCTCCTGGAGCTGTTCGATGATCGCCTTGGAGACGGAATCGATCACGAGGGCACCGTTGGCGCCCCTGTGATCCGGAGTACGAGTGGCCACGCACCCCACTGTGCACGAGAGGTCAGCCGTCACGCAACCCCCGATCGATGAAATCCGTGGTTTGAGGGCTCGAATCTCACGGAATCCATTGTTTTGGAGTTTCGGCTATGTCGAATACCGCAGTGCTGCAGGTAGGCTGGTGGCCGTCTCACACATCGGACAGGAACAGGGAGAGGTGCAGTGAGCGAGCTCCGTACCTTGCGCAACCACATCAACGGAGAATTCCGCGACGCCGCCGACGGGCGCACCACCGACGTGGTGAACCCCGCCACCGGCGAGGTCTACGCGACCGCGCCGCTCTCCGCCGCCGCCGATGTCGACGCGGCGATGGCCGCGGCCGCGGCCGCCTTCCCGGCCTGGCGCGACACGACGCCCTCCGAGCGCCAGAAGGCGCTGCTGAAGATCGCGGACGCCTTCGAGGCGCGCGCGGACGAGCTGGTGGCCGTCGAGAGCGAGAACACCGGCAAGCCGATCGGGCTGACGGCCAGCGAGGAGATCCCTCCCATGGTCGATCAGATCCGCTTCTTCGCGGGCGCTGCCCGTCTGCTCGAGGGCCGCTCGGCCGGCGAGTACATGGAGGGCATGACCTCGATCGTGCGCCGTGAGCCGGTCGGTGTCTGCGCCCAGGTCGCCCCGTGGAACTACCCGATGATGATGGCCGTGTGGAAGTTCGCCCCGGCGATCGCCGCGGGCAACACGGTCGTGCTGAAGCCCTCGGACACCACCCCGGCCTCCACCGTGCTGATCGCCGAGATCATCGGCGGGATCCTGCCCAAGGGCGTCTTCAACGTCGTCTGCGGCGACCGCGAGACGGGCCGGCTGATGGTCGAGCACCCGACCCCGGCGATGGCCTCCATCACCGGCTCGGTCCGCGCCGGCATCCAGGTGGCCGGCAGCGCCGCCAAGGACGTCAAGCGGGTCCACCTCGAACTCGGCGGCAAGGCCCCGGTCGTGGTCTTCCAGGACACCGACATCGCCAAGGCGGTCGAGGACATCGCCGTCGCCGGCTACTTCAACGCCGGCCAGGACTGCACCGCCGCCACCCGCGTCCTGGTCCACGAGTCGATCCACGACGAGTTCGTGGCCCAGCTCGCCAAGACCGCCGCCGACACCAAGACCGGCGCCGCGGACGACGAGGACGTGCTGTACGGCCCGCTGAACAACGCCAACCAGCTCGCCCAGGTCACCGGCTTCATCGAGCGCCTCCCCGCGCACGCCAAGGTCGAGGCGGGCGGCCACCGCGTCGGCGAGAAGGGCTACTTCTACGCCCCGACCGTCGTCTCCGGCCTCAAGCAGGACGACGAGATCATCCAGAACGAGGTCTTCGGCCCGGTCATCACCGTCCAGTCCTTCTCCGACGAGGACCAGGCCGTCGAGTGGGCGAACGGCGTCGAGTACGCCCTGGCCTCCTCGGTGTGGACCAAGGACCACGCCCGTGCGATGCGCATGTCCAAGCGCCTCGACTTCGGCTGCGTGTGGATCAACACCCACATCCCGCTGGTCGCGGAGATGCCGCACGGCGGCTTCAAGAAGTCCGGCTACGGCAAGGACCTGTCCGCCTACGGCTTCGAGGACTACACCCGCATCAAGCACGTCATGACGTCCCTGGACGGCTGACGCCGCAGGGCGCGAGCCCACGCCACGGCCCCGGAGCGACCCCCGCGTCCGGGGCCGCGGCATGTGCGCGTACGCTCCGGGCCATGGAGGATCGAAGATCTCTTGAACAGCGCATACGCGCCTGGCTCGTTGTCTTCGTGGTGTGCCTGGTGCTGAGCGGCGCGACCGCGTTCCCGCTGGTGCACGAGGTGCGGTGGGTGGACGGCTGGGGTCTGCCCGGAGCCGTCGGCGACTGGATCTCCCACGTGCGGGAGGGGCTGGACGCCACCGACGCGAAGTACCCGTTCATGCTCTACGGCACGGACTGGCTCGCCTTCGCGCACCTGGTGATCGCCGTCGCCTTCTACGGCGTCTGGCGCGACCCGGTGCGCAACGTCTGGGTCGTGGAGTGGGCGATGATCGCCTGCGTCGGGATCATCCCGCTCGCCGCGATCTGCATCCCGCTGCGCGGCCTGCCGCTGTGGTGGATGCCGATCGACATGGCCTTCGGCGTCTTCGGCATCGTGCCGCTGCTGGTGCTGCGGCGGATGATCAAGAGGCTGGAGCACTCCGGCACGGCGTCGCCCGTGCCCGCCGGCGTGTGACGGACCGACGGTCGTCCGGCGCCGGGCCGGAGCGGCTCACCGGCCGCCGAGTTCCGCACGCAGCACGTCGATGCGGTTGCTGGTGACGGCGTCGACGCCCAGCCGCTCCAGCCGCCGCATCGTCCGGCGCAGATCCACCGTCCAGGCGCCGACCAGCAGGCCCTCGCCGCGCGCCCACTCCACCAGCGGCGCGCGCACCAGCCCGAAGCGCAGGTTGATCCAGCGCGGCCGCAGCTCCGCGAGCAGCAGCGGTGGCACGGGCGCCGAGGTCTTCCAGGTCAGCGCGATCTCGGCGGCCGGGTCGCGGTCCCGGACCGCGAGGACGGCGGCCGCCTCGCCGCAGTAGTACGTACGGTCCCCGGCGCCCGCGTCCCGGACCGCGGAGAGCACCGGGCCCGCGGACTCCGGCAGGGTGAGGTCGATCAGGGCCCGGCAGCCGCCGACCGCGGCCAGCGCCTCGTACAGCGTCGGGACGCCCGCCGGCAGCCGGCCGACGGCCAGGGCCGCGACGGCGGACTCCACGCCCCACAGCCGCTTGAGCGTGGGGTCGTGGAGCAGCACCGGCACCCCGTCGCGGGTCAGGCGCACGTCCATCTCCACCGCGTCCGCCCCCGCGCCGGCCGCGCTGCGCAGCGAGGGCAGGGTGTTCTCGCGGTGGCGGTACGGGTCGCCGCGGTGGGCGATCGCTAGCGCTGCCATCCCGCCAGGTAGGAGTCGATCTCGGCGGTGAGCTTCGCCTTGCCCGGGGCGTCGAGGAAGGAGGCCTCGACGGCGTTCCTGGCGAGCTGGGCCAGGCCGCCCTCGTCGAGCTGCAGCAGCCGCGCGGCCACCGCGTACTCGGTGTTGAGGTCGGTGCCGAACATCGGCGGGTCGTCGCTGTTGATGGTGACGAGCACGCCCGCGGCCACCATCTCCTTGACGGGGTGCTCGTCGAGCGTGGCGACGGCGCGGGTGGCGATGTTGGAGGTCGGGCAGACCTCCAGCGGGATGCGGTGCTCGGCCAGGTGGTCCAGCAGGCGCGGGTCCTGGGTGGCGCTGGTGCCGTGGCCGATGCGCTCGGCGCCCAGCTCGCGCAGGGCGTCCCAGATCGTCTGCGGGCCGGTGGTCTCGCCCGCGTGCGGCGCGCTGTGCAGGCCGGCGGCGCGGGCGCGGTCGAAGTACGGCTTGAACTGCGGGCGGGGCACGCCGATCTCGGGCCCGCCCAGCCCGAAGCTGACCAGCCCGTCCGGTTGCAGCTCGGTGGCGATGCGGGCGGTCTCCTCCGCGGAGGCCAGCCCGGCCTCGCCCGGGATGTCGAAGCACCAGCGCAGCACGATGCCGAACTCCGCCTCGGCCGCCTTGCGGGCGTCCTCGATCGCCTCCACGAACGCCCGGTCCGGGATGCCGCGGCGCACGGAGCTGTACGGGGTCACGGTCAGCTCGGCGTAGCGGATGTTCTGCCGCACCATGTCGCGGGCGACCTCGTACGTCAGCAGCCGCACGTCCTCCGCGTCGCGGATCAGGTCGACGACGGAGAGATAGACCTCGATGAAGTGGGCGAAGTCCCGGAAGCTGAAGTACTCGGCGAGGGCGGCGGGGTCGGTCGGCACCTTGGAATCCGGGTGCCGCGCGGCCAGCTCCGCCACGATGCGGGGCGAGGCCGAGCCGACGTGGTGCACGTGGAGCTCGGCCTTCGGGAGCCCCGCGATGAAGGCGTCGAGGGGTGACGCGGTGTCGGACATGGGGTGATCCTCCTGCGGGGTGGTCGGCAACGGCCATCGTAAACACGAAATTGCCTCCGTCCGGCGTCTTCGCAGGCCATAGCATTGCCCGACGTAGCCACCAGGAAGGCAGCGATGTCCCACGACCCCGAGAACCCGACGCCGCGCGACGCCGCGAGCGAGAACCCCGCAGCGGCGGCCCCGTCGTCCTCGGAGGCCCCGGCGGACGCACGGCCGACCCCCGACTTCGAGCTGCCCGCCCCGGCGCCCGCGGACGCGGTGCCTGCGGACGCCGGGTCCGGCGCCGACTCGGCCGGGGATGCAGGGCCCGGTGACGGCGCGCAGGCCGATGTGACGGCCGCCGACGCCCCGGCCGCCCCGGCAGGGGACGAGGACACGAAGGTGCCGGGAACAGTGGCTCCCGAGGATGCCGCGGCGCCCGCCGACGCGCCCGGCGGGGCTGCGGCGCTGGGCGACGCACCCCCCGTCCCGACCGCCCACCCCGCGCCCGCCCCGCCGCCGGCCGGGGTGCCCGGGGCACCGGATCCATGGGCGCCGCCGGTGCCCGTCGCCCCCGGGTACGGGCAGCCCGGCGCGCACGCCGGGTACAACCCCTGGGCGCCGCCGATACCGCAGCCGCCGCAGGAGCAGGTGACGCTGACCAAGCGCCCGGTCCCCGAGGACGCGCAGGCGCCCGGGCCGGCGCAGCAGCCGCGCGATCCGTGGGCGCCGCCCGCACCGGACGCGGCGGTGACCCTGCCCCCGCAGCCGCCGCACGCAACGTTCCCCGGCTACCCCGGGCCGCCCGGGCCTCCCGGATACCCCGCGTATCCGGCCCACCCCGGCTACCCCGGCTACCCCGGTTACCCGGGCCAGCCGGGCTACCCCGGTTTCGGGATGGGCCCCTACGGCGGGTGGGCGCCGCCCGTCGCCCGCAACGGCGTCGGTCTGACGGCGATGATCCTGGGCATCGTGGGCGCCGTCCTGGCCATCTCCTGCTTCGGGGCCTTCCTGGGCCTGCCGCTGGGCATCGCTGCCATCGCCTGCGGCATCGTCGGCCTGCGGATCGCCCGGCGCGGCGAGGCGACCAACCGCCCGCAGGCGTTGACCGGCCTGATCCTCGGGATCATCTCCGTCGTCCTGGCAGGCGGCATGATCGCCCTGGTGGTCGGCGGGATCGACGAGGGCTGGTTCGACGGGCCTGGCGGTGACGACCTGGTCACCTCCCGGAACGCCGACTGGGAGACACCGCTGGACGCCGAAGGCACCGCGCTCTACGACGACGGGGTGCACGTCACGCTGTCGGACGTCCAGCGGACGACCGCCCTCCCGAACAGCATGCTCGAGGGCGGCACCGCGGTCACGTTCTCCATCGAGTTGGAGAACACCGGCGACGACACCGCCGACCTGAGCGAGAGCGAGATCACGGCCTACGGGGACGACTTCGAGGACGAGACCCTGCGCGACCTGACCACCGGCGTGGGCCTGCCCGACGAACTGGCCCCGGGGGAGCGCGCGACCAGGGACATCACCGTGGTCGTGCCGGAGGGCGACGAGGACGGCACCTTCCAGGTCGAGGTCGCACCCGGCTACGCGTACGACTACACCTACTGGAACCTGGACGTGCCGTAACCCCGGCACGGCCGCGGGGCCTCAGCGCCGCACCGCGTCCAGCGCCAGCAGCGCCACGTGCAGCGAGAGGCAGGACTCGACCTGGTCCAGGTCGATTCCGAGGACGCGCTCGACGCGGTGCAGGCGGTCGTAGAACGACGGCCGCGACAGATGCGCCGCGTCGGCCGCGGCCGACTTGTTGCGGCCGGCGTCCAGGTAGACGGTGAGGATCCGGACGAGGTCCGTGCCGTGCTCGGCGTCGTAGGTGAGCAGCGGGCCGAGTTCGCGCTCCACGTACGTCTGCAGCCGCGCGTCGTCGCGCAGGAGGTGGAGCAGGCCGCGCAGCCGGACGTCCGGCAGCCGGTAGTAGGCGCGCCCGCCGCCCGCCGGCACCCTTTTTTCGGAGGGCTGCGCCCTGCCCCCCTCGTTGCGGCCGCCGTGCATCGCGGCGTCCGCGACCTGGGCCGCCTCCAGCAGGGTGCGGCGGGCGTCGCGCAGCGAGCCGACCGAGGAGCCCGCCGCCATGACGAAGGCGGGGCCGCCGTCGGGGGCGGGCTCGGTCAGCCGGGTGAGCGCGGCGGCGAACTCCTCCAGCGCGGTGTGCTCGTGGTCGGACGGGCCGAGGGAGACCAGCACGCCGACGCCGCCGTCGTCGAGGGTGCCGGTGAGCGCGGTCAGCCCCCGCTCGCGCACCGCCTGGGCCGCCGTCTCGGTGAAGTCCCGCAGCCGGGCCTGTGCCTCCAGGGCGGCCGAGGCCGGTCCGCCGCGCAGCCGCAGCATGACGCCGACGAGCCGCCGGCCCTCCAGCGGCACGCCCAGCGCCCGGGCGCGCAGCGCCACGTCGGAGACGGTCAGGGCATGGGTGAGGATGCCGGAGAGCAGGGTGCGGTGGGTCTGCCGTTCCAGGGACTCCCGGTCGCGTTCCAGCAGCCGGTTGAGCGCGAGGGTGGCCGCGCCCCGCTCCAGCAGCACGCTGTGGCGGTGCGGGCGTTCGCCCGGTTCCGGCCCGGCGACGGGGGCGGGCTCGCCGACGATCACCAGCCGCCCCCAGTCCCGGCCGCGCGCCCCGACCGCGGTGACCAGCCAGCCGGTGCGCGGGTCGTGGCCGGTGCGGCCGGACGGGTGGACGCCGCGGCTGCGCCGTTCCCAGCCGTCGAGCAGGGCCTCGGGGTCGTGCCCTGCCGGGTCGAAGGCGAGCACCTGGTGCGAGAGGTTCTCCAGCACGACGGGCGCGCCCGCCATCCGGGCCACCTCGCGGACGACCTCGTCGGGCTCCGCGCCCTCCACGGACAGTTCGTTGAAGGTCTGGTGCACCGCCTCCGAGGCCCGCAGCTCGGTCAGCTGCGCGTCGACGACGTGGGCGTGCACGGCCTCGGTCACCGCGACGAAGCGCACCTCGGTACGGAGGGCCACCAGCGGCAGTCCGCGCCGTTCCGCGGCGCGGACCAGGGGGCGGGGGAGGACGTCCGCGTAGCGCCGGCCCAGCTCGACGACGAGGCCCGCGGCGCCGACGTCGGCGAGACCGTCGATGTAGCGGGCCAGCGACTCCTTGTCGTCGGGCAGCATCACGCCGGTGGTGAGGACCAGCTCGCCCCCGTGGAGCATGCCCGCGATGTCGGCCAGCTCGCTGATGTGCACCCAGCGGACCGGGCGCTGCAGCCCGCCGGAGCCCGCGACGACCTGCGGCGAACCCCGCCTGAGCACGTCCAGTTCCAGGACCTCGGCGACGGTGGGGAACACGGCTGACCTCCGGGGCGGAACGGGGCGGTACGTCGTGCCACCGTAACTCCAGGGTGTAAAGGCCCCCGTGGCACGCCTTGCGATGTGTCGGTTGCCCGGTGGGCGAGGCGCCGGGCATCGTCCACCGTGACGATCTGCTGCCGGCCGTCGGGTGAACACAGAATTCGTCGCGTAACCAAAAGGCAACAACGGAATCACTTGTTGGGGCGAGCCTACTCTGTCAGGATCGTCCACCAATCCAAGCTTTGGCCACGCCGCCGAGCGGAGTGCTAGGAGAAGACGATGGACCTCAGCGCGAACGGCGGGTTCGATGTGCGGGAGCGTTTCGCCGAGGGGGCCCAGTACGTCGGAGGAACCCTGCGCGGCGGCACCTCCGGCCGTTCGCACCCCGTGGTCGACCCGGCCACCGGCGAGAGCGTGTACGCCTACGAACTCGCCGGCACCGCCGACGTGGACGCCGCCGTCGCCGCAGCCGCGCGGGCACTGCCCGGCTGGGCCGGCGCCACCCCCGGTGAGCGCTCCGACGCCATGCACCGCTTCGCCGCCGTCCTCTCCGGGCGGGCCGCCGAGTTCGCGTACGCCGAGTCGCTGCAGTGCGGCAAGCCGCTGCGGCTGACCACGGAGTTCGACGTCCCGGGCACGGTCGACAACACCGCCTTCTTCGCGGGCGCCGCACGCCACCTGGAGGGCAGGGCGGCGGGGGAGTACTCCGGCGACCACACCTCCTATGTGCGGCGCGAGCCCGTCGGCGTCGTGGGCTCCATCGCGCCGTGGAACTACCCGCTGCAGATGGCCGCCTGGAAGGTCCTCCCGGCGATCGCGGCGGGCAACACCATCGTGCTCAAGCCGGCCGAGCTGACCCCGCTGACCTCGCTGATGTTCGCCCAGGCGGCGACCGAGGCGGGCATCCCGGCGGGCGTGGTCAACGTCGTCACCGGCGCGGGGAAGGAGGCGGGGGAGCACCTGGTGGGGCACCCGGACGTCGCGATGACCTCCTTCACCGGCTCCACCGCGGTCGGCAGGCGCGTCGCGGAGATCGCCACCGCCACCGTCAAGCGCCTCCACCTGGAGCTCGGCGGCAAGGCGCCCTTCGTCGTCTTCGACGACGCCGACCTGGAGGCGGCCGTCCACGGCGCGGTCGCCGGCGCCCTGATCAACACGGGCCAGGACTGCACCGCCGCCACCCGCGCCTATGTGCAGCGCCCCCTCTACGACGCCTTCGTCGCAGGGGTCGCCGACCTCTTCTCCGGCATCCGGGTGGGCGACCCGTTCGACGCCAAGACCGACCTCGGCCCGCTGATCTCCCACGCCCAGCGCGACCGCGTCGCCGGCTTCGTGGAGCGCGCCCGCTCCTACGCCACGATCGTCACGGGAGGAGAGGCGCCCGCCTCGCCCGGTGCCTTCTACCGGCCCACGCTGGTGACCGGCGCCGCACAGGACAGCGAGATCGTCCAGTCGGAGATCTTCGGCCCGGTACTGGTCGTGCTGCCGTTCGACAGCGATGATGAGGGCCTGGCCCTGGCCAACGACACACCGTACGGCCTGGCCGCGTCCGCATGGACCCGTGACGTCTTCCGCGCGGGCCGTGCCACCCGTGAGATCAAGGCGGGGTGCGTCTGGGTCAACGACCACATCCCGATCATCAGCGAGATGCCGCACGGGGGGTACCGGGCCTCCGGGTACGGCAAGGACATGTCGGCGTACTCCCTGGAGGAGTACACGCAGGTCAAGCACGTGATGTACGACAACACCGCGGTCGCCAGGAAGAGCTGGCACCGCACGATCTTCGGCGACCGCTGACCCCCGGCCGCCCACCCCTCCGGGACCGCCCCCCCCCACCGGCCCGACAGTCCGTCCGTCCCACGCACGACCGCCCCTGGAGGCTGCACCGCAATGGAGATGTTCGAGGGCCTGTCCGAGCCCGTACGCAAAGCGTGGGAACGCAGCCTGACCAACGGGAGGGCCTCCCTGAGCCGGCGCCGGGTGCTCGGCGCCGGTCTCGGTGTCGCGGGCGCGGGGGCGCTGTCCGCCTGCGGCATCCCGGCCGCCACCAACAACCAGGGCGGTGTCAAGAGCGACGACCTGTCCGACAAGGACAAGTCGCTGGTCTTCTCCAACTGGCAGCTCTACATCGACATGAGCGACGACGAGAAGCACATGCCGACCCTGGAGGCCTTCGAGAAGAAGACCGGGATCAAGGTCAAGTACAGCGACGACATCACCGACAACGTCGAGTTCTTCGCCAAGATCAAACCGCAGCTCGCCGCCGGCCAGTCCACCGGCCGCGACCTGGTCGTCCTCACCGACTGGATGGCCGCCCGGATGATCCGCCTGGGCTGGGCCCAGCCGCTGGACCCCACCTACCTGCCGCACGCCTTCACCAACCTGGAGCAACGTTTCCGCAACCCCGACTGGGACCCCGGACGCGCCCACTCCTACCCCTGGCAGGGCATCGCCACCGTCATCGCCTACAACGAGAAGGCGACCAAGGGGAAGAAGGTCGGCAGCGTCTCCCAACTGCTGGACGACCCCGACCTCAAGGGCCGCGTCGCCTTGCTCAGCGAGATGCGCGACACCATAGGCATGACCCTGCTCGACATGGGCAAGCAGCCCGAGTCCTTCACCGCCGACGACTTCGACGCGGCCGTGGCCCGCGTCCAGAAGGCCGTGGACGGCAAGCAGATCCGCCAGTTCACCGGCAACGAGTACACCGACGGCCTCGCCTCGGGGAACATCGCCGCCTGCGTCGCCTGGGCCGGCGACCTGGTCCAGCTCCAGGCCGACAACCCCGAGATCAAGTTCGTGATCCCGCCCGCCGGCTACATCTACTCCACCGACAACATGCTCGTCCCGGCGGGCTCCAAGCACCGCAAGAACGCCGAGCTGCTGATCGACTGGTACTACCAGCCGGAGATCGCGGCCGAACTCTCGGCTTGGGTCAACTACATCACGCCCTGCACGGGCGTCTACGAGGAACTCCTCAAGATCGACGAGGACGTGGCCAACAACCCGCTGATCATTCCCAATGCGGAGATGAAGGCGAAGGCCCATCCCTTCCGGTCGCTCTCCTCCAAGGAGGAGACCGCCTTCGAGGACAAGTTCGCCAAGCTCATCGGCGCCTGACCGGCCACCGCAGTTAGGGATCTGACGACATGACCCAGCAGACCGCACCGCTCGCCGACGAGCCGGCCGGAGCCAGGAACCCCGCCTCCGCGGGAGGCGCCGTGACCCTCACCGGCCTCGGCAAGGAATACGGCGACTTCACCGCCGTCCACCCACTCGACCTGACCATCCCCGAAGGCTCCTTCTTCGCGCTCCTGGGCGCCTCCGGCTGCGGCAAGACCACCACGCTGCGCATGATCGCGGGCCTGGAGGACCCCAGCGGGGGCACCGTCCGCATCGGCGACCAGGACGTCACCGGCCTGCCGCCCTACAAGCGCCCGGTCAACACCGTCTTCCAGAACTACGCGCTCTTCCCGCACCTCGACATCTACGAGAACGTCGCCTTCGGCCTGCGCCGCCGCGGCGTCAAGTCCGTCAAGGGCCAGGTAGAGGAGATGCTCGAGCTCGTGGAGCTCGGCCACCTCGCCCGCCGCAAGCCGCACCAGCTCTCCGGCGGCCAGCAGCAGCGCGTCGCCGTCGCCCGCGCCCTGATCAACCACCCCAAGGTGCTCCTCCTCGACGAACCCCTGGGCGCCCTGGACCTGAAGCTGCGACGCCAGATGCAGCTGGAGCTCAAGCGCATCCAGACCGAGGTCGGCATCACCTTCGTGCACGTCACGCACGACCAGGAGGAGGCCATGACCATGGCCGACACCATCGCCGTGATGAACGCGGGCCGCATCGAGCAGCTCGGCGCGCCCACCGACCTGTACGAGAACCCGCGGACGACCTTCGTCGCCAACTTCCTCGGCCAGTCCAACCTCATCGAGGCCCAGGTCGCCGGCACCAGCGGCGACGACCTGCTGCTCAGCGTCGGCGACGGCCGCCTGGCGATGCCCACCGCGCGGTGCGTCCCCTCGGTGCGGGCGGGCGACAAGCTCCTCGCCGGGGTGCGCCCGGAGAAGATATCCATCGTCCACGCCGACGACGCGGCCGAGGTCCCCGAAGGCCGCAACAAGATCACCGGGCGGATCGTCGACGCCAGCTTCATCGGCGTCTCCACCCAGTACGTCGTCAACAGCCCCTGGTGCCCGGAGCTCGCCGTCTTCGCGCAGAACGTCGAGCGCGACGGCCGCCTCGTCCCCGGCGCCGAGGTGGTGCTGCACTGGAGCCCCGCGCACACCTTCGGTCTCGACGCCGCGCAGGACATCGAGGCCGGGGAGGTCAACGCGTAATGGCCGCCCTCTCCACCGCCCCCGCCGGGGCACCGGCGGAGGTCCCGCCGGTACCGCCCGGCGCCGCCGCCCGGCGGCGCAGACTCGTCCCGTACTGGCTGCTGCTGCCCGGCATCCTGTGGCTGCTGGTCTTCTTCGCGGCCCCCATGGTCTACCAGGCCTCGACCTCGGTGCAGACCGGCTCCCTGGAGACCGGCTACCAGGTCACCTGGCACTTCGCGACCTACTGGGACGCGTTCAGGGAGTACGACGTCTTCTACCTGCGGTCGCTGATCTACGCCGGCATCGCCACCGTGCTCTGCCTGGCGATCGGCTACCCGCTGGCGTACACCATCGCCTTCAAGGCGGGCCGCTGGCGCAACGTGCTGCTGGTCATGGTCATCGCGCCGTTCTTCACCAGCTTCCTGATCCGCACCCTGGCCTGGAAGACGATCCTCGCCGACGACGGCTACGTCGTGACCGTGCTGGACAAGCTGCACATCCTGAACGTCACCGCGTCCCTCGGCATCACCGCCGACGACCGCGTACTCGCCACCCCGCTGGCGGTGGTGTGCGGTCTGACGTACAACTTCCTGCCCTTCATGATCCTGCCCCTCTACAGCTCGCTGGAGCGCATCGACCCGCGGCTGCACGAGGCGGCGGGCGACCTGTACGCCCGGCCCTTCACCACCTTCCGCAAGGTGACCTTCCCTATCTCGCTGCCCGGCGTCGTGGCCGGCACGCTGCTCACCTTCATCCCCGCCTCCGGCGACTACATCAACGCCGAACTGCTGGGCAGCCCCAGCGAGCAGATGATCGGCAACGTCATCCAGTCCAAGTTCCTGACGGTGCTCGACTACCCGACCGCCGCCGCACTGTCCTTCATGCTCATGGCCGCGATCCTGGTGATCGTGTCCGTCTACATCCGCAAGGCGGGGACGGAGGAACTGGTCTGATGCCCGTGCTGAACTGGGTGCGACGGCACCTCGTCGTCTTCGCCGGCGTGGCCGCCCTCGCCTACATGACGATCCCCAACGTGATCGTCCTGATCTTCTCCTTCAACCAGCCCAAGGGCCGCTTCAACTACTCCTGGAACCACTTCTCGCTCGACGCCTGGAAGAACCCCTGCGGCGTCGGCGACATGTGCGACTCGGTGTCGCTGTCCCTGCAGATCGCCGTCCTCGCCACGCTCGGCGCCACCGTCCTCGGCACCATGGTCGCCTTCGCGCTCGGCCGCTACCGCTTCCGCGGCCGCGGCCCGGTGACCGGCCTGATCTGGCTGCCGATGGCGATGCCCGAGATCGTCATGGGCGCCTCGCTCGGCACCCTGTTCCTCAACATGCGCATCCAGTTCGGCTTCCTGACCATCCTCATCGCGCACATCATGTTCTGCCTCAGCTTCGTGGTGACGGCGGTCAAGGCGCGCGTGATGAGCATGGACCCGCGACTGGAGCAGGCCGCCCAGGACCTCTACGCCACCCCGTGGTCGACGTTCTGGCGGATCACCTTCCCGATCGCCGCGCCCGGCATCGCGGCGGGCGCGCTGCTGAGCTTCGCGATCTCCATCGACGACTTCATCATCACGCAGTTCAACGCCGGCCCGGCGACCGTGACCTTCCCGATGTTCGTCTGGGGCGCCGCCCAGAAGGGCCTGCCCGTCCAGGTGAACGTCATCGGCACGCTGATGTTCGTCGCGGCGGTGCTGTGCGTCGTCGTCGGACAGCTGCTCAGCCGCCGCAGGAAAGCCCATAGTTGATCCGCCGACCGCATCCGCAAAGGTGTGAGACCCCATGGACCCAGCCCGTTCGCTCGCCGACGCGCAGCCGACACCGTTCTGGCTGGAGGACCCCGGCAGGCCGCGGGCCGGTTCCGCCCTCGTCGGCGACGAGCACTGCGACCTGCTGGTGGTCGGCGGGGGCTACACCGGGCTGTGGACCGCGCTGCTGGCCAAGGAGCGCGACCCGCGCCGCGAAGTCGTCCTGATCGAGGGCAGGGAGGTGGGCTGGGCGGCGTCCGGCCGCAACGGCGGCTTCTGCGCCGCCAGCCTCACCCACGGGCTCGCCAACGGGCTGGCCCGGTGGCCCGAGGAGTTCGGGCGGCTGGAGGAGCTGGGCAACCGCAACCTCGACGGGATCGAGGAGACGGTGGCCCGCCACTCCATCGACTGCGACTTCGAACGCTCCGGCGAGATCGACGTCGCCACCGAGCCCTACCAGCTCGACGACCTGCGGGCGTCCGCCGAGGAGGCCGCCCGGCACGGCGTCGAACTGGAGCTGCTCGACCGCGACCAGGTCCGCGCCGAGGTCGACTCGCCGACCTTCGTCGGCGGCCTGTGGGACCGCCGGGGCGTCGCCATGCTGCACCCCGCCAAGCTCGCCTGGGGCCTGCGAACGGCCTGCGAGGAGCTGGGCGTACGCGTCTACGAGCACACCCGCGCCACCCGGCTCGCGCACAACGGCTCCGGCATGGCCGTGCGCACCCCGTACGGGCGCGTCTTCGCCCGGCACGTCGCGCTCGGCACCAACGTCTTCCCCTCACTGGTGCGCCGGGTGCGCCCCTACATCGTCCCCGTGTACGACTACGCGCTGGTGACCGAACCGCTGACACCGCAGCAGCTCGATGCGATCGGCTGGAAGAACCGCCAGGGGCTCGGCGACAGCGCCAACCAGTTCCACTACTTCCGGCTCACCGCCGACAACCGCGTCCTGTGGGGCGGCTACGACGCCATCTACCCGTACGGCGGCCGACTGGACGCCTCCCGCGACGAGCGGCCGGAGACCTATCTGAAGCTCGCCGGGCACTTCTTCCGCTGCTTCCCGCAACTGGAGGGCGTGCGCTTCACCCACTCCTGGGGCGGGGCGATCGACACCTGCTCGCGCTTCTCCGCCTTCTACGGCACGGCCCACGACGGGAAGGTCGCCTACGCCGCCGGTTACACCGGCCTCGGTGTCGGCGCCACCCGCTTCGGTGCCGACGTCATGCTCGACCTGCTCTCCGGCGAGCGCACCGAGCGCACCGAGCTGCGGATGGTGCGCACCAAGCCGCTGCCCTTCCCGCCCGAGCCCCTGGCGTGGGCGGGGATCGGCCTCACCAAGTGGTCCCTGGACCGCGCCGACCGCAACGCCGGGCGGCGCAACCTGTGGCTCAAGGCGATGGACCGGCTCGGCCTCGGCTTCGACAGCTGACCGGGCCCCGGACCCCGCGGTCGGCCTGTGGTCCGGATCACCCCATCGAGCGTGGTGAAACCCGCGTAATGATCCGTCACCGCCCTCCTCTCTCCACGTGACAGCACGACAGCGCACACACGGAACGGAGGAACCGGCATGGTGGGCACAGACGCGCGGGGCGCGGTCGAATGGCTGGTTTCCGTGGCACCCGACCCCGACGCCACCCGCTGGGAATGGGAGCGCCACCCCCTCGGGGTGACGCTCCTGCCCGCCGGGAGGCTGTGGGACGTCCTCATCCTCACCGGCGAACTGGGCTACCCGACGCTCGACGTCCTCACCCGTCTCGTCGACCGCCCGGGCCCGGTCCTGGCCGACTTCGGCGACTCCCGCATGGGCTGGTTCGTGCCCCCGGGCACCGCCGCCCGCTGGATCGGCACCGGGGTCCGCACCGTGGGCCCCGGCACCTGGATCGTGGTCCCCTACCCCGGCCGCGCCACGGGCGGCGTCCGCTGGCTCGTACCGCCGGACGGCACCGGCAACCTCACCGACCCCGGCGTCCTGGAACTGGCCATGCACGAGGCGGCGGCCCATCTGGCCGGACGGCGCGGACGTGGTCCGCGCGAGTGACCCCGCGACCGGGGGCCCGCCGGCCGTACGCCCCCGTGCGCGACACTTGTCCCATGATCCCGACGGAACGCGGCCGGCCCCGGAGCGGCCGCGGATACCCGGGCGCGCCACGGCGCGCCCCCGTTCCCGCGCCCCCCGCCGCGGCGGGCTGACATGGACCTCGCACCCGGCCTCGCGCACCTCGTCGAGACCGCCCTGCCCGTCTGCGGGCGCCACGGCCTCGCCGTGGCGGGCGGCCTCGCGCTGATCGCGCACGGCTTCGAGCGCCGCCCGTCACGCCACCTCGACCTGGTGACCTTCAGCTCCACCCCGGCCGGCGACATCGCCGCCGCGCTCGCCGCCGCGTACACCGGGGCCGGTTACGAGGTCGCCCCGCTGCCCGGCACACCGCTCGCCGCCCACCTCGGGGTCACCCCGCCGGGCGAGGCCGGCCGTACCGTCCACGTCGCCAAGCAGCCGCTCACCCGCCCACCGGTCCCCGTCGATCTCGGCCTGTCCGCGCCCGTGCCGGTGGTGGCCCTGGAGGACTGCGCCGCGCTGAAGGTGGCCGCCGTCGCCGACCGCGCCACCGTGCGCGACCTGGTCGACGTCCACGCCCTGACCGCCTGGTTCACACCGGGGGAGCTGCTCACGATGGCCGTCCACCTGGACGAGGACCTCCAGCCGCGCCTGCTCGCCGACCGCCTCGACAAGCTCGTCGAGGCCGACGACGCGGCGTACGCGGCGCAGGGACTCGACGGCACGGCCGTCGCCGACGTCAAACGCTGGGCCTTCGACTGGGCGCAGGACATCCGCCTGGACCTCATGGAGGGCATGGAGCACCCCGACGAGCTGTACGACCTGTAAAGCTCCCGCCCCCGGCGCCGACACCTTGGTGCTTGAGGGCGCCCCGCCCGCTGGCGACACTGGCAGGAGACGAGGAGAGGAAGGTCCGCCGTGACCGACAAGCACATCACGCACTGGATCGCCGGGCAGTCGTGGACCGGCACCACGGAGCGGCACGGGGACGTGTACGACCCCGCCACCGGAGCCGTGACCGGGCGGGTGGACTTCGCGTCGATCGCCGAGGTCGACCAGGCCGTCGGCGCGGCCGCCGCCGCGTTCAAGGAGTGGCGCCACGCCTCGGTCGCCAAGCGCACCACGGTGCTCTTCGCCTTCCGCGAGCTGCTCAACGCCAAGCGCGAGGAGCTGGCCGCGATCATCGTCTCCGAGCACGGCAAGGTGCACTCGGACGCGCTCGGCGAGATCGCCCGCGGCCTGGAGGTCGTCGAGTACGCCTGCGGCATCCCGCAGCTGATCAAGGGCGGCTTCACCGAGCAGGCCTCGACCAGCATCGACGTCTACTCGATCCGTCAGCCGCTCGGCCCGGTCGCGATCATCTCGCCCTTCAACTTCCCGGCGATGGTGCCGATGTGGTTCTTCCCCATCGCCATCGCCGCGGGCAACACCGTCGTCGTCAAGCCCTCGGAGAAGGACCCGTCCGCCGCCAACTTCCTCGCGGAGCTGTGGAAGCAGGCCGGGCTGCCGGACGGCGTCTTCAACGTCGTGCACGGCGACAAGGCCGCCGTCGACCGCCTCCTGGAGCACCCGGACGTCAAGTCCGTATCCTTCGTCGGCTCCACCCCGATCGCCCGGTACGTCTACGAGACCGGAACCCGCTACGGCAAGCGCGTCCAGGCCCTGGGCGGCGCCAAGAACCACATGCTGGTGCTGCCCGACGCGGACCTGGACCTCGCGGCCGACGCCGCCGTCAACGCCGGGTTCGGCGCGGCAGGCGAGCGCTGCATGGCCGTGTCCGTCCTCGTCGTGGTCGACCCGATCGGCGACACGCTGGTCGAGAAGATCAAGGAGCGGATGGCCGGTCTCACGGTCGGCCCCGGCTGCAACGCCGCCTCCGAGATGGGCCCGCTGGTCACCGGCGCCCACCGCGACAAGGTGACGTCCTACCTCGACGCGGGCCTCGCCGACGGCGCGACCCTCGCCGTGGACGGCCGCACCCACTCCGTCACCGGCGAGGACACCGAGGAGGGCTTCTGGCTCGGCCCGACCCTCTTCGACGACGTCAAGCCCGGCATGTCCGTCTACAACGACGAGATCTTCGGCCCGGTCCTGTCGGTGGTCCGCGTGGGCTCGTACGACGAGGGCCTGGAGCTGATCAACTCCAACCCGTACGGCAACGGCACGGCCATCTTCACCAACGACGGCGGCGCCGCCCGCCGCTTCCAGCACGACGTCGAGGTCGGCATGGTGGGCATCAACGTGCCGATCCCGGTGCCGGTCGCCTACTACTCCTTCGGCGGCTGGAAGGCCTCGCTGTTCGGCGACACGCACGCCTACGGCCCGGACGGCGTCCACTTCTTCACCCGCGGCAAGGCCGTCACCCAGCGGTGGCTCGACCCGAGCCACGGCGGCATCAACCTCGGTTTCCCGACCAACAACTGACCGCCAGGGCGGCGCCCGCGAGCAGGGCGCCGCACAGCAGCCAGCTCCCCACGACGTCGAGCGGCCAGTGATAGCCGCAGCGGACCAGGGCGACCCCCACCGCACCGTTGAGCAGCACGGCGGCCGCGACCAGCAGCCGCCGTGCCGCCGCGCGCACCAGCCACGGCAGCAGCAGGAGGACGGCGCCGCCGTACGTGGCGGCCGCCGTGGCAGCGTGGCCGGAGGGGTAGAGCCCGGGATAACCGGGCGAGAGGGTCAGGGAACCCGGGCCGGCCCGGCCGATCAGCGGCTTCACCAGGGCGACCAGCAGCGGTGCGGCGACCATCACGAGCGCGTAGGCCGACGCCGGCAGCCAGGGGCGGGGCAGCCCGTACCGGCGGGCGCGCCAAGTGGTGCAGACCATCGCAAGCAGCAGCACGGGCACGGCGACCTGCCAGTTGCCCAGATCGGCGAGGAACCGGGCCGCGGCGGAGCGGTCTGCGGGGTGGGGGGAGGATCCCGCAAGGGCGGCGCGCACCGGCCCGTCCAGAGCCAGCAGGCGCCCTCGTAGTGCCTCCTGCCAGGTCAGCAGTCCGAAGAGCGCCGTGCACACCACGGCCACCAGAGAAGTTGGCCGCCCCGGAACAGGGGGGAGAGTTCCGGGGCGGCCAGAACGATCGCCGTACCGCCCGCCCCGGGGGGTTTGGGGCAAGCGGCCGACCGATCGGCGAGGATTGCCGGAGCCTTCGGCTTCGGCGCTGTGCGCGAGGGCACTGCTGTACCGGTGATGGGGATTCACCGGCAAAGTGTCGCCCGCGGACTTCCGCAGACGGGGTGTTTCTTCCATCTGCGGAAACCGTACGTCACCAGGAGCCCGCCGGGCAGGGGTTGCACCCTCCCGCCATCAGGCCCGCACACCTTCTTCACGCTGTGTGTCGTACACGCACGGTCACGGGCGAAGCACCTGGTCACAGCCGCGCGAGCGCGCCCTCGATGATGTCCAGGCCCTCGTTCAGCAGGTCCTCCCCGATGACCAGCGGCGGCAGGAAGCGCAGCACGTTGCCGTAGGTGCCACAGGTCAGGACCACCAGGCCCTCCGCGTGGCAGGCCTTGGCCACGGCGGCGGTCGCGGCGGCGTTCGGGGTCTTGCTCCCCGCCTCCACCAGCTCGATCGCGATCATGGCGCCGCGGCCGCGGACCTCACCGATGATCTCGAACTTCTCCTGCATGCCGCGCAGCCGGGCGAGCATGATCTCGCCGATGCGGCGCGCCTTGGCGTTGAGGTCCTGCTCCTTCATCGTCTCGATGGCACCGAGCGCACCGGCGCACGCCACCGGGTTGCCGCCGTAGGTGCCGCCCAGACCGCCGGAGTGCGCGGCGTCCATGATCTCGGCGCGGCCGGTCACCGCGGCCAGCGGCAGACCGCCGGCGATGCCCTTGGCGGTGGTGATCAGGTCCGGGACGATGCCCTCGTCCTCGCACGCGAACCACTGGCCGGTGCGGCAGAAGCCGGTCTGGATCTCGTCCGCGACGAAGACGATGCCGTTCTCCCGCGCGAACTCCGCCAGCTTCGGCAGGAAGCCCTTGGCCGGCTCGATGAAGCCGCCCTCGCCCTGGATCGGCTCGATCACGATCGCGGCCACGTTCTCGGCCCCGACCTGCTTGGTGATCATGTCGATCGCCTGGGCCGCCGCCTCCTGCGCGCAGTTCTCCGGACCGGTCAGCCAGCGGTAGGGGTAGGCCAGCGGCATGCGGTAGACCTCGGGCGCGAACGGGCCGAACGAGTGCTTGTACGGCATGTTCTTCGCCGTCAGCGCCATCGTGAGGTTGGTGCGGCCGTGGTAGCCGTGGTCGAAGACGACCACCGCCTGGCGCTTGGTGTACGCGCGGGCGATCTTCACCGCGTTCTCGACGGCCTCGGCACCGGAGTTGAACAGCGCGGTGCGCTTCTCGTGGTCGCCCGGGGTCAGCTCGTTGAGGGCCTCGGCGACCTCCACGTACCCCTCGTACGGCGTCACCATGAAACAGGTGTGGGTGAAGTCGGCCAGCTGCGCCGACGCGCGGCGCACCACGGCCTCGGCGCTGTTGCCCACCGAGGTCACCGCGATGCCCGAACCGAAGTCGATCAGGGAGTTGCCGTCCACGTCCTCCAGCACGCCGCCGCCGGCGCGGGTGACGAAGACGGGCAGGGTCACGCCGACACCGCTCGGGACCGCCGCCGTCTTGCGCGCCAGCAGCTCCTGCGACTTGGGGCCGGGGATCGGGGTGACGAGTCGACGTTCCTGGGCCAGATCGGTCATGGCGGACGTACTCCTTCGAACCGTGGTCTTTTCTCGCAGGCTAAGCCCGTACGGCGGAGCCCCGCACACTCCGATAGGGCGCACTGCGGAATGCCTCTTCGACGTGGCGGACATGAGCGTGCCAAGATCCTTCAGACTCCGGTGGCCGCTCGACTACATTGAGTGCGGACCTGCGAGGGGTGGCACACGCGATGGAACGCGACGGTACGCACGAGAAGCCCGCGGCGCCTCCGCCCGGAGGCCCCGGCCCGCAACCGGGCACGCCGCCGGTACCCGGTGCCCGGCCGATGCCGGGTGCCCCGTCCGCGCACCCGGGGCCGCCCCCCGTGCCCGGTGCCCGGCCCGGCCCCGCCGACCCCGGCCGCGGCGAGCGGGACGCCCGGCGCGACGCCGCCCCCGCCGCCTTCGCCGCGCCCCCGCTGCCCCCCGGACCCCCGCCGCAGCCGGGGACCCGTCCGGGCGCCGGCACCTGGCACGCCCCCGCGGAGTCCGCGCCCTCCGGCACGCCCGACGGCTCCGGCCTCCTCGCCTGGCTGCGGGCCCCGCGCCCCGCCGCCGCCCCCGGCGTGTGGCGCCTCGGCCACCGCCCCCGGCCCGCCGCCGACCCGGACGCCGTGCCGGGCCGCCAGCTCGTCGCCGGCGCCCTGATCGCCTTCCTCGGCGGCTGGCTGCTGTGGTCCCTGCTGTGGAACGGCTACCTCGGCAGCTACTGGCTCTGGCCGCTGCTCGCCCTGACCCCCGACTCCTGGCGGCAGGCCGATGGCAACCAGACCGCCTACCTGTGGGCCTCGTACCTCTACTACGCGCTCATCGGCGGCGCCCTCTTGGTCTTCTTCGCCCGCGTCGGCCGCTGGGCGGAACTGTGGCGCCGCTGGATCACCGCGCCGCTCCGGCGCGCCCGCGAGGAGGAGCGCACGGCCGCGGGCCGCGAACCCGCCGACCCCGCCCAGGACCCGGCCGCCTTCCCCGCCCTCCGCCAGGGCGGCGCCGCCGACGCCGCGGACCGGCTCGCCGAGGACGCCCGCGCCGGGCTGATGAACGACGTCGACTTCACCCGCCTCTCCCGCGCCTGGCAGTCCGTACGCTCCGAACCCGGCCGGCTGACCGCCTTCACCGACACCGTCCTGCGGTACGGGGCCGCCGCCTGCGCCCACCCCTCCGGCGCCCGTGACCTGCCCGCCCGCACCGCCCGGCACGACCTGCTCGCCGGACAGGTCCGCATCGGTGCCGCTCCCGACGACGAGCGCAACCCCCGCACCCACCGCGGCGCCGGCTACGCCCTCGAACCGTCCGTCCTCGGCACGTCCCTGCTGGCCGTCGGGCCGCCCGGCTCCGGAAAGACCGTGCGCTTCGTGCGGCCCGCACTGGAACTCATGTGCCTTCAGGCACTCGCCGGGCGGGCGGCCGTCGTCGTGGTCGGCACCGACGGGGCACGGCTCGCGCCGGACGAGTCCTTCGACGTCGTCGTCAAGATCGGCCAGCCCGACTCCGCGTACGACCTCGACCTCTACGGCGGCACCGCCGACCCCGACGAGGCGGCGGGCTTCCTCGCCGAGGCCCTCGTCGGCGATCTCGCCGCGGCGCTTCCCGGCGGCGACAGCCGGCGCGCCGCCACCGCCCTCGCCCAGCTCCTCGGGCCCTTCCACGCCGCCCACGGCCGCTTCCCCTCCGTCCCCGAGCTGCGCGAACTCCTCGACGGGACGCCCTCCGCGCTGGCCGCGCTCCGCTCCGCCCTGCAGGCCCGCGGCGCGGCCGCCCAGGGCCAGCTGCGCGAACTCGACGCACGGGAACGGCAGTCCGCCCGGCCCGGCGACGCGGGCCCCCTGCTCGCCGACCGCATCGCGCTGCTCGACCGGCCCGCGTTCGCCGGGTTCTTCGACACCACGGGCGGCAGCCACCCGTTCTCGCTGCGGGGCCTGGAACACCCGCTGCGGGTCCGCATCGACCTCCCGGAACGGGGCCACGCCGAGGTCTCCCGGATGCTGGCGCGGCTCGTCCTCGCCCAGTTCGCGGAGTGCGCCGCGGCCCGCCAGGACCGCTCCCTGTTCGCCTGCCTCGTCCTCGACGACGCCTCCCACACGGTGACCGCCGAATCCGTGCGCGGCCTGCAGCGCATGCGCTCCGCCAACGCCGGCGCGGTCCTTACGCTGCGCACGCTGGACGACGTCCCCGAAACGCTCCGGGGTGCCCTGCTGGGCGCCGTCGGCTGCCGGGCGGCCCTCGCCGGGGTCACCGCCTGGGACGGCGCCCGGTTCGCGGAGGTGTGGGGCAAGGAGTGGGTGGACGTCCAGGACGTCACGAACCGTCAGATCATCGCGGACGAGCCGCTCACGCGGGTGCTGCACACGGTGCGGCGGCTGGTGACCGGGAAGGCGGTCACGGCGGAGTCGGTGACGGTGCGCCGGGTCGAGCGCGAGCGGTGGTCCGCGTCCGACCTCGCGCACGGGGTCCCTGCGGGGCACGCCGTGGTCTCCCTCACGGCGGTGGACGGGGAGCATGCGGCGCCGGTGCTTGTGGATTTGCGCGCGTAATTCTTGTGTGCGGCCCGGTTGTTGTGTGCGGGTGCGTTGCGCCTGCGGCGGGCGGTTCTCCCGCCCTCCCTCCCGATTGCCCGGCGCGGTCAGTGCGGGCCTCGCACCGTGTGCCTGGGTCGGTGCCGCGCCGGGGTACCTCCTCGGGGCTCGCGGTTTACCCCTACATCGTTGGGCGCCGGGTTCGCCGCTCGTCCCCTGCGGGGGCACCCCGCCACACCCCCTCCCGCCGGTTCGGGCGCATGACGGCCGGAGGGGGGTGTAGAGCGGTCCGGGGTTGCCGCACGTGTCTCACCGAACGCCCGCAACTGTCAGGCCGTCCATGAGGGAACGGAGTGGATCGGACGGCGGGGTTGTGCGCGCGGGCGCTGAGCGGCCTGCTGCCGTGTGCACGTGCGTGTCCTGCCTCAGCCTTCGGCAGGGGGCCGGCCCCATCCGGCCCGGTCAGTGTGGTCCCAAGACTGAACCCGATTGCGGGTCGGCGGCCCGCCGGAGGCCAGGGCGGGCGCGCCCCCACCATCCCGGGGCTCGCCGCAACGCAGGCAACCCCTGTGGGTCCCCAACCGCCCGCGGGAAGCGCCGCCAGCCACCGGTGCGCGCACCTTCACTCGGCCTGCGGCCGAGGGAACCCCGCTGGGGGCAGCATCCCGGTGCGGGGAGGGGCGCCTCCCCTTCACCCCCCACCGGCCGTTGGTCGCCGAACCGACCGAGGGGGCGGGGTCGTAGGGGTGGGCGTTCTGGACGCTGACGTGTATTTGTTGTGCGGCATCCGGGGCGGCAAGAGCGGGTGCCCGCCATGCACATAAATATGCGGTACAGAATGCCCACCCCGGAGGCCCCGCCCCCGGCCCACCCACGAAGCGCGCGAGGCCCGCACCAACCATCCGGGGCAATCGGGAGGGCGGGTGGGCAACCCCCCAACCGCAACCACGACGCACCCGCACCCACAGACGGCCCGGCACCGCAGGTATACGGTGAGGCAGAATCGGATGTGAACGCACTCCGAGATGGAGAAAAAGCCCGTGCCGCCCACGCTCGCCTCGCTGCTGCGGAACCCCGCCCTGAAGCTGGCCGTCCTCGCCGGAGGCGACCGCCTGGAGGAGGCGGCCGTCCGCTGGGTGCACACCAGCGAGCTGGACGACCCCGCGCCGTACCTGGAGGGCGGCGAGCTGCTGCTCACGACGGGCCTCAAGCTGGACGTCGGCTCGCCCGAGGCACTCGGCCAGTACGTGGCGCGCCTGGCCGGCGCCGGTGTCGTGGGCCTCGGGTTCGGCGTGGGGGTCAGCCACGATGCCGTGCCGCAGGCGCTCGTGGACGCGGCGAGCGCGCACCGGCTGCCGCTGCTGGAGGTGCCGCACAGGACCCCGTTCATCGCGATCAGCAAGGCCGTCTCCGCGGAGATCGCCGCCGACCGGTACAAGGCCGTGACCGCGGGGTTCGAGGCACAGCGGGAGCTGACCCGGGCGGCGCTCGCGCCGGACGGGACGACGGCGCTGCTGTCGCGGCTGGCGGCGCACCTGAACGGCTGGGCGGCGCTGTACGACGCGTCGGGCGCCGTGGTGGCCGCGGCGCCGGAGTGGGCTGGGCGGCGGGCGGCGCGGCTGGCCGGGGAGGTGGAGCGGCTGCGCGGCAGGCCCGCCCCGGCCAGCGCGGCGGTCGCGGGCCCGGCCGGCACGGAGGACCGCGTCGAGCTGCAGTCGCTGGGCACCGGACGGCGCCCCCGCGGCTTCCTCGCGGTCGGCACGGAGGAGCGGCCCGACACCTCCGCCCGGTACCTCGTGCACGCCGCCGTCGCGCTGCTGACGCTGTCGCTGGAGCAGTCCCAGGCGCTGCAGGACACACAGCAGCGCCTGGGTGCCGCACTGCTGCGGATGCTGCTGGCCGGGGAGCCCGAGCACGCCCGCACCGTGGCCGGCCGGCTGTACGGCGGGCTGTTCGACGCCCCCGTGCGCGTCCTGGTCGCGGAGGCCGCGGAGCGCGTCGAGGCCGCGGGGGACGCGGTGGGGTTGCTGGCCGAACGGGTGGAGACGGCCGGGATGCGGTCCGCGGAGCCCGTGCTGGCGGTCCGCGACGAGGACCGGCTGACGGTGCTCGCGGCCGCGGAGGGCGAGGTCGTACCGTCCTGCGTGGCGGCTGTCGACGGGAGCGACGACCTGGTGGCGGGGCTCTCCGCCGCGGTGGGCGCCGCGGGCGTCCCGGCAGCGCACGAGCAGGCCGAGCGCGCGCTGGCGGTCGCCCGGCGGCGTGGCCGCAGTCTGGTCGAGCACGACGAGGTCGGTTCCGGCTCGGTGCTGCCGCTGCTGGGCGACGACGCCGTACGGGCCTTCTCCGACGGCCTGTTGCGGCCCCTGCGCGAGCACGACGCCACCGCCCGGGGTGATCTGGTCGCGTCGCTGCGGGCGTGGCTGTCCCGGCACGGGCAGTGGGACGCCGCCGCGGCGGACCTGGGGGTGCACCGGCACACACTGCGCTACCGGATGCGGCGCGTGGAGGAGATCCTGGGGCGCTCGCTGGACGATCCGGACGTCCGCATGGAGCTGTGGCTGGCCCTGAAATCCGGCGGCTGAGCGGGGACTGCCAAAACGTCGCATCGGGCGAGGTGCGCAGGACGCGCTGGACAAGACCGGCCGGGTGCCGCCCGCCCTACCGTGGTCCGCATGAGCACCCCCACCGCCTTCTGGCTCGCCGGCCGCCCCGCCACCGGCGAGGACACCTTCGATGTCGTGAACCCGTACGACGGCAGCGTCGTGGCCTCCGTCGGCGTGCCGACCCCCGCCCAGGTGGAGGAGGCGGTTGCCGCGGCGAAGTCCGTCGAGGCGGAGTTCGCCGCGACCCCCGCCCACGTGCGGGCCGCAGCCCTGGACCACGTGTCGAAGCGGCTGGCCGAGCGCACGGAGGAGATCGCCCGGCTGATCACCGCGGAGAACGGCAAGCCGGTCAAGTGGGCGCGCGGCGAGGTCGGTCGTGCCGTGTCCGTCTTCCGCTGGGCGGCGGAGGAGGCGCGCCGCTTCAACAGCGGCGAGGCCCAGCGCCTGGACACCGACGCGGGCGGCACGGGCCGTCTGGCGCTGACCCGGCGCTTCCCGCGCGGCAGCGTGCTCGGCATCGCGCCCTTCAACTTCCCGCTGAACCTGGTGGCCCACAAGGTGGCCCCGGCGATCGCGGTCGGCACTCCGATCATCCTCAAGCCGGCCCCGGCGACCCCGCTGTCCGCGCTGCTCCTGGGCGAGATCCTGGCCGAGACCGAACTGCCGGCCGGTTCGTGGAGCGTGCTCACCGTCCCGAACGACCGCATGCCCGCCCTGGTCCGGGACGAGCGGCTGCCGGTGATCTCCTTCACCGGCTCCGACCGGGTCGGTTACCAGATCATGGACTCGGTGCCGCGCAAGCACACCACCCTGGAGCTGGGCGGCAACGCCGCCGCCGTCGTGCTGGCCGACTGGTCCTCCGAGGAGGACCTGGAGTGGGCGGCGAACCGCATCGCCACCTTCTCCAACTACCAGGGCGGCCAGTCCTGCATCTCCGTCCAGCGGGTCGTCGCCGACGCGTCCGTGTACGACCGGCTGGTGGAGAAGGTCGTCGCCAAGGTCCGCGCCCAGGTCACCGGCGACCCCGCGGACGACGCCACCGACGTCGGCCCGCTCGTCGACGAGAAGGCCGCCGAGCGCGTGGAGTCGTGGGTCGAGGACGCGCTGGGCAAGGGCGCCAAGCTGCTGACCGGCGGCCGGCGCGACGGCGCCGCCTACGAGCCGACCGTGCTCGCCGACCTTCCGGCGGACGCGATCATCGCCACCGAGGAGGTCTTCGGCCCCGTCCTGTCCCTGCACAAGGTGGACGGCGCCGACGAGGCCTTCGCGGTCGTCAACGACTCCCGGTTCGGCCTGCAGTGCGGTGTGTTCACCCACGACCTGCAGACCGCGTTCCGCGCCCACCGCGAGCTGGAGGTCGGCGGTGTCGTCATCGGCGAGGCGCCCTCTTACCGCGCGGACCAGATGCCCTACGGCGGCGTCAAGGACTCCGGCGTGGGCCGCGAGGGCGTCAAGTACGCCATGGAGGACTACACCTACGAGCGGGTCCTGGTCCTGACCGGTCTCGCCCTGTAGTCACCACGGCAGGAGGAGCCACCCCTTCCAGCGGCCGGGGCGCATGTGCGGTGCGTCCCGGCCGCGCTGTGCGCACTGTCGGCATGCGCACGTAAAGTGTCGCTCTCACGCACGGCGCCGGGGAGGCGCCAGGGAGGGGAAACACAAGGTGGCAACGTATGCGGTGGTCTGCACGGCGGAGGCCGGGGCGACCGCGGAGGCCGTGGCCGGGGGACCGGTCGGCGGATGGGTCGCCGGAGGCGACGGCGGTACCGGAGTGCTCTTCGACGCGCCGGTGACCGAGGGTGAGGGCATCGGGATCGGTGATCTGGTGCCGGCCGGCCGCGAGCTGGCCCGGCGGCTGGACGCACCGGCCCTGGTACTGGTGGCGACGCCGCAGGTCGCGTACGCGGTGTTCGTGCGCCCGGACGGCGAGGGCAGCCAGAGCATGGTGTGGGCCGCGGACTGGGAGCCGCCCACCGACCCGCAGGAGTACGCGGAGCACCGCGCCCAGTGGGACGCCCTGGCCGCCCGCTGCGCGCAGTGGTTCGGGCGCCCCGAGGCGGCCGACGCCCTCGCGGAGGTCCGCAACGACCCGCGCCCCGGCGAGGCCAAGCCGGGCACGGACGAACTGCTGCGCCGGGTGTGCGCGGCACTCGGCGTCCCGGCCGCGACGGTCGGCGCCTCCTCCCTTACCTCCCCGGACGGCGCGGCCGACGACGGGGTGCCGCAGGGCGCGGTGCGCGCCGAGGCCGCGCAGCCCGCCGGAAGCGGGTCCGCCCCCGCCGGCGGCTCCACACTGCGTGCCGTGCGCGCCCTGGTGCTGCTCGCGGGCTTCTACCTGCTGGGCGTGGTGCTGCTCGCGGTGCTGGCCGGGATCGACGTCCTGGTCGCCTCCTGGGGCGTGGGCGGACTCACCGGCAAGGTCGTCATCGTCAGCGCCGTCCTCGCCATCCCCATCGTCCGCGGCATGTTCATGCTGCGCCGCCCGCAGGACGACGGCCCCTCCGGCGTCCCCGTCACCGAGCGGCAGCAGCCCGAGCTGTGGGCGGCCGTCCGCGACCTGGCCGCGCGCTACGGCACCCGCGCTCCTGACGAGATCGTCCTCGTCGGCGAGGTCAACGCCGCCGTGTCCGAGAAGTCCCGACTCCTCGGCCTCGTCGGCGGCCGCCGCCGCATGTACATCGGCGTGCCGCTGCTCGCCGGGCTGACCGAGCGCCAGCTGCACGCCGTCCTCACCCACGAGCTGGGCCACTACGGCAACAGCGACACACGGCTGTCCGCGATCACCCTGCGCGGCCAGGAGCGGATGCTGCGCACCATCGCCCACTTCGAGGAGCGCGCCGCCCGGACCCAGGGCCGCGAGCAGGCACGCCAGGAGGAGCGGGCCGCGAAGGCACTGGCCAAGGGCCGCAAGGCCAAGGAGGTCGACGCCTCCGGCGCCGGCGTCACCTACCGCGCCATGGCGGCGATCTACACGGCCTACGCCAAGTTCTACCTCCGCGCCTCGCACAGCGTCGGCCGCGCCCAGGAGCTCGCCGCCGACCAGGCCGCCGTGCGGCTCGCCGGGCGGGACGCCACCGCCTCCGCGCTGCGCGAGATCCCGGTCCTGGACGCCGCCTTCGACCACTACATGCGGCAGTACGCCGCCTTCGGCGCCCCGGCCCGCCTGCTGCCGCCCGCCGGGCAGGTCTACGGCGGCCTGCCCCGCTTCCTGTCCGACCCCGCGCGCCGCGCGGAGCTGGACCGGCTGCGCTCCCGGCTGCCGCGCGAGCAGCGCTCCCCGTACGACTCGCACCCCCCGATCGCCGAGCGCGTCCGCCTCGTCGAGGCGGTGCCCGCCGACGGGCCCGGCGAGGCGCCCGCCGGGCAGGACCGGCCGGCCCTGGAGCTGCTGCACGACCGGGACCAGGTGCTGATCGCCCTGGAAGGGGCCACCCTCAGCCCCGAGAGCCAGGCGTTCACCCGAGTGGAGTGGAGCGCCCTGGCGGATCCTTCGGTGCGTCTGGTGCTCGCCGAGAACGCCGCGCCGCTGCGTGCCGCGCTGTCGGCCGCGGGAGTCGAGCCGACGCTGACGGCCCTGCTCGACGCCGCCGACCAGGGCCGCCTCCCGGCCGTGGCGCAGGGACTGCCCGAGGGCGCGCTGCACGCGGGCGCCGCCGCCCTCGCCGGTCTCGCCCTCGCCGAATCCGGCGCGGCGCACTGGGAACTGACATGGGATCAGGGAGTGCGGCTGGTGCTGGCCGACGGCACTGACGAGGCGGAGTTCGGCTCCGCGGTCGACGCCCTCGCCGACCCCGTCACCGAGGGCGGTTCCGCCCCGGACAGCGCGCCGCTGCGCAAGCTGCTCGTGTCGGCCTGAATCGCCGTCGGAAGGTCACCGGCCCTCCGCGCCCCGTGCGCGAGGGCTGGTGACCATGCCGGAACCGGGGTACTAACGAACAAGTAGCACCGGTCGGTAACCGACGCGAGGTGACGCCCCCATGTCCGCAGCATCCGCCCGCCCCACCGTTTCCGAACGCGAAGCGCGCCAGGTCGCAGAGGCCGCCCGCGAACAGGAATGGCGAAAGCCGAGCTTCGCCAAGGAACTGTTCCTGGGCCGCTTCCGGCTCGACCTGATCCATCCCCACCCCACACCGTCGACGGAGCAGGTCCAGCGCGGCGAGGAGTTCCTCGCCAAGCTGCGCGACTTCGTCGAGACGAAGGTGGACGGGGGCCTGATCGAGCGTGAGGCGAGGATCCCCGACGAGGTCATCACCGGGCTGAAGGAGCTCGGCGCCCTCGGCATGAAGATCGACCCCAAGTACGGCGGCCTCGGCCTCACCCAGGTGTACTACAACAAGGCGCTGGCCCTCGTCGGCTCCGCCAGCCCCGCCATCGGCGTGCTGCTCTCCGCGCACCAGTCGATCGGCGTGCCCCAGCCGCTGAAGATGTTCGGCACCCCGGAGCAGAAGGAGCGGTTCCTGCCGCGCTGCGCCCGCACCGACATCTCGGCCTTTCTGCTCACCGAGCCCGACGTGGGGTCCGACCCCGCGCGCCTGGCGACCACGGCCGTCCCGGACGGGGACTCCTACGTCCTCGACGGCGTGAAGCTGTGGACCACCAACGGCGTCGTCGCCGACCTGCTGGTCGTCATGGCGCGGGTGCCGAAGAGCGAGGGCCACAAGGGCGGCATCACCGCCTTCGTCGTCGAGGCCGGCTCCGAGGGCATCACCGTCGAGAACCGCAACTCCTTCATGGGGCTGCGCGGCATCGAGAACGGCCTCACCCGCTTCCACCAGGTGCGGGTCCCCGCGGAGAACCGTGTCGGCCCCGAGGGCGCCGGGTTGAAGATCGCCCTCACCACCCTCAACACCGGCCGTCTGTCGCTGCCCGCGTCCTGCGTCGCGGCCGGCAAGTGGTGCCTGAAGATCGCCCGCGAGTGGTCGGCCGCCCGGGAGCAGTGGGGCAGGCCGGTCGCCCGCCACGAGGCCGTCGGCGCGAAGATCTCCTTCATCGCGGCGACCACCTTCGCGCTCGAAGCCGTCATGGATCTGTCCAGCCAGATGGCCGACGAGGACCGCAACGACATCCGCATCGAGGGCGCGCTGGCCAAGCTCATCGCGTCCGAGATGGGCTGGACGATGGCCGACGAGCTGGTCCAGATCCGCGGCGGCCGAGGCTTCGAGACCGCCGACTCCCTCGCCGCCCGCGGCGAACGGGGCGTCCCGGCCGAGCAGTTGCTGCGCGACCTGCGGATCAACCGGATCTTCGAAGGCTCCACGGAGATCATGCACCTGCTGATCGCCCGTGAGGCCGTCGACGCCCACCTGTCGGTCGCCGGGGACCTCATCGACCCCGACAAGGCGCTCGGGGACAAGGCCAGGGCCGGCATGAAGGCGGGCGGCTTCTACGCCCGCTGGCTGCCGAAGCTGGTGGCCGGCCCCGGCCACATCCCCGGTGCGTACTCCTCCTTCCACCCGGCGGGCCACCCCGACCTCGCCGCCCACCTGCGCTACGTCGAGCGCAACGCCCGCAAGCTCGCCCGCTCCACCTTCTACGCCATGTCGCGCTGGCAGGGCCGGATGGAGACCAAGCAGGGCTTCCTGGGCCGCGTCGTCGACATCGGCGCCGAACTGTTCGCCATGAGCGCCTGCTGCGTCCGCGCCGAGATGCTCCGCACCAGGGGCGAGAACGGACGCGAGGCCTACCAGCTCGCCGACGCCTTCTGCCGCCAGTCGCGGATCCGTGTCGAGGAGCTCTTCGGGCGCCTGTGGACCAACACCGACGCCATCGACCGCAAGGTCGTCGACGGGGTCCTGGGCGGCGCCTACACCTGGCTCGAGTCCGGCATCGTCGACCCCTCCAGCGACGGTCCGTGGATCGCCGACACCACCCCGGGCGCCTCCGGCAAGGAGAACGTCCACCGGCCGATCCGCTGACCGGACCCGGGGCGCGCCCCCGGCGCGCGGGCACCGCCTTCCCGGAGGCGGTGCCCCCGCCGTGCCGGCGACCGGACACAATGGGGGGATGACGGACTCTCTCGCCGACCCCCACCTGCGGCTGCCCGTACCGGACGCGGCCGGCGGCGCCCATGACGGCCCCCGCGACATCGTCGTCCTGGGCTCGACCGGATCGATCGGCACCCAGGCCATCGACGTCGTCCTGCGCAACCCCGACCGCTTCCGGGTGGTGGCCCTGTCCGCCGCGGGAGGCCGCGTCGGGCTCCTCGCCGACCAGGCGCTGCAGCTCGGCGTCCAGGCGGTCGCCGTCGCGGACGAGAACGCGGAGGGACCGCTGCGGCAGGCGCTGGCCGAGCGCTACGGCACCGAGCCGCTGCCGGAGATCCTCGTCGGACCGGACGCCGCCACCGAGCTGGCCGGCCGTCCGTGCCACTCCGTCCTCAACGGCATCACCGGCTCGATCGGGCTGCGCCCGACGCTGGCCGCCCTGGAGGCCGGGCGGATCCTGATCCTCGCCAACAAGGAGTCGCTGATCGTCGGCGGCCCGCTGGTGAAGGCCGTGGCCAAGCCGGGCCAGATCGTGCCCGTCGACTCCGAGCACTCCGCGCTCTTCCAGGCCCTCATGGGCGGCTCCCGCGCCGAGGTCCGCAAGCTCGTCGTGACCGCCTCCGGCGGCCCCTTCCGCGGCCGGGGCAAGGAGGAGCTGACCGGGGTCACCCCCGAGCAGGCGCTGGCCCACCCCACCTGGGACATGGGCCCGGTGGTGACGATCAACTCGGCCACCCTGGTGAACAAGGGCCTGGAGGTCATCGAGGCCCACCTGCTCTTCGACATTCCCTTCGACCGCATTGAGGTCGTCGTCCACCCTCAGTCGTATATCCACTCGATGGTGGAATTCACGGATGGCTCCACGCTGGCCCAGGTCAGCCCGCCCGACATGCGGATGCCGATCTCGCTGGGCCTCGGCTGGCCCGAGCGGGTGCCCGACGCCGCGCCCGGGTGCGACTGGACCAAGGCGGCCACGTGGACCTTCTTCCCGCTCGACGACGAGGCGTTCCCGGCGGTGGCGCTCGCGCGCCACGTCGGTAGCCTCGGGGGTACCGCCCCCGCGGTGTTCAACGCGGCCAACGAGGAGTGCGTGGCCGCGTTCCTCGCGGGCACGCTGCCCTTCACGGGCATCGTGGACACCGTCGCACGGGTGGTCGAGGAGCACGGAACTCCCGCCGAGGGAACCTCCCTCACCGTGGAGGACGTCCTCGAGGCGGAGAACTGGGCGCGGTCCCGTGCCCGGGAACTGGCTGCGGAACAGGCGACGACGGAGGCGGCACACGTATGACGGGACTCATGTGGGGACTGGGAATCGCCGTCTTCCTGGTCGGTCTCCTCTTCTCCATCGCCTGGCACGAGCTCGGCCACCTCTCCACGGCCAAGCTGTTCAAGATCCGGGTGCCGCAGTACATGGTCGGCTTCGGTGCGACCATCTGGTCCCGCCACAAGGGTGAGACCGAGTACGGCATCAAGGCGATCCCGCTGGGCGGCTACATCCGCATGATCGGCATGTTCCCGCCCGGCGACGACGGCCGGGTCGCCGCCCGGTCCACCTCGCCCTTCCGCGGGATGATCGAGGACGCCCGCTCCGCGGCGTACGAGGAGCTGAAGCCCGGCGACGAGACCCGCATGTTCTACACGCGCAAGCCCTGGAAGCGCGTGATCGTCATGTTCGCCGGCCCGTTCATGAACCTGATCCTGGCGTTCGTGCTCTTCCTGACGGTCCTCATGGGCTTCGGCCTGCAGATGCAGACCACCACGGTCGGCGAGGTCTCGGACTGCGTCATCTCCCAGTCCGACACGGCCGCGCTCAAGGCCAAGGACCCCTGCGCCAGCAAGAAGTACCCCGAGACCCCGGCCAAGAAGGCCGGCCTCAGGGCGGGCGACCGGATCGTCGCCTTCAACGGCGTCCGGGTCGACGACAGCCAGTGGTCCGTCCTCCAGCAGGAGATCCGCAAGACCACCGGCCCCGCCACCGTCACGGTGCTCCGCGACGGCAGGACCATCGACCTGCGCGCCGACCTGATCGAGAACAAGGTCACCAAGACCGACGGGAACGGCGGCTACACCGAGGGCCAGTACGTCACCGCCGGCTTCCTCGGCTTCACCCCGGCCAGCGGTGTGATCCGGCTGGACTTCGCCCAGTCCATCGACCGCATGGGCGAGATGGCCCAGAGCGGCGTCGAGTCCCTGGCGGCCCTGCCCTCCAAGGTCCCCGACCTGTGGAACGCCGTCTTCAACGGCGCCGAACGCAAGCAGGACTCCCCGGTCGGCATGATCGGCGCCGCCCGCATCGGCGGCGAGGTCTTCGCCATGGACATCCCGGCCACCTGGCGGGTGGCGTTCTTCCTCAACCTGCTGGCCGGCATCAACCTCTCGCTCTTCCTCTTCAACATGCTCCCGCTGCTGCCGCTCGACGGCGGTCACATCGCGGGCGCGCTGTGGGAGTCCGTCCGCCGGACCGTCGCCCGGATCTTCCGGCGGCCCGACCCCGGTCCCTTCGACGTGGCGAAGCTGATGCCGGTCGCCTACGTCGTCGCGGGAATCTTCATCTGCTTCACGGCACTGGTGATGGCCGCGGATCTCATCAATCCGGTGCGTTTGACCTAGGCGCGATGTCGGAGGCGTGGGCGGGGTGACGTAGTCTCGTTCAACGGAGCCCGCCCACGCCGCCGGGACCTCGATCCGCGTACTTTGGGGATGCCACGCACATGACCGCGATTTCGCTCGGGATGCCGTCCGTGCCGATCAAGCTCGCCGACCGCCGCAAGAGCCGCCAGATCCAGGTCGGGTCGGTCGCGGTCGGCGGCGACGCCCCCGTCTCGGTCCAGTCGATGACCACCACCGTCACGGCCGACATCGGCGCCACGCTGCAGCAGATCGCCGAGCTCACCGCGTCCGGCTGCCAGATCGTCCGCGTGGCCTGCCCCTCGCAGGACGACGCCGACGCCCTCGCCACCATCGCGAGGAAGTCGCAGATCCCGGTGATCGCGGACATCCACTTCCAGCCGAAGTACGTGTTCGCGGCGATCGACGCGGGGTGTGCGGCGGTGCGGGTGAACCCGGGCAACATCCGGCAGTTCGACGACAAGGTGAAGGAGATCGCCAAGGCGGCCTCCGACGCCGGCACCCCGATCCGGATCGGGGTCAACGCCGGGTC
>NZ_FZOF01000048.1 GCF_900188405.1 Actinacidiphila glaucinigra | reverse complement strand
GGCACTCAGCGACCTTGCGCAACAGGTCCGTACCGGGCACGCGGACGTCTACGCGTGTGCGGACCAGATCCGCCGCTGGCGGCTGTGAACCGCCGATGGCGGTACGCGGAATGCGCGGGAGCCAGGACGGGCTGCTGACCATCGCGTGGTCCGCTTCCCCGGCGCCGGGTCGTGTGCCTTCTGCCGCTGTGACTCCGGTGTCGTCGGCGCCTTCGGCCGGTGGGTAACAGCATCCGTTCTGCGAGGCATCAGCCGCGGCAGCCCCCGCGGCCGCCGCGCCACCGGACCTCCAACTCATCACGCACCGCAGCAACTTCTCCCGGATTCACACCCCTTCCAACGCACCACCAACCCACAAAGACACGCACCGAATCAACCGACCTGACCAAGCACTACTAGGCACTTGGCCAAGAGCTCTGCCGAGTGCCTAGGTTGACTGCGGAAGGCCGAGCGTCACTTGATGCGGTAGCTCGCACCGAGAAGGAAGGTGCTGCTGTTGCAATAGGCGTAGGAGGGGTACGGCTCGTAGGTCCACTTCCACGGCCCGTAGAAGAGGAAGGTGTCCCCACTCAGATCGTCCTGGCAGATAGCCACCGCCCTGAACTGGCTGTGTCCTTCACTGGTGTTGCAGTAAGCGACGGTGCTGTCCCCGACGTAAGCACCCCAGGTACACTCGCCGTTGCTCTGAGCGGTAGCGGGCGAGGCCCCCGCTCCGACGATCAGTGCGGCGACAGCACCGGCTACAGCGGCGAACTTCTTGTATCTCACGGATGCCCCGTTCGTGGTGTCGACATGGAGCCCGCCTCGCCCGAAGGATCCAGGGCGGTCGGTTGCGGGGAGAATAGTCGGCTCAGCTGACGCCGCATAGAGGTTGACCGCTCATCGTCAAGACCGGCCTGGCGTCTTACCTCGATCCACCGGCTGGTGTCGGTCGTCCGGGAGCACCTGGGAGGAGGGTGGCCGCGACCGCGCAACTGCCGCCGAGTCAGCCGCCCGCGTCGGGGATGCGTTGGACGTGAGGCCTTGGCAGCCCGGACCGAAGCTGCGGGTGACGGTGTCGTAACTGGTGCGTTGGCCACGAACGTTGCCGGGGTTGGTTAGGCGGCTTTGGGTCGTGGGCGGCCCCAGCGTTGTTGGCGTTCGCTGCGGATCTTGGCGCGTTCGCGGCGTTGGGCGGCCAGCCCTTCAGGGTGGCGGGCGTTGGCGTTGCGCCCCGTCATGTGGAACAGCGACGAATGGATGGACTCCAACCGTCGCTGAGGGGAGGCCCAGCCCTGATCCGAGAAGGAAGGTTCCATTCTCCGAGCGGTCCGACATGCCGCCCCGTATGGCCTCTGCCGCAGCGAAGCCGCCATGCGTGGACCGCGCTTGAGGTGCCGACGAAAGAAAGGCGAAAAGATCACACCGTCCCCGACAAAGGATCTCCGCGAAGACGCTTCGCAGGTCCGCCAGCGGGAGACAGGCCAGAGGTACTCGTGAAAGGCCGCTGGCAGTTAAAGCATCCGGCCGCGTTACGCAGGGTGAAGAACGGGATTGATCCCGGCCAGGCGTTCGTGCAGCTCGCGAGCCCCCAGGGCGACGTGCTGATCAGGATCCCGCGCCAGATCCTCGCAGAGCCGCATCGCGTCGTCGCGGTCGCTGGCGTAGATGGCGAACACGTCGAGGATCGCGGTGCGGATCCAATCACCGTGATTCGCGTCGGCGACTGCCAGCGCGGACGCGACTACCCTCAGCCCGGCCTTGTCGATTCGCCGAAGCAAGGCTTGCGCGGTGACCCGCGTGACGAAGGTGTCTTCGCAGAGCACCAGCTTCAGTAGCGGATCGACAGCTTCTTCCATCTCGGCAAAGCCTGCCAGGCCGCGGCCGGCGTCCGCCCAGTCCCCAAAGTCATTGCTTCGCCCGAGATCGCCGAGCGCCACGACAGCTGCACGCCGCAGAGTACTGTCCACCTGCCTGCCCACTCCTCCCACGGATTCCGGTCAAAGTACCACCGAGCCCCCCGGTTCCCGGGTGATCAATAGCGAAGTCGGTCACCCCGGGCCGTAACGGGCCCTCACGACGGCCAACGCTGACAACCGTTGACGGCACAGCCTCAGGTCACAGCGTTGATCACTCACGAGGTCCCACGTGGGAGGTTCTCCTGGCGGGGCTGGTTCCCCGTGCGATGGACGCGGCGCCGGACATTGGCCGAGGAGCACCACTGGCGCGCGGCCCGGTACGGCACGGACGGGTGGACGCCTGCCCCGGCGGGCGTCGAGACACACCAGCCCGCAGTGCTCGCACCGCTCTACCGACAACTGCGCAAAGCGCTGGAGGACGGCAAGAACGAGCCTGGCGCGACCGACTTCTATTACGGCGAGATGGAAATGCGCCGGCACGATCTGGAGACCTCGCGCGGCGAGCGGATGATCCTGTGGCTGTACTGGCGGGTTCCGGGTACGGTCTGCGAGCCGTCCGCGCTCTGGCATGGCTGGGTCTTGCCATGACGGCCACCATACTGGTCATGATGCTTTGGGGCCTGCCGCAGGACGAGCCAAACCTGGTGAGCAAGGGCAGGATCGACGGCCGCAGCGTGACTCTGACCTCGAGCAAGCCGGACCCGACCAACCCGGACGGGGCGTACCGTCGGCGTCTTTCGACTGCGCGCTTCGAGAAATCTCTGAGGGTGGTCGCCAATTCGGTGATCTTCCGTGCTTCAGGACAGGATTTGACCGCCGCCGGAACGTACGTTGAGATGACCGCCCGCCTCTTCGAGCCGGCTCTGCTCGGGCTTGCGGTACTTGCCGTGCGCAGTCGCGTGAAGAGATGACGTGACGGTCTGGGGGAGAGCGCCAGGGTGACCTCGGCCCGGGTTGCGTGGTGCGGCTACCGGCTGGTCGGTGCGCGATCGAACATGCCGAGGACCAGCAGGCGACGTAGCTGGCGCTGCGTCGCGGTGCAGATGCCGAGCCCCAAACCGCCGCGGAGGGAGGGGTCGATCGGATCCTCGCAGGAACGTGCGACCCACCCCGCCATTAGCCCGAATGAATGACTGGCGTTGGCGACGGTTCGGCCTGTATCCCAGTTCGAACGGTCGCAGCCTCAACAGCCGGGTGCGTGGACGCACTTACCTCGGGCAAGCCGTTGACCACCCTGGACACGGTGCTGCGTGCCCTACCCGCGAGGTTTTACTGTGTCCGTAGGACTCCTGGCATCAGTCCGATCCACATGGTGTCGCTTTCGCGGAGTACGTATACAGGGTCGGTTCGTGGTTCCCAGTCGACGGGTACGACGTAATACCGGCCGCCTCGCTCGAGCAGCAGTCGCAGTCCCGTGTAGCGGTAGCGCAGCTGGTACTCCGTTCCCAGATCCTGCTCGTATTGCAGCGGGAGCGGAAGGCTCAGCCGGTTGGCGCTGAGTACCACCAGGCCGGTTTTTTCGAGCACGTGACGTGCGTCCGTGCTGGCATCGTCGCGGCCCATCTGCTGGGCGGCCAGTGTCAGCGACCAGAAGAGGCAGACGCCGATCGCGAAGAGCAGCAGGGCTCGGCGCCGTGGTCCACCGCGATGGCCGGCGGCGGCGGCCCGGCCCTGGCCGAGCGTGATGCCGATGGCGAGGGTCAGAGGCGCGGCCCAGCCGTACGACGCGATGTCGTTCCAGCGCAGGAACAGCACCAATCCCGTCGCGAGGAAGACCACTTGCAAGACCGAGGCGGTCTTCCGAACGGCGGTGGCGTGCGGGCTGGCAGGGTCAGGGAGCGGGAGACGTCGGGAGAACCACGGGATGCAAATCACCATGAGGACGACGACGGCCGCGACGATGACCTGAAGCTTGAGCAGACGCAGGCTGTAGAGCGCCAGTTCGGCGAAGCCGAACCCCAGCGAGAACGGGGAGAGGTGGAAGAAGCCGTAGTACTGCGATGCATAGGTCAAGCCCACATAGAACATGAGCGCCCCGAAGAACGAGGCTTGCGCAATGACCACCTTGAGTACATCGGTTCCACTCGTGTCCCGCTCACGCCCATGCGTCCCCTTCTCCCGGGACGTGTGTTCGGGTGGGCTGTCGTTCACGAGCCGGTGGGTACAGGGTCAGTGGGTGCCCAGGGAGTGGGCACCAGGGGCGGGGGTGTGGACGGCTGCTCGGTCGGAACGGGGCCAGGCTTGCGTTCCTGGCTCGTAACGGTGGGCGGCGGCGGTACCGGGGGGACGCCGTCCCGCGAAGGCGACGGCGTCTGAGTACGGGGATCGACGTCGGTCCCAGTCGAGACGGAGGGCGACGGACTGGCCGACGAGGACCGACTGATGGAGGAGGACGGACTGGGGTGTGGTTGCGGCTCATCCGGCTCGCACGCCGTGGCGGCGGCTAGGCACGCCACGGCCAGGCCGCTGAGAGCCATCCGTCGCGTCATGCCCGACATGTGCCTCCTCGGTCACGTGCAACATAGCTAATCGGCCGTCACCGACAGTAACCGAACATCGCTCCGAGGCCGGGATTGCTCTTGCTGGCGGAGCTCAAGCCCCCCGAACAGACGAACTGTCGAGGAGGGACAGGGGGACTCACGACCTCTCCTACCTCTGCTGAGGCATGGCCGGGGAAAGCGACCCTGAAGGGGCCGCCGAGTTCTTCGCGGAGCGAGCGCGGCACGACCTGCTCGCCATCCTTCTGACCGACCGCGAAGTCCATGGCGCGGGCCACCCTGACACTCGCGACGCTCTCACTCATTGGCACGAACGCCGAGACCTCGGCATGAGAGGTACTCGAGGGCTCAGGAGGCGCTGTTTCTAGGGCTTGCTCGCCGCCTGGATGCTCGCCTCCAGCGCCGCCATGAGGTCCACTGCTGGCACCGGTTCCGCGGGTTCCTCCAGGCCGGCGCCGGTCATCTTGGCGGCCACCAGCTGCTCTAGGGCGGCTGCGTAGTCGTCGTGCAGCCCGGTGATGTCGACTCCGGTGAGCTGGTCGATGAGCAGCTCGGCGAGCTCCAGTTCCCGGTCCGTCACCGGCGCGGCTCTGGAGAGTCGTCGGGCTCGCGGATCCCTTCGGGCCATAGCGGGGTGTGGAGGACGAGCATGCCGTGCCACGGCCTCAGTACCGCCAGCCGCTCCCGGGTGCGCAAGGTGACCTTGGCGACGGCGACCGTCCCATACCGGGCCAGCGCCTCCACCAAAAGCGCATACGGCCGCTGTCCCGGATCGCCGGCAGCGCCGACCCAGTAGGGCCTGGAATAGAGCACCGGGTCGACGTCACGCTCACCACCGCAGGACACCGCGCCGTGCAGGCCGTCACCGTTGCCGGGCTAGCCCTTGGCCTTGTGGCCAGGGAGGTCGGATTGGAGAGCGGACGGTCATGGCTTCGGGAACGATCCCAAGGGCACAGGCTCGGAAGAGTTGCTGAGAGGCAGCATCACTTCGGCAGCTTGTGGGTCAGGAATGTCGGGAAGGTCACTCCGCGAGGCGGCGTTGCCACCAGGGATCTGCGGGTGGTGAGAAGGGAGTTGGCAGGGTCCGTTGAGTACTTGACCGGGCGGCTCGAGGGGCCCGACCGCGATCCCGCGCGGTTCACGGAATCCGAGTGGCAGAGCCTGCGCCTCGGGGCGGCCGAAATGGAGTACGACTGGCACGAGACATTCCAGGCCCTGATCGAGGCGGCGTGCGCCGCGCCAGCCCTGCGCGCCCTCTACCCCTTCACCAGCCACTGGGCGCTGCGTTTTTCGATCACCACCCGCCCCGACCTGACTGTCGCCGGACGATAGCTGGCCGCGAAAAGCGATGGCGCGTACGGAGCGGGCAGGAGCATCGCCAAAGAGGACCTCGGCGTTTTCAGCACGGCCAAGGAGGCTGTGGCACTGGCCGCGCACCATCTGCCCGGCGTGGTTCCAGTCGCGCTTGTCGGATGAACCTGCCCAGCGTCTGAGCCGTGCACCACGGCTGCAGCAGCCACTCGCAGCAGGCTCCGCCACACAGGGAAGCGATCGCTGGGGCGGGTTCCCGTCGGTTCAGCCGGTGGGGGTGTAGGGGTCGGTGAGGGTCATGGGGGTGGCGGAGATGTCCAGCGCGGTCTGGGGGAAGCGGTCGCCGGCGGTGTAGTAGCGGGCTCGAGTGCGGCCGACGGGGGTGAGGATTTGGGCGGTGACCAGGTCGCGTAGGTCGCGCTGGGCCTGTTGCAGGCTGAGGCCCTCGGCGCTTTCGTAGCGGGAGCGTCGTACTCGTCCGGCCATGGCGACGTCGTGGAGGGCGGTGATAGTGCGTTCGTCGAGGCCAGCGTGCTGGGCGAAGTCGGCGAGCGTTTCCCAGACTTTTCCGGCCCGGGCCAGCCGGCCCTGTACGGTCTGGGCCTGCTGGTGATAGGCGGTCAGGTTGAAGTGGATCCAGCTGGCGACGTCCTGGTCGGGCAGGTACTGGGGGCCGCGGCGGGCGAGTTCGCGGTAGTACTCCCAGGTGTTGCCCGGCCGTCCGAGCCATGCCTCGATGGAGGAGAACTCCGGAGCCAGTACGCCTTCGCGCGCGATCATCAGGGTTTGCAGTGAGCGGGACATCCGGCCGTTGCCGTCGGCCCACGGGTGGATGGACACCAGATGCAGGTGCGCCATGGCGGCCCGGACCAGTGTGTGGGTGGCGTCGTCGGTGTTGAGCCAGTCGATCAGTTCCTGCATGAGCGCAGGGACGGCATCTGCGTCGGGCGCGGTGTAGGCGGCGATACTTGCGTCGCGGGCATCAGTGACGTAGACGGGGCCGCGACGCCACTGTCCGGCGGGTTTGCGTGGCTGGTGTCGGTGTCCCTGGAGTATCCAGTGCAGGGCGTTGAGGAAGCTCTTGCTGTAGGCGAAGTCGGCCGCGTCGTGCAGCGTCTGGATGTACGTCATCATCCGGTGCAGGGCGAGGGTCTCTTTCTTGTTCTCCTCGGAGACCTCTACGTCTCGCTCGCCGGTGATCAGGTCTTCCACGTCCACGGTGGCGGCCCTGAAACCCTCGATGGAGTTGGACGCTGCCACGGCGTCGGCGGTCAGGAACGTGCGCAGCCGCTGGACCTGCCGGGACGGGAGGGAGCGCACCTGATCCTGCAGGGCCGAGCGCATCTCGTCGATGGAGGCGAGGACACGATTGTCCTCGCGGCTGAGAGAAGGCGTGGGAAACAGCATGGACGGATGATACGCTGACGTAATCATCACGTCGTAGGCGCGTGGCGGAGAGGCGATTCGTGCGCTCCCTGCGCGCGGGCGGCTCGACTGCTGCCTTCTTGCTGGGCCACACTGGGGGCACGGCAAGCCGAGGAGGTGAAGGGGAGCGTGGGTGTTGCCGCCGCTGATCATTACGGGCCGTGGACCGTGGACGATGTCCTGGCCCTGCCCGAGGACCCGCGGAACCGAATCGAGTTGGTCGGGGGCGCGCTGATGATGAGCCCCGCGCCCGGCCTCGCGCATCAGTGGGCCTCACACCGCCTTCACGTGCTGCTGGAGCAGGCCGCAGAGGCCGCGAAAGCGCCGGTGCTGGTCTTCGACGCCATCAACGTTCTGGTACCTGACGGCCTGATGATCCCGGACCTGGCTGTCGTTGACGAGAGCGTGGACCTGTCCGGTGTGACCGTGCATGCCCAGGATGTCATCGCCGTTGTGGAGATCGCCTCGCCCTCCACCCGCGTCGCCGACCGGAAGATGAAACCGGCCCTGTATGCGGCAGCGGGGATCGAGCACTACTGGCGCCTGGAACTGGAGCCTGCTCCGCGGCTGTACCTCGGGCACCTTGAGCACGGCGCCTACGCCGACCGGCTGGTCCAGGCCGGCCAGACCACGGCGGTCACCGAGCCGTTCCCCCTGGACGTCGACCCTGCCCGGCTGGTCAAGCGGTAAGCCGTTCCCGCCTCGCTGATGGAGTGAGGCCCGTTGGCACCGGGCCTGCCCGTGCGCAAACCCCAGCCCCAAGTGCTGGGCCTGGCACGGGCGCCGGGACCGGCCCTGTGGACCAGCCGGTGCGGCGGGTGTCATCCGCCCAGACTCGTGGCCTGGGCTCGCTGCGCGGCTGGACGACGGAAATGATCCTCCCGGTCAACGGGACCTTCACCGCGCCCGGCAAAGGCAGCCTGCGCGCGGACGCGGCGCTGGCGGCACCGCAGGACCATGTGCCGGTGCTGGGCGGACAAGATCGCCGGCTACCACCGCTTCTTCCAGCGCACCGTGCACCGCCACCGCGTAGCAGACCAGGTCCCGCTGTGGTCGACACGGTGGGACGACTCAAGCTCCGACCTCGCTATCTGCTGCTGCGTCATGACCGATGCAAGGTTCGATCACTGCGCAGCGGTATGAAGTCCCAGTACAGCCTCTGCTCCTGGTCCACTACGGGCGTGTAGTTGTTGAGGGGCTGGTTAGTCTTGAGAGATGTGGCGATCGTCTCCATGAGTAGCGGCAGGGACGTCCACATCTCGTGTGGTACGCGCATGATGCCTTCCGCGGCCCCGGCTGCGTGGACGCGCCCCCGGTCGATCTCGGGACGGTGGTCCAGTACGAGGTGCCCGCCGCCGAGGTTCCGCGCGATTGGGATCAACTGCGGATGTCCGTACAGGACGCTGCTGGCCCCGATCTTCACGAAGTCGTGGTCCGCCTCCTCTCCTGCCTCATCCGCCGTGCGCTTGTCGTGGAAGCCGGTGAAACGTTGCCACTCAGCTGCTATCTCGCGGGCACTTATCGGTCTGTAGAACCCTGGCAGCAGCGAACCCCGCTGGTCGAGGAGACCGTCGTGCCGCAGCAGCGACATCACCAAAGGCTTCAGCATTGGCCGGCCGATGACGCATTCGGTGGCGGCGATGGCCGCCGGATCTGCGGGCGGCGCCAGCGCGGCGTAGGTCGCCGGGGCGTGCTCGGCCAGCCAGTTCTCGATTAGCGTCCACGATTCACTGATCGGTGCGGTCATGGCACGGGATCCTGCCACCGGGTGCTGACAATGACTCGTCGACCACGTCGGGAAGTTCACGGGCGGGCGTCGCTGCGCTGCTGCCACTCGGCTGGTTGGCTTCGGCCGCTTTGTCGGGGCCAAACGCTGACTCGATCTGCTTCGCGGTGACGGGCTCGTTGGGGCCGCTACCGAGCCAGGAGTCGACCTGGCGCTGGAGGCCGTGCTCGCTGAAGGTCCTCGTCGCGCCCTCAAGCAGCGCCTGACCACGGCGCATCCCCGCTTCGCACCGGGGTCGATCCCCAGGCCGTGCCGAGCGGCCGGGGTGTTCCGGGACAGGGGTCTTTCCTCGATTCGAAGGGGCCGGGCCCGGTGGTGTCCTGGCGGTCGTGCACATGATCGCGAGGAACTCCGTTGACATCGATGTCGTTGCCGAGCCCGAGGCCCGGCCGGAGAGACGTCCGCCGCGATCGCCTGATCCTGAAAGGCCGGTCATGAAGACCACATTCTGGGATGCCGCGGCGAACCGCCGCTCCCTGCTGCGCACAGCGGCCGCGCTGCCCGCGGCCGCCGCCCTGGCCGGCGGGGCCCTGGGGGGCACGGCGGCCGCCGCGGCCGACACCCCCGGGCTTCCTGATTTCGCGCCCGTCCCGCCCGCCGCGACCGGGCCGGAACTCAACGACGCGGGCTACTTCGTGGGCCGGATCGACGGACACCTGTACTGGGTGACCGACGGCTTCTACCAGGCGATGTTCCTCAGCACCCGGGAAGGCGTCGTCCTGGTCGACGCCCCTCCGACCATCGGCCACAACCTGCTGCGAGCGATCGCAGAGGTGACACGGGCCAACGGCCGTCCGGCAAAGGTGACCCACCTCGTCCACTCGCACTCGCACGCCGACCACGTGGGCGCCTCGTCGATCTTCGGCAAGGGCGTCGTCCGCATCGGACATGCCGAGTGCCGGCGGCTGCTGCTGCGCGCCGCCGACCCGAACCGCCCGGCGCCGACCGTCACCTTCGAGGACCGCTACACACTGCACGTCGGCGGTGAACGGCTGGAGTTGGCCTACCACGGCCCGAACCACTCCCCGGACAACATCTTCATCCACGCGCCGGAGCACAGGACGCTGATGGTCGTCGACATCCTGTATCCGGGCTGGGTGCCGTTCAAGAACCTGGCGGTCTCCCAGGACATCCCCGCCTGGCTGCGGGCGCAGGACATCGCCATGGGGTACCCGTGGCGGACCCTCGTCGGCGGCCACCTCGGCCGGCTCGGCGTGCGTGCGGACGGCGACCTCCAGCGCGCCTACATGGCCGACCTCGAAGCCTCCACCCGGGCCGCCATGAACCTGGACCCCACGCCCTACTTCGACAAGTACGGCCCGCAGGGCAACTCGTGGGCGATCTTCAAGACCTATCTCGACGCGGTGGCGGCGCAGGCCGCCGCACCGGTCGCCGCGAAGTACACCGGGGTCCTCGCGGCCGCGGACGTGTTCACGCTCGACAACGCGGCGGCCCTGGTCGAGTCCTTCCGCATCGACGCCGGGACGCTGGGCCCGTTCGGCACGCGCCCCTGACGCCGGCCCCTGACTCGGGCCCCCGACCTTCGCTCCCGATCCTCCGCCCGGCCCCGACCGGGCCCACCCACCCATCGATTCCGCTCGCGAGAAAGGCCCAACGGCCATGACCAGCCCCACACCCGTCCTCTTCATCCACGGCCTGTGGCTGCACAGCACGTCCTGGCAGCCGTGGATCGACCTGTTCGGCAACGAGGGCTACGCCCCGTCCGCGCCCGGCTGGCCCGGCGACCCGGAGACCGTGGAGGAGGCGCGGCAGAACCCCGAGAGCATCGCCGACCACGGCATCGACGACGTCGTCGAGCACTACGCGTCCGTCATCCGCGGCCTGGACACGCTGCCCATCCTCATCGGCCACTCCTTCGGCGGCATGATCGCCCAGAAGCTGCTCGGCCAGGACCTGGCCGCGGCCGCGGTGGCGATCGACGCCGCGCAGATCAAGGGGGTCCTGCCGCTGCCGCTGTCGGCGCTGCGGTCGACGCTGCCGGTGTTCAAGAACCCGGCGAACAAGCACCGCGCGGTGTCCCTGAACGCCGAGCAGTTCCGCTTCGCGTTCGGCAACGCCGTGAGCGAGGAGGAGTCGGACGCCCTGTTCGCGCGGTGGACCATCCCCGCGCCGGGCAAGCCGCTGTTCGAGGCCGCAGCGGCGAACTTCAACCCGCATTCGCCGGCCAAGGTCGACACCGAGAACTCCGGGCGCGGCCCGCTGCTGCTGATGTCCGGCGGCAAGGACCACACCGTCCCCGAGGCGGTCACCCGCGCGACGCTCAAGCAGTACCGGCACTCCGAGGCGGTCACCGACTTCATGACGTTCCCCGACCGCGGGCACTCGCTGACCGTCGACAGCGGCTGGCGCGAGGTCGCGGACGAGGCGCTGTCCTGGCTGCGGCGGCAGGGCCTGGAGGGCTCGCGGTGACCGCTCCTTCCCACGACCTCGGCCTGGAGGGGCAGCGGGCGGTGGTCACCGGCGCCGGCCGGGGCATCGGCTTGGCGGTCACGCAGGGCCTTCTCAGGGCCGGGGCCCGGGTCGTCGCCGGGACCAGGAGGCGCACGGAGGAACTCGACGACCTGATCGAGCAGGGGGCGGAGCTCACCGTCGTCGAGGTCGACCTGGCCACTCCCGACGGTCCGGGCGCGCTGGTAGCCGCCGCGGTGGAGCTGCACGGCGGGCTCGATGTCCTGGTGAACAACGTTGGCGCGGTGCGGCCGCGGGTCGAGGGCTTCCTCGCCATGACCGACGCCGACTGGGACTGGACGTTCACGGTCAACCTCATGGCCGCGGTGCGCACCACCCGCAGCGCACTGCCGCATCTCATCGACACCGGGGACGGCCGGATCGTCACCGTCTCCTCGGTCAACGCCCGGCTTCCCGATCCGCTGGTCATCGACTACAGCGCCGCCAAGGCCGCACTGTCCAACTTCTGCAAGGCGCTGTCCAAGCAGGTGGGTCCGCAGGGCGTGCGGGTCAACTCGGTGAGCCCGGGGCCGGTCGAGACCGCGCTGTGGCGGGGCGCGGACGGGGTGGCCGCGACCGTTGGCGCGAACCTGGGCCTGGATCCGCACGCCGTCGCCGACACCGCCGCGGCCGAGGCGGTCACCGGGCGGTTCACCCTGCCCTCCGAAGTGGCCGACCTGGTCGTGTTCCTGGCCGGCCGGCGCTCGGGCAACGTCACCGGCGCCGACTTCGTCATCGACGGCGGCATGACCGACACCCTCTGATCACGGGGGGAACCACAACCGATTCTGGAGCCCAAGTGAGATTCCACCTGCCCGGAAACCGGCCGGGAAACCCGCGCCGAAACCGCCGCCTGCTCGGAGCGGCCCTCGCCGTGGCCGTCGCCCTGGGGGTGACCACGTTCACCACGAACGCGGCCCCCGCGTCGGCCTCGTCCGCCGGCGAGCGGTTGCCCGCGGGGTTCAGCGAGCACAAGACCCGCGTCGCCGGTATCGGCCTGCACTACGTCATCGGCGGCCACGGGCCGACGCTGCTGCTCCTCCACGGCTACCCGCAGACCTGGTACGAGTGGCACGGCATCATGCCCGCCCTCGCCCAGCACTACACGGTCATCGCCCCCGATCTGCCCGGCGCCGGGCAGAGCGACGCCCCGCCCTCCGGCTACGACAAGAAGACGATGGCCGCCGAGCTGCACGCGCTGCTGGCGTCCCTCGGCAGGGCCGGTGACGTGCGGATCGTCGGCCACGACATCGGCACGATGGTCGCCTACTCCTACGCCGCGCAGTACCCGGCGACGGTGAAGAAGCTGGTCCTCAGCGAGGCGCCGATCCCCGACAAGAGCATCTACTCGATCCCCTCGCTGACCGAACAGGGGCCCGGCGTCTGGAACTTCGGCTTCTTCAACCTGACCGACGGCCTGCCGGAGAACATGATCAGGGGCCGGGAGACCGCCTGGACCGCCGGCTTCATCGGCGGGTTCGAGGGCGTCCCGGGAGCGGTGAGCCCGGCCGACATCCGGGTGTTCGCGAACTACCTGCGCGACCCCGCCCACCTCGAGGCGAGCCTCGCCTGGTTCCGGGTGTTCCCGCAGGACATCCGCGACAACGAGGAGTTCGCGAAGACCCCGCTGCGGATGCCCGTACTGGCCATCGGCGCCTCCGGCAGCCTCGGCGACGCCGAGGGCGAACAGGCCGAGAAGTACGCCTCCGACGTCACCGGGGTGACCATCGCCCACTCCGGCCACTGGATCTACGAAGAACACCCCGAGGAACTGACCGCCATGCTGCTCGGTTTCCTCGACCGCCCCGCCTCGCCTCTGGAGCAGCGATCGTGATCAAGAGTTTCCCCGGCTTCGAAGCCACGACCGACACCGAGCCGTTCTGGTTCCTCGGAGGGCAGGCCAGGATCCTGCTCCCGGGCCGGGCGACCGGCGACGCGATGAGCCTGATGGAGTTCTCCGACCCGATAGGCCACGCGCCGCCGCACCACGTGCACGAGAACGAGGAAGAGCTCTGGTTCGTGCTGGACGGCGAGGTGTGCTTCTTTGTCGGCGACAAGCGCCACGACCTGATCCCCGGGCAGGTCGCCTTCGGCCCGCGCGGCGTGCCACACAGCTACCTGGTCCATTCCGAGGGCGCGCGGCTCGCCGTCGTCTTCAGCCCGGCCGGCATCGAGGAGTGGTTCAGGGCCAACGGTGTCCCGGTGACCGACGCCAGGGACATTCCGCCAGCCTTCGACCTGGCGTCGATCGTGGGCTCGGCCGAGGCCTTCAAGCTGCGCGTCACCGGGCCGCCGCCCACGTTGTGACACCCCATGAGTTGCCGACATCCAGAAGGGAAGCTGACATGAAGTACACCCTGCCGGTGCCGTCCGGACGGGCCCTGCTGCGACGCAGGAGCGTGCTGATCCCCGCGCTGGTGGCCGCGGCCCTGCTCGCCGTCCCGGCGAGTTCCGAGGCCGTGCCGCACTTCTCCGCCCCGGCGCCCGCCGCCGCGCACACGGCCAAGCCGACGGTGGTCCTGGTGCACGGCGCCTTCGCCGACTCCTCCAGCTGGAACGGGGTCGTGACCCGGCTGGAGCGCGAGGGCTACCCCGTCATCGGCGTGGCGAACCCGCTGCGCGACCTGGCCGGTGACGCGGCCTACGTCTCCAGCATCCTCGACAGCATCCCCGGGCCGGTCGTCCTGGTCGGGCACTCCTACGGCGGCGCGGTCATCACCGATGCGGCCGCGGGCCACACCAACGTCAAGGCCCTGGTCTACATCGCCGCCTTCGCGCCAGACCAGGGCGAGAGCGCCCTGGGGATCACCAGTGAGTACCCGGGCAGCCGGCTGCCGTCGTCCCTGGTGGTGCGGCCGTTCCCCGGCGGCGGCCAGGACGCCTACATCGACCCCGCCGCCTTCCGGAAGGTCTTCGCGGCGGACGTGCCGGCCCGCGAGACCCGCCTGATGGCGGCCGCGCAGCGCCCGGTGGCCGTGGGCGCGCTGGCCGCGCCCAGCGGCGCACCGGCCTGGCGGACCATCCCCTCGTGGTACATGGTCGCCGGGGCCGACCAGGCCATCCCGCCGGCCGCCGAGCGGGCCATGGCCCAGCGTGCCCACTCCCGCACTGTGACGGTACAGAACGCCTCGCACGCCGTGTCGGTCTCCCACCCGGGAGCCGTCGCGGCCCTCGTCGAGGCGGCCGCCCGGGCCACCGCCTGACCGGCAGGCATCGGTGAGCACCGGACGGCGGGACCGTGCGGCACCGCGCGGTCCCGCCGCCGGGCGGCGGGTGTCAACCGGCCGAGGGCTGGTTGCCGTGGCGGGTCAGCGCGGCGGCCAGCTGTCCCCGGGAGGCGACGCCGAGCTTGGGGAAGATGCGGTACAGGTGCGAGCTGACCGTGCGGTGCGACAGGAACAGCCGCTGTCCTATCTCGCGGTTGGACAGCCCCTGCGCGGCCAGCTCGGCGATCTGGGTCTCCTGCGGCGACAGCAGTTCGCGCGGGTTCGACGTGGGCTGCCACCCGCGCTCGCCCGTCGCACGCAGCTCCTGGTCGGCGAGGTTCGCCCAGGTGCGGGCACCGACGGCGTCGAACGCCGACCGTGCCGCCCGCAGCGGTCCGCGGGACTCCAGGACACGGCGCTGCCGGCGCAGCCACGCGCCGTGGGCCAGGTCGATACGGGCGCGGTGCCAGGGCAGTTGGGAAGCCGCGCCGTCCCTGGCGGCGTGGAACAGCGACTCGGCCGACGCGCGGTCGGCCAGCACCGCTCTCGCGTACTCCAGGGCGATGGCCGCCCCCGTGGGCGGGGAGGCACCCACGAGCCGCTCGACGGAGGCCAGCGCGGTTCTCGCCTCGGCCCGCCGATCGGTGCGGACGGCGGCGTCGGCCAGGTAGCCGAGCGCCCACACCTGCTGCATCCGCTGGAACGCGGGGTCGGCGGTCTCGAATATGCGGCGGAGCTCGCCGTACGCCTGCTCGTGCCGGTTCGCGCCCAGTTCAGCGGTGCCGCGGGCCAGTTGCACGCCGGCCAGCAGGGACGACGCGGCGTTCGGGGTGCGCAGCGCCACGTGCTCGGCCTCGGAGAGCAGGGCGTGACGTGTGTCCCAGCCTTCGCGTACCGCGTCGATCAGGGCCACGGCGATGCGCGCGGTCGCGGCCCACAGCGACTGGCCGGTCTCGTCGGCGAGCCGCATGGCCTCGTCCGCCGAGCGCGCCGGGTCGAAGACCCCCAGGTAGACCTCGGCCCAGGCCCGGATCGCGAGCGCCTCGGCGAGCAGGCTCATGCGGCCCTGGGCGCGGAGTTCCCGGGCGGGGGTGGACAGGAAACCGACGGCGTGCCGGAAATCGCCCGTGCAGAAGGCGGCGATGCCCAGCAGGCCGGCGAGTTCCGGTTGCCCGTCGGCGTCCGCCGGCCACCGGGCGAGCTGCTCGACCACCATCGGCGTCCGCTCGTGGAACCCGCACAGCGCGTGCAGGGCCAGCAGCCGCGGGTCGTGCGCCGGCAGGTTCACCCGCTCCGCGGCCTGGACGATCTCGTGCCGCAGCGTGGGACCGGGATCGCGCCACCACACTCTCCGGGCCGCGCCGACCAGCAGTTGCATGGCGAGGTCGACGTCCTGTTCGCCGGTGGCGTGCTCGGCCAGGCCCACCAGGTGGCGCACTTCCGCGGGTTCACCCGTGGAGCCGTCGTGGAAGACGCCTTCGAGCCACGCCAGCCGCGACCGGTCGCGGTGCCGGAGCGTCATCCCCGCGACCTGGGCCTTGATCTGCTCGACGTGGCTGAACCGGCCGAGCTGGAAGCCGAGTTCGGCGGCGCCGAGCAGGCGTGCGGCCTGCGACCGGGGGTCCGGGCTCAGTGCGGCGGCCCGTTCGAGCCACGCGGCGGCGGAGGAGATCGCACCGCGGCGCTGGGCGTTCTCGGCGGCCTGTTCCAGCTCGGCCGCGATCCGTTCGTCGCGTCCCGACACCGAGGAGGCCCGGTGCCACACCGCGCGGTCCGGATGACCGGTCAGGACCTGCGCGAGTGCCGCGTGCGCCTCCCGGCGTGCGGCCGGCGGCATGCCCTGCCGGAGAGCCGAGCCGATCAGCGGGTGGGCGATGCGGTACCGCTCGCCGGTCACGGTCAGGAGTCCGTGCTCGAAGGCCGGCTGCGCCGTGCCGAGGTGGACCGGGGAACCGTGGAGGATGCTCGCGGCGGCGAGGACGTCGTCGAGGTCGTCGCCGTCGTCGACCGCGGCGACGGTCAGGACGGCGCGGACGGCCGGGTCGAGGTGCTCGGCGCGTATGGCGAACGCCCGCTCCAGGCGGGTGGTCATGGGCAGGTCCTCGTCGAACTCGGTCCACGCGTACCGCCCCGACTCCAGCGCGCCGGCGAACTCGACCAGGGCGAGCGGATTGCCGCGGGCCTGCCGCAGCACGCGCTCGCGCACGGCCGGCGGCAGCCGCGGCGCCCGTGCGTCCAGCAGCTCGGCCGACGCGGCGGCGTCGATGCCGTCCAGCTCCGTCCACGCGATCGTGTGGGGGTCGGCGAACGGCGGGGCCTCGGGTCGCGACGTGCACAGCACGATCACCCGCTCACCGGCGATCCGGCGACTGACGAAGGCCAGGACGTCGGTCGACGGCTGGTCCATCCAGTGGAGATCGTCGAGGCAGACCAGGACCGGGCTGTCTCCCGCCGCGTCGACGAGCAGTTCCAGGACCGCCAAGGAGGTGAAGAACGGCTGCACCTCGATCGAGTCGCTCATGGCGAAGCAGACGAGGAGGGCGTCGCGCTGCGGGGCCGGCAGCCGGTCGACGCGGGGGAGCAGGGGCCGCAGCAGTTGATGGAGGCCGGCGAACGGGAGGTGCGTCTCGGACTGGCTGCCCCGCGCGGTGAGCACCGTGAACCCGGTGGTTCGCGCGTGCTCCACGACCTCCGCCTGCAGCGCGCTCTTGCCCACCCCGGGCTCCCCGAACAGCCCGATCGCCCGACCTCCGGAATCGACCGCGTCCAGGTGCCCGAACAGGGATCGCAGTTCGTCGTCGCGGCCGACGAGACGCCGGTGGTTGGTGGTGCTCACAAGAATCGATCATGCGGTCGACGGCGCCGCATGTCCACCTGCGTCCGGATCGCGGCCCGGCCGCGCGACCGGGGCCCGAAGGCACGACGGCTGCGGCCGGGTGGGGATCAGCCTGCCGTCGGCCCGCCGAGTGCGGCGGCGATCCGCCGGCGCGAGGTGATGCCGAGCTTGCGGAACACCTTGTTCAGGTGGAACTCGACCGTCGAGGTCGTGATGAACAGCCGGGAGGCGATCTCGGCGTTGGTCAGTCCCGAAGCGGCCAGCAGCGCCACGTGCCGTTCCTGGGGCGTGAGATCGGACCTGGTCTCCGGTACGCGCCGGCGCGCCTTCTCCCCGGTCGCGAGCAGTTCGATCCGGGCCCGTTCGGCGAACAGGGCCGCGCCCCAGGCGGCGAAGGACTCGTACGCGGCCCGCAGGTGGTCCCGCGCCTCGGCGCGGCGCTTGCGTCGCCGCAGCCACTCGCCGAACAGCAGCCGGGACCGGGCGTGTTCGGCGGCCAGGGGGACGCTGCCCAGGAGGTCGATCGACTCCCGATAGCACTTCTCGGCGTCGGCGCCCTCTTCGGTCAGGGCCCGGCAGCGGGCCAGGAGCCCCAGTGCCCACGGCGTCCCGGCCAGCCGCGCGCGGCGTTCGAGCCGCTGGAGCGCCAGGGCCGCCGTGGGCCGGTCGCCCGCGCGGACGGCGGCCTCGACGAGGAGCGGCAGCATGAGATTGCCCTCCGACGGGAAGTCCTCCTCGTAGGCGGGCAGCGCGTGGCGCAGCGCCTCGTCGTACCGGGCCATGCCCAGTGCGAGAATGCACCGGGCGTGGAGCGCCAGCTGGCGCAGCATGCCCAGTCCGTACGCCGCGGCGACGGCGTCCATCGTCGCGACGATGGCGCGCACCTCGCTCTCCTTGCCCATCCACGCGTACAGCAGGGCCTTGTTGAGATCGCCCTGGGTCGCCAGGCCGATGGCCGCGGCATAGTCGTCGGCCTCGGCGAGGAGCGCGTCGGCCGTGGCCAGCCGCCCGTTCCAGATCTCGGTGTACGCCTGGACCGTCAGGGACAGGGTGAGGCTGTACAGCGCTCCCTGGCTGCGGTTCTCGGCGGCGAGCCGGCCGACGATCCCGGCGTACGCGTCGATGTCCCACACGTCGCCCGCCGCGAGGCTCACGATGATGCTGAGCGGGCTGGCCATGTCGTGGAGTTCGGCCGACGCGCGGAGCCCCGCCAGGGCCTCCTGGATCACCGGGACGCTGTTCTCGTAGCCGTAGGCGGTACGCAGGGCCAGGCCCTCGATCAGCCGGTCGGGGCTCCAGTCCGGCGCGTCCTGGTCGTGGGAGGCGCCGATCACGGCCTTGGCCACTTCCGCCAAGGTCGTGCGGTGCAGGGTGTTCTGGGCGATGACGGCGGCGTGCATGGCCTCGTAGAGCAGTTCCCGGGTCATGCGGGGATCCGCGTCGCCGAGTTCTGCCACGGCGTCGAGCATCATGGCGGGGACGCGGTCGTTGCGGGTGTCGAAAAGCTCGGCCGAGGCCCGGATCCGCAGCGCGCGGGCGCGGGCGGAGGGCCGGTCGAGGGCGGGGAGGGCGAGGTCGAGCAGGGGGTTCACGGCGGCGTGGTCGCCGGAGGCCAGATGGGCCTGGGCTGCGCCGAGGTAGCGCTCGGCACGTCTGGCCGGTTCGGTGGTGAGTTCGGCCGCTTTGGACAGGAACAGCGCCTGGGCGGAGTAGCCGCCCCTGGCGCGGGCCCGGTCGGACGCGGCCTCCAGGTCCGCGGCCGCCGCGTCGTCGGTGCCGAGGACCGCCTCGGCACGGTGCCAGGCGCGCCGGTCGGGAACGCGGGCCGGGTCGCTGGCCGCTTCGAGGGCGGCGTGGATCCGCCGCCGGTCGTCCCCGGAGGCCGCCGCGTAGACCGAGGACCGGATGAGCGGATGCCGGAACCCGGCGCCGGGCCCGTGCTCCAGCACGCCGGCCTCGACGGCCGCGGCCGCGGCGCCGGCCGGCAGGCCCAGCGCGCCCGCCGCGTGCCGGACCACCGCCATGTCGTCGGTCGGCGCCGCCGCCATGAGGAGGAGCAGCGTCCGGGTGTCCGGCGGCAGCCCGGCCACGGACTTCCGGAAGTGCTCCTCCAGCAGCCTGCTCACCGGCAGCGGCTCGGGCAGCGGCGCGACCCCGGCCAGCTGCTCGGCGCCCAGGTGCGCAACCAGTTCGACGAGCGCCAGCGGATTGCCCCCGGTGCCGGTCACGATCCGGTCCGCGACGGCCGGGTCCAGGTGCCCGGCGGCGGCACGGGCCAGCACCTCCCGGGCGTCGGTGGCGGGCAGCCCGCCGACCCGCAGCGAGGGCAGGGCGTCGAACAGCCCCCGGTCGTCGAGGCCGTCCCTGGCCGCGAAGATCAGGCCCAGGGAGTCGGCGTGGAGCCGCCGGGCGACGAACGCCAGTGTCGCGGCCGACTCGGGATCGAGCCAGTGGACGTCGTCGATCAGGCACAGCATCGGCAGCTCCGACGCCGCGTCGGACAGCAGGGTCAAGGTCGCCAGACCGACGAGGTACCGGTCCGGGCGCGACGTGTCGGTCAGGCCGAACGCGCCGTTCAAGGCGTCCTGTTGCCGGGCGGGAAGCCGGCTGGCACGGTGGAGGTGCGGCCGCAGGAGCCGGTGCAGCGCGCCGTAGCCGAGGGGCCTTTCGGCTTCGACGCCCACCAGCCGGGTCAGCGTGACGTCGGTGGCCTCGGCCGCCGCGTGGTCCAGCAGCCGTGTCTTGCCGATCCCGGCCTCGCCCACGAGCACCAGGACGCCGCTGAGTCCCTCCCGTACCGCTTCGAGCAGCCGTCCGATCGCCTCGCGTTCGGCGGGGCGGCCGACCATCGCCCGCCCCGTCGCGGAACGAGCCCCGCGCCACGCCATGGGAATCCCCTGTTCATCGAGTTCCTGACGTGAGAACACGCTAGGCGCGCGGCGGCTACGCAATCGACCGTCACATGACGGTGGTTGCCCGCACGCCCAGGCCCCTTGGGGGAATTCCTCGTTCTGGTCGCCCATGTAGGCGGTATCCGCCCCAGGTGACCTTGTCTGCTACCGGAGGCATGATTGGCAGCCCCTGTGGTGCCGTGTTGGGTTGCTGATCCGGTCAGCGGAGGTCTTGGGGGTTCCGGCCGGCGGCCGGCGTTCCCGGCAGAGATCGTGTGGATGGTCCAGGATGCCCTGCACTGGGGCTTGGCTGAGCTGCTGCTCGCCGATGCCGAGGCCTCCGTGCTGTTCGGCGGGCAGGTCCGCGACGGGAGGCTGCGCTCCCCGTCCTACGCCGACCTGGGACGGGTTCCGGCTCACCGAAGGTGGCCGCCCCGCCGCCGTGGCCGAGGCCGAGCAGCCCGAGAGCACGGCAGGGAGTTCGGGCAAGAGGATGCGGGGCACGTGAGGAGCGGCGGGCGTGGTGGCGTCGCGAGGACGGTGCCTCGCCGCTGGTGCGGCGCTGGCTGCAGGTCGAGTGCGAGGCCGGCACCGCCTACCTGGCGCTCGCGGAACTGCCCGCCACCGGCACGTACGCCGCCGTCGCGGGCGGCATCCCCAGGGGCGAGCTCAACGTACTGATGCTCCCGCAGGCCTGAAGCGCGGGGCCTCGCGGCGCCACCCCGGCGGGACGGGACGGGACGGGCCCGGTCCGCCCGCCCGGTCACGGCCGGGCGAACCGGGAAGGAAAACGGGCTATTTCACGGGGGTTACGCGCTCCACTCTTGACAACGTTGTCTGGAAAGGAACACGCTAACCGCGATCTACGGCAGGTGTGCCCTTTTACGAGTCCCCCATCCCTTTACGGAGCTTCCGCGTGATCCAGGACCTTCGCCCCAACACACAAGTGGGGCCGGGGCGGTTGTCGCTGCCCCGCGTCGGCGATCGTGGCACCGCTGCGTACTGACCTGTTCTGACCTGTACTGACCTGTTCTCCGGGTCGAACCGCCTCCTGGCGCCGTCCAGGACCGAGCCGCGGCGAGCCCCGACGTGATGCTCCCGACCTCCAATGACGAAAGGTCCCCCCGTGTCACCTTCCCCCTCTGCCCGCCATTTGTCCTTGCGAAGATGGGCCGGCGCGGCGATAGCCCTGTCGTTGCCCGTGGGGCTGCTGGCCGTCGCACCCTCGGTGGTTGCCGCGGCGCCGCCGCCCGGCAACTTCAGTTCCTCCTTCGAGTCGGCCGACCCGCAGGCCGCGGCGAGCACCGTCGAGGTCGACGGCAGCGGCAAGCCGGTCCAGGAGAACCTGAGCGGATCGAGCTCCACCGGACTGCCCGGCAGCCTGCTCGACCAGGTCAGCGCGGTGACCGCCAGCGCCGACAACCCGCCCGGGGAAGTCGCCTCCAACGTCAAGGACGCCAATCCGTCGACCAAGTGGCTGGCGTTCGCCAAGACCGGCTGGGTGACGTACCGGCTGGCCAAGCCCGCGGCGGTGGTGAAGTACTCGCTGACCTCCGCGAACGACGCGGCGGGCCGCGACCCCAAGGACTTCACCGTTCAGGGGTCGAACGACGGCGGCGCGTGGACCGACCTGGACACGCGGACGGGTGTGAGCTTCAGCGGGCGGTTCGCCACCAACACCTACAGCTTCAGCAACACGACGGCCTACGCGTACTACCGGCTGAACGTCACGGCGAACTCCGGTGACTCGATCCTCCAGCTCGCGGACTGGAACATCAGCGACGGCTCGAACGTCCTGCCGCCCGCCACCCCGATGGTCAGTGTCGCCGGCGCGGGACCGGTCAGCGGCTACAACATGAAGCCGGCGGCCGGGTTCACCGGCGTGGCCTCGCTGCGGTACTCGGGCGGCGCGCGGGCCGACGGCCGCTCGTACGCGACCAACAAGCTCTTCGACGTCGACATCCCGGTCGGACCCAAGACCCGGCTGTCGTACAAGATCTTCCCCGAGTTCACGGCCAAGGACACCCAGTACCCGTCCACCTACGCGGCCGTCGACCTGCACTTCACCGACGGCACCTACCTGAGCGGCCTCTCGCCCGTCGACCAGCACGGCTACGCGCTCACCGCGTCCGGGCAGGGTGCGTCGAAGGTGCTCTACGCCGACCAGTGGAACGCGGTGCAGTCCGAGATCGGCGCGGTCGCGAACGGCAAGACGATCGACCGCGTCCTGCTCTCCTACGACGACCCCAAGGCGACCGCCTCGACGCGTTTCCAGGGCTGGCTCGACGCCGTCACCGTGTCGGGCACCCCGACGCCGGTGGACGGCTCCAGCCTGACCAACTTCGTCGACACCCGGCGCGGCACCAACGCGTCCGGCGGGTTCTCGCGCGGCAACAACCTGCCGATCTCGGCGGTGCCGAACGGCTTCAACTTCTTCACGCCGGTCACCAACGCCGCGTCCAACTCCTGGCAGTACGACTACCAGTCGGGCAACAACGCGGCCAACCTGCCGACGCTGCAGGGACTCGCGATCTCGCACGAGCCCAGCCCGTGGATGGGTGACCGCAACCAGATGTCGGTCATGCCGGTGCCGGCCGGGGGCTCGCTCACCGGAGCGCCCAGCGGACGCGCGCTCGCCTTCAGCCACGACGACGAGATCGCGCGGCCTGACTTCTACCAGGTCACCACGCAGAACGGCCTGAAGGCGCAGATGTCGCCCACCGACCACGGTGGCATCATGCAGTTCACCTTCCCGACCGGGCAGACCACCGGAAGCCTGGTCTTCTACAACGGCACGTTCACCATCGGCACGGACGGCACCTTCACCGGCTGGGTGGACAACGGAAGCGGTCTGTCGGCCGGTCGCAGCCGGATGTTCGTGTCCGGCACCTTCGACCGGGCGCCGACGGCGACCTCCGCCACTTCCGCCACCTTCGACACCTCCGCGAGCCGGCAGGTGACGCTGCGGATCGCGACCTCGTTCCTCTCGGTCGACCAGGCGGGCAAGAACCTCGGCCTGGAGGTCACCGGGAAGAGCTTCGACCAGATCCACGACGCGGCCACCGCGACGTGGAAGGACCGGCTCGGCCGGATCGAGGTGCAGGGCGCGAACGAGACGCAGAAGGTCACGCTCTACTCGAACCTCTACCGGTTGAACCTGTACCCGAACTCGCAGTCGGAGAACACCGGCACCGCCGCCGCGCCGCGCTGGCAGTACGCGAGCCCGGTGTCGGCGCCGACCGGCACGTCGACCGCCACGCAGACCGGCGCCAAGGTCGTGGACGGCCAGATCTACGTCAACAACGGGTTCTGGGACACCTACCGCACCGTGTGGCCCGCCTACTCGCTGCTGTACCCGGACGTCGCGGCCAAGATCTCCGACGGCTTCGTCCAGCAGTACCGCGACGGCGGGTGGATAGCCCGCTGGTCCTCGCCCGGCTACGCCGACCTGATGACCGGCACCAGCGCGAACGTCGCACTGGCCGAGGCCTACCTGAACGGTGTCGACGTGCCCGACCCGCTCGCCGCGTACGAGGCGGCGGTCAAGGACGCGACCGTCGCGTCCGGCCGCAGCGAGGTCGGCCGCAAGGGCATCGAGAACGGGCTGTTCCTCGGTTACACGCCGACCTCCACCGGCGAGTCCGTGTCGTGGGCGCTGGAAGGCTTCATCAACGACTACGGCATCGGCAACATGGGCGCGGCCCTGGCCGACGACAAGTCGGTGCCGAAGGACGACCGCAAGCGGATCAAGGAGGAGTCGGCGTACTTCCTCGAGCGTGCCCGCAACTACGTCAACCTCTTCGACAAGGACAGCAAGTTCTTCGAGGGACGCCAGGCCAACGGCACGTTCCTCACCGGCAACCCGCTCGACTGGGGCGGCGCCTACACCGAGACGAACGGCTGGAACTTCGCGTTCACCGCGCAGCAGGACGGCCAGGGCCTGGCCAACCTCTACGGCGGTCAGAAGCAGCTGGAGCAGAAGCTCGACCAGTTCTTCTCCACCCCGGAGAACGCCGACCACCCCGGTGGGTACAACGGCACGATCCACGAGATGCTCGAGGCGCAGGCGGTGCGCCTGGGCCAGCTCGGCATGAGCAACCAGCCCTCGCACCACATCCCGTACATGTACGACTACGCCGGTGCGCCGTCCAAGACGCAGGCGATCGTGCGGGAGATCCTGCAGCGCCTCTATGTCGGCGACGAGATCGGCCAGGGCTACCCGGGTGACGAGGACAACGGCGAGATGTCGTCGTGGTACATCCTCAGCTCGCTGGGCATCTACCCGCTGCAGGCCGGCTCGTCCAACTGGGCCATAGGCTCGCCGCAGTTCACCAAGATGACCGTCCACCGCAAGAGCGGCGACATCGTTGTCAACGCGCCGGACAACAGCACCAAGAACGTGTACGTGCAGGGTGTGAAGGTCAACGGCAAGACCCAGCGCGGGGTGTCCGTCGACTCGGCCAAGCTCGTCCACGGCGGCACGATCGACTTCGCGATGGGCTCGCAGCCGTCGTCCTGGGGCACCGGCAAGAAGGACGCGCCGCCGTCGCTGACCAAGGGCACAGACGTGCCCAAGCCCTTGCAGGACACCACGGGTCCGGGCCTCGGCACCGCGACCACCAGCGACGGGCAGGACGCGTCGAAGCTGTTCGACGACTCGTCGACCACGCAGATGACCTTCGCCACCGACGAGCCCCAGATCAACTGGGTCTACCGCGGCGGCAAGCAGAGGCCGTCGTACTACACCCTCACCTCCGGTGCGGGCGCGGGCGACCCGACGGACTGGAAACTGCAGGCCTCCAACGACGGGATCACCTGGACCACGCTCGACTCACGTCACCGCGAGATGTTCCCGTCGCGCAACCAGACCCGGCCGTTCAAGATCGGCAATCCGGGCAAGTTCGCACGGTTCCGCCTGGTCGTGAAGGAGACCGCTGGCGCCGCGCAGACCAGCCTCGCCGAGGTCGAACTGCTGGCGGGCGGCGACGTCCAGCTCGGTGGCGGCGACCTCACGGTCGCCGGCGTGAGCAGCGGGCTGCACGCGACGTCCGGCGTCGCGGTCTCGGCACCCCTGGCCACCGTCACCGGGGGCACCGCGAGCGGCTACCAGGCCACGATCGACTGGGGTGACGGCTCGCCGGTCACGACGGGCACCACGGCTCTGAGCTCGCGGGGCGTGTACAGCGTCAGCGGTACGCACACCTACGCCAAGCCCGGTTACTACCAGGCGAACGTCACGGTGACCGACGGCACCGTCCAGGGCTCGGGCACGGTCGGGGCCGACGTGGCGTACGCGCCGAGCTCCAGCCTCACCGCCGCCTTCGACACCGTCTGCATCGGGGACGAGGGCGCGCTCGCCGCGAACTGCGACAGCAAGTCCTGGGCGTACTCGCGTGCCGCTCTCAAGGCGGCCGGCGTGACCCAGGGCCAGCAGTACGACGTGCCCGGCACGGCGCTGCACTTCACGCTGCCGGAGACCCCGGTGGGCCAGCCGGACAACGCGACGGGCAACGGCAGCACGCTCGTGCTCAACCTGCCGGAGGACGCGAAGAGCATCTCGTTCATCGGCGCCGGCACGCAGGGCAACCAGAACACCACCGGCACGGCGACGTTCAGCGACGGCAGCACCGCCGCCGTCCCGATCCAGATGAGCGACTGGACGCTGGGCGGCAACGCAGGCGGCACGCCGTCCTTCGGCAACATCGTCGTCGCCAAGTCCGCCTACCGACTGCTTGGCACGAGCCGGGACAGCGCCCAGCCGTTCCTGTTCGCCACCACGCCGTTCGAGATCCCGGCGGGCAAGACGCTGGTGTCGGTGACCCTGCCCAAGCAGACCGGCGACGCCGGTTCCGCCGGCCGGATCCACGTGTTCGCCGTCGCCCACGACGGCACGCCGGCGCCCGCGCTGGTGACCACCACTCCCAAGGACCGGACGGCCACCCCGGGGAAGGCCCTCGCGGCGGACCTCGGTTCGGTGACCGGCGGCGTTCCCGGCCCGACGGGCTACCAGGCCCGCGTCCAGTGGGGTGACGGCACGGTTCCGTCCGACGCCACGGTCGACGCGTCCGGTGCGATCAGCGGAGAGCACACGTACGTGCAGCAGGGCACGTACACCGTGCACGTCACCACGTGGGACACGCTGTCCAGCAGGACTGAGACGTTCACCGTGACCGTGGGGAAGGCGGCGCTGCAGCCGTCGATCTCGGCGTCGGCATCCACCACCGTCGAGGCCGGTGACGCGATCACCGTCAACGGCAGCGGGTTCGCCGCCGGCGAGCGCGTGACCGTCAAGCTGGGCACCAGCCCGGCGCGCAGCGTGACCGTCGAGGCCTCTGCGACGGGCGCGGTCCACGCGTCCGTGGCGGCGTCCGATGACGCGCAGCCCGGCCGGTACGCCATCACCGCGGCCGGCACGTCCTCACGGACTCCGGCGACGGCCACCGTCCGAGTGACCGATGAACCGCAGGCGCGGACGTACCGACCCGACGTGCTGTTGTCGACGACGTCGGGGCCGCGCGCCACGGCGATCGTCGTCAACGCCAGCGGGTTCGCGCCGAACGAGGCCGTGAGGATCGGCTTCGGTGACGGTCTCGCCTTCATCACCGTGCACGCGAACGCCGACGGTGTGATCCACGGCGCGACCATCAGCGTTCCGGGGGCGGCCAAGCCGGGTCCGACCGGTGTCACGCTGGCCGGCGCCGATTCGGCGACCCATGTTCGGCTGCACTTCGAGGTCACCGACCGAAACTGACCCGAACTGAGTTGGACTGAGCTGAACCAGTCAAAGCCGCCGGTGGGCGGGGCCGTGATCACGGCCCCGCCCACCGGTGCTTTTCCGTGCTGCCCCGCGGGCGCGGCGCACGGGCATCGCGGTTACGGCCGGCGGCCTGGGCCGCGTCCGGGGGCTACAGGGGGGCCAGAGCCCCTTCTCGGCGCCGTCCCGGCAGCGCTGGGCAAGCCGCCCGACGGGGCGGCCACGGCCTTGGACGGCTCCAGGGCGGCCCAGCGTATGACCCGGCAGCGGTGATGTATTCAGGTCTTCAGGCTCAACCACACTCCTCACACGCTGGGACAACAGAATCCGCTACGTCCCGCCCGACAGCGACCCTGGCTGAGGCACGACCGTTCCTGCCTTGTGTGGCAGCGCGGTCCGGTTGACGGGGACGGTGGCAGGGGCGATGGCGCCGACATGACGGTGGGGGCCGGCGGGTGCGGCAGCTGCGGCTGCCGTGTCTACTGGTGGATTCGGTGTCCCGGTCGGGGTATTGGCCCGGAAGCTGACCCAGCGCGGTCTGGGGATGGACCGCGGCGCGGGGTCCAACCGTGCAGGTCACTGCGTCCGGGCGGCGCGGCTGTCGTCGCTGGCTGCAACCACGGTTGGTCACGGCGGGGTGCGGGGTGGGAAGCGGCGAGTCCGGAAGCGGCAAGTATGGCAACTATGATAGTTGCGGTAGTGTGGGGAGTATGCAGCTGAGGACGTACACGACGATCGACCTCCGCAAAGCCCTGGGTGAGATCCTTGACCGCACCCGCATCGCGGGTGAGGCGGCTGCGATCACACGCAAGGGTAAGACCGTCGCCTATCTGGTGCCCGCCGAGTGGTTCGAGCAGCAGCAGGTCGCACAGCAGCCGGCCTCCGAGACCGACCAGGACGCGGCCTGAGGCGCCGGGCAGGAAGTGCAGGAGCTTTCACATCATGAGTGCCCAGCCTGTGCATGCCGGCGGATCCGGAGGAGACAAGCCCCGAGTACCACCGATGCCCGAGCAGACCCCGCAAGCTCTGCGTCTCGCTATCCAGAAGCACGCCCCGCACCTTCTGCCGGACTTCGAGGCCCACTGGCGACGGGCGATTGGGGACGCTTTCAACCTCACTCCTGTGCCTGCCTTCATGCGTCTGTGGTGGACCGAGTACGCCATCGCCCGCGACCCGCGCCTGGCCGCGCGCCTGCATGACCTCGAAGCCCGCGCCGCGGACTGCGAGGATCCCGAGGAGTCGGCCGGTCTCCTGGCCGAGTACAGCCGTCTGCGGCGTGAAGCAGCCATGGTGAAGCCCGGCCAGTGACGGACGACCTTCCCCAGCCGCTGTGGCTGATGGACTGGACGACAGAAGCGCGTCAGGACTTTGACGCCATGCCCGCCGACGGCAGACAACTCGTCCTGGCCGCCCGTGCCGAACTGATCACCGCCCAGGACCCCTACTACCGCGGCATCGACGCCGACGCCTGCCTGCCGCACTGGATCACCGTCAGTCCCCTGGCTTCCACCAGGCCCGGCGGGCCTCATATAGCCGATCTCGCCGGCGGCCGCGGATGGCTGATCTTCATTTTCATCCGCCGCCACGCCGTGCCCCTGATCACGGTCATCGAGGCGTTCTGGACCTCATCGGTCCAGGACTGGAAGCACTGACTGACCTTCAGCGCGGTGAGGGTTCCCCGTGAGGTCTGCGGGACCTGCCACGCCCCGGCAAGGGTTCCGCGACCGTGGACGACTCCAGGCCATCCGGGGTCAGCCCATCACCCCGATGAGAGCTCCGGGGTAGGGACTGGGCACCGCACTGGTCAGCACCGCAGCCGTGTGGATGCAGCACTATCTGTAGTGCCGTCTGCGATCTCTCGGTTTCGGGTGTGATCACGGCCGAAGGCTTGCAGGGGATCTACTTCTGCGACTGTCGTGGCGGAAGACCTGTTGGTCGGTGATTGGGGAGCAGGGGATGAACGCGGTCGACCCGGAGCCGTCCCCGCCATCTCGTAGTGGCCACTTAACGGGGGAGACGGCGCTGGCTCCGTTCGGCATGCCAACAATCTCGGATGCATGGGTGGATGAAGGGCCACGACAATGGCGAGATGCGGGACTGTACAAAGAACGGCCCCGTCTCACATTCGGTGGTGACGGAGCGTGCTGCTATCCGGGAGGATGCGGTGGCTAAGTAGGGTGAAGCCTGCTCGTCCGTGCATCTGGCGCGCGATCCGCTTGGTTTTGGTGTTGACGCCCTCGGTGGGGCCGTTGCTGAACGGAAGCGTGAGCGCGGCGATCACTGCGTCCCGGTCTCGGTCCAGGCCGCGGGCGAAGGAGTGCAGGTGGGGCAGATCGGTTGTGCGGACCTGGACGATCCAGTCCGAGAGTCCGCCGGCGTTTCCTTCGCGAGGCGTCAGGAACTGGGCGAAATCGGCGATGAGGGCAGCAAGTTGGGTTATCTCGGGGCAGGCGGCGGTGAGCCGTCCCAGGAGGTCGCGATGCTCGCTCTTGAGGTTGTCGGGCCTGGTGAGGAGCATCCGGGCGAGCCGGCGTGGGGAGATGTGGCTGCGGTCGGCGTCTGCGCGGCCTTGGTTGATGTACTTGTAAAGCAGGTTGAGGCAGCCGGTGTAGCCGAGGGCCTTGATCTCTTCGAAAAGGTGCCTGACAGGGACAGTGGGGTCCTCGGCCCGGCATTTGCGCAGGTGCTCGCGGTAGGGGTCGACGAGGCTGGCGCGGTATTTGGGGACGCGGAGCATCCGCTCGGGCCGGTCGGCTCGCGCGTAGCGTTTGACGGTGTTCAGGGCCAGCTGCAGCCGGCGGGCGCATTCGAGCAGGCCCAAGCCCTGATTGAGCAGGTCGTGGATCTGGTGCCAGCGTTGAAGGGCGGTTTGGGCGCGTGGCCCGTCGTAGATGGGTGCGTCCAGTACGGTGGCCCAGCAGCTGCTGTGCGCCTTCACCTCGCTGAGGGCGGCCTCGCACAGGTTGTGCCACAGATGCCATCTGTCGGCGACCTGCAGCGCGTCGGGCAGGGCCCGGCGGATGGCCTCGGCATAGGTCGTGGAGCCGTCACGGCAGACGACCTCGACGCCCGGGTGCTTGCGCAGCCACGCTTCCAGCGTGTCGGCGGTGCGGTCCGGCACGTCGATCCGCTCGTGGGTCTCGGCGTCGATCACCACGGTGGCGTAGCGGTGCCGCCGGCGCAGGGCGAAGTCGTCGACGCCGATCACGCGGGGCGTCCGTCGCCCGTTGACCGGAACGTCGGCCACCGTCCGCGAGTGATAGCCGTGCACCCGTCCCGACGACGCCTCGCACACCGGACAGACCGCGGTGTCCAGCGGCGTCCGGGCCCGCACCACGATCCGCTCACCCTCGCCGGCCACATCCTCTATGACCAGCGGCGACAGACCCGAAAACACCATCTGCACAAACTCGTTGACATCCATCACATGAAGATCAACGACCCTCGCAACTCTCCGTCACCACCGAATGTGAGACAGAGCCGTTCGTTGGACAGACCCACACCAGGGCGTGCCGGCGCCGCGAGGGCACGTCCCGGCGCGCATGTACTCCCTGTAGAGCTGCCGCGGGTCTCCGACGGCGAGCAACACGGGAGCCCGACGGCCGAGGCCCCCACCGTGCTGGGCTGCGGTGGGGGCCTCGTCATGCTCAGGCACTTGTTTAGCGTCGCGTCTTGCCCCTACTGGGCTGCGGCGCTGTTGTGCCGTCCGTCACCAGCGAGCCTTCTGCAGATCGAACAGTCCATTGCTGGGGTTGTACGTGCAGTAGTTGAACCAGGTGCTCTGGATGTAGTTCTGCCACGTGGCCTCTTCGTAGCACTTGCTGCACGAGCTGTACGAGCGGACAAAGGTCGAGTTCGGTTCAGCTTGGGTGCGCCAGCAGGGGTTGGCCAAGGCCTCCACAGAGCTGGAGTTAGCCGCGGTTTGCGGTGCGGCGGAGGCCGACACGGGGAAAGCCACCGCTGCGGCACAGGCAGCAAGACCAACTGCGAGCGTACGGACGTGGCCTTTCAGGGCCATCAACACGTTGTCTCCTCAGGTCAGTTGTGTGCTCGATCCGGGCGGAACATTGATCCACGCGCATCCTGACAGCCGCGCATGGCGACCGCCAGAGCTCCGTCGGGATTGCCTCGCTTGCCATCACCGACGAGGGCCGGCGCTCGTCATGCGCGCCGACCCTCTGCTCTCAGCACTCGGCGGTGGGGGCGTGTCGAGAGCCTCAGCGGGAGCGACGAGGGTGTTGAGGAGGGGACTGACGTGGGTGCTCTCGATGAGGCTGTTGAAAGTTTGTACATTCGACCGTACATTTTTGGATCACGAACCGGTGTTCTCCTGACGTCAGGGCGGGAGAGAGGACCGGAGGTTTGCCGACCTGCAAGGTGGCCGAGCCACCCAAACGGCGGAACCGCAGTCCGCGTCGCCCTCAGTGAAGCTCGCTATGCCAGCCACTTTGGGAAAGGAGCTTCGATGACCGCCTCGCGTGCTGCGATGCTCACCCTCGCTGTGCTCACGGTCGGAATGGTCGGCTTATGAACGCCCGTCGGTGGATCACCGCCATCTGGGGGGGCTTGTGTCTGGCCGGTATGGGCGCCACCCTGGCGCTCAACGCTGGGACGGTCATGGACAAGCCGGAATCTCGCCCCGGGGAGTCGATACCGACGGGCACGCACGCCGTCGACTGCCAGGCGCTCGCCAACGACCTCGAACAAGCCCGCGCTGAGGCAAAGCGAGAGCGACGCGACACGTCGTTCAGCGCCACCTCTGTCTCCGTACTGGAGGAGTGCGCGGACGAACTCGAAGACCGTGGCCTGAAGACACGCTGAGGTGGCACGTCCCACGCCCGTGCGTCCTGGCGTCTCCTGCGTAAGTCACGAAGCAGCACGCCCTACGATGGTGCTGAGGGCGTACGCATCACGGGGCCGATCGCATCGCGTCAATCTCCCCTGGAGATTGGGCAAGCGCTTCCCATAAGTACGGCGAAGCGCGACCTGCGGAAACCGCAGTTGAGCACAGCGTTCAGGGCCGGACACCTTCTAAGCGCTTGGCCGCAGGTTCGAGTCCTGCCGGTGGCACGCCCTGCGCCCCTCCCTCGCGGAGGGGCTTTTTGCTGGTCAAGGCCCACTGTGACCGCGCCCGAGTCGGCACTGACTCTCCTTGGAGATCTTGGGAAGGGTACGGCGCTGTCCGGCTGTCTCCGGGTGGCTGCGGACAATGCGCGGACACGTCCTCCATCTCGGCGACCGGAGAGGCGTGCCGCGGTCTGACAGTCCGCGGCCACCGCTGGGCCAGCGACGCTGCTTGTCACCATGACTAGATCCCAGCGCGGTCTTGGCACAAATACCTCTACCTCGATCAAGGCACCCGGCGTCGCTCACGCTCCGCCGGGCGCGCGGCCGACGTCCGGCCGCGCCCACGCTCCAGTCTTCGCCCCGCTCGGCGCGCCGTCCGCCGCCGCGCGCCAGCGAACGTAGCCCGAGGAGCAGCAACTGGCCCGCTGGACGCATCAACGGGATGCCCTGCCTGCCACCTACCAGGCCATCGCCGGACTGGTCTCCGACCGCACCACCGCAGCCTGAACTACAGCCCTCCAGCAGACCACCACGCCCTCACCCGCTATCACGTACCAGCTCGTAAGGGGCGGTCCCACCGCGGCAGGCGGGCCAGCGTTTGACGGGACCGCGTCTGAGGCCGGCCCGCCTGGTTGGCTTAGGGGCTGCGCTCCGCACGGGCGGGCATCAGCAGGTTCCAGCCGACCCCGGAACGCTCGTGGGGTACCGGCGGGAAGGTGTGGCCTTGTACGTCCGTGCTGGTGAAGCGGTCGCCCTGACCTCAGGTGGCCACAGCGGGGTGTGGAGCGGGAGCCTCCCGTGCTGCAGCACCGCCATTGGTTCCGACCGCGTGCCCGTAGAGCGCACAGCGGTCACGCGGTCGGCAACAGCAATTTGCCGCTGCGACCGGCGGGGCCTGGTGTTCATAGCGGCAGTGTGCAACCGTTCTATGTACCAGCCAGGTCTGGCGAGGGACCCCGCGCTACCAACCGATCACGCTGAGTGGTTGACGGTGGGTACGGGTGGTCTTACTCGACTAGGGCGGCGCGTCGCCGCCCGCTTTGCGGCCACTTCCTGCGGAGGTCGACCGTGAGGGGCTCTGAACCCGATCGGTGACCTCCCATGCAGAACATCGAGATCGACGTCGACGAAGCGGGCGCGCTGACGACAATCGCGCTGGCCGGCGAACTGGACTTGGCAACGTGCCCCCAGGTCACTGAAGTCACGGATGCTGTTCAGCTGTGCGGCAGGACGCTCTGCATTGACCTCTCCGGCATCACCTTTATGGGCTCCACCAGCCTGAACATGCTCCTCCGCCTCCGCATGCGGGCAGAAGCCGAGGGCGGCGCCCTCGAGCTCGCAGGCCTGCAGCACCAAGCGGAACGCGTTCTCGTCCTCACCGGGGCTCGCGACCTGTTCCGCATTCGCCCCCGCATCAGTGCACCGGCCCAAGTCACCTCACTTTGTGACTAGGAGCTGTCCGGTCGATCATTGCGCTGCCTCGTGCTCGGGCTCCTGTCTGCGCCGGGTGCGGATTCAGGCAGCGGTGATCGGCCGTAGCTTCTCGCCGACGGCGCGGCCCGCGAGAATGTGGGTATGGATGCTGCTGAAGACCCTGTAGCCGTGGTTGCGTGCTTGCTGGATGAGCCGTGGGACGGCAGGTGGAACAGCCTTGCGGTGGCGGGCGTCGATCTAGTGTCGATTTACACCAGGATGGAGGGCTGCACGTACACGTGGATCACCAATGGCGGCTCCCTCCACGAGCGGGGGATGGCGACCGTGAGGTTCATCTCTGACGAGATTGAAAGGGTCCTTCCCGAACTGGCTGAACATGACAGCGTGCACGTATGGACTCGGTTGCACAGGATGGCTCAGCTGATGGTCGCTCACAACAACGCACCGGTTGA
>NZ_FZOF01000007.1 GCF_900188405.1 Actinacidiphila glaucinigra | reverse complement strand
CGGATCCGCCGTCGTCGGAGGGCGAGCAGACGATCACGGCGACGGTGCCGGAGCAGGCCGGTGAGTTCACCTGGACCATCGACGCCGGCGACCGTGCCGTCACCCTGACCGACGCCGTCAACAAGGGCGCCTACCTGCAGTCCACCGGTGACCTGGGGCCCGTCAAGGTCACCGACACCCGCACCGGCGCCCCCGCCTGGTCCGTCTCCGGCCAGGTCGGCGACTTCACCGGCGCACTGCCCGGCAAGTACCTCGGCTGGACCCCCACCGTCCTCACCCACGGCGCCGGAGCCCAGCCCGGCACCACCATCACACCCGGCATCGACGGCGGAAACGGCCTCACCACCTCCGCAACCCTCGGCTCCGCCACCGCGGGCCACACCAAAGGCACCGGCACCCTCGGCGCCACCCTCGACCTCCGCCTCCCCACCACAACCGACCCCGGCACCTACACCACCACCCTCACCCTCACCGCACTCAGCTGAACCACGAGCGTGACGCCGCCCCCGCCGACAGACCCGGCGGGGGCGGCCCGGCAGGCAGTCGCACGCACCACCGAGCACCGCACATGGAGACGCCGGTGTACAGAGAACGAGACTGGATCCTCGACCGGATCCGGGAGGACCACCGGCTCCGGCCGGACACCCCGCCGCAGCAACTGGCGATGCGCCACCGGGTCTCCCTGGCGATCGTCGCGGAGGCGCTGTCCCTCCCCTCCCCCGCACGCCGACGGCCCCCGCGGACCCTGCTGCTGGAACCCGTCAAGGACGCCATAGACCGCATGCTGCTGCAGGACCTCGGCACCCCGCCCGGCTCCCGGCACACCATCAGCCGCGTCATCGAACGCCTGCGCACGGAGGAGGACTTCACCGCCGCCTCGTACTCCACCGTGCGGGACCACGTGCGCGCGCGCCGGATCGCGCTGGCGCAGGAACCGGAGCCGGGGCCGCCCTCGGACGGATGAGACGCCCCGCCCATCGCAGCGGGGGCGGGCCGCGCGGTGTGCGACGATCACCGGATGACCTCACCCCAAGTGCCGGCCGCACAGGTGCTGTCGGCGCTGCTGGACCGCTCGATCGAGCAGATGGCGGAGGCGGCGCAGGACGTCCGCCGGTTCGACCGGGAGGCGATCCGCGCGGCGGCGGACGTGTGGGACAACAACCTGTACCCGCTCTTCCTCGCCGTGAGCACCTCGCGTGCCCGGGAACGCGAACGCCGGGCGCTGGCCGCGCTGCGGTGGATGGCCTCTTTCAGCGCACGGCGGCGTACGTGGATGAGCGAGCAGGCCGCGCCGGCCGGCTACGAACTCGACGCCGTCCTGCCGCCGACCCGGCCGTGGGTCCCGGGCCGCGACTCCCTCGGTCACGTCATGGCCCCGATGGGCGGCATCACCCGGCGGGACCTCGACCCGCTGCTACCGGACTACGATCTGGCGGAAGCGTCGGTGCGCCACATCCAAGTGGAGCGGGTGGGAACGCGCTTGAGCGCCTACCTCGAACTGGTCGTCCCCCGTGTGTACGCCGTCGAGCGGAACACCTCGCCGGAACCCGCCCTGTTGGACATGTGGCTGGACGACGTCACCGAGAGCGTCTTCGACCTCTCCGACACCCAGGGAGCGGCACTCGACCCCGGACCGGACGGGATAGAGCTTGCTCTCGGCACGGCCGGCCGGCTCCGCGCCGCGGCCGGCGAGTTCAGCCTCGACGACCGCTCATGGCACCTGTCCGCCGCCGGCCGGCGTGCTGACGCGGTCTCCCCGCCCCGTACCGAGGGATCGGGCCGCCGGTCCGCACCGCCGGTCAAGGGCCGCCTGGGCACCGACGGCTACGCTGCCGCGGCCCTGATGCACCGCGCCATGCTGGAACTCCGTTCGGTGCGCTACGCCACCCGCGCGGACCACGTCCCCGTGCTCGACCTGTGCCGGGCCTACTCCGGTGCGGGCCGGGCGGTCCTGGCCGCGGGGTCCCGGCTCGGCGGCCGCCGCCGCGAGGCGGCCTTCCGAGACCTGATCCGGACCTGGACCGACCGGGGCGGGCCCGCCCTCGTCGACGCGCCCCGGCCCACCGCACGCACTCCCCGCCGCCTCACCGGGGAGCCCTCGCAGGCGGTGCTCGTCATGGCCTCCTGGACGGCGGCCCACACCAAGTACGGCACGGACCGCCCGGCCGGCGCACGGCTCCAACTCGCCCTGCCGCCCGGCACGGAGGAGGTTCCGGCCGCGGCGTGGCGGCTGCGCACCGTCGAATGCACCGGCCCCGAGGCCTTCCGGCTGCGCACCGCCGCCTTCCGGGGCCCGGGCCCCCTCGTACGGTCGGGGCAGCCGGCCGGTACCGCCTGCCTCGACCTGCACGAGGGGGCCATGCACGTCGTCACCCGCGACGGCGGGAGCGCGCCGGTGCGCTGACCGGCGGCGCGCCGGTCACTTCGTGGCGTAGACAGCCGTGTAACCGCCGATGAGGGGGCGGGCGCTGGTCTTGGCGAAGCCGGCCTCCGTCAGCCACCGGGTCGCGTCCGCGACGGTGTACTCGGAGCCGCCCTCGGTGTCGATGAGCATGTTCAGCGAGAGCATGAAGCCGTAGGTGTTGCGGCGCCGGTCGTCGTCGATCATGGCGTCGTAGACGATCAGGGTGCCGCCGTCGGGCAGGGCGTCGTAGGCCTTGCGGAGCAGGAACCGCCGCTGCTCGAGGTTCCAGTCGTGGAGGATCTGGCCCATGACGTAGACGTCGGCCGCAGGCAGGGGGTCGGAGAAGAAGTCGCCGCCGTGGAAGGAGAGCCGGTCGGAGAGGCCGTGCGCGGCGACGTACTCGTCGAACACTTGCCGCACCGGGGGAAGTTCGAAGACTGTGCCGGTCATCTCGGGGTGGGATCGCAGCACTGCGGCGGGCACGGCTCCCAGTGCGCCGCCGAGGTCGGCCACGTGCCGGCGGCCGGTCCAGTCGAAGTCGGCGGCGAGCGCGCCGGCGAGGGGGGTGCTGACGCCGTTCATGCCGTTGAGGAAGTTGCGCCACGCGACGGGGTCCTGGCTCAGCGTCGCGAAGAAGGGCGCCCCGGTGTGGGTGACCTCGTTCTGCTGGACGCCGGTGCGCAGGGCGTCGGTGAGGTGGTCCCAGAAGCCGAAGAGGCGGGTGTCGGCCATCTCCAGGATTCCGCCGACGTAGGAGGGCTTGGCCCGGTCCAGGAAGACGTCGGCGGAGGGGCTGTTGTGATAGACGCCGTCGTCGTCGCGGTTGAGCAGGCCCAGCGACACCAGGGCGTCGAGGAAGTCCGCCGAGGACCTCGGGTGGAGGCCCACCGCGCCGGCGAGGGAATCGCGGTCCCGGCCGCCGGCCGCCAGGACGGTGAAGACCTGCAACTCCACTGCGCTCAATAGGGTCTTCGACGCCATGAACCCCAGGCCCAGTTGGAGGATCGGCTCCGGCGTGATCGGTTCGTCGACGGTCATGGGTGTCTCCATTCGCTCAGCAACGGATTCTCGGGATGGTCAGGTGCGGCGGCCGCGGGGAACGCCGCTCCGCGACGCCGGGCCGGAAGCCCGGACTCCCGCCGAGGGGAGGGGCTCGGCCGCGGAGGGGGCGCGCTCAGAGGGTCTTGATCTGGCCGCCGTCGATGACCACCTCGGCGCCGGTGATGTTCCCCGCCACCGGCGAGGCCAGGAAGAGGGCGAGGTCGGCGACCTCCTGCGGCTCGGTGATCCGGCCCGAGGTGATGCCCATGCTCTGGGGCACGACGACGTCCAGGGCCTCCTGGGCCGTGGTTCCGGCAGCAGCGGCGGTGGCGTCCGCGAAGGCGCCCGGGGCCGTCCAGAACGGGGTGCGGACCGGGCCGGGAGAGATCGTGTTGACGCGGACGCCCTTCGGCCCGAACTCCTCGGACAGCGACTTGCCGAAGTTGTGCAGCGCGGCCTTGGCCGCCGAGTAGTCCACGACCATCGGGAAGGGCAACCGGGCGTTGATCGAGCCGATGTTGACGATCGCCGCGCCCTCGGCCCCGACCAGGTGGGGAAGTGCGGCGCGGCTGGCGCGGACGGCGCTGAAGAAGGTCAGGTCGAAGATCCGCTGCCAGTCGGCGTCGCCGATCTCGAGGAAGCCGTTGCGCGGTTCCGCGGCCCCGACGTTGTTGACGAGGATGTCGATCCGGTGGTGCCGCTCCGCGGCGTGGCGGACCAGCGTCTCGGCCCCGTCCGGGGTCGCCAGGTCGACGGGCACGACCGCGACGTCGTAGTCGGCCGCCAGCGCGTCGAGTTCGGGCGTGGAGGCGCGGCTGCCGGCGACGACGTGGACGCCTTCGCGGGCCATCGCCTCGACGACGGCCAGGCCGATGCCCTTGCTGGCTCCGGTGACGACGGCGACCTTGTCCTTGAGGTGGAGTTCCATGACAATCCTTTGTGGAGTAATCGATACAGAATGAAGGCATGCGGAAACGGGACCCGCTCGTCGCGCCCGGGGAGCGGCCCGCTCGCGATCAGTCCAGGGCGCGCATCGCCACGGCGAGGGCGTCCTCGACGAAGGAGCGCCCGAGCCGGGCTCTGCCCAGGATCCGAAGACCCTGGACGAAGGTGGTCAGAAAGCGGGCGAGCTCGACCGGGTCCTTGCCCGGCGGAAGATCACCCCGCGCCTTGGCCCGGTCCAGGGCGCCCGCGAGCGCCGACTCGACCTTGCGCAACGCCGCGACGGCGCGCTCGGCCGGTGAGAGCCCGGCGTCGTTGCCGGTGACCTCGCCGGCCCCAGGGGAACCCGGCGAGGGGTCCGCTCGATCCCCCTCGGTCATGGCGGCGAGGACCTGTCGCACCGCGGGCCGGATCTCGGTCGCGTGCTCGAGGATCTTCACCAGGTCCTCCGCCTGGAGAGCGGAGCACCGTTCGAGGGCGCGGCGGTAGAACTGCTCCTTCGAACCGAAGGCCGCGTAGAAGCCGAGGCTTCCGATCGACAGCACGTCGAGGAGGTCCTGCAGGGAGGTCCCGGTGCAGCCGCGCCGCCAGAACAGGTCCATCGCCCTGTCGACCGCGCGGTCGACGTCGAAATCCCCGTTCCGTCCCATGTCGGAAGCGTAACACGATTGTGGATTGTTCAATAAAGTAAGCGGACGGGAGTGACAGGAACGCCCCTGACCTGCGGCGATCGAGCTTCCCTAGCGGTACGCGCACGCGGTGACCGGGGTCAGAGGGAGGCCAGCCAGGCCGCGGTCTCCCCGGGACGGCCGAAGCGGTGCGTGTCGAGGGGCGCGAAGCGGGGATCGCCGGCGCGGCGTTCGATCTCGAGACGACGGCCCCTGTGCTGGGACCAGGCCCACCATGCCGGATGCTCCCGGCTGAGCCAGCCGGTCCAGGATTCCCGGTTGCCCCCGAAGAGCGCCTCGCGCGTGACGGTGCGCCGCACGGACCGGCGCAGGACGCGGGGCATGACGACGCGCCGGGGGTAGTCCAGCCACACCACGGTGTCGGCCTGCCCCCACAGCAGATCGCGGACGTCGGGATAGCCGAGGGAGTCGACGACCCAGCGGGGACCGGCGGCGAGCCGCGCCACATCCTCGGAGAACGCGCCGTTCACCGCCCAGCCGGGGCCGTTGAAGTACAGGCCGTCCATCTCGTGGTAGGGCAAGCCCAGTCGAACGCCCAGGGCCCGCGCGAGCGTGGACTTGCCCGAGCCCGTGACACCCACCACCAAGATCCGCTCCACGAGCGTGCACCCTATCCCGGGTCCCCGCGGCGCAGGCGGTGGTTAATGCTTTGCTCCGGTGCCGCCCCTTCCCGATCATGGGCCGGATGCGATTCCTGCCCGCCACCGCGGACCCCACCGCCCTCGACCGTGCCGCCGCGTACCCCGCCGACGGTCCCGTCGCCGCCCTGACCGCCGAACGCGTACAGGAGGAGCTGGCCGCCGACCGGTTCCGCCCGGAATGGACCTGGCTCGCCGAGGACGAGGACGGACGGGTCCTCGCCCGCGCCCTGTGGTGGGGCCGCGCCGACAGCGCGCGGCCCATCGCCCTCGACTGCCTCCAGGTACGCTCCACGGTCGCCGATCCGGCCGCCGTCGCCACCGCGCTGCTCGACGCCGGGCACGCCGCCTTCGGCACGCGCCCCCTGTACAACATGTCGCTCCCCGCGGACTGGCGGAGCCACCCAGCACTGACCGAGGCCGTCGCCTGGCGGCGCGAAGCGGGCCGGCGCACGGGGCTGAACCGGGAGATCCAGCGGCTGCGCTACGAGTGGACGCCGGCGGCGGGACTGCCGGGGGCCGGCGGCCGGCTGACGTTCCGCGAGGGCGGCGACGAGGAGTTCCTTGGGGCCTTCGTCCGGGTGTCGGCCGGGAGCCTCGACCAGGCGACCCTGGACGAACTGCGCACGAAGGACGCGGGGCAACTGGCCGAGGAGGACCTGCGGTTCTACCTGGACTGCCCGGGAGAGCGCTCCTGGTGGCGGCTGGCGGAACTCCCCGACGGCACCCTCGCCGGTCTGGCCGTCCCCTCCGCCACACCGTACAACCGCAACGTCGGCTACCTCGGCGTCGTACCCGAGCAGCGCGGCCGGGGCCTGATCGACGAGATCCTCGCCGAGATCACCCGCTTCCACGCCGCCGAAGGCGCCGAGCGCATCACGGCGACGACGGACACCACGAACGCCCCGATGGCCGCCGCCTTCGACCGCGCCGGCTACAAGGTGACGGAGATCCGCCTGGTCCTGGAGGCTCCCGGGAACGCGTGACCTGACGACGGAACCTGCGCCGGGTCGCCGGTCGGGGCGCCGCGTTCACTTGCCGTCGACCGGCGCGTCCGGAATCCCGGGCGTTTAGCACAACTGTCCGTGCGCCACGGGTGCTTCCGCGCGCCCCATCCCTCATTCGGGTGGCGACTGGCATCATTGCTCGTCATGACGTCCGGGCCTGGCTTCCGTCTCGCGCGCGCCGCGGTGTTCGCGGCCGTGTGCGTGGCGGTGACGGGTCTCGGTCACGCCCTGATGTCGCGGGCCGTTCCGGGTTGGGCGGTGGGGTACGCGTTCGCCGCCACCACCGCCGGCGCGTGGTGGCTGGCCGGTCGCCGTGAGCGCGGTGCTCCGGCGGTCACCGGGGCGACCGTCGCCACCCAGTTCGCCCTGCACGGCTGGTTCAATCTCGCCCAGGCTTTCGCCACCGCCCCCGCGGGCACCGGCGAGATGACCGCGGGCCATCCGGTCCCGGCCGCGGACGCCATGCCCATGGCCACCGCCGCCATGGACGACGGGTCCATCGGCATGGTCTCCGCCCACGCCCTGGCCGCGGTGCTGTGCGGGCTGTGGCTGTGGCGGGGCGAGGCCGCGGCCTTCCAGCTCGGCCGCTCCCTGGCCGTCTCCCTCTTCGCTCCCTTGCGCCTGGTCGTACGCGTCCCGGCCGCCGTCAACCCGCCGGACCCCGCGAGGCCCGCTTCCTTCCTCGCCCCTCCCCGCCTGCCGCGGCAGGTGGCTCTGTGGCACGGCGTCACGCGCCGCGGCCCGCCGAAGCCCGCGATGTCCTTCTGACCGTCCGTCTCGCCCCGGCGCGATGACGGACGCAGTCCGGCGTGCCCGCGCGCACTGCCTGCCCGGCGCCTCCACGCGCTCCCGGGTGCGGCGGGCGTGTCACGCCGTACCGCCGTCGAGGCGGACCGAATCGTCGACTTCGCGAGCGCCCGCGCCCTGCGCGCCGGGTGCCGAATGGGGATGCACACATGTCTTCGACACAGGAACACGCGCCCAGAGACGACCGCGAGGAGGCCGTGGCGGAGGCCGCCCGCCCCGCCGTGGTCCCGACTCCTCAAGGGACCGGCCCCTCCCGGCCGGGCCGTTCATGGAGCGCCGTACGAGCGCTGCTCGTGCGGCTGCACTTCTACGCGGGGGTGTTCGTCGCCCCCTTCCTCCTCGTGGCCGCGCTCACGGGGCTGGCCTATACCCTGACGCCGCAGCTCGACCGGCTCGTCTACGGCGACCAGCTCACCGTGGCGAAGGCCGGGGGCGAACCGCGGCCGCTCGCGGAGCAGATCGCGGCGGCCCGGAAGGCACACCCGGAGGGCACGCTCGCCTCGGTGATCACCCCTCCCGGCCCGGAGGACACCACGCGAGTGGTGCTGTCCCTGCCGGAGTTGGACGAGAAGCAGCGCACGGTGTTCGTCGACCCGTACACCGCCGAGGTCAAGGGCGACCTCATCACGTGGTTCGGCTCGACGCCGCTGACCACGTGGCTGGACGACCTGCACCGCAATCTGCACCTCGGCGAGACCGGCCGCATGTACTCGGAGCTCGCCGCCAGTTGGCTGTGGGTGATCGTGGCGGGAGGTCTCGTCCTGTGGCTGGGCCGCGCCCGCGGACAGCGCGCCAGGTCGGCGCGCGGCGTTCTCCTGCCGGACCGCTCCGCCCGCGGCGTACGGCGCACCCGCGGCTGGCACGCGGCCACCGGCGTGTGGATCGCCGTCGGCCTGCTGGCCCTCAGCGCCACCGGCCTGACGTGGTCCCACTACGCGGGGGACCGGTTCGGTCAGCTGCTGGACGCGGCCAAGGGGCACGCGCCCGAACTGGAGACGGCACTGCCCGGCGGAACCGCCCCGGCCGAGGGCGAGCACGCGGGGCACGCCGGCCACGGCGCCGGCCAGGGCGCCGCGTCGACGGACCCGGCCGACTTCGACGCGGTCCTCGCGGTGGCCCGCGACGCCGGGCTGGGCGGCCGGGTGGAGCTGACGCCGCCCGCGGACGCGGAGAGCGCCTGGACGGTGGCCCAGGACGACGCCCTCTGGCCGGTCCACTACGACCAGGTCGCCGTCGACGCCGCCAAGGGCGAGGTGACCTCGGAGAGCCGGTGGGCGGACTACCCGGTCCTGGCCAAGCTCAGCAAGCTCGGCGTCCAGGCCCACATGGGGCTGCTCTTCGGCATCGTCAACCAGATCCTGCTGGCGCTGATCGCGCTCGGGCTGATCTGCGTCATCGTGTGGGGCTACCGCATGTGGTGGCAGCGCCGGCCCACCCGTGACGACCGCACGGCGGCGGTCGGCAAGGCCCCGGCACGGGGGACGTGGCGGCAGGTGCCCCTGCCGGTGCTGATCGTCGGCGTCCCGCTGGTCGCCGCGCTGGGCTGGGCACTGCCCCTCCTTGGCATCACCCTGCTCGCCTTCCTCGTCGTGGACGTCGTGATCGGTCTCTGCCTGAGGCCTCGTCGCGCCTGACGTCACAGCGGAAAACGGGACAGGCACTGCCTCCGGTCCGGCACATTCACCGTGCCGGACCGGAGGCGTCTGACGACCGGGCGGGCGTCAGCCGCTGCCGGCGGTTCGCGCGGCCCAGCGATCCTCCACCTTGGCGAAACGCCAGTAGGCGATCGCGACGGCCCATACGGCCACGAACAGGCCGACGATCACGTAGCCGACGTTGTCGAGGTCGAGTGCGGCCATCCAACTGGTGAAGGCGTCCGTCAGGTGGAGCTTGTCGTGGAGGACCCCGACGAGCTCGATGGTGCCGATGAGGAAGGCGACCGCGATCGACAGGCCGGTGATCGTGAGGTTGTAGTAGACCTTGCGGACCGGGTTGGAGAACGCCCACTGGTAGGCGAAGTTCATGAAGGTGCCGTCGAGCGTGTCGAACAGGCTCATGCCGGCGGCGAACAGCAGTGGCAGGCAGAGGATCGCGTACCACGGAAGCCCTGCCGCGGCCCCGCTGCCGGCCATGACCATGAGGGCCACCTCGGTGGCCGTGTCGAAGCCCAGCCCGAACAGGAAGCCCAGGGGGTACATCTGGCCCGGGCGCGTGATCGCCTTCGTCAGCCGGCCCAGGATCCTGTTCATGAAGCCGCGCGAGTCCAGGTGCGCCTCGAGTTCTGACTCGTCGAAGGACCCCTGGCGCATGCTCTTGAAGACCCGGAGGATGCCCGTCAGCGCGACGAGGTTGAGCGCTGCGATGGCGTACAGAAAGGTGCCCGAGACGGTGGTGCCGACCACCCCGAGCGTCTGGTGGGCACTGGAGTCCTCGTCGGCCAGAGTGCCGGCGAGCTGCGTGCCCGCGGCCACGAGGGCCGCCAGGAGCACGACGACGCTGGAGTGCCCCAGGGCGAACCAGAAGCCCACCGAGACGGGGCGCTTGCCATCGGCCATGAGCTTGCGCGTGGTGTTGTCGATGGCGGCGATGTGGTCGGCGTCGAAGGCGTGCCGCATGCCCAGCGTGTAGGCGGTGACGCCGAGGCCGAGACCGAAGGCCTTGGAGCCGACCTCGTAGTGGTTCGGTACCACCAGGAGGAAGAGGATCCCGAAGGCGACGACGTGGAGCGCCACGATCACCGCCATCAGGCCGACGGTACGGACGGTGTCCTCGCGCCGCCAGCGGAAGGCCGCGGGCAGGTCGGACGTGGGCAGGGTCATGCGGTCACGCTCCAGCACCTCGTGGATCACTTCGTGAGATGCCGCGGCCGGTCTCCTGGCTTACGGGCGAAGCGCGCCCGCCTCTGCCTTCCCGGCCCTTGAAAGGCCAGTGGCACCGCCGACGGCGGAAGAGGCGGGAACTACCCGATCACAGTGGCGAGGGCCGCTCCGGAGTGAGCTTGTGTCAGCTGTCACCGGTCTTCCCGAGCACCACGGCGCCCTCACCCTAGAAGGCCTGGTGGGACGCCTGCAAGGCTGCGCAGCCGGACAGGTATCGGAGATCACGTCCCCGGCCTGTGCAGATGAGGCCCATGCACCTCGTTCCCGCCGAGCGCGCCGGCCACCGTGTCCGCGAGTCCGTGGCCGCCCGGGGCAAGCCGGTTCCCCTCCTCGCCGATCCCGGACGTCTCGCACTGCTGCCGGCCGTCCACGAGGCCGGCCAGGACAGGCGGATGGCAATCACGACGATCAGGGGGAAGCAATGAACGCGAGCCTCACGTGGAGTCGCCTGCTGGGAGGCGGTCTTCTCCTCGCCGCGGTCATCACGGTGATCCACGGCTTCGGAACCGCCCAATCCGACGGTTCGATCGGCACAGTCCTGCTTGCCGTCGCCCTCGCGGGCCTTGGCAGCCGCTTCGTTCGTAGCCGAGCCGGGAACTGATGCCTGCGCCCGCCGAATTCGGGTGAACCCGAACATGCACGCCTTCCCAGGACACAGAACGGGCCGGGAGGCGGGACGTGTGGGATGTGGCCACGACCTGTGTACGACTCAGCGCGATGGGCGCCGCGGAGGAACCGGACGGCTTGTGTTCGACGACGCCGGCAAACGTGGAATACCTCCGGATCCGCACGGACTCTCCCTGACGACAACTACTGCGCTCTTGTCTCGGGTCGTCCTCCACCACCGCTCCCCCGGCACACTCAGGGGCTTTCCGGTGCTGCCTGCTCACGCTTCAGGTAGTCCTCTTCAGATAGTCCTCTTCAGGGCAGCCGATATCGGTGTCATCGGTCGGGCAGAGCACAGGGTCGTCCTCGTCGCCGAACAGATAGGCCGTCACCTCGCAGCCGCCGTCGGCGAACCGCAGTGAGACCACGCTTCCGCGCATGGCGGTCTCGTCGTAAGTGCCGAACCCGCCCTCCTCGGGGAAGACTTCGAACGCCCATCGGCCCGATGCCAGCACCGACGGATCAACACAATGGGTCGCCGACGGCATGCCGGCAGGTCTGACGCTGCTGAACGTGTGATCCTCGCGGAACGTCAGCGATGTGCCCGACCCGCTGGTCCACCGTCCTGTGAGCTGATCCGCCGGTATCTCCGCGGCCCACACCGCTGCGGCGAGCCCGCCCGTGCATGACGTCGTGAGCATGCACGCGACCACCACGCCGGCACCCCGGCCCCGAACACCCCGGCCCCGAACACTCCGACCCATGCCGGCCCTCCCCACGCGATCCGCCACCTCGGCCCTCGCACCCCGGGGACAGCATATTTGAACGCGCTCAAAAAGTCCTGGCGATCAGCGTCGGCAACCCCCTGCGACGTGGCCCCCGGTCGAGACGGTTGCCGACGGCCCGCGTGCGGAACACGGCGAAGCTCCGCTCCGCCAACTCCTAGACGGTGCCCGCGTCGTAGGTCTCCTGGTGGCGGCGGATCTCCGCGTGCCGCTCCGCCGACCACGAGGCCAGTTCCAGCACGGTGGACAGCAGGGAGCCGCCAAGCGCGGTCAGGGAGTACTCGACGCGCGGCGGGACCTCGGCGTGGGCGGTGCGGTCGATCAGGCCGCTGCGCTGGAGCTGCTTGAGGGTGAGGGTGAGCATCCGCTGGGAGATGCCGGGGATGGCCTGCGCGAGGTCGGAGTAGCGCACGGGCCCGTCGGAGAGGGTGCCGATGATCAGCACGCTCCACTTGTCGCCGACCAGGTCGAGGATCTCGCGGATGAAGTCCGCGTCGCCGTCGCCCCACCGCGCGCACGGACCGGGTACGCGCCGCACGCTCGCCCTCACGTTCGTGCGTCCCTGCCGCATCCCGCTGCCGCCGCCCACGTCCGCCGCCTCCCTGCCGTGACCCACGCACATCAATGTGCCTTTTGTATCGCTTCTCACACTAATGCAGAGTGAGGCTACGAACAGAAAGTGAGTTTCGGGAGAGGCCCACCATGCAGATCGACTTCTGGTCCGACATCGTCTGTCCGTACTGCGCGTTGACCGACAACCGGCTGCGGCTGGCGCTGGAGCGGTTCGAGCACGCAGACGAGGTTCGGATCGTCCACCGTTCCTTCCAGCTCCACCCCGACCTGCCCCGCGCGGGCATCACGCAGCGCCGTCTGCTGGACAGCCACGGGATCTCCGAGGCACGGGGCGAGCAGATCTTCACGCCGATCGAGCGCGCCGCCCGGGCCGAGGGGCTGGAGCCCTTCCACGCGCTGGAACGGACCCTGGGGCCGACCGACCACGCCCACGAGTTGCTCGCCCTCGCCGCCGACCAGGGGCGCGGCGGCGAGGTGTGGACGGCGATGTTCCGGGCCCACTTCGGGCAGGGGCGCGAGCTGTGGACCATCGAGCAGGTCCTCGACTTCGCCGTCGAGGCCGGCCTCGACGGCGAGGAGGCCGCGGAGGCGCTGCGCGACCGGCGTTACCTGGCCCGGGTGGCCGCCGACCAGCGCGAGGCCGAGCGCCTCGGGGCGCGCGGGATGCCCTTCATCACCCTGGACGGCGCATACGCCGTACCGGGCGCCGTCGGCACCGAGGAGCTGCTGGCCGCGATCACCAGGGCCTGGGAAGCGGCCCACCCGGAGCCCCGGCCCCTTCCGGTCCTCGGCGGGACGGCCGCGGCCGCCTGCGGACCGGACGGCTGCGTGGTCCCCCCGCATCCCGCGCCCTGACCGACCCGGGCCCACCGGGCCCGGCACCCGGTCACCACACGTACGCAAGCGAAAGAGCCACCACCATGTCCTACCTGCTGCGCATCGACGCCTCCGCCTCCGGCGACGCGTCCGTCTCCCGCAAGGTCGCCGACTCCTTCACCGCCGCCTGGTCCGGCGACGTCGTCCGCCGCGACCTCGCACTCGACCCCGTCGGCCACCTGGACGCGGCCGGCATCCTGTCCCGTACGACCCCCGCCCACGAGCACACCCCTGAGCAGAAGGCCGCGGCCCGGCTCCAGGACGAGCTGGTGGAGGAGTTCCTCGGCGCCGGCGCCTACCTCTTCGCCGTGCCGCTCTACAACTACGCGATGCCCTCGGTCTTCAAGGCGTGGCTGGACCACGTCATGATCGTCGGCAGGACGATCGGGCTGCCCGGCCCGGCGCCGAGCGCGGGCCGCCCCGCCGTCGTCGTCTCCGCCCGGGGCGGCGGCTACGGCCCCGGGGCGCCCCAGCACGGCAAGGACTTCCTGATGCCGGCGCTGGAGACCATCCTCGGCGATCCGCGGCTGATGGGCCTGGACGTCCGTCCCATCACTCCCGAACTGACCTACGCGCCCACGGTCCCCTCGCTCGGGCACCTGCTCCCCCAGCACCGCGCCTCGCTGGAGGAGGCGCACGCGCGGGCGCGCCGTCAGGCGCTGGAGATCGCCGGGCCCGCCGCCCCGGCCGCCGCCTGACCGGGCCGGAGGCCGGCCGGGGCGCCTGCCCGTCGGCGTCGGCGTCGGGCGACGGGGGTCAGCGCACCTTGCGGAAGGTCTCGCGGACGTCGCCGACGAAGGCCTCGGGGTTCTCGAAGTGGCCGAAGTGGCCGCCCTTCAGGTGGGCATTGACGTTGACCACGTTGAACGAGTCGTACGACGGGCCGTGCACGAAGGCGGCGATGCGCTCCTCGACCGTGCGGACCCCGGGCGGGTAGACGTCACCGAGCAGGAAGGTGAAGCCGGCCGGGGGCTCGACCACCGGCCGCCGGTCGTGCGACGGCGTCCAGGGGTGGCGGACCGTGTTGCGGTACATGCGGATCGAGGTGCCGATGGACTGCGTCACCCAGAAGACGGTGGCCTGGGTCAGGACGAAGTCGCGGGAGAAGACGGCGTCGAAGTCGGCGTTCTTGTCGCTCCACTTCTTCCACCGCTGCAGCAGCCAGGCGAGCATGCCGATCGGGGAGTCGTTCAGACCGTGCGTCAGCGTCGAGGCGTCCAGCATGTGCACGGCGACGTGGGAGGCGTAGGTGGAGTGGAACTTCATGATGTCGTCGCGCAGTTGCGGTGAGGCGTCCGCGGGGACGGGCTGCCCCATGGTCAGGTCCCAGTAGCGGTCGTGCTGGAAGAGGCCCGGCGGCAGGTCGTGGCCGAAGTGCAGGGCGATGAGGCTGTCGGCGTACTTGTGGCCGAGGGCGCTGGTGACCAGGGCGCCGTAGTCGGAGCCCAGGGAGCCGTACTTCTCGTAGCCGAGCACCTCGGTCATGAGGGTGTGGAGGATGTCGGCGATCTTCCAGTAGTTGAGGTCGCCCCGCGTGAGGGGGGTGGACCACGCGAAGCCCGGCAGGGTCGGCATGATCACGTCGAAGGCGTCGGCCGGGTCGCCGCCGTGGGCGGCGGGGTCCGCCAGGGGGTCGAGGAGCGGGTGGCTGAACTCACCGGGCCACGGCCAGCCGTGCAGGACCAGCAGCGGGGTGGGGTTCGGGCCCTTGCCGGGCTTGCGGACGAAGTGGACGGGCGTACCGTCGATCTCCACCGTGAACTGCTCGTGGACGTTGAGCCGCTTCTCGGCCGCGCGCCAGTCGAAGCCGTCGGCCCAGTACTCGACCAGCGGCTTGAGGTAGGCGGTGCTCACACCGTAGTACTCCTCCTCGTTGTCCAGGTCGTCGAAGAAGCGCGTCTTCCTCAGGCGGTCCGTGAGGTCGTCCAGGACGTCCTGCGCGACGTCGATGGTGAAGCGTTCCGGCGACGGAGACGTGTGCTTGTCGGCCATGGGTGCACTGCTTTCTCGCGAGGGGGGAAGGTGGGGGGTACCGTGCGACGGGGGCACCGTCAGTAGGCGAAGTCCAGCCGCAGCCGGGTCTGTTCGAGCTCGGCGATGTACCAGGCGCCGCCGGTCCTGACGAAACGGGCGTGGTAGTGGCCGTAGCCGTGCATGCCCCTGAACGGGAAGTCCGGGTTGACCTCGGCGTCCTCGGGCCGGGTGATGATGTCCTCCATCGACCAGGTGCCGCGGGCGCCGGTCGCCGACTCGACGTCGATCTCGTCGGAGAAGAGGTGGTGGACCAGGACGTCGTCGGGGCCGCTGCTCGCACCGACCGTGGCGGCGATGTCCGCACGGCCGTTCATCCGCAGCCACACCGAACCGTCGGGCTTGTGAGGGGTGAAACTGCCGTCGGGGGTGAACAGGCCCGCCAGGTCCTGCCACCGCTTCTGGTCGGCGTAGCGGACGTACCGCGCCATCAGGCGGCGCAGTTCCTCGATCGCGGTCAGGCGCTCGACGTCGTTCATCGTGGTTCTCCTTACGGGGCGGGATGGACGCCCGGCCACCGGCGACGGGGCCGGACGGACTCGGGGACCGGCGGGGCACGGGCGCCCGGTTCAGCTCAGGAGCGTGCGGGCGTGGACGGGGTTGGTGTAGTCGCGCCACGCGGCAATCCGGCCGTCGTGGATCTCGTAGACCGCCATGTTCATCACCGGGGCCAGTGGACCGCCCGGGAGGGCGAGGCCGTGGACCTGCTCGGCTATGACGACGTCACCGTTGACGGCCTGGTGGACCGTCTCGAACTCGACCCGCTCGAAGGTGCGGAAGACGTTCCGCCACATCTCCAGCAGGGCGTCCCGGCCGCGGATCTCGTCGTCGCCGTAGTTGCGGAAGACGACGTCGGCGTGGAGGAAGGGCAGCAGACGGTCGGTGTCCTTGGCGTTGAACGCCTCGACGAATGCGCGGACCAGAGCGTCGTTGTCGACCGGCATGGATTCACTCGCTTTCCGGCCTCGCGCGCCGGGGCGGGCGCGGCCATGAGGGCAGGGGAGCAGACTGGACCGTTGGGTCCATCTCCTGACAGCCGCCAGCATGGACGGGGGAAATTGGACCCGCAAGTCCAGAACTGGGGAGCACCCTCTGGACCGGGAAGTCCAGTCACTTATAGTGGCGCCATGCTGACGAAGAAGGGTGCGGCGACCAAGGCGCGCATCATCGCGGGCGCCGCACAGCTCGTCGCGGTCAAAGGCGCGGCCGAGACCTGTCTCGACGGCATCCGCGCCGCCACCGGCACGAGCAAGAGCCAGCTGTTCCACTACTTCCCCGAGGGCAAGACCCAGCTCCTGCTCGCCGTCGCCGAGGACTGCTCACAGCGCGTCCTGGAGCAGCAGCGCCCACTCCTCGACGGGCTCGACAGCTGGGAGGCCTGGGAGCAGTGGCAGGAGCTCATCCTCCGGCTCAACGCCCCCGGCGACGGCGACGGCTACTGCACGCTGACAGCCCTCAGCGGGCAGTCGCCGCAGACCGTTCCCGGTGTCCGGGAACTGCTCGCCGACCACCTCGAACGCTGGCACGCCGCCCTCACCAAGGGGCTGACGGCGATGCGGGCCGACGGGCTGCTCCGCGAGGACGCCGACGTGGACGAACTCGCCACAGCGGTCCTCGCCGCCGTCCAGGGCGGAGCCATGATGGGCCGGATCACCGGCTCCACGGCCCCACTGCGGACCGCACTCACGGTGACCGTCGACCACCTGCGGACCTGGGCACCCCCGCCGCCGCCCCCGCCCGCCGCACGGTAGCCGGGGCGAACGGGGGTCTCCGGCGCAGCGGCCCGCCCAGCCCCCAAGGTCGGCCACGTCAGCGGCACTTCGGCCACCGGGGCAGCCCGCGGCCGACCGCGTACATGCCACCCGCTAGCATCCCGGGTCATGGTGAGGTGGGGGTGGCGGCTGGGCGTCACGGCCGGGGTGGCGGTGCTGGCGGCGATCTGCGCCTCCGGCCCGGAGCCTTTGGAGGTCGTCCGTACGGCGTCGGACCTCGGCCCCCTTCCCTTCGACCGCTACAGCTTCACACCGCGGGACTACCAGCGATCCCAGCGGGCATCGGCATTGCTCGTGCGGCAGTGCATGGCGGACCGCGGCCACCCGGACTTCCCTCTCGATCCGCGCTACCCCCACGACCCTGTCGTGGGGGTAGCCGTCACCACCGACTACGGCGTCCTCGATCCGGACGACGCCCGCCGCTGGGGCTACGGCTGGGACCCGGCAGCGGCCGCCCGGTCCAAGGGCCGCCGCATGACCGACGCCGAATACGCGGACTGGCCCGACTGCAACTCCGAGGCGGGCCGGCGACTGGGGCGCGGCATCGACTTCAGTTCGGACTGGCTCTACGCGGCCCGGCGAACGGTCGAGGTGGACAAGGCGGTCAGGCGCGACCCGCGCCTGCGGGCAGCCTGGGACGCATGGTCCCGCTGTATGGGCGCGGAGGGATTCACCCGCTATCCGGACCCCGTCGCGGCGTACGTGGACAGCGCCTGGCACCGTGGCAGCGACGGCAACACCCGCCACACAGAGCGGGAACGGGGCACGGCCGTCGCTGACGTCGCCTGCAAGCGCCGCCATCACACGGCCGAACTCTGGCACGCCGTACAGGCGGAGAAGCAGGCCGCGGACATCTCACGCCACCGCGGCCACTACGCCGCCGGCCTGCGCGCACTGCGCACGTACCGGGCCAACATCGACGAGGCGCTGCGGAGCCCGGGCCGGCGTCAGGCCTGACTTCCGGCCTGGCGCCGGCCCGGAGCCGCTCCCGCGGCACCACGGCCGTCAATGGTCGTCCCAGTGCCCCTGGTGGGCCGCGTGACGGTGCCCGTCGTGGATGTAGTCGTTGTGATCGCCGTGCGGCACGGAGACGTGGCCGCAACCCTCCGCGTGCCGGTGCGCGTGGTCCTCGTGAACCGCGTGGGCCGGCGCGACGCACTCGTCGACGTGGCCGTCGTGGGTGCGGTGGATGTGCCCGTCGTGGGCGTAGTCGGTGTGGTCCCCGTGCGGCACGGACACGTGGCCGCAGCCTTCGCCGTGGGTGTGCGTGTGCTGGTCGTGCGGGCTGTGCGGGCTTGCGCTCGTCATCTGGGCTCCTTCCGTGGCGCCTCGCAGGTGCACGAGCCGCCGGGTGCCGGTTGCCAGCGAAGAGGTCACCACCCGGTGAGCATGACACTTACCGACATATACCCGTTTTCGCATCGAAGCCAGTCACCCGGAGCCACGGGCTCGCCGACCGCCGTCGGCCCCGGGCGGGAGCGGCCGGCTTGAGGCTCCGACACCGCTGACCCAGACATCGAGGGGCGCGACCTCCGGCTCGGCCTGCCCCGAGAGGCTCCGCACGTCGTCCAGGTCCGACCAGGCGACGCGGCCCGGCTCGCCGTCGGCCAGAAATCTCTCGACGATCGGGGCGAGGCGGCCGGAAGCCGCGTAGGCAGCACCGAACGGCAACGCGTCCGGGGAAACGGAACCGGTCGAGCACCGAAGCTGCCCGGCTTGTTCGTCGTGCCACACATAGAACGTCGCGACCCCGGAAAAGGCCCGTTCGCGAATGCGCTGCCGGATGGCGGCAGCAGTCCGCTCGAAGGCCGCCACCACCTCGGCGACGGACAGCGCACCCCGGTCCTCCTCGGCCGCGCTCAACCACCCCAGGGGCTCGTCCGCCACCTCGTCGATCAGCGTCAACAGCACCCCAGCAGTATCCGGGCGCATGCGGTGAACGGTCCCGCGGGGGTCCCTTGCCCACCCCATGTCGAAACTGGTATTCATTTTCATCTAAGCTGCGCGGGTGCGTACGGCCCCCGGCCGCACGCGTCGTCCGTGCACCCCTTACGGCCTTGGAGGCTCCCCCATGTCCCGCACCCCTTCCCGTCTCGCCGGACTGCTCGCCGGCGCCGCATCGCTCGGCCTGCTGGCCGGCTGCGGCGGTTCATCCGACGAGGCCGCGAGCGCCGGGAGCACCGCTTCCGCTTCCGCTTCCAAGGTCACCGTCGTCGCCTCCACGAACGTCTACGGCGACATCGTCGAGCGCATAGGCGGCGACCGGGTCGACGTCACCTCGATCATCAGCGACCCCGCCCAGGACCCGCACTCATACGAGGCCGGCACCCGCAACCAGCTCGCCCTCTCCAAGGCGAAGGTCGTGGTGGAGAACGGCGGCGGGTACGACGACTTCGTCGACCGGATGCTGGGGAGCGGCAACGCCTCCCCGGAGGTCGTCAACGCCGTCGAGGTCTCGGGCCGGACCGCCCCGGCCGGCGGGGAACTCAACGAGCACGTCTGGTACGACTTCCCCTCGATGGGCAAGGTCGCCGACCGTATCGCCGATGCCCTGGGCAAGGCGGACCCGGACAACGCCGGCACCTTCGCCGGAAACGCGGCGGCCTTCAAGAAGAGCCTCACCGCGCTGCAGGACAAGGAGGCTTCCCTCAAGTCCGCGCACGCGGGCGAGGGCGTGGCGATCACCGAGCCGGTGCCGCTGTACCTGCTCGAAGCGTCCGGCCTGGCCAACCGCACACCCGAGGAGTTCAGCGAGGCCGTCGAGGAGGGCGACGACGTGTCCGCCAAGGTCCTCCAGGCCACCCTGGACCTCTTCTCCGACCGGAAGGTCAAGGCCCTGGTCTACAACGAGCAGACCTCCGGCGCCCAGACGGAGAAGGTCAAGTCGGCGGCCGACGCGGCCGGTGTGCCCGTGGTGCCCGTCACCGAGACGCTGCCCGCGGGCAAGGACTACCTGACGTGGATGAACGACAACGTCGACGCACTCGCCGACGCCCTGAACAAGTGACCGGGGAGACCCCGCCGTCCGTACCCGGGCCCCGCGCGGGCGACGCCGACGTCCCGGGCAGGCAGGCGCCGCTGATCCGGATGACGAACGGCGGCCTCCGGTACGGGGACCGCATCCTCTGGAAGGGACTCGACCTGGATGTGCGGCCCGGGGAGTTCTGGGCGGTCCTCGGGCCGAACGGCTCCGGCAAGTCCAGTCTGGTCCAGGCCCTTCTGGGGCGCCGGCCACTGACCTTCGGCTCCCTGCGCGTGCTCGGCGCCGATCCGCGGCGGGCCGCGCGCCACATCGGCTACGTGCCGCAGCAGGGGACCGCTCCGGCGCACGACGTGGTCCGGGCACGCGAGTTGGTGGGCTACGGCCTGGACGGGCACCGGTTCGGGCTTCGGCTCGGGCTCCGCGGACGCGGCGCCGCCACCCGGCACCGCATCGACGCCGTCCTGGAGGCCGTCGGCGCGTCGGCGTACGCGAACGCACCCCTCGGCACCCTCTCTGGCGGCGAACGGCAGCGCGTACGCATCGGCCAGGCCCTGGCCACCGATCCCCGCGTGCTGCTGTGCGACGAGCCCACGCTCTCCCTGGACCTCCACCACCAGCGGGCGGTGACGGAACTCATCGACCGCAGGCGCCGGGACCACGGGACCGCCGTGGTGTTCGTGACCCATGAGATCAACCCCGTCCTCGACCTCGTGGACCAGGTGCTCTACCTCGCCCCGCACGGACACCGCATCGGCCCGCCGGAGGAGGTGCTGACCTCGCGATCGCTGTCGGCCCTGTACGGCTCGCGGGTCGACGTGCTGCGCGTGCGGGGCAGGATCGTCGTCGTCGGAGCGCACGACCAGCAACCGGTGCACCACCCGGGACCGGACGCCGAGCACGCACGCGAGACCGACGGAGCGCGCCCATGATGACGGCGGCCGGGACATGGCAGCAGATCTTCGACTTCCAGGACTACGGCGCGCTGCTGGGTCTGGTGCGCAACTCCCTCATCGTGGGTGGTGTGCTGGGGCTCGTCGGCGGACTGACCGGAGTCTTCGTGGTGCTCCGGGACCTGCCCTTCGCCGTCCACGGGATCAGCGAACTGTCCTTCGCGGGCGCCTCGGCGGCTCTGCTGCTCGGGGTGAACGTGGTGGCGGGCTCGATCGCCGGCTCGCTCGTCGCCGCGCTGGCGATCGGCGCGCTCGGCGCCCGCGCCCGGGACCGCAACTCGGCCATCGGCGTCCTGATGCCGTTCGGGCTCGGGCTCGGCGTCCTGTTCCTCGCCCTCTACAAGGGACGTTCGGCCAACAAGTTCGGCCTGCTGACAGGGCAGATCGTGGCCATCGACGACCCACGGACCGGATGGATGCTCGCGGTGTCCGCGCTGGTGCTGGTCGTCCTCGCCGCCATCTGGCGTCCGCTGACCTTCGCCAGCGCCGACCCGCAGGTCGCCGAAGCACGCGGTCTGCCCGTCCGGGGCCTGTCCGTGGCCTTCATGCTCGTCCTCGGACTCGCGATCGCCCTGTCGGTACAGGTCGTCGGGGCGCTCCTGGTGCTCAGCCTGGTGGTCACCCCCGCCGCGGCGGCCTCCCGGGTGACGGGTTCCCCGGTGCTCCTGCCCCTGCTGAGCGTGCTGTTCGCCGTACTCGCCACAGAGGGCGGCATTCTCCTCGCCCTCGGCAGCAGCGTTCCCATCAGCCCCTACGTGACGACGATCTCGTTCCTCTTCTACGCCGTGTGCCGGTTGATCGGAGCACGACGTGCTCGGCACCGGCGAACGGCTCCCGCTGTGCCGGGGGTTGGGGGCGAGGTGGTACGCGCCTGAGTTCCATCGCTCTCCCCGGACGGCCGGGCGGTACGGTCGCCCGATGGAGTCCGAAGCACCGAGCCAGTGCCCACTTCATGGCGCTGAAGTGAGCGCGCGCAGCCTGGTGGGGCGCTGGCTCGCGAAGGTCGTCGCGTCGTGGCATGTGTACGGCACCGATGACCCCGCCGGCCCGCTCGATGTGTGGCTGATCGATGAGAGTGATCACGCGGTTCACATCACGACCGGGTCGGATTGGTGCCTGGTCGTCGAGACCTCGGAGCCGCACGCCGGGTACGACATGGGCGACTCGGGGCTCGTCACCGTGGGAGCGCTCGATGCAACGACACCGTTCGCGGAGCACATCGGGGAGAGCGTCCTGACGGCACGGGAGGACTTCGAACCGGTGACCGGGCGCGTCGCCCTCGCGCTCTCGTTCCGTTGCGAGAGCCGGGCCGGGGATCTCCGCCTCACCCGAAGAAGCTGACCTCGGCAAGGGGCCCCGGCGGATTTCCCGCCGGGGCTCCTTCCGTCACGACGCGCCGTGCGCGAGGGCCATCAGCTGTTCGTGGAGGTGACCTGGCGGGAACCGGGGAGCCCTGTGTTCGACCATGCAGGTCATCACCTGCCCTGTCACCCTTCGTTCGCTTCGGGACCCGGCCCGGCCTGAGGGACGGGTCCCGGGCCTGACCTGCTATTCGGTGCGCAGGGCCGTGGCGGTGCGGGTCCTCGCCGCCCAGCCGGCGGGCAGGAGCGCGCCCAGGGCGGCGATGAGCAGGCCGCCGAGCGTGAGCGGGAGCAATTCGGCCGCGTGGTAGACGGCGATGACGGAATCGGGGAGGCGGAGTCCCACGCTGTCGCCCATCGCGGGAATGACCCGACCGTGCAGGGCGACGCCGAGCGGCACGCCCAGCGCGCCCGCGACCAGTCCGGTCACGACGACCGAGGTGACGACCATCGCGATGGTCTGACGGGGCGTCATGCCGAGCGCCTTGTGGACCCCGAGCTCCCGGACGCGCTCCCGGGTGTCGAGCAGCACGCCGTTGAGCACGCCGAGCGCGGCGACGGCGACGAGCATCAGCGTGAGCGTCACGGACAGCGCGTTGAGCGTGACGACCATGTCGCCGCCGTTGCCGAGCCCGCCGGTGCGGGCGGTGACGCCCAGCGGTTTCAGGTCCCTGTTCAGCGCGTCGACGTAGCCGGAGACATCGGTGCCCGGCCTGACCGCGATGTGATGGCTCGTCTCCGTCAGATCGGGGTGGGCGGCCTGGAGGGTCGAGGCGTCGGTGAAGACCTGCATGCCGTCGTTGCGGGGGTCGAGAACCTCGCCGACGATCCGGACCGTGACCGGCGCGGCCAGGCCGTTCAGGGTGACGGTGTCGCCGATGCGGGTGCCGGTCGCGGTCAGGAAGGGGGTCGGGACGACGGCCTCGCCGGGCCCGCCGATCCAGCGCCCCGAGACCATCGTGTAGCCGCCCCAGGAGGCGTCGCCGGAGAAGGCGATCACATCGACGGTGCCGGTCAGGCCGGACACGGTCGCCCGTACCTTCGCGGCGCTGTAGTGCTTCCCGGTTCCGGTGCTGGCCCCGATGACCGCGGTCACCGCGGCGGGATCGGCCTTGGGCTGCCTCTGCGGACCGGGACCGGGGGCGGTTCCGGGGCCTTGGGGGCCGAAGTCCGGCGGGGGCGCGGGCACGGTGACATCGGCGGCATCATGGGCCCTGGCCTTCGTCACCTGGCCGAGCGAGGCGCCCATCCCCACGGTGAACGTGACGGCGACGGCGCCGAACAGCACCGCCGCGCCCATGGCCAGCGCGCGGGCGGGCCGCGCGAAGGGCCGGGCCAGGCCCAGGGCGACCGGCTGCGGCAGCGGCAGGCGTCCGGCCAGCCGGGCCGCCGGGCGGCCGCGTCCCGCGGAAGCGTTGCGCCCGACGGCGAGCGCATCGACCGTACGCAACCGCCCGGCCCGAAAGGCAGCGGCCCACGCGGTCACCGCCACCAGGCCGAGCACCCCGGCGATCACCGCCAGGTCGACCCAGGGCGCGATGACCAGGGACGCGGTGCCGTAGACCTCCTCGGTCTCGGCCAGCACGGGCACGGCGAGCAGGTGGCCGGCGAGCACACCGAGCCCCGTGCCGACCGCGGCCGGGATCAACGCCTGGGCCACGTACGCCCGCACGACCTGGGACGGCGTGAAGCCGACGGCCTTGAGGATGCCGATGCGGCGCGTTCCCGTGCCGACGGCCGACGCGACGACGTTGCCGACGATGAGCACCGACATGACCAGGCCCAGGACGCCGAACGCCATGAGGAAGGGGACGTACAGGGCGGTGTCGCGCTCGGCGGTCTGCCTGACGGTCAGCCATGACTGCCGCCCCACGGCCGCTCCCTGCGGCAGGGATCGCGTCACGGCCCTGGCCCCCGCGGTGATCCGCGCTGCGGTGCCCGCGTCGGCGAGGCGGTAGAGCATCTGGTAGCCGCCGCTGCCGGGTTCGGTGAGCGCCGGCATCTGGGACGGAACCACCCAGGCGTCTGCGGTCTGTGTGACCGAGCGGGCCACGCCCACCACCGTCAGCGTCGGCCGGCCGGGCAGATCGGGGAAGGCGACGTCCATGCCCATGGTGGGGATGAGCGTGGAGTCGGCGGACAGCGCGATCTCCCCGGAGTGCGTGGGCCATCGCCCGTCGAGCAGCGTGACCTCGTCCACCTCCCGGCCGGGATCGCCCCGGCCGGCCACCGTCATCGGCCACCCGGGGCCCGCCCCGTCCGACCGCGGGGTGACCGTCGCCGTACGGAACGGCCCGGCCGCACCGTTCACCCCTTCGGCGTCCTCGGACCTCGACAGCTGCTCGGCGCTCACCCTGCCCGCGTCGAACTGGACGGACAGATGCGCCCCGTGCTGCCTGGCGAAGGCGTCGTCGAAGGGTGCGCCGGAGACCACCAGCAGCGATCCGCCGAGGACGGAGGCGGCCACCGCCATCATGGTGGCGAGTCCGATCACCAGCGTCTGCACCCGGCGCCGTCCCACCCCCGAGCGCACCACCGTGCCGAGCGCGCTCATCGGACGGCCTCCGAGGCGGCCTGCGGGGCGGCGGTTTCCGGGGCGGCGGCCTGCGAGCCGACGTCCTCGGTGATCCTGCCGTCGGCGATGCGGACCGTACGGTTCGTGCAGGACCGGGCCAGCGCCAGGTCGTGGGTGACCACGACGATCGTCTGGCCCTCGGCGTTGAGTCCGGCAAGCAGTCTGCTGACGTCCTGTCCGGCGGCCGTGTCCAGGGCTCCGGTCGGCTCGTCGGCCAGGAGCAGGGCCGGCCGGTTCATCAACGCCCGTGCCACCGCGACGCGTTGCCGCTCGCCGCCGGATAGGCGTCCCGGGTGGGCGCGGGCGTGCCGGTCGATGCCGAGGCTCTCCAGGAGTTCGGCCGCCCGGCGGTCGGCGTCGGCGCGTGCCGTGCCCGCGAGCCGCGCGGGCAGGGCGACGTTGTCGGCGACGGTCAGGTCGTCGAGCAGGTTGAAGAACTGGAAGACCATGCCGATCTTCGATCGCCGGAACAGCGCCGACCCGGCCTCGCCCAGCCGGTCCACGCGCACCCCGTCCACGGTGACGGTCCCCGTGTCGGGCCGGTCCAGGCCCGCGATCAGATTGAGCAGCGTGGACTTGCCGCTGCCGGAGGGGCCGAGGATCGCGACGGCCTCGCCGGGCCGCACGGTCAGCGACGCCTCGTGCAGGGCGGGCGGGCCGTCGTCGTATCGGCGGCTCACCCCGCGCAGTTCGATCAGCGGCACGGTCATGGCAGGGCTCCTTCGGTGGGGGCATCGGACGCCCTGGACGTTAGGAGCGCGCCCGGCCCGTGCGCGTCGCCCGCCCGGACCCCTTGCCGTACCGCGTCGGGATGAACTGCCGGAACGTCATCCCTGCGATGTAGGCGCCCGATGTACGCGAGGCCCCGGAACCGGCCGCCGAGGCGGATTCCGAGGAGCCGGGCGACGGCGACAATGAACCGGTGACGAACGTACGCACGACGCCGGGGCGGTTGCGGGTCCTGGCCCGCGAGGCGGTCCGCGACGCCAGGTCGCCGGCCGGTCCGCCGCTGCGGCCCAGCCGTCGCGCCCGGCGGTTCGACGTGCTGCTGGCGCTGGCGCTCGGCGTCACCACCGTCTATTACGGCATCGACAACACGAACAACATCGTGGTGCGCGAGATCGCACCCGGCGTGGAGTACATCGTGCCGCGCCCGTCCGGCCCCGGCGGCATGGCCTTCATGGTGACCCTCGCGATCGTCGCCTCGGGCGCCCTGGCACTGCGCCGCCGCTACCCGCTCGCCGTGCTGTGCGTCGTGACGGCCGCGACCCTGGCGACACCGCACAGTGTGCTGCGGCTGACCTTCTACGCGTTCGTCATCGCCGTCTACAGCGCCGCCGTGTACAGCCCTTACCGGGCGGCGACCCTGGGGGCGCTGCCGTTGGCGGTCGTCCTGGTCGGCACCTCGGGGAACTCGGTGACGCCGATCGTCCCCAACGAGTACATCGCCCTGCTGATCCTGGTCCCGATGGCGGGAGCCGCCCTCGGGCTGCGCACCTGGAAACTCCGGACCGACGAGGGCCGGACGCGGCTGTCCGCTCTGGAGAGCGAACAGGCCGAGGCTCTGCGCCGGGCGGTCGAGCACGAGCGCGCGAGGATCGCCCGCGAACTGCACGACGTCGTCACGCACAACGTCAGTGTGATGGTCATTCAGGCGGGCGCCGCCCGCAAGATCATGAAAACCTCGCCCGAGCAGGCCGGTGAGGCCCTGCTCGCCGTCGAGGCGGGCGGCCGGGCGGCCATGACCGAACTGCGGCACGTCATGGGCCTGCTCACGATGCCGGGTGAGGGCGAGCCGGCGGGCGGGGCCGACGACCCGGCCGGCGCCGGTGTGGAGCTGGCACCGCAGCCCGGCCTCGACCAGCTGGCCGCGCTCGTCGGGCGGGTACGGGACGCCGGGCTGCCGGTCGACCTGACCGTTACCGGCCCACCCCACGAGATCCCGTCCGGCGTCGGGCTCGCCGTCTACCGCGTGGTCCAGGAGGCCCTGACGAACACCGTGAAGCACGCGTCCGGTGCCACCGCCTCCGTGACCGTCGAGTACGGACCGCAACGGCTGCGGGTGGAGGTCACCGACACCGGTGGACGCCCGGATCCGGGCGCCGCCACCGGGAACGGCCGGGGCCTGATCGGCCTGCGCGAGCGCCTCGCCGTCTACGACGGAACCCTGAGCACCGGCCGGCGCCTGACCGGCGGCTACCGTGTGGAAGCGCTCATCCCCCTGGAGGCACCGTGACCGAGCAGGCGCCGCGTGTGCTCCTGGCCGACGACCAGACCCTGGTCCGCACCGGATTCCGGATGATCCTCGGTGCCGACGGCATCGACGTCGTCGCCGAGGCGACCAACGGGGCCGAAGCGGTCGAAGCGGCCCGCCGGACGCGTCCCGACGTGGTCCTGATGGACATCCGGATGCCCGAAATGGACGGCCTGGAGGCCACCCGCCGCATCCTGACGGGCGCCCCCGGGGAACCCCGCGTCATCATCCTGACCACCTTCGACCTCGACCGGTACGTCTACGCGGCCCTGTCCGCCGGGGCCAGCGGCTTCCTGCTCAAGGACGTCACCCCCGAGCACCTGGCCTCGGCCGTCCGCACGGTCCGTAGCGGCGACGCCCTCCTCGCGCCCGCGATCACCCGCCGCCTCGTGCAGAGGTTCGCCCGGCACGGCAGCGACACCGCCGCCCTCCACCGCGACCTCGCCTCGCTCACCCCGCGCGAACTGGAGGTCCTCGGCCTGCTGGCCCGGGGACTGAGCAACGCCGAACTCGCCGCCCGCCTCCGGCTGGCCGAGGCGACGGTCAAGACCCACGTTGCCCGCATCCTCGCCAAGCTGGGACTGCGTGACCGTGTCCAGGCCGTCATCGTCGCCTACGAGACGGGGTTGGTCAGCGCCGGAGAACGCGAGCCCCCGAAGCGCTCCAGCGGGCAGACGTAACCACCGGACTCCGCGCCTGTCCCGGTGGTTCACACCTCCGAACCGTCGTACGAGGAACGCCTGGTGTCGCCGGGTGTGTCGTCCTCCCCGGCGTTCGGGGGGCCGGCGCCCTGACGAGGGGTGCCCGCGGTGGAGCGGGTGTCGTACCAGGAGACGGCGAAGGTGACGGCGAGTACGGCGATGATGAAGCCGAGCGAGGCCCAGATGGGCACCTTGTAGACGTCGGTGAGCAGCAGCTTCACGCCGACTCCCGCGAGGATGACGCCCAGGCCGGTCTGCAGGTGGCGGAACCGGCGGGCGGCGCCGCTGATGAGGAAGTAGGCCGCTCGCATGCCCAGCAGGGAGAAGGCGTTGGCGGCGAAGACGATGAAGGTGTTCTGGGTGACCGCGAAGATCGCCGGAATGCTGTCGACGGCGAAGACGACGTCCGTGGTCTCGATGACGATCAGGGCGGCGAGCAAGGGGGTGACCGCCCAGGCCCCGTTCACCCGGACCAGCAGACGCTGGCCGTGCAGTCGGTCCGTCACGGGGGCCACGCGGCGCAGCGCGCGCAGGACGACGTTGCGGTCGGGGTGGACCTGGGCCGCCCCGTGGCGCAGCACCTTGACCGCGGTCAGCAGCAAGAGCGCGCCGAAGACGTAGATGGTCGCGTGGAAGGTGTCCAGCAGCGCCGCGCCGACCAGGATGAACACCGCGCGCATGGCGAGCGCGCCGATGATGCCCCACATCAGCACCCGGTGCTGGTAGCGGTCGGGGATGCCGAAGTACCCGAAGATCAGGGCGAAGACGAAGATGTTGTCGACCGACAGGCTCTTCTCGATGAGGTAGCCGGCCAGGTACTCCTCCGCCAGGACCGGGCCCTTCCAGATCAGCAGCAGACCGCAGAAGCCGAGGCCCATCACCAGCCAGACGACGCTCCACCCGGCGGCTTCCCGGATGGAGATCACGCTCGCCCGGCGGTGGATGACGAACAGGTCCAGGACGAGCACCACCGCCAGGAAGGCGATGAGGACGATCCAGGCGGTGATCGGTATGTCCATACCGCCCGCCTTCCCGGCTTTGCAACTCCTTTAACCATTTATGGCGATATGCGTACTATGGGAGTTCCCTGCGCGAGGGGTGCCGCCGGGATGCGCCGAAACGGCGTTGCGGCGCATGTCAGCCGGACGCGGGGCGCGGGGCGCGCAGACCCGCCCGCTGGGCCAGTTCCTCCTCGTCGACCACGGTGAGCATCGGCTGCCCGGGCGCGCACAGCATGGTCACGATGAACTCGGTCCGCCCGTCCGAAAGGGCGTTGCCGTCCTGGTAGTGGATGACGTCCCCGCCCGGTTCCCAGAAGGTCTCACCCGCCTTGATCACCCGTTCCGGCTCGCCCTCGAGCTCGAAGAGGACCGCGCCCTCGGTCACGTACCCGAAGGCCGGCCCCGAGTGCCGGTGCGGGGGCGCCCCCGGGTCGCCGGGGTCCCGCCAGACGACGATGGTCATCGCCGAGGCGCCTTCCGGGACGAACGGCGGCCTGACGTCCTGGAGCGTCCTCAACTGCGTCTTCCACACCTCCGAGCGCGACCGCCCGTCCGCCCGGCCTCCTGATTCCCTGTCCGACACCGTGACCTCCTTTGACCCGCTGCTCACACGCGAGATGGGGCCGACTCGTCGGCCCCATCCGCTCTGTCACCTTCCGCCGCCACCGCCCCCACCGCCGTGGCCGCCGCCTCCACCGCCGCCACCGTGGCCGCCGCCCCCACCGCCGCCGTAGCCGCCACCACCGTGACCGCCACCGCCGTAACCGCCGCCGCCGTGGCCACCACCGCCATAGCCGCCGCCACCGTGACCGCCGTAGCCGCCGTCACCATGGCCGCCATGGCCGCCGTAACCTCCATAACCGCCGTGACCGTGGCCGCCGTGACCGCCGTGGCCGTGACCATGGCCGCCGTGACCGTAGCCGTAGCCGTAACCCCAATTTCCGTCGCCCCAGCCACCGTGGCTCACGGAGGACACGGGCGCACTCGTCGGTGTGGCGACGGCCGATGTGGCCGCACCGCCCAGGGCGAGTGCGAGGCCGGCCATCGCGGCGAGGGGCCACCTGGGAATACGCATGACAACTCTCCCTTGCCAGGTTGGTTCCTGGGCCTGGTCGAGGCGGGAGGCCACGTGCGGGTGTGCGCCCGAGCGGCCCCGGGCCTCGCTGCGGGTGATCGGACCCCGCAGGTGAAGCGGCGACGCCAGAATCGGCTTCTATCGCCACATTCCCGTTGAAACCATGCTCTGTCCGCGATGGCGTGGAGTCAATACACCCACCAGTCGCGGTCGGCACCTCGAACAGGCCCCGCCACTCGTCACGGGCCGACGTCGCCCGGCGCAGGCATGGTCGTCTTGACCGGAAGATCGAGCCGGAGTTGGTATCCGCCGTCGGACACCGGACCGCAGGCGAGTGTTCCGCCGAGCAGTGCCGCGCGCTGACGCAGTCCCGTCAGGCCGTAATGGGCGCTCGGCAGGGGGATGGTCGGCCGGGTCGGGGGGCCGTTGGTGACCGTGACATGGACGGAATCGTCGCTCTGCCAGAGCCGGATGGCCGTGGCGGCACCCGGGGCGTGCTTGCGTACGTTGGTCAGTCCTTCCTGCACGGTGCGGTACAGGGCGCGCTGAACCGAAGGGGCCAGATCACCGGGGAGGTCGGCGGTCAGCCGGGCCTCGATGCCGCTGCCGTCGACGAGGCGCTCCAGATCCGCCAGGGAGGGCTGCGGGGTGAGATCGGTGGGGCGGTCACCGGCGGCGCGCAGGACGCTGACCATGTACCTCAGCTCGTCCAGGGTCTGCACGCTCAGCCTGCGGATCGTACTGGCGGCGTCCTTGGCGTGCGCGTCACGCGTACCGACCTGCAGGGCTCCGGCCCGCACCGCGATCAGACTGACCTGGTGGGAGACCACGTCGTGCATCTCCCGCGCGAGCTGGGACCGCTCGGAGGCCAGGATCGTCTGGGCGATCAGCAGCCGTTCGTGCTCGCGGGCCTCGGAGATCTCAACGATGCGCTGCGAGAGGTCCCGGCGGGCCTGCACCAGTTGCCCGAGGAAGACCGCGGCCGCCGCGGTCGCCGCCGTGTAGCTCAACGTGACCAGGTCCTCCGTGGAGACGTTGACGTCCGGCGCGAGATCGCAGAGCGTGAAGGCCACCACGCCGACGGCCAGGATGACACGCCTCCGCGACACCGACGCGAGGGTGTAGAGCGCCGCCAGCGAGGCGAAGATCGCGTCGGAGAAGAACACGGCCGGCAAGGTCACCAGGAACGTCAGCAGCGGCCGTCCGTGCCGCAGCAGAAGCACGAAGGCCCCGCCCAGCGCGCACGCCAGTTGCAGGGGTTCGTCGGCGTGGACGTGGACCCAGACGTCGAAGAGCGCGACGAGGACCAATACGCCGTCGAGCACCGCGGACGGCGGATGCCGGAGATTCACCTGGCCTCCCGGTCCGTTGACGGCGGCATGCCGCGCCCGCGTTCCCCCGGGATCACGGGGCTCGACGCGCAGGAGGGGCTGCCCACCGGCAACCGGGGTTTCCACTCACCCGAACAGGATCATTCATGATCGTAACAGGGGAAAGCCGAACCGCCGCCTGCCGAGGGAGGGCGCGGTCAGAGACGGGGCGCGGTGTTCCAGCTCGCCAGCATCGGCAGGACGCGGGCGGTCGTGGAGTCGGGGTCGGCGGTGTAGACGACAAGGCGCTGGTCAGGCTCGTTGGGTGCGCAGACGATCTCGATGTCGAAGGTCAGCGGGCCCGCGGTGGGGTGCTGGACGCGCTTGGCGACCGACGCGTAGTCACGGACGGCGTGGTCGTCCCACCAGCGGGCGACATCGGCGTCGGTGGTGCGGAGCTCGTCCACGAGCAGCGCGAGGCGCGTGTCGTGCGGACGTCGGGCGGTCTCCCGGCGCATCGTGGCGACCGCGGCCGACGCGAAGTCCTGCCAGTTCACGATCCGCTCGCGGGCGACCGGGTCCTGGAACATGAAGCGGACGAACGACGTCCCCGGCTCCAGCGGACGGCCCAGCACCTCCATCAGCAGCCCGTTGCGGGCCAGCACCTCGCCGCGATGGCCGAGCAGCAGCACCGGGACGTGGTCCAGCGTGCGCATCACCCGCAGCAGCCCGGGATCCGGACGCTGGACGGCGGCCGCGTGCGGGGTCGCGGCGCGGCGCCGCGCGGTGGGTGCGGCGAGGTCGCGGAGGTGGGCGCGTTCGACCTCGTTCAGGCGCAGCGCCCGGGCCAGCGCGTCGAGCACCTCGTCGGAGATGTTGGCCTGGCGTCCCTGTTCGAGCCGGCTGTAGTAGTCCGGGCTCAGGCCGGCGAGCACGGCCAGCTCCTCGCGTCGCAGCCCCGGCACCCGCCGGGCGCCGGGGAAGGCCTCGATGCCCGCCTGGGAGGGGGTGAGGCGGTCCCGGCGGGAGCGGAGAAACGCCCCGAGCGCGGCGCGGTCGCGTGGCATGGCTCCAGGGTAGGCGGACCGCCGGCGCCCTGGGTGGTCATGCCATGCCCAGGTACGTCCTGACCTGGCCCGATGCCGACGGTCCGGCTTAGACAGGGACCCATGACCACTTCGCATCACACCATGGACAGCGCACCCCCCACCCCCGGCTCGCGGCTGGCCGGCCGCACCGCCGTGATCACCGGCTCGACCAGCGGGATCGGCGAGGCGATAGCCCGCACACTGGCCGGCGAGGGCGCACACGTCGTCGTCAGCGGCCGGCAGGGGCCCCGCGGGCCGCGACTCGTCGACGACATCCGGCAGGCCGGCGGCCGGGCCGACTTCGTCGCGGCGGACCTGACCGGCGGCTACGAGCGCTTGCGGGCCTTCGCCGCACAGGCCACCGACACGCTCGGCGGACGCGTCGACATCCTGGTCAACAACGCGGGCATCTACCCCGCGACGCGCACCGAGGACCTGCCGGACGCGGAGCTGGACGCCATGCTCGCGGTCAACGTCCGCGCCCCCCACGTCCTGGTCGCCGCGCTGGCGCCGGCCATGGCCGAGCACGGCAGCGGCGCCATCGTCACCATCGGCTCCTGGATGGCCCGCGTCGGCAGCCCCTACGCGGCGATGTACACCGCGACCAAGGCGGCGGACGAACAGCTCACCCGCAGCTGGGCCGCGGAGTACGGGCCGCGCGGCGTGCGCGTGAACGCCGTCGCCCCCGGGGCGACCCTCACGCCGGGCAACGAGGCGGCCCGAGCGGCGCTCGACGAGATGACCGCCGCCACCCCGGCAGGCGTGGTCGTCCGTCCCGAGGACATCGCCAAGGGCGTCCTGTACCTCGTCAGCGACGACGCGGCCATGGTCCACGGCATCACGCTCTCCGTCGACGGCGGGATCTCCACCACCCGCCCGTCCTGATCCCCCGGCCTGTCATCGGGGGCTTTTCGGCCACCGCCGCGGGTTCCTCGTCCCGCTTCCGCAGGGCACCCGGACACACCGGGCCGCCCTGCGGAAGCGGGACGGCCCCGGAGGCTACTCGGGCTTCGCCGCCCCGAGGACGGAGTCGGTGGGCTTCGGGAGCAGATGGCCGTCGATGTACAGGTCGACGTGCTCGTTGTAGAAGGCGACCAGGCCCGCGATGCGGTTGGCGTGGATGGTCGGGAAGTCGTACCCCCACGCGATGTCCTCGTGGGACGCGGTGTCGCCGTCGAACGACCAGTAGCTGCTCGTCGTCCCCTTGTACGGGCACCGCGTCACGGTGTCCGAGTGCCGCAGTCGCGTCCAGTCGACGTACATCCGCTCGATGTAGTAGCGGGTCGGAAGGCCGGTCTCGAACAACTTCACGCAGTTGGGCGCCTCCGCGAGCACGACGCCCTCCAGTTCCACCCGGACGCCGCTCGACGAACGCAGGGCGTCCACCCGCGAGTAGGGGCTCCTGGGGTGCACGAAGACCGGTTCGTCCTCCTCGAACCAGAAGTCCACCGCCTCCCACTCGAAGCGCACGGTCCCGTGCAGGGGCTTCGGGCTGTCCTCGTCCCACACCCACGCCGCACCCTCGCGGACCTCCGGGCCGATCCGCAGTGAGTGCCGGCGCGCGGAGCCCGCACCGTGGTGCTCGGTGTGGTGCTCGTCGACGAGCTCACCGTCGACCAGGTCCTCGACCGGAATGCTGAACTGCGGGTAGGCCTGCCACTCCCACACGTACAGCGCACGGCGGGTGTCGAAGACGACGCGCCCGCCGATCAGCCCCCTGACCCTGCGCGGTACCGGCTCGACATGCCCGACCGGGGCGATCAGGCTCGGGTGCAGAACACTCTCGTTCACCATGGTGAATGACCCCTCGGTCCACTCGTTCCTCGTCTCTCAAGGGATGACCGACAGCACGACGCAACCGTGACAGGCCGCACCGGAAACGCCATGATGTGCCCCGTGGACTGCGCTTCACAGGGGGCGGCGACGCGATGCGACGAGGTCGTGGAGTGCCCGGATGGGACCCCCCGGGTCAACCTCGTGCTCGGAGCGCTGTTCCTCGTCGTCGGCGCGTGTCTGCTGACCCCGGCGGTGATGAGCACCGTGGAACTGCGCGACGGCGTGCACACGACGGGGACCGTCCGGACGCAACTCCAGGGGGCCGATGACGATCGGCTCTGGGTGACCTTCACGGTGGCTAACGCGGAGGTCACCTACCGGCTGCCGTCGACCACCGACCGCAGGTTGCTGGACGACGGCGACCGCCTGGCCGTCGTCTATAGGCCCGACCGTCCCGACACGGTCACCGCGGAGCGTGACATCGGCGGGACGCGGCTGTTCGTCTCGTCCGGGATGGCCGCCCTGGGCCTGGGCCTGATGGCCTTCGCCGCCGTGGAGCTCCGGCAGGAAGGGCGGCGTCGGGTGCGCAGCGACGCGGAGCCCTCCGGCTCCGCGGGCTGAGTGAACGCCGCCTCGTCGTCCACGCGCGCGTCAGATCGGAATGAAGTGCGGCCACCACGCCGGGATGTTTCCGGGACAGAACGGTGCCGGGTAGTCGTCCGCGATTCCGATCCAGGCAATTACTGTCCAGCCGATGGCGATCTCCACAGCGACGGCGCTTCCAAGGGCGAGCGTCGCGTTGGTCCACTTCGCCATGACCGAATGGGTGACGCCGGCCGCGACCGAGAAGACAACAAAGGCGAGCGGAAGATAGACGATCACCAGAAAACCCGAATTGGCGGAGTCGTTCACCCCGACATCGCACGAAGACCAGATGTTCGCGATCAGCCAGCACGTGCCGAGGGACATGACGATGCCCATTGGCAGGGCAACGGAGCGCGAGGTCCTGGATTCACCTGCGCCGCCCACCGAACGCCCGCCCCTTCAAGGCCATTTCCAGGCCCGCTCCGCAGCCCACCACTCCGGCGAAAGGGTAGCTGTGCCTCCGTGCGAGGGGGGCCGCTCCCCGGCGTCCCCGGCTGTCCGACGGGAAGCCCGGGGCCGGGACGACGTCCCGGCCCCGGGCGTTGCCGACTACTGCTGCCGGCCGCGGTGGGTCAGTGCCGGCCGTGGCCGCCGTCACTGCGACGGCGTTGCAGCGTGAACTTCTCGAAGACCGACAGCTCACCTGTGGGCGTGATGATGTTGTAGTAGGTGACGTGGATGCGGGTCATGTCACCGGGGTGACGGCCCGGGTCCACGGAGAACTCGGCGAACCCGTACGGATGCTCCGCGTCACGGACCCCGATCCAGACCGCCGTCTCCTTCTCCTTGACCGAGTTGTACTTGCCGACGTGCTCCATCTGGACGTACGCCGAGTGATGCCCGTGGCCGTCGGCGTCGTCGGTGGTGAAGCTGTTGTTGGTGATGCCGGACACGCCGCCACCGCCGAGGACCATGTGCGTCGTGCCGTGCGCACTGTCGATCACATCGAGCGCGGTCTGGCTCGGGTTGGGTGTGAGGGTGACGCTGCCGGGGACGACGCCACGCACCGCCAACGAGCGCTCGTAGTCGTGCTCGTGGCCACAGACCACCAGGTCGACGCCGTACTTGTCGAACAGCGGGCCGTACGCCGCGCGCAGCGCGACATCAGGGCCGTTCGCGGCGGTCGCCGAGCTGATCATCACCTGGTGCATGCAGACGACGATCCAGTCGATGTCCTTCGAGGCCCGTGCCGACTTGAGCTCCTTCTCCAGCCAGGCGAGCTGCCGGCCGCCGGAGTAGCCCTTGATGTAGATGTCACCGCCCTCCTGCAGGGCGATGTCGTCGTTCTGCAGGGCGATCACCTTCACCCCGCCGACCGTGAAGGAGTACCAGAGGTTGTCGAGCTCGGGCTGGGTCTCGGTCGAGGGCAGCTCGAAGTAGGTCTGGTACGCGTCGAGACCGAGCTTGCCGTTGGCCAGCTCGATCTCATGGTTGCCCGCGCACGGCATCCACGGACGGAATCGCGCCGAGCGGCTGTTGTTGGTGAGGAAGTCGCGCCATACGCGAACGCGGTCGGGCCCGGTGTTGGCGTAGCAGAGGTCACCGTTGAGGAGGTGGAACAGCGGGCCGACCTTCTCGACGCCGGTGACGATGTCGGCAGCGGCGGGCGTGGCGTTGGGCTCGAAGTCGCGGCCCGAGGCGTCGGCCGGGTTCGCTCCGGTCTTCCACGTCACACTGGGCGCACCCTGGTCGCCGAAGCTGGTGAAGGTGAACGGAGCTCGGCCGGACGGCGCCGTGTGGAAGGTGCCGGCGTCGGGGGTGGCGCCGTCGTGCTGGGCCGCGTACAGGTAGTCGGTGTCGGCCTTGAGCTTGCTGATCAGCGCGTGATGGACCCAGACGGTCCGCCCGGAGGTGCCGTCCACGTAGGTCTTCGTCGTCGCGCGCGCGGTGGAACCGAAGCCGCCACTCAGCGTGCCGTAGACGACCCGGGGGTTCTTGACGGCCGCGTCGGTGACCCACGAGACGACCATCTGGCTGCGCGGGTCGGCGCCGAAGGTCAGGTGCAGGCCCTGGACGGGGGTGGTGGGCGAGCCGGTGGTGAGACCGGTGACCTCCGACTTCGCCGGGACAGCCTCGGCGGTTCCGGCGCCGAGGACCAGTGGCCCGGCGGCGGCGCCGGACACTGTCGCGCCGAACAAGCCGAGCGCGTTGCGACGGGAGATTCTCGTTTGCTTGGGTTCTTCCGACATTCCAGGGGCCTTTCGCGTCGTCGGGTGCAGTCGCACACCGACCGAACAGCAGCGCTCCGAACCTGACAGCGGGCTGCGGCAGGTCAGCGGTGCGCGCACTCACGGACGCTAGGAAGCACGGTCGACCAGCGCGGTGAGACAGGCATGAACGACAGATGGCGGTCACCGCAACGGACTGCCATTCCCGGCGGTTGGGGTGTTCGGGCGCGCTCCCGTCAATCGTGACGAAGTCGACGCCGCGAGCCCGTGCGCCATCTCGTCGGCACAGGGTCTCCGCGACGGTTCGACGTCCCGGTGCGGGACGTCACGCCGGATGGCCGCGCAAAGCTCAACCCGCGATCGCTGCGGCGGCATCGGTACGAGGGGCCGGGCGAGGCCGGACGCGAGTGCCGGCAACTGCTGCGCACCGCATCGCCCGCGAGGCCCGAGTCGAGCCGGTCGGCGCACGATGTCCTTGCTCGGCGGCTGCCGCCGTCCGCGCCGCCGCTACTCAGTCCAGCGAAGGCAACCGGTCCAGTTCGCCGCCGATCGCATCCCGCAGCGCATCATGCCGCGGACCGAGTCCGAACCGCTCGTCACCCCACCGCTCACGCGGATAGAGCCACACAGGCTTGCCCGCCAACTCGGCCGGCTCCCACGCGAAACGCGGCCAGACATGGGCATGCAAGAAGGGATCGGTGTTCCCCAGGATCTCCAGGTTGACCCGGCGGAAGCCGGGGTCCATCTGCCGGCAGGCCCGCTCAACCGCCTCCCCGAGCCGGTCCATGTCGGACAGAAACGACAACCGCTTGGCCCTCGGCAGGTCGGACAGCCGCTGGACGTTCGGTTCGTCCACGAGGAGAACCGAGTAGCCCGGCAGGAACTGCACATCACCGATCACCGCGAATCCCGACTCGAGCCGCCGCAGCACGGTCGGGTTCTCGCCCCGCAGAGCAGCACCGATCCGGTCCATTCGCCAGTCACCCGTCATGGCCCGAACCTACGCACAGGCGATCAGGACCTGCTCTTCGCCCCGGAGTGCGCGGGCAGACGGCAGGCCCGGCGCGCCACGTGGCGCGCCGGGCCTGCTGTGTGCCTGTTCCTTACGCTGCTACCACCAGATGACGGCGTATCCGTTGCCGCCGTTCTGCGCCGGCTGCAGCAAGACCAAGGCGCCGTCGCCGCCCGTGCCCGCCCCCTGCGGCTCGGGCTCGACGATGCCGTTCACCGGAGGCCGACCTCCCAAGCCCGCCACGCTGACGCTCAGGGGAGGCTGACCCGCGGCGCCCGTACGGGTCGTACCGCTGTTCCCGTGACAGTCGCCCGTTCCACCAGCGCTGGGAGTCGGAGCGAGTGAGCCGACATGTCCGCCGGTGCCGCCGGTGGCCTCCGCGAGGGTGCCGCCGGGGCCGGACAGGGTGGTGGCGGTCCCGCCGGCGCCGTCCGCATTCGCGGAACCGGGCCCACCTTGGCCGACGGTCACGGTGTAGGCCGTGCCGGGCATCACCGGCACTGCGCACCAGGCGAAGCCGCCGGCACCGCCGCCTCCGCCGAGGATGCCGGGAGGAAGCACGCTGATCCCGCCACCGCCACCGCCGGCGCCCCATACCTGGACGAAGACCCTGGTGACATCGGCGGGCGGAGTGAACGTCCCGTTGTCCTCGAAGTCCACCAGATCGTGCGGCGCGGCCCCGGGACCTGCCGGACCCGCCGGACCTGCGGGGCCTGCCGGACCTGCGGGCCCGGTTTCGCCGGGGTCGCCCTGCGGCCCGTCCGGACCTGCCGGACCGGCGGGGCCTGCCGGACCTGCCGGGCCTGCCGGCCCGGTGGTTCCGGGGGGACCGGCCGGGCCCTGCGGTCCGGGAGGTCCGGGCGGACCCGGAATGCCGGGACGACCGGGGTAGCCGGGGTACCCGTGGTGGCCGGGATAGCCGTGGTAGCCGGGCCGGCTCGGGCAGTACCCGGGGAAGTAGGGGAAGAGGAAGCACGGGTCGGCGAGGCTGGTCCGGGCGCCGGGTTTCACAGCGTCGGCCTGAACACCGTCGGCGCCCTCCGCGTAGGCGGCACCTGTCACAGCACTGGACGCCAGAGCCACGCTCGCGGCCATCGTCCACATCCGAAGACCAACTCGGCGCCGCTGAACAGGCGCCTCAGGCACGGCTATTCGGGACAACACGTCACCTCCAGGAAGGGGCTCGCGGGCGCGCGGCAGACACCGCCACCGGGAGAGGGAGCCGTCAGGGACAGCAGCGAACCCAAAGGCAAGAATCGCCCTGTGTAACGAGGTGTGCACATTCAGTAGCCAATGCGGGTGACGAGCCCGCCGCCGACACGGCGTCAGCAGCCGTCCCCCACCCCCGCGCCCATAGTCGTTCCCGTTCCCTAGGATCCCTAGGTTAAAGTTAGGACCCCTAGGAAACGGGAGGACGCGTGGCACGAGCCGGACTGACGACGGAACGGGTGACGACGGCGGGCGCCGAACTGGCGGACGAGGTCGGGCTCGACAACGTGACCATGTCCCAGGTCGCCCGGCGGCTCGGCGTCAAGGACGCCAGCCTCTACACCCACGTCCGCAATCTCGAGGACCTGCGCGGACGCATCGCCCTCCTGGCCGCCGACGAGAAGACCATCCTCATCGCCGAGGCCACCGCCGGCCGCGCCGGCAAGGACGCCCTCGTCGCGTACGCGAACGCCTGGCGCGAGTACGCCCACCGGCACCCCGGCCGCTACACCGCGACGCAGACCCCCCTCCGGATCGACCCCGAGCTGGCGGCCGCGGCACCCGGACCGCGACGCGCCGTCGAGCTGACCTACGGCATGCTCCACGCCTACGGACTCGCCGAACCCGACCTCACCGACGCCGTACGGCTCCTGCGCAGCACCTTCCACGGCTTCGTCGCCCTGGAGGCCGCGGGCGGTTTCGCCCACCGGCGCTCGCCGCAGCAGTCCTGGCTCCGCGCCCTCGACGCACTGCACACCCTCCTGGAGCACTGGCCCCAGGCCCGAGAAGGAGAAGCAGCCCCATGACGACGACCGACCCCACCCCCGGCTCCCTGCGCGTGAAGGGCGCCACCCTGCACTACGAGATACGCGGCCAAGGCCCCCTCCTGCTCCTGATCCCGGGAGGGACCGGCGGCGCGGCGTCCTTCGACGACATCGCCGACGACCTGGCCATCGGACACACCGTGGCCACCTACGATCCCCGCGGCATGTCCCGCAGCACCCTCGACGACCCGGACGCCGAACAGTACGTGGCCGACCACGCCGACGACGCGTTCCGCCTCATCGGCCTGCTCTCGCCCCACGAGCCCGCCCGCGTCTTCGGCGCCAGCTCCGGCGCGATCACCGCCCTCCACCTGCTCTCCACCCACCCCGGACGCGTCGCCCGCCTCGTGGCGCACGAACCGCCGGTCGTGGAGCTCCTCCCCGACGCCCACGAACACCGCGCGCTGGTCGCCCGCGTGCGGGACACCTACCGCGACCAGGGCCTCATGCCCGCGATGGCCGCGTTCGCCGAAGGCATGAAGAAGGACGACGACGGCAGCGGCCCGAACCCCGAGATCACGCTCCCCCCGCACGCGGCGGCGCGGGTCGAGCGGACCAGGGCCAACCTCCCCCTGTTCGTCGGACGCGTCGTCCCCGCCTTCATGGCGTACGTCCCCGACACCGACCGCCTCAAGGCGCTGTCGGACCGGCTCGTGCTCGCCGCCGGCCGGGACTCCCGCGGGGAACTCCCCCACCGCGCCGTCGCCGCCCTGGCCGAGCGCCTCGGTACCGGACTCCGCCACTTCCCCGGCGGCCACATCGGCCTGACCACCCATCCGGCCGAATTCGGCGAGCACCTCCGCGACGCCCTCGGCACCCGGTAGGCCCACGCCTGGCGACCCGATCGGGTGCGGTGGGGCTGCGGGGCGGCCGGGGCGGTTGTCGGATGGGCGGCAGCAGTCCCCGGCCCGGGCACCGGCCGGGCGGTTCGTACGGGGCCGACGGCCGGGCAGGTGGTACACCGTGGCAGGCGAGGACGCTCCCACCGAACTCGGCACGGTCGCCGACGAGCTGTACGGGCTGCCGCCCGCACGGTTCACCGCTGTCCGCAACACGCACGCCCAGGCCGCCAGGAAGGCCGGCGACCGGCCCCTCGCCGACCGCATCACGGCCCTGCGCAGACCCACCGCCGCGGCCTGGGCCGCCAACCTGCTCGCCCGCGAACGCCAGGACGAGATCGGCCCGTTCCTCCAGCTCGGCGAAGCACTGCGCCAAGCCCACCGGGCACTCGACGGCGAACAGCTGCGCCTGCTCAGCCGCCGGCAGCGGGAACTCGTACAGGCCCTGTCCCGGCAGGCCGGACGACTCGCCGCCGATGCCGGCCACCCGCTCTCCGAGCAGGCCGTACAGGAGGTCGAGCAGACCCTGCACGCCGCGCTCGCCGACCCCGACGCCGGGGCGGCCTTCGCGGAGGGCCGCCTCACCAAGCCGCTGTCGGCGACCGTCGACATCACCGGGCGGCCCACCACCGGCCCCGTGAGCGACCTGCCCCGCCGCCCGCCGAAGAAGAAGCCGGCGGAGGCCGCCGAGGACGAGCAGCGGGCCCGCCGCGAGGCACAGCGGCAGCGCCGGCGCGAGGAGGCCGGGCGGGCCGGACAGCAGGCCCGCGAGGCCGAACAGGAAGCCCGGGCCCGCGAAGGCGACGCCGAGGCCGCCCAGGAGGACCTCGACGCGGCGGACCGCCACCGCGACGAGGCCCAGCGCCGCCTCGCCGCACTCCGCGAACAGGTCACGGACGCCGAAGAGGCCCTCCGCGCGGCCCGTGACGACCAGGCCCGGGCGCGGCGCCGGCACCGCGACGCCGACAGGGCCGCCCGCGACGCCCGCCGTCAGGCAGGCCAGGCCGCCGCACACGCGGAGCAGTTGACCCGAGGACTCGAGGACGGGAGCTGACCCGCGGCCGGCGGCGCGATCCGCGGTTCACCTCAGGACCGGCCACCGAACTGCCAGTCGTGGACCTCGATCGCGGCGTACGCACCGGCCGTCAGAACGGCACGTGCGGTGTCCCGGTCCGCGGCCCGGAGGAGTGCGGCCGTGCCCAGCCAGGTGCCGCCGTCGTCGGACAGCAGGGGCCCGTACGCGATCAGTTCGTCCCGCCCGGACGACGGCAGGGCGAGGTCGGCGCCCCGGCCCGCGCCGAGGCCGAGCACCAGGTACCGGTTGCCGCCGGTACGGCCGCCGGGGAAGTCCCACATGGTGCGCCCCAGCAGGTTGCGCCACCGGCGCAGCAGCACGTCCCGGTACACGCCTGCCTGGTGGCCGGGCTCGTCGAAGGCGAACGCGCGGGCCGCCGCGGGGTCCGGCAGGTCGAGGATGTGCACGCTGCCGGTGGGCTCGCCGTCCACGGCGGTGAGGGTCGGGCCGCGGGCGATCATCTCCTTCTCGTACCGGTCCATGTAGGACCAGTGGTCTTCGAGCAGTTCTTGACGGAGCGTCAGCGAGTCGGCCCGATCGCGGTGGTAGCAGAGGAACTCCATACACACACCCTCCCGCACTGCGCGCGGCTCCCGCCCGGATTTTCCGCCGGGGACGTGACCCTCAATCGGCAGTGGCGCGTTCGGGCGGCGCGGACAGGGCGGCGTCCAGGAGGACCTCGGCGGTCGCCCTGGCCGCGGCCGCCGCTTCGGGGTCGGCGTCCATGCGCACCGAGACGGCGCAGCCGTCGTAGAGGAGGTGCAGGCGGCGTCCCAGGGTCTGCGGATCCGGGACGCCGGCCTGGCGGGCGAGGTCGGTGAACAGGGTGCGCACCCATACCCGGTAGTCGTTGGAGGCCTGCTCCGTACTGCTGCCGGCCTCGGCCTCCGCACTCGCCGCGATGAAGGCGCAGCCGCGGTGGCCGGGGCCCTTGAACGCCTCCGACTGCGCGTCGAAGACGCCGAGGAGCCTGGCGCGGGGGGTCTCGTAGCGCTCGAGGAAGGCGAGGATGCGGGCGGAGGTACCGGCGTGCCGCGCCCGGAGGTAGGCATGGACGAGTTCGTCCTTGCTGCCGAAGGTGTTGTAGAGGGAGGCCTTGGCCACCCCGGCCCGCTCGATGATGCGGTCGATGCCGACCGTCTGCACGCCCTCCGCGTAGAACAGTTCGTCGGCGGCGGACAGCAGACGCTCACGCGCCGAGGGCTTCGCCCCGGTGGGCGCTTCGCGTCTGCCGGCGCTGTCGGCAGCCATGGCCGCCTCCTCTTCGGTCAGGTCTCGGGATCACCTTAGGCAATGCCGGTTCGTGAACGGCTGCCGCGCCGTTCGGTGAGCAGTCCGATCAGGGCCAGCAGGGCCAGCACCATGACGGCCGCGCCGTATTCGCGGGCGGTGGCGAGCAGCCCTCCGGCATGGACGACGAGATAGCCGGCGATCACCGACGGCACTCCCAGGCCCAGGTAGGACATCACGTACAGCAGCGACAGGACGCCGGCGCGCTCGTGGGCGGCGGTCAGCGGCATGACGGTGCGGATGCCGCCCTGGAACCCGCTGCCGAAGCCGATGCCCGCTATGGCGGAGCCGAGGAAGAACAGCACGGGTGAACCGTCCTCCACGGCGACCAGGGTCAGGGCGACGCCCGCGATGAGGGTGCCGATGCCGGTGAGCATGACCCCGCGAGCGGGTGCGGAGCGCAGGACGAGGGTCGCGGCGGCGGCCACGCCGGCCAGTACGAACAGGGCCAGGCCGCCGTAGACGGCCGACGCGGAGTGGGTGAGGCTCCGCACGAGGGCCGGGCCCAGGGAGCCGTAGAAGCCCGCGAGCGCCCAGACGGCGACCATGACCGGTGCCGTGTTCAGGACCGCGCGCCGCACCGTCCTCGGCAGTCTGACGTCCGGGACGAGCGTGGCCAGCGCACCCGGAGTACGTGTCAGGGTCTCGCTCATCAGCGCCACACCCAGCGCCTGGAGCGCGAGGACGCCGACCAGGGCGAGGTAGACGAGGTGCGTCGGGGCGGGCAGGTACTGGACGAGGAAGGCCGACACCAGCGAGCCGGTGGCAGTGCCGAGCCCCGGAGCGAAGGAGTTGGCGACGGTCCCGCGCCGCCGGTCGATGTCCATCATCCCGGCGCCGACGGCACCCAGCGCGGCCCCGGTGGACAGCCCCTGGATCACCCGGCCGATCATCAGTTCCGGCACCCCGTGGGCGGTCGCGAACACCACCATCGCCGCCGCCTGCGCGGCGAGGGAGGCCAGCAGCACGGGCCGCCGCCCCAGATGGTCCGACAACCGGCCCAGGGTGAGCAGCGAGGCCAGGACGGCGATCGCGTACACCCCGAACACCAGGGTCGTCGTCACCGGGCCGAACCCCCACTCCGCCTGGTACACGGCGTAGAGGGGCGTGGGCGCGCTGGAGGCCGCCAGGAAGGACACCACGATCGACGCGAGCAGGTAGAAGGCCGCCCGTGGAGGCAGCACCCCGGTGCTGCGGCTCCTCGGCGCGGGCGCGGCGAAGGCCGCACCCCCGCCGTCGGGGCCTGCAACGGCCATGGCCCTCGATGCTGTGTCGCGATCCCGCACGGTGTGCTGCCCGGGCATGCCGCCGTCCCCAGATTGAGTAGACAGGTCTGTCCATTTTTGCTGGACAGACCTGTTCAACGCGGCCGGGAGCCGTTTCCTTCCCCGTCCTCGCGGCGCGCCCGGGGCGGGGAGGGGAAGCGGTGGACGGGCGGCAGCGTCAGACGACCCATACGGGGGCCGCGACCCAGGGGCATTTGACGCATGCGGCGGCCGGGGAGCTGCTGGCACAGTGACCGGGACAGCGGGAAAGGCCTCTGATCTGCGCTTTTCCCCTGCCTTGATCACCCTGCGCGCTCGGTGGCACCGGCGGCCGCCGGTGCCTCGACAACGGTTCCGCGAAGGCCGTGACGTCGGGGGGGAGCGCGCAGGGCCATGCCCGACACGGGCCGCCTGGCATCCCTCGGGATGCCAGGCGGCCGTACAAGGAAGAGACAATGGCTCCACTCGTCGATGAACCCATGGCCGATACGCGCGACATGTACATGGCCCACACCGCGCTGCGCCGGGAGTTCAGACTGCTTCCCGAGCTCATCCGGTCCGTGGCGCCGGGCGACACCCGGCGCGCCGACGTCGTCGGTTCCCACGCGGCGCTGGTCTGCCGGGTCCTGCACACGCACCACGAGGGCGAGGACAAGCTTCTCTGGCCGAAGCTGGTCGAGCGGGCCGGCGTGGACGCGGAGGCCATCGTGCCGACGATGGAGCAGCAGCACCACGCCATCGACGAACTGCACAACGAGGTGACCGGACGGCTCGTGGCCTGGCGCTCGACCGGAGAGGACGGTGAGGCGCTCGCCGAGGCGCTCGAGCGGCTGCTGACCGTGCTCATCCAGCACATGGCGCTGGAGGAGAAGGAGATCCTGCCGCTGGCCGCGAAGCACGTCACCGCGGCGGAGTGGCACCAGCTGGGCGAGCACGGCATGGAGAACACCCCGAAGAAGGACCTGCCGCTCGTCTTCGGAATGGCGATGTACGAGGGCGACCCGGAGGTCGTCAAGGCGGTCCTCGCCACCGCGCCGCTGCCGGTCCGGATGATCGTCCCCGTCCTGGGGCGCCGCCGGTACGCCGCGCACGCCCGGCAGGTCCACGGAACGGTCAGGCCTCCGCGCATCGGCTCCTGAGGCATCCGGCGAACGCGTCAGGTCGAGGCACCGTCCCGTCCTCGCCCGGGGGAGAGGACTTTCGTGGCGGGCAGGCGGCGGGCACCGCCGACGTCAGGACCGCTGCCTCCGCTGTCCGTCCTCGACCTGGCCGCCGGGCTCGGCTTCCGCCGGGTGCGGGTGGCCGAGCGCCACGGACACCGTTCCGTCGGCAGCGCCGCCCCTCCCGTCCTGTCGGCCCGTCTCGCGGCGTCGACGCCGCGGATCAGGCTCGGCTCGGGCGGGGTCCCGCTGACGAACCGCGCCTCGCGCGCCGTGGCCGAGCGGTTCACCACGCTCGCGGCGCTCGACCCGGGCCGCGTCGACCTGGGCATCGGCCGCGGTCCGGGCACACCCTTCGCGCGCTGCGCCGCGAAGCTGGGCGACACCGACGGCCGGCGCGTGCTGCCGGGAGCCGGCGCGTTTCCCGAACCGTGGCTTCCGGCGTCGAGCGTCGCGGGCGCCGAACTGGCAGCGGGGCTGAGCCTGCCGCTCGCCGTCGCCCACCACATCCGGCCGGGCAACACGCCGGAGGCGCTGGGTCGTTACCGGGAGCGGTTCCGGGCCTCACGGTGGTGCGGGCGCCCCCGCGTGCTGGTGAGCGTGGAAACGGTCTGCGCGGAGACCGCCGCCGCGGTCGACCGTCTCGGCCGCCCCCGCGATACCGGCCATGGCCGCGGCCATCGAGGGCCGCGGCGCCGAGGCGTCGCTGCTGTCACCGGAGAAGGCCGCGGCGGACGAACTCATGCTGCCGACCCCCGTCTACGCTCCGGGCGACCGGATGCGCTCTCTTTCCCTGGCCGCCGGCCGGGCCTGACGTCCGGCTATCCGCTTTCTGTTCGCTTTTCCGAATGTGAGCAATATCCCAATTCTCGGAATTCCTGTTTGCGGGTGTTCCCCGCAATGTCTGCGGGTGTCCCGTATTCCCGGTCGGGGAGGCCACGACGGCCGCGGCCGGAACCTACGGTGGCCGCGATGGGGTTCCCCGTGCGGACCGCGCCTGAAGCGGAAGCTCCGCCGGACCCCGGGGAACCGGGCAACTCCGCACAGCTCGCGAGGACATCGTGATCGAAGCATTCTGCACAGACCTGCAACCGCCCGCCGAGCGGGCCGAGTACTGGAGGGACGCCGTCCGCAGGGCGTTCACCCGGCTGGAGATCCACGCCCAGGGGGCGGAGGAGCTCCACGGGGCGATACGCCGGACGTACATGGCCGGCGTCCAGGCCGGATTCCTCGAGGCGAGCCCGCAGCGGATGGCGCGTACCGCACCGCTCATCGCCGCCGACCGCGACGGCTCGCTCATCGTGAGCCTGCAGCGCACGGGCGACAGCGTCACGGTCCAGGACGGGCGGGAGACGCTGGTGACCGCCGGTGAACTCGTCATCCTCGACAGCCGAAGGCCCTACGTCCTGGACTTCACCGACCCGGTGCGGCAGCACGTGGCCACGGTCCCCCGCCAGATGCTCGACCTGCCCGACTCGCTCCTGAGCCTGGCCACCGGGCGGACCTACTCGCCCGGCCACGGCATCGGCGGGATCCTCGCGTCATACGTCGACGGGCTCGTGGCGACGACGGAGCACTGCGTCTGCGCTCAGGACTCGAAAAGGTTCCTGCGCCAGGGCATCGTCGACGTGCTGACCGCGCTGGTCGCCCTGGAGGGAACCACCGGCGAACAGGCCGCCGTGGAGCAGGCCCTGCTGCAGCGTGTCCGCGGGTACATCCGCGCCCACCTCGACGATCCCGCGCTCTCCCCGGCGTCGGTCGCGGCCGTGCACCACATCTCCGTCCGCTACCTGTACCAGCTCTTCCAGAACGAGCCGATGACCGTCGGCCGCTGGATCCAGCGCCTCAGGCTGGAGGCCTGCCGCAGGGACCTCGTACGGCCGGAGCTCGTGGGGCTGACGGTGGCGGCGATAGCGCACCGGTGGGGCTTCGCCAGCCACGCCCACTTCAGCCGCACCTTCCGTGCGGTCTACGGCCTCTCCCCCGCGCAGTGGCGGCAGGCCGGCGTCCTGCAGGCTGCACCCCTGCAGGCAACCGGCCCTCTCCCCGGGCGACCCGACAGCTGATCAGTCCTGTCGCAGTTGCCCCGTGTCCTCGCGACGGGACTCACCGGCGGGCCGGGGCAGCGCGGCGGCCGGCTCCTCCATCCGGGTCAGCGCGACCATCGCGAGATCGTCCTTCGGAAGCGCACCGGCGTGGTCGACGAGGTCCCGGAGGATCTCCCCGAGCGCGTCCGGCAGGCACTCGTAGTCGGCCGGGCCCTGCCGCACCCACCGCCACGCCATCGCGCGGTCCAGCAGCGGGTAGCAGTGCCCGGCGGCGTCACGGGCCTCGACGAGTCCGTCGGTGTAGAGCAACAGTGTGTCGCCCGGGTCCAGTTCGAAGCGTTCCTCGACGGCGCCGCACTCCCGCAGGGCACGCAGTCCCAGCGGGGGCGAGGGGCAGCCCGCCACCAGGGCGACGCTCCCCCGCCGGGCCCGTACCGGCGGCGGATGGCCGTGGTTGACCATATGGGCGAGCCGTTCGCCGTCCCGCACCTCCAGCAGCAGTGCGGTCACGAAGCGTTCGGCGGTGTCGCGGGCCGGGTCGGCGCCTTCGGCCAGGTGGCGCAGGAAGCTCTCCTCCAGGCGCGCGGACAGCTCCGCCAGGGAAGCGGCGCGCGGCGCCCATTCGCGGAACGCCCCGAGCACGGCCGCGACGTCCTCGAAGGTGGGCAGTCCCTTGCCGCACACGTCGCCGATGATGAGGCGGGTCGTCCCGCCCTTTCGCGCGACGGCGTAGAGGTCGCCGCCCACCTGTCCCCGTCCCCCGCAGGCCCGGTAGACGGAGGCGAGCCCCAGCGCGCCGATGCGCTCGGGGAGCGGCCGCAGCAGGGTCTCCCGTACGGTGTCCGCCACGACACGCGCCCGCGCCGCCCCGCGGCGGTACCGGTCCTTCCTACGGCCCGTCATCACCGCCACCACCACCGCGGTGACCAGCGACGCGAGCCCGCACGCGAGGCTCGGGTGGATGTACAGGGGCAGGATCACGCAGACCGCGCACACGGCGAGGACCCATGCCGCACCACCCGCGACGGCCAGGTGCCGCAACGGCTGTCCGTCGTCCGCTTCCTCCTCGTACTGTTCGATGTCGGGCATCGGCCTCACTTCCTCAAGGTCCGTGCGCGGGGCCGGGATCCGACGGATCCACGAGCGGCCCCGGACCCGCGCAGTGGTGTCCCATTCGTGGTGGAACACCTCGACCGTAGAAGGACTTCGCGTCAGGCACCTTGCCCCGTTGTGCACGGCCTCTTGCCCGCCCGTGCAGTGGCCGCCCGCCTGGGTCGGGGCGGACCGCACGCACCGCGGCTAACGCTTGGCCAGGCCCGTCAGGGCGTCGCGGAGCGCCGCCCTGGAGGTGATGCCGAGCTTGGGGAAGACCCGGCCCAGATGGCCGCCCACGGTGCGGGGGGAGAGGTAGAGCCGCTCGGCGATCTGCTTGTTGGTCAGTCCGGAGGCGGCGAGATGGGCGATCTCCAGTTCCTGCGGGGTGAGGCTGACCGACTCGGGCCCGTCGGCCCGCTTGACGACCATCCATCCGGTCGCCTGCAGGGTCCGCTTCGCCCGGTCCGCCCATGGCCGCGCGCCGAGTTGCTCGAAGGTCGCCAGTGCCGCGCTCAGCAACGCCCTGGCGTCGGTGGTCGATCGCGCCTTGCGGAGCCGTTCACCGTAGGCGAGGGTCACGCGGGCCAGGTCGAAGGGCCACTGATGGATACCGGGATGCGCCAGGGCCCGCTCGAACAGCCCGATCGCCTCCTCGTCCGCCTCGGCGGCCATCGCGGAGGACGCGTCGACGAGCATGGCCCTGCGGGGGGAGAGCCCGGCGATCCCGGCGTGCCGGGCGGCGGCCACGTGGGCGGCGGCCTCCGCCGGCCGCTGGGTGCGCACGGCCGCCTCCACCACGTCCCCGACCACCAGCAGCGCCACGGGGGTGTAGGGGGCCAGCTCCCCGGGCGGGCTGATGGCGGCCGCGTGCCGGTAGGCGCGTTCGAAGTCGCCCTCCGCCTGCGCGACGAGCACCCGAATGTGCTCCGCCAGGGTCACCAGATGGTGCGCGCCGCGGGAGGTCCCCCAGGCGCCCATCGCGTCGGCCGTCTCCTCGGCGACGCCGGCCTCGCCCCGCGCCGCCGCGACGACGGCCTTGTAGTACAGGAAGTACCAGGAGACGGCCTCGAAGGCATGCTCCTTGCACAAGCGCAGTCCTTCGTCGGCCAGTTGGGTCGTGTCGTCCCACCGGCCCGCGAGGAACGCGTCCGTGCACAACAGGGGGAGGGTGACGATCTGCCGGCGCCCCTGGGACGGGACGCGCGAGACGGCGTCGCGCACTCCGGTGAGCCGGTCGGCGGCGATGCTGGCGGTGCCGATCCGCGTGATCCTCGACGGGGCGGTCTCCTGCGGCAGGCCCGAGATGAGCTCCTCCAGGTCGCCCAGCGCCGGCAGGGCGGTGCGCGCGGGATCGCCCTGGGTGGCGACGTTCACCGCCAGCAGGCGGGGGGCGTCGGGCCCGAGCCGCTCCAGGATCTTGTGGAGGGGCGCCCACAACTCCGCCCGGCCGCCCAGGCAGCACAGCAGCAGCAGGAGGTACAGGGCCTCCTCAAAGGCCGGGTCGCAGGCCCCGTAGGGATGGTCGCCGTTCTCGATCGCGCCGAGGAGTATCTGATGGGCCGTGTCGATGTCCCCCTCGCCGTCGAGCAGCCGGTGGACGGCGACCGCGGCCGAATAGAGGGACGCGCGGTCGTCGGATCCAAAGCGCCGGGCGTCGTCCAGGAGGCGGGAAGCCATGGTCAGTTCACCGGAGGCGTCCGCGCGTATGTAGGCGGCCGCGGCCAGCCGGCGGCCCCGGTCGGCCGCGCCGGGGCTCAGGTGCGCGGCCTTGGTGAGGGAGCGGATCGCGGCCATGGCGTCGCCGCGCCGCAGGACCCGGTGGGCGGTGCCCTCCAGCAACGCCGCGACGTCCTCGTCCTGTTCGACGCACGCCTCCCCCAGGTGCCACGCACGCTGGTCGGGACGGTCGTGCAGCACCTCGGCGAGTTCACGGTGCGCGCGACGGCGCTCCGCGGAGGTCGACGCGTCGACGACCGCGGCACGGTACAGCGGGTGCCGGAAGGTCAGCCGGTGGTCGAACTCCTCGATCCGTACGAGGCCGTCGCGCTCGGCGGCCTCCAGATCCGCCAGATCGGCCCCGGCACCGAGCCGTTGCGCGGCGCACTGCAGGACGGCCAGGTCCCCCGTTCCCTCCAGCGCGGGCATCAGCAGCAGGCGACGTGTCGCCGCGGGCAGTCCCGCCACGCACGAGCCGAAGACCTCGCGCAGCCGCCGGGTGAGCGGCAGCGCGGCCGGCCGGCGCTCCAGCCCGGCGCGCTGCGGCCCGGTCAGGGCCGCCGGCAGTTCGACCAGGGCCAGCGGATTGCCCTGCGCGGCGGCGACGACGCACTCCACGACGGGTGCGGAGAGGTCCGGATGGGACGCGCTCGCCAGGAGCCGCGACGCGCCCTCGTCCAGCGGCAGGACCTCGTACTCGGCGCGTACGCCGGCCTCGGCGCCGCCTCGACGTCCCCTGCGGGCGGCGAGGAACCTGACACGGCTGCCCGCGAGCCGGCGGGCCACGAAGCCCAGCACGGCCGCGCTGGCCGGGTCGACGGCCTGGAGGTCGTCGACGACCAGCAGAATCGGCGTCGCGGCGGCCGCACGGCGGAGCAGCACCAGGGCCGCGTTCGAGACGAGGAACCGCTCGGGCGGCGCTCCCTCGCCGAAGCCCAGGGCCACCCGCAGGGCCGCGCTGTGGGCCCCGTCCACGGCCTGCGGGTCCTCCTCCCACAGCGGGAAGAGGAGCTGGTTGAGCGCGGCGTACTCCACGCCGCTCTCGGACTCCGTGCCCGCCGCCCGCAGCACCCTGGCCCCGGCTGCCAGTGCCCTCAGGGCGAGGTGGCCGAGCAGCGCCGTCTTGCCCACCCCGGGGTCGCCGGTGAGCAGCACCGCGCCGCCGGAATCGACCGAGCCGAGCAACCCCTCGACACGCTCCACGTCGCCCGCGCGACCGACCAGCCCCTGGGGCGTGCCGGCGCCGACGTCGGCCGTGTACACCGAGGATTGCATCGGATCTTTCTGGCTCTCTGCTTCTGGGCGTGGACCCAAGCATTCTCACACGGCACCGACGGCCCGCCCGGGCGGGAAATGGTGAGTTGTGCCTCAGGACGGCGGGGGAATTCATCTTCCGTATTCCTGACGTACGGATTTCCTGTTCCCGTCGTTCAGGGCGGTGCGGTGCGGGTCAGTTCGCCGGCAGCCAGCGGCTCAGGGCGTTGATGAGCCGTTCCAGTGCGGGCAGCTTGCTGGAGCGGTCCGTCATGATCGTGCGGCCGTTGAATTGCAGGGTGTACTGGAACATGTCGTGCGCCGACATGTTCATCGTGAGGTCCGGGACGTCCTCCAGCGCCGGGTCGCCGAGTAGGAGCCGCAATTCCTTGAACCGGGCGGCGCCGGCACGGTGCACCACGGGTCCGCCCCTCTCCCTGGTGAGGACGGTGCCGTCACCCCGCAGCGTCACCTCCCGGTGGACGCCCGCGAAGCCGCCGCTCACGGTCATGACCACCAGTTTCTGATCCGGTCCGCGGACGGGCACCGGCGTCGCGGCACGGCTCGGCGTTGCAGACGGCGAGGGCGAGGCGGAGGCGCCGGTCGACGCGGACGGCGGGCCGGACGACGGGGTGGTGGTGGAGGCGGTCGCGGTGGAGGCGGTCGCGGTGGCCACCGAGACATCGGCCGGCTCCCCGTCCGTCTCGCCGATGGTGAGGGTGCAGCCCGCGGCGCCCAGCACCACGGCGGCGAGCACCAGCACGGCCGGCATTGCCCTGCCCAGTGCTCTCACGGCTCTCCCCCGCCAGTCGATCGCCCCGACTCAGGCCTGGATACCACGGAATGGCGCCGTCCGGGCCCGGCCCGCCGCCCTCTCGCTCCACCGATAGCCGGGAGCCACTCACCCGGTCGGCTGCTGAGGGTGCGTCAGATGCCAGCCGGGGTGATTCTTGCGGCGGGACAGGCGGCGCGGTCCGCCCCCGAAGCCCCAACCTGGAGGTGGTGCTGTGATCCGCCGAGTCGGCGAAGCGGTGTCGGCCGGACGGCGTCCGAGCTGCGCGCGCGTGTGGACGGTGGCCGCGAGCGTAGCTCTGACGTCCGGTGCGGTGACGGGCATGGCGCACGCGGGCACTTGGGAACGCGCCGCGACGCCCCATGTGGCGGAGCGGGCCGTCGCCCCGCGGAGTTCCGCCTCCCCCTGCTTCTTCGTCCCGGCCGTACCCGGCTACTGCCCGCCACGAGCGGGCCGCCCCGGGCCACCCGGCCCCCCGGGACCACCCGGAGCCCCAGGCCCGGCGGGTCCTGCGGGACCTGCGGGACCGCTCGGGCCCTCGGGACCTGCCGGGCCGTCAGGCCCTCCCGGCACCACCGGGCCTGCCGGCCCGGCGGGAGACCCGGGCTCCGTGGGGCCGGCCGGCCCGGCGGGTGACCCCGGACCCGTGGGACCCGCCGGGCCGCAGGGACCACAAGGCCTGGCGGGAGACCCGGGCTCCATCGGTCCCGCCGGGCCGCAGGGGCCGGTCGGGCCGCCCGGGCCCGGCGGCGTTCACGGTCTGCGGCAGTTCAGCGTCAGCGGAACCTTCGTCCCACCCGACGGGGTCACCACCGTCTTCGTCCAGCTGTGGGGCGCCGGCGGTGGCGGCGCCGGAGTGCGGACAAGCGGCATCAACCCCGGTACCGGCGCCGGTGGGGGCGCCGGAGGCTTCGTCTGGTGCACCGTCGAGGTACAGCCGGGGCAGCCTCACCAGGTCACCATCGGCGAGGGCGGAGCCGGCGGCGCCGCCGCGAACACCGCCGGCAGCCAGGGCGGGATCACATCGATGGCCGTCGCCCCCAACACCCTCGCGGTCCCGCTCGCCACGGGCGGCACGGGCGGATCCGCTGCCTTCGCCTCCGGAGGTCCGGGGGGCTTCGGTTTCTGCGGCCCGCCCTTGCTGGACACGAGCGTCGGCCGCCAGGGCGAGCGCGGCCTGGACACCGGTCAGGGCGCCCCCGCGGTGAACGGCATCGTCCCGCCGCCCGTGGTGACGCAGATCATCGGGCCGCCGCTCTTCGGGGACCCGGGGACGGGCGGCGACGGCGGCACCGCGACGAGCCCTGCCGGCAAGCCGGGTGGGCCCGGATACGTGGTCGTCTGGTGGTGACCGAGGCCCATCCGCGGGAGGCCCGGCGCGCCGCATGACGCGCCGGGCGCCCGCCGTTCACGAGGCCGCGGACGTAGCGGAACGGCGGCCAGGGCGTGGGCGCCTCAGACCCCGGCCAGCTCCGCGTTCGCACGCTCCGTGACCAGCGTCAGCACGCGACCGGCCACGGCGAGGTCCTCGGCCGGGATACCGGCGTACAGCCGGGCGGAGATCCCGGCGGTCTCCTGGGTGGTGGTCTCGTAAAGCTCCCGCCCGGCGTCCGTCAGCCGCACCCGCGAGGCATCCGCTGGATCCTCCTCCAGCAGCTTCGCGTGCGTCAGCTCCTCGGTCACTCCGCGCACGACCGACTCGTCGGTCTTCAGCGAGCCGACGACGTCGCGGACGAGATCGCCCCGGCCGACGGACCCGCCCGCGGCCACGACGGCCCGCAGTGTCACGCTCTGGTGGAACGTGACGCCGTGGCGCGTCAGCACACCCTCCAGAAGGGCGCGCGCCGCGTGGTGCGCGAGGGCGATCATCCGGCCGTCGGCCGTGGGCGTGCCAGTGCTCATGACTGCTCCTCGTCGTTCTCGGCGTACGGGTCAAGAGGTGCGTCGATCAGGGTCGCCAGCTCGCGGACCAACTGCCGGGTACGCGAACTGTCCTGCCCCCCGAGCGGCACGAGCAACTGGTCCAGCAGACCCTGGACCACGTCGATCGCGCGTCGCGTGACCTCACGCCCCTGCTCCGTGAGCGACAGCTGCATGGCGCGCGGGTCGCCGGGGTCCCGGGTGCGAGCGACGAGTCCGGCGGTCTCCAGGGCCCGGGCGAGCTTGGAGACGTAGAGCGGTTCGAGTCCCGTGTGGTCGGCGAGCCGGCGCTGGCTGGGCCGCAGCCCGGAGCGCGACATGCCGTACAGCGACGCCAACACCGAGTACTGGGCGTGGGTCAGGCCCAGCGGCGCGACCGCCCGGTCGACGGCCACCCGCCACTTCATCGACAGGCGCCAGACCAGGAACCCCGGCGTGGCGCTCTCCGTTGCTGAACTCATGCGAATACAGTACATGGCTACCAAATTCCCCGAGGCGCCCACCCATCCGCCCGCAGCCCGCGGCCTACGCCCGCCCGGTTCTGTCCAAGTCCGCCTCGATGAGGCCCATTTCGCGCACCCGGACTTGCCGATGTCTTGACGATACGTTCAATGGCCATTCAACCGACCGTCCCTGGCGGGGGCCGCCACCCTTCCTAAGGTCCATGGGCGTTGCGGAAGAAGGGACTCATGGACACACTCCTCGCGGTCCGTGCTCGCGGAATCACGAAATGCTTCGGGGACGTCGTCGCGCTCGACGGCGTCGACCTCGACGTGACGCAGGGACAGATACACGGCCTGGTCGGACCGAACGGCGCAGGCAAGACCACGTTGCTCGGCCTGCTGCTGGGCCTTGCGGTCGCCGACGGCGGCGGCCTCGAGATCCTGGGCACGCCGGTCGGACGGGCGCTCGCCGCGCCCGACGGTGTCGCCGGCTTCGTGGACGGGCCCGGCCTCTACCCGTCGCTCACCGCCCGGCAGAACCTGGCCGCGCTGGCCGCGCTCCGCGGGCAGGACGCGCGGACGGCCGGGATCGACGACGTACTGGCCCAGGTCGGCCTCACGGACGTCGCCGACGACCGGGCCCGCGGGTTCTCGCTCGGTATGCGCCAGCGGCTCGGACTCGCCGCCGCCCTGCTCACCAGGCCCCGGCTGCTCGTGCTCGACGAACCGTCCAACGGCCTTGACCCGGCGGGCAAGAAGCACGTCCACGGAGTCCTCACCCGGCTCGCGGACGAGGGGACCGCCGTCGTGCTGTCGAGCCACCGCATGGACGACCTGGAGGCGCTGTGCTCCGAGGTCACCATCCTCGCCACCGGGCGGATCGCCTTCTCGGGCCCGCTGGGCAAACTGGCCGCCGAGAACCGTGAACTCGACTACCGGCTGCTCACCTCCGACACGCACGCCGCCCGCGAACTGGCCCTCGGCACGGACGGCGTCCGCGTCGTCGACGACGCCGGCCTGCGGAACGACGCCGACGTGCTCGTCGTGCGCGCGCTGGTGCCCGCCCTCGACGAACTCGTGGTGGGCCTCGTGCGGGCGGGCATCGCACTGCGCGAACTCGCGCCCGTCGTCTCCCCGCTCGAGGCGGCTTTCCTCGCCCTCACCCAGCAGCAGGAGGCCGGTCGATGACCGCCGCGAACGTCGTCGCCGACAACGTTGTCCCCACCCGCCGCGTCCCGGTGTCGCGCGGCTACCGCTTCGAGCTGGTCAAACTGGTCTCGCAGTGGCGGATCCGCCTGCTGGTCCTGGCCTGCTGGATCGCGCCGGCGCTCTTCGTCGCCGCGGTGAGCCGGCAGAGCACGCTCCCCGTCGACACCCTCTTCGGCCGCTGGATGCACGCGACGGCATGGGCCGGGCCGCTGGTGATGCTCGGCTTCGCGGGCACCTGGGCGCTCCCGCTGCTGACCTCGGTGGTCGCCGGCGACGTGTTCGCCTCCGAGGACCGGCTCGGCACCTGGCGCCACCTGCTGGTGGCGGTCCGCTCGCCGGGGCGGATCTTCGCGGCGAAGGCGCTGGCCAGCCTCACCGTCCTGCTGCTGCTCGTGACCGGGATGGCCTGCTCCAGCGCGGTCGGCGGCGTCCTGGCCGTCGGCAACCAGCCCCTGGTGGGTCTCGACGGCCACCTGCTGACGCCGTCCGACGCCGCCGGGCAGGTCTTCCTCGCCTGGGCCTGCGCCCTCGCCCCGACCCTGGCCCTGGCCGGGATCGGCCTCCTCGGTTCCATCGCCCTCGGGCGGTCCCCGATGGGGCTGCTGCTGCCCGCGCTCGTCGCCCTCGCGATGCAGCTCGCGCAGATGATGCCGCTCCCCGTCGCCGTACGCCTGGCCCTGCCCGGATACGCCTTCATCTCCTGGAACGGCCTGTTCACCGGCCCCCGGCAGCTCGCACCGCTGCTCATCGGCATCGCGGTCAGCCTGGTGTGGGCCGTGACCGCGACGGTCCTGGCCTATCTGCTCTTCCTGCGGCGCGACTTCACCAACCTGACCGACGACGGCTCGGCGCGCCGCGCGCTTCTCGCCGGAGCCCTCCCGCTGGCCGGGCTGCTCGCGGCGACGGTCGCCGTCGTCGCCGTCACGACCCCGGCCACGGGTTCCGGGATCGAGCAGGACAAGGTGCAGCGCTCGGTCGCCACGGCCTTCGCGCACCTCTACCGCATGCAGACCGACCAGCTCAACCGCCCCGCCGTCACCGAGAACCAGCTCAAGGCCACGGCGGCGTGCACCAAGGGCAGCGTCGCGGACGGCGCCGAGGGCGCCGGCAACGACTGGCGCTGCGTCGTCTCCTGGCACCTCCCCGGCGTCGCGACCACGGGCCAGGCCATCTACCAGCTCGACGTCACTCCGGACGGGCGGTACGTCGCGGACGGCGACGGGCCGAAGGAAGTCAACGGCTACTTCCTGGTGCGGACCCCCGTGGGGGACGCGCCGAACCCGCTCTGGCAGTTCGACGGCAACGTCGAACTGCTCGCCACCTCCCCGAAGGGATAACTCACGATGCAGGTCACTCGTCGCCGCCGCGTGGACGCCGAGAGGGACACCCGCGCCCTCCTCGGCCGCCGGTTCGGCAACCGCAGAAGCCTCACGCTGGCTGCCGCGACCGCCGTCGTCCTCGCCACCGGCACCGGGATCGGGTTCGCCCAGACCACCCAGTTCGGCCACGACCAGGTCGGCCAGGTCACCGACCGGGGGCAGGTCGTCTCCGGCGACCAGTACATCGCCCCGTACGGTGAGCGCCTCGTCATCGACAACGGCAAGATCATGTCGTCCTCGGTCAGCCCGGACGGCACCCACCTCGCGGCCTCGGTCACCGACGGCGGCGTGGCGCTGGCCGTCGTGGACCTGAAGAGCTGGAAGGTCCAGCAGCTCGTCGGCAACTCCGCGTCCGCGAACCTGCGCATCGCAAGCAACAGCGTGGGGCAGGAGGGCCCCACCTACTCGCCCGACGGCACGCAGCTGTGGCTGGGCCAGACCGACGGCTACACGCGGTTCACCGTGAACCCGGACGGCAGCCTCGCCAACCCGACGTCCGTCACCATCCCCGCTGACGGCTCCAAGCACGCCCTGGTGGGCGAGCCGGTGTTCTCCTCCGACGGCTCCACCGTGTACGCGGCGGTCAACGGCCAGAACCGCGTGGTCGCCATCGACGCGGCCACCGGGACCGTCAAGCAGAGCTGGGCCGTGGGCAACGCCCCGCGCGACATGGTCGTGGTCGGCTCCAAGCTGTACGTCAGCAACGAGGGCGGCCGGCCGGCGAAGCCCGGCGAGACCACGATCAACTCGTACGGCACCCAGGTGCCGGCCGACCCCAAGACCGGCGCGACCACCACCGGCACGGTCAGCGTCATCGACCTCGCCGACCCGGCGGCCGCCGTCGCGAGCATCGACGTGGGTCTGCACCCGACCGCCCTGTACGCCAAGAAGGGCGCGCTGTTCGTCACGAACACCGCCACCAACGACGTCTCGGTCATCGACACCCGCAAGAACAAGGTCGTCCAGACCATCGCCACCCAGCCGTGGCCGGAGTCGCCGGTGGGCTACGAGCCCAACGCCGTCACGCTCACCGACGACGGCCACCTGCTGGTGACGCTGGGCCGCGCCAACGCGGTCGCCGTCTACCGCTACAACTCCCCTCAGGAGCCCGTCAGCTACGTCGGCCTCCTCCCGACGGACTACTTCCCCTCGGAGATCGCCACCGTCGGCGACCAGGTCGTGGTCTCCAACACCCGCGGCATCGACGCCCGCCGGCCCACGAACAGCGCCGGGCACGGCACCCACGACACCACCTCGAGCGTCCAGCGGTTCACGCTGCCGAGCGAGAAGGTCATCAAGTCGCAGACGGCCAAGGTCTTCCAGCAGAACGGCTGGACCAACGGCTCGGTCAAGCTCGCGAAGGACAAGGGCAAGGGCAAGGGCCACGCGAAGGCGGTGGCCGTCCCGCAGCGGCTCGGCGACCCGTCGACGATCAAGCACGTCTTCCTGATCGTCAAGGAGAACCGGACCTACGACCAGGTCTTCGGTGACATCCCGCAGGGCAACGGCGACCCGTCCCTCGCGGAGTTCGGCGAGAACGTGACGCCGAACCAGCACGCGCTGACCCGGCAGTTCGGTCTGTACGACAACACGTACGACATCGGTACGAACTCCGCCGAGGGCCACAACTGGCTGATGCAGGCCGACAACCCGGAGTACACCGAGTCCTCGGCCGGCGAGTACGCGCGCAGCTACGACACCGAGGACGACGCCCTCGGCCACCAGCGCACCGGCTTCATCTGGAGCGGCGCGCAGGCGGTGGGCAAGAGCGTGCGGGACTTCGGCGAGTTCCACCAGTTCCTCACCAAGCCGGCCGGCGCGACCTGGCAGAACCTGTACTGCGACACCAAGAACATGCGGGCCACCGGGCAGGACACCGCCTACAACCTGGTGTCGTCCTCCCCCATCCCCTCGCTCAACAGCGTCTCGGTGCCCGGCTTCCCGAAGTTCGACACCAGCGTCCCGGACGTCTACCGCGCCGAGATATGGAAGCGGGACTTCGAGAAGAACGGTCCGGCGAACCTGAACATGTTCTGGCTCTCCAGCGACCACACCGGCGGAACCGCGGGCCCCGCCGCCCAGGTCGCGGACAACGACCTCGCGGTCGGACGGATCGTCGACGAGATCTCGCACAGCGAGTACTGGAAGGACTCCGCGATCTTCGTGGTCGAGGACGACTCCCAGGCCGGCCTCGACCACATCGACGGCCACCGTGCCCCGATCCAGATCATCAGCCCCTGGGCCCGGCACGGCACCGTCGACAGCCGCTACTACTCGCAGATCACGATGATCCGCACCATCGAGCAGATCCTCGGGATCCACCCGATGAACCAGAAGGACAGCGCGGCCACCCCGATGTTCGGCGCGTTCACCAAGAAGGCGGACTACACGCCGTTCACCGCGCTGCCCAACCGGATCCCGCTGACCGACGGCGTGAAGACCGCGCCCGCCTGCGGCCTGGACACCCCGGCCCCGCAGGACCCGAACGCCGCGGCCGTCCCGTCGACGAAGGTGCCGGCGGGCAAGAAGGCCCTCGCGGCGCAGTGGCAGGACTGGCAGTCCAAGCAGCGGCTGACCGGCCCCGACGCGAGGCCGGACTTCGCCAACCCGGCGCAGCTGAACCACCTCACCTGGTACCGGACGCACGCCTGGACGAAGCCGTACCCCGGCGAGCACGAGATCTTCGCGCCGGACGACGTGCCGGGCGCCTACATCCCGTCGGCGGAGAACGACGGCTGAGGCACGCGGCCCGCACGTACCGCACACAAGGGGCCTCCGGCCGGCGCCAACGCCGGCCGGAGGCCGCTCGCGTTCCCCGGCTGGCACAACAGGGCGAGCGTCGTCCGTTTCGCCCTCCCGCGACGCCACCCGACCGCACCGCACCGTCTCAGGCGGTCGCCTCGAGGGCGATCCGCGCGAAGAGGGATGCGCACGCCCCGGGCATGGACAGGAACGGCGAGTGGTGACTGGGCAGCCGGTACACCGGCCCGGCGGTGCGGGCGGCCATGTCCTCCTGGAGGGCCGGCCGCAGCGCCCGGTCCCGCTCGCACACGACATACGTGGACGGGACCGCGCGCCGGCTCGCACTGGTGAGCGGCTCGACGAACGACTTCGTGCTCTGCGGAACCAGCCGCGCGACCGCCGCCTCGGCCTCCCGCGGCGGCACGTCACCGTAGAACGCGGCGACCGGATCGTCCGGCACCGGCCGGAACCCCCGCGGCTCCGGGACCACGGCAGCCCCGTGATAGCCCAGGACGGTCTCGCCGACCTCCAGCCGGTAGGCGGTCAGATAGACGACATGGGCGATCGCGGGCGCCTCCGCGACGACCTGGGCGACGGGCACCCCGGCGTAGGAGTGCGCGACCACGACCACCGGGCCCTCGATCCCCTGCAGCCCCCGCAGCACTTCGCGCGCGTCCTCCTGGACCCCGGCGTTCTCCTGCCCGGCACTGGGGAGGTCGGCCACCCGCGTCGCCCAGCCGTCGGCGGCGAGCAGGGACCGCACCCGGTCCCAGCACCAGGAGCCGTGCCACGCCCCGTGCACGAGGAGCAGGGTCGGCGCATTCGGTCGGGAGTCGGTGGCACCACGCATACCTCCTGATACTGGGGCAGGGTGAGCGGGGACACCAACCCCACGAACGGAACATATTCTTGACTAGTCAAGCACTTTGCTAGGCTCGGGGCACGAAGGCCGGTCGTCCGGCCACTGCCACGGAGACACGATGAGTTTTCTGCTGACCGAGACCGATCCCGACGACCCGATGTGGAACCGGCGCGGCGCGCTCTACGTGCCCTCCGGCCAGGGTCCGACCGTATGGGCCGCGGACGACGTCTACACGATCAAGGCGACGGGCGCGCAGACCAACGGGAACATCGGCTTCGTCGAGGCCACCGTTCCGGCCGGCGGCGGCCCGGTCCCCCATGCGCACACGGAGGAGGACGAGACGTTCTACGTCCTCGACGGCGAGCTGGAGTTCGTGGACGGCGACCACGAGTTCACCGCCGTGACCGGTGACTTCATCCATGTGCCCAAGGGAATCCGGCACGGCTTCAGGAACAAGCGCATCCACGCCGCGCGCCTGCTCTTCATCTACACACCGCCCGGCCTCGAGCAGCTGATGCTCGACCACAGCACACCCGCCCGCCCCGGCGAGGCACCGCCCCCCATCGACGACGACATGGGCGCCCGCGCCGAGCAGGTCATCCGGCAGTCCAAGACGATCATGCTTCCGTAGCCCGGGCCCGCCGCCGGCGCCCCACCCCGCCTCCGGGGGCGGGGCGCCGCCGTCATCCGCGTCGTGCGAGGGCGCTCGCGTCCGGCGTGGTCGTCACCGGACGCGTGCAGCCGACCTCCGGGCCCTTGGCCATGCGGGTGCGGATGTGCAGGACGTCGCCGATGAAGAGGTCGTAGACCAGGACCCCGATCACGCCGCCGATGAGGGGCCCCACGATGGGGACCCAGAAGTAGTCGCTGAAGGCGCCCGGCTGCGAGCCCGGCAGGGCGAGTTCGCCCCAGCCCATGGCCCAGGCGAACAGTCGCGGACCGAAATCGCGGGCGGGGTTGATGGCGTACCCGGCGTTCGCGCCGTACGACAGTCCGATCGCGGCGACCGCCAGACCGATCACGACCGGCCCCAGATAGACCCGCACGGCGGGGTTGCGCAGGTCGATGACGGCCATGATGAAGATCAGCATGAACGCCGCGCCGACGATCTGGTCCACCAGTGGGCCCCACAGGCTCCCGTGGAAGTACGAGGCCGGGACGGTGCCGAAGATCGAGAAACTGGCGAGCGTGTGCCCGTCCGTCTTCGGCCCCTTCATCGCCTGGTCGAGGGCGCTGATCGCGTCGTGGTACACCGCGTACACCAGCACGGCCCCGGCGAAGGCGCCCACCAGCTGGGCGAACACGTACGGCACGACCTTGACCCACGGGAACCGGCGGCGCACCGCGAAGGCGAGCGTGACGGCCGGATTGAGGTGCGCGCCGCTGACGCCGCCGGCGACGTAGATGCCGAAGGTCACGGCCAGCCCCCAGCCGAGCACGGGCATGACCCAGTCACCGGCGCCGACGAAGCTCGTGGTGACGCCCGAGGTGCGGCCGGAACCGGGCAGTGCCGCGACCGCCATGGCGGCCACGCCGCATCCGAAGGAGACGAGCACGAACATCCCCAGGAACTCCGCGAGGCACTCCCCGAGCAGTCCCCCGCGACGGCGGAAGCGCGAGGGGCTCACCAGGGGCGGGATCTCAACAGCCATCAGGCCTCTCCAGGAGACGGGGCACGCGGGGACGGCCGCCCGCGCGCCGATGCCCTGCGGGCGCGGCGGATGCTAGGCGTCGGCGCCGGTGCGGTACTGGTACCGCGTGACCCAGTGCGGGAGGTCGCGTTCCAGTTCGCCGCGCTGCTGGAGCCCTGCCTCGAACAGGTGCCGTGCGACGTGCTGCTGTGCCGGACGGTTCACCGCGGCCCAGAAGGCGTCCATCTGGTCCTTGAACTCTCCGTCCGGGCGCAGGGTCGCGACGTTGACGAAGTGCTTGATGTCCTTGATCGTCTGCAGGTCGAAGGAGGCGATGCGGGAGGCCAGCTCGTCGACGAAGCCGTCGAGCTCGGCGTCGGGGAAGGCACGGTTCAGGTACCCGTACCGCTCGGCGAGGTCCCCGTCCATGTCGAGCCCGCCGAGGAGGATCTCGAAGGTCCGGCCCCGTCCGACCAGGGCGGGCAGGCGCGTGGCGGGTCCACCGCCGGGGATGGCGCTCATGCCGATCTCGAACTGGCCGATGACGGCCTTCTCACGGCTGCCGAAGCGCATGTCGGTGGCGAGCAGGAACTCGCTGCCCGCGCCGCGTGCGATGCCCCTGATGGAGGCGATGGTCGCCATGGGCAGCTTGCTCAGGCGGGTGAGGAGCGCCGTGTAGGGGTGGACCTCCTCCGGATGGGCCAGGACGTGGTCCAGCTCCTCCTTGGCGGAGAGGTCGTAGTGGGCGATGAAGAACTCGGGGTCCGCGCTGTCGAAGACGATGACCGCGACGCCGCTCTGCTCGGCACGTGTGAAGACGGCGTCCAGCTCGCCCGTCATCGTCGAGTCGACGAGGTTGACGGGAGGGTTGTCGAACGTCACGCGCCAGTAGGTGGACGAGTGCTCGGTCAGCGTGAACCGCGTCGGTGAGTCCATGGTCCGACGCTAATGTCCGGCGGACGAGCGGCAACCCGGCCGCGTCCGGCCGGGGTGCGGCGCGTCCCGTGGGCCGGGAGCGGCCTCCCGGCCCACGGGGCCCGGGATCACACTCTCGTGCGGACCAGGTCTATGAGCTCGGCCTCGGACTTCTTGTCGGCGTCCCGCTTGAGGGTGACGACCTGCAGGGTGCACAGGCGGTCGTCGACGGTGAACACGGTCATCATCGATTCGGCACCGTCGGCCTCCGAGCCGGCCGTCTTCGGGGAGCCGATGCTCAGCGTGACGGAGTGGTAGGTGTCCTGGTTCTCCCAGCTGCAGACGCTCTCCCCCACACCGGCGTCAGGGTGCCCGCCGTCGTTCTCACCGATGATCGGCGTGATCTCCTCGGGCTTGAGCAGGGTGCAGGCGTCGATCTTCTCGCCGTCCTCCGACGAGCCTTTGTCCGAGACCGCTCCCTTTCCCTTGGCGGCGGAAGCGGGGGCCGACTTCGCGGGGGACGCCTTCGAGCCGGTGCCCGACGAGCCGCAGGCGGTCGCTGTCGCGGCGAGGAGCACCAGGGCGACGATTGCCAGAGGTGAACGCATCACTGTTGGGTCCTCCGATGGTGGTGCGAAGGGCGGAGCGGCACTCCGGCCTCTTGTCTCGGACCCGGAAGACGTCGCCTCACGCGTGGCGAGTTGCGGACTCCTGTCACAGGGGGGCAACCGAATGTCACCGCCGTGCGACAGGGGCCGGCCACCCCCTGCGCACCAGGTCCCCGCCAGAAGCGCGGCGGGTCCCGTCGCCTCGGTTCGCGTGCGGGGCGGTCGTGTCCGCCGGGCCCGGCCCGGCGGACACGACCGCCTGTGCGGCGGCGCCGCGTCACACGGCCTCGGGCGCCTCCGCGGGATGCGCCGGCGGGGCGATGAGGGACGCCACGGGGTTCGTCACCGTGCGGCAGCGGGTCCAGCGGGTGGGCTCGCCGTCGTGGGGCGAGGCGATCTCCATGGGTTCCGCGGCCGGGGCGGTGCCGAGCAGCCCGCGGTCCCGGCAGTACTCGTCGTCGTAGACCGTGGACAGGTAGCGGTGCGGGCCGTCGGGGAAGACCGCCACGACGCGTGTCCCGGAGGAGCAGGTGCGGGCCGCCCATCCGGCGACGAGGGCGACGGCACCGACGCTCCAGCCCCCGGACGCGTAGTGGGAGCGCGCCAGCGCCCGGCAGGTGTGGACGGCTTCCGCCGGGGTGACCCAGTGCACCTCCGTGAACTGCTCGTACGCCACGTTGCGGGAGTGGATGCTGCTGCCGATGCCCCGTACGAGGCGGGGCCTGACGGGCTGGCCGAAGGTGATGGAGCCGACGGTGTCCACCCCGATGACGTGCAGGTCGGGGTTGAGGGCGCGCAGTGTGCGGCTGACGCCCGCCGAGTGGCCGCCGGTGCCGACGCTGGTGACCAGGACGTCGACCCGGCCCAGTTGCTCGGTCAGCTCCCTGGCCAGGGGTGTGTAGGCGTCGGCGTTGTCGGGGTTGTCGTACGGGTCGGCGCACCACGACCCCGGCTCGGCCGCGAGCAGTTCGCCGACGCGCCTGCGGCAGGCCTCCTGCCATCCCCGGTAGGGGTGGGCGTCGCGGACGATGTCGAGGCGGGCGCCGCGTGAGCGCAGCAGGCGCTTCATGTCCGGCTCCAGGTCCGGGTCGGTCACCAGCGTGACGGGGTGGCCGAAGACCCGTCCGGCGAGCACCAGTCCGAGCCCGAAGGCGCCGCTGGTGGACGCGACGACGGTCGCGCCGGGGAGGAGGTCGCCGCGCTCGCGGGCCCGGCCGACCATGTGGACGGCGGAGCGGTCCTCGATGCCGCCGGGGTTGGCGCCTTCGAGTTTCGCCCAGAAGCCGCGTCCGGGCGTGGTGAGGGGGTGGGAGATCCACAGCAGGGGCGTGTTGCCGACCGCGGAGGCGAGGTCGCGGCCGGTGGTGGGCTCGTTCATGGTGTCCGCCTTCTGGTATCGGGAAGAGTGCCGTGCACGGCTCACCCGCCTCCCGTGCGCTCACGGGCGGGGGTGAGGGACCGTCAGCCGGTCCTGGGGTGCGTCTTCTAGATGCGCCAGAGGCAGAGGACGGAGGACTCCGCGGTCGCTATGCGGGCGTCGGGGGCCGGGTCGCTCCCCGATGTGTTGCGCGAGGCGGGCACCTGTCCGGTCGCCGTCTCGGCGGCGCCGGTCTGCGTGGGGCCGGGTCCGTGCTCACGCGGTCCGGTGCGCGACCCCGGCAGTTCGGAGGTGTCGGGGGAGCAGTCCTCGCCGGGGTGGTGGGGAGCGACGGGGTGGGGCCGCTCCTCCGCGTTCGCCGGATGGACGTGCGTGTGGAGGCCGTCGTGGGCGTGCGCGGGCGAGCCGGCCACGGTGAAGCAGAATGCGGCCAGCAGCGCGACGAGGAACGTCGGGCACGTTCCGCGGTGGCGGCCTCGCACAGGGCGCACATTACGCCATGAAGCATCCCGGAACGGTCTCAGGCGTGCGGTGGTTCGCCGCCCAGATGGTGATCGGCGAGGTTGAGCACCTCGTCGACGAGCCTGCGCAGATGGCCGTCGGAGAGTTCGTAGACGACCCTGCGGCCCTCCTTGCGGGAGGTGACCAGACCCGCGATCCGGAGTTTCGCCAGGTGCTGGCTGACGGCGGGGCGCGCGGCGCCCACCCGTGCGGTCAGCGTGGAGACGTCCGCCTCCCCCTCGGTCAGCGTGTGCAGGACGGCGAGGCGGGTGCGGTCCGCGAGCAGGCTCAGGATCTCCGCCCCGCGGACGTAGTGCTCGGTGCCCGGTTCTCGCGGATGCGCACCATGCGCAGGTGATAGGTGCATGCGTGCGTTCATATGCACATAATGGGGGGAAGGCTCAGCCCGTGTCCACCCGCGACCCCCGGAAGGCGGACCCATGAACAGCCGGCACTCACACCCGCACCCGCAGCACGACCACGGCCGGGGGCGGGAGCACGGGCATGCGCACGGCCACGAGGGCCGTCGGCGCACGGCAGGTCTGCGCCACCGGCTGGGACACCTTCTGCGCCCGCACTCGCACGAGTCGGCCGACAAGGTGGACCGGGCCCTGGAGTCCTCCGCCGAAGGCATGCGGGCCCTGTGGATCTCGCTCGCCGTCCTCGGCGTCACCGCGATCGCCCAGGCCGTGGTCGTGGTCCTGTCCGGTTCGGTCGCCCTCCTCGGCGACACCGTGCACAACGCGGCCGACGCCCTCACCGCGCTGCCGCTCGGCGTCGCCTTCGTCCTCGGGCGGCGGGCCGCCACGCGGCGCTTCACCTACGGCTACGGCCGGGCCGAGGACCTCGCCGGGATCGTCATCGTCGTCACCATCACCGCGTCGGCCGGTTTCGCCGCCTGGACCGCCGTGGACCGGCTCCTGCACCCGCGGGACGTCGCCTACCTGCCCGCAGTGGCCGTCGCGGCGGTGATCGGCTGCATCGGCAACGAGTGGGTGGCCCGCTACCGCATCCGCGTCGGACGGAAGATCGGCTCGGCCGCGCTCGTCGCGGACGGGCTCCACGCCCGCACCGACGGCTTCACCTCGCTGGCCGTGCTGCTCGGCGCGGCGGGCGCGGCGATGGGCTGGCGCCTGGCGGACCCGATCGTCGGCCTCGCCATCACCGCGGCCATCCTGCTGGTGCTTCGCGACGCCGCGCGGGAGGTCTTCCGTCGCGTCATGGACGCCGTCGACCCGGCGCTGGTCGACGGTGCCGAGCGCGCCCTGCTCGACGTGCCGGGGGTGCGCGAGGTGGCGGAGCTGCGGCTGCGCTGGATCGGGCACCGGCTGCGCGCCGAGGTGGCCGTGGTCGTCGACGGCGATCTCACCGTGCGTCAGGCCCACCACGTCGCGGTCGCGGCCGAACACGCCCTGCTGCACGCCGTACCCCGCCTGACCGCCGCCCTGGTCCACGCCGACCCTGCGCCTGCACCGGGCATGGCCGACCCGCACGCCGGACTGGCCCACCACGCGGCGTGAGCCCCGTTCGCCCCGGCGGACAGGTCGCCGACGTCCGGGGCGCAGCCCAGAGGCTCCACAGCGCGTGACGACGCGCCCCGGATGCGAGCCGACACCACGTCAGCCCCCACAGCCGGGTTCGTCGGGGCGTCCGGAATTGCCGCCAGAGCGCGCGCATCCAGGACGACTTGACTGGGCATATCTTCCGATATGCACCGGATTAAGCACCTTCGACTGGTTCCTCCGCCCCGTGCGCCTGAGCACCTCGGCGGCTGTCACTGGGTGAGGTGGGCACGTGGGCATAGCGGGGATGACCCTGACCGTCGTGATCCTCGTGCTCGCTGGAGCGGCGCGGCGGCTCCACCGATACCCCGGCGGCTGGAGATTCGCGCTCTCCGGCCGTCATGACACCGACAGGGCCGCCCTGGACCGCGCCCGGCGGGCCGTCCGGAAGCTGCGGCGCGGGGCGCGGCGGGAACTGGCCGGGGTACGGGCGCAGGTGGCCCGGGCCGACCGCTCCCACCGGCGTCGCGTCGACGACGCCGAGCGCCACCTCGACCGTCTGCGCCGACCGGGCAGGGGCGCGTTCGTCGCGAAGATCGGCAAAGTCTCCCTGCACGAGCACGTGATGGTCATAGCCGGGCCGCAGACCAAGGTGCTGCCCCTGGACGGCCTGGAGGTGCGGTTCGAGCACAGCCAGGTCGGCAACCATCTCTACCTCAGGCGACCGGACGGGGTGCACCTGGAGTCCTTCGCGCCCGGTGAGCACGCCGAGCACGACGAGGACGCCGTCCGCCGCTTCAGCGTCCGCATCGAGAACGCGGTCGCCAAGGAGAGGGCCTTCCTCACCGAGCGCGCCAGGTCGGTCAAGAAGGCGGAGGACGACCTGAAGGCGGCGCACGCGGACACGGGCCCCGCCGAGGGCGCCCGCAGGCACCTGGGCACGGTGATCGCCCGCCAGCGCCGCGACCCGGCACTCGCCGAGGCACTCGCGGGCCTCGAAGCCGCCCGGGACCGGTGGCACGGGCTCACCGGGCGACGCCCTCCCCGCTGACGGAGGCCTCCGGAGTACGGAGCGGCACGTCGGGGGGCGCGGACCGCCTTCATGAGGTCGGTGGATGCGAGCGGTGCCCGCGCCGGCTACCGGTCAGCCTGGACGCCCGCGCGGCGGGCGGTTCGGCCGCTCCGGCTCGCCGGGCGACGTGAAGGCGTCCCAGTCGGCGCGGCCGCCGGCCCCCATGACGCCGGTGGCGGAGCCCAGTTCAGTGTCTCCCAGAGCGAGCAGTTCACGTCGGGCCATCCAGGAGACCACCGGTGGGAAGAGCGGCCGCAGCGGCTGGCACCAGCGCAGCCAGGGCGGGGCGTACACATGGTGGGCGCGGCGGGTGATGCCGGTGGCGAGCCGGTCGGCGACCTCGCCGGGCGGGTGGACGCGGCGGGCGAAGGACGGCTGGCTCCGCCGCAGGGCACGCAGCACGGGGTGGTCGTCGAGGTCCGTGATCATGTCGGTGCCGGTCCAGTGGAGGTAGGCGATGCCGACGGTCACACCGTCGGGCTCGACTTCGCCGCGCAGCGCCTCGGCGAAGGACTCGGCGCCGGCTTTGGAGGCGCAGTAGGCGCTCATCAGCGGGGCGGAGGAGAAGGCCGCGGTCGACGCGATCTGCAGGAAGTAGCCGCGGGTCCGCGTCAGCTGGGGGAGGAAGGCCCTGGCCGTGTTGGCGGCTCCCACCAGGTTGACGTCGATGACGCGTTTCCAGAGGTCGGCGTCGGTCCGGGCGAAGGGCCCGCCCGCGGCGATCCCCGCGTTGGCCACCACCACGCTCGCGGGCCCGAGTTCGGCGTCCACCCGCCGGGCGGCGGCGTCGAGTGCGGCGCGGTCGGTGACGTCCGCCTCGACGAAGATGTTCGGGTGGCGCAGGGAGGAGGCCGCCTCACGCAGGGTCGCCTCCTCGCGGCCCAGGAGCGCCACCCGCATGCCGAGCGCGGACAGGCGACGGGCGAGTGCCTCGCCCACTCCCCTGGCGGCGCCGGTGACGACGGCCACGCGCCCTTGCAGCGGGTTCTCGGCCACGCCGCCGCGTGGGCTGATACCGGTCGTCCTCACTGGCACACCGTTCGATCCTGGTCCGGGAGTGGGTGGGCACCACCGAGTCAAACCGATCTCCGGGCGCGGACCCGCGTGCCGCGTCGTACGGTGCGGGGCCGCCACTCGAACGGTGGCCTGGATACTTGCCACTTGCGCACATGGGAGGAGCCGGGCGATGAGCACCCTGCTGCAGGCCGGACAGACGGCGGTGCGCCGCGACGTGGACCGCGGCGGCCGTGTGTGGAGCGAGCACGCACTCCGCGTCCTCGACGACACCGGCACGGCCCTGGTGACGGCCTGCGCTCCCGGCGCGCAGACCCGCTGGCCCGTCCCGTACGCCCGGGCCCGCGCCGCCGGCGACCTCGCGGGGCGCACCGATGCCATGGACGCCCTGGCGACGGGACGGTGGGAGCTGACACCCGGGCGGTGGCAGGACACCGAGCTGCGGATGTGGAAGCCTCCCACCGCCTGGTTCAGCGTCAACGCCTTCTACACCGCGGCCGGACTGCGGAACTGGTACGTGAACTTCGAGCGCCCCGGGATCCGGACCGCCGACGGGTTCGACACCTTCGACCTCGTCGTGGACCTGCTCGTCGCCCCCGACCTGACCAGCTGGGAGTGGAAGGACGAGGACGAGTACACCCACGTCCGCGGGCTCGGCGTCGTCACCGACGCCGAGCACCGGGCCGTCGACGCCGCCCGCGGGCAGGCGCTGGCGATGGTCCAGGAGCGTTCCGGGCCGTTCGCCGATGCCGCCGCGTGGTCGGAATGGCGATGGGCGCCGGACTGGCCCACACCTCGCCTGTCCTGACGCACGTGCCCGGCGCTGAAGGGATCAGCCCGATCGGTCCCGTGTCACCGCGGACCGGTCCCGGGAGGCGTCCGCGCCCCAGCTCGCCAGCAGGCGCAGCGCCTCCTCCGACGGCGAACCGGGCTCGGCGTGGTACGTCGAGAGGGACTGCTCCGGGTCGCCGGGGAGCGCGAGGGTCTCGTAGCGGAGGGTGAGGGCGCCCGCCAGCGGGTGCAGCAGCCGTATGTCGCCGTGCGACTTCCGCCTGACGTCGTGGGCCGCCCACAGCGTCCGGAAGTCCTCGCTCTTCATGGAGAGCTCCCCGATCAGCGCCGCGAGCAGCGGATCGTCGACGTGCCGACCCGCGTCCATCCTCAACTGGCCCACCACGTCGGCGGCCTTGGCCTGCCAGTCGGCGAACAGCCGCCGCGCCGCCGGGTCGAGGAAGGTGATCCGGGCCCAGTTGCGTTCCTCCGGGGCGCGCTCGGCCCAGTCGCCGAAGAGCGCGGACGCGGTGCTGTTCCAGGCCAGTACGTCGCTGCGGCGGCCCCACACGTACGCGGGCACGCCCTCCAGCGCCGACAGCAGTTCCCGCACCGCGGGCCGCACCTGCCCCCGCCGGGCGGGCGCGGGCCGGCGCCCGTGCCGCGCGGGCCTGGCCAGGTGCAGCAGGTGGGCGTGCTCCGCCTCGGAGAGCCGTAGCGCCCGGGAGACCGCGTCCAGCACCTCCACGGACACGTTGTGGCCGTTGCCCTGCTCCAGGCGCGTGTAGTACGCCACGGACACCCCGGCCAGCTGCGCCAGTTCCTCCCGCCTCAGGCCCGGCACCCGGCGCCGCCCGTACTCGGCGAGCCCCACGTCGGCCGGCTTGAGCCGGGCCCTGCGGGTGCGCAGGAACTCGGTGAGCTCCGAGCGCGGGTCGAGGCGGCGCTCCGGTCCGGGTCCCGGACCGGCTTCCGGTTCGGTGCGGAGCTCGGGGTGGTCGGCCATGGGCCCCAGTATCGCGCCGGACCCCGGGCGGAGCCTGTCCCTGCCGGTGGTAGGCACACGGGACGTAGGCGGAGCAGGGCTCTGGGTAACACCGTGCGGCCGGAGCAGCCTGAACGAGCCCCCGGGGACGACCGCCCGGGGCCACGCGATCCGCCGCGGCCGACCGCGTGCCGCCCCGACCCGTCCACCCGTGCGTCGTCGGGTCACCCACAGCTCATGGACCAGGAAGAATGACGGAAACGACCACCACAGCTCCGTCCACCGCAGCGCGCGGACGGAACCACCTTCCCGGGAAGGCCCTCTTCGGCCTCTTCCTCAGCGGGTTCGTCGGCATCCTCACCGAGTGCCTGCCCGCCGGCCTGCTCCCGGAGATCAGCCGCACGCTCGGCACGAGCGTGTCACTCACCGGCCAGACCGTGACGATCTACGCCCTCGCCACCGCGATCGGTGCGATCCCCCTGACCCGGGCCACGGCGAGGTGGCCCCGCAAGAACGTGCTGCAGCTCGCGCTCGGCACCGTCGCCGTCACCAACGCGCTCACGGCGCTGTCCGCCGACTACGCGCCGACCCTCGTGATCCGGTTCGTCGCCGGCCTGGGCACCGGGCTCATCTGGCCCCTGCTCGGCGGTTACGCCGCCCGGCTCGCCCCCGAGGGACGCCAGGGCCGGGCCATCGCCATCGCCCTGGCCGGAACCCCGGTCTCCCTGGCGCTGGGCGTCCCGCTGGGCACCTGGCTGGGCGCGCTCGGCGGTTGGCAGCTCGCCTTCCACGCCTCCGCCGCCCTGACCGCGCTGACCATGGTGTGGATCGCGGCGACGCTGCCGAACCTGCCGGGCCGGTCGGCTGACGAGCGCTTCACCGTGCCGCAGGTCCTGCGCGTACCGGGGCTGCGCACCATCCTGTTCGCGCTCGCGACGTACATGGTCGCCCACAACATCCTGTACACCTACGTCACCGACCTGCTCGGGCACCTGGGCATGGGAGCGCAGACGGGCTGGGTGCTGTTCGCCTTCGGCGTCACGTCGATCCTGAGCGTCCTGGTCGTCGGCACCCACATCGACCGGCACCTGCGCAGGCTCGTCGTGGGCAGCACGGCGCTGTTCGCGCTGACCGTGCTCGTGCTCGCCGTGTCCTCCGGTGTGCCCGTGCTGGTCTACGTCGCCGTCGCGGCCTGGGGCTTCGCCTTCGGCAGTTCCCCCAGCCTGTTCATCGGGGCCGCCATCAACGCGACGGGGGCGGCCGCCGACGTCGCGCAGTCGGTCACCATCACGGTCTTCTCCTCGTCCATCGCCCTGGGCGGCCTCGTCGGCGGCCTCCTGGTCGCGGACCTGGGGACGGCGTCCATCACCTGGGCCGCGCTGGCCCTGCTGGTCGCCGCCGCGGCGGCCGTGACCGGCGGCAGGAAGCACGCCTTCCCCGCGTGAGCCTGGGGCGGACCGCGGCCGCCACGCCGGGAACCCCGCTGGGCCCGCCGAAAACGGGCCCAGCGGGGCGTACCGCGTACGCGCGTCACCGCACGGGGACCGGGTCAGGCGCCGACGCGGGGCGGGGTCGGCGTCCCGTACACACGCTTGGCATGGGAGGCGTACAGACGCGGGGCCAGGAGCGGCATGATCAGGCGGGGCACCAGCGGGGCGTGCGAGAGGACGGCCTTGATCGTCGCGGGATCGCCCTCGTACATCACCATGCCGAAGGCCAGCGGCAGGTCCTTCTTCGGGCTGTTGGCCATGCCGTGCTCGCCGAGCCCGGCCCACTCGGCCGCGGTGATGTACTCCTCGGCCAGCGGGAGGATCTCCTTCTCCTCCAGGGCCATGTGCTCCAGGAGCCGGTCGAGCAGCACCTCCAAGGCCGCGGCGAGGGCCTCGCCGTCCCGGGCGGTGGTGCGCCACCCCGCGAGGAGGCCGGTCACCTCGGTGAGCGCGGCGTCGATGCCGTGGTGCTGCTCCTCCATCGTGGGGACGATGGCCGCGGTCCGCTCACCACCGCGCTCCAGAAGGCGCGGCCACAGCACCTCGTCCTCGCCCTCGTGGTGCAGGTGCAGCACCAGGCACACCTTGTCGGCGTGGTCGGCCACGACCCCGGCGCGCCCGACGTCACCCGCCTCCACCTCCCGGACGAGCTGCGGGAGAAGGCGGAACTCCCGGCGAATCATCGTGTGCGCCATAAACATGTCGCGCACGTCGGCCATGGGCTCGTTGACTGTCCGTACCACTGCTGAAGCCTCGATTGGTGTCTGGAGATCGCGGAAGAGCGCTACGCATGATCCCCGGGGCAGGGACACGAGGGCATCGGGAGAATTACCCATCTTGCCGCGGCGTCCGCACGGCGCCACCCCCGCCGGCGCCGGATGACGATCAAGAGTTCTCCCGATGGCCGGAACGGCCCCGCTCCGCCAGTATCGGAGGCGCTCCGCCCCGGCCGTCCGTCGGAGCCGCCAAGTCGCGGGAACCCCCGCCCGCGAACGCAGCGCCCCGTGGCCGAGCCAGTCGGGGGGCTCGGCCACGGGGGTCGCCTCCCCTCCCCGCGGGCGGGACAGGATCCACAGGTTGTTACCCTTCGGTGAGAATTGTCCGCATGACCACGACGAAGGGGGCGTTGCCCCCGGCACCCGGTGGTCACCCCCCAGAGGTCCCCACAGGTCCCCTCAGATGAGCGCCCCCACCCCGGCAGGCCCACGCGTCAGCCCCGTCTTCGTGGGCCGGCAGGCCGAGCTCGCCGAGCTGCTGCGAGCCGCCGAGGCCGCGGATGACGGGGACCCCCAGGCCGTCCTCGTCCGGGGCGAGGCCGGGGTCGGCAAGACGCGGCTGGTCGGGGAGCTGCTGCGGTCGCTGGAGGCGAGGGCGGCCGTCGCGGCCGTCGGCGGCTGCGTCGAACTCGGCGGCGACGGCCTGCCCTTCGCGCCGTTCTCCGAGGCCCTGCGCGTCCTGTGGCAGCGGCTGCCCGACGAGGTGCGGACGGCGAGCGCCGGCCACGAGGACCTCCTCGCCCGGATCCTCCCCGACCCGGAGGGCGCTGCGTCCGCCGACCAGCGCGACGACGATGTGACGCGGCTGTTCGAGCTGACCACCCGCGTCCTGGAACGCCTTGCCGCGGACCGGCTCGTCGTGCTCGTCGTCGAGGACCTGCACTGGGCCGACGCCTCGACCCGCAACCTGCTGAGCTACCTGTTCCGCACCAGGCGACGCGGCAGGCTGCTGCTCCTCGGGACCTACCGGTCCGACGACATCGACCACCGGCACCCGCTGCGGCCGCTGCTCGCGGAGCTGGGCCGGCTCCGGTCCGTACGCCGTGTCGCGCTCCCCCGGTTCACCCGGGGCGAGGTCGGCGGCCAGCTCGCCGGCATCCTCGGCACACCACCGGACCCGGCCGTCCTCGACGAGGTCTTCGCCCGCTCCGACGGCAACGCCTTCTTCGTCGAGGAGCTCGCGGCCGGCGGCCGGGACCACCCCGGCACGGGACTGCAGGACCTGCACGACCTCCGCGACGTGCTGCTGCCCCGCCTGGAGTCGCTGCCCGAGACCAGCCAGCACATCCTGCGCACGGCCGCCGAGGGAGGAGCGGCGACCGGGTACGCGCTGCTGCGGGAGGTGACGGGGCTGCCCGAGGACGAACTGATCGAGGGACTGCGCGCGGCCGTGCTCGCCCAGGTCCTCGTCCCCGAACCGGGCGGCTCGGACTACCGGTTCCGGCACTCGCTGGTACGCGAGACCGTCAGCGAGACCCTGCTGCCGGGCGAACGCGCGCTGATCAACCGCCGGTACGCGAAGGCGCTGGAGGCGGACCCCACGCTCGTGCCCGCCGTGGAGCTGTCCTGCCGCCTGGCCCGGCACTGGCACGCCGCGCAGGACTCCGTGAAGGCCTTGCGCATGAGCGTCACGGCCGCGGAGGAGGCACGCCACTGCTACGCCTACACCGAGCAGTTGTGGCACCTGGAGCGGGCGCTCCAGCTGTGGGACCGGGTCCCGGACGAGGCCCGGGCGGCCCTGCCCGCGCCGCGCTGCCCGCAGACGTACCCGAGCAGGAACCTCGCTCACCAGGGACCCGGTCAGGACGAGAGCGGGCCGGACAGCAGCGGGCCGACCCGCCTCGACCTGCTCGCGACCGCCACCGTCGCCGCTCTGCACGGCGGCAACCTCGACAGAGCCCTGGCCCTGACCGACAGCGCACTCGAGGCCCTTCCCCCGGAGAACTGGCCGTTCCGGCTCCACGCCGCCTGGTTCTGGACCCAGCGGTCGCGGGTGGTCCAGGGGCTGAACCGCGGCGACGGATGGCATGAACTCGAGACGGCACGCAAACTGACCGACGGCCTGACCCCGACGCCCGTGCACGCCGACGTCCTGGTGCACATCGCCAACTGGAGCGCCGTCCACCGCCCCGGGCCGGCGAACCGGGCCGCCGCCGACCAGGCCGTACGGTACGCGGCCGCCGTCGGCGCCGAGGCGCTGGAACTGCACGCCCGGATGACCAGGTGCCTGCTGGACGCCGAGACCGATGCCGACGGCACCGGGATCTCCGAGTTGTACGAGGTCAGGCGCCGGGCCGAGGAACTGGGAGAGCTCGGCATCGCCGGTCGGGCGAACCAGAACCTGCCCTCGATCCTGGAGGGCATGGGCCATTCCGAGGAGGCCGTCGCGGCGGCCGACCACGGCATCGCGCTGTGCCGCTCCCTAGGGCTGGGGGACCACGAGGCCTGGGTGCACTCCAACAAGGCGATCAGCCTCTTCTCGCTGGGCCGCTGGGCGGAGTCCGAGGCGGCCCTCGACGAGGCCGCCGCGGTCGCGCGGTCGCACCTGCCGCGCTGGACGTTCGCGGCCCGCCGCGCCTACCACCTGCTCCACCGCGGGGACGCCGACGGCGCCGCCCGGCAGTTGGCGCTCGCCGACGAACTGCGCGGCACCGAGCGGCTCCGGACCCAGCTCCAAGTCGCCCTCAGCCACTGCACGATGGAGATCGCGGCAGGCCAGGGCCGTCTCGCGGACGCCCGGGCCGAGTTCCTGCGGGCCGACGCCGCGGGCCTGACCACCGGCCCCGTCCGCTGGTCGCTGCCGTTGCTGCGCACCGCGGCGGCTGTCGAGGCAGAGGCCCGCGGTTCCGCCTCGCTCGACGGGCCCTCGCCCGACGTCCTCGCCGCGATACGCCGCGCCGCCGGGCGGCTCGACGCCGTCTTCCCCGTGTGGGCGGGGTACGAACGGCTGCTGCAGGCCGAGTTGGGGCGCGCCGAAGGGGACGACGACCCGGCCCTGTGGTCCCGGGCCGTGGCCGCCTTCGCGACCGTCGACCGTCCCTACGAGTCGGCCGCGGCACTCCACGGCGAGGGACGCGCCCTGCTCGCCGGGAACCAGCGCCGCGCGGCGGCCCTCGACCGGCTGGGCCGGGCACGGCGGATCGCCACCGGCCTCGGGGCGGGCCTGCTGCTCGCCGACGTCGAAGCGGCGATGCGCCGGGCCGGCACGGACCCGGCGGAGGAACAGGACCCGACGCCGCCCGCGACCGCCGCGGCTGCCGCCTCGACCGCCACCGGCGGCGAACCGGCTCCGTTCGGACTCACCCCGCGTGAATCGGAGGTGCTGGGGCTGGTCGCGAAGGGGTACAGCAACCGCCGGATCTCCGAAGAGCTCTACATCTCGCAGAAGACGACGAGTACCCACGTCTCCAACATCCTGGCCAAGCTCGGTGCCTCCAGCCGCACCGAGGCCGCGGCGATGGCGCACCGCCACGGGCTCCCGCCCTCCCCCTGACGGATCCGGGGGTTCCGGGGCATTCGGGGATCCGGCGCTTCGGGGATCCGGGGCATTCGGGGATCCGGCGCTTCGGGGATCCGGGGCATTCGGGGATCCGGCGCTTCGGGGATTCGGTAATCCTCCCGATGCCCGGGGCGATGCCGCGCTGCCACCATCGTGCTCCGGGGGCACCCCCCACGACGTCACCAGAACGACATGCTTCGGCCAGGAGTCCGTACGTGAGGCACGACCACGACCCGCCGCACAGGGAGCGGGTCGACGCAGCTCGCAACCGCGCCGCGATCCTCAAGGCCGCCGCGCTCCTCTTCGCCGAACACGGCGCGGAAGGCGTCTCCATGGACCGGGTCGCCGCCGCGGCGGGCGTCGGCAAGGGCACCGTCTACCGCCGCTTCGGCGACCGGTCGGGACTGGCCGCCGCGCTCCTGGCCGCCCGCGAGCACGAACTGCGGGAGGCCGTCGTCGGCGGACCGCCACCGCTCGGCCCCGGAGCCCCCGCCGCAGACCGCCTCGCCGCGTTCGTCAGCGCCTATCTCGACCACGTGGCCGGGCACCTGGATCTCCTGCGCGCCTCCGAGACGTCCCACCCCGGGGCGCGCTACCGCACCGCCGCCTACCGCTTCTGGCACGACCACCTGACGTCCCTGCTCGGCACCGCCCCCGACCCGCACACCACCGCCCACACCCTTCTCGCCGCCCTGTCCGCGGAGCACGTCGGCGCCCTGCTCCCCGAACTCGGCGCGCACAGGCTGCGCATGGGCCTGCTGGGCCTGGCCGTCAGCTGCGCGGCGCCGGACGCGCCGCCCGGCGCCGCCCTGCAGCGGCGCTAAACGCGTTCGAGGGGGCGGTGCGGGGCGGGCGGGAGCTCGACCTCGACGGGGTCCTGGGGGCGGACGACGCCGCCCTGCCGCACCACGCCCATCACGCCGGACTTGAAGGTGAACTCCCCCGACACCGGGTCCATGGCGAACATCTCGCCGAGCAGGCCCTTGCGGAAGTCGTTGATCTTCGCGCACGGGTTGCGCAGCCCCGTCACCTCCACCACGGCCTCCTCGCCGAGGTGCAGCAGGGTGCCGGTGGGCAGGCCCAGGAGGTCCACGCCGCGGGTGGTGATGTTCTCCCCGAGCTGGCCGGCCGAGACGTCGAAGCCCTTGCGGGCCAGCTCGTCGAAGAGCTCCTCGTGCATCAGATGGACCTGGCGCAGGTTCGGCAGGTCGGGCTCGTAGGTCATCCGGAACTGGTGGCGGATGGTCTCGCCGGCGTGCACGTCGCCTTCGACGCCGAGCCCCGCAAGCAGCGTGACGGACTCGCGGTGGGGCTTGCTGAACGAGTACGTCGCGTTGCGGCTCACCGCCGTGACCCGGCCTGCCATCTCCCACCCCGTCCTTCCGCGTTCCGTGTGGCAGGCCGATCCTAGATACTCGGAACGTGGACGGCTACGTGGGGGCGGCGACGCTCGAGTGGTGGGCCAACCGGTCGACGTGCCTCGACTCGTTCGACGTGCGGGTCGAGGTCGGCGTCACGGGCTCCGTCTGGACCTGCGGCGCGAGACTCTCGGATCCCCTCCACGGAGAGCGGAAGGAGGTCTTCGACTTCCTGATGGCCCTCGATCCGGTCTTCACCCTGCGCTTCGACGCGCGCAGCTCGCTCCTTGTCGACGTCGCCGTGGCGGGCGAGGGCGGACGTCTCGTCCTCACCGCGTACGAGGCGGAGGAGTCGGCCGGCTCCCGGCGGCTGTGGGACCAGGACGTGAGCCAAGCGTGCCGCCGTCGGCCGTGAACTCGGTGGCGTCCGGGGCCGAAGTCGGGGATGCTCGCGAGCATGGTTTCGGTGGTGCAGAACGTGGCGATCGACTGTGCGGATGCCTATGAGCTGGCCCGCTTCTGGAGCAGGGCGACCGGCCGTCCGCTGCATCCCGAGGACCGGCCGGGCGACCGGGAGACCCAGGTGATGGCGGCGGAGGGGCCGGTGCTGTACTTCAACCAGGTGCCCGAGCCCAAGACCGTCAAGAACCGGCTCCATCTGTGCCTGCGCCCCGAGACCTCACGTGATGAGGAAGTGGAACGGCTGCTGGGCATCGGTGCCGCCTTCGTCGCGGATCACCGCAATCCCGACGGCACCGGCTGGGCGGTCCTCGCCGACCCCGAAGGCAACGAGTTCTGCGTCCTTCGCAGCGAGTCGGAGCGGGCCTCGGCCGACTCCTGACGCGTGCCAGACCCGGTGGATCCGTCCCGCCTGCGAGCCGGAGTCGGCCGGGGCGTCACCGGTAGGCCTTTCCGGGCTCGGGGACGGCCGGGGAGAGGAGCTGGGAAACGGTGACGAATGTGTAGCCCCGTGCGCGGAGCTCCTTCAGGATGCCGGGCATGGCGGGCACGGTGCCCTTGTGCAAGGGGTGGAGCAGGATGATGCCGTCGCGGTCGGCGCCGTCGAGGACGCGCTTGGTGATCAGGGCCGAGTCGGTCGTCAGGTAGTCCTTGGCGGTGACCGTCCACAGGATCTGTGCCAGCCCCAGCTCCCGCGAGATCCGGGAGACCCGGTCGTTGCTGCGGCCCTGGGGCGGGCGCATCAGCGTGGGTGTCGTGCCGGTGATGTCCGCGATGGCCCTCGCGGTACGGCGCAGCTCGTCGCGGATCTGCGTGTCGGAGACGTCGGTCAGCCTCGGGTGCGTCCAGGTGTGGTTGCCGATCTCGTGTCCGTCGTCCGCGATCCTCCGCACCACGTCGGGGTGTTTGTGGATGCGCCTGCCTTCGAGGAAGAACGTCGACGGCGCGTCGTACCGGTCCAGGAGGTCCAGCAGCCTGTCGGTCGGCTCACCGGGGTTGCCGTCGAACGTGAGCGCGATGCACTTCGCCGTCTCGCAGTCCGCTCCCGCACGTGCCGCGCTCCCCTTCGCCGCGGCCTGGCCGCGCACGTCGCGCGGGGCGATCGTGTCGACGCCGTACGACCGCACGGCGATCAGCCCCGCGGCCGTCGCAAGGAGCAAAGCCAGGAGTACCCAGAGGCGGCGCGCCCGCCGCTTCACAACGTTCACCCGAAAATCCTACTGTTCACAACATTCACCTTTCGTCGTCATCGCCGGGCGCCGACCAGCCCTCCCGGGGAGAAATGCCAGTTCAGGCACCGTTACGCGCGGCCTGTGCCGTGGTGCGAGCCGGACACCACAGGGCCGCCACATGGCGGGACACACACTGTTGACCCTCCGACGCCCGGAGAATCGCCTATGCAGGGAACAGCGCGACCTCTCGCGGAGTTACGCAAAGAACGACAAAACGCCGTTCCATTCGAGGCGATGCTCATGCCAGCGGAACACCACCTCCTGACACCGGACGCGGACATCGCCTTCTGGGACGAGGGGGGAGGCGACGCGGTACTGCTCGTCCACGCCTCCTTCGGCGCCGACTGGTTCGCACCGCTCGCCGGGCTGCTGCCCGGCCTCCGCGTCGTACGCACCCACCGCGCCGGGTACGGCCGGAGCCGGGACCTGAGCGGCCGCCTGAGCGTCACCGACCACACCCGCCACCTCGCGGAAGTGCTCGGCGCGCGGGGGATCGGGCAGGCCCACGTGGTCGGCCACTCGACCGGGGGCACCCTCGCCCTGCAACTGGCCGCCGCGCACCCGGGGATCGTACGGTCGATGGTCCTGCTGGAACCGGCACTCCCGTACGCCGCCGACGAACCGCGGAGCGACGCCATGCGCCGGGCCGTCGCCGCTGCGGAGGAAGGGGACCTGGCACGGGCCTACGGCCACTTCCCCGGGAGCGTGTGCTCCCCCGGTTACCTGGACGTCATGACGCACGTGCTCGGCAGGGAGGGCTTCCGGAAGTCGGTCCTCAGCGGCAGGTACTTCTTCGAGCACGAGCGAGCCGCGTTCGCCGCATGGGACGCCGACGCCGCCGGACTCGAAGCGCTGCGCCAGCCGGTGCTCCTCGTGGCGGGCGGCGAAGGGGAACGCCTGGACAGCCCCTACCGGGCCCGGAACCGCGCGCTGGCCGCGCGTCTCGCCCGCGCCGAGCAGGTGACGCTGCCGGGCGTCAGCCACGCGATGCCCCTGGAGGACCCCGGCCTCGTCGCGTGGACCGTCCTCGACTTCGTACGGCGCCACCCGGTCGACGCGGTCTGACGGCCCTCGCGGCGGCGTCGGCCGTCAGGGTGACGCTCCCCCCGCGCGACGCGTCGCAGTGGCGGCGGCGCGAAGGCGGGCGCTTGCATCAGCACATGGCGACCGTACCCATCCCCCTGCGCACCCCGTTCACCGATCTCGTCGGCTGCGACGTGCCGATCCAGTTGGCCGGCATGGGCTGGGTGAGCGGGCTCGACCTCGCCGACGCGGTGTCCGCCGCGGGCGCCCTCGGCATGGTCGGCTACCCGATGGTGCCTCCGCAGGTGCTCGGCGAGCTGCTCGACGCGGTGCGGCGGCGTACGTCGCGCCCGGTGGGGGTCAACTTCATCCTGCCGCTGCTCGAGGACGAGGCGTGCGTCGACGTCGCCGCGGAGCGCATGCCGGTCGTCGAGTTCTTCTACGCGGATCCCGTCCCGCGCCTCGTCACACGGGCCAAGCGGGGCGGGGCGCTGGCCGCGTGGCAGGTGGGTTCCGTCGGGGAGGCGCGGGCCGCGGCGGACGCGGGGTGCGACTTCGTCGTCGTCCAGGGCAGGGAGGCCGGCGGTCACGTCCGCGGGGTACGGCCGCTGCTGCCGCTCCTCGACGAGGTGCTCGACGCGGTGGACGTACCCGTCGTCGCGGCCGGCGGCATCGGCAGCGCGCGCTCCCTCGCCGCGGTCCTGGCCGCGGGGGCGGGGGCGGCCCGCATCGGCACGCGGTTCGTCGCCACGCACGAGTCCGACGCCCACCCGGATTACAAGGACGCCCTGGTCAGGGCGGGCGCCGGCGACACCGAACTGACGACGCAGTTCTCGACCGGATGGCCGGACGCGCCGCACCGCGTCCTGAGCGGCTGCATCGAGCGCGCACGGGCCCTGGACACCGACATCGCGGGCGAGGCCGTATTGGGCGGCGTACCCGTGCCCGTCCCCGCCTCCAGCCCGGTCTGCCCGATCCGGACGACGACCGGGCACCTGGACGCGATGGCCCTCTATGCGGGCGAGGCGGTAGGCACGGTGTCCCGGATCGAGTCGGCGCTCGACATCGTCCGCGAACTCGCCGACGGGGCCGCCCGCCTGCTGTGCAAGGCGTCCGGAGGCATCGGCAAGGAGCCGGCCTGACCGTGCGCCAGGGTTGTCCACAGGCAGGGTGACCGCTCCGGGCCCCACTGTCAGACCCCTGCACCAGGATGCCGGACATGACGACAGTGATCGCTGACCCGCTGGTGTCCCGTGAGGACTACCGTTCCGCCGTGGACACGGCCCTGCAGGCGTGCGCCGCCTACTACGGCGACGGGACGAGCCCGATCGACGACGCCGCCTACGACCTGCTGGCCGCGCGCATCCGCGACTACGAGGCGGGGCACCCCGAGGACGTCCGGGAGGACTCCCCTACGGGCAAGGTCGGCGGCGGTGCCGCTCCGACGGGGGACGTCGCCCACACCGTCCCCATGCTGTCCCTCGACAACGTGTTCAGCCCCGAGGAACTGGCCAAGTGGGACGCGTCCGTCGCCCGCCGCCTGGGGGAGCCGGTGCAGGGCGGCTACGTCACCGAGCCCAAGCTGGACGGCGCCGCCATCGCCGCCCGGTACGTGGACGGGCGCCTGACGCAGCTCGTCACGCGGGGCGACGGCAGCTTCGGCGAGGACGTCTCCCACGCGATCGGGTCGATCGTGGGCCTGCCCCTGGAGCTCGACTCAGCGGCCACCTTCGAGGTCCGCGGCGAAGTCCTCCTCACCCGGGAGCAGTTCGAGGCGGCCAACGCCATACGCACGGCCCACGGGGCGAAGGTCTTCTCCAACCCGCGCAACGGCACGGCCGGCACGCTGCGCGCCAAGGACCGCCCCTATGTGATCGAGACGACCTTCTACGCGTACGGCGTCGTGGGGCTGCCCGGAGACACCCACACGGAGATGATGGCCGCCGTCGCCACCGCGGGGGTGCAGACCACGGCGGCCACGCCGGTGGGTCCGCGCGTCTGCGCCACGGTGGAGGAGGTCCAGCGCCGCGTCGACGAGATCGCCGCGCTGCGCGCGGAGTTGCCGTTCGGGATCGACGGCGTCGTCATCAAGGCCGACGCGGTCGCCGAGCAGGAGCGGGCCGGGTTCGCCACCCGCCACCCGCACTGGGCGACGGCGTACAAACTCGCGGCCGCCGTACGTCAGTCGAAGCTTCTCGCGGTGGAGTGGAACGTCGGGCGCACCGGCGTCATCGCGCCGCGCGCCGTGCTGGAGCCGGTCGAGGTCGACGGCAGCGTCGTGCGGTACGCGACCCTGCACAACCCGAAGTTCATCCGGGACAGCGGCATGATGATCGGCGACACCGTCATGGTGTGGAAGGCCGGCGACATCATCCCCCGCATCGAGGCGCCCGTCGTGGAACTGCGCACGGGCGACGAGACGCCCGTCGTCTTCCCCGAGTCGTGCCCCACGTGCGGCGGCGAGATCGACACCTCCGGCGAACGCTGGGAGTGCGCGGGCGGCGCCGGCGGCGGATGCGGGCTGCTCGCGGCCCTGCGGTACGCCGTGGGCCGCGACCAGCTCGACATCGACGGTCTCGGCGTCACCTACCTCGAGGCGCTGGTCGAGGGCGGCGCGGTCTCCGACGTGGCCGACCTGTTCGGCCTCACGCGTGGGCAACTGGTCGACGCGACCCGCAGCGAGAAGCGGGCCGACACCGTGGTGGCGCAGATAGAGGCGGCCAAGACCAAGCCCCTCAACCGGGTCTTCTGCGCGCTGGGCATAGTCCGCACCGGCCGCACGCTGTCCCGGGAGATCGCCCGTCACTTCGGCACGATGGACGCGATACGCGCCGCCGACGCCGACGCCCTGGCCGCGGTGCACAAGCTTCCGGCGGCGAACGCCCCCAAGATCGCGGCCCACATCGCGGCCATGGGTCCCGTCGTCGACAAGCTCGTCGCCTCGGGCCTCACCATGACCGAGCCCTCGGCGGCCCCCGCCGGGACGCCCGGCGTGGCGAAGCCCCTGGACGGTGAGGTCGTCGTCATCACGGGCGGCATGAACGGGCTCCTCGCCGGCCGGAACCGCAACGAGATGAACGAACTCGTCAGCAACGCCGGCGGCACCTCCTCCGGCAGCGTGTCGAAGAAGACCACCATCCTCGTCGCGGGCACCGGAGCCGGGTCCAAGCTCGCCAAGGCACAGGAACTGGGCACGAGGGTGCTCACCGAGCAGGAGTTCGCGGACCTGGTCGCCGACCACCTCGTCTGAGGATCGGCGAGCCGCCACCGCCCGTGGCCGAAGGCGGCCGGGTCAGCCGAGGCGGGTGAGCTTCGAGCCGAACGACGGCGAGGACAGGTGACGGCCGAGGGCGACCGGGATCTTGACGGCGCTGTCGGCGTCTCCGACGGTGAGGGTGCCGATCGGGGCCCCGGCCGGCGCCGCGTGCGGGACGCCGTTCCGGGGTGCGTCCAGGGAAAGGCGGACCTTCAGGCCGCCCCAGCCGATCGCCCGCACGTCCTCGGTCGCCATGACCTCGGTCCGGCCGCCGAGGCCGTCGTCCACGTAGCCGACGGTCTCCCCCTTCCTGACGACCGTGTCCGAGGCGAGGGCCCGCAGCGTGGCCTGGAGCAGGGTGTCGCTGCGGCCCAGCACCGTGTCGAGGATGTCGGCCTTGTGCTGCCCGAGCATCGCGCCGACGACGAGTTGCTCCGTGCCGTCGAAGTCGCGGACGGCCGCGAAGAGGAGGTTGCCGCCAGCCCTGGTGCTGCTGCCGGTCTTGATGCCGACGACGTCGCCTGAGCCGAGCAGCCGGTTGACGTTCTGCTGCACGTCGCCGTTGAGGTCCGTGTAGCGGGTCTTGCCGGCGAGTTCGGCGAAGACCGGGTCCTTCATCGCCGCGTGGCCGAGCTTGACCTGGTCGCTCGCGGTGCTGACGGTGGTCGCCTCCAGGCCGCTCGGGTCGGTGTAGGTCGTGTCGTGCATCCCGAGTTCCCTGGCGACGGCGTTCATCTTCCTCACGAACGCCGCCTCCGATCCCGCGTCCCAACGGGCCAGCAGCCGGGCGATGTTGTTGGCCGAGGGCAGCATGACGGCCTCCAGCGCCTCGTACTCGCTCAGCTCCTGGCCCGCGGTCACCTTGACGACGGACTCCCCCTCCGTCTGCCCGCTGCCGAATTGGTCCTCGGCCTTGCGGTCGACCTCGACGGTCTTGCCCGTGTCGCCCTGCTCGATGGGGTGGTCGCGCAGGATGACGTACGCCGTCATCACCTTCGCGACGCTCGCGATCGGCACCGGCCGCTGCTCGCCGAAGGCGCCGATCCGGCCCAGGCCCTCGGCCTCCAGCACCGCCTGGCCCTCGGCGGGCCACGGCAGTGACGGGCGCTCGCCGCCGAAGGTGTACGAGGACGCCACGGTCAGCTTCAGCGTGGGTGCCGGCAGCGGGCGCAGCGCCTGGACCACGCAGAAGACCAGCGCCAGCAGCAGGACGACCGGGAGCCAGGTCTTCAGCGGGTTCACGGGGGTGCGGTCCGCCGCCTCCTCCGTCTCCGGGGGCGGCGGCGGGGGAGGCGGAGGAGGGTTCGTCAGCTCGTCCAGCAGCGTCCGGCGCCCGCCCGTGGGCGCGGGGGCCTCCACCGCGCTGTTCGTCTCGTTCGGCTCGGTCGTCTCCCCGGACGACTCCTGCTGATCCGCCCTGCCGGGGGACTCGCCCGTCACGCCGACCTCCTCGACGACATTGAGTTGCCGAGCACCAGTTTCCGGACCGTGGCGGCCACGGCATCGTGAGCGCGGCCAAAGGAGTGCCTCCGCCACTCGCACGGCTCTCGGGTCCGGGGCGGGGACGGACCCGTGGGGGCCGGGGGAGCGCCTCGGGTGGTGGCGGCAACACGGGCGATATACGTTCGAAGAGGGAGGACGACTACGGGCTGCCGTGGCACGCCGTGACCGCGAGGGCAGCCTCGAGAGCGCACTCCGGGAAGGTGCCCCCATGAAGGTCCAAGGGTCCGTCGCCCTCGTCACCGGAGCCAACCGCGGGCTCGGTGAGCAGTTCGTGCGGGCGCTCTTCGAGGCAGGGGCCGCCAAGGTCTACGCGGGAGCCCGCGACCCCGCGAAGGTCTCCGTCCCCGATGCCGTCCCGATCGCGGTGGACATCACCGACCAGGAGTCGGTACGTGCCGCGGCCGAGCAGGCCGGGGACGTGACGTTCCTGATCAACAACGCGGGTTCCACGACCCGGGCGAACGTCCTGACCGCCGACCTGGATTCGTTCCGTTCGGAGTTCGAGACGCATGTCCTCGGCACCCTCGCCATGAGCAGGGCGTTCGCACCCGTCCTCGGGCGAAACGGAGGAGGCGCGATCGTCAACGTGCTCTCCGTGATGTCCTGGGTGGCCGTCCCGCGCACCGCCGGGTACGCCGCCGCCAAGTCCGCCGAGTGGTCGATCACCAATGCCCTGCGGGTGGCGCTCGCCGAACAGGGCACGCAGGTCACCGCGCTCCACGTCAGCTATCTCGCGACGGAGATGGCCGCGGCAGTGACCGGTCCGAAGGAGGACCCCGCCACGGTGGCGCGTGCCACCCTCGACGGGGTGGAGGCCGGGGCGGACGAGGTGCTCGCCGACGACATCACCAAGCGGGTCCGGGCGGCGCTGTCGGGCGGCACCGAAACGCTGTACCCGCAGCTGCACGGCGGCGAGGCGCTGGTCTGAATCCTGTCCGATCCCTGTCCCCTGTCCGACCCCGCGACGGGACGGCAACCGGAGGTGCCCATGACGGGCGGCGAGGCGCACCACGACTCCCCTGACCTGAGCGGCCAGACCGTCGTGGTGATCGGGGCCAGTGCCGGCATCGGGCTGGAGACCGCGCGCCGCGTACGGGCCGGCGGCGGCGAGGTCGTCCTCGTCGGACGCAACCCCGAGCGGCTGCGGCAGGCCGCGGACGAGCTGCACCCCGTGAGCACCGCGGCCTTCGACGCCACGGACACCGACCGCCTCGAGGAGTTCTTCCAGGGCCTGCCCGGCACGGTCGACCACGTGCTGCTCACCGCCGGCAGCCCCTTCTACATGCCGCTGGCCGACATGGACCTCGCAGAGGCCCGCCGTCACTTCGGCGAACGCCTCGCCATGACCTTGGGGGTGGCGCTCTACAGCGCCGACAAGGTCCGTCCCGGCGGAACACTGCTGTTCATCGGCGGCACGGGCGGCCGGCGACCCGGCGTCGGCCTGGCCGTCGCGTCCACCCTGACCGCGGCCCTGCCCGCACTCACCGCGAACCTGGCGCTCGAGCTGGCGCCGATCCGCGTCAACCTCATCGCCGCCGGATTCGTCGACACCTCCCTGTCGGCGTCGCTCCTGGGCGACCGACTCGAGGCCCGGCGCGAGGAACTGCGCGCCGAACTGCCCATCCGGCGGGTCGTCGGCCCTGCCGACGTCGCCGCGCTCGCCACCCACATCATGTGCAACGACGCGCTCACCGGCGGGACGTACGACATCGACGGCGGCCAGAACCTCATCGCGCACTGAATCCGGGAGGCCCGCTGTCATGATCACTTGGTTCATCACCGGCGCGGCCCGCGGATTCGGGCTGGAACTCGCGCGTCAGGCGCTGGAACGCGGCGACCGCGTCGTGGCGACGGCACGCAACCCCCGGGACGTGGAACAGGCGCTCTCCGCGTACGGCGAACGCGTGCTCGCGGTCGCCCTGGACGTGACCGAAGATGCGCAGGCCCGTGCGGCGGTCGACGCGGCCGTGTACGCCTTCGGCAGGATCGACGTCCTGGTCAACAACGCCGGACGCGGCGTGCTGGGCGCGGTGGAGGAGACCTCCGACGCGGCGTTCCGGGCGGTCTACGAGACAAACGTCTTCGGACTGGCCAACGTCACCCGCGCCGTCCTGCCGGTCATGCGCCGGCAGAGGTCGGGCCGCATCCTCAACCTCAGCTCCATCGGCGGTTTCCGCGGCGCGCCTGGCTTCGGTGTCTACTGCTCCACCAAGTTCGCTGTGGAGGGGCTGTCCGAGGCCCTCCACGGCGAACTGGCCCCGCTGGGCATCCACGTCGTCATCGTCGAACCGGGTTACTTCCGCACCGACTTCCTCGACGCGTCCAGCCTCCACACCGAGGGCCGGGTGATCGACGACTACGCCGCCACCGCGGGCGCGGTGCGCGACGCCGTCCCCGGGCTCAACCACGGCCAGCCCGGCGACCCGGTCAAGGGCGCGAGGGCCATGATCGAGCTCGCCGACTCCGACCACCCGCCGATGCGCGCCCAACTCGGCAGCGACTGCGCCGCCGCGATGGACGGCAAGATCGCGGAGCTCCGCAAGGAGACCGACGCCTGGCGGGCCCTCGCGCTGTCCACCGACCACGACGCCACCGGCTCGGCGGCCTGACGGTTCCCTCCCTGCGGCGGGCGTGATGCGGCGCTCGCCCAGTACGCTGCGCCGATGACGAGTGATCGACCCGGGGCACTCCAGGAGGCGTGGCGGACCGGCCGCGTCTTCGGCCCGCCGATACGGCGGATCTTCCGGGACGTCATCGCCGACCGTCTGCCCGACCGGCACCGGGCGTGCCAGGCCCCCATGCTGTTCGTGCCTCAGGCAAGTCCGTGCTGGGAGGACGACCACCGGTTCCTCGGCGACTTCTACAGCGAGATCCTCCACCAGGACACATGCCGGGCCGAGACCGCCGAGGGGTTGGTGTTGCTCGCGGTGCTGGCCACCGACGACCGGGTCCCCCCCCCGGGAGCGATTCGGAGCGGCACACACCCTGTTCAGGGCCGCCACGGTCTCGGAACGTCAACTGGCTGGCTGCCGGCCCGACACCCCACCCCACGCGGACCCGGACAGCGAAGTCCGGGCCCGGGCGGCCGTCGGGTCCCGCACGCCGGAACTCCTGGCCCGATGGCAGGCCGAATGCCCGGCGGTGCGACTCGCCCTCGCCGGCCTGGCCGTCGTCTTCCCGACGGAGCGAACACTGCCCGCGCTGGCCCCGCGCCTGCGGACCTTCATGGCGCGGCACCCGCCCGGCACGGACATCGGCGACTACGTGCGGTTCCTGCACGTGCTGGCCGCCCGGAACGACGTGGAGACCCTGACCGCCGTCGAGGGGTACACCGACGTCTACTGGTCCGGGACATTCCGCCAAGCACCCACCCGGGCAAGGGCCTTCCACCTGCTCGGCCAGATGCTGGACAGGGTCGGGGCCGACCTCAGGTCGTCCCCCGGTGCGGCTGTTCAGGGTGACGATCGCCGGTCTCCGCAGCCGCGCCCCGACGAACGGTCCGCACCGCGCGGGGGCTGAAGCGACGAATCCCATTCCATGGACGGGTGATTTCAGGTGACCGAGCCGCAGGCATCTCAGAGCGTGGCCGCTTGGAGGTTTCGCCTCCTCATCGGTATGCCCGGTATCGCGATGATCTCCGGCTTGCTACTGGGGGGAAGCGCTGAGATCTCCTTCTATCCGAGCTCTGCCTTCCCTGTCCTCGGCTGCTTGTTCGGTGGCATCGCGGGCGTCGTCGGTGGGCTCATCTCCTGGCTGCTGCTGATGCTCCCGCCTGCACGTTGGGTCATGCGATCGAAGGCCGCACCCCTGGCCCTGGCATGTGTTTCGTTTGCGGGAGATGCCTGGACACTGCACGTCTTCACCGTTGAAGGCTTCACGGAATTCATCGTCTCGGGGGACGCAGCCATTCAGATCTTCTTTCTGGGGCACATGGCGCTTGCGTACATGACCGGCTGGTACGCGGTTCGGATCGCGACCGTCCAGGACGGCGGCCGTCAGCCTGCGAGGTAAGCCGGCGGGCACGAGCCTGGTCAGCGGCCGCACCCGGCCGGCGAGCTTGGCAGGCACACCGGAGGTCACACGCCGGGGTCGTCGGTGGCCGGTTGCCGCACACCGGCGCGTACCGCCTCCAGTTGGGCGGCGAACGCGAGGCCCAGGAAGAGCGCGACCGAGGTGAGGTAGGACCACAGGAGCAGCGCGACGAACGCGCTGAGCGGCCCGTACATGCTGGTGAAGGAGCCGCTCGCCCCGACGTACAGGCTCAGTGCCCAGGTCGACGTGATCCACAGCACCAGGTACACCGTCGCGCCGAAGGCGAGCCAGGTGTAGCCGGGTTGGTCGCGGCGGGGTGAGCGGCGGAAGATCGCGCTGGTGGCGAGCACCGCGAGGAGCGTCCCGAGGGGCAGGCGCAGGGCGTCCCAGGCGTGCGTGGTCGCCGTGTCCAGGTGGTAGACCTGCGCCAGGGCGCGGGTCAGGTGGGCGCCCAGGACGGTGAGGACGAAGCTGAGCCCCAGCGGTATGCCGGCCAGCACGGCCATCACGAGCCCGCGGCTGTACTTCTGGAGGAACGGGCGGTCGCGCTCGACGCCGTAGATGCGGTTGGCGCCGCGTTCGACCTGGCAGAGGGCGGTGGTGACGTTGGCGACCGAGAACAGCAGCCCGAGCCACAGGGCCGCCCGCCCACCGCCGTCGCCCTGCCGGTGGCTCTGCCGCAGGGCGTCGTCGATCACCTCCTGGCTGGGGCCGCTCGCGATCCGGCGCACGGTCAGTTCGGCGACGCGGCCGATGTCGTCGGTGTGCAGGACGCTCGACAGGCCGATCACGGCGATGGCGAAGGGGACGATGGCAAGGACCGTCTGCAGGGCCAGCGCACGGGAGTGGCTGAAGCCGTCGGCGTAGCGGAACCGCACGAAGGAATCGCGCAGCAGGCTCCAGCCGCCGTACCGGCGCAGCGCGGCCCATGCCTCGTCGCCGGACAGCTCTTCGCCCTGCACGTCGCGTCGCTGCGGGACGCGGGTGGCGGTGCCCATCGTTCTCCTGACTGGTTCGGCGGCGGCGATTCAGCCGCCGGAGGTGACGGCGTGGTCGTCGTGCCGGGGAGCACGGGCGGCGGCGGGTACGGGAGTGGGGGCGGGCAGGCGGACGGGGAGGGCCCCGGGCTGGACCTCGATCGTGAGCCGGGTGCCGTCGGCGACGACGTCGCCGTCGAGTTCGCGTGCCTGGGGCGTGGCGAAGCCGATGTCGATCCGCCGGGCCTGGAAGTACTCCAGTGCCCCGCGGGCCACGGGCGATCCGGTGGCGGTGTCACCGGACCGCCCGGCGCGGCGCGGCAGCATGCGTACCGCCAGGTGCCCCGCGGCGGCCGCCCATCCGGTCAGGCCACGGGGGTTGAGCAGCACGAGGTCCAGCCGGCCGCTGTCGGGGCGCGCCGCGGGCAGCAGCGGCAGGCCGCCCTGGAGGACGCCGACGTTGCCGATGAGGACCATCCGGGCCCGGCGCTGCAGCTCCGGGCCGCCGTCCAGACGCATCGCCAGATGCATGCGGGGGTCGGTGAGATGCCCGGCCCCGGACACGACGTAGGCGCTCCAGCCCAGGCGCGCCTTGAGCCGGTCCGAGGCGTCACGCACCATGGCGGCGTCGAAGCCGGCGCCGGCCATGACGGTGAAGCAGGTCGCGGGCAGCCCGTCGCCGTGCACCCGCCCCACGTCGATGCGGGTGGTCCGCCCCGCGAGCGCTCGCTCCAGGGCCGCTGCCGGATCCAGGGGCAGGCGGAGGTTGCGGGCGAGCAGGTTGCCGGTACCGCACGGCACGATCGCCAGGGCGGTGTCCGTGCCCAGCAGGGGCTCGGCGCAGGCGCGGACGGTGCCGTCGCCGCCGCAGGCCACGACCAGCGCCGTGCCGTGTCGCGCCGCCAGCGCCTCGAGTTCGCCGTTGGGGCGCTCCACCGTGGTGAGGGTCCACCGCTGGTCGGTGTAGCCGTGGCGGTCCAGGACGGCGCGAATCGCCTCGGCCAGTTCGTCGGGGCAGGCATGCGGGTGCCGGACGACGACGGCCCCGCGTCCCCCGGCGGCGGCGCGGGAGCGGGGGCCGGGCGGCCTTCCGTGCGGTCCCCCGGACGGCGGCAGGGCGCGGGCCAGCACGAACAGGCTGCAGGCGCCGTTGAGGAGACCGCCGACGACGTCACTGGGGTGGTGCATCCCCGCGTACAGCCGCGACACCGCCACCGCCGCCGGGAGGCACAGCAGCAGCGCGACCGCGGGCAGCCGCCAGGGGTGGCGCGTCCCGCGGGCCGCGAGCACGGCCAGGCCCCCGTACAGGGCGAGCGCGGCCCCCGAGTGCCCGGAGGGGAAGCTCGAGGCCGGCGGCGCCTGCTCCAGGTGCGGCACGTCCGGGCGGAGCCGTTCCACGCACATGGTGACGAGGACGAAGACCGCCGACTGCGCCGCCACCGCACCGGCCAGGAAGTACGCCGCGGCCCGCCGCGGGGTGCGCGGCAGCACGAGCAGCGCCACCACGCAGAGCAGCGTCACGGCGATCACACCCTGTGTGCCCGCGACCAGGGACAGCCCCTGCGAGACCGCGTCGCCCGCGCCGGTGCGGTGCTCGGACAGGTACCGGACGACGGCGTCCTCCGCCGGCACCGGCCACCGGCCGGCCCACGGGCCGGTCACCAGCGCGCCGAGCGCGACCAGCAGTGCCCACAGCAGGGGCAGCGTCAGCAACCACCGCGGCCGTAAGGCGACCGCGGCGCCATCGATCCTCATGGCTGCCGTCTTACCCGTCCGGCGCGGGTGACGCGTGCCCGGCGGCAACGGCCTCCCGGAGCGCACGGAGCGTCTGAAGCGCCTCAGAAGTCGCCGCGCGCGAGCCGATCACCCGCCGGCGCCCCGGAACCTCTCCCTCCGTACGTCATCGCGGCCCGCCCGCCCGGAGTCCCCGCCTGCGCGTCATCGCCTCCAGGTCGAGCTGGAGCGGCGACGGCGGCACGGTGAGGACCGGGCACGACGCGTGCGCGAGGCAGTAGCGGGCGACCGGGGAGCGCCACGGGCCGCGCCTCCGCCTCCGTCCCGCGCCGACGACCAGCAAGTCGCCGTCCCGCTGGGCGATCCTGACGAGGGTCTCCCCCGCGCTGCGGCCCGAGATCGCCAGGCCGTCGACGTGCAGATCGCCGGCGGTGGCGGCGAAGACGTCGTTCAGCACAGCGGTCAGCAGCCGCGTCGCCGCGCTCCGGGCCGTTTGCGGCACCGGCCCGGGGTTCCGGGGCGGCGAGCCGGCCTCGGTCCGCGTCCACACCAGTACGGCCAGCAGCCTGCGTCCGCTCAGACGGGCCTCGGCGCCCGCGCGCTGCAGCGCGACCAGGCTGTTCAGGGAGCCGCTGACGCCCACCACGACCCGCTGTTGTGACGGCCCTTCCATCGACACCCCGTCCTCCCGGCCGGATCGCACCTGTTCAAGAACACGACGACGCGTCGCCGGAGGGTGTGATGTCGCGCCGCTCACACGCCCACGCCCTGTGACCGCTGTCACCTCACGCCCGGCCGGAGCGCCTCGTCAATCCGGTGAGGCGCGGCCGCAGGGCGTGCCGTCCCACTTCGTTTCGACGGAAGGAAAGAGATGTCCGACCCTCTTGACGCGGGCCAGGGGTCCGCGGCTGCCAGGATCGGCGTGACCGCAGTGCGGGGAGCCGGCCGATGACGACCCAACTGCAACAGGCCATGCCCGTACCTGGTGCCGCCCGTCGAAGTGGCCACCCGGGGATCGCGCTGTTCATCATCGCGGCGTGCCAGCTGATGATCGTGCTGGACAGCACCATCGTGAACGTCGCGCTGCCGAACATCCAGCGTTCGCTCGGCTTCTCCACGACCGACCTGTCCTGGGTCCTGAGCGCCTACACGCTGACCTTCGGCGGCATGCTGCTGCTCGGCGGCAGGGCGGGCGACATCCTCGGGCGGCGGCGCGTGTTCACCACCGGCATCGTGGTCTTCACCCTGGCGTCCCTGCTGGGCGGCCTCGCGCAGGAGCCCTGGCAGCTGCTGGCCGCGCGCGCCCTGCAGGGCGTCGGCGGCGCCATCGCCTCCCCCACGTCGCTCGCGCTCATCACCACGAACTTCGCCGAGGGGCCCGAACGCAACCGGGCGATGGGGGTGTTCGCGGGTGTCTCCGGCGCGGGCGCGGCCGTCGGGCTGCTGGCCGGCGGCATGCTCACCGAGTGGCTCGACTGGCGCTGGGTGCTGTTCGTCAACCTCCCCATCGGGCTCGTCGTGGCGGTGCTCGCCCCCGTCTACATCAACGAGTCCCGGCGGCACCCCGGCCACTTCGACGTGGCCGGCGCCGCGACGTCGACCCTCGGGATGGCGTCACTCGTCTACGGGTTCATCCGGGCCTCCGAGGACGGGTGGAGCGACCCGCTCACCGTCACCGCCTTCGTCGCGGCCGCGGTGCTCCTGGCGGCGTTCGTGCTCGTCGAGTCCCGTGCGGCGCAGCCCATCATCCCGTTGCGCATGTTCGGCGACCGCAACCGCGTCGGCTCGTACGTGATCATCCTCTGCCTGGCCGGCGCGATGTACGGGATGTTCTTCTTCATCGTGCAGTTCTTCCAGATCGTGCTCGGCTACAGCCCGATCCGCTCGGGACTGGCGTCGCTGACCTTCACCGGGGGGCTGGTCATCGCGGTCGGGATCACGCAGCGGCTGCTGCCGGTCCTCGGCCCCAAGCCGTTCGTGGTCATCGGCTCGGCCCTGTCGGTCGTCGGTCTGGGCTGGCTGACGTTCATCGGTCCCGGCACCACGTTCGTGGGCGGCGTGGTGGGGCCGCTGTTCGTCTTCGGCGCCGGCGTCGGCCTCAACTTCGTGACGCTCACCCTCACCAGCGTCTCGGGCGTCGCCCAGCACGAGGCCGGAGCCGCCTCCGGGGTGCTCAACGCCTCGCAGCAGGTCGGCGGTTCCCTGGGGCTCTCCATCATGGTGACGGTGTTCGGGACGGCGAGCCGCAACGAGGCGGAGCAGCAGTTGCCGTCCTTCCTGGCCCGGGCCGGCGCCGCCGAGAAGGCCGAGCTGAGCCGGACGGGGCAACTGCCCGGCCACTGGGGGCACCAGGTGCTGGCCGAGGGCATCTCCTCGGCGTTCGTCACCTCGGCGGCCATGGCGGCCGTCGCACTGCTGGTCGCGCTGGTGCTGATCCGGGTCCGCAAGAGCGACCTGGAGAACCTCACCGGCAAGGCGGCGGCCGCGGGCCCCGGCCTGTAGCGGGGCGATCGCCCGGGACCGGCCGTACAGGGCCGTTCCCGGGCGCAGGCGCAGGCGCAGGCTCATGCGCACGTGGGGCCGTGGACAGAGGGCGGGTACGTTGGCACGGCCGGCCGCAGGAGCGGGGAAAGGGGGGCCATGGCGAGCGGGCACGAGGCACACGAGGCCGCCCCCGGGCAGCAGTCGCGGACGGGGCCGCCGCTGACGCGCGCCCTGGACCGTGAGGCGGCGCAGGCACGCCGGCTCCTGGCCGCAGGCGAGTGGCGGCCCGCCCCGGCGGACTCCGAAGCGGCGGCAGCCGTACTCGCTCGCCTCACCGCCCCGCTCCCGGCCCGTCGGGGAGCGAGCGCCGGGACCCTCGCCAGGGACCGGGACCGGCGGCTGCAACGCCTTCTGCGCACCACGCTCCACCACCTCGACGCAGGCGCCGTCAGCCCGCGCGCCGCCGCCCTCCTGGCCGCCGTCGCCCGCGCCTTCCTGCCCTGGCACGCCACTCCGAACCCACCGGGTGCGGCCGCCGCCCCGAGATACGGCGTCCCCTCCGTGCCGCCGACCGAGGCGGGCGAGGCGCTGCTCCGCGAGTTGGTCCCGCTGTTCGCCTCGCTGGCCTCGGCGAGCCCGCCCGGAACGGTCCCGCTCACGCCCCCGGCCGAGCCCTGGCAGGTGCGGTACGCAGGCCGCTTCCGCCGTCACGGCAGACCCGCTGCCGGGGTGTGGACCGCCGAGACCGTCGGCTGCCCGGCCTGCGGGGCCCGGACCGGCCCGTGGACGGTGACCTGCGACTGGAGCCGACTGTCGCTGGGCTGCCCGTGCGGGGTGGTGACCGACGGGCACGGTCTCGCCTTCTCCGAGGTCTGGCTTCTCCTCCCCGACCTGTGAGTGGCCGCCACCGGCGCCGTTCAGTACCGATTCCCCCAGTTTCCGTGCCCGGTCCGGACTTTCCCTGAGGTCGGGCGGCCCTTCGACGTCGACGGCGGCCTGCCGGCCATCGACATCGACAGTCCGTCCGTCAGCCATCGGTGGGCCACCGTCATGTTCAGCACCCGCCCGCCGGTGACGGTGCCGACCAGGGCCCAATAGCGTTCCAGGCGGGGGTCGAAGCCGGATGACCTCGACACCAGCCCGTGCAGGAAAGCGCGGAAGGCGGGGGTGTCCGACTCGCGCCGGGCTCGTGCGTGGGCGGACACGAAGGCGTTCACCGCGTCCCCGGCGCCGGGCGGCAGGCCCCGGGCCACGGCGGCGGCGGTCAGAGCGGCGGCTTCGTCGATCTGCCCGTAGAAGGCCGGGGCGTCCCTCATCTCCTCGTCGTGGTCCTGGGTCCAGCGGGTGAAGCTGGGTGTGGAGATCAGCAGATGGAGCTCGGCGTAGGCCAGGACCGTTGTGGGGTCGGGGTCCTGCGGCGGGTCGGGGGACAGCATGGCGATCATGATGTCGAGCCGGCGCTTGGGCATGGCCGCCGGCAGCTCGCGATGCCAGTGGTCGGTGAGGGTGCGATGCGCCTGCGGGAGCCGCTGCACGCGGGAGAGGATCTCCAGACGCCGGAGCCGTTCGTCGTCCGGGCAGTCGTCGAGGGACTTGAGCGTGGCCTGACGCCACCGCAGCTCGGTCAGTCGCTCCTGCACCACCTCGAGTTCGGTCGCCACCAGTTCGCCGAAGGAGCGCTCACCGGTGACCACCTGCGTGATGGTCGAGATCGGTGTGTCCAGCGCCCTCAGGCGCCTGATGAGACGGATCCGCTCCCACGCCTCGGGACCGTAGCGCCGATGACCGCCGGTGCTGCGGGCGGCCACGGGCAGCAGGCCGCTGTCGGAGTAGTAGCGGAGGGTCTTCACCGGAACCCCCGTTCCGGCAGCGAGTTCGCCGATGCTCCAGGTGTCTTGCGTCACAGGCTCTTGAACCTCCAGCGCACGGGAGGTCCTAGCGTACTGATCACTGACCGCGTCGGTCCGCACAGTTCCCCGCCGTTCAGGCCTCGTTGTTCGGCCTGACCGGCCTCGTGCGGCCTCCCGCGGCCTCGCCCGATCCCTTCCGACCGAGAACGGTGGGTACGCATGTCCTCGACCATGACAACACGGCGTCCGAGCCGAAAAGACCGGCTCCGTGCGGTGCTCTTCCCCCTGCTCTGCGCGGTGGCCCTGCTCGCCGCGACCGCCGTACCGGCGACCGGCGCACAACCCGGTTCCCCGCCCTCCACGAGGGAGAGCGGAGCCGTCGTACGCACCGACCACGGCCTGATCCGCGGTGTGTCACACGGCGCTTACACCACCTTCGACGGCGTCCCCTACGCCGCCCCGCCGACCGGACGGCTGCGCTGGCGCGCCCCGGTGCCGGCCGCGGCATGGCGTGGCGTCCGGGACGCGACGGCTCCGGCTCAGCCCTGCGTGCAGATGCCGGCACCGGGCGCGGCCGCGGCCCTCGGGTCGGAGGACTGCCTCTACCTCAACGTCACGATGCCGACGCCGACTCCGACGCCCACACCGAAGCAGTCCGGCCAGAAGCGGCCCGTGCTGGTGTGGATGCACGGCGGTGCGTTCCTCGGCGGTTCCGGCAGTGACTACAGCGCCGGACAACTCGCGGTCCGGGGCGACACCGTCGTCGTCACGGTCAACTACCGCCTGGGGATCTTCGGTTACTTCGGCCACCCCGGGCTGGGCTCCGCCCCGCCGTTCGGGCTGGCGGACCAGCAGGCCGCCCTGCGCTGGGTGCGGGCGAACGCGGAGCGCTTCGGCGGCGATCCGGACAGTGTCACGTTGTTCGGCGAGTCCGCGGGCGCCCTCAGCATCTGTGCGCACCTCACCTCGCCGGCGGCCGCCGGGCTCTTCCAGCGGGCCGTGCTGCAGAGCGGTTCCTGCCTCATGTCCTTCCCCCGCGGCGCTCTCGGACCCGGGACACCGGCGTACGAGCCCTTCGCCTCACAGCGCGAGGTCCGGACGGCCGGTGCGGAGGCCGCCCGCCAACTGGGCTGCACGGCCGACGGCCGGGACGAGGTGCTGGCGTGCCTGCGCGGGCAGAGCACGGATCGCCTCGCCACCGCGCAACTGATGCAGTCCTTCAACCGGCCCGCCTTCGGCAACGCGTTGCTGCCCACGGCGCCGGACGAGGCGCTGACGTCGGGGCGCTTCCACCGCGTGCCGGTCATCCTGGGCACCAACCACGACGAGATGCGGATGTTCGTCGGCCTGTCGCTCGCCGCGTTCCCGATCCGCACCGAGGACGACTACCGCACCCGTCTGGTGGAGGCCTTCGGTCCCGCGGCCCCGGCCGTCGAGGCGCGCTATCCGGCGGCGGGGCACCCCACGCCCGCACTGGCCTGGGCCGCGGCGCTGACCGATCGGTCCCTCGCCTGCACCACGCTGGCAGCCGATCGTGCCATCGCCGCCCACGCCCCCGGACTCCCCCTCTACGGCTACGAGTTCGGCGATCCGGACGCTCCCGTCCTCGCCGGTCTGCCGGCGAACCCGGGCTTCCCCTACGGCGCGGCGCACGGCTTCGAGATGCCTTTCCTGTTCTCCTCCGTCCCCACCGAGCGACCGCTGAACGACGCCCAGCGCGCCCTGTCGGACCGGATGGTCGACTACTGGACGGCCTTCGCGCGCACCGGCGACCCGAACACCGCCGACGCCCCGCGATGGCCGCTCCTGCGCCCTTCGTCACCTCTCGCGCGGTCGGTGCGGCCGGTGCAGTCGCTGGCTCCCGGACCGGGGGGAATCCGCCCCGTGGACGCGTATTCCGCACACCACTGCGCCTTCTGGGACCGTCTGCCCCGGTGAGCCTCCGGCCGGAGGACCACCGGAGGGCTACGGAGGACTACCGGTAGTTCGTTAAATCCGGCGATAGAGGTCGATGCCGTGTCCGGTGGTGACCGCGTCGATAAGGGCCTGGAGCTCATGGGGTGGGTCCGTGTCGGTCCAGGCTTGCCACCATCGGGTGAGGGTGATGGCTGGGGTGAGCCAGGAACGGATAGCGCGTAAGGCCTTGGGCCAGCAGGGCTGCTGGGCCTGGTGGGGTATGTCTGGTCCCCCTCTCTGGCCCCTCCTCGGGACAGGGGTCCGGTGCGGTGGCATCCAGCGGTCCGGGTGGGGCGAACCATTGATCCCAGCAGAAGGAGAAGGCGCAGTTGATTAGGGTTTGGTGGCGGCGGATGGCGCGGGCGGAGCGGACCTGGAAGTCGGCCCAGCCGAGTTCGTCCTTGATCTGTTTGTAGCTCTGCTCGATCCAGGGCCGCAGGCCGTAGAGGCGGACGATCTCGGCGAGGTCGGCTGGCGGGTGCGGGCCGGCCGTGGTGTCGGGTGTGTCGGGGTGGGGCAGGTTGGTGGCCAGGTACCAGGTGGCTTTCTCCGGCAGGCCGGCTGGGTCGGTGGTGGCCACGACCAGTCGGCAGGGTGCGTCGGGTCCGTAGCCGCCCAGTCGGGCGTCGGCGGCCCACCAGGTCTCGGTGTGCCCGTTGCGGAAGTGACGCTCCACGGCCGTCCAGTCCCCGGGATGCTTGGCATCCTTCCAGGTCAGGGCGTGGGCGGCTTCGATGGGGGTGTGCGGCTGGCCGGCCCGGGCCCAGGTGCCGCGGTGCGGCTTGAGCGCCACCACGTAGGCCAGGCCCGCTTCGCGCAGCGCGAGGTACCAGTCGTCGCTGACGGAGTAGGCGCAGTCGGCGACCACCGCCCGGCAGCCGAAGCCGGCCTTCTTCCCGCGGGCCGCGAGAGCAGCAGCCAGCTGCGGTTTCGTACGGAAGGCCGGATCGGAGCGGCCGCTGGTGAAGTGATGGGCGGGGGTATAGGGCGTCGCATGCAGTGGGTAGTACACGCGGCCGTCGGTCCACACCGTGGTCACCGTGACGATGCCGTTGTCTGTCTTGCCCAGTCGGCCCAGCCATTGCCGGCCCACGTGCGCGGTCGCGGTGCCGTCCTTGCGGTCCCCGGAATCGTCGATCACGATGACTCCGCTGTCGTGCGGAGCCGTCGCCGGCTCCTCGCGCAGCAGCTCAAGCCGCCGGTCGTTGACCTGCTCGGCCTCCCAGGGTGACTCGGACAGGAAGAACTGCAGCCGCTGCACCCCCGGCATCCCCGCACCAGCCACCGGCTCCGCCCCGGCCAGGCAGGTGATCGTCTTGTTCCGCTCCCGCGGCGCCAGCAGCCCGGTCAGGTACTCGCGGAACCCTCGCCGCTGGGCCAGGCTGAAGAAGAGGTCGTCGAACCGGGCCGCGTACTCCTCCAGCGGCCCCGGCGCGGGCGGACACGGACGGCGAGCGGTCATCTTCAGCCCCCAGCCTGGCAGTTGACCCCTACCCCCGGCCTACGACCAACCGGAGCTGCCGTCAACCCACACCATCCCCGGATTTAACGAACTACCGCTACTGACGCTCAATGCGTGATGTCGTCATGGTGGTGCGGGGGTGAGTCCGGTTCCGATGAGGCAGCCGTCGAGGACGTGGTGACGGTATTGGAGTCGGCGTAGGCCTTGACGGACTGCGGTGACGAGGTGGTCAGGATCGGTGAAGGCTCGGTTGGCGGTGGTGGTGCGTCGGAGGATCGACCAGATGCCCTCGACCGGATTGAGGTCGGGCGCGTAGGGCGGGAGCTGGTAGACGGTGAGCCAGTCCCGGTCGGCGATGTAGCGGCGCATGCCTGCGGCCAGGTGGGTGTTGAGGTTGTCCCAGACGAGGACGATGGGCCCGCCGAGCTGCTGGTGGGCGTCTTGGATGAGGTCTCGGTAGTCGGTCCAGGCGAAGCTTTTACGGCCGTCGGGTCGGGCGTCGGTGCTCGGCCGGTAGATGAGCCGGGAGGGCTGGCCGGGTTTGTAGCAGGCCAGGGCCGCGATGGATAAGCGGCGGCGTGAGCGGCCCCGGACCCTCACGGTCGGAGTGCGGCCGCGGCGGGCCCAGGTGCGGGTGGTGGGCGGCGTCATCGAGAAGCCGGCTTCGTCCTCGAAGACCAGCCACGCCCCGAGCGCCGCCGCGGTGCTTCCACCTGTGGCCAGGTCTCCTTCACCCAGCCAGCCACCGCCGCCTCATTCCGCTCGACGGCTCGGCGGGCGGGAACTTGGCAGGTCCAGCCGTGCCTCTTGAGCAGCGCGGCGACGCCCTGGATCGTGTACGTCTTGTGGAACCGGCGGCCGATCAGAGTCTTGATCCGTGAAAGGGTCCAGGTCTGGTCCGGCCAGCCGTGCGCGACCGGTCCCTTGTCTAACTCGGTCTCCAGAACCGTGAACAGCGCATCGCTCAGCAGCGGCAACGAGGCCGGGCCCTTCGACGCCAGGGCCTGGACCCCGTCCGTCGACCAAGCCTTCCGCCACCGCTGCACCGAACGCACGCTGACCCGCAGGTCATGTGCGATGACCGAGCTCTCGTCCCCTTGAGCGAACCGGCCGGCTGCCTCGAACCGCAATCGTTCCCGGAACGCTTGGCGTTCCGCGGTCAGCCCGCCGCCCTGCGCGTACCTCATGCACACGGCATACCGCAGGGATCATGACCCGTCAGCCCCATACGACACCACGCATTCAATGTCAGTAACGGCCGTCCCTGGTGCGCCACGCGTGCAGCTTGTCCGGGTGCATCATGAGCCACAGCCGGCCGATGCGGCACTCCTGGGTGAGGTCGATCCCGATGACCGCCGCCGTCACGCCGTCCACGCGCCCGACGAGGCCGGGGCGGCCGCTGACGTCCTCCACCCGGAACGAGACCCCGGGCGCCTTGCGCAGGACGCCGAGGAAGAGGCGGGCGATCTTGTCGGCTCCCACGACGGGCCGCAGGGCGGTCCTGACCCTTCCGCCGCCGTCGGCGGTCGCGGTCGCGGTCACGTCGAGGAGCCCCACGAGCGTGTCCAGATCGCCGGTCTCGCATGCGTGCTTGAACGCCGACACGACGTCCCGGTGCCGTGAACTGCGGATCACCGGGGGCTCGGCCGCCCGGAGACGGCGACGGGCGGACGTGGCGAGCTGCCGGCAGGCCGCGGGGGAACGCCCCACCGTCTCCGCGATCTCCGTGAAGGGGACCCCGAAGATGTCGTGCAGGATGAACGCGACGCGTTCGGCCGGGGTGACGGAGTCCAGGACGACCAGCACCCCCATGGTGACGGATTCGTCCAGGCTGATCTGGTCCGCGGGATCGGGGCCGGTCGCCGCCGGGTCCACGCCGGCGCCGGCCGACCCGGGGAGCGGTTCGGGCAGCCACTCCCCCACGTACCGCTCCCGGCGCACCCGGGCCGAGGACAGGTGGTCCAGGCAGATCCGGCCGGCCACGCGCACCAGCCACGCCATGGGCGACCTGATCTCGCGCTGGTCGTCCTCCGAGAGGGCGTACCAGCGCATGTAGGTCTCCTGGACGACGTCCTCGGCGTCGTACGAGGAACCGAGCATGCGGAACGCCAGATTCAGCAGCACCCGCCGCTCGCCGAAGACGGCGCTCAGCGAGTGGTCGGCGGCCGCGGGCAGGGGCGCGTCAGACATGCCGACGCCCCCGGGTCCGGCCGCGTCCCGCTCCGTCACCGTCGACGACGTGCAGTCGGCGGCCGCGCGTGCACGCGGACGCCGGCGTGGCGCCGGCGTGCGCGACGGTCACCGCGAGCCGGCGGTGGAGGCGTGCGAGGCGGCTCGCGATCGCCTCGTGGAGCGTGTCCCTCACTTGTCCGATCAGCATGTCCCTACGACGAGGCCGCGCCCGGGAATGTGAGGCGCCACCGGCGCCGGAGTCGGCCTGACCCGGGGCTGTGTCCCACGTCACCTGACATCCGCGGCACGTGGGCCGTCGTGACCTACGACCCATCCGGCGCGTGAAGCGCTCACACAGTCCCGAGGGAAGCCAAGGTGACGATCAGCAACACCACAGACCGAGGACGCACGCCCCGCGGGGAGCGGCTTGCCGACTGGGCGGACGGACGGCTCGGCGTGTACACCCTCGCCAGGGCCCACATGCGCAAGATCTTCCCCGACCACTGGTCGTTCATGCTGGGCGAGATCTGCCTCTACAGCTTCGTCGTGCTGGTCCTGACGGGCGTCTACCTGACCCTGTTCTTCCATCCCTCGATGAACGAGGTCGTCTACGACGGCAGTTACGCCCCGCTGAACGGCGTGAGCATGTCGGAGGCCTACTCCTCCACGCTCGACATCTCGTTCGACGTGCGCGGCGGTCTGCTCGTGCGCCAGATGCACCACTGGGCGGCCATCGTCTTCGTGGCGGCCATGTTCGTCCACATGATGCGCCACTTCTTCACGGGCTCCTACCGCAGGCCGCGGGAGATGAACTGGGTGTTCGGCTGGCTGATGCTCGTCCTCGGCATGTTCGAGGGGTTCATCGGCTACTCGCTCCCGGACGACCTGCTGTCGGGCACGGGGCTGCGCTTCCTGCAGGGCGCCGTCCTGTCGGTCCCGGTCGTGGGGACGTACCTCTCGATGTTCCTCTTCGGCGGGGAGTTCCCGGGCGGGGAGATCGTCCCGCGCTTCTACTCCGTGCACATCCTGCTGCTGCCCGGGATCTTCGTCGCCCTGATCACGGCCCATCTGATCCTGCTCTTCCACCACAAGCACACCCAATGGGCCGGCCCCGGGCGCGAGAACGGCAACGCCGTGGGCATGCCGCTGCTGCCGGTATACGTGGCGAAGGCGGGCGGCTTCCTCTTCCTCGTCACGGGCGTGCTGGCCGGCCTCTCCGCCGTCGCGGCCGTCAACCCCGTGTGGAACTACGGACCCTACCGGCCGGATCAGGTCTCGACCGGCGCCCAGCCTGACTGGTACATGGGGTTCGCCGAGGGCCTCATCCGCGTCATGCCGGGATGGGAGGTCGACTTCGCGGGGCACACCCTGGTGCTCGGCGTGCTCATACCCCTGCTGGCCTTCCCCACCGTCCTGGTGCTCATCGGTGTGTACCCGTTCGTCGAGGCCTGGGTCACGGGGGACGCGCGCGAGCACCACCTGCTGGACCGGCCCCGCAACCGCCCGGTGCGCACCGGGCTCGGCGTCGCGTGGCTGAGCCTGTACTTCTGCCTGCTGGCCGGCGGCGGCAACGACATCTTCGCGACGCGCTTCCACCTCTCGATCAACACGGTCACCTGGGCCGTTCGCGTCGCCGTGTTCGTCGTCCCGGTGGTCGCCTTCGCCGTCGCCAAACGCATCTGCCTGGGTCTGCAGCGACGCGACCGGGACAAGCTCCTGCACGGCGCGGAGACGGGGCTGATCCGCCGGCTGCCGCACGGCGAGTACGTCGAGGTCCACCGGCCCCTCGACGCCGCCCAACGCCACGTCCTGGGCTCCCACGAGCAGTACCGTCCCCTGGACCCCGGTCCCGACGAGGACGCGAACGGCCTTCCGCGCAGGCGGACCCGCCGCGAACGCCTGAGGCTGCGCCTGTCGCACGCCCTGTACGGACCCTCGTCCCAGGTGGCCAAGCCGACCGAGGAGGAGATGCGGCGCGGCATCGGGCAATGACCGCTGCGCGGGGTGCCGAATCCCCGGCGCGGTCACACGTGCTCACCCGGTACCCCTGGTCCGCGTCGGCGCGCGCTTCGAGAACGGCATACTGGTGGAGCGGAACGAGGTGGTCGTGTGAAGGACATGTTCGCTGCCCTCGAAGCGCTGACCGACCGCGATCCGAACCGGCGGGACGTCGCCGCCTCGGTCCTCGGAGACCTCTTGCGCGGCAACGCACTCGACGCAGAGGCGACTCGCCTGGTCGTCGGGCGTCTGGTCGGCCTTACGGTCAACGAACCAGTCGCCATGGTCCGCGAGTCCGCCCTCAACTCGATCGGCGAGGCGTTCAACCACCACCCCCTGCCGCTGCGCCTCGTCCAACCGCCGGCCGCCGTCACGCCGACGATGGAGCCCGAACTCCTCGCCCACGCGCTCCACATCTTCGGCGCCACGCACGACCCCCAGGCCGGCCCACTCATCGAGCCCTTCCTCGATCACCCCGATACAGAGGTACGAGGGGAAGCCAGGCGCGCGGCAGCCGAGATCACCGCATCCACCACAGGGGGCCGCGCCCACAACTCTTGACCGTGGCTCGCGATGACCGGGCCCGGAACCTCCGATGGCCCCTTCCGGGACGGCCGGTCCCGCGCTCGGCCTTCGGCGGCAGCGGCTCGGCCGCTCCTCAAGCCCAGGCGGCCAGTTTCTCCGGGTTGAGTGTGATCCACACGTCGGTGATCCGCGATCCCGCGACGTGCAGGGTCACGACGGCCACCACCGCCCCGTCCACCCTGCAGACCAGGGCGGGGCGGTGTGCGGCGTTCTCCAGGGTCATGAGGGTCGCGGTGAGACGGCTCTCCCTGCGGGACACACCGATGAGGTAACGCGCGGTCCGCTCTGCTCCGCGGATGGGCCTGAGCGCGGCGCGGACGTGTCCGCCGCCGTCGGCCCTGGCGGTGACCTGCGGGTCCAGCAGCGCGATCAGACGGTCGAGTTCGCCGGTCTGGCAGGCCCTCTTGAACTCGCGGACCAGCCGCCGGTACTCCTGCTGGTCCGCCTCGTTCCTGCGGGCGGAGGCGATGGCGCGGCGGGCCGCCACGGCCAGTGCGCGGCAGCTCTCGGCGCTGCGGTTGACGATGGCGGCGATCTCGGCGAAGGGGACCTTGAAGACGTCGTGCAGGACGAAGCTCACGCGCTGCGCCGGGGTGAGTGCCTCGAGCAGGACGAGCATCCCCATCGTGACGGAGTCGTCGAGGGCGACCCGGTCCGCGGGGTCGTCCAGGTGGCCGGACCTCCGTACGCTGCTCCACGCCGCGCTGTCCGGCAGCGGTTCGGGCAGCCACTCGCCCGTGTACTTCTCCCTGCGCACGCGGGCGGAGCCGAGGTGGTCCAGGCAGATCCGGCCGGCCACGCGGACCAGCCAGGCCGTGGGGGACTTGATGCCGGCGCGCGCCGACGGGGACATCGCGTACCAGCGGGCGTAGGTCTCCTGGACGACGTCCTCGGCGTCGTGCGTCGAGCCGAGCATCCGGAAGGCCAGCGCCATCAGCATGGGCCGGTCCTTCAGCGTCGGATCCGAGCGGGTGCTCAGTTGCCCCGCGTCCTTGCCCCGCATGAGCACGTTCCTATGGCCGAGGAGACACCTGTGCGGCGGCGCAGGGCCTCCATGAGTGTCTTTGGTTCCATCGTGCGGGCAGTGGCGGAAACCGGCGAGCCGTCGCCGTGGGACGGCTCAGGCGGCGGTCCTGCCGGCCTCTCCCAGCCGCTCACGGGTGGTGCGTCCCCGCATCGCACGCCGTTCGCTCTCCGTGGTGCCGCCCCAGACGCCTTCCATCGGGCCGGCTCCCAGCGCCCATTCCAGGCACCGGGACGTGACGGGGCACCGCCCGCACACGGCCTTGGCCTCACCGATCTGCACCATTCCCAGGCCGCTGCCGCTGATGGGGAAGAAAAGTTCCGGGTCCTCCCCGCTGCAGGCGGCGGCGTCGCGCCAATTCATGGAAGCCTCCTCTGAGGTGGGTCACGGCCGTTTCCCGGTGGCGCTGGCCCTTGCCGGACGAATTCCCGCGAGTGCCATGGCCAAATGCTATGGACGTACTCGCCGCGCCGTCCAAGACGCATATCGGAAGGCGTCGATAGACTCAGCCTATGGTCGCAATCCGGACATCCTGTGGCGCTCCCGCACAAGGAGTGCCCGGTATTTCCCGGATGAGGTCGTTTTTTCTCGCGCACGATGATGACGGCACAGCCGGCCGGGTTGTGAGGCGGCGGCCGGGACCCATCCCTCACGCCTGGTTCCACCGGCGCAGTTTGTCGGGGTTCAGGATGAGCCAGACGTTCACCACCCGGTCGCCGTGCACGTCGAGGCTGATCGCCGCCGCGACCTGACGGCTGCATCTGACCACCAGCCCGGCCCGGCCGTTGAAGGTGTCCTCGGCGATGACGGCGCCGGCGCCCGGGGCCAGCAGCGCACCGATGCAGCGGGTGACCTTCCGGGCTCCGCCGACCGGCAGTCCCGGCGTCCGGATCCTGCCGCCGCCGTCGAAGACGGCCGAGACGTCGGAGGCCAGGAGGTCCGCCAGGAGCCGCAGGTCGTGTGATGCGCAGGCGTTCCGGAACGCCCGCACCACTTCCCGGTGCCGTTCGGCCCCGACGCGTCCGGCCCGGAAACGGCGCAGGGACTGCCGGGCCGGCTCGGCGGCGGACTCCGGCCGCGCCCCGCCAACACGCGCCTGATCACCATGCGTCCCCTCACCGCCCACCGCCGTGCCGCGTGTCCGCCCCGGGCGGGACCGGCAGACGTTCCCGAGTGTCTCGGCCAGCCAGCGCTGCGGGTCCGCCGGATCGCGGTCCCCCACGGCATACCAACGCCGGTAGGTCTCCTCGACCGCTTCCTCCGCCTCCGTCGCGGAGGGAAGAAATCCGCGGGCGAGATCGAGCAGTCTTCTCCGCTCTTCCAGCAGATCGGAAATGGGCGCGACGACATCCCGGCGATTCATCGGTTCACCCGGCCTTTCGAGCGGCGTCCATGAACAATTGGACACTGGACAACTGAACAACGGGACAACGTGCATCATGAACGTTGCCGGCTTCGCACCGCGGCGGCCGCCATGCGGCGGTGCGGCGCTCGTAAGGAAAGACGGCACAGGGGCCTTCGATGTGAGGTCGGGGCCCGGCCGGGGCCACGGCCCGCGAAGTGCGCGTCCGGCGCGGGTCCCCCGGGACACAGCCGGCGAAAGCCTCGCGCAGGCCCGGACAAAGGCCGGCGCCGTGTCCGGCGGCGGATCCGTCGGAGCCCGCGGAATTGTCCTGCGAATTCTCCATCGAATTGGACCAGTGTCCCGAGTATTCGCCTGCGTAGCCTTGCGGGCAGGGACGTGTAGGGAGCACCCGCGAATCGCGCGGCCGGCACCGCGGGGGGACACGGGAGGAAGACCGATGAGCAGTACCACTGGAACGGCGGCGTCCGAGGCGCACGAGGCCCCCGCACCGGGCGGCGCGGCGACCGCACTCCTCGACGCGGAGGGCACCGTGGCCGGCTGGTCGCAGGCCGCCCAGCGGCTCCTCGGCTACTCGGCCGCGGAAATGGTCGGCCGGCCCGCCCGCACGCTGCTGCTCGGCGGTGACGTCCGCAGGGAGGCCCCGGTGGCGGAGCAACTCCGCCACCGGGGCCGCTGGTCGGGCCCCGCACGGATCCGTCACCGCGACGGCCGCGGCATCGACGTGCACCTGACCGCACAGTCACTGGCCGGTCGGAACGGCCGTTCCCAGTGGCTCGTCTCGGCGACCGAGACGTCCTCCCCGCCCTCCTGGGCGGCGCAGGGCCCGGCGGTGGCGGAGCCGTCGGCGGTCGTGGTCGCGGAACCGCCGCCGGTCGCCGTGGAGATCCCCCGCCGTCTGCCGATCGGCGTCGCGATGCACGGCACCCAGGTCCGCTGCATCTGGGTCAACGACATCCAGAGCGTCGACAACGGCGGCGTCCCGCCCCCGCAGTCGCCGGGAAGCCCGCCCCACGCGGTCGCCGGTGCGGAGGCGGAGTCGCTCGAGGCGGTCATGCACCGGATGCTCGAGAGCGGCGACCTGGTGATCAACGGGGGGTACCCGGCCTTCTCGCCGGACCGGGCACGCCAGGACTCCCCGGCCGCCGGCTCCCTCTTCCGCCTCGACGACGCGCAGGGCCGCGCACTGGGCGTGTGCGCCGTGAGCACGGACGACGCCGACGCCCGCCGCGCGCAGGACCGCCTGAGGATCCTGGACGAGGCGGGCAAGCGCATCGGCACCACCCTGGACGTCATGCGGACCGGACAGGAGCTGGCCGACCTCGCCGTGCCGACCCTCGCGGACTACGCGACCGTCGATCTGGCGGAGTCCGTCCTGCTCGGCGGGGAACCGCCCGCCCGCCCCGGCTCCGAGGGCGGGGACCGGACCCCCGCCGTCCGCCGCGCCGGCCTCGCCTCGATCCGGCCCGGAGCGCCGGAGTCGCTGTTCGCCCGGGGGGATCCGGTCTCCGCCCCGCAGGCATCGACGTTCACCGGCGTCCTGCGCTCCGGCAGGGCCTACCTGGAGCCCGTGCTGAACGCCTCGCCCGGTACGTGGCTGGACCACAACGACGCGGCACGCGCCGCCAAGGTCCGCGAACACCGGATGCACTCGCTGATGCTCGTCCCCATCAGCGCGCGGGGCGCCGTACTGGGGGTGGCGACGTTCATCCGGACCCGGGACCCCCGGCCGTTCGACGAGGACGACCTGCTCCTGGCGGAGGAGCTCGTACGGAGGGCCGCGACCTCCGTGGACCAGGCGCGCCAGTACGCGCGCGAGCACTCCGCGGCGCTCGCGCTGCAGCGCCATCTGCTCCCCCGCCACCCCACGGGCGGGGCCGCGGCCGACGTGGCCTGGCGCTATCTGCCGGCCGACAGCCACCACGGCGTCGGGGGCGACTGGTTCGACGTCATCCCGCTGTCCGGGGCCCGGGTGGCCCTGGTCGTCGGCGACGTCGTCGGACACGGCATCAACGCCGCCGCGACGATGGGCCAGCTCCGCACCGCCGTGCACACCCTCGCCGACCTGGACGTGCCCCCGGACGAGTTGCTGGCCGCCCTCGACAAGCAGGTCACCCACCTCGCCGAGGCCGACGCCGGCCCGGGCGGCGCCCCGGCCGGGACGACCATGACGACGACGTTCCTGTACGCCGTGTACGACCCGGTCACCCGCCTCTGCACGATGGCCCGGGCCGGACACCCCCCGCCCGCGGTCGTCGACGCGCACGGCGGCGTCACCTTCCCCGATCTGCCCGTCGGAGCCCCGCTCGGCCTCGGCATGGCCCCCTTCGAGTCCGTCACCCTGGAGCTGCCCGAGGGCAGCGTGCTCGCCCTGTACACCGACGGCCTGATCGAGGACCGCGACCACGACATCGACTTCGGCATGGACCGCCTGGGGGCGGCCCTGGCACAACCCGGCCTGTCGCTCGAGGAGCTGTGCTCGTCCGCGGTGGGCTCGCTGCCCGCCGGGGCACCGAACGACGACGTCACCCTGCTCCTCGCGCGGACCCGCTCGCTCGGCCCGGGCCACGTCGCGTCGTGGCGGTTCCCCGGCGACGCGGCCGTCGTCGGCCGCGCCCGGTCGCTCGTCACGCGGCAACTGGCCCGGTGGGGGCTGGAGCACCTGGCCGAGTCCACGGAGCTGATCGTCAGCGAACTCGTCACCAACGCCATCATCCACGGCGACGGGAAGTGCGACCGCGACCGGACGATCGGACTGCGCCTGATCCGGCACGCCGTACTGACCTGCGAGGTCTCCGACACCAGCCACAGCCACCCGTTGCTCCACCGTCCCACCGCCACCGACGAACACGGCCGCGGGCTCTTCCTCGTCTCCCAGTTGTCCCGCGCCTGGGGAGCCCGCCACGTCCCGGACGGCAAACTCGTGTGGGTCGACCAGCAGCTGACACCGGGGCCCGGCCCCGCGCCATGACCGGGCCCCGCGCGACGAGCCGGCAACGCCTGATTCGCGGAGAAATGTTATCGCTTGTTGCACCTTGCGGCTTATCAGCGCTACGCTTCCTGGACATCCCCCAATAGCACTGGCCGGGGACTTCCGGACGCCGCGACGACCATCGCCCTCCCCCACACCCCCCACCCACACGGGAAGCGTCCTCGAAGCCCTCCGCACACGCGCCGAGGCCAGTGGCGAGCGGTCGCCGACTCCGGCTCTCCGAGCAGGAGCCCGATCCGGAGCGCGCGCCGCCCAGCAGAGCCCCGGCGACACCGCCGACGTGCACGACGCCACCCCGCCGCGCCCCCGACCGGGGCGCAGCCGGCGGACCCGCGTCCCATCGGCATCACCCTTCGCTCTGGCACCAGCGGTCCCAGCGCCATTTCAGGGTGCCGTGCTGCCCACGAAGCACGACGCCACCGCACAGCAGGAGAACCACCCGTGACCCTCACCGGCGAGAACGCCGTCCAGCAACTGCTGATCGACGGCACCTGGCAACAAGCGGCCGGCGCACACACCTTCGCCGCCCGCGACCCGTTCACCGGCGACATCGCCTCACAAGCCGCGGCGGCCCTCTCGGCAGACGTCCTGCGGGCCGCCGACGCCGCCGAACGGGCCTTCCCCGCCTGGGCGGCGCTGCCGCCCAACGAGCGCCGCCGCATCCTGTGGGCGGCCGCCGACACACTGGAGGACCGAGCCCCGGAGATCTCCGAGGCGATCACCACCGAGATGGGCGGCCCCGCCGCATGGGGCCACTACAACACCAGCGTCCTCGCGGAGAAGTTCCGCTACGCGGCGAGCGCCGTCCACGACGGCCTCACCGGCGAGCTCATCCCCTCCGAGGCACCGGGACGCACCTCCATCGCGATCCGCAAACCGGTCGGCGTGGTCGCCTGCGTCATCCCGTGGAACGCCCCGGCACTGCTCGTCGGCAACTCCGTCCCGTACGCGCTGGCCGTCGGCAACACGGTGGTGATGAAAGCGTCCGAGCAGACCCCGCGCACGCACGGCCTGGTCGCCGAATGCCTCACCGAGGCAGGGCTGCCCCACGGGGTGTACAACCTCGTCACCAACGCGCCCGAGGACGGCGCCGAGGTGGTGGACGCGCTGATCGCGCATCCCGCCGTACGGCGGGTGCACTTCACCGGTTCGAGCCGGGTGGGCCGCCTCATCGCGCAGCGGGCCGCCGCGCACATGAAGCAGGCGATCCTCGAACTCGGCGGCAAGGCCCCCGTTCTGGTCCTCGCCGACGCGGACCTCGGCCGGGCGGTCAGCGCGACCGCCTTCGGCGCGTTCGCCAACTCCGGCCAGGCGTGCCTGTCCGCCGAACGCGTCGTCGTCGACCGCGCCGTCGCCGGCGAGTTCACCCGGCGCCTGGCGGCCGCCGCGGCCTCCGTCGTCTACGGGGACCCGCGCGACCCCCGTACGGCGCTCGGCCCCGTCGTCGGACCGGACAGCATCGCGCGCCTGTCCGGCCTGGTCCAGGACGCGGTCGCGGCCGGCGCCCGGCTCCTGACCGGCGGTACGTCCGACGGCCCGTGCTTCGCGCCGACCGTGCTCGCCGACGTCACCCCCGCCATGCGCGTCTACCGCGAGGAGTCCTTCGGCCCGATCGTCACCGTCGTCACCGTCGACGGACCCGAGGAGGCCCTCCGCGTCGCCAACGACAACGACTACGGCCTCACCTCGGCCGTCTTCACCCGCGACATCCCCCTCGCCCTCGACCTCGCCAAGCGCATCAACGCCGGCATGTGCCACATCAACGGCACCACCCTCGACGACGAACCCCAGACGCCCTTCGGCGGCGTCAAGAACAGCGGCTACGGCAAGTCCGGTGGGCGCGCGGGCCTGGAGGAGTTCACCGAACTCCAGTGGATCACCATCGAAGGCTCCCAGCCGCCTCGTTACCCCATCTCCGAATGACCGACCGGGACGACCATGGAATCGACGACCGACACCTACGACTACGTCGTGGTCGGCGGCGGGACGGCCGGCAGTGTGATCGCCGCCCGGCTGTCCGAGTCCGACGGCCCCCGCGTCCTGCTCCTCGAGGCGGGCACGTCGCAGACCTCGACCGACATGAGCACGCCGCCCGCCTGGCCGGCGCTGCTGCGGACGTCCGCGGACTGGGGTGACACCACCGTCCCGCAGCGGGCCGGCGGCACCGGTGTGCTCCTCGCCCGCGGACGCACGCTCGGCGGCGGGTCCGCCATCAACGCGATGAACTTCGTGCGCGGCCACCGCTCCAGCTACGACGCGTGGGCGGAGTCAGGGCTGACGGACTGGGGGTTCGACGGCCTGCTGCCCTACTTCAAGCGCAGCGAGAACACCTCGGGACGGGATCCGGCCCTGCGCGGCGTCGGCGGCCCCCTGACCGTGGGGCCTCCCGAGCCCGCGAACCCGGTGGTGGCGGCCATGCTCGAGGCGGCGGCCGAGACCGGTCACCCGCGCGCGGCCGACATCGGCGGCGGCGCGGAGGAGGGCTTCGGCTGGTCCGACCTCAACATCGTCGACGGCAGACGGCAGAGCGCCGCCGACGCCTACCTGGCCCCCGCCCTGCACCGCCCCAACCTGACCGTGGTGACCGGGACCCAGGTGCACCGGCTGCACATCAGCGGCGGGCGGTGCACCGCGGTGGAGTACGCCACCAGGCGCGGCACCACGTCGGTCGTCGGCTGCTCGGGCGAGGTCGTCCTCACGGCGGGCGCCATCGGATCACCGCAACTGCTGATGCTCTCCGGCATCGGGCCCGCGGAGCACCTGCGCGGCACCGGCATCGACGTCGTGGCGGACCTCCCGGGCGTCGGGGCACACCTGCAGGACCACCCGATCGCCAACCTCGTCTACCGGTCGGCGCGTCCGGTGCCCGCCGGCGTCAACAACCACGGCGAGGCACTCGGCCTGGTGCGCAGCGGCTCCGCGCTCGACGGCCCCGACCTCCAGGTGCTCTTCGTCGACGCCGCGGGCCACATCCCCGCCCCCGGCGCACCCGGCCCGGGGCAGGGCTACACCATCGCCGTCTCCGCGATACTGCCCCACAGCCGCGGCAGCGTCCGCCTGGCGGGCGCGGACCCGGACGTCCTGCCGCTCGTCGACCCGGACTACTACTCCGACGGCCGTGACCTCGCCGCCGTGGTCGAAGGGCTGTGCCTGGCACGGGAGATCGGCCGGGCGGACGCGCTCCGCGAATGGCACGGGCACGAGGTCCAGCCGGGTCCGCGGGCCGGGGACGACGCCGCGCTGCGGGAGTACGCGCTCAGGTCCCTGTGCTCGTACATGCACCCCGTCGGCACCTGCCGTTTGGGCCAAAACGCCGCGGACTCCGTCGTGGACCCCGCCCTGCGCGTGCACGGCGTGGACGGCCTGCGCGTCGCCGACGCCTCGGTCATCCCGTCGATCCCCTCCGCGAACACCAACGCGACCGTCTACGCGATCGCCGAAAGAGCCGCCGAACTGCTGCGGTCCTGACCGGTGTGCCGTGCGACGGCTACCCGGACGCGCCGGACCTCACAGGGCCGAGCCCACCCGGCAGACGGCGAACCGCGACCGCCACCGCTTCCCGTGCCGTGGCGGTCACGGCGAGGACGCCCCCTCCGACGAGGTCCTCGGTGACCGTGAACTCGTCGGTGTCGTACGCCCTCAGGCGCGGTCCGGTCACTGTCAGGTCCGGGCGGGTGGTGGTCGAGAAGCACAGCGCCCAACCGATCCTGAAGGGGTAGAGGGCCCGCAGCGCGGGCACCGCGTACGCCTCCTCGACCAGCGCCCGGTACCCGGGCACGACCACTGTCCTCGCCTCGTTGCGCAGGCCTCGCCACTCGGACTCGGCGAGCAGCGCCGGGTCCCCGTCGGGCACCTCGAACCGGTCGGTCAGGCGCACGAACGGCGCGGCGCGACGGATGTCGCTCAGCGACGCGCCCTCGTGCCACGCCCGTGCGGCCCGCACGAGCTGGCCCAACTCCCTTGCGAGCCCCTCGACGAGGGGCATCCCCTGTGAGGTGTCCGCGCCGCGGATCCACCACTCCCGCCCGGACTCCGCCGCGTTGACCCGCAGCGCGCTCCGGTGCGGCAGCCTGCTCCCGACGGCGGCGCCGGTCAATGGGTCGCCGGACGGGGAGGTGACGGGGAGGAGGAAGCCCCCTTCCTCCGCCTCGGCCCGGAGCGCCGCGGCGAGGCCGCCTCGGCCCGCGATGTCCGGAGGGGGCTCGGCGGGATCGTGTTGCGGGGCCACGACCGCAGTGTATGCCGCAAGCGCCCGCCGAACCGCGACGCGTAGCCTCGACCCGTGACCGAGCAGGAAACAGCCTCCGTGTCGACGTCCTGGCGGCGCATCCACGCATGGCTGGCCACGCACTCCGCCTCTACTGCCGCACTGCTGAATCCCCCGGCTACTCGCGATGAAGTCGCCGTTGCCGAGGGCGTGTTGGGAGTGCGGTTCCCCGGCGAACTGGTCGAATCACTGTGCTGCCACGACGGTGTGGCGGACTGGGCAGCCCTGCTGCCGGAAGGCCAGTCCCCGCTCGCCGTCGCGGCGATCGTGGACCACTGGCGCATGTGCATGCAGGTGGCGTCGGACGTCGACGGCCTGACGGTGCCCCCATGGGAGGACGAGCCCTGGTGGCACCCGCTCTGGCTGCCCTGGGCCGTGGGCGCCGACGGGACCGCGCAGGTCATCGATCTGCGTCCAGGCCCCGGACACGGCCGCCTCGGCTGGGCGGGGCACGGCGGAAGCGGCGACTTCTCCGATGCGGTGCCGAGCCTGACCCGGTACCTCCACGAAGTGGCCGAAGCCCTGCACCACGGCGGCGGCGTGCGCGGGATGCACCCCTTCCCGACGTCCGACGGCGGCCTGTGGTGGGACGAGGCCGGGGCGGGCTGACGGCGGGCCTCACGGCCCGCCCGCCCACCGGTCGTTGCGGCGTGGGCGCCGGTCAGGTGGAGTACAGGCTCTCGATGTTGTCGTGCAGCTGGCCGGCCAGCGGCGGCGCGGTGTAGGTGTCGGTCATGACCTCGATGTAGCAGCCGGTGCCGGCCTTGCCCGCGGCGTCCATCGCCTGGTCGAGCTCGGCGAGGGTGGAGACGCGGGCGGTGAACCAGTCCTCGCAGCCCAGGGCCTTGGGCAGTTCGGAGTACCGCCAGTTGGCCAGGTCGTTGTACGCGATGTCCGGGTGCTTGCAGAGCAGGCGCTCGATCAGGTAGCCGTGGTTGTTCAGGACGAACACCACCGGCCGCAGCCCGTACCGCCCGAACTGGCTGATCTCCTGCGCGGTGAGCTGGTGCGAACCCTCGCCCGTGATCAGGACGACGCGCCGGCCGTCCCGCGCCGCGATGGCCGCGCCGACCGCGGCGGGGGTGGCCCAGCCGATCGAGCCCCACAGCGTCTGGTTGTGGAACGTCGCGCCGCTGGGCAGCTTGGCGAAGGCCAGACCCATCGAGACCGTGCCGGTCTCGGCGACCAGGATGTCGTCGGGTTCGAGGAAGTCCTCCCAGCGGGGGTAGAGGTTCTCGGCGGTGATGGAGTCGCCGCCGCTGCCGCCCGCCGGGGCCATGCGGGTCACCTCGGTCGAGATGTGCGGCCACTGCCTGCGCGGAAGCTTCCCGGTCAGCGCGGCGAGGAGGTCCTTCATCTCCACGCTCTGGTAGGTCATGCCGTCGACGCTCACGTGGTGGTGGCGGATGTCGATCGTGCGACCGGGGTCGAGGTTCGCGGTGAACGCCCCGCTGTTGAAGTCGTGCATCAGCGCGCCGATCAGGACGACGACGTCGCTGCCCTCGACGAAGCGGCGGACGCCCTCGTTCATGAGCTTGCCGTCGTACATGCCGGAGTAGGCGGGCTGTTCCTCGTTCAGGACGCCCTTGTCGGCCATCATCGTGGCGAACGGCATCCCCGTGGCGTCCAGGAACCGCTGGACCTCCGGTGCGAGGCCGGAGCGTGCGGTGAGCACGCCGGGCAGGGCGCAGGCGCTCTTCGCCCGGCCGAGCATGTCGGCGACGGCCTCCACGGCGGCGTCGAGTTGCGCGGGGTCGCTGGCGGGCGCGGGGATCGGCTGGGCCGATCCGACCACGGGCATCGTCGCGAGGTCTGCGGGGAAGGCCATGTAGACGGGGCGGCGGTGGTAGAACGCCGCCGCGATGAGGCGCTCGACCTCGGAGGCGACGTTCTGCGGCGTCATGATGGCGCTCGCGCACACCACGGTCTCGGACATCTTCCGGAAGAGGTCGAACTCTCCGTTGCCCAGGGTGTGGTGGACGATCGAGTGGTGCGCCTGCACAGGCATCTTGGGCATGCCGACCAGGTGGAACACCGGCAGGTGGTCGGTGTACGCGCCGGCGACGGCGTTGATCGCGCTGAGTTCACCGACCCCGTAGGTGGTGCTCACCGCGCCCACGCCGTGGACGCGGGCGTAGCCGTCGGCGCTGTAGCCCGCGTTGAGCTCGTTGCAGCTGCCGATCCACTGGATGTCCGGGTGCTCGGCGATGGCGTCGTTGACGGGGAAGGCGTAGTCGCCCGGAACACCGAAGACATGGCGCACGCCGATGTCGCGCAGCCGGTTCAGGACATGCTGGATGACGGTGGTCGACACGAGGAGGTTCCTTTCCTGGTGACGGCACCACCGCCCCAGGGCGCCGGCCTCCGGTGGGGTCGGTGCCGGCCCTCGCCGGGCGTCACGGGCAGCAGCCACCGCCAATGCCACAGGGCGGACAAGCCGGACTTTCCACCCCCGCAACATGCTGTCCGTATCGCGCCACGGGTGCAACCCGAGCAATCGCACCCATGAACTGCACGAACTGTCGCCAGAGCCCGGCGGATCAGCCGATATCCTCACCCCATGACCGGCACGACTCCGTCCCGGCGCCGGCTCGCCGTCTCCGCGCTGGTCGTCTGGCCGGCACTGTCACTGGCCGGTTGGGGCCTCGCCCACGTCCTCGGCGGCCCGGAGGACCTCGTCGGCTCCGCTGCGACGGTGGGCGTGCTCATGCTGGCGGTGGCCGCGGCGGACAGGACGCACCGGTGGCGGCAGCACCGCCGCGCCGGGTAGCCCTATGATCCGGGCATGACCGAACGGACGGCGTTCCACAGATGGGAGCGGGCCCTCGACTGGGCGGGGTTGGTCCCTGCCGGGCTCCTGCTTCTCGTCGGCCTGCGCGAGTACCGCGACGGCGGTTCCGTCGGATGGCCTCTCACCGCGGCGTTGGTGTTCCTGGCGAGCCTGTGGCCGGTCTACCGCGGGATGTCCGGCCGACGCAGCGGGGCCCGCAGGGCTTCGTAGGGCCGGCGCGCGTCGTCCTCGCCGGCGACACTGCCGCCGCGGACTCGCGTGCCGGGCGGAACCCATCGGCTGTCAGCAGTGGTAACCGTCGGGGCACTCGGCGAGCAGCACTCCGAAGACCCAGAAGAAGAGCACGGGCACACCGGACACCGCTCCCATCACGATGAACCGCCCGCGCGCCCCCCGCCGACGCGAGACGAGGGCCACCACGAACCCCAGGAGGGGCGGGAGCACGGCACTGACCAGGGCAGCCGCCCCGAAGAGCCTGCCGAGATCATCCCGCACTTGGGGAAACCCCATCTTGTGGGCGATCAGGGGAGTGAGCAGGACGGGGAGAGTGGTCAGCCACCAGCACGACAGCGCCGTGACGGCCCGGTCCGCCCAGGACGGCGTCCGGCCGCCGGACGCCGCATCACGGGACCGCCGGGCCGGACCGACACCTGAAGAGGGCATGCCCACACCCTAGGCGGCCCCCGGGGCCGTGAGTCGCGAGACGGCCTCCTCCCAGCCGGCGGGTTCCGGGAGTTCCGCGTCGTCGTACCCGTCGGGCCGGTACCAGCCGCCTCCGGCGAGCCAGGTCTCCAGCCAATCGGCCAGGCCCGGCTCGTCGACGAACCAGCCGTCGGCCGGGTCGCCGGTGTCCGCGTTCGGCTCGAAGACGAGGACGGTGCCGGATGTGCCGAGGCAGTCCACCGCGCCGTACATGCCGCAGCCCCAGTCGAGGATCGGCAGTACGCCCTCGGGCCAGTGCGGGGACTCCGACGCCTGCGGCGCCCCCCGCTCGGCCCGGTACGCGCTCACCACCGTGCGACCCTGCCCGGCCAGCGGGAAGAGCTCGTTCCCGAGGGGCCCGAAGCCGCCGTCGGCCACCTCCGTGTACAGGCGCGCGGGCAACGGCGGTATCGCGAAGCCCAGTTGTGCTTCGGCCTCCTCCACCTGCGCGGCCCGGGCAGGCGCGGGCAGGGTTCCGGCGGCGGCTGAGGCCCTGGCCGCCACACGCCCGATCAGGTCGTCGGCTCCGGTCATGTGGCGATCGTGCCAGAGGGCACCGACAACCCCGTCAGGCCCCTCACAGGGGGGGGTCCTTGCTTCAGCAAATAGCCCACATATACTTGTACCCGCAATCAATTCCGGGTCCAGGGCAGCACAGGACCGGGGAGCCGCGCCGCGACGACGGTCCGCCCCTCAGCGGTCGCACTCGCGGCACAAGCACACAGGTGATCTCGATACCCATGCGCATCCTCATGTTCAACACCCCCCTGACCGGCCACTTCCTGCCCCTGCTGCCGCTCGCCCGCGCGCTGCGGACGCAGGGCCACGACGTCGCCTTCGTCTCCGCCGCCGCCATGGCCGACCCGGTCGGCGCGGAGGGCTTTGAGTTCATCCCCGCCGGTCCGACCGTCGACGTGGCCATCGCCGAAGTGACCCGCCGCAGCGGCGTCGACATGATGACCAGTCCGTCGCCGGCGCTGGTCGCCGAGTTCTTCGGCGGGGCGCGCGTCGACCTGGGCGTGGACGAGGCGCTCGCCGGGGCCCGCGCATGGGAGCCGGACCTGGTCGTGTCCGAGCACTGCGACTTCGTGGGGCCGCTCGTCGCCGCCGTGCTCAAGGTGCCGTCCGCGGTGATGGGCATCGACCCCGCGCTGGAGCCCGACGTGCTGGACGCCCTGGCCGCCACGGCGCACTCCCGCTACCTCGACCGCGGTCTGCAGGCACCGGCCCACGCGCCGTCCGGCCGCTGGCTGCTGGACGTCTGCCCGCCCGGCCTGCAGCGCGACGGCGCGCTGCCGCCCCTCGAGCGCATCGCGCTGCGGCCCGAGCCCCACCAGGCCGCGGAGGGCACGCCCCGCGCGGCCAGGGTCCCCGGTACCGGCCGGCCCCGCGTGCTCGTGAGCCTCAGCACCACCCGCGACGCTGCGCCCACGCTCGGTCCGCTGCTGCGGTCGCTCAGCGCCCTGGACGTCGACCTGGTGGCCACCTCCGGAGGCATCCCGGTCGGCGACCTCGGGCTGGAACCGGGCCGGGTCGAAATGGTCACCTTCGTCCCCGCGGCGGAACTGCTCGACGATGTGTCGGTCATCGTGCACCACGGCGGTTCGGGCACCACCTTCGGGGCGGCGGCGCGCGGGATCCCGGCCGTCGTCGTGCCGGGAGCGCCGGGGCAGCAGCGCCAGGCGTTCCGGGTGCAAGCCGCGGGAGCGGGTCTGGCGCTGCCGATCGGCGACCAGGCTCCGGAGTCGGTCACGGCCGCGGTCGTCCGCCTGCTCGCCGAGCCCGGGTTCACCGCGGCGGCACAGCGCCTTCGGGACGAGATCGCCGCGATGCCGTCGGCCGCGGAGGTCGCCCGGCGCCTCGTCGCCGCCGTCGCGGCCTGACCGGAAGCGCGGAGGGCCCGTCCGGCGGACGGGCCCTCACACCGCCGTGGGACCGCCGCGAGGCGATCAGCCGCGGAACATCAGCACGATCACGCCCAGCACCACGCCGAGGACGACCGCGGCGACGCCGTTGCCGGCCCGGTGGGCCCGCACGCTCGGAAGGTGGCGGTCCAGCGCGTAGCGGCCGGGCCCGACGACGGCCAGCACGACGGCCAGCGCGGCGATGAGGAGTTCGTACTCCACCCCTGTCGGGGCGAAGAACCCGCCGCCCCGCTTCACGGCGACGGCGTTGACCATGACGCCGACCACCGCCGCCCCGGCCAGCGGGGTCAGCAGCCCGAGGGCCAGGCCCACGCCCCCGAGCACCTCGCTGAGCCCGGCCATCACGGCCATCGCCTTGCCCGCCGGGTAGCCCGCGGAGGTGAAGACGCGTCCGGCGCCGTCGAGGCCCACCCCGGAGAACCAGCCGAACAGCTTCTGCGCTCCGTGGCCCGCCATCGTCAGCCCGAGCACCAGCCGCAGGAGCAGCAGCGCGGCGTCGTGGACGTACGGGGGAACGGCGTGCTCGGCGATGGCGTGGGAGCCGGAGCGGGACAGTGTGCCGAGGGGGGAAGCGGACATGTCTGAGGCCCTTCGTGGGGATGCCGTGTGCGGCCTGCGAGCCGGACGTCGCGACGGTCGGCTCACCGCACGGCCGATCACGCCTGCAGCGTGACGCGCTGCGGGGCCGTCCGGCGCGCGGCACGCCGGACGTTAGGTCCATGGGGGTCGGATGCCGTGCCACCGATGGCCCCGTCCCGGCCCTGGCAGGATCGCCGGGTGACCACCCTGTTCCTGATGGTCGGCCTGCCCGCGGCCGGCAAGACCACCGTGGCCCGGCGGCTCGCCGCGGAGCACGCCGCTCTGCGCCTGACGCCGGACGAGTGGATGATCCCGCTGTTCGGCACGTCGGAGACGGACGGCAGGCGCGACGCGCTAGAGGGGCTGCTGCTGCGGCTCGCGCTGGAGGCGCTGGCGCTCGGGACGAACGCCGTCCTGGACTTCGGGTGCTGGTCGCGTGACGAGAGGTCGGCCATCCGCCGTCTGGCCGAGTCCGCGGGCGGGACCTGTCGGCTCGTGTACGTGCCGGTGGACCACGCGACCCAGTCGGCCCGGGTCGCCCGGCGCCAGGCCACCACTCCGGAGCGGACCTTCCCGATGAGCGAGGCGGACCTGCTGCGGTGGCGTGCGTTGTTCGAGGAGCCGGACGCCGCCGAGCTCGCCGGAGGGGACGTGGGCGGCCCTCCCGGCGGGTGGCCGGGCTGGCGGGAGTGGGCCGAGGACCGGTGGCCGTCGCTCGGGTGACGGACGCCCGTGCCGCACCGACGGCGCCGCCCGACCGTGCGCGGGCACGCATCGCCTGCGCCGTTCGGGTGGCGGCCGGCCCGCCACGGCGTACGACGCGGGCGAATCGGGCGATGTGGAGCGCGGGGCGGACGGACGGGCGGTTAGCCTGAGCCGGCCAGAAGCCCGGTCGGCGTCGGGAGCAGCACGTGGCAAGGCTGGGAACGTGGACGTGGGCGGGAGGACGGAGCCGCCTGCTGCCGGTCGTCCTGCTGTTCTGCGCCGTGCTGATCGACCTGGTCACCCCACGCACCGTCAGCGCCGCCGCCCTCTACGCGGCCGCGCCCCTGGCGGCCGCTCCCCTGCTGTCGCTGCGCGGCACGATCCTCACCGGGGTGAGCGCGTTCGTCCTCGACTGGGCCATGTTCCGGTACTTCGGCTACCGGGAGAGCGCGGTCGCCCTCAGCGAGCTGTTCATGGTCGCTACGGTGACCGCGGTCGCGGCCCTCCTCAACCGGCTCCTGTACCACCGCAAGAAGCGGTTCGAGTCCGTTCGCGACATCGCCGCCGCCGTCCAGCGCGCCGTCCTGCCGACGCCGCCGGAGCGGATCGGCCCGCTGCGCTTCGCCGCGCGCTACGAGGCCGCGCAGACGGACGCGCGGATCGGCGGGGACCTCTACGCCGTGGTCGACACCCCGTTCGGCGTCCGTTGCGTCGTCGGCGACGTACGCGGCAAGGGTATGGGGGCGGTCAGGGCCGTCTCCGTGGGCATCGGGACCTTCCGCGAGGCGGCACTGCAGGAGCCCAGCCTGACCGGCCTCGTGCGGCGACTTGAGCGGGCCGTCACCCTCGAGGCCCGGCAGTCGGGAGGCCCGGCCGAACTCGAGGGGTTCGTCACGGGTGTGCTCGCGGAGTTCCCCCGGCGGGGGAACGAGGTCCGGCTCCTCAACCGCGGCCACCCGCCGCCGCTGCTCCTCGTGGGCGACACCGTGCGCTACGTCGAGCCCGCGCGGCCGGGCCTGCCGCTGGGCCTTGCCGCCCTCGGCGACGTACCGGACGGCGTCGACACGGTGCCGTTCCCCGAAGGGGCCAGTCTGCTGCTCTACACGGACGGCCTCACCGAGGCCCGCGACGCGTCGGGCGCCTTCTACGATCCCGTCGCCGAATGCGCGGGCCGCCGCCACCCCGGCCCGGACGCCCTCGTGGACGCCGTGCTCGCCGGCCACCACCGGCACACCGGCGGCCGGCGAACCGACGACACGGCGCTCCTCGCCGTCACACACGCCTCCGGGGCCGACCGGATCCCGGACACCTGAGATGGCTACCCTTGGCCCACACCGAGTCGAGGGGGCCATGGAACACGTCGTCGTCGAACGGCAGGACAGGGGAGTCCACCGGCACGACCCCAGTGCCTACCTGGCCGTTCTGCCGGACCTCCGGGAGTCGTTGCCTCCGGGCGCGCGGGCGTTCGCCTGCGACCCGGGCCACTACGATTTCCAGGCACCGCGATGCGTAAAGGACCTGAAGCTCGCCGCACTCCCCCCGGCCCTGCCCGCGGCGTCGGCCGGGTTCGAACTCCGCCTCCTGTGCTGCCGGGGCGAGCAGGAGCACGGCCTCACGCTGCGCTACACGGGCGTGTCCGAGGTCGACGTGACCACGGACGACGGCGGCCCCTTCGACCTCGGCGACGTCAACAGCCTCCGCCTGGACGAGATCCTGCCGCACCCGGCGGGCTGCACGCACGAACTCCGTTTCACCACGGCGACGATCCGGGTGACCTGCGCCGATATCGTGGCCGACTGGGATCCGGATCCGGCTCCCGGCGCGGACTGACGCGGGAGCCCCCGGGGGGCACCGTGGGATCACTCCGTGGGCGTGCGTCCGTCGCCGTCCGCTGCCCGTCCGGTGGTCACGCCTCCGCGTCCGCCGCCGGGACCGACGTGGCGAGGTCCAGCGCCGCGCGTGCCTTGACGGCCGCCTCGTCGCCCGACAGGTCCTCGGCGGCCTCGTAGTGGTCGTAGTACGTGCCCGCGTCCTCGGCCTTCGCGGCCTTGGCCCAGAGCGGGCGGGCCGCGGCGATCTCCGCGTCGATGGCGGCCACGTGCTGCTTCACGGCGGCCGGCCACTCGTGCGCACGCAGGATGCGCGCCTCCTCGTCGAGGGCGGCCGTGACGTCCTCGGCCCACTGCTTGTACGCGTCCAGATCGTCCTCGACGTACTCCGCCTCCGGAGCCTCCGCCTTGGCGTCGTCGAAGGTGTTGACCGCCTTCAGGTAGGCGACCTGGTGCTCGTCGAGCGTGGTCTCGTCCTGCCGCAGCGAACCCTTGAGGGGGCCCTCGTCCTTGCCGAACATGCAGCTCACCTCGCGGTCGCCCCACACCCAGCTCTCGCTGCTGGGCGCGAAGTAGTACACCTCGACGTCCTTCGGGAACGCCCAGGTGTCCATGGCGTAGGCACTGGTCAGTTTCCAGCAACGGCTCTCCGCCGTCCGCGAGATCGAGTCGTCGCCCGGGTAGCCGTCGTCGGGAAGCTCGAAGACGCCGAACACCTCGGCGGTGTGCGTCCGCGCGCAGGGCACGGTGGCCATATTGGCGATCCGGTCCTCCAGATCGTCATGGGGCGTGTCGACGCAATCGCCCTTGTGGAGGGAGAAGGCGCTGTCGCCGTCGCGCAACCCCACGGGGAGGGTGTCCTCGGCGCCCTTGTCGGACTGGAACGCGCCGCCGGCCGCCATGACGGCCAGGTAGAGCGTGCCCAGGGCGGAGAGCACCAGACCGGTGACGGCGAAGCCCTTGCCGCGGTCGCCCGTCCTCTTGATGCGGGACAACGCGACGGCACCCAGTACGACGCCGACCACGGGCAGACCGCACAACAGCCCGGCCACCAGGGCCGCCACCGCGATCTTGTCCAGCGGCGGCCGCGGGGGTGCGGGCGGCGGCGCGGGGTACGGCGAGTCCACGAAGACGTGCTCCTCAGAGGGTTTCGGACGAACGGTTGCGCGAATATATCCGATCTTCCCGAACGGACGTCCTGTACGGCCGGGCCCGGAGATGCCAGCATGATCCGGACGATCGGGAACCACACACGGGGGTTGATGTGTTCCATCGCGTACGGCGGCATGCCCTGGCGGGCTGTGTCGCGTCCGTCCTCGTACTGAGCGGCTGCACGGCAGGCTCCACGGCGGACTCCGGAGGGCTCGAACGGCGGGGCACGGCGGCGCCGGCCACGGCGTCCTCCCCCTCCCCCTCCGCCTCCCCCTCCACCGAGGCCTGGCAGGACCCCTCGGAAGACCTGGACGACGCCACGGTGTGGCTGTCGACGGGACGCCGCCGCGGCGGACTGGAGCGGGCCCTGCCCGCGAAGCCCGCGGGCGGGACGGTCTACGTGGCGACGCGGTGCCAGGGCGAGGGCACGCTCACGGTCGACGCGGGCCGCTACGGCACGTACACGGAGCACTGCTCCGACCGGCCGGACGGCAGCCTCAACGGCGCCGCGATGCGGACCCGCGAGGCCGCCAACCGGCTCAAGGTCACCGCGAGCCCCGGCGTCACTTGGGCGGTCGCGGTCGGCTGGGACAGCTACGCCCAGCAGCCGCCGGAGTGACGGCCTCGCCGCCGGCTACCCCACGGGGCCGAGGTGGCCCTCGAGAACGGTCACCGTGATCGGCGGGCGGTCCCAGAGGGCGAGGATCTCGTTGGCCAAGTCCACGATGCGGAGCGGGTGCTGGGTGCCGTGCACCTCGATGGCCGCGGCCAGCAGGCCGCGCGGGACGGCCCCGGCGTCCAGGAGGACGCGCCACTGCTCCGGGCCGAGTTCCAGGTACTCCAGTCCGGTCAGCTTGGCGATCTCCAGAGGGTCGGCGAGCGTGCCGGGGTAGGCCGTGAGGGCCCGCAGGCGGGGCAGTCCGACGACCGGGGCGAGGCTGAGCGGCTCGCCCTCCCAGACGCCGATGTGCAGGACCTCGAGTTCGGGGTGCGCGGCGGCCTGGACGCTCGCCAGGCTGCGGATGTTGACCCAGGCCACGGCCGCGGACTCGTCGGCCCGGCGTCTGCGGACGTGGCTCGGGCCCCGATGGGCGACCATGTCGGTGAGGGAGTCGGCGAGCAGCGCGGCGCCGATGTTCTCCTCGTGGCTGAGCATGACGATCTGTCCCATGTGTCCACGCGGGCCGGGCGTCAGGTCGACCGCGATCCGGTCGCCGCCCCCGTTGTCGCCGAAGGCGATCCAGCCGGGCGAGCCGACCACTCCCTGCACGGCGGCGTCGGGCGGGGTGACCACTGCCTCGGTCGCCGCGAACTCCCAAGGACACGGGCGTGCGGCCGCGTCGGCGACGTAGATCTCGTCGAGGGACAGCAATTCGCAGCCGACCGCCCCGAAGACCCGCTCCGCCGCCTCGTAGTCGTCGCCCCAGTCCGCCCAGTGCGCGCGCGTCACCCGGTACAGCGCCTTGAGCTCGTCGGGCAAGGCGAGGCCCAGGCGCCGTTCGGCGGCGGCGATCTCCGCCTCGGTGGCGCCGATGGCGTCGGGGATCCGCTCGCGGAGCGTCCGTTCCAGCCACGCCGGATCGGCCGTCGGGGACGGCACCGCCCCCGGCGCCGGTTCGGGAAGGCGGCGCCAGGGCTCCGGGACCGCGCCCTCGACCAGGACGAGCGCACCCGGGTGCGCGTTGCCGATCCCGGGTTCCACGGCGGCGCTGGGACCGTGCAGATGGAGGACGGCCCTCCCGTCCGGTTCGATCTCGGCGGTGAACGCGATGTCGTCCGCACCGATGCCCGACAGAGCGCCCTGCACCCGCCGCACCGCGTCGAACTCGTCCTGCATGTCCTCGGCCTGCAGGGCCCGCCCCGGCGACGGGAACCTCTGCGGCATCGGCACACTCCAGGAGCCGAAGCCGATCCGTCCCGCCACGTGGCCGCCGGGTGCGGCAAGGCTCTCCGCGTTGCCGGCCCGCAGGACCCGCAGCAGGGGCTCCCAGGTCTCGAAGTCGTGGATCGAGGGCAACTGCGGCCTCCGGGGGCTCTGGTGATCGCGGCGAACGTGATGACCGGCCCGATGCTAGGCGCCACCACCGACACCGACCGCCCCGCCTCGGTGCCCCGCGCGGATCACCGGCCGACTCCAACAGCGGGTTGCGCCGCCGCGGTCGTCCGCCCGGACGGCGGAGGACCGGCGTGTCGGACGGGGTCACTAGTCTCAAGCGCCGTGGGCATTCAGATCGATGCAGTGGTGGATTGTCCGATCAACGATGAGATGGAGAGGGTGCTCGCGTTGGCCGAGACGGTCGGCGAACCCGTCACCGTCACGTTCATGTGGGAGGGGCGCGAAAGGGCGGAGCGCGCCGTGCTGGTACCCGCGGCCACGCTGGCACTCTGGGAGCACTGGGCCCCCACCGCCTTCCCGACGAATGGCGCAGGCGAAGAGAGCCCGACCGCGGCGGAGGAGCCGGAACTGGCCCACCCGGCGGAATTCGGCGCGTTCACGCTCTTTCGTCGTCGCGTGGGAGGACGCACGGCGGTTGCTCGCGATGGTGTGGTGGTCGCCGAGCTGCTGGACCCCGACGAGGCGCGATGGCTCCGGGAAGCGGCCCGCAATGTCCGCCAGGGCTTCATGGATCCGAAGCAGAAGGCGGCGTTCGAGGAGTTCCTCGCCCGGCAGGCATCCCCCGGTGATCAGTGACGCGCCGGCTAGTCCTTCGTGGCGGTGCGACCGGACTCCGGACTCCGGGCTCCGGTCCGGTTCGTGCGGTGCGGTGCGGTGCGGCAACGCTCGGCCCGGAGCCCGACCGGGCGCGAGCGAAGCCTTCACTGGCGCTGGGTCAGGCGCAGGGCGCGAAGTTCTTCGCCGGGCTGTCGGGGGCGGGTGCGGTGAGGCGGACGCCGAGGAGGCGGCTTGCGGAGTTCACCTTCACCTCCAGCGACGTCACCGCCGTCATGCGGTCGTCGCGGTAGGGGTACGTGACGGTCCAGGTCTCGCCCGTGCCGTCGTCGGCGCGGTCCACCGCGGGCCGCTTCGTGTCGGCGGTGGGATAGTGCGCGGCCACATAGCGGCCGGCGGTCCGTTCGGCGGCCGCCTCGTCACGGACGGGCCCGGCGGACCCAGGGATCGGCTTCCCGAGGGCGGCGGCCTCCGTCCGAGGCCCCATCGACACGTCGACCTGGAACCCGTCCGGATCGGGCCAGCGCATGGAGGCGACCCCGTTCGGCTCCAGTTCGGCCCACACCACCTCGTTCACACCGTCGACCCCGCACGGCCTGTTGTCCGAGACACTGCCGATCGTCACGTCGTCGCCCAGCGCCTTGCGGATCGCCTGCCCGATCACCGCCTGCTGCTCCGCGGACGCCTGCCTGCTCGGCTCGGCGTGGTCGACCACGCGCACGTCGACGACGGTCGACACCACGCAGGCGACGGCGACGAATCCCGCCCCGGTCGCGGCCAGCAGCCCGCGGTGCCGCGTCGGCCAGGGCGAGAGCCCCGAAGCGCCGAGGCGGAGGGACAGGACCCCGACGCCCACGCCCGCGACGGCGCCCGTGACATTGGTGACGAAGTCGCTGGTGTCGCAGTAGCGGCCGATGACCGGCAGGCACGCCTGGACGGTCTCGATGCCGCCGGCCAGGAGGACGGACAGCAGCACAGGCGGCAGGGGACGCCGGGCCGCGCGTACTCCGAGGAATCCGATCGGCACGAACAGCGCGACGTTCATCCAGCCCTGGGTCGTCCCGAACGACTCCAACACGTCCTTGCTCACGATGCACTTGACCGCCCCTGTGCCTACGGGTCTTAGCCAGAGGGTCAGGAACAGCGTGGCCGTCGTCGTGGCCGCCCAGGCCGCGTAGGTCCACGGCCGGTCGGAACGGCCGCGCAGGGCGGTCGCGACGATCCCCAGCACCGCGGCGGAGACGAGGGCGACGAGAAGGAGGTACAACACGTGCCCTCCGAAGACGAGAGCGATCAATGTCGTGCCTTTCGAGCGTGCGGGGACCAGCCGACGGCGCGCGGATCGCGACGCGTCGGCGATCACCCTGGCGCCCGCACGTCATGGGTCCTGGCTCAACTCATGACCAAGCTGTAACAGGCCGTCCCCGCCGCTCCGAAGATCGCCACGACCCGCTCGCCCACCGGCTCCGGCCCGGAGCTCGGGCCCTGCGGCCCGACGCCGTCCCCTACGGCTGCGGTGTGGTCCCGGTCGCCGCCGGAAAGCCCAACGTGTCCAGCAGATCGCCGAAGAGCTCCTCCACGAAGGTCTCCTCCGAGCTCAGCAACTCCTCGATCCGGGACTGCGACGCCGCGGCCGGGACACCCGCCGCCGCGGCCCAGGCGAGCGCACCCGCGGCGTCGGAAGGCACCTGCGCGTCGAGTCCCGCGCGTGTGCGGCCCACGGCCTCGTGGAACTCGGGTGTGTCCACCCAGTAGATCACCTCGTCCACGTCCTCGGGTTCCTCGGTGAGGAGTGCCGCGGCAACGTGCAGGTTGAGCCATGCCTGCCAACGCCGCCCGTCGGTGCCCAGCCCTGTCACCAGAGCGAGGCTGCTGTCCGACACCTGCGCGACGCAGGCCGGTGCACCGGTCCATTCGACGAGGGCGGGCAGATCGTCGTCCTCCCATATGTCGGAGCTGAACTGGAGGGTCTGCCAACCGCCTTCCCGCGGCCACCACGTATGAACGGCGTCCTTCAGCTCCCGGTCGATGCCGTCGAACACGGGCGCTTCCAGCAGCGGACGCTTGCCGCGGGCAAAGACCCACCGACACGGCTGGGCGGCTGCCCCGCGAGCGGCAGGCGGGCGACGCCGGCCCGAACTCCACTCCGTGCTGCGGGCCACGGCGACAGCGGCAACAACGCACCGCGCAACTGCGCCCAGGGACCGCCCTACCGTCTGCGCTGAGGCGGACCGACGGGCAACGGACCGCCGCGCGGCGGCGCTCGTCGTCACATGCCGGAAACATACGCGGCGGTGATACGCCAGTAAGGTCCCCGCATGCTGCTTTTCCACTTCACGCGGCCGGGGCTGTGGCCGCTGATTTCGGCAGACGCGGAGATCAGGGCGACCTGGCCGGAGGGGCTGGACGACGTACCGGAACTGGCACGGGCCGTGCACCTGACCACCGATCCGAGCCCGGGGTCGCTGCCCGGGCCCTTCCGCGACCGCACGGTGCGGATCACGGTGGAGGTTCCGGCGCCGGAGGCGCGGCGGTGGCATGCCTGGGCGGGTACGAGGCTGCCCGCCGGGTCCGCGGAGGCGCTGGCGGCCACCGGCTTCGACGGGCGTCCGGACGAGTGGTTCGTGCTGGAGCGGGCGATCCCGTCGGCCGAGTGGGTGTCGGTGATCGACCTGGGCGTGATGCAGCCGCTCTGGCCGCGTGCGTGACCGCGCCGGCGCCCCCGGCACGCACCCCCGTCACCAGGTCGTCGGGCCGGCGCCGCGCCACTCGACGAGGTCGCTGTCGTACAGGTCGCCCAGGCGCATGCGGAGCCCGGCGCGGCGGACGAGCGCGAGGACGTCGCGGGGGCTGTAGGCGAGGCCGAGGATCCTGCCGTCGCACCGTACGCGGCGGCCGCCACTGCCCGACGGCGGGTAGACGATCACTCGGCATGGCACCAGCCCAGCCTGGCCCCGCCACGGCGGCGCCGCATCCTGGCGGAGTAGCCGGACGCGCGCCGCGCCCCCGCAGGGCTTACCAATGAAGGGACATCAGAGGGCCGGAGAGAGTGGCTGGGCATGCGCGTTGTCGTGGATCTCACCCGTTGCCAAGGCTATGCACAGTGCGTGTTCCTTGCGCCGGACGTGTTCCAACTGCACGGCGAGGAAGCACTGCTGTACGACCCGGCGGTGCCGGAGGACCAGTACGAACGCGTGCGCCAGGCGGCCGCGGCCTGCCCGGTGCAGGCGATCCTGGTCGGCGAGGAGGTGAGCGCCGGTGTCCGGTGACCTGAAGGAGGGCCGGATCGTCGTCGTCGGCGCGTCCCTGGCCGGTCTGCGGGCCGCGGAGGCGCTGCGCGAGAAGGGCTTCACCGGTTCGCTCACCGTCGTGGGGGACGAGCCCCACCCGCCGTACGACCGGCCGCCGCTGTCCAAGCACGTACTGCTCGGCAACGCGTCGGCGTACTCCACCGGGCTGCCGATGCGCCGTGATCCGGAGGCGGAGTGGCGGCTGGGGGTGCGCGCCACCGGACTGGATCCGGTCGGCAAGCGCGTCCTGCTGGGCGACGGTTCGTCGCTGCCGTTCGACCGGCTGCTGATCGCGACCGGGACCCGGGCGAGGCCCTGGCCCGTTCCCGAGGAGGCGGCCCTCGACGGAGTGTTCACGCTGCGCACCAGCGACGACGCCGCGCGCCTGGCCGAGCGGCTGTCGGCGGGACCGCGCCGGGTACTGGTGATCGGCGCGGGCTTCACCGGTTCGGAGATCGCCTCGGTCTGCCGCGAGCGCGGTCTGGAGGTCACGGTCACCGAACGCGGCCCCGCCCCGCTGGTGGGCGCGCTCGGCGGGACCCTGTCGAAGCTCGCGGCGGCCATGCAGCGGGCACACGGCGTGGACCTGCGCTGCGGCGTGACCGTCACCTCGCTGCGCGGCAACGGCAGGTTCACCGGCGCGGACCTGTCGGACGGCACCCGCGTCGACGCGGACGTCTGCGTCGTCGCCATGGGCGCGGTCCGCAACGTGGAGTGGCTGGCGGATTCGGGGCTGGCCGCGGATCCGCGCGGGATCGCCTGCGACGCCGGGTGCCGGGCGTTCGACATGTACGGGATCGTCACGGACGACGTCTTCGTGGCCGGTGACGTCTCGCGCTTCCCGCACCCGCTGTACGAGTACCAGTTGCTCTCCCTCGAACACTGGCGCAACGCGGTGGACCAGGCCGAGGTGGCCGCGCACAACATGATCAGCCCGGGGCCGCTGCGGCGTCCGCACCTCTCGGTCCCGACGTTCTGGTCGAGCCAGTTCGGCTACAACATCAAGTCGGTGGGCGTCCCCACCTTCTCCGACGAGGTGGTCATCGCCCAGGGCTCGCTGGAGGCGCGCCGCCTGGTGATGGTCTACGGCTACCGCGGCCGGGTGACCGCGGCGGTCACGGTCAACATGGCCAAGTCGCTGGACTACTACGAGCGCCTCATCGAGTCCGCGGCCCCGTTCCCGCCCCCGCCGGGGGCGGCGGACCGGCGTGCGGCGGCCGAGGTCCCGCTCCCCTCCGACGTGCCGGACCCGAGCAGGCTCTCGCACGGTCCCACCGTCGCGCTCACCGGGTACCTGCCGGACCGGCGGCTGGTCCTGGCGAAGCCCACCGGGTGACCCGCCCCCGCCCTTCCACGAGGAGCCACCACGCATGACCGCCGAGACCCTGCTGGAACGGATCACCGACTACGCCAGCCGCCCCGACCCGTACCCCCTCTACGCGGAGCTCCGCGAGGCCGGGCCCGTGGTGCGGCAGACGGACGGCAGCTACCTGGTCGGCACCTACCACGAGATCGTGGGCCTGCTCCACGACCCGAGGCTCAGCGCGGACCCCCGCAACCGCACCACCCCGGCCCCCGCGGCGTCGGAGGAGACCCAGCACCTGCCGTTCCTGCGGCTCGACGACCCCGAGCACCACCGGCTGCGCACGCTGGCCATGCGCCCGTTCGGCCCGCCGCACAGCCCCGGGCGGGTCGACGCCATGCGGGGCGAGATCACCCGGTTCACGGGGGAGCTGGTGGACGGGCTGCGGGGCCGCGACCACGTCGACATCGTCGACGACCTCGCCTACCCGCTGCCGGTCACGGTCATCTGCCGGCTGCTGGGGGTCCCGCGCGAGGACGAGCCCCGGTTCCGGGAGTGGACGGACCTGCTGGTCGCCTCCGCCGACATCAGCCCGGGCGAGGACACCGCCGCGCGGGCCGAGGCGGGCCGCGAGGCCCGGATGCAGATGGGGGCGTACCTGCTCGGTCTGGCGGAGCAGCGCCGCGGCCGGCCCACCGGCGACATGCTCTCGGACTTCGTCAACGAACCGGATCCGCAGCTGCGGCTCACCGGGGAGGAACTGGCGATGACCGCGATCCTGCTCCTCATCGCGGGGCACGAGACCACGGTCAACCTGATCACCAACGGCGTGCTGACGCTGCTGCGCCACCCCGACAAGCTGGAACGGCTCCGCCGTGAACCGGAGCTGCTGCCGGAGACGGTGGAGGAACTGCTGCGGTACGAGCCGCCGGTGCACCTGCGCGAGCGCATCCCGCTCGCGGACGTGGAGATCGCGGGGACCGTCATCCCGAAGGGGACGTCCGTGATCCTGGCGCTCGCCTCGGGCAGCCGCGACCCGCTGCGGTTCCAGGACCCCGAACGGTTCGACCCCGCCCGCAAGGACAACGAGCACTTCGGCTTCGGCAGCGGCATCCACCTCTGCTACGGCGCGCCGCTGGCGCGCATCGAGGCGCAGGCGGCGCTCGGCGCGCTCCTCCCCGGCCTCGGCACGGCGACCCTGCTGCAGGACCCGCCGCCCTACCGGCGCAACGCGATGCTGCGCGGTCCCCGTCACCTCCTCGTCGGGTTCTGAGGCCTCGACCGGCGAGCGGCAAGAGGAGGCCGGGTCCACGGGGAGCCCGATCGGTGGGTGAGGTGACGCTCCGGTCGGCGTCTGGAACGCTGTGGGCGTGGATGCCTCGCAACTCACCACCGAGGACCATGCGTCCGCCGATCGGGCCCAGCAGCTTCTGGCCGGCCGGTTCCATGGCGCTCCGAGCCTCTACGTCCAGATGAGGTCCTGGAAGTACTTCGTGGTCGGTGTCGAGGAGGGCTACGACACCACGTGGGTCTTCGAGTACCTCAGCGACATCGACTGCCGCGACTGGTTGCACGAGGCCTTGCCGATCCTCACCCCGGCGATGCGGATGTTCTGCCGGGAGCGGCTGGAGCCGTTGGACGCCCGGTACCGAGCCGCGACGGGGCCGGTGAAGCCGCTCGACGCGCAGGCCGGTCCGCGGCCGGAGCGGGAACGGTGGTGGCGCGACCGCTATCCGCTGCTGATCGACCACGACGAGAACGTGGAGCTGCCGGCGGACTGGTCACCGGCGCCCCGCCGGATCACCTGAGGACCACCGCACTCCGGCCCCCCGGTCGCCTCACTCCGCCGTGGTGCGGTGGCGGGCGCGGAAGGCGGCGGCCTTGACGCGGTTGCCGCAGGTGCGCATCGCGCACCACTCGCGGCGGCGGCCCCGGGAGTGGTCGAGGTAGACCTGGGTGCACTCGGGGCGGGCGCACTCGCGCAGCAGTGTTCCCTCGTCGCCGCCGATGATCTCGACCGCCTCGCGGGCGAGGGCGGCCAGGCCCTGTGCCGCGGAGCCGGAGCGGCTCGTGCCGCCGGGGGCGAGCTGGGTCACGACGGGGGCCTGTGCCGCGTGCCGGTTGACCGCGGCGACCGCTTCGGCGGGCAGGGGTGCGCCGTCGAGCCGCGCCTCGACCAGGGTGTAGATCGACTCCCTCAGCTCCAGGGCCGCCTCGAGGTCCGACGTGCCGGCGCCGGGCTCGCTGTCGAGCATCCGGGACTCGACGAACCAGGAGTCCAGGAGCCCGGGCGTGGCGAGCTTCTCCGTGGGCACCGCGTTGCGTCGTGCGCGCAGCGTGCCCAGGAAGTCGAGGGCGAGCGTCCCGCAGGGGAAGGCATGGTTCACATCACCATCCTAACCGGTGACCTGCGATACGTCACTGTCTTGACAGGTGATTTCCATCCGTGCCAAAGTCGTCACCGTTCAGAACGGTTACTTTTGATGTGGGGGACGCCGCAATGGCTGTCGTACGTTTTCACCTGACCTCCTCGCTCAGCCCGGCCGAGGCGCTGGCGGTGCTCACCGACTTCGGTCCCGCACGGGCCAGGAACTGGCCCACCATCGACGCCGAGCACCTCACGGTCCACGCCATCGGCGACACCTGGGCCGAGGTGACCGAGGGCACCGCGTCCGCATGGGAGCGGGCGCGCTACGACTGGGACGCCGAGAAGGGGCGGGTCGTCATCGCCACGCACGACTCGAAGGTCTTCGGGCCCGGCGGCGGATGGGTCTTCCAGCTGACCCCGGAGGGGGACGGCACCCGGGTCGACGTGGAACTCACCCGCACGCCCGGCACGCTCAAGGGCAAGGTGCTCGCGACGCTGCTCCCCGTCGCCGCCGGATCCCTGCGCAAGTCCTACCGGGCGCCCTTCAAGGCCGTCTGACCCGCCGGGGCCGGCGCCCGCGCGCCGGCCCCGGACGCACCGCCGCCGTGCGGCTCCGTGGCCCGATTCCGCCCCTCGAACTCACTGTCGAGATCCGACTACTGTCCGTACACTGACATGTTGCAGGCATGCGGGCAGTGCTGACGGGGGGAGCCGCCATGTCCGAGCAACCGCACGGGGGCACGTACGGATACGGCTACGGATTCGCCGTTCCACCCATGCCCTCCACCCCGCCACCCGCGCCGCCGGACGGGCTGCGGGCGGCGGCGGTCGGGCTGCTCAACCTCAGCAGCCTCGGCCTCGGTTACGCCCTGACCCGGCGCTGGACGTACATGGTGGCGTGCTGGTTGGCGACCGGCGTCCTGCTGCTGGTGGCGCTGCCCGCGGACCCGGACGGCGTGCCCATGGGCCTGGTCGTCGTCTACCTGGTCCTCCTGCTGGCCGCGGGCGTCCACGGCGCCGTGGTCGGCCTGCGCACCCGGCTGGTGTGGCCCACCGGCTCTCCCCTGGCGATCGCCCTCGGCCTGGTGCTGCTGGCGGTGCCCGCCGGCGGCGTCGTGCTGTACGACATGGCCCGCGCCGAGGCCAACGAGCAGGCGCTCCTCGACCGGCTCGACCAGGCCGACCGGCTGGTGCGGGCGGGCGGGAGCAGACCCTTCGGCGTGGCCGAATCCGACTACCGCAAGGCCCTGCGCGAGTACCGGGAGATCAGATCCGGCCACCCGGACTCCCGGGCCGCCGCCCGGGTGCCCGACCGGCTGAAGACCTACTACACGACCGTCGGCGCCGCCTACGAGCAGCAGGACTACTGCACGGCGATCCCGGCGCTGACGTACCTGCGCACGGTCCCCGCCACCATGGGCAGGCAGGCGCTCGGCACGCTCGCCGCATGGCCCGACGACCGCCTGGCCACCTCCCTCTACGAGTGCGGTGCGCAGCGGCTGGGCGGCGAGGACGCCGACTGGACGGGCAACTTCGGCGAACTCCTGCGCACCTTCGCCGACTCGGAGCAGGCCGCGAAGGTCGCACCCGCCGTCGACTCGGCCGTGGACAAGGCCGCGAAGGGCGTGCACGGCTCCGATCCCTGCGCCGCCGTCGACCGGCTGCGCACCCTCGGCACCCAGGCCGGCGGCCTGAACGCCGGGACCGGGGACGCCGCCGAGGCCGTCGCCGCCTCCGCCGCCCGGGCCGGCAGGAGCGCCGACTCCGGGGTGTACGCCTGCGGGGTCGACCAGTACAAGGAGGGCGACTTCGGCGAGGCGCGGGAGACGATGAACAAGTACGTCGCCGACAACAAGAGCGCCGGGAACCGGGCACTGGCCAAGAAGTTCGCCATCGCGGCGGAGGTCGCGGACGAGATCCCCTCGGCGGGCAAGCGGCTGCCCACCCTGGCCTCCGGCGGCAGCATCTCGGTCACGATCAAGAACGACAGCCCCAACCCGATCACGGTGCTCTACACCGGGCCGGTGACCGGCAGCCTCACGCTCAAGGCCTGCCGCGGCTGCACCTCGTACTCCCTCCTGACGCCCTCGCTTGCGGGCTTCAAGCCCTGCCAGGACAGCAGCAGGAACTACCCCCAGCGCACCATCCGGCTGCCCGTCGGCACCACGTACTTCGTGCACAAGTCGACGTCGTCCGACGGGTCGAGCCCGGCGTCGGACACGGCCAGGCTCCAGTCCGGCTACATCTACACCGAGTGCGCCTACACGACGAAGTCCCTCGGCTTCTGACCGCTGCCGCGCGACGGCGCCCGCGCCGGCGTCGTCGTCAGTCCGGACCGCCGCCCCCTCCGCCGCAGCCGAAGCCGCCGCCGGAGTGGTCGGCGGAGTGGCCGCCGTGGCCCGCGCCGCCGTCGGTGCCGTAACCCGAGCCGTCCTCGGGGTAGTCGGCGCGCCAGCGCAGGAACTCGTGCCGGCCGAACGGGAACAGGCCCTCGTCCGCGACCGCTCCCCGGCCGATCAGCCCGGCCTCGGCCGTGAACGCCGGCACGAGCGCGGTCAGCGCGGGGTCGCCGTAGAGGGCGACGGCGAGCAGGATGTCCTGCTCCGCGAGGCCCGCGCGGTGCTCGGGCATCGGCGTGTTCCGCCGCAGGTCGGCGACGTACCGGCGGGCGCCCCGGGTCGGGCTGGCGCGCACCAGGCGCAGCAGCCCCGCCCCGGCCAGCTCCGCCCGCATCCGCGACAGCGCCCTGCGCACGACCGCGCGGCCGAGCAGTTCCCTGATCCCCGCCGGGCGGTACAGCCCGACGCGAACCGCCTTCTCCAGCGGATGGCGGTGCGGCGGCGGGTCCGCCTGCTCCGGGGAGGGCTCCCGGCGCAGGGTGCCCGGCCGGCCGGACTCCACGGCGCCACGCAGGTGCAGCGCCACCACGGCCACCGTCAGGGCGGCTCTGGGGCCGCCGCGCAGCATCGCGATCTCGTGCGGTTCCAGCCGGACCGCCGTCGCCTCGTCCATGGCCTCTCCCCCCGTGCCTCTGCCGGGTACGTGCCCACCGCCTGGGGTGGTCGAAGCCTTCCGGGCCGGGGTTCAGAGGCCGATTTGAGACTGCCGTAGCGGGCGTACGGCCGGTGGTGTAGGTGCGGGCGGTCCGTTCAGGACCGGCCGGGGCCGGTCAGGCGGGTGCGGAGGGTGGCGGCGAAGTCCTCGGCGCGGGACAGCTGCACGCGCAGCTCCTCGATCTTGCGGGCGGCGTCCTGTTCGTAGGCGCGCACACGGTCCAGCAGCGCCTGCCGGTCGTCGCCCGCGGGCGGGTCCGCGGCGTCGAGGCGGTCGATGGCCTCGAGCAGGTCGCGCATCTGGTCCAGGCTGAAGCCGAGCGGCTTCATCCGGCGGATCACCATGAGCCGGGCGACGTCGGTCTCGGTGTAGAGGCGGAATCCGCCCTGGGAGCGGGCGGACGGCGTGACCAGGCCGGTCTCCTCGTAGTGCCGGATGGTGCGCAGGGACAGCCCGGTCCGCGCGGCGACCTCGCCGATCTGCATGTGCCTGCCGTCCACGTCCGTGGCCCTGCCCCTTCTCCGCCGGCCGGCGGAGCATCGTCCGCGCCCTCACCGATCCCTACCCTAACGTCAGGGTAGAGTTGCCGGTGCGGGCCCGGTGGGTCCGCACACTGCCGTGTCGGGGCCGACGACGCCCCCGGCGAGATCTCGAACCGTGCGGGAGACGAACGTGGGCGTGTCCGTGGTGCCGGGCGCCGCCGTCTGCCCGCCCTGACGGTCCGGTGAGGCGAGCGCGGTCACGCGTACGTGCCGCCGGTCGTCCGTAGTCCCGGCCGCCCGCGGGTGCCGTCCCGGCCCCCGCGCCCTTCCCGTACTCCCCCACCACCCACGGGGGCGTGCCCGAGCACGACAGGTTCCCCGTTCCCTTGTCCTCTTCCGCCGCTGCCGCCGCGCCCTCCCCCGCCGCACGACTGCGCGCCCTGCGCCCCGACTGGCTCGCCGACCCGAAGGTGTGGCGCACCGAGGTGCTGGCCGGCCTGGTGGTCGCCCTCGCGCTGATCCCCGAGGCCATCTCGTTCTCGATCATCGCCGGGGTCGACCCGGCGATCGGGCTGTTCGCCTCCTTCACCATGGCGGTGACCATCTCCGTCGTCGGCGGACGCCGCGCCATGATCTCGGCCGCGACCGGGGCCGTGGCCCTGGTCATCGGGCCCCTCAACCGCGAGCACGGACTCGGCTACCTCGTCGCCGCCGTCATCCTCGCCGGGCTCTTCCAGATCGTCCTGGGAGCGCTCGGGGTCGCCAAGCTCATGCGCTTCGTGCCGCGCTCGGTCATGGTCGGCTTCGTCAACGCCCTCGCCGTCCTGATCTTCGTGGCGCAGGTCCCGGAGATGCACGACGTGCCGTGGCCGGTCTACCCGCTCATCGCCGCGGGCCTGGCGCTCATGGTGTTCTTCCCGAAGGTCACCAAGGTCGTCCCGGCACCGCTGGTGTCCATCGTGACCCTGACCGTCCTCACGGTCGCCGCCGGGATCGCGGTGCCGACCGTGGGCGACAAGGGCGCCCTGCCGTCCTCGCTGCCGGTGCCCGGCCTGCCCGACGTCCCGTTCACCATGGACACCCTCACCACCATCGCCCCCTACGCGCTGGCGATGGCGCTGGTCGGGCTGATGGAGTCGCTGATGACGGCCAAGCTCGTCGACGACATCACCGACACCCGCTCCTCCAAGACCCGCGAGTCCATCGGACAGGGCATCGCCAACATCGTCACGGGATTCTTCGGCGGCATGGGCGGCTGCGCCATGATCGGCCAGACGATGATCAACGTGAAGGTCTCCGGCGCCCGTACCCGGCTGTCCACCTTCCTCGCCGGCGCGTTCCTGATGGTGCTGTGCATCGTCTTCGGCCCGGTCGTCTCCGACATCCCGATGGCCGCGCTGGTCGCGGTGATGGTCATGGTCTCCTTCGCCACGTTCGACTGGCACTCCATCGCGCCGAAGACGCTGCGGCGGATGCCGGCCGGGGAGATCGCCGTCATGGCCGTCACCGTCGTGGTCGTCGTGGCCACCTCCAACCTGGCGATCGGTGTGGTGGTCGGCTCCCTGACCGCGATGGTCGTCTTCGCCAGGAGGGTCGCCCACCTCGCGGACGTCACCGCCGTCGTCGACCCCGACGGGACGACCGTCGTGTACTCCGTGACCGGAGAGCTCTTCTTCGCCTCCTCCAACGACCTGGTCGGCCGTTTCCGTTACGCCACCGACCCGGACCGGGTCGTCATCGACCTGTCCGCCGCGCACATCTGGGACGCGTCCTCCGTCGCCGCGCTGGACGCCGTCGAGACGAAGTACGCCCAGCGCGGCAAGACCGTCGAGATCGTCGGCCTCAACCGGCCCAGCGCCGCCCTCCACGGCAGGCTCACCGGCGAACTCACCGGCCACTGAAGCCACCGGCTGTTTCGGTTGATACAGGGAGGGACCGCCGGGGCCGATGATGCGCGGGTAAGGAAATGCGCCGGGGGAATTGCCTTGGGCCTTTCCCTGCGGCAGGCTGTCGCTCCAGTCAGGCCCTGCCCTCGGCGCAACCGTACGTACTCGCGTGCGGGGCAACGGAGTTGGCGGCAGGGGCACGATCGCGTCCGGGAGGTCACCGAACGGGCCACGCTGGAAGGAAACCGTGTGAGCCGGATCTCGGTCCGGGGGATCGCGGTGGCTTCGGCCACGGCGGTCACCTCCGTGGGCGCCGTCGTCGGTGTCGCCACGAGCAGCCAGGCGAGCGTGCAGCCCGTCGCCGCCACCGACTCCACCACCGTCCTCGCGGACATACCCGCCGGCCAGCAGGTCCAGCAGGCGTCCCTGACCCAGCAGGTGAAGGCGCAGTCCGACGCCGCCGACACCGGCACCAGGAAGGCCGCCGAGCAGGCCGCCCGCAAGCAGGCCGGCAAGGACGCCACCGCCCGCATGGCCGCGGAGGCGAAGGCCGAGGCCGACCGCAAGGCCGAGGCGGCCGCCCGCGCCGCGCTGGTCGTGAAGGCCTCGTACACCGTCGCCGAGGTCCAGGCCATGGCGCAGGCGCTCATCGGCGACGCGTCGCAGTACCAGTGCTTCTCCAACATCGTCACCCACGAGAGCGGCTGGAACTACACGGCGACGAACTCCTCCTCGGGCGCCTACGGTCTCGTCCAGGCCCTGCCCGGCTCCAAGATGGCCTCCGCAGGCGCCGACTGGCGCACCAACCCCGGCACCCAGATCAAGTGGGGCCTGAAGTACATGGACAGCCGCTACGGCAGTCCCTGCGGAGCCTGGTCGTTCTGGCAGGCCAACAACTGGTACTAGCGCCGGCCCTTCGGGCGGCCGGTCAGCGCCGCATGGCTTCCGCGAGGTCCGTGACCGCGCGCAGTCGGCTCTCGGTGAGGCGACGCACGTCCCAGATGAGTTCGGCGACACCGGCGGTGCCCGCGTTCGCGGTCGGGGACGTATCGGGCCCGGGAAGCGCCACGCCTGTCACGGCCGCCAGGTCGTCGGCGGGCACGTCGAGGACGGCGCAGAAGTCGGCGAGGAGTTCCGCGGTCAGTGGGACGGTGCCGCGGGCCACGCGTCCGTAGGTGGCCGCCGACCAGTAGCGGCCCGTGAGCAGCAGGAAGGTCATGGCCGTTGCCGTCCAGCCGAGGTTGCGGTTCCTCACCAGGCGCATGAGCAGGGCGCCTGGGCCGTCCGGGTACCGCTCGTGGGCCGGCGGTCCGGGGGCGGGTGCCGGGCGCTCCTGCTGCGGCAGCGCCGCCGCGTACCGGCGCAGGACGGTCCGCTGCCGCGGCGGCAGGACGAGGACGGCCCGGACGAGTCGCGGGTTGTGGCGTCCGGCGCTCGGGTCGACGGGAGCGAGGTCGCCGGGGACGTCGACCCCGGCGATCACGAAGAGGTCCGCGGTGTGCAGCCCGAGTTCGGGCGCGAGCCGCCGCAGCGCGGGCGGGGTGGGGGGTTCGGACAGGTCGACGGCGCTCGAACCCGATCGCTGCCGGTGCGCGGCGAGCCGGTGAAGCGGCGCGGCGCGGCCCTCGTCAGCCGTCGTCGTCCGCGGGGCTCGCGGCGAGGGCCGGTCCGGGACCGGCGGGAGGTCGGGAGCCACGCGCCCGGTGTGGGGCCGCCGCACCGCGCGGGGAAGGAGGGGGCGGCCCCTCACGATCCCGGCGCGTGCGCGCCGGGATCGTGAGGGGCCGCGGCGGTCAGCGAAGCGACTCGGGCAGAGCCTCGCGGTGGACGATGCCCAGGCGCTGGGTGGCCCGGGTCAGGGCCACGTACAGGTCGCTGGTCCCGAACTCCCCCGGTTCCACGACCAGCACGTGGTCGAACTCGAGCCCCTTGGCCTCGCGGGGGCCGAGCAGCACCACGGGCCGGGTGAGGTCGGGCTCGGCACCGGGCGTGACACCGTCGAGCGCGGCGGCGATCTCCTCGTGCAGCGCACGCGGCGCGATCACCGCCAGGCGCCCCTCGTCGGGGGTCAGTTCCGCGACGGCCCGGGCCACCGCGCCGGCCAGATCCGTACCGGCGTGCCGCGTCCACGGCTTCTCGCCGGTGGAGCGCACCGAGCGGGGCGGCTCGAAGGCCGGGTCCTCGGCGCGTACGACCTGCGCGGCCAGGTCCATGATCTCCGCGGGCGTGCGGTAGTTGACGTCCAGCCGCACGTGCTCGAAGCGGTCGCCGACGTACGGCTCGAGGATCTTGTCCCAGGAACCGACGCCCGCCTCCTCGGCGGTCTGCGCCGGATCGCCGACGAGGGTCAGCGAGCGGGTCGGGGAGCGGCGCATCAGCAGACGCCACGCCATCGGCGACAGCTCCTGCGCCTCGTCGACGATGATGTGCCCGAACGCCCAGGTCCGGTCGGCGGCGGCCCGCTCGGCCGCGCTGCGGTGGTCGGCCTCCTCCTGCCGGTCGGCCATCCGCTCGGCGTCGATGATGTCGTGGGCCGCCAGGACCTCGGACTCCCCGTCCTCGAACTCGAAGGACTCCGATCCGCGCGACACCTCCAGGACGCCCTGCGCGTAGGCGATCTGCTCCTGGCGCTCGGCCTCGGCGGCGGCCCGTGCGGCGCTGTCGTCGACGCCGAGCAGTTCGGCCGCCTCGTCCAGGAGCGGAACGTCGGCCGGGGTCCACTCGCCTTCTCCGGGGGCCCGGCGGATCGCCTCGGCGTCCCCCTCCGGCAGGTACGCCGGCTCCGCCAGATAGCCGGCGAGGAACTCCTGGGGGGTGAGCATCGGCCACAGCTCCGCGACGGCCGCCCGCACCTCCTGGCTGGCGGCGACGCCCTTGCCGAGCTGCGCGAGGTCGTCCGGGCCGAGGAAGTTGGGGCCGCCGTACGGGTCCGCGCCGATGCGGTCGGCGAGCTGCGCGGTGAGGGCGTCGATGACGTGGAACGCGAAGTACGGCCGGGCCAGGTTGTGCGGCAGGCGCGTCTCGCGGGCTGCCTCACGGGCCTGGTAGGCGATCTCCCAGTCCAGGACGAGTTCGCCGTCGTCGTGCCGGATGACCACCGGCGCGCCGGGCTCGGGCAGCGCCTGGCGGTCGCGAACGGCGAGCGCGAGCGCCTCGGCCATGCCCGCGGCGCCCTTGACGGCCGCCGCGTGCGGGGTGTCGGTGCCGCGGGCGTGGACGCCGGGGAAGAGCTCGGCCTGCGTGGCCAGCATGACGCCGGTCTCGCCGAGGGCGGGCAGCACCTCGCCGATGTAGCGCAGGAAGGCCGGGTTGGGGCCCACGATCAGGACCGCCCGCTTGGCCAGCAGCTCGCGGTGCTCGTACAGCAGGAAGGCCGCCCGGTGCAGCGCCACCGCGGTCTTGCCGGTGCCGGGGCCGCCCTCGACGACGAGGACGCCGCGGTGCGGGGCGCGGATGATGCGGTCCTGGTCGGCCTGGATGGTCCGCACGATGTCGGCCATGCGGCCGGTGCGCGCCGAGTTGAGGGCGGCCAGCAGCACGGCGTCGCCGGTGCGGTCCTCGAAGCCGCTGCGGTCGCCGTCCTCGAGGTCGAGGATCTCGTCGTGCAGTTCGGTGACCCGGCGGCCCTCGGTGGTGATGTGCCTGCGCCGGCGCAGCCCCATGGGGGTGTGCCCGGTGGCGAGGTAGAACGGCCGGGCCACCGGTGCCCGCCAGTCGATCAGGAGGGGGGTGTGGTCGGTGTCGTCCTCACGGATCCCGATGCGGCCGATGTGGTGCGCGGCACCGCCGGTGAGGTCGATCCGGCCGAAGCACAGCGAGCCGTCGACCGCGTTGAGGGCCGCCAGCAGCCCGGACCGTTCGGCGACGAGGACGTCGCGTTCCAGACGGGCCTGCATGCCGCTGCCCACCGGGGACAGCGCGTCGTCGACGTGCCGGGCGGCGACACCGCGCAGCGTGTCGACCCGCTCGTAGAGCCGGTCGATGAATTCCTGCTCCTTCTGCAGTTCGACTCTTTCGCGAGTTGACACATTCGCTCCCTGTCGGATATGCTGTTTCCAGTGGCCCCCGATGAGGGGCCGTTTCTGTGCGCGCACAGAAACACTCAATATACGTGAGGAAATCCCCGTACCGCAATTGCGGTACGGGGATTTCTCGTGTTCGGGGCGGGGCCTGGGCCCCGGCGCTCCGACGCTGCCGGGACGCCCCTCCGGCGGGCTCCGGCGCGGGCGCGCAAAAGAAAAGGAAAGGAGGGCGTCCACTCCAATCCATTCCCAACGTATAGCGCACCGGGGGGCTTGCGGCAAGGCCCCGCGGGTGCCGCAGAATCGCCCGCCGTAACCGGAATTCGGGTGTGGGGAGGCACGAAGTGCGTGCGATGTCGTTGACGTACGGACCACGAGGGGCCGTCGAACCGCCGGTGGCCACCGTGGCGACGGACTTGATCGCGGGAGCGGTCGTGCGCCGCACGGCGGGGGGTGCCTGACACCATGGCCGACCACCACCTCGCCGCCCTGGCCCATCTGTCCTGGAATCCCTCCGCACCCGCGGACGTCCTGCTGCGGCTGCTCAAACACGACGACCAGGCGATCAGGCGGAACGTCGTCCAACGCGGAGGGCTGCCCCTGGACGTGATCGACGCGATCCTGGCGGACCCCGACCCGGAACTGCGGTCGGAGTTCGCCCTGAGCGCGAACGCGGACCCGGCGCTGCGGGCCCGCCTCCTCGACGATCCGTCGCCGAAGGTCGTCATGGCCCTGGCGATCGGCCCGATACCGTACCGGAAACGCGTCGACCCGCTGCCCGACCGGGCGTACGAACGTCTCCTCGCCCACCCGGAGCGACGGATCCGCCACGAGACCGTCAACTCGCGCGCCGTACCCGGCCACCTGCTGGCGGGACTGGCGGACCATCCGGACGGCCCCCTGCGCCAAGCGGCGTGCCGCGCGTGGGACCTCCTCACCGACAACGCCAAAGAGGCACTGCTCCACGACGACGACCTCGATGTGCGGCGGGCCGCGGCGCTGCGAGTCTGCCATCAGGACGCCGAACGCACCGCCTGGCTCGTGGAGAGCCTCGCGGGCTCCTGGGGTCGGGAGACGGTACTCCGCAGCGGGCTGCTGAGCCGTGAGCTGGCCGAACGCCTGGTCGCCGACGACCACCCGGGGTCCGTCGCCGCCAACCCCTCCCTCCCGCCGGACCTCGTCCGGCGGTTGGCCGTCCACCCGGATCCGCGCGTGCGGCTGGTCGTCTCCGCCCGGCCGGAACTGACGGAGCGACAACGCGCGGCCGTCGACTACACCGTGGGCCCCGAGGATCGCCTCGACGTGCTGGACTGGGTGTGGGAGGCCCAGGACGACCCCGACGTCCTGCGGCGTTGCGCGACCTCGGCGCACACGTGGCTGCGCCGCAGCGCGGCCGTGTGCCCCGGCCTGGAGCCCGATCTCGTCGAACTGCTCTCCCGGGACGAGGACTTCGCCGTGCGGCTCCTGCTGTGCGAGTTCCACCCGGAGCCGCCGCCGGAGCTCCTGCTGGACCTCTACCTCAACGGCACACACCGCGCGGTCATGATGTTCGTCATCCACCCGCGGTTCCCCGCCGCGGGCCTCGCGGCGCGGTTCGCGGACTCGACGGACCCCGAGGAACGTCGTCTCGCGCTGGCCGACCCGGAACTGCCCGCGGAGACCCTGGCGGAGTTCGCCCGCGACCCGGAACGGCGAGGGGCGGCGGCCCGTCACCCGCGGGTCCCCGTACCACTGCTCCGCGAGCTGCTCGACGATCCCGACACGACCCGTCTCGCCGCCGGCAACCCCAGCCTGCCCGCCGAGGACATGCACCGGCTCCTCGACGGCGCGGGAGTTCCGGCCTAGGCCCACAACGCCCTCGGCGACCGGGCGGTACGCCCGGTCGCCGAGGGGGACTTCACTGCGGCTGCCTGGAAGGCGGAGCTAGTTCGAACTGCGCTTCACCTGACGGAGCAGGAGGAATCCCGCGATCGCCAGGACCGCTCCGAGGCCGGCCGGCCACAGGTTGGTCCCGGTTTCGGCCAGCCCGCCGTTGATCGCCTGCTGGCCGGCCTGTCCCGCGGGGCTCGGGGCGAACGCACCGGGGGCGGGGGTCTGGGTCGGCGCCGCCGACTGCTGCTCCTGCTGGCCGCCCTGCCCGCCCTGCTCGCTGTGGTGTTCGTGACCGCCGGCGGGCGGGGTGGCGGTGTCGTCCTGGTCCGCCGGAGGCGTGGAGTCGGCCTTGGGCGTCACCGTGACGGGGGCGTCGGGGGTGTCGCCGCCTCCGTTCTGGTCGTCGTCCGGGGTGTCGGCGGGGGGCTGCTCGTCACCGGGGTTGTCGTTGCCCCCGTTGCCGGGCTCCTCCGTACCGGGGTTGTCGTTCCCGCCGTTGCCGGGGTTGTCGTTCCCGCCGTCGCCGGGCTCTTCCCCGCCGGGGTTGTCGTTGCCCCCGTCACCGGGGTTGTCGTTGCCCCCGTCGCCGGGCTCCTCCCCGCCGGGGTTGTCGTTCCCGCCGTCGCCGGGCTCCTCCGCGCCGTCGTCGCCGGGGCCGCAGGTGCGGCCCTCGTTGATGCAGTCGACCACCTCCTGCATCAGGCCCTCGTCGAAGATGTTGATGAAGTCGCCGTGGTCGGTGACCGGCTTGTGCAGGTTCTCGGGGAAGGAGTCCACCGCGAACAACGGCACCGTCTTGCCGCCGTCCTGGACGCTCGGCGCCTTGACGTCGTACACGATGCGCTGGACCAGCTGCGGGATGGCCTTGAAGCCCTGCGGGCAGTTGCCGCCCGCGTCGGCGAACGCCACGTGGGTGCGGTGGTTGGCGCTGTCGACGTTCTGGCCGTCCCAGCAGCTCTGGAAGCGGAAGGTGCGGACCACGTCACTGCCGTCGGGGCAGAGCGGGTACCTGTCCTTCAGCTGCCGGTCCTCGAGGCCCGTGCAGCTCCAGGAGGCGTTGGCGTTGGCCGGCCCGTTGACGAACGCCTTCGCGTCGCCCGTGATGATGCGCAGCAGCCGCGGCATGGCCGTGACCTTGCTGACGGGGTTGCCGACGAACGTGAGCGTGACCTGCTCGGGGGTCACGATCTTGCCGGCGTTGCCCTCGGTGCCGCCGCCGGGCGCCTGGGCGTCCCGCTCCACGGTGCCGTCCTGCACGCGCAGCACGGGCCAGTAGTACGACGACTTGTCGCCCTGGTCCTTGCAGCTCGTCTCGGCCTTGGCGAGATCGTCGATCGTGGCGAGTCCGTTGTTGGACTGGTTGCCGATGTAGTCGTGGAAGTGGTGGGCGCCGTTGGTCACTCCGGGGGCGGCGATGATGTTGTCGGAGTTGAACAGACCGCCCGCGTTGACACCGCAGTCGGACGAGAACGTGCCGGAAGAGGCGTCCGACGGCTGGGGGCCGCGCGGCGCGTTCGGGTTCACGCTCATGATGTCGGCGAAGTCCCCCACGACGGGGCCGTTTCCGCCCTGACCCGCGCCGGCCTGTCCGCCGCCCTGGTCGCCCTGGTCGCCCTGTCCGGCCTGGCCGTTCTGGCCGCCGTCACCCGTGGACGGCTGCGGGCTGCCCTGCTGGCCCTCCTCTCCGGCCTGACCCTGCTGGCCTTCCTGGCCCTGCTGGCCCTCCTCGGCGCCGGTGGTGCGGACCGCCGTGCACCCGGCGAGGCCCTCGATTTCCTGCGGGGGGTCCCCGACGCGGTCGATGGCCTGCAGGATGCGCGCGATCGTCGCGGCGCGCTTGTCCTTCAGCGGGCCCAGGATCGCGTTGTCCACGAAGCCGGGGTCCTGCTGCTGGGCTGCCGACGTCTCCTTCAGCCTCTGGTAGGCCTCGGCTATCTGCTGGTCCAGCAGGGCGAGTTCCTTGTCGACGTCCCCCTTCGCCTGCTCGGGCACGGAGGTCAGCGCCGTACCGACGTCGGGGCAGTCGACGGTGTACGCCTGACCCACGGGGGCCGTCTGGGCCGTCTCCCCCTCGGTCGCCGAGGCGAAGACGTTCGCCGTGACCAGGACTCCACCTCCCAGCATCAGGGCGACGGCTACAAAGCTGCCGCTACGTGTGCCGGTAGCACGTCTGCGCGAATTGCGTACCAAGGAAACCCTCCTGCGCGCCTGATGATTGGCGGCCTGAACACGACAAGCCATCGACACATACGGACGTCACCCCAGGAGCGTTCAACCGCCCCGGAAATTCACAGGAGTTACCGGTCAGGACCGCGGACGCCCAGGCCGGGCCCGGTGGCACCACGCCACCGGGCCCGGCCGGCGCGAACCCCTCACCAGGTGTGGGCCACGTCGACCACCACGCGGTCGGGCAGCTGGAACACCCGGAACGGCAGCCGGGCCCGGACCCCCAGGCCCACCTGCGTGTCACCCTCGAAGCTCGAGGCGAACTTCGCGTCCCGGAAGGTCCGGTAGCCGGTCAGGTCGACGCCCGGCAGCGTCCGCCCCGCCCGTCCCGGGTAGGTCGTGGCGCCGGTCTCCGGGTCGTACGAGGGGGCTGCCACCCGGAGCTCGATGATCGCCCCGCCGGAGACCGGTATGACCCGGCCCGAGCCGTCCTGGCGGACGGCGTCGACGTACTGCACGGTGTAGCCGATGGCGTCCGTGCCGGCGGTGGGCACGTCGAACACCACACGGTCGTAGCAGTCGTGCCGGCCGGTCCTGACGCCGGTCAGCGCCCCGAGGTCGGCGTCCGTCCCTGACTTCGGGAGGCTGCCCCAGCCCGTCGGGCACGCCGGTGCGGGCGCCGCGGCCACCGTGGGCGCCGCGGTCACAGCGGGCGCCGCCACGGCCACCCCCGCACACGCCATCACCAGGGCGGCCAGCACCAGCCCATATCGTTTCGCACGCATGATTCCCCCTTGCATCGCGGCTCTCGCCTACTTGCCATGTACGACATGCCGGTCAAGGATTTGGTTGTGCGGCGCGCCCCGGAACGCGGTCGTCTGCCCGGACTTGCCGCGCCGGCCGCCCGGAGGTCCGGATGCCGTCCGCCGACGGCCGCACCGCATTCGGCGTGCGGCCCGACCAGTTGTCCGCAACTCCGGTGTCCGCCGCGCCGCCCGCGCCCTGACGGCCGCGCGTCAGCCGCCGGTTCGGGGGAACGCCGTCCCCAGGACCTCGGTGACCGTGCTCAGGGTGGCGTCCGACGGGGCGCGCAGGCACACGTCGACGCGCACCTCGAAGGGCTTGCCGTAGGCCGCCGAGCGGCCCTGGCCCCAGGCGAGGATCTCCGTGTCGCCCCGCAGTATCCGGCAGCTCTTGCCCGCGGGTGCCGCCTCGCCCATGGCGAGGGGGGCCGCCAGGCCGGCCTTGCCCGTCACGACCGGCCGGAACGCCATCAGCACCCCGTTCAGGTCGAGTTCCTCCACCGGTTCGCAGTCGGGCACCACCTCGTCGGCCAGGGCCGCGCAGGAACCGCGTGGCGGGCGGCTGAGGGGCTGCGAGGCGACGAAGGCCGTGGCCTTGGCTCCGTCGCCGACGGACAGGGAGTGCCAGCCCCGCGGTACGCGCACCGTCAGCGGGGTCGCGTCCAGGAGGCGGACCGTGACGAGGGCCTGCGTGGACTGCGGCGTGGGCGTCGCGGTGGGAAGGATGTGCTGCCGTTCCGGCGCGGCGGCCGGTGGCCTCGTGCCGCCCGGTGGCCGCAGTCCCGGCACGAGGGCCACGCAGGCGACGGCCGCGGCGACCGCCGTCACCGCGCCGGCGGCTGTCGCGCGGCGCCGCCTGCTCCGCCGCACACGCCGCCGGATCTGCGTCATGCGGTCGGTGGGGGTGGCGGGCCGCGGCACCCCGTCGCGCAGGAGGCGGCGCAGCACCTGCTCCGTGTCGTGCCCCTGCTCGTCAGGCGCGGCGCGCATGTTCCTCACTTCCCTCCACCCGCCGGGACGTCTGCGCGTCGGCCGGCGCCCTGCGTACGTGCACCTGGGGATTCTCCCCGGCGGTTGTGCGCCGGGGAGAATCCCTCACCCCTGTTCCAACCAGGTGGGGCGCCGTTCGGTTGCCGCGGTTCGGGTGCGGTGCACGCGGGTTGCCGGCCTGCGGTCCCCGGCGCCCGCCGGGTAGTCTTGCCACATGGTGCACAGCGGTGCGGCGGACGTCGACGGCTACCTCTCCGAGGTCCCGGAGGAGCGCCGGCGGGCGCTGGTCACGCTGCGCGAACTGTGCCGGGCGGAGCTGACGGGGTTCGACGAGGTGATGGCGTACGGCATGCCCGCCTACGAGCGCGCGGGCACGGCGGAGATCGCCTTCGCGAGCCAGAAGCAGTACATCTCCTTCTACCTCATGCGCGGCGACGTCCGCGCCGCCTTCGAGGACCGCCTCGCCGGGCAGGACATGGGCAAGAGCTGTCTTCGGTTCCGCACGCCCGACCGCATGGACTTCGGTCTGCTGCGCGATCTGCTGAGGGCCACCGCGGCCGAACCCGGGGGGAGCACCACCGGTGAGTGACGACGACCGCCGCTGGGCGTGGGGGTGGCACGGGCCCCTCAACGTCGCGGCGATGCATCTGAGCGGCGTGCTCCTCGTGGTGGGCTTCGCCGCGCTGCTCTCCGCGAGCGGTCCGGACTTCTCCTACGGGCAGACCTTCGCGCTGCTGCTGTGGATCGTGGCCGTCCACGTCCTCGTGCAGATCCCGGTCGGGGCGGTGGCCTCGCGCCGGGCGGCCCGGGGCCGTGCGCGCGGGGCGGGCGTCGTCGCCGTCGCCGCCGCGGGAGCACTCGCCTGGGTGCTCGGTCTGCTCGCCGGCTTCGGCTCCGGGATCGCGCCGCCGTTCCTGTGGTGGCAGACCTGGGCGAGCCTGTGTGTGTCCCTGGGCGCCTACGTCTGGCTGTGCACCCTGCGCCGTTCCACCGTCCGCCGCTTCGCCGGCCGTGTCCGGTCGTGGGCCGAGTCCGCCGACCTGTGGCTGATGCTGCGTCTGCCCCGCGGCAGATGAACACCGGCGCACCGCACCGCCGCCCGGGGTGCCGGGCGGCGGTACGGTGCCTGCACTCAGGCCCTGGTCATTGCCTGGCCGTCCCCCCGGTCATTCCTCGGTGGGCCCCAGGTCGGGGGTGTCGCGCAGGTCGACCGTCGCGCGGGCGGTCGCGTGGAGTTCGAGGACGACGAGTTCGTTCGTGCCCGGCCGCAGGACCGGGCCCGGGACGTACAGGCGGCGCTGCGGGCCGCGCGACCAGTGGCGGCCGAGAGCGAAGCCGTTGATCCAGGCGTTGCCCTTGGTCCAGCCGGTCAGGTCCAGGTACGTGTCGGCGGGCCCCTCGACCTCGAACTCCCCGCGGTGGAACGTGGGCCCCACGGGCTGCGGGCCGCCGGTGGTGAAGGTGAGGCCCGACAGGTCGTCCAGGGGCAGCGGCGTGCTGCTCCAGCCGGTCAGTTCGGTGCCGCCCGCGGTGACGGCGCCGGTGAGGCCCTTGCGGTCGTGGATGCCCTGCCCGTAGTTGACGCGGCCCTGGTTCTCGACGAGGACGGCCAGCGTCGCCCCGCCGTCGGGCACCGTGACGGCCAGGGCGGCCTCGTGCTGTTCGCGTTCGAGGACTCCGGCGGCGGCGCCGTCGAGGAAGACCTGCGCCCGGTCCGCGATCCCGGCGAAGTGCAGCAGGGTGGGGCCGGGTTCGCGCAGCTCGGTCTCGTACAGCACAAAGCCGAAGTCCTGGCCGAGCTCCTCCATGGTCAGCGGGCGCGGCCCCGTCACGGCCTCGCCGAGACGGCCGGCGGAGCCGAGCAGCGGGGTGTTCCCGGTGAGCCGGACGCCGAGCAGGTTGAGCTTCTTGGACGGCTCGGGCAGGGGCTCGTCGGGGACGGTGGTGTGCCGGGCGAGGACGTCGCGGAAGGCGAGGTACTTGGGGGTGATGTCGCCGGCCTCGTCCAGGGGCGCGTCGTAGTCGTAGGAGGTGATGGTGGGGCGGTAGGTGTGCTTGTCGTTGGCGCCGTTGGTGAAGCCGAAGTTGGTCCCGCCGTGGAACATGTACAGGTTCACGCTCGCGCCGGCCGACAGCATCTCGTCGAGGTCGGCGGCGGCCGACCCGGCGTCGCGGAGGACGTGCACACCGCCCCACCGGTCGAACCAGCCGTTCCAGAACTCGGTGCACATCAGCGGCCCGTCGCCCTGGTGCGCGCGCAGCGCGGCCAGGCCCTGCGCGGGGCGGCTGCCGAAGTTGACGGTGGACAGGACGCCGGGGATGCTGCCGCGGGCCAGGTCGGCGGGCTGGTCGCAGGTGAACAGGGGGACGTCCACGCCGCCCTGCCGCAGCCGTTCCTGAAGGTGCGTCAGATAGACGGGGTCCTCGCCGTAGGCGCCGTACTCGTTCTCGACCTGCACCGCCAGGACGGGTCCCCCGTTGGTGGCCAGGTAGGGCACGACCAGCGGCAGCAGCCGGTCCAGGTAGTCGTCGACCGCCTCCAGGTAGCGGGGGTCGGCGGTGCGCAGCCCGATGCCGGGGGTCGCGAGCAGCCAGGACGGCAGTCCGCCGCCCTCCCACTCGGCGCAGATGTAGGGGCCGGGGCGCAGCAGTACGTGCAGACCCTCCTGCTGGGCGAGTTCCAGGAAGGCGGGCAGGTCCAGGCCGTCGTCGCTGCGGAAGGTCCGCGGCCGCGGCTGGTGGAGGTTCCACGGCACGTAGGTGTCGACGGTGTTGAGTCCGAGCAGCCGTGCCTTGCGCAGCCGGTCGCGCCACTGGCCGGGGTGGACGCGGAAGTAGTGCAGGCCACCGGAGATGATGCGGAACGGCTCGCCGCCGAGGCGGAATTCGTTCCCTTCGATCCGCAGTACGGGCATGGGCCGTGCTCCTCCAGTGGAGTTGGTTTCTGGTGCGTGCGGTGCGGTCACGGGGTCCGCGCCGGATGTGGGGCGGGCCATCCCGTGACGGGATGTTTGCGTTGCCATGACGGGGTGGGCGATGACGGACGGCCGGGCGGGGGGTGCCGTCAGCGGCTCCGCGGCGGAGGGGCCGCGGTGCTGCCGCGCACGACCAGACCGGTGGGCACCAGCGTGGTGCCCCGCTCCGCCTCGTCGTTGCGGATCTGCCGCAGCACCCCGTCGACGCAGCGCCGGCCGACCTCGGCGAAGTCCTGGTGGATCGTCGTCAGCGGCGGCATGTACGAGGCGGCCTCGGGGATGTCGTCGAAGCCCACGACGCTGACGTCCTCCGGCACCCGCCGGCCGTGCTCGCTCAGCGCGCGCAGCAGCCCGAGGGCCATCTGGTCGTTGGCGACGAACACCGCCGTGCAGCCGGGGTCCGCGGCGATCCGCAGCCCGGCCGCGTAGCCGGACTCCGCGGACCAGTCACCGCGCAGCAGCGGCGGCACCTCGCGCCCGGCCGCCTCCAGCGCCGCCCGCCACGCACCCACCCGGCGCTCGGCGGCGAACGACTCCTTCGGCCCAGCGATGTGCCGCACCGTGCCGTGGCCGAGGCCCAGCAGGTGCTCCACGGCCGCCCGGGCACCGCTGGCCTGGTCGGTGTCGACCACGCAGTACCGGTCGCCGGCGTCGGAGTCCACCACGACCACGGGCGCGGTCGGCGGCAGGGCCACCGTCATCGCGTCCAGCAGATGGACCTCCATGATCATGACGACGCCGTCCACGGCCAGCTCACCGAGCCGGGTGAACGCCCCCTGCACCCCGTCCCGCGTGGGCGCGGTCACCGGCAGCAGCGTCGTGGCGTAGCCCTCGCGGGCCGCGGAGGAGGCCACGGCCTCCAGGGTGCGCATGTTGCCGGTGCTGGAGAGGTTGAACAGGATGACGCCGATGGTGCGGAACTCGCCCCGCTTGAGCGCGCGGGCCGCGCTGTTGGGCCGGTAGCCGAGCTCCTTCATCGCGGCCAGCACCTGCTGCCGGGTCTCCTCCAGCACCCCGGGGAAGCCGTTGGAGACCCGGGAGACGGTCTGCGCCGAGACGCCCGCCAGCTTGGCCACGTCGGCCATCGACGCACCGCGCCGCCGCCGCCGCGCGCCCGCCGCCGAGCTCTGTACGGTCCCGTCCACGTGCGTCGTACACCTCATACGTTTCACAGCCGTTGGTGGTCAGAAGTCTAGGGGGCCGAGCCCCGCGGACCGGCGGTCCGCGGGCCCCCGGGCCGGCGCCGCCGCCCCCTGCCGAGGGAAGCGCGCGGGCGCCGGCCGAAGGTCGCGGCGGGGCGTCAGCCGCCGACGCTGAAGCCCTGGTCCTTGCCGTACTTCACCGAGGCCTCCTGCCAGGTGCCGAGGGCGTCGGACAGCGGCGTGGAGGACACATAGGCCTTGCCGACGGTGTCGTTGAAGACCGAGTTGGCGTACACCTGGTACGGCAGGTACGACCAGCCCTTGGCGACGTTCCCGGCCGACTTCGCGAAGATCTCGTTGGCCTTCTGGCCGCCGAAGTAGGGGAACTCGGTGTCCAGGAACGCCTGGGAGTTGAGGTCCGCGGTCGTGGCCGGGAAGGCACCGCCCTTGATACGGGCCTGCACACCGGCGTCCTTGTTCGCGTACTTCACGAAGGCGTAGGCCAGCGGCTTGTCCTTGGCCGCCTCCATCACCGCCAGCGAGCTGCCGCCGTTCTCGGCGCTGGCGGTCTGCCCCGCCTGCCACTGCGGAAGCGGCGCGGCACGCCAGTCACCGGACGCGGAGGGCACGCCGGAGACGAAGTTGGCGGGCATCCAGGCACCCGTCGACAGCGTGGCGATGGTGCCGTCGGCCAGGCCCTTGTACCACTGGTCGCTCCAGGACGTGATCGGCGCCAGGAGCTTCTCGGAGATCAGCTTCTGCCACACCTCGGTGAACTTCTTGGTGCCCGCGTCGCCGAAGTCGACGTTCACCTTGGTGCCGTCCACCGTGTACGGGTGGCCGCCGGCCTGCCAGATCAGGCTGGTGACGAACCCGGCGTCACCGGTGTCGTTGGTGATGTACGCCTTCGGGTCGGCCTTGTGCAGCGCCCGGGCCGCGGTCAGGTACTCGTCCCAGGTCGTGGGGACCGCGATCTTGTACTTGTCGAGGACCTTCTTGTTGAAGAACATCGCCATCGGCCCCGAGTCCATCGGCAGCGCGTACACCCCGCCGTTGACGGCGACGGAGTTCCACGGGCCCGGCGAGTACGCCTTGGACAGGTCCTTGGCACCGTACGCGCTCAGGTCCGTGACGGACTTGCCGAGCGCGAACTGGCTCAGCGCGTAGTACTCGATCTGCGCCACGTCCGGCGCCCCGGAACCGGCCTGCACCGCGTTCTGCAGCGCCGTGTACTGGTCGTTGCCCGTGCCAGCGTTGACCAGCTTCACCTTGACCTTGGGGTACTTCGCCTGGAAGTCGGTCACCACCTGCTTCAGCGTCGGCTCCCACGCCCACACCGTCACCGTGCCGCCCTTCTTCAGCGCCGCCTCGACGCTGCCCGCGTCGGCGGCCTTGGCTCCCGAGCCGGAGTCGTCGGAGGAACCGCAGGCGGTCAGGGACAGCGCCGCCGCGCAGAGCACCGCGATCGCCTGCGCCGAACGGCGCAGTGGCTTGTTCGTCATCGCATCTCACTTCGTTGTGGTGATGGTCTGCGGCACCGCCCGTCGCCGCGGCACTGCTGTGCCGGGCGGCGGACCGCAGGGGGAGGATGGGTACGGCGCCGCGGCGGCGCCGGTGATCATTCCTTGACGCTGCCCGCGGCGAGCCCGGTCTGCCAGAAGCGCTGCAGGAGCAGGAAGGCCGCGACGAGCGGCACGATGGTCAGCAGCGAGCCGGTGACCACCAGGTTGAACACCGGCTGCCCGCCCGCGGTGGCGGCCTGGGCGTTCCAGGCGTTCAGGCCCAGGGTGAGGGGGTACCAGTCCGGGTCCTTGATCATGATCAGCGGCAGGAAGTAGTTGTTCCACGTCGCGACCACGGTGAAGAGCAGCACGGTGACGATGCCGGGTCCCAACAGCGGCAGGCCGATCCTGAAGAAGGTGCGGATCTCCCCCGAGCCGTCGACCCGGGCGGCCTCCAGCAGCTCGTCGGGGATCGCCTCGGAGGCGAAGACCCACATCAGGTAGAGGCCGAACGGCGAGATCAGCGAGGGCACGATCACCGCCCACGGGGTGTTCGTCAGGCCCATCTTGCTGAACATCAGGAACGTCGGCACGGCCAGCGCGGCACCCGGAACGGCGACCGCGCCGATCACCACCGCGAAGACCCCCCGCCTGCCCGGGAAGTCGAACTTCGCCAGGCCGTAGCCGCCCAGCACGGCCAGGAAGGTCGCGCCGCCCGCGCCCAGCGCCACGTACAGCAGGGTGTTGAGCAGCCAGCGCACGAAGATGTGGTCGTCGTAGGTCAGGGTCTGCTGGATGTTGTCCCACAGCGCGAAGTCACCGCTGAACCACAGCCCGAAGGAGTCCAGCAGGCTCTTCTGGGTCTTGGTCGCGCTGATCAGCAGCCAGGCCAGCGGGACCAGGGTGTAGACCGCGACCAGGGCGGTCAGGACGGTGAGCAGGACACTGCGCCGGGGCCGGTCGGAGGAGTGCCGCCGGCCCGCGGGCCGCTCGGACGGTGCGCCGCGACGCCCTCGCCACGCGCCCGCGGTGCCCGCACGGCCGTCCGCGCCGGTGCCCGCCCCGGTGTCTGCCTGGGTGCTCGCCTGGGCCATCGTCAGGCCTCCTTGCGCATGCCGCGCAGCTGCACGACGTAGGCGATGATCATCGTGACGACCCCCATGACGATCGCGACGGTCGCCGCGTAGTTGTGCTGCTGCCCGGAGAAGGACAGCGAGTAGGTGTAGAGGTTCGGCGTGAAGTACGTCGTGATGGCGTTGGGCGCCAGCGGCTTGAGGATGCTGGGCTCGTTGAACAGCTGGAAGCTGCCGATGATCGAGAAGATCGTCGCGATGACCAGCGCCCCGCGGATCGCCGGGATCTTGATGGAGGTCACGATCCGCAACTGGCTCGCGCCGTCGATCTCCGCCGCCTCGTACAGGGAGCGCGGCACGACGTGCAGCGCCGAGTAGAAGATCAGCATGTTGTAGCCGACGAACTCCCAGGTCACGATGTTGCCGATGCTCGCCAGCACCAGGCCGGGCGAGAGGAGGTTCGGCAGCGAGACGCCGAAGGCGTCGTTGATGTCGGCGACCAGACCGAAGCGGTCCCCGTACATGAAGCCCCACATCAGCGTCGCCACGACGGCCGGGACCGCGTACGGCAGGAAGATCGTGATCCGGAAGAAGTTCCGGCCGTGCAGCCGCCCGCTGTCCAGCGCGAGCGCGACCAGCAGCGCGATGCACAGCATGATCGGGACCTGCACGGCGAGGAACAGCGCGACGCGCCCCAGGCCGGACCAGAACTGGCCGTCCTGGAAGGCCTGGACGTAGTTGTCCAGACCGACGAAGGAGGTCCCGCCGATCAGTCGGTCACGGAACAGGCTCAGGTAGATCGAGTAGCCGATCGGCGCCAGGAAGACCAGCGCGAAGACGATCATGAACGGCGCCACGAAGCCCCATCCCAGCCAGCGCCGGCCCCGGCGCCCTCGGGGAGGAGCGGCCCGGCCGGTACCCGGTGGCGGCGGTATGGCAGCCATGTTCCCATCCTTCACGTCGTCGTGCGGGATCCCGCCGCAGAGGGCGGGATCGGGATGGTTGCGTAAACATCAGCGAACGGAGTCGGCGCACGTTTACGCAAACATTTGATGGACGCGATGGTGACACCAGCCATCACGACACGTCAAGGGCCCTCACGCGGTTCCTCCCCGACACGACCCCGCAAGACCGTTCCCGCACGTCAACAGCCCTTTGCCCACAGCGAGTCGGCCGCCGCCGGCCCGGCAAAGGACCGGCGGCAGCCGACACTCACTCCGTACGCAGCCCGTCCGCCCGCATCATCCGCCACAACGCCGGAAGACTCAGCAACGTCACCACCAGCACCGCCGCCGCACCGATCCCCGCATACGGCAGGAACACCCACCAGTCCCGCACCGGCTTCACCACGATGCCCAGCATCACCCTGCCCAGCACCAGCCCACCCAAGATCGCCACGACCGTACCCGCCAGCACCGGCACCGCCGTCTGCCACAGCACCGACCACGCCAGCGTCCTGCGCCGCGTACCGAACGCCACCAGCACCGACAACAGCCGCCGGCGCTCCCTCAACTGCTCGATCAGCGCCACCAGCATCCCCGCCGCGATCAGCGCCACCGTCAGCGTCCCGCCGATCCGCAGACCGGTCTGCACACTCGAGTACTGCCGGTCACGCTCCACGTTCACCAGCCCGTACACCCGCAACGCCGGATCCAGCCGCGCCGCGGCATTGCGCAGCTGCTCCCCCGCGTCCGCGACACCGTGGCCGACCGCCACGTACGCGGACGTCGACGCCTGCGGCAGCCCGTACCCGGCCAGCGCCCCCGGAGTCGCCAGGATGCCGTCATGGACGTCCCCCACCGGGTCCGGCACCGCCACCACCGCACGGGACGACTCCGGCAACGTCCACGACTCGTCCTCCTCGGCACCCCCGGACATGCCGCCGAGATCGAACTTCCCACCCGGCCGGGCGACCTCGTCCGTCAGGAGATTCGCCTCCCGGGCACGGCCCGACGACCCCCGCAGACGGGCCACGAAGGTGTCACCGTCACGGCACGAGGGCAACGACGCCAGCGACCGCAACGTCGCACAACCCGCCACCGTGAGCGTGGTGACCGAACCCGGCCCCGCACCGGCGTCCACACGGTGCACATACGACTGGACCGTGGCGACCACCCGCCGCACACCCCCGACCCGCCCCAGCTCCCCGGCCATCCGCTCCGCCAGCGCCGGCACACCCGCACTCCCCGAAGGGGTCGCGACACTGAAGTCCGCGCGCACGACATCGGCACGACCGGACGACGCACCTGCCGCCGCCGGAGCGGACGACGACGCGAAATCCTCCTGCATACCGCCGAACACCATCTGCAGCGCGATCGCCCCGGCCACCGCCACGGTGATACCGCTGACCGCCCGCGACGCCGTCCCACTGCTCAACTGCAGCCTGCGCACCGCCAGCTGCCACGCGACCGGCCCCCCGCGCAGCCGGCGCACCACAGCCTCCACCAGCCACGGCAACAGCCCGGTCAACCCCACCAGGACCAGCACCGCGCCCAGCACGATCGGATACACACCCCCCGACCCCAACTCCTCCTCCGCCGAACCCGTCCACGCCAGCACACCGACCCCGACCACAGGAGCCACCAGCCGCCACCACAACCGGCGCGGACGCAACGCGGCATGCCGCACGACCCCCAACGGCTCGATCACCACCGACCGCAGCGCCGACTGCGTGACCAGCACCGCCCCCACCAGGATCGCCACCACGATCAGACCCGCCGGCAACGCGTCAGGGGCGACGTCCGCCGGAAAGGCGCTCACACCCCACAACCGCACCGATCCCGCCAGCCGGCTCGCCCCCAGGAACAACCCGGCACCGACCAGCAGCCCCAGCCCCGCACCGAACAGCGCCTCACCCGCCGCGATACGACGCGTCATGGCGACGTCCGCACCCACCAGCCGCAACGCGGCCAGCCTGCGGTCCCTGCGGTCCCCGCCGAAACGGACGGCCGTGGCGACGAAGACACCCACCGGCACCAGCAGCACGACACAGATCAAGGCGACCAGGACCACCAGCCTCGGATCGAAACGCCCCGAGCCCGGATCATGGCCGTACCCCGCGGACCTGATCGCACCCCCGCTCCTGGAGAGCGTGGCGCTGCCGGCGTAAAAACGCAGCTCACCCGGCTCCAGCAGACCCCGGTCCGCGATGGTCCCGATGATCCGGTAACCGAGCCGCTCCTTGAGCAGGGCGCCGGACGGCGAGTCCAGCAGCCCCCGCAGGGCGGGCGAGACCACCATCTCCCCCGGCCCGGGAATCCGTGCGACACCCGGCGGCGGCGGAGCCCCGGGGCCGTCCGGGCGCAGCAGCTGCCCGCCCACGGCATCACCGCGGAACTCGGTGGCGGCGTCGAGCCAGAGGAACGTCGCGTCCCCGCGCCGCACCGACACCTCGCTCTCGAAGTTCGGCGTCTCGCGCGCGTGACCGCGCCCTTCGCGGGCGTCGAGGACGTTCGGCACCGCGGCGGCCAGGAACAGCAGGGCCACACCGAGTCCGACGCCCACCGCGGTCAGCGCCGTGCGGATCCACCCCTCACGGCCTCCGGAGCCCGCCAGCCGCACGCCGAGCCCCAGATCTCCGAGCGCCGAGCGAAGCCGCCCCGGCGCACCACCGGCACCTCGACGGCTCATGCGGGACCTCCCGGGCACGGTATGACGGCGTGCGTCACGGGCCGGCGCGAACGGGAGCGGGACGCGGCCCCGGGCGGCGCGAGGAGGAGCGGAAACGAGAGCGGGTCGAAGAACATGCGGCGAATATACACGCTGTCTATACACTCGATGTCTACCCACAGCGTGTCATTACAGTGTGCTCGCGGCTCCGGCTCAACGCCTTCACCTCTGATGACATCCTCCCTGCTCAGAGCGGTGCGACGCGATGCATCCGAGACGCGCGGAGGGGACGGGCCGGACAGTGGCAGGAGTGTCGACGTTGGTGACGGTGGGGTGAGCCGCCAGGTCGGCCCGGACGTGGCGGGTACCCCGCGTGATGCGTTCTCGACCCTCGCATTACTCCAGACTCGGGGCTGCGCCGACACCGTGGGGCCTCGAGGTCCGCCGCGCCCCGAGACGGCCGCGTCGAGCGGGAGCGCGCCAGCGAGGCCCTGTGGGCCTGCTCGTGGTGGGCGCTACCGCCCGCCCGCCTCTCGGCACCCGCCGTCTGCCCGCTCGAAACCGGCAGGTGGGAAGCCCGTTCCCCCGTGCGGCCGACGTGACCGGGCCGAAGGCGGCGAACACCGATCAATGATGTGGACTCGCCAAGATCTCCTGCCGTAATGTCCTCCTGCCCGCCGTTCGGCGCGCACGTCTCCATGCTGTGTCCCTGGGGGGATTCCATGTCGTTCAGCCCCGTCGGGCCGCCGCCCGGCGCCCAGTACCCCGCTCCGTACCCCGCACCCGCCGGACCGCCGGCGGCCACCGCCGTGCTCCGTTCGCCGCTGGGCCTCGCGACCGCCGTGGTGGTGCTCCTGTCGCTGGTCATCGCGGCCGACGTCGTCGACATCGTCGCGGAGGCCAGTCGCTACGCCCTGTTGGACACGGCGGTCGGGGACGTACTCGCCACCGTCGACCAGTCCGCCCTGAACCGCTCGGACCTGTGGGTCGGAGTCGCGGCGGGACTGCAGCTCCTCACGCTGGTGGGGTCGGCCGTCCTCTTCCTCATCTGGTTCCACCGGGTGCGCACCAACGGCGAGGTGTTCGCCCCCAACGGATTCGAGAAGGGCCGCGGGTGGGCGATCGGCGGCTGGTTCATCCCGATCGCCTTCTTCTGGATCCCTTCCGGGATCGCCAGGGAGACCTGGGTCGCGAGCTCCCAGACGACGCAGGACGGCCGTCTGCGTCCCGCCGACTCGGGCCCCGTCGCGTACTGGTGGGCGGCGTGGGTGGCGTCCTGGATCCTGGACGCGCTCGCAACGAGAGTCACCAACGAGAACTCCGTGTACGCCGACGACCTCCGCGACGCCGCCGGCTTCACCATCGCCGTGGACGCCGTGGACATCCTGGCCGCGGTCCTCGCCATCCTGTTCGTCCGCAAGCTGACGGCGATGCAGCACCGCAAGGCCACGGAAGGCCCGTTCGCCCTGTCCTGACCGTGGAGCCCAGGCTCCCCGCTCGCGAACATCGGCGATCTTGCGCGGCGGACGAAGTCCTTCGCGGGATCTCCCCGAGGCGGGTGAACTCCTGCCCGAGGGGAGATCCGGCGGCGGTCCGCTGGGGGCCGGCGTGGACACATTGACGTTGTTGTCGCCGACGAGGCATGCGGGGTCTGCCGAGGACGCGCTGTGGCCGTGCTGATCGAAGTGGACGGCGTCGCGACGCTACGGGTTCACGCCGACGCGCGGGGCACCTTGCCTGGCCGAGGTGAAGACCGGTGCCGGACCGATGTCGACCGGTTGCTGCTCCTGCTCGACACGGTGTTCCCAGACCTGCCAGAGCAGCACCCCGTGGCGCCGTTCCCAGCGAGCCGCCCGCTCCGCTCGCATCAGCGGCTCTATCGCGAAGAAGCAGGCGACAACGGCGCCTGCGGGCTCGAACAACGCGATAGCCGTAGACACGACGCCGGTGCCGACGAGCAGCGCACCGTAACGCCTCCCGAAGCTTCGCCTCGCCCGGGCCAGTACCGACGCTGACAGAACGGTGGCGGGATCCGCGATCGGGACGGCAGCCTCGAGGAGGGGGATGTCACCGAGCCCCTTGAGCCTCGACGTGGCGACGAAGCCCGTCACTACGTTCCATCCGAAGAACCCGGCGGATAGCTCCCACCCGGGCATCCTCAGGCCGCCCTTCACCGCGACGCCCACTGCGAGCGGGACCATCCCGCTGAGCAACACCGTCCCGGCGAACAACAATTGCTTGTGGACGGATCAGATCACTGCCGTACTCCCCCCCCTCCTCCTCGGGCCTGCGTGGCCGACCACCGCCATCAGGCCCGGTACGGCCTCCCCGAGTCGTAGGCCGAACCGCCGCACGGAACCTGATGGATCGCCGGTACGGGTCGCGTCCAGCCCCGGCACCACCGCGTCGGCGCGACGCAACGCCTGCGCTCTCGACGGGAACGAAGTACCGGGTCGGGCGGATGTGGGGGGCGTGTCAGCGAGCGGTCAGCGCCCTGTCAGCGGGGGCGGGCAGTGTGCGGGCATGGACACCGTCACCGCGGAGGGATCCGCCCCGCCCGCTCCCGCCCGCCGGCCCCGCACCTCGGACTCCGTGCGTTCCGCGCCGGCCGCGTTCGTGCGCTTCGCCGTGTGCGGCGGCGGGGTCGGACTGGCCTCCTCCGCGGTGCTGTTGGTGCTGTCGGGGCCGGTGCCGTTCGCGTCGGCGAACGCGGTCGTGACCGTGGCCTCGACGGTGCTGGCCACCGAACTGCACGCGCGTTTCACCTTCGGCGGGGGCCGCGCAGGGTGGCGGGCGCACCTGGAGTCGGCGCTGACGGTCGTGGTCTGCTACCTGTTCACCACGGCCGCGATGCTGATCCTGCAGGCGGTGTGCGCCGCCCCCGGCGTACTGCTGCGGCAGTCGGTCTACTTGGCGGCCTCCGCGCTGGCCGGCTTGGGCCGCTTCTTGGTGCTCCGCGCGGTGGTCTTCGCCCGGCGGGGCGGCTCCTCCGCGTCGGCGTGGCCCAGCGACGCCGCGTACATCTCGTCGGGGTCGAGCCGGCGCAGTTCCTCGGCGATGAGGTCGGCGGTGGGCCGGACCTTCAGCGCGAGGTGCCGGCTGGGCTGTCCGGGGATGGTGAGGGTGGCCAGCGGGCCCTCGGGGCGGTCGATGTTGATGTCGCCGTCCGGGGTGCGCAGCCGTACTGCGGTGACGACCGGGCCGTCGGTGACGACGCGGTCGACGGGGACACCGAGGCGGTTGCCGAGCCAGCGGGCGAGGAGTTCGGCGCTGGGGTTGTCGGCCTCGCTCTCCACGACCGCCGAGGTCACCCGGGCCCCGGCCTGGTCGAGCGCGGCGGCGAGCATGGACCGCCAGGGCGTGAGCCGGGTCCAGGACAGGTCGGTGTCGCCGGGGGTGTAGCCGGCGGCGCGGGCCTCCAGTTCCTCCATGGGCCGCTCGACGGCGTACGCGTCGGTGATCCGGCGCTGCGCCAGCGCGCCGAGGGGGTCGGCGGCGGGGGTCGCGGGGGCGTCGACGGGCCACCAGACCACCACGGGGGCGTCGGGCAGCAGCAGCGGCAGGACCACGCTGTGGGCGTGGTCGGCGAGTTCGCCGTGCAGGCGGAGCAGGACGATCTCGCCGGTGCCGGACTCGCCGCCGACGCGCACCTCGGCGTCGAGGCGGGCGCTGCGCCGGTCGCGGGGGGAGCGGCCGGGCCGCTTGATGACGACCAGGATGCGCGAGGGGTGCTCGCGCGAGGCGTCGGAGGCGGCCTTGAGGGCGTCGTAGTGGTTGCCCTCGTCGGTGACGATCACCAGGGTGAGCACCATGCCGACCGCCGGGCTGCCGATGGCCCTGCGGGCCTTGATCAGCGCCGAGTTGATCTTGCTTGAGGTGGTCTCGGTCAGATCGATGTTCATGGCCGGCGCCAGCTCCTGCCGTCTCGTGCGAGCATCTCGTCCGCCGCCTTCGGACCCCATGTGCCGGCGGTGTACTGCTCGGGCTTGCCGTGGCTGTCCCAGTACTCCTCGATGGGGTCGAGGATCCGCCAGGACTCCTCGACTTCCTGGTGTCGGGGGAAGAGGTTGGCGTCGCCGAGCAGCACGTCGAGGATGAGCCGCTCGTACGCCTCGGGGCTGGACTCGGTGAAGGACTCGCCGTAGGCGAAGTCCATCGTCACGTCGCGTATCTCCATCGACGTCCCGGGCACCTTCGAGCCGAAGCGCACGGTGACACCTTCGTCCGGCTGGACGCGGATGACCAGGGCGTTCTTCCCCAGCTCCTGGGTGTCGGTGTGGCTGAAGGGCAGGTGCGGGGCGCGCTGGAAGACGACCGCGATCTCGGTGACGCGGCGGCCCAGGCGCTTGCCGGTGCGCAGGTAGAAGGGGACCCCCGCCCAGCGGCGGTTGTCGATCCCCAGCTTGATCGCGGCGTAGGTGTCGGTCCTGGACTTGGCGTCGATGCCCTCCTCCTCCAGGTAGCCGAGCACCTCCTCCCCGCCCTGCCAGCCGTGCGCGTACTGGCCGCGCACGGTGTGCGCGCCCAGGTCACCGGGGTGCCGGACGGCCTGGAGGACCTTGAGCTTCTCCTGGACGAGGGACGTGGCGTCGAAGCCCGACGGTTCCTCCATGGCGGTCAGCGCGAGGAGTTGGAGGAGGTGGTTCTGGATGACGTCGCGTGCGGCGCCGATGCCGTCGTAGTAGCCGGCGCGGCCGCCGATGCCGATGTCCTCGGCCATCGTGATCTGCACGTGGTCGACGTAGGAGCGGTTCCACAGCGGCTCGAACATCGTGTTGGCGAAGCGCAGCGCCAGGATGTTCTGGACCGTCTCCTTGCCCAGGTAGTGGTCGATCCGGAAGACGTCGTGGGGGGGGAAGACCTGGTGGACGACCTGGTTGAGCTCCTGGGCACTGGCCAGGTCGTGCCCGAAGGGCTTCTCGATGACGGCCCGGCGCCAGGAGCCCTCGGGAGGATCGGACAGCCCGTGCTTCTTCAACTGCTGTGCGACCAGGGGGAAGAACTTGGGCGGCACCGAGAGGTAGAAGGCGAAGTTGCCGCTGGTGCCCCGGGCCTTGTCGAGCTCCTCCACGGTCGCGCGCAGCTTCTCGAAGGCGTCGTCGTCTCCGAAGTCGCCGGGCACGAAGCGCATTCCGGCGGCCAGCTCCGTCCAGACCTCCTCGCGGAAGGGGGTGCGCGCGTGCTCCTTGACGGAGTCGTGGACGACCTGCGCGAAGTCCTCGTCCGCCCAGTCCCGGCGGGCGAAGCCGACGAGCGAGAAGCCCGGCGGCAGCAGCCCGCGGTTGGCGAGGTCGTACACGGCGGGCATCAGCTTCTTGCGGGACAGGTCGCCCGTCACCCCGAAGATCACCAGTCCGGACGGGCCCGCGATGCGCGGCAGCCGCCGGTCGGATGGATCGCGCAGCGGGTTGTTCCAGCTGTCGGTTTCCGTCATGGGTCCACTTCTCTTCATGGTGGGTGCGGCGTCATGGCGCGTCCGGGGGTCATGCGGCGCCGAAGAGTTCCAGGAGTGCGTTCTTGCCGAACATGCGGGCGGTGTCGATGGCCGAGGGGGTGCCCGCGGCGGGGTCGGCGCCGCCGTCGACGAGGACGCGGACCACCTCGTCCTCGCCCTTGAAGACGGCACCGGCCAGCGGCGTCTGGCCGCGGTCGTTGGCACGGTCGGGGTCGGCGCCGTGCCGCAGGAGGGCGGCCACGGTGGCGGCGTGGCCGTGGTAGGCGGCGAGCATGACGAGGGTGTCGCCCTTGTCGTTGGTGAGGTCGGCCGGCACGCCCGCGTCCACATAGGCCGCCAGGGTCTCCGTGCCGCCGCGGCGGGCGAGGTCGAACATCTGGGCGGCGAGTCGCAGGACGCCGGGGTCCTGGACCGGATCGTTCTGCGGGGTCGGCTCGCTCATCGTTCCTCACTGGAAGTGGCTGGTCGCCGTGCGCGGTAGGGACCGCTCTCGTGATCCACCCTAAGCGGCCTCAACCGCCCTGGCCTCGCCGGGCGGGCTCCCGGAGCCTGCCACGGCGGGGGTGTGGACCGAACGAGAAGCCATGGCCGAAGCTTAACGATTTTGATCACTCGAATGGGCGACTTCACTGCTCCGTCGGCGGGGCCTGCCACATGACACGCCGGACGACCGGCGAGGATCGCGGCGGAAGAAACAGTTCAGCAGAGCTGAAAGGGTGAACTTCCCTACAAATCACCCATTCGCCTCTTTTCAGAACATATTACTATCTGTAATTCTGGAACAACTCATGGTGACAGTCCCCATCACACAGGAGTAGCCCCCATGATCCTGTCCATCTCAGGCGTCGTCCTGCTCGGCATCATCGTCTTCCTGTTCTTCCGCAAGGACGGACTCAAGGCGTCCCACGCGCTCGTCTGCGCCCTCTTCGGTTTCTACCTCGCGGGCACCGCCATCGCCCCGAGCATCAAGGCCGGCGGGGCGAGCCTGGCGAGCCTGCTGGGCGGGATCAAGTTCTAGCGCGGCCGTTCCGCACGGCCGATCCACCGGGCCCGGCGCCGCTCCGCACCGGGCCCTTCCCGTCCCGCCCCCTCGTCCCGTCCCGTCCCGGTGCCTTCTTCCCGTCCCGTCGTACCGTCCCCGCAACGACCCTCTGGAGCTCCCCGTGGTCCGGCGCCCCCTCTCCGCCCTCCTGAGCAGCCGCCCCTCGCTCACGCGCGGCCGTGAGCTCGCGCGGGCCGCCGTCGACAGCACCACGGACGTCCTCCACCCGCTCTTCGTCATCGCGCGCGGGCTGCGCCGCCAGGCCGGCTGGGCGCGCGACTGGTGGGGCAGCACGCCCAAGGACCGGCGCGGACCGGCGCTGCTGGCCTCCGTCGGGGCCGGATTCCTCGTGCTGGTCCTGCTGCCCTACGGCGCGTACCTGATGTTCGCCGCCTGGATGGGTTCCGCCGGCTGGATGGGACGGGACCGCACCCCCGCCCCGACCGGACCGAGCGGCCCCGAGAACGACCGGCTGACCGCGCTGTACGAGGCCCTGGTGCCGTATCTGTCCGTCGCCGACGACCCCAGCCCGCTCTACGCCCACGACGGCAGCTGGGAGAACGCCTTCGGCGACCACGTCTTCGAGGACGGGCGGCTGGTCCGCCTGCACCTGAAGTACCCCGCCTACTTCACCGACGGCGAGCCCGCCGCCAGGGCCCGCGTCGAGCACGTGCTGCACGCCAAGGTGGGCCGGGGCCGCGAGTACCGCTTCGAGTGGAACGAGGAGGAGAACCACCTCACCCTCACCGCGCTCCCCCCGCTGCCCACGGGCATCGCCGCCCAGCGCTTCGTCACCTCCCCCGGAGAGACGGTGCTCGGCTTCACCGACCCCGGATCGGTGCAGCGCACCGTCCCCGTCCAGGACGGCGAGGAGGTCAGGGACGCTCCCCCGGTGGTGTGGCGCACCGGCCCGCGTTCCACCGAGCCGCACCTGCTCGCCCTCGGCCACCCCGGCACGGGCACCACCACGCTGCTGCGCTCCATCGCGCTGCAGGCCCTCCCGGAGGGCGACGTCGTGGTCGTCGACGGCAGCGGGACCGGCGAGTACGCGTTCCTGTCCGGCCGGCCCGGCGTGATGGCCGTCGAGAGCGGCCTCGCGGGGACGCTGGCCACCCTGGAGTGGGCGGCGCACGAGACCGAGCGGCGCCTGATCGCCGTCAACCGCGCCCGGCAGGCGGGCCGCACCGCGCCCGACGACGTACGCCGGCCGCTGTGGATCCTCGTCGACCGGCCGACGGTGCTCAGCCAGCTCGCGCACGCCGAGAGCCGTCCCGACCCGCAGGAACTGCTGGACATCCCGCTGCGGCACGGCCGCGCGGCCGGGGTGACCGTCGCCGTCGCCGACCACCTCGACGGCGCCGAGGCGCTCTCCCACGTGGTCGTCGCCCAGACCAGGGCCCGGGTGCTGCTGGGCGCGGTCACCGCGGAGCAGACCCAGGCGGTGCTCGGCGCGCCGCAGTGCTCGACGTCCGCCGCGCAGGTGCCGCCGGGCCGCGGCTATGTGCGTCTGGGCACGGGGCCGGTGCTCCGGATGCAGGTGCCCGCGACCCCGGACCCCTTCGACGAGGACGCCGGCGACGCGCACCGCCAGGCCGTCATGGCGCTGCTGCCGCCCGCGGACGGCGCCCACGGGGCGGAGCCCCGGGAGCGGGAGGCGGAGACCGCCGAGGCCCCCGGCGCGGTCATGGTCTCCGAGCCCTCGGGCGCGGTCCGGCCGGCCGGCGACCCGGCGCTCGAGCACTGAGCCGCGACGCCCCCGGCAGGGCGGCTCGCCTGTGCGGGTCAGCGGCGCGGCAGTTCGTGCAGCCGCACCTCGCTCAGCACGCCTGCGGCCGCCACGGCGGTGAGGTAGGTGCCGTACGGCTGACGCCTGCGGTCCGTCGGGGAACCGGGGTTGAGCAGTCGCAGCCCGCCCGGCGCGGTGCTGTCCCAGGGGATGTGGCTGTGTCCGAAGACCAGGACGTCCAGGTCCGGGAAGCGCTCCTCGCAGCGGCGTTCGCGTCCCTGCGCCGGGCCGCTGTCGTGCACCACGCCGAAGCGCAGCCCGCCCAGCTCGGCGAGGGCGACCTCTGGCAGCCGCGCGCGCAGCCCGGGGCCGTCGTTGTTGCCGTACACGCCGATCACCCGGCGGGACCTCGCCTCCAGCAGGTCGAGGGTCGCCTCGTCGACCCAGTCGCCGGCGTGGATGACGGCGTCGGCCTCGGGAATCCGGTCCAGCAGTTCGGCCGGAAGCCCCTTGGCACGTTTGGGCAGGTGTGTATCGGACATCACAAGAAGACGCACACGTCCACGCTATCCGCGCGGGGGGACGGGAGCGGTGCCGGGCACGGCGGCCGGAAGGCGGGCCGACGTCACGGCGTGCCGCGCGGCGGCGTGGCCGGTGGGGCGACCCCGCGGTCGCCGGGACCGCGGGCCTCATCGATGAAGGGCCCACACGTCATGTGCGGTGACACCACTCCCACTCGTTCGGCGGAACTCGTGCAGCCCGCGGAGGCCGCCTACGTGGGCGCCGCGCGGCACTTCACGTCCGAGCTGCTGGGGCTGTGGGGACTGGCCGCGGAGGACCGCATCGCGGCCGAGCTGATCGTCGACGAGCTCGCCGCGAACGCCGCGCGCCACGGCCGGGCCCAGATGTCGATCCGGCTGTGCATGCACGACGACGGCCTGGTCATCACCGTCACCGACAGCGGCGAGGCGCGGCACCACGACGGGGCCTCGCCCGACAGCACCCCGCCGGACGAGCACGGCCGCGGGCTGGAGATCGTGCGCCGGCTGGCCGGGTCCACCTGCATCCACGACGACGAGCGCGGCCGGCGCGTGGTGACCACGCGCCGCCTCGCCCCGCTCCAGCGGTCCGTCGCCGGGGTCACCAGCCCGGCGTCGTAGGCGCCGGCGGGCATGGGCGAGAATGGCGGACCGGACGGGGATCCGCGGACCCAACGCCCGCGGGACGCGGGCCACATGGGCTTGCGCGGCGGTCCCCCGGACCGGCCCGCACCCGGAGGAACGACAGTGACGTCCCGCGTGAACCCGCAGCAGCCCTCCGGGACCGCGCCGGTCGTGCCGGCGCACCGGGTGGTGGTGCTGTTGTTCGAGGGACTGCAGTTGATGGACGTGACGGGTCCGCTCGATGTGTACACGGCGGCGAACGAGTACGGCGCGCACTATGTGACGAGCACCGTCTCGCCGGACGGCGGCCCGGTGACGACCACCGCGGGGCTGCGGCTGGTGCCCGACCTGTCGCTGGACGAGGTCGACTTCCCCGTCGACACGCTGGTCATCCCCGGGCGCCCCGACTGGTGGGCGGCGGTGGCCGACACCGCGCTGGTGGCGGGCATCACCCGCCTCGCGGACCGCGCCCGTACCGTCGCCTCGGTCTGCGCGGGCGCGTTCCCGCTGGCGGCTACCGGACTGCTGGACGGACGGCGGGCCGCCACGCACTGGCGGCTGGCCGACGACCTCGCCGCCCGCTACCCCAAGGTCGAGGTCGACAGCGACGCGATCTTCGTGCGGGACGGCCGCTTCATCACCTCGGCGGGCATCAGCGCGGGAATCGACCTGACCCTGTCCCTGGTCGAGTCCGACCTCGGCCCGGACATCGCCCGCAAGGCGGCCAAGTTCCTGGTCGTCTTCATGGCCCGGCCCGGCGGCCAGTCGCAGTTCAGCGTCCGACAGAGCCCCCGGCACCCCGCGCACTCGGTGCTGCGCCAGGTCCTCGACCAGGTGGCGGCCGACCCTGCCGCGGACCACGGCCTGCCCGCGCTCGCGGCACGTGCCGGGGTCAGCTCACGGCATCTGACCCGGCTGTTCCGCACCGAGACCGGCGGCACCGCCGCGCAGTACGTCGAACGCATCCGCGTCGAGGCCGCCCAGGCCCTGCTCGAAGCGGGCGACGACGCCCTCGACACGGTCGCCCGGCGCAGCGGCTTCGGGTCCGAGGAGACGCTGCGCCGGGCCTTCCGTCGCCGGCTCGGCGTCAGCCCCGGGATCTACCGCGACCGCTTCCGCACCACCCGGCCGCACGGCACCCGCGAGGACTGACCGGGGCGACCGGGACCGGGACCGGGCGCCGCGGTCACTCCGCCCAGGGCGACTGGAGGATGGTGTCCACGAAGTTCCCGCGGACGAAGCCGGGCACGAAGCGCTCCAGGACGTCGGCCTTGACGTTGCCGAACGTCGTGCCGGGGCGCGGTGCGATGCCGTGGGTGAACTCCTTGAGGATGTTGTTCTTGAAGTCGGGCCGCGGGTGGGCGGCGACGACCGCCTCGCGCTCCTCCGCCGTGATCTCGTCGTACCCGATGCCGAGGACGTCGACCTCGACGCCCGAGGTGACCAGGGCGATCTCGGGTGCCATGTGCCACGGGATCTCCGGGGTGGTGTGCAGGGCGATCGCCTCCCACACCAGCCGCGCACGGTCCTCGGGGACGTCGTGCTGCAGCAGGAAGCGGCGGGCCTCGTCGGCGCCGTCGATCTCGAAGCGCTGGTCGGTACGGGCGTAGGTGTCGGTCAGCCCCAGGTCGTGGAAGAGGGCGCCGACGTACAGCAGCTCGGGGTCGACGTCCCACCCCCGGTTGCGGCCGCGCATCGACGCCCAGAAGTACACCCGGCGGGAGTGGTGGTAGACCACCGGGTCGGCGGCCTTCCGCACCAGTTCGGTCGCCTCCGTCACGAGCCGGGTATCGGGCACCTCGATGTCCGCGATGATTTCAGCCACGTCGCATCTCCTGACAGGTCTCCGGGTTCCGCCGGCGGCCGGGCGGGGCGCCCGGTGCCGGTGGATCCATCGTCGGACGCGGCGGCCCGCCCCGCCGGATGCCGGTGGGACGTGCGACCCTCGGATCGGGACACGCGCCCGGCCGCGGGCTCCGGGGGGCGGGGTCAGGACGCGTCGGCGAGTTCCGCGACGACCTGCGCGTGGCACGGCTCGGGCACGCACCAGCAGCCCAGCCTGCGGCCGCGCAGCGCGGGCAGCAGCGCGAGCAGGTCGGGGCGGCCCAGCAGGTGTTCCCGGTACTTGTGCAGGACCTCCTGGCGGGTGCCGTCAGGCCCGGGGCGGTAGGGGCTGGCCAGCGGGGATCCGGGCAGGTGCCATCCGCCGCGGTGCATCGGGCGGCCCACGTAGACGACGTCCGCGTACGCGGGGTCGCCGCGGTGGCCCTTGAGGTTGACGACGGTGGTCGGGGGCTCTGCCTCGCTCATGACCCGTTCCTTCCCGTGATCCGGGGTGCGGTGGTCCGGACACCGGAAACCTATGTCGTGCGGGACGGCTCCCCCAGCGTCGGAAACGACGTCTTCGATACCGTTTCCGTCATGGATGTGGCAGTGGTGGCGTACGACGGCGTGTTCGACTCCGGGCTCTCCGCGGTCCTCGACGTCCTCGATGCGGCCAACGCGATGCGCGAGCAGCTTCCGCAGCCGCCGCCCGCCTGGAAGGTGACGACGGTCGGCCCGCGCCGCCGGGTCCGCACCGGCGCCGGGCACACGGTGTCCGCGGCGCCCTTGGGCGGGGCCGAGGGGGCCGGCCTGCTGCTCGTCCCGGCGCTCGCGGAACGGCGGCCGGACGCCCTCGTGGAGCGCGTGTCGGGCCCCGGGACGGCCGCGGTGCGCCGCCTGGTGGCGGCCACACGCGAGCGCGGCACGCCCGTCGCCTCCGCCTGCACGGGCACCTTCCTGCTCGCCGAGTCCGGAGTGCTCGACGGGCGGCGCGCGACGACGAGTTGGTGGCTGGCCCCGGTCTTCCGGCGGCGCTACCCGGCCGTCACGGTCGACGAGACCCGCATGGTGACCAGCTGCGACGGCGTCACGACGGCGGGCGCCGCCTTCGGCCACGTCGACCTCGCGCTGGCGGTCGTACGCATGTCCAGTCCGGCACTGGCCGATCTGATCGCGCGGTACCTGGTCGTCGACGAGCGCCCGTCGCAGTCGGCGTACACCATCCCCAGCGCCCTGGCCCATGCCGACCCGACGGTGGCCGCGTTCGAGCGCTGGGTGCGGCTGCGCCTGCACGAGCCGATCGGCATCGCGGAGGCCGCCCGCGCCCTGGGGGTCGGCGAGCGGACCCTGCAGCGGGCCGTCCGACGCGTGCTGGGCGTGTCGCCGGTCCGCTTCGTCCAGGACCTGCGCGTCGAACAGGCCACGCATCTGCTGCGCACCACCGACCTGCCCGTCGAGGTCGTGGCCCGCCGGGTGGGTTACGAGCACGCCGGCACCCTGCGCGTCCTCCTGCGCGAGCGCACCGGCGCGACGGCCCGCGCCCTGCGCGGGCGTTGACGCCGCGGGGACGGCCGCCGAACGCTCCAGGGTGCGCGGGGCGCGGTGCGCGTCAGGGACGGACGTAGCGCAGGACGCCGAGCATGGCGTCCTCGGGGAGTTCCCCGCCCGGCTCGGCCACGCAGGCGTCGAGGCCCTTGCGCAGGGCGTCCGCGTCGAGCCCCGAACCGATCATCACCAGGCGGGTGGCGCGGGACTCGCCCCGGGACCAGGAGGACGGCACGAAGCGCAGGAAGCCGCCGACGGCGTGCAGGGTGTACTTCCGGCGGTGGGCGGGCGCGGCGAAGCGCACGAAACCCTTCATCCGGTAGAGCCCGGCGGGCCGGTCGTCGAGGAACTCCATCAGCCGGCGCGGGTGCAGCGGCGCCTCGGAGGTGAACTCCACGCTGTCGTACGCCGCGTGGAGATGGCCGGTGTGGTCGCCCTCCGCGTGGTCCCCGTGGCCGTCGTCGGCGGACAATTCGTCGAACGACAGCTGGCGGGCGGCCGTGTCGACCGCCGTGCGCGACCGCGGCTCGAAGAGCAGGGCGGGGTCCACCCGGCCGTGGGCGGCCTCGACGAGCGGCGTGCCGGGGGCCACGGCCGCCAGCGCGTCGCGGACCCGTGCTCGGCCGGCGGCGTCGACGCGGTCGGTCTTGTTGAGGACGACGAGGTCGGCGGCCCGCACATGGCGGTCGAGTTCGGGGTGCCGCGCGCGCACCGCCTCGAACTCGGCGGCGTCGACGACCTCGACCAGCCCGCCGTAGGTGACGGCGGTCTCGGTGCTCGCGAGCAGCAGCCGGATCATGCCCTGGGGCTCGGCCAGACCGCTGGCCTCGACGACGATGACGTCGATGCGGGCCTGCGGACGGGAGAGCCTGGCGAGCATGTCGTCCATCTCGGTGGCGTCGACGGCGCAGCACAGGCAGCCGTTGTCGAGGGCGACCATCGAGTCCACCTGGCCGGCGACGGAGAGCGCGTCGATGTTGATGCTGCCGAAGTCGTTGACGATCGCGCCGATGCGGGTGCCGCCGCTGTTGCGCAGGAGGTGGTTGAGGAGCGTGGTCTTTCCCGAGCCCAGGAATCCCGCGATGACGACGACCGGAATCCGTTGCTTGGCCAAGGCTTCCTCTCCGGGTACGTGCTGCCGGTGCCACATCGTAAGCCCCGCGCACCCCGTGGTGCTTCGTGCGGGTGAACCGGCCCCCGGCGCAGAACCGCGGCGGGGGCGGCGGGGTCTTCCGACGCGTCCACGGGGATGGCCGAACGACGGAGGAGGCGCCCATGGCGGAGCAGGAGGCGGACCGCGGCACGGTGCTGGTGTGCATCGCGGCGGAGGACGAGGAGACGGCGTACCGCATCGTGGACCTGATCTCCGGGCGGCACCCGGCGACGGAACCGCAGCTGCGGCACACCCGCGAGGGCGTGGTGGCGTGCGCGCTGCGGGCCCAGACGCTCCGGGTGCTGGGCGACGCGTGACGTGCTCGGCGGGCCGGTCCCACCGGCCCGCCGAGCGAGGGGACGTCGCGGGTGCTAGCCGAACTCGCCCTCGCGCACACCTTCCCTGAACGCCGTCCACTCCTGCGCGGTGAACCGCAGGGGCGGCAGGTCCTTGTTCTCGGAATCACGGATGGCGACGGCTCCGCCGCCGAGGTCCGCCACTTCGACGCACTCCGGCAGGTAACCGCTCTTGCTGCTCTTGACCCAGCGCGCTTCCGTCAGGTCCCGCGCGTAGAGGCCGGCCTTTCCCTCCTGCATGGGGAACCTCCGTTCGATATTCGGACTTGCGTTCCCAAACCACCCTGACTCCGACCCCTCCCCCGGTGCAACCGCCCAGGCAGTCAGATTGCCTGAGGCAACCATGTGGTCGGCAATCCCCGGATCTGACGCCGCGAACGGCGGGGCTCGGCGGGCCCGCTCACCGTAGCGGTCGACCGGTACGGCGGACCGGCCCGCCAAGCGGAGGTGATGCGCGGTCGGCCCTAACCGAACTCGCCGTCGCGCACACCCTCCCGGAACGCCGTCCATTCCTCGGCGGTGAACCGCAGGGGCGGCAGGCCCTTGTCCTTCGAGTCGCGGATCGCGACGGCTCCGCCGGCGAGTTCCGCGACCTCGACACAGGTTTCCCGGTAGGGGCTCTTGCTGCTCTTCACCCAGCGCGCCTCCGTCAGGTCACGCGCATACAGGTCGGCCATTGTCTCTTGCATGAGAAGCTCCGTTCGATGCTCGATCGGACGTTCCCCCTTACCACCCTTGTCCCGTCCCGGCCGCCTCGCAACCGGCGCCGCGCCCGGGATCCGGACGAAGCCCGCAGCCAGGCCAAGTGCCCAGGACCGAAGGGATCCTGACGGATCGTCGAGCACCGGTCGCGCCCTGTCGCGAAGCACCGGAACCAGGCAGTATCGAACACATGGCGGCATCATCGGGATGCGACGTCTGCGGGCGGGAGGAAGACACCGTCCGCGACTGCGGCATCCGTCATCTCCCGCTCGCCGTGTGCGACGGGTGCTTCGGGGACATGGCGCGGGCCCGGCGTGCACCGCTGCCCCGCCCGCTGGACGGGGCGGAGGTGATGGCCGCCGTGCTGGAGGCGCTTCACGAGGACAGCCGGCGCTCCTCCTGAGCGGGGCCGGGCGCGGGCGGATCCGCGAAGGTCGACGGCAGCACCGCCCGTCCGCGGCCCGCGCCGACCGGCACGGAACGGGCTTGGCGAAGATCCGCCGCGGACAGCCCCTCGGCGCGCAGGGCCACCGCTCGCACGGGGGCGCCGTGCGAGCCGAGGGCCTCGTGCATGGCGTAGGCGGCCTCGGCGAGCTCCCCGGGATCGGAGGTGGGCTCCGGCAGGGTGCGGCTGCGGCTGACGGACGAGCCGCCGGCGAGCCGGACGGTCAGGGTGAGCCCGGTCGCGGTGCGGCCCGTACTGCGCAGCCGGTCGCCGAGTCCGAGCCCGAGTTCGAGGACGGCCCGGCTCAGCGCACCGCGGTCGGTGGGGTCGGCGGCGTCGGCGGTGAAGAGCCGGTCGGCGGCGAGCGAGCCGGGCGGGTGCTCGGGGGTGATCGGGGCGGGGTCGAGGCCGTGCGCGCGTTCCCACACACCGCGCCCGGGGGCGGCGCCGAGCACCGCCTGGATCTCCGGTAGCGGTGCGGCGGCGACCTCCCCGACGGTGTACAGGCCGGCCGCGGCCAGTGTCCGGACGGCCTCCGCGGTGATCCCGGGGAGGGCGGCCACCGGCTTGGCGCGCAGGAAGTCGGCGACGGCCCGCGGGTCGGAGTCGACGGCCCGGATCCGGCCGACGAGGACGTCGCAGGCGGCCATCGCGGCGACCGTCCGGCTTCCGGCGACGCCGATCGTGAGGCTCACGTCGTACAGGGCCGAGGCGCGGGTGCTGATCATGAGGGCGAGCTGCTCGGGCAGCAGCCCGTAGAAGCTCACCGCGGAGCGCACGTCGGCCACGACCGCGTCCGGCGGTTCGGCGCGGACGACGGGGGTGAACCGGCCGACGAGCCCGGCCAGCGCCGCGAGCGTCGCCGGATCGGTCCCGCCGCAGCGGATGTACAGCACGCAGGGCCCGGTGTCCTGGTGCGGCTCGGCTTCGACCATGGTGTGTCCGCCTCCACCTCTTTCGAACAACTGCTCGATTTCGAGTGTAGGGCATTCCGGCCCCCCGCGTCCGGCTCATAGGGTGCGTCGCATGACCCTGACCGCCGTCCAGCGCCGAGCCCTGCTGGAGTCCGACGCCAACACCGGCCAGCTGAGCGCGCGCGAACCGACCTGCGCCGCGCTGGCCAGGCAGGGCCTGGCCGTGCGCTACGGGCGCACCGGCGGCTACTACCTCACCCAGGAGGGCCGCCGGGTCCGCACCGAGCTGGCCCGCGTGGAGCTCCCCGCCCCGGCATCCGGGGCGGCGCCCGCCGCCGCCCCCGGCCCGGAACCGGCGCCGGTTCCCGAGCGCGGCTTCGCGGCCGACGACGGGCACGGCACGGGCACGGCCGCACCCCGCCGGGGCGCCGAGGTCGCGTCGGCCTGGTCGGGGCTGCTGGAGATCCGCCGCGTCCTGCAGGACGGCGACACCACGCGCCCCGCACCCTGGGAGCGCGAACGCCTCGTCCACGCCGTGGCGCTGGCCCTGGAGGCGGCCGGCCGGCCCCCGTCGGGGCGCGACGCCGCCGGGCGGCCCTCGGCCAGCGGATACGCCGTCGCGCCCGCCGCCCAGAGCGGGGTCGTCGAGGTGTCCTGGCACTTCCCCGAAAACGCCGCCGAAAACGCCGCCGAAAGCGCCGCCGACGACCCCGCCGCCGGGACCGCCGCCGGGACCGCCGAGGCCGAGCTGGCCCGGTGCCAGGGCGTCCTGGAGGCGTACGGCTGGCAGTGCACGCTCCACCACGACCGCCGGCGGAGGGCGTTCCTGCTGGTCTCGCCCCGCAGGGCCTGAGGGAGCAGGATGGAGGCAGCGACCGTAGGAGGTCCGCCATGAAGTCCACGTCCTCGGACGCGGATCCGTATCTCTACGCCGAGACCCCGTCCCAGGCGGAGGGGGAGCGGATCTACGACGAAGCCGAGCGCAGCACGATGGAGATCCACCCGGACGTGCCCCGGACGACGCCTTCCCAGGCGGAGGGCGAGCGCCTGGACGAGATCCCGCCCCAGTGACCCGGGGCGGGACCGGGCGGGCAGGCCGTCCGGCCGTCCGCCGGTGATCCGTCAGCGGTCCCTGCGGGAGAGCACCGCCAGGGCGAGGAGGAGTACGGCCAGTCCCGCCCAGGACAGCGGCGTCGGCCGCTCCGCGAGCACGGCGACCCCGAGCAGGGCGGCCACGGCGGGCTCGGCGAGGGTGAGCGTGGTGGCGACCGAGGCGGATGTGTACCGCAGCCCGCGCCCGAAGAGCCGGTAGGCCAGGAAGGTCGTCAGCACGGCGAGGTGCAGCGCCACAGCGGCGCCACGCGGTGTGGCGAGCCAGAGCACGCCCGCGGCGAGCACCACCGGCAGGGTGAGCAGTCCGGCGGTGCCGAAGAGCACTCCCATCACGGCGCCCGGCGCCTGCCCGCGTCCGATGAAGTGCCCGCCGACCAAGGAGTACACCGCGTACGAGAGTCCGGCCAGCGCCGCCAGTGCCACCCCCGCGACGTCCGTGCGCGCCGCGGGACCCGCGTCAGCGCCGCCGAGCACCAGCAGCCCGCAGCCGAGCACGGCCACGGCCGTCGCGGCGCCCCACCGGCGGCTGGGGCGGTGCAGGCCCGCCGCCCAGGCCAGCAGACCGGTGAAGACCGGCGCGCTCCCCAGGGCGATGACGGTGGCCACGGCGACCCCGGTACGGGAGACCGCCGGGTAGAACGCGAGCGGGTAGCCGGCGACGGCGAGCGCGCCGGCGGCGAGCAGCGCGAGTCCTCGGCGGCCCGCGCCGCGCAGCAGGTTCCGCGCTCCCCGCGCGCCGGCCAGGAGCAGGAGCCCGCCGACGGTGAGTCCGGCGCCGCCGACCGCCGCGGGCGGGGCGCCGGCGGGCGCGAAAGAAGCGGCGGTACCGGTGGTGCCCCACAGCAGGGCGGCGGCGAGGATCGGCAGGGCGCCGTGGACGAACCGCGGCCGGCCGGCGGCATCACCGGGTGCGAGCGGGCGTGCGGGGGCGATGGAGGGAGTGCTGTCCGGCACGAGAGGCGGCCTTTCGTCACGAATCGTGGAAGCGGATCCGGAACGGGCGCACCTCGACTGCCCCTGGCGGGCCGGGCGGCCTGCCGAGGGCGGGGGTCTGAGCCGTCAGTGAGTGCGCCCGGTCAGGCGCACAGCGGCGGAAGGACGACGTGCCAGTGGGAAATCACGGAATTCACCCGACGATCCTACCGAAGGGCGGGCATGGCAGGGTGAACGCATGCCGATCTCTGATGTCACCGATGAGCAGCCCGGGCGGGTCGTCGACCTGCGCAGCGACACCGTCACGCGGCCCGGCGCGGACATGCGCCGCGCCATGGCGGAGGCCGAGGTGGGTGACGACGTCTTCGCCGACGACCCCACGGTCAACGCCCTCCAGGACCGGATCGCGGAGCGGCTCGGCTTCGAGGCGGCGCTGTTCGTCTCCTCCGGGACGCAGAGCAACCTGTGCGCGCTGCTGACGCACTGCGGCCGCGGTGACGAGTACATCGCCGGGCAGTCGGCGCACGTGTACCGCTGGGAGGGCGGCGGCGGTGCCGTCCTCGGCGGGATCCAGCCGCAGCCGCTGCCCCACCGGGCGGACGGGACACTGGACCCGGCCGACATCGCGGCCGCGGTGAAGCCGGACGATCCGCACTTCCCGCGCACCCGGCTGCTGTGCCTGGAGGACACCATCGGCGGCCGGGTCGTCCCCGTGGACTACCTGCGGGCCGCGACCGGGCTGGCGCGTGAGCACGGGCTGGCCACCCACCTCGACGGGGCCCGGCTGTTCAACGCGGCGGTGGCCGCGGGCGGCGACCCGTACGAGCAGGCCCGGCTGATCGCCGGCCACTTCGACAGCGTCTCGGTCTGCTTCAGCAAGGGCCTGGGCGCCCCGGTCGGCTCCGCGCTGCTGGGCAGCCGGGAGTTCGTGGCCCGGGCGCTGCGCTGGCGCAAGGCGCTCGGCGGCGGGATGCGGCAGGCGGGCATCCTGGCGGCGGGTGCGCTGTACGCGCTGGAGCACCAGGTGGCGCGCCTCGCCGAGGACCACGCGAACGCGGCGCTGTTCGCGGAGGGGATCAAGGGCGTGCCGGGTCTGGTGGTGGGCGACGCCCAGACCAACATGGTCTTCGCCGAGCCGGCGCCGGGGCTGTCCGCCGAGGAGGTGCAGGAGCGTCTCGCACGGCGCGGGCTGCGCTGCGCCGGCTACCCCGGGCTGCTGCGCTTCGTCTTCCACCTGGACGTCTCGCGCGCCGACACGGAGGAGGCCGTGCGTATCGTCCGCGACGCCCTGGACGTCGCCCCGCGCGGCTGACGACCCGCCAGTTCCGTTTCCCGCACCGGTCGTTCCGCAACCTCCGGTGGCTCCCGGTTGTCCTAGGGGGTGAGGCCGTCGCGCGACGGCCTCACCGGGGAAGGGGAAGCGATGAGAGCGGGAGCGTCAGCGGGACGACGAGCGGGGGCCGCCCTCGCGGTGGCGGTGATGGCCGTGACACCGGTCGTGGCGGGGGGCGGCACGGCGCAGGCCGCATCGTGCACGACGAGCAAGGGGCCGTACCAGAAGCAAGTGGAGAAGTTCCTGGGGCGGCCGGTGGACGGGAAGCAGTCGGCGGCCGACTGCAAGGCGATACGCGCCTTCCAGACGAAGTACGGGATATCGCCGACCATCGGCTACGCGGGGCCGGTGACCTGGGGCGTCATGCAGATCATGAACGCCCAGAAGGCGGCGGGCAGCAATCCCAACAAGGCCGGCAAGTGTCCCACGAACAAGGGGCGGATCGCGTGCGTGGACCTCACGCGGCAGCTGAGCTGGATACAGGACGGCAAGAAGCTCAAGTACGGGCCGGTCCCGGTGCGCACGGGCCGCAACGGCTACGAGACCCGCACCGGCGCCAAGAAGATCTACTGGCGGAACATCGACCACTGGTCGACGCTGTACAACGTCGCCATGCCGTACAGCCAGTTCTTCGACGGGGGGCAGGCGTTCCACTCGATCGCGGGGAGCGTGTGGTCGCCGCCCGGGTCGCACGGCTGCGTGAACATGCGCACGGCGGACGCCAAGAAGTACTGGGGTCTGCTGAAGAACGGTGACGACGTGTACGTGTACGGGCGCAAGCCCGGTACGTGACGGGGCGCGACGCCGGTGGGCGGGCGGGACCGGGCGGGGGCCTCCGCTCGGGATCGCCCGCCCTTCTTGGTCCAGACCTCTTGACGGGGTCTGGGGGCGGCAGTTCAATCACGGCGTGAACTAAGCCTTGAACAAAGACGGACGGGGATCCCGTGCCCCCACGCACGAGGTTCCAAGAAATGTCAGGTGCATGTCTCTCACGCCCCTCACCTCGTCCGCCACCCCCCACGACCGCCCCGAAAGGCAGCGCCCCTGTGAAGGCACTCCCCCCACGCCCCCGCCCGCGCCGACTCCCGCGCACCCGCGGCCTGTTCGCCGCCGGCATCGCCGGCCTCCTCGCCCTCGCCGCCCTCACCACCACCGGCCCCGGTGACCGCCCCCTCCCCGCGGCCCCCGCCGCCACCGCCGCCGTCACCACCTTCGCCGACGAGTTCGACGGCCCGGCCGGCAACGCCGTGGACGGCGGCAAGTGGCAGATCGAGACCGGCGACAACGTCAACAACCACGAGCGGCAGTTCTACACGGCGGGCAACCGCAACGCGGCCCTCGACGGCCAGGGCCATCTCGTCATCACCGCCCGCAAGGAGAACCCCGCCGGCTACCAGTGCTGGTACGGCAGTTGCCAGTACACGTCCGCCCGGCTCAACACCGCGGGCCGCTTCACCACCACCTACGGCCACGTCGAGACCAGGATGAAGGTCCCGCGCGGCCAGGGCATGTGGCCCGCGTTCTGGATGCTGGGCAACGACATCGGCGACGTCGGCTGGCCCGCGAGCGGCGAGATCGACATCATGGAGAACGTCGGCTTCGAGCCCGGCACCGTGCACGGCACGATCCACGGCCCCGACTACTTCGGCTCGGGCGGCATCGGCGCCGGCTACACCCTGCCGGGCGGACAGGCCTTCGCCGACGCGTTCCACACCTTCGCCGTCGACTGGAACCCGGACTCCATCAGCTGGTCCGTCGACGGCACCGTCTACCAGCGGCGCACCCCCGCCGACCTCGGCGGCCGCCAGTGGGTGTTCAACAAGCCGTTCTTCGTCATCCTCAACCTCGCCGTGGGCGGCTACTGGCCGGGCGACCCCGACGGCGGCACCGCCTTCCCGCAGCAGCTGGTCGTCGACTACGTCCGCGTCACCACCTCCGACGGCGGGGGCGGGGGCGGTACCACCGGCCGCATCACGGGCCTGGCCGGCAAGTGCGTCGACATCGCCGGGGCCAACCCGGCCAACGGCACGCCCGTCCAGCTCTACGACTGCAACGGCACCGCCGCCCAGCGGTGGACCGCGGCCTCCGACGGCACCCTGCGCGCCCTGGGCAAGTGCCTGGACGTCAAGGACTTCGGCACCGCCGACGGATCCCAGCTGCAGCTGTGGGACTGCGCCGGCGGCACCAACCAGAAGTGGGTCCTGTCCGGGGCGCGCGACATCGTCAATCCGCAGGCGAACAAGTGCCTGGACGTCGCCGGCAACAACTCCGCCAACGGCACCAGGCTCCAGCTGTGGACCTGCACCGGAGGCGCCAACCAGAAGTGGACACTGACCCCCTGAGCCCCTGAGCCCCTGACCCTCTGATCCCCTGAACACTTGACCGCCTGATCCCCCGCCCCCAGATCCCGGGGCGGGGGCCCTGGAAACTGACGCCCCGTCATGGCATGGTCGCCCCATGGCGGATCTCCTCCCCCTCGCCGGACGCGCGGCGCTGGTCACCGGCGCGTCCGGCGGGATCGGTCTGGCCGTCGCCGCGGAACTGGCCGCCGCGGGCGCCCGCATCCTGCTCACCGCCCGCGACCCGGTCCGGCTGGAGGCGGCGGCCGGGCGGCTGCGCACCGCAGGACACACCGTGGTCACCCTGGCCGGGACGGTGGCCGACCCCGGTCACCTCGCGCAGTGCGCGGCGCTGGCGGTGCGCGCGCTCGGCGGCCTGGACGTCCTGGTCAACAACGCCGCCACCAACCTCCCGTACGGGCCGCTCGCGGAAGCCGACCCGGATCTGTGGCGGACCGCGTTCACGGTCAACGTCGAGGCGCCCCTGCGGCTGACCCAGCTGGCGTGGCGGGCGTGGATGCGCGAGCACGGCGGCGCGGTGGTCAACGTCTGCACCGAGGGCGCCGGCCACGTCGGGCCGAACGTCGGGGCCTACGGCACCAGCAAGGCGGCGCTGCTGCACCTGACGATGCAGCTCGCGGGCGAACTGGGCCCGGCCGTACGGGTCAACGCGGTCTCCCCCGGTCTGGTGCGCACGGAGATGGCGCGCTTCGTCTGGCAGGACGCCGAGGGCGCGATCGCCGCCGGGCTGCCGATGGGACGCATCGGCGAACCCGGCGACGTGGCCCGGGCCGTACGCTGGCTGGTCTCGGACGAGGCGGCCTGGATCACGGGCACCGAGCTGGTGGTGGACGGCGGGACCCGCGTCCGTGCCGCCCGTACCGGCGGCGCGGCAGGCACTCACGGCACGGACGAATCGGACGGATCGGGCCCCGGCTCCGGCGGGGGCACCCCCGCCGGAGCCGACGCCGTACGGGAGCGGCTGCTCGGCCGCCGGCCCGCTCCGGACGCCTAGAACTGCACGTCGGAGCAGGCGTAGAAGGCGTTGCCGGTGTCCGCGACGGACCAGACGGCCAGGATGATGTGCTTCCCGGTCCGGCTGGGCATGGTGCCCTGGTGGGTGACGGTGGCGGGCGGCCTGGCACCGTTGTAGTTGACGGTCAGGAACGGTGTCAGGGTCAGCACGGAGCGGGTGAGCGGCCGGCTGGGGTCGAAGCCCTGCTTGGTGATGTAGTACTTGAAGTCGCTCGTCGCGTGCGACGCGGTGAACTGCCAGCGGAAGCTGTAGTTCTGGTTGGCCGTCACCTTCGTGGTGGGCCAGCCGGTGCCGCCGCGCGGGTTGTCGAGCTGGGCGAACCGGCTGTTGCCACCAGCGCAGAGGGTGCCGTCGGAGGGGCCGAGGGTCGGGAAGCCCTTGGGGCCCTCGACGCTCTGCGGCTCCCACTGGATGTCGCCGCAGTTGGTCACGGTGCCGTTGGCGCAGAGCTTCTGACGGCTGATGGGGGCGTCGGTGTAGCCGTGGCTCCAGGCGCTGCCGGTGCCGAGCACGGACAGCGCCGCGAGGCCCAGACCGACGACGGCGGGGCCGAGTTTCCTGTGCATGCTTCGCTCCTCGGAGAACGTGGGGGAGTTCTGAGAGCAGTGCGCAGCCCGCGGGCGGTAGGTCTAGACCAACAGTGAAGGTACTCCCAAGAATTGGTCATGTCCAGACCAATAACAAGGGGAAGCCCCGGCCAGGACGGGGGGATCTGGCCGGGGCAGCTGGGGAGTTCGCCGCGGACGCTCCTGGGTCCGCCGGGCGATCTGACATTAGTTTAACAGTGAAGGAGGAGTGCTTCGCACCACTCAAACCTGTCAACGGTGTGGTGTGACGCCCATGCGCGGGTCCAGCACCCGCTGCAGTCGGTACGCCACCGGCCGGAAGCCCACCGCCGGCCAGTGCCCCGCCGAGACCGGCGAACCCGCCGGCCAGCTTGCCGTGATGTACCGGTAACCGCTGTCGTACGCCCACGCCAGCGCCGTCGCGAGCAGCACCCGGCTGATGCCCTCGCCCCGCGCGGCCTGGGTCACGTACGCCTCGACCAGTTCCACGCACCCGTCGGGCACGACCGGGCCCGGGGCGGCCGGCGTCAGCACCACCATGCCGACCTCCTCGCCCCTTCGGGCAGCGACCCACGCCCCGCAGCGGGCGTCGGCCAGGGTGTCCGCGTAGTGCGTCCGCAACGTCGCCAACGCCCCCTCGGGTTGCGGCCGGAACACCGCCGTGCCGCGGTCCGCGCGTGCCGCCTCCACCGCCATCCGCCCGATCCGGTCCAGGTCTCCGGGCCCGGCGCGGCGCACCGACAGCGCGTCCACCCCGCGCGGCTGCCGCCCGCGCGGCCGCACCGCCATCAGGCCCCGCACCCGCTCCAGGCCGAAGCCGGTGCGGAACCAGGCGGCGGCCACCGCCTCGTCGGCCGGCAGGTCCACGTAGTGCACGTGCCGGCGCTCCGCGACCAGGCGCGCCGCCACCGCCGCGTACAGTCCGCGCAGCACGTCCTCCGGCACCCCGTCCCGGCCGCCGCGCAGCGCGTGCCCGCCGTAGGAGACCAGCGCGGAACGCGGATGGGCGCGCAGCACCGCCCGGTCGTCGTCGCCGAGGTCCAGCGGGGTCGCGGCGAGGTAGCCGGTGACCGTCCCGTCGCCGCCCCGGGCGAGGACGGCCTCCACGCCCGGCCCGGCGAGGACCTTGCCGAGCAGTTCCTCCCCCGGCGGCGCGCCGGTCCGGCCCGACTGGTGGGGCAGCGCCTTGCGGGTCCTGGCGTACCAGCGACCGAGGAGGGCCGCTGCCTCGGGGACGTGCTCGGTGGTCAGCGGGGCGATGGCGACAGTCATGGTGGACCGCGACGCTAACGGTCGCGGAGGGGCGGCGGCAAGGGCCGTCGCGTCACCCGGTCCAGGCCGGGTGGCGCGGGTCGTCGGTGTGCACCACGACGTCCGCGGTCGCGGCGGGTGCGGCCTCCTGCTCGTAACGGGCGTACGCCGGGAGCGTCCAGCGCTCGTCCTCCGGCGTGCGCCGGGCCAGGGCCGCCCCCGACATCCTGAGGTGGACGCAGAGGTCGAAGGGGAAGCCGTAGCCCTGCAGCAGCGCGCCCTCCAGCAACAGCACGCCCCCGGGCGGGAGTTCCTCGTACGAGGCCCGGGTCGCACGGTCGGTCACCGGGTCCCACAGCGAGGGCAGCACCCGCCCCGTGCCGCCCGGCGCAAGCGGGCCGAAGGCCTCCCGCCACAGCGCTCCGGTGTCCAGCCAGCGCTCGTAGAAGGCGTCGGGATCGTGGCGCCCCAGCTCGTAGCGCTGCGAGGCGGGCCGCCAGTAGGTGTCCGCCCGTACCCGCACGACCGGCCGTCCCCGCAGCCGCAGTGCCTCCGTCAGGGCCTCCCCCAGCGCGTGCGGGCGCGTGGCGGGTGCCCCGTCGACGGCGACCCGGGGGCGTTCGCCGCCGTCCTGCGGTTTCAGCTCCAGCACGCGGTCGGCGACGGCATCGGTCAGCCGTTCCCAGGTCACAGGCGTCAGTCGCACGCCCCCCATACTGCCGGTCGAGGTCCACGCCCGCGCAGGCGGCCCGTGTTCACCCCTCGCCGGGGACCTCGCCGCGGAGCTCGCAGGGGGGCTCGCCCGGCCCCCACGGCACCCGCAGGTCGACGGTCGTGCCCTCGCCCGGGGCGCTGCGGACGGTGAGCCGGGCGTCGATGAGCTCCGCACGCTCGCGCATCGCCGACAGGCCGATGCCCCGGGTCTGCGGCGCGGGCGGCTCGGCGGCACGGGGGGCGGCGCGGCCCGCTGCCGTCGCCGCGGCCATGCCGTGCCCGTTGTCGGTGATCGCCACGTGCACGGAACGCTGGTCGCTCTCCAGGCTGACCACCACCCGGGTCGGCTCGGCGTGCTTCACGGCGTTGGTGATCGCCTCCTGGACGATCCGGTACATCTGCGCCTGGGTCTCGGCGGTGAGCCCGCCGCAGGCGGTGTCCGCGCGCGGGCCGAGGCGCAACTCGGTGCGGATGCCGTACGTCTCGAAGGAGCGCCGGCACAGCGCCTGCAGGGCCGGCTGCAGGCCCAGTTCGTCCAGGACGACGGGGCGCAGGTCGACGATCAGGTGCCGCAGCGAGGCGATCTGGTTGCCGACCAGACCGCGCGCCTGGTCGATGGCCTCCCGCATGGCCTCGGGCCGCCCGTCCGCGGCCGCGGTGGACAACACCACCTGCACCGCCCCGAGTTCCTGCAGGGTGTCGTCGTGCAGCTCGCGCGCCCAGCGGCGGCGCTCGCGCTCCTCGCCGTCGTGCCGGGCCCTGACGCGCTCCCTGCGCAGCCTGCTCTCCCGGCGCGCCGAGGAACGGACGGCGAGCAGGGCGTAGGCGACCAGCAGCAGCGGCAGCACGTGCAGGACGTTCAGCGAGGGCTGCTGGGCGACACGGACCGTCCCGGCCACCGTCAGCATCAGCGCGAAGGCGATGGCCACGATGAGCCACATCCGCTGCCGCGGCGCCACCAGCGGCGTGAGCAGCAAATACGAGACGGCGGCGGCGAGGGCGAGGGCGAGTTCCCAGGCCTGCGAGCGGTCGGTGACCTCCATGACGGTCGCCGCCGCCAGGAGGCAGGTGCCCAGACCCTCGAGGGCCAGGCGGGTCCCGGTCCTTCCAGGGCCGGACGGCGTCATGCCACCAGCCCGCGCTCTCTGGCCGCGGCGATCAGCTCGGCCCGGCTCTCCTTGCCGAGCTTGTCCCGCAGCCGCGACCGGTGGGTCTCCACGGTCCGTACGGAGACGAACAGGCGCCGGGCGATCTCCTGGTTGGTGTGCCCCAGCGCCAGCAGGGTCAGGACCTGCGCCTCCCGGTCGGTGAGCGGCTCCTCGTGGTGCCGCTCCGCCAGGTCCAGGTCCTCCACGGCCAGCCGCGCCCCGAGCGAGGGCTGGACGTAGGTGGCGCCGCCCGCGACCTGGTGGGCGGCGGCGATCAGCTCCTCGGCGGCGGCCTCCTTCAGCAGGTAGCCCGCCGCGCCCGTGCGCAGCGCCTCGCGGGCGAACGCCGGGTCCTCCTGCATGGTCAGCACCAGGATGCGCGTCCTGGGTGACTCGGTCAGCAGTGCCGGGATCGTCGGGAGGCTGGATCTGCCGGACATCGTCAGGTCCAGGACGAGCACCCGCGGATGGTGGCGCCGGACGGCTTCCAGCGTCTCGGGGACGGTGGACGTCTCGGCAACGATCTCGAAGGCGGGGTCGGCGGCCATGAGCAGCCGCATCCCCGCGCGGACCACCAGGTGGTCGTCGGCGAGTACGACCGTGATGGCCGGGTGCGGCTGCCTGCCGTCGGGGCGGCTGAGGACGTCCATAGCACACACGGTAGATCGGGCGCGCGCGCCGGGCAGCCCGCGCCGCCGGTGTTGCGGGAAACCCGCAGTCACGTCTGCGGGAAATCCCCGATGACGTCTGCGGACAGCCGGGGATGCGTTCGCGCGGACGGAGAGGCAGGCTCGGAGTCAGTGCTTGAAATGGCTACCACCCGCCGACCCCACACCTCACCCGAGGCGAACGTCATGCTCTGTGCCACCCTCCCGCCCCAGGCCGGCCCTGCGGACCGGCCGTGGTCCTACGACGCAGCCCAGCAGCTCGTGGATTCCGCCGTGCCGACCGTGGCCGACTTCGCCGCCGTCGAGGTGTCGGACGCCACCGTCTCGGAGCAGGCGGCCATCTCGGGCCTGCCCGCCACCGGGCTCGCCTTCCGGCGGGGTGCCTTCAGGGCGGCCCGGGGCGCCGCGATCCCGCGGGCCTACGAGGTCGGCGAGATCAGCAGCCTGCCGGCCAGAACGCCGTACCACGCGTCGCTGACCGACCTGCGGCCGCATTTGGTGATGAACCTCCGCCCGCAGACGGGATGGCTCACCCGCGACCCGGTGCGTGCCCCCCTGCTGCGGATCACCGGGACGCACTCCCTGCTCGTGATGCCCCTGGACGTCGGGGGTGTCGTCCTGGGCGTCGCGGCCTTCTACCGCACGACGGGCTCCCCCGCCTTCTCGCGCGCCGACCTGGTGATGGCCGGCACCCTGGCCCGCAGGGCCGCCCGGCTGCTGGACGGCGCCCGCCGCCGCCTGGTCCAGAACGCCGCGGGGCGCATCCTGCAGGAGGCGCTGCTGGCACCGCAGGGAGCGCGGGTCAGCGCCATCGAGGACCCGCGCGGGCACCTGCCGGCGTCCGCGGCCCCCGGCGCCTGGGTGGACGTCATCCCGCTGCCCAGTGCCCGGGTGGCCCTGGTGACGGGTTCGGTACGCGGGCAGGGTCTCTCCGCGGCGACCGCGATGAGCCAGCTCAAGGCCGCGGTCCGGGCGCTGGTGCTGCTGGACATGAGCCCCGGCGAGGTCATCTCCCGGCTCCACCGGCCCGCCGCGACCCCCGTCGGCGACGAGGCCGACCAGTGCCTGATCGTCGTCTACGACCCCGTGGCCTGCCGCTGCACGGTGGCGTGCGGCGGCTACGCGGCCGCGGACGCGGCGCCGACCCCGGGCGCGGCGGACGGGTACGGCCCCGCGCCCGGCGAGCCGGAGGTCACCGAGTGCGACGTGCCGCCCGGCAGCGTGCTGGTGCTCAGCTGCGGAACGGACGGGATCCCCGCCGGGGCGCGGGACGCCGGCCAGGTGACCGGGTTGCGTGTGCTGCCCGCCGAGGACGCGGCGGCCGCGGACCCGGCGACGGTGCTCGACGGCCTCCTGCGCGCGGCCGCGCCGGGCACGGACCCGGTGCTCCTCGCCGCCCGCACCCGCTGCCTGGACGCCGACGACGTCGCCACCCGCGAGGTGGCCAACGACCCCGCGGCGGTGGCGGACGCACGGGACTGGGCGGACCGGCTGCTGACCGAGTGGAAACTGCCGGAGCTGGCCTTCACCACCACCCTGGTCGTCAGCGAACTCGTCACCAACGCCATCCGGTACTCCACGGGGCCGATCCGGCTGCGCCTCATCCGCGACCGGGTCCTGGTCTGCGAGGTCTCGGACTCCTGCAGCGCCGCCCCGCACCCACGTCACGCGTCGCCCAGCGACCAGGACGGGCGGGGGCTGGCCATCGTCGCGCAGCTCACCGACGCGCAGGGCACCCGCTACACGGAGACGGGCAAGACGGTGTGGGCGGAGCAGCTCATCGCCCCGCCGGCCGCCGCGTAGGCCCGGCCGCGCCGGGCCCACGCGGCGGCGGGCGTCAGTCGGCGGGGATCTCCGACCGGTCGCCGCCCCAGAGCGTGTGGAAGGAGCCGGACGTGTCCACCCGCTTGTAGGTGTGCGCGCCGAAGAAGTCGCGCTGCCCCTGGATGAGCGCGGCCGGCAGCCGCTCCGCGCGCAGGGCGTCGTAGTACGCGAGCGCCGCGGAGAAGCCCGGAGCGGGGACGCCGAGCTGGGCCGCGGTGGAGACGACCCGGCGCCAGGCGGCCTGCGCGTTGCCGAGGGCCTCGGCGAAGTGCGCGTCCGTCAGCAGCGTGGGACGGCCCGGCTCGGAGTCGAAGGCCTCCTTGATGCGGTTGAGGAAGCTCGCCCGGATGATGCAGCCGCCGCGCCAGATCGTCGCCATCGCGCCCGCGTCGATGTCCCAGCCGAACTCCTTGCTGCCCGCCTGGATCAGGTTGAAGCCCTGGGCGTACGCGACGATCTTCGAGGCGTACAGCGCCTGCTCGACGTCGTCGGCGAAGCGGTCGCTCGCCGCGCTGTCCAGCCAGGTCTCGGCCGGCCCCGGCAGTCCGCGCGAGGCGGCGCGCAGCTCCGCGCTGCCGGACAGCGAGCGTGCGAAGACCGCCTCGGCGATGCCGGAGACGGGGACGCCGAACTCCAGGGCGTTCTGCACCGTCCAGCTGCCGGTGCCCTTCTGGCCGGCCTGGTCCAGCACCACGTCGACGAACGGCTTGCCGGTCTCGGCGTCCGTGTGGGCCAGCACCTCCGCGGTGATCTCGACGAGGTACGACTCCAGGCGGCCGGAGTTCCAGGTGCGGAAGATCTCCGCGATCTCGCCCGGCCGCTTGCCCGCGGCGTGCCGCAGCAGGTCGTAGGCCTCGGCGATGAGCTGCATGTCGGAGTACTCGATGCCGTTGTGGACCATCTTGACGAAGTGTCCGGCACCGTCCGGGCCGACGTGGGTGCAGCAGGGCACTCCGTCGACCTTGGCGGCGATGTCCTCGAGGATCGGGCCCAGGGACTCGTACGACTCCGCCGAGCCGCCCGGCATGATCGAGGGGCCGTTGAGGGCGCCCTCCTCGCCGCCGGAGATCCCGGAGCCGACGAAGTGCAGACCCTGTTGGCGCAGCGCCTTCTCCCGGCGCCGGGTGTCGCGGTAGTCGGCGTTGCCGCCGTCGACGACCATGTCGCCGGGCTCCAGCAGCGGCACCAGCTCGTCGATCACGGCGTCGGTGGGGGCACCGGCCTTGACCATGATGATGATGCGCCGGGGCCGTTCGAGCGAGTCGACGAACTCCTTGAGGGACTCCGCCGGATGGAACTCGCCCTCGCTGCCGAACTCCTCCACGAGGGAGCGCGTCCTGGCCGGGGTGCGGTTGTACAGGGCCACGGGGTGGCCGTGTCGCGCGAGGTTCCGGGCCAGGTTGCGGCCCATGACCGCGAGTCCGGTGACGCCGATGCGGGCCTGCTCCGCCATCTGCGGTTCCTCCCTGTTGCTGTGGTGCGGGGGGCACGTACGGCGTCCAGCCTGTCAGCCAACCGGCCTGGTGGCCGGGATTCCGGCGGATCCGTCAGCTGCCCGTGCCGATCCGGCCCTGACCTGCTACACGGGCCATCGCACGGCGCAGCCCCCTGGCCGGAGGCGCGGGGACGGCCCCCGCCGGTGCCGGTGCCCGGGCCTGGCCCGCGAGGAGCGCTCCGGTCGTCGCCGACGGTGGTGGCGGGGGCGGCATCGGGGGCGGCGGCATGATGCCGTGGTCGCCCAGGGCCTCGCGCAGCCGGCGCGCGTCCTCCGGGAGGTCGCGGCGCCAGGCCCAGCCGAGGAAGGGGCCCAGCAGCAGCATGCCGCCGCCGAGCTGGCAGGTGACCTGCAACTGGACGAACGCGCCCCGCGAGTGCGGCAGCATCCGGAACGCGAACTCGGGGGTCTGGGTGCCCAGCGGGCTCCACATCCGCCGGCCGCGGTAGGTGATCCGCCGGCAGGGCTGGAAGACCGAGCAGACCAGCCGGTGCTCCCGGTGGCGGCCCGGATAGTGGTAGCGGTAGACGGCCCGCTCGCCGGGGGTGATGGCGTCGGCCGCGACGGCGGCGACACCGGAGTTCCACGACGCGAGGTTGCGGGCGTCGGCAAGGTAGTCGAAGACCTCTTCCACGGTACGGGTGACGATCACGCTCGTAGACACCGTCGGCATCGCAGACCTCCCCGGTGCCGGCGCGGCCAGCATGTGAGCAGAGTGGCTTCTTGGCTCCTCACCGACAGCCTGCGTCCAATCGGGCGGTGTGTCGTGGCGGGTGAGCCGTCCGGGTGAATCAGGGGTGTGTGACCGGCGCGAACGGTATGCGCGCGAACCCTCGCGGTCAGTGCCTGACGGGCTCCGTACCGCTCCTGCGGTCGCGGAATTCGCACCACACTGCCTTGCCCGAACCGTGCGGCTCCACACCCCACGCGTCCGCGAGCCGGTCGACCAGCAGCAGACCGCGTCCGGACACCTCGCGCTCGCCGGGCTGCCGGCGGCGCGGCCAGTTCGCCGCCAGGTCGTGCACCTCGATGCGCAGCCGCCGGGTGACGTCCGGCGTGGCGTGGGCCAGGGACGGGTCGGGGAGCATGCGCAGGGTGAGCAGGGCGCCGCCGTCGGTGTGCACCAGCGCGTTGGTGATCAGCTCTCCGGCGGCGAGTTCGGCCTCGTCGACCCGGTCGCGCAGGCCCCAGCCCGCCATGGCGTCGCGGACCAGGGCCCGGGCCTCGGAGAGCGCCTGGGGGTCGCCGGGGGCGATGTGCCGGTGCAGCCGGTGGGGCGGGTGCGGGGAGGCGTCGCTGTCGCGCCGGAGCAGCAGCAGGGCCATGTCGTCGTCGGTGGCCTGTTCGCCCATGACGGCGGTGAGGTGGTCGGCGAGGGCCGGGACCTCGCGGGGGCCCTCGCACAGCGCCCCGGACAGCCGCCGCACACCGACGTCGAGGTCGGCGCCGGGCCGCTCGACGAGTCCGTCACTGAACATCAGGAGGGTGTCGCCGGGGCCGAGTTCGGCGGGGGTGACGGGATAGTCGGGCCTGCCGAACTGGGCGGACAGGCCGAGCGGCAGCCCGCCCGCGGTGGGCAGTACGCGGACGGTGCCGTCGGACTGCCGCACCAGCGGGTCGATGTGCCCGGCGCGCACCAGCAGGGCGGACCCGGTGGCCGGGTCGACCTGGGCGTACAGGCAGGTGGCGAAGCGGTCGGTGTCCAGCTCGTACAGGAAGGCCGAGGCCCGCGCCATGACGCTGGCGGGCGGGTGGCCCTCGCCGGCGTAGGCGCGCAGCGCGATCCGCAGCTGGCCCATGACGGCCGTGGCGTGGGTGTCGTGGCCCTGGACGTCGCCGATGATGACGGCGACCCGGCCGCCGGGCATCGCCACGACGTCGTACCAGTCGCCGCCGATGTCCCTGGCCAGCCGGGCGGAGCGGTAGCGCACCGCGATCTCGGTGCCGGGGATGCGCGGGATGGTGCGGGGCAGCATCGCGGTCTGCAGACCCTGCGCGATGTCGTGCTCCTGGTCGAAGAGGATGGCGCGCTGCAGGCTCTGCGCGATGCTGCCGCTGAGCGCGATCAGCAGATGTCGCTCCTGCGGCGAGAAGCCCTGCTTGTGCCGGTAGAGCAGGCCCAGGGCGCCGATGGGCTTGCCCTGGGCGATCAGCGGGAGGTAGGCGGCGGCGGAGGCGCCGAGCGGCTCGATGTGCGGCCACAACTCGGGGTAGCGCCGGGCGAACTCCTCGCCGGAGGTGATGAAGCGCGGGACGAGGGTCCGTACGACCTCGCTCATCGGGAACTCGTCCTCGATCCGCGTGTACTGCAGCGACGGCACCCAGCTGTCGGCCTTGGCGTCGCTCACCACGTGGACCCGGCCGGCCTCGACCTGGCCGAGGAAGAGGCTGGCTATGCCGAGCCGGTCCAACCTGGGGTTCCCGGTGAGGGCCGCGGTCACGTCGCGCACGGTCACGGCCTGGGCCAGCGACGCGGTGACCTCCATGACCAGGTTGCTCTCGGCCGGGCGGTCCTCGTCCGCGCGCAGGCACTCCGCGGCCTGGGCGAGTTCGTCGGTGGCGTCGCTGACGAGGCCGATGACCCGGTTCGCCCGGCCGGTCTCGTCGCGGACGATGCGGCCCTGGAAGCGGACCCAGCCGCGGCGGCCGTCGCCCCGGGTGAGCCGGCCGAAGGCGAGGAAGGAGGAGCGGCCCTCGCCGAGTGCCTGGGTGATCGCCGCGGTGACGTCGGTGGCCTCGTCGGGCGACAGCCGGGAGAACAGCGCCTTCGGGTCGCCGTCGAAGTCCTCCGGGCGCAGGTCCACCGTCCGCAGGGCCCGCTCGTCGAGGTGCAGGCGGTCGCGGTCGAGGTCCCAGTCAAAGCCGCCGACGTCGTTGAGCGACATCTGGGCGGCGGCGGGAGCCGGCCAGGCCACCGTCGCGGGCGCAGGGGGCGCCCACTCCCGAGACTCAGCCATCACGCCCTCCGGACCCGCTCCCCGCTGCGCCGAGCCGCACCGGAACGGGGAAAGCGTACCCATACTCCGGTAGGGCGCCATGGTACAGGCGTGACGTGTGGGAGAGCCGGGTTTCCGCCGGTTCCGGGACGCCCCCCGGCGGCCGCCCGGCCCCCCTCGTTCCGTCCGCCGGACTGCTCAGCGGGCCGCCGGCGGCGCGTACTTGTAGCCGACCCGGCGCACGGTGACGATGCTGGCGCGGTGCTCGGGCCCGAGCTTGCGCCGCAGCCGGGCGATGTGGACGTCGACGGTGCGCCCGTCGCCCACGTGGCCGTACCCCCAGACCGTGGTGACGAGCTGGTCGCGGGTGTGCACGCGGTGCGGGTGCGCCACCAGGTGGGCGAGCAGCTCGAACTCCAGGTAGGTGAGGTCGAGCGCGCGCCCCGGTACCCGCGCGACACGGCGCTCGGCGTCGACGGTGACCGGCAGGCCGGCGGGGGCCGGGGGCTCGGGCGGCGCCTGGCCCTCGACGGGGACGAGGACGAGGTAGCCGACCATCGGCGGCCCGCCCGCGCCCGGGGGCATCAGGTGGCCGGGGGCGGGCAGCCAGGTCGAGCCGGGCGGGAGGAAGTCCGGAACCGGCGGGACGTCGCCGGCGCGGGCGTCCCCGGTACGGACGGCGCGCAGGTGCTGGCGGTTGGCGGCGGGCAGGGGCGGTGACGGGGTGCTGGTGCTGGAGGACATGCGGGTCTCGGCTCTCGCGCGAAGGGTCGTCGGACGACGTGTTGCGCGGGACCGCCGGGAGGCCGGCAGCAGGCGGCGACCGGGAGGGACGGCGTCAGCTGTGGACCGGGGTCCGCGCGGGGACCGCGCGACAACACTCCCGGTCGAACTGGTACTCCTGCCGAGACGGCCAGAACGGCTCGAGGTCGCTGCGACCTGTCGCGGTGTCAATGAGGCTGGCCATGGCAACCATTGAACCAGACGTGGCGCCCACCGGGACAGGGAGAACCCGCTTCACCCCCCTGACCGGGCATTACAGCGGTTGCGGCTCGGGCTGTGGCTCGGGGTCGGGCTCCGGCTGCGGGGGCGGCGCCGGCACCGGGTCGGGGGTCGGGCCGGGAACGGGGTGCGGGGCGGGCGGCACGGGGTCGGGCGGGAAGGGCGGCACCGGGCTCGGGGCGGGCGGCACGGGCGGCACCGTGGCGCGGCGTGCTGGGGCGGTCATGACGTTCTGCCTCCTCGGACTCGCCGGAACGGATCTTGCGCTGCGCTTACCCGGCCCTCCCCGTCCTACCCGTCCTATCCTCAGCCTCATGACCTGGTTGCGCGCCCTGCGCCGCAGCGCCCGCGAGGGGCTGCGGATCGAGCGCGCCGGGCTCGAACCGCTGGTCGCGCTGCGCGCCGCCGCGGGCGTCGCCATCGTCATCGGCCTGTCGCTGTGGCTGGCCGGCCCCCTGGTCGCCGCCTCGTCCGCGTTCGGCGCCTTCGCCTCCGGCATGGCCACCTTCCAGCGCAGCTGGCGGCCCCGGCCGGTGCTGGCGCTGGTCGCCGGTGGCGGGCTCGCCGTCAGCACCTTCCTGGGCTACCTGGCGGGGGCGCACTGGTGGGTGTTCGTGGCGCTGCTGGCGGTCTGGGCCTTCCTGGCGGGCATGGCCTGGGCGCTGGGGCCCACCGCGGGCATCGTCTCGTCGCTGACCGTCGCCGTCATGCTGGTCGTGATCACCCTGCCGACGTCCGCGCTGAGCGCCTTCGGCCACGCCCTGGTCATCGCGGCGGGCGGGGTCGTGCAGGCGGCGCTGATCGTGCTGTTCCCGGTGCGCCGCTGGGGCCGGCAGCGCGACGCGCTGGCCGACGCCTTCGCGGCGGAGGCGGACTACGCGCGGCGGCTGCGGCACGACCCGTTCGCGCCGTTCGACCCGGAGCCGCTGATGACCGCGCGCAGCGCGGCCGTCATCACCGACCGGCAGGCGCGGCGGCGCCCGGCCGCGCTGCGCGGGAAGCGGGTGCTGGCCGAGCGCATCCGCCCCGTCCTGACCTCGCTCGCCGATCCGACGGTCGGTGCCGCCGCCGAGGGGCCGGAGCGCGACCGGGCCCGCGAACTGCTGGCCGCGGCGGCCTCGGTGCTGGACGCGGTGGCCCGCGCGGTGCGCGAGGCCGAGCCGGTGCGCGTACCGCCGGAGGCGGAGTCCGTGGTGCTCGTCGAACCCGCCCCCGAGGAGCAGTTGACCGGGCCGGCCCGGCGCACCGCCCTGCGGCTCGTCGCGCTGCTCAGCGAGGCGGTCTCCTCCGCCACCGGCCCCGGCGGCTCGGTGAGCACCGACACCGCCCACCTGCGCCGCCCCAGCGTGCCCGAACTCCTGCCGCTCGCCGTGCGCACCGTGCGGCGCGAGGCCCGTTTCGACTCCCCCGTCTTCCGGCACGCCGTGCGGCTGGCCGCCGTCACCCCCGCGGGCTACGCCCTCGGCGCGGCCCTGCCACTCGGCCACGGCTACTGGGCGCCGCTGACCTCGGTGCTGGTGATGCGGCCCGACTTCTCGCAGACGTACGGCCGCAGCGTGGCCCGCTTCGTCGGGACCCTCGCGGGCGTCACCGTGGCGACCGCGGTGATGCAGTCCTTCGCGCCGGGGCCGTACCCCTGCGCCGTGCTGGCGGTGGTGTCCGTCGCCCTGATGTACGGGCTGATGCGCACCGGCTATCTGGTCTCCCAGGTGGCGGCGTCGGCGTACGTGGTCTTCCTGCTGGGCATGGCCGGTTCCAGCTGGACGCAGACGGTGCCCGACCGCGTGCTGCTCACGCTGCTCGGCGGGGTGCTGGCGATGGCCGCGTACGCGCTCTTCCCGGCGTGGGAGACCCCGCGGCTGCGGAACCGCCTGGCCGACCGGGTCAAGGCCACCGGGCGGTACGCCGCCGCCGCGATGGAGGCCCACGCCGCCCCCGCGCGGGGAGGGCGCGAGGCCGTGCGGGCGGCCCTGCTGGACGCCCGCGCGGCCGCGCTCGCCTGGGACCAGGCCGTCGCCCGCGCCGACGCCGAACCCGTCCGGGGCCGCGGCCTGTCCCGCCGCGCCGCCGACGGCGCCGACGCGGCCCTGTCGGCCATGGGCCGCGTCCCCATGCTCATGGAGGCGCACCTCCCGGCCCCCGATGCCGCCCCGGTCCCGGACGCCGCGCCCTTCGCCCGGCACCTGCGCACGGCCACGGCGGACGCCGCCACCGCGGTCCGCGAACGACGGCCCCCGGACTTCGCCCCGGTGCGCGCCACCCTGGAGGCGTGGCCCCGCTCGGACGCCGACCGCATCGTCCGGCGCAGCGCCGAACTCCTCATGGAGACCCTCGACGACCTCGAGGCCTCCCTGCGCCCCCGGCCCCGCACCCGTCCCGCCCGCCGCCGCTGAGACCTCCGGGAGGACGGGGGTCAGCGGATGGGCATGCCCGACAGGGTGCGGGCGATCACCAGGCGCTGGATCTCGCTCGTGCCCTCGAAGATGGTGTAGATGGCGGCATCCCGGTGCATGCGCTCCACCGGGTACTCACGGGTGAAGCCGTTGCCGCCGAGGATCTGGATGGCCTGGGCGGTGACCTTCTTGGCCGTCTCGCTCGCGTACAGCTTGGACATCGAGCCCTCGGCCGAGGTGAAGGGCTTGCCCGAGACCGCCATCCAGGAGGCGCGCCACACCAGCAGGCGGGCCGCGTCGATCTGGGTGCGCATGTCGGCCAGTTGGAAGGCGACGCCCTGGTTGTCGATGATGGGGCGGCCGAACTGGGTGCGGGTCATGGCGTAGTCGAGGGCGACCTCGTACGCGGCGCGGGCCGTGCCCACCGCCATGGCGCCGACGGCCGGACGGGAGGCCTCGAAGGTGGCCATGGCGGCGTTCTTCACGCGCTCGCCGCCCCTGGCCCGCTCGCGGGCCCGCGCGAGCCGCTCGTCCAGCTTCTCCTTGCCGCCGAGCAGGCAACTTCCCGGGACGCGGGCCCCGTCGAGAACCACCTCGGCGGTGTGCGAGGCGCGGATGCCGTGCTTCTTGAACTTCTGCCCCTGGGAGAGCCCGGGGGTGTTCGGCGGCACGATGAAGGAGGCGTGGCCCTTGGAGCCGAGTTCCGGGTCGACGACGGCGACGACGACGTGGACGTTGGCTATGCCGCCGTTGGTGGCCCAGGTCTTGGTGCCGTTCAGGACCCACTCGTCCTTGGCCTCGTCGTACACGGCGGTGGTGCGCATCGAGCCGACGTCGGAGCCCGCGTCGGGCTCGGAGGAGCAGAAGGCGGCGACCTTCACGTCGTTGACGTCGCCGTACATCTGGGGGATCCAGGTGCCGATCTGCTCCTCGGTGCCGTTGGCCAGCACGCCGACGGCGGCCAGCCCGGTGCCGACGATGGACAGGCCGATGCCCGCGTCGCCCCAGAAGAGCTCCTCCATGGCGATCGGGATGCCGAGGCCAGTGGGGTCGAAGTACTGCTGGGCGTAGAAGTCGAGCGAGTAGAGTCCGATCTTCGCGGCCTCCTGGATCACCGGCCAGGGGGTCTCCTCGCGCTCGTCCCACTCCGCCGCAGCCGGGCGCATGACGTCGGCCGCGAAGCCGTGGATCCAGTCGCGCACCGATTTCTGGTCGTCGCCGAGCTCGAGCGAGAAGTCGCCCATCGTCCCCTCCACGTGCTTGTTACTTGCGGTAACGCCCAGTGTGTTACCGGCTGGTAAGGGATGTCAACCGGACTTGGGGTGTTACGTTGCGCAGGCGCGAGGAAATTCGAACGGGCGGGGAGGCTCGGGTGGACACCAGCCAGCGGCGGGAGCAGCGAACGGCATCCGCGGCGGAGGAGCGGCGCAGGGAGCTCCTCGAGGCCGCGGACCGCGTCGTGCTGCGGGACGGCCCCGAGGCGTCCATGAACGCCATCGCCGCCGAGGCGGGCATCACCAAGCCCATTCTGTACCGCCACTTCGGCGACAAGAGCGGACTTTACCGAGCCCTGGCAAAGCGCCACACCGACGCGCTGCTCGCCAACCTGCGGGCCGCCCTCGACGCGCCCAACGAGCGCCGCGACCGGGTGGAGGCCACCCTCGACGCGTATCTGTCGGCCATCGAGGCCCGTCCGCAGGTCTACCGCTTCCTGATGCACCCCGCCGAGAACGCGAACGCCGCGGACTCCGATCGCGGGTTCGACATCGGCCGCCACTCCGCCCCCGTACTGCGCCGCATGGGCGAGGAACTGGCCGGCTTCATCGCCGAACGGCTGGACCTCGGCCCGGAGGGCGAGGTCGCGGCCCGGGTGTGGGGGCACGGCATCGTCGGCATGATGCACGCGGCCGGGGACTGGTGGCTGGGCGAACGCCCCGTCGCCCGCGACGTCCTCGTCCGCCACCTCGCGGACCTGCTGTGGGGCCGCCTCGCCGCCGTCGGCGACCGGCCGGGCGCGGCGCGCCTCTAGGCGCCGTCGCCCGGTGCCCAGGGGGCCCGGCGGACCGCGCGCAGCGCGCGGTGGCGGCGCAGGCCCGTGAGCCGGTCGACGAACAGGCCGCCCTCCAGGTGGTCGCACTCGTGCTGGAGGCAGCGGGCGAAGAAGCCGGTGCCCTCCACGCGCAGCGGTGCGCCGTCCTTGTCGACACCCTCGATGACGGTCTCGTCGTGCCGGGCGGTGCCCGCGTGCACGCCCGGCAGCGACAGGCAGCCCTCCTCGCCGGTCACCACGACCCCGTCGTTGTGCACGAGCCGGGGGTTGACCACATGTCCGAGATGCCGGACGTCCTCGTCGTCCGGGCAGTCGAAGACGAACACCCGCAGCGGCACGCCGATCTGGTTCGCGGCCAGCCCCACCCCGTCGTGCGCGTACATCGTGGCGAACAAGTCCTCTACCAGAGAGGCGAGTTCGGCGTCGAAGACGGTCACGTCGCGGCAGGGTTCCCGGAGCCCGGGATCACCCAGCAGCCGCATCGGGCGGACGGTCCCGGAGCTGCCGGGGATGGGGGCGTGTCGCATGCCGGTCAGCGTACGGGGGCGGCTCGTTTCAGCGCCGGTGGGGGAAGTGGATAGGCTGATCGGCGACCGATGCCTTCCGGCCGGTGCAACGGCCCGGTGCGCACACCGCGGCCGGCCGCCGGAAAGGTGAGCGGGGCCGGACGCGAGGAGGATGTGGAGACGATGGCAGGCAACGCGGAGCCACTGTCGCCGCGGGCGAAGCTGGCCGTGACGGCGGGCAAGGCCGCGGCGGCAGTGTCGCGGGCGGCGGGGCGGGGCAGCGGATCGGTGATCGGCGGCCGGGTGGCGCTGAAACTCGACCCTGATCTACTGGCCCGGCTGGCGACCCATCTCGACGTCGTGCTCGTTTCGGCCACCAACGGCAAGACCACGACCACGCGGCTCCTCGCCGAGGCGCTGCGCGCCAACGGCGAGGTCGTCTCCAACGCCCTGGGCGCCAACATGCCGGCCGGCATCACCTCGGCGCTCGCCGGCGGCTCCGAGGCGCGCTACGGCGTGATCGAGGTCGACGAGAAGTACCTGGCCGGCGTGGCGCGTGACGTCAAGCCCAAGGCCATCGCCCTGCTCAACCTCTCCCGGGACCAGCTGGACCGGGCCGCCGAGACCCGCATGCTGGCCGAGAAGTGGCGCGAGGGCCTGGCGGGCTCGGACGCCGTCATCATCGCCAACGCCGACGACCCGCTGATCACCTGGGCCGCCTCCTCGTGCCCGACCGTCGTGTGGGTCGCCGCCGGCCAGGAGTGGAAGGACGACGCCTGGTCCTGCCCCTCGTGCGGCGGTGTCCTGCAGCGGCCGGCCGAGGACTGGTTCTGCGGCGAGTGCGGTTTCCGCCGGCCGACGACGACCTGGGCGCTCTCCGGCGACCACGTGATCGACCCGTACGGGTCCGCCTGGCCGATCCAGCTCCAGCTGCCCGGCCGCGCCAACAAGTCCAACGCCGCCGTGTCCGCCGCCGCCGCGGCCGCCTTCGGGGTGGACCCCAAGGTCGCCCTGGAGCGGATGTACAAGGTGCAGGCGGTCGCCGGCCGCTACGACGTGGTGCAGTTCCACGACCGCGACGTCCGGCTGCTGCTGGCGAAGAACCCCGCCGGCTGGCTGGAGACCTTCTCGCTGATCGACGGCCCGCCGACCCCGGTGATCCTCTCGGTGAACGCCCGCGGGGCCGACGGCACGGACACCTCCTGGCTGTGGGACGTGGACTACACCCGTCTGGCCGGGCACCCGATCCGGGTCATCGGCGACCGGAAGCTGGACCTCGCGGTCCGCCTGGAGGTCGCAGGCCTGGAGTTCCAGGTGTGCCAGGACTTCGACGAGGCGGTGCGCACCTCGCCGGCCGGCCGGATCGAGGCCATCGCCAACTACACCGCCTTCCAGGACCTCCGCCGCCGCGTCGGCAACTGACCGAAGACCCGTTTCGACAGGAGAACACGCTGTGAGCGACTCCAGCCTGCGTCTGGTGTGGGTCTACCCCGACCTGCTGAGCACCTACGGTGACCAGGGCAACGTCCTGGTCACCGAGCGCCGGGCCCGCCAGCGGCGGGTGCCGGTCACCCGGATCGACGTACGGTCCGACCAGCCCATCCCCACCTCCGGTGACATCTACCTCATCGGCGGCGGCGAGGACCGCCCGCAGCGGCTGGCCGCCGAGCGGCTGCGCCGCGACGGCGGGCTGAACCGCGCAGTCGACAACGGCGCCATCGTCTTCTCGGTGTGCGCCGGCTACCAGATCATCGGCCACGAGTTCGTCAACGACCTCGGCCGCCCCGAGCCGGGCCTCGGCCTGCTGGACGTGGTGAGCGTCCGCGGCGAGGGCGAGCGCTGCGTCGGCGACGTGCTGGCCGACATCGACCCCGCGCTCGGCCTGCCGCCGCTGACCGGCTTCGAGAACCACCAGGGCGTCACCCACGTCGGCAAGAACGCCCGCCCCCTGGCGCGGACGCGCTTCGGCAACGGCAACGGCACCGGCGACGGCACCGAGGGCGCGTACAACGAGACCGTCTTCGGCACCTACATGCACGGCCCCGTCATGGCCCGCAACCCGCAGATCGCGGACCTGCTGATCAAGCTGGCGATGGACGTCAGGGCGCTGCCGCCGGTCGACGACGAGTGGTACGAGGCGCTGCGCGCCGAGCGCATCGCGGCGGCGAGCCAGCCCGCCTGAGGCCCGCACCGTCGCGGGCCGGACCGGGGGAAACGGGGCCGGGGCCGGGTGGTGTCCGCACTGCGGGCGGCGTTTCCGCCGCCCGGACCCGGCTCGATAACCTAGGCGACAGCGGTGCGCGTCGCCGCGGGTCCATCCGGACGACGAGGTCCGGCGCCCGGATCGATCTTTCAGGAGTAACCAGCAAATGCGTATTGGTGTGCTGACGAGCGGCGGCGACTGCCCCGGCCTCAACGCCGTCATCCGGTCGGTCGTGCACCGCGCGGTCGTCGACCACGGGGACGAGGTCATAGGCTTCCACGACGGGTGGAAGGGCCTGCTCGAGTGCGATTACCGCAAGCTCGACCTCGACGCCGTGGGCGGCATCCTGGCCCGTGGCGGCACGATCCTCGGCTCCTCCCGGGTCCGCCCCGAGCACCTGCGGGACGGTGTCGAGCGGGCCAAGGGCCACGTCGCCGACCTGGGCCTGGACGCGATCATCCCGATCGGCGGCGAGGGCACCCTCAAGGCGGCCCGGCTGCTGTCCGACAACGGCCTGCCGATCGTGGGCGTGCCCAAGACGATCGACAACGACATCGCCTCCACCGACGTCACCTTCGGCTTCGACACCGCCGTGACGGTGGCCACCGAGGCGCTGGACCGTCTGAAGACCACCGCCGAGTCGCACCAGCGCGTGCTGATCGTCGAGGTCATGGGCCGGCACACCGGCTGGATCGCCCTGCACTCCGGCATGGCCGCCGGCGCGCACGCGATCGTCGTGCCGGAGCGCCCCTTCGACGTCGACGAGCTGACCCAGCGGGTCGGCGAGCGTTTCTCCGCGGGCAAGAAGTTCGCGATCGTCGTGGTCTCGGAGGGCGCGAAGCCGCGCGAGGGCACGATGGACTTCGAGTCGGGCGCCAAGGACGTCTACGGCCACGAGCGCTTCACCGGCATCGCGACCCGGCTCTCGATCGAGCTGGAGGAGCGGCTGGGCAAGGAGGCCCGCCCGGTCATCCTCGGCCATGTGCAGCGCGGCGGCACCCCCACCGCCTACGACCGGGTGCTGGCCACCCGCTTCGGCTGGCACGCGGTCGAGGCCGCGCACAACGGCGACTTCGGCATGATGACGGCGCTGCGCGGCACCGACATCACGCTGGTGCCACTGTCCGAGGCCGTCGAGCACCTCAAGACCGTCCCGGCCGAGCGGTACGTCGAGGCCGAGTGCGTGCTGTGACGCGCTGATCGCGCCCCCAGGCCCTGTCGCCGCCCCCGGTCGCAAGCGCGGCCGGGGGCGGCTCTAGTCTGGTGCGGGCGCACCCGCCCCAACCGGCACATTGCCGACGGCGCGGTGCGTGCGGCAGGCGCGACAGGAGAGTGACGGATGGACCACGGCGGACACGGGATGACGACGGAGCTCCCGCCGTTCACCCTCGGCCGGGGGCTCGAGTTCAGCGGGGATCCGGTCTTCCTGGCCGGCTGTGTGCTCGCGCTCGTGCTCTACGGCTGGGGGGTCGTACGACTGCTGCGGCGCGACGACCGCTGGCCCGCCGGCCGGATCGTCGCCTTCGTCGCCGGAGTGCTCTCCATCGCCCTGGTGATGTGCACCGCGCTGAACGAGTACGGCATGGTCATGTTCAGCGTCCACATGGTGCAGCACATGGTCGTCAGCATGGTCTCCCCCATCCTCCTGCTGCTGGGCGCCCCGGTGACCCTGACGCTGCGGGCGCTGCCGGCGGCGGGACGCGGCCGCAAGGGCCCGCGGGAGCTGCTGGTGGCGCTGCTGCACAGCCGCTACATGCGGGTGATCACGCATCCGGCGTTCACCATCCCGCTGTTCATCGCCAGCCTGTACGGGCTCTACTTCACCCCGCTGTTCGACACCCTCATGGGCAGCCGGACCGGGCACATCGCGATGATGGTCCACTTCCTCGCCGTGGGCCTGGTGTTCTTCTGGCCGATCATGGGCGTGGACCCTGGACCGAACCGGCCGAGCCATGTGATGCGCATCCTGGAGCTGTTCGCCGGGATGCCGTTCCACGCCTTCTTCGGCATCGCCCTGATGATGGCGAGCGAGCCGATGATCGGCGCCTTCCAGCACCCGCCCGCCTCGCTGGGGATCGACGCGCTGGACGACCAGACCGCGGCCGGCGGCATCGCGTGGGCGTTCAGCGAGATCCCGTCGGTGATCGTCCTCGTGGCGCTGCTGATCCAGTGGTACACCTCGGACCAGCGCCAGGCGCGTCGCAAGGACCGCGCCGCGGACCGTGACGGCGACGCGGAACTGGCAGCCTACAACGCGTACTTGGCATCCTTGGAGGCACGGGGTCGCGGCTGACGGGGCCGCCCGCCGCGAAGGGAGGCCCGCGATGGGCGACCAGGTACGGATATCGGGCGACGCGCTGCAGTTGCCGGGCGGCGTGACGGTGCGCTTCATGCGCACGCTGCGGCTGCCGGAGACGGGGACGCATCCGCTCCCACCCGGGATCGGCACCTTCCCGCTGCGCCGGGTCTCGGACCACCCCGACACCGCGCCCCAGGAGTGGCTCGCGCGGGGCGGGGTCATGCTCCCCGTCTACCAGCGCGAGGCCATGTGGCTCAGCTTCTCGGCCTCCGCACCGGCCGCGCTCCAGGTGGGCGTCGGCAAGGTCTGCGCGGTGTCGGGACGGCCGTGGAGCGACCGGCTGTCGCAGGACCCGCAGAACTACGTCGTCCTCCCGCGGCAGCCCTGGTTGGACGGCATCAACTCCGGCTCCGGGACGATCCGGCAGTTCGTGGCCGTGCCGCTGGGCCTGGGCGCGACCGTCGAGGGCCAGGTTACCGGCGAGGAGGTCTGGGGCGGGGTGCAGTTGCAGGTGTCCGAGCTCGGCGAGGAGCAACTGGCCGCCTGGCGGGCCGAGCAGCGGCGCCGGGAGAGCACCCGTCGCGCGGCCTTCGGCGGCTACGGGGGCGCTCCGGGGGCGATGCCGATGGCCGCCCCGGCGGCCGCACCGCCGCCGGCCCCGGGGGGCGCCCCGCGCCCGGCGGGGGGTGCGACACGGTCCCCGGTCTCCATGGGCCTGGGCGCGGGCGGCCGGATGCGGCAGGAGGTCTACCGCGACGACCGAAAGCCGTCCGACTGGCGCGACAGGCCCTCGGGCCGGGTCTTCGTCCACCTCACGACGGTGCCGGAATGGCGGCGCATCACCGGTGAGCCGGCTCCTCCCTCCCCGGTGAACCGCGCGGCGTACACCGCCGCCGGACTGCCCTGGTTCGACTACTACGACGCCGACGCCGAGGACCTGGCCGCCCCCGGCACGCTCGGCCGGGTGAAGCCGGTCGGCGACTGGCTCGGCGAGGACGAGTCGCCGTGGGTGGCACCGCACCCGGGTCAGGTGAAGCAGTTGGGGGACGGGAACCAGGTCACCGACGGCGACTGGTAGCGCACGGCGGGCGGCGGCGGGACCATGGAGTCCGGGCCGCCGCCCCGCGGCCCCCGGGGAGGAGGCCAGGAATGCACACACCTGCCAAGGCGATGATCACGTGCACGGTGGTGTCTCTGGTCGCCGTGACCGCGTACACGGTCGCACTCGGCCCCAACGGCTGGGTGTGGTTCGCCTGGGTCGTCCTCATGCTCGCCACGATCGGGGTGTTCGCGATCCGCAGCCCGCGCTGAGGGCTGCGCGTACGGCGTCCCCGCTCGGTGGGGCCGACGCGCTCGTCGACGTGGTGACCCGGCGCCCCGCCGTCAGGGCCGCGTCGGGGCGGCGTGCGCCTCGCGGGCGGCGATCACCCCGAGGCGGCGCAGGTCGTCGGTGAGGTCACCGCCGCGGTCGAGGTGGGCCGGGACCAGTCTGCCCACGAGCCACCGGAACCAGGCGGGTGTGTTCCGCATCCGGTAGGTCTGCACCACCCGGGTCCGCGAACCGGACCGCTCCAGTGCGATCGTCCAGTCGGTGCTGTCGGGGAACAGCGGGGTGGCCACGGTGCGCCAGGTGATCCGGTGCGGCGGCTCGAACTCCACGATCTCGCAGACCCGGCTCCAGCGCAGCCGGCCCGATCGGTTGTACCCGCGGAAGCGGGCGCCCGGCGCCGCCGACACCGTCCCGCGCAGCCAGCCGACGCGGTGGCACTCGTGGCTCCACTCGCTGGTCCGTGTCACGTCCGCGACGACGCGCCACACGGCCTCGGCCGGCGCGTCGACGACCACCTCGGTGCGGCACGTCCGGGCGACGCCCCGCCCCGTCCCGTCGCCGTTCCCCTCGCGGTTGCCGTTGTCCCTCATCGCTTCCTCCCCCTCGATCCCCTGTACTCAGGTGTCATGCGTCGAGCAGCCGGTCGATGACACCGGCCGCCCAGTGTTCGTACTGCTGCGGCGTCCAGCCGGAGAGCCCGGTCAGCAGGTGGTAGACCTCGACGCCCAGGACGGCCCACACCCCGTCCAGTTCTTCCTGGGTGACCGCACGCCCCGTGACGTGGGTCATGCCCTGGCCGACGCTGACGCGGCGGCGCCGCTGGTTGTCCCGGAGCCTCTCCGCGAGGTCCGCGTTGGAGGCGGCCGCCTCGCGCAGCGCGAGGTGCACCCCGGCGGTGCGCCGGTGGATCACGGTGACCAGGCGTGCGGCGGCGGCGATCCGCTCCTGCCGGGTGCCGGACCCGAGTCCGGCGAACTCCGTGCGTTCGGCGAGCGTTTCGGGCCGCGCGTCGCCGACCACCGCGACGTCCAGCGCGGCCATCAGCAGTTCGCCCTTGGACCGGAAGCCCGCGTACACCGTCTCGACCGACACCCCGGCCTCGCGGGCGACGTCACGCATCCCGGTCGCCGCCCAGCCGTGCTCGCCGAACAGCCGGACGGCCGCGGCCAGCACCACGGCCCGTGTCTCCCCTGCCTGTTGCTCGCGTCGCGGTGAGCGGTACGGGCGCCGTGCCCGGGGCGGTTCCTCCGTCGCCATCAGCGCGCCGTTCCGTTCCGCGCGCGATCCCGCGCGGGCCACCATTCCGCGCGGCGGCGCCGGTAGGCGCGGGCGAAGCCGTACAGCAGGACGAAGCGCGGGACCGGGGGCACCAGCCGGACCACGATCCGGTGCCCCTCCGGGTCGATGCCGTCGAGCATCCAGTGCCCCTCCATGCCGAGCTGCGTCAACGACTTGGACCTGACGTTGTACTCCTGGTCCCAGGCGTGCCATTCGGCCTGGGTGAGGGTCGCCGACACCACGGGCATGGCCTCCGCGACCTCGCGCTCCAGGTGCGGCACGAGAACGGCCGTCAGCGACTCGAGCGCCGCGAGGAGCCTGATGCGCGCCTCGTCGGAGGCCGTCTCCGCGTACCGCCGGGCGGCGTCCGTCACGGTCACGGCCGCCGGGGTGATCCTGCGGTGGTCGCTGTCCAGGGAATCCAGCAGCGGCCCGGTGGCCGGGTCGCGTTCGCGCACCAGCGGCCACAGGCCCTCGTCCTCACCGGTGTGGTGCGTGTGGAGGAACTCCATCAGCCACACGACGTGGCGGCCGACCGCGCTCCCCTGTCGCGGCTGCGGATGCGGCTCGGAGGTCAGCACCGTCCGCGTGCGCTCCAGGTCGCGGCGGAGTGCGCCGTGCACGATCCCCATCATCCGCGTGTCCGCCGGCGCGGAACCCGTGGAACCCGTCCCCATGTCACCCTCCCCGTGGCTGCCTTGGCAGGAGAGTAGAACGGCGCCACTTTCCCTACAAGGTCGTTCCAGTGAATTCTGGGGGCATGGGCATGGGCGGGGTCTCTCGAGGGACGTCAGGCTCCGGTACGTCGCCCGTGCCGTACCACGGAGGCGGTCACCGCGGCGACGACGGCGGTCACCACGAGGCTCCCGGCCGCGACCATCCCGACGCCGACCAGGAAGAGGCCGCTCGAGTCGTCCGACCAGTCGTAGAAGGCGGCGGCGGTCAGGCCGGCCGTGGTGCCGAGCACGGCGGCCGGGACGCGGCCCCGTGACGCGGCCCAGCACACGAGCGGCAGCAGGGTCAGCACCAGCCCCACGACCTGCCACGCCTCATACGGGCCCGTCTCCGACCCGTCGGGCCGCACATCACGTTGCTGGTCCCAGCCCAGCCACGCAGCCCAGGCGGCCGACGCGACGACGGCCTGCAGGAGGACCGGCAGCAGCCGGGACAGGGGATTCGCGGTTTCTCGAGGCATGACCCGAGCGTCCCCTCCCGCCGCTTCGCCCACCAGAGCGCATGTACTCAGCCCCCACCGAGTACATGACACCGGCCGGACCGGGGTGCCGAACACCTGACGGAGCGGACGGAGCCCCCGGTGTCAGGCGGGAGCGTGGCGGGCGAGGCCGGAGACGAGGAGGTCGAGGCCGAACTCGAAGCGCTCGTCGCCCTCGTCGCGCATGAGAGCGTCGACCATGCCCGTGATGTGGGGGAAGCCCTCGGGGGGCAGCGAGCCGAAGTACTCGCGGATGCGCACGATCTGCTCGTCGAGGGTGACGCCGCTCTCGCCGAAACCCTGGCTGCGCAGGCTCTCCTCGACCGCGGTGGCCGTGATGAAGAGCGCGAGGGCGTCCACGCCGTAGGCGCAGACCTGGTCGGAGAGGCCGCCGGCCTTGAGGATCGCGAGCATCGCCTCGGCGTTGAGGAGGGCGTTGGGGCCGAAGGGGATGCCCTGCCCGATGGCGGCGCGCGCCAGGTCGCGATGGGCGACGAGGGCGCCGCGGCCCTGCCGGGCCAGCTCCTTGATCTGCTCCTGCCACCGCTCGGGGTCCGGCTCGGGGCGGGTCACGTCGGCCTGGATGCGGTCGAGGAGCAGCTCGAGCAGCTCCTCCTTGTTGGCGACGTGCGCGTAGAGCGAGGCGGCGCCGGTGTCCAGCTCCTGGGCGACCCGGCGCATGCTCAGCGCGTCCAGGCCCTCGGCGTCGACGACGTGGAGGGCCGCCGTGACGATCGCCTCGCGGCTGAGGCTGCGACGGGGGGCCTTCTTGCGCTCGGCGCGCCAGGGCGGGACGGGGACCGATGTCACGTGCTGCGTACCTCCGGGAGCGGGACACGGACAGCGTACTTGACACGAACGTCGTTCGTTGTTTAGAACACTGTTCGTTTAACACGAACGGCGTTCGTCCAACAGGACGCCACCCACCCCGATGGAGGACCCCATGAGCACCCAGGCGCTCTCCCCGCCCGCTCCCCCGGCCACCGGCCATCCCCTGCGCAAGCTCGGGCTGGCCGTGATCCTCGCCGTCGAGATCATGGACCTGCTCGACGCCACGATCGTCGGCGTCGCCTCGCCCTCGATCCGCGCGGACTTCGGCGGCAGCTCCACACAGATCCAGTGGATCACCGCCGCCTACACGCTGGCCTTCTCCGTACTGATGATCACCGGGGCGCGGCTCGGCGACATCGTCGGCCGCCGCAGGATGTTCCTCGTCGGGCTCGGCGGGTTCACGGTGTGCTCCGCGCTGTGCGCGGCCGCGGGCTCCGCCGGGACGCTGATCGGGGGGCGGGCCGCGCAGGGGCTGTTCGCCGCGATGATGGTGCCGCAGGGCCTCGGCATCCTGCGCCAGATGTTCCCGCCGAAGGAGCAGGGGGCGGCCTTCGGCGCGTTCGGGCCGGTCATGGGTCTCGCCGCGGTCGCCGGGCCGGTGCTCGGCGGTTTCCTCACCGACGCGGACCTCTTCGGCTCCGGCTGGCGCTCGGTGTTCCTGATCAACGTCCCGATCGGCGTCGTCGCCTTCGCCGTCGCGCTGCGCATCCTGCCCGAGGGCCGCTCGCCGCACGCGCCGCGGCTGGACCTGCCGGGGTCGGCACTGGTCAGCCTCGGGGTGCTCATGCTCGTCTACCCGCTGGTCCAGGGCCGCGACCTCGGCTGGCCGCTGTGGACGTACCTGTCGATGGCGGGCGCGGTCCCGGTGCTCGGTGTCTTCGCCTGGTACCAGCGGCGGCTGGTGGCGCGGGGCGGTTCCCCGCTCGTCGAACCCGGGCTCTTCCGCCACCGCGGCTTCTCCGCCGCGCTCGTGGTGGGCGTCGCCTTCTTCGCCGCGGTCAGCGGCCTGATGCTGGTGCTCACCCTGCATCTGCAGGTGGGGCTCGGCTACAGCGCCCTGCACGCCGGGGCGTCGATGATCCCCTGGTCCGCCGGCACGGTCGTGGGCGCGGTCCTCTCCGGTGCCGTCCTCGGCCCCAAGTACGGCCGGCGCACCATCCAGGCCGGCTTCGCGCTGTCGGCGGTGGCGGTCGCCGCGCTGGCGCTCACCGTGCACCTGGCGGGCCACGGTGCCACCACCTGGCAGCTGCTGCCCGCCCTCCTGCTGAACGGCTTCGCGATGGGCCTGGTCATGGCGCCGTTCTTCGACATCGCCCTCGCCGACGTCGAGGAGCGCGAGACCGGCTCGGCCTCCGGTGTCCTCAACGCCGTGCAGCAGCTCGGCGGTTCGGTCGGCGTCGCGGTGCTCGGCACGGCGTTCTTCTCCTACGCCGCCGACGGCGGGACGGTGCCCGCGACCCAGTGGACGGCGCTCATGGCCGCGGCCGCGTTCGTCGCGGCGCTGGCGGCCGCCTTCCTGCTGCCCCGCCACGCCCGCGAGGGCACGGCCGGACACTGAACGGCCGGTGTGCGGGAGCCGGCCGCCGCGGCCGGGACGGGCGCGGCGGCGCTCGCGTCCGGGCCCAGGCCCGGGACCGGACGTGACGACAGGTCAGGTCCGGACCATTCACCTGGCGGACGCGTGCGGGCCCGGTGACGCGCGGCATCCGCCGCGCCTAGACTGACGATCCTCGAATCGCGTTGTGACCTGGCAGAACGCCGCCCGGAGCCGATCGGCGCCAGTTGGGAGTCAGTCCGTGTTCTACTACGTGCTCAAGTACGTGGTCCTCGGCCCGTTGCTGCGGGTGCTGTTCCGCCCGAGGATCGAGGGCATGGAGAACATCCCGGAGGAGGGCGCGGCGATCGTCGCGGGCAACCACCTGTCGTTCTCCGACCACTTCCTGATGCCCGCGATCCTGCCGCGCCGGATCACCTTCCTGGCGAAGGCCGAGTACTTCACCGGCACCGGCCTCAAGGGGCGGCTGACCGCGGCGTTCTTCCACAGCATCGGGCAGATCCCGGTCGACCGCTCCGGCGGCAAGGCGGGAGAGTCGGCGATCCGCGAGGGGATGAAGGTGCTCGGCAAGGGCGAGCTCCTCGGTATCTACCCCGAAGGCACCCGCTCCCACGACGGACGCCTCTACAAGGGCAAGGTCGGCGTGGCCGCCATGGCCATCCGCGCCAAGGTCCCGGTCGTCCCGTGCGCGATGATCGGCACGTACGAGATCCAGCCCGCCGGGCGGCGGCTGCCGCGCATCAAGCCGGTGACGATCCGCTTCGGCGCGCCGATGGAGTTCTCCCGCTTCGAGGGGATGGACAACGAGCGCTATGTGGTGCGCTCGGCCACGGACGAGATCATGTACGCCATCCTCGCCCTGTCCGGCCAGGAGTACGTCGACCGGTACGCCGCCGAGGTCAAGGCCGAGCAGCAGGGCCAGTCCGGCATCGGCTCCCGGCTGCGCCGAGGCGCCTGACCGGTTGCGCCCTGCGCGGATCCGCGCAGGGCGAACGACCCTGGTCCCGCCGCCCGCGGGCCGCCTAGCGTCGCCGTCATGACGGGAACTGCGTTCGTGATCGGTGCGACGGGACAGATCGGCCGGGCGGCGGTGCGCGCCCTCGCCGGGGACGGCTGGGAGGTGCGGGCCGCCTCCCGCGGTGGCGGCGGTGAGGTGGAGTGGCCCGACGGGGTCCGCCCGGTGACCGTGGACCGCGAGGACACCGCGGCGCTGGCGGCGGCGCTCGGCGAGGGCTGCGACGTGCTGCTGGACTGCGTCGCCTACGGGCCGGAGCACGCGCGGCAGCTGACGGAGCTGGCGGACCGGATCGGCTCCGCGGTCGTCGTGTCCAGCTGCTCCGTCTACGAGGACGGCCGGGGCCGCAGCCTCGACACCGACGGGGAGCCGGGCGGCGCGCCCGCCTTCCCGGTGCCCGTCGCGGAGACGCAGCCGGTGCTGGCCCCCGGCGAGGGCGGCTACTCGGCGCGCAAGGTGGCGCTGGAGCGCGACCTGCTGGCGGCGGAGGGGCGGTTGCCCGTCACGCTGCTGCGCGCCGGGGCGGTCCACGGCCCGCACAGCCTGCGGCCGAGGGAGCTGTACTTCGTCAAGCGGGCCGTGGACCGGCGGCCGTTCCGGGTGCTCGCGTACGGCGGGGAGAGCCGCTTCCACCCGGTGCACGCCGCGAACCTCGCCGAACTGGTGCGGCTGGCCGCCCGCCGCCCGGGCTCCCGGGTGCTCAACGCCGGCGACCCGTACGCCCCGACGGTGGCGGAGATCGCGGACGCGATCGCCGCGGTGCTCGGCCACGAGGCGCGGACGTACGCCGTGGACGGCCCTCCCCCGGCGAAGAACGTCGGCGACACCCCGTGGACGACGGCGCACCCCTTCGTGCTGGACATGTCGGCCGCGGAACGGGAACTGGGCTACCGCGCCGTGACCGGATACGCGGAGTCCCTGCCGGAGAACGTGGCGTGGCTGGTGGAGCGGCTCGGCGGACGGGACTGGCGGGCGGCCTTCCCCGTCCTGGCGTCGACGTACGACCGCTTCGGCGACCTGTTCGACTACGAGGCCGAGGACCGCTGGCTGGCCGCCGGAAAACCGCTCGCCGGGCCCGGGGAGGCCAACTAGCCTCGGAGCCGTGGGAAGGGACAGGACATGAGTGCGCGGCTGCGGGCCCTCGCCAAGGAGACGGAAGGCCTCGTCGCGACCGGCCGCTACCGGACGGCGCGCGGCGTGGAGGTGGCCATCGGGGAGGCCGTCGCACGGGCCGTGCGGGGGACGCGGATGTACGGCCCGGAACCCGTCGACCCCGGTCCCCGCACCGGCACCGGTCCCGGCACGGAGCCCATCGGGCCCACGGCCTTCGAGGTGACCGGCGAGGACAGCCTGCAGGCGGCGCGCCGCCTGGCGGGGCGGGCCCCGGGGGTCCCGGTCGCCGTGCTGAACTTCGCCTCGGCCCGCAATCCCGGCGGCGGCTACGTCAACGGTGCGCAGGCTCAGGAGGAGGCGCTGTGCCGCGCTTCGGCGCTCTACACGACGCTGCTCACGGTGCGCGAGTTCTACGACTGGCACCGGGCGGACCGCAGCCCCTTCTACAGCGACCGGGTGATCCACTCCCCCGGCGTCCCGGTCTTCCGCGACGAGCACGGCGTCCTGCTGGACGAGCCCTTCGAGGCCGGCTTCCTCACCTCAGCCGCCCCCAACGCGGGGGTGATCCTCCGTCAGGAGCCCGACGCCGCGGACCGCGTGCCCGCCGCGCTGTCGACCCGGGCGGGCAGGGTGCTCGAGGTCGCCGCGGCGCACGGCTACCCCTCCCTGGTGCTGGGCGCCTGGGGCTGCGGGGTGTTCCGCAACGACCCGGCGGCCGTCGCCGCCGCCTTCCGCGAGCACCTCGGCCCGGGCGGGCGGTTCGCGGACCACTTCGGCCGGGTCGTCTTCGCCGTACTCGACCGGCGCGCGGACTCGCCCATCCGGGCCGCATTCGCCGCCGCCTTCCCCGGGTAGAGGAGTCCCATGAGCGACAAGCGCAACATCGACACCGTGATGGACGCCGTGGACCAGAAGTGGATGCCGCACGTCCTCGCCGAGGTCAACGACTACGACGTCAAGGTCGCCAACGTGGAGGGCGACTTCCCCGAGCACGCGCACGCGGACACCGACGAGTTCTTCCTCGTCCTCGCCGGCCGGCTGCACCTGGAACTGCCGGACCGCACGGTGACCCTCGGCCCGCACGAGGTGTTCACCGTCCCCCGCGGCGTCCCGCACCGGCCGCGCGCCGAGGAGGGCACCCGCATCCTGATGTTCGAGCCGCGTGGCACGGTCAACACCGGCGACGGCAACGAGGGCGCGGGCACGACCGGGGTGCGGCTCGGCTAGCCTCCCGGGCCCGGAACGCCGGACGGCCCCGCCGCGCCTCGGGGGCGCGACGGGGCCGTCCGCTCTGGTACCGCGGTGTGTCAGCTCGTGGGCGGTACCGGCGCGGCGTGCGGGGCGCACGTCACGTCGGACCGGTCGAGCCTGCCCGTCACGAAGTAGCCGGTGACGCGGTCGTTGATGCAGGGGTTGACCAGGCCGGTGACACCGTGCGACCCGGCGCCCTTCTCGGTGATCATGAGCGAGCCCTTGAGCCGCTTGTGCAGCTCCACGGCGCCCGTGTACGGGGTCGCCGCGTCACGGGTGCTCTGGACGATCATGACGCGCGGCAGGCCGTGGCCGGTCCGCACCTCCACCGGGGTCTGCTGCGGGACGCCCCACGTGGCGCACGGCAGGTTCATCCAGGCGTTGGACCAGGTCAGGAACGGGTACTTGGCGTGCAGCCGGGTGTTGTCACGGTCCCAGGTGCGCCAGTCGCGCGGCCACTTGGCGTCGGTGCACTCCACCGCCGTGTAGACGGCGTTGCCGTTCTCCGAGGTGATGTTGCCCGCGGTGTCCGACAGGTCGGGGGCCGCGGCGTCGACCAGTGCCTGGGTGTCACCCCCGAGGTAGGCGCTCCAGATCCCGGCCACGGCCGCCCACGACGAGTCGTAGTACGGGGCGCTCTGGAAGAGGCCGAGCAGCTCGGACGGGCCCACGACCCCGCCGATGGGGTGCGCCTTGGCGGAGGCCCGCAGCTTCTCCCACTGCGCCTGGACCTTCGCCGGGGTGTTGCCGATGTGGTAGACGGAGTCGTACTTGGCGACCCAGGCCTTCCAGTCGTTCCAGCGGCCCTCGAAGGCGACGTCCTGGTCGAGGTTGTTCTGGTACCAGATCTGGTCGCGGGACGGGTTCACGACGCTGTCGACGACCATGCGGCGCACGTGCGACGGGAAGAGCGTGGCGTAGACGGCGCCGAGGTAGGTGCCGTAGGAGACGCCGAGGTAGTTGAGCTTCCGCTCGCCGAGGGCGGCGCGGACGACGTCGAGGTCGCGGGCGGTGTTGGCCGTCGTCATCTGCGACAGCATGGCGGCGCCGGTGCGCTCCTTGCAGCCTTCCGCGTACTCGGCGGCAAGCTTGCGCTGCGCCCGCTTGTCGGCCTCGCTGTCGGGGACCGGGTCGGCCTTGGGGGCCTTCACGAACTCCTGCGGGTCGGCGCAGGAGATGGGCGCCGAGTGGCCGACGCCGCGCGGGTCGAAGCCGACGAAGTCGTAGGCCTTGGCCGTCGCCGCCCAGATCGGGTTCTTGGTCGTCACGCGGAGCGGGAAGCGCATACCGGAGCCACCGGGCCCGCCCGGGTTGTAGATCAGGGCGCCCTGGCGCTCGGCGGCGGTGCCGGTGTTGCCGATGCGGTCCACCGCGATCTTGACCGTCTTGCCGTAGGGCTTGGCGTAGTCGACGGGTACGGTCACCCAGCCGCACTCGACGGGGCTCGCGATGCCCCAGTCCGCCGGGCAGGCGGCCCAGTCGATGCCCTTCCTGGCCGCGTGCGCGGCGGCGATCCGTACGCCGTGGGCCTCGGCGGCGCCGCTGTGTCCGTGGGCCGTCGGCGCGCTGCGGGCGACCGCGGTCTGCGGTGCCGCCGTGGCGACGGTGCCGGCTATCAGGGCCGCGGTCAGCCCGAGCACGGCCGTGCGTCTCACCATGAACTCCCCCTGCTGGTGGTGCCGCTCGTGGCGGCCCGATCACAACTGCAGGGGGATCCTTTCGCCTCGGAGGCCTCCGGGAGAAGATCTTATGAGTGTTTCTTTACCAATCCATGAGCCGGGACCCGCGGTTGGCGGCGTGCCCTCGGCACCGGACCGTCGCCGGCCGGCTCCGACGGGAAGAGGGTCGCCAGGTGGGGTTCGCCGCCGGGGCCGCGGCCGAGGTCTCGCCCCTTGCCACCGGCGCCCGGGCGGCCGCGGGAGAGCCCGACGTCGGGCTCGTCGACGGGACGACCGCGCCTAACGATGCGCCGAGGTCAGGGAGTTCCACGATCCGGGGTTCGCCAACGGGGCCGCGGCCGGAGTCCCGCCCCTGGCCGCCGGCGCCCGGACGGCCGCAGCCCTGGCGCGGCCGCGGGAGCGGTGACCGCACCCGGGTGACGCTGCGGATGTCGGACCGCGCCGGGGCCGTCGCCGGCGTCGCCGCAGGAGAGCCCGACGTCACGCTGGTCGACGCGGCGGCCGCGCCCAACAATTCACCGAGGCCGGGGAGTTCCACGATCCGGGGTTCGCCCTCGGGGTCTCGGCCGGAGTCCCGCCCCTGGCCGACGGTGCCCGGACGGCCGCAGCCCTGGCGCGGCTGCGGGAGCGGCAACCGCGCCCGGGTGACGCTGCGGATGCCGGACCGCGCGGAGCCCGTCGCCGGCGTCGCCGCAGGAAAGCCCAACGTCACGCTGGTCGACGCGGCGGCCGCGCCCAACAATTCGCCGAGGCCGGGGAGTTCCACGATCCGGGGTTCGCCCTCGGGGTCTCGGCCGGGGTCTCACCCCTGGCCGCCGGCGCCCGGACGGCCGCAGCCCTGGCGCGGCCGCGGGAGCGGTGACCGCGCCCGGGTGACGCTGCGGATGCCGGACCGCGCGGAGGCCGTCGCCGGCGTCGCCGCAGGAGAGCCCAACGTCACGCTGGTCGACGGGGCGGCCGCGCCCAGCGATCCGCGGCGGCCGGGGAGGGCTTCCGGGGGCGGCACGAGGGGCCCGGGGTCCGGGCGGTGCCGGAACTCGTCGGGTCCGGGCTCGGCCCGGCGCTGCCGCCGCGTTCCGCCGCCGAGGGGAGGGCCGGCGTCCCGCGGTGCGGCGGCGGTGCTGACCGGCCTGCCGACGGGTGCCTCGGTCCCGTGGCGACCGACCCGGCCTCACCCGTTCGGCCCAGTGCCTTTTGCCCCGCCCTGGTGAGGGCCGCACAGTCGAGTGACGGCGGTGACTGGGCGCCATCCCCCCGGGATGGACGAGGCGCACCCCCGGGCGACCGTCCCGGGACCCGCGCTCGGCGGCCCCTGCCACGCGATCCCGCACCGCCCCGTGCGAGTGAGCGGCCCTCCCGGGCCCCACGCCACCGTCCTCAGCGCGGCCGCGGCGTGCGCACGGTCCTCGCGCCCCCAAAGGATCGAGGTCCCATGGACAGCACACCGAAGACACGCGTCGTTCTGCGGATTCGGCTTCACGAGGGCAAGGGGGATCAGTATGCGCAGGCATACGACCTCGTGCACCGCGGCGTCGTCAAGGCGGACGGCTTCATCAGTTCGCAGCTGTGCCGGTCCCTCGTGGACCCGGACAGCTGGATCGTCACCAGCGAGTGGCGGTCGCTCGACCAGTACCTCGCGTACCTGGCGAGCGAGGACTTCAAGGCGCGGCGGGTCGGGCTGCGCGAGTGCATCCTGGAGCACGAGTCGACGCAGTACGCGGTCGTCGCCGATGTGAAGCCCTGACCCGGCGCCGGCCACGGCCCCCGGGGCGGCGTTCGCCCCGGGGGCCGGTCCGCGGGCGCGTCAGCGCCAGCGGTACAGCTCCTTGAGCCGGTTCACGACGATGTTGAAGCGGCCCCGGTCGAGCGCGCAGGCCTCGCGGCGCATGCCGTCGGCGTGGACGCGCAGCACCCGGTCGACGTTCACCCAGGAGGCGCGGCCGGACTTGTCCCACGGGCCGGAACCGATGGCGACCCACTCGCGGTCGTCGTTGTGCTCCTTGCTGGAGAGCTGCACCGCGAGCAGGGTGTCGCCCCGCTCGCGCGCGACGACGAGGACCGGTCGGTCCTTGCCGCGGCCGTCGTTCTCCTCGTAGGGCACCCAGGTCCAGACGATCTCGCCCGGGTCGGGGTCTCCGTCGTGGGCCGGTGCGTACTCGGTGCGGACGGGACCGACCTGCTCCGGCTCTGCCTCGGTGGTCGCGCTGGGGCCGTAGCGGCCGGGATTCTCGGTGTCTATGGACGTCACGGGGCCACGCTAGCCGACAGCAACCGGCGCAGGCACAGCCCGTCCGGGGCCACGGCGGTCAGCAGCGCGGCGGGACCGGCCAGCGGGGTCAGGACGGACTCGCCCTGTTCCGCGTCCCGCACCGGCACCCGCGCCTCCGCCGGCTTCTCCTCGAACGCCGGATCCACGACGAGCAGTTGGCCCGCGGCACGGTACGTGTGCAGGACGGCGGGGCCGGCCCAGCCCGCCGCGCCGGGCCCGAAGGAGAGCTCCTGGTCCAGCAGCGGACGGCCGCCGATCCGCACCGTGAGGCGGGTGGTGAGCCGGCCCGGCCGCTCCCCCGCCCGGCCGAGGATCTGCTCCTCGCGCAGCACGAGGCGGGCACCCGGGGCCAGTTCGGCCGTGGTGGTCATGAGGAGGTCACTGCCCTCCGCGGCGATCAGCGGCTCCGGCAGCCAGTGCAGTTCGGCGTCCTCGCCGACGGTGAGCCGTACCTCGTAGCGCGCCCGCTCGCCACCGCGGCCGGGCAGCGCCACGGTGGCCGCCGCCGCGTCCACGTGCAGCACGGCGCCCGGTGCGGCGGTGACGTGCACGGCCAGCCGGTCGCCGCCGAGCGGGGCCGTCATGGCACCCACGACCGTCACCCGGGCCGCCCGTTCGTCCGCGGACCGGGTGCGGCGCAGCGCGATCGGCCCCTCACCGGCGAGTTCGGGCAGCGCGGTGCCGCCGCGGCCGTCCGGGACGGCGGTGATCCGCGCGGTGGCGTGGACACCGCTCACGCGGGGACCGCCGCCCAGGCCGCGAGTCGCGCCCGGACCCACTCGGCGACGGGGGCGACGCCGTTCTCGGCCACGAGGGAGGTGAAGACCACGGGCAGTTCGCCGCGCTGCCGCCTCGCGTCGCGCGCCATGCGGCCGAGGTCGGAGCCGACGTAGGGGGCGAGGTCGGTCTTGTTGACGACCAGCAGGTCGGCGGTGGTGACGCCGGGACCGCCCTTGCGCGGGATGTCGTCGCCGCCGGCCACGTCGATGACGAACACCTGGGCGTCGGCCAGGCCCTTGGAGAAGGTGGCGGTGAGGTTGTCGCCGCCGGACTCCACCAGGACGAGGTCGAGCGGGCCGACGGTGTCCTCCAGTTCCTCTACGGCCTCGAGGTTGGCCGAGATGTCGTCGCGGATCGCGGTGTGCGGGCAGGCGCCGGTCTCCACGGCGGCGATGCGCTCGGGCGGCAGGACGGCGTTGCGCAGGAGGAAGTCGGCGTCCTCGCGCGTGTAGATGTCGTTGGTGACGACGGCGATGGACAACTCGTCGCGCAGCGCGCGGCACAGCGCGGCGACGGTGGCGGTCTTGCCCGAGCCGACGGGGCCGCCGAGGCCGATGCGCAGGGCGCGGCGGCTGCCGTCGGGGCGGGCGGTGGGGCCGGCCCACGTGTGCCGCTGCGGGAAGACGGTGTGCTCGTGGTCCAGGTGCATGAGGGTTCCCCCTAGGAGGCGAAGAGGCGGACGGGCCGGCCGGCGTGGGCCTCGGCGTACACGTCGAGCAGGGGCGCCGAGGCGGCCGGCAGCGCGCCGGTGCCCTCGGTGAGGCAGCGATGGGCGGCGTCGGCTGCCCGGGCGGCGACCTCGTCCAGGTCCGGGGCGAGCCGGGCGAGGACGGCCGTCACCGCGAACGGGTCGAGGCTCAGCAGGCGTACGGCGGCGGTTGCCGGGCCGGTCACGGCCTCGTACGCCGCCGCGTGGGCGGCGTCCGGCGGGGTGAGCCCGGCGGACCGGGCAGTGACGCCGAGCACGACGGGCTGGTGGGCGCCGCGCGGCCGGGCGGTGGCGAGCGCGTCGAGGCCTGGTGACGGCCACGCGGTGCGGGCGGCGCGCATCATCTGGCGGCCGAGGCGGCGGGCGGTCTGCCGCAGTGCGGGCGAGGGGGTGCGGGCGTCGGCGGCCTCGTCCAGGGCGAGCGGGTCGGCGCCCGCGGCGGCCGCGGCGGCGAGCGCCGCGGCCACCAGGCCCGTGGTGTGGACCCTGCCCCGGCAGAAGTCCTCGAGCGTGCCGGGGCCGGTGATCCGGCCCGCGGTGACGGCGGCCTCGGCCCCTCCGGAGTGGGCGTGGCCCCCGGCGGGGAAACGGCCGTCGGCGAGCAGCAGCAGCGCGGCGCGGTTCATCGTCCTCCTGCTTCGGTCAGAACAGGAAGTACCGCTGGGCCATGGGCAGTTCCACGGCCGGGGCGGGTTCGACGACGTCTCCGTCGATGCGGACGGTGAAGGTGTCGGGGTCCACCTCGACCCGCGGCATGGCGTCGTTCTCGCGCATGTCCGCCTTGGTGACGCGCCGCGTGTCGCGGATCGGGAGGAACTCCTTCCCGAGGGCGAGGCGTTCGGCGAGGCCGTCCTCGAGGGCGGTGTGCGTCACGAAGGTGAAGGAGTTGGCGGCGGGAGCGCCGCCGATCGCGCCGAACATCGGGCGCGGCAGGACCGGCTGGGGGGTCGGGATAGAGGCGTTGGCGTCGCCCATCTGCGCGTAGGCGATCTGGCCGCCCTTGAGGACGAGTTGCGGTTTGACGCCGAAGAACGCCGGGTCCCACAGCACCAGGTCGGCGAGCTTGCCGCTCTCGACCGAGCCGATCTCCCCGTCGAGGCCCTGGGCGACGGCGGGGTTGATGGTGTACTTGGCGACATATCGACGTGCGCGCAGGTTGTCCGCCCGCCCGTCGCCGGGCAGGGCGCCGCGCCGCCGCTTCATCACGTGCGCGGTCTGCCAGGTGCGCAGCACGACCTCGCCGACCCGGCCCATGGCCTGGGAGTCGGAGGAGATGATCGAGATCGCCCCCAGGTCGTGCAGGACGTCCTCGGCCGCGATCGTGCCGGGCCTGATCCGCGACTCGGCGAAGGCGAGGTCCTCGGGCACGGCGGGGTTGAGGTGGTGGCAGACCATCAGCATGTCGAGGTGCTCCTCGACGGTGTTGACGGTGTGCGGGCGGGTGGGGTTCGTCGAGGACGGCAGGACGTTGGGGTGGGCGACGACGGTCATGATGTCCGGTGCGTGCCCGCCGCCCGCACCCTCGGTGTGGTAGGCGTGGATGCCCCGCCCGGCGATGGCGGCGAGGGTGTCCTCGACGAACCCGGCCTCGTTGAGGGTGTCGGTGTGGACGGCGAGCTGGGCGCCGGTCGCCTCGCAGACCGTCAGGCAGGCGTCGATCGCGGCGGGGGTGGCGCCCCAGTCCTCGTGGATCTTGAAGCCCACGGCCCCGCCGCGCAACTGGGAGAGCATCGCCTCGTGGGAGACGGTGTTGCCCTTGCCGAGCAGGCCGATGTTGACCGGGTAGTGCTCCAGCGCGGCGAACATCCGGGCCAGATGCCAGGGCCCCGGTGTGATCGTGGTGGCCTTGGTGCCCTCGGCGGGGCCCGTGCCGCCGCCGACGAGCGTGGTGATGCCGGAGGCCAGGGCCTCGTCCACGATCGTCGGGGAGATGAAGTGGACGTGGGCGTCGACGGCCCCGGCGGTGACGATCCTGCCGTTGCCGGAGATGACCTCGGTCTCGGGCCCGATGACGAGGTCCGGGTGGACGCCGTCCATGGTGTCGGGGTTTCCGGCCTTGCCGAGGGCCGCGATCCGCCCGTCGCGGATGCCGATGTCCGCCTTGACCACGCCCCAGTGGTCCAGGACGACGGCGCCGGTGATCACCGTGTCGGGGGTGCCCTCGGCCCGGGTGGCGCGGGCCTGCCCCATGGACTCGCGGATCACCTTGCCGCCGCCGAAGACGACCTCGTCGCCCGAGCCGTCGGCGCCGCCCGACAGGTCCCTCTCGACCTCGATCAGCAGGTCGGTGTCGGCGAGCCGCAGACGGTCCCCGGTGGTCGGCCCGAACAGGTCGGCGTAGACGGCACGCGAGAGCTCAGCCATCGAGGGCACCTCCGGTCTCACCGCGCAGTCCGACCACGATCCGCGCGCCGCCGAGCGGCACGAGATCGACCTCGACGGGGATCCCGGGCTCGAAGCGCACGGCGGTGCCGGCGGCGACGGCCAGGCGCTTGCCGCGGGCCGCGGCGCGGTCGAAGACGAGGCCGGGGTTGGCCTCGGCGAAGTGGTAGTGGGAACCGACCTGGACCGGCCGGTCGGCGGAGTTCAGCACGGTCAGGCGGGTGACCGGCCTGCCCGCGTTGAGCACGACGGGTTCGGCGGCGTGAAGGATCTCCCCGGGGATCACGCGGCGGCCCCTAGACGATCGGCTCGTGGACGGTGACGAGCTTCGTGCCGTCCGGGAAGGTGGCCTCGACCTGGACGTCGCGGATCATCTCCGGCACGCCCTCCATGACGTCGTCCCGGGTGAGCACCTTGCGGCCCGAGGCCATGAGTTCGGCGACGGTGCGGCCGTCCCGGGCGCCCTCCAGGAGGTACGACGTGATCAGGGCGACGGCCTCCGGGTGGTTCAGCCGCAGGCCCCGGGCCCGCCGCTTCTCCGCCACGTCGGCGGCGACGTGGACGAGCAGGCGTTCCTGCTCGTGGGGGGTCAATTGCATGGCCACACCTCGCAGTCGTCCCGGGTGAACGGGTCCGCGGGGCGTCCCGGCCTGCGGATCCGCTCTGCCGTTGTCCGGAAGCCGCAGGCTAGTTCGGCGGCGTTTCGTCCGCGTTAACTCCCGCCCTGCGGGGTGAAGCGTCAGCCCCAGGACGGCCGCTGCCGATCAGGGCGCGGGCGGCCTCGTCGGGGTCGGCGTCCCCCGGCAGCATGCCACGGCGCGTCAGCTGCCCGGCGTGCGACACGGGTTCGGCCGGCCCACCGGGCGCATTCTCGACGGCCGGGGTCAGGCCCTGCCCACCGTCCGCGGGCGGCACGTGCGGGGTCCGGCTCCCGGCGGCGAAGGACATGGCGGCCCCCCACGGCCGATCCGCGCCGCACCGCCCTGAGGACGTACCGCACCATCCCTCAGGAGCTCATCCCGGATGCGCGCAGCGGTTCTCCCGGCCTCGCCGGACCGCGCCGGATCCGGGCGGCGACAGCGCGCGGCCCTGTGCCTCGGCGGGAGTCCCGGGCAGGGGTGCGCGCCAACGGAAACGGGCCGAACGGGCGCGCGTCGCGCCGGGCCGGACGCGGGCGCGCGGCCCCTCCCCCGGAGTGGTCTGCGCACCGGAGCACTTCCCGAATCGCCGGGGGCTCCCCGATCCGCTGTGACGCCTCCGCCACCATGCACGGGGCCCCGTGCCGGTGGCGGCGCTCACCGCGCGGGAGACGGCCGCGCCCACCGCCACGCACACGGACCGCGGCGAGCCCCGCTCAGGTCCCGTCGTGGCGGGCGTTCGTCGAGCCGCGGTGCTCCGCGGCGATGCCGAAGCGGCGGCGTTCGCCCGTGGCGGACACCGGCCCGCGCACCGAGGAGACCGTACTGACCACCGCCTCCTCGGGGGCGGCGTCCAGTTCTTGGAGTCGTTGCAGGTCAGCGGCGGAGACGAGAGCGACCAGCGGCTTGCCGTGACGGGTCACGACCACCCGCTCACCGCCGTAGACGACGCGGTTGATGAGCTCCGCCAGCTCCGCACGCGCTTGTGTCACCGGGACTTCGTGGGCCATGCTCCCCATCATAACGAGATGTACGTCCTGTACATTTTTTACAGCGACGGGCACCCCTGCCCAGGTGCCCACGGAGGTGCAGCGATGCTTCGACCGACCGCCCGCTACGTCCTGCCCGAGTTCACCGAGCGCACCAGCGAGGGCGTGCGTTCGATGGACCCGTACTCCAAGCTGCTCCAGGAGCGCATCGTCCTGCTCGGGACACCCATCGACGACACCTCGGCCAACGACGTGATGGCCCAGCTGATCCACCTGGAGGCCGCCGCCCCGGAGCAGGACATCTCGCTCTACATCAATTCCCCCGGCGGGTCCTTCACCGCGATGACGGCGATCTACGACACCATGCAGTTCGTCAGCTGCGCCGTGTCGACGGTGTGCGTCGGCCAGGCGGCCTCGGCGGCGGCCGTCCTGCTCGCCGCCGGAACGCCCGGCAAGCGGCTGGCGACCCCGGGCTCGCGGGTGCTGATCCACCAGCCCTCGTTCGCCGAGGTGATCCAGGGCACCACGGCCGACCTGGAGATCCAGGCCAGGGAACTGCTCCGCCGGCGCGACCAGTTGGAGGAGCTCCTGGTCAGGCACACCGGGCAGGACCCGGAGCGGATCCGGGCCGACATCGAGCGGGACACCATTTTTGACGCCCCGTCGGCGCTCGCCTACGGCCTGGTGGACCGGCTGACGGTGAGCCGCAAGGACGGCGCCGGCCGCGCACCGCGCGCCCTGCGGTGACCGGCAGTGGTGCCCGAACTGCCCCCGCTCCCGGCCCTGACCCGGGCCGAGGGCGAGCTCGTCGACGCCTACCTGGGCGTCGTGGACCTGCTGGGCCGGATCAACCCGTCCCGCTCCAGGGACACCTACGGGGCGCTGCGCGCCGCGCAGGCCCTGGTGGGACGGGCCACGGAGCTGCGTGACGCGCTGACGCTGATGCACACGCGCGGGGAGAACGAGGTGCACACGGCGACGATGGAACGGGCGCTGCGGGTGCTCGACGGCGAACGGCGCACGAGTCAGGTCACCTTGCCGCCGTCAACGCCTCGCTGACGGAGCGTCACGACACACTGGTCCGTTCGGGCGGCGCGAACTCGAACCGAATGGACTCGCCCGATCGTTGTATCTGCCGTGGACGGCAGAGTGGACCCGAGTTGCGCGATATGGCCGCACCCATCCGGAATCTGACGCTCCGTCCCTGGTGTTCGACTGCTTTCGAGTCGTCAGTCCGGGCCATGTGTCGTGAAGTCCACCCGAATAGGTGAGTCGTGAACAGACTCACATTCGACCGGTTGCGCTGGGAATCGGACGCTTCGGTGGGTGATCATCCCTTCGACGACAAGCCCCCGTCATCCCGGCGGGGCGGTCCGCGCGGACGCCGAATCCTGCCGCCGCGCGGATGCCAGGTCGACGACGACGCATCGGCAGGAGCGGAGGACCCGAGCACGACGGGTCCGGCGCCGGTCGCCGGACCCTTGGGGTGAAGCCGCATCCGCGGCCGGGCATCTTCGCCTGCCCGAACCCGACAGGTCATCCTTCGCAGGCGGACGACGAAGGGTTGCGCATGAGTGCGCCGACAGCCATGTCCGGGGTCCTGTGCCGGCTGGGGGCGGTATCCGCCCTCACGGCGGCCGCCGTGGCCGGTCCCGCGGTACTGCCCGAACTCGCCCAGCAGGCCGAGGCGGCGACGGTCTCCGCCAAGGCCCTGAAGATCGCGGCGTCCAAGAAGGGCGCGCTGTACCAGTACGGGGCCGCGGGTCCCGGCAGGTTCGACTGCTCCGGACTCACCTTCTACTCCTTCAAGAAGGCGGGCAAGAAACTCCCCCGCACCGCGGGGGCGCAGTACAACAGCGTCCGGCACATCCGGAAGTCCGCACGGACCCGCGGTGACCTGGTCTTCTTCCACTACGGGAGCAACGTGTACCACGTGGGGATGTACGCGGGGCACGGGAAGATCTGGCACTCCCCCAAGCCCGGCGGGCGGGTGCGGCTGGAGAAGATCTGGAGCCGCAGTGTCTGGTACGGCCGGGTGAAGTGACCCCGGTCGCGTCGCCCGGGAGCCGGGGCTCCCGGGCGACGCGACCGGCACCGTGGACGCGGCACCGTGGACGATGCGCCGGGATGCGTGCCAATGGGCGCCGAGGCGCTGCTGCTCACCCGGGAGGACTGAGGGCCACCGGTGTCACTCGACGGTGGCGGTGGCCCAGGGCAGGCTGATCCACACCGTCTTGCCGCCCTCCTCGGTGGGAGTGACCAGGAGCGTGCCACCCGCCTCCGCCGTGAGGTGACGGATGATCACCATGCCCCGGCCGTTGTCCTGCTGGACGGCGGCGGGCAGCCGCTGGGGCCACCGGGGGTGACTGTCGGTGACCCCGATGCGCAGTTGCTCGTCCCGGTCCAATTGCACGTCGAGGGTGAAGGTGGGCGACTGGCCGAAGGTGTGCAGCACCGCGTTGGTCGCGAGCTCGGAGACGATGAGACGCACGGAGTCGGCGGGGTCCGAGTCCTCGGGCATGCCCCACTCCACCAGCAGGTCGCTCACGTAGCGGCGTACCGCGGGGACCGAGGCAGGGTCGCTCGGCAGGGTGACGGATGCTTCCTGGTGGTCTGCCATGGCGACGCTGTCCCTTTCCCGCCGTGACCAGGACGCCGGCGCCCGCCGCGCCCGTGGCCGCGCGCGCGACGGCCGAAGGCGCCGTGCCCCGCCTTCCGCGCGGCACGTCCCCGTACGGCACTCACGCGCCAGAGTGTCACCCATCGTGCCCTTAATCCGGTGCCACCACAGCTATATGCATATATCTGTCGCCCAAAGCGGTGAACTCTGCTACGAGAGAACGTATTTGCGCGGCAGACTTCGCTCGGGGACCGGCGAGGGTGCCGGGAACCGGGAGGTGCACACACCATGCAGCAGGTGCCGGCGGTACGCCGCCGAAAGATCGGCTCGGAATTGCGCCGTCTGCGCGACACGGCGGGGCTCACGAGCGGTGAGGCCGCCCAGCGCCTGGGATGGCACCAGTCCAAGGTGAGCCGGATCGAGACCGGCCGCAGCGGAGTGCGCCCCGAGGACGTGACGGCGCTGCTGGACGTGTACGAAGTGCGCGACCAGCGGCTGCGGGAGATGCTCGCCGCCCTCGCGGGCGAGGGCGACCGGCGCGGCTGGTGGCATGAGTTCCGGGAGGAACTCCCCTCCGCCTACCGGGACTTCATCTCCCTGGAGACCGACGCCTGCCGGGCGCGGACCCTGGAGACGACGGTCGTGCCGGGGCTGCTGCAGACCCCGGACTACGCCCGCGAGCTCACCCGTTCCGTCCTCCCGCAATTCGGTCCGCGGCAGATCGCGACCCTGGTGCAGGTGCGGATGGCCCGCCAGGCGGTGCTGCGCGCCGAACCGCCGCTGGAGCTGTGGGCGGTGCTGGACGAGGCGGTGCTGCGCCGCAGCGTCGGGGGTCCCGGAGTGATGGCGGCGCAATTGAGCCATCTTGTGGAGCTGGGTTCACTGCCTCATGTGCATCTGCAGGTGCTGCCTTTCTCGGCCGGTGGGCATATAGGCGTCACAGGCCCTTTCGTAATCTTCTCATTTCCGCGCATTGCTGATCTCGACGTGGTTGTTCTCGACCATTTGACGAGTAGTCTCTATCTGGATCAGCACGAGGACGTCAGGGCGTACGGTGCTGCCTTCAATCGGTTGCGCTCCCATGCCCTGTCGAGTGAGCAGTCGCTGTCCTTCATCTCCGGCATCCGCAAAGGCGCGTAAGGAGGCACACCCCCCATGTCCGACGCTCTGCCTCAGTACGTCACCTCCAGTGCGTCCCTCTTCGGCGTGAATTGGCGACGCAGCAGCTACAGCACGGCGGCGAACAACTGCGTCGAGACGGCCCTCATCGGGGACGGGCCGCTCTCGGGACAGCTCGCCGTACGCGACTCCAAGGATGTGCGCGGCCCCGCCCTGCTCTTCCCCCCGGCGGCCTGGGCGGAGTTCCTCGCCGCCGTAACGACGGGGAGCCTGACCGAACGCCCCTGACCTCAGGGGCGCGGCGGCGCCGTACGGACGATCGTCCCCACGGCGTCGCCGATCTCCCGGTCCGTCAGATCCGCCCGCGCCGTGAGCCGCAGCCGCGAGATCCCGTCGGGCACGGACGGTGGCCGGAAGCAGCCCACCGCCAGACCCGCCGAACGGCACGCCGCGGCCCACTCGACCGCCGCCTCGGGCGACGGCGCCCGCACCGACACCACGCACGCGTCCGGCGCGGTGGCGTCCAGCCCCGCCCCCGCCAGCCGCTCGTACAGCTCGCGGGCGACCGCCCGGGCCCGTACGGCACGCTCCGGCTCCCGCCTCAGCAGGCGCAGCGCGCCGAGTGCCGCGCCCGTCGCGGCCGGGGCGAGGCCCGTGTCGAAGATGAACGTCCGCGCGGCGTTGACCAGGTGCTCGATGACCCGGGCCGGGCCGAGCACCACGCCGCCCTGGCTGCCCAGGGACTTGGAGAGGGTGGCGGTGCACACCAGTCCGGGCGCGCCCGCCAGACCCGCCTCCGCGGCCGCCCCCCGGCCCCCGGGGCCGAGCACCCCGAGTCCGTGGGCGTCGTCCACCAGCAGCGCGGCCCCGTGCTCGGCGCAGGCGGCGGCCATCGCGCGGAGCGGGGCGGCGTCGCCGTCCACCGAGAAGACCGAGTCGGTGACGGCCACGGCGGGCCCGTCGTGGCCGCCGAGCGCCTTGCGCAGGGCGTCGGTGTCGGCGTGCGGCACGACCTCGGTGCCGGCACGGGAGAGCCGGCAGCCGTCGATGAGCGAGGCGTGGTTGCCGCTGTCGGAGACGATGAGCGTGCCCGGCTCGGTGGTGAGTGCGGTGACGGCGGCGAGGTTGGCGGCGTAACCGGAGGCGAGGACCAGCGCCGCCTCGAAGCCGCAGAAGGCGGCGAGTTCGGCCTCCAGTTCGGCGTGCAGCTGTGTGCTGCCGGTGACCAGCCGGGATCCGGTCGAGCCGGCGCCCCAGTGCAGGCAGGCATCCGCACCGGCCCGGGTCACCTCGGGGTGGTGGGCGAGCCCCAGGTAGTCGTTGGAGGCGAGGTCCAGCAGGGGCGAGTGCGCGGGCCGGGGCCGCAGGGTGCGCACCAGTCCGGCGGCGCGGCGCCGTTCGGCGTGCGCGTCGATCCAGTCGAACGGGTCGCGGGTCATGGTCGTTCCCTGGGGTCGGCTCGGAGGGTTCGGCAGCACCGTAGTGTGCCGGACCGTCTCGCACGGTGTGGTGATGCACACACCCTGAGCGAGCGGTCTTGTGGGATGTCCCATTGGCCGCGGCCCGTGCCGTGCGTCAGGATCGCGGCATGGAACTGCTCAATGCTTTGGTGGAGAAGGGCCTGCGCCGCGAGCTGCCCACCCGCGAGGAGGCGCTCGCCGTGCTGGCGACCTCCGACGAGGAACTCCTCGACGTGGTGGCCGCGGCCGGCAAGGTGCGCCGCGCGTGGTTCGGCCGCCGGGTGAAGCTGAACTACCTGGTCAACCTGAAGTCGGGGCTGTGCCCGGAGGACTGCTCGTACTGTTCGCAGCGGCTCGGCTCGGAGGCCGGGATCCTCAAGTACACCTGGCTGAAGCCCGACGAGGCGGCGGCCGCCGCGGCGGCGGGGGTCGCCGGCGGCGCCAAGCGGGTCTGCCTGGTGGCGAGCGGGCGCGGCCCGACCGACCGCGACGTGGACCGGGTCTCCAGGACCATCGAGGCCATCAAGGAGCAGAACGAGGGCGTCGAGGTCTGCGCCTGCCTGGGCCTCCTCTCCGACGGGCAGGCCGATCGCCTGCGCGGCGCGGGCGCCGACGCGTACAACCACAACCTCAACACCTCCGAGGCCACCTACGGGGACATCACCACCACCCACACCTACGCGGACCGGGTCGAAACGGTGCAACAGGCCCAGGCGGCGGGCCTGTCGGCCTGCTCGGGGCTGATCGCGGGCATGGGCGAGAGCGACGAGGACCTGGTCGACGTGGTCTTCGCGCTGCGCGAGCTGGACCCCGACTCCGTCCCGGTGAACTTCCTCATCCCCTTCGAGGGCACTCCGCTGGCGAAGGAGTGGAACCTCACCCCGCAGCGCTGCCTGCGGATCCTGTCGATGGTGCGGTTCGTCTGTCCCGATGTGGAGGTCCGCATCGCGGGCGGCCGCGAGGTGCACCTGCGGACCATGCAGCCGCTCGCGCTGCACCTGGCGAACTCCATCTTCCTGGGCGACTACCTCACCAGCGAGGGCCAGGCCGGCAGGGCCGACCTCGACATGATCGCGGACGCCGGTTTCGAGGTGGAGGGCGCCGGCGAGGTGACCCTGCCCGTGCACCGCGCGGACGCGGCGGCCGCGGCCGGGGGCTGCGGTGCCCACGCCTCCGCGGGCTGCGGCTCGCACGGCGAGGCCGAGGGCGGCGGCTGCGGCCCCTGCGGCGGCCACGCCCACGGCGCGGGCGAGACCGCGCAGCCGGCGGCCGCGGGTGCCGCCCGCACCGACCTGGTGGCCGTGCGCCGCCGCGGCACCGGCACGGATCTGCCCCCCAATGCCTGAGCCGCTCGCCCCGGGCGAGCTGCTGGCGCTGGACCGGGAGCACGTCTGGCATCCGTACGGGCCCATGCCGGGCCGTCAGGAACCGCTCGTCGTCGAGTCCGCGGCCGGGGTCCGGCTGCGGCTCGCCGAGCCCGTCGACGGGATGACCGAGCTCGTCGACGGCATGTCGTCGTGGTGGTCGGCGATCCACGGCTACAACCACCCCGTGCTCAACGAGGCGGCCCGCGGCCAGCTGGACCGGATGAGCCACGTCATGTTCGGCGGGCTCACCCATGAGCCGGCCGTGCGGCTCGCCGCCCGCCTGGTGGAGATCACTCCCGAGCCGCTGCGGCACGTCTTCCTCGCCGACTCCGGCTCGGTATCGGTCGAGGTCGCGGTCAAGATGTGCCTGCAGTACTGGCGTTCGCTCGGCCGGCCGGAGAAGCAGCGGCTGATGACCTGGCGCGGCGGCTACCACGGCGACACCTGGCAGCCGATGTCCGTCTGCGACCCAGAGGGCGGCATGCACGGGCTGTGGTCCGGCGTCCTGCCCCGGCAGGTCTTCGCGGACGCCCCGCCGGCCGCCTACGAGGAGGCGTACGCGGGCCACCTGCGGGAGACGATCGCCGATCACGCGCACGAGCTCGCCGCGGTCATAGTGGAGCCCGTCGTACAGGGCGCTGGCGGCATGGCCTTCCACTCCCCCGCCTATCTGCGGGTGCTGCGCGAGGCGTGCGACGAGCACGACGTGCTGCTGGTGTTCGACGAGATCGCCACCGGCTTCGGGCGCACCGGGACGCTGTTCGCCGCCGACCAGGCCGGGGTCTCACCGGACGTGATGTGCGTCGGCAAGGCCCTGACCGGCGGCTACCTGACGATGGCCGCCACCTTGTGCACCTCGCGCGTCGCCGACGGGATCTCCCGGGGCGAGGTACCGGTGCTCGCCCACGGCCCGACCTTCATGGGCAACCCGCTGGCCGCGGCCGTCGCCTGCGCCTCCCTCGACCTGCTGCTCGGCCAGGACTGGGCGCAGGAGGTCAAGCGGATCGAGGCCGGGCTGCGCGACGGCCTCGCGCCCGCCGCCGGCATCCCGGGGGTGCGGGACGTGCGGGTGCTGGGCGCGATCGGCGTCGTCCAGCTCGACCACCAGGTCGACCTCGCCGCCGCCACGCGGGCCGCCGTCCGCAGGGGGGTATGGTTGCGCCCGTTCCGGGACTTGATCTACACGATGCCCCCGTACGTCACGGGGGACGAGGACATCGCGCGCATCTGCGCGGCGGTGCGCGCGGCGGCGGAGGCGGCATGACGGTGTTGTTCGTGACCGGTACGGGCACGGAGATCGGCAAGACGGTGACCACGGCGGCGATCGCGGCGACCACGCTGCTCAGCGGGTACAGCGTCGCGTACCTCAAGCCCGCGCAGACCGGGGTGGGCCCCGGCGAGCCGGGCGACGCCGCCGAGGTCACCCGGCTCGCCGGGCCCGAGGTCACCAGCGTCGAACTGGCCCGGTACCCCGAGCCGCTGGCGCCCGCCACGGCCGCCCGGCGCTCCGGGGCCGCCCCGGTGGGCCCGGCCGACATCGCGGAGGCGGCGGCGAAGCTGGCGGCGGTGCACGACATCGTCCTCGTCGAGGGCGCGGGCGGGCTGCTCGTCCGCCTCGACGAGGTGGGTTCGACGCTGGCGGACGCGGCGCGGATGCTGACGGCCCCGGTGCTCGTGGTCACCCCGGCGGGGCTCGGCGCCCTCAACGGCGCCGCGCTGACCGCGGAGTCCCTCAAGGCGCGGGAGCTGAAGTGCGCGGGCTTCGTCATCGGCAGCTGGCCGGAGGACCCGGACCTGGCCGCCCGCTGCAACCTCACCGACCTCCCCGATGTCACCGTCGCCCCGCTCCTGGGCGCCCTGCCCGCCGGCGCGGCCGCCCTCGACCCCGCCGCCTTCCGTGAGGCGGCACCCGGCTGGCTCTCCCCCCGCATCGGCGGCATGTGGGACGCCGAAGCCTTCACCTCCTACTGGGCACCCGCCGCCCTGGCCTGAGCCTCGTCGGCACCCGCGCTCGACCCGCCCCGGCCGCCCCCGGGCGCGTCCCCGTACGGACGCGCCCGGGGGCGGCCGCGCGCGGACGGCGGGCGACACGCCGAATTCGCCCCGGTACGGGGAGGCTTGGGACGGGCTCCGGAGCGGCAGAATCGGAGGGAGGGGTGCCCAGGCGAAGGAGGTCCGGCCATGAGGAGCCGTACCGGCGTGACGCGCGAAGCGGTCCATCACCCGCTGTTCGCCCGCTTCTACGCCCGCTGCGGTCCGGTGATGGACGCCCGCGCGGGCTTCGGCGCGCACCGGGAGACCGTGCTCGCGGGACTCACCGGCCGGGTCATCGAGATCGGCGCGGGCTCGGGACTGAACTTCCGCCACTATCCGCGCACCGTCGCCGAGGTGGTGGCGATCGAGCCGGAGCGGCATCTGCGCCGGCTGGCCGTGGACGCCGCGCAGCACGCCGAGGTGCCGGTGGACGTCGTGCCCGGTGTCGCCGAGGCGCTGCCGGTCAAGAGCGAGGCCTTCGACGCGGCGGTCGCCTCGCTGGTGCTGTGCTCCGTACGCGACCAGAGACGCGCCCTGGCCGAGCTCCACCGGGTGCTGCGCCCGGGCGGGGAGCTGCGGCTGCTGGAGCACTGCCGGGCCGAGGGCCGAGGGCACGCGGCGCTGCAGTGGGTGGCGGACCGCACCCTGTGGCCGCTGCTGTTCGGCGGCTGCCGGACGGGGCGGGACACGCTCGCCGCGGTCGAGGCGGCCGGTTTCGACGTGCTGGAGCTGCGCCGCTTCCACGTCCCGGAGCGCGCCAAGGGCCTCACGCTGCCCCTGCCGAGCTCCCCGCACATCCTGGCCACCGTCCGGCGCCCGGGCTGAGCACCACGGCCGAGCACCACAACCGAGCACGGCTCTGTACCTACTGGTATGTACACTGCTGCCATGGAGACGACGCCGGACCGCCTGATCGAGAGCACCCGCGAACTGCTCTGGGAGCGCGGCTACGTCGGCACCAGCCCGAAGGCCATCCAGCAGCGCTCGGGCGTCGGCCAGGGCAGCATGTACCACCACTTCTCCGGCAAGCCGGAACTCGCGCTCGCCGCCGTCCGCCGTACCGCCGAGCAGATGCGGGAGACCGCCGAGCGCGAACTCGCCCTCCCGGGCACGGCGGTCGAGCGGGTCTCCCGCTACCTGCGCCGGGAGCGCGACGTGCTGCGGGGCTGCCCGATCGGACGGCTCACCCAGGACCCGGAGGTCGTGACGAGCCCCCAGCTGCGGGCGCCGCTCGACGAGACCTTCGAGTGGCTGCGCGGGCGGCTGGCGGACGTGCTCGCCGAGGGTCAGGCGCGCGGCGAGATCGCGCCCGGCCTCGACACCGGCGACATCGCGGCCACGCTCGTGGCCGTGCTCCAGGGCGGCTATGTGCTCGCCCGGGCGGCCGGCACCGCGGCGCCCTTCGACCAGGCCGTCAGCGGCGCGCTGGCGCTGCTGGCGCAGCGGGCCTGAGCGGGCCCGGCCCACGGCCACCGCACCCCAGGGGGACACATGTACGCGATGCAGTACGGGATCACGCTGCCCGCCGACTACGACATGAAGATCATCCGGGACCGGGTCGCCGGCCGCGGCCGGCTCACGGACGACTACGAGGGCCTGGGCTTCAAGGCCTACCTGATCCGTGAACGCGGCACGGAGGGCTCCCCGGTCAACGAGTACGCCCCGTTCTACCTCTGGGACGACACCGGCGGCATGAACCGCTTCCTGTGGGGCGGGGGCGGCTTCGGCGGCATCGTCGACGACTTCGGGCGCCCGGACGTCAGCCACTGGACCGGCGTCGCCCACCGTCCGGGGCCCGCCTTCGGCACCGCGCCGGGCGCCGCGAGCCGGCTGCGGCAGCGGATGCCCGCCGGGGCCGACCCGCGCGGGCCGGTGGCCCGGGCGCTGGAGACCTGGGAGGAGCGCGCCGCCACGGCCGGCGTCCACACGACCGTGCTGGCCGTGGACCCGCGCCACTGGGAGACCGTCCTCTTCACGCTCTGGGACCGGACGCCGCCCGCCGGCGTCGCCGATCCCGACCGCTACGAGGTGCTGCACCTGTCGGCCCCGCACCTGCACGAGGTGCCGGTCGGCCGCCAGTGGCCGTAGCGCTCAGACGCACCAGGAGCGCAGCTCGTCGGCGATCTCGCGCACGTCGGCGGTGCCGCTCTTGACCAGCCGGGCCAGGTCGCGCACCCGCTCGGGGGAGGTGGCGACCTTCAGGCCGCCGGCCACCAGGTAGGCGTAGGCGACCGCGGAGGCGAAGAGCGCGTTGGAGCGTTCCAGGGCCGGAACGTGGACCAGCAGCTGCAGCAGGCTCGCGGCCCGCTCGTGGGGGTCGGCGTAGACGGGCGTGCCGAATATCTCCGCCTGGTGGCGGCTGACCGCGGCGACGAGGGCTCCCCAGTCGGTCACCTGCGGGTCACCGGGGGTGTTGTGCTCGGCGACCATGAGCAGCCATGCGAGGTCGATCCGCAGGGTCAACGGCGGCCTTCGCGCTCCGCGCCGAACTCCTCGGCGAAGACCGACTCGTAGCGCTCCATGAAGTCGGCGGCGGCCTCGACGAAGCTGCGGCCCCGCTCCCCGGCGTCCTTCCGGACGAGTTCCTCGATGTACCGGTTGACGCTGACGCCCCGCTGCGCGGCCCGCTCCCGGGCGGCCGCGGCGGTGGTCTCGTCCACCCGCACGTTCAACTGCGTCTTGGCCATACCGTCAAGCTAGCGCCACCGCACTAGCAGAGACAAGCGGCCGCCGGGGGCGCATCCGCCCCGGCGCCCGTGCGCCCCGGAGCCGTGCGGGCTCCGGGGCGTACGGGGCACGCCGGGCGCACGCGGAGCGCGTGCTCAGAGGCGGCCCGCCACCGTGCGCGCCAGTTCCTCGAGCGGCTTGTCGAACCGGGACGGCTCCTCGTTGCGGACCAGCCGGATCGCGACCCACTGCCCGGACACCCGCAGGAAGACCGATCCGTCCTCCAGCCAGGCCTCGTCGCCGATGCCGTCGAGCGGCTTCAGCTCGTGGCCGAGCCCGCGCTCGGCGTCGTAGTAGTTCTTCCCCGACTCCCCCGCGAAGACCTCGACCTGGGCCGTCGGGCCGGACTCGGGCGCGGGGTAGGTGCAGGTCCCCTCCAGGTCCTGACCGGGCTTGAGGGCCGTACCGGCGAGCCGTTCGGCCTCCTGCTGCGTCACCAGCGCGCACGGGTCGCCGTCGGCCGTACCGCCCGGCGGCGACGCGGACGGCTGCCCCGACGGCGCCGCGGGCGAGCCCTCGGCGCCCGCGCCTCCCGGCGCGGTCGCGGACGGCTTGCCGCCGGCGTCGTCGGCCGCCGGGTCCTGGCACCCCTGGAGCGCCAGGACCAGCAGCGCCGCCACGGGCACCCCCGCCAAGGCCCGCGTGCGCCTGCGGTCGCCGGACCCGGTCCGGCTTCGTGTGTGCACCATCGATTCGGTCCCCCCTCGGTACGTGTCCTCGTCCCCGTCCCGGTCACACGGTGCCCGGCGCGGGTGCACCTGAAGACGTACCGGGACGGCCGGCCGGTTTCGGCCGGACGAACTCGCGGTCGCGCGGCGGCCGCCCGCGCGCCCCGGCGCTCACCCTCGGGGACGATGCGGCGCCGCACCCGACGACCTACGCTCGGGTCGCATACGGACAAGTGCGCACTTCCTCATCCTGGGGGGCAAGCGTGTCGACATGGACGGCAGCGGACACAGAGGGCATCGAGGCGGGAGCGGAACCCGCCGCGCGGGCGACGGCGCTGACGAAGTCGTACGGGACGGGCGAGACCCGGGTGGTGGCGCTGGACGCGGTGGACGTGGAGATCGCCCGCGGCCGCTTCACGGCCGTGATGGGGCCCTCCGGCTCGGGGAAGTCCACACTCATGCACTGCCTGGCGGGGCTGGACTCCGTCACCTCCGGGCAGGTCTGGATCGGCGAGACCGAGATCACCCGTCTGGCGGAACGCGAACTGACCCGGCTCCGCCGTGACCAGGTCGGCTTCGTCTTCCAGGCGTTCAACCTGCTGCCGACGCTCACGGCCGCCGAGAACATCACGCTGCCGATGGACATCGCCGGCCGCAGGCCCGACGCGGAGTGGGTGGACCGGGTGATCGACACGCTGGGCCTGCGCGACCGGCTGGGGCACCGTCCGGCGCAGTTGTCGGGCGGGCAGCAGCAGCGTGTGGCGTGCGCCCGCGCCCTCGCCTCCCGCCCGCAGCTGATCTTCGCGGACGAGCCGACCGGCAACCTCGACTCGCAGGCGGGCGCCGAGGTGCTGGGTTTCCTGCGCGAGGCCGTGGACGCCCTCGGCCAGACCGTGGTGATGGTGACCCACGACCCCGGCGCGGCGGCCTGGTCGGACCTGGTGCTCTTCCTGGGCGACGGACGGATCGTCGACGAGATGCACGAGCCGACCGCGGAGGGCGTCCTGGAACGGCTCAAGCGCTTCGACGCGCTGCGGAAGCAGGGCTAGGCACCGCCGGATGCTCCGGGCGACGCTGCGCAGCTTCCTGGCCCACAAGGGCCGGCTGCTGCTCAGCGCGCTCGCCGTCCTGCTGTCGGTCGCGTTCGTCACCGGCAGCATGATCTTCTCCGACACCGTCAACCGCACCTTCGACCGCCTGTTCGCCTCCACGTCCGCCGACGTGACGGTGGGACCCCCGGAGTCCTTCGCCGAGGACCAGCAGTTCGCCTCCGGACAGGTGCGCACCCTGCCGGCGTCCCTGCTGGAGCGGGTGAAGGCGGTACCGGGCGTCGCGGACGCGCGGATCGACGTCACCGTCCGCAACACCACCGTCGTGGACGCGAAGGACCAGCCGGTCGGCCCGACCACGGGCGCCCCCACCCTGGCCACCAACTGGTCGGGGAACCCGCGCAGTCCCGTCCGGCTGACCAGCGGTCACGCGCCGCGCGGCCCCGACGAGGCGCTGATCGACGCCGACACCGCCGCGAAGCGGCACCTGAGGATCGGCGACCGGCTGCGGGTGCTGGCGCAGCCCGGCGCGTTCCCGGTGCGGCTCGTCGGCATCGCCACCTTCACCACCACCAATCCCGGCGCCGCCCTGCTGTTCGTCGACACCCCCACCTCCCAGTCGCGGCTGCTGGGGCAGACCGGCGTGGCGACGTCGGTGCAGGCCGACGCCGCTGCCGGGGTTTCGGACGACGTGCTGAAGAAGCGGATCGCCGCCGCGCTCGGTCCGCGCTACACGTACACGACCCAGGCCGAGCAGGCGAAGTCGGCGGTGGAGAGCCTGGCCACCTTCCTGGACGTGATCAAGTACGTGATGCTGGGCTTCGCCGGGGTCGCCGTCCTGGTCGGGGTCTTCCTGATCGTCAACACCTACTCGATGCTGATCGCCCAGCGCACCCGGGAGCTCGGCCTGCTGCGCGCGCTCGGGGCGGACCGCGGGCAGGTGCGGCGGTCGGTGCTGGTGGAGGCGCTGCTGCTCGGGCTGGTGGGCTCCGCCCTGGGCCTGCTGTGCGGGATCGGCACGGCCGCCGGGCTGATCCGGCTGCTCGGGGTGTTCGGGATGAACATCGACGCCGCCGAGATGGTCATCCGCGCGCGCGTGCCGGTGGCGGCGTTCGCCGTCGGCCTGCTGGTGACGCTGGTGGCGGCCTACCTGCCGGCGCGGCGGGCCTCGCGGGTCTCCCCCATGGCCGCGCTGTCCGACGCCGAGGTCGCCGGGGCCGGGCGGAACCTGCGGTCGCGGGCGGTGGGCGGCGCGGTCGCCACGCTGGTGGCCGCGGGGGCGCTGACCGGGGCGGCGGTGGCCGGGAGCACCGGTGACGCCGCGACGTTCCTGGGGGCCGGCATCGGACTGTCGCTGATCGCGGCGGTGGTCGTGGGGCCGCTGCTGGTGCGCCCGGTGATCCGGGTGCTGGGCGGGGCGTTCCCCCACGTCTTCGGGCCGGTGGGCCGGATGAGCCAGCGCAACGCGCTGCGCAACCCGCGCCGTACGGGCGCGACGGCCGGCGCGCTGATGATCGGGCTGGCCCTGGTCACCGGCATGTCCATCGCCGGCTCGTCGATGGCGAGCTCCTTCGACCAGGAGATCGACCGGGCGCTGGGCGCGGACTACGTCGTGCAGGGCACCCACTTCGCGCCGTTCACCCAGGAGATCACCGAGCGGGTGCGGAAGGTGCGCGGCGCCGGGGAGGTGGTGCCCGTGCGGTACGTCTCCGTCCTGATGACGCTGCCCGGCCACCGCACGGCCGAGCTGACCGGGACGGCCATCGGCCCCGGGGCGGACCGGGCGCTCAACCTGGACTACGCCGCGGGCGACACGGCGCGCGCCCTGTCCCGCGACAGCCTCTCGCTCTCCGCGACGTACGCCGCCCACCACGGTCTGCGCGTGGGCAGCCGCATCCCCGTGCGCTTCGTCGACGGCCGCTCGGCGACGTTCACCCTGCGCGCGCTGACCACCAGCCAGAGCACCCTGCTGGGCGACGACGCGACCCTCACCATGGGCCTCGCCACCGCCGAGCGGTTCCTCCCCGGCGGCCAGGACGCGGCGCTGTACGTGAACGCCGCGCCCGGCACGGACAAGCCGACGCTGAGGGCGAACCTGGAGCGGGCGCTGGGGCCCTATCCGCAGGTCGAGGTCCGCGACCAGGCCGACTACAAGGAGCTGGTGCGCACCCAGATCTCCGTACTGCTGAACCTGGTGTACGCGCTGCTCGGGCTGGCGATCATCATCGCCGTGCTGGGCGTCGTCAACACCCTCGCCCTGTCCGTCATCGAGCGCACCCGGGAGATCGGGCTGCTGCGGGCGATCGGTCTGTCGCGGCTGCAACTGCGCCGGATGATCCGGCTGGAGTCCGTGGTGATCGCGGTCTTCGGCGCGGTGCTGGGGCTCGCCCTGGGACTGGTCTGGGGTGTCGTGACGCACGAGGTGCTGGCCCTGGAGGGCATGCGGGCGTTCGCCGTGCCGTGGACCACGGTCGGGGCTGTCATGGCCGGTTCCGTGGTGGTGGGGCTGGTCGCGGCGCTGCTGCCGGCCCTGCGCGCCTCGCGGATGAACGTCCTGGCCGCGATCGCCCACGAGTGAGCGGCCCGGCGGCGGGGTCATCGCGGAGCTGCGGCGCGGCGAGCCGGGCGAAGGGCACGGCGCTTCGTAATTCGCTCGCCGCCCGGGCCCGCGGGCTGCTTGGCTGACCCGCATGGACGATCTCGCGATACGCGGCGCCGCACCGGCCGACGCCGGACGGGTGCTGGACTTCTGGCGGACGGCCGCCGAGGGCACCAGCATCAGCGACGACCCGGACGGCGTCGCGCGGCTGATCGCACGCGACCCCGGCGCCCTGCTGCTCGCCGAGGCCGGCGGCGTGCTCGTCGGCACGGTCATCGCGGGCTTCGACGGCTGGCGCTGCCACCTGTACCGGCTGGCGGTCCACCCCGAGCGGCGGCGGCAGGGCGTCGCCCGGGCCCTGCTGGCGGCGGCCGAGGAGCGCTTCACCGCGCTGGGCGGCCGGCGCGGCGACGCGATGGTGCTGGAGCGCAACGAGCGCGCCCACCACGCCTGGCGCTCGGCGGGCTACGCGCCCGAGCACCACTGGCGCCGCTGGACCAAGCCGTTCGAGCGGACCCCGTAGCGCGCCACCGAGGTCCGGGGCGCTCCCCCGGCCGCGGTGTTCCCGGGCTGTCCGTTGTGCCCGCGCTTCCTACGATGGGCGTATGGACGACCCTGCGAGTCCGCCGCGTCCCGGGTCCCCTGGCCCACGCCCGCGGCGCGCGCCCCACCCCGGCCTGACCGATCATGGGACCGAGGTGTCCCGATGACCGAAGTGCTGCTCCTGGCCGTCGCCCTGCTGCTGACGCTGGCCTGCGCCGTCTTCGTCGCCGCGGAGTTCTCCTTGACCACGGTCGAGCGCACCGACCTGGAACGGGCCGAGAAGGCGGGCGAGCGCGGCGCCCCGGCGGCGCTGCGGGCCGTGCGCAGCCTGACGGTGCAGCTGTCCGGCGCCCAGCTCGGCATCACCGTCACGGGACTGGTCATCGGCATGCTGGCGCAGGCCTCCATCGCCGAGTTGCTGGCGGGACCGCTGCGCGCGCTGGGGATGTCGGCCGCCGGGGCCGCGTCGCTGGGCCTGGTGCTCGGCACCGGCATCTCGACGGTGGTGCTGATGGTCGTGGGCGAGCTCGTCCCCAAGAACTGGGCGATCTCCCGCCCGCTGCCGGTGGCCAAGGCCGTCGCCCCGCCGCAGACCGCCTTCACCGCCGCCTTCGGCCCGCTGATCCGCCACCTGAACAACACCGCCAACCGGGTCCTGCACCGCCTGGGCATGGAACCCGCCGAGGAACTGGCCTCGGCGCGCAGCCCCGAGGAGCTGGTGGCCCTCGCCCGGCACTCCGCCCGCGCCGGCGCGCTGGAGGCCGACACCGCCGAGCTGTTCGTGCGGACGCTGAGCCTGGCCCGGCTGACAGCCGAGAACGTGATGACCCCCCGCGTCCAGGTCGTCGCCCTGGAGGAGGGCGCCACCTGCCGGGACGTCGCCGACATCACCCGCGCCACGGGGCTGTCCCGCTTCCCCGTCCACCGGGGCGGCCTGGACAACGTGATCGGCATCGTCCACATCAAGGACGTCCTGTCCGTGCCCTACGAACGCCGGGAGGGCCACCCGATCACCCCGCTGCTGCGGGAGCCGGTGCCGGTCCCCGAGTCGCTCACCGTGGACCGGCTGCTGGACCGGCTGTCCGGCTCGATGAGCATGGCCGTCGTCATCGACGAGTACGGCGGCACGGCGGGGGTCGTCACCCTGGAGGACATCGTGGAGGAGGTCGTCGGCGAGGTCCGCGACGAGCACGACCCGATGGAGACCCCCGACCTGGCCTTCATCCACCAGGACCGCACCGGCCGCCGCGTCTACGACGCCGACGGGGCCATACGGACCGACCAGCTCGCGCACATCGGCCTGAGGATCGCGGACGGCCCCTACGAGACGCTGGCCGGCCTGGTCGCCGAGCGGCTCGGACGGATCCCGGCGACCGGCGACACCGTCGACGTCAACGGCTGGATGGTCGAGGTCACCGACGACTCGCACCACCGCGCGGCGCACGTACGGCTGATCTCCCCGGCGCCCCGCGCGCAGAACGGTCTCGCGACGCGGGCGCGGGGCGCGGACGACGGGACGGCGGACGCGCGATGATCTTCCTGCAGCTGTTCATCGGGGCGCTGACCCTGGTCGTGAACGCCTTCTTCGTCGGCGCCGAGTTCGCGATGATCTCCGTCCGGCGCAGCCAGATCGAGCCCCGCGCGGAGGCCGGGGAGCGCGGCGCGCGCCACGTCCTGTGGGGGCTGCAGCACCTGTCGCCGCTGATGGCCGCCGCCCAGCTGGGCATCACGCTGTGCACGCTGGTGCTGGGCATCGTGGCGGAACCGGCCATCGAGCACCTGCTGGGGCCGCTCTTCCACCTGCTGCACGTACCGCAGGGCGCGATCCACGCCCTGTCCTTCGCCATCGCGCTGACCCTGGCCACGTACGCGCACATGCTGTTCGGCGAGATGGTCCCCAAGAACATCGCGCTCGCCGCCCCGGAGCGCACCGCGCTGGTCCTCGGCCCCCCGCTGGTGACCCTGGCGCGGGCGCTGCGCCCGGTGATCTTCACGGTGAACGCCTTCGCGAACGGGCTGCTGAAGCTGCTGCGGGTCGAGCCGAAGGACGAGGTCGCGGCGGTGTTCTCGGACGACGAGCTGGCCCGGATGGTGACCGACGCCGGTCAGGCCGGGCTGCTGGACGAGCGGGCCGCCATCCGCCTGCAGGACGCCCTGGAGCTGGGGCGCCGTCCGGTCCGCGCGGTCGTCGTCCCGTGGGAGCGCGTGGTCTCCGCGCGCTTCGGTACGACCCCGGCGGGGCTGGAGCGCCTGGCCGCCCGGTCCGGCTTCTCGCGCTTCCCCGTCACCGACGAGACCTGCCGCATCCTCGGCTACCTCCATGTGAAGGACGCCCTGGCGCTCGGCCCCAGCCGCCACGACCAGCCCTTCCCACGCGGCGCGCTGCGCCGGATCACCCGGGTCGGCGCGGCCACCCCGCTGGACGACGTCCTGGCGGCGATGCGGGCCAGCGGGGCGCACCTGGCGGCGGTCGTCGACGACCAGGGCCGCGGCCTCGGTCTGGTGACCATGGAGGACGTGCTGAAGGAGCTCGTGGGCCACGCACCGGCCGCCTGAAGCGGCGCTCCGCGGGGCCGGTAGGATCTCGCCCGCCATGCAGATGAACGCCACCCACACCAGCTTCGTCGCGCTCGGCGACTCCTTCACCGAAGGCATGTCCGACGCGCTCCCCGACGGCTCCTACCGGGGCTGGGCCGACCTCCTCGCCGGGCGGCTCGCCGCCCACGCGCCGGGCTTCCGCTACGCCAACCTGGCGGTGCGCGGGAAGCTCATCCAGCAGATCGTCGACGAGCAGGTCGAGACCGCCGCCTCCATGGAGGCCGACCTGATCACCCTGGTGGGCGGGCTCAACGACGTGCTGCGGCCCAAGTGCGACGTGCCGAAGGTGTGCGCGCTGCTGGAGGAGGCCGTGGAACGGCTGGCGCCGGCCTGCCGGCAACTGGTGCTGATGCGCAGCCCGGCCCGCCGGGGCCCGGTGGCGGTGCGCTTCCTGCCGCGCATGGAGGAGCTGTTCGGCTTCGTCGACGACCTGGCCGCCCGGCACGGCGCGCTCGTGGTGGACCTGTACGGCGCCCATGTGCTGGGCGACCCGCGCCTGTGGGCCGAGGACCGGCTGCACCTGGACGGCGAGGGCCACCGCCGGGTCACCGAGGCGGTCTGGCAGACCCTCGGGCACACCGCGCAGTTCGACTGGACCGAGGCCCTGCCGGACTCCCTCCCCGTCTCGTGGCCCGCCCGCCGCGCGGCCGACCTGCGCTTCACGCGCCAGCACCTCGTCCCGTGGATCGGCCGCCGCCTCACCGGCCGCTCCTCCGGCGACGGCCTGCCGCCCAAGCGCGCGGAGCTCGTACCGTTCGAGCTCTGAGCGAACGCCGACGTCGGCGGCGCCAGGACCTCCCGGGGCGGAGGTTGCCGCCGGGAAGGCGGGCGGTCCGCGGTTCGCCCGGGCCCCGGGCCTTGCGCCAGGCGTGACGGGTCGCCGAACGGGCGCCGATGGCGATGAGGCAGAAGACGACGGCCGTCGCCGTCCAGCGCAGGGTTCTCACGGCGGAAAGGCAGAGCCCGACGATCTGCGTCGTCGCCTTTCCGGGCGGCGCCCAGGGGTCGGCCCGCCAACCGTTGGACCCGACCGCGCTCTCCCTGGCGCCCCAGTACGCTACGCGCATAGACCGGTGCGGCGCGCTGACCTGCGCCGACGCGCAGTAGAATCTCGCTACGTGACTTCCAAGCCCCGCATCCCCAACGTCCTGGCCGGCCGCTACGCCTCCGCGGAGCTCGCCACCCTGTGGTCCCCCGAGCAGAAGGTGGTGCTGGAGCGCCGTCTGTGGCTGGCCGTGCTGCGGGCCCAGAAGGACCTGGGGATCGAGGTTCCGGACCAGGCACTCGCGGACTACGAGCGGGTGCTGGAGCAGGTGGACCTGGCCTCCATCGCGGAGCGGGAGAAGGTCACCCGGCACGACGTCAAGGCGCGCATCGAGGAGTTCAACGCCCTCGCGGGGCACGAGCACGTCCACAAGGGCATGACCTCGCGCGACCTCACCGAGAACGTCGAGCAGCTGCAGATCCGGCTCTCCCTGGAGCACGTGCGCGACCGCACCGTCGCCGTCCTGTCCCGGCTCGGCACACTCGCCGCCGAGTACGCGGAGCTGGTCATGGCCGGCCGTTCGCACAACGTGGCCGCCCAGACCACGACCCTCGGCAAGCGCTTCGCGACCACGGCCGACGAGCTGCTCGTCGCCTTCGCCCGCGTCGAGGACCTCCTCGGCCGCTACCCGCTGCGCGGCATCAAGGGCCCGGTCGGCACCGCCCAGGACATGCTCGACCTGCTCGGCGGCGACACCGGCAAGCTCGCCGAGCTGGAGCGCCGTATCGCGGCGCACCTCGGCTTCTCCGAGGTCTTCACCTCCGTCGGCCAGGTCTACCCGCGCTCGCTGGACTACGACGCCGTCACCGCGCTGGTGCAGCTGGCGGCCGCGCCGTCGTCGCTCGCCAAGACGATCCGCCTGATGGCCGGGCACGAGCTGGTCACCGAGGGCTTCAAGCCCGGCCAGGTCGGCTCCTCCGCCATGCCGCACAAGATGAACACCCGCTCCTGCGAGCGCGTCAACGGCCTGGCGGTCATCCTGCGCGGCTACGCCTCCATGGTGGGCGAGCTGGCCGGCGACCAGTGGAACGAGGGCGACGTCTCCTGCTCCGTGGTGCGCCGGGTGGCCCTGCCGGACGCGTTCTTCGCCTTCGACGGCCTGCTGGAGACCTTCCTGACGGTGCTCGACGAGTTCGGCGCCTTCCCGGCCGTCATCGCCCGCGAACTCGACCGCTACCTGCCGTTCCTCGCCACCACGAAGGTGCTCATGGGCGCGGTGCGGGCCGGCGTCGGCCGCGAGCTGGCGCACGAGGTCATCAAGGAGCACGCGGTCGCCTCCGCGCTCGCGATGCGCGAGAAGGGCGCCGAGCGCAACGAACTGCTGGACCGGCTCGCCGAGGACGAGCGCATCCCGCTCGACCGCGGCGGGCTGGACGCCCTCATGGCCGACCGCCTCTCCTTCACGGGTGCGGCCGCGGACCAGGTCGCCGAGGTCGTACGCCGGATCGCCGAGGTCGCCGGCCGGTACCCGCAGGCGGCCGCCTACACCCCCGGGGCCATCCTCTGACCACGGTCAGGCGGACCCGCCCCACCCAGGACGAGCTGGAGGCCGCCCGCGACCGCGTCATCCCCGACGTGATCGCGGACGGCCTGCGGGTGCTGTTCTGCGGCATCAACCCCGGGCTGATGTCGGCCGCGACCGGTCACCACTTCGCCCGCCCCGGCAACCGCTTCTGGCCGGTGCTGCACGCCTCCGGGTTCACCCCGCGCCGGCTCGACCCGGCGGAACAGGACGAACTCCTCGCCTCCGGGCTCGGGATCACCAACGTCGTCGCCCGCGCCTCGGCCCGCGCCGACGAACTGACCCGCGACGAACTCCTTGAGGGCGGGCGGCTGCTGGCGGAGCGGGTCCTGCGCTACGAGCCGCGCTGGCTTGCCGTGGTGGGCGTCACCGCCTACCGCGTCGCCTTCACCGAGCCGCGTGCCCGCATCGGCCCCCAGGACCGCACGATCGGCGGCACCCGGATCTGGGTCCTGCCCAACCCCAGCGGCCTGAACGCCGGTTGGTCGACGCAGGCCATGACGGAGGAGTTCGGACGCCTCCGCGACGCGTCGCAGGAATGACGCGCTGCTGGACCTCCTCGACGACCACCGGGTGACCCGCGAGCTTTCGCCGAGGTCCTCGGCCACCTGCGCGCGGTGGCCGCGTACGCCCTCCCGTCCGGGCTCGAACTCCCCCCGGGCACCCGGCACCTGGCGGCGCCGCGCCATGTCCTGGCCGCGGTCCCGCGGCGCCTCACACCGTGCCCTCGTGCACCAGCGGGCCGGGGTGGGGCGCGAGCAGGCGGGTCAGCAGCGGCAGGGCGGCAGCCGTCGTGGGGGCCTGGGCCGCGGGCAGGTGGGCTACGTCGGGCGGCAGCGTCATGCCGCCCCGGGGGACGGCGAGGACGCGCATGCCGGCGGCGGTCGCCGAGCGGATGCCGTTCGGGGAGTCCTCGACGGCCAGGCAGCGGGACGGCGGGACGCCGATCGCGGCGGCCGCGCGCAGGTACGGGTCGGGCGCGGGCTTGGCGCGGGCCACGTCCTCCCCGCACACGACGGCGCTCAGCCGTCCCGACAGGCCCAGCCCGTCGAGCACCGCCAGGACGAAGCGGCGCGGGCTCGCCGTGGCCAGGCCGACGGGGCCGTGGCGCCCGGCTTCGAGCACCAGGTCCACGGCCCCGGGCAGCGCCGGGACCCGCCCCGCGGCGACCTCGCCCGTCGCCGCGTCGGTGCAGGCCTCGACCACCTCGGAGGGTTCGGCCGCGCCGTCGCACAGGCCCGCGACGTACGCCGCCCAGCGGCCGTTGCCGTGCAGGGCGGCGGTGTCCTCGGCCCGCCACGGGTGACCGTGGCGGGCGGCGAAGGCGGCGCAGACGCGGACCCAGGTGCCCGCGCTGTCGACCAGGGTGTCGTCCAGGTCGAAGATCGTCGCTCGGGTCATCCGGTCACACCGTCGCGGGGTCCGCGAGGCGCGGTCCGTTCGACAACTGCTCGATCGAGATGAGCGCCAGGCCGTGCCGGTCGGCGAAGGCGCGCAGCCGGTCGAAGCGGGCGACCGAACCGTCGTCCTCGCAGACCTCGCTGATCACTCCGACCGGCGGCAGCCCGGCGAGCCGCAGCAGGTCGACGGTGGCCTCGGTGTGGCCGCGTCGCTCGGCGACGCCGCCGGCGCGGGCCCGCAGCGGGAAGACGTGCCCGGGGCGGTGCAGTTGGTCGGGCCGGGTGGCGGCGCCGGCGAGTGTGCGCGCCGTGAGCGCGCGGTCCTCGGCGGAGATCCCGGAGCCGGCCCCGACCGCGTCGACGGAGACGGTGTAGGCCGCCGTGTCGAAGCCGGGACGGGGCGGGACCATCAGCGGCAGTTCCAGGCGGTCGGCGATCTCCGGCGCCATGGGCGCGCAGATCAGGCCGCTGGTCCAGCGGACGAAGAACCCCAGGGTCTCCGCGGTGGCGAACTCGGCCGCCATGACCAGGTCGCCCTCGTTCTCGCGGTCCTCGTCGTCGACGACGATGACGGGCCGTCCGGCCCTCAGGTCGTCGACGGCGACGGACACGGTGTCCAGGCCGGTGGCCGGGCGTGGCGTCGATGCTGACGTCACAGGAATCGTCCCTTCGTCGGATCCACCCCCCGCGGGATGCATCGGTGACCGAACGAGGGAACTTGAGAAACCCGTACGCCGAACGGGCTTTCCCCTTGACGCCGTGCGGGGTTCAGCAGCGCGGGAGGGGCTTGCTCCAGGTCGTGGCGGAGGGTGTGGCCACGTAGTGGTCGGAGACGTAGCGGCCGTTGTCGAAACGGTCCCAGATCTTGGTCGTGCCGACCTTGGAGCCGGACTTCTGGCAGACGACCCAGGCGAGGGCGCCGTTCGGCGAGGTGCCCTTGGCGGCGTGGGAGGTGCCCGGGCCGCTGCGTTCGGTGAGGCCGCCGGTCGCCGTGACCTGGTACGGGAGGACGCAGCGCGGCAGGGGGGCGCTGTAGCCCGTGGCCGACGGGGTGCTGACGTAGTGGTCGCTGACATAGGTGCCGTCGGTGAGCTTGTCCCACACGGACGTGGTGCTGACCTTCAGCCCCGGGGTCTGGCAGACCACGCTCAGGGAGGAACCGGGCGGGTGGGTGGTGACGACGGGATGGGCCGTCGAGGGACCGCTGCGGGCCTTGAGGGCGGTGGAACTCGTCACGCTGTAGGTGAGGGCGACGGTGGCGACGGGCGCGTCGAGCCGGTCGTTGTCGATGTTGACGGTGACGCCGCCGTAGGTCTCGTCGTGGCTGCCGCGGTACTGCTTCGCGCGCTGGTGGACGGGCCACTTGGCGTCGGCGACGCCGCTCCAGCCCTTGAGGGTGTCGGCGCCGTCGTAGCGGGCGATCCACAGGGCGTCGGGGCGGGCGTAGGAGGCCGAGGTGTAGACGTCGGCGAGCTGCTTGGCGCCCAGGTTGAGGTTCATGTAGACGCCGGACACGTAGCCCAGCCGGTGGAGTTCCTTCGTCCAGGCCGACAGATAGGTGAGCACGCCGGTGCGGCAGGCGGCGTCGGTCTGGGTGTAGTGCTCGATGTCGTTGTAGAGGGCGCTGCCGGGCCGCATGCCCAGCGCCTTGGCCGCGGCGACGGCCTCGGCGGCGGCCCTGGTGCCCTGGGTCCGCGCCGAGCCGGCGGTGGTGCTGATCTTGGCGTCGCCGGGCCGGGCGCCGCAGGGCGGCTGCAGGCCCTTGTGTATCGGCAGCAGGCGCCACTTGAGCCTGGTCACGGAGGTGACCCAGGCGGCCGTGAGCTGCGGCTGGGCGCAAGTGCGGTTGACGCCCGATATGTACACGCCGAGTGCGCGGTACGGGGAGGCGTTCCAGGCCTGGATCGTGGACAGGGCCGGCGCGGTGCACGTGTCGAAGGCGAGCCCCGCGTACCGGGTGGCGCTCGCCCCCGCGGGGTAGCCCGCCGGGGTGGCGGGCTCGGCTGAGGCGGCGGGGGCGAGGACGAGTGCGGTGGCGCCGCCCAGGACGAGGGCGGAGGAGGCGGCGAGGAGTCTTCTCGCGGCACGGCGCAGGAGGTTCGGGTTCGGCATGACGGCCCCCGGTACGGCACGGCGCCATGGCGCCGGGATCGCTGTGTCAGCCGTGCCAGCGGTGCGCGCCGTGTGTGCCGGGCCCGCGGGGCGGGAGTCGTCGCGCTTGATGACACATCAGGCTGTTCCGGGCAAAGGGTAGTGGGCGCGCGGCGGGGCGTCGAGGGGTTCGACGCGGTCAGGGTACGGACGCGGCGTCGCCGACGGCGGCGACGAGTTGGAGGGGCAGCTCCCGGTCCCACTGCCCGACGCACACCCCGATCCAGCGGCCGTCGACGCGCCAGGCCCACGCCTCGTGGGCGTAGTTGCACAGGGTGCGGAGCGGGCTCGGCACCGGCTCGCCCTCGACGAGGCGTTCGAGGTGGGCGGCGAGGTCGACCGTCTCCGGCGCGCCCCAGCGCTCCGTGAACACCTCGACCAGCGCCTGGCACTCGGCTTCCATGTCGTCCTCGGCCTGCCGCCTGTCCGCCGGGTCCCCGTCGGCGTCCCAGAACTCCTCGGCGATCCGGAGGTCCGCTATGTGGTAACCGGGGCCGCTTTCGACCGCGCCGGAGCGCTCTTCGCGCGCCGGGAAGGGGCGGGCGCGCAGCGCGTCGACGGTGGCCACATGGCCGGGCAGGTCCATGGCTCCAGTAAACCCCGCGCCTGTGACACTTGACATCGAGTCAGTAACCCTGTGCCGGTGCCACTCGCCGCGGGCCGCCGGGACGGGTACGATCCGGCCAACACGCGCACGAGCAGGGAGGACGTACGTTGGGGCGGCTCAGCGGCGGGGACCCGTCCCTGCTCCGGCGGATCAATTCCGCGGTGGTGCTCCACGCGCTGCGCGGCGAGCCCGCCGTGAGCCTGACCGAACTGGTGCAGACGACGGGGCTCTCGCGGCCCACGGTCGAGGGCGTGATCGAGGGCCTGGCGGAGTCGGGCCTGGTGGTGGAGGCGCCGCAGGAGCCCGCTGACGCCCGCAAACAGGGCCGCCCGGCCCGCAGGTTCCGCTTCCACGCGGAGGCGGGGCACCTGCTGGGCGTCGAGATCGGGGCCCGGCAGATCCGGGCGCTGCTCTCGGACCTGAGCGGCCGTGTCCTCGGCTCGCTGACGCACGACGTCGCCGACGCGCTGCCGGCCGAGGAGCGCCTGGAGCGGGTCCGCGGCACCGTCGCCGAGCTGCTGCGCAAGGCCGGTGTGGCGCGCAGCACTCTGTGGGCGGTCGGTGTGGGCAGCCCGGGGATCGTGGAGACCGACGGCGCGGTGCGGCTGAGCACGGCGCTGCCCGGCTGGACGGGGCTGCCGCTGGGCGAGCGGTTGCGCCGGTCGTTCCGCTGCCCGGTGCTGGTGGAGAACGACGCGAACGCCGCGGCCGTCGCCGAGCACTGGAAGGGCGCGGCCGTCGGCACCGACGACGTGGTGTTCGTGCTGGCGGGCCTCAGCCCCGGGGCAGGGTCGCTGATCGGGGGCCGGCTGCACCGCGGCTTCGGCGGGGCCGCGGGCGAGATCGGGGCGCTTCACCTGCTGGGCCGCGAGGCGAGGCCGGAACGGCTGCTGTCCACGACGGGGACGCCGCTGCACCCGCTGGACGAGTCCGCGGTGGCCGAGGTCTTCGCGCTCGCCAGGTCGGGGGACGTCCAGGCGCGGGAGGCCTTCGACCGGTTCCTGCAGCGCCTGGTGCACGACGTGGCGGCGCTGGTGCAGGCCATCGACCCGGAGCTGGTCGTGATCGGCGGCTGGGCGGCCGGGCTGGACGGCGTACTGGAGCCGCTGCGCACCGAGTTGGCGCGCTACTGCCTGCGGCCCCCGGAGGTGGCGCTCTCGGCGCTGGGGCACGAGGCGGTCGCCACGGGGGCACTGCGGCTCGCGCTCGACCACGTCGAGGAGCAGTTGTTCGCGGTGGCCCGGACCTCGCTGCTCGGCCGCTGAACCGCGCGCGGCGGAAGCGCGAACGGAGGCGCGGACGGGGACAGCGGACGGAGGCGGCGGTCCCCGAGGCGGCAGGGCCACGGGACCCGGCCAGGGCAATACGGGCGAAATTCCACGGCTCATCGGCCTGCCTGCTTTGCCGGGTTGTCCGACCAGCCGACGATCCGTCGCATCGGCGAGCGTGCCGCGCCGGCGGGCGCGGCCGGCGAAAGGGCGTCCGCGTGCGGCGAGCAGTGGTCCTGGCAGTGTCCGTGGTGCTGACGGCCGGCGCGGCGACCGCCCCGGCCGCCGCGCACTTCCCGGAGCCCGTGGTCACCGAGCAGTTGCGGATGGCGGGGGCCTCGGTGGCCGCCCGGGCGGCCGGGGCCACCGGGATCGACTTCGGGGCGTGCCCGGCGGACAGCGGACTCAAGGCGCCGGTGCAGTGCGGCACGGTCCGGGTCCCCGTGGACTACACGGAACCGGGCGGCGCGAAGATCGGCCTGCTCGTGAGCCGACTGCGCGCCGCCGGCCCCGCCTCCGTCCGGCAGGGATCCCTGGTGTTCAACCCGGGCGGCCCCGGCGCGTCGGGGCTCTGGTTCCCCTCGGTGGGCCGGCCCGGGGTGGGGGCGGTCACCCGCAAGGTCTGGGAGACCGCGGCCAGGACGTACGACCTGGTGGGCTTCGACCCGCGCGGGGTGGGCCACTCCGCGCCCCTGTCCTGCCAGGACCCGGCGGCCACCCCGCACGCCCCCGGGGCCGACCCGCGCCAGGCCACCGCCGCGGTGAAGGCCGCCAAGCGCGCGGAGGCCCGCCGCAAGGCCGAGCGCTGCGGAGCGCGGGGCGGCGCACTCATGCGGAACATGCGCACCGCGGACCTGGCGCGGGACCTCGACGTCATCCGCGCCGCCCTCGGCGAGCCGCGCCTCAACTACTACGGCGTCTCCTACGGCACCTACCTGGGCGCGGTGTACGCCACCCTCTTCCCCTCGCACGTGCGCCGCATGGTCGTGGACAGCGTCGTCAACCCCGACCCGCGCGGCGTCTGGTACGGCGCCAACCTCGCCCAGGACGTGGCCTTCGAGCGCCGCTGGGCGGACTGGCGCGCCTGGGTGGCCGGGCACGACGCCGTGTACGGCCTCGGCCGGACGCCGGGCCGTGTGCAGGCGAACTTCGACCGGGCGATGCGCATGCTCGGCAAGCGCCCGGCCGGCAAGGTGGGGGCCGGGGAACTGCACTCGGCGGCGGTCCAGGCCGCGTACTACGACCAGCGCTGGGTCTCCTTCGCCCATCTGCTCTCGCGCTACCTGCGCGGGGACGACGACCCGCTGATCGCCGCGGCCGCCCCCGACCCCGGGGCGGCGAAGGACGAGGAGAACAGCGAGGCGGTCTACCTGGCGGTGGAGTGCTCGGACGCGGGGTGGCCGCGCGACTGGAACGTGTGGGACCGCGACAACTCACGGGTCGCCCGGCAGCACCCCTTCGAGACCTGGGCGAACGCCTGGCTCAACCTGCCCTGCGCCTCGTGGCCGGTCGAGGGCGGGCGGGCGGTGGACGTCGGGGCCCGCCCCGGGTCGGGGCTGCCGCCGGTGCTGATCGTCCAGTCGGAACGGGACGCGGCGACGCCGTACGAGGGCGCGCTGGAGCTGCACCGCAGGCTGCCGGGCTCACGGATGATCACCGAGGCGGGGCGGGGCTCGCACGGCCTGATCAGCTTCTGGAACGAGTGCGTCACCGCACGCGTCGACCGCTACCTGGTGTCCGGCGCCGCGGGCGACCGGGACGTCAGCTGCTCCGGGCACCCGCTGCCCGTGCCGTCCGGCAGCGGCGGCGCCAAGGACGCCAACACGGGCCGCTTCTACTGAGCGGACGGGACGGGCGGCGCCGGGGTCACGACGCGGCCGCGTGCCGCTCCTGGCCGTGGTGGGTGATCTCCATCGCGCCGCTGTCGCCGAACGTCAGCCGGCAGGTGTCGGCGCGGTAGGTGGCGACGGCCACCGCCGCCACGCGTCCGCCGCTGAAGTAGCGGGTGGTGACGACCAGCACGGCGGCGCCGGGCAGCCGGTCGAGCTGCTTGGCGTCCTCGGCGCGGGCCGACCCCAGCTCCACGGCCCGGTCGTCGCCGTCGAGTTCGACGGCGTGCAACTCCCGCAGGACGGCGGGGGCGTGGTCGGCCGGAGTCAGGTCGCCGGGAAGGCCGGGAACGGAGGCCCGGGGGACGTAGAGCAGCTCCGTGGCGACGGACTGGCCGCCCATCGAGCGGACCCGGCGGACGGTGTGCACCGCCTCGTCGGCGTCGGTGCCGAGCACGTCCGCGACGGCGGCCGGGGCGGCGGCCTCGACGCAGCCCACGGTGCGCCAGGCGTCACCGGTGGCCCCGGGCCAGCTGCCGCTCGACGGGCCGACGGAGACGCCCATGCGGGGCGGGGCGACCGTGGTGCCCACGCCGCGGCGGCGCTGCAGGCGGCCCTCGAGCTCCAGCTGCTCCAGCGCCTGGCGCAGGGTGGCCCGGGCGACACCGAAACGGGCGGCGAGATCACGCTCGTTGGGGAGGATCTCACCGACCTCGAACTCGGAGTCGAGCGCGTCGACGAGGACGGTCTTGAGGTGCCAGTACTTGGGCTCCGGCACGTTCTCGAGCTGCGTGGTCCCCACCCTGTCCTCCGCAATCCGCCTGACGCCGTCCGGGGTTTGTTCAGCCTTGTTTCCGAACGGCTCTTTATTAAAGGTTCTTGCACTACTAGGCGACGATAGAGCTGCCCTCCGAGTTGGTCAAGACCAATGCTCAGGGGCCCGGCCGTGCCCGGACGGCGGGACCGCGCACCGTTCACGAGGTGTTCGCGCCCGTCATGCGCCGTTCGTCCGCTGGTAGCGTTCGTGATCACGTCGAGCGAGGGAGCTGCCATGGGTCCGGTCACGGTGGTCACCGGAGGCGGCCGCGGCATCGGCGCGGCGGTCGCCCTGCGGCTGGCCCGCGAGGGGCACGCCGTAGGCATCGGTTACGAGAAGGACGCCGACGCCGCCGAGGACACCGCCCGCAAGGTCCGGGACACGGGCGCCCGCTGCGTCGTGGTGCGCGTCGACACCAGCGACGCCGCGCAGGTGGACGCGCTCTTCGACACGGTGGGCGAGCAGCTCGGCGCGGTGACGGGCCTGGTCAACAACGCCGGCGTCACCGGGCCGCTGGGGCGGTTCACCGAGACCCCGGTCGACGTCATGCGCAGGGTGATCGACGTCAACGTCATGGGCGCGATCCTGTGCGCCCGGCGCGCGGCGCTGGAGATGTCCACCCGGCACGGCGGCCGGGGCGGCGCCATCGTCAACATCTCCTCCGGCGCCGCGACGCTCGGCGGTCCCGGGGAGTACGTGCACTACGCCGCCAGCAAGGCCGCGGTCGACGCCCTGACCGTGGGCCTCGCCAAGGAGCTGGCGCCGGACGGCGTACGCGTCAACTCCGTGCAGCCCGGCATGATCGTGACCGACATCCACGCCGCCATGGGCGACCCCGAACGCCCCTGGCGCAACCCGGACCGCGTGCCCATGCGGCGGCCCGGGGAGCCGGACGAGGTCGCCGGCGCGGTGGCGTGGCTGATGTCGCCGGACGCGTCGTACACCACGGGCGCCGTGCTGCGCGTCTCCGGCGGTCTGTAGCGTCGCCGCCGGCTACTCCCCAGCGGCAACCTCCTCGTCCTCCGTGTCGATCATGCGCAGGATGTCGGTGGCGAGCGCGGCGACCTGCGGGATCAGCTCCGGGGTGGCCAGGGCCAGATGGCACAGCGACCAGGTCAGGGTGACGACCCGGGTCCGCCGCGCCTTAAGGGCGTCCAGAAGCCGGCGCCCGACCAGCTCGGCGGCGTCCTTGCGCACGGCGGGGTCGGTCCAGGCGGTCGCGACGATCGCGAGCGCGGCCGCCTCGCACACCCAGTCCTCGGCGTTGTTCAGCACGTCCACGAGCAGCGCGCGGCGCCGCGAGACGGCCCAGGGCTCGTCCGTGCGGTGGTGCGCCAGGCCCAGGCACGCCCACACCTGCACGCAGCGGATCCACAGGTCGGGGGCCTGGGCGGCGAGCGCGCGGCCCATCTCGTCCTCACGCGGGGCCGGCGGGTGGACGAGCACACCCAGCAGGTCCTCGGGGTCGAGCGCGGAGAGCGCCACCGCGTCGTCGTAGGCGGCGACCAGATGCGGCCAGCCGTGCCACGCCAGACGGCGCACCGCTTCGGCCGCCTCCGGGGACGGCGGGCGCACGGCGGGCCGCGCGGTCGTGCCCTCGTAGGCCCAGAGCGCGACCTCCACGGGGCGCGGGGGGATCCGCAGGTCCGGTTCGGGCACGGACTGGATCTCGGTCACCGCGTTCGGATAGGCGGCGCGGAGCGCGAGCAGCGCGCTCGGCGGCTCCAGCGCGGAGATGGTCAGCGTCAGCCCGGCGTCGCCCGGCACGGACTGCCCGAGCGCCTGGTGCAGGAGGCTGACGACGGCCTCGTTGCCGCCGGGTATCCAGTTGAGCCAGGGCGTGCCCTGGCTCAGCCGGGCCAGGAGGTCCGCGGCGTAGCCGTGCCCGGGCTCGGCCCGCAGGTGGTCGGCGAGGGCGACCAGATGCCGCAGGTCCGGCTCGACGGCGTGGCGCAGCGCGTGCACCGCGGGGGCCGCCTTGGGGTGCGAGGGGTCGGCCGCCAGCGCCCGCTCGGCCCACGCCACACCCTCGGCGGGACGGCCGAGGCCGTCCAGCAGTTCGGCGATGTCGACGTACAGGTCGAGGTCGGAGGGGTCGCGGGCGACCTCGCGCCGCCAGACCTCCAGCGCCTCCTCCGAACGGCCGGCGCTGCGCAGCGCGTAGCCGAGCATCACCGCGGCGGGGTGGGAGGGTTCGAGCTCGTACGAGCGCCGCGCCCAGCCCACCGCCTCCTCGGTGCCGCCCATGCGGCGGGCGAGGGTGGAACCGCACCACAGCAGCATCGTGTGGTCGGGATGGCGCGCGGCGCTCGCGCGGACCAGGTCGAGCAGCGGCAGCAGCGGACCGCGCCGCTCCTCGTCGACCGGGTCGGGCAGTTGCGGCGCGACGCGCGCCGCCGCGCGGGCCACGGTGTCCGGCGCGACGAGCTCCGCGATGCCGGGGCGGCACAGCCACGCCACGTCCAGCCAAGCCCGCTGCGGTTCGTGCCCGGCGCACTGGGCGAGCAGGCCGACGGCCTCGTCCCAGTGGCCCGCGACCGCGCAGAGGTGGCCGCGCGCCGCCACGGTTCCGATGAACGCCCGCTCCTCGGGGGCGAAGTACGTCAGCGCCGCTTCCGCGCCCCCGACACGCGCGGCGAACTCGGCCAGCGCCTCGTGGATCTCGGGGAGTCCGGGGTCGCGCGCCAGGGCGTCCTCCAGGTGCCGGGCGGCGTGCCCGAGATCGCCCCCGGCCAGCGCGATGCGCGCGGTGGCCACGTCGCCCTCCGCCTCCAGGCGCGCCCCGCTCTCGCGACCCTCCGGATGATCGTGCACAGCCGCTCCCCACCTCGAACCGCTCCCGGCGCTCCCGCCCCCGGGGCACCCTAACCGACGCCGTTGAATCCGAGGCCGCGCGCCGGGCGGTGTCCGGCCGGCCGGACATCTCGACCCTCGCATTACTTTCGTGCCGGGAGTGGGTGGGTGGGGCCGGTGAGTGGGTGCGGGTTCGTCTCGCGCCCTTCGGGCGCACAGCGGCGGGCTGCGGAGGGGAGGGTGGCGGTCCGGGGCTTGTCGGCAGTGTGCGGGTGGGGGGTGCGGGTTCAGGCGCCGGAGCGGGCCGCCTTTCCGTTGGCCTCGGGTCTCGTTGCCGTCCGCGGGTGCAGATGGCCGCTTCCACGCCATCCGTGGGCGGTGGGCGCGCCCGCCGTAACCCGCGACTGCGGGTGCTTCGGGGTGCTGCCCGGGCGGTCGGCGGGAGATCGGGCCCGCTTTCGACGGTTTGGACGTCGAAACAGAGCCCGATCTTTGAGCCGGGCGAGATCGGGCCCGCTTTCAGCGTCATAGACGTCGAAACAGGGCCCGATGTCGGGGAAGCACCCGCAGACGCCGGTTACGGCGGGCGCGCCACCCACGAACAGTGGGCGTGGTCACCGGCCATCTATACCCGCGGACGGTAGCGAGACCGCGACCAGACGAACAACCCACCCCGCTCCGGCGCCTGAACGCCCGCCACCCACCCGCCCCGCACACTGCGAACAAGGCAGGCCCCCCACCCTCCCCTCCGCAGCCGGCGCTTTGCGCCCGCAGGGCGCGAGACGGCGGGACAGCCGAACACCGGCAGCGGCACCGGCACATCCGCGGGCCGGCCCCACCCGCCGGACAATGCCGATTCGTTAACACAAGGAAACGGATTCAAAACCCGAGCGGGCGTTCCGGCGTACACAATCCCCCCAGCCTCCAGCAGGTCGCCCGGTTGTTGCACCAACCCCGAGGAGCACCATGTCCGCTCAGGCCACCGACGTGGCGAAAGGCTCTCCGCCACCACCACCGCAGAACGCACTGGACCGCTACTTCCGCATAGGGGAGCGCGGATCGACCTTCGGCCGCGAAGTCCGCGGCGGTTTCGCCACCTTCTTTACGATGGCGTACATCCTCGTGCTGAACCCGATCATCCTGGGAAGCGCGAAGGACAAGTTCGGACACGTCCTGTCGACCGGTCAACTGGTCACCGCCACCGCGCTGGTGGCGGCCGTCATGACGATCGTCATGGGCGTCGGCGGCAACCTGCCGCTGGCCATCGCGGCGGGCCTCGGCCTCAACGCGGTCGTCGCCTTCCAGATCGCGCCCCTGATGAGCTGGGACGACGCGATGGGCCTCATCGTCATCGAGGGCCTGGTCATCTGCGTCCTGGTGGTCACCGGGCTCCGCGAGGCGGTGATGCACGCGATACCCCAGCCGCTGAAACAGGCGATCAGCGTGGGCATCGGCCTGTTCATCGCCTTCATCGGCTTCGTGGACGCCGGCTTCGTCAGCCGCATCCCGGACGCCGCGAACACCACGGTGCCCGTTCAACTCGGCGGGAGCGGGGCGTTGTCGGGCTGGCCGGTGCTGGTCTTCTGCCTGGGCGTGCTGCTGACGATCGCCCTGCTGGCCCGGAAGGTGAAGGGCGCGATCCTGATCAGCATCGTCGCCATGACCGTGCTGGCGATCGTGGTCGACGCCGTCGCGGACGTGAAGAGCTGGGGCCTGACCACGCCCAAGGTGCCCGACGACGTGTTCGCCGCACCGGACTTCGGGCTGCTGGGGCACTTCAGCCTCTTCGGCGCCTTCGCCGAGGTCAGCTTCATCACGGTCGTACTGCTGGTCTTCACCCTGATCCTGTCGGACTTCTTCGACACCATGGGCACGGTCGTCGGCATCACGGCCGAGGCGGGTCTGCTGGACGAGGAGGGCAAGGTCCCGAACCTGGGCCGGGTGCTGCTGATCGACGGTGCCGCGGCGGTCGCGGGCGGCGCCGCCTCCTCGTCGTCCAACACCGCCTACATCGAGTCGGCGGCCGGCGTCGGCGAGGGGGCCCGTACGGGCTTCGCCAACCTGGTCACCGGCGGCCTGTTCGCGGTGGCCCTCTTCCTGAGCCCGCTGCTGACGATCGTGCCGCTGCAGGCGGCGGCCCCGGCTCTGGTCGCGGTCGGCTTCCTGATGATGACCCAGGTCAAGAACATCGGCTGGGACGACTTCGAGATCGCCGTCCCCGCGTTCCTGACGATCGCCGTGATGCCCTTCACGTACTCGATCACCAACGGCATCGGTGCCGGCTTCATCGCCTTCGTGCTGCTCAAGGCCGTACTGGGCAAGGCCCGGCAGGTGCACTGGCTGCTGTGGGCGGTGTCGGCGCTCTTCGTCGTCTACTTCGCGATCGACCCGATCGAGCAGCTGCTCGGGGTCAAGTAGGCATCGGCGGGCCGCGGGGGCCGATACGGCCTCCCGCGGCCCCACGATGAAGACCCCGACCGGGACGGGGGCCCCCGGTCGGGGCCGCTGGCCGAGCCGGCGTTCCGCCCCCGGCCCGTACCTGTCGAACTACCGGCGCGGGGAGGGAGTTCCCGCCCGTTCCGGACCCCCCGGTGTGATGTGGCGCACGCCCGCGCCGGGCGCCGCTCCGGCAGGCCGCCGGACTTCCGTCCCGGGGTGCCGGACCGGTCGTCGCTCCCCCGGGCCGTGTCGGCGGCGGCCCACCTGCGGGTGCCCGACGGCCGCCGAGGCCGAAACCCGGGCGTGTGCCTCGCGCGAGCGTTTGATCTCGATTCGGCAACAGCGGGTTTAAGGCGGGGGCACCCCCTTATCGGCACGCCTGGTTGCTTGATACATATGGTCCGCGCGTTCCTGTCCGTCGACGGTCGCACGACTCCCCCACCTGCTCGCCGTGCCTTCGGCCGTCCCGCACCCAGGAACGCCCATGTCTTCGCGGACCGCGCCCTCGCGCGCCCTGCTGCCGCTCGTCGCGCTCTTCTGCGCCGGCTACCTCGCGCCGTACCTGATGCCGACCGTCGTCGGCCGCCTCACCACCGGTCTCGGCCTGAGCGGTTCCCAGGCCGGGGCGGTGGGCAGCGCGCTGCTGCTCGGCTCGGCCTGCGCCGGGTTCACGCTGGCCTCGCGGGTCGACCGGATCGGCCGGGCGCGGCTGGCCCGGTTCGGGCTGCTGATGACCGCGGGCGGCTTCACGGCGGCCGCGGCCACCGGCCATGTGCCCCTGGTCGTCCTCGGCTGCGTGGCGGGGGGATTCGGCTCCGGCACCTCGACGGCCGTGGCCGCCGTCGGGATCTCCGGTGAACGGGAGCCCCACCGGGTCACGGTGCTCGCGCTGCTGGCCACCTCGGCGACGGCGGGGGCGCTCTACCTCGTACTGCCGCGGCTCGGCGGGGGCCACGCCCTGCCGTTGGCGGCCATCGCCGCGACGGCCCTGCTCGTGCTCCCGCTGACCCGGCGGCTGCCGGCGCGGCCCTGCCCGCACTCCACGGCCGCCGCGCGGCCGGCCGGGCTTCCGCTGCCGCACCTGGGCGCCGGGGCCGTGCTCGCCGTGTCGATGCTGTGCTGGTCGCTGGCGCAGAACGCGCTGTGGGGCGTGAGCGGCCGCATCGGGCTGGACCGGGTCGGCCTGTCGGAGGCCGCGGTCGGCATGGTGTTCGCGGTCGCCCTCGGGGGCGGGCTGCTCGGCGTCGTGGCCGCGGGCGCCCTCGGTGCGCGCCTCGGGCGTGCGGTGCCGATCGGGGCGGGCACGGTGGTGATCGCCGTGTGCGTGGCGGTCGCCGCCTCCGCCCGCGGCCCGGTCGCGTTCGCGGTGGGCGAGGTGCTGTGGAACACCGTCTACCCGGTGGCGCTCTCGTACCTGATCGGGCTGGCCGCCGCCCTCGACCCGCGGGGCCGCTGGGCGGTGTACGCCGGTTCCGCGTCCTCGCTGGGGGTGGCCTGCGGACCGCTGACCGGCGCGCTGCTCTGCGCCCGGCTGGGCTTCCCCGCGATGGGAGGGGTCCTGGCCTGCCTGCTCCTGCTCGCCGCCGTACCGCTCACCGCGGTGGCGCGCGGCGCGGGTTCCGGCGGCTGGGGCCGGGGCGCCGTGGCGGTCGGCCGCCGCGCCGCCGCGGTCGTGGCCCGTACGGACGTCGGCCGGGCGGCCTGAGCGGAAATCGGGATGCCGCGGCGGGGCGCGTCTGGCAGGGTGCCGCCTCGTGAACGACACCGGAACCGTCCGCATCACCCCGCTCTCCGAGCGTCCCGAGCTGATCCCCCGGCTCTGGGAGATCTCCGGGAACTGGCCGGCCTTCGTCCCCCAGGACCCGGTCGCCGGCGCCCTGTTGGACCGGGTCCCCGAGGACTTCCCGCAGTACTGCGTCGTCGCGACCGACGGCGACCGGGTCGTGGCGCGCGGCTTCGCCGTCCCGTTCGACGCCACCGGTGAGGGGCGCGAGGAGACCCCGGACCAGGGCTGGGACCGGATACTGGTGTGGGCGCACTCGGACCTGCGCGACGGGCGTCCGGCGACGGCCGCCGGCGCGCTGGAGATCACCATCGACACCGGCCACCTGGGTCGGGGCCTGTCGCACCGCATGGTCGCCGCGCTGCGCGACACCGCGCGGGACCTGGGCCACGGCGCGCTGCTCGCCCCGGTCCGTCCCACGGCCAAGCACCTGCGGCCGCGGCTCCCCATGGCCGACTACGTCGGCCTGCTGCGCGAGGACGGACTTCCCGAGGATCCGTGGCTGCGGGTGCACGTCAGGGCGGGAGGTGTCGTCGTGCGGGTCGCGCCGGCCTCGATGACGGTCAGCGGGACGCCGGCCCAGTGGCGGCGCTGGACGGGGCTCCCCTTCGACCGGGACGGCGCCGTCGAGGTACCCGGGGCGCTGGTTCCGGTGCACTGCGACATCGCGCACGACCACGCCGTGTACGTCGAGCCCAACGTCTGGGTCCGCCACGCCACGCGGGACCGCTAGCCGAGCGCCCGGTCCAGGTTGAAGGCGGCGCTGATCAGAGCCAGGTGCGTGAAGGCCTGCGGGAAGTTGCCGCGCTGCTCCCCGGCGCGGTCGATCTCCTCGGCGTACAGGCCCAGGTGGTTGCCGTAGGTGATCATCTTCTCGAAGGCCAGGCGCGCCTCGTCCTTGCGCCCGGCGCGGGTGAGGGCCTCGACGTACCAGAAGGAGCAGATGGAGAAGGTGCCCTCGTCGCCGGGGACGCCGTCAGGGCTCGCCAGCGGGTCGTAGCGGTAGACCAGGGAGTCCGAGACCAGGTCCTTGCCGAGGGCGTCGAGCGTCGAGAGCCACTTGGGGTCGGTCGGCGAGATGAACTTGGACAGCGGCATCATCAGCACCGACGCGTCCAGCACGTCCTCGCCCTCGCTCTGGGTGAACGCGCCCCGCGCCTCGGACCAGCCGTTCCTCATGATCCGCCGGTAGAGGTCGTCGCGGGCCCCGTACCAGCGCTCGCGGTTGGCGGGCAGGCCGCGGTGGTTCGCCATGCGGATGCCGCGCTCGATCGCCACCCAGCACATCACGCGGGAGTAGAGGAAGTTCTTGCGGCCGCCGCGGGTCTCCCAGATGCCCTCGTCGGGCTGGTCCCAGTTGTCGCAGACCCAGTCCACGAGTTCGCAGACGGTGTCCCAGTGGGCACTGGAGATCGGCTTGCCCCATTTGTCGTACAGGTAGAGGGAGTCGATGAGCTCGCCGTAGATGTCCAGCTGGAGCTGGTGGACGGCGTTGTTGCCCACGCGGACCGGCGCGGAGCCCGAGTAGCCCTCCAGGTGTTCCAGCTCCCGTTCGGGCAGTTCGGACCGGCCGTCGATGCCGTACATGATCTGCAGGGGGCCTGCGGAGCAGCGCGGTCCGCCCATGCAGACGCGGTCCGACAGGAAGTTCATGAAGGACTCGGCCTCGTCGGTGAAGCCCAGCCTGAGCAGCGCGTAGACGCAGAAGGCGGCGTCGCGGATCCATACGTAGCGGTAGTCCCAGTTGCGCTCGCCGCCGATGCGCTCGGGGAGGCTGGTGGTGGGCGCGGCGATGATGGCGCCGGTCGGCGCGTAGGTGAGGAGCTTGAGGGTCAGCGCGGACCGGTGCACCATCTCGCGCCAGCGGCCCCGGTACTTCGACTGGGACAGCCAGTGCCGCCAGTAGCGCACGGTCTTCTCGAACTGGTCCTCCGCCTCGGTCAGCGGGCAGCCGCGCGGGCCGACACCGTCGCCGACCTGGTCCAGGGCGAAGACGGCGGCCTCGCCCTCGGAGAGCTTGAACTGCGCCCACACGTCCCGGCCGTCGTTCTCCAGCGGCACCGAGCAGGTCAGGGCGATGGTCTGGGCCGGGGTGGCGAAGAGCGCCTGCATCCCGTTCATGTGCACGGTGTGCGGCACGGTGCCGTAGTCGAACCGCGGGGCCACCCGCATCCGGAACGGCAGCACGCCCCGCACGCAGACCACGCGGCGGATCAGCCGGTGCCGGTCGGCCTCGTGGGACTCGTCGACGACCGGCATGAAGTCCTGCACCTCGCCCATGCCGTCCTCGGCGAAGAAGCGGGTGATCAGCACATTGGTGTCGGGGAAGTAGAACTGCTTGGTGCGCGCGGGCACGTCCGCGGCCAGCTCGAAGCTGCCTCCCCGCTCGGCGTCGAGGATGGAGGCGAAGATGCTGGGGGCGTCGAAGCGCCCGGAGCAGTACCAGTCGATGGTGCCGTTCGTGCCGACCAGCGCCGCGCTGCGCAGGTCGCCGATGAGCCCGTGGGCGGCGATCGGCAGGTACCGGCCGTCGGCCGGTGCGAAATCGGACCGGAGGGCTTCGGCTGTCACGGTGGCCTCCTCACGTGCCGGGAAACGGCAAAAGCCACCATTCAGACTAACCCCCCATGTCCTCCTTCTTCTCGGTCAGGACCGTGCCGCCCGCCGGGCCTACGCCTCCCCGGCCTCCGCCTTCTCCGGTCCGGCGGGCCGCTCACCGATGTATTCGAGGACGGAACGGGCCTCGGCAAGCCGCTGCGCCGCGACCCCGGCGTCCCCGTCTTCTCCCCCGCTCTCGTCTTCGGCCCCGCTCTCGTCCTGTCCCGCGTACTGGGCGATCACGGCCCGGGCCCGCTTTGCGGCCGCGGCGTGCCGTCCCAGGTCGGCCTCGAGCCAGGCGGCCATGAGCTGGGCCGCGCTGCGCGCGGGACCCGGGCCGAAGACCGTGATCGCGCGTTCGGCGCAGGCCAGACCCTCCTCGTACGCGGCGCGGGCCGAGCCGTCCGTGTCCTCCTCGCCGGGCTCGCCCGGGCAGGAGCGGACGATCAGTTCGCCGGTCTGCCGGTGGGTCCCCGCCAGTTCGGCGCGCAGGTGGGCCGCGGCCGCCCCGTCCCCGGCCGCCGTCGCCGCGGCCAGTGCCTCCTCGGCGACCGCGGCGGCCTCGGCCATCGCGGCGCGGCCCTCGGCGAGGCCGCCCTGGCCGTCGTGGAGGGAGAGCCAGGCCCGGGCGCGCAGGGTGCGCACGAGCGGGACGGGACGCTCCATGGCGCGCCAGAGCTCACCGGCGCGGCCGTACGCCTGTGCGGCCTCGCCGGCCAGGCCGGCCCGTTCCAGGGAGTCGGCGGCGAGGTTCGCCAGGACGGCGTGGTCCTGCTGCTCCTCCCAGTGCTGCGCGATCTCCGCGGCGAGCAGGAACTGCTCGGCAGCGGCGCGCGGCTCGTCCAGGTCGCGCAGTGCCTCGCCCAGCCACCAGCGGGCCTGGACGACCCGCCCGTCGTGGTGGGCGCGCACCAGGTCGGGCAGGGCGGTCTCCAGGACGGTGGCGGACTCCGCGGCCCTGCCCTCGCGCAGCAGCGCCCCGCCGAGGACGAGTCGCGCCCAGGCGCCGAGCTCCTCCGACATCTCGCCCTCGTCGGCCCAGTGGGCGCCCTCCAGGGCGTGGTCGGCGGCCTCGGCGTCGGCGCCGCGGGCGGCGAGTGCGGCGGCCAGCACGGTGTGCAGGTGGGCGCGGTGCACCGGGCCCAGGGCGGCGGCGCCGTGCTCCAGCGCGGCGCGGGCGGACTCCTCCGCGGTCGTGTGGTCGTCCCGCTGGAGGGAGAGGTCGGCGAGCAGCGCCTCGGGTTCGGCGGCGTACCAGGGGGTCGCGGCCTCGTGGTGGAGGCGGGCGGCCCGCGCGAAGAGCCCGGCGGAGGCCTCGACGTCGCCGCGTGCGGCGGTGTGGCGGGCGTGCAGCGTGATCGCGTCGGCGAGCCGGCCCGCCATCCGCTCCTCGTCGCGGTGCTCCTCGGCGAAGGCGATGATCCGCAGCAGTTCCGCCTCGTCCCCGGCGCCGGGCGGCGTGACGTCGAGCCTGGCCAGCCAGGCGCCCGTCAGCTGGCGGGCGGTGGCCCGGCCGGCGCCGTGCAGTTCCCGCAGCGCGTCGATGGCGGCGTCGAGCGCGGCGAGGGCCTCGCCGGTCCGCTCCGCGAGGGCCGCCGCGTAGCCGGCGCGGACGCGGCAGGCGGCGGCCTCGCCCGGCTTCCCGGCCGCATCGAACAGCCCGGCCGCGGTGCCGAAGAGCGGTACGGCGGTGCCGGGGTCGGTGAAGGCGGCGATGCCGGCGTGGTCGGCGATCTCGGCGCGGTCCAGGTCGCCCAGGGCGGTGCCGGTGTGTTCCGCGGCGCGGCCCGCGGCGGCCCAGGCGGCGCCCGCGTCGGGGTGCTGGGCCTCGCTCAGCGCGCGGGCCTCGGCCAGCAGCGCGCCGACGTCCCCGGAGTCCGCGGGCACGGCGGCCGCCGCGGGCGCGGGCTGCGCAGGGGCGGCGGGCGCGGTCAGGCGCTGCCGGGCCCGGACGCCCAGCGGGAGCCGCTCCACCAGGGGGCCCGCGGCGAGGCGCTCGCGCAGGCGGCGGCTGACGGCGTCGTTGCCGTTGCGGGCGTCGAAGCGCGCGGAGACGGCCGCGGCCTCGCGTTCGGCGTGGGCGAGCAGTGCGCGGGCCGTCCAGTCGGTGCCGGCGGGTCCGGGGACGCTCCGGTCGCCATGGCCGAGGGCGACGAGGCGGCGCATCAGCAGACCGCTGACGGCGAGGTGGTCCATGAGCGTGTCGGGGTCGCCGGTGTCGGTGAAGTACGCGGGGTGCTCGGCGAGGATCTCCAGGGCGCGTGCCTCGTTGCCGGTCAGGGCGCAGAACTCGACGTGGCAGGAGACCGCGCCGCGCATGCTCTCCATCGGCCGCACGAGGCGGTAGCCGCGCAGGTGGTGGGCGCGTGCCTCGTCGAGCCGGCCGAGCCGGACCAGCGGCAGCAGCGAGGACGCCAGCACGTTGTGCGGTTCGTGGGCGCAGGTGTACTGCCCGGCGAGGACGGGCTCCCAGGTGCGCAGCGCCTCCTCGTCGCGGCCGCGGTCGACCTGCCAGCTGCCCTGGCCGTGGAGTTCGCAGGCGTGGCAGTCGGCCATGGCGTCGCGGTCGGCGGCCAGCCACGCGGCGTGCGCGGTCTCGGCGCGGGCGGTGTCGCCGAGGTGCCGCGCGATGCGGAACTCGCCCTGGCGGACGGCGCGTTCGGAGTGCCCGGCGAGGCGGTAGCGGTGCTCCATCTCGCGCTGCCACTTCTCGATGGAGGCGAGCGGGACCTCGGGCTGGTCGAGCATGCCGCTGGCCACCCACTTGAAGATCCAGTGCAGCTGGTGGGTGTTCGCGCCGTCGAACTCGCCGGGCCGCTCGTCCCACATGCGCAGCAGGCGGGCGAAGGGCACGAAGAACTTGTCCTTCTCGCTGCTGTACGCGTAGGCGCCGGCGAGGTTGAACAGGGCGTCGACGAGCAGCGGGGTGTCCCCGGTGGCCTCGGCCTCGGCGACGAGCCGCTCCGCGCCGGCGTTGCGGGCGCGGCCCTCGGGCTCCTCGCGGTTGTGGTGGAGGGCGCGGCGTATGGTCTCGACCGCCGGATCCTGGGTGCTCATCGGCCGTCCTCCTGTTCGGCGTCGCCGGCCTTGCCCGGGGGGCCGTCCGTGGTCTGCGCCGCCCACTGCAGCAGACCGAGGAAGGCGCGGTTGAGGAGCGCGGAGTCGGCGGGGCGCAGCGGGCGCTGGGCCATCAGCAGGGCCTGGCCGTACAGCGCCTCGGCGGCGGTGCCGGCGAGTTCGGGGTCGGTGAAGCCGCTGATCCGCCGGACCAGCGGGTTGAGGTGGTTCAGCACGAGTCGGGCGCGCGGGGTTCCGCCGCGCAGCGAGCCGAGGATGCCCGCCCACAGCTCGTCGGCCTGCTCCTCCTCCTCGGCGCGGGCGCGTTCGTGGCGGGCGGCCCGGTCGTCCAGGTGGAGCGCGGGGACGGTGACCGGGTGGAAGGTGCGCAGCGACACGTCGCAGCCGAGCGGGTCGAGCCTGGCGCGGGCCGCGGCGAGGAAGCCGGACAGGGCGAGTTCCTCGGCGGGGTCGACGGCGTCGAGGTGCGCGGTGACGGTGTCCGCGTCGAGTTCGGCGACGGCGGTGCCGGGGCGCACGGTGGGCAGCATCTCGACCAGGTCGGCGTCGTAGGTGTAGCCGCCGTTGACGACCCCGATGCCCTGCGCGGAGGCGATGGCCGCGACCTGGCGGTACTCCTCGACGGTGCGGGTGAAGTGGACGACCCGGTGGCGGCGGGCGAACTCCTCCAGCGACAGCTGCCCGTCGGTGGTCTCGAACGGCAGCCACGGCAGCATCGTGCGGAGCATCCCGGCGTCGTGCCGGGCGAGCGACTTGACGCCGAGGTGGTGGACGGCGAGGAACTGGGCGAGCCGTTCCCGGTCGCCCGCGGCGAGTTCGGTCAGCCAGCCGCGGATGCGTTCGCCGAGCGCCTCGCGGACGGCGGCGAGCGTCTCGTCGGCGTACAGGCTCTCCCGTGACGCGGTGGGGCGCAGGCTGTCGGTGTCGATCACGCAGCGGACGAAGAAGGCCCACTCCGGGAGGAGTTCGTCGGCCCGGTCGGTCAGCAGCATGCCCTTGAGGTGGACGCGGTGCCCGGCGCGCTGGGCGGGGCTGACCGCGGCGGGCAGGACGTAGCCGACGCCGCGCACGCCCGCGAGGGGGACGTCGAGGTCGATGACGTCGAGCGGGGTGAAGCCGAACTGCTCGTGGCAGTGCCGGGCGAGCGCGACCCGGCGGGCGGCCGGCCCGGGGTGCGGGCGCTCCCAGACCGGCGGGCGATCGGTGACGGGCGTGTCGCCGACCCGCACGTCGTACGGCAGCAGGGAGCCGAAGTCCCTGGCGAGGGCGAGCACGCGGTCCTCGGCGAGCCACTCGGCGGCGCCCGGCCGGGCGGTCAGGTGCACGGTCGTACCGGGCTCGGGGTGGTCCCGCACGGGCAGCGTGCGGACGGTGTACGAGCCGTCGTCCCGGGCGGTCCACTCGACGGGCGGGGCGTCCGGGGTACGGGCGGACCTGCTGACGACGCGGATCTGCTCGGCGACGACGAAGCAGGCGAGCAGGCCGATGCCGAACTGGCCGAGGAACTCCGAGCGAGCGCTCTCCAGCCCGTCGCGCTTGGAGCTGCGGCCGATGGTGGCCAGCAGGTCGTGCACATCGGACTCGGTGAGGCCGACGCCGGTGTCCTCGACGCGCAGCCGGCCGCCCTCGGCGTGCAGCCGCACCCGGGCGGGCGCGTCGGGCTGTTCGGCACGGCGGGCGGTGATCGCGTCGACGCCGTTCTGCAGCAGCTCCCGCAGGTAGACCTTGGGGCTGGAGTAGAGGTGGTGGGAGAGGAGGTCCACCAGGCCACGCAGGTCGACCTGGAAGGCGTGCGGTGTCTGATCTGCAGTCATGGTGGGGGCGCCGGTGCGTTCCGGGGAGGGGGAACGGGGCGCGGGTAGGGCGATCGGGTGATCGCGGCCGCCGGATTCGGGACATCGTATGGCGGCGGAGCCCGCGGTGACCAGGGGGTTTCGTCGTGCGGGGCGGCCGGTGGGGAGTGCGGCGGCGGGCGGGCGCCGCCGTACGGCGCGGTGCGGTTGTTCACTGGGCGTTCGGATCGACGGCACACGGCGCGAGTAGGAACGGGGGCGGACGCATTCGGCGTACGCGATTCGGAACTTGGGAGGCCAGGATGGCGGACGGATCCGGGAGCACGGTCGGGCGGCGCTCGGTGCTGAGGGGCGGGCTCGCGGCCTCCGGGGCGCTGCTGGTGCCGGCGGTGGCCGCGCCCGCGCTCGCCCTTTCGGGGAGGCCGGCGGCGACGTCGGGTGTGCAGACCGGCGACGTGACGGCGTCGGGCGGTCTGGTGTGGGTGCGGGCGGACCGGCCGGCGCGGATGGTGGTGGAGACCTCGGCGACCGAGTCGTTCCGCCACACCCGGCGCTTCCACGGCCCGGTGGTCGGCCCCGGCACCGACTTCACCGGGGTCACCCGGCTGCACGGCCTCCCGGCGGGCGAGCAGGTCCACTACCGGGTGCTGCTGGCCGACCCCGACGACCCGCGCCGCGCCGGCGCGCCGGTCACGGGCACCTTCCGTACAGCGCCGGACGGGCGGCGCGGCGGGGTGCGCTTCGTGTGGTCGGGCGACCTGGCCGGGCAGGGCTGGGGCATCAACCCCGACATCGGCGGCTACCGCATCTTCGACGCCATGGGCGCGGTGGACCCGGACTTCTTCCTGTGCAGCGGCGACAACATCTACGCCGACGGCCCGATCGCGTCGACCCAGGCGCTCCCCGACGGCAGCACCTACCGCAACATCACCACGGCGGAGAAGTCCAAGGTCGCCGAGACCCTGGCCGAGTTCCGCGGCAACTTCCGCTACAACCTGATCGACGAGAACCTGAGACGCTTCAACGCCCGGGTGCCGTCGGTCATCCAGTGGGACGACCACGAGGTCCGCAACAACTGGTACCCGGGCGAGGTGATCGCCGCCTCGGACCCGCGCTACACCGAGAAGAGCGTGGACGTCCTCGCGACCCGGGCGCGGCGGGCGTTCGCCGAGTACTTCCCCCTCTCCTCGCTGCGCCCGGACGGCGCCGGCCGGGTGTACCGGGTGCTGCGCCAGGGCCCCCTGCTGGACGTCTTCGTCCTCGACATGCGTACGTACCGCAACGCCAACTCCCCCGACGACCAGGCCCACGACGCGCAGGGCATCCTCGGCCGGGAGCAGCTGGAGTGGCTGAAGCGGGAGCTGTCGCGCTCGCGCGCGGTGTGGAAGGTGATCGCCTCGGACATGCCGCTCGGGCTGGTGGTGCCCGACACCACGGAGGGGAAGCCGAACATCGAGGCCGTGGCGCAGGGCGACCCGGGCGCGCCCCTCGGCCGTGAGCTGCAGATCGCCGAGCTGCTGCGGTTCGTCAAGCACCGCAGGATCACGGGCACGGTGTGGCTGACCGCCGACGTCCACCACACCTCGGCGCAGCACTACCAGCCCTCGCGCGCGGCGTTCACGGACTTCGCGCCCTTCTGGGAGTTCGTGTCCGGCCCGCTGAACGCGGGTGCCTTCCCGGCGAGCGCGCTGGACGGCACCTTCGGGCCGGAGCGGGTCTTCGTGAAGGCGCCGACGGCCTCGAACGTCTCGCCCGCCGAGGGCTACCAGTTCTTCGGGCAGGTCGACATCGACGGCCACTCCGGCGACATGACGGTGCGGCTGCGCGAGCAGGACGGCACGGTGCTGTTCACGAAGGTGCTGCGGGCGGGGCTGGTCGGGCAGTAGCGGCGGCCGGCGGGCACGGATTTCTCGGGCCGATCGCCCGGTGGCGCACTCGCGCCGCCGGGCGGTCGGCTGATCGGCGCGTCCCGTCGCGTCGCGTCGGGAAGGCGATGCCGCCCGGCGACCGGGCAGCTGACCCTCGGGGGGCCGGGCCCTGCCCTGCGAGCGGGCCCGCCGCAAACCCGTTCGCGGTGCGGGGGTGCTCGCCCTGACGCCGCACGGAGTGGCATGCGGCGTCGCACCGGGCCCGGACGAGCGGGTGCACCCGGCCCGGAGGGCTTAGCATGTGCAAATCGGCCGGGCAATACGGCGAATTCGAGACCTCGTGGGGCGGCCGGGGCGGGTGCTCCGCACCGTCCCGGCTCACCGGGAGGACGGCGCCATGACAGGTGGCTTCACCTACGAGCCGGTCGGGGTGACCCGGACCGGCGGGCCCACCCCGCCGGGGTTCCACCACCTGCACGAGCGGATCCGGATCGGCGAGGGCCCCGAGGTGCTGGCCGCGGCCGGGCGGGCGCTGACGGGGTGGCGGATGCACCGGGCGACCGGACTGCGGGTGCCGGCCGGCACCCCGGACGCGGCGCCGGGGGTGCGGGTGCCGCTGCGGATCGGCCCGCTGCACGCGCCCTGCGAGGTGGTGTGGGCGGAACACGGCCCGGAGCGCGTGGGGTTCGCGTACGGGACACTCCCCGGTCACCCGGAGCGCGGCGAGGAGGCGTTCGTGGTGAGCCTCGCGCCGGACGGGTCCGTGTGGCTTGATGTCACGGCCTTCAGTGGACCGGGGGCGTGGTACGTGGGTCTACTGGGCCCCCTGGGACGCGTCACTCAGCGTGGCATCGCGCGCCGCTACGGCCGGTGCCTGCGCCGGTTGTCGCAGGATGGAATTGTTGAAAGGGGGAGTTAAGCGACATGGAACACGCTTTACCCGTCGGTCACAACGCGTTCGTGATCACGCAACACCCGTTCGGCATGGTGTTCGCATGCGAGAACTGACTTCCGCCACGACCGCCTCCGCGGCCACCGCGCGGCGGCGGTACCACCGGCGCCGCGATGTCGTCGAACTCGCCGCGCTCCTGGTGGCCGTCGCCACCGCCGACCTCGTCGCCGAGAGCGCCGGGCACACCCCCGGTCTCCCGGCCCTGCTGTGCCTGTCGGCCGCGGCGCTCGCCGCGACCGCCGGCTTCCGCACATGGCGGGCACGCCATCACGGTCATGCGCCCCCTCCCGCCGGGGGCCACGAGGGGAACCGCGCGACGGAGCCGGGGGAAAGCTCCGCCGCCCACGGACCCGACGCCGGTGCCGCGTTGTGGCGGGTGCGCACCACCGTGCGCGACACCCCGGGCAGCCTCGCCTCACTCTGCGCGGCGCTGGCCGGACGGGGCGTGGACATCCTCACCCTCCAGACGCACCCGCTGACGGAAGGCACCGTGGACGAGTTCCTGGTCCGCGCCCCGGCCGCGCTCGCGCCGGAGGACCTGGCGCGGACCGTGGCCGACGGGGGCGGCCGGGACACCTGGACCGAGCGGGCCGACGCCCACGACCTCGTCGACACCCCGACCCGGATGCTGGGCCTCGCCACCCGCACCGCCATGGACGCCGCCGAACTGCCGCTGGCCTTAAGGCAGTTGTTCGGACGTTGCACGATACGGTCCACCCCGCCCGGTACGGCCGGCCCCGATCCGGCCGAGGACACCCTGGAGGGCACGATCATGCGGCTGCGCGATCCGGCCGGAGGCACCATCACCGTGGAACGCGCCTGTCTCCCGTTCACCCCGACCGAGTTCGCCCGGGCCCGCGCGCTCGTCGAGCTCGACGCGCACCTCGGCGCAAGGGTCCCGGACGGCCGGGCCGTCCTCACCCTGCCCGAGGGGAACGAGATCACCGTCCGCCGGGCGGGCCCCGAGGACCTCGAGGCCGCCCGCGAACTCCACGACCGCTGCTCCAAAGCGACCCTGACCCGCCGTTACCACGGTCCGGTCGCGGACGTGGACCGCTATCTGACCCATCTGCTCAGCCCCCGCTTCGGGCGGACGCTCGCCGTGCAGACGGTCTCCGGCCGGCTCGTCGCCCTCGGCCACCTGCTGTGGGACGGCGACGAGACCGAGGTCGCCCTGCTGGTCGAGGACGCCTGGCAGCACCGCGGCATCGGCCTGGAGCTGCTGCGCCGGCTGGCCGCCCAGGCCGTCGACGCCGGGTGCGGGAGCGTGTACGCGGTGACCCGGGCGACCAACACCGCGATGGTCGCGACGATGCGCCGCCTGGGTCTGCCGCTGGACTACCAGGTCGAGGACGGCACGCTGGTCATCACCGCGACGCTGTCACCGGCCGACGCGAGCGCTCGGCTGCGCTGAGCGCGATGTCCAGGTCCTCCCACAGGTCCTCGACGTCCTCCAGTCCGACCGACAGCCGCAGCAGCCGGTCGCTGACGCCCGAGTCGCGGCGGTCGCCCTCGTCGACGATGCGGTGGCTGATCGAGGCCGGGTGCTGGATGAGGGTGTCGACGCTCCCGAGGCTGACCGCCGGGGTGATCAGCCGGACCCCGGCGATCACCTCGTGCGGATCGCCCTGGACCTCGAACGCGACCATGGCGCCGCCGATCCGCGGGTAGTGCACCTTCGCCACCCGCGGGTCGGCGGCCAGCCGCTCGGCCAGCGCCGCCGCCGTCGCCGAGGCGGACGTCACCCGGACCGGCAGCGTGGACAGCCCGCGCAGCAGCAGGTAGCCCGCGAGGGGGTGCAGCACCCCGCCGGTGGCGAAGCGCACCTTGCGCAGCACGCGGGCGAACTCCTCGTCGCAGGCGATGACTCCGCCGAGGACGTCGCCGTGCCCGCCAAGGTACTTGGTGGCGCTGTGCAGCACGATCCTGGCGCCGCTCTCCAGGGGGCGCTGCAGGACGGGCGTGGCGAAGGTGTTGTCGACGACCAGCGGCACCTCGCCGCAGGAGTGCGCGACGGCCCGCAGGTCGACCTCGGCCAGCGTCGGGTTGGCGGGGGTCTCCACGATCACCAGGCCGGTGTCGGGGCGGATGGCGTCGGAGATCCCGGCCGGGTCGGTCCAGGTCACCTCGGTGCCGATGAGGCCGCCGGTCAGGAGGTGGTCGCTGCAGCCGTACAGCGGGCGGACGGCCACCACGTGGCGCAGCCCCATGGAGGCGCGGGCCAGCAGGGCGGCGGTGAGGGCGGCCATGCCGCTGGCGAAGGCCACCGCGGACTCGGCGCCCTCCAGCCGGGCCAGCGCGGTCTCGAAGCGGGCGACGGTGGGATTGTCCAGCCGGGAGTAAACCGGCGGGCCGGTCAGCGCGGCGCCCGTCACGGCGAAGTCGTCGAGTCGGGCGGCCTCGGCGCGGCTGTCCCGCGAGGGGTAGGTGGTGGACAGGTCCAGGGGAACGGCGTGCAGGCCGAGGTCCGCGAGGTCTTCGCGGCCGGCGTGCACAGCCTCGGTGGCGAGGGCGCGGGTGGGCGCCGATGCTGTCGTGTCCATGGCCCGATGCTGAACAGCTACCGGTCCGTAGTGTGAAAGGCCCGTGTTAACTTCGGCCGATGTCCGATTCTGTGCTTCTGGATCCGGTCGACCTCGAGATTCTGCGTCTCCTGCAGAACGACGCACGGACGACCTACAAGGACCTCGCCGCCGCCGTCGGCGTGGCCCCGTCCACGTGTCTGGACCGGGTCGGCCGGCTGCGCCGCACGGGGGTGATCCTCGGCCACGAGCTGCGGGTCGACCCGGCCCGGCTCGGGCGGCCGCTGGAGGCACTGCTGGCGGTCCAGGTGCGGCCGCACCGCCGCGAGCTGATCGGCCCCTTCGTGGAACGGGTGCGGGCGCTGCCGGAGTCGCGGGCGCTGTTCCACCTCACCGGGCCCGACGACTATCTCGTCCACGTGGCCGTCGCGAGCACCGGCGACCTCCAGCGGCTGGTCGTCGACGAGTTCACCTCGCGGCCCGAAGTCGCCCGCGTGGAAACCCGGTTGATCTTCCAGCACTGGGACTGCGGCCCGCTGCTCCCGCCCACGTCAGGAATATGATCGTCAATGGTGATGACGGAGCGGGCCGCTCCGTACCAGGATGTGACCATGCCCGACACCACCGGCAGCCCGCTGCCCCGCCGGATCGCCGACGCGTACGTCGACGCGGTCACCGAACTCGATCCCATCACCGCCACGTACCTGGGGGTACGGACCGGCCAGGACCGGCTCCCCGACTTCAGCCCCGCCGGCCTGGAGGCCCAGGCCGAGCTCGCCCGCCGCACCCTGGCCGGCATCGACGCGGCCGAGGTGCCGGACGACGACGAGCGCCGCTGCGCGCGGCTGCTGCGCGAGCGGCTCACCGCCGAGCTGGCCGTGCACGAGGCCGGTGAGGGCCTGCGGGCCGTGAGCAATCTGCACTCCCCCGTCCACTCGGTGCGCGGTGTGTTCATGCTGATGCCGACCGGGACCGACGAGGACTGGGCCGCCGTCGCCGCCCGGCTGCGCGCCGTCCCGCAGGCCCTGGCCGGCTACCGGGCCTCCCTGGAGGAGGGCGTCGCCCGCAAGCTGCCGGCCGGGCCGCGCCAGGTCGCCACGGTCGTCGAGCAGCTCGGCGAGTGGCTGGGCGAGGACGCAGGAGCGAGCTGGTTCGCGCAGTTCGTGAAGGAGGGCCCAAAGGCCCTGCGGTCCGAGCTCGACGGCGCCGCCGCCGAGGCCACCGCGGCCGTCGCGGGCCTGCGGGACTGGCTGCGCGACACCTACGCCCCGGCCGTCGAGGGCACTTCCGACGCCGTCGGCCGCGAGCGGTACGCCCGCTGGGCCCGCTACTGGACGGGCTCCGACCTCGACCTGGACGAGGCGTACGCCTGGGGCTGGGAGGAGTTCCGGCGCATCGAGGCCGAGATGCGCGTCGAGGCGGAGAAGGTGCTGCCCGGTGCCACCCCGATGGAGGCCCTGGCGCACCTGGACGAGGCCGGCGAGGCCATCGAGGGCGTCGACGCGGTCCGCGAGTGGCTGCAGGGCGTGATGGACGAGGCCATGGCGGCGCTCGACGGCACCCACTTCGACCTGGCCGAGCCCGTCAAGCGCGTCGAGTCCCGCATCGCCCCGGCCGGCAGCGCCGCCGCGCCGTACTACACCTCGCCCTCCCTGGACTTCTCCCGCCCGGGCCGCACCTGGCTGCCCACCCTGGGCCGTGAGCGGTTCCCCGTGTGGGACCTGGTCAGCACCTGGTACCACGAGGGCGTCCCCGGCCACCACCTGCAGCTCGCGCAGTGGGCGTACGTCGCGGACCGGCTCAGCCGCTACCAGGCGACGCTCGGCCAGGTCAGCGCCAATGCGGAGGGCTGGGCCCTGTACGCCGAGCGCCTCATGGACGAGCTCGGCTTCCTGACGGACGCGGGCCGCCGGCTCGGCTACCTCAACGCGCAGATGCTCCGGGCCACCCGCGTCATCCTGGACATCGGCATGCACCTGGAGCTGGAGATCCCGCAGGACAGCCCGTACCGCCCGGGCGAGACCTGGACGCCGGAGCTGGGACGCGAGTTCTTCGGGCGCTTCAACGGCCTCAGCGACGCCATGCTCGACAGCGAGATCATCCGCTACCTCGGCATGCCGGGCCAGGCCATCGGCTACAAGCTGGGCGAGCGCGCCTGGCTCGCCGGGCGCGAGGCCGCCCGCAAGGCGCACGGCGACTCCTTCGACCCGAAGGCCTGGCACATGGCCGCGCTGTCGCAGGGCTCCCTGGGCCTGGACGACCTCGTCGACGAGCTCTCGAAGCTCTAGCTCCAGCGGTCACCCGTCCTCCCCCGGGCCCTGCCCGGGGTCCGGGGGAGGACGCCGTGCGCGCCGCCGTCTGACGCTCCGGGTCGGGCGGCCGTTCCGCCAGTCCATCCGGTGGACGCCGGTCTCGGTGTGAGCGGGCAGCACACCCCGCCGGCCCTGGCCCACCTCACGGGAGATCGGTCCACCCGCCGTGCGGGTCCACGGCCGCGGGGACCCGCGGGTGCGGGCCGGGCGGGGTGGATAGGGTGAGGTGCATGGGGGTGTTGCGCGGATGATCCCGAACGCTTCACGGGAAGACGGACGGCTCGTGCTGGCGCACGGCCGGCTGACCCTGCGGGAGCAACTCCCGGAGGAGGCGGCGCGGCTGGCCGACGGCAAGCAGGCCGGGCTGGCGTGGATCGACGGCGGGCCGGGCGAGGGCACGATCATCGCGGCCGGGATGATGACGATCGCGGCGACCGCCGGGGTGTACGCCCCGGGATGGGGGCTGTTCGTGATCCAGCGGTCGCAGGACGGCCTCGCGCTCGGCGGTATCGGCTTCCACGGGCCGCCCTCCGCCGTCGACGGCCAGGTGGAGATCGGCTACGACCTGTCGGAGTCCGCCCGCGGCGTCGGCTGGGCGACGGACGCGGTGCTGGTGCTGTCCCGGTGGGCGTTGAGCCGCGCCGAGGTGCGCACGGTGCTGGCGACCACCGACCCCGGCAACCGCGCCTCGCAACGGGTGCTGGAGCGGGCCGGCTTCGGGCGCATCGCGGACCGGGACGCCCAGTGGGCGTACGAGTTGGGGCCGGTCGGCCGGGGTGTGACGGCGTAATTCGCTGTCGCGGCGCCCGCCGGTTCCGCCACGATCGGGGACGTGAACACCATGCCCACGTCCCGGACCCTCTTCCTCTCACCCCGCGTCACCGCCACCGGCCACGCGCTGGCCGCCGCCGCGCACCGGCGCGGCATGGCGACGCGCACCCTGCCCACGTGGCGGGTGCCGCAGGACTCGGCGGACGCGGTGGGCCCGTCGCTGTACGCGGGGCCGCTGTTCGCCGACGCCGTGGCGGCGGACCTGGGCCTGGGGCTGCTGGAGGCCGACGAGGACTGGCTGGCCCGGCTGCCGCTCGAACTGGTCGGGCGGGACGTCCGGTTCACGACCGTGGCGGAGGCCCGCGCGCTGCGCCGGCCCGCCTTCGTGAAGCCGCCGAACGACAAGAGCTTCCCGGCCAGGGTGTATCCCGACGGCAGCGGCCTGCCCGGTCCTGACGCGGTGGACGACGACGCTCCCGTGCTGGTCAGCGACATCGTGGCGTTCGCCGCCGAGTACCGGCTGTTCCTGCTGGACGGCCAGGTGGTGACGGGCAGCCGCTACGCGACCGGCGGCGGCCTGGACGTGGCGCCGCTGGACGGCGACCCGCTGGCCGGCGAGGTGCGGGACTTCGCCGGGCGGCTCTTCGCACCCGGGGTGCCTGAGCTGCCCGGCGCGATCGTGGTCGACGTCGGCCGGACCGGGGACGGCTGGGCGGTGGTCGAGGCCAACGCGGCCTGGGCGAGCGGCCATTACGCCTGCGACGCCGATGCCGCGCTGGACGTCGTCCTGCGGGCGGCGGCGCCGCTCACCGGCTTCGGGTCGCGGGACCGCCGGTTCCTGCGGCCGGAAGTCTCCGTCGTCCGCTGAGGCGGGCCCGCGGCGGCCTCAGCAGCCGCAGTCGTCCGCGCCCACGGGCGCGGTCAGCGGGTCGGCGGGGCGCCGCTCGGTGCCGTCGGCCGTCTCGTGGGCGAAACCCTCGCGGATCCAGTACTCCATGCCGCCGAGCATCTCCTTGACCCGGTAGCCGGCGCTCGCCAGGGCGTGTGCGGCACGGGTCGCGCCGTTGCAGCCGGGGCCCCAGCAGTACACGACGACGGGCACGTCGCGGTCGAGGAGGGCGGGGGCGAGCCGCGGGACGTCCGCGGTGGGCAGGTGGACTGCACCGGGGACGTGGCCCTGCTCCCAGGCCTGGGTGGAGCGGGAGTCGACGAGGACGAAGCCGGGCCCGGCGCCGGTCTCCGCCGCCGTGGCGAGGGCGGCCGCGACGTCGGACACGTCGGCGTGGAAGGCGAGGCTCGCGGCGAAGTACGCGGCGGCGTCGGCCGGAGCGGCGGGCGGGACCCGCAGGACGGGGTTGCCGGCCGGGGCGGGGGCAAAGGCGGCGGTCTGTGTCGTCATGGCGGCGAATCTATGCGCGCCGGCCGCCCGCCTGAAGGGCCGTTCCCCGGCGTCCGCCTTGCCCGGCCGGGGAAATCACTGGTACCCAGGGGGCATGACCGTGGAATCCCTCGACGCCACCGACTGGCGCATCCTGGACGCCCTGCAGCGCGACGGCCGGGCCAGCTACGCCGAGCTGGCGCGTGCCGTGTCGATGTCCCCGAGTGCCGTGACCGAGCGGGTCCGGCGACTGGAGGAGGCGGGGGTGATCACGGCGTACACGGCCGTGGTGGACCTGGAGCGGACCGGCCGACCGATCCTGGCGTTCGTCCGGCTGCGCTACCCGCACGGCAACTACAAGCCGTTCCACGATCTGCTGGAGTCGACCCCGGAGATCCTGGAGGCCCACCATGTGACGGGCGACGACTGCTTCGTCCTGAAGGTCACCGCCCGTTCGATGCGTCACCTGGAGGAGGTCACCGGCCGCGTCTCCGGCCTGGGTTCGGTGACGACGAGCGTCGTCTACTCCTCACCGCTCCCCCGCCGTGCGGTGGCGGAGGGCTGACCCGCGCTGCCCCTTGACGACCTGCAACTGGGCGGGGACGCGCTGCCGGAGCTCGGCGACGTGGCTGACGATGCCGACGGCGCGGTCGCGTTCGCGCAGCCCGTCGAGGACGTCCAGCACCTCGTCGAGAGTCTGCTCGTCGAGGCTGCCGAAGCCCTCGTCGACGAAGAGCGTGTCGAGGCGGGCGCCGCCCGCCTCGTCCGTGACGACGTCGGCGAGACCGAGGGCGAGGGCCAGGGAGGCGAAGAAGGTCTCGCCGCCGGAGAGCGTGGCGGTGTCGCGCTCGGTGCCCGTCCAGGAGTCCACGACCATCAGTCCCAGGCCCGACTTGACGTTGCGTGAGGCGCGGGCGTCGGTGTGGACGAGGGTGTAGCGCCCGGAGGACATGCGGTGCAGCCGGACGCTGGCCGCGGCCGCGACCTGTTCCAGCCGGGCGGCGAGGACATAGGTCTCCAGCTCCATGCGCAGCGTGTTCTCCCCGGCGCCGGTCGCGAGGTCGGCGAGGCGCCGCAGCCGGGCGTACTCCTCGCGGGCCGGGGCGAGCGCCCTGGTGCCGCGCAGTGCCTCCGCCCGCAGCCGGTCGAGGGCCTCGCGGGCGGTGTGCGCGGCGGACTGCCGGGCGGTTACCCCGCGCAGCCGTACGGTCGCGGTCTCGACGGCCCGGCGGGCCCCGTCGGGGTCGGCCGGGGGCAGCGCGGCGGCCTCGGCCAGTTCCAGGGCGGTGAGTTCGGCGGTGACCGCGGCCTCCTCGCGGCGCCACTCCTCCGCCCGCTGCCGCAGCCGCCGCAGTTCCGTCTCGGGCAGCAGGGCTTCGGCCGCCGCCTCGGGTGTGGGGAAGCCGGCCTTGTAGGCGGCGTCGGCCAGGTCGGAGTCGGCCTCCTTCAGCGCGCGGGCGGACTCCTGGGCGGCGCGGGCCGCCCCGGCCGCGGCCGCCGCGAGCCGGGCGTCCGCCGTGAGCCGGGCGCGGCGCTCGGCGACGGTGGCGTGGGCGCCGCGGGCCCGGGCCAGCCGGGCGGTGAGTTCGGCGGCCTCCCGGTCGAGGAGTTCCCGGCGGGTGGTGAGGGAGGCGAGCCGGCTCTCGGCGTCGCCGCGGTCGGCGGTGCGCCGGGCGTGCTCCGCGAGGGCCCGGTCGAGTGCCTGGCGCGCCTCGGGCGCTCCCGCGGCGGAGCGCACGGCGGCCCGGTACTCCTCCTCCAGCGCGGCGTGCGCGGCGGCGAGTTCGGCCGCCGGCTCCGGTCCCGCGGCGGCGAGGGCCGCGTCACGGGCGGCGGCGAGGTGTACGACCTGCTCCTGTGCGGCGTCCCGTGCGCCGGCGGTCCGCTGCTGGGCCTCCTGCGCGGCCTCCTCGTCGGCGCGGCCCACCTGGCGGGCGGCGGGGCGGGCCGGGCGGGGGTGCTCGGTGGCGCCGCAGACCAGGCAGCCCTCGCCGGGGCTGAGCTGTGCGGCCAGTTCGGCGGCCATGCCGTTGATGCGGGCCTCGCGCACGTCCTGCCAGTGGTCGCGGGCGTCGGCGGCCGCGTCGCGTGCCGTGCGCAGCCGGTCCTGCGCGGCGAGCAGCGCGGTGGCGTGGCTGTCGCGTTCGCGGGCGGCGTCGAGGCGGCGGCGGGCCCGGTCGAGGGCGCCGGAGAGCTCGGCGGCGCGGGTGGCGGCGGACTGGGCGGCGTCCACGGCGCGTTCGCGGCCGAGGCGTTCGGTCTCCCATCCGTCGAGCCAGGCGGCGGTGTCGGCGGTCAGCCGTTCGTCCTCGGCGGCCTCGCGCTCCACGCGGGCGCGGTCGTGGGCCAGTTCCGCGGCACGCTGCTCGTCGCGGTCGGCGTCGGCGAGGCCGCCCAGCTCCTCGCGGAGCCGGTTCTCGTACTCGGCGAGCTGTTCTGCGCCCGCCTCGTACTGCCCGGCGGGCAGGCCCGCGCGGGCGGAGCGCTCCTCGGCGGCCGTACGCGCCTGCCGGCCGGCGGCGCGCTCGCGCAGCTCCAGGGCGGGCGCCACGGTGGCGGCCCGCTCCGCCGTCCCCAGCAGGTCCTGTTCGCGGGCGCGGGCCTCGCGCTCGCCGGCCATGTCGTGGGCCCGGCGCGCGGCGGCGGCGTGGCGGCGCTGCCGTACGGCGAGTTCGCGTACCGCCTCGGCCTCGCGCTGGGCCTGCTCGTGCGCGCCCTCCGCGGCGGTGACGGCGAGGTCGGCGATACCGGCGCGTTCGCGGGCGGTGGTGGCCAGGACGGCCGCCCAGCGCAGGATGTGCGCGGCCAGTTCCGGGTCGCCGGCGGCGGCGCCCTCGGGCAACGGCCCGGCGAGGGCCTCGGGGTCGTCCCCGGCGGCCTGGCCCATGCGCTCGGCGAGCCGCAGCAGTTCGCCGTCCCCGGCGGCGACCCGCTGCTCGGCGGCCCGCCGCTCGGCCCGCAGCCACTCCTCGACGGCCTTGAAGCGGCGGGTGTCGAAGAGCTTGCCGAGCAGGGCGGCCCGCTCGGTGGCGGTGGCCCGCAGGAACGTCGCGAACTCGCCCTGGGGCAGCAGCACGACCTGGCAGAACTGCTCCCGGCTCATGCCGATGAGCTGCCTCAGCTCCTCGCCCGCCTCCTGGTGGGACTTGCTGAGCGCCCGCCACTGCCCCGCGGTGTGCTCGCGCAGCAGGGTGACGGCCTTCTCCATCGTCCAGCCGCTGCCGCGCTTCTTGGGGCGCGGCTGCTCGGGCCTGCGGGTGATCTCCAGCCGCCGGCCGCCCACGGTCAGGTCGAGCACGACCTCGGTGAGCGTGTCCTGTCCGGCGTGGTCGCTGCGCAGCCGGTTGCCCTGCCGGCTGCCGGGAACGCCGCCGTACAGGGCGAAGCACACCCCGTCGAGGACGGAGGTCTTGCCGGCGCCGGTCGCGCCGTGCAGCAGGAACAGCCCGGCCGCGGACAGTTCGTCGAAGTCCACGGTGTGGCTGCCGGCGAACGGCCCGAAGGCGGTCAGGGTCAGACGGTGCAGGCGCATCAGTCGGTCTCCGCCCGTGCGGCATCGCTGCGGACCGCGTCGAACGCGTCCCGCAGGACGCCCCGCTCCGCGGTGTCGGGTCCCGTGCCGCGCACGTGGGTCACGAAGTCCTCGGCGATCTGCCGGTCGGAGCGGCCGCGCAGGCGCTGCGCGTACGAGGCGTGGGGATCGGCGTCCGTCCGCTCCGGCTCGAAGGCCAGCGCGAGGGCGTGCGGGAACCGCTTGCGCAGACGGGCCATGGGCTCGTGCGGGCGGTGCGGGTCGGTGAGGGTGGCCTCGACCCAGGAGTCCTCGTGCCGTGCGTGCTCCGGGTCCTCCAGCAGTTCCCCGAGGCGGCCGCGGATCCGGGCGAGCGGCCGCGGCACGGGGCAGTCGACCCGCTCGGCGGCCACGGATCCGTCGGCGCCGAGGTCGACCAGCCACATGCTCTTGCGGTGGTCGGCCTCGGAGAAGGAGTACGCGAGCGGGGAGCCGGAGTAGCGCACGCGGTCGGAGATCGTCTGGCAGCCGTGGAGGTGGCCGAGGGCCACGTAGTCGATGCCCTCGAAGACGTCCGCGGGCACGGCCGCGACGCCGCCGACCGTGATGTCCCGCTCGCTGTCGCTGGGCGCGCCGCCCGCGACGAACGCGTGCGCCAGCACGACGGAGCGGGTGCCCGCGGGGCGGGCGGCCAGGTCGGCGCGGACCCGTGTCATCGCGGCGCTCAGCACCTCGGTGTGCCCGGCCCGGTCGAGGGTGAACTCCTCGCGCACCAGGGCGGGTTCGAGATAGGGCAGCCCGTAGAGGGCGACGGGCCCGTGCTCGTCGGCCAGGACGACCGGCGTCGCACAGCCGGCCGGGTCGGTCCGCAGGTGGATCCCGGCGCGGTCGATCAGGCCTGAGGCCACCCCCAGCCGGCGGGCGGAGTCGTGGTTTCCGGAGATCATCACCGTGGGCACGCCGAGGGCGGCGAGCCGGTGCAGCGCGTCGTCGAAGAGCTCGACGGCGGGCAGCGAGGGCAGCGCGCGGTCGTAGACGTCACCGGCGACGAGGACGGCGTCGACGCGCTCCGCCCGTGCCGTCGCCACGAGGTGGTCGATGAACGCCGCCTGGGCGTCGAGGAGTCCGACCCGGTGGAAGGACCGCCCCAGATGCCAGTCGGAGGTGTGCAGCAACCTCACCGCGGCTCTCCCGCCCCCATGGTCCGTCCTCCGCCTCACGTTCCGCATGCTCCGCGCGGGCCCCGGTGTCCCCACCGGTCCCGTGCGCTCCGAGAGCAGGCTATCGGCCACCACTGTCAGCGCGTCGCGGGAGTCCGAACTCGGGCAAGGTCGGTCAAGCCGTGTCCCCGCCCACCCGTACGATGACCGCCATGACGGCGAGCGACTCCGGCAGACGACTGATCGACGGCCGCTTCGAGCTGCTGGAACGACTGGGCGGCGGCGGCATGGGCCTGGTGTGGCGGGCTCGCGACACCGCTCTGCACCGCGAGGTCGCCCTGAAGGAAGTACGCCCGCCCGACCCGGACTTGGCGGATTCCGACCCCGAGGCGGCGGCCAAACTGCGCGAGCGTGTGCTGCGCGAGGCCCGCGCGCTGGCCCGGGTGCACCACCCCAATGTCGCGACGATCCACCACATCGTGGACAGAACGGAACTCCCCCACCCCTGGCTCGTGATGGAGCTGGTGACCGGCGGCTCGCTCCAGGACCGGCTGGGCCGCGGCCCGCTGACCCCTCCGGAGGCGGCCACGGTCGGCCGCGGCGTCCTGGCGGGGCTGCGCGCCGCGCACGCGGTCGGCGTCCACCACCGCGACGTGAAGCCCGCGAACGTGCTGCTGCGGCCCGACATGACTCCGGTGCTCACCGACTTCGGCATCGCCACGCTCCGCGACTCGACGCGGCTGACGACCACCGGCGGCCTGATCGGCTCGCCCGAGTACATCGCCCCCGAGCGCATCCGCGGCGAGGAGGGCAATCCCGCCTCCGACCTGTGGTCGCTCGGCATGCTGCTGTACGTCGCGGTGGAGGGCGTCCATCCGCTGCGGCGCGAGACCAGCATCGCGACGCTCGTCGCCGTCCTCGACGAGCCGTTGCCGCCCCCGGTGCGGTCGGGGCCGCTGACCCCGGTGCTCACCGCGCTGCTCGTACGGGACGCCGCCGCGCGGCCCGGCGCCGACGCGCTCGACCGGATGCTCGCCGACGTGGAGCGCGGCGCGGCGCCCGCGCCAGTGCTCCCCGCGCCCGCGCCCGGGCCCGTGGACGCGGTGCCCCCCGGTTTCGGGCCCGCCCCGGCGTCGTACCGGCCCATGGCGCACAGCGCGCCCCACCCGTACTACCCGCCGCAGCCCGCGACCCGGCCGACCCCGCTCCCCGCGACCCCCCGCGCGGGGCGGGCCGGCCGGGTGCTGGCCGCCGCCACCGCGGTCGCGGCGGTCGGTGTCGCGGGCGTCCTGCTGTGGACCCTCGTCCCGCAGCTCCACGGCGACGGGGACGCCGGCGCCGCCGGGAAGGGCGGCACAGGCACACGGAAGGGCACGCGATCCTCCGGTGCCCCGAGCACGGCGGCGCCGAAGAACCTGCTCTCGCCGGCCGGGGGCCGCTCGATGACGGACGTCGTCAAGTCGGTCTCGGGCGGCACCAAGGTGGTCGAGCTGACCCTCTACGAGGACTTCGCGAGCTTCAGCGCGCCGAAGAAGACGGACAAGACCGTCTTCGACAGCTACTCGTACCGCGACGGCGGGCTCGATGAAGGGATCATCAAGGGCACCATCGACGCCGACGACACGGTCGTCGACCTCACGACCGTCGACTGGGACGCGCTGCCGGCCCTGATGAGCCGTGCGGACAAGGAGTGCAAGGTCAAGCATCCGCAGGCCACGTACGCGATCGTGAAGCCCGACATCATCAGCAAGAAGCCGTCCATGTACTACTACCGGACCGACGAGTACCGCACCTGCTTCATCGAGGCCACCGTCAAGGGAAAGGTCACCGACGTCATGGCCGGGGACTGACCTCCCGGCCGGGCGAACCGCGGCGCGCACCGCTGACCGGCCCCCACTGGGCCCCGGCCCCCGGCCCCGGTCAGACGTCCACGAAGGCGGTGCCCGAGACCTCCACGCCCGCGGTCCCCGCGGACGCGTCGGCGAGCCAGGCCCGGAAGGCGGCCAGTTCCTCCTGCGGCACGCCCAGTTCGATGCGCACCTCCGCCGCGCCGTAGGCGACGCCTCGCACGGCGCGGCCGGCGGCGCGCAGGTCGTTCTCGATGCGCCCGGCCCGCTGGTGGTCGGCGACGACGGTGACCAGCGCGAGCTTCTGGCGCTCCACCGTGCCGAGCTCGTCGAGGGCCGCCGAGACGGCGCCCCCGTAGGCGCGGACCAGGCCCCCCGCGCCGAGCTGGACGCCGCCGTAGTAGCGGGTGACGACGGCGATGACGTCCCGGACCTCGCGGCGCAGCAGCACCTGCAGCATGGGGGTGCCCGCGGTGCCGCCCGGTTCCCCGTCGTCGCTCGCCCTGTGGATCCGGCCCTCGGCGCCGAGCACGTAGGCGTAGCAGTTGTGCGTCGCCCCGGCGTGCTCCTTGCGGACGCGGGCGAGGAACTCCTGCGCCGCCTCCTCACTGGACACCGGCGCCAGCGCGCACAGGAACCGCGAGCGCTTGATCTCGCTCTCGTGGACGTGCTCGCGCCCGATCGTCAGATACCGCTCCACCACCCCGCCACCCTACGGGAACAGCCAGGTGCGTCCTCTGGTTGACTGCTGCGGATGGGAACGAGGGAGGACGACGTGCACGCAGACGACGCGGCGGTTCGGGAGATCCTGACCGGCCTCGGGGACACCTGGGCCGTGGTGGGGCTGTCCAACAACGCCTCACGGGCGGCGTACGGTGTCGCCGCCGTACTGCAGCGCTACGGCAAGCGCGTGGTGCCGGTGCACCCGAAGGCCGAGACCGTGCACGGCGAGCAGGGCTACGCCTCGCTCGCCGACATCCCGTTCCCGGTCGACGTGGTGGACGTCTTCGTCAACTCCGACCTGGCCGGCCCCGTCGCGGACGAGGCCGTCGCGATCGGCGCGAAGGCGGTCTGGTACCAGCTCGGAGTGATCGACGAGGACGCGTACCGGCGCACCAGGGACGCGGGGCTGCTGATGGTCATGGACCGCTGCCCCGCGATCGAGATCCCCCGGCTCGGCTAGGCATCCCGGCCTTCGGGCCCGAAATCGGCTGCGTGCGGGCGGAACCCCTGTTGTAGCGTGCGCACATGTCCGGTCCCGTACGCCCCGCCCGACCCGATGACGCCGCCGAGCTGGTGCGGCTGCGGCGGCTGATGTTCCTGGCCATGAGCGGCCGGGACGAGCCCGGTCCCTGGGAGGCCGCCGCCGAGGAGCGGGCGCGCGAGCAGCTCGCCGGAGGCGGTGCGCGGTGGCTGGGGGCGTTCGTGGTGGACGGCGATCCGGCGGTCGCGGACGGCCCGCACCTGGCGGCGTGCGCGGTGGGCCGGATCGAGGAGCGGCTGCCCGCTCCGGGGCACCCGGCGGGCCGGTTCGGCTTCGTCTTCAACGTCTGCACCGACACCCGCTACCGCGGCCTGGGGTACGCCCGGGCGACGACGGAGGCCCTGCTCGCGTGGTTCGCGGAAGAGGGCGTGACCCGCGTCGATCTGCACGCGACCGCCGAGGCCGAACCGCTGTACCGCAGCCTGGGCTTCGTCGAGCACTCGATCCCTCTGTCGCTGGACCTGTCGCGTCGGCCGGACGGCGGCCCCGTCACTGGGCGGGCGGCTCCGCGATGAGGGCCGTGCCGACCCGGCGGAAGCCGAGCCGGGCGTAGATCCGGGCGACGTCCTCGTCGCCGGCCGAGAGGAACACCGTGGTCAGCCCGCGTTCGCGGGCGTCGGCGACGAGCGCGCCGGTGACCGCGAGGGCCAGACCGCGTCGGCGGGCGCTGGGCAGGGTGCCGACGCCGACGATCTCGCAGACCTCGCCCACGGGGTTGTACTGGCCCGCGCACAGCGCGGTGCCGCCCTCGACGGCGGCGGCGTGGACGGTGAGCCCGGCCCGCACGCGTGCCTCCGCGGTCGCCACGAGCCCCGGGGCGGCGTGCAGCGCGAGCGCGGCGGCGAGTTCCGCCCGCCCGGCGGTGCCGATGGCGGTGCCGGGCTGCGCGAAGGCCAGGTGCGGCACGGTGAGCGCGGTGGGCAGCGCCGGGTCGCCGGGCCCCAGCAGCCGCACGCCGACGCCCGCGGGGAGTTCCGGCGGCAGCGGCGGCGGGGCGAGCGGATCGAGCACCATCAGGGGGTGCTCGTGCACGGCGAGGCCGGACGCCCGCGCCGCCTCCCGCAGCCCGGGGCTGGTCTCCGCGATCCACTCGAAGCACTCGGGCACGCCCAGTTCCCGCTGCCGGGCCCGGACCCGGTCCACGTCGGCCCGGCCGACGGGGCCGCCGGCCGCGGCCGGCGCCGGGCGGGCGTAGAAGGGCCAGCCGACGCCCTCGCGCACGAAGAGGGTGAGCGGGCCGTGCTCCTCGGCGCGCGCGCCCGCCCGGGGCACGGCGTCGTAGTAGCGCTCCAGGCGGTCCAGCAGTTCCGTCACGCGGGGAGTCCCAGCCCTTCCAGCAGTTCCACACCGGGCAGCGAGGCCAGCGCCTTGCCGGGCACGAGCAGCTTGCCGCGCCGCCGGCCGCTGCCGATGATCACGTAAGGGGTGTCGGCGACCGACGCGTCCACCAGCAGCGGCCAGGCGGCGGGCAGCCCGATCGGGGTGATGCCGCCGTACTCCATGCCGCTCTCGCCCACGGCGGTGTCCATCGGCGCGAACGAGGCCTTGCGGACCCCGAGATGGCGCCGCACGAGGCCGTTCACGTCGGCCCGCGTGGTGGCGAGGACGACGCACGCGGCGAGCGTGACCTCCCCGCCGCGCTTGCCCGCGACGACCACGCAGTTCGCGGACTGCTCCAGGGCGACCCCGTACGCCTCGGCGAAGACCGCGGTGTCGGCCTTCTCCGGGTCGGTGTCGACCAGCAGCAGTTCCCCGACCGGCACCTGCCCGCTCCACGCCGTCAGCGCTGCGGCGACGGGGGCCGGCAGCAGGTCGAGCCGTTCCACGGCGGGGTGGACGTCGGTGAAGGTGCCGATGGGTGCGCGCATGCCCGGCACGCTAACAAATCCCGGGAGCCGGCGGCGCGTCGTCCCGAACGGCGGGACGGGGGCCGCGCCGCCCCCGCGCGGTGCCGGTGGGCTGCCGCGCCCCGAGGGCGTACGGTCCCGGCCGCGTTCCGCGGGGCGACGGGAAGCGGGCCCTCCCCCGCCACCCGGTCGTCGTCGGCACGGACAGCCGGGGCGGGGCCTCGCCGCGTCCGCGGTTCGTCGTCGCGCGGCCGGTGGGCTCGGCCGGCCCCCGCTGCCCTGCGTCGTTGGCCCGCGCCGCCGTTCATCATGTGCGGTCCGGTCCGGGGTGCGACGCATCGCGCTCGCGGCGGCGACGCCGCGTTTGCATCAAGGCGTGCCGTTTCGGCAACCTGGGGATGTGGGAGCCACGAGGAAAGACGTGCTGGACGCGGTCGGGCCGCGGCTGCGCGAGCTGCGCCGCCGGCGCGGCATGACCCTGGCGGAGCTGGCCGAGCGGACGGGGATCAACGAGAGCACCCTGTCCCGTCTCGAGGGCGGCGGGCGCAAGCCGACCCTGGAGCTGCTGCTGACCCTGGCGGAGGTCCACGCGGTGCCGCTCGACGAGCTCGTCGGCGCGCCCCGCACCGGCGATCCCCGTATCCACCTGCGGCCGGTGACCCGCGACGGGCTGACGTACGTGCCGCTGAGCAGACCCGGCGGGATCCAGGCGCACAAGCTGCTGATCCCGCCGCACCCGGGCACGGAGCCCGAGTTGAAGACCCACGAGGGCTTCGAATGGGTCTACGTCCTCGCCGGCCGGCTGCTGTTGCTCCTCGGCGACCGGCGCGTGGTCCTGAAGCCGGGCGAGGCCGCCGAGTTCGACACCCACGTCCCGCACTGGCTCGGGCCCGACGGCGAGCATCCCGTCGAACTGCTCGTCCTGTTCGGGCGGCAGGGCGAGCGGGCCCATCTGCGAGCCCGCACCGCCTGAGACCGGCGCGAGAGCGGGTCATGTCCCCGGCAGCGGGTCCACCCCGTGCGCCCGCGTCCCGAGCACGCGCCGCGTCACCTCGGCCTCCATCCGCCCGCCGAACACCTCGGCGTCTTCGGCCCGGCGGGTCCGGGCCGCCGCGCGGGCGTCGTCCGTCAGCAGGTCCATGACGATGGCCGCCGCCGCGGTCGTGCCGGACGCCGCGGCCGCCGGGACGCCCGCCATCAGGTCGCCGACGTTGCCCGCGGCCCACACGCCGTCGACGCCGGTGAAGCCGGAGGCGTCCACCGTGAGCTGCTCCCCGAAGCCCGCCGGGTGCTCCCGCACGGCAAGGCCGAGGCCGCCGAGGAAGGACGCCCGGGCGGTGAAGCGCGGGGCGACCGCGAGCACGCGGACGGGCACCGTGTGCCCGGAGGTGAGGCGCACCCCCGCCAGCCGGTCGGCGCCGTCGGTCTCCAGGCCGCTCACGGCGCCCTCCACGACGCCGACGCCCAGCCCGGCGAGCTGTTCCCACTGATCGGGCGTCAGATCCGTGCCTGGGCGCAGGAACAGCGTCACGTCCTCGGACAACTGCCGGAACAGCAGGGCCTGGTGGAAGCTGCCCAGCACCCCGACCGCGGTGTCCCGGACCTCCCAGCCGTGGCAGAACACGCAGTGCACCACGTCCCTGCCCCATCGCTCCACCAGGCCCGGCACGTCCGGCAGTTCGTCGGCCAGGCCCGAGGCCACCAGGACGCGCCGGGCCGCCGTGCGGCGTCCGTCCGCGCACTCGACCACGAAGCGGCCGCCGTCGCGGTGGATCGCCGTGACGCGTCCGGCGACGACGCGGCCGCCGTAGGAGGCGACCTCCTCCCGCCCCTTCCGCAGCAGTTCCAGGGGGGCGATGCCGTCGCGTCCCAGCAGTCCGTGCGCCGCGGCGGCGGGGGCGTTGCGGGGCTCGCCCGCGTCGATCACCAGCACCGGCCGCCGTACCCGTGCCAGGGTCAGCGCGCCGGACAGTCCGGCGGCGCCACCGCCGACGACCACCACGTCCCACACGCCGCCCGGTGCCTCGATGCCGTTCCCGCCGATGTCGCTCGTGTTCTCGTCCATGGCGGCACGATCACTCCGGCCGCCGGCGGGGGGCAATGTTCCTTGCCGTTTCGGCAAGAGGCGCCGCGCACCCGGACGGTCAGGCCTCGGAGGCGAGCTTCTCCTCCAGCCCCGCGAGGAGTTCGGGCTCCAGCCCCGCGAGCGCGGCCAGCTGCTGGTGGGTCGCCCCGGCGGGAACGGGACGCGGCGCGGGCGTCCGCAGCGGCGGCTCCCATCCCCGCTCGGGCGTCCAGCGCCGGACGACCCGGGCCGGCGCGCCCGCCACCACCGAGTGGTCGGGGACCTCGCCCCGCACGATGGCACCGGCCGCGACGACGACGTTCCGTCCGATCCGGGCCCCCGGCAGGATCACCGCGCCCGCGCCGAGCCAGCTCCCCGAGCCGATCTCGACGGGCGCCGAGCGCGGCCACTGGCGGCCGATGGGCTCGTGCGGGTCGTCGTAGGAGTGGTTGTCGCTGGTGACGTACACGTACGGCCCGCAGTAGACGTCGTCGCCGAAGACGACCGGCCGGGAGGCGATGACGTGGCTGCCGCGGCCGAGGACGACGCCGTTGCCGAGCCGGACGACGGGGTCGGGGCCGAGGTCGAGGCCGGGCATCATCCCGGCGGTCAGGGTCACCTGTTCGCCGATGATGCAGCACTCGCCAAGGTGGATCCACCGCTCGCCGAAGATCGTGCCCTGCGGGAACGCCAGCCGGGTGCCCGCGCCGATCCGGCCGAAGCGCAGCGGGCCGGGGCGGTCCGCGGAGACGGAACCCGCGTTCTGGACCCACCGCCAGCCGCGGTGCACCAGTCGCGAGACGGCGCGGCGGCGCCAGGCCGCCGCGGAGGAGAACAGGTTCTCGTTTTTCGGCACCCGCTCACCGTACCGAGGGGGCGGGGGCGCGGCCGGGCGATCAGATGTGATGTGCGCCGCGTTCCGTCCACGCGACGGCGACCTGTGCGGCCAGCCGGACGTTGCCGCGGACGGCGGCGAGGTTCGCCTCCAGGCTGGCGCCGCCGGTGTGCTCCACGAGGTGCCCGAGGAGGAACGGCGTGACGGCCTGCCCGGTGACGCCCTCGCGTTCGGCCGCGGCCAGCGCCTCCGCGAGGACCCGGTCGTGCAGGGCCGGGTCGAGCTGCTCGTGCTCCGGCACGGGGTTGGCGAGGATCACCGCGGACGGCGGGCCGTCGAGGTCGTCCTGGGCGGCCATGACGCAGGCGGCCTCGTCGGGCGTGCGGACCGTCCAGTCCACGGGCTGCCCGGAGCCGCTGAGGTAGAAGCCCGGGAACTCCGTCGTCCCGTAGCCCACGACGGTGACGCCGAGGGTCTCCAGGCGCTGCAGGGTGGCGGGCACGTCGAGGATCGACTTCACCCCGGCGCAGACGACGGTGATCCGCGTCCCGGCGAGCAGCCGCAGGTCGGCGGATTCGTCCTGCTCGTCGGTCCAGCCGCGGTGCACGCCGCCCAGTCCGCCGGTGGCGAAGACCCGCAGCCCGGCACGGGCGGCGAGGTAGGCGGTGGCCGAGACGGTGGTGGCACCGCTGGCGCCGGTGGCGACCGCGACGGGCAGGTCGCGGTGGCCGAGCTTGCGCATCCCCTCGTCGCCCGCGATGCGCTCCAGGCCCTTGCGGTCGAGCCCGATGCACGGCACGCCGTCCAGCACCGCGATGGTCGCGGGGACGGCGCCGGCCTCGCGCACGGCCGCCTCCAGCTCCAGCGCCACCGCGTGGTTGCGGGGGCGGGGCAGGCCGTGGGAGATGATCGTCGACTCCAGGGCGACGATCGGGGCTCCCGTTTCCAGCGCGATGATCACGTCATCGGAGAACTTCAGCACGATCTACGCGCTACCCGCCACGCGATCGGCGCAATCACCGGACTACGGTGATCCCCATGACGGAGAGAGCCTTGATCGCGGACGTCGCCGGACGCACGCCCCGGCTGGACCCCGGCGCCTTCACCGCGCCGACCTCGGTGGTGCTGGGCGACGTGACGATGGCGGCCGGCGCGAGCGCCTGGTACCACGCGGTGCTGCGCGGCGACTGCGAGTCGATCAGCGTCGGCGAGGGCAGCAACATCCAGGACAACTCCACGGTGCACGCCGACCCCGGGTTCCCTGCGGTGATCGGGGCGGGCGTCACGGTGGGCCACAACGCGGTGCTGCACGGCTGCGTCGTCGAGGACGACGTGCTGGTCGGCATGGGCGCCACCGTCCTCAACGGCGCGCACATCGGCACCGGCTCGCTCGTCGCGGCGGGCGCGCTCGTCCCCCAGGGCATGCGGGTGCCCCCGGGGTCCCTTGTGGCGGGCGTACCGGCGAAGGTGCGCCGCGAGCTCACCGAGGAGGAGCGCGAGATGGTGCGGATCAACGCCGAGCACTACGTCCGGCTGGCCGACGCGCACCGGGCGGCCTTCGCCCGGGACTGACCCCGTCCCGGGGCCGGCCGCCCCGGGACCGGACGCTCAGTCGGCGGTGGCCGCCACGGCGTCCGCCTCGGGCGCGGCCGCCTCGTGGGCCTTCGCCGCGGCCGCGGCCCGGCGGCGTACGACGAGGAACGAGCCGAGGCCGATCAGCACGGCGGCCACCAGGCCGAGCCAGGAGAAGCGCTTGAGCCACGGCTCGGCGACGATGCCCACGTAGTAGATGACGGCCGTGGTGCCGCCCGCCCACACGATGCCGCCGAGGACGTTGGCGGTGAGGAACTTCCAGTACGGCATCTTCAGCACGCCCGACAGCGGGCCGGCGAAGATCCGCAGCAGCGCCACGAAGCGCCCGAAGAACACCGCCCACATGCCCCAGCGCGTGAACGACGCCTCGGCGGTCGCGATGTGCGCCGCCGAGAAGTGCTTGGGGAAGCGCCGTCCCAGCCGGTCCAGCAGGGGCCGGCCGCCGCGGCGGCCGATGGCGTAGCCGATCGAGTCGCCCACGATCGCGCCGGCGGAAGCGCAGACGCCGACCACCCAGGGGTCCACGTGCCCCTGGGAGGCGAGCAGGGCCGAGCTGACGAGGATGATCTCGCCCGGCAGCGGGATGCCCAGGCTCTCCAGGCCGATCACGAGGCCCACCAGCAGGTAGACGCTGACCGGCGGGATCGTGCCGAGCCACTCCTGGACGTGCAAGGCCGCTTCCTCCCCTTGGGGCGGTCGGATGTGAGGCCGCGCGCACACGCGCGCGTCGTTGCAGCGTAGCCGACGTGCGGCCCGGCCTGTCGCCGTCCCCCGGGCCGGGGCCCGGGCCGGGGCCCGGGCCGGGGCCCGGGCCGGGGCCCGGGCCGGCCGCTCAGGCGTGTGCCGGTACGAGCCCCCCGGCCGCGAGCGGGAACACCCCGCCGGTGAGGGCGAGCCCCGTGAGCACGGCCGGCACCCGCGGCCGCAGGATCATCCGCGAGGACCTTTCCGCCCCCAGGCTCATCTGCCGGCGCCGGAGCGCCAGGGCCCGGATGCCGGCGAACACACCGCGGAATCCGACGATCACGTATGACATGCGCGGCGCTCCAGACCGTCGAGGTGTTCCGCGAGTACCGCGACCACGCGGGGGGCGGACCCCACGTGGACAGGCCCTTGGTGTCCGGGCACGTGGAGCCTGAACCGGCCGACCGTTTCGAAGATCACCGAGGCCAGGACCTCGGAACTGAAGGCGTGCGGCATGAAGAGGAAGTTGTGTCCCAGGCCCGGGAAGAATCCGCTGACCACCGGATGCCGCGCGGCCGGTTCCACGACTTCCCGGTACTGCTCCGAGGCGTCACGGCTGACGATCCGCCACTGCGTCTCCAGCGGGTCACCCCGTTCGTAGGCCAGTTGCAGCTCGGAGAACCTCACGAACGGCCACCTCGCGGCCATCTCCTCCAGCCCGGTCCCCGTGACCCAGGCCACCGCCGCCTGGGCGATCCGATGCCTGTCCGGTGTGTCACCGTGTGCCCATCCCCAGGCGTCCCGGCGGAAATTGAGGATGTAGGTGTCCACGCCGGGGAGCACGGACACCGACGAGCGGCCACCACGCATGATCGCGATGGCCGCCTCGGGCTCCCCTTCGCGGAACGTGAACAGCTGTGGTGCGTCCGCACCGAGCTCGGCGTTCAGCGCCGCTGCAAGCTCGGTTCCCTTGCCTGCGGGGCGACTTGGCGGCTCCGGCCTCACTCGCAACCCCTGCGATCGCCGCCGTAAAGGGGCGCGCGCGACCCGTGACTGCCGAGGTACCGGTTGCTCATGTGTCCCCCTGTGCTGCTGCTACGTGCGTAAACGTAATGGGAGAGGCGGAAGTCGTGAAGGGTTCACGAAGGATTCGCCATGCGCTCCGGCGGCGCGGAACGGGTCGGCGCGTCAGCTGTTGGGGCGGAGCGTCCACACGAGGCTCGTCTCGCCCGTCACGGCGCCGACCTCGCGCCGGATGGCGACGGTGACGGGGAACTCCGGGCGCTCGCCCCCGCCGAGTTCGGCGACGACCTCCGCCGCGGGCGGCCGAGCCGGGCGGTGGTGGTGACCGGGCCCATGGCGGGCTTCCGGTAGCCGGTCTCGGCGCGGACGGCGAGGGGTACGGCCTGGGAGAGCCGGTCGGCGCAGGCCGCGAGGACGACGGCGCCGCCGGCGGCGGTCTCGGTGAGGGTGAACACCGCGCCGGCGTGGGGACCGCCGACGTGGTTGTGGTGGGCGGGCCGGTCGGGGAGGCGGACCACGGCGTGCTCGGCGGTGGTCTCCAGGAACTCGATGCCGAGGGTGGCGGCCATCGGCACGGTGGCCGCTCTGAGTTCGCCTGTCCGCGGCTGATTCCCGGGCACGGGCCGGACGTTGCCGGCAAGTAATCAACGCTTCCGTGGAACCGCGGCGGCCCAACCCCTAGTGTTTCGAGCCATGTGGCCAGGACAGCAGGAACCGGGGGGACCGCAGTACCCGCAGCAGCCCCCGCAGAACCAGCCCCCGTGGGGGCACCAGCAGCAGCCCTCCCCGTACCAGCCGCAGCAGCACCCCGCCTACCAGCAGCCTCCGCAGATGTGGGGGCCGCCGCCCGGGCCTGGTGGGCCGCCGAAGCCGCCCGGGGGCGGGCGGGGCGCGGTGATCGCGGTGTCGGTGGTGGCCGCGGTCGCGGTGATCGCCGCCGGCGTGCTGGTCGCCGTGAAACTCACCGAGGACGACAGGGACCCGCAGGCCGGCCCCTCCACCGGCGGCTCGCCGGCCGCCTCGTCGAGCGCGCCGGAATCGCCCTCCCCCACGCCCACCGCGACCACGAGCGAGGAGGGCCCCGGCCCCGACGACGCCCGCGGCAACCCGGGTGAGGACACGATCAAGCCCGTGGTGCCCGGCTGGCAGACCGTCGTGCGCAGCGACATGGGCGTCGCCTACGACCTCCCGAAGGCCTGGACGGTCAAGCCGGAAGGCCTGCTCATCGGCTACGAGTGGGACAAGAACCGGGTCGTCACCGGTGGCGCGGCCGTCCTGGACGAGAAGTGGTGCGGCACCGACGAACGCGGACTGGCCGGCGTGAAGGGCGGCAAGGGCGCCAAGAGCCTGAAGACCCAGGCCGTCAACGAGGCCTACAACTGGGCGTACGGCAAGTACAACCGCGAGGGCGCCACCAAGCTCACCGAGGCCGCGCCCCGCGCCTACACCAACGCCCAGGGCGTGCACGGCTGGATCGCCTCCACGCGCGCGACCGGGATGAAGGGGAAGTGCGCGGCCGACGGCACCTCGTACAGCTTCACCTTCCTCGGGAAGGACAAGGAGGTCCGTTCCTGGCTGCTGATCGTGGACAGCGGCTACGCGGGCGCGACCGACGCAGGGACGGTGGCGAAGGTCCGCGACAGCGTCCGGCTGGTCGGCTGAGGCCGCAGCCCGGCCCCGCCGTCCGCCCGGAAATCGGTTTGCCAAAGACCGGGCGAGCGACGATAGTCCCCGGGTGACACGCGACGTCTCGCACCGGCCGCACTTCCCGGACTGGGCCGGCCGCAACTTCCGGCTCCTCGCCGCCTCCGCCTTCGTGACCGGGCTCGGCGCCTCGGGCGCCGTCGTCGCGTCGGCGTTCGCCGTACTGCAGGTGGGCGGCGGCGGCACGGAGATCGGACTGGTCGCCGCCGCGCGGACGGTCCCGCTGGTCGTCTTCCTGCTCATCGGCGGCGCGGTCGCGGACCGTCTGCCGCGGCACCGGGTCATGGTCGCGGCCAACTGCCTCAACACCGTCTCGCAGGGCCTGTTCGCGGTCCTGGTGCTGACCGGCCGGGCCGAGATCTGGCACATGGCGGTGCTCTCCGCGCTGGGCGGCACCGGGCAGGCCTTCTTCGCCCCCGCCAACGAGGGCATGCTGCTGTCGACCGTCGACTCCACGCACGCGGCCCGCGCCTTCGCGGTGTTCCGGCTCGGCGTCAACGGGGCGAACGTCGGCGGTGCCGCGCTCGCCGGGGCCCTGGTCGCCCTCGCCGGACCCGGCTGGGTGCTGGCCGTGGACGCGATGTGCTTCGCGGTGGCGGCGGGACTCCGCTCGCTGCTGCGGGTGTCCCCGGCGGCGCTGCGCGACCGGGCGGAACGCCGCGGCGGCGGTCTGCTGGGCGATCTGCGCGACGGCTGGCGGGAGTTCGCCTCGCGACGCTGGCTGTGGGGCATCGTGGTGCAGTTCTCCGTGGTCAACGCCGTGATCACGGCCGCCGACGCGGTGTACGGGCCGCTCGTCGCCCGCGAGCATCTCGGCGGGGCCGGGCCGTGGGGCGCCGCCCTGGCCGCCTTCGGCGCCGGGAACCTGCTGGGCGGGCTGCTGATGCTCCGCTGGCGGCCGCGCCGCATCCTGCTCGCCGGGGTGCTCTGCGTCTTCCCGTTCTCGCTGCCCGCCGCCGCGCTGGCGCTGGCGGTCCCGGTGCCGCTGCTGGCCTGCGCGATGCTGGTGGCGGGCATGTCGATCGAGGTGTTCGGCGTGGCCTGGATGATGGCGCTGCACCAGGAGATCCCCGAGGACAAGCTCTCCCGCGTCGCGGCGTACGACTGGTTCGGCTCGGTCTCCATGATGCCGATCGGCACGGCCCTGGCCGGCCCTGCCGCGGACGCCTTCGGCCTGTACGGGGCGCTGTGGGGCTGCGCGGGGCTGACGGTGCTGCTGACCGGCGCGGTGCTCACCGTGCCCGAGGTGCGGCGGCTGCGGCGCGTGGACGACCCCGCGGGCGGCCGGACGGTCGCCCAGGGCGGTCAGCCGACGCCGAAGGAGCCGTCGGGCGGGATCGGCGAGGGCACGGCGTCCTTGTCGTAGACCGGCCGCGCGCACCGTCCGAACACCTCCAGGGCGTCGCCGTCCACCACCCGTGCGGGGAAGACGTCCGACGCGGTGCGCCGGGCGATCCGGTCCACGGGCAGCGGGGCGCGGCTCGCGGCCAGCACGGCGTTGCCGAAGCGGCGGCCCCGCAGCACACCGGGCTCGGCGATCAGGCACACCTCGCCGAACAGCTCGCGCAGGCCCGCGATCTGCGGCCGCAGGAAGTCGAAGGGCGCAGAGTCCGCGAGGTTCGCCAGGTACACCCCGCCGGGGCGCAGCACACGGGCCGCCTCGGTGACGAACTCGTACGAGGTCAGGTGCGCCGGCACCCGCGAACCGCCGAACACGTCCGCCACGACGGCGTCCGCCGACGCGTCCGGGGCGCCCTCCAGCCAGGCTCGGGCGTCGTCCGTCGTGATCGCCACGCCGTCCCCGCCGCGTCCGAGCGGGAGCCGGGTGGCCACCAGCGCCGCGAGCGCCCGGTCGGCCTCGACGACCCGCTGCCGGGAACCGGGCCGGGTCGCGGCGGTGTAGCGGGGCAGCGTCAGGGCACCGCCGCCCAAGTGGACGACGTCCAGCGGCGCGCCCTCGGGCGCGGCCTCGTCCAGCACGTGGGCGAGCCGCCGTACGTACTCGAACTCCAGGTGGGTGGGGTCGCCGAGGTCCACGTACGACTGCGGGGCCCCGTCGACCGTGAGCAGCCAGCCCGCGGGCCGGTCCACGTCGGGCAGCAGCCTGGCCGCGCCGAAGTCCACGTCCTGGGTCACGGGTATGCGTCCGTCGTCCTCCACATGGTGATTCTCCCAGCCCACGCGGGGCCCGGGGGCGGAACCCCCGGACCCCCGCGCTCGGGCGGCCAGGCTCGGCGGGGCCGGCTCAGCGGGCCCGGCTCAGCAGGCCCCGCTCACTCGGCGAGCTCCGTCACCGTGCCCGCGCCGACGGTGCGGCCGCCCTCGCGGATCGCGAAGCCGAGCCCCGGCTCCAGCGGCACCGCCCGGCCCAGCTCGACCGTCATCTCGACGGTCGCCCCGGGAAGGGCCGCCCCCGCCCCGCCCAGGTCCACGTCGCCGACGACGTCGGCGGTGCGGACGTAGAACTGCGGCCGGTAGCCGCTGGCGATCCCGGTGCGCCGCCCGCCCTCGGCGGCCGGCAGCAGGTAGACCCGCGCCCGGAACCGGCGGCTCGGCGTGACGCTGCCCGGCGCGGCCACCACGTGGCCCCGGCGGACGGTGTCCCGGGCCACGCCGCGCAGCAGCAGCGCCACGTTGTCACCGGCCTGGGCCTCCTCCATCGGCTTGCCGAAGGTCTCCAGACCGGTCACCACGCTCGCCGTGTCCGCGCCGAGCACCTCCACGCGGTCGCCGACCCGGATCGTGCCCCGCTCCACGGCGCCGGTGACGACCGTGCCGCGCCCCGTGATGGTCAGCACGTTCTCCACGGGCAGCAGGAACGGGGCGTCGGTGTAGCGGTGCGGCATCGGCACATGGGTGTCGACCGCGTCGAGCAGCGCCTCGATCGCCGCCGTCCAGCGCGGGTCGCCCTCCAGCGCCCGCAGCCCCGACACCCGTACGACGGGCAGCGTCTCGCCCGGGTAGCCCTGGGCGGACAGCAGCTCGCGCACCTCCAGCTCGACCAGGTCGGTGAGCTCGGGGTCGCCGGCGTCGGCCTTGTTGAGCGCCACCACGATGTGCTCGACCCCGACCTGGCGGGCGAGCAGCACGTGCTCGGCGGTCTGCGGCATGACGCCGTCGAGGGCGGAGACGACGAGGATCGCGCCGTCGAGCTGGGCCGCACCGGTGATCATGTTCTTCACGTAGTCGGCGTGACCGGGCATGTCGACGTGCGCGTAGTGCCGGGTGTCCGTCTCGTACTCGACGTGCGCGATGGTGATCGTGATCCCCCGCGCGGCCTCCTCCGGGGCCTTGTCGATCCGGTCGAACGGCACGAACGCGGCAGAGCCGCGGGCGCTGAGCACCTTGGTGATGGCGGCGGTCAGCGTGGTCTTGCCGTGGTCGACGTGACCCATGGTCCCGATGTTGAGGTGCGGCTTGGTGCGCACGTACGCCTGCTTGGGCATGCTGCTTCCTCGGTAAGTCGATTCATCGCCTTGCGTGCGGGACCCCTGGACCGCGCCGACCCTCCCCCTGCGGGGTCCGCCGGACTGTCCGGGAACGGTCAGATTCGGGCGCCGCCGAACGCGTTGGCCGAGAAAGCCGGTGCCGGGGCAGCCATCAGCGCGTCCGCGACTGCGGACGTATCTGCGCTGAGGGCGTACCGGTACATGCCGTCGATGATCGGGCACACTCCGGCCGTTGGTCGAACGATTTTCCGGCGGCTGCGCCGCGGCCCCGTGAGCCGGCACCGCAAGCGACCCGGTGGTCTTCGGCCAGTACGCCGACGCCCTGCTCGCCCGGCACCGGAACACCCGGCACGGCGTCATGCGGGCGCTGGGCGAGGGGTTCACGGCGACGGCGCTGGTGCCCGCCGGGCGGGCCGGCGTGGACGCCGACTGGCCGGCCCCGGCGCCGGACGGCGCGCTGCGGGACGTCCCGGTGCCCTGGCCGCGGGACGACACATGGGACATCCCGCTGCGGGAGACGACGCGGAAAGCCGGCCCGCTTCATGCCCCGCTGACGCGGGCGAGGACATAGACGCGCCGGGTCTCCGCCTCCTGCGGGTACGGGGCCCGCTCCATCCTCGCCTCGGTCACGAACCCGGCCCCGGCCAGCGCCGCGGAGACCGTCGCGGCCTCGTGGAAGTGGAAGTCGACGTCGACCTCGCGCCCCCACCACCGCGTCACCCGCCGGGTCTCCTGACCGGTGTGGAAGGCCACGAGCGCCCGGCCGGAGGGCCGCAGCACACGCCGCATCTCGCCGAAGGCGGCGCCCAGTTCATCCGGCGTCAGGTGGATCACCGAGTACAGGGCGACGACCGCCGCGAACTCGCCGTCCGCCGCCGGGAGACGGAGCAGGTCGCCCTCGCGGAAGTCCGCCGCGGGGTGCTCGCGGCGGGCGAGCGCGACCATCCCCGGCGACAGGTCGATCCCCACGGCCCGCACCCCCCGCGCCGCGAGCCACGCCGTGACGTGGCCGGGGCCGCAGCCCAGGTCCGCCACGGGCCCGTCCGCGGCCTGTTCGGCCAGGGCGGCCAGCAGGGCCCGGTCCAGGGGCTTGTGGGCCAGCTCGTCGCCGATGCGCTCCCGGTACTCCTCGGCCACGGTGTCGTAGCTGCGGCGCGCACGGCTCCGCCCGTCGGTCCCGTTCACAGGTGCTTGCCCGCCTCTCGTACCGACAGCGGCGACAGCCGCTCCCCCGCCTCCGCGAGGAACTCCCGGACGGCGCCCGGATCGGTGCGGGCGTACTCGCGCAGCGCCCAGCCGATCGCCTTGCGGATGAAGAAGTCCCGGTGGTCCGCCTGCCGCAGGCAGTAGCGGAACAGCCGCCCGGGATCGGTGTCCGCCTTGTACGTCAGCTGGTGCAGCAGCGCGGTGCGGGCGAGCCAGAGGTCCTCGTCCTCGATCCACTCGTCCATCGCGCCCACCAGGGCGGGGTCGGCGGCGACGAGCCGTCCGACGACGTGCGCGGCGAGCAGGTCGACGGTGTCCCACCACGGCTCGGTCGTGATCAGGTGCCGGGCCGTGGCGAGGAAGTCCGAGGAGCAGCGCCCCACGTGGCGGCGGAGGTAGTCCACGGCGAAGTAGCGGTACTCCCGTTCGGGGAGCGCCCAGCAACGCAGGCCGACGGCCGTGCAGTCGGCCTCGTCCGGGCGCGGTGTGCCGGTGAGCACGGCGCGGGACAGGGTACGACGGGCGGGCGTGGCGATGCCGAGGAACGGGAACGCATCCCGCATGTACGCCGCCGCCGAGGCGGCCCGCACGGGGTCGGCGGCGGCCCCGTACGCCGAGGTCAGGCGCGGCAGCACGAGGTCCGCGAGGGCGCTGTCCGGAACGACCGGGGCGGGAGGGGGCATGGCCCCACGGTACGCGGCGGCACCGGAGCGTCATCCTCCTCCGCTAGGCTCGCGGGATGTCCGAGGTCACCGCCCTCTCCCGCCCGCGCCCGGCGTCGTGGGCCCGGCTGGCGCTGCTGGTCGTCCTCCTGTCCGGGGCCGCCGCCTCGGTGCTGGTCTGGGAGCCGCAGCGGCTGCTCGCGCACGGCTGGCCCGCCCAACTCACGGGCGCCGCCGCCGTGGTGCTCTTCGCCGCGGGCTACGGGCTGTGCGCCCTCGCCTTCGTGCCGCGCCCGCTGCTCAACGTCGGCGCCGGGGCGCTCTTCGGCGCCCAGGCCGGACTGCCCGCGGCCCTCGCCGGCACGGTGCTCGGCGCCGGTCTCGCCTTCGTGCTGGGCCGCATCCTCGGGCGGGACGCGCTGCGTCCGCTGCTGCGCGGACGGGTGCTGCTCGCCGCGGACCGCCAGCTCAGCGAGCACGGCTTCCGCACGATGCTGGCGATGCGGCTCTTCCCCGGCGTGCCCTTCGCGGCGGCCAACTACAGCGCGGCGCTCTCGCGGATGCGCCTCGCGCCCTTCCTGCTGGCCACGGCGCTGGGCAGTGTGCCGAACACGGGGGCCTACGTCATCGCCGGCAGCCGCGCCACGACGCCGACGTCACCGGTCTTCCTCGTCGCGATGGGTTTCATCGCGGTCACCGGCCTCGCCGCCGTCGTCGTCGCGGCCCGCACCCGCCGCAAGCGGTGACCCGGGCTGGGAGGCTCCGCCTCCCAGCAGGGAGGGAGCCGGTCGTGGCACCGGTGCCGCCTCCCGGCCCATGATCGGCACGCGGACTCCGGCGCGGGGCACTCCGGCGCCGGGTCATCCGGCACGGGCCGGCACCCGGCCGGACGGGTCCCGCACATCCGTCGTCGCCGAGGAGTTGCGCTGTGCACCGGACGTTCTTCATCACCGCCGTCGGCAGCGGCCTGGGCCGTGCCTTCGCCCAGGAGGCGCTGGCCGCCGGGCACCGGGTGATCGGCACCGTCCGCAGGCCGGACCAGGTCGCCGAATTCGAGGCCCTCGCCCCCGGCCGCGCCACCGGCAGGGTCCTGGACGTCACCGACGAGGACGCCGTCGTCGCGGTGGTCGACGAGGCCGAGCGGAACGTCGGCCCCATCGAGGTGCTGATCAGCAATGCCGGCTACGGCCTGGAGGGGACCGTCGAGGAGTCCTCCATGGGCGATCTGCGGCGCCAGTTCGACGTCAACGTCTTCGGCAGCGTCGCGGTCATCAAGGCCGTGCTGCCCCACATGCGCCGGCGCCGCGGCGGCCACATCTTCTCGGTGTCGTCCATGGCGGGCCTGACCGCACTGCCGGGCGTCGCCTTCTACGGGGCGAGCAAGTTCGCCATGGAGGGCGTCACCGCGTCCCTGGCCCAGGAGGTCGCGGGCTTCGGCATCCGCGTCACCTCCCTGGCGCTCGGCTCGTTCCGTACCGACTGGGCCGGCCGCTCGATGGTCCGCGCGCCGTCCCCGACTACGACGCCCTCTTCGAACCGATCCGCGCCGCCCGCCGGGCCAAGAGCGGCAAGCAGACCGGCGACCCGGCCCGCGCCGCCCGGGCCCTGCTCCGGGTCCTGGAGTCCGACGACCCGCCCGTGCACCTCGTTCTCGGTACCGACGCCCTGCGCCTGGTCGAGCAGGGGCAGCGGCGCCTGGCCGGCGACCTCGCCGCGTGGACCGAGGTGACGGCGTCCACCGACTTCCCCGCGAACCCGTGACCCGGTGATCCGCCGCCCGGCACCCCGGGGCGGCGTTGATCACGCCCCGCCGGGGTCCGGGTTCGCCGCGGCACCCAGAGCGTGCCAGGCGTGGCTGCATCCTTCGGTGCAGTAACGCGCCCGCCTGCGCTCGTCGGCAACCGCGAGCAGCGCGATCAGCAGACGGAAGGCCTTGACCCGCTCGTCCTGGGGCAGGTTGACGATTTTCGTCAGCTGCTCGGGGAGTCGGCCCCGGGTCAGAAGCACGGCCGGTGTGTGGGTCGGCCGGATGCCGGCCCGGTCGACGCTCTCCTCACCGTCCTCTCGGGTGGCGCGTGCCTGGAGGCAGTACCCGGCCAGGTCCCGGAGGACCTCGAACTGCTCGTCCGCGCTCAAGCCCGCGAACCATGCCACGCCAAGGGGCAAGGGGCGCAACCCCTGGGCCAGTTCGTTGAGGATGACCTCGCGCTCGTTCACTCCGCCCCCAGAGCCCGCTCCGCTGCTGCGTTCCACCAGCATCGAACCGGATCGCGGAGCAGATGCGGGCGCCGGGGGCCCACGGCCGGTGAACCGTGCCGGCCCGGCCCGCGCACGACCGGCGGGAGTTCGCCGTCGGCGACCTGGTGTGGTGGCCTGTTTCACAGCCTTCGCGCGCCATGCGCCGCGGCGTCCGCGAATATGTGGCCGCGTGGCCTTTCCCCGGACGAAGAACGTGGCGTGGACCTTCTTTTCCGCGCCTTTTTCCAGGTGTTCCGGCGTGGGCGTGCCGTGGAGGGCGAGCACGACATTTCCGCACACGAAGGTCCGGGGCGGGGCCGTGGCTCCCGACGCTCCCGAACGCGCTCGAGCGTTGGGCCAAGGCCGCCGGTGACCGGGCCGCCGGAATTCGGGAACGGATGAAATGGCCGGTGAATTTCTCGAGGCTCATGACCACGAAAGACGGACGGGCACCCGGGAACTCGGCGGCGGGCGGCGGGATTTCCCGTTCCGAAAGAACGATGCGCTCCCGGGCGCCCCTATACTTTGGTATAGAAGTCTGCCGATTCGGCCCGAATTTTTGTTGCGAGCCGGGAAGGGCGCTTACGGTTGCCTGCGTGATCGATGTGAGACGGGCCCTGCACGGGCACCCGGTGCTCGCGGACGCGGGCGTGGTGGTCGGTGCCGCCGCACTGACGGTCGTCGTCATGCGGGCCGAACTATGGGGCGCGCACGTGTACCCGCGACTGTCCAGCGGCGCGTTCCTCAGTCCGCTGATGCCGACCCTGTGGGCGGTCCGTGGAGCGGTGGTCCCCCTGCTGGCCTGCGTGTCCCTGTTCTGGCGCAGACGGCAGCCGGTGGCCCTGGCGCTGGCCCTCGTGGCGTCGGCGGTCGTCTGGCCCGTGGTCGTACCGCTGCTGGTGGCGCTGTTCACCGTTGCCGCCGCCTGCCCCCTGCGGACCACGCTCAGGGTCAGTTGCGTGGCGCTGCTGCCGGTACCGGCGCAGCTCGTGCTCGCCCCGTACTCGGGACCCCTCACCTCCGCGGAGACCGTGTCCGCCGTGGCGTCCGTGGGCGGCGCCGTCGGCTGGGGCCTGTACCTGGCCGGGGTGCGGGAGCGGGCGGCGCGGGCGGAGCGGGAGGCGGATCTGAAGGCCGAGCAGGCCCGCCAGCACGCCCGGGAGGAGATCGCCCGGGAGATGCACGACGTGCTGGCCCACCGGCTGACGCTGCTCAGCGTGCACGCGGGGGCCCTGGAGTTCCATCCCACCGCGTCGCCCGCCCAGATCGCCGAGGCCGCCGGGGTGATCCGGCAGAGCGCCGGCCAGGCCCTGGAGGACCTCCAGGACGTGCTGCGCGTCCTGCGCACCCCCACGGTCAACCCGCACGCCGAGCCGCCGCAGCCCGCCGTCGCCGACCTGGACCGGCTGGTCGAGGAGTCCCGCGCGGCCGGCGCGACCGTGGAGGTGCACCGGGACACGGAGGACCTGGCGACCATGGACCCCGCCACGAGCCGGGCCGCGTACCGCATCCTGCAGGAGGCCCTCACCAACCACCGCAAGCACGCGCCGGAGGGCCCGCTGCGGCTGTCGCTGACCGGCGGGGCACGGGACGGGCTGACCATCACGGCGGGCAACCCGGTGCGGCAGGACCGCCCCGAGCGTCCCGAAGGCACCGGCCAGGGGCTGGTCGGGATGAACGAGAGGGCGGCCCTGGCCGGGGGCAGCATGCGCCGTACCCTCACACCCACCGACTTCGCCCTGGAGATCTGGCTGCCATGGAGCAGGTGACCCGTGTCCTGATCGTGGACGACGACCCCCTGGTGCGCTCGGGCCTGCGCATGATGCTGTCCGGCGCGGAGGACATCGAGGTGGTCGCCGAGGCGGCGGACGGTACGGAGGTCCTGCCGCTGGTCGACGCGCACCGGCCCGACCTCGTGCTGATGGACATCCGGATGCCGCGGATGGACGGTCTGAGGGCCACCGCCGAACTGCGGCGCGGGCCGCGGCCGCCCGAGGTGCTGATCCTGACCACGTTCACCACGGACGGCTACGTCCTGGAGGCGTTGCGGGCCGGGGCCGCGGGCTACGTCCTCAAGCACACGCCCCCGGCCCAGATCGTCGCCGCGGTGCGGAACGTCGTGGCGGGCGAACCGGTCCTGTCACCGGCCGCCGTCAAGCAGCTCATCGGCGCCGTGACCGACGGCGGCGAGGAAGCCGCGGGCGCGCGCCCCGACGACCGGGGCGGGGCGGAGCGGCTGCTCGGCCTCCTGGGGGGCCGGGAGCGGGAGGTGGCGCTCGCGGTGGCGCTGGGCAGGACCAACGCCGAGATCTCGGCGTCGCTCTACATGAGCGTTCCCACGGTGAAGTCGCACGTCTCGCACATCCTCACCAAGCTCGACCTGAACAACCGGGTCCAGATCGCCCTGGTGGTGTACCGGGCGGGCCTGGTCTGACGGCGGGTCCGACGGCGGATCAGTCCGCCTGTCGCAGGCCCGCGACGAGGAGGCCGACCAGGCGGCGCGCGTCGTAGCGGGGGTCGCTGTCCGCGCCGATGCAGAGGTTCCCGACGCCGCGCATCAGCGCGTACGCCTCCACGTCGGAGCGGATCTCCCCGGAAGCGGCGGCTGCGTCCAGCAGTTCGGCGCACACGGGCAGGAGGCGGTCGAGGAAGTAGGCGTGCAGCGCCTCGAAGCCGGCGTTGTCGGACTGCAGCACTGCGGCGAGCCCGTGCTTGGTGACCAGGAAGTCGACGAAGAGGTCGATCCACCGCGCCAGCGCGGTGTGCGGGGTCGCGCCGCCCGCCAGCAGCGCGGGGCCGGCCTCGGCGCAGGCGTCGACCTGGTGCCGGTAGACGGCGATGATCAGATCGGCCCGGGTCGGGAAGTGGCGGTAGATCGTGCCCGTCCCGACGCCGGCGCGGGCCGCGATGTCGCGCACCGGGGCCTCCACGCCCGACGCGACGAAGGCCGCCGCGGCGGCCTCCAGCAGGCTCTCCTCGTTGCGCCGGGCGTCCGCCCGCCTGGGCCGCTCCACCACCGTGCCGCTCCTTCCACGATCCGTCCTTGCGAAACGGAACCGCGTTCCGTATCGTTAACGGAACAAGGTTCCGCTTCCTCATGATGCCAGGGCGCACGCCCCGGGACCAAGTCGTGCGCGCTTGTGCCGCGCAGTGCCACCACACCCCACCCGCAAGGGAGAACTCCGTCATGCAGTACCGCACCCTCGGCCGCACCGGCGTGCAGGTCGGTTCCCTCGCGCTCGGCGCGATGAACTTCGGCAGCATCGGGCGCACCACCCAGGACGAGGCGACCGCCCTCGTCGACGCCGCCCTCGAGGCCGGGATCAACGTCATCGACACCGCGGACATGTACGGCGCCGGCGAGTCGGAGGAGATGGTCGGCAAGGCCCTCGCCGGCCGCCGCGACGACGTCGTGCTGGCCACGAAGGCCGCCATGCCGATGGGCGACGGGCTCAACCAACGCGGCGGTTCGCGCCGCTGGCTGGTCACGGCCCTGGAGAACAGCCTGCGCCGGCTCGGCGTCGACCACGTCGACCTCTACCAGATCCACCGGTGGGACCCGGCGACCGGCGACGAGGAGACCCTGTCGGCGCTGACCGACCTGCAACGCGCCGGCAAGATCCGCTACTTCGGCTCCTCCACCTTCCCCGCGTACCGGATCGTGCAGGCCCAGTGGGCCGCCCGCGAGCACCACCTGGGCCGGTACGTCACCGAACAGCCCGGCTACTCCATCCTGCAGCGCGGCGCCGAGACCCATGTGCTGCCGGTGACCGAGGAGTACGGCCTCGGCGTGCTGGCATGGAGCCCGCTCGCCTCGGGCTGGCTGTCCGGCGCGATCCGCGAGGGCCGGGAGATCACCACCAGCCGCTCCGCGTTCATGCCGGAACGCTTCGACACCGCGCTCCCCGCCAACCGGGCCAGGCTCGACGCCGTGGAACGGCTCGCCGCGCTCGCCGACGAGGCCGGCCTGACCATGGTCCAGCTCGCCCTCGGCTTCGTGACGGCGCACCCCGCCGTGACCGCCGCGATCATCGGCCCCCGCACGCCGGAGCACCTGCGGGCACACCTCGCCGCGGCGGACACCGTGCTCACCGCGGACGTGCTGGACGCGATCGACGCGATCGTCGCACCCGGCCTCGACCTCGCCCCGCACGAGAAGTTCGACACCCCGCCGGCCCTGCTCGACCCGTCCCTGCGCCGCCGGCACCGCGCCTGACGCGCCCCGGCCCGGACCGGCCGAGCGGGCGGCCGGTCCGGACGGCCGGTCCGGTGCGCCGGTCAGCCCTGGGTGACGCCGGGCCAGTCGGCGTAGCGGATGCGGGAGATCTCCAGGACCTCGCCGGTCGTGCCCCACTCGTCCTTGCCGAGGCGGGCCAGCGGGCGGAGCCTGCGGACGTCGGGGTGGCCCTCGACCATCGCGGCCTCGGAGACGGCGGCGTGGACGACGCGGCCGAAGACCACGGTCGAGTCGCCGAGGGTCACCGTGCTGTGGAGTTCGCACTCCAGGGCGACCGGCGAGGCGGCGACCCGGGGCGGCTTGACCGCGCGGCTGGGCTCGCGGGCGATGCCGACCGCGTCGAACTCGCTGACGCCGCGCGGGAAGTCGGTGCCGGTGGCGTTGATCTGCTCGAAGAGGTGCTCGGGGGCGAGGTTGACCACGAACTGCCGGGTCTCCTCGATGTTGCGCAGCGAGTCCTTCCGCCCCACCGAGGTGAACTGCACGACCGGCGGGCTGACGCACGCCACGGTGAAGAAGGAGTGCGGTGCGAGGTTGGCCGTCCCCGCCTCGCTGAGCGTCGAGACCCAGGCGATGGGGCGCGGGACGACCACCGAGGTCAGGAGCTTGTAGAACGGGGTCCGGCCCATGGCCTCGGGATCGAAGTCGATACGCATGGCGCCCAGTATCCCGGTCGCCGCCGGCGCCCGGTCACCAGGACACCTCGCGGATGGTCGCCTTGCTCTGCGGGGTGGTGGTGGCGACGATCTCGGAGCGGTGCCGGTCGCCGGAGAAGGTCACCGTCAGCTGCTGCGCCCCGTCGCGCCGGGTGGAGACGGTGAACCCGCTGGCGGGCACGGCGGAGACGAGGCAGACGGCGTCCGCCCCGAAGCGCACCGCGGCCTGGCCGCCCTGGGACTGCAGGGTGTGGACCCCGGCGCCGCCGGTCCCGCAGTCGACGGGCGTGGCGGACGGACGGGGAGCGCGGGTGGGGGGCGCGGTGGTGGCCGGCCGGACCGGGGTCCGGGTGGGCCGGCGGACGGTGGTGGGGGTGGCGGCCGGAGTGGGGGTGCGCCTCGCGGCGGGGGACGCCGGCGCCGAGCGCGAGGGGGAGGGCTTCGCGGCGGACGGGGCGGCGGTGGCGAGCGCGCTCTCGGGGACGTCCCGCGCGACGGGCGGCGTCGGGCGCGTCGAGCCCACCACGAAGCCCACGGTGAGCATGACCGCGGTCACGCTGACCGCGGTGCACGAGAGCCATATGACGACGTAGCGCAGGTACCGGGGCACCCCGCCATCTTTCCCGACCGGCTACTGTCCCTCCACATGGCATCCGTACTCCTGGTCGAGGACGACCCCGCGATACGCGCGAGGCTGGTCGAGGTGCTGACCGCGCACGGCCACATGGTGCACAGCTCGGCCTACGGCTTCGAGGCGTTGCGGCAGGCCGCGCAGCGTCCACCGGACGCCGTGGTGCTCGACCTCGGGCTGCCGGACCTGGACGGGGTGGACGTGCTGCGGATGCTGCGCGGCATCTCACGGGTCCCGGTCCTCGTCACCACCGCGCGGGACGACGACAGCGAGGTGATCCGGCTGCTGAACGCGGGTGCCGACGACTATCTGGTGAAGCCGTTCTCCGGGGGCCAGTTGGTGGCCCGGCTGACGGCGGTGCTGCGCCGTTCGGCGATGGCGCCCGCGCAGCCCCAGGGCCCGGCGGCCCCGGAGGGCACCGCCGGCGCGCTCCGGGTGGGCGGTCTGCTGATCGACGTACCGGCCCGGGCGGCGTACCACGACGGGCGGGAACTGCGGCTGACGCGCCGCGAGTTCGACCTGCTCGTCTATCTGGCGGAGCACGTGGACCGCGTGGTGGCGCGCAGCCGCATCCTCGCGGACGTGTGGCAGCAGGCCTATGTGGAGGACCAGACGATCGACGTCCATCTGTCGGCGCTGCGCCGCAAGCTGGGCGAGCGGGCCTCGCAGCCGCGCTACCTGCACACCGTCCGGGGCGTCGGCATCAAGCTGGTGACGCCGCGATGAGACGCGCCCTGGCGGGGGTTGCGCTGGCGGTGACGTCGATGGTGGCGCTGTCCTTCCTGATCCCGCTGGCGCTGCTGGTGCAGTCCGAGGCCCGTACCCGGGCGACCACGGTCGCCGAGCAGCGGGCCGCGGCGCTGGCGCCGGTGCTCGCCCTCACCACCCGTCCCGCGGACGTCCAGCAGGCGGTGGCCGGGCTGGACTCGGGGGACCACCTGAGCGTGCGGCTGCCCGACGGTCAGCTGGTGGGGACGGTGCACGCCTCCCAGGAGGCCCTGGACCGGGCGGCCGACGGGCGCCGGACCATGGCCTCGGACACCTCCGCCGGCTGGGTCTACCTCCAGCCGGTGATCCTGGCCCGGGACCGGGTGGCGGTGGTGGAGGCGTTCGTCCCCCGTGCCGACCTGGACCGCGGGGTGAAGGCGTCCTGGGCGATGATGGCGCTGCTGGCGCTGGGCCTGGTGGCGGGGTCGGTGCTGGTCGCGGACCGGCTGGGCGCGCGTGTGGTGCGCGCCTCCCAGGGCCTGTCCCGCGCGTCGCGCTCGCTGGGCGCCGGGGAACTCGGCATCCGGGTCGAGCCCGCCGGGCCGCCGGAACTGCAGGAGGCCGGCGCGGCGTTCAACACGATGGCGGACCGGGTGGTCGAACTGCTCGCCATGGAACGGGAGCTGGTCGCGGACCTCTCGCACCGCCTGCGGACCCCGCTGACCCGTCTGCAGCTGGAGGCCGAGCGGATCGCCGCCGAGGTCCCCGGATACCGGGGTGAGGACCTGGAGGCCGCGATCGCGCACCTGGAGAGCGAGCTGGACTCGATCATCGACGCGGCCCGCACACCGCTGTCGGCATCGCCCGAACGCCCGGGCCGCCCGCAGGAGTGCGACGCGTCGGCCGTGGTGCGCGCCAGGGTCGAGTTCTGGTCCGTCCTGGCGGCGCAGCAGGGGCGGGAGTGCCGCCTCGAGGCCGCCGGCGAGGCGACCGCGGTCCCGCTCGGCGAGGACGACCTCGCCGTGGTCGTCGACGCGTTGATCGGCAACGTGTTCCGGCACACCCCGCAGGGCACGGCGCTGGCGGTGACGGTGGAGCGGGCCGACCGGGCGGTGCTGCTCACGGTGGACGACGCGGGGCCGGGGATCGGCGATCCGGACACCGCCCGGGCCCGCGGAGTGAGCGTCGGCGGCTCCACGGGCCTCGGTCTGGACATCGTGCAGCGGGCTGCGTCCGCCGCCGGCGGCGGCATGGAGATCACCGGGGGCCCGATGGGCGGCGCGAGGGTGCGGGTGACGCTCGGGCTCGCCGGCGGGCCGCCTGTGGGGGGAAGGAAAGCGGCCCGACGCGCGAGGCGTCACCCGCACCCGGCCTGAGGCCGACCGGCCGCCCCAGCTGACCGGCCGGTCGGCTGTTCAGCGGGGCGTGCCGAAGTCCTGGGTCCACCAGGGACCGTTGGACGACGTGTTCACGCCGACTCCGATCTGCTCGAAGCTGCAGTTGAGGATGTTCGCCCGGTGTCCCTCGCTGTTCATCCAGGCGTCCATCACGTCGGCGGCGGTCCGCTGGCCCACGGCTATGTTCTCGCCGAGCGTCGACCACTGGTATCCGGCCGCCTCGACGCGCCCGGCCATGGTGGACCCGTCGGGCCCGGTGTGGGAGAGCACGCCCGAGCGAGCCATCACGTCCGTGTAGTCCTGGGCGGCCTCGGTGAGCCGCTCCTCGAGCGTCACCGGACGGCATCCGGCCGAGGCCCGTTCCTCGTTGACCAGCCGGACGATCTGCTCGACCACCGAGTCCTCGCCGTCGTCGGACCGCGGGGGCTGCGCGGCGATCGTCGTCTTGGCCGGTGAAGGGGTCACCGTGCGCGTGGGCGTGGCGGAGGGCCGGGGTGTGCGGGTGGGCCGCGAGGTCGGCTTGCGCCGCTCCGGGGTGGCGGAAGCGCTGGGGCTCGCGCTCGTCGGGCTCGCGCTCGCGGTCTCCGGGCGCGCGTCGGACGCGACGGGCTCGTCGCTCTCCCGGTCGCCGGCCGCCAGCGACGCCTTGTCCTTGCCGGCGTTGTTCCCGAACTGCGCACCGGCCCCGACCAGGGCGCCCGCGGCGACCGTCGCCACCGCGGCGGCCAGCGGCCAGGACCGCGCCGAGGGGGCGCGGCGGGCGCGGGGTCGTTTCCTGTGGGAACTCATGCGCGGGGTACCTCCGGACGACGGGAACTCCACCGGGCACGTCCGAACGTGACGTGCCGGGCACTGTGACCCTAGGCGCCCCGGGCGGAGAACTCCCCGGTCGGGAGCGGATCTTCAAGAACACATAAGGCTGCGCTCAGGTACGACCGCGGTTCCACGGGCCTTTTCCGCCGGGGTGTGGGCACCGTCACACAGGCCCGCGATGGGTGTCAGCACCCATACCGGCCCGGTTCGCCCGGATGAAAGGATGAGGATCCACAGGGGGCGAATCGGACAAGGAACCGGGCGGCGGCGTGCCGTCCGTGAAGGGAATCGAGCTGTGCCTGCTCCGCGGATGAGCACGACACCATTGCCGGGCATCGGTGTCCGGTACGACCTCACCACGCGGGACCGGCGCCATCTGTCGGTGGTCGCCCACCGCGACGGATCGCGGACGGTGAACGTGTACCGCGCCGACGACCCGGACGCGTGCGCGCAGTCGCTGCGGCTGACCGGGCCCGAGGCGACGTCGCTGATCGACGCGCTGATGCCGACGCACCACAGCCCGAACCTGCTGCACACCACCGACCTCGGCCTGGTCGCCGAGCGGATCGAACTGCCCGTCACCTCGCACTGGAACGGCCGCCTGCTCGGCGAGACGCGGATGCGCACGGACACCGGCGCCTCCATCGTCGCGGTGCTGCGCAGGGCCGACGCGATCCCCTCCCCCGCACCGGACTTCCGCCTGTCGGGCGGCGACACGCTGATCGTGATCGGCACCCGTGAGGGTGTCGAGGCCGCCGCCGCGATACTCGGGCGGGAGTGAACCCTTGCACTCCGCGGTCTTCCTCATCGAATTCGGCGCCATCATCCTCGGTCTGGGCCTGCTCGGCAGATTCGCCGGACGGTTGCGCTTCTCCCCCATCCCTCTCTACCTGCTGGCCGGTCTCGCCTTCGGCGAGGGCGGGATCCTCCCGCTGGGCACCAGCGAGGAGTTCGTGGCGATCGGCGCCGAGATCGGCGTCATCCTGCTGCTGTTGATGCTCGGCCTGGAGTACACCGCCAGCGACCTGATCGGGAACCTGAAGACGCAGTACCCGTCTGGCCTGGTCGACCTCGCGCTCAACGCCCTGCCCGGCGCGGTCGCGGCGCTGCTGCTCGGCTGGGGCCCGGTGGCCGCGGTCGTACTGGCGGGTGTGACGTGGATCTCCTCGTCCGGGGTCATCGCCAAGGTACTGGGCGACCTCGGACGGCTCGGCAACCGCGAGACGCCGGTCATCCTGAGCATCCTGGTCCTGGAGGACCTGGCGATGGCGGTGTACCTGCCGATCCTCACCGCCCTGCTGGCCGGGGTCGGCTGGGCGGCGGGCAGTGTGACGCTGGCGGTGGCGCTGGGCGCCGCCGGCCTGGTGCTGCTGCTCGCGGTCCGCTTCGGGCGCGTGATCTCCCGGTTCGTCTCCAGCGACGACCCGGAGAAGCTGCTGCTCGTCGTGCTGGGCCTGACGCTGCTGGTGGCGGGCATCGCCCAGCAGTTGCAGGTGTCGGCGGCGGTGGGCGCGTTCCTGGTCGGCATCGCGCTGTCCGGGGAGGTCGCCGAGGGCGCGCACTCGCTGCTGAGTCCGCTGCGGGACCTGTTCGCGGCCGTGTTCTTCGTCTTCTTCGGTCTGCACACCGACCCGGCCAGCATCCCGCCGGTCCTGCTGCCGGCACTGGCGCTGGCGGTCGTCACCGCCCTGACGAAGATCGCCACCGGTTACTGGGCGGCCCGGCGTGCCGGGGTCGCGGTGCGCGGCAGGTGGCGGGCGGGCGGGGCACTCGTCGCACGCGGCGAGTTCTCCATCGTCATCGCGGGACTGGGGGTCACGGCGGGCATCGAGCCCGCGCTGGGCCCGCTGGCCACGGCGTACGTGCTGCTGCTCGTGGTCTTCGGCCCGCTGACGGCCCGCTACACCGAGCCGCTGGCCCGCGCCCTGACCCGGCGCCGCGCCCCGGCGCGCAAGAGCGGGGCCGAGCTGGAGCGGACCCCGTCCCCCGTCGCCGGGGACTGACCCGGCCCCGCGGCGGGCACCCGCTGCCGATCGTCACCCGGAGAGGAGGCCCTGGGCCGTGTCGCTGTTCTGGCGGATCTTCCTGCTCAACGCCGTCGTGCTGATGGTGGCGACGATGCTGCTGCTGGGGCCGGTCACGGTCTCCTCCCCGGTCCTGCCCGCCGAGGCCGCGGTGGTCGTGGCGGGCCTGGTCGCGATGCTGGTCGCCAACGCCGTGCTGCTCCGGGTCGGGCTGGCGCCGCTGCGCCGGCTGACCCGGGCCATGGCCGCGGCGGACCTGCTGCGGCCGGGGAGCCGGCCGGCGGCCACCGGGCACGGCGAGATCACCGAGCTCATCACGACGTTCAACACCATGCTCGACCGGCTGGAGAGCGAGCAGGCCGCCGGCAGCGCCCGTGTGCTGTCCGGTCAGGAGGCCGAGCGCCAGCGCATCGCCCAGGAACTCCACGACGAGGTCGGGCAGACGCTCACCGCCGTGCTGCTCCAGCTCAAGCACGTCAGCGAACTGGCGCCCGGCCCGCTGCGCGAGGAACTGCACCAGGTCCGGGAGACCACCCGCGGGAGCCTGGAGGAGATCCGCCGCATCGCGCGCCGGCTGCGGCCCGGGGTCCTGGAGGAACTCGGGCTGCACAGCGCACTGCGTGCGCTGACCGCGGAGTTCACCTCCCCGGCACTGGCGGTGGGGCTCCGCCTCGATCCCGGTCTGCCCGCCCTGGACGAGCAGACCGAGCTGGTCCTGTACCGGGTCGCGCAGGAGGGCCTGACCAACACCGCGCGCCACGCGGGCGCGGGCCGGGTGGACCTCCGGCTGGAACGCACCGCCGGCGGTGCGCGCCTGACCGTCCGCGACGACGGCAAGGGCCTGGGCGCCGCCCCGGAGGGCGCGGGGATCCGGGGGATGCGTGAACGCGCCCTGCTGGTCTCGGCGCGGCTCACGCTCGGTCCCGGACCCGGCGGCGGCACCGAGGTGCGGCTCGACGTACCCGTACGCGAGGAGGACCGCTGACCGTGCCCGAGGCGGCGAAGACCCGTATCCTGCTCGCCGACGACCACGCGCTGGTGCGCCGCGGCGTGCGGATGATCCTCGACGACGAACCGGACCTGACCGTCGTCGCGGAGGCCGGGGACGGCGCCGAGGCGATCGAGCAGGCCCGCGCCCACGAACTCGACCTGGCCGTCCTCGACATCGCCATGCCCCGCCTCACCGGGCTGCAGGCGGCCCGCGAACTGTCCCGGCTGCGGCCCGGTCTGCGCATCCTCATGCTGACGATGCACGACAACGAGCAGTTCTTCTTCGAGGCCCTGCGCGCCGGGGCCAGCGGCTACGTTCCTAAGTCCGTCGCCGACCGCGACCTGGTGGAGGCCTGCCGGGCGGCGGTGCGCGACGAGCCGTTCATCTACCCGGGTGCGGTCACCGCGCTGGTGCGCAACCTCCTGGAACGCGCCCGGCAGGGCGAGCCGCTGCCCGCGCGGGCCGTCACCGACCGGGAGGAGGAGATCCTCAAACTGGTCGCCGAGGGCCACACCTCCAAGGAGATCGGCGACATCCTCTTCATCAGCGCCAAGACGGTCGAGCGCCACCGTGCCAACATCCTCCAGAAGCTGGGCCTGCGCGACCGGCTGGAACTCACCCGGTACGCGATCCGGGCCGGGCTGATCGAACCGTGAGCGGAGGAACGATGGGCGGCTGGGGCAGCGGCAACTTCGACGAGGACACGGCGGCGGACCATCTGTCGCTGATCACCGGGCGGCTGGTCCGCGAGGTCGAGGACGCCGTGGCCGGCGCCCCGGGGACGCTGGAGCCCGACGAGTACTGGGGCGTGGCCGTGCCCTGCAACGTGGAGCTGCTGCACCTGCTCGCCTCCCGGGGCTGGGCGGGCGCGGTGCTCCCCGCCGCGGCGAGGGTCCGGGAGTGGAAGGCGGCCCTCCTCGCCGCGTGGGACGGGGCGATCGACGACCTGGAGCCCTCGCCGGAGTACCGCGCGGAGCGGCGGAAGGTCCTCGTCGCCACCTTCGACGCGCTGGCGGAACTCGCCGAGCGCGGGGCGTAGTCGTGACCGGGCGGGCTCGGCCGCGGGCCGGGCCGGGGAGGGTCGCGTCAGGCGGCCTCACGCGCGGGCGCCGCGGTCTCGCCGTCGCGGGGCGAGCGCGCTGCGGAGCGGTGGGGCAGCGTCAGAAGTGCCGTGCCGGCGGCGAAGGCCAGTGCCGGCGGCGTCGGGAAACGGCCGTCGGGGGCGAGGCCGTACACCGACCAGTAGGCGAGGGCCGTGACGCAGCAGGCGAGGCCCGCCCACAGGAGGGCGGGGCGGTCGTGCCGGGCGCCGGGCGGCGGGGCCACGGCCTCGGACAGTCGGCCCAGCGCGCGTTCGAGCGGACGCAGTACGGCCAGCACGCCCGCCAGGAGCACCGCGAGCACCAGCAGCCAGGGCACCCGCAGCGCCCACCACGCGGCGCTGCCGAGGGGGGCGCCGGGGGCGAGGCCGGCCAGGTAGAACACGGCGGCGAGCAGCACGGGCAGCATGTGCCACAGGTACAGGGTCATGCTCGCCCCGCCCAGGAAGCCGACGGCCCGCCCCACGCGTACGCCCCGCAGGGCACGCCGGGCCGCGGGCGCGGCGAGCAGGCAGACGCCGGCCTGGGCCACCACCCAGGCCAGCATGGCCGGCGACGGGGGGTCGGTGTTGCCGACGGTCTCCCCGGTGACCCTGATCAGGCTCACCGGGTACGGCCCGAGGGTGATCAGCGCCGCGAAGGCCAGCGCGCCGCCCACCGCCATCCCGGCGGTGAGCGGGCGCGTCAACTGCCCGTCGCGCCAGCAGAACCCGAGCTGGTAGGCCACACCCCAGACCAGCACGTAGTTGACCGGCCCGACGGCGGCGGGGACGCCCGCCGTCACCAGCGTGCCCGCCGCCACCGCGACCGCGCCCATCGCCGCCGGGACCCACAGCCCCCAGCGCCGGTGTGCCGCGTGCAGCACCGGGGTCAGGGCGCTGAGCAGCAGATAGACCGGGAGGAACCAGAACTGCATGGCCATCGCCCATCCCGCGAGCCGGAGCGTGCTGCGGTCCACGCCGGCCGCCGAGCAGATCCCGACGGCGATCAGCACCAGCGCGCAGTAGGCGCCCGCGGGCAGCAGCAGGCGCAGGGCCCGTCGCGCCAGCCAGGGCGCCGCCGTGCCACCGGCCGCCCGCGTACGGGCCCACGAGCCGCCCGCGGCATGGCCGCCGGCGAGGAAGAACAGCGGCATGATCTGGAAGCCCAGGGTCAGCCACTGCGTCCAGGGGATCTCCGCCAGGAGCTCGGGCGCCACGATCCCGCCGCCCGGCTCTCGGACGAGGGCGGTGATCAGCCAGTGGCCGAGCACGACCATGCAGATCGCCAGGGCGCGCAGGAAGTCGACGTACCGGTCTCGCTCCATGCCGGGTCATGCTGCCCGACCCCGGCGCGTGGCGCCGCGATTGGCGGCGGCCGCAACCGATTCGTGCCCGCGGCGCAACCTGACCGGGGTAAATCCGCTTGCGGGCCCCGGATGCGGACCGTGGAAGGCGCGTGGGCCCTCACCGCAGCGTCGGTACGGCGCCGCCCTCCGCCCAGGTCACCTCGACCCCGGCAAGACCGCGGCTCCACGGACCGGTGATCCCGGCGAGGGCGGCCGCGTCGGGCGGGGTGGGACCGAGACCGATGGCGTAGTGGGCGGAACGGGCGGTGGCACGGAAGGGACGGGGCCACGCATGGACCCCGCCGGTGCCGGCGTCCTCCAGGGCGGTGAGGAGCGCGCGGACGCGGCCCCGGACCCGGCCGAGGGTGGCCTCGAACTCCGCCTCCGTCGCCCCGTGGACGTCCAGTACCGCCCAGGCCGCGTGGCGGCGGTGGAGCGGGGGCGGCGCGGCGAGGGCGGGCCGGGGATCGGCGCCCTTGCCGACCTCGGACTCCAGCAGTTCCCAAGCGCGGTAGAGCTCCTGGGCGAGCAGGTCACGTCCGTCCGGGCCGACCTGCGCGGTGCACGGGCGGACGGGCTCGGTGGGGGTGGCGATGGAGACCGCCGCGCCCGACTGCCCGGCGGCACCGACCGGTTGACGCCAGTCCCAGGCGGCCCAGGTGGCGAAGAAGTGCCGGAGCAGTTCGGCGCCGGCCAGGCCGGGGGCGTCGTGGACGGTGCGGGCGGCGAGCAGCGACCAGGCCAGTCCGGGCAGGCCGCCGAAGGGGGCGGAGTCCAGGCCGCGTGCCCGGGCCCAGGCCTTGACCTCGCGCGCGAGGCCCGCGAAGCGTGCGTGGTCACCGGCGAGTTCGAGAACCGCGTCGGCGTCGCTGACGGCGCTCAGCGCGACGGCGGCGGCCTCGCCGAGTTCGGCGCGGCGGGCCACGGCCTCGGCGGGGTCGAGGCCGCCGGTGGCGACGGCCACCAGGTCGACGTCGAGCGCGCCGACGCGGAAGCGCAGTCCCGGCACGCGGGCTCCGGCCACCTCCCGTACGCGGGTGGCCTCCGGCAGCGCGGCCGTCACTCTGGCCGTGACCGCGGCCATGTCGGCGGTGCCGGGGAGCGCCGCGACGAGGTCGAGGTCGGCGCCGGGCAGCGCGCAGCCCATACGGCGGGAGCCGGCGAGGTGGACCACGCCGTCGCCCAGGGCGCCGGCGACGCGCCGCGCGGTCTCCTCGGCGTGCGGCAGGTCGTCGGGGGTGCCAGGGCCGTCGGGGGTGCCGGGGCCGTCGGCCGTCTCCGGTACCCAGCGCACCTCCCCCGTGCCGAGTGCGACCGTGGCCCGGACCCGCATCGGTTCGTCCCCGCGCCGGGAGAGCAGGACGAGTTCGCCGACCTGTGCCGTGCTCCCGCGCAGCCGGGCCGCGCAGTCGGCGGCCACCCGCAGCGGGTCCCGGGTGCGGCCGAGCGACAGATGCGGGGTGAAGCCCTCGGCGCGGCCCCGGCAGCGGGGGAAGCGGCGGGCGAGGGCGTGCCGGAGGACCGCCCAGGAGGTGCCGCCGTCGGCCGCCGGGTCGAGCCAGACGGTGGCGTCCTCGCGGTGCCCGAAGGTGTGCACCCCGTCGAGGCGGGCGGTGAAGGGCGGGACGCCGGCCGCGGCCCCGGACAGCAGGGGCGCGGCGCGCTCGAAGGCGGACTCCGGCACGAAGCCGAAGAGCAGGTTGACGTGCGGCGGCCAGCGGTGGATCTGCGGATCGTGGTCGCGGCGGACCGCCTGGACGGCGGGCCACAGCTCGTCCGGTGGCAGCCAGGCCACGGCGGTGCGGGCGGTGGTCGGCAGGTTCAGGACGTCTTCGGCCTCGTCCTCCGGGCCCGCCGTGAGGGCGAGGGTGACCTCCACGGCGTAGTGGTCGGAGATGTACAGGCCGTCCTGCGCCGGGGTGTCGCCGAGCAGCCGGGCACCCGTGACGCGGGGTCCGCCGTCGCGCAGCAGGACGCGGTCGAGCCGGGAGGCGCGGCCGCTGAGCGAGGAGACCGCCGCCAGCGGATTGACCGCCGGGTCGAAGGTGGGGGTGACGTCGTGCGGGCCGTGCGCCTCGGTCCACGCGTCGCGCAGGCCGAGGGCGAGCGCCGGCCCGTCGCCCCCGTCGTTGAAGTCGCCGAGCAGCAGCAGAGCGCCCTCGACGCCGGCCAGTCCCTCGGCCAGCCGGGCGAGTTCGGCCCGCCTGCGGGCCGGGCCGTCGTCGGAGTGGTCGCTGCTGAGGTGGGTGGCGGCGACCACCAGCGGTCCGGCGGACGTTTCGACGGTGATCGCGGCGACGGCCTTGTGCGGGCCGAGGGCGTGCTGAGCGGCCTCCCGGACGGGCAGCCGGCTCAGCAGCAGGACCCCGGTGTCGTCGGTGTCGCGTCCGGCCGGGTCGGTGCCGAGGGTGTAGCGGGAGCGCACCCAGTCGGCCCGCAGCAGCATGTCGAGCAGCGCGGGCTCGACCTCCTGGAGGGCGATGACGTCGGCGTCCGCCTCCCGCAGTGCGCTCAGCAGCAGGGGGCGGCGGCGGTCGGTGCCGATCCGGTGGCTGTCGTACCGGTCCCACAGGGTGTTCCAGGTCAGGACGCGCAGCCGGCCGCCGTCGGCCGTCCCCGCGCGGCCGGTCGTCGCCCGCCCGGCGGGCCGCCAGGCGTGCCCGTCGTCGTCCCACACGTGCGGGACGCGGGCGGTGAAGAACGGCGGGCGCAGCAGGCGGGGGTCGCGGACCCGGCCCGCGCCGGTGGCGTCGATGCGGTCGGTGCCGGTGGCCCGGTCCCAGACGAGTTCTCCGTCGGCCTCGACGAACAGCACGCGGTGCCAGGGGATGTCACCGCCCGGCACGAAGGCGGGCAGCGGGATCCGCTCGGGCGCGGCGCCGCGCTGGTGCACGCCGATCACGAAGCGCGCCGGGTCGAACCGGGCGTCCCAGCGGACCCGGTGGTAGATCTCCTCGCTGGTGCGCATGTCACGCCTCCTGTCCGGTCGCGGCGGCGCCGAGCGAGCCGTCGGTGTCGCCGACGGCGCCGTCCGCGCCGACGTACCAGGTGCGGTGGGCCTCGCCGGGGTACGGCGGGACGAACCGCCGGGCCTGCGCGGTCAGTACGGCCGGCGGCACCGGGTGGGCGCGGCCGGCGTTGCGCCGGGCCAGCTCCTCCTCGTCGGCCAGGGCCACCACGTGCGTGATCAGGGCGTCGCGGCGGCGGGCCACCGCGTGCACCAGGGAACGCTGGTGCGGGGTGAGGGACGTCGCGTCCCACACCACCGTCGCACGCCCGGTCAGGGCGGTGTCGAGCCGGCGCAGTCCCTCGCGCAGGACGTCGGCGTTGGCGCGCTGGTCGGCGCGGGAACCGCGGGCGAGGCGCAGGTCGTCGAGGGCGATGCGGACGGCGCCGCCGGGCAGGGTGCCGGCGAAGGTGCTCTTGCCGCTGCCCGCGGGTCCCGTCAGGTGGATCAGGCGGGGGAACGCCCCGGTGCGCCACCGCCAGGTCGCGGCCACGGCCTCCTCCGCGCCGCCGATCCGCCCGGCGGCGTACGCCGCTCGTGCCTCGGCCCAGCAGCGGTCGGCGGCCTCGGGGCCGAGCCCGGCAAGGGCCGCGCGCAGTCCGTGGCGCAGCGGGCCGAGCGGGTCGGGGCCGAGCAGGCCCGCCTCCTCGGCGTGCAGCGCCGACCACTCGGTCTGCTCCCGGGCCTCGCCGTCGGGCGCCGCCGCGGCCGCCACGGCGTGCAGGACGCCGAGGTCCGCGGCGAGCGCCATACGGGCGAGACCGGCCGCCCGGTCCTCGTCGGGGTACGGGCGGTGCAGCGCCGCGTGGAGTCCGGCCAGGTCGGCCACGCGCCGGGCCTGCGGCATGCCGAGCGGCCCGGCGAGGCGGGCGGCGATGCGGGCGCGGGGGATGCCGGCCAGGAGGGCGGCGAGGACCCCGGCGAGGCGGGCGTCCCCGGTGCGGCGCAGGACGTCCAGCCGGGCGGAGACGTCGGCGGCGCGGTCGGCCGCCCCGGAGCCGGTGACGTCCAGGCCCACCGCGGCGGCGAGCGCTCGGGCGTCGGGAGCCGCGCCGGAGCGCACCGCCCACAGCGGGGCGGCGGGGCCCAGCGCGTTCTCGACGACGGGGGCGTGCATCCAGTGGGTGCCGGTCGTCACATGGCCGGTCCGTACCCACTTGGCGACGTGGCGGCCGAACTCCTCGTAGGGGAAGCCGTCGACGGTGCGCACGACGTAGCCCTCCCGGCGTGCGGTGTCCAGGCGCAGGGCGCGCAGCGCGCGTTCGTCGTACGTGCCGCGCCACAGCACGGGCGGCACCGGGATCCCGAGCCCCCGCAGGAAACCGACGGTGCTGTCCCAGTCCAGGCACCGGTCGCCGTCCCACACGGAGAAGCCGTAGAACCAGCTGTCCAGTTCGTCGTAGGCGAGGGAGTGGCGGGCGTGCAGATTCTCCCCGCACACCCGCAGGCCGGGCGGGAGGTACGGGCCGATCCGCCCTTGGAGCGCCTTGACCCACGCCCGGGAAGGGTGGTGGGCCGAGTCGAGCGACCGGGCGTGCATCGCGTCCCGGTAGAGGGTGGTGTTCTCGCCGTCGAGCTTCTCGGTGACGACGACCTCGCGGCCCCGCAGCGCGCCGGGGTCCCCGGCGCGTACGTCGTCGGGCGTGGCCCCGGGCGACCAGGGCAGATGCGGTGTCCGTGGATAGTGCGTGCGCATGGTGCCGGAATCCCCCGTGACGTTCTGGTGCGCGCTCACCTTAGGAGCGCGGGAGCCCGCAGGCCACCGATTAACCGAGGCGCACCACCCGCCGGGAATGAATTCCGGGAAAACGAACGGTTAATGTGCGGGAATCCAATTCTCCGTACACATAAGTAATTTTATCGAGTGCTAAGTTCTGCCCGTGAACGATTCCGGCTTCCTCGCACTCAAAGGCCTGCCGCCCCTGCCGACGCGTGGCCGCGTCCTCCGGCCGGCACTGTGGGGCGGGGCGGTCGCGGCCCTCGCGCTGCTCTGCTATTCGGTCGTCACGTCGGGCATGAACGGCGACCTGCGGTACGTCCTCGCCTGCCTGCGCAGCGCGAAGGGCGGGGGATTCTCGGCTTCGGACACCTTCGTGCACCGGCCGTTCTTCTACCGCTGGTTCGTCGCCGGTCTCGACTCGCTCACCTTCGGATCGACCACGACCCGCGAGATGATCATCCGCATCGCGGCCGTCCTGCTCTGCGTGGCGACCGGCCTGGCCCTGCGCGCGGCGCTGGCCCGGCGGCTCCCGCCGCGCGACGCGACGCTCACGGCGGCCGTGGTGACCCTGGCGCTGGCCTTCGCGCCGAAGATCGACTTCCTGCAGCCCGAATGGGCCGCGACCCTGCTGTCGGTCCTCGCGGTCGCCGCGGCCCTCGGCATCGAACGGCCGTGGCCGGCGGCCGCCGTGGCGGCGGTGCCGCTGGGCCTGGCGGTCATGATGAAGTACTCCACCGCCGCCACCGCCCTGATGGCGCTGCTGCTGCTCTTCGCCGTCGACCGGATGCGCGCGGTGCGACTCGGCCTGGTCACCGGCGTCTCCTCGGTCGTGCTCTTCGGGATCAGCCTCCTGGCCGGCTCCCGGGAGCTGCAGTGGGCCAAGGACATGCCGAAGATCAACCAGGGCGCCCTCACCCGCAAGGGGCTCGACCCCTCCTTCCTGCTCGACAAGTCCGCGTCGTTCCTCGTGGACCGGGCCTACCTCAGCCCCGTCGTCGCACTGCTGCCGGCGGCGCTGCTGTTGCTGCTCTCGCGCCAGCAGGACCGCCGCAGGCGCGCCGAACTGGCCGCGCTGGCCGTCCTGATCGTCCTCGTCTGCGTCGCCGCGGTCGCGGTGCAGGGCAACTGGTTCGGCTACCACGCCGCCTCGCTCCCGGTGGGCGCGGCCGCGCTGTGGGGCCTGGCGGTCGCCGCCTGGTACCGCGCGCACGGCAGGCCGCCGCTCTTCTTCACCGCGGTCACGGCGGTGTACGCGGCCTTCGTGCCGTTCGCCGCGCAGGCCCCGCATGCCGTGCAGGGCGTCGCCGCGGGCTGGGCGGCCGTCCTCGTCGCATTCCTCGCCGCGACGGCCGACCTCGTGTCGGCCCGCGGGAGCGCCACCGTCGAACCGGCCAGGCCCGGCCGGTTCGCTGCCGCCGCCGTCGCGCTCTCGGCGGTCGTCGGGGTCTTCTGCCTCGCCGCCGCGATCTGGCCCGGCTCGCCGCAGCTGATGAACGCCGGCCACGTCGTCTACGGCAACAGCGACTTCGACGCGCGGTCCGACCAGACCGCGCGGGAGTCCGCCGAGCTCGACCGGCAGATCCCGCGCGGGGCACCCGTCCTCTACCTCGCCTTCGGCGACGTGGCGTACTTCGTCGGCCACCCGACGCCGTGCCGCTACCCCGTCCCGACGTTCCTGCAGCGCACCAAGTTCCTGCCGGACGTCAACAAGCTGCCGTCCTACAAGGAGAACCTGCGCTGCGTCACCGAGGACCCGGCCCCCTACGCCGTCCTGCAGCGCTCCTGGTTCCAGCTCGGCAACGTCGACAAGACCCTGGCGGCCACGATCGAGGCCGCCTACGACTGCCCGCCCCTGACCGGCAACTCCCGCACCCCGGTCGTCTGCCGGCTCCGCTAGGCCGGGACGGGGACGTCCTCGCCCCGGTGGGCGGCCGTGCCAGGGCGGCTGCGGCGACCGCGAGGCTTCGCCGCGTGCCCGGCCTGGGCCGCGAAGCCCCGCGCTCTCAGCCGCCGGTGAGGTCGTCCGGGAAGCCCGCCTCGTCGAGCAGGGCCCGGGTCGCCGTCCAGTGGGCCACGCCCCGCATCGCCCGCTCCCGGTCGATGAAGCAGGCGTGCGGGATCTCCAGGACGCCGTCGAACCACACCGCCCACGCCGGGCCCCGGCAGCCGTCGCGCCCGGGGAATCGCCCGGCTGCTCGCTCGCCCTCCGCGGCGCGATCCCCGGCAGGGGGCCGCCGCCTGGCGGTGGAGTTCCGGCACGCGCTCCGCCCACCAGGCCACTTCGTCGTCGTACCCCACCGCCACCCCGGTCTCCGCTCGCGTGACCGGATGCCGGAGCCTCAGGAAGGCCCCGCCGGGAGTCGTTGCCGCCATGCGACGCATCCTGGCGCACGCGCCGCGGCCGGGGCGGTGCGGTGCGGGGTCCGCAAAATGCGTGGTGGGGGCGTGGGGTGGGGCGGAATGATGGGCGGGTGACGTTCCTGGAGGTCGCCTGCGACGAGTCGGGCTCGGACGGCGAGAACCTGATCGGCGGGAACACCGACGTCTTCGCGCACGCGGGCGTGTGCGTCGCGGACGAGGCGGCGGCACAGGCGCTGCGGGAGGTGCGCGAGCGGATCCGCTCCCCCGCCGAGGAGTACAAGGCGAACCATCTGCTGCGCGAGAAGCACCGGGCGGTGCTGGAGTGGTTCCTGGGGCCCTCGGGGCCGCTGACCGGCGACGCCTCCGTACACCTGGTCGACAAGGCGTGGTTCGTGGTCGCGACGGTCGTCGACGTGCTGGCCGGGGGGCCGGCCGCCGGGGCGCGCGCGGCCGTGCTGTACCGCGAGGGACGCGGGACCGCGGACGCCGCGCGCTGGCAGGCGTTCCTGCGGGCCGCCAACGAGCTGGTGCGGACCAGGAACCACGAGGCCGGTGCGGCGCCGGTCGGCCCGTTCTACCGGGCGCTGGAGGCGTTCCGCCCCGTGAACGGCGGCAACGGCGGCAGCGGCGACGACGGCGCCCTCGCCGAGGTCGTCGAGGCGCTGCGGCGGGGCAGACCGCGGGCGGAGGCGTTCAGGGCCCGCCTCGCCGCGGATCCTGCGGCGATCGACCCCCTCGACCCGCTCTTCCCCGCGCTGGAACGGACGATAGCGCGCTGGAGCGAGGGCGGTGCGCGGGTGCACGTCGTGCACGACCGGCAGAACTCGCTCACCGAGGAGCGGATCGCGCGGCTCGGGGCCTGCCTGGCACCGGACCGGCGGCCGGCGGGGCTGCGGCTGGCCGAGTCGCGCCACGACCCGCGGATCCAGCTCGCCGACTTCCTCGCAGGGGTGGCGCGGAAGGTGGCCTCGGACGAGCTGGCGGGCCGCGGCGACCTGGTGCTCACCGGTCTGCTGCGTCCCTACGTGGACCCGCTCTCGGTGTGGGGCGACGACCGCAGCTGGTCACGGCTGGGGCCCGGGCCGTGCCCGGCCGGGCCCCTGCCGCCGTCGCCTCAGCTCGCGCCGATGAGCTTCGTGACGCGGTGCGCCAGCGCGATGGAGTAGCTCTGCCCGCGGTCCTGCGGGTAGATCTGCGCCATCGTGGCGAGGGTGACCCGGCTCATGTGGGTCCGGTGCCCCGGGATCAGCGAGCGGTACTCGGGGGTCACGACCGGCTGGGCGAACGGGGCGCGGGAGAAGTGCCACTCCTGGATCCACGAGCGCTCGAACTCCGGGTTGAGCCGCCGCAGGTACGGGATGTACCGGTCCAGCAGCTCCGCGGGGTCGGTGGTGAACCGCCAGTCGTCCCGCGGCACGTAGTTGCCGACGTAGAGGAGGTGGCGGCCGCCGTACTCCTCGCGGTCGACCATCCGCGTGTGCTCCACCACGGCCAGGAAGGGGAAGTCCGGGTCGTTGATGTTGAGCCAGTAGTACGGGATCGCACTGCGGTCGAGCTCGAGCACGAAGCAGGTGGCGCCGAGGTACTGGTTGCGCCACACGGCGTCGTCGGAGGGGACGTCCGCGGCCTTGGCGAAGACGGGCTGCGGGACGGTGACGACGAGCTGGTCGAAGGCGTAGGACGCGCCGTCGCCGGTGGTCACCGTGACCTGCTCGGCTCCCTCGGGCTGGCGGATGGTCTCCACCTTCTTGCCGAACTCGACCTTGCCTCCGCGGGCGGCCACGGCGTCCCGCAACGCGGCGTACACACGCTCGAAGCCGCCGTGCACATAGCCGAGTTCGAAGGTGCGGCAGTGCACGCGGGCCCACAGCCACGCCATCGAGACCTCGTCGGCGCGGTCGCCGAACTTGCCGCGCAGCAGCGGCTCCCAGATGGTCTCGGTGGCCTTGCGGCCGGCCCGGCGGCGCAGCCAGTCCAGGGCGGTGAGGTCGTTGTAGCGCTCACCGCTGCGCACGGCCTTGAGCAGCGCGGAGGACGCCCCGAAGCGCACGCCGTCGACCAGCGAGAAGGACGGGAAGCGCAGCATCTCCAGCGGGGTGCTGAAGGGGTGCAGCGTGCCGTCCCGGAAGACGCCGGTGGTGGGCTTGTGGAAGCGCAGGTCGCCGCCGAGGCCGAGTTCCTCGATGAGCTCGATGATGTCCCGGTCGCTGCGGAAGATGTGGTGGTAGTACCGCTCCAGCGGGACACCGCCGATGGGGATCGACGCCGCGAGGCCGCCCAGTTCGTCCGCCGCCTCGAGCACCGTCACCTGGTGTCCGGCCTTGACCGCGTCGTAGGCGGCGGTCAGGCCGGTGGCGCCGGCACCGATGATGCCGAGATTCATCCGAAACTCCACTTTCTGTTGAGCACGAACTGGGTGGCGAGCACCAGGGGCAGCGAGCCCGCCTTGACGATGTTGGCGTCGATGCCGAGCCCGCCGGTGAAGATGTGGAACAGCACGTAGGTCAGGACGATGCCGGTGAGGCCGACCGCGTAGAAGCGCAGGAAGCGCACGAACAGCCGGTCCCGCTTGTCGAATGTGAAGATCGCGTTGAGCACGAAGTTGTTGGTGATGCCGAGGCTCGTGCTGATGACGTTGGCGACCTGCTCGTCGAGGCCGAGCACGTTGAAGAGCAGCAGGAAGGACACGAGGTCGAGGGCGACACCGCTGCCGCCGACCAGCGCGTAGCGGATCAGCTGCCGCAGGTCCTCGCGCCGGCCGGGACGTACCGGATCCTCGGCCGCGGTGTCCGCGCCCCCGGCGGCCTCAGTCGCCGTCATGCCCGAGGACCTCGCGGACGATGTACAGCGGCCGGTTCTGCGCCTCGCTGTAGATGCGCCCTATGTAGCTGCCGAGCACGCCGATGGCGAGCATCTGGGTGCCGCCGAGGAAGAGGGTGACGACCATGAGCATGGTCCAGCCGGACACCGTGATGTCGGGCCGGAAGATCTTCATGGCCAGCGCGTACACGATGCCGGCGAGGGAGAGGGCGAGCACGAGGAAGCCCAGCCGGCTGATCAGCCGCAGCGGGACGGTGGAGAAGCTCGTGACACCGTCGATGGCGAGGCGGGCCATCTTCCGCAGCGGGTACTTGGTCTCCCCCGCGAAGCGCTCGTCGCGGTCGAACCGGACCTCCGTCTGCCGGAAGCCCATCGAGGCGACCATGCCGCGCACGAAGCGGCTGCGCTCGCGGAAGCGGCGCAGCTCGTCGGCCGCCCGCCGGTCCAGGAGCCGGAAGTCGCCGGTGTCCAGCGGGATGTCCACCTCGGCCCAGCTGCGCAGGATGCGGTAGAAGGCGTGCGCGGTGGTGCGCTTGAAGATCGTGTCCCGGCGGGTGCGGCGACGCGCGTGGACGATCTCGGCCCCGGCGCGCCAGGCGTCGACCAGTTCCAGGCTGATCCTCGGCGGGTCCTGGAGGTCGGTGTCCATGATGATGACCGCGTCGCCCTTGGCCTCGTCCAGGCCGGCGGTGATGGCGATCTGGTGGCCGAAGTTCCGGGCGAAGTCGACCACGCGCACCCGGGGGTCGCTCTTCGCCAGTTCCCTGAGGATGCTCAGGGAGTCGTCGGCGGAGCCGTCGTTGACGTACACGATCTCGTAGCGGAACTCCGGCCGTCCGGCGAGGGCCTTGGCCAGCTCCTCGTGGAAATGCCGGATGCCGTCCTGCTCGTTGTAGACGGGGAGGACGTACGAGATCAGTGCCGTTCCACCGGGTTCCGGCGCCGGCTGCCGGGCGACGGCGATCGCGGATTCAGCGGTCTGTGTTGTCACCGTCGGTCCTCCGCACCGTGCGCAGCGCACACATGGGGATTCTCAAACATCTGGCGAACCTATGGACCGACTCTGAATCGGAGGCGAACAAAGGCTTTCCGGGACGACGCACCGAGTTGACGGCAGGACGGCGCTCCGGTCATGGAATCACCAGTTCCGAAGGGAGATGCCGGAAATGTCGCCTATTACCGCTTCCATGCCCGCCCGAAGCGGGCACGGCAAGCCGCGGAGGTCACCCTTGCGGCTGCCGCCGGAACGCACGGTGACGGAAGCGGGGCCGGCGCCGCCGCGCTCAGCACTGCCAGAGGAAGGCGGACTCGCCGCAGGGCCGGCAGGCGAAGACGTAACCGCGGCCCCCGCCGCCGAAGTTCGCCGAGGTCGCGTGGTCGGCGCCCTCCTCGAGCTGCGCCGCGAACGCCATCGGCGCGGCGCAGGAGGGGCAGTGCGGGGTCTCGTCGGACTGGAGCCAGTCGGGCTCGCCGCCCAGCCGCCCGAGCGTCCGCTGCGCGGCGGCGGCGCCGCCCGGGACCGGGCGCAGCTCGGTGACCGCGCCCAGGAGCGTCTCGCCCTCGGCGGGGACGGCGGCCGGGGTGAGCGCTCCGGTGAACAGGTAGGCCCGGTTCCCGCCGGCCGCGGGGTCCCAGTCCTCGCACATGCCGGGATCGTTCTGGCAGAGGAAGACCGCCACGGCGCCGTCCCCGGCGGGCAGGTGCGCGAGGAACTGCAGCGCTCCTTCGCAGGTACGGCAGTGCGGCCAGACGAAGCCCTCCGGCACGAGCGGGACGCCGCCGGTACGGAGGACGGGCGCGTCGGGGGCGGTCCCGCCGCCGTCGATCAAGTGCACGGGGAGAGCCTAGGGCTTCCGGGGGACGCACCGCAGGGCCAGGGCGGCGGCGGTCAGGTAGGCGAGGGCGCCGGCGGCCATGGACAGGCGCAGGCCCGTGCCGTGGTCGGCGCCGGTGGCCAGGAGGGTGCCGCCGAGGGCCACGCCGGCGGTGCTGCCGATCTGGCGGGCGGTGTTGAACAGGGCGGAGGCGGTGCCGGAGCGGCCGGGGGGTGCGGCCGCCATCACGGTGGTGGTCGTGCCGGTGAGGGCGAAGGACGTGCCGAAGCCCGCGGCCATCATGGGGGCGACGAGCAGCGGGTAGGCCGGGTCGGGGCCCGCCGCGGCCCAGCCGGCGAGTCCGAGTGCGCCCAGCAGCATGCCGCTGACCACGAGCGGGCGGTCCCCGGTCCTGCGGGCCAGCCGCCCGGACAGGACGGAGGCGAACATCGTCGTCGCCACGGCCGGGAAGAGGGCGAGGCCGGTGCCCAGCGCGCTGTAGCCGCGCTGGTGCTGGAAGGAGAGGCTGGCGGTGAACACCATGCCGTAGAAGGCGAAGTTGAACAGCAGCCCGATCAGTGAGCCGCCGCCGACCGCCCGGGAGCGCAGCATGCGCGGCGGGATCGCCGGTGAGCGGGCCAGCCGCTCGCGCACCGCGAACGCCGCCGCGGCGAGGAGGGCCAGGCCGGCGCCGGCGAGGACCGCCGGATCGGTCCACCCGCGCCGCCCGGCCTCGTTGAGCACGGCGGTCAGCAGGGCGACGGCGGCCACGACCGCGCACTGCGCGGGCCAGTCCAGGGCCCGGTCGGCACGCCGGGGCGAGGGCGCCACGTGCCGCAGCGTCAGCACCAGGCAGGCGACGCCGACGGGGAGGTTGACCAGGAAGACCCACCGCCAGCCCACCGTGGACACCAGCAGCCCGCCGAGCAGCGGCCCCGCGGACGCCGCGATGCCGGCCATCGCGCCCCACAGCCCGACGGCCCGCGACCGGGCGGCGGGGAGCGGGTAGGCCTGCTGGAGCAGCGCCAGGGAGCCGGGCACGATCAGTGCGGCGCCGAGCCCTTCGGCCAGCCGCGCGGCGACCAGGGCCGGGGCGTCCCGCGCGAGCGCGCACGCCGCGGAGGACACGGTGAACACGGCCACGCCGGTGCAGAAGATCCGGCGGTTGCCGAGCCGGTCGCCGAGCGCCCCGCCGGTGAGCAGCAGCCCGGCGAACACCATCGTGTACCCGTCGGTGATCCACTGGATCCCGGTGAGGGAGGCCGACAGCTCCCGGCCCACCACGGGCACCGCGACGTTGATGACGGTCACGTCCAGGATGACCATGAAGTAGCCGGCGCACACCGCGAGCAGCGGCGCCCGCGACCACGGCCCGGCGCCGGGGCCCGGCGCGGCGGCGGGCGCGGGCCCGCCACCGCCGGCCGCCTCCGCGAACGGCACGTCCTCGACCTCATCCCGTACACAGGGGCTCAGTACCGGATGTCACAGTAAGGGCTGGTAAGTCCGTATCACAGGACCGGGCGATGCGGGCGGCGCGTGCGGCGCGTGGCTCAGCCCGGCTCGTCGGTGCGGCGGCGCAGCAGGTAGGTGTCCATGATCCAGCCCTTGCGCTCCCGGGCCTCGGTACGGGCGCGGAGGATGCGCTCCGAGGTCTCGGCGAGCGGGCCGGAGACAAGGATCTCGTCCTCGGTACCGAGGTAGGCGCCGTAGTGGATGTCGAGGCCCTCGGGGTCGATCCCGGCGAAGGCGGCGCGGCCGTCGAGCATGACGACCACGTCGTCGGCGTCCTCGGGGAAGCCCTCGGCGAGGCGCCGGCCCGTGGTGATCTGCAGCGGGCGGCCGACCCGGGTGAGGGTGAGGCGGTGGCGGGCGGCGAGGGCGGCGACGCTGCTGATGCCGGGGACGACCTCGTGGGTGAAGGAGCCGGGCCGGCGGGCGAGCACCTCCTCCACGACGGCGATCACGCTGTCGTAGAGGGAGGGGTCGCCCCAGACCAGGAAGGCGCCGGTCTCGCCGGGGCCGAGGTGGGCGTCGAGGAGGCCCGCCACCAGGTCGGCGCGCCGGCGGCGCCAATCCTCGACGGCGTCCGCGTAGCCGGGTGCGCCGCGGTCGCGCTCGGCGTCGGGGACCTCGACGAGGCGGTGGCCGGGGCGGGCGTGCTCGTCGAGCATCCGGCGGCGCAGGCGGATCAGGTCCTGGCGCTCCTCGGGTTTGCCGAGGACGAGGAAGACGTCCGTACGGCCGATCGCCTTGACCGCCTGAAGGGTGAGGTGTTCGGGATCGCCCGCGCCGATGCCGATGACGAGGATGTGTCGCATGCGGTGATTGTGCCCTGCGGTGCGTCCGTGACGGCCATCGCGGCAACTGTTCCCGGGAGGCCCTGTGAGGTCACTCACGCTGGATTGGGTGGTTACGGTGCGACTTAGTAGCCGACGCCCACGCGGCATATAAGCTCTATCCGCAACGGAATGGGACATTATTCGCACAGGGGGGCGACGGTATCCGATCCGTACGGCGTCATGGGCCGCTCCCGGGGCGGGGAAGGCGATCTGAGGGCCCATCAGGTCTCATCCGGGACAGGGACACGACGGCGCGGCACGCTCACCCGCCGGGCGCAAGAGCCGTCGTGGCTACGAGTCCGCGTAGTACCGATCTTTCATTGCCCGATGTTCGGGACGGTCCACACAATGGCCGGGCCCGCCAGCCGTCATGGCAGCTCAGGCGGGTCGTGAACACGCACACCGAACCCTCGAGTGAGGTCACGCAATGACGAAGCACCGCCGGACGATGCGCTTCCGGAAGACAACGGTCGCAGCCCTCGCCGTCGCCGCCGTGGGTGTGCCCTCGGTGGCCATGGCCTGTGTCGGCGGCCAGCAGGGCCCGCGGTACGACGGGTCCCAGGCACAGGGCCAGGGCGAGGGCCAGGGCCAGGGCCGCTGGAACCACGGCTCGTGGGGCGGGTCGTGGAACGGGTCCGCGAACGCGTCCGCGAACGGCTCCTCCAACGGCACGTGGACGAAGGGCGGCCAGTGGGGCGGCAAGCCGTCCTGGGCTCCCCCCGCCGCACCCTCGGCCCCCGCCTCCGCGCCGTCGTCGGCACCCTCTTCGGCACCCTCTTCGGCGCCGTCCGCCGCACCGGCCTCCCCGGCCGCGGGTTCGGGCGCCACGCTCACGGGAGCCTCGGCCACCGTGCTCGACATGGTGAACCAGGAGCGGGCCAAGGCCGGCTGCACGGCCCTGAAGGTCAACGCCAAGCTGAACGAGGCCGCGCAGGACCACAGCAAGGACATGGCCTCGCACAAGAACATGTCGCACACCGGCTCCGACGGTTCGTCACCCGCCGACCGCATCTCCTCGGTGGGCTACAACTGGAGCAGCTACGGCGAGAACGTGGCCTACGGCTACTCCTCCGCCTCCAGCGTGATGAGCGCCTGGATGGCCAGCCCCGGCCACAAGCGGAACATACTGGACTGCTCCTTCAAGGAAATAGGGATCGCGCTGGCGCAGCCCGGCAACTACTGGACGCAGGACTTCGGCGCCGCGCGCTGAAGCAGAACGCCGTGAGGCCCGGCCGCCCCCGTGGCGGCCGGACCTCACGGCGTGCGTGCGGTGGGATCAGCGCAGGCCGCGGCCGAGTGCGTTGATCAGCTCACCGTCGGCGGTGTCGCCGCTCAGCTCCCAGAAGAAGGCGCCGCCGAGTCCCTGCGACTTCACCCAGGCAGCCTTGCCGCGGAGGGTGAGCGGGGTGTCGTAGCTCCACCACTCGTCGCCGCAGCGGCCGTACGCGGTGCCGGCGACCACCCGTGTGGCCGGGCAGCGGGTCTTGAGCACCTTGTAGTCCTCGCTGCCCGCCTCCCAGGTGCCGGGAGCGGGGCCGGTGGCGTCGCCGCCGGGCGCCGTCTGCGTCACCCCGGTCCAGCCGCGGCCGTAGAAGCCGAGGCCGAGCAGGAGCTTGCGGGCCGGGATGCCGAGGCTGCGCAGCTTGTGGACGGTCGCCGCCGCGTTGGCGCCCTTCGCCGGGATGCCGCGGTAGGACGTGAGCGGCGAGTGCGGGGCGGTCGGGCCGGTGGCGGACCAGGTGCCGAAGTAGTCGTAGGTCATGGGGTTGTACCAGTCGACGTACTTCGCGGCGCCCGCGTAGTCGGCGGCGTCGATCTTGCCGCCGTCCGAGGCGTCGGCGGTGATGGCGGCGGTGACCAGGTTCTTCTTGCCGAAGCGGTGGCGGACGGCGGCCATCAGGTCCTTGTACGCGCTCGGGCCGCTGGTGTCGCAGGACATGCCGCAGGCGTTGGGGTACTCCCAGTCGATGTCGATGCCGTCGAAGACGTCGGCCCAGCGCGGGTCCTCGACCACGTCGTAGCAGGAGTCGGCGAAGGCCTTCGGGTCGGCCGCGGCCTGGGTGAAGCCCGGCGACCAGGTCCAGCCGCCGAAGCTCCAGAGGATCTTGATGTGCGGGTACTTCTTCTTCAGCTTGCGCAGCTGGTTGAAGTTGCCGTGCAGCGCGCCTTCCTCGGTGCCGTCGGCGACGCCGTCGACGCTGCCGGCCGCGTCGTAGGGCTTCTGGTAGTCCGCCCAGGGGTCGCCGACGGCGCACTTTCCGTCCGTCACGTTGCCGAAGGCGTAGTTGATGTGGGTGAGCCGGGAGGCGGCGCCCGAGGTGACGATGTTCTTGACGTGGTAGTCGCGGGCGTAGACGCCCCAGTCGATGAAGTAGCCGACGACTTTCGAGCCGCCCGCGGTGTGCGGGGCGTGGTGGCCGTGGGACGCCGCCGCGGGGGCCGGCTGGGCCGCGGCGGGGCCGGTGACCAGGCTCGCGGTGAGCAGCGCGGTGCCGGCGGCGACGAGGCCGACCATGGCTCTGCGGAACCGTGATCCCTGCTGTCTGGGCATGGAGTCACCTCTGGTGAGGAAGCGGTCGTGAGCGCGCGGGGTGCGGGGGTGCGGGGACACCCTAGAAGGACTAGACCAATGAGGTCAATGGTCTGCACCAATGCGGAAGTCCCCGTTCCTCGTGCCGCACTGACCGCCCGTCAGAGCGGCTGCAGCGTCCAGGACCAGCGGTGGGTGCCCGGACCCACCCGGTACGCCGGCAGGGTGTCGGGGCCGCAGGAGGCGGTGCCGACCCCGCGGTGGGCGGCGTCCAGGTGGACCACGCACGTGGCACGCGGCACGAGTTCGTCGTGGTGGGCGGCGGCCGTGAGGTCCGCGGCGCGGTGGCGGGTGACGCTCACCTGGCGCGGCAGATCCAGGTGGACGGCGATCCCCGGCGCGGCCGCGGCCCCGGTGAGGGTGAAGCGCCGCACGTCGTGCCGTCCGCCGCTCTCCTGCGGCCGGAGGTACGGCGTGAACAGCGCGTCAACGTCCGCCCGGTGGAGCCCCGCGGTCGCACCCGCGCACCGGTCGGGGTACGTCTCGCCGGGGCCCCGCCCGAACCATTCCAGGGTGTCGAGCCCCGCCACGGTCTCGAAGACGGTGCCGACCCGCGGCAGGTCGGTCAGCGCGTCCGGCAGCACCGCGGTCTCGTCGACGAGCAGCCCCCCGTTCGCCAGCGGCGTGAGGACCTGCTCGTGGCCGACGGTGCCCGCGCCGTCCGTCGCGTACACCGAGCGCACCACCATGCTCGCGCCCTCCCTGCCGACCGACACCAGGGTGCGTTCCAGCGCGTGCAGACCCCAGGCGCGCCAGCGATCGGCGATGCCGCCCCACTCGTCGTTGTCGGTGGGGGCCCGCCACAGCGTCAGCACGGGCGGGGCGGTGAGCAGCGGATGCCGGAGCAGTCCGGCGTCGTCGAGTTCCACGGCCCCGGCCCCGTCCGCGGCGAGCACGGCGCCCGCCCGGGTGAGCAGGTCCCGGTGGTCCTCGGCGAGCACCACCTGCGGGGCGCACACCAGCGTGCCGCGCGGCGCCCACGGCAGGTCCTCCGCCGTCGTGACGCGCAGCGTCAGGTGCGAGTCGCCGTGCGGCAGCAGACTGGTGGGCAGCGGCACCACCGCGCTCTCCCCCGGCGCGAGGTCCGGCAGCCGGGCGGGGGCGGTGCCGGAGTCGCCGATGTGCCACCGCGCGCTCAGCCACCCCAGGCCGGCGAAGTGCTGCCGGTTGGTGATCCGCGCCTCGCGGCGGTCGGGGGTGAGTTCCAGCCGCAGCGGGGCGGCGATCTCGCGGTGCTCGGCCATCGCGGGCTTGGGCGTCCGGTCGGGCAGGACCAGGCCGTCGGCGCAGAAGGCGCCGTCGTGCGGTGTGTCGCCGAAGTCGCCGCCGTACGCCCAGCGGTAGCCGGGGGCGGTCACCCCGTCGGCGTAGGCGTCGGCGGCGGCGTCGGGCCCGGCCGGGCGTCCGGCCCGCTCGCCGGTGAGCCGCTGGAGGATGCCGTGGTCCCGGAACTCCCAGACGAAGCCGCCCTGCAGACCGGGGGTGGACTCGATGGCCCGCCAGTAGTCGGCCAGGGAGCCGTTGCTGTTGCCCATGGCGTGCGAGTACTCGCACAGGATCAGCGGCTTGGAGTGCGGACCGGCCGTGATCTCCTCGATGGAGGCGTACATCGGGCAGATGATGTCGCTCGCGGACTGCGCCTGCTCCCAGGCGTCCTTGATCGCGCCCTCGTACTGCACGGGCCGGGTCGGGTCGGTGCGCCGCAGCCAGCCCGCGGCGGCGTCGTGGTTGGCGCCGTAGTCGCTCTCGTTGCCCAGCGACCAGACGACGACACTGGGGTGGTTGCGGTCGCGCAGCACCATCCGGGCCACCCGGTCGGTGAACGCCCCCAGGTAGCGGGGGTCGTCGGCCAGTTCGTGGGCGTGGTCGTGGGTCTCGATGTCGGCCTCGTCCACGACGTACAGGCCGAGTTCGTCGGCGAGGGAGAGCAGGGCCGGGTCGGGCGGGTAGTGCGCGGTCCGTACCGCGTTGAAGCCGTGCCGCTTCAGCAGGCACAGGTCGGCCCGCATCTCCTCGGCGTCGACCACCCGTCCGGTCAGGGGGTGGAAGTCGTGCCGGTTGACGCCGCGGAAGTAGACCCGGACGCCGTTGACCAGCAGGTCGGCCCCGGAGATCTCCACGCTGCGGAAGCCGACGCGGTGGCGCGACTCGTCGGCCACACTGCCGTCCGCCCGGTGCAACCGCACGGTCAGGTCGTACAGACGCGGCGTCTCGGCGGTCCACGGCCGTACACCGGGCACCACGGCCCGGATGCGGGCCTCGCCCAGGAAGTCCGAGACGCGCTCGCTCGCGACGTTGGCCCGCGCGAAGGCCTCGTCGGCGGGGAGCCGCAGGATGCCGTCCGGGGTGCACAGCAGTCCGGACACGCTCCATCCCGCCGGAAGGACGCCCTCCCCGCCGCGCACCCGGACGGCGACGTCGAGGGTGCCGCCGGGCACGGCCGTGATCCCCACGTCCGCCAGGTGGAGCGGGTCGGTGGCGTAGAGGTGGACGGAGCGGGTGATGCCGCCGTGCCACCACTGGTCCTGGTCCTCGAGGAACGTCGCGTCGGACCACTTGACGACCGTCAGGCGCACGGTGTTGCGCTCCCCCGGGCGGAGTGCGTGCGTGACGTCGAACTCCGAGGCGAGGCGGGAGTCCTTGCCCACCCCGACGGCGGTGCCGTTGACGTGCGCGATCAGCACGCTCTCGGCGGCCCCGACGTGGAGCACGACCCGCCGCCCCGCCCAGTCGGCGGGTACGTCGGCCTCCCGCTCGTACACACCGGTCGGGTTGCGCCCCGCCGGCGGTGAGGGCGGCAGGTCGGGGAAGGGCATCGTCACGTTGGTGTAGTGCGGCAGGTCGCGCACGCCGTGGAGGTCATCGAAGTCCTGGACGGTCCAGCAGCCGGGCACGTCCGTCTCCGCCCAGCGGCCCGCGAGCGGGGTGCGCGGGGTGGGCAGCAGCTGGAAGCGCCAGCGCCCGTCCAGCGGCACGCGCGGCGCGTCGGGGCGGACGACGGCGTGCATGGGCAGCCGGCGCCATCCGGTCAGCTCGGGGGCGTCCCACGGGTCGATCGGAACGGCGGGCTCGGCGCTTGCGGGGCGGCGGTCCTGCATGGGGGTTCCCTCCCGGGAGCGGTCGGTTCGCGGTGGGGGCGCGGTGACGGCGGGCCCGTGGCGACGAGGACCGGGGCGGCGTCGCCGGGGATGGCCCGGCGGCCGCGGGTCGGGGCCCGCGGTGCGGCGCGATCGGCGCCGGGGAGGACGAGGGTCCGCTGCGACGGCACAGGGTGGCGGCCGGGCGGCGCGTCGTCGGGGGCGGGCGTGGTGCGCCCGCCCCCGACGGCCCGGAACGGTGGGGCGGCCGGTGGCCGGTGGCCGGACCGCTCCGGGCGGTGGGGCGGCTACGCGCGCGGCGTGAGACGCAGGGTGAGGATCTGGAACGGCCGCAGGGACACCCGGATCCCCCCGTCGGGCCCGAGCTGCGCGCTCTCCCCCTCCAGCGGGCGTTCCAGCAGGTCGGTCACCTGCACCCGCTCCACCGGGAACGAGGCGCGCAGGGTGGTCGCGGCGCGCCCGCCGAGCGACTCGTACATCCGGACGACCACGTCGCCGGAGCGGTCGTCGGCGAGCTTGACCGCCTCGATCGCGGCCCGCGTGCCGTCGAGGGTCACCAGGGGCGCGGCCGGCCCGGCGCCCGCGGCCCCGGCGGCGACGCGCAGCGGCAGGTTGAGCTCGTAGCCGCCCGCCACGGCGTCCTCCACGGCCGCACCGGGCAGCAGCGCGTACGTCATGCGGTGCGTGCCCTGGTCGGCGTGCGGGTCGGGCACACGGGGCGCCCGGACGAGGCTGAGCCGCAGCGTCGTGGTGGTGCCGCCGTCCTCGCGGGAGGCGCGGGTGACGTCGTGGCCGTAGGTCGAGTCGTTGAGCACGGCCACGCCGTACCCGGGCTCCGCCACGTGCACCCAGCGGTGGCAGAACACCTCGAAACGGGCCGCGTCCCAGCTGGTGTTGGTGTGCGTGGGCCGGAAGACGTGGCCGAACTGGATCTCGGCGGCGCTCCGGTCGGCGTGCACGTCCAGCGGGAAGGCCGCCTTGAGGATCTTCTCGCTCTCGTGCCAGTCGATCTCCGTCTCGAAGTCGATCCGCGGGCTGCCCGCGCGCAGCCGTACGGTCTGCGCGAGGCGGGAGCCTCCGAAGGACCGCTCGACGCGGATGGCGCCCAGGAGCGGGCCCTCCTCCACGACGGTGATCGCGTCTGCGGCCGTCAGATCGGTGTACTGCCGCCGGTAGTGCCGGTCGATGTCCCAGGCGTCCCACTGGTTGGGCAGGTCGGTGTGGAGCCGCAGCAGGTTGCCCCGCTCGCCGGGGGCCAGCACCTCGCGGCCCGCGGTCAGGTCGAACACCGAGGTGAGCAGGCCGTCGTCGTCGAGTTCGACCCGGACCAGCCCGTTGTCCAGGACGCGGTCGGTGACGGTCACCCTCCCGCCCGGCTCGGCCGCCACGACCGGCCCCGCCCCGGAGGCGGGCAGCTCGGCGAAGACCGCCACCCGGCCGTCGGCGAGCGGCTGGCCCTCGGCTCCGTCCGGCGCCGCCGGCACGGCGACGACCTCCGCCCGGGGCCGCGGTGAGGTGTTGAACACCCACGGCGCCGACGGCCCGGTACCGGGGTCGCCGGCCACCACCGCGGCGGCGCCGGCCGTGATCGCCTCCAGTTCCTCCTTCAGGCCCGCGTAGGTCGCCTCGGCCTCCCGGTGCACCCAGGCGATGGAGGAGCCGGGCAGGATGTCGTGGAACTGGTGGAGCAGGACCGTCTTCCACAGCCGGTCGAGGTCCTCGTACGGGTACGCGTACGAGGGGTCGCGCAGCGCGGCCGTGGCGGCCCACAGCTCGGCCTCGCGCAGCAGGTGCTCGCCCCGCCGGTTGCCGGACTTGGTGCGGGCCTGGCTGGTGTACGTGGCGCGGTGCAGCTCCAGATAGAGCTCTCCGGACCACACCGGGGCGTCCTCGTACTCCGCGCGGGCCTCGCGGAAGAAGGTGTCCGGGTCCTGGACGACGACCTTCGCCGAGCCCTCCAGGTCGCGCAGGCGCCGGGCCTTCTCCAGCATCTCGCGGGTGGGGCCGCCCCCGCCGTCGCCGTGGCCGAAGGGCACCAGGGAACGCGTGCCGCCGCCCTTGTCGGCGTAGTTGCGCACGGCGTGGGCCATCTCCTCGCCGGAGAACACCGCGTTGTAGGTGTCGACGGGCGGGAAGTGCGTGAAGATGCGGGTGCCGTCGATGCCCTCCCACCAGAAGGTGTGGTGCGGCATCTTGTTCGTCTGGTTCCACGAGATCTTCTGGGTGAGGAACCACTCCATCCCGGCCAGCCGGGCGATCTGCGGGTAGGCGCCGGTGTAGCCGAAGGAGTCGGGCAGCCACACCCCCCGGCACTCGACGCCGAACTCCTCGGCGAAGAAGCGCTTGCCGTGGATCAGCTGGCGGGCCATCGCCTCGCCGCCCGGCAGGTTGCCGTCGGCCTCCACCCACATGCCGCCGACCGGCACCCAGTTGCCGGCCTTCGCCGCCTCCTGCATACGGCGGTACACCTCGGGATTGCGCTCCTTGACCCACGCGTACTGCTGGGCCTGGGAGCAGGCGAAGACCAGCTCCGGGTAGTCGGCGGCGAGCGCGGTGACGTTGGAGAAGGTGCGGGCGGTCTTGCGCTTGGTCTCACGCAGCGGCCACAGCCACGCGCTGTCGATGTGGGCGTGGCCGACCGCGGACAGCGTGTGGGCGCTGGCGTGGGCGGGCCGGGACAGCGACCCGGCGAGTTCCGCGCGGGCCGCGGCGGCGGTGCCGGCGACGTCCGCGATGTCGAGGGTGTCGAGCATCCGCTCCAGGGCGCGCAGCAGTTCGTGGCGGCGCGGCTCGTTCGTGGACAGCTCGCGCATCAGCTCGCCCGCGACCTCGATGTCGAGGACGAGGTGCCACACGTCCTCGTCGAGCACGGCGAGGTCCGCGCGGGCCATCGTGTACAGCGGTTCCGCGGGCGCGGTGATCCGGTCGCCGAGCGGGGTCGGCAGGAAGCCCTTGGCCAGGATGTCGGGGTTGGCGGCGGCCTCCAGCAGCAGCTCCACCGGCTCGCCGCCGGCCGCGGGGTTCGCGACGGGCACGTACTGGTTGCGCGGCTCGATGCCCTTGACCGGGGTGCCGGAGGCGTCGTGGACCAGGGCCTCGGCCTGGCCGCCGGGCCAGTCGCCGATGAAGCCGAGGTCGAAGACGGCCTCCACGCGGCGGCCGGCCCATTCCGCGGGAACGGTGCCCAGGGCGCGTATCCAGCTGGTGGACCAGGGGGTGCCCCAGCGGTCGCCGACCGCGAAGGGCTCGTACCCGGCGGTCAATGCCTCGCCCACCGGTACCGGTTCGCCGTCCACGTGCCACGCGGTGAGCGTCAGCGGCACCGACGCGGCGTACACCGCCGGGCGGATGCGCTGTTCGAGGACGCGGTCGAGGCGCGCCTCGACCTGCTTGCGGTCGTCGTGCATGGGTGCTGGTCCCCTCAGTCCCGGAGGTAGGCGAGGTCGGGTACGTGCTTGCGGTAGCCGTCGAGCAGACGCTGGGCGACGGCGACGGAGTCGACGAGCGGGTGCAGCGCGAACGCGCGCAGCGCGGCGGCGCGCTCGCCGGTGGTGGCCGCCAGGATGACGTCGCGCTCGACGGCCTTGACGGAGGTGACCAGGCCGACGGCGTGGCCGGGCAGCGGGTCGCCGACGATCGGGCGGGCGCCGTTGGCGTCCACGTGGCAGGGCACCTCGACGACGGCCTCGGCGTCGAGCGGCTCCAGGGCGCGGCGGTTGCGGACGTTGAGGATGAGCGTGGTGCGCTCGTCGAGGGCGATGGCCCGCATCAGGGCGAGGGCGACCTTCTCGTAGCCGCCGGACTCCAGGTCGCACGAGTCGCGTTCGCCCGCTCCCGCGGCCTCCCGTACGTCGGCGCCGTACGTCGTCTCGCGCTCCAGGCGGGTGGCGTCCCAGGCCGCGAAGGGCTCGGTGCCCGGAGCGCGCATCGTCTCGTAGAAGCGCTGCTGCTGCTCCAGGAGGAAGGCGCCGCGGGTGTGCTCGGCGTCGCGCGCGGCGGCCACGGTCTCGCGGTTGGAGTAGTAGTAGTTGAGGTACTCGTTGGGGACCGAGCCGAGGGTGCGCAGCCAGTCGGCGCCGAAGAGCTTGCCCTCCTCGAAGGAGGTGAGCGCCGCCTCGTCGGCCAGCAGGCGCGGGAGCAGGTCGACGCCGTCCACACGCACCGCGCGCAGCCAGCCGAGGTGGTTCAGGCCCGCGTAGTCGAACCAGGCGCGGTCCGGGTCGACGCCCAGGGCGCGCGCCACCCTCCTGCCGAGGCCGACGGGCGAGTCGCAGATGCCGATGACGCGGTCGCCGAGGTGGTGGGACATGGCCTCGGTGACCATGCCGGCGGGGTTGGTGAAGTTGATGACCCAGGCGTCGGGCGCGAGCCGCGCGATGCGGCGGGCGATGTCGACGGCGACGGGGATGGTGCGCAGCCCGTACGCGATGCCGCCGGGGCCGACCGTCTCCTGCCCGAGGACACCTTCGTCGAGGGCGACGCGCTCGTCGACGACGCGACCGGCGAGGCCGCCGACGCGGATCGCGGAGAAGACGAAGTCGGCGCCGGTGACGGCCTCGTCGAGGTCGGTGGTGACGCTGACCCCCGGCGCGTCGGGGTATCCCTGCGCCTGCTGCCGCAGCACCCGGACGATGGCGTCCAGGCGTCCGGGGTCCAGGTCGTGCAGGGTCACGTGGGTGACGCGGCCCGCGGCGCGGTCCTCCAGAAGGGCGCGGTAGACCAGCGGCACTCGGAAACCGCCACCGCCGAGAATCGTGAGCTTCATCGCAAACTCCATGTGTGGGAGCCTCCGGCTGTAACCGGGTTTGGCAACGCATCCATGAATCGGAGTCGCGAAATGGCGGGACGCACAACCGCGATCGCACTACAAATCACATGCGTTACAACTGAATTGATAGAGTACGTCGCGTGACGCAGATCAAACGGGCCTTCAAGTACCGCTTCTACCCCACGGACGAGCAGGCGGCAGAGCTGTCCCGCACGTTCGGCTGCGTCCGCCTCGTGTACAACAAAGCGCTGGAGGAGCGCACCGCCGCCTGGAACAGCGAGCGCCTCCGCATGTCGTACGGCCAGTCCTCGGCCCGACTGACGGAGTGGAAGAAGACCGCGGAATTCGCCTTCCTGTGCGAAGTCTCCTCCGTCCCGCTGCAACAGACGCTGCGTCATCTGCAGACCGCGTTCACGAACTTCTTCGCCGGCCGGGCACGGTACCCGCGCCTCAAAACGCGGAAGCGGTCGCGCGCCACAGCGGAGTACACCCGCAGCGCATTCACGTGGCGCAACGGTCATCTGACTCTGGCCAAGATGACGACACCACTGGACATTCGCTGGTCCCGCCCCCTGCCTGTGGGGGCAGGGCCGACTACGGTGACGGTGTCCCGCGACCGTGCGGGACGATGGTTCGTGTCCATGCTGTGCGATGACGCGATCGCCTCGGGAACGGACACGGATCTCTCGGTTGGCGTCGACATGGGAATCACCTCCCTCGTCGCCCTCTCCACGGGGGAGAAGATCCCCAATCCCCGACACGAACGCCGGGACCGAGCCCGCCTGGCGAGGGCCCAACGAGAGCTCGCCCGCAAGGCCAAAGGTTCCCGTAATCGCGACAAGTGCCGGCACAAAGTGGCCAGGATCCATGCGCGGATCACCGATCGCAGGCGCGACTTTCTCCACAAGCTCACCACTCGACTCGTCCGCGAGAACCAAACGGTCGTGATCGAGGACCTGGCCGTCCGCAATCTGCTGAAGAACGGCACGCTCGCGCGCGCCATCTCCGATGCTTCGTGGGCGGAACTGCGCTCCATGCTGGAGTACAAGTGCGCCTGGTACGGGCGTGACCTCATCGTCGTCGACCGCTGGTTCCCCAGCAGCAAGATGTGTTCCGTATGCGGAGCTCTGACGGCGAAGATTCCGCTCCACGTCCGGACCTGGACGTGCAGATGCGGCGCGACGCATGACCGCGACGTGAACGCTGCAAGGAACACCCTGGCCGCCGGACTGGCGGTAGCTGCCTGTGGAGCGGATGTAAGACCTCAACGGGAGCCCTCCCGGACGGGGCGGTCGGCGACGAAGCAGGAAACCCAACGGGCGACCGCTGGAATCCACTGCCTGTAGGTGGGCGGACAAGTCAAACCTCGACCACCTCCACCCCCGCCTCGCGCAGCGAGGTCCGGGTCGTCGCGTCCGCCGGGGCGTTGGTCACCACGACGTCGATGTCCTCGGGCCCGCACACGCGGGCCATGCCGGTGCCGGGGAACTTCCCGGCGTCCGCGGCGAGCACCACCTGGTCGCTCGCCGCGATCATGGCCCGTTTGACGGGCACCTCCACGGCGGTCGTGTCCAGTATCTGCCCGTTGGGGCGGATGCCGCTGGTGCCCAGGACCAGCCGGTCGGCCCGGACCTGGCGCAGGTTGTCCTCGGTGAGGAAGCCGACCAGGGAGCGGTACTCGCGGCGCACGACCCCGCCGAGCAGCACCAGCTGGACGTCCTTCTCGTCCTGCAGCTCCTCGTAGACCGCGAGGTTGCTGGTGATCACCGTGAGCGAGCGGCCGCGCAGGTGCCGGGCGACCCGCAGTGCGGTGGTCCCGATGTCCAGCAGCACGGTCTCGCCGTCCTTGATGATCTCGGCGCAGCGCACGGCGATGGCGTCCTTGGCCTCGACGCGGACGGCGGCGACGTCCGGGAACGGGTCGTCCTCGCCGGTCAGCGGGACCGCGCCGCCGTAGACCCGCTTCAGCAGGCCTTCGTCCTCGAGCTGGATGAGGTCGCGGCGGATCGTGGCCTGGCTGGCGCCGATCCGCTCGGCCAGCACGGTCACCGAGGTGGGGCCGTCCGACCGCAGTGCGCGGAGGATCAGCTCATGTCGTCGGTCGGGGAGCATGGCACGAACCCTACCCGGGCTCTCTGCAAAGTCAATCAAAGTCGAGCAGGTTTGTGATTGACCCTTGTCAAACCACTGCACAGCATGCAAGCTCTTGCCTACTTCAGGCCGGGGCGTCCCCCCGTCCGGGCCTGGACCGGGGGGACACGAAGCACCGGGCGCCCCGCGCCGGTGCCCCTGGAGAGGTAGGTCGCAATGCCGCGGTCGACACACGCCGGCAGCACCCGGGAGGAGGCAGCCGATGTCTTCCTGTCAGGGCTGCTCTTCTTCGACCTGGGTTTCACCGGGCTCCCCTCGGCTCCCACCCCGGGCGCCGAGGTGTGGACCAAGGGCATGGGCACGTCCCCCGGCGGGATCGCCAACTTCGCGGTCGCGCTGAGCAGGCTGGGGCTGCGCACGTCGCTGTCCGCGGCCTTCGGCGAGGACCTGCTCGGCACGCATCTGTGGCACGAGCTGTCCGTCACCGAGGGCGTCGACCTCTCCCGCTCGCGCCGCTTCGCCGGGTGGCCGACCCCGGTGACCGTCTCGCTCGCGTACGACGGCGACCGGGCGCTGGTCACCCACGGCCAGGAGCCGCCGCTCGGCCCGGACGCCATGATCGGCGAACCGCCGCCCAGCCGGGCCGCGATCGCCCACATCGGCGCCGAGCCGCTGGAGTGGGTCGGGAGCGCGCACGCCGCGGGCACCCTGGTCTTCGCCGACGTCGGCTGGGACCCCTCGGAGCGCTGGAGCCCGGCGGTGCTGGAGCAGCTCGCCCTGTGCCACGCCTTCATGCCCAACGCCGAGGAGGCGATGGCCTACACCCGCACCGGCACCCCGCGGGCGGCGCTGTCCCGGCTGGCCGACCTGGTACCGCTCGCCGTGGTCACCGACGGCGCGGGGGGCGCGCTGGCGGTGGACTCCACGACGGGCGAGAGCGCGTCGGTGGCCGGTCTGCCGGTGGACGCCGTCGACACCACCGGCGCCGGCGACGTCTTCGGGGCCGGGCTGGTCGCCGCCACCCTGGCCGGCCGGCCGCTCGCCGACCGGCTGCGCTTCGCCAACCTCGTCGCCGCGCTGTCCGTGCGGCGGATCGGGGGCGCGGCCGCCGCACCGGACCTGGCCGCCGTCGACCGCTGGTGGCGGTCCGTGCGCGACTCCCCCGGCAACGACGGACTGCGCTCCGCGTACGCCTTCCTCGACCACACCGTGCCGGCCGCCGCGACAACCGCCGGCCCGCACCACGCCGATCAGCCCGAGCAGTAGGAGAACCCCGTGGACCTTTCCCGCAGACGATTCCTGCAGGCGACCGTGCTCACCGCCGCGGCCGCCGGTCTCACCGCCGCGTGCGGTGGCGGTGGAGCGGGCGGCACCAGGAACGGCAAGAACCTCACGCTCTGGTACTGGGGCGGCGGGCTGAGTGACAAGGTTGTCAAGGACGCCGAGGCGCACTTCACCGAAGTGACCCTGAAGTCCGCGCAGATAGGCGGCGACTTCAAGCAGAAGCTGCTCACGACACTGACCGGCGGCCAGTCCGTGCCCGACATCACCGGCATCAAGGGCGAGGACATGGCCTCCTTCCTGCCCAACGCCAACCGCTTCCTGGACCTCAACGACCTGGGCTTCAAGGACGTCGCCCCGCAGTACCTGGAGTGGAAGACCAAGCTGGCGCGCAGCGAGGACGGCCGGCAGATCGGCTTCCCGATCGACATCGGCCCCACCGCGATGTTCTATCGCGCGGACTTCTTCGAGCAGGCCGGGCTGCCCTCCGAGCCGGAGGAGGTCGCGGCGCAGATCAAGACCTGGGACGACTGGCTGGCCGCGGGCCGGGAGCTGCACAAGGCGGTGCCGTCGGCGTCGCTGATCAACAGCGCGAGCGCGGTCTTCGACATCGCCGTCGGCCAGGGCACGCAGCGCTTCATCGACACCGGCAACCACTTCGTCGGCGACCAGGACCACATCCGCACCGCCTGGGACCTGGCCGTGCGGCCGTACGAGCTCGGGCTCGACGCCAAGATCAACGACAACAGCTGGAACGCGGCCATCGCCAAGGGCACGCTGGCGACCGAACTCGGCGCCGCCTGGCACGCCCTGGACATCTCCTCCGCCGCCCCCGACTCCAAGGGCAAGTGGCGCGTGGCCCCGATGCCGGGCGGCCCGTCCAACCTCGGCGGCTCGTTCCTGGCGCTGCCCCGCCAGTGCCGCAACCCCGAGCAGGCCTTCAAGGTCGTGAGCTGGCTGCTGAGCCCCGCCAACGACGCCCGCGGCTTCGCCGACGCCGCGATCTTCCCGGCCGCCCCCGCGGCGTACGCGATGCCGCAGATGACGGCCGGTGATCCGTACTTCGGCGGCCAGAAGACCATCGACGTCTTCGGGCCGGCGGCCAAGGCGATCCCGGCGGCGTACGAGGCACCGGCGGACGCGGCCCTGATGGCGAGGTACAAGACCGAGCTGACCAACGTCGAGACCAAGGGCAAGAAGCCGGACGACGCCTGGAAGGACGCCGTGGCCCAGGCCAAGCAGATCGCGCAGCGGCAGGGCGTGCGCTGACATGGCGGCGCCTCCGACCACCGGCCCCGGTTCCGTCGCGGTGGACGCCACCGGCGGCGGCCCGGGGCGGCCGCGCTTCCGTCCGCGCCGCTCCGCGCCCGCGCACCACCTGCCCAGGCCGGCGGCGCGGGCCGCCCGGCGCGGGGTGCTGTCCTTCTGGCCGCAGTACCTGGCGATCTCCCCGTTCTACCTGGTCTTCGGCGTCTTCATGCTCTGGCCGGTGTTCTACTCGCTCTACCTGGCCTTCCACCGCTGGGACGGCATCGGCGAGATGCAGTTCGTCGGGCTGCAGCAGTTCCACTTCCTGATGGACGACCCGGTCTTCTGGCTGTCGATCCGCAACACCCTGGCCATCTGGGTGCTGTCGACGGTGCCGACGCTGCTGGGGGCGCTGGTGCTGGCCACGCTGCTCAACTCCGTGCGGCGCTTCAAGTCCTTCTACCGGATCGCGCTCTTCCTGCCGAACGTCACCTCGATCGTCGCCATCGCGATCTTCTTCGGGGCGGTCTTCAGCAACAACTTCGGCCTGGTCAACGCGATCCTGCACATGGCCGGCCTGCCCGAGGTCCAGTGGATGAGCAATCCGTGGACCATCAAGCTGGTCATCGCGCTGCTGATGACCTGGCAGTGGACCGGGTACAACATGATCATCTACCTGGCGGGGATGCAGGCCATCCCCGGCGAGGTCTACGAGGCGGCACGGATCGACGGGGCCGGGCCGGTGCGGACCTTCCTGCGCATCACCATCCCGATCCTGCGCCCGATCATCCTGTTCACGGTCGTCATCTCGACCGTCAACGGCCTGCAGAGCTTCACCGAACCGCAGGTCCTCTTCGGGAGCAACGCGGCCAACGCCAATCTCGGCGGCCCCGGCCAGGCGGGTCTGACCACCTTGCTCTACTTCTACCAATCGGCGTTCTCCAACAACGACTTCGGCTACGGGGCCGCCATCGTCTGGGCGTTCTTCGTGCTCATCCTCGTGCTCGTCGTCGTCAACTGGCGCCTCGTCCAGCGCGGGAGGAAGTCATGACGCGCACCGCACGGTCGCTGCGCCCCAAGGGGCTCACCGCGCACCTCGTGCTGATCGTCGCGGTCCTCGTCTCGGTCTTCCCGTTCTACTGGACGATCGTCATGGCGACCAACACCACCCGCGACATCTACCGCACGCCGCCCAAGGTCTCCTTCGGCCCGCACCTGCTGGACAACGTCCGCACGGTGCTCGACAGCATCGACTTCTTCGGCTCGATGCTCAACACGCTGGCGGTCGCGAGCGTCTCGACCGTGCTCGTGCTCCTCGTCGACTCGATCGCGGCCTTCGCCTTCGCCAAGTTCGACTTCCCCGGACGCAGATGGCTCTTCGGGGTGCTGCTCGTCTTCATGATGCTGCCGCTGCAGCTGGCGATCATCCCGCAGTACCTGATCATGATGCACCTGGGCTGGCTCGGCACCCTCAAGGCGCTCATCCCGCCCGCGCTGGCCAATGCCTTCGGCATCTTCTGGCTGCGCCAGTACGTCAGCGGGGGCGTCCCCGACGAACTCCTCGACGCCGCCCGCATGGACGGCTGCGGGTTCCTGCGCCAGTACTGGCACGTGGTGCTGCCCATGACCCGCCCGGCGCTGGCGTTCCTCGGCATCTACGCCTTCGTCAACGCCTGGAACGACTACGTCTGGCCGCTGATCGCCCTGGTCAACCCCGAGCACATCACCCTCCAGGTCGCCCTGGCCCAGCTCAACGTCGGCCGCTCCACCGACTACAGCGTCGTGATGGCCGCCGTGCTCATCGCCTCCGCGCCCCTGGTGCTGGTCTTCGCGCTCTTCGCCCGGGGCTTCATCGCGGGCGCGACCGAGGGGGCCGTCCGCGGCTGACCGCACGGCTCCCGGGGCACCGCCGTTCGCCGCGGTGCCCCGGTCGGGCGGTCAGCCCGTCCGCACCGTGACCATGCCGTTCCCGGTGGTGGCGGTGATCCTGCGCGCCGACGACGCATCGGTCGGCACGCTCACCTCGCTCATCCCGACGCCGGTCCGGGCGCGCACGTCGTAGGCGGTTCCGGGGGGCACGGTGACGGTGACCATGCCGTTCCCGGTCGTGGTGGTGACCTCCTCCGGCGCGGCCTCGAAGGTCGCCTCCACCGTGCCGTTCTCGCTCGTCAGGGAGGCCCGGCGGGCGCCGAGGGCGATGCCGGTGACGCCGCCGTTGCCGGTGCCGAGGTCGACCGCGCCGGTGACGCCGTCCGCCTCGACCTGCCCGTTGCGCACCCTGACGGTGACGGGGGTCGAGGCGGGCACCCTGACGACGTAGTCGACCTTGCACGGCCGGCTGTTCCCGCACCCGGAGCCGGTCAACTGCAAGGTGCCGCCCTCGACCCGATGGCGGGTGGCCGGTTTCACGGCGCCGTACTCCAGGGTCTCGGTCACCGACATCGGCCCGCTGCCCACGGTGATCCGCACGGAACCGTTCTCGTTGCGCACGTCGAGCGCCTTCGCGCCGGAGATCTCGTAGGAGCGCGGGGAGGACCCGTCGGTCGCGCCGCCGGGCGACCCCTTCCCCGAGGGGACGGCGGAGCCGGTGACGTCGGCACCTGGAGCCCCGTCGCCGCCCGCGTCGCAGGACGCCAGGAACCCCGCCGCCGCGAGTGCCAGGACGACCGCCACCGCGCGCCAACTCTTCACCACTGCCATCTCCTTGCACGTCGTCAACCATCGCCCCACATGGAGCATATAGCCGCAAAGGGGGCAATCCCGATCCCCCGATGGGGTGACTGGCCCGCCGATGCGCGGGTACACGCGCTTCGACCGCGGTGCGGCGAGGTGACGTTGGCTGCTCGTGCTGCTCGCCTGTACGTGGTGGCGATCGGACCGCTGACGCCGCTGGAGGTCGCTGCCGGCGCGCAGGCGGGCGGGGCATGACGCGTGGCGGTCGCACCGGACGCCCGCCCCGGGCGGTTACGGTCCGTGCATGGGACCGGGTATCGCCTTCGCTCTGTGTGCCGCCGTGCTGATGGGGACGGCGACGGTGCTCCAGGCCATGGGCGCGCGCCGGGCCGCCGCGGCCACGCCGGGGGCGCCGTGCGCGGGCGCGCGGACGCTGGTGGCGGCACTGCGCTGCTGGCCGTTCGTCGTGGGTGTCGGGATGGACGCGCTGGGCTTCGCGGCGGAGTTGGTCGCGCTGCGGTCCGTCGCGCTGTTCGTGGTCGAGGCGGCGCTGGCGTCCTCCCTCGCGGTCACCGCGGTCGTGGCGGCGGTGCTGCTGAAGGTGCGGCTGCGGGCGGTGGAGTGGACGGCGGTCGGGGCGGTCTGCCTCGGGCTCGCGGTGCTCGCCGTCTCCGGCGGCCGGGACGGCGGAGGCGAGGGTGACCTGCGGCTGCGGCTGGCGATCCTCGTCACGGCGGTCGTGCTGGCGGTCGCCGGGCGGGTCGTGGAGCGCCGTGCGACGCGCAGCCAGGCCGCGGTGCTCGGCGCCGTGGCGGGGCTCGCCTTCGGCGTCGTGGCGGTCGCGGTGCGGATGCTGATCGGGTTCGCTCCGGCCGAGCTGCTCGCGGACCCGGCGACGTACGCCGTCGTCATCTCGGGGGTCACCGGTTTCGTCTTCCTCGTCGACGCCCTCCAGACGGGCTCGGTGACCGCCGCGACGGCGGCGATGGTCATCACCGAGTCCCTGTGGCCCGCGCTCTTCGGGGTGGTGTGGCTGGGGGACTCCACACGGCACGACCGGGCCCCGCTGGCCGCGCTCGGCTTCGTGCTGTCGATCGCGGGGGCGCTGGCACTGGCTCGGTTCGGGGAGGCGGAGCAGGACGCGCCGCCCGCGTCGGCCGCGGGCGGCGCGCCGTGAGAGGCGCCTGCCGGTCGTCTGCCGGTCGGTCAGCCGGTCACCGCCCCGGCCACGTCCATTCGGCGACCTCGGGCAGGTCCGTGCCGTGCTCGCGGATCCACGCGTGGTGCCGCAGCCGGGCGTCCTCCATCAGCTGCCGTACCGGCGCGGCCCGCACCGCGAGCCCCGGCACGCGGTCGATGACGTCCATGACCAGCCGGAAGCGGTCCAGGTCGTTGCGGACGACCATGTCGAAGGGCGTGGTCGTGGTGCCGATCTCCTTGTAGCCGCGCACATGCAGATGGGCGTGGCCGGTACGGCGGTAGGCGAGCCGGTGGATGAGCCACGGATAGCCGTGGTACGCGAAGATCACCGGCTTGTCGCGGGTGAAGAGCGCGTCGTACGCCGGGTCGGCCATGCCGTGCGGGTGCTCGTCCTTGGGCAGCAGCCGCGCGAGGTCGACCACGTTGACCACCCGTACGGCCAGCTCCGGCAGGTGACGGCGGATCAGCGAGGCGGCGGCCAGCACCTCCTGGGTGGGGACGTCACCGGCGCAGGCGAGGACGACGTCCGGTTCCCGGGTGCCGTCCTCGGTGCCGGCCCACTGCCAGACGCCGGCGCCGCGGGCGCAGTGGGCGCGGGCGGCGTCGAGGTCGAGCCAGTCGAAGCAGGGCTGCTTGCCGGCGACGACGACGTTGACGTGGTCGCGGCTGTGCAGCACGTGCTCTGCGGTCGACAGCAGGGTGTTGGCGTCCGGCGGCAGGTAGACCCGCACGACCTCGGGCGCCTTGTTGAGGATGTGGTCGATGAAGCCGGGGTCCTGGTGGGAGAAGCCGTTGTGGTCCTGGCGCCACACGTGCGAGGTCAGCAGGTAGTTCAGGGAGGCGATGGGACGGCGCCAGGCCAGTTTCCGGGTGGTACGCAGCCACTTGACGTGCTGGTTGACCATCGAGTCGACGATGTGGACGAAGGCCTCGTAGCAGGAGAACAGCCCGTGCCTGCCGGTGAGGAGATAGCCCTCCAGCCAGCCCTGGCAGGTGTGCTCGGAGAGGATCTCCATGACGCGGCCGTGCCGGTCGAGGTTCTCGTCAACGGGAAGGACCTCGGCCTGCCAGGCCTTGCCGCTGGCCTCGTAGACGGCGTCGAGCCGGTTGGAGGCGGTCTCGTCGGGCCCGACGAGCCGAAAGTCGCGGCGCCCGGCGGTGTCGGCCATCACGCGTTCCAGCAGGCCGCCGAGGATCCGGGTGGGCTCGTGCAGCGTGACGCCCGGTTTGTCGACCTCGACGGCGAACCGCTCCAGCGGCGGCACGGGCAGGTCGCGCAGCAGCAGCCCGCCGTTGGCGTACGGGGTGGCGCCGAGCCGCAGGTCGCCCTCGGGGACGCAGGCGAGCACCTGGGCGGTGGGCGCGCCGTCCTCGTCGAACAGCTCCTGGGGCCGGTACGAGCGCATCCACGCCTCGAGCTGCCGCAGGTGCTGGGGGTTGTCGCGCACCGCGGCCAGCGGCACCTGGTGGGCGCGCCAGGTGCCCTCCACGGGCAGGCCGTCGACCTCGGCCGGGCCGGTCCACCCCTTGGGCGTGCGCAGCACGATCATCGGCCAGCGCGGACGCCCGCGCTCCCCGCCCTCGCGGGCGGCGGCCTGGATCCCGGCGATCCGGTCGAGTGCGGTGTCCATCGCCTCGGCCATCGCGGAGTGCACCGCGAACGGGTCGTCACCGGTGACGTGCAGCGGTTCGTGGCCGTAACCGCGCAGCAGTGCGTCGAGCTCGCCCTCCGGGATCCGGGCGAGCACGGTGGGGTTGGCGATCTTGTAGCCGTTCAGGTGCAGGACCGGCAGGACGGCCCCGTCGTGGACGGGGTCGAGGAACTTGTTGGAGTGCCAGGACGCGGCGAGCGGCCCGGTCTCGGCCTCGCCGTCGCCGATCACGCAGGTGACCAGCAGTTCGGGGTGGTCGAAGGCGGCGCCGTAGGCGTGCGAGAGGGAGTAGCCCAGCTCACCGCCCTCGTGGATGGAGCCGGGAGTCTCCGGCGCGACATGGCTCGGCACGCCCCCGGGGAAGGAGAACTGCCGGAACAGCCGGCCCATGCCCGCGGCGTCACGGGAGACGTCCGGGTAGGTCTGCGAGTACGAGCCCTCCAGCCACGCGTTCGCCAGGACGGCCGGGCCGCCGTGCCCCGGTCCCCAAACGGCGAGTCCCCGCTGCCCGCGGGCCCCGATGACCCGGTTGAGGTGCGTGTGGACGAGGTTCAGGCCGGGCGAGGTGCCCCAGTGGCCCAGCAGCCGTGGTTTCACGTGTTCGGGGCGGAGCGGTTCGGCCAGGAGCGGATTGCCCATCAGGTAGATCTGGCCGACCGCCAGGTAGTTCGCGGCGCGCCAATGGGCGTCGAGGGCACGGAGCTCCTCGTCGTGCATGGCTTCCTCCGAAACGTCGGGTACAGGAGACCTCTCCTTCCCAGACTCGGCAGGTGCGACGACGGTCCGCTAGGGCCGGATGGGGCCTCTTGCGGCGGTCCGGACGCCGAGGGGATGTCCGACACGGGCCGTGATCTGGAGTGCCCGTGCCGGAGGAGGACGCAGGGAAGATCGCCCGTTGAGCGGTTTCGGGCGAACCGGACCGCTTTCGGTGCATCCCCGGCACGGCCCGTCCCCAGGCCCTACGGTCCCGGAACCGGCCCCGTAAGGACGCCAAAATCGACAGGGGGACCACGATGCACGAGACCAGGACCGACACGGCGGCGCCGGCGGTCGGCGACCCGGCCGCCGGGGAGATGTTCCGCGCGCTGCTCGAGGCGGCCCCGGACGCGATGGTCATCGTGGACGGCACCGGTGTCATCAGACTGGTCAACGCACAGACGGAGTCCCTGTTCGGCCACACCCGGCAGGAGCTGCTGGGCCGCCCCGTCGAGGTGCTGGTGCCCGATCGCTTCCGCGGCCACCACCCCGCCTACCGGCACGGCTACGCGCACAACCAGCAGGTGCGCCCGATGGGCGCCGGACTGGAGCTGTACGGACTGCGCAAGGACGGCCGGGAGTTCCCCGTCGAGATCAGCCTCAGCCCGCTGCAGACCGCCGACGGCCTGCTGGTCTCCGCGGCGGTGCGCGACGTCAGCGAGCGCAAGGCCGCCGAGGAGCGCATCAACGAGCTGGCGGTGCTCGTGGAGTCGTCCCAGGACGCGATCCTCGCCAAGACCCTCGACGGCCGCATCACCTACTGGAACGCCGCGGCGCAGCGGCTGTACGGCTACTCGGCGGAGGAGGCGATCGGCCGGCACGTGTCCATGCTGGCCCCGGAGCACCTGAAGGAGGAGATCGCGGCCCTGCTGGACCGGCTCGCCCGCGGTGAGCGGGTGGAGCACTTCGAGATGCTGCGGGTGACGAGCGCCGGACGGCTGCTGGACGTCGACGTGACCCTGTGGCCGATCCGCGGCCGGGACGGGGCCATCGTGGGCGCCTGCTCCATCGTGCGCGACATCGCCGACCTCAAGCGTGCCGAGGAGGAGCTGACGGAGCTGTACCGGCAGCAGCGGCACATCGCGCTGACCCTGCAGCGCAGCCTCATGGGGTCGCCGCCCGAGCCCCCCGGCATGCGCACCGCGAGCCGCTACTTCCCCGCCACACAGGGCGCGGGCGTCGGCGGCGACTGGTTCGACCTCGTCCCGCTGGGCGGGGGCCAGGTGGGCGTGCTCATCGGCGACGTGATGGGGCGCGGCCTGGAGGCCGCCGCGGTGATGGGGCAACTGCGGTCGGCGGCCCGCGCGCTGGCCAAGACCGGGATACCCCCGCGGCAGTTGATACAGGCCCTCGACGCCTTCGTCGCCGATCTGCCCGACCAGCTCGTCACCTGCTGCTACCTGATCGTGGACCCGGACGCGGGCGAGGTGACGGTCTGCTCCGCGGGCCATCTGCCGGTGCTGCTGGTGGACCCCGGTCCCGACGCCGCCGTGCGGGAGCTGCCCGCGCCGATCAGCGTGCCGCTCGGCGTCGGCGACGTGCCGCACCAGCAGGTGTGCCTGCCCGTGGCGGCGGGGTCGACACTCGTGCTCTACACCGACGGGCTGGTCGAGACGCCCCGCTCCGACATCGACGAACAGCTGCGCCGCCTGGGCGCGGAGCTGCGCACCGCCTTCGCCCGCTCCCCCGGGCTGGAGGAGGCCGCCGACATGGTGCTGGCCTCGCTCCGCCCCGACGCGGACGGCCATGCCGACGACGTCACCCTGCTGCTGGCCCGGCTGCCCGAGGCACCGCTCGCCTCGACCGCCATGGAGGTGACGGCCGTCCCCTCTGCGGTCGCCGACGGGCGCGGCTTCGTCCGCGAGGCCCTGGCGCAGTGGGGCTGCGAGGAGGTCTCGGACGCCGCCTGCCTGCTGGCCTCGGAGGTGCTCACCAACGCCGTCCGGCACGCCCAGGGGCCGCTGCGGCTGCGGCTGCACCGTACGGACCGGGAGATCACGGTCGAGGTCACCGACCACAGCACCCACATCCCGCAGCGCCGTCCGGCCGAGCTCGGCGACGAGTCGGGGCGCGGCCTGCTGCTGGTGGAGGCCCTGGCCACGGGCTGGGGCACCCGGCCGTCCAGCGAGGGCAAGACGGTGTGGTTCACCCTCCGGCTGGCGCACGGGTGACGCCGGGGGCGGCGCCGCCGGGCGCTCCGGTCACCTCGGCCGCCTCCACGAAGTGCGGGTTGTACATCACGCCGAGCAGATTCCCGAAGGGGTCGACGGCCGCGCCCGCGACGAAGCCGTGGCCGTGGTCGCGCGGGGCCTCGTGCGAGCGGGCCCCCAGGGAGAGCAGGCGCTCCCAGACCGCCTCGACGTCGTCGACGTGCCAGTAGGCGACCACGCCGGCGGACGCGGAGGGCGTACGGGAGACGCCCAGCTCCTGGCTGTGGTCGCCGAGGCGGAACTCGATGTAGTGCGGGGTGTCGAAGTAGGGCTCGACGCCGAGCAGTTCGGTGTACCAGGCCTTCGCGGCCGCGAGGTCCTCCGCGTGGTAGCGGATGGTGGCCAGACCGCGGAATGTCGTCGTCATACCGTCATGCTCGCGCGCCTTGCGGTCGGTTCCGGTCCGCATTGCGCGAGTCCCGGCGCCCGGACGGCGGTGCGGGCGTGACCGGGGCCGCGCGCCGCCGGTCCCGGTCCGGGGTCCGTCCGTAGCATCGGGTCCATGGCAACCCTGTGGGAGCTCATGCGCGACTGCATCCCCGACGACCACGCCCGCCAGGTCACGTCGCGCTTCTACCTCGACGAGGCCATGACCTCCGCCCGGGCACCGGACCGGGTGGTGGACCTCGGCTGCGGCCGCGGCACCTCCGCCGCGCACTTCCGCCGGCACAACCCGCGGGTGCGGTGGGTGGGCGTCGACATCCGCGACTCCCCCGAGGCACGGCAGCGCACCCCCGGCGACGACCCCGTCCTGCACTACGACGGCGTCCGTCTCCCCTTCCGCACCGGCGCCCTCCCGCTGGTCTACTCGCACCAGGTCTTCGAGCACGTCTCCCGCCCGCGGGAACTGCTGGCCGAGATCGGCCGGGTGCTGCGGCCGGGCGCGGTCTTCATCGGCAGCACCTCGCAGTTCGAGCCCTACCACTCCTTCAGCCTCTGGAACTACACGCCGTACGGCTTCCGGGTGCTGGTCGAGGAGGCCGGGCTCACCCTGGAGGAGATCCGGCCCTCGCTGGACGGGGTGACCCTCATCATGCGCTCGTACCACGGGCGGCCGGCGGAGTACGGCCGTTACTGGGACGAGGCCTCTCCCCTGAACGAAGAGATCGACACCTGGGCGCAGCGGACGAAGCGCGGCGCCGCCCTGGCGAACCTCCGCAAGCTCACCTACTGCGGGCAGTTCGCCTTCCGCGTCCGCAAGCCCGCGAATTAGGGGTGGTCAGCCCAGGTCGAAGGTGTTGGGCAGGCCGAGGCGGTAGCGCAGTTCGTCCACCTTCTTGAGGGCCTCCATCTCCGGCGGCCGGTAGAGGGGGACGACGCGGCAGCGGTCGGCGTCCGAACCGTCCGCGTCCAGGAGGGCGTTCACGGCGCGGCGCGCGGACTCGTTGGCGCCCTCCATGGTGGCGAGGTCGACGTCGGTACGGACGTAGTCCCCGGCGAGGAAGAAGTTGGGGACGGCCGTGGCCGCCGAGGGGCGGTGGTAGAGCGTTCCGGCGGGGTGGATCAGGAGCTGCTCCCGGTTGCTCGGGTGGGGTCCGCCGAGACCGGTGACGGCCGGGTCCATGAACCACGACAGCAGGTCGGAGTCGTCGAGGACCCCTTGCCCGGTCGTGCCGACCGCGTCCTTCAGCTGCGCCCACGTCTCGGCGACGATCTCCTCGCGGGTGCACCGGCGGGCCGGCTTGCCGTAGAGGATCCCGGGCTTGTCCCATTCCGAGACGATGGCGGACACGCAGTCCGCCGCGCGGCCGTCGCCGTAGTCGGCCGCGAAGTCGCGCCCGTCCCAGAACTGCGCCTGCCCGACCGCGGTGACCGACCACGGGGAGTCGAGGCAGTTGACGTGACCGTTGACCAGCGGGGTCGGCCTGGCGAGGTAGAACTGCACGCCCACCATCCAGTCCGTGCGCAGCCGGTCGCAGCGCCCGAGCTGCGGATCCGCCGCGCGCAGGGCCTGCCCCCAGGTCGGCCGGGCGTGCTCGACGGGCAGCGCGCTCACGTAGTGGTCGGCGGTGACGGTCCGGTTGGCCGTGCCGTCCGGTGCGCCGACGCGTACGCCGGTGATCCGGCCGTCCCCGTACAGCACCTCGCGCACCTCGGTGCCGAGCACGAACTCGACGCCGAGCGCGCGCAGGTGCGCCTCCCACGGGTCGATCCACGCCTCGCTGGTGGGCGCGTTGAGCACGCGGTCCACGTCGCCGTCCTGGCCGCGGCCGAGCAGGCCCCACAGCAGCAGGGCCTCGATGATGACCCGGCCCACGGTCCGGGTGGAGGCCTCCTCGGCGCGGGTGGCCACGAGGTTGCGGGTCTGTCCGATGCCGAAGAAGAGCCGGTACTCCTCGCTCATCTCCCCCGCGCGGATGAAGTCCCACCAGGGCACCTTCTCCCACTGGCCCTCGCGCCGAGCGTCGCAGCTGGTGAGGTGGACCAGCACGCGGTCGGCGAAGTACGCGGCCTCGTGCGCCGGCAGCCGCGCCACCAGGCCGAGCGCGGACAGCACCTGGTCGCGGATCCAGGCGGGCGTGAGGTCCCCCGGGCGCGGCGGCGTGGTCACCCGGCGGAGCGGGAAGTGCAGATCGGCCCGGCCGCCCGCCCGGGCGAACAGCGCCTCCGTGCCGGAGCGCAGGTTGTCGTGGACACCACCGGGGTTGCCGGGGACGGGGATGCGGCGGAGCGTGTCCGGCAGGTTGCGGTAGAACCCGGGAAAGAACCGGAAGCCGTGCTCCCCCGGCAGCGCCCTGCGCCCTCCGCCGCCCGTGCCGGGGACGTCCATGCTGCGCGCCTTGCCGCCCAGCGCGGTGTGGTACTCGTACACGGTCACGGCGTAGCCGCGCTCGGCCAGCTCGTGGGCGGCGCTCAGCCCCGACACCCCTCCGCCGAGGACGGCCACCCGCTTCGCCCCGGTCGCCGCCCGCGCCACCCCGGACACCCCGGCCCTGACCGCCACCGCCCCGGCCGCCACCCCGCCGGCCCCGGCGAGGAACCGCCTGCGCGTCCGCCCGTCCACCGTCATGCACGCCTCCCCGACCTGACGCCCCATCATGTCCACGTCAGGTTAGGCACCGCGGCCCCCACCCGCGACGCCCCGGCCCCGGCCGCACAGGACCCTCACACGGTGTTCGGAAGGCGTGCGGACCCGACCCCAGGACCCTTCAGAACCTGCACCGTGCCCGGCCCCCGAGCGGCTCACGTACGCGGACCGCGCACGGCTCCACGAGCCGGGACCGCCTTGCCGACATGGAGTTGGCGGCTCGCCATGACGGGTCCGCTCGCTCCCCGGGCCGCCGCGTCGGCGAGCGCAGGCGCTGCTCGCCCCCTACGGCACGTGCTGCAGCGACTGCGGACCCAGTTCCCCCGGGCGGGAGTGGCCCGACAGGGCGAGGGTGAGGTCGAACTCGGCGAGCAGGCAGCGTATGACGTGCTCGACGCCCGCCTGGCCGTCGAGGCCGAGGCCGTAGGCGTAGGGGCGGCCGAGGAGGACGGCGGAGGCGCCGAGGGCGAGGGCCTTGAGGACGTCGTCACCGGTGCGGATGCCGCTGTCGAAGAGGACGGCGAGGCGGTCGCCGACGGCGCGGGCCACCGCGGGAAGGGCGTCGGCGGCGCCGATCGCGCCGTTGACCTGGCGGCCGCCGTGGTTGGACACGACGACGCCGTCCATGCCCGCGTCGGCGGCCAGGCGGGCGTCGTCGGGGTGCTGGACGCCCTTGAGGACGATGGGGCCGTCCCAGTTCTCGCGCAGGAAGGCGAGGTCGGGCCAGGTCTTGCCGGGGTCGGCGAACATGCCGACGAAGTGCAGGACGGCGGCGTTCAGGTCCTCCTCGACGGGCTTGGCGAGTCCGGCGAGGAAGGCGGGGTCGGTGAAGTAGTTGGCGGTGCCGACGCCCTTGAGGAAGGGCAGGTACGCCTGGTCCAGGTCGCGGGGCCGCCAGGCGAGCAGCGGGGTGTCGAGGGTGACGAACAGCGCGGTGTACCCCGCGGCCTTGGCGCGGACCAGGAAGCTGCGCGTCACCTCGCGGTCCTTGGCCCAGTACAGCTGGAACCAGCGTTCGGCGTCGCCCATGGCCTCCGCGACGTCCTCCATGGGCGTGCTGGACGCCGAGGAGAGCACGAACGGCACCCCCTGCGCCGCGGCGGCACGGGCGGCCGCGCGCTCGGCGTCGGGGTGCACGATCGACAGGACGCCGACCGGGCCCAGCGCGAGCGGGGCGCTCAGCGTGCGGCCGAGGACCTCCACCGACAGGTCGCGCGCCGACACGTCGCGCAGCATGCGCGGCACGATCCGCAGCCGGTCCAGGGCCTCCCGGTTGGCGCGTTCCGTACGGCCGCTGCCCGCGCTGCCGGCGACGTACCCGAAGGGGCCGGGGGCCAGGCGCTCGGCGGCCAGCGCCTCCAGCCGCGTCAGGTCGGTGGGGAGCGCGGGCAGCACGCCCGCGAGCCCGTTGAGGTAGATCTCGTACTGGTGGTCCGCCCGGTCGCCCATCCCTGTCCCTGTCCCGTCTCTCGGTGCCGAGAGCAGGACTGTGTCAGGGCCGGGCCGCCGCGTCCACCGTCCGGTCAGGCCCCTTCCGGCAGCTCGGCCGCCATGTCGGCGCGTACGGCGGCGTTGCGCCGGCCCACGACGGCCGCGGCCGCCACGGCGCTGACGGTGAAGCAGGCCGCGACCGTCCAGGCGTTGTCCAGCACATGGCCGGTGACCCGGTCCAGGGAGTAGCGGCCCGGTCCTGCAAGTCCCACGGCGGCGGCGGTGTAGCCGAGGAAGGCCGGGAACTCGAAGCCGCCCGAGGCGGAGAAGAAGCCGGCGGGCAGGTGCACGGAGACGGCGCCGGCCATCCCCCCGGCGGCCGCCGCGCCCGCGGCCGGGGTGGCCAGTCCGAGCGCCAGCAGGGTGCCGCCGCCCGCCTCGGCGAGGCCCGAGGCGAGCGCGCTGCGCCGGCCGGGCCGGAAGCCCATGGACTCCATCGCCTCGCCCGTGCCCTCGAGGCCGTGACCGCCGAACCAGCCGAAGAGCTTCTGGGAGCCGTGCGCGAAGAGCACCGCGCCGGCGCCGAGACGCAGCGCGAGCAGTCCGAGGTCCTTGCGGCGGCTGTTGAGCATGACGGGGTCCTTCCGGGGCGGTGCGGGCGCGTACGGCCAGTCTCGGCGCCCGCCGCGGGGCACGCCGCCCGCGATGGGCCGTCCGGGCGGTCAGGAGGCGATGGCCACGGCCTGCCGTACGCAGTCCTCGGAGCCGAGGGCGCGGAGCATGAAGTCGGCGAGGTCGGCCCGGCTGACCCGGGAGGCGAGGCCGAGCCGCAGATCGGGGCCGGTGCGGTAGACGCCGGAGTAGCGGCCGCCGGTGATGACCGCGGGCCGCACGATCGTCCACAGGTCGCCCTCGGCGCGGATCACCTCCTCCTGCCGGTCCTTGTCCCGCATGATGGCCGGGATGACCAGCGAGGTCGCGACCCGGTACGCGCCGCGCCTGCCGGGTCCCGACCCGTACGCGCCGACAACCACCAGCCGCCGCACGCCGAGCGACCGCATGGCGGGCAGGATGCGCCGCATCGCGTCGGCGCAGACGGTCCCGCCGCGCGGGGAACGCGTGCCGAGGGCGCTGAGCACCCCGTCGGCGCCCGCGACGACGCGGCCGACGGCCTCGGGGTCCCGGACGTCGCCGGGCACCACCGTCAGCCGCTCGTGCGGGGGCAGTGCGGCGGGGTCGCGGGCCAGGGCGGAGACCTCGTGGCCCGAGGCGAGCGCCTGCGCGACGAGTTCGCGTCCCACATGGCCGGTGGCTCCGAAGATCGCGATGCGCATGTCGGCGTGGCTCCGGGTCGGGGAACGGTCACCGGCCATCCTCGTCCACCGCCCGCCGGGCGGCTACTTCAGCAGCCGCGACATCCTGCGGTCGGCGAGCGGCTTCCCGCCGGTCTGGCAGGTGGGGCAGTACTGCAGGGAGGAGTCGCTGAAGGAGACCTCGCGGATCGTGTCGCCGCAGACGGGGCACGGTTCGCCGGTGCGCCCGTGCACCCGCAGCCCGGTCTTCTTCTCGCCCTTCAGGTCGCCCGCGGCCAGCCCGCGGGAGCGTTCGACGGCGTCCTGGAGGGTGGTGCGCAGCGCTTCGTACAACCGGCTGACCTCCTCCTCGGAGAGGTTCGCGGCGAGCGCGTACGGCGACATCCGGGCGGCGTGCAGCACCTCGTCCGAATAGGCGTTGCCGACACCGGCGATGACGCCCTGGTCGCGCAGGACGCCCTTGATGCGGCGGCGTTCGCCGGAGAGGAGGCCCGCGAGGACGTCGCGGGTGAAGGCGGGACCGAGCGGTTCGGGGCCGAGACGGGCGATGCCGGGGACGTCCTGGAGGTCCCGGACGCAGTGGACGGCCAGCCGTTTCTGCGTCCCCGCCTCCGTCAGGTCGAAGCCGGCTCCCTCCGGTTCCGCCATCAGCAGCCGCAGCGCGAGCGGGCCCTTGCCGGGGCGGGGCGCCGTCGCGGGCAGGTCGTCCTTCCAGCGCAGCCAGCCGCCCCGGGCCAGGTGGACGCCGAGGTACGGGCCCGCGCCGTCGTCGGTGGTGAACACGAGGAACTTGCCGCGCCGCCCCACGGAGGTCACGGTGCGCCCGTGCAGCGCGTCCAGCGGCGGATCGTAGGTCTTGAGGACGCTCACCGCCACGGGCAGGATCCGGGCGATGGCGTGCCCGGCCATGCGGCCGGTGAGGAACCCGGCCAGGGCCTCGACCTCGGGCAGCTCCGGCATGCGACCAGTGTGCGCCCCGGGACGGCGGGGTGCGAGCGGCGACCGGGCGGTTCCACCCGGCATCGGCGTCAATACCGCACCATGAACAGACAGTTGGATCTTCGGTAGAACTGGACATCGGGCCGCCGGATGTGAATGATCGCAGCCATGGCCGATTCTCTCCCCCTTCCCGCCGAGGCACCGAGCCACCCGGACCCGGGTGCGCTGGACCCCACCGAGGTGATACCCCGGCCGCAGCCGGTGGAGGCCGGTGAGGCCTCGGAGGTCAGGGTGATCAGCGGAGAGGTCGTCGGCGGCCGCCACCGCGGGCAGCGCCGCGGGCCCGGCCGCAGCTCGGTGGGCACGGCCGTACTGACGGCGACCGGCGCCGTCGCGGGGCTGTCCATGCTGATGCCGCACGGCGGCTCCGGCAACGTCGCGGAGGCGGCCCAGGAGCCGGTCAGTGCCGTGCCGGACGGCGTCGTCGAGGACACCATGGTGCCGACCGCGGCGGGTGCCGCCGTCGCCGCCGAGACCCCGGAGTCCGGCGTCGCGGCGGTCACGAAGTCCGCCTCCAAGGGCACGGGCACCGGCACCCCCACGAACACCGGTACGGGATCCGGCACCCGCGACACCGCGCGCACGGACACCCCGGACGGGCCCCCCGCCCCGGGCCGCCACGCCCGCGTCAGCGGCAACTGGGACAGCGAGGACTGGCAGGAGGCCGTGGCCCGTGCCGTCGCCGCGCACCGCTCGGGCGAGCAGGGGCACCTCGGCGGCCGGCACCGCTCCGGCGGCGGCTCCGGCTGGAACGGCGGTTCCGGCGGTGACCGGTGGGGCGGCGACCGGCAGGGGGACTGGTCCCGGGGCGACTGAGCCGCTTACGGGCTGACACGGCCTCAGTGCGGCGGCGCCGCGTCGAGGCGGTCGCCGTACCGGGGCCGGGCGCGCTCCGGGGCGTCAGGGCAGCGCCTGCTCGGCCCAGATCGTCTTGCCGGTGGGCGTCTGCCGGGATCCCCAGCGCTGGGTGAGCTGGGCGACGAGCAGCAGCCCTCGGCCGCCCTCGTCGAAGATCCGGGCACGGCGCAGGTGCGGGGCGGTGCTGCTGGTGTCGGAGACCTCGCAGATCAAGGTGGCGTCGCGGATCAGCCGGAGCTGGATCGGGCCGCCGCCGGCGTAGCGGATCGCGTTGGTGACCAGTTCGCTGACGACCAGTTCGGTGATGCACGCGGCCTCCCCGAGCCCCCACTCCCGAAGTTGCTCCGCGGCCGCGCCGCGCGCGTCGGCGACGACGACGGGGTCGTCGGGCAGTTCCCAGGTGACGACCTGATGGGCGCCGAGCGCCCTGGTACGGGCGATCAGCAGGGCGATGTCGTCGCCGGGCCGGTCCGGCAGCAGCCCGTACAGCACGTTGTCGCAGAGTTCCTCCAGGCTCCCGGCGGGCCGGGTGAGCGTCCGGGCGAGCAGGGCGAGCCCCGCGTCGACGTCGTGCCCGGCCGATTCGATCAGGCCGTCGGTGTAGAGGGCCAGCAGGCTGCCCTCGGGCAGTTCCAGCTCCGCCGACTCGAAGGGCAGCCCGCCCAGCCCCAGCGGCGGTCCCGCGGGCAGGTCGGGGAACTCGGCCCGGCCGCCGGGCAGCACCACGGCGGGCGGCGGGTGGCCGGCGCGGGCCATGGTGCAGCGCCGGGAGACGGGGTCGTACACCGCGTACAGGCAGGTGGCGCCGACCTCCCCGGAGAACTGCTCGGAGACGCCCGCGACGCCCTGCCCCTCCTCCATGTCGAGACGTACCACCAGGTCGTCGAGCTGGGTGAGGAGTTCGTCGGGCGCCAGGTCGACGTCGGCGAGGGTCCGCACGGCCGTGCGCAGCCGTCCCATCGTCGCCGAGGCGTGCACTCCGTGGCCGACGACGTCGCCCACGACGAGCGCCACCCGGGCGCCGCTCAGCGGGATCACGTCGAACCAGTCGCCGCCCACGCCCGCCCGCGAGCCGGCCGGCAGGTAGCGGGAGGCGACCTGGACGGCGGCCTGCCGCGGGGAGCGCCGCGGGAGCATGCTGCGCTGCAGGGTCAGGGCGGTGGAGCGCTCCCTGGAGTAGCGTCGGGCGTTGTCGACGCAGACGGCGGCCCGGGCGGTGATCTCCTCGGCGAGCATCAGGTCGTCGGCGTGGAAGGGGTCGAGGGTGCGGTGCCGGATGAAGATCGCCAGACCCAGGGTGGTGCCCCGGGCGCACAGCGGGACGAACATCAGCGAGTGCACGCCGTAGTCGACGACGCTCCTGCCGCGGGCCAGGTCGTACGCGGTCCAGCGCCGGATGTCCGGCTCATGGGTGCGGTGCAGCGATCCCTGCCCGGTGACCAGTGCGCGGGCGGCCGGTGAGTACGCGGGAACCGCGTCCAGCTCACCGACCTGGGCGGCGGCCTCGGGGCAGCCGGGCAGTACGGACTGCTGGGCGACGCGGCGGAGGGCGAGCACCCCGGCGGCGGGCAGCGGGCCGGGCTCCTCGCCGCGTACGACGGAGTCCAGCAGGTCGACGCTGACCATGTCGGCGAAGCGTCGTACGGCGACGTCGGCGAGCTCCTGCGCGGTGCGCGTGATGTCCAGGGTGGTGCCGATGCAGGTGCTCGCCTCGTTGACGATGTCCAGTCGGCGCCGGGCGTGGAACTGCTCGGTCGTCTCGTAGACGGCGGCGGACACCCCGGTGACCCGCCCCGAGCCGTCCCGCAGCGGGAAGACCAGCATCGCGTACGCGTGGTCGCGGTCGTCGCCGGGCGGGCGGCCCAGGCTCTCCAGACGCGCGGTCTCGCCGTTCTTCATCACCTCCTCCTGGACGCGGTCGAACTCCTCGAAGGCCGCTCCGGGCATGAACTCGCGCAGTCGCAGCCCGCGCACCTCCGCCACCCTCCTGCCGACCAGGCGCTCCATCGCGGAGTTGGCGGTGCACAGCCGTACCTCGCGGTCGTAGACGGCGACGGCGACCGGGAGTTGGGCCAGTACCCGGGCGTCCAGCTCCGGCCGTCCGGGGGCGGTCGTGGTCGCTGTGACGGCCCAGTGCGCGGTGCCCGAGGCGTCGCCGAGGAGCCGCAGACCGAGCCGGACCGGCAGCCGGCGGCCGTCGCGGTGGCGCAGGACGACCGGGCCCGCCCAGGAGCGGCCGGAGGCGATCCGGCGCAGCGCGGCGAAAGGCAGCGGTTCGGCGAGGAGGCCGACGGCGGGCCGGCCGAGGACCTCGTCGGACGACCAGCCGAGCAGCCGGCGGGCGTCCTCGCCCCAGGCGGTCAGCATCCCCGTGTCACCGGCAGCGACGGCAGCGGCCGCGGGCGGCGAAGGCCCGTGGCGCTCCTCCCCTTCCCCGTGCTCCCCGTGGCCGGTGCGCCTTCCCATGGGTACGTCCTCGTCCTCATGGCCGTTCCCCCTCAGCATGGTCCCCCGCGGGGGCACTCTCAACCGGCGTGCGCCGCGGCGGTGCGGCGCGCACGGCACGGGACCGCCGGCTCACGCGCTGTCGCCCTCTGGGCAACGCCGTCCGAACGAACGAGACTGAGGCCAGGCGAGTGTGAGGAGTGGCGCAGGTGACGTTGAAGGTCGACAGGCCGCTGACGGCCTCCCCCCGGCCCACCTCGCCCTGGACGCGCGGCGCGGCGGCCGCGGCGACGGGGGCGCTGCCCGCGCTGGCCTTCCCCGCGCCGTCGCTGTGGTGGCTGGCGTACGTCGCCCTGGTGCCGTGGATGCTGCTGGCGCGCGCCGCGCCGACCGGGCGGCGGGCCGCCCTGGACGGATGGCTGGGGGGCGCCGGGTTCATGGTGGCCGTGCACCACTGGCTGATACCGAGCCTGCACGTCTTCATCGTGCTGATAGCGCTGCTGCTGGGGGCTTTGTGGGCGCCGTGGGGGTGGCTGGTGCGGCGGCTGCTCGGGGGCACGCCCGGCCGCCGCTCGGTGATGGCGGCGACGGTGCTGGTGCCGTGCTCCTGGCTGCTGGTCGAGCTGGTGCGGTCGTGGGAGTACCTGGGCGGGCCGTGGGGCCTGCTGGGGGCGAGCCAGTGGCAGGTCACGCCGGCGCTGCGGCTGGCGTCGATCGGGGGTGTGTGGCTGGTCAGCTTCCTGGTGGTGGCGGTGAACACGGCGCTGGCCGCGCTCCTCGCGGTGCCCTCGTGCCGGGCGGCCGCGGGGTCGGTGCTGGCGGCCGCGGCGGTGGGCACGACGGCGGTGTGGGCCTGGGCGCCGGTCCCGACCCGCAGCGGGGAGTCCGTGCGGGTGGCGGTGGTGCAGCCGGGGGTGATCGACGGGCCGCAGCCGCGCTTCGACCGGGGGGAGCGGCTGACCCGTGCGCTCGCGGGCAAGGGCGTGGACCTGGTGGTGTGGGGGGAGAGCAGCGTCGGCTTCGACCTGTCGGCGCGCCCGGACCTGGCCGAACGGCTGGCCGCGCTGTCCCGGGACGTCGGCGCCGACATCCTGGTCAACGTCGACGCCCGGCGGGCGGACGGCCTCGGGATATCCAAGACCTCGGTGCTGATGGGCCCGGACGGTCCGGTCGGCCCGAGCTACGACAAGATGCGGCTGGTGCCCTTCGGCGAGTACGTCCCGGCCCGCACCGTGCTGGGCTGGGCCACGTCGGTGGGCAGGGCGGCCGGTGAGGACCGGATCCGGGGCGAGCACCAGGTGGTCATGGACGCGGGCCCGGTGCGGCTCGGCCCCCTGGTGTGCTTCGAGTCGGCGTTCCCCGACATGAGCCGGCACCTCGCGAACGACGGGGCGCAGCTGCTGGTGGCGCAGTCCTCCACGTCCTCGTTCCAGGGCAGCTGGGCGCCCGCGCAGCACGCCTCGCTGGCGGCGCTGCGCTCCGCGGAGTCCTGGCGGCCGATGGTCCACGCGACGCTGACCGGGATCAGCGCGGTCCACGACGCCCGCGGCGAGCGGATCGGCCCGGTGCTGGGAACGTCGCGCAGCGCGGCGCAGGTCTACGACGTGCCACTGGACTCCGGGCGCAGCCCGTACGACCGGCTCGGGGACTGGGTGCCCCGGCTGGCGGTGCTGCTGCTGGCCGGGGCGGGCGCCTACGAGGCGGCTCTCAGGAGGTCTGCTCGGTCACGGCGGTGACGACGCGCTCGCACAGCTCGTGGGTGAGCAGCGCGTCGCGGGAGTCGAGGGGCTTGCCGTGCCGTACGGCGTCGAGGAACGCGAGGGCGATCCCCTCTATGCCGCGCTGACGGGCGACGGGAACCCAGTCGCCGCGCCGGCGGACGGTCGGCTGGCCCTTGTGGTCGACGACCTCGGCCAGGTTGAACACCTGGCGCTTGCTGTCCTGGCCCATGACCTCCAGGACCTCCTCGCTGGAGCCGCTCATGCGGTTCATCACGCCGATCGCGGTGAAGCCGTCGCCGGACAGCTGCAGCGTGACGTGGTGGAGCAGCCCGCCGCGGACCCGTGCCCGGACGTCGGTGTGCTCGACGGGGCCGGGGAGGAGGAAGCGCAGGGTGTCGACGACGTGGATGAAGTCGTCGAAGACGACGGTGCGCGCGGTCTCCGGATGGCCGATGCGGTTCTTCTGCATGAGGATCAGGTCGCGCGGGTGGTCGGCGCACTGCACATAGCCCGGCGCGTGGCGGCGGTTGAAGCCGACCGTGAGCCCGACGCCGCGCTCCTCGGCCAGGCGCACCAGGTGCTCGGCCCCGGCCAGGTCGTAGGCGAGCGGCTTGTCGACGTAGACGGGGACGCCCGCGGCGATGAGGCGTTCGGTGATCTCGACGTGCGTCTCGGTGGGGGCGTGCACGAACGCCCCGTCGAGGCCCTGGTCGAGCAGGGCGTCGAGGGTCTCGTGGCGGTGCGCGACCGGGACGCGGTGGGTGTCGCCGACGGTGTCCAGGGTCGCGCGGGTGCGGGTCTGCAGGTGCAGCTCCACCCCCGGCTGGGCCGTGAGCACCGGCAGGTACGCCTTGCGGGCGATGTCGCCGAGTCCGATGACCCCGATCCTGAGGGGTTCCATGTGCCGCTCCCGCCTACGCCTGCCGTGCCTGACCTGTGCCGTCGGCAGCATACGGGCCGGCCGGCGGGCGCCAGTCGGCGATCCCGTCGAGGCTGCGCAGCGCGAGGCGCGGGCCGACCCGGTTGACGCCGGCGAACAAGGCGTCGCGCAGGGCGACGGCGGGCCGGGACGACCAGGTGGTGAGCCTCCCGACGCTCCAGGAGCGGCGTACGACGCGGGTCGTGCGGGGCAGCCGCTGCACGGTGTACGCGGCGAGGGCGCGCGCGACGGCGTGCTCCGCCGCGTCGGGGGCGGCGAGGTGGGCGAGGACGACGGCGTCCTCCAGTGCCTGGCAGCCGCCCTGCCCGAGGTTGGGCGTCATGGCGTGCGCGGCGTCGCCGAGCAGGGCGACGCGCCCCCGGTGGAAGGCGGGCAGCGGGCGGGCGAGATGGTGGACGTCGTTGCGCAGCACGGTCCCGGGGGCGGCGGAGTCGATCAGCCCGGGCACGGGGTCGTGCCAGTCGCCGAACAGCCGCCGCAGCTCGGTGCGTTCGTCCCCGGCGGGGGCGCGGCCGCCGGGCGGGGTCACGGCGGTGGCGTAGCAGTAGACGCGGCCGCCGGTGAGCGGGACGGTGCCCCACAGCCGGCCGCGCCCCCAGGTCTCGTGCGGCAGGTACGCGGCGGGTGCGGGCACGACCGTGCGCCAGCTGGTGAACCCGCTGTAGACCGGCCCCGGGTGCGCGGGGAAGAGCGCGCCGCGCACGGCGGAGTTGATCCCGTCGGCGGCGACCACCAGATCGGCGTCGATCGTCCCGTCCCCGGTGGTGACCCTGCCCTCGGGGGACGCCGACACGACCCGGGTTCCGGTGCGCAGCGCGCCCTCGGGCAGCAGACCCGCGAGCACGGCGACCAGCTCCGCGCGGTGCGCGATGACCACGGGCCCGCCGAAGCGCTCGGCGGCGGCCTCACCGCTGGTCCGGGACAGCCAGCGCCCGTCGGGCCGGCGCAGCCCGCCCTCGCCCTGGAAGGCGGCCATGGCACGCACGGCGTCGCCCACCCCGAGCACGTCCAGCGCGCGCAGGGCATTGGGCGCGATGCCGATCCCGGCGCCGACCGGCTCGAGCGCCGCCGCCCGCTCCAGGACCGTCACCCGCCAGCCGCGCCGGCGCAACGCCACGGCGGCGCCCAGACCCCCGATGCCTGCCCCGACGACGACGGCGTGCGGCTGCTGCGATGTACGGCTCATGGTGCCCGCTCCCCTTCCGGCCACTACAGGTGTAGTGGCACGGTACTACACCTGTAGTGGGTGGGGGGTGTCCGGCGGCCCAGAGCCCGGTGACGCCGCCGTCCGAAACCTCGACCGGGTTCCGGAAGCCCTGCCCGCACGCTCCGCCGACCGGCGCGGGCACAGGCGGGGCGAGCATCGCCACGGCCCTTGGCAGGACACCCCGCGGCTCCGAGCCGGGTGACGGCCCACCGGGCCACCCCGTCCCGCGAAGGACCCCCGTCACACCGGCCCCCATCGCCGACGAGCGCGCGAAGCGGCACTCGCCCACGCCGAATCCGGGTGCCGCCGCCCGGTCGACGGCGATGCCGCTCCCCGGTCCGCGGGCCGGACGAGGCGGGGCCGGGGCGGCCGGTAGGTTGCCGTCATGAGCACCGCGCAGACGTCCCGGGCCGAGCTGATCGCCGACACCGCACTCGCGCTGCTCGCGGAGCGCGGGATGCGGGGGCTGACCCACCGTGCGGTCGACGAGGCGGCCGGTCTGCCGCAGGGCTCGACGTCCAACCACGCCCGGACCCGGGCGGCCCTGCTGGAGGCGGCGGTCCACAGGCTGGCCCTCCGCGAGTCGCAGACCGCCTACGCCTCCGGGACCCCCGAGCCCGCGCCGGGACCCGAGGGCCTCGCGGCGCTGCTCGCGTTCTTCCTGCACCGCTCGGTCACCGAGGCCCGCGACCTCACCCGCGCCCGGCTGGAGCTCGCCCTGGAGGCCACCCGGCGCCCCGAGTTGCGCGTGGTCTACGACACCGCGGGCCGCGTCTTCCGCGAACAGCTGGAGACGATGCTGCGCGCCGCGGGCTCCGCCGAGCCGGAGCGCCACGCCCGGTCCCTCATCGCGTGGTGCGACGGCGTCCTGTTCCACTCCGTCGCCGGCGCGGGCTCCGCGTCGCCGCCGCCCGAGGCCGAGTTGCGGGCGGGGGCGGCCGACCTGCTGCGGGGGATGCTCGGCGCCGGCTCCGGCGGTTAATGCGTCGACGCTGTCACAGGCCCCCGCCATCATGGCGGCCATGACGACGTCACCGGAGCGCACCGACCCGCCCTACATCGCCGACGAGCGCACCATGCTGGAGAGCTGGCTGGACTTCCATCGCGACACCCTCGCGATGAAGTGCGCCGGCCTGGACGAGGAACAACTGCGTACGGCCGCCGCGCCCCCGTCCGACCTCACCCTGCTGGGCCTGGTCCGCCACATGGCGGGCGTCGAACAGGGCTGGTTCCGCACCGTGTTCGCGGGGGAGGACGCGCCGCCCCTCTACCTCACCGAGGAGGACCCCGACGGCGAGTTCCACGACCTCGACAGGGCCGACACCGCCGAGGCGTTCGCCACCTGGCGCGCCGAGATCGCGCACGCCCGCGAGGTGACCCGCGGCCGGTCGCTCGACGACCTCGGGCTGCGGCGCGGCAAGGACGAGGTCTCCCTGCGCTGGATCTACGTCCACATGATCGAGGAGTACGCCCGCCACAACGGCCACGCCGACCTGATCCGCGAGCGCATCGACGGGGTCACCGGCGACTGACGCCTCGAGCACCCCCCTCGGCCCGGGCCGGGCGACGACCCCCGTGCGCCGCCCGGCCCGGGCCGGGCCTCACTTGCCCAGGTCCGGGATGCGCCAGTCCACCGGGTCGTGGCCCTGGGCCTTGAGCGCCTCGTCGATCTGGGTGAAGGGGCGGCTGCCGAGGAAGAGCTTGGCCGACAGCGGCGACGGGTGGGCGCCCTGGACGACCGCGTGCCGCTCGGTGTCGATCAGCGGCAGCTTCTTCTTGGCGTAGTTGCCCCACAGCACGAAGACCGCCGGATCGGGCCGGGACGCGACGGCCTTGATGACCGCGTCGGTGAACTTCTCCCAGCCCTTGCCCTTGTGCGAGTTGGCCTCCGCCTCGCGCACCGTCAGCACCGCGTTGAGCAGCAGCACGCCCTGTTCGGCCCACGGCATCAGGTAGCCGTTGTCGGGGACCGGGTAGCCGTACTCCTCCTTCATCTCCTTGAAGATGTTCCGCAGCGAGGGCGGCGTCCTGACGCCGGGCTGCACGGAGAAGCAGAGGCCGTGCCCCTGGCCCTCGCCGTGGTACGGGTCCTGGCCGAGGACCAGCACCTTCACCTTGTCGTAGGGAGTGGCCTCCAGGGCCGCGAAGACCTGCTCGCGCGGCGGGAACACCTTGTGCTTCCCGCGCTCCTCCTCCACGAACTCGGTCAGCTGGGTGAAGTAGGGCTTCTCCAGCTCCTCACCGAGGACGGCCTGCCAGGACTCGGGCAGCGTGATGGGCACGTCGGGAACCTCCGGTACGCGATCCGTTACTGGGGACGAACGTACCGTTCCGCACTGACAATCCGCCCGGCCGGGGGTCCGCCGGACCGGGCGACGCGCTCATCCCCGGTGCCGGCCGCCGCTTCGGCGGCCGGCACCGGGGAGGGTGCGCACCGGGGTCCCGGCGGGCACGAACCTCAGGCGCCGACGCCGGCGTTGAGGAAGATGCCGCCGTCCACGACCAGGGTCTGGCCGGTGATCCAGGCCGCCGCGTCCGAGAGCAGGAAGGCGGCGGCGCCGCCGATGTCCTCGGGCACGCCGAGCCGGCCCAGCGGGTACGCGGACGCGGCCTGCTCCTCGCGGCCCTCGTAGAGGGCGGAGGCGAACCTGGTCTTGACGACCGCGGGGGCGATGGCGTTGGCGCGGACGCCGGGCGCCATCTCGGAGGCGAGCTGCAGCGTGAGGTTGACCATCGCGGCCTTGCTCATGCCGTACGCGCCGATGAACGGGGAGGCGCTGATGCCCGCGATGGAGGCGATGTTGACGATCGCGCCGCCGTTCTCCTTCATCCACGCCTTGTAGGTCTGCTGGGCGAAGCCGAGCGCGGAGACGACGTTGGTCTCGAAGACCTTGCGGGCGACGCCGAGGTCGAGTTCGGCGAGCGGGCCGAAGACCGGGTTCGTGCCCGCGTTGTTGGCGAGGTAGTCGACGCGGCCGAAGGCCTCCATCGTGCGCTCGACGACCTCGGCCTGGTGCGCCTCGTCGTGGGCCTTGCCGGCCACGCCGAGGGCCCGGTCGGCGCCGAGGCGTTCGACGGCCTCCTTCAGCGCCTCCTCGTTGCGGCCGGTGATGACGACGCGGTCGCCGCGGGCGACCAGGGCCTCGGCGATGCCGTAGCCGATGCCGCGGCTGGCTCCGGTGACGATCGCGACGCGGCCGTTCTCGGGCTGGGTGCTCATGATGCGGGTCTCCTGTCGCGGGTCAGTCGAGCGGGCCGCCGGCCACGTACAGCACCTGTCCGGAGACAAATCCCGCGGCGTCGCCGGTGAAGAAGGCGATGGCGTTGGCGACGTCGTCCGGGTTGCCGACGCGCTGCACCGGGATCTGGGTGGCGGCCGCGGCCTGGAACTCCTCGAAGCCCATGCCGATGCGGGCGGCGGTGGCGGCCGTCATGTCGGTGACGATGAAGCCGGGGGCGACGGCGTTGGCGGTGACGCCGAACTTGCCGAGTTCGTGCGCGAGGGTCTTGGTGAAGCCCTGCAGGCCCGCCTTGGCGGCGGAGTAGTTGGCCTGGCCCCGGTTGCCGAGGGCGGAGGAGGAGGACAGGTTGACCACGCGGCCGAACTTCGCGTCCACCATGTGCTTCTGGACGGCGCGGGTCATCAGGAAGGCGCCGCGCAGGTGCACGTTCATGACCGTGTCCCAGTCGGCCGCGCTCATCTTGAACAGCAGGTTGTCGCGGAGCACGCCGGCGTTGTTGACGAGGATCGTCGGCGCCCCGAGCTCCTCGGCGACGCGCGCGACCGCTGCCGCGACCTGCTCCTCGTCGGAGACGTCGGCACCGACGGCGACGGCCCGGCCGCCCGCCTTGGTGATCTGCTCGACGGTGTCCTTGCACGCGGTCTCGTCGAGGTCCAGCACGGCCACGGCGCGGCCCTCCGCGGCCAGGCGCACGGCGGTGGCGGCGCCGATGCCGCGCGCCGCCCCTGTCACGATCGCTACGCGCTGCTCGGTGGTCGACATCTGCTCTCCTCAGCCCTGTGGGGAGCGGTCGCGCAGGTGAGCGACCGCTTAGTACGTCCCGTAGCCGAAACCGTAGGAGCGCAGTGACCCTGTGTCAACGCCCACCGCGCCGATGTGGCTCACCGCACCAGAAGATCCAGCAGACGGTCCACCTCGGCCTCCGGGTCCTCGGTCAGCCCGGTGTGGATGGGGCCCGGCTGCACGATGGTGCTGCGGGGCGCCGTCAGCCACCGGAACCGCCGCCCGGGATCGTCCTCCGCCGCCTGCCCGGCCCGCTCGCCGCCCGCGCAGATGCCCTCGTACCCGCGCAGCGCGGCGCGCACTCCGGCGACGTCCACGTCGGGGTCGAGGCAGCGCAGCCGCGTCTCGTCCAGGTGGACCCGGGCGCCCACGAAGGACTTGGCCCGGCAGTAGACCAGCACGCCCGCGTTGATCAGCTCACCGCGCTCGATCCGCGGCATCACACGCACCAGCGCGTACTCGAACACATCGCGCCCGCTCGCCGTGCTCACTTGGCGGCCTTCCCCTCGACCCAGGTGCGCAGCCACTCCGGCGGCGCCTGCTTCTCCTGCTGCTTCGGGGCGAGGACGATCCGCTCCCCCACGGTGCCGGCGCGCGCCAGCAGCACCCGCTCGTAGGCGCGTCGCACCTCGTCGGGGCCCGCGAAGCCGGGCTCGTCCACCAGCCACTCGTCGGGGATCTGGGCGGTGACCTCGCGCAGCAGCGCCTCGTCCACGCGCGGGGCGAGGTCGCGGGCGGCGGACTCGATGTCCGGGGCGAACCGGGCGAGCGCGTGGTCGGCGGCGTCGTACGGCTTGTCGGCGGCCTGGTCGGCGCCCTTCCAGTTGTGGTGGAAGATCAGCGAGGCGCCGTGGTCGATCAGCCAGAGGTCCTGGTGCCAGACCAGCATGTTCGGGTTGCGCCACGAGCGGTCGACGTTGCCCACGAGCGCGTCGAACCACACGATCCGCCCCGCCTCGGCGGACTCCACCTCGAAGACGAGCGGGTCGAAGCCGAGGGCGCCGGGGAGGAAGTCCATGCCGAGGTTGAGGCCGCCGCTGGCCTTCAGCAGGTCCTGGATCTCCTGGTCCGGCTCGCCCAGCCCGATCACCGGGTCGAACTGGAACCGCACCAGCAGCGGCACCCGCAGCCCCAGCCGTCGGGCCAGCTCCCCCGCGATCACCTCCGCCACCAGCGCCTTGCGGCCCTGTGCGGCACCCACGAACTTCACCACGTACGTCCCCAGGTCGTCGGCCTCGACGACACCGGGCACCGATCCGCCCTCACGCAACGGCGTGACGTAGCGGATCCCTGTCACTTCCTCCATGGGCGCATCTTAATGATCGGCCTCCCGCCGCCGCGGACCGCCGTGGTTCCGGCGTCGCGCGCGGAGCGCTTGCGGGGACGAGGAGGAGGCCCGGGAGGCAGCCCTGAACCTCCCGCAGCTAGTCCAGCGTCCGCAGCTCGGGCCACCACAGGGGGTGCTCGCCGAGCAGATCGCGGATGGCTGGACTGTGATCGCGAATGAAGCGGGAGTAGTCGCGCCAATCCTCGAAGGACTCCGTCTCGGGGATGCGGCGAGTCGCCACCAGACCGGTCTCGATCACGTCCGCCAGCGCCTCGGCGATCAGCAACACCCGCTCTCGTTCCACCCTGTCAGCCGGGCACGGCACGTCCTCATAGAAGTGCTCACGCATCCCGGGGTACTCCAGCATTTTGAAGTAGATCTCACGCACGTTGTTCAGGCACAGGTCGAGCCCATTCGTGCCATTCAGGTTGTTCGCGATATGAACCTGTCGCGACACGGCCCGCGTCTGTATGCCTACGAAGACCAAGGTCGCGACCAAGCTGATCAACCCTGCGATTGTGGTGACCGTGGACAACACGGAGTTACCTCCTTGTGGTCGGCCGAGGTGGAGCATTCCCACGGCCGGCTCGCCCAACGTCTCGGGCAACCCGAGCGTGAGCGGTGTGGGCCGGGCGCTGTCCGCACGGCAGGCGGCGGACCGGCATCGCCTCGGCACCTCGCTGCTCCGGGTCCCGGAGAGCCGATCCGCCGTACCCTGGGGACACCCCCTCTGCGTCCCAGGCGGACGCACCAGAGCCCCGATCTCTGTGGCGGAGATCCGGGGCTCTTTCATGCTTCTAACCCTGTTTCCTCTTCAGCTCGTCCACGTAGTTGTACGCGGCGGCGCTGCCCTGCTTACCCGGCGAAATCTTCAGGATCGCCTTGTCCCTCTCCGGGTTGCCACTCAGACAGGCCTCGGTCAGGACATAGGGAAGTCCGTCCACCCGGAAGCGGATACTCCCGTCGGAGTACGCACTCACCTGGACCCTCCGGCCGTCGGGAAGCTCGATGGGATCTGCCACGAAGTGCGCCTTGAGCGGCTCGTCAGCCATGAAGACCTCCAGGTCCCACAGGCTTGATGGGGGCGGCCAGCGTATCGGCGGCCCTCTTGATCCGGAGGCCGAACGCGTGGCCTCCACGCGCTCGGACATCTTGCGCGAGCGGTGCTCGGACCATCCGATGCCCCCGCCCCGGGTGAAGGGCGTCGAGGGGACTCCGGCCCCGGCACTGGCCTCCTCGTGAGATTCCCGGGGAATGGTTGAACGGCTCACCCATCCGGCCCGTACGACAGGGCAGGGCGTGACCCACGCCCCCGGGCCCCGGTCGGCGGTCCGGAACGGACGACGCAACAGGATGTGTGACGCATGGCCGAGACGACTGGCATCGCAGGAGCTCCGACCCGCCGCGCCGTGGTCGCCGGAGTGGGTGCGGCGGGGCTCGCGGCCGCGCTGGCCGCCTGCGGCGACTCCAACGACTCCGCGGGCGCCTACAGCCCCGCGGCGCCCCCGCAGGGCGGCGACCAGGGGACCGGGGGGTCGGCGCCCGCCGGCGGCGGGGCCGAGGCGGCGCTGGCCAAGACCTCGGACATCCCGGTCGGCGGCGGCAAGATCTTCGCGGACAAGAAGGTCGTCGTCTGCCAGCCCGAGGAGGGCTCGTTCAAGGCGTTCTCCGCGATCTGCACCCACCAGGGCTGCGCCGTCAACGAGATCGCGGGCGGCACGATCAACTGCCCGTGCCACGGCAGCAAGTTCAGCATCAAGGACGGCAGCGTGGCCAACGGCCCGGCGACCCAGCCGCTCCCGGCGGCGAACATCAAGGTGGAGGGGGACTCAGTGGCCCTGGCCTGAGTCCCCCGGACCCGGCCCGGACCGTTCCCAGCTGCCGATCACCTCGTCGGCGGTGGTGACCGTGGCGACCAGCGCGAGGGTGTGCCGGAGCATGTCGGCGGTGTACGACTGCGGCACCCCGGCGATGGCGTCGGCGGGCACGACCGCCTCGTAGCCGAGGTTGACCACGTCGAAGACGGCGTTGGGGACGGCCACGTTGGCCGACACCCCGGTGACGACGACCGTGCGCACGCCGAGGTTGCGCAGCACGGCGTCGAGGCCGGTGCCGGCGACCGGCGACAGCCCGTGCAGCCGTCGCACCACGAAGTCGCCGGCACCGACCGGTATCTCCTCGGCGACCTCGACGGCGGGCGTGCCGGCGACCTGCAGGACGGGCAGCCGCTCGGCGGCGCGGAAGATCCGTGCGTTGCGGCTGGACCCGAGGCCGTCGGCGCGCCGTTCGGCGACGGCGTGCACCACGGTGGCGCCCGCCGCGTGGGCGGCGGCGACGAGCCGCGCGGTGGCGTCCAGCGCCCCGGAGGCGCGTACGGCGGCCGCGAGTTCCGGCAGCGCGCCGCCGGGCCCGACCACCCCGCGCTGGCACTCGACGGTGAGCACGGCGGCGGACCGGGGGGTCAGGAGCGCGTCGAGACGCCGGTGCCGATTGCCGTCCGCCATGCTTGCCCCCTCGCGTGCGGGTGCCCTACCGTCGTCCCGAGCGACCGTATCTGACGGAGCGTCAGACTGGGAAGTGGGGGTGCGCATGGCCGTCGCACAGCGCCGCGGACGCCGGATCATGATGACCGCCGAGGAGGTCGACGCCTTCCTCGGCGCGCAGCGCACCTGCCGCGTCGCCACGGTCTCGCCCGACGGCCGCCCGCACGTGGGCGCCCTGTGGTTCGTCTGGGACGGCACCTCCCTGTGGCTGTACTCGATCGTCCGCAGCCGCCGCTGGGCCGACCTTCGAAGCGACCCGCGCGTCGCGGTCGTCGTCGACGACGGCACGGAGTACGGGGACCTGCGCGGCGTCGAGCTCTCCGGCACCGTCGAGTTCGTGGGCGAGGCGCCCCGCACCGGCGAGCCCCACCCCGGCCTGGAGGTCGTCGAGCGGCTGTTCGCGGCCAAGAATTTCGGCCTGGAGTCCATGCCCCACGACGGCCGCCACGCCTGGCTCCGCCTGACCCCGGAGTCCGTGGTCTCCTGGGACTTCCGCAAGATGCCCGGCCTCGCCTAGGGCACGCGCACGACCGCGTCCCCAAGGGCGGAGCGCCGTCCTCGTGCGGCGTCGCGGAGTTCGGCGAGTGCCTGTTCACGGTCGACGACCGGGGGCGTGAAACGGCCGCCGGAGGCACGGACGTGCTCCTCCCAGCGGTCCGCCCAGAACTCGACCGTCCACCCCCGCCACCGCGAGGCCATCCGCGGCGCCCCGGCCCGGGCACCGAGCAGCCACCAGCCCACCCGCCGGCGCTCCGGGTCGAGGTGGATGCCGGAGTCCGCAGCGAGGACGCAGCGTCCGTGGTCGGGTGCCCGCGCGAGCCGGTCGAGCAGCGCCGGGCCCTCGGTCACCGGGTGGTGGTTGGCGGAGGACAGCAGATGGCAGCGGTCGGCGCCGATGGTGACGACCCGGACCATCGGATCCCGCTCGGACAGTTCCCCGTCGTCGACCGCGAGCACGTCGTCGGGCCAGGCCACGTCGCCGCCCCTCCGTACCGCCTCGGGATCCAGGCCCAGGTGGGCGCGCAGTTCGGCGGGGCCCTCGTACGTCCAGCGCAATTCCCACCCGGGCCAAGCCCGTCGCAGCGCCTCCCACAGGACGCGCCGGTGGCGCAGCTCGGCGGCCGGCCCCTCCCAGGCGAAGAACAGCAGCATCCTGCGCCGCAGATCGATCAGCGCCGCCGCCTGGCACCACACCTCGTCGCGCCAGCCTCCGGCCCGTGGGCGCTCCCGGAGGACCGGCACCAGGACGTCGGGACCGGCGAGCAGGTCGAGGTCGAGACCGATCGCGCCGAAGCGGGCCTCGTACACCTCGTGCCCGCCGTCCTCCCGCACGATGACGTACGTCGCCCAGTCAGCCATGCGGGGATGGTCTCAGACGTCCGCGGTCGCCACGTCCTCCCCTGCCCGGCGCAGGGCCTCGACGGCGGCGCGGATGGCGGGGCGGCGGTCGGCGTCGGAGCGCCAGACGGCGTAGATGTGGCGCTTCATGGTGTGCCGTACGCGGATGGCGCGGACCCCGGCCGGGAGGGGGCCGCGGCCCAGGCGCGGGACGACGGCGACGCCCAGGCCGGCGGCGACGAGGGCCAGCACCGTGGGGTGCTCCTCGGCGTGGTGGGCGATGCGCGGCTCCACGCCCTTGCCGCGCAGGGTGAACAGCAGCCACTCGTGGCAGAAGCCGCCGTCCGGCCAGGCGATCCAGTCGTCGTCGGCGAGTTCGCCGAGGTCGGCCTCGGCGCGGCCGGCCAGCGGGTGGCCCTCGGGGACGACCACGTCGGCGATGTCGTCGAGCAGCGGCTCCTTGGCCAGGCCCCCGGGCAGCGACAGCGGCTTGTTGTACCAGTCGAGGACGACCGCGAGGTCGATGTCGCCGCGGACGAGCCGGGCCAGCGCGTCCTGGGGCTCCATCTCGTGGACCATGGCGCGCAGCTTGGGGTGGTCGCGCCGCGTCGCGGCGAGCGCCTGCGGGAACAACCCGCGCACCGACGTGGGGAAGGCCCCCATGCGCAGTTCGCCCACCGCCGCGCCGCGGTGCGCCTCCAGGTCGGAGTGGGCGAGCTCGACGAGGGAGAGGATGCGGCCGGCGTGCCCGGACAGCAGCCGGCCGGCGTCGGTGAGGCGGACCCCGCGGCCGTTCTTGGCGAGCAGGGTCTGGCCGGTCTCGCGTTCGAGCTTGCCCATCTGCTGGGAGACGGCCGAGGTCGTCACGTGCAGGACGTCCGCCGCGGCGCTCACCGAGCCGTAGGTGGAGATCGCGTGCAGGATGCGCAGGCGCTCGAGGTTCAACATGTAAGCAACACTACGTGATCATCGGCAGGTTTTCTCGCTTGTCCTAAGAGGTTCAATCCGTCATCGTGATGGCCATGAGCGCACCCAGCACCCGCCGCCCGGACGCCGTGGCCGCCCCCTCCCCCGCCGGCAGCCCGCCCGCCGCCGTCACCGACGCCCCCTCCGCCACCGCGCGCCGCCGCCCCGTCGTCGACTGGCGCGTCAACTGGGCGGTGCTCGCGCTCATCTGGGGCTTCAGCTTCCTGTTCATCAAGGTCGGCACCGAGGCCTACGCCCCGCTGCAGGTCGCGCTCGGCCGCATGGCGTTCGGCACCGCGGTGCTGGCCGCCGCCTTCGCCCTGAAGCGGGAGCGGCTGCCGCGCGGCGCGCGCGCCTGGGGGCACATGGCGGTCGCCGCGCTGCTGCTGAACACCCTGCCGTTCACGCTCTTCGCGTACGCGGAGCTGACGATCCCGTCGACGCTCGCGGGTATATGCAACGCCACGACCCCGCTGTGGAGCATGGTGCTGTCGGTGGTGGCGCTCTCGGACGACAAGCCGACCCGACAGCGGGTCGCGGGGGTCGGCATCGGCTTCGTCGGCGTGCTGACCGTGCTCGGCGCGTGGCAGGGCTTCTCCGGGACGGACCCGGCGGGCACCGCGATGGCGCTGGGTGCCTCCGCGAGCTACGCGGTGGGCTGGATCTACGTGCGCCGCACCCTGAGCGGCAGCGGCAACTCGGCACTGTCGATGTCCTCCGCGCAGCTGCTCCTCGGTACCGCCCAACTGGCTGTGCTGACCCCGCTGTTCACCTCCGTTCCCGCCTCGTTCCCGCTCTGGCCGACGCTGTCGGTGGTGGCGCTGGGCGCGCTGGGCACCGGGATCGCCTTCCTGCTGCAGTACGGGATCGTCGCGGAGAAGGGCCCGACGATCGCCACGATGGTCACCTACCTGATCCCGGTCATCGCGACCGCGGCCGGTGTCGCCCTGCTGAACGAGCGCCTGACGTGGAACGAGCCGGTCGGCGCCCTCGTGGTGCTCGCCGGCGCGGCGCTGACCCAGCGCCGCCCGGCGCGCTGACCCGTCAGGCCGCGCCCCGTCAGCCGAAGCGCCCGGCGCGGTGCGGGCGGACCGCGCCGGCGACCGCCTCGGCCAAGGCCGGGACCTCGTCCACCGTGACCGGCGAGACGGTGATGCGGATGCCGGGCGGGGAGTCCAGGCGGAAGCGCGCGCCGGGTGCCACGGCCCAGCCCGCCTGCAGGAGCCGCGCGACGGCCGCGGTCTCGTCCGGCACCGGGACCCAGACGTTCATGCCGCTGCGGCCGTACGCCGCGACGCCCCGGTCGGCCAGCGCCCGCACCAGGGCGTCGCGGCGCGCGGCGTAGGCGGCGGAGACGGCCGGGACGTCGACCGCGCCCGTGCGCCAGAGGTGCGCGACGGTGTGCTGCAGCAGATGGCTGACCCAGCCGGGCCCGAGCCGGTAGCGGCCGCGGACCCGGTCGACCGTGACCGGGTCGCCGGTGAGCACGGCCAGCCGCAGGTCGGGGCCGTAGGCCTTGGCGGTGGAGCGGACCAGCATCCAGTGCGCGGTGCTGCCGGCGAGCGGATGCAGGGGCAGCTCGGTCAGGCCGTTCACATGGTCGTCGTCGATGACGAGCACCTGCGGGTGGCCGCCGAGGACGGCGCGCAGTTCGCCGGCGCGCGCCGCGGAGAGCGTGGCGCCGGTCGGGTTCTGGCCGCGGTCGGTGACGATCAGCGCCCGCGCGCCCTGCCGGAGTGCGGTGTCCACGTCGTGCGGCAGCGGGCCGTCGTCGTCCACGCCGACCGGGACGGCGCGCAGCCCGAGGGCCGGGACGAGGTCGAAGACGCTGCCCCAGCCCGGGTCCTCCACCGCCACCGCGTCCCCCGGCCGCAGGTGGGCGACGAGCGCGCGCTCCATGGCGTCGAGCGAACCGGAGGTGAGCCCGACCGGGCCGGCCGGCACCCCGTCGGCGTCGAAGGCGGCCCGCGCCAGCGTGGCGAGCTCCTCCTCGACCGGGGCCTGCCCGTACAGCATGGGCTGCCGCGCGTTGCGGGCCGCAGCCTCGGCCAGCGCCTCCGCGAGCGGTGGCAGCAGCGCGGTGTCCGGATTGCCGGTGGACAGGTCCCGCACCCCGGGCGGCACCTCCAGGCGGATCTCGTCCCGCGCGGTGGTCGCCGGACGCCGCCGCACCCGGCTGCCGCGGCGGCCCGCGGTCTCGATGACGCCGCGGTCGCGCAGCAGGCGGTAGGCGGCGGCGACGGTGTTGGGGTTGACGCCGAGTCCCGCGGCGAGCTCCCGCAGCGGCGGCAGCGCGGCGCCGGGGGCGAGCGCGCCCTCCCCGATGGCCCGTTCGACGCTCGCCGCGATGTCCGCTGCGCCCCGGCCGGTGAACGTGTACTCTCCTAGCACAAACAGCATTATGCACTAGTGCAAAGGATCGTGCCATGTCCGCCACGCCCTCCGCTGCCGACGCGTACGCTCCCACCGACCGCACCGTCCCCACCCGCAGCCGCGAGCGCGCCTCGTACGACCGCGACCTGGTGCACGCGATCCTCGACGCGGACTACCTCTGCCACCTCGGCTTCGTCCGCGACGGGGCGCCGGTCGTGCTGCCGACCCTCTACGCCCGCGTCGGCGAGCGGCTCTACGTGCACGGCTCCACCGGCTCCCGTCCGCTGCGCGGCGCCGGCGAGGACACCGGGCTCCCGGTCTGCCTGACCGTGACGCACCTCGACGGGCTCGTGCTGGCCCGGTCCGCCTTCAACCACACCATCAACTACCGCTCCGTGGTGGTGCACGGGGTGGCCCGCCAGGTCACCGACCCCGCCGAGCGCTCAACCGCCCTGGACGCCCTCGTCGACCACATCGTGCCCGGCCGGGTCGCCGACTCCCGCCCCGCCAACGCGAAGGAACTGGCCGCCACCGCCGTCATCGCCCTCGACCTCCACGAGGTCTCCGCCAAGGTGCGCACCGGCGGCCCCGGCGACGACCCCGAGGACCTGACCCTCCCCCACTGGACGGGCGTGCTGCCCGTCACCCGCGCCTACGGGACGCCCGAACCCGCGGACGACCTCGACCCGTCGGTCACCGTGCCGGACTACCTCGCCGCGCGCTGAGGGGAGCCCCGAGCAGGCTCGTCCACGCCTGGGACGCCGCCGTCGACGAGGCCGGGCGGCGTGGTCCGGGCGACGAGGCCGCCCGGACCCGGCAGTCGCGCCGCCTGGCGCGGTTCGGTCAGTCGTCGATCGCCGCGCCGAACCGGGCGTTCTGGGACGGCGCGCCGATCGAGCCGCCGCCGTACGTCCAGCTCCCCGGCAGCTTCAGGCCGCCGGCACCGGCCGAGAACACCCACACCACACCGTCGTTGGTGTTCTCGCCCGGGGCCGCGACGAGCAGACCGGAGTAGCCGTCGCGGTTGGGGTCGGTGAAGGAGACCTGGGCGCCGAACTTGTCCGACTTCTCGGCGGCACCCGGGACGCCCGCGGTGTTCTGGTTGACGTCCAGGACACCGGCCGTGGTCAGGCCCCGCGCCGAACCGCGCAGCACCCACACGGCCCCCGCGTCGGCGACGCTGCCGATGTCCTCGCCGGAGGCGCCGATCGCGACGTCCGCGTACCCGTCACGGTTGACGTCCCCGACGGAGAGGTCGGAGCCGAAGCCGTCGCCGCGCTCCGAGACACCCGGCACTCCGGCGTTGTCCTGGGTCCACCACACGGGCGGGCTCCCCGGCCCCTCCTGCCCGACCGGCCCGTCCGGACTGCCGTAGTAGACGCCGACCATGCCGCCGGTCATCGACTCGCCGCCGTCGTCGGGGCTGTGCGGCTCCCCGGTGACCAGGTCGTCGAAGCCGTCGCCGTTGACGTCGCCGGAGGCGACGACGGGACCGCCGCGCAGGGCGGTGACGGGCAGCGGATCGATGTCGTCGCTGAGGAGGACGTACGACCAGCCGTAGCCCGGCTCGTCGCCCAGGCTGAGGCCGGAGACCACGAGGTCGGCCAGGCCGTTGTCGTCGTAGTCGCCGGTCGTCAGCGAGGTGGGCGCGATGCCGGGCCCTTCCGCCTGCCGGGCGAGCGGCGTGCGCCGCCGGTCCTTGAAGGGCGTGAAGGTCCCCGCCTCCCCGCCCTTGCGGGCGGCGGCCTGCGGCACGGACTCGTACTGGAAGATCGACAGCCCCACCTTGTCGATCACGGCGAGCAGGTCACCCGGGACGTAGGTGGTGAAGTGCCCGGCGGCCAGGGCGCTGCCGAACCGGTCGCCCTTCATGGGGCTGACGGACTGCAGCCAGTCGCTCGCGGCGCCGGACAGTCCCTTCGCCGAGCCCCACAGGACCACGATGCCGCCCGCGTCGGCACCGACGCCGTCCAGGTCCTCGCCGGGGATGCCGACGACGGCGTCGTCGTAACCGTCCCCGTCGAGGTCTCCGCTCGCCACTGCCTGTCCGAAGGCGTCGCCGGTCTCGGCGGCGCCGGGCACGCCGGAGGTGTTCTGGCTGAAGACCCTGGCGCTGGTGGTGACCCCCTTGGGGCCGCCGTACTGCACGGTGACGGCACCGGCGCCGGAACGGCCGCCCACAGTGGCGCCGGGCGCGCCGGTCAGCACGTCCTCGTAGCCGTCGCCGTTGAAGTCCCGGTTGCGATCGCTCGCGTGGGTGCCGCCGGGGGTCCCGGCGACGGAGGCGGGCGCGGTGGCGATGGCCGCACCCGTGATCAGGAGAAATGACGCCGCGGTGACCGCAGCCGAGCGGTTCTTGCGCATGAGCGGCTCCTTCGCTCAAGAACGACCGGGCGGTGCGGGGGTGTCCGGAAAGAGCCCGTTTCCTTCTCCGGCACGGTCTTTGACACGCCGTGGGAAGAAAGGGTTGTACGAGAAAGCGAACCCGGCACGGGGCGGCACGGGCGGCCGCCGGCGCCGTGGGTGGGTGCGGGTTCGTCTCGCGCCCTTCGGGCGCGGAGCGGCAGGCTGCGGCTGGGGAGGTGGGCGGCCGGGCCTTCGTGGCGTTGTGCGGGTCGGTTCGTGGTGGGGGTTCGGGCTCCGGAGCGGGTGGGGTTTCGGTTGGCGGGGGTCTCGTTGCCGTCCGCGGGTGCAGACGGCCGCTTCCACGCCTTCTGTGGGTGGTGGGCGCGCCCGCCGTGACCGGCGTCTGCGGGTGATTCGGGGTGCCGCCGAAGAGTCGGCGGGACATCGGGCTCGCTTTCGCCGACATGTTCGGCGGAACAGAGCCCGATGTCGGGAAAGCACCCGCAGACGCGGGTTACGGCGGGCGCGCCTCCCACGAACAGTGGGCGTGGCCACCGGCCGTCTGCGCCCGCGGACGGCGACGAGACCGAGACCGCACGAGCAACCGGCCCCGCTCCGGAGCCCGAACCCCCGCCACGAACCCAGCCGCACACCGGCGAGAAGGGCGCGCCCGCCCTCCCCGTCCGCAGCCCGCCGCTTTGCGCCCACAGGGCGCGAGACGGCCGAACGACCGGCGCTACCGCTCCAGGACGGGCGCCCGACTCTCGGGCGCGACGGTGTCGACCGGGCTTCCCGAGGCCACCACCGTGGTCGGGCCCTGCTTCTTGGCGGTCTGGGCGACGAACGCGCCGGCCAGTACGAGCGTGCCGCCGATGATCTGCGGCGTGCCGAGGTGTTCGCCGAGCAGCACCCATGCGAAGACGGTGCCGACCACCGCCTCCAGGCACGCGACGACCCCGGCCACCTGCGGCGACAGCCGGCGTACGGCGACCACACCGGTCAGGTAGGCGAGCACGGTGGCCACCAGCACGACCCAGCCCACGAGCAGGACCGCGGGCACGTCGGTCTCGCCGAGGGCCGCCTGCCGCGTGAGCACCGACCAGTCCATCGCCCAGGGGCGGGAGACCGCGGTCAGGACGACGGCGCCGATGGTGAGGCCGTACGCGATGACGGCGACCGGGTCCGGGGCGTCGTCGCCGTCGCTGCCGTGGTCGGCCAGCACGAAGTAGCTGACCTGGCAGCAGGCGGCGCCGAAGGCGAGCGCCAGGCCCAGCGGGTCGAAGGCGAGCCCGGACCACACCTCGACCACCGCGGCCATACCGCCGACGGCGAGCACGACACCGATCGCGGCGGCCTTGCTGACCGCCTTGCGCTGGACGAAGCGCACCCAGCCGAGCAGCAGCGCCGGGCCGAGGAACTCCACGAGGATCGCGACGCCGACCGGGATGCGGGATATCGCCGCGAAGTAGAGCGTCTGGACACCGGCCACACCGAGCAGCCCGAAGCCGAGCAGCAGGCCGGGGCGGCGCAGCAGGAGCGCCCGGTGCCGCAGCACCACGGGGAGCATGATGAGCGTGGCGCCGGTCACGCGCAGCCACACCACATGCAGCGGGTCGAGCCCCGCCTCGATCAGCGGCTTGGCCGCCACCCCCGAACCGCCGAACGCGAACGCGGAAACCAGCGCGAGCCAGAGCCCGGCGTTCCTCCCCTGAGACACATGCATCGGGCCATGATGTCAGCTCGCGACAGGACCGTCATCCCGGTAGCGGCTGTCGTTCTCTCCACGCTGCAGGTGCGGCCGCGCGGCCAGGACCTGCGGTTCGATCCCCGCCGACCTCAGCACCTGCGCCGCCCGGCTCCCCCGGTCGGCGACGAGCGCGGCCAGCAGGTCGGTGCCGCCGGCCCGCGGCGGCCGGGCTCCAGCCGGGCGCTTCGACGGAGGTGAGCACCGACCCGGCACCGGCCTCCTCCACCACGTCCCGCCAGGCGATGCCGTAGCCGATGGTGCGCTGCGCGAGGTAGCCGAGCACGCGTGCCACCCGCCCGCCGCCGACCGCGCCCCCCGTGCCCGCCGCCCCGTCGACGGCCTCCCGCGCCGGCGGGTCGGCCTCCAGCAGGGAGTGCAGGAGATGGGCGGTGTCGACCTGCCGGTCCCCGCCCCTCGTGGCGCGCCGCCGGGCCGCGGCGGTCACCGTGCGCAGCTCGGCACCGAGCCGCGAGTCGTTCCAGTGCACGCCCTCCACCCCATCAGGCCGCGCCGCCCCGCGGCATCGGCACACGGTCCCATTCCGCCGTCCTGCGCCGGACGGGGGCGCCCGTACGCCGTGTCCTCCTCAGGGATGACGGCGGCCCCGGAGCCGGTTCGGGGCACGGCGCCGCGGGCGGCTCAGTAGCGGACGTCGCTCTGCAGCAGCGGCGGGTACACCCCGGACGTCTCGCCGTCGACCGTGGTGCCCGCGAACTGCAGCATCGCCCGCATCGCGCCGTGCAGGGGCGCCGGGTAGCCCAGGTCCGGAGCGGACACCTCGTCCAGCCGCCGCAGGTGCTCGGGCGCGAGGACGGTGTCGAGACCCGCGAGGTTGTCCTCGAGGTGTTCCAGGCGGCGGGCGCCGACGATCGGGACGACGGTGCCCTCGCGGGCGCGCAGCCACGCCAGGGACACGGCGGCCGAGGTGGTGCCGAGTTCGTCGGCGACGGCGGCGACCGCCTCGATGACGGGGTACTCGTCCTCGCCGGGACCGCCGACGAACGCCGTACGGGCGGAGTCGGCGACCGGGCCGCCGCGCCGGTACTTGCCGGACAGGAAGCCGTTCTTCAGCGGGCTCCACGGCACGAGCGCCATGCCCTGGTCGCGGGCGAGCGGGGCGAGTTCCCCCTCCACGGTGCGGGCCAGCAGCGAGTACTCGACCTGCAGCGCGATGAGCGGCGTCCAGCCCTTGAGCAGCGCGGTGGTCTGGGCCTGCGCGGTCAGCCAGGCGGGGGTGTTGGAGAACCCGATGTAGCGGATCTTGCCGGCGCGCACCAGGTCGTCCAGGGTGCGCATCGTCTCCTCGATGGGGGTGTGTCGGTCCCAGTTGTGCAGCCAGTACAGGTCCAGGTAATCGGTCCGCAGGCGGCGCAGGGTCTCGTCGAGCTGGGCGACGATCGAACCGCGGCCCGCGCCGCCGCCGTTGGGGTCGCCGGGGAAGAGGTTGGCGAAGAACTTCGACGCCAGCACCACGTGCTCGCGTCGCCCGGGGTGGGCGGCGAACCAGTCGCCGAGGATCCGCTCCGAGTGGCCGTTGGTGTAGAAGTTCGCGGTGTCGACGAAGTTCCCGCCGCGGTCCAGGTAGGCCGCGAGGATCTTCTCGGACTCCTCGACGCTGCACCCGGCGCCGCCGGGGTCCTCGCCGAAGGTCATCGCGCCGAGGGCGAACGGGCTGACGCGCAGGCCGGATCGGCCGAGGGTGACGTAGTGGTCGAGCGGCACGGACGTGCTCCTTTGTGCGTCGGATTCTGTCCCCTCCATGCAACGGGAGGCGGCCGCCGCGGGGTAGACCGATCCGCGCGGGCTCTTGCCTGATCCTGCCGACTTCGCACGGATCGGGCTTGCCGGGTTCCCGGTGCGGATGGTTCCGTGAGGTGTGCGCACCCCACCCGGCGTCCTCCTGGACGAGCTCCGCGACCTCGTCGCGTCCCACGCCCGGCCCTCCTTGCGGACCCCGATCGACGGGCTGCTGCTGTCGCGGGTCACGACCGCCCCGCCGGACTACTCGCTGACCGAACCGCTGCTGGTCGTCATGGCCAGGGGCGGCAAGCGCCTGCTGCTCGGCGAGGAGGTGCACGACTACCGGGCGGGGCAGTATCTGCTGGTCACCGCGGTCCTGCCGGTCACCGGCCACTACCTGGACGTCAGCCCCCAGGACCCCGCACTGGGTATGGGGCTGGTCCTGCGCGCGGCCGCCATCGCCCCGCTGCTGCTGGAGGCACCGCCCGGCCGCCGGGCCCGGGGCGCGTCCGCCCCGCCCTCGATCGCCACCGGCGAGGCCGGACCCGACCTCCTCGACGCCGTGGTGCGACTGCTGCGGCTGCTCGACCGCCCGGCGGACGTCCCCGTGCTCGCCCCGATGATCGAGCGGGAGATCCTGTGGCGGCTGCTGACCGGCCCCCACGGCGCCATGGTCCGCCAGATCGGCCTGGCCGACAGCGGTCTGTCCCACGTGAGCCGGGCCATCCACTGGATCCGCGACAACTACGCGGAGCCGCTGCGGATCGACGCTCTCGCGCGCCTCGCGGGCATGAGCCCCTCCGCCTTCCACCGGCACTTCCGCGCCGTGACGACCATGAGCCCGCTGCAGTTCCAGAAGCGCATCCGCCTCCAGGAGGCCCGCTCGCTCCTCGTGGCCCGGCCCGACGACGTCGCCGGCGTCGGCCACGTCGTCGGCTACGCCAGCCCCACCCAGTTCAACCGCGAGTACCGCCGCCTGTTCGGCGCCCCGCCCGGGCAGGACGCCGCCCGCGTGCGCGCCGCCTCCGCCCCCGCGGGCCCGCGGCACCTGCCGTGAGGCCTCAGGGCCAGAGCAGCGTGCGCGTCCAGCCGCCGGGGGCGGCGGGGTCGCGGGTGTAGCGGAGGCGGACGTGGCCCTGGGCGGGTGCGGCCTGCCAGAACTCGGCGTCGTCGGCGACGAGGCGGTAGACGGTGTGGCCCTCGGGCACGTCGTCGGGGTGGGCGGCGACGTGCCCGGCGGCCCGGCGGCGCGCCTCCTCGTACGCGGTCCGGCCCTCCAGCGGGGCGCTCATCACGCCTGTGAAGCCGGCCACCCGGGAGGCCTCGCGGCGGCCGAGGAAGTCGCGGCGGGCGGCGGCGCGGTCCAGGGTCTCCACCGGTCCGTTCACCCGGATCTGCCGGCCGTGCCGCGGCCAGTACCAGGTGAGGGCGGCGCGGGGGCGGTCCGCCAGGTCGCGGCCCTTGCGGCTGGCCGCGTCCGAGGCGAAGTCGAAGGCGGGGCGGTCGAGGTCGACGCCGCGCAGCATGAGCACCCGCGCGGAGGGCCGGCCGCCGGCGTCCGCCGTGCTGAGGGTCATGACGTGCGGCTCCGGGACTCCGTCGTCCAGGGCGTACGCCAGCCAGCGGGCGAACAGCGGCCCGGGCTCGGGCCCGGCGGTCGCGGGGTCGAAGGACGGGAGGGGCCCGGCGAGTACGGGCGCGGAGCGCATGCGCTCCCGGAGGGCGTCGGCGGTCACGGGGGCCTGGTCGTCGGTCACGCACCGATCCTGGCATGCGGCCGCCCGGCGCACCGCGGTTCCGCGGTGCGCCGGGCGGCGGCGGTGGGGCCGTCAGGCCGGGAGGTGGAACTGCTGGTTGGTGCCGCCGGCGCAGGTCCAGATCTGCAGCCGGGCGCCGTTGGCGGTGGACTTGTCGGTGACGTCCAGGCACTTGCCGGAGACGGGGTTCACCAGGGTGTCCCCGCTGCCGCGCTGCCAGACCTGGGCGCCGGTGCCGTTGCAGTCGTAGAGCTGGACCTTGGTGCCGTTGGCGGTGCCGGCGGCGGTGAGGTCCATGCACTTGCCGAGGGCGCGCAGGGTGCCGTCGGTGCCCACCGTCCACTGCTGCGCGGTGGTGCCGTTGCAGTCGTACATCTGGACGGCGGTGCCGTTGGCGCTGCTCGCGGCGGCGACGTCGACGCACTTGCCGCCGAGGCCGGTGACCTGGCCGGTGGAGCCGGTGGGCGGCGGGGTGGTGCCGCCGCCGGTCACGGTGTTGAAGACGGAGGAGAACTGCCAGGCGCTCTGCGGGGTGCCGCTGCAGCTGTCGGAGAGCTGCCCGTTGGTGGCGCACGCCTTGTCGCGGCCGAGCGCCCAGAAGGCGAGTTCCTGGATGCCTTTGGACTTGGCGAAGTTGGCGAGCGTGGTGGCGTTGCCGGTGGTGAAGATCTCGCTGGTGTCGTCGTTGACCCCGATCATCGGGGTGTTGCCCTCCATCGCCCACAGCTGGGCGTCGGACTTCTCCGGCCAGATGGCGCCGAGCTGGCCGCGCAGGGCGGTGGCGGCGTCGGTGGCCGCCTTGCCCATGTCGCGGGTCCCGTCGTAGTAGTCCATCGTCATGATGTTGACGAGGTTGACGTTCAGCCCGTTGCTCTTGGCGTTGGAGAGCAGCTTCGTCCCGTTGTCGTCCAGGCCGTTGGGCATGGACGGCAGGGTGTACTGGACGTCGAGCTTGCGCCCGGCGGCCGCGTACTCCTGCTGGAGCTGGGCGAGTGCCTTGTTGCGGCGGTCGTTGGCGGCGGTGTTGGCGATCGCGCTGCCCTCGACGTCCAGGTCGATGCGGGTGAGGTTGAGGGCATCGACGACCTTCTTGTACTGGGCCTTGAGGGCGGACACCGTCGTACAGGACAGGCCGATCTCGGTGCCGGAGGCGCCGCCGAAGGAGACGATGACGTCGCCGCCCGCGGCCCGCAGCGAGTTGACCGCGGAGGTCCAGCCGGCGTCGGTGACGGGCGTGTCGCCGTTGAACATGGCGTTGCAGCCGCCGCCGTCGATGACGAAGGCGAGCGTGAAGAACTTCAGGCCCGTCGCGTTGCGGGCGTTGGTCATCGCGGAGGGCGAGTTCCAGGTCTCGACGTAGGGCGCGGCGTAGTGGGCGGGGAAGCCGGGGCCCGGGTTGGCGGCGGCGCTCGCGGAGCCGCCGGTGGCGACGACGGCGGTGGCGGCCATGGCGAGGACGGCGGGGGCCGCGGTGAGGGCTCTGACGGCGGATTTCAGCACGGGACGGCTCCTTCGTGTGCGCACCCGGGGTGCGCGTCGTGGGGGGCAAGCCGTTGAGGGTGCGGTACCGGGGTGATCGGGGGGTGGTACCGGGTGGGGGGATCTGGACAGCCGTTCATGTAGGTGAACATCGCCTCACTACATGAACAGCTGATGGCCGCAGACGTTATGGACTAGACCACCCCCGCGTCAAGACCCTTGCGTAGCCGGTTCGTTGGGCACCATGACGACCGCGGGTGGGCCTGCGGGCATGCCTGGTGGCGGGGTCGCCGCCGCCCGCCGTGCGGACGGCGGCGGCCCCGCCTGGCGTCGTCCGGCCGGGGTCAGGGACCGGAGACGAGGTTGGCCACGTTGTTCGCGGAGTTGGACGGGCCTCCGCTGTTGTTGATGACGTGGCTGATCGTGCCCGTGCCACCGAGGGAGACCGTCACCATGTTGTGGAAGCGGACCCCGGACACCGCCGGGACCTCGAAGGCCCGCTCGGCGACGACGGACGGGTTGACGTTGAAGTAGCAATAGCTGCCCAGGCCCCAGGCCTCGTGACCGGTCACCGACGGGCTGACCTTGTAGGCGTCGTAGCCCCTCGTGGAACCGTTCATCCAGGCGGCCTGGTTGGGCGGGTCGTACGGCATCTCGTTCTGGAAGAAGTACGTACGGCCGCCGTTGCCGTTCCAGATCACCTGGTGCTGTTGGTAGTGCTCCACGAACAGCCCGTACATCGTCACGTTCGTGCCGTTGACGATCAGGCCGTTGGCCGCGGTGTTGCTGTTCCAGCCCACCCCGCTGCCGTGGTCGGCGCGCCACAGCCACATGTGGTCGCCGATGACGTCCGAGCTGTTGACCACCAGGCTCTGGGTGGCCTTGCCGACGGCCGCGCCGCCGATGCGGAAGAAGACGTCGTGCAGCGAGGTCGGGTCCGCGGTGTGCCGCGCGGACGACCCGGCGGGACCGACCTGCATCAGCGTCTGCGAGTTGGTGGTGCCCGCGTCGATGAGCAGTCCGGCGATCTTGACTCCGTCGACGTCCGCGACGTTCACCGCGGTGATGCCGTTGTCCGGGATCACGGTCGCGAGTCCCAGACCGAGCACGACGGTGCCGGCGCGGTTGACGTTCAGCGCCTGGTTGAGGTGGTAGACGCCGGGCGTGAACAGCAGGTTCTTGCCCTGGGCGAGCGCGCCGTTGATGTCGGTGGCGGTGGCACCGGGCTTGACGATGAAGAACTGGTCCAGCGGCAGCGAGCTGCCCGCCGGGTTGCCGCCCGCCCAGGTCGTGCCCTGGGTGTTGGTGCGCAGCGAGGGGACGAAGACCTTGTAGGCGCCGGCCGAGTCCACGTACAGGAACGGCTTCTCACGGGTCACCGGGGACTGCGCCACGGTGGTGTAGGGCGGGTTCGGGAAGCTGTTCGAGGGCGCGTTGACGTCACCGACGAAGACCATGTTCCAGTTCGAGCCGGTCCAGCTGCCCCACTGGCTGTTCCGCGACAGCCACTGCTGCTGCGAGCCGGAGCGCACCTGGCCGTCGATCTTGGAGTCGGCGATCAGACCGCCGCTGGACCAGCCGCCGTCGTCCAGCTGCAGGTTGCCGCGGACGTGCATCCGGCGGTACGGGGCCGCCTGCGAGACCGCCCAGCGGTCGGTGCCGCCGGAGGGGTTGACGGAGAGGTTCTCCGCCGAGCGCCAGAAGTTCTGGGTCGCGTTGCCCTGGAACCAGTCGGCCTCGGCGTGCACCGCGCCGTTGATCGTCACGTCGTCCGGCGACAGGCCCAGGCCCGCGACCTGCGTGTAGAAGCCTACGTTGGCGTCGACGCTGTAGCTGCCGGGCTTGAAGAGCAGGGCGTAGCGCTGGGCACCGAACTGGTTGGACTCCTGCTGCCCGAAGACCTGGTTGAGCCGGCCCTGGATCGAAGCCGAGGACATCGACGGGTCGAACACCGAGACGTTCGGGCCGAAGTCGGGGGTGCCCGGCGGGTTCTGCGGGGAGTCGGTGGAACCCAGGCTGAAGGACTGCGCGCTCGTGCCGTTGCAGGTGTACTGCTGGATACGGGCGGCGTCGGCGACCGACGCGGAGGGGACGTCGAGGCACTTGCCGCTGTTGCGGTTCACGAAGTGGTAGGTCCCGCCGGCCTCCTCGACCGGCAGCCACTGCTGGTTAGCGCCGCCCGAGTACGACCAGAGCTGGACCGGTGCGGCGTCCGCAGTGGAGACGTCGGTGACGTCCCAGGCCTTGCTCGCGTCGTTGCGGTTGTTGACGCGGACGTAGCCGTCGCTGGTCGGCTGGAACTGCCACTGCTGCGCGGTGGTGCCGTTGCACGCGTACTGCTGGACCGCGGTGCCGTCGGCGGTGCCCGCGGCGGCGGCGTCGACGCACTTGCCGCTGTGCTTGGCGGCGACGGTCACCCAGCCGGTGGGGAGGGCTGCGGCCTGGGCCTGCGGGGCGGTCAGCACGACGGCGGACAGCCCCGAGGCGAAAAGCCCGGCGAGCGCGAGCGGTACGACGCGGCGCCGGACCCGGCCGCGTCCGGTCACGCCGCGGGGCGGGGCTCCGAGGGTTCTCATGGATGACTCCTGTTGCCGCGCGGGGCGCGGCGCCGTGGGGGGTGGGAGCGGGCATGCCGAAGCGTGCGACGGCATGGCGGGGCAGGGCAGGGCGGAGGTGGGGGGTGGCCGGGCGCACGCGCCCGGCCATGCGACAGCAGCTCAAAGGTCGGAACGACCTTTCTTCACGGCGTGAAGTTAGGCTTCTGCAGCGGACACGTCAAGAGGTCGCGCTACGGATTCCGAACGCCGCCGGACGCGTGGCAGGGCGCGAACTCATCGGCGGGCAGGGATGTCCGCGCAGTTGGCGACCGGTACGGCACCGCGCGGCCGGCAGGTTCGAGGGGACCCGGGCCGGACAACACTTGAACGCGCCCCGCCCACGGAACCGCCTCGCCGGGTCCGCGCCCCCGGACCCCTCGTCCGGAGCCGCCGATCAACGGAAGCCACCTGCACGGACATTACTGGTCTGTACCAAAGTCTTGACTGCACCCTTCCTTCACTCCTTAAATCACGAGTTGAAGAAGGCCTCCCCACCGCCTCCCCCCACCACCTCCCCACCGCGTCTCCCCCTCTCCGCTCCCCCACCGGCGCCCCCCACACGCGCCCGCCGACCGGGAAGGACCTCCCCCCATGACCCGTGCCACGACCGCCGCCAGGCGCGTCGCCGCCCGCCTGCTACTGCTGCTCGCCGTCCTCATCGGGGCCGTCGCCGCTCCCGCCACGTCCGCCCCCGCCGCGGCCCCCTTCAAGGTGCTCGCCTTCTACAACGGCACCTGGGACGCGGCCCACATCAACTTCGTCAAGGAAGCCAACCAGTGGTTCCCGCAGGCCGGGGCCGCCAACGGCTTCACGTACACCTCGACGACCAACTGGAACCTGCTGACCGACGCCAACGCGCTGAAGCAGTACCAGGTCGTCCTGTTCCTGGACGACGCCCCGCAGAGCGCCGCCCAGCGCTCCGGCTTCGAGACGTACATGCGCGGTGGCGGCGGCTGGATGGGCTTCCACGTCTCGGCCTGGACGGACAACGCGCAGAGCTGGCCCTGGTACTACAACCAGTTCCTCGGCAGCGGGAACTTCCGCTCCAACACCTGGGGCCCGACGACCGCCACCCTGCGCGTCGAGGACCGCACCCACCCCTCCACCTCGCACCTGCCGGCGACGTTCACCTCGTCGGTGAGCGAGTGGTACAGCTGGAGCAACGACCTGCGCAACAACCCGGACATCGACGTCCTGGCGTCCGTCGACCCGGTCAGCTTCCCCCTGGGCACCGACCCCAACCAGACGTGGTACAGCGGCTACTACCCGATCCTGTGGACCAACACCAAGTACCGCATGCTGTACGCCAACTTCGGCCACAACGCGATGAACTACGACACGAACACCGGGCTGTCGTCGACCTTCGCCAGCGCCACCCAGAACACCTTCCTCCTCGACGGACTCAAGTGGCTCGGCACCGGCTCCACGGGTGACCCCGCCCCCACCGACCCGATCTCCGAGACCTCCTGGTACTCCCTGGTCAACGCCGGCAGCGGCCGCTGCGTGGACGCCCGTGCCGCCGGCACGGCCAACGGCACCGCGGTCCAGCAGTACACCTGCAACTCCACCACCGCGCAGGACTTCCGCGTGCTGTCCACCGACAGCGGCTACACGCGCCTGGCCGCCCGCAACGACACCACGAAGGCCGTGGACGTCACGGACGTCTCCACCGCCGACAACGCCGCACTCCAGCTCTGGACGTACGGCGGCGGCGCCAACCAGCAGTGGAAGCCCGTCGCCGAGTCCGGCGGCCGCTATCACTTCACCGCCCGCCACAGCGGCAAGTGCCTCACCGCCCCCACCGGCGACCCGAGCGGCACCCAGCTGGTCCAGCGCACCTGCGACGGCTCGGCCGCGCAGTCCTTCCAGCTCGTCGTCCGTCCCTGACCCGGGCGACGGGATCCCGGTGCCGCCCCGCCCCCACGAGGGCCGGGGCGGCACCTCCGCGTCCGGCTCCGCGCACCCGCTCCCAGCATCTCTGACGGTTCATCAGTATTGAAACTTCCGGTCGCGGCGGTTACGTTCCGCTCACCCGCCGACGCAAGGGAGTGTGGTCGTATGGCCGAGGTCTCCGCACAGGCCCGCATCGCGGCTCCGGCCGAGAAGGTCTGGCGCACCCTCACCGACTTCAGCTCGCACACGCAGTGGAGCACCACCCACACCGGCTTCCCCGACGGCGGTCCGGAGCCGCTGGAGACGGGCGCGACCTACCGGGAGAACATGAAGCTGATGGGGTTCCCCGCCGAGGTGAACTGGGAGGTCACGTCGGTGGACCCCGGCCGCGGGTTCGAGATCACCGGCAAGGGCCCGATGGCCGTGGACCTGCTCACCCGCTACAGCCTGACACCGGACGGCGACCGGACCGACGTCCGCATCGACGGCTCCTTCAACGGCGCGGCCGTCGCCCTCATGGCGGGCAAGCTCAAGGACACCGCCACCGCGGCCCTCAACGAGTCGCTGCGCAAGCTCGCCGGTCTCGTCGAATAGCCCGGGACCGGCCGGGACGACCCGGATGCCGGGAACCGCGGGTGGCGTGACCCCCGCGGCCCCGGCATCCGGCATCCGCCGCCTAACGCAGCACCGCGTCGGCGCTCTTGTCCCCCACCGTGAAGGTGTACGTCCCGCGCTCGACCCGCGGCGTTCCCGCGCCGTCGATGTCGCCCGGCGTCACGGCGAGCGCGCCGCGCGCGAAGTCGAGCCGGACGGTCCGCTTCTCGCCCGCCTTCAGGTGGACCTTGGTGAAGGCGACCAGCTTGCGCGCCGGCCACAGCACCTGGCTGACCGCCCGCGAGGCGTAGACCGGGACCACCAGGTCGCCGTCCCGTGCGCCGGTGTTGGCCACGGTCACCTTGACGCCCTTGGCGTCGGCGGTGAGGGCGTCGTAGGAGTACGTCGTGTAGGACAGGCCCGACCCGAAGGGGTAGAGCGCGTCGTAGGTCGACTCCGGGCCGCCGTTCGTGCCCGGCAGCTGCTGGTAGTACATGGGCTCGTTGCCGATCGCCTTCGGCCAGGAGACGGGCAGCCGCCCGCTCGGGTCGGCCTTGCCGAACAGCACGTCGGCGACGGGGCCGCCGCCCTCGGTGCCGGGCAGCCAGGACATCAGCAGGCCGTCGGTGCCCGCCGCGTCGCCCAGGACCAGCGGACGGCCCGCGACGACCACGGCGACGACGGGCCTGCCGCTCGCCTTCAGCGCCTTGACCAGCGCCTGCTGGTCTGCGGACAGCTCGGGCCGCGGGCTGTCGGCGGCGCCTTCGGCGGCGGCCTTCTCGCCGACCACGACGACGGTCAGATCCGCGTTCTTCGCCTGCGCCACCGCGTCGTCCGCGGTGGCGGCCCGTACGACCTCGGTGCCGGCGGGGGCCGCCGCGCGGATGCCCTCCAGGATGGTCGTGCCGGGCAGTTCGACGCCCTCGGGCACGCCCTGCCAGCCGATCGTCCAGCCGCCGGCCTGGTCGTTGATGTCCTCCGCGTACGAGCCCGCCACCACGATCCGCTTCGCGTCCGCGCGCACCGGCAGCACGCCGCCCTCGTTGCGGAGCAGCACCTGCGACTCGGCCGCGGCCCGCCGCGCGAGGGCGGCGTCGGCGCCGAGCACCGCCTTGTCGGCCTTGGCGGGGTCCACGTACGGGTGCTCGAAGAGACCGAGCTCGAACTTCAGCCGCAGAATGCGCCCGACGGCCTCGTCGATGCGCCGCGTGGACACGAGCCGGCGGTCGACGGCCGTCTTCAGGCCGGTGCTCCACTCCTTGGCGAAGTACGGCTCCATCGCCATGTCGAGGCCCGCGTTGACGGCGAGGGCGATCGCCTCCGGGTAGTCCGCGGCGATCCGGTACCGGGTCTGGAGGGCGCGCACGTCCTCCCAGTCGCTGACGGTGACGCCCTTGAAGCCCCACTGCTGGCGCAGCACCTTCGTCAGCAGGTACGTCGAGGCGGTGGCCGGTACGCCGTTGACGGCGCCGGAGTTGACCATCACGGTCTTGGCGCCGGCCTGGACGGCCTGGCGGTAGGAGGGCAGGAGGGTGTCCTGGAGGTAGCGGACGGAGACGTCGGCGGGGACGCGGTCGTGGCCGTTGGCGGGCTCGGAGTAGCCGCCGTAGTGCTTGACGCTGGCGGCGACGCGCTTGGACCCGCCGGCGTGCTCGATGCCGCGGACGGCGGAGGCCGCCAGGGTGCCGGCGAGGAGCGGGTCCTCGCCGTACGTCTCGTAGTAGCGGCCCCACCGCTGGTCGCGGGCGAGGTCGGCCACGGGGGCGAAGTTCCAGTCGATGCCGGTGGCGGCCACGGCGCGGGCGGTGGCCGCGGCGGATTCCCCGACCGTGCGCGGGTCCCAGGTGGCGCCGAGGCCGATCTGGTGCGGGAAGACGGTGGCGCCGAGCACGTTGTTGTGCCCGTGCACCGCGTCCACCCCGTACAGGACGGGGATGTGCAGGCGCGTCTTGGTGACGGCGTACTTCTGCACGGCGTTGACCATCTTCGCCCAGTCCTGGGGGGTGTTCCTGGCCGGGGTCATCCCGCCGCCGGAGATCACCGAGCCGACGGGGTAGTCGGCCAGGACGGTCTTCATGCAGCTCTCGTTGAGCTCCCCGCCGCTCCACTCGCAGTCGCCCTGCATGCGGGCGACCGCGATCTGGTCCATCTGACCGATCTTCTCCTGCAGGGTCATCCGCCCCAGCAGGTCCTTGACGCGCAGTTCCACGGGCGCGCCGGCCCGGGTGTAGACGGGCCCGTCGGCACGGGCGGGTACGGAGGCGACCGCGGCGGCGCAGGCGGCCGCGGTCGAGAGGACGAGGAGGCTTCTCAACCGGTTGCGGATGAGGCGTGCGCGCGGTTCGTTCGCTGGCATGGCAGGCATCCCGTTCCTGATCCGGGCCCTTCCGGGCACTGGCCGTAAACGTTTCCGGCTGCTGTCGCACCCGACAGACTGACGCTGACATGACATATCGTCAAGTGTGTGACCGTGCTGCGATCCCAAGAGGACCCCTCGTCCGCACCCCCGCCCGGGGCCGGCCCCCCGATCACCCTGCGCGAACTCGCGCGGCGCAGCGGGGTGTCCACCGCGACCGTCTCCCGCGCACTCAACGGCCGGGCCGAGGTCAGCCAGTCCACCCGCGAGCGCATCCGGCGGCTGGCCGGCGAACTGGGCTACGCGCCCAACGAGCCCGCCCGCACCCTGGTACGGCGCCGCTCCGACACCATCGGACTGCTGTGGGACACCGGCCACGAGTCCCGCGGACTCCACCACCCCTTCCTGCAGGGCCTGCTGGCCTCGGTGCGCACCGCCCTGTCCGAGGCGGGCTACCACCTCATGCTGCTCACGACGGCCGGGCCGCAGGAACCGGAGTCGACGTACGTCCAGGCCGTGCGGCGGCACAGCCTGGAGGGCGTGATCGCGATGGGCCGGCCCGCCGACGACCGCGCCCTGCGTGCGCTGGCGGCCTCGGGCATCCCCTGCGCCGGGCTCGACGTCGCCCTGGACGGCCCGCGTACCGTCGGCGTCGCCTCCGACAACACCGGCGGGGCGGAGGCGGCCGTCGCCCACCTGCACTCCCTCGGCCACCGCCGGATCGCCACCGTCACCGGCCCACCGGAACTCACGCCCGCCGCCGAGCGGTTGGCCGGCTTCCGCGCGGCCTGCGCGCGCCTCGGGCTCGCGGTGCCGCAGGAGTACGTCGCCGCCGGGGACTTCTTCCTGGACAGCGGGCGGCACGCCGTCCGTCGGCTGCTCGCCCTGCCCGAGCCGCCGACGGCGCTTTTCGCCGCCGGCGACATGATGGCGATCGGCGCCCTGCACGCCGTCGCCGACGCGGGCCTGTCCGTTCCCGGGGACCTGGCGGTCGTCGGCTTCGACGACATCGACGCGGCCACCCTCGTGCGCCCCGCGCTCACCACCGTCGCCCAGGACGACCGCGCCCTCGGCACCGCGGCCGTCGCGGCGCTGTGCGAGCTGCTCGGGCCGGAAGCCGTACACCCGCTGCCGCCGCGGGTGCTGCCGACGCGGCTGGTCGTCCGCGGGACGTGCGGGGCGCGGCGGGAGGCCGCCGGGAACCAAGGTTGCGCAAAGGATGCGGAAGCGGTGAAACCGGACGGGCCGTAGCGGAGTCACATCCAGTGTGCGCCCGGCGCACGCGTCACTCGGCTCCCGGACCGAACAGGGAGGATCCGATGGGGCACCACCGAGCCGCCTCCGCGGCGGGCCTCGCGGCCCTGGCCCTCGCCTGCGGCGCGGGCCCATCCGCGGCCGCGACACCAGGCACCCCGGTCGCCCGGTGCGCCGCGAAGGACCTCGCGGCCTCCGTACGGGCAATCGACGCGGGCGCGGGCAACCGCTACGCCGCGCTCGTCCTCACCAACACCTCACGCACCGCCTGCACCACCCGCGGCTACGTCGGTCTCCAACTCACCGGGCCCGACGGGGCGAAGGTCCCGACCCGCGTCGTGCGCGACACCTCGCAGGCGGCCGCGGACCTCACGGTGGCCCCGGGCGGGCGGCTGGGCGCGGCTGCACTGGGGCGCCGTCCCCTCGGGCTCCGAACCCGTCACCGGCCCCTGCGAACCGACGGCGCGGACCGTCCGCGTCATCCCGCCCGACCGCCACGACGCCGCGACCGCGCCGTGGACCGCGGGAGCGGTCTGCGCGGGCGGCCGGATCGACGTGCTCCCCCTGGCACCCGGGGCGGGCCCTTCGTCCTGACCGGTCGTCACCCATAGGTGGACGATGCGGCATTGATCCGTTCTGCCCGGGTACGGTGTCGCTTGCGCCGGCCGTGCCGGGCCGACGGACCGACAGGGGAGCCCCGCCCATGCAGATCGCCCGCACCGCCGCCGCCCTTGCGCTCGCCTTGCTCGCCACCGCCGCCACGGCCTGCGACCCCGTCGGCGGCGGTACGACCGGCGACGGCCGGGCCCCCGCGAGCACCCCCGCCACGACCGCGTCGGCCGACCTGCCCTCGTTCGCCGGCATGGGCCTGCAGGCCGCCCAGGACAAGGCCCAGTCGCTGGGCTTCTACCGCCTGGACTCGCACGACGCGCTGGGCCGCGGCCGCGACCAGATCTGGGACCGCGACTGGAAGATCTGCTTCCAGCGCCCGGCCCCGGGCAGCCGGCCCGCCACCGGCACCGTCGACTTCGGCGCCGTCAAGCGCGAGGAGTCCTGCCCCGCCCGGGACGCCTCCCCGCCCGCCTCGGCGGGAGCGACGATGCCCGACCTGACGGGCACCTCCGTGAAGGTGGCCCGTACGACGCTCACCACTTCGACCGGCGTCACCGCGGAGGACGCCTCCGGGCAGGACCGCTTCGTCCTCGTGGAGAGCAACTGGAAGGTGTGCTCGCAGTCACCCGCCGCCGGCGGCCGACTCACGGGGCAGCCGGTCGTCTTCAAGGCCGTGAAGTTCGGCGAGGCCTGCCCCTAGACATCGGATGCCGACGGGCGCATGTCCGTCGCGGCGCGTGGAGGCTCCTGGAGGCGGTCGCCGCCCGTGTTGCGGGGCGGGCCCTGGAGAGGCGGCTGTCCCGCCGTCTCGCGCCCTTCGGGCGCAGGAGCGGGGCTGGTGTTCGTACGGTTCCGGGCTCGTCGCCGTCCGCGGGTGCAGACGGCCGGTGGTCACGGGTGGCACGCCCGCCGTGACCGGCGTCCGCAGATGCTTCCGCGATGTCGGGCCGCCCGGCAGCACCTCGAGTCACCAGCAGACGCGGGTCACGGCGGGCGCGCCCACCACCGGCACTAGGCGTGGAAGCGGCCGTCCGCACCCGCGGACGGCAACGAGACCCCCGCCACCGGAAACGCCCCCGCTCCGGAGCCTGAACCCCGGCCGCCCACCCGCCCACGGCACCACGACGTGCGTCCCGGGCCACCGACGTACAAAGGGGTCAGTCCTCGTCGGCGAGGATCAGGTAGAGCTTCTTGCGGGCCTCGTTGACCACGGTCAGGGCCTTGTCGCGCTGCTCGGGCGTACCGGTCGCCCAGACCTGCCGGAAGGCGTCGACCAGGCCGGCGCCCGCCTTGCGGATCTCGTTCATGGCCTCCCAGTCGATGCCGCGCCCGGCCTCCTCCCAGGGGGCGTCGGCGCCCGCCTCGGCCTCGGTGCGTCCGGCCTCGGTGAGCGTGAAGAGCTTCTTGCCGCCTTCCGACGCGCTGGTGATCAGGCCCTCGTCCTCGAGCAGTTGCAGTGTCGGGTAGACCGAGCCGGGGCTCGGCTTCCACGCGCCGCCGCTGCGCTCGGCGATCTCCTGGATCATCTCGTAGCCGTGCATGGGCCGGTCGGCGAGCAGCGCCAGGATGGAGGCGCGCACATCGCCGCGCCTCGCCCGACCCCGCGGGCCTCCCCTGCCGCCCCGCCCGCCGTGCCACGGCCCGGGCCCCCAGGGCCCCCCGCCGAACGGCGGTCCGAACGGGCCGAACGCCGCGCGCCGCCCCTCCTGCTCATGGTCGCCGCGGCCGTGATGGCCGGGTCCGAAGTGTCCGTGTCCATGGGAACGCATGATGACGCTCCTTCCATCGTCGTACGGTCGCGATACCTCAACGATATATCGGCAACAGTCGCAGAGCAAGGCCCTTCGACCTGCGGAGCTGTCGTCTGTCCCAGCGAAGATGCACCGGTCTCACCGAAGATTGACGACAACGTGGGTGGCAGGTCTTGTCCGTGCCCGAAGCGGTAGTTGCGACGACAGGGCGCGGCCCCGCGAGTGCGGCACCCGGGTACGGCATAAGCTCGGCAGATGGCGAAGTACTTCGACGTGCACCCCGAGAACCCCCAGCCGCGCAGCATCGCCCAGGTCGCCGACGCGGTGCGGTCGGGAGGACTCATCGCATACCCCACCGACTCCTGTTACGCGCTGGGCTGCCGGCTGGGCAGCAGGGACGGCATGGACCGGATCCGTTCGATCCGCCACCTCGACGACCGGCACCACTTCACGCTGATGTGCCGGGACTTCGCGCAGCTGGGCCAGTTCGTGCAGGTGGACAATGACGTGTTCCGGGCCGTGAAGGCGTCCACGCCCGGCAGCTACACCTTCATCCTCCCGGCCACCCGTGAGGTGCCGCGCAAGCTGCTGCACCCGAAGAAGAAGACCGTGGGTGTGCGCATCCCGGACCATGTGGTCACCCAGGCGCTGCTGGCCGAAATGGGCGAGCCGCTGCTGTCCAGCACACTGCTGCTGCCTGACGAGGAGGAGCCGATGACTCAGGGCTGGGAGATCAAGGATCGGCTCGATCACGTGGTGGATGCCGTGGTCGACTCCGGGGACTGCGGCACCGAGCCGACGACGGTGGTCGACTTCTCCGGCGGCGTGGCAGAGATCGTACGGCGGGGCGCGGGAGACACCTCGCGGTTCGAGTGAGGCCGCGAGGCCGATCAAGAAGGTATGGATCTTGCCTGCAGCATGAGACGTGCATGCCGCGCCGATGACACCAGCCCCCGCCGCGTAGCAGTCACTGCAGGTCAGGGCCCAGCTAGGGTACGCGAGGCCTCATCACCGTTTGCCCGCACAGGTGTAGCCACCGTCGCCCCGCCCCTCGCAGCCTCAACAGTTGCAGGCGTTCCTGTGCGCATGGCTCCGAGGGAGCGGCCTCGCAGCGAGTGGTGTACCGCGCCGACTTCCCGCACAGGGTTCCGCGCGCGCCCACCGCGTGCTCGACGCCAGGGGCACCGTTCACCTCGCGGGCACCGAATCGGGCCGGTACCCGCGCTGTCGCGCACGGCCAGCCAACGGTCGGCAGTGATCCCGGACATCATCTCGGCCGAACCCGAACACCGGGGCGAGTGTCACCCGCGCAGGCGGATCAGCCATACTGCCCGCCGTGGAGCAGACCAGAGGTCCGAACATCCCGCTCGTACAGGCCGCCGGCATGGATCCGGCATACGTCCCCGGCATCCTCGTGCCGGAACCCGATGGCGACGACAGAACCGAGGCCGCGGCCTCCGGGACCGGCGGTGCGTCCGACGCCCCGGCAGACGCGCCGACCGGCACCGTGCCGTCGCCCGCCACGGCCGCGGAGGAGTCCGCCACCGCTACCGACACCGACACCGACACCGACACCGATGACGACGAAGTCGACGACGACGAAGCCACCGAAGGCTCCGGCGAGGGCCGGGTGTTCGAGGCGGCGGACCGCAGGGGGTCGATCCGGGCGGACCGGCACGGCCTCGCCTTCCGGCTGGACGACACCGAGGCCGAGTTCCGTTGGAAGGAGATCCGTGCGGTCGAGATCGACGTCCCCAAGTGGGGGCGTCGCTTCGGCGTCACGGTCTACCTGTCCGAGCGCCGCTGGTTCGAGACGTGGGCCGACGCGCCCAGCCGACGCCAACTGCGGTCCTGGAGCGATGAGTTCGACGCGATCCTCGACGTCTACTTCGAACCCGGCAGCGAGAAGCACGACTCCGCGGACGACTAGGCGTTGATCCCGGCCGTTGCTTCGACGGCACGATGACGAAAGGCCGCCGACGACAAAAGGCAAGGAGCGCCCGCTCCTTGCCGCTTCCAAGCTATAGCGCACGGGGGGCCTTGCGGCAAGGCCCCCGTCGTGCCGCAGAATCACCGCCTTGAGCCGGAAGTCACGGGGATGGGTGTGTTGATGATCGACGTCATCGTCGTCGGCGGCGGGCCGACCGGACTGATGCTGGCCGGCGAGCTGCGGCTGCAGGGTGTACGGGCGCTCGTGCTGGAGAAGGAGGCGGAGCCGAGCGTGCAGACCCGCTCGCGCGGCCTGCACGTGCGCAGCATCGAGGTGATGGACCAGCGCGGTCTGCTGGACCGGTTCCTCGCGGTCGGCAGGAAGGTCACGTCCGGCGGGTTCTTCGCCGGCCTCGCCACGCGGTGGCCGGAAGGGCTGGACACCGCCCATTCGTACGTCCTGGCCATCCGGCAGACCGACACCGAGCGCCTGCTGACCGAGCACGTCACCGGACTCGGCGTCGAGATCCGGCGCGGCTGCGAACTGACCGCGCTGAGCCAGGACGACGACGGGGTGACCGCCGAACTGGCCGACGGGACGCGCTTGCGCTCGCACTACCTCGTCGGCTGCGACGGCGGACGCAGCACCGTGCGCAGGCTGCTCGGCGTCGGCTTCCCCGGCGAGCCCTCCACCGTCGAGACGCTGCTGGGCGAGATGGAGGTGGCCGCGCCGCCGGAGGCGGTGGCCGCCGTGGTGGCCGAGGTCCGCAGGACGCAGGAGCGGTTCGGCGTCATCCCCGAACCCGGCGGGCGGCACTGCCTCGTCGTTCCGGCCGACGGGGTGGCCGAAGACCGCGCGGCGCCGACCCAGGAGGAGTTCAGGGAGCGGCTGCGGGCGGTCGCGGGCACCGACTTCGGCGTGCACTCGCCGCGCTGGCTCTCCCGCTTCGGTGATGCCACCCGGCAGGCCGAGCGGTACCGGGTGGACCGGGTGCTGCTCGCCGGTGACGCGGCGCACATCCACCCGCCGACCGGCGGGCAGGGTCTCAACCTGGGCATCCAGGACGCGTTCAACCTCGGCTGGAAGCTCGCCGCCGAGGTGAACGGCTGGGCGCCTAAGGGGCTGCTCGACAGCTACCACGCCGAGCGGCACCCGGTGGCCGCCGACGTGCTGGACAACACCCGCGCGCAGATGCATCTGCTGTCCACCGAGCCGGGTCCGCGGGCGGTGCGCCGACTCCTGTCGGAACTGGCCGGCTTCGAGGAGGTGAACCGGCACCTGATCGAGAAGATCACCGGGATCGGGATCCGCTACGACTTCGGCACGGGCCACGAACTGCTCGGCCGGCGGCTGCGTGACGTCGGGCTGACGCGGGGGCGGCTGTACGGGCTGATGCACGGCGGCCGCGGCCTGCTCCTCGACCAGGGCGGGGCGTTCTCGGTGGCGGGCTGGGAGGGCCGGGTCGACCATGTCGTCGACGTCAGCGGGGAACTCGACGTCCCCGCGGTGCTGCTCCGCCCCGACGGCCACGTGGCCTGGGCCGGAGCGGACCGGCGCGAGCTGCGCGCCGCACTCCCGCGCTGGTTCGGCGCCCCCGCTCACTGACCCGCCGAGGCTGCGCACAACACCCCCTCACCGGGCGGTATCACGTTACGTCGACGGGGAGTTGCCCAAGGTGACCGACCGGCCGACTGGCATCCGCCACGCCCGGGGCCGAGACTGCGAGTACGACACACACATTCTCCGATACCGGACAAAGGACCCACCCACCGTTTCCGGATCGCGCGCTCGGACGTCGGCCGAGGCCGTGCCGCCTCGGCGCCCGGCTCGCTCGCACGTGGTCCGCACCCTTCATGGAGCCGCCATGGCGGACATCCCGGTCGACGTCCTGACACCCGACCCCGACCCCGACCCTGACCCCGGCCCCGATCCCGTTCCCGGCCCCGGCCGGTCCGCGGCCACCGGCCGGGAACGGATCCTGGCCGAGGTACTGGCCCCGGTCGTGCAGACCGAGCGGGTCCCGCTCGACAGCAACTTCTTCACCGACCTCGGCGCGGACTCGATGGTGATGGCGCGCTTCTGCGCCCGGCTCAGGAAGCGCCAGGACGTGCCTCCCGTCTCGATCAAGGACGTCTACCGCCACCCGACCGTCAGGAGCCTGGCGGCGGCCCTCGCGGACGCCCCGCCTCCGGCTGCCGCCCCGGCTGCCGCGTCCCCGGCGGAGGCTCCGTACGGACCGGGCGCGCCGGGTGGCCCGAGGGGTACGCCGCGCTACGCGCTGTGCGCGACGCTGCAACTGCTGTTCTTCCTCGCCTACTCCTTCGCGGCGGCCCTCGTCCTCGCGGGCGGCGTGGAGTGGATCGCGGGCGGCTCGGGGCTGCTCGGCACCTATCTGCGGGCGGTCGTGTTCGGGGCCGCCGTCTTCCTCGGGGTGTGCGTGCTGCCCGTCCTGGGCAAGTGGGTGCTGGTCGGCCGGTGGCGCCCACGGGAGATCCGCCTGTGGAGCCTGGCGTACGTCCGCTTCTGGTGCGCCAAGACGCTGATCCGGGCCAATCCGCTGGCGCTGTTCGCCGGGTCCCCGGTCTACTCCCTCTATCTGCGGGCGCTCGGTGCCAGGATCGGCCGGGGCGTCACGGTCCTCACCCGTCACGTACCGGTCTGCGCCGACCTGCTCACCGTCGGCGACGGCACGGTGATCCGCAAGGACGCCTACCTCAACTGCTACCGGGCGCAGTCCGGGGTGATCAGGACCGGGCCGGTCACACTCGGCAGGGACGTGCTGATCGGCGAGGCGACGGTGCTCGACATCGGGACCTCCATGGGCGACGGCACCCAGCTCGGCCACTCCTCCTCGCTGCACGCCGGCCAGTCCGTGCCCGACGGGGAGCACTGGCACGGGTCCCCGGCGCAGCCGACCGCGGTCGACTACCGCCGCGCGGCCGGCCCCGCCCGGTGCGGCACCCTCCGCAGGGCCGCCTACGCGGCGACGCAGGTGCTGACGGCCCTGATCGTGTACGTGCCCCTGGCCGTCGGCGGCGGCGTCCTGCTGGTCGCCGCGGTCCCGCAGTTCCGCTCGCTGCTGCAGCCCGGACCCACGGCGCTGACGAGCTGGACGTTCTACGCCGACGCGCTGGCCGCGTCCGCGGTCTTCTTCTTCGGCGCCGTCGTCCTGGGAGCCCTGCTCTCCGTGACGGTCCCGCGCGTGCTGAACCTCGTCGTCCGGCCGGACCGCGACTACCCCCTGTTCGGCTTCCGCTACGGGGTGCACCGCGCCGTCGGCTTCCTCACCAACCGGCGCTTCCACAAGGTCCTGTTCGGTGACAGCTCGGCGATCGTCCCGTTCCTGAGCCGCCTCGGGTACGACCTGGGCGACGTCGAGCAGACCGGCTCCAACTTCGGCCTCACGGTGCGGCAGGACACCCCCTGCCTGACCAACGTGGGCCGGGGCACGATGATCGCCGACGGGCTGTCGGTCATCAACACCGACTACACCGGCACGTCCTTCCGGACCTCCGAGGTGACGATCGGCCCCCGCAACTTCCTCGGCAACTACATCGCCTTCCCCGCCGGGGGCAGGACCGGCGACAACTGCCTCCTGGCCACCAAGGTGATGGTCCCGCTCGACGGGGAGGTCCGCGAGGGCGTCGGCCTCCTCGGCTCGCCCAGCTTCGAGATCCCCCGGTCCGTCCTGCGGGACAGCAGGTTCGACCACCTCGTCGAGGACCGCGCGACCTTCCGGCGCCGCCTGGCGGCCAAGAACCGGCACAACGCCGCCACCATGGCCCTGCACCTGGGGTCGCGGTGGCTGTTCTTCTTCTCGGTCGCCCTGGTCGTGTCGGCCGCGGCGGACCTCTACGGCACGTTCGGGCCGGCGGTGATCGTGCTCGCCAACGTCCTCACCGTGCTGTTCGCCGTCGCCGACATGGTGCTGACCGAACGCGCCACCGCGGGCCCGCACGGCCTGCGGCCGCTGTACTGCTCGATCTACGAACGCCCCTTCTGGCGGCACGAGCGCTACTGGAAGATCACCAACCCGACCGAGGCGATCGCGGTGTTCAACGGCACGCCCTTCAAGACCGTGGTCTGGCGACTGCTCGGCGTGAGGATCGGCAGCCGGGTCTTCGACGACGGCTGCTACGTGCCGGAACGGTCCCTCGTCAGCATCGGCGACGAGTGCGTCCTCAACGAGGGCACCCGCATCCAGTGCCACTCGCAGGAGGACGGCACCTTCAAGTCGGACCGCACCACGCTGGGAAACCGCTGCACCGTCGGCGTCGGCGCTCTCGTCCACTACGGCGTGACGATGGGCGACGAAGCGGTCCTCGCGGCCGACTCCTTCCTGATGAAGGGCGAGGAGGTGCCGGAGCGGGCCCGCTGGGGCGGCAACCCGGCCCGGGAGATGCCGGACGCCGTGGCCGGTGCGCCCGGCTGAGACCGCGGCGCGGGGAACCTTCGGGCGGCACCCCTCGTTTCTACAGCGCTGTAGAAAACGCGGGAGCCCGGTCCGGGATGCGGTCCGGGCTCCGCCGAGACCTGGAGCGTTCATGCCCCTGTGGGACCGCATCAAGGAATCCGCCGCCACCATGCAGACGCAGCTCGTGGCGAAGAAGAACGACCTCAAGAGCGGTGCCTTCCGTGACGCCGCCATGGCGATGTGCGCGCTCGTCGCCGCCGCCGACGGCAGCATCGACCCGTCGGAGCGGCGGCGGGTCGCCCAGTTGATCGCCACCAACGAGGTCCTGCAGAACTTCGACGCGGCCGACCTCCATCGCCGTTTCGACGACAACCTCGCCCGGCTCACCGCGGACTTCGACCTCGGCAAGGTCAGCGTGCTGCAGGAGATCGCCAAGGCCGCCAAGAAGCCCGCCGAGGCGCGCGCGGTCGTCCAGATCGGCATCGTCATCGGCGGCGCCGACGGGGACTTCGACAAGACCGAGCAGGCCGTCGTCCGCGAGGCCTGCCACACCCTCGGCCTGCCCCCGCACGAGTTCGACCTCTAGGCCGTGTCGTCAAATGCCCTCCCCCAACCTTCGGCCGGGGGCGCCCCCACCCAGCGGCGCTCCCCCAGCTCCGCCGGGAGGTGCCCCCACGCCGCGTTGCCGAATCGTCCGAGTAGCCCACTACGAGGACGACTCTCCGCCTTGCGATGCACCGCACCTGGGGGCACCGCCCAGCGTCAGCTGGGCGGTGCCGCGGAGCCCGCCCTCCGGGCGGTGGGGGGCACCTCCCAGCGGTAGCTGGGGGAGTTCATGTGACGACACGACCTAGCCCCGCCCGCGCGGCCCACGGCCGAGGACCGGGTGCTGCCGTCCGCCCCGGCGGCAGCACCCCCGGCCCGCGGCGCTACAGCGGCGTGGCCGCGTGCAGGATGAGGAACAGGGTGACCGCGGAGTTCGCGGACGAGAGCGCCGAGGCCGCGGTGCCCGCGGCGGCGCCCCAGGCGGCCAGGCCCACCGCCGTGAAGACCGGCGGCCAGACGCGTCCGGCGGGGGCGGGCGCCAGCAGGGCGGCGACGCGGCGCGGTACAGGCCCGGCGGTCGCGAACCCGGCGAGCCCCGCGGACCCTCCGAAGCCGGCGAGCCCCGCGTGCCCGACGCCCGGGGTCCCCGCGGAGACGAGCGCGGCCCTGCCGATCGCCAGTGCGACGGTACGGCGGCTGCCGACCGCCTGTGCGGCCTCCTCGTCCGCCCACCGCTCGGTGGTGTAAGAGACCGCGGTACGCAGCGGCCGCAGGAAGGGGTTGGCCCGCGCCGCGAGCTGCACGGCCAGCAGGAACCGGTGGTGGCGGCGGGCCAGATGCGAACGCTCGTGGGCGAACAGGGCGCGGCGTTCGGCCGCCGTCAGCGTGCCCAGCATCCCGCTGCTGACCACGATCCGGGGACGCCGGCCGGGCAGCGCGTACGCGTACGCCACGCCGTCGGGCAGTACCGCGACCGGCCCCGCCGGCAGGCCCTCCAGCGCGCGCCGGGCCCGTACGCGGACGCCTCGGTGCCGCCGCACCGCCCGGGCGCACGACCCGAGCACGAGGATCAGGGCCGCGATGGCCGCCTTGCCGGCGACCTCGTCGTACGGGACCGCCGCGCGCACCTCCGGGTCGGACCACCCGTCCGGCAGCGGATTGCCCGGCAGTTGCGCGGTGCCGACCACCACCAGCAGCGCCAGGCAGAGCGTGCTGCACAGCGCGAGCACCCCGGCGGCCGCGGACAGCAGCCAGGTCGCCGTACGGGGATGCAGGTGCTGCTCGGCCAGCCGGGCCACCGGCCACGCCGTCAGGGGCAGGACCAGCGGCAGGAAGACGAAGACCCCCATGTCCGGCGCTACTCCTCGGCTTCCCCGGCCTGGTCCAGCAGTTCCCGCAGCATCCGCTCGTCCTGCGGCAGCAGGCCGGTCACGAAGCTGGCCAGCACCGCCTGCCGGTCCTGCTCCCCGTCCAGCACCTTGCGCATGCGCAGCGCCGCCAGGTCCGCCTGGTCGGCGGTCGGCGTCCACACGAACGAGCGGCCGGCCCGCTCCCGTGTCACGGCGCCCTTGGCCAGCAGCCGCGTCAGGATGGTCACCACCGTGGTGTAGGCGAGGGCGCAGCCCAGTTCCTCCTGCACCCATGCCGCACTCGCCGGTCCCGGCGCCGCGCGCAGCGCCGCCAGCACCTCGGCCTCCAACTCGCCCTGACCTCGCCGCCTGCCGTGCACCCGGTCCCTCACCCCGTCTCTTCCGGCCGGCCACGGCATCCGCCGCGGCCGGGGCGGTTCATCGTAGCCAGCGGCGGCCGTGCGCCCTGGCCCACACCTACTACAGTGCTGTAGTTTCCACAGGGTCGTCACCACGGGCGCACCGGCGCCCCGTCCAGCCGGAGGGAACCGCCCGATGTTCGGCCTCAGCGAACTCGCCCTGCTGCTCATCGTGGTCGTCGTCCTGATCGGCATCAGGAAGCTCCCCGACCTCGTCCGCTCCGCCGGGAAGGCCACCCGGATCCTCAAGAGCGAGGCCGCGGCCATGAAGGCGGACGCCGACCCGGCCGCCGAACGGCCCGCCCCGCAGGTCATCCGGGCGGCGCCCGGGGACGTGATCCGCAGGACCGACGAGGCGGACGGCACCGGCCGCTGAGCCCTCCCCGGCCCCTCGGCCGAGGCCCTGACGGGATTCGAGATCGCACCGGTCATCCTCGCGAGCGGCTGTGCCGCCGGAGGCGCGTACGACCGGCTGCGCAAGGCCGCGGCCGGGCGGCGCAATGCCCGGCGGCAGGGGCTGAACGTGCCGGAGCCGGCGTGCGGTTGCGGAGACCACCTCGCCTGCCAGGACGCGCGCGACGGCCTGGGCTACACCTCCGTCCCGGCGCGGTCCGGCGCCAAGGGCGCGGACACGGCCGAGGATGCGGGCAAGGACGGGAACACCGGCCCGGACCTGCGGTGTCCGGGCCGGCGGTACTCCGGCCCGGAACCTCCGGCGACCCCGTACGAGCCGAAGGAGATCGCCGCGCCGCCCGCGGGAGGTCCCGCCGGCTGACGCCTCAGGCCGCCTCCCCGACCGCCATGGCGGGGCCGACGAGTTCCTCGAGGACGTCCTCCATGGTGACGTAGCCGAGCAGCGTGCCGTCGTCGCCGGTGACCGCGGCCAGGTGCGTGCCCGCGGCCCGAAGGGCGGTGAGGGTGTCGTCCAGCGGGGTGGTGGGGCGCAGCCGGATGACGGGGTGGAAGGAGCTCCGGGGGAAGGGGCGGTCGCGTTCGGCGACGCCGAGGGTGTCCTTGATGTGGAGGAATCCCAGGACGCCGCCGTAGGCGCTGGTGACCGGCAGGCGCGAGTAGCCGGAGGCGGTGGCGGTCCGCTCCAGTTCGTCCGGGGTGACCCGCTCGCCGACGGTGACCATGCGGCCGACCGGAACGAGGATCTCCCCCACCGGACGGCTGCCCAGTTCCAGGGCGTCCCGCAGGCGCTCGCCACCGGAGGCGTCGAGCAGGCCGGCGGCGCTGGAGTCCTGGACCAGCCGGGCCAGTTCGTCGTCGGTGAAGACCGCCGCGACCTCGTTCTTCGGTTCGACGCGCAGCAGCCGCAGCAGGGCGTTGGCGAAGGCGTTGACGCCGAAGACCACCGGCCGCAGCGTGCGGGTGACGGCCACCAGCGGCGGGCCGAGCAGCAGCGCGGAGCGTTCGGGCGCGGCGAGCGCGATGTTCTTGGGCACCATCTCGCCGACCAGCATGTGCAGGTAGGTGGCCACCGTCAGGGCGATCACGAACGAGATCGGGTGCACCAGCGCGTGCGGGACGTGCGCGGCCTCGAAGCCCGGCTCCAGCAGGTGCGCGATGGCGGGTTCGGCGACCGCGCCCAGCACCAGCGAGGAGACGGTGATGCCCAGCTGTGCGGTGGCCAGCAGGGCGGACAGGTGCTCCAGGCCCCACAGCACCGTGCGGGCGCGCTTGTCGCCTCCTTGCGCGCGCGGCTCGATCTGGCTGCGCCGCACGGAGATCAGGGCGAATTCGCCGCCCACGAAGAAGGCGTTCGTCAGCAGCGTGAGGGCGCCGACGGCGAGCTGCAGCGCGGTCATCGGACGTCCTCCGCAATACGTGCGACACGGACCCGCTCGGCCACGTGGTGGTCGACGCTGAGCACGGTGAAGCGCCAGCCGCCGACCTCCGCGGCGTCGCCCCGGGCGGGGATCCGGCCGAGGGTGGCGGCCAGCAGGCCGGCGACGGTCTCGTACGGCCCGTCGGACGCGGTCAGGCCGATGCCGGCGAGCTGGTCCATGCGGATGTTGCCGTCGGCCTCCCAGGACCCGTCGCCCGCCGGGGCGAGGTCGGGCCGCTGCTGGGGGTCGTGCTCGTCGCGCACGTCGCCGACGACCTCCTCCACGACGTCCTCGACGGTGACGACACCGGCGGTGCCGCCGTACTCGTCGATGACGACGGCCATGGTGCGGCGGCTGCGCATCCGCTCCAGCAGCCGGTTCACCGGCAGGCTGTCGGGGACGAGCAGCGGGGCGGTGGCCAGCGCCCCGACGGGTGTGCCGGCGCGCTCGCCGGCCGGGAGAGCCAGCACGTCGCGGATGTGGACGGTGCCGATGACCTCGTCGAGGCTGTCCCGGTAGACCGGGAAGCGGGACAGGCCCGTGGACAGCGACAGGGCAGCGGCGTCGGCGGCGGTCGCGTGGGCCTCCAGGGCCCGTACGTCCACGCGCGGGGTCATGACGTTCTCCGCGGTCAGCTCGCTCAGGTGGAGGGTGCGGACGAAGAGCTCGGCGGAGTCCGGTTCGAGCACGCCCTCGGCGGCGGAGTGGCGGGCCAGGGCCCGCAGCTCGTCCGGGGTGCGGGCGGAGGCCAGTTCCTCGGCCGGTTCCAGGCCGAAGCGGCGCACCAGGCGGTTCGCGGTGTCGTTGAGGTGGTTGATCAACGGCGAGAAGGCCGCCGTGAAGCCGCGCTGCGGCCCGGCCACCACCTTGGCGACGGCCAGCGGGCTGGAGATCGCCCAGTTCTTGGGCACCAGCTCGCCGATCACCATCAGCACCACGGTCGAGACGACGACGCCCAGGACGGTCCCGGTCATGGACGCGGCCCCCTCGGGCAGGCCGACGGCCTCGATCGGGCCGCTCAGCAGAACCGACAGGGACGGCTCGGCGAGCATGCCGATGACCAGCGAGGTCACCGTGATGCCCAGCTGCGCGCCGGACAGCTGCAGGGTCAGCCGCCGCACGGCCTTGAGGGCGCCGTCCGCGCCGCGCTCACCGGCGGCGGCGGAACGTTCCAGCTCGCCGCGCTCCACCGTGGTCAGGGAGAACTCCGCCGCGACGAACACCGCGCAGGCCAGGGTCAGCAGCAGGGCCAGCAGGAGGAGCAGGACTTCGGTCACCGTGTCACCCCCGTTCCCACGCCTCGGCGGGCCTCTCGGGGGATGACACGGTCGGTACTCGGGGGATGGTCCATCGCGGGAACCGCGGCTCCTTCTTCGTGCTCGGTACGGCAGGTTTCACCCATGGTAAAGGAAGCGCAAAGGCGGTCGTCAATGGAGACGGGCCTTCTGCCGTGGCCCCGGCGGGCCCCGCGATCGGACGAAACCCGCTCGGCCATGCGAGTGTCTTGGGAACTTCTTTACCTGACGCGGTAGTTCTTGCGGGTGGCCCGCAGGGGGCCGACGGAACCCCAGGTGAAGGAGCGAACGCCGCAATGGTGTTCAAACGGCCACGGGCGGACGACAGGGAATCCTGACCCGCTCGCCTCCCGGCCTTCCGGCGGGCCGTGCCGCGGCCGGCGGCACGGCCCGCTCACCGCGGCCCGCTCCACCGGGGCCGCACCCCGTCCGTCCGGCCACCGCCATCGTCCGACCTCATGTCGCGCACGTCCCCCGGGCGGCTCCGCCGCCGGGCCGTGCCGTCCCGACCATCCGTGGAGTCACCCCCCGATGTCCTGGTTCGAAGCCGCCGTCCTCGGCCTGCTGCAGGGGCTCACCGAGTTCCTGCCCGTATCCTCCAGCGCCCACCTGCGCGTGTTCTCCGCCCTGGCCGGCTGGAAGGACCCGGGGTCCGCCTTCACCGCCGTGACGCAGCTGGGCACCGAGACGGCCGTGCTGATCTACTTCCGCCGCGACATCGTCTCGATCGTCAAGGCCTGGACGACGTCCCTCTTCGTCCCCGACCGGCGCAAGGACCCCGACGCCCGCATGGGCTGGTTCGTCATCGTCGGGACGATCCCCATCGCGGTCCTCGGCGCCGTCTTCCAGCACAGCATCGAGACCTCACTGCGCGATCTGCGCATCACCGGCACCGTGCTGATCCTCTTCGGACTGGTCCTCGCCGTCGCCGACCGCACCCGGGCGATCCGCAAGGCCAAGCCCATCAGCGAGCTGACGCTCCCGCACGCCCTCGGCTACGGCTTCGCCCAGTCGCTCGCCCTCATCCCCGGTGTGTCCCGCTCCGGCGGCACGATCAGCGCGGGGCTCTTCCTCGGCTACAGCCGTGAGGCGGCCGCCCGCTACTCCTTCCTGCTGGCCATCCCGGCGGTGCTCGCGTCCGGCACCCTGGAGCTGTTCAAGATCGGCGGCGAGACCGCCCCCGCCTGGGGCCCGACGCTGCTCGCCACCGGGATCGCCTTCGCCGTGGGCTACGCGGCCATCGCCTGGTTCCTCAGGTACGTCTCCACGCACAGCTTCACGCCGTTCGTGATCTACCGCGTGCTGCTCGGCGCGCTGCTCATCGGGCTGGTCGCCGTCGGCGCGGTCGCACCGGGCGCGGGCGACGTGGGCTGACGGTCCCGGCTCAGTCCTCGTCCTGCGCGTCGTCGTCGCCCTCGCCGTCGCCGTCGCCCTCGCCGTCGCCGTCGCCCTGGTCGTCACCCCGGTCCGCGGACGGTGTGACGGCCTGGGGCGAGGACCCGGCCCCTTGGGTCGGGCTCGCGCCCGGACCGTCGGTGGGGGTCTTGGCGGAGCTGCTCTCCGGTGAGAACCAGACCATGCCGAGGATCACGGCCACCACGAAGGCCACCACCCCGGCGATGGCGCTCGCGACGCGCGGCCGGTAGCGGATGAACTCGCCGGGGCTGCGACGCTGGGCCGGGGCCGCCCGCCGCCTGGGCGCCGCCGACCGGGTGCCGCGCGCGGACCGCGTCGCCGGCGGCCGCACGAGCGCCGAGGTGGCGGCCCTGGTCCCGGCGTCGTTCGGGGTGGCGTTCGCGGCGCCGCGCGGCGCGACGGTGGCGGGCGGGGGGACGGGGTGCGCGCGCCAGGCGTCGGTGCGGAACCAGTCGGCCACGTCCCGGGCCGTCGGCCGGTCCTCGGGCTGCTTGGCCAGGAGCCCGAGCAGATAGCCCTCGAAGGCCGCGGGCAGGTCGACGCCCCGCTGCGAGGGCGGCACGGGGGCGCTGTCGATGTGCTGGTACAGCAGGGCCGTCGGGCTGTCGCCCTGGAACGGCGTACGGCCCGTGAGCAGTTGGTAGAGGACGCACCCGAGGGCGTAGACGTCGGAGGCCGGCCCCGCGTTCTGGCCCAGGGCCCGTTCGGGGGCGAGGTAGAGGCTGGTACCGACGATCTGCCCGGTCATGGTGAGCGCGGCGGCCGGATCGTCGACGAACCGGGCTATGCCGAAGTCGCCGATCTTGAGCGAACCGGCGGCGTCGAGCATCAGGTTGCCCGGCTTGATGTCGCGGTGGACGATGCCCTGCTGGTGGGCGGCCGCCAGCCCCGCGGCGGCCTGCGCGGCGACGACCGCGACGTGTTCGGCGCCCAGCACGTGGCCGGCCTCCAGCAACTGGGCCAGGCTGTCGCCCTCTACCAGTTCCATCACGAGGAAGAACCGCCCGTCCCAGGCCCCGAAGTCGAAGACCGCCACGACGTGCGGGTGACCCAGACGCGCCGCCGTCTGCGCCTCCAGCCGGAAGCGCGCGGCCGCGGAGGCGTCCGAGCCGTCGCCCAGCAGGAGCTTCACCGCGACGGGACGTCCCAGCACCTCGTCGGTCGCCCGCCACACCTCGCCCATGCCGCCGCGGCCGATGGGCGCGTCCAAGCGATACCGATCCGCCACCAGCACGTCGTACGACCTCGATCCCGCGAGCCAAACCAGACCCCCCTTAAGGTACTTCACCCGCACACTCGCGGTGACCTGCGGCCGCAACCGCCGGGGACTCGCCCCTCACCGGGGAACCCCGGGTCGGCCGCCCCCGCCCGCCGGGCGAAGTCGCCCGCCGCCCTGAGGAGTTGACGCATCGGAGCCGCCTGCCGGGTCGCGCCCGGCGAGGTCGGCGGGCGCCTCCTCGGACCACGGGAGCGGGTGGACGGCGATGCCCTGCGAGGGGGCGAGGGCCGCGGCCTCCCCGCGCCGGCCGTGCCACCCACCCGGAGTGACGCGTCTCCATCGCCTCCCGCTCAGGGGTGCCGGACGCGAAGTACGTCGTCTGTCCCGGCTCGCCCGGACACCCGCACCCGTCCGTCGGCACCAAGCGCCGACGCGATGATCACCTGCAACCGCAACGGGCAGCGGCGCCCTTCCCCGGGACCGGCGGCCGGCACCCGGACGGGCACAGCCTCCACGCTGCGGCGCGGGACACGGCGGGGTCCGGCCCGCGCGGTGCCGAGCCGCATCGGCGGCCCGGCTCAACGACGGCGGTCCCAGGCCGCGTTGTGCAGGAAGTAGGTGTCGTACCGCTCCTGCACCTCCAGCAGGCTCTCCGGGGTGACCTCGCCCAGGGCGATGCGCTGCAAGTGGCGGAAGTACTCGAAGCGTTCGACGCCCGGGGTGATGACGATGAGCATGTCGGCGTCGCAGCCGGGCGCCGCGGCGAAGGCGTGGGGGCGCCCGGGCGGGACGACGACCAGGTCGCCGGCGCCGGCGGTCACGACCTCGTCCCCGGACAGGAACCGGGCCTCGCCGTCCAGCATGTAGAACATCTCCGCCGACCTGTCGTGCCGGTGCGGCCGGGCGCCGTCGGCGCCCCCCGTCAGGGTCACGCGCTGGGTGGACAGCGCGCCGCCGGTCGCGCTGCTGTCGGCCAGCAGCCGGACGGTGGTGGGGGCGCGGCCGATCACCTCGGCCTCGGTGGAGCGGACGATCACGGAGGCGTCGAAGTCGGGCACGATCAATGACATTGCGGGCTCCTTGTCCGGACGATCTCGGGTCTTGCGGGGCCTTGCGGGGTTCTGACGGGCTGCGGGAACCGCCGGGTCACACGGCGAAGAGCAGGGCGGCGCTGACGAGGACGACGACCGCCGTGGCGAAGTGGATGCCGAAGGCGACGGCCTTGGTGCCGCCGTGCCGCAGGACTATCAGGGTGTCGCCGAGCGGGGCGAGCGCCACGATCAGCATGAACCAGGCCTCGGCGCGGGCACCGGCGAAGGCGAGCAGGGCCAGGCCCATCACCCCGAAGGTGGCGTCCCGCAGGCCCTTGACGGCCAGGTAGGCGCCGGCTCCCTCCCCCTCGGCGGGCACGCCGTAGGCGGCGGCCGCGGGGCGGGGCTGGAGCAGGAACCGGGCTCCGATGAAGAGCACCAGGAGGTCGAGCACGATGGCCAGGGTGTACGCGGTGGTGGTCACGTCCACATCTCCTTGCTAGCAGCGCTAGGGACAAGAGCGAAGCTAGCAGAGCATCGACAGAAGGTCTAGCGGTGCTAGAATTTCACGCATGACGATCCGGACGCGCCGGGAGCGCGAGCGAGCCGAGCGCGAGCAGCTGATCATCACGGCCGCGCGGGAACTGGCGGAGGCCGAGGGCTGGGACGCGGTCACCACACGGCGGCTGGCCGCCGAGATCGAGTACAGCCAGCCCGTCCTCTACAGCCACTTCAAGGGCAAGGACGCCATCATGGCCGCCGTGGCGGTGGAGGGGTTCGCGGAACTGGCCGCCGGGCTGCGGGAGGCGCGCGCCGCGGTGACGGGGCCGCGGGAGACCCTCGCCGCGGTGGGCGGGGCGTACACGGCGTTCGCGCGACGGCGGCCGGCCCTCTACGACGCGATGTTCACGCACCACGTCGGTCTGCCCTTCGCCACGCCCGAAGCCCCGGCGGCCCTGCGCGAGGCCTTCGGTGAACTGCTGCGCGCCGTGGAGCCGGTGGCGGGCGCCGACGGCGCGCCGGACCTCCTCACGGAGACCTACTGGGCCGGGCTGCACGGCCTGGTCACCCTCATGCGCAGCGGCCGACTGCCGGAGGAGGCGCACGAGCGCCGTCTCGCTCTGTTGAACGCCCGCTTCGCCGGCGGCGGTTGAGCCCGGCGCCGGAGGCCCCGCCCCCTCAGGGGACGAGGACGGTGAGCGAGGTGCCGGTCACCGCGAACCCCAGCCGCTCGTACAGCCCGCGGGCGGGATTGGCGTCGCTCACCGCCAGGCCGATCCGTGCGAGACCGCCCGTCGCCGCGTCCGCCAGCACCCGGCGCAGCAGCAGGGAACCGAGACCGGCGTAACGCGAATCCGGCTGCCGGAAGACCGTGGCGACCCACGGGAGGCCGTCTCGGTCCGTCACGACGACCCCGGCGACGACATGGTCGGCCCCGTCGACCGCCAGGGTGCTGCACGGCAGGACCGGCCCGAGCACGGCGCCCGACAGCACCGGGGCCAGCTGTACGTCGAGGGCCTCCTCGTCACCGCCCTCGTGGTGGTCGGGGTGACCGGCTGCGAAGGCGGCGCGCCACGCGGGGAACAGCTCCCGGGCCGGGCGGTCGCAGGGGACGGCGCGCAGCCCCTCGGGCAGCGGCCACGAGGCCCACTCGGGCGGCGGGGGGTCGGCGACGAGGTCGCGCTCCATCCCATGGGCGTGCCGCAGGACCCGGGCGCCATGCCGGACAAGCCGCTCCCCCAGTTCGACGGAGCCCGACACCGCCCACCCCGGCAGGCCCGCGAGCACGGCCGGCACGGGGTCCGGTCCCACCGCTTCCGCGAGGTCGGCCCAGGGACGGCCGTCCCTGACCCCCTCGACGTACGTCAGTTGCGGCACTCCCCCCGGCCCGCGCAGGACCAGGCGTTCTTCCTCGTGCACGGCCACTCAGTATCCGCCCGCCGTTGTCGCCATCGCTCTCATGCGGCCCATGCTGCGGGCCGCCCGCCGGTGCGCGCAAACGATTTGCGGTCGGGGGACCGCCGCGGCGCACCGGCGCGCGGGACGGTCAGACCCGCGCGGCGGGGTAGGTCGGGTACTCGACCTCGGAGACGTGCTGGACGACCCGGATGACCTGGCAGGAGTAGCCGAACTCGTTGTCGTACCAGAGGTAGAGGATGGCGTTGTCGCCGTCGACCTTGGTGGCGCCGGCGTCGACGATCGAGGCGTGGCGCGAGCCGATGAAGTCGCTGGAGACGGCGTCGGGGGCGCTGATGAAGTCGATCTGGCGCTTGAGCGGCGAGGTCAGCGACACCTCGCGGAGGTGGTCGAGGACCTCCTCGCGGGTGGTCTCGCGGGCGAGCTGCAGGCTGAGGATCGCGATCGAGACGTCCGGCACCGGCACCCGGATGGAGCTGCCGGTGATCCTCGCCTTGAGGTCGGGCAGCGCCTTGGCGACGGCCGAGGCGGCACCGGTCTCGGTGATGACCATGTTGAGCGGCGCCGAACGGCCGCGGCGGTCGGAGCTGTGGTAGTTGTCCAGCAGGTTCTGGTCGTTGGTGAACGAGTGGACCGTCTCGACGTGGCCGCGCAGCACGCCGTACTCGTCCGCCATCGCCTTCAGCGGCGGCACGATCGCGTTGGTGGTGCAGGAGGCGCAGGACAGGATCCGCTCGTCCGGCTTGATCATGTCGTGGTTGACGCCGTGGACGACGTTGGGGACGTCGCCCTTGCCCGGCGCGGTCAGGACGACCTTGTCGACGCCGGGACGCAGGTGCTGCGAAAGCCCCTCGCGGTCCCGCCACTTGCCCGTGTTGTCGATGAGGATGGCGTTGTTGATGCCGTACGCCGTGTAGTCCAGCGACGCCGGGTCGTCGGCGTAGATCACCCTGATCGCGTTGCCGTTGGCGATGATCGTGCTGTTCGCCTCGTCGACGGTGATCGTGCCCTGGAACTGGCCGTGGATGGAGTCGCGGCGCAGCAGCGAGGCGCGCTTGACGAGGTCTTCGGCGGCCCGGCCGGAGCCCTTGCGGACGACGACGGCGCGCAGCCGCAGGCCGTTGCCGGAACCGGACTTCTCGATCAGCAGCCGGGCGAGAAGACGGCCGATGCGGCCGAATCCGTAGAGGACGACGTCGCGCGGCTCGCGGCGCTCGATCTTGTTGGCACCGGTGGCGCCAGCGACCGCCCCGGCGGTGAACTCCTCGACGGACAGCCCGCGGTCGTCGGCCCGGTACGTCGCGGCGAGCATGCCGAGGTCGATCTGGGACGGGCCGAGGTCGAGCGTGGTGAGGGCCCGCAGGAACGGCAGCGTCTCGGTGACGGAGAGCTCCTGTCCGGCGATCTGCCGGACGAAGCGGTGGGCCTTGAGGATGCTGATCACCGACTTGTTCACCAAGGAGCGGCTGTGCAGCAGGACGGTCACGTCCCGCTCCCTGTGCAGCTTCCCGATGATCGGAATCATCGATTCCGCGATCTCCTCGCGGTGCTTCCAGTCGGTGAACGAGTCCTCGTTGACAGTCACAGGCTTATCTTTCGAGCTAGGCGGTGCTCATATGTTAACCACACCGCCACCTCGTGCTTTCCGCGGGGCCCACCCGCCGTCGTTCAGGAGACCGCGACGACGCCCACCGCCGCCGAGCCGGTGTCCGCGCGCAGCAGGACGTCGTAGAGGTACCCGTCGCCGGCCCGCGGGGCCACGGTCGCCCGCGCCCCGGTCGGCAGCGCGCGGGAGACGGACTCGTGCCGCTCGCCCGGCGCCGAGCCGCTGACCGCCACGAGCCGCACCGAGGTCCTGCCGATGTTCTCGAACGTCACGGAACGGGTCCTGGGGCACGGCTCGTCGCCGTGCTCACCCGCGCAGTGGAAGCGGACGTCGCCGAATCCGACCAGCCCGCAGGAGACGTCGGTGGCGAAGGCGAAGTGCGAGGAGCAGACGGCCCCCACCCGCAGGTCCTGCACGGTCGCCCCGGCAGTCGTGTCACTGGTGCGCGACGCGTCCGCGCAGGAGACGGCGGACACCCCGAGGGCGGCGGTGGCGAGTGCTGCGGGCAGGAGTGCTGTGCGCACCTGTGGCTCCAGATGTGGTGCAGTCGGTGAGTCCCGCTCACCGGGGGCCCGCGCCGGACCGGGTCGGGCGAAAGGGCGGAAGGGGCAGGGGCCCGGACGCGGGTGGGGCCCGGAAGCCGTGGCTCACGGGCCCCACCCTCAGGCGTCGTACGGCGTCAGCGATCGTTGTGCGCGGGGCGCTGCGTGGCGATGACGTCGTTCGCGTAGACCAGCGCGGTGCGGTGGTTGTACTGGATCGTGTACATCTTCTTGGCGCCGAAGACGACCTTGCCGTCGGCCTTGAAGTAGTCGTCGGTCAGGGCCGGCGCCGCGGTGGCGACGTAGGCCTGGCCGGACGGGATGCTGTACATGCTCAGCGGGGCCTGGGTGGAGGCGCCGTAGCCGGCCGGGTACTCCGCGGCGTCCGGGTAGCTGGAACCGTACACCTTGGCGGGCGGCGTGGCGGGCGTCACGCCGGCCTTGATGATGGTGTAACCGCCGCGCGCCACGATGGTGTTGGCGCCGAGCGGGTTGTGGAACCACACCTTGCTGCCGCTGAACCAGATGGCGGTCCAGGGGCCCTCCTTGCCGGCGACCACGAACTGCTGGCCGGCCTGCACGGTGCTGCCCCAGTCGTTGATCCGGTCGGTGCCGTCGCCACCGGAGTGGATCGCCTGGTCCCCGAACAGGGGCGCGGTGGCGCTGGGGGCGGTCCGCACGAACAGGGAGTTCGACGCGTGCGTCACCTTGGTGCACTCGGGGGTGGCGCCGGTCGGGTCGTCGGACGGGCAGACCTCGACGGTCTGCTGGTTCCGCTCGAACCCGGGGGCGATGGTCACCACCGAGCCGATGTCACCGACCCCGTGCCTGCCCTCGGCCGGCGCGCCGACGAGAGCCATGAAGTGCTCCCAGTCCCAGCCGTCGGCCGGGTCCCAGTGCATGCCCGACACGGTCGCCGACGACGGGCCGACAACGTTGTCGTGGCCGACGATGTGCTGCCGGTCCAACGGGATGTCGAAGCGCTCGGCCAGGTACTTCACCAGCTCCGCGGTCGCCTCGTACTGCGCCTCGGTGTACCACTCGGCGCCGTGCGCGGCGAAGCCCTCGTGCTCGATGCCGATGGAGTGCATGTTGGTGGAGTAGTTGCCCGCGTGGAAGGCGATGTCCTTGGTGGGCATCATCTGCGTCACCGCGCCGTCCGCGGACCGCATCACATAGTGCGAGGCAGCCGAGCTGCCCGGGGTCTGGAAGGTCGCGATCGCGGACTCGTACGAGCCCTCGATGTCGTGGATGACGATCGAGTCGATCCGGATCCCGTTGCCGGGCCGGCTTGAGACCTGACCGTTGCTCGACGCCGCCGGCACAAAGGTGCAGTCCACGGTCGCCGGGCACTCGGTGTCCGCGGTCGCCGCGGCCTTCAGACGCAGCTTCGCCAACTGGCCTGTGGCGGGCTTGACCTGCGGCATCGCCGCCAGGGTGACCCGCTGCCCGTCCACGGTCGTGCGGCCCGCGCCCTTGGCCAGGGTGGCGAAGACACGGTTCGCGAACGCCTTGGCACCCTGCGCTTGCGAGGCCTGGCTGTACCGGGCGACCGCCCCGTACCAGTCACCGGCCTCCGCGGAGGCCGAACCGCCCGCGGCCTTCTGGTACGACGCCAGCAGCGCCGCGCCGCCCCGGATGTTGGCCGCCTCGTCCTCGCGCAGCTCCCGCGCGGACAGGCCGGTCAGCTTCGCCGCGGCCTGAAGCGTGTGCAGCGCCGGGTCGGCGACGAACGACGCGATGTCACTGCGGCCGACCGCTCCCGCGTCACCGCCGGACACCATCTCCGCCGTCACATCGGTCAGGTGCATCGGGCCGTAACCGCCGGTGGTGCTGTGCTTGCCGGCGTGCCCGTCCCACGCCGACTCCTGGTAGGCCACCGCCAGCAGCAGCTGCTCCGGCACGCGGTACTCCTCGGCCGCCGCGGCGAAGTCACGTTGCCGGGCGGTGTCCGCCGGCGCGGCACCGGTCGCCTGCGCCGTCAGCGGCACCGCCACCGAACCCGCGACCACCAGCCCGGCAGCTGCCGCCAGCAGGCCGGGCCTGCGCCGCCTGGCATGCCGGCGGTTTGATGTTTCTGATGTCATCAACGATCCCAAATCTTGAACGAATGGAGCCAATTCACCTGACGGCACTGCGATATGACGCACCGCCGGCCAGTGGAAGGCTCGCGGATTCTACTCACGACACTCCCCGCGGAACTGAGGCACCGTCACTATCGAGCCATTGCAGACCGGTTCGCCGCCGGACTCCGGACCGGGCGTCGGCACCGGCGCTGACCGGCCCCGACGTGGCAGCCGCCGGCACGCGGGGGTTCCCACGCCGGCAGCCGGCCGGATCGACCGGACGGTGAACGGGAAAGGCACGGGGTTCACCAGCCGAATTCCGGGCGCCCACCACAACTCCCGCCCCCGTGAAGGAAAGACGAAAGGGAAGGAAGGGCACAGGCCGGATCGGCGGAGGAATTCGGCCGGCACATCGCGGTCGTACGACGGCCCGGTGCGTCACCGCCCCGACGGTGGAAGCTCACGAAGATCCCTCTTCTTGTCCTGACGGGCGTGCACACGAGAGCCGCAGACCCCGGCCAGTTGCGCTTGCTGCGTCAAGGAGTAGATCAGGGAAGCGATGCACTATGCAAGTAACTGCGGAGCATACCGATCCCAACCTGGGCATTTCTCACTGACATACGGGATATGAGTCCACCCCTTGGAATCCATCACCACCTTGACAGGTGACTTTTTGCTGTGCGAAAGTCATCACCACTTCAATGGGTGACGAGACGGTCATCGCGTCGCCGGAACAGGAGAGGGCTGCGTGAGCCAGGCTGTGGAATACGACTACGTCGTGGTGGGCGCGGGAACGGCCGGCAGTGTGCTGGCCGCGCGCCTGTCCGAGGACGGCGGAGCCCGCGTCCTGCTGCTGGAGGCCGGCGGTTCCGAGGTGCCCGAGGAGATGCCGGTTCCCCCCGCGTGGCCCCGGTTGCCGGGCACGTCGTCCGACTGGGGCGACCGCACGACCGGGCAGGCGCACACCGGGACGCCCGTCGCCCTCGCGCGGGGCCGGGGGCCGGGCGGCTCGTCGGCGATCAACGCCATGGTCTTCACCCGCGGGCACCGCAGCTCCTACGACGCGTGGGCGGCCGGAGGCGCCAAGGGGCTGGCGTCCTACTTCCACCCGGTCGGCACGTGCCGGCTCGGCACCGACGAGGGTGCCGTGGTCGACGAGGAGCTGAGGGTCCGCGGCATCGAGGGGCTGCGCGTCGCCGACGCCTCGGTGATGCCGTCGATCGTCTCCGGGAACACCAACGCGACCGTCTACGCCGTCGCCGAGCGGGCCGCCGAGTTCGTCTCGCGGAAGGGTGCGTGATGACCATGGCCGACCAGGAGAACCTGCCGGAGCGCGGGGCCCCCGTCGCGCGCCGCGCCATGCTCGGCATGCTCGGTGCAGGCGTCGCCGGCGTCGCCGCGGCGCCCTGGCTGCAGCGCGGCTGGGAGAACTTCCTCGGCGCCGCCTCGCAGGCCGACCCCACCGGGCTCACCGGGGTCCTGCCCAACCCGGGCGGCTTCCGCTACTACAGCGTCGTCGGCTCGGTGCCGCGCAAGGACGCGCGGACCTACCGGCTGAAGGTCAACGGTCTGGTGGACCGTCCGCGCACGTACACGCTCGACGACCTGCGCGCGCTCCCGCAGAAGCGGCTCGTGCGCGACGTGCTGTGCACCGACGGCTGGCGGGTGGCGGACACCCCCTTCGAGGGCGTCCTGCTGTCCGACCTGCTGGACGCCGCGGGGGTGCGCCCCGAGGGCAAGGCGATCTACTTCACCTGCTTCGACGGCGTCTACACCGAGAGCCTGACCCTCGACCAGGCCCGCCGCCCCGACATGCTGGTCGCCCTGAAGATGCAGGACAAGCCCGTCAGCCACGAGCACGGCGGCCCCGTCCGGCTCTACGCCGCGCCGATGTACTTCTACAAGTCGGCCAAGTGGCTGTCCGGAATCACCGTGACCGACGAGGTCATCCCCGGCTACTGGGAGGAGTACGGCTATGACGTCGACGGCTGGCTCGACGGGGCCGACCGGCGTGGCGACGCGCAGGCAGCCTGAGCGCTCCGCGCGCGTGCTGCGGTTCACCCGGGCCGAGCGCTGGGTGCACCGGGGCACCGGTCTGCTGATGCTGCTGTGCCTGACGACCGCGGCCTGCCTCTACCTGGGGCCGCTGGCCCAGCTGGTCGGGCGGCGCCATCTGGTCGCGACGGTCCACGAGTGGTCGGGGATCCTGCTGCCGCTGCCCCTCCTGCTCGGGCTCGTCTCGCCGGCCTTCCGCGCCGACCTGCGCAGGCTGAACCGTTTCGCCGCGTACGACAGGCGCTGGCTGCGGGCCGCACGCAAGCGCCTGACCGCGCCGGACCTGCGCCCCGCCGGCAAGTTCAACGCCGGTCAGAAGCTCTACGCGGGCTGGCTCGCCGGGGCCGTGCTGGTCATGACGGCCACCGGGCTGCTGATGTGGTTCACCGGGCTGCTGCCGGCGGTCTCCCGCACCAGCGCCATCTTCGTCCACGACGTCCTGGCCTGGGCGATCGCCCTGGTGGTGATCGGGCACATGCGCAAGGCCTTCCAGGACCCCGAGGCCCGGCTAGGGATGCGCACGGGGTACGTGTCCCTCGGCTGGGCCAGGCGGTGGCACACCCACTGGCTGGCCGAGGACCGCCCGGCGGCGCAGGACACTCGGGATCCCTGAACGTGCGTCCCGCGGCACGCACGCGCACGCCCGGGTGGCCGGGCCCCGTTGCGGGGCCCGGCCACCCGGGCGTGTCGTACGTCTACCCGCCCCGCGCGGCGGACGCCGCCAGGGGAGGCGTGGCCGCCTTCTTGCGCGCGCGGTACGCCGCCGCCTTCACGCGGTTGCCGCAGGGGTCCATGGCGCACCACTCGCGGCGGCTGCCGTGCGAGCGGTCGAGGTAGATCTGAGTGCACTCCGGCCTGCTGCACTCCTTGACCAGCTCGGCGTCCGGGCCGCTCAGGAGCCGCACGGCCTCGCGGGCCAGCGAGGACAGCGCCTGCTGCGGTGTCGCCTCGACCCTGCGCCCCTCCCTGGTGAGCTGCGGGACGGCGGACGGCCCGCGGGCCGTCGCGTTGAGGAGCGCGAGCGCGTCGGCGTCGTAACCCTCCCTGTTCAGGGCGGACCTGACGAGCGAGAAGATCGCCTCACGGAGGGAGACCGCCCGCTCCACGTCGGACGGCTCCGAGAGCACGTCCGCGTCGACGAGCCCCGACTCGCGGAACCAGGCGTCGAGGCTCCCCGGTGTGGTGAGCATCTCCTGGGGGTCCGGGTTGCGTCGGCGCCTCAGGGTTCCCACGAAGTCCAGCACGGGCAGACCGCACTTGAACACATGCATCATGTCACCATTTTGACAGGTGACGAACAAGAGGGCAAGACCCGCGCCCGACCTCGGCACACCTTTCCCGCGGACAGCGGCCGCGCGGCGGCGGCCCGGCGGCTCCGGTCAGGAGGTGGTCGCGGGCGCGGCGGCGAGCATGTCGAGGGAGAGCCGCCACAGGCGTGCCGCGCTCCGCGGGTCCAGGGCATGGGCGGCCACCCCGCGGCGCAGCCCCGGCCGGTGAGGGGCGGCCTCGGCGCAGTCCTCGAAGTACCGGCCGGTGACCCCCGCGACCAGGGGGGACGCCGCGAGCAGCACCGATGTGGCGGCGCCCTGCCCGACGTCCTTCACCGACACCCCGTCACTCCTGCCCGGCTCGAAGGACGCGGGGGCGTCGAGCGCCGACGCGATGTGCCGGGCGAGGTTGGTCTCGGCGATCCGGCCGGGGTTGAGGGCGTTGACGCTGATGCCGTCGCCCGCCCAGCGCGCGGCGGCCTCCACCGCGAACAGCACGTTGGCGGTCTTGGACTGGCTGTAGGCGGCCCAGGCGTCGTAGGGCCGCAGCTCGAAGTTGACGTCGTCGAAGAGGACGTCGCCGTTGACGTGACCGACCGAGGCGACCACGACGACGCGTGCGTCGCCGGCAGCCCTGAGCGCCGGATGCAGGCCGGTGGTCAGCGCGAAGTGGCCGAGGTGGTTGGTGGCGAACTGCAGCTCCCACCCCTCGGGGGTGCGGGTCTCGGGGGACGCCATGACGCCCGCGTTGTCGACGAGGATGTGCAGCGGCCCTTCCCACGCGGCCACGAAGCCGGCGACCGACGACCGGTCGGACAGGTCCAGGGGTGCCGTCAGGACCCGCTCGTTGCCGGTGGTGGCGGTGATGCCTTCGGCGGTCCGCGCGCCGGCGGCGGTGTCGCGTACGGCGAGGGTGACCTCGGCGCCCGCGGCGGCGAGGGCGCGTGCCGTCTCCACGCCGATGCCCGAGGAGCCGCCGGTGACGACGGCCCGCCGCCCGGTGAGGTCCACGCCGGCGACGACCTCCGCCGCGGTGGTCCGCGCTCCGAACGGGGTGGTGACACGTGCGTGCTCGGTCATGCTGTCCGCCTTACTGTGCGCCCCGTCCTGCGGAGCGGGGAATGGGTGTCCGCTCTCCAGGCAAACACCGGTCGGCACAGGTCAGGCGGGTCGAGGCAGGCCCCGCGCAACAGGGGTCCGGCAGTACCTCCCGGGCCGGGCCCGGCCGGCGTCGCGGGGTCGAGAGGGACGGCGGTCACCCCGGCCCGGGGCGGCCGGGATCAGGAGTGGTCGCCCTGGTCGCTCGCCACACGCTGCAGCGCGAGGGTCAGCCCGGCGAGGTCCTGGTCGCCGAAGTGGTCGACGAGGTGGCGCCGCACGCTGGCGAGGTGCGTCGGCCACGCCTGCTCCAGGCGTTCGAACCCGGCGTCCGTCAGCACGGCGTTCCAACCACGGCCGTCCTCGGCGCACTTGACCCGCTCCACCCAGCCGTGCTTCTCCAGCCGGATGACGACGCGGGTCATCCCGCTGAGGGAGAGACTGCAGACGGCGGCGAGTTCGCTCATCCGCATCCCGCGCCCGGGGGTCTCCGACAGGAACATCAGCGGCGTGTACTCGGAGAGCGGCAGCCCCGCCCCCTCGACCATGTCGGCGTCGACGGCACGCGGGAGCTCCAGGAGCACCCGGCTCAGCGCACGCACGAACGCTTCCTCACTCGCGCTGAGAGGCTGCGACTGCTGCTTCGTGGAGGCCATCACCCCACTTTAGCTCCTTGACCGGTCAATGAGACCCGTTGATCGCCATTTCGGTGCGGGCACATGTCTTTGACAGTTGTCGACCGGTCGTCTAGCTTCAAATAGGCGACCGGTCAGTTAGTCCGGTTCGCTCACCCCCCTCGCAACGAAACACAAGGAACGGAGCGCCTCCTGTGGCCACCCCCGTCAAGCTCGCCATCGTCTACTACTCGTCGACCGGCACCATCACCGAGATCGCCAAGGAACTGCACGACGCCGCCGTCAAGGCCGGCGCCGAGGTCCGCCTGGTCAAGACCGCCGAGCTCGCCCCGCAGGCCGCCATCGACACCAACCCGGCCTGGTCCGCCCACCACGCGGCCACCGCGCACGTCCCGCACGCCACGCCCGAGGACATCGAGTGGGCCGACGCCGTCATCCTGGGCACCCCCACCCGCTTCGGCAACGTCTCGGCGCAGCTGAAGCAGTTCATCGACACCCTGGGCGGGCTCTGGGCCGAGGGCAAGCTGATCGACAAGGTCTTCAGCGGCTTCGTCTCCAGCGCCACCTCGCACGCGGGCCAGGAGGCCACGCTGCTGTCCCTCTACACCTCGATCCACCACTTCGGCGGGATCACGGTCACCCCGGGCTTCACCCAGCCGTCCAAGTTCATCGACGGCAACCCCTACGGCACCTCCCACGTGGACGGCCAGGGCAACAACCCCGTGGACGAGGTCACCCGTACCGCGGCCCGCGTCCAGGCCGAGCGGGTCGTCCGGGTCGCCGCGCAGCTCAAGGCCGCCTGACCCCTCCCGGCACCCCACTGGCAGCGGCGCCGCGCGGCCCCACCACCCCTTCACCGGGGGCCGCGCGGCGCCGCACCCACACCCCCACCGAACCCACGAAAAGGGAGATCCTCAGACATGCGCGTCGAGATCTGGACCGACATCGCCTGCCCCTGGTGCTACGTCGGCCGGGCACGCTTCGAGCGGGCCCTCGCCGGCTTCGAGCACCGGGACGGCGTCGAGGTGCTGCACCGCTCGTTCGAGCTCAACCCGGACGCCCGGAACGGCTCGACACCGATCATCGACGCCGTGGCCGCGCAGTACGGGCGCACCCGCGAGCAGCAGGTCGCCCGGGAGGAGCACGCCGCCGCCGAGGCCGGCGCCGAGGGCCTGGGCTTCCGGATCGGCGGCCGCGTGTACGGCAACACCTTCGACGTCCACCGGCTGGCGCACCTGGCCAAGGAGCGCGGCGTCCAGCAGGAGTTCCTCGACATCGCCTTCCGGGTGAACTTCGCGGACGAGCGCTCCGTCTACGACCGGGAGACCCAGCTGGACCTGGCGGTCGAGGCGGGACTGGACCGGGCGGAGGCGGACGCCGTCCTCGCGGACCCCGACGCCTACGCCGGCGACGTCCGGGCCGACGAGCGGCTGGCCGCGGAGCTCGGCGCCGGCGGGGTCCCGTTCTTCGTGCTGGACCGGAAGTACGGCGTGACCGGGCTGCAGTCCGCCGAGATGCTGACCCGCGCCCTGGAGCAGGCGTGGGACAACCACGCCGCGGCCCGGCCCTGACGCCCGGCCCGGGGGGGTCCGGCAGTACCCGTCCGCGGCGCGTTCTCGCCTTGCGGGCGTCGTAACGTGAAAGAGATGGACGCGTACCCGACCGGGGCCGGCACCCGGAACACCGCTCTGGGGGACTTCCTGCGCTCACGCCGCGCGAGGATCTCCCCGGAGCGGGCCGGCCTGGCCCCCAGGCCGACCGCCCGGCGGGTGCCCGGGCTGCGCCGTGAGGAGATCGCCCAGCTGGCCGGCGTCAGCGTGGACTACTACGTGCGCCTGGAGCGCGGGCACCACGTCAACGCCTCCGGGACCGTCCTCGCCGCTCTCGCCCGTGCCCTGTGCCTGACCGACGACGAGCGGGACCATCTGTTCGCGCTGGCCAGGCCGGGACGTCCGGCGGCCCGTCCGCCGGCCCCGCAGCGGGTGCGTCCCGCCGTGCACCGCCTCCTGGAGACGATGACCGACGTGCCCGCGGTGGTCGTGGGGCGCCGCACCGACGTCCTGGCGGCCAACCGGCTCGCCCGCGCGCTCTACACCGACTTCGACGCGCTCCCCCAGCGGCAGCGGAACATGGCCCGCTTCATCTTCCTGGACGAGGCCGCCCGCACCCTCTACGACGACTGGTCGGGCGTGGCACGCACCTCCGTCGCCGCGCTCCGCCTCTACGCCGGCAAGCACCCCCACGACTCCCGGCTCGGCGAACTCGTCGGCGAACTGTCCGCTCGCGACGATGACTTCCGGGCGTGGTGGGACGACCACGACATCAGGCGCCGCACCTACGGGGTCAAGCACTTCCACCATCCCGTGGTCGGTGAACTCACCCTGCAGTACGAGGCGCTGGCCGTCACCGGCGATCCGGACCAGATCCTCGGCGTCTACACCGCGGAGCCCGCGACCGCCTCCGAGCGGGCCCTGCGGAGGCTCGCCGAGTGGGCCGAGGCCACCGGCCCACCGGCCGGACCATCTGACTTTCACACTTAAAGTCAGCTGTTAGCCTGGCCCCGCAGGCCGGTCCGCGCCTGCCCCGAGGGCTGCCGCACCGCCCGGGCCGCCGACGACCGCGCGGCGCCGTCCGGGCAGCGCACGCCCGCAGCAAGGAGGCACGATGCACATCAAGGGGTCGGTCGCCCTGGTGACGGGCGCGAATCGCGGCATCGGCCGCGCCTTCGCGCGCGCGCTCATCACCCACGGCGCGTCCAGGGTCTATGCGGGCGTCCGGGATCCGGAAAGCCTCGTCGACCAGAGCCTGGTCGACGACTGCCTCGTCCCCCTGCGCCTGGACGTCACCAAGCCCGAGGAGATCGCCGCGGCGGCCGCCGCGGCCGGCGACGTCAGCATCGTGATCAACAACGCGGGCACGGGCGGCACCGGCACCCGCCTGCTGGACGGCCCCTTCGACGGCGCGCGCCAGGCGATGGAGGTCAACTACTTCGGCACCTGGGCGGTTTCCCGCGCCTTCGCCCCGGTCCTCGCCGCGAACGGGGGCGGGGCGCTGGTGAACATGCTCTCGCTGGCCTCCTGGGTCGGTCAGCCGCTGATCCCCGGATACGCGGCCTCCAAGGCGGCGGAGTGGTCGCTCACCGACGCCCTCCGGCAGGCGCTGCAGCCGCAGGGGACGCTGGTGATGGGCGTCCACGCGAGCTTCGTGGACACCGAGCTGAGCTCCTGGACGGACGCCCCCAAGATCAGCTCCGCGACGGTGGCGGAGCTGACCATGGACGCGCTGCTCCACGACCGGCCGGAGGTCCTCGCCGACGAGGAGACCCGGCGCGCCAAGTCCGCCCTCTCCCAGTCCCCGAGCGCCACCCCCGGCGCCTGACGCGGCAGGGGCCACGGCACCCCGACACGGCGAAGGCCCCGGACGTCTCCGTCCGGGGCCTTCGCCGTGCACTCGTGCGGTGACCGTCGGGGCCGGTCAGCGGCCGGCGGTCTGGCCGCCGTCCACGGGGAGGGTCACACCCGTCACGAACGGGGCCTTCTCCAGGTAGAGCACCGCCTCGACGATGTCGTCGATCTCCCCCATCCGCCCCACCGGGTGCAGGCCCGCCAGCACCTCGTGGGTCTCCACCGGGTGCATCGGGGTCTTGATGGTGCCCAGCGCCACCGCGTTCGCGCGGATCCCGCGCTCCGCGTACTCGATGGCCAGCGCCCGCGTCGCCGCCTGCAGACCGCCCTTCGTGAGGGACGCCAGCACCGACGTCACCTTCGCGTCCGCCTGGTCACCGAGGCTGCTGGAGATCTGGACGACGTGGCCGCCGCCCTGCTGCAGCATCCGCTCCACCGCCAGCTGCGTGATCCGGAAGAACCCGTCCACGTTCACACCCAGCACCGCGCGGTAGTCCTCCTCGGTGTACTCCGTGAACGGCTTCGCCACGAAGATCCCCGCGTTGTTGACCAGCGTGTCCACCCGGCCGAAGCGCTCCACCGCCGTCGCGATCACCCGCTCCGCCGTCCCGCGCTCCGCGACGTCCCCCCGCACCGTCACCACTCGCGGGTCCGCCGACTCCGCGATGCTGCGCGAGGTGGCCACGACCGCGTACCCCAGCTTCCGGTACCCCTCGACCAGCCCCGCGCCGATGCCCTGCGAGGCACCCGTGACGACCGCGACCTTCTGACCCTGAACGCTCATGGTGTTCCTTACTCCGTGGGGGGATGTCCTGGGAATCCGGCACTAGACGACCGGTCATTCAAAAAGTAGACGACCGGTCGGCAACTGTCAAAGACCCCGGGCACCGGCGGACGCGACCCCGCCGGGCACCGCCTCCCCGGCACCCGGCGGGTCCATGCGGTGCGGGAACCCGACACGCAGCACGAACGCCACCGCGGCGGCGGCCAGGACGACGAGTGCCGCCAGGACCAGCGCCTGCCGGTAGCCGTGGCGCAGCAGGGGCTCCACGGCAAGCGGGCCGAGGATCTGGCCCACCGAGTACCCGGCGGTCAGCAGGGCGACCGCGCGCGGGAACCGCAGATGCGTCCCGGCCGCGAGGGCCAGCGTGCTCACACCGATGAAGGTGGCGCCGAAGAGGAGCGCCGAGACCAGCGCCGCGGCCGGCCCTTCGACCAGGGCGGGCAGGGCGATCCCGGCGGCCTGCACGACCAGCGCGGCGAGCAGTACGTCCGGCCGCGACCAGCGCCGCCCCAGCCCCGCCCACAGCGCGGCGGAGGGAACAGCCGCCACCCCGGCCAGCACCCAGGCGCCGGTGCCGAGCCGGCCGGGTGAGCCCTGGTCGATCGCGGCGACCAGGAAGGTGCCGGCGATGATGTAGCCGACGCCTTCCAGCGTGTACGAGGCGAACAGGGCGCCGAACCAGCGGTGCGTGCGCGGCGCCGTACGCACCCGCACCCCGGGATCCGGCGCGGCCGCGGGGGCCGGCGCGGACTCGGTCCGCATCGTCCACGCCGGCACCGAGAGCAGCGCGGCAAGGGCGGCGGAGGCCCACCACGCGGCCCGCCAGTCGGCGAGACCGCGCAGGACGAGGACGAGCAGTCCGGACAGGGCGATCCCGGCGCCGACCCCGCCGAAGCCCCAGCCGGGCAGGTGCGCGGGGTGCTCGCGCAGTCGCCCGAGGAGCGCGCTGACGGCGATGACGAAGACCGTCGCGCTCACCGCGCCCGCGACCAGTCGCAGCACCAGCCACACCGCGGTCGTACGGGTGAGCGGCATGGCGGCGAGGCTCGCGACGAGCAGCAGCAGTGAACCGCGCAGGACGGCGGCGGAGCGCGTCAGCCGGGGAAGGAAGGTCCCGGCCAGCGCGCCGACGAGGTAGCCGACGTAGTTGGCGGTGGCCAGGTGCGCGCCGGCCCCGGCGGTCAGGCGCGCCTGAGCGTGCATCAGGGGGAGGATCGGGGTGTACACGAAGCGCCCGACCCCCATCGCCGCCGCCAGCGCGGCCGCGACCCGCAGTACGTGGCCCCAGGGCGGGCCCGGGAGGCCGCCGGGTGCGACGGACGGACGCTGGATTGATTCGCTCATGACATCTTCCTCGACGGGCGGGTTCCGGGGCGGGACGGACACGGCCCCCCGCCGGGACCGTGTCCGGTCGGCGGGGAGCCGTGTGGGTGCCGTGTGCGGCGGGGCGCGCTCGGTCAGGCGGCGGCGTCCGCATCACCCGGGTCGTTGGGGTGCGACTGCACCGCGGTGACGACCGCGGACATCCACGGCCACAGCGGCAGCGTGCCGAGGACCTTCTCGTACAGCCCGGCCTCGTCGTCGGCGCGCCACAGCCCGATGCTGCGCAGTTCGCCCACCGGGCGCCACAGCCGGACGAGGTGCCCGCCGGCGGCCAGTTCACCGGCCCGGACGGCCTCGGCCGCACGACGCCGGTCGACCTCGGCCGGGTCGGTGCCCTCGGGGACGGTGGTGGTCAGCTCGACCAGGAACTCCTTCACGGTGTTGCCTCTCATAGAACCTGGAAAACAGCCGGAACGTTCTTCGGGCGGCCGGACGGACGGCCGGGCCGGCGACGTGACACCGGTCCCGCCTGCCCCCACCCTGCGCCCGCGGGCCGGGGCGCCGCCACGACCGGTTGCCTCCCTGCTGGGAGGCACAACCTCGCAACGGGCCCCGCCCGCACGGCGGGTGACGTCCGGTCTCAGTGGTCGGTGACGATCCGGGAGACGTGGTAGGCGCGGATCAGCCAGTCGTCACCCTCGCGCAGCAGGACCAGCGAGAGATGCACGGGGGCCGTCCAGCCCTCCGCGCCCCGGAAGACGACGTCGGCGAAGCCGCCGGCCACTTCGTCGCCGATGCGGTAGCCCTGGATCTTCCCCACGTCCGCCCAGCGGTCCTCCGTCACGGCCTCGTAGTAGGCGCGCACCGCGTCGCGGCCCGCCGTGACCTCGGGCCCGAAGCCCTGGAACAGGGCGTCGGCGGTGAACAACCCGGCCATCTCGTCCGGCCGGTGGCCGTCGAAGGCGGCCTTCCAGCGGGACACCACCTCGCGCATCGGGCCGTTCGTCGTGTCCGTCGGATCAACGCTCATGTCGGTTCTCCTCTGTGCTCAAAGGTAGGAAGGGCGGCGCCCGCCCGCGTGCGGAGGGCGGCCGGATCGGGGACGATCGATAGTAGTCGACCGGTCAAATAAAAATAGTTGGGCGGTCGTATACTGGCAAGCGCGGGCCGTCCGGTGACGCCGGCGAGCGGCCCCCGGCCGACACGGCCCGACCCCTGCCCCACCCCGCGAACGAGCGTCGCCACTCCGCAGGAGGAACACTCACATCATGGTCTCGCCACTGGTCGCACTCGGGGTGGACACCCCGGTCCTCGCCGCGCCGATGGCCGGCGGTCCCACCACTCCCGCACTGGTCACCGCGGCCGCCCGGGCCGGCGGTCTGGGTTTCGTGCCCGGCGGGTACCGCACCACCGCGGCGCTGGCCGAGCAGATCGCCGCCGTCCGGTCCGCGGGGGTGCCCTTCGGCGTCAACCTCTTCGCGCCCAATCCCGTCCCGGTCGACCCCGACGCCTTCCGGCGCTACGCCCACGCCATCGCGCCCGACGCCGGGATCCACGGCGTCGACACACCGGCCGCGGAGCTCGTCGAGGACGACGACCACTGGGCGGACAAGGTCGCCCTGCTGCTCTCCGACCCGGTGCCGGTGGTGAGCTTCACCTTCGGCATCCCGCAGGCCTCGGTCGTCTCGGGGCTGCGAGCCGCGGGCAGCCTGGTCGTGCAGACCGTCACCTCGGCCGCGGAGGCCCGGGCGGCCGCGGAGGCGGGCGCCGACGTGCTGGCGGTCCAGGCGTCCGCCGCGGGCGGTCACTCCGGCACCCTCACCCCGCAGCACACACCGGCGGCGGTCCCCCTGGAGGACCTGCTCGGCGAGGTGCGCGCGGCCGTACCCCTGCCGCTCGTCGCCGCCGGCGGCCTGGCGACCCCCGCCGCCGTGGCCGGTGCGCTGCGCGCCGGAGCCGACGCGGTCATGGTCGGCACCGTCCTGACGCGCGCCGAAGAGGCCGGCACCTCCGCTCCGCACAGGGCGGCGCTGGCCGACCCGGCACGCACCGGGACGGTGGTGACCCGGGCGTTCACGGGACGCCCGGCGCGGGCGCTGCGCAACGAGTTCACCGACCGCCACACCGACGCGGCACCGGCCGGCTACCCGGCCCTGCACCATCTGACCGGCCCGATGCGCAGGGCGGCGGCCGCCGCCGGCGACCAGGAGCGGATCCACCTGTGGGCCGGCACCGGCCACCGTCACGCGACCGAGGAACCCGCGGAGCGGATCCTGCGGCGGCTGGCCTCCGGGATCTGATCCGGACGCGTACGGGCGGGCCGCACACGCCGGCCCGCCCCCTACGGGCCGTCAGCGCAGAGCGACGCCGAGCAGGACCTCCAGCTGCGCGATCGTCTCCTCGGGGTCCTTGGCGTGGACGCCGGCGAGCCCCAACTCGGCGGCCGGTGCGAGGTACTGCTCGGTGTCGTCCACGAACACGCAGGCCTCGGCGGGCAGACCGAGCTCCTTCAGTGCCAGTTCGAAGATGGCGGGCTCCGGCTTGCGCATCCCGTGGTGCTCGGAGATGACCACCGCGTCGTAGGAACCCTCCAGGTCGTAGCCCTCGTAGAGGTCCCACGGCGCGAAGCCGACGGAGTTGGACAGGATCCCCACGCGCACCCCGGCGCGCCGGGCGGCGGCCGCGGCGTCGATCAGGGCCGTCTCGGGCCGCAGGTCGGCGAAGATCCGGCCCATGAGGTTGTCGGGCGCCACGCCGAGGCTGCGGGCCGCCGCGGCGTTCCACTCCTCCTGGGTGATCGCGCCGCGTTCGAGGTCGTGCGTGCGCCGGGTGCCCTCCTCGTCGAGGTAGAGCGCGGTGATGCAGGCGCCCTCGGCCAGCCCCTCGCGCCGCTCGAAGGCGAGTACGGCGGGCAGCAGGGGCGTGGTGAGGACACCGCCGAAGTCGAGGATCAGGCCGGTGCGATGGGACATGGCGGAACTCCAGCGGTAGCGACGAGGACGCGTGCCACCGCGATGCGGGCGCGGCAGCCGCGTGGTGGGCCGTCCGCCGGCGACGCTGCCGCACGGGGCCCGAGGAGGCCGGCCCGAGACGGCAGCCGCGCGGGCGGCACGCGCGGGGCACGACCGGACGCCATCCTGCCACCCCCTTCCGCGGCCCGACCTGCCGCCCCTCCCCGGACCGGCGACGATTCCGCGACCCACCCGCCCATCCGTCACCACCTTGACCGGTGACGCTTGCGCGTGCAAGGGTTGCCGACGGGAGAATCCCCGGAACGTGAAAGAAGGTTGGGAATGATCGACAGGCGGAGCTTCGGCAAGGTTTTCGGCGCGGGCGCGGCCGCGGCGTCGCTCGCGGGGCTGTCGGGCCTCGCGTCACCACCCGCTTCGGCGGCGGCGCACGGGCCGGGGCCGGGGCCCGGCACCGGGGGAACGGCTCCGGTCCGCGGTCCGTACACCTCCCTCGGCGCGCTCAAGCAGGTCGACGCCGGCGTCCTGAACATCGGTTACGCCGAGTCCGGCCCCGCCGACGGCCCCGTGGTGATACTCCTGCACGGCTGGCCGTACGACATCCACAGCTACGTCGACGTCGCGCCCCTGCTGGCGGCCGAGGGCTACCGCGTCATCGTCCCGCACCTGCGCGGCCACGGCACGACGCGCTTCCTGTCGCCGCGGGCGTTCCGCAACGCCCAGCAGTCGGTGGTGGCGCTCGACGTCATCGCCCTGATGAACGCCCTGCGGATCGAGAAGGCCGTGCTGGCCGGCTACGACTGGGGGTCGCGGACCGCCGACATCATCGCCGCCGTCTGGCCGGAGCGCTGCAAGGCCCTGGTCTCCGTCACCGGCTACCTGATCACCAACCGGGACGCGAACAAGCAGCCGCTGCCGCCGAAGGCCGAGTGGGCGTGGTGGTACCAGTACTACTTCGCCACCGAGCGGGGCCGCCTCGGCCTGGAGGAGAACCGGCACGACCTCGCCCGTCTGGTCTGGGAGTTCAACTCCCCCACGTGGGAGTTCGACGACGCCACGTTCCGCCGCACCGCGGCGTCCTTCGAGAACCCGGACTACGTCGCCATCGTGCTCCACAACTACCGCTGGCGGCTCGGCCTCGCGAAGGGCGATCCGCGCCACGACCGCCTGGAGCGGCGGCTCGCCGCGGGCCCGATGATCGGGGTGCCCACCATCACCCTCGACGGTGAGGACGATCCGTTCACCCCGGCCGGGGAGGGAGCCGCCTACCGCGCCAAGTTCTCGGGCAGGTACGCCCACCGGACGCTGAGGGGCATCGGCCACAACGTGCCCCAGGAGGCACCGGAGGCGTTCGCGGCGGCCGTCGTCGACGTCGACTCCTTCTGAGCCGGGCCGGCGGACGCCGGCTTCCCCGCACGCCGGCGACGCCGACCTGAGCATCGGTGGCGGGGACCGGATCGGGGCGGATCGAGGGCACGGCACCATCACTGGTGCCGTGCCCTCGATCCGCCCCGTTCCGTCGTCCGCGCGCCGTCCGCGCGCCACCGCCCCCGGCCGTGTCACGGCCGGGGGCGGTGGCGGTACGGCAGGCCGACGGCCGGCCGGTCAGCCGAAGGTGAAGGAGTAGGCGCTGAGCCCGGGCGAGAGCTTCAGCGTCAGGACACCCTGGCGGGCCGAACTCCCGCTCACCACACGGCGGATACCGGGGGCGCCGGAGACAGGGAGGGTGGTGGTGCGCCCGTCCAGGGTCGCGGTGACCGTTCCGGTGCCACCGACGTCGAGGTAGACGTCGCGGGCGAAGAAGTCCAGCGTGATCCCGGCGTTCCGCCCGCTGGTGACCGCTTCCGCGCCCGCCTGCCAGGTCCCGGTCAGGGCGGCCTGGCCGGGAAGGAGCGCCTCCGGGCGGGCGAACTCACCGGTGCCCGTGGTCACGGGTCCGTTCACCACGGCGGCACTGCGGCCCGCCCCCAGCGGGATCTCCGGGGTCTGCCTCTGGTCCGTCGGGGTGTCGTCGGGGACGTCCGTGGGCGGCGGCAGTGCGACGCCGGGGCGGGCGTCGGCGAGCAGGCGCCGGATCAGCGACTCGGTGCCGCCGTAGCCGCCCTCGCCGACGGCGACGTGTCGGACCGTGCCGCGGGCGTCGATCAGGTACTGGGTGGGCCAGGCCTGGTTGCCGAAGTTGTCCCAGGTCGCGTAGTCGTTGTCCAGCGCCACCGGGTAGTCGACACCGAGCCGCCGGGCGCCCGCCGCGATGTTGCCGGGGACGCGCTCGAAGGCGTACTCGGGCGTGTGCACGCCGATGACCACGAGGCCGTCGGACCGGTAGTTCTCGTACCAGGCGCCGACGTGCTCGATGGCCCGCTGGCAGTTGATGCAGGAGTAGGCCCAGAAGTCGACGAGGACGACCTTGCCGGCCAGTGACTTCTTCGTCAGCGGCGCGTCGCCCGGCGTGTTGAGCCACTGCTGGATTCCCGATATCTCCGGCGCCGCGCCGCAGTCCAGGAGGACGGCCTCGGGTTCCTCCGCGCAGGAGCGCAACTCCCGCGAGCCGGAGGTGCCGTGCCCGCCCGGGAGGCCGGGGCCGGCGATCGCGTCGTTGACGCGGGAGGTGTAGTCGGGGACGGCACGCTGCACGACGTCGGTGAGGTTGAAGGTGAGGCCGAAGGCGAGCACGACGAAGGTCAGTCCGGCGGCGAACCGCACCCCGCGCTGCCGTTCGCGGAACGCGCGCACCCGCTCGCCCACCCTCCGGCCGGCCAGCGCGAAGAAGAGCAGCGGAATCGCGGTGCCGACCGCGAAGGCGACGGCGAGCACGACCGTCCCCGGGCCGATCCGGTGGGTGGCGCCGGCGACGGCGATCGCGGCGAGCACGGGACCGGCGCAGGGCACGTACACCGTCCCGAGGACGAGTCCCAGCAGGAACCCGCCGCGGCCGCCCCCGACGCGCCGCTGCCCGATCCGCGCGAACGGGCGCTCCAGCAGGTCCTGCACGGCCGGGAACATCATGGCCACGCCCAGCAGGAGCAGCACCCCGAGCCCCACCCACCGCAGGATGTCCGGCGGCACCGGCAGGGCGCCGAGCACGAGGGTGCCGAACAGCGTGATGAGGCTGAAGCTGACGACCAGTCCGGCCATCACCGCGTACGGCCGGCTTCTGCGCGCCGGTTCCGCCCCCTTCCCGGACGCCGGGACCCCGCCCGAGAGGAAGACCAGGGGCAGTACGGGGAGCACACACGGGGAGACGGCGGTGACGAATCCGCCGACCAGCCCGATGAGCAGCAGGGTGAGCAAGACGACCTCCGGACAGGGCTCTCACGAACGGCCCCGGGGGAACGGCGGGCGCCGGAAGCCTGGGCCCCGGCACGACGCGGACGGACGGTGCCGCCTCGGTGGGCGGCGGCGGGCACGGCCTCAGACGGCGGTGGCCCCGGCGTTCACCGGGACGGCGAGCGCCGTGGAGCAGGGGCGGATCGGGTGGGCGGCCGCGCCCGGGCAGCACGGCGCCGATCCCCCGGCCGGCGACTGCTCCGGACCGGTCGCCCGGCCGTCGCGGCGCTCTCCGGCGGCGGTGACGACCGCGATGTGGTTCGTCTCGGTCACGATCGGCCTTTCTCGCATGTCCCGGGCACGGCCCGGAACATCACCTGTCCGGATGGTGACGACTGTGACAGAGCCATTCATCACCTGTCAAACAGGTGACGCATCACTCCAGACGTCGACCACCCCTGCTACATATGAGACGAATCACCCCCTTGACAGGTGACAGCCTGGGGGACATCGTCGACGGAAACGACACCCCGCCCGCGGAGGAGACGACGCGATGCCACCCACGCAACACAAGACGCCCGATGCCGCCGCGACTGCGCGCAGGGCCCGGTTCGGCAAGCTCCCGGAGCGCATCCGGCCCGACCAGATGGTCCAGGAGACCCCGGCCACGGCACCCGACCCGGCCCGGCGCGTGTACAGCGCCGACGAGTGGCTCGTCCGCTACTGCCTGTGAACCGCGCCGGTCCCGCCGGCCGAGAAGACGGAGGCCTTCCCATGCGTGTCCCCAAGCCCCTCCTGGCAGCGTCCCTGATGGTGCTCGCGGCAGCCGTGAGCGCGGCCTGCTTCGCCCAGGTCGTCTGACCCACCCCGCCCCCGATACCCCCCACCGGCCCGTCCCGACCACCGTCGGGGCGGGCCGGTGCCGTCACGCCCGGGACGCGTCCGGGCGCGCCGGTGGCGCTTGACGCATTTGAGACGACCGGTCATATTGGTCTTCCGGCGCAGGTCCACCCGTCGCTCCGGCGCGACGCGTGCGGCCTGCGCCGCGGCCGGCGCCGCCGCCGCTGTGGCGTCCCGCCCGGCCACCCCCAACCCCACCGGTCGACCCATCGAGGAGAACCATGTCCACGTACCGCGCATTCGAGGTCACAGGCGCCCGCAACTTCGAACTCGTCACCCGCGAGATCGTCGACCCGCCCGCCGGGCACGTCCGGCTGAGGGTGGAGAGCTGCGGCGTCTGCCACTCCGACGCGCTCGCCGTGGAGGGCCTGCGGGCCGACCCGTCGCAGCCGGTGGTCCCCGGCCACGAGGTCGTCGGCGTCATCGACGCCGTCGGCGAGGGCGTGAGCGCCTGGAGCGTCGGCGACCGGGTGGGCGTGGGCTTCCTGGGCGGCCACTGCGGCGAGTGCACGCCCTGCCGCCGCGGCGACTTCGTCAACTGCGCCGACCAGCCCCAGACCGGCACCACCACCGACGGCGGCTACGCCGAGGTGGTGATCGCCCGCAGCAGCGGCCTGGTCCGGGTGCCGGACGAGCTCTCCCCCGCCCTCGCGGCCCCGCTGCTCTGCGCCGGCCTCACGACCTTCAGCGCCCTGAGCCGGCTGCACGTCCGGCCCGGCGGGCTCGTGGCGATCCAGGGCATCGGCGGCCTCGGCCACCTGGGCCTCCAGTACGCCGCCCGGCTCGGCTACCGCGTGGCCGCCATCGCCCGCGGCAAGGAGAAGGAGAGGCTCGCCCTCGAACTCGGCGCGAGCCACTACATCGACAGCTCGGCACAGGACCCCGGGGCCGAGCTCCGCAAGCTGGGCGGCGCGGACGCCATCGTCGCCACGGCGGCGAGCGGCCCCTCGATGACGCCGCTGGTCCCCGGACTCGCCGCGCGCGGGCACATGGTCGTCGTCGGCGTCTCCATGGACCCGCTCACCGTCGCCACGCCCGACTTGATCTTCGGCCCGCGCACCATCACCGGCAGCCTGACCGGCTCGGCGATCGAGAACGAGGACAACCTCGAGTTCAGCTCGCGCTCCGGCATCCGCCCGATGATCGAGACGATGCCCCTGTCCCAGGCACCCGAGGCGTACGCGCACATGATGTCCGGAAAGGCCCGCTTCCGGGTCGTGCTGGACACCGCGGCCTGACCCGGCGGGGCCTGCCCTGCCGGGTGTATTTTTGACAGGCGGGAGACGACCGGCCATATTGCGGTGCGGAGGAGGTGGCGCCATGGCCCGGCAGAGCATGCGCGAGGCGATCGTCGACGCGGCGGTCGCGCAGTTCCACGCGAAGGGGTACAACGCCGCGGGCGTGAAGGACATCACGGACGCGGCCGGCGTACCGAAGGGGTCGTTCTACAACCACTTCGACAGCAAGGAGTCGTTGGCCCTCGTCGCGCTCGACCGCTACGGCGCGGGCCTTCGGACGCACGAACTGGCGGAACCCGGCACCCCGCCGCTGGCCCGGCTGCGCGCGCACTTCGAGTTCCTGCGCGAAGAGACCGCGGACGCGGACTTCACCCGGGGCTGCATGTTCGGCAACTTCGGCGCAGAGATCGGCGACCACAGCGAGACGATCCGCGCGGGCGTCCGCACGTCCCTCGGCCTGTGGGCCTCGCTGATCGCCGGCGCGCTCGCCGAGGCGCAGCGGGCCGGCGACCTGCGGGCGGACCTCGACACCGAGCGGACGGCGCGGTTCGTGCTCAACGCCTGGGAGGGAACGCTGATCGCCGCGCGTTCCGGCCGGTCGGGCGAGGCCTTCGAGGACTTCTTCGACACGGTCTTCGGGACGATGCTCACCCCGCCGCCAGGCACGTCCTGAGGTGTGACGACTCGATGGTGCCCGGCCGCCCCCGGCGACCGGGCACCATCCCGTCAACGATCGCCCGGCCGTTCGAGCACCGGCTTCACGTCCAGGACGGGCGTGCCGTCCAGTGCCTCCAGGTCCCGCACCCGCAACCGCAGGCCGTCCGCCTCGACGACCCGGACGCGGTGCAACCCGACCGGGTTCGGCCGGTCCGGCGACCGCGTGGCGAACACCCCGGTGAGCGGCCGTTCCCGGTCTCCACGCGGCCGTACCTCCAGTACGTCCCTGCGGGCCCGGTCCAGCCAGGTCAGCACGACCACGTCCATGCCGGCCCGCAGCCCGCGCAACGCCCGGGCGACGCCGGGCTCGAAGACCAGCCACGCCTCCGGGGACCCTTCGTCCCCCTGCTTCGGCGCCTCGTCCCGGCTCCGCAACGGCGACTCGACGTACCCCACGGCCCGCAGGACGTACTCCGACTCCGGCGCCCCGTCCATCCGCCACCTCCTCCGGCGTCACGATGTGCCATCGCACCCCTGGTCCGTGCCGTCGAACGGCCCGGACAGGACACAGTGGTGATCCTGCATCACACAGCCGAAGGCGGACCACCATGTGCGTGATCGACACCGCGGCCAAGGAGGCCATGGTGGCGGCGGGATTCCTCCGCGACCGTCCGGACGCCGGGCGGGACGGTGCGACGCACCCCGCGCTGCGCGGCTGCGACGAGGTGCCGTGGGCCGACCTCCCCGGCTCTCCGCGGAACTGCCCGCCCTCCTCCACGCGCTGCTCGACGAACGCGCCGCCCCCGATCCGGACGTCCCGGTGCGCTCAGCGCCGGCCGACCTCGTCGCCGTCGCGGCCGAACTCGCCGAGCCGGTCGATCCGGGCGGCGAGCGCGCGGTGCGCCTCTGGGGCCGGACGCCGATCATCCGGAACGCGCGCGCTGCCGTGCCGTGCTCGCCGCGCACGCCTCCCTGGTCCGCCCGATGCTCGAGGACGCGCAGCCCGCCTGAGAGGGGACCACGGGCCGCATCCGCCTCCACCGCCTCAAGCCGGCCGGAGGCGCACCCGGTTGGGACGCGGAGCCGGCGGCGGCACCCGCCGCGCGGGCCACGCCCCCTCGATTGGCCCTGGCCGCTCGCGTCCGCGCGTCCGTAGGCTCGCGACATGCGGATCCGTATCGTCGACGCCTTCACCGACCGCCCCTTCGCCGGCAACCCCGCGGGCGTGCTGCTGCTGGACGCGGACAGCTTCCCCGAGGACGGCTGGCTCCAGCGGGTGGCCGCCGAGGTCAACCTCTCCGAGACCGCGTTCGCCCATCCCACGCCGGGCGCCCAGGACGCGGACTGGGCCCTGCGCTGGTTCACCCCCAGGGCCGAGGTGAACATGTGCGGGCACGCGACCCTCGCCACCGCGCACATCCTGCACAGCACGGGCGCCGCCCGCGGCCCGGTGCGGTTCAGCGCCCGCTGCGGCGTCCTCACCACGACCGCCGCCGACGACGGCACCATCACCATGGACTTCCCGGTCGCCCCGCTGACCTCGGTCGTCGTCACGGGCGAGATCTCCGCGGCGATCGGCGCCGACGTCCTGTCGGTGCACGAGACCGGCGACGACGTGGGCGACCTGATGGTCGAGGTCGTCGACGAGAGGACCGTACGGGCGCTCACGCCCGACATCGCCGCCGTCGCCGCGCTGCCCTCCCGCCGCGGCCTGATCGTGACCGCGGCCGCCGAGTCCCCGGCGACGACCGGCTACGACTTCGTCTCGCGCGGCTTCTTCCCCGCCCTCGGCATCGACGAGGACCCGGTCACCGGCAGCGCCCACACCGCGCTGGCCCCATTCTGGTCACGGCGTCTGGGCCGCGACGAACTCACCGGGCTGCAGGCCTCGGCGCGTTCCGGCCTGGTGCGCACGGTGCTCAGCGGCGACCGCGTGCGGCTCAGCGGCCGTGCCGTCACCGTGATCGACGGCGAGTTGCACGCCCACCCGTAGGTCGGCCTCAGGCGGTCGGCAGCCAGCCGACCTTCCCGGCGAGCAGGGCGTAGCCCACGAAGGCCACGATGTCGATGAGCGCGTGGGCCGCCACCAGCGGCCCCACCCGGCCCCAGCGCCGGTAGAGCAGCACGAAGACGACGCCCATCGCCATGTTCCCAATGAGCCCGCCGATGCCCTGGTACAGGTGGTACGAGCCGCGCAGCACACTGCTGGCCACCAGCGCGCCGACCGGGGTCCAGCCCAACTGGTCCAGTCTGCGCAGGAGATAGCCGACGACGACGACCTCCTCGAGCACGGCGTTCTGGATCGCGGAGGCGATCAGCACGGGGATCTTCCACCAGACGTCGGGCAGCGACTCCGGCACGACCGTCAGGTTGAACCCGGAGGCGCGCGCGCCCAGGTAGAACAGCAGCCCGGTGCCGCCGATGGCCGCGGCCAGGGCGGCGCCGCGCAGCAGGTCGGTCCGCGGACGCCGCAGGTCGAACCCGATGGCCGGCATCCCCGTGCCCTCGCGGGCCAGCAGATGGGCGACGAGTGCGACCGGGACGAGCGCGGTGGCGACGCCGAACAGCTGCCAGGACAGGTCCAGCCACGGACGGCCCGGCGCCTGCGAGCCGACGAGGGTGGCCGCCTGGTCCTTGAGCCCACCGGGCTTGGTCAGCGACCCGACGAAGCTGATCAGTGCCGCGAGCGCGCTCGCCCCGAGCGACAGCGCGAGCACCAGGAGGGTCTCGCTGCGCAGCGCCCGCGGGGCGAGCCGCTCCACCGACCCGGCCCGGGACCCGCCCGGCTCCGCCGAATTACCGTCCACAGTTGCCTCCACCCGCGCCATCCTGCCTCATCGGCGCGATGGCACGGGCGGCGGCTCAGCGTTGCCGCGGCCACTCGTGCACGGGGGCGCCGGTGTGCATCAGCTCGCAGTAGCGCAGGGTCATCGCGGCCAGCGCCCGCTGCCGGTCCAGCCCGCGGTCCAGCTCCTGGTGGAAGGCGACGGCCTGCCACTCGGCGCCGTTCATGCGGTTGCGGCAGCGGCCCTCGATGATGCCGAGGTAGTGGTCCCGGTCCACCGGGTCGATCCCCCACGCGTCCAGTCCGGCGGCGGCCATCGGCAGCAGTTCGTCCAGGACGAGTTCGACGGCACCGATCTCCACGAGACCGCTGCCGCGCCCCTGCCGGGGCCAGGTGAACACCGCGTCGATGCCGTACCGGCACGCGGCGTCGAAGTTCGCCTCGGCGGCCGCGAACGGCAGCCGGCTCCACACGGGGCGCGACGCCTCGGCGAGGGAGCGGACGAGCCCGTAGTAGAAGGCGGTGTTGGCGAGGACGTCGGCGACGGTGGGCCCGGCGGGCATCACCCGGTTCTCCACCCTCAGGTGCGGCACGCCGTCGACGACCGCGTACACCGGGCGGTTCCAGCGGTAGATCGTGCCGTTGTGCAGCGTGAGTTCCTTCAGCTGCGGCACCCCGCCCTCGTCGAGGACGTGCAGCGGGTCCTCGTCCTCGCAGATGGGCAGCAGGGAGGGGAAGTAGCGCACGTTCTCCGCGAAGAGGTCGTACGCGGAGTCGATCCAGCGTTCGCCGAACCAGGTCAGCGGGCGCACGCCCTGGGCCCGGTGCTCCTCGGGCCGGGTGTCGGTGGCCTGCTGGAAGAGGGTGGGACGGGTCTCCCGCCACAGCTCACGGCCGAACAGGAACGGGGAGTTGGCGCCGAGCGCGACCTGCGGGCCGGCCACCACCTGCGCGGCGTTCCACACCGCGGCGAAGCGCGCGGGGGTGACCTGGAGGTGCATCTGCATCGAGGTGCACGCGGCCTCCGGGGCGATCGAGCCGGAGACGCAGGTCAGCCGCTCCACCCCCGAGATGTCGAGGGTGATGTCCTCGCCGCGGGCGGCCAGGATGCGGTCGTTCAGCAGCATGTAGCGGTCGACGCGGGAGAGATTGGCACCGACCAGGTCCTGCGCGCCGAGGGTGGGCAGGATTCCCACCATCACGATGCGCGCGCCGACCTCGCGGGCCTTTCCCTCGGCATATCCCAGACCCATGCGCAACTCTTCGGCGAGACGGTCCAGGACCCGGCCGGAAAGCCGGTGCGGCGCGATGTTCACCTCAATGTTGAACTGTGCGAGCTCGGTCTGGAAATCGCGGCTCGCGATGCGCTCGAGGACCTCCTCGTTCATCATGCGCGGCAGCCCGTCGCGGTCGGTGAGATTGAGTTCGATCTCCAGCCCCATGAGATTGCGGGGGCGGTCGAACCGCTTCTCCTCCAGCAGTCGCTCCAACCCCAGCAGGCACTGCTTGAGCTTCCTGCGGTACCGCTGGCGGTCGGCCAGGTCGAACCCCGTGGCCGCGACCTTTTCCCCCATCGGAGGTCCTTCCTCGAGTGGGCCGTGATCACATCATGCCCAGCCCTGAGATCGATAAGGCCCCCGGCCCCGCGCCGGAGCCGCTAAGCTGGCCACGAGCACCGTCTCGCGGCACATTCCGCGGGCATGTACGGAATTCACATGCCGGCGGCGGCCCTCTCGTGAAAAACACCGACGAGATTCAGCCATCCGCAGTAACGCGGAAAGCGCAGTTCACGGCGTGGGCGACGGCGCAATCGGGGAGCAATTACCTGCCCAGGGTGTCCTGGAACCGCCTTGCCCGTAATATCACTGACGGCTAGATGAAACACTGCGCGAACACACCTCGTATATCCTTCGTTCACAGGCAGAGCCTCCGCGACCCGCCGCGCGCCCGCGACGCACCGGCCACGGGAAGGGATCCGCATGCCCACGCTGATTCCGTTCGTCGCCGCCCCCACGCGCCTCACGGATCCGGGCTGTCCCGGCCTGCCGCCGTGTCGTCTGCTCCATCGCTGACAGTGCTGTCCGCACCCCGCCGAGCACCCCCCGTGTCTCCTCATGAGAGGCCGCCCACCATGCCGCTGCAGGTAGCCCCAGCCCCCGCTCCCGCCCTGCGGAGCGTTCTCGCCGCCCTGAGTTCCCCCACCGCGGTACGCGAGGCCCGCACCCCCTCGCTGCGCAACGCCACGGGGCCGCTGGTCGCCGAGCACCCGCTCCCGCTGCACGTCCTCGACCCCGTGATCACCGAACCGGGAGGACTGCCGCGCGCGCGACTGACCGGCTGGCGCTTCCACATCCGTACCGGCGAGAAGGTGGCCGCCGCGGGCGAGACGGTGGACACCCCGGACGGCTGGGCGTTCTCGCACTTCTGCGAGGGCCCCTACCTTGCCTCCACCGAGCGCGCGCTGCGCCAGGCCGACGCGCTCACCACCCCTTACCAGCCGCACCTGCTCTCGGTACCGGGGCTGTACATGCTGACGCTGTGGCTGCACGCGGACGTCGCGTCCGACGCGGGCACCGCGCAGCCGGCCCCTTCCGACCTGCTGATCCCGCTGGCGCCGGCCCCGCCGGGGATCGCCGCGCACCGCATGCACCGGCTCTCCGACCTGGTGCCGGTGCTCACCCTGCGGCTGGCTCCGCCACCACTGCTGGGCACCACCGCCTGAGACTCCCGGCTGGGGCGACCCCGCACGCCTCCGTGACCGTCCGGTCACGGAGGCGTTGCATTGTCCGGGCAACCGCCCGCGCGAGTGAATGCGTCCCCAACTAACGAGGACAGCTCACGCGAAATCCCTGCGGAAATCCCTCAGTAGAGCAACACTGGGACCGACCGACTGAACGGGGGAGCGGCATGACTGAGGTTCCTACCCAAGGCAGCCGTACTTCACACCACTCGCAGCGAAAGACGTCGTCCATGTGCCCGCACCAGCCGCAGTGTCCGTCCGCCGGCAGCCCCGACCGCGAGGCCGCCCACATCATGGCCAGCCACCCCGAGCAGGGCTGGAGCCTGCTGTGCAACGGCGTCCTCCTCTTCGAGGACACCGGTGAGCTCCTCCCCGACGGGCGGATCATCGCCCCGCACCGCCCGCTCGGCAGCGAGCACATCGTCACGGCGGCCTGACCGGGCCGGGAACGACACAGGGCCGACCCCGCTGTCGCAGCGGGGCCGACCCTTGAGCGTCAACCGCCCTTACGCGTCGTACTCTTCGAGCGGGGGGCAGGAGCAGACGAGGTTGCGGTCGCCGAAGGCGCCGTCGATGCGGCGGACCGGCGGCCAGTACTTGTCCGCGGCCGACACACCGGCGGGGAAGACCGCCTCCTCACGGGAGTACGGGTGCTCCCAGTCGCCGCCCAGGGCCGCGGCCGTGTGCGGGGCGTTGCGCAGCGGGTTGTCCTCCTTGGGCCACTCCCCCGAGCCGACCCGCTCGACCTCGGCGCGGATCGCGATCATCGTGTCGCAGAAGCGGTCCAGCTCCGCGAGGTTCTCGCTCTCCGTCGGCTCGATCATCAGCGTCCCGGCCACCGGGAACGACATCGTCGGCGCGTGGAAGCCGTAGTCGATCAGGCGCTTGGCCACGTCGTCGACCGTCACGCCCGTCTCCTTGGTCAGCGGGCGCAGGTCGATGATGCACTCGTGCGCGACCAGCCCGCCGGGACCGGTGTAGAGCACCGGGAAGTGCGGCTCCAGGCGCTTGGCGATGTAGTTCGCGCTGAGCACGGCGACCTGGGTGGCGCGCTTGAGGCCCTCGCCGCCCATGAGGCGCACATACGCCCAGGAGATCGGGAGTATGCCCGCCGAGCCCCACGGCGCGGCCGAGATCGGGCCGACGCCCGTCTCCGGGCCGGCGGACGGCTGGAGCGGGTGGTTGGGCAGGTACGGGGCGAGGTGGGCGCGGACCGCGACCGGGCCCACGCCGGGGCCGCCGCCGCCGTGCGGGATGCAGAAGGTCTTGTGCAGGTTCAGGTGCGACACGTCGCCGCCGAAGTGGCCGGGCTTCGCGAGGCCCACCAGGGCGTTGAGGTTCGCGCCGTCCACGTAGACCTGGCCGCCCGCGTCGTGCACCGCGGCGCAGATGTCGCCGATGTGCTCCTCGAAGACACCGTGCGTGGAGGGGTAGGTGACCATGAGCACGGCGAGTTCCTCGCGGTGCTGCTCGATCTTGGCCCGCAGGTCCTCGACGTCGACCTCGCCGTCGCCGGCGGTCTTGACGACGACGACCTTCATACCGGCCATCACGGCGCTGGCGGCGTTGGTGCCGTGCGCGGAGGACGGGATGAGGCAGACCGTGCGCCGGCTGTCGCCGTTCGCGCGGTGGTAGGCGCGGACGGCCAGCAGGCCGGCGAGCTCGCCCTGGGAGCCGGCGTTCGGCTGGAGGCTGACCTTGTCGTAGCCGGTGACCTCGGCGAGGCGCTCCTCCAGCTCACGGATGAGGGTCAGGTACCCCTCGGCCTGGTCGGCCGGCGCGAAGGGGTGCATCGCGCCGAACTCGGGCCAGGTGACCGGCTCCATCTCGGTGGTCGCGTTGAGCTTCATGGTGCAGGAGCCCAGCGGGATCATGCCGCGGTCCAGCGCGTAGTCGCGGTCGGCGAGGCGGCGCAGGTAGCGCAGCATCGCGGTCTCGGAGCGGTGCTGGTGGAAGACCGGGTGGGTCAGGTAGTCCACACCGCGGGCCAGGCCGGCGGGCAGCGCGTCCTCGGTGGCCGCGTCGAGGGACTCGACGTCGGCGGTCACGCCGAAGGCACCCCAGACCGCGGCGAGATCGGCGCGGCCGGTGGTCTCGTCGCAGGCGATGCCGACCAGGTCGGCGTCGACCTCGCGCAGGTTGACCCCGGCCTCGCGGGCGGCGGCCACGACCTCGGCGGCACGGCCGGGCACACGGGCGGTGACGGTGTCGAAGAAGGCGCCGGTGGTCACCTCGACGCCGCCGGCGCGCAGGCCGGCGGCGAGGACCGCGGCGTAGCGGTGGGTGCGGCGGGCGATCTGCGCCAGGCCGTCGGGGCCGTGGTAGACCGCGTACATCCCGGCCATGACGGCGAGCAGCACCTGCGCCGTGCAGATGTTGCTGGTGGCCTTCTCGCGGCGGATGTGCTGCTCACGGGTCTGCAGCGCCAGGCGGTAGGCCCTGTCGCCGTCGGCGTCGACGGAGACACCGACCAGTCGGCCCGGCAGGCTGCGGGCGTACGTGTCGCGGACGGCCATGTAACCGGCGTGCGGGCCGCCGAAGCCCATGGGCACGCCGAAGCGCTGGGTGGTGCCGACCGCGATGTCGGCGCCGAGCTCGCCCGGGGAGGTGAGCACGGTCAGGGCCAGCAGGTCGGCGGCGACGGTGACGATCGCGCCGATTCCGTGGGCCTGCTCGACGACCGGCTTGAGGTCGCGCACCGCGCCGGAGGCGCCCGGGTACTGCAGCAGCACACCGAAGACGCCGCGCTCGGCGATCTCCGCCGGGATGCCGTCGCTGAGGTCGGCGACGACGACCTCGACACCGGTCGGCTCGGCGCGGGTCTCGATCACGGCGACGGTCTGCGGGAAGGCGTCGGCGTCGATCAGGAAGACGCCGTCCTTGACCTTGCCGACGCGGCGGGCGAGCGCCATCGCCTCGGCGGCCGCGGTGCCCTCGTCGAGCAGCGAAGCACCGGAGGTGGGCAGCCCGGTGAGGTCGGCGACGACCGTCTGGAAGTTCAGCAGGGCCTCCAGGCGGCCCTGGGAGATCTCCGGCTGGTAGGGCGTGTACGCCGTGTACCAGGCGGGGTTCTCCATGACGTTGCGCAGGATGACCGGCGGGGTGAAGGTGCCGTGGTAGCCGAGGCCGATCATGGGCCGCAGCACCTGGTTGCGGTCGGCGAGCGAACGCAGCTCGGCGAGGACCTCGGGCTCGGTGCGGGCGCCGGACAGGCCGAGCGCCTCGGCGCTCTTGATGGCGTCCGGGACGGCTGCGGCGGTCAGCTCGTCCAGCGAGCCGTAGCCGACCTGCGCGAGCATCTTGGCCTGCGCACCGGCGTCGGGCCCGATGTGACGCTGCTCGAAGGGGATGCCGCGCTCCAGCTCGGAGAGTGGGATGCGGTTGGCGGTCATCAGCGGAGGCCTCCTGGTCTGGCGCGACACGGCCTCCCCCTCTGTCATCTGAACCTGAGAGCTTCACCGTCCCGCACACGCGCCGGGACGGCTTTCACCGTCGGTGAGGAAGGAGCCGCGCACGGTTTGTGCCGCCCTTTCCTGCTTTCCAGAGTGACCTCGCCCATGCGGTACGGATGCCTGAGAGATTCCGGGGAGGGTTTGCTCCTTCGGCGCCCGACGTGCGGTTCCCCGCGTCGCCAGGACTCTCCCGCAAGGGGTCAGCAGCCGCTGTCAGCGTACCAGCGCGGTCAGGGAACGGGTCATGTGACAGCCGCCACCTTTCGTGCCTAAATAGGATTAATCGCGACCAGTTGGAGGGACCGTGCAGACCGGCATCGATCCGCGCAGCCTCATCGGACGCAGGGCCTTCGACCGCAACGGGATGAAGATCGGCACCGTCGACGAGGTGTACCTCGACGACGCCACCGGGGAACCCGAATGGGCCGCGGTGCGCACCGGTCTCTTCAGCCGCGACGCGTTCGTGCCGCTGGAGCCGAGCGAGTTCACCGGGGAAGAGCTGCGCGTGCCGTTCGACAAGGCACTGATCAAGGACGCCCCGGACTTCGGCGTGGGCCGGCACCTCTCCCCCGAGCAGGAGCTCCAGCTCTACCACCACTACGGCATGAGCGGCCCCTCGCTGTCCGGCCCCTTGCCGGAGCCCCCGCCGGACCGCGACTTCGGCACGCTGGCCGGCGACAGCTGACGCGGGAGCCCCGGCAGGCCCGGTAACACCAGCGGGAGCGGCTCGGACGGCTCCAGCTCCGTATCGGTCACCGCGAAGGTGCGCACCCGTCCCGGCGCCGCCGATCCCGGCTCCTCGAACCGCACGGTGACCCTGCCGACGCCGCTGCCCTGCACCCACCCGGCGCCGTACTCGGTGTGCCGCACGTCCTGGCCGGGCACCCAGCGCCGCTCCCCCGGCCCGGGCTCCCGGGCCTCCTCCGCGGGCCGCTCCGGCGCCGCCCGCGACGCGCCGGGATCCTCGTCCGCGGCGTTCTCCTCGTCCCGTTCCGCCGCCTGGGCGAACAGGTCCTCCTGCGTGAAGTCGGCGAGCCCGGCGACACCGACCCCGAGCAGCCGGACGCCGCCGGTGATGTCGACGGCCTCCAGCAGCCGAGCCGCGGTCTCCCGCACCACCGCCAGGTCGTCGGTCGGGGCGCGCAGGGTCTCCGAGCGGGTCAGCGTCGTGAAGTCGTAGCGCCGCACCTTCAGCACCACCGTGCGGCCCGAGCGGCCCGCGGAGCGCAGCCTGCGCACGCAGCGGTCGGCGAGCCGGTCCACCTCCAGCCGGACCCGTACCCGGTCGGTGAGGTCCACGTCGAAGGTGTCCTCGACCGAGACCGACTTGCTCTCCCGGTCGGCGACCACGGGCCGCTCGTCGACCCCCAGGGCCATCCCGTGCACATGGGCGCCGTGCGCCTTGCCGAGCAGCCGCACCAGCTCGGCCTCCCCCGCCTCCACCACCTCGCCGACCGTGAGGATGCCCGCCCGCCGCAGATGCTCCGCCGTCGCGGGACCCACGCCGGGCAGCGTGCGCACCTGCATGGGGGCCAGCAGCTCACGCTCGGTGCCGGGCTCGATGAGCACCAGCCCGTCCGGCTTGGCCTGCTCCGAGGCGATCTTGGCGAGCAGCTTGGAACCCGCGAGCCCCACCGAGCCGGTGAGCCCCGTCGCCGCCTTGATCTCCGCCCTCAGCCGCTCCCCCACGCCGCGCGGGTCGTCCGCGATCCCGCCCGCCTCCAGATCCACGAAGGCCTCGTCCAGGCTGAGCGGCTCGACCAGCGGCGAAAGCCGCGACAACAACTCCATGACGACGTCGCTGATCTGCCGGTAGACCGCGAAGCGCGGAACGAGGTAGGCGGCGTTCGGGCACAGCCTGCGCGCATGGGCCATCGCCATGGCCGAGTGCACCCCGTGCACCCGGGCCTCGTACGACGCGGTCGCCACCACCCCGCGCGGCCCGACACCCCCCACGACGACCGGCTTGCCCCGCAGACTCGGCTTCGCGGCCTGTTCGACGGCGGCGAAGAACGCGTCCATGTCGAGGTGGAGGATGGTCGGCGCGCTTCTCACAGTCATCGATGGTGCACCACGGCTCCGACATCCGCCGTACATGTGTACGGCGGATGGGTGGCGCGTCGGGCCCGGCCGGTCAGCCCGCGCGGTTGCGGCGCCGCGCCAGCTCGTCGCCCGGGTTGTGGCCGACCAGGGTCTCCCCGGTGTCGACCCGCTCGGAGTGCAGCTGCGACAGGGCGCCCTCGACGTCCCGCCACACCACGCCCACGGCGATCCCGAAGATCCCCTGGCCGCCCTGGAGCAGGTCGACGACCTCGTCCGGCGAGGTGCACTCGTACACCGTCGCACCGTCGCTCATCAGCGTCATACGGGTGAGTTCCGCGGGCCCGCTGGACCGCAGGTGCTGCACGGCGGTGCGGATGTTCTGCAGGGACACACCCGTGTCGAGGAGCCGCTTGACGATCTTGAGGACCACGACGTCCCGGAAGCTGTACAGCCGCTGTGTCCCCGAGCCGTACGCGGGCCGGATGCTGGGCTCCACGAGCCCGGTCCGCGCCCAGTAGTCCAGCTGGCGGTAGGTGATGCCGGTCGCCGCGCAGGCGGTGGGCCCCCGATAGCCGACCCGTTCGCCGGCCCCCTCCGGCAGCTGTCCCGAGGTGTCGCCCGAACCCCCTCCGGGGGGCGTCGCGGCGTTGCGGGCCAAGGCCCCGCGCATCGGATACGGGCCGCCAAAGGCCGTACCGTCGCCGGTGCTTCTCACGCCGACCTCCCGTCCCTTCGCACCCCTCAGGGCACGCGCACGTGCCATCGGGACTTTCCATCTCGACGGTAGGCAGTCACTCCGGGTGCGTCAACGATCGCCACGCTCGGCACGCCGAGTGATATCAACCCCAGAGGTGGTTTTCCGTGTCCACGGCGAGGGTAGGGCTGGACGAATGGCCTCGGCGGGCCCTCATTGGCTGCTGGTGCCGAAGTCCTCGGGCGAGATCTGGTCGAGGAACTCGCGAAACTTCTCGACCTCGTCCTCCTGCTCGTCGGGAATGGCGATGCCGGCGTCGTCCAGCACACCGTCGCTCCCGTAGATCGGGGTTCCGGTGCGCAACGCCAGCGCTATGGCATCCGAGGGACGGGCGCTCACCTCCACGCCACTGGCGAACACCAGCTCGGCGTAGAAGACGCCGTCACGCAGGTCGGTGATGCGGACCTCGGTCAGCGTCTGGCCGACGGCCTCGAGCACGTCCTTGAACAGATCATGGGTCAGCGGCCGCGCGGGCGTCATGCCCTGCTGCGCGAAAGCGATGGCGGTGGCCTCCCCCGGCCCGATCCAGATGGGCAGGTAGCGGTCGCCTCCCACTTCCCGCAGGAGCACAATCGGCTGGTTGGAGGGCATTTCGACCCGGACACCCACGACGTCGAGCTCGTTCACACAGCAACCCTAGGCCGTGCCCGGCAGGTTTGGGTAGTCGGGACAGGCCCGGCCGGTCACCGACCGGGCGTGTCCTGGCCACGTCGGCTCAGAAGAGCCGCACCCTGAGCGCGGACTGCACCAGCGCCGCGTGCAACCGGACCGACAGCGCCGCCAGCTCCCGCGCGGTGGCCTCCGCGTGCGTCCTGGTCTGCGGATTGCGGTGCCTGCGCAGGGGCGCGACCACCTGCTCCACCAGACCGGCCTCACGCTCGGCGGCGGCCTTCATCGCGCGCAAGTGCCGCGGCTCGAGCCCGAAGCGTCCCAGATCGGCCACGATCTTGGCGATGTTCACCGTTTCGGCGTCGTAGTCGCCGTCGGTACCGGCCTCCACCAGCCCGTACGCCTCCCACTGGGCGAGCTCACCCGGTTCGGCGCCCGTCGCGGCCAGCAGCTCGTCCCGGCCGATGCGCAGCGCCGGCGGCGCCTCCCGTTCCACCGGGCCGACCTCGATCAGTTCCCGGGACTCCCCGGAGGACGGGACGGGCAGCGGCAGCGGCTCACCGCGGTCGAGGGCGTCGACGTGCTCGCGGATCACTTTGAGCGGAAGATAGTGGTCGCGCTGCATGCGCAGCACATGCCCGAGCCGCTCCACGTCCCGGACGGTGAACTTCCGGTATCCCGACGGAGTGCGCTGCGGCTCCACCAGCCCCTCCGCCTCCAGGAAGCGGATCTTGGAGATGGTGACCTCGGGGAACTCCTCCCGCAACTCGTTGAGCACCGCTCCGATGCTCAGCAGCCGGTCGTCCGCGGTGGCGGTGCCGTTGCCGGCACCGCCCGACGGTGTAAGAAGCATGAACCTTCCCTCGCGGGGGTCAGGCGCCCCACTGGCTCGCGTAGAAGACCAGTCGGTACTTGCCGATCTGTACCTCGTCGCCGCTGGACAAGGTCACCGAGTCGATCCGCTCGCGGTTGACGTAGGTGCCGTTGAGGCTGCCGACGTCGGAGACCGTGAAGGAACCGTCCTGCTGGCGCCGGAACTCCACGTGACGCCGCGAGACCGTGACGTCGTCCAGGAAGATGTCGCTCTCCGGGTGACGGCCGGCCGTGGTCAGCTCACCGTCCAGGAGGAAACGGCTCCCCGAGTTGGGGCCACGGCGCACCACCAGCAGCGCGGAGCCCGGGGGCAGCGCGTCGACCGCGGCCTGGGCCTCCGGGGAGAGCGCCGGCAGCACGGTCTGTCCCGTCGCCTCGGCCTCGTACGCCTCGATCCCGGAGATGGAGATCGTGGACGTGGTCTCGGAGGCACGCTCGGACGGAACCCCGGCACGCAACGGCGCGCCGCAGTTGGAGCAGAAACGACTCGCTTCCGCGTTCTGGAACCCGCACCGCGCACAGACCGGCAAGGACCCTCCACCCGTGCTAGAGGCTGATGGTTGCTGGAAACCTATGCGCCCCGCAGCCGCAGGGTCAACAGAAACCGCACCATGACCGCCCGAAATGTCACCGCCCGGAGCAGCGGCCTCGTCACGGAACAGCGGGCGCTCCTCGCCCGGTCCCTCCCCCTGCACGTGCCGCGGCGCGCGGTGACGCGCGGTAGGGCTGTCACCAGCCGGACGCGAACTCTTGCCGAACCACTTACCGAACAACTTCACGGGCGATTCCCCTTGAACGACACAGACCCGCCCGTGGGGCAGGACGAACCCTCAGTCACGACCAACACACAGTTTCTCTCACGCACCACCCCAACGGTGCGGCGACCCCCCGCATTCTCCCGTCCTCCCCCGCATACCCCACTCGCCCCCGCATCACCGGGTTGACGACTGAGCGTAGTCAGGCTGCTCGGACGGCCGCAAGGCGTCGACAACGATCTTCTCCGATCGCGCCACGTCCGCTGTGGCCTGCTCCTTCTCCAGAGTCTGTACCACGCCGCCCGGGATGTTCAGGGCGGGTTCGAGATCTTGTGGATTACCGATGACCTTGAAGCGGTACGGCGCGTTCACCTTGTGCCCGTCGATCTGCACCCCGCCCGACCCCTGGGTGAAGTAGGTGTCGGCGACGACGCGCACGTCGTTGATCTGGATCGCCTCCGCTCCCGCGGCGCGCAGCTCCTGGAGCGCGTCGAGGAGCATGTCGGCCTCGACCGCGTCCTGGGGGTCGTTGACGGTCAGCGTGATCCCGGGACCCTCGACGGCGACCGTGCCGGCCAGCACCCCGAGCTGCTCGGCCTTCTGCTCGGTCTGCTTGCGGGCCTCCTCGGCCTGGTCGGAGCTGTTCTCCAGCTCCGTGCGCTGCTCCTCCAGGCGCCGCCGCTCGTCGCCCAGCCGCTGCGAGCGGTTGTCCAGCTCGTCGAGGATGCGCACCAGGTCCTCCTGGCGGGCGCCGCGCAGCGCGCTGGTGTCGCTGGTCGAGCGGACCTGGATGGCCAGGCCGAGGCCCAGCACGAACAGCAGCAGCGCGACGATCAGCTGGGCCCGCGACACCCGCGGCGGCCACAGCCCCGCCTTGAGGCGTTGCCGGCCGGTCACGCCGGGCGCCGGGCCCGCGGGTTCCCCCGCGTCCGGCGACGGCTGCCGGCCCGGCGCGGAAGGCTCCGCGTCCGCCGGCACGGTGGGCGGCATCGGTCCGGCGGCGGGCAGCTCCGGGCGGGCCGGGAGCTCGGGGCGCTGGAACGGCTCGGGGCGGAAGGGCGGCTCGGGGCGGAAGGGCGGCTCGGGCCGCTCGGGCCGCTCGGGCCGCTCGGGCCCGGGGTGCTCCGCCGGCCTCCGGGGTTCCGCGGGCTCGCCAGGAGTGCCGGGGCGCGAGGACTGCGGGCGCTCCGGCGTCTGGTCGCTCTCGTCGCTCATCGTGCTGTCACGCCCGGAAGACATGGCGGCGGATGGCCGCGGCGTTGGAGAAGATGCGGATACCGAGGACGACGACCACACCCGTGGAGAGCTGCGCACCCACCCCCAGCTTGTCGCCCAGGAAGACGATCAGCGCGGCCACGACGACGTTGGAGAGGAAGGAGACCACGAAGACCTTGTCGTCGAAGATCCCGTCGAGCATGGCCCGCAGACCGCCGAAGACGGCGTCGAGCGCGGCGACCACGGCGATCGGGAGGTAGGGCTCGACCACCGTCGGCACCACGGGGCGGACCACCAGGCCCACCACCACTCCAACGATCAGGCCCAGTACGGCGATCAATGCGTACCCTTCCCATTTCCGGATGCGCTCGACGACGGCCCGGTCGACGGGACCGGGGTCGCGGAGCGGATGATCAGGCTCGGAGCCGCGGGCAGTTCCAGCTTCTCCTTCTCGGAGATGCGCGTACGGATCCCGTAGTTCTCCTGCAGGACGTGCAGGTACTGCCCGTCCGCACTGTCCAGGAAGGACGTGCTCAGCTTCTGCGGGTCCCCGATCGCCAGGACCGTGTAGGGCGGTACCAGCGGCCGGTTGTCGACCAGTATGGCGTCACCCGCGGCACGGATGGCCGACAACGACGTCAGACGCTGCCCGTTGATGGAGATGGCCTCCGCCCCCGACGCCCACAGGCCGTTGACGACGCGCTGCATGTCCCGGTCGCGCACACGGCCGGTGTCCGAGAAGTCACTGGTCGTACGCGGATCGTTGCCGCCGCCCGACGATGCCTCCTTGGCGTCGTTGACCTCCAGCTCGATCCCCGGCCCCGCGACCGGCGTCGCCCCGGCGAGCAGCGCCACGCGCTCCGCCTCGCCGTCCTGGTCGTTGAGCGCCTGCCGCTGCCTGGCCGCAACATCGTCGCGCAGCTCGTCCACGCTCTTCTGCAGCTCGTCGGCGGTGCGGGTCTCGGACTCGATGCGGTCGATGAGCTTCTGCCGCTCCTTGGCCAGTGTCGGGGCCGCCACCTGCGTCTGCGCAGCGCCTACCGTGACCACCACGGCGGCCAGCACCAGGCCCAGCGCCAGCACCAGCCGGCCCCGCAGGGTCCCGGGCAGACGGGACGTACCCGTCGCGCCCCGGCGGGCGGCGGCCTCGGCGTACCCGTCGTCGAGGCTGTGCTCCATGACGTTGTTCAGCAGCGACATGGAGGCGTCCGGGCGCCGGGTCACGGCCCTCCCAGGGGCGCTGCTCCGATCGGGGTGCTGCTGCGGCATGCCGCACATCGTCGCACGTCCCCGCCACCGACCTCGAACGGGCCCCTCCCGACGCGCCGTTCGTCGCGTCGGGAGGGGCCCGTGAGCCGTCGCAGGGGCGGGATCAGCGGCCCGCGCTGTCCACGATCCCCGCCCACTCGTCGAGCAGTGCCTGCGCGGAGGCGTCGTCCGGGCCCTCCGCCCACAGGTGGGTGACCGCCTCGGCCGGGTCGGGCAGCACCATCACCCAGCGGCCGTCCGCCTCGACCACGCGCACGCCGTCGGTGGTGTCGACGCTCCGGTCGCCCGCCTCCTCGACCACGCGGCGCATCACCATGCCCTTGACCGCCCACGGTGTCGCCAGGTCCCGCTTGAGGACGTGGGCGCGCGGGATACGGGCGTCGATCTGGCTCAGGGTGAGCTGCGTACGGGCCACCAGGCCGATCAGCCGCACGAAGGCCGCCGCGCCGTCGAAGACACTGCTGAACTCCGGGACGATGAGGCCACCCTTGCCGTCACCGCCGAAGATGGTCGAGTCCTGCCGGCCGACCCGGGTGAGGTCGTCCGGCGAGGTCGTCGTCCACTCCACCTGCGTGCCGTGGTACGCCGCGACCTGCTCGGCGACGCGTGTCGTCGTCACGGGGAGCGCCACCCGGCCGCTGCGCCGCTCGGCGGCGACCAGGTCGAGCAGGACCAGCAGGGCCCGGTCGTCCTCGATGATCTTGCCGCGCTCGTCCACCAGCGACAGCCGCTCGCCCACCGGGTCGAAACGCACGCCGAAGGCGGCCCGCGAGGACGCCACGATCTCCCCGAGCCGGACCAGGCCGGCCCGCCGGCTGTCCGCGGTCTCGGTCGGCCTGGCCTCGTTCAGACCGGGGTTGATCGTCAGCGAGTCCACCCCGAGCCGGCCGAGCAGGCTCGGCAGGACCAGGCCCGCGCTGCCGTTCGCGGCGTCGACCACGACCTTCAGGCCCGCCTCGGCGATGCCCGAGGTGTCCACGGCCCGCAGCAGCGCGCCGGTGTAGGAGTCGAAGACGCTCGCCGGGAAGTTCAGGTCGCCGATCTCACCGGGGAACGCACGGCGGTACTCCTGGCGCGCGAAGACGCGGTCCAGCTTGCGCTGCCCGGCCGCCGACAGGTCGGCGCCGCGTTCGTCGAAGAACATGATGTCGACCGAGTCGGGGATGCCGGGGCTCGTCCGGATCATGATGCCGCCGGCGCTGCCGCGGGCGGTCTGCTGCCGCGCCACGGGCATCGGCACGTTCTCCAGGTCGCGCACGTCGATCGCGCTGGCCTGGAGCGCCGAGATCACCGCTCGCTTGAGCGCACGCGCACCACGGGAGTGGTCACGGGCGGTGGTGACGGTGGCGCCCTTCTTCAGCGTCGTCGCGTACGCGCCCGCGAGACGCACCGCCAGCTCCGGGGTGATCTCCACGTTGAGGATGCCGGAGACGCCCCGCGCGCCGAAGAGGTTCGCCTGGCCCCTGGACTCCCAGATGACCGAGGTGTTCACGAAGGCGCCGGCCTCGATGGTCTTGAACGGGTACACCCGGACGTCGCCCGCGATGATCGACTCCTCGCCGATCAGGCACTCGTCGCCGATGACCGCGCCGTCGTCGATCCGCGCCGCACGCATGACGTCGGTGTTCTTGCCGATGACGCAGCCGCGCAGATTGGTCTGGGGCCCGATGTAGACGTTGTCGTGGACGACGGCCTTGTGCAGGAAGGCGCCGGACTTCACGACGACGTTCGAGCCGATCACCGTGTGCTCGCGCAGCTCGGCCCCGGCCTCGACCTTGGCGTAGTCGCCGACGTACAGGGGACCGCGCAGCGTCGCGTCCGGGTGCACCTCCGCGCCCTCGGCGACCCAGACACCGGGAGAGATCTCGAAGCCCTCGAGGTCGACGTCCACCTTGCCCTCGAGGACGTCCGCCTGCGCCTTGATGTAGCTCTCGTGGGTGCCGACGTCCTCCCAGTAGCCCTCGGCGATGTAGCCGTAGATGGGCTTGCCCTCCTTCATCAGCTGCGGGAAGACGTCACCGGACCAGTCCACGGAGACATCGGGCTCGACGTAGTCGAAGACCTCGGGCTCCATGACGTAGATGCCGGTGTTCACCGTGTCCGAGAAGACCTGGCCCCAGGTCGGCTTCTCGAGGAAGCGCTCGACCTTGCCCTCTTCGTCGACGATGGTGATGCCGAACTCCAGGGGGTTGGGCACCCGGGTCAGGCAGACCGTGACGAGCGCGCCCTTCTCCTTGTGGAAGTTGATCAGCTCGGTGAGGTCGAAATCGGTCAGGGCGTCACCCGAGATCACCAGGAACGAATCGTCCTTGAGTGCGTCCTCGGCGTTCTTGACGCTGCCGGCGGTGCCGAGTGGCTTCTCCTCGTTCGCGTAGGTGAGCTCCATGCCGAGTTCCTCGCCGTCGCCGAAGTAGTTCTTGACGAGGGAGGCGAGGAACTGCACGGTCACCACGGTCTCGGTCAGACCGTGCCGCTTGAGCAGCTTGAGCACGTGCTGCATGATCGGCTGATTCACGACCGGCAGCAGCGGCTTGGGCATGCTCGAGGTCATCGGGCGAAGGCGCGTACCTTCGCCGCCGGCCATCACGACGGCCTTCATGTCGGAAGCGTCCTCCTCAAAGAGACGACTGTCTTGCCGACGTCACCCGTGCTCTCTCTTACGCGGACCGTCGCGGTCCCCCGGACCGCCGGTCACGCGCGGGGCACCCGGCCGGAGGCTCTCCTGCCGGGTACGCGGGCTCAATCGGCCGTGGCGTCCGCCCTGACGAGTCGGCGGACCTGGACCACGTAGAGGATCCCTGCCCACCAATACAGCGTTGTACCCCATCCGGCGAACGCCCATCCGAAAATAGCAGCGAGCGTGTTCAGCCACCCGTCGCCGTCGCTCAGCAGCAGCAACGGGAAGGCGTACATCAGGTTGAAGGTGGCGGCCTTGCCCATGAAGTTGACCTGCGGCGGACCCCAGCCGTGCCGGCGCATGACCAGGATCATCACGCCCATGACGACGTCCCGCGCCACCAGGATGGCCGTCAGCCACCACGGTAGGATCCCGCGCCAGGTCAGGCCGATGATCGTGGAGACGATGTAGAGCCGGTCCGCGGCCGGGTCCAGCACCCTGCCGAGGCTGCTGATCTGGTTCCAGCGGCGTGCGAGCTTCCCGTCCAGGTAGTCACTGACACCGCTCAGGGCGAGCACCAGCAGCGCCCAACCGTCGACCTTCGGACCCCCGAACTCCGGCCACAGGATGAGCCACAGGAACACGGGCACGCCCAACAGCCGTGCCATGCTCAGGATGTTGGGGATCGTGAAGACGCGATCCGTCTGCACCCTTGTCTCCTGGACCTCCACCGGGGGCCCCTCCTGTTGAACGTACGCTCCGATGATTCCACCCGACCTTACATCAGGGCATGAAAAAGCCCGCCGCCGGGCCTCTGAAGAGGCTCCGGCGACGGGCTTTACAAGAATTGTTCGGCGGCGTCCTACTCTCCCACAGGGTCCCCCCTGCAGTACCATCGGCGCTGAAAGGCTTAGCTTCCGGGTTCGGAATGTAACCGGGCGTTTCCCTAACGCTATGACCACCGAAACAC